>CBDCKW010000009.1:2935000-3944606 GCA_965218435.1 Truepera sp. | reverse complement strand
AAGAAGTAGGCGACCGGGTCTATACCCCGGCGGACTGTTGGGCGCTCCGCCGGGGCAAAACGCAGCTTGTCAGCGGCGCACACGGGGTCGTCTGCCAGCACGCGCCGACGCCGGCCCCGAGTCAAAGCCTCTGCACACCGCTCATCACGCAAGGTGAGCCCTTGGGCGTTTTGTACCTTTATAGCGACGATCCTGCTGCGACGCCCTCCGGAGCAACCGAGCGGTTTGTTGAAACCGTGACCGAACAGCTCGCGCTCGCCCTCTCAAACCTGCGGCTCCGCGAGAGCCTGTTGCAACAGTCTATCCGCGATCCGCTCACCGGGCTCTTTAACCGGCGGCATTTAGAAGAGACTTTAGACCTCGAGCTGCACCGCGCCACCCGCCGGGGCGAGCCCATCAGCGCGGTGATGTTTGATGTGGACCATTTCAAGCGTTACAACGACCTGCACGGCCACGACGCCGGTGACGCCGTACTCCGGGCACTCGGTAACCTCGTGCAAACCCATATCCGTGCGGGCGACGTGGCGTGCCGCTTTGGAGGCGAGGAGTTTTTACTGTTGCAGCCGGGGCTCAGCGCCGAGGACGCGCTCGTCCGCGCCGAATCGCTGCGCAAAGCCGTCTCGCTGTTGTCGCTCACAGATCACGGGGTCGGACTCGGCAGTATTACGGTTTCTATGGGCGTAGCGACCTACCCCGAACACGCGCACGGCCGCGCGGCACTCCTTAAACGCGCAGACGAGGCGCTCTACCGCGCCAAAAAAGGGGGGCGTAACCGGATCGTTGGGGCTGCGAAGCCCGAAGAAGCAGTCTAAAAAATGGTCATCCCGGAAAAGCTGGTTGAGGACGCTGAAACGTAAAAAGAAGTCAGATTGAAAAGGCTTTTCTCCCTTCTGTGTTCTATATGCTGTGTTCTCGCTTCTTGAGCATTTTTACCAACTTCAAAAAATACGTCAGCCGCGCCCCAGCAGCCAAGCTGTTATGATAGCCGCGTGAATTTTGACGCGGTTGACCGGCGCATTTTAGAAGTTTTACGTGAACAGGGACGCGCGTCGCACGCGGCCTTGGCCAAAGAGGTGGGGCTGTCAGCGCCAGCGGTCGGGGAGCGGATTCGCAAGCTCGAGCAGAGCGGCGTGATCTCCGGCTACGCGGCCACCTTTCATCCCGAAGCCTTGGGGCTCGGCATCTGCGCGTTCGTTTCGATTGCGCCGCAACCGCGTAATCCGGGCGCGAACCTAGTCGAAAACCTCCGCGCGATGCCCGAAATCGAAGAGCTGCACGCGGTCGCCGGGCCTTACGGCTACATCGCTAAAGTCCGGGTCGGGACACCTGAAGCACTCGACGCATTTTTAGACCGGCTCTGGGTCTTAGAGGGCGTCGAACGCACCGAAACGACGATGGTCTTACGCACCAGCGTCGAACGGCCGATGTATCTGCCCTTTTCCGATACGTGAACGTCCGAGGGCTGACCGAAAGCGATTTAGACGCACTTTTTGCGCTGCGGCAGGTCAGCTTTTTAGACCGTTCGGACTTTTCCGACCCGGCGGTGCGGGCGCGGCACGCGGCTCGGCTCGCTTACACCCACGGACATTTTTTAGACGGCAAACTCACCAGCGCCGCTGTGTGTTATCCCTTTGAGATGTTTTTGGCCGGTCGGCGCGTCCAGGTCGGCGGTTTGGCAAGTGTGCTGAGCGCCCCCGAGACGCGGCGGCGCGGCTTTGTTCGGGAGTTGCTCCGGGACATTTTAGAAAAGCTGCACCAAGGCGGGGTGGGGTGGGCGCTCGAGTATCCCTTTGACCCCAGCTTTTACGCGCGTTACGGGTTCGCGTCGGTCCTGACCGGTTCTGAAGTTACCTTTCCCACTGAAACCCTCTTTTCCGGCCCGGCACCGGCCGCCGAACGGTTGACCGGCGACGCCAAAAGCGTTTTAGCACCCCTTTACCACGCCTGGGCGCAAAGCTATTCCTTTACCCTCACAAGAGACCCCACCGCGCGCCCGACCTGGGAGCGGATTTTGCGTACCGGCAACCGCTTTTGCTACGTGCTGCAAGCTGCCTATGCTGTGCTGGAACTCGAGCAGACTAAAAGCACTCAAACCCTCATCGTCCACGATTACGCCTTCGCTACGCCTGCCGGACGCGCCGAACTCTTCCGCTTTCTCGGTTCGTTTTACGGTCAGACCGAGCTTATCAGCTTGCATTTGCCCAACGATGAACCTTTAGCGTTCGACCTGCAAACTCGGCACACCAACGAACTGCCTGGGTTGCAAGCGCGGATTGTTGACTTGCGAGCCGCCTTAGAGCCTCTGACCTACCCTACTGAAAAAGAGTTTACGCTGCACGTCACCGACCCCTTTTGCGCTTGGAACGACGGCGTGTGGGACGTCACGCTTGCCCCGACCGGAAGCGCCGTAACCCCTTCACGCAAGCCGCCCGCGCTGAGCCTCGCCGTCGGGACGCTGACGCAACTTATCAGCGGCGCACTCTCGAGCACAGCGGCGCGGCGGGCCGGACAACTAGCCGGACAACCAGCCGGACAACCAGAAGGTGACGCCGAGGTAGCAGCAACGCTGGCTTCGCTCGGCAACGGCCGTATCCCGTTCATGCCGAGTTCGGACTATTTTTAGCGGGGTACTCACTCAACCCTTCTCAGCTCACTGCAGCAAAACTATAAGAATTGTCACAGCTGAGTTTTTATCTCGCCTATTTGGTCTGACCTTTAGCCGCCAAGAGGCGGTGAAGACGGCCTGAATGCCCTCCCGGACGGTGCTCGAGCTCCCCGTTCAAGGCACGCCAGACAAAGTCTCTCACGTACTTAAAGCATAATAAGAGCAACCATCAACACAACCTGGTTTCAGCTTGTACAGGTCTCACTTGTATAAGTTTTGGATAGGCTCCCTTCTACACTGCTAAGGTGTCCCCCAGCCCCTGAGCTAGCAGCTCACCTTAAAACGTGTCTGAGTACACGACAATTCTTCAGCAACCTTGTCCAGAACGTGATTGTTGTGTAAGCCCAAGAAGAGGATGTTTGTCTGTATGAGCATGACCGGGTAAACCCCTTTGAACATCGTCCTAGACAGCAGTCTCTGGGGACATAAACGCTACTTTTCAGAGGGATCAATAGCCCGTCCCAAACTTGTAAAACTATTTTTTGTCGTGTACTAAAAAACGTGTAGTAAACAGTTTTTTGTGCCGAAACGCCCGCTCTCGGGAGGTTTCTACTGTACCAATCACGTGATTGGCAGCTTGACAAAAAGAGAGCGTTACCGCTAAAGTTACCGCTAACGAACAAACAAGAAGGGGGGAACGTAGCTATCTCTGTACCTACGATTCACGATATTGCACGTTTAGCAGAGGTTTCGGCGATGACGGTCTCGAGGGCGCTCAACAATCAGTCAGGTGTTTCTGAACGTACCCGGGAACGGGTGCAGGCTGTGGCGCAGAGCCTCGGCTATGTGGCCAACGTACAGGCCAAACGCTTGGCGGGAGGCCAAACGCAGGTGCTCGGGATGTTGGTCCCCGACATCGGCACCGAATATGTCGGTGAGATTGTCCGCGGCGTAGGGGACGCGCTCGAGCATTCCGGGTACGACCTGCTGCTCTATACGACGCACCGCGACCCGGAACGCGAACGCAAACGGCTCTTCGGCCTCGCTGCCGGAGGGCTGGCCGACGGGCTGTTGACGGTGCTGCCAAAAACGATTGAGTATCACCTAGCGATGCTCGAGCAACTTACTTTACCGGTCGTCATTGTTGACCACCGCGGCGCAAACACCCGCTTGCCGACGGTCGGCACCGACAATCTCGGAGGTGCGCGCAGCGCGGTCGCGCACCTCGCCGAACTCGGTCACCGCCGTATCGGGTTCGTAACCGGCGACCCGGCGACCGGCGCGGCCGCTGAGCGCTTGCGCGGTTACCGCGAGGGGTTGCAAGCCGCAGGTCTGCCTTTTGACGAGGCGCTCGTCCGGCCCGGCGACTTTTATCAACCCCGCAGTTTTCAGGCCGCAACCGAACTTCTGCGCTTACCTGAGCGCCCAACCGCACTTTTTGCTGCCAACGACGTGTCGGCGTTCGGGGCGGTAGCGGCGGCGCACGAACTCGGTTTGCGCGTCCCCGCCGACGTATCGGTCGTCGGTTTTGACGACATTCCGTCTGCCGCGCAGGTCTATCCGCCGCTGACCACCGTCCGCCAACCGCTCGCCGACATGGGCGCAGCCGCAACCCGGGTTTTACTCTCACTCCTTAAAGGGAGCGAAGCCGCCGTCCCCCGTATCAGCCTGCCGACGACGCTCGTCGTGCGGGGCTCTACTGCGCCGGTCAAAAGAGGCCCCGGCTTACCCGGATAACGCTTAGAGGTCAAGACCTCGACCTCAAATGCCGAAATCCCTTAACTGTCGTTTCCGTAACGTCTACGCCTCCACCGTCTACCCCGGCAGCCAACTAAGAAAAGAGGAAGCTATGAATCTACCAAAGTACTTGAGCAAAAGCAGACGAACAGGACTCCGCGCCGCCGGGTTAGGGGCGCTGCTCCTACTCGGTATCACGTCTTGTACGCAGTTGGGGGATAACAGCGCACCCGCCGAGCCCGAACTTGTCACCAGCGCCTTGCCCCCCGGTGCCAGAGGCCCGGAGAACAACGTCGGCACACCGGTTGCGCCGAAGCGAACCGCGAACGTCCGTGGCCCCACTCCGACGAACGACTGGTGGTCGTCGCTCGTCTTTCAGCGTTACCCAGATAACCCCTACAGCACAACCATGCACGCGCACCCTTTGGCGATGCAAGCCGAAGCGGGCGGTTTGGGCGTCTCGTATCCGAAAACGTATGTGATTACCCCGGATCAGCGCAAATACGAATATACCTACACCAAAGACTTTACGCTCGGCGTCGCCGGGCTCAGCTCACCGGACGCGAAGTTAGACGGATACAGCGACTGGACCGTCAGCGCTTACTGGAGTGGCGGGGGCTCGAGCCTGCGGGCCACCTTCGGCCACGGCCTACCGTACGTGTACGCGACCAAAACCGGCGGCGACGCGCAGGTCACCTTTAACGGTGCGCCGGACGTGTGGGCAAATAACGGCAACGTCGTCGGCGTCTCGATTCGCGGTCGCGACTACGGGCTCTTTGCCCCGGCGGGCTCGAGTTGGAGTATCAGCGGCAATACGCTCCGCTCGAACCTAGGCGGCAAAGATTACTTCTCCGTCGCGGCGCTGCCCGACCGGAACGGTTCAACCTTAAACGAGTTCGCGCAGCACGCCTTTGCGTTCGTCACCGATACCAAAGTCACGTACCGTGTGGATAACGGCAATATCACCACAACCTACACGGCGACGACGCAAGTCAAAGAGGGGGCGGAAACGCGGCCCTTGATGGCTTTGTACCGGCATCAGTGGTTAAACAGCAGCGCGGCGCTGACCGGCTACACCTACAATTCGGCCCGCAGCACCATGAAAGTTTTGAACGGCAACAGCTTTTCGACCAGTCTTAAATTCAGCGGCGTCTTGCCGACCTTGCCCGACCTCGGGACTTATGACCGCAACCGCTTGGCGGGCTATGTGAACGAAGCGGCGGCGAAACCGGGCATCACCGGGAACGATACCTACTGGGTCGGTAAAAGTTTAGGCCGCGCCGGAGATTTAGCGCATATCGCGGCTCAGCTCGGCAACACGGGGGCTAGAGACGCCTTTTTGAACAATATGAAAGCGTCGCTCGAGGCGTGGCTCACCCCGGGCGGCCCACAATACTTCGCTTACGACGACGTGTGGGGTACGCTGATCGGCTACCCGGCTTCGTATGGCTCGGATACTGAACTCAACGATCATCACTTTCACTACGGCTACTTCGTGCAGGCCGCCGCCGCCATTTCAGTGTACGACCCCGATTGGGCACAGCAATGGAAAAACCAGATCAACGACCTAATTTTTGACGCCGCCAACCCCGGTCAGGACAGCCGCTTCCCCAAACTCCGCAACTTCGACCCCTACGCCGGACACTCGTGGGCGTCGGGTCACGCCGGGTTTGCGGCGGGCAACAACAACGAATCGTCATCTGAAGCCATCAACTTTGCGACCGGCGTCGTGCTCTGGGGCGCAGCGATTGGCGACGCTGGCATCCGCGACCTGGGCGAGTACCTCTACGCCACCGAAGTCAGCGCCATCGAGCAGTACTGGTTTGACGTTGATGACGCCGTCTACCCGAGCGACTTTCGGCACCCGGCCGTCGGGATGAACTGGGGCGACGGGGGGTCGTACTCGACGTGGTTTACCGCCGAACCTGAAAAGATTCAGGGCATCAACCTCTTACCGATTCAACCCGGTTCGATATATCTGGGCAGCCGCCCCGATTACATCAAGACGAACTGGAACCACATGATCAGCGAAAAAGGTGGCGAACCGGGGGTCTGGCAAGATATCTGGTGGAGCTATCTGGCGCTTACGGACCCGGCCGCAGCGATCTCGAGGTTTGACGCCAATCCGGGGTACACCCCCGAAGAGGGGCAGTCTAAAGCGTTTACCTATCACTGGATTCACAACCTCAACGCGCTGGGGCGTCCGGTTTTTGGGTTGACCTCGAGCTCTCCCACAGCCGTCGCCTTTGACAAAGGGACCGCGCGTACCTACGTGGCGTATAACCCCGGCAACGCTGCAACGACCGTAACCTATTCAGACGGTGGCCGCTTAGACGTCCCAGCGCGTTCCCTCGCTACGTCACGCGGTAGTGGAGGCGGGACCACACCGCCACCCCCGGCCCCGAGCGGCGTCGCGTGCTTTTTTGAACACAACAACTACCAGGGCGCGTCGTTTTGCGCCGACGCCAGCAGCAGCTGGGTCGGCAGCGCCTGGAACGACCGTATCAGCTCAGTTAAGGTTAAATCCGGTTATCAAGTCCAGCTCTACTGGGACAGCAACTACGGCGGCTCGAGCAAGACATTGACCGGCGACGCTGCGTCACTGCCCGACTTCAACGATCAAGCCTCATCGTTTAAGATTTCTCAGCTCAGCACGCCCCCGCCTGCGGGCAGCGTCAACGTTCCGGGCGTCGTAACGGAAAATGCGGGCGCAGTAGCGAACGGCTCGAGCAAAACCTGGCAACTTAACGTGACCAGGGCAGCTAACTTACGCCTCAAAGTTACCGCTGCGGGCACCTTAAACAGCCGCTCGCTTACGGTGAGCTTCACCGGGCGCACCATTCCGCTCTCGTACGACGCGGGCCAGACTCTCAACATAGATTTTCCGGGGATTGGGGCGGGCAGCCAAACCTTAAGTATCCGCGCTGATAACGACGGCGTTTCGCTCGGCAAGGTTGAATTCGTCACGTTCTAAGGGCGGTTTTAACGGTAGCCGCCACACCTTGAAGGAGGCGTTATGTAACGGACAACCCTGAGAGAACTAGGACCGAACGCCCTAGTACCTAAGAGACCCAACCTTGGTCGGAAATGGTCTCTTAGGCGTCCGCATCACCTGGGGAAACGAGGAGCCGCGTTTGAAACGGACTCAACACGGGCTTACTCCCCTGGCGAAACTATTTTATGACCGAGCCCACAAGGAGAAAAAGCGAAAATGATGAAGAGCTTTTCATTTGCTATGGCCGGACTACTAGTACTATTGGCAGCTTGTAGCAGTTTAGACAGAGACAGTACTGCGCCTGTCACTGCTAAGAGTGACCTACTCTACGCCTCACAGCACCCTCAAGGTCAGGAGTTTAAGGCCAGACTCTTAGGCTTTAAGCAACCCGTAACTGCGGTGCTTAAAGGCGATCACGCTTTTGTCGGGGATGTTGCAATTGCTCGGCTCGAGGGGCAAACCCTTATTGCACCGGACAAACAGGTTTTACGGCGACTTGACAGCAATGCGCTTGCCCCCCAAGGCTCGGGTATCGTCAATGCGACCGGTCAAAAGTGGCCGGGCGCGGTCATCCCTTACGTTTTCGACCCCGGCGCAACGCAAGTTGACCGTGACGCCTTCTTGAAGGCCAAAACCGACTACGACGCCAAAACCGTCGTCCGTTTCGTGCCCCGGACGAGTCAAGCCGATTATGTCAGCGTCGTCTCTAAAAATGGCTGCTGGTCGTATATCGGCAGAATCGGCGGTAGACAAGAGTTGTCGCTTGGAAATGGCTGCGGCGTCAACCCAGCCCGTCACGAACTGGGGCACGCGGTCGGGCTGGCCCACGAACAGGTGCGACAAGACCGCGACCAGTGGGTTGTGGTCAACGCGGGCGGCAGTCAAAACGCAATCGACTACGGCTCGGCGGGCACCCCGATCGGCCCGTACGACTTTCAGTCGATGATGCACTACCGTAACTACTTTGTAAACGGCCGCTGGGATTATGTCCCTAAAAACGGCTTTCCGCCCGAACGCGTCGGCAACGATGAGATCAACGGCTTTACCCAAGGTGACCTGAACGCCATCGCCGCAATTTATGGCAGGCCCGGCGGCAGCGGTGGAAACGTGTGTTTTTACGAAGATACCCAGTACCGTGGTGCTTCGTTTTGCGCCGACGGCGATAGTAGCTGGGTAGGCAACGCTTGGAACGACCGGATCAGCTCGGTTAAGGTCAAAAGCGGCTACCAAGTCCAGGTGTTTGATGACATTAACTTTGGTGGCCAGGGTTACGCCCTTAACGGTGATTACGGCTCATTCGTCGACTTTGGCTTTAACGACCGAGTGTCGTCATTTAAGATTATCAACAATACCGGGGCACCGTCCGGCAGCGTCAACGCTCCCGGCGTAGTGAGTAGTAGCGTCGGCGGGATCGGCAACGGTGCCACGAAAAGCTGGAGCGTCAACGTCACGCGCTCAGCCAATCTGCGGCTTAAGGTTACGAGTAACAGTAGCTCGGATAGCCGCTCAATTACGGTTGGGTTTGCCGGACGCACCATCCCTCTTTCGTTTGACCGGGGACAGACTGTCAACGTTGATTTTGCCGGTATCGGCGCAGGCACTCAGACCCTAACCATCCGCGCGAATAACGACGGCGTATCGCTCGGCCGAGTTGAGTTTGTAGCCTACTAACGCTGTTGGCTAGCTTTAGTTTTGCGCTACAGGGTAGAACCAACAGTCAAAGGAGAAAAGATGAACGGAATGTGGAAAATCGCCGGACTCGCGCTGCTGCTTGCGAGCTGCAACACCTCTAAGCTCCCTGAACCCGCCGCCGAGGTCGGGACGCAGGCAGTCAGCTGCGTAGCCTGGAACGCAACTACCGCTTATACCGCTGGCGACACGGTCGTCTATAACGGCGTGACCTATAAGGCGAACTGGTGGACGCAGGGCAACAATCCGGCGACAAATAGCGGCCCTGAAGGAAGCGGTCAACCGTGGACGAAAGTAACTGACGGGTGTAGTGGCGGCACCACGCCGCCACCCCCACCAGCCAGCGGGACCGCGTGCTTTTTTGAAAACGGCAACTACGGCGGCGCGTCGTTCTGCGCCGACGCCGACAGCTCGTGGGTCGGCTCCGCGTGGAACGACCGCATCAGTTCGGTCAAGGTTCAGAGCGGCTATCAGGTTCAGCTTTTTGATGACATCAACTACGGCGGCGCGGCTAAGACCTTCTCCGCCGATACTCCGGCTTTACCCGCCGACTTTAACGACAAAGCCTCGTCGTTCAAGATCGCCAAGGCTACCGTCACCCCACCGCCCCCGAACACCGGCGGCTACAAACGCGTCGGTTACTTTGTGCAGTGGGGCATCTACACGCGTAACTTCAGACTCGCCGATATGGACCGGAGCGGCGCAGCCGCGACGCTGACGCACCTTAACTACGCCTTCGGCGGCATCACGCCCGAAGGAACCTGTACTGTGACCGCGCCGGGGATCAGCGATTCGTTTGCCGACTACGGCAAGGCGTTTACCGGTAGTGAGAGTGTAGACGGCGTGGCTGACGTGTGGGATCAAAAGCTCAAGGGTAACTTCAATCAGCTTAAAGAACTTAAAGCCAAGTATCCGGGGCTCAGAGTCCTTATTTCACTCGGTGGCTGGACGTGGAGCAAAAACTTCAGCGACGTGGCCTTAACCGACGCGGCCCGTAAAAAGTTCGTCAGCAGCTGTGTAGACATCTATATCAAAGGGAACTTGCCGGTAGCTGACGGCGCGGGTGGCCCCGGCAGTGCGCTGGGCGTGTTTGACGGCATCGACATCGATTGGGAGTACCCCGGCAGTGAAGGCAACACCGGGAACATCGTCCAGGCTGAAGACACGCGCAACTTTACGCTTTTGTTAGAAGAGTTTCGCCGTCAACTTGATGCAACCGGGAGCGGCAAACTCCTGACTGCGGCGCTGCCCGCCGCAACGTCGAAAATCGGGAAGCTCGAGGTCACCAACATCGCCCGTTCGCTCGACCTGATGAACGTAATGACCTACGACTTCCGGGGCGGTTGGGCGACCACTGGCCCGACCAATTTTCACTCGAACCTCTATACCGACCCGGCGAGCCCCGGCGGTGCCGAAGAAAAAACCTGGAGCGTAGACACCGCCGTCAATACCTACTTACGCGCAGGCGCACCGGCACAAAAACTCGTCGTCGGCGTACCGTACTACGGGCGCGGCTGGCGCGGCGTCGGGAGCGCCAACAACGGCCTTTACCAGAGTGCGAGCGGTATCCCTCAAGGTGAGTACGAAGCGGGGATTGACAACTACAACGTACTCGTTAACAAACCCGGGTCCGTCTACCGCAGCAGTGTCACCAAGCAAATGTGGAAGTTTGACGGTAACGAGTTCTGGAGCTACGACGATCCTGAAGTCTTAACCATCAAGATGAACTACATCAAGCAGCGGGGCTTGGGCGGCTCGATGGCCTGGTCAATGGACGGCGAAGATCGGAATGCGACGCTCAGCAAAACGATCTATAACGCGCTGAAGTAACCCCTCGAGGGTCTAATTAACGGCTGAGTACGTACTCAGCCGCCGAGCAACCGGTAATTTTAGCAGCACCCTCCGAGGTGAACTATTATGAAAGACCGACCCAACCTTCCGTCACCCCTCGCAGAGTTTTTACCAGCGACGCAGCGCAACCAGCGCCGTTCTAAACCTGCCCTCGTTACCCTACTCGCAGCAGGGCTACTCTTTCTCCTCAGCGCGTGTAACGTAGTCACCACGCCCGCTGCCGCGCCGCCGCAACTCGTCAGTGCAGCTACCGGTGCGGTTGTGCTCTATCTGGACTGCAATTTCTCAGGTGAGAGCGTTCAGTTGGGCGCAGGTAATTACAACTACAACGACCTTATCGCCCTCGGAATGCCCAACGACAACGTTTCTTCCGTCCGGGTCGCCGACGGCTACCAAGTCGAACTCTTTCTCGACGCGAATTATCAGGGCCGCAGCCTCACGTTAACCGGGGATGACAGCTGTTTGATAGATAACAACTTCAACGATCTCGTGAGCTCGGTGCGGGTCACGCGCACGGCGAGCGCCAATACTTGTCACGCCCTGACCTGGACGCCCGGGACGAACTATCAGCTCGGCGACGTTGCGCTCTATCCGGCTAACGGACGCTACTACAAGGTCGTCAACGTCGTCGCTGGAGGCACCGACGAAACCGACCCGACGATCAGCACTTGGTACTGGCAACCCACCACCTGTGAGGCCCCGCAACCGCCCACGCCCCCTAGCGGAAATGGGAATAAGGTCGTCGCCGCCTATTACGCGACCTTTGCCGGGAGCGTCCCACGCCTTAAAGACATTGACCCCAATTACAACCTGATCTATCTGTTTTCGGCTACCCAAGCCGGGGGCGAGCCTGCCGGTACGCTGAAGTTTGCCGCGCCCCCCGATGGAAACGGTGCCTGGACCAACTGGGCCGCAGATATGCAGCTCTCCCGTCGGCAGGGGCGCAAGTTTATCCTTTCAGCAGGTGGGGCGGGGCAAGCGGTCCGCTTTACCGACCGCAACGTGTCGCAAAACTTCGTGAACAGCGTCGTGAAGTTTTACAACGCGTGGGGCGGCTTTGACGGCCTGGACTTTAATACCTTCGAGGCCGAAGCCGACCCCAATACGCCTGAAATGATCTGGGTTGCCAAAGAACTTAAGCGCCGTTATCCCGGCTTTTTAATCACCGCGCCGCCCGCACCGTGGAATAAACGCGACCAGCAGTTTTGTAAAGCTATGTTGGACGCCGGTGCGCTCGACTACTGTGCGCCGCAGTACTACGACGGCCCCGACCTTTCAGACCCCGCTTACTTGTTAGAAAACATTAAAATCTGGATGGCTTTAATGGGGCCACAGAACGTAGTAGTCGGTTTCGGCGTCAACAACGAACTCAATAACTACTGGAAAATTGACTCAGTCGTTGACACCTTTAAGAAGCTCGAGGCCCGCTACCCGCAGGTCAAAGGGGTGTTTGACTGGCGGCTCGATTGGGACGCCCGTGACGGCTATCCGTTTGCTAAACAGCTCGACCCGCTGGTAACGGACTAGAGCTTAGATCAGTAGAAGATTCCCTAAGCCCCAATAAAGAAAGGACGTTATGAACCGAAGACGTGCTACAACCCTGACAGCGAAAAACTTAGGTATCAAAACAGTTTTGCTGGTACTGCTCGGTCTGATCCTGAGCGCCTGCGGTTTAGACGCACCGACCCTCACCCCTCAAGCGGTAACGCCGCGCGTGGGTCAGTATCAGTCGTTTCAGGTGACGACTCCCGGTTTGACGAACCGCTTCCTCCGGCACGCGGGCGGCTTGGGCTTTACTGAAATTGTGAATTCGGGCAGCGCCGACCTGCTCAAACAAGATGCCACCTGGAAGGTCGTCCCCGGATTGGCCGACTCGAGCTGCTACTCTTTAGAGTCGCTCAACTATCCCGGTTCGTTTTTACGACATCAGGCTTCGCGGGTCCGCTTAGACCGTAACGACAACAGCGATTTATTTAAGCGAGACGCCACCTGGTGCGGGCGCGACGGACTTTCGGGTACGGGTATCTCGTTTGAATCGAAGAACTTTCCCGGCCGTTATCTGCGGCACTTTAACGCTGAGGTGTGGTTGGCCCAAAGAGGTGGACCGCTAAAAAGTGATACGCCCAACAGCTTCGACCAAGACGCCAGCTGGAATATCTACGATCCGTGGGCCACTGGCACCGGCACCGGCGGCGGTAACGGCGGTGGCGTCATCTTGCCGCCAGCCCCGGCCGGGCGGATCAATTTTCGGGTCCTCAACCAGACGAACGGAGCTTACCCGGATGCTCAGGTGTACTGGGCCATCCTCGGCTATAATCCGGCGAACAACGCGCTCTCGTACCTCAACCGCAGCGGCAACTTGGTGGCTGCGTCGCCGGGAGACAACACCGCGCCGGGTCACCTCAGCAAGAATGGCAAAAACTACGCGAATTACTTTAACCGCGTGAGCGACGTCGGCACCTTTACCTTGCCTAAGATGTACGGTGCCCGCATCTTTTTGAGCGTCGGTTCGCCGATGTTTCTCGAGGTTTTAGGGGTACCGGGCGGCGTCGGGTTTGCCGGACCCGACATCAACAACCCCTCAGACCCCAACCAAGACGTGGTGTTCGATTTCGGCGAATTCACCTATAACGACATCGGGTTTTTCGGGAACACGACCCGCGTTGACCAGTTTGGCTTTCCCACGCGGCTCCGCCTCGTCTCCAACGACGGTTTTGACCGCACTCTGGGTGAAAACGTCTCCCGCGCACAGATTTTTAACGACTTCGCCAACTTGCCACAAGCCGAGTTCCGCTCCTTGGTCCGGCGGCCCTACCGCATCGTCGCACCTAAAGCCGGAGAGTTCGCCGCCGGACGTTCACAAGCGGGCTACTTTAACCCCTACATCAATCAGATTTGGGACACCTACCGGGGCCGTGACCTGGTGCTGACGAATCAGGCGGGTACCTTTAGAGGCCGCGTGCAGGGGGATAATTTCGTATTCGCCAGAGATGGGGGGCCAGCGGGTCTGGTGGTCAACAAACCGAGCAGCATCGAAGTGTTCGAGGCCAGCGGCGCGTTTGCTCGCGGGAGTGACCTCGAGAAGGTCGTCGAGGCGCAGCTCGCCGCCGCTATCAACCGCCACGTGGTGATCGACGTAGACCCCAGCCGCTGGGCCGACGATAGCCTCTATTACCGCAACGCCCCGGCGAACTTTTACGCCAAGTTCTGGCACGACCGCAGCCTTGACGGCAAAGCTTACGGTTTCGCTTACGACGACGTATTTGAGAAGAGCACCTTGCTACAGAACCCTAATCCGCGCCAGGTAGATGTGATCGTCGGCTGGTAAAACTGTCATTTCTGAGGCGACTTAATCCTGTAGAGAAAACTTTGAAAGCCACTGGGGCGGCATTTTAGAACGCCTAAAGCGCCGCTCGAGTCCCGTTCCAAACTTCATTTACGAAAGGATACCTAATGTCCCAAAAACTTTTTGCCCTGCTCGTTGGGTTGACCCTGTTACTGGGTGCGTGTAGCACCCCCGAAAAGAGTAACCAGCTCCTAGACGCAACTGCTGTCGGTGACGTAAAACTATATCTGGACTGTTCATTTAGCGGGAAGAGTGTGAGTTTAGACGCAGGGGATTACAACTACAACGACCTTATCGCCCTCGGAATGCCCAACGACAACGTTTCTTCCGTCCGGGTCGCCGACGGCTACCAAGTCGAACTCTTTCTCGACGCGAATTATCAGGGGCGCAGCCTTACGTTAACCGGGGATGACAGCTGTTTGGTAGACAACAACTTCAACGATCTCGTGAGCTCTGTTCGGGTAACACGCACCGGCAACCCCACGACGAACCTGCCGACTTCCGACCGCCCCGACTTCGGCCCGAACGTCAAAATCTACGACGACAGCACCCCCGACTCGGTGATTCAGCGCGACCTCGACGCGGCTTTTAACCGGCTGCTCCTCAGCTCTACCGCGCAGTTCGGCAGTCAGCGCGACACCTTTTTGTTCAAACCCGGTAGCTACAACGTGTTTGCCAACCTGGGTTTTTATACGACGGTTGCGGGTCTAGGTAAAAACCCCGACGACGTCACGATCACCCGCAATATCAACGTAGACAGCGGCTGGAACTTAGGCGACGAAAAAAACGCCACGCAAAACTTTTGGCGCTCAGCAGAAAACCTCTCGGTCGCGCCCGAAGGCGGCACCACGCGCTGGGCAGTATCGCAAGCCGCGCCCATGCGCCGCGTTCACATCAAGGGTAATTTCACGATGGCCCCGTCGAATCAGGATTTTGGGCAGGGCTACGCGAGTGGGGGGTATCTGGCTGACGCCCGAATAGACGGGGGTATCGGCTCGGGCTCGCAGCAGCAGTGGTACACCCGGAACAGCAGCTTCGGTAGAGGGTGGGACGGCGGCGTCTGGAACATGGTCTTTTCAGGCGTGCAGGGTGCGCCGCCGCAGGCGTTCCCGAACCCACCGCACACGACGTTAGATACCACCCCGGTCACGCGCGAAAAACCCTACCTTTACATCGATGGCGCGGGCAACTACAGCGTGTTTGTCCCGGCGTTACAGAGAAACTCGAGAGGCGCAACCTGGCCCAATACCCCGGGCACTTCCGTTCCGCTCAGAAACTTTTACGTTGCCAAACCGAGCGACGGTACCGCAACGCTCAACGCGGCTCTGGCCCAAGGTCTCAACTTGTTCTTTACGCCCGGCGTGTACCGGCTCAGCGAAACCTTAAAGGTCACGCGGCCCAACACGGTCATCTACGGCCTCGGCTATCCGACGCTGGTACCGGAAAACGGCGTCAACGCGATGAGCGTCGCCGATGTAGACGGGGTTATCGTCGCCGGGATTCTCTTCGACGCCGGACCGGTCAACAGCCCCGTTTTGCTTACGGTTGGCGAAGCGGGCTCGAGCCGAGGCCACGCCGCCAACCCTATCGTCATCCAAGACGTCTACTTCCGTATCGGCGGCCCCCGTGCGGGCAAATCTGCCGTCAGTTTGGTCGTCAACAGTGACGACACCGTGATTGACCATATCTGGGCGTGGCGCGGTGACCACGGCGCGGGGATCGGTTGGAACCAAAATACCGCCGCTAGCGGCGTGATCGTCAATGGCGACGATGTGCTGGCGACCGGTCTGTTCGTCGAGCACTACCAAAAGTATCAGGTCATCTGGAACGGCGAAAACGGTAAGACGATCTTCTTCCAAAACGAGATGCCCTACGACCCGCCCTCGCAAGCGGCTTGGCAGAGTCCGACGGGTCAAGGGTGGGCGTCGTACAAAGTCGCCGACAACGTGCGCAACCATGAACTTTACGGCGGCGGCGCGTACTGCGTCTTTTTCTCCGACCCGAATATCGTCGCCTCGCGCGGTTTTGAGGTGCCCAATACCCCCGGCGTGCGCCTACGCAGCGTCTTAACCGTGTCGCTAGGAGATGTTGGAACGATCTTGAATGTCGTCAACAACACCGGCGGAGCGGTACCGAACCCGGCGGGAAATACGACGCCAAGAAACGTCGTCAGTTACCCGTAAAATCTGGCAGGGACCCGTTTTTAGATAGTTTTCTTTCAACTCTAGCTTTTAGATTCAGTGCCGAAAGAGTCCCTGTACAGGGACTCTTTTACTGTGTCTACTTTTGCTGTGTCCACTTTTACGGCGTTTGCCGCGTGGCGTCTTTGATAGGATGGGTTAGGTGACCCTGGCTCACCCTGAATCTTCGCCGGGTTGCGGTAACGGCCGGTACATCAGCACGTCGGTGGCGGGGTCGGCCTCTGCAAAGCCGAACTGTCGGTACAAACGCTCGAGCCCACCCGCAGCGATCAGCATCAGACTCAGCTGCTCCTTTTCAGCGTAGGTGATGAGCCTCAAGACAATCTCTTTAGCAACTCCGCGGCGGCGGTACTCGGGCCGGGTCATCACATCCAAGATTTGTGCCCAGTACACGTCAGCGAAGAGGCGGCCAAACCCAACGAGTGTTTCGCCGTCCCAAGCTGCGACAAAACAGGCGGCACGTTCCAGCACCAGCTGCGTTTTCTCCGGCGTGCGCATTTCGTCATCGTTCCAGCCAACAGCGGTATAGAGCGCGTTAAGGGCCTCCCCGGTCAGCGCTGGGTCGTTTTCAATAAACTGGACATTCAAAGTAGACCCTCCACCAATTATTGCTGTCCTCACAAAAGGGTTTAACCCAATTCGGGGCTTCAAGGCGTTAAGATTGGTATTTTAACCCTATGACCACAACGTCCGAAACATCTCAAACTCGCCTCGCGCTAAAACGTCAGGGCAGCAAGATATGGAGCCATGTCAGAGAAATATGGTTAGAGGAACAGCCCGAAGAGCGCGTAAGGCAAGAGTATCTTTTAATGCTCGTCAACGAATACGGCTTTTCCCTCAAGCAGATTGCTGAAGAGCTGAATACAACCGGGCGCGGTACGGGTAACGCTCGAGCAGACTTTCTCGTCTGGCGCACGCCACAAGACAAATTGGACAATAAAAGCCCGCTCATAGCCGTTGAGTGCAAATCCGATAACGTCACCATCACCCAAGAGGACTACTGGCAGGGCGACAACTATGCACGCTATACCAACGCGCGTTTTTTGGTGACGCATAACAACAGCGAAACCAAATACTGGCGTGTGCTGCACGAAAGAATGCCCAAGTCACTCGAGGAAATAAGCGACATCCCTCACGCAGATGACAGCGACAAAGAGATTGACACGCTCCTCAAAAAACTCAAGGTCTTTAAGGAAAACGAGTTCGCCGACCTTTTGCATAAATGTCACAACATCATCCGTAACCGTGAAAAGCTCGACCCGGCAGCAGCTTTTGATGAAATTGCCAAGATTTTGTTTGTCAAAGTAACTCACGAAAGGCGTCTTAGAGCAGGGCGTGTAAGAGAAAATCTTTTTACGGCAGCTTTTTTAGACAAACAAAAAGTTTACGTGGACGACCCTGTTGACGACCTTTTTAAGCAAACCAAGAAAGAGTATAAAGCTGACAAGATTTTCGACCTTGACGAAACCATCAGCCTCAAGTTCAATACCGTCCGTGAAATTGTTAAGGAACTCGAGCGTTACGACCTCTCTGAAACCAGCGAAGACGTTAAAGGCATTGCATTCGAGAAGTTTTTAGGCCGCACCTTTCGGGGTGAAATCGGGCAGTTTTTTACGCCCCGGAGCATCGTAGAGTTTATGATTCGGATGGTTGAGCCCAAAGAGAAAGATGTAATTTGCGACCCGGCTAGCGGCTCGGGCGGCTTCCTCATACGCTTTTTTGAGATTGTGCGGCAGCAAATCTTAGCCGAGGCTGATAAGGAGTATCAAAGCTATAAGGCTGAGGTCGAAACTAACACCTTGTTTACCGAAGAAGAGAAAGCTGCACAGCTTGATGCGCGGTATAAAGAGCTTCAGAAAACGCTTGACCAGAGCATCAAGGGCTCAAAACTCTGGACGCTTGCCAACCGCTGCATTTACGGCACCGACGCGAACGAACGCATGGCGAGAACCAGCAAGATGAACATGATTATGCACGGCGACGGACATGGCGGCGTCCATCACCACGACGGCTTTTTGAACGTCAACGGTATCTTTGAGGGACGCTTCGACATTATCTTGACCAACCCACCTTTTGGGGCCAGTGTTGAAGCGTCCGATGTGGTTCACCTGCCGCCGGTTGACGAAGAGACCGAGGCCCGCTACCGACGTGACTACGGTGCGCTTTACGAAGAAGCGCAGAGGCGGGTACGCGCCCAAGAAGGCAAACCTATCTCGAGCCTCTTCGCGCTGCCCAAAGGTGAAAAAAGCAAAATCAAAACCGAAATTCTCTTTATCGAACGCTGTTTAGACCTGCTCAAACCCGGCGGGCGCTTAGGTATCGTGCTGCCTGAAGGTATCTTTAATAACCCAAGCCTTGCCTATGTACGCGAGTTTTGCGAAGACCGCGCCTATATTCAGACCGTGGTCAGCTTGCCGCAAGAGACGTTTTACGCATCAGGTGCAACCGTCAAAGCCTCGCTGCTCTTTTTACAGAAGTTTACCGAAGAGCAAAAGGCTGATTTTGAAGCCAAACGTGAGGCTGCCAGAGCAGAAGTCGAGGCCAAATATGCTCCTGAAATAGCTAAAGAAACCGCACGGTTAGAAACCCTCAGTCAAACAGCTAAAACCGCCGCAACTCAGGCACAAACCAAGCTGAGAAAATTGCGCAAAACCGAAGCGCCGGATGAAGTAGAGGTACAGAGCCTCGAGACCCTCATCCTTGCTGAACAAACAAGGCGCAAAGACACGCAAAGAGAGTTGCTCGAGTATCAGCGGCGTATGGACGAGCAGAAAAAGCAGGAAACCAGAGCACTTCTAAGGGAGCGTTTTGCCTATCCCGTGTTTCTCTACGAAGCCGACAAGGTAGGCATCACTGCAACCGGTGAAGCCGACCAGAATGAGCTTTACAGCAACGAAACTACCGAGTTACCGGAAGGCGTTACCCCGGAAACCACGTGCTTGGCGCTCTATCAGCAGTTCAAAAAAGACGCTGCCGCATTTATGTTGGGGGCCGCCCAGTGACAGCAGTGCAAACAGCACTAGCAGCAAAAGCTTCTCCCAAAGCGTTTGGGGTTTGGTTCAAAGATTTAGACTTTTGGAGCCCTTCATCATTTTTTAGCGTTGCTTGGCACTGGCCCAAAGCGTACATCAAACCCTTGTCTGCAGCTTTACGGCGGAAGCAAACCGAAGTAAGTAGAAAGACGCTTTCGCTCGAGTCTCTTCAACTCTTGACGCTGCACTTTGACGGCAGCGTAGCGCCTCGAGACTTGCGGGGCAAAAAGCAGTTTAAGGGAAAACTTTTTCAAGCTGAGGCCGGTGACATCCTCTATTCCAAAATTGATGTTCGCAATGGTGCTATTGGCATCGTCCCGGATGACATACCCGAGGCCGCAGTAAGCAGCGAGTACCCCGTCTATAAAGTTCATGCGGATGTCGCCGTGACACAGTACGTTCAACTGCTCTTCCGCACCGCTTACTTTCGGAGAGCCATCAACAGCATGATTAGCGGTGCGAGTGGACGCAAGAGAGTCCAGCCTGAGCAAATCGAGAGTATGGATGTTCCTCTGCCGCCGCTGCATATCCAACAGGCTATCGTAGACAAGTGGCAGCAGGCGCAGCGGGAGATTGCGGACGCAACTGCACGGTTAACAGACTTGGAGGCGCTAACTCCTCAGTATTTGCTTTCACAGCTTGGAATTCCTATACGCGACGTTGAGCGGATACTGCCAAAGGCATTTGCTCTTGAATGGAAAGACTTAGAGCGTTGGAGCGTCAACTATCTGGCTCGTGTTTCGACAGGCGCTTCGGATGTTTATAAGTCGCATTTTCCGGTGCGTTCTCTTGGAGAAGTTGCAAGTATTTCTTATGGAATTCAGAAAAGTCCGCAGAACAGACCTAGAGATAAAGCTCGGCCATATCTCAGAGTTGCAAACGTCCAGAGCGGGCTTCTAGACCTATCGGAAATCAATTAAATCATCTGCGAAATAGCGCCGAAGGAGTCAAAGGACTAAACTAGCAGGATGAAAGCGAGCCGCTTAAAGAGAAAGCCCAAGCATCTGTATAACTTCACAGGTTTAAGCGTCGAGCAGTTCAAGTTGCTTAGTAAAGCGGTCGAAGTACGCCTTGCCGAACCAAAAGGCACCCAGGGCAAATTACGTCAACGTGCAGTAGGCGGGGGACGCAAGGCAGAACTAGGGGTAGAGGATCAGGTTTTAGGGGTGCTGCTGTATTACCGTTTGTACCTGACCCAGCTGCTACTAGGCTACTTATTCAACTTGGATGATAGTAACGTCAGCCGTTTGATCAGCAAACTTCGACCTGTACTACTTGAGGTTCTCCCCTTACCAGCGCACGAGACAGTTCTTTTTGGTCAAGCTAAAAGAAAGCGTATCGCAAGCCTAGAAGAACTGCTTGAGCAGCATCCTGAGTTCAAGGAAGTCTTGGTTGATGCTACCGAGCAAGAAATCCAGAAACCCAAAGACAAGCAAGAACGCAGAGACAAGTATTCAGGTAAGAAAAAGCGACATACGCTCAAGACCCAAATCACTGCCACCAACACAAAGCTTATCCTTCATGTGACACGTTCTTTACCAGGCAAATTCAGCGACGTCAACGTCCTTAGAGGTACCGGGGTGTTACGAGCTTTACCTACGGCTACCGAGGTCCGAGTGGACAAAGGATATGACGGTATTGATAAGGATTTTCCCCATAGAACCTTCCATCAGCCCAGCAAAGCTAGAAGAAACAAACCCCTGGACTTCATCCAGAAATGCCTCAACAAAGTTCAAAACAGCCTGCGTTTTCCTGTCGAGCACACACTGGCTCACTTGAAACGCTTTAAGCTCTTAGCGGGTATCTACCGAGGCCCAAAAGCTGTTTATGATGACACTTTCTTAGCTATCGCGGGGCTTCATAACTTCAGAAAGTTAGATGCTCTGGCTTGGTAAGCCGACTTAAACCCTTTCTCTAAGCCTAGCTACTTTATTCTGATCGTGTACTTATTTCGCAGATGATTTAATACATCAACGTTTCTGATGACGCCATGGGTGCATTTAGGTTGCAAAAGCATGACCTACTTGTTTGCGAAGGCAATAGTGCCGAACTAGTTGGTAGACCAGCTATTTGGAACGAAGAAATCTTCGACTGTGTACATCAGAACCATATTCTTAAAGCTCGAGTTGATACGAGTTTGGCTTCACCGCAGTTTGTTCTAGAGTATATGCTCACGCCACCAGCACGTAGCTACTTTAGGGCGTGTGCTAAGTTTACGACGAATCTGGCCTCTATTAATAGTAATGACTTAAGAGAGCTTCCTCTTCCCGTTCCACCTCTGGCGGTTCAGCAAAAGCTTGTAGCTGAACTCGAGCAGCGCCGCGCAGAAATCGCTTTAGAGCGTAAGCACTTGGAGGCGAAAACAAAGGAGGTTGAAAAGTCGGTCTCGAATCTAATTTTGGGGCTCGAGACCCTCTGAATCACTCTTGCACGGCTTCCAAGAACCATCCCGGCAGCCGCCCCCGCTGCCGTTTCAAAAACGCCTTAAAGTCGGCGTCCAGAACATACGTCACCGCAAAATCGTCGGCGCTCCGCACGCTTCTGCCGTAAGCTTGCACAACCGTCAGGCAGGTACGCCAGTCGTACCAAGTCGGGTCGAGGTCGCGCCGCCGCGCAATCTGCGGGTCGCCCAGGTAGGGATACGGCAGTTTGCAAATCACTTGCCAGCGCGACAGGTCGCCGGGGAGGTCGATGCCTTCGGTCATGCTAGGCGTTAAGAGTACGGTTGGTTTCGGGCTTTTAAGGTGCTGTTCTAAAGCCATTTCACGCCCGTCCGCGCCGTAATGTGTGACCAGCCGCGCCGCGTGACGTTTCGGCAGATGCTTGGCGATATACGCTGCAATCTTGTAGGTGTGCGTGTGAATCAGGCCCTTATCGTCCGGGTGCGACTCCATCAGATCAGATATTTCAGCGATCAGTTTGGGGAGGTCGCGCTCCATATAATGACGGGTCAGGCGGGCGGTGTTTTTGGGATAGATGGGGCGGTTTTCCGGCGGAAACTCGGAGGCCACCGCAATCACTTCGGCGTCTTCAGGTTCGATGCCGAGACTCCGCAAGTACGTCGGCGGGTCTAAAATCGTCGCCGAGAGCATCAACACCCGTTCGCCAAAACGGAACATCAGCTGTTCGGCAAACGCGGCGACCTTGACGGGCTTGAAGGTCACGCGCTGCCCGTCTGCGCCGCTGCTGCGTTCAACAACCCATTCGACATTTTCTTCGTCGCGGCTGTAGTTAAGGAGTTCCAACCGTGAGAGCTGCGTGTCCAACCACTGTTTGTGGGCGAGCAGCTCGAGCGCCACCCCTTCCGGCAGTTTAGCCCCTTTGAGCTGCGCCTCCAACTCACGGCGGCGTTTGGTTAAAAGTGGTACCATATCTTCGGCAAAGTCAAAATACTCCAAATTGTCAAACGCCGTCGGAATCATCTCGCTGATACCCACACGCCGGAGTTGCACGTCCGAAAGCGTCACCTCGACAAAACCCATCAGCGCACCTTCGGCGTTGTGCGCTTCGTCTAGGACAAGCAATTCACGCGGCCCAAACCCACCCTGATAGTTGAGTTCGGTCAGGTAATACGCGTAGTTCATCAGGGCGCTGTTCGCCGCCATCGCCTCGTCTTTGGCGCAAAAATACGGGCAGTCGTCGCACTCGGGAAACTTGCGCCCGGTGATACACGGCGCAGCGGCGGCGTGCGTCGGAGTGACCAAACAGCGGTAGTTCGCGCGACCTTTCATCAGGGCCAAATCGGGAAAATCGCGCCCGTACTGGTCTTGCAGAAGTTTTTGCGCGGTCAGCACATACGCGCTGCCCGCTTCACGGGCGAGTGTGACGGCGATGGCCGATTTACCCGAACCCGTCGGCGCTTCGATGACGACAAACCGTTTGCCCGACTTGAAGGCAGCACGGGCCGCTTGGATGGCCCCTAACTGACCCTTGCGGTAGGTTTTGAAAGGGAACGGCACCCCTCGAGCCTATCACTTCGGCCGTGATAAAACGCCTACGCCGTCCTTAAGCGCCCGTTTACGTTTTCCCGTTTACTCTTTACCCGTTTTAACCTCAACATCTTCAAAGGTGACTTGGACGGTTTCGGCGTAACGCTGACCGTTCACCTTGTCGTGCCGCATAAACGTCGGCGGGTCGATCCGCAGCTGCAACGTGTAACGTCCGTCGCCGGGAACTTTGAGGTTTTTGCCGTAGTGGTACACGCCCGGATGCCACAAAAAGGGGATTTCAGTCGGCCCGACCGTCTCGCCAGTCTCAGGCGTCAGCGTCGCGGAAATCTTGAGGTAGGGAATGAAGCGGCCGTCAGCCCCGTCAGCTACGGAAACCTCGAGGTGACAATTTTCGTCCCCGGCAGGAACCCACTCGAGCTGCCCTTCACCCTGAAGCTCGTACATCCCTTCAGCCCGCTCCTGCGCGAACCCGACGAGATAGTCGCCCGCCCGCTGTGTACCGCCGGTATCGGCCACGTCGTTGACCATATACTCGAGCGACTTTTGATAGGCGTCGCCTTCGGCGTGGGCCATCTCGAGCTGATTTTCGTCGGCCTCGTCGCTGACTTGGCTCGGTGGCTGGCGGTCGTCCGTGTCTGCTCGGCTCATGGTATAAATCCTCTCTAATAGACTTACACCTTAAAGCTGGGAGTAGCGGCCAACAAGGTGTCAAGGCGCTATTTGCAGTTCTTGACAGACATTTTTAGCGTTCAGGCATCAGCGTTCAGGTTTGTGGCGAGGCCCCGCGCATCCCTACTCCGCTCACGGTAAAACGCAGTATGAAACTGAGGTACCTATGAAACTGAGACACCTGGGCTACGCCTGCACCAACGTTACGCTCTCTTGCACCACAGGCCGCACCCTCCGGCTCGCCAATTTGACCGAGGCCAGGGCCGCTGAAGTCATCGCTGAAAATCTGACGACGCTGCTAAACGTCTTACGGTGGAACTTGGCGCAGGGTATCCATTTTTTCCGTATCGCCTCGTCAGTGATTCCGCTCGCCTCGCACGAAGCGTTTACGCTTGACTGGCGCACCGAGTTTGCCGCTGAACTTGCCGGAATTCGTGATTTTGTCGCTGAGCACAACCTGCGGCTTTCGATGCATCCCGGCCAGTACACGGTACTGAACTCTCCTCAGCCTGAAGTGGTGCAAAAAGCCGTTAGGGAGCTCGAGTATCACGCCAGTTTTTTAGAAGCCGTAGACCCTACTCAGGGCACCATGACGCTGCACGTCGGCGGCGCTTACGGCGACAAGGCGGCGGCGCTCACACGCTTCGCCGTAAACTTTACGCAGCTCTCCCCTAAGGCGCAAAACCGGTTGACTTTGGAAAATGACGACCGCATTTTTACGGCGGGCGAGGTTTTAGGGCTTTGCCAGCAGCTTGGTATCCCGATGATTTTCGACTTCTGGCATCACAAACTCAACCCGACCGTTGAAACGTGGGAGACCGGTTTAGAGGCGTTCTTGCCGCACGTTGTGAAGACCTGGGGCGAACGCGTCCCGAAGTTTCACCTCTCATCGGCGCGGGGGCTCGGCACCGCGCACGCCGACCTGATTGAACCGGTAGACTTTAGGCAAGTCGAACAATTTTTGGGCGGCTTCGGCGGCGATAAACCGTATGATCTGATGCTCGAGGCTAAACTTAAAGACGTGGCGCTGCTGACGTTGCGCCAAGACGTGGAGATGCTCGCTGCCGGGGTGTAGCGCACGACACCGTATTGACGCGACATTTCCGGTCGTTATTTTTATGCAACCATCGCAGCAGTAAGGCCGCTCTGAGGGGGTAAAATCATGTGGGGCAAAACTCGAGACAAAGAGACCAAAGAAGCCGCTAAAGAAGCTGATGTCAAGGCTGTCACGCTGAGTCTACTCGGAAAGCTGCTCCCGGAAGAGCGCCCCTTCGCAGTGCGCCTCTGGGACGGGACGGTGTTGCCGAGCAGTACCGAGCCGCCCAAAGCCACACTGGTCATTCAGGGCAGCGACACGTTGGGACGCGTGCTCGAGCCCCCCTTAGACCTCGCCGCCGGGGAAGCGTACATTCGCGGCGATATAGATATTGAAGGCGACCACGAGGCCGTCTTCGAGGTGATTGAAACCTTTGGCCTCAGGCTTTCGCCCTTAGATTGGGCACAGCTGGCGCAGGGCGCGGCGAGCTTGCGCCGTCACGCGGGTCTCAGTTCGCTGCCACTCGGGACGGTACTGCGCGGGCGCAAACACAGCAAAGAACGAGATCAGCAGGCTGTACAGCACCACTACGACATCTCGAACCGCTTTTACGAACTGCTCTTAGACCCTCGGCTCGTCTATTCGTGCGCCTACTTTCCGCACGGGGACGAGACCCTAGCCGACGCGCAAACCGCTAAGCTCGAGCTGATCTGCCGCAAACTCCGCTTAACACCCGGGGAACGGTTGCTCGACATCGGCTGTGGTTGGGGCGGGTTGGCGATCTACGCCGCGCAAAACTACGGCGTAGAGGTCGTTGGGGTGACGCTCTCACAAAAGCAACTTAACGAAGGACGAAACCGCGTCGAACAAGCGGGGCTGAGTGACAAGATTGGGCTCGAGCTGCGTCACTACCGCGACATTGAGGGCGACTTCGACAAGATTGTCAGCGTCGGCATGTCCGAGCATGTCGGCGGCGACCAGCTTCCGGAATATTTCAAAACGGCCTTTGACCACCTGAAACCGGGCGGCCTGATGATGAACCACGCAATTTCGCAGGGCTCGAGGGCGCAAGACATCCCGACGACGGTCATTTCCGGTGAACTCTCTGAACGCTACATTTTCCCCGACGGCGAGATCATCCCTATCTGGCAGACGCTAAAAACCGCCGAAGAGACCGGCTTTGAAGTCCGCGACGTTGAAGATTTGCGCGAGCATTACGCCAAAACGTTGCGGTTCTGGGCACAAAACCTGGACACCAACTGGGACGCGATGGTCGCTGAAGTCGGCACCGAACTCGCCCGCCTCCGGCGTTTTCACCTGAGCGCCGCCGCCTTGCAGTTTGCTTACGGCCACGTGGCGCTGCACCAGGCGCTGCTTGCCAAACCCGACGCGATGGGCAGGGTGGAGATACCGCCGTCACGGGACGATATATACGCGTAAAGTTAGGGCCTCGAGACTTTTACGGGAGGGCTCGAGGCAAGACTCAAAGTTTTGCCGCAACGAGATCGGCCATAAAAGCAAGTCTAAGAAGCAACGTTTTACGGAAACCGTGCTAAAAAAAGAAAGCTGGCCCGAAGGTCAGCTCAAACATTTCTTAGTGGTGCCGAGGAGGGGACTTGAACCCCTACCTCCGTAACGGAGACCAGCCCCTCAAGCTGGCGCGTCTACCTATTCCGCCACCTCGGCAAGTGCAACGCTGATGATACCGGGCGGCTTTAGCGCGTGTCAAGCACGAGCGGCAGCAAGATTCTAGACACGGCGCGGCGTATGCTGGAGCGCGTGACGAAAAGACGCTATCAAAAGATTTGGACGATGTTAGAGAAGCGCCAGAGCAACCTGAGCGTGCTAGCCGAAAACGTGCATAAACCGCACAACTTGTCGGCTATTTTAAGAAGTTGTGACGCGGTGGGTATCGGCACGGTTCACGCGGTCAACCCGACCGGCGGCGTCCCGACCTATAACGAGACGAGCGCAAGTGCCGACAAATGGGTTGAGCTTCGGGTTCATACGTCGCTCGCGGAGGCGAAAGCTGCGCTCGGTGAGGTGCAGCTTTTGGCGGCGCATTTCTCAGACCAGGCGCAAGATTACCGCGCGGTGGACTACACCAAACCGACCTGTATCTTACTGGGCAACGAAAAACACGGCGTCTCGGATGAGGCGGCAGAGCTGGCCCACGCGCACATCGTCATCCCGATGTTGGGAATGGTGCAGTCCTTAAATGTGTCGGTGGCAGCGGCAGTCATTTTGTTTGAAGCGCAAAGGCAGAGGTTGGGGGCTGGCCTTTACGACACGCCTCAGCTGAGCGAAACCGAACGGCAGCGCCGGGTATTTGAATATCTACATCCACACCAAGCCGCGCAGTTAAGGGAGTTGGGTCAATCTTTTCCACCGTTAGATGACGACGGCGATATGATGACCGAAACTCAGCTCAAAGAGACCGCAGAAACCGAGGTTTAAGATGTCTGATCTGGATAACAACGCTGAAGGTGTAAAGGCTGAATTAGGGACCAAACTTATACGCCTGCGCAAGATGATGGCGGCGAACAACGCCTCAGCGGTGCATCTGGGCAAATTAGGTAACCTGGCGTGGCTCTTGTGCGGCGGCGACGCGCTCGTCTCATTTGTCGATGCGCCCGTCGCCGAGGCGGTCGTTACCCAAAAACAGATCGTGGTGCTGCTCTCAGAAGTTGAACGGGACAGGCTCGAGCGCGAAGCCTTTCCCCCCGGCGTGGACACGCTTTACTATCCGTGGTTTGAGCCCGACGCCAAAACGTTGCTGTTAAAAGAGCTTTTGGACGCGGGCAAGGTCATCGCTGACACTCCGGCGCTTACAGGCGTTGCCGAAGTTACTCTCAGAGATTTCTGGCCACTCCGCGTGCCGCTCACGGAGAGCGAAGTGGCGCGTTACCGCGCTCTGGGCCGAGACGCCGCACAAGCGTTGACTGAAACCCTCAAGACCCTGACACCGGGCCTGAGCGAACACGAGATTGCCGCCCGCACCGCCTACGCGCTGCGTGAGCGGGGGATGCAGCCCGCACTGATTTTAGTCGCTGCTGACGAGCGGCTGCAACGCTACAAACACCCACAGCCCACAGAGAATATGTTTCACGACCGGGTGATGGTCGTGACCTGTGCGCGGCGTGGCGGGCTGTACGCCAATCTGACGCGCCTTGTTTCAGCGAAGGCACTGACTGATGACGCTAGGGCCGCCTACATGGGTCTTTTGGAGGTCGAGCGCACCCTATTTGAATACACCCAACACGGCGTCTTGACCCGCGAACTCTTTTTAGAGATGCAGCGCGCGTATGAGCGTGAAGGCTTTACAGACGCGTGGGCCAAGCACCATCAGGGCGGCGCGTGCGGCTACGAGACGCGCGACTGGATTTTACAAGCGGGCGGCGACAAGATGTTAGTCGAGGGCAGCGCCTACGCCTGGAACCCGTCAGTCACCGGGCTCAAGGTTGAAGATACAATGTTTTTACAAGGCGACACGCTCGAGGTCTTAACCCATGACCCCGACTGGCCGAGCGTGGAGGTCGGCGGCAAGATGAGGCCGGACATGCTCGAGCTGTGAGCCTGCAGGCTTTCAGCTTCTAAACGGTTCACGCTAGTGCTGTGATGTGTGGCTGCGAAGCAGCACTGTCCGCACCTTGGCAGGTAAAGGACGTTTTGCCTCTGGATTGAGCCATTCAATAATCTCTCCGGTGTCAACGTGCGGTCTACGCACAAGAACTTCACTTAGCCGCCCGTAATGCCCGAAGAAGTCGGCCCGGTCCCGAAACCCATACCGCTGCACCAAGCTCGGACCGCCACGCTCCACGCGCTGCTTGAGCCTGAGCATCAGGGCGCTGAGGTCGTGAGCGGAACACATAGCGTCAAGACCAGCGTCGAGGCCGACGACGAGGACGTTGCTGTGCAGCTTTGATAGTTGGCCGAGTTTGCCACAAACCGTTTGGGTGAGGCGTTCAGCCACATGCGGCGGCAGGTGCTTTTGGGTCAGCGTTGATGCGATATCTGAGCTTGGCCGCTGCCTGGTGACCTCGAGCATCAAGGTCAAGCTGGTCGTAGTTACCGAGAAGTCAGGACACCGTTCCCCGCCGCACTGCGGTTCGTAGACCAAACTCAAAGCTCGTTCCCGAACGAGCAGATAGGCCGTCCCTAATTCAAAATGCAGGTCGTATAAACTTTCTTTGTCTTGCGTGCTGCGCAGTTTTTTACGGATTTTGGCTCGGAAGGTGGTGACGAACTCGCGGAACCGGCGTGAGGACGCCAGCCACGTCGCCAACGGCGAAAAGAGTAGGTGCGGTTGCCCGTTAAAAAGATAGGTCAGCAGGTCGTCGGTTGACATCGCTATACTCGAGTTCTAAGGCACTTTATCAGAACATACAGAAAGTCGTGGGCAGCAGGCCCGTCAAGCGAGAGCTTTTAGATAGGAGGTAATATGCCCGAAGAACTCAGCGATTACAAATCTCGAGGCGCAAGAGCCTTGGTGTTACTGCATGAAAAGCACCTGCGGCAGTGCGTGGCGATCTGGAAGCAGGCCAAAGCAGCCGACGTTCACCTTCCCGAAACAGACGATAAACACTACCGCTCTTTAGAAACGTTGCTCCAGCATGTTTTGCGCTCAGCTGGAAGTTACATGGTTGGGATGTGCAAAAACTTAGGGCTGCCCGACCCCGAGATTAAACCGGTGCCGAAAGTTGACACTATCGAAACGGAAGCGGATGAGTACCTGAGGCACGTCTTGGCACGCTGGCGGTTGCCCCTGGCCGAAGTTTCAGATGAGAGGCTCGAGCCGCCCCCTGAGCTTTACACCCCTGGGATGCCCTACTGGATTGACGCGATGTTAGAGCACGCCGTCATGCACCCCATCCGCCACGCGTTTCAGCTAGAGAACCTGATACGGCAACAGGCTGGTTGATTGTGTCCTTTTTAGCTTGCCGATGTCTGATACCAAAGCGCAACTTGCCCCATACGGCTGCAAAACCGGCAACGAGATTTTACCAACTCGTTTTGCTCCTTTTAACGGCGCTCACAGTGACAGGCACTTACGCGCAACCCCACTACGCCGTCTCACCGGAGCGGTGGGGCAACGGCGAAGGTGCGACAGACATTTACCGCCTCAGCGCCGACTTTGACGGAGACGGCAGCCGTGACTATGCGTTCGGAGCCTTTTGCGGCGTTCACGCCGAGTGTTCATTCGAGGTGTTTCTCGCGCGTACCGACCACACCTTTACGAGCGCCGGTGAGATGTTTGTCGGTTACGACAGTGTTCAGGTCTGCCCCCAGCCGGACGGCCCGCCGCAAATCCTGGCCTGGATTTATGAAAACGCAGCTGAGGTCACGCGGCGCGAGTACCGTGTTTTAGGGGGCAGACTCAAAGAGGTTCAGGTGTGGTGGTCGCTGGGTGATGAGGCGACTTGGCCCGCTGACCTGCCCCGTGACTGTGACAACCCGGCTGTGCTGGAGCGCACTACTAACAGCGCATGGTTGAGCGAGGGAGACGCCGCCTGGAAGCTTAGCAGTAAGTCAGCTTCAGACCCCTGTGCGGGAGCAACCAACCAGCTTGTCCTCAATACGTGTGCAGCTAAAGAGCAAAATGAGGCTGACGTCAAAATGAAAACGGTTTACTGCGCACTCCTCCAGCAAGTCCGGCCGAAACAAAAGGAGCGACTTGGTGTAGCGCAGCGTCACTGGCTCGCCTTTCGGGAAACGGAGTGTTTATTTGAAGCTGCGGAGTTTTTTGAGGGTGGGCAAGCAGAGCCGATGGTACGTGACGGATGCATGACGACCCTTACCCAAATACGAACAGCGCAGCTTAGAGAGCGGCTCGAGGCCCTCAAATAGTCATTAGCTAAGCGCGACCATTATTTGCAACAGTAAAGTTTAGAGAGCCACCGTCAGGCATAGAGATTCAAACTTGCTCTTGCCTCATCTAGGCTATATCACTGCAAAAATGGGTCTATCCGCCACGCCAACCTTTATGTCGGGTCCGTATCCCGGTAAAACCCTGGTTACCGGGGAGCGTTACTCGAGAAAGCGGGACGCCACTCGGCTAAACGCTCAACCTTATGCGCCACGGCTATCCTGCCACTCGAAGGCTCCCCCGAGCCGGTTAATCCGCCCCAAACCCGGAAACGGCAGATGATAAGCGTGGACGAGCAAGTTTTGGTCAGCTGCCCAAGCCGCCAACTCGCGGCGGCTGGCGACCGCTTGGTGCGGCTCTAGGTCGTAGCGCGTCCACCACGCCGGTCGGCGCAGCTGGATGGGGTCGTAAAAAGTATCACCTAGGTAGAGCAGTTGTTCTCCCTCTGAGCCGAGCATGACGGCCATGTGCCCCGGCGTATGTCCGGCGGCAGCAACCGTACGAATGCCGGGAAGGATTTCGGTGCCGTACTCGACTCGCTCGAGTTGATCCCCAATGATCTCCAGGGCAGCACCCGCAACCCCAATGTGGTCGGCGAGGTCCGCACGTTCTCCGATGTTTTCCCAAAAGGTCGCCTCGGCGGTGGTAACGATATGCTCCGCGTTGGGAAACGTCAGCCTGCCCGAGGTGATGGTTCCGCGGACATGATCTTGGTGCAGGTGCGTCAGGATGACTGTTGCAACGTCCTGCCTGCGGACCCCGGCAAGGGTTAGCGTGTCACCCAAGTTCCCGACCTGAGCGCCAAGCTCCGGGCCGTAGCCCAAGAAGTTTTGACCTAGCCCAGTATCTAGCAGCACCGCGCCGTTGTCAGTCTCAACGTAGAGGCAGTTGTAGCCGAGGGCGACGCTGCTGCGGTGTTGTCCTTCCTCAGCAACGGCTTGGGCCAACGCCTCGTCAGAAACGCCGGTATCGGCACCAAAGAACACGTCCCACGCCGGTTCCCAAGGTGGCCGCATCTGCCCGTCACTGAGGACCATGCAGCGATTGCCGACCTGGAACCGGTGAATCATCTGTGTGCCCCTTCCTCGAGAAACCAGTAAACTTTCAGCCGTGAGGTGCCTTGCGCACGTCAGCTAAAAACCGGCTAACGCCTCGCCCAACCCCGGAACAGCTCACGAAAAATCTCCCGGTACATCTTAAGGCGGACGCCCAAACCCACCCAAAAGCCGCGTTTTTCTTCTTTCATGACCTGTGAGACGCCGTACAGCGGTACGTCGCACACCGGCCAGCCCGCACGTTTGGCGTGTTCGGTAATGGCAATCTCAATTCCGTAACGGCTATCAGCGAGACCCGCGACTTCTAAGAGCTTGCTGCGAAGGATGGCCCGCTGCCCGTTGAGCTGCGGCGTCAGGTGCTGCGCCGCCGTGGTGCGCCAGCGCCCGCCGGAGAACATTCCACGTGTCATCGTGGCGGTGCTTGAGAGCACCGGTTCAGCCAGTTTTTGGATATGGTTCGGGGTCAGACCCAAGAGGTCAGCGTCTAGCAGAACCACCACGTCGGTATCTACGTGCGCGGCCCCGGCGAAGACCGCGCCCCCTTTGCCCCGATTGTCCGGCAGCTGTAAAACCTCGGCTCCGGCAGCTTGGGCGGCTTGGATGGTAGCGTCGCTCGAGCCGTCATCAATCACCCAAACCGGCCCCAGTGCGGCGGCCCGTGCTACCCCGATCACGCGTGCAACGTGGGCCGCTTCGTTATAGGCGGGGACAAGAACAGCGCACGTGAGCATCTGTCAAGTTTACCCTGAGCGTACCCTAACGGCGCAGCAAATCGCCCACTTCGCCAAAGCTCACAAGCACCACGAAAAGCATCAAGATAGCGATGCCTAAAAAGTTGACAAACTCCTCTTGTCCTGGTTTGAACGGCCTACCCCGCACCGCCGCAACTGCCGCGAGCAAGATACGGCCCCCATCGAGACCGGGAATCGGCAACAGGTTAAAAATAGTGAGCGAAAAGTTGATCAAGCCCGCAAACGTCAGGATAGAGAGCCACCCGCCCTGCGTCGCCTGCCCCGCCAGCCCGACCATGCCGACCGGCCCTACGACCTCCGCACTCCGCTGACCGACAAAGGTCTCGCCGAACCCACGGACAAAGCCACCGACCGACTCAGGCACGACCCGGACTAAAAACGAGGTCGTTTGGACGAGCGCCGTGCCGAAAGCGACAGGCGGCAAGCTGCCGACGCTGACCGGCGCAATCCCTACACCCAACTGAGGGACTTCGCTACCGTCTTCGGGGGGCCACGGCTTAGTAACGCGCACCTGCTCGTCTCCTCGCTTGACGACTAAGTTGAGCTTGGTGGCGTTACGGATAACGTCTTGTACTTGGGCGACATTGGGGTTTCTGAGGCCGTTCAGTTGTACGACTTCATCGCCGGGTTGAAGGCCGAAACGCTGGGCGGCGCTACCGGGTATGATCCGTTCAAACACAGCGCCGGAAGTCGGCGGCGTCTCGCCGGTAATCGCGCTGCGAACAGGCAAGTTGGGATCAGCGGTAATAACCGAGGAGAGCAGCAGCACCGCCAAGATAAAGTTGGCAATCACGCCGCCGACGAGCACCCACGCTTTTTGCCAAAAGTTTTTCTGCATAAAACCCGTATCCGGGTAGCGCATAGTGCCGTCTTCGGCCTCTTCGGGTGTCAGACCCTGCAGGTCAACGTAGCCGCCGAGCGGTAAGAGTGACAACCGCCACTCGGTACCGCGCCACTGTTTGCGCAAAAGCACCGGCCCCATGCCGACGCTAAAAGCGCGGACCGGTACCCCGACGCTGCGAGCGTTAAAGTAGTGGGCCAGTTCATGAATCACTACTGAAACAGTCAGGATCAGTAGAAAGACGATCGCCGTCAGCATAGGTGAATCTGCCGAGTCGCTGAAATCTCGAGCGAGATAGTAACCGAACGTGTAAGTTTCATAGCTATAAGTATGCCAGCTGAATGCCAAAAAGCCTGTCAGATATGGTGCTTACAACTTATAGTGCTTACAACCTAAACCGTTCTCTCACCACACGGCGAGCGTCGGCGTCGGCGTCGGGGATCGCGTCCCAACTGAGGCTGGCGCGTGGGGCGTGCTCAAGGGCGTACTCGAGCGCCCTCGGAATATCCATAAAGCCAATCCGTCCCGCCATAAACGCGTCTACTGCCACCTCATCCGCAGCGTTCAGCACCGCCGGAGCTGTACCGCCGAGCCGCCCGGCTTCGTAGGCCAGCTCGAGACTCGGAAACCGCGCGAGGTCCGGCGCAAAAAACTCCCAGGTGCCGGTTAAGAGCAGGGGCTCGAGTGGCGTCTTAGCGCGTTCAGGGACGGTGAGCGCCACCTGAAGCGGGAGCCGCATATCGTGCGGGCCAATCTGCGCCTTGAGGTTACCGTCCTTAAACCGCACCAGGCTGTGAACCAAAGATTGCGGGTGGATGACAACTTCAATCTGCGCTAAGGGCAACTCGAAGAAGAAGTGCGACTCTAAAACCTCGAGCCCTTTGTTAAACAGCGTCGCCGAGTCTATCGTGACTTTCGGCCCCATCGCCCAGTTGGGGTGTTGGAGCGCCTGTTCGGGCGTAACGCTAGAGAGGTCTTCGGGGCCGAGGCGAAAGGGGCCACCCGACGCGGTTAAAACGAGCGCCGCGACCCCTTCACGCGGTTCACCTTGTAGACACTGAAAGAGTGCTGAGAGTTCCGAGTCCACCGGCGTAAGCTCTGCGCCGTGGGTTCTAGCGACCTCCCAGACGAGCGGCCCTGCGACGACCATCGCTTCTTTGTTGGCTAAGGCGACGTGCCGACCCGCCCGGAGTGCCGCGAGTGTCGGCTCCAGTCCGGCAAACCCTGGGATGGCGCTCACCACCGTATCAGCGTCTAGGGCAGCCACTTCCGCCGCGTCGGTGACGAGCTTCGTTCCTGCCGGGAGACCGGCGCGAACCTGTTCAGCGACCTCGGCGTCGCACGAGACGAGCTGCGGCCTAAAGGTGCGGACTTGCCCCAGCAAAACCTCGACATTTTTTCCTGCGGCCAGCCCGACGACCTCAAACCCGCGCCACTGTGCGACCTCGAGCGCCTGCGTCCCGATAGACCCGGTTGAACCTAAAACTGTAATACGTCTGCTCACCCGGTCATTCTTACCCTTATGCATAGAGAGACGCAATCGCCAACCGCCCACGCCGGAGACGTTATTCGGTAGAATTGGACGTTTATGACCCTACCTATAACAGCTCGAGTGACCCTATGCAAGTAACCTTATGAAAGCAACCTTATGCTCGTAGCCCAGTGGATGACCCCGACGCCGCAAAGCGTCAGCAGCAAAACCCCGGTGATGGAGGCGATGCAGCTCTTGCGTAAAGGCGGGTATCGCCGCTTGCCGGTCGTAGACGGGAACCGCTTGGTCGGTATTGTGACCGACCGCGACCTCAAAAACGCCACGCCGTCGTCGGCCAATACCCTGTCGGTTTACGAACTCAACTACCTGCTCAGCAAGCTCGTCGTCCGTGAGGTGATGACCAAACCGGTCGTGACAGTTTCCCCTCACGACCCCGTAGAGCAGGCGTCCTTATTGATGGAAGAGCACAAGATTTCGGGGTTGCCGGTCGTTGACGGGGGCAAGCTTACCGGGATGCTTACGATTACCGACCTGCTCCGGGCGTTTGTAGCGATGTTGGGGCTGCGCGAGGGCGGCACCCGCGTCACAGTGAGTTTGCCCGATGAACCGGGGGTGTTGGCGCGGGCGGCGAGCGCGGCTACGCCGTCGAACATCATCGCAGTCGTCACCGCCGGGGTGCAGGCGGGCAGTCACCGCGAACTCGTACTGCGTGTTATCGGTGACGGGTCAGCGGAGTTTCCCGAGCGGCTTAAAGAAGCGGGGCTCGAGGTCAAAGACATCCGTTATGACGATAAAGATACGGGCGAAGGCGCGTGACGGACTTTGAACGTTTACAAGCCGCCGTGCGCGGGGGCCGCGTCGCGCACACGACCTTTTTAGACCCTGACGCCGCCGCGCAACTCGGGGCACGGCTGCGAGACGCCGGGGTCAACAGCCAAGCCGAGGGCGGCGTCACCGGAGCCCAAAGGCGCGTGCTGACCGCTTACCCGGAGCACATTCCGGGGGCGACGACGCCTCTTGCGGCACTTTATGTAAACGGCGCACCGAGCGAAGGCGACCTGCTCGCGGCGCTTCGGGCGGCCGAGGTAGACAAAGACCAGATTGGCGACGTGCTGCCGCATCAAGACGGCCTCAGCGTCGTCGTTTTACCTGGGGCTAAAGCTGCAGCGTTAAAGCTCACCCACGTCGGCGGAAGGCCCGTTACGGTGCAAGAGGTCGAGCTCTCGAGGCTCGCCCGGGGGCGGGAGCGCCAGCAACAGGTCATCGTGCCGTCTCTTAGGGTTGACGTGCTGGGCGCAAAGGCGTTTCGGGTATCGAGGGCCTACTTTGCCAAAGGGATCGCCGGGGGCCGCGTCTCACTGAACGGTCGCCCCGCCGGAAAGTCGAGCAGCGCCGCCCTCGGTGACGAGGTGTACGCCGAAGGGCTGGGGCGTTTTTCAGTTTTAGAAGTGCAGGGCGAGACACGTAAGGGCAACGTCAAAGTCGTGCTTGACGTCGAACAGAGTTGACAGCCTTAGACCAAGCTTTATAAGATAACCTTTGCGTTTGGTGGGGTGTCGTCTAACGGCAGGACTGCGGATTCTGGTTCCGTCAATTGGGGTTCGAGTCCCTACACCCCAGCCAGCCCAAACCCCATTGGGGCGTCGTCTAACGGCAGGACCGCGGATTTTGGTTCCGTTAATTGGGGTTCGAGTCCCTACGCCCCAGCCACAACAGGGTCGTCTAGCACGGCAAGTTAAAAAGCGTCCCGCTCGTAACCGGGGCGCTTTTCATAGTGTAGGTCTGAGCCGGCTTTGTAAGCTTGTCACGCTACTTCAGAGAATCTTGCGAATCCGTACCGTTTTGCCGGAGCAGCGTGAGGCGCTGCCAACTCGTTACAACTGCGTGGGTCAGGAGCGCGGCGAGCGCAGCGACGTGAACGATGACCACGACCACAGGCACATCTGGGAGGAGCGTCATGACGCTACTTTAGAGCCTACAAAACACACCGAACGTGAAGTTTTCGGCCCTACTCGCGTGAAAAAATTAGCTTTTGCCAGCAGTGTTAAGTTAACAACTTTTAAGCACTTGGGTAGCTTTGTACAGCTGATTTGGGTAATTTATGCTCTAAACCTAGACCGAACCGAGCCCTTACACTAAAGGGATGAAACAGACCCAGCTCGAGTTCAACTATGCTTTCAAAGTGTGCCTAGCTACCGAATACGCTCAAGTCGCTGTGATGACCCTCGCTCCAGGTGAAACCGTCGGCGGTGACGACAACGTTCACGAAAGCAGCGCCCAGTGGCTGTTTGTCGTTTCCGGCTCCGGTGAGGCCACGGTTGCCGGTCAGCACGCAGAACTTAAACCGCACTCGCTTACCGTGATCGAAGCAGGTGAAACCCACGAAATCCGTAATACCGGCGAGGGACCGCTCGAGACACTCAACGTCTATGTGCCGCCGGAATACTAGGTGCTGCAGGGCTTACGCATATAGAACTTTAAGCAAATAGTCGTCATCCCAACCTGCTCTCATGCGTTTAGCTTTAACGCTGGCTTTCAAGGTTTTTTCTTGTTTAAGTTGATTCAAGGCCAGATGCCGTAGGGTGACGAGGTTTGCTTGGGCGTGCTGGGTTCTAGCTCTGCTCTAGTCTTCGCTAAACGCGACGTCGAGAGTCCAGTGCAGACTGTTTTCAATGCCCCAATGTGAACGCACCGCATAAGCGAGGGTTTCAGCGTCGGTCAAACTGGTAAGATAACGGTCATGCACAGTAACTTCTCCTCTAATCTCCCGTGTACTCCTGATGCGTGCAACCCCTGCAAGGTCACGCCAAGCGGCAACGTTTTCCAAGAAGCTAAGATCAGTAAGTAGCCACGTGTCTCTGGTCTCTGTACGTCCATGACCCTTGCTGCTGGTAGACCAGTGCGGTAGGTCGCTATGCTGGGCAAACAACCACTGAACATCGTCGAACAGGTGCTTGTGATTGGCTTTAAGTGCCAGCACAGAGTCGGCATGATGTTCCCGAATCACCCAGGCAATCTGCTTTTGCGTGCCAGCAGCGTCTATGGTCACAGTGGTACCAGCAAGGTCGAGGACTTCTAAAAGCTCAGGCATAACTGTGATTTCATTGGTTTTGTCAGCTACTTGCTGTTAGGCTAAGACCACGTGCTGCTCACTTGCCCAGACGCTTACCGTACGCTTCGCTCGGTCCTTCGGGAAATGTAAGCCACTTGAACGTGACCATTTACCGCCTACCGCTCGCACTTCTGTTGGACTCGTCGTTTCTGCCAGCGCCAGCTTGCGCGTCCAATTGAAAAACACACCTTGCCATGCTTGAGCGTCGAGCAGCATAAACGCCCGTCTAAAGGTGTCATGACTCGGAACGCCATTAGAGAGTTCTAAAAAGGTCTTTAGCCATGCTCGGTTGCCCTGAGCGTACTGTTCAACCTCGGTAAACGAGTCGGCACCGCAGATAACCGCGCAGATAGCAATGACCAAGATGTCTTCAAGCTTATGGCAAACGTTATGCGCTCTTGGATTAGGCACAACAGTAAAATGTGCTAGTAACTTTGGTAGCTCTTCTTCAACCATCCCTTATGCTAGGACACTGTCTCTACATGCGTAAGCCCTGCTAGGTGCCGCCGCTGTTCTAGTTGGTAGCGTTTGCAATGGGTCACATTAAATCTTCTGCGAAATAGTGAGAAAAACGGCTATCTTCGTTCAGGACAAGACAGCTAACCCCTCGAGCCTCACAAGCAAATTTTTGCTGTTCAGCACGCTGTAAAACATACTTTGTGGGCTTATTACGCAGAACATTTATAGAAGAAGTAAGAATGCAGAATAGAGGATTTAGAAGTCGGTAGTTTAGGAGCTATAACGTTCCTTACGGCTCAGAAGACAAAGATAAAAGCGGCTGTCAATACGTTACGGCCGACAAATTTGCTATACTGACCCCGCCGACCCGTTCGGCTTTTATGCGCGACTAACCTTTTCCTACCCAGATAGTCCCGGCTTGCTGCAAATGCAAGCACCGTTTTCTTGTGTATGGAAGAGGTTTTTTGTGTCTCTGATCCTCCAGGCTTCCGGCCTTGCTTACCGCTACCCCGCGCAACCCGAGCCGCTGTTTGTAGGGCTCGAGCTGACCCTTTACGCGGGCGACCACGTGGCGCTTTTAGGCGTCAACGGCTCGGGTAAAACCACCTTATTGGAGCTTTTATCCGGCACCCTACCTCTACAAACCGGACAGCTGACTGCGCACGCCGAATCACTTTACCTGCAGCAAGAGGACGCGCTGACGGGTCGGCAAACCGTTTTAGACGCCGCTTTAGCAACTTATCCCGACCTCGGGCCACTACGGGTAGAGCTGTCCCGGCTCGAGGCCGCCGGGGTTCCCGACCCGCTCCGTTACGCCGAACTGCTCACCGACTTTGCTGAACTGGGCGGGTACGACTTGGAGGCGTCCCTGCAAGCTGAACTCGGCGCACTCGGTTACGCTCCCGACCTCTTAGAACGCCCGCTGTCTGAGCTTTCCGGGGGTGAACGGCGGCTTCTGCGCCTCGCCGCAGCGTTGGCCCGCCCGCAAGCACTTTATCTGCTCGACGAACCGACCAATTATCTCGACGAACGCGCCACGGCGTATCTGACCCGCAAAATCCGGGAGACGGAAGCTGCGTGCCTGATCGTCTCGCACGACCGGCGGTTTTTAGACGAGACGGTAGACGGTGTGCTCGAGCTGGAACGCGGCACCTTGAGGCGCTACCGGGGCAATTACTCGAGCTTTTGGGCACAAAAAGAAACCGAGTACGCGGCAAAGGTCAAAAAAAGTGACAAGTTAAAGCGCGAGATTGTAGGACTCAAAGAGCAGGAGCGCACCTATAAGGTGTGGGGCGCACGTAAAGAAAAAGAAAAGTCTCGGGTCAAATCCGAAGGGCCGGTTGATAAAGGATTTGTCGGAGCGAGAGCGGCCCGCTTGATGCGGCGCGGGCTGCAGGCCAAAGCGCGGTTGCAGGGGCGGATTGAAGACCTCGAAGAGAGCAAACCGTGGGTTGAAAAACGTTACGCGGTGGCGTTTGAACCGCCTGAGCTACCCGCCGGGGTGTGCTTGAGCGTTGAGGACGTATCTGTTCTTAACAAGAAAGTTTCGCTCAACTTGGCGTACGGCGAACGGTGGGCGCTAGCCGGGGCCAACGGCGCAGGCAAAACGACCTTGCTGCGTACGCTTTTAGGTTTAGAGAGCACAGGTCGCGTCACTTGGGATAAGGACGCAGTGATCGGCTATTTGCCGCAACGCTACGACAGCGCCCACGACGCCGAACCTCTAAGAACTCAGTTTACCGAGGCTGACGGACCCCCTGCCCGCATCTTGTTGGGCGCACTCGGCGTCTCCGGCGAAGCGTTCGCGCAACCTTTAGCGGCGCTCAGCGAGGGGCAAAAACGCAAAGTTCGGCTCGCGCAGCTTATCTTGGCGCGTCCCAACGTGCTTGTCTTAGACGAACCGACGACGCACTTAGACTACGTCAGTGTAGAGATGCTCGAGGCCGCCCTAACAGACTTTCCCGGCACGCTTCTGCTGGTCTCTCATGACGCGTATTTGTTAGAGCGGACGACTGAGCGGCGGCTCGAGCTGTAAAACCCTAATACCGGACTGCAGCCGACACTCGACCGGAGGCACAAACAGTAAGCTGTAAGCCTTGGGTCGTTAGCTCAGTTGGCAGAGCAGCTGACTCTTAATCAGCGGGTCGTAGGTTCGAGCCCTACACGACCCACCAAGGAAACGGTTAGAGAGGTACAAATTAAGTGCAGCCCGAATACTTGGGGCTGCACTTTTAGCGTGTACTGCTTTGCCTTCAGGTTGTAAGGAGTTTATGATAACCGTACAGTGAAAAGACAAAGAACCGGATAAAGAGCCTCGAAACATAGAACCTAGCGTTATGCGCAGACGCGTTGCCGCAGGTGATGTGATCGTGATTCTGGGCAAGCTCGAGGCCCAGCGTTCAGACAAGTTTGAGAACGGAGTACAGATGCAAGTCAAACACCAACTCTACGAAGACGGGCTGATCAGCATCATTCGGGGCACGTTTAGCGTCAAAGAGACCCTGCAGCTTGCCGAAGCTCTGCTCGCGGGCGGCGTCAGAATTGCCGAGGTAACGCTCAACAGCGCCCACGCACTCACGGCCATCCCCGAGTTGCAGCGTCAGTTCGGCCCTGACCTACTCGTCGGCGCGGGCACCGTTAGGGCAGCTGAGGACGTGACAAAAGCGGTAGACGCGGGCGCGTCATTTTTAATCGCGCCCTGCTTAGACCTGCCTTCAGTAAGGGTGGCGGCGCAGCAAAATGTGCTACTCCTGCCGGGTGTCTTTACGGCTTCTGAAGCGCAAGCGGCGTTTGCGGCAGGCTGCAGCACAGTTAAGCTCTTTCCTGCCGACACAGGCGGTCCCGCTTATCTCAAAGCTCTGCGGGCACCCTTGGAGCACATTGACTTTATCCCTACAGGCGGCGTCACCGCTAAAACCATCACCGACTTTCACCGGGCCGGAGCAGTTGCGTTCGGCGTCGGGAGTGCGCTCGTCCAAAACGTCGCCATCACGCCCGAAGAGCTGGGCGCGCTGAAGGGACGCGCTACGGTGCTGACTCGTACACTCGCAGAAGCGAGGGCCGGTACCCAAGTTCCCGGCACCCAGGTTTCCAGTGCCCAGCTTTGAAGTGACAGCCTTTGGTGAAACGATGCTCCGCCTGAGCACGCCCCCCGGACACCGCTTGACCAAAATGCAGCAACTAGATGTTCACGCCGGGGGCGCTGAGACCAACGTGTTGGGGGCGCTGAGCGCGCTCGGTCGGAGTTGCGGCTGGGTGAGCGCCTTACCGGAGGATGACCTGGGCGGGTTTATCTTGCGCGAACTGGCGGCGGCCCGCATTGACAGCCGCGCCGTGGTGCTTAAAGCGGGCAGGGTAGGCACCTATTATGTAGAGTTTGCCGCCCCGCCGCGCGCCGTTCACGTGATTTACGACCGGGCCGACGCCGCCGTCAGCACCTTGACCCCCAAAGACGTGGACTGGAACTATCTCCTCGATACCCGCGTGCTTCACCTGACGGGTATTACGGCGGCGCTGAGTCAGGGCTGTTACGACGTTGTGCAAGAGGCTTGTGAACAGGCGAGAGACAAAGATATCACGACGAGCTTCGATGTGAACTACCGCAGCAAACTCTGGTCGGCGGAAACTGCCAGGGAAAAACTGACGCCTGTCTTAAAAAATGTTGACATTCTCATCTGCGGTGAGGGTGACGCACATACAGTGTTCGGTATTTCAGGCTCCCCCAAGGCTACGCTGCAGCAGCTACACGACCTCTCGGGCGCGGCGCACGTGGTGCTCACCCGTTCGGGCGCGGGTTCAGCGACGCTGGTTGGCGGAGAGCTGATTCAAGTCAGCGCCGGGGCTGCTGAGATCATAGACCGCCTCGGCGCAGGCGACGCGTTTACGGCGGGCGTGATCGACGGTTTTTTAGACGGGGATATTGTTGAGGGGATGAGACGCGGCACCGTGTTAGCAGCTCTGGCACTCTCCCAGCACGGCGATATGGTGAGTACCTCGAGAACAGAATTGGAGCAGCTACTTGGGGGGGATCAAGGCCGCCTAATACGTTAGCTTTTACCAAAGCGGATATATCAGCCTGCCCTCTCCAAAAAGGTAGCGAACCCCAAGTCAAAAGGTACAACCCGAAACGAATACCTCATGACCCGAGACCTCCGGTACAAAAACGCCGTGACTTACAGCCTCGACTTGGAGACCTTGAACGCCCCAATTACTTTGCACAACTTTGCAGGGGAACCGCTCGAGCTTGATTTCAAACTAGACGGGCCGGGGAGTGAAGTATTGGTCAACTTAACTGAGCCGAGCGAGGCAAGGGGACGTTCACCGGATTGTACCAGGGGCACACGGCTACCACTGGTACCGGGTGGGCGGGCTGAACCACGCGTTGCAGCAGTGTAAACTTTAGAGAAAGAGACCTCAGCGGCACTCTAACCGGGCGATAGCTTTTTCTTCATGGTGAAGTAGGGCGCTGAGTTCTGTTCGGGGCAAGTTTGTTTTGCTACCTTTAAACGACAAATTGTAGCCCGCAAACGTTCGCCTAAAAATCAGCTCAACTCTTTTACGGTGAAAGTCCGAGGTCACAACGATAAGGTCTTTGACGCTATGCTGAACCACGACAGGTTGAGAAAGGGTAGCGTCCTCGAGCGTAAACCGACTTAGTGCAGGTTCTAAAATATCCTCGGCAGAGACGCCCAGCGCCAACAAAAAGCTGCGGGTGTAGTGTGCGTGCGGCTTGTTTGCTGGGTTAAAGTCGCCAAACCCGCCCGTTGGTAAGACCCTAAATCCGGTCTGACGCCGATAAACTGCGGCGGCTTCCAGACACCTTTCTACGGCGATGCTCGACAAGTTCCCCGAGGCGTCGTTAGGCGCACCCAAAACGATGATGATACCGTTTACCAGACTCGTCATGCGTTCGGCAACGTTTTTTCGCCCAGGTTTTTGCCGTCGGTGCGGCGGTCCTCGAGCACCGCGTTTAACTCCGCGCCGAAGAGCAAAATGGCCGCCGAGAGGTAAAAGTAAAAGAGCAAGATGATAATCGCCCCCAAACTGCCGTAGGTCGCGTTGTAGTTGGCGAAGTTTTGCACGTAGAGGCTAAACCCGAGCGACGCTAACAGCCAAACGACCACCGCCACCACCGTACCGGGCGTAATCAGCCGAAACCGCTGCTGCACGTCGGGCGTAAAATAGTAGATAAGCGCGACACTCAGCGTCAGGAGCAGAATTAGAAGTGGCAAACGCAAGATGTTCCATAAGGTGACGACCACACCGCCGAGTCCGAGTCGTACGCCCAGCCACGTGACCGCTTGCGGCCCTAGAATCATCAGCGCGGCGGAAAGGATTAAAAGCAGCGCCAGCCCGAGCGTGTACAGCAGCGACAAAGAGTAGAGTTTCCACGTCGGACGTCCCTCTTTGACCTCGTAGGCGGTGTTGATGGCGTTCATCACCGCCCGCACCGCCGCCGAAGCCGACCAGAGCGCCAAGACAATCCCAAACGAGAGCAGACCGCCCTGCGGCTGCTGTAACTGACTGATGACTGTATTGACCTGTTGCGCGGCTTGAGCCGGAACGATGTTTGTTACCTGCTGCTGCAACCAGCTAAAAAACTCAGGAATCCCTAAAAAACCGAGCAGTGAGATCAAAAAGATGAGAAACGGAAAGAGAGAGAAAAAGACTTGATACGACAAGGCCGCCGCGTAGGTCGTCATCTCGTGTTTGCCAAACCCTTGGAGTGCTTTTTTCGTCACGTCAAACGCGGTGGCTAAAGTCATACGGGCCAGCCTAGCAGCTTGCTCGGGGCGTCCGCAAAGTATTAGGCAAGCTCAGCGACCGGGCCGAGAGTGCTTCGTTTGCGGGACAGGCGAGCGTGATGGTGCCGTCACCGGCATCCAAAAGCCGACGAGTCGGTCCCCAAAGTCACTGTCTCGGGTAGCGGACGCGAAAACTCGCGCGGCACATAGAGCACGGTGCAGCTGTGGCGGGCGTCTGCAGGGTTACGGCCAATCCCTGACTACCGCCATCAGCCGCGTCGCCCGTAAGCTTTTCACGTAGGCTCGGTTTTCCGAAGTAGCGACTCAAGGCTTTGCGGTCCATACACGCAAGCCGCTTTTTGCCCCGTAAAAGTTTTGTGTGTTGGCGTCACCTAGATTTGCAGCGGTCTACTTTGCTGTGCTAACCTACGGTTCGCTCCGTCGGCTCAGCGCGGTGGCGACCCTCGAACCTGGTCAGGTCGGAAGAAGCAGCCATAAGGGGTGATCGTCAGGTGCCGCTGAATACTGGCGGGGCTTTTCTATTCTATCGTTTCGATCAGCCATCTTGACCACATACAAAAATCCTCAGGCGCAGAGCAGCTCCCAGAACCTACCCATAGTCAGTATGAACTCAACCTCTATAATTGATGTAGTGAGCGATGAGTATCTGACTACAAAAGAAGTAGCGGCTCTGTTGCGAGTTTCAGAAGCTCGAGTAAGGCAGCTCGCTAACTCTGAGAGGCTTAAATCGCACAAGCGCGGACGTGACCATCTCTTTGTCCGTGAAGACGTAGAAGCCTTTGCGGATAAGCCGAGAAAGAAAACAGGCAGACCCCCAAGTAAAAGCTAACGCTAGCGTAAGTTATTGTGTTAAGCTGGCTGTCATGATACAAACTAGGGGATGCAAAGCGACATGACGAACTCAAAACGACGCTCGGAAGCGGCTTTGTTGGAAGTGGATGAGGTGCAGGAGCGACCCCACAGCGCCTACAGTGGGCCACTTTTCGAAACCTTAAACGATAGCTCGAGTCAACAAACACCTCTAAACGCCACACAAACCCATGAGCCGCAGAAGATATTTACCGTAGTGTCAATGTTTTCTGGTGCCGGTGGGATGGATTTGGGTTTTCGCGGCAATTTTACCTTTCTCGGAAGACATTATGAGCAGAACCCATACAAAATCGTCTGGGCAAACGAACTGAACGCAAAGGCGTGCGCTACTTATAGAGCTAATCTTGACGAAGGTATTCACGAGGGCGACGTGTGGGAGTATCTGCATTCCCTACCTGAAAGCGCAGATTTGGTTATCGGCGGGTTTCCTTGTCAGGACATTTCTGTAAATGGCAAAGGCGCAGGTATTCAAGGTTTGCGTAGCGGCCTCTATAGAGCGATGGTTGAGGCGGTTAAGCGTGTCCGTCCCAGCGTTTTTGTCGTCGAGAACGTTAGAGCACTTACCCACGGCAACCATACTGAATCGTTCAACCAAATAACCGAGGATTTCGCGGCTCTTGGTTACAACGTTACCCATTCGCTATACAACGCTGCTAATTACGAGGTGCCGCAGACTAGAGAGCGCGTATTTATTGTTGGCCGTCTTCCTAGCGTCAAACCTTTTGAAAAACCAGTACCGGCACTGGGTCAAGAATCTTGGATTACTGCGGAAGAGGCTATAGGCGACCTAGAGGGATGGGAGCGAAATCCCGAGAACAACCATGTTTGGAGTTTGGCCGCCGTGTCGCCCGATCAGGGCAACAGAAAGCTTGTAGCTTCACGACCCGGTTATACCGTGCGCGCTGAGTGGCATGGAAACTCGCATTTTCACTATAAATTGTTGCGGAGGATGTCAATGCGAGAAGCCGCAAGAATTCAATCTTTTCCGGATGACTTCATCTTTAAGGCTGCTCTAAGAGAATCTGAGAGGCAGATCGGGAACGCTGTCCCTCCGGTTTTGGCGTGGCATATAGCTCGAGCTGTGTCAAACTGCCTTAATGGAGAAAACGAAATTCGAAGCAATTCTGACGCAAGTTTGTAGTGATCTGACAAACGAGGCTCTTGTATCACCCTATGAGGACTCAAAAGGATTTGAAAACCGGGTTAGGCATTTTTTAGAAATCTACGTCAAGCCTCACGGTATAGAGGTTGATTACGACCCTCACCCACACGCTTTCCCTGATATTTCGATGGGCGAGTACGGCGTTGAGGTCAAACATACGACGAAGGACGCTTGGCGCTCTGTTGCAAACAGCGTTTTGGAATCTCGCCGTGATGACAACGTTAAGTATGTATATGTGGTTTTTGGCAAGATGGGAGGAACCCCAGAAGTACGCTGGGATGAATACGAAAATAGCGTTATGCATGTCAGAACGAGCCATGTGCCGCGTTTTGAGTTGGAGATAGGCGCAAAAGAGCCGCTCTTCGCAAAATTCGGGATTGATTACAACGAGTTCCGTAAACTCTCTATCCACGAAAAGATGGGTCATATCCGGAATTACGCACGGGGCCGTCTCAAACCCGGTGAACGTCTTTGGTGGCTAGAGGATAGTGAGGAACAAGAACACACGCTGCCCATTCAAGCACGCCTCTATACCAAGCTGCCAATCGGAGAAAAAAGAAAGCTGAGGGCTGAGGGCGTCTTGTTATGTCCTGAGATTCTTAAAGGTAGTAGGCAACGGGATAAGTACGATGACGTGGTACTTTTTATGCTCACCTATCACGGGGTACTGTGCCATCAGGCGCGTGATTTGTTCTCTGCGGGAAGTGTAGCTATGCGTTCTGACCAGACGCGCGGCGGAATCTACATCATGCGCTCGGTTATGGACATCGAACAAGAAATGCTAGACGCGGCGCAGCGCATGGACGATGAGCTGTTTGTGGAATACTGGGAAAAGTCTGTGCCCCCGGAGTACCGAATAGCTGAGTGGTTGCGAAGAGCTGACGAGTACGCTGTGGGATGGCGGCCATCAGAGGTGTTGTTTCAATTATGAGACACTCCTTCCCAGAATGCTTCACGATAAAGATGCGACTGCGTGACTCGAGCTCCGAATAACACCGCTTAAAAACCTTTGGTTGCTACACGCTCTTACTTAAGCTTTAGGCCAACCTCAAAACTATCGCTTGTTCGGACATTAGGGTAGACTCAGGGCCGTGAAACACGTTGTCAGCGTCTCGCTAGGCTCTTCCAAACGTGACTTTGCAGAAACGCTCATCCTTTTAGGTCAAGAAGTCTCGGTGCGGCGGCTCGGGACAGACGGTAACGTCAAGCGGGCGGCGGCGCTCATTCATGAGCTTGACGCGGGCGTTCACGGGCTGATAGACGCCATCGGGCTGGGCGGGTTAGACCTTTATTTTTACGTGGGTGAGAGGCGCTATACGCTCCGGCAGGCGGCGCGGCTCGCGGCGCAGGCGAAGACGACACCGGTTGTCTGTGGGGCAGGGCTTAAGGGGAGCCTCGAGCGCCGCGTGGTGCAAGAACTGAACTGCCGGGTACCGCTTTCGGGAAAAAGGGTACTGATGGTTTCAGCCGTAGACCGTTTCGGGATGGCGGAGGCTTTGACTCAAACCGGCGCAAACGTAAGTTTTGGTGATTTGGCGTTTGCGCTCGGTATTCCTAAACTCATCTACGGCGTGCGTCAGTTGCGGGTGCTGGCAGCAGCACTTTTGCCGGTGATTACAAAACTGCCTATCAGCCTGCTCTACCCCACCGGAGACGCACAAAACCAGGGCAAAACGCTAAGCCCTTTTTACAAAAAGGTTTACGGCGAGGCTGACGTGATTGCCGGGGATTGGCATTTTATCCGCCGCTATTTGCCGGAGCGTTTGGACGGTAAAATTATCTTAACGAACACAACGACGCAAGACGACACCCAACTTCTACAGCAGCGTGGGGCAGCACTCTTAGCGACGACAACGCCCCGGTTGAGTGGCCGCAGCGTGGCAACAAATGTGCTCGAGGCCGCCTTTATCGCCGTCACCGGGGGGAAACTTTTAAGCCCCGCTGAACTCGCCGGTTACGTCGCCGAATCCGGCTTAAACGGTACGTTTTTAGACCTTTAGGCTGTAGCGCAGCCTTAGAGCAGCGTAATTGACGCGGGTGTTAAACTAATTTGATAGCGTTTGGCGGCGCAGTCACCCTGCAGCGGGGTGTACGCCCCTCACCCGGACCAGGTAGCGACCAAAGGTAAAAATGATCTGTAAAGCAACGGAGGAATCATGATTAGTGTAACCGAACTGCGTAACGGCACCAAAGTTGAGATGGACGGCGGGCTCTGGGAGTGCTTAGAGTATTCGCACCTGAAAATGGGACGCGGCGGGGCGAAAGTCGTGACCAAGTTTCGCAATATGGAAACCGGCTCGATCGTCGAGCGCACCTTTAACTCGGGTGAAAAACTGCAAGACATCTTTATCGACTACCGCACGATGCAGTACCTCTATACCGACGGCGACGTGTACACCTTTATGGATACCGAAACCTTCGACCAGCCGACCCTGACGGCCCAGCAGATCGGCACGCCGGTCAAGTTCTTAAAAGAGTCGATGGAGGTGACCGTAGATTATTTTCAGGACAAGGCGCTCAAGGTCACCTTGCCCAACGTCGTGGCGCTGACCATCACCCGGACCGACCCCGGCGTCAAAGGCGACACGGTGTCGGGCGGCTCAAAACCAGCTGTGTTGGAGACCGGCGCGACCGTCGCCGTGCCGCTCTTTATCGACCAGGGCGAAACCATCCGGGTGGACACGCGGACCGGTGACTATCTAGGCCGCGCCTAAACGCATGGACGCCAAAGAGTTAAAACGGGTGCTCGAGTCCGTCAAAGAGTCGGGGATTACTGAACTCGTGCTTGAGACCAGCGACTACAAGCTGAGCGTGCGACGGGGTGGTGAGCCTAGTGCGCCCGCCCCAGCGCCGCAAACTCAAGCTGCCGCGCCCGACCCTACACCGACGCCGATCCCTCAACCGGGAGCCGCACAAGCTGCGTCACCCACTGCGCCTACCGCTGAAGCTCCCAAAGAGGACAAGAGCAATTTGCTCGAGATCACCGCCCCGATTGTCGGCACGCTCTACGCTGCGCCGAGCCCCGACGTGCCCAATTTTGTCAAGGTTGGCGATAAGGTGCAGGCCGGAACGGTCTTGTGCATTATCGAGGCGATGAAGCTAATGAACGAGATTGAAGCCGAGGTTTCGGGCACTGTACGCGAGATTTTGGTCGAAAACGAAGAGCCGGTCGAGTACGGGCAGACTTTGTTTCGGATTGAGCCGGGTTGAAGTGATGAAACGACTAACAAAGGCGTCAGTAGTCGGTAGTCAGTGTTCAGTACAAGCCCAACTGAATGCTGACTACTGGATTCTGACTGTCTCACATGTTTAAGAAAATTCTGATCGCCAACCGTGGCGAGATCGCCCTGCGTGTCCTCCGCGCGGCCCGCGAACTCGGTGTGACGGCGGTGCAAGCGTATTCGGAAGCCGATGAGAATTCGCTGCCGGTCTTGTTAGCCGATGAGTCTATCTGTGTCGGTCCGGCGGCGTCTTCAGGGTCGTATTTGAATGTACGCAACCTGCTCTCAGCGGCGCTCGTCACCGGCGCAGAGGCGATTCATCCCGGCTACGGCTTCCTGAGCGAAAACGCTGAATTTGCCCAAAAGTGCGAAGAGCACGGCATTACCTTTATCGGCCCCCGTCCGGGGAATATCCGCGCGATCGGTGATAAGGCGAGCGCCCGCCGGGTGGCGCAAGAGAGCAGCGTCCCGGTCGTACCGGGGTCGGGCGCATTGGCATCGTTTGAGGAAGCCAGGGACTTTGCCTTACAGATTGGCTACCCGATGATCTTAAAAGCGTCTGCCGGGGGTGGCGGGCGCGGGATGCGGATCGTCCGCGCTGAAGACGAGTTGCAGCGCAACCTGACCAACGCGCAAGAAGAGGCAAAAGCAGCCTTCGGCAACGGCGAGATGTATATGGAGAAATTTTTAGAAGAGCCGCGCCACGTCGAGATTCAGGTCTTTGGCGACGGTGAGGGCAACGCCATTCATTTTTTCGACCGCGACTGTTCGATTCAAAGGCGGTACCAGAAACTTTTAGAAGAAGCCCCCAGCACCTTGGATGAAGGGTTAAGGCTCGAGATTGCCGACGCCGCCGTCCGCCTAGCCAAACACATCAACTACCGGGGTGCCGGCACCTGCGAGTTTTTGGTTGACCGGGACGGCTCATTTTATTTTTCCGAGATGAATACCCGGATTCAGGTCGAGCATCCTGTCACCGAGATGGTCACGCGTTTTGACTTGGTTCACGAACAGTTTCGCGTGGCGGCGGGGCAGGGGTTGTCGCTCGCTCAAGATGAGGTGCAGGTTTCCGGTCACGCCATCGAAGTGCGCGTCAATGCCGAAGACCCCGACCACGATTTTCGGCCTTCAGCGGGTACCGTAACCGACGTACACTGGCCTGGTGGCCCCGGCATCCGGGTAGATTCGCACGTCTATTCAGGTTACCGGATTCCGCCCAACTATGACTCGCTGGTGGCCAAGATCATCGCCTGGGCTCCGACCCGTGAAGAGGCCATTGCCCGGATGAAACGCGCCTTGACTGAAACTGTATTGGAAGGTATCAAAACCACCATTCCCTTTCACCTGCGCGTCCTCGACAACGCCTTTTATCAGCGCGGGGCCGTGTACACCACCTTTATCGCCAAACGAATGCAGGGATAAACCAAGTGAATGTAGTAGCATTTTTTCAGACCAATACAGGCAATATTCTAGAACGTGTATGTGGGTCAGCAGAATAATGACGGAGGGCCTTACCGACCAGATGACATGCCTGTGCCCCCTAAGGGTATGCCCCCAGGGTATACCTGCTAATTATGGCCTCTAGACGGCGAGCCAGAGAGCTGGCGTTTCGCGCCCTGTTTCAAGCTGAACGGGGCGACGAACCACTGTTAGACGTGTGGCAGAGTATCCGCGACGACCTGACCGAACAGACCCCCGGCGAAGCTGCCGAAGTTTACGGTGAAGGCTTGGACGCCGACGGCGCAGCCTTTGCCGACCGGCTGGTGCGGACGTTCGCCGAACACCAAGCCGAGCTTGACGGAAGGTTGGCGCGGGGGCTCGAGGGGTGGACCTTCTCGCAGATGTCGCAAACCGACCTCGCCGTGCTGCGGCTGGCCCTCACTGAAATGACCTATGAAGACCTGCCGCCCGAAGTCACGTTCGAAGTTGCCGTGCGGATTGCCAAACGCTACGGCGGCGAAGAATCGGGGCGTTTTGTCAACGGCGTGTTGGCGAAGCTGCACCGTGAAGGTGTTTACAATCCCGAATCGGTAACGGAGGGTTAGCGTGCCTGAAAAGAATATAGCTGAGCGTTTAGACGGTAAAGAGGTCGCGGCAAGCGTCACCGCTGAACTTAAAGAGACGCTGCAGACGCTCCCCTTCGCGCCGCAGCTCGTCGTAGTTCGCGTCGGTGAAGACCCGGCGAGTGTAGCGTATGTGCGCGGTAAAGACCGCGCCGCGACACAGCTTGGGCTCAGGTCACAAGTTGTCGTCTTAGACGAGATGACCGCACAAAACGACCTGCTCGCGCGTGTGAGGGAGCTAAACGACGACCCCGAGGTTGACGGTATTTTGGTGCAAGACCCCTTGCCGCCGCACCTCGATATTCGCGTGGTGCAAGAGGCGATCAACCCGGCCAAAGACGTAGACGGCTTTCATCCGGTCAACGTCGGGCGGCTCTGGAACGGGGGCCGCGCCCTCGTGCCGTGTACTCCGGCAGGGCTCATCCGGATCATGGACTTTTACAAGTTGAAGATAGCGGGCAAACGAGTTGTGATCGTGGGGCGCTCATCGCTGGTGGGCAAACCGGCAGCGGCGCTCTTTTTGCAGCGGGACGCGACGGTGACGGTGGCGCACTCGAAGACGCGCGATCTCGCTGCGCTAACCGCCGAAGCCGACATCTTAGTCGCAGCCGTCGGGCGAGTGGGTTTGATTACGCCGGAGATGGTTAAACCCGGCGCTGTCGTGCTCGATGTGGGCATCACTCGTGTAGAGGACGCCGGTAAAAAATCCGGTTGGGCCTTGCGCGGCGACGTTGCAGCTGACGTGACCGAGGTCGCCGGTTACTTGACGCCGGTTCCGGGCGGCGTCGGACCGATGACGGTGGCGATGCTGATGCAAAATACGGTCATCGCCGCGACGCGGCGGCGAGGCGGCCGGGGTTCATGATTCGGCTGTTTGACCTTGCGCTGCCGGTTGAGGTCCAGGAAAAGCTCGAGGCCACTGTCTTAGACACCCTCCGCACCGGTCAGTTCGTCTTGGGCGAGCGGGTCGCCCGGTTTGAAGCGGAGTTTGCCGCCTATACGAATTCGGCTCACGCAGTCGGCGTCGGGTCGGGCACGGACGCGCTGGTGCTTGCACTCCGTGCGCTGGGTATCGGCCCCGGTGACGAGGTGATCGTCCCGGCGTTGTCGTTTTACGCCTCGGCCGAAGCGGTGCTCTTGGTCGGCGCAGAACCAGTGCTAGTAGACGTTGACCCTGGTACGTTCACCTTGTCCGCCGAAGCTGCTGAGGCCGCGCTGACGCCGCGCACGAAAGCCCTCTTGCCGGTGCATCTCTACGGCCTGCCCGCCGATATACCCGCGCTGGCTGAACTTGCCCGAAAGTATGATCTTAAGGTCGTCGAAGACGCGGCGCAAGCCGTCGGCGCAACCTTGGACGGTAAACCGGTCGGCAGCTGGAGCGACGCCTGCTGTTACTCGTTTTATCCAACTAAAAACCTGGGCGCAGCCGGTGACGGCGGCCTCGTCACGACGCCGCACGCTCACGTAGCCGAACAGGTGAGGCTGCTGCGCGTTCACGGGACGACGCGCCCTTACTACCATGAGGCGGTGGGGTACACCTCGAGGCTCGACGCCCTGCAAGCCGCCGTCTTAAGCGTCAAACTGCCCTATTTAGACGCGTGGAACGATCGCCGCCGCGAACTGGCCCGGTGCTACGACACGCTGTTAGCTGACCTGCCGGTCAAGGTTCCGCAGCCAGGTGGGGTCTATCACCTTTACGTCATACGCGTGCGTGAACGTGACGATGCGATGGCGCGTCTTAACGAACGGGGCGTTGAGGCCAGGGCGTACTATCCCTACGCGCTCCCCGACCTGCCGCCCTTAAAGGGCAAAGCGCACGGCGACTGCGCCAATGCGAGAGCGGCGGCAAGCGAACTGTTGGCGCTTCCGATCTACCCGAACTTACGCGACGAGCAGGTGGGCGAGGTCAGCGGAGCGTTGAAAGCTGTACTAACGGCAGAGCGCGTACCATAGCGGTTTTTATAATTACTGAGTTAGGTTCTCGCAGCTGTCATCAAAATGTGCGTGCCGAACTATGCTTTATTTACTTGAACTGGCTCAAACCGGGGTGTTGCCTGCTATAGGGTCGGCAAGGTAAAAAATGAAGGCGCTGGCACTCACCTACCAACGCCTTTTCAACCTAGAGAAATCTAAAGACAACCGGACAGTTGATGATGATCCCGCTCGAGCCGAACGGTTTACCCTCCGGCCCGGTGATCCAGCCCTGCTCGGCCATACCCAGATACTGAAACTCGTCAATCATCCGCGAGCGGTAGCCGTTGTCAATGGCCTCTTGGGTCCACTCACCCAGGTTCATGTCCCACAGCGGGCTGTAGTCGAGCGCGATGGTCGGTACGCCGCCGAATAGGTTAAGCGGGCCGTTACCCTCCCCCAACAGCAAACTGTTAAGTCCTTGGCGTTGCGGGTTGTCCGCGCCGGTCGGACCGTTGATGGTGGCGAACAGACGTTCGACGGCACTAAAGGCCCCATCGTCGAAACCGACTTTGATGTTAGCTAATGCAGGCGCGTAGGTCGCCTTTTCAAGCACCGCTGCCATAGGGTCCGAAGCGTCGAAGCTGACGTACATAATGGGACGCGCGAACGAAAAGCCGGGAACCAGTTGCAACGTAACGGTCATGTCGGCAGGGCAGATTTTTAGAACCTTGTCGTGAACCAAGCTGTAGTCTGGGTTGCCGTCGCAAAAGTTGATCGCGTTGGCCTCGACCCCGTACGCGAGGACGGGCGCGTTATAGATGTGGTTGCCTGCATTTTGAATACGGACGAGGGGGCTGTACGCCTCGTCCCCGACCGACCCGGGTTCGGCTACCGAAGGTGGAAACGGCGCTTCTACCGGACCGGGCAAGAGGACCCGTTCGGGCGCAAAGTCGACGGTACCTGCTTCAAAGGTCAAGCTGAGGTCGTTGCCCAGGGTTGCGACGCGGGTCGCGCCGGGGACGTCCGCGTAGGTCAACTTGCCCGAGTGGTTGAGACCCAGCGCGTCAGCGTTGGCTTTGTCGGTGGTATCGGTTAGGATATACCATACCGGCGTGCCGTCTTTCATCTGACCACGGTATAGAGGCAACGTCATGGTACCCGCTTCGAGGTCGAGGGTAGCCGCCCGGAGTAGCGGTACCGGGCCGACGAGCGCCTTGTCGCGTGGGTCGAGCGCCGCGCCTGAAGGCATCGGGCCGAAGTAAGTTGTGGGAATATCCGCGCCGATAGAGGGCGGCGCGGGCGCATTGTCTTGCGCGGCAGCCGGAGCGCCGAAGCTCAGAAGCGTCAGCGTACCAAGGGCTAAAACACGGTTTACGGTCATAAACGTCTCCTTAAGGCCGTCAGTCGGGACAACGTGACGGGCGTGAGGGTACGCGGCGACCCCGAGACGACTTCACCGGCGCGCTTACCGGGGCGAAGTGGTTCTCCGGGGTTTGCAATACCTTCAGGTAGAAGAATAGAGAGCAAAGATCACAATTTCCTCGCAAAAAGGTCACGGTTTTATCACGCGTGACCATGGCACACGTTGCCAAGTACGCAGATCAGGCTTTTAGAACGGCTAGCTATAGTTCAGACTTCAAGGTTCTACTTGCTGGACTTAAAAGATTCACTGTGCCACACAGAGCTTGCTCATTTCGCTTCAAGAGGGGTCAGCCCAAACTTTACGAGATAAGTTTGTTCTCCCTGTACTTGCTTTGTTCGGTAGCCATTCAGCAGCTTGTCGATATCTCGCTGTAACGCTTTGGCCGTCCCAAAATCCAGCTTCAAAAAGGACGAACTCGCCCAGAGCGCAGGCGAACTGTTCCTCAGTAGCAAAGGTAGGGCGTTTCCACTGCCTCCTTCGCGTGGAACCAAGTCCTGAACAACCGAGCCCTCCTCGTTACGGTAGATGGTGAAGCCCCAGTTTTCTGCTAACTCGAGCCCCGCCCACGCCAAGTTTTGGACGAAGTAACGCTGAAAGTCGGCCTCGAGTTCTGCCAGCAAAGTAGTGAGCGACTCGGCCCGGGTCACTTCAAAAGGTACGAAGAACTTGTCGGCAGTGGCGCGGTAGAGCTTTATAGGTCGCCCCCGCCGTGCCTGCTGCCGCGTCACCTGGAGCAGCCCCAGAGCTTTAAGCTGTTCTAGTTGGTACAGCATCGCCGTCAACTTTATACCCAACATTTTGGCTACTTCACTCGCCGTGCGCTCCCGACCTATAAACGGCTCCAAGTAACGGCGTTTCTTGGGGTCGATAAGTGCCCGCGCTGCCGCCGCCGTGTGGACTTCAGCCCAAACCTTGTTCAGATTTTCGTGTTCCATCTGAACAAGTCTACCTTCATTCTGACTTTGAAGGCAGGTGTGTCATGAGGGCGTTTTTACCCATCTGGTTCGGTCAGCTCGTCTCTACCTTGGGGTCGGGTTTAACAGGGTTTGCACTAGGCGTGTGGGTTTTTGAGCGGACGGGCTCAGCGACGCAGTTCAGTTTGGTTCTGCTGGCCACGACGTTGCCCCGCGTTTTGCTCTCGCCTGTCGCCGGGGTCGTCGCCGACCGCTGGGACAGGCGCAAGCTTATCGTGCTGGGTGATTTGGGGGCAGGTATAGGTACCTTGGTCGTTTATTTACTCTTTACGCAAGGGGTGTTGCAGGTACCGCATATCTACCTGGCTGCGGGCGTGAGCGCGGCCTTTGGTACGTTTCAAGGACCGGCTCTGGGCGCGTCCATCACCATGCTTGTTAAAGACGAGCAGCTAGGAAGGGCGAACGGGTTGCAGGGGTTGTCACAAGCCTTGTCCCAGCTCCTCGCGCCGCTCTTAGGAGGGTGGCTGGTGGTGCTGGCGGGACTTCAAGCCGTTCTGCTGATGGATATGGCGAGCTTCTTGGTAGCTGTTGTCCCACTACTCTTCATCTCTATCCCTACCCCGAAAGTTATTCAAACAGAGGGCGAGGGTACCTGGCGCGCTATCTCGAGCGCTGCTCAATATCTGCGGGAACGGAGGGGGCTGCTCACGCTGATGTTCTATTTCGGCCTGATCAATCTGACGGGTGCGGTGGCGCTAGGGCTGATGACACCGCTTATTTTAAGCTTCATAGGGCCGGACACGCTCGGCGTTTTGCTGTCTATGGGCGGTCTTGGGTTGCTCACCGGTAGTTTGATCATGACGGCTTGGCGCGGCCCTGAGCGACCGGTCAACGGGGTGTTCGGCTTTATGTTCTTGTTTTGCCCCTTTGTAGTTCTGATCGGGCTCAAGCCGCTGGTTTGGCTCGTCGGGGTAGGTATCTTCGGCGCTTACTTTGCATTGCCCTTTACCAACGGCTATACCGCCGTCATCTTTCAGCGGAACGTAGTGCCACAGATGCAGGGTCGGGTGTTCGCGCTGACGCAGTTTATCGGCGGGGCCGCGATGCCGCTCGGCTACCTTGCGGCCGGCCCTTTGGCGGACCGCGTTTTTGAACCGCTGCTGCTTCCGGGTGGTCTACTTGCAGGGAGTTTCGGTCAGATTATCGGCGTCGGAGTGGGTCGGGGTACAGGTCTTATGTTCATCACCGTCGCGGCTTTTACCCTGGTGGTCACGGCTATCTTTTACTCGCAGCCTTCGCTTAAAAATTTGGAACGTATAGACTGAGTCGCCTTTTTAAGTGGTACCAGCGTACCGGTGCTACGCTCCCTGACCCTCGAGCAAAAGCCTCGTCTCAAGCTGTCGGCAAGCTAAAACTAAAGGTCGTCCCGACGCCGACGCGACTCTCCACCTCGAGCCGGGTACCGTGAAGCTCCAACATCCGCTGGCTGATGGTCAGCCCAAGCCCCGCGCCGCTTCCTTTTTCCCCGCCTGCACGTGAGCCCCGGTAAAACCGCTCAAAAACGTGCGGCAGTTCTGCAGGCGGGATACCGGAACCCGTGTCGGTCACCTCAACCCTGACACCTTGGACAGAGGCACCTAACGAGACGCTTACCGTCCCTCCTGCGGGCGTGTAGTGCAGGGCGTTGTCGAGCAAATTTTCCAGTACCCGCTCGAGAAAACCCACGTCTGCATAGACCGACGGACGCACCTCGGTGTCGGCAACTAAGGTGACGCCCTTTTTCTCGGCGCTCAGCCCGAACTTCTGCACCACGTCTTGTACAAGTTCAGCTAGCGGAAAACGTTCGTTATGAATCGGCGCGGCGTTCGCCTCGAGTTTAGCGAGCTCAAAAAGCTCCGTAACCAGGGTATTTAAGTGCTCGCTGTGTTTAAGCGCGACGCTTAAGTAACGGTGTTTGTCCGCCCCACTCAAGGTCTCGAGTTGGAGTGTTTCCAGATAGCCCTGTAGCGCTGTTAAAGGCGTCCGCAGATCGTGAGAGACGTTAGCCACGAGCTCTCGGCGGAGTCGGTCACTCTCTTTTAAGCGGCTGACTTGCTCCGCGATCCGCGCCGCCATACCGTAAAAGACGCGGTTGAGGTCTCCTACCTCGTCGCTGGTGCGGGTAGTCAGAACAGGTTTAAGGGCAGCGCCTTCGAAGTTTCTTCGTTCAAAATCCATCATGATCGTTGCCAGACGTTTTAAGCGGCGCGTAAAAAGTGTAAACATCAAAATACCTGCTAAAAAAACCAGGGTAAGCCCGGCGAGTCCAACCCAAATGCTGAGCCTTAAAATGGTGCTGCTCTCAACCATCGAAGCGACGGAATCTTGGACTTCATCGGCTAGTACGATGTACAAGTAGCCCTCGAGTGGTCCTTTCGCTGGAATAGCGGCGACCGAAAAGACCTTCGGCTGCCCCGGGTCTCGCGGGTTGTCGCCCAGCACCGGGTACGCGACCGACTCGTGCATTACGGCGTCTACAGGCCCCAGCGATACGGTCTGCTGCTCGAGCTTTCCGGCAGGTAGCGACGCCAGCAAAATTTTGCCCGCGGTGTTCAGCACGTACAGGTCCACATCCGGGTTGGTCACCGAAAGTGAATTGACAGCTGCGCTCAGCTGCGTGGCGTCCGCGCCACCCCCCACCATCAGGTCGTGGGTGCGGACGAGACGCGCGGCCAGGTCTTTGTTGACCTGCTGGCTGACCTCCTGCGCGTAACGCTGACTCGTCGCCACGGTTGACCCCACATAAAGGACGCCCAGCGGGATAAAGAGCGTCAAGAGCACCAGCGAAAGCCTGCCGTGTAAGGTCCTGAGCATCTTCTACGAGACCGCCTCCGCTGAGATGGTCGCAAATCTGTAACCCACACCCCAGACGGTTTGGATATATTTGGGGCTGGCCGGATCGTGCTCGAGCTTGCCGCGCAGTCGGTTGATATGTGAGTTGACGGTATGTTCCAACCCGCTGTAACCGTAGCCCCAGACCAGATCAAGGAGCTGTGCGCGGGTATAGACCCGGCCCGGATGACGCGCGAACTGCACGAGCAGGTCGAACTCTTTAAGCGTGAGGTCGACGACGCTCCCGCGTAGGGTGACCACCCGCTGCTCTACATCTACGGTCAAGTCGCCGCTTTGGAAAACCTGCGGTTGAAGTTGAACGTTTTCAAATTGTGTTTTGCGCCGCAGCAAAGCCTTGACCCTAGCCTGAAGTTCGCGGAAGCTAAAAGGTTTGGTCAGATAATCGTCCGCGCCCAGCTCGAGGCCGAGCACACGGTCAAACTCGCCGGAGCGGGCGGTGAGCATAAGGATAAATACAGAACTAGCTTTAACCCGCAGCCTTTGACAGAGTTCGGTTCCGCTGAGTCCGGGCAACATCACGTCTAAAACAATCAGGTCGTAGTCACCTGAAAGGGCGCGCTCGAAACCGCTCTCACCGTCGTAAACCGTTTCGGCGACGCAGCCGATTTCGCTTAAGTGCAGCGCGATAAGATGCGCGATGTCAGGGTCATCCTCGACGATGAGAATATGGGGGGGGAACGCCCCGTGTTTCGTTGCCTCAGTCATTACTTCAGTGTGGCAGAAAGTCATCACGAGAACGTCACAATAAAACACGCTGAGGCGGTCAAACTTACACTGCTGTCACCACGTCATTGTAACTCTACCATTGCCCTACCGCACACTCGCCCCCAAGGGTAGGTGTGATACTTTCGTGATACATTTGGCCTAAACTAAGCTATCTATGTACTTACCTCGTCTAACAGCCCCTACTGAACACCTCAGGTGAAATGACCTCTTTATATAAGATGACCTCTTCACCCGGTCTACCGTTATTTGACTGAAAGTAGCTAAGGAGATAAAGATGAAAAAACCTAATGTCTGGCTCGCTCTTGTCGGCGGCGTGTCCCTCGCCCTGCTTTTAAGTGCGCCACTTTTGGCCCTGTTGTATCTGGCCAACCTTACCGTGGGCGTGCCCTTTATCCCTTATGACGTATTCGATTTGGTGTCGCGCACCCTGCCCGGCAGCGTGATTACGACCGGGATTGACAGCATGGTCGGGCTACTCACCACGCTTGGACTCTCAGTCAGAGAAAACGCCAAACTCGCCGAACAGCTTATGGCGGTAGGGCTGACCGTTATCTTGGCGATGATCGGCGGGGCAGTGTACTTTGCCGTTTACCGTGGGCGGCGCTCGGGCTGGGGTGCCGGTCTCGGGTACGGCCTCGTGCTGGGCGTGATTTTGGGTGCCATCAGCGCAACACGGCAAGGGGCGACACTCATAGACGGGCTCTGGACGCTGCTGGCCTTGCTCGTCTGGGGTTTGGGTCTGGCGTGGCTGCAGCGCCGCACCGTCCGGGTCGTCACCCCGGCAGCGGTTGCCGAACCGCTTAACCGGCGGCAATTTATCGTACGCGTCGGCAGCGCGGCAGCCCTCATTACCGTCGCAGGCGCAGGTGTCGGGGCGGCGCTCGGTCGCCGGACCAGCGAGGCTGCAGCCGAAGCCCCTGCAGGCCAGCGTTGGTCGGCCAATAACCCCTTACCCAATGCGGGTACAGCGGTCGCCGCCGTGCAAGGGACACGCCCTGAATACACGCCTTTAGAGCAGTACTACCGGATCGATATCAACCTCGCACCGCCCGTGGTCCAAGAGGCCGACTGGCGTCTGCGCGTCGAGGGTTTAGTCAATACGCCCAAAGAGTACACCCTGCAAGAACTCCGCGCTTACGACGCAAAAGATCAGTTCATCACCATGTCGTGTATTTCAAACCCGGTCGGCGGTGAACTGATCAGCACGACGCGCTGGACGGGCGTGCCGCTGCAAAAGCTGCTACCCGAATGGGGGCTAGAAGATAACGCGACGCATTTGCGGATCAGCTCGGCTGACGGCTTTTTTGAATATGTCGCGTTAGACGACGTCCGTAACGACGAACGGATCACCCTCAACTACGCCTGGGACGGGGTGCCGCTCCAGATCCAACACGGTTTTCCGCTCCGCATCTTTATCCCCGACCACTACGGCATGAAGCAGCCCAAGTGGATTGAGACGGTTGAAGCGGTGGACGCGTGGGCACCGGGTTACTGGGTCGTGCGGTCGTGGGACCGCGAGGCGAGGGTCAAAGAAACCTCGGTGATTGACACCGTGGCGACAAATATGATGATCGCTGGCGCAGCTAGCAGCAACGAAAAAATTCCCGTCGGCGGGATCGCTTACGCGGGCGCACGGGGAGTTTCAAAAGTTGAATTGCAAGTAGACGGCGGCGACTGGCAGAAGGCCGAACTGCGCAAACCGGTCTCAGACCTCACCTGGGTACTGTGGCGTTTCGAGTGGCCCTTTAGTTCAGGTGAGCATACCTTTACGGTGCGCTGTACGGACAAAAACGGCGACCAGCAAATTACCGAACAGCAGCCTCCGCACCCGAGCGGCGCAAGCGGTCTCGACAACCGACAGGCGATGGTTTAGGTGAGGTTACCGAGCGGTTGGGCCAAAGGACGGGCAAGGGCTGTCACCTTAGCCTTGCTGGTGAGTTTCATGTTGGTTACTCTGGTTACTCCTGGAATAGCCCAAAAAGTAGGGACACCTGCGCCCGAGTTTATCCCCGGTGGGCAGTGGCTCAACTCTGAGCCGCTCAGTATCGGCGATTTGCGCGGCAAAGTCGTTTTGGTCAATGTCTGGGTCTATTCGTGTTACAACTGCACCCGCAGCCTGCCAACCTTACAAGGGTGGTACGAGCAGTTTAAGGATCAAGGATTTGAAATTGTCGGTGTCCACACCCCCGAGTTCGAGTCGGATAAACCGCTGGGAAACGTTCAAGAGGCGCTCATACGTGAGGGCGTCAGCTGGCCGGTCATGCAAGACAACAATTCCGCGACCTGGCGGGCGTACAAAAACAGTGTCTGGCCGAGTTTTTACCTGGTTGACCGGCAAGGCGTCGTTAAACGCGTGCAGCAAGGAGAAATCTCGAGCGTCTACCCCGCTGGCATCAAACCCTTAGAGCGTGCTATCGAGGCCGCCTTAGCTAAATGAAGCTTGCGTTGGTCTTGATCTTAGTGCTGAGCAGTTTAGGCAGCGCACAGCAGAAACTTGAACTCGAGCCGCTACAGCTCATCGTCAAAACGCCTCCGGGCATCTTGATCAGCCGTCTGAACCCACCCCGTTTAGAACTGAGTAATCCTTTTGACCGCGCAATTCTTAAAGCCAAAGTCAGCGGCGAACCGTGGCATGACAAACCGGAGATTTACTACACCACCTTGCAGCCTGTAACGTGGCAGCTCAGCGTACCGGCAGGAACGAAACCGGGAACGTATCAGGCCCCCCTCGAGGCAACCTTTTCGCTCTGTTCGCTGGCCCGCGGGTTTTGTTTTACTACGCAGCAAAACGCCGTTTTTACATTTCAAGTAGGCAGCCAAAAAGAAAATGTGCCGGTGGTGCTTAGATTGTCTCAACCTGAGTAGAGAAGGCTTATAAGGAGCTGTCTGCCTCGGTTGCTCGGCAGTGTAAGGGGTTTACTGGTCACTAACAGAGGCCGTTATCAAAGGCGACTTTGGCTCAAGGTGGTGTACCTCACTACCGGGACAAAAGATTGAGACGATCTCGGAGGCTGCTATAAGTTGAGGCGTGACCAGTAAGGATAGCTGAGCGAAGAGCGTCTAAGCCGCGCTCGAAGTAGCTTTTAGGCAGATAGCCGTGAGCCTTAAACTTGAGGGAACGCTGCTGGCACCCCTGTCTTTGACAAAATAGCACCTGTCTTGGCCCTAAAGCAGCACCTACCGGTCTTGGCCGCTTCTGGGCCTGTCCGCCATCCGGTCAACTTTGCGGTTAATCATCACCTCTAGCTCGGTAGCTTACACACCTCAGCCTAAAAACCGGCTTTCAGCAACACTGGTGCAATTACCAGCCCTGAGACAAACCTTGAACTGATGTCAACTTACTTGACATGCTCCCAACGACGAGACTCACCACTTAACCTGCCAAAAACAGTACGGCAACCCTAACTTTGCTGATTTGGCTCAACTTTCTAAAACAGCTTAGCAGCTCACTATAGCAAGTTTTCACAACTTATTAATTGGATACACTTGACATATTTGGATACACTAGTCTAGAATATAGCCTGTCAGTTGGAGGTGACTTAGGAGTGGACAACAAACGTTACGAACAAGGTTTAGACGCCTACGCAAGCCAGTTTCAGATTCCGCGTGAGGAGGTCGCATCGTGGTTTACCGAACGTGTCGGCGAGCGTTTCGGCGACGAAATGATCTTCTCAGCCGCAGGCATCTGGGTTGATGATGAACTCAGTCTGCGCGACCGCAGTTTCATCGTTATCGCCGCACTCATTACTCAGGGCGGTGCCGAGCCGCAGCTCAGGTCACACACCCGCTGGGCTGTTCGCCACGGCTGTACCCGGCAACAGCTCGAGGCGCTCGCCACACTGCTCAGCGTCTCTGTGGGCGGGCCGCGTGCCTCGAACGGGTGGATGGTGATGCACGAAGAACTCGCCAAACTCGAGGCAGACTCAGAGATGACCAGTAGTTTGACAACCAACACTTTGGAGGAAAAACGATGAGTGACCAAAAACCCAAAACCGACGCGCAATCCGGCACGCAGTCCGAGGTGCCTCTGAAACCCGGCGGTGTACCTTCAGTCAGCTCCGTCGGCGCAGTTGATCCCCTCGGTATCCGCGCCAAAATCATGCTCGAGCCCGTGTCATACATGATGACCGAAGCGGATTGGCCGTACCGCGAGACGACCATCGCGCTCCAAAGCCAAGGTGACGAACTCGGCAGCTTCAGTCTTTTCGGCGCGAATAATCCGGACTCGATTCGCCGCGTTTTTGAGCGCACGCTCGATATCTCTATCATGAACCCATCCGCCATTCTCTCGATGGCGCACCGGGGTGTGGGTCTGTTCACAGAACCCATGCAGGTCGCGCTGGTCGCTGTCCTGCCTCACAGCGACCAGCTCGGTTTTGCCGTCAGCGAGGCGTCCGGGCTGACATCCTTATCGGACATCCGGGAAAAGCTTTATCCCCTGCGTTTGTCAGTGCGTGGGTCGCTCGACTCGAGTACCACCCGGCTGGTCGAGAAAGTCCTCAATGTTCACGGCTTTAGCTATCAGGACATCCTTAACTGGGGTGGCAACGTGTCCTATGACCAGCCGATGCCGGGGGGAGAGCTGCCTGATTACCCTTTTCGATTGGGACGTGTGGCTCAGGGCGAACTCGACGCGGTCTTCGAGGAGGGCGTGATGGTCTGGGCAAATGCTGTTCCAGAGGTCGGGATGCGCTTTTTAGACATTGACGAAGAGCACCTCGCTGAACTGGAGCGTGTTGGCTTCAAACGGGGAACTATCGAAAAGTCGCGCTATGAGCGTCTCCCTGCCGACGTTGCCACCGTCGATTTCAGCGGTTGGCCGATCTACACTCGGTCGGACGCGCCCGACCTGCTTATTCGGAAGTTCTGCGAGGGCATGGAGGCCAGAAAAGGCTCGATCCCGTGGCAGATCGGGCCTTTGGAGCAACCCGCTCTGCCGCTGGCGCGGATGGTCACCGACTCTCCCGAAACACCTCTCGACGTTCCGTTTCACCCGGCAGCTCAGGCTGTTTGGACGAAACTGGGTTATCTAAGCTAGAGATTCAATCAGCACAACACCAACGCACCAGAAAAAGGAGAACACCATGATCCGAAACATTGTAGCTATAGCCCTCACCTCAGCCTTGATGGGGTGTTCAGCAGGCGTGTCGGCACCGCAAAGTAACTGGACGCCCAAGGCGGCCCTCCCCCAAAGCGTGGCCGAAGTGGGCGTCGCGGAGTTGGGCGGCAACATCTACGTGATTGGCGGCACCGAGCAGCAAGGGAAGGCTCAGGCAACCTACGACTCTACGCAGAACTTGATGTATAACCCGTCTAAGAACACCTGGACCAAGCGTGCACCTCTGCCGCAAGGACTGACCCATGTAGGGGTCGCAGCGCTGGGCGGCAAGCTCTACGCCATCGGCGGGTTTCGCCATATCATCCATTTAGACCCCCAAACGTCAGCCTTCGTCTACGACCCCAAGACCGACACCTGGGGCAAGCTTGCGGACATTTCAAGCGCACGCGGCTCGGTAGCGGCTGCGGCAGTGGACGGCAAGCTTCATATCTTCGGCGGCCGGATTTCTGACGAGGTCGTCCAAATCCCAACACCACCCGGTGCGCCGGAGTTTTATCAGGGCTTCGGCACGGTCACGACACACCAAATCTATGACCCGGCAACCAGCAAGTGGTCGCAAGGTGCGCCGCTGCCCGGCCCTGGTCGCGACCATCTCGGCATTGCTGTGTTAGGCGGCAAGGTGCACGTGTTTGGTGGTCGTACCAGGGATACCGTGGATAACGTAGACCGTCATGATGTTTACGATCCTATGACCGATACGTGGACTTCCGCCGCGCCGCTGCCGGTTCCGCGTTCGTCTGGTGCTGCCACGGTGCTGAACGGTCAAATTCTCTTCGCGGGTGGGGAATGCAAGCAGGACGAAGCGGCAGGTACTGAAACTACCTTCACGGACGTTACTGCGTACAATCCCAAGACTGATAGTTGGGCGACGCTCACGCCTTTACCGCAGGGGCGTCACGCGTTCGGCGCAGCAACCGTGAACGGCGTGGCCTATTTCTCAGGCGGGGCACTGGGTTGCGGCGGTGGCGCGCTGGCAGACACGCTGGCGTTGACCCTTAAGTAAACCCACGCCCATCCGTCACACGCGCTGTACGCAACGCGCTTTGTCCCTCGAGACCCAAAAACCAATCCCCAGAAAAAGGAGACCCTAATGAGTAACCCTGAAACCGCAAATTTTGGCATAGACACGGCTGCCCCACCCCCTATCGTTCAGGGAAAACCTGTAGAGGTTGCCGACGGCGTGTTCGTCATTCCCGACGGCCGCGTGCCGCTCGTCCCGAACGTCGGTGTGATCGTGGGCGACCGCGCCGCGCTTGTCGTCGAGACCGGCTTGGGGCTGCGGAGCGGTAACATCGTTCACCAGATCGCTAAAGACTTGGCAGGAGACCGACTTCTATTCCTGACCCTCACGCATTTTCATCCCGAACACGGCTTCGGCGCTCAGGCGTTTCGGGACACGACGGTCCTCTACAACCGCGCCCAGCACGAAGAGTTCCGCCAGAAGGCGGAGGGCTACTTAGAGCAGTTCCGCAGCTTTGGTGGCACAGTCGCAAAAGAACTCGAGGACGTCAAGTTTATCGACCCACATATCGTCTATGGCGGCGGTGCCGACCTCGACCTCGGCGGCAAAACGGTGCAGCTGCGAACGATGGCCCCGGCGCACTCACGCGGCGACCAGGTTATCTTCTTGCCGAACGAACGCGTCCTCTTTACCGGTGATCTCGTCGAAAACCGTTTTTATCCGATCTTTCCGTTTGTCCCACCTTACGACGTGGACGTTGACGGCAACCATTGGATTACGGTCATCGAAGAATTACAGCGCCTCGAGCCGAACCTCGTCGTCCCCGGTCACGGCGAACTCGGCGATACCGAGCTTCTTACAACCACGCACGAATATCTAACCCTGTTACGTTCAGAGACCAAGCGACTCGCCGCTGAGGGTCACGAGGCAGACGCGATCATCGGGACGCTCGCGCCGCAACTCAAAGCGCGCTACCCCGACTGGGACACGTCCGAACCGTGGCGAGTAGCGACCGGCGTACAGACGTTTCTCGCCCAGTAACTTTTGCAGGACCTAGACGATAGCTACAGCTCTGAGGGAAGTTGAGCTGCGGCCAGGAGAGCGGGTTACGCCCGCACCCGAACCGCCGTCCCACGACCCTCACCATATAGGGAGGTTGATCATGTCACACGTAAAGCTAGTTACTAAAGATTCAGGCGAGCTGCTTGAGGTGGGTCCAACCCGCATCCACGTCCTCGAGGACGGCTCACGCACCGACAACCGTATCGGTGCGGTCGCCTCAGTGTTGCCTGCCGGCGTTTCCGGGCCGCCGCTACACCGCCACTTCATGCACGATGAGACGTTTCTTGTCACCGCGGGTGTCCTCAGATTTCTCCTTGGCGATACCTACTTAGATGCCAAAATCGGTGACTACGTCGTCGTTCCGACTGGAGCGGTGCACACCTTCGCCAACGTATCCGATGCGCCGGTTGCGTTCTTCAGCACTTTCACACCGGCTTACTATGTGGACTATTTCCGCGAACTCGCACGTCTGAGCGCCGAGGGTCGGTTTACCCCGGAAGCAAACCTCGAGGTGATGCTGCGCTACGCGACCGTACCGGCTGACGGCTCATGACAGTGCAGTTTTGCAGCTTACCGAAAGATATAGCGAGGTTGATGCCAGGTGATGAAGTTGGACACACTAACGCCTAAGCTCCGCGACGGCCAGAACGTCGCTACGGTACACGACGCCCTGAGAACCGCGATCCTGCACAGTGAACTCGAGCCCGGTAGCAGCGTCTCGCAGGCTCAACTCGCGCAGGCTTTCGGTGCTGGGCGCACCCCGATTAGAGAGGCGCTGCGGATGCTGCAACGTGAAGGGCTGGTCATCGCTGCCCCCAACCAGCAGATGCGGATCGCCAGCCTATCGGCTGAGGATTTTGAGCAGGTTTCGGTGGCACGTTTGGCGCTCGAGACCGTTGCGGTTCGCATCACGGTGCCGCGGCTGACCTCGGGCGACGTGGCCGCGCTCGAGGGCTACCTGGCGCAGATGGAGCACTACCAGAAAGTCGGTGATCAGCCCGGCTTGGGAAAACCCCATAGGGCGTTTCATCACACCCTCATCGCCGCTGCCGGAACCCGGATAAGCGCCGAAATTGCTGAGTTGACCGACCACGTAGAACGCTACCGCTTGCGTTTCACCGCGGCCGAAAACTTCGCCGAGCGGCGCGCCGAACATCGGGCAATCCTCGAGGCCGCCGCCGCGAACGACGCTGAAGAGGCCGCCGAGCGCCTCGCCGAACATTACGTGCACGTCTTTCCGCTCGTGTTTGGCGTTATAGGCCAAGGCTACGACCTCAGCCGCCTGCGCACGACCCTCAGAGCCGTTGCGCCCGGGGCTGAAGCTGCCCTCGAGGACAGCTGATCGGACAGCCCAAGCGTGTTCACCTAGACTGTCTCATGAAGCAAATCCAGTTCCCAGCATCAGCAACCTCGGCTTAAAGCCGGACTCGAGACCAAGCCTGCAAGGAGTGCCGCTTATGTTCGACTTCCTCGGAAATTTGCAACGTGACCTACATCCCATCATCGTCCACTTTCCTATTGCGCTGCTGGTTCTAAGCTTTACCTTAAGTTTGTTTTGGCAGCGTAACGAGAGGCTCAACGCCGCCTCCTGGCTGCTCCTCGTGGTAGGCGGTTTCGCCACCTTACCCGCCGTTGTCACCGGACTCATCTCACACGTTCCCTACGAAGACACGACGCTTGCAGGCGTTATCGAGCAGCATCAGCTGTTGGGGCTCATCGGCTCAGCACTGACCCTCGGGCTACTGACTTGGCGCTACAGGTCGCGGCGCAAAGGTAATGATGTCGGGTCCAAACCCTACTACCTCGCCATCGCCGGTATCGGCATTGTTTGGCTCGTTGTCCTAGGCGGCACAGGCGGCAACTTGGTTTACGAGTACGGCACCAATGTAGATGGAATTAACCCGCTGCTAGGGTCGCCTTAACACACCGCTAAATAGGGGAACTAAATTAGCTGGCTCGAGCCAAACTCACGCGGTAACGCGGCGCTACCAGCAGAAGCTACAAACCAAAAAGGAACGCTCTGAGTCTTTAGTGGTTTTCAGCCGTATCTGAACAGCTCACGCCCAATGCACTGAAAGAAGGTTTGCTTATGAAGGTAACCAAAAGTCTCTCGGGTTTGTTGATTGCCCTTTGCAGTGTTTCGCTGTGCAGCTTCTCCTTGGCCTCGGTAGAGGGAGCAAAGGCACCCGCCTCTGTAACTGCCTCAACCGCCACCGACAGCCGGAGCGCGAATCAAACCACAAAAGTCGTCGCCGCCGCCAACACATTTCTCGCCACCCTGAGCGACGCCCAGAAGAAAGCCGTGCTGTTCGACTGGACGGACGACGCGCAACGTGCCCACTGGTCGCCCCTCCCCGAAGGATTCTTCAACCGAGCAGGCGTGCGCTGGGGTGAACTGAATGCGGAGCAGCGCGGTGCGCTGATGGAGTTGCTCGGCACCGTGCTGAGTACGGACGGCCTCGAGATGGTCAAAAATCAGATGAACGCGGACGATGTCTGGAAAGCTACCGGTGGGACGCTCAACGTGCCGCCTTCCGCTGCGGCCTTGGCCTTTAGTAACGATCTACCCCCGGCGGGTCCCCCCGGCGGCGGACGACCTCCCGCTGGCGGACCCCGTGATGCCGGGTCTGGAAGTGGCGGGCCTGGCGGCTCCCTCCCACAGACAAACTTCGGCAGCGATTACTACTCCGTGTCCTTTGTCGGCACGCCGTCCACCACCTCGCCTTGGACGCTCCAGTACGGCGGACACCACCTGGGGATCAATGCGACGGTGGTCGGGCCGAACCTCACCCTTGCGCCCAGCCTGACCGGAGGCGAACCGATCAGGGCTACCGTCATGGGCAAGACCTTTATGGTCGTCCCCCAGGTACCGCGGGAGATGAAGGACGCGTTTGCAATGCTGGGTAGTCTCAACGCTGAACAGCGCAGCAGAGCTGTTATTAGCACGCAGCGAATTGACCTCGTCTTAGGGCCGGGACACGACAACCAGACCCTACAACCCGAAGGGCTTCCCGGCAGTGCGATGAGCGCCGCGCAGAAAACGCAGCTCTTGGCCCTTGTGGAAGACCGTTTAGGTGCCCTCAACGCCGAGGCGCTGGCCCCCAAGCTGAAAGTGATCGAGAAAAATCTGAACGAGACGTATTTCGCCTGGTATGGTCCAACCAGCGCAGGCAGCGCGGCTTACTACCGCGTAACCGGACCGAGCGTAATCATTGAATTCTCCCCGCAAACCCTGGGAAATGACCCCGCAAACCATCTCCACTCTTTGTACCGTGACCCGACCAACGACTACGGCGCGGCTTGGACGAAGTGAGGCGGTGACGTGAAAAGGCTTGCCGGGACGTTACTCCCCCTTTTGCTCTGCTTCGGACAGGCCCATCCGGTAGATGAGGTAGTGCAGGGCGCGTACCTGACACTCGCGCCGGGCGTAGTAAAACTCGAGCTGGATTTGACCCTTGGAACCCAGGTGGCGGGCGCGGTGCTGGGGACCCTCGATGTCAATGCCGACCAAACCGTTACAGACCCCGAAGCTCGAGCCTACGCCCAGGGGGTGCTGGAGCAATCTACCCTCACGTTGAGCGGCGCGACCGTCCCTTGGGAGTTGGCTGAAGTGATAGTCCCCACTTACCAAAATCTCTTCGGCAACGACACGCTCAAGATTTACGCCACAGCCGAGTGTCCGAGCGAACTGGGTGAGCAGACCCTGAGTTATCAGAACCGCTATCAGCCGGTCAAAAGCCAGTGGACGGCTAATATCTTTTTGCAACCTACGGCGGACTGGCAGCTTCAGGTTACAGACCAAGGGCGTAGCGACGATGGTCGGCAGCTTACCGTGACGTATCAGGTCACTCGCCCGTGAAGCGTCCCAAAACGCTCGCCTTACTGCTCATCTGCAGCTGGGCCGGTGCGCACCAGCTTACGTTCAGTCGGGTGGACGTACGGCTCGAGCCCAGCGCAACAGAGATCATAGTGCAACTTCCGGTGGCGGCGCTGCTTCACGAACAACCCTCGCCTCTACCTATCGGGACTACGGCGCAAACGTTGCGTGACGACCCGCTGCCCGAGGGTGTTCAGACCGCGCTCGAGGCGCTCCTAACGACTCGTTTACAGCTTGTGTCCGGGGGTAAACCGCTTTCGCTCACAGTAGAGGGCGTCCGGGCCACGGGTGAGGAGGTGAACCTGAATATCACTGCGTCGCCCGTATCCGGCACCTTGAACGTTCGGGCAAACCTTTTTCCAGAAGACGCCCTACACAAAGTTTTCGTCAACGTATTCCGCGCCGACGCGCTGGTTGGACAATACGCGTTGGACCGACAAAACGCCTCATTCGCCCTTCGTACGCCGGAGCGCCCGCTGGGGTCGGTCATCATCGCTTTTGTGCGCGAGGGCGTCCACCACATCTTTATCGGGCCAGATCACATCCTCTTCGTGCTGGCGCTGATTCTGCTGGGTGGCAAATTAGCGTCCCAGTTTAGAGTCATCACGGCTTTTACCGTGGCCCATAGCATTACGCTGACGCTGGCGACACTAAGCCTCGTGCAGCTGCCCTCTCGACTGGTAGAGAGCATGATCGCTCTGAGCATCGTGGTCGTGGGACTCCACGACCTGAGACAACTGCGGCGCACCCGGACCCTCAGCGCAGGCCGAGACCCGCGGGTGCTGTTCGCGTTTGCGTTCGGCCTGGTTCACGGATTCGGGTTCGCCAGCGTTTTGGTAGACCTTGAGCTGCCCCAGCGGGCGCTGGCCTGGTCGCTAGCCGCCTTTAACGTCGGCGTGGAAGTCGGTCAAGTCGCCGTCATTCTGCTGGCCGCACCTTTACTGTCAACGTTGCGCCGCTACGCCCCACCCCGGCTGACCCAGGGTCTGTTGACGAGCACTGCCTGTGTTGTAGTGATAGCGGGTAGCTTTTGGTTCTGGCAGCGAGCCGTCGGCATCTGATGATGAGTTACCAAACTGTAAAACGTTTCGCCTAAAGATTTATACGGTTTTGGCTGCACGCCATAAGTAGCGCGACTAGGCCGGTAGCTGCCAAACGCAGTTTTCACGTCGTACGGCACGGTTTCGCCGTAGCCACCATCCCAGAATGTGCATGCTCATGTACGAAGTTCTCTGCAGGAACGATACTTTTTCTGAGAGCGTCTCAAACCAGCTGACTGCTGTAAGCGTATGGTTTAAGCGTACAGTTTAGCTGAGTTTGCGTAACTCGAGTTCCACACTGCTTCTTGTTAGGCTGCAGCGAGTCCGTTTAGCGCGATGACCCAGGGGAACGAATAGAAGAGCTTTTACCAGGACGAGAGGGTACGGTCGGGGTAACTGCCAAGGCTAACCGTTTGTTTGTTGAAGCGGTTTTGTATCGTTACCGTGCCGGTGTTCCTTGGCGTGACCTACCCGAACGCTTCGGTGACTTTCGCGTCGTTCATATCCGTCATAGTCGCTGGGCAAAAGCGGGGTGCGGGAACGGGTCTTTGATGCACTGGTAGCTGACGCAGATAACGAGTACGCGATGAAAGTGCCCCAAGTGAGGAACGAACGGCAGGGTATAGACGTAACCATCGTGCGGGTTCACCAGCCTAGTGCTGGCGCTTAAGCGGGTGCACAAGCCCTTGGACGCAGCCGGGGTGGGTTGAATACGAAGATTCACGCCACCTGTGACGATCTGACCGGCTTTTTCCTGACCCCCGGTCAAGCGCATGACTTGCAAGGCGCTGACGCCTTATTACCAGCAGTCGAAGCTGAGTATCTACTCGCCGACAAAGCCTACGATGCCCAGGCACGCGTCCTTGACGTCCTTAGAGAGGTATCAAAGCGGCTATCCCGCCCAAATCAATGTGGCTTACGCCTCGCCGCTATGACGCCGAACGCAACAAAGACAGACATCATTGAACCCTTCTTTCTCAAGCTTAAACACTTTTGTGTTGTCGCCACCCGTTAGGACAAAACCGCTCGTAACTTCCTCGCTGCTATTCACCTAGCCGCTTCTGTTATCCTGCTCGCTTAATTGATGACGCCCTCTAGTTAAAAGCCTGTTAGTCACTATTAAATTACGCTTTAAGCCCCGGCCTCGAGCGGTAAATCCGCGTCACGTCGTCAATCCGCAAAACCGCGTCTTTGACCCTATCTACCTCGGTCTGGTCTTTGACGTCGATACGAAAGTGAATCCGGGCGTTTGCGCCGCCCTGTACGTCGGCGGTGACTCTCGAGGCCGACTTGTTCATTCCGGCAATCACGTCGAGCACGTTCATCAACAACCCGGGACGATCAACGCCCACCACTTCGAAGTCCACCGGGTAGACCTCGCCGGTCGAAACGTCCCACGTCACATGGACGAGGCGCTCAGCCTCTTTACGCATCAGGTGCTTGACGTTCGGGCAGTCGCAGCGGTGAACGGTGACGCCGCGCCCCCGGGTGACGTACCCAACCACCTCATCACCGCGCACCGGGCTGCAGCACTGCGCGAGTTTGGCGGGGGCGTCGAGGCCGTCTAAGTAGATGCCGCCGGTTCCGCGTTTAGGCGTCGGCAACGCCGGTAAGGTTGGTTTGGGCGCTTCGGGCAGGAGTTCCAAGAGTACCTGCTTAGGCGTCACCCGTTTGGCGTGCAGCGCCAGGTAGAGCTCGTCAACCGAATCGGCGCTGATCAGTTTGCGAGCGGCGACCTCGAGCTTTTTGCCGGTGTAGTGCGCGACCGACAGGTGTTTACGGCGGAGCGCCCGTTCCAACGTGCGTTTGGCCGAATCTAAAATTCCTTCACGTTCTTGCTGCCTAAAGTAGTGCCGAATCTTCTGCTTTGCACCCCTCGTCACGACCATCCCGAGCCAGTCGGGGGACGGGCCGTAGTTGACGCCCCGGTTGGTCAAAATTTCTACGCGGTCACCGGTCTGCAGCACATACGACAGCGGCACGATCTCACCGTTGACCCGCGCACCCGAACAGCGGTGCCCGACTTGCGTGTGGACGTGATAGGCGAAGTCGATCGGGGTACTGCCGAGCGGCAAGTTCACGATGTCACCGGCGGGTGTAAAGATCAGCACGCGCTCGGACAAGAGGTCGGTTTTCACCGTATCCACAAACGCGCCCGCACTTTCTGAGCCCTCGTCAACGTCAACGAGCTGCTTCATCCAGGTGAGGCGACTCTGCAGGGCAGGAGAGGCCGCGTCCCCTAAGCCCTGCTTGTACGCCCAGTGTGCGGCCACACCGTACTCGGCAACTTCATGCATCCGTTTGGTACGAATTTGCACTTCGATAGGCTGCCCCTGCAAGCCGATCACAGTCGTGTGTAAAGATTGATAGCCGTTGGGTTTAGGCACCGCCACATAATCCTTAAAGCGGCCCGGTATGGGCGTCCAGATCGAGTGAATAATACCGAGCGCACGGTAACACACGGCCTTCTCCTCATCTTCTAAGCTGAGGCCCAGGTGCGTCGTCGGGGAGAGCACTACCCGGATGGCCATCAGGTCGAAGATTTGATCTAAATTCTTAGCGTCACGCAAAATCTTCTGGTGAACGCTGTATAAGCCTTTGCTCCGTCCGGCAATCTCAAAAGAAAGTCCCTCCTGAGCCAAGCGGTTTTCTAACATCTGGATCGAGCGGGCGACGTACGCTTCGCGCTCGGCGCGGCGCAACCTGACCTGACGCTCCAAGGCGCGGTAACGGTCGGGCTCGAGGTACAAAAAGCCGAGTTCCTCCAACTCGCTTTTGATGTGGTTGATACCCAAGCGGTGGGCGAGCGGCGCAAAAATCTCGAGGGTCTCGCGGGCAATACGTTTTTGCTTTTCGGGCGGCATAAACTCTAAGGTACGCATGTTGTGCAGCCGGTCGGCGAATTTGACCAGGATAATCCGCACGTCACCGACCATCGCCAGGAACATCTGCCGCAAGTTTTCCGCCTGCTCCTCTTCGTACCCGGCGTCTAAACGCGCCATTTTAAGCTTGCTGATCTTTGTTTCGCCTTCGACGATGCGGCGTACCGGCGCACCAAACTGCGCTTCAACCTCAGTAAAAGTTACCTCGGTATCTTCGACCGTATCGTGCAACAGTCCGGCGATCAGCGCGTCGGCGTCGAGCCGCATGTCGGCTAAAATTTCGGTGACCGCGACGGGGTGCGTGATAAAAGGTTCACCGGAGCGGCGCGTTACACCCGTGTGAGCTGCCTCGGCAAAGCGGTACGCTTCACCTAAACGCACCTTATCGGGCACACTTAGATAGCTGGTTTTGTGGTCTAGTACTTCGGGTAAGGGCGACGTCAGCGTCTCCATCAGAACGTCTAATCTACCACAGTTACGGCGCTTCTTCAGCTACGCAGAAAGCATCAAGAGAGCGATAAGTGCCGAGTGATGAGCAATAAGAAAAAGTCCTTACTCGTTACTTTTTACTCATCGCTCTTTACTCATCGCCGCCCTAACGAAAATTTGTCCGCGCGTAGAGCAGATAAAGCCCGACGCCTAACAAGAGCGCGTTTCCGAACCAGAGCCCGAACCAGATCGGCAACACGCCCGCTTGCGCCAAAAGCTGGCCGAGGGTTAAAAGCACGTACCAGGCGAGCGTCACTGAGAGTGACAACCCGAAGGCGACGCTGCGGCTCCGCGCGTGCAACACGGCGAGAGGCAGCGCGACAGCCAGAAGGGTCAGGTTGGCCAGCGTCTCGGCGAGTTTGCGGTGAAAGAGCACAGCGGCGTCACGGCGTTCGGAGAGGTCCAAACGGGGGTCATGCGCGTCTTGATACACGCCGGAAAGTGAGCGTGCGTCTTCAAACCCGCCCCCCGAATACTGCGTAATCAGCGCGGCGGGGTCTTCGGAAAGTTTAAGCGTCAGCGGCGCGTTCGGGTCAGCGGCGCGGTTATTGAGCTGCACGAGGTCGGCGAGGGTTGCCTCCGCGCTCCGGGGCACACTATTGGCGAGCACCCCCAAGTCGAGCCGGGTGGTGTGGTAGTCGTAGAGCGCCAACCCCGACCCGGTAAAGCGGGCCTTGGCCGCGCGAATCACGCTCAGTTGGGGGCCGCTCCACGCCTCGAGCCGCACCCCCTCTAACTCATCCTCGGGGGTCACATTGTCAAACGTCAGCGTGTAGTTGCCCAGCGGCAAACTCCGCTGAATCAGCCGGTAGAGCCCGCTGCCGCTGCCGGTCAGCTGCCACCAGAGACTGCCGACCTGTGCGTTCGTCCGGGGCAGCACCCACTGATTGATCGCAAGTGCGCTCCCGGCTGACAAGAGCCCAAGCGTCAGCATCAGGGCGCTCAGTCGCCGCAAGGCGACGCCGCCCGCCTGAATCGCCAACAGTTCATTCGACGCGGCGAGCCGACCAAACGAGAGGAGCACTGCTAGCAGCAGCGCAATCGGCAGCGTCTGCACAATAGCCGCTGGAAACTGTAACAAAAGCCAGTATAAAAGTCCCCAAAAAGGAGTACCGACGATCCACTGCAAACGTGGAAAGTTGGCGCTCATCACCGCGAGGCCGCTGTAAAGGAGCAACCCGAAAAAAAAGGGGGTGAGGCTTTCGCTAAGGAGATAGCGGTCGAGGCGTTTAAGCATAGCTGAGCGTCACAAAACGAAGTTTATCCCTTGTTGATATAGGGGCAGCTGATAAGGGTCATTCCGCAGGCGAAAGAGGTCAAACTCGTTCTACAGTACCAGGTTTTGGCCCCGGTAAGACCTGTTAAGTCGCGGCTCGGCGGCTTGGCGAACGGTTCCCCTCGCGGTGTTTCTTACAGCGTCTCTCACGGCGTAACTTCCGCCAAACGTATATCGAATGAAGTTTTTACGGTCTGGTCGTGCAGCTGGTAAGACGCCCGCAGCGTCCCGCAACAGCTCCGGTAGGCGACCTCGAGCCCGTACCCCGACACCACCGGGAGCGGTGCGCCGGCTACAGTGTCGCCAACGAGTAAGGGGGCCGCGTTGAGCCCTAAAAAGGGCCGTAAGGTCACGTTTTGCAGGGTGAGGGGATAACTTGCGTACACCTCTAAGAGTTTGAGGCCGAGTTCTTGGGGCAACAGGTCATAACGGACCCGCACCCCGAGCTCGAGCGGCGAAGCGGGTAGGTCCAAGCCGGTTTCAGCAGTGACAAACGCGTCCACGTCAGGGTCGGGAGGACCTAACAGACCGGCAAGTTCGGCGCTGAACGTGTTGCGCGTCACCACGCCGAAAACCGGTAGCGTCATGGCGGCGTCGAGCCGCAGCCGCCGAAAAGGATTTTCCGCGCCTGAGAGCGTGAACGCGTAGACGCCGCCGACACGGAGGCTGCGTGCTCCCCCGCCCCAAGTCAGGGCCGCGTCTAAGACGCTCCGGGGCTCGAGCCGGTCTAACTTCACGGAAAACGGTGAAGTCCCGTAAACCGCCTGATGGTCAAAGCCGAGCGCCAACCGCAAGTTGCCGAACTCTTTGTGCCACGACGGTTGCAACCGCACCCCGAACTGGGTCAGGTCAGCCGCTCCGTCCGCACCCTGCGGGTAAAATGTCAGCCCTGTTTCAGTGCGGAGGCCGAAGATGCCCGCGGCAGTCGGTAAAGCGTAGGTAAAACTCCCCCGAACGCCGAGGCGCGGCGACCGCACCACGCTGCCCGCGAGTGTCTGCTGCGACAACGCCGCAAACAGCTGGCCGCCCAAAACGAGCGTGTCAGCAGCGCCCAGCGCCCCCCGTAGGCGGCGACCGCCGTAAACCCCGAGCGCCCCTTCACGGATAAAGTCGGCGTCGGCCCAAAGGCGGTTGGTGGTGCTCAGGTCAACGCCGACGCCCGGTGCGAGCGGCGTCCTTAGCAGCGCGTCGGCACGTAGCCCCGGCCCGGTGCGGCCGAGCACCGCCTGCACGCTGCTCTGACCGAGCGCAAAGCCCAGCTGCAACAGTGAGACGAGCCCGAGCGGATGCTCGGTATCAAGACCTGCCGCGCCGAGCTCGAGCTTCCCCCACGGCGCGAGCTGTAGGGGCAGCGCCAAACGCGTCCCTTCGTCAAACACCGTACCAACCGGTTCGGGCACAGGCGCGGCAGGTAACAGGGCCGCGCCGCCCACCTGAACACGGCCCGCACCCGGACGCGGTGCGCTGCCCAAGAGAAGCCGCAGATTGGGCGTCAGGCCAAACCGCAACCCGAGGGTCTCGAGCACGCCCTGCTCAACCCGTACGAGACCGCTGCCAAGGTCAATCACTACCTCCGGCGCGGTGAGCGCGTAGAGCCCACCGTTTTCGCACGCGCAGGTCGTGGCTCTGGCCGAACGCAGTACCAGCGTGTTTTCAGTCAACCCAGCCGCCGTGCTCTCAACCCGGAAGTTCCCGAGCTTCAAGTTGACGCCGCTAAAGATCGTCTGCCCGCTTGCTAAGGTGTAACGGGCGCGCACCGCCGTACCGGAAAACTGAGGGCTCATAATGGACAAGTTGCGGAGCTCAAGCCCCCCGGCATTACCGGAAAGTTCTTCAGCGAAGACCGTGTAGGTAGCCAGCGTCAAGGTCGCCCCTCGCGCGACGAACGTCGGCTTTGTCTGCACCTTTTCGACGCGCATCGTCGGCGCGTTGAGGGTGAGCTGAGGCGTACCTTCAGAGACAAAACACACGCCGTCAAAGAGTTCGGCTTCGTCTTTTACGGGGTCAAAACGCAGATTACCGACGTAAGCCGTGCCAACCCCTCGAAGCGTAAGCTCCTGGCCATAGTCGGCGGGGTCGCAAGCTGCCAGGGCCACGCCGGTTCCTAGAAACAGCAGCAAGAGACCTAAACGGGTACAGATCATCCAGGCGTTAGTCATTCACCTTGCATAGCGTTAGACAAAACGAAAAGCGAGACGACTACGGCGGTGTTAGCGGCGTCAATCAAAACCGGTTTGGTCAACGAAGATACGCAGCAAACCGCGCTTGTAAGGCTGCCGGAACTTGGCTGTCCGCGCTCAGCGCACCTGAGACGTCCCATGAGAGGGCCAGCAGCTTGTCTGCCCCACCCTTCAGCCCAATCGGGCCGTTTTGATAGGTGTACGGCCCGACCAAGAGCCCTTGCGAACCGGTCAGGTCAACCAGGACGCGCTGAGCGGTGAGTTCAGGAGTTTCGCTGGTCACGTCGCCCTCGAGCACCGCAGTATCACTTTCTAAATCGAGTAAGAGGGTCGCGGCGGTGAGCTCCAACGCCTCTCCCGAAAACGTCGCGCCGCCTTTGGCCTCGAGGGTTTGTGCGCCCACGTCGAAGCGCAGCTGCGGCGCACGCAGATGTCCGAAGTCGCCCGTGACCGTCGCCCCCCGGACCTCAACGAAGTCGCCCTCGAGGTAGCGGATATAGTCTCCTTTAAGCGTAACGTTCTCAGCGCGGTAACCGATTTCACCCCCTTGCGGCAAGGTAGTGACGCCGGTGGTTAAGTCGAGTTCTTCGGGGCCGCTCGGCCGAATGCTCAGCGCCGCAAAATCCTGGGCGCTGCCAACCTGCGTATCGGTTTGGGTGTCAGCCTGAGCGTTGACCGGTGCTGCATAAGTTGAAAGCAGAGTTAAAGCCGACAAGCCCATAAAGAGCCGCCGTAAAAGCCGCCGTGCGGGTATCGAAGAACGCATAACGGAGTGTACGACGGCGCGGGTGAGAAGCGCGGTGCTGAAGTGTGACGTTTATAGCTTTTACTTTCAGCACACCTACCTTAACCACGCTTCAGCGACGATTTAGAACAGCCGGGTTGACCGGGACGACTAAGCAAATGAGCTTGCCCGCTTAGTCGTCAAGACGGCTCAAAAGCTATCTCGGAAACTTTGCCGGGGCAAAAAACAGCATGATCAGGCTTTCGACTTCGTCGCGTCCGCTCCGTCGCCACGGGTGGGCGGGTTTGTGGGCGCGTAGTGAGACGAGGCCGTGCAGGTAGGTCCATAAACGCTCGGCAGCGTCTGCCGGCACTATAGCCGGCACCATATCTGTCAGCTGGCTCTTCGCCAGTATCTCGGTCAGGCGGCTCATCAGGATGCTAGGGGCGTCCCCGATCACGTAGTCGTCGCCGAGCTGGTCGGCACTCTCGAAAAGCAGGATGTAGGTACCGGGATTCTCGAGCCCCCAAACCATATACGCCTGAGCAATGTTTTGCACACGTTTTTCCGGTGAAAGGGCGGAATCGTCAGCCGCTAATATCGTAGCCTCAAAGTCGGCAAATCTGGTTGTAAGCACCGAGAGGATAAGGTCTTTTTGCGAATCAAAGTAGCGGTAGACGGCGGTGGCTGAGACGTTACACTCCCGAGCGATTGACCGCAGTGACGGTAGGGTGACCAGCGGTGTCGTGGTCAGTAGCCGTTCGGCCACATTGAGCAGCTTTGTTTTGAGCCCGTCTGTAGCGGTACGCTCATGATCTTTTGACATTGAGAAGCTAACCTCCTTTAGACGATAGGTTGACAGCTGTTAACAATAAGCTTATCATGGTTAACATGTGTCAACCTGAAAGGAGAAGATAGTGAACTACCGAGGTAAAACTGCCCTGGTCACCGGAGCTAGCTCCGGCTTGGGCGCTGAGTTTGCCGCCGAGTTAGCAGCCCGGGGCACCGATCTCGTTCTTGTCGCCCGTCGGCTCGAGAAGCTCGAAACGCTGGCAGCGCAGCTCCGCACGGCTCACGGCGTGTCCGTATGGGTCATTCCACTCGACCTTTCTCAACCGGGAGCCGGTCAGAAACTTTCCAAAACCGTACAAGAAAAGGAACTTACCATCTCGCTGCTGGTAAATAACGCCGGGTTGGGCTCGCAGGGCGCGTTTACTGAAAGCGATCAGACGCTAATGCGTAACCAAATCGCAGTCAACGTCACAGCCCTTACCGAGCTTTCCCGAGCTTTCGCGCCGGGAATGGTAGCTCGCAACGAAGGCACCATCCTCAACGTCGCCAGCCTCACGGCGCATATGCCGGTGCCGGGGATGGCAGTTTACGCAGCGTCCAAGGCGTTCGTCCTCAGCTTTACCGAGGCGCTGTCCTACGAACTTCGCCGTAGCAACGTCAGAGTGATGGCGGTCTCTCCAGGTCCAACCCGGACGGAGTTTTATGCCAGCTCAGGGAGCGATGAGTCGAACGTCCGCTTTGAAACGCCCGAGCAAGTCGTCAAAACTGCGCTTACGGCCCTCGAGTCTCCCCAGAAGCCGCCGAGCGTCATTTCAGGTTGGTCCAACCGGCTGACCGCTCGCTTTCTCCGCCTCCTGCCGCGCCGTACCGTGCTCGCGCTAACGGGCAGATCGAGTGCCATGTGAAGTACTACGTGAAGTGCTGTGTGACGCCCCTGTAAAGCGCGACGTAGCTGTACCGGCGCACGTTACCTCGCACGTCACGTAGCTACCGCGACCAAGTTTCTTAAAGTGCAGTCTCGAGCTGACTCATGGCAAATAAGACACAGCGGGCAAAGCTACTGGCAGGGATAGCGTTCTCCTTGCAGAGTTTGTTGACCGCCTCTGAAACGCCCTCGGCACCGACCGACTGGGGCAACTCGGTGTCTACCGCACCCGGCGAGATGACGGTCGTGCGGATGTTATAGGGCTTGACCTCTTGGCGCAAAGCTTCTGAAATCACCCGCACGGCATATTTCGTGGCGGAATAGACCGCACCACCGGGGTTGATCTTATGCCTGGCAACGGACGAGACGTTGATGATTTGTCCGCTTTTCTGCTCTTTCATGTAGGGGAGTGCTGCGCCAATGCCGTAAAGCACCCCTTTGATGTTCACGTCGATCATCCGGTCCCACTCGTCAAAGCGGAGCAGCTCGAGCGGCGAGAGCGGCATCAACCTACCTCGACTGCTAGGGGATAAGGGGTCTAGGAAGCGAAGATAAGGGCGAAGTTATGCGCTGCTATCTTGCGACAGACGTGTGCCCGGAGCGAATGAAACGAGTTGCGCTGACCAAGGACAAGATGTTTGGTGCGGGAGAGCGAGGAAAAGACGCTTTCGATGGTTTTTCGAGACGCATCCATGAGCTGGGTCCAGATGCCGGGCGTGAGCGCGTTGGCCTTGGGAGGGGTGTAGACGCCACAACCGAGATAGGCTTTGTCGCCTAAGCTTGCACCCCGTTCGGCTTTACCGAGCAAGGCTCTAGCAACGGTGACAGCGGCTTCGTGTGCCGGGGCGCTGGCGAACTTGACAATGAGCCCTTGCGAGGTCGTGAGGGCGTGAAGTTTGAAGCCGTATACGGCACCTTGGGTCGAGAAGCCTACGGTCGCTTCGGTCATGGCCCGAGGCCGTCGGTGACGCTTGAACTTACACACCGGCAGCGGTTTGGAGTCGATACTGTAAGCCCATGTAGCGTGCTGCGCGGTGAGCACCAGGGCTAGCTCGGCCCAGAGGCGTTCTAGCTTCTTGAGTACCCGGTAGTAGCGCGTATCGTCGGGCAACACCGGGAACAAGCCCTTGTACTCGCTCTTGACTAGGTTGAACCACAGCCCCACATCGGCCTGGTTAAGCAGATCGCCCACCAAGGCAATGCTCATCAGTTCTGCGTAGCTACCCTTTTGCTGCTTGGACTCGGGCAGCACAAATCTGCCTTGCTGCACCCCGGCTCTGAGGTAATCATCGACCAGCACGTATACGACCGTGAACAACTCGCTGACGGTATGCTGCTCTAGAAGATAGCGCGATTTCCAAATCGCGCTATCTTCGCTTTTTTCTCCCTATAGAGCTACCCCCTAGCAGTCGAGGTAACCTAAAACCTTTCCCGTAGCGTTTGTGCGAGCTCAGTGTACACGGACTTCGTGTATTTTGTTTGATTCTAAGCTGGGCGTGAGGACAGCTCGATCGCCAAACTCTCGAGCGCCCACACCTCGTCTTTGCCGGTTTTCATCGCTATGTCTGCGTTTAAGAGGCTGGTAAGAACACGTTTTAGCCCTGCTTCGTCTAAGTTTTTGGCAATAGCCAGCGCCTTTTGCGCGACGAACGGCTTGACTTTGAGCGTTTGCGCGACCAGTCCGGCGTCCACTCGAGCGCGCCCTGCCTGGAGGCCGACGCAGCGCGCCACCAGGTTGTACTGCCAGGTCAATGCCCCGAGCACGCGCGGCGGGGCTTCACCTTGCGCAACCAAACTGCGGGTGACGTTTAGCGCACGGCGCACGTCGGCTTGCATCACGGCTTCGATCAGGGCAAAAGCGTCTCTCGAGGCGGGCCGGTTGACGATCTCACGGACGCGCTCACTCGTTAAGGTTTCGCCTAAGACTGCCAGCTTCTGAATCTCAGCGGCAATCCCCGGCAGGTCTTCCCCAAACAGGTCGGCGAGAGTATCGGGCACATCTTTTTCAACCTCGACCTCAGCGGCCTGCAACTCTTGTCTGACCCAGTGCGTGAGCGCGTTAAAGCGCGGCGTCGGCAGGGCTTCGTGGGTACCGAGGGCGTTGTACGTCTTTTGCCGCGCCGGGGTCGCGCCCAAATCGAGCACCACGACGAGCGTGTCGGGTGAAACGGTCTCTAACACTTTGAGCGTGTCGTTACGCGGTTTGACACCGCCCTGACCGCGAAAGGCCGCGTCAAAGTCTAACAGCAAGGCCACTTGACCGAACAGCCCCGACTGCGCTGCGAGCTGAGCGACTTGCGGCGCGTTCATTCCTTCACCGAGTTCGGTCGTGTCTTCGGTGCGAAACCCACGCGACCGGAGCGCGCGCCGCGCCGCACGCGTCGCCAAAAAAGGGTCGCCGCTAAACGATAAGATCATCGGTAGAACCTAAGATGAGCTGCTCCGAAGCCGTCGGACAGAAAGGGGAAGGGAAAATATAGCATGAAGAATAGGGTTCAGAGCTCATTATATCCTCCCTCCTGTATTTACTATTCTCTTGATACGTTATATTCAACCAGTTTTTCAGCTGAGCTCTAAAGTAGGCCGTCAAAAGAATAGATCATCCAGATAGACATGAGAAAGGGCGCTGCGCATCTCGGCGGCGCTGCTAAAACGCCGCGTGGGGTCGTACTCGAGCGCCTGCTCCACAAACGCTGTCAGCGGCGCGGCCGCCTCGGGTAACGGCTTAAGCGTCACCGTGGGGTCACCCGTTAAAAATCTAAAAATATCGCGTTCAAACGGGGGCGCGCCGGTCAGCATATGATATAAAACCGCGCCGACCGCGTAGAGGTCGCTTCTAGGATCACTGCGCTCGCCGGTAAACTGTTCGGGAGCCATGTAGTTGGGCGTTCCAAGTGACATCCCCTGCTGCGTAATCGAGGCGAGCGCGAGGTCTTTGGCAAAGCCGAAGTCGGTCAGGAGCGCCTTTTCGCCGTTGATAAGAATATTTGAGGGCTTGACGTCTAAGTGAATCACATTTTGTGCGTGCGCGTAAACGAGGGCTGAGAGCACGTTGCGGATAAAGCGCAGGCTGTCGGCGGTGCCGAGTGGCCCTTTTTGCAGCGCCTCGCCTAAGCTGACGCCGGGACAGTACGCGTAGATCAGACTCGTATCTTGAACTGCTAAGAGCGGCACGATGTTTTCATGCTCTAAATGTGTGACGACGGCAGCTTCGCGGCCCAGACGGTTGGCGAGAACCGACGAAGCGGCCTGCAGCTGCTTAACGACCACCAGCTTGCCCTGCCAGCGGGCGAGTTCGACCCGCATGGGGCCACCGCTCGAGAGCACACGTACAGGAGTTATCATCGGCCTATCACTGTAAACAAATTAACATGTCGGCGCGGCGTTTCATGGTTAGACGAGCGTTGTAGAAACGCTCGTCTAACGTTCAGGTCAACACTTGCGTCAGCCTCACCCGGTAAGCAGCGACGAATGGCCAAAGCCTTTACTTATGGCTGCTTAGCCGTCCTAGCGGCAGCCGCACCGCGCCCACTTGATGTGTCTCAAAAACCGCTACGCCGTGCGCTTTAAGCCGCGCCAGAACATCCGGGTTCGGGTGCCCATAGTTGTTGCGGCCATACGACAAGACGGCCTGTTCAGGTCTGGCGGCGGTGAGAAGCGCGTCTGAGGTAGAAAACCTCGAGCCGTGGTGTGCGACCATTATGACGTCTACGTCGGGTACAGCCAAAACATTTTCGACCGTACTCGGCACATCGCCTAAAAAGAGTGCTTTGGTGCCGAGCGCCTCGAGCACAAACGCAACCGAGTTGTCGTTACTCGCTTCAAAAGGTTGCATGGGTGGGTTGAGGATGTCCAGCCGAGCGTCACCGACAGTCAAGACCTCCCCACGCCGCACTTCGGTGACAGGGACGCCGCGCGCTTCAGCCGCGTCCAGCAGCGCCGCAAACGCCCCCGAATCAGCTGCTGAATACCCGATCACCAGTTCACCGACCGGCATCTCCCGGAGCACACTTGCCAACCCTTCGATGTGGTCGGTATCGGCGTGAGAGGCGATGACGAGCTCGAGCTCATCTACCCCCAGTGCCCGGAGCGCCGGAACGACAGTGTTCTCACCAATATCAAAGTCAGAAAAAGGCGTCCCGCCACCGTCAACCAAGACTTCGGTGCGGTGCGGCAGACGAATCAAGGTGCTGTCGCCCTGACCTACGTCGAGATAGACGAGTTCGGCGTTGCCGTGAGGTGAAGGGGTCAGCGTCGAGGCCGTAAGTGCCGCCGCTACGACTAACAGCCCCCGCCAGAGCCGCAGTTTGCCCAGCGACACGAGCGCCAGTGCGAACGCTCCGACGCTGTAGTAAGCAAACCCGACCGGCGCAATCTCGCCCCACTCGAGGCTCGGCCAAGTCGCACTCTCGTTCGCCGCCCAGATCAGCGCCGAGGCCAGCGGCGCAGTCAGGTGATTTAAGAACGCTGCTAAGGGGAGCGACACCGTACCCAGCACCCCCGCCAAGAAACCCAGCGGGACTAACACCGTCGCCAGCGGCAGCGCCACGATATTGACCAGCGGACCGAACAGCGGCACCGTGCCAAAGGTGTGGGCGAGAAGCGGCAGGAGCGGCGCTTGTGCGCCCAAACTCACCACGAGCGACCCGAGCAGCAACGCTTTGGGGTGCCACCACGGAAGTGAAGAGGCGTGCAGTAACCGGAGCGTCGGCAAGGCGAAGACCAAAATCCCGATCACGGCCAAGTACGAGAGTTGAAACGACAGGTCGAAAAGCCCTGACGGATTCCACAAGAGCGCCAGCAGCGCCGCCAGTGACAGCGCGGGCCAGGGCTCGAGCCTGCCCGACCCGAGCCACAGGGATAAGAGCACCGCAACCGCCATCGTCGTCGCCCGCAAGACGCTCGGCGTCGCGCCGACCAGCGCGGCAAACGCCACGACAAACCCGATCAACAGCGGGTAACGCAGCACCCCCAGCGGCCTCAGCAAGAAACCCAACGCGGCGATCAACACCCCGATATGCAGCCCTGAAAGCGCCAGCACGTGTGCCAACCCTGCCGCTGCAAAAACGTCGCGTAAGTCGCGGAGATTGTCGCGGATGCCGAGCGTCATCGCTTCTTGTAGTGCCGCCTGCGTCGGGGACAACCCTGCCACGACGCCACGCTGCAACCGCGTTTTGAAAGTCACCCCAGCAGGTTCAAACGACGTTACCTCATCTACATAAACTTGTGCGCCGACCCCACGCCGCGCCAAAAATCCCGCGTAATCAAACCCGCCCGGATTGCGTTTGTGGCTCGCTTCTACGACGTCGCCGCGCAGCGTCACGCGGCCTGCGCCGACGACACCTTTGGGTGAGAGGACGACTTTGGCCCCGGCGGGTTCGCCCAGCGTCAGATAGGTGCCGTCGCCCACACCGGAAAGGGTTTGGGTGGTGCCGATCAGCGGCCCCAGCGGTTGGGGTCGCGCCTCCCACAGCTCGAGCCGGACAAAGCCGAGTGGGATCAAAAGCAGCGTCAGCAATATAAGCCGCAAACCAAAGGTCAGACCGACGAGTAGGAATACACCCGCACACACGGCGCTGCTCCAGACCGGCAGACCGGCACCCGCGAGCGCAATTCCCAAAACCAGGCAGAAAGCCGCAGCGACGGACCAAGCTAGTGGAAACGGGGTAACTTTCTCAGCGGCAGTCGCTGGGGTGTTAAGGGTAACGCTCACGACACCATCACGGTTTAACGTAAGGCCGGATTTTCTCGAGCGTCGCGGGGCCGATACCAGAAACGTCGAGCAAATCTTCGACGCTCTCAAAGGGCCGCGCTGCAACGATTTTCGCAGCAGTCACGGGGCCGACACCCGGAACGAGCAGTTCCAATTCGCGTTCCGTCGCAGTATTGAGGCTGAGCCGGTCTTCACCGGTTGCGGTCCGCGCTACGGGCACGAGGACGGTTTCACCGGTTGTCAGCGGATCGGCGAGGTTCAGGAGCGTCGCTTCGGCGGCGTCGGTCAAACCTCCTGCTTTAGCAACAGCGTCGGTCACGTGCGAGCCCCACGGCAGTGCATAAACCCCCGGAAACGCCACCGCGCCCGCCACCGAGACGGTGACGTCGGGTTGCTCGAGCCCCATCGCCACCTTCTGCACCGTAAGGCGCGGCCACAAGTTCCAACCCAGCAGCCCGAAACAAACAGCGAGTAACAGCAATGTCACCGCTGTTTCAGCTTTGGCGTTCATAGCCCAAGTCTAAAATGCCATCAAGAAAACCGACGCGAAAAACTTCGCGTCGGTCAAAGGTGATCGTCTCAGCTTTAGAGCAGTTTGCGGATGGTTTGCGACGCTGCCCCGAGCTGCTGTCCTTGTTGGGTGCTGAGTGAACCCTTACGGACGAGCTTGCCGATTTGATCTTCAAAACGACCTAATGCAGCGTCTGCCTGCCTACGGTTGCCACGTTCCAGCTGACGTGCGGCGGTCTCGAGCTGGGACAGTAGTTTCTGCTCGTCACCGCGCCCAAGTCCTAGCGCCTGAACCTCACCGATAAGGTTGTCTAAAAGGATGGCCGGGTCAGGGACGGTCAACGCAAGCCCCACCACTACCGGGTCGTGATCCGAGGCGCGGTACGGGTCGGGGGCAAAAATCGCATCTTGGCCGTCGCTCTTAAAGCTGGTGTCGTAATCGAGCAAGTCGGGTTCGTCGGCGTTGATGTGCCAGTCGGTCGTGCCGGTAATTTGGTCGGTTAATGTGGGGCTCGAGAGCGCATAATCCAAGTAGCCAAACTGTCCGTCAAACGCGTAAGAGTAGGCGAACTCACCGCCAAAACGCCGGTTGAGGTCGGTGTACCCGCCCGCTTGAAGCGTGCGAATCGGGTCTTCATGATCGTACGAGTTGAGGTCGCCGACGATCAGCACGTCGGGGTCACCGCTGCCGGTCGGATCAGTCGCTAGGTAATCCACTAAAGCTGCCGCCGCTTTGGTGCGCGTTTCGTTACAGTTGCCCTGTCCGTCGCCGGTATCAGGGTCGCCCACGTCGTCACAGCTCGAGCCCTTCGACTTAAAGTGGTTGAGCGCCACCGTAAACCGTCCACCGGTTGCATCGTCAAAGGTCTGAACGAGCGCCGGACGGTTTTTGGTATCGATAAACCGTGGGTCTTTCGAGCTGTCGAGGAGCGCAAAATTGCCGACGGGCGTCACCGCTGAGGGCTTGTAAAGGAGCGCCACTTTAATGGCGTCGGTGCCGATAGTACCGGTCGAGATGAAGTTGTAGGTGCCTGCGCCGACGCGAGCGTTGAGCGCGTCCGTCAGGTTTTGTACCGCCACGTCGCCGTCGTTTTCAATCTCGGTAAGGCCGAACACGTCCGCGTCAATGGCGGCAAGGGCAGAAACGATCTTGGCCTGCTGCCGCGTAAACTCTTCGGCGTCGTCCGCGCCGCGTGCCCCGTTCGAGCCGTTGTCGAGCGTCGTAAAGTAGTTGAGCACGTTAAAGCTCGAGACTTTGAGGCTGCCACCCACATTATCAGGCGCAGCGGTGCGGGGGTTTTTGACCGCGTAATCGGCACCTTGCGTCGGTTGCACGCGGTAGGCTCCAAAACGGTAGTCGAGGACGCCGACAGTGTTGGTGACAGTATCGCCGCCCCGGAACCGGTTCGTCAGGCTGAAGGGTTGGCCGTTCGGGTGCCGCGTCACCTCGGGGTTTTGGACGCCCAACCCGTCATCTAAGGTGATGCGGCTGCGGGCGTTCAGCTCAGCCACACGCTGCGCTTCAGCGCCGGGACTGACGTAGCTGGTCGGGGTATAAGGGCGTGACAAACCGGCTGGTGGAGCCGCCAGGACGAGTTCGCCGAAACGGTCGTAGTTGAAGTATTCGGAGATGACCAGAGACTGCGGAAAGGTGACGAGCATCCCTTCAAACGCCTCGAGGTCGCCCAAACTTGCTACCGGCAGCGTGACGGACGTTTTAGGGATGACAACTGCGGGACGGTCAAGGACTTCGGTGCTGTTTGCAGTTATCTGGGTCTGTTCGCCAAACTCGCTTACCCGGCCCGTCACCCGGACGCGCTGACCGATCGACACACTGTCGTTGTCACCGTTAAAGACGAACACACCTTCGGAGGTCGCCGCGTCAGCGTCCCAATCCGCCTGTTCTTCTTCAACATAAAACCCGCGTAACGCCGACGCGCCTTCAAAGTCGCCGACGACGACGCCTTCGACGCTGACGGTTTGCCCTAAGCAAGGTGTCGCGTCACCGTCGCCCTGAACGATAGAAATCAGGGTTACAGCGGGCGCAGCCTGACACGCTCCCAGCGGGGTGCCGCTATCGCCGTAGCTACCTAAACCGGCGAAGGTATCGGTCGCAAAGCCGTCCCACTCGGTAGCCGGGTCAAACGCGTCGCTTCCGTCGCTGTCGCCCTGCATGACGCTCGCTTTACGGCGGAGCGTGTTGTTTTGCGTGCTCGTCGGGTCTTTGCCCCAGGCACTGCCGGGGTCGGTACCGATTTGCCCGATGACGTCTAAGACGGTCGTCCCTTTACGGAGTACCACCGCGTCGTCGCCGTTAAAAAAACTTGCGGAACTCGTCTGGTCGGCAACATCTAGCACCGGCGTAGCGGCGTCATTGTCGGCCAAGACGAACACATCTTTGGGCGCAACGGTTCCCATCAGCGGAATCTTGGTGCTTGCCGACGTGCTGCCGTTAAAGTAGATGTCTACGGCGTAGCCGCTCGCCGCTAGGTCAACCGCTGCACCGGTACCGTTATAGATTTCTAACGCCTTGTTGTTGCTGCTACCCTCAACGTATTCAGAAAAAAACAGCTCGGTCGGCGCTGCCGCCGTGTCTAAACCGGGCACAGGTTTGACATGCGAGCAGGCGCTTAATAAGAGCAGCCCTCCTAAACCCAAAATCCTTTTAACCATCTAGTTCTCCTTAGTGAGTCGCAAGCAAGTTTCGGTCAACAACGCTATCTATTCGGCCAGCAACCCTACGCAACCCTAACATCTCCTTTTCAGCTAAGCGTCAACCAACGGGTAGCTACAAAAAATGCGCCGGACAGTTGTCCGGCGCAGCCTTAGCTAAAAACGGATTTACTTCGTCTGAGCGTAGAGTTCGTTTACCTTGTCCCAGTTGACAACGTTCCAAAACGCGCTGATATAGTCGGGGCGTTTGTTCTGATATTTGAGGTAGTACGCGTGCTCCCATACGTCAAGGCCCAGCACGGCGTGTTTGCCCTCCATGATGGGGCTGTCTTGGTTTGGGGTGCTCATAATTGAGAGCGTGCCCCCGTCAGAAACGAGCCACGCCCAGCCGGAACCGAAGCGGGTGGCAGCGGCGTCGGCGAACTTTTCCTTAAACGAGTCGAACGAGCCGAAGTCTCGAGCGATGGCCTCGCCCAACTCGCCGCTCGGTTCGCCGCCCCCTTGTGGGCTCAGCCACTCCCAAAAGAGGCCGTGGTTGTAGTAACCGCCGCCGTTGTTGCGGACGGCTGCAGGCAGCGCGTCGGCACCTTTGGCGAGGATGTCTTCAATCGAAAGGTTCTCGAGTTCGGTCCCTTCGACCGCGCTGTTAAGTTTGGTCGTGTAGGTGCCGTAGTGCTTATCGTGATGGATTTCCATCGTCTGCGCGTCAATGTTGGGCTCGAGCGCGTCGTTCGGATACGGGAGTGGGGTTGCTTCAAAAGCCATCGTGTTCCTCCTTCAGAATAGGCGGCCCCTTAGTGGGTCTGAGGCTACGCTAGCAAAAGGAGAGGCTGCTCACCCTTGCTAGGGTTACAAAGCCTCTCCGCCTTTAGACTGAGGTTATGGAGCCTTAAATGTGCTCTAACGCCCCTGCAGGAGCTTGTTAAATCGAGCCTGCGTTCCTAACGCGGGCACCAGTGTAAGGTTGACGCCGCTTACCGGTGGATTGATAACCTGCGGCGTTCCCGAAGTTGGAAATGAACCGAAGGGCTCGCCGTTGTCAACTATCCCATTACCGTTTAGGTCATTCCAACCGAAGACATGATAGTTCCCAGCGGGTACGTTCGGAATCGTATAGTCGGCGCTGAGGCCGCCCGTTTCGATCTGGGTAAACGGAAGCTTGCTCACGGTACATTTGGTGTTCGAAACGGGGCAAGCGAACACGTAAGTCCCTGCAATATCTACTGTGGGTTCCGGCGGTTTTTTCCCCGCTACCGACACGCTGAGTGGTACGGTTTTGCTGACGCTGCCGCTGACGCCTTGTACCTGTAACGTGTACTTACCGCTGAGATCAGCAGCGGCTGTCAGGGTCAGCTGCACACTGTCACCCGTGGTGGACGACGGCGCAAAGCTCGCGCTTAAGCCGCCCGGTAAGCCGGAGATACTAAAGGCCACGGCACCTGCCAGGTCCCCCGAGCGCGAGACGAGCACCGTGACGTCCGTCGGCGCGTCGGCGCTGAGAGACACTGCCGCAGGTGAGAGCGAGAGGGCAAAGTCGGGTTCGACGGGCGTGGCGAGCGTGGCCAGAGCCGCCGCCGCGTTGATCAGCCCTGCACCGCAACCGGGTCTACAAGAGCTATCGGTAAGCGGCGTTGCAGTAGCGGTCAAAATGTCACGCACGTCAGCGGTGCTTAGCGAAGGTCGCACCCCTTTTAAGAGGGCGGCAACCCCGGCCACGTGTGGTGAGGCCATCGAGGTGCCGTTAAAGTAGGCGTAGCCGTCGTTACCGGCGGCGCTCGGGCGCACCGTACTCAGCACGCCGTCGGGTTCACCGTCTTTGTTGATGTCGGTGCTCGTATCGCCTCCCGGAGCCATCACGTCAACCCGTACGCCATAGTTCGAGTAGCGGGCGCGTTTGTTCTCAATCGTCGTCGCTCCTACCGCGATGACGTTGCCGCAGCTTGCAGGCGTGTAGTTGCTGGCGTCATCGTTGTCATTGCCGGCGGCCACGACAACCACCGCACCGGCGGCGTTGGCCCGGTCAAACGCGTCTTGCAGTGCTTCGGCCTCACTACACAAAAAGGGACCGCCGAGACTTAAGTTCAGCACGTCGGCGGGGTTAGGGTTGCTGGGTACACCCGGTACACGCTCGCCCACGCTCCACAGGATGCCGTCAATCGCGTCCGCGAGGGTGCCGTTCGCGTCACCGTTATCATCAGTACCCAGAACCCGTACCGGCAAGATGCGGGCTCCCCAACTCACCCCCGCGACGCCGAGACCGTTGTCCGTCGCAGCCCCGACGGTTCCGGCTACGTGCGTGCCGTGCGAGATACCCCGAGGATCGGTGGGGTCGCCGTCGCGCCCGTCACCGTCGCCGGAATCAGAACTATTGACAAAATCGTAACCGGGCAAGAGCTTATCCGCGAGGTCGGGGTGTGTGGTGACGACGCCGCTGTCAATAATCGCCACCGTCACGTTCGCTGAGCCGGTGGTCTGGTCCCAAGCCGCGGGCAAGTTGATGGCGCGGAGGTGCCACTGCTGCGCGTAAAGCGGGTCGTTGGGTTCGGCAGTCGCTGAGAGCAGATAGTTCGGCGTGGCGTAGAGCACATCGTCCCTGGCTGAAAGCTGCGCGACCAGGTTCAAGGTATCGGTTTTGAGATCGGTACTTTGCGCACGTAGCGAGGGTGAGGCGCGGTAAAGACCCACATCTTTGAGGGGCAGGTCACGAACGGGCTCGAGCACTCCCGTGAGCGCCTGTGCACGCAACGCTTGCTCACCTAATCCCGGTTTGAACTTAACAATGACTTCACCCGGAACAAACGGGGCGTCGGCCCCAGCCCCGGCTCCGACAATACTGACCGTTCCGGAGACCGCGCCGCCCGCACCGCGCCCGACTGCGTAGGTCACCGTCACCGGCGTCGTCGCACCTGCAGCAACGGTCGCGGGTGACCCGCTGACGGCAGCGGTATAGGTTTCTGCCGCGCGCGTGACCGGTGTCGCACTCACAGAATACGCGCCGGGAGCCAAGCGGACGAGTGAACCACTCTGCGTCAAACTCTGAGCGAACCCGTTTGGGCCGGTGACCGAAACCGCCGCGGCCGTCCCAGCCGGTAACCCGGCGACGGTGAGCTCGAGCGTCCCCACAACAGGGGCCACAGGTGCCACATTGCGCCGACACGCGCCGAGGAGCACCGTAAGAAGTGCAGTAAGTAGCAGTACTATCAACCAAAATCGTTTCATCTTGCCTCCATTTGTAGAGCGTCTTGGTAGACGCTTAAAATCACGGTCACTAAAATAGCCACTGAAACGGTCACTAAAGCAGAAAGCCTTGACCTACTCTAGCTGAGAGTTGGCCCTGAGCCCTGTCCAAACCTCTCTTAGTGCAGGCCGCGCTGTATGCGAGAGAGTCCATAGCCGCCCGTGCTGATAGATGCAAATGCCAGCGAACGCAGGCCGTCCTCGGCCGCAACCCCAAACACACTACGGTAACAGCTGGCGAGCAGGTTGTCTTCGTCTGCGTGACCACCAAGCCGGACCGACGGTGTAAATGACAAAACGGGTAGGCAAACGGCGAACGCGCGTCAGCTTCTCCGGTTCGGCACACCGTAAGGTTGCCGCAAACGAGCTCGAGCCGGGACCCCACGGCTTATTCCTTGCAGTTCTGACCCACCCCTTCATCATAGTCTGCGCTACAATTAGAAGGTGACGGTTCAAACCTTACTCAACACGTTGCCGCAAAGGGGCAGGCTCGAGCTAATCCTGGTGCGCCCCGAACGGCGCACCCCGCCGGTACGCGTAGAGCACACACTCGCCTTGCCGGGGCGTGGCTTGGCGGGCGACCACCGCAGTAAACGCGCTTCGGCGTCAGCGCGGCAGGTCACCCTGATTCAAGCCGAACATCTACCGGTGATTAGCGCACTCACTAGCGGTGAGGCTACTCCTGAACAGCTCCGGCGCAACCTCGTCGTGTCGGGCGTCAACTTGCTCGCCCTTAAAGAACGGCGGTTTCGGATCGGTAAGGCCGTCTTTGAAGGTGCGGGTTTATGCCACCCGTGTTCACGGATGGAAGAGGCGCTCGGGCCGGGAGGCTATAACGCGGTGCGTGGGCACGGCGGTCTGTTAGCAAGAATTATCGAAGAGGGTGAAGTGCGTGTGGGGGATGAACTCGAGCCCCTCTAACTCACCTTGACCACGATCCGGCCCTGCGTCTGCCCTGCTAAAATCTCGTCAATCACGCCGCTCAGCTCGTCTAATGTGACCTCACGCGTAACGCCCGTCAGGTCAACCTTCCATTCACCGGCCAGCTTTTCCCACACCCCTCGTCGCACCTTCATCGGACACTCTGCCGAGTCAATTCCGAGGAGACTCACCCCGCGCAAGATAAACGGGTAGACGCTTAGAGACAGTTCCGGCCCCGCCACCAGGCCACACGCCGCCGCCGCGCCCCGGTAGCTCAGCGACTTGACGACGTTCGTCAATACCTCGCCGCCAACCGTATCTATCGCCCCGGCAAACTGCGCTTTGAGCAGCGGTTTGGGTGACGGCGCAGAAAGCTCAGCGCGTGGGCTGATCGCCGCTGCGCCGAGGTCTCTGAGCCAGCCGTGCGCCGCCTCGGTCCCGGTACTCGCCACGGTTTGAAACCCTGCCCGCGCAAGGAGCGCCACCGCCACACTACCGACGCCGCCCGACGCGCCCGTCACCACGACCGGCCCGTCCTCCGGCATCAGACCGTGGTTTAAGAGCGCGTCTAAACAGAGCCCTGCAGTCAGTCCGGCTGTTCCCAAAACCATCGCTTCACGAAGCGACAACCCCGCCGGGAGCGGCACGGCCCACGCCGCCGGGACGCGGATCAGCTCGCCGAAGCCCCCCGGTGTATTCATCCCGAGGTCATAAGAAGTGACGATCACTTCGTCGCCAACGTTAAAACGTGCGTCGCGGCTCGTTAGCACGGTTCCAGCCGCGTCAATCCCAGGCGTATGTGGGTAGGTTTTGGTGACGCCGGGGTTGCCGGTCGCCGAAAGTGCGTCTTTGTAGTTGAGGGACGAATAGGCGACCTGTACGGTCAGGTCACCGTCCGGCAGGGTGTTCTGAGCGAGCGTCTTTACACCTCGAGAGAACGTCTCTCCTGACTTTTCGATTCGGAAAGCGCGGAAGGTTGTGGCTTGAGTCATCGTGTCACCTCTTACTGGTTAGCTTAGCGTCTTAACGGCTCCGTTAGCTGACGTGATAAGCAGGAAGCCTATAAGCTGAACCCGGCGCTGTTAAAGTAACAGCTTTTCTCAGTGTCGCAGGGTAAATTAGCGTATGGCAACGGAGAAAAAAATAACTGCGAAAAGGTCAACGAAAAAAGCTAGAACAAAACCTAAGGTGCAGCCAAAAAGCCCTCAACAGCCGCAGAAACGTTCGCTGACACCGTGGCTTATCGGCGCGGGGCTGGCGCTTCTGATCGCTACGCCTGTTGGCATCAACAGCTACCGGCAGTCACGGCTTCCCGGAGAACATTTTCGCAGTTTAGGCAACGCACATATCGGCGAAGGCGCGACGCCTACCTACAACTCGAATCCGCCGACCTCGGGGCCGCACCTGCCTTACACGGCGGGTTGGGGCGCGTATACCGAGGTTCAACCCGACCCTCTGCTCGTTCATAACTTAGAAGACGCGGGCGTTATCTTGTGGTACCAAGCCGGGACACCGGCAGAAAATCAAGCGCAAGTTGAGGAGCTCGAGAACGCCTACGACGCGAGTCGCTACCGCCGCGTGGTGATTGCGCCGCGTAAAGACCTGAGCGCACACTACGCGCTAACCGCGTGGGGTCGGCTCGAGACCTTTGATGAGCTCGACCCCGCCCGGATCAACGCCTTTATGGAAGCCTACGAAGGGCTTGACCATCACCCGGCGGGCGGCGAAGGCTAACCCGTGACAAGTTCAAATAGCTGTTCTAACTTAGGACAAAAGCTTCTTGTTATGGGGGCAAACGTCCGCTACAGTGAATCCGGTGGGTGGTTACCGACATAAGGGAGCAGATGGTGCAAGAAAACGACAGTCGGAAGCGCGTCTTGGAACAAGAAGAACGCTACCGGCTTCTGGTTGAAAACCTCAAAGATTACGCCGTTTTTACCACCGATACGGACGGCAGGATCGACTCGTGGAATTTAGGTGCACAAGAAACCCTTGGGTACTGCAGTGCTGAGGTAATAGGTCAGGCGATAGACCTTATCTTTACCCCCGAAGACCGCGCCACGGGAGCGCCGCAACACGAGCTCGAGCAAGCAGCTCAAACCGGACGCTCAGAGGACGACCGCTGGCACGTCCGCAAAGACGGCTCGCGTCTTTGGGTTAACGGCGTGCTGGTCGCGCTGGTCGACAAAGAGCAGCCGGAGCAGTTGCGCGGGTTTGCCAAAATTATCCGTGACGAAACGCAGCGGCTGGCGCAGGATGAAGAGCTTAGAGCCTCGTACGAAACGTTGGAAAAACGCGTCGAAGAGCGGACTGAGGCGCTGCGGCGCTCCGAAGATAGGTTTTACAAGGCGTTTAGCTCGAGCCCCGCCCCAACTGTTATCGTCCGCTTAACCGACAAGTGCTACCTCAACGTCAACGAGAGCTTTTTGTCGCTGACCGGGTACACGCGTGAGGAGGTCGTCGGGCGTACGCTGACCGAGATCGAACTCTACGTTGACCGGCCCGGACGTGAACGCACCTTAGCGCAGCTCCGGCGCGGCGTCCCGGTCCCGCTCCGCGAGATGGAGATTCGTAAAAAAGGGGGCGAGGTGCTCTCGGTCATGGTCGCCAGCGAAATCATTGACGTGGACAACGAGGCGTGTCAGCTCGACATCTTTATTGACGTAACCGAGCGTAAACAGAGCGAAGCGCAGCTGATGCGGGCTATCGAAGAGGTGATGAACGACGCCACCTGGTTTAGCCGTTCGGTCGTCGAACGGCTCGCGCAGCTGCGTTCAGGCGACGTTGACCGAACCGGTATTGACGAACTGACCGCCCGCGAACGGCAGGTTTTAAGCTACGTCGCCAAGGGCTCAAACAACGACACCATCGGCAGCGAACTCGGGCTCGCCACGCAAACGGTGCGCAACTACATCTCGAGCATTTACGAAAAACTCGGCCTTCACACCCGCGCTGAGGTCATCGTCTGGGCAAGAGAACGCGGGCTCGGATAACTGGGTTATGCTAAAGCTTTTTACCTTTATGTTTCAAGCGCGTGAAAGTCTGCTCTCTTTCTCTGGTAAGCTGACAGATTCTGAATGCTGTATCCTAACTTCTTCCTTGCAACGCGCTGCAGCTGTAAAACTAGCAGGTATCATCTGGTCGGCAACGCTCTCAATCTAATTTCAGCTGACCAGCACGTACATTCTGCGATGATACTTGTGGCAACCTCTCATGGAAATGCTAAACTAACGTAAAAAGGAGACTCGACTATGGCAACCTACCAAACGAAACTTAACATCGAAGGCATGACCTGTGACCACTGCGTCAAGGTGGTTCAGGGGGCGCTCGAGCGTACCCCCGGCGTTGATAAAGCCGAAGTTGACCTCGCTGCCGGTCAAGCGACGGTCGAGGGAGCCGCCGACGTTCAGACGATGCTGTACGCGGTCGAAGAAGAAGGCTACACCGCGTCGCTCAACACGCAGACTGCCCGCTAGAGGTTTAGCAGAACTGGGAGACGGCTCGAGCGTGTTGCCAAAAGTTTTTACATTCTGGATTCTGACTTCTTAATTCCAGCTTCGTCTGAACGACCTTCAGCCCCCGGCCGACTGTGTCGTGCTGATATTTGCTTGGGCCATCACACCTTAAGCACGTGAGAAACACTGTTCTTTCGGTCGGGCCAGCAACTTCTCAATTCTTTACTCTGGATTCTTACTTCTACAGGATGCACTGCAAACGCCTCCAGCTGGTTTTGAAGTGTCAGCAGAACCTGGAATCCGGCCAAAAAGGGCACACCGCTTTCATCCATAGCCTTTATACTTAAAGATATGTCTACTCCACGTACCACCCGCACCGCGCAGCAGCTGACGCTCGTGACCCTGATCGTTTTGGCGCTCGCTTTAGTCGGTTTTATCGTCTACCGCCAAGTTGCGCCGACGCGCACGGCGACGACTGTCAGTAGCGAGATCAACGTTGAGGGTCAGCCGATGCTCGGCCAAGCGGACGCTCCGGTTGAAATCGTAGCGTTTGAAGATTTCAAGTGTCCTACTTGCCGCTTTTTCGACGAGAACGTCTTTCCCGAGGTCAAACGCAACCTCGTTGATACGGGACAGGTGCGCTTTTACTTCATCAATTATCCTTTTATCGGCCCTGATTCGACGACGGCGGCGCTCGCGGGCGAATGCGTCTTTGACCAAAGTCCACAAGCTTTTTGGGATTATAAAACCTACTTGTTCCGCTCGCAAGGTCCTGAAAGCGAAGAATGGGCGACGCCCGCCTTTTTAGCCGGGGTTGCCCGTGACAACTTGCCCGACGTTAACGCCGACGCGCTGCAGAGCTGCACTGCCGATAAAACCTACGCCGAGCAGGTCGCGGCCGACCGTGCCATGGGCGACGCTGCCGGAGTTCAGGGGACGCCCTCAATTTTTGTAAATGGCACACGGCTCGAGGACTTTCAGTTTGACGCCATCCAGACGGCTGTCGAAAACGCCGCGGCGAACTAGACCGTGAAGGGCTTTTTTCGCGGTTTCGGCCTCTACGCCGCGTGGCTCGTCGCCATCATCGCCACCGCCGGGAGCTTATACTTTAGCGAGGTACGGTTTTTTATCCCGTGCGCCCTTTGCTGGTATCAGCGCGTGCTGATGTACCCGCTCGTGCTTTTGTTAGGTATCGCTTCGTACCGGCAGGACCAGGGTATCGTCCGCTACGCGTTACCGTTATCCGTTTTAGGGATGGGCGTTTCGACGTTTCATTATCTCGAGCAAAAAGTACCGGGATTTCGTGCGCCGAGTATCTGCCGCTCAGGGGTTCCTTGCTCACAGGAGTACATCAACTGGCTCGGGTTTATCACCATTCCGCTCCTCGCGCTGACCGCGTTCACCCTGATTACCATCGTGCTGGTGGGGGTTGCGCGGAGTGGGGCAACCCCGCATAATAAAGGAGTGGGCGCAGAGCCCGCCGCCGCCTGAAGCCGGTCAACCACGTATCAGACCAACTCCGGCTCACACCGGTAACCAGCAACTCAGCAGCGACCTTGAACTCTACCGCAGCGGCGCTTTCGGCGCTCGTGCTGCCTAAACCAGTAACACCCAGGAGGAGCAGCGTGCCCCATATTATTACCGAGCCGTGTATCGGCGTTAAAGACCAGTCGTGCGTAGACGTGTGCCCGGTCGAGTGCATCTACGAAGCCGACGACCAGCTCTACATCCATCCCGACGAGTGTATTGACTGCGGCGCGTGCGTCCCGGCGTGTCCGGTCAACGCAATTTTCCCGGAAGAAGATGTGCCGAGCGAGTGGGAGTCGTTTATCCAGAAAAATTACGATTTAGCAGGCGTCTAAGCCAGAATCTACAGTTATGTAAGCGCCGGAGCTAAACCGTCCGGCGCTTATTTTTATCTCACCTGCCCAAGGCTTTGACGAGCTGACGCACAGCGCCCAGGTGGTAGGCGCTGTGCGCCAAAATAGCGAGCGCACCCCCGAGTTCGTCTTCGTCCCAACGGTCAAACCCACGAATCAGGTCAGCGGTATGTCGGTAAGTTTGGTGCAGGTCGGCTCTAAGTGTATCCCATTCTTCCGGCGTAACAGTTTTTAACTTCCAGCTCTCGTCCCAATCAACGCTTGTGTGCGCTCCGGTGATAAAACCTTCTAAGGCAACCAGGTAAAAACGTAGGTGTTCAGTTTGCGCGGCCAGGGTAGTCGCGCCGGGAAAGGCAGGTTTTGAGGCGTTCTCGGCACTGACGGTACTAAGCGTCATAAAGATGCCCGTACCCTTGTCGAGGTAAGCATTGCCGTCTTTGACAGGGCTTTGGAAGGTTTCGGTAAGTAGGTACAAGATTTCTTGAACGAGGTCAGCGGTAGAGATGTTAGGCATAAGTCTCCTGGGTGGGGCTCGAGCCAATATAAACCAGTTCATTATGTGGGTTTGGGGCTCGAGTAAAAGGCCGACCAGTGGCTAGCTCAGTCTAGCGTAATTCAGGCACGGTTTAGTAGACCTCTTGCAAAAGTGGGAGATGGGCGAATTCTTATCTCCCACTTTTACCGAGTGGAACAAGTACGGGAAAATTCACCCGGTCAATGAAGCGGTACTTTTGCAAGAGGTCTAGTCATCACGTTGGGACGTACTGATATTTACTGCTGTCATTTACAGCCGTCATCACGCGCTGAGTGTGTGAGAAGTGCCGTGAGCTCGATCAAAGCAGCGACGAATGCCGACTTCTGTATGCTCCCCTTTGGCTCGTAACAAACTTCTCCAGCTGAGTTTGCAGTGCCGACAAACCTAAACGGCCGCTTGAAACCGCCTAGCGTAGTGCCCCTTAAACGCGTCCCAACTCTCCCAGTCTTTGGGGCGGCCCTGCGCCTCCGTCCAATCCCAAAAACCCATATAGAGGGGCCTTGCTAGCCGCAGCTCTTCGTAAAAGATACGGGCACTGAGGCCGCCCTCTGCCAGATACCCGGACGTTTCAAACGCGCTGAGTGCCGCGGTGCGGTCGTAAGGGACAGCTCTAAATTCGGGGTGCCAACCGTTTTCACCCTCTCGCAAGAGCAGGTACTGTGCCCGTGGGTCGCCGTTAAAGGGGGTACCGACCGCGCCGGTATTTAAGACGAGGTGTTCACCGTAGCGGTATTCGTAAGGGCGGTGCGTGTGCGAGCCAACGAGGATGTCAGCCGGGTAGTGCGCTAAAATGTCGGCCAAAACGTTGTCTTCAAGGTAACTCGCGTAGCCTTGGCGGTAGTGGCGCGGCGACCCGTGCGAAAAGAGAATGCTCAGCTTGCCGGGTCGGTCGTCCAGATAGGTCATCGGTAGACCCCGGAGCCGCCCCAACTGTCCCGTCTCCGCGAGTTGCTGCGCGGGCCACGCCATCCCGTCCCAAAACGCGTCTTCAAACCAGTACGCAGGGATGTCGGGGTCATGGTCCACCCATTTGCACATCAGGTCGTCGTGGTTGCCCAGTGTAACGGCGCTGACGTTCTCCAGGTTAAAGATGCGCTCAACGACCCCCGCATTATTCGGGCCACGGTTGACCAAATCGCCGTTGACGACGATTTCGGTTGCGCCGACCTCACGGATGTCTGCAATGACGGCCTCGAGCGCCTGCAAGTTAGCGTGGATGTCGGCGATGACGGCGATCAAGGTGAGCTTATCTTAGCATTCCGGCTGCGCCCGGTTGAGGTAGCTGGGGCGTACCTTTGGTGAAAACGTTAAGCAACTTTAAGGAAAAGCGTACTGAACATTTAGTTCCAAAACTGCTTTATGCCGTAGAGTAAAGGGTGTCCCGAACGCTCCTTTACCTGCTGGGTTACTGCTTGCTGATTTTAGGTCTCGCGCTCGGAGCAGACTTGCTCGGCGTCCCGACGCCCTGGATCGTCGTCGGGGTCGTTGTCTTAGCGGGTAGCGGGTTGATGAGCGTCTCGAGGCGGTTCAAAGATTAGGCTTAGAGTTTGACAAATTAGAAAGTAGATAAAGAGGTACCCAGCGTCGGTTACGCAGCTTGAAAGAAAGTAGAAAACAGGAGGGAGAATAAAGGCGTTCTGTACTCTCAATTCTCCCTTCTAAGCTTCCCGCACACGCTCAGTTCACCTAACTTCGTCAACCCGTACCGAGCTTTGATAAGGGACGTGTTACGCTCAGAGCAATGCCGCGTCGTGACGCCGTTCAAGAGACCGTTCAGGGCTACCTCGTTCACATCTACACTGCCTCGACGCTTTTTTTCGTGGCGCTCGCCGTAGAGTGGATTTTAGAGGGGTCGTTTCGCTGGGCGCTCGGCGCGATTGCCGTCACGATGGTGATTGACGCGACCGACGGCGCGCTCGCCCGCAAATACCGCGTTAAAGAGACCGCCGCCGCCATAGATGGGGGCCTACTCGACAACATCATTGACTTTACGAGTTACGTCGTGTTGCCGATGCTGCTCCTTTTACAGGCTAAGCTGCTAGCGCCGCCGGCGGTTTTGATTGCTGCATTTGCGATGTTCTCGAGCGCCTTCGGTTTCTCCCGTACCACCGCCAAACTCGCCGACGAAGGCTTTTTTGTCGGCTTTCCGTCGTACTGGGGGATCGTCGTCTTTTACCTCTACATGCTGCAGACGCCGCTTTTACTTAACACCCTGCTGGTTTTAGGGTTGGCGCTCCTCGTCTTTGTCCCGGTACGGTTTTTATATATCAGCCGTCTTCCGCGCGGGCGTACCCTGCACGTCGTCTTAGGATCAATCTGGAGTCTGCTCTGTTTGGCCGCACTTTTGCTCGAGCCGAGTGCGCTAAGAACAAGGCTCATTTATGTGTCGCTCGTCTACCCGGTTTACTATACCCTGCACTCCTTACAACTGAACTTTCGTTCTCAGGCCGTTTTTAGAGAAGAACCCAGCGAGTAGCCGGGTTTTGTTAACGCAAGAAGCAAGCAGACAAGCAGGCTGCCGGGATAAGCTGCCACGGCCCCCAAAGAGCGAACGCTGAGGCGTCACCCACTCGAGCGCCTCAGCGTCTACAGCTCGGTCTGGAGAACGTGCGGACGCGCGTGGTTTGGGGTTGTTTAGCAGACAGTCACTAGGCAGTCATAACTTACAGCTCTTTGCAAAGACCGGGCTGAAGCGCAACCCGTCCGGCTCTCTGGCAAAAATCAGCCCACGGGTCCATAATATAGCCCATGTCAGCTACCCAGACACTTCGCCCATGATGCTCGCTGAGGTGCTCAGCTTACAGCCAGGCGCGCTGCGCGCGCTGAGCAGCGCCCCTAACAGCTGGCTCGTCGGCGTACTGATCGTTTTTGCCGGCGGTTTAGCAGAAGCCCTCGGTCAGAGTGTAGTGCTCTTTGCCAACCGCGTTAGACCAAGGCGTTTTGCCCTAAGCATCGTGCTGACGGCGCTGAGTTATCCGGTCGGTATTTTGCTCTTTACCTTTAGCGTCGTGTGGTTGGCCGATGGGATTTTTAAGCAGCAGCTGAGTGTGCCGCAGGTCTTGCTGCTGGCGATGTGGAGCTTTTCGCCGCACCTTTTCGGCGCGTTTATCCTGGTACCGTATGCGGGCGGCTTTATCGCGCTGTGTTTGGCTCTCTGGAGCCTGGCCATTATGATGACCGGCATCTACGCGGTTTCCGCGCTGAGTCTGACCCAAGCCTTGCTCTGCTTGGCGCTGGGTTGGGTGCTGTGGCAGCTTTTGCGCCGAGGTATCGGCTGGCCCGTTGCCGGCGCGACGCGGTGGCTCCGGACACACGTTGCCGGCGGACCCCTAGTTACGGATCGGGAAGGGCTCGAGCAGCTTTTTCGCGCAGAAGCGGCGCGTGTCGAGGAAGAAGCCCAAGCTCGGCAGTCTTCATGACCGCCGACCTCTTTGGCGCACTCGGCGTGCTCTTATTTTTACTGCTGTTAAGCGGCGCACTGGCCCCGCTTGAGACGCTCGGCTGGTGGGCGGGGTGGTTTGGCGTCGCCCCGCAAAAGCAAATGCTGACAGACGCACAAAATCTCCCGGAAACTGCAGAAAACCCGGCGCAGCATTATCTCATTTTTCTACCCGGCATTGACAGCGTTTCAGGAGAGAGCTACCGCCCCAACGAAGTGACGTTTTTAAGACGCTTTCGTACTCGGCTACCGGGCACCGAGCTGGTTGAACTCTTTCCCTATTCGGTCACCAACCGGGCACTCACCGGCCAGCGGACGTTTGCCCGTATCTGGCGCTGGATTCTAGCCCGTAAAATTGCCGGTCGAAAGCTCGTCGGCTTTTTAATCAACGTGCGTAACCTCTGGCAGGTCGTGGTTTCTGCAGACAGGCGTTACGGCCCGATGTATAACGAAGGCAGCGCCGAACTAATCTTGGCGGGTTTGGCACGGAGCGGTTACCCGTTAGGGAGCGGCGTGCCGGTGACGATCTTGGGCTATAGCGGCGGCGGTCAGATTGCCGTCGGCGCGGCGTCTCTCGTTCAGAGCGTCTTAAAAGCGCCCCTATACGTCATCTCGCTAGGTGGGGTGATGTGTTCAGATTCAGGGCTTAAAAGCGTTACGCATCTTTATCACCTTTACGGCCAACATGACCACGCTCAACGTATCGGCACGCTCGCCTTTCCCGGACGCTGGCCGGTGTTCAAAAACTCCGTGTGGAACCGGGCCAAAGCCAAAGGCAAGTTGTCTTTTAAGCTGATCGGGCCGATGAAACACACTGGCAGCGGTGGCTATTTTGACGCTGATCAGCGCCTACCCGACGGGACCAGCTATGTAGACACCACGGTTGACGAACTCGCCAAAATAGTTTTAGAAGTCAAGCCCGGGGGTGAGCCGAAGCAACCGGCTAAGAAGTAACTAGCCAAGAAGTAACCAATAAAAAACCGACTTTAGCGGGTCTACTTAAGGCGCACTGCCTGAAACGCGCTTTAAGACCCCGAAGTTCTGCTAGGCTCAGCACTCCAGCCCAACCTAGGCTTGCCGTTCTGTGTTTGAAACGTTGCCGCCAACGCTGCAGCGGGTTGTGGGCGTGCCAGATAATAACCTTGGATTTCTTGACAGCCGAGGTCCCGTAAAAGCTCGAGCTGTGCCCGCGTCTCTACGCCCTCAGCGACGACCACCAGACCTAAACTGCGGCCCAACGCGATCACGGTCTTGACAATTTCAGCGCCGCACGTCTTGGGCTTCACTTCGCCAGAGTTATCTTCGTTGAACTTTTCTGCGTCAAACTCAGCTGTCAGGTCACGGACAAAAGCCTGGTCAATTTTAAGGACGTCGAGCGGCAGGCGTTTAAGCTGCGTCAGCGATGAGTAAGCCGTGCCAAAATCGTCGAGCGCCACCCGGACGCCGAGCTTTCTAAGGTTGCAGAGTTGCGCGGCGGTCTCGTCAAGGTCTTTGACCGCGGCGCTTTCGGTAAGCTCGAGCTCTAAACGGTCGGGGTCTAAAGCGTGAGCGGTCAGCTCTTTTTGGACGTTTCCGGCGAAATCCGAACACGCCAGCTGTTTGGCGCTGACATTAACCGCCACGCGCCAAGGGCTCCCGGCGTCTTGCCAAGCCTTAGCCTGCTCTACCGCCATGCTGAGCACCTGTTCACCTAGCGGCAAGATGAGTCCGGTCGCTTCGGCTACCGGGATAAACTCGGTGGGCGACACCGGACCATGTTCGGGGTGAAGCCAACGGACGAGCGCTTCGGCGCTGGTGACGGCCCCGGTCGCAAGGTCAAAACGCGGTTGATAGTCGAGCGTTAATTCGTGGCGGTGCAGGGCTCCGCGCAGGTCGTGCTCGAGCTCGAGCCGCGCTTGCAAACGCCGCTGCAGCTCGGGCGTAAAAAACTGGTAGCTATTTTTGCCCAGCGCCTTCGCGTGGTAGAGCGCGATGTCGGCGTGTTTAACGAGCTCTTCAGCACTTTTGAGCGGCGTAGAGAGCAGGTCAATCCCGATAGAACCTTCTACTTGGAGCGTCCGGCCGGTGACCGAAAAGGGTTCCTTAAGCACCTCCAAGAGCTTATCGGCAATAGCGGCGGCATCTTCTTTGCAGCTTAGCTGAACGACCAAAACGAACTCGTCACCCCCCCAACGCGCAAGGGTGTCGCCGTGCCGGACGACACTGGCGAGCCGCTGGGCGATACCTTGCAAAAGTGCGTCGCCCGCGTCGTGACCAAAGGTGTCGTTGACGTTTTTGAAGTCGTCCAGGTCTAGAAACATCACCGCGAGGGCTTCGCCTTTGCGCCGCTGCGCCAGCGCCTGAGCCAGGCGGTCGTAAAAAAGACGGCGGTTAGGCAGATTCGTCACCACGTCATAAAAGGCGAGTCGTTCGGTCGCGGCCTCGAGCCTAAACCGCTGCCACAGGGCGGCCGTCTGCTGGGCAAAAATACGACCCATCTCCGTTGCCTCACGGCTAAACGCGTCTCTGGTTTGAAAGTTGTCGAGGCTGAAGTACGCCACCGCTTGGCCGTTAAGTACCACCGGGATCGACATACAGACCTTGATGTCGTGGACGCGTCCGGCCTTGTCAATCACGCTTCGCCGCTCCTCAGCGACGTTGGTATTGTCAAAACCGTAAGCGAGTACAAGCTTGTAAGCGTCGTCTCCCCTATACATCTCTTCGGGCAGCAAATAGGTCTGCTGCAAAGCTGGCAAGTCATACCCCACAGCCGCCGTAAACTTGTAACATCCCTCCTCGAGCAGCAGCAAGCTCCCCGCCTGTGCGCCAGGAATGGCCCGCACCGCGCACTCTAAAAGCCGCTGGTAGAACCGTTCGTCGAGTCCCTGATGGAGCGATTCGGTGACGACCTCGATCAGCGTCGCGCGAAAAAAGGCTTCGCGCTCCAGCCGCTGCTGAGTTTCACGCTGCTCGGTAATGTCAGTAAACGAAACGGCGACGTAAGTTACTACGCCGCCCTGCTCGAGCGGCTGAGCGTTGACCCGCAGCCAGCTAAAAGCGCCGGACGGCTTGTGCAACCCCAAAACGAAGGCTTCAGCTTGGCCACTTTGAAAACACGTGTAGACCGGGTGACCGGGAAAAGCAAGGGCTACGCCGTTTTCATCAACCAGATACCGCTGGGGGCCGGTGAGTTTTTGCCCTTTAAGTTGGGTCAGCTCGAGCTCGAGCAGCCGCTCAGCAGCCGGGTTACAGGTTAGCAGACGGCCGTCAGCGTCAAAGACCGCGACGCCCTCCTCGAGCACCCCGACAACCTTCTCATAGACCCCGCTAAAATCGGTTTCAGCTTGAAGCTCGAGCGGTGCGTTCATAAAGGCCAGCGTAACAGTACGCGGCTGACAAAATCCTTACAAAGATAACGGCGCTGCAAGAGCACATTATGCGAGCACCCGCAAGGCCGCAGCGTAGTTAAGAAGATAACGCGTCGGACTGCAAAAATACCGTGTGGGGCAAGGTGGCAAGTAGCCGTTTAAGAGAAGCAGAGGTAATGCCCGGACAGCAGCGGTGCGAGCTAAGACCAAAGCACGGCTCGCTTTGGGGCTACGCTACAGACTTGCGTGGCAGCTTTTAGCTTGTCGTGCCGTCATCGTTAGTTGCGGCCAACCCTTTACGAACGCGTTATAACAGTTTATGCGACCGCTAGGTATTGTTACTTTTCTTGTACTCGGCTGGGTCAGTGCGGCTGGCCTGCAATCAGGCAACCTCGAGGCGGCTGGACTGACGCGGCACTATGAGGTCTTCGTTCCGCAGTCCCAGAAAGACGCACCGCTACCCCTGGTGATCGCACTTCACGGTAGGGCCGAGACAGGCGCAGCTATGGCGAAACGTACCGGATTTAACCGCTTAGCTGAACAAGAAGATTTTGTCGTGCTCTACCCCGACGCGGAAGGTGGCGAATGGAACTATACCGCAGGGATTCCGGGGTATCCTGAAAATGCACCTGACGACGTAGCATTTTTAGACGCCCTCGTGCGGAAAATTAGTGGGGAAGTCCGTATCGACCCCCAACGCCTTTACGTTGTTGGGTTTTCCAATGGTGGTTTTATGACCGAGCGGCTGGCGTGTAGCACCCCAGAGCGTTACGCAGGCTTTGCGGCGGTTGCGGCAACCGGCTTTGGCGGTATGGCCGAAACGTGTCCTGGCGCGTACCCACTTACGTTTCTTTTCGTTCACGGTACAGCCGATACCAACGTCCCCTGGGACGGGTTGACACGTGAGGTTGCGGGCAGGCACATTCCGATTCTCTATTCAGTCCCGCAGACGCTCGAATTTTGGGCGAACTATATGGGATGCAGTGCCGACCTCGAGACGACTGCCTTACCCACCGTCCAAGCGAATCCCAAAACAGAGGTTCGCCTCATCACCTTTACAGGGTGCCCCGCCGGTGACCGCTTAGCACTTTATGCTCTTAGTAGAGGCGAACATCGCTGGCCAAGGCCGGAGACGTCCGATTTCGATGCGACAGCAGCGATCTGGGCATTTTTTCGCCAGTAAAGCAAAACTCAAAAGGGATGCGCCGCTCTTAAACGCGGCTGGTCCCAGCTCAAAGCAACCGCAACGCCAGTCTCCGCCCAACTGTAAGGGTCACGCTTACAGCAGTCACAGTAGCCGTCGTTATCTCCGCCCTTTGAGGCCGCAACCGTACATGCAGACGTAGGCGCTGAAGTGACCCACCACAGTCGGCTGGCTTGGCCTAGCCCAACTAAACGCCTAACCGAACCGCCCGGTAATATACGCTTCGGTACGCGGGTCACTCGGATTGGTAAAAAGCTTGTCGGTCGCGTCGAACTCGATGAGGCTACTCGAGCCCTCTTGGGACAAAACCGACTGGTCCAAGAGAAAAAACGCCGTACGGTCTGAGACGCGGCCCGCTTGCTGCAAGTTGTGCGTCACGATAATGATAGTGACCTCTTTTTTAAGCGTTTCCATCAGCTCTTCAATCCGCTGCGTAGATTGCGGGTCGAGCGCCGAGGTGGGCTCGTCCATCAGCAATACCTCCGGCTCTACGGCGAGCGACCGGGCGATGCAGAGGCGCTGCTGTTGACCACCCGAAAGACCGGTCGCAGGCGTTTTCAGCCGGTCTTTGACCTCGTCCCAGAGCGCAGCTTGTTTGAGCGAACGTTCGACCACCTCGTCTAGCTGCGCTCTGTTACGGACACCGGCTAGTTTAAGACCCGAAACGACGTTTTCGTAGATGCTCATCGTGGGAAACGGGTTGGGTTTTTGAAACACCATCCCGATGCGGCGGCGCACGTCTACGGCGTCTACATTTTTACTGTAAATATTCTGCCCGTGAAAACTCAGTTTACCTTCGATGCGGGCACCGGGCGTCAGGTCGTGCATCCGGTTGAGCGCCCGTAAAAAGGTCGTCTTGCCGCACCCCGACGGGCCGATCAGCGCCGTGACGGTGTTGGGTTCGATCTCGAGCGTGACAAAACGCACCGCCTGAAAGTTGCCGTAAAACACGCTGACATTTTCAGCAGCGACCAGCGTGTCTCTGGTGGTAGCGCCCGCTTCGTCAGCTCGTGTCGGCGCTCGAGTTTGTTTTTGTGGCTGTACTTGCGTCATCGGGTCACACGTCCTCTAAACACGTAGCGGGTGATCAGCGTAGTGATCAGCACGAGAAAAACGAGAAATAACGAGGTGGCCCAGGCGGTTTTAACGAGTCCGGGATCGGGATAGCGGGCGTAGCGGTAGATGAGCAGGGGCAGTGCCTGAATCGGCTGACTAGGGTTGGTGTTAAAAAAGTTGTTGCCAAAAGCAGTAAAGAGCAGCGGCGCGGCCTCTCCTGCAATACGAGCAACCGCGAGCAGCGTCCCGGTAACGATGCCGTTAACGGCGCTGGGTAGGACGATAAAGAGCGTGATGCGCCACTTCGGGAGCCCGAGCGCGTACCCAGCCTCGCGCAAACTCCGGGGAACGAGCTTAAGTACTTCTTCGGTTGCACGCGTGACGTAGGGAATCATAATCAGCCCGAGCGCGAACCCGCCCGACCAGGCGCTGTAGCCGCCGCCAACAACGAGCAAGCCGTAAGCAACCAGGCCCATCACGATCGCGGGAACGCCTAACAACACGTCGGCCATCAGCCGCACAGGTCTCACCAGGGGGTGCGTATTAAATTCGACGATAAAGATGCCCGTAGCGATGCCCAGCGTTGCGCCGATCACCGTAGCAATTGCGACCAAGATACCCGTCCCGACGATCGCGTGGCCGATCCGGCCTACGAGGTCGCCCCCTTGAGGGATACGGAAAAGCTCCAAGTTAAACGCAGGCAGTCCTTCGATCAGCAGGTAATACAAGACCAAAAAAAGCGGGAGCAACACGACCAGGGTCAACAGTGCGACCAGCAAAGCTGCTACGACGTTAGAGACGCGGCGGCGGCCCTTGTGCGTGTTTGGCAGACGCGCCTGACTCATACACTGATCCCTTTAGGACTCAGCCGGTAGATCACCCAGCGTGCGGCGATATTGATCAGTAAGGTGGCAAAAAACAAGTAGAGACCGATGGCGATAAGGCTCGAGCGCATCAGCGGGTCGTTCGCCTCGGGAAACTGCGAGGCGATAATACTCGGCATGGTCGCGGCGGTTGAAAAGAGCGTATCAGGGATACGCGTCGCGTTACCGATGACCATCGTGACAGCAATCGTTTCACCGAGGGCGCGGCCCAAACTCAAGATCACACCGCCAAAAATCCCGGCGCGCGCGTAAGGTAGTACGGCGGAGCGGAGCACCTCCCACTTGGTTGCGCCGAGCGCGTAGGCGGCTTCGCGTTGGTCGCGCGGAACGAGCCGGATGACGTCTCTAGCAACTGCGGTCGTATACGGCACGATCATGATGGCCAAAATAAAAATGGCGGCGAGCAGACCGTAGCCGATCGGTGCGCCGCGTAAAAAGGGCACGCGGTTAAGGCCCGGCGTTTGAATGACGGCGAGCTCGAGCTGCCGGATAAACGGCACCATCACCGCAACGCCCCAAAAGCCGTAAACGACGCTGGGAATCGCGGCCAAGAGCTCAATCAGGTAACTGATTGGTTCAGCCAACCAGCGCGGCGCGTACTCGGTCACAAACAGCGCGGCGGCCACTGCCAGCGGCACCGATAAGACCAGTGCGCCTAAACTCGTAATCAGCGTCCCGATTAAAAAAGGAAGTGCCCCATACTGACCGCGCGGCGGATTCCAGTCGCTGCTAAACAGCAGACCGAAGGGTCCAAAGGTGCTGAAGGCGAGCTGACCGCGCCGCACGAGGACGTAGACGATCAGTCCCGACACCGACAAGACGAGCAGGGCCAGAAACAAGATCAAGCTGCTAAACACGCGATCACCGCTCAGCAGCCTCGAGCGCCGCAACCGCTCCCGCTCCGGCACGACGTTAACATTCCGGACAACGCCTGACTGGGTATCACTCACACTATAACCTCGCTCATCAGAACCTCATTTCGTCCCGGTGGATTCAACTTTGTATCCGTAACATATTGTCTAGCTTAGAGCACTTCTGTCAAAGCACTGTAAAAAGCATCGTAAGTTGGGCATAGTCAAAAGGCGTAATCAAAATATGAAAAGCGGTTGGCCCGGAGGCCAACCTAAAACGAAGAGGTAGTTAGGCTAGTTGCTGGGGCTCGGCGCTGCGGGCGTCAGGGCCTGACCGCCATAGGTCACCGTACCGAGGATTTCTTCCGCCCGTTTCTGTACGCTTCCGGTAATCTGGCCGTAGTTCAGCGGGTTGTTATACTGCTGGCCTTTGGTCAGCATCCAGTTGACGAGGTTGACCGTCTGCTGGGCTTGCGCTTCGCTACGCCCGTTGTAGTTCTGGTCTTGATAGAGCGTAATCCAGGTAAAGCCTGCGATCGGCCACGCGCCCGGCGTATCCGAGTTGGTAAAGGTGGCGCGCAGGTCGTCTGGCAACTCGATGTCGGCTGCGGCAGCCACCGCGTCGAGCGTGGGCTCGACGGTGTTCCCGGAGGCGTTGATCATATTCGTGTAGGCGAGATTGTTAGCTTCGGCGTACTCGAGTCCCACGTAACCAATTGCGCCGGGGGTATCAGCGACGATGCTGGCAACGCCGGGGTTACCGTCTCCTCCGATGCCGACCGGCCAATTGACGCTGGTCTCGGGGCCGGTGTTGATGTCGCTCGCCCACTGCTCAGAAACTTTAGCGAGGTAGTCCACAAAGATTGAGGTCGTCCCTGAACCGTCCGAGCGGTGCGCGACGGTAATCGGCAGGTCGGGCAAGGCGGCGTTTGGGTTCAACTGGGCAATCGCGTCGTCGTTCCACCGGGTGATGTTCCCGAGGAAAATGTCCGCGACCGTCGGGCCGTCTAAAACTAGGCCGTCTGCCGGAGCTTCGGCAAGTGGCGCAAAGGTGTAGGCCAACACCACGGCACCTTCAGCCATCGGGATGTGCAAAATCTGGCCCGGAGCACTTGCCATTTCTTCATCGCCAAAGTAGGCGTCGGTACCGGCAAAATCCACCGTTTGGTCGAGGAGGGCGCTGCGGCCCCCGCCCGACCCAATCGCCTGGTAGTTCACCTGAATCCCGAAGTCTTGGTTGTAAACGGAAAACATCTTTTGGTAGAGCGGATCGGGGAAGGTCGCGCCGGCCCCGTTGATATCTTGGGCAAAGGCGACGCTTAGGGTGAGCGCGAGAAGTGCAAAAAGCTTTTTCATCTGTCCTCCTAAAAAGAATAAGCCGTACAGGGTCAAGATAAGGGGGTTTCGTCAGCCTTTTGTCAGACCCCCTTAGCTGACCGCCTTGTTTGACCACCCTGTCAGATCATCTTGTCAGACGACGCAAGACGGCAACAGCTAGGCCGTCCCGAAACGGCTGGCTGGACCGGAAACGCGCCGACCCTTGCTTTTTACGCTTTTAGCGGCTAAACTACCATCGCACTTGAGAATCTATTCTCATTTGCAGAAATAGAAGACAGAGGAGTTAAGTTTATGAGAATGTTGTTATGTTTGTTATTGGCCTGGGTGGGCGCTGCGGCCTGGGCACAGCCGACTGTCACCGTAGTGACCTCTATTCACCCTTACGCCGCGCTGGTTCAAGAAATCGCCGGTCAAGACGCTACCGTCGTGCAGCTGCTCCCCTCCGGGGCGTCACCGCATACGTTTGACCCGACGCCGCAAGATGTCGTAAAGGTGGCAGACGCCGACCTCGTGGTCTTTAACGGCGTGTTGGATGGTTGGCTCACCGACTTAGTAGCCTCGAGCGGCACCGACGCGCCGATGCTCGAGGTCATGACCGAGCTCGACTTCAAACCGGTTGCCGGAGACGACGAAACTTCTGAAAAGGCGCTTAAGGGCGTTAATCCGCACATCTGGCTCGACCCTGTGCTGATGAAGCAAGCCGTGCCGCTCATAGTTGACCAGTTGGTGAACATAGACCCGGAGCACGCCACTGACTACCAGGCGAACGGTAAAAAAGTTGTCGAAGAGTTGGGGACGCTCACGAACGAACTGCAAAAGATGCTCGCGCCGCTCAAGGGTGCAGCCTTCGTGCCGTTTCACGACGCGTGGCCCTACTTCGCACGGCGTTTCGGCCTCAATCTCGTCGTCGAGATCGAGCCCGCGCCGGGGCGTGAGCCGAGCCCCGCGTATATCGCCGACGCCTTATCTCTTATCAAAGGGAGCGGTGCCAAAGCCATCTTCAGCGAGCCCGAGTTACCCAAGCGCCCCGCCGAGGTCGTCGCGGAAAGTGCCGGGTTGCCGCTCTATATCTTGGACCCGCTAGGCGGCGGTGAAGAGACTCAAAGTTACGCCGATTTGATGCGCTATAACGCGCACACTCTGGTGACGGCTTTAGGCAATACGGCGCAGTAACAGTAAAAAGTAACGTTCAGCCAGCTAAACCACGCTCCAACTCATCTGGTCCATAGCTCCGTGCTCACTTGGACGAGATGAGTTTCGCTTGTCTCAGGGCAACTTTATGAGCGCAGCTTTATGAGCACAAAGGCTAGTGATGATGCGCGTGCTCGAGCTCCCCCTCCAAGAGCGGCAGTTTGTCCCCACGAAACAGCAGCGCCGCGACAAAGGTGGTAAACGGTACCGCCAACACCAGCCCGATCGACCCTACCAGCGTATGCACGACCTCCGAGGCGACGAGTTCCAAGTTAAGTGCCCGCGCGACCGAAAAATTGTTGATGCTCAGCAGCAGGAATAGCGGCAACGCCGCGCCCGTATACGCCAGTACCAAGGTATTCACAAGTGAGCCGATATGGTCGAGCCCGACGTTCATCCCACGCTCATAAAGCTCACGGAGCCTAAACCCGGGGTTGACGTGCGCGAGTTCCCGAATCACACTCGCCTGCACAATCGTAATATCGGTCAGCGCCCCGAGCGCCCCGATCAGCAGTCCGGCTAAGAGTAGCCCTTTAAGGTCAACTTGCCCTGCGCCGAAGGTGATCATCATCGCCTCTTCCGACCCGAAGCCGGTCAGGTGCGCCCAATGGGTAAAGACAATCCCTAAAAGCATCGTAACGAGTACTGCGGCAAAGGTGCCGAGCAGCGCCGCCGTCGTACTCCAGCTGAGACCGTGGACAAAGTAGATAGCCAAAATCAAGATGCCACCGACCCCCAAAAGAGAGACCACCACCGGGTTCCAACCCGCCAAGATTTTAGGTACGATAAAAAGCATCACGATAACTAAGCTGCTGCCGGTGGCCACAAACGCCCGCAGTCCCTTGAAGCGGGCGACACCGACTGAGACGACCAAAAAAAGTACGGTCAGCCAACCCAGAGCGGGCCGCCGCACCCAGTCGGAGACGGCGTACTGCCGTTCTTTTGAACCGGGAGCCGGGGAGTAGTACAGCTCGACCCGCTCCCCTACCTTAAACTTCGGTAAGGGGATGGTGCTATCGCCGGGTAGCGGCGTCCCGAGCGTCGCTTTGACCTCTGTTCCGTCCCCTAAAACGACAGTCGCCGTCTGCGCTGTAATCTGGGTGATGCGGCCCTCGAGGTACCCATACTCAGGTGTCGTACCTGGAGTTTGGGCGTGACTCTGGGAAATGAGTAATAAGCTCAAAAAGAGTGCTCTCAGCAACCTTCGCCGAGTAAGCCAGTGCGTAGCGAAGTGTAAAGGCGCTGAGGTATTACCGTATTTGGCTGATGTCACCGGGGACAGGCTCGAGTCACTAACCATCTGACGAGTGTAACAGCGTACTCGAGCCTCTGAGCACAATAGACCGAGCCCGCAGTGGAACAACGCCGGAACACGCTCCAAGTAGCCTATAAACTAAGCTATGCCCAACACCCCAACGCCTCCCGAAGACCTCCTCCAAGCTGCTAAAACCGCTCACCACAACGCCTACGCGCCCTATTCCGGGTTTCACGTCGGGGCGGCGCTACGGGCCGAAAGCGGTACAGTTTACGCGGGGGCCAACATCGAAAACGCCTCGTACGGCCTCGGGCGCTGCGCCGAGCAGTCGGCGGTGCAGGCAATGGCCTCGGCTGGCGAACGACATTTTAGCGAAATCGTCGTCTACACGACCGCCGCCGAACCCGCGAGCCCCTGCGGGGCGTGCCGTCAGGTTTTGTTTGAATTTGCCGAAGACGCGGCAGTCTATCTGGTCAACGACCAGGGCGATGTCAGGACGTGGACGGTCTCTGGCCTGTTGCCAGGGGGGTTTCGGCTCTAGGTCGCGTTATGGGGCCTGAGCACGGACAGCTACAGCATCTGTCTTATCAGCGTCACGACCACCGACACCGACACGAGTGCGCCGAGCGTGGAAACGACGACCGTACGCGCGACCTCTTCGGGATTGTCGGAGAACTCGAGCGCCAGCATAAACACCATCACGGCGGGCGGCATCGAACCGAACAGGGTAATCACGGCGAGGTCGAGCCCGGTCAAACCGACCACGGAGCCTGCAGCGAAGGCGACGACCGGGCCAACTACAAGTTTGAGCCCCAGCGAGAGCCAGTTGACGCCGTTAGGTACGGGCAATCCGGCACGCTGAAGCTGCATCCCTAAAACCAGCAGCACGAGCGGAATCGCAGCGCCAGCCAAGAGGTCAACGCCCCGCGTCACGCCTAGCGGCAATGACCAACCCAGGATGTTAAAGAAGCACGCCAGCAGCGCCGCCCAGACGACCGGCAGCGCCGCGACCGAGCGCAGCATTCGCCCAAAGGTCTGCTGGGCAAAGACAAGCGGGCAGACCAGGTAGAGCAGCACCGTTGTGACGACGTACAAGATGAGCGCCCGCGCGACCCCGGCTTGACCGAGTGCAAACAGCGTGACCGGGAGCATCAGGTTGGCGCTGTTGACAAATAAACTGGTAGCAATCACGCCGCGCCTCGAGCTTATGGGCAGATGACGGCTGGCTAGGCTCGAGATCGCCAGCATCGCTACTAACATCAGAAAAAAGGCGCTCAGCAGCCTCAAGGCGCTGCCCGCGCCCAAAGCCGTTTCTTGAAGCGAACTAAAAACCAGCGCAGGCGTCGTCGCGTAGAGTGCCAACCGGTTGAGCGAGGTGATATCAGGCTTTATGGCGTAGCTGATCAGGGCTCCGACACCCATCACAAAAAACGCGGGTAAAACAACGCTGAGCAGCGTCGAAACGATAGGGAGCATGAGCGTAGTCTAGTTGACCAGCTTACAAACGTCGGCTATTCAGGGGTACTGTGCCCCTAACGCCTCGACGTAAACGCTGTAGAGCGACCGGCTGGCCGTTATAAACAGCCGGTTCTTCTTGACCCCGCCGAAGCAGAGGTTCGCACACGACTCCGGTAGGTGAAGCTGCCCTAACAGCTGCCCTTCGGGGCTGTAGCAGTGCACGCCATCAAAGCCCGCACCGCCCCCGCCCGCGCTAGCCCAGAGATGACCATCCTGATCGGTACGAATTCCGTCAAAAAAGCCTGAACTGTTCGGGACAAACACGCGGCCGTTCACCGGAACTCTCCCGTCCATCTCGAAGACCCGTATTTGATCAATGTCAACAACATACAGTTTGGTCTCGTCAGGCGAAAAACAGAGGCCGTTCGGCCGGTCCATCTCAGCGATAACCGGCGTTCCCTCACCGGTATCGGGGTCAACCCGGTAGACGTAGCGGGGTAACTCTTTAACGACTTTATTCCCTTCGTAGTGGCCCTCAATCCCCCAACCCGGATCGGTAAACCACACCGACCCGTCGGAGTGCGCCACCACATCGTTGGGCGCGTTGAGCGGTTTGCCGCCATAGCTACTCAGCAAAACGCTTACAGCACCGTCGTATTCGGTGCGGGTGACGCGGCGCGTCAGGTGCTCGCAGGTCACGAGGCGGCCCTGCCGGTCTCTGGTATTGCCGTTGCTGTTGTTCGAGGGCTGACGAAATACTGTAACTTCACCGGTGACTTCGCTCCAGCAGAGCAGGCGGTTGTTGGGGATGTCGGAAAAGAGCAGATAGCGGCCGTCACCAAACCAGACCGGGCCTTCTAACCAGCGCCCACCGGTCCACAGCTGTTCAATCGCGTCGTTGTTGACGACCAGCGAGCGAAACCGTTCGTCTAGTATTTCAATCGCCGGGTCCGGATACCGGACTTTGCTGCGGTCACCCTCCCAGGCTCGAGCGGCGGGTCTGTCCACGCTGCTAACCCCGCCCGATAAACGGCATGTTGGTCGCCATCACGGTCATCGTCGCAACGTTCGTTCCTAAGGGCAAGTTGGCCATGTAGAGCACCGCTCTGCCGACCTCGGTCACGTCCATCAGCGGTTCGGGGCGCACGCTGCCGTCAGCCTGCGCCGCGCCGGACGCCGCGCCGCTGCCCATAGCCGTCGCGGCGTTGCCGATATCAATCTGGCCGCAGGCAATATCGAAGGCGCGTCCGTCAAGGGCCGTTGACTTGGTTAGGCCGGTGACGGCGTGTTTGGTCGCGGTGTAGGCGACCGAGCGGGGCCTCGGCGCGTGCGCTGAGATCGAGCCGTTGTTAATGATGCGGCCTCCCTGCGGCTTTTGCTGCCGCATCACCCGGAACGCCTCACGGGTACAGAGAAAAACGCCGGTTAAGTTGACGGCGACGACCTTATTCCAATCGCTAAGCGCCAAGTCGTCAAGCTCAACGGCTGGAGCGCCGGTTCCGGCGTTGTTAAATAGCAAATCTACGCGGCCGTAACGCTGCACGGTGGTATCGAACAGGGTTTTAACACTCGCCTCGTCGGTTACGTCTGCAATAACCGTGTCGAGCACACCGCTCAGGTTTGCACCGCTAGTTGCAACAGCCTCGAGCGTCTCCTGATGCCGCCCCGCGATGACGACGGTCCAGCCAGCTTCAGCAAGTGTGTGGGCAGTCGCAGCGCCGATACCGCTACCGCCGCCTGTCACGATGGCAATTCGTGAGTTTTGGGTTGACATTAAGACCTCCGCTGGTCATCACCGATGATCTTTGACCCGAGCTAGTTAAACCCAGTGGGCCAAACGCGTTCATATACCCAAGCATAACTGAGCGCACCGAACTCGAGTTAGTGCAATCATCGCAGCTGAGGTTACGCTTTTGGCGCTATCTTTTGTAAGCCATGTGTTGAGCCTCGAGCCAACGTAAAGCCGCTTCTCACCCCGGCTTAGGTATACTTCGGGAGATGAAACGAGCCCTTACTCTAGTCTTTTCAGTTTGTCTCTTGCTGTTAGGCGCGGCGGCGGCGCAACCGGTGCGCGTAGCTGTCCTCGCGTTTGATACCGACGACGCTGCGGCCCCCTACCGTTTCGGTCTCGCCACCGGTCTGCAGCGCAGCCTCAACGTGATTGACAATCTCTATGTGCCGCCGGTCGGTGACACCCTGGTCGTCGCGCAGCGGACCGACGCGGCCAAGCTCGATACGACCGTCTTTGCCGACGCGTTTGAGGCGCAGGCGCTGGTGAGCGGGTTGGTCAGCACGGCGGGCGACCAAGCTCGAGTCAACGTCTTTTTAGCCGAACCGGGCCAGGAAACGCGCCAAGTCGCGGTAGACGGCACGCTGCAAAACCCCGCCGACCTGCTCGGCAAAGTTGCCGATACGGTCATCCGCGAACTGGGCCTTTCTGTCAGCACCGAAGACCGGGCACAGCTGGCCGCCGTAATCGCGCAAACCCCGAACTTAGCTGACCTGGGCACCGTCGGTGAGGCCGGTTTGGGTCTCGGTGTGAGCGATTCAGCGGCGCTCGAGCAAGCTGCGGCGGGCGGCTCGAGCTGGGCACTTTCGGAACGCGCCGGAGCCCTCGGCGCAGCCGGTCAAGACGCCGAGGCGTTGACGCTCTCAAAAAGGGCGGTCCAAGCTGCGCCCGAAGATGTCGAGGCGCTCGTGGGCCGGGGCGTCGTCTTAGCCGCAGCCGGAGACATTCCGGCGGCGAGAGAGGCGTTTACGGGGGCCTTAAAGCTCAACCCCGCGCACGCCGTCGCCCTGGCCGGACAAGCGCGGCTGTCGGACGACCCGCAGGCGGCGCAACGAGACCTCAAGGCGGCGTTGGGGTCGTATCCCCGTTACGCGGCGGCTTACCTTGAACTCGCGACGCTCGAGCGTCAGTCGGGCAGTCCGCAAACCGCGCTGCAAACCCTTCGTACCGGCGTCCAAAAAGTTCCTGATTCGCCGGGTTTGGCGAGCGCCTTTGTCACCGAAGCGGTGCGGAGCGGCAATACCGCCGAAGCGGTGAGTTTTCTTGAAAAAGCCCTGCAAACTTCAAAGCCCGAACCGAGCCTTTACGCCCTCGCCGGGTCGCTCCCTGCCGGGGAGAGCAAACGGGCGCTGGCGATCTTGCGCCGGGGCCGCGAGGCGTATCCGCGTGACGCAGGGTTGGCCCTCGCCGAAGCGGAGATGCTCGGTAAAACAAACGACTACGCGGGCGCAGAGAAAGTTTTGCGCGGCGCACAGAGCTTTGCGCCGAACAACCCCGAAGTGGCCAATCAGCTCGCACTTGCGCAGGCCGAACAGGGCCAAACCGATGAGGCCGCCACCACGCTCGAGACAGCCGCGCAGCAAAACCCCGATTTGAAAAACGTGTTAGAACGCAACCTCGCCCAGATTTACGTTCAGGCCGACCAGAACGAAGCGGCGGTCAAGACCTTAAAGCCTCTGCTCGAGGCCGCCCCGCAAGACGCCAGCCTCTACCTGCTTTACGGTTCGGCGCTCGGCCGCACCGGGGCGTACGACGAGGCGCTCGCCGCACTTGACGAGGCGCTTAAACTCGACCCCAACAACCGGCAGGCAGCGCAGACGCGGCAATTTGTCGCGCAGACGCAGCGGCTGGCCGAAGGTTCAGACACCCCGCTCAGCGATGAAGTCGCAAACTTAGTGCAAGAAGGGCTGACGGCGCTCGAGCGCAGCGACGCAGCGGCGGCGCAGGCCGCGTTTGACCGAGCAGCTGAGCTGTCTCCGGCTGGTCTGCCGAGCTTTTATCAGGGGTATACTCGGCAACTCAGCGGCGACCTGCGCGGCGCAGTCAAGGCGTATGACAAGGCGCTGGCGGACTTTACAACCCCGAATCCCGGTCAGGCGACCGTCTTAAACAACGCCGGGTTTGCTTACTTTCAGTTGGGCCGACTCGACAAAGCGGTAGATTATCTCACGCGGGCGGTGGCCGCCGACCCGGAGAACAGCGGAGCACAGCTCAATTTGGGGCTCATCTATTACGATTTAGGCCGTTTGGCTGACGCACGTGCGCCGTTAGAGGCGGCTGTCAAAGGTAACCCTAGCCTCGCTAAAACTTCAGTAGAGACCGGCGCGGCAAAACCCGTACCCTTTGAGAAACTGCTCGAGGAGGTTCGTCAGGCGAATTAGGTGCTGGATTTTAACAGTAGCCGGTAACGTTTACTGCGTCACCTAAAGGAGAATTCAGAGCACAGAATTCAGTAGTTGAGCGCAAAAGGCAAAAAATCTTTGCAAACTTTACACGCGGGCTTCATATGCGCCGCGTAAGGTCGCGGGATGCTTTTAGCAGACGATACCAGCAGAGTCGCAGCTAGCTCTACTGCAGCTGACATCCTAGATAGAGACCTTATACTAGAGCCTATGCCGCTTGTCCTGGTCGTCGAAGACGAACCGCAGATTGCCGAGATTTTAGAAGGTTACTTGCGCAGCAGCGGTTACCGCACCGAACGTGCCGGTGACGGTGAGCGTGCGCTCAGTTTGTTTCGCAGCGCCCACCCCGACCTGATTTTGCTCGATGTGATGTTACCGGGTTTGAGTGGCCTCGAGGTCCTTAAAACAGTTCGTTCTGAAAGCACGACCCCTGTCATTATGCTGACTGCCCGCACTGAAGAACTCGACAAGCTGCTCGCGCTCGAGCTCGGTGCCGACGATTACGTGACCAAACCGTTTCGTCCGCGTGAGGTGATGGCGCGTATCAAGGCGGTGTTACGGCGCACGCAGCCTGCCGGTAGCAGCACTGCGCCGCTCCGGCTCGGGGCGCTCGAGTTAGACCCTTTACGCGCCTCTGTCAAGGTCGAAGGCGAAGCCCTCCGGCTGACGGCAACCGAATTCAGACTCTTGCACCACCTCGCCGGAGCGCCGGGGCGAATTTTTACCCGCGCTGAACTGTTAGAGGCCGCTCTACCCGAAAGCGAAGCGTTAGAACGCGTGATTGACGTCCATTTAAGGAACCTGCGTAGAAAGCTCGAGGCCGCTCACGCCGCCGAGATGCTCCAAACGGTGCGCGGGATGGGCTACCGGCTCAGTACCGAGAATTAAGGGTTGATGAACCGTCTCGCCACCCGCCTGACCCTGACGATTGTCGGCGTTGCGCTCTTTACGACGCTCCTCGCCCTGTTGCAAGTTTACGTGTCGCAGCGGCAGTTTCAGCAGCTTCCGGCAGAGGTGCGTGACCCACTCGTGGCCATCAGCGACGGGCTCAAACAGCAAGAAACGGCCGAGTCACTCCGGCCCCAATTTGAGGTGTTAATTCGCGGCCTTACGCAAAACTTTGAAGAGGTGCAGGCGCTCGGCACGCGGTTTGATCGGTTGCGCGACCGGCTTCTCTTTGTCAGTATCGGAGTGCTTATCAGTTTGAGCGTCGCTGCGGCGCTGTTTTTAGCGCGGCGTATCTCTCGGCCCATCACCGCGGTGGCCGAGGCCGCCGCCCGTATCGCTGAAGGCGATCTCTCGGCGCGGGCGGTGCTCCCAGCGTACGCCCAAGGAAGCCGCGACGAAACGGGGATGCTCGCCCGGCACTTCGATAAGATGGCGGGCGCGTTAGAGCAGCTCGAGCGCGAACGTCAGGCACTGATTGCCGACATCGCCCACGAACTCCGCACCCCGCTGACCATCTTGCAAGGTCAGCTCGACGCGATGGGTGACGGGATTGTGCCCTTAGACCGCAGCGAACTCGGTAAACTGGGCGTCCAGACCGAACTTTTAGCCCGGTTAATTGACGACCTCCGCACACTGTCTTTAGCCGACGCCAAACGCTTGACGTTAGAGCGGGTAGACACCGACCTTGTTAGAATTGCGCGGCGCGTGTGTGACAGCTTCCGGGAAAAAGCCGGACGGCAAGGGCTGAGCTTAGAGTTTCGCACCGGGGCAACGCACGCGCCCCTCCGCGCTGACCCCGACCGGCTCGCGCAGGTGCTGACGAACTTGCTCGAGAACGCGGTGCGCTACACCCCCGCCGGGGGTTGGATTCGGGTTTCAGTTGCCGCGCCGTCCGGCGGCGCTGAGCTGAGCGTCGAAGATTCCGGGCCAGGTTTACCAAAAGAGGCGCAAGCTCACGTTTTTGAGAGGTTTTACCGCGCTGAGACGAGCCGCAGCAGGCTGGGCGGCGGTAGCGGCTTGGGTCTCGCGATTGTTCACACACTCGTCGAGCTGCACGGCGGCCGCGTCGAGGCGCACAACCGCCCGCAAGGGGGCGCAGCCTTTCACGTCACCCTGCCCCGTTACGAGCAAGCTGCCACAATCTGAGACCGTCATAAACTTCCTGTTTTTATCACGTTTTGAGCGCATAAAAAACGCGACTGCAAGCTACTGAGAGCTGAATACTGACGGGCTGAATACCGACTTTTTATTACTGCAACTGACCCACACGCTCCCTGCTGTACGCAAAAAGACATGAGGGTTTTTCATCCGGGTGATAGGCTACGGCTTATGAAACGCGCCCGTATCTTACTCAGCACGTCATCTGTCTTCCGCACCCTTGGGCTGCGCCGCACCGACGCCGTAACCGGCCTCAACTATAACGAGGCGGTCACGCAGCTCGGCGGTTTACCGCTGATGGTCGGCAATCTAGCGCCCGAACACGCCGAGGCGTATCTGGAAGACGCAGACGGACTCATACTGACCGGTGGGGCGGACGTTGACCCGGCTTTTTTTGGCGCGGAACCGCACCCTATGTTGGGTCTGGTTGACCTGACCCGTGACCGCTTTGAACAGGCGCTCTACCACGCGGCTCGCGCCAAAGGCGTCCCGATTTTGGGGGTTTGCCGTGGGCATCAGCTGATTAACATCGCTGCAGGCGGCACGCTGCACCAGCATTTGCCGGCGCTTTCGGGCATGATTCAGCACGAACAGTTTGATATCAGCGGCGGTCCTTCGCACGGGGTGGCGCTCGAGCCCGGTTCCGTCTTAGCCGCAGCGTTCGGCGAGGAGCATATCCGCACCAACTCATTTCATCACCAGGCAGTTGACAAACTCGGGCAGGGCTTACGGGTGGTCGGCCGGAGCGCCGACGGCGTGACCGAAGCCCTCCAAAACACCGACGGCTCGTTTGTGCTCGGCGTCCAGTGGCACCCGGAGATGAGTTTCCAGGCGTACAGTGAGCAGATCGCACCTTTTACCGCATTTATGCAGGCAGTCGAAGAGACCTCGCTCGTCCGCGTCTAGCCTGCTACGGAAGCCCAAGCCAAAGGGCGTAAACTGTCCGGTATGGACGACGCCAACACCAACCCAAAAGATTACGGTACGGACGCAGATGACCTTGCAGAAGACGCTGAGCATGAGGAAGAAGACGCCCTCGAGGAAACTCCCGACTTCGACGACGAACTCGAGCAGCTCGACCACCTAGACGACGAACCCGAATGACCTTGCTGCAAGCACAACCTTTAAGCTGACGTGCGCCCCGAACCCCTTTTTAGCACGGTCGTGATTGCTGGGGTAGGGCTGATCGGCGGCTCGGTCGGGCTCGGTACCCGGCAACGGTTTTTAGCCGATAAAGTCATCGGCTTTGACTTCGACCCGGAGACGCTCGAGGCGGCCCGTGGGCTGGGCGTCATTGACGAGGCGCAGTTTCGGCTTGGTCCGTGGCTGGCAGACGCCGACCTCGTGGTGCTGGCCTCCCCTGCCCGCACCCTCACCGCGTCGGCGCGCAGCCTCTCACGGTTTACCCGCCCCGACACGATTTTTACCGACGTCGGCAGCATCAAACGTGAGGTGTGCGCCGACCTCGCCGATTTACGGTTCGTCGGTGGGCACCCGATGGCCGGGAGTGAGCGCGGCGGCGTGCTTTACGCCGACGCTGCCCTGTTAGAAAACGCTGTCTGGGTCCTGACGCCGGACGCCGCGACCGACGCTGAAGCTTTGGGGCGCGTCGAAACATTTGTCGAACAGCTCGGCGCGGTACCGCTGACGACCACGCCCGAACAACACGACCGGCTCGTCGCAGCCGTGAGTCACCTGCCCTACCTGAGCGCCGTAGCACTGACCGAACTCGCCGCCCAAGACGAAAACCGCGACCTGATGATGCTCCTCGCTGCAGGCGGCTTTCGTGACCTCACCCGCGTCGCTTCGGGCAGTCCCCGAATGAGCCGCGATATGGTGGTCGGTAATAAAGCGGCGCTAAAAGGTGCGCTGGCTTGTTTCCGAAAATACTTGGCGGAGCTCGAGGAGTGTCTCGAGCATCCCGACGCCATGCTAGAACGCGCCGAAGCTGCCAAACGCGCCAGGGACGCCTTTCCTATCGTGAAACGCAGTCTCCTCCCGGCCCGCTTTGAAGTCGTCATCGCCGTTCCCGACCGCCCCGGCGAACTGGCCCGGATTACCCAGGCGTTAGGTGACGCGGAGGTCAACGTCAAAGACATCGAGGTCTTATCTATCCGTGAAGCGGGGGGCGCGCTTAGACTCGCTTTTGACAGCGAAGAGGGCTTAAGGCGCGGCACGCAGGCGCTGACCACGGCGGGGTATGAAGCGCGGGGGCGCGGCTAGACATGGGCACGAATCGGTTTGTACTTGTCCGGCACGGTGAAAATCAGGCCAATCTAACGAAAGAATTTTCGCACCGTTTGGTAGATTATCCGCTGACTGCTAAAGGTAGACTTCAGGCCGAGCAGACCGCCGCGTATCTGAAACGTTATCCGGTGACGCAGGTCTTTGCCTCACCCTTAAAGCGGGCACAAGAAACAGCCGCGATCATCGCCGCTGAGATGGGTGGCGAGGTGAGGGTGCTCGAGCCCTTCCGCGAACTTAACGTCGGTATTTTAGAAGCGCAACCGCCTACGGCAGCGACTTGGCAACAACACGACGCCATCATCTGGGCGTGGGCTGAGGGGGATTACGAAGCGCGGTTTCCAGAAGGCGAGAACTATCACGAACTCGTCAACCGAGTACGCCGAGGCTACGAAGCGATGTGCCGGGGCCGAGACGATGAAATGCTGGTACTCGTCGCGCACGGCGGCAGCTTGTCGCTCCCGCTGCTAAGCCTTATCCCCGAACTAGACCGGGACTTACTTCAGCGCACAGTCCATCACAACTGCGCGGTAAGTGAGCTCGAGGCGTCACTCGAGCACGACAAATTGCAGTTACGACTCGTGCGCTGGGCCTCAGCTGAGCACCTCTACGGTGAAGCGGCAGCGTTTGTCGCGGCGACTCCGGCAGAAGGAGACCTCGAGTAACTTTGTCTCGTCTAACCTCGTCCCGGCCAGACCTCTTTGACGCCGCCGTCAACAAAGCGCACACCTACGCGCTACGGTTGGGCTTACCGCTGGACGATTTGGAGAAATTGAGAATAGGGCTCGAGCTGTGGTACTTAAAGACCCGTTTTGCCTACCGCATTCCGCTGGAAACGCTTATCCAACCGCTATTGGCTGCGCCGCATGAGGTCGGTACGAAGTATGTATGGAGCGGTGGACAAAATGGACAGTGGAAACAAAAAATCCGCAGAGTCAACGTTGACTCTGCAGACGGTTAAACATAGATTAGCGAAAGAGCGCGAGTGAATTGACAAAAACTCGAGTAACGCCGTAAAGCAGTGGAACGCCTACCACGGCCCAGGCGATAATGAGCTGCAGGGTGGGCGTGCTGTCAAAATCCTGTTCGTGACCGGCTTCAGTTTGATTCGTTTTAGTTACAGTTACTTTTGCCATGACTGCTCCTAAGCTTTGCGGACGCTGCCGGTTGTAGCGGGGGCTCGAGGGCTCGTTTTCGCCTCTTCAACGTGAAAACGTGAATCAACCGGACGAACCAGCAGGTTACAGACAAACCCAACGACGAGCAGCGCCGCCATGATGTACATCGTCACCGAATACGCCTGCGCCGCCGGAACGCCGCTGTTAATCTGTCCTTGCCGGATATAGTTGATCAAAACCGGCCCGACGACCGCCGCGACCGACCACGCGAGGAGCAAGCGCCCGTGAATCGCGCCGACTTGCAGCGTTCCGAAGAGGTCACGAAGATAGGCCGGAATGGTGGCAAAGCCGCCGCCGTACATCGTCAGGATAATGCAAAAGCTGGCAACAAAGAGAAAGACGTTCCCTTGATTGCCAAATGTCGGAACGAGAAAGTAGAGCACTGCGCCGAGAATAAAGAAGATGCTGTAGGTGTTTTTACGGCCGATATAGTCCGACACCGACGCCCAGAAAAAGCGTCCGGCCATGTTAAACAGGCTCAAGAGTCCGACAAACCCTGCTGCCGCGGCTGCCGTCACCGCAACCGCCTGACCGACTGAAGCTTCAGAAAACATCTCCTGAATCATCACCGAAGCTTGTCCGAGCACTCCGATACCCGCTGTGACGTTGAGGCACAAAACAGCAAAGAGGAGCCAGAACTGCGGCGTGCGAACGGCAGTGTCGGCGTCTACGTTGGCGTTAGTGACGAGTTTTTTGCTCGTTGTCGGAACAACGTAACCGGCAGGTTTCCAGTTTTCCGGCGGCACTCGCACGGTAAACACACCGAACATCATAAAGACGAAATAGATAATTCCGAGCGTAAAGAGCGTCGGCGCAACGCCTACAGAAGTCGGTGTCGCAAAGCGGTTCATCAGCGCCACCGAAAGCGGTGAAGCGATCATCGCGCCGCCGCCGAAGCCCATAATCGCCATGCCGGTGGCGAGACCCGGCCGGTCGGGAAACCATTTGATCAGCGTTGACACCGGCGAGATGTAGCCGAGCCCCAACCCAATGCCGCCCAAGACGCCGTTCCCTAAATAAACGACCCAAATGTTGTGGATAGACACGCCGTAGGCTGCAACTAAAAAGCCGCCGCCGAAACAACACGCCGAGACGAACATCGCCATCCGGGGGCCGACACGCTCGAGCCACTTCCCAAAAAGTGCTGCTGCCGCGCCAAGTACTGCAATCGCAATCGTAAAAATCCAACCGATGGTGGCAATGCTCCAGTCCCCCGGCGCGGGTTCAGTGACGCCCACAAGCTGGTGCAGCGGCCCACTAAAGACGCTGTACGCGTAGATTTGACCGATAGACAGGTGAATGGCGAGCGCCGCAGGCGGTACCAGCCAGCGGCTAAACCCCGGACGGGCGACCGAACGGTCACGGCTCAAAAAAGACATCTAAACTCCTTTGCAGACCCTCTAAAAATTGGTTTAAGCCCGTCTAGTATACCCGGTTCAGACGGCGACAACCTAGCCAGATACCAAAACAGCAAAAGCCTGACATGGTGTAAGCACTGTGTTCAGGCTTTTGCTGTTTAGCTTACCCGTTTCAGATTCGCGGTTTAGGAGTAAGCGGGCGCGGGGCGACCCTGCTCGAGCTCTTTAGTCTCTTCAGCTTTTTTACCCTTCTGGTACGCCGGGTCAAACTTACCCTGATACTGCGTCGGTGCAACCGTAATCACCACGTATTTAGAAACCGGCGTATTCGATTTTTCCGCCACGCTGCCAATCGGCACCAAGACGTTACCTTCAGGAAAATACGTGGCGGTGCAGCCGTTTGGAATCGGGTACGGCACCGCGATAAACCTTTCGGCAAGGCGTGTCTCGCCGTTAAAATGGCTGGTCAAGTCGAGCACGTCACCTTCGTCAATGCCCGCTTCAGCCATGTCCTCAGGATTCATCAAGATGACGCGGCGTTCGTTTTTGATGCCCCGGTAGCGGTCGTCGAGGCCGTACACGACCGTGTTGAACTGGTCGTGGGTACGAATCGTCATCATCACGAACTGGTCCTCTTCCAAGGGCCGCTCGGGAATTGGATGGACGGTAAACTTAGCTTTTTCGGTGTCGGTGGTAAAGACACCTTCGCGGGGGCCGTTGGGGAGGTAAAACCCGGCCCCGCGCACTTTTTCCGAGTAGTTTTCGCACCCTGGAATAACGTGAGAGATATGCTCCCGAATCCGGTTGTAATCGTCTTTCATGGCGTCCCAGGCGACGTTTGAACGTCCGCCTAACGTCGCTTTAGCAACCCCGGCGAGGATCGCGACTTCGCTTTTAAGGTGCTCCGAAGCCGGTTTCAGTATCCCCTGCGAGTCGTGAACGACGCCCATCGAGTTCTCGACCGTGACGAACTGCGGCCCGGTCGCCTGTTCGTCGGCTTCAGTGCGGCCTAAACACGGTAAAATCAGCGCCTCTTTGCCGTGAACGAGGTGTGCCCGGTTGAGTTTCGTTGAGATGTGCGCGGTCAGCGTGCAGTTTTGCAGCGCCTCAGCGGTGTATTCGGTGTCGGGCGTGGCGGACAAAAAGTTGCCGCCGAGTGCTAAAAAGACCTTGGCTTTCCCCTCGTGCATCGCTTTGATGGCTTCAACCGTGTCGTAACCGTGCTCGCGGGGTGGGTCGAAGTTAAACTCTTTTTGGAGCGCGTCTAAAAAGGGTTCTTGCGGCCGTTCCCAAACGCCCATCGTCCGGTCACCCTGCACGTTCGAGTGGCCGCGTACCGGGCAGGTGCCCGCGCCGGGTTTGCCAATGCTGCCTTTTAAGAGGAGCAAGTTGACGATCTCTTGAATGCTGCCGACGGCGTTCGTGTGCTGCGTCAGGCCCATCGCCCAGCAGATGATGATGCGCTCCGAGGCCATGACCATTTCGGCAACTTCGCGGAGCTGCGTCCGGCCAATCCCCGACTCGAAGACGATGGTGTCCCAGTCTTCAGCACGCAAATCTTTGACAAATTCGTCAAAACCTTCGGTGTTTCGCTCGATAAAGGTGTGATCGAAGACTTCGCCGGGGCGACGGTCTTCTTCTTCCAAAAGCTCTTTCATCACGCCTTTGAGGAGCGGCACATCACCGCCGATGCGTACCGGGACAAAGAGATCGGCTAAGTGCGTCTCTTGACGCAACGCTTGGGTCGGGTGCAGATAGTCTTGCGGATTTTTGAAGTTGAGTAACCCGGCTTCAGGCAGCGGATTGATGGCGATGAGTTTCGCGCCGTTGCGTTTGCCGCGCTCCAAGGCGCTCATCATCCGGGGGTGGTTGGTACCGGGGTTTTGACCGGTGATGATAAACAGGTCGGTGTAGTAGAAATCCTCCAACGTCACCGAACCTTTACCGAGGCCGAGCGTTTCGGAGAGCGCCGTCCCGGACGATTCGTGACACATGTTCGAGCAGTCGGGCATATTGTTGGTCCCGTACTGCCGGACAAAAAGTTGATACAAAAAGGCCGCTTCGTTGCTCGCTCGACCGGAGGTGTAAAAGATTGCCTCATCAGGTGATGAGAGGGCGTTCAACGCTGCGCCCAGTTTGGCAAACGCTTCCGTCCAACCAATCGGTTCGTAATGGGTCGCCCCTTCACGTAAAATCAGCGGTTCGGTGATGCGGCCCTGATGGTTGAGCCAGTAGTCCGAACGTTCTGAAAGCTCAGCAACCGAGTGCTTCTTGAAAAACTCGGGGGTGACGCGGTGGCGGGTGCCTTCGTCTAACACAGCCTTTGCACCGTTTTCGCAAAACTCAGCCACCGAACGTTCTTCGTCCGGGTCGGGCCACGCGCACGAGGTGCAGTCGAAACCGTCTTTTTGGTTCATGTCTAGGAGCAGTTTTGCGCCGCGAATCGGGCCGGTTTCGCGCAGCGCGTACTCCATGCTTGACATCACGGCAGGCAATCCGGCAGCGGTCGTCTTGCGCTTTCCTAATTTAAGACCGGTAAACTCGGGCGGGGGCTGAGCAAAAATGCCGTCTTCTTCACGGGTCGTTTTACCGTCAGGCTGCTCATTCGCCACGTGTTCTACGTCTTTTTTGACCTCGTAGTGGTCGGGCTCACCGTGAGCTTCGGCGTGGCTTTGGTTTTCTTCGGTTTTGACGTCACCATCTTTTACGTCCATAGTTCCCCTTTAGAGCGCGAGTTGCGCGCCGACTTCGCTAAGCTTAATTCTAGCTTCTCCACTATAGATATTAAACCGCTCACCGCGCAAAAACCCAAGCAGCGTCAGGTTAAAACTCCGGGCGACCGACACCGCCAGACTGCTCGGCGCAGACACGGCGCAGACGAGCGGAACTCCGGCCATCAAAGACTTTTGTAGCAGTTCAAAACTCGCACGGCCGCTGAGCAGCACGATATGCTCACGTAACGGTAACAAACCTTCTAACAGCGCCCAACCGATGAGTTTATCGAGCGCATTGTGCCGCCCGACATCTTCACGTAAGGCAATGAGTTCACCCGTTTTGGTAAACAGCGCCGCCGCGTGGAGGCCGCCGGTCGCGTCAAAAAGACCTTGCGCGGCTCGGAGTTTGTCCGGGAGTGAGGTGATGACTTCTGGAGAGACGGAAAACGTCGGCGCGGGCAGTGGACAAGCCTGCAGCTCTAAGCTCTCCAAACTCGCCTTCCCGCACACGCCGCACGCCGAGGTGGTGGTGAAGTGACGCTCGAGCCGCCCCACCTCCGGCATCGCCCCGCGCAGCGCGACGTTGACGGTGTTGTACTGCTGCTCGGCGTCGGTGCAGTACGAAATCCGCAAAATCTCGTCTCGACTCTTGATGATGCCTTCACCGTACAAAAACCCGGCAGCTAACTCAAAGTCTGCCCCCGGTGTCCGCATCGTCACCGCAACGTTTTGTGTGACGTTTTGCCGCTCACCCCCGGCTAAGAGGCGCAGCTCGAGCGGTTCTTCAGTCGCTAACGTGTCGTTACGGCGTTTGACACTTGCTCCGTCAACCGTCACGACCTTGGTCTTGCGTTTATTCGTCGGGCGCTTGGCCCGAACCGGTACGTCTAGCACCTCGGCTCCTCTCCATACTTGCTCGTTCTTACCACTTGCCGCAAGAAGATAGCAGTGTTTCACGTTCTCTCTATTGTACAGGCCGGGTCTAAAACTACACTGTGTCGTCAAACTTTACGGGTTTACATGTCGGCATAGGGCTTAGCTCTCGCTAGCAAGCTCAGTTTTTCTACTTAAATAACAGGCTCTAAAGCTTGGGTTCTAAACATTAGGTTCCAAACATCCGGGCGTAAGTGTCGGCGGGCATCTCGACGAACCGATCTGAACCGGGTACCAGCTTATCTAACAACGGTCTATCGGCGCTGCTCCGGTTAAAAATTCCCACACCATGTCTAAACTTAGCGCCTGACCTTGATGTGCGGCTGAACCGAGTTCTTCAGGCGAAAGGGCGTGGCGAGCAGCAGTTAGGAGTTGCTCGGCCCGAGCCCGCGCATAAGCCTCATGCAGATGACGGAGCAAGAACCCCAGTACGGCAGCAGCCTGCCCATAACGCCGCTCTTTGACCCACAGCTCGGTAAAAGAAAGCAGGACATCCTGGAGGCTATCCAGCTGACCGAGGTTGAGGTCGTCACGGTGTTCCGAGTATAGTTGAGCGACCTGCCTCAGATAAAGCGCAGCTTGGTCAAAATGACCCTGGGCGGTAGCGACGCGCCCCAAGAGTTCCAAGGCTCCCCCACGAAATGCGTCAGGTGACGGGTGTTTCTCCAACAACTCACAAGCGACGTTCTTCGCCTCTCCAAAGTCGCCCAGCGCGAGTGCGGCCTTGCCCAAGTGCTCGAGCGCGAAGTCATCGTTTCCCCAACCTAACCCCTCCCGGCGCACCAGTACGGCAGCCTCTCGGTAGTAGCGCCTCGCCGTTTCAGCTTCGCCTGCGTGAAAGTGCGCGTCGCCCAGCAAGAAGAGTGAGGTAACAACGCCGCGCACGTTGTTGTCTTTACGGTTGTGCTCGAGCGCTCTTTGCAGATAAATCCGAGCCGCCGGGTAGTCACCCGCGCTTGTCTCTAAGAGGCCCAAGTTGTTGAGGTGCCGTCCTTGAGAGAGGTTCGTCCCCAGGTAGAACAGGCCGAGCGCTTCCTGTTCGTGTAGAAAGGCGATAGCTCGGCGAAACTGTCCCCGCCGCTGGGCGACAACCGCCAGAGTGAGCAGGCAGTTAAACATACCGAAAATAGTTTCACGTCCTCCAGGGTGTGGACGCAGAAGGGCCAAACCGCGCTCGGCAAGTTCCTCAGCCTCGTCCAAGCGTCCCAGCCCCTCGTACTCATAGCTGAGAGATGCCATCAAGTTGGCGCGTGTTTCGCGGTGCGATACGTCGGCCTCATCTAAAACAGCTAGCGCTGACGTCCACAGCGTGACGGCTTCCTCGCTCTGCCCCCGGTTAAAAAGATATTGACCGAGCGCCTTGCCGCACGCGTCAAAGGTTGGAGCGTTCTTGTTCGCCACAGCCCAGTTCCAGGCAGCACGGAAGTTTTCAAGCTCTGCCTCGAGGCGTGTATACGCCCGACCTGGTTGGGAACCTTCAGTTTCAAACGCCAGACGCTCCGCCAGGTCGCTAAAGGCCGCAGCGTGTCTCGCTTCCACCGCCGCCTTCTCCTTGGGGTACTCGGCCAGCTTCTCTAAAGTGAAGCTGTAGAGCAGCGGGTGCCTGTCGAAACGGCTCCCTTCACCTACGCGTAACAGCGACTTGTCAACGAGCGACGCCAGCACCGAAATTGTAGCTCCCGCCACCGCCGCGCTCGTATCTCTGGTAAAGCCGCCACGAAAGACCGCGAGCTTTCTTAACACCTCCTGCTCTTTAGGGTTCAGAAGCCGCCACGAATGTTCAAAAGCAGCGCGCAGGCTTTTGTGCCGCTCGGCGACGTTTTGTGTGCTGGACGAAAGAAAATCCAGGTCTTTGGCGATCTCTGCGGCAATCTCCGCGCAGGGCATAACTCTGACCCATGAGGCAGCTAACTCGAGCCCGAGCGGTAAACCTTCGACTAAGCGGCAGATGGCGCGGATACCCGGCGCATTTTCTGCCGTCAGGGTAAAAGCTGGCTGAACTTGCCGCGCACGCTGGCAAAAGAGATTGATAGCGTCACAGTCAAGCGGGAGTTGGGAGTCGGCTTCGCCTACAAACGGTAAACCCTCAAGGGTCAAACGCCACTCTTCTTGAAGGTTTAGCGTCTCCCTCGAGGTCACGAGCAGCCTGAGCTGCGGGCAAGCCTCTAACAACTCAGTGACGACGCCCACCCCGTCTAAAAGATGCTCGTAGTTGTCGAGGACGAGCAGCAGGTGTTTGGCACCGAGGTAACGCCCAACTTGCACGAGAGGTGAAGCTTTGTCTTGCGCGGGCGCACCGAGTACTACCGCAAGCCTACCCGGAATCGCCGAGGCGCTACTCAGCGCGTCTAAGGGAACGAAGTAAACGCCGTCTGCGAAGTTCCCCAACCGCAACTGCTGCCGCGCCGCCTCGAGCGCCAAAATCGTTTTGCCAACCCCCGCCGAGCCGACGACCGTAATTAACCGCTGCTCGGGGTCGGCGAGCATAGCCGCAAGTTGGGCTGCCTCATGGGTACGCCCGACGAAACTGTTACGGCGGCTGGGCAAGTTGTTTGGCAGCTCAGGAGCATGGGCGTGTTTTAGGGCGTCCTTAGCCTCGCCGGACGTGGTTAGGAGCGCCACGCCGAACGTTTCGGCCTCCTCTCGCAGCGTCACTGTGCGCGGATTGTCACCGGCGAGCAGCAAGGTGTGGAGCCGGAGGATATCGCCCGGCTCGAGCCCCACCGTTTTTACGACCGAGTAGGCAGCTTCGGCACGCTTGGCGGCGTCTCGGAACCTTCCCTCCGCAGCTTCTGTTTCCGCCAGCGCGAGCTGCGCCGTCTTAACCTGACTCGCTACAAAATCCCGGGTACCGTAGACCCACTCCTCGAGTTCGCTCCCCCAATCCCTGAAGTAGACCCCTTCCAAAAAAGGGCCACGGTAAAGCTTGACAGCCTCCTCATACCGGCCCTCTTCAACTGCCGCCAGAAGCACTTGGGCGTCTGTAGAGAGCTTTGCCCAGACCCTTGTGTGGTTTACACCTACGATGCCGGGGCCTGCTTTGCGCAACCGCGCCAACGTCACGGCGAGGCGGTTGAGCGGGTCGGTCGCGTCACACCAGAACAGCTCGGCGAGGTAGCGGCGTTCCTTAGCACCTTCGAGCGCCAGGTAGGAGAGCAGCAAGAGGGGCTTGGAGCGCGCGAACGACGACGAGACCAGCTCGAGGCCTCCCAGCGTGCGGAGCAGCATGTCCACATTGTAGTACAGCGGACACTCTTCGGGCACGCCGTGGACAAAGGCCCCGGTGCATCCTCTTTTTGAAGGAGGAAACGGTGAACAAGAAACTGAGAACCTTAATTAGGGCGTCGGTGATGGTCGCTGGCCCACTGGTCTTTGCCTACAGCGACGCCAGCCCAAGCGTCTTTCCTGACTACGGCGCGTGGAGAGGGGCGGAGCGGCAACCTCAAAAAGTCCGGCTCGTCTCCCCTACACCCGCCGCCACACCGGTCAGCGAAGAGGACGCCGCAAGGTTGAGAGAGAAGCAGCTCAAAGCGGCCCTGGAAGCTCTCGGCGTGACAGTTGACTGAAGCTGACTCACGGCAGGGGAAGGAGAGCAGTATGAGAAAGTTTAGCGTCATCTTCTGTACAGCGCTACTCGGTACCGGATTTGCTTGGGACGTGGCTTTAGACATCCCAAAACTCCCACAACCTAAACCCATCATTTGTTTCTATGCAAAACCTGCACCGTGTCCTCCTCGAGGACCGAGGTAGCGCGGTGGTAGCTGTTCAAGCAAATCTTTAACGGTAGCAAAGGAGAAGACAATGAAAAAGCAGGTCGTTACGATTCTGGTGCTCTCGTGGAGTTTACTGGCTTTCGCCCAGACCTTTGGGGAGGAGATGCGACAAGAGAAAATCATGTTTCGACAGTACGAAGCGGTTCAACGCTCCTGGACGAGCTTGGGCGAGGAGCAAAGACTTAGGCGAGAGCGCCGAGCCTTTATGACCGCGCAGCGGCACGCCAAGGCAGCTACGGAAGCAAACGAGGTAAGACAGCTCAAGCGCGATTACCGCGCTTTCTTGACCGAACAGAACAGGTAACACGCAATTACCGCTGAGAATACTCGGTAGCAGGGGTGCAGGGTCGGATACCCCGTCCCTGCACCCTCGTCTGCAACAGGTTGCGGTGGCCTCTTTCCGCTCGAGGTGCCAAGACGTTTGTCCGCGTTATAGCACGGCCCGGACATGCAGCGGACATGCTCTTTCGTGCAAGCTGAATCCGGCAGAGACTTTTCGCAGCCCGTTAGCAGCAGTTTCGGGTGTGAAAAAGGAACGACTCAACTGGAAATAAACCCTCACGGTAAGGCAGGTAAGGCAGGTATCCGCCGCAGATTACACGACACGATTTGACCAAGGTGCAGAAAGGTAAACCATGAAATATCCACGCTCCACGCGGCTGATCTTCGCTTCAGTCGCTCTGTGTTTCGGTTTTGGTTTAGCTCAGGGGGATACCGAGGCGTTCAGGGTTGCTAAAAGCGTAGTTGGACAGTTCAATGACATCGTGAGCCAGCAAGATGCAGTTGCCATGGGTCAACTCTTTACCGAAGACGCCGAGCTCTTTGCCGAGGGTGGGCATTTGGAGGGTCGCGCGGCCATACAGGAGTTTCAGCGCGAGAGCTTCGAGGGTGGCTTTAGCGAATCCTCGAGTTCGGTCTCAGAAGCGTGGCTGCTCGGAGACGTCGCCTTCGTGGTAGGCGACTATCCAGCAGGAAATTTTTTACAGGTTCTCAAAAAAACGGAGGGAAAGTGGCGGATTCACCGCCTGATGTATACCAGTGAAGGCGTGCCGGAGAATTCGGCGAGTGGCGGGGCGGTTTCTGGTGGGAGCAACTGAGTTATGGGTAATGCCGCAAAAACTCGGCAAGATTTAAGGCTCGAGTCATAGCAGGTTGGCACAGTGCATAAGTAATACCGATTTAAGGAGGCAGGACGATGGCTGAACCGAACATGTCGCGTAGAGAACTACTTCAGCGGAGTGCGGTCTTAGCAGGACTGAGCATGTTTTCCTTTCCCGGCGTGGCCCAGGCTTTCCAAAACCGACCCGGTGAGAAGGTCGTCCCGTGGCTTGATCGACCTGGAGAAGTTCCGCTGCCCGACGTGGTGCAGAACTTGCTCGACTGGGAAAAACTCGATTCCTGGATTACGCCTAACAGCCAATTTTTTAACGTGGCGCACTTTGAGAGGCCGGTTATCCGGGCGGAAGACTGGACGCTCGAGCTGTCCGGCCTAGTTGAGCATCCGCTCACCTTGACTTTAGACGAACTCAAGGCGCGTCCACGTAAAGAAACGGTTTTTACGCTCGAGTGTTCGGGCAACAACGGGTTCGACTGGTTTAAGGGCGGCATTGGTAACGCCACCTGGACCGGGACGCCCCTCGCTACGGTGCTCGAGGAAGCCGGAGTACAAGAAGACGGCATTGAAGTCGTTTTCTACGGACGTGACAAGGGTGATATCGAAGTGCGCGACATTCCCATGACGCAGCACTTTGCGCGCAGCATGTCGCTTCAAGATGCGCTGAGTCCAGACAACCTGCTCGTCTACGAGATGAACGGCGAACCGCTGCCGCAAGCCAACGGTTTTCCGGTAAGGCTGATCGCGCCGGGCTGGTACGGCATCGCCAACGTCAAGTGGTTGGAGCGTATCGAAGTGCTGCCAACACGCTATATGGGACACTTTATGGCGCGCGAATACGTCACGATTCGTGAAGAGTCGCAGGGCGGCGAAAAGGTGTGGAAAGAAACCTCGGTCGGGCGCACACGGCTCAAATCTGCCCCTGCCAGGGTCACCCGTACCGAAAACGGCTCGTACCGCATCATGGGCGCAGCTTGGGGCGCGCCTATTCAGAAGGTCAAAGTACAAATCGACGGCGGTGCGTGGCAGCCTGCGGTGCTCGAGCAAGGCGGCACCGAGTTCACCTGGAGGTTCTGGCAGCTGGACTGGAACGATCCTGCTATAGGTGAACACGACATCAGTTCACGAGCAGTAGACACCGACGGCAACGTTCAACCAGCTCCAACCGACTCCTTGATTGCCAACAAACACACCTATTGGGAGAGTAATGGGCAAATAACCCGGCGTGTTCGCATCGTCTGAGGCTCGAGTCCAACCGACTACCCGGCAAAAAGGTTACCGGACACCACGCCAGAAGACGGACGGAAAAGTAACTCCTTCTGGACTCGAGCGTTTTGCATAATGAAAGTAAGTTGAGTGGTACGAGTCACAAACCAAGGACAGCTTAAGCTCGCCGATACGCGACTCGGTTAGGCACACTGTCACCGAGTGTCGGCTGGGTTCTCGACTCACCCCCACAGATTGGGTAGCCTTAACCTTACGTGAACACGTTACCCCTGACCGACAGCTACGGCCGCGTGATCCGCGACCTGAGAATCAGCGTGACGCCGCGCTGCAACTTTCGCTGCAGCTACTGCGACCCACTCGGTATGGGCCACAGAGACCCACTCGGCACGGTGAGCGTAGCGGACGTCGCACACGTCATTGACGCGGCTGTCGGTTTAGGCGTCAGCTCGGTTCGCTTTACCGGCGGCGAACCCCTACTCCGTAAAGAACTCCCCGAAATGATCGCCTACGCGCGCGACGCCGGGGTCGAAGATATTGCCATTACCACCAACGCCACACTCCTTAAACGCCGCTTGCCTGAACTCTTAGCCGCCGGACTCCACCGCGTCAACATCTCGCTCGACGCCGTAGACGAAGGGGTGTTTAAGCAGGCGACCGGCGGGGGCAGCAGCAAACCCGTGTGGGAGAGCATCTATAAACTGCTGTCGCTGGGTTTGCACCCCGTAAAAATCAACGCGGTCGTGATGCGCGGCGTCAACGATTCGGAAATCACCCGGCTTGCGGCGCTGACTGAAACGTTACCGCTCCACGTGCGCTTTATCGAATACATGCACCTCAATAACGCCGACGCTGAGCGGTATAGAGAAAGTTTTGTCGCAGGTAAAGAGATTCGTTCAAAGGTTGAAGAGGCGTTCGGCACGCTTGAAGCTGTGCCCACCGACCCGAGCGCCCCGGCACGGTTGTTCAAAGTTCCGGGCTGGCAGGGTGCAGTTGGGTTTATCAACCCGGTCTCCGAACCCTTTTGCGGCGCCTGTAGCCGGATGCGGCTAACCTCGGACGCGAAACTGCGCCCCTGCCTTTTGAATGACCGCGAGTTCGACCTGCGGCCTGCGCTTCAGGCTACCGAACCTATAAGAGCAGTTCAGGAGATGTTTTTGGTCGCGGCGCACCGCAAAGTCGCTTCAGGAATCACCACGCCGACGCAGCGGACACGGACGATGGTCGCGATTGGCGGCTGACCATTCGCAACTATCTTGCGTGAGTTGATTCCCTTTTTAAGGCGCTCGAGCCCAACTTGGTAGCGTCTCCTAGATGGTTTTTAGCCGTGAGCCATCGTCACGGCTAAAAGCATTTTCGAGAGGTCTACATCCATTTCCACCAATGACTTCATCAAACACTGATAACGAAATCCTTGGTTCTATGGAGCACATAGGCCGCCTTCATTAGTTCCAGGTGGAGGACAAGGTTCGAGACCTGTAACTTCAACATCCACTTCAACCCCTGCGGCTAGAACGGGCGTATAGGTTTCGTTGATGAGATCGCCTGCGGCAAAACGAAGATTTTTACCTGTTCCGCCACTATCATCAGACAGCACCCCAACAATCAGGAAATAGTCCCCGAATCGCTCAAACGTCTTTTCAGCGTCTCCTTCAAGCTTAAACGAGATCGGTAGACTTGTGATAGGTTTGATTATCATCTCTTTTACCAATTCCCTTGGCGCATCGCCAAAATAAGAGGCCGAATACCAGAGTTGTACAACGGCACGCGAAGACTTGGTGAAAATGAACTCGCCATCGTAGGTAAAAGGCACGCCTCTAAGCCTCGTAACCGTGCCTTTGACTAGAAAGTTTGGCACAGGTTCATCAGGTTGCTTTGTGAGTACAAATTTACTAATGATAGGCTCGGGGCCGTTCCGATCCACTAACGTCATCTGAAATTCTGGAGGTGAACCCGCCGGTATGGTGCCGCAGATGTCGTATCGCAATTCGACTGGGTTTCCAAGCAAATTAGTAATGGCACCTGTAACATCTTTGTCGCAAGGTAGCGCATCGGCTTGCTGAGCAGGTGATAGAGGAACGTTTGTGAGGGACGTTACCACCTGGCCTGTAACAGGAAGCTCTGATGCGTCCCCCAACTTAAACGTCCCTGTAAAAAAATACTCCTGTTCAGTCGGGCCGTTCGTTTTGAGATTGAGTTTCAGGGATACGCCATTTTCATTCTTACCTGCCCAGACGCCGCGCAAAATGCGGGGATCGGTTCGGTAATCTATCGGCCCAACTTCTGGGGGCGGTGTTTGGTTACAAGCACTTAGCAATGTGAAGATTGAAAGCAAAACATAGGCAAACTTGTAGGACATGTAATCTCCCAGACACAACTATGTTCACCACTTAATCTTTGAGTGATGAACATAGCTAAGATGTGAACTTAGATATTAATAAGCTGAGTTGACTGTGCTAACGTCTTTGTTCGAGAGTCCTGGACCTCGAACAACACCGGTATACCCTTTAGTCGTGAACATAGGCTTTGAAGGATCTTTTACAAACTTTGTGTCATAGGTATATTTCGGATAGTGCATAACAGATGGATAATCGTATGTACTCCACACAGTTGCCCCAGACTTTTGAAATTGGCTGAGTCCATAGGAAGTCAGATTACTCGAGGGCGTTATATAATTGTCCCTCTCTGGACGATTGTGCTCATGAATCATGCCGATGGCGTGACCAAGTTCATGGATAATCGTACCCACATTTGCGCTGGTAAAACAGTTGTCCGCTAGATTCACAACCTGGACGCCGTTCCCAGCCATACCTAAAGAGTTGCTATAACACCCGTTGTTAGTGTTAGTGAATTTGATTCGGTTCCCGCTGGAAGCTAACCTGAACTTGATATCAGTCCGGTTGTTGTAGATATTCATCGCGTCTTGAATGTCTTGATTCTGGGAGGCCGTGAACGTTGGCGTTAAGGGTGCCGAATCCACATAAATAATGCCACCAGGCCATCTTCTAACGTCAGCTAAAAACGCACCTTGAGGTGACAGCAATGGTTCATTGGAACTGAGCTTGTCGTTCTTAATCTTGAGTTGATTTTCAAATTCCTCGATTGTACCTAAAAACAGATCGCCCTCGACAACGTAATCTCCAACGGTTATATAGCTGGTAACACTACCGTCTTTGAACTTAAACTCTTTAAGAACCTTTTTGTCACCTTTGGACTTTGTTTCTGCCAACGCTTCGTCGGACAAGGTAGCCGCGTCTACAACGGGTAACGAGGGTTTATACTGCTCGACAGCTAGATAATCAACGCTTTCTGCTGTTGTTGCAACTTCAGAATTAAAATTAGGGGTTGACGAACACGCTGCAAGTAAAAGGGGCACTCCTAAACCGACGAACCACCGACGAACCACCAATACTGTTTTTCATACCCAACTCCAGTTTTCTGCAAGCCAGAAGGGTTTAGAAGCCGGAAAACTACCTTTTACAAGTGTCTATCCAGACTTTGGTTGAGGTGAACGCTGAGCGGTTCTATTCCTTTGTGAAGTTAATTTTGTCCTATTATTATCATGTTACTCATAGAACGATGTGAGATTTCTTACATTTTACTTCTTAAAGGTTTGCGGGAGAAATGTCAAATACCGCCAGCTCTGCCGGACAATTTAGACGCACCGGCAAAAAGCTCACACCCAGTCCCCGGACGACGTAGGCTTTGCCGAAGCGCCGGTCGGGTGGCGGTGCCCAGCCCTCGAGGTAACGCTCGCCGTAAGCCGACGAGGTGACCGGTGCGCCGATAAAAGGCAGCTGCACCTGACCACCGTGCGTGTGTCCAGTCAGCGTCAGGTCGGTGTGCATGGTCATCTGCGGGAAGTAGTCGGGTTGGTGGCAGAGTAGCAGCGTCGCCATACGCCCCGGCGCATCTTTAAGGGCTGCCCCCAAGTTTGGGTAACCCGTGCTGTAGTCGTCTACGGCGGCCAGATAAAGGTCATCTCGGAGTGGCTTACCCTGATTGACTAAGAGCGTAACCCCGGCTTCGGCTAGAGCGGCCTCGAGGACGCCGATACGGTCTTTGAAGCGAACACGGTCGTGGTTACCCAAACACGCCCAGACGCCGAGCGGCGCACTGAGACCCGCAAGCGCCTCGGTCAGCGGTTCTAAAGGCCGTCTCAACCAGCGGTCAACCAGGTCGCCGGTAATCACGGTGAGGTCAGCTTGCTCCGCTTGGGCCTGCGCCACCCACGTTCTGACCGACCCGGCATGAATATAGGGGCCGTAGTGCAAGTCGCTCAGTTGCACCACGCGCAGCGGGGCTTTAAGGTTGGGCAGCGTCAGCCGGTGGTGCGTAACTTCGGCGTGATAGACGTTGCCCGCAACACGGCCCGCCAAGAGCGCGGCCCCGCCGGTCAGCAGGTAACCTAAAAAGTCGCGGCGGGAGACGTTCGGCACGCCTCCAGAATACCGCCCGTATCTCGTATAAACTCGTAGATAGGCACATACAGCGCCGCACCGTCGTTACTTGGCGGTTAAGTTGCGGCGACCTCAGGACCGATAAGCCGCGCGACGGTGTGTTTGAACTGCGCTAGGTTTAAGGGTTTGCTAAAAAAGCCGCTGACGCCAAGGTCGGCCAGCGGCGGCGCGGCCGCGCCGCCGCTGATAACGAGCTTGGGTAAGTCGGCGCGGAAGCTGAGGGCACGGAGCAGCTCGAGCCCGTTCATCACCGGCATATCTACGTCGGTGACTAACAGCGCAACGTCAGGGGACGCGGCGAGGCTGGCGAGCGCGGCTTGGCCGTCGGCAGCCTCTAAGACGTGATGCCCCTCACTCTTCAAGATACTTTTGAGCAAAAAGCGCATGGTGGGATGGTCGTCGACGATAAGGATAGTTGCCACGCTCACAATGTAAACGAGAGAGTCTTACAAGTTTCTTACGCTCGTGAAGATTCCTTTATCTTTAGGCACGCTTAAACAGTGCCGCCATCCCTTGTCCACCGCCGACACACATCGAGATGACGCCGTATTCGGCGTCGCGGCGGGTCATCTCTACAAAGAGGTCGGCGGCAATCCGTGCGCCCGTCGCGCCGAGGGGGTGACCGATGGCGATTGCGCCGCCGTTTACATTAAGCTTTTCGTCCGGAATCCCGAGCTCTTGTTGAGCGTAAAAACACTGGCTGGCAAACGCTTCGTTGATCTCAAAAAGGTCAATATCTGAGACCTGCATCCCGACCTTGCCGAGCAGTTTATGAATTGCCGGAACCGGCCCAACGCCCATAATCGCAGGGTCAACGCCGACCACTGCCGCCTGCACGAGGGACGCGAGCGGTTTAAGGCCGAGGCTTTGGGCCATAGTGTCGGTCATCATCACGGTCATCGCCGCGCCGTCGTTGAGGGGGCTCGAGTTCCCCGCCGTCACCGTCGCGGCGGCGTCATCGGCAAAGACCGTTTTAAGTCCTGCGAGCTTTTCCATCGTCGTACCGGCTCGTGGGCCTTCGTCTTTGGTGAGGGTGACCTCGCGCCAGTCACCCGCTTCATCTTTGACCCTCGTCTTAACCGGGACGACCTGAGTCTCAAAACGTCCGGCTTCCTGCGCCGCCACTGCTTTTTGGTGTGACCGGAGGGCAAACGCGTCTTGCTGCTCACGGCTGATCCCGAACTTCCTTGCGACTGCCTCAGCCGTCTGCCCCATCGTGGCGTAGGCTCCCGGCAAACGTTTATAGAGCGCCTTATTAATCGACACCGTGTGACCGCCCATCGGTACTCTCGAGGTGCAGTCAACACCCCCGGCAAAGACGACCTCACACATCCCCGCCGCCACTGCCTGCGACCCCTGCACCATCGTCTGCAGGCCCGAGGCGCAAAAGCGGTTGACCGTTGCGCCCGCGACCGAATCCGGCAATCCGGCAATCTGCAGCGCAATTCGCGCCACGTTGTACCCCGCTTCGCCTTCGGGGTGCGCGTTGCCCATAAGCACATCGTCAATACGCTCCGGGTCTAAACCGGTCGTATGGGCCAACGCCTCTTTTAAGATAAAGCCGCCGAGGTCGTCGGGGCGGGTGTCTTTGAGCATTCCTTTGTGCGCTCTACCGACAGGCGTGCGCAGGGCTGTTACAAATACCGGGTTGTTGGTCATAAGAGGACTATAGCGCGTAGTTTAATGTGCGTCTCGTCAGAAACGTTTCAAAACGGTCGCACCAAAAATGTGAGCAAAAGATGTAAAAACTATGAAATCACGAAGCTTGATAAATTCACTGAACCAACATGAGCTCTGTCAAGCTGTTTAAGAATATCTGATGCTAATAGGTTAGGAGTCTATAAGATGCTAAGAGGTACCCGTTTGGCCTTACTGTTAACCTGCTGTACTACTATCTTAGCGGGATGTCGAGAGCCTGTCGTCACCAAGCCGCCCGAACAGCTACCCGGAACTTTTCCGGTTACTGAGATTTCCGGCATGCTCACAGGTTGGTCTGCGGGTGAAGCTTTTATTACCCTAGTAGCCGGTTACTCGGCCTCGGTCGGCTCCAATCCCGATTCTGATACGCTCGAGCTCGCCCCACCGCTATACAAAAGTAACGTCTCAACGGGCGGCGCGTTTCGTATCGAGCTTTCGGCTCCTGATGAAAGCACCTTTATACCCCTTGGTTGCACCGCAGCAGACCCGAAGGCAGCGTTTCTCATTTCTATTGTCGCATCTGCGGTGACGACGCCGACTACAAGTGCTGAAGTCGTAGGCTTTTACAATCTTGGAGACCCACAAGGCTCTGGGAAACGTGGAGCGTGGATTTATGTCACAGACGCCTATAAGAGCAAAGCAACCTGTGTAGTAGGTTCACAAACGGGTCTTAGTGCTGTTGACATCACTTTGGCTCCCGGTTGGAATCAGGTCATCACAAGCTTTACAGAGAGCGGTACCGTCCTAACCTCGGGAGCTATTCCAGACTCATTTGTTTGGTCTGAATACTTTTAAGAAGTTAGAAGTTGTAGGGCTAGTTTTGGGCGAGTCCCAAGCCTGATGCCAAAGCCGACTGAAAAAAGCGTGGGTCGCTCTTCTCAGTCGGCTTTTGTCTTTAGTTAAGTGTAGGTATTAGGAACGACCGGCTTCAAAAAAACCAGTAAGGCATTATCCGCAGCCAGCTCGAGCCAGATCACCTCGAGCCTTTCACCGGGCAAGCCACTTAGCTGCAGCGTGCAGTGCTGATGATAAAGCTCGGCTACGTCGCAAGCGAGGCTGAGGAGCGAGCTGTGCGTAGGTGTAGCCGTACGCAAAAACCCTTCGTCGGTTCGCCAGACCCAGCAACCGTCCGCGCCAACCGTGTTGCCTCCTGAAGTTACGGCTTCAGCGGCCGGTTCAGTTATCGCGGTGAGCTTTCCCAAACGGCCACACAGGGTCACAGTCAGGGGCAGCACGGACTGCGTGGTTTCAGGCGTTACCTCGGACACCGTAGCATCCTACCTTGCGCCTTTTTAGGAAAACGTTTAGAAATGCACACCCGTACTGCTACGGCCTGGAGAAACGCACGTCAACCGCGCAGCCGCTGCAGCTTAAAGGTGCTGAACAGATAGCGGTAACCGGCACGCAGCAAATAGGCGTCGGCCCTCGGGTTGAGGCCGTGTTCAGCCCCGAGCAGCCACGCGAAGCTCTCGACCTCTCGGCCGAGTTGCGCCTCTAACACGCGTTTAGACACTTCAATTTCACGTATCATCAGCGCGTCGGACGAGTCGGGCGTCAGGGCGGTGTGCGTCAAAGTATGGCTGACGATGACGTGGTTTTGGCTCAGCTCCCGCACCTCGTTCCAAGAAAGCGTGAGGCGCTCGTCACCGTACTCGCCGGGGGTCACGCCGATGTAGTGCGTATTTGCGTAGGTTACCTGTTCGGCGGGCGGCACCTCCAAAAAGTGCGGAATGATAAAAAACCAGGCGGTGAGTCCGTAGCGTTCTAACAGCGGCAGGATGACCTCATAGTGGTTACGGGTTCCCTCAAAAAAAGACAGCAGCAGCGGCGGCTTTTCTTTATGCCAGCGGCCGGTGTTAAAGAATTCCTCCAAATCACCCTCATCTAGTGTGGAAAAGTGCTCGGCGTACCAACGTAAGAGCTTGGCGTAATAAGCGGCGCTACTTCGCGGCGTGCTGTGAAAGTTGACGGTGCGGAGGTAGCTGCCCGCGCGAAAGTTTGCCAATAGCTCCCTAAACGACGCCTCAAACGGTTTAGGAAGCATTAGGGACGGCTCCTCTTCGTCAGGCCGCACAATATCAATCGGCTCAGGGGCCGGGGTCAGGGTCGGGCTGAACAAGCCTTGGGCGAGCGTTTCGACAAACAGGCGCAGCTCGAGCACCGAAGGGTCGGGGTTGTGCGCTAAAAATTGGGCGAACAAGGTCTCGGCAGCGGCGGCGAGCTCGGCTCCGGCGGCGGCGGGCGTAAAGGTGGCGGCTTTGTCCAAAGCCGCCAACCCCAAATACATCGGGACACCTTCAAACCGCAGGTCACGGCGGGCACAGATCGTCATCAACTTCGCAAACTGCTCAAAAGATAGCGGGGTGGATAATTGGGTCACCGGTCTAGTGTATCCAGTTCAGCCCAACGCGCCGCGTGGCGGCTGGGTTCACGGTAGAGCGGGTAAAGAGGGTCGGCAAAGCGGGTCAGGGCTTCTATACCGAGCCATGCGGGAGTGCCGAACGCAGCCTCAGCCTCTTCGGTCAGCCGAATCGGTGCGGCTCCGGCCGGGGGCATACCCAGTCCGGCAAACGGACTTTCTCTGTCCAGTAACCGGGTCAGGTTGCGCGCACCCAGGCGGGTATAGCTGACCGTTTCGACCTCGAGCCCCGGTACCACCGCCTTTACTGCAGTGACGCCGTGCTCTCGAGCTTTGGGGCTGGCGAGTTCTAAGTAGAGCAGGTCAAAGCCTGCGAGCCGCGTTACGGCGTCGGTCAGTGGGTCGGCGGGTTGCGCGTGTGGCAGCTCACGCCACGGCACTTGACGGCGGACTTCATAAACTTTTGCTAAACGGTCACGGAGCGTTTTGGGCTCGAGCTGTAGCCACGCCTGCATCGCTGAAAGCGCCCGCGCCTCTTCGGGCAGGTTACCGAATGCCCGCTGATAAGTCTCGAGATACCCCGGCGGCGCAAGCTCCTGCACGCGCTCCAGAGACCCGTGATTAAACGCCAAACGAGTCCGGGCGGCGGCGAATTCCAGCAGGGCTTTCTCGAGGGCCACATCTTTAGCCGGATGACACGCCTCGCCTGCGCCCGCCGCCATAATGCCCACTGACGCTCCTACCGTCTCCCCCGCCGGATTTGCCCCGACGACGTAGACATTGGTCAGGCCGAAGTCGGTCGCCGCGAGCTTGACCTGCACGTCTACCCCGAGATCGGCAAAACGCCTCAGCAAGCCCGTCACCCGCTCCGGCAACTCGGCCCCGGCGAGGTCAACCCCGACGCCCTGATCGAGTGCCCGGTAGTTGACGCTATTGCCGTCGCGCTGTAACAGTTCAAACACGGCGTGGCTGAGGGCCTGCTCGGTACTAAACCCTGCGCCGAGACCGTTGGAAACGCTTAAGTAAAGGGGCTCGTAGCCGGTAGGGAGTTCAGCGGGGCTCGAGGCTGCCGTTTCTAACGGGACCCAGACCGCCTCACCGGTACCAAAACGCGTCATCGTGACCCACAAACGGGGCGTCTCCGGCGTGTAAGGGCTCCCTGCCGGGAGCGAAAGCGTCAATGGGTCGGTGACAACCTGTTCCCCGTAAGTTTGTATGAGCTCAGCGTATGACGCCCGCTCGGTCGGTAGCGTCGGGATGACGAGTTGGCTTTGCAACCGTTCGTGCAGCTCACCCAGCGCACTCACTTTAGCTTGCGCGTCGCCCCAGCCGTAACCGTGACCCCCGCTCGGACTCCCCGGAATCAGCGTCACGCTCCACGACGGTACGCCCGTTGCGTCAAGTTGAGTCACCGGAAAACTCAGCAGCGTACCGGCGGGCAGCGCCGCTTCATAGCGGGCGGCGACTTTGTTCAAATCAGGAGTTAAGTTGGGGGTCGGGTCAGCAGCCATAACGACGCCTCAAAGAGATGGTTGGTAACAGACTCACACTTTACCCTACGTGAAGCTGAGTCTACCCTCAGCGGTGGTCAACCCAATTGCTGGGGTCTGGCAGCCTTCTAAAGTCAGCTTGCAGCGTTTCCAGCGTGCTATCTAAAAGAAGTAAGAATTCAGAATAAAGAAGTCGGAAGCTACCAGCTTACAAAAGAAAACAGCATCTTTACACACTTAGAGCATAACGATAAAAGCAAATGCCGACACTGCCCAGCTGGATTTTTAGACTGGTTTAGACGAATATATCAGGAACATCGGCGAGGTTCTGAAACGCGTCGGCCATGTCTAAGAGGAGTTGAGAGGAGGCTTCCCGAAATGACAACACCTCAACGCGTTTCCCCCGCTGCTGCGCCAGTTCTAACAGAGGCACAAAATCCCCATCGCCACTCGCCAAGACAATCACCTCGACAAACTCCCACGCCCGTACGATGTCGGCAGCGACGCCCATATCCCAATCGCCTTCTAACACGGGCCGTCCACCGCTGTCGGCGCGGTGAACGCGCACTTTACGGCGGCGAACCCGGTAACCGAGCGACGAGAGTTTGGTGACAAAGCCGTAGGCGGTCGCCTCCCCTTCACGCTCGACCACATAGGCGCTCGCCTGCGCCAAGTGGCGGCCCCGGATACTCAGCGACAACAACGTTTCATAGTCTACGTGGCGGCTATAAACGTCGCGGGCGGCGTAGTAGAGGTTTTGCGTATCCACAAAGAGCGCGACACGCTGCTCGGGCCATTCACCAATTCGTATACTCGAGGCTAGACTAGGCGTATCCATCACCATAAGTATAAGACTAGGCTAAGGCAGCCCTGACGGAGCTAAGACGCAAAGGCTACAAAAACTTGGCCATCAGGAGGTTATCTTCAAAACCCTCGTCGTCAAACACCTGACTCCGTTCACGGCCCTCGAGTTCAAAGCCTTCGCGCTCGTAGAGCGACACTGCCGCTGCGTTTCTAGCTCGGACGCTCAGCTGAATTTTAAGCACGCCGACCTCACGCGCCCACGGATAGGCGTGCGCTAACAGTGCTCCGGCCAGCCCCCGCCGCCGAAACGGTTCCCCGACCGCCAGCGTCAAAACCGCGACGTGCTCGAGCTTTTGCGGCGTTAAACGGTGGAGCTCGAGCCAGCCCCGCAATTCACTTTTAAGGGCTGTTTTAGTTCCTAAGTCACCGGTTTCCGCCGCAACCAGGTAGAGCGAACGAGTAGGAGCGAGCGCCCGAATTCGCCCGCGCAGCGTTTCGGTTGTCGGGGAGCCGTCGCCGACAAACCAGCGACCCTCTCCGTAGATGCCGCGGTGCAAAGTCCCTAGTCCGGCAGCGTCTGAGACGGTTGCAGGGCGGATAACGACGTTGTGCGAAGCAGAGACAGACACAGAGCGCCAGTATACCCCCACTTTTTAGGTAGGATATCGGCACCAGAACCCAATAAACAGGCACACGCCCAGCCGCCGCTTGGCCGTATTTCGAAGTGCTGCTCGAGGTAGCAAACACGTCATCAAAAAGCGGGTCAGCACCCCTAAAAGCCGTAAGGTAGCGTGCTTAAACCCGTCTTACCCCTTGCTATACTCGCCCAACCTGCGCGGCAGACGCTGCGATACTTGAGAAAACCCCAACCCTTTTATTAGGAGTCATTACTATGTACAAACTCATTACCTCGGAATCGGTGACTGAAGGCCACCCCGACAAACTCGCCGACCGCATTAGCGACAGCGTGCTCGACGCGATGTTAGCCGTTGACCCCGACGCCCGCGTCGCGGCTGAAACCATCCTTACGAAGGGTCTCGCGCTGATTGCCGGTGAGGTCACCTGTAACGGCTACGTGGACGTGCAGCGGCTCGTGCGCGACACGGTTCGTGAAGTCGGCTATACCGACGCGGCTTACGGCATTGACGCCGACCACTCGGCGGTGCTGATTGCTATTACCGAACAGTCGCCCGATATTGCCCAGGGCGTAGCGCACTCACAAAACGCGGGTACCGGCGACCCATACGATCTTATCGGAGCTGGCGATCAAGGGTTGATGTTCGGCTACGCCACGGACGAAACCCCCGAGCTGATGCCGCTGCCGATCACCCTCGCCCACGCACTGACGTACCGTCTGGCCGAGGTGAGAAAAACCGGACTTCTCCCCTACCTCCGCCCTGACGGGAAAGCGCAGGTCACGATTGCTTACGACGGCGACACGCCGGTCGAGGTGACAGCGGTCGTTCTCTCGGCGCAGCACCACCCGGATGTGAGTTTAGAACAGCTTCAAGGTGACCTCGAGACGCACATCATCCGCGCCGTTATCCCCGAGCACCTGCTCACCGCCGACACCCGCTTTTATATCAACCCGACCGGGCGTTTTGTGATCGGTGGCCCGGAAGGAGACGCAGGGCTGACGGGCCGCAAAATTATCGTCGATACCTACGGCGGGGCCGCGCCGCACGGCGGGGGCGCGTTTAGCGGCAAAGACCCAACTAAAGTTGACCGGAGCGCCTCATACTACGCGCGTTATATGGCCAAAAACCTCGTGGCGGCGGGCCTCGCCAAACGCGCCCAGGTGCAGCTCGCCTACGCTATCGGCGTCGCGCAACCCGTGGGTATCTATGTAGACACCTTCGGCACTTCGGACCTACCCGATGAGACGCTAGCCGAACTTTTACAAGATGTGTTCGACGCCCGTCCGGGCGCGATTATCGCGCAGCTTGACCTCAAACGCCCCATCTACCGGGAGACGAGCGCCTACGGGCATTTTGGCCGGGCGGGGTTCCCGTGGGAGAAGACCGATAAAGTTGCCGAATTACGGGAGCGGGCGCTCGCTAGAGCTTAATTGATGCGGGCAGCTACTGTTCGGTTTTTACTGATAAGCGGTAGCCTGCGGGCAGCCTCGAGCAACACCGCAGTTTTAAGAACAGTGCTCGAGCTTTTACCGTCCGGGGTAAGCGCCGAACTGTACGGTGGGCTTGCCGCGCTGCCTCACTTCAATCCTGACGACGACCCTCATGACAGTAGCAAACCACTTCACCCCGCTGTCCTTGACTTGCGCCGACGTATCGGCGAAGCTGACGCTGTACTCTTTTCGACGCCTGAATATGCAGGAGCTTTGCCGGGTTCATTCAAGAACCTGCTCGACTGGACGGTCGGGAGCAGTGAGATGTACCGGAAACCTGTGGCGTGGATCAATACCGCAACGCTCGCTGCGCCTACAGGCGGGGCGGACGCGCACGCCTCTTTGCGGAAGGTTCTAGGTTATCTAAACGCAGACATCGCTGAGTCGGCGTGTGTTCGTATCCCTGTGCCGCGAGAGACTATCGGGGCTGACAGACAGATTCGTGACCCGGCACTACGGGATGCGCTTTCGAGTGCTTTAACAAACTTAGCGGCTTACGTTCAATCGCATTAAGCGGCCCTTTTGAGCATCACGCTGACACAGCCGCAAACCTCGAGCCCCCCTGAAATAGCGGGTATCTCGAGGCACCCCGCACAAACTTCTACCTCACCCGAACCGCCACAGACCGGGCACGGTTCGCTCTGCTCAGCAGGCAACCCGTCTCCTGCCGCGCTCGTTACGGCGAGCGTGTAACCTTCACCGTTACACGCTCCGCAGGTCACCAAAATCAGTTCGGGCAGCACGGGTCCTCACTTCCCACTTCCCACTTCCCACTTCCCAGTACGTTACTTCTCAACGCGTTTCATCGCCCGTCCGCAGCGGCTACAGCTGACCGACGCTTTTAACATCAAACCGACCTCGAGCCGACACTTCGGGCAGCGGTAACGAACCTCCGCCGCCTCAGTTTCGGGCGGCGGCAACTTCACTGCAGGCACTAGAGCCCTGCCGCGTGCGCCGAACGCGGAGCGGCTTTGGGCGGCGAACGCCGCGCGACGTTCCAGACCTCGAGCGCCTCGGCTTCGGTCAAACCGGAAAAGGCGGCAACTTCATGACCTAAAACTCGCTCGGCGAGTCGGCGCTGCTCGCGGCTTGAAAACCCGAGTTTCTCGAGCTCACGCCCCATCGCGTCAGCACGCCTTACCGAGAGTAGCGGGCCGGTGGATTCGGTTACGCGTTCGGCGGCACGTTCGTCCGTCGCGCGTTCGTCTATCACCGCAGCTACCGGGGGTTTTGGTGCTGCGCGGACGGGCACGGGCAAATTCGGGGTTTCGGTCAGGCGACGGGTACTCTCGTCGTAACCGACCCAAGAAACCGGTAGGTCATAGAGATAACGGCCCAGGCCGAACTTGGAACACGCCCGTTTGAACGCCTGCGCTTCCGCGACAGTTCCTTGAGCAATGGTATTTTTGGTGTTCTCTTCGTACTCTCCGGTAGAGGAACGAACGACGCCAAAAAGCGTCAGTTCACAGATGACTTTGTGCTCGCCCCAAGGCTTGAATAAAACCGACCAGTCGCCGGGGCAAAGCTGATTGAGGCGGTCTTCATAAGCTCTTGGTTCAGCGTAAGGGAGTGCTTGTGCCCGCTTCCCGTCTTTTGAGGTTCGCCCTGCCCGCCACGAAACGACGTTTACGGGAAAAGGTTCAGAAAGTTTTTCGATAAGCGAAGCCCAGTTTATGTTAGTTTCCATTTCTAAAATCTCTCTTTCTAGGTAAGCGGTGCGGTCTAAACTAAACCGTGGTTCAGTGGCTACTCTCAGCTTTTGGTAACCCGGTTATTTCATCGTTGATGGGTACAGTCATCGGTTTCGTTGCGTCATTCATTACGCAAAACGGGCTCGAGAAGCGCAAGTTCAGACGTTCACTGACAAAATAGGTGTGGGAAGAAAAAGCGCAGGCACTTCGTGAGTTCTCCAGCGACTTGGCGTTATGGTTTTACCTGTTTCGCTTGAATCATACGAACCTCGCCCTGAAAAGAGCCGTGAGCTCGAGGAACTTACCCAAAAGCTCGTGCGTACAAAAAGTCTTCTCATCAAGTACCCCGAAATTTGCGCACGTTACGAGCAGCTTTCAGCGTTTATCGAAGAATCTCACGCGACGTATTTGGAGCCGACAGAGCGAGAGAGCAGCAAAAGTCAGTCAAAAAAACTCAGTCTGAGCTGCAGACGGAGGCCGATAGAATCAGCCTGTAATTATCTCAGGCTGCCTGCGGGAACACGTAAGGCGCTTCGGTGGCGGGCTCGGTGACACGCTCCAAAACAACTGCGCCATCAAACTCAGCGTACGCGTCGCCTTTGCGCTCAGCGTAAACGAACACACCGTCCCCTTGCTCGCGGTGCCGCTGCCGGAGCGTCAGGCCGTAGCCGTCAAGCAGGTAGACGAGGCCGTAAAACTTGCGCACGGCGTCGCGGTGAACGAGACCGATAAGAAGTGGGTGACGCTCTCGCCCGACTTGCGCGGCGAGTTCAGCGGCTAAGATATCTACGGTCTGACCGGCTGCGTCGTGCTGAAACGCACTTGACAGCGCCCTAAAGGTTGAGACAGGATGGTTCATACGTTCTCCTTAGATTCGAGTCGGATACCAGCGGATTTAGCTGTACGAGGACGTGATCAGGGTGAGGCCCGCAAATCTTGGCGGATGGCGCGGGCACTCGTTCTAGCCGTTTCTAACAGTCTTCATAAAGGGCTCCAATAAGTTCACCGCGGACTAAACCGACGTAAACGCCTTCGATATGAACGTCGCGGGCGGGGACAGCCAGCGTTGGATACTGCGGGTTATGTGGCCGCAGGGCGATGGTTTTGGGCTCGAGCCTATCCACATACTTGAGCGTAACTTCGCTACTCTCGACGCGGACCGCGCAGATTTCGCCGCTCCGCTCGGGCGTCCCTTGACGGAACAACACGATGTCGCCGTCTTGAATCAGGTCGGCCATCGAGTTACCGCTGACGCGCAGCGCAAACTGCTCGCGGGCGTTGCTGAGCGGCAAAAAGCCCTCGGGCTCTTGTAGCGCTTCGCTTAAAGGCCCGGCGGGGATGCTCCCTAACACCGGGACACCGGTCGCTCTGAGGGGCAGTTCCAAACGTGGCGACTGGCCACGGCCACGGCTCTCAAACACCAAAAAGCCTTTGCGGTGGAGGGCCTCGAGGTGTTGCCGCAGCGAGACGTAGTGGATGTTGAGCTCACGGGCAAAAACGGCTAAATCTGGCACTCTACCGGTGCGCTCTTTAACCTCGCAGAGGCGCTCGTAAACTTTTCGCTGCATTTTGGGTAGCTCGCTCATGACCTTCACCTTCGTTCATCCCCCGTCGTTTCACTCGCCGTTATTTACCTAAGCAATTAAGGTATAGTTCAGTATAGGTAGCCGCCGTGCGCGTGTCAAGCGTTCCCGATGCAAGCGGCGACACCTTCCGATAGGGCTAAAGTAGAGCATGGCGTTTGAACGCGAACATAAATTCAAGGTTGACGGAGATTTTCCCGACGTGCGGCAGTTGACCAAGCAGTACGCGGCGCTAGGCGTTGCGTTACAACCCAAAGGCAGCCGAACTCAGCGAGATGTTTACTACGACACCCCCAGCCTGACGCTTTTGCATACGGGCGTCGCGCTGCGGGTCAGGCACCTTAAAGACCAAAACGGTGAGCAGACCCTAGCGACGTATAAGGGTGCGGGCGTAATAGACGGAAGCCTGCATACCCGCGAAGAACTCGAGCTACCTTGCCGCAACTTTTCTGATGGCGGCTTTTGGCCTCCTGAGATTTCAGCCAAGCTCGAGCCCTTGGGCGTCGTCAACACGCTGGCTCCGCTTTTAGAATTGGCGACCCAACGCCAGCGGTATCTGCTCCTTAAGGGCGGACAACCGCAGGCCGAACTGACCTTTGACGAAGTGACGAGCACGCGCGGCGAGCAGAGCGTGAGATTTCGTGAACTCGAGCTTGAAGCCTTACCCGAAACTCCTGAGCGTGACCTGGAGACGTTCGCCCAAGCCCTCAACCAACCCGGTCTGGTGCCGCACGCGGAGGACAAACTCACCCTCGCGCTCACGCTTTTAGAACAGCTGCCTTCGGAACCATCACTGTCATGACGCTCTATCTGATCCGTCACGCTCATGCGGGCGAAGCGCATCACGACGACCCTGATGACCACCTGCGGCCCCTGTCACGTAAAGGGCAAAAACAAGCTGAAACCCTTGCCCAAGCCCTCGCTACACTAGGTATCCGCTTTGACCGGCTTTTTTCCTCACCTTATACCCGCGCCGCTGAAACTGCCGCGCCGCTGACGCCGCATGTTCGGGGCGGACGCTGTGAGCTTCTCGCTGAACTTACCGGCGACGATTATCCCGGCGTGTTAGACGCGCTTCGCGTCAGCTTAAAAAAATCCGATAAGGCAGCCGCGCTCGTCGGCCATGAACCGTACTTGAGCGGCCTGACAAGCTATCTGCTCTGCGGCGCAGAGTCGCAGATGGGGATACGTTTTCGCAAAGGGATGCTCGTTCGGTTAGACGGGCCACTTAAAGCGGGCCGCTTGGAACTTCATAGTGCCCTGACGCCGACCCTCATCAAACAGCTCGCCGGACGGTAACGAGCACGTAAGCAGTAGGTATTAGTCAGGTACAGCGCAGTCTGTCAGTACCGGCGGCGCTACCCTGACCCATGACGACGCCCAAACCCATCCTCGTGATTTCCGGCGCTTCCGGCCTTGTGGGTTCACACCTTGTAGACGCTGCTAAAGCGAACTACGACCTGCGACTACTTACCCGGAGCAGTGGCCGAACGTCCCCTAGCGGTCACTGGATAACCTGGGACCCTGAAGCCGCGAGTCAGAGTGATGAAGCTGCGCTCGAGCCGCTTACCAAGGCGGTCTCCGGCGCACACGCCATCGTCAATTTGGCCGGGTCTTCGATCTCTGAAGGTAGGCTCGGCAAGGCGCAGCGACAGCTGATCCTCGAGAGCCGTGTTCAAAGTGCCAGGGCACTCTTACTCGCTCAAAGACGCGCAGAGCAACCCGCTGAAGTTTGGTTTCAAGCTTCGGCAACCGGCTACTACGGAGACCGGGGCGACGAGACCTTGACCGAACGTTCCCCTAGCGGCGACGGGCCGCTCAGTGACATCTGTAGAGTTTGGGAAGCTTCCCCCGAAGATGCAGGCGGGGCGCGGCTGGTGACCGGGCGTTTCGGCGTCGTCCTCGCTAAAGAGGCCGAAGCGTGGCAAAAACTACTTTTGCCCATCAAGCTCTTTGTCGGCGGGCCACTTGGCAGCGGTCAGCAGTGGTTTCCGTGGATTGACGCAGACGACCTCGCGCGGGCGATCCTCTTCTTGGTTGAAATCAGCACTGCCGAAGGGGTCTACAACTTTACTGCGCCCGAACCGGTGCGGCAGCTTACACTGACCCGGCGAGCAGCGGCCAAACTTTCACGCCCCGCCTTCGTTCCGGTTCCGGCTCTTGCCCTCCATATTGCGCTCGGCGGCCTCGCCGACGCGCTCATTCTGGCGAGCGCAAAGGTACTTCCGACAAAACTGGTGAGCGCAGACTTTACGTTCAAACGCCCGACGGTCGCCGAAGAACTAAACAAGCTTTTGTAACGGTGTTACCAGGCCGTTCCAGCTTTTGCGTTTGCGATAATGTTTTGCGTGCGCAAGAGACGCCGTTTTTTGTAGATTGTAGGATACCGATTTCTGCATTCTTTTACGGCGCGTCGTATGAAAGAAGCAAGAATAACGCTGCTGGTTAGGCTTAGAACTTCAACACAGTCTAAAACTCGCTCGAGGCGAGCAGCTTAGGCAAATCTTCACCGAGCCGCGCGACCTTATCTTGACCGTAAACAAACCGCATCTTGCCCTCACGGTCTAAGAGCGCCACTGAATCGGTATGGATGAAGTCCTTGCTCTTTAACCCACGGTAGCCGACAAAAAAGGTCTTTGCAGCCTTGGCGATGTCGCTGCTGCTGCCAGCCAAACCCACGAAATAGGGGTTAAAACCAGCGGCATACTTTTGGGTCAGCTTCGGCGTGTCGTGCTGTGGGTCAACGGTGACCATCACAACCTGCAAGTCCCTGGGCTGGCCTAAATCTTCGTAAACTTTAGCCAACCGCCCGAGCGTCAGGGGGCACACGTCGGGGCAGCGAGTAAAACCGAAAAAGACCAGCACGAGGTCACCACGCCACTTGGCAAGCGTCACCCGTTTGCCTTTGGCGTCGGTCAGGGTAAACGGCGCAACCTGAACGGGCGTGTCGAGCGGCGTGCCGTAATACTCGAGCTGGTCTTGCGGCGTACCCACGCGTTGCAACTGCACGTTTCGTAACTGGACATAAGCAAACCCTGCTAGAGCGGCCGCGGCTAGTCCAACGACGACGAGCGTCCAGAGTTGACGGACAGAAAGCTTCACTGACAAAAGTATAGAGCGCACGAACCGGGGCAGATGTCCTCGAGCCTTACCCGACAGCCGCGCCGGTTGCAGGCTGATTAGGGCTGAGCTTCAGCACAGCCTTTATCTACGGCTTTTATACATAGATTTACGGAATATACCTAGGTACAATCAGAGCGACCTCTACCGGAGAACTTCCGTCCGAGACGGGATAGCTCGAGCCTTTTGTAAACCTAAACCGACCTCACCACCAAAACGTAATGAATAACACATCCCCCGGACTTTTTTGCTGTACAATCTTTTTACCACAGAAAGGAGGTGGTCCTAATTTTACAAAAGAAACAGACCAGTGGAGGTACCCGTCTAGGGTAACTGACCATAGTTCCGTTTTGAGGCGTGGCATCAGTTATCCTCAGAACCGGATGGGTACCCAGCCCGGAGCATAAGGCTCCGGGTTGTTTTTTGGCTTTTTCCCGCCAGCATATCCGCGAGTACCGGCTACAACTGTCATTTTAGGAACGCGCCTATTGATCAGTAAATCTCAAACTGAAGGCGTCACTTCCCAGATGCTACTTGCTGCGGAGTATCCTGGATGGGTGAAGCAGATTGTCATTATCGGGGGCGGACTCGCGGGTCTTAGCACCGCTTTTTTTTTGCAGCAGGCGCGGCCCGAGCTGAAGCTTACGGTGCTCGAGAAAGACCCCGAGGCGGGCGGTAAAGTCCGCTCGAGTTTTAGGGACGGCTACACGGTGGACTGGGCAGCCAACGGCTTTTTGCCGAGTGTGCCTGACACGCTTGAACTAGCGCGTAAGTTAGGGTTGGGGCTGCGTGAGGTTGCCGAGGTTGCCAAATACCGCTTTTTGTACAAAAACGGCGCACTACAAAAACTGCCCGCCTCACCGCCTGCTTTTTTAACGTCTAACTTGCTTCTCCCGTCCGAGAAACTTCGCGCCGCCGCCGAACCTATACTGGGCCGCGCGCACAGCGGCGAGGAAACGGTGTATGACTTTATGGCGCGGCACTTCGGGCGCGGTGTTGCCGACGTGTTTGCGGGACCGTTCGTTTTAGGCATCACCTCAGGCGACGCAAAAAAGCTCAGTTTAGACGCCCTTTTTCCGAGATTTCGGGCGCTCGAGCGTCAGTACGGCAGTCTAGTCCGAGGTTTAATTAGTCAGCAACGGGCAGCTAAAGAAAGTTCTGAGCCTGATCAACCCACACGCCTGACGAGCTTTCCAGGTGGGAGTGGGGTGCTGGTTGAAACGTTACAGGAAAAGTTTACCGGGAGGCTCGAGACAGGCGTTACGGTGCAGCAGCTTAGACCTACCGAACAAGCTCTCGAGATTACGGTTTCGGGCGAACGCTTAGAAGCTGATGCTGTCGTGCTAGCTACCCCGTCATTTATTTCAGCCGAGTTCGTCAATCCCTTTGCTCCAGACGCGGCAGTAGCTTTGCGCAGCATCCCTCACGCCGACGTACAGGTTTTCGGCCTCGGTTACCACCGGATTGATGTACCCAACGCCCTAGACGGCTTCGGGTTCCTCGTTCCGAGGGGTGAAGGCGTCCGGGTTTTGGGTGTCCTTTACAGCTCGTCAATTTTCCCCGGTCAAGCCCCGAACGGGCGGGTACTTTTACGGATTATCGCCGGGGGCAGCGTTGACCCCGAGTTTGCCGCCTTGTCGCCGGGTGAGGCGCTGGCGGCGGTGCGCCGCGATTTGCGCGTCACGATGGGGATTGTCGCAGAACCGGAGTTTGTCGAACACGTCCCGTGGCCTAAAGGGATTCCGCAGTATGAACTGGGGCATTTGGGGAGGGTTAAAAGGGCGAAGGGTGCCCTCACTGGGTATCCTATCTTTTTAACCGGCAACGCCTATCACGGGGTAGGAGTCAACGATACTGTCAGAGACGCACGTCAGACGGCTGAAGCGGTGCTCGAGACCTTACAGAACTGAGCAGCTAGAAAGCCCGCAACTCGTTTATGCTGAAAGCTGAAAGGAAGGAGACAGCATGGACATCGTTCTAACTCCTATCCTCGAGGATTTAAGAGGGCTCTACACCATCGCTGACCGCTTTGAGCGTTTCGACGCTTATGTCTCGCTCAGCTCTGGAACCTCTCGTGGAGGCAAAAAGACTCGAGGCGAACCGTTACCTCTGGGAACATTCAGCCCCATGGGTGAACGGCAGGCCGCTTATCTGGACAGCCTTATCGCACTTGGAGCCGAAACGCTCGCCCAAACTGTAGCAAACGAGGTTGCTGCTGATTTTTTAACGCTTCCTGACCATTTCAGGCTCATGCTGGTCGTCGCCGATGTACCAAAGAACGGCTGGACGCAGCGGCAGCTTACCGACGCAGAGTGGCGCTTTACCGTCAAAGGTGATACACGTCCCCGAACTGCCCCAGCGGACGGATTCGACAGGTGGGTCAGCGTTTTGCTCTGGACCGATACAGAAGCTACCGAAACGTACATTAAAAGAGAGGTCAGGGGCGCACTTTACCGGGCGCTGCACCGCCGTTATGTCGGCCCGCCGCACACGCTGGCAGAAATGCTGCAGCAAGAGGGCCGCGTGCTGGCCTACGCGGGTTATACACCTGAGCTGGACGCAGATGAACTGGCCTATAGCCGCGAGGTTATCGCTCCCTATTTACAAGAATCTGATTTTCCGATGTGTTTCGCTGCGCTTTACGGCGATAAAGCTGCGCGGGCCGCAGGCTACGACGCGTTAGGGTTAGCAGTTGACGCCGGGTTTCAATTGGCTTTGTATGACGCTTCCCATAAACCTCAGATAGACTTGCTGCAGTTTCAGCCGGGGGGCGCTACAGTGTTATGACCGATGAAGTTTAGCGGGGCAGTTTTAGCCGGGGGGAGCTCGAGCCGCTTCGGTCAAGACAAAGCAAGCTATCTCTATCAGGGCAAACCGCTCGCGGTGTGGGCGTTAGAGAGTCTCAAAAAGGCTGACGAACGGTTTTTGGTCTCGAGCCGCCCCTACAATTTTAATGTCCCGGTCTATCCCGACCTCTACCCCGGCAGCAGTTTGGGTGGGCTGCACGCTGCCTTGACCTACGCAAAACAAGATTGGGTCGCGCTGGCAGCCTGCGATATGCCCTTTTTGACGCCGGAATACTGGCAAAAGCTGTTAGCTCAAACTGAGGGCACACACGCTGTCGTGCTGAGCGGACCGGAAGGGAAACGTGAGCCCCTCGCGGCGGTATATCACAAGAGCCTTTTGCCTTTAGCTGAAACGCAGCTTAAAAATGGGCAATTTAAGATTCAGACGTTCATTCAAAAGGCTAACGCTCGTATTTTGCCTTATGAGGCGCTCGAGCTCAACCCCAAAGCTTTTTTTAATGCAAATTATCTAGCTGACCTTTCGTAACCAAGGCTTTTACCGTGCTAGGTTCTGTTGACATTTCTAAGGCATGACTGTTAGAAAAAGTCATGAACGAGGTCAAACTTAAAGCTAGGCTCAGGACTCATTAACTGAGATAGAAGATAACGGTTGCGGCGATGCAGATGGCGGAGAAGAAGGTGTGGGCGCAGCTATCGTAGCGCATGGCGATGCGCCTCCAGTCCTTAAGTTTAGCGAACATGTTCTCGATTTTGTGACGTTTTTTGTAGAGGTTGGCGTCATAAGCGGTGAAGGCGTTACGATTGTTCTTCGGCGGTATGCAAGGCGTTATGCCTTTGGCTTTCAGGGCGCTTCTAAACCAGTCGGCGTCGTAGCCTCGATCGGCAATCATCTCTTTGGCTTTGGGCAAGACGTCAAGCAAACGGGCTGCGCCTTTATAATCGCTTGTCTGCCCTTCGGTCAGCAGCAACGCCACCAGCTTGCCCTCACCATCACATACCGCATGAAGCTTGGAGTTCAGGCCGCCTTTTGTACGTCCGATACCGCGAGGAACAGCCCTTTTTTTAACAGGCTTGCGGCCGTGCGGTGGGCTTTCAGATGCGTGGCGTCGATCATCAGCCGCTCGGACTCGCTACTTTTGGCCAGTTCCTCGAATATCCGGTTGAACACACCTAGACGGCTCCAGCGAACAAAACGGTTATATAGCGTCTTGTACGGGCCATATGCACGTGGTGCGTCTTTCCACTGCAGACCGTTACGAAGAACATAAATGATGCCACTTACCACCCACCAGTCATCCACCCGTGCAATCCCGTGTGAACGTGGAAAATACGGCTTGATGCGCTCAAGCTGCGGCTCTGTCAGTAAAAAAGGTGTGCTCATAGCAATCCCTCTTACCATAGAATATACGGGCAATTTCTCTGAAGCTGATTGATGAGTCCTGAACCTAAGCATCATGTTCTCTCGTAATGTTGCTGGGGTCAACTTAAGTAGGACGCTTCGCTTCACCCAGCGCCTTGACCATGTTCGGGTCACGGTGGTCGAAAAAGCTGCTTTCCTTTAAGTCGAGCGTCGCCACCGCCGCCATATCCTCTGAACTGAGCTCAAAGTCGAACACGTTGAAGTTCTCCTCAATGCGTTCTTTGCGGACGGATTTAGGGATGGCCACGACGCCCCGCTGCGTGAGCCAGCGCAAAATAACCTGAGCCACGGTTCTCTGATATTTGTCCGCAATAGACGCCAACAGCTCGTTGTGGAAAATGTCGTGCTTGCCCTCTGCAAACGGCCCCCACGCTTCGATCTGCACGCTATTTTCTTGCAAGAAGGTTTGGGTCTCGAGCTGCTGATTAAACGGGTGGGTTTCAATCTGATTCACCGCCGGAACTACGTCGTTATGAACGATTAGGTCGATGAGCCGGTCGGGTTGGAAGTTGCTGACCCCGACCGCGCGAACCCGGCCCTCGCGGTAAAGGTCTTCCATGTCGCGCCACGCGCCGTACACGTCGCCGAAGGGTTGGTGAATCAGGTACAGGTCGAGATACTCGAGGCCCAGCCGCTCCATTGAGCGTTCAAACGCCTTGCGGGTACTTCCCTCACCGGCATCCTGAATCCAGAGCTTGGTGGTGATGAAAAGCTCTTCTCTGGCTACCCCACTTCTTGCGATAGCTTTGCCGACCGCCTCTTCGTTGCCGTAAGCCGCTGCAGTATCAATCAAGCGGTAGCCCGTTTGAACCGCTTCGGTGACGCTTCTTTCACATTCTTCGGCGTCCGGTATCTGAAAAACGCCGAAGCCTAACAGCGGCATCTTTACATCGTTATTTAATGTGATTGACGGAACTGTGGACATGTATTACTCCCCCTATTTTGAGTGCTTTGCTTACTGATGACCGACGATGGGATGCGGTACATACGGTTCTTCCAGATAGACGACCTCTTCCGGGGACAGCTCGACGGACAGTGCGCCGACGGCACCCTCGAGATGCGAAATTTTGGTCGCCCCGATGATCGGTGCCGTCACCGGTTCCTTTTGTAACAGCCACGCGAGCGCAATATGAACGCGCGGAACCCCGTGCTTGTCTGCGATTTCTGCAACCCGCTCGACGACCTGCCGGTCGGTGTCGGCGGTTGCGTCGTATTTGCTCTTGGCGATTTTGTCGGTTTCGGCGCGAAGCGAGCTGTCCGACGACGGGTCACGGGTCAACCGTCCCGAGGCGAGCGGGCTGTACGGCGTCACGCCGATCCCTTCAGCGCGGCAGAGCGGCAGCATCTCTCGCTCTTCTTCACGGTAGAGAAGGTTCAGGTGATCTTGCATCGAAACGAAGCGCGTCCAGCCGTGCTTTTCGGCCACGTAGAGCGCCTTCTGAAACTGCCACGCGAACATCGCCGACGCGCCGATATAGCGGGCTTTCCCAGCTTTTACCAAGTCGTGCAGCGCCTCCATCGTCTCTTCGATAGGGGTGTCGTAGTCCCAGCGGTGGATGATGTACAGATCAACGTAATCTGTCTTCAACCGCTTCAGACTGTGGTCGATCTCGCTCAGGATGGCTTTACGCGAGAGCCCACCACCATTGGGGCCGTCGCGCATTCTGCCGTGCAGTTTGGTGGCAATCACGACTTCATCGCGGTTTGCATAGTCCTCGAGTGCCCGCCCGAGAATCTCCTCGCTGGTGCCGTAAGCGTACACGTTCGCCGTATCGAAAAAATTGACCCCTAAGTCCAGCGCCTTTTCGATGATGGTGCGGCTCGCCTCCTTGTCCAGCGCCCATTCGTTATGAATCCAGCCCTCGGCGGTGCCGAAACTCATGCACCCGAGGCAAATGCGCGACACGTCCATGCCGGTGTTGCCGAGCTTTATGTAATCCATAAAATCCTCTCTTTACCCGTGTTTAAGCCGTTTCTAGTATTGTTACACCCGGACGTAAGCGTCACACGGCCTTCGCCACGCGTTCCTGCCGTTCTCGGTACAGCACGTACAACCCGCTCGCCAGGGCCAAAAAAGCCCCCGCCCAGGTCGTCAGCGCCGGGAGTTGGTGCCAGAGGACAAAACCCCACAGCACGTTAATGGGCAGCGCGACATATTCAAACGGGGCCACGACCGAGGCCAGCGTCACGCTGTAGGCTCGAGCGATAAAATACATCCCACCTGCCCAAACCAGCCCTAGCCCCACCATGACGACCCCATCCAACAGGGACGGGATAGCCCAAGTACGAAAAAGAAAGGCAACGCTCGGATGAGCGTCCGGAAAATCGCCGACGAGGAGTATGGGTGGAACCAAGACGACCGTCGCCAGCAGATAGACGAGCGAGCTGTAGTAGGCCATTGTCGCGCTGCTGTCGGTGGTTTGCAGTCTGCGCGTGAGGATGGCGGCGAGTGCGTAGAAGAGGACGGAAATCAAGATAAATACAGAGCCCAAGTTGAACGTTGCAAAACTGGGCCGGACGATCAGCAGCACACCCATAAACCCGACAAGCAGCGCCACCCAGCGACGTGGCCCCACCGTTTCGCCGAGCATCACCACCGATAGAGCGGTGATCATCAAAGGCCCCGAAAACTTGATTGCGGCAATTTCGGCGAGAGGCAACGCTGCTAAGCCCATGAAATATGTGGTGTAGGAGAGGAAATAGCACAGACCGCGAACATACTCGAGTCCGGGCCGCGTCGTGGTCGGTAGCCCCTGTCCCCCTTCAAGGCGAAAAAAGAGCAGGGTGAGGGGCAAGGCCGTAAGGCTGCGAAAAACAACGATTTCCAAGATGGGGTAGTCCCCGCCGATCCATTTGACGGCGACGTCCTGGAGGGAAAAGATCAGTAGACCCAGAACGAGAAACCCGACGCCTCGAGCGTTGTCACTGATTGGTTTCATGCGACGAACTTCATCTTTAATCGGCCTTCGTCGGAGCCTGGTACTGCTCATCAGTCACCGCTTCCAGCCAATCAACCGTTCTCCCCGCGAGCTTTTCCTGAATGGCAATGTGTGTCACGGCGGTGGTTGCCGTAGCTCCGTGCCAGTGCTTTTCGTTTGGCGCAAACCAAACGGTGTCACCGGGATTGATTTCTGCGACCGGGTTGCCCTCGAGCTGCACCCAGCCACAACCCGCCGTAACAATAAGTGTCTGTCCCAGCGGATGCGTGTGCCAGTTGGTACGAGCACCCGGCTCGAAGGTGACGGTCGCGCCGCTGACCCTTGCCGGATCGGTTCCCCCGAAGGGTGCGTCGAGGCGCACCGTGCCGGTAAAATACTCCGCCGGTGGCTTTTCTGAAGGCTGTAGGCCGTTTCTTCGGATGTTCATAGTTGATTCCCCCTTTAATCCCGCGCAAGTTTGACCGGTATATGACTGTGTTCTAGCAGGCGTCCACCGCCGACAATGAGTTGAGTTTTGGGGTTTTCTCAGCTACTAAAGCGTGACCATTGACGTGTCAGGAAGCTTGTCTCTCGCCCTCAGCTCTTGGCTGATAAGCTTGGCACTTTTGCCAATCTCTTGCGCTTGGGCCGTATCGCCCGCTAACACGGCCTGCCAGTACGCGATCTTGGCGTCAAGGTAACGTTGCCGGAGCCCAAGCCTCGAGGCTTCTTCGGCTAGGTGCTGTTGATGATTTTCGAGCAGGTCGAGCTGTTCTTTCGCCGAGTGAGCCCCCTGGCCTCGGTTAGCAAGATACGCACGCATAGTTTCAATAGACATACCCGTAGCGTTCAGGCATGCCACAACGACCGCGTAGTCAATGTCGTGGTCGGTATATCTGCGGTGCTTGCTGCTGGGATCACGGCCTACGGGATTCATGAGGCCAATCGTCTCGTAGTAGCGCAGCGTGCTCTCGGGTAAGCCGATTAGCTGAGCCGCCTCTTTGATCGAATAGCCTTGCTGGTTTGTATAGACGCTCATACTTCTAGCGTAGAAACTTAAAGCACTTTAAGTCAAGGCAAAGTGCGGTGACGGCCGAGGCTGAACCCGAGCGGGCTAGCCTCGAGCTTTACATCAAGCTAACCGGACCCGATCAGTCTCGAGCTGGTTCCAAGGTCAGGCTAAAGAGCCGGTCAAAGGGTCTACGCCCCAGCAGCGTCCGCGCGTCTTGTAGTGTCGCCGCCATAATCTGCGACACAGTATCTTGCACCGACGCGTAAGAGCCGTTAAGTTCATAACGCACCCCGAGCGACATCAACCGACCAAAAGGGGTTTCGCCGCGGAGCGTCGCGCTCGTCGCCAGTTTACGCTGCGCCCGCTGCCACTCGTCTTCGCTTAAGCCCTCGTCTTGAACTTTGAGGAGCACCTCGCGGTAGACCCGAAGCGCCTCCGCTTGCGCTTCGGGAGCGGCTGAGAGGTAGCCCGTAAAGACGCCTACCCCGTCCGCCGCGTCGTGCGACAAGGACGCGCTGTCGGCTAAACCATTATCCAAGAGCGCCCAGTAGAGGCGACCGCTACCATCCCCGATACAGCTTGCCAAAACCCCGGCGGCGTAACGGAGTGGGTCTTGGGCGCTGACGCCGGGGGCATAGAGTGCGGTGTGAGTTCGCGCCAGCGTCGGCAGCGTTTGCTGTTCGTCGCCGGTCGCACCGGACAGCTCGGGGTAACGCCGCTCGGCTTGGCTGGGATTCCAGGTTTGCGTCAAGCTTTCAACTTGCGCGACGAGTTCATCCCAGTCGTAAGACCCGGCCACCGCTAAAAACAAATTGTCTGAGGCGTAGCGGGCGCGAAAATACTCGAGCATCTGCCCCTGCGACAGCGCCCGGATGGATTCCGGCGAGCCCAAGATAGACTGCCCGAGCGGATGCCCCTGATAAAAACGGGCGTTCCCTTCCTCAAAGACCTTGAAACCGGGCCGGTCTTCGTACATCGCAATCTCTTCTAAGATGACATTCTTTTCAAGGTCGAAGTCGCTCTCGCGGAGCGCGGGGCGCATCATGTCTGAGAGTAGATCAACGAGAGCTGCGCCGCGTTCGGGCAAGACCGCGCCGTAGTAAACCGTGCGCTCGTCCGAGGTGTAGGCGTTGTAGTTTGCGCCAATCGTGTCAAACTCCAAGTTGATGTCTTCGGCGCTCCGTTTGTCGGTGCCCTTAAACATCATGTGTTCTAAAAAGTGCGACACACCCGAGACGTCGGAGGTTTCGTCCCTGGCTCCGGTACGGACAAAATACCCGGCGGCAAACGATTGCGCTTGACTATTGTGCTCGCCGATAATCTTGAGGCCGTTCGGCAACACGGTTTCGTTAAACGTCATACATTTGCCCTTTCAGTAGCGTTCTCTGCAGCGTTTTTTGTAAGTGGTGTAGCAGCCAGCGCGTCCGGGCCGAGGGTCAAGACGGTAAAGTGCGGTTCGGCGCGTTCGGCTAAATAGGTGTTGAGGTCGTCTAAAGTAACGGCTAGGAGTTCGGCTTTGACGGTCTCTAGCGGGCGCGGCGCACCGAACAAAAAGGTGTTGCGGGCGAGGCTCGAGGCGACGCCGCCGCTGGGTTCGCCTTCCATGACGAGCCCCGACAAGAGACCGGTACGGGCACGCTCCAACTCGTCGGCGCTCACCCCGTCGCGTAACCGTGAAAGTTCACCGAGCAAGACGCGCAAGGTTTCGTCGGCGCGTTCGGGCGTTGTGCCAGCATAGGCGAGCGTGTAGCCGTACCCGCGTACCGCACGGCCCAAAGCTGCAACGCTGTAGACGAGTCCACGCTTTTCGCGGACTTCGGCAAATAAACGTGAGCCCATCCCTTTGCTTAAAACCGCGACCGACAACGCATTTTTGTACCAGTCCGGGTGACCGGGCGGGAGCGCCTCGTACGCGACCCCAATCTGCGTTTGGGAGGTCTGTGCGGCGATATGCTCCGTGTGCGTTTTGGCCACCTGCACTTCGGGCAGCGCCACGCCCTCGCCGGTCCAATCACCGAAAAGGTTTTCAGCCAGAGCTTTAATCTCAGCAAAATGGACGCCGCCAGCGACGCTCAAAATAGCACTTTGCGGCCCGAGCCGCCGCGCCGCGTCTTGCCGTACACGCGCAGCAGTCAGCGCCTTGAGGTCGTCAGCTTCGCCGTAAGAACTGCGCCCGTGAGCGGACGCGAAATAAGCTTTGGAGAGCGCGATAAAAAGCCGCTGTGTCGGGCTGTCGTCTAAAGAGGCGAGTTCTTGAAGTACGACAGTCCGCGCAGATTCAAATTCGGCGTCGGACAGATGTGGACGACGCACGATGTCGGCGTAAAGGGCCAAGGCTTCAGGGAGCGCGTCGGCGAGCAGCGAGCCCGAAAGCACGGTGCTCTCACCGCCAGCCCCGCCGCCCCGCCGCACCCCGAGCGCGTCGAGCTCATCAGATAGGGTACGCGAATCGCGTTCACCAGCGCCCCGGTCGAGCCATTCGGCCAAGACTGCGGCACTGCCGACCGCACCTTCCGGGTCGGTCACTGCGCCCAAGGGCAACAGCAGGTTAAACGACGCCGACGGTAACCAGGCCATCTCTTGCACGACCACTTTGAGGCCGTTGTCAAACGTATGGGTGTGGATAGGATTCATTTTTACTACTATAGCGCCGCCATAGGTTGCCGCCGGTCGTCTCTCTACGCTTGGCTCGAGCAGCGTGGCAGTTGGGTGAAGACGGGTAGGTTTGAGCTTTTCCCCTATAGGCTGTTAGAAAAGCTATTGAGGCTAGTCTCCACTATTTAGGATTACTCGAGCCATAAAACCTACTCTCTTCCGCTCGAGCTGCTACCATCTCTACGTTTTGCGGCGCGGTAGTGTCAGCCGATCAGATTATAAATAGCTTAGGAGTTGTCAGCCTAAAATGGCAATTTGTATTGTAACTTTGGTTCACACTTATAAGATGGTTTTTACGTCCTGCAGGGCACTTTCTCACAAACTCTGTAGGCCCCTCCTACGTTGCACCGTCCGCGGTCCCGTAGTCTTTAAGAGGATTCCAAAAAGGTTAGTAACGTCACTGACCACCGCCAGCGGCGCGTAAGAAACCTACTTTCAGGAGGCATCAACACAGCTATGAAAAGACTCGCACTACTATCCGTTTTGGCTCTTTCTGCTGTCTTCGCCCTCGCGCAGTCAAGCGCCCCGACGGTTGACGAAACCATCTCGGCGCTTAAAGGTGGGCTGACGGCAATTCCACTTGACGCTGCTATCGCTAATATTGAGGATTGGCAGGCTCAACTGGGCGGCTCGAGTGACGCTGCGGTGCAGGACATATCGTCACAACTCGGCGAGCTCAAAACTGCGTTACAAGCCGATACGATTGACGGTACTGAAGTTGGCGGCCTTTTGGTCCGTTTGGGTAAGGGAACGACCGCTGCAGCGGGTGGTGACAGCGGCCTGACCGAACTCGGTAGTGTGTTAACTCAAGCCGGTAACGGTCTCTTGGGAAACATTACGAGCGGTATGAGCGGTGGCCCGGTGTCAGGCGGCATGATGTCCGGCGGGGGCATGTAAAGCTGTAGTTTTTAGAGTTAGAAGGTAAGTTTGAGAAACCGGGTTCGCCCGGTTTTTACCTATATTTTTCTTGGTGCATACCAACTGGCTGAGTTTGCAAGAGATAGCAGGTATCAGCTGGTCGGCAACGCTCTCAATCTAAGTTTAGCTGACCAGCACGCACATTCTGCGATGATACTTGTGGTAACCCCTTATGGAAATGCTAAGAGTAGCTGCTATCTTGCCGAAAATACTTTCAACACAGCTTGTACCGACACTTAGATAACAGTGGTGTTGATAACAGTGGTGTCAAGCTCGCTTAAAAATGCCGAGACCAAAACGCTTCGCAAAACCGTTCTTGTTACGGGCACTCGAGCCTCGGTTCTCGAGCTAATCGCCACAGCATGACACTTTGCAAGGCTATCCCGGAGACCGTACCGACACGTCGGTGACTTCAGCCGTTCGGGACAGCTCGAGCGCCCCTAAAATCGTCGTGGCAACGTCTTCGGGTTGGACAAACTTTTTAGGGTCGTAATCTTTGCCCTCATACTCATGCACCCGCGCCTGCATCGGGCTCGCAGTGCGGCCCGGATAGACGCTCATGACGCGGATACCCGTCCCCGTCAGCTCAGCGCGGAGGCTGTCAGCGACAGCTTTGAGCGCGTGTTTGGTGGCGGCGTATTGCCCCCATTCGGCCCTGGCGCTGAGACCCGCACCCGAGTTGATAAAGACGATTTGACCGCGGGTACGCCCCAATCGCTCCAAGAAAAGCTGCGTTAAGAGGTAAGGGGCGCGTACATTAAGGCGGTACTGCGCGTCTAAGTCGGTAATAGACGCGTCTTTAAGCGCCCCTAGTGAAATGGTTCCGGCGCTGTGAATTAAGACATCGAGGGGCGTGGAGAACGTTTGCGCAAACGTTTTGACGGCCTCGTCGTCGGTGAGCTCGAGCACGTGCGTCTGCGCCTGCGCTCCCCAACTCCGTGCCTGCCGCGCGAGTTCGGTTAAGGCTGCGCCGTTTCTCCCGACGAGGTGCAAGCTCGCTTCAGTGCGGGCTAGCGCCAGGGTCAGCGCCCGCCCGATCCCGCTGCTGGCCCCGGTAATTAAGACATGCTGGTTGCTAAGCATGGGTTTTTACGGAACGTTCGGACAGACCATCCAAACCCGTACGAAGTCGCCGCACCGCCGCCTCTAAATCGCCACTGCCCGCGACGCTGCTGCCGATTAGCACCGCGTCTGCCAGACCTGACACGCTCTCCAGTTCAGCCGCCTCGGTGTAGCCCGATTCAGCAACGAGCAGACCGGCAAAGCCCGCGTTACGGGCGCGGGTCATCAGGCGCGGCGCAGTGCCGAGGTCGATTTCTAAGGTTTTGAGGTCACGGTTATTGACGCCAATCAGCTGAGCGCCGCTCGCTAGGGCCGTTTCTAATTCAGCCTCGTCGTGAATTTCAACGAGCGCGTCGAGTCCCAATTCACGCGCTAAGGTCAGATAAGCGGCGGTGTGCTCCCCAAGAATCGCCACGATAAGTAATACGGCGCTCGCCTCGGACGCTTTAGCTTCTAAAAGCTGCGCCGGATGGACGGTAAAGTCTTTGCGGAGTAAAGGTAACGTAACTACTGCTGCAACTTGCTCGAGGTGTTTTAACTCTCCCCCAAAGTGGTTCGGTTCGGTCAGGATACTCAGCGCCGCCGCACCCCCGGCAGCGTAAGCAGCAGCGGCCTCTATCGGGTTTAAGTCGGCGATTTTCCCAAGTGACGGACTGCTGCGTTTGACCTCGGCGATAATTTGTAGTCCCGGCGCGCTCAGCGCAGCGGCGAAGCTCGGCCGCTCGGTCACGATGAGCCGACCCACCGGCGCATCCTTATAAGCAGCGACCCGTTCGGCAGTAATGCGGCCCAGCGTTCCCGGAACCCCTGCGGCTTCAGCCTCGGTAAGGGGCGCAGGAAAGACCAGCTCGGTTGGCGGGTCAGTAGGTCTGAAAGCCTTCAAGTCCGCTCACCTCCCCCCAGGTCACGTCAACTGCGCTGACTTCGGCGTAGGTCGGGCCGCGCCGGAGCTGGTGCAAAAGCGCCGTCAGCTCGGCTTTCGGCCCTTCAGCGACAACTTCGACGCGGCCGTCACTCAAGTTTTCAGCGTAGCCTGTGAGCCCCGCGTCACGGGCTAAACGCCGGACGTAATTACGAAAATTGACGCCTTGAACCTGCCCGGAGATGAGAGCGGTCAGGCGGACAGAATCGGTCTCGGACATTTCGTTATGCTAACGCACCGAGCGCCGCCGCAGCTGCGCTCAGCTTGCGGTAGCTTGGTTTTTAATGACCTGTGCTTTTAATGACCTGTGCTTTTAATGTCTTGCACCTTTTATTTATAACCTGAGTCTTTGATTAAATGTGAGTTAAGGTACTTAGAATCAAAAGAGTAGGGGCGTATAAAAGTTGCCTGCTGCAAGATGGTAAGCTGCAACATTAGCATGTCTTGCACCTCGCAGCTTTTGTACGTCCCTCTAAACCTCCGCAAACCCCGCCTTCTACTTTTTAGATCGGCGTTTGGGTTTACACCTACGCCGTCGTCCGGTGACCATCGTACGGGCTTGCGTAGGTGAAGCAGCGTCTACTCATCGCCTTTGGGGTGCTCGCACTGCTGTTTTTCTTGCCGGGTCTGCCGCCGGTTAGAAACGCCCTGTTGCACTGGGGCACGTCGTTAGCGGCGCGAGCCGGGTACACGGTGTTATACAGCTCGAGTAGCGGTAATTTGCTCTACCGGGTAGGGCTCCAGAACCTCAAAGTTACGGGGCCGGGAGTAGACGTTACGGCCGAGACTGCGGAGCTCAGCTACACCTTAGCGGCGCTGGTTACGGGCAGACTGCCGCTGAGAACTGACGTTACCGGGGTGCGCGGCCGTGTCGAGGTCAATAAACTCGCGCCACCGGCCCCAGCGACGACGACGCCAAACGCAACTCCGGCGCAGCGGCGCGTGTGGGTCCGGCCGGTGCTTAAGCAGGCCAATATAGCGGACGTGGCCCTCGACGTTTCCGGCGCACCGTTCGCTATCCCGGACGGGAAGGTCACTCGGCTCGAGCTTAAAGAGAACGGCGATACCTTCGATTTTCGCACCGCGCTCGCCGTAAAAAAGGCGGTGTTAGAGGCTGACGGGACGGTCGCGCTCGACCCGTTTAAGATTGACGCAACCGTTCAGCGCGCCGACGTCGCGCTCGCTCAAAGCTATTTTGACGGGCTGCGGGGGGGCATAGTTACGGGCACGGTGCAGGCGGACGCGCAGGGCGTGACCGGTGACCTTAAGTTGCAAGGCGGCAGAGTTGATTTGGTCGGGCTCGAGCTGCGTCAGGTGTCCGGCCCCCTTACCCTAAAAAACCGAAAACTCACGACTGAGCTGAGCGGGCGGGCGCTCGGCGGGCCGCTCGAGGGCACCGGCACGGTAGACCTCAGAGCGCGGCGGTGGCAGGCCGACGTGACGGGCGACGCTAAATTGCGCGACGCGCTGACGTGGCTGAGCCGGGGGCAGCTTCCCGAAAGTGTAGTTAAGGTGCTCGAGCCCTCCGGCAGCGCCGCTATAGACCTCACCGTCGGCGGCTGGCAAACCTTTACGCTTTCAGGTCAGGCGAACGGCCGGGGCCGCTTGCTCGGCGAACCGCTCCGCAAGCTCAACGTTGACTTCGGCTTTAAGTCGGCAGTCGGGACGGACGTACAAGCGACGGCAACTTTAGGCGGTGCGCCCTTCCGCTTTGCCCTGACACCGCATCAACAGGGTCAAGGCTTTACCCTGACAGCGGACGGGAAGAACCTGCCGCTGCAAAAGTTCGGTCAGGCTACTAAAGCAGACTTCAACGTGGCGCTTACCTCGCAACGGGGCACGCTGACCGGGACGACCGACCTCGAGCTGAAGACCAACGTCCTCGGCCGGAGCGCCACACTTAGGGCCAACGCAAAGAAGAACCCTCAGGCATGGCGAGTTGACTTGTCCGGTCAAGACGCTCTCGGTGCGAGGCTGACGGGAGAGTCGGGACTTAAAGGCAACATCTTAGACGGAACGGTGCAGGCAACACAGCTGACGCTGCCCGGTTTGGCCGACCCCGTAACCGTGACTGCAAAAACCGACGGCTCCTTGAGCGAACTGCCGCTGACGTTACGCGTGACAGGACCCGACGGGGTTCACCCGGCAACGGGCGGTGTAAGGGCTGAAGCAAACTTTGCCGGAAGAGCCACAGCGACCTTGAGAGACGGGACACTTGCCGGAATAAAAGGCGATTTCGGCCCGCTTGACGTGTCCGGTACTCTAAACGACCTGCGTTATACGCTCTCCCCTACCCCGCTGAGCGGACGCGCTCAGGGCAGCGTCGCGGTGCAAAATGGACAACTTAACCGACCGTCAGGAAACCGGCAGGGGCAGCTTTCGGCGACGGCGCAGCTGGTCACAAAAAACTTACGCGGCTCAGGTGTCAGCCTCCCCGACCTAAATGCGGGCGTCAAGCTGACGCAACAAGACGGTCTCACCGCGTCGGTCAAAGATAAGAAGGCCGGGGTTGACGTCTCACTTCAAAACGGTGAGCTGACCGGTACACTCAGCAACGCCCGTATCGGGGCGCTCGGTGAAACGTTCGCAGCAAAGGGCACCGTAAAAGGTCGGGCGGCGCAGCTCAGTAAGAGCCTCGAGCTCGACTTACGCGCCAAAACAACCGGGAACGGCCCCGCGACGACGCTTCAGGCAACCGGCAACGCGCAGCAGACGAAGCTTTTGGTCCAGAGTGAAAAAGGCGCAACGCTCGCCGGACAGACATTTGAAAAGCCGCTGACATTATCCGGGAACGCGTCGCTGACCGGGCAAAAGGCCGACCTCTCAGGCAAACTCGGCGGCGTAGGCGTGTCCGTTACCGCTAAACCTGACGCGTCGGGGAAACTTCGTACTCAAGCTAAACTGACCAGCGGCGGGCAAGCTTTTACGGCGCGTTTCGACTCGCTGGCGTCGTGGTCAACGGAAGGGACGTTGCCCCTCAGCGAGTTAGGTCAATCCCTCGGGCTCCCGCTACACGGCACGGTGCAGACGACGCTGGCGCGGCAAGGGGCCAAGTTTTCAGGACAGGCGGCGGTACAGGGAACGGCGTTCGGGCTCCCGCTCGAGGCCCAGGCCCAATCCCAAGGGGACAGGCTCACCCTCGAAGCGTCGTCACAGGTGCTCGGCCAAGCCCTGACACTCTCCGGCACCGCGCTCCCGGAAACCGACGCGACCTTACAGCTCGGCGAGTACGGCGCGGCGCGGGTGCAGGGCCGCTACCCGGCGCTGAGCATCCAGGGGTCGGGGCGCGTACCGGGGGTTGCGCGGGCAGGGCTCGAGCTGCCCGCGCAGCCGTGGCAACTTAGGGGTAATTTGGCGCAGGGCCGGGCGACGCTCGACGTGGGGTTGTCGCGGGTTACGGCGACGCGCGGTAAAAACGGGTGGGCATTGTCGGCAGGGTTGGAGCAACCCGCCACCCTGCGCGGTCAACCGCTCGAGCTTTCCGCCGACCTTACCCGAACGCCGCAAAACCCTGTAGGCACGGTTCGCGGCACCTTGTCGGTCGGCGGCGCACCCGTCAAGCTGGCGGGGACGCTCAAAAATCTTACTGTGACCGGCGACGTTCCGGCTGAGACGCTGCAACCCGGTCTGCTCGGAACGCTCGGCCTTAACGCGCAAGTGGACGCCTTGACTCAGAGGTATGAGGTGCGCTCGAGCTGGCGCTATAACGAACGAGATAACCAAGCGGTGCTGAAGCTGAACGCTACCGGACAACGCGCCAAAATTACAGCGAGTGTCCGGGGAAACGGGTTAGACATTCGTTTTGACACACGAGCCGGACAACCCAGCTGGACGGTTCGGGCGACCAACGTTGCACTCGCACAGTTACCGGTGGCGGCGCTACAAAACGCGCTGCAAAACACAGATGCTCGGGTTGGGGGAACGCTCGGCTCGAGTCCTGAGGGCTACCGTGGAATTTTGAATTTGACAGCCGGAGACGCGACCGCACAGCTTCACGGTAAGGGCAAGCAGTTGCGACTCACCGCAGGTTTTGAACGTGGCACACTGCAAGCTAACGCGACCGGGACGCTGTTACCTGAGCTGGACGTGACGCTGACGGCCAAAGCCGCGGACGCCGCGACGTTTCAGGGCGCGGTGCAAGGAAGCTTGGGTCAACCCCGACTCCGGGGCCAAATAAAGACTGCTGCGCAGAATCTAGGGGGACAAGTTACCTTGCCTGCTCGAGCGGTTGGATTGTCGGCGTCGTTGCAAAACGGCCTCACTGCCGCTCTTCAAGGTGACGGCGCTAATATCCAGCTGGAAAACGGCGCATGGAACGGCACCGTGGCGCTACCTTTTACCTTGCGGGGCGAGCCGCACCGCCTTACCGGGACGGTGCGGGGGGCGTTAGCCAAACCTGTTCTCGATGCTAATCTCAAGGGAAAAATTTTAGAAGGGCCGCTGACGCTGAGCCGAGACGGATTAAACGGCAAGGTAGCGGTGACCCCTAACCTCAGCGCGTTGCCGGACGCTCAGCTCGAGGCCACCGTCTCCGCGTCGCCCGACCTGAGCTGGCGTGCCGAGCTGACGGGGCAGACGACGCTACCCTACCGAGAGCTACCGGTGGCGCTGACGGGAGCGGTAAGCGGGCGCAGCACACGGTATGACGGTGCAGCCACCTTAACGGTTGCCGGGGAGCAGGTGCCGCTTACCGTAGCGGGTAAGGCGGGCCGCGTCCAGGCCAAAGCCGAGTTTGACGCGGTTGGGCTGAGCGCCTTTGCCCCCGTTCAGGGCACGCTTTCCGGCAACGTGCGGGTGGCGACGGGACCAGCTAACGCAGATAACGGCCTGCGTTATTTCGCCGATCTGAAAACTCAGGGAACCGCCGCCGGACGACCGTTTGACCTTGCGCTGAGCGCCGACCGGGATACCGGGGTGGGGTTGACCGGAACGGTGGCCGGGGCGAGCGTGCGTGTTGAGGGCGAGATGCCGCTTAACACGCTCAGCGTGCGGGTGGCAGACAGTGAGACGCCGCTCGAGCTCAGGTCGCAGTTAGACCTCGGCAAGAGCTTGAGCGTGCGCGGCGAAGGGGCTTGGCAAGGTCAAACCCTCACCTTTCAAAGCGCGTATACACCGGCTCAGGGGGGCGGCACGCTGCGCGTGGCTTTGGGAGGCGCACGGCTAACCGGCACCGTCACGCAAGCAGGAGCGAGTCGCACGTTAGACGCCACCTTAGCAGCGCCGACGGGCGTGTTGGGTATAAAGACGCCGCTAAGCGCCTCGTTACAGGCTAGCCAAGCCGGACAGATGCTGGAGGTTGTGGCGTTAAACGCGCAGTTCGGCACGAACCAACTTTTCCTTTCAGGAACGGTACCGGGCCGGGGTGACCCCCAAGCTGCGCTGACCGGCACCGTCTCGGTTCCGGCAGCGGGCGAGCCGATTGCGCTCCGGCTGAGCGCCCTCGAGACCGGTTATCTAGTCTCACTGACGCAAGATGACCTCATCTTACGGGGGGTGCTGAACCCCAATTTCATACCTGAACGCGTCCGGCTGATTGGGACGCTAAAGCGGCCTCTAGTAGCTTTACAAAGCGATCTGGTGTGGCAAGAGGGCGCAGGGTTTTCCGGCCGCGCCGACGCGACGTTTGGGCAGGGCAGCGCAGCAGCGACGCTGACGCTGGCGGGGCAAGCGCAGCTAAAGCTTACGGGCACAGCAGCGTATCAGGACGTCCAGGTCGCCACCTTAGCAGCGACCTTAAGCGCCGAACCGTGGCGTGACCAGGCGGTGAGCGGTGCGCTGAGTGTGTCCGTGCCCGCCCAAAAACTCAGCCCGGTATGGCTCGGTGACCCGCTGACGGTCGCGGGCGAGCTGGCGCTTTCAGGAACCCTGACTGCGCCGAAACTGGCGGGACCTCTCAACTTACGGGGAGCCCTGAGCGCGGACGGCACGCTCCAGGCGACCCGGCAAGGGGCAAGCCTCTCGCTTAAGGGCGACGGTTTGCGCGGGGTCGCGTCGGCGAACGCCGAGGGGTACAGAACAACGTTGACGCTGACCCAACTAGGGTTAGGTAAACTCTTGCCGCTTACGTCCTCATCAACCCTCAGCGGCGCACTCCGCGCGACCGGGCGTTGGGGAGCTGCGCCGAACGCCCAGTCCGACCTCGAGGTCGTCAGCGGTCAGAGCCGAATGACCAGCCGAGTACGGTTTCGTAACGGCTTTTCAGGGACGGTTGCGCTAGCTGTGCAGTTACAAGACGTCGTTCCCGGTTGGCAGGGCCGGGTCGAGGGGCCTATCTATCTGACGGGCGCAGCGGCCAACTCGCCGCTCTCGGGCACGCTGAGTTTGCAAAATATCGGGCCGAAAGCAGCCGACTGGCGGCTCGGCGGTGACCTCGAGCTTTCGGGCAGCGTCCCCAACCCGACGGTTACGGCGGCCTTGCGGGGTCAAGGAAGTGCGGACGGCACGCTGCAAGCCGCCCTGACGCCGCGCCAAGGTCAGCTCGAGCTGACCAGTACGCTGGCGCTCCTCGGCGTAAAAACAGACGTGACCTTGACCCGGACACGCGCGGGCGTCAGCGCCGCCGGAATGCTTCGTTCCGGCGACTTTCGTACCGAACTGACCACGCAAGGCGGCCAAGTCCAGCTCAAGGGTAGCGGCAAATTAGCGGGTTGGCACGGCGTTTATGGGCCGCAGCAGCTGTCACTTTCGGGGCCGTTAGGGAGTCTTAACTCACAACTGGAAGGGAAGTTGACGCTCGCGGGCTCTGCCGCCTTAGGGACCTTGAGCGGAACGCTGACGCAGGCCGCCTTCGGGCCGGTCAGTCTCGGCGAGGTGGCGTTTAAGCGGCAGGCAAACGCCCTCGAGTTTAGCGGCGACGCGCTGAACGCTCAGCTTGGCTTGGTGAGCACCCTGCCGTGGACATTGACCAAGCTAAAACTCACCGGGCCGGGAAGCAGCACGCTCGCCCTTTCAGGTCAGGGAACGCGGACGCAGGGCCGGGTTACCGGAACCGTGACGGCAGCTTCGCTTTCTTTGCCGCTCACCGCACGTTACGGCTCAGAAGGTCTGGCGCTGAGCGCCCGGGGGAAACTGCCGGTCGGCGTGTTAGACCTGCAGGCGCGTTACCAAGAACGTTGGCGCGGGCAGGTCAACGTCACCCAAAAGACCCCCGAAGGTCAGACGCAGGTTTCAAGCCGCCTGAGCGGGACACTGACCGCACCAAAACTTGTGGGGAACCTCGAGCTGACACAAAACGGCAACGCTATGGAGGGCACCTTTGCAGTCGGCCGCGAGGCGCTGGCATTTGACGTTCAGGTGACGAGTCCGCAGTTGGGTGCGCCGGTTAGCGTCAAGGCGAACGGCTGGCCGCTGGCACTTGAGCTTTCTACGCCCCAACTTTCTACACAAAAAGGAAACGAAACAAACGGGGCTCAAGCCCTAAAGTTGGCCTTTCAAGGGGGTCAGCTCGAGTCCACGGGTGCGCTGGCGCTCGGCGTAGGTCCGGCGCAGCTGACGTTACGTGCTAGCGAGGCTGGGGACCGCAAGTTGGTGCTCGAGGTCGGCGCACCGGCCGCGCCGGGTCTCGTTCTCCGCACCGTTTTACCCGCTGACTTAGGCGATTACGCCGTGCTGACAAAGGGCGTCACCTTTCAGGGAGCCGAGCAGCTGAGCGGCACCCTCGTCCTTAAGGCGCAACCTATCCCGCAGCTGACGGCCCAAACGCTGCGGTGGCAGACACCCGCAGGAACTCTGACCCTTGCGGGAACGAGCACTTTGGCCGGGACGCTGACTAACCTCGAGGCCGACCTGACCGGGCGTTGGTCCGGGACCAAAGCTGCGCCTGTCCCTTGGCTCAGAGACGCCGTACCGTTTCGCGTTCGGGCGGCGTCGGGTCGCTTAGCCCTGACGAGCGCCAAGCTGGGGCAGCTCAGCGCCCGCTACGATCCTGATCCGAGCGCGGGCCACTTTGCGCTTCAGAGCAACCTGACGCTCGGACGAGGAACCCTGCGGGCTGAGGTGGGCTATACCCGCGCCGACGGGCCGACGGGAACGCTTACGGTGCGTTCAGTCCCGATTTTTAGCGTCGGTCCGGAGGTCGGCACGCTGAGCAGCCAATTGACGCTCAGCCGCGCCGACGTTTCCGGCGACGGGACACTCGCTCTCGCCGGGGGAAACCTGAGGATCAGCGGCGCAGCGGGGTGGGCGCGGCTACTGCCGGAGGCGCTGAGGCGGTTGACCCCTGCAGGCACCGAGACGCTGAGCGCGCAGCTGCGGCTCAGCCGCTTCAACTTGGGCGACGTGCCGCAGGTTTCAGCGAGGCTGCCCTATTTGAGCGCCCCGGTCAGCGGCGTGGCCACGTTTAGCGGGACGCAGGTCGTCGGTCAGCTGATTGCGCCCGACCTCAGGGTGCTCGCCAACAAATTACCGACGCAAGTAGATTTTAACGGTACCTTGACGAGCCTCGAGGCCAGGGCGACCGTCGCCGACAGCCGGTTTAACGTCCGCTACAACCGCGCTAAGGAGCAAGCAGGTACTGAAGACCGGGGGCCGAGTCTCTCGGGGCTCGTGACGCTCGAGAGTTTTCCCTTACAAGCCCTGCCCGAAGCGTTCGTCGGCGCGTCACAGGTTAAAGCGGCGGTGACGGGCGCGGCCCGTTTCGAGCTGCCGCTGCGCCGCCTAGCCACCGGGTACGTGCGCCTCGCCACCGAACGCTTGACCCTGCAAAGCACCGGCCCGGACAGTACCGGCAAGGCGACCCAAGGCGACGTCGCCTTGCGGTTTGAGAACGGTAGGCTTTACGTTGAACGCGCCGAGTTTAAGGGCGACGGCTTTTGGCGGGCTCAGGGTGTGTTAACGCCGGAAAACTTAGACTTTACCCTCGAGGCGCAAGACGCCGACTTTACGCCGCTGCTCCGGCTCGCGCCGCCGCTCGCGGCACTTAACATCGGCGCACAGGGCTCTTTAGACCTGCGAGCGTCGGGGAGCGCGTCCGCGCCTGACATCACGCTCTCAAGCCCCCGGTTGGCGCTGCAGGTCGCCGGTACCCGTTACCGCGCGGTTGGGACGACCGCTTCGCTGTCAGGCGGCGCGTTCGGGCTCAAGGGGTCGCTCTTAGGCGTCGCGCCGCTTCAGGGGCGGCTCGAGCTCTCCGGTAGCGGGCAGCTCAACCTCGCGCCGTTTGCCACGAACGGTCTCGCCCTGCGTTTTAGTGGTGACGCGGCCGTCCCGACGCTCGGCCGCGTCACTCAGCTTCAGGGCCGCATCACCCCGTCCGAAACAGGTTTGCAACTGAGTAGTGAGGGCGTTCTCGGACGACCGTTTCGGGTGTCCGGCAGCCTCACCCCGCTCGACCTCGAGCTTAGAGGGCAAAACCTCGACGTCCAGGCGCGGCGGCTGTTTGTCGCCTCGAGCAGTACCGACGTTGACCTGACCCTTAAGTCCGGCGGCGGCGGGTTGACGCTCTCGGGTAGCGCGTTTGTCAACCGGGCGCAGCTCTCACTTAACCGCAGCGAAGGAACTCCGGCGGCGGGCGCGCCAACCGGTTCGGCCGAACCACCAGCACCGGCCCCAAACCCTGCACCCCCGGCTACTGACCCAACTGACGCAGCCCCTGACGTACCCTCTAACGCAGCCCCGGTGACGCCGGACCTACTGGGGTCAACGGCCTCGGCGTCGGCTGTCACTGACCCGGCGACGACCCAAGGCACAGTCTTTAGCACGTTAGACCCGAACCTAACAGCTTCAACCGGTACAACTTCAAGTAGTGCGGCCCCAAATAGTGTGGGTAATACCGACCCCACCGCCGACCTCCTCATCACAGCCCCGGCTGCCGTACCAAGCGCCGCACCCCGCGCGACCAATCCGGTCCTCGCCCGTATCCGCTTTGATGACGTAACGCTGCAGGCTCCCCGTGAGGTACTTTTTAACGAGGCTTTCGGCAGCGCCGAGCTGAGCCTTGACTTGACGCTCTCAGGTACGGCCGCGCAGCCCCTACTAGGCGGTCAGGCCCAGACACTTGACGGCTCGATCCGTTTTTCCGGCCAGGACTTTTCGCTGACCCAAGCGGTCGCCACCTTTGACCCGGCGCGCGGCGTTTATCCGACCTTGGCGCTGGGGGCGACCGCCAGCTTTGATAAGGGACGCGCCCTCGGGGGCATACCGGCGACGCAAACTGCTCAGCCTGAGCTTGTCGAACCCCCCGGTCCGAGCTTCCAGGTCAACTTGCAGATTACCGGTGGTTTTGAAGAAAGTACGTCGGGTCGGCGCGTGCTCGACTTGTCCCCGACGCTCTCGAGCAACGCAGAGCTACAAGAGGGAACCGGCAACCCCCAACCGCTCACCGAAGCCGAACTCGTCTCACTTTTGACCCTCGGGCGCTTACAACTCGATACCGCCGTCGGGGGCGCGAACAGCCTCGCCGGAACCGTAGCCGAAAGTGCGCTCGACACAGCGGTTGACCTGCTCGTCGTTTCCGAACTGCAAGACGCCTTAAACGAGGTACTCGGTACCGACCTGTTAGAGATTCGGACGAGTGCGTTCTCGAGCATTTTAGGTACTGAGGGAGGTCAGAAGAACTTCGGGGTCTCGGTCAAAGTAGGCGGCTACTTGAGCGACAATCTTTTTGCCAGCGTCCAAGTCGGACGCTTTGACGATCCCGAACAAGCCTACGCCCTGTCTAACGAGTTTTTGCTCCGCTACACGGCCGCACCTTTAGAACTCAGCCTCTCAGGTGGTGTCAACTTCTCGGACAGACTGGGTACCTTGTCCGCCGCCACAGACTTTTCACTTGGGCTTTCCTACGCGATTACCCCGCTGATCAGCCTCGACGCGTCACTTGACACCACCGCGCTTAACACCTCACTTGACCCGGCCGCTAGGGGCCGAAACACCAGCGTCGGCTTCGGGGTCAGCTTTACCTGGTAAGTGCGCTAGCTTCACCAAACTTTATGAGATTCGCGTTTAGCAGCTATAAAAATCGCAAAAACCGCTGTGAACCCAGTCTGGAACCGCTCCGCCTTATACAAATACACAAGGCGTGACAGCCTACGCACACCGGTGCGTCCTCTCTGCTATGCTGTATGTCACAGTCGTATATGTGCATAGTGTATATATACCCTTTCGTTATTTATGACGTTTACGACGTACGAGTAAGCTCAGATAAAGCAGGTGATCTATGGCCGATACCGTGTCCCGCACGCCCATCACGCAGCTTCCGCAGACCAAGCTCAATTTACCCAGTGCCGCTCTTGTTGAACGTGCACTAGCGCGCGGCGAAGGGTCGCTGGTTGCAGGCGGCGCACTTGCCGCCGATACCGGCTACTTCACCGGACGCTCACCCAAAGACCGGTTTATCGTCCGTGACCGCCTTACCCGAGACGCCGTGGCTTGGGGCGGGGTCAATCAACCGCTGACCGAGGCGCACTTCGACACCTTAAAGTGCGACATGGTTAGTGCTGCCGCAGATAAAGAACTTTTTACCCAAGACTTAGCTGCCGGGGCCGACCCCGAACACCGTTTACACGTCCGGATTACGACCGAGTATGCGTGGCACAGCCTGTTCGCCCAAAATATGTTTATCCGCAGTGAGGGCGCGGAACAGGCCGCCGACGCAGACTTTTCGGTACTCTGCTTGCCGAGTTTTAAGGCTGATCCCAAAAGGCACGGAACGCACTCTGAAACAGTGATTGCCGTATCGTTCAGTGAAAAACTGGTACTCGTCGGCGGAACCGAGTACGCCGGGGAGATCAAAAAGTCTATCTTTTCAGTTCTAAACTTTACGCTTCCGGGTGTGGGCGTGCTGCCGATGCACTGCTCGGCCAACGTCGGTGCAGACGGGTGCAGCGCACTTTTTTTCGGCTTGTCCGGTACCGGCAAAACAACTCTCTCCGCCGACCCGGAGCGTACGCTTATCGGCGACGATGAACACGGCTGGTCAAAGGCAGGGATTTTTAACTTCGAGGGTGGCTGCTACGCCAAAGTCGTCAACTTGACGCCGGAGGCTGAACCTGAAATCTACGGGACGACCGGGCGCTTCGGCACGATTTTAGAAAACGTCGTTTTTGACCCGCACACCCGCGTCGTTGACTTTAATGATGCCCGCAAAACCCAAAACACCCGCGCGTCGTACCCACTTGCATTTATTCCTAATGCCAGCGAAAGCGGACAGGCGGGGCATCCGAGTACGGTCATCTTTTTGACCGCCGACGCGTTCGGCGTCTTGCCACCTATCGCCAAACTCTCGCCTGAAGGCGCGATGTACCACTTTTTAAGCGGCTACACGGCCAAAATCGCCGGAACCGAACGCGGCGTTACCGAACCGAGCGCGACCTTTAGCACCTGTTTCGGCGCACCTTTTATGCCCCGCAGCCCGGACGTGTACGCGCGGCTCTTGGGCGACAGATTGCGCGCTCACGGCACCGAGGTGTGGCTCGTTAATACCGGCTGGAGCGGGGGACCGTACGGCGTCGGTCAGCGGATTGCGCTCAACCATACCCGTACGATGGTGCAGGCCGCGCTCTCCGGTGCGCTGAGTGACGCGAGCTTTGACGTCCATCCGGTATTTAATGTCGCGGTACCGTGCGCCTGCCCCGGCGTGCCGGCTGAATTACTCAGGCCTAGAACCACCTGGCCCGACCCGGCTGCGTACGACGCCCAGGCACACAAACTGGCTGCGATGTTTAAGGCCAACTTCGCTCAGTATCATGTCTCTGACGACGTGCGGCAAGCTGGCCCCCGCTGACTCAGAACCGACCAGACGTCAAAGCCGGAGTAGAACCCCACTCCGGCTTTGGTTTGAGCGACAACTAGGCGTTACTGCTGGGCAACCTGACGGCTGACCTTTAAGACTTCGCTAAAGGCAGTTTGCAGCGCCGGGTCATTTTTGAGGTTGACAATGGCTTCGCCTTGAACCGAGCTGTCTTTCGGACGGTCAAAGGGTTGTACGAAGGTAAACTTGCCGTCGGCGTCAATACGGGCGTTACCCAGCTTTTTACCGTTAACGAGAATCTCAATCTTTTGACCTTTTTGGGCACCTTGGCCCTCGAGTGCTATTCCTTGCGGCACGAGCGCGTCGTTGACCTTGACGTCCGGGATAATGCCCTTTTTGTTGATGCTGCGGCGCTCAGGCGTCAGCCATTCAAATGACAAGTAGACAAGCTGCCCGCCGTCCGGCAGTGAAATCACGCTCTGCCCGACCCCTTTACCGAAGGTTTTCTCGCCGACAATCTCAGCGCGGTGGTTGTCTTGCAGCGCCCCGGCGACGATCTCCGACGCCGACGCCGAGTTGCGGTTGACAAGTACCACCATCGGCAAATTGAACGAGGCAGGGTCCGCTTCCGCGAGGCGCTGCGTGACGCCCCGTGCCCGCTGGAAAACGATATCGCCACTGCTCAAAAACTCGTCGGCAACGCGAATCCCCTGGTCGAGCAAACCACCGCCGTTGTTGCGCAAATCGAGAATCAGCGAGCTGACGCCCTTGGCTTTCAGCGAGTTCAGCGCCGCATCGAGCTGATCAAAAACCTTGGCGTTGGCAAACGAACGGATGCTCACATAACCGACGTTTTGCGGCAAGACCGCCGACTCGACGTCAATGATGTCAATGCTGCCGCGCGTGACCGTCAGACGTACCGGTTTGGCTTGACCGTGACGACGAAAGCCGATCTCGACCTTTGTCCCGGCCGGACCACGGACCTTTTGCACAATCTCGTCGGTGGTTTGACTACTTACATCTTTGCCGTCAATTTCAACGAAGATGTCACCGGATTTAACCCCGGCTTTTTCAGCGGGCGAACCCCGGTAGACGGTAATCACCTCGACGATGGTGTTCTTTTCGCGGTTTCGTGCTTGCAGCGTCGCGCCGATCCCTTGAAACGAGCCGCTACGGTTTTCGACCTCTTGCGCAGCCTGTTCAGGGGGCGCGTAACTCGTATAGGGGTCGTCTAGTGCCTTGATCATCCCGTCAATTGACCCCTCGAGCAACTTGTTGTCATCTACTTTGTTGAGATAACCGGCGTTAAGTGCGCCGTAAACTTGCGCCAGCGCCCGACCTGCAGGCGTGGTTAACAGCTCACCGCCGTCACTAAAATTGTTAAAGAACTGCGCACTTGCCAGAAGCGGCAACCCGAGCAGCGCCACGGCCAAGAGCGTTCGCCTTCGTTTCATAGTGCCTCCAAAAAAAGTGTACCCTTGGGGTTCACCTGTTTAAGTATACGGCGCGTGCGTGAGAGCAAAAGGGAGATTTATTCCTTAATACGCGCCCGCTATACCCGGCCCGCTGTGCCTGGGACTATACTCAGGAGGTGACACGTCAAGAGAGTTTGCTTTATCTGCAAGAGGGCCAGCTGAGCGGTGCGCTAGCCGCTGAACTCGCCCGGGCAGACCCCGATCCAGACATGCTGACACTCCTGCGAAGGGTAGATGAGGTGCTCGAGCGTCTCCGCGAAAAACGTTACCCACAGGCGGTTAAACTCGCTTCCGCTCTGGGACCGGTAAGCGGTTTTGAACCGGGGCCTTTTCGTCAAGGCGTCGCAGTTTTAGAAAAAAGTGGGGCGCATTTGGGACGCGGTGAAGCCGAAGCAGCACTCGCGCTCTTAGGGCAACCCGTCACGCCCCTGTTAGCGGCCGAGCACGAAACCCAGCGCGGCACCGCCTACGTCTTTTTAGGCGAGACGGGACGTGCCGAAACCGCCTTTAAGCACGCCGCCGAGCTTGACCCTAAACACTACCGGGCGCTGACCAATTTAGGTAATCTGCTGCTCGAGGAAGGCCGCACGGACGAAGCTATCGCGCTTTACGAACGGGCGATCCGTCTGAACGAAAGCTTCCCCAACGCGCACCATAATTTAGGCGTGGCGTACCGCCGTAAAGGGCAGGTCAGTAAAAGCGTCGCTTCGATCCGGCGCGCACAAAAGGTCTCGAGGCGGCGCGACAGCGAAGAGGCGCGGGTCGTAGTGAAGTCGTTTGCCGGAACCCAAGCTGCCAAATACCGTAAGTGGCTCCTTTACGCTGCTGTCGCGGTAGGGCTTTATCTGCTGCTCAGGGCGCAGGGCGTCTTTTAGTCAAAGGTTCAAATACTGGCGGACGATGGGGAGGCCCAAGCCCCTAAGCTAAACTTGATTTAGGCTTAAGCGCAACGGCTATACTTTTTGCCAGGCGCATCAAGCTCGAGTAAAAATAGATAGCGATTAGGAGAAACCCATGCGTGACGCTGTTCGTACAGATGACGAAGATAGGACAAACGACGACGAACGAGACGACCAAGAAGTTGAGGAGATAGACGAGGAGATTTCAGACGATCCGGTCGTTGAAGAAGACGGGGAGACGTACGATCCCGCCGCCCAAGCGCCTTTAGAAGCCGAGCGGTAGCAGGGACACAAGGCTTTCGGGTGTCTCGAGGTCAAGAAAAGGGCAACCATATCTTTGACGTTCTTAAACCTTTGCTATGGCGGTCAATGCGCTCAACGACCGCATACAAGTCATCTCTCAGCACTCATTTTTTCAAACCAATTTCATAGGCACAGCGAAGAAACATTTTAGACTGTTTTCTAATGAACTCATCTCCTACAGAACGCACTCGGCAAAGACAAGTTACTCAGGCAGATGTAGCGCGTTTAGCTAAAGTGTCGCGCTCTATCGTTTCGTATGTCATCAACAATGGACCGAGGTCCGTCTCAGAGGAGACAAGAAACCGGGTTTTAGACGCAATTCAGGAACTCGGTTACCGTCCCAACAAACATGCCCAAATGCTGATGCAGGAAAAGTGGGACTCGGTTGCCGCCGATCAGCTCGGGGTCATCATCAGCAGCGTTAACATGTTTAAGCGTCCCTATTACGGGGAGATTTTGGCGGGTATCCACGAAGAGGCACATCGGCGCAACTACCACATCCGCTTTATCAGACTCTTTGAGGCGCTCCGAAATCCGGCGCTCCTCAATCAAATTGTCCATAAGCAGGAGGTATCGGGTCTTATCTTCCTGGCGCTTGACCAAGTATTACACGGTGAGCCGGATGATCAGCTTTTCCAACAGATTGTCGAACGAGTAGATAGAGCTGTCTGCCTCGAGTGGCAGCGTGAAGATTTACCGTCAGTCAACTTTGACCGGCACCGCGCAGCTTTAGAGGCGACCAACCACCTGCTAAACTTGGGACATCGTTCTTTGGCGTACATCGGGCCTAAAGACCAGCGCATTCAAGGTTTCCGCGCCGCCTTAAGCGACGCCGACCTCAGCCCGAAATTTATTGCCGAAGCCGACGACGCACATACGGGTTTTGAACAAACAGCGGCGCAATTTAGTGCCACAGGTGTCACTGCTGTAGTTGCAGGTACCGACGAGGTTGCCTTTGGTATTTTGAAGTGCTTTCGGCGACAAACGCTCAAGGTTCCTGAAGATGTCGCGCTCGTGAGCATTGACAATATCGACCTTTCCGAATTTGCTTCGCCCGGTCTGACGACGGTCAACGTTCCCAAACGAGAATTGGGGCAGCAAGCAGTCAGAATGCTAGTAGAGCCGGTTGCGTCCTCGCCGGTTCTTGTCACGTTGCCGACACACCTGGTCGTTCGTGACTCATGTGGGGCACATAGTTCGAAGCCCGACAAGATACACACAAGCTAAGCGGTACTCAGTTTCATTAATCAACGCGTGTTGACAGCACGCCATAACTCTTCTATGCTCAGCAAATAGTCTTTTAAGTTCCCCGACTGACCCCAGAGGAGTTATTTATATGCCTGACCCGAAACCATTTCGCCTTCCTACGCTCCTACACGGTGCGGATTATAACTACGAGCAGTGGCTCGAGTACCCGGAAGTTTTACAAGCTGACTTTGAACTGATGAAAGCTGCGGGCATTAACGCGCTGAGCATCGGCATCTTCGCCTGGTCGAAGCTCGAGCCTAAAGAAGGCCGCTATGAGTTCAGCTGGCTCGACGAGCTAATGGATACACTTGCAGAGCAAGACATCCACGCGCTGCTGGCAACCCCTAGCGGCGCACGTCCGGTGTGGCTCTCCGAGGCTTACCCGGAAGTGCGGCAGGTGAACGCCGCCGGAGTTCGTGCGCCGCACGCGGGGCGGCACAACCACTGCCGCACCTCGCCGGTTTACCGAGAAAAATGCCGAACCATCAACACGCTGCTAGCAGAACGCTACGCAGATCACCCCGCGCTTTTAATGTGGCACGTTTCCAACGAGTATGGTGCCGGAGCCTGTCACTGCTCACTTTGTTACACAGCGTTTCAAGCTTGGTTGCAGGCACGCTACGGCGACCTCGAGACCCTCAACCACGCCTGGTGGACGACGTTCTGGAGCCACCGCTATACGGCTTGGGAGCAGATCAAACCTGTCGATCCGTCCGTTCAAGGCTTGATGCTCGACTGGCAGCGGTTTACCAGCGACCAAACGCTGGACTTTTTTATTGCCGAGTCAACGCCGCTCCGTGACATTACACCTGGCGTACCCGTCACAACGAACTTTATGCAACCGGACGTCGGGCTCGACTATTGGGCGTTTGCGCCACACATCGATATTGTCTCGTGGGACTCGTATCCGCGTTGGCACCAGCCTTCCGGCGACGCGGGGACGGCGGCACAGACGGCCTTTTATCACGATCTCCACCGCTCCTATAAACGCGGGCCATTTATGCTGATGGAATCAACCCCATCGGTCACGAACTGGCAGGGCATCAGCCGACCAAAACGCCCCGGTATGCATCTGCTGAGTTCGCTTCAGGCGGTTGCCCACGGCTCGAACACGGTTCAATATTTTCAGTGGCGGCAGAGCCGCGGCGGTGAAGAGAAGTACCACGGGGCGGTTGTCTCTCACCTAAATACACAAGACATACGTGTGTTCCGCGAGGTTGCCAAGGTCGGTGCCAAGCTCGAGACACTAGCCGACGTGGTTGACGCTGAAGTTCAAGCTGAAGTCGCCATCATCTACGATTTTCAGAACGAATGGGCCTTAAACCATGCGCAGCTCCCGCAGAACGAAGCGAAAGGTTATCAAGCCTGCTGCCGTGAGCATCACGAAGCACTCTGGCGGCAGGGCGTGGCGACAGATATCATCTCTTCTGAGAGTAATTTTGGAGGGTACCGGGTGGTCATTGCGCCCATGCTCTACATGTTACGGGCAGGTGTTGCTGAACGGCTCGAGGCGTTCGTCCAGGCAGGGGGTACTCTCATCACGACGCACACCTCGGGAATGGTGGGTGACAGTGACCTTGCCTTTCCGGGCGGCTTCCCTGATCCCTTTCGCTGTACTCTTGGGCTTTGGGTCGAGGAGACTGATAATCTTTACGAGAACCAGCGCCAGGAGGTAACCCTAGCGGACGCGGCGTTTGCGCTGGCAGGCTGCTACGAAACCCGGCACATAGCCGACATCATCAGGTTGGAGACAGCTCAGCCGCTCGGAGTTTTTGCTAGGGAGTTCTACAAGGGTTCACCTGCGCTGACACTCAACCGACACGGGGCGGGGCGCGCTTTTTATCTGGCGACGAGGTTCGGCACCGACTTTTTGTTCGACTTTTACGCCAAGCTGATGGAACGTTGCGGAATTGAACGGTGGGGGCTGCCCGTGGGGGTTTCGGTGTCCGTTCGGCGCGCCGAAGACGTTGAGATGGTGTTCATTATGAACTTTAGTGACGTAGTTCAAACGCTGCCTTTGCTGGGGCGGTATCAGCGTGCGGCAGCGGGTGCTGGGCTCGAGCTACACCCTTATGAAGTTAAGACGTTGCGGATTGCGGTAGAGAAGAGCATCACATAATTGAACTATCGACGCGTGTTGACTACACGTTGAAAAACATCTATACTCGAGTCGAAGCAAACTTTTGGAACGATACGCCCCTCATCAAAGGGCGAAAAGGAGAAATTATGATAGATGGTTCAAGTTCGCGCTCTGGTCAGCATTGTGAGGAGATCTAGTCATGCGGAACATCGTTGTTGCCATGATGGGACTGACTTTATTAACGCTCGTCGGTTGCGCTGACGTGACGGCTACAGATATCCCACAGCTTACAGTCCAAAATGTCCCCTACGGTCAGACGATTCGGGGAGCGGACATCTCGACCTTGAAAAAGGTAGAAGATAACGGCGGCACCTTTTACGACAAGGGAAAACGTAAAGACCCGCTCGTCATCTTGCGGCGTCACGGCGTCAACTACGTGCGGCTTAAAATTTGGAAAGACCCGGTAGATGTAGACGGTTACAACGATCTCTCTCAGACTGTCGAGCTCGAACTTCTGGGCCGACCCCGGACGCCAAGACAAACCTACGGCGTGGGTCGGACTTAGTCCCGCAGAGCTCGAGAAAGCCGTCTACGACCACACGGCCGAGACCATGCGAGCACTTAAAAAGGCGCACGCGCTACCCGAGATGGTGCAGATCGGCAACGAGCTCAATAGCGGTATGTTGTGGCCCGACGGCAAAACCTGGGGCGAAGGCTCCGGTGGGTTTGATAGGCTCGCGCCGCTCTTGCGTGCAGGGATAAACGGTGTAAGAGACGTTGCCGGACCTAAAGTCAAGATCATGTTGCATTTAGCCGACGGTGGCGACAACGGTCTTTACCGCTGGTGGTTTGGCGAGATCACGAAGCGCGGCATTACCGACTTCGACGTGATCGGACTTTCTTTTTATCCTTACTGGCACGGCACCCTAGAGCAGCTCGCTGCAAATATGGCAGACATCAGCGAGCACTACGACAAAGATGTGGTGGTCGTCGAGACGGCCTACGCTTTTACGCTTGAGGATGGTGACGGCTACCCGAACATCTTCGGGGCCGAACAGCAGGCTGCCGGGGGTTACCCCGCGACCGTGGCGGGTCAAGCGGACTTTTTAAGAGACCTTAGAGAAGTTGTTCAAAACGTACCCGGTGGCAGGGGGTTAGGCGTCTTTTACTGGGAACCTACCTGGATTCCGGTTGAGGGTGCCGGTTGGCGCTCAGGAGAAGGCAACGCCTGGGACAACCAAGCCTTATTCGATTTTGAAGGCAACGCGCTCTCTTCGCTGTCGGCGCTCGGTGCGCCACTTAAGCATAGATAAAGGAGATTTATGAAACGTTTGCTGATTCTTTTAACTCTCGCCCTGACCTTGGGCGTCACGCAGGCCCAGAGTCTGACGGTGTGGACGCACTTTCAAGATGAAAGTCTGGCGTGGCTCGAGGGCGAAGTCGCTGCTTTTCAAGCGGCTTTCGGCACAAAAGTTGAACTCGTGTATGTACCGGTCAACGAAATGGTACAAAACCTTCTCCTCAATGCCCCGGAAGGTCAAGGCCCCGACCTTGTGGTGACGATCCCCCATGACCAGCTCGGACAGCTTGCCGAGGGCGGGGTGCTCGCCAGCATGGAGCAGTTTGCTACACCTGAGTACCTCGAAGACCTCACCGAGCAGTCTCGCCTCGCGTTTACCTTGAACGGTCAGCTTTACGGCTTGCCGATGTACGTAGACGGCCCCGCGCTTATCGTCAACCGCGACCTCGTTCCCGAAGGCCCCGACACCTTTGAAGCACTGATCGCTACAGCCCGGAAATTAACGACTAACGACACCTACGGGTTTTTACAGGTGCAAGACGGCGACACGTTTTATCACAACTTCGGTTACATGCGGGGTTCGGGCGGCTACGTCTTCGGTCGTGACGCCCAGGGGAATCTCGACCCCTCAGACATCGGGCTCGCTAACGAAGGGGCGGTGCGGGGTGCCGAACTTGTTCGCAGCCTCCGTTACGACACCAACCTGATTCCGCCGGGCGTGAGTTATGACGTCATGCACGGTCAGTTTTTAGAGGGAGCTGCCGCAATGGTTGTCAACGGTCCCTGGGCGATTCCCGATTACCTCGCTGCGGGCATCAACTTAGCTGTGATGCCGATTCCGCCGAGCAAAGATGGTACCGACTACCCCGGTTTTATCGGCGTGCAAGGCGTCGTCCTGAACGAATTTTCAGACAATAAGCTCGAGGCCGCCAACCTCGCCAAATGGCTGATCCGGGCCGACGCGCAGGTCGGCTTATCAAAAGCGGGCGGACGCATTCCCGCTTCGCAAAGCGCCGCTGAGCAGGTGTCGGACGACCCGGTGATCGCCGGTTTTGCCGAGGCGCTCGCGGATGGTGAGCCGATGCCGAACATTCCGGAGATGGGCGCAGTGTGGACGCCGATGCAGACCGCTTTCTCGCTGATTCTCGAGAGCCCCGACTCGGACATTCCAACCATCTTGCAAAACGCCGTCAGCGAAATTCGCGGCAGCGAATAAGCACTGCAGTTATTGACGAAACAGAGGACACGAAGCTGCGAGAGGTTCCCGCTCTCGCGGCTTTCTCAGGCAACGTTTGACACGACAAAACCAGAAAGGAGTTCAGCATCGACATTTCCCGGTCTCCCAAGGATTATCTGCCCAAGAAAGTTCGAGGCACGCACGCAAGCTTTTGGGCGTCCATCGGGCTTTTATTCGCAGCTTTAGCTGTTGCCAGTGGGGTCGCCGTACTAGGTACCTGGCTACTCCAGCAGCTGCTCCCGGCCACTCCTGTCTATGTGGGGTTGATCATCGGCGTACTGGCGCTCGTTCTGGTGCTTGCCTGGGTCGCGCGGCGTTTTGTTTGGATCATGCCGTGGTACTACCTGCTGCCGTCGCTGCTGTTCTTACTTACTTTTACAATTATGCCGGTCGGTCTCACAATCTTTTTGGCCTTTACCGATTATGCCGGGAACCGTAATACGCAGCTCAACCCGACCACAGAAACGGCGATCACTACCGCTCAAGGCTCGAGTGTTCAGCTTGAATCCGCCGAATCGCTCCGCTGTGACGCCCTCTACCGGGGCTGTGACGGCGTACGGGTGAGGCTTACAGCAGCCGGTGCCTTTCCTACCCGTGGGGTGAGCCTCGAGGGGGACACGCTGACTGTTGACCCGGCACCACCAGCAGGGCGCGCAGTCAGCGCCGCCGAACTCGAGCTGTCCGAGTTCGGTATCCGCGCACAGTTCCCAGTTACGGCGGTGGACGGCAATCAGCTCACCTTGGGCCGCACGCCTCCCGGCGAGGTCAATTTAGATACTGTGGCGCTGACGCTCGCAGGGGTTGGGCTCGAACGCCGCGTTACCTCAGTTGAGGGCGACACCTTAACGCTGAGCGCGCCGCTCCCTGAAGGGTTGACGTATACCTCAGTCACCCGCTACAACGATTTTAGCTGGGTCGGGCTGAACAACTTTCGTACGATTTTAGCTCAGGCGAGCCGTTCGCTGCTACCGATATTTGTCTGGAATCTTTCTTTTGCCACTCTTACAGTCGTTATCAATATCATCGTCGGCGTCTTTTTGGCCGTGCTTCTCAACGACCCGGAACTGCGGCTGCGAAACCTCTACCGCACCCTGCTGATTATTCCCTGGGCGCTCCCGGCGGTTATCACCATTCAGATTTGGCGTGGGTTATTCAACTACAACTTCGGCGCAATCAACCGCCTTTTTGCCCTCTTTGACCTGCCGGTTATCAACTGGCTGGGCGACCCGACGGCAGCGAAAGCAGCGGTGCTGCTCGTCAACTTATGGCTCAGCTTCCCGTTTATGATGACAGCCACGTTGAGCGCACTTTCGGCCATCCCCAGCGAACTTTACGAGGCTGCGCGTATCGACGGGGCCTCAGCTTGGCAGAGCTTTTGGAGCGTTACCTCGCCGCTACTGCGTAACGCACTCGTGCCTATCGCCCTGACCAGTTTTGCCGTCGGCTTTAATAACTTCAATGTGATCTTTTTGCTTACCGACGGCGGGCCCGCCTACGCGGGGGGTACTTCGACCGCGAGGGCGACCGATATCTTAATCTCATGGGCCTACAACGAGGCGTTCCGCTCACAAGGTGGCTTCGCTTACGGGCTGAGTTCGGCCATCTCCATCTTGATTTTCGTCATTACGCTGGCCGTGAGCCTGATCAACTTCCGCGTCACCGGGGCGCTCAAGGAGGAACCTAACGTATGAGGCGCTTTGCTGTTCTGATAGTCCTGTCGCTTTCTTACGCTGCCGCGCAGCAGGAGACGGCGGGCCGGTTCATCGTCGTTCCCAACGGCTGGGCCTGGTTTTTAGCCGGGTTCGTCCTGGTCACAGGGGTGGTCGCTTTAGCCTCTTATCTGTATGGGCGCGCCACCAAGCCACGCAAGGCTGTGAATTACGCCGTCACCGCCTGCAAACACCTGTTTTTATGGGTCGCCGTACTTTCGACGCTATACCCGGTGATTTATCTCATCGGGGTATCGTTCAACCGGAACAATGCGCTGGCTACTGTGCCGCCGCGCGAAGGCAATCTGCTCGTCCGTTCCGGTGTCCTGCCGAATCCCGCTGATTTCTCGCTGGTTCAATATCAAAGGGTTCTTGGTGACACACACCTCAACGGTTATCAGTGGCTTATCATCGGCTTTGCACTGTTCTTTGCACTCATATTTTTGTCGCTAGGCATCGTTCAGCGGTGGGGTTGGACGGAGCGTCTACGCAGCTATAGCGGCTGGGCTACTTTGCTTTTCGTAGCGGCGCTCGTGTTGAGTATCGGTGCAGGACAGTTTTACACGCTTAGCCCGAGTGGTCAGCGGCTCCGCGCCTCGAGCGGCGGCATGATGGTGCTTTACATCCGCAACACGTTGCTCGTTTCAGGACTCACGGGCTTGTTCGCGGTATTTATCAGCACGACAGCTGGCTACGCGTTTGCGCGGATGAGGTTTAGCGGTCGGCACGGAACACTGCTCACATTTGTTTTTGCTCAGATGTTTCCGAGCTTTATGGCGCTCGTGGCGATTTTTTACCTGATGAATTACCTCGGTCTCTTAAACACCTACGCGGGCCTCATTCTAGCCTACTCGGGGGGAGCCATCGCTTTTTCGTCGTGGATTTTTAAGGGATACTTGGAGTCGATCAGCTCGAGTCTCGAAGAAGCTGCCATGGTTGACGGCGCAACCCGTTGGGGCGCGTTTTGGCGCATTATCCTACCCATCAGCGTGCCTATGTTGCTCTTCATTTTTCTCTTACAGTTTATCGGCACGTATAGCGAATTTTTGCTGGCGAACGTGCTCATTACCAGCAACGACAAGTGGACGGTGGGACTAGGTTTAAGGGCGCTTGCCTCAAATGCTCTTGCAACCCAGTGGGGTACGCTCGCCGCTAGCGCCGTGCTGGGCAGCCTACCTATCTTGGTTATCTTCTACGCCTTTCAGAACGCGCTTACAGCCCAGTACACAACAGGAGGCGTGAAAGGTTGAGTATGGGGATCAAACTACTTTTAGAAACGAGAAGTTTGCAAGCAGCAAAAGTGTTTTGAAAACATTGCGATGGTTGGCTGTTGGTAGTGTACCTTTTGCAACTTCGAGATGTCTGCATTGCGCGTTCAACCGGCCCAACCACTGCATAAACAGCGCGGCCGTTCTGAGCATCATTACCTTTATGCAAGGTACCTTGATCATTGCAGGCATAGTAAAGCAGGTCAGGTGTTTGGGATAGGTTATCACAAAAAAAGCTAAGGCCGAAGCCTCAGCTTTCTGTCTGACGTTTTGCTTTATGCGGCTAGCTTTTAAGCGGCACAACCTCGAGCTTCACTGTCAGCGTCTGGTCTTTGCCCCCACGGACGATACCGAGTTTGACCGTATCGCCAGCTTTTTTAGCAAAGATGACGTTTTGCAGGTTTTGGCTGTCAGAGAGTTTTTGTCCGTCAACCGAGACGATCACATCACCGCCCGCAGGCAGCTGTTGACCGTCAACGTTGACTGTAAATTGGCTTCCTTTAAGACCGGCTTTGGCAGCGGGGCTCCCCGGTTCGACCGAGATGACGAGTTCACCTGTATTCGGCAGACCGAGCGAGTTGCGCAGACCGTCAGGATAGCTCGAGACGTCCTGCACCTGCACGCCCATTCGGGGTTTGCTGCTGTAAACGTCCGTAAAGCCGCCTTTTTCAAGGCTCGCCAAGTTTTGCGACACGACGTTGCTGGGAATGGCGAAGCCGATCCCCAAAAAGGCCCCTTGACCGTCCGGCCCAACTCCCGGCAAGATCGCCGCGTTGATGCCGACGAGTTGACCTTGCGAATCTAACAGCGGGCCACCCGAGTTGCCGGGGTTGATCGGGGCGTCTGTCTGGATCACCGGAAAGTTAAATTGCCCGACCGAGGTAAAATCGCGGCCGATAGCCGAAATAATACCGGTCGTGACGGTAGACTCGAGGCCGAACGGGTTGCCGATGGCCACCACTTTTTGCCCAACTTGGGTGCTGTTTGAGTTCGCAATCCCGATAGGCTGAACGCCTTTGGGCAGGTCGTTTTTGTTCGTCAGCTCTAACAGCGCGAGGTCATAAGAGGGATTGACGCCGATGACTTTCACCGGCAAGTCAGCCTTGCTCCCGGTAAACGTGACCGTCAGTTTCGCGCCCCGTTTAAGCGCCGTGCTATTCGCTTTAAGCGCGTCTTTTACCACGTGGTAGTTCGTCATCAGCTGACCCTGCTGGTCTACGACAAAACCGCTGCCTGCGCCCTGCTCAGCGGGTTGCCCCGGTTGGCCGAACTGTCCGCCGAAACCAGGCCCGAACTGCCCGCCAAACTGCTGAAAAAACTGCCGAAACTGCGGCGGTATTTGCAGCTGCCCTTGTCCGCCCTGCATTCCGGAAGCAGGCTGCGCCGGAATACTGACGTTCACCGACACCACACTTGGCCCGTAGGTCTTAACGATGTCAATGGTGTTGGTCTCGTCTTGTAAGAGTGCCTGCTTTTGGTCTAACGGTTGAATGGCCGTAACGCTGTGCTCACTCTGCGCCTGCGCGTAGGTTCCGAGTGGGGTTCCGTACTGCGAATACAACATACCGCCCCCGGCTAACAGCGCCGTCAGCGATAAGGGTAACAGTACTTTTGACCGTGCTCTCATATTCATCGTTATGCTCCTCACCTTGGAGTGCTTTCTGCACCCAACAGAAGCAATCGTAAAACCCGTGGGTGAGTCAGCGTTCTCAGTGCGGTGTAAAGAGCGTGATGCAGAGGTGGGAGCGGCTTTACTTTCGTCTTAGGCTTTTGTTAGAATAAGTTTTATAGCCTTATAAGCCGTCACAGACGCAAGTACAATGCGACGCGAGGTTAAGCTCGAGTTCACCGTTACAGACCTAGCGCAGAAGTAATAGGGGCGTTGCTAGGTGAGAGAGACGCGTTATTGTGCCCGGTTGAGCCCCCAATTGTAGGGGAGATAGCTGATTTTCAGGTCACTACTTTCCAGCACCGTTTTGGCGTCGCCGGTGGCGAATTGGCTCAGGAAGCTGGGTACGCCGCCAACCGCGTCGAAGTCTCCCTTAAACCAGTCAAAAATTTTGCTCAGACTCGCTTGATCCGTTGCAGCGTCGAAGCGGTTACGCGCGGGGTCATTGACAAACGTAACGGCCTGCTCGTCTAACTGCTGGCTCAGGACCCCGGCACGGTAGGCTTCGGGACGCAGCACCGGGCAGCTCTGCGACGCGCAGTTGATCGCAAAGTGAATCCGGGGCTCGCCCAGCTTGCGCAACACGTTATTTTCGATGTCGTCTAAACTGTAGGTTTTACCACCTACAGTGTGCGACTCCTTAGTAAAAAAAGTGGTGATGGGCAGACCTAAAAAGCTGGGCCGGACGGTCTCTAACGGATAACGCTTTAAGACCTCGTTTAAGGTGAGTGCGTTATACGCGTTGATCCAAAAAGCGAGTTCTGCCTCACGTTCTAAGCCGCTGGGGTCATAGTCGGCCATTTCAGCAGCGAACCCCTGTAACTTGGCCACGTCATCCGGATTGGCCTTCCAAGCGTCGTAATTTACAAAGCCACTGTCAACGACATATTTCCCCAGCAGACTGCTGTAGGTGCTTGGGGTATAAGCAAAGCTGAAGCTAAGCAAACTGACGAGCAGCACACTGACGAGTCGTTTCATACCTCTAGTAAACAGCTTCTCGAGGCAAGGTTGTGTCTAAAGTTTTACGGACGCCGCTATCTGCAAACCTCGAGCCCCGATCTGCTCCTCTAGGCAAAGACGCTAAACACTTATTTTTAGGTGTGATAATCCGCATTGATACGAACGTAATCAGCGGTCAAATCGCACCCCCAGGCGGTGCCCGTACCAGTGCCAACGCCTAAATTTACCCGGATGAGCAGTTCGGGCGCGTCCATCGTCCTAGAAACTTCAGCTGCGTCAAACGGTTGTGGCGTTCCCTTATAGACCAGCGTGCCTTGAAGCTCAATACTTAAGCTGGACAACGCCATCTCTACCCCCGTCGCCCCGACACTGCTCAAAATACGGCCCCAATTCGGGTCGTTGCCGTGCGCCGCTGATTTAACAAGTGGACTGAGGACGACGGCCCGCGCTGCCCGCCGCGCTTCGGCGTCACTCTCTGCACCAGTGACCTCAACAGTGAGAAGTTTCGTCGCCCCTTCGCCGTCTCCGGCAATCTGTTTGGCGAGGCTTTGTGTAATTTCGAGCAACCCCTCAGCAAACTCGGCTTCGTCAACGTTGACGTGCGGGGTGGCGAGCAAAAACGCCATGTCGTTCGGTGAGGTGTCGCCGTCTACCGTGACCTGATTAAAACTTCGGGCGACAACTTCCGGCCAGAGCGTGCGTAATGCCTTTTGCGGCAGGTCGGCGTCAGTCAAAACAAAGCCGAACATCGTCGCCATATTCGGATGAATCATCCCCGAGCCTTTAGCCACACCGACGATGCGGGCACCGCCGGGAAGGGTGACTGCAGCGGTCTTTTGTACCAGGTCGGTCGTCAAGATGGCTTGGGCTAGGGTCTCTACGCCGTTCTCGAGCTGTGAAGAGATTTTAGGGAGGGCAAGCTCGAGCTTCTCCACCGGCAAAGGCTCTCCTATGACGCCGGTGCTCGCCGTCAACACTTCGTCAGCTAAGACGTTTAGGGCAGTAGCAGCGGCAATAGCAAACCGTTCGTTATTTCGCTCGCCCTCCGTCCCAGTGGCACAGTTGGCGTTCCCACTGTTGATGACAACCGCCCGGATAGGTTTATCACCACGGTAAAGCTCTCGGTTACGCGTGACACACACTGCTTTAAGGGTATTTGTCGTTGCCGCGAGTGCCCAACGGAGCGGCGCATCAGACACGATGAGGGCACAGTCGGGTTTGCTCGAGGCTTTGATCCCGGCGGTTCCGGCAGCAGCTAAGAATCCTTGGGGCAAGGTTAAGGTAGGGCTCACGGCCATACCCCCTGCGTAAAAAGTCCGGTCGTCTCCTCGAAGCCGTTCGCTACGTTAAAGGCTTGCACCGCCTGCCCCGCTGCGCCTTTGCCAAGGTTGTCAAGTGTAGCAAACGCTGAGATCATCCCTGTGCGCTCATCGGCCCGTACTGAAACGAGGGTTTGATCACTGCCGTACACAGCTTTGGTTTGGGGAAGGTCGGTTTGGACAGTCACGAGTTTTTCACCGTTGTAGAAATTATGGTAGAGCTCGAGCAACCGCTCGCTACTGAGCCCTGATTTTTCCGGCCGCGTGATACAGGTCGCTAAAATCCCCCGCGTCATCGGAACAAGGTGCGGCGTAAAACTTACGGTGGGTTTAGCGAAGTCGCCGTGCGTCTTAACCTTTTTGCCGTAGGTTTGCACGCGCCCGAGCGTCGCTTCGATTTCTGCAAGGTGGCGGTGCGTCCCGGCGACTTTGTACGGTTTGGCGTTCTCGTTCATCTCCGGGTAGTGAAACTCTAAAGATGTACTCCGGCCCGCGCCCGATACGCCAGCTAACACATTGATGATGATGTCGTGGCCTAAAAGCCCATTTGCCGCGAGCGGCACAAGCGCCAGGTTCGCCGTGGTGGAGTTACACCCCGGCACCGCGATCAGCTCGGCACCTCTAAGTTCATCGCGGTGCAGTTCGACGAGGCCGTAAACAGCCCGTTCGCACAGCTCCGGGTGCGGATGCGGCCCGTACCACGCCGCATAATCTTCAGGTGAGAGCCGAAAGTCCGCCGACAGGTCAACTACACGTTTATCGGCGTCTAACGCACGCTTGACGAGTGGCGCGGTTTCGGCGTGCGGCGTGGCACAAAAGAGAACGTCACACCCAGCGATGACAGTCTCGGTATCTTCAAACATCAATTCACTATTGCCTATCAGCTGCGGCCAACATGCACCGACACGCTGCCCTAAAAACTGCCGACTGGCGACGCCCGACACCGTGACGTGAGGGTGCGTCAGCAACCGGCGCAGGAGTTCCGCACCCCCGTAACCGCTCGCTCCGAGAATCCCGACTTTAAGCTTCATTCATCACGCAGAAGTTGAAACAAGATCGCTTTGTGCGCGTGCAGACGGTTTTCGGCTTGGTCGAAAACGCGGCTGCGGGGGCTGTAGACGACCTCTTCGGTCACCTCTTCGCCGTAGTGGGCGGGCAGGTCGTGCATGAAAATGCCGCGGTCTGAGAGCGTATCCAGCCAGTCTAAGGTCACGGTGTAATCCGCGAACGCTTCACGGCGGCGCTCGGTATCTTCTTCTTGCCCCATCGAAATCCACACGTCGGTATAGAGCACATCCGCGCCTGTGACCGCTTCACGCGGGTCGTGAACGATGGCAACGTCAGCGCCTTGACTACGGGCCGCTGCTAATATCTTCGCGTCCGGCCCAAACCCTTCCGGACAGGCCACCGTTAAACTGACGCCGGTCAGCGCCGCTGCGTTGATATGCGAGTTGCAGACGTTGTTGCCGTCGCCCACAAACGTCACTTTGAGCCCCATCAGTTCGCCGAAGACCTCTTTTAAGGTGAGGTAGTCCGCCGTGAGCTGACACGGATGCAAGAGGTCGGAAAGCCCGTTGATGACCGGAATATCGGCGTGCTTAACAAGTTCTAAGAGCGTCCCGTGCCCGTAGGTGCGGGCCATAATCGCTTCGGTCCAACGCTCGAGGTTATGCGCCACGTCCCGAATCGTTTCGCGTACGCCCCAACCGATATAGTTTTGTGACAGCAAGACCGAGTGCCCGCCGAGCTGATACATGGCAATATCAAAAGTTGAACGCGTCCGCAAAGACTGTTTCTCAAAGATCATCGCCAGCGTTTTGTGCTCTAAAAGCTTAGGCCGGTCGCCGCGTTTCCAAGCCTGTTTGAGCGTTAGTGCGCTCTCTAGCAGACCGCTGAACTCTTCCGGTGTCAGGTCGGCCAGCGAGAGCAGGTCGCGGCCTCTTAAACTTTCGACGATGACAGGTGTTTTAGGCAAAACGGACATGGTTGACCTCGAGACACAGCTATTCTAGCGTTGGGGCATAAAAGCCCGGAAACGCGACTATATATGCAAATGATTGGTTAAAGCAACTCTCCCGAAGTAGGGTACAGCTGCAAAACCAAAGATCAGCAAAATAAAACTGAAACAAAACCTGTAAACTGCGTCGCTTGCCACCTAAAAGCTTGCACAACAGTTAACGGAACCTGATAAAAGGGTAGAAAATTTGTGTTGTATCAAGTAGCGGCTCATCAATTCTCCATTTTCTAACCATAGGTTCAGCGGACGGTTTCTGCTGCTCAAGCGACGGACTCGAGACCGACCAACACCAAATTGAGCTTGCCAGCTAAGACACTCGCTAGACTGAAGGGCGGTCCGGCCTCGCTCAGCCACCGACTAAGCGTGTCGAAATAGACGGCAGTCAAGACCTCGGCAGCCAAAAACAAATCTACCTCGGGTTTGAACTCACCGTGTTCTTGGCCGTCGCGGATGGCACGCAGCACCGCCTCGGGGACGGGACGTTCGTGGGCAAGAAGCTCGTCGTGTCGCAGGCTCGAGTATAACACACGGGTTAATTCGCGCTCCTGTTCGTTCATTTGCACTAGGGCTGCGTAATACCGGTGTAACTGTTGACGAGCCGACTCACCCGGTTCTATCAGGTCAGCCAAAGTCAGGAGCCGGTCGCGGCGCTGTTGCCCCCAAGCCCGCAAAAAGTCCCGTTTGAGGGGGTAGTGATTAAGTACAGTTTGCCGCGCTACGTCGGCGCGTTCGGCGATCTGGTCGATGGTCGTAGCCTCATAACCGTATTCGGCAAACAGCGTTAAGGCAGCTTGGAGCAGCCGCGTACGCATCCGCTCACGTTGGATTTCCCGTCGTCGCTTTGGTGCCTTGTAGCTTGTCACCTATGGTTGCCTCCTCAGATATGTTAGGCTACAACCTAAGTTTAGGCTGTAGCCTAACTGTTGGGTCCAAGACTATTACTTAACGTATCTGGAGGTTTGACCGTGCATATTGGAATTATAGGCGTCGGCGCAATGGGGCGTCAGATGGCGCTCAACTTGCTGAACGCTGGATATGAAGTTACCGCCTGGAACCGCTCTCGCGGAGCCGTAGACCCCCTTGTGCAAGCGGGCGCACGCCGCGCCGAAAGGGTTGAAGATACCTTCCAAACCGACCTCGCGCTGTCGATTTTGTTTGACGACGAGGCGATTCGGACGGTTTTACTCGGTTCAGGTGCCCTCGAGCGGGTCGATAAAACCTGCCTACACGTTTGTATGTCGACGATCTCGATGTCGCTAGCTCACGAACTTTTTGACGTTCATACCAGTATCGGTCTGCCTTACGTTGCAGCGCCGATACTGGGACGCCCTGAAGCCATCGAGCAGAAGGGGCTAAACTTGCTGGTCGGGGGTGAAGCGGCAAACCTCGAGCTGCTCGAAGCGCCCTTTGCAGCCCTGGGTAAAACCTGGCTGATCGGCCCTAATCCCGTCCAAGCACAGATCGCCAAGCTCGCCGCCAACTTTATGATCAGCGGGGCGCTCGAGGCGATGGCTGAGGCTGCGGCCGTGCTCCAAACGCAAGGCGCAGACGTTGAACGTTTCTTTTCTGTCATGGGCGAGACGCTATTTGCGTCGTTCGTCTACCGTTCGTACGGCCCGATGATTGCTGGACAAGCACCGGCTGCCCCATCAGGTCTAACGCTACCGCTCAAAGATAATGGGCTCTTTCTTGAGGCTGCTCAGAAAACTAGCGTTAAGCTGCCGCTAGCCGAAGCGGTCAGGAGTAACCTGATACAAGCGGCTGAAGCAGGCGGGGCCGAGTTGGACTGGTCGACGGCTCTCGCGCAGGTTGCGCACGGTCAGAGCGAAACCTAACCGCGCTCAAAAACCCGAAATAAGGCAAGCGAAGAGGAGGCTGCACCGCCCCCTCTTTATCTGTTTCAAGTACACCGCCGGTGTACTTGAAACAGTTCTATCAAACGCTGAGCAACCCCAGATACCACGTCACCAGCGGCGTCCCGTAAAAAAGTGCGGCCAGCGCGCCTAAGACTAGATAAGGGCCGAACGGCACGACTCTCCCCCGCCCTAGAGCTTTACCGAGCAGTCCACCCACTGCACCGAAGATAAACGCTAGCAGCAGCGCCACCAGCAGGTTTTGCACCCCCAACAGCGCCCCTAGAACGCCCGCCAGTTTAACGTCCCCAAAGCCCATCGCAACGGGTTCGTCGGCCTCGTCTTCAAGATCATTTGCGGACGCTTCAGGATTTTTCAGGTCGTGCAGCCACCAGTAGAATGCCCCGACGAGCGCCGCCCCGCCCGCCGCGACGAGCGAGCCGGACACCGCTGTCAGCGGATTGGGTAAAAGTACGCTCATCACGACAAGCGCCACCAACCAGAGCCCGTAAACGAGCGGTTCCGGTAGCCGCAGGGTGCGGCGCGTGACGGTGTTGAGCGCCAGCGACCCCGCTGCGCCCAAAAAGCCGAATGGCCAACCGACAACCCCTACAAGCGCCGCCACGTTGACCTGATCCATCCCCAACGGCCAGAGACGTTCGCCGGTATCCCCAAAGCGCCGCAATACGAGCGCGCCGACGCGGTTCAGCAGCGCCAACACGCCCGCGCCCAAACACGCGCCGTAAAGTGCGTCCATAAAGTTGGGCAAACCGCTCTCCGGAACGTAAAAAATAGTGCCGAAAAGGGCAGCTGCGAGGGCCGGAAAGGTCAGCACGTCGGGTAAAAGCTGCGTGTCGAGGTCGATAGCGGCGAGGATGACGAGCAGCGCAAAAAGAACGAGCAGGGGAAACACACTAGGGCCGTCTGTCTCGAGCGGATAGCGCAGCGTCAGCGTAAAAAACCCGAGCGCGAAGAGCGTTTCGACAAGTGGATACCGCGCCGAGATGCCGTTTTTACACCGGCGGCAGCGAGCACCTAGAACGGCCCATGACAGCACGGGAACGAGCTCGAGCGCCCCTAATTCGTGCCCACAGTTGGGGCAATGCGACCCCGGAAAGACGATAGACTCGCCCCGTGGCAGGCGGTAGATAACTACATTTGCAAACGAACCGATCAGCGCCCCGAAGAGCGCAAGCGTAAGCGCAACCAACATAAGCTGCAGTCTAAGTTTTACGGCTCTGCAGAGGCGTGTAATTTTGGGCATCGGTCAGAAGTGGCCGCAGTTCGGTTAAGACACATCTCATTGAACCCTTGGTAAACTCGCCCTTATGCGCACTTTTCTTACTCCTGTTTTTGCCCTTTTAACCCTTTTGTCTCCCTTAGCTGTAGTCAGTGCTCAAGACACCAGTACCGCCGCCGCGCCCCTTAGCATTGCGTTTGTCCAGACCTCAAAAGTTTTAGCCGCGCACCCTGCTGGTAAAGCCGCTGAAGCCTTGACCCAACAAGCACGTACCGAGTTGCAGCAAATTGCCACAGGCTTACAACCACTTATTGATAAGCGCAACAGCGGCCAGCAGCTTACGCCTGAAGAGCAAAATACCTTAGAACTGTCACAGCGCACCTATCAGGAAACGCAGCAGCGTTATCAACAGGAAATTCGAGACGCGGCCAAACCCGCCGAAGCAGAGATCAACGACATTATCACCAAAATTGCTGAGGCGAACGGCTATACGCTCGTCTTAAACCGCGAACTTGCCGCCACCTCATCACTCGTGGTTTACGGCGCGAGCAGTATCCCGGATATTACCGAAGAGGCCGTTAAAGAGATTCAGGCCGCACATCCAGACGCAGGTACGGGCAGTAACTAAGCTTGTAGACAGTTAGATCAAAATTAGACGAGGCGGCCTTACGGGGTCGCTTTTTTTTGAGCCTCGAGAAACACCTTATCCTCGTTGCTCAGCTCGGTTTGTTGCAACAGCTCCGGGCGACGCGCCAAGGTCCTGAGGAGCGCCTGTTCCCGCCGCCACCGCGTAATGTAAGCATGATGACCACTTAAGAGCATGTCAGGAACGCTTGTGCCCCCATAGCTTAGGGGCCGCGTGTACTCCGGGTAATCTAACAAGCCGGTCGTAAACGAATCTTGCGCGTGACTCTCCGCGTCACCTAAAACACCCGGTAACAGCCGCGCCGTCGCCTCGATCAGCGCGAGTGCCGCAACCTCACCGCCCATCATCACAAAGTCGCCGACGCTGACCTCACGCGTGACAAGTGCTTCGGTGCGGGCGTCAAAACCTTCATAACGCCCGGAGAGCAAGCAGAGATGCTCCTTTTGCGCGAGTTGTTCGGCCAGACGCTGCGTCAGAGGTTCCCCAGCAGGTGAGAGCAGGATAACTTCGTCAGGTTCGCTCACCTCAGCGAGCGCCCGCGCTGCCACATCTACCCGAATAACCATCCCCGCGCCGCCGCCGTAGGGCGTGTCGTCTACCCGGCGATGACGGTTTCCGGCGTAGTCACGAAGGTCACGCAGATCGAACTCGAGCAGTCCCGCTTTGACCGCGCGCCCCAAAAGTGCCTCTTGTGTCCAAGGTCGGATGAGTTGCGGAAATAGGGTCAGGACAGTGTATTTCACGGCTTTGTGGGCATTTATCTTCAGGTGCTCAGTTGGCGTTAAGCTCGAGCAACCCTTCAGGCGGGTTTATGAGCGTCACCCCGGCTTCGGTAATGCTCACATAATCAGCTTGCAAGGGGATTAGCACTTCGCGTTCACCGGCCCCCACAACTAGCACATCTTGACCGATGTCGCCGCCTGCCGGAATCACGTCTACCACTTCGCCGAGCGGTTCACCGTTGACGGTGACGGGGAGCTCGAGCAGCAAATCTAAGTAGTGCGCGGGCGTTTCCGGGAGCGCATCTTTGGCGGCGTAGACTTCAGCGTTAACTAGCAGCTGCGCGGTTTGCGGATTGGTTGTCCCAACAAAGTAGAGGATGAGTTGTGCCCCGATCGGACGCACACGGGTGATAGCAAGTTCACCAACGCCCTCTAAAAAGACACGTTTAAGGTCTTTAATCGCGGCCTCTTCTGCGTCACCGAGCGCGTAAAACCGCAGGCCACCCTCCAACTGAAACGTCCTGCCTAGCGTACCGAGCAGAACGTAATTGTCTGGGACTGTATCTGAAGCTGCCATCAAAGTTGCTTAAGCGTTGAGCAGTTGCACTTCGACACGCTCTTGCCCTTCAGAAGCGGCCCTTGCCAACGTGCGGATACTGTTAATGGTGCGCCCGCCGCGGCCGATAATACGTCCAGCATCTTCCGGCGCACAGCGAATCTCAACGAGCAGGTTACGCCCTTCAGCACGCGAGGAAACCGTCAGCTTGTCCGGTTCAGACACCAGATTTTGCACGATCAGCGCGACAAGCTCGGCCACCATAAACGGTTAGCTAGTTAGGCGCTTTGAGCAGCCCGCGCTTCGGTGCGGGCAGTATAGGCGCGGCCCTGCTTGACGCGCACAGCACCGGCTGCGACGCCAGCACGTTCCAAAAGCCTCAAAGCCGTATCGGTCGGTTGCGCACCCTGCGACAACCAGTGCTGCGCCCGCTCGACGTTGATTTTAAGCGGTTCGGCGACGGTTTCGCGCGGGTCATAGTGACCGAGCAGTTCGATGTACTCGCTGCTCCGGCGTTTGCGGGCGTCAATGACAACCACGCGGTAATGGGGGTTTTTCTTTGCGCCGAGGCGCATAAGGCGAATCTTAACCATGAGTTCCTCCGTAGGCTCTAAACCCAACTATAACGAGATACTTAAGCCCAAACGGGCAACCTTGCAAGTCTAGCAGATTCAGGCCGGTTAAGCTAGTTTTTGTGAGCAACGAGGTCAAGCGAGAAGCTGGTCGAGTCATGTGCGGGAGGTAAAAAGCAATAGAGAAGAAAGTGTTGCAGTTACCTGGATAGCTCGCGGTTCATACCGCCTTGCTTAGATGCTCGTGGACAATTCGCCAGCTACCCGCTAGCCGTCGCAGTACGCTCGTCCCGCGACCCTTGGAACTTTGCTGCCGACCCTCAACAAAGCCTTCTGACCTAAACGTATAGGTGCAGGCTGAATTCCAGTAAGAGGCGACAACCCATGTCACCTCAGTGGTGGTGTACGTTTCCTCCCGAACGCCCAACCAGCTATCCTCAAAGGCTTTCCTGATCTCCCTTCTGCCTTCATAAGAACCGTTCGTGAACCAGAACGACGCACCTTCCGCGATGAACGGGGCGACCTTATCAAAATCTCTGCTATTCGCTGCTTTTTCGTAAGCCTCCAAAAATGTGTTTAGCTCGTTTCGCAGTTCAACCGTGTCATCAATGGTGATAGCCTCCCCTGATTTGATAGAGCGTAGAGCAAAATTGCCCGTTCTATCCAGGTCTGGGTAGGTACTCGGGTCGTCATCATGGTTCACGTACCTGGCCGGTTCAGGAAAAAGGTAAATCTTACCCCAAAAAGAGTGTGTCCACTCACGTTCACTATAGGGTAGGGCATCAAATTCGGCTTGGCTTAGCTCGGTCAGGTTGTATGGAACGACCAATTCACACTTGTCAAAATCACGAGCCGCATAAATGCCTTTGCCTGCCAATTTACCCTTGCCGATGATGACATCACGCATCGTTATCCTTGGTTCTAAATCAGCCGAAAAACGTGGTAGCCCGCTACCGCCCCAAGCTCCGCCCCGGCATCTTCGGTGGCCGACGGCCAAACTGTTTCATCATTTTTTTCATCTGCTCGTAGTTTTTCATCAAACGGTTCACGTCTTGCACCGTCGTGCCGGACCCGGCCGCGATGCGTTTGCGGCGGTTGGCGTTTAAGAGTTTGGGTTGACGGCGCTCTTTGTCGGTCATGCTGGAGATAATCGCCTCGATCCGCCCGATTTCGCCCTCGTCAATTTCAGCGCCCGGCGGCAGCATCTTGCTCGCGCCCGGAATCATCTTCATGATGTCGCCAAACGAGCCCATCCGTTTGATTTTGCGCATCTGGGTGAGCATGTCTTGGAGCGAAAAGTCTTTGAGGCTGGCAGGACCTACTTCATCATCGTCGCCCTCTAGGACCTTGGCTTTTTCGATGAGCGTCATGACGTCGCCCATGCCGAGGATGCGGCCTGCTACGCGGTCGGGATAGAAGGGCTCGAGGCCGTCAATCTTCTCGCTCATCCCCGCAAAATAGATGGGTTTACCCGTCACGTGTTTGGCGGATAAGGCTGCGCCGCCGCGCGCGTCCCCGTCGAGCTTCGTCATAATCAGACCCGATACCCCGACGCGGGCGTCGAACGCTTGGGCGACCGGCAACGACTGCTGCCCGGTCATCGAGTCAATCACCAACATCGTCTCGTTGGGTTCAACGGCCGCTTTGAGGTCGGCCACCGCGTCCATTAAAGCTTCGTCAATCTGGAGGCGTCCGGCGGTATCTACAATGACCAAATCGCGGAAGTTCGTCCGCAGGTATTCTTGGAGCCGCGCTTTGGTACGCTCCGGCGTTTCATCGTCCTCAACTTCTAACACCGGCACACCGATTTGATTGCCCAAAACCCGGAGCTGTTCCCTAGCGGCGGGGCGCTGCGTGTCGGCCGCGACGAGTAGAGGCCGCCTCCCCTGCGCTTTGTACTTATACGCGAGCTTGCCCGCGGTGGTCGTTTTCCCTGCGCCCTGAAGCCCTAAAAGCATCCAGACGTTCGCTTCATTTTTGAGACTCGGTTGCGCGGCCTTGCCGCCCAAAATCTCTACGAGTTCGTCGTGAACGATAGAAACCACACGTTGGTCGGGTTGGAGCGACAACAGCGTATCGGAACCGATCGCTTTTTCCTGCACACGTTTAGTGAACTCTCTGGCAACTTCTAAATTGACGTCGGCTTCTAACAGCGCGACCCGCACCTCGCGCAGCGCCGTTTTGACCTCGGCTTCGGTCAGGCGGCCGCGCCCGCGCAGACCGTCAAAAACTCCTTGTAATCTGTCTCCTAGACTCTCAAACATAGGGCTCAGTGTAGCAGCCCGGAGCCGTGCGCTGCGTTAGCCCTACGCTCAGGTTGGGACAGTAGACTAAAGGGGTGAAATGGGTACTGCTAAGTCTGGCGTGGGCCGGGATAGCCTCGGCGCAGATTGTCGTGACGCCGATTTCGCCTACGTCTACGCCTACAGAACAAACGACCGAACAGACAAAAACGCCGACAGCTGCGCAGCTTTTGGCACAGGCCCAGGCAGCAGCAGAAAAAGCCCGCAACGAGGGCGCACTCCCGACCCCCGACCAACCCTTATGGCGTGAGGCTGTTGACTTAGGTGAGGCGGCAAGAGCCGCAGACCCGGAAAATCTCACCAGTTTACGGTTTTTAGCCCAAATCTACAGCACCTTATCGTGGAACGGCCGCGCCTGGGATGTTTGGAACGCGTACCTGGCGGCGGGCGGCGAGCTTGACGCCCCGTCACTTAAGGCCGTCAGCGAGGCGGGCCGCGAACTCGGGTACGCCCGTTACACCGCCGGAAATTTAGCAGACGCGGCCCAAGTCTTTGAAAAGGTCAGTGAACTCGAGCCCCGAAACGTCGAGGCGCTCACCTGGTTAGGAAGGATTGCGCTCGAGCAGGGCGAGTCTAAAAAAGCCGAGATGTACTGGCAGCGCGTGCTGACGCTTAAACCCGGCGACAAAACTGCCCGTTACTACCTGGCGCAGAGCCAACAGCAGCTCAAATTCGGGGCCGATTCGACGGGAGCCTTTAACGAAGGTCTGACCGCCTACAACGCCGGTCAAAAAGCCGCTGCGTTAGACGCCTTTACCCGCGCCGCCGACGTCAATCCCGACTTTGAAGAGGCGGCAACTTGGGCCGGACGAGTGGCGCTCGAGCTGGGCCGTCCCCGCGTCGCCAAGCGATTTTGGCAAGCCCTGTTAGAACGCAAACCAGATGACCAGACGGTCACCTATTACCTGACGCTGGCCGAGGCGCAAGAAACCTGGGGCGCAGCGGCGGGGCGGGCGTTTTACGCCGGACAAGACCTCTATAACCGGGGCGAGGTGCGAGACGCAGCCGAGCGGTTTACCAAAGCGAGCGACGCCAACCCGGAGTATCCAGCCGCCGCGAGCTGGGCCGCCCGCAGCCTGCAAGAATCGGGCCAAGCGGCGCGGGCTGTGCCGTACTGGGAGCGCGTTGTGTCGCTCAACCCGGACGATAAGAGAGCGCAGTATTTTCTCGAGACCGCCCGCTCTCAGCAGGCCATCAGTGAGGGTGCGACTCGGGCGTTTGATGCGGGCGTTCGGGCGTATGAAGAGGCTGACTTAGAGGCTGCACGGCAGGCGTTTGAAACGGCCACGAAAGAGGCCCCTAACTACGCCGACGCGTGGGGTTGGCTCGGGCGCTTGGCCTTTGAGTCGGGAAGTTACGGTGAGGCGGCAGCGGCGTATGGCAAGGCGTTGGGGCTCGAGCCTGACAACACCACCTACCGCTTTTTTGCGGCGGAGGCGAAGCGTTTAGGTATGCAGTAACCGAACCAAGATTTGACTGACAGTCTACGTTCAATAGATAAGGTTGTGAGTTTATGTCACTCAGAAAGACAGGAACAGCCTAGAGCTATTATCTTGTGACCGTAAACGTAGCCTTGGCGTCGGCTACTCCACCAGTGAGAATGTTCAGCTCGCCCGACATGCTGTCACCATCTATTGTGGCTGCGACTAAAACGACACTTGATGCATCAGTGTAAGTCAACGCAAGTCTGTTTTCTCTGCGTTTACCACTGACATTAAGAGGTATGTTGTTAACTGTCAGTGTGCCATACACCGGTACATCTCCCTGCGCTTCAGATTCAGTTAGACTAAATGTTATCGGTTGAGTTACACCATTAGTAGAAGTTCCAGTACCCGACCAAAAGCCGGTGGCATCAATCTTCGGAGCTGAAGCGAGGTTGCATGAAGTTAGTGCTACTGCAAGAAACACTAAGGCTATAACTCTAAAGCGGGCAATTATCATAAATCTCCTTCATAGTTAAATGTACCTTTAGGGTAACGGTAAAGCTATGCGGAAGCTGAAGAAAATTTAACTTGTGGAGATTTTTTAGATAAATGTCTAGGCGTTTACTTTGAGAGAATGTCGAGTGCTCTAGTCTGCTCGAGTAATACAACCGAGTCTTTTGGCAACCCGCCTGTACCCGCCTTCAAACGAGGTTAAAGCGGAGAACGGCTCCAGCTCTCTTGTCGGTCGGTGGTGAGCGGTGCCACCAGCACCATATCAAAACGAGGTCGGCCCAGCAGTTCCGGCACGACCACCGCAGGCCGCAAGCCCTCCTGCTCGTGACCTGATGGGACCCTCTCGGGGATGGCCGCTGTTACTATGTCGCCGATGCTGAGCACACCTTGGCTACTCACCGATGACCAAACCTTGACCGGGCACAAAGCTTAAGGTTTCTCCCTCGTCGGCTTCTCCCTCGCCCCAGTCGTAGGGCTGGTATTCGCCCAGGCGCGAGAGGTCGGCGTCCAACCAGGCCCGGTCATCGTCCGCTGCTCCGGGTTCGTACTCGAGTAAATCCGTCACAGTGTAATGGTTGCCGGTAAGTTGCTCGAGGCCCCAGAGCACCCGGCCTGCGACCTCGAGGTCAATACGTTCAGGTTGTTCGCTAGCAAGGCGGTAGAGTGTGTTTCTAGAAACACCGCGCCCCGCCGCGACCAACTGCTGATTAAGGGCGTAGACGCTTACGTTCGCACCCTCGAGCAGATCATTTAATTTCCATCTTAAAACAGGCTCACTCATACAAATAGATTAATACACAGCGTTCCCTTGCAAGTGGGTATAACTTAAACCTGTTTGCTATATACGCTGGTTTCGGTAGCAAGAACAGGAGATGTACATATCGAGGTCAACTATCAGATGGCCTATAAACTCCTGGATTACTTTCAGCCTAGAATGACGCAACCGCTCGAGCAACCTACCCCAGGGTTGTTACACGTCAAGTCAGAATCTTAGATATACGCAAAAGCAGACGAAAGGTAAGGTGACAATGACATCTTCCGGTAACACCACCAAGTTGATTCCCAGGGACCTCCTCTTCGGCAATCCCGAAAAAACGCAGGCCCGTCTGAGTCCTGACGGCACCCAACTCAGCTACCTCGCGCCCAGTGGCGGCGTGCTCAACGTTTGGGTCGGTCCCGTGGATCAGCCGGAGGCCGCCGAACCGGTGACGAACGACACCGAAAGAGGTATCCGCAACTACGCTTGGGCGTACACGGGCGACGCGGTTCTTTACCAGCAAGATAAAGGTGGCGATGAGAACTGGCACGTGTACCGAGTGAATCTGGCTTCGGGTGATACCCAAGACCTCACCCCGGTTGAGGGGGTCAACGCGCAAATACAGAAGCTGAGTCCGAAGTTACCCAACGAAGTTTTGGTCGGCCTCAACGCCCGTAACCCCGAAGTATTCGACCTCTACCGTATCAACATCGGGAGCGGTGAGCGCACCTTAGTTTACGAGAATACCGACAACCTGATTGGTTACATGACGGACGACGATTATCAGCTCCACCTCGGCAACCGTGCGACGGCGGACGGCGAGTCCGAAATCTTGCAGCGAACCGAGGAGGGCTGGGAACTTCTTATCACCGCCAGCTTGGAGGACAGCCTTACGACGCAGCCGATTGGGTTAGACAAGTCCGGCACCTATGTCTATATGATGGACAGTCGCGGGCGCGATACGGCGGCGGCAGTGAAGGTCAATTTAGCTACCGGCGAGTCAGACATGCTGTTTGTAGACCCCCGTGCAGACGTGAGCGACGCGCTTATTCACCCGACTGAAAAGACCCTGCAAGCTGTTGCCAGTGAATACGAACGGGTCAGCTGGACGGTTTTAGACGAGAGCATTGCCAGTGACCTCGAGTACCTGCGCACCGTGACAGGCGGCGACCTCAGCGTCGTCAGCCGCACTTTAGACGACCGCACCTGGCTGGTCGCTTACACGCTCGCGGACGGGCCTACGACCTACTACTTGTACGACCGAAACGCAGGCGAGGCGACGTTTCTCTTTACGGACCGCCCCGCTTTAGAGGATGCGCCTCTAGCCCAGATGCACCCGGTGGTGATCAGGGCCAGGGACGGCCTCGAGCTGGTCAGCTACCTCACGCTGCCGGTCGGTACGAGTAAAGACGGCGATACTCGCCCGGACGCGCCACTTCCGCTGGTTTTGTTTGTTCACGGCGGCCCTTGGGCGCGTGACCGCCGGGGCTTTCAGCCCTACCATCAGTGGCTGGCGAACCGAGGGTACGCGGTGTTGTCGGTCAACTTTCGGGGCTCGACGGGGTTCGGCAAAGGATTTATCAACGCGGGTAACCTCGAGTGGGGCGGCGCGATGCAACACGACCTGACCGACGCCGTTCACTGGGCCATCTCTGAAGGCATTGCCCAAAGGGACAAAGTGGCGATTATGGGCGGCTCTTACGGCGGCTACGCGACGCTGGCAGGGCTGACCTTTACCCCGGAAGTCTACGCCGCCGGTGTAGATATCGTCGGGCCGTCCAACCTGATGACGCTAGTCGAATCGGTTCCGCCCTACTGGAAACCGCTGCTGTCAACCTTTTCCAAACGGATGGGTGACCCGAGCACGGAAGCGGGTAAAGCACTCCTTATTGAACGCTCGCCGCTGACTCACGCCGGAAACATTGTCAGCCCGCTGCTGATCGCGCAGGGCGCGAACGACCCACGGGTTAAAAGGGCCGAGTCCGACCAAATCGTCGCGGCACTGCAAGAAAAAGAGATTCCGGTAACCTATGTGCTCTATCCCGATGAGGGGCACGGGTTTGCGCGTCCTGCCAACACTCTGTCGTTTACCGCTGTGGCCGAGGCATTTTTGGCCGAGCATCTGGGGGGCCGCGCCGAACCTATAGGGGATGATTTTGAGGGCTCGAGCCTCGAGGTGCTGACCGGCGCTGAACAAATCCCCAACTTGACCGAGGCGCTAGAGACAAAGTGAGGGCTAAAGGTTTGCTCGAGTCGGAAACACTACCTACTGATTTTTTGCGACGGAGGCGCAGCGGCTAGGGGCGTAGTAAATGGGTGAAATTTAGTAGTTGGTGCTTGAGTAGTACCCACCTCCAAAATAGGAAAAGTTCTGCATAACTGGTTTAGGGGCGTTATCAGTAATCGAACAAGTGGTGGAGGGTGTAACCAGACAACAATGGGTCGCGCCGTACAGGTTCATCTATATGCAAGAGAGCAGCGCCAACAGCTCGGCCCTGCAAACGCTCGACCAAGTGAAACGCGGCCTTGAGCTGTGCGCCTGTTTCGGACCAGTCGTCTACAATCAAAGCATTATCACCCGCTTGTACCGCGTCACTAGCTATCTCGAACGTCTTATCTGTTCGGCTGTAGTCACGGAACGCATACGTTTCAACGTCCCACGACACCTTGCCCTCCTTACGGATATGCACAAGCCCAGCGCCTAGAACATAAGCGACGCCTCCACCAAGTGTGAAGCCTAGCGCGTCAAGCGCCACGACCTTTGTTACCCCTTTCTCTCGGAACGGCTCTGCGAGGTCGCGGATAGCTTGCTGGAAAATGTCTGCGCTCGCAAAGAGCTGGGTCGTGTCGAGGCGATAATCTCGCTTCAGCTTCCTTATATAGTCCCAGTAGTTGATTATTGAATCTGACATAAACAGACGTTATCATCCCCTATGTCGTAGCAACACCTGTTCTCCAAGGTATGAAGCCCTAATGGGGTGCATAAAGTCTATGGCCTGACCTATTTAACGGTCTTCCACCACCCGCTCGTAATCAGCTTGCTCGCTACGGCTTCGGTTGCCCGCACCGTGTGCGCGTCGAGCGATTGTCCCGGACGCAGCGCGCTTTTCGGTATCTGGACGGGCCGCAGCCCGTAGCTCTGTGCAAGTTTGAGCGCCTGTTTGTGGTCGCCCGAAGAGACGAGTTCAAAGACCCTTTCAGGTTTGGTGCTCCTGCGTGCACCGGGTTTCGGCGGTGGGGGCGTGGGCGTCCGGGCGGGCGGGGGGCGAAGGGCCTCGAGTTCAACTTTAACCGCCTGCTGTTTGCGCCGGTCGCTCGACGCTGAGCGAGTTACCAAACTCTCGATCTGCTCACGCGTCAGTTTTCCGTGTCCGGCTAGGTCGTGAACGATACGGAGGTAGTGGTCTGCTAAACCACTTTTGCTGAGTTCGGTGTAAGCAACCTGTCCACCGCCGGGAAGCAGCAACGGTGTGCCCGAGCGAAATTGAGAGAAGTTGGGGGAATCATTTGTCATAAAGCACCTTTAGAGGTTTAGGCTACCCCGAAAGTTACTGTGAAGCGAGGGCACTGCGGTACTTTTTAAGCTGATAAAGACGTCCACGGCCTCGAGCAGCCTGAGCCGTGGACATGTGGCACAAGTTTCGGTCACCGGTAATACGCCCAAGCGAAGCGGTTGAGCAGCGCTGTATGAACGAACTCATATCTGTAGGTCAAGTAGAGCAGGTCAACCAGGGCAGGTCAACGGCCAACCGACACCGTTTCAGGAGCGTTTTGCAGCGTATCGTAGCCTTCTTGTAAGAGCTTTTCGGTTGCCTCCCAGCCGACGCACGAGTCGGTCAGCGAGACGCCGACCTGCAAGTCTTTGAGGTCAGCCGGAATCGCCTGTTTACCTTCTGAGAGGTTGCTCTCGAGCATCATTCCCACCAGATCACGGTTTCCGGCGGCGCGCTGTTCTAGCACGCTCTCCCAAACGGTCGCCTGTTCGCGGAAGTCGTAGCCGGAGTTGTGGTGGCTGCAGTCTACAATCAGGGCCGGGTTGAGTCCGGCTTTACGGAGCTTCTCCCCGGCTTCAGCAGCAAAAGGCGCGGCGTAGTTCGGTCCGGCGCGGCCCCCGCGCAAGATCACGTGACAGTCGGGGTTACCCTTGGTATAGACTACGGCGGCTTGCCCGGCCTGATCAATGCCTAGAAAGGTGTGCGGCTGACCCGAAGAGGCTACCGCGTCCACTGCGAGCTGAATGTTGCCTTCGGTGCTGTTTTTGAAGCCGACTGGCACGGATAAGCCGCTGACCATCGCCCGGTGCGTCTGCGATTCGGTTGTACGTGCGCCGATGGCTCCCCACGCCAACAAGTCGGAGAGATACTGTGGGATAAACGGGTCTAAAATCTCCGTGGCGACCGGCAGGCCGAGTTCGTTAACTTGTAAGAGCAGCTCACGCGTTTTTTTGAGGCCGGTTTCCAAGTTGTTTGAGCCGTCAATCTCCGGGTCGTTCATAAACCCGCGCCAGCCGACCGTGGTCCGCGGTTTGTCGAAGTAGACGCGCATGACGATCAGAAGGCGGTCCTGAAAACGTGCTTGAAGCGTGGCTAGGCGGCGGGCGTACTCGAGTGCCAACCCCGCGTCATGGACCGAACAAGGCCCCGCGATCACCAGCAGCCGAGGGTCTTCTTTATGCAAAACCCGGCGAATCGCCGCGCGGCCCGCAGCCACGGTCTGATTGACCCGTTCGGACGCAGGCAGCGCCTTTTTAAGCATCTCGGGCGGACTCAGCGGTTCAATCCGGGAAACGTTGAGGTTTTCGACGCGCTTCATAGTTAACTCCTCTTTACCCTGATACCTCAGCTTTTATACAGAACAGCTGCGCAGACGGCCAAAAAATACGCCCGGAGGTTCCGGGCGCGGCCAATCACATGTTTTTAGTGCGTGGCGTCCTCCCGGCTTCAGCCGAGCCAATACCCCGCAAAATAAGCAGTACAAAAGCTGGTGCTCACGGTCATAAGTGTAGGTGTAACATATTCGCCTCAGCTTTGTCTACGCTAACGCAGTTTTCTAACACGGTTTGCGTTTGGGCAAATTACGAGCGCCGCCGAAAAAGACCCGGCCCCGCTCGCCGGTTAAACGAAGCCGAGTCGTTCAGCCGGGGGAAGGGCTTGTCGGGCACAGGCACCCCTAAAAACGCACAGAGCGGTTCCCAGCCCTCTTTAACCTCGTAAATGAGGAGCTTGTCGGCGGGCACGACCCTTTTGACCTCGGCGATGTGGTCGTCGAAAACTTTTAGGGCGTAGGCTTTGTCACCAAAGCGGTTGTGAAAGGTCTTTTGCCAGATGAGCACTTGGGTCATCCGAATAAAGCGCCTCAAACGCGGGACAAAAAGCGGCACGAGCGACTTAGGAAAACTGGGGCGGCTCGCGCGGTAGACCGTATTGGTCATGCTCTGATACCACGCGTCGGGGTCACGGACGTTTAAGAGCACCTTGGCGTCGGGGTAGCGTGTCATAAAGTCTTGGTAAAACGTGCAACCGGGCCAGTCTACGGTTGCTTGATAGCCTTCTAAAAGCGCGTCCCAGTCAACCAGCTTCCCCTCAGCGGCGGCCTGCCAAATGGGGGCGTCGCCGGAGTTTTTGAAAACCTCTTGCATATGGTAGCACTTAGCAAAGCCGAGCTCCTCGAGCGCCGCCTTTAAGGACATCGTGCCCGTACGCCCGAACCCGGCCCCGATTACTTGGAGCGCCATGCTGCGTTTCTTTGCGTCAAAGTCATCATACTCCTTACTATAAGCGTCCCTACCGGTGCGCTCTCCCGAGTTTAATCTCTTGGGTGTAATCTCTTGGGTGTAATCCCCTTATAACTCAAGCAGCGACGCTTTCAGCTGCGGCATGGTTTACAGCCTGGTTGGTAGCACTACTCAACCCGAAACGTTCCAAAAACCGCCCACACGCCTCAAAGTCGAATCCGTCGCAGCGCCAAGCGACGTATCCGTCAGGCCGCACCACGTAGAGCGCCTGCTGCTCGAGCCCCGTCAGCCCGTAGGCGCGGAAGACCTCAGCCGACGAGACGAACACCACGCGCGGGTCTTGGCCCACCGCCAACCGGGAGATGAGCTGCGTTTTTACATTTTTGCCGGAGAGCTTACCGAGTTCATCGGCGACGCGGTGCGCCTCGTTATGCTCGAGGGGTTTGTGCGCCAGCGCCAAGACGGTAAAGCCGTACCCGGCAGTCAGGTCAAACACGTCTTGGTGCCTTGAAACGGCTGCGTTCGGCGCACGGTGTCCGGCGCTCGGCCCCGCTTTGAGTGACAAGGCAGCGTCCTCTAAAAAGTCGCCTTCATAGCTGATGTCGAGCTCAGACAGCGCCCGAAACGCCCGGTGCTGGAGCGCGTCGGATTTGGTCACCGCCGCCGCTGCGGGCCGCGCGAGCCAGTCGCGCACCGTTGCTACTAAACCGGTACCACCCGCCGCCGCCTGAAACAACCGGTCGGTCGTCGCCACCACCCGCTCACCGACCGGCCTGCGCTCGGCGTCGTAGGTTCCTAGCAGCGTGTCCGGCGCGTCGTCACGGATGACCGAGGCGAGTTTCCAGGCGAGGTTGGCGGAATCTTGCAAACCGGTATTCATGCCCTGCCCGCCTGCGGGTGAATGGCTGTGGGCGGCGTCACCCGCGACAAAGACGCGCCCGCTACGGTAGCAGTCTACGCCCCGGTGGTTGATGCTGTAACGCGAAGTCTACACGGCGTCGCTGAGCGTCACGTCCATGTCGGTCACCGCTTGAAAGGCCGTCTCGAGCTCTTTAAGCCCGAGCTCTGAAGACGCCGCGTTCGGGCCGTTACGGTTGACCTGACTGCTGTGTTTATCTCTGCCTTTGTCTCTGCGGTCGGTTGTCATCACGCGCGAGCGGTTGGCCCCGCCAAGTGGCAAGAAAAAGGCGGTCGAGCCTCCGTTCATAAAGACGCGGAAGTGGGCGTGATCGAGCGGCCAGTGAACCTGACAGTCCGCGAGCAAAAACGCAGCTTGAAACCTCGAACCCTCAAAGCTCAGCCCTAACGCTTTGCGGACGACGCTGTGCGCCCCGTCTGCCCCGACGACGTAACGGCTGCGAATCGTCCGCTCTCGGCCGCCCTTGGTGGTCGCTTGTACGCTGACCCCGCCCTCGTCTTGGGTCAGTCCGGTGACGGTGACCTCACATTCAACCTCGAGGCCCAGGCGCTCCGAATCTTTGATCAAAATGGCTTCGGTGTGCGACTGCGGCAGCATAAAGATAAACCCGTAGGGCGTATCCGGCGAGGCTGCTTTATCAAAATTCAGCCCACCGAGGTGACGCTTACCGACGTAGAACTCGACGCCGGGGTTGAGCACACCCTGAGCCAGAAACTCGTCGACGATACCCATATGCTCAAAGAGCTCCACCGAACGCGCTTGAATCGCAAAGGCGCGGGACTCGCTCGAGGCTGCGGCCCGCTGTTCGACCAGGCGAACGTCTACGCCGCGCCGCTTGAGCAAGTTCGCGGCCATCAGCCCGGTTGGACCGGCTCCAACTACAAGGACTTCACACGTTTCTTTTAGCGTTTCTCGGGTCGTTTGTGCTGACATAGTTAGCCTCCTTTGGCTACGGGATAATTACGGCACAGCTACAGTGAGCAAAAAAGCGTCAACGATTTGCGTCAGGGTTTCTGCCGAGGGTGGTGTGGGTAACGCGGGACTAAAAAAGCCGTCGAGCATCACAAAGCTCATCACCGGACCGATAAACATCCGGGCGCTCAGCTCAGGCTGGGGGGCGCTGATTAGCCTCTGTTCATGAGCCTTGCGGACGAGGGTTTCGGTGATGACGAGGAGCCGCGCCGGAAAGGTCTGAGGTACCAGGCTGCGCAGTTCAGGCATATGAAACGCTTCGCCTAAGAGAAGCCGCAGCAAGGCCACCGCCTCGTCTTGCATCAGTTGGCCTGTCAGCGCACCGGCAAATGCGAGCAGCTTCGCGCGAAACGCCGCCAGGGTTTCGGGCACCTGCGTCCCTTCATACACGCTGAGGGCGCCGAGTTCCTGGGCGACGACGGCGGCCAAAAGCTCGGCTTTACCGGGAAAGTAAACGTAAAGCGTTTGTTTGCTGACGCCCGCCGCCCTTGTGATGGCGTCCATAGTGGTGCGGGCGTAACCTTGGGTTAGAAACAGCGTCCTCGCGGCCTGGATCATCCGGTTTCGTTTAGCCTGAGTTCTGAGAGATTCGGGAGAAGTTTGGGTTCGAGCGTCATGGTAATAAATCAACATGTACAGTACAGTTTGGTTTGTTATGGCAGGCGGTGCTACGTTTTGCTGCACGGTCGCGTTATCTGTAACGAGTACGAGAGGCGTTTTTACGTCTCGAGCAGAACGAATAGACGGTGGGTTTCAAAGAGCCTGTGGGCGAAGAGCTGGGCGTTGCTCAGAGTGATACTCGAGCTGTCAGTCCTCTCGGCACTAAGTCCTATATTTTTAGTGCAACTGTATCTACCTGGACAAACTGAGGACGGTTAGACTGCCGAATACCGCTGGGGGCAGCGGCGGTGCAGAGTTACGCCTCCTAAAAATAGGGTAGCTCACAAGCGGCCCGCTGAAACCAAGCTTCAGCGGGTTACTTTTTGACGTTAGCTTTAGCGATGACCGGCTTTGATCAGGGTTCGTAAGCCTCTCATGTATGACCGGGATTTATGACGGGGCCTCGGAAAGCTCGAGCAAATCACATAAGGCAGGCCCGAGTTCGGAGAACTCAAAGGGGTAGCCCGGCTCTAAAACACGTTTTAGCGAGGCGCAGATAGATCGGAGCGCAGCGGCCAGAGCTCGAGATTAGAGCTCTCCTTGGCGCGACTCCAGCCGCGTAAGCCCTGCCCGGTCTACAGTCACGCCCCCTCTCTGCTCCTATAGTGAACGCTGGAAGGGAGCTTTATGCCTCGAGCAGCACCAAACACAGCGCAGCAGACAGCGCAAAATACGCAGATTTTACTCTCGAGCCGTCCCCAAGGCGAGGTTACGCTAGACAATTTTAAGACGGTGCATAACCCTGTTCCCGACGTTCGAGACGGTCACATCGTGGTGCGCAATATCTGGCTCTCACTCGACCCCTATATGCGTGGCCGGATGAACGACGTGAAATCTTACACGCCGCCTTTTCAACTTGGTGAGGTCTTGCAGGGTCAGGCGGTGGGTGAAGTGGTGGCGTCCAAACACGACAACTTTAGCGAAGGCGACCTGGTGACGGGAATGTTCGGTTGGGAAAACTATACGCTCGCCGAGGGTGAAGGCGTCCGCAAACTCACCGCAGACGGCGCTCCACTCCCCTACTACCTGAGTATCTTGGGCGTCACCGGACTGACGGCGTATGTCGGGCTCTTTGATATTGGCAAGCTGCAAACGGGCGACAACGTTTTTGTCTCGGCGGCGGCGGGCGCGGTCGGCAGCGCAGTCGGGCAAATTGCTAAGCTTAAAGGCTGCCGCGTGGTCGGGACGGCGGGTTCAGACGAAAAGATCGACTATCTAAAAAACGACCTGGGCTTTGACGACGCTTTCAACTACAAGACCGCGCCCCTAAACCAAGCCCTGGCAGAGAGCTGCCCGGACGGGATTGACCTGAACTTTGAAAACGTCGGTGGCGAGCTGCTCGAGGCTGTCCTCAACCATATGAACGACTTCGGGCGTATGACGGTCTGCGGCATGATCTCTCACTACAACGACAAAACGCCGCGCCCCGGCCCCCGCAACCTGCCGCTTATCACCAGCAAACGGCTCAGTTTACAAGGTTTTATAGTCTCGGACCATCTGGCGCGTATGCCGTCCTTTATAGAGGAGATGAGCGGCTGGCTCAAAGAAGGTAAGGTCAAACAGCGTGAGACGGTCGCCAAAGGGATTGAAAATGCACCGGAAGCGTTGATCGGGATGCTTGGAGGGGACAACCTCGGTAAGCAGCTCGTCAAAGTCGGTGACGAGCCGAGCGTTTGAGCTTTGTCACTGCTGAGCAGCGCAGCGTGAAAAACTTTTCGGAGCGGGCAAGCCGTGATGAGCAGTAGGTCAACCTAAAGCCTTGTTGCATACGGTTAAAGGTGTTTTAGAGATGTGCTCCGGCTAAGCTGAGCGTTTAGCCAAGCACAGCCAACGTTTCACGCAGCTTAACGAGGCTGCGTGTTACACTTCTTGCTGTTTTAGAGGGGTGGTGCGCCCGACAGGATTCGAACCTGTGGCCTTTCGCTCCGGAGGCGAACGCTCTATCCGGCTGAGCTACGGGCGCAAACAGATTACTGGTATCATCAGTGACTTGGTCTACCGTGACTTGGTCTACCAGGTGCCGAAGCTAAGCGCCAAGGCACTAAAGATGATACCCCTAAAGCCAGAAAAACGCTACCCGTTAGCAGGAGGACGTTACCCAGTTATGAGTCAAAGCCAGAGTATGAGTCAGCGCCTATGAGCCAACGCAACCGAAATATCATCTTGTGGATCGTCGCCATCGGTCTACTCGTCAGTATGGTCATCAGTTTTACCCCAGGGAGACTGTTCGGGAACCGGGGTACCCAGCAAGAGGCCGCCGAAGGGCCGGTGGCCCTCACCGTTAATGATGAACCGATCCGTGAACTGCAGGTACAGCGCCTCGAGCAAAACCCGCCCTTTAACGCGGTACAAGAAGGTCCGGTGGCCCAAGATTTACAGCTCGTCTTGTTAGATCAGCTGGTAACGCAGACGTTGCTGCAACAAGCGGCGGCGGACATCAGTGTCTCGAGCGGTGAGGTCAGAACGCGCGTCAACGAGTTCCGCGGGCAGCAGGGCGTCGCCGGGAGCCGCAACGACCGCGCCTATCAAAACCTCCTCGCCGGGGCAGGTTACACCGACGGAACCTTCCGCGACCTTATCCGTCAGCAGCTGCAGCAAGAGAAGTATTTAGCCGGTCTGACGGCTGATACCACGCCAACCGACGCCGAGATTCAGACCTATTACGAGGCCAATCAGCAGGCTTATCAGAGTGAACCGCGGATTACCGCGCGTGAAATCGTCGTTGCCGACGAGAGCAAAGCCAACGCCCTGTACGCGCAGGCGCTCGCCGGAGCCGATTTCGCGGGGCTTGCCCGCGACAACTCCACAGAGCGCGCCGAGCAGGGCGGCGCACTCGGCGCAGCCGAAGGTGAAAGCACACCTAAACCTGTAACCAGCGTCGCCCTCCCGACCGCCGTGTCGCAAGCGGCTTTCGCGCTGCAAGGCCCCGGTTTAACCACGCCCACCCAAGCGGGCGGCGTCTATCACATCGTCAAAGTTGAGGCGTATACGCCCGCTGGAACAAAACCCCTGACAGACGTGCGGAGCGAGGTCGAAAAAGACCTGACCGACCTGCAAAAAGCTGCCGCTGAGGAGAATGCGCTGCGGACCCTGAAAGCCAGCGCCGACATCACTTCACCGGCAGGCAGCAGCTACCAGTACAAAAATGCCATCGTCGCCAAAGTCGGTGACCGGACGATCACCGCTGCCGAACTCGACCGCAGCACCTACCTAAACCCGCAGATTCAGCAGCTCTTAAATCCGAACTTTGCCGGGATTATCGAAAGTTCAATCAAACCCAACATCTTAACGCAGATGATTGACACCGACCTCGCCGTTCAGGGTGCAAAGTCGCTCAAAGGCACCTTTACCGGGCCGGACTCGGCTGTGGCGCAGAGTGCGCTCGGGTATGTGAGCCGCGACGTCAAGGTCACGCCCGCACAAGTTCAGAGCTTTTACAACGACAATAAAGCGCGTTATACCGAGCAGCCCAGTGCGCTTACAACCAGGGTCAACTTCGCTGAGGCGGCGGCAGCTAGAGACTTTCGCCAAGCTCTGACGACGGCCGACGCCATCAGCACCGACAGTACCGGGATTGCAGCGAAAGCTGCCGGGGGCACGGTCCAAAACCTCGGCAACGTTTCGCCGGGGGCGCAGCCCAAACAGCTTGACAGCGTGCTTTTTAACTTTAAGCAGGGGATGACTGCGCTCGGTCAAAGTGGCTTTGACATCTCGGAGGTGTTGACGCTCGAGGTTCCCCTCAGCAGTGCCAGCGGGGGCGCAGCTTCGGGCGGCGCGGTTTCCGGCGGCACAGTTTCCGGGGGCACAGCGTCAGGCGGAGCCGCTGCTGGAACCACTGTGCCCGCAACCCAAAAACAGTTTGTCGTGCTCGTCGCAGCCCGTACCCCCGAACGGGTCCGGCCCTTTGACGAGGTACGCGCCCAGGTTGAGCAAGCCGCGTTGCAGCAGCAGCGAAATCAGGCGCAGCAAACCTGGCTAGACGGCCTCCGCAAAAAGTTCCCGGTCGAAAACCTGTTAGCGTCGGCGCAAACCCCGACCGCTACACAAGATGCTACTCAGAGCGGTGGTGTCCAGAGTGGCGGGACCCAGAGCGGCGGCGCAGCGGTCGGCAACGTACCGAGTATCGTTCCAAGCGCGGCAGCGAGTGGCGGCGGGACCGTGCAAGGCAGCTCGAGCCCACAGGCGACCGAGACGGGCCAGCCAAATAACGGCGCGGCCACCAATCCCTCGAGTCCCAACCAACCAAACACAGCTGGAAGTAACCAGGGTAAAACAGAAGCTAAAACTACACCGAGCGGAAAGGCGCAAAACGCGGCCACTGACCAGGGTCAAAGCAAAGCTCGAAACGGGGCGAATCAGGGTCAGAACGGGAACGCGACTCAAGACGGCGAAGGTGTTGCTGCTCCAGACGAAACTGCGCCGGGTAAAGCTAAGCCGCCAACCCCGCAGGGGAGCGCAGCGCCTGCAAACGGAGCCGCTCAAGGCAACACCGAGAGTAGTACCGGCAATAAAACTCAGCCGAACAATGCTCCGGGACAAGCTCAAAGTGATAACGCTCAGAGCGTCCCGCAGCCGACGAAGCCAAGTGCTCAGGGTAACAAGACGCAGAGCACGACGCCTCAAAATGGCGGGAGCACAGTACCCACAAAACCCACGCCTACGAAACCCGCGCCTGTGAAACCCGCGCCTGTGAAACCTGTACCCACGAAGCCTGTGCCCGAAAAACCTACCCCTACACCGCCGGGTAACAGCGCGAACTAGCTGCCAAAGAGAAGACCCCGCGCACTGCGGGGTTTTTCATTCTGTTTTGTACGCCAGACCTTTGCAATAAGTTAAATTGACCTATGCCCCGCGCCCTCTTAAGTGTTTCCGACAAGGCGGGCCTCGAGCCCTTTGCCCGCGCCCTCACCGAGTTGGGATTTGAGCTGCTCTCAACCGGCGGAACTTACGCCGCGCTCTCAGACACCGGTCTCAGCGTTCGCCGTGTCGCCGATGAAACGGGTTTTCCCGAGATTTTAGACGGCCGCGTCAAAACGCTCCACCCCAAAATTCACGGTGGCCTGCTAGCGACCCGGACGCCCGAACACCAGGTACAACTTAAAGCGCACGCCATCACCCCGATAGACCTCTTGGTCGTCAATCTGTATCCGTTTCGGGAGACAGTCGCCAGAGGCGCGCCTTTTGCCGAAATGGTTGAAAACATTGACATCGGTGGCCCTGCGATGCTCCGTTCGGCGGCTAAAAATTACGCGCAGGTATTGGTTGTGTGTGACCCGGCAGATTACGAGCGGGTGCTTGCTGCGCTCAAAAAAGACGAGATCGACGCGCTGAGATTGCCGCTGGCCCGCAAAGCTTTCGCCCACACGAGCGCCTACGACGCCGCTATTGTGGCGTGGTTGGATACGCAGTTGGAAAGCCCGGACAAACCCAAATTGCCGGAGATGCTCACGCTGAGCCTCGAGCACGCCCAGAACTTGCGTTACGGTGAAAACCCGCACCAGACCGGCGCACGCTACCGCGAGGTCGGCGCAAAAAGCTGGTGGGACGAGGCGGTGCAGCATAGCGGCGCAGCACTCTCTTACCTCAACTTATTCGACGCCGAAGCTGCGTGGCGCTTAGTTCACGAGTTTGACGCGCCCGCCGCTGTGATCGTCAAACACGCCAACCCGTGCGGCGTGGCGTTAGCCGAAAATATCGAGACAGCTTACGAACGCGCGTTTGCCGCCGACCCTAAATCTGCCTTCGGCGGGATTGTCGCCCTCAACCGGCCTGTCAGTGAGGCGCTCGCCGCTGAACTCCTCGCCAATCCCAAAGCCGACGTGCTGATTGCGCCTGAGTTTGCGCCGGGAACCGCCGAAAGACTCGCGGCCAAACGCAAAAATATGCGGGTGCTGAGTGCGCCGCCGCCCTACGCAGCAGGGCTCGAGTTGCGCCGCGTAGACGGCGGCTTTTTAGTGCAGGAACCCGATGTGGTAAGCCTCGACAGAAGTCGTTGGCAAGTTGTGACAGAGCGGCACCCCACTGAAAACGAATGGCAGGACTTAGAACTCGCGTGGCTCGTCTGCGCCTATACCAAGTCCAACGCGATTGTTTTGGTTAAAGACGTTCAAGCTGTTGGTATCGGCGCGGGGCAGCAGAGCCGGGTAGACGCGTCAGCAATCGCCGCGCAAAAAGCAGCGGGCCGCGCGGCGGGCGGCGCGTGTGCGAGCGACGCGTTTTATCCGTTTCGGGACGGGCTCGAGGTGGCTGCCCACGCGGGCGTCGCCGCAGTTATCCAACCGGGCGGTTCGGTCAAAGACGCTGAGTTGACCGCCGCCGCCAATGAGCTGAGCTTGGCAATGGTCATGACCGGGGAGCGGCACTTCCGGCACTAGAACCGGCTAATATTACAGCCGCAGTCAGAGTGCATAACGCTGTGCTCGGCGGCGCAAATGGCATAGCCGCGCTCTGAACTGGTGTCGTCGTCGCTATACCGACCAAGCCGGTACAAACGCTCACCAAATTATTTGCTGTAATATCAGACCGAACGACCAACAGAATCTAGCTATATCTTGAGGGGACTTGCCGCCCCCGTACACCATGTGGTATGTTCCTCTAATCCTCTAACCAACTCACAATCACCCAAAGGACTTGACGAGTAGTGCGGTTAGCGTCTAAAGTAGTATGTGCAAATACAGTAAGATGTGCAAGTAGCTTAAAGAAGTACAAGATTTGGTACAACCGAGGAGGCCCCAGTGAGTACACAGCCCGAACGAGTAGACCCTATGCTGAGCGACTTCGATGAGCACGCCGTAACCATCGCCAAACGGCAATATTTTCAGCCGGGGGATGACGACTTAGCCGGGTTGTTCGGCCGAGTAGCGGCGTGGGTAGCGTCACCGGAAGCTGAAAGGGAACGGGGGGGGCTCGAGGAACGGTTCTTCGATCTGATGGCCTCGAAGCGTTTCTGCCCCGGTGGACGAGTTCTCGCGGGCGCGGCAACCAACCACGGCAACGTGCTCAACTGCTTTGTTCAGGACGGCTCACCGGAAACCGTCGGTACCGACGCTTGGGTGATGCACCTAGCGACCAAACTGGCGCTTGTGACCAAAGTCGGTGGCGGTAACGGCCTCTGTCTCGACCCGCTTTCGCCCAAACGCCCTTACAACGCACGTACTGGCGGGCTCTACCTCACGATTTCAGCCTCGCACCCCGACTACGCCAAGGTCAAAAGTGGCACTTATATGGACCTCGTTCACGGCAAATATGTGAGCAAAGGTTACCGCTACGCCTCTTTTTTAGAGCAAGACGAAGTACCCGACGCGCTGCCGACTGTAAACGTCGGTGATTCGGTCGAAAGCATCTGGCAGAGCGCGAGTGAGGCGGTCAGCTCAGTCCTTACCGGCGACGATCTGCTTTTAGACCTGTCCGGGCTCCGCGCTGAAGGAACGCCGGTCGAGGGTTCGGGCGGCAGCAGCAGCGGGCCGTCATCGTTTGCCGTCGAGGTCTTCGACAACTTCGCACTTTGGGCGTCCTTGGGCGGCGCAGCTTACGCCGGACCTATTGCAACGCTCCGTTATATCTTCGCCCCGACGTTGCGCGTGATTCGGCAGGGCGGCACCCGGCGCGGCGCAGGGATGGCGACGATGTCGGTCACGCACCCCGATATTCAGGACTTCATCACCTGTAAAGACTTGGAGCGCGAAGAGGCCGAGGGCGACATCAGCACCTTTAACATCTCGGTGCTCGTTTCAGACACGTTTATGGAAGCCGCAAAAAAGACGCGTGCGTCCGGCGTACAGCAAAATGTACCGCGAAATGTACTGCAAGACGTGGCCGAGCACGCGTGGCAGACCGGTGAGCCGGGACTCATTTTTATAGACCGGATCAACGCGTTTAATCCGATGCGGGGGGCGCTCGGGGACATCAAGGCAACGAATCCGTGTTTTCCCGCAGATGTTCGCATCGCCACGCAGCGTGGCCTCCTCACTTTAGGAGAGCTTTACAAAACCCAGGAAGAACTTGTAGTCGCTTCAGACCGCCGCGTATTGACAAACGGTTTAGGCGTTACCCCTCGAGCTGCCGTTCCTGTGTTTAAGACTTCGGAAGCTGAAAAGGTCTACCGAGTTACCACTAAGCACGGTTTTGAGGTGCGCGCCACGGCGAATCACAAATTTTTGACACCAGACGGTTGGAAAGAACTCGCTGAACTCTCTACCGGTGACACGCTCTTCGTTCAGAGTGCTGAGGGGATGTGGAGCGATCACTATGCTTTTACCCACGAAGTCCTCTCTGCGCACGCTGAACTGCTGGCAACGGCGGGTAGCAACAACCGTGGTGACGTTACCTCACGTACAGGGCGCAAGGATGTACGCGAGAAGTTTGGGGGTATGCCGGAGCGGTGGAGCCGCGACCTCGGCGCGTTTCTAGGATTTATGGTGGGCGACGGCTTCGTAAGTGAGGATAAAGCAGGTATTACCTTTTCAGAAAGTGATTACGAGGAGTTAAAAGACACGATTGCCCAGTACAAAGCGTGGTTTGGTGGAAGCGTCCAGCATCATGCTAGCTGCTCACAGATCAGGTTTGGCAAGGTCGTGATTCGCTACTTGGCTGCGCTAGGATTAGGCTCTGAAAAAGCGATCAACAAACGTGTGCCTGAGAGCATCTTCTCGGCACCACGTGAGGCGGTCGTGGGTTTTTTGCAGGGGCTTTTTACTGCTGACGGTACGGTCAATCTTAGTTGTAGCAAGAAGAGTTGTAGTATTCGGCTGGCAAGTTCGTCCGAAACTTTGCTAAAAGACGTTCAACTCTTGCTTTCTAACTTCGGTCTCGTCTCGCGTCTCTACCAGCGCCGCGAGGCGGGTGTACGCGCAATGCCGGACGGCAAAGGAGGCACGCAGCTCTATCCGCACGCCAGTCAATACGAGCTTATGCTGGATAAAATTAACCGTGATCTGTTTGCCCATAAAATCGGTTTTCTAACGCGCAGTAAGCAGCAACGCGTTCTTGATTTTATCGCCTCTAAACAACGCCCCTCAAATACAGAACCATTTGAAACAGTTGTGACCGAGATCGTCTTTGAAGGTATAGAGAGTGTTTACGACACGACCGAACCGGTTGCCCACTCGGTTGTTGCCAACGGTATTGTCGCCCACCAATGCGGAGAAATCCCCCTTTTTCCCGGTGAACCCTGCGACTTGGGCGCAATCAACCTCGCGCAGTACGTCGAGACACCCGACCAAGGGCTCAGCGGCTTTGATTGGGCAAGCTTTAAGGATGACACCAAGACCTGTATCAGATTTCTGGATAACGTCCTAGACGTCAACCGTTTTGCCTTAGAAGATAACCGCAGCATGAGCATGAAGCTGCGGCGACTTGGGCTCGGCATTATGGGACTGGCCGACGCGCTTATCAAGATGGGCCTCCGTTACGACGCGCCCGAGGGCCGCGCCGCCGCCAAAGCGATGATTGACGAACTACGTGAGGGTGCGACGCAGGCGAGCCGAGAACTCGCTGGGGAGCGCGGCGCGTTTCCGCTTTTTAATGAGAGCGATTTGGACACTCCCCGCCGTAACGTCGCCCTCTTGACCGTGGCCCCGACCGGGACGACGAGTATGCTGATGGGCGTCTCCTCTGGCGTTGAACCCATCTTTGCGCCCTTTATCTACCGCAAAATCGGTGACTCGTATGCGGCGCTCGTCTCCCCGCTTTTCCGCGAGATGTTAGAGCAGCACCCACCGCACCCAGACTGCACCAGAAACGGCGCGTGGGATTGGGACAAAGTAGTCGAGGCCGTGCAAAACAACCACGGCAGCGTGCAGGGCATCGCGTTTATCCCCGAAGCGGTGCAGCGCGTGCTGGTCTGTGCCCACGACATCGCCCCGGGCGCACACGTGTTGATGCAGGGCACGGTGCAGAGCGCCTTCGATGCGGGCGGTGAAAGGGTCGCCAACAGCATCTCTAAAACCATCAATATGCCGAACCACGCAACTGTGCAAGACGTGTACGACGCCTACAGCCAAGCGTTTGACACGGGTTGTAAAGGGATTACGGTCTACCGCGACGGCTCGAGGCAGTTTCAGGTCTTATCCACCAAAAAGAGCGACGGCAAAAAGAAAGCGGGCGTCCAAGCTGCTCAACCTCAACGTTCCCAAGCAGCCCCCGTTCAAGAAGCTGCCGAAGACCCTCAGCGTCTCCCCGGTGAACCCCTTTTTGACCGTCCGGGGCGGCTCGTCGGCTTTACCGACAGCGTAAAGCTGACGACCTCGAGCGGTGAGCGGCGCAGCTTCTACCTGACTGTGAACAAGCAAGACGATCTGCCGACCGAGGTCTTTATCCAGTCGGGCAAGGGCGGCGAAGAGATTATGGCCGACTCCGAGGCGCTCGGACGACTCGTTTCGATTGCGCTGCAGTACGGGGTTCCGGCTGAGGCGATTGTGAAAACGCTGCGCGGCATCAACGGCGGGATGTACGGCTCGTATCAGGGCCGGATGGTGGCGTCTAAGGCTGATCTGATTGCAGTGGCGCTCGAGACCGCCGGCGTTCAGAGCCCCGCGTTAGAAAAGACCAGCTGCCCCGAAGGGTGCGGCGGCACTTTAGTACGTGAAGAAGGCTGCGTCAAGTGCTACACCTGCGGCTACAGCAAGTGCGGCTAGACTGACCTAAAGACGTTGATTTCCACTTTACCGTGCCCAAGGTTGGCCCCTACCCACCTTGGGCGCTTTTGGCTCGGCGGGTCGCGTTTTCCGGTCTCTGCTGAGGTAAAGAGGTCACGCCGAGGTTATCCGTTTAGGTTGCGCCCAGATTGACCCTAGGGTCCGTTAGACGGCCGTCCGTAAGATAAATCTGTATCTATAGGTGTTCGGCAAGGGCATACTTTGCGACGGGAGGTTGACCATATACCAAACCATCAAACCGACTGCGAAGCTGACCACAATCCTACTCGTTTCTCTCGGCTTACCTCGTTATCTCAGCGAACCTTACCTCAAAGTAGCATTTCCATAAGAGGTCGCCACAAGTATCATCGCAGAATGTGCGTGCTGGTCAGCTAAACTTAGATTGAGAGCGTTGCCGCCCAGCTGATACCTGCTAAAGAAACCAACATCTACCACTTCAGCTTAAAACCGTTACGTCTTTACAAAATTTGTCGTGGGTAAGTGTTAAGAGCCTTGGTGCTTTTTGGTGGGTGCAGCTCGGTTTGAGGCAGAGCTACAAACTATCTTATACAAACGTCCGAATCAGAGTCGGCTCGAGCTGCCCGGTCTCTCTTTATTATGTTGGGTACGCTCCTTTTGTCCCGTGTAGTTTACGCGAGACTTTTTTGTAAGCTGTCTGATAACTGCGCCAATTGACCTGGGTTGAGACCACCGTGTCCCCAAGAGTCAGAGTTTTGTCAGAATGCACGCCTTAAAGTAGCGTTACAGACCCTTTCAGGTCCATGTGGACCATCTGAAAGCTAACTTACCACCCGACTTGGAGGAGACGGAGCTGTGACCTACACCCCTAACGCTGCTGAACAAACCCTGATTGCTAAAATCGTCAGCTTGGAAAACGAGATTGAACGCGCTGAGGGCGTAAAAGCTCGGCTTCTAAACGACGCGGCACTAAACAAAACGCTGCGTCAGCTGAGGCGTCAGCGGGCGAGCTACTTATCGGCGCTGCTGGGTGAGCTGCAGCCGAACGAATACAGCTTGGAGGCAGCTTAGGAACAACTGTTTTAGCTGTGCCCTTTAGACGGTGCGAAGTTATGCGTCTGCAAGGGCGGTGTACGTCTTAAACTGCACCGTGCTCGACCTCCTTACCGTGCTGTTTGTTCTCTATTTAAGCGTGGCGCTCGTGACTAAAACGCCGGAGGAACTCGAGCGGTGAGCAGTTAGGTTTAGCTTTTGTTTGCTCCCAGCACTCCTCAGCCACGCGTTACCCCCGTCTATCCTCACTGGTTTAACGCCTTACGTCGCCCTTTAGCTGCGTAAGGCGTGGCAATTTGGCGGCGCTTTAAGAACGGCTGTAAAAATCCGTGTGTGTAGGAACGGCCGTAAAAATCCGTGTATGTCTGCTTAACCTCAGTTCAGCAGACGAGAAAAGCGCGCTACACGTGCTATTCTCACCTCTGTTTGCCTAGCTGCCATAAGCAGTCTCTCGGCGCGCTGGAGGCCAAAATGAACCTTACACAACGTACAACCAACCCTGCGCTCGACAAGCGTTTTAAGGCGTCCGACGCGGCTGAACTTTACGGCGTCCCCAACTGGAGCGGCGGCTACTTCGAGGTCGGCGTGCGCGGCGAGATGAACGTGACGCTTGACGGGATGAAAGCACCGCTGCTGGGGATGATCCGCGAGTTTCGGGACGCAGGTCACGCGCTGCCGCTAATTTTACGGTTTCCGCAGATTTTAGAAGACCGGCTGGCGCAGCTTAACCGGGCCTTTGCTACGGCCACCGAGAAGTTTGAGTATCAAAACCACTACCAAGGCGTCTTCCCAATCAAGGTCAATCAGCGCCGGGTCGTGCTAGAAACCATCGCCGAGGCGGGCGCACGTTACCGGACCGGCGTCGAGGCCGGGAGCAAAGCTGAGCTGGCGCTCTGTTTGGTGCAAGACCTCCATCCTGAGGCGCTTTTATGCTGTAACGGTTTTAAGGACGAGGACTTTATCCGGCTGGCACTCTGGGGGCGGCGACTAAATAAAAACGTCGTGATTACCCTCGAGAAGTACACGGAACTAGGGCGCGTCCTCAAGGTCAGCCGTGAAATGGGGATTCGTCCGGCCTTGGGCTTACGCTTTAAGTTGCACGCGCAGGGCTCAGGCAAGTGGGAAGACTCGGGCGGCGACAACGCCAAGTTCGGCCTCAGCACCGGCGAGATGATCGGCGCAACCGAAAAACTGCGCGACTTGGGGATGTTGGATACGCTCAAGATGGTGCACTGTCACGTGGGCTCGCAGGTCACCGACATCCGCAAAGTCCGGGCGGCGGTGCGCGAGGCGGCGCAGACCTACGTCGAGCTGCGCGAACTCGGCGTTGAGGTCGAATACTTAAACGTCGGTGGCGGTTTGGCAGTAGATTACGACGGTTCTCGTACGAGTTTTCACGCGTCGGCCAATTACGGCTTGCAAGAGTACGCCGATACGGTCATCTATACGATCTTAGAAACCTGCCAAGAAGCGGGCGTGCCGCACCCTATCGTCGTCTCCGAATCGGGCCGCGCCCTGACCGCACACCACGCGGTTTTGGTCTTACCAGTCATAGACGCGGTGGGTCCGACACAGGTCGCGGTCACGCTGCCGGCTTTGCCGGATGACGCGCACACGCTCGTCCGCGATATGCGTGAGCTGTTAGAGACCGTCACGCTCAAAAACTACCGCGAGGTCTTTAACGACGCGGTAGGTAATAAAGACACGATGCACAGCCTGTTTGACCTGGGCTATTTGAGCATCTTAGAGCGCGCCCACATCGAAACCTTGTACTACCAAACGCTCAGTAAAATCGGGCGTATCGTCCGCGACTTGGACTATGTACCTGAAGACATCGAAGATTTGCCCAAGCTCTTAGCCGACAAATATATCTGCAACTTCAGCCTTTTCCAAAGCTTGCCCGACCACTGGGCTATCGGCGCACTTTTTCCGATTGCGCCCTTGCACCGGCTCGACGAGAGACCGACCAGGGACGCCACGCTGGTAGATATCTCGTGCGATTCGGACGGTAAAATTGATAAGTTTATCGACCTCCGCGACGTCAAAGCGACGTTGCCACTTCACAAACTCAACGGGGAACCCTACTATTTAGGCGGGTTTTTGACGGGCGCATACCAAGATGTGCTGGCCAACTCGCACAACCTCTTCGGCCGTGTCAACGAAGCGCACATCCGCTTGACACCCGAAGGTTTCATCATCGAACGTATCGTCAATGGTCAAAAGGCGCGCCGCGTCATTGAAAATATGGGCTACGAAGCACCGCAGCTTCGGGACTGGCTCATTGAAGAGGCGGATGAGGCGATGGCAAACGGTACCCTGTCGCGCCCGGACGCTGAGGCGCTCCTCAGCAAGTACAGTGCGGAGTTAGTGGGGTACACGTACTTAGAGGACGTCTGAGCGCCTTGCACTTGCCAAGGGCGAGCGCACCCTGTTAAACTGGCTTCGCCTGCTTGAACGTTATGCGGGCGCGTGTTCCGCGGTAGCTCAGTGGTAGAGCAATCGACTGTTAATCGATCGGTCGTAGGTTCGAGCCCTACCCGCGGAGCCAAAATAAAAGCTGTCTTGGACAGCGTGGTCGAGCCCCCGTATAGAGCGGGGGCTTTTTGATGGGCGCAAGCAAATCACATCCCAGCTATAAAGCTCGTTAGGTGTGAACGCCGACTTCACGCCAAAAGCTGTCCAGCACCTGCGCCGTGCGGCTCGGCATCTCAAACTGCGGCAAGCCTTTCGAGGGCTCGAGCCTCACTGCCTTGACCTTGGGGTTGGCAGCGGTCAGTGTAGGCAGTTTTTCAAAGCTGACAAAGCCGTCTTCATCGAAGAGCACCAGCGTCGGTACGTTCAGCTGTTCGTAAACCCGCTTTCTGACTTGCGGGCTAAAGAGCTTGCCGGCGATAAACCGCAGCGGGACGTGTTCGGCCCCCGGTTGATGCGAGGTCAGGTAGCTGTAACGCGCTAGGTCTTGGGGCACCGGCCCGACGAAACTCTTCTGCAAAAAGTAGCGGATGCTGGCAGGCGTCGCAATCAGGTCATAAAACGCTCTTGCCCAGAGCGGGTTTGACGAGACGGCGTAAAACGTCTCGTTGCCGCCTTCCTTTCCAGCTTTGTCCGAGGCTCTCGCCTCGCGTTTGGTGTTCATACCGGTAGGAGAAATCAGGGTCAGGGAACGGAACAGCTGCGGGGCAGTAAGGGCTGCTCTCGCTACGAACTCACTGCTGAGCGACAACGCCACCACGTCGGCGGCTTTACCCACTTGCGTCTCTAAAAACTCACCGAAGGCCCCGGCAAAAAGCTCAGGCGTGTAGTCCCGGTCAGCGCGGTCTGAAAACCCGTAGCCCGGAAGCTCGAGGGCGTACACCGGGCGGGTGTTGCGGTACATGTCAAACAGCGGCTTCACCTCAAACGCGCTCGCCGCCGCGTTGACGCTGTGAAGCAGGACGAGGGGGGTGCCACTGTCGTTGTCGTTCTTGTAGTAATTCAGCCGTCCGGCGGCCTTGGTCGTAAAGTTGGTTCGGGGTGCGTCAATGGCCGGGGGCAGTTCGGCGTCATGGTTGATACCGAGTCTGCTGTAAAGCCACCAACCGCCCACTGCGGCTAAAACTGAACCTACGACGACGCCTGTACTGCCAAAAATCGTCTTGGTAAGCTTTTCTGGGAATGCTGATTTGCTCACGAGTTCCTCCAATGCAAGTATGCGCTTTTTGCATCAAGATTTTGCAAAGGTTGCGTCAAGTTGACAGCAAGAATAACGTCTTACAGGGCTTTGCGGACCCAATCAGCAGTAGCTACCGACCTTAGACTCGAGCTAAAGATTCAGAAAAACGCTTTTAGGCTCAAGCTGAGCGTCGCAACCACAGGTTCAGGCCCGAACCGCGCCGCTGCGCCGAGTGTGAGTTCGCTGTCTCCAAAGAGCGTATAGCCCGCGCCGACACCCGAACGCAGTGCGTCCGGGTCGAAAAACGCGTTACCGGTTAGCGACAAGCTCATATCGCCCTCGTCGCCGAGTGGCAGTGTGACCTGACCCAGCACTGCGGGACGCGGGTCGGCTGTGGATGACAGTTGTGAGGGAGAGAAGTCGTCATCGTCTTTAAGGCTCGTTAGTCCCGGCGCTAGGTAGGCAGCCTCGAGCGTCCAGGTTCCGGTTGCCAGGTTCCCGTTCAGCCCCAACGCGCCCCGCCCAGAAACGTCGTTAAAACCTGCGTCCACCAAAAGCCACGCTTCGCCGTAAACCACCACGTCGCTGACCAAGCCGCTGCTACTGAGTCCGGCAACGAGGCCGTTTTGGTAGAGCGCGTGAGCCTCCAAGTCAAAGCTGTTAAACGTTCGGCTGACACTCACGAGCGGCGTCACATTCTCGAGAAAATCTCGCTCAGTGTCTCTATAAAAGACAGCTCCCCGCACACGCCAGTCGCCGCTATAAAAGACGCCGCGCACGCCCGCTACACCGTGACGAACGCCCCGCACCCCCACGGTTTCAACGCTGTAAGGCACGCTCAAGCGGGCGGTTTCTAACGGCAGCCGCTCGACGCCCAAGCTGAGGTCAACGTCGCCGTAAGTTGTCGCGGCGTAGAGCTCGGTCAGCCCTGGCTCGGTCGTAACAAGTTGGCTAACGTGTATGCTCGGGTCGAGGACGAGGTTAAACGCAACTGGAGAAGCGTCACTGAGTCCCAAGTCGTCAAGGTCCAAGTCGTAACCGGCCTCGAGGTGCCCTGCCAGTGTCAAGCCGTTTTGGGCTGGAAACGCTGTGCTGAGGCTCGAGTCCAGCGCAAACTCTACCTCACCCCGGTAGTAGGGCTGGGCGAAGGTAGAAGAGATGATAAGAAACAACAGAGCAAAGAAAAATCTCATGTCTTAGTTGTCAGTGCTCAGTAGTCGAGTAGTTAGGATGAATCTGCTGACTACCGACTCCTGTATTCTGACTTCTCATTCTTTTAGGCGAGGACGGGCTCGAGCTTGTCCGTATCGACAATGCGCCCGTCTTCCATCTCAACCGTGCGCGTGACGTGTTCCAAAAGTCTTGGGTCGTGTGTGGAAAAAACGAAGGTCACGCCCTGCTCACGGTTCAGGCGTTTCATCAGTTCGATCAGGTCACCGCCCGATTTGCTGTCGAGGTTTGCTGTAGGTTCGTCCGCCAAGATGATGTCGGGTTCGGCGGCGAAGGCTCTTGCCACGGCGACACGCTGCTGCTGTCCGCCTGAAAGCTGATTAGGTTTACGGTCGGCGAACTCTGCTATCCCCAAAGCTTTAAGAGACGCTAAGGCTCGAGCTTCACGCTTTTTCTTAGCTACACCCCGGAGCTCTAAAACAAACGCCGCATTTTCCAAAGCTGTCAGGACCGGAATCAGGTTATACGCCTGAAAGACGAAGCCGAGATGCTCGAGCCTCAAGGCCGCACTCTCTTGTTTACTGAGCTGGTCAATCCGCTTGTCGTTCAGATAAACTTCGCCCGAGGTGGGTTGGTCGAGGCCGCCCATGAGGTGCAGCAGCGTACTTTTACCGCTTCCCGAAGGCCCGGCGATAGCGGTAAACTCGCCCTTATCAACCCTGAGGTCAACTCCCCGTAAGGCGTCCGTTTTGACCTCACCGATTTGATAGGTCTTGGTCAGATTTTTTACGGTAAATAAAGACATAGGTTTCTCCTTTTTCGAGAGTTACGTGTAGTCAGTAGTCAGCGTTCAGAATTCAGTAGAGATTTGATAAAAGCGTCGAGTAGCTTGCTGGTTTCGACCAGGTGGGGCGTAAGGTCATCGGTGTCGCCGTAACCTAAATCTCTACTCAAAATGAGATAGTAGCGGCACTCCTCGAGCGAACCTTGGGCGATGTTGTAATAACGCGCTTTATCTGCCTTGCCCCGTTTTCTAAACCCCTCAGCGATGTTCGCTGGAACTGAAACGGCAGCCCGCCGAAACTGCGAAGTTAGACCGTAGATTTCCTGTCTGGGGAAACCATCGGTGTGTTGGTAAACAGCCAGCACAAAGGCGTGAGCCTTCTGCCACACGACCAAATCCGTGAATACTTTAGCCGGTCCTATCATTTCCACCTTTCCGCCGATTGCCAATAATTACTTTTCTCTTGACTCCTGATAGCTGAGCCTACTACCGAATGCTGACTACTGATTCCTGCTTGTCAAGCCGTATACCGCATCGCCTCGGCAGGTTCGATGTTGGCCGCCATTCGCGCGGGGCCGAGCGCCGCAAAAAAGGCGGTCAACACGGCGAAGCCTACAGCGAGCAAGATTTGCCACGGGTCAACCGAGAGGTAAAGGACGTTGGGTAAGCCGACCTCGGCGAGCATTTCTTCGGTGTAACCGGGTAAGGTCAAACCGTTTCTACCGAGCGCCACAAAGCCCAAACCAAGTGCCAGACCGAGGGCAGCACCGGTCATACACAGCAAGACACTTTCTAAGGTGACCATACCCATGATCTGCCGTCCGCGTGCGCCCAAACTGATAATCACACCGAACTCGCGGACACGCTCCAAGGTGCTCAGGTAAACCGTGTTGAGAACGAGCAGACCTGCCAGCACGAAAAAAATCAACGACATCACGACTAAAACGGGCGTAAAGAAGTTGACCAGTGTGGCGAGACTCGGATCGAGTTGCCGCCAGGTTTCGACAACAGCCCCTTGCGGCAGTGCGTTTCTAAGCTGGGTCAGTTCGCCTACCGCCTGACTGTCTTGATCTAAGGTATTGATGTCGGGGAAGTGCAACTCGAGCCTCGACAACCCATCCGGTGCTGCAAGTTCTTGTGCCGCCGGGAGAGACAAGTAAGCCGCGTTGATCTCTTGATTCGGATCGTCAAAGTCTAGCAAACCTTCAACCGTATAAGCTGCTGCGCCGTACCCGTCGGTGCCGGGGGCATAGACGTACACATCATCGCCCAAGCCGACTTTGAGTGCTGTAGCCAGAGATTGCCCGAGCATAATGCCGGTGACGTTATCGCCCTCAACAAAGCTGCCCTTAGCAAGGTGGTCATTGACAAAATCTTTTTTTAACAGTTCCGGCCAATCTTGTCCCTGAACGGCCAGCCCACGCGAGCGGGTTTCCCCCGCAACGAGACCGGGAACTTGTAACGCACCCACGACTACGGCGTCCGGCGCGGTCTGTGCAACCGTCTTCCTAAGCTCGGCGGCATCCTTTAAGAGTCCATCGTCAAAGTTACGGGCGTCGCGGTAACCTTCAGGACGAATCTGGGCGTTGCCCACCTCAGCGGTCAAGTCGCCGTACATCCCGTTGGTCAGCGCGCCGCCTAAGCTGTACATCACGGTGGCGAAGAGCACCACGAGAGCCACCGCCAACAGTGAAATCAGGCTGCGCCGCCCCTGCCGCCAGAGGTTGCGCCAAGCTAAAGCGATCATTCGCAGGCTCCTTCACGCTCTAAGGCGTTTTGGCTAAAGCATGACTCAGGAATAGAAACGCCGAACTCCGCGTCTTGCCAGGTGACAACGGTCATGTTGCCTTCAGTAAGCAAGTCTTTGACTTCAAACTGTTGCGGGATGTAGCGCCCGTCTACCTCGGCGTAGTCCGACAAGATATTCTCTTTAACCGCCGTGTTGCGCTGGTCGAAGTAGGTGATTTGAGTGGGCGCGTATGAGGGCTTCTCAGCAGTCAGGTGAACTTTGCCGTAGGGCGTCGGGGCGTTTGGGTTGGGCGTTAGCTCGAGCGTCACGCTACTATCCGTCTCTTCTAAAATCTTCGCCGAGTAGTTCTCTTGTAAATCGTCTCCGGCGAGGTCGTCGTACGAGATGTCCGAACCTAAAAACGAATCGCTTTGACCGCTCGGCGGCAGCCGCAGCACGCGGCGCAGACGGGGGTTATAGATAAAGACGTTATCGCCATCGTTTAGGAACGCTTGGCCAGCGTCGCGGGGCGGGGCGATGACGCGGGTCAGACCTTTCGATTCACCTTCGCTGTAAATCCGCATCGTGTAGGTATCTTCTTTGTCCGGGCGGATCACCTGCATGTTTAGGGTCGCAGCTTGCGACTCGCCGCGTAGGTTATTGGTGATGGTGTCTAGGATGCTCGCTGCATCTTGGGCACCGGCAAAGCTGAGCGAAAGAAAGAAGGTAAGTAGTAGGTAACTAAGCTTCATGGTTTCTCCTTGATGAGGGTGGTCAGTAGTCGGTCATCAGCAGAGACGCTATGCTGATTTCTGACTTCTGTTAGTTCGCCCGCATCGCCTCGGCAGAGTTGAGGTTGCGGACGCGTTTGCCGGGGACGGTCACGGCTAAGACAGCGGCAAACAAGATGGTCACAGCGGCCCAGCCGAGGTAACTCAGGCTCGCTGCCAGGACAAAGGTGTCGCTGAGCGCCAGACCTTGCAGATAGTTGCCGTAAAAGGTTTTGATAAAGGGTCCCATCAGGTTGGTTATGGATAAGAGCGCGTTGAGGCCGAAACCCAGCGCAGCACCGACAACAAAGCCGATCAGGGTGGTGTAGACGGCCTCGAGCGTCACCATCCGCGCAAGTTGGTTTTGGCTCAGCCCGAGCGAGGTCATCACTCCAAACTCTCTGGTACGTTCAATCACGCTGACGATCACCGTACTCATCACCGTGACAGCCGCGAAAAGCGCAAAGATCAGCACAATGGGGACCATCGAGCTGCGTTTGCCTTCGATACCTGCCATGAGACCGCCCAAAAGGGCTTTAATGGGATACGCCTCTACGCCTACAGGTAAAACGGCTGCACTATTGACCGCCTCGGCTACGGCGTCTTCACTGCCTTGCTGCACGTCTAGCGCGACGCCCGTCGCTGTTTTAACCCCTGTGAGCGCCCGTGCGTCGTCTAGGTGAACGAGCACCACGCCTTCGTCTACGGGGTCAATGTTGCTGTCAATCAGCCCGACAACCCTTAAGCCTGTACCCTGAGCACCCGCCAGTGACTGCACGTCTAAAGCCAGCCTTTCACCGACACGCACGTCGAGGTCTTCAGCGAGCGTTTTGCCGAGGACGAGTTCGCCCGAATTTTGGATCATCCGACCCTCACCGATGGTGCCGGGAATATCGCTGACTTGCCCTTCTAACGCCGGATTGACGCCGCGTACCTGAGCGCCGAGCGTCCGGTACGGGGAGCGCAGCAGGGCTTGAAACTCGAGCCTCGGCGCAGCGCCGCGTACCCCGTCAATCTGAGTGAGCTTATCGTCGAAGTTCAGCGTCGGCAACCGGTTTTCCGGGTCGGGGTCGGTACGATACGCCTCTGTTTGCACCATCACCGGGGCGCTCAGGTAACGCGCTTGACCGCCTAGCAGGACATTGACAAAGCCGTCGTAAAAACCCCAAAAAAAGATGATAGCAACCGTTGCGTAAGCCACTACAGCGAGTAAGAGCTGCGTGCGGCGTTTGTGCCGCCACAAATTACGCCACGCGAGTTTAGAGATTGAGGTGTTCATCCTTATTCCTTTCTGGTTTTCTCCTCCCAGCGGGCGAAGATATCCGGCAGTTCGCGTTCGTAAAAGGTGAGCATGTCGCGCATGTCGCGCAAACCTTTGGTGACTTCGGGGTCGTCACTCCCCAGAACCTCGAGCCCCTTTTCGGATAACTGCCTGAGCTGCGCGATCAGGGTGACTTGCCGCTTGGTCGCCTCGAACCAGGCGTTGGGTCGGTTGCAGAAGTAATCTTTACGGTCTCCCGGTCGGCGGCGGCGTTCAATCAGGCCCATCGTTGTAAGCATCGTCGTACCGCCGCTGACGGCTCCCCGGCTCGCCTGGAGCGTTTTTGAGAGTTGTTCGGCGGTTTGCTCCGGGGGGTCGGCTACCAGCAGCGCACTCAGTACCCGGCCAGCGATACGGGGCATTCCCAAACCCTCTAGGGCCATTCCCAGTTCCTCGAGATACATCTGTTTTTCTGTATGTTTAGAAATAACTGAAACCTCTTTTGGCAAATATAGTCTCTTTTAAGCTTTTAGTCAATACTGAAAGTTCTAAAAGATTGCGAGCTAGAGCTGCCGGAGTTAAAAAAAGGACACTCGGTTTACGGCTGAGTACGGCGAGCCCTACAGTTTGTCAGCCTTTATATTTCAGCGCCTCCATCAGCTCGGCAACGATGTGCTCCGTGTCGCCGCGCAATACGGCGGTGGCCACGTGGTCTCTGATATGCGCACGCAACACCTTGTCGTTGACTTTGGTCAGTGCGCCCTGGACGGCGCTCAGCTGTTTCATCACGTCAACACAGTAGACCTCCGGGTTATCTAACATCCGCAAGATACCCTCGAGGTGTCCCTTGGCACTTTTCAGCCGCAATATGGCAGTTTTCCGGGTTTCCGGGTCAAGGTGCAAACACTCCGGGGCTACTGCTGTGACGTTATCCACGTCATTTAGATCGTCTGCTAGGTCGTTTGTTAGGTCTGACACGGATTTCCTCCTGCTTCTACGGCTGCCCTCCGGGAGCTGTTAGTGAGTTTGGTTAACGGAGCGAGATACACGTAGTGCGCCATAAGTTTAGCAAGGTTGCGTGTTGCCCCGAGTAGGGTAGTGCGCCCAAGCTATAGACGCCCGGTCTATCGGTAGAGTTTGTATAGCTTTTGCTTGACCCACCCGGGGTGGGGTGATAACGTCGGCTAAGGATAGCTCGAGCGAGGGCTTAGGAGACCAACTATGAGTGAAGTTGCGCAGCGCCAACTGAGCGTAGGTGTTCGGGGTATAACCTGCGCGTCATGTGTGGCCCGGGTTGAACGTGCGCTCGGCAGAGTTGACGGCGTAGAAGAAGCGTCGGTCAATCTGGCAACCGAAAAAGCCAGCGTCACCTTCGATCCGCAAAAGGTCGGGGTTCCGGCGCTACTCGAGGCCATAAAAGAACGCGGGTACACGCCGGTTACAGCGCAGACCAGCCTCAGCGTCGAGGGGATGACCTGCGCGAGCTGTGTCGGCCGCGTCGAGCGGGCACTTAAAAAAACGGGCGGCGTAGTAGACGCGTCGGTCAACTTAGCGACCGAAAAGGCAACGGTAACTTACTTACCGGACGAGGTGAGTCCGGGAGGACTCAAAGCGGCGGTTCGTCAGGCTGGCTACGGCGTCCGCGAAGAGACTCCCGGCAAAGACCACGCCGACACCGAGGGCGAAGTACATGAAGGTGAACTTCGTAAGCTTAAAACCAGCTTGATCGTCGCAGCGGTTTTTGCGGTGCCGCTAATTTTACTCGCCATGCTGCCGATGCTTGTTCCCGGCTTGGGAGCTCAGCTAAACGGCTTTGTCCCGGCACAGACAGTATTTTACGTTTCTTTTATCTTGGCAACGGCCGTGCAGTTCGGTCCCGGTCGGCGTTTTTACCGCTCGGGCTGGCCCGCCCTCCGGCACGGGTCCCCGGATATGAACACGCTGGTAATGCTGGGCACATCGGCGGCGTACGGCTACTCGGTTGTGGCGACGTTTTTACCGCGGCTCTTGCCTGCCGGGACAGTTCACGTCTACTTTGAAGCGTCGGCGGCAATTGTCACACTGATCTTGCTGGGTAAATACCTCGAGGCCCATGCCAAAGGCCGCACCGGTGAAGCGATCAAGAAACTGCTGAACTTGCAACCCAAAACCGCTCGAGTTGAAAGGGGCGGGGAACGGCTCGAGCTGCCCCTTGACGAAGTAGTACCGGGGGACACCGTGCTGATACGCCCCGGTGAAAAGATTCCGGTTGATGGGCTGGTGCTCTCCGGTTCCTCATTCGTTGACGCTTCGATGATGACCGGTGAACCGCTCCCGGTACAAAAGGGCGAAGGCGACGAGGTGGTCGGCGGCACGCTCAATAAAACCGGCTCGTTCCGTTTTACGGCGACCAAAGTGGGCGCTGACACCGTACTCGCGCAGATCGTCAAAATGGTTGAAGACGCGCAGGGCTCGAAAGTTCCGATTCAAGCCCTCGCCGACCGCGTAGTCAGTGTGTTCGTACCGGTCGTCATTGGGATTGCCATGCTTACGTTCGGGCTCTGGCTGGCGTTCGGCCCCCAACCCGCGCTGAGTTTTGCGCTTGTCAACGCGGTTGCAGTGCTGATTATCGCCTGCCCGTGTGCGATGGGGCTGGCGACGCCGACGTCAATCATGGTCGGGACCGGTAAAGCCGCTGAGCTGGGTATCTTGTTTCGTAACGGGGGCGCGTTGCAACGTCTGCAAGAAACTCAGGTCGTGATGCTCGATAAAACGGGAACGCTGACGCGGGGCCAACCTGAACTGACCGACTTTATCGTCCAACCCGGTTTTGACAAGCGTGAGCTGTTAAGACTCGTTGCCGCGGTAGAGCAGAACTCGGAGCATCCCATCGCGGACGCTATCGTGCAGTCCGCGAAGGCGGGCGGGCTCACCTTGCCTGGTGCGGACGCTTTTAACGCCGTGCCCGGTTACGGGGTCGAGGCCAGGGTTGAGGGCCAACTCGTACAGATCGGCGCTGAGCGTTACCTGACCCGGTTGGGACTCGAGCGGCCCGCCTCGAGTGAGACGGAGCGCCTGGCCGACGAGGGCAAATCGCCGCTCTACGCTGCCGTAGACGGACAGCTGGCTGCGGTTATTGCAGTGGCCGACCCGCTTAAAGCCTCCTCTCTGGAAGCCGTTCAAACCCTGCACCACTTGGGTCTACGCGTCATTATGATGACCGGCGACAACGTGCGCACGGCTGACGCTATCGCCCATCAGCTAGGCATTGACGAGGTGTTGGCTGAGGTGCTCCCAGGTGGCAAAGCCGACGCCGTAAAAGCTCTGCAACGTGAAGGCCGCGTTGCGTTCGTCGGTGACGGCATCAACGACGCGCCCGCTTTGGCCCAAGCTGACGTCGGGTTAGCCATCGGGACGGGGACGGATATTGCTACCGAGTCCGCCGACGTGGTGCTGATGGCGGGCGACTTGCGTGGGATTCCCAACGCTCTGGCGTTATCGAAACGTACAATCACTAACATCAAGCAAAACCTCTTCTGGGCGTTTTTTTACAACATTATCTTGATTCCTATAGCTGCCGGGGCGCTCTTTCCGGCGTTCGGCGTGTTGCTCTCGCCCATCTTCGCGGCGGCGGCGATGGCGGTCTCGAGCGCCTTCGTCCTCACCAACGCGCTGCGGTTACGTAGGTTTAGACCGCCGCTAGGGGCGACACCTAGAGCGGCGCGTCCTGCCGAACCTCGAGCTGCCGCTGCTTAATGGGCTCGAGCCGGAAAGCCGTGGGCACCGTAGAGGGCATTTCACATAAGCTCAGCAACACGGCTTGCTAGAAAATTACACCGACGCAAACGAAACGTATTCGTGTGGGAGCCTATGGCACAAGGTAAAGACCAACAATCATCAGATTATCAGAAGAACAGCCTCTCGCTTCTCGGCGCAGTTTCGCTGGGAACCGGCGTGATGATCGGCGCGGGTATCTTCGCCCTGACCGGGCAAGTCGCTGAACTCGCCGGGAGCTGGTTTCCCTTGGCATTCTTGGCTGCGGCAGTCGTCGCCGCCTTTAGCGCCTACTCGTACGTCAAGATGTCCAACGCGTATCCGTCGGCGGGCGGTATCGCCATGATCTTGCAACAAGCTTACGGTAAAACGGTCGTCACGGGCGCGTGTGCGCTCTTGATGTATTTTTCGATGGTGATTAACGAAAGCCTCGTTGCCCGCACCTTTGGGACGTATACGCTGCAGCTCTTTAACGTCGGCAAGAACAGCTGGTTGGTGCCAGTTTTGGGCGTCAGCTTACTCATCTTCGCTTTTTTTATCAACATCTTGAGTAATAAGTTCATCCAAAGCTTTTCGTTTGTGATGGCGTTTGTTAAGATTGGCGGTTTGTTGCTGCTCGCTGGAGGCGGGTTGTGGGCAGCTGGATTTTCTTTTGAAAGCGTGTCTGTAAGTCCTGCTGGGACGAATCCGGGCGGCTTTTTGGGCGCTGTGGCGCTGGCGCTGCTCGGTTACAAAGGTTTTACGACGATTACCAATAGCGGGGGTGAGATCAAAAAGCCGCACAAAAACGTGGGCCGCGCTATCGTCGTGTCTATCAGCATCTGTGTGGTGGTCTATCTGCTCGTGACGCTGGCGGTCGGGGGTAACCTGAGCGTTCAAGAGATCACGCAGGCGCGGGACTACTCGCTCGCGCGGGCCTCGAGACCCGCCTTCGGTCAAGCGGGGTTGTGGCTGACAGTTGGCTTTGCTATCGTTGCCACCGTTTCCGGCGTCATCGCCAGCGTGTTTGCGGTCTCGAGGATGCTCGCCATGCTCACTGATATGAACCTCGCGCTGTACCGAAGCTTCAGTTTACCTGGTGACACGCAGGCACATACGCTCGTCTATACCATTCTGATTGCTACGCTGCTGACCGTGTTTTTCGACCTCAGCCGGATTGCGTCGCTCGGAGCAATTTTTTACATCGTCATGGACATCGCCGTCCACTGGGGCGTGCTGCGTCATACGCGTCAGGAGGTCAAAGCTAGGGCTTGGGTGTTAGTAACGGCTATCGTGCTCGATGTGGTCGTTTTAGGAGCGTTTTTGGCCGTCAAAGCGCAGTCCGACCCGTTGGTACTCGCTATCGCGGCGATTGGGCTCGTACTGATTTTTGGCGGCGAGTGGTGGTTTTTACGGCTTCGTAGGGAAGAGGGGCAGGGCGCACCTTCGTAACATTCTTGTGTCGGCCCGGTAAAAGCGAAGGGACGCTTTTTGCCTTTTGCAAAACCTCGAGTGCTCCCCTAGAATTAGCAGGTATCATCTGGTCGGCAACGCTCTCAATCTAAGCTTAGCTGACCAGCACGCACATTCTGCGATGATACTTGTGGCAACCTTTTATGGAAATGCTAAATCAATGCTCTTCGTCCGCGCCGCTACCCTTTGGTTTTTAGGCCCCACTTCCGGGTAGCCTGGCTATGTTATCAAACGAATCCTCACAGATGAGCCGAGCCGCGCAGCCCGTATTTGACCGTATCGCCTTCTTCGACTTCAACAAAACGCTGGCTGAGGACAGCTTTGCAGCGCTCTTACACCGGAGTGTATTCGGCCCCGAGACGTTTCTGAGCGGATTGCGCCGCTCGTAAAGGCAGGGTGGCAAAAAGCACTTGCCCGCTCGTATACGCTAATGCAAGCGGGCGCGGCGAAGCGCAGATTACCCGAGACGCCGTTGCTGCTCTTTTGCAGAGACAGGGCAGTCGTCACGTTACCCTTGCTTACACAAGACGTTCCGGCAGACGAGGCTCGAGCAAAAGATAGTGCGCTCTCCGTCCCAAGCGGCGAAAGGCCGTAGTGTACCGATCCTAGACAATCCATATCTTCATAATCTGCGCGTTTAGAAGCGGCACACCGTAGGCATACATTTTGTCTTTGTTGGCAACCAATCACACCAAGGGCAAAAGAAAACCCCCGTCCCTGACGGGGGTTCTTTGGTGCGCCCGAGAAGATTCGAACTCCTGGCCTTCTGATCCGTAGTCAGACGCTCTATCCAGCTGAGCTACGGGCGCAAACTAATTACTGTTATCATCAGTAACTTTCTAGCCGCTACCACTAACTTCTTTAGGGATGATACCCCTGACATTCTGGCGGAGAGGGAGGGATTCGAACCCTCGGTCCGGCTTTCACCAGACGCAGTCTTAGCAGGACTGTGGTTTCAACCACTCACCCACCTCTCCAGACTGTACCGCTGAACGTGTTATGGCGGAGGGTGAGGGATTCGAACCCCCGGTAAGGTTGCCCCTACTGCAGTTTTCAAGACTGCCGCCTTAAACCGCTCGGCCAACCCTCCTCGAGGGACAACCCTCAGGTCAGCGTCCATGAGTATACAAGCGGAGCTTAGGGAGTGTCAACGGGAGTTATTAGCTACCGCCCATAAAACCTGCCGCCACACGCCGCGTAGCGCCGCAACTTCGCGCTCGCTCAGCTCGGCGCGGTCAAAGATGGCGCGAAACATCGCGTCGGCACCCCCCTCACGTTGGGCGTCGGTATACCCGATGGTGTAGAGCATTTCCAGCAGATGCGTGTACAGCCCTTCGAGCCTCTCTCTGGGGGCCACTTCACGCGCGGCAGACAGGCTTTCTCGGTCAGCAGTAGCAACAAACCATTCGTAGGCAACGAGTTGCACGGCTTGGGCGAGATTTAAGGACGCATATTCGGCGGTCGGAATCTGAATATATCCCTGGCAGTGGCGCAAATCCTCGTTGCTGAGGCCGTAATCCTCCGGGCCGAAAAGGATAGCAACACCTCCCTGTGGCAGCGTTTCAGCGGCTTCCCTGAGACTGTACACGCGCATCTCGGAGTCTCTCGGGCGCGCCGTCGTCCCGAGAACGAGCGTGCAACCGACCAGCGTTTCAGCGACTGTTTCACAGACGACGGCGCTGTCTAACACATCTCCGGCGTGCGACGCGAGCGCGTAGGCGTGCCGGTTCACCGGGCGCTGCGGTGAGGCGAGGTAGAGCTCACTCAGGCCGAAGTTTTTCATCGCTCGAGCCGCTGAGCCGATGTTCGCCGGGTCTTTGGGCCTTACTAAAACGATACGAAGCGCAGCCATATGGTTAAGACTACCTGTTTGAGACTGTCTATTTAAGTGTAAAGCGCCCAACTCAAAACCCACCGCAAAATCTACCGTAAAACCCGCCGAAGACAACTTTTTCTACCGGAGCTGCGTGCTAAGCTAAACGATGCTCGGAAATATCTTTCGCAAACAACCCGACAACCCCAAAGTTCCGGCGGGGCAGAGCGTTACCGAACGTTTCCCGATTATGACCTACGGCCCGACGCCGCGCGTGACCCGAGCGGAGTTTGAGCTGCGCGTATTCGGCCTGGCTAAGGAGAAGACTTTCAGCTGGGACGACCTCTTAGCCATGCCGCAAACCGATATGACCAAAGATTTTCACTGCGTCACGCACTGGTCGAAGATGGACGTAAGCTGGACGGGCGTCTTGACTTCTGAACTGATGAAGCACCTCGAGCCCGACCCCGCAGCGACGCATATCTTGTTTCACTGTTACGGCGGCTACACCACCAACCTTTCAATCGAAGATTTTACGGCGGAAAACTGTATGGTGGCGCATAAGTTGGAGGGTAAAGACATCCCCACCGAACACGGCGGCCCGGTTCGGACCATCGTTCCGCACCTTTACGCTTGGAAAAGCGCGAAGTGGCTTTCCGGCATGGAGTTTATGAAGGGTGACAAACCGGGCTTTTGGGAGCGGAACGGCTACCACATGCGCGGCGACCCGTTTAAGGAAGAGCGTTACGGCTGAGAGCTAATGGAGTTTCTCGAGCTTCGCCTCAGCACGCGAGACTTAACGCGTCAACGCAACTTTTACGGTGGGACGTTGGGACTGGGGCTGCTCGAGCAAACTCCCGAATCTTTCACTGTAAAAGTAGGGTTTACGGCACTGCAGTTCAGTACGGCAGTAGAGTTGAGACCGTATCATTTCGCTTTTAATATCCCGGAAAACAAGCTAGCTGAAGCGAAAACGTGGCTGTTAGAACGGGTAGAGCTGCTTAAGGAAGCTGGACAAGACCAATTTTTCTCTGAAAGCTGGAACGCTGAACAGGTGTACTTCTTAGACGCGGACGGAAATATCGTAGAGTTCATCGCTCGCCACGAACTTTCCAACGCCAGCACTGCCCCATTTGATTCACAGCACATTTTGAACGTCAGCGAAGTCGGGTATGTTGTACCGGATGTGCTCAAAACCGTCTCCGGTCTGGGTGACTTAGGCTTAGAACCTTACCGTGAAGCTGAAGAAAAGTTTGCAGCTGTCGGTGACGCGCACGGGCTATTAATTGTGGCAGAGATGAACAGACCGTGGTTTCCGACTGCAGGGCTGCCGACCGAGGTGAGAGCGGGCATTGCGCCGCTCGAGCTGACCCTTCGCAGCTCTCAAACGTTCGACTACACCGAACCGGGTCTCCCCTACCACCTGCACGGTGTTCCAGAAAACCACTAAAAAAGCTCCCACTTCGGGAGCTTCGTTTGCGTTTGAGCTGTGTTTAGGCGGCGGCCTCGAGCGCCTTATTTAACCTTTTCGCAAGACGTGATTTACGCCTCGCTGCGGCGTTTTTATGTAACGTCGAACCTTTAGCGGCCCGGTCAATCAAGCTGACCGTAACGCGCTGAAACTTGGCGGCGGCCTCGGCGTCACCGGCTTCGGCGGCGGCAGCAGCTTTTTTACCGAACGTGCGGATGGTGCTTTTCGCGGCGCGGTTTTGAGCGCGGGCTTTTTGGGCTTGGCGGTGGTACTTCATCGCCGATGGGTTTCTTGCCATGATGCTCCTTAATTTGATGAAGGTTCAAACCGTAATCAACCTTGATAGCTTAGCACAGGAGGCGGTGCAACGTAAACATGAGGTTACTGGACGTCAGGGCTACCGCAAAGTCGGCATCCCAGTAAGTCACAGGAGCAAATGACTTTTCTTCTGAAAGCGCCACCTCCCGAGTAAAGCCGGAAATTGTTGTTGAATTGCTCTTCAACGTAAGCATCTATCTTAGTCAAACTTTCGTTTCAAAAGCCTTTTTGGACTTTGCGGTAGCCCTGCTGGACGTGAAATAATAGCTTCAACTACATGGACAAGATTAAGTTTTCTATTCATAGTGACGATGAAAATTTCTCAACAGCTGCACGCAAATACTGGTTAGTTGATGAAGCCGACAAATTCGTCTATTTCACTGGAGACATAGCCGAAGAGCTAGGTATTCCAGTGCAAACTCTCACTTCTCTTATACGCCAATATACAGCTGCTATGGCAACTGACAAACAATGTAGCGCCTGCGGACGCTACTACCCTTTGACCAGCCGGACTAGCTTTAGCGAGAGAAAACCGTCTAAAACATGGACTTGCTCTGATTGCCTTGCAAGTGAGAAGCAGCAGATAGTAGAAGCGAAACTGAAGGCGGAGCAGATTCAACGAGACGAGATTATTAAAGCGTGGGAGCCGCAAAATCGCGCGGCACGTCCGACAGAAGAGTACTCTCTCATGGACGCGGTTGTAATGCTTGGCATGATTAGGGGCGGCGCAGCTGAAGATTATAGCTACATAAAACCTGTGGACTATTTTGACGACCCGCTCACACCGCACAAAGAGTTTACCAGTGACGTCCTCAATTACGTTTTCAATAGAGCTTTGCTCACACCACATCCAGGAAGCAGTATCAGCGCCTTCGAGTTTACTGAAGGTGAGCCGAAGTCGTTCTACCTTTACAAAGTCCATTGGGTAATGCCTGAACGGAGGAGCTTGAGAGAAACTGCCTCGACGCTCGAGAGCATAATTGCTGAGGGGCTTCCACCTAAGTGGCAAGCAAGCGTTCCCGGAGTTTGGCAAGAGATAGTTTTACAAGAGGGATTAGAGCTTCTTCAGCACTACGCTGCCGAACACCACTTTCGGCTTCAAGTTGGCGAGAAAACAGTTGATGTATTGACAACTATTCTGAAACACTACAGCGTCGCGCAGCTACAAAACTTTTTGTGGCGGGCAGCCCGTGACGCTGCAGCTTACTATGTCAGAGAAGGCGTGCCTCAAGCTCGGGCTGCCAACAGTATCATTACTCGGCTGCAAGGAAGCTATGAACGAGCTCGAGCCGATGACTGGGAGATTAAGCCTTTTGGTCGCCTCTTCAGTATTCCTCAAAGCCTTGTCAGCACGGTTTTTTTCAACTTCATCATGCAAATGCCGGATAGTTATAGGACATCTTTGCCACCGGATTCAGTAATTTCTCAAGCACCTTAAGAACGGTAGTTCAGCCGCTCAGCTGCCCCATAATCGCAAACATCGGCAAGAACATCCCCGCGACGATAAACCCGACCACGCCCCCTAAAAATACGATGAGCATCGGTTCTAAGGCTGCTGTCAAACCTTCGATGGCCTCGTTGACCTCGCGTTCGTAAAAGCCGGCAATCTTCTCCATCATCGCGTCCACGTTGCCGGTCTCTTCACCGATGGAAATCATTGAACTGACTAAGGGCGGAAATATTTTAGGCCGGTTAATCAGCGTCGCGCTGATCTGCTCGCCGCGCTGCACCGACTGTTTGGCCTCCTCGAGCACATCTTCAATGATGACGTTGCCCGCCGTGCCTTTAGTAATCTCAATCGCTTCGATGATATTGACGCCGCTTTTTAACAGTAGCCCGAAAGTATTAGAAAAGCTCGCAATCGCCGCCTTTTGAATCAGGTTGCCGACCACCGGCGTTTTCAGAAGAAGGGCGTCAATCACATGTTTGCCCTTATCGGTGCGGTAAAAGAGCGTGATGCCGCCAACCGTGCCGACGATCATCAGCACGAGTACCCACCACTGATTCGTCAAAAAGTCGCTGAGCGCCATGAGAATCTTGGTGATAATCGGCAACTCGCCGCCGAGCTGCGTCAAGATACCCGCAAACTGCGGCACAATCCCGGTGAGCAAAAAGTAGGTCACGCCTAAAGCAATCGTGAGGACGACGCCGGGGTAAGTCATCGCACTTTTAAGCTTGCCGCGTAAGGCCGCCTGTTTCTCCTGATAGGTTGCAATCCGCTCTAAAATGCCGTCTAGGTTGCCCGAGGCTTCCCCGGCGCGTACCAAATAGATGTACAGGCGGTTAAAGATTTTCGGGTGTTTGCCCATCGCTTCGGAGAGAGGAAGGCCGGTTTCAACCTCTTCCCGGATTTTTTTCAGCGCGTCTTTGAGGCTGGCTTTTTCAGCTTGCCGCTGCAAAATGGCCAGTGACTGCACAACCGGCAGACCGGCGTTAATCACCGTGGCAAACTGCCGACTAAAGACGGTCACGTCGCGCAGGTTGGTTTTCCCGCCGATGTCTAACCAAGCGGGGAGTTTGATGTCAGCTTGCATCCCGGTTTTGGGAACCGCGATTTCGGTAGGAATCAGCCCTTTTTCACGGAGGTTGGCGGCCACGTCGCGTTGTGACGCGGCTTCCATGACCGCCTCGATAAGTTTGCCGCTGCGGTCTCTGGCTTTGTAGGTATAGGCGGGCATAGCCCAAGTTTATAAAGCAGCCCCGAAAACGGCTGACGGATTTTTTACTTGTGTTTACCCGGGTCAAGGGCTTATGCACCTTTTTTGAACACTTCTGTAGGCGTCGCAAAAAGCGTCACCGGCGGCGCGTCCGGAACAAGGCCCGGAATGATCTGCAGAGGATGAACGACGGTGGCCGAGGGCAACCCTGAAACTTCCTGGGGCGGGGCGAAGCCATAGCCTTTGGTCAGCACCTCACCGGCTGAACTTATGGCGACGCAGGCGACGAAGACAAAACTGACTTCAGGCAGCGTCACAAGTCCACCTTCGCGTTCGGCTCCAGCAATCGAGGAAGCTTTTACGGGGTTGACCACGCCACTTTTTAGTAGCCGGTAGTGCTCGCTGTGCTGTGCGGGTACGACGACGCTGATACCGGCCTCGAGCAGCCTTTTACGCAGCGGTTTCAAAACCATATCGGGATAAGCAAGAACGGTGTCACCAGGGGTAAGGGTTTGGACCTCGAGCAGATGCGCCAGCAGCAGCGTGGCCGCCTTCGCCGCGCCGGTAAAGTTCGGATGATGACCGTGTGGGGGCAGCGGATAACCGACCTGCCGTTGCCGAGAAAGTTCTCTCCAAACAAAGTCACGAACTGCCCCCGGTGAGTTGTCGGGAAGCTGTAAAGCAGCGACAGCGGAGCCTTCGTCTTTCACCCTCACATCCTACATAATTAGGTGATGACGCCGAACCCTCCAGAGATTGAGCCAAGCCGCACGCAGGCCATTTTGAATACACTTAGGGAAACCTACCCGGACGCCAAAACCGAACTCAGCCACCACAACCCCTTCGAACTGCTCATCTCGACCATTCTTTCTGCGCAGGCCACCGACAAAAGCGTCAACGCCGCCTCGCCTGCGCTGTTCGCCCGTTACCCGGATGCGCCCACGATGGCGCAGGCAACGTCGGACGAGCTTGTCCCCTTTATCAAAAGCATCGGACTGTACCGTAACAAGGCCAAAAACTGCGTGGCGACCGCGCAGGCACTGACCGAACGCTTCGGCGGCGAGGTCCCGGAAGATTTCGACGCGGTGCTGAGCCTGCCCGGGGTAGGCCGTAAAACGGCGGCGGTGGTGCTGGCGAATGCGTTTGGCCGCCCGGCGGTTGCCGTCGATACGCACGTGGGGCGGCTTTCACGGCGCTTGGGGCTGACGGAGGCGACCAATCCCGACAAAGTGCAGCGTGACCTCGAGGCCCAGTTCCCCGAAGACAGCTGGATTTTTCTGCACAACGCCCTGATTTTTCATGGACGGCGGGTGTGTTTGGCCCGGACGCCGCTGTGCGCGGTATGTCCACTCAGCGACCTCTGCCCGAGCAGTACCGTCTGAACCGTTAGAGGATCAAATCGACATCTTCCGGCAGCGGCACGAGGCTGAGCCGTAAAAGATAACGCTGCGCTCCCCCCTTGGCTGCGTAGGTCTCGAGCAGCGCGTGTAAATCTCGTTGTAAGCGTTTAGCGTCGGCAAAATCCAGATACACGGCGTCGTGCGCGGTCGTGAGCATCGCGGGCGCGTCGGACGCAAGCGAAGTCACCGGCTGCCCCGGCGCTCTCGCCAGGCTGGTTGAAAAGATACCCGCTTCGTTGCGAAAGATGAGCTCTCCCCAGTCCGCCAAGTGTTCGCCGTAAACGTGCTCTACGCCTCGCTTGGTGGCACGCTCGAGTTTATCCAGCCAAGCGTTGTGGAACGTTACTCGCAGGCTGTTCGGGACGAAAAAAGCATCGGCCACCGTTCGGTAACATTTCAGCGCACGGCCCTTACGAGCCTGTTCCCGCGTCACTTTTAAGATACTGACCTCGCAGTAACGCGTCACGTGCCGGAAGGTCGTGCTGAGCGGCGCACCGATCTCTCGGGCGACCTCCGCGACAAGCCGTTCGCGCCCGAGAAAAGGGGCGATAAAGCGGGCGTGTTTGGGCTCGAGCAACATCCGCGCAGCCTCCGGTGTCGTTACGGTCAAGGGGCTGCTTGCACTTTTCTCTGTCACTGAGAGCAGCTTAGCGTAAAGCTGAAGGCGTGGCTAGCTCAGCGTCTCATCCCCTCCGGCACGCCCCTTTCGTCTGGTTCTGGCTCGGTCAGAGTATTTCGCTTTTAGGCAACCGCGTCTACAGCGTGGCGCTGCCGTTTTTGGTGCTCGAGTTAGGCGGCAGCGCGGCCCAAATCGGGCGGCTGCTGGCGGTCTACTCGGTACCGCAACTGCTCTTTTTGCTGACCGGCGGGGTGCTCGTGGATAGAGTTCCCCGCCGCCTCACGATGCTCGTCAGCAACGGTTTGCACGCCCTTTTGCTGGGCGTCGTCCTGGTACTGATGATGGGCGGGAGGCTCGAGCTATCTCATCTTTACGTGCTCTCCGGCTTGTTCGGCCTGCTGAGCGCATTTTTTATGCCTGCGGCGATGAGTATCACGCCGCAGCTCGTCCCCCGTGAAGTGCTCACGCAGGCCAACGCCCTGCGCTCGTTCGCTTCGGAGCTGGCAGGCATTCTCGGGCCACCGCTCGGAGGGCTGCTGATTACGTTTGGGAGCCTGAGCTTGGCGCTCGGTTTTGACGCGCTGACGTTTGTGCTCGGCGCGCTCTGCCTGCTGGCGCTGCGCCCCCGTCTAGTGCCGCGTCAAGCTGGCGGTACGGCGAACGCTTCAGGCTACTGGCGCGACCTCAGGGAAGGCTTTCGCTATGTGGCGGGCTTACGCTGGTTGTGGGTGACAATTGTGCTTTTCTCGTTTGTCAATATCTTCGTTGCCGGGGTTATGAGCGTGCTCTTGCCGCTGCTGGCAGCGTCCCGGTTCGCGGGCGCGGCGTCGCTCGGCTGGCTGTTGTCGGGACTAGCCGGGGGCGCACTCTTCTCGGCGCTCGCGCTCAACCGGCTGACCTTGCAGCGTCGAGGTTGGACGGCGTATCTGGCCGTCGCTGCCGCCGGGTTAGGGCTGGTCGGCGTAGGGCTCGCCCCGCAGCTCGTTTTAGGCGTCACCGCGATGGGGTGTGTGGGCTCGAGCCTCACCGTGTTCGGCGTCGTGTGGGAGACGGCGGTGCAAACCCTAGTTCCAGAAGAGGTGCTGGGGCGTGTGTTCAGCCTCGATATGCTCGGGTCGTTTGCGCTCTTGCCGCTCGGGTTTGTTGTCACCGGTTCCTTGGCCGAGCGTTTTGGAGCGTCATCCCTAATTTTGATCTATGGGCTTGTAACCGTTATTTTAGCACTCGTGGGCCTACTTGTACCGGCAGTAAGGCGGCTGTAATTTTGCAGCTCGCCAGGTTCTAAAAAGCTCTTAGAGAGCCCTCACGTGTAGCCTTATGGCTAACCGCCCAGGCGTAGGTTTACGGCCACGTAGTTATCCCAAGTTTACTTTACGGGTGCGAACCTCTAGACTAACCTTAGTGCCTTTTGACTTTGACCAGTACACGCCGGATTCTGCGTTTGTAAGGACGGTTTGGCAAACACAGAGTGACCAAACGGGTTCTTTTATCTCCCAGGCCGTCAGTCATTGGGAACTGGTTATTACCAAAATACAAGGTCACTGCACTGTTACTTTGCGCGGCCCCGAAACTAAAGCAAGTTTTGCACCTACACCCCCCGACGCTGAATTTTGGGGTATTCAGTTCCAACACGGTAGCTTTATGCCTCATTTTCCTATCGGTCGGCTTGTAGATGGAGGGCTTGATCTACCTAAAGCCAGCAAGACCCGCTTTTGGCTCGGCGGTTCAGCTGTAGAAATTCCGAGTTTTGAGGACGCAGATATTTTTATCGGCAGACTCATCAAGCAGGGCGAACTGGTTAAAGACTCCGTTGTCGAAGCGGTACTTCGTGACGAACCTATAGAAATGTCGCTACGAACCGTGCAGCGGCGCTTTTCCAAAGCGACAGGACTAAGTCTTAACATGCTCCGGCAAATTGAGCGCGGTCACAGGGCTATGACCTTATTGGAAGCAGGTCTCTCTATCGCTGATGTGATCTACCAAACGGGTTACGCAGACCAGCCGCACCTTACCCGGTCGCTTAAACACCTCTCAGGTAAAACGCCTGCACAAATCTTAAGAACCTATACAAAGAGCATTTGCACAAAAGGTTGATACCATTATTATTTTAGAATGTGCGTGCTAGACAGCAAAGCTTAGACAGAGAGCGTTGCCGACCAGCTGATCCCTGCTAAGAGTAGCTGTCGTTTTTATTCAAGACAAGGTACCACGTTGATACGTAGCATATATTTGTCGAAAAAACCTCGACGAACAACGACTAAAGGAGTTTAGCGATGCGAAAAATTGTTGCAGCCGAGTACCTTACCCTGGACGGCGTTATGGAAGAACCCGCCTGGACAGCACCCTATTGGAGTGACGAGTTAGGGAAACTCCAGCATGACCTGCTCTTTGCCAGTGACGCTTTACTCCTCGGCAGAGTCACGTATGAAGGTTTCGCTAAAGCGTGGCCTGACATGAAAGATGAAGCCGGGTTCGCTGAGCGTATGAACAGCTTACCTAAACATGTTGCCTCGACCACCCTAAAGGAACTCGAGTGGAACGCCAGCCTTATAGAAGGAAATGTCGTCGAAGCAGTAAAAACGCTGAAACAGCAAAAAGGAGAAAATCTTCTCATCTACGGCAGTGCAACTCTTGTACAAACCCTCATGCAGCACGGCCTTATCGATGAGTACAGGCTCATGATTTATCCTCTAAGCCTAGGGGCTGGCAAACGGCTTTTTGCCGAGGGCAGCGAAGCCAAGCTAAAACTTGTAGATACTCAAACGACGGATGAAGGTGTCGTCATACTCACTTACCAGTCTGGACAGGCGTAACGTTACCCGACTATACGCTGTAAGAAGAGGTAAATCGCTCTGTCTGCAAACTTGCAAAACAGCACATTATAGTTTTGTTTAGCACTCCTGAGCCTGATTTACGGCGTTCACAGGTAAAACAATAAACCTGGCTAAGTACACGACAATAGTTTCATAAAGGTCTGTTTCCACTTGCACTAAGTAGCAACCGCTGGTGCGGGCAGATGTATTGGATGCTTGACTTAGAGCGCGCTCCAAGTTTCTATACTGCGGCCTATGGACACCTTAAGCATCAAAGACGCCGCTCAGTTCACCGGCCTAAGCGCCGACACCCTGCGCTACTACGAACGCGCGGGGCTCCTCGAGCCCATAGAACGTAATCCCGGCGGTCACCGCCGCTACTCAAAGGTCGACCTCGAGCGCCTCGGCTTCTTGGCGTGCTTGCGTGCAACAGAGATGCCCATCCGGTATCTCAAGGAGTACGCAGCACTAACCCGGGCAGGTCGCGCCACCGTACCCGCCCGCATCGCCCTACTCGAAGAACATCAGAAAGAGGTGCAGGCGCGTATCGAAGCACTGCAAGGTTCGCTAGCGGTCATCGATGGCAAGATCGAGCGTTTTCGGCAGAGCCAGAAGGAGGGCTGAACGATGGACATGGGTTTACAGGATGTTGTCGTGATGGTCACGGGGAGTTCGTCACGTATTGGTCGCGCAACCGCCGTGGCTTTTGCTCGTGAAGGCGCGAAGGTTGCGGTAACCTATCACCAGAACCAGGCAGGCGGCGAGGAGACGGCTGCCAGTGTCAAGGCCGCAGGAGGAGTTCCGTTCGTGGTACCTCTTGATCTATCCGATGAGGCGTCGATCACTGCTGCGGTGCGGACCGTCCAGGACACCTTTGGTGCGGTCGCCGTGCTAGTTAATAATGGGGTGGCGTGGCCGGGGTTTCCGGGGCCGGGTGAGCTCTTCGAGACAGCACCCGCCGCACGCTTCCGCGACTCGCTGAAAGCAAACCTCGAAGGGCATTATCTACTTACGCAAGCGGTTGTGGGCGGAATGCGAGAAGCAGGTTGGGGCCGTGTCGTTCACGTGTCTACCGGGTTAGTCGAAGATGGCTTACCGGGGGTGTCGGCTTACGTTACAGCCAAGGCAGGACTGCACGGACTTACCCGAACGATGTCGAGGGAACTTGCTAGGAGCGGCATCCTCACAAACCTGGTGATGCCCGGTTTTACCCGAGATGTGGACGAAGGGCGAGAAATTCCGGAGCGCGTCCGGCAGATCGAAGAAAAAGCGAAGGCGGCAACCTCTACAGGCAGAGAGACATATAGAGGCGTGACCAAGCCGATTGAGCGGCGCTTGGACGGGATACAGTCGGGCGAAGTGCGGTACTTCCAGCGACGAATGTCTATTTATGGGCATAAGCTCTACCTAACCTCTCTCAAGCGCCAGGAAGACGATGTCTTAATCGTCAGCAGCCAAAATTTTCGAGATTCTCTCGCCATCTATGCGCAACGGTGGGAGATTGAAACCTTGTTCTCTTGCTTGAAGTCTAGGGGCTTCGATATGGAAGCAACTCATCTTTACTACGACGAGCGTGTTAGCAAACTTGTTACTTTTTTAGCTATCGCCTTCGCATGGGCTCATTGGGTAGGTGAATGGCTACACGAACAGAAGCCCATTGCAATCAAAAAGCATGGCCGAAAAGCAAAAAGCTTCTTTCGGTATGGGCTCGACCATTTACGTCACCTGCTTCTAGGCGGGAAAAACAATCGACGGGAATTTGCCCGGTGTTTTCAATGCTTGACCAACGCTACAGGTTTGTCGTGTACATAGTAAACCTGGGGGCTGTTAGCTTTCCAAAACTTGACACCTATATCCAGATATGAAACACTTGTTACACGTAACGAGCGTTCCAGTTATGGCGAGAGACTCTGACCCTACTATCAAAGCCGAGGTACTCGAGCGGGTGCTCGAGTACCTCCTAAAAAATGGTCTTCACAATTTCAGCCTCCGTCCGCTAGCCGACGCCACCGGTACCAACGCCAGGATGCTCATCTACCACTTCGGTTCTAAAGACCAATTGATTGTAGCGGCGCTGAACCTTGCCCAAGGGAAACAAATCGCTGTGTTAAGCAGCAGCCCGGAACCTGCAAGTGATACTAAAGCCGAGCTGATGAGCCTCTGGGGACGGTTTACTTCGGAGAGTTTCGTCCCTTTTGTCAAACTCCTGTTCGCGGTCGAGGTCGAGGCTATAAACGGCAACACGCTCTACGCTTCGTTTGCCCTGCAGATGTTGGAGGACTGGGCCGCGTTCGTACAGAGCCGCCTTACCGACTGTGACAAGGCGACCGCCAACTTAATCGTCAACGCCTTTTCGAGTTTACTGCTCGACCGGCTCGTAACGAAAGACTTTAGGCGTACAGACGCTTCATTCGGGGCGTTTGTAAGCCTGATCCGGGAGGGAAAATCATGACTTTAGTTTAAGAAGCAACCGGTGAAAAATCTCGTTTGGCGTTGGAGGACAGCTACCAAGTTAGGTAAAGGAGAGGGTATGGACACCTCGAGTACAGGTCGGAAAATCGGCAAGCAAGAGGGCGAGATCGTGCGTACTTTAAGCACAGGTCAAAAGGTGGGCTCGGTAGCGGTGGGCGTGTTTCTATGGCTCGTCTTCGTCTTTGTAGTTCGGTCTATCCCCTGGGCGTTTGATGGAGGGGTTAGAAGTGCACTCCTGTTCTTGGCGACGATTCCGCTAACTTGGGCGTCGGTGGTGTTCTTAAAGAAGGTGGTGGCGCTGACTTCGCAGACGGTTTTTGAAGGCGTCGTGCTGGCAACCGTTGCCGCGATGCTGTTAGATGGCCTCGTTTTTACCTTTTTAAGCGGGTGGTACGGTAATTCAGAAGAACATATCCGGCACGGGGCAGGGTTTATCTTTTGGAGTGCAGCGATGGGAATCCTGATCGCTTGGTTGATGTACACGTCCAAAAGAGAAACGACGAGCACTTAACATTGAATCGCCTTGCCGATCCTTCGGTGCCCCGAACAGCTCAGGGCACCGATCACCACCGTGTGTAGTCCTTTACGTGAACGCTTTTGCACGAGCTTGCTACCATACGGCTATGTCTGACCTCTTTACTTACGACCTCGCCATCGTCGGAGCCGGCCCCGTCGGGACCGAAGCGGCCATTCATGCCCAGCGCGCCGGACTCTCGTATGTGCTTTTAGACAAAGGCGCGATGGTGGACGCCATCTACCGCTGGCCGACCTTTCTGACCTTTTTTACGACGAGTGATAGGCTCGAGGTCGGCGACCATCCGTTTGTCACTGCAATCGACAAACCGACGCGGCGCGAAGCCTTGGAGTACTACCGTAAAGTAGCGCAGCGCGAAGGGCTTAACGTCCGGCTCTACACCCCCGTGACCGACGTGCGGCGCGTAGGTGAAAGCTTTGAGCTGAGCGTCGTCCCGGACAATAAACCTGCGGAGACACTCTATGCCCGCAAGGTGGCGGTAGCAACCGGCTACTTTGACACGCCCAAGCTGCTCGGTGTACCGGGTGAAGACCAGGAGAACGTGGCGCACTACTTCGACGAAGCGCACCTGCACTGGGGCCGCAACGTGACGATTGTTGGGGCAGGTTCATCAGCTGCGGACGCTGCGTTAGAGCTGTACCGCGCTGGGGCCAAAGTGACGATGGTGCACCGCGGTGAAGACTTTAGGCACTCGCTTAAGTATTGGGTCAGGCCGAATTTGGAAAACCGCGTGAAGGAAGGCTCGATCAAAGCCTACTTTAACAGCGTGGTCCGAGAGATTACACCGACCGCTGTCGTCATTGACCAAAAGACCGATGCGGGCGTCGAGACGATTCGCATTCCGACGGACGTGATCTTTGCGCTGACGGGTTACTACGCTGCGCCCGGAGGGTTTTTGAAGAATCTGCCGCTGACCTTCAGCGAGCAAGACCATTCGGTTACGCTTAACGCTAAGTTTGAAAGTACCGTGCCGGGGCTTTACTTCATCGGCTCGGCAGGTTTCGGTGAACGCACCAGCGACGTCTTTATCGAAAACGGGCTCGTGCACGCGCGGCAGGCAGTGGCGGATATTGCGCAAAAACTTAAAGAACCCGAAGCCGTAGGGGTTTAGTAATCAGTAAAGATAAGGGATAAGTTTCCAAGACGTGTGCTGATAGGTTTTGTACACTTCACCAAACGACGCGGCGAGTAGCTTTTCCTCAACTTGGATACGGCGCATATAGGCAACGAAAAGTGCTATCGCTACGGTGCAAACCGCCACCAGCGAGCCTGAAGCGGTAACTGCGCCCAACCAGAGTACCAACGATGAAAGATATCCCGGATGGCGAACGAGCCGGTAGATTCCAGTAGTGACGAGGGCTTGATCTTGATTGACGCGTAAGGTGCGTGAATAACTGGGCCCCAACGTCCGAAACGCCACAACGCGCAGCGCCAGCCCCGCAAACGCAAAGAGAACACCGAACCACTGCACTGGGACAATCAGTCGCGGACCCGGTAGCCGCAGCGAGAGAGCTGCGCCGATCACCAAGTAGGCCAGCAGAAGCAGAAACGTCGTCCCCCTGTCTGACTCGCTCTGCCACGACTTCGCTGCTTTGCCCTTTCTGAGTACAGCCTCGAGCACCAAAAAGCCAACGATGGCGACCGTAGCGACGTTTTCAGGTAGGTGCAGCATACTTACACCTCGGGTTTGAGGAGGGTGCTCGAGTCCGCCCAACCATACGCCACCGCTCGGAGCGACATATCGGCAATTTCAACGGTTTTGCTGCCTAACAGCACCCCACCGAGCCGCTCGTAAAAGCGGCAGGCGGCGTTGTCTTCAATCACCCAGGTAATCATCGTGTCAAACCCACGTTCAATTAGCTCTTCAGCAACTGCGGCGACGAGCCGCCGCCCGAGCCCACGCCGCTGGTAGGTTTCTAAGGTATAGACCGCGTAGAGTTCGCCGCCGTAGCCCTTCGCTTCAGGTGTGTCTTGACGGGCGCGCCCACCGGCTGAAAACCCAACGACTTTGCCGTGGTCTTCAGCGACGATTAAAAACGAGGTGCTTTCCTCCTCAAACGACCCTTCCCACATCGTTTCGCGGGCGTCATACGAGAGGTCGTTGAGATAACCCTTCGGCAACACGTCGCGGTAGGTCGTGCGCCAGCTGTCCACATGAACTTTAGCAATGGCCGGTACATCGTCGGGGCGAGCAAATCGAATCTCCATCGTGGCCCCATCATAAGTTAAAACGCGTAGGTAGAAGCCTCTATCTGCCCGGTTGTCCTACCGTCATGTGATAAACCTGTGACCCTGCCAGCCGTCCCAACTATGCGTGGTAGAGTCCGCTTTGTGAATCAAACCGAAAAAGACTTTTTAACCGCACTGCTAAGTGCGCCCGGTACAAGTGGGTTTGAAACGAAACCCGCCGACGTCTACACGGCGCAAGCCGAAAGCTATGGTGCGTCTGTGAAACGCGACAGCTACGGCAACGTCTACGCGACCTTTGGTGCGGGCGGTAATCCCCGCGTCATGCTTGCTGGACACTTAGACGAAATCGGCTTGCTCGTAACCTACATTGACAAAGAAGGGTTTTTGTACTTTAAGGGCGTCGGCGGTTGGGACTCACAACAGCTCGTCGGACAGAGGGTCCGCGTGGTCGGCTATAAAGGCGAACTGCTCGGCGTCATCGGTAAAAAACCCATCCACCTGATGGAGAGCGACGAACGCAGCAAAGTCTCTAAAATCGAAAACTTGTGGATTGACATCGGGGCGAAAAATGGTGACGAAGCAAAAGAGCACGTGCGGGCCGGGGACTTTGCAGTGATCGAGCAACCTGTTTTAGAACTCCTCAATGGGCGGCTCGTCTCCAAAGCGATTGACAACCGGATCGGGGCGTTTATTGTGCTCCTCGCGGCTCGCCGCGCCGCCAAGTCGGGCGCAGAAGTGACCGCTGTCGGCACCGTCCAAGAAGAGATCGGCGGTATCGGCGCGTACATTGCGTCGCACACCCTTAAACCTGACGCAGCCATTGCCGTAGACGTGACGCACGCGACCGACATCCCGAGTGTAGACGTCAAACGCGAGGGTGAAAAACCGTTCGGGTCGGGCGCAGAACTAACCATCGGCTCGTACGCGCATCGCGGCCTGACGGCGCTGTTAGAGGAAACCGCCGAGGCCGAGGACATTCCGCACACGTTCGGCACCTCGCCCGCGCACACCTATACCGACGCCGACGACATCGCCAAAAACCGGGGCGGTGTGCCGACGGCCGTGGTGAGCCTACCCAACCGCTATATGCACTCGCCCAATGAGATGGTAGACCCTGAAGACGTGGAAAACGTCATCAAGCTGATTGCGGCAGCAATCGGGCGGATGGGGCCGGATACAACGTTCAACCAATAAGCTATACTGCCTCAGGTCTGTTTCTCAGCACAAATCACTTTCATTTTCGCTAAGGAGCTGAGATGGACCCTTTCGAGGCAGAATCTGTTAGAGCAAACCCCGTACAGACCGTGTGGCAAGCCAACCTAAGGGTCAACCAAACACTGCTGGGGCATCTAACCTCGGATTGGGAGCCCGCACACCGGGCGGCGGCTACAGCGTCGCGCAGCACCTCGCACATATCGTTGGGATCATTAAACGACCACCGCCAGAGGCGGTGGATTTGAAAATGACTCTAGAAGAGAAAGTCCTGCTGATTGCGTTCTTCCTCTTTTTCGCGCTTCTCTTGGTACTTCACATAACGACGGATCAGGTCTTCGTTTATACCTACAGTGTTGACAAAGTAACCGCGTGTCCAAAAGTGATTCCCCCAGTATGGTTTCTTCCGTAAGCCTGGCTAGCTTTTGAACAACTTGATGGCAAGCTTCCCTTTGAGAAATCCCATGAAATCCGATACTGACAACTTGGGAGGAATTGAACAAACCAAGTGGATGTGATCGGCTTGAACACTCAGCTCTATTACTTCTACAGAGCGCCACTCACAAAGCGTATGGACGTCCTTCTCAACCAACTCTTTGACCATACCCGTCAGCACTCGGTAACGGTATTTAGGCACCCACACAATGTGGTAATTACACTGATAGACAACGTGCGCAAGCTTTCTATACTTCCCCACGCCTTAGGGTACGACCTATGTGTCCCAGGCGAAACAGTAAGGCATAGCCGACGTTACATCACCACCGCCAAAGACGGTGGGTTTTCACGCTAAACTAAATACCGAGGCGTACAGCTTGACGAAGGACTGGAAACGTTACCCGACCACTTTACCCTTCGGGAAGATTTAGCTGAAGGGGACGCTCGAGCGTTCGTCCCTGAAACCGACTTGGCGCGTATCAAAGACGTGTTGGCACAAACCGCTGCTGCCGTTCAAGACGCTGTAGCCGGGGGAAATACCGGCACCTCGCCCTATCCCAGCGCCGACGCTTACCTCATTCACATGATGGTTCACGACGCGCATCATCGGGGACAAATTTTGCTGGCACTCAAAACGTCCGGCTACCCGCTACCTAATAGACCTCCGGCGAAAGTAGCTCGAAGATGACAACATGTAAAGATGCGCGAACAAACAGCACGGAGTCTAAAGTTGTCACCTGAGAAGTTCAAACGCAAACTTGGGGTCAAGCCCACCACTTTCAGAACGATGCTGGAGTTACTTAAAGCGAGAGAGGGGCGGAAGAAGAAACGCGGACGAACTCCCGCGCTGTGTCTTGAAGACCAACTTGTACTGACCCTATCGTTTTTACGAGAATACCGAACCCACTTTCACTTGTCAGAAGATTGGGGCGTAGACGAGAGCACCGTGCGGCGCACCATAGAACGCGTCGAAGACGCCCTCATCAGCTCGGGTAAGTTCACACTGCCGGGACGCAAAGCGTTGCGTGACGACCAGACGCTAGAAGTTGTGGTAGTGGATATTGCCGAGTCGCCGGTTGAACGTCCCAAAAAAACAAAGTGCCCCAAGCGCAGCGGCAGGGTAGCGGCGTTACTACTCGGGTAAGAAGAAACGACACACGCAAAAGAGCCAAGTATTTGTTGCACAAAACAGTCAGCGCATCCTATGTACGGCTTATGGCAAAGGCCGAGCACACGACTTCAAGTTATTGACACAAAGCCGCTGCGCTACGGTGCTCGCGCCAAACACCGAACTTCTTTCTGATAGCGGCTTTCAGGGCGTGGCTAAGCTTCATCCCAAAAGCCGTACCCCGCATAAACGTTGGAAGGGTAACGTACTTACCCCAGAGCAACAGCTACATAACCGCATCCTAGCTAAAGAACGCATCCTCGCTGAACACGTCATTCGTAAGCTTAAGGTCTGGCGTATCCTCAAAGAAACCTATCGTCATCGGCGCAGGCGCTTTGGACTTCGGCTTAATCTCATTGCTGCTCTCTACAACCATGATCTACAAGCCATTGTGTGACTTTCGCCGGAGGTCTAATGAAGATGCGATATGGCAACCGTGGAAGGAATAAGAGCTCAAAACCCTAGCTGCCGCCACGCCGCCCATAAGCGGTATTGTTTTAATAAAAAGCGTTTCTGTATAATATAATTGTTCTCGTAATTGCCTTGTTATAGAGCAGTAAAACAAGGCTGGAAGAGGCGGACACTTATGTCAAAAGCGGGGCACTTTATAAAACAACCGAGCGGCTATACCGCTTTTATCCCAGCGCCATTACCGCCTAAGCTCCCTATAAATCTCAGCTCCGAGGTGAGCCGCCTTCTTTCACAAGCAGATAGAGCTCTAGCCCGTCTGGACGGCGTAACTTCTATTTTGCCCAACCCAGATTTGTTTGTAGCAATGTATGTGCGCCAAGAGGCCGTTCTAAGTTCTCAAATCGAAGGAGCACACACAACGCTCGAGGACGTTTTGCTGTTTGAAGCAGCTGACCGGGAAACGCCTTACCCAGGTGATTTAGAAGAGGTCATTAACTATATCAGCGCCATGAATTACGGTCTTGAGAGGCTCGAGACCCTACCTCTAAGTTTGCGGCTTATCAGGGAAATTCACGCTGAACTTCTTAAAGGCGTTAGAGGCGAAACAAAACAGCCGGGTGAGTTCAGGCGCTCACAAAACTGGATTGGTGCGCAAGGCTCAACTATTCAAAACGCCGATTTTGTTCCTCCGCCGCCTCACGAGATGCTCGTAGCACTTGATAACCTGGAAAAGTTTTTGCACAGCACAGACTCTTTTCCTTTACTGGTAAAGTGTGGCCTTGCGCACGCACAGTTTGAAACCATTCACCCGTTTTCAGACGGTAATGGTCGTGTAGGACGTCTGCTGGTAACGCTTCTGTTATGTGAGCAGGGAGCATTGGAACGGCCTCTCCTTTATCTTAGTCACTACTTAAAAGCGCATAGAGCCCAGTACTATGACAGGCTCACGGCAATTCGAAATGATGACGATTGGGAGGGCTGGCTCAGGTTTTTTCTGACGGGTGTCCGCACTGTGAGTCAAGAAGCTGTAGAAACCGCTCGCAAAATTCTTTCGCTGAGAGAATCTTGCCGCGACCAATTGAGAAACAACGCCAATGCTCTGAGCTTGCTCGAGTTCTTTTTCGAGCAGCCGATCTTTAGCGTTCAGATGGCTGCGGCGCATCTTAAATGTACCTACGTTACAGCGAACAAACTCACCGCGCAGCTGACGAAGCTCGGCTTTATCGAAGAGATAACAGGTAACCAAAGAAATAGGATATATAGGTTCACACTCTATCTTGAATTATTTGACTCACAAGGCAAAAATTTGTTCACACTGCCGAAAGAAGACCAGGAAATTCAAGTAACAAGTTCTTGAAACTACTCGGCGTAGCTCAGCTGCCGCCACGCTTCATACACCCCGACGCCGACACTCACCGCCAGGTTGAGCGAACGCGCCTCGGGGTGCATGGGGATTCGCACCTGTACACAGCTTTGACGCACGACTTCGGGTAGGCCCCTTGACTCCGGCCCAAACAGTAATACATCGCCCGCCTGATAGCTAACGCTGCTGTGATAGCCCTTAGCTTTGGTGGTAAAGGCAAAGACCTGGTTCTGCTCAAAAGCTTTACTAAATAGCTGCTGAAACGCCCCGAACGAAGCGTGTTGGACGAGTTTGGTATCTTTCCAGTAGTCCATCCCGGCGCGGCGCACCGCCTCGTCGGTGAGGCGAAACCCGTAAGGGCGAATCAGATGCAGCTCAGCGCCGACCGCCACGCAAGTACGGGCGATATTGCCGACGTTTCCGGCGATTTCCGGTTCAAAAAGTGCGACATAGAGCACTACACCACCTCACGGACGAGTGAAAAAGCGATGCGCCACATAATGACGCCAATCGCTGCATCGAGGATACGCCAAGCCAGCGGGCGGCGAAAAAGCGGCCCCAGGCGCGTTGCACCGTAGGCGAGGCTGAAAAACCACACACTCGAGGCCGTCACTGCGCCCACGCCGTAAAAGACGCGGCTCTGCCCGACAAACTGTCCCCCGATGCCGCCCAGCAAAACCACCGTATCGAGATAGACGTGCGGATTGAGGAGGCTGACCCCGAGCGTCGTCAGCACGGCGTCTCGTCTGGAGAGGGCTGCGCCATTCTGAGCCTCGAGCCCCTGCACCTTAAACACCTCCCAAAACGCCCGCAGGCCGTAAACAAATAAAAATACTGCGCCGCCCCACGCGGCAGCTTGGGTGAGCAGGGGACGGCTCGAGACCACACTGCCAAACCCTGCCACACCCAACGTAATGAGCGCCGCGTCGCAAAGCGTACAGACGAGTGCCACGAGAAACACGTGCCGCTTTTTAAGCCCTTGCCGTAAAACGAACGCATTTTGTGCGCCGATGGCGATAATGAGCCCTGCGCCTAGTCCCGACCCCTGCCAAAACGCGTTCACGCGCCTAAAGCCCCGTAGAAAATATTACAGTTTAGAGCCACCGTTTGGCACGGAACCAGAGCAGCAGTCCTACCGCCGAGAGCCCGCAAAGGCTGATGATCAGTAAGGACGCCCACGGATTTTCCCTGAGCGGCAGCGGCACGTTCATCCCGAAAAAGCCGGTGATTAGGGTTGGAATCGCAAGCATAATCGTTGCCACCGTTAAGACTTTGACCACCGCGTTGACGTTATTTGAAATTACCGAGGCAAACGCGCCCATCATTGAAACCAAAATGTTCGTGGCGATGTCGGTCATTTCAATCGCCTGCAGGTTTTCAATCAGTACGTCTTCAAACAGGTCGTGGTCGTCGGGGTACATCTCAAACACACGGTCACGGCGGATACGTTCCATCATCAGCTCGTTGGCTTTAAGGGCGGTCTTAAAGTACACCAAACTTTTCTCAAAACGTAAAAGCCCTAAGAGTTCACGGTTGCGGGTGCTGGTCTCGAGCTTGGTTTCAATCGCGTCAACTTGCCGGTTGATCTGTTTAAGGTCGAGCAGATAACGCTGCGCAACGCGCAAAAAAATCTGCATCGTAAAGCGGTTGCGTTTAACGGTGCTTACGCCCCGGATGCGGTTGGCCTTAAACTCCTCGAGGACCGGGTTGACCGTGGTACTGACCGTTACTAGGGCGCTCGGGGTGTGAATAATGCCCAGCGGCAACGTGTCAAACGGCACATCCGCCTCGTCACCAAAAGGAAACGAGGTCTGCATCACGATTAAAATGTATTCGCCGTCGCGTTCAAAACGGGGGCGCTCATCTAAGTCGAGCGAGTAGAGCAGGTAGTCGAGCGGGACGCTGTGCTGCTGCGACAAAAAGGTCAGTTCGGCTTGCGTCGGCGAGGCAACGTTGACCCAGCACCCCGGTTGATACCCCTCGAGGCGCTCTAACGCGCCGCGCACGCTCCGGTAATATTCGATCATGGTTTCCTGCCAATAGGTGTCCCACTAACAGGTGTCCGGACAACAGGTGTCCAGCCGCTGGGTACCTCACCGATGGGCGTAAAGCTCGTCACAAACTCCAGCATACCTAACCAGCCCCCCTCAGGGCACCCCAGGCTCTACAGATTTTACGCCCGCAAATTTTTACGCTCACAGGTTTTTACGTTTACAGGTTGCTAAAAAGCTGCCCGGTATAGTTGAGCCTGTGGATATTGACGCTCAGCCTGTAGCCCCGCTGCTGATGGAACTCGAGCTTCAAGAGGTTGTCGAGGCAGTTTCAGAGATCGCGGCGCAGTTCGGCGCACGCATCTACCTCGTCGGCGGCGTCGTTAGAGACCTGTTACTCGGGCACGCCAGCCGCGACCTCGATTGGGTCAGCGAAACACCTGCGAAAACCTTGGGCGTAGCCCTGCACAAGCGACTCGGCGGAACCTTAACCTGTCACGAGACGTTTTTGACCTGCACCTTAACGCTGCCCACGCTGACGCTCGACCTGGCAACAGCCCGAACCGAGGTTTACACGCGCCCCGGCGCACTTCCCAAAGTCACGCCCGGAGCGATCCAAGCTGACCTCACCCGCCGCGACTTTTCAGTTAATACGTTTGCCTTAGACCTCGCTGAACCGACCACGCTGCTGAGCGTTCCCGGAGCAGTCAACGACTTGGAGCGCCGCGCTTTACGCATCCTCCACGAACGTTCGTTTTTTGACGACCCGACCCGTATCGTTCGGGGGGCACGGCTCGCTGGAAGGTTGGGGTTTCGTTACGATGACGAGGCTGAGACCGCGCTTAAAGAAGCTTTAGCCGCCGAGGTCTACCGGCAGGTCAGCCCCAGCCGCCTCAAAAACGAGCTGCTCATCACGCTTGCCGAAACGCAGGTTGCGCCCGCACTTACCTATCTCAGCGCGTCAGGTGCGCTCTCTGAGCTTTACGGCCTCAAAGATACACCGCTTGTGGGACGCCTCGACGCGCTTAAAGCTGAGCTAAAGGTACCAGTGCCGCTCGAGAGTTACCTGCTAGCCCTTTTACTCGGGATTCCAGAAGGCGAAGCTGAAGCGTTTGTCTCAACCTTTAGCCTCCCTAAAAAGCTGCTGGCAGCAAGAAGAAGGTTAGGGGCAGGCGGGTTAAAGGCAGGCGGAGCGGCCGTTACCCCGGCTGAGAAAACAGTTGCGCAAGCGGCCGGGCCGAGTAGCGCCGGGACGGACTACCCGCAGGTAAGCGGCAGCGACGTGCTAAGCTTAGGGCTATCGGCGGGGCCTGAGGTCGGCAGAGTTTTGTCTTTATTAGCACAAGCTCGCCTAGACGCGCGGGTCGCGTCTTTTGCTGACGAATTGGCGCTGGCTAAACGCCTCGTTGACGATATTTCTTAAGCGGGAGCAAGCATGATTGTTAGTTATATTCAAGGTTTTTATAATACGACCGACCTGATTATCGTGGGGCTGGTGATGATCGTCGCGCTCGTCTTTCACAATGTCTTCCAGGCGTACGTCGCCTCGCGTTACGGCGACGCCAACCCGAGGTTTGCCGGCTATATGAAGTTTGATTTGCAGCGGCAGCTCGAGCCCACCGGCGTCTTGTTTCTCTTTTTGCTCGGGTTCGGTTGGCCGCAGTCTATTCCGGTCAACAGCCGCAACTACCGTGGTCGCGGGCAGCAAGAGGCGCTGGTGTGGTACAGCGGCCCCCTCGCGTATCTGATCGTCGCCTTCGTCTCTACGTTGGTAGGCGCAATTTTCGCTTCGGTCAACAGCCCGATTTTGGCGAGGTCGTTTTTTTTGGCCGCGTCGGTCGCCGTGTTGCACGCAGTCATCAACCTCTTCCCGGTGTTTCCGCTCGACGGAGCCAAGGGTGCGCTCGCCTGGGGAAATCCGAGTCTCCGCCGTTTTGTCCAGCAGATCGCCTCGTTTGGCGTGTTGGGTTTTATCGTATTCTTTTTTGCCCTGAGCTATTTGGGCGTAACCGGCGCGTTGCAAAGCCTTTTTTTAGGGATTATCCGCGCGATTATTCAGCTGATCCCCGGCCTTTAGGTGCTTTTACAACTTCTACAAACTGCGCCCCTCACCTTTGCGATTGTCGCAGTGGTCTTGCTCTACAGTCTGGCACTCCACGAACTCGGGCACGCTTGGGTTGCCGACCGCATGGGCGACAAGACCGCCCGCAACTTGGGCCGCGTCACGCTTAACCCCGTCAAGCACTTAGACCCTATCGGAACCTTGCTGCTCCTAACCGTCGGCTTCGGTTGGGCCAAACCCGTGCCGATTCGACCCGGCAACTTTCGCCACTACCGCGTCGGGATGTTTTGGGTGGCCATCGCCGGGATTTTGGTCAATCTGAGTATCGCCGTCGTTGCGCTGGTCGTGTTGGCCGCGCTCGGCACGACCTTAAGCAACCTCCGGGACATCTTTCCGGGTGCGCCCGGTGGCGGCAACTCGCTGCGTTACGGGCTTTTTGTCGCCGCGCAGATCAACATCTTGCTGGCCGTTTTTAACCTGTTACCGGTTCCGCCTTTAGACGGGTCCAAAATCTTACAGGCGTTTTTACCCAGCAGGTTGCAGCGTCTGATGCGGGGCCTCGAGCGTTACGGATTTTTGCTGATCCTTGGGGTTTTGCTCCTCTTTCAGCGGCAGGTGTACGGCCTCATCAACTGGGTTACGATTGGGCTGATGCGGGTTATTTTGGGCGTGTGAGGCCGCAAATGGATTTAGGGCGAGCTAAAGCGTTCGGCGCGTTTTATACGGGCACGGTTGTCGCCGAGTTTTTGGTGCGGTGGGCGGTGCGCAGTCCAAACGACAAGGTGATGGACCCGAGTTTTGGCGGTGGCGTCTTTTTAGAGGCGGCAGCGGCGCGTATTGACAAGCTGAGTGGGACGAGTGAACAGCAGGTCTACGGGGTCGAGCTAGACGAAGAGGTTTATGCTCGAGTCTCTCAAGAGCTAACCAACGTCTCACCGGAGCATCTGATACAAGCGGACTTTTTCGCGTTAGAGTCTACTTCCCTGCCTAAATTAGACGCCGTCGTCGGCAATCCGCCTTTTATCCGTTACCAGAGTTTTAGCGGTGAACTTGCCTCTTTGAGAGCTAAAGCGCAGGGTGTGACGCTGACCAAGCTCTCGAGTTCGTGGGCGGCGTTCCTCATCCATAGTGCAGCGTTTCTTAAACCGGGTGGGCGGCTCGGTATGGTCGTTCCAGCAGAGCTGGGACACGCCGCTTACGCGCAACCCGTTCTGAATTATCTCGCCCAAACGTTTGGGCGCGTTACCTTGCTGACGTTTAAGGAGCGGCTTTTTCCCGACCTCAGCCAAGATACGCTGCTGGTGTTGGCTGAAAACAAAAACAGAGCCTCTGAGGGCCTTTTCTGGCGCGATTTGGATAAGGGCGAAGCACTGGCTCAGTCTGTAGACGTTGTTCTTAAAGATGTCACTAAGTTGCCTCTTGAACCGTTTAGACAAGGACAGGAAAAACTCATCACACAGCTTTTGCCGCCTGAAGCTAAAGCACTATATGCTCAGTTGTCAGCGCGTCCGCAGGTCTCGAGCCTTGGCACTTTAGCCGACGTTGGGATTGGCTACGTCACCGGAGCCAACAGTTTTTTTCACCTGAGGCCGGAGCAAACTGCCGAGTTAGGATTAGCTGACAGATACCTCAAACGCGCAGTCTTTCGTAGTGCGGCGCTGTCGGGCCTGAGCTTTACCGAAGCTGATTGGAACGGTGCTGTAAGCATCAAAAACGCAGGTTATCTCCTCAATATCACAGATGCTGAACTCAGCGCAGAACTCAAAAGCTATCTGGAACGAGGCGAAGACGCAGGCGTCTTAGGAGCGTATAAATGCCGCGTCCGTACCCCTTGGTACCGCGTGCCACACGTCTATACACCGGACGCTTTGCTCACCTATATGAGTGGCCTGAGACCGCAGCTTGTCGCCAACGACGCCGAGGCGGTTGCACCCAATACCCTGCACGTCGTCCGTTTTCGGCCTGATATGAGCTTTTCGGCGAGGACTCTAGCAGCGTTTTGGCAGACTTCACTGACAAGTTTGAGTGTTGAGTTAGAGGGTCACGCCTTGGGCGGCGGAATGCTCAAGCTCGAGCCCGGCGAAGCGCGGCGGGTACTGATGGCGACGCCGGAGGGTGAGTTTGGAGAGCTTGAAACCAAGCTGGACGCACTTTTACGGCAGGAAAAAATGGACGAGGCTCAGACTTTAGCTGACCGGGCACTTTTGCAAGACCACTTAGGTCTGAGCCAAGCCGACTGCACCGTTTTACGACAGTCAGCCCAGCTGCTCCGTGACAGACGTTATTACCGGGGCAAAGCTCGAGCAACCGCTAAAGCAGCGACCGATAAAACGCCAGCGTCTCCTCTGCTACCGCCCCCCAACTGAATTTCTCCTCAACCCGTTTTCTGGACGCCTTGCCCATCCTTTTTAGCTCTGCCGGATTGTCTAAAAGTTCGGTAATGGCGTCAGCTAAGTCGTGTGCAAATTTGTCCGGGTCTGTGGGTTCAAAGTCGTCGCCAGCCTCGAGTGGGACGAGTGTCCCCGTTTCACCGGGGACGACGATTTCAGGAATGCCCCCGACCGCTGAAGCCACCACCGGCGTCTCACACGCCATCGCCTCTAAGTTGATAATCCCAAACGGTTCATAGACCGACGGGCAGACAAAGAGCGCCGCGTGCGAGTAGAGCTTGATCAGGTCTTCACGCCCGACTGTCTCATCAATCCAGATCACCTGCTCGGCCCCGGCGTCGTGCGCCGCTTGCACCCGGCCTTTCATCTCCTCACCGATCTCAGGGGTATCGGGCGCACCTGCACAGAGCACCACCTGCGTATCTTTAGGCAGGTATTTCAGCGCGTTGACGAGGTGCAAAATCCCTTTTTGCCGGGTAATCCGGCCGACAAAAAGCACAAACGGTCGTGACGCGTCAACGCCGTACTTCTCGAGGACCGACGCGTCAAAGGTCGGTTTGTATTCGTCCAAGTCAATGCCGTTGGGGATCACCGAGATTTTCGTTTCCGGGACGTCGTAAAGTTCGTGCACGTCGCGTTTCATAGACTCCGAAACCGCAATTACCCCATCGGCATTTTGGAAGGCGGTGCGCTCGAGCCAACTGCTCACCTGATACGCGCTGCCGAGCTGTTCGACTTTCCAGGGGCGATGCGGTTCTAACGAGTGCGTCGTCAACACGAGTTTGGCCCCTTGCAGCTGCTGCACCAAGCAGCCCGCAAAATGCGTGTACCAGGTGTGGCAATGTACGATATCGCCCCCCTTCGCTTTACCCGCCATGATGAGGTCGCGTTGCAAGGTATCTAAAACTTTCGCGTGACGCGGGTCTTGTGCTCCAAGTTCCGTCTTCGCTTCAACGCCCTCAACACTCAAAGACCCGTTGTGAATATCCTGATCACCAAACGCCAACACGTCAATCTCACCGGGGTTAAGCTTGACCAGCTCTTTGGTTAAGTATTCAACGTGGACGCCCGCCCCGCCGTAGATGTGCGGCGGGTACTCGTTGGTCAGGATCGTAATTTTCATTTCAGCCTCCGTAGATATGCAGGTGCGTATAGCTCAGAGGCTAACGTAACTTTTACGCCGCCTGCTAGGTTTTACGCTGCTTTTTGGTAGTCTAACCTAAAGGCTCGAGGTAATCCGGTAGCTCTAAACCCCGGTAGACGGCGTTAAAGCCGAGCGCCGTGTCCAAACATGAGAACGGCACCTCACCGCTTCCCTGCCAACTCTCTTCTCGCCAGCCTTCAGGTGTCCGAAGGAAAGCCTCAACTCGTTTCATCTGAGAATCTATTAGAACGTAAGACTGCAACGAGGGCAAGCTCAGATAAGCGTCTACTTTTTCGCGGCGGTCGGTGTTCGCGGTGGAGCGGGATAATATCTCGATGATAAGGCAGGGTTTTTCTTTGATATAGGGATCAGCTTCAGGCTCACAGGTCACCATTAAATCGGGGTAATAGTAGCGTTCACCGAAAATACTTAGTTTAAGGTCGGCAGCAAAAAGTTGACAGCCTTGTTTTGTACTCGCCGCGTCCAAAGCAACGAGTAAGTTGATGCTGATGCGGTTATGAACGTCGCTTGTTCCAGCCAGTGCAAAGACCCGTCCATGGACATATTCGTGTTTGGTCGGCGAGTCTTTTTCGCCCTCGAGGTAGTCTTTAACGCTGACGGTATCTAAAAGCTTGAGCGCAGTCATACGGACAGTGTAGACGTTTTACCAGACAGAGGTTAGCGGCGTTTGCGGTTGGCGTAGCCTGCCGGGACGCGCGTCCGGCGTTCGGCGTCGCGGGCGGCGAGCATCGCGTTGATCTCTTTGAGCTCAGCGTAGTAGTGCTGCAATTTATCCGTCGGCAAGTTCGGATCGGTCAGAAACGACGAGACCTCGTGCATCCGCTCTAACAGCCGTTTGCGCTGCCCTTCTTTTTCACCGCTCAAATAGAGCTCGCGGAGACGTGAGAGGGATTTATTTAGGTGCGCGTCAATGTCAATGTGGTGTTCTTCGGTCTGCTGCTGCGTGAGTAAACGCTCGAACAATACGCGGCCCTCGTCGCGCCCCTGGTAACGGCTCAAAATCGCACGGTCGTCAAAGGCGCAGGCGTGGCAGATGTCGGTAAATTCGCGGAGGAGTGAGTCGTTGCCCTCACTGGGGAGGGCTGCCGAAACGGTCAAGAGACGTTCCTCGAGCCTATACGGTTCCAAAAGCAGCAGCGCTATCAGCTCGAGTTCAATGACCGCCACCTGTGAGCCGCCCGTTCCTTGCCGCTGCATCCCCCGAAGCTGCGTGGTGTTAAGCGCCCGTTTGGTTTTAGAACTCACCCACTCGTCGAGGCGCGGCCCTTCAATTTTCAGCTCATCAATGACCAGACGGCGCATCTCGCTGGCTACCGGGTCAAAGACGTCTCGGGGCCGGAGCGCGGGTAACAGCTCCTGCAAGATGTTCTTTTTGCCCTCGAGACTCCCCGCGTCGTGCTTGGCTAGGACGCTGCGAAAGCGAAACGTCACTTCGGAAAGTCCTGCGCCCAACGCCTGCTGAAACGCCTCGATGTAGCCACCCAGCACCGCGTCTGCCGGGTCTTTACCGTGCGGCACGCGCACCGCTTTAACTAGGAACTGACGGCCCACGGACTGCTCGAGGCCCGACAAGACCGCCCGCTGCCCCGCTTCGTCCGCGTCAAAGGCGAGGTAGAGTTTTTGCACTTCTAACCGTGAGAGCTGGACGGCTTGTTCTGCCGTCAGGGTTGCGCCTAGCGCCGCAACCGCGTTGCTAAACCCCGTCTGGTGGAGCGCAATGACGTCCATGTAACCTTCAACGACCAAACATTCGCCGGTTGAGCGAATCGTGTGTTTGGCCGTATCGAGGCCGTAGAGCAGTTCGCCCTTACGGAACACGTCGGTTTCAGGCGTGTTGACGTACTTGGGCAGGCTGTCGTCTAACACACGGCCCGAAAACCCGACCACGCGGCCTAAGGAGTCTTTGATGGGAAACATCACCCGGCCCCTAAAACGGTCGTAACGCCGCCCCGCTTCGGACTCGGCAAGTAAACCGGCCCGTAAAAGCTCAGTATCTTTGACGCCTTTAGTGAGCGCGTATTTAAGGAGTTCGTCCCAGCTATCGGGGGCAAAACCCAAATCAAACGCCTCGAGGCTTTCGGGAGTCAGATGACGCCCCAACAGATAGTTCTCAGCCGTCCCCGGTAGGTGCGATCTAAAAAACTCCAAAGCGAGCTTGTTAACCTCGTATAAATCGCGCTTGTGCAGGTCTTTGGGGGTGCTCGGTGTGACCTCGACGCCTGCTTGTTGCCCCAACACCTGCAAGGCTTCACCGAACTCGACGCCTTGGGTGCGCATCACGAAGTCGAAGATGTCACCCTTGGCCTGACACCCGAAGCAGTAAAAAAAGCCCCGATCTTGCAACACGTGAAACGACGGCGTTTTCTCGCCGTGAAACGGGCACAAGCCCTTGAGTCGCCCCTTACCCGCCGGTTTAAGCGCCACAACTTCACCGACGACCTCGGCGATGTCTAGGCGTTCGCGGATACGTTCTTTGGCGTCGCTCGGCACACGGACTCCAGGCTAGTAGGGAAACGGACAACTGGGAAAAAGGCGCAGCAGAGATAGCGGCGCGGGGTAGTAGGCTATCGTAGCACATCAGCCCCGTTGAAGTGGGCTCGAGCCATCACCAGAAATTCCGTCAGGAACGCAAAAAATATGAGAGTTATAGCCTAAAAAGCGTCTCTCACGTAAACTTTGAGGTGTCAAGCTGAAGACTTAAGCGAAGTTGTGCAAAGGGGTTGTTGAGTAGACAAGAAGGAGCGACCTTAAAAAGATTGGAGCATCCTTAATTCTGCCTTCTTCCTTTATTCCGTATTCTTAACTTTGTTTCCCAAGCGACAGCAAAAGTCTAAAAGTCCGGGTCTAAACCGGATTGTCGTACAGCGGCAGATGTCCGAGCGAAATAACGTCGTCTCGTTCGTCGCCTTCGGTCAGTACCGCAAGTGTCGCCACGACCTCGGCTCCGACTTCAGTGAGCAGTTCGGACAAGGCGCGGAGGGTACCGCCGGTACTCACCACATCGTCAATGATGGCGACCCGGTGCCCCCTAAGCTTTGGCAAATCGGTCCCGTCTAAAAAGAGGTCTTGCGGTTTGCCGGTGGTAATCGAGGTCACGGTTTTGCGGACGGCACCCACCATATAGGGTTTTTTCGTTTTGCGGGCGACCACGTAGGGCAGGCCGGTACGCACCGCGAGCGCGTGGGCGAGCGGGACAGCTTTGGCTTCGGGCGTCACGAGCACGTCAACTTCGGGCAAGCGCCCCGCGAGCTCGGCAGCGGCAGCTTCGGTCAGGGGCGCGTCACCCAGAAGGTTCAGCAGAGCGACCGACACGGGGCCGACGCTGACGATGGGCAAGTCGCGGGTTTCGGAACCGATGGTGACGGTGCGAGTTCTTGAGGTCTGATTAGAGGTTTGGGTCATTGATGGTCTCCTCGAGGCTCGAGAGCTAACTTAAAAGCTTTTCGCTCTACCATACTGCTTTTTGTCCGTATAAAACCGCTCGATTAGGGTCAGCAGGTCTCCTTTGGCAGGTTCACCGTCACGGAGTCGGCGTAACAGCTCGTGAGGTAAGAGCCACCGAGCTTCTAAAAAATCGTCTTTATTATAAGCAGGCGCGTCATCCGCCTTGATGCGGTAGACCTTCATAAACGCCGAAACGCCGCTTTCAGATGGTGTCAGATACCCCAAAAGCTCACAGTCAGTTTTCTCTACGTCTAGCCTCAACTCTTCTGACAGTTCGCGTGCTAGAGCCTCTTCGTAGCTCTCACCGCTTTCGACGTGGCCGCCCATACTCATATCGAGGCAGAGCGGAAAGGTCCTTTTGTGGGCAGTTCGTCGGGGAATCCAAAGCTGGCCTTGAGTGTTCTCGAGAAACACATTAACGACGCGGCAGAGCAGTCCACGCCGGTACACTTCCGAACGAGGTTGCTGGCCGATCACGTTGTCATCAGCGCCAACTACATCTAAGAGTTCATCATGGTCTGCACTCATCTTAAAGCTCAAAACACCACCGTTTTATTCCCGACCAACAGCACCCGGTCGTCTAACTGCGCTGCGACCGCCCGCGCCAAGACGGTGCGCTCGAGCCCCCGCCCTACCCGTACCAAATCTTCGATGGATTCGCGGTGTGAAACTCTTGCCACGTCCTGCTCGATAATCGGGCCTTCGTCTAAGTCGTCGGTGACGTAGTGCGCGGTTGCGCCGATCAGTTTGACGCCGCGCCGATACGCCTGTTGGTAAGGGTTCGCGCCCACGAATGCTGGCAAAAACGAGTGGTGAATATTGATGATTTTGGCTGGGTAACGCGCCACAAACTCAGGCGACAAAACCTGCATGTAGCGGGCTAAGACGATAAAGTCTACAGGTTCGGATTCTAGCAACGCTAAAATTTGCGCCTCTTGCTCGGCCTTATTATTTTTGTCCAGGTCTTTAGCGACCGGCAGATAGTGAAACGGCACGCCGTACGACTCGGTAACGCCGCACAAGTTTTCATGGTTTGACACGACGAAAGGGATGTCAACTTCAAACTCGCCGCTTTGTTTACGCCATAAAAGCTCTAACAAACAGTGGTCGGTATTCGACACCAAAATCGCTATCCGTTTGCGCTCGTCGGCGTAGGCGACGTGCCAGTTCATTCTAAAAGGCCGCGCGACCACCTCGGCGAAGGCCCGCTCGAACTGTGTGCGGGTCACGTCCCGGTTTTCTACCTTCAGGTCTTCTAGGTGAAACACCATCCGCATCAAAAACTCGCCGCCGGTTGGGTCCGCCGAGTGCTGCTGCGCGTCCAGGATATTAGCGCCGTGGCTGTATAAAAACTGTGACACCGCCGCGACGATACCAGGGCGGTCGGGGCACGAAATGAGGAGGCGGGCGGTTTGGGAACCGGACGGAGCTGACATGGAGGTTTAGCATACCTTGCAGGTGGAGCACACAGATAAGCTAGTCTCAAATCCCGCAGGTATGATCTCATCATGTTGGCTAGGCTCACTAAACTGAGAGCGTTCGTTCTCAGATCATACCTGCTATGCACGCGCTATACTTAGCACATGCGGCACTACCGTGAGCCGGTGCTTGACCGGCGGCAGCCCACACCGGCCGGGTTTTTGGCCCTGATTGTGACCACACCCGCGTATCTGGTTTCGATCATCTGCTGGTTTGTGCTCGTTTTGCTGACCCTATTGGATGTAGAGGGTACACCGGTAAGGTTGCCGCTCGGCGCGACTCTAGTGACGCATACCTATCCGATCACTGTTTTGGGCGCGGTGGCTGCAGGTTGGATCGGCTTTTTTACAGAGCGGCCCCGTATCATGCGCTTGGCCCCGCTCGCGCCGCCGCTCCACGCACTCCTAATTGCGCTGACGCTGTTGTCTCTTTAGGCTGGTTCGTAGGATGTGCTGGGGGCTGTAGTTTACGTGTCTTGCCTTCTGTTCCTAACTAAAGCCACGGCGAAAGCCAACACTGCGACCCCCGCTGCGACCAATAGGGCCGTATCGAACGCTCGAGTAAAAGTCGTTGCTAGGCCCGCACCCGCCTCGCCCTGCGCGAGCCGGTCGCCCGCGACCGCGCCGCCGAGACCCCCAAAGATTGCGCCGGACACCGCGATACCAAAAGCTTGACCCACTGTGCGGCTGGTCGCCAAAAGCCCCGAGGCGACGCCGCGTTTGTTGCCCGCTACCGCGCCCATCAGCGAACTCGAGTTCGGCGACGCGAAGATGCCCAGCCCGATACCGCTGATAGAAAGCGCAATGACAACAAACCAGACCGCAGTAGTGGCGTCAAAACGGCTGATCAGAAAAAGGCCCGTCGCCGCAACTGCTAAACCGAGTGGCGAGAGTAAACGTGAGCCGATGCGGTCTGCGAGCGCACCGGACAAGGGTCCGAGCAGGCCGATGCCTACTGTGAGCGGGATAAGGAGCAGGCCCGCCCTCGAGGTCGAAAAGCCGCGCAGCTGCTCGAGGTAAAAGGGCAGCAAAAAAGTTGCCGAGAAGAAAGCTACAAAGCTGAGCAGCAGACTAAAGGTGGCGGAAGTAAAGGTACGGTTCTGAAACAGGGTAAGGTCAATCAGCGGGCGCTTGACCCGCGTTTCAGTGAAGAGTGCCGCGGCAAAGCTGAGCACGCCTAAACCGAGCGCCGCTAAAATCGGCAGCGAACTCCAGCCCCACTGCCGCCCGAACGAAAGCCCCAAGGTCAGGCCGCCCAAACCGAGCGCCAGCAGCGCCGCACCGGTAAAGTCAAAACCCGACGCCCGACTCTTCTGGTCAGGCGGCAGAGTGCGGAGTGTCCAGAAGTAGTTGACAACTCCAATCGGCACATTGATAAAAAAGATCCAACGCCAACTGGCGTATTCGGTAATCAGCCCACCCAAGACCGGGCCGGTACTGACCGCCAGCGAAACGACTACCGCGTTGATGCCTAACGCCCGGCCCCGCTGACTACCCGGAAACGTCTCGGTAATGAGCGCGGCGCTCGTCGCCAGGATCATCGCCGCCCCCACCCCTTGAACAGCACGGAAGACGACCAGCCAAATCAGCGCCGGGGCGAACCCGCAAGCCGCTGAGCTGACGGCAAAGAAGATGATCCCCAGTGACCAGATACGTTTGGCACCCACCGCGTCTGAGAGCCTCCCAAAGGTGAGCAGCGTTGCGGCAATCACGATCAGGTAACCGATCACCACCCACTGAATCTGACCGTTAAGCGCCACCCCGAACGCTCGAGACACCGTCGGCAAGGCGATGTTGACAATTGACCCGTCCAAAGACGTCATAAACGCCCCTAAACAGATGACGCTTAAAATAACCCACTTGTTTTTGGGCTGCTGAAGGCTATTTTGGTTTGCAGCATCAGACATTTGCACAGGCACGCTCCTTTTGCGGCGTAGGTCATAGACACGTAAAAGCTGGACATATCAAGCTGAGGCCGCCCGGAACGCTTATAAGACGGGACACAAACTACCAAACCATACCGGTAGCGCACAGGTGTAATCGTTGCCTAAGCTGTGTTGAGCTTTTTTATAACGTTCTGAGCGCGTGAGAGACGCTGATTTCTTGATTATATTGTCCAACTTCTGGATTCTGACTTTTCCCCTTCGAGACGCTACAGATATCTTCAACTGTAGCCAAAAGCCCAACAAAACCCAGCACGCTACGCTGGTTGCTTACGTCTAAAGAGCGCCACGGCAAAAGCCAGCACCGCGATCCCGGCGGCGACCAGCAGCGCCGTGTCAAACGCGTGGGTAAAGGTCCCGGCGAGTCCCGGACTGCCTGTGCCCTGCCCCAGCCGCTGCCCGGAGGCGGAGCCGCCCAGCCCGCTGAAGACGGCCCCGGTAATCGCAACCCCAAACGCCTGCCCGGTCGAGCGCCCGGTCGCTAAGAGCGCCGACGCGACTCCGCGGTCGCTGCTGGGTGCTACCCCTAAAAGCGTACTGGTATTAGGTGGCGAAAAAGTACCGTTTCCCAAGCCGACGAGCGCCGAGGCGGTGATGATCAGCCACAAGGCGCTGCTGGCGTCCAAGCGACTCAGGAGAAAAAGTCCGACAGCTACGATGACTAGGCCGGAGGGTGCGATAAACCTCGAGCTGGTCCGATCAAAAAGCGCACCTGAGAGCGGGCCGGCCACCCCGACCGCAATAGCGATCGGAGTCAAGAGCAACCCGGACTTTACCGTTGAAAAGCCGCGCAACTGCTCGAAATAAAAGGGCGCGAGAAAGTTTACGGCAAACACGGCGGTAAAGGCCAAAATCAAGCTGAAAAAAGCCGACGAGAAGGTGCGGTTCTTAAATAAGTCCAGGTTGATGAGGGGATTTTTGATACGCGCTTCGGCAAAGATGGTTGCAGCAACGCCGCCGACACCTACTCCGAGCGCGATCAAAACAGGTAGCGAACTCCAGCCCCACTCTCGGCCGAACGAAAGCCCGAGCGTCAGCCCCCCCAACCCGAGGACGAGGAGCACCGCACCCACAAAGTCGAAGTGGGTCACCTTTTGCCGCTGCTGACCCGGCAACGTTCTCAGCGCCCAGAAAAAGGTAAAGACGCCGATCGGCGCGTTGACGAAAAAAATCCAGCGCCAATCGAGGTATTCGGTCAGAAGCCCCCCCAAAATCGGCCCGACACTGATACCCAACGAGACAACCACTGCGTTGATCCCAAGCGCCCGGCCGCGCTGATTACCGGGAAACGTATCGGTAATAATCTCAGCAGCGGGCGCAAAGATCATCGCTGCGCCCACCCCTTGTAAAGCGCGAAAGACGATCAGCCAGAGGATACCCGGAGCCAGACCACAGGCCACCGAAAAACCCGTAAACACTGTGACGCCGGCCAGCCAGATGCGCTTCGCGCCGAACGCGCCGGAAAGTTTGCCGAAAATCACCAGGCTCGAGGCCAGCGTGATCAGATAGGCAATCGAGACCCACTGAATCTGACCGTTAAGGGGCATACTAAAAGCTCTGGCGATACTCGGCAGCGCAATATTGACGATCGAGCCGTCTAAAACCGTCATAAAAGTGCCTAGAGACACGACGCTCAAGATGGCCCATTTACCCTTATGCTCTAAAGCATCAGCTGAAGCGTCAGCAGGCTTTTGCTGTGACCCTTGTTGTGACACCAGTACGCTCCCCTACGAAAGTGTGCCGTGATTAACTGCCGCCTTCAGATGACAAGCAACCCGTAACCAAATCTGCAGGTCGGCTTATGGGTAGCAGCAGGCGTAGCCTTCACCAAAAGCCTGGACAGTAAAACGTTATCAAGTCAGTTGGCCACCAATCCCAAGCCAAAACTCCGGCGGCTCGAGGTCGGTCTTAGGGCGTTAAAAAGTTGAGCCACCATCAGGCAGTTCCTGAAAGGGTTGAGAAGTAAAGGGGTCTTAGGCTACCTCCGGTGCGGCCCAAAACCCGCAGAAACCTGCTTCTTAAGAGAGCAAAATACCTTCGGGCAAAATCACCTGGTCGATCACCTGAATGATGCCGTTGTCGGCCTCAACGTCGGTTTGTACAATCGTCGCTTCGTCTACCCGCAAGTTCGTCTCACTCGAGACCTGCAAGTCGTCCCCCGTCAGCGTCGTCAGGCGCGACAGCCCCTCCAAGTCACGGGCGGTGTAGCGGTCGTCGGCGACGTGATAAGTCAGCACCTTGGTCAGTTTGTCTTTGTCACCCATCAGGGTATTGAGTACGTCGTTATCGAGCTGTTCAAAAGCGTCGTCAGTGGGCGCGAAAACGGTAAAGGGACCGTCGCCGTTTAGGGTGTCTACCAGGTCGGCGGCTTGTAAAGCCTGAACGAGCGTGCCGAATCTGCCGTCACTTTGAGCAATTTCTACGATGGTTGCCATGTTCGAGCCTCCTTAGAGCCTTTTCCGGCTTTGTCTAGAGAGTCCGCGCCACAAGCAGCCTGCGCCGGAGCCCCTTACCGCTCAACTCTACAACCTCTTTACTCAAAGGAATCCGTAGCACGCTTCAGAAATTGCATCACACTAAAGCTAACTTGTCAGTTTTTTATGTGAGTCGGAGCAGCACCCCAAGTTGTGCCTTTGTCGCCGCTTGACGAGACTGACGCATAGTTGGTGACAAGCGAGGTACGACCTCACTTGTTTGTGCTCACATGCTAAGCTCATTTGTGACACGTTTGGGTTTCTTCTTGCTTCTGCTTGCACTTGTGGGCTGCTCTCAGTATATTGAAAGCCAGCCCTATATGACGGGTACATTTATTGGTTTTTATCAAACGGATGATAGAGCGGTACCGATTGGACTGCGTATCGAGACAAAAGTTACCGAGGTCACTAAAACGCGGTACACATTCTCGGGCAGTGCTACGTTAGGCGCTGAGACCTACAACGTTGAAGGCTACGAGCTGGCGAATCCAAACCTCGGCTACCTGTCAGCGCAGGCGCTCCCGCAGATGGGGATACTTGCGCTGACCTTAACCGACCCAAACGGCACCCTTCACTATTCGCTTTGCTCAGATGTTTTTTACGGCGACCGACTTGACACCGCGTATACCTTTGAGTACGCGTCGCTTTTTAAGAACGAATGTGACCCCTATGAATATAAAGGGCAAACACCTTTCGCTTTTGTAGAACTTGAAAAAGTGCGTCCCTAAAGCGTGTTATGAACCTTGGAGATTTATTCGAGCTGTTTGGTTGACACTCAGGAAATCCGTCCCAGGCTAGCTTTTCGCACTTTCGGCAGCAATTTTTTGGGTGTGTTTGGAGCTTAAAGGCAGGCTCGAGTCCGAAGTGCTGAAACCTCTAAACAGTTCAACTGCTGTGCAAGACGCAAGTTCAGTAGCGATAACAGCAGTCACAATTGCCTCATTTATAACAGGCTCTAGGCCGAGACTCTTTCTACGAAGTGCTCGGACTCGAGTCACCATTCTTACTCCCCTCATCCTCGCCTTTCCCCTCAACCGTGCGCCAAGCGATCAGGGCGCTCAGCACCGCCAGCCCCGCACATACCAAGGTCACAAAACGGAACCCGCTGACAAAGGCCCCCTTAACGGCCGTTTCGACCTCCGCACGCGTCTGATCAGGCAAGCCTTCCGGCGCACGGATATTTACGAGGTCGGTACGCTGCGCGTCAATCTGCTCGCTGGCCCCCTGCGGCAAAGAAAGTGGGGCGAGGTTTGAGGTCAGCGCCGGGTTAAAAACGAGCAAAATCACCACGCCGAAAACTGCGACCGCTAGGAGGTTCGCCAGCCGCGCCGCCGCGTTGTTCACCCCCGAAGCTGTCCCTGCCTGATGCGTCGGGACGGCGTTCATCACAGTCGTCGTCAGCGGCGCGACCGACACCGCCAAGCCGAAGCCCAGTACCAAGAGCGCCGGGAAAAAGGTCGTCCAGTAGTTCGCGTTCAGGCCGGGAATGGCCAGCAGCGCGAACCCTACCGCGACAATGCTCGGCCCGACCATCAGCGGCAGTTTTGCCCCCACGCGGTCTACCAACCCTCCGGCCCAACGTGCGAGCAGCGTCATTAAGAGGATCATCGGTAAGAGCGCCAACCCGGTCTGCGCTGCGCTATAGCCCTGCACGCTCTGAAAATGGTAGGGCAAAAAGAATAGCGCCGCCCCGAGCGCCGCGTACAAAAATAGGGTGAGGAGGTTGGCCCCGGTAAAGGTGCGGCTGCGGAAGAGTCTGGGCGGCATCATCGGCCCTTCGACACGCGTCTCGAGCCACAAAAAACCTGCCGATAAAAGGACGCCGAGTCCTAAAGAGACGAGCACAACCGGATCGCCCCACGAAGTGCTCGAGGAACGCAAGAGCCCGAACGTCAGCCCGCCTAAACCGAGCGTGACTAGGAGCGCCCCGCCGTAGTCGAGGCCGCCGGTGGCCTCATCATCGCGGCTTTCGGGCACGCGCCAGAGCGTAATCAAGACGACCAGGAGCGCCAGCGGGACGACCATAAAAAACACCCAGCGCCACGACAATGCGTCGGTCACAAAGCCGCCCAAAACCGGCCCCGCCGCCGTGGTAATCGCTAAAAACCCCGACCAGAGGCCGATAGCTTTCCCGCGTTCACTCTCCGGAAACGCCGCGCTGAGTATCGCCAGCGAACCGGGGGTTAAGAGCGCCCCACCGACGCCTTGCACGCCGCGTGCGACGATCAGTTGCGTGACGTTCGGCGCGAGGCCGCACCACACCGACGCCGCGCCGAAGATCAGGGTGCCGAGAACAAATACGCGTTTGCGCCCGTAGTGGTCCCCGAGCGAGCCCCCGAGCAAGATCAGCGCCGCCAAAAAGAGCGTGTAGGCGTTGACCACCCACTGCGCGTTCACGAGCGTAGTGTTAAGCGCAGTTTGCAAGTTGGGCAAAGCAACGTTGACGGCTGAAGTCGTGACCGACGCGAGCGACGAGCCCAAAATGGTCGCAGCCAGCACCCAGGGACGCGACGTTTGGGGGTGGGTTTCGTCGTGTTTCCCCGAACGAATAACCCCTTCATTACACGGCTGTGCGGCGTGGTCGGCCACGGTTCACCTGCGCTTTCTCCAGGCTATCTTAAAGGACGCGCGACGATCAGACCTGCACCTTTAGAACAGAAGCAAACTAGAGGATGACTCGAGTTAAGAGCTCGGGGTACAACCGTTTTCACAGTTGCTGGCGTTTTCACAGTTCCTAGCGTTTTCATAGTTGCTGGGCGGGTAAACTTAAGCATGATCAACCTCCAAGGCATCATCCCCCCGGTTCCTACCCCGTTTACCCGTACCGGCGACGTAGATACAGCGGCGTTACAAGAGCTTTTGCAGCGGCTCGAGCCCCAGGTAGACGGGTTTTTACTCTTAGGCAGCAACGGCGAAGCAGCTTTTTTGACCGCAGCCGAACGGCGTCAAGTCGTTGAGGCGGCTAGGGCAGTTATCTCTAAAACCAAACCGCTGCTCGTCGGCACCGGCGGTGAGGCGACGCAGCTTGTCACGGCGCGTAACCGAGAGGCGCATGAGCTCGGCGCAGACGCGGTGCTCGTCTTACCGCCGCACTACTACCCGGCTGCGATGACCGATACGGTTTTACGGACGCACTACGAAACGCTTGCCGACGAGAGCACCCTGCCCGTGCTGCTCTATAACATCCCGTCGGTCACCACGCTCGCCCTCAGTCCTACACTTATTGCCAGCCTCGCGCAGCACCCAAATATTGTTGGGCTTAAAGACTCGTCGGGCAACGTTGCCGCCCTGAGCGAAACCATGCGCCGCGTCCCGAAAGACTTTCAGGTCATGACCGGCAGCGCCCCAACTTTTTTGGCCGCGCTCGCGCTCGGCGCACGTGGGGGCATTTTGGCGGTGGCCAATGTTGCCGCTCGGCCCTGCCGAGGACTTTACGACGCGTTTCACAAAGGTGATTTAGAGACGGCTCGAGCCTTACAATTTAGCCTCAACCCGCTCGCTCAGGCTGTCACTACACGCTTTGGGATTCCGGGCCTTAAGGCGGCGCTCAAGCTTCAGGGCCTTGACGCCGGGTATCCCCGTGCGCCCCTCTTGGAATTTACGGATACGGCGGAACTCGAGTCCCTTTTGGCCCCTCTAAACGTGGACACCTTGACTTCAGCAAATACCTGAGCCAAACGACGTAACACTGTAAGAATCCCGTCCCACACGCGATATATTTTGGTCGGGCAGGTGGTCTGATACTCTCCTGGTACGTGCTACGCTACTAAGAATGGAACTCGACGGTGCGCTGCGCCCACGCTCGCTAGACGACTACGTGGGGCAAAAAAAGTTAAAAGAGAAGCTCGGCGTCTACCTGAGCGCGGCCAAAAACCGTGGTGAAGCTCTGGATCACGTGCTGCTCTACGGCCCCCCCGGACTCGGCAAAACGACCTTGGCGCATATCGTCGCGTACGAACTCGGGGTCAATATCCGCGTGACGAGCGGCCCCGCCATCGAAAAACCCGGCGATTTGGCCGCCATCCTAACCAACGCCTTAGACGACGGCGACGTGCTCTTTATTGATGAGATTCACCGTCTGGGCCGCGTTGCTGAAGAACACCTCTACCCGGCGATGGAAGACTTTAAGGTAGACATCATTTTGGGTCAAGGTCCGGCTGCCCGCACCATCCGGCTCGATCTGCCACGTTTTACGCTGGTCGGCGCAACGACCCGTTCGGGGCTCATTACCGGCCCGATGCGGAGCCGTTTCGGGATTATCGAACACTTAGAGTACTACACCACCGAAGAACTCGCCGCCGGGGTCTCACGTGACGCCGACCTGCTCGGCTTTAAGATTGACCCCGACGCCGCCTTAGAGGTTGGGCGGCGAGCGCGCGGCACCATGCGTATCGCCAAACGCCTCTTGCGCCGCGTCCGCGACTTTGCCGAAGTCGCGGGCGAAGACACCGTGAGTCTAGCCCGTGCGAAAAGCGCCCTCAATGAACTCGACATTGATGAACTCGGCCTCGAGGCCCGTGACCGCGTGATCTTGGAAGCTTTAATCACCAAATTTGCCGGGGGGCCGACCGGCGTCAATACCCTGGCGACGTCAGTAGGTGAAGACGGCAATACGCTCGAGGAAGTCTACGAACCGTTCTTGATTCAAAACGGCCTGTTAAGCCGTACTCCACGGGGCCGCGTCGCTACTGAGCGCGCCTACACGCACCTCGGCTACACCTACACCCCACCTGCGCAGTCCGGGTTGTTTGCTGCCGAAGCCAGCCCAGCTGAAGATGACCTGGATAACGAAGACCCCGAGGACAACGAAGACAGGGCAGAAGATCAGGACGCCGCTTAAAAGACGCTGCATCATCCCCCTATAAAACGTAGAGCCCCGTCACCATGACGGGGTTTTACATGATTCCAAAAGCGCAAATACAGCGATGCGAATAAAAAAAGTGGAATTTTTGGGTGCGTTTTTACATATGACAAGCTCTTGTAACAAATAACAAAAAGCGTCCAGCATGAAGAAACCGTAAGCTAAACGCCTTGCAGTTGCGCCTTAAGATTGCTACAATCTCTTTATCAAAACGGCTAGTTTGCTTTAAGGACCTCGTTAACACATGTGCGGTAGGACACCTAAACAGTAGTCGTCTTGACGTGAAAGAAATTTAAGAAAGAGGTGAAAAATGAAGAAGGTTTTAGTAGCTGCAGCACTGTTAACTGCAGGGATGGCGTTTGCCCAAAAAAACGTCTCTATAACGTGGTTGACAGGGAACACCGCTCAGGCCATCCAGTACTCCAAGGCCGCCGCCCAACGTTACCAGAGCGCCAACCCTCACACCATCAATGGCCAAGACTATAACGTCACGGTCAACGTGCAGCAGGGGCCTGAGTCAACTACTGACCGCTACGCCCTCTATCTGCAGCTTTTCGAAGCGCAATCGAGTGACGCAGACCTGTTAGAGATTGACGTGATCTGGCCGGGTGACCTGCAACAGCACCTTATCGACTTTAATCAGTACGACGGTGTTGCCGACGATATGAAAGCGTTCTTCCAACCTATCGTCGAAAACAATACGGTAGACGGTAAGCTCGTTGGGATTCCGTACTTTACCGACGCCGGTCTGCTCTACTACCGCACCGACTTGCTGAAAAAGTACGGCTACGACAACCCGCCGAAAACCTGGACCGAGTTGCAAGAGATGGCAACCAAAATTATGGAGGGTGAAGGGGCCAACAACCCTGACTTTACCGGTTATGTTTGGCAGGGCGACGCCTATGAGGGCCTGACCTGCGACGCCTTAGAGTGGATTTCTTCGTTCGGCGGCGGCAGCATTATCAGCCCTGAAGGTCAGATCGAAGTCTATAACGACCAAACCATTGCCGCACTTGACGCCGCTGCGGGCTGGGTCGGTACCATCTCACCAAGAGCGGTAACTGGCTTTCAAGAGGAAGATGCTCGGCAGATTTTCCAAAACGGGAACGCCGTTTTTATGCGTAACTGGCCCTACGCCTATAGCTTAGCAACCGCTGACGACAGCCCCATCGCCGACTCAGTTGGTATCACCACCTTGCCTGCAGGTCAGGACGGTTCCCCCGCTGCGACCTTGGGCGGTTGGCAATTAGCAGTTAACAAGTACAGCAAAAACCCCGACGTCGCCGTTGATGTAGCTCGCTTTATGACCTCCTATGACGAGCAACTTACGCACGCGATAGCAACCGCTGCACTGCCGACAATTGAAGCTGTCTACCAAGACCAGAAGTTACTCGATTCAAACGTCTCTTGGTTTGCCGACCTCTTGCCGGTATTCCAAAACGCTGTCGCCCGTCCTTCGACGGTCACCGCGCCACGTTACGCCCAAGTTTCAAAAGCGTTCTTTACCGCTGTCCATGACGTGTTGACCGGTGCCAACGACGCCGATACCGCGATGGGCGAACTTGAAATCGACCTAGAAGACTTAACCGGACTTAAAGCCGCTGCGCACTCTGGCGTAGAGGTCGCTACTAAGTAACATCACTATACTATGTCTTAGATTGTTGCCGGACCCTCAGCGTGAGCGTCCGGCAAGATTTCTTTAGAAAGGGGTCACGACTGTGGCTCAAGCAAATCCTGTTACGGTCACTAAAACTCCTCAGCACACTTCGGAGCTGGCCCGCTCAGAAGAGCGCACCGCACTTTGGCTCCTTCTCCCTACCTTTGCTATGTTATTTTTGCTGGCAATCTATCCGCTAGGTCAGGTTTTTTATCTGAGCTTTACCAATGCCCGCTTCGCCGACCCTGGCGCAACCACCGAGTTTGTCGGTTGGTCGAACTACCGCGACCTGCTGAGTTTTACCATCCGCGAGCTGCCGCCCGAACTTGACGACAGTGGTCAGCCAGTTGTTGAAAACGGTCAGATACAGTACCAAAACCCTTTCCGGATTCTGCCCCGCTCACCACGCCGCTACGGTGAACTCACCGAGTTTAACCTCGGCGGTAAACGCTACGTTTTAGGGGCCGCAGACGCCGACTTTATTCACGCTGTGGGTGATACCGTCTTTGTCGCGGTCATCGCAGTGGCGCTCGAGGCCCTTTTGGGCATGGCGATTGCTCTGGTGCTCGCCGCAAAGTTTTTTGGCCGCGGCGTCATGCGCGCCGCAATGTTAGTGCCGTGGGCGATTATCACCGTCGTTTCAACCCGTATCTGGGAATGGATGTTGGCCCCTGACCGTAAAGGGTTTTTTAACGCCCTCTTTAACCGATTTGGCCTGAGTAGCGGGTTCGTTGACTGGACCGGTGACCCAAAGTATCAGGTCCCTAGCATCATCGCTATGGAAGTCTGGAAAACTACCCCGTTTATGGCGCTCTTGCTCTTAGCCGGACTTGCCACCATCCCCAGCGACCTTTACGAAGCTGCTGAAATTGACGGCGCAAGCAAGATACAACAGTTTTTCTCGATGACGCTGCCGCTACTTACCCCGACGCTCGCCGTCGCTTTGGTCTTTCGTACGCTCGATTCGCTCCGTATCTTCGACGCGTTCCAGATTATGTACGGCGAAAGTCGGGAATCGATGGCGAGCTTTGCTTATTTCCAGCTGATCAGTGCTAGAGAGATGGGTTTTTCCTCTGCAACGAGCGTAATCATCTTTATCGTTCTCTTCGCCTTCGCCTTTTTATACATTCGTCTTTTAAGGGTGGACACAGAATGACCGCAACTAAAAAGTCGCCATGGGGCCGAATTTTCTTCTGGATTTTCGTCGTCGTTATCTTTATCTATCTAATGTTTCCGTTTTACTGGGCAGTTGTTTCTGCTCTCAAGTCTGAGCGGGAGCTTTTTCAAACCCCAGCGACACTGTGGCCGACCAACCCCACACTGATCAACTTTCAGGCCGTACTCGGTAATCCAGCTTTTTTACGTGGTTTACTTAACAGCGTCATTGTTGCCGGTATGACTACCTTGCTGGCGCTCCTCGTAGGTTCGTTCGCCGCTTATGCGCTCGGCAAACTGCGCTTTCGCGGTAAAGACATTTCGCTCTACGTTATCTTATCGATGACTATGTTTCCGCAGATTGCGATTCTTTCAGGTCTTTACGCGGTTATCCGCTTTCTCCACCTGCCGACGACGCTGAGTCTGATCCTGACCTATCTGCTCTTTTCTTTACCCTTTACGGTATGGGTTTTGACAGCTTTTTTCCGCACGTTACCCGACTCGCTTCTCCAAGCCGCGCAGGTTGACGGGGCTAACATGATGCAGACGTTTTGGCGGGTGCTATTGCCGCTGACCGCGCCCGCACTCGTCACCACCGGGTTGCTGGCTTTTATCGGTGCGTGGAACGAATATCTGTTTGCGTTAACCTTTACGGCGTTTGACAAACCGTCGCAAACGGTGCCGGTCGCCATTGCTCAGCTGTCAGGGCGAATTGCGCGGCAAGAACCGTTCGGCGAAATTATGGCGGCGTCGGTGCTCGTCTCGATTCCGCTGGTGATTCTCGTCCTTATCTTTCAGGCTCGTATCGTTGACGGCCTTACGGCCGGGGCGGTCAAAGGCTAAGCGACATTCTCAGTACGCTTTTAGGGCGGAGCACGGCTCCGCTCTTTTTTTGTTGTGTTAGGGCAATTGCACCAAGATGAGCTTGAACGTTGGGTTTAGCCAGCTTAGGTATGCACCGCCGCAACGTAAGCCGCTTGCGCAGGGGCGTAAACTTAGGGGCGATGATGCGCCGTACTATCTCCTCCAAAGGCGAAACCAAAGGATCATTTTCAGACTTTGGCCAGCTCCGTAAACTGTTCGCTTATACTCGCCCCTACCGTGTGCAGCTTGTGGTCGGGATGGTGGCTGTAGGAGTCGCAAGCCTCCTGTCTCTCGCGGTGCCGCAGGTCGTCCGGCGTTTTTTCGATACCTTTATCGCTTCGGGACAAGGGGCCAGCTTAAACCTCAACCGAATTGTCGCCATTTTGCTGGGTATCTTTTTAGTCCAGGCCGCGTTTAACTTTTTACGGACCTATATGATCGCGCAAGTTGGCGAAGGCGTCGTTGCCGACCTCCGCCGAGATTTGTACGCCCACCTGATGGCGTTGCCGATTCGCTTTTTTGAAACGCGCCGTACCGGAGAGATCACTTCACGCCTGACCTCGGACGCGTCGGTGGTGCAGGGTGCGGTCTCACAGGCGCTGGCACAGCTCGTCAATCAGGGGGCGCTTTTGGTCGGCAGTATTGTTTTACTGTTTGTTACCAACTGGCAGCTGACCTTACTGATGCTCTTGGTCGTGCCGGTCGTGATGTTCGGGGCGCGTACGTTCGGGCGTAAACTGCGGGCTATCAGCACCGAGTTTCAAGACCGCATCGCCGAGGCGAACGCGAGCGCAGAAGAGGCGATTGTCGGCGTACGGGTGGTCAAATCGTTTACGGCGGAGGGGCTCGAGGCCGCCCGTTACGGCAGCTTGATCAACGCGTCGTACCACATCGCTCTTAGACGAGCGGCGTTTCGGGCTGCGTTTTTCTCAGGGATTATCTTTGCCATGTTCAGCGCCATCAGCGTGGTGCTCTACGTGGGCGGACGGCTGGTCAACAGCGGCGGGTTGACTCCCGGCCAGCTGGTACAGTTTCTGCTCTATACCCTCTTCGTCGCGGGCGCAGTAGGTGCGCTCACCGGGCTTTACAGCCAGTTTCAAGAGGCTTTGGGCGCGTCCAAACGTATTTTTGAACTGTTAGAAGAAAAGAGTGACCTGCCCACGCCAGCGTCGCCCCAAGCTCTCACGTCGGTACGCGGTCTGGTCAAGTTTGAAGACGTGTCGTTTCGTTACGGCAGCGTTCAAGACGGTGAAGAGCTTGACAAACGCGGCAAACGGGCTGTCCTTCACCACATCGCGCTCACGGCGCAACCCGGCGAAGTCACCGCGCTCGTCGGCCCTTCGGGGGCGGGCAAAAGCACGTTGGTGACACTCATCCCCCGCTTTTACGATCCGACCGCCGGACGCATCACGCTCGACGGGGTAGATTTGCGTGAGCTGAGTGAGCTCGAGCTCCGCGCCCACATCGGCATCGTCCCGCAAGAGACGCAGCTTTTTTCCGGGACGGTACGCGACAACATCCGTTACGGTCGGCCGGACGCCGCCGACGAAGAGGTCGAAGCCGCAGCCGCAGCTGCCAACGCCCACGACTTTATCCGTGCGTTTCCAGAAGGTTACGAAACGGTCGTCGGCGAGCGCGGGATTAAGCTCTCCGGTGGGCAGCGCCAACGCGTGGCGATTGCGCGGGCGCTTCTCAAAGACCCCCGCATCTTGATCTTGGACGAAGCGACGAGTTCGCTCGATTCCGAATCCGAATCTTTAGTCCAAGAAGCTTTAGACGTGCTGATGGCGGGTCGCACCACGTTTGTCATCGCGCACCGCTTGTCTACGGTGCGTAACGCCGACCAGATTATCGTCTTAGATGAGGGGCGCACCGTCCAGCAGGGGACGCACGAGCAATTGTTAGCGCAGGGCGGCGTCTACGCCGAGCTGTACCGGAAGCAGTTTCGCGGGGAAGCGGTCGCAGCCGATTAAGTAGTCACGATCAGAGAGTGTTCAAGGCTCGAGCCGACAACCAAGCTCGAGGTGTGGCTTAGATTTTTTAATTACTCTTCTTGCCTATTGATGAGATAAGTGGACGACTATAGATGTTGAGCGAAATGTGCCATAGATAAATACTGTCAGCACTTTGCAACTGATAATCAAGCAAAAGACCGTGCGCTAAATTGTTCCTGAAACTAGCTCCGAATCTATCAACTAAAAGACCACGAAGGTCATACACTGTATCTTGGCCGAGAACTGCTGAGATTGCCGAAGAATACTGCTCCTCTTCAATCATACGGTTGAGGCTTATTTCGTCTTGAACGCCATCTTTTGAGTATTTTGAAGAGAATACACCTTGAACTGTAAGTAAATGCCTACAGGTGGCTTCTAGTTGTGGGACTAACATATGTGAAGACGTGAAGAAATCACCTTGCAAGCCAGCAAATAGGCCCTTTGCAACTGAGTACTCATGCCCGTATGGAATAAGTGGATTGCCGTCAAGAATTATTGCCAAGTCGTTCATGCTGAACACATGGGCATGTACAACTTCCTGTCGTGCAGGTTCGATGGATAGCCCAACAATACTTTGGCGAAGCAGATTTTGATTCTGAAATACGTCTGCTAAGAGCTGCTCGTCTTCAGTTTGTGGCGGATTAGCAACAGTTCGCCCAAAGGCATCAACTACCTTTGTAGGGAATAACCTTTGAAGCAAGTATTTTTCTCGAGCCACTTTTGCTTGCTCAAGCATATCTTGATGAGATGAAGAGAAATGCAGTTTTGCAAGAGCAATAAGAGCGTGAAAAAAGTTTCCTTCATCTACCGCTTTAATAGACATTTCTCTAAGTCTCAAAACTTCAGGATCGTTTTCGAGAGAAATCGTTGAGGGGATCATCTGTTTTCTCGCCTCACTCTGTACCTCGAGGAGTTTTTGGCGTAATTCGTTTACACGACCTTGAGTATCTGGAAGAGTTCGAAGAATGTGGATTGCTCTCTCATACTTAGCCGAGATTTGAAAACGAGCTAGTGTAGGGTGTTGAAGCTCAACCTCTGCCACCTTTACCCATGTCTCTGCACTGTTGATTATTGCTTGACGCTCTCTATCTTTATCCCCAAGGTTGCGATAGCAGTCCGAAGCCAACTGCCAATGTTGCTGTGCTCGTTCACATGCTGGTTCAAGCTTGTTTTCTTCGTTGACCGCAAGCCTTTCGGCAAAACTGCCAAGCTGATTCAAGTCGCCATACTCGTTGTCAGTTAGCAGCCGGATAAGTCGGTTGGAATAAAAGTAGGGGTCTTGAGCATTCGCTCTAATTACGCACTCTTGGATGTACTCTAAGACTTCATTGATTTCTGGCGCATTTCTACCCAGACTTTTTGCCACAGCGAGGGCTCGTGTTAATGCATGAACTGGTTCACGCCAGTGTTCAAGGTCATCGGTCAATTTGGCATAGTCCATATACGACGAAATCGCAGTCCTAGCACTCTTATGGTCTTTCTTGAAACTCCATAAAGCATCACCGATTCGAGCCTTTAGTGCAGGACTGCTGACATGCCTCAAGACTCCCCTCAACATATCCGCATCAGAATCCTCTAACAAACCATTATTGAGGAATCTGTATTCTTTTAGTTTCTCTAGAGGCCCAAAAACCTCCGTTTGGTCAGGAAACCAAGACATAAAAACAAGTCCGGCTAGAACGTCGTAGAGATGGGACCTTTTCAGATCATTTGAAATTCTCCACTTTTCACCTGCGCGTCCAAAGTGGATGATGAAGTCTCCAATTTCTTCAATAGGTATTCCGACATCTATTTTTAGTTCTTGGAGCTCTGAATCAGAGTAGGTAAATGGAGACATGATTGTCATGATACGAAGGGCACGGGTAGTTGTTTCCCAATAGCTTACCAAAGCTGCTGCTAAGGCAGCAGCGACAACACCGACTTGGGAATGAGCTTGTCCTTAAACCAGACGATTTTCGCCGGGATGTCGTCTAGCTTAATCCCTGCGCCGCCCAGATTGAGCTTTTCGGAGACCGCCAAAATGAGGTCATCGCGCAGAGCTTTTTTGACTTGGGCAAACTTCTTTTTGAGGTATTCGGGTCGCCAGTAGCCGACAATCTCCAAGAGAAACGAGCGCCCGTCGGGGTGAACCAGGCGAAAATCGGGAACCATCACGGAGCCGGGGATGCTCACCAAGTCTACTTCGCGCTCGAGCTGCCACTCAGTTTTTGCCTTGCTCCAACGCTCGGCAAACGACGCCTCGAGCATGCTGTCATACGTTTTACCGGGTGGATAGTGCGAGACCAAACCGCAATCCGACTCGAGGGTAAACCGCGCGGGCGTCGTGGTGCCGTCATATAAAGTGCGGGGGACGAGGTCGGCTTCCAAACTCCAGCGCGTCACGTGTAACAGCGCGGGTAACAGCTTAGCGAGCGCCAAACCGTAACGCGGGCTCCCCTGAAAAAGACTCGCAGGGCCGTCTACGGTGATAGTAAAGCCGTGGTCAGCGTCCCCTTCGATATAGCTCATCAGGCCGAACAGTTTGAGGTAACGAAACAAAAGCTTGTATTCGCCGGGGTCGTTGCGGTGCGCGTTGATGACGACACGCTGAGCGCGGTACAAGACGCCCTGTACTTGTGAGAGGTTGTAGCGGTCTACCAAAGCTTTCGGGTCGGGCGGCTCAAACGCTGTGAGGCGCTGGTTTTCAGCAAGGTCGGCGTAGAGCCCGCGCGTGACCTCTTCCGGGTGAACTTCACGCCCGAGTTCGGTGCTGAGGGCGGCAGCGGCGCGTTCAAGGGTCACCTTGGCAGCTTGCGGGCTCGGCAAACCGGCAGCGGCGAGGGAAAAAACGCGTTCACGGAGGAGGGGCGGCTCTACGGGGCTCACGGTTTCAAAGGTGCTGAACCCGCTCCGTAAAAGATGCGCCAGGCCCCGTTTCGTGCGGTAGTCGGTGGCTTCACCCTCGAGTACCCCCAACTGCTCGTCCAACTCGCCGCGCCGCTGCCCCCGGTGCCGGTCGAAAAGTCCGATAATGTCTTGCGCGGTTGTCAACGTCGTCTTGTCGTGTTTCAGACGTTTGGGGACCAACTCTTCGCCGTTATAACGAAACATCAGCAGTTCAGTCGGGAGCATCGGTTTTCCTCCCGCCTGTCAGCAGTTCTACTTCTGTGTTTCTTGTCATAACGTCCCCCGTGACAACTCGTTACTGAATGTCCTGAACCCGTATCACTCTAAAGCTCATCGAGATCTACCGCGTCCCCCTCGGTAATCGGGGCAAAGAGCGTACGCTGGGGCGGCGTTTTCTCATTTTGTGTGGCAACTGAACCGGGCCGCTCCCGCCGCCGTTTCGATACCCCTTCTTCACTCGTATCTTCGGCAATCACCTCGTATAAGAGCGCCAGCTTGCCCTCACCCTTACGCAAAATCCGGCCCAAACGCTGCACGTATTCACGGCTCGAGCCCGTCCCCGATAACACGATGGCAACTTTTGCCTCGGGTACGTCTACCCCTTCGTTTAAGACCTTCGAGGTCACGAGCACCGGATACTCGCCAGAACGAAACTTCGTCAGCGTGTCGTGCCGCTCTTTGACTTTGGTCTGATGCGTAATAGCCGGAAGCAAAAAGTCTTGCGACACGCGGTAAACGGTCGCATTATCGTCGGTAAAGACGAGCGTCCGGTCACCGTAGTGTTGTGCCAACAGGTCAGCTAAGACGCGCAGTTTGCCTTCGGTCCCAAACGCTAGGGTACGCGCTTCGCGGTGGGCGAGCATGGCGGCGCGGCCCTCTGACGAACGGGCGCTTTCACGGACAAAGTACGACCAACCCTCCAAAGTCCCGAGCCGAATCCCACGTTTGCCTAAAAAGGCGTTACGTGTCGCAATACACGCGTCGTAGCGGGCGCGTTCTTCAGCGGAAAGCTTGACCTTGAGCTGCACCACGCGGTGTTCGGCCAACGCACCCCCGGCCAACTCTTCAGGTTCTTTGCGGTAGATGATCGGCCCAATCAGCGCGTCCAGGGTTTCGTGTTTACCGTCGCTGCGTTCAGGGGTAGCGGAAAGCCCCAAACGGTAAGGGGCCAACGAATACTCAGCCACGACCCGGTAAAACTCGCTCGGCAGGTGATGACACTCGTCAAAGATAAGTAACCCGTAGCGGTTCCCCAACGTTTCGGCGTGAATGGCGGCGCTGTCATACGTCGAGACCAAAATCGGTGTGCGGTCTTTCGAGCCGCCACCCAACAGCCCGACCTCGGCGTCGGGGAAAGCGGCGGTCAGGTGCGCGTACCACTGATGCATCAGGTCGAGCGTTGGAACCAGAATGAGGGTGCTGCGCGGGGTTGCCTCCATCGCCAGCTGCGCCACATACGTCTTCCCCGCACCGGTCGGCAACACCACGACGCCGCGCCGTCCGGCCCGTTTCCAGGCTACGAGCGCCTCTTGTTGATGCAGAAAAGGGGTCTGCTCGAGCCCAACATTGAGGGTAAGGTCGGTAAATCCTTTGGCTTTGTCCATGACCGCGACGCCCTCGGCACGCATCGCCTCGAGAAACTCACGGTAATGCAGCGCGGGCAGCCGAAACTTTTCGATACGGTCGTCCCAGGTGGCAAACTCCACCCAGCTCTTACCTTTGGGTGGCGGGTGCAAAATGAGCGTCCCCCGGTCAAACGTCAGCCTGCTGTCGCGTGGCACGACCAGAGGCTATCACAGTACTCGCTTAGATTGAGTAATTGGGCTGTGAGACCAGAATAAAGCAGGTTAAACCTGACTCGCCGCGCAATCTCGAGATAGTCCGTCCACTTAGGTCTATGGGTTGGGTCTTAGGTCAGACCGTATAGACGTGCCACAGAAGAAACGTAGCGTGAGTTAGGCAGGGCTCGAGCGGGTCGAACCGAGGCGACACAGGGACGAGGGAGATCAGTGATATTGGCCGAAGCGCAAAGCTGTCCGTTATAATCCAGCTATGAAACGCATCACCTTTGACCCGGACATCTGTAACGGACGGCCGACAATTCGGGGAACCAGAATTACGGTTCATACGTTGCTCGAGTTTTTGGGTGCTGGTGACAGCATAGAAGCTTTGCTCGCCGAATATCCAGGACTAACGCGCGAAGATGTGCAGGCGAGCTTGCAGTACGCCTCGAGGCTGATGGACAACCGGTTTACACTCGAGAAGGTTGCTTGACAGGCTTTTTGTTAGACGAAAATTTGCCGAGCAAAGTTCGCTTTACACCCTTGTTACCCGTGATCCACGCCAGAGACTTAGGAGCCAGTCTAAGCGATACTGATCTGTGGGCCTACGCGCTGCAGCACGATCTAGTTATTGTGACCAAAGATGCAGATTTCTCTGAGCGTATGCTTATAAACGATCCACCTCCCAGAGTCGCGCATTTACGATTCGGTAATTTCCGGCTAAATGATTTTCACAACCATTTAGCAAAAGTTTGGCCCCGTGTCGAAAGCCTTTTAGAAAATAATAAGCTTGTAAATGTCTACTTGGATCACTTGGAGGCTATAGCATAAGGGCTCGAGACCAAAACCTATAGAGGCTGAGACCGCTAAGCGAAGTGAAAGATAGAGCAGATTACGACCTGAGTACATTTTCAGCTAAAGGCGAAGCTTTAGCCAAACGATCATCATTAGTCCAAAACTGTATGCAACCATAACGTTCTGCCGTAGCAAGGTGCAAAGCGTCAGGCGTTTTGACTCCAAGATGCGCTCGCAACTCCGCAGCCTCGCGAAAAACAGCCTCATCGTTAGGTAACTGCGCCACTACCGCAAAGAAGCCCTCAAAACGAGCTTGTAAGGTAGCGTCTTCTCGTTTAAGTGGTCCTACCAAACACTCCAACACCGCTAGAGGAGATATAGCGAACCCCATAGAAGTGTGCTCTCTAAATTGCCGGTCAAGCGGTCTGTAAAACAGCGGATGCTTTTCAACGAGGTAGATGACGACGCAGCTGTCCAGACAGATCATTCATCCCAGGCACTACGCTTGGCAGTAACGTCTGCTTCTATAGCTTCGGCGCTCCGAGCCGACACGGGCTCTGAGGTGAGCGCGTCCAAAAATCCCGTAAGAGAAGCTTGTGGCGCGTCTACAGCTTTAGTGAGGATAAACACTTCAACCGGACCCGAGGGAATTTCTGGTGGGACCGTAAGGGACAGCTGACGATTTTTAGGGACAACCGATTCTAGCTTGACAATGCGCATAGAAAACCTCTCTGCCTTTAGTGTAGCGGACTGAGGCCGGTTGAAAGATAGTACGAAGAGCAAGTCCGTCAGTGAAGCGTTACTAGATTTCTTGTTCGGTCATGGTTAGGTCCTGGGCTCGAGTTTAGCAGCTGAGGGCTCTAGTGAGATTTTTCATCTAAATTATAGTTGTTCGGCATTCCCTAAAATATGGGAATTTGTTTCCTTATTGTCAGAGTTGACTAACCCTAACTTTCTTGCGTTGCTAGTCGCCCTGCATACTTGACTTTCTCCAGCCCTGTTACAAAGTTTTCAAATCCCTGGATGGGCTGAGTAATATCCTTGTCAATATTGAAGTCCCGACGCAGCTTGGCTAGTTCAGCTCTAATAGCATCTCCTTCTTCGTCGTCGTTCAGTGACGCTTCAATATTCTCAAATAGCAACTGTGCTTTTTCGCGCAACGCACCGCTTCCGTTGTCTTGTACAAAAGCTTTCTTAAGCCGTTCTACCTTTTGAGTTACACGCTCTTGATTCATCTCACGTTCAGCTTCACGTATGATGCGGTTCAGATTCCGGAAAAGTGCTTTGAAATTTTCTTCGAACTGCTTGGCGTCTTGGCTTTTTATAGAAGCTGGTACTTTACCTAAGACTAGATCGATTACACTTTTAGCGAATCCCACTTTTTCGATATGAAAACTATCTCCATAGGCTTTCGAAAAGCCTCCCGTGACTGCATCGAATACTGTTTTTCCTCCCGCTATTCCATTGTGGATTTCTTCTACTGTCAGTTTTTCGACTTCACTAAGCTCTACTTGACAAACATCTCTAGCATAATTTTGTGCAGCAACAACACAAATTCCCAGAGGGATTAAATCTTCTGTTTCGACTAGCTTGTAACCATTGCTAGGTAAATACTCGTCCAATTCTCCAATCTGGAAAACAAGATTTTCTTTGAGAATCCGTTTCGCATGTGGTCCACCTCTCTGTAAGCTACGCTTTGCTTCGTTACCGGCCTTGTCACTATCTAGTAAGACGACCACTGCTGGCTTTTCAACGTCGCGCCCACGTGCTAGGTAAGCCATATATGGGATTGCCGACGAAGAACCGGCAGGTACGATAGTAATCCTATTCAAGTCCAGTAGTTCTAAATCTGAAAGATTTTTACGTCCCCGCAGATAATTTGTTGCACCAGCTATTAGAATTTGATCGGCTAATCCCTCGACCATCAGATTGTTGTTACCAATAAACGTTAGTTCACCTGTATAAGTCCCAAACGCTGAGCGTAAAGGCTCGTAGTGATTTCTAGCGGCGTCTTTAACTACCCGTGTACCCTCGTCAGATACACCTTTGTCTAGAACTCTGATGCGCTCAGCATGATTCTTGTCAATCAGGAATGGAGAATGTGTCACGTACACAACCTGAACGGGTTTCCGATTGTTCTGAGGCAAAGCATATGACTCAAAAACTTTCAACAGGTCTTGTTGAGCTTGGCTTGAAAGATAGGCGTCTGGTTCATCCATAAGCAAAACTTCTGCCTTGTCTTCTCTTGGAACGTGAGCCAAGTATTGGACAAAATAGCTTAGGAAGTATCGCAGTCCACTGCTCCGCTCTGAAAAAGAATACTCTGTTTCAGTCCGATCTCGAATTGTAAATACTAGGTCAAACTCTCTCGGCGAAACTTTGAGCTGGAAGTTGCGGTCTTGTACCCACCAGTTAGGAAAGTTGAGGCTGGCTGCTAGACGATCATTGATGCTTTCAATAATACCGTTAGCATGCCCTTCTTTACCGTCACGTAATGCGTTGTAAAGTTCTGTTAAAGCTTCAGTATCAACGTTAGCTACTTTACAAATGAGTTTATGGGCCAGATCAATTTCTGCTTCTCTCTTGCTTGCCTCTTTTGAATCAAAATCATCTACATAGTATTTAGAAAAGCTGGAGTAAATTGCGGACGCATTCGATTTTACTGCCTCCTGCGAAGTAAAAAGGCTTGAAGAATTGTAAAAGCTATTCATGAAATCAAATCTGCGGCTACGCCCCATTGTCTCCGCTCTTGACTTGCTTTCTGCTTTGGTTAAATCTTTGATTGAAACACTGTTAGGAATAGCAACCTCAGCATCCAGACGAAAGATGTGAGGTAAGAGACCTTCTAACGCAGGTTCGTCCTCTGTACTCACTTCGTGCTCTGAAAAATCACCACTTTCACCTTTTGGTAGATATATTGTCAGCTTTTGGCGTTGACTTCTAAAAACATAAAATTTAGTGATTACCTTACTATTTCCGGTATTACAAATGCTTTTTACCAACTTCTGCTCGTCATCTGAAAGGGTACCGAACTCAAAACCGAAGTCCGGCCATCTAAGTTTTCCCGTCTCAACCGTAAAAAAATTCGAATATCGGCAAAAGTCTTCTCTAGCAATTTTCTGACCAGATATGCCCTTTTCTATTGCCGTCAAAAGATGCGACTTGCCTGATTCATTTGCCCCCACAATCGTTGTGACTTCATTCTCAATTGGGACACGAACATAGGGATACCACATATTATCAACCTTCTCCCAAGGTTGAGCTTTAGCTTTCCCATGAAATTTTTTGAGGTAATCGTAATTAAAGGATTTGTAGAAGCGCACAAAAACGGTTTTGAGAAGCATATACAACATATTAGCCTACTGAAAGCTATTAACTGAACATTTTTTTGAGGCCATAAGCAATGTTTGCTCGTGGTGTAGTTTCTTGCGTCTAAACCCGTATAATTTACCTTTGTGAACGTCACCTCCACCACGCTGCAAAAACTCGACTTCCCCCGCATCCAAGCGGCCCTAGCCGAACGCGCCGCCTCATCCTTGGGCATAGAGCGGGTGCTCGCCGTCTCCCCGGAGATGAGCCGCGTGGAGGTCGAACAGGCGTGGACGCGGACGGCTGAGGCACTCTCCGGGTCTGACTTGTCACTCGGCGGCGTTCAAGACATCCGGCCTCTCTTAGAGCGGGTACGGGACGGGCGGGTGTTGGAGGGGCTCGAGCTCCTCGAGATCGCCTACACGATGGACGCGTCCGGCACCATCAAACGGAGCATCTTAGCTTCGGAGCGTCCAGCACTGTCTGAACTCGCACGGCAGCTCGGCAGTTTTGACGGGGCTTTGCGACTGGTGCGCGAACAGCTCGACCCGGACGGGCGCGTCCGCGACGACGCGACGCCCAAACTCCGCGAGATTCGCCGCCGCCTAAATCCGCTGCGGGGCCGTATCCGCGACCGCTTGCAAGAACTGCTGGGCCGCTACGCTGAATTCGTCCAGGACAACATCATCACCTTGCGGCGCGACCGGTACGTGATTCCGGTACGGGCGTCGTCGCAGTCGCGGGTACCCGGTATCGTTTTAGATACGTCGGACTCAGGCGCAACGGTGTTTGTCGAACCACAGTCGGTCGTCCCGATGAACAATGAGCTGGCACTTTTAGAGTTTGAAGAGCGCGACGAGGTGCGGCGCATCTTGATCTCGCTCGGGCAGCGGTTGGCGTTTGAACCGGGACTAGATGAGACGTTAGAAACCTTGGCTGAGCTGGATTTGGTGGCGGCGAGTGCGCGGCTGGCAAGAGACTGGCAGCTTACGCAACCAACACTCAGCAAAGACGGCACGGTCAAGCTGACCCGCGCCTGTCACCCGCTGATTAAAGGCTGCGTGCCGAACACCGTTGCGTTAGACGACGACCACCGCCTGCTGATTGTCACCGGCCCGAACGCCGGGGGGAAAACCGTTTTACTTAAGACGCTCGGGCTGGCGGCGGTAATGGCGCACAGCGGGCTTTTTGTCGCAGCGGAGGACAAGCCGACGCTGCCGCACTTTACGGCGCTACTGACCGACATCGGCGATGAGCAGAGCATCGAAGCGAGCCTGAGTACCTACGCGGGGCATCTTAAAAACCTCAAAGCGATTGCGGAGCGGGCCGCGCCGGACGTGCTGGTGTTGGTGGACGAACTCGGTTCCGGCACCGACCCGGATGAAGGTGCGGCGCTGTCACGGGCGATCCTCGAGCGCATTCTCAAGAGTGGCGCACGCGGCCTCATCAACACACATTTAGCGCCCCTCAAAGTCTTCGCCTCGGAGACGACCGGTGTGCAAAACGCCGCGATGAGTTTCGATGTGGCGAACTTGGCTCCTCGCTTCGAACTCGTCGTCGGGCAACCGGGCCGCTCTTACGCGCTCGCCATTGCTGAACGGTTGGGGCTTGCCGATGAACTCCTTTTACGGGCACAAGAGATTTTGGGGCCGGAAGGGGCCGCGCTCGAGACCCTCCTCCAAACTTTGGAGCGTCAGCGCGACGAACTGGCGCAAGGCCAAGCCCAGCTGGAGAACGACCGCGACGAAGCTGCCCGTGAAGCCGCTGTGTTGCGGGAACAGATCGCCACCTTGCGGAGCCGTGAAAACGAAGTCTTAGCTGCCGCTGCAGAACGAGCCGACGAACTCTTACAAGACACCTTGCAACGCGCCAAAGAACTCAAACGCACCGCGACGAATAGCCCCGAAGGGCGTTCCCAGGCGCTCAACGAACTGCAACAACTCCGGCGCAACGTCAAACCGAAAATCCCGGCGGCGCAGAAGATACCGCTCCCGTCAGAGCGCAAAAAACCGGCGCTCGAGCCTGGTGCCGAGGTCTATGTCGAATCTTACGGAGCTAAGGGGCCGGTCGTCGAAGTGCGCAGCAACGAAGTTGTCGTCCAGCTCGGACTGCTCAAGGTCACGGTGCCCAAAAGCGGCGTCAAGCTGCAGGGACAACCCAAAAAGGCCAAAAAGCCAACCGGTTACACCGCCCCGACCCGGTTTGACGATGAACTCAACATCCGGGCTGAACGGGTGGAACCGGCTTTAGAAAAGGTGCGGGACTTTGTGCTCGAGGCCCACGCCCTCAAATCGCCGCGTATCCGCATCTTGCACGGCAAAGGTACCGGTACGCTGCGCGACGCGGTGCGGAGCTACCTCAAAAATGAAAAACGCGTCGAACGCTATGAAGACGCGCCGCCTTATGAAGGTGGGCACGGCGTGACGGTGGCGTATTTGCGGAGTTAAAAGTTAAAGGTGACCGCCGGAACCAGGGTAAAACCGATGGGCTGAGGTACAGGCGGGTTGGGCTCTAAGGGAAGGGTATAGGCAGCACCGTTGTAACGGTTGACCAGCAGGGTCAGCTCGAGCATCACACTTTGGGCGTTCTCGAGCGGAACCTCGCCCCCCACTGTGAGCGCCGCTGCGCCGATTCCCGGAAAAATCCCGACGAAGCCGCGCAATCCACCGTAAAGTTTCGCGTCACCGAGAGGTACCGCTGCCAAGGTTCCTCCGTCGAGGCCGGCGGTAAGGCTGAGCGGATAGACCGAACCGCCAAAATCATAGGCGAGTTCGATAGGACTCTCTTCAAATCGGTTTTTGACACCGTAGCGTAAACCGAAGTTATAGACCCCGTAGTCGTCTCCACTGCCAGTCGTTACAGAACCTTCGATCCCAGGAGAAACCATCAGCTCGACGTTAGTCTCGAGCGTTTCACTTCTGCCGTAAGCAATTCGGAGGTCTAATGGTAGAGGGAGGGGCAAATAGGCCGGGTCAGTAAAGCTGACCAAGCCGGTTTCAACCGGTGTAAGTGCTTCGGTCAACCCAACCGGATAACTCGCGCTGGCACTTATTTTGGTCATGCCCGGAGCAGCCGGTGTCGGCGTGCGGCCTAGCATCACCGGCGCACACGCACTTAAAGCAAAAAACAAAATAGTGACCCCTACAACTCGCGTAGTGTGTGACATAAACTCCCTCTTAAGGTGCAGCATAGCAGCTTAAAAAGCAAAGCTAGAGAGCTAAAAATAAAACCCTACCGCCGGAGTCAGCGTAAACCCTACGGGTGCGACACCCGCTGCGGGACCGGCCTCATTAAAACTGCCGGTTGCTAAGGTCAGTTCAAAAAATGTTTTTCGCCCCTCGATAAAAGCCAACGTGCCGAGCGTGACCGAAGCCGCTAAACTCGGGTCATACGACCAGACCAGCGTACCAAACCCGCGCAAAGCGCCGTAAAGTTCACCCCCTTCAAAGGGCACACTGGCGAGTAAACCGGCGTCTAAGCCGAGATTAAACGCGTAAAGGGAAACGCCGTAATCGAAGGCGAGCTTAGGAGCCTCATTGATAAGCGTTTTACCGCCGTAGCGAAACCCCGGGTTAAGCGACAGGCTAAAGGTCGTATTGACTTCTCTAGCCTCAGAGACGCCCCAAGCACTCATGATATGAACCGGCGCGGCTTTAGGCCAGTAGTCCGGGCCGATAGGTCCGTTCGAGAGACAACCCGCTGAGCCGTAAGCGGTACCACCACACGTCAGCGGTGTCAGGGTAAGGGGCACCCCCGCTGCGGCAAAGACCTCGGTTTGACCGACCGGCGCGGGCGTCGGGGTACGGCCCAAGATGACCGGCGCACAGGCGCTCAGCGAAGTTAGGCAGAAAAAAAGCAAAACGTAAACGCGGCGCAAAAGGCAACCTCCCGGTTTAGGCTGCCGTCAGCTTAACAAACGGTCTGCGAGGAAGCTTTCACCAACCCTTAATCTCGCCGGTATGGACTTCGTTCGCTAAGCCGAACGCCTCGAGCACCTTTTGCGGGACTCTGGTCGGACGACCGCGCTCAACTGTGATCCACACCCATTCGGTTTCAACTTCGGCGAGGAGCACACCGCCTTGACGCTCGAGCCTCGTCGTCCGGCCCGCCCGTGCGCCCTTAAACGCCTCAACGTGCGTGCTGACGCTCACTTCATCCCCTAAAACGGCGCTCTGATAGTAGGTGATCGTGTGCCGCCGCACCACCGGCACCACGCCGAGCGATTTGTAAACGCTCAAGGTCAACCCGAGCGCGTCCGAATGTGCCCGCGCCACGTCTTCGGCGTAACGCAGGTACACGGTGTTATTCACATGCCCGAGTTCGTCAATTTCATCCGGTTGAACCCGGATGGTGTAGGTGTAACGGGTCCGGTCTCTCACCCGGATATTTTACTGCAAGCCCGTGCAAACGTGCCAAAAAACTCAAAACGGGGCATACTGAGAGGCGTGACTCAGGATGATGGCCAAAGCCAGAGGGACAGCAACCAGACGAACAGCCTGATTCACCTCTACCGCGGCGAGTTGGGCCGGATGACCTCGTACCGAGTGCGTTTGGATACAACGACGAACTGGGCGGTGGTGACAACCGCCGGAATTGTGACGTTTGCTCTCGGTAACCCGGCGGTGTCGCACGTGGTCTTTATCTTGGCGATGGTACTGACACTATTTTTTTTGAACCTCGAGGCGGGCCGGTTTCGTATCTATGAGACGGCGCATCAGCGGGTACGGCTGCTCGAGCTGGGCTTTTTTGCCCAAGCGTTAGGCGGCACCCCCGAACCAAATTGGGAGCAAACGCTGCTTGACGACCTGCGCGAACCCGAAAGTCCCGTGTCACAACTTGCCGCGCTCGGCTGGCGGCTTCGGCGCACCTATTTATGGGTTTATACCGCGCTCGTCTTGGCGTGGTGGGGCAAACTGACGCTCGCACATCAAGACAGCCGGGGCGCACTCACTGAAGCCGCCATCGGCTCGGTTCCCGGTTGGGCCGTCGCGGGGCTCGTCGGCGGGTTTTATCTACTGCTGGTAATTATTGCGGTCGTCGGGAGCCGCCGCTATCCGGTCGGCGCGGATTGACTTTGAATAAGCGTGACGCGCACATAAGCGTTAAACTAGCGGATGCCTGACGATCTAAAACCGGACAACCCCAGAAGCCAAGCCACACCTATCGTGGGCAGACCCGAACAGCAGTACGTGATTGACGCGCTCGCGGGCGAGTCGTGGCGGCTTTTCCGCATCATGGGCGAGTTCGTCCAGGGCTTTGAAGAGATGAGCGGCGTGACCAAAGCGGTCACTATCTTTGGCTCGGCGCGGCTCAGTGCGGGCAACCCTTACTACGAGCAGGCCGAGGCGCTCGCCAAACTTTTAGCTGAGGACGGCTACACAGTGATTACCGGCGGCGGCCCCGGTTTGATGGAAGCGGGCAATAAGGGCGCGTATGAGGCGGGCGGGCGCAGCATCGGCCTCAATGTAGATCTGCCCTTCGAGCAAGACCCGAACCCGTACCAGACCGACGAGGTCAAGTTTCGCTACTTTTTTGTCCGTAAGGTGATGCTGGTCAAATACTCGTCGGCGTTTGTAGTGTTTCCGGGCGGTTTTGGCACCATTGACGAGCTGTTTGAAGCCTTGACGCTGATTCAAACCAAAAAAATCTTGCCGTTTCCGGTCTATTTAGTCGGTCGCAGCTACTGGCAGGGGCTACTCGATTGGCTTCAAGGAACGCTGTTAAAGCACGGCACAATTCGTGAGCAAGACCTAAAGCTCTTTAAGGTCGTGGACGAAACTGCGGATATTCCAGGAGAAATCGACGCGTATTACAAGGATGCGGCGCAAGCAGGGTTGGAAACCCCCGAACCTGCGGGACCCGACGAATAAAGCCCGAACCGGTTTAACGAGCTGGCCAAAATTGCCCCTCAACCTTCGTATGGTGTGACCTACTTCGCAGTCGTTTTGCTTCGCAGTCGTTTTGCTCTACAGTCATTTTGTCTGTGACCGAGCGCAGCTTGCACGGTGTATAAAATCCTACTCCGGTGACCCTTATGGAATTTTCGTGAGCTAAGTTTTGCACAGTGCCCGCCTCACTTCGCGGTTTACACGCTCCCTCGGCCAACGCGCCAAGTCGCTCAGTTTACGGTGCTGACGGTGCTGACATAGGTGTCGCACCAACCAGTAGCCGACAGCGTAACCGGCTCTTACTGGCGTCTGGGGACGCCGATCTTTGGCCCCCGCACTAAAGTAACGCCCAAGCGTCGCCGAGTCGGTTTTGTCCAGGTCATCTGACAACTGCCGAACCAACTCAGATCGTTGCGCCGTGCAGTCAGCCAACCACGCCTCGACCTTTTGGCCCGCCGTCGTATAAGGATACCCCGGCCAGAGATAGACTTCATCTTTAAGCCCCGGTACGGCAACCGCTGAGGTCATGGTAGCGAGGCCCTCGAGCAGCAACGTCTCTGCGACCGTCTTACCGTCAACGGGTAGATCGCTCAGCTGAAAGTGCAGCGTGTGCGCCGTTTCGTGGACGGCCATAAGCGCCAACGTGTCTACGTCAGGGATGAGCTCGAGCGCGTAAAAACACGTCGGTGCGCCTTCAAACAGGTCAGCCCAAGCGTTCGAGATAAAGCGCCCGACCAGCACGATATGCCGCCCGGACGGTTCGGCAGTATTTAGGACAGCCGCGCATTTTTTGACGGACTCGGTAATGGCACCTTCAGCACCGGCTGAAACACTGCGGATATTTGGAATGACCTCCGGGTAGCGAGCGAACACTTCCTCCCAAGGGACGCTCAGGTCGTTGTAGCACTTTTCGTAGTTCAGGATTTTACGGTGAGGTTCAGCGTAGTACGTTTCCCACAGTAAAACTTGCTCAGAGACCGGCTTGTCTTGTGCCAGCGCCCAAAACGCTGAAAATGTTTCGGCTAAGTTGTCTACGGTCGTGGCCACACCCACATTTTACTGCTGGACATAGGCGGCTCGAGCGTGACATTTAGTTTAGAAGCCATCTCAAAAACCCTTGGCGGGCGGAGCCCGGTGAGGGTTTGACCGAGCTAGGCGAGTAAGATAGGACGCTCTCACGCTAGAAAGCCATTTTTGAGATAGGTTCTAGAAACCGCAGTGCTAGGCCGTTTACCTCTCAGTTCGTCAACCTCTTTTCAAACCGACGCTTCCCCAAAAAGCTCGTGGTAGACCTCTACGCCCTTTTCAGCCAGCTTGTCGTTCTCGCTCTGACCGTGACCAAAAGCAAGAACCTCAGCTGGTTGCCAAGCACCCCCCACGGGCGCGAGCACCAGTTCCGTCAGACGCTCAGTGAGACCAAACCGTTCCTTCAAATCAGCTGTTTGGTAGAACGCCTCGAGCGTACCGTAGATGTCAAGCTCATGCTGACGCCAATACTCGAGCGCGTGCTTTTCACCTCTAAAGGGCAGCTGTCTCACCCGAAAATAGCTCTCCATCAGCCAGTAAGGGTTGACGCCGAGCACAAAGTTCGCCAGTAACGGTTCACTCTCGAGTCGCCCCCGCACCTTCTCGAGCAGGTGCCGATGACCGTGACGCATAAATGCAACAGCGTGCGCCGAGAGAGGTTCGGGACGTGCTGCAAAAACATGTCTTTAAGCCGTGTTAGAGCGGCCTCTACCTGCTCAGTCCGGTCAAAGATGAGCGCAGCGTCTCCCAAGGCAAGTTGTGGAAAGGTAAAAGCGGGCGCTAACCCTGCCAACGTTTCTAAAGTTATCAAGTTGAGGTCTACCGGCGTGTGCCCAACCCTAAAATGAAGGCTCTCAACCGGAGGCTGCCAGTTAGAGAACACCACAAAGAGGTCGTAATCCCCGACGCTGTAGTTGTCTTCCTGATGATCAGAACCGTAGCGAATCAAGCCTGTGACGTCCGGGTGCGCCTCGAGCCGCTTCAGCACCGCGTCTACTGTTTTTATAACCATGTCATAGTTTACGGTTGGCTGCGGCGTGGATTTTACTTGGCGAGCAACGACGATGAACCCTAGACGTAACCCAGCTCGAGCGCCCGTAAAACCGCCCGCGTCCGGTCGCGTACCCCCAGCTTAGAAAGCACCGACGATACGTGATTTTTTACGGTGCCCTCACTCATCCCCAGCGCCCCGGCAATCTTTTTGTTACTGTACCCACCTGCTAAAAGGCGCACAACCTCGAGCTCACGCTTGGTCAGCTCCTCGGGAGCCTCGAGACTTGGATAAGTGGTTTTTTGCAAACCCCGTAAAAGCCGTTCGGTCACAGCAGGTTGCACCAGTGTTTTACCCATAGCGAGGGTTTCAACCGCGTCTAACAGCTGCGTCAGCGACACGTCTTTTAAGAGGTAGCCTTTTGCGCCGAGCCGCAAGCCCTCTAAAACTGATTCATCATCGTCGAAGGTGGTCAGAATCAGTGTGGGCGGCGCGTCCGGAGCAAGTGCCCGTAAAACGCCCAACCCGTCCAACTTGGGCATCCGCAAATCGAGCAGCACCACGTCGGGCTTTACTCTGCCGATAAGTACGAGCGCCTCTTCCCCATCGGCAGCTTCGCCGATCACAGTTACCGTTTGCGAGAGTTCTAACAGGCTCCGAATCCCTTGCCGTACCAGCGTTTGGTCGTCAACCAGGAGGACGCGAATCATCTTGGGGTCATTCGGGTAGGGCGGCGGTTAGGGCAAAACCACGACCGGCGTTGGGGTGGAGCTCGAGCCGTCCCCCAAGCGTTTCTAACCGCTCCTGCATTCCCGTCAAGCCGTTCCCGCAAGCAAAGCTGCCCGCACCGCGCCCGTCGTCGTGGGCGTAGAGCGTTACACCGTGTTCAGCTCGCGTGACCCGCAACCACAGATTTTTGGCCTCGGCGTGTTTGACGGCGTTGGTAATGACCTCTTGGGCGCAGCGCAAGATAACCTGGGCGCGTTCCGGGTTCTCGAGCGCCAAATCAGGCGCAACCGTGACATGTACTTGAGGCGTCGGAATGTCGCGGCTGAGGAGCCTCAGCGCGGTAGCTAAGTCTAGGCAAATAGGCTCACGCATACTGCTGACCACGCCGCGCACTTCAGTAAGCAGCGTTTTCGAGATGGCCTGCGCGGTTCTCACCTGCGTCAACGCTCGGCCTTCAGCAACGTGACTGGCGACCTCTAAGTTAAGGCTCAGCGCCGTCAGGTGATGCCCAATTACGTCATGGAGTTCGTGGGCGAGGCGTACCCGCTCGGCCATCCGGCTGCTTTCGCGTAGAAGTTCCTGGGTGGCCCGAAGCTCGGCGTTCAGCCGCACCATCCGTTCTTTAGCGGCGGCTTCACTAAGGGCCGCGTGCGTGGAAAAAAGGGCAAAGAGTTGAAAGCCTAAGTAGAGCGCCGTTTGCACGAGGGCGTCTACCGCTTCGCCAGAAAACAGGAAAAGAACCAACATAATAGACGTTTGCCCAACTACCCAAAGGGCCGCGTTGCGCGGTGAGAGCAGATGTGGTGCGGAGCTGGCGGTGATAATCAGCAGCACGCCGCCCAGCCAGTAGCCCTCGCCGAAGCCGATCACACCGAAGGTCAACAGCGTAAGTAGCGGCAACAGACTACGGTGAGGCAGCCACGAGTCAAAACGTGGGTCGGAAAGGAGCGCGAACAGCACGCCGAAGCTCAGATAACAGACCAGCCAGAGACTAAACGTGCCGGGAACAGGCCCCTGGAGACGCTCGAGTCCCCGCGGAACCCCGACCGTCAGCCAGGTGACGAGTCCGGCAGCCTGCGACAGCGACCAGAGAGGCAGCGGCAGGTCACGCAAACCGTTGGGCTTGGGTGCAGCGGGCATAAGGGAAGTATAAAACGCTGTAAACCTCATGACCCCTGCCGGAAGTCATGCCCGGTTATCTACCGGCCCCATGACCTCTGGCACAGGCGCGGCAGCCCTGTACGCCGCTACCCTAAGGGTATGGAAACGCTACTGCTTTTTACACACGTCGGAGCCGGTATCACGGCCTTAGTTGTCGCACCTGTCGCCATGCTGACACAAAAAGGTGGAGCCGCCCACCGCCGCTGGGGGCGCGTTTACTTCTGGGCGATGTTTGTGATTTTTGTGAGCGCACTCGCGCTCCTCGTGGTGCGGCCCAACGTGTTTTTGTTTATCATCTCGATTTTAAGTTTTTACGGCGCATTTTCGGGTGTGCGCTCACTCCGGCGCAAACACCCGGAACGCGGTGAACGCGCCGCGCTGCTCGACTGGCTAGGGGCGTCTATTGCCCTTTTAGCAGGCGTCAGTTTTATCGTCTGGGGCGTGTTGCCGCTGACAGGCTTGATAAACGGTGAAACCCCGGTAGCTTTTTCGCTTTTGGGCGTAGGCTTCGGGATTTTTCTCAGCAAAGACGCGTGGGCCGACCTTAAAAGCTTTCGCCGTCCGAGCCCTCAACCGAATTGGTGGTTGACGTATCATCTCGAGCGTATGGTGGGTTCGTATCTAGCGGCAGTCACCGCGTTTATGGTGCAAAATGTAGGGCCACATCTTCCGGCAGACCTCGCCTGGACGGTCTGGGTTGCGCCGGGGCTCTTAGGCGGCGTCGGCATCAGCTTTTGGGTTCGCTACTATCAGAAAGAGTTTGCCAAGCGTGAACGCTCGCTAAGGGACGCTCGAGCCTAAACATGAAGGTGGTCGAGTGTGAATACCGTTGCACTTACGGTTGCATTCATAGTTACATTTTTGGCAGCAGGTTTTTATCTTGCAAGCCTTGCATGTTTTGTAGGCTTGCGTTTCAGTAGTTCAGGTCATAACCCGCTCGAGCAGTCAAAAAGCCCACCCTAAGATGTTGCAAAGAGCATTATTAGAAATTTTATAGGTTGAGGTCATACCTCCGAGCGCGTCAACACTTCCAAAAAATGCCCTGCTACGTCCCTAAAGTAAACGCCGCGCCCGCCATGATTGGTATTGATCCGGTTCGGCTGGCGCATCTGTGGGTCGGCCCAATGCTCTAGCTTCAAATCACGTAACCGGGTGTAAATTTCGTCAAAATGCCGATCATCTACCTTAAATGCATAATGCTGGAACTGGACGTCTGTAACCCCGGGCGGCTCTGCAAAATGCAGGTGCGCACCGTCGCCGAGTAAAACCGTGCTAAACGGCCCCCACTCGGTAGGCTGTGCAAGGCCGAATACCTCTGCGAAGAACGCAGCGGACGCCTGCCGGTCGTATGCAGCGACGATGGCGTGATCTATCCGTACTGTCAAGGGAACCTCTTGCCCGCTCGCCGACAACGTTTGATTGGTCGTCGGGCGCTGAGCCGGGTGAAAGTATTTTACAGGTTCAGCAGTGCCCATAGCAAACCCGTTAGCGGTTCAGAAAACCAACTCAGGTTGCAAGCTACCTTTACTTCGCGGCGGTTTCACAGATGATTCAGCACTAGGTTCTAATCCAGCGTGAGACTGGAATGTTAGCGTGATAGCGGAGGCAAACCTATGCACACACGCAAACTCGGCAAAACGGGGTTTGAAGTTTCAACGGTCAGTTTCGGCGCTTGGGCCATCGGTTCAGATTGGGGCGAAGTCTCAGAAGACGACGCGCTCCGGGCGCTGCACACGGCGGTAGACGAAGGCATTAACCTGTTCGACACCGCTGACGTTTACGGCGACGGACGAAGTGAGCGGCTACTAGCACGGCTCAACCGTGAAACCAGCGAAAAGCTCGTCATCCCGACCAAAGCAGGCCACCGTTTAGACCCGCACACCGCAGACGGGTACAACGCTGAGAATTTGCGAGCCTTTATCGAGCGGAGTTTGAAAAACCTCGAGACCGACTCGCTCGACCTCGTGCAGCTTCACTGCCCGCCTACCGAGGTTTACTACCGGCCTGAAGTCTTCGGCGCGTTGGACGATCTTAAGACTGAAGGGTTGATTCAAAACTACGGTGTCAGCGTAGAAAAAGTTGAAGAGGCGCTTAAGGCGATCGAGTACCCCGGCGTCGCGTCGGTGCAAATTATCTTTAACATCTTCCGGCAACGCCCCGCCGAGCTGTTTTTTCGTGAAGCGCAGGCGAAAGACGTCGGGATTTTGGCCCGTGTTCCCCTCGCCAGCGGCCTCTTAACCGGCAAAATGACGCGTGACAGTCATTTTGCCGAAGACGACCACCGCAACTACAACCGGCACGGCGAGGCGTTCGATCAGGGTGAGACGTTTTCAGGCGTGGATTTTGAGACCGGTTTAGAAGCCGTAGACGAACTGCGTGCCCTCGTTCCCGACAGCATGAGCTTGGTGCAGTTTGCGCTCCGCTGGATTTTGATGTTTGACGCGGTGACCTGCGCCATTCCGGGCGGCAAAAACCCGCAGCAGGTCGAGGACAACGCCGCCGCCGCCGACCTGCCCGCACTGTCAGACGAGGTGATGGCGAAAGTCAAAGCCATTTACGACGAGAAGATCGCGCCGCAGGTGCATCAGCGTTGGTGAGCCGTTGTCTATAATCCGGGCAATCTGTTTTGACTTTGATGGGACGCTGGCGCAGTTCAGCGGGGATTTTGGGGAGCTGCAAAGGCGTTTTGGGCACAAACTAGGGCTGTCAGAAAATGAGGTGAGGAGGCTCGAGCTTCACCGTACCCAACTCGAGCGTCAAGACGGTCCGATGACCTTTTATGACACCGTACAGGCGGCTTTTAAGGCAATCGGACGACCTCAACCCGAGAACTTAGAGCGAATAGCTGAAGATACAGTGGCCCATTACTGTTCACAGATGAAGCTGCTACCCGGTGCGCCTCAAGCTCTTACTTTCTGCGGAACCCATAATCTACCGTTGGCGCTTCTGACCAACGGAACGTCAGACATGCAGCGTGACGCAGTTCAGGCAGTAGGGCTCGAGACTTTTTTCAAGCGCATCTTGGTTTCAGGGGACGCGGACGTAGCCGTGCGTAAACCCAACCCACGTATCTTTGAGATGGCGTGTGAGGCGTTGGGAACAGAACCGGGTGAAACTTTGATGGTTGGAGACAACTTGGAGGCTGATGTCAAAGGTGCTTTAGCATACGGGATGCAGGTCGTTTACCTGGGTAATGAACCGGGTACTGGGTATGAAACGCTGCCGGATATAGAGGCGTTTGGTAGGTGGCTCGAGATGCGTCTTTGCTAGGATTCTAGCCACCGCTGAGCGCGCTACCTATACAGGTTGGCCGCCCGCACCCAGACCCTTTCGCAAGAGCGCGCAGCGACCAACCCGTACTGCAGTGAACTAGTTACAAAATGAGCTAGTTACAAACCGTCTGACCTTCGTCCAGAACTGCGCTTGTGTCAGATAGAAAAGCCCAAGCATAGGATTCGGAGGCCAGTGTAAGCTTGAGAACACCATAGCTCTCGGCGCGAAACTCCGAGTTGGCTTTGACAGTGCCGAAGCTGTACAGATTTTTGCCACCACCACCTGCGACAAACTGCTGGATACCCTTCGGGTCGGCCTGTCCCGAGGCATCTTGTGGGCCAAAGCGCTCTAGGTCGTGGTCGTGGCCACTCAGGACCAACTCGGCTCCCGCATCTTGCAGTGCTTTCCACATCGGAGCCATCATCGTGTGGTCGCCGTGGTCGCCACTTGAAAAGCGAGGATGATGCCAGGTTGCTAGGGTACATTTGCTCGGGTGTGCCGCCAAGTCTTGCACCAACCACCTATACTGCGGGCTCGAGGCGCTGCACCCCCCGGCAACGGTACAGTTCGAGTTCAGCACGACGATATGCCACGCACCTAGGTCAACGCTGTAGTAGGCCGCGCCGTCTTGGGAGCCGCTGCTGTTACAGTGTGCCACCGCCCCGAAATACGCGCAGTAGCCCTGTCCGCTACTCCTCACTTCACCTTCATGGTTGCCGATACTGGGGTAGGTAATTGATTTTAACTTGCCCCAAGACAAATCGTAGGAGCGCTGAAACTTGTCAAGAGTACCCGCGTCATACTGAAGGTCGCCCAACACGAGCACTGCCTCGGGGTTTTGCGCGGCGGCGACCTCTGCTGTGTACTTCTGCCGACAGGCCGTCGCGGTACCGTCACCGCCGTTGAAGTTGCCACTCGCGGGGTCGCAAGCGATATCACCGCTGGCCACCACCGTAACGGTACCGGGCGGTTGCGGCGTCGGCTCGGGTGTCGGGGCTGCACGCCCGGTCTTGTGGAGGGCGTCTAGATAGGCTTGTCCCCACTCATCGGCGCTTTCGATTGCGGTTCCCTCACCCCACTCGTTAAAGGTCGTCACCAACTGCCACGGTTCATGACTTGCCACCATCTCCTGCACGTTTTTTTGAAAACGGCCGAGGTCGCGCGTGAGTCGAGGGCGGCTCTCATCGGCGCGCCAGAAACCGGGGGAAATGCTGTAGGCGTACCCCTTTTGCTGGTCAGTCGCTGCGGCAGGCCCGTACTGATGCCACGCGGCAGGTTGTGCTCTGCAAGTCCGGTAGCCCCGGAAAACTTTCAAGCTTATGTACCATTCGCCTTGCGTCGCCGCCTGCCAAGCGTCGGCGTCGGCGCAAGATGGGTTTGAAGTGTTGTAGACAAACAGGACAGGTTTTCCATTGACCCGAGCATAAGCAGGATTTTGGGCGTAGTTGGCCTTGATGTAAGCGAGGTCATTCCGAAGTTCGGTTTGAGACTTCGTGCCCTTCTCGTAGTAGAGCGCCCACTTTAGGCTCGAGCCTAAAGCAGCTGTGCGGTTTAGGAGCAGCGGGATTCTGTTCTGCTCGTGGTGGGTCTCTTGACCCCACCAAGACGCGATACCGACCTGCACGTTGGCGTAGTCTAGCGCCTTGACGTGAGCGTCTACTACGCTCTGCTCGTCCGAACGGTAGTAGCTGCGCGTAGGGGTATAAAAAACATGCTTGCCGTTAACCGTCCAAGTTTCGGGATACCAAGGGTAATAAAAGGCTCCGCGAGCCGGGAGCGCCACGTTGCTGCCACCCAGTGAGGGGGTAGCTACGCTTTCGACCCTGAAGTAGAAGTTGCCTAGATGCAGCTGCGTGCCGTTATGACGGTTGACCGCTGAGGCGCGGTGGGTGCCGGGTTGCATCTTCGTTTCGTCAACTGTCGTCTCAAAGGGAGCGGTGGCATCTTTGACGAGCAGACGGCCGTCAACGTAGAAACTCACGTCGCCTCGTAAAGAATTTGAGGCGAGAAAGAGCCGGGTCGTAGTTGATCCGTCCTCGCCTCGAAGTAAAGAAACGGCCAAGGGTTCAAGAACGGTATCCCTCGAACATGCGGCTAACAAAAAAAGGCCGGTCAAGGCCAGGTACACCTTTCGCACTTTTGGTCTCCTAAAATTGCGTTTAAGCAAGCAGGTTTGGGTCGTCAGACAGCTCGGTCCCAACCAGTTTCTAAGTACCCGGACAGGAAGGCTTAGCTACGCAGCTTGGGCAGTTAAGCCTAAATTTCACTCCTTTCTTAAAGACTGTGTTTCAGATAGAAACGCGAATTTCCGATGAAAACTCGGTTATAGTTTCCACGTCTGCGCACCAGAATGCGGGAATGCCGCTGCTTTTTGCTAAGCAGACATCGTTGTCTTATTCAGCTTTCTGCGCCCGTTTGTAAACGCTTCTAAACCCACGTCTCACCTGGCAGCACATCCGGTCTTTTTAGGGTGCGCTTTGCAGTTGTAGCGCATCCAGAACTCTTTATAGAACAGCCTAGAAGCGCCCGCTATGATTTGTTTAACTTTGAAGCCGTAAGCAAGCTGGAGTTGCAGGGCTTAGCGTTGCTAAAGTCAGCTGTTACGGTAATCCAGCACATGCACGGTTGGTCACCACGGGTATCACCCTAAAATGCGCACTATAAACAGTTTTTCTAAATCGGTGGCGTAGCCCGCCCGCGCTGAACACAGTGAGACGTCACATCCATAAGGTACTGAATTGCGCCGATGTTGGGCTGCGCGGTCGCACCACCTGGGGTTACTACCACGCCTGCTGGATCGCAGTTCAGCTCTAGCTCAGCAGGGTCGCTGGCCGCGCCACCCGCTCCGGCAAAAAGAGTGTCAGCAGTAAAACCAAAATCGGTAAGAGCGTGATGACGTTCATCGTCAAGGCCAGCCCCTGAGCATCGGCCAGTTGTCCGAGGGCCGCAACGCCTAACCCCGTTGCACCGTAAGCCGTCCCTAAAGATAACCCCGACGCGAGTCCAATCTGCCCCGGCATCGCTTCTTGAATCATCACAACCAAGACCGGCCACGCCGAGTTGATGCTGATCCCGCTCACGCAGAGCGCGGCAGTGCGTAAAAATCCGCTCCCGTGCAAAAATGCGTAGAGCCCGGCGACCGCGACCGCCATACTGCCGAGCAGGAGCGTTTTACGGCCAAAGCGTTCGGCGAGCGTCCCACCTAGTAGCGTGCCGAGGACGCCGGAAATGAGGAGAATGGTGACGAGCAGCGCGGCACCCTCCCGGGACAGCGCCCCGTTTTCGTGAAAATAGAGCGGCATAAAGGTCTGCAGGCCGCCCATCGCCGTACTGCGGAGGACGATCAGCGCCATCAAGAAGCCGACGGCGCTCACCGTCTCGGTGCGGCTACCGGTCTCGGCAGTAGAGGAACGGCGCGGTTTCGGTGTGACCCGTCCTAACACGCGCCACTGGCTCCACAAAAACCCGAGGGCTAAAAGGGTCGGCAAGAGCAACACAAGGACTCCGGGACGGCCCAGACGCACCGTCAACACCGTCGCTAAAATCGGGCCGAGGGCGAAGCCGATGTTGCCCCCGGCAAAAAAGACTGAGGTGCCGCTCGCCGCGAGGCGGCCGCTGACTGCCCGAATCCTCGAGAGCCCTTCGGGGTGAAACGCCGCCGACCCGAGCCCGGACAACATCACGACCGGCAACACGAGCGTGTAACTCGGAACGAACAGCACCGAGACCATCGCCGCGCCCGCAAGCGCGCACCCGGCTGGCACCAGCCAAGTCAGGGCGCGGCGGTCCCCGAAGATGCCAAATAACGGCTGCGCCACAGCGATGACGAGGTTGTTAGCGGTAACGATCACAGCCGCTGACGCGTAAGAGAGGTGAAACGACGCGAGCAGCAGCGGGAGCAGCACGACGAGCGAACCGGTGTGCATATCTACAGTAATGTGCGCCAGAGTCACCGCGAGGAGGCCGGGGCGATTGGCTTTAGGTGCTGGGGTAGCCGAGGAAGCAGTAACTGAAGTCACTCATTAACTTTACCTCGCCTAAGCGTTCGGGTTTGGCGATTTGGTGGCGCACCCCGGTAAGGCGAGCTTTCGGCCTGCTTGAACGTCTGTCCGGTGGCTGTACGGCTCGAGCCCAAACCACCGTCCCTATAACACGCTTGGCTGCAACTCAAACGGTATCATCGCGGCTGTATGCTTCTAAGCAGAGATACACGCTGCAAATAGGCGGTACTGCCTAAAAATTTCCGTACGCTTAGGTTTCTATGACGACACCCCCGCTCCTATCAGACACAGCCGTGTCGTCGCAGGCTCCCCCGTTTATTACGGCTGGATTATCTTGCTCGTCGGTACCTTCGGCATGTTTATGACGACCCCCGGCCAGACCTTGGGCGTGTCAATCTTCCTCGACCGGATTATTCAAGATTTGGGCTTGTCGCGGGCCACGGTGTCTTTGATGTACACGGTTGGCACGCTGATAGGCTCGTTTTCTTTGCCTTTTATCGGGCGTTTTGTTGACGTGCGTGGCCCGCGTATCGCCGTGATTATCATCTCCGCGCTGTTCGCGCTCTCCTGCGTGTGGCTGGGCTTAGTCAGCGGCCCGCTAACGCTGCTTTTAGGCTTTATCTTGATTCGGGGACTCGGGCAGGGGGCGCTCGGGCTGGTCAGTTTGCACGTCATCAACCTCTGGTTTGTGCGGCGGCGCGGGCTGGCCGTCGGCCTGTCGGGGCTGGGAATGGCCGTCGCTACGGCGTTCTTTCCCTTTGTCATCGAGGTGCTGATCGGCGCGTTCGGCTGGCGCACGGCGTATATGGTGCTGGGCGCACTCGTAGCCGGAACGATTCTGCCGCTCGGCGCGTGGCTTTACCGAGGTAAACCCGAACTCTACGGGCTGCGACCGGACAGCCGGATTCAAAGCTCGAGCGACGCGGCGGTGCAGGAGCGGCGCTACACGCTGGCCCGCGCTCGCCGTACGGTGACGTTTTGGCTGTTCGTAAGCGCCGACGTTTTCGGCGCGGCGCTCGGCACCGGCCTGATTTTTCATCACTACAACATCATGGCAGGCGGCGGCATTGACCGCCTGGAAGCGGCGGCAGTTTTCGTCCCCTTCGGTTTTATCGCAGCGGGCAGCAACCTCTTAACCGGCGTTTTGCTGGACCGCTTGCCACCCCGCTTTTTGCTCTCGGCGTCGCTCGCACTGCTCTGCAGCGCCCTCATGCTCGCTTCTTATGTGACCACGCCCCTGCTGGTACTCGTTTACGGCGCGGTTTTAGGCGTGGCGCAGGGGATGCGCGGGGCGATCTCCGGCGGTGCCTACGCTCACCTTTTCGGACGCACCTACATCGGCTCGATCAAGGGCTTTGTCGCTACCCTCACGGTTGCCGGTACCGCTGTGGGACCGCTTCTTTTTGCCCTCGGCGACGAGCGTTTCGGCGGTTACCGGGAGATTTTGCTGCTCTCGGCGTTCCCGCCCCTCGTTGCAGCCTGCACTGCGCCATTTCTCGAGCCGTTTCGCGCTGACGGTTCGGTACATTAGCCGGGGTGAGTAAAGTAGGACAACACCGAGGTACCTGAACTTTTACCGCCGTGGTACTCGAGCTCGAGTCCCACGTAGGGTGCGCTTGTTTCCGCTGCTTAAGAGGACGGAGCCAGCGGGTATTTGGGACATAGAGTCAAACTTTTCTCGCGGTCAAGTCCCAGCCGTAAACCTTCTGAGAAGCACCTATACCAGTGTCGAGCGTATCTCTAAGAACTTAATGTTAAATTTAATGCGTCAGAGACAAGGGATTTCCAAGCACCCTCTAAGCAAAACTTGTCTCAACCATGATTTTAGACTTAGAGCGTCCTAGCTACCTCGCCCAGCTCGGTCAACCCCTTTTAGCCTCAGCCAAAAAGGGGTTTTGAAACGGCTTCTAGTTCAGTCAGAACTCCCAGTTGCTACCACCGCTGTAGGCTCAGTACATGAAACCTGCGGCTATCACCCTAGAGCACGCCTACGCCCACCGCGACTGTGAATATCAACCTCCCTTATGGCGCTCGCTCCATGCGGGCTTTAGGTTTATCGAAGCCGATGTCTATAGCCTTTTTGGGCGCACCTTGGTCGCGCATGACCTGCAGCAGTTGCGGCCTCGGCGTACGTTGCAAGCTCTTTATCTGAGGCCCCTCCACGACTATCTGCAGCAACAGGGCGCTCTCTTTGCTGACAATCCGTTATGGCTGTTCGTTGACGTTAAAACCCCGGCTGCTGCCAGTTACGCTGCGCTGCACAAGCTACTGGCCTCTTACCGCGACATGCTGACGACCTTTACACCCGGAACGGCGCACCCAGGTGCAGTCACCGTGATCATCTCCGGTAACCGGGTTCCCTACCGTGAAGCGGCCAAGCTCCCACTTCGCTACGCGGCGCTCGATGGGCGCATCACTGATTTAGGCGTCCATACCGACCCAAGCGTGATGCCCATTATTAGTGACAACTGGCGCAAGCACTTCCTTTGGTCGGGTCACGGCCCCATGCCGGAAGGTGAGCGGCAAAAGCTCGAGCAAATGGTCGAAACAGCCTACAGCTGCGGGCAAAAACTGCGGTTTTGGGGAACGCCGGACGACGCAACGCCGGAGCGCGAAAGGGTCTGGGACACGCTTTTAGAGGTCGGGGTAGACCTACTGAACACCGACGATTTAGAAGGTTTGAAGGGGTATCTCGAGCGCCACCGCCTTGGCCAAAGTATTTCTTGACCTTGACGTGACAACATCTTCTTATGGTGATGTCGGCTATGGGCTCGAGCGAGAAACCACACTACAAAATGGGAGCTTGCCCTCAATTCGTGATATGCTCTGCTCGTAGCAAAAATTAGCATGTTCTTTCGGTACAACCTGACTAAGCTTTCTTCTCAGGATAAGTCCGGGAGGCTGCAGCTACAGCATAAGGAGAATATGATGAACAAGTTGGTACGGTCAGTTTTAGGGACGCTGCTGCTCGTCTCTACAGTTGCTACGGCGCAAGAAACCTTAGATGTCTATACCAACTCAGACACCAACATCTCAGACTGGTGGACGAATACGGTTGCGCCTGCGTTTGAAGCGGCGCACCCTGAGTACCGCCTGAACGTCGTGATTACCGGCGGCGGCGGAGCCGGGAACGACCCGATTGCTCAGCGTGCACTCGCGGCGCTGAAAACCGGTGGCAACCCACAAGTTGACCTGTTTGAAAGCCAAGACCCGTTCTCGCCGGTCGGCGCGATTGAGGCCGGGCTTTGGGAAAAGTTTTCAACCCAAGATGTTTCCAGTTACGACAATATCGTGGACGCCGCTAAAATCACCCCGTACAGCCTGCCGTACCGGGGGTCGCAAGTTCTGCTCGCTTACGACAGCACCAAGGTGCCTGAAAATGAGGTGCCGCACACCTGGCCCGACCTTGTGGCGTGGATCAAAGCGCATCCGGGACAGTTTATCTACGGTCGTCCTGACCGTGGTGGTTCCGGGCGCAACTTCGTCGTCCGCGCCATTCACGAAGCGAACGGACAAAACCCTGAGCTCTTTAAGGTTGACAACTTCAGTGCGGCAAAGGCCAAAAAAGACTTTGCCGGAGCCTGGAAAATCCTTAACGACCTCGCGCCGAGTTTGTACGACAACGCCGCCTACCCTGCAGGCAACACCCCGACGCTGCAACTTTTGGCGCAGGGTGCGGTTTCGATGATTCCGGCGTGGTCGGATCAGGCGCTGCAGGCTATCAGCTTGGGTGCGCTGCCCGACACCATCAAACTGGTGCAACTTGAAGATTTGCCCTTTGTCGGAGGCTACGCGGCCTCGACGATTCCGACGAACGCGGCTCACCTCGAGGGTGCTTTGGCGCTGACCGACTTTCTCCTGACCCCTGAGATACAAACGAGCGTCGTGCAAGATATCGGCGGCTTTCCGGCGATTCGCTGGGAACTGCTGTCTACCGACCTGCAACAAGAATTTACCGACGTCGTGACCGACGAAGTGCCCGTCTTTCCGGGGGGCGAGTGGGAAGCCGCGATGAACGACGGCTGGTACAGTAACGTCGCGCCCAACGTTGACCGCGACAGCGAATAGGCCAGTTTAGGCTCCCGGCGGGTTAAGCGCCCGCCGGTTTGCTTTACCCTCTTACTTCATCAGGAGTTACTGTGTCTCTGGCTAAATCTTCTTCACGCGCACTACAGCGAAACCGAAATAACGGCTGGGCGTATCTGCTCGTCGCGCCGCCTTTTTTACTGATGCTGCTGCTGATCCTCTATCCGGCGCTGCTGTCGCTCGTCCGGACGCTTTTTCCAAGCGTTGACGGCGTGCGGCACTTCGGTTTAGAAAACTATCAAGCGTTTTTTAGCGACCCGCTCAGCCTCCGCAATCTTATTTTTACGCTCGTCGTAACTTTTGTAACGATTGGGCTGCTTTTTGCTATCTGCTTTCCTATCGCACTTTTTTTGCGGTTTTCCACGCACTGGACGACCTCATGGATTCAGGGGTTGGCGCTGTTTCCACTCTTTGTGCCGGGGATTATTTTGGCCTACGCGCTGATCCGTTTTCTCGGGCCGAACGGCCTCTTTGAGACGTTGCTCGAGGTCACCACCGGCTTCGGCGGTTACCGTACCCCTTACTTGCGGCCTTCGGGGGCCGTGATCGGGCTTTTATGGGAGAGTATTCCGCTGACCGTTTTGATTTTAACTGCCGGGCTCGCGCAAGTCCCTAATGGGATGATCGAAAGTGCTAGAGATGTCGGCGCGGGCATCTTCCGTATCTTTTTTCAGATTATTTTGCCACTGGTTTCACGTTCGGTCTTGATCGTCTTTTCGCTCAACTTTTTGGGAATCATCGGCAGCTTTACCCTGCCGTATCTGCTCGGCCCCGCCTCACCCGAAATGATGGGCGTGTTTATGCAGCGAACCTTCGGCGACGCCCGCGCACCTGAACGCGCTGAAACGCAGGCGGTCATCACCTTTTTGATCTGTTCAGTCGTGGGCTTTTTGTATGTACGCGCCGCAGTTAAGCAGCGGCAAGAAGAGGGGCTGTAGATGCGTAGACTACGCCTGGACGGGTTTTTCGGCTACCTCATCCTGATCTTGCTCGTCCTCTTTATCGTCGCGCCGATGGTCTCAGTGGTGCTTTGGGCTTTTGCTGAGCAGTGGCGGTATCCGTCGCTGTTGCCGACGCAGTGGGGCTTTCGCTTTTGGGAGGCGACGCTGAGCCGCGCCGACGTGTTGCGGGCGCTGCCGCTCAGCCTCGGTATCGCGTCGCTCGTGACCTTGTTGTCGGCAGTGATCTGTTTGCCCGCCGCCTACGCCTTTGCCCGCCTCAAGTTTCGCGGCTCGCAGGCAATTTTGCTCTCGTTTTTGGCAACGAACGCGTTTCCGCGCTTTGGGCTTTATATCGCTATCGCAGTTATTTTTTTCCGGCTCAACTTGATTGGGACCGTCACAGGCGTCGTGCTGATTCAGCTCGTCAATACTCTCCTCTTGATGATCTGGATTCCGACTGCCGCCTTTCGCGGGGTAGATAAGGCGCTCGAGGAAGCCGCTCTCGACGTGGGCGCGACCCGGCTCCAGGTCTTTTTTCGCGTTTCGTTGCCGCAGGTCGCCCCGGCTCTCGGCGCGGCGCTTTTGCTGACCTTCGTCGGCACATTTTACGAAACGCAGGGCGCGATCTTAGTTGGACTACCCAACGTCCGAACGATGCCGCTGGTGATGATTTCACTCATTAACAACCAGCTCATCGTGCAGTACGGCGCGGTGCTCTCGGTATTTTTATGGGTACCGTCTTTGGTGGCGCTCGTATTTGCGCGGCGTATCTTGCAAAGCCGCACGCTCGCCGCCGGATTCGGGGTGTAAGGTGGCGACGCTGAGTTTTCAAAATTTGTCTAAAACTTTTGGCGGGCTTCACGCCGTTGAGCAGATGGACCTCGAGGTTAAAGACGGCGAGTTCGTCTGTTTTTTAGGGCCGTCGGGGTGCGGCAAAACGACGGCCCTGCGGATGGTCGCCGGGTTTGAAGAGCCGAGTGAGGGTGACATTTTAGTCGGCGGCACGTCGGTGTTATCGCTGCCGCCGAACCGCCGACCCACCGCGATGGTCTTTCAAAAGTACACGCTCTGGCCGCATATGCGGGTTTATGACAACGTGGCGTTCGGACTCGAGCTGCGCCGCCTGAGCCGCAACGAGGTCAAAAAACGTGTGGAAGAGACGTTGGAACTCGTAGGGCTGCCGGGGTTAGGAAGCCGTTATCCCGCGCAACTTTCAGGGGGGCAGCAGCAGCGCGTGGCGATTGCCCGGGCGCTCGTCCTCGAGCCGCAAATTCTCTTATTGGACGAACCCTTTAGCGCCCTTGACGCACACCTCCGTGTCCGGCTACGTGAAGAGCTGCGCCGGATTCAGCAGCAGCTCGCCATCACCGCCGTGTTTGTGACCCACGACCAAGAGGAGGCGCTGACACTTGCCGACCGCATCGCGGTGATGAACGCCGGAAAAATCGAGCAGTTCGATACCCCGAGCGAACTCTACGCCCGCCCGAAAAGCCGCTTTGTCGCAGGCTTTATCGGCACGATGAACTTGTTGGACGCAGCTGTCAAGGATGGACGCCTAAGGGCCGGTGAGCTCGAGCTTTCAGCGCCGCAAGGTCTCGAAGATGGAGCCTGCACCCTCGCCCTACGACCCGAAGACATCACGCTTTCAAAGCCGTGCCCGTGGCGCGGCACCGTCACACGGGTCGTTGATTTGGGACCGTATCAACTGGTGCGTTTGGACCTTCCCAAGCTACCCGAACTGCGGTTGATGGCTCCGAAAACACACCTACTGCGTGAAGGTCAAGACCTTGCTTTCGGGGTGTCTCGCTACTTGGTCTATCAAGAGGGCGCACCGCTCGAGGTCACCGTGACGCCGCAGTCTGAACTAAAGTCGCAAACGCAGGCGTAAAAACCGGGTTTGTCACGGCGAGCACCTTGCCGTCCGCGGCGCGGAGCTCGAGCACCCCCCAGCGGGCGGCGTCGGGGAGACGTAGCTCGAGCCGTCCTGAGTCCGCCAAGCTCACTGTGCGCTGAACCTCTCCGTTTGCGATAAGCCGCAAAGACGCGTCGGCGGGCACGCCTTCGTAGCGCAGTGAGAGGGTCGTTTCAGCCGCTACGACGTCTCCGGTGACAGGCTCTGGGTGGTCGGGTAGAGTCAGCTCGAGCCTCGGCCCTGAACTCAGGTAAGACCGGCCCCGCCTTACTCCTACCAGAATCGCGGCTTCAGTCAGGGCTTCGGCGTAAACCACGTTAAACCCGACTTGCGTTCCCTCCAGCGCAGGTCGGTGCCCGTCGGTTCCGGCACTTGCGGTGATCCGGTGACCTTTGTTCAGCCAGCTGTACCACAGGGCCAAAGCTTGTTCGTTGTGCGTGTCCCAACTCCTACTGTTCCAGATTTCAACGACTTGTGCCCGCCCCGGCAGCAGTTCCGCGTACTCCCAGCGGCAGCCGGTACACACCGGGTCACCCTCGCGGCGTGGGTGCGCGATGATAAAAAGTCCCTCTGCGTCGGCGCGTTCGGCAAGTTCGGTCATCGGGGTATGAACCCAGTCGAGCCAAGTGCGGCGGCCCAGCGCGAGCGCGTGCCCGTAAAACGTGGTGAGTTCGATCCCGCCCAACGTCAACAGTTCGGGCGTCGTCAAGGCGTCCATTTCAGGCAAACCGGAGACCGTATTGTGGTCGCTCAGCGTGACGAACTCGAGACCGGATTGTTTCGCTGAAGCCACTAAATCTCTGATACTCCAAGACGCGTCCGAATGGGCCGAGTGCGCGTGCAGGTCGCCTTTGTACCAGCCGGGGCCACGTTCAGGTGGAACAGGTTGGGGCAGTGAGCGAGGCTGAGCCGTAGGCGCGTCGGTCAAGCCAACCTCAAGCCGATACCGCAGCGGCTCTCCCGGCCTGACCATGTGGGTATGGATAACGACCCGCCAGCTGCCCGCTTTAAGCGTGCTGGGAAGATAACCGGGGGTGGCGGCGTCTTTGCTCAACCAAACGCGGTGCTCATTGCCCCCCCTATGTCCCGCGCCACGAAAACCGTCTGGACCGAAAATGCTGAAGTAGAGCAGGTTGTGAATCCCCCCAACCTCAGCAGGTTCAAAAGTTAAGGTAAGCTCGAGCCCCGCTGCCCCCGGCGGACAGGTAAAGATGAACTCGAGGTGACGTTTGCTACCGGTTTCAGAAAGCGTTCCTTGAAAGTTTGCCAGCCTCTGATTCATAGGGTAGTTTAAGCCCAAGTCGCGCAGCGTCGTTTGTCAGGCCCCAAGGTAAGGTCCCATTCCCCAAGCGACCGCGAGGGCGGCAAGTGCGGCGAGCAGTAAAGTGCTCATCACCACGCGTCCAAATGCTTGATGACCGAAGCTCAGCGCCAGCCCCGCCTTAAAAAGGGTGTTACTTATGACCGCCAGCGTCAGACCGCGCACGGCGACAGCCGCCCCGAGTCCCCCTTGCGCCTGCTGTCCGAGTGTCAGCGCCACCGCGTCAGGTCGGGCAAACCCGGCGACGATACTCGCCAGATACACGCCCCCTACACCCAGATACACTTTAGCGGCCTGGGCCAGCAACAAAATAACCGCAAAGATGAGCGCGAACTGCAAGGCGGTTTTAAGCTCGAAGGGATTTTTCATCGCCAGCTCGCCCACCGGTTGTTTTTTACTGGTCCGGTAAACAAGGGCGCAGCCCGCCAGTGATACTACGAACAGGGCCGCAAAAGGCGCGAGCGCCGGGACGACCAGCGCGGGCGCAACGACGCTCAGCAAAATCAGGATGCGCACGACCATCACGGCTGAGGCGAGCAGCACGCCCACTGCGAGCAGCCGGCCGAGTGCCGGGTGGGTCCGGCTGCGCTTGCTATACGAAAGCGTGACGGCCGTAGACGAAACCAGCCCGCCGAGCAATCCGCCCAGACCGATACTACGCGCCGTACCGATGAGCTTGGCGGTGAGGTAACCGACAAACGAAATACCTGAGATAGGTACCACTTGCAGCCAGATTGTATGTGGGTTCCAAACTCCCCAGGGGCCGAGCGAGCGGTCGGGTACCAAGGGTAAAATCAGCAGCGATACGGCGGCAAACTGTACGGTGGCAAATAGATCCTCGCGGCTTACGGCCTGCGACAGTTGATGGAGTTCGTCGCGCAGAGACAATACGCCCGTTACAATCACTGCGCCTGCAACCGCAACGCTAAGGTGCTCAAGGCCGGCCAGTACGCCCAAACCGAAAGTCACCAGCGCCGCAATCTCGCTGGTGCCCCCGACTTTTTCCCCTGCCGAGGTGCGCCAGTACGCCAAACCGAGCAGAGCACCCAGTACGGCCAAACCGAGGGCCACCACGACACTGCCGAGTTCGTGTGAAAGCTGACCGCAAACCGCACCTAAAAGTGCGATCAGCGGGAAGGTGCGGATGCCTGCAAAAATCGAGCCGCGCGTTTCCCGTTTGCGTTCACGCTCGAGCCCGATCAGTAGCCCTGACAAAGCGGCGACGAGTAGAGACCAGATGGCGGCAGCGTTTCCCATAAAGCTCGAGCTTAACCGATGTGCCCGAATTTTCTAGTCCGGTGACAAGGCGTTTGGTCGTAGCGAGACGCTTATGACGTTAAGTCTATGGTCACTGACGCTGCGGACACAAAAAGTCATGTGGTTTTCCAGCCCAACTACTGCGCGAGCAGCTCGCCGGGCTTAAGCGCCTTTACTTTTACGGACGCCTTTGACGGACGCCTTTACGGACAGCAGAAACAGATGATTGCAACCGCGTCATACCGGAGCAGGGCTAGTGCATGGGGTAACTCACCACCTAAAATAACCTTATGACGTTTCGGCCGACCGACCCCACTTTTCTACAAAACCCATACCCGGTGTATCAGCAGCTCAGAGACGACGCGCCGATCTTTTTTTATGAGCCGTGGGGCAAATGGATCGTCACGCGCCACGCAGACGTCAGTGTGTTACTGCGTGACCGGCGGCTTGGGCGTGTGCTTACGAACACCAAAGTTCGTCTTAATACGGCTTATGAACCCTTCGACGATATTCAAGACGGCTCACTCTTAGAGCTCGAGCCCCCCGACCACACCCGAATCAAGACAGCGGTGCAAGATGTGTTTACGCCCAAACACGTGCGGGCGTTAGAGGGTAAGATTTCAGCTCTGTGCAACCGTTTAGCCGCTGAGCTTGCCGAAAAACTTACAATCGGGAGCCGCGCCGACCTGTTACGCGACTTTGCCGAACCGATTCCGGTCACCGTAATCGCCGAACTGCTCGGTGTACCTGAACAGGGCCGTTACCAACTTGTCCCATGGTCAAAAGCGATTATCGGGATGTTTGAACCCGAACGCACCCCCGAGGCAGAGGCGGCGGCCGTCACCGCCGCGCGTGAGTTTGCCGCCTACGTCCGAGAACTCATGGGAGAAAAACGCGCCGCGCCGCAAGACGACCTCATCAGCCGGATGGTGAAGCTACATGCTACCGACCCGGCACGCCTCAGCGAAGCTGAAATCGTCGCCAATGCGATCCTCTTTTTAGATGCCGGTCACGAAGCGGTGGTCAACGTCGTCGGCAACGGGCTGATTGCGCTCTTGTCCCGTCCTGAGCTTTGGGAGGCGCTTAAAGCGCACCCGGAACAGCTGGAAACGGCAGTTGAAGAAACCCTCAGGTTTGATACGCCGCTACAATTTTTCGAGCGTGTCGTCCGCGAAGATTTGGTGTATCAAGACCTCTTCTGGCCTAAAGGCACCAAGTTATGCCTCTATTACGCTTCGGCCAACCGTGACGAACGCGTCTTTGCCGACCCTGATACGTTTGACCCGACGCGGCATCCGAACCCGCACCTGTCGTTTGGACTCGGGCTTCACTACTGTATCGGCGCACCTTTGGCGCGGCTCGAGTTACGCCACGCGCTCAAAGCCCTGCTAACCCATACGCCTGAGCTAAAGTTACTCGGGACGCCCAGGTATCAGCCCAAAAACGTCTTCCGCTATCCGGTGGGGCTCGAGGTCACTCGTAGTTAGAGCTGGGTTAGAGCGGGCTAGTGACCTTCTTCAGCGCCGCCGGACGCTTCATTTGTCTGGACACCCCCTGCGCCGCCACTTTCAGCCCCGGACGTGACCGTGTGCGCTTCAGGTTCATTGACCGCCGTGTCGCCAAGCGTCTGGCTTTGGCCGCTCGGTTCGCCTTGAATCCGGTCATAGGGGTCAACGAGGTCGATGGGTCCGTCACAAGCACTTAGGACGGCGACGAGGAAAGCTAACAGTAAAACTCTCATAGGGGCTACTATATCCCGATAAGCGTGCGCCCGATAAGGGTAAACTGACCCTATGGCTAACCGCGACCCCGCCGCCCCGAACAAGCAAGGCACGTCTCAAAGTGCTCCCAGCAATACGCAAGACGTTCATGATAGACCCCAAGACGAGTCTCGAGCCTCAGCCCAGGTGCAAGCCCGTCAAAGTGCTGAAACAGCCTTTTACGCCGCTTGGAAAGAGCTGTTAGACTGGATGGTTGAGTACGCCGAAACGCACGAGGGCGCGCTGTTTGAAAAAGAGGCCGACTTTACCGACTATATCTACCGGATGGAACGTCCGTACGATTTGCCGACGATCATCATGTCCGCGAGCCTTTCCGACCCCAAAGGGCGACCCCTGCTGCTGCTCAGCGCCTCGCCGCGTCACACCGTGTTCAAAGAGGTGACGCTGCATCCGTTTGAATCACACGTGTACCGCAAACTGACCTATGACGCAAAAAAAGGCGCACTCGCCGAAGGCAAACGGCCATTTACCCGCGAGATGCTCGTTGAACTTGCCGATATGCTCTACAACAGTGACAGCGAGCCCGCCGAGTAGTACCTGAAGCTACCGTGAACGACGTAACTGATAAGGCCGCGCTCGAGCACGCAGCTCGGGGCGGGCTCTGTGGGCGCTGCGCCGCCGCGCGGCTGGTAAGGAGCAGCCGGGAGAGCGTCTTTGTCCGCTGCGTACACCCGGAAACGCCCAAATACCCTGGGCAACCGGTGCTAAGCTGTGCGTTTTTTAGTGCGTTAGCGTAGGTAAAACGGCTCGACTAGGCCGTACTGAGCTTTGCTTTTATCGTTATCCTCCGAGTGTATGAGCTACACCACCTTCTCCAAGTCAGCACCTTCTGACTTCTGCATTCTTCTCTAGTGCGCCGCAACCGTCACCGACTGCTCCTGGCGGCTCAGCGCCTAGCCCTTACGAAACAGCCCCCGACGCGCCTTTTTAAGGTCGGCGAGTTCGTGCTCGAGCATCATGTGGTCTTCTAAGAGGCGTTCAAACTCGGCTTTGGCTTGGCTCTTAAAGGTTCGCGCCCGCACCAGCCGCGCCTCGAGGTCACGGTTATGCTCTGCCAGAGTCTCGACCCGCTCACTCGCCCGCTGCGCCGCTGCAAGTTGAGACTTGAGGTCGCGCACTTCACTCTGCAACGCCCCGACCTTGGCTCCTTCATTTTTTTGTAGCGCGATGGTCTCTTGCATCCGTGAAAGCTGGTGCAGTTCGTTCACATGCCGTGACCGCTCCTCTTCAAGCTCGGCAACGCGGGTTTGGAGGGTCTCGAGTGCGGCCAAAGCGAGGCGGTACGCCTCGGCAACGTTCTCTTTCGGTGGTGCAGTCGGGACAGACGCAGGTGCAAAAACTTCGGCTGTAAAAACTTCAGGCGCAGGGGCTTCAGGTTCGGGTTGCACCGGGGGCGCACCGGTTTTAGCAGTATTTGTTTTAGCAGTATTTGCGAAGGTTTCAGGAGCCGGTTTGGGCGTAGTAGCGTCAGCTTGCAAAAAAGCTCTTTCGGCAATAGGCGTCTCTAAGGTAGCCTTAGCAGGTTTGTCAACCGTCCAAGGTGCGTACGCTTCAGTTTCTGGGCTTGACTGAGTGACCTTGGCCGAACGTGGCTCACTAAAAGGGGTAGAAAAGTCCGGCTCTTGACCCTTTGGGCTCTGACTGCCGGAACTTTCGGCTCGAGGTTCCGGCCGCGTCGCCGTAGCCGTATTGGTTTTATGCTGGCTGGCCGCTCCTCGGCGGCGCTCCGGCTCTTCGGGCCACGCACTTAAACCTTCGGGCAGAGGTTCGGGCGTCGGGTCCGTCGCTTCTTCGCCGCGCATCACCCGCGCAAGGTAACCCAGCACGTCGCGCTCGACGACGCTGCCCCCTTCACCACTCCCGGTCAGCACCCGCCAATCTACATTATTTTCTTCGGCCAGGCGCTGCGCGGTAGGGACGATGGCGTGGTCTCTCATCACTCCAATATGGAGGATGACGGCGTGTTAGGCAAGGGAAAACCTTACATCTGGTGGTTCGTCGGCGTTCGCGCAGTCAGTGTTTATACAGTCAGTATTTGTACAACCGGTAGTGGCAAGGTCGGTTGAACTTTCGCGCCCTGCGCCTCGTCCAAATAGCGTAAACTGGGGCCTTGGGAGGCACTATGGCTACGGCGCTTCAAATCGCACTTAACGCTGTGCTCGTTTTTTCCGGGGTTACGCTTTTAGCTGGGGCGCTGACCTTTGCCGGTCACGCGCTCGCCGCCGAGTCTGCCGAGGACGACCCGGACGTACACTAGCAGCCCCCGACAGCTAGACCGCCTGCGGTTTTAAGGAACGCTGAGGTGACGCGTTTGGCAACGTTACGCTGAGCACTGCACCTACCAAAAGCGCAGAAGCAGCGACCACGAACGAGACGGTGTAGCTACCGGTCAGGGTGTAAAGGAGTCCTGGAACGAAAGCGCCGACTGCTGAACCGACCTGATGGCAGAGTGACAAGACGCCGAACATAAAGCCCAGGGAGTACCCCTCAAAGTAGTGCGAGGTGAGGACGTTGACGGGGGCAAGCACGGCGAAATCTACAAGCCCAAAAACGACGCCGAACATAAAGAGCAAACCCGGTTGGTTTACGGCCAACAGCAAAAACAGCGACAACGCGCGGACAAAGTAGAGCGTCGCCAGAATACGGCGGTTGTCGAAGCGGTCGGCGAGCGGCCCCGAGAGAAGCGTACCGAGGATGTTAAACGCAGCCAGCAGCGCGACGGCAGTGCCCACGACTTCGGTGCTAAACCCGTGATCGTGAGCGAACGGCACCAAATGCGTGTCAATCATGCCGGCCGTCGTAACGCCGCAGATGAAAAAGGGGAGCGCGAGCCCCCAAAAGGCTCGAGAGGCAAACACCGCGCCCAACTTTGTACCGGCTACTGCTGCGCTCAATGTTTCTCGCTCGACTGGGGTGTCTCTCTCGGTATCCAGATCGGTATCCAGACCTCTCCCGTAAGGCTTCAGGCCGGTCGTTTTCGGAGAGGAGCGCAGCAGCAAATAGAGCAGCGGAAAAACGATGAGTACGCTGAACGCCCCCAGCAGCAGCATCGTTCCGCGCCAGCCGAACACGCCGATGAGGACGAGAGAAGTCGGCACCAGTACGAGTTGCCCCGCCGCCATCCCCGCCTCGATAACGCCGAACGCAAGCCCCCGGTTGGAACTGAACCAGTGGGTTACGGCGACACTGGCAGCAACCCCGGACGCGCCCCCAAACCCGAGCGACGCGACCACGCCGTAGAGCAGCGTAAGCTCAGGCAGCCCGCGCGACAGGGTGGTCGCAGCGAGGCTCAGACCCACGAGCAGTACGCTGAGCGAGAGCACGAGGCGGCTGCCGAAACGGTCAACGAGCCGCCCGACGACCGGCTGTGTAAACCCGTAAACGAGAAAGCTGACGAACGACACGAACGATACAGTCGCCCGGTCAACCCCAAAGTCAGCCTCCCAGGGAGCGACGAACGCGCCGAACGAGAGCCGCGTCCCCTGAGCCGCCAACAACCCGAAAAAACACAGTCCTAAAATGACCCAGGCATAATGAACTCGTTTCACCGGTGGCGAGCCACACCCTTAAAAATCTTGTCTATAACACCCCGGTCGGCTCGCATCGCCAGGCCGACGAGCGCCAAGTCGTCACTTTTAACGGCTTTAACGGCGGCGCGGTTTGCTTCGTCGTCGGGAGTGGAGAACAAGTCTTCAGTAAAGATACTAAAACGCACCTCACGGCTGCGGGCTCGAGCGTAAACAGTCCGAAGTTTTTCCGCGCCCGCTTCGTAAATCAAGATAGGTTGAACAATCATCGGCAGGTAGGTTGCGCCGTCGGCGTCTTCGTAAGGTTCGCCGAGGATGTTTTCGGTCGTACCCGCAATGCCGCTGACGGTAAAGGCCGTCACATTGAGGCTTTGCCAGGGCTCTAGGTCATCCCGGAGCACTACCGCGATCTTGGTAGAGAACGTCATAACGTCAGTTTGAGGGGCAGCTACAGAGATTTTCTTGGAAGAAAGTGACTTTTCGCGTAGCGCCCCGGTGAGACGTTGAGCTGGCGCTTAAAGTGCAGGTTCAGATGGCTCTGGTCGCTGAAGCCGACACTCAGGGCAACTTGCGCGACGGGCTCGCCCGCCCGTAAAAGTTCTTTGGCCCGCTCGAGACGGCGGTGAATCAGATAGCTGTGCGGCGGCACGCCCACAGCGCGGCGAAAGGTGCGGAGCAGGTAAGCCCGGTTCAAGCCGACGAGCGCGGACAGGTCTCCCAACGAAACGTTTTCGTCAAAATGTGCGTCGAGATAGCTACGAACGGTGCTGACGGCTTTGGGTTCTCTCCCCTCGGTGCGGCTGCTTTTAAGCGACGTGTAGCCGCTCAGCAGTGCACCGAACACCTCAGCGGTCGCACTTTGACGTTCCAAAAGCTGGTCTGAACGTTTCAGCAGGTCGTGCAGATAGCGGAGCTGCGCGGCAAGGTTTGGACTTGTTACCGAAGTCGCGCAGAAAAACGGCGTCCCTTTTAGCCCGCTGGCCTGGGCAAACTCGAGCACCGCCGCCTCGCTCGGGTAAAAGCTGCGGTGACTGACGGTGCGCCCGCGCGCCGCGTAACCGCTGTGTACATCACCGGGGTTAAAGGTGTAAACGCTGCCGGGGGGCAAATGGGTCGTTTCACCCCGGCTCTGATTGACGACGACGCCCGCTTCAACGACGCCGATGGCAAAGCTTTCGTGCATATGCCGGGAATGACCGGGGTCAACGCCGCTCGAGTGCAGAAGCTCCATCTCACCCAACTCCCGAACCCGCCAAAACTCGGTACGGCTCGCTTCATCAGGTTCGGGTTTACGTTCAGGCTCTTGCGTGGGCTTTGGCGAGGTGTCTTTCAAGCTGCCGGTGAGTATAACGCCTCGGTAGACTACTCTGTGATTTCCTTTAGTGGTCGTCTAACTGCGTGTTTGCTGCTTATGACCCTGACGAGTTGCCTGCCTGACATCCGCACCGACTTGGCCTTACCGGATGGACCGTTCTACCTAGAGCCCAGCGCCGTAAAAACCGAGTATAAGAGCGTCCCCGGTTACCACGCGCCCGGTACGCCGCCACACCTCAACCAAAGTTTTTACTTGCGTTACTTTGCCGATACACCTACCGAGACGGTTTTGCTGCTGGTACCGGGTATTTTCGCCGGGGCTGCCAACTTCGACACCTTAGCGCGGCAGCTGGTCGCGTCGCGGCCCGGGCTCGAGGTCTGGGCCGTGGACCGGCGGGCAAATGGGCTCGAGGACCGCACCGCACTCGTTCAGAGCCTGAAGGCAAAAGACCCGAATATCGCCTACCGCTACTACGTCACTGAGCAGGGTACACCGGAGGGCTTCGCACCGGTTCCCGCCGAAGACCTACCTTTTATGCGGCGTTGGGGTCTGGTGACGCACCTTTGGGATTTACACGCGCTGGTCAAACGTGCCCGTCAAGAGGCGAACACAGTTATTTTAGGCGGTCACTCACTCGGCGCGAGTTTCGTCAGCTTTTATCCGGCGTATACCTTTGAACGGGGCCGAATCGGGGACACCTTCATTGATGGGTTGCTGCTGCTCGACGGCACCTTGGGTCGCACCGGCGCGTTCGGCATTGCGCAGAGCCTCGTGTTGGGTAATTGGGAACTTTTACCGGACGCGGTAGGGTTCGACGAAGGGCGCGGCCCGCCTTATTTGCCGTTCGGCTCCGGCCCGGACTTTTACGCCGAGTCGGACGCGCTTGCGCTGCTCGCGGCGCTAGCACCAAAGGAGCGGTCACCGGCCTCGAGCTTTCCTATCACCAATCTCGCCCTACTCGGGTTGCGCACCGACCGCGATTTCGTCGCCTCGCCTCTGTTTACGGCGACCGTGGGTGAACCGGTGGGCGCGACCTACGGCGGCAATCTTTTGGCCTTCTTACTGAGCGGTTTCACCAGCACCCAGAGCCGCACGGTCGCCGGGGTAGCGGACGGTTTTGACGTCGTGAGTTGGTCAGCAGGCAATTTAGAAACCGAACCCACCGATTTAAGCACCTTTGCCCGCAGCTTGGTGCTGCCTGAAACAGACGCCAACGAGTGGTATTTCCCGCTCCGGCTGCTCATAGACATGAGCGCCCTCACACTCAATTTGAGGGACACGCCCAACTTCGTGCCGCACAGCCGCGTCAACGCGCCGACCCTGGCAATCGGGGCTGCTCGAGGTTTAGTCACCACCACCGACGGCTTTTCCGGTTACGGCAACCTGCGGGCCGGGAGTTTTTTCTCCTCGTATGTCGTACCGGGGTTTGCCCACCTCGACTTGCTCACGGCGCGTAAAAATCCGGTGGTGCCGCTGTTTAACCGCTGGCTGGGCCGCGTTCAAAGGCTGAAATAGCACCGGGTAGAGATGAAATATATCTCAACCCCAGCCCCGACGTTCCCGCAGCTTCATAATGTGTGCGAGGTGGTGTTATGCCACGCATAATAGGCAAGACTTTCAGAAAGCGTCTGTACCCCGTTTTCAGGATGGACAAAAGTGCGGGCGAAATCAGCTTCGGTCATCGCGCGTAACAGCGTCGCCCAGCGTTCGTGTAGAGCCTCCAGAAGAGACAAGGAGACCCCCGGTGGTGCCTGCGAATCCGGCAACTCGGCCCAGCGGTCTTCAAAGTACGTTTTGATGACCGGCGCATCTTCGGTGAGCGCCCACTTAAAACGGACGTAACTGTTTAGGTGGCTGTCCGGCAGATGATGAACAACCCGGCGAACGGTCCAACCACCTTCACGGTAGGGCGTGTCAAGCTGAGTGTCGTCTAGGCCGGAAACGGCGGCGCGGAGCCGGGTTGGAGACGCCTCTAACACCGCTATCCAAGCGGCGCGGTCGGCCTCGGTCGGAGCACGTTCTAAACGAAAGGAACCGATGGGATAGCGGGGATCGTTCATCGCGTCCAGCTTACTGTATACACGCTCTTGTATAGTCGGAGTGTGTTTAAGGCGCTGCAGGTATTTTTGAAAAGTGACGCGCCGACGCGGGCGCAAGCAGCTGGGGCGCTCCGGCTGCTGTTTGTCCTGGCTTTTTGGGGGCAGAGCCTGCTCGCTGCGCTGGCTTGGGTCGTCCTGTCTACCTTGTTTACGCCTGAACCTGCGGCAACACCCTTGACCGCGCAGGTACTTGTCGGCTTAGGGGCGCTCGAGCCACCCGTAGCCTACTTGCTCGGCTGGTGGACGACTCGGGGCGGCACCCAGGCCGGGGCGCTTTCGGCGGCGCTGCTCGAGGGGATTTTGCTTGCCGCGCCGGTCTGGTTTGCGCTTTTTACCTGGCTGATCGGGAGTCCTACGCTTTACCCCACGCTGCTGCTTGGGTTGGCCGCACTTTTTTACGGCTTCGGCCTGTTAGCCGTCGGGCGTTACGCGGCGCAGGCGACCCGAATAGAGACGCAGAAGGCACAGACAGCGGCATAATTATGAAGCTTTGGGTGTTTGTTTTGCCCGAAAGACGGTTGAATAAGAGGGCGATGAAAGACATCTTTTCAGTACCGCTCAGACGATGGGCTTTTTTGCTGTTTTTTTGAGCGCGTGCAGTTTGCCGACCCTACCGGGCTTGCCTACAGGTCAAGGTGGCATCTCAGCAACGCCGCCGACCGAACTGGGGCGCGTCATGCCGAGAGAGGTCAACGCGACCCGATTGTCGGTTATAACTGCGGCGCGAAAGGTATCTTCGAGCCTACAACGGCGCTAAAGCTCGAGCCTCAGCTGAGCGCCGCCCAAGCCCACGCCGACGATATGAAGACCAACGACTACTTCAGCCACACCGCGCCGGACGGCAGCACCGTTGGGACACGCGTGACGCGCACGGGTTACCGCTGGTCATGGGTCGGCGAAAATATCGCCCGTGGGTACGAGGACGTGGGGGACGTGGGTACCGTGATGGCGGGTTGGTTAGAGAGTGACGGACACTGCGCCAACCTGATAAATCCGGGGTTTAGCGAGCTGGGTGTCGGCAAACGTGGGGACTACTGGGTTCAGGTTTTCGTGCGCGTCAAGTAGCGTCTGTCAGCCTTCTTCAAGCCTTCCTTGCTCAAACCAAGCCCGCCAGTTCCAGGTACTTTTAACGACCCTGGCAAGCTGAAACGTCTCCGTCCGGGTGATATCCGGGAGCGCCTCCGGCAGTTCCGTGCCGATAAAGTGGTGCAGACTCCTGATGTCGGGGTGCAGCGTCTGAATGATGATGTCTGCTGAACCGAACGACTCGCCGACGAACCGGATATTCGGATACGCTGCCAGCTTTTCGGCGGTTTGGGTGGCGCTACCGGGCTTTACCGAAAGCAGACTGATCGCCGCCACCTCAATGCCTAAACTTAAGGGGTCACCCACAGCTGTGATGCGGATCAGACCCGCGTCTATAAGCCTCGAGACCCGTGAGCGCACCGTCGCTTCGGCGATACCCAAGTCGCGGGCGATGTCGCGGTAGGGGCGGCGACCATCGTCCTCCAAGGCGCTGATAATGTGTTGGTCAAGGCGGTCTAAGGTCATCACGAGATTTTTTCGGCAAACCTCCTGGCTGCAGTATGGCCTTTAAGTTTGTGGTCTCTAAGTTTAGAGCTTTTGAGCTGCGCATGACTTTAGCACAGATTGCATAAAGTTTGACAATGCGCGGTGAAATTACATAAACTTTGCTTAACGCGCAAAAACTCACCGTGAGCACATATGCGGTGAGAGGAGGAGGAGCATGAAAAGGTTTTTAGGTGGGATACTCGTACTGATGCTAGCGGCAACCGGTTTGGCACAGACTGTCCGAGTTGGGCTCAACGAAGACCCCGACATCTTAGACCCCGACCTCGGCCGCACCTACGTGGGCCGTATCGTCTTTGCCAGTTTGTGCGACAAGCTCTTCGACATCACCCAGAACTCAGAGATCATTCCGCAGCTCGCTACCGGTTACGAGTTTGCCGACGATAACCTCTCCCTAACGATTGATATTCGTGACGGGGTCAAGTTTCACGACGGGACGATGCTCGACGCTGAAGCGGTCAAGTACAACCTCGAGCGCTCGAAAAATTTTCCCGGCTCAAACCGCGCGAGTGAGTTGGAGCAGTTGGAGAGCGTTGACGTTGTGGATAAAAATACTGTCCGGCTCAACCTCACGCAACCCTTTGCGCCGATCGTCGCGCAGCTCGCCGACCGCGCCGGGATGATGGTCTCGCCCAAAGCTGCCGAAGCCGAGGGCGAAAATTTCGGGAACGCCCCGGTCTGCGCCGGGCCTTTCAAGTTCAAAGAGCGCGTCGCCCAAGACCGGATCGTCGTCGAGCGGTTCCCGGACTACTGGGACGCCGACAGCATCAAGCTCGAGCAGGTCGTCTTTTTACCTATCCCCGATACCAGCGTGCGGCTCGCCAACTTGCAGTCGGGCGATTTGCAGATGATCGAACGCCCCGCCCCGACCGACCTGGAAGCCATTCGCAACGACCCCAACCTGACTTTGCCGTCCGCACCGAGCTTGGGATACCAAGGGCTGACCATCAACCTCTCGAATCCCAAACCGTTGGGGACGCCCCTGGCCAGCAGCCCGAAGGTACGAGAGGCGTTAGAACTTGCTCTCGACCGTAACGTCATCAACCAAGCTGTTTTTAACGGTGAATATATCGTCGGCAACCAGGCCGTGCCGCCGAACAGCCCCTGGTACAACGAGAACTATCCCATCCCCGAACGCAACCTCGAGAAGGCCAAAGCCCTCCTCAAAGAAGCCGGCTTTGACCGCGTTTCGTTTGAGCTGATGGTCGGCAACAACCCCGAATCGGTGCGTTTGGGTGAGGTGATTCAAGCCCTCGCAGCCGAAGCTGGCTTTGACATCAGCTTACGCGCCACCGAATTTGCCAGCGCCCTAGATTTTCAAGAGCAGGGCGACTACGAGGTCTTTGCGATCGGATGGTCGGGCCGGATTGACCCGGACGGCAACATCCACCAGTTTGAAACTTGTGAGGGGACGCTCAACGAGAGCGGCTACTGCGACAAAAAAGTAGACGAGTTGCTCAACCAAGCCCGCGCCGTGTCCGACACCGCCAAACGCAAAGCCTTGTACGACCAAGCTGGTGAACTGTACCTGCCCAACCGCAATATCATCTACCTCTATCACAGCAACCTCTTTTTCCCACATACCAGCGCGTTACAAGGGTTTGAAGCCTACCCCGACGGGATTCTCCGCTGGCAAGGTGTCACGCTCAACTAAGTTAGGTTTTCTCAGCCCCGCATAGGCACGGTCTTGTTTTTGTTGGCTACCGTGCGGGGTAAACACCCTAGAGGTCACCCCCACCGATGCTGCTCTTTATCGTCAAACGTTTTTTAACGGCCATTCCTACGCTGATTATCGTCACGTTGATGGTTTTTGGGATTCAGCGGCTGTTACCGGGTGACCCGGCGCTGATTATCGCTGGCGAGCAGCGCGACCCCGAAGTCATCGCCTTTATCCGCGAACGCTACCGCTTAGACGACCCCGTACCGGTGCAATATGTAGCGTGGCTCAGTCAGGTTTTACGGGGTGATTTGGGGCAATCTATCCGCACCAATCAGCCGGTGACGCAGCTTATTTGGCAGAAACTGCCGGTCACCGTAGAACTTGCACTCCTGAGTATGCTCGTCGCACTGCTGATTGCGCTGCCGGTCGGTATCTTGTCGGCGGTCCGCAAAGGCACCGCTGTTGACTATCTCGGGACACTCTTCGCACTTTCGGGCCTGTCTCTACCAAACTTTTGGCTCGGCATCATGTTGATTCTGCTTTTTTCAGTGCAGTGGGGCCTGCTTCCTGCTTCGGGTTACGTCGAGTTCGGCCGTGACCCACTTCAAAACTTGCTGCGGATGATTATGCCCGCGTTTGTCCTTGGAACGGGCCTAGCTGCTGTGTTGATGCGGCAGCTGCGGAGTTCGATGTTAGACGTTTTGAAGCAAGATTATGTCCGCACCGCACAGGCTAAGGGGCTGTTAAAACGCCGCGTCGTTTTACGCCACGCGCTCCGCAACGCGCTGATTCCGGTGATTACGATTTTCGGCTTGCAGATGGGGGCGCTCTTGTCTGGTGCGGTGTTGACTGAACAGGTGTTTACAATTCCGGGTTTTGGCAAGCTCGTCGTAGACGCCGTCTTTAACCGCGACTACGCTGTGGTGCAGGGCGTTGTGCTCTTTACTTCGGCGGCGTATATCTTGATCAATTTGCTGGTAGACATCGCCTACGCGCTCGTCAACCCACGGATTCAGGTGGGCGGAAACGCGTGAGCGAAGTTGCCACGCCGCTCGAAGGGATTGAGGAGAACACGCGCCCCCCGAACCGGGCGCTCAAACGGTTTCGGCGTCGCCCGCTTGCGGTCTTCGGTACCGTTGTCATCGTCTTCTTTGTCGCTCTAGCTGCGTTTGCACCACAAATCGCTCCTTATGACCCGACTGCCACCGATTTTTTAGCCGTGCGTCAGGGTCCGAGTGCCGAGTACCTGTTAGGTACCGATGACGTAGGGCGCGACGTGCTCTCGAGGGTTGTCTTCGGCGCACGCGCAAGCCTCTTGGCCGGGGTGATTTCAGTCGTGATTGCCATGCTTATCGGTATCCCACTCGGGCTCGTGTCAGGCTTTTACGGCGGCTTTTGGGACGAACTCATCATGCGTTTTACCGACGCGGTGCTGTCGTTTCCTTTTTTAATCCTCGCCGTTGCCCTCGCCGCCGCTTTAGGGCCGAGTTTGCAAAATGCGATGATCGCCATCGGGATTGCCAGCGCCCCGACCTTTATCCGTTTGACAAGAGGTCAAGTTTTAGCCGTTAAAGCCGAAGAGTACGTGCAAGCTGCCAGGGCTTTAGGCGGGTACGACCGCCGCATCATCGTCCGGCACATCTTGCCGAACAGCTTTACGCCGCTCCTGGTTCAAGCTACCCTGACCATTGCCCAGGCCATCATCGCCGAATCGTCGTTGTCGTTTTTGGGCCTTGGGGTGCAGCCGCCGACGCCGAGCTGGGGCGGGATGCTCAACGTAGCCAAGGGTTTTATGGCGCAAGCGCCGTGGATGGCGGTCTGGCCGGGGGTGAGTATTTTTGTGACGGTGCTGGCGTTTAACTTGTTTGGTGACGGTTTACGGGACGCGCTCGAGCCCCAAGAGGACGCCTGAACGTGAGCACGAAACGTGTAAGAATAAACCCCTATGCTCCTCTTTGACCTGTTCTGGTCGTTCGGCAAAGTCGGCGTGTTCGGTTTTGGCGGCGGCCCCTCGATGATTCCTTTGATTCAAAACGAAGTCGTAGATGTGAAGGGCTGGCTCTCCCGCGAAGAGTTTTTAGACGCGTTCGCCTTTGGCAACACGCTTCCCGGCCCGATTGCCACCAAACTCGCGGGTTATGTCGGCTACAAGGTCGGCGGGTGGGGCGGCGCGCTGATGGGGCTCGCCGGAATCGCGGTGCCGACGATTGTGGCTATGGTTCTGCTCGCCTCACTTTTTGTCCGCTTTCGTAACGCCCCGGCCATCAACGGCTTTTTACGGGGTGTGCGGCCCATCGTCATCGCACTTTTGGCTTTGGTCGTCTACGACTTTATCCCCAGCGCCTTTGGTGCGCCGAGTGCATGGCTCGGTAACTGGGCGCTCTGGCTTTTGGCGGTTGCCGCGTTTGCCCTATCGGTTCGGTTTAACGTTCACCCCGCGCTGTTGATCGTGGTCGGGGGTGCCCTCGGCGTTGCTTTTTTTCGCTGATGGCAGGTCACAAGATGGCAGCAGCAGCCCTTGTTCAAAATGAGGTAGGCGACCTGCTCATCGTCAAACCGATTTACCGTGACGGCTGGTTGTTACCGGGTGGCATGGTCGAACTAGACGAATCGCCGAAACGAGCATGTCGGCGTGAAATTAGCGAGGAAGTGGGCCTCGAGCTCCCTGTAGGCCGTTTGCTGTGTGTAGATTACGAAACTAGCGACCAGCGCGGTACCGAGAGCCTAAAGTTCATTTTTGACGGCGGCGCTATCACGCAGGCACAAATAGCTGCAATTGTTCTTCAAGAAGACGAGCTGAGTGCCTACATGTTTGTACCTCTTGCTGAAGCCCTAAACAAGCTGAATGCGTTCTCGAGCCGCCGCACCCAGCAAGCCTTCACCGCCCAGAAGACCGGCGAAACGGTTTACCTCGAGAACCAAGAACTCTCCTAAGGAGCTTTATGTTTACTTACAATTTCCCCTACTCCTCACAGCGGATGCCAGTCCTCGCCAAAAATACCGTGGCGACCTCGCAACCTCTAGCCGCACAAGCCGGGTTGGAGATGCTCTACCGGGGCGGCAACGCCGTAGACGCTGCGATTGCCACGGCGATTACCCTCACCGTCGTTGAACCCACGTCAAACGGGATCGGTTCAGACCTTTTTGCCATTCTTTGGGACGGCCATGAACTGCACGGCCTCAACGCGTCGGGGCGCTCCCCAGCGGCGCTGACGCCCGAGCGGTTTGCAGGACGAGACACGATGCCGCTGCGCGGCTGGGACGCCGTAACGGTGCCGGGCGCGGTCTCAGGTTGGGTCACGCTTTCGGAACGCTTCGGCAAGTTGCCGTTTGAGGCGCTTTTTGAACCTGCAATTCGTTACGCCCGTGACGGCTTTTTAGTTTCACCGATTACCGCCAAAGCGTGGACGTCCGCTGAAAGAGCTTTTGCCGATATGCCGAATTTCGGCTCAGCCTTTTTGCCGGAGGGCCGCGCCCCTAAAGCGGGGGAGCTGTTTCGGTTTGAAGACCAAGCCAAAACCTTCAAGCGCATTGCCGAAACCAAAGGTGAAGCGTTTTACCGAGGTGAGTTGGCCCAGAAGATGGTGGCGGACTCGAGCACCAACGGTGGCCTCCTCACCGAAGAGGATTTGGCCAACCATCAAGCCGATTGGGTTGGTACCCTGTCGCAACACTACCGGGGCGTGACGCTGCACGAAATCCCGCCAAATGGTCAGGGGCTCGCGGCGCTCCTCATGGTGGGAATACTCGAGCATTACCCGGTGGCTGAGTACGGGGTGGATTCGGCAGACAGCCTGCACGTTCAGATCGAAGCGATGAAACTCGCGTTTGCCGACGCAAACCGCTATATCAGCGACTCGGACTTTGCCGATGTGTCGCCCAAGGCGCTCTTAGACCCCGCTTACTTAGCCGAACGCGCCAAACTTATTGACATGACCCAGGCTCAAAACCCTGGTTACGGCGTCCCGCAGCGTGGCGGGACGGTCTACCTGACGACGGCGGACGAAAACGGCATGATGGTCTCACTGATTCAGTCGAACTACTACGGCTTCGGCTCAGGCGTCGTGGTTCCGGGTACCGGCATCAGCCTGCAAAACCGAGGTGCGGGGTTTACGCTCGAGAAGGGCCATCCGAACGAAGTCGCAGGCGGAAAACGCCCCTTTCACACCATCATTCCAGGTTTTTTGATGCAGGATAACGCACCGCTGATGAGTTTCGGCGTCATGGGCGGACCGATGCAACCCCAAGGTCACGCGCAGATGGTCGTGCGGATTTGCGATTACGGGCAAAATCCACAAACCGCGTCGGACGCTCCGCGCTGGCGGGTGGTCGAGGGCTTAGAAGTCGCCGTCGAACAGGGTTTCAAGCCTGAAGTGTTGGATGAGCTAACCTCTAGGGGGCACCAACTCACCGAAACCGCGCCCGAAGCGAGCTTTTCATTCGGTGGGGCGCAGCTGATTTATAGATTGGGGGACGGCTACTTAGCCGCGTCCGACCACCGTAAAGATGGGCAAGCCGTCGGTTTTTAAGGATTGTGTTTTGAAGGTCAGATTTTGAAACCCAAGCGCGTCCGCGAGGGGTTTTGTGAACGCTGCGGCAAAGAGACGGCGGTGCGTTACCGCGTGCAGGTAGACGGGTCGGCGTGGCGGCTCGTCTGTCCGAGTTGTACTGAAGAACTGAGAGCCGCGCACCCTGAAACGTACCGTTACGGCGGGACTTGGAAGGCGCGAAAACGGCATTAAAGGCTAGTCAGGCATACCAAAGGGTACAGGGCATAGCGATGATAGCGTGAAGAACAGTAAGGTATATTGTGGGCAACTACACAGCACATGAATTGCAAGAAGCACTTAGGCCGATAGCTTCGCTCATCAGCAAGTCCGAAAAAGCACAGCAGAAACTGATGCCAGGAACATGGCAACACAAGATGCTGCGAGACAACCTCAAGGCGTTACACCATGCGTCTGTACTAATGAGTGAGAATACTGAAAACAAGGATAATTTTACGCAGGACGATATGCAAAAAGCCCTTCGTGCGTTTGCTTCGATGATAAGCAAGACAGAGAAAGCTCAGGCAAGATTCTCGTTAGGAACTTCCCAACATACGCTGCTGCGAAATAGGCGCGAGGCGTTGCACATAGCGGAGGCGCTAGTAAAAATAGAGTTAAACAAGTAGTAATTACCAAAGAGTTACCCGTACATATGAAAAGACCTAACTGGTCATTGGAAAGGACACAGACTCAATCCTGTTCAAATTTTTGGAAAGAACCCGAAGTGTCTTAAATCCTAAACCCAAACTCCACCTACGCACCTAAACTTGGGCATTAAGAGGGTAACAGTCTCCAAAGCGGGTCTGCGTTACCCTAGCGCATGTCACAGAATACAGATACCTCAACCCGCACGGCCAAACAAGGTGATACCGTCCGCGTCCACTACAAAGGCACACTTGACGACGGCAACGAATTTGACAGCTCCGCAGGCCGCGAACCGTTAGAGTTTCGGCTCGGCACCGGACAAGTCATCGCCGGGTTTGAACGCACGGTAGACGGCATGCAGCTCGGTGAAACCCGCACGGCCCGCCTTAACCCAAGCGACGCTTACGGCACGCACCGCCCGGATTTAGTCTTGGAGCTGCCCAAAGAGCAGTTTCCCGAAGGAATCATGCCCGAAGTGGGGCAGCAGCTCGAGCTTCAACAAGAAGACGGTCAGCGGATTCCCGTGACCATTACGAGCGCCGAAGGTGACACGGTAACGTTGGACGCGAACCATCCGTTAGCGGGCGAAGCCTTGACTTTTGAAATCGAACTAGTTGAAATCGTCTAAGCTCAAGTTCTTTCTGAGCAGTAGTTACGTCTCCTATTGCTGCTACAATACGGCGTGAGCAGTAAAGTAGCTATCAGAAACGCCCAATATCAAGACATAGCTGCGATCACTGATATTTATAACGACGCTATCCTCAACACGACAGCCGTATATAGCTACGAACCCATTACCTCCGCAGACCGCTTAGAGTGGTTCAGTAGCAAAGTCAGTGACGGCTACCCCGTTTTTGTAGCTACATCCGGTTTGCAGGTTACAGGGTTTGCAACCTATGGGCCGTTTCGCGCTTGGCCTGCTTATCTTCATACAGTCGAACATTCGGTTTATGTTGACGCTGAGCAACGTGGCAAAGGCGTCGGCAGAGCTTTACTAAAAAAACTTGTGGAAGATGCAACCTCGAGAAACTATCATGTACTTACCGCAGGTATAGACGCGGAAAACCAAGCGAGCCTCCGGCTTCATGTAAGCTTGGAATTTGAGCAAGTAGCTCATTTCAAGGAAGTCGGGTTTAAGTTTGACCGCTGGCTCGACCTGGTTTTCATGCAAAAGTTCTTGTCTGGGACGTAAAGCGACAAACCTCACGCCACTTCTGATTTTCTTCCTGCTGTGTTTTTGCTGGGGGTCTACGTTTATCCCTTTGAAAGAGGGTTTAGGTAGCCTGTCACCGCTCCTCTTTGCGGGTCTGCGCTTTGTTCTAGCTGGCAGTATCTTCGGTCTAGTTTTGTTCGCCAAACATTCCGGACGTACTATACCGGAAGGCAGACAGCTATTCTGCCTGCTAGGTGCTGCCTTACTGACCATCACGCTGAACTACGGGCTACTGTTTTGGGGAGCGCAGTTTTTACCTTCTGGCATCAGCGGTCTCGTGAACTTTAGAACAGTGGCGGTGTCGCTCACAGGTTTAAGTCTGTTGCTCAGGCTAGAAAAGACAAATTGGAACAAACTCGCGGGTCTCGGCCTCAGTTTGTCGGGTTTGCTAATGCTGGTCTTGCCAAAGCTCGGCGCAGACACGGAACAACTTCTTGGCATCAGCGCAATTGCTTTAGGCGGAATATGTTATGGCGTCAGCAGTTTGCTTATCCGGCCGCTAATCAAGTGCTACGGCGCACTGACTATTACCAGCCTGCAAATGCTTTCTGGTGGCTTAATCTTACTGCTCGTTAGTGGCGTGGCAGGGGCGTCCCCAGTTGAACTCTTGGCTGTACAGGAACCTCGAGTACTTATTAAGCCTCATGTATCTTGTCGTTGTCGGGTCACTCTTGGGATTCTGGCTGTACAACCATCTTTTGTCTATCTGGGAGGTGTCAAGGATCGCGTTATATAGCTTTGTCAGCCCGGTCATAGCACTAGTACTCGGCACACTGATTTACCATGAAGGGTTCAGTCTGCTAGAAGCTTTCGCTGTAGGCTGTTTACTCATAGGCGTTTTGGTGAACTACGTCCGTATCCCGAAAATGACCGCATATTTCACTCAGGAATCGAAGCACAACTAAAAGCACCGAGGCCCAAATCTCAGCGCGTTTTTTGTGAAAACTGCTTACTTGAGCGGGTCATGGCCCCAGTTCATCAGCGAGTAACGCCAGCGGGTATCTTCTACGTCCCCTTTAGGTTTTTGGGCGCTGTGCCGGTGAACGTAAGAAACTACTTTTTGCATGTGCTTCACGTCATCATCCGTATAGTCCGCCTGCTTTTTACCGAGTAATTTGACAATTTCACGGCCCATCTCGTGACCGGTGGATTCGCCGCCGCCGTCTTTTTGCCCAACTTTTTTCGAGTTGTCGGTCTCGAGCCAGTCCTCGAGTTCCTTTGACGTCATGTTGACCGCTTCGTTAAACTCATCCAGCGTGGCTTTTTGGTCGTCGTCCATCTTGTCCTCCCCAGGTTTTTACGGCGTCAAGCATACCCGGCATGGCTGGGCGAGAATGGGAGCGCAAGCAGATTTACCGAACTATAAGCCGTTCAGCAAGAACACCCTGACGGTATGCCTGAACGAGTTTCTCGAGGTCGCCTAACTGCGCATAAAGCGCCTGCCCAACATCGGTTTCAGCGATTAAAATCTGCTTCGGAAACACCTCGACTTGCTCAATACGCGGCGCGGGATCGCGGTGCTCCCGGATCATCTCACTCGCGGTAGAAAACGGTTCGTGCGCCGCCAACACGAGTTCGTGTGAGGTGCCGACGAGCGTGTACCCGGCAATGCCGGTGACACTTCTATACGCTTCGCTCATGCCGCCGTCAATAATGATGAGCTTGCCCCCGGCCAAAATTGGGCGTGCGCCTTTTCTGACCTTAACGGGCGTGTGGCCGTTGATGATGTGCCCGTGCTCGGGGTCTGCGCCGAACGCACGCAGCACCTTTTTACAAAAGCCTTCGTCCGCGCGAAGGTCGTAGTAGGGGCCTTTGGGCTCGTCGTGCGTTTCCGGGTCGGCCACCACGTAACGTTCAAAGGTCGTCATCTTCGAGCGGCCAAAAAGCGGCGAATTTTTACCGCACCAGAGGTACCATATAGCGTCTTGACCGGCGGCGCGGCGGGCCGGGTCGCGGCTAAAGTAAGCGTCGCGGGAGAGCGTCTCGAAGCGGGCTAAAAGGGCCGGACCGGAGCACGTCTCACCGGCTAAGTCAAACGAGATAAACTCACCGCGTTTATCAACCGGTAAACAGCCGTGAAACTTGAGGTTGCCGTCACGGACTTCAAACATGTTGCCGTACGAGTAGAGGAAGCGGATGTGCGCCGTGAGGCGGCTGCTCTGCGTAAACTGCGCCACCAGGTCGCCGATAGCCTCCGCTTCTTCCGGGGTCAGTGCGGCGCGGTCGCCATTGTCTGGGAGTGTCGGCCAATTTGTATCGAGCAGGGGGTGAGTCGTGCCGTCTACCGAGAGCGTTCCGGCGTCTAAATCGAGGTGATCTAAGACGAGGCGGTCGTCCATTTCGTATTCGGGGTGGCGGTGGATAGTTTGGGCCTCGAGCTTCAGCTGAATAACCGTGACCGCTTTGTGCATTTTAGCGAGGAGTTCCGGTGTGTACTCACCCAAACTCGCGTCAACTTTAGGGAAAAACGTTTCACAAGGGTCGTCGCCGTAAACGCTTTCAGCGAGCCCGGCAAGCGCGTGCAAACTGACGCCGTAACCACTGGTAAACGTTGACAGCGTGGCGTAACGGAGCGCCAGACGTACCACATTGGCAACTAGAACCGGAGACCCCGCTGCCGCGCCCATCCAGGTTACATCGTGGTTGCCCCACTGGATAGACACGTCATGATAACGAATCAGCCGGTCGAGCACCTTTTCAGCCGCGTCCCCGCGGTCGTAGAGGTCGCCGATGACATTCAGGCGGTCTACCACCAAACTTTGAATCAAATACGAGAGCGTGATGACGACCCGCTCCCCTTCGCCGAGCAAGGTGATCGAGCGGATGATGTCGGCGTAGTAATGTTCTTTTTGCGCGACGCCGCCACCTTGTTCGCTCAAGAGCTCCTCGAGCAGATACGCAAATTGCGGCTCTAAACGTTTACGCACCTTGCTCCGGGTATACTGCGCCGCGCATTTACGCGCGACCTGAACGAGCTTCAGAATCGTCTCGGCGAACCACGCTTCGGGAGTACCTTCGGGATTAGCCGCCGCAACCTGACGCAGTTTTGTCTCAGGATAATAGATCAGGAGCGCCAGGTCGGTTTGCTGCTCGGCCGAGAGTGCGTCGCCAAAAGTCTGCCGGATTTTACGGCGAATCGCCCCCGACGCGTGCCGCAAGATGTGCTCGAACTGTTCGTAAGCCCCGTGAATATCCGACAGGTAATGCTCGGTACCTTTGGGGAGCGCCAAAATCGCGCTCAAGTTCATCATCTCGATGTGCGCGGCGGTAATCGTCGGAAAACGGTCGCTTAGGAGCCGTAAGAGCCGGAGTTCTTGGGCGCTGTAGGGTTCGGGTAGGGTCGTCAAAAGAGGCTCCGTAACGGGTATGTAAGCGTCAAAAGCTTATGCGCGTCAACGCCGTCAGTATAGCCTGATACCTGTAATGAGAAAGACAAGCTGACCAGCTTGTACCGAGTTGATATCCGGTTTTGGAGTTTCAAGCGTGTTAAGCTCCCTTTTTGTGACCTCGAGCATCCCCCAGTTAGCATTCTGCCTGCTCAGTTCTTATCACGTCACAAGGTCGAGGCTAATAGCCTGAATAAACAGCTCTCTAAAGCTTTATAATGACCCTAACTGTTCCAAATAGGGAGGTGGTTATGCCGCCTGACTTTCTTTACAAGCTCGCTCAAGCACTCCCGCCCGGTCGCTTACACACGGATAAAGCGGCGCTTAAAACCTTTGAATCCGACGGGTTGGTTGCGTTTAAGGCGCAGCCTTTGGGCGTCGTCATTGCCCAGACGCAGCGGGATGTGACGGACACGTTAAAACTCTGCTATGAATACGGCGTTCCGTTCGTGGCACGCGGCAGCGGGACGAGTTTGTCGGGGGGGTCACTCCCTATCGAAGGCGGTATCGTCATTGCGCTCAATAAACTCAACCGTGTGCTAAAGCTCGAGCCCGAGTCTCGCACCTGCGTCGTCGAACCGGGGGTGCTAAACGCCCAGGTGAGCCGGGTCGCCGCACCTTACGGCCTTTTGTATGCGCCCGACCCGTCTTCGGGGCCGGTCTGCACGCTTGGCGGCAACGTCGCGTTTAATTCAGGCGGCGCACACTGCCTCAAATACGGGATGACGGCGAACCATGTGTTGGGGCTCAAGGTCGCTTTGCCTGACGGCGAAGTGGTCGAGTTAGGTGGAGAGAGCCTCGAGCCCCTCGGCCCCGATCTGGTCGGGTTGTTCGTCGGCTCGGAAGGTCTGTTCGGAATTGCGTTAGAGATTACCTTGCGGCTGTTGCCGAAAGTCGAGCAGTACAAGACGGTGATGGCGGCCTACCGGAGCCTCGAGGACGCCGGCAACGCCGTCACCAGAATCGTCGCGTCGGGCCTTTTACCGGGAGCGATGGAGATTATGGACCGTCTGGCGATGGACGCCGCTGAAGCTGCCGTTCACGCGGGCTACCCAACCGACGCACAGGGGCTGCTGATTGTGGAGCTCGAGGGGCCGCTCGAGGAAGTTGCCGCCGAAACCCCACTTTTGTTGGAGCTTATTGAAGCGTCGGGGGCATATAAGGTACAAATTGCGCAAAGCGAAGCCGAACGGCAAAAGATTTGGAAGGGTCGTAAAGGCGCGTTCTCCGCCGTCGGACGGCTCAGCCCCGAATACCTTGTTCAAGACGGTGTGGTGCCGCGCAGCCGCCTCGGGGAGGCGCTCGCCGCGATTAAAGTTTTAAGCGAACGCTACGGGCTCCGAGTCGCCAACGTCTTTCACGCCGGAGACGGCAACCTGCACCCGCTGATTTTGTTCGATTCCACCCAAGGTGAGATGGAACGCGCTGAAGAATTGGCCGGAGAAATCTTACGTCTCTGCATCCGCATGGGCGGTTCGATTACCGGCGAACACGGCGTCGGGGTTGAGAAAAAAGCCTATTTATCTGAGCAGTACGGTGAGCAAGACATGGCGGTGATGGTGCGGCTGCGTGAGGCGGTAGACCCCAAAGAACTCGCCAACAGCGGCAAAATGCTCGCAGTAGACCAAAGGGTCGGCGAAGCGCCCGCGCTGATCAGTGCGAAACCGCACCCGCTTGAGCAGCAGGGCGTCATCAGCCGCGTATGAACGCTGCTCAAATTCAAGAAGCCGTAAAAAGCGCAAAGCGTCTCCGCGTGCGGGGTGGCGGGAGCAAAACGGCGTTGTCACAGGGGGCGGAGTTTACGCTGACAGACCTATCCGGCGTCAGTGAGTACAACCCGAACGAATACACCTTTACCGCGCTTTCCGGGACAACGCTCGCAGAGGTCAACGACCTGCTCGCCGCCGAAGGTCAATACCTCCCTTTCGACCCGCCTTTTGCCGACGCCGGGGCGACGCTAGGCGGGACGGTCGCCGCTGGCTTATCCGGGCCGGGACGCTTTCGTTACGGCGGCGTCCGTGATTTTTTACTGGGGATAACTTTCGTGGACGGTTCCGGCGAACTGCTCTCGGGCGGCGGTAAGGTCGTCAAAAACGCAGCCGGTTTCGATCTTCCCAAACTGATGGTCGGAAGCTTGGGACGTTTTGGGGTACTTGTGGAGCTGACCTTTAAGGTTTTTCCGCACCCGGAAAGTTATGCGACTTTGCAGCTCGAGGCAACTGATTTCGCTCAAGCTGATGAACTGATACAGCAACTCGCGCCGTCCGGATTTGAAGCAGTGGCGCTCGAGCTTCACCCCCCAAACCGGTTGCTGGCCCGTTTCGGTGGACGCAGCGAAGCGTTACCGAAACGTCTGAACCGTGTGCAGGCGTTTTTAGGGCAAGAAGGCGAGGTTTTAACCGGCGACGCTGAAGTTGAGCTTTGGCGAGAGGCGAACGCATTCTCCTGGGTTCCGGCGGGTCACGCACTCGTCAAGGTCGTTCACAGCCCGCGTCAGGTTGCAACGTTAGAGGCCGCACTCTCCCCTTTTAACGCGCCGCACCGCTACGGGGTCGGTGGAAACGTCTGTTATCTGGCGTGGCCTGAGGCTGAAAAACCGGGGCTCGAGATCCTTCTTCAACGTCAGAACTTATCCGGGCTGGCGCTGACAGGCAGTTGGACACAGCCACACTTGGGTAAGCAGACCGGCAACGCATTTTTAGAACGCATTGAAAAAGTTTTCGACCCGCGCAGCATTTTTACGGTGACTGCCGCCCATACTACAGACGCGGAGGTCTCGAGTGCAGCATAACATCCCGGTAGAAGAGCGCCCGCCCCTCACTGAGCCGATGGCCGAAGCAATCGAGAGTTGCGTCCACTGCGGCTTTTGTCTGCCGACCTGCCCGACCTACGTCGTCAGCGGTGAAGAGATGCACTCCCCACGCGGACGCATCATCCTGATGAAAGAGGTTTTGGAGGGCGACCTTTCGCTCGCTGAGGCGACGCCCTACATAGACGCCTGTCTGGGCTGCTTAGCGTGCGTGACAGCTTGCCCTTCAGGGGTCGAATACGGTGAACTTATCACCCCGTTCCGGATGGAAACCGAAACGCAGCGCGAACGCCCGCTCGCCGAAAAAGCCCTTCGCCGTCTCGTCACCGAAACGTTGCCCTATCCGGCACGCCTCCGCGCCGCCGCACAAACCGGAGGCGTCGTCAAACCGCTTCGTCCGCTGTTACCCAAGAAGCTGGGCAGTATGTTAGGAATGCTGCCGGAGCGCGTCCCGAAAGCGCAGCCACTGCCCGAGTTTTTTCCGGCAGTTGGAAAGAGGCGGGCCAGGGTTGCCCTCCTCGCAGGTTGCGCCCAACAGGTACTAGACCCCGACCTCAACTGGGCAACACTCCGGGTTTTGGCGCGTAACGGCGTCGAGGTCGTGATTCCCAAAGCGCAGTCGTGCTGTGGGGCATTGGCAGCACATACAGGTGTGAAAATACAAGCGCAGGCATTTGCTAAAAATAATCTCAGAGCATTTCCGGATGAGGTAGACGCTATTATTACCAATGCTGCCGGGTGTGGGTCGGGTTTGCACGAATATTCGCTGTGGCTTAAAGGTGAGCCGGAGGAGGAAAAGGCTAGGGTTTTCTCGAGCAAGACGAAAGATATCAGTGTATTTTTGTCTGAACTGGGAATTCCAGCACCGCCAGCTCTACCGGGACCGCTAAAAATCGCCTACCACGACGCGTGTCACCTGGCGCACGCCCAAAAAGTCACGAGTGAACCGAGGGCGCTCCTCAGACAGGTTCCGGGGGTTGAGGTGCTCGAGCCCGTTGACGCCGACCTCTGCTGTGGTTCGGCAGGAACGTACAACTTGGAACACCCGGAGATGGCCCGCGAGCTGGGTTTGCGTAAAGCGCAAACCCTGCTGGACACCGGCGCGGAGCTTATCGTCAGCGGCAACATCGGTTGTACGACGCAAATCGCGTTACAGCTTAGAAATCTGGGGCGGCCTCTGCCGGTTCTCCACACCGTTCAACTGTTAGACCGCGCCTACGCCGGTTTTAAAGCTGACTGATGCGCCCATCTAGGCGTTTCGTTCTCGTTTACGTGTGTCTGGCTCTGTGTGCTGGCGTCTCCCACGCGTCAGCCCAAACTAGCTCTCAAAAGGTTTCACACGTTCGTCCTTTGTGGCAGCTCGAGATTCGCCGAAACGAACCCCCAAAAGATTTCCTCGGTCCCCGCGTTGTCAGCGATCAAAAACGAGTTTTTTATCTTCAGGGCGGTCAGGTTAAAGCGGTAGACGCCGTTACGGGGCAGCAACTTTGGACGTATCAAATAGGCAAGTGGGCGCAGCTTCGGTACAGTTCAGGCTGGCTGCTGGCGATTACACAAGGTGGGAAAGTGGTCGCGCTCGAGGCCCAAACCGGCCGGGTACACTGGCATAAAGAGGGTATTTATGCTGGTTTTGAGGGCCTTTACACTGGTTTAACAATTGCCGGAAAAACGTTTTATCTCGCCGAGCCAGGCGGCGACATTCAAGCATTTAACCTAAACACTGGCAGACTGCTATGGCGTACCGAAGAACCTTTTCTGCAGCCAAATGGGTCACCTTATAACAAGAAGTCGTTGACTTTTATTAGAGACCGTATCTTTGTGCAGTCGGTAAGTTCAGGTGCAATTACCACTACCGATACCTACATTTATGACGCGAAAACAGGAAAATTTCTTTCCGTAGCATCTTCCTATGGCCCTTTGGCAACTATAGGCAACAAGGTTTTTTTCGTTCAAGATAATTTTGTAACTTGGCTTGATTATCCAGACATTCTTGGGCTCAACGTCTACAATTTGCGTACTGGAAAACGCCTAGAGGAACGTACCTACAGCATCAAAAATCGGGTTAAAGGCAATGACTGGAACAGTAAGGTTGCCGTAACCGACGCGGTTTATATCTCCGGTGGCGGCAACGTCGCTTGTTTTCCGCTCGCTGCACCGGGTGGTAAGGCGAAACCGAACTTTATCAGGGTTCCCAAGGGAGACGTGCAGTGGTTGGCGGGGCCGCATAACGGGACGTTCTTGCTCGAGTGGCAAAATACCTTGTGGCTTGTTAAACAACGTCAGAAACCATGTCAGCCGGTAAATCTGCTAAAGCAGGGGCTCGAGTTGGGCCGTGGAACCCTGGCTCGTGCGAACATAATAGGAAATGGCCTTTACATCGGCCTTAAAAACGGAACGTTTTACGCGGTCAATACGAAAACGGGTGAGGTAGTGCTAAAGCTTGCACTCCGCAGCTACGCCTTCAGCCCTACTCACGTGGTCGGCAATACGCTCGTCATCCAGGCTGGCAAGAGGCTGCTCGCGTACCCTTTGCCGGGGCCGTTAAAACCCTAACTGCTATCAGCTGATCGTGCCATAGGTGTCTTCCCGCTTCGGGCTTAGTGATAACTTCTTTGAGTTTATCGTCAGCAGCAACATCGTCTGAATGTGTATTTGCGGCGGGCTACTAGCCTCAGGGCAGCCACCACGCCGACCAGCGTTCGATGTCCTTCGCCTCTTTCGGAGTAGCGCGTCCCCCAAGGTCGTTCAACATAAACTGCCCCGACCACAAGAGGAAAGGTGCTAGCGCCGTCAGCGACGCTTCTCCCATGACATCTTGGTAACCTCTGACATAACTACGCCGGAATGTTCGCACACCCTGCCGAAACAGTGTGGGTAAAGCTCTTATGTTCGGGTCGGCACACAAAATGCTTAAACTTCGCGCGGCGTCGTAACGGGCGTCACCCAACCGAACATTTTCCCAGTCAATCACGCCGGTTATCACGGTTCCATCCGTGAGCACATTGAGCGGATGGTAGTCGAGATGCAGCAAAACCGGCGTACTCGTGGGTTGCTCCGGGCTGCCGAGCAGCCGCAGAACTGCGTGCAGCTCAGGCGTGACCGGAACAGCGTGAAGTCGCGCGTGAGCCTCACCGAATATCTGTCCGAGTTGCTGCGCCCTCCCGGGTTGGGCGCGTAACGCCTCGGCAACCGTCAGACCCTGAACCCAGCTGAGCGCCAAGAGGTGGTGCGCTTGGTATGTCCCGACAAAGGCAACTTCGGGAACGGGAAAACCCTGCTGGGCCAAGTAGCGTAGCAACTGCGCTTGGCCGTAGGCAGGCTGCGGAGCGTTATAGAGCTGCGCAGCGTATACGCCGTCCGCTGCCGTGACGCGCCAAGAAGGGCTGCCCGAGCCACCAGGAAGCTGCTGCACCTCGAGTACACCCCGACCACTCAGAGCGGAAAAGGCGGTTGTTACATCCTCAGACATCACCGTAGCCACAAAGGACTAAGCATCGCTCTGTCAGTAGGCTAAACTGACCCGAAGTACCAAGGTTATCTGACATGACTAAACGAACTACCAGCTGATCTCACCGTAAGTGTCTTCACGCTTTGGACTCGTCGAAAACATCGCCACCGGTACGCCCGTAAACCGTTCGATACAGCTTAGATAGTCTAAAACCTCTTGGGGAAGCGCGTCACGGCTGCCTAACCCCTGCAAATCGCCCCAACCGGGGAGCGTTTCGTAAACGGGCTGACCGTCTTCATAGGCGGTACAAACCTGAACCGCGTCCAAACCTGAAAGTACATCGAGCTTGGTGACGACCAAACCGTCAAATCCGTTTACATCACAGGCGTACTTGAGCTGTACCAGGTCGAGCCAACCGACGCGACGCGCCCGCCCGGTCGTTGTCCCGAACTCGTCCCACTGGTTTGACCCGGTGCCGCGCAAGCGGTCGGCCATCTCACCGTCTAGTTCGGTCATAAAAGGGCCGTGCCCGACGCGACTGGTAAACGCTTTGACGACGCCGTAAACATTGTTGAGGGCCTTGTGGCTGACACCCGCCCCGACTAAAATACCGCCGGTCGTCGGGTGGCTGCTCGTGACAAACGGATAGGTGCCGTAGGCGAGGTCGAGCATGGTTCCCTGGCCGCCTTCAAACATCACTCGCTTGCCCTTACGGAGCGCGTCACGCACTAAATGTCCGGCGTCGCCTACAAACGGCAAGATAAACTCGCGGACCTCACGGAGCGCGTCAAAAGCCGTGTCTACACCGGTCCACCCGACCCGCGCCGTTGAGTTGGGTTTGGCCTCTAACAGTCGCCCCAGGCGTTCGCGCAAAACCGTTTCGTCGTGCAGGTCACCAAAGCGCAAACCGATACGCCGCGCTTTATCCGAGTAGCAGGGGCCGATGCCGCGCCCCGTCGTGCCGACAAACCCGCCGCCTTCATCGTTTTTTTTATGATGCGGCAACACCAGGTGCGCTTCTTCGGAGACGACAACTTGGCCGGGATCGCGGCGCTCGGCGAACGCTTCAAACTCTTCCCGAAACGACCACGGGTCAACGACCATACCGCCGCCCAACACCGAGACCGGCTTATCGTGCAGAACGCCGCAGGGCAGATGGTGGAGCTTGAAAATCTCACCGCCGACGACAACGGTATGACCGGCGTTCGCGCCGCCCGAGTAGCGCACGACAATATCCGCGTCATGCGCGAGCGCGTCAACCACTTTACCTTTGCCTTCGTCTCCCCACTGTGCCCCGATAATCGCAACTCCCGGCATGGCACCTCCGAAACCCAAGTATGACATACCCACCTACGGCTCGAGCGCAGAACAGTGCTGGGTACGCTTACCCCCGATCAGCAGCAGCGAAGGGTCTCGAGAGACTCGGACACACGGACGTTCAGAGCTCGTATAGCCGCCCAGGTCCGGTATAACTAGAGGATGACCCGGTGGCCCACTCTAAATCCGGCAGCTACGGTTAGGGTTTAGCGCCGTTGACACCCCTCCCTTTAGACCATTCGGATTTTCCGGCAGCTTCCGGGAGACAAGTTCCGCGCCTGCTGCTGGCCGCCGCCGCCGTCCTGTTGGTGCTTTTGGGGCTACCCGTCGCGGTGCTGCTCATCCGAGCCGCAGCGCCGACGGCACTAGGGACCCTGTTAGAGCCCGCCGCCGCCGAAGCCTTACGCCTCAGCCTCCTTACGACCGGCATCAGCATGAGTCTCACAGTGCTGTTCGGGACGCCCGTTGCCTACCTGCTCGCCCGCTATCATTTCCGGGGTAAAAGGTTGCTCGACGGCCTGATCGACCTGCCGGTGGTATTGCCGCCGGTCGTCGCCGGGGTGGGTCTCTTACTCGTTTTTGGGCGGCGAGGGCTTATCGGCGCACCCTTAAGTGCGCTGGGTCTTAATCTGGCGTTTACGACCTCGGCGGTCGTTTTAGCGCAGCTGTTTGTCGCCAGTCCGTTTTATATTCGGTCGCTTAAAGTTGGTTTTGCCGGGGTGTCACGCGAGCTCGAGGCCGCCGCTTTAACCGACGGCGCAGGGCGCTGGGGGGCGTTTTGGTTCGTCACCTGGCCGCTCGCACGGTCTGCGTTTACCGAAGGACTGGTGTTGGCCTGGGCGCGAGCCTTAGGCGAGTTCGGCGCGACCATTGTCTTTGCCGGAAGCTTGCAAGGCCGGACACGCACTTTGCCGCTGGCGATCTATGCGGGGCTCGAGCGCGACCTTGACGCGGCGCTCGCCCTCGCTGGAGTGCTAACAGTCGCGGCGCTCGGCTTATTTATTATATTTCGGGTGCTGGTTCGCCGTAACTCTTAGCCCGACCCGATACCGCTATACCGCTAGCTGCCGAGGCGTCATTTTCTGACGTTGTTCCCTGACGTTTTGGTTACACTTTTGCTTCGGCTAAAGCGCGGCTCGGCAGAGCGTCCGGGAAAAATTCGCTGACGAGTTCACTGCAGTGCTGACGAATCTTTTCGTCAAGATATTCCGGCTCGAGTTCCCTGAGCACGCCAAACTTTTTGAGCGCCTTAAACGTATGTGATTTGTCAGCGGCCGCTTTACCGGCTGTTTTACCGGCCGGTTTACCTCGTTGCGGTAGCCCGGCGAAGCGGGCGATATCGTCGGCACGTTGGCTGATCTGGTCGGTACGGACAACTAATAATTTTTCCGGGGGTACCAGCCTGATGACGTCTTGATTGTGCCTCCGCCAGTACGACAAGTAGCCGTCGAGGGTGTAGAGCCCTCTAGCTTTAAGCGCGGCTTCTTCGGGTGGATGTTCCGCACCGTCTCGGGCAAAGCGGAAGTCGCGCAACCGTCGCCACTCGGGGGGCGGCGTGCCCCGGGCGAGCTGGTGGTTGATCAGCGAATCGAGCCACGAACGAGGCTCACGGATCGTCAGGACGAACTTGCTATTTGGAAAAAGCTCGAGCAGTTCGGGCAGATAAAAATAGTTAAGCTGAGAAGAGTCGATATCGAGCGCGAACTGGCGGTCACGCTCGAGCAGACGGTGCCGTAACGCACGACGCTCTCCACCCGTCTCGGCAGACGCTAAGATAAGCTTAATCACCGCTTGCCAGTCAGCTTCATGGAAGGTGCGTAGCTCGTCACTAAACAAACTGGCCAGCGAATGGGTACCGGACTTGGCCGTCCCGACGCAGTAAATCTGTGCTTGCCTGGACGTCACCCACTTCGATACCGGCGACCGGTAATATAATTCGTGTAACCTTGCCTGCGCTTTGCCGGCAAACCACCCAAGAGACCTATAGCGTGCCATGTCAAACCTTCCTTAAGCTGTGGATGCTTTATAGCTATTAGTAACTGTCCGGCTCACTTCAACCATATAGGCCATCATAGAGCGCAAGATCACAAAATATCGCTGCAGCCGCACATTTCAGATCGGTAAGTTACCTACCGCTATGGCATAAAGGCAGGCTTTTATGCTGTTCCAAGCTCGGCTACCCTACCCTCAGCTGTCTCTACACAGCTGACGACCACGAAGAACGCGTACAGGTTTATTGAGCAGTTTTGCCCGTCTATAGCTGCTTGGCACGCGTTACGCTTTGGTACCGGAACCCCGCAGTCAGGCACAAGACGCGTCACTGTAGCTAATTCGGCTGACGCCGACCCGGTGGGCCGAGGTATGCTGAACTAAGAAGGTTGAGGAGACGACACGTTATGGCAATTTCAGTAGGCGACCTTATCGAAGCGCTTGCTGCACTTTCAGAAGAGGAGCAGTTAGAGCTGTGTGACGCGCTCGTCGACGATCCGAGGCTTAGGGATTTGCTCGAGGCTATTGACGACTATCTTTATCTAGAGGATGAGGACGAGCCACCGCGCAATTTGCAGCTCGACCGTGAGCTCAACTAACTCTGTGACGCAGCTGAGTCTACAGGCGCGGCTGAGCTGTTATGGTGAACTATTTTAGCCGAAGAGTCAGCCTCTTTCGGCTTTTGAGTGGGAGTTTTTGTGGCAGAAGCTAAACCGCGTAAGGCAGAGAAAAAGAGCCTGACTCACCTTACACTCGTAGGCTTTTTCTGGTCGTTTGCCAGTACCGGAATCAGTGCTGTCTTGCAATTTTTGGTGCTGGCCGTCTTGTCGCGCCTACTCGCTCCGGCGGAGTTTGGGGTTGTCAACATCGCCAACATTATTGTGATCTTTGCCGGGTTTTTTTACCAGTTTGGGATTGCACCCTCACTCATTCAGCGCAAAACCATCGACGAAAATCACATCCGCTCCGGTTTTACCTTTACGATGATCTTAAGCGTGCTGGTAACCGCCGTCATCTGGCTGATCGCACCCTTTTTTGCAAGCTTTTACCCCGATGTTCCGGGCCTTTTAGAAATCGTCAGAGGGATGTCGTTTCTTTTTATCGTCAACGGTATCGGCGCAGTGGCCCGGGCGCTCAACTACCGCAACCTTAACTTTCGTATCAAAGCGCGCTTTGGCGTGACGGCTTATGCCATTGGGTACGGCGTTATCGGCGTCGCTACAGCGCTGCTTGGGTTCGGGGCGTGGGCTCTGGTATGGGCTTCGGTCAGCCAATCGATCGTTTACAGTGCGCTTTTTTTACGCGCCTCGCCTCATCCCAAAGGCTTTCAGCTCAACAGAAAAGCCTTAGGCGAACTGCTTTCGTTCGGCTCCGGCCTTACTTTGGGAGAGGTTTTTAATAAAATTGCCAGCACTTCGGACAACCTCATTGTCGGCGCAACCCTGGGCGGTCGAGCCGTCGGGCTTTACGGCCGCGCTTATCAGCTGATGGTGCTGCCCTCACAGTATTTCGGGCAAGTTTTGGACTCGGTGCTTTTTACCGCCATGTCTAAAAAACAAGATGAGCCTAAAACGCTCGGCGCTGTGTACCGCCGCGGCGTCGTTGCTATTGCGCTCGTCGTCATGCCGCTCAGCGCGTTTTTGTTCTTTCTTGCCCCCGAGTTTATCCACGTACTTTTAGGTCGCCGTCAAAATTGGGACCCTATCATCGTGCCGTTTAAGATATTCGCCTTCGCCATGCTGTTTAGAACGAGTTACAAGATGGGCGACTCACTCTGCCGCTCGTCGGGGATTGTTTTTCAAAGGGCCTTGCGGCAGCTTATCTTTGCGGCACTTATTATTGCAGGTACTTGGATCGGTCATTACCAGGGGATCATCGGGGTTGCCGTTGGGGTAAGTGTCGCCATCGCCCTTAACTTTTTGTCGATGGCGCAGCTTAGCCTTAAAGTTACAGAGATGAAATGGTCAACCTTTTTTATGGTTCACGTCCCGGCTCTGGTCCTTACCGGCGTGACAGCTTTAGAGACCTGGTTGGTAGCAGATATGTTCCGCAGTCTCGCTTGGCCTGACCTGGCTGTTTTAGTCGGCGCAGTAGGCGTTGTCGGTATGACGCTACTTGTACTGATCTGGGTCTTACCGAAGTTCTTTTTAGGTGAGGACGGCCTCTGGATTTTGAAAACCGTAAGCGTCTATTTTCCCAAACCTATACGCGTTCAGATGAACAAACTGCAGTACCGCTAAGGACTTGATGGTAAGCTCTCACCTATCCCCATATGCTCTGTTCTCGTATGCCCCCTCGAGTCGGGCGTATCCGGATTTGCAGCTGGGGTTGCGCCCATGACGAAACGTAAGCCCACCTTGTCACTCTACCTGCCTAACCTCGACGGCGGCGGCGCAGAGCGTATGATGGTCAACTTGGCCGCCGGTTTTGTAGAGCGGGGGTTTGAGACCGATCTGGTACTGGCCGAAGCTCGTGGGCCTTACTTGGAACTGGTTGCGCCCGACGTCCAGATCGTTGACCTCGCCTCGAAGGGTGTCAGCGCCAGCTTGCCCAAGCTGGTCCGTTACCTGCGCCGCGCTCGGCCCACCGCACTGTTAGCAACGCTCAACCACTCGAGCGTGATTGCGCTGCTAGCTTGTAAACTCGCCCGTGTGCCGACCCGCACCGTGATCCGCGAATCGAATATGCTTTTTCCCAAACCGGCCTCGAGCTTTAGAGGGGTGTCATTACAAACGTCGGTCAAACTCGTTTACCCGTGGGCGGACGCGCACATCGCTGTTTCCCAAGGCGTCGCAGACGATCTGGCGCGTTACCTGAAAACCGATCTAAAAAAAATCCATACGATTTACAATCCGGTTGTGACCCCTGAACTTTTTGAACGCGCAGAGCAACCCCCCCTACATCCGTGGTTCGCACCCGGCGAACCCCCCGTCGTTTTGGGCGTCGGACGGCTCGCACCGCAAAAAGATTTTCCAACGCTCGTCAGAGCGTTTGCCGCCGCCATTCAGGAGCGTCCGGCGCGGCTGATGATTTTGGGCGAGGGCAAACAGCGTTCTAAACTTGGGGCGCTCGCCCGTGAACTCGGCGTTGAGCACGCCGTCGCCTTGCCCGGTTTTGTTGACAACCCGTTTACTTACATGGCGCACGCCGATACCTTCGTCCTTTCGTCCAAATTTGAAGGTCTCCCCGGCGCACTCGTTCAGGCGATGGCGTGCGGCTGCAAAGTCGTCAGCACCGACTGTCCGAGCGGTCCCAGAGAAATTTTAGACGGGGGTCGGCTGGCCCCGTTGGTGCCGGTAGGCGACGCCCCGGCACTGGCAGAGGCTATTTCGGCAACGTTAGCTGCGCCCCTGAACCCCGCACTCAAAACCAGGGCGTGCGACTTTACCGAAGCGCGTGTTTTGCCGCAATATTTAGACGTTCTCTTACCGGGTCATGAGGCTGCTCATGCATAGACGTGGGAACAGGTGTTCGTCCGGGCCAAACCGGTGAAGATCATTTACGTCACTGCGTCGCTACCCTACGGCGTGACCGAAGTGTTCGCCCTTCCGGAAATGCGCGAGCTGGTGCGGCGGGGTCACGACCTCAAGATCGTCCCGGTAACGCGTTACTCCGCAGAGATTCATAGCGACGCCGAACCCTTTTTAGAGCTGACGGACTACGAGGCGCTCTTATCAAAAAACGTGTTAAAGGCAGCCCCAACTGGTTTTGTCCGTTCACCTATACGGGCAGTAGGGGCGCTTTCCCGAACCCTGGTCGGCCTGCCTGAACGGTGGATGGTGCGAAAAAATCTCGGCTCGTTTCCCAAATCAATGTGGCTCGCCGACCTTGCCCGTCGCTGGGGAGCTGAACATATTCACGCGTATTGGGCGTCGGTCGCGGCGACGATGGCGCTGGTCGCAGGCGAGACGAGCGACGTGCCGTGGAGTTTTACGGCGCACCGCTGGGACATCGAAACACCCAACGCGTTCCCGGCCAAAGTTGACAGCGCCCGTTTCGTCCGCTTTATTTCAGAAGACGGCTTAGAGCTCGCCCGTCCGGTTGCCGGACCCGCGCTCGAGCAAAAAGCCGAGATCATCCGGATGGGCGTCCCGCTGAGCAACCGTCCTTTAGAGAAAACTGCCCCGCCGCCCGGTGTGCAGTTGCGGGTAACTTGTACCGGGAGCCTGATTCCGCGTAAAGGCCAGCGGTTTTTGTTGGGGGCCGTCCACCGCCTCCAAACCCAGGGGATCAACGTTCAGATCAGCTTCGCCGGAAACGGCCCCGAAAGGGACGCGCTTGTGACGCAGGCCCAAGTTTTAGGCATTACCGAGCAAGTAACCTTTTTAGGGAACGTAGACCATACCGAATTACTAGACAGCTATAGCGAAGGCCGTTACGACGCGTTTGTGTTGCCGAGTCTACACGAAGGCATCTCGATTGCGCTCCTCGAGGCGATGTCGCGGGGACTCCCGGCGATTGCCACCGACGTTGGCGGTACTCGTGAACTGCTGACAGCGGGAAGCGGGCAGCTGATTCCACCGGAAGATGTCGGCAGTTTAGCGGACGCATTGACACTGTTTGTTCGCAACGAACCCGAACGGCTCAGACAGGGGCAGCGTGGCCGCGACCGGGTGATGGCCGAGTACGACATCGGCGGCGTGGTAGACAAGCTCGAGGCCAAGTTCCAGGCGGCTCGCAGCTCACCTCGTACAGCGCCTAAGTAAGCCCGTATGAGACGATAAGCCTATGAAGATCACCTACTTGCACCAGTATTTTCACACGCCCGAGGTTCCCGGCAGCACCAGGTCTTACGAAATGGCCCGCCGTTTCGTAGCACGCGGGCACGAGGTCAACCTGATTACGGCCGACCGGCACGCAGCGCCAGGGAGCGGCTGGCGTGTCTCAGACGAAGCCGGCATTCGCGTTCATTGGTTGCCGGTGCCGTACTCGAATACGATGAGCGTCCGCGACCGTATTGGCGCGTTTTTTAACTATGCCCGCGGCGCAGCGCAAAAGGCGGCGAGTCTCCCAACTGACCTGATCTTTGCGAGCAGCACGCCGCTCACCATTGCGCTCCCGGCAGTGTGGGCAGCTAGACGCCGGCGTGTGCCGATGGTGTTTGAAGTCCGCGACCTCTGGCCGGAACTCCCGATTGCAATAGGCGCACTGAAAGGGGAGCCGACCATCTACGCCGCCAAAAGGCTCGAGCGTTTTGCCTACCGCAACGCCGCGCAGGTGATCGCCCTCTCACCGGGAATGAAAGAGGGTATCGTCAACACCGGCTATCCGGCGGAACGCGTTCACGTCATCCCCAACAGCTGTGACTTAGCCCTTTTTGACGTGCCGAAGTCGGCGGGTGACGCGTACCGGGCTGAGCACGCGTGGCTGGGCGACCGGCCGTTTATCGTCTACGTCGGTACGATGGGCCAGATTAACGGCGTGCCGTATATGGCCGACCTCGCCGCCAAGGTCCGCGCCGAAGCGCCTGACGTGCGCTTCGCGGTTTACGGCGGCGGGTATGATTACAACAATCTTAAAGCTCGCGCTCAGGAACTCGGCGTTTTTGATGAAACGCTCTTTATGCCGGGGCCGATTCCCAAAAAGCAGGTTCCGGCAGTGCTCTCGGCAGCAACGTTCGCCTCGTCGTTATTTATTGACCTGAAAGAGATGTGGGTCAATTCGGCGAACAAGTTTTTCGACGGGCTCGCTGCCGGAAGGCCGGTACTGATCAATTACGGCGGCTGGCAGGCCGATATTTTACGCGAAACCGGGGCCGGTTTGGTACTTGACCCGCACGACATGGATAAGGCGAAAGATACGCTGCTGAGGGCGTTACGTGACGAGGCGTGGCTGAAAAGCGCGGGTCGGCAGGCGCGTCAACTGGCCGAAGACCGCTTTTCCAGAGACGGCCTCGCTGCCGAGCTGATCGGGGTGCTCGAGCAAACGTACAAAGAAGCTCGCCGCTAACACGTTATGATGTAAAAGTTTTGGGGTCTTCTCTTAGTAGCCCCGCCAATAGTCCCACTGAGGAGTTTTTATGTCTATCAACCTAGAGGCGCTCGCGCCCGAGCTTATCGCCACGGCTAAAGCTGCCGGAGACGCCATTATGCAGGTTTACGAAAGTGGAGACTTCGGCGTCGAAACCAAAGCCGACGATTCACCCCTGACCAAAGCCGACCTCGCCTCAAACCGGGTGATTTTAGAGCAGCTGCACAAACTGACCCCGGACATCCCGGTGTTATCCGAAGAGTCGAAGCATCTGCCCTTTGCCGAGCGCAAAGACTGGACGCAGTTCTGGCTCGTTGACCCGTTAGACGGCACCAAAGAGTTTATCAAACGTAACGGCGAGTTTACCGTCAACATCGCGCTCATTGAAGACGGTGTGCCGGTCTTCGGCGTCGTTTACGCCCCGGCCCTAGAACTGACCTATTGGGCGGCGGCGGGTCTGGGCGCGTTTAAGGGTGAAAATACCGACACCCGCATCGAAGCGCACGACTACACCACGAACAGCGGCCCGCTCAACTTAGTAGCGAGCCGGTCGCACGCCGGGGCCGCGACTGAAACCTTGGTCAAAGAACTCGAGCAAACTACAAAAGTGAACCTGGTCTCGAGCGGGTCCTCCTTAAAACTCTGCCTGGTCGCCGACGGTCAGGCCCACCTCTACCCGCGTTTTGGCCCGACGATGGAGTGGGACACCGCCGCCGCGCAGTGCGTCGCCGAACAAGCCGGGGCGAGCGTCCGCGAACCCGGCGGCGGGCCGCTCCGCTACAACAAAGAAAATCTCTTAAACCCGCACTTTATCGTGACCAAGAGCGACGCGCTTTTTGCAAAAGCTTCTGAAGTGGACTTAAACGCTACTAACTAGGTAGGCTATAGCTAACTGGGCAACCCTGCCCTAAGCTGTTCGCTTTTATAACCCGTCATCTCATAAGGAGTTCTTATGTCTAAACCCCTCATCGCCCCGCACGGCGGCACCCTCGTTGACCGCGTCTTGACCGGTCAAGACCGTGACGACGCCGTAAAACGTGCGCAAGACCTGCCCAAACTTACATTGTCCGAGCGCAACTTGGCTGACCTCGAGTGCCTCGCTTACGGCATCTACAGCCCGTTAGAAGGCTTCGTCAGTGAAGCAGATTATCAAAGCGTCGTCAACGATATGCGCCTCTCTAACGGGACAGTCTGGAGCATCCCAATCACTTTGCAGGTCAAAGAAGACGTTGCCGCACAGTACCCGGTCGGCCAAGACATCGCCCTGACGACCGGCGGCAACGTCCTCGCGGTCATGACCGTGACCGACGTGTACCGCCCCGACCAGACCCACGAAGCGCAGCAGGTCTACCGGACGGGCGACAGCAAGCACCCCGGCGTCGCGGCGATGCTGGGCGCGGGCAGCGTCTACTTGGGTGGGCCGATTTCACTCATTAGTGAGTTGCCCAAAGGCGAGTTTGACAACGACAAGTTTTACCCAAAAGAAACCAGGGCCAAATTCCAAGAAAAAGGCTGGGGTACGATCGTTGCGTTTCAGACGCGTAACCCCATTCACCGGGCACACGAATACATCACCAAGATCGCGCTCGAGACCGTTGACGGCCTGTTTATCAACCCGCTCGTCGGTACGACCAAATCCGACGACATCCCCGCGTCGGTGCGGATGCAGTGCTACACCATCTTGATCGAACGCTACTACAACCAAGATAAGGTGATTTTGGGCGTCTACCCCGCTGCGATGCGGTACGGCGGCCCCCGCGAAGCGATTTTGCACGCGATTTCGCGCCAGAATTACGGTTGTACGCACCTCATCGTCGGGCGCGACCATGCGGGTGTCGGCGATTACTACGGGACTTACGACGCACAAGACATCTTTGACGAGCTAAACGACGGTGACCTGCTGATTACCCCAATGAAGTTCGAGCACGCCTTTTACTGCCTCCGCACCGAGCAGATGGCGACGCCGAAAACGACCTCCTCTACGCCTGAAGAGCGCATCCAACTCTCCGGCACCAAGGTCCGCGCGATGCTCTCACAAGGTCAGCTGCCGCCCCCCGAGTTTTCGCGCCCTGAAGTTGCCGAGGTGCTGATTCAGTCGTACCGCAACGCCGAGAAAGAGACCGTGTAAGATGTCGCAAGTTAAAGCTGACAGCATTAAAGCCGAGAACATCGTCTGGCACAGCCAAACGCTCTCGAAAGAAGAGCGTGGATCGCTCAAGCACCAGCGCCCCTGCATCTTGTGGTTTACCGGGCTTTCAGGCGCGGGCAAATCCACGGTAGCGAACGCGCTCGAGCAGGCCCTCTACGCCCGTGGCTACCACACCTACTTGCTCGACGGCGACAATGTGCGGCACGGCCTCAACAAAAATCTGGGCTTTAGCGCCGATGACCGCGAAGAGAACATCCGCCGTATCGGAGAGGTCGCCAAACTTTTCGTTGACGGCGGCACCATCGTGCTGACCGCGTTTATCTCGCCGTACCGCCGCGACCGCGAGCAAGTGCGCGAGTTGGTAGACGACGGCGAATTTATCGAAGTGTTTGTGGATACGCCGCTCGATGTGTGCGAAGACCGCGACCCCAAAGGCTTATACAAAAAGGCTCGAGCGGGCGAAATCAAACACTTTACCGGCATTGACGACCCTTACGAAGCGCCCGACCAACCCGAAATTACGCTCCGCACCGACCAGAACAGCATTGAAGAGAGTGTCGTGCAGATTATGGAAGAGTTGGCCGAACGCGGGTACTTAAAAGTTAAAGCGTAGAGATTCCAGCAGATTTTTGGGCAGGCTTGAGGAGACTCGAGCCTGCTTTTTTATGTGTCTAATGATTCTTCCCATTCAGCTCCAGTTATCCAAGCAAGCGCCGAAAGCTTCCCACTCAAAAGCCCCCACTCGAAATCATCCCAGCCAAGGTTCTCCTCACCATACTTTTGCTCGATAAGCTTGGCAGCACTTCTAGCTCGTTCTAAGATAGGCTTTTGCTCTTCTGTAAGAACATCTTCGCCAGCTTCTAATTGATAGAGCCAGTTCTGATGACGATTCCACCACACTTTATCCCAAAACTCGTTGTGAGCGTCCATAATTGCTCGGTCACTACGTCGTAGCACAAGCGGCCATTCTTCGCCAGGATTTTCATCATCAGGTATCCACTCAACCTTGTCGCCCTCTTGTGTATAGCCAACTCTGTAACCATTTGGGCCAACTTCTCCTGGTTGCACGGGGTCTGATGTCACGGAGTCAGAGCGGCGCTTGAGCCCAAGAACATTATCACGATACTTTTGAAAATCTTCAGGTGTGATGTTATTCTGTCGGTGTGTTCTAATAAGTTCAGTGAGCTTAAACGCTTGGTCAAGTTCAACATCTTGGCTACGCGGTTTCTCTGCCTTCAATTCCCGTACTTGACGTAACAGGTCACGGATTAACGTATTTTTTAGTTTCTCCAGGCTGTCAAAGCTGCCCACTAACGCTTTCGCGTAGGTTTCATCTCTAAACTTTCTGAGCCTCCTATGCTGCTTCATATCTATTTTGTCCGGATTTATTGGGCGACTAGAAAAGTAAAGTAGAGTGGGCTTTCCCGCTTCTACAAATTGGTCAATTTCTTCTACGGTTCCCGACTCACTGACACCTGTGTTTGTACCAATTTTTGTCCAAAACATGCCTATCAAAATGTCACATTCTTGTACTAACTGACAGTTAATGGCGTCTTGTGGTCTAGCTCCTGACTGTGGAACAGCGTGCGTCTCCCATTTGATAGGCAATAGCATGATTGACTCGGCAACCGCGTGCTGAGCGTTCCAATCGTTTATTGCCTCCGTAGCTATTTGCCTCTCTTCTGCTAAATCAGACGGCGAGGCAATAAGAATACGGTAGGTATCAGTGCTAAAAGGCATATTTCTCACCTTCATTGTTCATCATATGTCCTGCTGCTGCGGCACCAACACAAGGTCACGAATCGTCACGTGCGGCGGGCGGCTGAGCATAAACACCACTGCCTCCGCTACATCTTCCGAAGTTAGGCTGGCGTGTTCTTTGACCTTCGCGTCAATTTTAGCCTGGTCTTCAAACCCCCAGAGCTCGTTGGCGACCATCCCCGGTGCCACCGCGCCCACGCGGATATTGTGCGGCGCAACCTGACGGCGCAGCGTGTGAACAAAGCTCTGTACGGCATGTTTAGAGGCGCTGTAGACGGGTTCCCAGTGAATGTCAACAAAACCCGAGATGCTGCTGGTGACGAGAATATCGCCGGACTTCTGCGCCATCATGTGAGGGAGTACCGCGCGGACGCTCCGCAGTACGCCGCTAACGTTCACATCCATAAGTTGCGCCCAGGCGTCCGGGTCCCCCTCGGCAGCCTCGCCAGGAATATAAAGGCCCGCATTGGCAAAGAGCACGTCAATACGTCCGAAGTGCGCTACCGTCCGCTCGACCATTCTCGTTATATCTTCGGCATTGGTCACGTCCGTCTTGAGGCAGAGGGTTTCTGTAGGGAGGCTCGAGGCAAGCGTTTCTAACCTATCCGCCCGCCTCGCTGCTAGAGCCAGCTTGCAGCCTAGTTTGGCGAGTGCTCGAGCTGTCGCTGCACCGATTCCCGAACTCGCGCCCGTGATTAGAACGACCTTGCCCCCTAGTGATTGCGCCACCATGACCTCCTAAGCTGACTCATCCGAACGTGAGTCTCGAGCCTGCTTTTACCAGTTGATTTTGAATCTGGAACGGTACCGTTCAAGGCAGATTAGCTCGCCTGTGCACGACAACTTCCCACACCACTTTGGGCTTGTCATACCTGGCAATGGTCATCTCCTCGAGGCTTTCGATTTTCCAACCTTTCGAGAAAAGCTCACACAACGCCTCACGGTCAAAAAAGCGTTTGCTTTTGCCTTTGACGAAGTAAAAGTTAGGCTCAATTTCCCTAAATCCTACAGCTCCAAAATGTACGTCGTTGGTGGAGTTGAAGCGTGCAAAGAGGCGTCCGTTTTGCTCGAGGCACCGCCTTATCTCACTAACTATCGCTACCGTCTGCTGCCAAGAAAAATAGTGGAGACATAAACTCGCAACGATGAGCGGATAACTTTCGTCAGCAAAAGGTAAGGGTTGTTCGATATCCACCTGTAGGCATGTTGCTTCAGAAACCGCTCTCGCACACGCCTCGAGTGCTTCTTCGCTTACATCGGTTGCCGTAACCGTGAACCCTTGGTCGGCAAGATATTTGGTATCCCGCCCTGAACCACAGCCCAACTCTAAGATTTCGTCTTTAGAATCGAGGAGAGGAAACCACCGCTCGAGCCAGCGGTCATCATTCACAGCGGCATATTCCCATGCTTCTTAAACGGCCGCGCCTCAACCTTCTCCCGTAGCATCCGCAGGTGCCGAATCAGCTGTTGCCGCGTCCCCTTGGGGTCGATCACATCGTCAATATAGCCGCGCCCCGCCGCCCAGTACGGATTATCAAACTGCTCTTTGTACTCAGCAATTTTGGCCGCCCGCGTGCTCTCCGGGTTTTGCGACGCTTGAATTTCACGGCGATAGATGATGTTCGCTGCACCCTCCGCGCCCATCACGGCCACTGCCGCCGTCGGCCACGCCAACACCACATCTGCGCCCATATCGCGCGAGTTCATCGCAAGGTACGCGCCGCCGTAGCTTTTACGGACGATCAGCGTAATTTTCGGGACCGTCGCTTCAGCGTACGCGTAGAGCATCTTTGCGCCGTGCCGGATGATCCCGGCGTGCTCTTGCGCGACACCCGGCAAAAAGCCGGTCACATCTACAAACGTTACGACGGGGACGTTGTAGCAGTCGCAGGTGCGGATGAATCTTGCGGCTTTGTCCGACGCGTCAATGTTCAGGGTTCCGGCCATGTGGCGCGGGTTGTTAGCCACGATGCCGACCGACTGACCGCCCAGACGCGCAAAGCCGCACAAGATATTTTTGGCAAACCCGGGTTGAACCTCGAGCCACCCTCCATCATCTACTACCGCTTTAATCACGTCTACCATCGGGTACGGGCGGCGCTGGTCAGGGTGAACGATGTTTAAGAGTTCGGGCGTTTCTCGTGTGTCGGAGTCTTGGGTCGGTTTGGTGGGCGGCTGCTCTTTCGCCGATTGCGGCAGGTACGAAAGCAGCTCGCGCACGGTTTCCAGCACAGCTTCATCGCCGTCCGCTTCAAAGTGCGCCACGCCCGATTTGCGGGTATGGACGTCCGCGCCGCCGAGCTGTTCAAAGGTGACGTTTTCTTTCGTCACCGATTTGATGACCTCGGGGCCGGTGATGAACATGTATGAGCTGCCCCGGCTCATCAGCACAAAATCGGTGAGCGCAGGGCTGTAGACTGCGCCCCCGGCGCACGGCCCTAAGATGGCACTAAGTTGCGGTACCACGCCCGAATAGACCGCATTCCGGTAAAAGACCTCGCCGTAACCGGAAAGCGAATCCACGCCCTCTTGAATCCGCGCACCCGCCGAATCATTTAAGCCGACAATCGGCGCACCCGTTTTGACCGCCAAGTCCATCACTTTAGCAATTTTTTGCGCGTGCATCTTGCCCAGCGACCCGCCCAGCACGGTAAAGTCTTGGCTAAACACAAAAACCGTCCGGCCCGAGACGGTCCCGTAGCCCGTGACGACACCTTCACCCGGCGCGTCTATACCGCGCATCATTTCAACCCCGGCGTGTTCGGTAAAGACGCCGAGTTCGACAAAGCTGTCCTCATCTAACAGGGCGGCGATACGCTCTCGCGCCGTCAATTTGCCCGCGTCGCGCTGTTTTTGCTGCCGCGCTTCGCCGCCGCCCCGGTAGACCGTTTTACGGCGCTCTTCCATCTCGGCGGTCAGTTCGTTCATCCAGGCGAGCGTGTCGTCAGGTCTGGACTTGTTGCTGTCTGCGGGGTTGCTCACAGGCCGACCAGCTTGTAAGCCTCGAGCCGTTCTAAACCGGTATATGCTCCGTAAAACCTGTAAAACTGCTTCATAGCCTCAAGCATACCGAGTTTGGGGTCGTCGTAGAGAGATTAAGGCTGAGCTTCGGTTAAGGCGTCCGAGTTAAAATACGCGTTTCATCGGGACCGATAAAACCCTGTTCGCGGGCGAGCTGTTCGCGAAACGCCAGGTCATTTTTGTGGTTGACCACAGCCTGTAGGGTGTGCGTCTCCGCCTCGAGGTCACCGATCTCAGCCTCTAAACGCGTGACTTCACGCGCTGTATAGAGGTAGCGTCCCCCTTCAACACCGAGCATCAGCAGCGCGTGAAGGCTTCCGACGCCCGCGAGTACCGCAAAAAAAAGGCTCCCCCAACGACGCTGTTTAGGCGGCTGAGCGGGCGCGGCGCGGTCCGAACGCCTGAGCGGAACGCTCATAGATTAGTCCGGGAGAGCACAGAGAGAAAAGGCATAATTTCTAAGATTGTAACAGCTCGTTTGGTCTAACGCGTGGGTAAGCAGCAATGTTAAAAACACCACATTTTACAAAGGTTATATGCACCTTGGGCGCACACTCTAATTCGTGCGGCTGAAACGCTCAGCGTGGGCCTTGGTACCGCACTACCTCGGCGCGGTACCCAAGCGCGTAGGCAACCACGAGTGCGAGTAAAGCCAGTAAAAATACCTGTCTAGCAAGGAAAAAGACGAGCAGCGCCCCGATGACGACGTAGCTGAGCGACACGCTAAAGAGCACTCTACCGGCTTTGTCGCGGCCCACCACGCGGCGACGGTGGCCCGACTCGAACGCACTTTTAGTTAAACTGCTGAGCAGCTTGAAAATACGTCTCGCTTCGGTTTCAACGCGTTCTGACCAGTGTGCCACAGGAGCCTCCAAAACGAGTATAGCAAGCCAGCACCAATTCGGTTTGAGTTAGGTGACTTCGGAGTAACGGAAAACTTTAACGTTTGACTTGACGTGGTTCGTTATGAGCGGGTATACGCTCCCGGAACACCCAAACTGCTACGATCAAAAAAGTCCCTCGACAAGCCACGAGAGAATACCGCCGGGCTCGAGCCACGCGTCGTTGTAAAAGCCAAAAAACCGGTCGTGCGGCTGAGCATATAGGCGACGAGCTAGCTAACCTCTTAAAGACAAGTTAGTAGTTGACGACGGCTGACAAAGGGAAAGGGTAGCTTGGCGCTACCCTTTACTTTTAACAATTGTTACGACAACCGTGACACTTGTTAGTATTACTGCCCCTGCGGATAGAGCGGCGCGTTGTTGTCCTGATTGAGTTCGCTGCCGTTGTTGTTGTCCGTCGGGGTCGGCTGCGCGAACGCCCGGAACTGCCACTGGTACTGCGCCAAGATGTACTCGACCTCTTGGAGCAAGTTCGCACTCGTCGGGTCTAAGTTTTCAATCTGGTCAATGTACCCGCGGGTGTGGTCGGCGGTCAGCTTGAGGTCGTCGATAAAAAAGCGGATCACCTCAGCGTCGTCGATAAACCCGGCTGGAATCACCGGCATGTTGGCGGTCTGCGCAATCGTTGCGGCGCGTGCGTCCGAAGAGACGCCGATGCTGAGCATCCGTTCAGCAACCTGGTCGGCGTACTTCGAGTAGCCTTCGTAGTGCTCTTGCAAGAGCTCATGAAGCGAGTAAAAGAGCGTCCCCGAGACGTTCCAATGTGCTTGTTTAGCTTGCAAGGCCAAGTTTTGTAGTTCGATGAGCTGTTGCTGTAAGACCTGACCGACTTTCTCGAGGTCGGCCCGTTTGGGAGCTGCTTTGGGCAGGTCGGTGATTGAATTGACCGGAAGTTTGGGTTGACTTTGTGCCAAGGTGGCAGTGCCAAGCACCGCCGGAACAGCCAGCACTAAAAGACCTAAGGCGAATCGTTTCATCTGTTCTCCTACATGAATGTGAGTTAGTTTATATTTTACCGAGATAGTCTAAAGCTGCCGCTGCCCCTACACCATGCTGCTCCCTCCCGACAACAGTTTTTACGATTTCGGTTAAGGGCCGGTTAAACCCGTGACCTCCCGATGTTTGTAAGCCCTAGCTTACTGGTCTGTGCCCTTCAGCCTTAACCTAGACGTAACCGCTGCATCTTAGCGTTTTCCATGCCAACCTCGCTTGCCGTGGTAGCGGTTACCAGAAAGAACGCCGTAAAAAGCGCAGTAGAAAACCCGGTTTCGGAGATGTTTGTGCGTATTTTGCTGCTCGAGGACGAACCCCATATCGCTCGGCCGGTGCTGCAGGCGCTTGCGGCGCAGGGTCATGAGGTCACGCACACAGCGACGTTAGCGGACGCACGGACTGTGTTTCTCGAGGCTGAACCCGACCTGCTACTGCTCGATGTACGCTTGCCTGAAGACGACAACGGCGGCTTCGTCTTGGCGCGTGAGGCGAGAAACGCGGGCTACAAAGGCTTAATTCTATTTATGACTGCGAGAGACGCCCTGGCCGACCGGGTGACAGGGCTTGACGACGGCGGCGACGACTATGTGGTCAAGCCCTTTGACTTACCTGAACTCTTAGCCCGCGTCCGCGCACTTTTACGGCGGGTTCACGAGGTCAAAACAAGCCGCGTGCAGCGGGGACCTTTGGGGCTCGACACGGTCAACCGCACCGCAACTTGGGCGGGTGAGCGCGTGGAACTCTCGAGCCGTGAATACGCCCTGTTAGAACGCTTCGTCCTCTCACCGAGCCGCGTCTACAGTCCCGAGGCGCTGACCGACGCACTCTGGGGTGAAGGCGCAGGCACAGGCGTCGTCAAGGTTTACGTGCATCATCTGCGAAGCAAACTCGGGCCGGACGTCGTGCAGACCGTTCCGGGAGGGTACCGGTTAGGCTTGTGACGCTGCGGCAGCGGCTGGTGCTCTTTATTGCCGTGATGGTGGCGACGGCGCTCCTCGTGCAAGGGGTATTCGGTTACCTCAACTTTCAGCGGCTGCTTTACGCCGACTTAGACCACGACCTAAACGATTATTTAGCACAACTTGTGCGGGAGGTGCAGGCGCTCCCGGGTCAGCCACGCGGCGAAACCCTTTCGTTTCGGGACCTCGACGCCCGCTTCGACGACTACTTGACGAGTGCCCGCATCGTTCATCAGGGACGCGTCAAAGAGACCTTCGGCACCTTCCCGGCAGGGGTGCCCTTAAGTGCGCCACTGACCCCCGGTCCGGCCCAGTCACTTCCGGCCCAGTCGTTCGGGGTGTGGCGCGTGACGAGTCGGCGGCTCTCTCCCGATCTCTTTTTGCAAGGAGCCATCGCGTCTCCGGCTCCGGCTTACAGCCTGGGCCGCTACCGTGAGACCATCCTCGTCACGACGCTGCTCGTTTCGGCGCTCGGCGCACTCGCGGCCCTGCTCGTCAGCGGCCCGGTGCTGCGCCCGCTCCGGCAGCTGCTCGTCACGGTGCGCCGCATCGCCGACTCCGGCGACTTGTCGCTAAGAGCACCGGACGGCGGTCAGGGTGAGCTCTCTGACCTGAGTGAAACCTTTAACCGGATGATGGCGCGGCTGTCGGGCTTTTTAGAACGTGAAACGCAGTTTACCCGGAACGCGTCGCACGAACTGCGGACGCCGCTGACCGCGATGCGGCTACAGCTGAGCGCCTACAGGGAGAACTACGCGGACGCCGACGAGACGCTTACGGTCCTTTCTGAAGAGGTCGAGCGGATGATTGGCTTAAGCGCGTCACTCCTGACGCTGGCCCGTGAAAACCGCTCGCAAGTCGTGACGTTTGATCTCGCGGCGCTAGCTAAAGACGCGGCGAGCGAGCACTCGGTCAACTACCACGGCCCCGACACCCTGAACTTTACGGGCGACCCCGTCTTGCTGCAGCAAGCTCTGCTCAATCTGCTCGACAACGCCCGCAAGCACGCGCCCGGTGCGCCGGTGGTAGTTAGCCTCGAGCCCCCCGCTCAGGGATTACTCAGCTTGAGCGTTGCCGACCAAGGGCCGGGAATGCCCCCGGAGGCGCTGGCAAAAGCCGTCCATCCCTTTTACCGCACGCCCGGAACGGCCGCCCCCGGTAGCGGCTTGGGTCTCAGCGTCGCCGCGCAGGTCGCCACGGTTCACGGCGGTGAGCTCATTCTCGCCGCCAACTCACCCACCGGCCTCACGGTCAAGCTGCACCTCCCGGTTTCGGCTCAGGTCGCGTCGAGCTCCGGTGCGCCGACCGCGCCGACCGACTCAGCTAACGCCTGACCAGCCAGGTACCCTGTTGCCCAGGCGTTTTGAAAGTTAAACCCGCCCGTCACCCCGTCAATGTCTAAAAGTTCACCGGCCAAGTAAAGTCCTGGACACATCCGGCTCTCCATCGTCCGAAAGTTCACCTCTTTAAGCTTGACGCCGCCACACGTCACAAACTCTTCTTTGAACACACCTTTACCGGTCACCTCAAAGCGCCCCTGCTGAAGCTCACCTACAAACCGCTCGAGCTGCGCCTTAGACACGTCTGCCCAACGTTCCGCAAGTCCTGCCGCACCGACGAGTGCGCGCCACAACCGTCCGGGAAGACCGAAAAGAGGATAGCCGGAGACTGTTTTACGCGGCTCGGCGGCTTTGTAAGCGTAAAGCTGCTCACGTACTACTTCTACGTTCATAGTTGGGAGCCAGTTGACCCGTAAAGGTGCGTGATAGTCGTAACCGTGAAGTTCGCGTGCGCCCCAGGCTGAGAGTTTAAGAACTGCTGGACCCGAAAGCCCCCAATGCGTGACGAGCAGCGGGCCACGCTGCGTAAGCGGCGTCCCGGAAAGCGTCACCTCAGCGTCCGGTACCGAGACCCCGGCCAGCCCCTCGAGTCTGGGGTCAGCAACCTTTAGGGTAAACAGTGACGGAACCGGCGGCACGACCTCGTGGCCGAGTTCGGTGACCCAGCGGTGAACCTGCGGATTGCTGCCGGTTGCAAGTAAAACACGCTCAGTCATGACCTGCTCACCATCCTTAAGCGTTGCCGTAAACCGTCCCGGAACATGTTCTTGTGAAATGCTTAAGGAACGCACCGCCGCACCGGTACGAAGCTCGACTCCGGCCCTTTGTGCCGCGTCTAGCAAACAGTTCACGACCGTTTCCGAAGTATTCGATGTCGGAAACATACGCCCGTCGGCCTCGGTTTTGAGGCTTACGCCCCGGCTTTCAAACCACGCAGCAGTTTCAGCAGCTCCAAACCGGCTCAGTGGGCCGCGCAGCGCCCGTGAACCCCGCGGATAATGCGTTACGAACTGTGCCGGGTCGGGTTCATCATGCGTGACGTTGCAGCGCCCCCCGCCGGAGATACGCACCTTGGCAAGCGGTTGGCCACGCTCGAGCACCGTCACCCGTGCCCCCGGTTGCGCCTCAGCGCAAGTAATCGCCGCAAAAAACCCGGCTGCGCCGCCCCCGACGACCAAAATGTGGGGCCTTTTGTCCGGTTTCATAAGGGCATCTTACCCACTGCGACAAAACCCGCCCGTTGCCGGTGAATGAACGTGCAACGCGTGAAGCTTAACGTCAGAGACGACCGGTCTTACGCCGGGTGTGAACCTTTACGGTAAACGCTGAGGCAGACAACCATTTCTGATTTTGTAAGAATCTTGTGAGACCGTGTGCGCTATCCTTACCCCTGTAAGCGCAACCGGCCATCACGTCATGTAAGCGTCTTACACTTCCCCTGCAGCTTCCCCACAGCTGCAGGGGCTTTTTAGTGTCGGCTCAACTATAAAGAGGTGCGGCGGCTGACCAGCTGCAAACTTACGCCCCAGGGGTCACGCAAAAAGACAATCTGATCGCCCGCCGGGGTGGTCTCGAGCTCTCCGGCAGCGGTCGCCCCGGCTGCTAAGAGCCGCTCCCAACCTGCGGTGATGTCGTCTGTAGCGAACGCCAAGTGCAAGGTAAACGGGCTCATGCTCGCGTAGTCGGGCACTGCGCCACGCGGGTTGCTATAGAACTCGAGCATCCCGCCCGCGTCATCGGCTAAAAAATGGATAAACGGCTCCGCGTTATTTGCTTTGACAATCGTCAGGCCCAGGTTTTCGGCGTACCAGGCGGCGGCAGCTTGCGGGTCAGGCAGGTTTAGGGCGACGTGCTCGAGCTTCATAGGGTCTCCTCAAGGTAGATAAAATGTGTCACTACGGTAGACAACGCGCAGGGTTCTAGGGGCAACCTCGAGTTCTTCGAGCATCCGGCGACTTCGCTGCAGATGATTATTGGCGCTTTCATGCAAAAACAAAAAGCTCCCATCGCTAAGTTGTCTGTAAGCGTGTGTGGGGTAGAGCGAGCCGTCCCTTTTGACTCGTGACTGGTTCGTCGGAGAGATGTACCCCTTGTCTTCGACAAATTTCTTACGCCCTAGCAAAATCATCGCTTCGACAATGCCGCTGTTGATGTCTCGCCAGTTTGTTGCCGGAAGCTCCGTTTCACCTAGCCACGCCTGCAGTTCAGACGAGCGGTTACCCCGTTGACTTGGGGCTGTTTTATGCATTCCTTCGATAATGGCAGCTAGAGCATCCCTAGCCAACTCAGGTGTAGGTTCAGGATCTGGTTCAGCAGCCACTACGTCTATCCCTAAGAGGTGTTTAGCCAACTCTGCCAGCGATGCTTCGGCAAGTTCTCGTTCGTTGGGCTCGAGCGTCAGCTGCACCGCCTTTTTTAGCCCTTGCTCGTCTTTTGTAAACCCTTCGCGCAGTTCACCACGCAGTTTTGTTTCAATCTCACTCAGTTTGAGGTGACGGCGAATCTCGGCGGAAGTGGCCTGAACTTCTCCCGCTAAACTGCTTTCGGCGTTTTCTACCGACCACACCGAGCGGGATAAGAGGCGCTCCAGATAGGCCGCCGCCCGTGGGTCTTTAAGTTCAACTGTGAGAACAAGTTTATCTGATGCCGGTTTAGAGACCTGATTGTCGTAAAAATGCCACGCTTTGCCGTTGGTTAAAACGGCCCAGCGCCGCCCCAACGCGTTGGCGTAGTTGACCGCTTGCACCGTGTCGTTGGGAGAAAACTCTTTGTTAAGGGCTTTAATCTCGAGGATAAAACAGACGTTGCTGTTGAGTTTAACCGTAAAGTCAGGTGCATACGCCGCGTTACCACCACCGCTGTGAATCTGCGCAGCAATCTCGTCTGGGTTCCAGATGTCATACCCGAGCGCCTGCAACGTAGGCAGCACAATCACCTGAGAGGTTTGCGCTTCGTTAAGGCCCGCTTTGCTCCAGCCCTGAAGACTTTGCGCCAGTCTCGAGAGCACATTTTCTACTGACATTAGCTGAACTATAGCAAATACCGCTCGTCTCTCACGTGCAACATAAGGAGTCTAGCTAGACTCGAGCTTCACGAATCTCCTAATGATTGCGGCGGATCGCACCGACTGACGGCTGCATTCCAAAACGGGCATAAAACGTCTGCAACGCAGGGTTACAGGTCAAGTCTAAAGCAGGCAGATGCGCAAATTTCTCAATCACCTTGTTCATCAGCACACTGCCGACGCCTTGATGTTGATAATCGGGGAGAACCTCGAGCAGCGGAATAAACGCAGCTTGAATACCGTCGGTCAGCGCCGTGACAAACCCGACGACTTGCCCGCTGTCTTCGTCTAAGGCGAGCGCCACATAGTCACTACCTCGCAAAATGGCTAAGTGGCCTTCGGGCGGGCGCGGGTTGCGCCACTGTGTAAAAAACCCGGTCAGTTGCTCCGGGGTAATGCCTTCGTGCGTCTCTTGGTAGAGAATGCCCATCTGCAGAGCATAACAAAAGCCGGAGTCTCTTCCGGCCTGTTCAGTTCGACTTTTTGGTTTTGAGCTAAACGTTATTTAGCGGGCTGCGCTTCGCCCTTTTCAATCGGCACGCCGACGCTGTTACCCCACTCCGTCCACGAGCCGTCGTAGTTTTTGACGTTGTTATAACCGAGCAGATATTTGAGCACAAACCAGCTGTGCGAGCTGCGTTCGGCGATGCGACAGTAGGCGATAATCTCTTTGTCGCCGGTCACGCCTTTGGATTCGTACAAGTTACGGAGTTCGTCGGCACTTTTGAAGGTCCCGTCTTCGGCAACAGCTTGCGCCCAAGGGATGCTCTGGGCACCGGGGATATGGCCGCCACGGAGGACGCCCTCTTGCGGATAGTCGGGCATGTGCGTCACGTCGCCCTTAAACTCGCCGGGGCTCCGCACGTCTACCATTGCGCCGGTTCCGGCTTTGACACGCTCCAAGTGCTTCAAAACATCTTCTCTAAACGCACGTAGCTCGGGGTTACGCTGACCCGGTGTGTACGAGCCGGGGGTTACGTCCGGCGCGTCGGTCGTTAAGGGCCGGTCTTCGGCAACCCACTTGGCGCGGCCGCCGTTCATCAGTTTAAGGTTTTCGTGACCGCTGTAGCGAAAAAACCAAAACGCATAAGAGGCCCACCAGTTGTTTTTGTCGCCGTAAAGAACGATCTCGGTATCGTTTGAGACACCCAAACGCTCGAACAACTGAGCGAGTTCCTCGGGTTGGATAAATTCGCGGATGGTGTCGTCCCAGAGGTCACCTAACCAGTCAATTTTGACCGCGCCAGGGATATGCCCGGTATCGTATAAGAGCACGTCTTCACTGACGTCCATGATGCGGATGTTTGGGTCATCTAAATGGTCGGCAACCCAGTCGGTGGTTACCAGGACCTCGGGATGTGCGTAATCTGTCGAATTGGCGTCTGCCATATCAGCCTCCATAAGCTAGCGTAATGTTTACACATTTGCTCAACTACTTCAAGCTGAGGTGCTACATGCCTACTTGCCAGCAGGTAGAAGTTATTGGGCCGCCTCAAAGCTAACGATACGCTGCGCGAGTAACGGCATGTCTGGATTTTGCGGCTGGGTGAACTCGAGCGTCACCACGCCCTCTCGCCCAACAAGCGCCTCAACGTCAGCACAAAGCTCGTCAGCACAAGTGAACGTCTTAGCGTTATAAAACTCGAAGAGGTTGTCGCCTACTTTGACGATCTTAGGCTCACCACGGTAGCGGGTCGTCAGTGCAAGCTGAAACCGCACATCAGGGGCGACCTTTTCTTTACTTACAACGCTGAGCAGTTCAGTCCGGATAGCTGAGCCGTCGGCAGGAGGATTGGCGATATGCGTTTCTCTAACTCGGAGTTCGTAGACAAACCCCCATTGGTAGTCAAAGCCTTCGATACTGTTCAAGCTCGTCATCCAGGGGTCGCTCGGCTGCATTTTGGCACGGTTGCAGAGGGTCAGAACGAAGCTCGCACACTCCTGCATGTAGTGGTCGAGATAGCGCGTCTTATCGGTAGACGGGCTGAGCAAACTGCATCCGCCTAACATCAGCATAAAGACGAGAACCAACCGTACAGGCTGCGCCATGAGTAGCTCCTTAGGTCACTCTAACGTATGAACTGACGAGTTAGCCCGCTTTCCAAGCAAAAAGACCCGCTGCTGGAGCGGGCCTTACTCAGTTCTTGGCAGTCTATTTGACGGTAATAGACGCTTCCATATCGGGGTGGATGGTGCAGTAGTAGTTGTAAACACCGGGCTTAGTAAAGGTCACGGTCGCCGACTTTTTCGGGTTGATGTCCCTGGTATCGAACGCTGCGGGTGTGCCTGCTCGAGAGGTCGCCGTGTGCTGAACGGTGTCTTGATTGAGAAACGTGATCGTGGTGCCGCGGCTTACTTGACAGTCGTCCGGCAAGTACTTGAAATTGTCAATCACGATGGTACTCGGGCAAGCCGCTAACTCGGGTTCTTTAGGGATGGGCGCAGGGTCAACGACCGGCGCGGGTGAACCGCAAGCGGCCAATGTCATTACCAGCGTAGCCATCAGTAAAGGTCTAAGCATAGGTGTTCCTTTCTTTTACGTCGTTACAGTGTTTAACGTGAGGCCGAGTCGCTGCTGAGTGTTTTAAGAAACGCCTCGAGCTGACCCAACTCGTCTTCAGACAAACCCAGCGGATGGATTTCGCTGTAACCGCTCGGCGCGGCGGGGGCAGTGTTGTAGTGCTCTAACACCTCGTGGAGCGTGCTGAACTGTCCGGCGTGCATATAGGGCGCGTGCGCCGTAACGTCTCTTAAAGACGGAACTTTGTAGGCGCGCTCGAGCCCAAACGTGTCGTCACTTAAACCCTTGAGCGCCGTACACGCTGCAGGTTGCGCGTCGCTAAAACGGCTCAGGCAGTTAAATTCGTCGTGTCGGGCAAGCTCTACACCGCTGATACGTCCCAAATCGGGCGGCAACCCGGTAGCGGCGGGGACACCAGTATTGTGAAACGACTCGTCGGTCAGAAGCGGCCCGGTGTGGCACGTGACGCACCCGGCTTTGCCGACAAACAACCTGAGGCCCGCGACCTCTTCAGCAGAAAGCGCACTCTCCCCTGCCGTGTCACCGCTGGCGACGGCTTCGGCGTAGGTGTCAAAACGGGTCGGGGTGGGCTCGAGCCCCCGTTCATACGCCGCTAGAGCTTTACCGACGTTGGCGAATACTTCGCTCACGCTGTCCTGGTCGGCGGGCGTCATCTCAGCCCACGCTGCCTGCGCCGCTTCGTTACCTTGCGGACTCGCTCGAGCCGGAAAACGCGCCGCGTCGTCCAAATTTGGGAGCGCACCAAAAACTGCTTCGTACTGCTCAGGATAGGCTCGTGCAACAACTTCAGCAACCTCGCTCCGGGTTAGACCGTGCTCTTTACTGGCCTCGAGCGGCCCTAAAGCCTGTGACCAGAGGCTGTCTTTCCGGCCGTCCCAAAACTGCCAGGTGCTGTGCGCCGCCCCGACGACGCTCATCGTTTTACGGTCGAGCTGCCCGATACCCCGCGCGTGGGCTAAACCGTCGGTAAAGCCGCGCTCCGGTTGATGGCAAGACGCACACGACACCTCACCGTTGGCGCTCAGGCGTTTGTCAAAAAAAAGCGCGTGCCCCAAGTTGGCGGCCTGCTGATTGTCGGCCACAGCGTTTGAGGGGTCGGATGGCGGCGCGCCCAGATTGCTGAGGGCCAGCGAGCTGATCGCCCTGACTTCGGGAGGGGTCAAAGGGGTTTTGGCCTCACGTACTTGCGAGCACGCCGAAAGGGAACCGACCAGCGTGAGAAGTCCGAAGACAATGGCAGTAAAAAGTGGGGTTATACGCATGACACTCCGAGTTGGTAAGAAAGGCAGAGGGAGCAAAAAGACATCAGCAAAAAGTTTACGGCTGGAAGCTTAAGTCAGGCTTAAAATCAGGGCGCAGCCGTCTGCTGAGAACGCACCCCGCAGTTATTCAGTATATACACGAGTCTCTCCAACCGCTGGTGAATTAACTGACGGCGGCTGGTTTTCGGCGCACACCCGAACTGGCAACGACAGCGGAGCGCGTTAAGGTTAGCGGGTGTAGGCTGGTAAGACAATTGGTTAAGACGGTTGGTTAAAACAATTGGTTAAGACAAAAGGACGCAGGCAACCGGATCAGCTCGAGGAGACTCGGCGCGTGCGCTCTGATGAGGAGCAACATGACAGACATGCGTTACGGCACCCTACCCGGTTTAGAGAAGCCGGTCTCGAGGCTCGTTCAAGGTACGGTGATGGTCAACTCGGCTGAAGAAGCGCGGTCGTTTCGGCTGCTCGACGAGGTTTTCGCGCTCGGTTGCACGGCGTTTGACACCGCGCACGTGTACGGCGACGGCGACAACGAACGCACGGTCGGGCGCTGGGTACGGGAAAGGGGGCTCCGCGACCGGGTTGTCATCATCGCCAAAGGTGCGCACCATAACGCCGACCGCAAGCGGGTCACACCTTTTGACATCACCGCCGATTTGCACGACTCGCTCGCCCGTTTCGGGTTTGACACGCTCGACCTCTACGTGTTGCACCGCGACGACCCTTCCGTTCCGGTCGGTCCGATTATCGAAGTCTTAAACGAACACCAAAAGAGCGGTAAGGTGCGGGCCTTCGGCGCGTCGAACTGGTCGCAGACGCGTTTTGCCGAAGCCAACCGGTACGCCGCCGAGCACGGTTTAACCCCTTTTGCCGTAAGCAGCCCGAACTTCAGCTTAGCCGAACAAGTTCAGGAGCCGTGGCCGGGGTGCGTGAGTATCGGCGGACCATCCGGGAAGGCGGCGCGGGCGTGGTATGGGCGGGAGAACACACCGCTCCTCACCTGGTCGAGTCTGGCTGGGGGCTTCTTCTCGGGGCGGTTTCGCCGTGACAATCTGGAGAGCTTCACCTCGTACTTGGATAAACTCTGCGTTGGCTCGTACTGCTATGAAGCGAACTTTAAGCGTTTAGAACGGGCAGAACAGCTGGCTGCTGATAAAGGTGTATCGCTCCCGCAACTGGCGCTCGCGTACGTCACGAGTCAACCTTTAGACCTCTACGCGCTGGTCGGCTGTAAGGGTGGCGCGGAGTTTGCGGCTAATTTAGCGGCGCTCAGTCTCAATTTGAGTGAAGCGGAGCGGGCTTGGCTCGAGTCCGGCGACCGGTAAGACCTAGCAAAGGCCCCGGCAGGCAGGGCTAAGTCACCGCCTCGAGCCGCCCCATATTGCGAAACCGTGCGTGCCGCTGCGCCAACAACTCGGTTTCAGACAAACCCTCGAGCGCGCCTAGTTCTTCACGGAGACGCACTGCCACGCACCCGATGGTGGTGGCCGGGTCACGGTGCGCGCCGCCGACCGGTTCTTTGATCACGCCGTCTACGACGCCCAGCTCTAAGAGGTCATAAGCCGTTAATTTAAGCGCCTCGGCTGCTTTGGGAGCCTGCGACGCGTCGCGCCATAAGATGGCCGCGCACGACTCGGGGCTGATCACCGAATAGATGGCGTTTTCCAGGATCAACACGCGGTTGGCGACCCCTACGGCGAGCGCGCCCCCCGACCCACCTTCCCCGATGACAACCGCGACTGCCGGAACGGTAAGCTGGCTCATCCGCTGGATGCTTTCAGCGATCACCCACGCCTGCCCCTGCTCTTCAGCCGCGACGCCCGGATACGCGCCGGGGGTGTCAATTAAAGTTACGACCGGGAGGCCGAACTTGTCGGCTAGGTCAAACATCCGCATCGCTTTGCGGTAACCCGCCGGGTGCGCCATGCCGAAGTTGCGGCCGATATTTTCTTTCGTGTCGCGGCCTTTTTGCTGACCGATCACCACGACGCTGTGGCCTCCCAAACGCCCGAGCCCGGTGACGATGGCGCTGTCGTCGCCGAGCGCCCGGTCGCCGTGAAGTTCGGTAAAGGGTTCAAACACCCGGCCGATATAGTCTAGGGCGGTGGGACGGCCCGGGGCGCGGGCGACTTGCACCCGTTGCCAACGCGTCAGGTTTTCGAAGATGTCACGCTGTAAGCCCCCCAACCGCCCCTCTAGAAGCGTAATCTCTTCAGACAGGTCAATCTTTTGCTCGGCGGCGTAGGCGCGCATATCCTCTATCCGCGCGGCGAGGTCGTCAATCGGTTTTTCAAACGGGAGCGCCACCGGGCTCACCCCCCACCGCGTTCGGGGGACTGCCCGGAGTGCGGTCTAAGGTACCGCGCAAAAGCTCCAGATAGAGCGCCAGCCGCGCCTTAAGTTCAGAGCGTTTGACCACGTCGTCGAGCATCCCTTTTTGCAGCAGGAATTCAGCCCGCTGAAACCCCGGCGGCAGGTCTTGCTTGATGGTTTGCTGAATCACGCGTGGCCCCGCAAACCCGATAAGAGCCTGCGGTTCGGAGACGATGATGTCGCCGAGGGTGGCAAAACTCGCGGTGACGCCGCCCGTTGTCGGGTCGGTCAACACGCTGATATAGGGCAGTTTGGCCCGTGAAAGGGTCTCCAACGCGATGGTCGTCTTCGCCATTTGCATCAGCGAAAGCGCGCCCTCTTGCATCCGCGCGCCCCCTGACGCCGCCACCGAGACGAACGCGCGACCTTCGTCAGCGGCGCGTTCGGCGGCGCGGGCGATCTCTTCACCGACGACCGAACCCATCGAACCCCCGGCGAAAAAGAAGTCCATGACCGACAAGGCAACCTTCTGTCCTGAAAGCGTTGCTGCACCTGTGAGGATCGCGTCGGGCCGCTTCTGCTTGTCGGCGGAGCGTCTAATCCGCTCCGGATAGGTCTCGGTATCTGCAAACGTCAGGGGGTCGGCAGCCCGGATACTTCCCGACCAGCGTTCAAACGACCCCTCGTCGGCGAGCATGGCCACGCGCGCGTCGGCGGGCATCCGGTAGTGGTGGCCGCATTCGGTGCAGAGGTAGAGATTGGCCTCCAAGTCTTTGCGGTAGATTTGGGCGCTGCACTCTTCGCATTTGAGCCATAGTCCGGCGGGGCTGGGGTCATCATCGGCGCGGGTCGGGCGTTTGCGGCGAAACCACCGCTCTAGCGCCATAAGCTGCTCTTATTGTTGCTACCGGTATTGCTACGGGTGTTCCTAAGGGTCATAGCCTCATCTTAACAGGGCCGCAGTCTAGGGCAACGTGCCGGAGACGAAGCCCCGAAGCTGCGCCAAGTTTCACCTGAGCGCGTAAAAACCTGTATGCTTAAACGTCGTGGGCGTCAGCGTCGTTTTAGTTACCAATGTCGGTCAAGGGTTCGGGCGCGCAGTTGCGCTCGCCTACGGCCAAGCCGACTTTGACGTGGTGTGCGCCGACAAAGATGTGGTGCTCGCCTCGAAGACGGCCGCCGAAATCGAAGAGTTAGGCGGGCAAGCGATTCCCATCCAGGCTGATATGTCGGTGCAGAGCGATGTGCGCGGCACGTTTGACAAGGTGTTTGAGATTTTCGGTGACCTTTCCGGCGTTGTTCACGTCGCGGCGTTTGAAAGTAACACCCGTTTTAGCGAGCTGGGCGAGGGCGAGTTTAGCGAGCTGTTAGACGAAAACCTCAAAAGCACCTTTTTGGTCCTTAAGTCTGCGGCGCGGCTGTTAGAGCACGCTTGGGTCGTGATCGTGTCGCCGCCCAAAGCCGCCACTGAACCGCACATGGTGGCAGTGCGCGGCGCGATTACCCGGATGGCGACGGGGTTTGAGTCGCGCCACGAGAGCCTGAGTGTGAACGTCGCGGTGCCTTCACGGAGCGCGTCGGACCCCAAACACGACGCGGCGCTCGTCGAAAACGTGATGTACTTGGGCGCACGTGAGACCGGGCTCTCAGGCCAGCGGTTTTACGTGACGTTGCCGCCACCCCCCAAAGATATCGAATCGCTCTTGCCTGAGGTAAGGGCCGCGCTAGACGCCAACGTGCGCCAAGACGACCTCGAGGCCAGCGTCTACGACGAAGGCGAAGACGAGTTGGAAGACGCCCTGGACGAAGATACCGAAGACGAAGCAAATGAAGACCTCGAGGATAGCGAGCTGGACGATACGCCGCTGGAAAACGTCATTGACACGACTTGGTAGCGCCTCACCGGTAAATAATCCATGAGAAATAAGTTATGAACAACCTGTGAACTGCCCATTTTGCTCTTCGGACGACACCCGCGTCGTCAATTCGCGCCCCAGCGACGAGGGCACGGCGATTCGGCGGCGGCGCGAGTGCGCCGTCTGTAGTCGCCGCTTTACCACCTACGAACGCGCGCAGTTCGAGGCGCTGATGGTTGTGAAACGTTCGGGGCGGCGCGAGGCGTTTAATCCCGACAAACTCTTACAAAAGCTCAGGATTGCCTGTAACAAACGCCCCATCACCGAAAAACAGCTCCGCGAGTTCGCCTACACCTTTGAAGACGCCGTGCAGACGCCCGAAGTGCAGGCTGAGGCTATCGGCATCAAGGCGCTCCGGTTCTTAAAAAGCTTGGACGACGTGGCGTATATCCGCTTTCTAAGCGTTTACCGCGATTTTGATTCGGTAGACCGGTTTATCGAAGAGATCAAGCAGTTGGGCGATGTGAGCTAAAAAGCCCCAAATCGTCGGGTAACGGCTCAACGTGCTTCAGTATCAACCACAGTTTAGCGATGTCTGTCTCCCTTGCCTCACTCTGCCCGGTATCAACGAAGAGAAAAGCGCCAGACAGCTCGTTGAGTAGAGCGCACAGCAGCATCGCCTTGAGTGCCTGACGGTCGGGTTGGGTAAGCGGGTAGAGCCTATCATAATATTTTATATACTCCAGGATTTCACCCAAGTTTAGGAGTAGGCACTGAGCAGGATTAGGGTGACTGACGAGCCCCATGCAAACGTCGAAGATACGTTCAGCATATTCCGCGTGCTCGGCGTCAATAATGCCTGACAGCGTTTGGTCTTCAAATAGAGCGTGACAAAGCCGAAAGTCTCTGTGAATATGCGTTTTTGACAAGGTGTTGTTTGTCTTAAGCGGCTCGAGCCTCGCGTGAACATAAGCTACGCTCTCTAAATCGTCTCGAGCCTCCGCAAAATACCTGTGCACATCCCGCGACCTGGCGTAAACCTTGGGTTCGTAGGTTGCGCCGAGACGGTGAAACTGGGCCATCACATGGGCGTACTGCTCGAGTTCTCCCACGGTCTTCCGGGTGATTGGCCTGCCGGGAAGCGTTTTCATCCCATAGGTCACGTCGTAAGGAGAATTGTCAAGGATAGTTTCAAAGTACGTTCCGTTTACGGTTTCGACGATTTCAGGGAGAGGGAGTTGCTGCTTTCTGAGATACTCGCGGTAAGCAAACAAGCCTTCCGGGTCTCCGTGGTTCGCACGTCCGGTGAACTTCAGATAGTAACTCGTACCGGCGTGAGAAAATCTGACGGCGATGCCAAAAGCGACGTAAATTTCCTCGATGTGAACCTCTGCAAATCCGTAGCCAGCTGCCAAAAAGTTAGAGACGCGTTCCAGGAGTTCGTCAACAGACGCTAAGTTGTAGACATCGTTCAGCTCAGCGGTGACGTTTTTACCGTAAGGGGACAAGATGTTGGCCGTCATGACCTGACTATAGCGGTGGCTCACCCGTTCGCCCAGCCCACGCAGTTACGACCGAGGCAAACTTTCGGGGTTCCTGGAGGTTCGGACAGTGAGCCGACGCGTCAAACCACACGAGCTGCTTGCTGGGCGCTACCAGCGCCCCAAAATACCGCACGGCCAGAGCTGAAGGGGTCGTCATGTCATATTTTCCGAAGCAAAACAAAACCGGAACCTCGACGCCGGGAACGTCTCTGGAAAGGTTTAAGGCTTCCACTTCCGGCCAGAGCTGCCGGAGTGAGGTCCGCAGGTGGCGGGAGTAGCCGAGTTTGTCGGGCAAATTGTAGGTAGTCGAGGTCAGAAAAGCCAGGACGTAACGCAGCGCGGCCACGCGCGAATAAAAAAAGCCTCGAGACAGGTAAAGCCACGTGCGCTGCGCGAGGAGCGCACGAACATCACAGCCGTAAGGCGGTGCATGACGGCGTAGGTGCCAAAGTGCCAGCCGATTATTTGTGCGGCGTGCGTACTCCCTCACATGCCTAAAAGATAAGCGTTCATTTTCGGCCCCGTCTACCAGCTGACCGACGCCGATAAAGCCGCGCACAAGCTCAGGAGAGCGGTGCGTAACAAGAAGACCTAACGCGCTGCCCCACGAGTGGCCGAGCAGGTACAGGTTTTGCCGCCCAAACCTCGCTAAGAGCAGGTTGATAAGTTCGGTGGTATCAGAGACGAGTTGCTCAACGCTTAAAACGCCGTGGTCGCGCGATTTGCCAGCGCCGCGCTGATCCCAATTGACGACCAAAAAGTGGGGCTCGAGCTCCCGCTGATAGCGACTGGCCGTAGCGATCTCGGCGCTGCCGGGGCCGCCGTGTAAAAAGAGCAAGATAGGGCGCGTTTCAGCGCCTCTGAGCAAGAGCCACTGTTTGACGCCGCCAAGCTCTACTTGTTCTAGTCGCTGCGCCACCCTTTGACTATATTCAACTATAAGCGTTTTGAAATTTTGTACTCGGGCAAAAAGAAAACCCGCCAAAATGAACCGAGCATTACAACAAAAAAAGGCGACCCGAAAGCCGCCTTCTTGGGAAAAACGAAATTACATTCCCGGTGTAATCTGTCCGCGAATCTCGCCGCCCTGATTCATCTCCGTATGGAAGTTGATATACAAGTCGCCTGCTTCAAAGGCACTGACCTGGTCGGGGGTAAGCGTGGTTGACAGGCTGAAGATTCCGCTGGTCTGCCCACTGTCTACGCTTACGTTAAGGGGGAAGATCACGTCGCCGTTTTCACCGGCTGCGCCCATATGGATGTGACCGGAGCTACCCGCAATTTCGATAACCGGGCTGCTTAAGCCGGAAAAGTCGCCGTTGACGGTCATGGTGTCGCCCATCAGTGTAACGGTTGCGCTGCCGGTTGCGTCGGTCGTTACCGGGGGCACTTCGTTGTCACCCGAGAGTGTGACCTGGAAGGGCTGGCCCATCATGCTGCCGCCAGACATCATGCCACCGGACATCATTTCGCCGCCCGACATCATCCCGCCCGACATGCCCTGCGCCATTGCCACGCCAAGAGTTAGTAAAAGACCAAGTAAAAAGGTGCGTTTCATAAAGAACTCCTTTCGAATGTAGAGCTGGGCTCTAAGTGGTTCTCTTCACATATACCCGCTCTTACGCAAGTTGGATGCGGGACAGACTACAAACTGTGGCCACAGATGACGTTCGCTGACCTCCCGAAGCTCGACCTTAAAACTCAGCCCTAGAGTTTAACCCTAGAGTTTAACCAATGTGAGCGGCGTGGTGGTGGGTTGGTCGCTGCCGCCGGGAGGCTCGAGCGTCAGCCCAAAGGTGTTCCCCAACGGCACGGCAGCTTGGCTTAAAAAGGCGCGGTCCGTAAAAGTTCCGAGCGACGTCGCCGCAGCGCCGATGTTCCACGCCTGATACACCTGATTGTTTACCGGGGGCGAGTCTACCAGGACGAAGACGCGCCCATCTTGGAGCCGCACGAGCGTCCCGAGCGGCTTCGCCTCACCGTCTACGGCCAGCGCGTACGACTGTGCGCCCGGTTCGGCCTGGTACTGTTCCAACTCGCGGGCGTATCTCACATTCGGGTCGGTAAACGTGACTACAGCAAAGTAGAGCATCGCGGCAACTGCAACAGCGCCCAAACCGGCTAACCAGAGGTTGGGGTTATGCGGACGTTTCGGCACGACGATCACAGGGGGCGGTTTGGTAGCAGGTGCGTCAGGTTGTCTGGTGTCAGGTTGTCTGGTATCGGGGCGTCCGGTTTGCGTTTCGGGCGGCGCGTCAGGAATAACCGGCGCGAGCGGGGCCGTACCCCGAATCCTTGCGATCAAGTCGGCTTCACCGGTTTCCGGGAGGGGCTCCGGGGGCAAGAGCAGCGCAAAGTCGGCAAGGCTCTCGAGATATCCGGAGACCAGCGCCGCGTCTTCAGGGTGCGCCCCAAGGTAGCCCGCAACTTCCGCCTCAGCTTGGGGAGTAAGGGTGCCGAGCGCGTAGCTTACCAGCGTATCTTGATCTACGGTCATGCCTCACCTCCCTTCTCATCTGAACGGTCTAAAGCTCTACCCCCGGTGGCGTCGGTACCTGAATCACGAGTGTCATCTTCTACGCCGTCATCTAGCTGAGTGCGCAGTTTGCGCAGTGCGCTGCGGAGTTTGCTCTTAATACTGCCGAGCGGTCTACCGGTCAGTTCCGCCAACTCCTGATGCGAATGACCTTGGTAAAACGCCAGTTCGATAAGTTCGCGCTCATCGCCCGCGAGCGTGGCGACCGCGCCCTCGAGCCCGATTTTTTCCACCGGGTCACCCGCCGGAGTCGGCGCGTCCCAATCTTCAAGCGGAAGCGGGGTGGGCCGCCGCCCGCGCAGCTTATTGATCGCAATGCGGTGACCGATCGTTACGAGCCACGTCTTGGCACTCGCCCGCGCCGGATCAAAACGCTCCGCCGCTTCCCAAGCCCGCACAAAGGCGTCTTGAACACATCCTTGCACGTCGCCGCTGTCGCCCAACATGCGCTTAGAAAGCGCCGCCAGATAAGGCCCGTAGCGCCGATAGAGTTCAGCGAGAGCCGCCTCGTCACGCGCAGCCATTTGCAAAATCAGCTGCTCATCGGACTCCGTTATAGAGTTGATACACACCTCCCGGCCTCTTTAGATGTGCTGCAGACGTACTGCTCTGCGGCGTCTAGTATGTTCTAAAGGTTTGCTAAAGCGGCGCTTTAAGCTCGGCTATACGCAATATGGTAAATTTATACCACATCGGCAGTGCCTAAATTTACCGAACCCGGCACCGAAACATTGAGCTCTACCACAGACTTTACAGACCCCGAGACTTTGCAGACCCCGACGAGGCTCTAGCTTGTCAACCCGCGCAGCTGTTTACGGTGATGCGCCATATGAAAGGCCGCCGCCTGCTGCCAACCAAACGCGTTCAGGTCGCCAAAGTAAGGGTGAAACCAGGTGCGCCCGGACTCACCGGCTGGCGTAACCCGGGCTTGTGCGGCCTCGGCTAAAAAGCGGGTCTTGCTCTCGAGCCACCCCGGTTCGAGCGCCGTCCAAGCGAGCCCTGCCCCCGGTTGTGAGAACTCAGGTGCTTGTGCTTTACCGTCTCTTAAAACGCCCGGTGTCCGCGGCTGCTCGGGTAGCGGCGCGTCACGGCGGAGCAGATAGAGCGTTTTACTTATCCCGACGTTGACCTTGAGGACGTGTTCGGTCACCTGCGCGGGTGACCACTTGCCCGGCTGATATGGCGTTAACCAAACCTCGGCGAGCGCCGCCGGAAGCGCCCCAAACGCCGTATATTCATGCTCCAGCGCCGCCTTTACCGAGGCCGGGTCATTACCGAAGCGCAGTAATGGTGATTTGTCCAGCATGAGCCAGCTTACCTCGAGCAGCTGAGGGGTGACCTCGAGCGCAGCAACCCAACCGTAAAAATCAGTAAAAGCCGCACGCCACCTACGGTCTCACCTCAGTAACCTGCAGCTGATGTACCGTGTTACGAACGTCGCTAAAGGCTAACCTCAGGTCAGCTTCTCAACCGAAGGAGGCATCGTGCGTCAGACTACCCTTTTTTACGTTGCAGCCGGACTCTTTTTTCTAACTGCAGTGGTCAATTTTTTAGGTGCCGACACCGCTCAGGGGGCTGTTTTTACTGCGTTAGGTGCTGCTTTTATCGCTGTCGGTTCGTCCTACCGTAAACGCAGCTCGGCTACCGCAACACCTATTCAGCTTTCTGAAGTGCAGCAGCGCGAGGTGCAGACGCTTGTTGACAGCGGCAACAAGGTGGGGGCCACCAAACACGTGCAGCAGGAAACGGGCGCAGGACTTAAAGAGGCAAAACTGTATGTTGACCGGATCGATCCTCGAATAACGAGGTGAAACTTTAATCTTCCGCCGTGTGGTCTACCCCGAGCGGACCCGACCTTGAGGTTGCGACGTCAAACCCTTCACGCGTGAGCCACACGTCAAGCGTGTCCAACTGACGGGTTAGAGCGCCCAAAAGTTCATCCCCCGTTGCAGAAAGCGTTGTGGTTACGTCTCGCCCGAAGTTTTCCGGCAAGCTCGGCAACTCTCCGGCAAGTTGCAAGAGCCGCTTTTCGCCCGGCTGCAGCGCCCGGTTTACGGCAAAAAGAATATCGAAGTAGCTCGCTAAAAGTGCGGCCAAACGGTGGTTGACACTTACAAGGTCGTTACGAGTGACAGCTTTGGTCAGCTGCGCGAAGTACGACGAGATGGTCTCGCGTAAAAGGGGATGGTTGTAGCGGACAATGGACTCTCGAAGCGCCTCAGGGTAGGGTGCTGAAGCTAGTGTTTGAAGCGCCGCAAATTTACCCTGCGGGTCGTAAAGGATGCGAGAACGGTCCACCGTATAGGCAAACGCCGTGGTGTAGCCTAAACTCGGCTGATGGTGTTTGAGCGGACGCTCGACTTGTTCGCGCAACCACTCCAAGCTAAAGTACATCGCGTCAAAGTGGCCGCCCGTCCCCGCGTCATGCCACTCGTCGCCGCCGCCGAAATAGTCGTGACCCAGATTGTCCCAAGACGCGCCGCCCAACCTTTGCACGATGCTCCGCCGCGTTTCTAAGGGGATGATGTCGTCCGTACAAATGTAAAGGTCAAAGTCCGAAGCGGCGTCGGCGTGTGCGCCTGACCTCGAGCCCCCGAGCGCCACCGCTTCGACCTGCGGCAATTCGGAGAGGAGTCCGACCAACTTGTCTAACACTGCGTTCACAGTGTCTACACCTCCCACGTCACCACCGACCCTTCCGGCCCTTTGTGGACAATAAGCCTGTCCGGTAACCGTTCGGTCAGGGCAGCGACGTGCGTAATCACGCCGACCATCCGCCCGTGCGCGGTCAAAGACTCTAGCACCTTGGCAACGCCCTCTAGGGTTTCCGCGTCGAGCGTGCCGAAGCCTTCGTCTAAAAAGAGTGCGCCTAAAGACGTGCTCCCGGCGAGCGTATCGGAAAGGGCTAACGCCAGCGCCAGCGAGGTGATAAACGACTCGCCACCCGAGAGCGTCCGGGCGCTCCGCTCGGAACCTGTCCAGGCGTCCAACACGACGTACTCGTCGCCGCGAAAAAAGAGGTCGTAACGGCCTTCGGTCACGGTCTTTAAGATGTCCGAGGCACGCTGCGCGAGTTCGGCCTGGACGCGCTCCAACATATACGCCGGAAAGTTGTTGACCATCAGGTCACGGGAGAGCGTGCCGTAAAGTGCGGCGGTTTTCTCGAGTTCACCCCGCTCTTGGCGGAGGCGTTTAGCGGTCTCCAGCTGTTCTGCTAGACGTTTCAGCTCGCCCTTAAGGGCTCCCAGACGGCTCTGCACTTCGCCCAAACGCGTTTCGGTCTGCGCCTGTTCGGTACGGGCTATTTCTAACGCACCGGGCTCGAGGGTTTTGCCAGCCAGCCGCTCGTCTAATCCTTGGGCTTGCCTCGAGAGCTGCTCCTTATCGTGCGCGTAGCGTTCGGTTTTCTCCGTGAGGGTGCGCTGCTGCTCGGCGGGGAGCGCGGCGGCGCGGAGCGCGTCCGGGTTGGGAAAGCTGGTGCGCGACAAGAGTTCGGCAAATACTTTGTCGGCTTGGGCTTGCGCGTCTACCGCCTCACCCAACCGTTCACCGATGCCAAACGCTTCGGCGTTCAGGCGGTCGGCGGTGCGCTGCGCCGCGTGAAAGGCGGTTTGTGCCTGCCGCAACCCAGCCTCGAGCCGGGTGCGTTCTTGAGTCAGCGCGGCGTGCGCCGCTTCGGGGTCCGAGCCCCCGGTTTTCTCTAAAATGCTCGCCGCTAAACCGGCTAAGAGCGCCCGCTGTTTGGCCGTGAGTTTGGCACGTAACCGAGACGGTTCACGTTCGCCCAACTTGTCGGTCAAGGTGTTGAGCAATTCGGTGCGGTGATTCAGGTCTTCTTCCGCGCGGGCGGCGCGTTCAGACACGTCACTCAAGCGGGCCTCGAGCGTTTTTAAGGTCGTGCGCTGCTCCGTATAAGCCTCTTGCAACTGTTCGTGAAGCTTCACAGCTTTGTCCCTGGCCGCTTTGAGGTCGGTCAGGTCATTCGTGATGGAGGGCGGCAGCGTGGCGACCGTCTGTTCACAAACCGGGCACGCTTCACCCACATGCAGGTGGGGCCGAAGTGCGGCAGCCGGGGCCGCTTGAACAGCCTCGTCATAGGCGGTTTCAGCGTGTTCACGGCGAGCTTTGGCTCCTTTGCCTTCGGTGGTGAGTCTAGTCAGGGCGGTTTGCGCCTTTTGCAGCTGCGCTGCAACCTCCTCTTTTTCTGTTTGGGCCTGATTGCGGCGCATCTGCATGTCGGTCACGTCACCGCGTGCCCGCTCGAGCCCCGGCAACTCCCGCAGCTGGTCCCGCAACGCGTCCCACGCGGCCTCGCTGTAGGGTTCTCGCTCATTCTCAGCCAGTTTTAACGAGCCGCCTTGACTTTTAAGCCGCGTCAATAGGGGCCGCGTCTCCGCGAGCCCTTCCATCCGAGTAGCGAGGTCGGGGAGCGTTTGGGCGTCACTTTCAGCAGTTTTTAAGGCAGTTTGAGCTTTGCCGAGCGCAGTTTCGGCTCCCAGCAGGTCGTTTTTAAGCTGCTCTTGCTGGCGGCTCAGCGTCTGAACTTTACGCAGGCGGGTCTCGAGGTCGTTCAGGTAAGGTAACAACGTCTCGGCGTCTTTAGCCTTTGCTAACCGCTCTTTAGCCCGCGTCATCTCATCTTCTCGTGCCCGGAGCGCCACCAATTTACGCCCCACCCCGGCTTGTTCCTCGAGCAAACTCTGTAACGCTTTCAGCTCTTGAACCCGTTCCGCGAGCGTACCTCGAGCCCTCAGCAGCGCCTTTTGTTCGTCCATCAGCTCTAAGAGTTCTTGATTGAGCGCCCGTTTTCGCTCAGGGGTCACATCCGCGTAGTCATGCGTCAGGCGTTCTTCGATGCCTTTGGCCTGCAGGTCGGCCTCTTTCGCGGTGGTATTTGCCCTTTTTTGCATCTCGGCGGTGATAGATAGGCCCAACAGGTCACGCAAGAGGTTCGTGCGCTCGCCGGGTTTGGCGTGTAAAAAGCGGTCAAACGCGCCCTGCGGGAGCAAGACCGCGCGGGTAAAGTTGTCGTAGGTCAGGCCGACGATCTCTTCAAGTTTGCGGTCGGCGTCTTTAAGTTTTTCACTGTCGGCGAGCTGCTTCCACGACGCGTCCGGGCCGAGGTGCTCGACGCGCGTTTCATTTTTGGGGCCGCGTGCGCCTTTACGCTCAGAAATCCGCGCGACCCGGTACGTCTCAGCGCCGGTCCGAAAGGTGAGCTGCACGCTCAGTTTGTCTAAATTCGGACTAAAAAGGGTATCGCCCAAGCGGGTACCGAGCCGAGCCGTCTGACCGTAAAGCGCGTAGGTCATCGCGTCCAGAAGCGTTGATTTACCCGAACCCGTCATCCCGGAGATGGCGAACAGCTCCAGGTCTTCAAAATTGACTTCGGTCGGTTCACGAAAACAGGTGAAGCCGCTGAGCACAAGTTTTAAGGGCCTCACAGTGCGGTAGGTTCAGCGTTAGGTTCGGTGCTGGCGTCGTCGGCGAGGGGTTGTGTCTGCTCATAAAGCTCGCTGAAAGCGCGGCGCAAGTCTTCGGGCAAGGCCGTCGCACGCTCATCGTCGTAAAACTGCGCGTAGGCGTCTAGCAAGTTTAAGTTGCGTTGGTCGGTGGGGCGCTCTGCCAGACGTTCGCGCTCGGGTAAGAGTTGCTCGACCACCAGCAAGTTGGGATAGTCGCGTTTCAAACGGTCTTTTAAGCCGGGGTCGGGGCGCTCGAGCTTAAGCGAAAGCTTGAGCCAGCCGTCCCACTCGAGTTCACTTAGTTTCCGGTCCAATTCGTCCCGTGAGACGCTGACCCGTTTCAGGCGTTTACCCGCCTGGAGCGCGTGTTCTTTTAAGACCTGTGTGGGTTTGCCCGCTTTGGCCTCGAGGATGTAAACGTACTTCGTATCGCCCTGCTCGCCAAAATCGAGCTGTACGACCGACCCGGCGTAACGGCCCGCATTTTCCGGCAACCCCTGCACCCGTTGCGGCATATGGATGTGCCCGAGCGCCACGTAGTTACACGTGTCGGGGAACAGGTCGGGGGCGAGCGTATAGGCGTCGGTACAGTGAAACTCGTATTCGGAATGCGCGAGTTTGGCTCCCTCGGTCGTCGTGTGGAGCAGCAAAAGGTTGACCGCATCGGTTTTGAACGCACCGGTCAAGTTGTTGATAAGTTTGCGCATCCCCTCGCGGTAACCTTCGCGCCACGCGCCGGGGTCGCTACCCAACAGCTCATGCACTTTGACGATACGCCGCTCGGAGACGAACGGCAGCGCCGCAATTCGGGCCGTTTCGTTTCCAAGCTGGAGGGTAAAGACGCCACCCTGCTGAGCAACTTTAGGTTCGCCGACGACGTAAACTCCAGCTAATCCTAAAAGTCCGGCGGCGGCCTCGAGCCGCCCCGGTGCGTCGTGGTTGCCCGCGATGACTACACTTGGAATCTGCGCGTCACCCAACGTCTTAAAAAACTCGTAAACGGCAGTTTCAGCCTCCGCGCCGGGGTTGCGGGTGTCGTAGAGGTCCCCGGCGACGAGCACGAGGTCAACGGCCTCAGCTTTGGCCAGCTCAGCGATTTCACGCAGCGCGTCGCGGATTTCAGGCGTGCGCGGCTGACCATGTAAAACTCGCCCGGCGTGCCAGTCGGCGGTGTGGAGAATCTTCATCCCTTTACTTTACCGCGCACCCTGACCCGAGCGGTTGATAAGAAATGCCACCGAGCAGCTCGAGACCTCAAACCAAAATTTAGAAGGCCGTCCACACTGACCTGTATGCGGGTCTTGTCTTTCCCGAGGCTACCTCACGCGACGTCACGAGGTCAGGTGTCGCCAGGTTGGTTGAACGCGTGTCAGTTAGACGCTTCGTCCTGTTTGGCAGGAATCGTCAGCTCCGTTCCGGGCATAAGGATATTGGGATCAGTGATTTTAGGATTCGCTTTCAAGATGTCGGTCCAGCGCATTGCGTCATCGTAATACTCCAAAGCGAGTTTTGAAAGTGAATCACCGACTTGCACCTTGTGGGTCTTCGGCTCACCTTTTCCGAGGTCTGAATATTCTAAGATTTCGGCGTGCTGGTGGGCAATCACCTCCATCTGCTGATTCATGTTGTCTTGCCGCGCCTTAAGCTGTGTGATCTGGCCCTCGAGCGCCCCCGCATCTTTCAGCGAGGACGAGGTGCGGCTCCGTAACTGCTCGGCTAAGGTGCTGTTCTCGCGTTGCAACCGCTCGAGCTGAGCTTGCAAAAGGAGCACCTCGAGCTGGGAGCGAAGTTCGGTAAGCTGCGCGTCTGTCTTTTGTCCCGGCTCAGATTGAGCGCCGAGTTCTTGCAGCTGCGTCTGCACCTGATTGAGCAGGTCTAAAAGTTCAGCGCGGGTCGCGTCTTGCGAAACTGTTGGGAGCGGCGCGGCGGTTGGCACAGTGGTTAACTCGGCGGTTGACTTGGCGGTTGAGTCAGTGCTCTGGGATTGCCCGGTCGTTTGGGTTTGCGCAGCGCCCCAAGACAGCGCCAGGGGCAACAGCCCAACGCCCAGCCACTTTTGCCACCGCGTCCCCGACGCTCTATATCTCAACCTATTCGGCCCACGTCTCAACCTGTACCTTAACCGCCAGCTCAGCGACATCACGCCTCCTTAAAGTATCCACTGTAATGTAACGAGTATACCGAGAACCCACCGTGCTAGCTAGCCGGTTAGGGCCGAGTTTCTGGGTTTGAGGGCACTGCGCCCAAGTGGGCTCGAGTTATGCCCCGGAAAGTATGTGCAGCTTAGAGCGTGTTATGAACTCCAGTCAGAAGATGCGTTTCTGGAAGCCGTTGTAGACGCAAGCTTCGGCCCTGAGCCTGCTCGCACCTTCAGGTACGGTAACTAACCGTCAATGACAAGTTCCGTAAGGCTTGTAAAAGCCAAGTGGAGCCTTAGAAAAGCCCAGCAGGACGGAACACTGCGAGCATTCCCAACTGAGCAAGACCCGCTTCGGAAGTTCATCATAGCCTCTAGCTCACAGGTTAAGCCCGCAAGTTGATAACCCTAAGTACAGGTCGCCGCAAAAAGAAGATGCTGTGCGCTTCACCTACGCGGCAAAGGTAACCGAGCAGCACACCGATGTCTTGCATACTAACTGACAAGTCGGCCTCATAGCGGAGCAGCACCGCTTCATACTCGAGCTCGAGTAGGGGTTATTTCTCGAACACTCTCTACCCATGCTACGCCTTTAGGTGGCGGATTTTTAACCGTTTTAGCGTAGTTCTACCGAAGCTAAAGGCGGCCAAACGTAATCAACCCGGCTTTTGGTGCGCCTCTTAACAAAGTAGGATATAAGGGTAGATCGAACGTTACCTGCCGAACCGAAGGGAAAACTTATGAAGAGATTTTTGCCCTCAGTCGTAGTCTTGTCGCTACTCGCTTTGCTCGCAGCCGTTTCTGGCACGGCCGCCGCGCAAACGATCACGTTAGCGACGCACTATCCACCGGAAAACATCAAGGTGCTCGAGCCCTGCTTTAAGCAGTACCAGGAGGAAACGGGCGTCAAGGTCATCCATCAGCAGATTCCTTACGGCGACTACTTGCAAACCATCCTAACCGCACGGTTGGGCGGTCAGTCACCGGATATCTACCACGTCTATTCGATCTGGGCCGCGCAGCTCGTTGATAACGGCCTGCTCGCCACGCCCCCCGACGACATTTTGAGCTTTGTCAACGACGGCTACGTGCCAAGTACCGTAGACGCCGTGACGATTAACAACCAGGTGTGGGGGGTACCGACCGAGGTCGCCAACTACTTGCTGGTGTATAACAAAAAGATCTTTCAAGCTGCGGGGATCGAAGCGCCGCCCAAAACCTGGGACGAGCTGATGAAAGACGCTGCGGCGACGACTAAACGAGACGCGCAGGGCCGCGCGACACAGATCGGTTACGCGGACTACTACCCGAGCGTCGCCGGAGTAGTCCACCGTTACCTGACGCACCTCTACTCCAAAGGCATGGACCTCTTTAACGACGACTTCACCGAAACCAACCTGAACTCTCCCGAGGCGCTCGCCTCTTTGCAAGAAATGGTTGATCTTTTTAAGGCCGGTTCTGCCGACCTCAACGTCGATTCGGACGCCTTTAAGTCGGGCGACGTGGCGATGACCGTCCAGGCCAGCTGGCAAGAGGGCACTTTCCGCGAGGTTTTCGGCGACGACTTTGAAAATACCGTCGGGGTCAGTCAAATCCCTATGGGACCCAATTGGAAAAGCTTGCAGTACGCCTTTTTCTTCGGCGTCGCCGCCAACAGCAAGATGCAAGACGAGTCGTGGGCGTTTATCAAATGGCTGAACTCGCAGGAAAGTGCGCAGCAAGAGGGCGGCCCCTCGTGTATGGGTCAGATGTTAGTTGGGCTCGGTGCGCTGACTGCCAACAACGCCGACATCAACGCGTCCCAAGATCAACTCGGTGACTTTTTTACCGCCCCTTTTGCCGACGCATTGTCGCGCTCGGTCACCGAACCCAACGTCATCCAAGCGTCTGAAATCGAGACCATTTTGCAAACCTACTTGCTCAAAGCCTACCGGGGCGATATGGCCCCCGACGCAGCGCTAGCTCAAGCCGACCAAGAGATCACCGCGATCTTGGCTGAATTTTACTGATGAGCACGACGTCGCCGGGGAGGGGGCCGCTGACAGCTCCTCCCCGCCGTAAAAGACAGCAAAAAGACTGGGCACCCTACGCGTTTTTGGCACCCGTCTTGGTCTTTTTTGTCGTTTTTTTCCTTTTACCGGTAGGGTTTTCGCTCTACCTGACCTTTACCCGGTGGAACGGGCTTTCCGCGCCGCGTTTTATCGGGTTGGACAACTTCACCTTTATCTTGCAAGACAATAACTTCCGGCGGTCGCTCCTCAATACGCTTTTTTACGCGGGCGGCACGGTCTTTTTAGGGATTCCGCTGGCGCTCTTGATCGCGTTTACCTTTACCGAGAGCCGTTTCCGGGCGTTTTGGCGCTCAATCTACTGGCTGCCGATGATTACCAACGTCGTCGCCATCGCCTACTTATGGTCGTTTATCTTAGATGGGCGTTACGGGCTTTTCAACCGGCTTTTAGGCGTTTTCGGCGTGGTCGGTCCCAACTGGCTGACCGATCCGCGAGTCGCGATGTGGGCGGTGATCATCGTGGCGATTTGGACCGGACTGGGGGCGAATATGCTGATCTTTTCGGCGGGGCTCGAGGGCATCGACAGTTCGTACAGCGAAGCCGCCGAAGTCGACGGAGCCAACCTCTGGCAGAGTTTTTGGCACGTCACGTTGCCGCTTTTACGCCCGACCCTGCTGTTTGTGACCGTCACGAGTTTTATCGGCGGGATGGGCGCGTTCGGTCTTATCCTGGCGCTGACGAACGGTGGCCCCGCCGGAAGCACCAATGTCACGGCGTTTTACATGTACCAGACGGCGTTTGAAGATTTGCGTTTAGGGCGGGCGTCGGCAGCGGCGTTTGTGCTCTTTGTGATCATTATTATCTTGACGGCCATTCAGCTGCGCTTTTTTAGACGCGGCGGGCTCGAGGCGTACTGATGGCTGTTACCGAAAGCCAACCGGCGCTGACGCAGCGCGAACCCCAAGCGAACCCCCCGGCCAGGTCATCGAAAGGGATGCAGCTTTTTTGGAACATCGTCAAGTACACGCTCCTCGCTGCCGGGGCGCTGCTCGTGCTGCTGCCTTTTTTAGAGATGTTCGTCGGCGCACTTCGGACACCTGCCGAGCGCGTCGCCACGCCGCCCATATTTTGGCCCAAAGTCGCGCAGTGGCGCGTTTACGAACAGGTCTTTACCGCCCTGCCGATGCTCAAATGGTACGCCAACAGCTTATTTATTACCGCAACCGTGACGGTGCTGCAACTCATCACCAGCACGATGGCCGGGTTTGCCCTGGCAAAATACCAGTTTCGTGGGCGCAACCTGATTTTCCGGGCGGTGCTCGGCGCACAGATGTTTCCTTTTTTTCTCTTTTTGATCCCGCTCTTTTTTATCATGCGCTTTTTCCCGTTGGCAGGCGGTAACGACCTCTTCGGGCAGGGCGGCGTTGGCTTACTCGGAACCTACGCCGCGGTCATCTTGCCGTTTATGGTGACGTACTACGGGATATTCCTGATGCGGCAGTTTATGGTGAGCATCCCCGACGCCATGTTGGACGCGGCCCGGATCGACGGCGCGTCCGAGTTTCGCATCTTCTGGAGCGTGGTGTTGCCGCTCCTCAAACCCGCGCTCGTCACCCTCGGCGTGTTTGTGTTTTTATACCAGTGGAACGAGTTTATCTGGACGCTGACGGTAACGCGCACCAACCCCAGCTTGCAACCCCTGACGGTCGGCATCTACCTGATGCAGTCGGCGTACGATACGCCTTCAGGACAATCCCTGAGGCAAGCGGCCTTAGCTGTGTCGGTCGTACCGCTCGCGCTCGTCTTTTTGAGTCTGCAACGCTTTTATGTCCGTGGTTTGGTGATGTCTGGGATTAAGGGCTGAGTAATTAACTTCTGCTGAGGGCGTTGTATGAAACGTCCTCAAGCAGCTTTTAGAATGGTTTGCGTGTCGAGTAAAGCCCTTATTTCAGCGACGTCGTAAGTGTGCCTGCTCGGAACGCGTACTAGTGGCACTCCAGCAGCAGCGAAGATTTTTTCCAGCGTCGTGTCTCTTGCCCGCCGATCAACCTTTTTATGCGAAGCATCGTCAAGTTCAACAGCGCACCACACGCTGAGGTTTTGGGGATAACAGAGGACAAAATCAATGTGCTTTTGTGAAATGCGGTTAAAAGCGCGTTGCCACTCGCTCTTAGATAGACCCTTACGCACTTCAACTACGTCAGCAACGCGCACTTTGCCGAATACGCGGTAATCTCAAGCAGCTTGCTCTAGCACCCGCAAAAACGCCTGTTCGTGTTTGGTAAACAGACTCTCGGCGGGAACGTAGGGGTAGCTGACAGCTTCTTTGGATTTCCCACTTTTAACGGCAGTTTTAGCTACTGTGATAAGCACGAGTGAAATAACCAAAGCGATAAGCAGACGAAGGTCGAACGGCAGTTCCATAACGCGTACTGTATAAAGCAGTACGAGACTGCACAGGAAGATTTTTTACACCCACCTCTTGTCTGATTGGGAGACTATGAAAGCTATCATTTACGACGCTAACAGTGACAGCCGCGCCCTCAGCTGGCAAGACGTGCCCGACCCGGTTCCCGGCGAGGGTGAAGTGTTAATCCGCGTTCGGGCCGCCGGAGTCAACCGCGCCGACTTGTCGCAGCGGGCCGGTCACTACCCACCCCCGCCCGGAGCGTCTGAGATTTTGGGGCTCGAGGTCTCCGGCAGCGCCGCACAACTCGGCCCGAACGTCTCTGACGTTCAGATCGGCCAACACGTCTGCGTGCTCCTCTCCGGCGGTGGTTACGCCGAATACGTGGCGGCTCCGGCGGGGCTCTTAATGCCGGTTCCCGAAAGCTGGAGCATGACCGAAGCAGCCGGGTTACCCGAGGTCTTTTTGACGGCGTACTTGAATTTGTTTCTCGAGGCTGGACTCGGGGCCGGTGAAACCGTGCTGATTCACGGCGGCGCGAGCGGTGTTGGAACCGCGGCGATTCAGCTCGCACGTGAGGCGGGCGCACAGGTTTTTGCCACTGCCGGAACCGCCGAAAAGGTGCGCTTTTGCGAGACGTTGGGGGCAACGGCGTTTAATTACCACGAGATTGACTTCGCCGAAGTGTTAAAAGAACATACGGACGGCGTTGACGTGATCCTCGATATGGTCGGACAAGACTACTTTGCCCGCAACCTGGCGCTACTCCGCACGAGCGGTCGGCTAGTCGTCATCGCTACACTGAGCGGCGCTCACGCCGAGCTTGACTTGCGTCAGCTGATGAGTAGACGTCTGACGCTTAAAGGTTCGACGCTCCGCAGCCGTCCGCTTGCAGAACGCGTCAATCTCAAAGAGAAATTTATGCAAATGTTTGGTCACGCGCTTGCAGAAGGCCAGCTTAAACCGGTGGTAGACGAGGTGATTCCGATAACAGAAGCTGAACGGGCGCACGAGCGGATGAGAGAAAACCTCAACATCGGTAAGCTTATTTTGCAGGTGGCCTAAGCTGGCGTGATCAGGTTCGCACAGTCGGGGCAAAAGGGTATAAAAAAAGAACTTCGAGAGGACCTCCGCCGGGGGGGCAGCGGGGTGCGGAGATGCAACCCTCAAAGTTCTATAGTTAGTTTACACCAAAAGCTGTAGCATGCAACCCTGTTTATGCACCTTCCGGAATGCAGGACTGGCTTACGTGCCGGAAAGCGTGGCCCCCAAGCCAGAGAGTTGCTGCAAGGACGCTTCGGCGGTGCTGATCGCCCGGAAGAGTTCGGCCGCCGGAACCTTTTCGATACCCGCAGCGAGGTCGGTTTTAAGAACGCGGCGGTAGTTTTCTAAGATGCGGCGGCTCTGATTGAGGCGGACAGCTGTATCTTGAGATAGGTCAGGGTAGGCCATGAGGCGTCTTAGTTCAGCGTCCCAACGCGCTAAGAGGTCGGTCAGGGCCTGGGCTTGCTCAGGCGTCGCCGCTTGCGTCATGCGAGCCCCTCGTACTTGCCTCTAAAATAGATTAAGGGCGCTTCTTCGTAAACCTCGAGCGCCTCGACCTCGCCGATAAAGAGCGTGTGGTCGCCCGCTTCGTGCTGTTCGGTCACGCGGCAAACGAGATGCGCGGCGGCCCCTGCAATGACTGTAAACTCGTCTAGTTCAGTAAACTCAGGCGTTACCTGCGCCTCGGGGCGACCCGCGAAATGGTCGCTCACGTCAGCTTGCGCCTCGGCTAAGATGCTCACGCCGTAACGCTCGGCGTTCATCAGGGGCATGTGTGCCCTGGCTTTTTTGTCAATCGAGACGAGCACTAAGGGCGGCGACAAAGACACTGAGACAAACGCGTTGGCGGTAATCCCCCGAACACCGGCGGGTTCGTTCTCGTCGGGGATCGTGACGACGGTGACGCCGCTGGCAAAGCGGCCTAAAGCGTTACGGAAATCTCGAGGTTCGATCATGATTCCTCCGGGCCACGCCGTAAAAACCTGAAGCGGACAAAAAGCAGGCGCGGCGTTACAGGTGATTATACTTAGCTGTGCAGGCAGAACCGTTCAGCCTTTTGGCCGAGGTTTACGACGTGATTATGAGCGACGTCGAATACGGCGCGTGGGCCGACTTTATCTTAGACATCGCGCTCGGTGAAGGCTTAGAGGTCAGGCGTATCCTCGATTTGGGCTGCGGCACCGGCAACTCGTCTGCGCCGTTTGTAGAGTTGGGGTTGCACGTCACCGGGATAGACCGTTCGCCGGAGATGCTCAGCGTCGCCCGGACCAAGCTCCCTAAAGCGACTTTTGTCGAGGGCGACTTTACAGCTTTTGAACTGGGCAAAACCTTCGACCTCGCAGTGTCCGTTTTCGATTCGCTCAACAACCTCTTAGACCCCCACGATTTTCGCCGCTGCGCCGAACAGGTTTTACGGCACTTAAAACCGAACGGCCTCTTTATTTTCGATGTCAATACGACTGTGGGCCTCCGCAACCTCTGGGAAGACGACCGCGCCGAGGGCTGGGTAGATGACGTGTACTATCTCTGGACGCACTCATTTGACGAGGAAACGAAGCTCGCCAAAGTTGTGGCGTACTGCGAAAAAGGGGCGCGGAGCTTTACCGAAGTGCATCTCGAGCGCCCCTATGACCCCAGAGAGGTCAAGCTGCTCTTAAACGAGGCAGGGTTTCGGGACGTCCAAACCGTGACCTATCCACACGGTTACCCGGCAACTGACGAGACCGAACGTATCTGGGTGGTGGCGCGGCGTTAGCTGTTAGCGCGGGTGAAGATGCATCGTCAGTGTCTCTTGAGGCCGGAGGGTCAGCGTCGCTTCGGGCGTGACGCTCTGACCCGGTGTCAAGCTGAGCCGGTAGCGTTGCGCCAAAGTTGCTAAGAGCAGCACCGACTCCATCTGCGCGAAACTGTTGCCGATACACACGCGCGGCCCACCGCTAAAGGGCAGATAGGCGAACTTAGGCAGCGTTGCAGCCGCGTCTTTAGAGAAACGTTCCGGGCGAAATGCATCAGGGCTTTCAAACCAACGGGCGTCGTGATGGACCGCGTAGACTGGGACGATGATGATGGTGCCCGCCGGAACCGCGTAGTCCCCGAGCTGCACGTCTTCCGTCGCCTGCCGCCCGAACTCGGGGATGGGTGGGTAGAGGCGCATCGTCTCTTTCATCACCATATCGGTATAAGGGAGCCGCCGGACGTGTTCTAACCTCGGCAATTCGCCCTCTAAAACCGTATCTAGCTCCGCGTGAAGTTTCGCTTCAACCTCCGGGTGTTGCGCCAGCAGCACCCAAGCCCAGGTAAGTGCGTTCGCCGTCGTTTCGTGTCCAGCTAACACAATGGTCACGGCCTCATCACGGACTTGCTTATCGCTCATGCCGTTACCGTCTTCGTCGCGGGCTAAGAGCAGCATCGAGAGCAGGTCACCGGTATCGTCGCCGCTTCGCCTACGTTCCTCAATCAGTGGCATGATCACACTGTCAAGCTCAGCGACGCCGCGCCGGATGCGGCGGTTGTTCCTTGTCGGCAACCATTCAGGTAAAAAAACCGGCGCACCCGTCGCCTCGGTGACAGCTTCTAAAAGCTCTGTGAGCGCGTGACCGATACGGTCGGCTTGACCGCGAATATCGGTGCTAAAGAGGGTCCGGCAGACGACCTCGAGCGTCAACCGGGCCATTTCTTGACCTACCTGAACCGTCTCCTTAGCAGCCCAACGCTTTGCTGTCACGTCCGCATATTCGACCATCGTCTCGGCGTAGCTCTGAATCCGCCCGTAATGAAACGCAGGTTGCGCCAGTTTGCGTTGCCGCTTCCAAAAGTCGCCCTCGCTGGTCAGCAAACCTTCACCGAGCGCACGGCCCAGAAAAATGCGGTAGACCGGCGATTTATGAAACTTGTCGGCGTCTTTGACTAAAACCTGATGGATGTGTTCGGGACGAGAGAGCAAAAAGATGCGGCGGTTCAGGATACGCAAGTCCACCACGTCGCCGTATTCGGCTGAGACTTGGCGGCCAAAAACGAGCGGATTGTCACGGTAGGCGGGCAAGTTACCCAAAATCGGGTGGCCGGGGACGCGGGGCGGTGTAGCGAGGGTCATACCTTTATGGTCGGGCGTATAGCAGGGTCTGTCAAGGTTACAGCTTGCAGAAACCGTGTGCATCATCTAAACTCAGCCATCTGACCGAAAGAGGGTGACTCATGATTGTCTACCGCGACCTAAATGTCTCCAGAAACCTACAACCTCGACATGTACAAGGAGCATACTTTGTCACCCAAAGCAGGACTTGCCTTTCGGCAACCGACAGGGGACGACTACGCGGCCGTCTCAGAAATCCATAACGCCCAAAACGAACCCGATTTTCACTACACCCCCGAGCAGTTAAAACGTCTCGACCTGAAGCTGACAGGGCAAGACCCGTTTTACCGTCGCTACGTCGCTGTTTTAGACGATGAAATCATTGCGACCGGCTATCTTCGCCACGATTGGGGCGGGATGCGCTACTCGGAACGCTACTGGGTGGGTCTCTACGTCCGGGCTGACTACCGGAACCAAGGTGTAGACACCCAAATGCTGCACTACGCGCTCGAAGACTTAAAGCCTCCCGCTAAAGAAGTTTGGACCGTCGTCCGAGAGGATTTTACGGAGCCCGCCGGATTTTTACGGGATGAAAACTTCCTCGAGCAAGGCCGGACGTGGGGCGGACACTTCGACCTCACGGCGTTTGATGTCAACAGGTTTCAAGAATTGAAGGAGGGGCTCGAGCAAAACGGTTTCAGCTTTCTCCCCTATCAAACGCTTGACGACCCCGAAAAACACAGTAAAGTCCAAGCTCTTCACGCCGAAGCCAAACGCGACATGCCGCTCTTTGAGCCCATCGCTACCGCTGAGTTTGACGATGTAGAGGACGAAGCCACGTTTCCCGAGACAGTTATGGTTGCCGTCAAAGACAAAGAGATCATAGGCGTAGCAAGCGTAGACCGGGGCGACCGGATGCTGCACTCCGGCCTCACCGCCGTCACCGCCCCCTACCGCTACCGAGGTATCGGGCGCGTCCTCAAAGCCTTAAGTGCTGACGCGGCCAAGCAGTTAGGACACACTCACATCAACTCAGGCGGCGCGGGCACCGACACGCCGATTTTGCGGGTCAACCGGGCGCTCGGTTACGACATCGAACCGGCTTGGCTAACATTAGCAAGCCGCCGCTAAGCTAAGTTCGCTATACGGGGCAGTTCAGGCTGCCCCATCTTCTTTTGACTTGCCCATCATCTTCTCGTTAAACGCTACCGACTCGCCACGCGGAATACTCAAGCTCTCCCACACCTCACCGCAAAAGTGCTTGGCGAGAAAAACGATTTGTCCCACATGACAGGCGTAGTGGCTCAGCTGGCGGTTGATGGCCTGCAAAACAGTATGCGCTTCGCCGCGAATCGTTACGGTGTCCAAAAGGTTGTCAGGCGTTAGCGAGTCCAGAGCGTCAAAAACCGTTGTCCAGCCCTTTTCCCAAAGCACTAGTAATCCTTCCTGACTTTCCGAAATGACGAACTCGGCGTCTCGGTCCCTAGTCTCACTCTCCCCGTCTTCACTCAAATTGCCCCACCTCGAGACCATATTCCCGCTCAGGTGTTTGACGATGACAGCTAAACTGTTATCCTCCGGCCCAGACACGGTAAAAAAGTCAGCGTCAGCTTGCCCCAGCGCGTCATCTGCCAGCTTTTTCAGGCTGACGAAACGGCTCCGAACGTCGGTCAGGTAAGCTTCACCCAAACTCATTTCAGCCCTGCACTTTCCCGCACCGCACGGGCGATGTTCGACACGTCTTCGTCGCCGTAGCCGCGTTTAATCAGGCCGGTCTCGAGCTGTTCCACGAGCGCCGTAACCTGAAGCGGGACACCCAAATCCCTGGCCGCTGAGAGCGCAATCCCTAAATCTTTGCGGTGCAGCCGCGTCCGAAATCCGAGCGGATACTCACCCCGAATCATGTTGCCGCTGCGGTTTTCTAAGACCCAAGACCCCGCCGCGCCGCCTGCAATCGCCGAAACCACCGCGTCCATATCGAGGTTTGCAGCTAGACCCACCGCCATCCCTTCAGCAACTGCTGCATACGTCCCGGCAATCACGACCTGGTTGATCGCTTTGACGAGTTGCCCACTGCCGGACGGCCCCACATAAGTTACAGACTTGGCGAGGTGCGAAAGTACGTCCCGGACGCGCTCCAAGACTTCAGCTTTGCCCCCGACCATCACCGCGAGCGTTCCCTTTTGGGCTCCTTCGCTGCCGCCGGAAACAGGTGCGTCGAGCATCTCCACATCTTTTTCAGAGAGCTGCGCGGCTAACATTTGCGTCACGCTCGGGCTGATGGTGCTCATATCTACGAGGACGCTGCCGGGTTTCATCCCGTACAGCGCACCCTTTTCACCGGTAATCACGGCTTCAGCGTCCGGGGTATCGCTGACCATTGTAAACACGATGTCGCAGTCCGACGCGGCTTCTTGGGGGCTGGCAGCGCGTTTTGCGCCTGTAACACTCTCTTCTCGTTTACGGGTACGGTTGTGTACCGTCACGTTATACCCTGCGTCTACCAACCGCTGCGCCATCGGCGCACCCATCGTTCCAAGACCGATCCATGCAAGTTTCATAAGTTCATCCTAAAGCTAAAAAGGACTTGCCAAACGTCTTTACCGTAAAAACGCCTCCGGCAAGCCCCCATCTACACTTAAAATCTGACCGGTTGTTTTAGCCAGCTTGCTGCTTGCCAATAGATAGGCGGCTTCGGCTTGGTCAGCTAAGGTAATCGGGGATTTAGTCAGCGTGCGTTCGGCGTAAAAGGCGGAGAGTTTGTCGCGTAAGGCTTCGGTACTCTCAGATTCAGTAAAAGATATGTCATATTTGGTGAGTGAACTGATCACACGCTCCCTGGGAAACATCGCGCTACCTTCGACGACGGTTGCCGGGGCCAGACCGTTGACCCGGACGAGGGGAGAAAGCTCGAGCGCCAATTCCCGCACCAAATGGTTCGCCGCCGCTTTTGAAGTGTCGTAAGCCAAAGAACCCTTTTTCGGCACGGCCCCGTTGACACTCGTCGTCAAAACCAGACTGCCGCTCAGCCCCTGCGCCGCCCAGATACGCCGCGCTTCGTCGGCGACGAGATAACCGCCTGTCACGTTGATACCAAACGTCTTCGCCCAACCGTCGTCGGGAATGTGTCCGCCAGCGTCAGGTGAGATAAAGATGCCTGCGGTGACGATGATGGTATCAACGCCGCCGTAAGCCAGAACGACCTGCTCAAACATCTCCTGAATGCTGGGGCGATTCGTCACGTCAACCTGTACGCCGAGCGCGGGGCCGCAGCCTGACACGCCCTTTCCCGACACGCCGATACCCACGCCGTACTGCTCTGTCAAAATGTCCGCTGTCGCCTGCGCCGCGTCTAAACTCAAGTCTGCTGCGACGACGTGTGCGCCCTCTGCCGCCACACGTTCAGCCACCGCACGGCCGATGCCGCTACCCGCTCCGACAACTACGACGACGCTGCGGGCAAACTCTTTTTCAGGCGGCATCCGGCGGAGTTTAGCTTCCTCGAGCGCCCAGTATTCGATGTCAAAGGCTTCTTGGGCAGGCAGTGAAACGTAGTGACCGATAGCCTCCGCGCCGCGCATCACTGCGACCGCGCAGGTGTAAAACTCAGCCGTCACGCGTGATTCGCTCTTGTTTTTACCGAAAGCAATCATGCCGACACCAGGAATAAGGATGACGGTCGGGTTAGGGTCACGTAGCGGCGGTGAGTCAGGATGTCTGCACGTTTCGTAGTAGGCCGTGTAATCGGTGCGGTAACGCGCCAGCGCGGGCTCGAGCCCATCAAGCAGCGCCTCTACCCCCTCGTCCGGGGTCCAGTCAAGATAAAGCGGTTTGATTTTGGTGCGCAAAAAGTGGTCGGGGCAACTCGTCCCGAGTTCAGCTAAACGGGGCGCGTCGTAGCTGCAAACGAACTCCAAAACTTCCGCCCTTGCCTCCACCGTCGCCACAAACCGATTTTTTTGTGAAACCAGCCCCCGTAAAACAGGCAAAACGCGCCGTAAAAGTTCATTGCGGTCTGTTTCGCCAACCTGCGCAACCTTCTGCTCGCCGAACGTCGCTGCGCCCTTGTCTCTAGCCTCAATAAACCGCGCCGCCTTTTCAATCAGCGTCAGGGTCAGTTCATAACACGCCTTGTCGTCGTCCGCCCAGTTGATCAGCCCGTGCTGCCCCATCACCAGACCTCTGAGGTTCGGATTCTCTTCGACCATCTTTTGCATCTTTAAGCCTAAGTCAAATCCAGGGCGTTGCCACGGTATCCAGCCGACCTCATCGCCGTAAATTTCACGGGTGAGCGCCTCACCGTTTTCAGACGCCGCAACTGCAATCACCGCGTTCGGGTGGGTGTGGTCCACATGCTTAAAGGGGATAAACGCGTGCAGCGGCGTGTCTATTGATGAGGCTCTCGAGTTGAGCCCATAAACTGTATGCGGATACAGTGCTACCATCTCGTCTTCGATGGGCGTTTTGACACCTTTATCGGGTGCAGCTTCATAAATAGCTTTAAGCGCCTCCAATTTCCGCATATAGAGTGAAGCGAAGTTCTCCCGTTTGGCCGTCCGGAGGTCGCCGCCCGAACCTTTAACCCAGAGGATTTGTACGTCTTCGCCGCTCAGCGGGTCCTTCATGGTGAGTTTCGCCGAAGTGTTGCCGCCGCCCGTATTGGTGATGCGCTGGTCTTGGCCTAACAAGTTCGAGCGGTAGACGAGCCGCTCAACCGGGTCTAAAGCTGCCGCTTTCTCATCGTCCCACAGGTAGGTTACATGCTGAAACTCCACTTAAGACTCCTCTACGAGCAAAACATTAAGCGTGCGGGGACCGTGAACGCCCTCGACCCGGTTTAGTTCAATGTCCGACGTGGCTGACGGCCCCGAAATCAAAGTCAAAGGGCGTATTGCCACCTTTTGCAGCGCCGTAACCGCCTCGGGAATCGTCCCGACGACCTGCCGTGCAAAGACGACACAAAGATGTAGGTCAGGGAGCAGGGTAAGTGCCCGCCGCCCCTGGTACATGCCGCCGTCTAAAACGAGGGTGCCTGTCTGCGCCACGGCCAATGCGCACCCGCTCAACACGCCGTCGGCGGCGCTCAGCTCGGCGTTGGTCAGTTCGCCGTCACGGATAAACTGCACCTCGTTAGGAAGCCAGGTTTCTGGTAAGTCGGAGGGAATAACGAGCGTTTTTGCTTTGTGCAAGCGGCAAACCTCCGACACTTTTTTTCTCAGTTCAACCTCAGTCGTCCGGTAGACCGACGCACGGTACTCGGTCACACGCTCAGCGAACGCTTTAAGCAGTTCGGTTTGAGATAAGTCTGAGGTGTGGAGGTAGGCTCGAGACACCTCAACCTCACTTCGAGTTTCACCCAAAGCGCCCCGTATCCGGCTTAAAATCTCTGTTTTGGCATTACTCACTGCGTTGCCTTTTCCGCCACCAGTCTCTAAAGGGCTCTTTCGGGACAGCTTTAAGGTCTCTCGCCAGTGACCAACCTGCGAGCGGCCCCGGTAGACGCTCCAAAAATCCCCGCCGGACAAACGGCCCCTGCGCCGTCCGTGCCAACCGTTGCGCCCGTTCGTAACGGCTTGGGACAGCGAAGACGTGAGCCGCCGCCGTCATTGCAAGGCGTTCGGGCTCGAGCTTGTTCAAAGGTTTCTCAGCCTTTTGCTCCACAACCTCGGCTCGTAAGTGAACTAGGATGTTGGGAATATCAATCTTGACCGGGCAGACTTCATAACATGCCCCGCACAATGACGACGCGAAGGGCAGCGATGACGCGTTCTGGACGCCTTTAAGTTGCGGCGTCAGAATCGCCCCGATCGGCCCCGGATAGACCGACCCGTACGCGTGACCGCCCGCCCGCTCATACACCGGGCAGACGTTTAAGCACGCGCTGCAGCGGATACAGTGCAGCGCCGCACGCCCGACCTCATCGGCCAGCACTTCCGTGCGCCCGTTGTCGAGCAAGACGAGGTGGAACTCTTGCGGCCCGTCGCCCGGTGTGACGCCTGTCCAAAACGAGGTATATGGGTTCATCCGCTCACCGGTTGACGAGCGCGGTAAGAGCTGTAAAAAGACCTCGAGGTTACGCCACGTCGGAAGGATTTTTTCGATGCCCATGACTGAAATAAGCACTTTAGGCAGCGTGAGGCACATCCGCCCGTTGCCCTCGGACTCGACCACGCCGACGGTGCCGGTTTCGGCTACCGCAAAGTTCGCCCCACTGATCCCGACTGGAACGCTTAAAAACTTTTCTCGCAAATAGCGCCGCGCCGCTCCTGCTAAAGCTGCGGGTTCATCAGACAACTCCGGCAGCTTCAAGGTCCGCATAAAGAGTTCACGGATTTCAGCACGGTTTTTATGAATCGCGGGCACCAAAATGTGAGACGAAGTTTCACCGGCGAGTTGAATAATCAGTTCGGCTAAATCGGTTTCGATGGCCTGTACGCCAACCTCGGCAAGTGCATCATTTAAGCCGATTTCGTCCGTGGTCATAGATTTAACTTTGATCACTTCACTTGCGCCGTGCTGTTTAACGAGCTTCGTAATAAGCTGATTCGCTTCGGCGGCGTCTCTGGCCCAATGAACGTGTCCCCCGGCCCTAGTCACGGCGGCCTCGAGCCCCTCCAAATACCCGTCCAAGTTTGCCATGACCTGCGCTTTAACCTTAGCGCCCGCGTCCCGAAGCGCCTCCCAATCGGGCAGTTCAGACACGACTGCCGCCCGTTTTTCCCGGATGGTTGTGGTTGCCTTACCTAAGTTGCGGCGTAACTGTGTGTCGGCGAGCGTGCGTTTTGCCGCCTGTTCAAACCGCATGGGTAGTGCAACAGCTTTAGACACCTGTGTCCCCTTCAGTCGAGGCCAAAATCTCCGCGAGGTGAACCGTTCGGACACCCGTGCGCCCCCGGTGGAGCGCCCCGCCGATATGCAGCAAACACGAGTTGTCGGCGGCGGCGCAGACTTCGGCTTTCCCGTTTAAGATGCAGCGCACCTTGTCCGAGAGCATCGCGGTGCTGGTGTCGGCATTTTTAATCGCAAAGGTGCCGCCGAACCCGCAGCACTCGGCGGCATTTTCTAACGGGATGAGCTCGAGCCCCCTCACCTGCTCGAGCAACTTAATCGGCGCGTCGCCAACTTTAAGCCCCCGCAAGCTGTGACACGTCGGATGGTACGTCACGCGGTGCGGGTAGTACGCGCCGACATCTGAAATACCCAATTCTTTGACCAAGAATTCGGAGAACTCAAAGACTTTTTTAGAAAGTGCCTCAACTTCGGCGACGAGGGCATCATCTCCAGTACGCCGCGCTAAGGTTGGATAAAGCTCACGAACCAAGCCTACACAAGACGCCGACGGCGAGACGATGACCTCAGCGTCCCGGAACGTCTCGGCAAAGTGCCGAACCAGCGGCACCACCTCTTGTTGATAGCCGGTATTGACGTGCATCTGCCCGCAACACGTCTGCGCTTCGGGAAAGTCAACGATGTGACCGAGGCGTTCCAAGACTTCAACGACGGCTCGGCCGGTTTCAGGAAAGAGCGTATCGGTATAGCAGGTAATAAACAGCGAGACGCGCATCAGCTCGGATAACCGCCGCCCCCGGTCGCGGTGCCGCGCTCGGCAGCATTTTTCTCAGCGTAACCGCCTTGCTTTAAGGCTTGCAGCGGGTCAGGGTCTATGCCTAACGTCTCGCGGAACTCACGCAGTAGGGGCCGCACGTCGGTTCTAAATGCGTCCATCAAAATCTCGTGCGCACCTAACACGTCGCCCGCAGTTTGCGCCTCCGCGAGCGCCGTAAAGTCTAGCTGGAGTGCTTTGGCATACGCTTCTTGGCAGTTCAGGACGGATAAAAGCATGGCCTCTAATTTGGGTTCGATGTTATGACTCTGGTCAATCATATAGGCGACGTTGTCAACCCCCGGCAGACCACCCCGTTTGGCCCCCACAAGTTCGGTGTAGATACAGAACAGCTCAAAGGGGTCTTTGGTACCGGCGATGAGGTCGTCGTCGGCGTAGCGGCGGCTATTGAAATGAAACCCGCCGAGCTTTTCTTCGGAGAGTAAAAATGCCACGATCTGCTCGATGTTGGTGCCCTGAAGATGATGGCCTAAATCTACTAAGACTTGAGCCCTTGGTCCGAGTTTGAGGCAGTGCGCGTAAGCCATCCCCCAATCGGCAACGTCGGTGGCGTAAAAGGCCGGTTCAAAGGGTTTGTACTCTAAGAGCAGCCGGCCTCCCTCTGGTAGCCAAGAGTAAACCTCGGCTAGACCGTATTCAAAACGTGCTTTGCGCATTCTCAGACTATCTTGTCCGGCGTAGTTGGTACCGTCGGCGAACCACAGAGAGAGGTCTTTCGCGCCAGTCTCACGCATCACGTCGCAGCAGTCGAGCAGGTGCGCGATAGCTTTGCGCTGCACCGTCAAGTCAGGGTGCCCAAGTGAGCCAAGTTTGTAAGCTTCGTCTTGAAAGACGTTTGGGTTGATTGCGCCAATACCGATACCCAAACCCTCAGCAAACGCCTTGAGTTCGGCCCAGTCGTCTACTTTGTCCCAGGGGATATGCAGTGCGACACGCGGGGCGATACCGGTAAGCTTATGAATCACGGCAGCGTCCGCCACTTTTTCCCACACGTTCCGGGCTGCACCGGGATAAGCAAACGTCTTAAACCGCGTGCCTGTGTCACCATAGCCCCACGACGGCGTTTCGATGGCTTGCGCCCGCAGCGCCTCCAGCATGGCCTGCTCCATCAGTCCTCCTCCGCGACGATCAGCCGAACGTCAGCGGCGGCGAGCGCCTCTTGCAGTGCTGGTGAGGGCCGCGTGTCGGTGATCAGCACGTCAACTTGCTCTAGGCCGACGATTTGGCTAAACGCCTCGAGCCCCACCTTTGAGCTGTCTAAGAGCGCCACCACCACCCGGCCCGTCGCAATGAGCCGCTCTTTAACCTCAACTTCAGGTAAGTGCGCGTCGGTAAAACCGGCTTGGACAGAGAGTCCTTTGGCCGAAAAGAACACCGTATCGAGGTGCAGCCGCGACAGGCCCTGCGTCACCATATTGCCGACAAACGAGTGCGCCCGTTCGTGAAAGGTGCCGCCGATCAGCGTAAAGGGGACTTTGGCCGCGGCCAGCGCGTTGGCAACGTCGAGCCCGGTAACGACCGCCTGAATCTGTACCCGGCCGAGCCGCTGCGCGAGCGCGAGCGCCGTCGTACTCGCGTCAAACCCTACCGTGTCGCCCTCTTGAAGCAGCGAGAGCGCAGCCTGCGCGATCCGCGCCTTGGCCCCGAGTTGCTGCGTTGCCCGCATCGTGTAGGCCACCTCTGCGCCCGCTTGCTGCGTCAGGCGTGCGCCGCCGTGAACCCGCTGGAGTAACCCTTGATCGGCGAGTGTATCGAGGTCGCGGCGAATCGTCATCTCGTGGACGCCCAAGTTCCGCGCGAGGTCTTTGATCCGGACGATCCGCTCACCGAGTGCCAACCGCAAAATATGCTGATGACGCTCAGCAGGCACCAACGTGCTGCCTGACGTATTACCTGTATCGCCTAGGGTCACGCTCTAAAGTTAGCATAGTTCAGCGTTTTTGCACACCCTTTTGTGAAGTTTTGCAAAGCGTAACCAACGAACGTGCAGGTGAAAAAGCGTCTGTAAAAGACAGATTGACGCGCTTTGAGCTGCGGAAGGTGAGGGCTCGAGGCGCTATACTACCTCAGCCTTAGAGCTTCTCGCCTTAGGACAGCGTTAGCAAAGATAAAGGAGTACGACATGTCTGAACCCTCAGAGACCACCTCACCCATAGTTCCAGAACCTATAACCTCAGAACCTATAACTTCAGAGCTGGAAACGACCGCACCAGAACCTTTAGAACCGGGAATGTTAGAGATCGGGGGCGACACCTACTCGGGTTTCGTCGCTATCTTAGGTAAACCCAACGTCGGCAAATCTACGCTGCTGAACACGCTGTTAGGTGTTAAAGTCGCGCCGATTACTTCAAAGCCGCAAACCACCCGGCGCGGCGTGCGCGGCATCTTTACTGAGGACGACCGGCAGCTCGTTTTTGTAGATACACCCGGGTTTCACCGACCCAAAGATGCGCTCGGCGAGTATATGAACCGCGAGGTACGAGCCGCTGTGGTGGACGTTGACGTGATCTTATGGCTCGTTGATCTGCGCCGCCCCCCGGGAGATGAGGACAAAGACGTCGCGCGGCTCCTGCGCGGTTTAGACCCCGACACGCGTATCTATTTAGTCGGCAACAAGCTCGACGCGGCCAAGTATCCTGACGAAGCTTTAGAGCTTTACGGCGACCTCGTACCGACTGTCAGCCGTAGCTATAGCCTGAGCGCCCAAAGCGACCCCGAAGCGGTCTACCGTCTGCGCAGCGAACTTTTAAGCGAACTGGAACCGGGTCCTTTCTTTTTCCCGGACAACATCCGCAGCGACCAATCGCGTGAAACCTGGGCGGGTGAAATCATCCGCGAGAGCGCGATGACGCACTTGCGTCAAGAACTCCCGTACACGGTCGCCGTACAGGTTTTAGAGTGGCGCGACCCGGAAGAAGCCTCGGACGACCTGATCTACATCATGGCCGAAATCTGGGTGGAACGTGCCAACCACCGGATGATTGTGCTGGGCAAAGGTGGCAGCATGATCCGCGAAATCGGGCGCACGGCCAGAAAGCAGCTCGAGATTTTTCTAGGCCGGGGCGTGTATTTAGACCTCGAGGTGTCCGTTCACAAACAGTGGCGTGAAGACCCCGAATCTTTGCGCGAACTGGGTTACGAGAGCTGAGGTTGTGAAAACTGAGGTTGTGAAAGCTGAGACGGTGAGAGCTAGTGCCGATTAGCGCACGGTGGCGAAAGTTAGACGCGCTCCCGCCCAAACGTGGCCGCGACGCCGAACCGGGGGTGTACGAACTCGCCGACGCCAAAAAACAGGTCATCTACATCGGTCAGTCGGCCAAAGACGTGCCGAACCGTATCCGGCAGCATCTGGGAAAAAACCCGTGTATTACTGAGCAAGCAGTCTACTGGCGCAGCCGTTACAGCCGGGTGCCGCGTTCGGAAGAGGCGGCGCTCCTCCGCGCTTATCTGAGCAAATATGAGGCGTTACCACCGTGTAACCGCATGACGCAAAAACTTAGAAACGGCCAAGAGCGGTATCTCGAGCGGACTGGTAGCAGCTAAAATGGCGGCGAAACGTGCTCTATCCGGGAGAGGATTGTGGGCTATTTACACAAAAGCTGTAGTCTCTCCTACTTGTTACCCCACGAACACCCGTGATATAACCGCTTGAACGTGAGCGGCAGCAGGGATGTGCTCACACAACTTTTGGAGGTTGAACATGCGTAAATTATTGGTTGCAGTTGCAGGTGCGCTTCTTTTAACAGGCGTCGCCTTTGCTCAAACAGACGCAAGCGCAAGTAAGAATGGCGTTTCGGTAACCATAGCGCCGCAAGAGGGTGTAAATTTCGACACAACTCAAAACGTCGGCGCTTCGATTCCCTTTCCGCTCAGCGTCCACTACACGATTGAAAATGCGCAGCTTTTCGGCGCAACGCCCGACTTGCGTTTTAGCTTTGCTGGTAACTTTCTCGCAACCAGCCTCAGCTTAGACGTAGATGCGCTGTTTACCATTACTCAGCTCGACCAAAACATCGTGCTTTACGGCGGTCCCGGCCTCCAGTTGGGTACGGTTTTCCCCGTAAGCCCCAGCTTTGGGCTTACCGGCTTCCTCGGCGGCGAATACCGTTTCAACCGTGAGATCGGCTTCTACGCCGAACTTGGTACGAGCGTTAGCGTACCCTTCACGTTCCAGCCTCGCGGCGTGCTCGGGTTTAACTACCACTTCTAAGCTAGGTTTAGCTACAGGAAAGAGCGGCCCTAGGGCCGCTCTTTCCTGTGTCTTATTTTGCTCTTAACCGCAGAGGTAGAGAACGTCAGTGATAGCGTTTAAGAGCGCGTCACCTTTAATCCCGCGCTTTTTGATGCTAAAACCGGGCGGATAACGCGTCGCTTCGGCCGTAAAAGGTAAGCTCTTAAGTTTACGGGCGTCGTAATCTAAACTTTCGCCCGCAAACGCAATCTGCACATCGGTCATATGTTCAGAAATCATCGCTACACCTTTTTGGGCCGCCAAAAGGCGCAGTTTAACGAGTTCGGTAAAGACCTTGACTTCAGGCGGCAGCGGCCCGTAGCGTTCACGCAGTTCGCGCTGTACCCGCGCTACCTCAGCCAAGCTGTCCGTTTCAGACAGGCGGCCGTAGTAGGCGATGCGGGCGTCGTCATCGGCGATATAGGTCGGACTGAGGCGTGCGTCTAAACTCAGGTCAATAGCCACGGCTTTACGCGCTTCAGTCGCCGCTTCACCTTTGAGTTTGGCGATCTCTTCAGCGAGCATTTCGGTATAAACCTCGAGCGACACCGCGCTGATATTGCCGTGCTGCTCCGGGCCCAAGAGGTTGCCGACGCCGCGAATCTCCATGTCTTTCTCGGCCAAGAGATGCCCGCTGCCTAAGTCGTTGAGTTCAGCTATAGCGTAAAGCCGCCGCTGCGCCTGCTCGGTCAAGCGGCCCGGATAGAGCAGGTACGCCCACGCTTCGGTGGTGCGCCTTCCGACGCGGCCCCGAAGCTGATAAAGCTGCGCCAACCCGAGTTTGTCGGCGCGTTCGATGACCAGCGTATTGGCACCGGCGACGTCAAGACCCGATTCGACGATAGTGGTGGCCAGCAAAATGTCATACGCGCCCTCGGTAAAGTTGAGCATCACCTCTTCTAACTCGTCGCCGCCCATCTGCCCGTGCGCCACGCCGATACGCGCTTCGGGAACGAGTTTTTGCAGCCATAACGCCTTTGAACCCATCGAGCCCACACGGTCGTGGATATAAAAGGTTTTGCCGCCGCGCTCGAGCTCAAACATAATCGCCTCACGCGCGACCATCGGGTCAAAGGGCTGGAGCACCGTCTGAATCGGTTGACGGCCTGCCGGGGGCGTCATAATCTGCGATACGTCGCGGAGCCCTACCAAACTCATGTAAAGCGTCCGGGGAATCGGTGTGGCGGAGAGCGACAACACATCTAAATTCGCTTTCAGTCCCTTCATCCGCTCTTTTTGTCCAACCCCGAAACGGTGTTCTTCGTCTACGATCAACAGGCCCAAATCCTTGAATTTAATCTCTTCGGACAAGAGGCGGTGCGTGCCGATGACAATGTCTACCGTGCCGTCTTTAAGCCCTTTGATAATGTCACGCGCCTCGCGGTCCGAGGAGAAGCGGGAGAGGAGCTCGAGCCTCACCGGAAGCCCCGCAAACCGCTCCTGATACGTCTCAAAGTGTTGTGAGGCCAAAACCGTCGTCGGGACGAGCATGGCGACCTGTTTGCCGTGACCCACCGCCCGGTGCGCCGCCCGAATCGCCACTTCGGTCTTGCCGAAACCCACGTCGCCCGAAATCAGCCGGTCCATCGGCACATCTTTCGCCATATCGCGCCAAGTCGCCTGAACTGCACCCTTCTGGTCGGGCGTCAGGACAAAGGGGCAGTTTTCTTCGATGAGCACGTCCCACTCGGGGTTGGCGGGCATGGGCAACCCGGCTTGCACCTGCCGCTCGGCGTAGGTGCGGATGAGTTTGAGCGCGAGTTCTTGGGCACCGACTCGAGCCTTCTCCCGCGCCCGCGCCCATTCGTTCGTACCCAGCGTGCTGAGGCGCGGCGGGTCGTCGGTGGTACCGGGGTGACGGCGCAACAGGGGCAGCTGCTCAACCGGCAGGTAGAGTTTGCCCTCACCCGCGTATTTGAGGATGAGGTAGTCGCGGGTCACGCCTAACACTTGCCGCGGCTCGAGTCCCAAAAACCGCCCGATACCGTGGTCGGGGTGAATCAAATAGTCGCCGACCGAAAGCTGCACGGTGTCTTGCACACGCCGCCCGGAAAGCTTCTTCGACCCGACGCCGCCCGGTCTCGAGCCCTGATAGCCGTACAAGAGGTCTTCGGTTAAGACGACCTCTTTGGCCTTTACGTCGCGGTAACCGCCGCGCGTATCGGCCCCGGCGACCAACGTCAACTGTCCCGGACGCGCAGTGACTTGGTTCGCCCAGGTCGTCTCGACACCTTCCAAAACTTTTTCTTGCAGATACCGCCCGGTGCGTTCAAACCGCAAAAGTAAGGTGACGCTGTAGCCACCCTCGAGCCACGTCTTCGCCTCTCGAGCAAAGGTCGTCAGCTTACCTCGGTAGTAACCGAGAGGCTCGAGCCCGCTCTTTTCGTCCGGTAGTGAGAGCGAGTCGCGCCCAAACGAGACAACTTCACGCGCAGCTAAATGCTCCCAAAGCCAGCCCAGTTCGCCCGAGTTAATTTCACCGGCAAAAAGTTCGGACGAATCCAAAAAGACCGGGCCGGGAAGGTGCTCTAAGAGATGGCTCGTCCAAGCAGCTTCAGTATCGTCTAGTTCGGCATCTTCACGCGGGGCTAACGTATAGCTTTGCACCGCCTGACCGGAAAAGGTTAAGGTATCGAGTTCATCGCCGAAAAACTCGAGCCGTAAGGCTTTCTCTTCGTCAGCGTTCAGGTAAAGCGTTACCGTATCGCCGCGCACCACAAACCCCGGCAGTTCATCGCGCAAGTAACCGAAGCTCACGAGTTGCGCCAAGAGCGCCTCGCGCGGGTAGTCTTGGCCCAGCGTCAGCGTGAGCGCGTAACGTTCGGGATTGACGGGAAACGGCTTTAGGGCGTTATTTAGGTCGAGGACAACTTTGTCACGCTTGTTGGGCCAATCGCTTAAGTTTGGGTTGAGGCTCGAGGGCTCCCCAAAAACACCGCTCTGAGAAAACAGCTCGAGCCGCTCAGCGGTCGTAATCAGCACCGCCGGGCCGCTCTGCCGCGTAAAAAGCATCAGCCGCACGACTGCAGGCAGGCCGAGCAGTCGTTTTGAGGTTGTCTGGATAAGCGTTTGCGACATAAAAATAGCCCCTCCGGGCGTCTAGTAACAGTTTACCCGAATAGATGTTCAAAATTTGCACGCAAAAGACAGCTTCACAAACAGCTATACTTTTCGGTCCTTAAAGGGTTAGATGTTTCTCAAAAAAGTTTTTAGTCGAGTTTTGTAACGGGGATAACTCTACCTTTTTTGGAATGCGTCCAGCCGGGCTCGCCCCAACGCTGTGCGTTACGCAGCCTGATACCGCTAGCGTGAAGTGAGCTGTTCCATACTCCTTTAAGGGGTAGGAGATTTTCTAAAACTCGGAGTTCGACGTCATAAGCTTGATGTTCTTTCGGTAAATTTGAAAGCGCCTCGAGTCGGCTAGGTTTTACCGCGACTTTAGAAACCCACATGCCCGCATCATCTAGGTCTTCAAAGGTCAAACTCGGCATCTCATAACGGTAAATGGTCTCACGCTGAACACGCCCCAGCCACGCTTTTTCGGTATAAGCGAGAACTTTGCTCCTGCTTCCCTGCCACCAATAGTCATGATCTTCAGTCGTTGTCTCAGGCGTTGTCCATAGCAAAACGCGTGGGCACTCTCGAGGAAACAGGTACATAGGTTGATGCTTTTCGTCTATGGCCCAGACGAGCGGGCCGTTCAGCCACGCCATACCCGAGGGTCGTTCTACTGAAATGCGGACGGGCCGTGGGATAAAGATGTCAATATCAAGATTATCGCTAAAGTGAAACAGGCGCATAAGCAACTACAGTCTATAACCTGCCGTTAAGCTCGAGCCGCTTCTAAAAGTCAGCCTCAGCGCGTTAAACGCACCGTGTTACGGTAGCCCATGACCGGGCGAAACAGCCTTGAAAGACTCGTCGAGCACCTTCCTGCCGGACCTCAGCCTCACGACTTCGGTAGCTGGCGCGTCATACCCGTAAACGGTGGGGCCAACAACCTTATCTACCGAGCCACCAGCGGAGACATGGACGTAGCGGTAAAGCTTACGCTCCGCGACGAACGTGGCCGCGCAGAACGCGAATTCTTGGCTTTGACGGCGTTGCAGCAGCTCGAGTTGCGGTTAGCTCCGGCCCCGGTCTGGCTCGAGCAAGAGCTGTACAACTACCCCGTTGTGGTGCAGGAATGGTTGGGAGGACAGGTTATGACCGCCCCGCCGCAAACAGACGCAACGTGGGAACGCCTTGTACAGCTTTACGCAGCGGTTCATAAAATCACACCAGCGATGACCCCCTTACCTATTCGCTCGGGCGTCTTTGCAGCCGCGTCGCCCGCAGAAGCTAAACGGCTCGCACTTAGACAAGCTCGCCTTATCCCGGAACACGCTTGGCCTGACGGCCTCCGGGACGTGTTGGGGGCTCTTGCAGGCGTCCCCGCACCGGACGCTAAAAACGAACGCGTGCTCTGCCATATTGACGCCAACGTCAGCAACTTTATCAGCTGCTCAGGCGAGCTTTACGCGGTGGATTGGGAGGGGAGCGGGTGGAGTGACCCGGCCTTTGAACTGGCGAATCTGATGACGCATCCGGCGTACCTCGGCGTACCCTGTTCGCGTTGGGAATGGGTCATTCATACCTACGCGAGACTCAGCCGAAACGACGCTGTAGCGGAGCGCACAAGGGTTTACTATCCGTTCTTGGTCGCTTTTTGGGTAGCTCGTTTTGCCCGCAGCTTGTACGAAGTTCCCCTGGGATTAGATCAGCGGTTGGTAGAACGTCCGAGCGATTGGCAAGAAGCTACAACGAGAAAGTATCAGCATTATTTGGCTTTGGCGCAGTCTCTGCTGTAGTGCTAAGCAGGTGTGCCGGGGAAGCAAGTAATGATTGCGTGACGCACCGGGCCGATCAAGCCTGTGCTAACTTAGACGTTTTAGAGGAAGTCTAGCTAGATGCCTACAGAATACCAAAAAGTTACCGTGACACTGCCAAAGGAGCTGCTCGAGCGTCTTAACGAAACCGTACCCAGCCGCAAACGCAGCTCATTTATTACCGAGGCCGTTAGGGAGCAGCTCGAGCTTACCGAGCAAAGTTCAGCTTTAGCAGAAACTTGCCGGTTCGTGGTCGCTGAAAAACCATCCCACTATGCAAAATGATGAAGCTATAGACCTGTGGCTCAAAGACGCTAGACATTAGGGCTAGGTAGCGTTGCGAACCCCGCTTGTATGAAGTGCTTATCAAACGCTAAGGCAGTATGGATGCCCTGCTCTCTCATCGCAACAAAAGAAACACAGTCTGTAAACGAATAGGCTTTATCTTCATGCTTTTGAAAATACTGCCAAGCTGTTCTAAAAAGGTCTTCGTCAACGTGAATAAGCTTGACCGAAGGGCTTTGCAAAAGTCGGTTACCCACCTCTACAGCTTTAGCGTGTAAATTTCGGCTGTTAAAGAAAGTGACCACTTCGTCAAAAACGTATGAGGTCGTAACAAGGTCTGGTAACGCAGTTTTTATTTGGTTCCAGTAAGAGAGTGCAGCCTGATGATGTTGGTCATCCAGCAGCTCTAAAGCCAGTAGATAGCCCGTAGCCCGTATCTACAAAAACAGACTTCATCAGTACAGATGATCGTCATGATTTTCTGAAGCGTCGGTAACGTTGCTCTTAACAGGTTGACTACCAAGTCCTAGAATAGGGTCGTTTACGAAAGGTATAACCGTAATAACATCGTTTTCTTTGGGAATTTCGACAACGTCAACATCCTTCAGCAACGTTTTAGGGATCGTAACGCCTTCTTCGGTTACTCGAGCCTTCATAACCACAGCATACGCTAATTTAGGCTAATACTAACTGTGCAACCTACGGTTTAACGTTGTAACAAGGCCAGCTCATACGCCACATTTCGCGGCGCACCGGCTTGGGTTAGCGCCTCTCTTAAAGTGCGCCCCGACAACCCCGACTCGGCGAGGGTTTGGGCCAAACTAGAAAAGTCTACAGTTTGAAGCGTCTCACGCGGCCCCACCACAACGACACATTCACCTTTGACGTCGCCGCCGAGCTGCGCCCGCACCTCCGCGAGGGTACCCCGGTAGGTCGTTTCAAAACGTTTGGTGAGTTCACGAGAGACGCTGACCGAACGGGACTCGCCGCACACGGTTATCAAGTCGTCTAAAGTTGCAGCCAAGCGTTTGGGGGATTCGTAAAATGCGACCGTCTGCAGGCTCTGCGCGATACTCCCAAGGCGTTCGCGGCGCGACGCTCCTTTGCGTGGTAAAAACCCTTCATAAGAGAAGCGGGCGAGCGGCAAACCGGACAACACAAGGGCAGGAATCAGGGCGGTCGGGCCGGGGAGCACCTCGAGCTTATGCCCACCCAAAAGCGCCAACTGGACGAGTTCTGCGCCGGGGTCACTAAGACCGGGCGTACCCGCGTCGGTAACAAAGGCGATCCGGGCGTAGCGTTCCAGTAAGGCTGGAGCACGGTCGGTGATGGTGTGGGCGTCTAAGCGCTCGAGCGGCTTCGAAATCTCAAAGTGCGCTAAAAGCTTGCCGCTGTGCCGTGTGTCTTCGGCAGCCACCATGTCGGCTTCGCGTAACACGCGCAGGGCGCGGAGGGTGATGTCCTCGAGGTTGCCAATCGGGGTAGGAACGAGCGTGACCTCAGCCATTGTAGGTTATCAGCCCCTACCGACCAGCACCGGTTTAACTGGCGGTGAGCCCGTCGGGTAACAGGCGGGCTCGAGTACGCCGAGGCGCGTTGCGAATCAGCGCCACACGCATTCGGGCGCGTAAGAGTTCAACGTCGCTGACGGTTACGGTTACCGTGACACCTTCGGGCAGCTGCACGCCTTCGGGCAAAACCACCACACCATGTCTTAAAACACCTTTATACGCTTGCATCTTCCTCCTCTCGCTCAGCACGCTCCTGAGCGAGCACCTTACCTCAATACTAAGCCGCTGAGAGACCACTTTCCAGTACATTTTTAGGAAGCTGAGCTGCCCCAAACAGCTTGCACACCAAAAGCCAGCCTAACAAAAAAATACACGTGGGGTCATGATTTCCGTCGCAGTGTCTAGCAGCCTAGAACCTACCGCAAAAACGGCTTTTCGGGCCGAGATCACCGTAGCTTACTCGCAGCTACCTCACCTAACTCAGTCAAACCCTTTAAGGCTGAAGCCTACAAGGGTTTTTGAAATGGCTTCTAGTCAGTAGCAGCGCAGTCAACCTGAGCACTGCGCCTCTCTTAGCGGCCGTGCTATATGCTGCAGGGTACAGGAGGCTCGAGGTGCCAGAAGTATTTGCCGATGTGTTTGCAAAGACCTTGCTGCAGGGGAAAGTCATCGTGGTTACCGGCGGCGGCACCGGGCTCGGGCGGGCGATGGGTGAGCGGTTTTTGTCACTCGGAGCCAAACTGGTGATTACCGGGCGACGCGAAGAGGTCTTGCGAGCTGCAGCCGCTGAGATGGACGGCGAGGTGTTACCGGTTTCCTGCGACGTCCGCGACGCGGATCAGGTGACGGCCCTCATGGACGCCGCCGAAGCGCATTTCGGGCGGGTTGACGCGCTCGTTAATAACGCCGCCGGAAACTTTATCTCACCGACCGAACGGCTTTCGCCTAGAGCTGTAGACGCGGTGCTCAACATCGTCTTACACGGGACGTTTTACTGCACGCTCGAGCTCGGTAAACGCTGGATCGAGCGTGAGCAAAAGGGAACCGTGCTCAATATCGCTACTACCTACGCGGCGGCGGGTTCGGGGTACGTCGCGCCCTCGGCGGCGGCCAAAGCGGGCGTCGTGGCGCTCACCAAATCTTTGGCAGCCGAATGGGGCAAGTACGGCATCCGGTTAAACGCCATCGCGCCGGGACCGTTTCCGACCGAAGGGGCGTGGAGCCGTCTGATGCCGACGCCGGAGATTGGGGCGCTGTTTGAAAAGCAGATTCCGCTGGGGCGCGTGGGCGAGCATATCGAGCTTACGAACCTAGCGAGCTACCTCATCTCAGACGCGGCGGCGTTTATAACCGGCGACCTGATCGCCATAGACGGCGGCGAAACCGCGTGGAACGGCGGCGAGTTTAATATCTTGGATGAGGTGACGCCGGAGCAGTGGGACGCCTTAGAAGCGGCCCGCAAAAAGTAGGGAGGTTTATGCCCGACATCTTTGAGACGACAGCCCAGCAGTACGAAAGTGTGGCAGCCGAACTCGAGACTGCCGCCAAGCATTTACGCGTCACAGCTGGACATCTCAGAGAGTGCGAGGTACCGAGAGGTTGCGCACACGCGTGGGCCGCGACCGGGCAGCTCCACTACGCCCAAACTGAGCTGGCAGCTCTCTCCCTGAAACACGCAGCGAAGTCAAAAACTGAGTAACAGAGCAGGAGAGTAAGCCGTGGACGCCTCTCACCTTCAACTGCTCTCTGGCGACGGCTTGACCGTCCTCTTTACGGTTTTACGCGTCGCTATCGTCTACACCGCGCTGCTCGTATTGCTGCGGCTGAGCGGCGGACAGCAGTTCGGCCAACTCTCAACCATTGACTTGGTGACGCTGCTACTTTTATCGAACGTCGTGCAAAACGCGATGATCGGCCCTGACGACAGCACCTTGGGCGGGATTTTGGGCGCTGCGACGCTGCTGATTTTATACCGTGTGAGCACCCGTGTACCGGGCCTCCGCAAACGGCTCGAGTCTCAACCTGTCATCCTCGTCTATCAGGGCAAGGTCGCAGAGGAGAAGCTCCGACATGAGGGTATCAGCGTAGATGACTTGGGGGAGGCCGCCCGCGCTCACGGCGTGGCAGATTTGAGTGACGTTGAAACCGCCGTATTAGAGGTCAACGGGACGATTTCGATCATCCCCAAGTCGGACGTGACGCCAAAGAAACTGACGAAGGTCAGCTCGAGGCGTAAAGAGTCTTAGATTTTTAGAGGCAGTTGGATTGCAGCGTGCGGTTATAGGAAAAGTCAGTATCCAGAAGGTGCTTGTTTAGAGAAAAAACCCGTATCTCTCACTTGCTCGAAACGTGGTGACAAGAACAGGCCAAGACAGCTTAGTTCCGCTCGAGTTTACACTTTAGCGGTAGCTCTTTGCGGGTAGCTCTGCGGCAAACAGAGCGGCGTCCCGCTTACCGGATCGGGAACGACGCGGCACTCGAGCCCGAAAACAGCCTCTAACAACGCCTCGTCAACCACCTCGCTGGGGCTGCCTTGCGCTACGATTGCCCCGTCTTTGAGCGCAATTAGCTGATGTGCGTAACGGCACGCCTGGTTGATGTCGTGCAAAACCATGACGATAGTGCGGCCCTCGCGGGTGTTGAGTTCGTCCAAAAGCGACAAGACCTCGACTTGGTGCGCCATATCTAAAAACGTCGTGGGTTCGTCCAACAAGAGAATCGGCGTCGCCTGCGCGAGCGTCATCGCAATCCAAGCCCGCTGACGTTGCCCGCCGGAAAGGGACGTAAGCGGCCTATCGGCCAACGCCAACATCCGCGTCGTCGTGAGCGCCCACACGACAGCCGCCTCATCTTCGGGCGACCAGCCGCCGAAAAACCCGGTGTGCGGGTACCGCCCTTGTACGGCGAGTTCGCGTACGCTCAGCCCTTCAGGGGCGGTCGGACCTTGAGGCAAAATACTCAATTTTTTTGCTGCTGCCTTGGTTGAAAGTTTGGAGAGCATCTCACCGTCTAAATAGACCGCGCCGCTTTTAGGTTTTAAGAGCCGCGCCAGGCCGCGCAGTAGGGTTGACTTGCCGCACCCGTTCGGCCCGACGAGCGCGGTGATCTTTCCCGGCGGAACCCTCACGCCCAGGTCTCTGACGATGGCGCTCTGGTCATACGCCAAGGTCAGGTGTTCGGCGCTAAGGCTGGTATTGGGTGTGGTTTTGGTTGCGCTCATATTATTTGCCTGCTCACTGAGTCTGCTAAAACCTGCTCGAGCAGCAGAACCTAGCCCAGCATACTCGAGGTTGCCTGACCGCAGAGCTGACCGAACGCTAAGCTCACAACCTAAAAGAGACATCTGACGGAGTACGCTTACTTATGCAAGGTACTCCCACAAAAGTGCAGCGTCTACCCGACCTCTTGAGTGGTACGCGTTTCTGATGCCTAAACCCGTCATTATGAGCGTTGACGACGATCCGCAGGTGCTGAGCGCAGTAAGCCGCGACCTGCGGCGGCAGTACGGCGAGAACTTTCGCATCGTCCGGGCTGACAGCGGCGAGACGGCGCTGTCTGCGCTGCAAGACCTTAAAGACCGGGGCGACCCCGTGGCGCTCTTTTTAGTTGACCAGCGGATGCCCCGGATGAACGGGGTCGCGTTTCTAGAGGAGGCTATGACGCTCTACCCCGACGCCAAACGGGTGATGCTGACCGCCTACGCCGACACCGGCGCGGCCATCGCCGCCATCAATCAGAGCCGGATTCACTACTATTTGCTTAAACCGTGGGACCCGCCCGAGACGCAGCTCTACCCGGTACTAGACGACCTCTTAGACGACTGGACCGCCGACTACCGGCCCGCCTTTTCAGGGCTGCGGATCATCGGCACACGTTGGGACGCAGGCGGTTACACCCTGCGCGACTTTTTAGCGCGGCACGGCGTCCCGTACCGCTGGTTCGACGTCGAGAGCGGCGGCGAGGCGGCGGCGCTCTTGGGGAACGCCGCGCCGAGCGACCTGCCGCTGGTGATTTTAGAAGACGGTACCCGCCTAGCTCGTCCGAGTACGGCCGAGGTCGCTGAACGTGCGGGACTGCAGACGCAGGCCGAACAAAGCTTTTACGACCTCGTGATCGTCGGCGCGGGACCGGCGGGGTTAGCCGCCGCCGTGTACGGCGCGTCCGAAGGGCTCAGAGTGGCGCTCTTAGACGCCGACGCACCCGGCGGTCAAGCGGGGACGAGCTCGCGGATTGAAAACTATTTAGGGTTTCCGGTCGGGCTCTCCGGCGGCGACCTGACACGGCGCGCGACGACGCAAGCCCGCAAATTCGGCGCGGAGATCGTGGCACCTAGAGGCGTCGAACAGCTCAGTCTCGAGGGCGACTACAAGGTGCTCAGCTTGGGGGGTGGCGGTTCGCTGAGCTGCCACGCGCTCGTTGTGGCGACGGGGGTGTCATACCGCAAGCTTACGTTGCCCGGAGCCGAGGCGCTCACCGGGGCGGGCGTTTACTACGGTTCGTCGGTCTCTGAAGCGGCGGCGTACGAGGGTGCGACGGTGCATATCGTCGGAGCCGGGAACTCGGCGGGGCAGGCCGCGCTGTACTTGTCTCGCTACGCTGCTTCGGTCACGCTCCTCGTGCGGGGAGACAGTTTAGGCGCGAAGATGTCGCAGTATTTGGTCGAACAGCTTTACGCGGCCGACAATATCCACTTGTTCCTCCGCGCCGAGGTCAAAGCCGTTCACGGGGACGGGCACTTGGGGTCTCTGACGCTGCTTTGTAACGGCGATGAACAGGAGGTCGCCTCGAGCGGCCTGTTTATCTTTATCGGCGCGTCACCCCGGACCGACTGGTTGGGCGGCGCAGCCGGAACAGCTGAAGTGGCGCGTGACCCCAACGGCTTTATCTATACGGGTTTGCAGACGCAAAAAATCGGCGCGTGGCCGCTCGAGCGCCCCCCTTTTTTGCTCGAGACCAGCGTTCCCGGTGTGTTTGCAGCTGGCGACGTACGGGCAGGGTCGGTGAAACGGGTCGCCTCGGCGGTCGGTGAGGGTTCGATTGCGGTGCAGTTTGTCCATCAGTATCTGGCTGAGGTCGGCGCGTGAAGGCATTTGACTTTGCCGGTGTCCCAGCACTTTCCGACCTACCGGAAAGGGATTTAGCGTGGCTCGCCGCGCACTGCACGCTCCATCAAGACGACGCAGGCGCGGTTATCTTTAAGCAGGGCGACGACATTGACGCGCTCAGGATTATCCTCTCGGGCCGGCTGGAGATCAGCCTCTATGAGGGGGGCCGCGAGGTCGCTTACGTCTCGGTGTTGGCGGGCGAAATTACCGGGCGCTTGCCGTACTCGAGGATGAAAGCTTCAGCAGGCGTCGGGCGGGCCACGCTACCCTTACAAAGTGCCACCCTGCACCGCGACCACTTTCCCGAGATGCACGCGCACGCGCCGGGGCTGTTAGAACGCCTGATCAGCTTGATGCTCGACCGGACACGCGAGTACACCCGGCTGAGCGAACAGCAGGAGAAGCTCGTCTCGCTCGGTACGATGTCGGCGGGGTTGGCGCACGAACTCAATAACCCGGCAGCGGCGGCGCACCGCGCGGCGCAAACGCTGTTAGAAACGCTCCAAAGTTTTGATGAACACTCGTCTAAAATTCTTGCAGAAGTCGTATTCAAATCCAGACCTTTGGGCGGTGACCCTTTCAGCCCCATCTACGACGTCATGACCCTAACGAGTCCGGCCCGGGGCGTCGTCGAACAAAGTGAGTTAGAAGACGACCTCGGTGACTTTTTAGAGGAACAAGGCGTTCATAAACCGTGGGACGCGGCTGCAACCCTCGTCGCAGGCGGCCTGACGCGGGACGTGCTCGAGCCCTTTATGACAGCTGTGACCGAAGAACAGGCGAAGAATGTGCTCGAGTGGATTCCCCGCGACGTCGAGATGCGGCTCTTAGTCGGTGAGCTCTTAGAGAGTACGCGGCGCATCTCGGAACTCGTCGGCGCGATGAAGGCGTATTCATATATGGATCAGGCGCAAGAAAAACGTCCGACCGACCTTAAACAAGGTCTGTACGACACCTTGACCATCCTCAAATACAAGTTTAAGAAAAAAGACCTCAAGCTCGTTAAACAACTCGCTGAGCTGCCCCCTGTCCCGGCCTACGGCGCAGAACTTAATCAGGTCTGGACGAACTTGCTCGACAACGCTGTTGCGGCTGCGCCCGAGGGCGGCACCGTCACGCTGAGTGCGTCGCTCGACGCGTCCGGCAACTACGCCTGTGTAGACGTGGCCGACGACGGTCCCGGTATTCCCGCGGAGGTGCAAGCGCGTATCTTTGAGCCGTTCTTTACGACTAAGGGCGTCGGTGAAGGAACCGGCTTGGGGCTCGATATTGTCGAGCGCATCGTCTCGAGACGGCATCACGGGACGGTGCGGGTAGACTCAAAACCGGGGGAAACGCACTTTACGGTGCGGCTACCGCTTACTGATTAGGTTTTAGTGGGTAACATACTCAGTACACTAAAGACCTTTACAGGCGTCTTTCGCCTGGTGTCTCATTGCTACAGCAGTATTTGCGCTCAACTACCGCATAAGAGTCACACTTTTACGAATACAGCGTAATAGCCAAGCACAACAGCACAAAATCAAGCAGAAACAACCAGGACCGCAAGCCCTGAAAAACCTCCCAGCGATTCCTTATTTCTTTCCAATTCGCTGGCAAATTGTCAGCGTCCCAGCGTCCAACAGCTAAGTTACCTGGCACATTCTAAGGTACGAAGGTTTTGGGCTCTCGGGAAAACAAGCTTCCGGGTGCGTGAGTAGATACCGTCACGACAGACAAGAAGATCGCCCTGAGCGCCTGTACCATCTTCAAACGAAGCCTCAACCTGTTGTTTTTAGAGGACTGTTTTCCCAAACTCTCGACGCCGCTAAGCTTTTTGTCAAACAGCATAGGAATACCTTGCGTATGGTGCTTACTCTCGGGTGGTCTTAGTCTGTAACTTTGGACAACCTAACTGCACCAGAGGGGTGGTCGGGAGTTGGTCGGACCTTGTTTGACAAACTCTTTTATGTGCAAACCGGATCATCCCCCTACAGATGCCGCAGTTCACTTGCGAAACGCTGACGAGACAGCTTCAGTGCAGGGTAAGGCAATCCCTGATAAAACCGTTCAGAGCGGACGGGGTATTTTTTATTTCTTGCCTGTGGTCGATGTCGAGACCTTAAGGGCAGTTAAACTCGCGTTTAGTCACACTACATCGGATCACGAATTTGCAACGACAACAGCTAAGCTAGCGCCGACTTCTCTTGGCGACGTTACAGCTATAGCAACCTCTTTTCTTATTCAGGCATGTCTTGGGGCTAAACAGGTCGTCACCTCAGAAAAGCGCACCGTCTGTTTTCCGATAAGCGTTTGTAACATTGGCAGACCCTTGTTGAACGCTGTCGAGCAGGCTTTGATGGTGGCCAATTTAACCCCGCAGCATCTTGAACTCACCATAAATGCAAGCGAACTCGCCGTAGTCTCGAAAGAAACAAAGCGGTGGCTTGCAGACCTGTCTCGTTGGGGTGTTGGCTTGGCGTTAAGTGATTTCGGCGGTCAACAGGCGTCACTCGAGTGTTTTGAGGAAATCGACTTTACGACCGTCTTGCTGGACGCTTCTATCGCAAAACGTTTGGCTCGTCCCCTCCATAACCCCCACTACCCACTACTGCTCCTTAGAAGTGTGCTCGAGATCGCGTCTTTACTCGATACGACCGTCGTAGCGTGCGGGATAGACTCCAAAGGGCAGCTAGAGCAATTTCACGCCCTTGGTTGCCTTGTTCAGCAGGGCAGCGTCTTCGGACCGCCTATCCCTGTCAATGCGCTATACACCTGGGCCGCTCCTGAGTCGCTCGGATAGTACCGAGATTTTTTCGGAAGCTAAGTCAGCGTAGCCTGCCCCTATAGGGTCTGCTAAGGCCAGTGCAGCAAATCCCGGTCTAAAGGGTAGCTCAGCTCTGAAAACGGGTTTTCAGCTGATGACGACGCCTCTTAACTACCGCATCATGAGATGAACTCGCGTGGGGTCGGTCGTGTCATCCACGTCGTAGCTGGTCAGCGAAGTGCTGAGCTCATGTACGCTGCCTAGGCCGCAGCGTCGTTTGCTTGAGGGCTCAAAGAAGAAGTGCCGGAACGTCCGGCACTCTGTCTGCGGTCGGGTTTTACCTTGCGGACTCTTTCACCTCATCGGTTCGCCTCGAAGGACAGATCGTCTACTCTACCGGGTCCCCCGAGGGTGACGACCACGAGCCCGATGTCTTCGGCGTCGATACTGATCGTCGCGCTGCCCGAAGCGCCTGTTTTGGGAATGGCGAACGAGCGAACCCGACGACTTCCTCGGAACAGCGATACGTTCCCGCCACCTTTGGTGACACCCGAGACCTCTAACGTGTTCACGTCTACCGCGCCAAAGTTTCTAAAGAGGAAGCCGATGTATCCGCCCCTAGTGTAGCTTGTCTGACTCCTGCCGTCTTTGCTGATGAGGAGTTCCCGGTCTGAGCCCGTGACCATCGCTACGTTGCCGCTCCGATTTCTGCGCCGAGCGTAGACGTACACCTTGTCGGTGCGGTCGCCCGTAGCGCTGACGATACCCTGGTTCAAGGCGACGTTCGAGATGATGCGCCCGGGGGTGAGACCGTCGAAGGTGACGGTGTAGAGGTCGCTGGTAGCCGTGGGGGGCGCAGGCTCCTGAACGGTGACGTTTTGCGTTGCGAACGCGGCCTCGTAGTTGGTGTTCCCCGCTTGGGTAGCGCGCACGGTGCAGCTACCCGCCGAAGTAAAGGTGACGGTCTCACTCGAGACGGTACAGGCGCTCGAGTCCGACGAGAAGGAGACGGGCAGCGCCGAGGTCGCCGTCGCTGCGACGGTGTAGCTACCGCCCACTTCGGCGCTCGACGGGGGCGTGGAGGTAAACGAGACGCTCTGAGCGGCTTTGTTCACGTTCAAGGTACCCGAACCGAGGGTCGGGTCAAAAGTACCGTCGCCCGCGAAGCTCGCGCCGACCGCGTCCGCATAGCTGCCCGCGTCCACACCGCCGAGACCCACCCCGCTAAGGGTCGCCACGCCGCTGCCGTTCGTCGTCGCACTGCCTACAGCGTTGCCGCTGAGCGTAAAAGCGACCGACTTGCCCGAGAGCGGTGTGCCGCCCGTGGTGAGCGTCGCTGTAAGCGTGCCCGCGCCGCCGTAGGTACCCGCACCGGAGACGCTGAGGGCTGTGCCGTCTGTTGAAGCGGCGACGGTGGTGCGCTGGGTAATTTCCGGAGCGGCGTTGTAGTTCCCATTTCCCGGCTGGTTGGCCGCTACTACGCACTCCCCGGCACCCACGAAGTTTACGGTGCTCGCCAGGACGGTACACACCGCCGGGGTCGCCGAGCGGTAAAACACCGGCAGGCCGGAGGTGGCGTCCGCGCTCACGGTGTAGCTGCCGCCGACTCGAGCGTTCGTCGGTGGTTCGGAGCTGAACGAGAGGGTCTGGTCGGCCTTGGTCACGTTCAGGGTGCCGAGCGCCTCGCTCGCAGCTAAAGCGTCCTCATCGTCACCCGCAAAGCTCGCCGACACCGCGTCGGTATACGTCCCGGCGTTTACACCTGTAAGGTCTAACGCCAAGGTGGCGTCCCCGTTCGCATCGGTCGTGTCATCCCCGACCGGGGTACCGTTCAGCGTAAAGCTTACGGTTTTGCCTTTAATTACGTCCCCATTCGCCTGCAAGGTGGCGCGCAGAGTGGCGCTGTCTCCGTAAGTTCCCGAGCCGGAGACGTTCGTCAGGGTAGTATCGGTGAGCGTCTGAACCACCTCAACCGTGTGGGTGGCCGTCCCGAAGTTGTAGTTGGCGGTCTCGGCCTGCACGGCCGTCAGGGTGCAGTTACCGACTTCGACGAACGACACCTCGAGCCCTGAAACCGTGCAGGCGCTCCCCGCGCTGCTCAAGGTGATCGGTGTGGCCGTAGCCGAGCTGACTTCGAGCGTGGCGCTGCTGCCCCGCTCAGCTGTCGTTGGGATGCCCTCGGCAAAGGCGGGCGTCTGATCCGCCTTTGCTACCGTCAAGTCGCCGCTCTCGCTGCTCCCGCCGATGCCGTCGTCGCCCGCAAAGCTCGCCGTCACCGCGCCCGTCTGAGTACCTACGTCCACACCCGTGAGGTCTACGCCCGTGAGGGTGGCGTTCCCGTCGTCGTCGGTGACGTCATCTCCGACTGGGGTACCGTTCAGCGTAAAGCTCACGGTTTTGCCTTTAATTGCGTCCCCATTCGCCTGCAAGGTGGCGCGCAGGGTGGCGCTGTCTCCGTAGGTTCCCGAGCCCGACACCGCCGTGAGGATGGAGGGTGTGGTCGCCCTAACGACACTGAGGGTTTGCGTAACCTCCGGCGCGGCGTTGTAGTTGGCGTTTCCGGCCTGGTTCGCACGCACCGTACACTCGCCCGCACCGACAAAGGTGACGGTGCTCTCGTCTAGGGTACAGACCGCTTCGGGACCCGCGCTCAGCGCCACCGGTAAGCCTGAGCTGACACCGACTTCGACCGGGTACGAGCCGCCCACCGTAGCCCCGTCCGGAGCCGCACTGGTAAAGCTTACGGTCTGGTTCGCCTTAGCGACGGCGAAGCTCCGGGAGACGGGTGCGGCAGCCCCATAGTCGTCGTTCCCGGCTTGCGAGGCGGTCACGGTACAAGTCCCCGCCGCCACCAGGGTCACGGTACCGCCCTCTGAGGTCGTCGAGACCGTACAGACGCCGGGGGTGTCCGAAGCGAACGCTACGGGCAAGCCGGACGAGGCCGTGGCGGTGACGGTAAAGGGTGCACCGCCGTAGGTCTTGCCCGCCAACTCGCCGAAGGTTATGGTCTGCGGGTCCTTGTCTTTGGCAGGAGCAAATTTCTGTATGCGGTTGTTGTTACTATCCGCCACAAACACGTTGCCGCTACCGTCTACAGCCACGCCCCGTGGGATTTGGAACTGCCCGTCATCACTACCTTCAGTTCCCCACTTGGTGATGAAGTCGCCGCTTGAATTGAACTTCTGGATGCGGTTGTTGCTTTGATCCGCCACATACACGTTGCCGCTACCGTCTACAGCGACGCCGTGTGGTAGCTGGAACTGCCCGTTACCATCGCCTTTAGTTCCCCACTTCAAGACAAAATCGTAGGCGTGTCCGGCGGTGGGTTCTATCGTGGTGACGCCCTCCGGCGCGCCCTGCGGTACCAGATTGCAGGCCCCCAGAACGAAGGCGACGAGCCACATATACCTTTTCATCTCTTCTCTCCCTTCCAACCCTGGAACGACAGGGCTGGACCATCAGCAAGTAGACTTGGAGTCTCGTCCCGGCTCCCTGCGCCCTTCGCGCGTGCTTGCGGTGTACCCCGTCGGCTGGGGATTTCTCCCCGACCGGCTACCCCACGACGGTGGCGGGCCGTTCTATCTTCGGCCCAAACCCCGCGTCGTGAGCGCTGTGCAACATTCCCAGCACGTAGTCGTAAGTATGCACAGTGCAGCCCGACCAACCTCCGACCGGCCCTGTGTCTTGGGTACCACGCTGTTTCCGGTCGCACGGAGGCGGGTAGGGGGCGCGCCGCGCGCTTCTCGTGGTCGGAGTGTACAGGTGGTCGGGGTGTGCAGGTTGCGTCAGGGCCATACTATGGCCCCGTTACGCGCTCGAGCTCAGTTGGCTAAGGCGCTACCGCAGGCGCAAGCTCCCGTCTTTGAAGAGGTAACGGTAATCTTTGCCGGTCGCCGCGTACGCGGCAGCCACGAAGTTGGTGACAGCCCGCTTCGGGGTAGCGGCGTAGGGACGGGCGTAAAGTTCGGTAAAAAAACGCGTCAACCCTGCCAGGCCGTAGTCTCTGTAGACCTGCCAGAACATCGCCCCGGCCAGGTCGCTGGCACTGAGCTGGTAAGGATTGGGTGGCGCTCGCCCCTCGCCCAAGGTGTTCCGCCAGGTCAGGTTGTCGTCGGCCAAAAACGTCACCAGCAGGTCGTCCGTGACAGCCTTGCGAAAGGTGGCAAACGCCAGCCCATTAAACGGGCTGCCCTGTAGGCCCGCCTCTTTCAGCGAGATAAACCGACCTGCGATAGCGAAGCCGGTAACGAACGGGTCGAGCGCGCCGAGCTGCTCGCCGTAAAACCAGAAGTTCCGGCCCAGTTCGTAAAAGACCACCTGGTCGTATTCGTTGCGGGCGCTGATCCCACCGATCAGGCTGTCTACAAACGGGCTTGTGATCTCGATCCCGGTAAAGCCGAGGTATCCGCACCCCGCACCGCAGGTACCGCCGTCCGGAATTTCGGCGATAGGCAGGCGGTTGTAAACGAGACGGTGAGGTTGCGGCTCGCGTTTGGTAAAGCTGTGGTAGACCTCGTAAGCCGCGTCGAGGGCCGGGACGACTCGAGCCGTCGTCAGCAGCTCCCTTGTGGGGCGCGGAGCCAGCAGCAACGACACGTGCTTGCCCGGGCACAGCGAACGCTGGTAGTCCGTGCCGGAAAAGGCGGTGTAGGTAAATTTTTTGGGCGGCAGCGAGAACGGCTCGACCCTGCGGAAGGTGAACCATAACGAACTCGAAGCGTTACGCCAGTACGACTGACCGCCGCGCTCAGGGAAAACGAAGTAGCGGTCGCGGCGACCGTCATAAACCATCAGGTGCCCAGGGGGACGCGCCGTTTCCAGATAGAGAGAACGAAAGGCGGAGGCTTTCCGGTCAACCCCTCGCCAGGCACAGCCCTCGAGGGTCAGGCTGCCGCCCTGCCAGCGAATATGCGCTGGTCGGGTGCCCTGCGGGGGGACCGTTGCCGCCGTCGTCAGCTCGCCCGTTACTAAAGGTAAAGCTTCGTTGACCGGGGCCTGACTACACGGCGCTAGCAGAGAAAACAGTACGATAGCGGAAAGTGGCAGAGTGTGCGACAAGGGCTTGCGAAACATATGTTTTCCCCCTCGACAGCGCGACGTTTTTGGCTTTTCCAACAGCTTTGGATCTTCTCACGTCCGCTACGCCATCACGGTACACGGTTGCTTCCGACCGACCTCCGACCGACCTCCGACCGGCCAACGTGGAGGCTGGCGTAGAGCGCGTCTCGTGATCAACTTCGTGCGTATATGGACTAAATCGGCAAGGGGTGAACAGGGATTTTTTCACCTTCACTGCGGTTTGTGCTGACGCCCGGTCAAGGGTCCAGCCGCAGACTCCCGAACTCACCAAACAACGCGGCGAAGTGCTCGCGTGCGCTCAGCATCATGCTGCGTACGCCGCGTGCGCTCAGGTACTCGAGGCGCACCCTGGCGGCGTTCTCGTCGTCTTTAAGCCGGTCGATCTCGAGACCGATCAGGGCCGCGTACGTCAAGAAATGGAGCCCACGGCAGAGCCCTTCCCCTTTCAGGTAATCTGCTAGGGCTCGGTCGGGCTGCCCAAGCTTTTCCAGCGCCCTGCCCCGCGCCCACAACCCGATGGCAACGTTTCGCTGCTGACCCAAATTGGTTGCCAGCTCGAGGCTTTCCTGCGCCAGCGCAAGGGCTTTCTCGCCCTGACCGAAGGTCGTCTCTACCCAGGAAGCGTAAAACGTCGCTTGACTTAGGAGTACGGGGGCCTGCAATTCTCTGGCGATCTCGACTGACGTGTGGGCGTGCCGCAAAGCCTTTATTGCTGCGTCCTGTGGTTGCCACTCCATATAGACGTGGCTGAGCATCGCCTCGCAGGCAGCCAGGTGCTCGCGGGCATCGGCGCGCCTCAGGACCTCGCGGCTCTCGAGCAGCATCTCTTCAGCCCGTGCGAACGCACCAAGCTCGGTCAGGGGAACGCCTATGTACGTCTGAGCAATCGCGTAGTCGCGGCCACTACCGAGCTCGCCTGCAAAACTCATGGCTTCTTCGGTATCACCAATCGCCAAGCGGTTTTCGCCCAGACCCCAGTAGCACATCGCCCGAACACGAAGCGCCTGGAAAAGGCGATTTAGCAGGGGTAAGGTTTTGGGCGCGGCGCGCAGAAGTGCGACGGACTCGTCGAGTAGGGCGAGCGCCTCCGCATAGTTCCCGGTATAGAACGCTAGGGTCGCTCGCACTTCCAGGAGGGCGGCGTGGGCCTCGTCGGGAACGCCCGGGGTGGCCAGGGTTTGGGTGAGCAACCGGGCTGCCTCGTCGAGTTTTCCCAGATAGACCAGCGACAGGGCGACGTCACGCTTAGCTGACGGATCGAGTGTGCCGTGAAGGTCCGCGGCACCCTGCCACAGTTCAATAACACCCGCGTAGTCGTTTCTTTCGGTACGCAGATGAATGAGCTGCTCGAGCCACGCTTGTCGGGGCCTGACAGCCTGGGGGAGCCTTTGCATAACTGCGTCTGCACGCTCACCCTCCCCTTGCACGACGAGGCAGCGTGCTAACAGCAGCGTCGCTTCGACGTTGGCAGGTTCGGCTTCCAGGACGCGCTCGGCGAGTCGTTGGGTTTGAGCAGGTTGGTTGTCTTGCAGGGCATTCGCAGCTTGCAAAAGCAGCTCGCTTCGCTGCCTACCTTGGGTATGTCCCGCTGCTCGGGACAAAAGCTCGCCAGCCTGCCTGGTCAGGCCACGCAACCGTGCGTGATCTGCGGCGCGAAGCAAAAGTTTCACAGCGCACTGATCCGTCAAGCCTGCATCGGCGACGAATGGAGCTGCTTGTTCGGGATTTGCCTCCTCTAGAACGGTCACGATGCGCCGGGCTAACTCACGCTTCGTCGGGCGGTTAAGACCAGCCACCAGAACCTCTCGGTAGAGGGGATGAACAAAATCTTGTTCACCTAATATCCCCTGTTGTTTCAAGGTATTTTTGACCCCTTGAATCTCTTTGTCGCTCAAACCGGCAATTTGAGCGAGGAGCTGTTCGGAAGTCCCGGTAGGTAGAAGGGCTTTTAACTGCACAAACGTGTTTGCACCTTCTTCGAGTGCCAGCTCTTGGAACATATGCGAGACGAGCGTTTCGAGTTTGTCGGGGAGGTGGGTGCTGGTGGGAACACGCCAGCGCCAGCTGCTACCATCGTGCCAGAGGTTGCCTCGTTTACGAAGGTAGCGGTAAAACTCCAGAGCGAACAAGGGGTTCCCTAAAGCGCGGTCCTCGATCCAGTCGGTAGCCTCAGCTGGTAACGCTGCGCCCGTAACGTGTTCGAGCACGCGCGCAATCTCAGCTCGTGTAAGCGCCGGTAGTGGGTCGGGAGTGAAGCCTGCCGGGGACGGCTGCCGACTCGTAACAAGCAGACCTACGCCGGGGCTCCTCTGTACCGAGAGGGCCAATGCCGACCATAGCGTCTGCGCCAGTTCGCTGGCTTCATGAAAATCCTCGACATGCAGCACCACCGGTGCGTGGGCGGCTAAGATCGCAGCGACGGCGTCGACCAGCTCCTGTCCTCCGGTGAGCCTGTCGTCCTGAAGGTTTCCGAGAACTGTTCTGGCCCATGCGGGTAGTCCGGCGGCGCGGGGCAGGCTCCGGGGCAGCTGGGCTGGGGAAACAGCGGCCATCACACTATAAACGGGGAACGACAGGGTGTCTTTAAGCCGCTCGACTGTCCAGGTCTTGCCGATACCGGGTGCTCCCCAGATGCATAACGCCAGACCTTCAGGGCTCTCCCGCAAACGTTCGAGTTGCTGGACTAGGCTGGGAACATAAGCTGGGACAACGTTTCGTGCGGTCCCCTGCGGTCCCTGCGACGCTTCTCGTGCTGCGCTGCTATGACGCACCAAGGGAATACCGTACTCGGCAGCTTGCTTGCTCACCTCATGCGTAAGTGAACTCCCACTGGCGTCCAACAAACGGTAAAGCCGCCCCAGCGTATCGGTGTCGATTTCCTGCTCCTTGGTTACGTGCCATATGTGCTCGACGAAGCTGACCATCTTACGCGGATCAGTCTGCGTTTCGACGTGGTTCATTAATGTCAGCCGGAAGCGCTGCGCTATCAGGTCCTGCTGGGTGTAAACCCAATCTTCCAGCTCCTCACCTAGATTCAGCTTGAGTGTCGCTAGGAAAGCCCCCTGGTAAAGACTTGCGGCTTCAGCGACGAGACCGTGTTTCAGTTTGGCAAACACCAGTGTGACATCGCACCCGACACCGGTTGCGACTATGTTTGGACCCACCTCGAGCATGGTGGACGGGTGCTGCTTGAGGTATTTGAGTGCGGTGGTGAGACCATCGTTGGGATCTTTGGTGTCGCCAAAAAACAGCTCGGACAGTCTGCGTCTCGGGGTGGAACCCTCGAGCACCAGATAGGCCAGCAGCAGTAGAGGTTTGGGACGATGTAGGGATGTCCCCTCGAGTACCAGGTCACCAAGCGTTCTTAGCACAGTTTCACATTTTACCTTAATTTTCCTCTCATTGTCTATGCGTTGTTCGACTTGGTCGGGAGGCGGTCGGGCTACAGGGTTTATAGTTGCTCGGACCGTGGAGGAGAGAGCTATTTCAGATTCTGTGCGAGACCGATTCCATAAAAAGCTTGAAGCGTTGCCAGAAGTTGAAGCTGCGCTTGCTGTAAACAGGTACCTTATAACCAGTGATGAAATTTGGTTGTTTGTCATTATGCGAGATCAGCTGCAAATTGGCGAGGACTTAAAGGTTCATTTGGCTACGCTTCTAGCCGAAACGAGCAGCGTAGACGTGAGCCTCTGCCGGGTTTACCAACTTTCCAGTTTGCCGATAACGCGTGGTGGCAGGATTATGGCGCTTGCTCTGGAGCGTTTGGTTAATCATCAATCACTTCCCAACCGTTTGAGGATGCGTAACCCTGAGGTGCTCGACGAAGTTATGCGGGTTGTGTCGGCATAACACGCTGAAGGGGTTACGCAGGCCACGCGGAGTTGAGGGAGTTTACTTCAAATAAACGGTTCATATTAGGAAGCTGCTTAATCTCGAGGCGAAGAAGATAGGTCTGGGACGGTTTTTCTGATTTTCGGATAGCGTCTTAACTCGATCCCTTGACTTTGTGCAGCTATCCCGCCCAACGATGCTTTTTGAGATACGCTCCAGACCATTAAGCTGAACTTTTGGCTTGGACGTACTTAGTTTGCAATTCTTGGTGCTAAGAAGCTGCTAAATCGCCTTATCAAACGGTGCTCAGGTCAGCTTTGACATCCACACGCTGCGCGCAGTAATCTCTAGGCAAAGGCTGTTAGCAGCATAGTCATCCGCTATACCGAACCAAAGGGGTGTTTTGATGAAGGTCTTCCTTACCGGGGCCACAGGCTACATTGGTCGGCCCTTGACTCGGGCGCTTCTTGAATGCGGCTGGCACGTCACCGCCCTTGTGCGCCGTTTGGATAGCCCAGAGGCTCTTAACCTTGCCCAACTTGGTGTTCGTTGTGTCGCAGGTGACGTAACTTCGCGCAACTCGGTAGAGACCGCAATGAGAGGTGCGGAGCTGGTCATCCACAATGCCGGGCACTATGAATACGGTGTGGACACAGCAGGCCGGGAACGAATGAGAGCGGTCAACGTGAACGGCACCGACAACGTGCTGAGTGCGGCGCGAGCACTGAACGTGACCAAGACGGTATATGTCTCGACCGTTGCGGCTTACGGTGACTCGGGGCGACAACCCCGTGACGAGACGTTCATCCGCCGCGCGCCCTGCGGTACCTGGTACGAACAGACCAAAACCGAGGCTCACGAGCTGGCGCTGAGGTACCAGCAGGACGGGACGCCGCTAATTGTCGTCTGCCCTAACGGGGTCATGGGTCCTAACGACCACTCGGTTTGGGGGTACACGCTGCGGCTCTACCTCAACCGGCTTAAGCCGCCCGTCTCCTGGTCGCCCCGGTCGATGTTCTCCCTCGTTGAGCTAAACGACCTCGTACGGGGCGTTGTGCTGACCGTCGAGAAGGGACGGGCCGGTGAAATCTATCTGCTCTGCGGTGAACCTTTGAGTTTCGCCGAGCATCTAGAGCTGTGGGCAGTCAAGACGGGCAGAGGTCGGGTGCGGGCCTATCTGCCTCCAGCTGTGATGGCGTCTCTGTTCGCGCCGCTCGAACCGCTCCAACGGCGCGCAGGCCTGCCAGCGTTTATGTCGAGGGAAACCGTCAAGGCCGCTACCACCAGCCTGTTCTACATAAGTGACAAGGCCAAACGCGAACTGGGCTGGCAGCACCAGAGCGCCAAGGAGATGTGGAGTGAGACGATAGAGGGTGAACTCGAGCTGCTGGCCAAACGGCACAAGCGCGGCCTGGTCGCAAGGCTTAAGCCGCTAGAGGTTTAGGGGCCGATAACAACCGTTTTCACCCTCCCCATGTTCGGCCCGGCACTTTACGCCGCCGCTCTCCTCTTTACAAGGCAAGACGCAACTGCGTTTTTCACCGAATTTGCGTAGTCAATAGCACTTACGAAAGTTTTGTGGTTGATGCGTCAGGTCTTGAAACTCAGCGGTGCAGGGTCTCCAAGTACAAGCGTGGTGGGTCGTCAAGCATACTCTAGCTTGACTCGGCAACAGTCGGCGCTTGAGCAAGGACTACGAGGTACTGCCCGAGACGAGTGAAGCCTTCATCTACCTAGTCATGGTCGACCTTATGACCAAGCACTTAGCTGGGTGTTCGATGCCTGTTTTCAGGTCGATGTGATTTTCAAATGCTCTCTAGGTGCCTTGATCACCCAGAGCGTGCCAGTGCACAATTCTCTTGTGGCTTATCGGAGTACAGAACTTGTGCGGTCTTCCGGCCCGTTACACGCATAAAGCTCAGCCGACCTGTATCGCCGCCGCTGCTATCGGCTGACAAGTCCAACCGCTTTGAAGCAAATTATTACGGGGTTGGTTGGAGCAAGTACATTACTGCCTTTTATTGACTTCCGTGCTCCGTATAGAAAGGAGAGCTCAATAATGGAAAAGGCAAATAAAAGCGTCTAGATGTCTGAAAAACGCCGTTTAGATTTTTGCGAAGAGTTATCTACGTGAGACGCAGAACCGAGTCTCGAGCCAAAAACGCACCAAAGGCGAGCTGTCTTATTGTCTCTCAGGGCGGCAAACCCGCAGACTGGGCAGTATGGACGACGCGGCGCTTAAAGACGGGGCACTTAGAGACGGGGTATCCAAAGACGAGGCGCTTAAAGACAAGGCCCTCGAGCTCTACCGCATTTTGGTGGGGACGTACGGCGAACGCGAGCTTAAACCTCGGCGCGACCCGATGCACGAACTCATCTCGACGATTTTGTCGCAGCGCACCACCTGGAAAAACGAAGAACTTGCGTACACCCGGATGTGGACCCAGTTCGGCTCGTGGGAAGCGGTGCGGGACGCGCCGACCAAAGATTTGGCGAAAGCCATTGCCCCCTCAAACTTTGCCGACGCCAAAGCGCCGCAGATTCAAAAGACGATCACGCGGATTCTCGAGCGGAGCGGCAGTACCGACCTGGGTTTTTTAGCTGACTTAAGTGCCGACGAGGGGATGGCGTGGCTGACCGACCTGCCCGGTGTCGGCGTCAAGACGGCCTCGCTGGTCCTACTCTTCTGCTTTGCCAAACCTATCTTGCCGGTGGATACGCACGTCTACCGAGTGTCGCAGCGCGTCGGCCTGATCAGCGCCAAAGTCAAGACCTCTACGGCGGCGCACGCCCCGATTTTTGCGCTCTTACCACACGACCCACACCTGCTTTACAATTTTCACATCGCGCTCCTCTTACACGGGCAGCGCGTCTGCACCTTTAACGCGCCGCGTTGTAGCGGTTGTCCGGCACTAGCTATCTGCAACTACGGGCGTGCGCGGCTCGAGGCGGGACTGACCCGAGAAGACCTGACCCAGGCAGATAAGGCTAAACGTTCAGATGCGCAAAACTCGGCTGACCGCTGATGTTAGAGTGCCGTACTAAGGGAGGTTTAGATGAACCGTTATCTCGTTTACCCCGCTCTTGCCCTGCTCCTCGCCGCGTGTGCGCCGGGACCGCAGCAGACTGACCTCGAGCCCGTCACCCCGGAGGTCATGACTCCGGCTGCACCTGATGCTACCGAGCCCGCTGTAACGATCACTTCGGTGCTCGCTTCTGGTGGTACAGCGTCCGGCGGAGCTGGGGGCGAAGTTGTGAATCCCAACCCGCAAGGTGAGATAAGTATCAGCACCGACGACATCACCTTTGTTACCAGCGGCTCAGGTGAAGTCAACCCGGTCACTGTTCCAGCCGGCGGCACCTTCTACCTGAAACTCGACTTTACCGATCCCGACGGCATTACTGCTACCCAGGTCGAACTGCGCAATTCGGACGCCGCCAGCACCCTGCCGACCGGCCCCTTCAGCGTCGCTTCGTCTGACTGCGAAACTGCGGTCGCTTTAGCGCCCACGCAGCTTAGCTGCACGGTTACGGTCGCTGTGGCACCCGACGCGCAAGACATCAACCAAGCGGGCGAAACCGCCTACGCGTTCCGTCCGATGGTCACCGACAGCCTGGGTAACAGCACCCTCGCGTTTAGCTGGGCGTATCTAAACGTTACCCCACAATAGTTAGCTACCGTAAAACCCGGTAGCTAAACCCTAGGGCAAAATGGCCGCGCCAGTAACAACGGTGCGGTCTTCCTGCTGCTCACGGAACGTATAGAACACCTAAAACCTCTATTGCCTGCTTTACAATTTTGCATAACAGTGGTCTGAGCTCTCGAGCCTGCTGGTTAGTTCAGCTGCGTTATGGTAAAGATAGCAGCGGGTCTTAGTGACCGCTCGCAGAACTCCTTCGTCAAATACATGTTCACACCAGCATGGTTGCGCCGCTATATTTATACAGTGTTTGTATAGTGCTTTACAAAGGAATTCACTTATGACCTACACTTCAGAACGCCCCTTACGCGTCGGGATCGTCGGCGCGGGTCCCTCCGGGCTCTTCACCGCCGACGCCTTACTTAAGCAAGACCTGCCGGTCGCCGTTGACCTTTTCGACCGTTTGCCCACACCCTTCGGCTTGATCCGCTACGGCGTCGCGCCTGACCACCAGAAGATTAAGAGCGTCACCAAGCTCTACCAAAAGACGCTTGACGACCCACGGGTACGTTTTTTCGGGCACGTCTCGTACGGTTCAGACCTCTCTTTAGACGAACTCCGCCGTTTTTACGACGCAATTTTTTATACGGTGGGTGCACCCTCCGACCGGCCTCTCGGGATTCCCGGTGAAAAACTCCCTGGCAGCTTGTCCGCTACCGAATTTGTCGCCTGGTATAACGGTCACCCCGACTTTGCCGACCTAAGCCCCGACCTTTCGGTAAAGAGCGTTGCTGTAATCGGGATGGGCAACGTCGCGGTTGATGTGACACGGATTCTAGCCAAAACCGCCGACGAGCTGAACACGACCGACATCGCCGACCATGCCATCACCGCGCTGCGGAGGAGCCACGTTACAGACATCTATATGCTCGGGCGGCGTGGTCCGGCGCAGGGCAAGTTTACGACTAAAGAGCTGCGTGAGCTCGGTGAGTTGGCCAATGCCGATGTCGTCGTTGATCCGGGTGACCTCGAGCTCGACGCCGCGAGCGAAGCGTCTTTAGCAGACGACCGGACGGTCGCTAAAAACGTCGAGGTGCTCCGCGACTTTTCGACGCGGACGCTGACCGGCAAACCGCGCCGCGTCCATATCAAGTTTTTAAGCTCACCGGTCGAGGTCTTGGGCGACACGAAGGTTGAAGGACTCCGCACCGAAAAAAACGAACTCCGCGACCGCGACGGTTGGTTAGAAGCCGTCGGGACGGGCGAAACTGAAATCTTGCCGGTCGGGTTGGTGCTGCGTTCAGTCGGCTATAAAGGCGTCGCGCTCCCCGAAGTTCCGTTTGACCCCAAACGCGGCGTGATTCCCAACGTCGCGGGGCGTGTGACCGAATCAGTCGGTGGCCCGGTCGTTCCCGGTGAGTACGTCGCAGGTTGGATTAAACGCGGGCCAACCGGCGTGATTGGCACCAACAAAGCTGACGCTGCCGAGTCGGTGCGGTCGCTCTTAGAGGACGCGCCTGAGTTGGCCCGCGTTACGGACGCCGACTGTGACCCGGCACGGATCGAGCGGTACTTGACTGAAAAGGGCGTGCGCTTTTTCCCGTTTGACCACTGGCTCAAGTTAGACGCGTTAGAGCTCGAGGCGGGCAAGGCGCAAGGACGACCGCGCGTCAAACTGACCCGCGTCGAAGAGATGCTGAGCCGCGCCCGTGAACTAACCAAGTAAACGGCCTACAAACTTCGTACCAGCCGAAACCCCGTGTGCCCCAGCGTGCTGTCCGGCGTGTTGTTCGTCCGGGCTGAGGCGCGGTAGCGGTTACAGTACGACGCGTGGCAGAGGTACGAGCCGCCTTTAATCACTCTGGCTTCGCCTACAGGCGGCCCGGAAGGGTTTTCGCGGGGGCCGCTCACGTGATAATCCGGGCTCCAGAAGTCTTGGCACCACTCCCAGGTATTACCGACCATATTGTAAAGCCCGTACCCATTGGGTTCAAACGCGGTTACGGGCGCGGTTCCCAAAAAGCCGTCTTTGCCAGTATTCTTGCTGGGAAACGTCCCTTGCCAGATGTTGCAGCGGTGCTTTTTATCCGGGGTCAAGCGGTCGCCCCAAGGGTAACGTTTGCCCTCGAGCCCGCCCCTTGCCGCGTACTCCCACTCGGCCTCCGTCGGCAGACGTTTTCCGGTCCACCGGGCATACGCCGCCGCGTCGTTCCACGAAACGTGTACCACTGGATGCTCGAGACGCCCTCTCACATCTGACTGCGGCCCTTCGGGATGTGCCCAATTTGCACCATAGACCTGCCGCCACCAGGGAGTTTGGGCAACGCCCCGAGTCGGTGGAAAGTCTCCAGGCAAAAGCCCGTAAAAAACGAACGACCACCCGAACCGTTCCGCCTCGCTCACGTACCCAGTTGCTTCGGTAAACGCAGCAAACGCGGCGTTGGTAACAGCGTAACGGTCTATCCAAAAGGGACTGAGCGTCACCTCGCGGACGGGACCCTCGCCGTCCTCTGGAAAGCTCTTATCGTCGCTGCCCATCAGAAAGCGCCCACCCGGAAGCTGCACCATGTCGGCAGTGCTCTCCGCTGACGGTCCCGGCTCTATCTTTGCAGCAGAAGTGTTATCGCCAGCTCCAGTGTCAGAAACGTCAGTGCCCACAGCTTGACGCGAGGCTGAGCAGCAAGCTGTGGAAGTAGATTTGCTTTCCATCACTCCAGTTTAGCTTAGAGTCGGCTCTGTTCTAAAACAACGTCGGACGTTTAACTCATCGCGCGAATAATCTTCATAAATAATTTTGGGTAGGGTGCTACGCTACCCTTCTGGAGGCCCCGATGATCAGCGTCGCCAACCGCATTTTCGTCAACCCCGACTACGCCGAAGCGTTTGAAGAACGTTTTGCTAACCGCGCCGGACTCGTTGATACGATGCCGGGATTTTTGTTTAACCAGGTGCTCCGCCCGAGTGCGCCGGGTCAGCCATATATCGTCCTGACCTATTGGGAGACCTACGAGCAGTTTCAAGCGTGGACGAGTTCCGAGGCGTTCCTCGAGGGTCACGCCAAGAGCAGCACGCTGCCCAGAGAGGCGTTTTCCGGGCGCAATGTGCTGGAGATTCATCAGGTGATTCAAGACTCACGTAGCCCCGATTTAGAAATCCCGGCACCACTTAAGCTCGAGAATCCCCACTAAGGTTTCAGATCGCTCACTCCTCGCGTAAATGTCAATGCGGTGCCTCCACCGCTTAGCAGTTCGAGAGAGTCGCCCGTAACCCGGTAGCTAAAGGTTTCAGCAAGCAACCGTCCGTAGGCTTCTTCTTGTAGCATGACGCCAACGGGCGTGGGGCACAGCTGAGCCGTACTGCCGCTGTCTGTGAAATGGATAGCCATACCCGTCACCGTGTAGTCGCCGCCGTACCAGTTGCACCCGCTATAACCGTTAAAATTTTTATCTCTAAACTCGAGCGTTATCGCCGTACCTTTTGAGAGTGATCTGCCGCCGAGCGAGCCCAGCTGCCACGCGGTACCGCCGAACGCAAATCCCGCTGGAAACTGTTCGTTAGGCTGAGCACACGAAACGAGAAAAGCAACCAGGAGTACGGCACAACCCCTGAGCATTCGGTCAGTTCTCACAACAGCCTCCTTTTATGATGAGCTGGGCTCGAGTCTAGCACCTTAGCTGAGCGGCAGAACCGTATGTCTTACAAACCTATTTGTTATCCCACTCCGGCCCACCCTCCGGCGCAACGAGCCGTTCACGACGCTCTAAAGCGAAAATCCGCGCCATCTCATCGTCTGACAGTTCAAAGTCGAAGATGTCCAGGTTATTCACCCGATTTTTCTCCGACGCCGATTTGGGAATCGCGGCTACGTGGTCTTGCTGCACGAGCCAGCGGAGCGTGACCTGAACGGCGCTTTTGCCGTGCGCCTCGCCGATCTCTTGGAGCACTGGGTCGTTCACGACTTGTCCCTGCGCGATGGGGCTGTAGGCTGTCAGCAGATAATCTTGGGCTCTTGCCTGCTGCAGCAGCGTCTCTTGCGATAGGTACGGGTGATACTCGACTTGATCGGCAAAAATCTTGGTCATCTCCTGCGCTTCGTTCATCAGCTTGGAAGGAAAGTTGCTGACGCCGATATGCCGCACCGCGCCCTGCTGTTGCAGTTCCAAACATGCTCCCAGCGTTTCAGCTAGCGGCACCTCCGGGTTGGGCCAGTGCAGCAGGAGCAGGTCTACATAATCGGTCTGCAGCTTGCCGAGGCTTTCAGCGGTGCTCGTAAGCACCTGTTCACGCCCAAAGTTGTCCGGTTTGACCTTAGTCACCAAAAAGATGTCGTCACGGGCTAAGTTGGATTTTTGCAACCCCGCCCCGACGAATTCTTCGTTGTCGTAACCCTGCGCAGTGTCAATATGCCGGTAACCAAGCGATAGGGCGTGTTCAACCGCTTCGGTACACGCCTCGCCCCGTAAGTCCCAAGTTCCTAAACCCAGCGCCGGAACCGCTACGCCTTGAATCTCTACATGTTTCATTTTGCCTCCAAAACTTACCCTACAAGGCTAGCGGGTGTTAGACGTTGCACTACCCTGCACTCGAGGCGCTCAACCCAAAAGCAACCGGTTTTCGGACAACCCGGACGCCCCAGCCGTCAAATAGGGCATAATAACGCTGTGGCCCGTAAAAAGAAAAATTCTGACAAGACGCAACCCCTGCTCGGCATTGACATCGGCGGTTCGGGGATCAAAGGGGCGCTCGTCAACCCCGAGACCGGCGAGCTGACGACCGAACGTTACCGGATAGACACGCCTCAGCCCTCAACACCTGAGGCCGTCGCCGAGACGGTCACTGACATCGTGACGTTTTTTGACTATACCGGCGTGGTCGGCTGCACCTTCCCCGCCATCGTCAAACGCGGCGTGACGCTCTCAGCCGCCAACGTAGACAAAGGCTGGATCGGCCTCGACGCCGACAAGCTCTTGACCGAAGCAACCGGGTGCGAAGTTCACCTGTTAAACGACGCCGACGCTGCCGGACGCGCCGAGGTCACCTTCGGCGCAGGCAAAGACCAGAAGGGCGTCGTGATTTTACTCACTTTCGGCACAGGCATCGGTAGCGCGATGTTTTATAACGGCAAACTTATCCCCAATACCGAGTTCGGCCACCTATTTTTGAAAAAAGGGAGAGAGGCTGAGGCGTGGGCGTCGGATAGGGTCCGTAAAGATGACGACCTCAGCTGGAAAAAGTGGGGCAAACGGGTGAACACGTACTTGGAACACCTCGAGTTTATTTTTTCGCCTGACCTCTTCATTTTGGGCGGCGGCGTCAGCAAAAAGAGCGAAGAGTATCTCGAGTTCTTAAAACCCAAAACGCCCATCGTTCCGGCCAAACTGCTGAACGAAGCGGGCATCGTCGGGGCTGCGCTCCAAGCTTCACAGTCTGACTAGGAGAGTTACATGCCAACAGTTAAAGTCAACGGGCGACACCTCGAGGTTGCCAAAGGTACGCGGCTAACCCAAGCTATCGAAGACGCAGGGATTGACATCGGGCACCGCTGCGGCGGCAAATGCCGCTGCACCACCTGCCGCGTCACCTTTTCTCTGGGCGAGCCGGACACGTACACCAAAGCCGAATTTGCCAAGCTGGGGCTCGAACCCGGCGTAGAGCCCGACTTTAGGTTGTCGTGCCAGATTTTGTGCGAGCACGAGATGGATGTGTCGGCGCTCATGACCCTGGAAAATCAAGACTGGGGCGACACCGGCCCCGCAATAGCTGAGCAAGTCGAGCCGGAAGCCGAGTGGTTGACGCGGGAGGAACTCGAGTAGCCCGCTAAGCAGGTTGTCTGCCGTCTACGTCGGTAAAGCTATACTCGTGGGCGAGGTCTCTGGTTCTGAGTATCTGCCCACTTTTAGCCATCACGTCAGGGTCCGTAGCGAGGGCTAAAATGGCCCGACCGATATATTCAACGGATTCAGTCTGCTCGAGGTCACTCTCTTGGTGAAGCCCGCTACGAAAGTTTTCCATCACGGCTTCTGTACGCGTCCACCCCGGCGCTACGCCAATCGCCGCTAAATCGTAGCCGCCCCGGACGCGCAGGTCGTGCGCCATGCCAAAGGTCAAATAGTTGATAGCAAGTTTTGAAGTGCGGTAAAAAAGGGCTTCATCGTAAAACGTAGGGTCCATCTCGAGCGTCGTATTGATGATTAGCCCACGGTTTTGCGCCGTCATTAGAGGCAGCGCCGCCCGCGCCGTTACGAGGTGCGAGCGTACGCCCGCTGAGAACATCCGGTCAAAACGTGCCATTGGTTCTACCCAGAAGGGTGCGCCGAAGGTGTCCCCCATCTCTTCATAACCACCCCAGGCGTTGTTGACGAGCAGGTCAAGCCGTCCATATTCGTCTTTAACACGTGCAAAAAGTGCTTCGATTTCTTCGTCTTGGGTGTGGTCGGTGCGAACCGGAATGCCGACGCCACCACGCGCGGCCATCAGGTCAGCAGTGTCCTCCAACGTCGTTCCTGCCAGCTCACTTGTCTGCGCCCCCCGCACGCTGCGCCCGGTCAGGTAAAATGTTGCGCCCGCTTCACCTAAAACCAAGGCGATTCCGCGTCCGGCCCCGCGACTCGCTCCGGTGACAACAGCAACTTTGTGCTCGAGCGGTCTCATTCACCCTGCTCTTGGGCCGCTTCTTTGCTCTTTATTTCTTTGAAAAAAGTTTGGAAGTTCGGTCGGGTTCCGTTTGTGTCAGTAAAATTGTATTCGATTGCCAAATTACCCGTGTAAAAAGCTTTGCCTGTCTTTTCGTATACACTTGGGTCGGCTGCTAATGCTGCGACCGCTTTTCCTGTATAAAAAGGGGTTTCCGACGCAATAAAGTACGGGTCTTTTTTCGCGCCGTCTTGCCAGTTCGCTTCCGTAACGCCAAAGTGGCCTAACATCTCTTCCGAACGCAAGAAGCCGGGGGTTAGTGCCAACGCCGTAATCTCGAGGTCGGCTCGGCGGAAGTCAGCGGCCATATCCGCAGCTAGACGAATAGCGGCGACTTTAGCGAGGTCATAGAAGAGTGTGCCCCGGTAGTTGAAGGTGTTGCCATCGGTGATTTCAATGATGAGGCCACGCCCGTTCGCTATCATCAGCGGCACTCCGTAACGGCTCGTGACGATGTGAGAAAAGACTGCCCGCTCGAGCATCACTCGCCCTTTGTTCAGCTCGAGTTTCCAAAACACTTTCCATTCGGTTAGCGATTCGCCGCCCCAGACATCGTTGACCAGAATATCGAGCTGCCCGTTTTGCTCCGCTTTGACGCGTTCAAAAAGAGCTTTGACCTCCGCCTCTTTCGTGTGGTCGGTCCTCACTGCAATACCGCGACCGCCTGCTTGGGTGACCAGCTCGGCGGTCTCGTCAATGGTTTCACTCCGGTTCATATCCGACGGGTTGCCGCGCACGCTGCGGCCCGTACAGTAAACGGTTGCGCCTGCCGCGCCGAGTTCTACGGCGATGCCGCGACCTGCGCCTCGCGTTGCTCCGGCGACGACCGCCACTTTACCCGCTAACGTCATCTCAGTCTCCATGTTGACCTCCTGCATCCAGCGTAACGAGTATCTATGACACCTGCTGTCAACGTTTTGTTACGCTAAACATATGCGGGCAGACCGTCTTTTGAGCCTTTTACTGACGTTACAAACTGAAGGGAAAATCAAAGCGCGTGAGTTGGCGCGGCGGCTCGAGGTTTCACCGCGTACAATTTACCGCGACCTGGACGCGCTGACCGCAGCCGGAGTGCCGGTTTACGCCGAACCGGGGCCGAGCGGCGGCGTTGCGCTCCTAAACGACTACAAAACACAGCTTACCGGGCTGAGCAGCGCGGAATTGCAAACCCTATTTTTTGGCAAACCACCTACGTTACTTAAAGACCTGGGCTTGTCAAACGTCTTTGACGCCGCGCAGCTCAAGCTGTTGGCGTCGCTTCCTACGCCGTCACAAGCAGAGGCAAGGGACGCTCAGCAGCACCTTTATATCGATACGGCGGGTTGGACAAAAAGTAAAGACGCGGTGCCCTTTTTGCCGCTGCTTTATGAGGCGGTGTGGCAGGGCCGACGAGTGAGTTTGCACTACGCTCGGAGCGACAAAACTGTGACGCGCCTGGTAGACCCGCTCGGATTGGTCGCACGGGGCAGCACCTGGTACTTGATTGCGGGTGTAGACGGCGAGTTGCGTACTTACCGAGTGTCACGTATCGAAGGGCTCGAGCTTACGGGCGCTCCCGGTACGCGCCCCGCCGGATTTGACCTGGCCGTGTATTGGGAAAGGTCGAAAGAGACGTTTAAGGAAAACTTGCCGCGCTATCCGGTAACGGTGCGGGCTCGACCCGAGATTGTAGAGCGGATGCGCGTCTCAGGCCGTTACGTGCGCGTCATCAGTGAGGCGCAAACGGTAGATAAAGCTGGGTGGGTACGCCTCGAGCTGCTCTTCGAGGTCGCGTGGGAGGCGTGCGAATATCTGCTCAGTTTCGGCCCCGCGGTAGAGGTCTTAGCCCCCGCCGAACTCCGGCACAAAGTCTGCGAACAGGCACAAAAGACGGTTCGGCTTTACGCGAGTGAGGTTTAGACCCGAGAAAGAGAAATGTCCCTTGCCTTACCCCGTATGATGAGCTTCTATGGCCACAAAGCCCCCTTTAGACTCCAAAGCTCGGCGCGCCGACCGTGAAATTCGCACCTACCTCGCCATGCGGACACAGCGTCGCCGCGTCTATCCGCGTGCGGCGCTTTTAGGTCTTGGTACGGGCTTGTTGGCACTCGCTTTTCGCTGGTGTTTAGAAGGAGCGGCAGCGTTACGCACCGTTTTAGGGACTTACGCCCACGAGCACGTTTGGGGTTGGCTGCCGAGTGTGTTGTGGGGTGCGGGCAGCGCAACCATCGCCGTTTTTTTGGTTCGGCGGTTTGCACCCGAAGCGGTCGGCAGCGGGATTCCGCACCTCAAAGCGGTTTTTTACCGGTTGCGTCGCCTGCATCCGGGTCGGCTCTTACCGGTCAAGTTTTTTGGGGGCGTGCTGGCTATCGGGGGCGGTTTGGCACTCGGGCGCGAAGGGCCGACCGTGCAGATGGGCGGCGCACTCGGGTCGGCGCTCGCCAGATTTTTTGGCAGCAACCCCGGCGAACGGTTGGCGCTGATTGCCGCTGGGAGCGGGGCCGGTCTCGCCGCTGCGTTTAACGCGCCCTTAGCAGGTGTGGTGTTTGTGCTCGAGGAAATCCAGCGCGGTTTTACCCCGAACGTCTTCGGCGCGGCCCTCATCGCCTCGGTCATCGCCGACGTGGTGACGCGTTTTGCTAACGGTCAGCAACCCGTTTACGACATCCCGTTTTACGCCGCGCCCGCCCTCGGCACGCTTTTCCTCTACCCGGTTCTCGGCGTGCTTGCGGGTCTGATCAGCGTCGCCTTTACCCAAGGGCTGCTTTTAACCTTAGATGGGATAACCAAGCTTCCCTGGAGCCCGCTCGTGACGGCTGCGGGCGTCGGCGGCATCATCGGGGTAATCGCAATTTTTTTTCCGGGCAGTATCAGCGCCGGTGACGGGTTGATTGAGCAGACACTTGCGGGTCATACCCTGCTGCTTGCCATCGTACCGCTGTTGCTGCTCCGCTACGTGCTGACCCTCGGCAGCTACGCCATCGGTACCCCCGGCGGTATTTTTGCGCCGCTCTTGGTGCTCGGTGCGCTGCTCGGGACGGGTTTAGGGGACGTGTCGCACCTGAGCTTCCCACAACTCGGCATTGACTCCGAGGCGCTCGCGGTCGTAGGGATGGCGGCTGTTTTTACCGGCGTTGTCCGGGCACCTCTGACGGGCCTGGTTTTAATCGTCGAAATGACCGGGAATTACGGGCAGATGCTCCCCCTCATGCTCGCGTGTTTCAGCGCCTACATCGTCGCTGAAGGGTTCGGCGTCCCGCCCGTTTACGACGCGCTTTTGGCCCGCGAACTCAACCGTGACGTCCCCGAAGATACGATCCCTGTGTCCGACGAAGGTGCGCTCCTGCTCACGCTGACGGTGCAACCCGGCGCACCCTTTGACGGTGAGGCGGTGCGGGCTTTGGGGCTCCCCAACGGCTGCATTTTGGTCACGCTCAAACGGGCGCTGACGGAGCGGGTCGTTACGGCCGATACGGTGCTCGAGGCCGGTGACGAAATCACGGCGCTTGTTTCGCCGGGAGCGACCAGCGCAGTGCGGCAACTCCAAGAGGGCGTCGGCTAAGGGTTGATGACCCCGGAACAAGTCACGCAGCTTATCACCGAAACGTTTGCTGAAACACCTGCAGCCGTGACCCATCTAACCTTCGGACACAGCAGCGTTTCCTACGAGGTCACTTTGCCAGGTCGTGCGCTTATCGTGCGGACCAACGCAAGTTCAGCTGTTTTTTCTGGTACGGCGCACAACCTTACCGTCTTGCGCGGGCTCGGGCTCCCCGTATCCAACCTCGTCGTCCAAAACTTGACTAAAACGCGTTACTCGGCGGCGTATATGGTGCTGGACAAACTGCCCGGATGCGATTTGCGTTATGAACTCAGCACGATGACCCTGATGCAAAAGAAGCGTCTGGCTGAGCAGATTGTCGGTTACCAGCGCACTGTAGCGACGTTGCCTTTAGGAGCTGGCTTTGGCTACGCGTCCATCGGTGAGGTCGCCCCTTTCACGACCTGGCGAGACCTGGTTTTAGCGGAAACCCGTAAAGATTTGCCGGTCAAGCTCGAGCCCCCTCTAACCTGTTGGCGCAACCGTGTTTTTGCCCTGACGGACATGTTTGCAAGCTATCTCGAGCAGGTCGTGCCCACCTGCTTTTTAGACGACCTCACCATCAAAAATGTCATCGTTCAAAACGGAACCCTCAGCGGACTCGTTGATTTTGACGTGATGTGTTACGGCGACCCACTGTGGACGCTCGGCCTGACCGCAGCAGCGATTGTCTTAGATGTAGGCCCTGAGCACCTTGATTATGTCGAAGAACTTTGCCGAGCTTATAATTTGGACGAGACAAAACGAGCAGTCGTTTCTTGGTACGCAGCCCTCTTTGCACTTACTTTTTTGGTCAAGAGTAACCACAAAGAAACGAGTAGACTGCTGAACACGCTGGAAACGTGGGTCAGCCCTTTAGAGCACTAAAATTACTCGCACATCGTTGACGTTCGTCAGCGTCGGGCCGGTGCAGATAAGCCCACCGGCCCGCTCAAAAAAGCTGTAAGCATCGTTGTCATCTAAGTAACGTTGCGCTTCGGCGCGGCCTACGAGAGACAAAGTTCGCGGCGTGATGAGCGCGCCCGCAGCATCTTCGGTGCCGTCAATCCCGTCGGTATCGGCAGCCAGCGCGTAAACTCTCTCGAGCCCGCCCAACGCAAGTGCCAACGACAGCGCAAACTCACAGTTACGCCCGCCCCGCCCGTTGCCCCGTACCGTCACGGTCGTTTCACCACCGGAGAGCAGCACACAAGGCGGCTCGAGCGGTTCCCCGTGCATCCGCACCTGCCGCGCGATGGCTGCGTGCATTTTAGCAATCTCGCGCGCCTCGCCAGTAACCGATTCACTTAAAATCAGCGGTGTTACGCCGTGCTCACGAAAAAACGTGGCCGTGGCCTCCAACATCCCCTGCGCTGAAGCGATGAGGTGGTTTTGGACTCGCTTAAAGATAGCGTCACCCGGTTTGAGGGTTTCAGAGGCGCTGCTGAGGTGAGAGGGAGGCTCGAGCCCGTACCTTTCTAAAACCGCTCTAGCTTCAGCCAAGGTGCTGGGGTCGGGTACGGTCGGCCCCGACGCAATCACGCTGAGGTCGTCACCGGCAACGTCTGAGACAATCAGAGATACGACCCTGGCAGGAAACGCGGCCCGCGCCAGTCCGCCCCCTTTGACCCTCGAGAGATGCTTTCTTACCGTATTCATCTCGGTAATATCCGCGCCGGAGCGTAGCAACGCCCCGGTCAACGCTGCCTTTTGGGAGAGCGTCACGCCGTCCGGCGCACACAAGAGCGCCGAACCGCCGCCCGAAAGCAGGCACACGAGCAGGTCATCTTTGCCGAGACCCTCAGCCAACACTAAAATCTGTTCGGTAGCCGCGACGCCCGCCGCGTCAGGCACCGGGTGCGACGCCTCTACGACTCTAATCTGCCCAGTTGGGGCACCCTGTACATCGAGGTGACCGTAACGGGTGATAACAAGGCCCTCGAGCCCTACTTTCGGATACTGTGTCTTATAAAACGCTTCCGTTACTCGAGCCATCCCCGCCGCCGCTTTACCTGCACCGACGATCACCAACCGGCCTCGAGGTGGCGGCGGCAGATACTCAGGGAGCGTATGCGCCGGGTTCGCTGCGTCTAACGCGACCTGAAACGCGCCGTGCAAAAGCGTGACAGCTTCGTCTGCGGTCATGCAGCTCAGTCTAATAGACAGGCTCAAAAACGGTGGCCTAGTATGATGCGCTTATGAGTCAGAACCCTTCTGCCGACATTCATATTCGCGTCCAACGTGACGCCCATGACGACATCCACACCATCCGCTGGAGCGCCACCGACGCGCCGCTGCCCGGTGCGCAAGACGCCCGGGCGATGATCTTAGCCCTGTGGGACGCGCAGGAGCGCAACTCGCTCCGCATTGACCTGTGGACGAAAGAGATGAGCGTCGAAGATATGAACGACTTCTTTTTTCAAACACTGCTGACGCTCGCCGACACCTACAAAAATGCCACCAACAACGACGAGCTGATGTCGGACATCAAGCACTTCGCCCGCGAGTTTGCCGAAAAAGCGGCCAAGACCGAAGCGCGGCGCAGCTGAGTACTGTCCAGCCACCTGGGGATAGTGGGACGGCGCATCGGCTGGCACTTTTATCGTCGCTGAGGCTTAAGGAACGGCTTCCTTGACCGGAGCGAGCCCCAAGCGCAGCGTGTAGCTCGGCTCGTCATGATTACGCAGCTGTTTGTACCGGTTCCACAAGTCTACAAGTTCGCTCTGAAGCTCTTTCGCTTCCTCGAAGCCGAGGTTTAGCTCGAGCCAACTCGACCAGACCGCCGGGTGGTGGGCATTTAAGATAAACGCCGTGTCTTCGGTGGGGTGTTCTCGCGAGGCGATTAGGTCGATGCTCAGACTGCCATCTGCCATGACGTAAATGGCGACGCCCCAATCGTCACCGACCCCTATTTCAGCAGCTATCAAATCTCGTTGGAACGCCCGCTCAGACCGCACGCTCGTCTCCGTAGAGAGGCTCTCCACCGTATCGGCTCGGGTCAGCGAGAAGGGGATAAAAAACCGCTCTGCGCTCGCCCTGTACAGCTTGCTCGCGCGCCCCTTACGCCGCCGGATTTGAGCAACCTCGAGTAGTCCTAGCCCCAGCAACTTGTTGACATGGTAGAGCAGTGCGTTGGGTTTGACCCCTAAGCGGCTCGCCGCCTCGCTCAATGACAGCTCCTCGCGGATAAAAGGCAGTAAGTAGCGTTGCTCTTTCGGGTCGGTCAGCGCCTGCGCTGCATCGGCGTCTTCAACCACGTGCCAGGTCTTTTTCAAAACTTGGGGTTCCATTTGAATAAGCCTACTCTACATGCTTGAGCCATGAGGCTTTATCAAGGTGGCTAGGACGACAAGCGTAACTTCTGGAACGACCTGGAACACGTTTTTGGTCGTGTGGACCGGTCAATTCGTGTCTACCCTCGGCTCGAGCCTGACCGCGTTCGCTGCGGCCTGGTGGGTCTTCGAGCGCACCGGTTCGGCCACTCAATTTTCACTCACCGTGCTGTTCGAGGTTCTGCCCTTTGTCATGCTCTCGCCCTTTGCTGGGGTCGTCGTTGACCGGTACAGCCGCAGGCGCGTGATGGTCTTGAGCGATACAGTGGCCGCTCTCAGTTCCGCACTTCTCCTGGTTTTACTTTTAGCAGGAAGGCTCGAGGTCTGGCACGTTTACCTCACTACGCTCTTCAACTCGGTCGCAAACGTATTTCAGGGTCCGGCCTACAGCGCCAGCGTGAGTCTACTTGTACCTAAAACATTACTCGGTCGTGCAAACGGTCTCGTTCAGCTCAGCGGAGCCTCGGGCCGCCTGGTCGCGCCGGTAGCAGCGGGCTTCTTGTTAGCTGTAATGGGGCTGGAAGGGGTCATTGCTGTAGACCTAGCAACCTTCACGGTCGCCCTAGCAACGTTGCTGCTGGTGCGTTTTCCCCGGCTCGAGAAGAAGACGGAGGAACTAGGAACTGTCTGGCATGACCTGCTGACCGGTTGGCGCTACCTCACCCGTCGGCGTGGCCTCTTTAAGCTCCAGCTGTTCTACATGCTTTACAACTTCCTCAACAACTTTGGGTTGGTCTTAACAACGCCCCTCATATTATCGTTTGCAACTTCCAAGGTGCTGGGAGTAGTGCTGTCTATAGGCGGCTCGGGCATGGTGTTGGGCGGCCTCTTTATGGCGACGTGGGGGCCTTCAAACCGTCTTATTAAGGTCAACCTCGGCTTTCTGCTGGTAAGCGGCGTCGGCATCGTGTTGGTCGGGCTTAGACCCTCTCCTGCACTTATCGCTGCGGGGCTATTTGTATTCTACTTTTCCTTCGCGGTAGCTGGTGCAGCAGGCAGCGCCCTATTCCAGCGCAAGGTCGCACCTGAGGTGCAAGGGCGGGTGTTTGCCACGAAACAAACCTTAGCCTTCGTTGGCGAGCCCTTTGCCTACCTGTTGGTCGGGCCGCTAGCAGAGTTTGTGTTCAGGCCGCTGCTTATGCCCGGTGGCGGTTTAGCTGGGTCGGTCGGCCAAGTCTTAGGCGTGGGGGAAGGGCGCGGGATGGGCTTGCTGACCGTTATGACAGGTTCCCTGATCGTCGTGACGACGGCCATGACTTACCTGCTCCCTTCGGTGCGGCGGCTCGAGCAGGAATTGCCGGATGAGGTGTAATCGGTTAGATTAAGAGCGTGTCTGAAAACAACCTATCAGAGATGAACGTCAGCGTGCTGGGGTGCGGTTGGTTGGGTTTGCCACTCGCCGCAGAACTCGTCCGGCGCGGCTGCTTTGTCCGGGGTTCAGTCACGCACGCGGACAAGTTGGGGGCGCTCTCAGCCGCAGGGGTTCGGGGGCAAAGGCTCGAGCTCTCCCCCACCCCAGAGGGTGACACCGACGGATTTTTCGACGTTGACACGCTGATTATCACGCTGCCGCCCGGACGCCGTAAACCGGACGTCGAGACGCGCTACCCGGCGCAAATTGCTGCCGCTCTGGCAAAGACGCCGGAGGGCACGCAGATTATTTTGACCGGCTCGACCTCGGTCTACCCTGATTCGGGCTGCACCGTCACCGAAGCCGACGCAGGCGGCAACGCTGAAAACAGCATCAGCGCGTCGGGGCGGGCTATTTTGGCTGCCGAAAAACTTTTACGGGAGAGAAACGGTGTGATGCTCCGCCTTGCCGGGCTTTACGGTTACGACCGGCAACCGGGCCGCCGCCTCGCCGGAAGGGACGTTTCCGGGGGCGAGGCTAGAGTCAATCTGGTTCACCGTGATGATGTAGTTAGGGCTGTGGTAGGAGTGCTCGAGCAAGGTATCAAAGGCGTAACCTTGAATGTGTGCGCCCCGCAGCATCCGACCCGGCGCGAGGTCTATACCCGGCAGACCGAACATCTGGGGTTAGCCCCACCGCACTTTGTAGAGCCGCATATGCAGGGTTACAAGCTTGTGAGTAGCGAGGCGCTGGTAGATACGCTGGGGTTTACTTTTCTCTACCCCGACCCGCTGGCAGACGCGCCCTGAAAAGGCTACAATCCGCGTTGTGAGAAAACTTGGGTTGACTTTAGCCCTGCTTCTTTGTGTAGCTGTTCGGGCACAGGAAAACAGCTTTCGGGCCTTTCAAACTAACTTTGCTTACGGCCTGCGCGTCGTCCAGGCTCCTTGTCCCAAGCAACTCGGCGCAAAATTTCCAAAAGCATTTTGCTATCGGCATGGGTACAGAGACTTTTTCGACTTTAAGGAAGCCGTTGGACCTTATTTGCTTGACTCGAGTAGCATTTCAGAGCTGTGGCACATCGTAACGTTACGGCTAGGAAATGAACCCGTGGAGGTTATTAAGACCGTGTTTCGCTTTAGACAAAGTAACCGGCAAATAACGCTTCTCTATGTAAGTGACGAACTACTGCTCTTGTGCCCCAGAGACCTAAGCCCCAGCCCCTAGTTTCTTTGCCCAGGCGCTGCTACTCTAGTATATGAACAACATATTTTCTCGAGCGTTAGGTCTAGTCATACTCAGCGCCGCCGTAGCCAGCTTTGCCGGGGCACAGCGTATCGCGTTTATCAACCCTCAGGGTCAGCTCGTTACCGCCGCGCCGGACGGTAAAAGTGAACGCGTGCTGACGCCGCCGACACGCCGCTATCAGTTTCCGGCGTGGTCACCTACAGGTGATGAGCTGGCCGTGATCGGCTCGGGGCCTACGGGGGGCGGCGTCTTTACCGTGAAAGACCGCGCCGGAGCCAAACCTCAAACGCTTTATGAGGGTCCGGCAGGGCCTATCTACCTTTACTGGTCACCGGACGGTAAAAAAGTCGGGTTTTTGGCGAGTGGTGAGGGGGGGCTCGAGCTTCAGGTCGCCGGTTCCGGTGCGGCAGATACCCAAAAAGTCACGTCGGGCAACCCGCTCTACTGGCAGTGGAGCCGCGACTCGCAGAAGCTGCTCGTTCACACGGGCGTTTTAGAGGGGAGTGAAATCGCCTTTTACACGCTGAATGGACGAAGCGGTCAACCGCTCGGCACGCCAGGACTCTTTAACGCGCCGGGGCTGTCACCCAGCGGGCGCTACCTCGCTTACGCCGAGCTGAACAGCGGCACTACCCGCATCGTCCTGCGCGGCAACACCGAAAAAAATGCTAAGCTGCGCCGCGAAGTCCCCTATGAAGGGCTCGCCGCCCTCTCGTGGAGCCCCGCCGCCGACCAGCTCGCCATCATGAACCCGCCCGCTGCGGTCAGGCTACCCTACGGCCCGGTTCGTCTGCTCGACGCGCAAACGGGCGACCTGACGCCGCTGGTCAACACCACCGCCATCGCCTTTTTTTGGTCGCCGGATGGCAAACATCTCGCCTATATCGCGCCGCGCCGTCAAAACGACGGGCAGGTGACGCAATCATTACGTGCGCCGAGCTTGAGAACTGCCAGCACACAGTTGGATACAGCTCAGTCGGATGCAGCGCCGGACGCTACTAACATCCAAGCAGTTCCGCTGCTCGAGCTCAGGGTCGTCAACGTCAAAACCGGCAACGACCGGTTGCTCTTGCCCTTTACCCCTACACCGTTATTTGTAGACCAGTTTTTACCCTTTTTCGATCAGTACGCGCTCAGTCACCGGGTCTGGTCGCCGGACTCCACGGCCCTCGTGCTGCCGCTGCAAAGCCCTGACGGTCCCAAAGTCGTCGTTGTCCCGCTCTCCGGTAAACCCAACGTTTTAGCCGCTGGCGAGATGCCCTTTTGGAGCCGCTAGCGCCCGGCTCAGGAGTATTTAGCTCTGATGATCTACAGTTGTCCGGGGGAAATTGCGCTACACTTGTGCTCACGCCTGGTCCGAGGAGATAACCAAAGGAGACAAGCATGACTGTAGCCCCTCTCAACGCGGCGACGCCTCCGTCTGTTCAGCCCGTCTATACAGCCCCCAGCGGCCGGGTCGTTTTGGGTCGGACGCTCCCGTCGCTGTTAGACGAAGCGTGCCTCAATAACCCCAACGAGAAGGCGTTTAACGAGGCGACCGAAACAGGTTGGCGGAGCGTCTCGAGCACAGACTTCCGCGCCCAAGCCGAAGCCTTAGCCCTCGCCCTGCGCGACTTGGGGCTAGCGGCAGGGACGCACGTCGCTTTTTTTACCCACAGCGACCTCTCGTTTTGCCTGCCGGATATGGCCTGCTTGATGGCGGGGCTGGTCAGCGTGCCGATCTACCTGACGCAAAACGCCGATACCATCCGCTTTATCTTGCAAGACGCCGCAGCTGAGGCCGTGGTTGTTTCGGACGCTGAGCTACTAGAGATTGTTGCGCCGCTGTTAGAAGACACTGCTGTTCGTACCGTCGTCGTCCATGACTCTGAAAAGGCGCAGCCTCCTGAAGGACTCGAGTTCGTCACCTTTGCAACCTTGCTGAGCCGGGGCGAGTCACTTTTGCAAACGTCGCCGGACGCCGCGAGCGCCCTCCGCCGGAGCGTTCAAGCAGACGACCTCGCCACCGTGATCTACACCTCCGGGACCACGGGCACGCCTAAGGGCGTGATGCTCACGCACGAAAACATCTCGTCAAACGTGATGGCCGCCTTTACCGGGATTCCGCAGCTTAAACGCGGGCAAGAGGTGGCCCTGTCGTTTTTGCCGCTGACGCACATCTTTGCCCGGACGCTCCACTACGGCTATATGGCGTGGGGCACGGCAGTTTATTTTACGACCCCGGATAGCGTGCGTGACCACTTGCGAGAGGTTAAACCGACGACCTTTGCGACCGTCCCGAGGGTTTTAGAGCGGGTGTTTGAGGGCATCTTAAAAGCCGGGGCTGAGCTGAGCGGGGTACAAAAACCGATTTTTGATTGGGCGCTCGCCCTCGCGCGGCGTTTTGAACCCGGCGGTGACACGGGCACGCTTCTTGGCAACACGCTTTACAGCACGCAGCACCGCGCCGCCGCCAAACTCGTGTTTGACCGGTGGCGTGAGGCGCTGGGCGGACGGTTGGGGCTCGTGATTGTCGGTGGGGCTGCGCTCCGCCCCGAACTCGTCCGGGTCTTTGGAGCGGCGGGCGTGTCGGTCTTACAGGGGTACGGCCTGACCGAAACGAGTCCGATTATCGCCTATAACCGGCCGGAGCGTAACCATCCCGGAACGGTCGGTGAGCTGTTGCCGGGGACAGAAGCCAGGTTCTCTAAAAGCGGTGAACTGCTCGTGCGCGGCCCACAGGTGATGCGTGGTTATCTAGGAAACCCTGAAGCGACCGCCGAAGCAGTCAACCCCGACGGCTGGTTTCGTACCGGCGACTTAGGTGAAATCTCCGAAGACGGCTTTCTCAAGATTACCGGGCGCTCGAAAAATGTTTTTAAGCTTTCAACCGGCAAATTTGTGATGCCGCAACCCTTAGAGGAGGCGCTCGAGGCCCACCCCTCGATCGAACACGCCCTTATCGTCGGTGAAGGCGAAAAATACTGCGCGGCGCTCCTCTTTTTAGTACCGGAAAAAGATCCTCAAACGGTCAAAGACGAGCTGATATACGCTGTGCAAGAGGCCAACCGCGCCTTACCCGAATGGTCACAAGCCAAACGTGCAGTCCTTTTAACCGGCACTTTGACTCCCGAAAACAACCTTTTAACCCCGACGCTTAAGGTTAAACGTAACAAGGTGCTCGAGCATTTTGAGGCGCAAATCTCGAGCCTTTTTGAGCACGATACTCAGCGAAACGTCAAGCATGGTACGGAATCCGGCAGCGGTAGCAGCGCCGAGCGTATTCTAGAGATACAAGAGAGGTAAAGATGGCAATCAAAGATATGACCAAAATCATGGCGTTAGCCAGCAAAGTGGACATGGCTAAAGTTGCCAAATTGTCCGAAAAGGTTGATCTAAATCAGCTTTTAAGCATGGTGTCTTCAATGGACGAACGCACTTTGCAGGGGATGATAAAACTCGCTGCGCCCAAAAAGCCCAAAGTTCTGCCCGAAGTTGACGGCGACTTTTTTGATATTGCTGCGCTCTTGACCCCCGAGCAACGCGAGGTGCAGCTGAAAGTCCGGCACTTTATGGAAACAGAGGTCGAGCCGATTGCCAACGAATACTGGCAACGCGACGAGTTTCCGCGTCAGCTGATCGGCAAGCTCAGAGATTTAGACATTATCAGCGCCCTGTTTGACGATAACGGCGAACGGCGACCCGACGCGAGCGTCTTAGAGGGCATTATCGGGATGGAGATGGCCCGGATTGACGTCTCGACCACAACGTTTTTCGGCGTCCATTCAGGTCTGGCAATGTGGTCAATTTATCTAGGCGGCTCCGAAGCGCAAAAACGTGAGTGGCTGCCGAAAATGCGTAACTTCGAGGTCATCGGGGCGTTCGGTTTGACCGAGCCCGATGTGGGTTCAGCCGTGTCACAAGGGATGACGACGACCTGCCGCCGTGACGGGGACAGCTGGGTCTTAAACGGCCAAAAATACTGGATCGGCAACTCGACCTTTAGCGACTTTACGATTATCTGGGCCAAAGACGAAGCTGACGGCCAGGTCAAAGGCTTTATCGTCCGTAAAGAGACGCCCGGGTTTAGCGTCGAAAAAATTCAGGGCAAAATCGCTTTACGCGCCGTGGAAAACGGGCACATCACCCTGACCGACTGCCGCGTAGCCGAAAGCGACCGGTTGCAAAATGCCAACTCGTTTCGCACCACCGCCGACGTGCTCCGCGCGACCCGGGCCGGGGTTGCGTGGCAAGGGGTCGGTTGCGCGATGGGCGCGTATGAAAAGTCGTTGGCTTACGCGCAAAAACGCCAGCAGTTCGGCCGACCGATTGCCGGTTTTCAGCTCGTGCAAAACTTACTCGTACAGATGCTCGGCAACGTCACCGCGATGCAGACGCTGTGTTTACGGCTCTCGCAACTCCAAGACGCAGGCACGATGCGCGACGAGCAAGCGTCTTTGGCCAAAGTTTTTACCGCCAAACGCTGCCGTGAAACGGTCGCCTTGGCCCGTGAGCTGCACGGCGGCAAAGGGATTTTGTTGGAGTACCACGTCGCCCGTTACTTTTCTGACACCGAAGCGATCTATTCGTACGAAGGCACGAACGAGATCAATTCACTGGTAGTAGGAAGGGCGATTACGGGGTACAGCGCGTTTGTCTAGGTTCGTTAGAGCAGAAAAGGCCACGCGCTTACCTGCTCTGAGGTAAGCGCGTGACTTTTTAGACTAGCTGAGATACCTTAGCAGCAGGCGCACGCGTCGCAGCTGCAGCCTTCGTCGCAATCGCAAACGTCACAGTCGCACCCGTTTAGCACAGTAATTTCTTGCATGGTTTCACCTCCCTTCTAGCACCGGTAAAAGAGATAGTTGAAAAACTCGAGCCGTATCAGGACAGGCTTGCGGCCCTTGCAGCTGCGCTGAATCCGTCAACGCTCCCGGTAATTCGCCCCGGCCAATCTCGGCAAAACCAAGCTCGAGGAGCAAGTCCGGGATGGTCGTTGTAAGTCCATAAGCAGTTGTGACGCCTTTGACCCGTAGTCGGTCAAATACCGCGACCAGCAGCGCCCGTGACAAACCCAAACCACGCCACGCCGGTTTAAGCGCCAGCGAACGTAGCAGCGCCGCATCCCCATAAGGTTCAAAGCCGACGACGCCGACGATCGCACCGTCCTCTTCTAAAACCAGCAGTTCGGTGTCCTCTACGCCTTCCGTCGGTAAGTCAGCCTCCTGGAGCACAGTTTCGATGGTCTGCCGGTCAGTCGGAAGTGCGTCACGAATGGCAGGTTTGACGGCCTGAAGCTGTGCGCTATAGGTGCCTTCGGTTGGAGGGTTGCCCATAAAAGAGATAGCGGCAAACCCAGCAGCTTGCAGCCGTGCCCGGTAGTCGGAGACCGTTTCTGCGCCGTCGCTGCACGCGCACCAGCCCTCGTCCGAAGTTTGGGCCGGAGCTTCGCCCACACGCACGATGTCGCTCACCGCCAGCCGCCCGCCCGGTTTGAGTACCCGGTAGGCTTCGCGCAGCACGGCGCTTTTGTTGCCGGAGAGGTTGATGACGCAGTTTGACAAGATGGCGTCAACGCTCGCCGCAGCAACCGGTAACGCTTCGATATAGCCGTGACAAAATTCGACGTTCGTAACGCCGAGTTGCGCAGCCCCAGCTTGAGCGCGCTCCAGCATCGCCGGAGTCATGTCTACCCCGATGACGTGACCGCTAGCGCCTACCCGTTCTGCCGCCCGGAACGCGTCGAGGCCCGCGCCACTGCCCAGATCGAGCACCGTTTCTCCCAGCTTTAGGGCGGCAAAGTCGGTCGGGGTACCACAACCATAAGTGGGAATGTCAAGCAACCCAATACTTTCTGTGTCGGCTTCGGCGCTACAACAGCCTCGGTTATGGGTAAGGCGCTCCCCGTAATACTCTCTTACCTTTTGTCGAACGGTCTCGAGCGGCTTCAGGTCGTCAAACACGGGCAGCCTCCTGCGGCGCGTGGGCGAACGGGGTCAGCTTTTCACGGACCTTTTCAAAGGCAACCGGATTGAGGTGATAGTAGACCCAGCGCCCACGTTTTTTAGGGCGAACAAACCCGGCTTGCACGAGGATTTTCATGTGATGGCTGACGGTGGGCTGCGAAAGACTGAGAACATTTTCAAAGTCGCAGGCACACACGCCCTCTTCCTGAACACAACACGTTGGGATAGGATCGAGCAAAAACTCGAGAATCGCTAGTCGCACCGGGTCGGCTAAAGCTTTAAGTTGGCTCGAGAACTCATCCATGTAGCGACTCTACATCAATATATTTATATTTGTCAATCTCTCTGGCCCTACTTGTTTAGCAGCTATACTCTTAGGCATGGTCGAGGTGATGGTAAGCCCAAATTATGTGAGGCTCGAGCTGACCGGTTTAGATATTCTCTGGTCGCTTAAAGGCAACCTTACCTTTCCTATTGCGGGCATCCGCAGCATTTACGCCGACCCAACCGTAACCCGCCCCAAAGGACTTCGGCTCCCCGGCACCAGCATTCCCGGCCTCATTCAAGCAGGCACCTATGTCTGGCAAGGTACGCGCGAGTTTTGGTGCGTTCACTTTACGGGCCGAAGTGTCGTCTTTGAACTCGAGGATTTGCCTTATACCCGTATCGTCGTAGACGTAAGAGACCCGGAAGCCGTCGTGCAGCGGGTACGCGCGGCACGTTATGGTTCGGGGGCGAGCATATGAACAGCTTGACCAAGTTGAAGTGATCCTAGACGCTTTTACGGCGTCTTTTTTTATGGGGGCCAGTTTTTATGAACAGGGTGAAGTACAACCGGGTGATGCTTAAACTCAGTGGCGGCGCGTTGGCAGATGAAAGCGGGTTCGGCTTTAGTGGCGAAAGGTTGGAGCACCTCGTTACTGAGGTTTTGTCGCTGGTAGCTTTGGGGCTCGAGGTCGGCGTGGTCATCGGGGGCGGCAACATTTTGCGCGGCAGTACCGCCGAACGTTGGGGTGTCGAACGCACCGAGGCCGACAACATCGGGATGTTGGGCACGGTGATTAACGGCCTGATGCTCCGCGGCGCACTGAAAAATGCACTGCAAAACCGTACCGACCGGGAGGTGCGGGTGATGACGGCGATGACAATCTCGAGCGTTGCCGAGCCCTACATCCGCCTCAAAGCCCTTCAACATCTCGATAAAGGGTATCTGGTCATTTTCGCAGGCGGCAACGGTCAGCCGTATGTCACCACCGATTACCCGTCTGTACAGCGGGCGCTCGAGACCGACTGTGACGCGCTCCTCGTCGCCAAAAGTGGCGTCAAAGGAGTTTACGACCGTGATCCGAACCGCGACCCCGACGCCGAGTTCTTTTCAGCTCTCACCTTTGCTGAAGTCATCAGGCGCGACCTGCGGGTGATGGACCCGGCGGCGTTTATTCTGGCAAAAGAACACAACTTACCGCTGCACGTGTTCGACATTCTTGAGTCCGGCGCGGCGGCGCGTATCTGCCAGGGTGAGGACGAAGGGACGTATATTTCGGTATAGTTTGCAGAGCTGGGAGGAGCAGATGACAACACTTATTCATGAACGTGTTGAACAGACTAGAGAGGGCAAGAATCCGACCCTCATCTGCCGTATGCCTTCGGGTTGGGCTGTTTTGGGCGATACGCAGTTTTTACGCGGCTATTCGCTGCTGCTCCCCGACCCGGTGGTAGCTGATCTGAACGCACTGGATACGCCCGACCGCACCCGCTTTTTGCTCGACATGGCCCTCGTCGGTGACGCGCTCCTAGAGGTGACCGGCGCAGCTAGGATCAACTATTCGATTTTTGGCAACAGCGACGCCGCGCTGCACGCGCACATTACCCCGAGATATGACAGTGAGCCCGAAAAATTGCGGTGTGGCCCACCAGCCTTTTACAACCGCGAGAATGCCCCACAGTTTGACCCTGAGCGGGACGCGGAGCTGATGGCGCAGCTCAAAGAAGTCATCACAGCAAAGCTTTCCGGTTGAGACACGAACAACTTCTAGATTCCTTGTTCTGAAGTCTTACTTCCTCTACCTGGCACGCTGCAACTGCCTCGAGCGGATTTAAGGCGTATCAACCTCAGTAGCCGGCTTGCTTGTCTACCACGTGCGTCAGCGATTCGCCCGCGGTATAGCGGCGCAAATTCTCGAGAAAAATCTCCAAGGCCCGCTCGTCATAGTGCGGTGTATTCCCCGCCATATGCGGCGTGATAATGACGTTTTCCATCGTCCATAGCGGCGAATCTTTGGGCAAAGGCTCCGTTTCAAACACATCTAACCCGGCCCCGGCTAGCCTGCCCTCTTGAAGCGCCTGCACCAACGCAAATTCGTCAATCAGCCCACCGCGCCCGATGTTGACTAAAATCGCCGTGGGTTTCATCGCCTGCAGTTCGGCCTCACCGATGAGGTGGCGCGTGTCGTTGGTCAGTGGCAACGTCAGGACGATAAAATCCGCGTCAGGTAGTGCCGTGTGCAGATCATCTAGTGCGACCATTTCACTGATATGTTCAACTTGCTTTCCTGGGTTGCGCCGTACACCGACAACCTTGATACCAAACGCTTCAGCAAGTTTCGCAGTGTACGTGCCGATGGCCCCTGTGCCCAAAACCAGCATCGTTTTTTCAGCGAGTTCAAAGGTTTTACTCTCGTTCTGAGCCCAAGTTGTCGCCAGCTGTGCCCGCATCATTTGGGGAAAGCCGCGAGCAAACATCAGCAGATACGCCATAATCTGCTCACCGATAGGGATTTCGTGAATGCCCGAAACGTTGGTCAGCGTGAAGTCTTTTTGGGTCAGCTCAGGATATTTTAAGAGCCAATCCGCGCCCGCGCCCCACTGCTGATACCATCTCAGGTTGGACGCCCGCGCCATCAGGTCTCGAGGAAAACTTCCTGCGGCTACTTCGATGTCGTCAAGCCGCCCCTCTATCTCGGCTTTGTCGGTGCTGTAAAACGGCTCGAGCCCCCCTGCCGCCTCACGAATCGCCGCTTTTTGTTCGTCGTTAAAGTTGTCTTCGCCAAAGCCTAAAAGTAAAACGCTCATGCGCGAGTTTACCGGATGGACGCCTAGCCTTTTTGTATGGTTACACCACCCCGCCGGTAAAGATAGTTTTGGTCTCGAGGTATTCCAGCAATCCTTCACTCCCGGTTTCACGGCCAAACCCGCTCCCTTTGACGCCGCCGAAAGGCGCTTCGGGCGTCGCGGGCAGCCAATCATTGATACAGACCATGCCAGCTTGGAGCCCTTCACTCACCAAAATACTGGTATTGAGGTCATTTGTCAGGACAAACGCAGCCAGACCATACTCGGTGCTGTTCGCCAGTTTCAGGGCTTCATCTGTGCTGCCGAAGGAGATTAAAGGCATCACCGGGCCAAAAATCTCTTCGTTGTGCGCAGGGATACCGGGTGCAACGTGGCTCAGTACCGTCGGTTCGTAGAAGTAACCTTGGCCCTCTTTGCGGAGGCCGCCGGTCTCGAGCTTCGCGCCAGCGTCTATACTCCTCGAGACTAAATCTTCCACCCGCTCGAGTTGCGTTTGGTTAATCAGCGGCCCAACCTGTGTTCCTTCGTCTAGCCCATGCCCAACCTTAAGCGCCGCCATGTGCTCCTTCGCCCGTTTCGCAAACGCTTCGTAGATACCTTCATGGACATAAAACCGCTGCGGTGACACACAAACCTGCCCGCAGTTGCGCGTCTTCCAGGTTACGGACAGTTTGGCGGCTTGCTCTATGTCTACATCGTCAAAGACCAAGACCGGCGCGTTGCCGCCAAGCTCGAGCGACAACCGCGTCACCGTCTCGCTCGCTTGGTCCATCAGCAGTTTGCCGACGCGCGGACTGCCGGTAAACGCGACTTTGCGAACCCGCGCGTCTTGCATCATTACGCCTGCAACCTCAGCCGGGTCACCGTTGACGACGTTGATCACGCCTGCCGGTGCGCCGCCCTCGACCAAAGCACGCGCCAACAGCATCCCCGAACGCGGCGTGTACTCCGAAGGCCGCCCGACCACCGTGCAGCCCGCCGCGAGCGCCGACGCCCAGCTCCGCACGAGGTTATAGACCGGAAAGTTCCACGCCGTAATCGTCCCGACCACACCGAGCGGTTGGTAAATCACTTCGATGCGCCGCGTCGCCACTCGAGCTGGAATCACGCGCCCATACGCGCGGACGCCTTCAGCGGCGAACCACTCGAGATACCCGCACGCGCTCACCCATTCTGCTTTCGACTCAGCCAGCGGTTTCCCCGATTCTTCGGTGGTGATACGGGCTAGGTCATCGGCAAGGGGACGAAGCCACGCCGCCGCCTGCATTAAGACCGCGCCGCGTTCGTAAGGTGTTTTGCGTGACCAGGCTGTAAACGCTTCAGCTGCCGCGTTTACGGCAGCCTCAGCGTCGGCTTTGCCCCCGAACGGCACCTGTTGGATACATTTTTCAGTCGCCGGGTCGAGCAAATCCCAAGTGCCGTCGCCGTACGCACCCGTCCACGACCCGCCGATGAGCTGCTTAAAGTCAGCTTGTGCAAATTCAGTCACCGGCAACGACCTCTCGAGCCAACACCGCAGTGAGCGCCTCGTACAGCACATCCATACCTTCGTCCAGCTCAGCGTCCGTCAAATTCAGCGGCGGCAAAAAGCGCAAACAGTTGCTGTACAACCCGGCGCGTAAGACAATCAAACCGCGTTTTAACGCCTCACCGATGACGTTCGCCGTTGTCTCCGGGTCAGGAACACCATCTTGAGCGAACTCGAGCGCCAACATCGGCCCCAGTCCGCGTACGTCGGCAATCGCTGGAAACTCACGTTGAAAGGCTTTGAGGTGGGTCTCGAGCTGCTCCCCGAGTTCGGTTGCTCGAGCTAGAAAATCCGGGTCGGAGATGATGTCTACCGCCGCCAACGCCGCCGCACACGCGAGCGGGTTGCCGCTGTAGGTTCCGCCCAAGCCCCCCGGATGCGGCGCGTCCATAATGTCCGCCTTGCCGACGACCGCTGAAATCGGCATCCCTGCGGCGAGCGACTTCGCTGCCGTGATGAGGTCGGGCTCGACGCCGTAATGCTCCGAGGCGAACAGCTTGCCGGTACGTCCCATCCCGCACTGAATCTCATCAGCGACCAAGACGATACCGTGCGCGTCGCAGAGTTCGCGGATACGCCGGTAAAACCGCCCTGAAATCGGCACAAAGCCGCCTTCACCCTGAACGGGCTCGAGCACAAACGCCGCAATCGCGGAAGGGTCAATCTGCGCGGTCATGGCGTGCTCGAGCTCACCGACGGCGTAATTTAAGAACGAATCTTCACTCATTCCTGCAGGGCGGCGGTAGACGTTTGGAAAGGGCAACCGGTACACTTCCGGCGCAAACGGCCCAAAGCCCTTTTTGAAAAGCCCGTATTTGCTCGTCATGGCGAGGGTCAAGTTGGTGCGTCCGTGATACGCACCCTCAAAGACGACGATGCCAGCACGTCCGGTGTGTGCTCTGGCGATTTTTACGGCGGTTTCAACAGCTTCCGCACCACTATTGAGTAAAATCGCCTTCTTTGCGCCGGAGATAGGCACAATCTCAGTCAGTTTTTCGGCCAGCGCGACATAAGGCTCATAACTTCCGACAATGGCGCACGGGTGGATGAGTTGATCGGCTTGGGCTTTGATCGCAGCGACGACCTGGGGGTGGTTGTGCCCGACGGCCAGCATCCCGATGCCGCCCGCGAAGTCTAAGAGCGTGTTGCCGTCAGCGTCTGTGATAGCCGCGCCTCGCGCGTGCGTAAAGGCGAGCGGTGTCAGCTTGGCTGCGCCCCTCGGCGTCGAAGTTTCGCGGCGGGCGACGAGTGCCAAAGATTTCGGGCCGGGGATGTCAGTTTTGAGACTGATGACAGCCATCAGAGCCTTTCTAATTCATGCACGGTGCGTTCGCTCTCGACATTGCCCGTGTTAAGCGTTGTTTTGGGTTCAAAAAGAAGTACATGCGCTTCTTTTTCTGCAACGGGAAGATGCTCGACGCCCCTGGGAATGATCACACATTCACCTTCGTTCAGCATGATGTCGTCCTGATTGCGCAATTTGATAACCAGTTGACCCTTGACGACCATAAACAGCTCGTCTTCTTGCGCGTGCTGATGCCACTCAAAGGTGCCTTCAAGTTTGGCTAACTTAACCGCCGCGTCGTTCACTTCACCGATAACCCTAGGCGACCACTGATCGCTGAACGACGCAAATTTGTCCGCTAAATTGATCTTTTGAATCATAGCTCACTCCTAAGCAGGTACAGGTTGAGTAGTGGCCTCGAGCGCCCCCGCAAAAGTTCCCAACGCCTCGTCAATCTGCGCCTCGGTTACGACCAAAGGCGGAATCCAGCGGATGACGTTTTCAAATGGGCCGCACGTTAAAAGCATCAACCCTGACGCTAAACACGCTTTTTGAACCCGCTTGCACGTTTCTTTGTCAGGCTGTCCGTGAGTATCGGTAAATTCCGTCGCTACCATCAGCCCCGGCCCGCGCACCTCACCGATCACTGGAAAACGCCGCTGTAACTCACGTAAACCTCGAGTCAGCTGTTCGCCCCTCACCGCTGCATTCTCAGCGAGCCGTTCGTCTAAAATTACCTCTACGTTGGCTTTCGCACCCGCCAGCACTACCGCGCTGCCACCGCCGTAAGTCCCGCCGTGCGTCCCTGACTCCCAACGTTCCATCAGGGCGTGGCCCCCGCCCACCGCACTGATCGGCAACCCGCCGCCTAGACCCTTCGCCATCACTAAGATGTCCGGCGTCACGCCCGCGTGTTCAAACGCGAACAGCTTGCCGGTACGTCCAAAGCCGGTCTGCACTTCGTCCAAAACGAGCAAGATACCGTGCGCGTCGCAAACTTCTCGTAAAGCTTGCAAAAATGCTGCCGGAGCCGGAACATAGCCGCCTTCACCGAGGACGGGCTCGAGGAACACCGCCGCTGTTTCATCCGGGGCAGTTTGGGTTTTGAACACGAGCTCCAACTGTTTGAGGCAGAAGTCTACCGTCTCCGCCTCACTCCAACCGTACTGATAGTTATAAGGAAACGGTGCCGCGAAGACGCCCGCCGGAAGTGGCCCGTAACGGTGCCGGTAGCCCGTTTTCGCCGTTGTCATCGCCATCGCCTGCGCCGTTCGTCCGTGAAAACCGCCTTGAAAGACGATGAGATTGTTTCGTCCGGTCGCATGCCGCGCCAGTTTGACCGCGCCTTCGACGGCTTCCGCGCCACTGTTGGAGAAAAAGAAGGTGTCCACCGTTTCGGGCGTAATACGGTCTAGGAGGTCGGCCAGCTCAGCTGCTGTAGGGGATACCACACAGTTGATCTGAGCAAAGATCAGCGCCTCAGCTTGCGCTTGAATCGCCTTGACGACTCGAGGGTGCGCGTGCCCCGCGTTGGTGACGCCGATACCCGAGGTGAAGTCGGTCAGCCGGTTCTCTGCTGCGTCATAAAGGTAAATACCTTCGCCTCTGACCGGCTCGAAGGTGGTCAGGTGTGACCAGACGGGGGACAAATGCTGCGTAACCATAGGACCTTCTTTCGCTGAACTGTTGGCTTTTGCCGCGACTGCTTTACGCATGATGCTCCAGATAAACCGTATCTCCAAGCTTAATCGTTCCCGGCCTCGAGACCGCGCCGTAAACGCCCGCACACGCTTGAAAGTTTTCGGCAACAGTTTTCAAAACTTTGGGACTATTCTCCCCACTGTCAGGCTCCAAGTTGACCGTGACGCACCGCTTGATTTGGTAGTTGATATTTATACGTGCAGAATCCGGGCGTTCGCCAAACGTAAGAAGCGCGCCGAGCCACGCTTTTTCAGGTTCTCCACCGGTAGCTGTGTCAGCATCTATTTGAATCACGAGGTTAGACCGGAAGCGGCGGCGGTCTAAAGGCTCATTCAAACTGCTTTGAATACTCGCAAACGTTGCGTCAGTGATGAGCGAAACAGGCATACAGTCGTAGGTGCCCCGGTTGAGATGCAAGAGCGAGACAGGCGCACCGTAGCTAGACGTGAGGGACTGCCCTAACTGCCCTGACTCGAGCGGTAAAGCTTGCCCGGAAGGTGTGCAAACGTCAACGTCCGAAGTCATCGGTTCGTCCGGCGTAAGAAACCGGGGTTTATACCGTAAAATGTCGGGCAACTCTCTCGCAGTCAACCACGGAAACCCCGAACGCACGTCGGAACGCACAAAGGCGTACTTACGGTCACCGTTTAGGCCGTACCAGTAGAGTTCTGCGTGGGCGACAGAGACGCCCCGCATCGACTTCACCGGGTAGAGATTAATTTCTTGTACGAGGCCGACAGCTTTCATAGAGCTAAGCTACCTCTGACTTCATCTCAGCAGCTGACGCGGCTTTTTCGTAGTTCAGCACTTCACTTGCCGCCCGCCGCCCACTTAAGAGCGCCCCGTGAACCGTCGCGGCCTGGGGTTCAGGTGCCGTCGCTTCGCCCGCCCAAAAAAGTGGTGGCGTGGGCGCTGCTAGGTTTTCGCGTGCGCCCGTCTGTCCCGGCAACACGAACGAATAGCCGCCACGTGCGTAAGGGTCATCAGGCCAGTTGATGAGCCGCGCCGCCTTTGCGGTTAAATCAGGGCTGTCTAGCTCTTGACGGAGGGACTCGAGCCCCGCTTCAAGCGCCCCCTCTTCACCCAAAGCGAGCAGTTCGGCGGCCCAGTCTCCGGAAGCGAACGCTGTCCAGACGTGCGCGTTGGTCTTATACCCATAAGACGGCGACCACCACATCGGCGGGTTGAGGCGGCTGTACACGGCCATGATGCTAGGGTCGAGCGGCGCGTCCTCAAAGCTGTAAACAAGCTTAATCACCGGCCCCATTCGCAGACCCAAGAGCGCCGAGCGTTTGTTGTCGGGAAGTGCCGGGGAAAAGCGAATTGCGTCGGCTTGGAGCACGCCGAGCGGTACAGTAATCACGGCGGCGTCCGCTTCGTAAACTTCACCGCCGAGCGTCAAAGCGCGCACACCATCTGCGCCCCACATCAGTTCATTGACCGGATCATCACTGTAGATGTCGAGACCTTTAGCTAAAGCATTGACGAGGGCGTCATACCCACCCAGAATCCGGTAATCCCTGCCGCCTTCGTCTTCAGCCCGGAGCCCCTCGAGCACCGCCTCGGCGCTTAAAAAACGCATTGCTTCGCCGCACGCGTTGGCAAACGAGCGTTCGGCGTAACGAAGTTGCTGATGATTAAAGCCAATGCGTCGGAGGTAACCCCCCCAGTCTTCGCTGGGCAGCGCGTCTACGTCGGGCAGGCTCCACGAACGGGTCTGGTCGAAGTCGGGATAATCAGCTCTAGCTTCCTGCATCGTCAGCCACGCACCGTCCTCTAACCTCACCAACGAATCGTCCAGTTTGTTCCAGTGGACCGTTTCTAAACCCAGCTCACGTACCAGCGCCCACGTTACAGCCCCTTCACCGTGGATGAACTCCGCGCCGAACTCGACGGGCACTTCAGCAAAGTTGTGATTGGTATAGACGCGACCACCGAGCCGGTGTTTGGCCTCTAACACGCTGACCTGCTGACCGGCGTCTTGCAGCGCCCTAGCCGCCGCCAGTCCTGCCATCCCTGCCCCGAGCACTAAAACGTTCATACCAGAACCTGCACTGTGGCTCCTTATTACCGCTGCAAACGCGTTAAGGCTAAGCTATCGGAAATCAGCTCCGGGCTCGCCAACTCGGGCCGCTCCCAGACGATCAGCATCCCGGTGTGGTCAGCTTGCCGGTCCCAGGCGTAGTTTTCAATCACCGTACAGGGCCTGAAACCGCGCCGCATCTGCATACTCACCGTCGGGTCGAAGACCTCGCCGCGCATCACCCGGCCCGCGTATTCACGGACTGACAAGCGGTCACGGTACGCTTCGTAGCCTTTAAGCATCCCGCCCGCGTACATCCCCTTGAGTTTGAGCTGCTCGGCAAGCGCGAACTGCGCCTTATAGAGTGCCGACGCCACGCCGCGCCCTTGGTGGTCAGGATGGACCGCTTTTTCAACCCCGTAAAGCCATGCACCTTTAGGGTCATGCTTAGAAAAGCCGAGGTCGCCGATCATCTCGAGCCACCCTAGAGGCCGCGCCGACGGCGGATAAGCTGTCCTCATGGCGAGGGCCAGGCCGACAACCTTCTCCCCTTCAGCAGTGTCAGTAACAACCACAAACTGTCCCTCGGGAAAACGTCGAATAATCTCTTCAATATTGTTCTGACTGATGCACCCTTTGGTGCCTACCGGAAATTTGTTGGCGTAACACACCACTTCGTGAATACTTTGACCGTGTTCTGCGCCGACTTGCACCACCCGGTACTGCGGCTGATATTTCTCCGCGACCGGGCTCTCTGCTAGATATGAGCCTGCCATAACGATACGTTCTCGGACGACACCCTGAAAAACCGGGTATGAGTTCGTATATTGTAGAAAAACAAGGGCAGACGAAGGGGTTGTGCCAAGTTTTATAGGTTTCTACCTGGTATCCAGTCCCTTTGTGGCTTTTGCTTCTCCACAACCTTTACGCGAGAGTTTGCGCCTCCCGAAACCAACTTGGCTTCACTTGGTCTACTCACACTTTAGGGCTGTCTTGAAACTTTCACGCTCCCTTTCAACTCGTCTTATTTGAGTGTAGCACACAAGTAGGGGGTTTGGGTAGCGGTTCGGGATAACTTCGGGGTGAGGGGCTTTTTTTACTCTGCGGCACGCACGGCGTGAAGGGTCAGCCACGGCGCAGCTCATACTGAGATTTGATATGTTACTTAGGCTCGTCACCCTCATAAACTGTTTCGCTAGAAAATCTGTTATGTCCGGCGTAGCCTATCTATTTATAGACACCTTGGGCAAAGCCTCGAGATTACTCGAGCGTCTCTAACCAGCGTTCATCCCAGGCGAAATATGTTCCGGTAAAGTCGGCCTCAAAGATATTCGGCGGCGAGTCAAACTGCCTCGGCACCTCAGCAGGAGAGACGTACCTAAAGGCTAAAGCCTCACCGTCACGGGCCTCGAGCGTCCCACCTAGGGTTTCGCACTCGAATAAGGTGCAGTGCGGCTGGGTTTTATCGCCATTTGGATGCGTGACCGTGTTTCCACTAAATACGCCAACGACATGTAGCGGCCGAACCTTGAGCCCCGTCTCCTCAAAAACTTCTCGCACCACGGCCTGCGCGGGCGCTTCATCAGGGTCAACGGCTCCAGCAGGAATTTCCCATTTTTGGTTATCGCTACGCTGATGAATAAGCACGTTTCCAGCTTCGTCACGGATGATGGCAGCAACCGAAGGGTTGAGCACCAAGTCATGCCCAATCCGTGCCCGGAGTCCCTCAAGGTACTCAGAAATCGGCATCAGCTGAGCGTATCCAGCCAGCGTTCGTCCCACTCGAAAAGGCTATTTTGTTCTAAGCAGTTCAGCAAATAACCTGTGATGGACGTAAGCTCACTCGGCACGTCGTCCGGCGGAAAAAACCTTACTTCAGTCGCTTCACCGTCACGGTTTCGCAACTCTCCGCCAACCACGCGGCAACCGAACAGCGACACGATAGGGTCAACCTCGTCCTCATTGGGATAACGCACATGAAAGGCGTCGTTGCCGCCGAAAATGCCGAGCAGCGACTCGGGTACAACTTTTAGTCCGGTCTCTTCAAAAACCTCACGGATAAGACCCAAGGCGGGGGGCTCGAGCGGATCGAGTTGTCCCCCCGGCAAGCCCCAGAGCCCGGTGTCACTTCGTTTGATGAGCAGCAGGTGTCCGGCGTCACTATGAATTATCGCGTCTACGCCGGGCGTCAGCAGCGGTTTGTGACCGATAGATACACGCAGATCTTTGATATAGTCAGAAATTGGCATCAGCTGGGGGTTAATTCACGCTGCTCGTCTTCGTACCAACGCCAAAACCGCTCGATACCCTCACGGATCGAGACTTTGGGTTCAAAGCCCAAAAGTTTTCGCGCTTTGCCGATGTCGGCGTAGGTGACGTACACGTCGGCGGCGAGTTTAGGTTGGGGCTCGAGCCTCGTCCTGCGGCCCGACACCGCCTCTATCGCCCCGATAAAGTCAGCCAAGGGTTGCGGCTCCCCGCGCCCGATATTAAAAATCTCGTACCCGAGCGGCTTATCGAGCGCCAGCACGACGCCCGACACGATGTCGTCTACAAACGTCCAGTCGCGGCGCATATTGCCTTCATAGAGCGGAATCATCTTGCCGTAGTAGAGGCTTTCGGCTAAGAGCCCCGGCATCATATCGGGCCGTCCGCGGGGGCCGTAAACCGTAAAAAACCGCGTGGCCGAAAAGTTGAGGCCGTAGAGCTTGTGATAGGTAAAGCCCAGGAGTTCGGCGGCGCGTTTGGCGGCGGCGTAGGGTTGCGGCGGCTGCAAGCATGGGTCGGTCTCTTGGAACGGGATGTTCGGCGTGTCGCCGTAAATAGACGACGTTGAAGCGAAGACGAAGTTCTGCACGCCGAACTCGCGGCTGGCGTCCATCAGGACTTGCGTCCCGCCCAGATTGACGTCTATATAGAGTGCCGGATTCGCCACCGAGTTACGCACGCCCGCCATCGCTGCGATATGCGCTACGGCGTCGAAATGATGGTGTTCAAACAGCGCCATCATCTTTTCACGGTCCCTGATGTCGGCTTCTATAACTGTTACTCCAGCCTGCCTGACCGCCTCGGCGTTACGGCGTTTACGCGCCGGGTCGTAGTAATCGTTAAAGTTGTCTATCCCGACAACCGTATCGCCACGCCGCGCTAACCGCTCAGCTAGGTGACTGCCGATAAATCCTGCCGCGCCTGTAACCAACATTTTCATAAACCACCTCTGGCCCCAAGTCTAACGTAGCTGCGCCTCATCAGGCACCACGCTTGTACGCAGCTTGTTACGTCAGCTGTTTAGCAAAGGCAATTAGTCTTCAGTCAGCCTTAAGTTCGCCGCGCTAGAGTGACGCTTAATTAACTGCTTTGCAGCAACAAAGTTAGCTAAGCTGTGATCATACGGATTGGGGGAATATGACCAAATGCTTACAAAATCACACAGATTTGTGGCTACGCCCGCTTCAAGCTGAAATCGCGCACAGTAGTCTTTTAGACCGCCTTATCCGAGCCTCCGACGCCAATCTTTTAGTGTTGCCAGCCCCGTCCGGTTACGGTAAAACGACGCTACTTGGTCAACTTGCAAGGGCGTCTGAATATGCCGCTCGGCTGAGCTTGGGTGAGGGCCACACCGAGCTAGCTTCAGACGATATAGGAGCGTGAGACTACGTGTCAGAGCCTATTGACCAAAAAGCTTACCTAACTATTCGTCAACTTTTTGCCCGGGGCCTCAACCAAGAGGTTATAGAGTTCAGCAGACAGCTGCCTGCCCCTTGGCCCGAAGGGGTAACTTTTTATGTCGTAGCGGCGCTTATCAACCTCGACCAGAGCATGCTTGCCCGTCAACACCTTGCCCGCGCACTTTCTAGTGTGAGTGATGACGAAAAAGCTGACCTTACCGTGCTCGAGGGCCTGTTGCAGTCCTACCAGGGGGATGACGAAGGTTACTACCGCAAGGCGGTAGCGGCGACCAAGTTACGCGCGACTGCGCACACGATGTATCATTTGGGCTTGGCTTCTGCCGATCCTCAGGCTCGTTTGCGAGCACTGCAAGCCTCTTTGATAGCCGCTGAAGAGGTAGGCGACGTCTACGCCGAAGCCAGAAATGCAGCCGCCCTTGCTACCGCCTATACGGATATGGGAAGCTTCAAAAAAGCTTTGGGGTGGCTCCAGTTTGCGAGGGACAGAACAGCGCATCCGGGCTTGACGCTGATCATCGTCAACTTCCAAGCCTACTTGCAAATCTTGACCGGTAGCCTTGAGGGGCTTGAGGAAGAACTCATAAAAGCCGACGAAGCGGTGGGCAACTCAGCTCATTCACGGCAGAAAGCACTACTAAGATCAACGTTAGCAGACCTTTATCAAGCGACCGAACGTTATGACGACGCCTTACGGGTTTACCAGCAGGAACTTGCGCAAGCTCCCAGGGCTCTGAGGTCTTGGCTGACTCACGGTTATGTAAGGGCGCTATATGCGCTGAACCGGCCGGAAGAGGCGCAGAGACAAGCTGAGGCAACACTTTCAGTGACGGATTCTCTCTCTGAATATCATCAGCAACGTGCTCGGTTAGCCCTAGGCATCTCACTATGGCCTTCTGAAGAAGCCGTGGGGCACCTCCTCAGCGCCCACCAGTTTTTTGCCGGCAAGGGTAGAAACAATTTATTGGCAACAGAGTCAGCTTTGTACCTCGACCCCTTAGATTTTCAGAACGACAGTGCCAGAACATCTATCAGAGCCGCAATAGACAATGCAAAAACCTTACTGACCCTTACAGGGATACGTTTACTGGCCGGAGCAGCCTTTAGCGAATCACAAGCTACGCTTGCGAGCGTCCGCTCACTTCGTCTTTTTACACTAGGCAGGGCTGAACTCTATCTCCAAGGCAGCCCTATAACGGTTAGAAGCCGCAGTCTGGAACTGCTGACCTTACTCGCGCTACGGCCCAGCGGTTACGACGCTGAGGCTTTAAGTGAAGCACTCTACGGAGAATCACAAACAGCATCGTTAAGAGTCGAGTTGCACCGACTACGCAAAGAAGCAGGGGTGGAGATAAGCTCGCGCCCGTACCGGCTTATGTCATCCGTATGGTCGGACGTCGCCGAACTCGAGACTTATCTCGGCCAAGGAAAGTTTTATGACGCGATAAAGATGTATCGAGGTCCCCTGCTCCCGCAGTCAACCGCCCCGGAGATCGTTCATCTCAGAGGGCTGTTAGAAGCCGAACTTCATACCGCTGTCACCGACTCTGGAAATATAGAAGCTATCTGGGAACTGGCGCAAATCATGCCTTTTGACCTGGAACTGTGGGAAGAGCTGACGCAGCGTTTTCCGGCAGAAGACCCTCGCCGCAGTGTCGCAGCGGGCAGGCGTGCTCGAGTCCGGCTAGAACTCGATATCTAATTTCTTTTGGCAGACACCGAAACGATCGGACTTTGCTTAGGTACATTAGAACCGTTTCCCACACCTAAACTGCTAGAATTTGCGGCCATGGAGAGCCCCAAGCTCGTCAAGAGTAAAATACTTAGCAAAACCCTACCTATTTTGCTCATCAGTTCACCCCTTCTTTATTGTCCTAGCTGATTACAAGTTTGGCAGGTGTTCGTTAACAAAGCGTTACCCGGTGATTACCGTTTTGTTACCTGACTAGTTGCGCTACAGCCAGCTGGTAAGTAACGACTATGTAACTTCGCTTTGTTACCTTAGCTTCGTTGAGTAGAAAAGGAGGTTGCTAACGGGGTCAGCTTGAATGCTGATCGGGGGCGTGTTTTTGCAATTCACAGCTCAACCGCGCCAAACGAACGTTGTCCGCAGGCGTTACGGCAAGAATGTAGAAGGGAAAGTATGAAATCTTGGCTGAAACTTAGTTCATTGGTGGCAACTTTGGCTCTCCTAGCGGCGTGCAGTAGTGGTCTTCAGACTGATACTCCAGACAAAGAGCCTACTTTGACTACCCAAGCTACTACAGTTACCAAAACGGTTCCTAACGCCGTTAGTGACGCAGAAGAGCAGTCCAGCGGACCTTATTATAGCGACAGCACAGTTCTCGACCTCGGTGAGAAGTCCGAACCTCAACAAACAGGGCTTCGTTTCACCGGTATCAACATTCCTAAAGGTGCAACCATTACAGGTGCTAAACTTGAATTCGTCGCCGTTACGAACACATCTAGGTCAACATCGTTGACTGTTCGCGGTGACAAAGAAGCTAACGCACCCGAATTCACTTCTAGCTATCCGCAGATCAGTGCTCGCCCCAAAACAACAGCGGTAACCAACTGGGTGCCAGGTGCTTGGACAAGTGGCAACACTTACAGCACGGTTGACTTTCGGTCGGTCGTGCAAGAACTGGTCAATCAGTCAAGCTGGGCTTCAGGTAACGCGATGGCCTTCATTATTGCAGGCTCTGGTCAACGCAAAGCTTCTTCTTATGACGGTAACAGCGCCAACGCTGCTAAGCTGACTGTGACTTATGATGTCCCCCCACCTCCTTCTACCTCTTGTCTACAAGGCGCGAGCAATATCTATAACATCAGTCCAACAGGTAAACAATACTATGTTCAAGGCAAAGACCTTGATGCTCGAGTCAGCGCAACCGGCAAGACTTTTACTGTGCGGCCAAACTCTAATGGAGGCGTATCAATTCTCACCGTGCAAGACAACAAGTCCAACTTGTGCCTTTCGGGAGGAAAATTCGATACTGGTGAGAGTGATAACCTCCAATGGGCAGACCCTGGTTATCATAATGACTTCGCCGTCACAGTCGTAAATTCGCCCAGCGTTATCCTCGAAAATATAGCTATACAGCAAACAGGTGACGCCTTCTCTTTCAAAAGCTATAGAGGTAACGCAAATAATTGGACTATACGTGATTCGTATGTTCGACATGCTGGCGACGACTTTGCAGAAAACGATCCCAAGTACAATGGTCTTATAGATGATGTCTTAGTGGACTGGGCATACATGGGCATTTCATGCCGTGGAGACAGCAATCCGTCACTAAATCCTCCCGGTACTGTGACTGTTCAGGACAGCTTAATTGCACTGAAGAAGCAGGTGGGTACTTCTGGAGGGTTAAACCCAAACAACCCCAACCACCTCTTTATGTTCAAATTCGAGCAAGATAGCAAGCCCAATTGTAAACTACGTCTCAAAAACACCGTTTTTTATATGCAACTCAGCAATGACGTATTCAGATCAACTCAGAGCCCAACTGATTATGTCACCGAGTGTAGCAATGTTACTCTAGTCTATACAGGTAGCGGTGACTACAACACTAATAATAAGACTAGCGCAAGTAGGCTTGCAGCTTTGAGAAGCAGGTTTGGTTCAGACTGTTTCAAGCTTGTGCAAGGGTCTACCGCAACTAGCTTCTGGCAGCAGAAACGCACGGCTTGGTTCGATAGGCATAGTGGAAACTCACAAATTTTCTCCTACAAGAACCTGAAGGAGCCAGGAGTAAACTAAACGTGAAACTCGAGATTAATCAAGAGGCAGCATATACTGCCTCTTGATTTCTACAGCAAGTTGGCTTGATTTATCTTCACTCACTTATGTTCAGGTTGTGCTGACAGCAGACTCAAAGTCTTCCATAACTTTTGGCTGAGAGTACTTGAGAGGATAAACATGTTGAAGCGTAAAGATGGAACTACTCTAGGCACCGCATTCTCCGCGATTCTCATCTTAGCGGCGTGTAGTAGCGGTCTTCAAACTTCGCCAGGAATTCAGGAACCTGAACTTACCTCCCAAGCAGACTCAACAGCGTGGCAAAGAATAGCTATAGCCACCGACGATGCTGAAGAAACGTTGAGTACAGGCACGATGGTATTAGATAGCACCGACCTCGATCTCGGTTCGAACGCGAGTGGTAGCACTGCTGTCGGCGTTAGATTTACGAACTTGGGTATTCCAAAAGGTGCTGTTATAAAGTCGGCTAACTTATATTTCTTGCCAAGAGCCGATAGTAACGGCTCTGCAACGATGTCAATTCGGATGCATAGCAGCTATACGTCGAATACCTTTAAGACAACCAACAAGGACATCACCTCACGCTCCCTCACCAACACATTCGTCTCTTGGGCTGTGCCGTCATGGAAGACGACAATGACGCTTCAGAGTCCCGAAGTCAAGTCGCCCGACCTGAGCTCGCTGGTTCAGCCGCTAATTAACAACGGTGCAGTTGATTCACTCACATTTGCGATTGAAGGCACGGGCAGCCGCATCGCTGAGTCGTTCGAGGGAACGCCTGGTAGTAAGCCTGCGCTCGAGGTTATATATGCCTTACCAACGACTACCGGAGCATCATGTCTAACCGGCTCAACCAACATAGTGAACTGGATGAATCAAACCTACACCGGGAAAAAACTGACCGGACAGCCTGCTAAAACGGGTGTCAACGCTAAGGGGTCTAGATTTAGTGGGGTGCAAGGACTAGAGATTGTTGGAAATCCGGCGGGTTATCTATGTCTTTCCAGTGGGTTCTATGCGCCTAATCTTGCTAATGGGGACAACTCCGTTTGGGATTGCAGCTACCTTAACGCAACCGATGCAGAAAAAGCGAAATGTTCAAAAGATGGGGCGTTCCACGCACGAAACGGCATCTTAGTTGGCGTTCCAAACTTCGGCGACCTCAGTGCTGGTGGTAGCAAAAATACCACAATTGAGAATGTTGCTATAGGCACAACTGGGGACGCCTTTGCTATCAAGAGGGATACGAGCGGATGGACGGTAAGAGACTCGTATGTCAGACATGCGGGTGATGATGCCGTCGAAAGCGACTTTTTTAACGCCGGTGTGGTGGACAATGTTCTCGTTGACTGGGCCTATACAGGTTTCTCCTGCCGCAAAGGGACTACGGCTGTAGAAGCGAACGTGCCCTTCACTATCAAAAATAGCTTGCTGGCACTCAGGCCGCAACACGGTACAGCAACTGAGTCCAACGTAGACCCGACTAAAGGCACGCCTGGACACTATCAACTTTTTAAGTGGAATCAGGATACGAAGAAGAATGATGGAACAATTACCTACTACGCTAGAAAAGGTTGTCGCCTTACGCTGCAAGATAATGTTTTTCTTATAACGAAGGAAAATAGTGGTCATATTAATACCGAGAAAAACGGCAATACCACTTATGCCTCATCGTGGGATGCTTTTGACGAAACTGGTTGCCGCAACAACCTTGTCATCTACTTAGGCAGCGATCAAACCTATATCAATAGGCTTAACTCGGACGTTGCTGATCTCCCTGCCGGATGCTTTACAGTCAAATATCCAACGTCTACAGTTAGCAGAACCAGTCTGATTAACCTTTGGCATCAGAAACGTTCGGAGTGGTTCGATAGAAATCCGCAGTTCGAAGCATATCGAAATAGCGAACCTGTAGCCCCAGGGTTCTAACGACCCGCCGAAACCGGAGAGCGACGCACCGCAACAAGTGCGTCGCTCAGAAGTGACCCCGAAGATCAGGCAAGCCCATTCTAGTGCTCAATTCAGAATAGTTCTCGGAAATGTTTTTAAACTCCTACGGCTACTGCTTTGTCTATCCACTCCTGAAAATCCTCCCACCCCCGCGCAAACGTCCGCATCCGCCGCTCCTTTTTCCCCTCCTGCTTCTGCTTCGGCAGCGTCGGTACCAGCCCCCAATTCGCGTTCATCGGCTGAAAGTTCTCAGAGTTCGCCGTTACCAGGTAGCGCACCAACCCACCCAGCATCGTCGTTTCCGGAGGTAACAGCAGTTCTAAACCGAGAGCCTTACGCGCAGCATTACTCCCGGCCAGCCAACCTGTGGCAGAGGACTCGAGATACCCTTCCGTCCCAGCTAACACCCCCGCCACAAACAAGTTCTGATGCTCACGCAAGTTCAGTTCAGGCGTCAGGAGTTTTGGTGCATTCAAATAGGTATTACGGTGCATGACGCCGTAACGCACTACCTCGACATTTTCCAAGCCTGGAATCAGCTGTAAGACTTCCTTTTGATCGCCCCATTTGAGCCCGGTTTGGAACCCGACCAAGCTCCACATCTGCCCGCGCACGTCCTCTTGTCGGAGCTGCGCCACCGCGTAAAAGCGTTGGCCGGTGTAGGGATGCTCGAGCCCCACCGGTTTCAGTGGCCCAAAGCGGGGCGTGTCCGCGCCGCGCCGCGCCATCTCTTCGATGGGCATACACCCTTCAAAGAACTCCAAGTTTTCCCAATCGTGCGGCGTGTGCTGCCGTGCGTTGGTGAGCGCCTCGTACCACCGTTCATATTGCTCCTTATCAAACGGCAAGTTCAGATAATCCGCCGCCTGCCCGTAGCGGCCCTTGCGGTAGGCAACCTTCATATCTACCGAATCCACGTCAATGACCGGAGCCGCCGCGTCGTAAAAACCCAGAAAGTCCTCACCGATAACCTCACGTAAATGTTCAGCCAACGCGTCCGAAGTCAGTGGCCCCGACGCGATCACGACGATGCCTTCAGGAATCCGCGTCAGCTCTTCTTTATGAACGGTGATGTTCGGATGCTCGGTCAGTGCCGCCGTGACCTTCTCCCCGAACGCGTCGCGGTCAACGGCGAGCGCGCCCCCTGCCGGAATCCGCGTGGCGTGCGCGGTGCTCATTACCAGGCCACCCGCCGCGAGCATTTCGCGCTGTAACAGGCCCTTGGCGTTCGTTTCGCCCTCACCCCCAAACGAGTTTGAGCAGACCAGCTCGGCGAAGCTGCCGGTGCGGTGCGCGGGCGTCGTCTTCGTTGGGCGCATCTCATAGAGGTCAACGTGGACGCCTAAGTTGGCGGCGGCAAAAGCGGCGTCGGAACCGGCCATACCAGCGCCGATCACGGTGATGCGCGGAGGGTTGACAAGGGCTGTAGTCATGCAATTAGTCTAGCAAGCTGTCTGAGGCGTACCCGTCGCACGCCTTGGTGACATGCCGCGCTGAGCCGAAACTGGGTTAAAAGCCCTCGAGCAGACATTTTCGTGGGCGTCCCACAGTTTTAGGTGCGCGTATAAGCTATCTTTGAAGGTAGTTTTTTGAAAGGATGTCTATGACCCCATTCAACTATCAAGACCCGCTCGAGCTCCATTTCTCCCAAAAGCTGGCAGGCGCGTAGTGGCGCACGACGGCCACAAACTCACCTTTGCAGGCGTACCCGAAACCGCGAGAGCTGCCGTACTGCTCCTGCACGGACGCGGCGACTCGGCAGACGGGATTCTCGGCCTGACCGACGTGTTAGAAACCGACAACGTCATCTACGCCGCGCCGCAAGCTGAACATAGCGCCTGGTATCCCGAGTCATTTTTAGAGCCCCTCGAGCACAACGAGCCTTACCTTTCACAAGCACTTAAGGCGGTGCAAGACGCGCTTTCAGACTTAGAGTCAGCCGGGTTTGCCCGCGAAAACATCGTGCTCATGGGGTTTTCACAGGGTGCATGTTTGGCCCTCGAGTTTGCCGCTCGTAACCCCGCAATTTACGGCGGCGTAGTTGCACTTTCCGGTGGTCTTATCGGGCCGGATGGCGGAATGTACGACTATCAGGGTTCACTGGGCGGCACACCGGTCTTTTTAGGTTGTGGAGCCGTGGACGAGCACATTCCCGAAGCGCGGGTGATGCTGTCAGCCGGTGTGCTCAAAGGACTCGGCGCGAAGGTAGACGCGCGTATCTATCCGGGAATGGGTCATACGGTCAGTCAAGAAGAAGTAGCCGAGGTCAACCTGATTATCGAAGGGGCGCGGCGTGCCTGACGTAAAAGACACGGCTGTAAAAGACACGGCAGTAGAAGATACGGCAACGTTTACGGTGGCAGACTTGGAGGGCAAAGACGCTTACGGTTTGCTGACGAGCGCCCTTATCCCGCGTCCGGTTGCGTGGGTCAGCACGGTTTCAAAAGCAGGCGTTTTGAACCTCGCGCCGTATTCGTTTTTTAATGCGGTGGCGAGTCATCCGCTTACGGTGATGTTTTCGCCCGGTCAGAGACCCGACGGCTCACCCAAAGATTCGCTACAAAATGCCCGAGATACCGGCGAGTTCGTCGTCAATCTAGCCGACGAGCCTTTAGCCGAGGCGCTCAACCACACCTCCGGGGCGTGGGCACACGGCGTTGACGAGTTTGCCGAAGCAGGGTTGACAGCGGCGGCCTCGAGCCTCATCCGCCCACCCCGTGTGGCAGCGGCCCCGGTTGCCTTAGAGTGCCGCGTTTCCCAACTTGTCGAGGTCACAGGCTCCGGTTCGACGCTGGTGTTGGGGCAAGTGGTCGCTATGCAGGTGCAGCGTGACCTACTCGGTCAAGACGGCTTGATCGTCGCTGAACGCCTGCGTCCTATTGCCCGCCTCGGACGAAGTGAGTACAGTACCCTCGGACGCGTTTTTTCGCTGGCGCGGCCCAAATAGCTCTATTTTTCAGACGAAGGCATAACGCTGAGACGTCGGACGGTCTCTGAGACATCAGCCGGTAGCGTTCCTGTATAGGCGCGTAGCTGAATATCAATATCCGCCGCAGGTGGGGTCACGAGCGTCCGCTCCCCGGCGTTTGTAGGGGGCGCGTACCAACCTGCGTAGGTTTCACCGACTGACTTTTTAAGGGCGTAGATACTATAGCTTCCTGTAGGTAAACCACTTAGTTCGTACGGTGCAGAGACCGCCGACGTCGTGACTTCTACGCTGCCCATTCTGGCGCACTTGGGATTATCTTCGTAACAAGCGAATACTTGTGTCCCCGCAACGTCTCCGCCGGTAGGTGCGCGAACCGTTCCCGAGATGCTGCTGTTCTCCCCGGGAAGTTGTCCACAACCCACCAAAAGCCCCAATAGGCTTCCCCAGAGTAGTATGTGACGTGCTATGCGGTTCATCTTTTCCCTTTCAGTCGTTACGGTGGTGGTTGAGCGCCGGTGACGTACCCTCTAAAACCTGGTACGTTGCTAAAGAGAGTGTAACAGGCTTTAAGCTTGGCGTAAGCGTTTTAAGACGTGGATTTTTTGAGAAAGTAAACAAGGCTTAGGAGGCGCGGATGCGGTCAGAGTTTTTCCGGTTGACCGGCTGTTTCACAGCTGCAGCCGTAAGCACGGTGTTCAGCTGTGCGCTAGCGCAGGTCGTCCCCGCACGTTATCTTTTGTCAGGCACGCTTGGGGGAGAACAAGTTCAGCTCGAGCTGGCCCTTACGCCTACCCAAACGACCGGAACCTTGCTGGGTACACCACCTCAGACGCTGCAAGGTAAGAGGACGCAAAACGGAGACATCAGCTTAACGGGAGGTGGGCTGAGTCTTACAGGACAACTGCCCGGATTCCGTACAAAAAACCAAGCATTTTCCGGCACCGTCGCGGACGGAACACCTTTTAAGCTGGCGCTCGCCGCCTCTTATACCGTGCGCCATGTGACGCAAGGGCCGTTTCTAGAAACGCGCACTGAGACTCCCTTTTGGCTCATCTCCCCTTGGCGGCGGCTAAACGGGAGACTGGAGCACTTTGTCAACGCTCCGGTAACCTCGTTCGTTCAGGACGCGCAGCGCCTCGCTACTGCAGGTGAGCTGACGTACCCGTACACCTACGAAAGTACCGTAAAGCCCACCCTCTTGACTGGCGACACCTTGAGCTTGCTCGAGACGAGCTTTTACGATACCGGCGGAGCACACCCCAACACCGCGTACCGCAGCCTGACCTTTTACCAGAGGGGTCGAGAGGTAGAACAGCTTGGGTTCAACAACCTTTTTAGAAAAGACACGGCGTATCAAAAGGTGCTGCTCAGAGAGGTGACGAAAAAGCTTCGTGCCCGCCGCGCCGCTTGGATTTTAGACGGTAGCGTCAAGCTAAGAGCGCGCGATTTGGGCGTGTTTAATCTGACAGCGAGGGGGCTCGAGTTTACCTTTGCGCCCTATGCTGTCGGCCCTTACGTGCAGGGAAAGTTTGCCGTCACGGTACCGTATGCGCAGCTGCACAGACTGCTTAAACCCGGTTTACTGCCGTAAACTATTTTTTGGCAGCCGAGTGATAAAACTGCATCCCTAACGCCGTGCGCTCCTGAAACCCGGTCCAGTAGGTGTGTTCCGGTGCAAAACTCCCGTCGTCATTCTGTGCCCACACGCCTTCGTTCGAGTTTTGGATGATTTCTAAATACTTGCCCGTCTTTTTACCCTTGAGCATCTCGTCTAAAAACGCCGTGACAAAGTGCTGATTGATATTGTTGATGCGCCGCGCGTCCCACGAGAACTCGGCGTAGCGCGAGTATTCGTCCAGGTTCGGCGCGTCTACCGGCGGCGGGTTCGGTGCGACGTTGTGGCGGGCATCTTCGTAAACGAGCATGTATCTGTCGGCGTTGACTGCACCTTCAAACAGGCTTTTGACACCGCCCTCGTAGCCCGACACGTCATCCTGACTACCGACGACGAAAAACGTCGGCACGCGGAGCCCGGCGAGGCCGTCCGGTTCAAAAAAGCTCAGATTGGGAATCCCGATAAATCCTAGCGCGGCCTCTGCCCCCCAAGGTGCAAACGCAACGACCGCTTTGATCCGGGGGTCAGGCTTGAAGTTGCCGGTAACGCGCGGCGCGAGTGCCCCTTCCGGTAAACCCGGAAACGCCGCCGCCGCTTCGCTGTAGCCTGCGCCGCCCGCATTGAGCGCCCCGTAACCGCCCATCGAATAGCCGATGATGGCGGTATTTTGTGCGTCTAGCAGTCCGCTTAAAAAGCCGTCACTCCGGCTTCGCCCAGCCATCTCGTCAATCATAAAAAGCTGATCTTTGGCTCGGTTGATGAGGGTGCTCGAGAAATCCCCCACCTTGTCAAACGTCGAGTCGGTATGCCCAATGGCCGCGACGACGTAGCCTTTTGAGGCCAAGTTCTCAGCCAAGTACGTCATCATCAGCCTCGAGCCCGGATACCCGTGCGAGAGCACCACGAGCGGGTAAGGCGCTTTAGCTTTGTCCGGCGCGGCGTCTCGCAGGGCGCGTCCGGCAAAGGTTAACGGCGTGTTCGGGCGCTCGGGATTGTTCGGGCCGAAACCGTAAACGTCCCTATAGGTCGTCAGCGCCTGTTGACCTTCCGGCACCGTGCCGGGGTAAAACACCTCCACGGTCAGTGGGCGGTCATAACGCGGATTCGGGTCCTCCGGCGTGACGGCTAGAACATCTAACTGGTCGGGATTTACGGTTTGTATCGTCCGCACGCCGACGCTGTAGGGGCCGCGCGGCGCGAGTTCAGGCGCGTCGGGCAACGGGTCACCGAAGACAAACTCTGTTTGGGTCGTTGTCGAGGCGGTGTTTGTTTGGGCAGCGGCGCTCACGAAACATAGCGTAACGCACAGCAGCAATAGAGACCGAAGGCTCAGGCAATTCATAAAAAACTCCTTTGCTCTACTCTACCGGGGTTTTGTCAGGTTGAGTGAAAGGTTTTCAGACCATGCCCCCGGTTAGCGCGTTTTAGCGGCTCTCGGTCAGGATTCGCAACTTCTTCGTCAGCGCGTCGCGCTCAAGTTGGCCGAAGTTGGTGGTATCTACCTGAATACTCTGACCGCCGAGCTCTAAGCTGCCGCGCTCGCCGCTCACCCACCTTGCACTAATTTCGTCTAGGTTGAGATGATCAACATGCCCCGCGTGCCGTTCGCCGGACTCAAGCCGAGTTTTGTACCGTTTACGAAACGTCTCGAGGTCGGAGGTGCAGAGAATTTCTACGGGAACAAAATTGTACGTTTCACAGAGCGCCTTTAGCTTATTAGAAGCTCGTCTCTCAAAACTGGTTTCAACGATGCAGGGATAACCGGCGCTTAAGAGAGACTTGAGAAAACTAAAGAGCAAGACGTAGCTGGCCCCGCCCACTTCTCTCGACCAAGCCCGGTCTTTGACCCCCAGCGTGTCGAAAAGAACTTCTTTCAAAACGTCCCGGTGAATGACGGGTAACGACAATTCATGACCGAGCTGCGCCGCAAGGGTCGTCTTACCGGCACACGGCGGCCCTGTTACTACTACTAGGATTCGCTTCATCCTCAGGCAGTGTAACGCATAGCAGCAAAAACCGAGATAGCCCTATCAAAAACCCTTCGCTTGGCCCTACCGGTATGTCACAACCGCTATAGCCTACTCTAATATGTCTTGTAACTCACGCCTCAGCAGGGCCTGCTCGGGGTTGCCGAATTTAGTGGTGTCTACCCGGATACTCTGACCGCCGAGTTCCAAACTGCCGTGCTGATTATTTGCCCACCGCGCGCTGATGTCGTCTAAGTTGAGGTGATCCACATGGCCTTGATGCCGCGCACCGGAATCCAACCTCGTAATATAACGCTCGCGCAGCACTTCGGTTTCGGCGGTACAGAGGATTTCTACAGGCGTAAAGTTGTAGGTTTCGCAAAGACCTTTGAGCCGGACACTAGGCCGTCCGATTTCAAAGTTGCTTTCGGCGATACACGGATAGCCAGCTTGCAAGAGAGACTCGAGAAAACTGAATAGCAGGTCATAACTCGCCCCACCCACGTCCCGTGACCAAGCCCGATCTTTTGACCCCAAGGCGTCGAACAAGATTTCTTTCAGGACGTCGCGGTGAATGACGGGCAAAGACAGCTCGAGGCCGAGCTGCGCGGCGAGCGTTGTTTTACCAGCACATGGCGGCCCCGTGACGACGAGAAGGATGCGCTTCACCTGCCCGTCTCAGCTGAAAACACTTCATGCCGCAGGGTCAGCTCATCAATCAAGCCTTGTCGGAGCGTCACGCCGAGGCCGGGACCGTCCGGAATCTTCTGCATCCCGTCTACGGCGTCCAAAACGGGCTCTACGATGTCCTCATCCCAGTAACGCGACGCGCTCGCCGTATCGCCGGGGAGCGTAAATCCAGGCAGTGAACTGAGGTGCAGGTTGTGGGCGCGGCCGATGCCGAGTTCCAACATCCCGCCGCACCACACCGGCGCACCAAACGATAAAGCGACGTCGTGCGTGCGCCGCGCCGCCAGATGTCCGCGTACTCGCCCGACTTTGATGTTGATGACGCGCCCCGACCCGAGTTGTAAGCCTTTGCGGGCGTCTTCGGGGGAGTGAATGGATTCGTCCAGACAGATGGGCGTCGCTAGGAGTTTTTGGAGCTGCGCGTGGTCTATCAGGTCGTCGTAGGCGAGCGGTTGTTCGATGTACTCGAGCCCCAATTCATCGAGTTGTTGAAAGACGCGGGCGTCAGTCAGGCGGTAGGCGCTGTTCGCGTCTACGGTCAGCGGCATCTCGGGGAGCGCCTCCCGCACAGCCCGAAGCGGCAGCACATCCCACCCCGGTTTGATCTTGAACTTGAGGCGTTTGTAGCCCTCGTCGGCGTGCTTGAGAGCCGTTTCAACCGTCTTTTCAACGCTCTCTTGAATCCCCAGCGACGCGCCCACCGGATGCTCGGTGCGTGACCCACCTAGCAGCACCCAGAGCGGCACCCCGGCAGCTTTGGCCGACGCGTCCCAAAAGGCGGTCTCGAGCGTTGCTACCGCCATGTTATGCCCCCGAACGGGCCCTAGCGCCGCTAGAAGTTGGGTGGGGGTCGCAAACTCTTTGTCCAAAACCAGCGGGATGATGTGATGTTTAAGCGTATCCCACACGGTCTCGTTCGTTTCATACGAGTAACCGGGAAAGATGCCGCTCGTCGCCTCGCCGTAGCCTTCCACGCCCTCAGTGTGAAGTGTTAAAAGCACCTTACGCAACTCTTGTTCGACGCCGAAACTCGTTTCAAAACGAAATTTAAGACGCGCCGTGACCTCGCGCAGTTCGATACGCTCTAACTTCATGCCGGGCCTTGTCTCAGGTAAATCTGTCTCATGTCAGCCTCCTGACGGTTTTTAGACTAACGTTTACGCTACCATCACGGCGTGGAGGATAACGCGGAAACACAAGCTTTAAGAGACGGGCTTGTTACGGAGCTTAAAGCTCAGGGATACGTCAAAAGCGGCGCGGTTGAAGCGGCGCTTAGGAGCGTGCCGCGTCACCTCTTTATCCCGTGGCGAAACCCTGAAGACGCTTACCGAGGTACGGAAGGCGCGATGGTTGACCCTGACACAACACCGGAAACCTGTTCGACCGTCTCTCAACCCATCGCCGTCGCTATGATGTTAGAAGGTTTTGACGTCAAACCTGGGATGCAGGTTTTAGAGATCGGGGCGGGCAGCGGCTACAACGCGGCGCTGCTGGCCCATCTTGTAGGTGAACACGGGCACGTCGTTACGGTTGATGTGGAAGATTTTCTTGTCGAAAAGGCGCATAGACAGCTCGCCGCTATAGGTTTTGAACGGGTCGAAGTCATCTGCGGTGACGGCGCACTCGGTTACCCGCCTCACGCACCGTATGACCGGATTGTCGCTACAGTCGGCTTACCCGATATTCCAGCAGCTTGGCCCGAACAACTCGCTCCCGGCGGCAAAATCGTCGTGCCCCTACATTTGGGAGTTGAAACGCACCAATGTGTTTTGGTCAGCTTGGAGCCCAAAGATGGCTGTTTGAAAGGCGTTGGCTTGGGTGGTTTAGATATGGTGCTCTTTCGTAGCGAAGTGGCGCGTTACAGCGAGGAGATGACACGCCGACGAGGAGAAGCTTGGCAAGGAGCCAGAGCTGACGAGCTAAACGTTACCGTTTACCCTAAAGATGCTAATGTGCCCCTCGGGCCGCACCAGTTACATATCAGCAAGTCGGGAAGTCTGACGGTGCTCGAGCACTTAAAGTCCGGATAGAGTAGAGCTTATGAGCGACCTGGAGCGTTACCAACGAGCCTCGAGAAGCACCTGGAGCCTGATTCATACCGACCATCCCATCGTCTACCCGACCCTCGGCTTAGCTAACGAAGCAGGCGAAGTCGCAGGCAAGATCAAAAAAATCTTTCGGGACAAGGGCGGCGTCATCGGCGACGCTGAGCGGGACGCCCTTAAAGGTGAACTCGGCGACGTGCTCTGGTATCTGGCGCAAATTTGTACCGAGCTGGGGCTGAGTTTGGACGAGGTAGCGGCGGCAAACTTGGAGAAGTTGGCCTCGAGGCAAGCGCAGGGGACACTTTACGGCGAGGGCGATACACGCTAGAGCGAAACAAAATCGTAAGTCTGATGCTTGACATAGAAAAGAGGAATGTAAGGGGTTAAAAGCCCGCTAAGTGCGCTTTGTTCTTTTTCATCCGCTGTAAAGTCTGACCGTGTCTATATCTTACTTGCTATTCTGACCAACTATGACCATACTAATTGATGAAGTGAGGTATTAGGGAGATGCGAACCACAAACGTAGCCGAAGCCAAAGCTCACCTGTCGCTACTGATTGAAAAAGCACTAGCCGGGGAAGAGGTAGTGATCAGCAAACATGGTAAGCCGCTGGTCAAGCTCATTCCCTATGAGCGCGACACCAGCCCTCGCGATATGAACGTGCGTATCTGGAAAGGTGAAGTGAAAATAGCCGACGACTTCGACGAGTTGCCCCCAGAACTGATGGACGCCTTTACCGGCACCTCTGATGAACCTCTTACTTGACACCCACACGCTAATCTGGGTATTCGACAACAACCCGACGCTTTCACAACAAGCCCGCGACGCCATAGCTGACGGTCAGAATGAGGTGTTTGTCAGTGCTGTAACAGCGTGGGAAATTGCCATCAAGCGCAGCCTCAACAAGCTCGAGCTAAGGGGCGACTACCAGAACGGCCTTAAACGCTACCGTTTCACGCCACTGTCAATCAGTACCGAACACGCCTTGGCAGTGGAAACGCTGCCACAGCACCACGCCGATCCGTTCGACCGGCTCCTGATTGCTCAGGCAAAGTTTGAAAATCTCACACTGGTCACAAGGGATAGGCGGTTTAGTGAATACAGCGTTACGACGATTCGGGCCTAAAAAAGCGCAGTGGGTACTAAAATAAAATGTCCAGAAAGAATGCTTATTACTCTGTTCGTACAGGTAAGAACCCTTACAGCGAAGGCTTTGAACTCCCAATAATTCTTAAATTATTCAAAAGCGCCTATCTAAAATTAGATTCGGAAGGCTACTTTCAACAAGCTTTTGGCTTTTGGTGTGTAGATATGGACTATGTGCCTGGTTCTCTAGGTGAAGATATCGAGTCGGCAATAATGACCAACCTACGGAAAGAGAACCTTTGGCCCGTACAAGATAAAGCCTTAGGTTATTCAGAAGATGATCTATTCGATGTGATTGAATTTCTTTATGACTATGTATCTAAGCCTATTAACGGGGACTACCACAGCTATAACGATTGCGGATGGCACTATAAAGTCTTCAACAAAATCGAGGGACAAGTAGAGTTTAGAAATGCTATCAACGCAGTTTTGGAGAGTTATCGGTATGGGTTCGATTTAAGTGCCGATGGAGAGATTTTAGAAGCTCCACAAGAGGGCTATGAAGTTATTTTAAGTGCTGATCTCCCTAATTACGACCCTGAAAATGTAGAATCCAAAGTGAAGGCTGCCGTTTTTAATTTCCGACGAGCGAGAGCTACCTTTGAAGATAGAAAAAATGCCATCAGGGACTTGGCTGATGTTCTAGAATTCCTCAGACCGCAACTAAAAATGGTCATGCTATCCCAAGACGAAAACGATCTATTTAATATTGCCAATAATTTTGGCATTAGACATCACAACGATAAACAAAAGATTGACTACGACAAAAGGATTTGGTATTCATGGCTGTTTTACTATTACCTTTCCACAATTCACGCTTTTCTACACTTAATTAAAAAGTCGAAGGCTACAGATCAATAGGTCGCCCTATGCAGACTGCCCTAGCAGGCATTATTTCAGGCGCTTACTTATGCCACTTCACAAGTCAACTATCTTGTTAAGCCTCTTAAGCTGACGCCTCAGCGCCGCAGCTTGCTCGTCAAAAGACGCTGTGACCGTCCGGGCTTTCGGGTACTCGAGCGTCACAATCTCAGCGTTTGTCCGGGGCAAGGCCCACTCGAGCAGCGCGTAGTCAGCTTCGCTTAATTCTTGATGATCGTCACGAAGTCCCAAACCGTCAATATAGGCGGGGCCGCTCACATGTATTTCGCGCACTGCGTGAAGGGGCAACGACCGAGCGAACGCGTAAACGTCCAAACCGAGGTGATACGCCGTAACCCGCAGATGCGCCAAGTCGAGCAAGACGCCGACCCCCTCTTTTCCAACTAAATCCCACATTAGTGCAGGTTCGACGCTTGTAAGGAACACGCCGTAACCCGGTTTTAGCTCGGTGCCCATGTAGTCCATATTTTCTAAAAGCAAGGGGCACCCCAGCCTATCTTTCAAGAACTTGCACAAAGCGGCCAGCTGTTCTGTAATTTGGAGAATTTCAGCTCGGCTTTGAACCCGTAAATCGTCGCCGCGCCAGTTATGTGTGGACGCCTCGAGGTGCATCGCCAGGTGAGGCGACCCGGCACGCTGCACGAGGCGGTTAAATCCGTTCCAGTCGAACGCGTCGTAAGAGGCTGTGGTGTCACCGATGCCAAACCCTACGTGAATAAGCACAGGGCGGTAATTAAGGGCAGCTTCTACGGCTTCCGGGAGCCCGTCCAGGCTCGAGACTTTGAGAAAATCGAGCTTAACGCGGTTTTCGTCCAGCAAAAGGCGGAGCGGCAGAGAATCGTTACACCCAAGCTGCAAAGTATAACCGGTAATACCCTAAAACTCGTCGGGAAAAACGGTTTCACTGTAGTGGGGCGCTTCGACCGGCTCAGGGGTGCGGGGCAGCTCGGCAGGGCGCTCCCTGACTTCACGGCGTTTCTGGGGCTTTTCACGAACGACGTATACGGCTTCTCGCGGCGCACTGCTCGTTGCAACTTCGGCGCGTTCTTGCTCACGCGCTTCGCGCCACGTCTGTTCTTGTACGCGGCTGACTCCGGCACTCGCAAGTTGCCTGGCCGGGGTGACACTCTGGTCGAGCGGCGAAATCTTATAGCGGTTGTTCCACGGCTCGAGCGCAAACGGCGCTTGCAAACGGTAGATACGCCTTTTTCCAGCGGTGTAAAAGTACAAGTTGAGGCGACCCTCGTCGCCGGTCACGCCGGTCAAGGATTGCTCGAGCATCACTGAGCCTTCCGGCGGCACTACGGCGGCGACTTCAGCGGTGACCGGCACGTCCATCTCGGGCGTTTTGAGGGCGAGTTCCAGCACCTGCACGGCGTAGGTGTTGAGGTTGCTGACCGTCAGCCGCAGCAGGTGGCGGCCTTCGGTCCCGGCGACCTCACCGTCCGGCGCGGAGACCGTCCCAAGCGAGAGCAGTACCTCGGGGCGACCGTCTTTACGGGGTTCGCGGCGGCGCAGCAAGAGCCAAAGGAGGAACGATACGAGCAGCACGCCCCCGACCGTCCACCACACCACCGGGTCTAAAGTACGCAAGAATGCAACCGTCTGTTGGTAGTAGGGCGTTAGAAAAGAGAGGGTGGTGTCCCACGCCCCTCGGAGGGTCTCCATCATGCGTTTAGCTTAACGCAACGCCCCGGCAAAACAGTCTCAACCGGCACGGTAGAGTAGACGGGTGACGAAATTGCAGCTGACCGGGGACGGGAGCGCGACGCTCTACAGCGAGCGTTACGCCCAGACCTTCGCCTCGGAGCGGGGGGCGCTGAGCGAAGCGCGCAGCGTGTTTTTAGAGGGCTCCGGCGTCGCCCGGAAGTTGACCGAGGGGGAAACGGTGCGGGTGCTCGAGGTCGGTTTCGGTACCGGCCTCAACTTTTTTGTGACCGCAGCGGCGTGCCTGGAAAACCCGGCGGCGCGGCTTGACTACACGGCGCTCGAGCATACCCTGTTAGACGCCGCCACCGTTCGGAGCTTGGGGTACGAGAAATTGCAGAGCGAATTCGTCGAGGCGTATCTAGCGTGGCGAGGCACCCTGACACCCTCCGGTACCTGCGTTTTTGAAACTGGACAGGTCAGACTCACACTTTTACTCGGCGAGGCGACGGCGCAAACCCTGCCCGCAAAAGCGTTTAACAGCGTCTACCACGACGCCTTTAGCCCCGCTGTCAACCCGGAGTTGTGGACGGAAAGCTTTTTAGAAAGGCTGACTTCAGCACTTGAGCCAGGGGGCACGCTCGTCAGCTACTGCGTGCAGGGCGCGGTACGGCGGCGACTTGCGGCGCTCGGCCTCACCGTAACCAAGCGGCCCGGACCAGTTGGGGGCAAACGCGAGGTGTTGTTCGCGCAAAAACCGGCGGACATCAACTTGTGATCGTGATCATCGGGGGTGGCGTGATGGGCTGCACGCTGGCGTATACCTTAGCCAAGCGCGGCGCGGCGGTGACGCTGCTCGAGCGTGGACGAATCGGCCAAACTGAAGGGGCGTCAAGCGTCCCGGTGGCGCTCTTAAACCCCTATCGGGGCCGGAGTGCAAGGGCAAGTGACTTTGACCGCTCGGCGCTCGAGGCGATGTGGGCGCTGGTCAGCGAGGTAGAACGTCAAGGTTTAGAGACCGGCGTCGTGCAAAGTGGCGTGTTGCGGGTGGCACCAAACGCCAAACAAGCAAAACAGTGGCGAAAAAGAGACGGCGTGTCGTGGTTCGGTGCGGACGAGGTGCCGATGGGATTTTACGCGCCGTTCGGCGGGTTTGTCGCACCGTCCGGCGGGTGGCTGAGGTCGCAGCTGTGGTTGGCTGCGCTGACACAGGCTGCACGTGAAGCGGGAGCGAGGGTACTCGAGCATTACGACGTCACGCAGATCGTCAGGACGGATGACGGGCTCGAGGTCCTTACCCGACAGGGCTTCTTAGACGCGCACACGGTCGTGCTTTGTAGCGGCTCCGGTATGGAACTTGGGCAAAAGGTAGTGGGGCTTGAGCACGTCGCCGGTGAGGTCATCGGTTTGGCGCTGCCGGAGCCCGAACCGGCGCTCCCTTATCCACTCGCTGGAGCCGTGTACGGCGCTCAGGTTGAGGAGACATTTTATCTGGGAGGCAATCACCGCCCAGCCGACCAAACAGACGAGAGTGCCCCGACCCAGTTGCAACGGGCCGGCGGTTGGTTCGTTCCAGCCCTAAAAAGCGCGTCTCTGAAGAGCGTGTGGCACGGTGTTCGGGTTAAAGCGGACGACAACTTGCCGGTTGTGAAGGAGCTTCAGCCCGGACTCTGGTTTGCCGGGGGACTTGCCGGACGTGGGTTTCTGGCCTCGGCGTATGTTGCAGAGACGCTTTGCGACAGGCTTTTGACCTCGCGCTAACTTGTAAGCTGGTTACTATGTCTACTGAAACCTTAAAAGCGCGCCTCGAGTACCTTCAAGGCTCGTTGAACGTGCCGGATGATGTCTGGGAATTGACCCGGCGGTTACTCGAGCCCGAGTATTTAGGGCATCCCGATCCACACATCCGGGACGAACTCGTCTACCCGGCACTTTATACCTGGATCACCCAAGCACTTTCTGCTGAGCAAGTTCGCAGCGTGCTGAGGCTGCTTTCGGATGACAACCATCTGTTTTTCAAGTTTGGCCAAGCTGACGACGAAACCGTACTCGTCCGCTCTTTTACGCTGCTGCAAATTGGGGCTGTTTTAGATAGGCAGCAGCACGAGCCTTGTTTGGCTACGGACGAAGTTCAGCAGCTGGTTCCGGTCCTGCTGCGTTACCTAGAAGGTGAGCAGGACTTGCGCGGCTACGACGCGCTGCTCGGTTGGTTGCACGCGGCGGCGCACGCAGCGGACGCAGTAGGAACCCTGGCAACATGTCACGAACTCAGCGGCGCGGAGGTCAAAGCACTGCTCGGAGGTTTACAGAGTTTGATGGGACGCGACCGGGCATATACAGACGGTGAAGATGAGCGTATTGCTGTAGCGATGAGTAACGCGCTGTTACGGACGGAGCTTACCCCGGTTAAGCGCCTCGAGTGGTTGGACAGCTTTCGGGAGCAGGTACAGGCGTGCGCTGAGCTGGCGATGCATGCAGGCTACGGGAGTTTTATGAACATCAAACACACGCTGCGGGCGCTCTACTTTTCTTTGCGGCGTGCGCCTAAAGAGCTGGGAAAACCTCTGTGCGAGCGTGTCGAAGGGTTGCTGCTCGAGTTTGAAACGCTATAAACAAAAGCTAGTTGCTGTCTTTGCAACCGTCCGCACCGAATCCGGCTGCCCTGGCTTTCGCTTGCGCTAGCGGTGGTACGTCGAAACGCTGCCGCTCCGCGTCGGTCGTCTTCGGGTTGACGGGCTCGAGCACGTACGTGCAGCCGTCAGCCGAAGTGTACTGCGTGCCGAACTTCTGCTTTTTACCGATGCTCAGCAGGTACCGGTCGAGGGTCGCGGCGTAAATCCAGCGGGCGTCGCTGTAACCAAGCTTAATCGCCTTGTCTGCAAGCTTGTTGGCAAGCTGATAGTGCTCCGGGCAGTTCCCGTGCTGAAAGATAAAGGCGGCGTAATACATATCGTTCCCGGTGGTAAGCTGACCCTTTTTAAGGTAACCCATCACTTCGGCACGGCGCTCAGTATCTTTACGGCTCAAGGTTTCCCAATCAATATTCTCTTTCATACGAGCTTCTTGGTCGTCACTAAAGATCGTCCGCATTCGGTCTGAGATAGCCGGATGAGGAGAACCGTTCAGCACGACTTTACCTACAGCAGGCGCACACGCTTCAAACATTTGGCGTTGGGCAAAGCTAAAGGGCAACGCGAGCAGCGCAGTGAGGATAAGCCATAATTTCGGCGTCATGAGCTGAGTATAGACGACTGGTTGATCTACAGCCGCCGTTATACTCCTTACGTTTTACGTCCAACCGCCAGCACGTGCGAACTCACCCCGAGGAGCGTCGGTTCAGCCTCGAGCAGCCGCGCAACGTTGAGCGCCCACGCCCTCGCTTCGGGGTCGGCCCACGCCGCTTCAAAGTCTCCCAAAGCGATACCTTCAATCCCTACGAGGGCTTCGGTGCTAAAGCCCGCCGCTTCGACCTCCCCGCGCAGCTCTTCGGGCCGGTGGAAAAAAGCGGTGGTAAAAAAGCCCTTCCCTTCCGGGCTGCGGTGTTGCCCGTCGGTGAGCGTGCGGTCAATCACGGCCCTAATCGCTGGGTCGTGCAAGTAGCCCTCGAAAAGGGCGTCGAACGCCGAGGCGAAGCGGTTGATGCTGACCGCGAGCACCGCCCCGCCCGGTTTGAGAACGCGGTGCGCCTCGCGGAGCGCCGTAAGTCGGTCTTTTTGTTCGGTCAAGTGGTAGAGCGGTCCCAATAAGAGCACCGCGTCGGCGCTTCTATCAGCAAAAGGTAAGGCGCGGGCGTCGCCTAAAGTGATGGACTCGAGCGGCTGAGCTTGTGATGCAGAAATTTCTCTAGCCTGTTCAATGTGTAATGGCATCGCGTCAAGCAGATTAACCGTGTACCCACGCTCCGCCAACCAAAACGCATAAACCCCGGCCCCGCCGCCGACATCGTGAATTACAGCAGGGGCCGGGGGCAAAAAACGAGTGAGCAGTTCTTGCGTGCGGAGGCGCTCGAGCTGATTTTTACCCCCTTCTAAGCGCGCTGCTTCGCGCCCATGGTTGTAATAGCCCGTAATCTCAGCGCCAAGTTTGTGTTCGGCTTTAGCCATAGCACCTCCTGCTCAGCTGAGCATGACCGCAAAAGCTTGGGTCAAGCTGTGCCGAGATTCGCCTTTGTTATCACATTTTGCGTGAGAGACGATGTTTTTTATAGGTCACCGACTACGTTCTCTACGCTGGATGCTTACTTCCTCCGCGTGGCTCACTGCAAACGTCCCGACTGAAAAGGTCAACACTGATCCCTACGGCGTCAGCACCCCCGAACGGTTGACAAACAGCTCTTTGACGGCGGTTTTTTGCGTAAACGACACGTCCCAAAAAAGCGCCTCACCACGCGTCAGGTTCCACGCGCTCTGCCAGTCGGGAAGCGTGCTCAGGTCGGGCAGCGTGTACCTCGGGGCGCGCCCCTTAAGCCACGCCGAACTCTGGCTGAGGCGGTAGCTGACCGTGTGCCCGGCCTGAATCTGCGAGTAAAACTGCGTGTACACACCCCGCCCTGCCGGATGCAGCCGCCAGCCTGCTTGAGGGCGGAACTCGAGGGCTCCAAGAAGCCGCAGCTCAGGTGGCTCGAGGGGATCAGGGAGTCTTATCCGAGCAGGCTCTCTCGGCGTAGTCAGTAAGGTGCGGCTGAGGCTACGGCTCGAGCCCGCTTTGGTGCGGTCGTTGTACGAAAAACTCTGGACGGCGGCGCGAAACGTTACGTCTCGGCCCAAGCGCCCCACTAGACGTTCGGGAATACGGGTGTAAAAAAGCGCGTCGCCGCCGGTATATTCGCCGACCCGCGCCGCCGTGCCGCCGCTGAGCAGTTCGACCGAGCCAGAGAGCAGTTCGCCAGGGCGAACCCCGTCAACCAAAAGCCGCGCCACTTCAGGCTGGAACGAAAAGGGGCCGTCAAAATTAATGCTCAGCTCGTTTGCAGCCGTAAGCGCGAGTCCCGGCTCGAGCACCAAACGGTTCGGAACGCGCGCCTCACCTTTGTAACGGCTCGCCACCAAGTCGTAACGGACCTCGGGCGAACCGGGAAGCTCGAGCCGAGAGGTTGGTGCCTCACTGTCTAAGAGCGCCGACGTAAAGCCCAGATAGACGTTGCCGTAGTCGCCCTGTGAAAGCCCGCTGACATTTGCTAAAACGCTGAGCGTCTCCCCTACCGGATCGGCCAGACAGGTCGCCGAAACGACCGGCGTGTCGGCGACGACGCCGTGCTGAACCGTGATGCTCGAGTTACCCGTCGCCGTATCGAGACAGAGACTTAGGACCCCGTAACGCCCCTGCGGGTCTGTCAGGGTCACCTTAGACAGCGCGTCAGCGCCGGGGGTAAGGGGTCGCCACGCGCCTAAACCGTCTTGAATAGCACCGTCTTGAATAGCGAGGTAGCTCGAGCCGCGCCCGTCAATCTGCAGCGTGAGCGCACCCTCGGCCTCCTGCACACCCCTGCACCCTGCCAAAATCAGCGCACTAAGCACGGTCAGAAGCAAAAAGCGCCTGAAAAAGGTGGGGTAAAAGGAAACGGTCAGCATCATAAAGTCAGCAGAAGTTTGGGCCGGACAAACTTCTGTCAGGGCTCCAACCACGTGAGATTTTTATGAGTATAGCAGACGTACGGCGACATGTCTCTCTACGACGTAGTAAATGTAAGCAAAGCTGAAAAGACTCGGAGCTGAGCGGTTACTTAAAATTTAACAAGTCGGCGTGGCTACGCCAAAGCGAGGCGCATGTTCAGGATATTCACACACACGAAACCTCCTCCGAACACGCCGCCGGTGCGTAAGCCGACATGCTTTACAAGAGTGCAAAGCACCGTAGAGTAGCCCTTATGACACATTCTCGACAGACCGCACTCGTCACCGGGGCCTCCTCAGGGATCGGCCTCGAGACGGCGCGGGCGCTCGCACGGCAAGGGATAAGCGTAGGGTTGGTTTCGCGGGGCTCCGGCTCTGGCGCTCAGGTCACCGAGACCCTGAAACAAGAGACCGGCAACCCTGACCTCCACTACTTTCCCGCCGACCTCTCGTCACTCGCTGAGATTCGCCGCGTTGCCGGGGAGGTCAAGACGCAGTTCGGTCAGTTAGACGTTCTGGTCAACAACGCCGGGGCACTGTTTCAAGAACGCCAAACAACCGTAGACGGTTACGAAAAAACCTTTGCGCTCGACCACCTCAACTACTTTTTGCTGACGCAGCTCTTGATGGGGGCGCTACTCGAGAGTCCCGAGCCCCGCATTGTCAACGTCGCGTCGGCTGCGTCAAACACCGGCAAGATTCACTTTGACGACCTGATGCTCAGCAAAAACTACGGCGGCTTTAAGGCGTACGCGCAGGCCAAACTCGCTAACATCATGTTTAGCTATCAGCTCTCGAGGTTTTTAGCGGATACGCCCGCAACCGTCAACGCGCTGCATCCGGGCGGCGTCGCCAGCAATTTCGGTGACGGACTCTTCCTCAAAACTTTGTACCGGGTAGGTCGGCCCTTTCTCAAGACGCCCGCAGAGGGCGCTGAAACGGTTGTCTACCTCGCCACCTCACCCGAGGTCAACGGAGTATCGGGCAAGTATTTTGACAACAAAAAAGCCGTTAGTTCATCTAAACGTTCTTATGACGTGCAGGTGCAGGCGCGGCTCTGGCGGGCCTCACGTCACCTGGTAGGACTAACTGAAGCTGAGGGAGCGGCGCTGCGCCAGGTCACGCCGCACCATGAAAAGGGATTTTTATGAGCCAAACTGAAACCAAGCCCAAAGATAGACGCGCACCGACCACCTATTTGATTCACGAACTGATGAGCCAACGCTGGAGCCCGAGAGCGTTTAGCATGAGGCCGGTCGAAGAGGAGAAGCTGCAGCGCATCTTCGAGGCGGCGCGGTGGGCAGCGTCGTCGGCAAACGTCCAACCGTGGCGATTTTTAATCGCACGTCACGGCGAGCCGAGTTTTAACAAACTTCACAGCTGCTTAGCCGATGGCAACAAACCGTGGACTGAGCAGGTTCCCGTCTTGCTGCTCAGCCTTACCGACACGATGTTTCCGGCAAAAGGCGACAAACCTGCCCGCGAAAACCCTACCGCCAAACACGACCTCGGTTTAGCCTTTGCCAACTTGTCCCTGCAAGCGACCGAACTCGGGCTGCACGTTCACCCGATGGGGGGATTTGACAAAGAAAAGGTTAAAGAAGTGTTCGGGATTCCAAGCCCTTACGAGCCTGTGACGGTCACCGCTCTCGGCTATCTTGCCGACAGCAGCACCCTAGCCGAGAGCCTGCGCGAACGCGAAGAAGCGCCGCGTATCCGGAAACCTCTTAAAGAGATCGTCTTCGAAGGCGAGTGGGGCAAACCTGCTGAGCTCTAAGCGCGAGTCGTGAAAAAGCCGCCTGATGGGGCGGCTTCACAGCTCAGTTGCCCTTGGGCAAAACCACCCAGAGGACGAGGTAGACGAGTAAACCGGGGCCGCCGGCGAGCGCGAACACGACGAACAAGATGCGGATAATCGTGACGTCGATTCCGGAGTATTCGGCCAAACCGCCGCAAACTCCGGCGATCCTGCGGTCTCTACGTGAACGGGTTAATTTTTGGGTACTCATACGTTACCTTAGGCCCGAGCAAGGTGAGAAAAAAGCAACCGTCAGTACGAAACAGCACTCGAGTCTAAACCCTGCTTACAAACTCGAGCCGATTTCCAAACGGGTCGGCGGCGTAAAAACGGCGGACGTGCGGCAACGTAAAGTCATCTAGGGTTGAGATATTGGCAACCTCGAGCCGCGCTCTCAGTGCCTCTAAATCTGTAACGGTAAACGCTGGGTGTGCTTTGCGTGCGGGCACAAAAGGCGTGTCTACACCTAGATGCAGCGCCTGGGTTCCGAGGGCAAACCAGCAGCCGCCACGTCCGGCGAGTTGGGGCGGTTTCCCTAGTTCTACCAGCCCCAACAGGTCACCGTAAAAGGCCCGCGCTTCAGCCTCTTTGCCGGCGGGCATCGCTAGTTGCAGATGATCGAGTCCGGTAATATAGCTCATAGTGACCTCCCACTCTAAGTTTGACCTAAGTCAGTTTGACCTAAGTCAGCGTGAACGGGAGGCCGTGTTTTCAGGCAGCTCAGCCGGGTTGATAACTTTCGCTCCTTGAAGTTGCGTGAGACGTGATAGCTCCTCAAGCTAACCAGCTTCTATATTCTGATTTCTTCTCTCAGGAGCGCGTAGCCTCAGCGACTGCGCCGCGCCGAATGAGATATTCACCGATCTGCACCGCGTTAAGGGCCGCCCCTTTACGGATTTGGTCACCCGAAACGAAAAACGCCAGCGCCCCCGGTAGCGAAACATCTTCGCGGACGCGGCCGACGAGTACGTCATCTTGGCCGCTGGCCTCTAAAGGCATCGGAAAATGATTGGCGGCGCGGTCGTCTACGATGCGGACGCCTTCGGCGGAGGCTAAGACCTCGAGCGCCTCTGTTACCGAAACGGCCCGGTCAAACTCGGCGTGAATGGCCTCACTGTGGGCACGAAAGACCGGGACGCGGACACACGTTGCGCTGATGGCAAGTTCGGGGACGCTCAAGATTTTGCGAGACTCTAAGGTCAATTTCCGCTCTTCAACGTTGTAGCCGTCGTCCCCAATGTCCGAGTCGTGACTGAAGAGGTTAAACGCTACCGGATGCACGAACTTTTGCGGAACGGGCTCCTCACCGACAAGGACCGCTTGCGTCTGGTTTTGCAGCTCGGCAATCCCCGCCGCGCCTGCACCCGACACCGCTTGATACGTCGCCACCGTCGCCCGTCTGAGGCCGAACGCGCGGTGCAAGGGCGCAAGCGCCATCAATGCGACGATGGTCGAGCAGTTCGGATTGGCGACGATGCCCTGATGTCCGAGGGCCGCCTCACCGTTAATTTCAGGAATGACCAGCGGCACACGCTCATCCATCCGCCACGCCGAGGTGTTGTCAACGACAACCGCCCCGTGCTCCGCCCAACGCCACGCATTCGCCTTCGAGATGCTCCCGCCCGCCGACGAAAACACCAAGTCAACGTCTAAGTTGCCGTCTTCGGGTAGAGCTTTAAGCGTGTACGTCTTGTCGCCATAGGTGAGCGTCTTCCCTGCCGAACGTGCCGACGCAAAGAGCGTCAGCTCCGTAAAAGGAAAATAGCGTTCTGCGAACAGGCTTAAAAACTCCTGTCCCACGGCTCCGGTGGCTCCGACGATGCCTACACGCATAACAACACCTCTCCAGCTGAGCGGGTGCCCAGAAGGTCAGTTTAGCATCTCGCAGGTTTTAGCCCGAGCCAAACCTCTCTCGTCCGAGTAACATAATCTTATGGACTGGATTGATTGGCAAAAGCTCGAGACCCGTATCCCGCTAGACGAGTTACCCAGCTTTCAGCGGGCGTTTTTGGAGACCGTGCGCCCCGGTGAAGCCGACTGGAGCACAGCGTTTTTACGGCAGGTGCAGGGCAAGGTGCAGGCGAGTTTGAAGGCGCTCGAGCGTGAGGGCCGCGCCAAGCATGAGGGTGATGTGCTTTATGTAGATAAAAGTGTCATCCCTGAAGCGTTTTTGCACTACGCCGATGCGTGATGAGACCTCGCAACTTGTCAGCCATTCGTTTGAGATTAAAGTCGTTACCGAAGCCGAACGTTCTCAGCTCTCTGAAGTGCTGCAAATAGCAGCGAGGGCGCTCGAGGCGCGGGGCCAACCTTTGTGGTTACAGAGCGAACTCACGCCCGACGCACTCCTGGAGGCTTACCCGGATGCCGAGATGGTCGTGGGATGTTGGGAGGGCGAAGCTGTCGCGTGTATGGTTTTAGTCGCTGAAGACCCGATGTTCTGGCCGGACACGCCAATGGATGAGTCTCTCTTCGTTCATAAACTAGCGGTTATTCCTAAAGTACAGGGCAAGGGTATGGCGGCGCAGATGTTGGCGTTTGCGTTAGACAGAGCCCTTGAACAGGGCAAACGCTACGTGCGGCTCGATACTGCCGCAGAGCGCCCCAAAGTACGGGCATTTTACGAACAACACGGGTTTATCTACGTTGGCGAGCGCAGGGTTGGGCAGTTTGACGCTGCTCTTTACGAGAAAAAGGTAGCTAGATGAAATGGCAACGCGTCGTCGTCAAGGTCGGGACGAGCAGCTTAACCGACGCGGGCGGGCGTATCTATCCGCCGCTCTTGTGGGCACTCGCACGCGGCCTCGGCGTCTTACAAACCGAACTGAAATGTAAAGTCGTATTGGTCTCATCGGGTGCAGGCGCAGCGGGGCGGGAACAGCTCGGGGTGTCGCTGCCGCTGACGCTGCCCGAAAAGCAAGCTGCTGCCGCCGTAGGTCAAACGCTCCTAATGCTCGAGTGGGCGCGCGCTGTCGCGCCCACACCGGTCGCGCAACTTTTACTCACCGCCGCCGACATCCAAGACCGCGAACGCTACGTGAACGCAAAAAACGCGCTCGAGGCGTCTCTCAAATTGGGCGCACTCCCGATTATCAACGAAAACGACTCGGTCGCCACGAGCGAAATCCGCTTTGGCGACAACGACAGCCTCTCCGCGTGGGCGTCGCACCTCGTCGGCGCGGACGCGCTCGTCATCCTGACCGATGTAGACGGGCTTTATGACAGCGACCCACGCCATAACCCGGCGGCAAAACGGCTTGCGTTGGTCGAGGACGTAGCAAACGTGCAGCACCTCGCCGGTAACGCCGGAACATCGCGCGGGACAGGCGGCATGGTCACCAAACTTCGCGCCGCTGCGCTCGCTACGGCCGCCGGGACGGAAACGCTCATTATCGGGGGTGGCGGGGCAGGGCTCGAGGCCCTCGCCCGCGGCGAAGTCCGTGGGACCCGCTTTTTAGCCAGAGCGCACACGCCCTCACGTAAAAGCTGGCTGGCGCAGCAGCGGACGAAGGGGAGTCTCGAGGTTGATGCGGGCGCGTTTCGGGCGTTGCAGACCGGCCGGAGCCTCCTTCCCAAAGGCATCATCGGCGTCACCGGCAGCTTTTCTTTTGGTGACGCCGTAGCCGTGACGCACGCCGGGGAGCGGGTCGCGCGGGGATTGAGCAATTACTCGAGCGACGCCCTCGCTAAAATTCAGGGCAAACACACCCGTGAGATTGCCGAGTTGCTCGGAAGCAAAGATTACGATGAGGTGATTCACCGCGATAACCTCGTGCTGAACGGCAGCCAAGGCTAACTAAGGGTATAGTCTTAAGAATGGTTTACGTAGCGAGGCCGCTCCGCTGGTTTTTAGCGACCGCTTGGCGTTACGCGACGCCTATCATTTTAGCTTTGAGCGCGTTTGGGGCGTTTCGCTCGCAAGACGATGTGCAGGGCATCACCTACTTGCTTTTGATGACCGGTTACGTCTTTTTACTCGCCGCAGCTTCTGCAGACCGCTCGAGCTTTAATCGTAAGCTGGCTATTCCGGCTTATATCTCCATAGCTCTTGGGCTCCTGATCGGTTTTGGTCAAGACAATCGCCACGTGGCTCCAGTCTTAAATCAGGTGCTTCCGCACGCTCAGCTCGAGGTCAAGCAGAGTTGGGCTATCTCGAGGGGTGACAAAGCCGCAGCACAAAACGGCGTCACGTCTCGGCTTTTTGAGGTTACGCTGGCAAGCCGTTGGGCTAGGGGCGTCGGGGTTGACGTGTATGACTTCAAGTTTGAAAGTGACGGCGCAACCTACGATAATACTTTTGTTCCCGAATACCGAGGGTGTGACCAACAAACGGTGCTTAGAAATGGGTCACTGACCTGCTTGATTGCACTCGAGGTCTCTCAAAGTGCCACCAGCGGCACGCTCGTCTTTTCTTCTGACACCTACAAAGCCTGGGCTAACGTTTCTTTTTGAGTTGTCATAATTTGTAGAATAAAGCCGAGACGAGGTTTTTATGCGTGAAGAAAAGGGTATCTTTGAGAAGATCATTGACGGCGACATCCCAGCCGAACGCGTCTACGAAGATGACGACTTTATCGCCATCAAGGACGTCGCGCCCAAAGCGCCCGTTCACCTGTTGGTCATTCCTAAAACACCCAGCCCGCGCCTGGACGAGATGTTAGACGCACAAGGCGCTGATGACGTAGGCGCACTTTTTGAGGCGGCAGTCAAAACAGCGAGGGCAAACGGGTTAGGGGACTACCGGCTGGTCGTGAATGTCGGGCCGGGGGCGGGGCAAGAGGTGTTTCATACGCACGTGCATATCTTGGCCGGGTGGGACGGGCCTGCGCCGCTCGGTTAGAGGCTAATCTGCTTTCGCTATCTCAAAAGTTTTCTTAAGACGTATCCACGCGGGTTCTTTGACGAAGCCTAATGCTTCGTTAATAGAGAGCATGGCGCGGTTCGTCGTGTGGTTTTGCGTTGAAATGATCTCGAATCCGGCAGCTTGCGCGTACTGCGCGGCCCGAACCTTGAGGGCTAGCGCGACGCCTTGCCGACGATGTGTGCGTTTAACTCCGGTAAGGCCGGTGCTGAGCCAACCGGGGCGAGAAGCAGTTCGCAACTCACTTACCCCGACGGTATCGTTGCCGTCAAACGCCAAAAAGAAGCTTTCAGGGCGGCGTGCCGGATTCCTCCAAAACCGTTTTTGCCATAGCTCAAAAGGCCAGATATTGAGAGGTTCATAGAAAGGCACGTCGCTGAGAAGTTGGATGATTGTTCCGTACAAGCGCCGCTGCGTTGCGGTCGTATCGGGCAAGTCGGCAAGGGTACCGAGGGTGATGCCCGAGTCGGCTATACGTGCTGCAGCTTCCTTAAATCTTTCGGGGCTGAAGGTAGCGAGCTCGAGCCGAGACTCCCACATCCGCTCGAGTTCAACAAAACCTTTGCCGTCATAAAAGTCCAGCCAGTCCGTCCAGTTTTCGCGTACTCGCACAATCAGGGCTGAGGGATGGTAAGGCTCGAGCTTTTCCAGCGCCACCCGGTAGAGCGTTTCGGCAAGGGGCATGATGGGCTCAGCGAGCATGTCGAGCCGCACCTGCCTCTCGCCCGCCTGATCACGGTGCGCCCAGACCGCGCCGACGAGTTTGTCACCTTCTAAAGCAACAAGATTGAGCAGTTCGTCGTCAGCATAGGCGTTGTCAAACGCCCTTATTGACGTTTCACTCTCCGGCGCTTCGGGACGGCAGCGGTTATAGAGCGCGGTAAAAGCGGGGTAGTCGGTCTCTGCAAAAGGTCGTAGGACGCTCACGTCTTCTAATGTAAGGGTTATGGGTGGCCTGGTGCTAGCCGCTATGGAGGGTGTGCGTTACGCTTGAGAATATAATTGTTCCCAGTTGAAGGAGTTTTGCCGAAAGGCGTTTGCTACTTGCAGAGGGGCTCGAGTAGATATCTTAAGCCTCTGACGCGCCAGATTTCGGAACTTCCCAGGAAAGGGGTTCCAGCTAGTTGCTGACAAGTGCTATCACTTTTGCAGTCAGTTCCTCAATGGTCTGATCGCTAGCGAGCCTGACTTCGTGCTTCATGAGTGGACGGTTGGTAATCTCAGTGTTTAGCGCCACCGCCTCTTGCCAATCTCTGTAACTGCTAGAGCGCGATTCATCCAACACTCTAGCTTTTAATGCCTGCTCATCATCTGAATATAGTGTGACCAGGACGTATTGATGATAGCTGAAGTGCGTCGGTAGCTGTTTGACAATATGGTCTCGTAGATCAGTCACTAAGATATTACTAAAGCCGTGCTGGACATAGTTTTTAATGACTAATGTAAGATTTTCAAAGGCAAGATTTTCTTCCTCTTCATAGCTGATCGTACTGTTTCGTTTAATCCGGAATTCTGGAATCCAACCAAACTCAAAGCAGGGACTTTCCAGTTTTGCTTGCAGTGCCCAAGCTAGAGATGACTTACCGCTTCCAGGAGCACCATGAATGAAAATGTAGTCCATTATTATTAGAGTTTACTGCTTTGCAATCTTTAGTCTGCTGTGCTCGAATAGCGAAGAAGTTTCGGTATTCTCCAAATTCGCGTCTAATGTTTTGTCGTCCGTCGAACACTCGCACTAGATTAATGCCGTCCTCGAGCAATAAGTGGAAGGCCGTTATAGTAAGCGCCAAACTCCAAAAATGCTAGCCTTACCTGCAAAGGGCGCGGTACGCTTAAAAACGTGAGCACTCCCCCCGAAGGTACCCGCTACGCGCACGCGTCTGAAAGTGCGGCGCGGGTCCGGGCCGTCGGGACGCTGCGGGCGCTGTTCTCGAGCTGGGGCTACGAACACGTCGCGGTACCGGTATTGGAACGCTTTGACCCCCGTCATCCAGTTGCAGAACGTTCATTCAAACTGACGGGGCCGGAGGGTGAGCTTCTGGCGCTGCGTTCGGACTATACCTACGCTTTAGCTAAACTGGTGCGGTTTAACCAAGCTGAGCAGCAAGGCCCTTTGCGGTTGCAATATAGCGGCGGGCTCTGGCGCACGGTCGTCCCGGACATCGCCCGGACGCGGGAGTTTACGCAGGTCGGGCTCGAGCTTATCGGCGTCAGCGGGGTCCGCGCCGACGCTGAACTGATTCATCTGGCGCGTGAAGCGGTGCGGGCCGTGGGCCTAGCGCCCCGCGTCGAAGTGGGCAATCCAGGCTTTGTCCGGCAGCTGTTTAAGCTTGCTGAACTGCCGGTTGCCGTGCAGAATATGGCTGCTGACGCGGTTGACCGCAAAGACCCGGCGACGTTACGAGCACTCTTGGACCCGCTTGCCTTAGCCCCCGACTTGGAAAAGGCGCTCCTCAGTGTTCCTGACCTTTACGGCGGTGTGCGCGTCCTGGACGAGGCGCGGCGGCTCGCGCCGTGGCCGGAGACGGCAGCGGCTTGTGACCACTTAGAGGCCGTCCTAACCGAGTTTGAAGATAGCAGCGAACTCCTCTTAGACCTCGGCATGGCGCGGCGGCTGTCGTACTACACGGGCGTCACTTTTCGCGCGTACACCTTTGACTTCGGGCAACCGCTCCTCGGCGGGGGCCGTTACGACGGGGCGCTGTTGCCCTTTGCGGCGGGGTTTGCGATTGGTTTGGAGCGCCTTTTATCGGCCCTGCCCGGTGTCACCGGCGACGCACCGCCAATTGCTGTAAGTTTAGATGACGACCTGGCGCGACGTTTACGGACGGCGGGTTACCGCGTCGAGCGGGCCTTGACCGATGATGTAAACGAGCTGCGAGCTCACGCGCGGGCTAGGGGGATTCCCTATCTATTGCTGGAAGGTCACCTCGAGCCCCTCACCTCTGAACGCCCCGAATTTGAAGGGCTGAGCGAATTATTAGGACTCGAACGTGCTTAAGTCAGGCGTCACACTTACCTTGGCCCTCCCCAAAGGGCGCGTGATGCAGCAGAGTTTGGCGCTGCTCCGGGCAGCCGGGCTCGAGCTTAGAGACCCACCCGGTACTCGAGCTCTACAGTACGACGCGGGCGGCGCTCACATCATCGAGATGCGCAACACCGACGTGCCGACCTATGTAGATTTGGGCGTGGCGGACGCAGGGATTGTCGGCAAAGATGTGCTCCTAGAGTCGGGCCGCAGCGTCTACGAGCCCGTAGATTTGGGTTTTGCTCGCTGCCGTTTGTCACTTATTCGGCCCGTGGGTGCGCGTGGCCCGGTGCGGCGGATTGCCTCAAAGTATCCGCGTACGACTCGTGATTATCTGCGGCAGCGTGGCCTCAGCGCGGAAGTGATTAAGCTGGCAGGCAACGTCGAGCTGGCGTGTCTGGCAGGATTGGCCGACGCCGTAGTAGATATTGTCGAGACCGGCAGCACCTTACGGGCGAACGATTTAGAAGAGCTCGAGGTCATCCTCCACTCTTCGGCCCGGTTTGTGGTCAACCGCGCGGCACTCAAACTTAGAACCGACGCGCTGCGCCCACTGATTGACGCACTACGAGCGCAGCGCCTCCAAAAATCCCCTTAGCGCACCCTTTACAGACCACTTGCGGTATGCTGGCGCAACGCTTCGGCGTGGACCTCTTCGATGTGTTGGGAGTAGGTGTGGCCAGAGGAACAAAAACCGGACGCGGCTCGAGCTTTCTCCTCGCGCTCCCCGGTCTTTTTTGGCTGATCATCTTTTTTCTGGTCCCGCTGGTGTTCGTGCTGGTCTCGAGCTTTTTTACCCGGGGCACCGGAGGCGCACCCGTCGCCCCGGTCACGCTGGAAAACTACACCCGCACCTTTGACGTCTTTTGGCCGGTTATCTGGCGGACACTCTACTTTTCTCTTTTTACGACGCTGCTCTGCTTGCTCCTTGGGTTTCCCGTCGCGTTTTTTATCAGTACACGCCCAAATCCAAGAACTCGGCAGTTTCTGCTCTTTTTGATTCTCTTACCTTTTTGGACAAACTTTTTAGTTCGCACCTACGCACTGCAAACCATTTTGGGGCGCGAAGGCCCGCTAAATGCGCTCTTTTTAAGCCTCGGCGTCATTTCCGAACCGCTGACCATGCTCAACACCCAATTTGCGGTGATGCTCGGGCTCGTCTACGGATTTGTGCCGTTTATGGTCTTGCCGATTTACGCCGCCGCCGAACGCCTCGATTTTCGCTTTGTCGAGGCCGCCGGAGACTTGGGCGCGAACGACTTTCAGGCGTTCTGGCGTATCATTGTGCCTCTAACGATGCCCGGTATCGTCGCGGGGTCGGTGCTCGTCTTCATCCCGGCGATCGGCTCATTTGTCACGCCTGACCTGTTGGGCGGCACCCACGGGTTGATGATCGGCAACCTCATTCAAGGCCAGTTTCGCGGACGCGGCAACATCCCGCTCGGTTCAGCCATCTCAGTTGTCTTGATGCTCGTCGTGATGATTGGTCTTTTGGTCTATACGCGCTACGGCGAACGGCGGGACTAAGGTGACCAAAGCGGCCAAAGCGACCGACCTCAATCAAGGCAAATTGTCGAGAGACCTCTCTGTACGCCGGGTCGGACGTTTCGGATTGTGGTTGATTCCTATGTTGACCTACATCTTTCTTTGGGTGCCGATTCTGGTTTTGGTCGTCTACTCGTTTAACAACGCCGAGTCTATCTCGGTGTGGCGCGGCTTTACCCTGCGGTGGTATCAAAACTTATTGGGCGGCGGCGCGGACGGGCTCAGCTTTCAGTCGGCGCAGCTCTTAAACGCCGTCCGTAATTCGCTCATTGTCGGGGCTATCTCGACGGTAATGTCTACAATCATCGGGACGCTGTTTGCGCTCGCCGTGGCGCGCGGCGACTTTCCCGGTAAACGGGTGTTCGACGCACTTTTTTACCTGCCGGTAATCATTCCCGACATCACGCAAGGGGTGGCGCTCGCAGTCTTTTTCAACACCTTTTTTGCGCTCGTGCAAAACCTGTTCGGGGTACGGCTGGTGAGCGGCTTTGCCACCATCATCATCGCACACATCGCCTTTAACATCGCCTACGTCGCCGTCGTGGTGCGGGCGCGGCTGGCAACAATGGACGGAACGCTCGAGGAAGCCGCTCGAGACCTCGGTGCCAATCACCTCCAAACCTTCTGGCACATCACCTTTCCGGCGCTCGTACCGGGGATTTTAGGCGGCGCACTCTTAGCCTTTACGATTTCTTTAGACGACTTCGTGGTGACCTTTTTTACGGCGGGCGTTGGGACGACGACGCTGCCGCTCTTTGTTTACGGGCTCTTAAAGCAGCGCGTGCCGCCGGAAATCAACGCGGTGTCGGCGTTGATGATTTTGGTTTCGATAGTGCTCGTCGCGGTGTCTCTGGTGATGCAGCGGCGCGGAGAATGAGCAAGACCAAATTGCTTTCAGGATAGATTGAGAGCCAACCTTCTACATGAATTTACGGCGCTTAAATGCTTTGATATCCTGTTGGGAAAGCTCAAACCACTCACCGTTCTTCCGTTTACTTTCAAAACGCTTGTGCCAATAGGACTCGATTCCTGAAGGGTCATCCGTTATGAGCTTGTGTACAACAGAAAGTTTTTCGGGAAGCTGTATAGATAATTCGTAATGCCTTCTCCCTACTGAACTACTTTTGCCAATTTTGTAGAAGCGGCCTGATTTCATCAGGTAAACGTAACCAAAGTCTTCTGAAATTTCTTGAACGCTCTGTCTAGGTTCCGCCACAGAAACTAAAGGTTTGCAGATTTCTGCCACGTCTTCAAGGTTGCCGTGCTGTTCGCAGAACTCAATCAGTTTACGAATTATTTCTTTCTTGCTGCCTAGATTGCCAAAAGTGTTGTGACTGGGGAAACTGGAATCAGTTTTTGCTTTAAGTCGCAAATCACCTCTGGTTGGGAACTGTCCCAACTCACGGGTAAGTGCGAGCAAATTTTCAAGCAAAAATATATGACTGTAAGACTTCTGAAGCTGGTTTGGGCTATAGCCAGCTTCTTTAACTGCGTCGCTCCATCTTGCCCAAAACTTTCCATACCAGTCTGACTGCTTTATTCCAGTTTCATTAAAAAACTTTTGCTGTCCCGGCACAACGCCATTGCCAGAATCTGTAACTCGCTTTAATTCATTAAGAATGTGAGCCTTGTCTATCATTAAGCCTATTGTAATTCAAATTCTCCCAACCAATCAGCGTTGCCCATCCATCTGAAGTTTCGTCGCTTCCGGACTCGGGTTGTCAGACACTTTCCTTACCCGTTTAAGTTACATGTGGCGTTTAACGTTATACGTTATAATCTTTTGTGTGATCAAATCTTTTAAGAGTAAAGAAGCAGAGAAGATTTATCACCGGCAACGTTCTCGTAAGCTCCCTTCCGAGATTCAGCAGCTCGCTTTACGCAAACTGCGAATGCTCAGCAACGCTAAGACTTTGACTGACCTGCGGGTACCTCCTGCTAACCGTCTTGAAAAACTTCAAGGCGTCCGTGCGGGGCAACACAGCATCCGTATCAATAAGCAGTGGCGTATTTGCTTTGTTTGGGATGACGGCGACGCTGCTGACGTAGAGATCATTGATTACCACTAAGTGAGAGGAGATCATGATGGTAGACAAACTTGCCCCGGTTCACCCCGGCGAAGTGCTTTTAGAAGAGTTCCTTAAACCCATGAACCTCAGCCAGAATCAGCTTGCTAACGGCTTAGGTATAAGTGCGCGTCGGATAAACGAGATCGTGCTTAAAAAACGTTCCGTAACGGCTGATACGGCGCTACGCTTGGCGCGTTACTTCGGCATGTCACCTCAGTTTTGGCTCGGTTTACAGACCGATTATGACCTTGACTTGGCACAAGACCAGCTTGGTGACAGACTCGAGTCCGATGTCAAAGTTTATGTTCACGCGACTTGACTTGGATTCTCCTAAACACTCGGCGTCGCCCAACCGTCCGAAGCTTCATCGTCCAAGTAGTTTTCCAAAAGCCCGCGCACCTCAAACCCGATTTGGAGTAGTGATCGCTAGTTTAGGTAGCGGTTCCAAAACGAGTTTTGCTTTGACCTTATTTTGAACCTCGAGCGCCCGTTGGTAGAGCGTTGACACATCGTAATCGGCTTCTTTTTCGAGCTCGAGGCGTACTTTACGAACCTCTTTAACGATTGCGTCTTCCCACATTTCAAACCTCCATAAGTTCTTGGGGTGTACATAAAACGGGTGTGTGAATGTCTAAACTCCGGTTGAGGTTTTGCAAAACTTTTTGAACGCGTCCGCTGGCAATGTGTTTGCAGTTCCAACTCAGCACGTAGTCCACGTTGTACTAAGAGGCAACAGCAAGGTGGAAGGCGTCGAGCGTCGCTCGTTCGGGCAACCCAAGTGCCGAAACGTACTTGGCTGCCAGCTCCCTTATAACTTCGTTAAGGGCAAGTACAGACATGTCACGAATGACCGTACGGCGAAGCTCTATTTGGCTTTTATCACCACGCGACACCTCCTGAATCCCAAAGGGAGATACATAACAGTCTACTTCAGAGCGCACAGAGTCCCACCAGTCTGTCGTGATTTGCTGTTGCGCCGCGATAATCAGGTCACGGCTCGGTTTTGACGTTAAGTAGCTGATGACGGTGGTCTCAATATACACACTGGGCTTCACCCTTGTACTTTAGCAGGGTAATCCTTGGGTGGTGGACTGAGAGCAGGCAGTAAGCAGAGTCAGGCACTAACTCTTAATATGACCGGTTCATTTGCTAAGCTGTTTTAATGGAAGAAGATTACTTAACCCAAACTCGCTATGTGTGGGACGAAGAGGCTGCCTCATTTGATGAGCAGCCAGATCATGGTATGGCTCAACCTGACACAGAAAAGGCTTGGAAGAGCCTATTAGACCAGTGGCTAACGAAGCCAAAAGCAAAGATTGTTGATATAGGGTGTGGCACAGGCTCAATCAGCGTGTTGCTGGCCCAAGCTGGGCATACAGTCGTTGGTATTGACTGCTCACCTAAAATGATTGAATTAGCTAGAGCAAAGGCGAAGCAGCGCGGCGTAGTTATTGACTTTAGAGTGATGGACGCAGCCCAGCCCGCAGTCGCCAAAGGAAGATTTGATTACGTAATTTGTCGTCACATCTTATGGACGTTGCCCGAGCCTAAAGAGGTGTTAAAACGCTGGGCCGATCTGTTGACGCCAGCGGGTGAGATGTTTCTGATTGAAGGCTCCTGGACAACGGGCGCAGGCTTAAAGGCAAAAGAAGTTGTCAGTATGCTCCCCGAAAAGTTCAAAGCTGTAGAGGTTATTGAGCTGAGTCCTATTCAAGATTTGTGGGGTGGCGAAGTCAGTGACGAGCGGTACGCGGTTAGTGCAAAGCGGTAAGCATGAGCCGTCACCCTAACGTTTCAGAGCTACATGTCTGGATTTTCCCAGACAATCAGCGTTGCCCATCCATCTGAAGCTTCATCGTCCAGATAGTTTTCCAGCAGTCCGCGCACTTCAAACCCGTTTTTAAGCTGAAAGCTGAGCGTCGGGTCGCTCAGCTCACCGGCAACGACTTTTTGAACGTAGTCGTGAACACTCAGCGCCGATTTGTGCGCCGCGTACCCCGGCAGCATCCCTCCTGCAACGATGCCCCGCCGCTCCAGCCGTTTCACGACCTCTTTACGCGCGTCGTAAAGTTTGCGCCCGAGGCCGAAACTCCGGTACTCCGGATGTACGCTGATGTCGCCGCCGTAGTACCACGCGCCGTTCGGGTCGTGGCGCGTGTAAAAGCCTCCAGAAACCGTTTCCCAAAAGGTATGTTTCGCCGTAAAATCAAAGTCGGTCAAAAACCCCGACCCGAGTCCGACGACCTTCTCACCGTCTAACACGACAAAGTTGCCTTCAGGAAAGAGCTTAGCGTGACTTAGGAAGTGCTCTCGGCGCATCCACTCATGAGGGGCAAGCGTTGGGAAACAGGCGATTTGGAGTTGCTCGAGCCCCGCCGCATGTTCGGCCCTGAGCGTCGTCAAAACCAGCTCAGAGGCGGAAGTGCTCATACGGATGCTCCGCCGGACGCCCCCACGCCATCCAAAAGTCGCCGGTCGCAGGCCGCATAATAGCCGCGCCGCACGTCTCGATGTGTTTGGGCGCGGCCGAGCGCACACAGATGATATCGTCACGGGTTAGCTCTTGCAAATCTTCTATGGTGACCTCTTCGCCGCCGAGCAACTCCTGAGCCTGCGCCGCTCGCGCTTCGGATGAGCTGAGTGAAAAGGCGTCTCGAGGACGTTCGGCGCGTCTCGTCGCCTCGACCAGACAGTGATTGGTGTGGATGACGGGTTCGGTCCCTAGTGGCGTCACATGCTCTACGGTCGCACTCGCCTCGACGTTGTAGCCGGTTCCGGCGCGGTCCATGATGAGGTAGTTGTGCGCTCCGGCAAGCGGCGCATTTTGGAGGGCTTCCAGGGCAGCCTCAGCCGTTTCAGCTTGCAGCATCTTCCGCACGACGAACGGCCACGTGACGCCAATCTGTCCATCCGCGCCGAGCAAGTTATTGATACCGACCGCAACCCCGGCTTCGTTCATGCCAATCATCCCGACACAACCGACGGTCGTAAAGCACAAAAATGCGGGGGCAGCTTCGGGCTCGCCACGCAGCAAAATCACGTGCGGCGTCGCGCTGTCGTGCATATCCCAGGTTTGACCGAAAAAGCCCTGGCCGTTTGCAAGACTGTTGGGAACCAAGAACGCGGTGCAGTTGTCCGCCCCAACCGGCGCGGCGGGTTGCACAGTGCCGGGACCGACGTGATGCACGGTGTCAATAAAATCGGTAAAGCCGTTGACGATTAAAAGTTCAGCCAAAGTCAGGGCAGTGGCCGCCGCCATCCCGCGCAACTCTTCGACCAGCTCGGGGGCGTAGCGTTCGTGTTCGGTTAGGCACGCTTCAGCGAGGTCTAAAACTTCGGTTCGGGAAAGCGTCCGGCCCGTCCAGAGTGGGTCGCCGCTCAGCCGAACCCGCTCGTCGGCAAAGTGGCGAATCGCGTCTTTGTGCGCGGCTCCGTGCGCGTAGCCTATCTCGAAAGGACTACCGGAAAGGGTCAGCACCCGGATGCGGCGGGTAGTTTGGGCTGGGGTCATACTGTCAGTCTAGCGGACGAGCGACGCGCCCAGCGTCCGCCAAGACGCGGTGACCTCATCGCCGACACGGAAGGCTGCCTCACCTTCAGCGTTTTGCTGCCGCGCTGTCAGGGAGGTACTACCCGACACCAGGTCGTAGCGCGTGTCGGTTCCCAGGTAGTGAACTTCGGCGATTTTGGCGGTGAGGTAGGTTCGGGCTAAGTCAGACGGAGTAAGGTGACTGGCCCCCAGCCTCACCCGTTCAGGCCGTACCGAGAGCGTGACGGAATCTCCTGGCTTAAGGTCATGCCCACCCAACGGCACACAGAGCACGCGCCCGTCGGCGAGTTTGAGGTCACCTAGTTCGCCGCTACGCCCTACAAGCGTCCCGTTAAGAAAGTTCGTTTCACCGATGAAGTTGGCGACGAAACGGTCAGCGGGGTGTTCGTAGATCTCGGCGGGTTGGCCGACTTGGAGCACACGCCCGCCGTCCATCACCGCGATACGGTCAGCCATCGTCAGGGCTTCTTCTTGGTCGTGGGTGACAAAGACGAAGGTGATGCCGACGCGGGTCTGCAGTTCTTTGAGCTCGAGCTGCATCGCTTTGCGGAGTTTAAGGTCGAGTGCGCCGAGCGGTTCGTCTAGCAGCAAAACAGCGGGTTCGTTGACGAGTGCTCGAGCGAGCGCGACCCGTTGCCGCTGCCCACCCGAAAGCTGTGAGGGTTTCCGAGATGCCACCTGAGGCAGTTGGACGAGTTCTAGTGCGTCCGTCGCCCGCTGCCGAGCCTCTTGACGGGGTACCTTCGCCATTTTGAGGCCGAACATCACGTTTTGTAGCACGCTCATGTGTGGGAAGAGCGCGTAGTCCTGAAACACCGTATTGACGGGGCGGTGAAACGGCGGAATCCCCTGCACCGCTCGTCCCCGAATCAGGATCGTACCGGTGTCGGGTTGCTCGAATCCGGCGATAGACCGGAGTGTCGTCGTTTTACCGCACCCTGACGGTCCCAACAGCGCGAAGAACTCACCCTCGCGGATGGTGAGCGACACGTCGTTCAGCGCCTGAACGGTGCTACCGCTCCGCGAATCCAGATAGGTTTTGTTGACGCCGCTCAGCTCGACGGCGGCTACCTTGGTCACGGTTTGGGCGGGTACGGCCACACGTAACCTTAACCGCCGACGTAGATTTTTACTTCGTCCCACGCGTCGTTGTAGAGCCGCTCGAGCTCAGGGTCGTTGACAATCGAGTAGAGCCGTTTCTCAACGTCAGCCGGTGGATAGATGGCGGGGTCGTCTAGCAGGTCTTGGTCAATCAGCCCTTGGTCGATGGCAGCCTGGTTCGGTGACCCGTAAGCGGTGTAGTTCGACAGGTCCGCGCCCACCTGCGGGTCGAGCAGGTAGTCAATAAAGACCTCGGCGAGCGCCTTGTTGGGTGCCCCGACCGGAATTGCTATATTGTCCACCCAAAAATACGCGCCCTCTTTGGGAATCACGTAAGCGTAGTCGTCGCAACCGCACTCGTCCATGATCTGAAAGATGTCACCGGAATACTCGATCACCATATCAGCTTCGCCCCGAGCAAGCACCTCTTGACCGTCATCTTGGGCGATATAGACGACATTGTTACCGTGATCTACAAGGTAATCGCGGGCCTGAGCGATTTCGTCGGGACTTTTGGTATTGGGGTCCAGGCCGAGCATGACTAAAGCCGTCCCCATCATGCCCCGAATGTCCTCGAGCCACGCCACCGGTCCGTCGTACGCAAACAGGTCGGCCCAACCGGTCACTTCGGCCCCGACCTTGGTTTTGTTGTAGCCGATGCCGACCGTCCCCCACTGATACGGCAGGGTGTACTCGTTACCGGGGTCAAAGGATTGGTCTAACAGCGAGGTGTTGAGGTTGGCGAGGTTGGGAATTTTCGACTTGTCGAGCGGCTCTAACAGCCCTTCGGCAATCAGCGGAGAGGTCACGACCCCGCTTGGAACGATGATGTCGTAGCCGGGGTTCCCTTGCCGAATCCGCGCCAAGAGGTCATCTTCACTCGGGTAAGTGTCGTAAGTGACGCTAACCCCGCAGAGCTTTTCAAAGTTAGGGACCGTGTCCTCGGCGATGTAACTCGTCCAGTTGTAGATGTTGAGCTTTTGTCCGGCAAACCCTTCCGGGCAGGTCCACGAGCTTTTAGGGGCAGCTTGCGCCGAGGCCGAGCCGAGCGCCGCGCACAGTATAAACAAACAAAGTGTAAAGATGGCGACTGGGGACGTCCATGCGGATTTTGTCGTCATTTTTTGGGTCATGGCACAAGATACCACGCGACACTTTGCACCCGGGACTTTGCGCCCAACGCTTTACCTTCAAGCACTTTACACTCGGTTACTCCGAGCGTTGCTTTAGGCGTCCAAACCAGACTGAGAGGTTAGCGTCTCGAGCGTTTGGGGGTGCGCCTCGAGCCGCGCTTGTTTCTACTACTCCGCTTAAACCCGTGATCCGGGCGAATTCCGTCAGCTAGCAAGTGTAGCCACTGCGACAGGTAATACCCTGCCAACGCGCCAGTGGCAAGCTCAGGCCAGTTTTGCGAGAGCTTAGCGGAGAACGAAAACCCATAACCGAAGTACGGCCCGACCTGCGCCGCTGCCCATGAGAACGCCAAACCAAGACCTGCAAGGTAGAGTAGCCGCGTCAGCGGCCCGACAATCCAAGTGTGTGAGAGTCCGCGGTGGCTAAAGAGTGCGCCGTAAGGAACCCAGAGCAGCCCCAGCAGCCCCCAGTTGTTCCGCGCCTGCACCCGGTTTTCAGCCAGGTCAAGGTCCGGCGTAACCAGAAATGTCCCGACGAGGTAGCTGAGGGTAAACGTTTTAAGCGTTTGCGGTGCAAGAACAGTGTCGAACTCGGCTGTTAAGCCTTCTTGCCGTGCATACGCGTATAAGACTGCGGCTGCCCCGTAAACCAGCAGGTTGATTGATTCGTGGGCGCGTCCACTCGGCACCCCGCCACTTTACCGTAGGTGCTCGCTGCTCGGCTAGCTACCGCCGGTGTGTCAGCCGGTACATGGCTGTCACGGCATTGGCAACAGTGTTTGTGGCAACAACTACTTGGGTAACCGGTCCTCGTAAACTACTAGACAATAAAAAAGGGACGCCGGTAACCCAGCGCCCCCCAACGGATGTTACTCCGGCTTACATGCCACCCGACATCATACCGCCGGACATCATGCCACCCGACATCATACCGCCGGACATCATACCGCCGGACATCATGCCACCCGACATCATGCCACCCGACATGGTTTGAGCTGCGCCGAAAGCAAGAAGAGCACCGATGGACAGAAGAAGAGCTAATTTTTTCATTGTGTTTCCCCCTAATAGGTAGGTAAGTTCGCGCAGATTTAGGTAGGTTGAACGAAGCGGGACTCGTGTGCGCGGTAGAGGACCGTTCGTGCGGCTGGAGGTAGTATACCGGGCACTAGTACCCGGCCAACTGTCCGGCCCGACACAATGCTAGCATAGCCTTCCGAAAAGTGCTACCGGTCGGTTGAATTCATTAAGTCTACCAGTTTGGTAGAAAATACGCAACTTGTGCAGGTTTTTGATTACAGCGTTTATTAAGACGTTTCCAGCTGGGTTTAGCTTGATTACTGGATGCACTATTTTGGAGACAGGGGTTTGTGCTGAGTTTGGGTAATAAGGCTCGAGGACCACCCAACCGGGTTACTGAACCGTTACGCTAGGGAGTATGGAACGTTTGGTTGTGCGCATTGCTGCAGAAGGTCGGGCACTAAAAGGCAATATCTTAAAAGTTGACGGGTTTATCAACCACCGGCTCGAGCCCGACTTGACGCTCGAGCTAGGACGAGCGTTTGCTGAGCGCTTCGCTGCGCTAGGCGTGACGGACGTCAGCAAAGTCGTCACCGCTGAGGTGAGCGGCATCGCGCCCGCGCTGGCAACCGGCGTCGCGCTGGGTGTCCCAGTCGTTTACGCCCGTAAAAAGCGCCCGGTTACGATGCCCGACGCGCTCAGCGCGAGTGCCCCCAGCCGTACCAAAGGCGGCGTGACGCCGCTCTACCTCTCCCCCGAGTACGTCACGGCGGGCGACCGGGTCCTGCTGATAGACGATTTTTTAGCCTCGGGCGAGACGATTTTGGCGCTCGCTGAGCTGATTCGCCGCTGCGAGGCCGAACTGTTGGGGGTCGGCTGCGTCGTAGAAAAGACCTTTCAAGGGGGACGTCAAGCACTCGCTAGCCTCCGTGTTCCAGTCGTTTCGCTAGCCGCGGTGACCTACCTGGGCGAAGACGGGCTCCGGGTCGAAGCAGGCCGCTGACGCACCTTATTTTATACGAATGACGAAGCAGCCGACGCTTTTTCTCTAGCCAGCGAGTAAAGTAAAGCCATGACGCAACGTAAAGTCGTTTTGATCGCGGGCCTCCGCACACCGTTTCGCCGCTCCGGAACGGACTATCTGGGACTGACGTCGTACGATCTGGCGCGGCTGGCGCTGCGCGGCATCTTGGATAAAACAGGCTTAACGCCTGAGCACATCGGCCTCGTGGTGATGGGCAACGTCGTGCAAAACGTCTCGACGAGCAACGTCGCGCGTGACGCCTCATTGGGTGCCGGGTTTTCGCACCGGACGCCCGCCCATACCGTGACGATGGCCTGTATTTCAGCGAACCAAGCGGTCGTGAGCGCCGCTGAAGCCATCCGCTCCGGGCAAACCGACGTCGCCATCGCCGGGGGCGTCGAGGTCTTATCCGACACGCCGCCGCAGTTTCCTATAGAGGTTAGAAAGCGCCTCTACGAGTCGCAAAAGTATGGTTCACCTTTGGAGTACCGCAAGCTCTTACAGGGACTGTCGCCATCCGACCTGCTGCCGAAAGCGCCCAAAGTGGCTGAATACTCGACGGGTGAAACGATGGGTGAGAGCGCCGACAAACTCGCGGCGGCGTTCGGAGTCTTGCGGCAGGAGCAAGATGATTACGCGCTGCGCTCGCACCGGCTGGCGGCGGCGGCGACCGAGGCGGGCAAACTCGAGGACGTGATGCCGACCGCCGTCCCGCCGAAGTTCGGCTTGCTCACAGATGACAACACGGTTCGGGCGGACTCGAGCCCCGAAAAACTCGCGTCCCTAAAACCCGTGTTCGTCAAACCGTTCGGCACGGTCACAGCGGGCAATTCGTCACCCCTAACGGACGGCGCGTCAGCTGTGCTGCTGATGGAAGAAGAGGCGGCGAAAGCGCAAGGTTTGACCCCAATGGCGCAGTTAGGCGCGTATACCTTTGTCGCTCAAGACCCCGGCGAAGAACTTCTGTTAGGTCCGGCTTACGCCACGCCGCAGGTGTTAGACCGAGCAGGCGTCACGCTGGGTGACGTAGACGTGATTGAACTGCACGAAGCGTTCGCCGGTCAGGTGTTGGCAGTGCTGCGAGCGATAGAATCGGACGCGTTTGCCAAAAAACGGTTGGGCCGGAAGCAACGTGTCGGCGAGGTAGACATGAACAAACTCAACCTCTGGGGCGGCTCGCTCTCGCTCGGACACCCATTCGGCGCAACCGGCACCCGTTTGCTGACGATGGCCGCAGAGCGGCTGCATGACGAAGACGGTCAACTGGCGCTCGTCACAGCGTGCGCGGCGGGTGGGCTCGGTCACGCGATGCTCTTAGAACGCAGGGGGGACGCATAGTGGCTTTTTTCGACCTAGAAATTTCAACCGGTGAAACCGCAGACGACGTGGCCGTTATCTTTTTTGACCAGCAAGATAGCCGGGTCAATACGCTCGAGACCGCCGCCTTACGCGAGTTCGGTGAGGTTTTAGATAGCATTGAGCGAAATCCTACGGTGAAAAGTGCTGTTTTAATCAGCCGCAAACAAGACTCGTTTGTCGTCGGCGCAGACATCAAGGAGTTTCTGACCTTTGAAACGCCTGCGCAGGTGACGGCACTGATCCATGAGGGGCACGCGCTCTTGGGGAGGCTCGAGAGGCTCTCCAAACCTGTGGTCGCCGCTGTTCACGGCGCAGCGGTCGGCGGAGGTTTAGAACTCATCTTAGCGTGTCACTACCGCCTCGCCACGCAGCATCCGAAGACCAAATTTGCGCTGCCCGAGGTCAATTTAGGACTGTTGCCGGGGCTCGGCGGCACGCAGCGACTCCCGCAACTCGTCGGCTTGCAGCAGGGGCTCGAGATGGCCTTAACCGGCAAATCTATCTACGCCAAACCTGCCCTAAAGATGGGCTTGGTTGACGCGCTTATCCATCCGCAAGGGCTGTTAGAAGCGGGTAAGGTGGCGGCCAAGGGCTTGGTAGACGGAAACGTAGAACGCCGCGCTCCCAAACGCGACCTCCGCAGCCGGGTGACGAGCGCCGTTTTAGAACGCACCCTGCTCAGCCGCGTCGTTTACAACCAGGCTGAAGAAACGGTACAGAAAAAAACCCGCGGCAACTACCCCGCACCTGCCAAAATTATCGAAACCGTCCGTACCGGGCAAGAGCAGGGGATGCAGGCGGGGTTGGAAGCTGAAGCTCAAAACTTCGCCGAGCTGGTCTTTACCCCACAGTCGAAGGCGCTTATCCACCTCTTTTTTGCCAAATCTGCCACGGAGAAAAATCCGTTTAAGGGCGCAGCAAAGGACGTTCATACCGTCGGTGTGTTGGGCGCGGGGCTGATGGGCTCAGGCATCGCGCAGGTGAGCGCCGAGGGCGGGCAGCAGGTTTTCCTCAAAGACCGGACGCTCGAGATTGCCGCGAAGGGCAAAGGTACTATCTGGAAAGACCTGACCAAGCGCGTCGGCAAGGGCCGCAGCAGCTTTGAACGCGACCTGATTGACGCCCACATCGAACCCGTCGAGGATTACGGTGCGCTTAAGGACGCAGATTTGGTCATCGAAGCTGTGTTAGAAGACGTTGCCCTCAAGCAACAAGTCGTCAGAGACGTTGAAGCCGTGGCAAAAGAAGATTTAGTTTTCGCCTCGAACACCTCGTCTATCCCCATTCATGAGATTGCGAGCGCCTCGAGCCGTCCCGAGCAGGTTGTCGGGATGCACTACTTCTCCCCCGTTCCCAAACTGCCGCTCTTAGAAATTATCGCCACCGATCAGAACCCGGAGTGGGTTTTAGCGACCGCTTTTGCTACGGGCCGTGCTCAGGGCAAAACGCCGATCATCGTCGGCGACGCGCCGGGGTTTTATACGACGCGGATCGTATCGTTATACATGAACGAGGCGCTCGTAATGGTCGAAGAGGGCGTCGGCGTCCGCGAGATTGACCGGGCGATGCGCGACTTCGGCTTTCCGGTCGGGCCGATTACACTTTTGGATGAAGTCGGCATTGACGTGGGGGCGAAGATCAACAAGGTCTTAAAAGAGCCGTTTGCGGCGCGGGGCATCACGCTCAGCAGCAAGGGCGAACAACTTGTCGAAGCGGGCTTTTTAGGGCGTAAAAACGGCAAGGGCTTTTACGTCTACGGCGAGGGCAAAGGTGAAAAAGAGGTTAACGACGAACTGACGCGCCTCATCGGGGACAAGAAGCGAGACGCGCCCAAGCAAGAGATTCAAGATCGGCTCGAGCTGATGATGGTCAACGAGGCCGTGTTGTGTTTGGAAGAAGGTGTGCTGCGCTCCGCTCGAGATGGCGATGTCGGTGCAGTGTTCGGCCTCGGCTTTCCGCCCTTTTTGGGGGGGCCGTTTTGGTACACCGACGCTATCGGTGCATCCGTTTTATTGGAGAAACTAGAAGGGTTAGAGCGTCACTTCGGCCCACGGTTTAAGCCTGCGGCGCTGCTTCGTGAACACGCCGAGCAGGGGAAGACGTTTTATTTCCACGCGCCAGGTCTAAAACCTTCGCCTATAGGCGAACAGCTTTAGCAGGGGCTGCTACGATGACGCTCTGGTGGCAGAGTATCGAACGGGCGCACACACGATTTACGACATCGAGTACCATTTTGTCTGGGTGACGAAGTACCGCTACCAGGTGTTGCGCGGTGAGGTTGCCGAAAGAGCCAGGGAACTTATCAGACAAAGCTGTATGAGCCGTGACATCAAGATACTCAAAGGGCACGTTAGCAAAGAACATGTTCACTTGCTGGTATCATGTCCGCCAAGCCTGAGTCCAGCGAAAGTGATGCCGTATCTTAAGGGGCGCTCGTCACGGCTGTTGCAAGAAGAGTTTCCACATTTGAAGAAGCGTTACTGGGGACCACACTTGTGGGCACGAGGTTACTTCTGTGCGACGGTCGGAACGGTCACAGACGAGCAGGTCAAGGCGTATATCGAAGCGCCTGATGAAGCGCCGCCCGAAGAGAACTTCAAGATTAGTGAGTAGAGGTTGCAAGCAGGCTTGAGCCTGGAAGGACACTTTCAGTGGCTTCCAAACCCACCGGCTTTAGACGGTGCGTTGTTTAGTAGAGCTTGCTGGAGCGGAGCTTAACCGCCCCGCCCCGTCTGCGCACTGTAGGTGCTTTCAAAAATCTTGTCGGCGTTGCCCGCCTCAAATCCTTCGCGGCGTTCGGCGCGTCCCAACTCATTTTTACGTTTGCCCTGATATTCAGGCAGCGCACGGCGTTCAGCAAACTCGACGTACGAGCCTGAAATGGGATGCGTGTCGCCGCCCGCGAAGGTTGCCGGAATCATCTCCGCAACCGTTGAACTTTGAATCAGTAGCCCATCCGGGCTCGTTTTGGCCTTCCCGCCCGAATCGTTGAGCTTGATCCCGTGTGACTCTAAAAAGCTGTTAAACGCGTCTACGGTGTCGTAACCCTGCGGCAGGTTATGGACTGAGATCGTAAAGTGATTTAAGTAGTAGCGGTTATAGATGACCCACGCAGCGTACTCGCTTTCACTCGCAAGCTGTTGATAGTCTTTATAGCTCGGTAGCCGCCAGAGTGCGCGGTGCAAAAAGGCGTCAATCTGTCTGGCGTCATCTAAGTCAAGCGCGTCTACCGGGTCACTGTCAACCTCACCGGTGTAGCTGTGGATGACGCGCTGCGCTTCGTCACTCAGCTCACCGACGCGCAGCTCGCTGATAAAGATACGCGGCAGCTGCGGTTCAGGTGGGCTGTACCAAAACGCGTTGAGCTTTTTACCGAGAAACGTATAAGGGTCACGGCGGTCGTAGCCCAAATGTAAAAAGATTTTTTCTAATGACGCAATGCCCAAGTGTGGCACGCCCATCGTCCGAAAGGCGATGTGGTCGTTTTCGATGTCTTCCGGTACGCGGATCAGCCCGTCTTGAATCATCGCCTGGAAAATTTTTTGAACGTCCGGCACACGTTCTTGGTAGCGGCGCATCAGGCCATCTAAAACACCGTTTAGGGTATCGTTTTTGCTGTTTAAGGTTGTCATAGTGCCTCCTCGAGTCCCTTTCACCTTACACCAACTCTAGAGGGCGAATGTGCTCAATACACCTGAATAAGAGGCGAGAAAGTAAAAAAGTTTAGGATTCAAAGGTCTATAGAGGATTAGGTAAGATTTCCAAAAGTCCTTTTGTCGTTTGCGCAGACTATGAAGGGACGGGCTCGAGCACCGTTTTCAACTCGGGCAAGTTACTTTCGGGAAACTGCTGCTTTAACGCGCCTAACAAAGCGCGTACAGCAGGAACTTTAAGGCTTTGCGGCAAGATTGCCACCCCGATAGTCCGTATCAGCGGTTCAGTCAGCGGTACTCGGGCGACGCTACCAGGTAGGTCTCGAAACGCCAGTTCCGGCACGACACTGACTCCTAAACCCTGCTCGACTAAGCTGAAGATGGTCGAATCCTCGCGGATGCTATGTATGGTGGAGCGAAATGGCAGCTTCGCGTCATGCAGGTACTGCTGTGCAACGCGCCCGCACTGATCGTCATTGTCGTAAAGAATAAGTGGCGACGCCAGCAGCTCGGCGCGGCTTACGGTACTTTGTACCAGCGGATGATCTTTAGGCATCAGGGCAACATAAGGGTCTTGTAGCAGTTCCCAGACGAGTACGCCCTCAGGATAGGGGGTCTGCAACATGGCGATCTCGGCGCGCCCACTTAAAAGTAAATGCTTAAGTTCCGGCATGTCCCCGTCGGCCTCGAGCAAGCCGACTTGAAGCTCCGGGTAGCGCCGTGCAAGCCGTGCGATAGCTTTGGAAAGGATGTGACGGGCGGCGCTGCGGAATGTTGCTACGCGGAGCGTTCCCTCTAAGACGCCGCGCTCGAGGCTCGCCTCTTGCCGAACGGCGTCTTCTAACCTCAGCAGCTGCCGCGCGTGGTCGGCAACCCGGACGCCGACGCGGGTCGGGCGTGCGCCGAACCGTCCGCGCTCTAAGAGCTTGACGCCGAGTTCGCGCTCCAACTCAGCGACCGCGTAACTTACCGCCGACTGTGCGCTGCCGAGTTCAAGCGCCGCCGCCGAAAAGCTGCCGGTTTCTAAAACCATCAGCAAGCTGCGGAGTTGTGAAAGTGTCATCCAGGTAGTCTAACGGCAAAGCTCAGTTCTATCAGTATTTTTGATACAAGCTGCCCTATCTATCACCCTGGTGCTTTGTACTTTTGCCGTGCAGCACCTAAACTAAGGACATTAGGAGGCACCTTATGAAAGCCACGTATGCCCGCCCCTTTCCCCGCCGTTCCCGGTTTCTCCAGCCCAAGTTACCGTCACAAGAAGAACTTGCCGACACCCTGGGCGTCGTTCTTGCCCTCTTACTCGTCGTTGGGACCATCTGGGCCATTTTTCCCGAACCGCGCAGCACCCCGACACAATCTACAGCGGGGCTCGAGCTGATTCTCTCCGGGGTGGTCTCGAGTACCGCCACGTTGGGCGCAGATGAGTTCCAGACCTTGCAGTGCAGCCCCACCGGATTTCGTCTGGCAAGCACGCAGACGACCGCGTTTCCGCTCACACTGGCCTTTAACACCCCGGTTTCAGCAAACGGCAGCTACTATGTCCTCGGCTCGAACAGCACGTTAACCCTCAAGATAGACGGCGCAACCTACACGCTGCTAAGCGGAACCGTGACGACCTCGCTGGGTGTTTACACTTTTAACGCGTCGTTTATAGACGCGCAGAGCCAACCTTTGCAGCTTAGTGGGCGGCTAAGCTGCCCCTGAAGGTAAAACAAATAGGAGAAGCCCTCGGCGGACAAGCTGAGGGCTTTTTTTATGCCGCTGGGCCGCTAGACTTTTGCGCCGACGAACGCCTCGAGCCGCTCTAACGCCTTCTCGATATTTTCCATACTCGTCGCGTAAGAAAACCGCGCCTGCCCCGGTGCGTCAAAGTCGGTACCGGGAACCACGCCGACGTGAGCTTTTTCCAAGAGCATCACCGCCGCTTCGGTTTCGTCTGGGTGAATCGGCGTCAGGTCGCTCATGACGTAAAATGCGCCTTGGGGTTTCGGCGTCTCGAGCCCGATGCGGTTGAGGCCGTTGACTAATACCTCACGCCGCGCCAGATATGCTTTTTTGGTCATCTCGATAAACTCGTGCGTTTTTTCAACTTCGTTTAAGGCTGCCACAACCGCGTGCTGCGCGACTGCATTGGCCCCACTCGTCACCTGCCCCTGGAGCTTGTTCATCGCTTTGATCAGTGGCGCAGGTCCCGCCCCGTAGCCGATGCGCCAACCCGTAAGTGCATACGCCTTGCTCGCACCGTTGACCACGAGGGTCCGATCCTGAGCAAAGTTCGCGGCCGAGACAAACTCACCTTCGTAGACGAGATGCTCATACAGATCATCGGAAAAGACCCAGAGGTCGTGCTTTTGCGCAAGCTCAGCAATCCCGCGTACCACTTCAGGCGGATAAACCGCGCCGGTCGGGTTTGACGGGGAGTTGAGCACGATGATACGGGTGCGCCCCGTGATCGCCGCTTCAATGGCCTCCACGCTCGGGATAAAACCGTCTTCCGGGCGCGTTGTGACCGGCACTGACACGCCCCCCGCCAGTTGCACCTGCGCGGGGTACGACACCCAGTAAGGCGCGGGCATGATGACCTCATCGCCGGGGTTTAAGACGGCCATAAAGCCGTTGTACAGGTCTTGTTTACCGCCGGTACTGACCGAAATCTGGTCTAGGCCGTAACTGAGGCCGTTCTCACGTCGAAATTTCTCTGCGATAGCCTCGCGCAGTTCAGCGGTGCCTTCAGCGGGCGTGTATTTGGTCATGCCCCGGTCAATCGCGTCGTGCGCGGCAGCCAACACGTGTTCGGGCGGCTGAAAATCCGGTTCACCGGCAGTCATCGCGATGACGTCAACCCCGCTACGCTGGAGTTCTTTGGCTTTGGTGTTAAAGGCGACGGTGGCGGACGCTTTCAGGGCTTTGAGGGCTTCGGAGAGTTGCGGCATAGGTTCCTCCTCGTTGGTAAGGCTAGTTTAACGGTATTTCGTCATAGCTACCCTTACCTGAGCCTCAGCATGAAAAACGCCCTGCTAGCTGCAGGGCGTAGGGGTCAAGCGCCAGAAAAACTAGAGGAGTTCTTCAGGATCGAAAAAGATGCCGATTTCGCGTTCGGCGGTTTCAGGGGCGTCGGAGCCGTGCGCGACGTTTTCGTCAATCGTGCTGGCAAAGTCGCCGCGGATGGTGCCGGGTGCCGCGTCTTTAGGGTTCGTTGCGCCCATCATCTTGCGCCACTCTAAGATGGCGTTTTCACCCTCGACGACCATCGCCACCACCGGGCCGCTGGTGATAAACGAGACGAGCCCCTCGAAAAAGGGTTTGCCTTGGTGCTCGCCGTAGTGACGTTCAGCCGTTTCACGGGGAATCTGCATGAGCTTCATGCCGACGATACGAAAGCCTTTGGCCTCGAGCCGCCGAACCACTTCTCCGACCAAGCCGCGCTTCACGCCGTCGGGTTTCACCATTGCGTAGGTAAGTTCTATAGCCATAACGAAGCACCATACCACACGCCGGTCAAGCCTTTGACACCTCAACCGGGGTCAGCCTCGAGCTTACAACTCAGCTCAAGGAGCTAGTCAGACGACAAAGCGTGTACGATGTCCGTTATTAAGGGGGTTGAAATTAGGCTTACACGCTAGGTACCTGGATTAGGTAAAGAAAGGACACGATGACTCAGCCTCAGTCCGCGCTTGTACAAACCGATTGGCCTACCATTATCGCAATTTCAGCCCTCGCGCTCATCCTCGAGACTGCGCTTCATGAACATCTCGGGCACGCCGGGTCGTGCCTTTTACTCGGCAGTTACCCAACCGAACTCGGCGCGTTTTACGTGAATTGTAACTACGCAGGTATGAGCGACTTAGCGGTTCGACTCGTCGCCCTAGCGGGTCCAGTCGTCAGTTTGCTGACCGGCATCATAAGTTTTCTCAGCCTTCGCCGAATCTCACCGCGTCAACCTGCCCTTTATTATTTCGTCTGGCTCTTGGGTACGATTGGGTTTATGACCGCTACCGGCTACCTGCTCTTTTCAGGCGTTTCCGGCATCGGCGATTTTGGCCTGACCCGTGACGGCGCACTTTACGGCGCGTCACCCGCGTGGCTCTGGCAGATTCTCATGAGCGTTATAGGCTTGGCGAGCTACTTTTTAACGGTCAGGCTCGCTGTTCGTAAGATAGAGCCGTATATCGGCGGCGTGGGCCGTGCGCGGATTACCTACGCACGTCACTTGGTTTTAGCTTCGTACCTTACGGGCGTCGTGGTAGCGGTCGCTATCGGTTTTCTCAATCCTTACGGCGTCGTGATTGTTTTGACCTCAGCCGCAGCTTCGACGCTGGGCGGCACTTCGGGGTTTTTGTGGATGATGCAGTTGATTAACCTGAAGCAAGCTCCGGGTACCCTTTTGACGTTTCGGCGGAGTTGGAGCTGGATTGTGTTTGGAGCAGCCGTAACGGTCGTTTACGCGTTTGTGCTGGGGCCAACCGTTCGTCCCTAGAGGTTAGGTGGCTACGTTTTTTTCAAGCAGGTCAATCTAAGAGCGGTTTGCGTTCGGGATGACGGTCTTCGGTCATTCATCGGGTAGAAGCTTCCGAATCAGCCGAATTTGGCCGCGATGGTTCACTTCATCTTCAAAGACGTGAAACCATTTGAAGTAGTTACTGGTAGGCGTACCCCAAGACTCGTCAGTCTCATGTAACCAAGTGTCATTGCAGTTTCTGAAGCCTACCAGCGTCTGCTCCCGGACACGTTCCAGTTCTGCCAGATAGTGCTCTAAAGGTTCGCCTTGCAAGGATTTGCGACCAATCTCACCCAGGGCTCGAGCCGGAGTCTCCCAATCAACGTCTTGATCCTCAGCCGTACCCAGATAGTAGCCCTTTTCTACAGCAGCAATGTGAGCGAGCAGCATCCCGATAGAGTTGCCCGCCGGATGAGGCAGATAGTCGAGCTGCGCTATATTGAGGTCTTTTGCCGCGTAAAGAGTCGTACCGCGCACATAATGCATCATCGCCAGCAAACGGCTGATGTGCGGTGTGTAACCCGGAAGGTCTCCAAACTGCAAAGGATTTTCGATGATCATCTCTGTAGTTTAGTGGGGCTAAAGCCCAGCAGCAAGCCCTTCCAACTGCCCCAAATGGTTTATATCGTGTCCAGCCAACATCCGCACCGCTAGGTCAACCGACAGCGGCCCGCGCTCGGGATGGTAGACCTCGGTGAGCCAGTCGTCTAGGTCAAACGTCGCGTAAAGTGCCAGGTTCCACGCCCGCAGCGCCTGAAACGTACCGAGGGCTAGAGCCGGGTCAGCATGGGCGTAACGCGTCGCCCAAACGTCTTGGTCATAAGGCTGAACTTCACCGACGCGGGCGACCATCTGCCGGAGCCGAAAGCCAGCGGCCAGCTCATTGTCAGCCAGATGCGCGAAGATGTGCCGCGCGTCCCACTTGCCGGGGGCGTAGGGGCGGTCTACGTCGTCACCAAGTTGTAGAAGGAGGGCCTCGAGCTTCACAGGCGTCGCTTCTAACACCAAAATCGGCTCTTGGTCACCGAGTAAGTCCAACATCCGCGTTACATAATCGTCCATCTCAAGACTATAACCGTAACCGGCAGACCCGAAAACGTCTGCTTTAGAACACCCGTAAAACCTCAGGCCGCTATAGTAGGTTTATGGCAGACATTCCCGAAATAGACGTTCAAGAAGCCCAAAAACGCGTGCAGGGCGGCGCACTGCTGCTCGATGTACGTGAGCAAAACGAATACGACGAAGAGCGCATCCCCGGCGCACAGCTCTTGCCTCTTTCAGAGCTGATGGTGCGCTTTGACGAGCTCCCAAAAGATCAAGAGATCGTCGCGCAGTGCCGGAGCGGAAAACGGAGCGCCCAAGCCACCGACTTTTTGCGGGCACAGGGCTACGACGTGACGAATATGGAGGGCGGGATTTTGCGTTGGAAGACTGAGGGGCTGCCGACCGAAAGCGACTGAGGAAGCTCTTGTGCCGACAACAAAGCTACAAAAAAGCTGTTGAGATGCGCCCCTTTACTTCACCTATCGCCCCTGTGCTCATTCACGTTGACGACCCCGAAGCGGGGCTCGAGTGGTATCACCAAGCGTTCCCAGGAGCTGAGCGACACGCTGTCACCGAGTTTGATTTCGAGTATCACAAGTACTACGGCGTCACAACCGAAATCGTACCCGCTGACGAGAAGGTAGCGTCCGGTCCAGCAGGTACGGTGGTGTACTGGCAAACCGACAACTTTCAAAAACGCTTGGACTTTTTAGTGGCTTTGAGCGCGACGCTCTACCGTAGCCCCGTGGACATCAAAAGGGGCAAAAAGATGTGTCATGTCAGAGACTTGTGGGGCAACTATATCGGTCTTAAAGGCTAGGTCTTGTGTAAGGCTCGGGTGCTGCGTAAAAGCTAACCGCAGCACCCGAAAGTTATCTTCCGGCTAAACGCTGGGTAGCCTCGAGCAGCCCGTACCACCAACCCGGAAAAAAGCCGAGCAAAACCGTTCCTATAGCGGCGGCGGCAATGGCGATACCTGTAAAGGTACTTTTCGTCCCGACGTCGGTGTATTCGGCGTCGCGAAAGTACATCAGCGCGATGACCCGCACGTAGTAGTACGCCGCGACGATGCTCGTCAAGATGGCGATGATCGCAAGGCTGATATAGCCCGCTTGCAGCGCAGCTTGAAACACTAAGATTTTTCCGACAAACCCGGCAAGTGGCGGGATACCGGCGAGCGACAAGAGAAAGAGCGCCAGCGCGAAGGCAAGATAAGGGCGCGTCTTACCGAGACCGGCAAGGCGTTCTAAATCGTCACCCCGATCGTTGCGGTCGGTGAGGAGGCTCAGCACGGCAAACGCGCCAGCGTTCATCAGGGTATAGGCCGTCAAGTACCAAACAATTGCTTGGGTACCGCTGCCATCCGCCGCCAAAAGTGCGAGTCCCAGATAACCGGCGTGCGCGACGGCGGAGTAGGCGAGCAGCCGTTTAAGGCTCGTCTGCACGAGCGCGACGAGGTTCCCGACGACGAGCGTCAGCGCGACGAGGATAGCGAGCCCTTGCAGCAATGAACTGTTTAAGTCTGGGTAAACCGTGGCAAAGATGCGCACGAGAGCAGCAAAGGCAGCCGCTTTAACGACGACGCTCATAAACGCGGTTACGGGCGTCGGTGCGCCCGTGTAAACGTCGGGCGACCACTGGTGAAAGGGAGCGAACGCAGCCTTAAACGCGAGGCCGCCTAAGATGAACGCACCGCCCAGCGTCGCTAACGCATTTTGAGAAAAGGTCTCGCTTCGGAGGACCTGAACGATTTCGGCGTAGGTAAAGTGTCCGGTTGCGCCGTACATCAGGGCAATACCGTAGATCAAAAAGGCTGAGGCGAACGCGCCCAGGAGAAAGTACTTCATCCCGGCCTCTTCAGACGACCTCGAGTTCGGTCGCCACGCCGACAATACATAGACCGGGAGCGAGAGAATCTCGAGCCCTAGCAGCAAAGTAATCAAGTCACCTGCGGCGGCCATCACCAAGCCGCCGGTCGCACTTAGGAGCATCAGCGGATAGTATTCGTACCCGCCCAAGCTGTGTTCAACCGCGTCAAACGAAATCAGGAGTGCAAGCGCCGTCCCCAATAAGATCAGCGTCGAGAGACCGAGCGCACTGTTATCCGCCAGGTAACGCAGCCCAAACGCACTCAGCGGCGTCGCGCTGCCAAAAAGTGATGCACTAAAAACGAGTGCGACGAGCACCCCGGCGAGGCTCAAGTACGCGACCGGGCGGGTGCTCTCAAAGCTGCGGCCTAAGATAACGCCGACGGCCGCGGTGATGATCAAAATGAGCGGCGGCGAGATAACGAGCCAGTTAATGTCCACTTTCGCCCCTTTCAGCGGGTGCAGCGGCCGGTTCGGACGCGGCGTCAGGATTTCCAGGCGCTAAACTGACCGGCTCAGCGACCGACGTATCAAACGTGGTAATCCGCGCGGCCTGCGTTTCAATCCGGGAAAATCCAGGTTGGGGAATTAGGCCAAAAACCAAAATGCCAATGACGAAGGGAAGGAGGACGGTGAGCTCGAGCCCCCCCAAATCCCGAACCTTTTCTTTGGCGTCTACTTGGTAGAGCCGCTGATACATGTTGACGCCGTAAACCCCGGCCGCAATCACCGCCAGCGTCGCAAATCCGCCCAACCAGGCGTTCCGCTCAAAGGCTCCCAAAAGACTCATAAACTCGCCTGGGAAGTTCGATAACCCCGGTACCCCGATGCTGGCAAAGGTAACCAGTAGCGTCAACGCGGCGAGTGCCGGGGCCGACTTTGCCAACCCACCGTATTCGGAGAGCTCAAATGAACCACGCCGCGCGTAGAGCATTCCGCTGATCAAAAACAGCCCGCCGGTCGAGAGCATCTGCGCGGCGAGCAGGTAGACCGCACCGTTTAAGCCGGACAGGTAAAGCCCGAAGACCCCAACCCCAACAATCCCCATGTGCGACAAAGAGGCGTAGGCAAGCAGACGTTTGAGATTCGTCTGCGCTGTGGCGATCATCGCAGCGTAGACAGCGGTAAAGGCAGCCAACCCCAGCAGATAAGGTGTGACGGCGGTTGCACCTGCCGGGAAAAGCGGCAGTGCGATGGCGAAAAAGCCCCAGCCCCCGACCTTATAAAGCGTCCCGGCAATGTCGGCAACGCCCGAGACGTGATTTTGTTCGTGAAAGTCCGGCAACCAGCCGTGAACGGGCCAGAGCGGAAGTTTAACGGCAAACGCCAGGGTAAACGCCAGAAAGAGCCATACTTGGGTGCTGAGGGGCAGGGCCTGGGTCGCCGGAATCAGGTCAACTAAGCGGAAGCTCGTCGCACCCGACAGCGGGCGAAGGGCCAAAATTGCGACCAGCATGATAAACGACCCGGCCACTGCGTAGACGAGGTATTTGATCGCGGCCTGACGGCGGCGCTCGAGTCCCCAAATCCCCAACATCAGCACACTCGGAATCAAGGTCGCTTCCCAGAATAGGTAAAAGAGCACCACGTCTTGCGCCATAAAGACGCCGTTAAGTCCGGCCTGCATCGCCAACAGGAGCGCGAGAAAACGACTGGTATTTTCCTTTACAACAAAGCTTGCATAAAGCGTTGTCGGCAGCATGACGATGGCCGCGATCAAAACGAGGAGACCACCTGCCCCCACCGCTGAAAGAGAAAAGTACACGCCGAATGTGCCCAGCCACGGCGTTTCGAAAGGACCGGCTTGCGGTAGGGCCAGCGCCACTAAAAGTGTAAATACCGAGGTGGTAAGCGCGATGACGCGGCCCGACCCGGAAAGGAAAAAGAGTAAAAGCGCACCGATCAGCGGAATAAGAACTGCAGCTAACGTCACGCGACGCCTCCGGTAAAGACTGCGACCAGTACGAGCACGGCTAGTCCTACAAGCATCAGCAGCGCGTAAGCGCGGACAAACCCCGACTGCAACTGCGCCACTGATTGTCCCAGGTCGCTGATACCTCGGCTCGAGTCACCTATCTCAGTACCAATCACGTCGTTGTCAACCTCATCAAACCCTCTGGCAAGCTGTTCACCGGGACGGGTAAAGAGCGCACGGTAAAGCGCGTCGAACCCGAGAGCCGAAAATGACGCGGCGCGTAGACCCCCTAAAAGACCTGCCACGCGAGGCTGTTTGGCACCCATAAACTCGGCTTTACGGTGATACCGCAAATAACCCAGATAAAGCCCCAAAGCGGCGGCCAAAACTGAGATGATGACGAGGAGCCACTCGAGCCACAAAGCAGGATGGCTAAACGTTGCCGCCGTAGGAGACTCGAGCCACGGCGCGATCAGGTTGGGAAACGCAAACTCAGGGAGTCCAAGGTAGCCCGCAAAGATACTTAAAAACGCCAAGATCAGCAGCGGTACGGTCATGACCGGCGGCGATTCATGCAGGTGCGCTTTAGCCGACGCCGAAAGCCGCTCCTCACCGGCAAACACGCGGTAGTACCAGCGGAACATGTAAAACGCCGTTAAGACTGCTGTTAAAAGCAGCACAAGGTAGAGCCAGACCCCACTGACGACGAGATTTGAGGTAAATACATTTGCCAAGATCGCGTCCTTACTAAAAAAGCCGGACAAGAAAGGCACACCGGAGATGGACAAAACAGCGATCAGCGAGGTAGTGCCGGTGAGCTTCATGTGTTTGCCCAACCCGCCCATCTTACGGATGTCTTGTTCCCCGCCTATAGCGTGAATCACCGACCCCGCGCCTAAAAAGAGCAGCGCCTTAAAGCAGGCGTGCGTCAAGACGTGGAAAATCGCCACCCAATACGCGCCGACACCGACCGCCGCAAACATAAAACCGAGCTGTGAAATCGTCGAGTACGCCAAGATTTTTTTGATATCTTGTTGCGTTAAGGCAGCAAACGCCGCCACGAGTGCGGTGATACCGCCCACCCAGGCAACGACGGTTGACGCGTCCGGCGTGCTGGCAAAAAGGGGCGCAGTGCGCACAATCAGGTAAACCCCGGCGGTGACCATCGTCGCAGCGTGAATCAGCGCCGAAACCGGCGTCGGACCTGCCATCGCGTCGGGCAACCAGGTTTGCAGCGGCAACTGCGCCGACTTCCCGCAAGCTGCCAATAAGTAAAGTAGCCCTAGCACCGTGAGCACAGCCGAACCTGCCAGCAGCGGCGCAGCCGCGTTGACCTCAGCGATAGTGAGCGTCCCAAACGTTTTAACCGTTAAAAACATCGCCAGTAAGAAGCCGACGTCACCCACACGGTTGACGATAAACGCTTTACGGGCCGCGTCAGCGTTTTCTTTGATGGCGTACCAAAACCCGATCAGCAGGTACGAGCAGACCCCGACACCTTCCCAACCGATAAACATCAAGAAAAATGAATCAGCCATGACCAAGATAAGCATTGCCGCGACGAACAAGTTGAGCGCAGAAAAGTAGCGGCTAAAACCGGGGTCACGGTGCATATACCTAGCGGAATAGACGTGAATCAAAAGCCCGACGCCGGTGATAATCAGCATTAAAGTAATGCTCAGGGGGTCAATCACGAACCCCAAATCGAGGCTGAAAGAACCGCCTTGCAGGTACGACCACAGCGGAATATGCGCCGTGCGTTCGGGGTAGGCCAAGAGTCCGAAAAAAGCAAGAACCGACAAAACGAAACCCGTACCGACGGCAAACGCTGCAATAATCCCCGGGAGCGGCTCGCGCAAACGCTTGCCGAACAAACCGTTGATCAGTGCGCCTAAAAGAGCGACAAAAGGAGCCGCCGCAGCCAGCGTCACGACCGTCATCGGCTCACCTGTGCTCCCTGGGGTCGGTTGGCCAGCGAGAGCGCGTCAACGTCGGCGGAGTGCCGGTAACGGAAGATAGCGACCAAAATACCCAAGCCGACAGCAACCTCAGCAGCAGCCACGGCCAGAATAATAAACACTGCGGCTTGCCCGGAAAGCGCCACAGCCGCGCCCGAGGCGGCCCAGCCCCTTGCAAAGGCGACGAGCGCCAGGTTAGCCGCGTTTAACATCAGCTCAACCGACAAAAAGATCATGATGGCGCTGCGGCGGATCAGCACTCCAACTGCGCCGATGACAAAGATAATTGAGCTGAGGGCAACGTAAAACTCGGTAGGGACAGGTCCGTTAAGCACGGGTCAACTCCCGTTCCCGAGTTTCAGCTTGTGGCATCTCTTGGGCGCGGTCTTCTTGCGCGGCGCGGCGCTCGACCAGGCTCACTGCGCCGATGATGCCGGTTAAGAGGAGCACCCCGACGAGCTGAAAGGCCAAGACAAACTGACTGAAAAGAACTTCGCCTAGCGCGTTAGCCCCACCCCCCCCAAGCGCGGCGTCGACCACCCCGGCACTCGGTAGCGGCGTTCGGTCGATAAAAGCCGCCGCGATAAGCCCACCTGCAGCGATCACGCCGATGATGCACGCGGTAGGGGTCACCCAGCGTAGCCGCTTCGCACGTTCGTCGCCCTGAGCATTGAGGAGCATAATTACGAACAAAAAGAGCACCGTGATTGCGCCTGCGTAGACGATCACCTGCACAGCTGCTAAAAAGTGCGCTTGTAGTGTAACGTAAGTCACAGCGAGTGTCAGCAGCGTGCCGACCAAGCAGAGTGCGGCGTGAACGGGCTGACGCATGAGGATTACACCGAGCGCCCCGGCGATCATGACGGCGGCGAGGAGGATAAACATCACCATAGGGGCTCCTGTCGGAAATAGTGAGCATCAGTACTCATTTAGTATTTGACCCCCTCGAGTTCCACCCTTTGGGCCGCCTTAAAGCCGAGTTCAACCTCTTCACCCAATTTTGCCGCCTCACGCCGCTGCCACTTTGAGCCCTCTACGCCGACGAGCATATCGTCTTTGCCGTAAGTGAAGTCTTTGTATTTGAAATCAGCCAGCTCGAACTCATGACCTAAAACGACCGCACCTGTTGGACACGCCTCTTCACAAAACCCGCAAAAGATACAGCGGAGCATGTTGATTTCATAAATCTTGGCGTAACGCTCTCCCGGTGAGGTTGGGTTTTCGGGGTCGTTCTCCGCCGCCTCGACGTAGATCGCGTAAGACGGACACGCCGCCGCGCACAACGAACAGCCAATACACTTTTCTAAACCGTTCGGGTGCCGCAGTAGGTGATGACGCCCGCGAAAGCGCGCCTTGACGTCAACTTTTTGTTCCGGGTACGAGACCGTCACGGGCTTTTTGAACAGGTACCCGAGCGTTACCCCCATCCCTTTGGCGATGTCTAAAACTCCCATAAAGCTCCTAAAGGGCGAACGCGATGATCGCGCCCGTCACCAGCGCACTAAAGAGCGCAATTTCAAACAGCCAAATCCACCCAAAGCGCATCAGCTGATCATAGCGAAATCTGGGCAACGTCGCCCGCAACCAGATAAACAAGAACATGAAGATGGCCATTTTTAACAGCAGCCAGACGAACGGCCACTCGGCTATACCTGGAATTACGGCGTCTAAAAAGCCGGGTCCGCGCCAACCGCCTAAGAAGAGTGTACTGATAAACGCCGCCGCCGTCATCATGTTGACGTACTCGGCCATCTGAAAGAGCGCCCATTTGATAGACGAGTACTCGGTCAGATACCCCGCGACGATCTCTTGTTCGGCTTCAGGCAGGTCAAACGGCGTGCGGTTCACCTCCGCGACCGACGAAATGACGTAGGTCACAAACGACACCGCGAGCGGAAGCCACAACAGCGGACTGAGCGACCAGACATTAAAGTCCACAATCTGACGCAAGTTGAGCGTCCCCGCAATCAGAATAATCGTCAGCGCCGACAAACCTAAGCCCAGCTCATACGAGATCATCTGCGCCGAGGAGCGGAGACCGCCTAGAAGCGAATATTTACTGTTTGACGACCAACCTGCCAGAAAAATTCCATAAACGCCGATACTTGTGGCGGCAAAGACGTACAGGAGACCGACGTCGAGGTCCACGATCCACGGGTTAAAGCCGAACAAACTGCCTGCCGGTCCTGCCGGAATCGCACCGAAGGCGGAGAGCGCGAACAAGATACTGATAAAGGGAGCGATAAAGTAGACAAAGCGGTCGGACGCCGACACCACGATGTCTTCTTTGAAGATGGATTTGATGGCGTCGGCAATGGGTTGCAACAGTCCAAACGGGCCGACGCGGTTGGGGCCGTAACGGTTTTGCATCCGGCCCAAGATTTTGCGTTCGATGACGGTCATATAGGCGAACGCGCCGAGCAGCACGGCGCACAGCACGAGCGCCTTGACGAAGGTGATGATAAAGCCGTCGGTCACGCGACCAACTCGGGTTCTAAGGTCACGTCGGCGGTAGCTAACCCGGCAGGCTGATTAAAAGTTGCCGGGAGCAGCATCAGACCTTCGGGGGTGTTATCAGTCACGACAACTGCCGCTTTGCGGGTTACCCCACCGACAGTAAGCGTAACGTTGCTGCCGGACTCGAGCCCCTGCTCTTTGGCGTCCGCCGGATTGACCTGTAACGAAACGTCACCGTAAGAAGCGTGCAGGGCAGGGTTTCTTTCTAAACGGTCAATCTTGACGAAGCTCGGGGTGAGAAGCAGATTGCCTTGCGTGCTTTCCGTACCGGTGTCCTTGACCTCACCTGCTGCGACAGGAGCGAGCTGACCCTCTTCAGGCAGCGCGGAGAAGTCTAGCTCAAACGTTTTTTGCAGCGCCCGCCGCGCACTTCGGAGGCTGCGTCCGTCTAACCTGACACCCAGCGTCTCACCGAGCGCCCGGACGACGCCGACAAAGTCTTCCGAAGCACCGCTGTCTACCGGAGCGGAAAAGAGACTTAAGAAGCGGCCCTCGAGGTTGACCACCGTGCCCTCTTTTTCGTAACCGGTTTTAGCAGGTAAGACGACGTGCGCAAGCTCAGTTGTTTCAGTCTCGAACGTGTCGTGGACGACGAGCAGCTTAACGTTTTGCAGCTTCTCCCCTACCGCTTTGTCTTGCGCCGGGTTGAGGTTTGATAAGAACAGCACGTCACTATTGGTAACGAGGTCGTCGTAACCCCGTTCGGAGGTGAGGTAGATAGCCTCGAGGCCGTAACTGTTGGCCATCTGTCCGAGTTTCATGACTTTTGCGCCGACCGCTTCAGCTAGAGCTTCGGCAGCTTGCGTTGCGGCAGCTGAGTTGAGCACGAACGCGCCGAGGACAATGACAGGGTTTTTCGCCTCGTTTAGGGCATCTTTAAGCCGTTTGAGTTGCTCAGCCTCGAGCCCAACTGCCGCCTTGCCGGACTCGACACCTTTGAAGAGTTCGGCTTCTTGCCCTGCCGGATAAATCCACCCTTGGCCCGCGTGACGCATCAAATCGGTGCGGTAGGGCGCAGCAATCGTAAGAATTTCCTGTTTACGCGGCATCCGCTCTTTGAGCCGCAGGTCGGCAATCGGGACGCCGTGCGCGAGCAGCTCGGGCGGCGCGACACCTTTAAGGGCGTCTTTAATCCGCAGGTCTAACGTCGGCACTTCTTCAGTCGGGTCCCCGACAACGAAGATAGCGTCACTCGTAGCAACGTCGGTAAAGGTCGCCGGATTCTTAGCGATCACTGAAGCAGCGGGGCGCGGGAAATGCTCGGTTTGCCCGCCGAGGTGTTCGGCTAAAGCTTTCGCGGCGACGCCCTCTTCTAAAGCTGCATCACTTCGAAGGGCGACGCCAACCTTTTTGCCGGACTGCGTTAATTGTGCCTTGATAAACTCGAGTGCCTCTTCCCAGGTAGCGGGCCCCAACTTCCCCTCTTTACGCACCAGCGGCGTTTTTAAGCGGTCGGGTGCGCCCACATACTCGTGCCCAAAACGCGTGCTGTCGTCAATCCAGTCGAGGTTGACTTGCGTATTGCGTGCGCCTTTAATCCGCTCGATCCGGCCCGTCCGGGCGTCTACCATGATGGCCGCGCCCGACGCGTCATCGGGTGAGACGGTGCGGGTGTGGTCGTATTCCCAGTTGCGGCCCCGAAAACGGCTCGTCGAATCGAGCAACGCTCCGACCGGGCAAATGTCGGTGATGTTGCCGGTAAAGTGGCTCGGTAAGCCCTCGTCAACGGTGCCGATATAGGTGTGGCCGCCGCGTTCGATAAAGTCCAAAACCTCGTCGCCGGGAACCTCTTCAAAATAGCGGACGCAGCGTTTGCAGTGGATACAGCGTTCACGGTCTAAGGTAATGAGTTCGGACAAGACGTGATGCTTTTCCTGATGGCGTTTGTCGAACTCGAAGCGTGAGGTACCCGAACCGTATTCATAAGCGCGGTCTTGCAGCTCGCACGCGCCGCCCTTGTCGCACACCGGGCAGTCGAGCGGGTGATTGATCAGGGTAAACTCCATCATCCCTGACTGCGCCTGCTTGACCTCTTTGCCAAGCGTATCGATGACCATCCCCTCCATGATGGCGGTGGTGCAGGTCGCCATCAGATTAGGGAAAAAGAACACTTTCGGTTCGCCCGTCTCCTCGTCTTTAATCCAGTCGTCCGTCTCACGGTCTTTGCGGGGCGCACCGACCTTGCCGAGACACATCCGGCAAGCGCCGATGGGCGACATATACTCTTGCGAGCAAAAGTACGGCACGTCGTAACCCGCAGCAAAGACCGCGTCAATGGCACTGGTGCCGGGCTCGAGGTCAAGCTCTACGTCGTTGACTTTAACTTTCATACGTGTGTCCTTTTTGACCTATCCTCATTCGGCCCACCAGTCCGATTTTTGATATTTCGAGTGGCCGTGTTCGATCAAGTATTCGTATTCATCGCGGAAATGCTTGAAACTCGACTGTACCGGCATCACGCATGAATCCGCCAAGAGGCAGAAGGCGGTGCCGCGCATGTTTTGGAGCATCCCTTCAATCAGCTCCAAGTCGCCGGGTTCACCGTAACCCGAGAGCAGTTTTTTGAACATCTTCGGCAACCAGGTTGAGACTCCTTCGCGGCAGGGCGTACATTTGCCGCACGACTCGTGCGCGTAAAACCGCACCACGTTATACATCGCGTCAACCATGCATTTCTCTTTAGGAATGAGAATCACACCGCCGGTACCCAACATCGAGCCTTTTTTAGAAACCGAGCCGTAATCCATCGGCGTATCGAGCGTGTCGTCGTTAAAGGGCAGCAGCGGCGCAGACGAGCCACCTGGAACAAGCGCCTTGATCTCTTCGGTCGGGCCACCGCCCAGGTCGTAGAGCAGCTCACGGAAGGTCGCGCCGATGGGCAATTCATAGACACCGGGTCGCGCAATCGGCCCACTGATCTGAAAGAGCTTGATGCCCTTCGAGTCTTCTGAGCCCATTGAGGCGTACCACTCGGCCCCTTTGCCGATAATGTGGACGGCGTTTACTAAGCTCTCGACATTGTTGATCGTCGTCGGCAACCCGTACACGCCCGCTTGCGCCGGAAAGGGCGGTTTGAGGCGTGGATTCGCGCGCAAGCCCTCAAACGAGTTCATCAGCGCGGTCTCTTCCCCGCAGATGTACGCGCCTGCGCCCCGGTGCAAAATTATGTCGAAGTCAAAGCCCGAATCAAAGACGTTTTTACCGAGATACCCGGCTTCACGCGCGTCTTTGATGGCCTCCCCGAGATGCTCATACGCAGTGTAATATTCGCCGCGGAGGTAGATCACGCCGATGGTCGCTTCGATAGCGTAGCAGCCGATCATCAGCCCTTCGATGAGCTGATGTGGGTCATCTTCTAATAGATAGCGGTCTTTGAACGACCCTGGTTCCGACTCGTCGGCGTTACAGACCAGAAAACGCTGCCGTCCGTCGGGTTTGGGCATAAACGACCACTTGAGGCCGGTGGGAAAGCCTGCGCCGCCGCGCCCGCGTAAACCCGAGCGTTTAACCTCTTCGATAACTTCGCCCGGTTTCATCGTCGTCACAGCTTTTTTGGCCACGTCGTACCCGCCGTGCTCGAGATACGTGCTTAGTTTATGCGAGTCTTTGACCCCGACGTATTTGTAAAGCGTAACCTCGAAGCGGGAATCTTTACGGCTGTTAATCAGTTGTGGTTTTTCGGCAACGGCTGTCATAAGAAACTCCTAGAAGCAACGCGCAAAACCTTAGTCATGGCTCACTGCTTTCTGCTCACTGCTGATATTCGGCTTTTCTGCTCCTTCGTTATCGCCGCCGCGTTCACGCTCTACTTCGGGCATCTCACCGGAGCGCAGCGCCGTAAGCAGCACCTTGCAACGCGACTTGGTGACCCGTTCGTAATAGGTATCGTTGACCTGCAACACGGGCGCAGTGCCGCATGAACCCAGACATTCGACCTTTTGGATGCTGAAGAGGCCCGAACTGTCGGTTTCACCGTTGACGAGCCCTGTCTCTTCAGAGATAAAGTCGTACATCTCGTCCGAACCGGCGAGCGCACAAGGAAGCGTTGAGCAGATTTGCAGGTGAAACTGGCCTACCGGCTGCTCGTGGTAGGTTGAGTAAAAGGTCATCACACCTTTGACCTCAGTCGCGTGCATCTCTAGAATCTGCGCGATCTCTTCGATCCGCACTTCGCTCACATGCTTTTCGGCGTTTTGCACTTCCCACAACAGCGGCATGATGGCGCTTCGCCGCCCATAGTCGGGGTAACGGCCTAAAATCTCGTTCAGCAAGTCTTGTTTGTCGGAGAAAAATCCCTGAACGGTTTCTAATTCAATCATCTAGACTCCGGTACATCGTCAGCAATTTTGCGGCTGTCTCTGCGCACGACGTTAAGACCGAAGGCGACGGCAACTGCAATCACAACGCCGACGCCTATGGCAAAGCCCCAATTACCTAAAAAGAGACCGAACAGCAGCGCAAACGCTACTCCTACACCGAGACCAGCGAAGAGCGCCGTCAGCTGATTCTTGCGCTTCTGCTGCTGCCGCGCCTTTTCCCTCTCCGGGTGTTCGTAATTCATTTGTGTCTCACTTGTCTACGTCTCCCAAAACCGGGTCGAGCGTGGCGATGTTGATGACCATATCAGCGAACAGGCCACCCAGGCAGGCGGGCTCGAGGCTCTGCAGATTGATCAAACTCGGTACCCGCACCTTGACGCGGTAAGGCATCGAACCGCCGTCTGAAATGAGGTAGTAGCCCAGCTCGCCCCTGGCACTTTCGGTGGGGACATAAACCTCGCCGCGCGGTGGGTGAAAGCCTTCAGTAACCAGCTTGAAGTGAAAGATCACCGCTTCCATCGAAGTCTCTAATTCGCTTCTCGGCGGCAGTGAAATCCGGCGGTCAGGGTCACGGATAGGACCGGGCTCGAGCTTATCTAACGCCTGTTCGATAATTCTTAAGCTCTGTTCCATCTCGTAAAAGCGCATCATAAAGCGCGTATAAGCGTCGCCCACATCACTCGTCGGTACGTCGAAGTCGTAGTCGTCATATGAGCTGTAGGGTTGCGCTTTGCGAAAGTCGAGCGGCACCCCCGACGCGCGCAGGCCCGGCCCGGTCAGGCCATGCTCGAGCGCGGTTTCTTTAGAAATATGTCCGACACCTTTGGTACGGTTGACGAAAATGTCATTTTTTTGGAACATCGTACTGTACTGCTTAAGCATTGCCGGAAACATTTTGATGAAGTCTCTAGTAGCGTCTTCAAACCCTTCAGGCAGGTCGCGCGAGAGGCCACCGACGCGGAAATAGCCGTAGTTCATCCGTACGCCGCAGACCATCTCAAAGAGGTCCGAAATCTTTTCGCGTTCACGCATGGTGTAAAAAAACAGTGTCAGTGCGCCCATATCTAGGATACCGGTCCCGAAAAAAACCAGGTGGCTGGCGATACGGTTGAGTTCGTTTAAGATGACCCGAATCCGCTGTGCCCGAATCGGCAACTGTGCGCCGATCAGTTTTTCGGCTGAGAGTACATACGCGAGGTCGTGCGCGAACCCGTGCAGGTAATCCATCCGGTTCGAGTAGGTTACGCCCTGCTGATAAGTGCGGTTTTCCATCGTCTTTTCAAAACCGCTGTGCAGGTAGCCGATTTGCGGCACAATTTTGGCGACGCGCTCACCGTCTAAATCAACCACGAGGCGCAACACGCCGTGCGTGGACGGGTGCTGCGGCCCGACATTGATCCGCATATATTTGGTCTGAAAGTCTTGACCACCGGTTTCAGGTGTGTCTTGTTCGGTCGCACCCGGAGCGGCACCCGCTTGTCCGATCGTCATTGTCCACTCTCTCCTGACGTGTTGTGGAGTTGGGGATCGGTCTGTTGATCCCGGCCAGTCGTCTGACTGCCTGCCCCTTTACGTGCGCCGCCGCGCCACCCTGACAACCCCGAGTCCTCACCGCTCATCCCTGCCCGAAACGCAGCCGGGTCAATAAAGCGCCCGTCGTTAAAGAGCGTGGGGGTCTCGCCGAGCGGAAAGTCTTTGCGGTGGGGGTGGCCGTCGAGGTCTTCGGGCGTGATGAGCTTACGCAGGTCGGGGTGACCTTCAAACTCAACGCCAAACATATCGAAGACTTCACGTTCCATAAAGCTCGAGCCCCGCCAAAGGCCGGTAATCGTCGGAAGCGTCTCCCCGTCGTCTATATTGACCCGGATAAAGAGCCGCTCGTTTTGCGCGATGCTGTAAAGGTTATACGACACTGTAAAACGTTTCCCCTGGTGCCCCGGATAGCTCAAGTAGTCGGTCCCGAACACATCGGAGATCATCTCAAACCCTTGCTTTTTTGCCTCGGCAACTGCGTCCACGAGATTACCTTTAGATACTGTGACGCTGACCATATCCTTAAACTGCGCGGGTTTACCGCCCATCGCCTTGAGTTTTTCAACCATCTGCTCCAGAGCCATCAGGGACGCCACCCTTGCACCATCGGCAGCTCGTTACCGCCGCTGTCAAACGCCTCACCCCGGACTTTTTTCTGCAGCTGCATGACGCCAAAGATCAACGCTTCAGGGCGCGGCGGGCACCCTGGGACAAAGATGTCTACCGGGACGACCGTATCCACATTTTGCACGATCGCGTAGTTGTTAAACATCCCGCCCGACGACGCGCACGCGCCCATCGAGATCACCCATTTGGGGTCGGGCATCTGGTCGTAAACGCGCCGCAGCACCGGAGCCATCTTTTTAGATAGCCGACCGGCGACGATCATCACGTCAGCTTGGCGCGGTGACGCGCGAAAGACTTCGGAACCGAAACGGGCCATATCGTTACGGGCGTTGGTGGACTGCATCATTTCGATGGCGCAACATGCCAACCCGAAGGTGACCGGCCAGAGGCTGTTGCTTCTCCCCCAGGCGACGAGTTTTTCCAAGGTGGTAAATAAGATGCCTTCGTTCTCGAGCTCTTGTACATCATGAGTAAATAGGTCTTGAAGGGCCACGCTTTAACCTGCTTTCTAGCGCCTAACGCCAGTTGAGTACGCCTTTACGCAAAACATAGAGATAGCCGACAGCGAGCACGACGACGAAAATAATCGCTTGAACAAAGAGAAACTGGGGCTGCGCTTTGAAATGAACAGCGAGCGGGTAAAAAAATGCCGTCTCAATGTCGAAGATGATAAAGAGCATCGCTACTAGGTAAAAATGAACCGGGAAACGTTCACGGGCACTACCTGACGCGGCGATCCCCGATTCGTAAGCGGCCAACTTCGTCTCTGAACCTTTTTTCGGTCCGAGGACACCGCCGACCAAAAGTGCCAAAGCGCCGATTAAACCGGCGGCGAGAAACATGATCAGTAGATTTAAGTACAAGGTATTCGGCCCCTTTCACACCAGAACATTCGGCCTAGAACTTCTCGTGCGGCATTTCACAACCCGTTGTAATTTTAGCATCTCGACTACATGGGTACAAGGGTACATCTCTCCATTAAACGGAGTTGGCTTTGCACCTCTAAACCCGTATCTGGCAGTAGGCGTCGCTAACGGTAAAAATTAAAAAACGGCCCGGATAAAGGCCGCTGAGAACAGCTTAATTACAGAACTTCGCTCAGATTTTTATTTGCTCAGCTTGACACTCGGGACAAACGCCCTGCAAGCCGATACTTGGTTCCTCTACTTGCCAGTCCGAGACCGAGGTTGCCTGAGCTTTAAGGAGCGCCGAAAGGGTGGTTCCGGCGACCGCAACATCCGGCAGGTCGAGCACGCGGTTGCAGCAAGTGCAAATCAGGTGATGATGTGGCCCGACGTTTGAGTCGTAAAGCGCCTCACCCCCGACGCCGCCGAATTCGCGGACGAGTCCGGCATTTTTTAGGACACCTAAGTTGAGGTAGACCGTTGACAAACTGAGGTTCTCGCCACGGTCTTTAAGCGCATGATGAACTTCTTCGGCACTGACGTGAACGTCACGCTCGCTAAAATAGCGCAAGATGACCTCACGCGGTCGGCTGTAACGCAACCCGTGCGTTTGCAGCGTCTCCCTCAGTTTTCCGCCTTTCTTGATCACACGCTCACCTCATACCCGCAGACATCATCTCAGCTACCTAAAAGCTTAGCACAAGTGCTCAAAAAGCTACACAACTTGTCTGACAGCGGTTACAACAAGAGCTTATGAGCGAGGAGTTTATGAAGGGGTCAGCAAATGCTCGACTGCGCTGCGTTCCTCGAGCAACTCTTTCTCGCTCGCTTTCATTTTTTCCTGGATAAAAGACGAGTTTTCCAGCCCCTCGACAACCGTCACGCTGCCTGCTTGAATCTCAACCGGAAACGAGTAGATCACGTCTTTAGAAATACCGTAAGTACCCGTACTGGGAATCGCCATACTCGTCCACGCGCCTTCCGGTGTCCCCTCAACCCAGCTGCGCATGTGGTCAATCGCCGCTGACGCGGCTGAAGCTGCGCTCGAGGACCCCCGCGCTTCGATAATCGCCGCACCTCGTTTTTGCACGGTCGGCATAAAGTCGTTTTGAACCCAAGTTTCGTCTACCAGGTCAGGGGCAGGTTTCCCGGCAACGGTGGCGTGAGCGATATCGGGTACCTGAGTTGACGAGTGGTTGCCCCAAATAATGACTTTTTCAACGTCTTTAACGGCGTTTTCTGTTTTTTGAGCCAGCTGCGCGACGGCGCGGTTGTGGTCCAAACGGGTCATCGCGCTGAACTGCCCGGGTTTAAGGTCGGGTGCGTTGTGCATGGCAATCAGCGCATTTGTATTAGCAGGGTTGCCGACCACGAGCACTTTGACGTCACGGCTGGCCACGTCGTTTAAGGCTTTCCCCTGCTTAGTAAAGATAGCACCGTTGGCAGTGAGCAAATCAGCTCGCTCCATCCCGGGTCCACGGGGTCTCGAGCCCACTAGCAGCGCGTAGTCAGCATCCTTAAAAGCAACCGTAGCCTCGTCTGAGGTTATTACGCTATGTAGAAGTGGAAACGCACAGTCGTTGAGTTCCATCACTACCCCGTTAAGGGTTCCGAGTGCAGGAGTGATCTCCAGCAGCTGCAAAATTATGGGCTGATCTTTGCCCAACATCTCGCCCGAAGCGATACGAAACAGCAGCGAATACCCAATTTGCCCTGCAGCTCCGGTTACAGCTACTTTTACAGGTTTGTCCATGTAGTTATCCTTTCAGTAACGGCACTGTAGCACCTTAACGCCGCCTAGCACCGACGATTCTCAGCGTTTGACTATATCTTTCCAACCTAAGTACGGGACAAATCAAAGGAAAAAGGCTTCCTGAGCGAGAATAGCTGTGTGAAAGAATCTCGTGGAAGCCATTATCAGCATAAGACAAGCCTGAAACAAATACTAGCGGCAAAGTTGCCTATGAATGGAGCAAGGCTGACATGCCTGAGCACGTTGCTACTCGTACTGATTCAAGAGAAGACGGTCAACCTAGTAAGTCTGAGCTTAGCATTTCAGGGTAGAGCGGAGCCAGAATCAGCGTACCGTCGCATCAAGCGATTTTTTACAGAAGTACGCTTAGACAAGGTGAAAGTTGCTCAGTTTATCCTCAACTTGCTACCACCACCGCCTTACACCGTCTGCGTTGACCGCACGAACTGGCAGTTTGGCAGCCTCGACATCAACATTCTAGTGATTGCCATAGCCCATAGAGGTGTTGCTTTTCCTATCGTATGGTCGTTTCTGAATAAAGGTGGAAATTCATCTAGTGAAGAACGTATCAGCCTGCTCCAATGTTTTTTCGAGCTTATAGCCTCCAAAGACGTAGCGTTTTTCTTGGCTGATAGGGAGTTTATCGGAGTAACCTGGATTAACTATCTGGATAAACGCCAGGTTCCTTTTGCCATTCGTATCCGTAAAGACAGCCTATGTGACAACTGGTGTCCCGTTCGTGCGCTTTTCGCCCACTTAGCTATAGGCGAACTCAAGGTTCTAAACAATAGCTATGGCTTTTACGGCTGTAACTTGCGTGCCGCTGGTATGAAGCTCTCTGGTAGCGATTACCTCATAGTTGTCACCAACCGTGCGCCTGCTCAAGCCTTTGTGGTTTACAAGCGTAGGTGGGAGATCGAAATGCTTTTTTCCGCCTTGAAAACAACCGGCTTTGAGCTTGAAGCTAGCCACCTTACTCGGCTTTATAAACTCGATACCCTTTTTACCCTCTTGGCTCTGGCTTTTACCTGGGCGCATCATGTAGGTGAATGGCTCCACGACAGCAAACGAAAGCTTCTGCGTATCAAGTCTCACCTACGCAGAGAAAAGTCTTTCTTCCGTCACAGTCTTGACTATCTCAGGCATCTGCTTAAGAATCTACACCTCAAGCATGACGACCTGCTTCTCTGTATTCACTTTTTGTCCCGTACTTAGCTTTCCAACAACAAATCTTTCCAACAACAATTTTTGCGACAGTATTTGACAATGTTTCACGTGAAACATTGTGGTTGGATGGTTTAGGCTTGATAGTTGAGCAGCTCGAGCAACCGTTCTAGTTCGTCTCGAGACGCAAAGTGAAGCTCGATTTTCCCCCGTTTACCCCCCGACACCTTGACTTTCGTCCCAACGGTACGTGAGAGGTTGAGCTCGAGGTCGCCATACTCACGTTTGACCTCACCGTTTAGCTTATTTGACTCGGCTCGGTTAAGTTGAGCGCCCTGAGACGGACGTTTGAGCCCTTCGGCTTGCCGTACCGAAAATTGGTTTTCCAAGACCATTGCAAGTGCCCACGCTTGGTCTTCTGGGGGCTGCGCCAATATCGCACGTGCGTGACCTGCACTGATTTGGCCTTGATCGAGCGCAGTCAGGGCGGCCTCATCAAGTCGGAGCAAGCGTAAAGTGTTGGCTACCGCGCTCCGGCTCTTCCCTACCGCGTCGGCGACTTCTTCTTGCGACAAACCGAACTCGAGCAACTGCGCAAAGGCCCGCGCTTCTTCAACGGCGCTCAAATCCTCACGTTGAACGTTTTCAATCAGGGCAATCTCGAGGGTTTCCCGGTCACTAAGGGTCTTGACAACAACCGGAACCGTCGTGAGCCCTACCTGTTGCGCTGCCCGAAAGCGCCTCTCCCCCGCGACAATCTCATAGCCTTCACCGCTCGGGCGTACCAGCAGTGGTTGCAGCACGCCTTTTTGCGCGACCGACCGGGCGAGTTCGGCAATGCCTTCCGGGTCTAAATGTTTGCGTGGTTGATAGACTGAGACCGAAAGCTTATCGAGCGCAAGTTGTTCGACCCCGCGTTCTTTTTCGACTTTAGGTAAAAGTGCGTCGAGACCCCGTCCTAAACTACGCTTCGCTGACACGTGAAATCACCTCTTCTGAAAGCTGACGATAAGCCTGTGCCCCGGACGAGGTAGGCGCGTAAGCATAGATCGGTTGACCATAAGATGGAGCCTCAGCCAAACGTACATTGCGGGGGATAACTGCTGAAAAGACAAGCTCGGCGAAGTGCTTGCGAACGTTTTCTTCGACCTCTTGCGACAAACGGGTACGACTGTCAAACATCGTTAGTAAGATACCTAAAATATTCAAGTTAGGGTTGAGTGAACTGCGGAGCCGCTCGACTGTATCCATCATGCTGGCGATGCCCTCGAGTGCGTAATACTCAGTCTGTAAGGGAATTACAAGGTGATCAGCAGCGACAAGTGCATTAAGGGTCAAAGCGCCTAGTGAGGGCGGCGCGTCAACGACGATAAAGTCAAAGTTCGGCCTGACACCGATCAACGCTTTGGTCAGCAGTTTCATGTTGTCGGTGCTGGCGTCAAGCTCTACCGCCGCGCCGGACAGCTCCATAGATGCGGGCAAAACTTTTAGGTTTTCGGTATCGGTGTCAGTGATAGCGCGCCGCGCGGAAAGGTCACCGATCAAGACGTCATAAATGGTATTTTCTGCGCCCCTGACGCCGACGCCGCTGCTCGCGTTAGCTTGTGGGTCCATATCAACGAGGAGTACCCGCCGCGTTTCGGCTAGCGCAGCGGCGAGGTTAATCGCGCTCGTCGTCTTACCGACGCCACCTTTTTGATTGATTACGCCGACGATGGGCAACGCTGCCCTCCTTGAAGCTTTAGTGCCACGAGCTTACCATGCGTAGGTAGGGGAGACTGAACCGTCTCTAAAATAGGACCGGTGATCTTGGTAAGCTCGTTTATTTCAGTAGAGGAGAGGTCGCCACGTCGAGAGACGACCGTCACAGTGTCGGCGTGAAGGTGCCGCGTCAAACAGTAAAGTAGCGAGAATTGTCCAACGGCTTGGGCACAAATCCAGTTGTACGGTGCGTTCTGAAACGCCCGAACATCATCTGAAACGACCGCAACGTTCTCCAATCTCAGCTGCCCGACAACCAATTTAAGAAAGCTGGCACGTTTTTTCCGCCTTTCAACCAGCGTCACCTGATGGTTTGGAAAAGCCAGCGCCAGCGGGACACCCGGCAACCCCGCGCCTGACCCAATATCTAAGATGCGCTCAGCAGGGGAGAGACGAGGCTCGAGCAGGTCAGCGTAAGCTTGTGCCTCGAGCCATTTGATCTCCAGCTCAGCAACTGCCCGCGCCGACATCAGGTCGAGTGTACTCTGATAACGAACGAGCAAAGCTCGGTATTTTTCATATGCCTCGAGCTTAGCCAACTATCAACGTTCCTACCGATGTTTCACGTGAAACATTTTTATTTTGTCGGCCTTTATTTTGTCCGCTTTTACAATAGACAAGTAGAGCAGTTATATCACTGTCTCTTACGCCCTGAACGCGCTGAGCCGCGCCCAAGGTCAGCGGTTGTGCCCGCTTCAGAGCTTGTTTACCTTCATGCGACAAGCTGGGAATCCCCTCAAACGATAACCCCGATAAGCTGAGCAGCTCATACCCCTGACGCGCTTCCAACTCACGGCGGCTACGGTCAATGTAAGACGCATATTTGATCTGGATTTCAACTTTTTGCTCTTCTCCAACTGACAGTTCAAAGGGGAGAGGCTCGAGCTGCGCTGCCAGCTCGCGGTAGGTTATCCCTGGACGACAGAGGACTTTGCTCGCCGCTACGCCGCCGAGCTGCGTTTTGCCCAGACGAAGAACTTCGGCTTCGACTCGAGCCTGACTCTCTTTAGCCCTTTGTAGCGTTTCGTCAGACTGCAAACCCCAGACGTGGCCAACCTCCAACAGACGATCATCGGCGTTGTCTTGGCGGTGCAAGAGCCGGTATTCGTTGCGTGAGGTGAGCATCCGGTACGGTTCGTTTAGGCTCCAGCGTACCAGGTCGTCGAGCATCACCCCGATATAGCCTTGATCACGCCGCAGTTGAACAAGCTCTTGATTCGCCGCAAACCGCGCTGCGTTGATGCCCGCCACCAGGCCCTGAGCTGCCGCCTCCTCATAGCCGCTCGTGCCGTTGATCTGACCGGCACTAAACAGCCCCGGCAACACTTTTGACATCAGTGTCACACTGAGTTGTGAGGCGTCGAAGGCGTCGTATTCGACCGCGTAGGCGTACCGCTGAATTTGAGCGCGGGTAAACCCCGGTAGCGTACGGATCATTTCATCTTGTAAGGTGGGCGGCATCGAACTCGAGAACCCCTGCAAGTACACCTCGCTGGTACCGCTGCCGTCGGGTTCGACAAATAAGAGGTGCCGGTCTTTGTCCGAAAAACGGACGATCTTGTCTTCAATCGAAGGGCAGTAGCGTGGACCTTGGCCGTGAATCACGCCGCCGTACATCGCCGAGTGCTCGAGGTTTGCCTGAATCAAGCTGTGGGTTGCGGGCGTGGTATGCGTCAGCCAGGTGGGTGAACTCGCCGCGTCTTTACCGGGCGTGCCGCTAAACGAACCGGGTGGGTTGTCAGCCGGGACGGTCTCGAGGTCTAAAAAGTCCACTGAATCCGCGCGAATCCGTGGGGGCGTCCCCGTCTTAAAGCGTTGTAACAGATGGCCGGTTGCCCGCAAGCTACGCGACAGGTGCCGCGCTGGGGCTTCGCCCTGCCGCCCGGCCGGACGCTGCTGCTTGCCGTACCAGACGACGCCCGCCATAAACGTTCCGGTACAGAGGACGACGCTCGGCGCACCCAAGCTGCGACCGTCGGCAAAAGTTACGCCGCGCAGCACCCCTGCATCTTCATCAAGGGCAGCCACCTCACCTAACACCAGCGTGACGCCCGCTGTTTCAGCGATCAGCCGCTGAGCCGCCGCTGCGTACCCGTCTCGTTCGTTTTGAACCCGGAGCGACTGCACTGCCGGTCCTTTGCTGGCGTTGAGCGTCCGGGCGTGAATTGCCGTTTCGTCGGCCAGACGGCCCATGACGCCGCCAAGAGCATGTATCTCAAAGACCATCTGCGACTTGCCGGGGCCGCCAATCGCCGGGTTACAGGGCATCAAACCGATTTTATCGGGGTTGGGCAGACAGAGGGCGACCGCCGCGCCCAACCGCGCGGCAGCACACGCTGCTTCGGTACCGGCGTGCCCCCCGCCAATTACGATAACGTCAAAAGAAGCGTTCATTACCCTCTATCTTATAAGGCTAAAGGAGGTTTCAAGGTCAGCTCGAGCTGACCCCTACTCAAAAACGTTAGCCAAGCGGGTAATCCTGACGGGGCCGTGGCAGATTTGTTAGACTGGCGCACGCTAAGCCCGTGGGTCAAGTCGGGGTACCAAAAGCAGGCGTAAAGAAAAGGACACGATGCTGAGGCAAGAAAACGCCATCTGGGAGGACATCCTCGAGTACGTGCAAACGCAGATTCCCGAGGTCGAGTTTCGGACCTGGTTTAAGCAGGTGCGGCCGCTAGGCATTGATGAGGGTATCTTTATGATCGGGGTACCGCACTCGTTTGCCCGGGAGTGGCTTAAAAACCACTACGCGCCGGTGCTCGAGCACGCCCTTAGAGACCTTGGCGCAGCGTCACCGAGAGTCGGGTTTCAGGTTGTTCATTTTCCCAGCTCCGAGCAACCCGATATTTTCAAACCCGGTACCGCAGCTGACACTGCTCCTGCTGCAACGCGCCCCCGCCTCAATCCCAAATACGTCTTTTCCAACTTTGTCGTTGGGCAAAATAACAATCTGGCGAGCGCAGCGGCCCTGGCGGTCGCCGAAGCGCCCGGACGCGCCTATAACCCGCTTTTTATCTACGGCGACTCCGGGCTGGGCAAAACGCATATCATGCACGCGGTGGGTCACGCGGTCGCCGAACGTCTGCCCAACCTCACGATTGAGTACGTTACGACCGAAGCCTTTACCAATGACCTGATCAACGCCATCCGCGAAGACAAGATGGCGGCGTTTCGTGACCGCTACCGCAGTATCGATTTGCTGCTCGTTGACGATGTGCAATTTATTGCGGGTAAAGAGCGGACCCAAGAAGAGTTTTTTCATACCTTTAATGCGCTTTATGAGTCGGACAAACAGATTATCTTATCGTCAGACCGGCCTCCCAAAGACATTCCGACCTTAGAGAACCGTCTTCGGAGCCGTTTCGAGTGGGGCCTTATTACTGATATTCAAGCGCCTGAATTAGAAACGCGTATCGCTATCTTGAAGATGAACGCGGAGTACCGGGGTGTCAAGATTCCCCCGGAAGTCATCGACTACATCGCTCGGCAGGTGACGTCAAACATTCGTGAGCTCGAGGGAGCGTTGGTCCGCGTCATTTTGTATACCAGCATGAACCAGATCGAGCTCAACCGGCAGACGGTCGCCGCCGCGCTCTCTGACGTGTACGCGCCGAGCGAACTCAATTTGACGATGAACGAGATTTTAGAAGCGACCGCGTTTGCATTCGAAGTCGAGGCGAGCGACCTGCGTTCAAAGGGGCGGCGGCATGAACTCGTTTTGCCACGGCAGGTGGCGATGTACCTAATGCGCGAATTTACTTCGCATTCGTACCCTGAAATCGGGCAGTTTTTTAGCGGCCGGGACCACTCGACCGTTGTTTATGCGGTGCAAAAAGTGACCGAACAAGTTGCCCGAGACCGCGCACTCGAGGAGCAGATTCAAACTGTCAAGGGGTCGTTGCTGTGACCCTGGTAGCATCCCGCGACTATCTCATAAAAGCCATTTTTACTCATTTTTTATATATTTCACTCACGAATAATTGTGGATAACTCTGTGGATAAGCTGTGGATAAGCTGTGGACAAAGTTGTGGATAACCCTGCTTTTCTGGAGCCTGTGGATAACTGTGGATAACTCGGGTACTTATCCACAGGCAAAGGCCAGTTATCCACAAAGTTATTCACAGGCACTTTGCCGTCTTAGACAGGCTAAACGGCAGTTATCCACACTATCCACAGGCCCTACTATAGAGTGTTTTACTTTTCAACTTGTGGAGATTTCAAAGTCGCCCCCCGAGAGTTCTAAGGGAGTTTTCTCATGATCGCGCACGTTTCAAGAAAAAAATTGGCTGACGCCCTTGGCAGTGTTGAACGTATTGTGCCAAATAGAAGCAGTAATCCCAGCTTAAGTTTAGTCAAGCTTGCGCTAGGTCAAGGACTGCTTACACTGAGCGGCAGCAATCTCGAGATTGACATCCAGGCTTCTTTAGACGTAGACACCGAAGACGAAGGGACTTGGGCTCTTCCGGCCCAGGTTTTTAGCCAAGTGGTGAGGGCACTTCCCGGCGAACTCGTCGAACTATCTTTTGAAGCAGCGGAGCTCGAGCTCCAGGCCGGGTCTTACGCGACGAAGTTGCAACTCATCGAAGCGTCTTTACCCTCGCTGACCTTTCCTAAAAGTTATTCTGGCAGCTTTTCAGGGGAGCGTTTAGCGGCGGCGCTGACCCATGTTCGTTACGCCGCCGCAGTTGCCGAGTATCAGGCAATCTTTCGGGGCGTCCGGGTTGAGTTTGATGATCGGCATGTTCGGGCCGTCGCTACCGACGGGTTTAGGCTGGCGTACTATCACCTAGACGACGTAACCGGGTTAGACGGCGAGATCGTCTTACCGGCGCGGAGCGTTGACGAACTCGCCAGGGTGCTGTCAAACGAAGAGGTCAAGCTCGAGCTGCTTGAAGGTCAACTGTCACTTGCTACCGGGCTTTACAAACTCAACCTCAAGCTGATGGAGGGCGCGTTCCCTGACTATCAGCGGGTGATTCCGAGCGAGTTTCCGGTAAGTGTCGTGGCGAGTGCTAAAGAGCTGCTTGAAGGGGTGCAGCGTGTCGCGGTGATGGCCGACAGAACGGCCAATAACCGCGTTGATCTGTTCGTCCGGGGCGGGACAGTCCAAGTTACAGCTGAAGGCGCTTACGGACGCTCTCAAGAGGCGCTGAGCGTAGCGCAAGAGGGGATCGAGTCGGAAATTGCGCTCGCGTATAACGCAGACTACCTGTTAAGCGCCCTACGGCCCATCGAAGGCGACGTGCGCTTTTCATTTTCCGGCTCGACCAGTCCGAGTGTGCTCTCGAGCCTCCGAGACCTCAGTTACCTGGCGATGGTGGTGCCACTGCGTACCGGCTAAAACCGAGGCTAAATGCGACTGGGTATTTCTAAAACTCTGTGTTAGGGGCTAAAGATTGGGTTAAGGTAGTGCGTAGTTTATGTTGATGTCAACTGACCTAATCCAGTCTGCTAACACGCTAGACGACAGCAAGATCATTGCGAGAGGAACACCATGACACTGATTGAGACGGTTCAAGGAACCGAGCTCCTCGACTCGAGGGGTAACCCGACCGTCGGGGCGACCGTACGCCTGATTGGGGGCGCGGTCGGAACGGCAGCGGTGCCTTCAGGCGCGTCAACCGGGATGCACGAGGCGACCGAGCTGCGTGACGGCGGCGACCGCTACGGCGGCAAGGGCGTCCTCAAGGCGGTACAAAACGTCAATGAGGTTTTGGGTCCGGCCCTCGTCGGGACAGACGCCTTAGAGCAAGCCGACCTTGACCGGGTGATGTTAGGGCTCGACGGCAGCCCGAACAAGAGCAATTTGGGAGCCAACGCAATTCTGGCCATCTCACTTGCTGCAGCTAGAGCAGCGGCGCAAACTCTGGAGCTGCCACTCTACCGCTATTTGGGCGGCGTCACGGCCAAAACCTTGCCAGTCCCGATGATGAACGTCATTAACGGCGGCAAACACGCCGACAACCGCGTGGACATGCAGGAGTTTATGCTCGCGCCGGTCGGCTTTGAAAGGTTTTCCGAGTCTCTACGCGCTGGCGTCGAGACCTTTCACACACTCAAAAAGGTGCTCTCTAAACGGGGTTACAATACCAACGTCGGTGACGAAGGCGGGTTTGCACCCGACCTCAAGTCGAATCAAGAAGCTATCGAAGTCATCTTAGAAGCCATCGAGGGCGCAGGCTACACCCCCGGTGACCAGATTGCCATCGCCCTCGACCCGGCCTCGACCGAGTTTTATAAAGATGGCCGGTATCACCTCAAGGCTGAAGGGAAGGTGCTCTCGAGCGCCGAGATGATTGCCTATTGGGAAGATTGGGTCAAACGTTATCCGATCGTCTCAATTGAAGACGGCTTAGCTGAAGACGATTGGGACGCCTGGGCCGACCTGACTCAAGCCGTCGGGGACCGTTGTCAGCTCGTCGGCGATGATCTCTTTGTCACCAACACCGAGCGGCTCCAGCGCGGCATCGATATGGGCGTCGGCAACGCAATTTTGATCAAAGTCAACCAGATCGGAACGTTGACCGAAGCCCTAGACGCGATTGAACTCGCCAAACGCGCGGGCTACCGCAACATGATCTCGCACCGGAGCGGCGAAACTGAAGACGCGTTTATCGCCGACCTCGCGGTGGCCGTCAACGCCGGACAGATTAAAACCGGCTCGGCGAGCCGGAGCGACCGCTTGGCCAAATACAACCGCCTTTTGCTGATCGAGCAAGAACTCGGTGCCAGCGCCCGGTTTTTAGGCCGTCGGGCGTTCTGATGCAGCTCGTCAGACGGACTAAAATCGTCGCCACCTTGGGTCCGGCGACCAGCGACCCCAAAGTCATCAAACGGCTGATCGAAGCGGGCGTCAACGTTTTCCGGCTCAACTTTTCGCACGGCAGCCGCGAGATGCACCAAAAAAACGTCGAGTTTATCCGCGCCGAAGCTGAGCGGATAGGCAACCCGGTCGGCATCTTACAAGATTTGCAAGGACCGAAAATTCGCACCGCGACCTTTGCCGAGGGCAAGATTACGCTTACCGAAGGGGAGACCTTCCTCTTAACGTGTGGCGACAACAGCCCCGGTGACGTAACGCGCGTCGGCGTGACCTATACGGGTCTTTATACTGATGTCAAAGTCGGCGACGCGCTCCTCTTGGATGATGGACGCTTATCACTCCGCGTCACGGGGCTGCGCGGCGAGACCATAGAAACTGAAGTCACGCTTGGCGGCGTGTTGTCGAACAACAAGGGCATCAACATCCCCGACGCCGACCTAAGCATTCCGGCGATTACCGACAAAGACATGGAAGACCTGCTTTTCGGGGCTGAACTCGAGGTTGACTGGGTGGCGATCAGCTTTGTGCGGAGCCGCGACGACCTCTTGTTGGCACGACACTATTTGGCGAGGGCCGGATCACGCGCCAAACTGATGGCAAAGATTGAAAAACCCTCAGCGGTGGCGCGGTTTGACGAGATCTTAGAAGAGGTTGACGGGATCATGGTCGCGCGCGGTGACTTAGGCGTCGAATTGCCCCCCGAACAGGTGCCGCTGATCCAAAAACGGCTCATCCGGGCGTGTACGCGGGTCGGTAAACCGGTCGTGACCGCGACGCAGATGTTAGAGAGTATGATCTCGAGCCCGACGCCCACCCGCGCCGAAGCTTCCGACGTGGCCAACGCTATCTATGACGGCACCGACGCCATTATGCTCTCGGCTGAAACAGCCGTGGGCAGTTACCCCATCGAAGCGGTTAAAATGATGGTCCGAATCGCCCGCTCGGTCGAGAGTGACCCTAGTTATCAGGCCGATATGCGTAAACGCTACCCCGAACCCGACTCGTCAACAGCCGACGCGGTGTCTTTAGCCGCGTGTCAAATGGCGCACTTTATCTCTGCCAAGATGATCGTGACCTTCACCTCTACGGGCACGACCGCGCAGCGTGTCGCGCACAACCGTCCGGCGTCCCCGATCTTCGCCTTAACGCCCAGCGAACGGGCTTACCGCCAACTCAGTATCGTCTGGGGCGTAATTCCGGCATTGTCGCAAGAGGTCTATACGACAGATGAGATGGTCGAAGTGGCCAACTCGAAAATTGTCGGCATCATGCGGCAGCTGACGGACATCAGCGTTGGTGACCGCTACGTGATTACTGCCGGGGTACCCTTTGGGATGCGCGGCACGACCAACTTGATCCGCATTGAAACGGTTCGTAGTGATGAATAAGTAGGGCAATAAAAACCCCCTCGCAGTTGCGAGGGGGTTTCTTTGATAGCTTGTATTTTACTCGGCAGTTACGTTGACCTTGAGGTCAATCGGGACTTCCGGGTGCGGTTTGTAAACGACGACGTACTCACCCAACGTTTTGATCGGGTCGCCGAGCTCGAGCTTACGGCGGTCAATCTCAACCTGGTAACGGTTTTCTAACACTTTAGCGATATCGAGGCTCGTGACCGACCCGTAGATGCGGTCTTCACCGGCGCGTACCTTGATGTCTACCGTCGCATCGGCGAGCATCTCGCGGAGGCGTTCGGCGTCGGCTTTGCGGGCCGCGAGCTGTTTGGCGCGTTGCGCGAGCCGCGCGTCGAGCTCACGCTGGTTCGCCTGCGTTGCGGGTAAAGCGAGGCCGCGCGGGACTAAAAAGTTACGAGCGTAACCGGGTTTAACGGTGACGAGCGCCCCGGCTTCACCCAGGCGCTCGACAGGCTCGAGCAAAATGACATTCACTTGCGAACCAGTTTCTCGGTAATCGGGATAATCGCTAAGACGCGCGCTTCTTTAATCGTGTTGGCAAGCCTACGCTGGTGTTTGGCGCACACACCCGTGCGGCGGCGCGGCAAAATCTTCGCGGTATCCGAGATAAAGCGGCGGAGCATCCGGGCGTCGCGGTACGCGGTGACTTCTTGCTCACCGGTGCAAAACGGGCATACTTTGGGCCGACGGCCCCGGCGACCCCCGCGGCGATCATCGCGGTCGCGCTTACTGCTGTTACGTGCTGCTGGTCTTTGTGCCATCTAAAAGGGTAAATCCTCTTCCGGTGGAAACTCTTCGTCAATATCCAGCTTAGGTCGGCTGGGTTGACGCTGCTCCTGACCCCTTTGGGCGTCCGCACGAGGCGGGCGGGCGCTGGTACCACCACTACCAGGGCCACGGGTCAGATATTCGATTCGGCTGCCCTCGAGCTTGTCTTTATACTGCCGGTTCCCCTCTTTATCGGTCCAGTTGTCGGTCGTTAAACGGCCCACTACAAAAACCGGGTCACCTTTAGCGAGCTCAGCGGCAGCTTCGGCTAGGTCACGCCAGACATTGACTTCGGCGAAGTGAACACTCTCTTGGTCTTGCCCGTTGCGGTCGCGGTACTGCTCGTTGATCGCTACCACAAACCGGGTTACCGCGTCGCCTGAAGGCGTATACCGCAGTTCAGCATCTTTGATCAAATTACCGATCACCGTCACCTGATTGAGCGCGTTTAAGAGCCGCTCTTGCCCGCGTGCGTCAGTTAGCGTCGCGTTGTCTTTACGCGGGCCATGGGTCAGCGCCTCGACGCGCACGGCGTTGACGCCTAACGCACTGCGTTTTTGTCCGTTCGCGTCGTCCCAAGTGCGGTAGTTGAGCCGCCCTTCGACAAATACCGGCGTGCCGGCGTCCAGCTGTTCGGACAGATACTCGGCTTGTTTGCCAAAGACCGACACCCGCTGATACCAGGTCAGGTCGCGGGGCTGCCCATCGTTCCCGATAATATGGTCGCTTCCGGCGAGCTGCAACTCTAAAATCGCCAAGCCGCCAGCGGTGTATTTCATTTCGGGTTTTTGGGTTAGGCTACCGATCAGTTGAACGCTGTTAAAACCTCGAGCCATGTTTTCCTCCGTCTAAAGTCGTGATGTTCGTTTTGTCTGTGCGTAAGTCTAAGCCGATGTTGCCGGGGTTCTCTGCGCTTCTGTACGTTCAGTACGGTTTTCGCTGCGATCACTACTGCGATCATTACGGTCACTGCGGTTTTCACTGCGCGGCGGCGTTTCTTTACGGGTGCGCTGCTCGGGCCGGTCACGCGTAATCAGCACGCGCATCACGTTGTCGCGTAAACGCAAGTTCGTGGCGAGCTGCCGGGGCGTACTCTCCGAAAGCGACAATTTGTAGATCAAGTAGTAGCCTTCGTTCAGTTTACGAATCGGGTAGGCGAGGCGTTTGTTGCCCCACTCGTCGAGTTCGTTGATTTGGCCCTCGACGCGCTCAATTTGCGCGGTGATCGCATCTTTCTCGAGCCCCAGCTGAGTCTCACTCAAGTTCGGCGAGAGAATCACATTTAGGTCGTAGTTATGCACGGTTTACCTCCTTCCGTTGTTAAAATTGGGTGCTGGTTTAGCGTAGGCTTGCCGAATCAGCTCTATATTCTAGCATGTCCGCAGCGTTTTGGCTAACCGTCACTTTGTCCTCTCCCAGGGCTACCGCAAAGTCGGCACCCCAGTAAGTTATAGGGGCAAATAACTTCTCTTCTAAAAGCGTGGCCTCCCGAGTAGAGCTGAAAGTTGCCGTTAAGTTGCTTTTCAACGTGAACATCCATCTTAGTCAAACGTTCGTTTCAAAAGCCTTTTTGGACTTTGCGGTTGCCCTATTGTCCTCTCTCGCAAAAATACAGCAGGGGTTGACGAACGGCTCAACTGTTTTAACTGTTATCGTAGAGCTTCATGAAACGCACAAATCAGCAGGAACCGAAACTAACAAGGATTGGGTACGTTGCGCTGTTGTGGCTGGCTCTCTTAGTGGGTTTTTGGTTTTACGCCCGCTCCCGCGGTGAGACCCCGGTTTCACTCCTGAGAAATGTACTAAGTGCGCTGCAAGATAACTCGCTGGCACCCCTTTTTTTACTTCTTATCTACCTCGTACGGCCGCTTTTCCTGCTCCCTGTAGGTCTGTTGACCGTAGCCGTCGGGCTTCTCTTCGGCGTTTTTTGGGGAACGGTTTACGCGCTGCTTGCAAGTCTTTTGACGGCTGCGGTGGCCTACTGGCTCGGTCGGCTTTTTGGTCGCGGTCTCCCGGCGGCCCAAGCCGGATGGTTGGGGCGACTTAAACAGTATCCCTTTGAAACCGTTTTGCTCTGCCGTTTTTTAGCCGTACCGGGCGACTTGGTCAACTACGCCGCCGGTTACTTGAAGATCGGCTTCACTGCGTTTTTAGGCGCGACGGCCATCGGTGGGTCGCCCGGTCTGCTCGTCGCAGTGTTAGCAGGCGCGTCGCTGACAAGTTTAACAGAGCGTTCGGCGCGTTTTAGCCTCGACTGGCGTTATCTGTTAGCGTCGGCAAGTTTACTCGTGCTGAGCTTAGGCGTGTCATGGCTGGTGCGGCGGCGCGGGGGCCTAAAAGTCTAGCTTCGGTTGACATTTCAAAATTAGTCGGCGGCGGTTGCAGCGTGCTAGATAGAAATAAGAATTCGGAACGAAGGATATTCAGAATGAAGGATATACAGAAAAATAGCGTCTCTCACGCGCTCGAGATGTGCTGACGGCAGAGGTTGGTACAGCCTAATAGCACCTCCGCTACGGGCTTTGGCGCAGCACTAAGAATATTGCGTCTGCTCACCTACTTTTTTTGTCTGGAGCGTATTCTCATAAAAACCGTGAAGTAACAGCTCGAGGTTGATACAACCGCACTCATATCTCTTGACAAGACATTAGATGTAGCAGTATACTCACGGCTGGATATGAGCGCCCTACGCGCAGATAGCCTCAAAACCAGATTATCAACGCATCTTAGGGTTCAAACTACACAAATATATTAGGAGACATCATGGCTAAAGCAGTCGGAATTGATTTGGGAACGACGAACAGCGTCATCGCTGTTATGGAAGGCGGCGAGCCGACCGTTCTCGTCAACAGTGAAGGCAACCGCACGACCCCTTCGGTCGTCGCCTTTAAGGGTGACCAGCGGCTCGTCGGGCAGGTGGCTAAACGGCAATCGGTGTTAAACGCCAAAGGCACACTGTTTGAAGTCAAACGTTACATGGGCCGTTCTTGGGATGAAGTGAAGGCAGAAGCCGAACGCTCCCCCTATGAAGTCGTGCGTGGCAGTGATGGCGGCGTCCGCTTTGTCGTTGACGGCAAACAGTACACCCCCGAAGAGATTTCCGCGATGATCTTGCAAAAACTCGTCGAAGATGCTTCGACCACTCTGGGTGAAAAGGTCACCAAAGCGGTGATTACGGTGCCCGCGTACTTTAATAACTCGCAACGTGAGGCGACCCAAAACGCCGGTCGTATCGCCGGATTAGACGTTTTGCGGATCGTCAACGAACCTACGGCGGCGGCGCTCGCCTACGGTTTAGAGAAAAAAGGAAACGAAACCGTGTTGGTTTTTGACCTCGGTGGCGGCACCTTCGACGTGTCGGTTTTAGAAGTTGGCGACGGTGTGTTTGAAGTTCGGAGCACGAACGGTGACACGCACTTGGGCGGGTCGGACTTTGACTACGCGGTGGTCGGCTGGCTCGCGGACGACTTTCAAAAAGAGTACAACGTTGACCTGCGCAAAGATAAGCAGGCGCTCCAGCGTCTGTTAGAAGCGGCGGAAAAGGCTAAAATCGAACTTTCCGGCATTCCCGAAACGACCATCAGCTTGCCGTTTATTGCGATGGACCCGGCGTCAAACGCACCCTTGTACCTCGAGAAACGCCTCTCCCGCTCGAAGTTTGAAGAGCTGATCAGCCCGCTTTTGAACCGTGTTCGCGGCCCCGTAGAGTCGGCGCTTAAAGACGCGAAGCTCTCTAAAAGCGACATTGACGAGGTCATCTTAGTCGGCGGCTCAACCCGGATTCCGCAGGTTAAAAAGCTTGTACAAGAGATGATCGGTAAAGCGCCGAACCAGTCGGTCAACCCCGACGAAGTGGTCGCGTTAGGTGCGGCTGTGCAGGCAGGCGTTTTAACCGGTGACGTTGAAGACATCGTGCTCTTAGACGTGACGCCGCTTTCGCTCGGCGTTGAGACTAAAGGCGGCGTGTTTACCAAACTCGTGGACCGTAACACCGCCATTCCAGTCCGTAAAACCGAAACCTTTTCAACCGCTGAGATGAACCAAACGGGCGTCGAGGTGCATGTCTTGCAGGGCGAGCGTTCCATGGCGCACGACAACAAATCGCTTGGCCGTTTTAAGCTCGAGGGTATTCCCCCTATGCCCGCCGGCATGCCGCAGATTGAAATCTCTTATGATATCAACGCCAACGGCATTTTGAACGTCACGGCGAAAGAGAAGTCCACGAATAAAGAGGCGTCGATCACGATCCAAAACACCACGACGCTCTCTGAAGACGAAGTAGACCGGATGGTTAAAGACGCCGAGGCGAACGCCGAACGCGACCGCGAAGCCCGCGAACACACCGAGGCAAAAAACACGCTCGACAGCCTCCGCGTTCAGGCGCAGCGCACCGTTGACGAGTCGGCGGCTGACGACGCGGCCAAACAACCCGTCAAAGACGCGATTGCCGAAGCGCAGAGCGCAGTTGACAGCGACGCGCCCAAGAGCCGTTTGGACGACCTGGCCCGTGACCTGAGTGAAAAAGTCGCCGCGCTCCAGCAGGCCGCGCCGCCTCAGAACGACGACTCGAGCGAAGCGCAACCTCAAGCTGAAGACGACGTGGTTGACGCTGACTTCAAACCGGCAGGCTAACGATGCGTAAAGACGAAACGCAGACCAAGGACTTGTCAGACGACGCGGTGGGGGAGGACCCCACCGCTACTCCTGAAGCTGATACCGACACCGAACTAGACGAGCTGAGCATCATGCGAGCGGAGTTGGAGCAGTCCCAGGCCGAGACCGCCGACTTTAGAGACCGCTTTTTACGGGCCAGGGCTGACCTGGAAAACTACCGCCGCCGCGCGGCAGGGGACGTGATACGTGCCCGCGACGCCGGACTAGACAGCGCCGTTTTGCCGCTGCTCGCGGTTTATGACGACCTGACCCGGGCGCTCAGCGTCAGTGTAGACGACCCGGCTCAACTTATTCCCGGTGTTCAGGCGGTGCGCGACGGCCTTCAGCGCAACTTGGGTGCGCTCGGGATGACTGAAGTCGGCGTTAGAGGTGAACCCTTTAACCCCGACCTGCATGAAGCTCTAACTGCAATTCCAGCCCCGAACCCTGAAGCCGCCGATACGATTGCCGAGGTGGTGCAAACCGGGTTTACCAAAGACGACCGGCTGATCCGGCCCGCCAGAGTGGTCGTTTTCCAGGCTTAATAAAACCGGCAGGAATAGAAATAGAAAGGAGGGGTGAATGGCTGCTTACAAAGACTATTACGCGACGCTCGAGGTTTCCCGGAGCGCGTCCCCAAAAGAGATTCGCTCGGCGTACCGCAAACTCGCAGCCAAGCACCACCCCGACCGTAACCCGAACGATCCGTCCGCTGAAGAGAAGTTCAAAGAGGTCGGCGAAGCTTACGCCGTCTTAAACGACGACGAAAAACGCAAAATCTACGACCAGTACGGTGCAGAGGCGGCTCGCTCGAACTTCTCACCGGGTGCGGGTGGCGCAGGTGGATTTACGGGCGGTTTTACGGGGGCGGGCGCACAAGGCGCGGACTTCAGCGACTTTTTTCAGACGCTCTTCGGCGGCGGCTTTGGCAGCGCCGACAGCTTTAGAGGTGCGACCAGCTTTGGTACGAGTGGGTTTGGGACGCAGTTCCAGACAGGTACCGGGTCCTCCCGCTCGTTCGGCTTTCAAGCAAGACCCCTCGAGGCCGAGTTGCAAGTTGATCTACTCGACGCGTACCGGGGCGCAACCAAAACTATCAGTTTAGAGGGGCAACGCCTCGAGGTCACCCTACCGGCCGGAAGCCGCGACGGAAGCCGCTTGCGGCTCCGGGGTCAAGCTTCAGACGGGGCCGACGTGATTTTAACGCTCAAGCTCGCGCCGGATAAACGCTTTGTGCTCGAGGGCGACGATGTGCGCGTCACTATAGACGTGCCCGATTACGTCGCCGTCTTGGGAGGCAGCGTCCGCGTCCCGACCTTAAGCGGCGACGTTGAGATGACCTTGCCGAAAAACACTCGTGCCGGACGTTCGTTCAGGCTTAAAGGTCAAGGGTGGCCGCGTAAAGACGGCGCGGGCAGAGAAGGTGCTAAGGGCGACCAATTCGCGGTGGTGCGGATTGTGACCCCGGAAAAACCTGAGGAGGCTCAGCTCGAGCTCTACCGGCAGCTGGCTGCGCTCAACCGTGAGGTTGTAGCTGGAGATTAGAGCGGACAACCAGCTAATCTGGTGGACGAAATGTTTAGCGTTTCGTCCACTTTCTCATACGCTGCGTGGTAGGGTCTACCTATCTATCTGGGCGGCGACGCGCCGCTTTTTTCTTGAAAGGATTTCTTGTATGGCTAAACGTGTGTTGGTAACTGAAAAACGCGCGCCTGAAAAACGGTTCCCTATTTTCTGGACGGCGGTAACGCTGCTCATCGTTTGCGGCTTGATGTTCGTCGCAGCGCAAACCGCAACCAACTCAGGTGGCGCTGGCGCAGCCCCGACGCAGGCTGCACAACCCGCCAACCCTGACGCCGTCGTCTTAAAACTAGGTAACAAAACGGTCTCGGTCAGCGGTTTTGAAAAACGTTTTAACATCGCTTTACGTGCGCTTGCCGCGCAGCAAGGCGCACCTTTAGACGAGGCGACGCTCAGCCAGTTCGCCAGCTTGAGACCCAGCTTTTTAGACCAATTTGCGACTCAAGAAGTCCTCTTACAAGAGGCGCAAAAACGGGGTATCGAGGTTTCCAAAGCGGACGTTGACAAAGAGTTTGGCGCGGCTAAAGCCTCTGCGGGTGACAACTTTCAGCAGGCACTAGAAGCCGCGGGTTACCAGTCCGAAGCTGAACTGCGGAGCTATATCCGCGAGTCGCTGACGCTGCAGCGGGTTGTAGACCAGCTTCGGAGTAACATCAAGGTGAGTGACAAGGCTGTTCGTGACTTTTACGATAACAACAAAGACCAGTATCAGCAATCCGAGCAGGTTTGTGCGCAGCACATCTTGGTCGCGGACAAGGCCAAAGCCGACCAGCTTTATCAGCAGCTGCAAAATGGGGGCGACTTCGCCAAACTCGCCGCGGCGAACAGCACCGACCCAGGCAGCAAAGACAAAGGCGGCGATTTAGGCTGCTTAAACAAAGGTCAAACCGTGGCCGAGTTTGAAGCGGCGGCGTTTGGGGCCAAAGTCGGTGAGATCACGAAGCCGGTTCAGACCCAGTTTGGTTACCACATCATCAAAGTGAACAAGAAAAACCCGGCTCAAGCCACGCCTTTCGATCAGGTTAAAGACCAGGTACGCGAGCAGCTCGTCAGTGAACAGCTCGGCAAAGAGGTGGCTAAGCTTAGAGAAGCGTCGGGTATTCAGACGTTCCCGGACGTTTTGCCCACCACACCGCCTGCTGCGCCAGCTGCGGCACCGGCTCCCACTCCGGCGGCACCTGCAGCGCCAGCGGGTCAAGGTCAGTAACGCCAGTCGGGTTAAACCAGTTGAGGGCTCCTGCGGGAGCTCCTTTTTGTGTCGTCTTCCAGCTGCGCAAGAAACGAGTGTCTAGGGAGCCAACCGCTCGAGCTCCCACCCCGCACCTTGACGGGTGTAGCGAAACCGGTCATGCAAACGGTTGGGCCGTCCTTGCCAGAACTCGAGCCGCCCTGGTCTGACGACAAACCCGCCCCAAAAGTCGGGCAGGGGCACCTCATCTGGAAACTCCTCTTCAAACTCCTTGAGGCGGGCTTCGAGCACCTCTCTATTTTCAACGACCTGACTTTGCGGCGACGCCCATTCGCTCAGCTGTGAGCCGTGGGGCCGCGATTTGTGATACGCCTCAGATTCTTCTGTAGGGAGCTTAGAGACCATCCCTTCAACGCGGACTTGCCGCTCCAGCGCGAGCCAGTTAAAAACGAGAGCAACTTTCGGATTCGCCGTCAGCTCATGCGCTTTGCGGCTTTCGTAGTTGGTATAAAAGACAAAACCGCGTTCGTCTAACCCTTTAAGCAAGACAATTCTGGCTGAAGGCTGACCTGAGGCGTCAACGGTCGCCAACGTCATAGCGTTGGGCTCGAGCAGGTTGCCCTGTTCAGAGGCTCCTTGCGCGTCATCTAACCAATCCTGAAACTGCTCGAGCGGATCAGCTTTTAGGTTGCGTTTACTCAGGGTGCCCTGCGTATAGTTTCGTCGTAAGTCGGCGAGGTTCATAGCTTTCATTATCACCTTTTGACGGCACTAAACCTTAGCTTTTACACCGTTTTCAAGCCCTGCTGGTATGTCTGCCCCTTACATCACAAATGGACCTGTGCGCTAATCTATACACTTACGACTAGGAGGTATAAGTGTGAGCGACTTTGACAGTATAAATAGCATGAGCGATCTTGACCGCGAAGCAGACGGCGATATGGGCGGCGACGAAACCCCGTATATGACCGATGACGATGAGTTTGAACGGGACGGGACGCATGAAATCCTGATTGACGAGCTGAGTGAAAGTGCGGCGCGGCGGGACGAAATTGCGCGGCGGCTTGAAGACCTGGTGGCGACCGCGCTCGAGTGGTCGGAAATTAGTGACGACGAGGACGCTCAAGACATCTACGAGGCGCTAGCCGACCTGTACGAGCGGGTCAGTGAACCGCTCGAGGACACCGACGACGAGCTGGTCGAATAGTTCATTCGGCCGGTCATTTATACCGGTACAAGCGGCGTGGGCTCGAGGTTTAGGCTTTAGACTTCGGGTTTAGCCGCTTTTTTAGACCTGACACCGTAAGTTACGCAGTTACGTTTCAAGTATAAGGGCGTTAGGGTGAAAGAATGCCCAACCGCCTCGCTGATGAAACGAGCCCGTACCTACTGCAACACGCCGAAAATCCCGTCAACTGGCTACCGTGGGGTGACGAAGCCTTCGCCGCTGCGAAAGCACAGGACAAACCCATCCTGCTTTCCATCGGCTACTCGGCTTGTCACTGGTGTCACGTGATGGCGCACGAGTCGTTTGAAAATCCCCAAACGGCTGCTTTAATGAATGAGCACTTTATCTCTATTAAAGTTGACCGTGAAGAGCGCCCGGATGTTGACGCGGTATATATGAGCGCCGTGCAGACGATGACCGGCTCGGGCGGTTGGCCGCTGACCGTCTTTTTAACACCGGAAGGTAAGCCGTTTTACGGCGGGACGTACTATCCACCTGAAGACCGCCTGGGGTATCCCGGTTTTCGGCGGATACTTCTGAGTCTGGCTGAGGTCTGGAAGACGCGTAGGGAAGAGGCGTTAGAAGCGGCCGAATCGCTGACCGGACAGCTTATCGCAGCAACACAAATACCCGCTAATTCGGAAAATTTAAGCTCTGAGGTCATGGTCTCAGCGTTGGAAACCCTCTCGAGCACCTTTGACCCGGTTTACGGCGGCTTTGGCGACGCGCCCAAGTTTCCGCCGCATACCGGGCTCGCCTTTCTCCTCGCGCACTCCGAACCGCAAGCTTTAGAAATGGCTACAGAAACGCTCGACAAGATGGCGCAGGGCGGGCTTTACGACCAACTTGGCGGCGGCTTTTCGCGTTACAGCACCGACGCACGCTGGTTGGTGCCGCACTTTGAAAAGATGCTTTATGACAACACGCAGCTTGTGAGCCGTTACGCCGAAGCTTACGCGAAGACGCAAAAGCCGCTTTACAAGCAGATTATTGAAGATACGCTGACGTTCGTAGAGCGTGAACTCAAAGACCCCAAAGGCGGCTTTTACAGCGCCCTCGACGCCGACTCCGAAGGCGTTGAAGGCAAGTACTACGTTTGGACGGCCGCCGAAATAGACAAACTTTTGGGTGACGACGCAGAACTCGTCAAAGCCCGTTACGGCGTCACGCCTGCCGGAAACTTCGAGGGTCACAGCATTCTTTTTATCGCCCAAAGTACCGAAGCACTGGTAGAGGAGTTTTCGCTCTCTGTAGGTGAAGTTTCGGAAAAGCTCGAGCACGCCCGACGAACGCTCTTTAACGCGCGGCAAGCAAGGGTTCGGCCCGGACTCGATGACAAAATCCTCTGTTCGTGGAACGGTCTGCTGGTGTCTGCTTACGCCGATGCGGGGCGCGTGCTGGGGCGAGAAGATTATTTAGAGACCGCTCGAGCAGTGGCTCGCTTTATACGCGGTGTGTTCTATCAAAACGGACGGCTCAACCACACCTACAAAGCGGGTCAGGCCAAAGTTACGGGGATGCTCGAGGACTACACCTATGTTGCGCTCGGTTTGGTGGCGCTCTACCGGGCGACGCTCGAGGCTGAGTGGCTGCTCTTCGCTTTAGAGCTTGCCGAAACCGTCGTTCAAGACTTTTACGATGCTGACGCGGGCGGCTTTTTTAGCACGGCTCCCGGCGACACGCTGATCGTCCGGCCCAAAGACCTGTTCGACGCCGCCACGCCTTCGGGCAACGGTGCGGCGGCAGAGTTGCTCGTCATCTTGTCACGCTATACCGACAACCGCGAATGGGAGGACTTGGCGCTCGCTACGCTCACACCTTTACAAGAGGCGATGCGCCGTTATCCGACCGGGTTTGGCTCGTGTTTGGTGGCAACTGAAAAGCTCTACGCGACGCCTCGGGAGATTGCCATCTTCGGCGACCGGAACGACCCGAAGACGCAAGCCCTCTTAGCTGTGATAGGCGAAGCTGACCTAACGTTTACGGCGGTGGCGCTGCTCGAAACGCCTGACGATCCGCTGGTGGCGCGGTTGCCCTTTACTCAAAACCGGGGCTGGGTAAACGGTCAACCGACCGCTTACGTCTGTGAGCGGGGCGCATGCCGGTTGCCGGTGACGACGCCGGAGGCTTTGCTCGAGCAGCTCACGGATCACTCAGCGTAAACGCGTAACTTTACGATTTTTTGCACATATTTGGTGCCGTGTCGGTAAGATAAAGGGGTGAAGAAGGCGTTTGAACCGCTTAACCTGCTCGTTGGGCCGCCGGGATCGGGGAAAACGACGCGGCTCTTGGAGGTGGCGCTCTCCGCTACTCGAGCCGGAAAACGGGTCTGGTGGGTCGGCCTGCCGAGTCAGCGGAGTTATCTCTATACCCGCGCGACGGCGCACGGCGCGGTGCTAGGGCTCGAGTTTCTCTCGTCGCAGCAGGTGTACTACCGCCTTTTAGCCGCTGCGCTCAAACTCAAACCGCTCTTGGTCGGGACGGGCCGTATCGCGCTGGTGGGTGAGGCGCTGCTGACCTGTTACGGCGAGCTGCCCGCCCCCGGTGAGGCGCAGCTTTTTACGCGGGCAATTGCCGAGGCGAAACGCTTTGGTTTAGAACCGAAAACGTTGCCGCAAACTGACCGTGAGAGTAAACGGCTCGGTGAAGTCTTTCGTACCTTTGAGCAGCTCAAAGGTGAAAGGTGGGATTACGACGACTTTCGCCGTGAAGCGTTCGTCTTAGCGAGTCAGAACAGGGCCGAACCGGAAGCCGACCTGCTGATCGTGGACGGGTTCCGGGAGTTGGGGCCGCTCGAGCTGGGTCTTTACCGGGCGCTCTCGCGCCAAATCGAAGTGTGGGTATCTCTGCCCGAAGCGCCGCCGGGGATGGTCGCCACCGAGACGCTGCCGCCGCGCGTCTCCGCTCACGTCACCGTCCATCACGCGGCGAACCCCGTGGCCGAAGCGCGTTGGGTGTTACGCGCCTTAAAACGCGACCTAGCCGAGGGCGCTGACCCGCTCTCGCTGGCTGTGATTTTGCCCGAACAAGAGGTGCGGGCGTTCGCCGTGTTAGCCGACGAGTACGGCGTCCCGCTGATGGACGAGACGCCCAAGGCGCTCGCCGAGACACCGGGCGGACGGCTCTTACTTGATTTGCTCGAGCTACCCGACTACCCTACGCCGTCGCGCCTCTTAGCGATTCCCGAACTGATACCGCTGGCGAACGCGGCGCTTAAACGAAATCTCGGTGGACGCGAGGCGCTCTCACAACTTGCCAAAGAGCTGGGTTTGGAGCGGCCTCTGTCATTCTGGCTGGCACGGCTCGAGGCTCCCGGCAACGAACTAGAATGGGCGCGTGAACTGTTAGAAAGTCTGCCTGAGCTGACCAAACGCACGCCTGAGCGCGGGTGGGACGGCTTTAAGGCGCACGCGCTCGAGCGGGCCAAAGAAGCGGCGCAACTCGCTCAGGGGCCGCAGTTTAGGGCGTGGTGGGGGGCTTTGCTCCAAGAGACGGCAGTGTTTGACCGGCCGCGTGGCGGCGTCGCGCTCCTGACACCGAACCTCGCCTCGGGGCGGCGGTTTCGGCGGGCGTATCTGCTGCGGGCGCTCGAGGGCGTGTACAACGCCGGTGAACACGAAGACTATTTCATTCCCGAAGAAGGCAGAGGCAACCTCGCTGAGATTTTTGAGCACTTCGGTCTGCCCAAACGCTTTTTGGGCCGTGACCCGTTGCTGTTAGAAGAGCTGCAAACGAGGGCCGACGAAGTGGTCATCGTCTATCCCGAAGCCGACCAGGGCGGGCCACGCGTCGCAGAAGTGTCGTTGACGGCGGGTGCGGTGCCCCTGACCGAACTGCCTGCCGGGAGTGCGCTCGAGGCGGGCAAACGGAGCCGCTTCGCTGCGCCGCTGAGCAAAGTCTCGCTCAAACGGCCGAGCGTCAAACAGTTGGCTCGGTTTGATATGTGCGGGTTTCGTTTTTGGGCGGAGCGGTTTACCGAGGTTGAACCGGCTTGGTGGCGTGAACTGGTCTTCGAGCTGCGAAGCTTTGAACGTCTGAACGGAGCGAGGTTACAAACCTTACACATGAACTTTCCGGGCGCGGCTCCGTGGCTGGACGAGGTAGAAACGACGCTTTTGCCGCTGACGTTTGGGTATACGCTCTCGAGCCCTGACGACGGCCCCTACGCCATCCTCGACGCGGTGGGGCGGCGCGGCGACCACTACCGCGTTTATACCTTTACCGAACCTGGCGAGTTGAGTGCCGCTGACGCCAAACGCTTCGCCGAGCGTAGCGGACGTCTACACGAGTTGTGGGCCGCTGCTGAGCTTTTCGCTCGGGGCGCGGCGTCGGTTGAGCTTTACCTCTGGCCGGTGTTGGGTCAGCCGGTGCCTGTTTACGACACGGGCGTCCTCAGACCGACGCGGGCGATGCTTAAACGACAGCAGCAGGCGGCGCGTCTTTATGAGCGGTTTACCGAGGGTGAGATGGAGCCCAAACCCGGTTTCGGCTGCCGTGAGTGCGGCGTCTTCGACCTCTGCCGGGTCGGGCTGAGATGAGCGTCACCGTCGGACTTATCACCGATATTCATCACAGATTGGACAGCGAATACGTCCGGGGTAGTGTGGCGTTGCCGCTTTTTGAGAGGTCGCTCGAGTCACTCCTAGCTCACCGACCTGAGTTGCTCGTTGACTTGGGCGACCGAATCAACCATTCAGAACCGGACCAGGCTGAGCTTGCCGCTGCTGAGGTTACGGCGGTCTTTGACCGCGTTTTGCTGCCGAAAGTTTATCTTCAGGGTAACGACGATGTGATGCCGAGGCCGGGGCAAGAAAGGCTTTCGGGCGCACCGCTGGGCAACCAGAGCCTCGAGCTTGGCGGTTGGCAGCTTATCTTTTTAGATACTTTTGACGGTAGCGTCGAGGGCGCGTTAAGTCCTGCTACGTTAACATGGTTAGAACAAGCCTTAGCTCAAAATACCCTGCCCGCTGTTGTCTTTAGCCATCAACCGCTCGACGGGGAGCTGCTGCCGGGAAATCCATTTTTTGACGGTGATACCAGCTATCAAGCACACCCAAAAGCTCACGCCGAGGCCCGCCGCCTGATGGAACGCCACAAAGTCAAGCTCGCGGTAAGTGGACACGCGCACTGGAACCATCAAGCTAACGTAAATGGGATTTGTTACCTGACACTTGATGCGCTCGTCCCATTGCTGGGAGACGAAGCTGTGGGCGTTTACGGTCTTCTTACCCTTTCTCAAAGTGCTGTCCGGCTCGAGGTTTTCGGGCGTAGTTCCTGGCTAGTAGAGCTTGACCTACTTGGTGAAACGTGAAAGTTCGGGTCGCCTCCGCCGGAACCGGCAAGACGACGAGCCTTGTGCGGCGTTACCTCGAGCTTATTCGCGCGGGCGTGCCGCTACGCCGGATTGCGGGCGTGACCTTTACGAACGCCGCCGCCGCCGAGCTGCGTCAACGGGTCGGGGCAGGTGTACGGGAGGCGCGGGCGACGGGTGCGTACCTCGAGCTGACTTTTACGGCCGAAGACGCACCTCAACTGGAGGCCGCCGAACGCGAACTTGGGGGGGCGACCCTGAGTACCATCCACGGCTTTATGGGCAGCGCCCTGCGTTTAACCGCGCCGCTTTTGGGTTTAGACCCGGATTTTAGCGTCGTCGGTGAGTGGGAGGCGGCCGCGGTCTTTGAAGAGGAGTTGCAGACGCTCCTTTACCTTGCCGAGAGCCCACAGCATGGGCTTTACGGAACGGTGCAGCGGGCAGGCCGCGACGCCTACGCCCTGACCCTCAAGCTCTTCAGGTCGCGCTCGCTAGCCGAACACTACACTGCTGACACACCGGACGCAGCGGCGGTCGTCGCCCTGTTTGACGCGGTGTACGCCCGTTACCGAGTGCGGCTCGGTGCGAAACTCTTGACTCCCTCGGAGGTCGAGCGGCGGGCACTGACTTTGATTCGGCACCCGGAAGCTCTCAAACGCCTGACGAGCCGTTACAGCGTGCTCCTAGTTGACGAGTTTCAAGACGTCAACCCGCTGCAAGGCGCGTTTTTCCGGGCGCTCGAGACCGGCGGCCTCATCACCGAAGTCGTCGGCGACCCCAAACAGTCGATCTACGGTTTTCGTCACGCGGATGTCGAGGTCTTTCGGGCGGCGCTCGCTACGGGTGAGGTGCAACCGCCGCTCGCCGAGACGCGCCGCCACGCGGCCGTCATCAACCGCTTTTTGAACCACCTGACGCGCAGCTTTGCCGCACAAAACTGGGGCTTTTCCGCGCTCGAGGCTCCCGCAGTCACCACCGTCGGCCCGCAAGCTGAGAAAACCGGCCGTGTCGAGCTGCACTGGGTCACGGGCTCGGAAGCGGTTGCTGACTTGCGGGCTTATGAAGCGCGGGTACTTGCTTCACGGCTCGCCGACCTGAGCGGCACCTACGCCCCGCACGAGATGGCGGTGTTGGCCAAATCGCACGCGGGCTTGGGCTACCTCGAGGCGGCGCTCCGCGAGGTCGGGTTGCCGAGTGTGCTCCTCCAGGGGCGTGGCTACTATGAACGCCTCGAGATTCGGGACCTGTACCACGCGCTGCAAGTGGGGCTCGAGCCCGCCGGTTACAGCCTCGCGGTCTGGCTCAGAAGCCCGTTCGCCGGGCTCACCATGCCCGACATTGACGCGGTGCTGGGGGCTGAACAGCCGCTGGAAAAGCTCGAGCTGGACTTTCCTAAAACGTTCGCGCGTTTGACGCGCACTCGTGAAGCGGTGCGGACGCCGCCCTTAACGGCCCTAAAAACCCTCGTCCGTGAGCCGTTTTTAGGGGGCAACCGCTACGTGGATTTTTTAGAACCACGGGCACGTGAAAACGTTGACGCCTTGCTCTTTACCTTTGCGAGTCGGCCGCCGCAAGAGGTCGGGGTGCTCTTAGAGCGTTTGGAGCGTCTCAGCCGTCAGACCGATGCGGGCGATGTGCCGCAACGTGGGAGCGGCGTCAAACTGCTTACCGTCCACAGCGCCAAGGGGCTCGAGTGGCCTGTGGTCGCGGTTTTTGATACCGGCCGGATGAACGTCCCGAGAAGCGAACCGCTTTATATCTCCCCGGCGGGTGGCCGGGTGGCGCTTAAGGGCAGCGCAGCGTATGACGAGCTTGGGGCGCAGCTCAGCGCCCGCGAGGTAGGTGAGAGCTACCGGCTGTTGTATGTCGCCGCGTCACGGGCGCGCGACGTGCTGCTCTTATCGGGGAGTGTTAAAGACGACCGGCCGACCGGTTGGGCCGAGGCGCTCGCGGCGGTCGGCTTCGGCGCAGGCGCACGGCCCTATGCCCGCCCTGACTTCGTGCTCAAAGCGTGGCCGGTTGGACCTGCCGCCGAGGTTCCCGCTCTGCTCGCCCAAACTTCTGGGCTACCGACTGCGCCGTGGACGCGCCGAACGTTCTCGCTCTCGCAGCACCCGCCGGTGTCGTCACCGTCTTCACTTAAACGAGACGAGCATGAGCCGCTGCCGATTGCCGACCCCGCCGAGGGCGAACGTCTGCCGGGGCGTGCCCGAACAGTTGGGACGCTCTTACACTACGCCGTCTCGCAAAATTGGTCGGCACAAAATCTGGTTCATTTAGAGAACTTGCGTGCTCAAGAGGTGATGTTTCCCTTTAGTGAGGCGGAAAAGAGCGACATCGTGGCCGAGGTTGCCGACCTTTTGGCGACGTATGAAAAGATGCTCGGGCATGAACTACCGGCGCTCGAGGCCCGCACCGAAGATCACGCTGAGGTGCCGGTGGCGTTGCCGCACGGTGGGACGGTCTGGCAGGGCATCATTGACCGCTTTTACTGCGCGGGCGGCGTGTGGTACCTAGAAGACTACAAAACCGACCGTGTGGTCGTGCCGGAGCATTACACCTTTCAGCTGGCGCTCTACGCCCAAGTCCTAAAACAAGCTCGCGGAATTACGCCGGTCGTGCAACTCGTTTATCTGCGTACCAGGCAGGTGGTACGGGTGCCTTTGGGGATGCTCGAGGCCACTTTTGCTGAAACGCTTGCTCTCAGTTAGACGGACTCGCCGTCACTGCAACATAGCCGCGTATTGGGCGGTTGGCAGAGTTTCCCAGTCCATCAACGGCTCTGGCCCGAAACACGTAGGCGAACTCATCGCCTGAACCCGGCAGCGCGTCGATATTACGGGCGTCTTCGGCGACGCGGACGCGAAACACGCAGCGCACAGCGGTCGGCAGTAGACCCAAACGGCAATCGCCGGTCGGCGCACCGACGACCGAAAAAGGTGGACGGTCGGGGGAGAGCTCACCGGCTAACCCTTCGGGGCGGCCGTTAACCAGCAGCAGCGAAACTCGGTTGATACCGTCGGGGTCGCTGTAGCTGACCTCGATAAAAAACTCGCCACCCGGCGCAACTTTAAGTACACGCTCGTCGGCGCGGCTACTGACGCTGCTCTCTTCATCGTTGACAAACGGCCCGTCGGGGCTGAGGCTGACGCCGAGGGTTCCCTCAGGAGCCCCGGCGCTTTTGTCCTGACCTGAGCCTTCGCTACCTGCGCCGCCGCTCTGGGTACTCGCAGCACCTCCAGAAGCTGCACTACCGGGTGCATTACTGGGGAGTGCGCCGCCGCTGACGCTCGCCGTCTTGACGCCCAGCACGTCTACTCGCTGCGTCCGCTGGTCGCTCCCGAGGCGGTTTTGCGCGATAAGGGTGTACGCCGCCGAAAGTTTAGGCTCGAGCCTCACCGACGTTCCTGAAATGTTGAGCGCGGTCTCGTCTCCGGTTGAAACGAGCTTTGCCGCGCTGCCCTGTGAGAGTTTCCAAGCTAGGGTGACCGGTTCACCCGACGTAACTTCCGGGCTCGAGACCGTCAACGCCTCGACTTTGGGCGCGGACGCGAAGGCCGGATATCGCAGATAACCGAGCCCGCCCGCAACTGCCAGCAGCAAGAACCAGCGGAGCCAGCTCGGGCCATTTTTTCTCGTAGTAGTTCTGACGGTATTTTTTGCAGTGTCTTTCGCAGTATTTTTTGCGGCGTCTTTGGCAGAATCTTTCACAGCACCCCTCACAGTTTCTCTCAGTTAGCGTAAGCTTGAAGTTTGACCCCTCGAGGGGCTATACTAACAAGGTTTTGCCCTTGAGGGCTCCTTAACGGTACAACCTTTCCGGTAATGGTCAACCTAAAACCGTAAACCCAACGTGATCGAGGTGTAGAGCATGAATTACAACAAAGGCGCGATTTTACGCGCTATCGAACAGCCCTTCCTAAAAGGCGATTTGCCGGAATTTGACACCGGTGACACGGTGCGCGTAGATTACCGCGTTTCCGAAGGTAACCGTACCCGTATCCAGGTGTTTGAAGGGGTTGTTATCGCCCGTAATAACGGCAAGCAGGGTGCGAGAGCGACCTTTACCGTCCGGAAAATGAGTTTTGGCACGGGGGTTGAACGGATTTTCCCGCTTCACTCGCCGCTGATCAGTGCGCTCACGGTCGTGCGCCGTGGCCGTACCCGCCGCGCCAAGCTCTACTATTTGCGTGACCTGCGCGGTAAAGCTGCTCGCCTTAAAACAGACGTCACCCGCCAAGAGGTTGACCGCGCCGCCTTCCGCACCGCTCGAGACGAGAAGAAAGCTCGTACTCTGAGTGGCCCAACTGTGTCCCCTGTCTCAGAAGCTAATACCTCCGAGGTAAGAGCTGAAGTGGAGACGAGCCAAGACTAGTCCCAGGCCGTGCATTTTGTTGACATAGCTGGGGAAAACTCGGTAGTATAGTTGGGCTAATACGGCTGTAAAGCCGTTTTTGGGGCTGTGGCGCAGTTGGGAGCGCGTCTGAATGGCATTCAGAAGGTCAGGGGTTCGAATCCCCTCAGCTCCACCAATCTTAGTTGAGTCCTGAGCCGGTCGTGCTTGGGGCTTCTCTTCGTAAGCTGTAGAGCCAGTGAAATGAGCCCAAATGCTCTGAGAGGAACGCATGTTTGCAATTGTTCAAAGTGGAGGCAAGCAGTATAACGTCGCTGAAGGTGACGTCGTAAGGCTCGAGACCTTAGACGCAGAACCCGGCGATACCGTCGATTTAGATGTGATGCTGCTGAGCGGCGACGAAGTCAAAGTCGGCGCACCTTTCGTCGAAGGCGTGAGCGTCAAAGCCGAAGTCGTCGGCCACGGACGCGGCAAAAAGTTGTACATCTATAAATTCAAAGCGAAATCGAACTATCGCCGTAAAACGGGTCACCGTCAGGGGTACACCGAAGTTCGCATTACTGAAATCGGCAGCTGAGCGGGCCTTAGGAGGACGAAATGGCACACAAAAAAGGTGTAGGAAGTTCAAAGAACGGTCGTGACAGCCAGTCAAAACGGCTCGGCGTCAAACGCTTTGAAGGCCAAACGGTTCCGGCTGGCAACATTTTGGTGCGGCAGCGTGGCAGCAAGTTCAAGCCGGGTCTCAACGTCGGTCAGGGGCGCGACTTTACACTTTTTGCGCTGCGCGAGGGCGTGGTCAAGTTTCATAACCGGGGCGTTAAAGGCCGCTTTATCAGCGTTGAAGAGGCGTCCGAGGCTATCGCCGCAGATTAACGCAAATGCGTATGACAAGGCGCGGGCAGCACGCTCGCGCCTTTTTACTGACGGCCGCTAGCTTGGGCTGACGAGGTTGAGATGCCGTTAAGAGACACACTTACAATTACGGTTCAAGGGGGCAAGGGGGGGGACGGCGGCATGTCGTTTTTACGCCTCAAATATATGCCTAAAGGCGGCCCTGACGGTGGGCACGGTGGACACGGCGGGAGTGTCTGGCTCGAGGCGGTAGACGACGTGGCGTCTTTAGAGCGGCTCGTCAACCGCCGACACTATAAAGGGGGCACCGGCGCACAAGGTGAAGGCCGCAATAAAGCGGGGCGGCAAGGTGCTGACCTTGTCCTGCACGTACCCGCCGGAACGCTGGCCCTTGACGCCGAGACCGGTGAACGCCTCGCGGACCTCTTGCAAGTGGGTGAACGGGCGCTCGTCGCACCGGGGGGTTTGGGCGGGCGCGGCAACGCCTCATTTGCGTCGTCGCAGCGGCGTACTCCGCGCTTTGCCGAACTCGGGACGCCAGGGGCCAAGCGCGAGCTGCGCCTCGAGCTCCGCATCATCGCCGACGTAGGATTGGTCGGTTATCCGAACGCCGGTAAGTCGAGCCTGCTGGCAGCCCTCTCCAACGCCAAACCGCAGATTGCCGCGTATCCGTTTACTACGCTGAGCCCGAACTTAGGCATCGTCGAACGTGAGCTGGAACGCTTTACGCTGGCCGACATCCCCGGCATCATCGAAGGGGCGAGTGAAGGCAAAGGGTTGGGGCTCGAGTTTCTCCGGCACATCTCCCGGACGCGGCTCCTAGTTTACGTCCTCGACATCGCCGAAGCGCCAGCCCAAAATCTGGAGGCGTTACAAAACGAGCTGCGCGCTTACGACCCGAGTTTGCTTACGCTCCCAGTGCTCGTCGCGCTAAATAAATGCGACGTCGCCGCCGAGAGCGAGATTGCCGAGGCAATAGGTGAGCTGACCCGCTTCGGCCTCCCGGTGCTGCCGGTTTCGGCGCAAGAGGGCCGGGGTTTAAGGGAGCTGAAAGCGGCGCTTTTTGACCTTTTGCCCACACGAACCGAGCTGAGTCCGCTGACGTTGTCGCCGACGCGTGTCAGCGTCGAGCCGGTCGTCGTGACCGCGTTACTGGGCGGTGCCGGGTGGGAGGTGTCGGGTTCGGAGATTACCGGAGTCGTGTCCCGTTTTGACGCGAAAAACCGTGAAGCCGTCGCCTACTTGCAAGCTCACTTTATCAATTTGGGCGTCTATAAGCTGCTTAAACGCGCGGGCGCACAGGCCGGGGATGACGTATATATCGGCGACGCCGCGTTTGAATATTTTGATGACGACACGTCTGCCGCACAATCAGCTGCAGCGCAGTCAGCCGCAGCGCAACCGGAGGCGGACACAGAAGCAGACCGGGAAATAGATTCGGAAATAGACCAGCAAATAGGCGACGGTGAACGGGTAGATTTGTCAGATGTCTGGGACGAAGCTTAAACCGCTGCCAGCTGAGCGCAGCGTGCGTCCGGGGCAGGCCGGATGCGCTTAGGGCTTTTCGGTGGGCGCTTTGACCCGGTTCACATCGGTCATCTACTGGCGGCTCAGGGTGCCTTTGAAGCCCTCCACCTTGACGAGCTCTGGTTTATCCCCGCTAAAACGCCGCCGCACAAACCGGCGGTAGCTAGCCCTGAAGACCGGCTACAGATGCTTATTTTAGCGACGCTCAGTAACCCGGCGTTTGTGGTCAAGAGCCTCGAGCTTTCCCGCCCCGGCCCTTCGTACACGTTTGATACCGTGCAAGAGGTTAAGCGTTCGCGCCCCGAGGAAACGCTTTTTTTTATTACCGGCGCGGACGCGGCCGCGGGCCTCGCGTCTTGGTACCGCGCCGAAGAACTGAGTAGGTTAATAAACACGGTTGCGCTGGCGCGGCCGGGGTATACTCTAGCTGACTTAGCGCCGCCTTTCCGGGAGCGCGTCCAAACTCTCGCTACGCGGCTTTGTGAAGTCTCGAGCACCGATATTCGGGGCCGTCTGAGCTGTCATCAAAGCGTGCGTTATCTCGTTCCCGAGCTTGTGGAGACCTACCTTGACCGAACCGCTCTTTACCGTGAATAGCCCCTGTACCCGGCCCAGCATCGCGCCCTACTGTACTCGTGTTAAAGAACGGGTTTCAGCGAAACGGTTTGAACACATCGTCCGCGTCGCTATTTTGACCGAGACCATCGCTAAGGCCAACGGTTTTTCTGAAAGCGAGGTGCGTCTCGCCAGCCTCGCAGCGGTGCTTCACGACGTTGCCCGTGACATGTCGGCTGAAGAGCTATTTGCGCTCGCGCCTCCCGAGACGGACTTGGAACGTGAGCATCCGCTCGCGGTGCACGGCCGCGCGGGTCGCCAGCTCGTTGAAACCTGGGGTGTCACTGACGAGCGCGTGTTAGACGCCGTTGAAGGACACGTTTTCGGGGTGTCCCACGATAACCGCATCGGGATGGCCGTCTATATCGCCGACGTGTCTGAACCGGGGCGCGGCGTCAACGAAGATATCCGCGCCCTCGCCATGCGTAACCTCTTTTGGGCGTATCAAAGAGCGGTGGCAAGCAAGGTCAACTACCTGCGGTCCAAAGGTAAAGCGGTTCATCCCGATACGCTTAAGGTCTACCGAGAGATTTGCGGGCTGAGCTGATTGCGTTCGTGGCCCTACTAACGTGACGTTAAAGCGGACACGGCATTTGGCGCGGCTTTTCAGCGTGCTCGGGCTGCTCCTCGCGCTGTTCGGACTGCTCAGTTTTTGGCTGACCCGCGCTGAACAGCGTACGGTTTTAACTCCGTCAGAACAGGCACTCGTCAATCCCAAGGGCGAGTTCCAGATGAGTTTTGTGCTTGCAGGCCGTGATTACAACTATGACGAGTGGGCCGGGCCGATGGTGATGCGCGGCGGTAAACTCGTCCGCAGTTACGTCACTAAGCCGAAGCTTGGGATTCGCACCGATACGATTATGTATGTAAATATCGTCGGCAACCGCGTCTTTATGGTATCTATCCCCCGCGACATCATGTTAGAGGTGCCGCGCAGTATGGGTATTAAAGGTAACCGCATCGGTCTCAACGAGGTTTATGAATATCCCAACCTTTACGGTACCGACAACCGCGCCGACGCGCTCCGTAAAGCCGTCAGTACGCTGCTTGACCTGCCGGTGGACTATTATGCCATCGTCAATATAGACATTTTCAAAAGCTTAGTTGACGCGGTAGGCGGGGTGACGCTCGAGGTTCCCGCGCGGATGTACTACATTGACCAAGCGGGCGGCCTGACGATTGACCTGCAACCCGGACTGCAGCGCCTCGATGGAGAGCAAGCCGCCGGATTTATCCGTTACCGTAAACTTTTGCGCGGCGACATTGACCGGATTGACAACATCAAAACGCTCGCTTATGCGCTGCTCAGCCGTTTGCAAGAGTTGAACGTACGTGCTATTACAACGGTGCCGAAGCTGCTCGAGACCTTCTTTGCCGAAGTGGACACCAATATCAGCCTCAAGGCTCTGACTCAGCTTGTCCCGAGGTTGGGAGAGGTGAAGCTCGACCCCGTTACCTTGCCCATCCAAGACGTTGAAGGTAGCAAACGTTTCGTCCGCACTGTCCCGAGCGAAGTCGAGGGTTTTTTAGCCGGACTTTTTGGCGGGCAGGCGCGTAAAGTTACCGAAACGCCGCACGTCACGCTGATGCTCAGCAACCGTAGCGGCGTGCCGGGGCTCGCAGAGCGTGTCAAAGCGGAACTCGTCCGTTTGGGCCTACCTGCCGCGCGTATCCATGTTCGCCGTGACGCCCGCGATCCGGTGAGCCGGGTTATTACCACCCACGCCGGGGTTGCCGCCGCCCCTTTTTACGCCGACCTGTTTGGCGTAGGCTGGCAGCAGGTAGACCGGCTTATGCTGGACGAAGACGTTGAAATCGTACTCGGTCAAGACGCCCGAAACTTTTATCTGGCGAAGCTTGTAACTCAGCTCGCCGAAGGAGGCCAACCATAACTGCAACCCGCCAGTTTCCCGAAGAAGTTCAGCTGATCGTTGACGCGCTCGACGACCGCCGCGCGAAAGACATCACCGTGTTAGACCTGCGTAACGCTTCTGAGACCCTCGACTACTTTGTCGTCGCGACCGGCGAGTCGAGCGTACAACTCAAAGCGATGGAAGACCGTGTACGTGAACGCCTCAAAGAGGCGGGCTACCCGCCCAAAGCCGTTGAAGGTCCCTCGACCCGGTGGATTCTAATTGATTACGGCTTCGTTATCGTCCACGTGATGAGCCCTGAAGCGCGTGAATTTTACGACCTCGAGGGCCTCTGGGCCGACGCCGAGCAGCTCGAGGTAACACCTTCGCCCTTACCGAGCCCTAGCTGACCCTATGAGCTTGGGTGGGCTGGGTTGAGTTTAGGTGCGGCACTGGTCGGAAGAAGCGGCGAAACAGCACCTGCTCGCTGAGGGCTACCGCATTTTGGCTGAAAACTACACGGTGCGCGGCGCAGAGATTGACCTAATCGCCCAAAAAGACGGGGTGATCGTCGTCGCTGAGGTCAAGCAGCGCAAAACGGTGCGTTTCGGCAGTCCGGCTGAGATGATCTCTTCAAAAAAACTCATCCGACTTCAGGGAGCCGCGCTGCACTTTGTTACCGCCGAATTTGGACGCGATGATCTGCCTTTACGCTTTGACGCGCTGCTGTTTTTAGGCACAGAGGCCGACTATACGTTTACGCATCTCCAGGGGATTGAGTAGCCGACCCCGTAATAGCTTTTGGCAGCTTGAAGGTGCCGTCAGCTTGAGGTAGAAAATCCACAACTTTGATGACTGCCTCTAAGTTAAGTGGGCCGTAGAGGTGTGGATACGCTTCGTCTGTGCCGAGAGCTTCGTAAACGAGTTGGGCAGCGAGGTTTTCGGGCAAAACATAGAGTAAAACGAGATTGGGCACGCCGCGGTAGAGAAAGTTTGCAACAGCGACTACCTGGTCGGGCTTGGAAAAATGGATAAACCCTTCGCTCTCCAAGCTAGGCGCTCTGCAAACCCCTTGGCGCTGCGCCTCGTCCCGGGCTGCCTTGGTAGTGATATGCAAGATCGTTTCAGCCATGCTTTATACTAGCCCGATGGTGCTCGCGCAGTGACTAAACTTGGAAAAACCGCGAACGAAATCTCTAACGGACCCGTACAACCCGTGCGCGTTAAAATATGTGGCGTCACCCGCCCCGAAGACGCCCTCGCTGCTGAAGCTGCCGGGGCGGACGCCATAGGGCTTATCTTTGCGCCGCATTCCAAACGCCGAGTCACGCTCCAGCAAGCCCGGGCGATCTGTTTACCGCTCGGACCTTTCGTCACAACCGTTGGGGTGTTTGTCAACGCGCCGCTGAGTGAGGTAGTGGAGGTCGCGCAGCAGTTGCGGCTCGGCGCTGTTCAGCTTAACGGTGACGAGTCACCGGGCTACGCTGAGGCGCTTCGGCGTCACGTTAGGGTAATTAAGGCGGTGAGCTTTACCCCCGAACTGGAACCGGCGATGCTCGAGGCGTTTCCTGCCGACGCCACTCTACTTGACGCCCTAGTACCGGGCAGTGGTAAAGCGTTTGCCTGGGACGCTGCCACCGGACTAAGGGGCTTGCCGCGACTTATCTTGGCCGGGGGCCTGACGCCGGAGAACGTTGCGACCGGCGTTCGGACACTTTCGCCCTACGCGGTCGATGTGGCGTCGGGTGTAGAAAGTACGGTTGGCGTCAAAGACGCTAACAAGATACAAGATTTTGTACGCAGAGCCAAAAACGCTTATAGCCCTGAAGTTATCCACAGCTTGTCGTAAGGTTGTGGATAACTCTATTTCACTGCGTACGACGCAAAAAATGCCCTCGAGCAAGGGTTTTCACCGTTGGTGACGGTGTTTCTGCATTTTTCTTAAGTATTTGAACGGCTACCAAATCTGTCACAGTTTTGTCAAGTCTCATAGTTATCCACAGCTCGAGCCTTACTTATTCACAAGTTATCCACAGCTCGAGAAGCAGTTCTAAGTTGCATATACACACCTATATGAATAATGAAAGGCGTAACGAAAGGCGTGCTTATCGGATTTCCAAAGGGTGTCAAACCGTATAACGCTGCCGAATGCTGGATTTTTACATTATCAATACCTAAACAAATTGCAGCTTACGTGGGCGGCCAAGCACCCAAGGTGCGGCGAAGGCTGATGATTTGTCCGGTGTGATAGGACGTATGGTCCGCGACCAAAAAGAGTTGGCGCAGGTAGGTTCGGCCTTCGCCGTGAGGAATTTCGGCGGTAAGCTCAAACGCCGGATTTTGAGCGAGTGCCACGAGGTCTTGCAGATCACGTTCGTAACGCGCGTACGTGTCTCTCCATACGCTCTCCGGTAGATTGCTGGGATTTTCCGGCCAGTACCCTTGAGGCCACACGGGAGAACGCCAGTTTGCGTCTAAGGTATAGCGTAAAATGTCTTCTTGCGTGATGCGAATGTGCTCTAAAAGCTGCCAGACCGAGTGTGTTCCGGGGGGTTGGTGCGTTCGCCATTCGGGGCGCAGACCTTTAAGCGCGTCCCCAAGCCGAGCGTGCGCGTTTCCCTCCTGCAAAAGTTCGGCGACAGCTTGCCGAAGGGAGATGGGGTCAGGGAACACGAAGCCTCAGAGGAAAAAAGGAAGAGGGCTGAGACATGGCTTTAGGTTATACCTTAGAAGGTTCCCTGACAGCGATTGGTGCTTCAGTTGCCTTTCAGCTGATGATGGTTGCGGCGTATCGCGGAATAGCGACCATGAAGACTCTGGAACTTAAGAACTGATAGCTTATAAAGTGAAGTGGTGTCTCTCACGCTTACAAAACGTGACGATAAAAGCAGAATACGGCTTAGGTGTTGCCTCGGCTACTTATCGGCTACCTACGGGTGAGATGTGCGGTAAAGTAGAGCGTACCGTGCGTGATGCCTCTTTTACTCTTCCCGTATGTTGACGCTGCTCGAGCCGAGCGCCTTGTGGCTGCTCCTCACGCTGCCACTTATTATCTTGCTCTACGTGGTGCGGCAGCGGCGGCGACAACAGGTGGTCTCGGCACTTTTTTTGTGGACTGAAGCGCAAGTTTCGGCGCGCCGCCGTCGCCGCATCTCCCCGACCTGGCTGCTACTCTTGCAACTGCTGCTCGCTGCGCTCCTCGCGTTCGCGCTCGCGCAGCCACGGCTCCGCTTAACGGGTGCGCCGCCCCGCGTGTTTGTCGTGGACGCCTCAGCGAGTATGGCCTCGAGCCAAGCCGAGCTGGGCGGCTCCCGCTTAGACGAGGCCGTCGCAGAGGCCGACGCGCTCCTTGCCGACGCCGGACAGGTCGCGGTCGTGCGTGCGGGCCTCGGTGCGCGGGTGGTGCAATCCCTTACCGGTGAGCACGCGCGCGTCCGGCAGGCGCTCTCCGGGCTTGTCGCAGCCGACGCAGGCGCTGCCGTAAGTGAAGCTTTAGAACTCGCCCGCTCCCTCGTGCCCGGCGCTGAGGTGCATCTTTTTAGCGACCAGGCCAAACCTGCCGGTTTTCGCAACGTTACAGAACACGCAGTCGGTCAAAACGCCCCTAACCTGGGCATCAGCGCGTTTGAACTCGCCTATGGTCAGCTGTTCGTCTCGGTCGTCAACAGTTCAGACGCGCCGGAGACCGTTGAACTGCTCTTAAGTGAAGGGAGCGGCGACAGTGTGACTGAGGGGACGACCGAGGTGCGTACCAACCTCTTAGTGCCTGCGCGGGGTCAAGCTAACACCTCGGTACCGGTTGCCTCAGAAGTTGGGCTCTACCGGGCACAGTTAGAGGGGTTAGGCAGTGGTGACGCGCTCTCTTTGGATAACGAAGCGTTCGCCGGTAGCCGTTCTCTGCGGGTTCGGTTTCTCGGTGACGCTCCCGCTTTAGACCGTTTTGTAAAGGCGTTACCCAATACGGTAAGGACTCAAACCGACGCCGATGTAACCCTCGCTGTCGGGCAACCGGGACCACTTCCGGCGGGGAACGTGATCGTCTTTGCGCCTCCCGAAGCCGCGCCCAGCTACACTGAAATTGCCGACTGGACGCAGAGCGATCCACTGCTCCGGTTTGCCGACCTGACCGGTGCGGTCGTGGCACCCTCGAGCGCCCCTTTACCCCTGCCACGCTCAGAGGCTGAGGTACTCGCGCGAACGGCTGACCTGACCCCGGTGCTGCTCCGCTGGCGTGGGGCCGGGCGCACGGTTCTTTACTTCGCCTTTAATCCGGCCCAAAGTGACCTGCCCCGGCGTCCAGCGTTTCCCATCGTGCTTGCGAACGCCCTGACAGGATTTCGCAGTGAGACGCAGGTTCCGCTCGGCACGGCGCTGGGTGGTGGTGACTTCCTTACCCAACCGGGCCGGGTGACGCTTCAGGGCCGCACCTACACCTCCGCGCCGCTCCCGGCAGCGGAGTCGCGCCTGAGTGTCACTGCAATTTCTACACCAGTTTCTACGCCAACTGCTGCGCCCGCTAACGAGGGTGGGACCGAGGCCACTCGCAATCCGGCTTTGTGGCTCGTCGCCGGGGCGCTCTTGTTGCTCCTGTGTGAATGGCTGCTCTGGTCTGGTGCGCGCGCTGGGCGCTCACCGTTTAGGGCGCGAAAGCCCCCGCTAGCGAAACGTTGAGGTTGACCTTGTCTTTGACCTCGTTACCGAAAAAGTTCGGGCGCTTCATCTCATAGTCGCTTAAGAGAACAGCAAATGAACCCTCAGCGGTTGCCTGGGTGCCGTCTCTCGAGACCTCCATAGGAAAACTGAGGTCATGCGTGACGCCGTGCAGCGTCAGGGTGCCGCGAAACGTTGCGGTCTTTGTACCTGAAGCCTGAGTTTCTAGCAGTGGCGCAGCTAAGGGCAGCGTTCCTTCGAGCGTCGCGGTAGGGAACTTGCCGGTATTAAATACGGTAAACCGGGCGTTGCCGTCGCGGGCAAAGTTGCCAGAGTTGAACTTGCCGGTCTCTAACACCGTCGTCACCGTAAGACCACCCGAGGTTTGGGTCAACGTCACATCTTCAAGCGGCGCGACGCCCTGCCACGACTCGCTTGCGTCCGCCGCCGTATAGGTTACGGTGCTGGTGCTTAATTCAAAGGTAAAACCGACGAGCAGCGGTAGCAGTAGTAGTGAGGCGAGCAAAGTTAGCCGTAGTCGGTTCATACCCTCGAGCATGGCCGATACGTTACCCGACTATAGTACGCGCTGATACATACGCGGCTACAGTGTGCGCTGATACAGCACTTGACCTGTCTCGGGTAACCGGCCGCTTTTAGCAGTCAGTTTCCAAATACGCCCCGGCTGGCTGCGCCGCTGGACACGGTAGCATAAACCACAGCTCCGGCACTGGGGCATACTGGGATAGTAGGAGGTCTGGATGCGTTCACGGGGCATTATCGTTACCCTGGTCGTTATTTTAGTCGTGCTTTTTACGCTGCTCAACTTGGGGCCGCTATCGGTCAGGTTGCCGCTCAACCTGGTGTTCTTTACGGTGCGTGCGCCGCTGGGTCTGATACTGGTTGGGTTTACTTTGGTGCTCAGCTTCGGCTTTTTGCTCATCTCACTGTTTCGCCGCGCCGGGCAGCTCCGGCAGCTGTCGCATCTCGAGACCGAACTAGAGCATGAACGTGCGCTGGTGCAGCAAAAACGCTTAGCTGAGTTAGAAACGCTCGAGACTCGCCTCGGTGAGCGGTTCGGTACTTTGGAAACCAATCTCCGCAGCACCCTCTCTGAACACTACACCCGCCTCGAGACGGGCGAAAAGGCGCAGGCCGAACGGCTCGAGGAACACGTCCTCAGCATCCGCCGCGAACTTACTACCGACTTAGAGCAGATCGAAAGCTCAATCCGCCGCAGCCTGCCCGCACCCCGCGCAGAAAACGAACGCCCTTAGCGGTATCTGCTACGCTTAAAGGTATGAGTGACCCCACCGCCAAGGCAGACACGGACGTAACCGATCCTAACGCCACGCCGTCAGAGAAAGACGCAACCCGTAGAGATGTTGAAACAGAAGTTGAAAATGTCCAAACTGCAAACGCAGACGTTGCAACTGTAGACACTGCGATAGAAGCGCCCGCGTCTGACGACCTACCGAGCAAAGAGGCACTTTTAGAAGCGCTTAAAGTCGTCAAAGACCCGGAAATCCCGGTCAACGTCGTAGATTTAGGGCTGATCTATAACGTAGCTATCAAAACCGGTGGTGAAGTTGATATTGATATGACCCTGACGAGTATGGGCTGCCCCGTCCAAGACATGATCCAAGCTGACGCCGAACTCGCGTGTATGCAGGTCGAAGGCGTGAAAAAAGTCACGGTCGAGTTCGTCTGGTCGCCGCCGTGGAGCCCCGCCAAAATGAGCGAAGACGGTAAAAAGCAGATGCGGATGTTCGGCTTTAACCTGTAAGGATAGGTTTCGTTTAACCCTTTCTTAAGCTGAAGGTTTTTTCAGCTTAAGGTCTGAAAACCGTGTTACATTCGGCGTTACATCTTGTTAGGAGGGTTGCGCCTTGAGCCAAATGCACCGTCGGGTCACAACCTCTCTTATCGCTGAAACAGTCTTTGTTTTCGCTGCTCTGGCCACGCTCGCCGTCTTTTTGGCACATGCTGAGCTGGGCGGCTGGTTTTACCTCTTTTACCTTCCCGTCCTACTTTTTCAAGGACTCTGGCTTGACCGCATCTATATCGTCGGTCACGAAGCGGCGCATAAAAAGTTAGTGCCGGAAAACCGGCGGCTCAATGATCTACTCGGTCAAGCTGTGCTCTTGCCCTTGTTGGTGCCGGTTATCATCTACCGTAAAGTCCACTATTTCCATCACGGTTCAAACCGTAAAGACCATCACACCGCCGCGCTCGACGTGTTCGTCTCGCGTTATCCTGTTACGCCTATCCGCCGCGTCTACTACTATCTGCTCTGGTACTTGGGAGTGTTCGCGGGCGGCTACTTTCTCCATTCACTCGTTTCGATTTTGATCTTTCTCTTTCTCCCGACCCGGCAAGCCCAAAAAATCTCGCCAGCGTTCTCCGGTTGGACTGACCGTGACCGGCTGACGGCTTGGCAGCAGTACGCCTCCTGCCTCGCGTTTCACGCTGCCGTCTGGTGGGTTTTGGGAGTGCAGGTATGGCTCTACGCGCTCTTTTACCCGCTCTTAGCTTTCGCTGGATATGGTCGCTTTTGGTTTATATTTTTCACTATCACACTACTATCGGCGCACAAACGCGCTACAACGTGCGAGCGTTGCACCAGCATCCGTTTTTTTCGTGGTTGCTACTTAATTTCAACGAACATGCAACCCATCATATGAAACCGACCATTCCTTGGTACGACTTACCTGAAAAGCGGCAGGAGTTACCCCAACTATTTTCTCGTAACCAAGACGTTAAAAGTTTTTGGCGGGCGATACTTAATCAGTTTCGGGGGCCGACTATCGTTTATGACAAAGATGAAAATCCGACACCACAGCTTTTCGTGCGGTGGGAAGATTAGCGCGTGCTTTTGCGCCGTGCACGGGCCGAAGATGCGCCCGCTCTGCTAGCTGTTAAACACGTTTTACGCTTGTCTCCAAACGAACAACCCCAGCAAGGCGGCTTTTTATTAGGGACTTCACTCGAGCAGTATCAGTACTTTATCATGCATGATTGGGTACTGGTTGCCGAAGACGCCGCGGGTATCGCCGGTTTTGCGGTTGTGCTCGCCTACGAGACGTTTGCAAAGAGCGAGGTCTGGCGCAAGCGAGAAGCGGTTCGGTTCAGCGTGCCGGATTTGGCGTTCGCCTCTAGGCTGGCGTACTTTGAACAGCTCGCCTTTTTACCGGGTAGGCCGGGACGCACCTACGCCAAGTATGTATCGTTTTTGAGCGTTCAGTATGCGCTCGAGCAGCATGGCGGCGTACTGACGACGGTTGTGCGGCGGCCATTTCATAACCGTGCCGTTCTACCCTTCTTAAGCGTAACAGGGTTTCAGCATGTGGGTGAGATAGATGAAGACTACCCGGCGGTCGGGCGCATCTTATCGGACGTCTTTTATCTGGCCAAAACGGACTTTTTGAGGCGGCTCGAGACCCCCGCTTTCAAACGGTTTCTGCCTCGAGCCGAGGCGTACCTGACCCGTATAAATCAAGCCTAATACAGACTGCCGGAATCTCCGCCACTTGCGCCCCGCCTACTCCCGGTGATACGGGTGCCCGGAGCGAATCGTTTCCGCGCGGTAAAGCTGCTCTAACAGCACGAGCCGCGCTAACTCGTGGGGCAACGTCAGCTTAGAAAGGCTCCACAGCTCATCGGACTGGTTTTTAAGCGCCCCGCTGTGACCATTTGCGCCGCCGAGCAACAAGCTGACCTGACCGACTGAGCGGACCTCCAACTCGCTGATGTGCGCCGCCCAAGCCGCCGAGGTGTGTTCTTGTCCGCCTTCATCGAGTGCGATAAGGTAGCCGTTCGCCGCCTTAAGGAGCGCCGCACCCTCCTGTTCGGTAACTTCAGCCGGATCACCGCGTCCCTCTTTGAGCTCGAGCACCGCAACTTTAGCGTAGGGTACGAGCCGCGCCAAAAAATGCTCACAGCCCGTTTGCAAAAACCCACGTTTGAGCCTGCCAATCGCAACAATTTGGTACTTCACAGCTCAGCGAACTAGGCCGGGGTCTTTTCTTTTGCTTCCGGTTCGTAAAGCGGTGTTTTCTCGGTGATGCTCAACTTGTCTAACAGCTCACGCTGCCGCGTCTTTCTCAGGTCGCTGTCCTCTAGGACTCGCTCCAGCGCCTCTCTGTCCACTGCTTGGAGTAATAGCGCCATTTCAGACCATGAAAACGTCTTGGCGTATAAGCTGTGCTCTTCAAACGCCCGGTACGCGAGCGGCGCGACGGCGCGGGCGATTTCGGCCATCGCTTCGCCGTACACCCGGATTTCGTACTGTGCGTGCGCGTCGAGCCGAAGCCGTAAAAAGTGAAACAAGTTGTGCAGGTCAATCTGCCAGTACATCTCGGTGTAAAGACTCAGCGGTAGGTTGATCCGGGCGAGTTCGCGTGCCACGTCTTCGTCGAGCAATTCTTGATACGCCGTGTACGCACCTTGCTGACCGCTCTGGAGCAACTCCAAGGTTTTCGCTTGCAGTTCGGCGGGTACCTCTTCGTTGCTGCGCCCCTGTTTATTCGCCTCACTCTGCCGCCGCACCTGCGCCTCATCGGGCAGATAAAACTCGTCTCGCATCACGCTGTACCGCCCGGAAATCTCGTTGAGCCGCGCGGTGCGGTGCCGGAGCCACTGCCGCGCGACAAAGATCGGCATTTTGAGGTGAAAGGTCAGGACGACCTGCTCCAAAGGTGACGTGTGTTTGTGCCGCACTAAGTAATCAATCAGTGCGCCGTCTTCACGAACCGACTTGGTACCCTCTTGATACGAGACCCGCGCCGCTTGCACGATGCGGGCGTCGCCCCCCAGATAATCCACCAGCCGTACAAAACCCTTGTTCAGCACGCGAAACTCGCGTCCCAAGAGAGCGTCCGCCGCCGCAACATGTGGTCGTGTCATGCTTCATCTTAACCTTGTGCTCAACCTTATGACCGGTGCTCAACCTCGAGCCCCCAGATAGATTTCCCTGGGCAAGCTGTGTACTTTATACTTTCTCACACAAGTCCAAGCTGTTGCCAATGAGTCAAGCCCTGTGTTATAGCTCAGCCTACGACGCTGACAGCCCCTCTCGGCTCAGCACAGAGCATAAAACGCCTTATAAGAATCGTGTGTAAGTTGCGTAAGTGCCGTGTGGCACGTAACAAACAAATTTCGCCGGTGATATGTAAAAACGGCTGCGCTCAGCTCGAGCAACGCTTTCTCATCTCTCCAGAATTGTTAAAAAAGGTGTGCTAGAGCGCATTTCTCATGTTAAAGCGGCGGCTGGTAAGCTTTTTACGAACGGCTGACCTGGTTTGACACTCACCTAAAGCTTATGGAATACTGCCTGTGGATTTATGTCCTAAAGGTCGCAGCGAAAGGAGGTGACAACCACTTGAACCGGCCTGAAAAGACCCTAAATCCCAGTGCGCAACGTTTTCTAACAGAGCGTAACGATGAGGAAACTCGGAAACTCTTGTTACGCCCGTTTTCTTACCGCCCACTGACGCCAGCTACACCACGTTCAAGGGGTACACTTTATATGAAAAAAATCCTACTCGCCCTCCTAGCCTCGACTGCCGTTGGCGGCGTCGCAGCGGCGCAGAGCTTCCCGGACGTTCCGTCGGACTCTTACGCTGCCGAGGCCGTGTCACGCCTTGCCGACTTAGGCATCGTGATCGGCTTTCCCGACGGTACCTTCCGTGGTAACGAAGCGTTTACCCGTTACCAGGCCGCGCTCGTCGTCTCCCGCTTGCTCGACACCGTGCAAGGTGAAATGCTCACCAGCGCCGACCTCGATACGCTCCGTAACGCCGTGCAAGAACTCGCCAGCGACGTCGCTGCCAATCAGCAGTCCGTCAAAGATTTGCAGAGCGCCATTAACAGCTCTCAGGGTGCTGATCCCGCCGCTGTCGAGCAGCTTCAGTCCCAACTCGACGCGCTGACCGTTGAACTCGATACGCTTAACGCCGCGCAAACCGCTGCCGCTGGCCTCACGCAACAAGTCCAGTCGAACACCGACCAGATCAGCCAGCTCAACGACCTCGTTAAGATTCTTAACGACGACATCGCCGGAGCTACCTCGGGTCAGGCCGATACGTCATTTTTAGATGACATCACTCAGAACACCTCGGACATCGCCAATTTGCGCGAATTCGTGGTGCTCTTGCGCCGCAACCAAGCGGGCTTGACCGAGCGCGTAGCGACGATTGAAGAAAGTGACACCGCACAAAACGCTCGTTTAGACGATGTAGACAAACGCGTCACGGCTTTGGAGAAAGCTGGCCTCGCCTTTACCGGTTCGATTGGCCTTAAGTACCAGCTCAGCCGTCTCAGCGGTGCCAGTGTGCCGTTCGACGTTGACCGTATCTTCGGCGTCGGCCAGAAGCGTGAACAACCCGGCACGATCTTCTCCGGCGATTTCGCTACAGCTTCTGAAGACCTTAACGACGACGGCGACGAAAAAGACCCCGGTGAAGTCCCACAAGACCGCCAAGACATTGACTTCTCGACGGGTGACTTTCAGCCAGAACTAACCCTGAACATCAACTTCTCGCAGTCGCGCGGGATCGCGCCGGAATCGGGTCTTAATAGCTTCGACTCGTCGGTTGCCTTAGAACTACGCAAAAGCCAAATCCTTAAAGATGGCGTTGATATTGACGCGGGTACCGTCGCGGATGACGGCAACTACTATACCGGTTACGCTTTCGAGTTCAAATCGTTCGAGGCGACGCTCGGGCCTATAGGCGCTGATCCGATCAACTTCTACTACGGTGAAAAACCGGGCGCGTCGTTTACCGACTACGTGTTCGAGTCTATCGGGCCGGGTTTCCGGGTTGACATCGGGACGCCTGAATTCTTAGCGTTCTTGCAACCGACACTGCAAATTGCTTACGGTACCTTTGCCAACGGTGGCGACGTCCAGGACGATACCATCGAGCTGCCGAACAACGGTAAAGACACGCTTTCGCTCGGCGACGCTCCTGGTGCGCCTATTGCGAACCCCTTTGCTGACGCCTACTACCGTGGTATCCACGGCACGCTCACGCCCTTCTCGGGTGAGGGCTTCTCGGCGACAGGTGGTTTCTCGGTCGCGCAGCTTTCAGGTAACGCGGCTGACAATGCCGACGCTGCTACGGCTGTTGATCCTAGATTTCCAGGTGTCGGTCCCAACGCCGACATTACCGTCTACGGGCTTAACGGCGACGTCAACCTGAGCATCTTTAATGTCACCTTTGAGTACGCCACCAACCAAATCAGCGACGGCGTTTACTTCCAGACTAAAAATGATTACCTCGAGAACGCCGCTGGCGACTATATCGACACCACCGGTGCAGTCGTTGCTTCGGCTGACCGTGTGCCTGTCGTTGTTGACGGTTCGGACTTCGACAGCACCCTCGTCTACGGTGAGCTCAACGTCGATACCGAAGCCGCTGGCATTCCGCTCCTCCGTACCCTTACAGCTAACTACCGTGATATTCCCAAATACTGGTACGGCATCAAGTATGACAAAGACACCTACCCGTGGAAAACCGACCAAAAAGGTTACGGTGCTTCTGCGACTGTCGGTCTGTCCATCTTTAACCTGACCGGTTTCTACGACACGTATACCATTGCTGAAGACGCGACCGAACCCGGACTTGCCGGTAGGCCACCAGTTACCGGCAACGAAGTTGCCGCTTACGGCATCGAACTCGGCGCAACGCTCTACCGTGCCATCGAGGTCTACGGTTTCTACAACTATGTCACGCTTGATGGGACGCCCGTTCAGCTGCTCGATACCGCTGACCGCAACACTGAATACGTTGCCGGTTTGGGTGTAGGCGTGCGGCAAGACGGCAAGGCTGAAGACGCGCTCCTCCCCGGTGTTGACTTTGACGTTGCGTACAGCTTTACTGCCAATAGGCTTACAGCGGCTACCGTTAACGCCGAAACCACGATTGCTGGGATTACGGTTTCGCCTTACGTCAACCAAAAAGTTGATAACATCAACCTCGAGTTTTCCGACGACGTCAACTCGATCGAAGCTGGTACGGGTATCTCGACCACACCGCTCGACATATTGCTCCAGCCCAGCCTTGCCGCCAACGTCAACTACCGTAACGCTGTTCACAGCGACGTTTCCGCTGACGTACCGGACTACGTGGCGAACTCAATTCAGTACTCGGTCGGCATTAACTTCAACCGGTTCTTGCTCGACAACAGCACCCTGGGTGTTCGTTACGGTTCGTATGCCGGCACCAACATCCAGAACAACCCGAACGTTAACGGCTCCGACGACTTTGCCAGCGACATCTCGGATGGGGACTCGTACAACGCCGGGACTGTGCAGGTCACGAGCGGCTACGAAGTTGTGTATAACTACTACGGCCTCGAGTTTGGTTACGGCGCGTATGTCAGCGATACTAACGGTCCTGCTGCAGGCGGCGCAACCGGTGGTCAAGCCTTCTCAATCCTCTACACGGTTAACTTCTAAACGCGTAGAGCGAATCGTTAAACTCGGGGGAGTCCTGCGGGGCTCCCTCTTTGCTTGTACCTCTGTTTTAAGACGCTTTGGGACACGCACAGCGACTCTAAACTACACACGGTAAGATGCTTCATGCTCACTACAGCTCAACTATTTGATGCGCCGAGGCTGCCCCCGGAGTTGCAGCGTTTGTTAGAGACTGAGTTTCCCTGGGAAATCCTTGCGCGGCTCGACGCGTTTGCTGCAGACATCCCCGCACAAATCCTCGGTGAGGTTCATCCTACAGCGGTGCTGACGGGTAATGTCTTTGTTGCTGCAGGCGCTAAGGTTGGGCCGTGCGCCTTTATCGAAGGCCCGGCGTGGCTCGGTGAGGGGGCTGCCGTTGGTCACAGCGCCTATCTGCGCGGTAACGTCGTTCTCTTAGCTAAAGCCAAAGTCGGTCACGCGACGGAAGTCAAACGTTCGCTCTTTTTGCCCGGTGCGGCTGCGCCACACTTTAATTATGTCGGCGATTCGGTACTCGGAAGCGGGGTTAATTTAGGGGCTGGAGTTAAACTCGCCAATTTTCGCACGCTCTCCGGAACGGTCAAGGTTGCTGGCATAGACACAGGATTACGCAAATTCGGCGCAGCCCTCGGTGACAGGGTATCGCTCGGGTGTAACAGTGTAACCGGCCCCGGCACGGTGATCGGGCCGCGCACAGTGGCGTATCACGGCTCGATGCTGCGTGGCCTCTATCCGGCGGACACCGTACTTAAACTGCGGCAAGGGCTCGAGGCTGTCCCTCGAGAGTAGGGTGTGAGTTATCTTAGGGTCTTAATAAATGTTCTGCGTAATAAGCCCACAAAGCATGTTTTATAGCGTGCTGAACAGCAAACATCTGCCTGTGAGGCTCGCGGGGCTAGCTGTCTTGTCCTAAACGAAGAAAGTAGCCGTTTTTCTCACTATTTCGCAGAAGATTTAATAGGTAATTAACGGCGTGCCACTTCTACTGGTAGCACGCCGTTTAAGCCTTGACGCTTACTTCTTTCACCGGTTAAGCAGGTTCAATCAGCCCGTAGTCACTATCGTCACGCAGATAAATCACGTTGATCTCTTCAGTTTCCATGTTGCGAAATACAAAAAAGCTGTGACCGAGCGCCTCCATCTGCATGGCGGCGTCTTCAGGTGACATCGGGCGCATCACGTGGCGTTTGACCCGAACAATTTCACCTTCGTCAGGCTCCGGTTCAGGAGACGTATCCAGTGGGGTCAGGTCATCCGAGGAAGCTTCGAACTCTCTAAGTGTCGCGTCGTTTGTCCTTTTGGTGAGCTTGCGTTCCTTAAAGCGTTTGAGTTGACGCTCGAGCTTCTCGACCGCCGTATCGGTCGCCATATAGGTATCCGCGCCGTTCTCTTCAGCCCGGACGATACCGTGCGGCAAATTGAGCTGCATCTCGACCTTGGCCGGGAGCGCCGCGTTGCCGTCCATGGCGTAACTCATGGTGATTTTTGCGTCAACGATGTGCTCAGAAAAACGGCTGAGCTTGTCGAGCTTCTCCTCGGTATGGGCGCGCATCGCGTCGGTAATCTCGAGGTTACGACCGGTCAACTGATAGTCCACTTAGCACCTCCTGCGTGTCGTTTAGTCTAGCACCCAAAGTCTGAGTGCAAAATGTACCCCGCACAGAAATCTTGTACGGGGCACGTTAGCCGTGTGGTTTTGTAAAGCTACGTCTATGACGTTTACGAGCGTCTATTGGCGAGCGTTTACGCCTGCCTTGCCGGTAAGTTAGCGACCAACACCATCCGGTCGCCCTGCTGCTCTAGTGATACGTCGTAGGTGTTTTCGTCGGTTGGAAAATACTTGCCGATCACCTCTAAGAGTTCGTTTTTTAGCTCGTCCATCTTACCCGGCGCTAGCCCTGAGCGGTCATACGATAAGACGAGTTTAAGCCGCTCTTTAAGCTTGTCTTTACTCTTTTGCCGACCGAAAAGTCCAAACATCAGTCCATCCCCAAAATGCGGCGCAAGTAAGACATCAAGCCTTTTTTGCTCTCTAACGCGGCGTGCGGGATGTCTTGGCCCTGGACCCGTTTGGCGATGCTGCGAAACGCGTCACCAGCCCCCGACTTACCTTCTAAACTGATGGGGCTCCCGATGTTGGTCGAAACGATAATCTCTTCGTCTTCGGGGACAATCCCGATAAGTTTGATCCCGAGGATTTCCAAGACGTCGTCAACTTCTAGCATGTCGCCGCGTTTGACCATCGCCGGGCGCAACCGGTTGATGATGCACTTGACTTCGGTAATGCCTCGAGCTTCTAACAGTCCGATAATACGGTCGGCGTCACGGACGCTGCTGACCTCGGGGTTGACAACCACGAGGGCACCTTGGGCGGCGCTCGCCGCAGTTTGAAACCCTGACTCGATCCCCGCCGGAGAATCTATCAAGATGCGGTCGAACTCTTCTTCGTCCAAAAGCTTTTGCACCGTCTCTTGCATCCGCTCTTCGGACAGGGCGCTTTTATCGCGCGTTTGTGACGCGGCGAGTAGGTACAAATTCTCGACGCGTTTGTCCCGAATCAGCGCCTGTTTAAGTTTGCAGCGCCCTTCAAACACGTCAATGAGGTCGTAAACGACGCGGCCTTCAAGTCCCATCACCACGTCTAGGTTGCGGAGTCCAACGTCGGTATCAATCACGACGACTTTTTCCCCGAGTTGTGCGAGCGCCGCTCCGACGTTGGCGGTCGTCGTCGTTTTGCCGACGCCCCCCTTGCCCGAGGTGACGACGATTGCTTTAGCGTTCAATGTTCCTCCTTCGGCTCAGTCAACCCGAACCTCTAGCCAAGTCGTAAGATTGTAACACTCTGCTTCTAAGCTCTAGCTCTAAAGGTCTGGACTGTCTTGACCTCCCGCTTTTGCCGTAATGTTGTGAACGTGTGAGAGACGCCGCTTCCCTTCTCGAGTCGTCAACTTCTGAACGCTTCTCTGTTTTACCTGGCAAACGCCGTCCGCCGATTTTAGAAGGGCAATGCGAGCTAGGCTGCCGGGCTCAAGTTGGCGTATTTGATGAGTAACCGTTTGGGTCCGGCTTCTTTGAAGACGACGGTGATCTCCGCTCGAGGCCCGTCCCCCGACACACCGACGACCGTCCCGGTGCCAAACTTAGGGTGTGTGACCTTTTCGCCACCCCGGTAACTGTCGCCGGACTTAGCGTCCGCACTACCATTTGCCTTAGCCTCACCTGAAGTGCTCGGCGGTGCCCAGACTGCGCGGCTGTATTTGTTCAGCTTCGCTTCGCTCAGGTCTTGGCCAAAGATGTCAATCTCTTGAAGCATCGTTTTGGGGACGTCTTCTAAAAAGCGGCTCGGACGCGCGAACTCGGTGCGGCCGAAACTCATACGGGACTCGCAGTTGACTAAAAAGAGCTCCTCTTGAGCGCGGGTGATGCCGACGTAAAGAAGGCGGCGCTCCTCTTCGATCTCTTGCAGCGAGCCGGTAGATGAGCGGTGCGGAATCAGGTTCTCTTCCATCCCGACTAGGAACACTACGGGAAACTCGAGCCCCTTGGCGTTATGCAGGGTCATCAGCGTGACCGCTTCTTCGGGCACGTCGCCCTTATTGACGGCTTTGACCGCGCGGTCGTCTACGCTTGCCATCAAAGACGCCTCGTCTAAAAATTCACCAATCGAGCCGCCCGTCTCCTCCTGCCACTCGGTCACGGCGCTGATCAGTTCGTCCAGGTTCTCAATCCGGCCCTGCGCCTCGAACGATCGTTCGTCTTTGAGGGACTGCATATAGCCCGACTGATCCATCACCGCTTTAAGAAACTGCGCTGCCGGGAGCGATTCGGCGGCTTCTTTGAGGTCGTCCATCAGCTCGGCAAACTCTTTGATGCGTTTGACGGCGGGCGTGCCGCGTAAGACTTCTTCGCTCTGGCGCACGGCGTCGGAGAAGCGCGTGTCGTGTTTGGCTGCCCACGCCGTCAGGTTGTCCTCGCTGGTTTTGCCGATGCCGCGTTTGGGCCGGTTTAAGACGCGCCGCCACGCGATGTCGTCGGCTGGATTGAGCGTCGCCCGTGCGTAAGAGAGCATATCTTTGACCTCACGGCGTTCGTAAAAGCCGACGCCGCCGACGATTTTAGCTGGGATTCCGGCGCGGCGGAGCGACTCTTCTAACACTCGAGACTGGGAGTTCGTGCGGTACAAGATCGCAAAGCTGTTCGGCGTCAGGGTGCCTGTTTGGAGCCGTTCGATCTGCCGCGCCACGAAGTCGGCCTCGGCGCGGTGGTCAGAAGCGCGGTAGAGCTTGACCGCTTCCCCCGCACCTTTGACCGGTTTGAGGTTTTTTTCCAACCGGCCTTCGTTCGCGGTGATAATCGCGTTGGCGAGGTCTAAGACGCTGCTGACCGAACGGTAGTTGAGCTCGAGCCGGTACACCGCCGCGTCCGGATAGTCGTCGCGGAAATCTAAAATGTTGCGCACATCCGCCCCACGAAACGCGTAGATACTTTGATCGGGGTCACCGACGACCATCAGGTTGCCGTAGCTGCTTGCCAACTGTTTGGTCAGGCGGTACTGCGCGGTGTTCGTGTCTTGGTATTCGTCTACGTGGATAAACACGGCGCGCTGCTGCACCTTTTGCAGCACATCGGGGAAGGCGTCGAAGAGTTCGACGGTGCGGCCCAAGATGTCGTTAAAGTCCACGGCGTTCGCCTGCCGCAGCCGTGAGCTGTAACGTTCATACGCTTCGGCAATCAAATCCAAGGGCATTCCGGCAACCATCCCGCCTAAGACCCGTTCGCCTTCGCGCATTAAATCGGTAGGTGTCCAAAGGTTTGATTTGGCGCGGTCAATCAGTGAACGCAAGACGCGTGGGTTCGCGTCACCCAGCCCCGAAACCCGTTCTAAAATCTCTTTAAGCACCTCGAGCTGATCCGTATCATCGTAAATCGCAAAGCCGTTTTCTAAACCGATCAGCGGCCCGTAGTTCCGCAACACCCGCAGGCACGCCGAGTGAAAAGTGCTGACCCAGAGGTCTTTGGCTTTTTCTCCCATGAGATGACGCACGCGCTCTTTAAGTTCGCCTGCCGCCTTGTTGGTAAAGGTTACTGCTAGGATTTCAGTCGGGTAGACCTCGTGTGCTTCCATCAGATAGGCGATGCGGTGAACGACGGTGCGCGTCTTGCCCGAGCCTGCTCCAGCTAAAACCAGCGCGGGGCCTTGAAAATGCGTCGCCGCCGCCTGCTGCTCTTCGTTCAGTACGCTGATAAGGGGATGGTCTACGGTGTCCGGCACAATTATTCCATCATAACGCGGTGACGCTTTTGGGTTCGTTAAGACGAGTCTACCGAATGTCGGTGTCATCTCGGCCTGCTCACAATACTTTATACAATACTTCGGACACTTATATAGAAAGCGCGTCAGAGACGGCATTTCTAAATACGACTTCTACTTAGGGATTTGCGTCACAGACGGGCAAAGCGGATTTTGCGTCAAAACCTGTCCGGAGTATTATTATAGATACTTTATAGTGTCAGCTGATGCGCGTTAAACGTTTGCTGCCGGAGCATACGGCTATTCTCGAAACGCCGCCGGAGCTAAAACCCTTCGGAGCAGAGAGCAAACGGGCCGCGCCCGAGTACGGGCGTATCAACCGTCTGCGCTTTTCGGCTCGGCCGAGCTCGAGCTGATTCGGTAGATAACGGATGTCCATAGCGTACTTCAGCAGCTGTGTGTAAACCGTAAGAGATTTGAGTTGGACCGAACGCCAGCCTCGAGCAGAAAAGCCTGAATATCCTAAACCTGTACTCGAGCCTATCTATCTGCTTTGTTGGAATCCGGCTCAAGTTGGGCTTCGTCTTTGCCCTCTAACGCCTCCGGCTCCGGCGAAACGAGCAGCTTGTCGACGCGGGAACCGTCCATGTCTATAACTTCAAAACGCCAGCCTTCCGCCTCGAAACTCTCGGACTCTGAGGGGATACGGTCCATATACGAGGTGACAAATCCGCCAAGCGTACGAAAGTCGCTCTCGTCTTCGCGGGGCAACGTTTTAAGGTGTAAAAGGTCTTTGAGGTCGTCAACTTCTAACAGTCCGTCGAGCAGATAGGTGCCGTCCTCACGCTGCGAAACGTATTCGGAGTCGAGTTCATCGGGTTCGGGTAGGTCGCCGACTAGACCCTCGAGCACGTCGTTTAAGGTCACTAAACCTTCGGTGTGGCCGTATTCGTTGACGACGACTGCAACGTGGGTACCGCTCTCGCGGTACTGCTCTAAAAGTTTTAAGACCGGCAGCGTTTCGGGCACGAACAACGGCTTTTTACTCGTCGCCTCGAGGTCTAAGGGTCTACCTTCCATACAGCCTTTGAGCAAGCTGCGGGTATGCACCATTCCGACGATGGCGTCTAGGTCGCCGCGGCAGACCAAGATGCGCGAATAGCTGTAGGCGTCCAGGTGCGATTTGAGGGTCGCGGTATCGCTGTCAACCTCGAGCCAACCGATGTCGCGGCGGGGCGTCATAATAGACGAGACGTACTGGTCGCCGAGCCAGAATAAGTTTTCAACGATCGCCTGTTCGCTCGCTTCAAACACGCCCGCATCAGCGCCCTGTTGAAGGAGCGAATTGATCTCCTCTTCGCTGACCGGCGGGTCACTGCTCTGTTTTGCCCCGACGAGTCGTAGTAGACCTTCGGTTGAAAACGACAACAACCGGACGAGTGGCGTCGCAATCCGCGATACCCGGCTCATCAACCCGGCAATGTTCATCGCCACGCGTTCGGGGTCATTGAGGGCGAGCCGTTTGGGAACGAGCTCACCGACCACGAGCGAGATATAGGTAATCGTGACGATCAGAACGCCGAAACTGAGCGGATAGCTGACCGCTCTAGCTAACCCGAGCTTGCCGAGCAGATTACTCAGTGGCCCAGCTAAAGACGCCGCCCCGAACGCACCCGAGCCAACGCCGACGAGCGTGATACCGACCTGAACGGTAGATAAAAAGCGGTTGGGGTCTTGCGCTAAGGCGAGCGCGTTGGCGGCGCGGCGGTTGCCCTCTTCGGCCAACTTTTGCAGTTTGGGTTTGCGTGACGAGACGACCGCCATCTCGCTCATGGCAAAAAGCCCATTAACGAGGATCAGTAAAAAGATTACTAAGACGTTAAGCACGCACGTCCTCGAGCTGGGTTAGGAGAGTTGAGTAGGGATTCAAAGGGTAGAGGGAACTGGGGGGTTCTGCTTTTTGTACGTCATTCATCTTTACGCAGTGTAGCACCTTCCGGGGGGCCTGAACTGTACGCAGACGTCTTAACATAGTGCGCCCACAGTCCCTGAACGCGTCCGTAACGCTCCGCAAGTTCGCGGGCGTGCCCCAAGCTGATGTCGAAACCCTGAGTATAAACCTTTGAAATGGCCTCTAACATCCCGGTATCGGTCCACGGCACCCGTTCAAAACGGCCTAAACCCCGGAGCATGATAAAGTCCACCGACCACGCCCCCAAGCCTTTGATGCTGCCGAGCCACGCGGCCACCTCGCCGTAGGGCGCGGCGCGTAAAAAGGTTTCGTCGGCGGTGGAAAAGGCGCGAATGACGTGCAGTAGGCGTTCGGTCTTGCGGGTGTTGTTGGTAGCGGCCAGGACCCGTGCCTGCGGATTATCCACCAGCGCCTGCGCTTCAGGAAACGCCGTATACGTTTCGCCTTCACAAACCAGGCTGCCGCCAAAACTCTCAGCGAGTCGCGCCATCGTTTTGTGGGCAAAGCCGTTAGGCGTGCGCTGCTGAATGAGCGCCCAACACGCGGCCTCAAACGGCGTCAGGACTTTGAGCATGTGGTAACCGTGCCAGGTTCTAACCACACCCTCAAAAACCGGGTCGGCGCGGCTATAGAGCGGTGTCAAGTCGTCTTCAAGTCCCAGATAAAAGCGCACGCGCTCGGAAGCGGCGGCGACAAGTGCGTCACTCAGCTCTGCGGCGTAGAGGGTGAGCTCGAGTCCTTCCTCTACAGCACGCACTTCAAAAAGCACTGGCACGCCGCACACGCTCACGACGCGCCGGAGCGTCTCGCCCTGAAGCTGCCGGTGCGCCGGAACCCGCTCGTAATCGCGGGCGTAAAACGCGTGGATGAAAGCGAAGGTCCGCCTAAACGAAAAGGGCGGCGTTGCGGATAAGGTGACGCGGTGCTGCTCCACGTCTCTAGTCAAGCTTACCTGTGCAAAGACAAAAAGCCTCTGTCTTACAGGTTGGCTGGCACGGGCGTCCCCAGATATGAAAAGATAGGGCATCTCAGATAGGTAGGGAGGAACCGTGGATCTAGGACTGGGCGGTAAGGTGGCGGTCGTGACCGGGGGCAGCGTCGGAATCGGGTTGGCGGTCGCCGAAGGGTTGGCGCAAGAAGGGGTCAAGCTGGCGCTCTGCGCCCGTGATGAAGCAAGGGTCAAACGTGAGGCGGCGCGGCTTGCAGAAACTTACAACGTCGAAACGCTCGGCGTGGGAGCGGATATGAGCCGGACGGAAGACATCACGCGGTTTTCAGACACGGTGCTCGAGACCTTTGGCGGCGTAGACATTTTAATCAACAACGCGGGCACCGGTAGTGAAGAGACCATCATGGAGGCCGACGACGAGAAGTGGGCGTATTACCTAGACCTGCACCTGATGGCGGCGGTGCGGCTGTCAAAGGCGCTGGTGCCCTCGATGCGCTCGCGCGGCGGTGGCGTCATCTTAAATAACGCGTCCATCTGCGCGTCGCAACCGCTCGGCTACGAACCCATCTACAACGTCTCAAAAGCGGCCTTGGCAATGTTTTCCAAATGTTTAGCGAACGAGCTGATTGGAGACCACATCCGCGTCAATACGGTGAATCCCGGTTTGATCCAAACGCCCGATTGGGAGAAAACCGCGAAGCTTTTAACCCAAGACAAAGACGTGACGTGGCAGGATTACCTGGCCGGAATTGCCGAGGCGAACGCGCCGATTGGACGCTTTGGGACCGCAGAAGAGCTGGCGAACTTCTTCGTCTTTTTGTGCTCGGACCGGGCGAGTTACAGCGTCGGGTCAACGTATTACGTGGACGGGGGTTGGCTCAACGTCGTGACCTGATGCTTGCTTAAACGTTCTGCTCGAGCCAAATCGGTTGGAGCGCCGCCAAGAGTTTACGCACGGTAAGGCGGTTCGCGGCTTCAATCTGCTGCCGTCTCGGGCTTCGGGGCCACGCGCCCGTATCGTCGGCAAAGGTCGTCGGCAGCGTTACGCCGAGTTTGTGCTCCCACGCTCTACGCCACGCTGTTGGAACCTCCCCAGGGACACTTTGACCCGTGAGCGCCCCCCACAGCTGCGCCCAGACGCGCGGCACCGTCCGGTACGGGTCGTACCCGCCGCCGCCCGTTGCTACCAGTCGCCCGCCGCAAAACTCGTCGGCTAAACGGCTTACCAGCCGGTAACTCTCAGCGACGCCTTGAACGCTCAGATGAAGATCGGTCAGCGGGTCGTAGCGGTGCATATCGGCCCCGGCTTGGAGGACGATCAGGTCGGGCTGAAAGGCGGCTAAGGCTTTGGGCAACACGGTCTCTAGCGTTTCCAAGTACGACGCGTCTTCGGTAAAGGGCTCGAGCGGTACATTCACACTGAGCCCCCGCCCCGCCCCGCGCCCGACCTCAAAGGTAAACCCGGTTCCGGGAAACAGATACCGCCCCGATTCGTGGACGCTCACGGTCATGACCTTACCCGAGGCGTAAAAGAGCTCTTGTACCCCGTCGCCGTGGTGGGCGTCGAGGTCAAGGTAAGCGACGCGCAACCCGTACTGCGTGACGGCTTCGTGAATAGCCAGCGCCACGTCATTATAGGTACAAAACCCCGACATCTTGGCCCTGCTTGCGTGGTGCAGGCCACCTGAAAGGCTGAGCGCCCGCGTCGCCCGACCCGACGCGACGAGCCGCACAGCCGCCAGAGTTGCGCCGCAGATACGCAAAATGGCGTCGTGCAATCCCAAAGGGACCGGGTTGTCAGACGTGCCGAGGCCGTACTGCAGAGCGTCTTCGGGCATGGTACCGCTCGAGGCCGCCTTCACTGCCGCGACGAAGGCCGGGTCGTGCAGCGTTAGGAGTTGTGTTTCGGCGAACGGGTCGGGAGCGAAAATCTGGGTTTCACTTAACAGGTTACACGCCTCTAACAGCGTCCGGGTCAGCTCGAGGCGGACCGGTTTGAACGGGTGCTCGGCGGAGAGTTCATAGTCGCCCAAAGCGGGCGCATAGACAAACGCACACGGAGCCGGACTCACTGTGGCCGGACTCATTGTGCGCCGCCGGTCATCGTGAGGGCTCGAGGTCGGCTGTGGCGGGCATAACGCGCTGTTGCCGCCAGCGCAGGGCGAGGGCGTCGGCGGGGCGGAGGGTGCTCGGTAGCGGCGCGTCGCCGAGGCCCAAGGCGGCGGCGCTGAGCTGGACACCTAAATGTTCAGCCGCGTTCCCGAAGTGGCGGAGCAAAGGGTCATGATAGGGCGCGAGCTGCGCGTTTTGTAAGGCTTCAAGAATACGTTCGTGCGCCCCAGAGCATCTGCCCAGACGGAGGAGAGCGGTTGCGTCCACCAAGGCGAGGTAGGCGCAGAGAGCGTAGTCGTCAATGACGCCGTTAGTCGTGTCTTGCAGGTCGCGCCGCGCCTCCGCGACGGCTACGCGCGCCGGTGCGGGGTCGCCACGGCGTAACAGTGCGCCCGCGTAAAATGCCCCGGCCAGTCCTCGCCCATAAGGGTAACGGGCGTCAGCCAGCGCCGCTTCTGCTTGGGGAACGGCGTGACTAGGCAAAAGCAAGAGGCCCCCACTGAGCCGCGCTGTAGTGACGAGGCCCGCGTAACGCCCCGGCTCGGCTGCCAGCGTCTTAAGGACCTCTGCGATGAGCTGCTGCGCCCTTTGCAAATCGGGTGAGGCAGGCTCATCGTAGTAAGGGCCGACGAGTAGCCCGTAACGCTGGGCGAGGGCGCGGCAGCCGTAAGCGGCGGCCAGCCGCAGACGGCTACGCAGTACCCGGAAGCTCGGATCAACGTCGTAACGCCTACCGTAAGCCGTAAAGGCCTCCTGACTTTCTTGTAAGGCAGCGACCGCGTCGTCCGCCTGTCCTGCGGCCAGCAGATTGAGCGCCCCTTCGTCTCGGACCTTGGCCTGCTCGAAGCTGAGTCTGAGCGACGAAGACCCCGGTTCGGTCTCCGCTAAGACGGTCTGCGCCGCCGCAAAATCTGCTTGGGCTGCGCCAAGCTCACCTCGCCGCCGCGCGAGCGTGCCGCGCCGCGCTTGGTAGCGCGCCCGCTCAAAAGCCGGGGCTTCTCCCCGCGTGCTCCAGCTTACGGCGTCGTTTAGGGCCGCGTGCGCCTCACCGAGTCGACCCAGACTGTAGAGCACATCGGCCTCTTGAAACCGGAGGCGAGCGAGGAAAAGTTCGTCGCTGGTTTGGGCGGCGTGAAAGTGACTGAGCGCCTCTGTCCACTCGCCCCGGTCTTTGGCAACGAGTCCGGCCCAAAGCCTGATCCGCGCCGCCAAAAGCGGGTCAACGCCGGTCTCTGTGTTCTCTGAAGGCCCCGGCACCGCAGCAGCCAGCGTGTCAATGCTGCTTTGGGCGTGGACGGCAGCGTCCGACAGGCGCGAATGCCAGCGGGCGAGGTTGGCGCGTAACAGGGCCACTTCGGTGGCGAGTCCTAGCCCACCGACCTCGTGCCAGCTGTCTAACAGGGTTTCAGCCTCCCCAAAACGGCCCTCTTGCAGAGCACTCTCGGCCCGTTTGACGAGCGCCCAGTTGCGGAGTTCGGGACGGCTCGAGGCGGCGAGCACCTCGAGGGCCGAACGCGCGTCGGGGTGTTCAGGGCTGCCGAGCCGCACGTAGTAAGACGCAACGCGCAACGCGACCGTGCTAATCAGGTCTGCGCCGCTGTTCGGTTCGCTGCTTAGTTCAACCTGAGCAGTCTGCCAGAGCCGCTGTAACAGGGGTTGCGGTGCGGGGGCGTGCTCAGTCCAAGCCAGCAGTTCGGGCCAAGCCCGGGCCGCAAAAAGGTAGTAGGCGTAGCGCGCGGCTGCGTCGCTACGCGGCGCGGCGTGCGCCTCCGCCTCGTAAAGGCGGCCCGCCGCGCGGCTCAGGCTGCGAAACCGCTCCGGGTCAGCGGTCCCCAACTGGTCCCTTAAAACCTGTGAAAACTGCCGGGAAAACGGCCGCCAGTACCCCGGCTCACCCGGGACCGCGTCTAAAAAGGCCAGCTCGAGAGGGCTTAAGGTACGCGGCTCGGTGCGCCGCAGCGTTTCTAACGCACGTTGTGCCACTGCCGGAAACTCAGGCAGCGACAGCACCGCCAACACCTCGAGAAAGTCCCGGATACGGCTCGAGCCGGTTGTCACGAGCTGACCGAGTTGCTCGCTTGGACGCTCACCACCATGAACATTGCCCTGACCTTCACGCCAACGCTCATCCCGGCTGTCACTCGAGTGTTCGTCCCAACCGTTACCGTGCGGTTCACGAGCTTCAGCGAGCAGCGTCAGGGTACGGAGGTTTTCAAACGAGCCTTTGGCCTGCCCTAAGAGCTTTTCTTGCTGTTCAGGCGGCAACTGCGGCGCTTTGGTGCGGACAAAACGCCGCGCCTCGGCGGTCGTCGGCGGGCTCAGCTTGTAGGGACCTTCAAAGGCTTCGGTCCGGCCCGCCAAGCTTATGGGCAGCTCGGCCATGCTGACGAGTAGACTCACCTGACCCAGGTGACCAAGTGGCTCCAGCAGCGTATGCCAGAGCCATTCGGTCAGGCCGACCCGGGGCACCTCCGGGGTGTTAAGGCGCAGCGGGACGTCGCCTAACTGTCCGGGCTGCGTGCCCCCCGAAGACTGCGACACGTGCAGTAGCAGCACCACCGGGCCTTGGCGGTTTCGCAGCTGCTCTAATACGACTCTGGCAACCCCGGCCTGCGCGTCGGCCTGAACCGAGTACGCGCCCGCGACGCCGACCTTGACGAGTTTGGCGGCAAACGCCTGCGGCGAGCCTCCGAGTGCGAGCGAGAGGTGAAGCAGCGCGTCGGCTAAGTTGAGCGCCGAAAATTCTTGCCGGATGACCTGCGGTGCACTTTGGGTTTTACTCCGGGTTGTACTCTGCGGCGCTTGCGCTGCACGCTCGAGCCCCTCTTGCAGATAATCAATAAGGAGCGTTTTACCCGATCCGGGGCGGCCGGTCACCAGCAGTTTGGGGCGTTTGCCCGCCCGCAACGCGCCGACAAAACCTTCGTAAATACGGCGCTTGTCCCGGCCCAAAAGCTGTAACGCCTCCCCTCGGTCGGGAGCGGCGCTTAGGAGCCGCTCGATCTCAGGAGCCTCGAGCGGGGGGTGCTCGGTGCTCTCCCAAAGTTCGCTTAAGAGGCCGAAAAGCACCCGTTTGTCGGCGAGCTTGCCTTTGTCGCGGTAGATAATATTACGTACGACGTTCGGATTGGCCCCGCGTTCGGCCATCCCCTGACGGAGCCAGTTGATCGACCCGACGACGCCCCGCTCGTCCCGCCGATTGTGCAGCGCCCCCCGCACCGTTTCAAAAAGACTGCGCCAAGGGCTTTCAGGCATATTTTCTAAAGCCACAATAGCTAGTTTACACGGCTCGGTATATAGGTTCAAATTTGCAAAGTACTGCTTTTCGGAGCCGAGTGTACCAACTGGTCAGCTAAGTCTGGTTCAGCAAGCGAAACAACACGCGCATGCGGTCGTCCTAACGGCTTTGCACAAGAAGTAGCTCTTGACCTCACAAGTTTTCACGCCGAAAAGTTGATGTGTGACTTTGGCTAGCTTTTGCTGTCACCAGCGAGAGTTGTCAAATCTTTTAACGACACAAAACGTAAGTAAATTCTTCGAAGCGCATCCCTATGACTTTTTGTACAAAGCTAGTCCCAATCAAGGCCGTACCGTCTAACTTCTTTGCTCTTGCAACGCCCTTTACGAAAAGCGTTTCACACGTGCTTTTATCCCGCTTCGTTCGCCGAATCTAATGTTAGATGGGGAAATTAAGGAGGGTTTTCGGATAGGTTCTAATTACGCTAGCAACGTCACCCGCTGCTAAAACCTCAGCGGAAGCTTAAGCGCCCGCGTCTTGACTGCGTTTTAAGACCTTCTTGGCGGTCTGCTCGTCTACGATTAAGACGTCTAAGTAGCCGCCTCTAAGCGCCCCTAAAATTGCCTCGACCTTATCCTCGCCGCCCGCAACGGCGATGACCGGCGCGATAGTTTTAAGGTCATCTAGTGAGAGCGCGATAATCCGCGCGTCGAGGTCGGTCACCACAGGTTTGCCGTCAAGGTCAAAAAAACGCCCGGACATGTCACCGACCGCACCCTTCGCGTGCAACTCGTCCATCTGCTGCGTGCTGATAAACCCGGCTTTAATGACGGTGGCGCTGTGCGAGACCTTCCCGATCCCTAAGATCGCGCGGTGGGCTGAGCGGGCTACCTCAAAAGCGGAGTAGATGGCGCGGTCGCGGAGCAAGATATTTCTGACCTCTTTGGATTCAACTACCGCCGGCACGTAAAGATGATAGGTTCTGGCCCCGAGTTTGTCGCCCATCAGGGTGGCGACGCGGCCCGGATTAAACGAATCGGCCGTTGAGAGCCCGCCGAGCGACTGGGCAATGGTGACGTTGTCAACGGTGCGGCCGCTCAGCGCCTGAGCGACCTCGAGCATCGTCGCGCCCCAGGCAGTGGCGATCACGTCACCGGGGGTCAGGACTTTCTCGAGGTAAAGCGCCCCCATCGCGCCTAAGGCGCGGTTGACCGCCGCGGTGTCGGCACCCGGCAAAGTAGGGACGATCAGCGCGTCCGTCAGACCAAAATGCGTTTTGAGGTCGCGGGCTAGCGTCAGGCTGCTCAGGTAGTCGGGGCGCAGCGTAATCGTCACGAGACCTTCAGTACGGGCTCGTTGGAGCAAATTAGCCACGGTGGGTCTCGAGATGCCTAATGCTTGCGCAATTTCGGCCTGGGTCAGCCCTTCGTGATAATAGAGGTAGGCAGTCTGAATTAAGTTGTCAAGTTTTTCCGACTGCTCCACTGATAACGCTCCCCAGCCTGCACGATACCTTACCCGGCTTTGCTGCACTGTTAATTGTCGTTGTCACCTGTGCTGTTACGCGCTGTTCACTCGGGGCACACCTGGTAGAAACTTGGTAGAAACCTGAAACCGACTCCTTACAGCCCGAACCGCCACCTTAACTGATGACTACAACATTCGACTACAACCGTGTAACTACAACTTGCGGCTACCAAGTGCCTGTGCCCGGTGATTCTAAGGTTCTACCTTGTCATATGTCTAGACCACTTGACATTTTCTATATTTACCGGTACGCTTAAGCCAATTTACAAATGACAAGCGCGTCTAGCAATTGTTAAACACACGACTTGCCTCCGGGCACCCTGTTTGTTGAGCAGGCAACTAGACGCTGGAAAGGAGTTTTGTCTTTTCTGCGCTGGTTCAGTTAGTAACACCCAGTTAGTAACACATTGTAGATTAAAGGAGATAAATACACTTTATGCGCACTACTAGAAAAAGTTCAGGTCTCGTCTGTACGCTCGCGTTACTTTGTAGCGGCGGCGCACTTGCAACAGCACAAACATTTGATTGGCGTCAAGCTGAAGGGACGACCCTCAACGTCGAACTCAATCAGCACCCCTACTCCGACGCGATCATCGCGCGGCTGCCGCAGTTCAAAGAACTTACCGGCATCAACGTGTCGTATAACGTCACCCCCGAAGACAACTACTTTGACCGCATCACGACCAACTTGTTTGCCCGCTCGGGTAACCCCGACGTCTTTATGACCGGCATCTACCAGATGTGGGACTACGCCTCGTCTGGCTACATGGAACCGCTTGACGCTTACTTAAACGACCCCAGCAAAACCAGCCCCGACTACGACGTTGAAGACATCTCTCAGGGCGTTTTAGCGGGCGGACGCTGGAGCTTAAACGTCGGCGATCCGGTCGGTACGGGTGAGCAGTACACGCTCCCGCTCGGCTTTGAAGCCTACACGCTGTCGTATAACAAATCGCTCTTTAAGGACAAGGGGCTGACCCCGCCCAAAACTTTGGCCGAGCTTGACCAGCTGGCCAGCGACCTTAAGGGCTGGAACGGAGCCGGTTCTTACGGCGTGTGTGTCCGCGGAACGCGCTCATGGGCCACGATTCACCCCGGTTATATGACCGCCTTTACCAGCGCCGGTGCCAAAGACTTTACCGTCGAAGACGGCAAGCTCGTCTCGGCCTTGGCTTCTCCCGAAGCGATCAGCACCACCCAAGAGTGGGCCAAGATCATCCAAGACGGCGGCCCGCCCGCTTGGTCGAGTTACACCTGGTCGCAGTGCTCGGCTGACCTGGGCGCAGGCAAAGCGGCGATGATGTTTGACGCCGATATCGTCGGCTACTTCGCCAACGTCGAAGGTGCTTCGGCGCAGAGCGGCAACATCGCCTTTGCGCCGCCCCCTGCCGCCGCCGCGGGTGACCCGATCAGCTCGAACTTGTGGATTTGGTCTTTAGGGATGAACAGCAGCTCAACGAAAAAAGATGCAGCTTGGCTGTTTATCCAGTACTTTACCGGCAAGGAGCATATGCTCTGGGGCGCAGTCAATGCGAGCGTGGTCAACCCGGCCCGTGATTCGGTACGCCAAGACCCCGCGTTTATCGACCGCATCAAGAGCGCCTCGGGTTATAACGACACCCTCAACACCGTCGTGCCGGAAGCGAAGATCGAGTTTACGCCGCAACCCTTCTTCTTCGAGACCACCACCGAGTGGGCCGCGGCGCTCCAAGAGATCGTTGAACAAGGCAGTGACGCCGAATCAACGATGAAAAACTTGGCCGACGGCATCACCCAGACCGTGAGCCGCGTCAGGGCTCAGTAGGCGCGACCTGCCGCTAACTTTTTAAGCGCACGGGTGAGACTTTGTTGAAGTCTCACCCGCTGCGCCTTAGCTAACTCCGGCGAGAGTAAAGTACGGCGTTAAAGTACCGTGGTTTTCATCAAACTGAGCTGGGTTCCCGCAGCTCTCAGCTCGCAAAGCTAGCTGCTGCAGGTTCATCTCAGAATATACGTGTTGCCTAATGTTCTACCTTGTGAGAAGGCTTAAACCAGCTGACGCGTGCCCTCCAGGGTATACCTGCTATACCAGAAAAGGATTTACTATGGCACTTCCTGCCCAAGGCCAACAACCCGCGCAAACCCGGCCCAGTCAAGCCGACGTCGTTAAACCAACGTGGAGCCAGCGTGCCCGCCCCTATCTTATTTTGACCCCGGCATTTCTCTTGACCGCAGGTATTTTGGTCCCCTTCGTTTACGCGATCTACCTGTCCTTAACGAACTTTTCCTTTCGTTTCCCCGACTACGCGTTTGTGGGCCTCGAGAACTACCGCGAGATGTTCACCAGTCGGTCGTTTTGGCACTCGGTCAGTGTCACGCTGCAGTACGCGCTCTGGTCCACGGGCGTGGCGATGCTCTTAGGGCTCGGCGTGGCGATGCTGCTAAATAACGAATCGCGGTACGCCAAAATCTTGCGGGTGCTGCTGATCTTCCCGCTGATGATCGCGCCGGTGGTCGCAACGCTGATCTGGCAGCTGATGACCAACCCGTCGGTCGGCGTCTTGGCCCCGCTCATGAACGCGGTCGGGCTCGGCGGGTTTCGCTGGGCGGCGGCGTCTAGCAGCGCGATGTTTACGGTGGTCATGATCGACGTTTGGGTCTACACGCCGTTTGTCATGGTCTTGGCCCTGGCCGGGCTCAAGTCGCTCCCCAAAGCTCCTTATGAGGCCGCACAGCTCGACGGCGGCTCGGCGTGGTTTACCTTTCGCACCCTGACCCTGCCGATGATTACCCCGCACCTCTTGATTGCGCTGATCTTCCGCTTGATGGTCTCGCTGCAAGAATTTAGCATCATCTTCGCGGCGACCAAGGGCGGGCCGGGAGATACGCTCCTGAGCTTGTCGCTAAACGCCTATAACACCGGCTTTTTATACAACAACTTAGGGCAAAGTATCCCGCTGATGATGGTCTTATGGGTGATCGTCTTTGCCGCGAGCTGGGTTTTAGTCAGAGTCTGGGGCGCAGCGCAGCGGCGCGCAGCCGGACTTTAGGGAGGGCATGATGACAGAAACCACTACTGGAAAAAGTATCTTCCTGGCCGTTTTGCGCAACCTGGCGCTGACGCTTTACGCGCTCTTTGCGCTGTTCCCACTGTTGTGGATGCTCATTTTGTCGTTCAAACCCGATAATCAGATGCTCACCACGATGTTTAGGTTTAATCCGACCTGGCAGAACTACGCGGAGATTTTTCTGCGCTCGGACTACCTGCAGTACTTTCTCAACAACCTGATCGTCAGTACGGGCGCGGTGGTGCTCGCGCTGATCGTCGGTGTCCCCGCCGCCTACGCGCTGGCCCGTTTTAAGTTTCCCGGACGCGAAGACTTGGCTTTTACGATGCTCTCCTTTCGTTTTGCGCCGGAGCTGTTCGTGATTTTGCCGCTTTTTTTGATTTATCAGCGGATCGGGCTGTTAGACACCTACTTCGGACTGATCTGGGTCTATCAGCTGATCGCGTTGCCGCTCTTGATCTGGGTGGTACGCGGCTACTTTGAAGATATTTCGCCCGAGCTCGAGTACGCCGCTCAGCTCGACGGCTATTCGTGGTGGCAGGTTTTTCTCAAGGTCTTGCTCCCGCTCGTGCGCCCCGGCTTGGCCGCCGCCGGACTCTTGGCGTTTATCTTTTCGTGGAACAACTTTACCTTTCCGCTCCTGTTGTCGGGCAACCACGCACAGACTTCGACGGTCGTCATCTTGCGGTTTATCGGCTCGGACAGCGTGCGTTACGGTCAGCTGGCCGCTGCTGCGACGATTACCGCGCTACCGGTCGTGCTCCTGGCCTTGGCGATTCAGCGGCACTTGGTCCGGGGTCTTTCGTTCGGCGCGGTGAAGGGTTAAGATGGTTCCTTTACGGCTGGAAAATATCAGTAAACGCTACGGCAAAACCGCCGCCGTCGATAACGTAAGTTTCGAGCTTAGGGAAAAAGAGTTCGTGGTGATCTTCGGCTCCGCCGGGGCGGGCAAAACCACGACGCTTAACTTGATCGCCGGGATCGCTACCCCCGACGCGGGTAAGGTCTGGCTCCAAGAGCGAGTAGCCAATACGCTCGAGCCCAGCGAACGCAACATTGCGATGGTGTTTGAAAACTACGCGCTCTACCCGCAGATGACCGCGTTTGAAAACATGGCCTTTCCGCTTCGTGGTCCCAAATCCAACCTGAACGAAGCCGAAATCAACAAGCGCGTGACGCAGGTGGGTGCGACGCTTAAAATTGACCATCTGTTAGATAGGGCGATCACCGCGCTCAGCAACGGGCAGCGCCAGCGCGTCGCCCTGGGCCGCGCCCTGGTCCGCAAACCCGCCGTTTTCTTGATGGACGAGCCGCTCAGTCACCTGGACGCGAAGCTGCGCAATCAGATGCGCACCGAGCTTAAACTCGTCCAGAGCGAACTCGACACCACCACCCTTTACGTCACGCATGACTACTTAGAGGCGCTCAGCTTGGGCGACCGCATCATCGTGCTGGACGAAGGCCGGGTGCTGCAGATCGGGACGCCCGACGAAGTTTACTTGCGCCCGCAAAGTGTCGAGGTGGCGCAGGGCTTCGGCGACCCGGAGATCAATATGCTCAGCGCAACGCTCCATTCCGGGCGTGACGGGCAGACGCAGGCTGTGGTCGAAGGGGGGCAGTTCGGATTCGAGGTACCGCCCGAGGTCGTTGATGAGCTTTTAGGTCACGAAGACCTGTTGCTCGGGTTTCGACCCGCCGACCTGCAGGTTCGCTTGGGACAACACGAAGGGGTAAGGGGAACGGTCTACAGCTACGAACCGCTCGGGGCCAAAGCGATCCTGATCATTAAAACGCTGCAAGACACGGTGGTTCGCGCCCTTGTTGACGCTGAAGTTCAGCCGAAGATGGACCAGACGGTCAGCTTTACGGTCAAACCGGACAACCTGATCTTCTTCGATAAGGGGAGCGGGCAGTTTTTAGCTCGAGCCGCCGTACGCGAAGCCGATGAGGGGAAAGGGGTTTTACGTGGCTAGACTTAAGCTCGAGAACTTTACCAAAATCTACGAAAAGGGCCATGAACCGGCCCTCAATAACCTCAACTTAGAGTCCGAAGACGGTGAGTTTATCGCGCTCTTAGGCCCGTCGGGGTGCGGCAAATCGTCAACCTTGCGGATGATTGCCGGTTTAGAAGACATCACCTCGGGCGAGCTTTTGATCGGCGACCAGGTGATGAACCGTGTTGCGCCGAAAGATCGCGGCGTTGGGCTGGCGTTTGAAAACTACGCGCTTTACCCGCCGCTGACGATCTACAATAACTTGGCCTTTAACCTCAAGGCAAAAAATCTCGACCGCGCCACCCAAAAGAAAAAGATCGAACGTATCTCTCACCTGCTCGGGATTACCGACATCTTAGACAGCAAACCGGGGGGTTTAAGCGGCGGTCAAAAACAGCGCGTCAATATCGCCCGCGCCCTGGTCCGTGAACCCACCTTGCTGCTACTAGACGAGCCGCTCAGCCACCTGGACGCCCGCGCTAGGCTCCGGATGCGTACCGAACTCAAACGCCTCCACGTCGAGGTCGGCGCAACGACCGTGCTCGTCACTCACGACCAGTTAGAGGCGATGGCGATGGCCGACCGGATTGCGATTTTAGATCTGGGTGTGTTACAGCAGTACGGGACCCCTTATGAGGTCTACAACTACCCCGCCAACGAATTTGTCGCAGGCTTTATCGGCGAGCCGCCGATGAACATCTTTACGGTCGAGCTGAGCCGAGGCGAGTCGCCTACGCTGCGCTTGCCCGGTACGGAGTTCGCCCTACCGGTCGGCACCGAGATACTAGACGCGTTGGGCGAGCGCCGTAAAGTTAAACTTGGGATTCGCACGCACCGTATCGCGGTTCACCGCCGTGAGCAGCCCGGCAGCATTCCCGGCGAGATCGCGGTCGCGGAGCACTTGGGCGACGAAACACGGCTCTTGGTGCGTTACGGCGAGATGGAACTGACCGTCACGCTGCCGATTACCCGGAGCTTACGGGAAGGTGAGCGGGTTTACCTCGAGTTCGACCTCGCGCACACGCTGCTGTTCGATACTGAAACCGGCGTCCGTATCCCCGTCGCTAACCGGACGAGTGGGGCTGCGCCCGACGCCATGACGTCCAAACGTTCAGAAGGCAAGCGCAGCACGAGCAAAACAGCCGTTTCAACCCACACCATCTAATTCTATAGAAAGCGAGACCCATCATGGCTGACACACTAGCCCCCGAAAAACAAGCTGAAACCTTACCGAAAACCATGCGCGCCGTGGTCGCCTACGCCCCCGGCGACTACCGTTTTGAAGAGGTCGAAACGCCCCGCGCCGGACCTGACGACATCATCGTCAAGGTCGAGGCGTGCGGCATCTGCGCGGGCGACATCAAAGCGTGTGACGGCGCGGTGTCGTTCTGGGGCGGCAAAGGTCAACCCGCCTACATCAAAGCGCCGATGATCCCCGGCCACGAATTTATCGGCGTCGCCGTCGAAGTCGGTGAAAACGTCCTCGCCAAAGGTGAGTTTAAGGTCGGCGACCGGCTGATCAGTGAGCAGATCGTCCCTTGCTGGAACTGCCGCTTTTGCGACGAGGGCGAATACTGGATGTGCGAGAAGCACGACGTCTACGGCTTTCAAAATAACGTCAACGGCGGCATGGCCGAATATATGCGCTTTCCCAAAGAGGCGCTCAACTACCATATTCCGAGTGACCTGCCGATTGAGAAAGCCATCTTGGTCGAGCCTTACGCGTGCTCGGTGCACGCGGTCAACCGGGGCAACATTCAGCTCCGCGACGTGGTGGTGTTAGCTGGTGCTGGAACGCTCGGACTCGGAATGGTCGGGGCGGCGCGGCTGAAAAACCCCAGCAAGCTGATCGTCTTAGATACCAAACCCGAACGCTTAGAGCTCGCTAAAAAGTTCGGCGCGGATATGGTGATCGACCCGCTCGAGGAAGACGCCGTAAAAATCGTCAAAGACCTGACCGGCGGGTACGGTTGCGACGTGTATATCGAAGCGACGGGCAGTCCGGTCGGCGTCGAACAAGGGTTGCAAATGATCCGCAAACTCGGCCGTTTCGTCGAGTTCAGCGTTTTCTCGAAAGATGTCACGGTAGACTGGAGCATTATCTCCGACCGTAAAGAGCTCGACCTGCTCGGGTCGCACCTGGGGCCGTACTGCTATCCGTTTACGATTGAAGCGATTGCCGACGGGCGTCTGCTGACCGAAGGGGTGGTCACACATCAACTGCCGCTCGAGAAATATCAAGAAGGTTTTGACCTGATGGCTAAAGGTGACAGCTCACTCAAGATTTTGTTGATTCCCTGATGAGCCAGCTGACCAAACAGACCGTGTTGTTGGGTTGTGACGACGCCGGTAACGTCTTAAAAGACGAGCTTAAGGGTTACCTCAAGGGGCGCGGCGTGAGCGTCAAAGACTATAGCCCCGGCCCTGAAGACGACTATCCCGATGTAGCCTACCGCCTTGCCAAAGCCATCGCCGAGGGGCGGAGTGAACGCGGCATCTTGATCTGTGGTACCGGCATCGGGATGGCGATTACAGCCAACAAAGTCGCGGGCGTGCGGGCGGCGCAGGCACACGATACCTACTCGGCGCAGCGGGCGCGTAAAAGCAACAACGCGCAGATCGTCACGCTCGGGGCGCGGGTCATCGGCGCTGAACTCGCTAAAGAGATCGTCGGGGCGTGGCTCGAGTCCGAATTTGAAGGCGGCAACTCGAGCCGTAAGGTCACCAAGATGGAAGAGATTGACCGGAGTGAACGCCGCGAAACCGAAGCGAAGGTAGGTAGCGGGTGCTAGTTTCTATCAACTCAGACATAGAAAACTCAGACATAGGGTCTGAGCGATGAAAAAACTGATCAACGATCCGTTTGATTTTGTCGAGGAGAGCCTCGAGGGTTTTCTCTTGGCGCACGCCGATACCGTAAAACGTGTGGGCAAACGCGCGGTCGGCCGCAAAGACGGTCCCACCCCCGGCAAGGTCGGCGTGGTGGTCGGCGGCGGCTCGGGCCATCTGCCCGCTTTTGCCGGGTACGTCGGCAAAGGTGCGGCAGACGCCGCCCCGATCGGGAATATCTTCGCTTCACCGCCCGCGAAACCGGTGCTCGAGGCTACGCTTGCCGCAAGCGGCGGCGCAGGTGTTCTGTACAGCTACGGCAACTACGCAGGCGACGTGATGAACTTCGACCGGGCGGCGGCGCAAGCTGGCGAGCAGGGCATTCCGGTTGAAACGGTCCTAGTGACCGACGACGTCGCCTCAGCGCCAAATGAGGAAAAAGACCGGCGGCGCGGTATTGCCGGAGACTTTTTCGTCTTTAAGGCGGCGGCGGCCAAAGCCGAGACGATGGCGGACCTCGCCGCGGTCAAAATGGCAGCCGAAAAAGCCAACGACAACACCCGGACGATGGGCGTCGCGCTCTCGGCGTGTACGGTTCCGGCCAACGGTAAACCGACCTTTGCGCTGCCGGAGGGGGAACTCGAGGTCGGGCTCGGCATCCACGGTGAACCGGGGTTGCGCCGTACCAAAGTCGAACCGGTCGATAACCTGGTCGAAGAGATGACTGATTACATCTTGAAGGACTTGGACTTTTCCGGCTCCGACGTGGCGGTGCTCGTCAACGGTTTGGGCGCGACCCCTTACGAAGAGCTCTACATCATGTACCGCAAACTCGCGCAGATTTTAGAGGCAGAGCGCGTGACCATCAGACGTTCGTTCGTCGGCGAGTACGTCACCTCGCTCGAGATGGCCGGGGCGTCGATTACCCTAATGCGTTTAGACGGTGAGCTCTTAGAGCTGCTTGACGCGCCCGCCTACTGCCCGATGTTTACGCACAACCGCGCGATGCTGGGAGGGTTTTAGATGACGACCGAGACCTCAAATACGATTACCGAGACAACCTCAGGCAAAGCTATAAACGGCGCGGCGCTCGTCAAGATTTTAGAGGGCGCGGCAGTGAAGCTCGAGGACAACAAAGATTACCTCTGTGAACTCGACTCCGAAGTCGGGGACGGCGACCACGGCGTCAGCATGACGATCGGGATGCGGGCCGCGCGGCGCAGCTTGGGCGAACTGACAGACCCAGCCCCGGCCGACGCCTTTCGCGCGGTGGCCGAAGCGTTTGCCGACGAAGTGGGCGCGTCTATCGGGCCGCTTTACGAGGCGGCGTTCGCCGCAGCTGCCGACACTACGGACGGCCAACAAAGTCTGAGTGATGGCCAAATCTGGGCCGACATCTTGAGCGCGATGGCTAACGCCATGCAAGAGGTCGGCAAGGCTAAGCTTGACGATAAAACCTTGATCGACGCCTGGGTTCCGGCAGCTGAGGCGGCGCAAGCTAAGGGCGGTGACGGTGCTGACGCCGCAGCTACCCTCAAAGCCGCGACTGAAGCAGCTTGGCAAGGTGTTGAAAAGACGAAAGAACTCGTACCCAAACTCGGGCGGGCAAGCCGTTTGGGTGAACGTGCTCGCGGATTTCAAGATGCGGGCGCGACCTCGGCAAGTATCTTGCTGGGGGCCCTTTATGAAGGCGTCCAAGCCGCGTAGATCATAGCTCGAAGTAAGGTTGTCGGCGCTCCGCACCCCCCTAAAGGTCGCGGAGCACCGTTTGTGCTGCCCAGTAGCCGCACATCCCGTGAACCCCGCCTGACGGCGGCGTACTCGCTGAACAGAGGTAGACGCCTTTTAGCGGCGTGCGGTAGGGAAAACGGCGCGGCGTGGGCCGGGCGATAAGCTGCCACAAGCTCGCCGCGCCCCCGTTGATGTCGCCGCCGACATAGTTGGGATTGTAGTGCTCCATAGCGGGCGCGTTCATCGTGTGCCGAGCTAGCACGCGGTCTCTAAAACCGGGTGCAAAACGCTCGAGTTGCGCTTCAATTCTGTCCGTCATATCCCCGTCATAACCGTTGGGTACGTGACAGTACGCCCACAGGGTTTGTTTGCCCTCGGGTGCTCGAGTTTTATCAAAAGGGCTGTGCTGCGCCGCTAGAATATAAGGGTTCGTCGGCGCTCTGCCTTGTCCGACTTCGAGTTCGGATGCGGCGATTTCTGCCAGCGTCCCGCCCAGATGAACCGTCCCGGCACGTAAACAGGCGGCTTCTTTCCACGGTACCGGGCCGTCAAGTGCGTAATCTATTTTGAATATGCCTGCGCCGAGGCGGTAACGCCCCAACCACCCTCGATAACCTGTTGGGAGCTTATCGCCCATCAATTTAAGAAACGGCTTGGCCGAAAGGTCGTAGAGCACAACCTTGGCCTCGGGCACATCGTTCGGTGTCTCCACCCAAGTATCGGTATAGACTTCGCCACCGAGTGAGCAAAAGTAGCGTGTCAGCGCCTGTGCCAACGATGCTGCGCCACCTTTGGGAAAAGGCCAACCGACGGTGTGCGCGAGCATTCCTAAAACGAGCCCGAACGCCGAGGTTCCGGGGGAGGAAAGCGGCATCACCGCGTGCGCGGCGAGTCCGGCAAAAAGCGCCTTGGTCTTCTCTTCTTGAAATATTTTGCTGAGGAGCGTCGCCGGGGGCAGCCCCCGCACACCAAACCGCGCCAGCGAAACAGGATAGGCGGGAAAACGGAGGAGCGGCCCCAAAAAGTCGTCGCTGAGTTTTTCTGAGTTACGGACGAGCGGGCGCATGAGCAGGTCATAAATCTCGGCATCTTTGCCTAGACCTCGGCAGGTTGCCGCTAACGAACGCTCGGCTACCGCCACACCATCGTCTAAAGGATGTGCGAAAGGCGCGTCCGGCTGAACCCACTCGAGCCCGAACTTTCCCAAAGGCAAGCTCCGAAAAAAAGGCGAGCCGACGCCAAACGGATGAACCGTCGAACCGACGTCGTGCTTAAACCCCGGTAGCGTAAGTTCTTCTGTCCACATGCCGCCGCCGGTGACAGCTTTTCTCTCTAACAGCGCGACCTTAAGACCTGCTCTAGCTAAGGTGATCGCAGCAGCGAGTCCGTTGGGGCCGGAGCCGACGACTACAGCGTCATAGGACACGGATTAGTCTAAAAGCGTTGTTAAAGAGCGTCACGAACAGGAACTGCTTCAGGTACGAGATGACCAATGAGTAGCTTTAAGAATAGTGCTGGCACAAACCATTCAAGGCTAAGTGTAAGACCCGTAACGTAAAGTGCAATAGCAATTGCAACTAGATAAAGTCCTGCGGCTACAGGACGCTTGAGAAACTTAGGACTTAGGATGACGATTAGCCCTGAAAGCAGTAAGGCTGAACCGATAATCAGCATGTAACTGATATCAAATGGTTGGGCGCGAAATAACCATGCAACAAGGAAAATGTGAATGAGGTGGGGAAGCAAAAATCCTAACTGCTGTATAAAACCAACCCCAGGTCGGTGATACCAAGCTTTAGTTGTATTCGTAGCGTTGGCAACCGCGCCACCGATAACGTCAAAACCTAGCAGGGCAGCGACGATAATCTTTACCGAAGGTAAGCCTGCAAGTGCGAAGGGGGCAGCGGCTCCAATGCCACCCACAACGGAACTTACAATGATAAGGGTATTTTCGGAGAAGGTTGCACCAGGCCCTATAAGCCTGTCCCAAAAGCCTGCAAGACCTGTTCTCGGTTCTGGAAAGTTGATCACTTGTACCCACTCCTCTGATGCCAACTATATAGCAGTGGATTTCAACCCTTCGTTAAGGATACAACCGAAAAAAACACGCGATATGACAGCCCTTGAGCCCTCACCAAACGGTGTAACCGCCGTCTACCACAAGGTTCGTCCCGGTCGCAAAGCGCGCTGCGTCCGACGCTAAATAAAGTACCGCGTGCGCGATGTCCGCAGGTTCACCGACGCGGCCCATCGGGGTCATCTCCAACCACTGCCGATTCCACTCCTCGTTGCTCATGCCCAGCTTGGTCATCTCAGTGCCGATATATCCCGGCGACACCGAGTTCACCCGGACGCCGCGTTTGGCCCACTCCGCCGCCAAAGATTTGGTCAACATAATGACCCCGGCTTTTGAGGTGTTGTACGCGGCTTGCGGTTGTGGTTTATTGACGATCATCCCCGACATCGAGGCGATATTGACGACACTGCCCGACCCGCGCCCCAGCATCCGTTTGCCCGCCGCGCGTGAGCACCAAAAGACGCCGTTTAAGTTCACATTGATGATGTTGAGCCAGTCGTCGTCCGAGGTATGTTCTGCCTCGACATTTTTGGCGATCCCGGCGTTGTTGACCAAAATGTCTAGCGGCGCGTAGCCTTCGGCCTGCTCGACCATCTGCTCGGCGCTCTCAGGGTCACGCACGTCAACCTGGACGAAGTTGCCGCCGAGTTCTTCGGCAGCGGCGCGGCCTGCGTCTTCGGCGTACTCACCGATAGTTACGCTCGCACCGGCACCCTTAAGCGTACGGGCAATCTCGAGCCCGATCCCTCGCCCGGCCCCGGTGACGAGCGCGTGCTGCCCAGTTAGATTAAAACGGTCGGTCATAGTCGTCTCCTTAAGTCAGGTAGTTATACCAGCTACTCAGGTTACTGAACAGTCCAGCCGCCATCTAGCTTGAGCGTATCGCCGGTAATCATCCCCGCCGCGTCCGAGGCTAAAAAGAGCACGGCGGCGGCGACCTCGGAAACTTCACCGAAACGCCCGACCGGAATACGCCGGAGCATCTTCTCCCGCGCTGCTTCGGTAGGGAAGGCCATCGCCGCCATCGGCGTGTCAATCACCGTTGGCGCGACGCAGTTGACGGTTACGCCTGCGGGTGCCCACTCGAGCGCCAGCGTCTTACTCATCATCTCGAGCGCCCCCTTCGAGGCGCAGTACGCCACGTGGTCCTCGAGTGCAATGAGCCCCGCCTGCGACGACATATTGACAACGCGACCCCAACCACGTTCCACCATTTTTTTACCAAACGCCTGAGCGAGAAAAAAAGCCGCCCGCACATTGACGGCGAACGTCTTGTCCCAGTTTTCCGGGCTTGCCTCTAAAGCACTTTGCGGATAGCTCACACCCGCGTTATTAACCAGGATATGAACGTTTAGCGTGTCAGCCTCAGCTGCCAGCCGCTGCACGTCTTCCATATCAGCTAAATCGGCGCGGATGATGTGAGCACTCGAGCCCGCCGCCTCAACCTCACGTTCGACCTCAGCCAAGCCGGTTTCGTCTCTAGCCACTGCGACGATCTCCACGCCCTGCGCCGCGAACGCTGCCGCCAAACCGCGCCCGATGCCTTTACTCGCGCCGGTAATCAGCGCCCGTTTGCCGTACAACCCTGATATCGTCATCTTTTATGAGGATACTCCGGTTTTGCTCTGCTGGTGCCAGGTCGCACGCAGATTTCGCGCTGAACCCGTAAAGCCGAGTATTATAGCTATGTTTTTAGGAGGTAACATGAAAGCAGCGGTTTTACATAAAGCGAGAGATTTACGGCTCGAGGACGTTCCCACCCCCCGTTACGGCCCGGACGAGGTGCTCGTCAAAATCGGTTCGGTCGGCATCTGCGGCTCGGACGTGCATTACTGGCGCACGGGCGCAATCGGCGACTTCGTGGTCGAAGAGCCGATGATTTTAGGCCACGAGGTTGCGGGCGTCGTCGCAGAAGTCGGTAAAAACGTCCATACGCTCAAAGTAGGGGACAGGGTTGCCTTAGAGCCCGGTGTCCCCTGCCGTCACTGCGAAATGTGCAAAACGGGCCGCTACAACCTTTGCCCCGACGTGCAGTTTTTTGCGACGCCCCCGGTAGACGGCGCGTTATCAGATTACGCGGTTTCTCCCGCAGACTTCGCCTATAAACTGCCCGATTCGCTCAGCCTTGACGAAGCAGCCCTGATCGAACCCTTATCGGTTGGCATTCACGCGTGTCGGCGTGGCAACCTCACCGCGGGGCAGAGCGTCTTTATCGCCGGGGCGGGGCCGATTGGCTTGACCTCGCTAGCAGCGGCCAAAGCGTTCGGCGCTACGGAGGTGTTTATCAGCGATGTGCGGCCGCACCGTTTAGAAGTCGCCAAACAGATGGGCGCGACGCACGTGTTTGATGCTAAAGAAGACGCCGAAGCTATAGTGAATGACGCGACGAACGGGCGCGGTGTTGACCTTGCAATCGAGTGTGCCGGAGCCGAACCAGCCTTCCTGAGCTGCCTGAAAACCGTAAAAAGCGGTGGCACGGTCGTTGTCGTCGGGCTCGGCGACAAGTCAACCTATGATGTCCCGATGATTGAGCTGACCAGAAAAGAACTCGACCTCAAGGGCGTGTTTCGCTACGTCTATACCTATCCGGCGGCGATCAATCTGCTGACCTCGGGCGCGGTCAACTTAAAGCCGATGATTACGCATCATTTTCCGCTGGACGAGATGCTGACCGGGTTTGAGTACGCGGAAAAGGGGACGGACGGCGCGGTCAAGGTGATGATCGAGGTCTAGGAGGGTAACTCGAGACGACAGGCTCGAGCAGCAGAAAATATACAGCATTCTAGTCCAAGGACGGTAACGCTCGAGGCTTCCGTTAAAACCTAGCGCCATACTTGCGTCTCGGGAGTGTTTGGGACAAAGATAGGCCATGAGCGGAGCGCACTGATTTCTCCTGTTGCTGGCAGTCTTGAGTGTGTATAACTGCGACGTCATCTGGCCGACTCAAAGTGTGACCTATCCGCTCTTCCGACTTGTACCTAAAGATGCGTTTTTGGCCTACCACCTCTTTTACAACCGCCGTATTACAGCTAGCGTCATCATCCCCGGATTTTTGTCGTTTCTTGCGCCCTTTGTGCTGCTCTTTTTTCGCCCGCCGTCTATAACTTTATGGATGGCCAGCCTTAGTGCGGCGCTCGGCGGCCTAGCACTTTTAGTGAATTGCGCTAGAAATACCGCGTCATATCCAGTTGCAGCAGCAGGGCAAAGCTGACGCGCTGATTCAGGGCCTCATCGTTCATAGTCGGCTTCGGACTTTCGCCATCACCGCCCAAGCAGTCCTCTTGTTGTGGCTCCTCTCGCGTACCTTCGTTCCTGTCGGCTAAACCCAGTCGAAATTTTCGCGCGAATGTTATAGCTATTCTTTAACGAGTATGTAGGGCCTGCGTCACCATTATAAGGAGCACTCGAGAAGCGGCGTAGAACGGACTTGCCCCAGGTGTGCTACTGGGTGACAACGTTAGACAGCTCGAGCCTAAAATAAAGTCTATGCCACGGTATTTCGCACCCCTGACTATCGTTCTAATGCTTGGCATGGTACTGGCCCGCGTTTGGTTGCTAAGGCGACGAGGGCTACAAGCGGTGAACTTCGGCAACATCGATAAGACGGACTTTTTGATTCCGCCGTTTGCCTTTTTCTACTTTTATCTCGTGTTTGCCGCTGCGTTTGATCTTCCTACCCCCAGCACACAAGTGTTCTTTCAATCGGCGGTGATCGCGTGGGGCGGTGTGTTGCTGTGCCTAGCGGGGTTACTCCTCCTACTCTGGAGCCTGGTCTCTTTTGGGCGGAGTTTTCGGATCGGCATCGACACCGACGGTCCCGACCAACTGGTTACGACCGGCGTTTTTGCTGTCAGCCGTAATCCTATCTATGTAGCCTTTGCGCTGATCTTACTGGGCCAGTTCCTAATCTTCCCAAACTGGCTCCTGCTAATCTATACGGGCGCAGCCGTGTGGCTGTTTCACCGTCAGGTACTCCGTGAAGAAGCGGATTTGAAGAGACATTACGGCGAGGTGTATACAGCGTATTGCAACCGGGTCAAAAGGTATCTCTAGGCAGGTAGTATGACCCGGAACTTCACCCCAAATAGTTTGTCAACCAGCCGAAAAAGCATCATCACACCTAACGGTTAAAACAAAACAGGGTCCCAAGAAGGTATTAAAGACGTCTGCCCATCACTAACGTGTGCGGTTCTCGCCGCTTAAGCTCTCTGAACCCCATCTTCAAATAGAATTTTTCTGACCGGACATTTTGCGGTGAGGTGCCGAGATGGACACCCGGTGAGCCCTTCTCCCTAAGCGCCGCCAAAAACGTCTCCATCAGCGCCCGCCCGTTGCCGCTGCCTTGCGCCCTCGGTAACAGGTCAATGTGCAGGTGCGAAGGGTAGTCAGGTGGGTAAGTTGCGCCTAAACCGTAAAACTGCCGGATGATATGGTCGTCCCTCGTCCAGTCCTTTTTATCCCCGCTTGGTTTGGGGTACCGCTCACGTAGCGGCGGAAACCATTCGGTCTCTAACCGTTCATAAAACGTCTTTGAATCAAGTGCGCCCAAGATGTACCCGCACACGCCTTTACTGTCTTCTAAGACGAAGGTGAGGTCGGGCTCTAAAACTGCGTACGGCGCGGCGTAAAGCTGCCCAAGCAGGTTCGGGTCATCGTAGAGCTGGGTGGCGTCTTTACCGATGTCGCCGGTTTTTAAGCAGATGTCATAAAGTGTGTCCAGGTCTTTTGACTGATAAGGCCGGATGGCAAAACCGGGGGCAGGGCTAGGCATACGTTTAGTATAGGGCGTGGCCGAAGCTCTACTCACTGCTCAGGGACTCAGCCGCACTGTTCTAAACCAAACCGGCTCAGGGCGCGTGCTCTGGAGTGGGGTGGGGCTCGAGCTTTACGCTCACGAACGGTTAGCTGTCACGGGGCCGTCGGGATCGGGAAAAAGTCTCTTACTACGGGCGCTTGCCGCACTTGACCCGCTCGAGGCCGGTTCACTCTCTTTTCGTGACCAAGACGTGCAAACGTTGCCGGTCACAACGTACCGCACGCACGTTTTGTATTTGCCGCAGCGTGCGCCGCTCTATCCAGGAACGGTTGAAGACAATCTGAGACTTCCGTTTACCCTGCAGGCGCACCGAGACAAGGCGTTTTCTCCGGAGCACGTTACGCGGTTACTTGCCCAACTTGGACGCTCAGAGGCTTTTTTAAGCCAAGCTGCCGAACGTTTATCGGGTGGAGAAGCACAACTCGTCGCGCTCGTCCGCGCCCTCAGTTTAGACCCGGCGGTACTCTTGCTCGACGAAGCGACGAGCGCCCTCGACCCGGACGTTCTGGGCCGCGCCGAGGCGCTGCTGCTCGAGTGGACGCAAGCCGCCGACCACGCGCTCTTGTGGGTCGGTCACGACGCGGCGCAGCGTGAGCGCCTCTCAACTCGGGAGTTGGCGTTGTCAACCTTTCATCCGGTCAGCGCCCTATGATCGCCCTATGAGCGTTCCTATCAGCCCCTTTCAACTCGTGCTGGCCGCCGCCCTGATGGGTGTCAGTGTGGTGTTGTCGTGGCAGCTTCGGCTCGGTCTGGGCCGCACCATCCTCGTCGCCGGTGTCCGGATGACCGCGCAGCTTTTACTCGTCGGCCTCATTTTGGGTTGGATATTTTCACTGCAAACACCACTGCCGGTCGTCGCCATCGGCTTGGTGATGACGCTGCTCGCGGGGCAGGCGGCGGTGTCGCGGAGCAAAGAGCGGTACGCGCGTATCTATGTTGATAGTTTCATCGCCGTATTCGGCAGTTCGTTTCTCCTGAGTGGTCTGGCGCTCGCTGGAATCATCCAGGTGCGCCCGTGGTGGAACCCGCAGTACGCCGTGCCGATTTTAGGGATGGTGCTTGGGAATACCCTGACCGGCGTGTCGCTGGCGCTCGAGCGCTTCACTGCAGACGTAATCAACCGGCGCGGGCAGATCGAGGGTTTGCTGGCACTAGGCGCGACGCGTTGGGAAGCGGCCCACCATGAGGTGGCGACCGCCGTTCGTACCGGCATGATTCCGACGCTAAATAATATGGTCGTCATGGGCATCGTCAGCTTGCCGGGGATGATGACCGGGCAGATTTTGGCGGGCGCGTCGCCGGAAAAGGCGGTGCGCTATCAGATCGTCATCATGTTCGTTTTGGCGACAAGTTCGGCGCTCGGCAGTTTGGTCGTGACATTGCTGGCGTTTCGTACTCTCTTTGATACACAGCAGCGGCTGAGACTCGAGAAACTCACGCCCAAAAAATAACCGGGTTAGTAGGGCTCGAGCGTAAAAGTTTACGGCGAATAAAAAGCTTGTGTTTGTAAAATCTTCTATGTCTCAACGTCCTGTATTGCGTTCTCCCTTAAAAGACAAAACTCTCCGTAATCCCGGTCAGTCGCTAGATGCAGAGATTCTCAAAACTATTGACAAGTTTATGGAAGATGGACTTGTTATCTTACTGTTTGGCCTCATCTTAGGTGTAGAACTTATCCAATGGCTTACAAAAACTCCTGAATGGATAATGGCGAGCGGTGTAGGGGTGTTTACCGTCATAGCGGCAAGCATCTTTATTCCGAGAATGTGGCGAGGACGCAAAAAGCTTCAGCGTTTACGGCAGGCTCGAGACGGTGAGCGGGCCGTTGCTGAATGTTTGGATTTGCTCAGGGACGACGGACACCGCGTGTTTCACGATATAGTCGGGCCGAACTTTAACATTGACCACGTAATCATCGGACCCAAAGGTGTCTTTACGGTCGAGACCAAAACGCTGAATAAGTACGTCGGCAAGGACGCGCAGCTCTACTTCGACGGGGAGCGTGTGCGGCTTGGTGAGCTGGAACTGCCGGACAATCCGGTACCACAAGGGAGGGCGCAAGCGGGTTGGCTGAAAAAGCTGTTAGCTGAATCTACAGGTAAAACGCTCAGCGTCAAACCGGTGGTTGTCTTTCCGGGCTGGTTTGTAGAGCGCATTTCTGGAGCTGACCAAAGTGATACCTGGGTGCTCGAGCCTAAAGCTCTGCGCGGTTTTCTAAAAAGTGAACCCGTCCGCGTCAAGCCTACCGACGTAGAGCTTGCCGTCTTTCATCTTAAACGCTACATCCGTTCTACAAACACCTGAAGACATTTTGCTACAGAGCACTAATCCAACGTTCAAGCCGTGCGGTCTGTTGCTCGAGCAGCTGCGGCGCGTGGGTCACGTAGGTGATGATAAAAGCACCTTGCAGGGTAGAAAAGGTTTCCAACGCGAGTTCAGCAGCGTCTGCCCGCCCGAGGTCCCGAAACTGCCGCTCGAGCCATCCCAAGTACAAATTAAACAAGGTGGCGGCGCTTTCTGCCGAGCGAGCGTCACCCTTAGAGAGTTCGGCGCATAACGTAATGTAGGGGCAGCCAAAACGGGTGAGCGCGTCTTTGTAGGGTAGGCCGCGCCGCACAAACGCTCTTAAGCGCACGAGCGGTTCGGCTTCGGCGTTGTAACGCGCGAGTTCAGCGTGAATATCGGCGGCGTGCGCAGCAATTACCGCTTCTATCAGGGCGTCTTTGGTCTTAAAGTGATAGTAGACATTTCCGAGTGGAACTTCAGCAGCCTGGGCGATATCGGCGAGACTCGTGTTCTGGACACCCGCTTGGTAGAAGAGGGCTTTAGCGGCCCCGGTAAGTCGTTCCCGTTTATCTTGCTTAACGTTCTCTAGCACCTCGCCTCCAATGAGTTGAACAACTTAATTATTACCGACTTTATAGAACGCGTCAACCTCACACGACAAATTAAGGTGTCGGGCAAATCTTAAAAAGTAGTCGTACTAAGTACCTCCAACTCAAAGAAGTAGGATAATGAAGGAATGGCGAATCGAGCGCACAGGTTTATCCAACTGGACAACGAGGAGAATAGCAAGTTAAGAGCGATAGAGCAGAATGTCCATATGAAGGCAAAGGTACGTTTGCGTGCCCAAGTACTAAGATTGTCGAATCAAGGTATGGCGATAGAGCGCATCTCTGAGCATGTAGCGAAGAACTACGAAACTATACGAAGAACGTTTGACTGTTGGGAAAAAGAAGGTTACGCAGGCTTAGCCGATCATTACGAAGCCCACGGACGAAAACCCCTTATCAGCGAAGAAGTCAAAACGTTTATGGCAGCGAAGTTGATAGAACCAAGAACCTGGACGTGTGAGCAACTTGCTGAGGCTATTTTTGAGGGCTACGGCGTCAAGGTAGGCGCTGAAGGCATCCGCAAACGACTTAAAGAAATGGGCTACAGCTGGAAAAAGGGGCGGTTTGTCCCAGCCAAGCGTCCCGGCGAGGACGAGCTTAAGCATCATAAAGCAGCTTTAGACACGTTGAAAAAGGGGCGCTGGCGCAAAGACTGAAACTGCTTTATCTTGATCAGGTAGGTTTTAGTCTGACCCTCAAACCTATCAAGACCTGGACACCCAAGGGCTCGGGTATTCAGTTTGAAATTCCTTCCTGGCAAGGTTCAGCAGGCAGGCTCAACCTCATAGGAGCTTTGGACTTTGCAGCTAACAAGCTTTTCTACCGTGATTTGGCAGGTAGCTGTGAGGCCAAAAAATGTGAGGCGTTTCTTGACCAGCTAGCCCAACAAGCCGACCCCGAAGGTTTGACTGTCGTGGTGCTTGATAATGCCCGCTTTCATAAAGCCGCTAACATTAAAGCCAAAGAACCCTGTTGGCAAGCCAAAGGCTTATTTCTTCGTTATCTCCCACCTTATTCGCCACATTTGAATCCCATCGAGGCTTTATGGCGTGTGCTGAAGGGTTTTCTATTACCCAGACGCTTATATACCTCGCTTAAAGACCTCAAAGATGCCGTCTTTTCTACCCTTGCGCTCTTGGAAGCTATTATCCTTTAGTTTCAGGTTGGAGGTACTTAGATTAGATGAAACCAAGAGGGTGTTACAAAATCCGTACGGGGCAGAAGAACGGACAGCTCGGGGGCTTTGAGATAGTCGAAGCTAAGTTGGTTTGATACTAAGCTTGACAAAAACTTAATACGCGCGTAGAGTCATTTTAAGTCAGTCAACTTACTTCAAAATTTGATGGCGAGTGGCAAGCGAGTCGTAGGTACCGGAAATAAAAGCCACTTATTTTCCGGCAGGCGCTACAGAACTTTTCAGGAGGATTTTATGACCACGACCAGCGCCCCAACAACTAACGCCTTTCGGCTCAACAACGGTGATACTTTTCCGTCCTTAAGCGCCAACCTCGTTGAGGGCGGTACCCTCAACCTGCCGGGAGACCTCGAGGGTTCGTGGGGCGTCGTGCTGTTTTACCGGGGCGACTGGTGCCCCTTTTGCCGAGGCCAACTCGGCGACTTTCAAAGGCAGCTCGAGGGGTTCGCCGGGGTCAACGCCAAGGTCGTTGCCCTGTCAGTAGACGCTAAAGCGGACGCGGAGCAAACGGTCAACCGTCATCACCTCGCGTTCCCAGTGGCTTACGGCCTAGACGCACAGACCATCGCTGCGGAAGTCGGTAACTACCTCTCAGACGGGAGCGACGGCAAGCCGACCTACTCTCAAGCTACGGGGTTTATTCTGACGCCCGACGGTAAAGTTGCCGTCGCAGTGTACTCGTCAAATGCGATAGGTCGTCTGAACGCAGCCGATACTCTAGGTCTGATCAAGTACGCGCAGCAGCACAGCTAGACAGAACTCAACAACTTTCCGGAGTTGCGGCGCTTGCGTCGTATCTCCGGTTTCTTTAGGTTAGGCCGGCCCGCTCGTAGAACTGCGGTTTGGGCGATTATTTTGTTAAACAACCTCGAGCCATTTCCCCAGCGGTTATGCTCTTGTCGTGCTGCCCCATAGCGATACAGACGAACTTTCATTTCGTGAAGCGACCCGAACGGACCTCGAGGCGTTACTTCTTTTGATGCAGGCTTACTATCAAGCTGACCACCTCGATGTCTCGCCCAGGCACACGTGGGGGGCGCTCGAGCAGTTTTTCAGCTCCCAAGACCAAGGCCGCATCTGGATGCTGGATTACCAAGGGGAACAGGCCGGGTATCTTGCGCTCACGTGGAGCTATAGTTTCGAGTACGGCGGGCGTGTTGCCGAGGTTGATGAGCTTTACGTTGCGCCACACTTTAGAGGCCGAGGGTTCGGGCAGGCGGCGCTGAGCTTTGCCGAAACGACGTGCAGAGCTTTGGAGATGAAGGCGCTGAGCCTCGAGGCTCTACCTGACAACGAAGGGGCGCGGCGTCTCTATCGCCGTTTCGGTTTTAATAAGGTGATGCGGGACTTTTTTCTTAAACACCTCTAACTTACCTTTGCTGCTGTACTTAAAAATGCCCTGACGACACTACGAACGCTGCTCAGATGCGGTGCTAGACTCTATTTATGAACCTGCTCACCAAAGCCGCGTCTGGAGAGCGGTTATCACCCCAAGAAGCCGTCGGACTTTACGACTTACCCCTTTTTGACCTCGCCGCCGCCGCCCACGCCGTCCGGCAACAACGTACCGACCCAGGGGTCGTCACCTATTTGATTGACCGCAATATCAACTACTCGAATGTGTGCAACGTCGGCTGTGCGTTTTGCGGTTTTTACCGGACGCGCAACCAAGAGGGCGCGTACACGCTTTCATCTGAAGCCATCAGCGACAAGATACGGGAACTCGAGGCCGTTCACGGTACCCGTATCTTGATGCAGGGCGGCGTCAATCAGTACCTACCTTTTAGTTGGTACTTAGACCTGATGCAGCACCTCAAAACACATCATCCGAGCATCCGCGTTGAGGCGTTTTCACCTGAAGAGATCAAAGGGATGGGGAAGCTGACCGGGATGACGAGCATGGAAGTCCTCAAAGAGCTGCAAGCGGCGGGGCTCGATGGGCTACCGGGCGGCGGCGGTGAGATGTTGGTAGACGACATCCGGCACGCCAAACATATCTCACCCGCGCGTATCTCGTCGGATGACTGGATTCGCGTGATGGGTGAAGCGCAAGAATTGGGGCTTTACACGACCGCAACGATGGTCATCGGTTTCGCGGAGACGCCCGCGCAGCGGATTGGAAGTATGCTTCGGGTCCGTGAGCAGCAAGACCTCGCCGACGCCACACACGGCAACGGCTTTTCGGCGTTTATCTCGTGGACGCTGCAAACGCAAGGTGTCCGGATTGACGGCAAAGTACCGGGTGCGGGCGCACACGAGTATCTGCAAAACCTGGCGGTCAGCCGCATCTTTTTAGACAACGTGCCGAACTTCCAAGCTTCTTGGCCGACGATGGGGCACAAAATCGCACAGACCGCGCTCTTTTTCGGGGCGAACGATTACGGTTCGACGATGTTGGAAGAAAACGTCGTTTCACAAGCTGGGGCCAAACACCGCCGCGTCAACGAGCGCGAAATCATCCGGCAGATTACCGAGGCAGGCTTCAAGCCGGTGCAGCGCGGCAGCCTTTACGAGACCATCAGGGTGCCTGACGCAGCGGCGATTTTAGCGGACAAACCACAGATTGATTTTGGGATGCTCGAGACTGCCTTCTAAACCCTATACTGCCTTATGGGTGAAGCGGCGTTAAAACTCAAACCACTGTCGGCTGAAGAGTATCTGCAGCTCGAGGCGAGCAGCACCACCAAACACGAATTTGTGGAGGGTCAGGTGTACGCTTTTGCCGGTGCGACTGACAAACACAACCGTGTCGCAGGCAATATCTACTTTCGCATTCGTCAGGGTTTGAAAGAGGGTTGCCGCGCCTACATCAGCGATATGAAACTGCGGGTGCAAGCCGAATTTGTGGATAAGTTTTACTACCCCGATGTGATGGTAACGTGCAGCGACAGCGATACGGACGACCTTTATAAGATGTCTCCATCTCTTTTAGTCGAGGTAATGTCACCGAGTACTGCAAGCGTTGACCGCCGTGAAAAGCTTTTGGCTTATCAGGGTATTCCGGAACTGCGCGACTATCTTATTGTCAGCGCCGACGAACGGTATTTGGAGCGTTACCGCCGCGACGACACCGAGGGCTGGTGGTATCACGAATACCGGCGAGACGGCACCGTGAAACTGCCGTACTTGGGCCTTGACCTGACACTTGAAGATATTTACGAGGGGCTGTAGGTGACAGACGGGCTGATCGTGCGCGTCACCAACTCGCTTTGCCGCGACAAAAACGTCCGCGGTGTGTTGCTGACGGGCTCGAGGGCTAGAGGCGACGCTCTTCCCGGTTCTGACTTGGATATGCTCGTCTTAGTAGATTCTTTAACCGGGCCGTCGTTTCGCTCTGAAATGATAGATGGTACGCTCGTCGAGCGGCACATCTGGGACGTGACAGGGGCAAAAGCACGTTTGCTCGAGAACCCGGTGGAACTCTACAGCTATCTGGACGGTTGCACGCTTTACGATCCCGACGGCCTACTCGCTGAACTCGAGCAGCTTGCCGGAAACCGGTTTGAGACTTACCAAACGCCTGCTCACGAGAAATCAGCCATTTTCTACTGGTTAAAGAGTGCTTCTCTCAAACTGAACGCGGCGATGGCGGTGGGAGACACGCAAAAACTGGGGTATTGCGCGAGCATCAACAGTTGGAAGGTTTTAGAGGGGCTGTGGGCACATAACGACAAACCTATGCCGCCTGGGGGCGCGGTGTGGGTACATTTGCCGGATTTGCAAGCTGTACCTGAAGGTTTAGACGCGTCACTTCACGAGCTTTTTGAAGGAGACGCCCGGAGACGAGCGCAGGTAATGCTCGAGCTGATCGGCTGGCTGCTTGTGCACGAAGGGAGACCATGAAAATCAACTGCTTGGGTAAAAGTGACGTTGAGGTCAGCGAAATCGGCTACGGCTGCATGTCTTTAGGCCATGACCACGATGAAAATATCAAACTTTTGCAACGGGCTTTGGACTTGGGCGTCACCTTTTTTGATACTGCCGATCTGTACGACAAAGGTTTCAACGAGAAGAGCGTCGGTAGGGCGTTTAAGGGAATGCGTGAGCAGGTCGTTTTGGCTAGCAAGGTCGGCAACCGTTGGCGTGAGGACGGCAGCACCTGGGATTGGGACGCGTCGCCGACATATATCCGGCAGGCTGTTGAGGCGAGCTTGAAGCGGCTCCAGACGGATTATTTAGACCTCTATCAGCTGCACGGCGGTACCTTAGATGACGACATTGACGGCGTGATCGAGACGTTTGAAGACCTCAAAACGCAGGGGCTGATCCGCGCGTATGGGATTTCGTCAATCCGGCCCAACGTGATTCGGGAGTGGGTCAACAAGTCAAACATGGCGAGCGTGATGATGCAGTACAGCCTCTTAGACCGGCGGCCCGAAGAGGCGGTGTTGGGGCTACTCGAGCGAAACAGTGTCAGCGTCATTGTGCGGGGACCGGTTGCCAAAGGTATCTTGAGCGTGTCAGGTGAGGCCAAAGTATCGGACGGTTTTTTAGACCATTCAACCAAAGTTTTAGAGGATACACGTGCCGCCTTGCGGGATTTAGTGACGCCTGAGCGGACAATGGCGCAGCTCGCACTGCGTTATGCGCTTTCAAGTCCGGCGGTCGCAACCGTGGTTCCGGGAGCGAGCAGTTTAGAACAGTTGGAAGAGAATGTTGGCGCAGCTGAAGTCACGCTGACCGTAGGGGAACTCGAGACCCTCCGCAACCTAAACACAGCCACACGTTACACGCAGCACCGCTAATTGGAGGCTACCTGATGCAGCGCCGTGATGAAGCAGAGGTCATTTCGGTAGGGAATTGGATCGTGACGTTTATCGTCTTGTCCATTCCGCTGGTCAACTTGGTCGCGCTTGCATATTGGGCGTTTGGTAACTCGGCACTGCCGAGTAAAAGGAACTTCGCTCAAGCTGCCTTTGTGCTTTGCTGCGTTGGTATTTTGCTCTATGTCGTCGGCGCACTCGTCGCAGGCACGTTTAACCTGTTTGCAAGCTAGCTGAATTTAGTTCAGCAATCCGGTAGCGTTGGGTTATGAGTTCACTGAAACAGAATTTACTACAGCATCAAATTTTGACCGCTGAGGTCGTTTATAGCGGCATCGGCACGCCCCGCGAAGGTGGGGCAGTCGTTGTGCAGGGCGAGCGTATCGTGATGGTTGGGAGCCTTGCGGACGCGCGGCAGAGTTACCCGGACGCGCCCGTAAAAGATGTGGGGTTTGCCATTTCACCGCCGCCGGTCAACGCGCACACGCATTTAGACCTCTCGAGCCTACCGTACTTTAGGGGTTCTTACGACAACTTTATCCGGCACGTCGTCAACCATGACTCGAGTCGTGGGGTCGAGGCAGCTAAGGCGGGGCTGGCTGAAATTACGGCTACCGGTGTTGGAGCTTTTGGCGATATCGTAGCTAGAGCTGAGGTGGTGCGCTGGCTTTTGCAAACGCCCGGACTCAAGGGTGTAGCGTACTGGGAAGTCTTTGCGCCGGATCCTGACGATGCCGATAAAGCGTTTGCGGAAACCGTTGAGTTGTTACGCGAGTTTCGGAGGCTCGAGCGTCCCGACGGGCTCAAACTCGGGCTCTCACCGCATACGCCGCATACGGTGAGCGGCCTACTTTTACAAAAGCTCGCACGTTTGGCTATCGCCGAAAACCTGCCGCTGCAAATTCATGTGGCAGAAAGCCCCGCGGAAGTCTCTATGCAGCGAGACGGCAGTGGGCCGCTTTATGAATTCATGAAACCTTTTTTGGGGTCTTGGCAGCCAAGTGGTTTGAAGCCGGTGCAGTACCTCGCCGAGCTGGGCGTACTAGACGCGCGGCCGACACTCGTCCATATGGTGAACGTGCCCGAAGACGACATCAAAACGGTGGCGAAGGCCGGGTGCGGGGTAGTGCATTGTCCGCGCTCGAACGAGGCTCTGGAATGTGGGCGTTTTCCGTGGGAGCTGTACGCCAAACACGGGGTTGAAATCGCACTAGGGACGGACTCTCGCGGGTCTGCGCCGGACCTGAGTCTCGAGCACGAAGTCGCAGCGGCGCGGGCGCTGCACGGGGACAAGGTGAGCCCTTTGGCACTCGTAAGAGCCGCCGTCAAAGGAGGGAGCCGCGCACTCGGTCTGATGCCGCCGAAGTTCGGCAGGGGCGACACCACAGCTGCGTTTCATCTTTGGACATAACCGCCAAACGTGTAGACTACAAGACATACACGCGCGTTTCACTCAACTAAATTGCATATAGGAGGCCAAATACATGGCAAATACAGCTGAATTTACCGATAGCAACTTCAAAAACGAAACCGATCAAGGGCTCGTCTTGGTAGACTTCTGGGCACCCTGGTGCGGTCCTTGCCGGATGGTCGGCCCGGTCATCGAAGAACTCGCCGGTGACTATAAAGGCAAAATCAAGGTCGGCAAGCTCAACGTAGACGACAATCAGCAAACCGCGATGAACTTCCGCGTGATGAGCATTCCGACCGTCATCTTGTTCAAAGACGGCGAACCCGTCGAAACGATGATCGGTGCGCAGCCCAAGGGTGCGTATCAGGCGCGGCTCGAGAAGCACGTCGCTACCGTCGCCAGCTAAAGTTACGTTATTCAAAAAAGCCGGAGTTTGACGCTCCGGCTTTTTCATGTCTTTAAGACGTTATCTGAGGCTCAAACGCGTTTCCGAGCGGCGCGTGTCGCCCTCTATCCAGGTGTAACCCGTCGTACTTCCGGTGTGGTCGCTGAAGGTTTGCAGGGTGTTGGGCATGAGCTCGAGCAGGTGCAACAGGTCGGCGAAATCGGGTGCTTGCGTGTTCGCGTCCCCACCAAGGCCAACTGACGCCGTAAATGCGAGCGGTTGGGCGACGACGCGGGTCAGCTCGGCGTAACCACGCAACTCGGCTGCAAGATCGGTGTACCTCGAGCTGACCGCATTTTGTGGCGCGTCCGTCTGACTCTGCTGATAGCTTTCGTCGTCGGTCAAGGGCCTGCGGAGACCTTGCGCCGTCGTGATGACATCTTCTAACGCTGCTGCGGGCGTCCCGACGAGCAGCGTGTCTCCTAAAAAGGCAGTGCCGAGGTCGAGGTTCGGGCCGACGCGGAAACGCGTAACCTCGGTGTCACCGAAGCGGTAGCTACTTTGGGAAATTTGGGTGTAAAGATTTGCCGGGAGGTCGGCGGCGGAGAGATTTTGGGACTCGAGCCCCCGCAGCACTGCCTGCCCAATCTCTTTCAAACCAGCTTGAGCCGCCGCCTGACCGGTCGTTTTGAAGGCCATCACTTGCGGGCGACCATAGACGAGCGTGCTGATGTCCGTACCGACGGGCTTTAGGACGATGCTCGTCGTCTCATCACCGAGCCAGCCCAAGGCTGTGTCCAAATCTAAGCCGAGTTCTTGCTGCGCCAGGTCTTGTAGGGATACCGCTTCGCCCATCGCCCGTCCTGCAAGCTCGGCCCAACCCTCCACATAATCTAAAACACGCTGAGGTTGCCAGCGTATGGTACTGACGGCGGTACTGCCTGCCGGGGCAAGGGTCGGAGCTGGGGCGGGCGTGTCGTCCAGCAGCAGCGCCGTGAGTTCGGCGTCGCCACCTTTGGGGTTGACGTTCAGCCTCGAGCTCAGCCGCAGTTCTTGTCCTTCAAAGCGCAAGACCCCGGCGTAAGAGCCCAAGGTGCGCAAAGACCCGACCAGTCTGTCTAGTAGAGGCTGGGTTTGGGCGTCAGCAAAGCCCCCACCCAAGCTCTCTACCGTGTTCCCCAGAGCTGCTGCGTTCAGCGCCAAACTCATCCCGGGGCCAGCTAACAGTTCCTGATTTTGCTTGTAAAAATCAGTCGTGCTGAGGTTGGGTTCTTCTGAGCCATGCGCCCGCCGCACGACGCCGCGCACCGCTTCGGGGTTCGTCCCGGCAATAAAGAGCGTCCCGACCCGGCTTAGGACGACCGGAAAATCGCCCGCGTTGCCGACGACGACGAGCGGCGTATTCCCTTCGCGGAGCCGCACGACCTCAACGCCGACGCGTTCGCTACAGAGCACGACGAGACGCTGAAGTTCAGCAAACGGCGCTGCTGCTGTGGGCGCAACCCGGACCATCGCTGTAACTGCCGGAATGGGGCTGTAGCTGCTCGCGCCGACACTTAAGAGGGCGCTGGTCCAGGCAGCGGACGTTTCAGGTAGGGCCAGGGTCTCGAGGTTTTCCGGGGTGTTGGCCTCCAAGCAGCGCGTAAACGCGTTGCCTTCACCCATACGCTTCTGCTGACGTTTGAGCTGCCCTTCAACCCCTTGAAAAAAGCCACCGTACTCACCGAGTAGGTCGCGCAGGGTCGGGTCGTCACTCAGCTCACCGAGTTTTTCAAGCGTCCGGCCCGCTCTGGGAAAGTCGAGGGCGGCTAAATCCGTCTGCAAGCCGGTTTCGGGCGCTCCAAACGGGCTGTTAAACCCGAGGGTCAAAAAGCTCTCGGCGGGGGCGAGCTGCTCGAGGGGACGCAGGTCTGATCGGGCGTTTTGGGCGCTTACCCAAGAAACGCTCGTCAATAGAGCGAAAAGCCAGGGTAAAACGCGGGTTAGCGGGCGGTTGGGCATGGGGTCTCCTTGCTAGGGTTAGCCTAAAGGATTCTGTTGTCGTTGGTTTGTTGCGCCTTGACACCCTCGGGAGTCACGAGCCACGCCACATCCGGTACATTGTCCGACGTAAAGCGGAGCTTATAGGTGTTGGGCTTCAAGTCTTCGAGTTCCCACCGTGCGCCGCTGGGGAGCTCGAGGTCGGAAACCAAAGCGTTGACGCTGTACGTTCCCGTACGGGCGTAGCCCAGCCCCATCAGGTGAAACGCTTGGCGGGCGGCGCGGTCAACCTCGAGGGCTGCGGGGTCGGTCAGGACGCGGTTGCCTTTAGGGAGTGCGTTCGGCCTGGTCGGTGTTCCCGGCTGTCCTTGGGTTGCTGGGGGCCGTGCGGTGGGGGTGGGCTGAGTTCGGGGAGCGCAAGCGGTCAGTGCCAGCGCGAGCACAAGTGCGGTGAGGGTAGCTTTATAGGTCATGCGCCTATGATAGCGGTTAGGGCCGAAAAATGCGTGAAAGGTGTCTCAGTTCAGGTTTAAGGTAGGGGCTCGCGCCTCGAGCGAATACAAAACGCCCTAGTTGAATTTTCGAACCTTTTTCACTTGACTTACATTCCCATATAAGAATATGCTGAATTCATGGCACGTTCGGCGACCAACTCGGATGTTTTTAACGCTGTCGGCGAGGCGCAGCGGCGCGACATCTTAAACGTGCTGGCAGGTGGGGAACGCTCAGTGAGCGAACTGGTCGAAGCGACGGGTGCGAGACAGCCGCAAGTTTCCAAACATCTGCGCGTCTTAAAGGAGGTGGGGCTAGTTACAGTGCGCACGTCGGGTCAGCGGCGTTTATATAGGCTCAACGGCGAGCGCCTAAAAACGATTTACGACTGGGTGGTTCCGTTTAGGCAGTTTTGGGAAGAAAGTTTCGACCGCCTGGAAGAGTATCTAGAGGCTTTACAAAAGCCGCAAAAGGAGAAGAAAGATGAATCAGAATAATGCAGCTACGCTCACTGACCGCACTTTCGTTGTAGAACGCGTTTTTAATGCGCCTCGAGAACTGGTTTTTGAAGCGTTCAGCAAACCTGAACATCTCAAACAGTGGTGGGGGCCGAAAGGTTGGACGCTGCCTGTATGCGAGCTGGACTTTCGCCCTGGTGGCACTTGGCTCTACTGTATGCGCGGCCCCGGCGGGGAGGAGAGCTGGGGCAAAGCCGTGTACCGAGACATCCAACCGCCGGAAAAAATTACCTATACAGATAACTTTGTAGACAGTGACGGCAATGTGCTTGAAGGCACGCCGCAGCTGCAAATCACCGTTAGTTTTGAAGCTCTGGAAGACGAGACAAAAGTTATCAGCCGTACGGTCTTCGGGTCGGCTGAGGAGCTTAAGCGCGTTCTGGATATGGGCATGGAAGCGGGACTGAACGAAACTTGGGACAGGCTCGAGGCATTTTTGGCGCAAGAAGCGAGGAGATGAAGCGTGGGAAAGACTGTCCTCTACATGTCGATGTCGCTTGACGGGTACATCGCGGGACCGAATGACGAGCCGGGCAACCCAGGGGGCGACGGCTTCATGCGACTGCACGACTGGTACGGATTCGGCCCGGACGGGGAATCCACTCAGTCGTCCGGAGTGGCCGGACAGTTTCTGGACGAAGGCAAGGCGACCGGCGCGGTCGTCGTGGGCCGGCGGACCATGGAGCAGGTCGATCACTGGGGCGGCGATCACCACGGTGTCCCGGTCTTTGTGCCCAGTCACCGGCCGCCCGAACCGTCCGTCGCGAACTATCCGTTGGTAACCTACGCCGCCGATGGGATCACTAGCGCGATGGCACAGGCGAAGGCCGCCGCCGGGGATCGGAACGTGCTGGTGCATGGCGCGACCACGGCGCAACGGGCGCTCGAGGCCGGGGTACTCGACGAATTGCAAATCCATCAGATTCCGGTGCTGCTCGGGAGTGGCCGACGGCTGTTCGACGTGTTGCCGTCGCCTACCGAACTAGAGATTGTGCGGGTGATCGACACCCCGGAAGCCACTCACATCCGCTACCGCGTCCGTCACTGAGCCAGCCGACAGTTTCGTGGTTTGCAGATTTCATAAAGCCCAGCGCAAGCATCCAGAAAGGATCAAGATAAGAGAGTTTGTCGCAGATATCATCACCCTCGACGGCTTTGCTTTAGGCGAAGGTGCTCCCGCCTATTTCGGTTACTTCGGCCCTGACCTCGAGCGGTGGATTGACGAACAATCGGCAACACCCCAGATTCTGCTGATGGGACGGGTGACGTACGAAATGATGGCGGGTATCTCACAGTCTGGGTCTGATGAGCCTAGCAAACGGATGAACGAACTTCCCAAGCTGGTGGTCAACCCTAAAAGAACCGCAGGCATGGTCAAACTCCACATTGGTATCAGACTTAATTGGCATCAGACTTAGATGAGATTAGGGCATTAAAGCGGCAGACGGGCGATCCCATATGCACGATAGGTAGCCTGTCATTGATGAAGAACCTGCTGCAAACCGGGCTGGTTGATAGATTGCGGCTGATGGTCTTTCCTCAAATTCTCGGAGCTACGGGAAGGGAGCCGATCTTTGCTGAACTCCCGGACATCAACCTAGAACTGGTTGAGAGCAAGGTACTTGACTCCAGACTCGTTGCGCTCGAGTACCGTCCTGCAGTTTCCTAAAGTCTTTGGGGTGGGGTCCGGTTGGAGGGCAAAAGATAAACATGATAGCGTGACGCAGGAGGCCAGCATGGACCCATCCTTGCCCCTCATGTATGACTGGGTGAAACGCACGAGAGAACGACTCTTCGAGTACACGGAATCCTTGCCGAGCCGGGTGTACCTGCAAGATCAGCCGGGTCTGCCCTCGAGCAGCCTTCGTGACGTCCACGCGCATGTAGCGAATATGTACGAGTGGTTTGTGGGCCGTTTCTGTCTGGGGGTTGAGCCCTACCAGCAGCTCGCTGCTTTGCCTCCTGCAGAGGTTGCTACACACGCAGCTCGAATAGAGGCCATCATCGCGCTGGAACGGGCCGAAACCCTACGTTTGACGGATGTGAGCGCCATGCGCGGCCAGTTTCTCCAGGTGAATGACCTCATGGAACGGGCGTTCGAAACCTTCGACCACTTGGATCACCCCTTCGAGATCACAAAGGCTAGCGGTCGCCGCACGGTGGTGACGCAACGTTGGGTCTTCATGAGGAACGTCACGCACGAGTCTCACCATAAAGGACAGATGCTGGCGTTTGGACGCGCCTTAGGATACCCCTTACCCGAAACCATCGAGACCGATTTGGTTTTGCCCTGAACCGAGTAGCGAATACCTAAAAGCGAACACCTAAAGCACGAGGGTGGGATTTGCTCGGGCTCGAGCCCAAGCGCGGCTTAAAACTCTCGGATGAGCGCCGGAAGTTCGAGCAACGTATGAATTGTAGGCAAGAGTGTAGATGAGCCGAGACGTCGCCGGTCGAGCCAGACGCCGTACCAACCCGCTCGAGTCGCGGCTTCGGCGTCGAGTGCCAGGTCGTCCCCGATATAAACGAGCTTTGTCAGCCGGGTGAGCTGCTCTGCTCGTTGAAACATCGCCGGATGAGGTTTAGCAGTGCCCACGCCATCGGCGCTTAAGACAAAATCAAAATAGGTTGAAATGCCCAGCGTTTTCAGCTTACGAAGTTGCTGCGTCTCGGTACCGTTGGTGATAATCCCCAGCTGATAGCTGCTAGGCTTCATGTCAGCAAGCTCCGCTAAGCAAGCTTTCACATCGTCAAACAAAGTCCAGTTAGCCTCGTAGATTTCAAGGTATAAGCTGAAAAACTCGTCGGCTTCGTCGTCGCTTAGTTCAGCTGTCATCAGTTCATGAATACGCCTGCGGCGCTGCTCTTGAAATGAGATGTCGCCGCGCAAAAAGACTTCGACGTGTTTCTCCGCCGCCGCTCGCCAAGTGTCCGCAAACGTGCCCTTAAACTCAGCCAATTGGTCTCCGTAAGTCTTACCAAACTCTTGTGCCGCAGTCTCTTGTGCGCTGCCGTGGTCGAACAAGGTATCGTCTAGGTCAAAACAGATAAGCATCGTTACGGCCTAATCGGGGCCAAGCCCAAATGAAAAATGTACCGCTGCGCCCCCGCTTTTTGCTGATACTTTTTCAGTAGCGCAAACATCTCTTGCTGCAAGGCTTTAGCATCGTCAAAGTCTAAATAGACAGAATCGCGCCACGCGGACAGAGCGGCGGGGCGTTCGGGCGCTAAGAGCGTGTAGTTTTGCTCGGGCGTTACGGCGGCCTGCACCTGCAAGCGGCCTCGAGCGTCCCGGTAGATGCGTGTACCCCAGCTCCCGACATCTTCACTCCGAACGCGCACGACGTTCTTTCTCAGCAGGTTTTCCCAATAGCGTTCGCGCTCCTGCATGGCACTCTCTAAGGTTTCCGACGGTGTCACTTCATACGGTACAAAAAAGCTCTCGGCGCGGCTCCGGTAGAGCTTGACGGCGCGTCCGGCTCTCGGCACCTCACGGGTAACGACGAGAAGCCCTAATTCGGTGAATTTGCGAACCCTCGCCAGCATGGTGTTGGGTTTGACGCCGGTTTCTTGCGCGGCCTCGAGCACGGTGCGTTCACGGTTCAAAAAGGGTTCCAACTGCCGCAAAGTTTTCGGGTTCGTCAGCGCCGCCGCCGCGTCCGGATCGGTAATCGTCAGGCTGGGTGATTTTTGGTTTTCCATATCACGCAGCTTACCCTCACACTGAGATTAGGAGGCGTGGATGGATAAATTACTGGCGTCGCAACGGGCGTATTACCGGGCCAGGGCGTCCGAGTACGACGCTTGGTTTTTGCTGCAGGGGCGGTACGACCGGGGCGAAGCGCACCGGGCGCAGTGGTTCGCTGAAGTCGAGGTGTTGGGGAAAGCTCTTGCCGACTTCGCGCCGCGCGGTGACCTTTTAGAACTCGCGTGTGGGACGGGGTGGTGGACGGAGCACCTTGCTCACTATGGGGATTCGTTGACAGCGGTAGACGCGTCACCCGAAGTCCTCGGGTTAAACCGGGCGCGGTTGCCGTCGGCAAAGATCAGGTACGTGCAAGCTGATCTGTTTAACTGGACACCGGAGCGAAAGTACGACACGGTGTTCTTTTCGTTCTGGCTCTCGCACGTCCCGCCGGAGCGGTTTGCAAGCTTTTGGGCGACCGTAAAGGCGTGCCTCAACCCCTGCGGACGGGTGTTTTTAATAGACTCGAGCCACACCCCCGCAGGAACCGCCAAAGATCAGGTGCTAGGTAGTGCAGGCGCAACGACAACAACGCGGCGTTTAGACGACGGTCGAACCTTTGACATCGTCAAAGTGTTTTATGAACCGGAACAGCTGGAGGCAAAACTGACCACGTTAGGGTGGCAAAGTAGTATCGGGAAAACCGCTGATTTTTTCGTTTACGGCGCTGTTACGCCATTGTAAACCTCGAAAACGTTTTGTACACAGAGATTTTTAGCTACAAAATCGGCTAGGATAAACTACTCATCAAGGAGGCTACATGACAACCTATAAAGATTCGTTTGGTGCTAAGGACACGCTGCGTACCGGCGCGGGCGAGGTGACCTACTACCGGCTCGGCGCACTTAAAGAGCAGGGCGTGGGCGACATAGACAAGCTACCGTTTTCAATTAAGGTGCTGCTCGAGTCCCTCTTGCGTAACGAAAACGGCTACGACGTCACCGACGAAGATGTGCGCACTTTGGCTGCGTACGACGCGAAAAGTCCCGCTCAGGCCGAGCTGCCGTTCAAACCGGCCCGCGTAATTCTGCAAGACTTTACCGGCGTTCCGGCCGTGGTTGATTTGGCCGCGTTGCGGAGTGCTACCGAGCGTTTGGGCGGCGATCCGCAGGCCATCAACCCGCAGATTCCGGTGGATTTGGTCATTGACCACTCCGTTCAAGTAGATGAATACGATTCGCCTTTGGCACTCGCCGACAACGCCGCCATCGAGTTCGAGCGCAACCGCGAACGCTACGAGTTTTTGCGCTGGGGCCAGCAGGCGTTCGACAACTTCGGCGTGGTACCGCCCGCGTCGGGCATCGTGCATCAGGTGAACCTCGAGTACATCGCCAAGGGCGTCCAGACAAGTGAGCAAAACGGCACCGAAGTCATGTATCCCGACTCTTTGGTCGGCACCGACTCGCACACCACCATGATCAACGGTTTAGGCGTCGTCGGCTGGGGTGTCGGCGGCATCGAAGCTGAAGCGGTGATGCTCGGGCAACCGATCTATATGCTCACGCCCGAAGTCGTCGGCTTTAAGGTCACAGGCAAGCTGCCTGAAGGCTCAACCGCAACCGATTTGGCTTTAGTCGTCACGCAGATGCTCCGGCAACAGGGCGTCGTCGGCAAGTTCGTCGAGTTTTTCGGGCCGGGGTTGTCCACTATGTCGCTCCCCGACCGCGCGACGATTGCGAACATGGCCCCCGAATACGGCGCGACGATGGGCTTTTTCCCGGTAGACGCCGAAACGCTGCGGTATCTGCGGCAGACGGGGAGGCTCGAGGATGAGGTTGAAGCCGTAGAGGTGTACAGCAAAGCGCAAGGGCTGTTCCGTACCGACGATACGCCCGACCCCGAGTTTCAGAACACGCTCTCGCTCGACCTGAGCACAGTGCAGCCTTCGTTGGCCGGTCCCAAACGCCCGCAAGACCGGGTACTGCTCTCAGATATGAAACTCGAGTGGCAAGAAGGTTTGCAAAAACCTGTTGAAGAGCGCGGGTTCGGCCTTTCGGATGAGCAGCTTTCTAAAACCGGTACGCTGCAGATGAAAGGGCAAGAGTTGCAGCTTAAACACGGCGACGTGGTCATCGCTGCGATTACCAGCTGTACGAACACCTCAAACCCATCCGTGATGATGGCGGCGGGTTTAGTCGCCAAAAAAGCTGTCGAAGCTGGCCTCACCGTCAAACCTTACGTGAAGACCTCGCTCGCACCGGGGTCGAAAGTCGTTACCGAATATCTAAATGACACCGGCCTGACGCCGTACTTGGAACAGCTCGGGTTTTACACCGTCGGTTACGGCTGCACGACCTGTATCGGCAACTCGGGGCCGCTTCCTGAACCGGTCGTTGAAGCCATCAACGAGGGCGATTTGGTCGCCGCGTCGGTCTTGTCGGGTAACCGCAACTTTGAGGGCCGCATCAACCCGCACGTCCGGGCGAACTATCTGGCCTCGCCGCCTCTGGTCGTCGCCTACGCGATTGCCGGAACGGTTGACATTGACCTCTCCACGGAACCGCTCGGACAGGGTAAAAACGGCCAAGACGTGTTTTTACGCGACCTCTGGCCGGATTTTGCCGACATCACCGAAGGTATGAACCGCGCCATCACGCCCGAAGTCTTTAAGCGCCTCTACGACGGCATCGAACAGTCGAACGAGACCTGGAACCAGATTCCGGTCAAGGGCGGCGATCTGTTTGCTTGGGACCGTGAGAGCACCTATATTCAAGAGCCACCGTTTTTTGACGAGATGACGCTCGAGCTTCCCCCCATCAAACCTATCGAAGACGCCCGCGTCCTCGTCAAAGTCGGCGATTCAGTCACGACCGACCACATCTCGCCAGCTGGTGCGATTGCTAAAACGAGTCCGGCGGGGCTTTACCTTCAGGAGCAAGGAGTAGAGCCTAAAGACTTTAACTCGTACGGGTCACGGCGCGGCAACGACCGCGTGATGACGCGCGGGACGTTTGCCAACATCCGCCTTAAAAACCAGATGGCTCCGGGTACTGAAGGTGGTTACACCACCTATCTGCCGACCGGCGAAGTCACGAGTATTTACGAAGCGTCGCTCAAATACGGTGAAACGGATACACCGACGATTGTCTTAGCTGGCAACGACTACGGCATGGGCTCGTCAAGGGACTGGGCGGCTAAAGGAACGTTCTTACTCGGGGTCAAAGCGGTTATTGCCGAATCTTACGAGCGCATTCACCGCTCAAACCTCGTCGGGATGGGTGTATTGCCGCTCCAATACGCCGAGGGCCAAGACGCCAAATCGCTGGGTTTAACCGGTCAAGAGAGCTTCAGTATCCCTGTACCCGACGATGTGAAACCCAAAGAACGCCTGAGCGTCAACGTCACTAAAGAAGACGGCAGCGACGTGCAGTTTGAAGTCGTCTGCCGTTTAGATACGCCGGTTGAAATTGACTACTACCGGAATGGCGGGATTTTGCAGACGGTGTTGCGGGCGATTTTGAAACGCGAAGAGGCGCAAGCCGGGGCGTAGTTCTTCTTTATCTAAGTGCTGCATACGGCTTTGCGCTGTATGTAGCCTTCTTGTGCCGTTATGCTAAAGTTAAGGCAAATTTCTTCCGTCCCGAGGAAACCTTATGAGGCCGAACAAGTTACTGATGGTCACAAGCGTTTTGACACCATTGGTTTTGACACTATTGGTAGGGTGTGCGTCTGAGCCTGCGCCGAGTCAGTCCGGGCCGGATACACCGCCGCCTGCTGAGGTTCGTGACCCCATTCCCACTGACGGATCACTCGAGACCGACCGAGCTACCTACACTGCAAGTTGTCAGGGCGAAGGTTACCGCAAAAGCTGTACGGTTACGCTGCTGCTGACCTATACCAATCAGACCGACGCCCCGGTTTACTTTGATCTTTGCTACCCTGAAGATACGTCTCCTATCTATGGTGTAGGCGCTCTGACCCAAGAAGAAAGTGCGTACAATCCAAATTGGGCGTGTGTGGGGCACAACAAGTTTATCGAAGTGCGACCGGAAGAACAGCGGGTTGACACGCTTGTAATTTCAGGACCTAATGCGTGGGACGGCGCGACCGGAGAACCCTTCGGCTTACTTGGGGGCCGTATGCAGCTTGGTTATAGTGCGAGTTCTTGCTCGAGCGACCTAGACCCTTTTGGCCCGTGTGACTTACCTCCGGGGGCTACTACCTCAAACGTCTTTACGGTGACGCTGCCAGATTAGCTTCTCATTTTTTAAGTCACTAAGTTGTCACCGCTACCCGACCTCAGCCTTTGCGTTCGGTGAGCTAACTTTAGGGGCTCGAGTTCGGCAAGCTCACAAGTACAAACTGACGCGTTGGTAGACATCTAAATAGCGCAAACGTTCTTTGTGGGTGGGGCTTAAATAGCTACGTGACGAGACTCGTGCTTAGCCTTCCAGTGGTCGTCAGCAGCAGTTCTTGCTTCTGTTATAGGAATCATATGGTGAAAGTTAAATCTTTCTGGATGTCCAAAAATTGGCGTGCTTCGGTCTACTCTGTATCTTGCAAAAATAAAACGTTCGTGCTATTTTTACAACATGCAGAAATACGAACGCACGCATCAGCAACTTTTACGGCACGGCTTAGGGCTTGTCAGCAGTTGCGGCTTTGGGGGCGTCACCATTGGTGAGTTAGCAGCGCAGGCCAAGCTCTCCAAAAGTGGGGTGTTCGCGCACTTCGGCTCGTCCGAAGCGTTACAGCTCGAGCTGCTCCAAGCTGCCGCCGCACTAGCTGGGCGTGAAGTCCTTGAGCCCGCCATGCAAGCGCCCCCCGGTTTGCCCCGGTTACGCCGTCTCTTTGACCGCTGGTTGGGCTGGGCTCCGCGCTCAGGATTGCCCGGTGGCTGCCCCTTTGTCGCGGCTACGGCCGAGTTCGATGAGGTAGAAGGCGCGGTGCGGGACTATTTAGTTGAGACGTTAGCTGGTTTGCTCGGCGTTTTCCAACAGGTTATCGGTGAAGCGGTAGAGCTAAAACAGTTAGGCGCTGAGACCGATGCTAAAGCGTTGGCGTGGCAGCTTTTCGGTCTTTACAACGCGCATCACACCATGCAGCGGCTGATGCGTGACCGTGAGGCGGACGCCGTGGCACTCCAAGGTTTTGAAGTCCTTATCCAAGCGGCTCAACCCCGTTAGAGCTACAAGTGTTGAAGGACACCATGCTATTTACCGAATTGCTTATACAAAAACTTGCCGTGCTGAACCTCGCTAACTGGCTTGCCCCGCTCGTTATCGGTTTGCTCTACATCACTCTGAGTTCTTTACTCAAAGAACCGGCGCGGCAAAAGTTTAATGCTGTGATGATTGCAGGTGCCGGAGCCGCGTATCTGAGCGGTGGTTTCGGCGTCTGGGAGTTCGTGTTTGTGACGCTCATCACGTACTGCGCTTTTCGGGGCTTGGCCGACTACCGGTTTATCGGAGCTGCGTGGTTGCTGCACACCTGTTGGGATTTCGCGCACTACCTTTACGGCGACCCTATCGTGCCTTTTGCCGCGCCCTCTTCGTTCGGCTGCGCCATTTGTGACCCGGTGATTGCGGTGTGGTGTTTTACGGGTGCACCGCCTGTGTTTGGCTGGTTTCGCCAAACGCCTATTGTGACTCCCGAACGTCTTGATGGTGGGACTAAGAAGGTGGCTCGAGTATTTATACGTTTCTGAAAGGTTTGACCATGACTAAACTTATGACTAAATCTGTGCCGGACCCTGGAGCCGTCTTACGCCGGTTGCGTTTCGTACGCTGGGTCGCATTGGCTGACGCCCTCTTACTCGTTACGCTGGTCAGCGCGTCGCTGCTAGGTAACCGTGCGCTGGTCAGTGTCCTCGGCCCGGTTCACGGCGGTAACTTTTTGGCGCTCGTGGTGCTGGTCTTTACCGGGGCAACCGATGGGCTCTGGAGCTGGTGGTTTTTGGCGGCTACCGTTTTTACCGGGGGTCCACCGGGCGCGTTTATCGGTGAAGTTCTCATCAGCCGGCAGCTTAAAAGGGCACAATCAGTCCGTCAAGACGCGTTAGAAGGACGAGCATGACGCTGGCCGCGACGGTAACGTGGCTGATTCGTTACGGTCACGTCGTCGGCGGAGCACTGTGGGTAGGCGGGTATATCGTGCTGGCATTTCTCCTGATTCCGGCCTTAGCGAAAGGTGCAGCTGGGCTCGAGTCCCTCGCCGAAACGACTGTACGCGTGCTGACCTATTCGGGGATGGCCACGATCTTTTTCGGACTAATTCTAGTTCTTAGAACGCGTGGTTACGACAGTTTGTTCAAAGGGGAGTGGGGCGGCATCGTCACCGTGTGTATCGTTATCGCGGTAGCTCTACTCGGGATCGGGGACGGGGCGCTCCGGCCTGCCTTACGCAACCTCAAAGAAACGAAGGATATCCGTCCTGCGCGGCGGTTTGCGCTGCTGGGGTTTGCGCTTACGCTTATCGCTGTTGGACTCATGACCAGGGCTATTTACGTGCCCAGCTAGCCGCTTGGACAAAACGAGTTCGAGTCCCTACGCCTGGGACAGCCTAAGGGTAGCGCCACCGCCAACACCTGCCGCTCAAAGGTCTATAATCCCGGTATGTCGTGTTGCCAAGATAAAGGCTGCGAAGTCGAAGCTTTACAGAAGAGCCAGTCCCGAGTGCTGTGGACGGTGCTGGGGATTAACGGCGGTATGTTCGTCCTCGAGCTAATTATGGGCCTATGGGCCGGGTCGGTGGCGCTCTTGGCGGATTCGCTCGATATGCTTGGTGACACGCTGGTGTACGGCTTTAGTATCTTTGCTATCGGTCGGGCGCTGCACTGGCGGGCACGTTCAGCACTCCTTAAGGGCGGCATTATGGCGGTGTTCGGCCTCGGGGTCTTGGGGCAGGCTATCTATAAACTCCACGTCCCAGAGACTCCGGAAGCGGGTTTGATGGGCCTGACGGCCCTCGTCGCACTCGCGGCCAACGGCGTGTGCCTCTATCTGCTCACTCGGCACCGAGCTGACGACATCAACATGCGTTCGACCTGGCTCTGCTCGCGTAACGACATCGCGGCCAACACCAGCGTGATCCTCGCTGCCGGTGTGACGGTGTTCACCCACTCCGTGTGGCCCGACTTGCTGATCAGTTTGGTGATTACGGCGCTGTTTCTCCGTTCGGCTTTTACGGTGCTAACTGAGGCGTGGCGGGAGCTGCACCCGGCGCTGTGTCCGGCAGGGCGTTGTCCGGCTGAGGCGTGCGCCTGCCCTGCTGGGGCTTAGCTTTAGTCGGCAGAACCAGCTAACTTACCGGTTTTTAAGGTTGTCTTTGATCTTGGGAAGTAGACTCGGTTTATAATCAAATATATGAATAGATGTTCAGGTGCTAAACTATGCCGGAGTTAGCGGTACACGTAGATGAAGGGGCTGCGATCTCTTTGGCCGAACTTTTCCGCACGCTGGGCGACGGCGCACGCATCCTGATCTTAGCGGCACTAACGGAACGAGAGCATAACGTTACCGATTTGGCAGCTCAGGCCAAGCTGAGCGAGTCGGCCACCTCGCACCATCTGCGGCATTTGCGGCAGCTGCGGCTCGTCAAAAGCCGTAAAGAGGGGCGTTACGTGTTTTACAGCTTGGACGACGCGCACGTCGAGCAACTGGTCAGGTGTGGGCTCGAGCACGTTCAACACGGTCAGTAACGATGGTGCTTTTTTACCTTACTCTCGCCGCTGAGCTGGCGCTTGGCATCAGCTTGGTTATTTCTATCCTCAGTCCGGCGCACAGAGTCTGGCCGACACCGGGTTGGAAAAGCCCGCAGTTCTGGTTTGTCTGGGTGCTCATCCTCTTCGTTTTCGTAGCTCTTGGAGTGCTAGCCCTACTGGATTGGAACAGCTTCATAGTTCCCGATTGGCTGCGCTACGTTGTCGGTTTGCCTTTGTTTGCGGGCGGGCTGCTGCTAGCCTTTTCCGGCGTTGGTCGGTTGGGCGCGTCTAACTCTGCTGGGCTTAAAGGCAAGCTGACAACTACAGGGCTCTACCGTTACACCCGCAACCCTCAATATCTAGGTGACGCTGCCACTCTTATCGGTCTGGTCTTGTTTAGTAATGCAGCTCTCGTCATCCTGCCCGGTTTACTGGGGGCGCTGCTCTTTATCTTATGGCCTTTTACCGAAGAGCCTTGGTTAAGAGAGCGTTTCGGCACTGACTACGACCGCTACTGCAAGCAAGTTCCACGGTTTTTTTAATGTCAATAATTTTAGAGGAGATTTAGTGGCACATAGTCACGCAGGACATTCACATACACCGCAAAACTTCGGCCGCGCCTTCGCCTGGGGTATCGGGCTCAACCTGACTTACGTCGTCGTCGAAGTCATCGTCGGTTTAGCTATCGGTTCACTCGGTCTCGTCGCCGACGCTGGCCATAACGCCAGCGACGTGCTGAGCCTCATTCTCGCCTGGGCCGCCGCGCGGTTGTCGCAGCAACCCCCGTCTGAACGCTTTACCTACGGCCTCAAACGTTCGCCCATCGTCGCCTCACTCTTTAACGCGCTGCTGCTCTTCGGCGCGATGGGTATCGTTTTTTGGGAGGCGGTTCAGCGGCTGCGAAACCCAGAACCCATCTCCGGCGCTGCGATCATCTGGGTGACGCTGGTGGGGCTCGTCGTCAACTTCGGCACGGCTTATCTGTTTGTCAAAGGCCGAGACGACCTCAACATCCGGGGCGCATTTTTGCACATGATGGCTGACGGTCTCGTGACGTTAGGCGTCCTCCTCGCGGGCGTCCTGATCCTCTACACCGGTGCCAACTGGCTCGACCCAGTGATCAGCCTAGTCATCGTCGGGGTCGTACTTTGGAGTACCTGGGGGCTTTTCCGGGATACGCTGCGGCTCTCTTTAGACGCAGTACCGGACGGCATCAACCCGGAGGCAGTACGCGATTATCTGCAGAGTCTGCCCGGGGTCACGGATGTTCACGACCTGCATATTTGGGCCATGAGTACCACTGAGGCCGCGCTGACGGCGCACGTGATCGTTCCGGGACATAACGGCGACAGCAACCCGCTTATTCAGCAGGCGTGCGGCGGGCTACACGATAAGTTTGAAATCGTCCATACGACGTTACAGATTGAAAGCGGTGAGCCCGTTGACCCGTGCGGGCAGCGGTCGCCCGAGACGGTCTGAGGGTCGGACTGGTAGACTCTTAGCAGATGCGCAGTCTGGTTTTTACACTTTTCGTAGTCGGTTTACTCGCGTTATCGCTGGGCGCGTCCTTTGCAGGTAAACCTGGAGCGAAGGTTTTGGCGAAAGACGAGTCAGCTCTTACGCACCAAGTCACCAGGGGAAAACAGATTTTTGCGTTACGCTGCGCAGTCTGTCATGGGGACGCAGGCGGCGGACTCGCCGAGGCCCGCCTCGCTTTTCCTGAAGACCACCGCCACTGCGAAGGCTGCCATAAACCGGGCAACCCTCAGCTGAGAGTGCAGATGGGTGACCGCAGTTTCGAGTCGGTCAGGGGCCGCTCGGCGATTGGCAACGCCTTCTCTATCGGCGTCGCGCCCGCTCTGCATGGCCCGGACGCGCTGCCCGCGTTTCAAAACGCGGCGGCGCTCCAAGCGTTCGTCCGCGCGGCAATGCCCCGGCACGCACCGGGGACGCTTAACGATGAGCAGAGCTACGCGCTCAGCGCGTTTATCCTCAAACTAAACCGCGTTCTCCCGGAAAAAAAGCTCGACCGGGAAAACGCGGCGGCAGTTAAACTGCACTAAAGTTTACGGTAAACCTTTAACCGCGCACATCCATAACGTCGCGTACCGCGTCGCCTAAAAGGTTCCAACCAAGGACGAAGAGGACAATAATCAGTCCCGGCCAAAACGACACGTACCAGTAGGCAAAGGGTTGTCCGGGCGGTCCTTGCAACCAACCACGGGCAAAGTTGATCATCTGCCCCCAGTCGGCGTAGCCGACAGGCGCACCGAGCCCTAAAAAACTTAGCGCGGCAACCGAGAGAACAACCGAGCCGATGTCTAAGCTGGCAACGATGATCAGAGGACCAACGGCGCTAGGTAAAATGTGGCGAAAGATCAAACGGCCGTTGCCCGCACCGAGAGCCCTCGCACCGTCTACGAACTCTCGCTCTTTAAGTTGCAATACGTCGCCGCGAAGTAAGCGGGCGTAACCCGCCCAGCCAAAGATCATAAACGCGAGGATGACATTGGTCAAGCCTTGACCTAAAATAGCAACGATAACAATAGCGAGAACGAGGCCCGGAATGGCAAAGATGATGTCTACCAGCCGCATGAGCGCGTTGTCTACCCAGCCGCCAAAGAATCCGGAGATACTCCCGACGATGATGCCGACCAAAACACTAAAACCGGTAACGGCGATACCTGCGTAAAACGCCGAACGTGCGCCCCAAATAAGGCCGTAGTAGATGTCGTACCCGCCGCCGGTCGTTCCTAAAAAGGTACCTTCTGACGGGGGCGTTGGGATGGGAGAATAAGACACGCGGGGGATGTCGAAGCAAGACGCGGGTGGCAACACGACAGCCCGCCAAAAAACTGCTGTAAGCGGGTTACGAACGTCGGTCACCGTCGAGGCAGACAAACCGAGGTCACGCACGCACGTGTTACGGGTATTGATGAGCTGGTACGAGGTGAGGGGTGCAGCGAAGATGGCGATGAGCACAAAAGAAATGAGGAGCAGCGCACCTACGATAGCAAGCGGGTTGCGCCGAAACCGTTTCATCGCTTTTGAGCGCCACCAGCCGCTCGAGCTGGCCTGCTCGAGTACCCTTTCGTCTTCAGCGTAAGCACCGGCTGTACTGGGGTCGACGTTGTCCATTAGTACCGTATCCTGGGGTCTACCACCGCGTAGAGAATGTCTACGATAAGGTTACCGACGACGACGATAACGCCGACAAACACCGCGCCGCCCAAAACTGCGGCGTAGTCGAGCTGTACGGCGGCGTCTGCCAGCCATTTGCCGACACCGGGAAGCGCGAAGATCGTTTCGATAATGACGGCACCGTTAAGCAGCCCGACCAGTGTAAATCCGGAAAGCGTCAAAACCGGAATCAGCGCGTTACGCCGTGCGTGCTTGTGATTAACCACCCTTTCTGAAAGTCCTTTAGCCCGTGCTGTCCGCACGTAATCTTGCGTCAAAGTATCAAGCAGCGACGAGCGCATCACCCGCACGATCTGTGCGCTGATAACCAGCACGAGCGTTGCTACCGGTAAGACAAGGTGCAAAAGCGCGTTCCAGAAAATGTCAACGCGGCCGTTTGCCAGGGAGTCTAGGAGCAGAAAACCGGTATAGCGGTGAAACTCGGGCCGGATAATGGCCCTAGAAAAATTTGAAGACAGCTGACCGATACCAAACAGGTTAAAGCCGCCGTAAAAGATAACCAGCAGCCAAATTGCCAGGACAAACGTCGGGAGTGACCAAAAGAAAATAGACGTTATCCGGGAAACCTGGTCGATAGCTCGGTCACGGTTTAAGGCGGCGGCTGTCCCCAGCCAAATCCCAAACGCAATGGTCGGAATGATAGTTAGCACCGCAAGTTCAATGGTGTTCGGAAGCCGCTGGGCAATCGTCGTCAAAACAGGTTGATTGGTCACGCGAGAGAAACCTAGATTACCCTGGAGCGCCTGAGACAGCCAGTTCCAGTACTGCACGTACCAGGGTTTATCAAGGCCGTACTGCTCGATAATCGCGTCAATATTGCGGAGCTGCACCTCTGAGGTCACGAAGGTCACGGCGCGTTCATAAGGGCTGAGAAGCTGCATGAGTAAAACGATAAAGAGTGTAACGCCGATGAAGATAACGGGTAAAAACAAGATGCGCCGAACGATAAAGGCAAACAAGCGGCCCCTCCTTACAAAATAGGGGAAGGGCTGAACCCTTCCCCTTTACTATACAGAGCCTTTAGTTTTTGGAGAGAGCTTTCCAAAGGTAGGTACCGCTCAACATGGGGTTATAGTACGTCCCCTGCAAGTTGCTGCGGTGAACCAGGAAAGGAACACCTATCGGGGTCAGGACGTAGGGTGCGAGTTCGTAGGCCCGTTGACCAATCTGGCTGTAGAGTTTGACACGTTCGTTCTCATCAAACGACGTACGCGCTTTTTGGTCCCACTCATTGATCTGCTTGTCCGAAAAGCTAGACTGGTCGGCGTAGTAGCCACCCTTAGCGTAGAACGTGTGGATGTAGTTGTCAGGGTCGGCGTAATCAGGTACCCAGGAAATAGCTGAGACTGGTAAGAGGTTCTGGCCACGTTGGTCTAAAAAGTCGGGCCACGCGATGCCGCGCACGTTGACACGGAATTTAGGGTTTAAGAACTCGAGGTTCGACTTGAGGATTTGTAAAGACGCTTGGCGCACGTCACTACCGGTATTGTAAGCGAGCGTCATCTGAAAGCCGTTTTCCCAAAGCTGGCCGTCCCAGGCGGCGCGGCAAGCTTTTTCAGCTGCTTCAGGGTCGTAGCTATAGGTTGGGATTTCGGAATCGTAGCCGAGGTACGAAGGTGGTAGCGCCATAGTGATCTGTTGACCCTGGCCCTGAAGTAGCTGTTCAATGTAAGCTTGTGGGTCAAACGAGTAGTTGAAGCACTTGCGAGCGTTCACGTCAGTAAAAAAGTCTGCTGGAATGCCTTGACCGTCGAGCTTGCCGGAGCCGATGTTGGGGTTGTTGTTGGCCTCGACCGCTTCGTTCAAAAAGATTGCGCCTACGTTAACTGATGACCAGTCGAGACTTGGGTCGGTGGCGGCGTCTTCGACGGTGATACCGGATTGTCCCTGAACTTGACTTAGCTGAGCCCGGTCAATCCCGATGCTGTCAGCGTCGCCCTGTTGCAGCGCCAAAATACGCGGCGCAGGGTCTTCAACGACTTGAATTTGGACATTCTTGATGGCAGGTGCGCCGCCCCAGTAGTTCGGGTAAGCTTCAGCAATCACGCTGGTGCCGACTTGCCAATTAACTAGTTGGTAGGGGCCAGTGCCACTCATGTGATTTTGCAGGTACGATTCGCGCAGGTCTTGACCGATCCAGTTGCGCCAGGTGGCTTCGGTACCGTCCCACATACCGTTTTTGACGGCCCACGCCTTGTCTACAATCGAGGCGGCAGAAAAGAGCGTTTTAGGAAAAAAGGTCGGATCGGCTTGGGCCAAGTTGAACTTTACGGTGAGCCCGTCGGGACCGTCGGGGCACTCGACGCTGTTGTCAATTTTTTTGTAAAAGTCGGCGTACTGCTTGTCGGTTGCGCCGTCACCGAGTTCAGTGTTGGCGTCCGAGTAGTACCCGGTTAGCGGCTCCATCAAAATCCACGCGCCGGAGTCGGCGGGGTTGACGACGAGCGCACGCTGATACGAATACTCGACGTCTTTACACGTCATGGGGTTGCCGCTGTGAAAGGTGACGCCTTTACGCAGGTCAAACGTGTAGGTCAGGTTATCGTCTGAAACCTGATAATCGGTCGCCAAGATCGGCTCGTATTCGGTGACGCTTTCGCCTTTATAACCGTAAAGCTTTTCGTAGACGTTTTCGATAATCTGGCCTGAGGCGGTGTCGTAGGCTTGCACCGGGTCGAGGGAATCTACGTCAGCGATACCCTGTTCGATGTAGGTGTCCTTGGCGCTTTGGGCGAGCACTATACTTAGACCCGTGCTTAGCCCAAGTGAGGCAAGTAGTAGCAGCAGTTTTTTCATCTAAACTCCTTTGGCTGGCTCTATCTGAATCTAGCTACGTTACAAAAGATGGGTACGCTGGACCCTTTAACCTTTACACGTTACCTGCTACACCTGTAGCAGCGACCCTCCTTTCTAGAATCGGTGCCCTGATGCACCTGAAAACTGTTCTGTGCAGTTTAACAAACTTGGCGGCTTTAGGGTGAGGACCGCCTAAAACGGCGTGTCTACCGAGCTTCACAAACTTAATTTGAGGCTTAATTTTGGGCTTAATTTCGGGGATAATTGACCTAAGCGTCTAATTTACGGGCGTCTGGCTCGAGGTTTATACGCATGGCGCAGAGCCGGTAGCGTAAACTAGCTAGGTGACACGTCTAGGTTTACGAAGAGATTTATTACGTCTAAAACAACTAGCTTTACGGCTACCGTTTTTTGTCTTGCTGGCGGCGGCACTCGCGGGTTGTGCCGGACGCGGCGACGCGCTCGCCCCGGTGGTGACGATCACCGAACCGCAGGGGACGACTGTCAAGGCTGAGAGCGACCTGCAGATCGTCGGTTACGCGATGGACGATGTAGGCGTAGCGAGCATCTTAGTAGACGGCACCGAGATTTTAGATGCGCCGGGGTACGCCGGAGAACGCGGCAAAAAGCTCATCAATTTTGGGTTTCGCCCACGGCAGGTACGTGAAGGGTTGTGGCGCTCGGAGATTGTCGTGACCGACGTAGACAGCCGCAAAACCTCGTTGACGTTTCCCTTAGAGATTGACGGTACACCGCCAACGGTGACGCTGACCGGGGTTGAGGGGTTGGGTGGCGGCAATACCCGTGTCTCGGGCGTCGCTCGGGACAACGATGTGGTAAGCAAAATTACCACGGGCGATAAGGCGTTGTCGTTCGTTCCAGCAGCGCAGATTGCCTTTACCTTCGAGACGACCAAAGACATCGAGATTACCGTGACCGACCAGGCCGGAAACGTTACCGTCTTCCGGCCCTGAGCGGTTTTTACTCGTGAGTTTGCCGATTCGTACCGCTGAGCTGTTCGGGCCGCTCTCGGCGGGGGCGGTGCGGGGGCTCGAGGTAACCCACGGCAACGGTGACCTGATCCGCGTCTTGGACGCGTTAGAGATTGCCGGACCGTTCGAGGTTTTGAGCCCGTGGGAGCTGCGCGCCCCGGACGGCCGTCACCTCATCAACGCAGGTGGGTACGCGGCGCTGCCTTTTGGCGAGTTGTACCCGCCACTTGTCACGTTTGTCGAGCAGTATTTGCGCGAAACCCGGGGGATGAGCCTGCCGCAGCAGTCGGCCTCGGCTTGGCGGGGGGCGCTCGAGACCAACCTGGTCGCGCTGCTCGCTCGGCACGCCCCGAGTCACGCGGATTCACAGGTCTTTTTCTCGAATAGCGGCGCGGAGGCCGTCGAGACGGCGCTCAAACTCGTCCGGGCGAACCGGCCCCGTGCGCCAAAAATCATCAACTTTACCCGTGGCTATCACGGCAAAACGTTGGGCGCATTGTCGCTCACGCCAAACCAAGAGTATCAGGGACTTTTTAAGCCCTTGTGGGGTGACGTGCTGACGCTGCCTTACGGCGACGCCGAGGCGTTTAAGCAGGCGTTCGTTCGGCATGGGAACGCGGTCGGGGCGGTTTTTGTCGAGCCGATTCAGGGCGAAGGTGGCGTTATTACACCGCCACCTGAGTTTTTGCCGCTTATCGGTGAACTCGCACAAAAGCACGGCTTTTTGGTCGTGGCCGACGAGATTCAGACCGGATTGGGGCGTTGTGGTTACGACTTTGCGAGTGTGGCGTTAGGGCTCGAGCCCGACATCCTCACCCTCGCTAAACCGCTCGGCGGCGGGCTCGTCCCGATTGGCGCGACGGTTGCGCGGCACCCGCTGATGCGGGGGCTCTTGGGCGGCCTCTCGAGCAAACGTCACTCGAATACCTTTGGCGGTGGTTCGCTGGCGATGGCGGTGGGGCTCAAGTCTTTGGAGCTGATCGAAGACGAGGGGTTGAGCGAACGCTCACGGCGGTTGGGGCAGCGGGGCTTGGCACGGCTCGAGCAGCTCGCCGCAACTTATCCGAACTTTTTTAGCGCGGTGCGCGGCGCGGGGCTGCTCTTTGCGTTGCAACTTCGCGCGGTGTTGCCACCTTTGGCCGGGGTCGGTTTAGACGCTGAACTGAGTGCCCAACTCGGCAGCGCCCTCGCCCTCAGAACTCTGCACTTTGCCGGGATTCACGCGTGTTATACGCTTAACGCCAGCCGCACGGTGCGCCTGACCCCGGCGCTTAACCTGCCCGAACCGCTTTTTGATGAGCTGTTTCGGCGGTTAGAGCTCGCCGCCAAAAAGCCGCAGGGAACGCAGCTTCTCCGTACGCCGCCCGAGGTGCTCTTAAAGCTGGCGCGGCTGGCGCTGCGCGGCTGATGCTAAAGCTAGCTGCGCCAGCCAAATCCGTGTCAACGCCCTGTTCCGCTGGCCTGGGCGCTCTACAGTAGAGCGTGGGAGGGGACAATGGAGCACCTTGATACGCTTTTCGGTGCGCTGATGCTGGCAGTAAGCCTGATCTTTTTGGGCTACGGGATTCGGAGCGGCGCACGCGACGAAAACATCGTTACCGGTAAAAACCACGCGGGCGTCTATATTCTGATGGGGTTTGCGTTTTTGGCGATGGGCATTTTGGTTTTTTTGCTTGGGGTTTTTCGTTAGGGTTGCCCTGAAGATACTAGCCGGACGGACGATGGTCACCGCAGCCCTTTTGACCCTTTCTGGTTGATACATCGTAACGATACATCGCAACCTGATACATTATAACTTTGACAAGCTGCGACCGCCCCTGGCTGAACGGCCGCTTCGCTGTTCTCTGCGCTCTTATCTGGTAACCGCCCCGGCTTCAGTGCGCTTTACTGCTGACCCCTACACTGCTGAGGACAGCAAACCAAACCCTCGAGACCGTCCGGTCGTCGGCCCGACTTAACCTTGCTGGGGTAAACGTAGCAAATACCTATATTTGGCGTAGCTGGTTTCCATAAGGTAACCCCTAGGTTGCGGCTGCTTTTAAGTGTCCGGAGCCTACGGGTTTAGGTTATCGCCGTGTCTACGGTCTGCCCCCGGCGGTGATAACCTAAACGCGTTTTAACCTGGTTGTCAACCCATATACCGCACGTAAATCAAGCATTTGCAGGACTTTTTGAGTACTTATGTATCTGTTTCGCGTCGCCGAGAACCCGTACACTGTGCACTACTGCCGGTGGGGGCAGACCGGGTGCAGCAGAGACAAGCAGCCTGTCAGACTGAGTTTGGCAGGCTGTTTTTTGGCGCAAATTTTTATCTTACTGCCAGCTTTAGAGCACAGTGCAGCTGGACTTCAGCTTCAAAATGGCCTGCTGCACACTGAGCCGACTCGGTTCGTTCGTCCAAACCCTTACGCCGACACAGGCGAGGTAAAACGGTTCCGCACATGTGTGATGAGACATGCGGTGCCGACCCTCTAAAGAGAAGCGAAGCGTCAAGAACAGCTGTGTAACTTCTTTGGCTTTTCGACGGCGGGCTACGAGGTCACCCGCCTAAAAAATCCCTGCGCCGGGGTCGGGGAGCGCAGGGACAAGGTGGAGAAAGCTTCCTTGGAGAGGTTGAGAGCAGGTGCGGAAGCTTTCTGGAGTTACTGTACCGGGAACACTCTCACAAGATTCTTACTTTGCGGGTGCTGCGCCGGGTTCGTAACCCTCAGAACGACGTCTCGAGCAGCGTCTGTGCCCTCGCCTGTTCGTTTCGGTCGGCGGCAGTTTGGGCAGGCATGGCCAGCGCCGCCTCGAGCTGGGCTTTGGCCGCTGCCGGGTCGCCCAAAGTTAAAAGCGATTCGCCGTACTCGAGGTGATGCAAAACCGTCGGGTGAACGGCAATCGCCTGGTCGAAAAGCCCACGCACTTTGTCGGTGCGTCCGCCAAACACCCACGGGACGTTCAGGTGCCAGAGCGCGAGGGCGTGCAGCGCGCCGTCGTGCTCGGGGTCGCGTTCCAAAATAGAGTCAAGCTCTCCTTTCATCAGCGTAGCGAGGTTCAAGGACTCGAGCACCCCGCGAGACTGCGCCAGTCGGCCCCACGCCCGCACGAGCGCCATATGCGCTTCTAAGTCGTCAGGGACGAGCTCTACGGCCTCTTTTGCAGCGGTAACGGCGGCGGCGTAGAGAGCTTCGGCTGCGTCGCCCTCGGTCTGTCCGGCGGCGTAAACCTTGGCGTTGGCGAGTTTGTAGAGCGCCACCCCGTCTTGGTCTCCGGACGCGTCAAAAACGCGCTGATAAACCCCGGCTGCGCCCGCGTAATCGCCCCCATCAAACAGGGCGTCACCCGTTTTCAGGTCTTGCGCCAAGGTGACGCCGAGGCCCAAGCAGCACGTGAGCACGAACAAAAAGCGGTAAAACGCAACCATGACAACCTCCCTGAACCTGATGGGGTTTAGCATGTCACACCCACCCCCAAATTTCCAGCGAATTCCCAGCTTGTAAGGTGGTGGTGCGCCGTAAAGGTTTAGCTTAGTGCGAGAGCAGGGTGGTAAGCGCCGGGAGCACCGTACCCAAACGGCCACCCAGTTTAAGCGCCGCGTCGCCGTCACCCCGCGTTACACCGTCGTTAATAATCACCACCGGTTTGGCGTCTTTGACGGCCTGCACCACGAAGCGGTAACCTGAAAAAACGGTTAATGACGTACCAACCGCGACGAGCGCGTCGGCCTGAGCGAGCAGGTCGTAAGCCCGCAGCACCCGGCGCTTGGGGACGTTTTCACCAAAAAATACCACGTCAGGTTTGAGGACGCCGCCGCACAAGCGGCACGCTGGGACTTGGAAGGTCGCCTCGAGCTCTTCACGCAGTTCGGCGTCGCCGTCGGGGGCCAGCTCGAGCGGCCTGAAGTTCAGCTCAGGGTTTAACTCGCGGAGTTTGTTTTGCAGCTGCCGCCGCGAACTTACCGCGCCGCAACCCAGACAGCGTACCGCCGCCAGACTGCCGTGCAGCTCTAAGACGCGTTTGCTGCCCGCCGCTTGGTGGAGCCCGTCTACATTTTGAGTTACCAGGCCCGTCACCCGGCCCGTCGCCTCGAGCCCTGCGAGCGCCCGGTGCGCCAAGTTGGGCCGAGCGTCCGCGACACGTTGCCAGCCGACAAAACTCCGCGCCCAGTAGCGCCGCCGCGCCGCTTCGGAACTGACGAACTGCTGAAAGCGCATCGGGTTACGCGGGGTTTTGCTGCTCTGTGGCCCCCGGTAGTCCGGGATACCCGATTCGGTACTGAGGCCCGCGCCGCCCAAAATAAACAGGCGTTTTTTGCTAAGTAGTGTCGCCGCGTCAACCACTGACGCGGCTGCTACTTCAAAATTGGGACTGACGACGCTGACACTCACGCTACCCAGCGTATCGCTCTGCAAGGGGCTAGACAAGCTTCCGGTACACCATCCGGCTTTGCGCCTTGCGTACTTTACGCGCCCGTAAGCTCGTCTACCTCAGCCAGTTCGTCTTCGGAGAGCTGCCAGTCTGCCGCCTGTGCGTTCGCCTCGATCTGTTCGGGTTTGGTCGCTCCGGCGATCACGCTGCTGACGACCGGCTTACTCAGCAGCCAGCTGAAAGCGAGTTCTAAGAGCGTCCGGTCTCGAGCTTTAGCAAACGCCCGCAATTTTTCAACTGTTTCTAGGTTCTCTTCGTTAAAGTATTTGTCGCCCTCACCGCGCCTGCTTAAACGTGCGTCACCGGGAGCCGCTTCACCCGCGTGGTATTTGCCGGTCAACAGCCCGTTCGCCAATGGAAAATAAGGGAGGAGTCCGAGGCTTTGTTCAGTCAGGGTCGGCAACAGGGTGGTCTCGAGCTCGCGCACCAACAGACTGTACTCGTCTTGGCTCGAGACAAACCCCGGTACGCCGAGCCGTTTCGCCTCGTCTTGCGCTTGACTGATGCCTTCCGCCGAATAGTTCGACAGACCGAGGCGGCGCACCATGCCCTGCTGAATAAGCTCTGAGAGCGCCTCGAGCGTCTCTTCAATCGGCGTGTTCGGGTCGGGTTGATGAATCTGGTAGAGGTCCAGGTAGTCGGTGCGGAGCCGCTTTAAGCTCCCCTCAACCGCTTTTACGATGTAGCTGCGCGACGCACCCTGCTCCTTCCCGTCGTCACTCATCTTCATACCGAATTTGCTGGCAAGGATAATATGTTGCCGCTCAGACCCCAAAATCTCACCGAGCTGCGTTTCGCTGCCGCCGCGTCCGCCGTAAATGTCAGCCGTATCAAAAAAGTTGACGCCTGCGTCAAGCGCCGCGTGAACGACCGCCTTGGTCTCCGGCAGCTCTAAACGGCCACCAAAGTTGTTACAACCCAAACCAACGACTGAAACCTGCAGGTCGCTGGTGCCAAGTGTCCGTGTCTCCATCTTTTTTCCTTTCCGTGTTGCTCCTACCTTATTTACACTACGCTTTACCATGCGGAGTATCCCCAAAGTTGGGTGGGCGTCTCGCTTACAATACCTTTACGCTGCCCCCTATCGCGGCGAAAGGAGAAGGTTCTTGGACTGGTTTGCTTGGACGGCCAACCCTGAGGGTTGGATTGCACTCTTGACACTGCTCGCTTTGGAAATCGTTTTGGGCATTGACAACATCGTTTTTATCTCGATTTTGGCGGCGAAGCTGCCGCAGGCGCAGCAGCAGCGGGCTGTTTATACCGGGTTGCTACTCGCGATGCTCACACGCGTCGCGCTGCTCTTTTCAATTTCGTGGCTGGTTGGCCTAACTGCGCCCCTCTTCTCCGTTCTAGGGTTAGACATCTCCGGGCGTGATCTGATCTTGCTGGCGGGCGGACTCTTTTTGATCTACAAAGCTGTGGGCGAGATTCACGACAAGCTCGAGGGCGAAGAGGGCCACGAAAGCTCAAAGGTGGCCGCCTCGTTTGCCGCCGTGATCGGTCAGATTTTAGTTTTAGACGTGGTGTTTTCGCTCGACTCGGTGATTACGGCGGTCGGCATGGCCAATGACATCGCCATTATGGTGATTGCCGTAATCGTCGCTATTTTGATCATGCTGGCCGCCGCCAACCCCATCGTCGGGTTTGTCGAACGGCACCCGACCGTCAAGATGCTGGCGTTGTCATTTTTGATTCTAATCGGGGTCTCACTCGTCGCTGAGGGGCTCCATCAGCACATCCCCAAAGGCTACATCTACTTTTCGATGGCGTTTGCGGTGATGGTCGAGTTTCTTAACATCCGCGTTCGGGGCAGCAAACCCGTCACCTTTAAGCAGACCTATAAAGCCGACAACCCCAACATCACCGTCAACGAGGTAGAGTGAGCGCCCAAAAGTGAGAACCCAGAAGCGAGACCCAAAAAAAGTGAGAACCCGTTGAGCGCCCCGGCAAATGACCTGACCGACGCCGTGGGTAACCAGGTTACGGTGACAACGAGCGCACTCGGCGAAATATACAAGAGCTTTTTGCAGCTGTTGCCGGGTATTTTAGTCGGTCTAGCTGTCTTCGTGTTGTTTTACTTTCTCTCCGGGCTCGTACGGCGGCTGATTTTGCGGGCAACGCGTGGCACCGGCTTCGGCAAAGCGGTCAGCCGACTGGCTCGGCTCGGGGTGCTGCTCGCCGGACTTTTGTTAGGGATGGCCATCGCTTTTCCGACGGTCAACGGGAGCAGTCTCTTGAGCGCGTTAGGCGTCAGCGGTGTTGCCATCGGTTTTGCCTTTCGGGACATTTTGCAAAACTACTTCGCTGGGATTTTGCTCCTTTGGCGTGAACCGTTCCGGGTCGGTGACCAGATCATTACCAGTAACGAGTTTGAAGGTACCGTTGAAAGTATCGAAACGCGGGCAACCTTTATCCGCACTTACGACGGGCGGCGCGTGGTGATTCCCAACTCGAACTTGTTTATTGATTCGGTGACGGTCAATACGGCGTTTAAGGTGCGGCGGCTCGAGTACGACCTCGGGATCGGCTACGGGGACGACCTCGAGAAAGCGACGCGCCTCTTGCTCGAGCTGCTGTCAAAAACCGAAGGGGTACTGCAAAAACCCCCACCCGACGTCTTGATGGTGTCGTTTGACGACTCGAGCATCGCCCTGCGGGTACGCTGGTGGGCACGCTCGGAACGGGCCGACACCCTGGCAGCGCAAGACAAGGTACTCCGCGCCATCAAGCGGGTGCTTTACGACGAGCACGGGATTGATCTGCCGTACCCAACCCAGCAGATTTTGTTTCACGACCAGACTGAAGAGCTAGATGGCGACCGCACGCAGCAGCGCGAGGGGTGGCCGGGTGGTTCGGGTGGTGCGCCACGCTCCCGCCAAGCATTGCTGGGCGGATCAGGAGCCAAATCAGGGAGCAAAAATAACGATGCGTAAATGGCTGAGTAAAACCTTCGATTCACTGCGTGCGAGTTACTGGTTCGTGCCGTCGCTCATGACCTTTGGGGCCATCGTCCTGGCGGCCTTAATGATTCGGCTCGACCAGAGTCTGAGCCTAGAGACGATTCGTAACCTGGGATTTGGTTATTACAATCAGCCCGACGGCGCACGTTCGCTCGTCTCGACGGTAGCGAGTTCGATGATTACCGTTGCCGGAACGACCTTTTCGATTACGCTGGCGGTGTTGTCCTTAACTTCAGGGCAGTTCGGCCCGCGCCTGCTGAGCAACTTTATGCGCGACCTGGGCAATCAGATTGTGCTCGGCACGTTCGTTTCGACCTATGTGTACTGTCTGCTCGTATTGCGCACCATCCACACCGACAGCGACACCGTTGCCGCCTTTGTCCCGCACTTGTCTATTATCTTGGCTATCGTTTTGGCACTTTTGAACGTCGGGGTATTTATCTACTTTATCCACCACACCGCCGAATCCATCCAAGCTTCGACGATTACCGCGCGGATTGCCGGTGACCTGATGGGAATGATTCGGCAGCTTTACCCTGAAGCCGCTCCCGAAGACGAGGCTGCGCCAGCGACCCTGACGCCGCGCGAGCTGGACCCGCAGACCGGACAGGCGGTCGCCTTGGTGCAGCACCGCAGCGGTTACCTACAAAACTTAGACGAGGGCGGGTTGCTCAACTTTGCGGGCGAGCACAATGTGACGGTGCAGTGCTTACAACTTCCCGGTACCTTTTTGCTGTCCGATCAACCCGTTGCGCTCGTGTGGCCTAAAAACGTGTTAGAGGAAGACCAAACCGAGCATCTATCAAACTTTTTTACACTCGGACCGCGCCGTACCCCCGCGCACGACCTAGACTTTTTGTTCGATCAGCTCTCAGAAATGGCCTTGCGTGCGCTGTCACCGGGCGTCAACGACGCGGTGACCGCGATGCGCTGCGCCGACCGGATCGCGCAGGGACTACACCTGATGGTTTCGCGGAGACCACCCGCGTCGCACCGTTTTGATGAAGCGGGCGGCCTCCGGCTCATCTTGCCGCAGATTGACCTCGGTAACTTGGTTGAAGACACCCTGGGCGAGTTTCGCCGCTTCAGCGCCGACAATATGCTCGTTTCGATGCACTTGCTCGATATTATCGGCACGCTTTTGGTCAGTACCGACAACACCGAATTACGCCGCGCCCTTCTAAACGAAGCCGAACTTCTCCGTGAAGGCGGCAAAAAGGTTTTGCTCGAGACCGACTTTGCCCGCCTCGAGCGGCGTTACGAAGAAGCGGTCAACGCTACCGGTCCGGTATTCTTGCGTCCGGCTAGGTAACGAAACGACTTAATCTTCAGAAAAGAGAAAAACGCTTTGTTGCAGCGGGGTCAGGGTCACCTGACCCTCTAACCAAACGCTGTCCCCGACCTTAAGAACGCGGAAGTCGCCGTGCGGCAAATCAACGATGAGCTCACCCTCGAGCACCAAGAGCCACAATTTGGTTGGATTAAGCGTCAACGGTTCGGTTAGTGCCTGCACTGAAAGACCCTCAGCTAAGGCGCTCTTCGCCCGACCCGGTTCAGTTTTGGCGAGGTTTAAGAGGTTGAGCGGTTCGGACTCGTTCATACCATCTTCAATCTAGCAGCTATAGCGGTTATGCTCACTGAGTTCGAATCTTTTACTACACCTAGTTAAACGGCGAAGTAGCTGCAGGGACGGTATAAATAGCACCAAAAACCAGAGTTGCTAACAGTAAACACAAAGGACTGTAAAACCGGCTGTCCAGCTTGGCAAAGCGTGTACCCAGTTGACGTTTGAAAAATCCAACATAGTTAAAGTCACCGACAGCTCGAACGAGAAAGACGATACCTAAACTCCACATGCAAGGCGAAACCAGCCCCCGAGGTAAAGGTAAGCTTAAAACTCTGATGTACTGAAGCGACACGACAGCTGAGAGCAACAGGGCAATACCTACAAAAGCCGTTGCTAAAGGACTTGGTGTAAACAAAGGTTTGTTACCCCTGCTAGGAACCGCTGCAGTCATGCCCAAACGCCCACCTACTGCCCAGTAAAAATGCAGCAGTGCAATCAGGCAGGTCATGATTGCAAATGAGCTACCCAAGAGGATTGACATCATAGTAGCTGCTTGACTTGACCTACGCGGCAACGGGCGCGTTTTCGGCGTCTTTACGTGCCCGCCCAAACGCCATTCGCAATTTGAACATCCCGCGTTTGTGCGCTGCTTTAACGCCTTCTTCAGACATGCCGACGCTGTCGGCAACGGTGGCGATGTCCTGGGCACGCTCGCCGCGCATCCCCTCGAGCTTCACCACCACCTCGGCCACTTCGGGGTCTAAGTCGCCTAAAAAGGGCTCGAGCTGACGTGGGGTGGCTTTGGGTCCGGCGGGTTTCTTGGCGGATTTTTTAGCTGCGGATTTTTTAGCGGTCTTCGCCCCGGCTTTTTTAGGAGCTGCTTTCTTTTTGCCTGTAGATTTTTTGGCAGCTTTCGTCCCGGTTACCTTCTTCGTTGGGTGCGTCCGTTCGCGTTCGGCCAGCAGCCCCAACGCCTCATCTAGCGTCACCGTGTCCGGCTCCTGCGTAGTCAAAGACGCGTTCGTCTTTTGATGTTTAACATACGGCCCATAACGCCCGTCACGCAGCTCGACGTCTTCACCGGTTTCGGGGTGCTCACCCAATACGCGGAGCGGCTTATTCTTAAACTCTTTTTTGGTGATGAGGTCTAACGCTCTCGGTAAGGCGACGCTGAGCACATCGTCCTCTTTGGGCAAAGACGCAAAGGTGCTGCCGTGTTTGACATACGGCCCGAAGCGGCCGATGGCAGCTTGCACGTCTTTCCCGGTATCCGGGTGCTGGCCCAATGTGCGCGGCAAGGATAGCAGACCGGCAGCCAGTTCCTGCGTGACGGCGCTCGGCTCGAGCCCGCGCGGGAGCGACGTGCGTTTGGGTTTGCCCGCTTGCTCGTCGTCCCCGAGCTGCACATACGGCCCGTAAGGACCGGATTTTAAGATCATCACCTCGCCGGTTTCGGGAAACGCGCCGACCACGTTGTCGGCGGCGTTGCCTTCTGTAAGGGCTTTCTCGAGGTATTCCTTCGTTATTTCATCAGGTGGCAGGTCTGCTGGCAGCGACGTGGTGACGGTTTCGCCGTCTATCACACCCTCGGCGTACGGCCCAAAACGCCCGACGCGCACCAGATAATCGCCCCATTTGGGGAAGTGCAGGGTCGAGATGGCTTTAGCGTCTACCTCGGCGAGGCTCGTTTGCGTCCGAGCTTCTAACCCTTCTTGCCCCCGGTAAAAGCGCTCGAGGTAAGGTTCAGCCTCGAGGTCACCCGCCGCGATGTCGTCTAACACGTCTTCCATCTGCGCGGTAAACCCGGTGTCTACTAACTGTGCAAACTGTTTCTCTAACAAGTTATTTGTCGCAAACGCGGTAAACGTCGGGACGAGCTGTGAACCGTTTTTGCGGGCGTAGCCCCGGTTGATGACCGTATCAATGATGCTCGCGTAGGTGCTCGGTCGCCCTATGCCCTCTTGTTCTAAAAGTTTGACCAAAGACGCTTCGGTAAAACGGGCGGGCGGTTTTGTCTCGTGACCGAGCGCGTCCAGATTTTTACAGTTGAGCGGGTCTTGTTCTTGCAGATCAGGAAGCGGTTGCTCTTGGTCGTCTAACGCCGCGTTAGGATCGTCCGACCCTTCGACGTAGGCGCGGAAAAAGCCAGCGAAGACGGTGGTGCGGCCCGAAGCCCGAAACTCGGCTTGCGCTTTGCCCTCACCGACGTGAATCCGCGCAGTGACAAATCTGAGCACGGCGTCGGCCATCTGCGTGGCGACGGTGCGTTTCCAGATGAGGTCGTACAGACGGCCCTCGAGCCCCGCCAGACCGTGCTCCGCTTGTGTTTTCATGTCGCCGCCCGCCGGCCGAATCGCCTCGTGCGCCTCTTGCGCGTTTTTGGCCTTTTTGTTATACGAACGCGGGCTCGGGCTCAGATACTCTTTGCCGTAACGCGTCTCGACCGCCCGCCGCGCCCCGTTGACCGCCTCGGACGCGAGGTTGGTTGAATCGGTACGCATATAGGTGATGTAGCCGTTTTCGTACAACCCTTGCGCGAGGCGCATCGTCTCCTTAGCGGATAACCCAAGTTTGCGGCTCGCCTCTTGTTGCAAGGTCGAGGTGGTAAAGGGAGCCGCTGGAGAGCGTTTGCCGGTGCGTTCTTCGACCTTATGGACGTGCCAAGCTTGGCTTTTAAGGCGATCTGCCAAACCTTTGGCGTCAGCTTGACCGAGCAGCAAAATGTCTTTACCCGCCGTCAGACCCGCTTTGAGCTTGCCGGTGTCGTCGTCAAAGTCGCGGCCCGTGGCCAACCGGACGCCGCCCAAGTGCGTCATCACAGCGTCGAAGGCGTACTGATTTTTCTCGAGCCTTGCCTTCAAATCCCAATAGCTCGCGGGGACAAACGCGATGCGTTCACGTTCGCGTAAGACCATGAGCCGTACCGCCACGCTCTGCACCCGCCCCGCCGAGAGTTTCGGCGCAACTTTTTTCCACAATAAGGGCGAGAGTGTGTAACCCACCAAACGGTCTAGCACCCGCCGCGTCTCCTGCGCGTCTACTAAATGCTGGTCAATCGCTCTAGTTTCGCCCAGCGCCCGGAGGATGGCGTCTTCAGTGATTTCGTGAAAGACCATCCGGTGTACCGGCACCTTGGGGTTTAAGACCTCGACCAAGTGCCAGCCAATCGACTCACCCTCGCGGTCTTCGTCGGTGGCTATATAGAGTTCGTCGGCGTCTCTAAGCGCAGCTCTAAGCTCGCTGACGACTTTTTTCTTCTTTGCCGGGACGATATAGATGGGCTCAAAGCGGTCGTTGATACCGAGTCGCGCCCACGCCTGGTCTTTATAGCTGCTGGGAATTTCGGCGGCGGAGGCGGGCAGGTCGCGCACGTGGCCCATCGAAGCCTCAACACGGTAAGACGGCCCCAAAAAACGCCGGATGGTCTTGGCCTTCGTCGGCGACTCGACGATGACAAGTCGGCGCAGTCCACCCCCTCTAACGCTTCTTTTTTGTGCCTGACTCACCGTGCCTCCTAAGATTCTGCGTACCTAATAAGTAAAGTACGCTTAAGCACGCCATTATATAGAGTGCCCAGCTGATGTCAATGAGGTGTTATACACGCTGCCGCAAACTCCAGACGTGTTTACAGTACATTGATAGCCGCAGCCTATAACCTGCGGCGGTTGCTGATGGCGCGGCCCAAGGTTACTTCGTCGGCGTACTCGAGATCGCCCCCGACGGGCAATCCGTAAGCTATACGTGAGGTCGGAACCTTTATCTCGCCAAGCATCCGCGCTAAGTACATCGCCGTTGCTTCACCCTCGACGGTCGTCGCGGTTGCTAAGATGACCTCGTCAACGTCTTTAAGGCGCGTCAAAAGGGGCTGAATCGTCAGCTGATCCGGCCCCACGCCGTTCATCGGCGAAAGTGCGCCGTGCAGCACGTGATAGAGCCCGTCATACTCACCGGAGCGTTCAATGGCTAACAAATCTGCGGGTTCTTCAACCACGCAGATGAGGCTCTGTTCACGCTGCGCGTCGGTACAGACGGCGCACCGCTCTGTGTCGGTGATATTAAAGCAGACTTCACACTGCCGTAAACTGCCCTTCGCGTTTAAGAGCGCCTCAGCGAGACCACGCACTTCGTCGTCGGGCCGATTAAAAAGGTGAAACGCGAGCCGCTGGGCACTTTTCGGGCCGATACCGGGCAGTCGCCCCAGCTCGCGGATAAGCTGGGTTAGAGCGGGTGGATATTTCAAGCTTTAGAACATCCCCCCGAGGCCGCCCATACCGCCCATCGCCGCGCCCATCTCGGTCTCTTGCAGCTCTTTGGCTTTGCGCTGCGCGTCGTTGACCGCCGCCATCACGAGGTCTTCTAAGAGCTCGACGTCTTCAGGGTCAACGGTGCCGGGGTCGATCTTGACCGCGGTAATTGCACCGTCACCCGAAGCGGTCGCCGTAACCAAGCCGCCGCCTGCACTGCCGGTGACCGACAAGTTCGCTAACCGCTCCTGCGCTTCTTGCATCTTTTTTTGCGCTTTTTGCGCTTCTTTCATCAGTTTTTGCATGTTCATAAAAAGCTCCTTTTAAGCGTTGAGGGACTACGTGCATTATAGTATGTGCGTGTTAGACAGCTCAGCTGAAAGTGGTTGCGTCCATTTCCGGATGATACCTGCGGTAGTGAGTCTAATCGGGCTCGTCAGCGTCCAAACCTTCTTCTAAGTCTACCGTTTCAGGCCCTCCGTCGGCGTCATCTGGGGCGGGTGCAGCGGCAGCTTCGGCGCTCTGCCAATCGGTAACCTGGCCCGGAAACAGCTCGGTTAGTAAGACGAAGCGGGGGTCACGTTGTAAGGGACCTGTCAGCGGTTTTACCTGTGCTGATTGCGCCTGTTCTGAAACGATGTGTGCGGGTACGGCGTCAGTATAGGTGTCCGGCGCATGTTGAGGCACTTCGCGGAGGACAGGGTCGTCGCCCCAAAAGTCTGGCGGCAGTTCGTGGGCAAACGGTTCGGGTGGCAGCGGCGCGGTTTCGTCGGGTGTGTGGGGCGGTGCGTTTACGGTGCCGTTTGACTGGACACCAGGAGGAGGCATCAGCGGCGTGTGCGCGGGGCTGGGCTCCAGGGTAGATTGTGCGACCGGTGGTGCTACGTCCGCTACGGGTTCCGGCTTCTCAGGTTTGGGTTGTTTTGCCGGTTGAGTCGGTGCGTTGGTTGGGGGCGTGGTCGGAGCGGCCCCTGGGCGCTCCGTTACGACTTTTTTGTAAGGCGTTCCCCCGGTCCCTCGAGGTGCAGCGTATACCCGTCACCCAGAACGTCTTTAACCAGCGTGGCGAGTTCGTCTTGCCGAGTTTTAAGCTGCGTAAAGTGAAACTTGTGGGTGTCGGCAAAACGCAAAAAGATGTCTGACCCTTCGATGTCGGCTTTGGCAGGCAGCATAAACGCCTTAAGCTGCGTTCCGGCGCGGCTCTGCACGGTGTGCCACGAGGCTTTGGAGCGGTCGGGTTTGGTGGCCGGCGTAGAAGGTGGGATGGGCTCTGCCGGTGTAGGCGTGCTTGTGGGTTGTGCGTCCGCAGGGGGTGAGCGAACCGGGGCGGGGCGGCCTGTCGGGTCGAAATCGGGAAGGCCGTTCGTTGAGGCTGGGGGGGTGGGGCGAGGTGCAGGTTGGGGTCTAGGCTGAGACGGTGCAGGCTGCACGTCTTCAGAGGCTGCTGAATCCATAACCGGGCGGGGCACGTTTTGAGACAACGCGTTGACGGCTTTGATCAGGGCGACCTCGAGCGAAAACAGGTCGTCGTAACGGACAAACCGCTCCATCTCATCATCAAGGGCGTGAATTGTGCGGAGCAGGTCGTCTTCGCTCAGCGTCAGCGAAAAGCCTTCATCGAGGCCAACTTGCGTATAGAGCGCATTTCTAAGCTCGAGCGTCAGGCGTTCGGCCAGACTACGCGGCGCAAACCCGTCGCGGTACAGGGCGCTCGCTTCGCCGAGCATGGTGTTTAGGTCGCGTTCAGCCAGAGAACGAGCAAGCGTCTGCATACGGGTCTGCGGCGGCAGACCGAGGGCGCGTTCGGTGTCTTTGAGCGTAATCGTCGCGCCACTTGCCAAAAGACGCTCGAGCAACGATTCGGCGTCCCGCATCGCACCGTCAGCGGCGCGGGCGACGAGGGCCAATGCGCCGGGTTCAGCCTCAACTTTGGCTTCCTGCGTTAGATGCCCCAACTTACTCTCAATCTCCCCTTCAGAAAGCCGCCGAAAGCGGAAGTGCTGCGTCCGCGACAAAATCGTCGGTGGCAACTTTTCCGGTTCGGTTGTGGCTAACACAAAAACGAGACCTTCGGGGGGTTCCTCGAGCGTTTTCAAGAGCGCGTTCGACGCCGATTTTGAGAGCATGTGTGCTTCGTCTAAGACCCATACCCGCCGCCCGCCCCGTACCGAGGACAAATAGACCTTCTCGCGTAAATCGCGGATGTCTTCAACCGAGTTGTTACTCGCCGCGTCGAGTTCAGTCACGTCCGGGTGATTTCCCTGTCGCACGAGCAGGCACGACTCGCACTCTCCGCACGGCTTCTCGTCTCGTTCGCAGTTGACCGCCATTGCCAAGAGTCTTGCCGTTGTCGTTTTACCGACGCCTCGAGGCCCGGAAAACAGATACGCATGACCGATACGGCCCCGAGAAAGTGCCGCTTGCAAGGGCGCTTTGACGTGTTCTTGACCGATGACTTGAGCAAACGTAATCGGTCTCGCACGTTGGTAAATCGCTGCCATCAGGCTTTTATGCTATCACCCGGACGGGGATGATTTGGACTTGTGCGAGGGAGGCTCGAGAGCCGCCATTTATATGTTTTGAGGTGTACAGGTCTGTCCCTTGGTATGTATTTCGGTTCGCCCGACATTTGGCTGTAGCTTGGCGTGTGGATGGTTTATGCGTGAGTTGGGCCGTAATCACGCACAAGCCGGACTGGCCCAGTGCGCATCATCAGATCAGAGCTTGGAAGACGGAACAACTGTTAGGAGCTGCCAACTAAAACGCTAAAGACAAAGGTTACACTGCGTTTGGCTACCGCCAATTTGTTAGGGGGAACACGATGAAGCGCAAAATCGCCGTAGTTGTTTCAGCTGTATTTGTGGCCGGGTTTCTAACTGTCCAGGCACAAAACGAAGGGAAGCAAGTTTATCAGCAGTGTGCCGCCTGCCACGGGGCTGATGGTGCCGGGGGAGCAGGCCCAGCTCTAGCAGGCAACCAAAACTTGAAGAGCGCCGACTACCACATCAGCCGCATTCTTAACGGAGGCGCGGGAATGCCGGCGTTTCGCGATCAGCTTTCGGACGAACAGATCGCCGCTGTCGCAACCTTCGAGCGTACGAGTTGGGGCAACAGCTTTGGCGAGGTTACGGCTGAGCAGGTTGCCCAACAGCGTTCCGGTCAGGCGACGCAGGGAGACGAAACCGCTCAGTCAGAAGGCGGCGCTGAAGTTGTGCAAGGAGAGGCAACGACGACAGTATCAGGCGATGACACCACCGCTACACAAACGGCCGGCGGAAGTCAGGGGTTACCCAACGTCCGGCTGCAAACGGTCGCGGAGGGGCTGGTCTCACCGGTATTTCTCACCTCGCCAGCTGGCGACGCACGCCGCTTTGTGGTTGATCGGACGGGGCAAATCTATATCCTCAACCAAAACGGTCAGCTCCGCAAGCAGCCCTTTCTCGACCTCAGCGACCGGATGGTCGACCTAGACGAACAGTACGATGAGCGCGGCTTTCTCGGACTAGCGTTTCACCCGGACTACGCCAACAACGGTCGTTTTTATGTGTACTACAGCGCGCCGCTCCGTGACTCGGCACCTGACAACTGGAACCACACCGCGCATATCTCTGAATTCATGGTTTCAGAGGACAACCCTAACGTCGCCGATCCTAATTCGGAAAGGGTTTTACTTGAGGTAGACGAGCCGCAGATGAATCACAACGGTGGGGCATTGGCGTTTGGTCCTGAAGACGGTTACCTCTATATTTCCCTCGGTGATGGGGGCGCAGCCGACGACGTGGCGGTTGGACATCCACCCATCGGCAACGGTCAAGACATCACGTCAATGCTTGGCAACATCCTCCGCATTGACGTTGACCGAGGGTATCCAGGCTACGCCATTCCACAAGACAATCCTTTTGTTGGGCGTCAAGGAGCAGACGAAATCTACGCTTGGGGTTGGCGTAACCCGTGGCGGATGTCATTTGATCGGGGCGGAAACCATAACCTTTTCGTCACGACGAACGGACAGAATTTATGGGAAGCCGTCTATCTAGTTGATGGGCCGGCTAACTACGGTTGGAACGTCCTCGAGGGCACACACTGCTTTTCGACACAAGAACCTAATCAGTCACCTGAATCCTGCAACCGGGTCGGCGCGGATGGTGAACCGCTCACCCTACCGATCATCGAATATCCGCACCTTGCTAATCAGGGAGATAGCCCGATTGCAGGAAGTTCGGTGACAGGAGGCTACGTCTACCGTGGCAGCGCAATTCCAGCACTTTCAGGCCGGTATGTTTTCGGTGACTGGAGTTCTTCTTTTGACCAAGCTCAAGGGCAACTTCTTGTTGCTGACCCCGGCAACGCTGGCGGCTTATGGAGTGTTCAAAAACTAGCTGACCTCGAGCTTTTTGTGCTTGGCTTCGGGGAAGACTCAAATGGCGAAATCTATGTCCTGACAACTGAGAACGCCGGACCAGCTGGCAACACCGGCAAAGTTCAAAAACTTGTTCTTGCGCAATCGTCAAATTAGCAGCTTTTCTAGAGTCATCAGCAAAAGTGTAACGGTGCAATAAGCCTTTCTTACGTAAAAGCAAAAGCCCACCACTGCGTTGGGCTTTTGCTCTGCAAAGATACGTAGTGGGCGGCTATGTCGGTTCGAGATAAACTTTTATCGCCTACAAAAGCGCCGCGGTTTCTGCGCCGCTAAAATCCCGAGAGCAGTGCCATCATCCGTAATTGAACCATTACCTCTTCAATCCATGTCATCACACCGATGAACCGAACTAATGAGTACTTTCACTACCGGTACGGATGAGGACCGAACGCCGCTTCGTAAAAAGGTGAGACCATCTGTCCCGGGGCAATAAGCTCGTCGACCTTAGCTCTGTCCTCAGCTGAAACGTCGACCTCGAGCGCTTTAAGGTTATCCTCGAGCTGTTCCATCGTTCGTGGGCCGATGATTGGGCTGGTCACGCCGGGCTGCTGGACACACCAGGCTAGGGCGAACTGCGACATGGTGAAGCCTTTTTCGGCAATGAGTGGTTCTAAACCCTCAATGACGTCAAACGCTGCCTCAGTCATCCGCTTCTCTTGTGGTGAACCTTTTTGCACATCGCCGTAACGACTTTCTGCGGGTGGCGGTGTATCACGGCTGTATTTACCGGTAAGCAGTCCGCCCGCCAGCGGACTCCAAGGAATAGTGGCAAATCCGTATGTTTGCGCCATCGGTAGCAATTCTCGTTCGATGCGGCGGTCGAGCAGATTGTAGGGTGGTTGTTCACAGATAAAGCGGTTAAGACCGAGTTCTTTGGCGACCCATAAAGCTTCGACAAGTTGCCAGGCGGCGTAGGTGCTGGTGCCGACATAACGCACATACCCCTTGCGGATGAGGTCATCGAGTGCTTGCAACGTCTCATCAATAGGAATGTCAGGCTGCGGCCGGTGAATCTGATAGAGGTCGATGTGATCCGTTTGCAAGCGGCGCAAGCTCGCCTCGCACTGCGCGATGATGTGGCGACGGCTGTTGCCCTGTGCGTTAGGGTCGTTGTCGTCCATGACCCCATGAACCTTGGTCGCGAGCACCACCTTATCGCGCTGACCGTTACGTTTAAGCGCCTCCCCGGTCACTTCTTCGCTCCGACCCCGACTATAAACATTGGCTGTATCGATAAAGTTGATGCCCGCGTCCATGGCACGGTCGACGATCCGGTAGGCGTCGTCGGGTTCGGTTTTGGCTCCGAAGGTCATGCAGCCCAAGCAAAGGGGGCTGACTTTGACGCCGGTGCGGCCAAGTGAGCGGTAGTCCATAAGTTGCCTCCTAATCTCAGGTTACGCCTTTAATCCCCGTAAAACTAAGCTGTTCATTTCATTTAGACTTGCAAGAAGCGGACGCTCAGTCGGTATGTAGTACTCGCGCGCACACACGGCGTAGCGTTACACAATTGCCCTTGGCGTGCAGACTGAACACGGCGCAGTGGCTCACCCCAAGGAGCTGTAAGTTTTCCGTAAGAGTTGGTGCCTAGACTAAAAGGAGTAAGACTTTACATCACCCCGAAAGGCTCTACCCCTATGGCTCCTCGTCGTGCATCCTTTTTCAACCGTCATCTCCGTTTGGCCGTCCTACCGGCTGCCCTTCTGTCCCTGACCGCCTGCGGCAGCATGGACGCTGCTCCGACCGGCCCAGGACTAACCTCCACCAAACAAGAAGCCAAAGGCCACGGCAAACCCGTCAATATCCTAAAAGACGGCGGCTTCGAGCCGGGCGCGAAAGCTTGGACCGCCGACCCGCTGAGCGTCCTCTGCGTGACCTCGTGCCCGGTCGGCGAGCCGCATAAGGGTTTGGGTTGGGCGCAGTTCGGCGCGTCCGCAGGGGCGACCGAAACGCTATCGCAGACCGTGACTATCCCCAAAGGCCAGGCTCGCCTCGAGTTCCGCCTGTACGACGAGGCGTTAGGCGATGCTCTTCTTGAAGCGCTGGTTGACGGCCAGGTGATGTTCAGTTATATCGCGGTCAGTAAGCCCGTTACAGATGACCAGGATGACGTCGAGGACGAAGATGAACTGGGCGACAAATCCCGCCAGTTCTCCGCCGCCAGCTTCGACGACGAGGATGAAAGCGCCGACGAGAGCTTCACCGAGGGCTACGAGAAGGTCAAGTTCGACGTGTCCGACTTTGCCGATGGCGGTGCGCACACCGTTTCTTTCCGCGTGTCGGTCGGGGCCGAGAGCGTCGCCGGGTTGTCGGTTGACGACGTAGCGCTCGAGGTCAAGCTGCTCAAGAACCTCGTCCCCGAGATGACCCAAAAGGTCAACGCCCTCAAGCTCCCGAAGGCGGTCAGCAAGCCGCTCACGGCTAAGCTCGATAAGGCCGCCGCCGCTATCGCCTGCAACAAGGCCAAGGATGCGATCAAGGAACTCAAGGCGTTCGCCAAAGAGGTGCGCGGCCACCGCGGCAAGAAGATCAAAGCTCTCGCCGCCGCCGACCTGATCGAAGAGGCGCAAGAGGTCATCGAAGTCATCGACTAAGCCTTCATGACTTGACCGAGGCCCCGCCGTAACGCGGGGCTTTTCGTTATGAAAGCGGCTGACGACCACCTTTGGCGTCGGGGTAGCGCTCAGCTAACGCCCGGTAGTGGCGGAACACCGGGAAGTCTACGCCCGCTTTGTATCCCGCGAAGAGCGCGCCCCAAAACCGTTGCTAATGATGTTTGTGCCTCGGCTATGCATCTAACGGGCCGATACGCCGCACAATTTGTCTGCGCTCAAGACGAGTTGTAAAACTCCAGGTGCAAGCCCAACTTATTTAAGTGAACGGTTCATCCTGGATGAGCGCTTAGCTACTTGCGCTCGAATATCGGCGTGACGCCGCACGCCATACCCATTGGCCTCACGAGCGCCTACCTGTCGCGCAGATGTACGTGAGCTGCTATAGTGTCAGTGCAGATTCAACACGACGAAGGAGGTGTCAACCCTGTGAACCAAGTTTATCTGCCCCGTGCTCGGACCAGCCGGAGCGTCATGTTCCTGGGTAGCCCCGTCCGTTATGCCGCTCTTCGCTAAATCACGAGCCTTCCTTAACTAATAAATCATCTGCGAAATAAGTACACGATCAGAATAAAGTAGCTAGGCTTAGAGAAAGGGTTTAAGTCGGCTTACCAAGCCAGAGCATCTAACTTTCTGAAGTTATGAAGCCCCGCGATAGCTAAGAAAGTGTCATCATAAACAGCTTTTGGGCCTCGGTAGATACCCGCTAAGAGCTTAAAGCGTTTCAAGTGAGCCAGTGTGTGCTCGACAGGAAAACGCAGGCTGTTTTGAACTTTGTTGAGGCATTTCTGGATGAAGTCCAGGGGTTTGTTTCTTCTAGCTTTGCTGGGCTGATGGAAGGTTCTATGGGGAAAATCCTTATCAATACCGTCATATCCTTTGTCCACTCGGACCTCGGTAGCCGTAGGTAAAGCTCGTAACACCCCGGTACCTCTAAGGACGTTGACGTCGCTGAATTTGCCTGGTAAAGAACGTGTCACATGAAGGATAAGCTTTGTGTTGGTGGCAGTGATTTGGGTCTTGAGCGTATGTCGCTTTTTCTTACCTGAATACTTGTCTCTGCGTTCTTGCTTGTCTTTGGGTTTCTGGATTTCTTGCTCGGTAGCATCAACCAAGACTTCCTTGAACTCAGGATGCTGCTCAAGCAGTTCTTCTAGGCTTGCGATACGCTTTCTTTTAGCTTGACCAAAAAGAACTGTCTCGTGCGCTGGTAAGGGGAGAACCTCAAGTAGTACAGGTCGAAGTTTGCTGATCAAACGGCTGACGTTACTATCATCCAAGTTGAATAAGTAGCCTAGTAGCAGCTGGGTCAGGTACAAACGGTAATACAGCAGCACCCCTAAAACCTGATCCTCTACCCCTAGTTCTGCCTTGCGTCCCCCGCCTACTGCACGTTGACGTAATTTGCCCTGGGTGCCTTTTGGTTCGGCAAGGCGTACTTCGACCGCTTTACTAAGCAACTTGAACTGCTCGACGCTTAAACCTGTGAAGTTATACAGATGCTTGGGCTTTCTCTTTAAGCGGCTCGCTTTCATCCTGCTAGTTTAGTCCTTTGACTCCTTCGGCGCTATTTCGCAGATGATTTAAGACAACAAGCCTTAAGCGTTCCTGACGATGCTGTCATGACGTTTGTGGCCAAGTACTCTTTTTTTGACGCGAACGGTGGAAAATATGCAACCAGTAACTTTAGCTGCTCTAGGGTGGTCCCACACTTTTAAGAGACAATTTCACGCTCTTGGCGACGATGGCTTGGTACTAGGTCGGGTCGTTGGGGTGGAACGGACAGTGTTCCGAGTACAGACCGAGCAAGGTTTGACAGCGGCCACCTTAGCGGGTCGGTTTCGTCATGAACAGGCTGGACCGCAGCAGCTGCCTACCGTCGGCGATTGGGTCGGGGTTACCCCCGTAGATGGTAGTTCCAAGGCTGTCCTCAAACACGTGCTCGAGCGCAAAACCAATCTCTCTCGGGTATCCCGCTCCGGTCGTGACCCCACGAGCGCCACTGCCACAGAACAGCTGCTCGCCGCCAATATCGACTACGTCTTTATCGTGACCGCGCTCGACCAGGATTTCAGTGTCCGGCGCATCGAGCGTTACCTTACCGCCGTTACAAGTGGCGGTGCGGAGCCGGTCGTCATTTTGAACAAAGCTGACCTCTGCAATGACGTGCCGAGGTACCTAAACCAGGTCGAAGCAGTAGCGCCAGGGGTGCCCGTCCATAGCCTGACTGCGCTTGAAGCTAGTACGCTCAGCGAGCTTGCCCCCTACCTGAGTGAAGGAACGACGGTCGCCCTCATCGGCTCGTCGGGCGTAGGCAAGTCTACGCTCATCAATAGCCTCTTGGGTACTGAGGTCGCGCCAACTGGCGCAGTGCGCGCTAGTGATGATGAAGGGCGGCACACCACAACTTGGCGGGAGGTGTTCGTACTCCCCAGAGGTGGCGTGCTTATCGACAACCCTGGGCTGCACGAGATCGGTGCGTGGTCAACCGACGTCAGCGAGGGCTTCGCCGACATCACTGAGCTCGCCCTTGAGTGCGTATACCACGACTGTACCCACACTCAAGAACCGGGCTGCGCGGTGCAAACTGTTGTTAAGGTAGGCGAGCTTGATCCCGAACGCCTCCGCAATTACTGTCGCCTGATCCAGGAAGCCGAGCAGGTGGCAGCGTGGACCAGTGAGAGCGAGCAGGCGCGGCGTGAAAGTAAAGTGAGGCGCACACGCATCAAAGGGGCACGGCGGGCGAAAGGGCGGTAAAGACGATTGGTAATTGCCTCTATCAGCGGTTAGGCAACCACTCGAGCCAGGTTTGGTGGTTCGATACGAGTAGAAAGCGCGGCTCGATAGGTGTGAGGGTGGAGGATCAGCAAGCTGGTTGACGAGTTATCGGATCGTTAGTTGAGACGGACTTGATGAGGACGACGCCGTAGTAGCCGCCCAGATTTTGACAGCGACCTAGCTGCTGAAGTGCTGACGTCTATGTGTGAAATGCACGTGCCCTTATGCAGTGATTGAGCACGGATGCTGCGAAGTCCGGATTTACACTTCATTAAGTCCCGTTGCCGGCGCCTTTGATGGAGCCCACAATCGGTGTTACAAAAATCTTTTCCGTGATAAGGGCTTTTCAGCCGAAGGCCAACTGCTAAAGCGCGGCCATTAGAAGCGCCGTTGCCACGAGGCGACGCCCGCACGGTACCAACGCCTTACAACTCGTTTGGCTGCTGGTTGATAACGGTGCGGTAAGACGCCCACCCCACGTTTAGCCCACATCAGCAGAGCGTCTTTTTCAGGTGAGATAGCGACCTGCTTGCCCTTGGCTTGCCCCTGCCGTTCCACTTCGACCAAAGCAGCAGTAAGTTTTTGCATTGAAACGTGTAATTGGGGCACCTGCTGGGGCACCACCGCATAACGGTCAAGGGGTACTGGTAACTGTGGGTTGGTGTTAATCTCCCATATTTGCAGCGAGCCGTCAAGAACGCTGTAGTCGATCCGGCCGAATTCGATCTGGGCTCTTTGTGCATAGGCTAGAAGCGCGTCGGCGTGCGAATTTTCATAGATATAAACGCGTTCTTCTTCTAGCATAGCCGGACTGTGTTTGTCGGCTGACATCTGCTTGGCCAACCAGTGAGGGCTAAAGAAGATATGAGCGGGAATGATCTGTGTTCCAACGACGAACGCACTATATTTACGGAATATACCCTTTGCATCAGACGTATCGCAAAACTCGACGATAAGTTTATCCTCTCGTGAATGTCCATCATGGTTCAACTTATCAATAGCTGCTGCAAGTGCGGCGGGCGTGGTAAGCAGTGGAGAAACGTAACCACCGTGCTCCTCGCGGCGGATAAAGACCGGAAAGCGTTCGGGCTCGCGCTGCTCGGTCACCTGGTAGACGTCAAATCTATTGACGCCATCTTTATAAAGCGTGCGCAAGAGTTCAAATCGCTGCAGCGAACGTGTCGGGTGGTTGAGCAGCCTAACCTGCGTGTCGGCTGCGCTAAGAGCCTGCCATACGTGGGCCGCGCACTCGGCCATCGCGGGCGTCAAGCGCTCGATGTCGGAAAAAATGTAGGTTCCACTAGGTAACCGCCGTGCTCGCGCTAACTGATCGTAAAACAAGACGCGGGGCCGCGCAGCAAACGCACCTCCATAAGTTGCAAGGTATTCAATGACGGTGCTGAAATGCTCACGAGTAACCACATACCAGATCACCCTGGGGTACTCTGCGAATCTACACGCTGAAAACGCATGACCAACTCTCTCTCGCACCTGACAAGTTACCCGTTTGACGTCCCTGACTGCTGTAGCGACGCCTACGCTAATGTTTTTTTGACCTGTCTGTATCTCTCCTGCAGGCTCTTTACGCTTCCTGGTTTGGGAGATACTTCTTCGTTGCTGGTAGCCACCCCGAACGCAGGTTAGCTAACTCATTACGCCAACAGTCGCTACTTTAGGGTCTGTTGCGCCATCTTCAAATGCATCTGGATAACGGGCAGATACTTTTGTGCAAAGGCTTTAAGTTCGCCGTTTTGAGCGGTTTTCGAGGCAATTTCAAACGCACCGACGGCAGCTTCGTGTGACACGGTTTGCTGCTCGAGGTACGCCGTATCAAACGCGTCACCCTGAAGCGTTTTCAGGTAGTCAATGCTGAGCCGCGCAACTGCTGCCGTCTGTTTCGGCGGGGTCAGTCCCATCGCTTTAGCGATAGGTTTGAGCGCACCCGTCGTTTTACTGTGGTCAGCAATCATTTTCTGCGCAAACGCCTGAACTGCTTGGCTGTCTGAGCGTTCCAAAGCGAGTTTCGACGAGGTGATTTCGTAAAGGTCACTCTGCGCCGCTGCGGTTGCGAAGAGCGGATCGGTCTCCTGTGCAAAACCAACCTGCGCAAAGCTGATTAGTCCAATGACCGGTGCTAGTAAGAGCACTCCTAATTTCCCCAGATATTTCATCTCCGCCTCCCCCTGTACCCTTTAAGTTCGACTCCGTGGCGAAACCTGCACAGCTAACGGTTAAAAGGGTTCGCCAGGAGATTTATATCAAACTAAGCCTGGTCCTTACCGTTGTAATTAGCTCTGATTACAGTGGGCCGTTTCTTACATTTGAATTAGGCAGAAGTCGGGGACAAGAGCTAGGTAGCGCCGACCTCTACAAAACCAGCTGGCTTGCTAACGAACGCTCAACCCAGTTCTGGAACAGCCGACCGGAGCTTCTACCAAACTGTGCGGTGCACCCTGATACCGTTCTAAAAGATGAACTATCTTGCTTAGTGAAACGCAACGTTATCTAACTGTTACCTGGGGAGGCAGCATGTTTTATCACGACGGCAAGTTGCAGTATAAAGTTGAGGTCACAACCCCGAATCCGGTTTTTGCCAAGCTGTTGCAGCAGGCTATCGGCGGCATTGAAGGCGAGATGCGGGTGGCGCTACAGTATCTGTTTCAGTCTTGGAACTCGCGTGGGCCGAAAAAGTACCGCGATATGCTCCTAGAAACGGGCACTGAAGAACTCGCGCATATCGAGATGCTGGCGACGGCGGTGGCCTTAAACCTCGAGGGGGCCGACGCCGCGCTCCAAGAGCAAGCGGCCAACGACAACCCGGCAGTAGCCGCGGTCCTCGGCGGGATGAATCCGCGTCACTACCTTTCGTCGGGGTTGGGGGCGATGGCCGCCGACAGTAACGGCGTCCCGTTTACCGGCGCTTTTCTCGTCGGCAGTGGCAACCTCGCCGCTGACATGTACGCCAATGTGATGGCCGAAGCAACCGGACGCGCACTGGCCGCACGGCTTTACAACTTTACCGACGATCCCGGTATGAAAGATATGCTTTCATTCTTGCTGGCGCGTGACACCATGCACCAACAACAGTGGCTGGCGGTGATTGAAGAGCTCGGTGGCTACGAAGGCGTCTTGCCGATTCCCAACTCGTTCCCGCAAGACGAGGAGCTGAGCGATTACAACTACGTCTTTTTATCAACCGCCAAAGACGGCCAGCCGCTGACCCACGGACGCTGGACGGAAGGTCCATCCCTTGACGGTAAAAGCGAATACAGCCAACGGGTCGCCGAGCCCGTCGGCGGTGAGCCGCAACTCGCCCCGGCCATACCTGAGGCTTACGCCCAAACCGAACAGGGCGTTCAAGGAGAGGATGATAAACCGATGCTCGAGCGCCTCGCCGACAAGGTTACGGGCAGGTAAGAAACTGCTAGTGCCAAAGGAGTCTCAGCGTACGCCGAGGCTCCCTTTTGCGTTTTAGCCGGAGAGGAAACTATGCGGTTTATCCCTACCCGTGTTCACGGCGTACTCGACTACCTTGTCGGGGCGTTTCTTATTGCCGCCCCCTGGCTTCTAAACTTCAACCGGGTTGGTGCTGAAACCTGGGTGCCTGTCATCCTTGGCGTCGGCGCTTTGATTTACAGCCTCCTGACTAACTACGAACTAGGAGTTGTCCGGCGTATACCGGTGGGGACGCACCTTGGTTTAGATGCAGCTAGTGGCGTACTACTTGCCCTTTCGCCATGGCTTTTCGGGTTTAGCAGCTACGTTTTCTGGCCCCATCTTATTTTGGGTTTGTTTGAAGTTGCGGCTGCACTGATGACTCAGACCACGCCACGAACGGCGTCCGTTCAAGCGGCACGCCGCTAGTTAGGAGAAAAGATGTCACAACCTGCTCCAGATACAGGACAAGACAGCAAAACGCAGCAGCTTACACCGGATCTGGTGTACAAACGGCTGGGCGTCGTCAACGTCGTCTTTTACGGTCTGCCCGAGCAGCCCGACTGGGTGCTCATCGACGCAGGTCTGACCGGAACTGCCCGCGCAATTCGCTATGCCGCTGAGGAAAGGTTTGGTCAAGATGCCAAACCCAAAGCGATCATCCTGACGCACGGCCACTTTGACCATGTGGGGGCGCTCCAAGAACTTGCTGAAGGCTGGGACGTACCCATTTACGCGCACGGGCTCGAGCACCCCTATCTAAACGGCGCGTCTGCCTATCCGCCCCCCGACCCTTCAGTTGGCGGTGGTCTGATGGCCCGTATGTCGGGTCTTTACCCCAAAGCGCCGATTGACGTAAGCAGCTGGTTAAAAGCGTTGCCCGAAGACGGCAGTGTCCCCGGTATGGCGGGCTGGCGATGGCTACATACGCCCGGTCATAGCCCCGGCCACGTCTCGTTATGGCGTGAAGCGGACCGGATGCTGATCACCGGTGACGCCTTTGTCACGACCAAAGCAGAATCGGCTTACGCCACGGCGGTACAAAAACCGGAACTGCACGGTCCACCAAGGTACTACACCCCTGACTGGGTGGCAGCAGAAAACTCAGTAAAAGAGCTGGCAGAGCTCGAGCCTAAGCTCACTATCACCGGGCACGGCCCCGCCCTGCAAGGTGCGAGCTTAAGCCGAGACCTGCACAGTTTAGCCACCAACTTTAGACAACTTGCCGTTCCTACTCACGGCCGTTATGTTGACGCGCCTGCCAGGGCTGATCTGTACGGGACGCGGTACGTCCCGCCGAAACCGCGTGGTTCAGCTAACGCTGTCATTGCGGGGCTGCTCCTCGCCGGGGTTGGGGGATGGCTAGTCTACCGGGCTCAGCACCGGGAAAAACCAACGTCGCAAAAGTACCGGAGCGGAGACGTGCAAAAACCTGACGCCCCGGAGGTCGAGCGTTCGCTGACGGTTGGGCGCTCAGCTGAAGAGCTCTATAAACTTTGGCTCGAGCCCGGCACACTCTCACAGGTCCTGCGGCCCGTAGCTGAGGTCGAAGGTAGTGGCGACGGCACCAGCCACTGGCGACTGCCCCTACCGCTCGGTCAAAGTCTCGAGTGGGACACGCGCGTCACCGAAGAGCGCCCCCATGAACTGATCCGCTGGGGATCACTCGGGGGAGCCCAACTGCCTAACGAGAGCTGGATCAAGTTTGAACCTGCGCCCGCAGGTAGAGGCACCGTGGTAACGCTGCACAGCGAGTTTAGGCCGCCGGGTGGCGCACTTGGCAAGGCTGCCGCGGAGCTGTTTGATGCTGTACCTAAAACGCTGGTCGGTAAAACCCTACGCCGCTTTAAGAGCCTCGCCGAAACCGGGGAGATTCCCACGCTCGAGCACAACCCGTCCGGTCGCGGACGCGGCAGCAACGTCTAAGGAGCCTTTATGCGAGCACTTGTATGGAACGGCGTCAACGACCTCCGGGTCGAAAGCGTCCCTGACCCTGAAATCGTCAGCCCGAAAGATGTGATCTTGAAAGTTTTGCTGTCAACGACGTGCGGCTCCGACCTGCACTTTATCGACGGCTTTATACCGACGATGCGCGAAGGCGACGTGATCGGTCACGAATTTATGGGCGAAGTCGTCGAGGTCGGCCGCGAGGTTACCAAGGTCAAAAAAGGCGACCGCGTGGTCGTCCCATCCTTCATCTCTTGTGGGACCTGCTGGTACTGCCAGCAAAACCTCTACTCGTTATGCGACAACACGAACCCCAACGCCGAGTTGCAAGAACCGCTGCTCGGGTATCCGACTGCCGGAATCTACGGCTACACCCACGCCTTTGGCGGCTACGCAGGCTCGCACGCCGACTATATCCGGGTACCGCACGCCGACGTGGACTGTTTTAGCGTTCCTGAAAGCTTGACGAACGAACAGGCGCTGTTCTTGTCCGATGCTGGCCCCACCGGCTATATGGGGGCGGACTTTTGCAACATTCATCCTGGTGATACGGTGGCGGTGTGGGGCGCAGGCGGCGTAGGGCTGATGGCGATGCGGAGCGCGTATCTCATGGGCGCGGCGCGGGTGATTGCGATCGACCGGCTGCCGGAACGTCTGCAGATGGCCGAAGACCACGCTGGTGCGGAAACCTTGAACTATACGCAGGTGGGGGTCTTAGAGGCCCTCCGCGAACTGACGGGCGGGCGCGGCCCCGATTCGTGTATTGACGCTGTAGGAATGGAGGCGCACGGTACCGGCGTCGGTTACGCCTACGACCGGGTTAAGCAGGCGCTGAGGCTCGAGACCGACCGCGGCACGGCCTTACGCGAGGCGATTCTGGCGTGTCGCAAAGGGGGTACCCTGTCTATCGTCGGGGTCTACGGCTTGATGGATAAGTTTCCGCTCGGAGCCGTGATCAACAAAGGGTTAACCGTACGTACCGCCCAGCAACACGGGCAAGCGTATCTGCCGCGCCTTTTAGAACACGCCGTCAAAGGCGAACTCGACGCCTCGTATTTAGCGACGCACACCTTCTCCTTGGAAGACGCGCCGCGCGGCTACGAGATGTTCAAAAATAAAGAAGACGGGTGTGTCAGAGCGGTGTTTGTTCCGTAACTGTGTAGCTGGCGTGTTTTGAACAGTAAAGGGGAAAGATGAACGTCAAGCTAAAAAACCTCAGTGAACAAGTTGTCGTTATCACCGGTGCAACGTCGGGGATCGGTCTGGCTACAGCAAGGTTGGCAGCCAAACGCGGGGCTCGGCTTGTGCTCGCCGCCCGTAACGAGGACGCCCTCCGGGAGCTTACCAAGGAACTCGAGGCCGCCGGTCATGAAGCGGTTTACGCCGTCGCCGATGTCGGTCACGAAGACGATGTTCACAGTATTGTGCGGGCGGCCCAGGAACGCTTCGGCGGTTTTGATACTTGGGTTAACAATGCGGGCGTAGGGATGTTCGCGCTGCTTTTAGAGGGCAGTACCGAAGACTACCGCAAGCTTTTTGATACGAACTTCTGGGGACTCGTCTATGGGTCGCTGGCGGCGGTGCGGGAGCTTAAGACCCGCGGCGGCGCACTGATCAACATCGGTTCGGCACTCTCAGACCGGGCGATTCCGCTGCAAGGGATGTACGCCACCTCAAAACATGCCGTCAAAGGCTTTACCGACGCGCTCCGGGTCGAACTAGAGGCTGAAGACGCGCCTGTTTCAGTCACCTTGATTAAACCCTCGAGCATTGACACGCCGTATCCACATCACGCTAAAAACTATCTGGACGAAGAGCCGACCTTGCCGCCCCCCGTTTACGCCCCTGAAGTGGTTGCCGAGGCAATTTTACACTGTGCCGAAACGCCTAAACGCGACCTGACTGTTGGGAGCGGCGGCAAAATGATTTCGGCTGCCGGTACTTACGCGCCGCGGCTGACCGACAAGGCGATGGAGACAAAAGGTTTTTTTGACCAACAAAAGTCAGGCAATCCGGTGCAGTACCCCGGAGGTTCGCTCGAGCGGCCGACCTCGAGCCTAGATGAGCGCGGCGACTATCAAGGGTGGGTTAGGGACTCGAGCCTTTACACAGGGGCAGCTAACCATCCGCTCCTAACTGCGCTTGCGGTGGCTGCGGGAGTTACGGCTGTGACACTGCTCTTACAGGCGGCTGAGAAACGTAACTGATAAGCCCGGTAGCAGACATTCCCCTGATTAGGCGCAGCTATAGCTAGCTTCCCACGCTTATAGTATCTCTTCATACGGTGAAGACGTCCTCTAGAAATTGAGCTAAAACCATCTACCCAAACGCAGAAAGAGGTGAGCGATGAGCCACGCTCAAAGAACCGGTCGCACACTGTCTAGCTGGCCGCAAGCAGAGAACCTGCTCGAGACGTCCGAACTCACGCACGACCTTTCCACCGATGTCTGTATCGTTGGCGCGGGCCTTGCCGGACTAACCACCGCCTACCTATTGGTACGCGAAGGCCGTTCTGTAGTAGTTCTCGATAAGGGTCCAGTTGGCGGCGGCAACACCGGCCGAACGACCGCGCAGCTGTCAAACGCCCTTGATGATCGTTACAGCGAATTCATCCGCATTCACGGTGAGGCAAAGGCGCGGCTAGCCGCTCACAGCCATACGGCTGCTGTTGACATGATCGAGGCAATTTCGCGTGAAGAGGGTATTGACTGCACCTTCGAGCGCGTCAGTGGCTACCTGTTCGTTCCCCCCGGAAGTTCGCGGAAAGTGCTTGACGAAGAACTTGACGCGGCCCACCGGGTCGGGCTCACCGACGTAGAGCGCGTGGCTAAAGCGCCACTTGACAACTTCGACACGCTGCCGTGCCTGCACTTTCCCAACCAGGGACAGTTCGACCCGCTCGAGTATCTAAACGGGCTGGCCGGGGCTATTCAAGCACGTGGCGGTCAAATCTATACAGGTACAGCGGTAGACGAGATTCAAGACGGTCAGCCTGCAAGAGTACGAACTCGCTCAGGGGCTACGGTGACAGCTAGCGCAGTCGTCGTAGCGACCAACTCGCCTATCAACGACCGCGTGGCGCTTCACACCAAACAAGCCCCTTACCTGAGCTACGTCGTCGCCGCTGAGATTCCCCGTGGTAGCGTCACCAAAGCACTTTACTGGGACACCGAAGACCCTTATCACTACGTGAGGGTACAAACGCTCGACGGTAGCGAGACCGAGCTGCTGCTGGTCGGCGGTGAAGATCACAAAACCGGTCAAGCCGACGACGACGACGCGCGTTACGGGAAGCTCGAGGCGTGGGCCAGGGAGCGGTTTCCAAGTATGGGCAGGGTCGCCTACCGCTGGTCGGGCCAGGTTTATGAATCACTTGACGGCCTTGCGTATATCGGCCGCAACCCTGGTGACGAAGCCGTTTACGTCGTGACCGGCGATTCCGGCATGGGGATGACGCACAGCACCATCGCGGGTATGCTGATCCGCGACCTGATTATGGGCAAAGAAAACGCCTGGGCGCTTATCTACGATCCTGAACGCAAACCTGCTAAAGCTGCGGGTGAGTTTACTAAAGAAATTCTCAACGTCGCCGCTCAGTACACCGACCTGGTAACACCGGGAAAGGGCAACGCCGACAGCATAGAACCGGGTACCGGAGCGGTTGTCGGCTTTGGTTCAACCAAACACGCTGTCTACTGCGACGACGCGGGGGTACGCCACACCTACTCGGCGGTCTGCCCGCATCTAGGCTGTGTGGTCGCCTGGAACAGCGGCGAGAAAACCTGGGACTGCCCTTGCCACGGTTCGCGTTTCGACGCCCACGGGCAGGTGCTAAACGGCCCGGCAAAGTCTGACTTAAAGTCGGTAGACAAGTAGTTATGCTCCGAACGCCCAAGATAATCGAACAAAGTCGGGACTTCTAGTCGAGAGTAACAGCGGCGCGGTTCACGAAAGAATGAGAAGATTCCAGTCGCTGGGTAAGGGCAGCTTCGGCTTAGCGGTAACGCCCCGAAAAGATGGCTCAATGATGGCCTGGGGTTGCTAAACCGAATTGCGTTGCTGTCGATAGGGAAAGGCGTAGCGACGAAGGCGAGACACACCTTCGTTGCCAAAATTGTTCGGCGAACGAAGCCCTTAAATCCAACTGCGGACAGTAAAGCCCTGCGCGTTCTGGCGTTTCAGGTGCGAGGGTGAGATAGTCAAACCTGTTCGACCCGTCAACACAAATCAGGGTGCCTCACGACAGTACGACTATTTTAGGTCAGTTACGATCAGCCAATGGACAATCAAGCGGATTATGGTCTGGATGAAATAAGTCCGATGGCTGATAGCTACCTAGCTTCACAACCCGCTGTCTGTCCTCGGTGCAGAGGGGTTGTAACTGTAGATCAGGGTGTAAGAAGATATGGCACGATAGGAAGCTCTAAACAGCAGCTGGATTTATGGTTCAACTGTGCGCGGTATGATGCAAGAGGTAGCTGCGAAGTGACCGTCTAAAGGACACACTTGCGCTTTTGCTAGCTGCTGTAAGTATATAGCCTTATGCAGTTAACGAGCGCAAAAACTGCATAATGACTTCTGTTGCCAAAGCTTTTCGCTATTTTAGCCTGTCAACCTTAATAGGTGCGTCTTCAAAAGGGGTGCAAGTTTTGTGTAAAAGGTATTTTGCTAAGTTGAGAAAGCGTCATCGGCCTATTATGCCGCTCAGCTCCTTAACCGTCCTTATCCCCCAGCTCCGGCAACGCCTTAAACAACCCACCCGCTTCTCTCAGCGCCCGCCCCAAACTCAGCCCCGGCCCCAACCCTTTAACCGCGAGCACTTCGATCTGCTCGGGTAACAGCTGACGGGCGTAGCGCTCTTTAAGTTCAGCGAGGCGCAGGCGAAACTCGAGCTCCAACCCCTCGACCGAATCTTGTAAACCCTGGTTTTTCTGTTCTCTGGCAGCCAAAGTTGCAAGTTCGCGGCGCACCTCTGAGGCGGCGGCCTCGAGTTCTTGCCGCGCCCGGACCAAACTCGTCTGTTTGGCAGCCCCGACCTGCTCGGCGACGCTCGTATCTAACCGAACTTTGGCTTGCTGCAGATCAAACGCGCGGCTCCGCGTCTCTTTACGGCGGGTGCGCAGCTGCGATTCGACCTGTTTGACGGCCGCTTCAACCCGCACCTGCTGCGTCTCGGTCATCGCCTCGATCTCTTTAAGCAGCGTCCGAATCGCCTCCAAATCGAGCAAGATGTCGTTATTGGCCGAGGGCATACTGCCGCGGACAATTTCGATGCCGTAACCCTCCCGCAGGTTGTCGTTTAATGCTCCGATAATGTTGTCAATCCGGTCGCGCCCGCTGAACTTGACCCGCGCGTCTTCAATCGAGGTGATGATGCGCAGGTTCAAATAGCCTGCGTAAAGGCTCAAGATTTTCATGATGTTGCCGGGGCTGCTCCGCTCGATAAATACCGCCGGTTCGGTGACGCGAAAGGCGAGCTGTTGCGAGAGCGAGATGCTGGCGTAGTCGGCGGTAAAGTTGGCGTCCTCGAGTTCTACAACTTGGTCGCGCTGCGAGACTAAAAAGGGGATAAAGGTGTCGAAACGGGTGAGCCAGTTGCGTCCGGTATGTGCCTGACGGCCCCCAAGCGGTCGTCCGTAACGGCAGAGCACGCCGGTATAACCGTCGGGCACATCTACGCGGGCGTTGCTCAAATAGCGCCAGGCAAAGACGAGGACACCTAAGAGTAGGGCGGGTACGGCCAAAACTTTAAGCCAGCCCGGAAGTAAAACCAGCAGCAGGAGTCCCAGGGTAAAAAGTCCCAACCCTGAGGGGCGGCGTTTGTCGGGCACAAAGCTTAAAATACGCTCTTCGTCCACCGACCGAAAGCGGCTGAGGTCGCCCTCTTGGACGTTGCGCTTCACTGCGCCGAGCATCTGGTCGAGGCGGCGACCGACGGCCGCTTCAACTTCACGCGAGCCGCTGTCTAGGATTTCCTCGAGCCCGCCCTTCGCTTGATCGCCTAAACGCTGACCGACGTCTCTAAAACTCATAAGCTGGCCTCCTCTTGGTAACGTTCTAGGTCAACAGCGCCCGGTACGCTCGCCTTCGCCGTGATCTCCTCGACCTTGCGTTTGACCGATTCGGGCGTGTACTCGACTCTCGTGCCGGAGTCGGTCGGCACGTCTTCCAACGCTCTACTTAACTGGCTCATCAGCGCGTCTACATCGAGTTTGTACGCCTCCAGCGCCTCCTGACCTGAGCCCCCCAATCTGGCAAACCCGCGCCGTTTGTACTCTTGCAGCACCGCCGTCACGTCGCTTTCTTGCAAGAGCGCCCCCAACAGGTCACCCTGCAGCATCATGTGACTTACGTCAGTTTGGTCAGTCACCACGCGGCTCACACGGGGTAAACTGCCGAGTTGCGCCTCGAGGCGTTCTAACAGCTCACCTTGTTTTTGAATATACGTTTCCAGCCCCGCACTCTGCACACTCCGCGCCCGTACCTGCTCTTTAAGCGTCGAAACTTGCGACAGTGCCGGGATCAGGTAGCTGCTGACGATATTGTCAATCGCCGCTTGCCGCGCCCGAATAATCTGGGTTTCGGTCGCCTGGTTTTGCAGCGAGCCTTTGATGGCGTCAATTTCACGGATGATGCGCTCGACCTCTAACACGCCCAAACTCACATCCGCGACCTTCGCGGCAATCTCTTCGGAAATCTCCTCTTCGGTGATATCTTTAAGCGTCTCGGTGGCCTGCCGCACCCGCGTGATAGATGAGACAAGCCCAACCGCTAAGGTGCGCAAATAGTCGTCGCTGGTGAGGTTGCCCTGCGGCAGATGGTCTAAAAGCGTGATGCCGTAACTGCTGGCGAGGTCTTGCAGCTTGGCGAGGAGCACTCGCCGCCGGGGAGAGCCGCTTTCGTCGAGTACAAACCGTGACACGTCGAGTTCAGCGATGCTGGCAATTTTTGAGAGTAATTCTGGGCTGAGGTCTTCTTTCTCCAAATCGGCGAGTCGGTCGGTCAGACTCTCTTCGTCTACTGCGTCACCCTCCGGAAACGCCGCCCGCTCAACCAGAAAGCGGTTAAAATCCCTTGCGGAAATGCTCAGCATCTCGTCTTTGATGACACTCTCAAAAAGTTCTTCTAACTGTGTACAAAAGACCTCAAACCCGCCTCGTTCGACAAGCCGGTAGGTATCTTCAACCTGGGCGATGAGCGCCCCTTTATACGACAAGCTGATGTTGTCGCCGGTGGTGCCCTCGATCTGCGGCATGTCGAGGACGAAAGGTTTGGTGGATACGGCGGCGTAAGGCCGTACCCGTGGGTCTACCACGAGTGCGCTCTGGCCTGCTTTAAGCGTGCGCACAATCCGCTGATGCTTGGTAAAGTGCAGCTCGACCCCCGGCTGACCTTTGAAAAAGCCGCTCCGCACGAGCGTGGCGACGAAATAAACGGCGTAGATCAAAATGGCGAGCCCGTACTGCCACGGCGAAATGAGGCGGGTATTGGCTAGGGTCTCGAGCCCCGGTACCACCCCGAACACCGCTAGAGGGCGCTGCAAAAAGTAAAGGCTCAAAACCAAAATAAACCCGAGCACACGCAGCACTACGGGGATCATCTGCAGGGTGCCGCGCTCCAAGTACGCAATCCCGACCGTCTCACCCTGGTCGTTTTGTTTGCCGATACGCCGCAGCGCGCTCCCGACGTTCGTTTTAATCTCCGCTGTGCCTAGCATGGGCCTCCTTGTGTGTCGTTCTGAAGTGTAACTTAGCTAGCATTAGCTTAAGGCTTGAGCGGGACAGGCGCGTGAAATGGCGCAAAGTAGAGAGCTACAGGAGAATAAGTCTTTAGAAAAAATCTGCTGCTTATATTGAGAGCAGTCCTTGGACGGTAGTTGGCTGCACAAGTAGGTGTCGGTTGCTTAGGCGCAGATAGCAGTAACCCGAAATACCGAGCCCCCGCTTAAACGGCTTAAGCTTGGCAGAACTCGAGTACAAAAAGCCACAAAAGCGGTTTTGACGAGCAAGCCCCTTCTTTCCGAAACCTCAGCCTCTACGCTAAGGCCCCTTCTCAGGCGGCGTAGCAAACCCCTCGTTTTTACCTTGCTGAAGCCTTCCTAAGCTGCCGAGCAGAAATTTAGACCCCCTTGACAGCCCCCAACCGACAGCTAGCCGAAAGTTTTTCCTAGCCTAATAAGGCTGTTCGCGTCGGACGTTTTTTCACACCAACGCTATGATGTGAACAATTTTACTTACGTCTCTGACGGCGTTTCTTGGACTTGATAACGTGACGGGTGCAGCGGCGTAGGCGGGTTTGGCCCCTACCCTACCCGTATGAAAACAACGCGTTCGGCAGAGGTTATAGCGGCTTATAGAGTTGGCGAACTCGACCTGCTCAGATTTCTAGCAGCACTTTCGGTCGTCCTTTATCACTACGCTTTTCGGGGCTTTTCTGCCGATGACCTGTCCACCATGCCGTACCCGCTTCTTGTGCCCGCCGCCAAATACGGCAGTCTCGGCGTCGAGCTGTTTTTTATGATCAGCGGGTTTGTCATCTTGATGAGCGCCTCGAGCGGTTCCTTAAAAAAGTTTGCCACCTCACGGATTGCCCGCCTCTACCCGATGTTTTGGGTTTGTTGTACGCTTACCTTTATCGTCACCTTGCTCTTTGGCGGAGCGCATTTTAGCGTGTCAGCGCCGCAGTACGCCGTTAACCTCACGATGCTCAGCGGCTTTCTCAAGGTGCCTTCGGTAGACGGGGTTTACTGGTCGCTCTTCGTCGAGCTGCGGTTTTACGCGCTGGTCGCGCTTGTCTTGCTCTTTAAGCAGCTGGGGCGGACGCAGCTGCTGCTTACCTTATGGCTGGTTGCGAGCGTGGTGCTTGTATTCGCTCCGGTACCGCTACTCGGCTTTTTGCTCATCACCGACTATTCGCCCCTCTTTATCGCCGGTGCCTTTTGCTTTTTGATCCGTTCTCGTGGGCTGACGTCCACGCGGCTAGGACTCGTCGGCGCAGCCTGGATGGTCGCGCTCTATCACGCGCTGGGTGATATTCCTAAGCTCGAGGCGAAGTATCACACGGAGTTCAGCCCATACGTTACCGCGGGTATTATCTCGGTGTTTTTTGTCCTCCTCGTCGCCGTAGCACTGCGCCGAACCGGGCGGCTCGCAGAGGTCAACTGGGTGACTTTGGGAGCCCTGACCTACCCGCTCTACCTGATTCACCAAAATATCGGCTACATGATCTTTAACGCGGCTTACCCCACCGTAAACCCTCACGTCTTATTCTGGGGCACGGTGCTCGGAATGCTCGTGCTCGCTTACTTGTTAGACCGGGCGATTGAACAGCGGTATGCTAGAGCGTTCAAGCGGTTTTTAGAGGGCCGTGTAACGGTCGTTCTTGCCGCTGTACCGTTAAGCCGTAGGCAGTTGAGGGCTTTTCGGGCGCGCGGTAGACCGCAGCACGACCTCAAACGCAAGCTGGACTAAGCGGGGGCGGCGCAGCGATGCGGCAAACAATTATGTGGGCAAATAAAGACTTGTTGTGCCCGGTAGACGAGTAGAACCTGCTGTGATGACCGAATTCGACTACTCTTTAGATGACCGACCGCCGCAGGGTTATTGAACGCTGACATACCTGTCCCGGCCTCGGCTATGATGAGGTATGACCCGTGAGAACATCACCGTGCGTCACACCGAACCGAGCGACTTTGAAGCGTTTCACAAAATCTTTTTGTGTCCTAAGGTCATCCGGGGCACGATGCAACTGCCGTACCCGTCAGCTGAAAGTTGGCGTAAAAAGCTCGAGAACCCCCCGCTTGACTTTTACAGTTTGGTGGCCTGCGCCGAAGGTGAGGTCGTTGGAAATTTAGGGCTGCAAACGGCCTCGAGACCCCGGCGGCGTCACGTCGGCTCGCTCGGGATGGCGGTGCGGGACGATTGGCAGGGTAAAGGCGTGGGGTCTGCTTTAATGGCGGCAGCTGTAGAGCTGGCTGATAACTGGCTCGAGCTGACCCGCTTAGAACTTACGGTTTATACCGATAATCTTCCAGCGATCAAACTCTATGAAAAGTTCGGCTTTGTCCGTGAAGGTACGCAGCAACAGTACGCGTTTCGGGACGGGGCGTTCGTTGACGCTTACGCGCTGGCGCGGCTGCATATATTATGAACTAGCCTAGTTTGAAAACCTCGAGGTCAGGTTGAAGTCCTCTCCCTTAAAGGCGAGGAGTTGTCCTGCTACCTTAGCCAGCGCGTAACTTATCCAGTCACCAAAGTTGAGCTGCGCCGGATGCCCCTGCCCCTCACCAAAGCGGGCGCAAGCCAGCTTCACCTCCATGACATGCTCGGCAGAGAACGGGTGCAAGGCGATACCGAGACGATGTGTCAGCTCTGCAACCTCACTTGAGGTAAACCCGCGCCGTGAGCCGTAAATGGTCTCTGTTTCCAGCAGCGTCGGCGACGCCATCATTAAGCCGGGCACTCGACCTAAACTGACGACGGCTGCTTCAGCACCGGGTTCTCTAAAAAGGATTTACAAAAGGACGCTGCTGTCAACGACCATCAAAACCCGAGCAGTTCCTCCGGCTCCTCTTTCGTGGGGGCGTGGCCGCGCTGCGCTTCAGTAAAGTTCGGCCAAACGGCTGTTGCCAACCAAGTCAACGTCCGTTCTGAACGGTCTTCCGCCTTCAACTCTTGTAGCCGTTCCTCGAGCGCCCTGGAAACCGCGTCCACCTTGGTTTCGCCCGTTCGCCGGGTGAGTTGCTCGAGCAACCCGGCTACGCGGTCGCTTTTAAGATTGACCTGTTTTATGGTAGCAGCTTAGCATAATTGCTACCTACTAAAGTTTTCACTGAGCTCGTATGACAGTTCGGCTGCGCTGCTGTAAATTGACCGTGCCCACCGGAACATCCTTGATAAAGTGAGGAATGCCGCTCGAGCCCATCTCACACCGTTTCGGCGTGGCGTTAGGCGGCGGCACTGCCAGGGCCTTCGCGCACGTCGGCGTCCTTAAAGTTTTAGCTGACGCCGGACTCTCACCGGAAGTCCTTTCGGGAACGAGTTTCGGGGCGCTGATCGCCGCGCACTACGCGCTTTACGAAGACGCGGATAAGCTTTGGGCGTGGGCGGAGACCTTTCCGGCGCGCGAGGTGTGGCGGCACGGGTTGGATTTTGGCCTGCACCGGGCGGCGCTCGTTGAGGGGGGCCGCATTGAAGGGTGGCTCGAGCGCACCGTGTTTCACGGCGCGACCTTTGCCGACCTCAGGGTGCCCTTACACATCACCTGTACCGATATTCATACCGGCGAACTCGTCGTGCTGCGCCCTGAGTCTTATAGCGGCTCCTTGGCGCGGGCAGTTCGGGCGAGCTGCGCTCTGCCGGGAATTACTCGGGCTTTCGAGGTCGAAGGCCGTCTGCTGATTGACGGCGGTTTCGTCTCGCCGGTACCGGTGACGCCCCTGTTAGCTGAAGCGCAGTTTGTCCTCGGGGTGCATACGGGCATCGCGGTAGAACAGGCGCGGCTAGTTCAGCGGTTTCGCACCTTTCACGCCTCAGCTACCGGGCAGAGGTGGCACCAGCGGTTTTTAGGTGCGCCCGAGCACGCCTACGGGACGCTTTTACGCGGTCTCGCGCGGGCGGGCGCGTCGTACACGCGTGACCCTTTAGAAGAGCTGATGACGTTGCCTGATGTGCTCCTGTTACGGGTGGACCCGCCTATCGCCTGGTGGGACCTGCACCGCGCGGCAGCGGGCGCGGCGGCGGGCGCACGGGCAATGCGCCGCGCTCTGCCGGACGTGCAGGCACGTCTTGCTCCTGTTGCTGAGGTTGACCCTGTTGCTGAGGTGGACACGGGGTCTATAACGGCGTCTATCCCAGAAAGGGCTGACTAATGTACGTCTTGCGGGACTTGTGGCGAGAGCCGTGGGCACAGGCTTTGCGAAAGCTGGCGGAGGTCATTTTGGGCCGGAACGCCGCCGAAGTTGAAGACGCTTACGCCGAGCTTTACGCTGCGCTAAGTGAAGCCGGACACACGGACCTTTACGGGGCTGCGGCAACCGGGCTGCTTTACGGTGAGTCGGCGCTGGCCCGAGCCGCCAGCCCAATTCCAGAAGGTTTATTAGCCGGGGCGCGGCGTGACCTTACGGCGCTCTTACCCTCGTTGCGCCGCGATTGGCAGGGTGAAGTCGCTGATGTGGTAGGCGATAAGCTGCCGCCGCTCGAGCACCTAAGCCGCATTACCGACAAGGTGCAAGCTTTTGCCAAACTGCTCAGCTCTGCCGACGCTGACGCTGTACTGAAGAAATTGCTCGAGGCTTACCGTCAGAACGGTACCGGCGATTTAGCCCGGTTTCCGGCGTTTCGTTGGTCGGGTGGGGCGCTACACGGCGTCTCCCACCCGGCGTGGGCTAAGGCTGAGCGGCTCGTTGGCTTAGAGAAGCAGCTCGAGCGTCTTGACGCCAACACCGAAGCGTTTTTAGCCGGACGCGGCGGCCAGCACACGCTGCTTTACGGCCCGCGCGGGAGCGGCAAATCTACCGCGCTGCGGAGTTTGGGCGGGCGCTACACCGAAGCGGGCTTACGCTTTGTCGAGGTCGTGCCGGAAAGCTTGAGCGACTTACCGACCATTTTAGAGACGCTTCGCGGGCGACCGCATTTTTATCTACTCTTTGTTGACGACCTCTCTTTTGAAGCCGGGAGTCGCGCCTACGGGCCGCTTAAATCATTGCTGGAAGGCGCTTTAAGCGGGCGACCCGAGAATGCTCTCGTCTACGCCACGAGTAACCGCCGTCACCTCGTGTCGGAGCGGTTTTCCGAACGGCCCGACCCCTTAAACGACGATGTTCACGCCTGGGATACGCAGCACGAACGTCTGGCCCTGTCTGACCGTTTCGGTCTCGTCTTGACCTTTCCAGACGCGACGCAGCGGCGCTACTTGGAGATTGTCCGGGGACTTGCTGAACGCGACAGCGTGATAGATGGCGACTTAGAGGCCAAAGCTATCCGCTTTGCCGAATGGGGGAACGGGTATTCGGGGCGCACGGCGCAGCAGTTTATCGGGGTGCTAAAAAGTGGGTTGGCCTGAATGGTTTAGTCTGACCAGTCGGCGCTCCACGTTTCAGCGTGGGGCATCCCGCTCGTTTTAGCTGTTGTTAAAAGCGGTTTTAGATTGTAAGGAACGCGTCTAAAAATTATGCTTGGTTGTCCCTGCACAACCTCGAGCAGCGCGTACTCAGCCCTGGCCGGGTTGCGGACGCTTCCGTCAGGGAACACTTCAAAAGGTAAACCGACGCTGCCGGGATTGACAAAGGTTAGGTCTTGGTAGCGTCTGAGAAGTTGGGTGTGCGTGTGGCCGCCAAACATAAGTGGGGCATGTTCCTGAAAGAACTCGGCGAGCGTCTCGTCCGGCGTAGTAGCGACAATTTCATCGTTGTAGGAGTTTGGGGAGCCGTGAAAACAGAGGACGGGTAGGCCATCAAGCTCGAGCCTCACCGTCTTTTGAAACGTCCGGATAAACGCCTGGTCAGCGTCCGTAAGTTGTTCGGCACACCAAGTCGCAAGGTCAAAAAAAGTGACATCCAAAGTTTTGAGTGCTTTACGGGTAGACTCATCTAATAATTCCCAATCTGCATTGCCCATCACAACCGGACACTCAAGCTCTTGAATGCGCCTTAGCGTTTCACGCGGCCGTGGTCCAAAGCTTGCCACATCACCCAAACATACGAGTTGGTCTGCTCTTGTTTGTTTGAGGTCGGCTAGAACGGCCTCGAGCGCCGCTAAATTTCCGTGAATATCTGCGATAACTGCCAGCATCTAATCTCCTTTTAGCGTCGCAAGTTTCGCCGCCAGCGCGTAGGCTTCGCCGCGCGTGAGTACAGTTTGGGGCTTTGTACTCCAAACCTCCCAAGCAGAACGACAAGCCCTCAGCGCACAGCTTGCCGCGTGGGTCAGCTCCAAAGCTAAATCCGGCGTGAGGTCGCCGCTGAGGTCGGGAAACTCGCTTAGCAACGTTGCGCCAAGCGTATCATCATGCCAAAACCGCGTGCCGACGTTGCTCAGCAGGTATAAAAACCCGAGCGCAGGCATCGTTTCGTCCAAGCCTGGGTCGTTCGTGTAGCCGCCGAGTGCCAGCCCTTTACGGCGCAGCGTGCGGTACGCCTCAAAGTAGGGGTGCTGGACCGGGCCGGTCGGGGCTCTGGGTTTGACCACGGGCAGATACGCGCCCTTGACCTCCAACTGCTCGCGTACTCTCGCTACCGCTTGACTGTTTCCTGCATAAGCCGACGCTGAACGGCCGCTCTGCGCCGCGTCCGCCGCCGCAATCCCGACCGCTTCACCGAGCGCCATCCCGAACGGAACGACCCTTGCCGACGCTGCCGCCAGTGGGTCGTACCCGGCACTTTTACCTAATATCCAAAGGTTGTCCGGGTTTTTTGGCAGCGCCACGCAGAGCCGTGCGCCGTAAACCTCCGGGACGCCGTAAACGTAGCCGTCGTCACCGGGCGTCAGAGTTTGCACGTCGAGCGGATAGTTTCCTGCGACCACGTCATTTGGCCTCACGACGTTAGCTAACGTGTCGTCCATAGAAAGCGTGCAGCGCGTGTTGAAGTGTCGCCACTCGCGGATATAAAGCCGCTCAGCGACGCCGCCGTAGGTTGCGCCTGCAAACCCCGGCAGCGCCCGCAAGTACCGGACGATCCGGGGAGCCTCGAGCCTCGCTCGCTTGAGACCATCCGCGACACTCGCGGGACTGGCCGGGTCAACGCCGTAAACGAGCAGCGCGTTGACCAACACCGAGCCGTCCGCCTGCCGTCCCAAGTTGAGGCCGCGGAGCCGCACACCTTTTTGCTCAGCTTCATACGCGGCTGGAAACCCGTCAAATGCGCCCCACACCGCGTTGCCGTTGACCTGCGCGTAAGCGCCGCCTCTTGCCCGGACGTTTTTGACCAGGGCTGCCCAGTCCAGGTTCTCGAGGCGAAACACCAGCGTATCGGCCATCCGCTCGCCCACTCCCAACGAGCTGAAGCCAACCGTATAGGCTGTACCCGCAGCGGCGGCGAGGTTGCCGTCGGCGGTCGCGTCAACGACTTGAGCGGCTGTAAATGTTTCTTGTCCGGCGTGTACTCCGACGACCCGCCCTGTCTGCATCACAGGAGAGACCGAAGGCGCATCCAACTGCACCGTAACGTCTGCGCTCCTCAGTAATGTCTCGAACGCCCTCTCTGCCCGCCCTGTGTCAAACGCTGCGCCGCGTCCGACGAGCGTCCACCACCGCGCAAAAAGCCCACGCTGGACGAGTTCGTAAGGGCGCAGGTCGAGCGAGTTGAGGCCGCCTAAGACAAACAGCCCACCGACGCGTGCATCTTCGGTGACGAGGAGCGTCTTGGCACCTGTTTGGGCGGCAGCGACGGCGGCTGTCACCCCTTCGGGTTCGCTCCCAACGACGATGACTTCAAAGGGGTGTAGTTTGGCGGCTACCGCCCAGGGAAATATAAACAGTGCCCCAAATAACGCCCAAAGCCACTTATCTACAAGAAACCGGTGCATAGTCTAATCTAACGCGCCAGCGAACCCTCAAAAAAGCTCACGCGTAAAGATGCTAAAGTGGCCTTATGATTAGGTTCGAGTATGTCTAAGTTTAAGGCTGTTCTTCTCTTGCCGCTCTTGCTGACGGGTTGTCTACCGTCGTTTCAGGCGGGCGCCCCGGTCTTACATGACGTTGCCCTCTACACACCTCAAGGTGGATCGCTCTACGGCTACTTTTACGGTGATCCAACCACGTTGAGCGTCGGCGGGCGCGAGCTGAAACTGACGAAAGGTACGTCGGACGACCCGCTGAGCGTACCGCGTGCGCTCTTAATCGAGGGCAAACCCTATTTGCAGCAAGAGGTTGCGCCCCTCGGCAACGCGCCGGTCGTGGTGCAGGCCCTACCCTTTTCAACCGACCTGATGGTGACGACGAACGAAGCGGTCGAGGGCGTGCTTTACTTCGACGGCGAGTTGTGGTTTACACTTCTCGGCCAAGCTGACGCCGGTTTTAGAGGCCGGGTCGTGCCGCGTGAACGGCCGGACAAACTCTTCGGCCTCGGGCGCTTGACACGCGCTGAAGCTGAGGTGTTTGGGCGAGACCTCGAGGCCCGTGGGCCGGTCGTCGTCACTGCGCTCGCCGAAATCCGTGACCGCACCCGGCAGGCCAACGGCTTGGGTGACTACCGTAACACCACGCTCGTGGTGCGGCCAGGGCTCGAGACAGCCGGAGTAACGGCGACACCCGCAGGGACGGCCTCACCTGCTTGGGAGGTCTTAGCGACCGGGACGCAGGCGGCTACGAGCGACTCACCCGATTTTGAATTGGCCACAAGCCGCCCGGATTTGGAAACGATCTGGAACCGCGCTTACGGCGCGATGACCTCTCCGCCCCCACTGCCGGAGGTTGATTTTGGGCAGTCAAGCGTCGCCGCCTTCTTTTTAGGCACGCAGCGCAGCGGCGGTTACAGCGTAGATGTGCAAAACGTCGCCGTCGAACAGGGCGAAGCGTATCTCGACCTTGCTATTACTCAACCCGCTCCCGGCACCCTGACGACGCAGGCGCTCACCAACCCGTGGGTGATGGTCCGGATAGACAAGCCTAACCTCGGGTCGGCGTGGTTTAGAGATGTTTCGACGGGTGAGCTGCTCGGGACGGCGCGGAGTACGCTCGGGAAGTAAACTATTTACCAGTAAAAAAGGGACGTGCTGAGGCCGTCCCTTTTCGTTTAGCTTGGTTACGGTTTAGTCGGGTTTAGTGGGGAGAAACTCGAGCGTACCAACATAAACGCCTGGAAAAACGTCAGTGGTAAAACCCTTAAGGCCATAGACGCAACTGTCCAACACGCCGTTGGCTTTGAAGTCGAGATAAATATCGTTAACTCGGGGATTTCGGGTAAGCACCTCGTCTCGGCAAACTTTGTAAAGCTCATCTACTGTGAGCGGTGCAACACCTTCGTGACTTCCAACTGCTACACCTTCTTCGGTCCAACTGTATTCGTCCATAAATACCCATTGGTCTTTGTTATTTCTTTCAAAATAACTATGGATTTGCGAGACCACTTTACCTTTTCTTACCGTAATAGTTGTAACGCCGTAGAAAGTCAAAAAGCCTCCTTCAACGCTGTAGCGGTAGCTACCGTTATGAAGAGCTTTGGGTCTTTGCCAAGTCTTTAAGCTTTCGGCCAAATGGTTTTGTCTGGCAACTTGCTTACTAGGCTGAACAACCTGCTTACTGTGAGAACTCGTTATTGGCTTACCGCCTGTTAAGAGCAGAGCCGCGAAGAGTATGACCGACCAGCTTACTTTCGGTTTCATCAGATGCTACTTAGAGTGTCAATCTTTTCTAGTCGGGAGAAACCCATCCCACTAAGCTGCTACTTCACTTAGAACTTCGGGGTGCAGTTCAGCTATTTTAAGCAAGGTCTTAGCTGCGCCTGACGGTTCACGTCGCCCTTGTTCCCAGTCTTGCAGCGTGCGGACAGACACTCCTAAGAGCTCGGCAAAGCGGCTTTGGCTAAGCCCTGACTTCTCACGTGTACGCACCACTGAAAAAGACTTGGGCGTGAATTTGCGACCTATATCGCCTGACTGAACTGCTTTAATACCCTCGAGAATCTCTTGCCCAAGGTCACGCCCTTCTTCCCACTGAGCCAAGTCTTTGTCACTCATTATCAATTGCCTCCTTGATTTTCTTGAGTATACGGGCAGGCATCATTTCTTTCACAAATGGTTACACGGCTTAGCACAGTAACTCTGGCAACCATAGCGATTTGGCATCGTTCCAAAAACGCTAATAGAGGATGACCTCAGCGGTTACAAAATCTGGGATTATCGCTCGAGAAACTCGTTTAAGCCAAGCATGAATATCTCTTTTTGACTCACAAAGGCGTCGTGCCCCGCAAACGGAATGTTGAACAAGCTCGAGCCTTTTACGAGTTCTGACAATTCGACAACCGTTTCTTTAGAGATAAGATGGTCGTCATCACCGCGAACGATCAGCAAGGAAGAGAAAATGTTTTTGACCGCCTCGTTCGGATAGCCAGATGACGCGGAATCGAGCCACATATCAATGAGAGAATGAGTCAGAAAGTCGAAATCCGGTTCGGGATTGAGGCTTTGGTAGTCGTCGTACATGTCAGGAAACTTTTCTCGCCAACTCTCGCCGGTAATTTTTAGAAATATATCTCGTGTTGCTTCGGTGTTTTTTAGATGCCAACGTGAACCAATTGTTACGAGCTTGTCAATGTTTAACGATGTCAGTGAAGCAAGTCTGTAAGCGGTAATGCCGCCGTCGCTAAAGCCGATAATACTCAAAGCGTCAATGTTGAGGTGCTCGAGCACACGTTCAACATCTTTTTGCAACCGCTCATACGTCAATGGGTGTGAACCGAGCGTTGATTTGCCCTGCCCCTGGCTGTCCATCCCAATGACTCTAAAGGTTTTCGTTAGGTCGGGAAGGATGGGGTTAAAGTCCTCGAGGTTCCCAAAGCCTCCGTGCAAAAGCAGTAAAACCGAAGCGTTCTTATCGCCGGTTTCTTCGTAATAGATGCTGGCTCCGTCTATCTCTAAATGTTTGCCTGAATGATGGTCAAAGGTTTTCATTACAGTCTCCAAGAAAGACAAACGTTTTTATGGGACAAATCTATTTCGCCTTTTCCATAACTTGTTGGGTGGTGGCTAAGTTTTCAGTCTTCAGCTTCCATTTTAAGAAAGTCGGCGTGATGATGAACCATCTTCCATTCGCCCTCTTCGCGGCGGAACAGTTCGGTTAGGCGTAGATTGAAAGAAGCCTCTTCCGCTTGTCCCTTCATGCGAGCGGTTGCCCGCTGAATCCCGACCCAATAAGCAATATCGTCATTTGCTGCCATTTGAAGTGTTTCAAAGTGGTTGTCACTGCTGGACTCGAAGTGTTCGGCGCTGCTTTTGTAGCTCGAGATAACCTGTTCCGGCTCTTGAACCACGTCGCCGGGTGGACCGAAAAAGGTGGCAGGCGACGTGCGCGTAGAAATGCGGCGCAGCGGCTCGGCGTCGCCGTTCACATACGCTTGTGAAGCTTCCTCACGCTGTTTCAAAAACTGTTCAAAGTCTTGTAGGTCGTTGTCCATCTTCCCCTCCCGAAGGTTACGTTTTCTACAAGAGCATAGCTTGATCTTGATGCTCTCGTTAACGTGCCTCGAGTATGCTCGGTTGGCATGTTAGGCACAGTGGTTCTGTCATAACTGTGTTGTGGGGTCAAGTTAACGGCTTGTTAGCTCTAGCAAATCCTTATCCTTAAGTCAGCGAGAGTGGGTCGAAGAGCCTCCGGTATTCATCCGAAGCGTAGCGGTCGGTCATCCCCGCCAGGTAATCCGTAACTGTGCGCACGAGTCCTTTTCCCTCGACCTCTGCCTGCACCGCCCACGGCAGCATCTTTGGGGTGTCACAGTAGGCCGAAAAGAGCGCCGAGAGCATCCGGTCGGCTTTACGGGTCATGCGGATTTGGCGGTAGTGGTAGTAGAGGTTGGCGTACAAAAAACTTTTAAGCTCGGCGAGCTCTGCGTGCAGTTTGGGCTCAGTGCAGACGAGTTTGGTCGGCGCGTGCCGCACATCACTCAACGTTTCGACGCCGTAAACGCCGAGCTGACGGTCGGTTTCGCGGATGGTGCTCTCAATCGTCAATCCCAGCAGTTCGCGAATCAAAATGTAGCGTTCAGCACTGCCGAAATGGTGCGTGTCCAGCCCCAGCTGCGTCATGAGGTCGCCGACGAGCGGAACTTCGGCAATTTGCGGCGGGCTCAGGTGACCGCCGCGCAGTCCGTCTTCTAAGTCGTGCGCGTTGTACGCCAGCTCATCGGCCACATTGACAACTTGCGCCTCCAACGAGGGTTGCAAATCGGGTTCCCAGTCGCTGCCAAACCCTGGCAGGTCGTACTCAGTTTCGTGTTTCATGATGCCCTCTAGGGTCTCCCAGGTTAAATTGAGGCCGGGAAAGTCTGGGTAGCGGTGCTCGAGTTCGGTCACCACCCTGAGCGACTGTTTGTTGTGGTCAAAGCCGCCGTCGGCCTTCGCCAGCCGGTTAAGGGTATCTTCTCCGGCGTGACCAAAGGGCGGATGCCCGAGGTCGTGGGCGAGGGCGACCGTTTCAGCAAGGTCGTCGTTTAGGCCGAGGGCACGGGTGATGCTTTTGGCAACCTGCGCGACCTCTAAGGTGTGCGTCAAGCGGGTGCGGTAGTGGTCGCCTTCGTAGTTGACAAAGACTTGCGTTTTGTACTCGAGCCGCCGAAACGCCGAGGTGTGAATCACCCGGTCGCGGTCTTTTTGAAAGGCGGTGCGGTAACGTGATTCGGGTTCCGGGTAGCTACGGCCCCGGCTCTGTGAGGCGAGCACAGCGTAAGGAGCCAACGTCTCGGCTTCGCGCCCCTCGAGCCGCTCGCGCGTATAGATCATAGTTCAGCTTAGCGCGTCATATACTGTCTGGCAGAAAGATACGCTGCTTTTGGGCTTTATAGACGTTTTAAGGGTAGCGAAAAAGTAGCAAGCGAGAGTTAAGCCGGTGAGCCGGCAAGTACGCCCTGGCCGTTATAAAAACCTGTACCTGACCCACCTGCACCTAGCCCAACAGCAAAGGACACGCTATGCCCCCATCACCTGCTCACCTTAAGCCCCTGCTCGAGTTCGCCACTGAACTCGCCTATGACGCCGGACGCCTGACGCTCGGTTACTTCGGCCGCTCGCCGGAAGGCTTGGGGCTGACCTACAAAGACGACGCCAGCCCCGTCACGCTCGCAGACCGCGAAGCTGAAACGCTGATTCGCCGCCGCTTGGGGGCGCGGTATCCAGAACACGCTATCGTCGGTGAAGAGTTTGGTGAAGATACCAAAGATGCGACGCACCGTTGGCTCGTAGACCCGGTTGACGGCACTAAAGCGTTCGTCCGGGGCGTGCCACTTTATGGGGTCTTATTGGGTCTCGAGGTTGAAGGCCGCGTCGAGGTCGGCGTCGCCTATTTTCCAGCCCTAAACGAACTCTGCGCCGCTGCAACGGGTTTGGGCTGTACGCTCAACGGGCGTCCGGCGCGGGTGTCGGACAAAACAACCCTCGCTAAAAGCACCGTCGGCTTTACCGATATCGCCAGTTTTGCTGCCTATAACCGTGAAGCTGAGTGGTCACGTCTAGCTGCCGCAGCCTACGACCGCCGGGGCTGGTCGGACGCTTACGGGCACATGCTGGTGGCTACGGGCCGGATGGAAGCGATGTTTGACCCGGTGATGAACGCCTGGGACTGCGGGCCGTTTCCGGTCTTGTTGCGCGAAGCGGGCGGATATTTCGGCGATTGGTCGGGGCAAGAGACCGTTTATGCAGAAGAGGGAATGAGTACGACGAGGGCGCTCTTGTCGGAGGTTTTAGAAACTATATCAGGGGCCGACTAAAGTCGAATCGTAATAGGCAGAGTCGGGTTTACCTGCGATAAGTGGGAAAAGTGCGCTCATAATTTGCTTGAAAGCCTCGGAGTCTTTATAGCTGTTAAACGCAGCCACATTACGCCACTCTTCGTACAAAAGAAAGGCATTGGTGTCGAAAGCATTTTGGTAAAGGGCATAAGCTTTACAGCCGTCTAGCTCGCTGTTTCTTTGCATCTCCGCCTGCATATGAGAGAGAAGAGCATCTCTACTTTCTGGTTTTACAGTCAGCCGCACTCTGATGACAAACATGGGTAACCTCCGAACGGTATAGTCAAGTTGATTGACCAATTAATAGTAAAGCAACTTGTCTTTACTGTCAAGGAAACGGTAATGTCTGAACTTCAGAAAAACTTGCTGGATATGCGAGAAAAAAATATAGGACGATTATTTCAACGCGTTGCGCGTGCCTACAGTGAGCGTGCTGTTAACCTACTACACGAAAAGGGATTCACCAATATCACGCTTTTTCATACGGTGTTGATTGCCAACTTAGACATAGAGGGTACACGCATCACGACCTTGGCTGACAGGGCTGGCGTAACTAAGCAAGCTATGGGTCAGCTGGCTCACGAACTCGAGAAAAAAGGCTACGTCGAACGAAAAAAAGACGCGAGCGATAACCGAGCGTCGCTTATCGGCTTTACCGAGTTGGGCAAAGATGCCCTACGCGCCGCGTATGACGTGAAACTCATCCTTGAAGCAGAATATGCCGCGCTACTTGGTGAAAAAGAGCTGGCTCAGCTGCGAAATCAACTCGAGAAACTCCTTAATTCCGCCATGTAACTTTGCCCGCATGTCTTTTCCACAACGCCTGAAAAGATCAACTATTGTGGCGCGAGCTTCACCTGAATTTGCGTCACACGCCTCAGTTCGCTACGCTGTCCATAACAAACGGACAAAAGTTATAAATAGAAGGCGTGAATTGTATAGGGCTCTTGCTATAGCCGACGCCCCAGCGGTACAAACATCTCGAGCTCGTTTTCTCTCTAGGCCCCTTCAGGACTCGAGGCGGCAGCCAGCTGGGGGCGGATATGACTGAAAAAGGTCTCTCCGACGTGTTCCCAAGTGTAGTGCCGACGGACGTGCTCAAACCCCGCCTGTCCAAACGCTCGGCACTTCTCCGGGTCGCCTAAGAGCGTGAGGAGTGCGTCTGTAAGCGCGGCGACGTCTCTAGGCTCGATCAGTAAGCCGCTCTTACCCTCTAAGACAATTTCGGGAATCGCGCCGATACGCGTGGCTACGACCGGCAACTTGTAGTTTGCGGCCTCGACGAACACGATGCCGAAAGGTTCCCGGTTGGTCGGTAAACAAAACACCGACGCGTCGCGGTAAAACTCTGCTACTGCTTGTGGGCTTATCACGCCGAGCACTTGACAGTTAGGGAGCTCGAGCTTCGGGCTGCACCCTACGACGGTCAGTTTGGCGTCCGGGTAAACGTCTAATACGCGCGTAAAGGCTTCGACTAGTAGCGGTCCCCCCTTGCGCTCCCAATTAAGCCCGACGAAGAGAAGGTGGCGTTTCGTGTAGCGTTCCAAACTCGCGTCTACATCTGACGGGTAGTTTACGTTGCTGCCTACCGAGGCGCAAACGACCTTTTCGGGGTCGCAACCATAATCTTCTATCAGCGAACGGGTGATGTTTTCGCTCATGGTAAAAACGCGCGTAGCCCGGTGGTAGCTTTCGGTCTCGAGCTCTAAAAGTTTGGGCGAAAAACCTTTAAGACTGTAGCCGGGATAGTGGCGATTGGCGAGCCGGGTATGGTCGGTATAAAGAAAGTGGGGTACGCCCGGTACGCTGGCGTCAAATAAAGACTGAGTTTGAAAGGTAAACGCGTAGTCCTGACCGGCAAGGCGCTTTTCAAGGGCGCGCCGCACCTTTTGGGTGTAATGCACCGAGCTGGAAAGGTGCCGTGATAAAGACCGATTGTCCCAAAACACGCTCACCCCTTTTTCGCTGACAACACCTAACAAGTTGGCAAGAGACTTGGTGGGGACGAGCTTGAGAACGTCAATGATCTCGAGCTCAGCGTCCGGAAAGTGCTTGGTTAAGAGCGTTTCGACGTTGGCGTTCGTGTGCGAAAAGCTGCCCGCTTTGATAAAGGCAATTTTCATCTATCCTCCCGAGGTTAGAAACTTGAGGTCAAAAGAAGGTCAAACTGTTTTGCCGTCTGCGCCTGGTGCGCCCAGGCTCTGCCCTGGCAAACCGCCTGGTAAACCACCTAGTAAACCATGATGAAACATGTTGCTAAGCCTTTGTTAGTCACTGCCCTCGTCACTCAAAAAGTGTCGTCAGCCGGGCCGCCCTACAGTGTGCGTTTTCTCTCAACTTTAGTTTTTGCCGATCCTGGAGTCGGCACTGCTAAGCCTATCTTAAACGAACGCTGCGCCGCCCTACCCGAGCCCGAGGTGCGCAAAACGATTTGGTCAGCCTGTAACTGAGCTTGGACTACTCCGAACTTGCGCGGCGCAGTCTCGGTTCGCTACGCTAAAGCTCTAAAGGAGTTGTTTTGACCTCTGACCAGGCTACCCCCGTAAAAACTCGAGCCGTCTCTTACCGGAACCTGACGTTTGCCACCCTGGTTGCCGCTGCGCTCCTCATCAATGTGCTGCTCTACCTTTTAGGCAAGCTATTCGGGGCGTTTCCGCCCACAGTCCAGGTTCAGGGGCAGCCCTTTACCGTCGTTCCGGTGATCATCTTTAGTTTTTTCCCGGTAATTATCGCCGCGCTCGTCTTTTTGCTGCTGGTGCGTTTTACCGCTCAGCCGAAGCGGACATTTTATCTCGTTGCCGCCGTAATCTTCGCCCTGATGATCTTTACGCCGTTTACGCTGACCGGTGCGCCGAGACTAACGGTCGTCATGTTAGAGCTGATGCATATCGTCGTGGCTGCAAGTTCGGTGTGGGCCGTAAGCCGTGCCTAACCGGGAGCTGACTTTACGGCGCGAGCCTTAGCCCTTTGGGATAAAAGTTTTTGAGCGTGCCCCGGTTCCGCCGTCCCCACCCGAGCGCAAACCCTGACACGGTGACGACGAGCCAGCCGTCTTCGCCGGGAGCCTCGAGCACATCTCCTTGCAAGTACCGCCCTAGTTCCGGACTGTTTGCTAGGTCTAACGCCTGCACCTCAGCCAATTCTGCTTGGGTCAGCGCCAGTGCCAGGCTATGCGCCGGTTCAAAACGGTTTTTCTTCAAGGTTCCCAACCACACGCCGGAGCGGAGGGTGCGGAGCCCGGTAAGGTCGGGCAGTGTTCCAGGTAAGGCGTAAAGCTGGTCACCGCGCAGGATTAAAGGTGCATTCGGTAGCGGCGCACTGCGGAACGTTTCACGAATAAAGGTGCTCCAGAGGTCTTTGGCTTGCCGAGGCAGCGGCGTCGGTACGACGGTTTTACGGCGCGCTTTAGCTTTAGAATGCCCAGAAGTTCGCCCCGAAATTCGTCTGAGTTTGGCGATAAAGTGTCCTTCGCCGGGGCTCAGATGCGGCCAAAAACGGATGGTGCGCTCCAAGCCTTCTGCGGACGCCGTAACCCAGTCGGTACGTCCGGTTGACGCGCCGGGAAGCTCGAGGGGTACAGGTTCAAACTCGGGATGTTCACCCAAAAATGCCGCGATGACTGCTTCGTTCTCTTTAGGGGCAAAGGTGCAGGTGCTGTAAACGAGTACGCCGCCCGGTTTGACGAGCTTGGCAGCTTCAGCGAGTAGCCCGTCTTGCCGCGCCGCACAGCTCCGGACTAGATACTCGCTCCACTGCGACACAGCTTCTGCAGATTTGCGAAACATCCCTTCACCCGAACACGGCGCGTCGAGCAGCACCCGGTCAAAAACCGCGCCCCACCTCGCCGCAAGCTTTTCTACGCTCTCGCTCGTAATCAGGGCGTGCCGGACGCCGCACCGCTCGAGGTTTTCTCCCAACGCCCGCACTCGGCTCCCGGTGACCTCATTGGCAACCAGTAAACCCTGTTCCATCAAACTTGCCAAATGTGTCGCTTTACCGCCCGGCGCAGCGGCTAGGTCAATCACCCATTCGCCCGGTTCGGGGGCTAGGGCCTCCGCAACTGCCATCGCTGAAGGTTCTTGCAGGTAGTAAACCCCGGCGCGGTGGAGCGGATGCAGGCCGGGACGTACGGGTTCGTTTAGGAGAAAGCCGGAATTGCACCAGGGGAGAGGCTCGAGCCTCCACGGTAAAAGCTCCTGAAAATGCTCCGGTAAACATTTGAGCGTATTGACCCGTAAACCGACCCGTGCAGGCCCCGCCAAACTCGCTAAAAATGCTTCGGCTTCAGCGCCCAAAAGCGCCTGCATCTTTGCCGTAAAACCCGCAGGTAATGTCACAAGCTTTACGCTATCACGCGCACCAAAAGCTACCTAGAACCACGCGTATATCTGCGACAAAGGGTTGCAACCCTTTGTTACACCGCTGCCAGAAGAAACCGATGCGAATGCCGTGAACTTTATAAACTGTCCGCCAAACGCCACAAGGCAAAGTAAGTCGTAACAGACGTAAGCCGAACGAGCCGAGAGAAGGGTGCTATACCGAGCGTTTCTCAAACCGACCTGCGGTTTTTTACAACGAACCGGACGGAACGCTTTACGGCCGTTTTGTCCAAACGCTTAAGGACGCGCAGTATTTTGACGTGTCGGTCGGTTACGGACAAGCGGATTCCGGCGGCTTTACGCCTCTTTGGAAAGTGTCGAGAAGACGCGGATTTTGGTCGGGCTCAGTGTAGACGCTCGAGCGTACCGGATGGTTGAACGTTTACGTTCTGAAAGATGTTTGGATTTTGAGTCGCATGAGCGCACCCCAGAGACCTTTAGCCGCAACTTGACCGCCGAAATGGACACCTCTAAAGACACTTACGAAGTCGAGGCGGCGGCGCGAAAGTTCACCGCGTTTTGGGATCGGGAAGGCTCGAGCTAATCTCAGTGAGCGTAGATTCTGCCGGTTGTGTACAGGTGGCCTAGTCCGCCTGTACACCCGCACACTTTCCATGCAAGCCTGTTTCAGGCTAAAATGCCGCTTAGGAGGCTACTATGTTCGGTTTTATCGGCTGGATTATTTTAGGGGCGCTCGCGGGTTGGATTGCCAGTTTGATCGCTGGGACCAATCGGCAACAGGGGTGCCTGGTTGACATCATTGTAGGGATCATCGGGGCGTTTATCGGCGGCTACGTCGTGCGCTTTTTCGGTGTCAATCCAAACGCCAACTTCATTATCAGTCTGATCACAGCCGTGATCGGCGCGGTGATTCTGCTCTTTATCGTTAAGGCGGTACAAGGACGCCGTTAGGCACGGTCGGCTAAATACCTAAAAGAATCACAAGCGACGCAGATGCAGTTGCATCGCTTGCAGACTCAAGTCACTTAGCGGTTATAGCGTATACCCCTGCGGTTGCCGCTGTCGGGGCGGCGGCGGGGTCGGCCTGAGTCTTTTCTCTCGGAGCGGTCAAACTGTGGGGCCGCTTCGACGCTGCTGGCCGAGATGACGCTGACGTCCTCGAGCGTACTCGGCAACGCGCCCACTTCATCGGGCCTTACATCAGCGTAACTGCCTTTAAGACCCGCTTGAATCCGGCCTAGATCGCCGACGCCCGCTTGTTTAAGGAGGCGCACGGTTTGCGGCACGCTTAAGGGGCGACCCTGAAGCTGCACGGTCGTCCAACCTTCTTCACCGGTGAGTAAGCTGCGCGGAGCCGGAGCGCCGCCCAGAGTCAGGGCCAAAAGTCCGGCGAGCGTATCGGTATCGCCGGTTTCAAACCACGTCTTCGCCACCGCTTGCCAAGCAGCTCTATCTTCAGAGGTCTGTAGGGCGATGCTGCGCTGAAGTCCGGCGAGTTTAGCTTGTTGTACGGTTTCAGGCTGAGGCGGGGTGACGCGCTCTAACTTGCGTGAGATAGCGCGCTCTAACATACTCAGCTCACGGCGTTCACGCGGGCTCATTAATAAGATCACCGTACCGGCGCGGCCAGCGCGTCCGGTGCGCCCCGAACGGTGCTGATACCTTTCAGCTTGTTCGGGAAAGCGGTAATGGACGACCAGATCAACATCGGGAATATCGAGGCCGCGGGCGGCCACGTCGGTGGCGACCAAGACCGTCACCTGACCGGCGCGAAAGCGGTCTAATACGCGTTCACGCTGCACCTGATTGAGGTCGCCGTGAACCGCTTCGGCGGCGTGACCTTGGGCGCTCAGCGCCTTGGCGAGTTCGTCTACTTCGGCTTTGGTCCGGGTAAAGACGATGGTGTGGCCCTGACCGTGAACGTGCAGCACGTCGCTTAAAATGCCTAACCGGGCGCTGACGGGCGCTTCGATAGCGATCTCGTTGTAAGAAACCTCTTCATCTTGAACGACGTTGGCAAGGAGTGGGTTACGGAGGTGCCGCGCGGCCAAGTTTTCGGCCCAGCGGGGCAGCGTGGCGGAAAAGAGCATCGTCTGGCGCTCGTCAGGCGTGGCGGATAAAAGCAGTTCGACGTCCTCTTCAAACCCGGCGTTAAGCATCTCGTCGGCTTCATCTAACACGACGACCTCGACATGGGCGAGTTGCAACAAGCCTTGTTTGTAATAGTCAATCGCTCGTCCAGGCGTGGCGACTACGATGTCCGCGCCGCGTTTTAAGTCGGCGGCTTGTTTGCCGTACCCGGTACCGCCGTAAACGGTAACGACGTTAAGGTCAGTGGCGAGCCACTCGAGCTCCCCCGCAACTTGCAAGGCGAGTTCACGCGTCGGTGCAAGGATAAGTGCGCGAGGGGCGCGGCCCCGTGCATTTTCAGGAGTCAAGCGGTGGGCGATGGGTAGACCGAAGGCGAGCGTCTTGCCGGTGCCGGTGCGGGCTAAACCCAGTACGTCGCCGCCGTTTAGTGCGTGCGGGAGAGCCGCCTCTTGAATAGCGGTTTGCGTGGTAAAGCCTTTGGCCGCGAGCGCACGCGCGACCGGCTCCCGCAAAGGGAAGTTAATAAACATATAGGTCCTTTCTGGGCCTGCTTAAACCTTAGCCCATACTCAGAACCTAGTGCTTTATCTCTTCTTGGGGTCCAAAATTTAGGGGGTAGTAAGGCGCAGCAGGTCTGTGCCTAATTCAAGTGTAGGGGAGAGAACGGTTAAAGTCAACGTCATAGACGACATCTAGGGAGTTTCGCCCGCTGAGCGGTATTAGCGTTAGGGTGCCTCGAGGTAATAGTAGGGGTAGAGCGTCCGAAAGCCGAAGTGTTGATACAGCATCTGTGCGCCCGTATTGTTTTCGGAAACTTGAAGGTACGCGGTCTTTACACCTTGAGCCCGACCCCAACTGAGCAGCGCCGTGACAGCGGCGCTTGCGAGTCCTCGCCGCCGCGCTGACGGGGCCGTGGCGATGTTAAACAGCCCGAGCATGTCGCCGTGCGCTACCCCGACCCCAGTAGCGGCCGGACGGTCCTCAACATAGACAAGGGCAAACGCAGCTTTTCCCGGCAATCTGCCGAGCATCTCGGTCAACGCCGCCGCGCGGTGGCCGCTCAGCCCTTCGGTGTCGCAGTAGAGGTCTAAGAATGTCTCGTTAGGGTGTTCTAGCAGCTTGACTGTAGCTCCGGAATGGGCTCGAGCCTCCCCCAAAGTCTCCAAAGATGCGACCTGAACACTTACAGCTTCAGGAACGCGCCCGTAACCACGCGCCGTTAAAAACGCGTCTAGTCCTTCCGGTAACGACGCAGGCGAGAGCTGAAACCGCGCTTTGAGCCCGTGAGCGGCGTAAAATGCTTCGGCGTGCGCGACTTTGGCCGCTAAGCTCAGCACGCCACGTTCAGCTGCCAACACCGAATTAGGGCGGCGTTTAACGCCGTGGTTAAACCGGAGCCGCCACCCGTCCAGGTATTCGGTAACTGCGGCGGGTACAGCGTCGGCGGCGACCTCTTCGATATGGCGGATACGCGCCAACTGCTCAGCCGTTAAGGGTTCTCTCACCGTAAATTCCACTATACTTACTCCTTAAAGCTTTTAGCAGGTAGCAAGTCCGTTCTCACTGCGTTCGGAACCGGTCGGCAACGCTCCTAATACAGTTTTTACTGACCGGCACGCACATTCTAAGGTGATACTCGGGTCACTTTCTTAGTGCTGTTTAAGCCTCAAAGTTTGCGCCTCGAGCTCTATAACTCAGCTAAAGAAAAAGCCGCCCAACCTCGGGCAGCTCTCGTAACGCCGTGGTGCTGACCAACTCGCTGCTAAAGGCTTAGAGAAAGTGTGCCGCCCTCGACGGACTGCTTGAAGTTTTGCAGGTCGTCTTTAATCTGCTGGGAGGGCTCTTCACCAAAAAGTTTGGCGACAGCTGCGCCGACCGGCCCGAGCGGGGGGTGATAGGTCAAAGACACGATGACCTCGGTGCTGTTGTCATCGCGGCGGCTGAAACGCACGGTGCCTTCGTTGGGAATTTGTGAATCCTCTAAAGAACGCCACGAAACCGTTTCGTTTTCGCGCTCGTCGGTAACAACGGCGTCCCACTCGAGACTGATCCCGAGCGGTCCTTTAGCTTTCCAGTGCGAGCGGCTGCCCATCTCGGTCACCGACTCTAAATGACTCATAATGTGCGGTAGGTTCTCGAGGTTGCGCCAGTAACGGTAGAGTTCACTGTCGGGCTTTTCAATCACGATGCTTTCTCTGACCTGAATGCCCGCACCCTGATTACGGTAAGGAGCATACTGACCGCTACTGCTAGAACCACCGCTAGAACCGCTGTCAGCTTGATTGACGCCGCGGAAGATCAGATAAGCGCCCGCTGCAATCAGCACCCCACCGACAGCGACGTAACCCCAGTTCGTGTCGTCTTGATCGTTAGAGTTGCTGTAGCTCGAGCTTGAGCCGTAGGCTTGGCTGCTGTACTTTGACGAATAACTCATATTTCCTCCAGATGGTGGCTTGCCAGGTCTATCTTTTTGTGACTGATCGTCACATTCCTAAGCCGTGACACCCTATCGTAGACGCTCTTTTAGAGCCGTTTTTCGGGTCAAGTCACAGTTTGAAAGGGCCCGTCTATCTTCTTAAGCATGTTGAGGTTTTGGTTACATGGGTAAAGACGCCTGACTAAACCGTCGTTTCAAGCGGATATTCTTCGGTGCTCCGGTATTCGGCGCTCTGGTACGGAGCCCTATCAACCTTTACTTTTACCGGCATAGGTGCGCGAAAAACGCCATTTGTCCGGGCAAGCTGCCTTCTAACTTCTCACTCCTTACCGCTTAAAACCTATTGCTTAAAACCTACTACTCAAAAACTGTCTCTAAAGTCCCTGGCAGCCGCTGACCCGGCGATACGCTCGACTGTGTGAAGCCGGGTTTTGAACGGTGTGAGCTTTTGCCTTATGAGCCTGTGTCTTAGCCCGCGTTGGCGCGAGTGGCGGGGGTGACGTAGGTGACGTAGGTGAAATCGTTGCCCGTATCGGCTCGAGCTGCGCCGGACTAGCAGCTTTAGCTGAAACCTATGCCGAAACCTGTGCTGAAGTTTGCGCCAAAGCCTATGCTACGTCTGAAGTTTGCGCGGTTCCTGTAGAGCTTCGGGCTCGCCGATTTCTGGAAGCAACTGCTCTTGCCAAACGAGTTGGGTCAAGCGGCCTGCTCTTACCTTGCCGGGAAGCTCGGCGTTATTAAGGAGGCGGCCACGCTGAAACCGCCAGATGAGGGTTTGTAAGCCCTGCTCGAGCGCCACCACGCCGGTAAACCTCTGCTGCCCGAGCTGCGTCAGGAGCGCCGAAAAGTGTTCAGTCTCTGTCGGCAGTGTTTCGCCGAGCGCCAAGGGAATCCCCCTCAGGGCGGCGCAGGCAAAGATGATCTGCTCGTCGCTGAGTTTGAGGAGATAGAGGTGCGCCTCCGCTGTACCCGCCCCAAGCTCCGCTAACGCCGCTTCTGCGAGCTTGCTTTCGTACTGGGCAAATACCGGGCGGCCGACCTGAACGAGTAGCCGCCCTAGCGAGCCGTTCGGGAGTTCAACTTCGATAAGTGCGTTTTGCCCCGCTTCACGGAGAGCCGCCAGCGCCCCACCCAACGCGCTACCGGGCAGGCGCTGCACGCCCGCGCGCCCGCGGCCGAGCAGCCGAAAGACGTAGGTGCTGGCAGCGTAGTGCAGGTGCGTCGTCATAGGTTCTACCCATCTTTGGCATTCGTTACCCGGCTGGCGCTCGCTAGCTGGTTGTTGCCGGTACTTGCGCGGCGCGGTACCCCGACCCTAGTTATACGAGGCTTGGGCGCTCAGAGCTGTGAAAAATCAAGCTTCACCGGTTTAACACTGGTGGGGCGTACTGCGCTCGAGCCCCTGTTTTCCCGGTCAAGCACCCACGTCTGAGTTCTTCATTCTGACTTATGCCCTACGGCACGCCGTCAATCCGGTTAGCTTGAGCGGCCAGGCAAACCACAGTAAGAATTTTTACTTTACTCGCTAGCTTAAAGCTAGACGAAGTTTTTAACAGTGCAACGGTCACACCGCGCCTCATAGTAAGGGCACGGGGGCCGTAGTGCCTCGAGCCGCCACACCCTTGACACACGCTTGGGTGGTGGCGCTATCAGAAAGGAATTCTGTGGCAAAAATTACGCTGATTGACGACTCCTCGGCAACCCTTGACATGCTCGCATCAATTTTAAGAGGTGAGGGGCACCGTGTTCAGACACTCTCGAGTGGAACCGGCGCTGAAACCAAACTCCGCGAAGATACGCCCGACCTTATTTTGCTCGACGTGGTGATGCCTGAAAGGAACGGTTACGAGGTGCTGCGCGGCCTCAAACGCCAGAGCGCGACCAAAACGGTGCCCGTCATTATGGTCAGCTCAAAAGGCGAAGACACCGATATTCGTTGGGGGTTGCGGCAAGGTGCTGTGGACTATGTAACCAAACCCTTTACGCCTGAGTCCGTGCTGGCTGCGGTAAGGAAACAGCTCTAGAGTGGGCTATCCATGAGCTATACGGTCTCTCAGCGGGCTTGTTACTTTCGCCTGGGCGAGCAGCGGCTCGCGCTCGGGAGCGAATACTTGCGTCAGATTGTCGTGGTCAACAACTTGACCCGGGTTCCCAGGGTCGGACCGGAACTGCTCGGGCTTTTTAGTGTTCGTGGCGCAATCTTGCCCCTGATTGATCTGCGCCCACTGCTCGAGCTGCCCGCGGCACCGGTGCCGACAAATAGTAGAGCCGCGCTGGTTGACTATGAAGGACACCCGTCGGCTTTTTACTTAGATGAAGTTTTCGGCTTTTTTCCCTACAAAACCACCACCGGCAAACCTGACCCCGCAGTGCAAGCGTTTAGCAGGGGCACAGTGACGCACGGCGACCTCCAAGCTGTCCTGCTCGACGTCGCAGCAGTGATGAACACTTTGGAGCGTCAGCTCGTAGCGGCCTAATACGGCCTACGGTCTCGGCTACGCAGTTGTGAGCCAGCTACAAACAGCCGAACGCAAACAGCTGGGCGCAAAAACCAGTTACAAAAGTTTTAGCAACCCAACTATCAAGAAAGTAGAGACAACCCGTTATGAATCACGCTGCGCACCTCGCTGTCACACGATTCGACCCTCGTCGCAATCTCATGGATCGTCGCTATGCGGATGAACGCGGCGCTGGGCTTTGGCCTCCCGATGGTCGGAGTTTCGGTCGTCGTCGCGGTCGTGATCTGCTCGTTTGGTTTGTGGACGATGACCTCGAGCCGCTTTGGTAATATCCGCAACCGTACTCTGATCGTCTCTGCAGTGGTGGGTTCGGCGATTCCGCTCTTGCACTACGTCGGCATAGCCGCCGCCCGCTTTACAGCGCTTCCCGCCTCGGCTGAGCTGGACGTGCTCTCGAGTTCAGGCGTGTCTTTGTCGCTCGACTTCTTTTTGATTCTGGCTATCTTGCTCAGCTTTCCGCTTTTGCTCAACGCCCTTTTCCCAGCTTCCGACGAACCACGGCTGGAAGCTGAAGTTTACGAATAGGAGTTTTTATGGACACCCCTCAACGCCCCCCACGTCCGGCTCGCCGCCTGCCCCAAAGCCCACCCGGAGGCCGCCCTAAAGCCAAAGACTTTTTAGGCTCGCTCAAGATTTGGCAAAAGCTGCTGCTCATTACCGCCGCTTTCGTCGTCCCCTTGTTTGTCGTGGTGGGGCTCCTGATCAACACGCAAAACACAAACATCAATTTTGGCGCAAAAGAGATTCGCGGAGCCGAGTACCTCAAACCGGCCAAAGCGCTGCTCGTCGCGCTCGAGCAGCACCTCGCGGTGTCCGACCGGGTGTTACGTGGTGACGACAGCGCCTTGCCGCAGCAGACCGAAGCCAGCGCCCGGGTAGACGCGGCGCTCGCCGACCTTATCCGCGTAGACCAGCTTTACGGCGGTGAGTTCGGGACCCGTGAACAAGTTGGGGCGCTCGCCGCAGCGTGGGCAGAGATTCAGCAAAAAGCCGCTCAAGGCACCGTCGGGCAAAACGCCTTTAGACACCTCGACCTTTTGCGCGTCGATATTCCGCGTCTCTTTAGCGACGTTGGCAACGCCTCGAACCTGATTCTTGACCCTGACCAAGACAGCTACTACGTCATGAGCCTGGCGGTCAACCGGTTGCTCGAGCTCGAGTCTACCCTTAACACGGTTCTCGACCGTACCAACAGCGTCCTCTACCGTAACGAAATTACCGCGCCGGAACGGGCGTTTATCGGCCAGCAGCTGGCCTTTGCGACCAGAGGTCTAAGAGAGGTAGAGCAAGACGTCGCCTACGCAGTCCAGGCCAATCCTAATTTAGCAGCGGCCCTAACCGCGCCGGTTGCCAGAGTTGCGCAGTCGGTTGACACCTATATTGTCGGGGTCAAACAAGTCGTACTCGAGGCCGCCGAACTGCCGGGTCCCCGCGCCCTTAACGGGGACGCGAACTCGGCCCTGGCCGACCTCACCGCCCTGCATAACACCAGTTTTAACGTCCTTGGTGACCTTTTGGAAGCCCGCGTCGCCAACTTGCGCAGAACGCAGCTCATCGCACTTACGCTCGTCGCGCTTGCGACTGCTCTCGCGTTCCTACTTTCTGCTGCGGTTGCCAACCGTATCTCGAGGCCGATCAACCAGCTTTTTACCGCCTCGACACGTTTAAGTCAAGGTGACCTGAACGCCCGCGCCAACGTCTCGTCCACCGACGAACTCGGGGTGCTCGCGGCGGCGTTTAACGACTCGGTTAAACAGCTGCAACTTAAAGCGCAGTCCGACGCCGAGATTTTGGAACGTAACCGCGAACTGCAAAGTAACATCGGCAGCTTTTTGAACGTCGCCATGGACATCGCCAGCGGCGACTTTACTCAGCGCGGGCAAGTGTCTGAAGACGTGCTCGGAAACGTGGTTGACGCGATCAACCTGATGGTTGAAGAGATCGGTTTGGTCTTAACCGAGTTTACCGACACGGCGAACTCGGTGCGGAGCGGTTCGGGTGAGATGCTCTTAACTACGGAAGCGATCGCTACCGGGGCGCAGCAGCAGGCGGTTGAAGCGCAGCGGGCACGTAACCAAGTCGTGCAGGTCACGGGTTCGATTCAGCAGATGGCCCGTGACGCCGAAGCGTCGGCGAGAGCGGCGCAGCAAGCCCTGAGTGCTTCGGAACAGGGGCAAAAAGCCGTGGACGACACGCTCGGCGGGATGCAAAATATCCGCCGTGAGGTGCAAGGGATTTCCAAACGCGTGAAAACGCTCGGTGAACGCTCTTTGGAGATTTCGGAGATCGTCGAGACGATTTCACGGATTTCATCACAAACCAACCTGCTCGCGCTGAACGCGGCGATTGAGGCCGCCGGTGCCGGTGAAGCCGGACAGCGTTTTTCGGTTATCGCCGACGAGGTTCGTAAGCTCGCCGAAGACACCTCGGTGGCGACCAACCGCGTGGACGCGCTGATCAAACGGATTCAAGAAGAGGTGCAAGAGGTGAATCTCGGGGTTGAAGGGGGAACCCGTGAGGTAGAGGCCGGTTACCGCGTGGCCACTGAAGCAGGGGAACGCCTGAAAGAGGTCGCCGTGGTGGTGCAGCAGGCGGTGCAGTTTGCGCAAAACATCTCACAAGCGACCGAAGCGCAGGTTATGAGCGTTTCTGAAGTGGGGAGTTCGGTCCAGTCGATGGCCACTTTGTCCGAGTCGTCACGCGACCGGGTGGTGCAGGGCCGGGAAGCCGCCGAGAACCTGCAAGAACTCGCCGAACGTCTGACCGAGAGCTTAGTCCGCTTTCGCCTCGCTTAAGGAGGTTGACGTGCAGACCGAGACGGTACCGCCAGACTTGCAAGACAGCTTTATCTTCGACGCGTGGGACGCGCTCGGTCACTTTGAAGCGGCAACCGCCAAGTTGCAAGGCGATTTTGAACCCGAGGTGCTTAAAGAGCTGGCGGTGGTGACCCACCGCCTCAAGGGAACCGCGGCACTTTACCGCTACCCGCAAGTCTCGAGCCTCGCCGAACTTGCCGGACGTCTGCTGGCGCAGAGCAAATACTTGCCTGCTGCTGAAACAGGGCGGGTCCGGGCGTTTTTAGAAAAAGTCGCGGTCTGTTTGCAAGACGCGTTGACCCGGATTGCCGAAGGGCGTGCTGAGGGTGATTTGGGCCTCGAGCTCAACTATTTAGGCGGCTCGGCGCTCCTCCAAGACCTATTGCGCGAAAACCGCGACGCGTTTCGCAGCGCCGCAAAACTGGCCGCGCAGCGCACAGCCGAAAGCGCCCCCGCTGACGGGGCGCAGCTCAGCCTGACCGAGACGCTCCGCAGCTTTTTTAGAGAACATCAAAACGATTGGGAGTTTTTTGCGCCTGAAGCTTATGAGCACCTAGAAACTTTAACTGAGACGCTGCAGGCGGTGCGCGACGAGGGTGCCAGCAGCGAGCGCCTGACCGAGCTGTTCCGCTCGACCCACACGCTTAAAGGGGCGGCCTATATGGTCGGGCTGACCCCTATGGGTGACCTCGCGCACCTGTTAGAAGATCTGATGGTCGAGGTGCGTGAAGGGGACGCGGCGTTTGATAACGCGGCGCAGCGGGTGCTAAAAGACGGTACCGACACGCTCTCATTGATGCTCGCCGCCGCCGAGGGGCGCGCCACCAACGTCGAGAGCAAAACGCAGATGGTTTGGACCGAACTGCAGACGCACTTGGGACTCGAGCCCACCTATCAGACTGTCACCGGCGCGGCTTTAGGCGCAGGCTCAGCTCCCGCAAAAACTGCTTCTGCAGCCGCGCCCGGTTCAGCTGACCTCGAGGCTGAGTTACGCGCCTTTTACGTGGCCAACCAAGATATCTGGCCCCATTTCGCGCCCGAGGTGCGGGGCCACGTGGCGACGGTTCGCGCCGCCGCCGAGATGATTTCCGAAGCGGGCGTCGCCGACGCGCAGGTCAGCCTGATCTTCCGCGCGGCGCACACAGTCAAAGGAGCCGCCGCAACCGTCGGTTGTCCGGTGATGCCCGACGTCGCCCTCGGTTTAGAACGTCTGATGATCGAGGTGCGCGAACAAGGGCTGCCCTTCGACGCGGCTGTCGCCGAGATCGTTGCCACCGGCAGCGAGGTGTTAGAGCAACTGCTCAGCGTCGCTGAGGGAGGTGACGACACCTTAACGACCACGCTGGACACCTTTTGGGCACGCTTAGAACCCCTTGCCGAGACTCCCGAGCAGCAGGTTGCTACACAGGCGGCTGCCACCGGAGATACCGCCGGTCCGACTGCCAGCACTATCCGGGTCAGTTTGGCCAAACTCGACACGCTGATGACGCTCTCCAACGAACTCGTCTCGGCGCGCGCCCGCGTAGACCGGTTGCTCGGGCAGTTCAGCAGCTTGACCGAGCTGTTAGACGCCAGCCGCACCCGTTTGGGCCGGACGGTCTCAGAATTTGAAGAACGCTACCTCAACCCGCGCCTCCAAGCGTCGTTGCCGCAATGTAGCGACCGCAACAGTGCTGAGGAAGGTGAAACCCAAGGCCGGAGTTTACGCCTCGATTTAAGTGCGCAGTTTGATGAGCTCGAGTTCGATTCGTACAGCGACCTCAATATCTTGGCCCGCAGCGTCGCCGAAATGTCGAGTGACCTGGCCGAGGTGCAAGCGCAGTTCGGTCAATTAGGGAGCCGGTTACGGGAAGAAACCGACGGGGTTGAAAAACTCACCCGCTCACTCCGGGGTGAGGTCGGCCGCGCCCGGATGGTCGCGGTGCGGCAGCTGTTCGGCCGGTTGCGCCGTCTGGTTACCGAAGTACCGGGCAAATCGTACAACTTCCGGGCGAGCGGCGAGGCGGTCGAAATTGACAACTTGATTTTAGAAGCCGTCGCCGACCCACTTTTACACCTCGTTAAAAACGCCGCCTTTCACGGCATCGAAACTGAAGAAGTGCGTCTTGCAGCAGGCAAACCTGCCCAAGGTACCCTCAGCGTCAGCGCCCGTCACGAAGGCAACCGCGTCTATATCGAAGTGTCCGACGACGGGCGCGGGATTGACGCCCCGGCGGTAAAAGCTAAGGCGCTCGAGCGCGGTTTGCTGAGCGCCGAAGCACTCGCAAAACTCTCGGCGCGTGAAGCTTTGGAGCTGATCTTTTTACCCGGCCTGAGCACGGCTGAAACGGTGACGACCGACGCGGGCCGCGGCGTCGGGATGGAGGCGGTCGCCGCCAACATCGCGCGGCTAAAAGGCGAGGTCGCCATTCAGAGTGAACCGGGCCGGGGTACCCGTTTTACCCTCGCCCTGCCGCTAACCCTGATCGTTACCGAAGCGCTCACCTTAAAGGTCGGTGAGCAGCTGATGGCGCTGCCCGCGGACGCCGTGCGGGTTCTGCGGGCGCTGCCCCAAAGTGACTTTATCCGTGACGGTGACCGGACCTTTGTAATGGTCGAGGACCAACTCGCCGAATTTTTCTCCCTACGCGAGCTGTTCGGTTTGCCTACACTCGAGGCTCCGCTCGTACAACTTGCGCTGTTAGACGTCGGCGGCACGAAAGCGGCGTTTGGGGTAGACACCTTTTTAGAACTCGAGGAGGTGGTCGTGCGCGGTCTTGAAGCGCCGCTGCAGTCTTTGACGCACCTCGCCGGAGCTGCTGTGTCCGGGTCGGGGGACATCGTTTTGATGCTTGACCCGACCGGGGTTCGCGCCCTAGCCGGACGCGCGCAAGGTACCGGCACCCAAACTTTTATTCGGCCCCAGAGCTTCGCGCCGGTCGCGTCGGGTCACCTGCTCTTAGTTGACGACAGCATCAGTGTGCGTAAAGTCGTCGCTAAGATGCTCACGCGCGCAGGCTACCGCGTCAGCACCGCCGCCGACGGGTTAGAGGCGCTCGAGCTGCTGAGAGGCACAAGTTTTGACGCGCTCCTAAGCGACCTCGAGATGCCGCGGATGAACGGCTATGAACTCATCGAAGAGGTGCGCCGTAAACCGGATTTAGCCGAGCTGCCGCTTCTGGTGATGACCACCCGCGCGGGTGAAAAACATATGCGGCTGGCTTTTGAGCTCGGCGCAACGGACTACTTGACCAAACCCGTAGACGAAACTAAACTTCTAAGCTTTTTAAGCCGCGCGGTGGCCGGTCGCAGCGTCGGTACGGCCGACAGTATGAATAGGACGGCCGCGAACTAAGATGCGCGTCCGCCGCCCGCAAGGAGTTAGGTGAAAATTCTCGTGGCGACGACCGACGCGGCCGCGTTGGACGCGCTGCTCGGTCGTTTCCGCATGGTGTTTGCTGAGCGGCTCGAGCTCGAAGTCGTGAGCGGCGCACTCTACGCGCTGAGCTGGCTCGAGCGTCAGAGCGCCGACCTGATTGTGAGCAGTGAGGTGCTTGGGGATATGAGCGGCCATGACCTTTTTGACCTCGTGTGTGACGACGCTACGCTCCGCCAAGTGCCCTTTATCCTGCTCGCCGATACCGGCGGCGACCTCGTGCTCCCGGACCATCACCTTATCTTAGGGGCGCACGCAGAGCCCACCGAAATCCTTGCTGAAGCCCTGTCGCTGCTGCTCGTTTCGGGCAAACTCGCTGAAACTGCTCCTGAACCCCTGCGGCGCAGCTACGAGCGCGACCATAGCAGCGGCGCGGTCAAAGTCAGCGGGACGCTCGAGGCCCTCACCCTTTTTGACTTGGTAGTTTCGCTCGGTCAAGGCAAAAGGACGGGCAGACTCGTCGTCTTGATCGGTGAGCAAGAAGGCACGCTCTACTTCAAAGAGGGCCGCTTGTGTCACGCGACCCTACTAGAGCGCAGCGGTGAGGACGCGCTCCAGCGCATCTTCGCGCGAGTTCACCACGCGCCGCAGACGCCGTTTTTATTCGCCCACGGGCTACCGGCCAAAATACCGACAACGATCCGCACGTCTTTAGACAAGCTCCTCTTACAGGTCGCTGTAAACCTAGACGAAACCCCCGAACAGACCGAGCAGGTTCCCGCCTGAGCTACCCCTAACCCGTGTAGCAGCCCGTTACCAGCCAAAAGGAGAGACCGATGAAGATTCTTGTAGTTGACGACAGTGTCAGTGTTCGTAAAGCTTTAGAGCGTATCTTGTCCATGCGTAAGCTCGAGGTGATCGCCACCGGCAGCGCGGAAGAGGCACTGAAAAAACTCGCTCACAGCAAGCCCTCGCTCGTGATTGCCGATGTGGTGATGCCCGGGATGGACGGGTTCGCGCTCTGCCGGGAGCTTAAAGCCGACGCGCGTTACAGCCAGCTGCCGGTGCTCCTCATTTCAGGGATCGTCAACGCCGACGTGGAGCGGCAGGCCGAAGAGGTCGGCGCAGCTGGAATCGCCAAAAAACCCTTTACCCCGGTGGAACTGTTTCCCAAGATCGAAGCGGCGCTCGCGTCAGCTGCGCCCGCCCCCGAAGCTGACACCGAACTCAGTGATGTGCCCGAGCAAGTGCCCGCGTCGTCTCCGCGGCAGCCGGAAAGCCTCGAGACCCTCTTGGCGGCGCTGCTCGAGAACTCGGCGGTTCACGCCGCGCTTTTTGCCGACGCTCAGGGCGCGTGCTTGGCGCAGGTCGGGCGCGGGTTGGACGACGGCGCGACCTTAGCGGTCTACAGCCGCACGCTCGCCTCGGTTGCCGGGGCGCTCGGTGAGCATCTGGGTCTAGCTGGAGAAAGTGGCGGCGAGCTGGGCAGTCTGCACCTCGATTTTCAGGGGCAGAGCCTCTTAATTACCAAAATAGCTGAACGCGGCACGCTGCTCCTGCGGCTCAAAGATGCCAGCTCCATCGGCGTCGTTCGTTACCTCGTCCGCAAATTTGTCGAAGAAGAAGCCCAACTCTCCGGGTCGCCCGTGCTGAGTTCTTAGCTGGAGTTTGGTGTAAGAAGTAAGGATTAAGAAGTAGAAAGTAAGCAGTAAGCAGCTATGAGTTTTGGGAGACTTCACCACACAGGTTGGGTCTCTTTTGCTTTGGAGCCGCGAACGTAATTTCTGACTCGAGCCCAGACCTTCACACTTTCAGTCAGCCGCTAACCCTCGTCATCTTTCCAAGCTCTGATCAAAGCTTGTTCATCTTCTGAACTAAAGCCCGCTTTAAGCGCCTCGTCTTGCTCGTTGCGCCACCGTAGCGTGTCCCTAGCAGTCTCATAGCTGGAGCGAAACGTCAGTCCCGCCGCCTCTGCTTTAGAGCTGTCTACCACCGCAAAAGGAATCTGATCTTCGGGAAACCAGAGCGGCCGCGCCTCGTCTTCTACGTCGGCGAGCTGTTGCCGTAAAAACTCCTCACCGGCCCAAATGAGTTGCACGTCTGTGTTCGGCTCGAGTTCTGTCGCCGCTGAGTCACGAGCGGCCTGTAAGCAAGCGGCCAAAACATTCTGCAAACTCTCTTTACGCCCCGGCCCCACCGCGTTATAAGTTCCGGTCAGAGGTCCACTGGGATTAGGTCCCAGCGACCTCACCATCCACGCGGCTAAGTCTCGAGCGTCGGTAAACTGTACGGGCCGTTCGGGGTCACCGGGGGTCAGAACAGGTACTTGACCGGCGAGGGCCTTAGCAAATCTGACCGGCCACCAGGTCAAGCGGTCGGTCGGGTCGCGTGGCCCAACCATGATGCCGGGGCGGACAATCAGCAGGTCACCCGTAAAATGCTCGTGAAGTGCCCGCTCACACGCCAGCTTGAGTAAGCTCCGTGCTTGCAAGGGGTCGTCCTCGAGCGCCTCGTCTTCATCTCTGAGGGGCGCATCTTCGGCTACCACGTCGGGGCCGTCCGGGTGATAGATGCTGATCCCCGAAACAAACCCGTAAGCGTGTACCGAACCCGAAAGCAGCTTCGCGGTCTCCGTAATCGCGTCCGGGTCGCTAAAGGTGTCAATCACGGCGTCCCAAGTGCGCCCCTCGAGGGCTGAGAGGTCATCCTTACGGTCCCCTTTAAGGGCCTCGACGCCTTCAATCTCACTTTTACCCTGACGGTTAAAAGTCGTGACCGTGTGGCCGAGTGCCACAGCCTCAGCTACGACGTGATAACCCAAAAAACCGGTACCGCCTAAAACGAGTAACTTCATCTTTGCCTCCACGATAGCTAATTTCAATCTACCTTTTAGCCGAATCGCAGACCGTAACGTCTGGCGGTGATAAACCCAAGCTAAGGGCTAAAACGAGGCTGCTCAGGTTGTGCCTTATCTACTTTTGCCAGCTAGTCCCAGCCCGTCAGCTTCTAGATTCTGTGTTCCAACTCCTGACTTCTTCTCTCTACCACGCTGCCAACGCCGCTCAAACCGGTAAGTCACTCGTACGAGACCTTATGCGTCACTACAGCACCCGCGCATGATGAGGGGTAGAAATAACCATGACAAACATACCGACGAAAGACGAACTTAAAAAGCTAACCCAAGCCGAACATGGCGACGCGGTGTCTATCTACCTGCCGACACACGAAGCGGGACCCGATACCCGTGAAAACGCCATCCGTTTCAAAAACCGTGTGCAAGACGCCGAAAACCGCCTTAATGAACGTGGTTACGATGACCGCGCAGTAGACGCGTTGTTGGGTCCGGCGCAGGCGCTGATTGACGACAACAATTTTTGGCAGCATCAGCGTAAAGGGCTCGCGGTGTTTGTCAGCGAGGGCGAAAACTTTCAGTACCGACTGCCGATTGTGCCTGAAGAGCTGACAGTCGTCTCCGACCGGTTTCATTTCAAACCGCTGTTGCCGCTCCTGACCGGTGACGGCCGCTTTTACATCTTGGCAGTCACGCTCAACAGTGTGCGGCTGCTCGAGGCCACCCGTTACAACGTCTCTGAAGTGGCTTTAGAAGACGCGCCGACCAGTATGGAGGACGCCCTACGCTTTGATGACGACGCTGAACCGACCTCGAGGGCGTTTGGGACCGGCGGCGGGGGTGGCGACGGCACCTCGTTACAGTTTCAAGGTGCCGAGGAAGACGACCGTAACACCCGTATCTTGCGCTTTTTTACGGCACTTGACACCAGCGTCAGAAAGTTTTTAGACCCGCAAGGGGCACAGATTCCGCTCGTGTTTGTGGGTAACGTCACGGATTTCCCGATCTACCAAAAAGCCAACCACTATCAGGGACTCTTAGATACTTACGTGGACGCAAATCCTGAAGTGCAAAGTAACGAGGCGCTGCACGAACGCGCGTGGGAACTCGTCGCGCCGCACTTCAGCGAACGGCGCGAGCGGGACGCTGAGAGTTTTATGATCGTTCGCGGTGAAGACCCGGCCAGAGCCTCAGCCGATCTCAAAGATGTATTGCCCGCCTCGTATGACCACCGTATCGAGACGCTCTTTGTCCCGCTCGGTCAGCAGCAGTGGGGGCGTTACGACGCCGACGCGCGTATCCCCGAACTGTACGACGAGGAGCGCACCGGCAGCTACGACCTCTATGACCTCGCCGCTATTCACACCCTGCTTAACGGCGGAACGGTCTACGTCGTTGACCCGGAAGAGATTCCGGGGGGCGGCGACCTGGCGGCGGTCTACCGCTTTTGACAGAGTGTTTTTAATCGGGTACGACGAGCTGACTGTTGACTTTGGCTGCTTGAGTGCTCGAGAATTGCGCTTAAGTCGGTGTGGAGGCTGTTACCGGCTTAAGCGCAGTTTTCTAAATGCTGAGGACTGATTACTCGAGCTTGCGCCTAAAAAACCCGACCATCTCGTCAAACGCGTCTTGCGCGGTCGCGTCGGTGCGGAGTTGGCCGTCTTGCAACATAAACCCGTGCGGCTCGCCTTGGTAGACCTTCAGTTCAAAGGATTTACCTGCGCTGTCTAGTTTGGTGGCGTAGGCGTAGATGTCGGCGACCGAGCTGGACTCGTCGGCAGTGCCGTGCAAAATCAGCATCGGCGCGTCTAAGTCACCGATCAAATCGGTGGGAGACGGGTCGCCGGAGGTCGGGAAACCGTACCAGGCGACGCCTGCTTTGACATCTCCGAGTTGCGGCAAAAGCAGCATGGTGTAGCGGCCCCCGGCACAAAAGCCGGTCAGCCCCAAACGCCCTATATCCACATCATCCCGTTCACCTAAAAAAGCGTAGCTGTCGCGGATGAGCTGCTCGACGGTGGCGTCGGTAGGTTGCCGTTCAAAGGTCTGCCAACCCACCGCGAGGACGACGAAGCCCTCGGCGGCAACCTGGTCGGTCATGGTGCGGTAGCCTTCCTCGAGCCCATTAAACGAGTGAATCAGGACGATCCCCGGATACGGCCCATCACCTTTCGGCGCGGCGAGGTACGAGGCGTAAGCCTGACCCCCGCTCATTACCTCAACCTCGCCTTGGGAGTTTTGGGCGAAAGCGACACTTATCAACATTGCGGTAACGATCAACAGCTGTTTCATTACGGCCTCCTAAAAATGAACGTGTGTTTTATCAGTGTACTCGAGAGTTTCTTTCGTAATCGTTATTATCCTTGCTCAGCTTTCCTTAGGCGTGGCGACGTCAAGCGGCGTGGCGACGAATCGTGGCTTCGTCTTTGCAACCTCGGGTACGCTATTCCGGCAAACTTGAACCTTATGCTCAGCTGTGCTGCTCGGTCTGTTCTGGGCGAGGCTGAATCAGTCTCGAGTCACAACCTTCAGTCCGGCTGGGTAAAAGCCGAACAAACGCAGCGGTCGGCACCGCTTAGCTAGAAGGAGCGTGTCCTGATGCTTTTTAACCTGCAACATTTTTTAGTTACGGCGTCTTATCTGGGTGTCTTCGGGATGCTCTTTGGCGAAACGGGGCTCTTGGTCGGGTTTATTTTGCCCGGTGACAGCCTACTGGTGACCGCCGGTATTTTAGCGGCGGCGGGTACGCTGTCGCTCCCGCTCGTCGCCTTGGTAAGCGTCGCCGCCGCCATTATCGGGGACTCGGTAGGCTACGAAATCGGTAAGCGTGTCGGGCCACGCCTGTTTCGCCGTCCCAAGTCGCGGTTTTTTAACCCGAAAAATGTCGAGCGGGCTCGAGCTTATTTTGACCGCTACGGTGCGAAGACGCTCGTGCTGGCGCGCTTTATTCCGGTCGTACGGACCTTCGCGCCGCCGGTCGCGGGCGTCGCCAAGATGCCCTACCGCCGCTTTTTGAGCTTTAACGCAATCGGTGGTCTGCTCTGGGGGGCGGGCGTCCCGACGGCGGCCTACTTTTTGGGTCAGCTCATCCCCAACTTAGACCGCTACTTGCTTCTCGTCATCGGCGTCGTCATCGTGGTGTCGCTGATTCCGGTGGGCCTCGAGTTGCTGCGGGGGCGAAAGAACGGGAAAAATGCTTCTTAAGCAGGATTGCCTTAGCCTAACGACCGAGAAGGTTCACTAGATGATCTTTACCTGGCTGCTCCTTCTCGTTCCGGTTTCCTTAGTCTTAACCTACGTGGTTCACGCTGCGCCCGTGTGGGTTTTTGTCAGCGCGGTGATCGCCATTATCCCGCTGGCCGAATGGATTCGGCGGGCGACCGAGCAACTCGCCAAGCTCTCCGGCCCGGCTATCGGTGGCCTCTTAAACGTCACGTTCGGCAACACTGCCGAACTCGTATTGGCGCTGTTTGTGCTGTCAGCGGGGCAACAAGCGGTCGTCAAAGCGCAAATTACCGGTTCGATCATCGGTAACAGCTTGTTGGGGCTGGGGCTTGCGATTTTGATCGGCAGTTGGGGGCGTGAAGCGCAGACGTTTAAGCGCGAACGCTCAGGGCTGCTCTCGAGCCTCCTCCTCTTGGCGCTGATCGGGCTCTTGGTCCCTGCTCTATTTAACTACACCGAACGTACCGTGCTGGGCGTGCCGAACGCCGGGTCGTTAGACGAACAGCTAAGCCTCAGCGTCGCCGTGGTGCTGATGCTTGTCTATATCGCTAACCTCGTTTACACCTTGGTCACGCACCGGGACGTGTTTTCACGGCAACCGGAAGGTGGAGAAGGGGAAGAGGGCGCACGGTGGTCGGTGTGGCTGGCGCTCGGTGTACTGCTGGGGGCAACCGCTGTAACGGCGCTCGAGGCCGAACTCGTTTCAGGTGCGTTAGAAGCCACCGCCGGCAGTCTCGGGTTAAGCCCCTTCTTTTTAGGGATTACCGTGCTGGCGATTATCGGCAACGCTGCCGAATACGTTTCAGCCATGTACTTCGCGCGGCAAGACCGCATGGGTTTGGTGCTGAGTATTACGGTGGGCTCGAGCATTCAGGTCGCGCTCTTGGTCGCGCCGATTCTGGTCATCGTCTCTTACTTTATGGGTAAGCCGCTCAATTTGGTTTTTACCCCGCTCGAGCTGATCGCCGTGGCCGGGGTTGCGTTTAGCGTCAACGCGATCGCTGCCGACGGCGAAACCACCTGGTTTGAGGGCTTACTGCTCGTGGCAGTGTACGCGGTGCTGGGGCTGGCGTTTTTTTTCGTCACGCCGTGATAGGTACGTTGAGTTGGGGTTAAGGGCCGCTACCGCCAAAGCCTGCTGTGTAACCGGTAGAGGGCAACGGCCTCCGCAGCATAAGGTTCCAACCTCGGGCTCAAGCTCGAGAAGGCGTCAGAGATGTTTCAGCGTACTACTTAGTACAACCTCAGTACAAAACCAAAAATGAAAAAGCTTGCTTCGGCGTCCGGTATTGTCTTTGAGCCAAGCCTGACTTTTGTTTTTAGCCAGCGTTTCGGCTTTGTTGCATGAATTCCGGAATCAAAAGTAAGTCTCTGAAACGAAGACGGAAAATCGTCAGAAAGTAGCTTTCCATCGTTGAGGTGAAAAATACTCGCAAACGATTTATAAGTAAAAGCATGCTGAGACCTTCTGATTCTAATTTGTGCAACAACGCCCAGCATTCTACAAATTGCTGCCAGCAGAAGAAAAGTAGTAGCGCCTAAACGTAACAGTTAAGAAAGCACTGCTTGGAAGTACCAACGGAGTAAACTCAAGCTTTTTTGGGTTTTGGCTGTGCGCTGGGCAAAAGAACCTCGAGCAAATCTTGATTATCTTGTTCCCAGTCGTCACCTAAAGAAAGGTCCGGTTTCGCTTCAGTGCTTTCTGAAAGCACTTTGAGAAGAGACTCGGCGGTTTTTTTGCTTAGATATTTAATCCGGCCGAGCGGTTCAGAAGTTGCAAATACCGTGACGAGTAGCGCCTCGTCACCGAGTTCTTCGGTGTAGGTCACCACCTCTTCACCCTGCTGGGTCAGCTCTCTAAACCCTCGTTCACCGAACAGTTTGGCGAGCGCAGCAGTCGCTAAAAAGTTCGAGGCGACCAGCGAACCAAGGGAGTCTAAGGGAGGCGGCTCGGAAGCCGTCGGCGCACAAATATGCAGCAGGACAAAACCGCGCAGATCGATAATAAGTGCGTGGCGGGCGCGACCTTTGGCGAGCAGTTCGCCGAGCTGCGCTTCGACCGTGCGGAGCGCCTGACCGTGAAGCCGTGAAGCAGCGTCCATCATACGCCCGCCCATACATTCGCCCCTACGTTTGCCGGGACCTGGGCTGCAGCCGTGGCTGGCGCGTCTAGCCCCACAGCTTCCACCACGGGCGCTGTTTAAGTTTGGTCATAGTCCGCTCGAGACCCGCGTGCGCCGTTCTCAGCCGCTCGGTTTCAGCCTTGGCTTTTTGGGCCGCGTCGTTGGCCTGATTGAGGCTTTCAGAAAGCGCGTAGCTGTGCTCTTGCAACGCTTTGGCCTGCGCCTGCGCGTCTCCTAACTTCGCCCTAAGCTCTTCGGCCTGCCGTTTAAGCGTGTGAACCTCGACGAGTTCTTCGTCTTGGGCGTTGAGCGTTTCACGCAAACGGGCGAGCTCGAGCTGCCCTTCACGCGCTTTCGCTTCGTGTGCGGCGGCGGCGGTTTCGAGCTGCGCAACCTGCGCCTGTACCCGGCTCAGTTCGGCGTTCCGGTCGGCCAATTCGGTTTCTCTGCCGGTCAGCGTCTCCCTGAGCTGAGTCAGCTCGGCGTGAGCTTCGGTGCGCCCCTCTTCCGCGACGTCACGCGCACGTCCCATCTCGGCAGCGTCGGTTTTTAACGCTGCTAACTCGGCAAACATCTTCTGATAGACGGCTTCTAAATCTTCGTCTGAACGTTCAGCGGCGGTAGCGTCAGTGGACCGGGAAGCTTGACCCTCGGCGTGAATAGGTTCGTCGGCCCAGGCAGTCATCCCCTCGGGAAGCGGCTCAGGGGTCGGATCAACCGGCTTAGTACCGAGCATCACCTGCTCGAGATAGTTGAGAACGTCGCGTTCGTTGACGCCGCCCCCGGCGTCACTACCTTCTAAAGCTCGCCAGTTGACGTTGTTCTCTTCAGCAATGCGCCGTGCAAGCGGCGAGATAGGAAGCTCGGTCATGGCCGTATTGTCTGCGTTTATAAACATTTTAGATATTCAAAACCTTACATCTAGCGGCTTAGTAAATGTTTTGTGGAAAATCGCCGCTTTGGGTTTTAGGCTAAAACTCGCTTCAGGGGCTAGCTAAAATTGCAAGGGGCTCGGGTAACGGCGGGTTAGCTGCCGGTGCGTTTCTTTACGTGTAGCCACCTTGTTTCTTATAGGTTTTGCAGGTGCTGAATTTCAAGACCTGGACAAAATCCACTGAGGCTAAATAAGTCCGTTCCTGAGGTGACTCGAGCTTTTGCATAACCCACTTAATAGACCCATGATGATTAACCCCGTAAACAAGGCGTTGTCAGCACGTAGCTTCTCAGCTTTTAGCACCTCAAAGATGAATATACAGACTTTTGTCCGGGTTTGAGTGCATAATCTTGACAGATAACGCATACGGGTGTAAACTAAAAGAATCAAAGCGTTCGTCACGAGCGCGATTTTTTTTGTCTACTCACCGTAAAAACCAGCTTTATACTTCTGATGAGACGCCCGAAACTATCTTCCAAACCTGTAGCCGACAGTTTAGACCCAAGGGTTTTGGATTTGGGCGTTTTGCGCGCTCGCCGACAGCTTTCGCAAACTCCCACACAGTTCACCTTTTACGCGCCCGGTTCGCTAACCAGAGGTGTGTGGCTGCTGGGCGCACTGATGTGCGGCGTCTACCTCTATTCGGTGGCGCTGAGTTTAGGTTGGTTCGGGCGGTTGCCGACGCTCTCTGAAACACCGTTTTGGCTGTTGCCGGGGCTGCTCGGCGGGCTTTTTGGCGCTTTGGCGCTCGGTGGGGTCAGGCTGACGGTCGGGGCGGTGGGGCTCGAGCTGCAAAACTTCTGGCCGCAGCGGAGCCGCCGGGTGCTGCTCTGGAAAGACCTGCAGGGCGTTCGTTTTTTTGAAGAAGAAACTAGGAGCCGAGAACAGCTTTACGGTGTGCGCTTCCGGTTTCCAGGGGCTGAGGTGACCTTTCGTACGGCTGACCCGGCGGTGTGGGCGGCGTTACGCGAACGGTTCGTTTAATGCTCGAACGGCACTTACGCCGCTGTTCTCAGGTACGGCAGCGTAAGCTGAGGCTGTGATTGGAATTATCGGCGCGATGGCAGAAGAGCTCGAGCAGCTTCTAAGCGACTTAAGGGAACAAAAGACAATGCGGCGGGGCGCGTATACGCTGCATACCGGAACTCTGCAAGGTAAGCCGGTGCTCGTCGCACAGTGCGGCGTCGGTAAGGTCAATGCGGCGGCGCTCGCGCAAACCCTTGTTTTGGAGGGCGTCTCGCACGTGATTTTTACGGGCGTTGCGGGCGGGGTCGCGCCGGGTCTCAGGGTCGGAGACATCGTGGTCAGCCGTGACGCGCTGCAGCATGACGTGGACGTGCAGGCGCTCGGTTACGCGCTCGGTGAAGTTCCGGGAGAACCGCTCAGCTGGGCGGCTGACGAGACGTTGCAAAAGGCGGCGTTAGCGTCGGCTCAGGCGCTCGCCGAAGTTGCAGCAGGAGAAGTCAGGGTCGTTTCGGGCCGGGTACTTTCAGGCGACCAATTTATCGCGGACGCGGCTAAGGTAACGTTTCTCTCCCAAACGTTTGGCGGGGCCTGCGCCGAGATGGAAGGGGCCGCCGCCGCTCAAGTGTGTAGCCGCGCCAGGGTTCCTTTTGTCATCGTCCGCTCGCTCAGTGACAGCGCCGACGGGGGCGCTGAGGTGGATTTTCGCACCTTTACGCCGCTGGCTGCGCGGCGAGCAAAAGCGGTCGTGCTCGGGATATTGGCGCGTCTTTAAGCGCAGCTCTAGCATAAGTTTGTCAAACAAGTACGTGAGAACGCCTTCGCACGAAGGACTCACGAGCTGTTATAGTGCCCCAAGCAGGGGAGTAGCCACCCGTCGGTTTTGCTGCTGGTTTTACCGTGCTTACGGTGCAACTTTTACAGTGTGAATTTTGCAACGTAGATTTCGCAGCGCAGTGTAGTACTAGAAACGGGGTTGAACGTCGTCAGCACGAAGAGCAAGGCTCTTCCGGCGTTCGAAAACAGTGCGAGACCTGAACCGGCGCAGGTAAAACCACGTCGGGGAAAGGTTGCAAGTGTGCTCGAGGTACCCCTGGTCTTTTGGATCGGTTTTTTAGTTTTTGTCTTGGCGATGTTGGCGCTCGATCTGGGCGTCTTTAACCGCGAGGCGCATACCGTAAGTGTCCGCGAAGCGGGTACCTGGACGGCGGTTTGGGTGTCGCTGGCGCTCCTCTTTAACCTGGGACTTTATCTTGTTACAGGGCCACGATTTGGACTCGAGTTCTTAACCGGTTACCTCATCGAATACTCGCTCTCGGTAGATAATATCTTCGTTTTTGTCCTGATCTTTTCAGCGTTTGCCGTACCGTCACAGTACCAACACCGGGTTCTTTTTTGGGGTATTTTGGGGGCGCTGGTGATGCGCGGCGCGATGATCGCGCTCGGCGCGGCGCTTATTGCCAACTTTCACTGGGTTATCTATCTCTTCGGCGCGTTTTTGGTCTTTGCAGGCGTCAGGATGTTTTTTAGCGACGAAGGCGACACGGTTGACCTGGAAAAAAACGCCGCACTCCGTTTTGTCCGCCGGTTATTTCCTGTCACCGACGGTTACCGGGAGGCGAAGTTTACAGTGCTCGAGGCGGGCCGCCGGATGGTCACACCTCTGCTACTCGTTCTCGTGATGATCGAGCTGACCGATCTAGTTTTCGCGCTCGACTCGATTCCGGCCATCTTTGCCATCACCCAAGAACCCTTTATCGTCTTTACCAGCAACATCTTTGCCATTCTGGGCTTGCGGAGCCTTTACTTTTTGCTCGCCGGGGTGATTCACAAGTTTGTCTATCTGCGTTACGGTCTGGCGTTCGTCTTGACCTTCGTGGGCGTCAAGATGCTGATCGAATACTTTCACATCACCATCCCGATCGTGGCGAGTTTGGGGATTATCATCGGTGCGCTAGCGATCAGCATCGTTGCGTCTTTGTTGAGCCCTAAATCAAAAGACCCGGAAGATGAGGTTGAACACACCGAAGTCTCCGAGTTGCCGGAATCACAAAAATAACCAGAACAACTTGATAGGCGAACCGTGAGCAGCGAGTCTATGCTGCTCACTGGACCGTGTTGACCTTTGCTCTGCTCGTCACGTCTCGAGTGCGAGAGACACGCTGTTTGCTCAGCCCAGCCAGCAACGCTTCAACGCTTCCATGCTGAATTACTGCTTCTATAAGGCACACTGCAAACACCTCTAGCTGGCTGGTTTTCAATGTCAACAGAGCCTAGTCGCTTGTTATAACGTCAGCAGATAGAGCAGCGCCGCTGCGTCCCACGCTTGGGGGCGGCACGCGACCGGGTAAGGAATGGGTGGGGCCGCCGTTCTGGGATAACCGGCGACGAGTTCGGGGAGGCGGTGGTCGCTCTGGCTCGAGGCCAAGTCAAAAAGCGCCGCGCGGATTTGCGCCGCCTCTTCTTCGAAACCGTAACGTGCCAAGCCGCCTGCAATCAGCGCCGTGTCGTGCGGCCACACCGAGCCGTTGTGATACGACACCGGGTTGTAACGCACCTCACCGCTGCCGAGCGTGCGGATACCCCAGCCTGACCAATTCGGGTCTGAAAAGAGCGCTTTAACGAGTTTGGGTGCGGTGTCGTCCGGGACGATGCCGGTCCATAACAGCTGTCCGGCGTTCGAGCTCTGCACCTCTAAGGGACACTTGTTGCCGTCCAGCGCCAGCGCGTAGGTCTGCAGCTCGTCCAACCAAAAGCGGTCGTGAAACGAGCTTTTGAGCCCTTCGGCACGTTCACGCCAGCTTTGTGCGTCCTCACCTTGACCGAGCGCGTCGTAAAAGTCGGCGGCGGCGCGGTAGGCGGCGTAAGCGTAACCCTGGACTTCACTCCCGGCAATCGCCCCCTCCGCCAGCTGTCCGTTACGGTGACTGAGCGAGTCTCTCGAGTCTTTCCAGGTTTGCACCGCTAACCCTTTTTCGCCCGCGCCACTGAACTCGAGAAACCCGTCCCCATCGGCGTCGGCAATCTCAGTCATCCAAGTTAGCGCCGCTTCCCAGTGCGGGCGCAACTCCTGAACGAGCGTCAAGTCACCGGTTTGCTCGTAGAGCTGATAGAGGAGCATGACAAACAGGGCAGTCGCGTCCACGGTGCCGTAATAAGGGCCGAAGGGCGTCTCGCCCAACCGCGTCAGCTCACCAAAACGCAGCTCATGCATGATCTTGCCGGGGGCTTCAGCGGTTACCTTGTCGTATTTTTTGCCCTGATAGGCCGCAAGGTAACGCAACACACCCTCAGCGACCTCCGGATGATGAGGCAAGAGCATCGAAGCGGCTAAGAGCGCGTCCCGGCCAAAAGCGGCGACGTACCAGGGGATGCCTGCGGCTAAATACGGGCCGTGTTCGGTAAAGAGCAGCAGGGCGCGGAGGTCTTTTTGAGCTTGGGTCAAGACTTCTTGATGACGCTGCGAAAGTGTTGGCAGTGTTGAAAACCCCTCGAGCCACGTCTCGTAACCGACGCCCGGATAGTCTTCGCCCAGCGTCTGCAGCGTGACGGTAACGCTGAGCGTACGCACTTCTTTGGGGGCCAGCGTCAGTCTAAATACGAGTGTGTACGCCTGTACATCGTTGGGGGTTTGGGATGGCCCCAGCACCGTTCCCACCTGTGCCCCGTCTTGCGCTTCGTAACGCAGCGCAAACGTCTCACCCTCCTTTTGAAGCTTGACCGGCGTGCGTTCTAACTTGTCCCAGCCCCTAGCCTCGAACATATCGGCAAAGTCGCCCGCCACCGTGAGTTTAAGGGTGACGTCTCGAGGCTCAGAACCGGTGTTTTGCAGCTCTAAACTATCTGTAATGCCGCCCGCATGTACGTTAAGCTGCCGCTCAATCCCCAAAACTTGCGACGGTCCCCCTATCAGCGCGTAGTGCGCCGTAAGGGTGTCCGGGCGCGGCGTATAGACTAAGAGAGCCTGAATATCCTCGCCCAAAGACCAGCTGTAACGGTTTAAGAAGCGAGTATCGCGGTTGTAAAGCCCGTGTTCGCCACCCGTAATCTGTCCGGCGGCGTCAGCGACGAGAAAAGTGTAGTTTTCTTTGAGAACGACGTCTTTGCTGAGGTCCATAAAGCTCCAAAAAACTAAAGTAGTCAGGTATCAGAATTCAGCCTAAAGCTTCTTTACTGACTATTGAATTCTGGCTACTGATGACTGACTCTTACTCTTTGCCGCCCCCGTACGACACGCCCTCTAAAAAGTAACGCTGGAATACGATGAACAAGATGACAATCGGGAGCGCACTCAAAATCGCGCCTGCTAAGATCAGGCCCCAGTCACCGGTCGCGCCGTAGATTTGCCGAAACGACAACAGGCCAATCGGCAGCGTTTTGATGTCTTCGGGGGTCGTCAGGACGATAAAAGGCCAGAAAAACTCGTTCCACGCACCTTGAAAGCTGAGGATGGCGACTGCGCCCAACGCGGGCCGAGCCATCGGTAACACGACGTTCCAGTAGCGCCGCCAGTGGTTCGCCCCGTCAATCATCGCCGCTTCTTCAACCTCGTTGGGGATAGACTCGAAAAACTGTTTCATCAAGAAGACCATCCCGGCAGCAACCAAGGCCGACCCGCTCGCCCCGCCGACAATCACCGCCCAAATCGTATTTAAGAGCGTCGGTACGCCGAAAAGTTGGGTCAAGCCGAAGATGCCGTCACGTAAGACCAGATAGTTTGAGATAAAGGTGACCTGACCGGGGATCATCATGCTGAAGAGCGTGGCAAAAAAGATGATGTTTTTACCTGGGAAACGGAGCCGCGCGAGCGCGTAACCGGCCATTGACGCGAACAGCAACGTGCTTAAAACTCGGACGATACCGATCAAAAACGAGTTGCGCGTCCACGCCCAGAAGAGGCTTTCGCCGGTCGTGACACTTTTGACTTCGGCAAAAACGCGTGTGTAGTTGCGAAACACGTAGCCGAGTGCGCCGGGAACGATGGTATCAAACGAGGCGACCCGGCCCCGCCGCTCGAGCCGACTCGGGCTCAGCGTCGCGTCGGTATAAAGCTGATTGACCGGGGCGGTAATATCTACGGGTAGCGTGTCAACTTTCGGCCCCTTGCCGGGATAGGTCACATTAAAGCTGTAGGTCACGAACTGTCCGGCGGTCTCCTCGCCGCGCACCTCCTTAGAACCGGGCGTGCTCGAGACCTCCGCAACCGGGCTCACCTTAGCGTAGTCGGCGGCAAACTCGATCACTTGCGCCGCTTGTAACCCACCGCTCCGGCGACGCGACACCACCACTTCGGGCGCTTCGGCCTGTTGCCCTTCAGGGACGAAATAGGTGATCCGAAAGGGTACATCTGCGCCGGGCGCGAAGCCGCCGAACCAGCGCCCACCACGACCCGCTGCGCCGAGGCGCGCCGCCGCCGACCAGTTGGCGGGGGAGAGCTGCGGGATGTTAAGCGTTGGCGGGTACTCGAGCGGGTTCGTTTTGACGCTCGAGATTGCCGCAAATAAAATCGGTCCTAAGAGCACCACCGCAAAAAAGAGCATCGCCAGATAGACAAGCCCTGCCCGCGCCCAGCGGCGGCGGGTGTGCCAGCGTTCAAACTCGGCGCGGCTCCCAAACGTTTCAATCCCACGTGGTGCGCTGCGCGTCGCCATCAGCGTTTCTCCGACGGGATAAAGACGCGCTGAATCAGCACGACGATCAGCGTCAGCACCGCTAAAAACATCGCCGCCGCCGACGCAAAACCGACTTCGGGAAGTTGACCGCCGGGAAACATCCGGTCGTAGACAAAGTACGCCAGCGTAATAACCGACTCTAAAGGTACAGCGTTCCCAAAAATCGCCACCTGGTCAAACATCTGTAAGGTGCCGATAAGTCCGAGCGTGACGACCAAAAAAGTCACGGGTTGAACCGACGGCACGGTGATATAACGAAACTGCTGCGCCGCACTCGCCCCGTCTAAAGATGCCGCTTCGTAGTACGACACAGGCACGTCTTGCAGCGCCGCTAAAAACATCAACATAAAAGTCGGAATCGTCGTAAAGATGTTTTGAACCATAATCACGATCAGGGGTACGCCGATAAAGCCGACACGCTGCTGGGTATTAAGCCAGTTAAAATCTACGGGGGGCAGGTCCCTGGGTGAAATAAGCCCGCTGATATTAAGCACCACGGTTCCGGCGAGCGCCACGAGGAGCGAGATCACGAACAAGGCCGGGTCGTTCCAGTTTGCAGGCAGGTTGCGGGCGCGTTCAAAGGCTACCTGTACCACTTGCATCACAATCAGGAGTGCTGCAAACACAGCAATCAAAGGCAGATAGACGAGAAACTGCGTCGTGAGATAGTTGATTAAGCCGGTACGCTGAAAAAGCCACAAAAAGATGAGCGTAATCACCACGCTGCTGGTCACGCTGGGCATATAGTAAGCGGCCCGGAAAAAGCCCAGCCCGCGCACCTTTTGGTTGAGTACGGCGGCCATAAGCAGTGCGCCAAACGTTTGTAGCGCAGTTACCACGGTAGCGAAAGTAACCGAGTTGGTGAGAGCGCGTAGAAAGTTATTATCCCGAAACAGATTGAGATAATTTTGCAGTCCGATGAACTCGAGGTTGGCGGCGTTAAACAAGTTGTAATTGGTAAAGCTGAACCCTACGGCGCGTACAAAAGCGTAGACGAAAAACACACCGAGCGTCAGCAAAAAAGGCAAAAGAAAGAGGTAACCTGCCGCCGCGTCGCGGAACTTTTGTTTCATGGGGTTTGGCCTCCTCAAAGGGTGGGCAGCCGGACCCGGTTTTGTCGCGGCTGTCCCGTTACGTGAAGCTGGGCTGCTTATTGGGTGCGCTGGATGAGCGCGTCAACCTCGCCTTGTGCTTGTTTAAGAGCCGGACCGACCTGCGACTGACCGGTGGCAACTGCATTGATCGCCTGATTGATCGGCGTTACGAAGTCCGTACCGACCTTGCCGAACTGGTAGCTTTCGACGTTGCCACGCGTGGCTCCCTCGAAGACGACGCGGTTGGCCTCGGCCTCGGGGTTTTTTTCGGCGAAGTAGGGATTATTTTCTAGAGCTTTGCGGCTGGGGATAGCAAGACCGTTTTCCAGCACCCACTGCTGCGCCTCCGGGCTGGTCAAGGCTTCTAAAACTTTGATGGCAGCGTCTTGGTTGGCCGAGTTCGCGTTGACGCCGTAGGCCACCGTGTAGGTGTAGTTGCCGGTTTTACCTGACGGGGCGACCGGCAAAAAGGTGGTGCCGTACTGCAAGTTGGGGGCGGTGTCTCTCAGGTAGCCTAAAATCCACGCGCCTTCAATCGCCACGCCGGTATTACCCGTCCCGAAACAGCCGCCCGACCAGTCTTGACCTAAGTCGCTCGGGAGCGACGTTACACCCTCTTGAATCAGGCCGGTGTACCAAGTGAAAGCGTCAACAAACGCCTTGTCTTGCAGGTTGGTGTTACCGTCTTGGTCTAGTGCCTGCCAACCCTCGCCAAAAGCGAACGGTCCCATCCGCGCGAGGTCGGCGACAAAGCACGCGCCCTTAACGTCGCCGCCTAGGTCGTTAACGCCGCGCAGCTTCTTGGCGAAGGTCTCCCAGGTGTCGTTTTCATTGGGATACTCGACGCCCGCTTCATCAAACAAGTCTTTGTTGTAAAAAACGGCCAGCGTGTTGAAGTCTTTCGGGATGCCGTAAACTTGACCGTCCACGGTAAAGGGCTCTAACAGCGTATCTATAAAGGGTGACGTGTCTACCACATCGTTAAGGGGCAAGACGGTGCCTGTTGCCAGGATACCGGGCGCGGTCTCTGCCGGAATATAAAAGACGTCACCCGCCGTGCCCGCTGAAAGCGCGTTAAAAAGTCCGGCGTTGTAGTCGCCCTCGACGGGCTCGTACTGTACAGTGATACCTTCAGCAGAAAGCTTGTCGCCGATAACTTCGTTGATCAGCCGGTTGACGATCGCCGGGTCTTGACCGCCGTAACCGGTGATGCGGATGGTCGTTTGTGCCAGCGCGGTGCAGGCGAGCAGGCTGCTAAGAAGTGCCAAACCTAAACGTTTCATATATCCTCCTTTGAGACAAGTAAGCCCAGCTAGTTGGAGCTTGTGAGTAGGACTAGGGTGCCGACGTGCGGTTAAATTACAGTAGTAAATTACAGCAGTTAAATTGCGGCGGTTAAACTACGGCAGTTAAATTGCGGCGGCTAGATCACAGCAGTTACATTACAGCAGCTAAATCACGACGACCTCCTCCGGGCGGTGCTGCCCCGCACCACGAGCTGAACCGGCACGACCTCATGCCGCACGGGTCTCCCTGCCAACCCTTCTTTCAGGAGCACGACCGCAGTCTCGGCGATTTTGGCGAGGTCTTGCCGAACGGTCGTCAGACCTTCCCCAAACTCGGGCAGATCGTCAAAGCCGACGACCGACACGTCTCCGGGAACTTTAAGCCCGGCGTCAGCTAAAGCGATGATTGCTCCCTGCGCCATCTCGTCCGAGGCGGCAAAAAGAGCAGAAAATGGTGTAGAAACCTGCGTTCCAACGTCTAGCGCCCGCCGCACCGCCCGGTACGCGCCGAGCGCCGTAAAACTGCCGTTAAGCGGCTCCGGCACCCGTAAACCGTTTTCGGTAAGGACGTCTCTGTAACCACAAAAGCGGTCAAACGCAGCTTGCCCGCTCAGGTCACCACTTAGATGCACAACGCCGGTGTGACTAAGGCGTACCAAGTGTTCGGTTCCTTGCCGTCCGCCGCTGTAATCGTCCGACTGAACCCAGCGCTGACCGGGGGCGTGCCCTTCTAAGACAAACGGTATATCTCGAGCTTGCAAATACGAAATCCGGGGGTCGTCGTCGTGAACGCCGAAGAGCATCAGGCCGTCTGAAAGTCTTTCCGGAAGTCCGTCGGGGCGGCTGGGAATATCGTCTAACCGGTAACCCTCTCTTTCAAACTCTCGTATCAAATGCTTTATAAAGAGCGTATAAAAGGGAGAAAAACGGCTACCGTGCGCCGACACGTGAAACCCGATGCGTTTGGCGCGGCCCCCGGAGAGCTGCCGCGCCGCCGTATCGGGGCGGTATTTAAGCCTCGTCACTGCGTCTAAAACCGCCGTTTTGGTACTCGCTTTAACTCCCGGCCGACCGTTGAGGACGCGGCTGACGGTACCGGTCGAGACCCCGGCGGTTTGCGCTACGTCTTGAATTGTCGGCGCTAACCGTGTCGCGGGTTCCGCTGCCATCTAAAGCTCCCTGAAGTAGCTATCTCTGTAAACGCTTACAAAAACAAATTGATGTGCTGAGTTTACTGATAACTCGAGAAAAATGTCAAGTACCGCTTACTTACTGTGTTTGGAGGTGGTAAATACACATTTGACACTTTAGTTTGAGTGTAATTCTGATTATAAGTTTAGACACTTTGTAATCGTTTACAAAATCCCTCGAGACTCATTCAGTAACGCTAAACTGAGGGATGGCTCGAGCTCTTATCTTGGTAGGTTTAGGCATAACGCTCGTCGGAGCCTTGCTGCTCGTATTCCCTAAAGCGTTCGCCTGGTTCGGCCACCTGCCCGGTGATGTTCGCACGCAAACGGTCTTTTTTCCGCTGACTTCGATGCTTCTGGTCAGCTTTGTATTGACACTTGTAGTCAATCTGCTCGGTTGGTTACGTCGCTAACTCTGCGGCGGTTTGCTTTACGCTTAACCTTTACGCCTAAATTTTTACGCCCAAATCTTTATGTTTAACCCAGCCCTCAGTTAGGCCATCAAGATAATTGCAGCGTATGTGTGCAGTTTTACGGCCTTAAGCTTGATAGGATGAGCTGATACACTGGGGCACTTTGCCTCTGGTAGCCAAACCCCAGCCAAGAGGAGGCTTTACTGTGGCTGATACCCTAGAACGCGCTGAGGCCGACACCGACGTTCAGCAGCAACTCAACGAAGTCGAGCTGCGCGAATGGCTCGAGTCTTTGGAGTACGTCCTGGACAGCGCCGGACCCGAGCGCACCTTAGAACTTTTGGAGCGGCTCGAGGCGCACGCCAAAAAACTCGGCGTCGAGATTCCCTTCAGCGCCAATATGCCCTACATCAATACGATTCCGGCAGGCGAAGACGAGCCCTACCCTGGCGATTTGGCAATCGAACGCCGCATCCGCAACCTGATCCGCTGGAACGCCGTGGCGATGGTGCTCTACGCCAACAAGCATTCCGAGGGTATCGGCGGCCACTTATCAACCTACGCGTCGGCGGCGACCCTATATGAAGTTGGGATGAATCACTTTTTTCGCGGCCCGAACGCGGGTGTAGACGCCGATATGGTCTACTTTCAGGGCCACGCGAGCCCTGGGATGTACGCGCGGTCGTACTTAGAGCGCCGCCTGCACAAAGAGCAGCTCCGCAACTTCCGCCGTGAGTTGCAACAAGAGCCGGGGCTGAGCAGCTACCCACACGCGTGGCTCATGCCCGACTACTGGACCTTTGCCACCGTTTCGATGGGGATCGGCCCACTGACCTCAATCTATCAGGCGCGCTTTAACCGCTACCTTGAGGACCGCGGCCTCAAAGAGCCCGGTTCGGGTAAGGTTTGGGCGTTTTTAGGCGACGGTGAGACCGACGAACCCGAAACGTTGGGCGCGATCAGCCTCGCCTCGAGGGAAAAACTCGATAACCTGATCTGGGTGATCAATTGCAATTTGCAACGTTTAGACGGCCCGGTACGCGGCAACGGCCAGATCATTCAGGAGCTCGAGGCCAGCTTTCGCGGCACCGGTTGGAACGTCATCAAGGTCATCTGGGGCTCAGGGTGGGATAAGCTCTTAGAAAAAGACACGCAGGGTGTCCTCTTAAGGCGCTTTGACAAACTTATAGACGGCGAATCGCAGCGTTACGCCGCCTTCGGCGCGGCTGAACTGCGTAAAAACTTCTTTAACACGCCTGAACTGCAAGCACTTATCGAAGGCTGGAGCGACGACGATTTAGCCAAACTCAACCGCGGCGGTCACGACCCCATCAAGGTCTATTCAGCGTTCAAACAGGCCACCGAGCATAAGGGGCAACCGACCGTAATTTTGGCTCGGACGGTTAAGGGCTACGGCTTGGGCGAGTCAGGTGAAGGTAAAAACGTTACGCACCAGCAGAAAAAACTCAGCGAGGACGAGCTCAAGCTTTTCCGTGACCGCTTTGAAGTCCCAATTAAAGACGAAGAGATCAGTAAGTATCCTTTTTACCGCCCGGAAGAGGACGAAGAAGAGTTTAAGTATTTGCAGGAGCACCGCGAAGCACTAGGCGGCGGGATGCCCGCACGACGCGTCCGGGCTGAACCACTCGCCGCGCCCGACGAAGCCTTGTTTGAAGAATTTACCAAAGGGACCGGCGACCGCGCCGCCTCGACCACGATGGTCTTCGTGCGGATTTTGGGCAAACTTTTGCGCGATAAAGCGTGGGGCAAGCTCATCGTACCCATCGTCCCTGACGAGGCTCGCACCTTTGGGATGGAAGCACTGTTCCGGCAGATCGGCATCTACTCGCACGTCGGGCAGCTCTATGAACCCGTGGACTCGGACAACATCTTGTACTACAAAGAGTCTACCGACGGGCAAATTTTAGAAGAGGGCATCACCGAAGCGGGTTCGGTTGCCTCGTTTATCGCCGCAGGAACGGCGTACGCCGCGCACGGCGTCAATACCATCCCGTTTTTTATCTACTACTCGATGTTCGGCTTTCAGCGGATTGGCGACTTCTTGTGGGCCGCCGGGGACATGCGCACCAAAGGCTTTTTGCTCGGCGGCACCGCGGGCCGCACCACGCTCGCCGGGGAAGGGTTACAACACCAAGACGGTCACTCGCATGTGCTGGCCTATCCGATTCCCAACCTGCTCGCCTACGACCCGTCGTTTGCCTATGAGATGGCCTTTATCATCCGCGAGGGAATGCGGCGGATGTACGAGGAGCAAGAGGATGTGTTCTACTACCTTACGGTCGGCAACGAAAATTATCCGCAACCGGCGCTACCCGAACACCTCTCAGCTGCTGAGGTCAAAGAGGGCGTGCTGAGAGGGTTGTACCTCTATAAGCCGTCGGGTAAAAAGCGGAGCAAGCTCAAAGCGCAGCTCTTCGGGTCGGGTTCAATTATGCTCGAGGTTCTAAAGGCGCAAGAGATGCTTTCTGACTACAACGTCGCAGCGGACGTGTGGAGCGTGACCTCGTATAAGTCGCTGCACCAAGACGCCCTCCGGGTCGAGCGCCGCAACCGGCTGCACCCCGAAGAGGAACCGGAAAAAGCGTTCGTCTACGAGGCGCTTAAAGATACCAAAGGCGTACTCGTCGCAGCTTCGGATTATCTGAAGATTTTGCCGGACGCGCTTTCTCGTCATCTGCCGCGCCCTATCGTCAGCTTGGGAACAGACGGCTTCGGCCGAAGTGAAGCCAGAGAAGAGCTGCGCAACCACTTCGAGGTAGACGCCCGCTTTATCACCTTAGCGACGCTCTACGCGCTGCAACAAGAGGGGCAGCTCGAGGCGTCGGTCGTCGCCAAAGCCATTAAAGACTTAGACATCAACCCGGAGAAGCTCGACGCCCATGTCGCCTGAGTCAATATCTGACCTGACGAGGCGCGTGAAAGGAACGCATGGCAACTGAATTCAAACTGCCCGAGGTAGGCGAGGGTATTACGAGTGGCACCGTCGTTGGGGTGTTGGTCGCGGTCGGTGACACCATCGAAAAAGAGCAACCGGTCTTAGAGCTCGAGACCGACAAAGCCGTCGTCGAGGTGCCGTCATCGGTCGCGGGCGTCGTGCAAGAGATTCAAGTTAAAGAGAACGAAGAAGCTTCGGTCGGACAGGTGGTGCTCGTCGTCGGCGATAAAGGCGCGGCTGGCGATACCGCCGAGGAAACTGCTGACACGAACGCTGAGGCTACAGACGGCGCTGAGGATTCTGCTAATGTGGGTGCGGTAGATGCGGCAGCTGAAGAACTGCCCGCCGAAGAAGCTCAGGGCGAGGGCAAAGACGAAACGATAGACACCGAAGAGGCTGAGATTGACGACGCGGCCAATGCCAAAAACGCCGAATCCGCGGAGAAGTCGCCGGACTCTTACGACACGCCGATAGAGGAAAAAGAGAGCATCCCGGCGGCCCCGTCGGTACGGCGTTTGGCCCGTGAGATGGGCGTGAACTTGGGTGAGGTTGCGGGCTCAGGCATTATGGGCCGCATCTCGGCTGAAGATGTGAAGAGTTTTGCCTCGAGCGGCAAACCACAGGGCGCGTCTCAAGGTGCGTCTCAGGGAGCAGCGCAACCATCTGCACCGCAAGCCCCTGCTACAGCACCACAAGTTGTGCCGCTCCCGGACTTCAGCAAGTACGGCACGGTCACCCGTGAGCCGATGTCGGGTATTCGTAAAGCGACGGTACGGGCGATGACGACCGCCTGGACAAGTGTCCCGATGGTCACGCAGTTTGACAAAGCTGATACGGGTGAGTTCGAGAAGCTCCGCAAACGCTACAAAGCGAGGGCCGAAGCCGCGGGAACCAAACTCACACCGACGGCGGTGCTCCTCAAGATGGTCGTGGGGGCGCTGAAAAAGTTTCCGAAGTTTAACGCGAGTCTAGACTTGGAAACCAACGAAGTCGTCTACAAAGAGTACGTCAACTTAGGCGTGGCGGTAGATACCGAACGTGGCTTACTTGTTCCGGTCATCCGCGATGTCGATAAAAAAGGCATCATCCAGTTGGCCAAAGAGCTGGGCGACATCGCTGAAAAAGCCAGGGCGCGCAAACTCGGCCCCGAAGACATGCAGGGCGGCAACTTCAGCATTTCAAACTTGGGCGGCATCGGCGGCACCGGGTTTACGCCGATTGTCAACCCGCCGGACGTAGCGATTTTAGGTGTCTCCAGGGGCGCGGTCGAACCTGTGTGGGACGACGCTGCGAGCGAGTTCAAACCACGGACGATGATGCCTTTGTCGCTTTCATATGACCACCGCTTGATTGACGGCGCAGACGCGGCGCGGTTTTTACGGCTGGTCTGTGAAACCATCGAAGACCCTTACCTGATGTCGGTCGAGGGCTAGCACGTGAACTTTGGGTTTAAGCAGGGTGTTGTTGCCCTGCTTTTTTGTTCGCTTATGTCAGGTGCAGCTTTGGCGCAAGCTGACGTGACCATGACAATGCAAAATGTGGACTCGAGCGCCTGGGTCGTCAAACGTATCGAGGGAGCGGAAGGCGTCGCCAAACTGGGCACTCAAAACACACTCATCACGCTGACGGTCGGAGAGCGGTATCACTTTGTCAATCTGGGAACGCTGCAGATTCACCCGTTTGCCGTTCGTGGCAAAAACGGTGACTCGCTCCTCAATCAGCACCCTCAAGACCGGCCTTTTGAGACTGACCCAAACGTCAACTTCGTCGCAGATGATGAAGGTATCACCTTTACCCTGACGCCGAAGTTAGCCGCGCAGGTCAGCAGCTACTACTGCACCGCGCACCCGGCTCCGCTGATGGAAGCGCCCTTAAAGACTCAGAAGCGGTAGTTGTCTATAACCAAACGTCTTTGTGGTCACGGGCAAACTGCTCTAAAGAGATAGGGGCACGCCCGGTTACTTGCTCAACGGTATGCGTCACGCCCGCAATGTGGCCCGCCCTTACGACCTGATACAAATCCGTCATCAGCCTGACGTAAGCGGCGGGCGCACCTGCCGAGGTCATCTCTGCTTGAAACTGCGCGTCGGTAATGGCGGTGTAAGTCACCGTTTTATCGGTCGCTTGTGAGAGCACTTCGGCAACCTCACTACGGGTATAGGCTCTAGCGCCGGTCAGGTCATAGGCTTGGGTGTTATGCCCCTCTTCGGTCAAGGCTTTGACGCCAACTGCGGCGATATCACGAGCGTCAATAAAACCTGTCTTCGCGTCTCCGGCGGGCTCGGCAAACGTGCTTTGCGTGCGGATGCTCTCAGCGTAGTGGGTGCTGTAGTTTTGCATAAACCAGTTCGGCTTTAGCAGCGTGTACCCCATCCCCGATGCTTTCAGGTGTTTCTCGACGTCGTGTAATGGGTTCTCGCTGGCTTCTACGCCCATCGCGGAAATCGCGGAAAGCTGCACAATACGCTCGACCCCAGCCTCTTTTGCCAGGTCAATCACGCGGTTGACGGGCGCAGCTTGGGCGTCTGTGGGAGACGCCAGATAGAGCGCCTCAATACCCTCGAGGGCCGCTCTCACCGTAGCTTCGTCGGCAAAGTCAAAGGGGACGACCTCGGCTTGTGGAAACGCGGTTTGCGCTTTGTCAACGGTATGTGCGCCGAGCCGTACTTTTTGACCCTGCTCGAGCAGGGCATTGGCGATTTCACTGCCGACTTTGCCGTTTGGGGTGGTAACTAAAATCATGTTTTTCCTCCTCGTCGTACTAAGTACAGACGACGGAAGCATACTTTTGTGCGCCCTAAAAGTAAAGTACATACTTTCTGGTGCGTTAGAGGTCAAAATGTGTTATATCTGGGTGATGGACATAATCCAACAAGCGCCCAACGTCATGAGCAAGGGCTGCCCGTCGAACAGCGTGCTCGAGATGCTGGCCGGGAAGTGGCAGGTTCTCATCCTCTACGCTTTGCGAGGGGGCAAACAGCGTTACAGCGAGCTTCAGCACACGGTCGAGGGGATTTCACAAAAGATGTTGACCCAAACGCTGCGCGAACTAGAACGCAACGGTCTGGTCAAACGCACCTCTTATCCGGTGGTACCGCCCCACACCGAGTACGAACTGACCGAGCTAGGCGTGAGTTTGGAAGACATTATCTTCCGCTTAGGCGGTTGGGCTGAAGAGAATATCCGCGCGGTGTTTGAAGCACGGCACGTTTATGACGCGCAGCGTGGTCAGTGATCACCTGGCGGAAGATGGTCCCTGAGCTTTATGTTTCGGATTTCTCCAGGAGCTTAGAGTTCTATAGCCATATTTTAGGGTTTAACGTCTTATACGCCAGACACGACCCGGAGTTCGTTTACCTCGAGCAAGAAGAGCTGCAGCTGATGCTGTTGCAAAGTGATAAGAGCTGGTTAGGTAAACCGCTCGAGCCCCCCTACGGGCGCGGCATCAACCTGCAGATGGAACTTTCAGACATTACGCCTGTTTACGAGCGGCTTTTAGCGAACGGTACGGCGATGCAGCGCGACCTTAAAGACGTGTGGCGTGAAACGGGTGACATGCTGAGCGGTTCACGCGAGTTTTGGGTGCAAGACCCGGACGGCTATCTGCTGCGGTTTTCGCAGCCTTTAGGCGATAAACCTCTCTAAGTACCGAGTTAGACTGCTCTATGGACACCAGATGTTAGGGACAGGACGGCTCGAGGCGTTTAGCGACGGCGTACTCGCTATTATCATCACGATTATGGTGCTCGAGCTGCGTGTCCCTGAAGGGGTTGCCTTGGCTGACCTGCGCCCGCTGCTGCCAGTTTTTTTGAGCTACGCGCTGAGCTTCATCAATATCGGTATCTACTGGAACAACCATCATCATATGCTGCATGTTACACACAAAGTTACGGGCGCTACCCTCTGGGCTAACTTGCACCTGCTTTTTTGGCTTTCGCTTATTCCGTTTACAACTGCCTGGATGGGTGAACATCACTTTGCCGCCGTACCTACTACGCTTTACGGTGCGGTATTACTGATGGCTTCTTTTGCCTATCTGGTGCTGCAACAGACCATTATCCGTTCGGAAGGGTCCGGTTCGCTACTGGCTCGGGCCGTCTCTGCCGACTGGAAAGGCAAAGCGTCGTCTATCGCTTACATCGTTGCTGTTCTTTCGGCTTTTGTCGCAGCTTGGTTTGCCCTGAGTTTGTATGTTTTAGTCGCACTGCTCTGGCTCGTCCCGGACAGGCGGATCGAGCGCATCACTGCCGCTGAGTCGGACTAATCCCTTCAGACATTGGGTTTGAGTAGGTGTGTCAAACAGGGCGTGTAGGTTACGCCTTGTTCAAAATCTGCGGCGAGGTCGGCGACGCTTACTTCTGAAAGAGCCGCTAGCAGCGCGTCACGCACCCGTTCCCAGACGGCGCTGCGGGCGTGGCAACGGTCTTCTTCGGGGCACGCAACGTGCCAGTTGAGGCTGACACAAGAGAGCGGCGCAACCGGTCCGTCAATCGCCCGCATGACGTCCCGCAAGTTTATATCTTTCGCGTTCGTGCTAAGCGCGTAACCGCCGCCGGTTCCTTTTTTTGAGCTGACGATGCCTTTGCTGACAAGCTGGGCGAGTACACGCATCAGGTAGGGCCGCGCGATACCGGTCGCTTGGCTGATGTCGTCGCTCCCTACCCACTTTTCAGAGGGCTGCGTTCCCAAAAAACCCAAAGCTTGAAACGCGTAGATGTCGGTTGCCGAAAGCCTCATGGTTCAGGACAGTATAGCCTCAGGCGTGAAGCAAGTGGGCTCGAGTCCTCGTGAATTTGCCGAGTCCGCTTGTAGAGCCTTGGTTCACGCAGCCAAGGCCAAAGATAAGGCGGCGCTCAGCACCTGAGCGCCGCCTCAAAGCCGCTGGGAATAGGAGCGGTTAAGCTCGGACTTGAGAAAACAGCTGCAAAAACTGCGACTGGAAAAACATCACGGTAATACCGAAGGCGACGTGGCTGATAAGCTGTGAAATAACCAAGATAAAACGGGTGCGAAACTGCTCGAGCGGGTGGTGCTCAATCACAATAATGGTCATAATAAACGCCACCAAAATCCCGTGTCCCAAACCTAACGCGATCCCCAAAATCGGATAAAACAGGTTGATCTGCGTAGGTAAACCCGACAAGACAATAATTTGGGGTACCGGTTGGGGAACGCGCATCAGCGCGAGCACAACCCAACCGTAAAAAATGGCAAAAAAGACACCGCCGCCAAAATAGATAAGCGAGCCTAAAAAACGGGCGCGGCCGTCTAGGTGCCGAGTAATCGCGGAACCGAGCGCCCCCAAAACGTCGTAATAGTTGCCCTGCCAGAGCAGCGGTAAATAGAGAAAGAACACCATCACAGCGGTTGCAATAAGTCCTGCAGCGACGGATGAAAGCAGTAGTGGTATCGCCATACGTGGCCTCCTGTTTGGGCCTAGTATATCTTACTACGCTCTCACTGTGCCCCCGCTCCGCCTTTATACCGCTCCGCTACCTTTGGCTACGCACCTAGACTGCTGAAGCTTATTGAGACTGTGCGGCACGGTTCGGTAACTTCTGTGGATGGTACGCTGGCGCGTGCCGCTGGGACTTTTGGGACGTTTGTCCGCTGAGTTTTATGAGGCGCAGCTTTTATACTTATAGTCCTAGACACGCTGTCTGAGATAGCTGCAATCTATGTGCAAAGACGCTGTGTGTAGAGATGCTATGTATAGAGACGCTATGTATAGAGACGCGACGCAGCGATTAGCGATATAACGGAGGCGGTAGGTGCCAAAGATAAACTTTTCGACGGTTAAGCTGGCGTGGCTGACTTTGGGCGTCAATTTGCTGATTATCTTACAAGGTGCCGTCGTACGCGCTACGGGTTCGGGCGCTGGCTGTGGCAGTCACTGGCCGCTTTGTAACGGTGAGGTCGTGCCGCTCGCGCCCACCACCGAAACGCTGGTCGAATACTCGCACCGGCTGCTTTCACTCAGCGCCCTGGTGCTAGGTGGTTGGCTCCTAAGCCGCGCCTTCCGCGTCCGCCGCGATTCGCCTGCCCTTTTCGGAGCCGCCACCGCGTCATTTATCTTTTTGATTTTTGAAGCCTTGCTCGGCGCAGCGACGGTGCTCCTCGGGCTGACCGGCGATAACGCGACCTTTGGCCGCGGCGTTCTGGTCGCAACGCACCTCGTCAACTCGGTGCTCTTAATCGGCGCACTGACCCTGACACTCGTGTACGCCCGTAAAGGTGCGCCGCGCGCGCCGAGTCTGCGCGGTCAAAGTCTCGTCGGCATTACCCTTTCGGTCGGTCTGATCGGGATGCTGCTCCTAATCTTTACCGGGGGTATTGCTGCGATGGGCAACACGATGTTTCCGTCTGAAAGTCTCGCCGCAGGGTTTCGCGCGGATTTTGACCCGGCCTCGCATCTGCTGATCCGGCTGCGGGTGCTGCACCCGCTGATCGCTATTTCAGTCGGGCTTTATCTGTTCCTCAGTTTAGGACTTAGCTGGTGGCTTAAACCGGTCGCGGAAGCCCGCCACATCGCCCGGATTCTTTTCGGGGTCTACGTCGCGCAGCTGCTGGTCGGTACGCTCAACCTGGCCTTTTTAGGGCCGATTGGTTTGCAACTGCTGCACCTGTTTATGGCAGTTCTGGCGTTCGCGCTCCTGTCGGCGCTCACGGCCTACACACTCGGTTTGCCGCGCACTGCGGCTGTTAAAGTGGCACCGTCTTGGCACGAAGGGATGAGAACGTGACTAAAAATGATTGAGAATGTGATAGTGAGCAGGCCCAGAGCGTCGTGGCGCGATTACGTCACGCTGACCAAACCCAAAGTGATCAGCCTCTTACTCTTAACGACCGTGGGCGCGATGTTTATCGCAGCGAGCGGGTTTCCCGGCTGGCTGGCGCTTTTAGGTGTTGTCGTAGGCGGTTATATGTCGGCGGGGGCCGCGGGCGTTTTTAACATGGTTTACGACCGCGATATTGACGTGCGAATGAAACGAACGGCGCAGCGGCCGACGGTGACGACGGTGATCTCGAGCCGTGACGCCCTCATCTTCGGCGTCGCGCTGACCATCGGCTCGTTTTTAGTGATTGCACTTACCTCGAACGTGTTGGCCGCGCTGTTGTCGTGGGCAGGGATCGCCTTTTACGTCATCATCTACACGATGTGGCTTAAACGTAGCACCTGGCAAAATATCGTGATCGGCGGCGCAGCGGGGGCGATTCCGCCGCTCGTCGGCTGGGCCGCGGTAACCGGTAGCCTGAGCTTGCTGGCCTGGTTTTTATTTGCGCTGGTCTTTTTTTGGACGCCGGTTCACTTCTGGGCGCTCGCCATTATGATTAAAGATGACTACGACAAAGTGGGCGTACCGATGGCCCCCTCGATTATCGGCGAGCGGGCGACGGTCTTGCAGATGGTGATGTACGCCGTGCTGACGGTGGCCCTAACCCTCATCCCCTTTTTCCAGCACGAATTTGGTCTGAGTTATTTTATTGCTGCTCTCCTTCTTAACTTGGTACTCCTCGTCCGCGTCGCCAGACTGTTTGTCAAGGTGCAGCGCAACGAAGCTATCGACCGCCCTACTGCCCTGAGTTTATACAAGTATTCGATGTCTTACCTCGCGCTACTATTTTTAGTGATGGCGCTCGAGCGCGCCCTTAGCTAGGAGAGAATGTGAAAAGACCCGTTCAAAGCCGACCTTTACAAAAGCTCCCGTGGCTATTTTTGCTCATACTTGTGGTCTCGTGTTCGGGGCTGGCGTTTGCGAGTATCTCCGCCCCTGGGATGCCGCACATTCCGACACCTAGTGTACTCGACACCGCTTCGCCCAACGCCCGCGAAATCTCTAAACTCTTCTGGTTGGTGATGGGTTTTAGCATCTTCGTGATGGCGATTGTGACGGCGTTTATGATTGCGGGCATTGTCGGCGGTATCCGCGACCGCGACCACAGCGTCGAACCGCCGCAGACGCACGGGAACTTAAAGCTCGAGGTCGCCTGGACCGTGATTCCCCTGATTATCTTGGCGATTTTGCTCGTACCGACCCTGAGCGCCATCTATCAGCTCGACGGTTTTGCCGCGCCCAAAGATGCGATTGAAATCAACGTTGTTGGTCGGCAGTTCTGGTGGGAGATGGCCTATAAAGACTCGGGGATCGTCACCGCCAACGAAGTCGTCGCGCCGGTCGGCACGCCGGTTAAACTCAACCTCGCGTCGGGCGATACCATGCACTCGTTTTGGATTCCGCAAGTCGCCGGTAAAACCGACCTGGTTCCCGGCAACGAGCGTACCCTCTGGTTTACCCCCGACCGTGAAGGTATTTTTTACGGCCACTGCGCTGAAATTTGCGGCGACTCCCACGCCAACATGCGCCTCCGGCTGATCGCCCTGTCGCCCAAAAATTATCAGGCGTGGAAAGCTGCCGCGCAAAAAGCGGCCGCTCCCCCCAAGGCTGAGCTGGCAGTTGCCGGGTCACAGCTTTTCGTCTCTAAAGGTTGCGTCAACTGCCACGCGGTCAACGGCGTCAACACCTATAACCGGACCGGCCCCAACCTCTCGTTTATCGGCTCACGGACCAGTATCGCTGCCGGTATTTTGGCCAACACACCCGAAAATATGATCCGCTGGCTTCGCTACACCGATACCGTAAAACCCGGTGTGGCAATGCCGAACTTAGGTCTCAGCCAAGAAGAGGCGGAGCAGCTGACCGCCTACCTAGAATCGTTAAAGCTCCCCGGCTTTGATATGAAGCAGGCGGTTAACGACGCCGTTAATGACGCTAAGCTCGCTCGAGGCCAGTCAAAATCCGGTCAATCTGATCAAGCCCTCAGTCTCAACATCAAACCTTCGTCCGCTACGCCCAACACCCTCGTCAGCCTGGAGAACGCCCAATGAGTATTGCTGTCGGAAAGTCCCAACAAGATGTCAGACGTAAACCCCTTTGGCTCGACCTGTTAACCACCGTCGACCACAAAAAGATCGGCATCATGTATTTGGTCACGAGCTTCGTCTTCTTTGCGCTTGGCGGGATTGCGGCGCTGCTGATCCGGTTGCAGCTCTCACGCCCCAACATGGACGTGCTCGTCGGCAGCTTTTACAACCAAATCCTGACCGCCCACGGCACGACGATGCAGTTTTTATTTATTATTCCAATTGCCGCCGGGTTCGGCAACTACTTTATTCCGCTGATGATCGGTGCGCGCGATATGGCGCTGCCGCGGATGAACGCGTTTGCGTACTGGCTGTACCTGTTCGGCGGCCTTTTGCTCTACTCCGCGCCGCTCTTCGGCGGTTGGGCGCAAGGGGGCTGGGTCGCTTATTTTCCCTTCGCCAGCTCGCAGTACCAGCCGCAGGCGGGGGTGGATTCGTGGATTTTAGGTTTGCAGCTCGTTGGTTTTTCGTCTATCTTTGCGGGCATCAATTTTATCGTTACAATGGTCAACCTCCGCACGCCGGGGATGGGCTGGCGGCAACTCCCGATGTTTGGCTGGGCGATGATGGCCACGTCGTTTTTGCAGGTTTTAGCGACGCCGGGGATCACCGCCGCGACGATGATTACCTTGCTTGACCGCACGACCGGTATCAGCCTCTATAACCCCGCGATTGGTGGCGACCCGGTTTTATATCAGCACCTCTTTTGGTTTTATTCGCACCCGGCGGTGTACATTATGGTGTTGCCGTGGTTTGGGATTGTCTCGGAAATCTTGCCGACGATGACCCGTAAACCGATCTTCGGCTACACCGCTTTAGCCGGAGCGACGATGGGCATTGCGCTGGTCAGTTATCTGGTGTGGGCGCATCACATGTTTACCTCGATGGGCAGCCCGATTCTCAACTCGGTCTTCGCCTTTACCACGATGCTGGTCGCGGTACCGACGGGCGTCAAGATTTTCAACTGGCTGGCCACAATTTGGAAGGGTAAGATCGTCTTTAATACCGCGATGCTGATGTGTTTGGGATTTATCTTCCTCTTTACCATCGGCGGGATTACCGGCGTGGCGCTCGCCATTGTGCCGTTTACCTGGCAGATGCACGATACCTACTGGGTCGTCGCGCACTTTCACAATATCTTGATCGGCGGTTCGATCTTTATCGTGATGGCCGCAACGTTTTACTGGTTTCCTAAAATGACCGGTCGGTTCCTCAACGAGCGTATGGGCAAGTGGCTCTTTTGGCTTTGGTTCGTCGGCTTTATGGTGACCTACTTTCCGCAGTACATCTTGGGGCTTTTAGGGATGCCGCGCCGCATCTATACTTACGCTGAGGGTCTTGGTTGGGGTATCTGGAACGCGATCTCGTCAATCGGCTCGCTGATGCTCGCGTTCGGGTTTCTGTTATTCGTCTATAACGTCGTGGTCAGCCTCCGTAAACCTAAAGAAGCTGGGCCTAACCCGTGGGGTTTTGGGTACAGCCTCGAGTGGGCGACCTCGAGCCCACCCCCTGCGTACAACTTTGGCGTCACGCTCCCAACCGAGTTTCACAGCGAACGCCCACTTTATGACTGGAAAAAGCTCGGGCTCTGGCCGGTCGGCGAAGGGGCAACGCTGCGTGAGTCCGATATCCATCTGCCCAACGCCAGCATCTGGCCGCTGATCGCTGCCGGTGGCCTCGGGCTCTTTTTAGCCGGGATGGTCTTACAGGGGCCGCTTTGGACCGTCGGTATCGCCGTAGCACTCTTCGCCTTTATCATGTGGGCCAACGAGCCCGCGTTCGCCAGTCCTGAGATTGAGCTCGAGGTCGAGCATCACAACCGCACCAAGACCCCCAACGGGATGATGGCGACGTACTGGTTTTTAGGTTCCGAAATCGCGCTCTTTTTAATGGTCTTTTCGGCGTTTTTTTACCTGCTCTTAAACGGCCGGATGTCGTTTCCGGCCGAGCTGCCGAGCATCAAGCTGGCGCTCCTCAACACGCTCTTTTTAGTCTCGAGTTCGCTGACGGTTCACGTCGCGCATCACGACTTTAACCACGGCAAACGCAATACCTTTTTGGGTTTGCTCGCGGTTACGATCGCCTTTGGCGCTATCTTCTTGGGGATCACCAGCTTCGAGTGGCGCGAAATTTTGGGCCGCGCCGACCCCCGGCAAAACCTCTACTTGTCGGCGTTCTTTACGATTACCGGTCTGCACATGCTGCACGTCATCGCCGGGTTGACGATGTTGGGGGTCGCGTTTTTCCGGGGCCAACGAAACAAATTTACGCCGAAGTTGCAAAACGGGCTCGAGGTTCCCGTCGCGTATTGGCACCTAGTTGACGGCGTGTGGATTTTCGTCTTGCTGATCGTCTACGTGTTGCCGATCTTTTACCAAGGCCCCGGTCACCTCCGCAACGCCGGTGACCCGTACAGCGTCTATCAAGAGGAGAGTATTCAGGGTCGAGGGGGCAATTCAGGACAAATCAATACGTTGCCTGAGTCCACCACGACGGGCGTCCCCGAGGCGACCGGAACGGCTCCCGGTGAAATACCCGAACAGCTGCCGGGTCCCGGAGCGGGCAATGATATTACCCCCGGAAGTCCACAAAGGGGCACGAACTGAGCGTCACCGTTTGACACGTTTGTTGACACGTTGATACTAAAGGGGCGCACAGTTTATGCTGCTGCGTCCCTTTTTGCTCGAGAAGAGGACATGAAAAAACTTTTAACGCCGCGCTGGTTGTTCGGTCATCTTTTAGCCTTCGGCTTGGTTGTCTTGTTTGTCAACTTTGGCTTTTGGCAGTTGCGCCGCCTCGCTCAGCGGGAAGCGTATAACGCGCTGCTCGAGGCCCGCCTCGAGGCTCGACCTCAGCCCTTTGGCCAACTCGTCAACCAATATTCTTCGACTGCTTCTGAGCGGGCAGAGGATTCGGTCGCCTACCGCCGCGCCCAAGTAACGGGACGTTTTGATACGGCGAACGAGCTTTTACTTCGTTCCCGTGCGCTAAACGAGCAACCGGGTTATCACGTCCTGACGCCCCTACGTTTAGCGTCGGGCCGTGCGCTCTTAGTAGACCGGGGGTGGGTGCCTTTCGCGCTCGACGATCCACCGATTAGAGAAGCTGCGCCGCCGCCCGAAAAGGTAACTGTGACCGGCATTTTGCAACCCGCTCAGCCGGAACCTACCGGGGGCGGGTTTCTCGGTTCGCTCGGTTTGGTTCAGAAAGACCCGGCTAAAGGAAAGCTCGAGGCAGCCTTCTTTGTTGATCCGGCCCGTCTCAGTGTAGGGCGGCCGTATACGCTCGAGCCCGTCTTTTTAGAACTCGCCACGCAGACGCCTGCTCAGTCGGGGCAACTCCCCGTTCCGCCGCCGCCTCCCGAAATCAGCCAGGGGCCGCACCTCTCGTATGCGTTTCAGTGGTTTTCGTTTGCGCTTATCGGTATCGTCGGTTACGTTATCCTTTTACGCGGCGTCTTGCGGGACAAGCCCGTTTCTGAAGAGGTGCGGCCGGAAGAGGACCTGCAACCGGAACCAGAGAACAGTCTGGGCAAGGTTTCTCGGGAATAATCTGACTTAGCGTAACGATACGAGGGTCGAGGGTTCGACATGCCTTACAAAAATCTAAGTGATTTACCCGACTCGGTTCAAGATAACCTGCCCAAACACGCCCAAGAAATCTACCGCGCCGCCTATAACAGCGCCTGGGACGAGTACAAAGACCCGGATGAGCGCCGTGACGACGCCTCACGTGAAGAGGTCTCGCACCGGGTGGCGTGGTCGGCGGTCGGGCAGACCTACGAAAAAGATGATTCGGGGCGGTGGCGCGAGAAATAGACTGATTCAGCAGAGCTTATCATTGCTTGTTTCTAACTCAAGGGAGTGTATTGTAAAAACTTTTTGCATTCGTGATAATCGGTCATGGTCAATGAAGATGATGAAGGACAGAAGGATAAAGAGAGTTCTCAAGATATACAGCCGTTTCTTGTTGAAGGTGACAGTCTAGTTATACCGAGCTTGACGATAAGCATTAGGGACGATGGAAAGTTAGAGGCTCAGCCGATTGAGTTTCACACCGGGTCTTACATGTGTCCGTACTGGCTGCAAATTGCTTACGGTCATCTCGTGATAACAGAGAAGAACAGTAACGCCATAACAGATGCAGAAGAAAGAAATAACAACGAGGAGATAGGTGAGGCGCTAAAGCTTGAGTTCTCTTCTGGTATGCAAGCAATGATGGCAGCTGGAATAGCGGTAGACGCATTTTATGCGAGCACGAAAGACTATGTGACTATACCCGACGAAACGGCTCGAGCTTGGTACAATAACAGGACAGCTAGATATAAACAAGTTTTAGAAGTGCTCAGACTGGCATATCGAATAGACAACTCAGACACTCAAGGGCTCAGAGAAGCACTAAAACACATCTACCACTTTAAAGATAAGGCTGTGCATCCGTCCTCCGGAGCTTTGCCCTTGGCATTACATCCCAAACTCAACAAAATGACGAATTGGCGATATGCCGCATTCTGCTTTCAAAAAGCTAAGGTAGCAGTTTCACTCGCTTTTCAAATCGTTTGGCGGCTAGCAGCTTCACCACGAGAACAAGACTACGCAAACTTAGAGCTGATGAGCTACTGCAAAACTTTGCTCATGAGCGTGAAGCCTCTCTTAGACACATGGGAAGAGCGATACGGTGCTCTTAATAGACACACAGCAATTTAGATTCGTCTGGCTGACGACTTTAAGACATCACCGGTTGAGGTTCTTTGGTTTTGCCGAAGTAGGCCATAGCTTCCTGCCTCTCTCGCTGTTTTCTGGCTTCGTCCCACGAAAGCGTTTGGCCGAGCAGGTCAATGACTCTAGGCAGCGCCCCCAGCGCCGCCCTTTGGTCTCAAAACGCCAGCCGGGTACGGCACAATCAACGGCGGTATCGGCTCCCTTATAGGTGGCGCTGTAGACGACTTCGGCCTCGAGCTATGGGTGCCCCGGTACGAGGCGTCCCGGATAGGTTTGGGCGAGCTCGGCAACTTTTACGGCCCGGTCGCCGTAGGCGCAGTTAAGGTACTCGGCAACGTCGGCGTCTAGTCCACGCGTTTTTAACAACGTGACACCGTCTAGGTCGAACGCCGCTGCTCCGGTTGCACTATTCGGCGGTACGATACTTCTAAAAGACGGTTTTGGTGCTGTGCTTAGCATCCTGCTCAAGTTAAAAGGGCTCGAGCACGTCCGGCAAGACGTGCCTTATACCTTGACTAGGCTCTTCACGTAGAGGTGCGACCATGCCTTGAACTTTAAGCCGCTCGGTTCATACGGGTGATACGCTTTCCCACATCTGTTTTACAGAGCACTTCATGATGGGTGTTCCGCGACGCTGGAACCCTTAAAAAAGGAGCCTTACCTAACCCACCTGTTTAGCATGACAGCTCGAGTACCCTAGTTTTTGTCGTGGGTTCGCCTAGAAACCGAGCTGAGAGCGGTGTCTAACTTGCGTTGGATACTACTCTCAGCTCGGTTTTTTCACGAGACCTTATCTAAAGCTGCTCTTTGAGTCCTGCTGCCCCTTGCTGCAAAAGAAGCTTGACCATCGTACCGACGTAGTTGTAGTCCGAGCTATAAGCAGAGCTTTTTTGAAACAGCACGTTGTACTTGCAAAACCCGTGCTCGCCTAGCGTTTTGTCCCACCAGTTTACGTCCGCGAGCGGCGTACCGGAGACGATAAACGAGTTTAAGATGAGATTGGGGTCACCTAGTTTTTGCTCAAACTCTTTGACCTTTTTGAAAAAGGTTATCTTGGGGTCTTCCAACCCACTCAGGTTACGCAAGCCTCTAGGGTCTACGAAAGTTACGAACTGCCGTGCGCCGTCCACAATCCAGAGGATAAAGTCGGGGTAGAAGTTTTCCTCGGCGAAAAAGCCTAAGCCTTTGCCCCGGCTCTGGTTACGCAGCAGGTAGACCTTTTGGCCTGTAAGGGGCGTGTCCGGGCGCTCGAGATAACTTTTCAGGTCGTAGGTAAAATCTTTCTCGCCCAAATTAAGCGCAACCGGGCTGACCGAAATCCCTTTGGCCCAACTCGCGATAAGCGGGTAGTACTGGTGGACACCGAGGCCGTAAGCGTAAAAGTCGCCGAAAGCTATATCGCCGCTCTGCTCACCCCGCTCGAGCTTGTCCTTAAGTGCTTCTAGCTTGACGAGCAGCTCCTTCTCAGGTGCATCTACCGTCACCTTGTACTGTTCGACAAAGTTGCTGCTCTTCGCTGAAAGCGTCTGCACCTCGAGGCGCTCGCCTTCCCACGCAGCCTTGTGATAGGTGTAAAACCGCTCGAGGTATTTTTTCAGAAGCGCCGTCGCTACCTCCTGCCAGACGCGCACCTGCGTAAATGAGGTAAAGCGGAGTTCCCGCGCCGGAATCTCGAGCTTGTACCAGTCGTGACGTGCCAAAAGCGCCGCCACCGCTTCTTTAGAAACGCTTACGTTATGCCAGTTGCGTTCGTATTTGAAACGCTGAAGCTCAAAGGTAAGGGCGTCCAGGTCTAAAAGTGCCACGTGTTCTGTGCCCAGTACGCCCGTATGCAGCGTCACGCTACCGTTGCCCGTTTTGACACCCTTACTCTGGGCCGCCTCGAGCTTCGGATACCAGTTAACCGCCACGAGCCTTTTGGTGAACGCCTCCGGTGGTGGCCCCAGCAGAACTTTGGGGCCAGCTTGCTTAAACTCGAGCCCGCCCTGAATACCGATGACCTTAAGCGGTTCAGTGGCCAGCGTTTTAACAATCGGCAACGTGAACTCTACGCGCTCTTCGTTAGTCGGGATACCCTCTTCCTCGAGGTACTCCTTAAAGTGCTGCATGTAGTCCGCGCGAACGCCGAAAATACCGAGCGTCTCAACGAGTGGCAAGTTCTCCGGTGCGGGCATCCCGCTCGTTCCCACCGTTGTCCTCACCAACGCGCTGCTACGTTTGAGCGAACCTTCAAAACCCCTGAGCCGCACCCCGCGCCCAAAGAGCTGGATAATCTCGCTGCCTTCGGAACGCCCGATGTTCATGAGCCCCATCGTTGAGACCCGCCAGCTGCTCCAGCCCTCGGTAAACTTTTTAGAGCCGATAAGGACGTTGACCGGCGAGTCTTTCTGGTTGATACGTCCAAAGAGCGAGTCGGCAAAGTCGCTGTCCTCAACCAAGAGCGTGTCTGGGTGTTCTCCGCACAGGTCGGTAAGTGCTTTCGCGTCACCGACGTTGATAACGCCGAAGGGTTCGTTCTCACCCAAACGAAGCGCAATCTCTCCGTCGGCAGCTTTTATCTGCGAGACGTGCAACTTGCCTGTACCACCCGCGTTAAAAACGCGTTTCAAGATGTCCGCGTAAATAACCTCCGGCGCGTCTTTGCTGGAAACCAAATAGCTAAAACTTTTGGCGAAAGCATCCGTGCTAGCGCCCGATAAAAGCCCGGTGTGCCCGCTCAGTAAGGTTTCGATACGCCGCAGCACTGTCTCCCGCTCAGAGGTAAATGAAGCCAGAAAAAGCAGCACGTCGAGCACGTCCGAGACTTTCTGCCCCCCGACGGTTCGCACCGCCGTCACTGTGCCGCCGACAAAGACCCACAAGGGTTTCTCGAGCCCATAAGGTGCAAACGCTTGTGCGTTCTCTTTATAAGCGCGGAGTTGCTGGTAAAAAGTCAGTAAGCAGGCTGTGAGGTAGAGCTGCCGGACTTCTTCACGCTCCTCACCCACATTAAAGATGCGAAAGTCTTTGCCGAAGCCGTCAGCGTAGAAGTAGCGGTACGAGTAGTCGAACAAGATGCACTTAGCGTATTCGGCCTTGAGGTCGTCCTTTTTACTCGCCTTGACCGCCTGCCCGAAGGTTGCCGAATACTCGAACGCGAACCCGTCGACAGAGAGCGCGTCCCGGCGGCGTTTCCACTCGAGCCCCGAACTGCCCCGGTGTCCTTCATCCACCAAAACCAGGTTGTTGCCCTCAAAGGCGTCCACCGCAACCGTCTTCTCGCCCGACTCTTCTGCAAGCTTATGAATGTCAATGACCTCGACCGCGCCCCCGGAAAAGAGCCCGCCACCGTCTTTTTGAAAGCGCACCGCCCCCAAACCCGACGCCTCAAACTCCTTAAGGTGCTGGTTTGAAAGCCCCTCGTTGGGCGTGAGCAAAATCACACGGTTGAGCGCCCCTTCCTGAGCGTGCCGCTTAGCGTAGTGCTGATACTGCAAGATGTTGACGTGCATCAAGAGCGTCTTGCCCGAGCCCGTCGCGTTCCAGAAGGCGAGCTTGCGGAGGTCGTCCGGCTCGTAAGGCGGGAGTTCTGTCCCCTGCTCCTCGTTTACGGCGTCCAGCTGCTCGTTCAGCCCCACCAAAAGCCTGTCCGGGTCACGAAAGTAAGCGTCCAGATAGATTTCGGTAAAGAGCAGCGAGAGGTACTGAAAGTATTTCCAGCGAAGCGGCTCCGCCCGCGTCTGGCTGATACGGAGCGTGTGCGAGACGATGTTCTCGTCATAGCCGAGCAGTAGCTCTTTGGTGAGTGTGCCGACCGCCCCCGACACACGTTCTGCCCGCCCAAGCCGGTGCGTCAGCTCGTGGTGAAACTGCGAGATGTTGTTCTCGTCAAGCCGCTCTAGCTCCGAGCCTTTGAGTTCCTCCGTCAGGTCTTCAAGCTTCTCGACCCCGAAAAGCCCCAGTAAATAGCGGTTCAAGACAAGCTGCTGGTCGAGCCGCACGTCTACTTTTTTTGCCCTTTTCGTTGCCTTGCCTTCCGTTGCAACCGTCATCAAACGTCCCTTAGGTTAGGGGCACTAGCCCCGTCAGACCTAACATCGAACATCAGCCGTTGAAACTCCTCTTCAATCAGCCGAACTTTCCAGGTTTCATCTTCACGCCGCAGGTTCTGCAGGTTGTTGTCGCCGTTGACGTAAATCAGGTCGAACTCCATGTCTCGAGGGTTGTACTTCTGCCTAGAGAGAAAGTTATCGAGCGCCGCGTTGTCTTTTTTGTCCAGGTTGCGCCAAATCACCAACACTTTTTCCCCGCTCAGAGTTTGTCCGGTAACGACCTTAAAGCCCTGTAGCGTCTCGGTGGTTTTGACCTGCAAACCCAACAGGTAGTTAAACGTCTCGATGAGGTCAACTTTGGTGGGCTGCGTCTCGCCTGCGCTGCTGCTGGCAATCTTCAGCTCATACGCGAACGGGTCTCTAAAACCGTCAATGTTCAGGAGCGACGCGCTGCCCCGCGTTTCTACATCCAACATGTAGTGCAGCAGGTAGTCCTCCCGAAAGCCCTTCATGGCGTCACCGGAAAAGTCCAGCTCACCCTGCCCGGTAGTGGGCCTCCTGACCTCGAGGTTATTCAGCGCGTCCTCGTAAGACTCGAGCCTCAGCACCTTAATGAGCTGGCTGCTACCCTCCCGCGACACCGGCTTACCGTCTTTCCAGTCTTTGCTGTAGACGACCTTTTGAATACGCGGTTTCAAGACCGTATCGAAGTAGTCGCCCATCTCCACCAGGATGTACTTGCGGGTGCCGCCATCCTCACGGTTGAGGTTGATGACGGCGTGGCCGGTGGTGCCGGAGCCTGCGAAGTAGTCGAGCGCAACGGCTTCGTCGGGTTTAATCAGCTGAACAATATGCTCGATTAAGCCAACAGGTTTCGGACGTAGAGAATCTGGTTTGCCGAAACCAAGGTGAAAAAATTGCTCAGACCCTCTCTCGCTGTTGAACTCTTTTTTTGTCCATGCTGATGTAGGTTTAACTCGTTCTTCAGGCGTTAAGTAATCTTTTTCAAACACCGTCCATACTTTTCTAGTGACCATTAATTTGGGGAGTAGCTTTGAGATATTTTTCTTGGCTGTTTCAGCTTCCCAGCGCCAGTTCCCTTGACTACCATCTTTCCTCAGAGGTTGGATTTGAACATAGCCATTGGGAATGTCCTCGGAACGTGATACCTGTATGTCTCCGGTCTCTTCGTTGAAGAGAAAAAAATAAAATAAGTTGGGTCTGTCTTCGCGCTTGTCGTTGTCACCTGTTTTCCGCAAGTCTATTTCCCGGTACACTTTGCCGTCCTCGTCAGTTTTGTTGTACCTGCGTAAAATGTTTTCTTCGGGCTTCCAGCCACTAAGAACAGTGTCATTGAGTTGGTGAATAAGCAGATATTCGTGTGCTGTTGCAACATTCACTTGGTCAGAACGGCCTTTAGGGTTACTTATGTTTGCGACACTAGCAATCAAGTTCTCGCTGCCATAAACCATGTCTGCTAAAGTTTTCAATCTTGCCTGCTCGTTCTCGTCAATGCTAACGAAACTTGCACCTTATTTCACCCAATAACTCTCGCCCGTAGACTAAGCGGTCTCTCATCATCGAAAGCCAGCTCGAGTGTTGATAGTTGTCCTTGTACGCAAACCCGTCGCCGCCCGTGTTGTACGGCGGGTCAATGTAAATGCACTTCACCTGCTCCTTGTACCGCGCCTGCAACAAGTTCAGCGCCCCAAAGTTCTCGCTCTTAATCAGCAGCCCGTCCGTCTGTGCGTCCAGGTCTTCAAAACCGGAGAGCAGCTTGTCCTTAAAGGTTGCACCGTAAAACTGCGTGTCCAAAACCAAAAAGGGATTGGCCTCTAAAAACTCGCGGGTCAGCGGTTCACTGTAGCCGTCCAATTCATCAATGGCAAAGAGTCGCACCCATTCCTGCCGCTGCGCCTCGTTTACGGCGACCTCAGCCAAAAGCCCCGCCGCATCCCCCGTAAACTTGTCGAGCGTCACGCAGTAGTCGGTACTTACCACAAACTTTTTCTTGAGCCAGAGCTTTTTTTGAAAGTTTTCAATCTGAGCTAAGAAATCAATAATTTTATGGGAAAGTCCGCGCATAGCGCGGACTTTCCCATAGGTCTGCGTCATTTTTGAGATGTCCTGACTCTCGAGGTCGTCGAGCTGCACGACTTCGTTTTTGATAAAAAAGTCCAGCTCACGCCGTAAAAAACCGCGCAGGTCTTTGTGGATGAAGTAGTCGAACGAGTTTTTGGCGGTGTAGTCGCCGAGTTGCTTCTCCAACAGCGTGCGGGTCTTGTTCTTCTCGGTGGGGCGTGGGTCTCTCAGGGCCGTAAGCCAAGCGTCAAACCCTTCTTGGGCAAAGATGGTGCTTGCAGCGGCCTCATTGAGCTTGGTCTGCTTTTCGCCGCTCATCCGGTAGGTAAAGCGCACTGTCAGCTCGCCGTCTTCTTCCAACAGCGGTGGGTCAGCCACGATAAAGCGGCGCTCTTTGCCGGTCTCGGCCTTGTTGTTGTTCGCGTCCGTATCGGCGTCTACGAGCTTGAAGTGAACGCGGCGCGCACTGTTGCCTGTGCCGCTCGCAGAGTCGGTGCCGTTTGCGGCCGGAAGGTGAAAGGTGTAGTCGCGGAACGCTTCGCTGCTCTTGACATAGTACTGGTCGGCGTTCGCCCAGTGCAGTTTGACCTCTTCGCCCTCGTAGGGGATAGCGTAAACGTCTTTTTTATAGCGGCGCAGGCTTAAAAAGTCGCCTTTGTCGTAGTAGCGTTTGAAAAATCCAGTCAGGTCGTTGTAGATGTCGGCCTCTAACGCACCTACGTCGGCGGCAGCGGCGAGTTGACGGCGTAGCTCTTGAACAGGTTGAGACTTCTCCGGGTCGCCGCCGTAACGCAGCGTGTTTTCGGTTTCCTCTTTGAGCTTGGCTTCAATCTCGGCGCGGTTGCCCCCGGCGAGTTTGCTCAGCTCGGCCCCCACTTGCGGCAACAGGTCAACGTCTAAAAAGCGCGTCAGCTCGTCGCGCTTGGCGTTCATGATGCGGTAGATGCCGAAGTCGAGGTCGGCCTGGTCGAACTGAAAAAGCTCCTCGAGCACCCGTTTGAGTTTATTGAAACGGGGAGTGCTCGAGGTTGCAGGGGTCGGCGGTGAGACGGATTGGGTCATGAAGGTCTCCATACGTGGGTGCCTAAGATGTCGAAGTGGTGGTCGAACGTCCATACGGGTGCGGCGAGCCGGGTAGCGAGCGCGGCGAGGGTCGCGTCGAATAACGACAGGGGTTGGTCGTCAAAACGCCCGATGATGTCTAGGCCCGCCCCGTAATCTTCGCTCTGCGGGTTGAGTGTGTGAAACCGCTCGGTCAGGGCCACGGTGTAGTCGTGGGCGTAGCGCGGCGTGTTACGCCTGAGCAGGAGTTCGTGTGTTTCTAAGATAATCGGTTGCGACAACAGCAGACGGTAGCCTTGTGCCTCTAAACCCTCTAACTCGCGTACAGCCCGCGCATGTTCGCCGTCGCGCCGCATCGCCTGGGCGTAAAGCGGCCCGGTATCGGCGAGAATAAACCGTGGCATCTATGAGTCGGCCACTACTCGGCGTACAGGTCGTGGTTCAAGCTGACGTCGGGTTCTACTTCGGCGTCCGAGGTCGGCAGCTCGAGGTGCGGTTTGACCGGAGACTGCAACTCAACTGCCGCCCACTTCTGCGCCTCGAGAAACTCCTCGAGCGCCGTTTGCACGACTGTATTGAGGCTGGGTGGCGTCTTCTGCTCGGCTATGTAGGAGCTTAGTTTGGCCTCGAGTTCATTGGAAAAGGTGATCGTCGCGCGTTTCATACGCCAATTTAGCATAGGCGCACCAAGTTCACCAGCTAGTGTTCAATTTGACAGTTCAGGGTTTACACGCTGCTCCAACGAATTGTAAAAAGCGGCGTCACGTCGGTGCGCTGTACCAAGCGGGCCTCGAGGTCGTCAATCAGGGCGTCGCGTTTGTCTTTGATCTCGTCTTCAACATCAAAAATACGTTGGCGTTGACGGCGCTGAAGTTTTTCGAGTTCTCGCACCCTAAGCTGCAAAGCGTGCTGCTCGTCGGTGGTGGTGGCTAGGCGGGCTTGCCGCCCGAGCGCCCTCAGCTGCGCTTTGGTATCGGAGAGTTCTTTTTCTGCGCCGAGCACCATGTCGTCGGCCCAGCGTTCCAAACGTTCGCGCTCTTCGTGAAAAAAGCGGTTGCTCTGCTCGAGGGCGTGACTCAGCGCCGCCTGAACGTGCCGCTCACGGTCGCCGGTCAGCTTTACCCGCACACTCTCTTGGGTGAGCGACGTGGGCGTTACTGTAGCAGCGCAGCGAAAGAGCCGTTCGCACAGTTCGCCGTCTAAGTGCGTTCCATCGTCCTGAAAGCCGCTAAAGAGCAGGTGCTCTTCGCGCTCCAACGCCTCAATTGCAAGATGGGTCAGCGTCAGCCAGCCCGAGCTGCTGCGCAGGGCCTCGACAGCGGCGAGGCGTGTGGGGTGGCGGGTGATGTCGAAATGCAGGTGAGTAACAGGCGTGGGCACCGCTTTCGCGGCGTCCAGAACGTACTCGCCAAGCGGATGCGAAAGGCGGTACACAAAGTCGCTGGACGTGTTCTCTAAACCTTTACGAATCAGCGCGTAGCGGCCACGTTTCAATCCTGGGACAGGGGGAGCCGTCAGCTCGAAGCTCAGCGTGACGTCGTCGAAGCGGGCGCGCCCGTCCAACATCACCCGGCTGGCTCGTTCGCCAAAAAAGCTGCCCAACGCGGTCGAGCTGGGCTTTGGCGGCGTCAAGCTGAACCTTGAGGCGAGCGTGAACGTCTTCATCGAAGTGCTCCAAAAGTGCTTGACGGGTTGAGAGCATCCGAGCCTCGATGCTCGTTTCCATCTCCTTTTGCAAGGCGTTAAAGGCCGCCTCGATTTCACCCGTAGTACGGCACCCCTGGTAAATCTCCAAGATGCGTTTCTCAAAGTCCACGCCGGACTCTACAGTGCCTAAAACCTCGTCAGACGCGCCGAAGACGCCGTTAAAGAGATTGAACTTTTCGGTCAACAGCTCTAAGACGCGCCGATCTGCCTCGTTGCGCTGATTGAGAAAGTTGATCACCACCACGTCATGCTGCTGACCGTAACGGTGACAGCGTCCGATGCGCTGCTCGACACGCTGTGGGTTCCAGGGCAGGTCGTAGTTAACCACCAGCGAGCAGAACTGCATATTGACGCCCTCGGCGGCCTCGGTTGCAATCAGAATGTCGGCGTGGTCGCGGAAGTGCTCGATGATTGCCGTGCGGCTGTCTATGTCTCGTGAACCGGCGGCGCGTCCGGTGCCCGAATTTTTAGCGAGCCAGCGGTCGTAAATCGCCTTTGTTTCCGGCCCGCTGTTGCTGCCGTTAAAGAGCGTGACTTTGCCCGCGTGACCGTTCGCCTCCAAAAAGTCTTTGAGGTAGGTCTGCGTGCGCCGTGACTCGGTAAAGATAAGGGCTTTCGGGTTGGCCCCCACCTTGCCGAGTTCGTCAAAGCCTACCGTCAGGGCGCTGAGAAGTGCCTTGGACTTGCTGTCAACGCCGATGCTATGTGCCCAGGTCAAATAGTGCCTGACCTCGGCAATTTCCAGCTCGAGCTCTTTAAGCTCCGGCCTGACTTCATTCTCTGGTGTGCTTTCTGCTGGGTCGGTTTCATCTTCGTCCAAGTAGTCGTCCTCGAGTTCTTCCTCAGCGATGAGCTCTTCTGCCAGACTATTCGCCGCCACGCCGGGTGTGGCGGTCTCGGCAAGGGTCGCCTCGCGCAGCGCGAGTAGGCGCTGAAGAATGGTCTCGAGCGTCCCTGCGACGGCGTGTGACGAAGACGCCAGCAGCTTACGCAAAATCAAGGTGGTGAGCTGCCACTGCCGTGCAGGTAGAGCGAAGGTGTCCTCACGCTGCAAAAAGCTTGAGAGCGCTTCGTAGAGCCTGTGCTCTTCATCGCTTGGGGTAAAGGGGCGCGTCAACGCCCGCCGTTCGGTGTAGCGGATGTACTCGCTCACGTCTTAGCGCAAGGTGCGCTTGGAAAACCCTTTAAGCCGCCCCCTTAAGTCACCCAAATCGCTTCCGGTACACATGTAACGCTCCCGAAACGAGGCTACGTCGCCAAAGAGGTGCTCGCCGATCAGCGTCGAAAGCCCATACAGCTCCAGAAGCGAGTTTTGCAGCGGGGTCGCTGTAAGCAGTAGCTTTTGCCTATCCTCCAAAGCCCAGTGGAGCCGTTGGCCCATCTTGTTGCTAGGCCGGTAGGCGTTACGCAGCTTGTGTGCTTCGTCGATCACCACGAGGTTCCAGGGCGCGGACCGCACCTCCGCTTACAAACGGCTGGCGAAATTAAATGAGGTGATGATGACCTTATGCTGCAAAAACGGGTTGGCGTTCCCCTCACGTAGCGCCTGTTTATAAGCAGCTGCATCTAGCACGAGCGTCGGGAGGTTGAACTTTTCCTCGAGCTCCAGGCTCCACTGCTTGCGGATCGAAGCAGGGCACACAACCAAGAGCCGCCGCCGCCGCTCGGCCCAGTACTGGCAGAGCACTAGGCTGGCCTCACAGGATAAGTTACAACTCTCCCTGGCCCGGTAAGCCATGAATCCTTTTAAGGCAGTGACAGCGCGGCTAAGGCAAGCCCTGAAACCCCGAGGGCACAGCCGAGGGCGCGCAGGACGATCACGCTGTCCCATCGTCGCTGCAAAGCGTGTGCGTCCACCGGCGTAACCTTTTGCTTGGCGGCAGCCGTGAGCGCCGTGTTGATCGGCTTCGAGACGGTCAGATAAGCTCCGAGTTGCACCCCAAGTCCGACAACCGCTAAGATAGCCCAGCGACTTGCAGCTGATCCAAATCCTGTTATGAACACCAGCGCAGCCGCCGAACCCAAGCCAAGCACACCGAAGATCGGCATTCGCGCGTCGGCATAGCTGTGAAGGTGGCCCATCACGTCTACTAAGCTCGAGTCTTTTACCTGCGCTAAGGCCGGACGGCCTACCACGGCGAAGAACGCATCGGTTCCGTACACGACCCCCGCGCTGAGCAGACCGATCAGCACCAAGGCTTCGCTAACGCCGAACATTACTGCGCCTGCTCTGTTTGATTGGGGGACGACATCACCGCCGCGCCAAGCTGAATGAAGAAGTCAAGCGTGTTGAGTTCATCCCAGTGCTCGAACAACAAGCCGTCCTTGATATGCCAGATGTCGATGGAGCGCATCTCGACCACCTCGCCGGTTGGAGGGTAGCCCATGAGAGGCTCGGTAGACGTGCCCCGGTACTTGAAGCGTCCCACTAGAGTGTCACCCTCTTCAACAACATCCTCGAGTGTGACCCGGTAGTCGGGGAAGGCGGTGAGAAAGCCCTCGAAGACATCGACAGAGCCCGCCTTACCCGGCGCGGCAAACGCGTTGTGGTTGATGTAATCCGGGTGTAAAAGCGAAGCGTAAAGCTCGAGGTCGTGTTCGGTTAGGGACTGCGCGAAGCCGTAGGCGAGGTGTTTGTAAGACATACTGGACTCCTTTTTAGAGCCGAGGTTTTAGTCCTTGACCCTCTTTATTGTCGTGCTAAGCGTTCCGAAAATCCAATAGAACTTTGGCGTCGAGCTATAGATAAAACGAATGGTTCTAGGTGAAACGCGGTAGCTTGGGGTATGGAACTGAGACAGCTGCGGCTCTTTCTAGCGGTCGCCGAAGCGCGTAACTTTACCCACGCTGCTGAGCGTGTTTACCTATCGCAACCTGCGCTGAGTCACCGCATTCACCAGCTGGAAGAAGAACTCGGGGTGGCGCTATTCGAGCGGACGCCGCGTGGCGCGACGCTCACCCCTGCGGGGGAGGCGCTGGTAGCGGACGCAACCCACCTGCTTAGCTACGCAGAGGCGAGCGTGCGCCGGGTACGAAGGGCGGGCGGTATCACCGACGATTCGTTACGCGTTGGCTTCGACTTCGTGGAGTTTGGCAGCGTGCCGCCCATGCCCTCGCTGCTGGGTGCCTTCAGGGCGCGTTTTCCCGAGACGCAGGTGAACATCCAGACACTTGCCAGTGGGGAGCTGGAACGAGCGCTCGTAGAAGAGCGCCTTGACATCGGCTATATGCTGGGGCCGCCCTTGTCTACAGACCTGGGCTTTTACGCTTTGCTGACAGGCGTATATAAAGTTTTGTTGCCCGCGACCCACCCGCTGGCGGCGGCTGAGCAGGTGTCGCCTTCGGAACTGCTGGCCAACCGCTTGCTGCTGCCCAAGTTAAGTACACGAGACGACGCCACTTTGCTGGCGTTTTTACAAAGGGACGGCAAGGCCCCAAAAGTGGTGTACAAAGGAGCGGACGTGGCCGCGTTCGGTGGACTCGTCGCAGCGGGCGAGGGCGTAGCCGTGCTGCCGTCGGGTCTGCTCACGGGGCGGGTGGGACCGGAGACGGTCGTTTTGCCTTTAGCTGAGCCGACGCCACGATGGACCTTCGGGCTGGCTTGGCGCAAGGCGGAGCCGCCGTTCTTCGCCGACCTCGGGCAGCACTTGATCTCGCAGTTGGTGCCGCAGCCCGTCGTGACCTAGCCGCTGAATAGTCGCAAAACTTGTGTAGCTAGCTACTAGAAGCTATGCGAGAAGGTAAATAATGGGGCTCGAGTTGCGTTCGTAGTGCTCGTAGCTGCTCGGGACTTAGCTTGCGTGTACGTCCCGGCGACGTTCTGGCTTTGAGGTCCCCCTGCTTGGCGCGTTCTAGGTAGCGGTAGACCATCGCCCTATCTACCTTTAAGCGTCGGGCAACTTCTTCTTTACTAAGCTCTTCTTCCTCGGCAGCAGCTATAATCCTTGCTCTCAAGTCTTCTGAGTAAGCTCGTATTCCTTATCATCCTATGGTCGCAACCTTATCGCTACTAGAACGCCTCAACCGAACGTAGAAGTACCAACGACTCTTTAGGCATGAGTACAACGCACCCTTCGACGTGCAGGCTTTAGCTGATGGCTTCAAGGTTTAGTACAACCTGATGCGGCGGTACACCACACTCGGTTATGCCATCCCCTGGTTCGGTGCTCACCCAACCAGCTACGATCAATCTAACACCAACGTAGGATTTTTTGGGTACGGCCCATCTGATCGATACTAGGCTGAACTACACGTCAAAACTATATAGCTTGCTGTCCTTTTTACAACCAAATATTTACTCAGGCCAAAAACCCCGTGAGGAGATGAACGAGCGCTTCAGGCTGCTCAAGTGGAATGAGATGGCGACAGTTCGGAACCATTTGACCGACTAAATCGTCGGCGATGGGCTCGAGTTGCTGCTGTAGCGCCTTGCCGACAAACCCCCCGCTAATAGCCATCGTTGGGACCTTCAGACGGCTGGATTCCACGACTGCATTGATCTGGCGGGCATTGTTAGGGGCTGCGCGGTAGTATTCGAAGCTACAACGCAACGCCTCTCGGCCTTGGTAGGCAGCAATGAACGCCTCAGTGATGTCGTCCCTCACGTTATTTCCGGCTGCTGTCCCACTCGTTAGAAACCATTTGATGTACTCACGTTCGTGTCCTACGAGCACCGTCTCAGCTAGGTTGGGAACAGCGTGAAAGCCAAACCACCAGGGAGGCCCACCGGCTAAAAAGCTCTCTGCTCCGGGCAGCGTGCCAAGCAACGACTCCATCAGAACGAGTTTTCGCACCTGTCCGGGTTTGCGCATAGCTAGCATGAAAGCTGGTGGGGCACCAGCATCGATTCCTACTATTGCTGCTCGAGGTTCACCAAGCGCGTTGAGAAGTGCTGAGGCGTCATCCGCAAGCGTATGAAGGTCATAACTGTCCACTGTACGGGTACTAGCTCCTAAGCCCCGCAGGTCGGGGGCAATCACCCGGTGAGCCGTTGCCAGTCTTGGGATAACGTCGCTCCATAGACGCCAGGTGTGGGGCCAGCCGTGAAGTAACAAAACAGGCGTCCCTTGACCAGCTACTGCAACATTGACGTCGATACCGTTAGCGCTGACGCGCTCGACATTAACCCCAGGAGGGTATGTGGTTCCGTTACTCTCGGTAGAATCATGGTTATGGTTAGTCATGAGTTAAGCCTAAAAGCGCAAGGAATAACCGTCAAGACGGCACTTCGGCGAAACCAGGTTACCTTCGGGTGACCCCATTATCCACTAAAAGGCGAGGTGACCTTTTTGACCCAGCCTGTCCAACCAGAAAACTACTCGATCGTATTGGCACAAAATGGATATCTATGGCCGTCAAGGTACTTGCAGAAAGCTACCCCGATGAGGTCCGCTTTGCTGAGTTGGGCCGACGTGTGCCAGGCATATCGAAAAAGATGCTTGCCCAAACGCTGCGTTCACTGGAGCGTGATGGCCTACTTACTCGTCGTATAGAACCCGCCAGTCCGCCTCGCGTTTATTACGCGCTCACAAGTCTTGGCCGATCACTGGAACAGCTACTTTCGCAGTTGCGTAACTGGGCCGAATCCCACATGAGCGAAATTGATAAAATTGGTGCGGCTTGGGATAAAGACAACGAGACAGGAGGTCAAGGCTGAAATGGAGCTATCACTTAATTTGGGGTTTAGACTTTAGACTTATAACCAACCTCAATCACTGCGATTTTAGCATGTGCAGGTGTAAAAATTAGAGAAGGCGTGCATCCTAAAGTTGTAAGCGAGCGTCTGGGGCACGCCACGGTTGCGATCACCCTAGACACCTACCGCCACGTCTTACCCAACATGCAGCAGGAGGCAGCGGCCAAGTTAGACGCGCTGCTCTACAGCTCCCGGGCTTTCAAAAACGGAGCTTTCAAACCAGCAACTTAAGGGCTTACAAACCTCTTGGCACACTAAACGAAAAACCGCGCTCAGCTTTTAGGCTTTACGCGGTCTCATTTGTACCGTCTAAGACGGAATTTGTATTTGGTTGCGGGGACTGGATTTGAACCAATGACCTTCGGGTTATGAGCCCGACGAGCTACCAGACTGCTCCACCCCGCGGCGCAGCAAAGTTAAGCTTAACGTGCCCTTTTGGGTTATGTCAAGGGTTGGTCAGACAAACGTTTGTACCGCGTGGTCTGCTAGACTTTCGCTTATGGCTCAGCTGTTTGTAACTCCGGTCCGGCTGGGAAACGGTTATGGCTGAACCCCTCGAGGTCTGGCTGCGTGGCCCCCTGCCGGATATACCGGTGCTGGTGCAACCTGTCGCCCACGCGCTGCTACAGGCTAAAGAAGAGGTCGTCACGCTCTTGGACGGCTTTCCTGAGGCGCTGTTATGGGAGCGTCCAGCAGGCGTTGCATCGGTTGGGTTTCATCTGCAGCACCTGAGCGGGGTGCTTGACCGAACGCTGACCTACGCGCGTAGTAAGCCCTTAAGCGCAGCCCAACTAGCGGCGCTTGCCCATGAAGGTCAGGGACCTGCACACGCCTCTGAACTTGTGGCCACATTCGAAAACCAAGTGGATGAAGCGTTACGCGAGTTGCGTGGGTTAGACGTCACGACTCTGACAGAACCGAGGGCCGTAGGCCGCGCCGGGCTCCCCTCAACCGTAATCGGGCTACTTGTTCACGCCGCTGAGCACACGACCCGGCACGTCGGGCAGCTTTTGGTCACCGCAAAGGTCTTACGGGCCGAGCTGAAGTAAAGCTTTTGGTAGGTTAAGCCGTAAGCTTTGACGTACAATCTTTTAAGCGGTAGCTTCCGAGCATAAAATCCAGGGGTACACGTAGGGGATGACATAATGAAATGGGAAGATAGAGGGCAAAGCCGTAACGTTTCTGACAACCGGGGGCGCAGAAGTGGTGGAACCGGGGGCCGCGGGGTCGGCGGCATGGCGTCTTTAGGCGTCGGCGGGTTTTTGATCGTGCTAGTGCTGAGCCTCGTTTCCGGCGTTGACCTTTTTGGTCTTTTGGGCATCCAGTCACCGCTTCAAGGCGGGACGACACAGACACAAAACCAGTCACAAAACCAACCTCAAAGTGCAGGAAGTCCAGCTGACCGGCAGATGGTCAGTTTTGTCTCGGCAGTCTTAGACGATTCTCAGGCGACGTGGGCGGCTATCTTCCGGGAGAACAACATTGCGTATCAAGAGGCGCGGCTGTCGCTCGAGAGCGGCCTCGTCCCTTCAGCGTGTGGCAATATACCCGCCTCAGCCGGCCCTTTTTACTGTCCGCTCGACGACACCATCTATCTCAACTTTGCCTTTTTTAACGACCTCAAAAACCGTTACGGCGCGTCGGGCGACTTTGCCCAAGCGTATGTGATCGCGCACGAACTGGGGCATCACGTGCAAAACTTGCTCGGCACTTCAGATGAGGTGCGGCAACAGCAGCAAGCCAATCCGAGACAGGCGAACCGTTTGTCGGTCGCTTTAGAACTGCAAGCGGACTGCTACGCCGGAATCTGGGGCGGCGAGCAGACGCAGGCTAAGGTAAATCAAAATGATCAGCTTTACGCTATTTCTCAAGCAGATTTTGAAGAGGGCATCACTGCCGCCGCCGCCATCGGTGACGACCGGTTGCAACGTCAGGCGACAGGCCGCGTCAACCCCGAAGCGTTTACGCACGGCTCGTCCGAGCAGCGGGTCAACTGGTTTTCGCGTGGGTTTAAGAGTGGGAACCCGAGTCAGTGTGACACCTTTGCCTCACTCTAGCGCCTTACTTTGAGGTTGCCAGCATAGCTTCGGCAACTTCTAGCCCCGACAAATAGGCGTCTTCTACTTTCGCTCCGCCGCACCAATCGCCGCAAAAAAACAAGCTGTCGTCCTCTTTAAGGTACGCCCCGTTATAAGGCGAGGTTGCTTTGGCGTAACGCCACCGTTGCAGCTCCGTCCAACGTGGGGCAGCAAAACCGAGTGAGGCGGCGACCCCCAGCATTTCAGGAACGGCGTCTGCGGGCGTTTCCAGATACTTTTGGGAAAACGTCGGCTTGGCGTGTAAAACGAGGACGGTAGGCTCTTCGTGCGCACGTTTGCTGCTACCGTTGGCGAGCCATGAAAGCGGGTTGGGGTCGTCTTGAACGACGATGCCCGACCACTTCGGGGCAGCCCCTTCGTATTCGGCCATCAGTGCCAGACACGGCGCAAACTCGACCCGGTTTAGGTGCTGCCGGGTTGGTTCACTGACGTCCGGGGCCAAAGCCAGTGCTTGCGGGGCCGGAAGGTTAAGTAAAACGCGCTCGGCGGTGTACGTCGTCCCATCGTCTAGCCCAACTCGCCACCCGGACGCTGTTCGCACAAGCTCGGTGACGGTCTCTGAGCGCCGAACATGGAGCCCCTCAGCCAAAAGCTTGCCGATGGTGTTCATCCCGTCCGTAAAGGCGTAGCGCGGGTGACCCTTTTGAGGAACTTGCAAGCCTTCAGGGGTCAGGGTGTGAAAGCCTGTTGTCCAAACCTCGAGCCCTGACCCTTGCCACGCGTCAACTTGCCTCTGAAAACGCGGGTCTCTGGCAGTAAAGTACTGTGCGCCGGAATCAACTCGTAAACCGTGAAGCCGTTTAGTGGCGGCCCGTCCACCAAAACCTCGGCTTTTTTCTAAAACGAGAACGCGGGTCCCGGCGTCCGCCAAGGTGCGCGCCGCCCTCAACCCGGCGATACCGGCTCCGACGACGAGCGTCTCTATAGTGGCTACTGACATACGTTACTATTTCCTACTCTCACGCAAATAACTGTATGCTTATCTGGATAAATAAGGCATACAACTAGCAGGTGTTAGCTGGCCGGCAACGTTCTTCATTTAAGTTTTGTTGACCAGCACGTACATTTTGTGATGACGGCAGTGTCAATCTCTTCTGTCAATGCTAAAAGAAAAGGGCGGCTGTAGCCGCCCTTTTGGTACTTAGATGCTGCTAAAAAAGCTAGACTCGAGCGTCAAAAGAGTCTTTGGGCGCACCCGCAAGGGCACCGAAGATAGCGATAATCGCTCCCAGCAGCAACGCACCGAAGAGCGCGTAGGCGGTCGTTCCGGCAACACTGGCGACTTCTTGCGTGGTTTGTACGACCTGGTTGGCGGTTTGATCTGCCTGCTGCGTAAACTGCTGAACCTTCTGGTCAATCTCTTGCGTGGTTAAGGTTGAGTTGTTCGCCAAAAAAGTTTTGAACTCTTGCTGGGCGGCGGGCGAGGTCAGGCTTTCACCGTTTTCAACACGCTGAACGATACGCTGAACGAGCTCTTGTCCGGTCTGCTGTGGGTTTTGCACACCTGCGTCAGTTAAAAACTGATTGATCTGGCCTTGCACGTCGAGCTGGTTTGGCAGGGCGTTGGCTGCCGCAGGTGCAGCCTGAGTTACGCTCGAGACCGTGTTCCCTACGAGTCCGGCGACGCCGCCGACGATCCGGCCGATAGCCGTCGAAAGCAGCAAAATCGTCCCGATGGTTAGGAGGCTCCAGGTCAAGATGCCGTGAATCACCGCGTCACCACGGCGCGGCGTCCCGCTTAAACGTCCGGCTACCAGACCGCCGATAAAGAGCGCGACGACGTTGATCACGATAACCGCGATGATGCTGCCGGTTCCGTACCCTGACAGTGGGTTGTTGCTGGTCGCCGGGTCAAAGTTGGCGAGCCCGATTCCGGCAAAAAGTAAGTTGAGCAAAAAGGTGATCATCAGGGCGATAATGGCACCCGCAAAAACTGCGCCCCAGGCGGTGTGGCGAACGGGGCCGTTGTCTCTGCCCCCACTATTAACGATAACTCGGTCTGCAGACATGATGTCTCCTTGACTATTTTAGAATGGCTGAGCTTTTAGCTCGAGAAAACCATATATGAGAAACCCGGTACGAGAACCTTACGTTGAGGCTGACTTTACGCCCTGGTCTCGGAAGGGTGGGTGGTTTCGTTGCTTGGCTTTAGCGTGGCACCATTTCGGCGCAAAGTTCTACACCATACGTCCCCCTTTTCGTCTTTGCAGCGAGCACCGATGTTGTGCTCCGGCGTTTTTCTAAGCTACCACTTAAGCTGACAGACCCGCTAGCGGCGGCTGGAGCGCATGACTAACCACGCGAGTCCAAGACCGACCAAGGTCACCGGGACCGAATGGCGTTTGGTGAATCCTCTGGTTCTCTCGCCCCAGTTGCCGGTACGCGCCATAAACTCGTCGCCCAGTCCTTCAATCGCGCCGAAAGTCAGCTGCTGCGTGTCGGCCAGCGTGCCTTTAACCTCGTGCCCGATCCCCTCCGGGCTCAGCTTGTACGACAGATCGTCTACGTTTTGGCTGATGCGGCGGCGCGTCGCGGCAATGTCTGCCTCGAGCTGCTCGGGGCTCCGGTCACGCGGGTCGGGCTGCTCGTTATAGTTAGACATCAGCGGTCCGTCCGGTAGGTCTTGACTTGGCTCCGTCTGGCTCGGCCCCGACTTACGACCGTCGTTGCGGACGTTGTGTTAGCTGCTGTTTTGGGTGTCTTCGCCCCTCTCGAGGCCGCAGATGATGTGCTAGACGATGTAACAGGCGGTGTGCTCTGCGTAAAACGAACCGCGACAAAGCCCGCAACAAATAAACTCCCGACAAACAGTGTGCGGTGGCGACCGGCAAACCTGCGGACGTCGCTTAAAAGTGACTCGCTGCTCCGCTGCTCGAGGTAGTGCTCGACGGCTTCGACCTGTTCGGCCAGCCCTTCACTGAGGTCCGCCAAACCCGTAAGGTCATCGCTCCGAAACTCTCGGCTGCTGGCGTGGAGCGCCCGCGCGACGCCGCCAATTTGCGTAGCAAGCTGCGTTTTGCCCTCACCGAGTGCGCCGGTCGCCTCGCCGCGCAAACGCTGTGCAACACTCTGCGCCTCGCCTGCGACCTTGCCGAAAACCTCGCGGCCCCGCCGCTGCGCGTCTCTCGAGACGTCCTGGGCCGCGTTTCCAAAAGAGTTAGACGTTTCGGCGTCTTCGACTCTTACGGAGCCCGAATAGCTTTCAGTGTGTTCCATTCTGCCCCTTTCTAACGTTGTCACGCCTCTAACGTCATCATGCCCACGTTTCAGCCCTGTCTAATTATTGATGAGCTGGGCTGCGTCACCGTAGTAAAGCATACGGTAGCGCCCTCGGTACACCCACAGGCACCTGCTGTGTAGCATAAAGTATGGCGAAAAAGAGCAAAAAAAGAGCGCGGCAAGCGGCGCGGCGAGCCGAGCGGCGCGAGGAGAAAAGAGCGGTAGTCCTACCGGAAGACACCGGCGCGAGGCTTCTTAACCGTATCTTCCGTGAAGCGCAGGGCCGACACGAGGACGCGGCGTATGAAAAAGAGCGCCTCCGGGCAGCGGCGCTGCGCCGCGAAGAACGTGCCCGCGCCAGGGGTGAGCAGCCCCAGCACGACCCTTTTGAGGACGACCGCTTTGAGGACGACCCTTTTGATAACTGGCTTGACGATTGGCTCAGGGAAGAATGAGCGTCACGCTCATCCCCCTCCTCAGTGCGTGGCACCTGCGTTACCCGGTTTACAACGCGGCGAGTGTGTTGGCGCTCGTTCGGGCGAGCCGCCCTGAAGTCGTCGTCCCCGCACCGCTCGCACCGGGCGCGTTGGCGACTCCAGCGTGGCAAGATACGCCTGAAATCAGCTTGCCGCCCGTGCTGGCGTGGGCGGAGCGGCAGGGCGTGAGACTAGGGGCCGGAATGCCGGGAAGCCCCGACCCTGAGGCTGAAGCGGACTTTCAGCGTTATCTTGCGGCGTATCCGCAGACCCGTGAACAGCTCTTAAGGCTCGAGGCACTGCTGCGTCCTTTAGACGAGCTGTTGCCGCAGCCCTTGATGCTGGCCCGTATCTGGGATGAGGTCGTACCTGTTCTAAAAGACTATCAGCAGGAGCGCGAGGCGGTTTTCGGCGACGGTCCCGGTACCGACTGGTGGCGTGAACGGTTGACCGAGCTTGCGGCGTGCGTCGCCAAACTGTCCGAAACGCGTGTGACGGTGCTCGCCAGCGCCGAGCAGCTGCCCTTCTTGCATGAGGCGCTGTCAGCAGTGGGTGCCGACGTTTTAATCCCCAGAGAGGTCCCGCACGATGAAACCATCCGTGAGCGGGCGCTCCTCGACGTGGCCTTTCGCGGCGACGCCGCTGACCCGGCGGCTCTCCTGAGCAGTCTCCGTGAGGTCAAAGGGGCCGAAGCTCGCTTTCACGAGGCCAACTTGCTCTTAATGAACGGGCACCCCGCCGAAGCGTTGGAACGGCTCGAGGCTGCCGTAAACGGTGACTTCAGCACGCCTTACTACCTGCCGGGGTACTTGCTCGCCCGGTTGGGCCAACTCCGCGACCTAAACGGCGACCGCGCCGGGGCGGTGCGCGCCTATCGGGGCGTGCTGGCGTTCGACTGGGTGCCTGAAGACGCGCGTGAAGCGGCGGTGACTGGGCTCGAGGCTCCCTTTGCAGGTATCCTTGAGTGAGCGGTCCGGGTCAGCTTAAAAAGTATCAAAAAGAGTTCGGCTATTCGTACAGCTTCGGCGTCTTTCCGACCCTCGAGCTGCTTACGCACCGGCCTGAGCAGGTGCAGCGCGTCGTTGCTCACAGCAAAGGTGAGAAAAGCGGCGGCTTAAGCAAACTCAAAGACCTCTGCACGGCGCACGGAATTTCCTTTGAGGTCAACGACCGCGCGGTCGAGCGGCTCTCGCACAAGGGCAACGTCTACGTTTTCGGTGTCTTCGACAAGTACGCTGCGCCACTCTCTGCCGACGCTAACCATTTGCTTTTGGTCAACCCGAGTGATAACGGCAACCTGGGCACTATTGCCCGGACGATGCTGGCGTTTGGGATGCGTGACCTGGCCCTCTTAGAGCCTGCTGTAGACCTTTTTAACCCGCATGTGGTACGCGCCTCGATGGGCGCGGCGTTTGCGCTCCGGTTTCGCTATTTCAGCTCGCTAGGGGCGTACCGTTCGGCCTTCCCCCACATACTTTATCCGTTCATGTTGGACGCTTCGGTAGAACTAAAAGACGTCGAATTTGATACGCCTTATACCCTCGTTTTCGGACCTGAAGGTGCCGGATTACTGCCTGAATATGCCAATATTGGGAAGAGTGTCAAAATTCCGCAGAGTTCGCTCGTTGAGTCGCTCAACCTAGCGGTCGCCGTCGGCGTGGCACTCTATGAGACAGCCAGAAATAGGATTTAAGAAACCGTTTCTAAAAAGCATTTTCAAGAGAGATGGTACCAAATTTCATCTTAGAACGTGCGTGCTAGACGGTATTTCCTAAAGTGAAGGTGTAGCTGGCCAGATGATGCTTGCTGAACGGGGGCGCGCTTACGCCAGATGAAAAAGGCTGCTTTAGAGCAACCTTTTTTGTTAATTCATTGGTTTACGGGTAAGATGTTTTAGTTGCCGCCACCACTGACGGCGTTCTGGGCCGCGTTTTGGGCGTTGTCAGCAGCATTGTTGGCTGCGTTGCCTGCATTTTGAGCAGCATTATTAACTGCGTTCCCGGCGTTATCCGTAGCGTTATTGACGGCATTACCCGCATCCTGAGCAGCGTTTTGCGTATTATCAACCGCGTTGTTGACGGCGTTACCAGCGTTTTGCGCGGCGTTTCCGGCGTTGTCACTGGCATTCTGAGCGGCGTCTTGAGCTGCGTTGCCAGCATTTTGAACGGCGTTTCCGGTAGCCTGAGCAGCGTCTTGAACAGCGTTTCCGGTACTTTGAACAGCGTCTTGGGTAGCGTTACCGGCTTTGTTTGGATTACAAGCGACTAGGCCGAACCCTAGCACCGAAACGAGCATAAGGTATTTCATAGCGTTTTTCATACCTGTCAACGTAACAACGAGGTTTAGCCCAAACTGTAAGCGTGCGTTCACTTATACCTTCATGGGTTTCGGGTGAGTTCGTGCTCCAACTTCTCTACTGCCGCTGCCCAGGTAAACCGCTGCACATACGCGTGCCCCTCCTCGGCGAGCCGTAAACGCAAGGGTTTGTCTCTTAGAAGCTTCAGGACGTTGCGTGCGAGCGCCGCCGGGTCTCGAGGCGGACTTAAGAGAGCTGTTTCACCGTTTACGGCGTATTCACGGTGTCCGCCCACGTCGGTCGCGGCGAGCGCACAGCCGCACAGCAGAGCTTCGCACCCCGGCAACCCCCAACCTTCAGTCCACGAGGTTGCCAAAAAGATCGCGCTGTCGTTATAAAGTTTGCGAAGCTTCTCAGGTGAGGGCGTCTGCTCGTAGCGTAGCCAGTGAGGTAAACCTGTGGGTACGGTTGGAGTACCGAAAAGCGTCGCCTGAAACTCTGGGAGCTGCGCTCTGACCAGCTGAAGTGCTTTAATGCCGTCCGCCGAACCCTTCCAGTCAGCGTCATGGTAGAGCATCATGGCGTGCAGTCCCCTTTCTTCTAAAGGCTTATCAATCCCAAATGCCGCAAAGTCGAGGCCGTTCGGCAGATAAGCGGCGTCCGCCCCTTGTGCCCGCACCGGTTCCTCTAACCACCGGGCGATCACTAGATTGCGCAGACCCAATCTAAAGGTTGCGTCTACGCGCTCTTTCGGGCCGCTCCAGGTTTCATAGTGCTGAATCAGGTAGAACTTTTTGCCTTTTACGGCGGGATAGTCGGCGACCCATTCGGCGGTTTGCCACGCGGTTGCAACAACGGTGTCAGCGTCCGGGACGCCGCCCGCCGCCGGGGTTGCTCGCCACAAGAGCGAAACGTTCGGGTCTAGGGTAAACCAGTCGGGCCGGTAGCTTTGATCAAGCTTGCGCTGAACGAAGCGCACGCCTTTTTTAAGTTTTTCACCCCTCGAGGCTTGACGGTCGGGTTGCGCGGTGTGAACGACCGTGACGGTGTGACCGCGTTCAGCGAGCCGGTTCGCGTATTCGTAAACGACCTTGAAGCCGCCGACCGGAACGCTGCCTGCCCCCGGCAAAACAAACGCGATACGCACGTTACTCGAGCCAGCCCCGCAGGTCACGGCCCAACAGTTTGCTCAGACTCTCGACTTCACCGGCAAAGTCACGCCTCAGTTGGTCTTTGACGGCGGGCGTCAGCGGTACCCGCACTTCAACCGCCGAATTGAGTTTGTCGAGCGCCTTGTAGGTCAGGCGGTTCAGCGGTTTGGGCAACCGGTTTACAGGTGACGCCGGGTTTTGCAAGACGTTATGCAGCACCCGTGAGCGGATACGTTTATTTTGATTGACGACCTTGAAGTTCGGCGTAAACGGTTTGAGGCCCAAAAACTTCGAGACACCCGCGTAAACGGCAGCCGCGTCCCGCTTAAAGTCGTCAAAGACGATGATGTGGAGTTGTTCGGGCGGGAACACGTCTAGGTAACGCTTTAGCTGCTCGGTATAACGAGCGGCGGCGTCATAAAACGGAAACGCGCCGATGGCCTCCAGCTCGCCCGCCTTGCGTTTGGGTTCGGCGGCGAGGGCTTCGGCTAGCGCCTCATAGGGTTCGGTGCCGTTGACCCGCTTTTGTGAATGTAAAGATGGAATCAGCTCGAGCGGATTTCTGAGCATCGCAATGATGGCGGCGTCCGGACACGCGGCCCGAATCTTTTGCGCGGCGACCTTTGAATACAGATACGTCGCCGACGACTCGCCTACGATGTCGCCCACCGCATCCTTAAAAAGTGCAGCATAAGCGTCCGGGTCACGAACGGCAAAAGGCGCGTCTACATCGGTACAAAAAAAGTGCGGTTCTTTGGGTTCGGACATCCACACATCCGGGTGTTGCGCCAGGTAACCGTGCAGGGCCGAGGTCCCGCATTTGGGTGCGCCGACGAGAAACAGGTTAGGACACACGTACGGCCTCAGTCCACGGTAAGTCACGGCCCAAAAGTTTTTCTAACTCCTCAACTTCGGGGGCGAAACGGTGCTCGAGTTCCCGCTTCAGCTCAGGGTCTAAGGGCGCTCTCGCTTCGTAACGGATATTGGCCTGGTCGAGCCCTTTCATCACGCGTTGCCGTAAACTGCGCGGAAAAAACACGCGGCTGAGGCGTTTGATACTCTCGGGCGGCGCTTGCACAAAATTACGCAGGAGGGCGCTGCGGGCACGTTTGTTCGGATTGACCACGGCAAACTCCGGCGTAAAATCATCCCGCACACCCAAAAATTGTAAGAGTTTGCGGTACGTTCCCGGTAAGTCGGCGCGAAAATCGTCATACAAGATAACGTGGACGTTCTTCCGGCCAAAACGCGCAAAATACCGCTCTATCTGCTCGGCGTACTGCACCGTCTCCGAGTAAAAAAGTCCGTCAACTAAATGGGCACTTTTGGGAATACGCTTTCCGGCTTTGCGCTCGGGTTCGGCAGCCAAAGCTTCGCTGAAGTCTTCGATGTCCTCGTTGCCGTTATACAAAAACTGCGAGTGCTGCGAATAGAGCATGTCGGCCGGATTCCTGAGCATCACGACAATCTGCGCGTCCGGGTTAAAGCTATAAATCTCCTGCGCTGCAGTTTTCGAGTACAGATACCAAACCGACGCCTCGCCGAGCCGTTTCTCGCCCTTCGCGCCGGAGAAAAGCTCGAGATACGCCCTTTCATCTCTGAGTGCGCCCTTGGTGATGTTTAGGTCACGCCCGAAAAAATGCACCTCTTTGATGTCGGGAATAAAGATTTCGGGGTGTTCGGCCAGATAATTATTCATCGCCGTCGTGCCGCACTTGGGCGCACCGACGATAAAGAAATTAGGCTTCTTGGCTGTTTGGGTCATCGCGCTGGCTCGAGCGGTGCTTTGGTTGAGGTAAGCTCGAGCCACCCCGACAAATCGCGGCTTAGATGGTCTTCCAGCCAATGTATCTGCGGTTCGTAATAATCTTGCAGCCGTCCCCGCACCTCTGGCGGAACGTTCTCAGCGGGCGCAGTATTGACGCGGCGGGCGTCACCAGTTTGCGCGAGTTTGGCCGGGTCAATCCCTAAAAACTCAGCGACGCGTTTAAGCTCGACGCTCGGCTGCGTCACCACGTCGTCGTAAAAGATGTAGAGCCGTTGCGAGGCCGGAAAGTGCGTCTCCCAGTTCGTCAAGGTCATCGGATAGTCGCCCCGCAAAAGGCGCTCGGGGTGCAGCGCGGCCCGCATCAGCCGGTCAACCTCGTCCGGGCTGAGGGCCTCGCCCTGATGCCGCTGCCACGAATACCGCAGCCCCGACCAAGCGCGGTCAATGGGGTTGCGAATCAGCAGGATAATCTTTGCGTCAGGTAGGTATTCTTTAATCTTACCTACGCGCTCGGCTGAGAGCGTTGAATAATCCGGAGTGATTTCACCCTTGACCTTATCTCTACCGGGCAGAAACTGCAGGCTGTACCAGCGCCAGTGCGTGGGGTTCTCCGGGTCAAAGTAAACCGGGCGCGTCCAGCTCGCGCCGGACACGTCACACGGCCTATGCTCGCGGCGTTCGTTAAAAAAATGCAGCTCTTTAAGTTCGGGCAGGTACACGTCTGGGTGCTGTGAAAGCCGTGCGTGTAACCAAGTGCTTGCCGAACGTGCGGTGCCGATACCTAAAAAGTCGGGTTTGACGAGCGGCAAGTCGGTGCGGCGTCCGGCAGACCAAACCTCGAGGCGAAACTTCTGGTTGTAAACGAACTGTTTAAGCTGCTTAGTCAGCGGCATGATGTGCGGCTTTCTTGGTTTTTCGTTTTGAACGCACTACGCTCGAGCCTGTAAAGCACACTCGGTTCTCGGTCTGGTACATCCTCAACTGTACCGATAAGTTTGAAACTAGCACGCTCGAGGGTTTTACGTGACGAAATGTTAGAAACCCTTGTGCTACCGAATACGCGTTCTTGCCCCATTTTGTCAAAGGTATGCGCTAACGCTGCACTGACCATCTCACCCGCGTAGCCTCGCCCCCAAACTTCGGGCCTAAATCTGAAATATAGGTTGTTGCCGTATAAGTCCGGCGCAATGGACTTTTTCATCACGCCGCCAAAGCCGATGACAGTTTTGGGCTCGCTTAGCAGAGTAACTGTCCAGTAGCCGTAACCGTGCTCGAGCCAGCTCGCGTCCCACGTCTTAAAAAGTTCGGCAGCAGCGGCGCGAGTCTGCATGGGTCCGGCAGGATTGTGCGTGTTCGTTCTGGGGTCGCTGTGAAGCTCAAAGATAGCGTCAATGTCGGCTTCAGTAGGTCTTTTTAAGATAAGTCTCTGGGTCAACATAAGGCCCTGTACTATAACTATACCTACTACCCGGCGCTAGCTGCGTTTGCGCAGGGTGTAAAGCCCCAAAACCGAGTAAAAGCCGAGCCGTTTGTAGACAAAATATGAGAGCAGCACGTTCCAAGCGAGCGTTCCGAGCGCGGTGGCGATGGCGGCACCCTCGAGCCCCAACCTTGGGATGAGGAGCAGGTTTAAGGCGATGTTGGCAACGGCGCTCATCCCGACGACGAGCGCCGTATCGCGTTCGTGTCCAGTCATGTTTAGGAGCATAGCGACGGTGCCGGTCGCGGCGTTGATCAGTTGACCGATGCTGAGAATTGTCAGGGTGGCCCTGGCTCCGGCAAACTCAGGGCCGGGAATAGCTAGAAATAGTCCACCGAAAAAGATAAAGCAGAGCGCGATAGGTAGCGAGACCAGCGTAATGGTCCGGGTACTCCGGGCGACGGCGGACTCGAGCTGCCGCTGTTTGCCCTGGGCATAGAGCCGCGCCAAAAGCGGCGCGAAGGCGGTGTTGACGGCCAAAAGCACCATCGCAATAAAGTCGGCCCCTCGTGAGGCGAACTGATAAAGTCCGGCGTCCGTCGGTGTGCCGAGTGCGCCCAGCATCAAAATGCTGGTACGCGCGTTCAGCACATACATCCCGCTGATAAGCATAAAGGGTAAGGCCGTCTTAAGCCACGACCGCTCATAGCTTGGCGTGGCAGCCGGAGCGTCCCGCAAAACGCGGGTGAGCAGATATGCACCTACTGAAAACGCGACGAGCGTCGCGGTGCAAAGTGCGCCAACCGCCCACGGCGCAGAGAACTGTACCGAAAACCGGGGCAGCAAAATCCACGCGGATACGCTGAGGGCAACGATCAGCAGAGGCCGTAAAACGAGTTCGGGCCACTGTCCGCCGACGATATGGTCAAAGCCGCGCATGGCGGCCTGCCGCAGCGTTGTCAAAGACATCAGCGGCAACGCCGCAAGGATGAGATACAAACTCAGGCGCAGCGCGTCCCGGTCGCGGACGGTATAGGTCACGATGAGCGCACCGACTCCGGCCACGATGAGTGAGAAAGTCAGCACAGCGAGGTTGCCCCACCGTAAAAAGCCGTATAGCTTGTCCCATTTTTCCTGCGCCCGGAAAATTGAGATTTCCCGTACCATAAAACGGTCCATCCCGAGGGCTGTCGGGACGGTTAAAAAGGTGAGCCACTCGAGCGCCAGCGCGTAAGTACCGTAACCCTTTGCCCCTAATAGCCGCGCCAAAATCGTCGCTGTCGCAAACGTCAGGCCGGTCGAGACGATTCTGAGGCCGAAGGTAAAGACCGCGCCGCGCCCTGCGCTGCTGGGCCGGTTCAGGAGAGTTTTAAGAGAAGCCACCATAAAAACGGCCTATCATAACGCAATCATGCCCCCTCTGAGCGTTTTTTACGCCGCTGAACTCGTTTTACGGCGAGTCCGCGTATAGATGAGGTTGACGCCTAACACCCACGCTGCCGAAAGCGCCCACCCTGCCAGCACATCGGACGGATAGTGAACTTGTAAAATGAGCCTCGAGACCCCGATGCAGAGCGTAAAAAATGCGGCGAGCACGCCAGCTAGAGTGCGCCAACGCGGAGCGAGCTGCGCGACCAGCAGATACAGCGCCAAAAAGAACGCCATACTTCCCATCGCGTGCCCGCTCGGAAACGAGTAGCCGGGGGCCGGGGTGAGCTGCTCGGACAAAGCAGGCCGCGCCCTAGCAAAAAAGAGCTTGAACAAGACGTTTAAGAGCATGGCCCCACCCAAGCTGAGAGCTAAAAAGAGGGAGGCTCGAGGGTTGCGCAGCCCAAGCCAAAGTATGAGCATCAGCACGGCGGTCGTGACGCCCAACGCTTGCGGCGACCCCCAAAGATAGAGAATTTGTGACGCCTTGACCGCCCAAGAAACTTGATGATGAGCGAACCAAGCTAAAATCGGTGCGTCGAAGAAAAAGCCTTCTTTTTCGTAAACCTCACCGGCGAGTTCCCCAAACACCCAGAGCGCACCTAAGAGGACGCCCCAGTAGAGGAGCAGGGAAACGCTCAGGTGGGGGCGATGTTTTCGCAAAGCTTTCATCCAAACAAGTGTAAGTCGCGCGGTCTTGGGTTAGATGTTTAGGTAAAGTGCAGGTCGGTCGCGTAAATAATAAGCCCTAGCTTTTTGGCGACTGCCCTCGACGCCCTATTCTCCCAAGACGTGCTGTAAAGCGGGACGCGCCCGGTTTTAGCCACCTCTGCGGCCCAAGCTCTGACAACCTGCACGGCGTAGCCTCTGCCTCGAGCTGCGGGAATAGTCTCGAGCCCCGCTTCAGCCGCGTAAGGCGAGGTTCTCGAGCTGCAACACAAGGACACCGCATGATTTTCCTGGATTACTGCAACGCAGGGTTGTATAAACTTCAAATCGGCCTTCCACTCGGCAAACTCTGCGTCCAAAAGGTCGGCGTTGGTTTCGTTGACGGTTACAACGCCGGGTGAGGGTTGAACTGTGCCTGGAAACCGGTACGCCGGTCCCGACTCTATGCTTTGAATGGGTCCATGCTGACGCAAGACAGTTTGAAAGGGCCCCAAGTCACCGGGCTCATCAAGCCTCCAAACTTCAGTTTCTCCAGCCAGCTCTGCTAACTCTTGGCAAAGTTTTTCTGGTACATCATCACGAAACCGGCAGATGACGCCTTGGTTTGTCCGGCCCAGAAAGAACCGTGGCGCTTCGGGTTTATCTGGCTCGTTCGTGTACAAAAGCCGTTTCGCCTCGTTTTGCACAAAGAGCGTTTCGGTCTGCAAGGTAAGAAGCTCGAGGTCACTTAACACAATCTAGCCTAGCCTAATCCGGGTAAATAAAGCCAGCCGTAGAAATCCGACGAGATGCTAGTCCCGTTTAAGAAAAAAGTACGCGATATTGACGAACAGCAGCACAAAGGTAAACAGCCAGGTGACGGTCGCGATGATCAGTAAAACAGCCCACACGGGCGGCAGCTGCGCGCTCCGTACGACCAAAAAGATACCGATAATGAGGGCGATAGCGGCGACTTGTAAAAGGGCGAGCAGCCAGACGATTCGCCATTTTTGCCGCCGCGTTTTGCCTAGCTCGAGCATTCCCATAAACTCAGCTTAGGCGATTAAAAGACGTACCTGCTTAACTCGGCTACAGGCACCCTAGCGCGGCCAGCCTCCCCTCGACTCCGCTCTGTAGCCGAAAGCTCGTCCAGCACTCATTTTAAGATGACGTATCACTTCAAACTGCCTGGTCGTAACTACCCGATCGTAACTGTCTGAGTGAAGGCTCGAGCCCCGCTGGGAACCTACAACCTTTTAATGCGCTGCCCCGGTTTAAGAACTGTGTTAAAAACCGTATGAAGAACTCCTAAGCTTTTTTTGAGTTAAAGTCATACAACAATATCGTCGCGTTCACGGGTCAAAACCCTTTTCGTGACTTCGACCCAGGGGGACAAGAGTGGGCGGGGCTTGGTGGAAACGTAGCTCAAACGACTTACGAAGCTACGAGCTTTTGACGTTAAGCATCAGAACGCAGAAAGTGTGAGCGCCGTTTTGTTTCGGGTTGCGTCGGGCTGGTGGTCTTTGCCACGCCTTGTACGCGCCTCTCTCACGGTCGTTCTTTATCTTCTCAGCTACCTTTTGCTAGACACGGTTTCTCTAATGTTTGATGTCGGATCGGGTATTTCTGTTTGGTACCTGCCCGCCGCCCTGACCTTCGTGCTGCTCTTTGCCTTCGGCCTTAAAAAGCTTCCGCTCGTCTTTGCTGCGGTCTTGCTCGTACAGCTTGTCAATGACGCCTCGCATCCGCTACTCTCTTCACTTGTCAACGCGCTGAGCTATTCGCTCGTTTACGGCGGGACTGTGCTGGTTTTAAGGCGCTTGCAGGTTGATCCGCACCTCCATCACCTTCGTGACGTGGCCTGGTTGATGCTCTTCGGAGCCTTTTTAGCGCCGCTCGCCGCCAGCCTGACTAGTATCACAAACTTCGCGCTTTTCGGTCTTATCAACTGGTCAGAATGGTTTACGCTTATGTTGCAGTACGCCGCCGGGGACGCTACTGGAATTGGCGCGCTCGCTCCTTTTTGTCTCGTTATGCTGCGCTACACCCCTTGGGTAACGTCAAAAACGAACGGCGTGCAAAAGGCAGTTTGGCGTTGGCCCGACGCTAAAGAAGCGTGGAGAATCTTTCTTTTCGCCGGTCTCCTCGCTCTAACTGCTTTTATCGCCTACGCGGTTCCTCAAACCCTGACGTTAGACCATTCTTACGTCACGTTTGTTCCCGTGCTGTTTATTGCAGGTTGGTACGGCTTTGGCTGGGCAACTGCGACCACCCTATTTATAAATATCTGCATTGCACTCTTTACTTTTCCCGAATTCAGGAGTGTCAGCGGTTTCGCTTTGCAGTTCGGTCTGCTGACCCTGACTCACCTGGGGATTTTACTGGGTGCGCTCGTCACTGAGCGCAAACGGGCTACCGAGCGCCTTCACTACATCGCCTTTCACGATGTGCTGACCGGTCTACCCAACCGGGCGCTCTTTTTGGAACGTTTGGAACGTGCCGTAGACGGGGCGGCAAGGGGCGCACAGGTAGCTGTTCTCTTTATTGACCTCGACCGCTTCAAGGAGATTAACGACGGTCTAGGGCACGACGCCGGTGACGCGGTACTCGTCGAAGCGGCGCGCCGCCTCGAGCACTGCCTTCGTCCGGGCGATACGGTGGCGCGTTTTGGGGGCGACGAGTTTACCGTGCTCTTAACGCCCGGCACGTTGCCAGACGCTGCTGGAGTAGCCGAGCGCATCCAACAGGCTTTCACGCCCCCTGTTACGCTTCCCCAGGCGGCGCAGCTGGGCACGAGCATCGGAATCGCCCTGAGTTCCCCCGAAGAAGCTCGGCCCGAGGCGCTTTTGCGAAACGCCGACACCGCCTTGAGGCGTGCGAAGACTTTGGGCCGGGGTAGCAGCGCGGTTTTCGACGCGGAGATGGACACCGACCAACGTGAACGGCTGCGTTTGGAACGCGACCTCGAGGGCGCGTTAGCACGTCAAGAACTGCGCCTCTATTATCAACCTATCGTCGCGCTCGAGACCCAAAAAATCGTCGGCGTCGAGGCGCTGTTACGCTGGCAGCAGCCGGAACGCGGCCTGGTTTTGCCGGGCACCTTTATCCCCGTCGCTGAACAAACGGGGCTGATCGTCACCCTCGGAACCTGGGTGCTGGAACAAGCGTTGACGCAGCTTAAAAAGTGGCGCGAGGCGGGGCATACCGAGCTTTTTGTAGCGGTCAACGTGTCGGCGCGGCAGCTGCAGCCTCAGCTGCTCAGCACCGTTCGGGAGACGCTGGGACGCCTCGGCTTGCCCCCTGCGAGTGTCGTCTTAGAGCTGACCGAAAGCGTGTTTATCGAAGAGACGGACGAAACCGTCGCCCACTTCCAAACGCTTGACAATCTGGGTCTGGGACTTTCTATCGACGATTTCGGCACCGGCTACGCGTCGCTCGGTTATCTCAAGCGTTTGCCGCTTCACACCCTCAAGATCGACCGTTCGTTCCTGACGGGTGTGCCTGAAAACGAAAATGACGTCGTGATCGTCAAAACGATTTTGGCGATGGCCCAAAGCATGAAGCTAGGCGTCGTCGCCGAGGGCGTAGAAACAGCGGCCCAAGCGGATTTTTTGCGGACTCACGGCTGCAAGCAGGCGCAAGGCTATCTGTTCGGTCGCCCGGTACCGGCGGACGCGCTGACAAACCTTTTACGGAAGGTTTGAGCTACCGGCACGTTTTTTGCGAGCCTTTCCGTTCTAAAAGGCTTAAATCTGAAAGGCTTAAACGTCGGGTTGCTGACGGTACCGCTGAACCCAGGTAAGGCGGGAACCTACGCCTGATCTAGGGCTCAGCTCGGCTAAAGATCGGCAAAAATGCTGTCAAAGCCTCTAAAAAACAGTTTTGTAAGCGGCGCGCGTTATACTCGCGGTTGATGTTAGGAGGAGGGTGCGCGAGCTTCTTTACAACGCAGGCGGTCATCTTCGGCGCGGCCGCGAACTTGCCGAAGCGGGCAACCGGCGCGGCGCACTTCGTGCGTACGCCGACGCGCTCCGTGACCTCCACGCCGTCAAACCGCAGGGGCAACGCGACGTTCTCTTAGCACACGTCTACTTGGCGCGTTACAGCCTCGCCTCAGACAAACGCGACCGGGCGGCGCAACACGACCTGCGCGTCGGCTACTCCTACGCCCGCACGACCGGCGACCCCACGGTACGGCTTCTCGCCGAAAACCTGTGGGAGAGCTATCTTAAAGAAAAGCCCCACCAGGCCGAGGAAAAGCACGAAACGCCTTAGGCCGAGTTCTGCTTCTGCTGTTTCCAAGTTTACACGTTTAAGTAACGTTATTTTTTTAATGTGCCGCGACCATGCTGTCTTCTGGATTCTGACTACTTCTCTGTAGCACATTGCAAGCGCCTACCTGCCTGCTCCCGGCTCAGCAGGTTCGTTCAGTAGCTGACTCGGGTGTTAGCATAGGCCATGACGCAGGCCCTGACCGACGCCGCTTTTGCCGCAACGTCCACCTACCTAGAGACTTTGGAGTCGCTGGTTCGGCTCGAGTCCCCCACGACTGACAAACGCGCCGTTGATCAGCTCGTCTCGCATTTGTGGGCGCTCCTCAACCTGCGCGGTTGGTCGGTTGAAAGGCACCCGAGTGAAACGGTTGGGGACACACTCATCGCACGTAAAAAAGGTGGTCAGGGGCCAAAAAGCTTGCTGCTAACGCACTGCGATACGGTCTGGCCGCTCGGCACGCTTGCCGTAATGCCTTTTAAGCACGAAGGGGACGAGGTTTACGGCCCCGGCGTGCTCGATATGAAAGCGGGCATTGTGGGGGCGATGGGGGCCGTGTCACTGGTCGAGGCCGAAGGTGCGCTCGTAGGCCCGGTGACGCTCCTGATCTCGGCGGACGAAGAGGCGGGCAGCCGCCATTCGCGGGCGCTCATTGAAACGCTCGCTAAAGAACACGACCGGGTATTTGTCTTAGAGCCGGGGCGCGACGACGGCGCACTCAAGGTCGGGCGTAAAGGCGTCGGCGACTTTCAGGTGACGTTTTTGGGCCGGAGCGCCCATGCGGGCAACAACCCCGAACTCGGCGCGTCAGCACTCCGTGAGTTGGCGCATTTTCTACTTTTTGCCGAAGCTCTGAGCGACGCTAGAGCCGGGACAAGCGTCAACTTGACCGTTGCCCACGGTGGCAGCGTCGGGAATGTCATTGCAGAAACGGCTACTGCGACGCTGGACTTTCGGGTACTCACGCTGAGCGAAGGTGAACGTGTTGAAGCGGCCGTCAAGAGCTATGTTCCCCAAGACGAACGGGTTAAAGTTTCAGTTTTGGGCGGGCTGAACCGGCCTCCCCTCGAGCCCACTAGAGCAAACCTCGAGCTTTTTGGGCGCACCAAGCAGCTCGGTTTTACCGGCGAAGGCGCGGTCGTCGGCGGCGGGTCGGACGGCAACTTTACTTCGGCGCTTGGCATCCCGACACTGGACGGTCTCGGGTCGGTCGGGGCGGGGCCGCACGCACGGCATGAACACATCCGGCTGCGGGAGACCTTAGAGCGGGTGGCGCTCTTGGCGTCTTTGCTAAGTGCTTCTTAAGGGTTTTCTAACCGCTTCCAACTGCTTTTGACCGCCCCTTCACATAGGCGCGTGATACGGTAACCTTTGTGTTTTTTGCGCGTGCGGTCTTAGCTCTGTTATGCGGTGCGCTCTTAAGTCTAGCTTTTCCTCCAGTCGAGCTGTGGCTGCTGGTCCTCGCTCTCGTCCCGCTTATCCTTCTGAGCGTCAACAGCCTGAGCGCCCGCGCCGCCTTCTGGCCGGGATTCTTTTTCGGCCTGGGCTTTTTTGCGCTCTACCTTTTATGGTTGCCCGAAAGCTTCGCGCCCTACTCGGGCGGCTTTTTCTGGTTGCTCTATCCACCCCTGATCGCGGTACTAGGCGTGTTTTGGGGACTCGTGACGTTGACGGCGCGGCTTCTAGGCGGGCGCGGCGTCGGGGCGCTCTGGCTCTTGCCTGCACTCTGGGTTCTGATGGAGTGGGCGCGGACGCAGGGGCCGTTTGCGTTTCCGTGGGGCGTGCTCGGCTACGTCTGGGTCGGCACGCCTTTATCGCAAGCTGCAGACCTTGCTGGGGTTTACGGCCTCAGTTTATTGACGCTCTCGGTGCTGTCGCTCTTGGTCTCGCCGCTCGTCTACCGTCCTCAACGTGCGGTTACCAGGTCTAAGTCGTTTAGAGCGGTACCGGTGTCTCGTCCCAAAAAGCGGCTGGCGTGGACGTTCGGGCTGCTCCTCGCCGCGTCGTGGTTGGGCTACGGGATTTTCAGAGTGCAGACGGTGACGCTTGCGGTTCCGAAAACGGCGGTGCTGGTGCAGGGGAGTACGGACCCTTTTGCCCGTGTGACTGACCCCGGCGGTGAATTGGGGCTCTACCGCCGCCTAACACACAAAGCGTTACAAGAGGAGGCTACGCCGGTCAACGTCGTAGTGTGGCCGGAGGGAGTGGCGCTCGGCCTGCTTTATTACGGTTATGACCTGACGAGCCCTTACGCTGCACCCGACCGTGAGCAGATTCAGCAGAGTGCCGGGGGGCAACCGGTCATCACCGGGGGCGGGGCGATAGATGACCGCGAAGTTTTTAGCTCCTCGAACAGTGTGTTCGGGCTCGAGAACGCGCAAGTGACCGGACGCTACGACAAGGTGTATCTCGTGCCCTTCGGTGAGTATTTTCCCCTGATTGGGCCGCTCGAGCCCATCTACCGCACGATTTTCGGTTGGTTCGGCTATCCGCTCTTGCAGAGCCGCCCGCCCGGTCAGGCAATTGCACCGCTCAGTATTGCCGGGACTTCGGTCGCCGCCTATATCTGCTACGAATCGGTTTTCCCGCAAATTGCGCGCACCATGACGGCGCGGGGCGCACAGGTTTTGGTCAATATTTCAAACGATGCTTGGTTTGGGTTTGGTCAGGGAGCGCGGCAACACTTTTCAATGGGGAACCTCCGGGCCATCGAGACGCGCCGCTACCTCCTGCGTGACGGGAATGACGGTATTACCGCGCTCGTCAACCCACTCGGTCAGGTTGAGGCGGAATTGCCGCGGGGTGAACGCGGCGCACTAACGGTGCATTACGGGGCGCGGCGTGGCCTCACCCCGTATGTCCGTTTCGGTGACCTGCTCGTTCTGGGGTTGGCGCTTTACGTTCCGCTCGCCGCCCTGGTACGGCGGCGCGTTTCGAGTCGGGCCACCCCACCTCTTAACTAAAAAACCGATCCTTAAGACGCCTAAACTGCAACGGTATTTGTTCGGCAGTCCCTATGGTTATGGGGCAGTGTACTTGCTCGAGTCTCCAGCAATTCCCATCAGTTTTATACCTGTCTTGCAGCTGTGTACAGATTACTGCTAACTTGCTTGGTACAGCTGCTCTAAAACGACGTGACTCTCGTGTCTATTTTTGTAAGCCTATCCGCATTTATGCTACCTTCGGAGGGTCAGTGAGCAAAATAGCGCCGCTTGGCGAACATGAAGAGCTCAAGCTGTTACGTGAAGCGGTTGACGCAATCAACAACGTCATTGTTATCACCGATCCCGCCTCATCTGACAATCCCATCATTTTTGTCAACAAAGGGTTCGAGGCTCTGACCGGTTATACCCGCGCAGAGGTACTCGGCCGGAACTGCCGTTTTTTACAGGCTGAAGACCACGACCAACCGGGCGTTCACAGGTTGCGCGAGGCGATTTCGCAAGGCGAATTTGCCTGTGTCGAACTGCGTAACTACCGCAAAGACGGCACCATGTTTTGGAACGAGCTGTATCTCAATCCGATCTACCGGGGTGATGAGCTTCGTTATTTTTTCGGCGTGCAGAACGACATTACCAGCCGCAAAGAGGCCGAGACAAGTAACCAACAGCTGACTGAGACCGGCGAGCAGCTCAAACGGGCCATTGAAACGGCGATGCGTGACGCGAGCTGGTTTAGTCACCGAGTTTTGGAGCAACTCGCCATTATCAGGGCCGAAGGGACGACCGACGGTCATAACGCGATGGCTGAACTTTCAGAACGTGAACGGCAGGTTTTAGAGCAGCTGGCGACGGGCGCGGCCAACCGAGCGATTGCCGACGAGCTGGGGTTAGCGACCCAAACGGTACGCAACTATATCTCGAGCATCTACGACAAACTCGGCGTTCACTCACGCGCCGAGGCGATTGTCTGGGCCAGGGAGCGCGGCCTAACTTAAGTGTAGCAGGGATGATCTAGTCGGAAACGCTCTCACTATAGACAACTCGATAGCTGACTGACCGGCACGCACGTTTTGAGATGATACTCGTATCAATTCCTTATGGAAACGCTATAGAAACGCCGTGATTTGCCAAAAGGCTGCTAGTAAAGGAGTTACAAAGTAAAAAACGACTCACCAAGTGGACCTCAGCAAGTCGTTTTCGTCCGAGCTGCCCCCGGTAGACGAACTCGATGATAAAGGCTTGACGCCGCTTCAGCCAGACCCGGAAATACTACTTTAGAAGTATGCATACCCAATGACGTTTCCGCGAGGCTGTCGGCGTTACCCTAAGAATGTGCGCTCTAAAGATAACAGGTGCCATCTGGTTTAAGCCAGTCCAAGCGATTAAAGTATAGTTCCCTTCGCGTTGCGAAAACTTGTAACTGGAGGACTTCGTACATTAGCACGCACATGCCGAGGTGAACCTGTGGCAGCTGGCTCTACGAGCTGAGAGTTGCGAGAATCTAGCCTATAACCACGACAATCGCTTTAGTATTCATATCTTTTCGATGACGTAAACCCGGTCGGGGTGCGTATAACCCGGATATATCACGTCTTTTTCGTAGACCATCCCGGTCTTTTCGGCGACGCGAAGTGACGCGGTGTTGCCCGGATCAATCGTCGCAACAATCCTCTCCAAACCGAGCACGTCAAAGCCGTAGTCAATCGTCGCCTTAACAGCTTCAGACGCGTACCCTTGCCCCCAATAACGGCGAGCCAAACGGTAACCGAGCGCGACTTCGGGGTGTCCACCGATATCGTCTACATAACTCAACCCGCAGTAGCCGAGCAGGTCGCCAACCTTATTAACGACCGCCCAGTTGCCGTAGCCCGGCTTTTTGTAACTGTCTTGTTGCCTTAAAATCCAACGCTCTACCCACGCCGGAGTGCGAACGCCGTCACCGTAACGCATCACTTCGGCGTCGCCAAAAATGTCCATAAGTGAGGTGCTGTCTGCCGACCCAAACTGCCGGAGGCTAAGGCGCTGCGTCCTGAAAATTATCAAGTGTCGAACTTACTCCGTCACTCTCGAGAAGTGCTCGCGCAAACGCTCAACCGCGTCCGTTTCACCGATAATCACTACGTTGTCGCCGGGAGCGATTACAAAGTCGGCGCTGGGGCTGATCTCGAGCTTGCCCCGGCGGTTGATGGCGATGACTTGCACCCCAAAACGGTTGGCGAGTTCAAGCTCACGTAAACTCCCGCAAAGCTTTTTCTGCGCCGTAAACTCGATAACCTCATAGTTTTCGCCCAAGTTAAAGGCGTCTACGATGGTCGGTGTCGCTAACGATTTGGCGACGCGCACGCCCATGTCGTGCTCGGGGCGCACCACCTTATCGGCCCCGACTTTTAGCATCACCCGCGCGGCGTTATCGCTCGTCGCTTTGCTCAAGATAGTTTTCGCGCCCTGATTTTTAGCGGCGACGATAGTTAAAATGCTGGCCTCGAGGTCGTTGCCAATGGCGACGATCACCTCATCGAAGTTTTTAAGCCCGAGTTTTTGAAGCGCGTCTTCGTCGGTGGCGTCTAGGATGACCGCGTGGGTCACGTGTTCCATCACCTCGTCAATCCGCGCTTCGCTGCTGTCCGCCACGACAACTTCATGCCCGAGGTCATAAAGCGTGCCGGCGAGCGCCGATCCGAACCGTCCGGCTCCGATCACTAGATACTGTTTAACTTTCACAGTTTGACTCTCACAGTTTAACTTTCACAGTTTGACCTTCATGACTCTTTCACGTATGCCCCTTCTAGCCGATCAACACGCCTTCAGCCGGATACTTGACGCTACTCGCGTGCGGTTCCTGAACTAGAGCCAAGGCAAACGTCAGCGGTCCGATACGTCCCAAATACATCAGCAAGATAATGATAAGCCGCCCTGGTACGCTCAGGTCAAACGTCGCGCTCAGCGACAGCCCAACGGTGCTAAAAGCTGAAAACGCCTCGAACATCGTGGTCATGAGCGGTAGCGTTTCGGTCAGAGTCAGGAGAAAAAGTGCGCCGATGACGAGGCCGCTGCTGAGAAGCGCGACCGACCCGGCCTTAACAACCGTCCCGACGGTAACGCGTCGCCCGAACGCTGAAAGTTCACCGCGCCCGCGCACCATGCTCCAGGCGCTCGCGACGAGCACAAAAAACGTGACGGTTTTGATACCCCCGGCAGTTGACGCCGGACTCCCGCCGATAAACATCAGCAGCATCGTTACGAGTTTGGTCGGTTCGCGCAGCAAGGTGTAATCCACGGTGTTAAACCCGGCGGTGCGCGGCGTGACGCTCTGAAAAAAGCCCATCAGCAGTTTGCCTTGCAGCGGCAGCTCACCCAAAGATTTGGGATTGGTCCACTCGAGCCCAAGCACCGCCACCGTGCCAAACACGCACAAAACCAGTGTCGTTAGCAGCACGGTACGGCTGTGCAACGTCAGCGGAAACCGCCGTCCATAGCGGAGATTCGTCCAGACGTTGAGATGGACGATAAACCCGAGCCCGCCGACGATAAAGAGCGTACTGAGGACCAACACCACCGCCGGATTTCCGGCAAACCGGAGCAAGCTGTCGGGGTAGAGGGCGAACCCGGCGTTATTAAAGGCGCTGACGCTGTGAAAAAACGCGTAAAACGCTCCGCCGCCGGGACCGTGCAACGCGGCAAAACTCGGGTAGAGCACGAGTGCCCCGAGCGTTTCAAAGCCGAGCGATAAGAGAAAAATCGTACGGACGAGCCGCACCACCCCGCCGGTGCCAAAGGCGTTCACCTGCGCAGCGGCACGTAAGCGTTCTTGAAACCCGACGCGCCGCCCTAAGAGCAGCGCGACCATCGTACTTAGGGTGACAATACCCAAACCGCCCACTTGAATAAGTAGCAGCAACATCACGCGGCCGAAAGGACTCCAAACCGTCGCGGTATCTACCACAATCAGCCCGGTGACGCAGAGGGCGCTTGTCGCGGTAAACAGCGCGTCGAGCAGCGTGACGTTTTGCTCCGGTGCGTGGCTCCACGGCAACCATAAGAGCAGCGTGCCGACTAGGGTGGCGCTAAAAAATGATAGCGCGATGGCCTTAGCGGGTGCCGGGGTGCGTTTACCCTCACCGCGGGGCGCAGGGCGCTCGCGCAGCGTCACCGCCGGGGCCTCGTCACCGTAGGGTTAGCTATAGGGTTAGCCGTGTGCAGGGGCACGGACTAAGCTATCACACGGCGTGGGCCGGTAGGTAAGCTTCTCGGCCCTCAGCTCGGCGGGTGCCAAGTAGCCCGGAGTCAGCTTGTAGACTAGCGGAGTATGCCTGCCGCTACCGCCGCACCCAACCCTACGTTTAGCGTCCAGCTCTCACGTCAGGATTTCTTTTACTACACTTGGACCCTGGCCTTACAGCGCCCGGTGTTGCCCTTTTTGGTCTACAGCTTTATCTTTCTCTTTTTGCTCGGGGTGACCGGTTTGTGGCCTGCGGCCAGGGTCTTTTCGCTCGCGGTGTTTGCGCCGTTACTCGGGTATCTGCTTTGGGTTTGGACGTCGGCGCAGACGCTCTGGCGGCGGTATCCGGCCCTCCGGGAACCGCGCCGCTACCGCTTTAAGGCAGGGTCATATCTGCTGGACGTGGGCAAAACCAAGGTTGAGGTGAATTACAAGGACGTTGCTCAGGCGCTGAGTTCGAGGCGCGCTTTTTATCTGATACGGCCGAACGGCAGCGCCGATATTTTACCGAGAGATGCGTTACCGGAGGGACTCGAGACGCTCTTAGAAGAAAAACTTACGATTGAACGCTCGAGCTTTTTGTAGCTTTTAACTTATTCGCGTCAACGCGCGTCCGATAGCCTCTCTGAGCATATTGCCATAAGCATCATTGGGGAGTTCAGTGGCTTTGGGTGCAGCTAAGGTATAACTCTCGAGTGCTTTCTCTACCTCTCCAAGTAGTTCATAAGCGTGACCTAAGTTAAGCAGTAATGATGGATAAAACTGGCTGACCTTCGACCCCTCTACGGCGTTTGCACGGTTTAACGCTTCTCGGTTCCACGTTAGAGTATCCTGCTCGGTGTCTTGATGACGTGCTAGATAATGTGCTGCAATACGGCTTCATAATCGTCTTTAGAAGCCTCCCAAGCCCGCTCAAATAACCTTTTCGCCTCGTCAAAATGCTGCTTTGCTTCAGCTTGCATCCCTTCAGCACAAAGTTTGACTACAGGATTGTCGGGGTCTATCATCTGCCTATTCTACCTCTAGGGATTTACGTTTTAACGGGTGTTATGAGGCTCGAGCCGCCCAGCTAAAGTGTCGCAGCCTGAACTTCTGCCTCCCCGCTGCTTTCAGCCCCCTTAAACGACGCCTGCCACCGCCCCGAACGAAACCGTAAAAAGTAAACGAGCGCCAACACAAACAGGTAAACCATCGCGCCGCCCCACGCACCGCGAACGCCGAGCCCCAGCGGAAACGCCAATACATACGCGAGCGGTAAAAACAGCCCCCACGCGCAGACGAGCCGTGCCAACATGGTATAGGTCGTGTCACCTGCGCCGTTAAGCGATCCGCCCAGCACGATCGTCGCGGCGTCGGCGATTTGGTAGATGGCGACGAGTTGTAAGATGGCGACACCTGCGGCGATAACTCGCGGGTCGTCGCTAAACACGCGCATTAAAAAATCCGGCACGATAAAGTAGCCGAGCCCAACCAGACCCATCAAAATCATGCCCAAAATCGTAGCGCGGTAGCCAACCCGTGACGCCTGCTGCGGTTTGTTAGCGCCCAGCGCCTGCGCGACCAGGCTCGAGCTCGCCTGCGCGACCGCAATCCCCATCGTAAACGACAAGCTCATAAACTGGAGCGCGATGTTGTTGGCCGCTAAGACCTCAGTTCCGAGCCGACCGATGATGGCAAAAAAAGCCGTAAACGACGCTACATCGATAAAGTCGCCGACACCCATCGGCAGCCCGACTCTGAGGACATCACGCAGCTCTCCGAATCCTGCCAGACGCGCCCGCCGCGTGCCGAAACGCGCGTGTGAGTCGGGTCGCCACAAAATCCAGGCGCTTAGGAGGGCGACGACAGCGTTGGCTAAAACTGTGGCGACGGCTGCGCCCGCGACGCCCCACGCCGGAAAGCCGAGGTTCCCCGGAACCAACAGCCAGTCGAGCAAGATATTGGTCAAAACTTGCGTCCAAGCTAAAAACATCGGCGTACGGGAATCGCCCCGGCCCACCAAAAAGCCCCAGACGACGGCGCTGAACATAGCTAAAGGAACCTCGAGCGCCCGAATCTGCAGATAACGTGTGCCGAGCCCCAGCACCACCGGACTATCGCCGGGGGCAACGTAACTAAACAAAAAAGTAAACACCCACGGCAACGTGAGGGCAAACACGCTCAGCAGCACAATCATGTTCAGAAGTCGCCACACCGCCGCGCCGATACCCGCGTCGTCCCCCGCGCCGTGCGCCCGCCCGACAAAGACGACGCTGCTCGCCGCCGTCGAGCGAAAGAGCAGCATCAATGAGAAAAAGAGCACGCCCGCCAGCCCAACCGCGCCCACCGCCTCGGTGCTGATCCGTGACACGAAAAAGGTGTCGGTCACACCTAACAGCGCGTACGAAAGGTTTTGTAAGATCAAGGGACCGGCGAGCAGCGCGATGGTCCGGGTCAATTTGGGAACTGGCGGAGTACGCACAGAGACCTCCAGGCTTGTTCAGTGTAAGCCGGAGACGTCAGCTTTGTGTCGCTCAGCTGAACACGGCTGCCCAAAACATGCAGCGGGCCTCTCTTACGGGCGCTCGGCGGTGTCTTGACACTTAAGTTCAAAAAAAGGAAACGACGCCTTGAGCTCTTTACGGCATTTCAGATTGCCGAGCTGCGTTTCCGCCGCAACCTGTTGTTTGGTCAGGTCAGCGGTTAAGGTTGTCCTCGAGATCAACCCAAACACCAGCCAAACGATAAGTATCAAGACCATGACGCTCCCAGTTAACCCTAAGCTCCAACACCACGCCAGCCGTTTAGACATAAACCGATCATAGAGCAAAACCTGATGGAACTAACCATCAGGCTAGGCTCGAGCTATTTAGAAGAGCTGATGTCCGAAAAGAATACAGAACAAAGAAGGGAGAAAGGTGGGTTGCATTCTCAATTCTGTATTCTTACTTCTCAATTCTGACGCTCAGTCGTGCCCACTCGCGGCACCTGCGCCACGTGGATAACGGATATTTTCAACAAACTCCTGCAGGGCTAAAGACGGCGCGGGCGTCATCCGAGATACCGTATAGGTCACGATAAACGACAAGACCATCCCGACCGTGCCGATACCCTGTGCCCGGATGCCGAATAAAAAGGGCTCGAGGTTCATCAGCCGGTCCGCCGTCATGATGATGTACGCGCCGGTAAAGATAATGCCGACGAGCATCCCCGAAATCGCCCCGTACTTGTTCGTGCGTTTGTCAAAAATCCCGAGCACAATCGCCGGAAAAAAGCTGGCCGCCGCGAGGCCGAACGCAAACGCCACCACCTCCCCGACAAAGCCCGGTGGATTCACCCCGAAGTACCCGGCAATCACAATCGCAATGAGCACCGACACGCGGGCCACCGCTAACTCGTTTTGTTCCGAGGCGTCCTTGTTGATAAAGCGTTTATAGATATCGTGTGAAAACGCCGACCCGATGACCAGCAAGAGACCCGAAGCCGTCGAGAGTGCGGCGGCCAAGCCCCCAGCAACCACGAGGCCGACGACCCAGGCGGGGAGTCCGGCAATTTCAGCGTTTGCCAAGACGATGATGTCCGGGCTGATAGTTAGTTCGTTGTTGTCACTGGCGTCGAAGGTGACGATACCATCACCATTCTTGTCGTCAAAGGTGACCAAACCGGTTTTTTCCCAATTGCCGACCTAGGCCGGGAGTCCGGCGTAGGGCTGACCGCTCACCGTTTGAATGAGGTTATAACGGGCAAAAGCGGCAATCGCAGGCGCAGTCGTGTACAAGATAGCGATAAAGAGCAGCGCGAAAAAGCCTGTCCAACGCGCACCTTTGACGCTTTTGGCGGTATAAAAACGGATAATGACGTGCGGAAGTCCAGCGGTGCCGCACATCAGCGCAGCGGTGATCAAAAAGACGTTGAGCGAATTCAAGTTGACAAATGGCGAGGTGTACTTCCCGAAACCCAAATCAGCCCCGATGCCGTTCAGCCGGGTGGCAATCTCACCAAATGCAGCTTGTGGGACCGGGTTACCCGTTAACGTCACCCCGATGGCAATGGCCGGAATCAGGTACGCGACGATGAGCACGAGATACTGCGCGACCTGCGTATAGGTGATGCCCTTCATCCCACCTAAGATGGCGTAAAACGCGACGATCACCATCCCGACGACGACGCCCCAAAAAACCGTCGTCCCTAAAAAGCGGCCGAAGGCAATGCCCATCCCGTTCATCTGTCCAGCGACGTAGACGAACGACACGACGATGGCACAGAGCGCCGCCACGACTCTCGCCGTTCCTGACGCGTAACGGTCGCCGATAAACTCCGGGACGGTAAACTTGCCGAATTTGCGCAAATACGGTGCGAGTAGCAGGGCTAAGAGCACATACCCGCCCGTCCAACCGAGCAAGTAGATCGCGCCGTCAAAGCCGAGGGCTGAAATGAGTCCTGCAAGCGAGATAAACGACGCGGCGCTCATCCAGTCGGCGGCGGTCGCCATCCCGTTAAAGACCGACGGCACGCCCTGACCCGCGACGTAAAAGCCGGAGGTCGTCGTCACCCGTGACCAGATGGCGATACCGATATAGAGGCCGAAACTAAGTACCACGAAAATCAGGGTCCAAAGCTGAATACTCACTCTTCGACTCCGAACTCGTTATCCATGCCGTTCATCCACACCGCGTAGATCAGAATTAAGACGACGAACACGTAGATCGCGCCGTTTTGCGCCATCCAAAACCCGAGCGGTGCGCCGAGAAAGGTAAAGGCGTTCAGCGCCGGGGCAAAGACGATTGAGAGCAAGTAGCCAACCACAAACCAGATCACCAGCAGCGTGACGGTCAGGCGCAGATTGCGTTTCCAGTACCGCTCGAGCACCCCCTTGTCAGCTTGGGCAAGCTCTTGATTGAGGGCGGTTTTTTCGTTGGGCACGGGGTCGGATACAACCGTGACGCGAGGTTTTTGTTGACTCATCGGGTCTCCTTTGGGCTGAGCTTAATGTCGAGAGCTTAGGACTCGAGGGTTGAGGTGTCGCCGGGGTCTTGCCCGAGCGTCTGGGCTTTTAAGAGGCGGCGCATAATTTTGCCGCTGCGGGTTTTAGGGAGCGCCCCGGTGATGTGAACCGCCGAAGGTGCAGCGATCGGCCCGAGTTCAGCCCGGACGTGCTGAATCAGGGTCCGTTCATCTGCCCTTTGCCCACTCCGTAAAACGACGAACGCGACGATACGCTCTCCCTTCAGTTCGTCAGGGATCCCGATCACGGCAGCTTCGGCGACTGCCGAGTTTGAAACCAACGCCGACTCGACGTCTGCCGTGCCGATGCGGTGTCCGGCGACGTTCAACACATCGTCGGCGCGGCCCAACACGCTGATACGGCCTGCTTCGTCACGCACCGCCACGTCGCCGGTCATGTAGTAACCGGGAAACTCCGTCCACGCCTGCTCGTAACGCTCAGGTGCGCCGTAAATCGTGCGGAGCATGTGCGGAAAAGGGCGTTTGAGCGCGAGTAGACCGCCCACGTTCGGCGGTTGTGGCTCGCCGGTTTCACTCAGGATTTCAGCTTCGACGCCCAGCAGAGGCCGTCCGACAAAACCGGGTTTACAGGGTTGCACCGCGTAGGTGCCGAGTGTCGGGCCGCCCGTTTCAGTTTGCCACCAGTTATCCATCACATAGCCGTGGTCTCCCATCAGATTGGTTTGTGCCCAGCGAAACGCTTCGGGGTTTAGGGGCTCCCCGGCGACAGCCAAGACACGGAGCTTGGAGAGGTCGTGACCCTTTAAGGGCTCGTCGCCGTACCGCATCCACAGCCGCAGCACCGTTGGAGCCGTCAAAACTGCTGTGACGCCGTAGTGCTCAGCGATTTCCCAGGCGATACCCGGATGCGGCGTGTCGGGCGCACCTTCACGAAACACGGTCGTCAGGCCGCCTACGAGGGGCGCGTAGGCGATATACGAATGCCCGACGGCCCAGCCGATGTCGCTCATGTTCCAGAACACGTCCGCTTCGTTCAGGTCGTAAAACGTCCTTAGTTGCAAGTACGTCCCGACCATATAGCCGCCGTGAACGTGCAGCACGCCTTTGGGTTGGCCGGTGGTGCCCGAGGTGTAGAGGATATAGAGCGGATGCTCAGCGTCAACGATTTCGGCGGGGCATTCGTCCGGCTGGTCTAACAGTATTTCCCAGGGAACCTCGAGCCCCTCCAAACGCACCTCTTCTCGATTAAAGACGACGACATGCTCGACAAAATCCAAAGGCTCGATCGCCTGCCGGGTGATGCTGAGCAGATCGGTCGTTTTACCGCGCCGATAACTCACGTCGCCGGTTATCACAACCTTTGCCCCAGCGTCTTCAATCCGGGTGCGGAGCGCCCCGGCTGCAAACCCCGCGTAAACGACGCTGTGAACGGCCCCGATACGGGCACACGCGAGCATGGCGGTCACACCCTCGAGCGTCAGCGGCATATAAATCACCACACGGTCGCCCTTTCGCACACCTAAACTTTTGAGTCCGTTGGCAATCTGGCTGACCTGATGATAAAGCTCCCTGTACGTCAGACGTTGTTCGCTGCCGTCTTCACCGAGCCAGATATACGCGGTTTTATCGCCCCGGCCCGCGTCCAGGTTGCGCTCGAGCGCGTTGACCGTAATGTTCGTCTCAGCGCCCACAAACCAGCGGTGATGAACGCCGTCGAACTCTAAAACGGTGTCCCACGGCTTCGCCCAGGTCAGCTCACGGGCAGCGTCGGCCCAAAACGCTTCGTTGTCTTCGACCGAGCGCGTATAGGCTGCGTTGTAGTCCTGCAACGACGCACGGTTTTTGACGGCCTCCGGCGGCGTAAAGATAGTCTGTGCTGCTGAAAGTGCCTCGAGCTTCGCCATGCTCACCCAGCCTTTCGCCCATTTGTATACCGTCGTACGTTTGTGACCGCAGCTTATCGTGCTGCACAGGTGTCGTCAAGCGTAACCTCCCGGATAAGGGCCTCTGGAACATCGTGCGCGTGGTTATAGCCTCATGGCCGCGTACGCTTGCTAAGATAGCTAGGGAATTACAGCCTTATTAGGTCTACCTGAGGAGGAGCCGTGACCGACCGTATCGAGTCCATGATGCAAGAAGGGCGGACGATAAGCCCAAGCGACGACTTTAAGAAAAACGCCAAGCTAAGCAGCGTCGCCGAGTACGAACGCCTCTACCGCCAATCGTTAGATGACCCCGAAACCTTTTGGGGTGACGTGGCGAACGAACTTCACTGGTTCAAACCTTGGAACCAGGTGACCGAGTGGAACGAGCCGTTTGTCAAGTGGTTTGTCGGCGGCAAGACCAACATCTCTTACAACTGTCTGGATTTTCAAATCGAACAGGGTCGCGGTGACAAACAAGCCTTGTTGTGGGAAGGTGAGCCCGGTGACAAACGCACCTTCACCTACCGCGAACTCCTTACCGAAGTCTCTAAGTTTGCGAACGTCTTAAAAGACCAAGGCGTCAAAAAAGGTGATGTCGTCGCCGTTTATATGCCGCTCGTCCCCGAAGCGGTCGTGGCGATGCTCGCGTGCGCCCGCATCGGCGCGGTACACAGCGTTGTGTTCGGCGGTTTTAGCGCCTCAGCGTTGGCCGACCGTATTAACGACGCCTCAGCAAAGTTAGTGATTACTGCTGACGGCGGCTACCGGCGCGGGAGCGTCTTTGCACTTAAACCCGTGGTAGACGAAGCGGCGGAAAAATGTCCGAGTTTAGAGCACATCATCGTCATCCAACGCGGTAACAACGATGTGACGATGCAAGAGGGCCGCGACGCGTGGTATCACGACCTGATGACGGACGCCTCGCCCGAGTGCCCCGCCGAACACATGGACGCCGAAGACCCGCTTTTTATCCTTTATACGTCAGGCTCGACTGGGAAGCCCAAAGGTGTGCTGCACACCGTCGGCGGCTATCAAACCTACGCTTACCTGACGACCAAATACGTGTTTGACTTGGGGCCTGACGACCTCTACTGGTGTCCCGCCGATGTGGGTTGGATTACCGGGCACTCGTATGTTGTTTACGGCCCACTCTTAAACGGCGCGACCGAACTCCTCTACGAAGGCACCCCGACCCACCCCGCGCCCGACCGCCACTGGGAGATGATCGAGCGTTACGGCGTCACCATCTATTACTACGCGCCGACTGCGATCCGCGCCTTTATGAAAGCGGGGGAAGAACATCCGAACAAACACGACCTGTCGTCTTTGCGGCTACTCGGGACAGTCGGCGAACCCATCAACCCTGAGGCGTGGAGGTGGTACTACCGCGTCATCGGCGGGGAGCGTTGCCCGGTCGTAGATACCTGGTGGCAGACCGAAACGGGCGGCGTCATGCTGACGACCTTGCCGGGCGTTCACGAGATGAAACCGGGCGCGGCGGGCAAACCCTTTTTCGGCGTTGAACCCGCCATCATGGACGTCGAGGGTAACGAGCAAGAGGCCGGGAGCGGCGGCTTTTTAACCCTCAAACGGCCCTGGCCGAGTATGCTCCGCACGGTTTACGGCGACGACGACCGCTACCGGGCGCAGTACTGGACGGAGATTCCGCACGTGTACTTTGCGGGCGACGGGGCGCGTCAAGATGGAGACGGCTACTTTTGGATTATGGGCCGGGTAGACGATGTGGTGAATGTGTCGGGGCACCGCTTAGGCACGGCGGAGGTCGAGTCGGCGCTCGTTTCTCATCCGGCAGTCGCTGAAGCGGCAGTCGTGGGGCGGCCCGACGAGGTGAAAGGGCAGAGCATCGTCGCGTTTGTGACCTTAGAGGGCAACCGTCAGGGTTCAGATGAGCTTTTAACCGAGCTGCGCCAACACGTCGCCAAAGAGATCGGCGCGATTGCTCGGCCCGACGACATCCGTTTTGCCGACGCCCTGCCCAAAACCCGGAGTGGGAAGATTATGCGGCGGCTGCTGCGGAACATTGCCGCCGGGGAAGAGGCGGCGGGGGACATCAGCACGTTGGAAGATAAGAGTGTGGTGGAGAAGTTGATGCAGCCGGGGGCGGGTAAGTAAGGCTCGAGCTTTTTAAGCAGTTAAAGCGTGTGTTCAGGTCAAGCACACGCTTTTTCGTTGTAGAAAATTATCTGTTTTAAGATATCGCTATGAACGTTCAAGCGTATTCCAAAGCAACCGGATTAGGCCCACACACCATCCGTTATTATGACAGGTTGGGACTTCTCGAGGTGGCGCGCAACCCTAACGGTCATCGTGTGTTTAGCCAGGAGGATGTTGCTTGGGCCGAGTTTATCAAGCGTCTCAAAGATACCAAAATGCCGCTTGAACAGATTAAACGCTACGCCCAATTAAGAGCACAAGGCCCGTCTACCACAGCTGAGAGAAAACAACTTCTCGAAGTCCACGCGGCAAAGCTCGAGCAAGATGTAGCGACGATGCAAGTTCACCTAGCAAAGCTTAGACAGAAGATAAGCGGATACGAAGAGGCGTTTTTGCAAGAAGCTTGACTTTGAGTTGACTCAAAGGTTTAGGGTTTAGCTATGCCTTACTGGAGGAGTAAATGATGCATAGCAGATACGAAATCGGTCTAGCAAAGCTTAAAGAAATCGATGGTGAAGCCGGAGTCAGGGTCATCGAATCATTGCAAGAAATCGCACCTGAGCTTGCGCGTTTTACCATCGAGTTTACTTTCGGCGATATTTACACACGCGAGGGGCTTGACCTCAAAAGCCGCGAAGTCGCTACGGTTGCAGCACTGACGGCTTTGGGAAACTGTAGTCCTCAACTCGCCGTACATATTCACGGGGCGCTCAACGTCGGGTGCAAGCCACAGGAAGTAGTCGAAATCATCATTCAGATGGCGGTTTACGCCGGATTTCCGGCCGCAGTCAACGGCATTGCGGTAGCAAAGGAAGTTTTTAGAGAACGAGGCATCCTTAAAACACAATGAAGTAATGTTACTGGGGGGTAGGCGGCGCAGCCTCGCGCCTGCGCTATCATGATTTATGTCTATCAACTCCGAAGACGAACTCGAAGGTATGAAGCAGGTAGGCGCTGTCGTCGCTGAGGCGCTCGCTGCGATGAAAGCTGAAATTGCGCCCGGTATTACTCCGGTTGAGCTTAATGATATTTGTGGTGCCGTATTCGCCCGTTACGGTGCGGTTTCTGCACCCTACTTGGAGTACGGCGCACCTGTTCACGCTTTTGTCTCGGTCAACGAAGATGTTGTTCACGGCTTGCCGACAACTCGGCCGCTTAAACCTGGTGACTTGGTTAAGCTAGATGTCACGCCAAAGCTAAACGGTTTTGTTGCTGACGCTGCACTTACTGTAGTCGTGTCATCCACTGCCAAAACTTCTCAGCGTTTGGTTACCTGCGCCGAAGACGCATTTTGGGCCGCCATGCAGGTTGCCAGGGCAGGCCAGCCGCTTAGCAGCATCGGACGGGCAGTCGAGCGCAAAGTCAGACAGCGTGGTCTTCACGTTATTCGTGAGCTAGCCGGTCACGGGGTGGGGCGGGCTGTTCACGAAACCCCTGAAGTTTTGAACTTTTATCGTCCCAATGACCGCGCACGCTTAACTGAGGGTCTGGTTTTAGCCGTCGAGCCGATGGTTTCTCTCCGCTCAGGCAAGATAACGACGCGGGCCGACGGTTGGACAATAGGAATGCGTGAGGGCAATCTCACCGCACATTATGAGCATACGGTCGTAATCACTAAGGGCAAACCTCTAGTACTGACCGCGTAGAAAAAAGCCTTCTACTCATTTTGTTCCTTACGCGCCTCGAGCCCCCGCATCAACTCCGCCGTCGCACGTTCTTCTTCGCGTTCGCTTTGGCTCAACCCCTTGATAACGTTCAGACGGTCTCGAGCCCCCTTGTTCTGGCTGAGCTTGAACTTGCCCTCGAGCCTGCTCACCCGCAACTCAAACGTGACGACCGCTGCCATCAGCCGCCGCTCAAAATCTGCCGGAATCGGCTCCATCTCGGGCGTATGCTCGGCCACAAGTTTATACGCAATTTCCCGCTCACGTTCCCCTGTAATTACCCTAGCTTGGCCGTAAGCGTGAACGACAGCGTAGTTCCACGTTGGGACGTTCGGGCTGCTGCCGTAAAGGACAGAGTTTACCAGGGCGTGCGGACCGTGAAAAATCGCCAGGGTTTCGCCCTCGTCAAAATGTCGCCACTGCGGGTTGGCGCGGGCCATGTGAGAGAGTAAAACGAAGGTGTCGCCCTGTTTCTCGGTCATCAATGGCAGGTGCGTTGCAAAAGGTCGCCCTCCCGGTGCGGTTACGAGCGTGGCAAACGGATACGCCTGCATGAGTTTTAGTAAGTCGGCTTTGTCTTCGTGTTTGGTATAGCCGGGGATATACATGCTCCAGTTTACTGGGTCGGCTTGAGCCCGCCTTTTTTCCAAGCACACTACGCGGCATAACGGCCCAACGCTGCCTTACCCCACCGTTCATGTGCCCGAGCGCACGCTATACTCGCGCTATGTTTGAAGTGATTCCGGCAGTTGATATTCAGCGCGGCAAAGCGGTCAGGTTGTTAGCGGGCCGCTCGGAAGATGAAACGGTCTACTTTGACGACCCGCTCGAGGCCGCCAAACTCTGGGCCGATAAAGGCGCACCGTGGCTTCACCTCGTTGACTTAGACGCCGCGTTTGGTCACGGCGACAATCAAGACATCATCAGCAAACTGGCGGGGTCGCTAGACTGCAAGCTCGAGGTCGGTGGCGGCGTCCGCGACGTAGAAACCGCCGAACGCCTGTTAGAAAGTGTTGAACGCGTCATCATCGGCACTGCCGCCATTACGCAACCGGAGCTGCTGGACACACTTTTGTCGCGTTACGACGCGCACCGTATCGCCGTGTCGATTGACGCCAGAGACGGTCTGGTGGCAGTACGCGGTTGGACGGAGACGAGCACCGTCGCTGCCCGCGAACTCGCGCGGCGCGTGTCTAAACAGGGCGTCACACACATTATCTATACCGACATCGCCCGCGACGGAACGCTTTTAGGCGTAGACCCTGAACCCGTCAGCTTGATGCGTGCGGCGTGTCCGCATACGCTCGTGGCAGGGGGCGGCGTCGCCAGCGATAGAGACCTGGAGCTTTACGAAAGTTTGGAGCTTGACGGCGCAGTCGTCGGTAAGGCGCTTTACGAAGGGCTGATTCAGTATCCCCGAACTGCCTGAAGTCGAGACCGTCCGGCGTGAACTAGGGCCCTGGCTCACGGGCCGGATTATCGTAAGCGCCGAACTCGCCCAAGCGGAGCCGGGGCCGAAGTACGCGGATTTGGGGCGGGCGGTAGGTCAAACAATCTTAGCGGTCGAGCGGCGCGGGAAGTTTTTGCTCTTGCCGCTCTCTGCGGGCGACGATCTAGTGATTCACTTAGGCATGACCGGCATCGTCAGCCCACAACCGTTTGCCAAACATACGCGGGTCAAGTTAAAACTTTCTCCCGGCCCCAACCCGGCCCTTTATTTTCAAGACGTGCGCCGTTTCGGACGGTTTTTGGTCGTCCCTTCAGGACGCTACGAAACGCTGCCCACGCTCTACAAGATGGGGCCGGAACCTTTAGAGGCGGCCTTTACGAACGCGGGTTTTTACCGTGTATTGCAAGCCTCGAGTACGCCCATCAAACCTTACTTGCTCTCCCAGCGCCCGGTGTCGGGCGTCGGCAATATCTACGCAGACGAGGCGCTCTGGCGGGCGCGGATTCATCCGCTCACGCCCGCCCGCAGCGTCTCTAAAGCCAAAGCCTACGCGCTTGCGGGCGCGGTTCGTGAGGTCTTGACGGCCAGCCTGACCTTTAAGGGGACGACGTTGCAGGATTACCGCACCGTCAACGGTGAGGTCGGCGGCTACGCCGCGCAGCTTCAGGTTTACGGCCGCCTAGACGCGCCCTGTCCGCGTTGCGGTCGGCCGATCTCTAAAATCGTTGTGGCCGGACGGGGGACGCACTTTTGCCCGCACTGTCAAAAGGTGCCGCGTTCACCTCGAGCCGCCCATTTTGCCGAAGCCCGGTAAGCTGAGCCTATGCAAGACTTTCAAAAAGTCCACCACACCGATATTCAGGTGCGTTTTAACGACACCGACGCTTTAGGCCATCTGAATAACACTTCATATGCGCTCTACTCGGAACAGGGCCGAGTGGATTTTTTGGACCAGTTTCGCGGCGAAGGTATCTACCTCATTTTGGCGCATATCTCGCTCGATTTTTTGCAGCAGGTACGCTTTCGAGATACCGTTTACGTCCTGACCCGGATTGCCAAAATAGGCCGAACGAGCGTAACGTTGGCGCAAGAGATTTATAGCAATGGTGAATTGGCGGCGCGGTCGCGTTCAGTCGTCGTGATGTTCGACTACAGCTCACAAAAGCCGGTGCCGATCTCAGACGATATTCGGGCTCGGCTACAGCCTTACCTCGAGCTCAGCCACGAGTAACTTCTTACTGCCTGACCTCGAGCACTCCCCTCTCGCTGACCAAGTGCGTCATCTTAACGTCGTGCGGTTCGCTGGGTAAGGTTGGGACAATAAGTGTAGACGGTGCAACGCCGACAATGGGAACGCCGCTTATCTGGGCTGACAAGCGGTCGTAGAAACCTCTGCCGTAGCCCAAACGGGTGCCGGAAGTGTCAAACGCGAGGCCGGGAATGAGGAGCAGCTCGAGCCTTTCTAGCTCAACCGCTGGACTGGTCGCAACAGGTTGAAAGAAACCGTAAGGGTGACGCTCGAGTTCACCCGTAAGCTTATGCACCGTAAGCGTATAGTCCTTATGCGTCCGAGTTGCGTAAAATTGCTTATCAGGATTTTTGCCAAGGAGTGCGGCTAAGTTTGGTTCGGTTCCAAAAGCTAAATAAATCAAGACATGTTCAGCTTCTCTAAAGGGAGACCAGAGCCCTAGCTGCGCCACAACTCCTTTACTCAAAACTGGAGTGTCCAACTGCGCCCGCGTTTCCTTGGCCCAGCGTCGCCACTCAGGTTTAGTCCAGTTCGCCTTAGCTTGCTTCATCACCGCTCGAGTGTAAAGCTATGTTTTATATCTGACACCATTACTTTAGACGTGCCTCATACTTAAAAGCATGTCAACTAAAACGACGACCGTGCATCACCTCGTCGGTAAACGCTTCGTCGGCGTTACCCCCGAGGGGCAGCGCGTGATGATCGACGGTGAAAGTCAAGCGCAAACCGGGATGCGCCCGATGGAACTCCTCTTAAACGCCGTCGGTGCGTGCGCCGCTTACGACATTGTGGAGATGCTCGGCAAACGCCGCCTGAACGTGCAGGGCTACCGTATCGAGCTTTCCGGCGAACGTGCCGAGGGGACGCCCGCTTACTACACGCACATCCACGCCAAGCACATTTTTAACGTTCCCGGTTTAGACCAAAAGACTGCCGAGCGTTTTGTGGATTTGGGGATGAATAAATATTGCTCGGTGGCGGCAAGCCTCAAAGCTGAGATTTCTTTTGAGGTGGTCTTAGAAGCTCCCAAACTCGAGACTGCCTGATTTAGCTCAAGATTGACTTGTCAGCTTGTGTTGACAGACACCATCTCTATGCTGTGTTCTGTCTCCTGATTTTGCCTTCTGAATTCTGACGACTTCGGAGCAAGAACAGCGCGTCATTTACGACAAAATCGTCAGTCACTGAATCAGATTTGTTACGCTGCTCTCTATGTCCGAGCCTGACCTGCACGATCCGCAATTTTACTTTAACCGTGAAACGTCGTGGCTCCGTTTTAACGAGCGCGTTTTAGAAGAGGCTGAAGACAGCGAGAATCCTCCCTTAGAGCGGCTCAAGTTTTTGGCGATTTTTAGCACCAACTTAGACGAGTTTATGATGATCCGTTACGCAGGTCTTAAAGAGCAGCTGGCGGCGGGCATTGTCCGGCGCAGCTTCGACGGTCTCACTCCTGCCGAGCAGCTTGATGACCTGTCTGAAGAGCTGCATCCGCTGATTGCGCGGCACCGCCGGGTTTTACGTGACGCTGTGCTCCCCGCCTTGGAGCGTCACGGCGTTTCGCTCTTGCCGATTGACAAACTTGGCGAACCCGACCGCGCCGTGGTAGACGCGTACTTCGACCGCGAGCTGTTTCCTATCTTGACGCCTTTGGCCGTGGATTCGGGCCACCCGTTTCCGCGGCTACCCAACCTGAGCTTTTCACTTCTCTTAGAGCTGTTCGACGCCTCTTCTGAAGAGACCAAGCTCGCGGTGGTGCAGGTGCCGGGGGTGTTACCCCGCTTTTTGCGGTTGCCGCCCCTGGACGACGCGGATAAAACGTTCCGCTTTGTCTTATCTGAAGACATCATCCGCGCCAAAGTCAGCGATTTATTTCCCGGCCACGAGGTGATCTCGAGCCACGCCTTTAGGCTGACCCGTAACGCCGACATCGAGATCGCCGAAGACGAGGCCGACGACCTGTTACGGGTGATCGAAGACGAGGTGCGCAAAAGGCGGTGGGGCGACGCGGTGCGGCTCGAGGTTACCGCTGAGATGCCCGCTGCGTGGTCCGACTTTTTGCGTAAAACTTTGCAACTCTCCCAAAGTGACGTCTACCGGATTGATGACCACTTAAACGTCGGCGACTTTATGGAGTTGGCACTGCTCAATGTGCCTGAGCTGCGGTATCCACCCTTTGACACCCGGTTGCCCACCGAATTTATCGGTATGTCGGACGTGTTCGGCGTCATTCGGCAGCAAGACGTGCTGATTCACAACCCGTTTCACTCGTTTGACGCAGTGCTTAACCTCATCGAGCAAGCCGCCGACGACCCGAATGTCCTCGCCATCAAACAAACGCTCTACCGTGTCGGGGGCAACTCGCCGGTGGTGGCGGCGTTGGCGCGGGCGGCGGGCAACGGCAAGCTGGTGACCGCGCTGGTTGAACTTAAAGCCCGCTTTGACGAGGAGAACAACATCGTCTGGGCCAGAGAGCTCGAGCGCGCCGGGGTTCACGTCGTCTACGGCTTTGCGGGCCTTAAAACGCACTGTAAAACGCTGCTCATCGTCCGGCGTGAGGGCAAAGACATCCGCCGCTACGTCCACCTAGCTACGGGCAATTACAACCGCACCACGAGCACCATCTATACCGATTTCGGGATGCTCTCGTGTGACGCCGATTTGGGCGCAGATTTGTCCGAACTGTTCAACTACCTCACCGGCTTTTCCAAGCAAAAATCGTGGCGCAAACTTTGGATTGCACCTGAAACGCTCCGCGACGAGCTGATGCGGGCAATTGAACGTGAAGAAGCGCACGCGCTTGAAGGCCGTGAAGCCCGAATTATCGCCAAGATGAACGCGCTCGTTGACCCACGGGTCATTCGGGCGCTCTACCGGGCTTCACGGGCCGGGGTGCAGATTGACCTGATCGTACGCGGCATCTGCTGTTTACGCCCCGGCGTCCCGGAAGTCAGTGACAACATCCGGGTACGGAGCATCGTCGGACGGTTTCTGGAACACTCGAGGGCCTTCTTTTTCCTTAACGGCGGCGCAGAAGACCTCTATTTGGGTTCAGCCGACTGGATGCAGCGCAACCTGACCCGGCGTGTCGAGGTGGTGTTTCCCGTTGAAGACCGCGCCGTCAAGAAAAAAGTCTTTCAGGTTTTAGACCTGTGCTTGAAAGACAACGACAAGGCGAGGGAACTTCACGCAGACGGTTCGTACACCTACGTTCGGCGTAAAGCGGGGCAGCATAAACTCAACGAACAAGAGAAACTGCTCGACATCTCAGCGCGGCGGGCGGCGCGGGTCAGTAACCGCCGTTAGGAGCAGCGCACCTCAAGCTTGGAGCGGTCCTGAAGCTTTTGCAGTCGGCTCCTCTTGCTGCGCCGCTTCGTGTGCTGCGTAACCCGTATTAAGTCCCATCAAATACGCCAGCTTGAGCATAAATGCCAGGGTCTCACCGTCGCCCGCGGCTATCCGCGCCGCGATATAAGCTTCTGTACCTTCGGGTAATTCAACGGCGGCAATCTCGTCGCCGTGTTGTTCACGCATCTGGGCTAAAAAGGTTTCGATCATCTCACTCATCGCTGTTTTGCTCCTAATATCTTTTGCATGTTATATCTTTTGCACGTTCTTCACTGCGCACTTCTTGCTCAGCTAAATTGACGTTCAGATTCTGCTACTTACCCCTCAAGTTTACCGGCAGCCGTTTACCGGCATAGTCGCAACGTGGTCTTCAAAGAGATGACCTGAACCTCCGCCGCGCTTACGCTCCGTAGTCCCCTTAGCTCGAGGCCACTCCACCCATCTCTTCCCGGCCTCCGCGCTCCGCTACCGAGGTTCCGAACACATCCTAAAACGTAGAAAACTCGTTTAGCACACTCTAAATGGTCTTATCAAAAGATGAAGTGGAGGTTTTGGTACGCAGGGGGTTGACACGACTTGGCTTTTAGCTATAAACTTCTTTTTGCCGCCCGAAAGGGCTGGCGCGAACAATGACAAGCGAATAAGTGTGAATGAGCATCTAAAAGCGTAAGCAAAACGTGGTTTCTAACGACAGTTTTTAGCTACGAATTGTAAGCGCGTCTTAAGTACCAATAACTTTAGGGTTAAGTTACTAAGGGCACACGGTGGATGCCTTGGCAGTCGAACCGAAGAAGGACGTGGCTACCTGCGATAAGCCTCGGGGAGTTGGAAGCAAACTTTGATCCGGGGATGTCCGAATGGGGAAACCCACAAGAGCGAACCTCTTGTACCCATAGCTGAATCTATAGGCTATGCGGAGGGAACCTAGGGAACTGAAACATCTAAGTACCTAGAGGAAAAGAAAGAAAAATCGATTCCCTTAGTAGTGGCGAACGAAACGGGAACAGCCCAAACCGGAGCCTTCGGGCTTCGGGGTTGTAGGACCAGCAACGTAGACTCGAGTGTTTAGCCGAAACGCACTGGAAAGGCGTACCAAAGTGGGTGAAAGTCCCGTAGGCGAAAAGCACGAAAGCTTAGCTGGCACCTGAGTAACTCAGGCCACGTGGAATCCTGAGTGAACCCGCGGGGACCACCCCGTAAGGCTAAATATTCCGACTGACCGATAGCGAACCAGTACCGTGAGGGAAAGGTGAAAAGCACCCCGTGAGGGGAGTGAAATAGTTCCTGAAACCGTGTGCTTACAAGCAGTCACGGCTCCTTATGCGAGTTGTGGCGTGCCTCTTGAAGCATGATCCTGCGACTTACTGACTGTGCCAAGTTTAAGGCGATAGCCGGAGGCGAAGCGAAAGCGAGTCTGAACAGGGCGTTCAGGCGCAGTTAGTAGACCCGAAACCAGATGAGCTAGCCATGGCCAGGATGAAGCTTCCGTAACAGGAAGTGAAGGTCCGAACCCGTTGACGTTGAAAAGTCTTGGGATGAGCTGTGGTTAGGAGTGAAAAGCTAACCGAATCTGGAGATAGCTGGTTCTCCCCGAAATAGCTTTAGGGCTAGCCTCGGGGGTTTACCATTGGCTGTAAAGCACTGATTGGGCTAGGGGGCCTACCAGCTTACCAAACCCTGTCAAACTCTGAAGACCAATGGTCCATACCCCGGGAGTCAGTCTGCGTGAGCTAACTTTCGCAGACAAGAGGAAAACAACCCAGACCGCCGGTTAAGGTCCCTAAATCAACGCTAAGTGGTGAAGGATGTAAAGACGCTAAAACAGCTAGGAGGTTGGCTTAGAAGCAGCCATTCCTTTAAAGAGTGCGTAATAGCTCACTAGTCGAGTGTCTCTGCGCCGAAGATGATCGGGGCTAAGCGTTGTACCGAAGCCGCGGCATAGCAATTAGGTTTCGACCGGGTTGCTATGGGTAGGGGAGCGTTCCGTAGGCCGTTGAAGCATGACCGGAAGGACATGTGGAGGTATCGGAAGTGCGAATGCAGGAATGAGTAACGATAAGAAGGGTGAGAATCCCTTCCGCCGTAAGCCTAAGGTTTCCTGGACAAGGGTCGTCCTTCCAGGGTTAGGCGGGACCTAAGGCGAGGCCGAAAGGCGTAGTCGATGGACAGCAGATTAATATTTCTGCCCCGCTTTTGTGGAGTGATGGGGTGACGCATTAGGATAGACCAACCGGAGCCATGGCTGAGCCCGGCGGGTAACGAAGCTTGTGAGGACAGGAAAATCCGCCTCGCGCGTAAGTGACGTTATTCGGGAAGGCCCTACGGGGCTGATAACTGGTTGAGTCCACGGTGCCAAGAAAAACCTCTAAACGTTGAAGCAAGAGCGCCCGTACCGATAACCGACACAGGTGGGCGAGTGTAAAAGCACTAAGGCGCGCGAGAGAACTCTCTCTAAGGAACTCTGCAAAATAGCCCCGTAACTTCGGGAGAAGGGGTCCCGTGTGTAACGTCTTCGGGCGTGAAACGGGCACAGTAAATCGGCTCTAGCGACTGTTTACCACAATCACAGCACTCTGCAAACCCGCGTAGGGGACGTATAGGGTGTGACACCTGCCCGGTGCCGGAAGGTTAAGAGGAGCGGTGAGAGCTGCGAATTGAAGCCCCGGTGAACGGCGGCGGTAACTATAACCGTCCTAAGGTAGCGAAATTCCTTGTCAGGTAAGTTCTGACCTGCACGAATGGTGTAACGACTGGAGCGCTGTCTCGGAGAGAGACTCGGTGAAATTGAACTGGCCGTATAGATGCGGCCTACCCGCAGCAGGACGAAAAGACCCCGTGGAGCTTTACTATAGCTTGATATTGGCATTAGGATGAATCTGTGTAGGATAGGTGGGAGACTGCGAAACCGGGCCGCTAGGTTCGGTGGAGTCAATGGTGAAATACCACCCTGATTTGTTCGGATGTCTAACCTGCGCCCGTTATCCGGGCGGGGAACAGTGTTAGGTGGGTAGTTTGACTGGGGCGGTCGCCTCCTAAAGAGTAACGGAGGCGCACAAAGGTTCCCTCAGCATGGTCGGAAATCATGCGTAGAGCGTAAGAGTATATGGGAGCTTGACTGCGAGACGTACATGTCGAGCAGGGACGAAAGTCGGTTCTAGTGAACCGGTGGTACCTTGTGGAAGGGCCATCGATCAACGGATAAAAGTTACCCCGGGGATAACAGGCTGATACCGCCCGAGCGTTCATAGCGGCGGCGGTGTTTGGCACCTCGATGTCGGCTCGTCATATCCTGGGGCTGGAGAAGGTCCCAAGGGTCCGGCTGTTCGCCGGTTAAAATGGCACGCGAGCTGGGTTCAGAACGTCGTGAGACAGTTCGGTCTCTATCCGCTGTGGGCGCAGGAAATTTGAGGAGAGCTGTTCCTAGTACGAGAGGACCGGAATGGACGCACCGCTAGTTTCTCAATTGTCTACCAAGGGCATATGTTGAGTAGCTATGTGCGGAACGGATAAGCGCTGAAAGCATCTAAGCGCGAAGCCGACTCCAAGATGAGATTTCCCATCCCCTTGTGGGAGTAAGATCCCCGGAAGACCACCGGGTGATAGGCTGGGAGTGTACGCACGGCAACGTGTTTAGCTGACCAGTACTAATAGATCGAGGACTTAACCCTAATTTGGACTCATCTTCATTCACACTTGTTCGGCTTGTTACTATTTTTTTCTTCGTGCTTTTAGCGGCGTGGACCCACCCGATCCCATCTCGAACTCGGAAGTTAAGCACGCCAGCGCTGATGATAGTTGGGGGGCAGCCCCCTGCAAAAGTAGGTCGGTGCGAGGAATTTATTTTAATCAAGAGGTGCTGCCCTTCGGGTAGCGCCTCTTATTTCTAGCTGGAAGGCATCATCTATAAGCTTAGAGTGCTTGCTGACAGATGATACCTATCTCGCGGGAGTAGCTCAGCTGGTAGAGCACTACCTTGCCAAGGTAGATGTCGCGAGTTCGAATCTCGTCTCCCGCTCCAACAAAAATAGTCTGGCAGAGGAACTCGCATCAAAGGGTTCCTCTTTTTTAGTGCTCTGCGCGTATACAAGATTGTGCCTTCGTCTAAAGCGAGATTGAAGTAGCATGGGATTTTTTAAGCGGCAACGCCCCGCAGAGCTTCAGCTACTAACTCAAACGAACGCAATCTATCGCTGTGGCTGTACATCATCGTGGTAAGCATCAGCTCGTTGGCCTGAGTTTTGCTAAGCAATTCGTTTAGCTGTTTACGCACCGTGCTGGAACTGCCGACAATTTGCATGGCGCGGATTTGCTCGAGCGCTGCCTGCTCTTGCGGCGTGTAGGGATGGTCCCCAGCCTCTTCTGGTGAAGGCAACTGGATAGGTTCACCGCTGCGGAGTTTGAGGAAGGTCAGCTGCATCGGTCCGGCTAAAAACTGCGCTTCTTCGTCGGTTGGGGCACAAAAGACTGACGCGGTAACGATGACGTGTGGTTTTTCCAATGCCCCTGGGGTGAAAGCGTTACGGTAAGCCTCAAGTGCGGGCAGCAGCGCGTAGGGGCTAAAGTGATAGGCAAAAGCAAACCCGAGGCCGAGCTGTCCGGCCAAACGTGCGCTGTAGTCCGAAGAGCCCAGCAGATAAACAGGCGGCAGCGGCACATCAGTCGGCACAGCCTGAACCCGGTTAAACGGATGGTTTGCCGGGAAGTCACCCTGACCGAAAGCGAACAGTTCACCGAGTTGCTCGTCAAAGTCGTCGGCGTGTAGGGCTTCGCGGCTACGGCGCAGGGCCAAAGCGGTCAGCCCGTCGGAACCGGGGGCGCGGCCGATGCCTAAGTCAATACGGCCGGGATAGAGCGCCTCGAGCGTCTTAAACGTCTCGGCAACGTGTAGCGCGGAGTGGTTCGGCAGCATGACGCCACCTGAACCGACGCGCAGCGTTTTGGTCACACTGGCAATCTGCCCAATGAGGATTTCGGGAACAGCTGAGGCGATACCGGGCATATTGTGGTGCTCGGCAAGCCAGAAGCGGTGAAAGCCCAAGCGTTCGGCGTGACGCGCTAAATCGAGGGTGTTGTGTAGCGCCGCCGAACTCGTCATCCCGGCGGCAACGGGAGAGAGCTCGAGCACCGAAAGGGGAATATCTACGGGAATATCTGTGTGGGTCATACCCCAGAGTCTAGGCTCGTCTCAGCTCCATACTACGTTTTCTGTATTACCTCGCGAGGGAGTTTTGCGGCGCTTGACTAGGGCAGGCTACATGAGCTCCCGAGCTTCGCGTTATGCTCAGGGCTATGCCGTGGCAGCGCACCCTGTACATCATGATTTTTGCGCAGCTGATGTCATCAGTTGGGTTTTCCCTAATCTTTCCGTTTTTGCCGCGCTACGTCGAGTCTTTAGGGTCGGCGACCGGAATGAGCTTGACGCTGCTAGCGGCCCTCGTTTTCTCGGCGCAAGCACTGACGATGACGATTGCTTCACCGATCTGGGGCGCAGTTTCAGACCGCTACGGTCGTAAACCGATGGTCGAACGGGCGGCGTACAGCGGCGCGATTACGCTCGCGCTGATGGCGTTTGTGCCCAACGCCGAGGCGCTGGTGCTGCTCCGGGCGCTGCAAGGCTTTTTAACCGGTACGGTCTCGGCCGGGAACGCGCTGGTCGCGTCGTCGGTGCCCAGGGACCGCGTAGGCTACGCGATGGGCTTGTTGCAACTCGGGCTCGGCAGTGGCGTCGCGGTCGGCCCGTTTATCGGCGGCATTTTAGCTGACGCCATCGGGTTTCGAGGCACGTTCATCGTGACCGCCGTGCTGCTCGCCCTTTCGGGTTTCCTTGTGACGTTTGGGGTGCGGGAGAACTTCGTCAGACCCGAAGCGGGCAAAAAGACGCCCAGCATTCTAAGCAGTTGGGGCGACATCCTCAGAGCGCCTCAGGTCAAGACGCTCTACGGTCTCGCGTTTCTCAACTGGCTCGGGCGCAACATGCTCACGCCGATTCTGCCCCTTTTTATTGCGACCTTGCCGCTCGCTGAAGCGAGGGTCAATACCACCATCGGGTTAGTCGTGGGGATCGCTGCGGCAACGGGTACGCTAAGCGCCATCTATATCGGGCGTCTCGGCGACCGCATCGGGCACCGGCTCATCGTCATCGTCTGTACGGTAGCCGCGACCTTTTGCTACCTGCCCCAGAGTTTCGTCACACAAGTCTGGCAGCTTCTTACATTACAGGCGCTTGCCGGTATCGCGGTCGGTGGCCTGACCCCGGCGGTTGCGGCGCTGCTCGCCAAAAACACCCGTGCGGGTCAGGAGGGTTCGGTGTACGGCCTCGAGAACGCCATCATCTCGTCCTCGCGGACGGTCGCGCCGCTCGTCGGGGCGGGACTTGTTGCGGCCATGCAGGCGTTCGGGCTGATTCATTTCGAGTACCGCATCCTTTTTATCGTGACCAGCAGCCTCTTTGCCCTCGCTGCTTTTTTGGCGATATGGCGGCTGTCGGCCTCGAGCCCCCGTCAGCTAGGGCGGCGCTTGGGACGGGCTGCGGTGGTGCAGGTCGAGCGGCAGCGGCAGGCGCGGAGGCGTAAGGGGGATTAGACATGAAACTCGCAAGTTTTTAAGAATCACAACCAGTTAGATGTCAGCATGTCAAAGCATTTGATCTAGTTCGCAGGCTCGAGCACCTTCCCCACAGCCTCTGTCTGCGGCTCATACCCTAGATTTGGCGCGAGCCACCGCTCGGCCTCCGAGAGCGTCATCCCTTTACGGGCGGCGTAATCCTCTACTTGGTCTTTGGAAATCTTACCGACACCAAAGTACCGCGCTTCAGAATGTGCAAAGTAGAAGCCCGAGACCGCCGCACCGGGGTACATCGCGTAGCTTTCGGTGAGGGTGATGCCCGCGGTTTTCTCCGCGTCTAACAGCTCAAACAGCGTGCGTTTTTCGGTGTGGTCGGGCGAGGCCGGATAGCCGGGCGCAGGGCGAATGCCCTGATAACGTTCGCGGATCAGCTCGTCGTTCGAGAGTTGCTCGTCCGGCGCGTATCCCCAGAACTCTTGACGGACGCGTTCATGCAGCCGTTCGGCAAACGCTTCAGCGAGGCGGTCGGCTAAGGCTTTGACCAAAATGGCGTTGTAGTCGTCGTGTACGGCTTCAAACTCATGGGCGAATTCGTCTGCACCGTGAATAGACACTGCAAAGCCGCCGACGTAATCTTGCACTTTATTTTCTGTGCCGGAGTCTTTAGCCGCGACGAAATCGGCCAACGCATAGTTGGGTTGACCGGCGCGTTTGGCATTTTGTTGCCGCAAGGTGTGAAGCCGCGTACGAACGGTTTGACGGGTATCGTCGGTGTAGAGCTCGAGGTCATCGCCGACCCGCGCCGCCGGAAAAAAGCCAAACGTCGCCCGCGCCGTAAACCGTTTTTCGCTGACAATACGCACTAAAAGCTCCTGCGCATCTTCAAAGAGCTTCGTGGCGACTTCACCTACGATTTCGTCTTGCAAGATGTTCGGGTAGCGACCGGAAAGCTCCCAGGTGAGAAAAAACGGCGTCCAGTCGATTTTGGCAACAAGCTCATTTAACGGATAATCGTCTAACACTTTCGTGCCTAAAAAGCTCGGTTTAGTCACGGCTTCAAACTCGAGCTTCGGCGCATTTTTCCGTGCCTCGTCCAAGCTGATGAGCTGTTTTGAAACCTGCCTTCCCGCAAAGTTTTTGCGTACCTCGTCGTACAAGGTTTGGGTTTCGGCCTCGAGCCCCGGCCTGTCCCTATCACTCACGGCCCGTGCTGCAATCCCGACGCTCCGCGACGCGTCCAAAACATGAACCGCCAGCCCGCTGTACTGCGGCGCAATTTTTACGGCGGTATGCACCCGGCTCGTCGTCGCCCCGCCGATTAAGAGAGGCGTGCGGAGGTTGCGGCGCTCGAGTTCTTTCGCCACAGAGACCATCTCGTCTAAAGACGGTGTAATCAGCCCCGAAAGCCCGATAACGTCCACGCCCTCGCGCTCAGCGGTGTCTAAAATCTTTTCCGTCGGCACCATTACGCCCAAATCTAAAATCTCAAAGCCGTTACACGCTAGCACCACCCCGACGATGTTTTTGCCGATGTCGTGAACGTCGCCTTTTACGGTAGCTAAAAGGATTTTTCCGGCACTTTTACGCTCTGACGCGCCCGACGCCAGCTTTTCAGCCTCTAAGTACGGCTCCAGATACGCCACCGCCCGCTTCATCACTCGAGCCGACTTGACCACTTGCGGCAAGAACATCTTGCCGCTGCCGAACAGGTCACCGACGACGTTCATGCCGTCCATCAGCGGGCCTTCGATAACGGCAAGCGGACTCTGTAATGTCTGCCGCGCCTCTTCGGTGTCGGCTTCAATGAAGTCGGTAATCCCCCGAACGAGGGCGTGCTCGAGCCGCTTTTCCACCCCTTCCGCTCGCCACGCCTCGTCTTTGACGCTCTTTTTACCGCCCGATTTGACCCCTTCAGCGAAACTTAAAAGCCGTTCGGTCGCGTCGTTACGGCGGTTCAGAATCACATCTTCAACGTGCGTAAGCAAATCTTTCGGGATGTCTTCGTAAATCTCCAACATCGCCGGGTTGACGATGCCCATATCCATCCCGGCCTGCCGCGCGTGGTACAAAAACACCGCGTGCATCGCCTCACGGACCGGATTATTACCCCGAAACGAAAACGACACGTTCGACACGCCGCCCGAGACGAGCGCCCCCGGTAAGTTCTCTTTAATCCAGTGCGTCGCCGCAAAAAAATCCACCGCGTAGTTGTTGTGCTCGTCAATGCCGGTTGCGACCGGAAAGATATTCGGGTCGAAAATGATGTCTTCGGGGGCAAAACCGACTTCATCTACCAAGATGCGGTACGCCCGTCTGCAAATCTTGATACGCCGCTCATAGGTATCGGCCTGACCGTTTTCATCAAAGGCCATGACAATCGCCGCCGCCCCGTAACGCCGGACGAGCTGCGCGTGTTTGCGGAAGGTTTCTTCACCCTCTTTCAGCGAAACCGAGTTGACGATGGCTTTGCCCTGCACCCGTTTCAGACCGGACTCGAGTACCGTAAACTTCGACGAGTCGAGCATAATCGGCACGCGGGCGATGTCGGGCTCGGCGGCGACGAGGTTTAGGAACGTCGTCATCGAGGCTTCGGCGTCTAACATCGCCTCGTCCATGTTGATGTCGATAATCTGCGCGCCGCCCTCAACTTGGTCCCTGGCCACCGCTAAGGCGGCGTCAAAGCGTTCTTCTTTGATGAGCCGTAAAAACTTCTTCGAGCCCGTAACATTGGTGCGTTCACCGACGTTGACGAAGTTCGTTTCAGGCCGGATGATGAGGGGCTCGAGCCCGGAGAACTTTGGATATGCGGGTACTTCAGGCGGGACACGCGGTGCAGTCCTTGCGGCAGCCTCGGCAAAGACCTTGATGTGCTCCGGCGTCGTGCCGCAGCAGCCGCCCAGGATATTGACCCAGCCCCCCTCGAGCCAGCCTGCCATGACCTCGAGCATAGACTCGGGCGTTTCGTCGTAACCACCAAAGGCGTTCGGCAAGCCTGCGTTCGGGTAGGCACTCGTATAAAAGTGGGTGATGCCGGATAATTCTTCAACATACGCCCGCAGCTCAGCCGGGCCGAGCGCGCAGTTGAGCCCGACCGAAAGCAAGTCCACGTGCGACACCGAGATTAAAAATGCGGCTAAGGTCTGGCCCGAAAGCGTCCGCCCGCTCGCATCGGTGATCGTGCCTGAAACCATCAGCGGCACTTTGAAGCCCACTTCGTCAAACACCGACTCGGCAGCGAACAGTGCCGCTTTACAGTTGAGCGTGTCGAACACGGTTTCAATCAGCAACGTGTCTACGCCGCCGTCTAAAAGCCCGCGTATCTGCTCGCTGTATGACGTGACGAGCGCGTCAAAATCTATCGCGCGAAAGGCCGGATCGTTCACATCCGGTGACATGCTCGCGGTGCGGTTCGTCGGGCCGACAGCACCGGCGACAAAACGGGGTTTTTCGGGTGTCGAGAAAGCGTCGGCGGCGCGGCGGGCGAGTCGGGCAGCCTCGACGTTCAGCTCATAAATCGCGTCGTCCACACCGTATTCAGCCATGCCGACCGTGGTCGAGCTAAAGGTGTTGGTCTCAACGATGTCGGCTCCGGCAGCGAAGTATTCGCGGTGAATTTCTTCGATAAGCTGCGGCTGCGTTAGGGTCAAAATATCGTTCGCGCCCTGAAGTGGTGACGGGTGTTCAGCGAACCGTTCACCGCGAAAGTCCGCTTCGGACAGCTCGTGCCGCTGAATCATCGTGCCCATCGCACCGTCGAGGACTAAAACGCGTTTTTTAAGCGCGTCCCGTAAAAGCTGAGCTGAGGCTTTTTCTTTTTTGGTCATGTCCTCACCGCCGGACGGCAGGCGTCTTCGGTCAGAATACCTTCTAGGAAGTCGTACAAGCCGGTTTTAATCGGCATAAAGTAGAGGTTCGTTCGGGTTTCTTGGGCGAACTGTAACGCCTCGAGCGCAAACGTCCGGCTCCAGGTAAGCGTCGGTTCAAAATCCGCCGGAAAGACCGCGTGGTTGCGGTTTTGCCAATAACCGAGAGAGCGTTTGCTCGTGATGGTCGTTGCGCCCCAATAGATGTTGACGCCGGGTAACAGCTCGAGGTACACCTGCATAAGCCTCGTATCGAAAAAAGGTTGGGTAAAGAGTCCGCTCGCGCCTGCCTCGAGTTTCTCGAGCGCATAATCGCGTTCTTTAAGCAAGCTCTGCCGGTAGGGGTCTAAAGCCGCGTACACCTCGACGTGCGGCAGTGCTGACTTAATTGCCCGGATGAGTTGGACGCTCGAGGTCGGATAGCTCGGCTGACTCATATCGGCGGGCAAATCGCCGTTGACGACCAAAACCTCGTGCAACTCGGCTTCGTCTAGGTAGTGCAGTAGCGGGTTTAAGTCTCTCAGATTGGTACCGACTGAGCGCAAGTGCGGAATGGCGCGGCGGATACGGGTTTGCGCCAGCTTGCACGCCTGATGGCTGCGGAGGCTAAAGCGCGTCAAATCAGTGATATTAACCGTATCTATAAAGGGAAAATGCTCGCCCAGCACATCTAAGTCTTCGTGTAACGCCTCGGCGTGCCGGGGTACAAGTTCGATTGAGATACGCGGGATGTGCTGGGTTGGGGTAAGCATCGGCTCTCCTCTAAGTGGATGACAGAAGAGGAAAAACCGCTCTTCTCATCTTTCCGGTTAGGTCATCGTGACCTGCGCAAGCATACCGGCTGGAAAGAGCACCCGCCTAGATGAAAGCTGGTTGCTGCAGCGTCTTTGGGCCAGGTCCCTGCTGCTGCTCGAGATGAGGTCGCGGCTCTAGCAAATGCACGCCGCTGAAGCTCTATTGTCGCTTGTAAGTGAGGGCGGCGTCAAGGTTAAGGGTGACTTTAGGGTTGCCAGTCGGTGCTGTAACGCACTTTAGAAAGACTTTCTCCGACTTGCGGTTTGCGGAAGATGAACAGGTGCTCGTGCATGATGAGGTGAAAGCCGTAAATTCCTGCACTCCCTTTCCAGCGCCCCGCGTATTTGGTGTTGTGCTGCGCTTTAATAATCTCTTCTTTAAGGATAAAGCCGGATTTCAGGCACCGCTGCAGAAGAAAATGTGAGAGCGGCACGTAGTGTTGTGCCTTGCGAGTGTCGCCAATCAGAACGGCGCAGTACCGGTTGGGCTTTAGAACTCTGAACATCTCTTGGATACCTAGCTCGAGTTCGTCCAAGAACTTAGGCAAGTTGGGAATGCTCGAGAGGTCAGCCGGGTTTTTACCATCTGAATACTTGACGATGTTGGCATACGGCGGATGCGTCAAGATAAGGTCTACAGAGTTATCCGCCAAGTCTAAGTTTCGCACGTTACCGAGCTGGGCGCTTTGCTGCGGGCCGTTGTCAACAGAAAAAGAGATGCGCGTGCTGGTAAGGTCAACAGCTTTTGGGTTGACATCGAAACCGAGGTTGTTCTGGTTCTTCGCCGTATTTACAATGAATAGTTGAGTGCAGCTGATTCAGCAAGATTGGTGTGACGTTTGGAAACGTATTCGTAGCTCCAAAACTTGACCCTATCGCGCATTTCACGGTATGAAGTGGCGTCCCTTTTATCTTCAAACTCTTCTTTACGAGACTCAGGTGCGACGATGGCAAAGTCTGCATAAAAATCTTGTAGCTCGACAAATTTTCTAAGTGAATTGTAGATGTCGGTAGTGTGTTCAACTTCGATAAACGCATTTGGCATGTTGCGCTCGTTGAACCAAACAACGTCAACCGTTTTTGCAAATCTGATAATCTTGTCGTGAGAAAACGGATACAGTGTCGGGGCTGTTGTAATCGTACCTAACGACTTTTCTAAAAATGTCCGATTTTTGTCTTGGGGAGGGACGTATGTTGTGAACTGCTGAAGATTGCCCATCTCGATGAGCAGTCCTTGAAAATAGCCGTGAGTAAATTTTTCTTTCTGTGGTTCAGGTGCGTCTTCGTTTGCCTCTTTCAGAAAAGAAATCTTGTCGCGGTATTCCTCGAGCGCCCACAATCCCGGTTCAATTTTGAAAAATCGTTCTTGAACATCTGTTTGTAAAATACGCCTGATAGATTCGTGAGGTGTTTTCGTTCCCCACTTCACTTGAGGAATCTTAAGCGCGTTCTGATACAGATAGCCGAGCGTTGCGTAGCCCTTGTTCGCACGCATTACTTCTTCAACTGCGTCGCCTTGCGTTTTTGCCATCGCTTCCCCTGTTCTTGAACCTCTGGTTTAGACTATCAGGGAAAGTAGCTGAATTAGGACGTTTCCTTCTCATCCCACCAATCAAGTCGTACAAACCCGCCCCACGGCAACTCTTGTAAAAAATTGGGGTTTTCAGCTATAAGTCTATCTAGCGCAACTCCCTCGGCATCTTCTAGTTGGTTGCCGTCGGCGTCTTGCAGGTCATCGTCGGCGTTCCAGCGGTCGCACACCATATCGCCGACAAAACCTTCCCAATATCCTTCACAAGTCAAACCTGACGCACGTAAAAAACAAACGACTTTCTGCGCGGCGTTTGTCATCCTGTCTGACCCACACGGCCAAAAGTGATAGCCAACTACGGTAAGTTTTCGGGTGTCCCAATTATAGCTTGCTAACCAGTAGCCATCTTCATCATTTAGCATCACTGGGTCAATTTTAGGATAGGCCATACCCAATTATTGATCAATTTGTCAGCTTTATGAAGCCTTTTTTGAAAGATGCCATAGAGGGCGTTCTTATTCGTTAACGTGCCTTGAGGGTCGCGCTGCGTTGTCCGCTGGCAGGGGTCAATTCGTAGAGTAACGCTCGCGCTTTGAGCACTCTTAGTGCGGTTGCTGCGGTATGTGGGCTGAGTTCCAAGGCTTGGGCGAGTGACCTCGAGCTGTACTTTGCTGCACCCGAATCGCGGATATAAAACCAGACGAGCCGCTGAGCTGCGGAAAGCCCTCTGAATCTCTCGGGAAAGTAAACCGGTGTCATCAACCATATGTTACAGCGAGCATAACCGAAACCTGCTTGCGTGTCAAATAATGTTACATAAACGCTTGTGCTGAAAGGCGTCTGTCATTCTTAGTTGTGCCCAAGACCGAGGCTGTTTTCTCATTGCCCTTTCTACCCCGTAAAATGGTCTCAGCACGGCGCAGCAGCGCGTATAAAAAAGCTAGAAAGAGGTAGAGATGGACAGAGCAGCACTCGAGGCGCTCAGCTTAGAAGAACAGGTTTCACTGTTAGCAGGGGAGTCATTTTGGCTTACGGTTCCGGTGCCCCGTGCAGGCGTTCCGGCAGTCAAGGTTTCAGACGGGCCGAACGGAGCGCGGGGCGGCGGGGCGCTTGTCGGCGGGGTCAAAGCGGCGTGTTTTCCGGCAGGAATTGCGCTCGCAGCTACGTGGGATACGGCGCTTATAGGCGAGGTCGGGCAGGCGTTAGCAGAAGAAGCGCACTCCAAAGGGGCGAAGGTCTTGCTGGCTCCGACGGTCAATCTGCACCGGGGTGTGCTCAACGGGCGCAACTTCGAGTGCTACTCCGAAGACCCCTTTTTGACGGCGTGGCTCGGGGTGGCGTATGTCACTGGGTTACAGAGTAGGGGCGTAAGCGCGACCCTCAAGCACTTTGTCGGTAACGAGTCCGAGTTCGAGCGGATGACGATGAGCTCCGAGATTTCCGAACGGGCGCTCCGTGAGCTCTACTTGCTGCCGTTCGAGGCAGCGGTCAGGGCGGGCGTGTGGGCGGTGATGTGTTCGTACAACAAACTGAACGGGACGTATACGAGCGAACATAAACGGCTCTTAACCGAGATTTTACGGGATGAATGGGGCTTTGACGGGTTGGTGATGTCGGACTGGTTTGCGACGCACTCGACTGCGCCGTCGGTCAACGCAGGGTTAGACCTCGAGATGCCCGGCCCGGCGAAGTTCCGGGGTGAAAAGCTTTTAGAAGCGGTTGAAAACGGCTCAGCTGACCCCGAAGCCGTTGAGAAGAGTGCCGAGCGGCTTTTGGAGCTGTTCCGGCGCGTCGGCGCGTTTGAAACCCCCGACATCCCCGAAGAAAAAGCTGAGGACAAACCCGAACACCGGGCGCTGATTCGGCGGGCTGGGGCCGAAGGCGCGGTCTTGCTTAAAAACCGTGGCGTCTTACCGCTCGATAAAGGTGCGCTTAAAAAGGTTGCCATCATCGGGCCGAACGCGCGTGTCGCACAGATTATGGGGGGCGGGAGCGCCCAGGTCAACGCGTTTTACCGAGTCTCACCGTTTGATGGCCTCAAAGAGGAGTTGGAAAAGGTAGAACTCGGCTATGAACTCGGGTGTACCAACCACAAGTGGTTGCCGCTCCTGAGTGAGCAGCTGGACGGGCCGCTCAAGGTCGAGTATTTCAACGCGCCTGACCTTTCCGGCGAAGTGGTCCACGAGGCGACCAACCCAGATGGTCAGCTGATGTGGCTCGATACGGTCGGGCATGGGGTCGAGTCTGGGTTTTCAGCGCGGTTGACCGGAACCATCACGGTAGCTGAGGCGGGCGAGCATGAGTTTGACCTCATCAGTGCGGGGCTGAGCCGTCTTTTTATAGATGATGACCTGCTGCTAGACAACTGGAACGACTGGGCTCAGGGCGACCTCTTTTTCGGCGCGGGCAGTGAAGTCAAGTTGGAGAGCGTCCATTTAGACGCCGGAACGCATGAAGTGAGGCTCGAGTACGGTCCTAAAGCAGCGGAGGGGCTCGAGCTGGCCGCCGTTCGGGTCGGGATGTTTCAGCCTTTGCCGGACGACGCACTAGACCGCGCCGCGGCGTTGGCTGCCGATTCGGACGTGGCGATTGTCTGTGTCGGGCTTAACGGCGAGTGGGAAACCGAAGGCAACGACCGCGCCGATATGGAATTGGTCGGGCAGCAAAACGAACTCGTCAGCCGTGTAGCAGCGGCCAACCCCCATACTATTGTGCTGCTCCAAACCGGCTCCCCGGTGACGATGCCGTGGCTGGATGACGTAGCCGCCGCACTTCAGCTCTGGTATCCCGGTCAGGAGTGCGGTAATGCGGCGGCGGATGTGCTTTTAGGTAACGTCAACCCGTCGGGCAAACTGCCGCAGACGTTTCCTGCGCAGCTTTCTGACTCGCCGGTGATGGACGGCGATACGTCAACCTATCCGGGTGAAGACGGTCAGGTTTTCTACCGCGAAGACGTGTTTATCGGCTACCGCTACTTTGAACGTGAAGGGATCAAACCGCTTTTTCCGTTTGGTTTTGGCTTGTCGTATACGACGTTTGACTATGGTGACATAACGCTTTCAGCGGGTGAAGTTGCAGCAGGTGGAACCGTAAAAGTCGGCCTTTCGATAACCAATAGTGGCGACCGGGCGGGGCAAGAAGTTGTGCAGCTTTACGTGCGCGACGCTGAAGCGAGCGTGGAGCGCCCCGAAAAAGAGTTAAAAGGATTTGTAAAAGTAGCGTTAGAACCTGGCGAAACTAAAACGGCTGAGTTCAGCCTCAACATGCGGGCGCTGGCTTACTTCGATGAGCAGCAAAATGCTTGGGTTGCCGAAGCGGGCGAGTTTAGGGTCTTAATCGGCGCGTCGTCGGATGATATTCGGAGCCATGTGAAGTTGACGCTTTCAGAAACCTGGACGGAGCGGGTTGGTAAAGGCAGCTGAGCCCAAGGTTGCAGACAATGGCGGACAACTTCTTGGGCTGTTAGGTTCGTTCGCCGTTGTCACAACGCTTTATCAGGAGATTTGATGCCTTATGTAAACATAAAGATCACCCGCGAGGGTGCGACGAAAGCGCAAAAAGCTCAGCTTATCAAAGGGGCAACCAGGTTACTCCAGGAGGTTCTCGGCAAGAATCCGGCAACGACCGTAGTCGTAATTGATGAAGTTGATACGGACAATTGGGGTCTCGCCGGTGAGCAGATCACTGAACAAAGGAAGCGGAACCTGTAGGCTTTGCTGCTGTTTACCATAACGAAGCCCAGCGTTACAAAAGCTCGAGCAGCGTTATGATTTCCTGCTGTGAAAAAACTAGAAACCCTGTGCTGAAGGAGAAATTCATGACCTGAGCCGGGCGTCGAAATGTCGCTTGTACCTTAACAATTAAGGTACTATCTGGTATACTTTTGCTATGGAACAGATCCTCCAAGACCACCCGCCCCGTGGCCTCAAACAAGACTATCCACACTATTTAGCGCAGCTTCAGGCGATTCACGCGCTCCGCGACGAACTAGAACTTACCCCGACGCAGTACCAAAAGTTGTTGCATCAATTGACCGGTTCGTACTCGGCGAAATATATGACCGAGATTGAGCGTGAACGCATCATCTCGTTTTTTTCACTCCACCGTGACCTGAGCGATGTGGTGGCCAGAGCGCAAGGGGCGCTCGAGCAGCTCAACGACTCGTTTAGTTTAGCGGCCCCCGAACTGCTAATGGACAAAGAGGTCTACTTAAACGGTGACTTTTTAACCCGCACGCAGGCTCCGATTGAAAGTGTCGTGATGATGATGCGGACGCGTTACGGCGTAGACGCACGGCTGATTTGCGCTTCGGAAGAGCGCGAGGTGGATGAAACGTCGTTAAAGCTCGAGTTCGTCGCCTAAAGCCTTACCGCCTGGGGGCCGCGTCATAAACCAAAAGGGTGGTCCGTCAGGGATAAGACCTTCTCCTTGCCCTGAAACATCAAATCCGTGTCGGCAGTAAAAACGGACGTTCGCCCCACTAAAGGTTTCCAGATAGCAAGGTAGCCCCTGTGCGTCCGCTCGAGCTGTTCCTCCTTTTAGGAGTGCTGAACCTACGCCTTGGCCGTGCCAAGCCGGACTTACGCCGAGTGCTGAAAGGTAGATATGAGGCTGAGTCGGGTGCCTTTTTTCCAACTCACTGCCGAGCCTTACAAAACGAACGAAAGCTGTAGGCGCAGCAGCAAAAGTTTTTATCAGGCTGGGAAGTGCCTGGAGTTGCCGCCGGAAGCTCAGCTTGGCCTGCCCCAATACCACACGGCTGCGCCAATAACCTCGTTACCTTGCTGCACCACCGTCACTTCACCGAATGCGCCCGCGTCTTGCACAACCAGCCGGAAGACGTGCGGAAGCGCCCGCTGCCGCGCGTGAGCATTCGGGAACGCTGCAACAAAGTTGGGCGCAGCCTGAATCTCAGCGAGAACGGCGCTGCTCGCGCCGAAAGCTGCCCTAGTCTGCGGCGTCGCCAAGGTATAAGGCTCAACTCGTTGCACGGTTTACCCTACATCTTGTTGCACTATAAGGTCGTGAGAACAAGCGGTGGGCAATAAGTCTTTGGAACGCTATCCCCCAGTGCCCTCAGTACCCTCAGTGCCAAAGGTTTTTCTACTTGTACGTTTTGAGCCTGGGTGAGTGCCATACTGACGAGATGAAGCTCTTAATCCTCGGCGGCACCCAGTTTATCGGCAGACACTTAACCGAAGCGGCGCTCACAGCAGGTCATGAGGTCAGCTTATTCAACCGTAACCGCCGTGGTAACGAATTCCCGGTAGAGACGTTGGTCGGCGACCGCTACGGCGACGTAAGCGCCTTGGAGGGCAGAATGTGGGACGCGGTAGTTGACGTCAGCGCCTATACGCCCGGAGCCGTCGAAAGCACCGCTGAACTTCTCCGAGATGCGGCTGAACACTACACTTTCGTTTCGACGATTTCTGTTTACCAAGATTTTGCGCACCCAGGCACGGAGGAGGACGCGCCGGTCGGTACCATTACGGATGAAGATGCTGCTGCCGCCGAGTCAACGTACGCCGCCACGGGCACGGTTGACGGTGACCTTTACGGCCCGCTTAAAGCGAAGTGCGAAGAGGTCGTCACTGGAGCTTTCCGTAACGCGCTAGTTGTGCGTCCTGGGTTGGTCGTCGGCCCTTACGACTACACCGACCGTTTGACCTACTGGGTGAGGCGGGTTGGTTTGGCGGGTAGGGGACTCGGGACTCAAGTCCTCGCGCCGGGTCAGCCTGAGCAGCACGTGCAATTTATTGACGCTCGAGACCTGGCCGCGTGGCTGCTGCAAGCGACTGAAGACAAACTCACGGGTACGTTGAACGCGACCGGCCCTGATACTACGCTGAGTTTCGGGGCGCTACTCGAGACTTGCCGCGACGTGCTTAGTCCGAACGCCGAACTCATCTGGGTCGGGAGCGACTTTTTGCTGGCACACGGTTTAGAGGCGGGAGAGCTGATGCCGTGGCATCCGGTAGCGGCGATGCCGGAGTGGGAAGGGTTTTACGACCTTGACATACGTAGAGCTTTGCAAAACGGGCTGACGTTTCGGCCACTCTCTGAAACTGTTAAAGACACCTTTGCCTGGGACCAAACCCGTGATGACGCGCCGCTTAAAGCTGGCCTTACCGGGGAACGTGAAGCGGCGCTGCTAGGGGCGTGGCGTACCAATCAGCCCCCTTTTCAGGGTCTCTAAGGTGTGCTGTGAACCTTGGAGATTCCCCCAAGCTGTTTGGTCAACGCTTGAGAAATCCGTCCCAGTCCGGCTTTTTACACTTTCGGCAGTATCTTTTTGGGTGTAGTTGAAGCTTACAGGCAAGCTCGAGTCCGAAGTGCTGAAACATTTGAACACTGCTGTGTAACACGTACGCTCAGCAGCCATAACAGCCTCGGAGTTTAGAACGGTTTCTGAATGTACTCGAAACACCCTTAGTACACGACAAAAAATAGTTTTACGAGTCTGAATGGGCTATTGAGCCCTCTGAAAAGTAGCGTTCATGTCCCCCTAGATTGCTGTTTAGGACGATCTTTAAGGCGATCTACCGAGTCATGCTCATGCGGACAAACATCTTCTTGTCTAGCTTATGCACCAAAGCACGTTCCGGATAAGGTTGCTAAAAAATTGTCGTGTACTCAGCGAAACACCATAAAGAGCTACTTCTCTCAATATTGTCGTGATTGCCGTGTGCCGGGGGAGTTGGTAGATGTAGCGTCCTTTGGTGCGTTGTCTCCGGCTGGAGGTTGGGTACCGGCTGTCCGGTTTTTTAGCGTGCCGTAAGCTTCGCGGGGTGTGACAACCTCCCAAGTGTCGTAAAACATCATCTCGGTTCGGCCGCACCGCGTACAAGCCCTGGCCCTAGAAGGTAGCAGAGTCCAGCGGTGGCGTCCTAAGCTGCACCACACTCTAAAATGTCCGGCCATCATCCCGTCTCCCTAAAGAGAGCATGAGACGTTTGCAAGCCGCAGCAGTTGCAAAATTTCACAGTGACGTGTCTGGTGTGCCTGTGGCGTGCTGGCTACAGCAATGGTCTGAGGCCGAACAGCCAGGCGCACGCCTCAGTTAGTGGGATCGTCAACGTGGGGTCGTGACGCACTGACAAGCAGGCTACGCCTAACGCGGGCAGGCTTGGTATACTCGACTGTTTAGCAGGTGCGCACGACCCGTCACAGCTCGGTTTTACGAGGCGCGGGTTGGCCCAGCGCCCTGCCCCAAGGAGGCACGTTGCAAAACCTTGTCATCCGCGGCGCTCGAGCACACAACCTCAAAAACGTCTCGACGACTCTCCCCAGAGACAGCTTTATCGTCTTTACCGGCGTGTCCGGCTCAGGCAAATCAACGCTCGCCTTCGATACGATTTACGCTGAGGGGCAGCGCCGCTATGTTGAGAGTTTGTCGGCTTACGCGCGGCAATTTTTAGGACTGATGGATAAACCCGACGTTGACAGCATCGAGGGCTTGTCACCCGCCATCAGCATTGACCAAAAGACCACCTCGCATAACCCGCGCTCGACGGTTGGAACCGTCACTGAAATCCACGACTATTTGCGACTGCTCTTCGCCCGCGCCGGAACGCCGCATTGCCCGATTTGCGGCCGCGTGATCGAGCGGCAGTCGGCGACTGAAATCGTTGACCGGATGATCGAAAAGTTTGCTGACCAGCGGGCGCTCGTTATCGCGCCGCTCGTTCGGGGGCGTAAAGGTGAGTACAAAAAACTTTTTGAGGGGCTTAAAAAAGAGGGCTTTGCCCGCGTCCGGGTGGACGGCGAGGTGCAAACCCTCGATGAAGCGCTCAAGCTGACCTTGGAAAAGTATGAGAAGCACGATATTGACATCGTGGTAGACCGCCTTAAGGTGAGCGCCGAGGACCGCTCGAGGATGGCTGAATCGGTCGAGTTGGCCCTCCAAAAAGGCGAAGGACTGATGCGCGTCTTTTTGCCCGACAAAAACCAAGAAGAACTCTTTAGCGAACGTTTTGCCTGTCCTGAACACGGGACGGTGTTAGAGGAGCTCGAGCCCCGCGCTTTTTCGTTTAACTCGCCCTACGGTGCGTGCCCGCACTGCACCGGCCTCGGTTCACGTTCCGAATTTGATCCGAGCCTCTTGATTCCAGATGATGAGTTGTCTATCAGTCAGGGCGCGATTGCGCCGTGGAGTCAGGGGCGGAGTGATGAATCGAAGGTCTTTTATTGGGACCGGCTCAAGGCGCTCGCTGACCATTTAGACTTTGACCTGCGTACCCCTTGGCACGAGCTACCCGACAGGGTGCAAAAGACGCTGCTGTACGGCAGCAAAGACCCGATTGAAGTCGTCTATAAACGCGGCGACCGCGAGACGATGCGCTTTAACGTCGAATTTGAAGGCATCGTGCCCAACCTCGAGCGGCGGTTGCGTGAGGCAACGACCGATTACGCGCGGGAAAAGCTCGAGGCGTATATGTCTTTAGTCCCTTGCCCGAAGTGCCACGGCACCCGCTACAAACCCGAAATCTTGTCCGTTACGGTCGAGGGGCGCAATATCGCCGAGCTCTCCGGCATGACGGTTTTGGAAGCCGAAGCGTTCTTTGCCGCGCTGAGTTTGCCCGAACCGGGCGGCGCGATTGCCGCACCGATTATGCGTGAGGTCGGGGCGCGGCTGGGCTTTTTGGAAAACGTCGGGCTCGACTACCTAACGCTCGACCGGAGTGCGAACACGCTTTCGGGCGGTGAAGCGCAGCGTATCCGGTTGGCCACCCAGGTCGGGAGCGGGTTGACCGGCGTGCTATACGTCTTGGATGAACCGTCGATCGGCCTGCACCCCCGCGACAACGCGCGGCTCCTGCTGACGCTTTTGCGCCTACGCGACCTCGGTAATACCCTGATCGTCGTTGAACACGATGAAGAGACGATGCGGGCCGCCGACTACCTCGTTGACCTGGGGCCGGGAGCCGGGATTCACGGCGGTGAAATCATCGCCGAAGGCACACCCGACGCCGTGATGAGTGATCCCAATTCAATTACTGCGGCCTATTTGCGCGGTGAAAAAAAGATCGCGGTCCCTAAAAAGCGGCGCGGCGGCAGCGGCAAAAAGATCAAGATTTTAGGTGCCACCGAACACAACTTGCAAAATGTCAGCGTCGAGCTTCCGCTGGGGACGCTCACCTGTATCACCGGGGCGTCGGGGTCGGGCAAATCAACGTTGGTTCACCGCATCTTGCACGCGTCTTTAGCCAAAGAACTTTACCGCGCCAAAGAGGTGCCGGGCGCACACAAAGCGATTCAGGGTACCGAGAACATTGATAAGGTCATCGAGATTGACCAAGGCCCTATCGGACGCACCCCAAGGAGCAACCCGGCGACGTATACGGGCATCTTCACCGAAATTCGTGACCTCTATACCCGTGCGCCCGAAGCGCGTAAACGCGGCTACAAAGCCGGACGCTTTTCGTTTAACGTTAAAGGCGGGCGCTGCGAAGCGTGTAAGGGCGACGGCACCGTCAAAGTCGAGATGTACTTTTTGCCTGACATCTACGTGCCATGCGAGGTCTGTAAGGGTGCGCGGTACAACCGCGAAACCTTGGAGGTCAAAATTCGCGGCAAGTCTATCGCTGAGGTTTTAGCGATGACCGTAGACGAAGGGGTCGGCTTTTTTGAGAATATTCCGAACATCGCGCGTAAACTGCAGCTGATGCAAGATGTAGGCTTGGGTTATATCAAAATCGGACAACCTTCGCCGACGCTCTCGGGCGGTGAGGCGCAGCGCGTTAAACTCGCCTCGGAACTCGGCAAACGCAGCACCGGTAAAACGCTCTACATTTTGGACGAACCCACTACCGGCCTCCACTTTGCCGACGTGCATAGGCTGTTAGGCGTATTGCAGCGGCTCGTCGAAGGGGGCAACACCCTGATCGTCATCGAGCACAATATGGACGTGATTAAAACGGCGGACTGGCTTATTGACTTAGGCCCGGACGGGGGCTCGAGGGGCGGCACCGTCGTCGCTGAAGGGACACCCGAAACCGTCGCGGCGCACCCTACCTCGTCAACCGGCGAGTATCTGCGGCTCATCCCTGAAATTAGAGAACGTCTACCCGAACTGGCCCCGGCATGACCCGAACCTCACGCAGTCAATCACGCACGTCACGGAGCACGGCGTCTTTTTTGATCCTCGGCGCGTTCTTTTTCTTGCTGGCAGTCGTGGTCGCGGTTGCGCCGCTCCCGCTGCTGGTACGCAGCTTGGGGATCGTCTTGTGCAGCTACGCCGCCTTTGCCTATGCGGGCTTGCCATTTGCCTTTGCTGCGGCGCTGCTCGCGCCGGTCGCGGGCCTCTTGACCGGGGGCGAGGACTGGCTGATCATGTTACCGCTGGTGCTCACGTCGGGGCTGCTGGCCTTTTTAGGACTCGATTACGCGTGGCGTAAAGGTGCCCTATTCGTCTCGCCGCTCCTTTACGTCCTCCCGCAGCTGATCGTCTGGGGGCTGTCGCAGCGTTCTCTATTTGCCGTGTCACTGCCGTGGAGCCCGTCGGTCCCGGTGTGGTTGGGTCTTCATACACTCGCAGCTTTTGTCGGGACTTTGGCAGCACTTACCTTGACGCGCAGCTCAGCGCCTCGTAAACGCCAACCCCGCGTGTAGCAAGATGAAAGACTTTCGGCGGCTCTGGTTTTACTATCTGGCTTCGTATTTAGTTAGAAACTACGCGCGGCTCTTTCGGCGGCTCAAGGTCGAAGGCTTAGAACTCGTTCCCACCTCAGAAACGCGCGGCCTGATCGTAGCGAGCAACCACGCTTCGAACTTTGATCCCCCGCTAATCGGGTCACTCGTTCCCCGTGAAATTCACTTTATGGCCAAACGCGAACTCTTCGAGACGCAGCCGCTTAGGTGGATTTGCGAACACCTGATGGCGTTTCCCATTGACCGGAGTAAAGGCGATACCAAAGGGATCAAAGAAGCCTTGCGGTTTCTTAAAAGCGGTCTGGCCGTCGGTATCTTTCCCCAAGGGACACGCAACGCCGGGGACGCGGCGGCACTAGACGGGGCAGCGTTTTTAGCCCAACGCGCCGGGGTGCCGCTGCAACCCGTGGCGATCTGGCAAGAGGGGGGAAGGCTCCGGGTACGCTTCGGCGAGCCGTTTTACCCAAAAGATAAATCAAAAGCCGAGATGCGCACCCTGACCCAAACTCTGATGACCCAAATTCAGGCACTTTTACCTGCTACTACTAGAAATGCGTAACGCATCTCTAAAATAACCTCGACGACTTTTTTGGTGTTCTGGCTGGAATAACTCGAGTTATTCCGCCCAGGACTTGCTATCTGCCCAGTGTCATGCTAAAGTACCCCCGAAGTTCAAAAGGAGGTAAGTGGTGGCGAAAGCGAAGACGGTTTCCAAAGCTGATCTCGTTGACTTAGTTTCGGACGAAACGCAGATGAAGAAAAAAGACGTCAAAACAGTGATCGATGCGATGATCGATAACGTTACGAAACACCTCAACGGTGGCGACAAGGTGCAGCTCACCGGGTTTGGTACCTTTGAGGTGCGTGAGCGCAAAGCCCGTACCGGCGTCAAACCGGGTACCACCGAAAAAATCGAGATCCCCGCGAGCAAATATCCGGCGTTCAAACCCGGTAAAGCTCTTAAAGACAAAATCTAAGGTTTGTTTGGTGCTAAGGCGGCCTCCGGGCCGCTTATCTTTGACGTCCAGATGGCAAACGGTACTTTGGGAACGAAGTGTTTTTGGGCTCGAGTCCTAAGTGTAGCGAACTTTCTCCCGTTAGCTTTTTTGCTTGGCTGCGTCAGCTCTACAGCTATTTTGGTAACACCATACTTCAGACAATCAGTTTTGTTGGCTCGGCCCAACATCATCCGCGACGCCTTAGCGGAAAAGTCTTACCGCATCAAGCAGGTCAATACGCTGTTAAACGGCCAAACGGTTGATCTTGTCGAGGCCGAACAGGTGGAGAGTCCCTACCCGCAGGTTTTATATAGCGGCCAAGACGTGATCGAAACGATCCTTTCAGAGCAGGTTGCCGACCGCTGGCACTTGCTTTATAACCTGCGCCAGACGTTCATCCTAGCGGCGGCCTTCGTTGGACAGCTCCGGGTCTTGGTCAATGTTGTCGCCTAGTGAGTATCACACCCGGTTTGACATTTTGTTTGGAGCCTAATATAATTGTTAGGTGCCTAGCAAATCGAACGATTCCAAATATGAGTCGGTGGGGGCATGGGCAAAGCGATGCTATTTCGCTGGCCGGACCGCGATGGAGGACGTCCTTCGGCCGTATGGCCTTGGGGCCACTCAGTGGTATGTGCTGTACCAATTGGCCGAAGAGGGGCCAACTATGCAACGCGACCTCCTCCGTATGCTCCAGGTCGAACGCGCGACGTTGAGCGTCGTCGTTAGTACGCTGGTTCGCAAGGGCCTTGCCGAGCAAGTGCCCGACCGTGCCGACCAACGGCAGAAACGCCTTCAAATGACGCCGGTGGGTACGAAGTTATGGGGCGAATTGCCCGACTTGGCTCTCATTCATAGAGCGGCATTCGACGGCATTGACGACGCCGATATCGCTATCGCCGTTAAGGTGCTCCAGACCGCTACCGAGCGGCTCGATAGTTTTTCAAGAAAAGGAGGCAACACATGACGATTCTGGTAACTGGTACGACTGGTCTGGTGGGCGCGCGTCTTCTGCCGCGTCTCGTGGCGGCAGGCGAGGATTGCCGCGCGCTCGTGCGTGGCGGGAAAGAGGTTCCTGCCGGCGTAACGGCCGTGGAGGGCGACCTGCAAAATCCTGCGTCGCTCGCACGCGCGGTGGAAGGCGTCTCCGCGATCGTCCATCTCGCTGCGGTGTTCCGCACGCCCGACACCGATCTCATCTGGAAAAGCAATCTCGATGGGACGCGTAATCTCATCGCCGCGGCGAAGGCGCATGTGCCCGAGGCGCGCTTCATCATGGCGAGTACCAGCAATATCTATAACCAGGACACGCCGCGACCCGGCCGCGAAGATGACGCCGCCGATCCGCAGCAAGCTTATCCGGCCAGCAAGCTCGCGGCCGAGAAGGAGCTGCGGACAAGCGGGCTGAACTGGTCGATCCTGCGGTTCGGTTTCGTCTATGGCGATGGGGATGGGCATGTGGAGTCGCTGCCCAAATACGTCGCCTCGGGACAGGCCAAGTTTCACCCTGCCGCGCGCATGAGCATGGTCCACCATCGCGACATCGCAACTGCCGTGAATCTTGCGTTGACCGGCGCGCTAGACGGCCATGTCGTCAACGTCTCCGATGACGCGCCGACTTCATATTACGAACCATTCGAGCTGGTCGGGGAGACGATGGAGCCGTCGTCCGAGCCGCTGGCGAACCCCTGGCACCTGCACATCGACAACACGCTTGCTCGCAGCCTCAGTTTCCAGCCGACCGTAAGGACCGTCTATCAAGCGGTGCAGGACAAGCTGATGTGACACCACGCTAAGCAGCGTCGCGGCCTGTTTCACGGAAATGCAAGGATATGTCGTAATCGGTTGCGGCAAGTCGTCGGCGAGGTAAGGTGGTGCGAAGAATCAGAAACTTTCCGGGTATCGTTAACGTTGCTGACCCCCTCACCGAGCGCCACCGCTTCCCCGGCGAAATCGCTGCCCTCACCCGACGGAAAGGTGGCCGGGAAGATGTGGTGGAGCTGACTGCTGCGGATGGCGGCTTTGCCCGGATGGATGCCCGCCGCCCTGACCCACACCGGCACCTGACCCAGCGTTACCCATGGGTCAGGCACATCACGCCCTTGCAAGACGTTCTCATCGCCGTATTCATCAAATTGGACTGCTTTCACTTCTTCTCCCTAGCGTCCACTGGCTTCGGCACAGCTCAAGAAAAACGGAATAGGGAGGCGAACCAACCGCAGTCCATGCCGTCAGCCTGATTGAGTACCAATCTCGTCAAGCTGCGCCAAGGTTTCCTCGGGTAGAGTGAGGGCAGCAGCGGCAACGTTCTCGCGCAGATGCGCTACCGACGAGGTGCCGGGAATCAGCAGGATGTTGGGCGAGCGTTGCAGCAGCCACGCCAGTGCGACGGTATTCGGTGAGGTGCCCAGACCGGCGGCCACCGCGTTCAGCGTATCCGACTGCAGCGGCGAGAACCCGCCGAGCGGAAAAAACGGCACGTAGGCGACGCCCTGCCGCGCCAAGTCATCAATCAAGGCGTCGTCTTCCCGGTGCGCCAAGTTGTACAGGTTCTGCACGCAGACGATCTCGCTAATGGTCTGCGCCTCGGCCAGTTGTGCGGATGTGACGTTGCTCAGGCCGAGGTGACGGATCAGGCCCTGCGCTTTCAGTTCGGCCAGGACCGTCAGCGGTTCTGCGAGAGACCCTTCCACCGGCCCATGACCTGCCCCGCCACCCATCATACGGAGGTTGACGACCTCGAGCGCGTCCACGCCGAGATTTCGCAGGTTGTCATGCACCGCTGCGGTCAGCTCCTGCGGTGACATGGCCGGGACCCACGACCCGTCCTCGGGACGGCGTGCGCCGACCTTGGTCACAAGCACCAGTTCATCCGGGTAAGGATGCAGGGCCTGCTGGATCGTCTGGTTGGTGACGTGCGGCCCGTAGAAGTCGCTGGTGTCAATGTGGTTGATGCCCAGCTTGGTAGCCTCCCGCAAGACGGCTAGGGCGGCGTCTGGGTCGCGCGGCGGGCCGAAGACGCCTTTGCCGGCGAGTTGCATGGCCCCGTAGCCCAGGCGGTTTACGGTGCGGTATCCGAGGGTGAAGGTACCAGCTCGAGCGGCGGGTTGGGTCAGTTCGGTCATGGGTTGCTCCTTTAAGAGGTAAGGGTTGGCGGCAAATCGCTCACCGCATAGCTGAACGGCGGACGGTTCAAGACGTCCGCGTGAGGTAGCATCAGCAGCGCTAGTCTGAAGCGGTTTGGTCTGGAGCCGTGTGGGTGGTGGCCTGCTCGCCCCAGCACTTTAAGAACTGCGCCTTGGCCCCATGTAGGATGTAATCACCATGACCGAAGGCCATCTTCTCGAAGGCGTACCCCTTGAGTTTCTCCACCGAGCGCAGTTCCTCGGCTGAGTCGTCGTAGAACGGCGCGAAATCCATCTCCCCGTTCTCGTGGGTCACCGCGTCCCCGACGATCATGACCCCACCGTGGCGACGCCACAAGAACGACTGGTGGTCGGCAGCGTGGCCGGGGGTGTCGATCACATCAATCCCGCCCGCCAGGTCAAGCCGTTGACCGTCCCTAAGTTTATGCTGCACCGTTGCGGGTTGGATCACCGGTTTGTTGTCCCGCACGCCGCCGCCCCGGATATTGACGGGGCGGATGGTTGGGTGTTCGGCCTCCAGAATGCGTGCGCCCAAGGGGTTCATCCAGAGGGTGGCCCCACTGAGCTGTTGAAACTCTCCAGCGTTGCCGATGTGGTCAGGGTGGGCGTGGGTGAGCAGCAGATGGCGCACGTCACATGGTTTCTTGCCGAGCTACTTGAGCACCTGCACGATGGGGTTCTCGGCCCTCTCTTCCCTCGGGGCGCTGGAGTCGACTACGATCACACCGTCTTGCGGATCATCAATGACGAAAATATGAACGGCTGTAATCGTCAGGTCAAAGCTGGCCTGGTAGAAACCGGCTTCAAGCTGCTGAAGCTCCATAAATGCGGACAAGCTTTTTCCCCCTATTGTGACTGGTTCACCCGTCATCGCGTTCGCAATCCTAGAGCGAACGCTTTACTTTACGGCGGTAGGTGAGCTACGTCAAGATCAGTAGACTGAACGCTCTAGTTTTCGTAAGCTAGACCCATGCGCACGGTCAATCCGGTCAAGCACGCCGAGAAGCAACGCGAGATTCTTGACGCTGCCACACACTGCTTTGCCCGCGATGGGCTACGGGGAGCGTCTATTGCCAGCATCTGTACCGAAGCGGGCATCAGTCCCGGCCACCTCTACCACTACTTCGAGAGCAAGGACGCGATCCTAGAGGCCATTGTTGGATCGGTGCTCGAGCGCACTGCCGAGCAGTTCGGCCAGACGCTGGCGAGTTCTGACGCTCTCGCGGCGCTGATGACCGAGATGCAGCAGGCCAAAGCACGCAACGAGCATGGGGGAACGGTTTTAGTCCTCGATATGCTTGCGGAGGCGAGGCACAACCCGGCTATCGCCCGACTTGTACAAGAACATAACCGGGGTATGCAGCAGCTCCTCGCGGACGTGTTGCGTTCCGGGCAGACGCGGGGCGAGATTGACCCGTCGCTTGCACCCGAGGCGGCGGCGGTCGTTCTGACGGGGGTGATCGACGGTTTTGTGATCACGGCGGTTCGTGACCCGGCGCTCGAGCCGGTGACGACCGAACTGGTGCGTGTCCTAATCGCCCGGTTTCTGACACCGCCTGCTTCATCTAAGTGAATCGCTCATACCCCTTTGGGCCTGCTCTGGCCACCTTCCAGTGCTGGTCTTTGCCCGCACACAGCTGAGCGGGCAGACGCTTGCCGTTCCTTCTTCTGACGTTCTACGATGCCCCGTCCTAACCCCTGACCTGGTTTTTTCCCTTGCGTTTCGCCTCATACTGCTTGGCGTCGGCCAGTGCTACTAGCTTTTCATGGTTGCTGGCGCGGCTGTCGTCTGATACGCCGATACTGAGGGTGACACGGAGGCCGGGAGCGAGCGTATTCCAAGGATAAGCTGCAACCTTTTGGCAAAGATTCTTGCACACCGCAAACGCGCCTTGTATAGACGTTTCCGGAAAGAGCAACAAGAACTCCTCGCCCCCGTAGCGGGCGACGGTATCAACCTCACGCAGGTGGTCTTGGAAAAGTCGCGCCACGACGCGCAGCACCTCGTCGCCTAGGTGATGCGAAAAGGTATCGTTGATCTTTTTGAAGTTGTCAATGTCGCAAAGGGCGACGCTTAGCGTGTGGTTAAAGCGCCGTGCCCGCGTGAACTCTTCATGCAGCCGTAGGTCGGCGTGGCGACGGTTAGAGAGGCCGGTCAGCGCGTCCTCTTTGGCTTGCCGCTCGAGCTGAGCCAAAAGGCCGGTCGCCTTATCGTTTAGGGCTTGCAGCTCAGCGTTGGCGTGGGCGAGCTCGACATTCTTGAGCCGGTAGATTTCCCGTTCTTTCTCAGCCCGTTCGGTCTCGAAGCCGACGCGCAGCCCCTGCAGCCGTAACGAACTGGCCTCTTCAGCTACCGCGTCTTTCATCTGGCTGTACAGCTCGAAATGCTCGAGGGCTTTGCCCAGCCGCCGCCGCGCTTTATGAGTTTCAAATAAAGTGTAATGCAGTTTGGCAAGGTCGGCCTTGTTGCCTACCGCTTGGGCCAGTGCCAGCGCTTTACTTAAAAATCCAAGCGCCTGTTTGAACTTTCGTTGCCGCGCCAGTAACGCGCCCAGCTGTAAGTAGGTTTCAAACTGGCTACTTTTATCATCGAGCGACGTGACGAGCGTTAGACTTCGGTGGAGATACGCCTTTCCCTCTTTGAGCTCGCCCAGTTCTCTACAGATAGCAGCCAGCTCGTTAAGCGCGTAGCTCACGCCGCGCCGGTCACCGATCTTTTCTCTCAGTGCCAAACTTTGCTGCTGATATGCCCGCGCCTGCTGGTAGTCCCCTAACACCCTGTAGGTACGACCGACGCTGCAAAGGCACAGCGCGTAGGTAAACGGGTCGTCGGCTTCAGTTTGAAGTGCTAACCCTGCTAAAAAGTAGTGAAGCGCGTCTTGATAGTGGCCCAGCTCGAAAAAGGTGTCGGCGACGTTAGGCAGCGCCCGCTGCTCGCCTTCACGGTAACCGAGCGCCTGACACAGCTCAAGCCCGCGAAAGTCGTAGCTTAGGCTGGTGGTGTAGTCGCTGATAAAAGAGTAAGCCGAAGCCAAATAAGCCAGTGCGTCCGCTTCGTCCCGGTCGGCTCGCCCCTCACACAACTTGTAACGTGCTGAGAGATATTTAATGGCTCCTAACGGATTACCGATCTCGGCGCTCGCCATACCGAGTACGCCGAGCGTCTGCTCAGTGCCCCAGGGGTCGTCCAGGGTACCAAACAAGCTCAAGGCTTCTTCGGCGATCTGTAGCGCCGCCTTAAAGTCGCACAGCCGCACTTGGCAAAAAGCCTGGGTCAGGCGCGCTCTTGCTTGACCTTGGGTATAGGCGGCGGCAACGGCCTTACTGTGCGCTTGGCTAGCTAAGTCCAGGGCCTGTTGGCTGTCAGTACGCCGCAACTCCCAAGCGTGCAGGAGCGAGTCGTCTACTTCACGCGTAGGTGGCGGCGCATGAACGCTTCGTCGGGTCGGTTGAGGAGCAGGTGGGTTCGTCATATCGGCGTCGGCCTTAGCACTTCCAAGTATAAAGAAGAATTCTTTCATAAATCTTACAGGTACGGCGAAGCAGCGAAGCTCCTTCTAGAAAGCCGCAACGGACTTTCTAATGTGGTAAATGAGCGCTACCACTGCAGTAAAAACAAAACTACTTATCAGAGCATCCTTATTTTCAGCGTATAAAGTATAGGGCTATCCTACCCGCTTCCGCGAGCGCACCCGTGTTTTTACCCTTCACTTCTTAAGGCCGCACTCTAAGTTCTCGTATACAACACGCTGCACCCATAGCTAAATAGGCTAATCTAACCCTATGGGGCTCCTCGAGGTGATCGGACCGGTGATGGTGGGGCCGTCCAGCAGCCATACCGCCGGAGCGTGCCGGTTGGCGCTGTTAGCGCGGCACACTTTGCCGGGGCTGCCCGAGCGGGCGACGCTGACTCTCCACGGTTCATTTGCCAAAACTGCGAAGGGGCACGGCACCGACCGGGCGCTCGCGGGAGGGTTGCTCGGTTACGCGCCCGACGACGCGCGGCTGCCGGACGCTTTAGATCACGCGGCGGCGTGCGGCTTAGACCTCCGGTTTGAGACGAAAGACTTAGGTGACGTTCACCCCAACACCGTACAGTTCACCCTAGAAGCCAAAGCTAAAGAGACCGAAGCTGAAACCCTGACGCTGCTGGGCTCGAGCCTCGGCGGGGGGCTCGTCCGAGTCTTTAAGGTTGACGGTTTTGAAACGAACTTTACGGGCGCATACCACACCCTGCTCCTCCGGCACACCGACCAAGCCGGGGTGATCGCTACCGTCGCCCGCGTTTTAGCCGACGACGCCGTAAATATCGCCACGCTGACGTGTGCCCGCAGCTCACATCGTTCACATAGAGGACGGCGTGGTGCGGCGGCTTTGATGGCGCTCGAGCTGGAATCGGCTCCCTCGCCCTACGTGCTCGCCTACCTTTCACAGCTGAGCGTGGTCAGCTGGCTCCGGCTGTTACCCGAGGTGATGGGAGGACCATGACCCTAAACGAGCTGATGAACGTCTCCGGCAAGGCTTCCGCAGCGGTCTTAAACAACGCTGCGCCACCCGACGAGCAAGCGGCGCTCCTCAGCGCCATGCGTGGACGTTTGGGTGAGATGCGTGCGTCTATCGCCCGGGGTCTGGCGTCCGACGCGCCGAGCCGTACCGGAATGGTCGGGTGGAACGCCAAAACGCTGTGGGAGGCTCCCGACGCGCTGCAAGCGCCGCTCTTAAAACGCGTGCAAGCGTACGCGATGGCGGTCAACGAAGAAAACGCCCGGATGGGCCGGATCGTCGCGGCACCGACCGCGGGCAGTGCCGGAACCGTTCCGGGGGCGCTGCTCGGGGTCGGCGACGAACTCGGTTTGAGCGACGACGAACTGCTGATGCCCCTTGTTCTAGCTGCCGGTATCGGCGAGATCATCTCACAGACGATGTTTATCGCCGGGGCCACCGGCGGTTGCGGCGCAGAGATCGGCTCCTCGGCAGCGATGGCGGCAGCGGCGGTGTGCGAGCTGTTAGGGGGCGACGCGCACCAAGCCGTTCACGCGGCAGCCCTCGCACTCGTCAATACGATTGGGCTCGTGTGCGACCCGGTCGGTGGTTACGTCGAGGTGCCGTGCGTGTCGCGCAACGCGTTTTACAGCGTTCACGCGGTTTCGGCGGCGCAGCTTGCGTGCGCCGGACTAACCTCGGTGATTCCACCTGACGAAGTAGTTTCGGCAATGGCGTCTGTTGGCAGGATGTTACCGCCGGAACTGCGCGAGACCGGCGAAGGGGGCATTGCCGACACCCCGACAGGCCGACTGATCGCGCTTAAGATGGCTGATGGTTAAAAGCTGTCTTAAAAAGCCGTGCTCGAGCTAGGTTGTGAGCAAATGGCTGAGCAGTAACCGGCTAAATCTCGTTTTTCCCGGTGCTGAAGTCATGAAGAAGCACTACAGAGTACCGGGGAGCCTAAGCTTATGATGAGCTGAAAGGCAGGCACACCGGAGTCTGCCGGGAGACACTATGACTCAGACAGTAACCCAAGCAGTGACCCGAGCAGCTCCTCAGCAACGTGCGCCCCGTTCAGCGACGCTTCACGCCTATAAAAAGCCGAGAATCGTCGTTATCGGCGCGGGGTTTGTCGGACTTTACGCCGTCAAAGCTCTGCGCAAAGCCGACGCTGAGGTTGTTTTAATTGACCAAAACAACTACCACACTTTTCAACCGCTGATCTATCAGGTGGCAACGGCGGGCCTCGAGCCCGCAGAGGTAGCGCAGTCGGTGCGTACTATTTTTCAGCGGCAGAAAAACTTTACCTTTCGGCAAGCGACTGTTGAAGACGTCCATTGGGAAGATAAAACGTTGGCACTCGCGGGCGGCGATACGCTCTCGTTTGACTACCTCATCATCGGGGCGGGCGCGGTTTACAACGATTTTGGCATTAAAGGGGTTCGGGAACACGCCTTTTACGTGAAAAGTCTGACCGAAGCCGTCAATATCCGCAGCCACATTTTACGGCAGTTCGAGCGTGCTTCAGCCGATCCCAGCCTGATTGAGCAGGGTGCCCTCAACATCGTGATCGTCGGCGGTGGGCCGACCGGCGTCGAGATGTCGGGAGCACTTGCCGAGCTGTTCGAGCGCGTTTTGCCTAAAGATTATCCCAACTTCGAGGTGTCCAAAGCCAAAATCATCTTGGTCGAGATGCTCGACTATTTGATGGCTCCTTACAGTGACGAGCTGCGTGACTACACCGCCGAGGTGTTGCGCGGGCGCGGTATCGAGCTGCGGCTCGGCCAAGCCCTTGCCGAGGTGCGCGAAGGCGAAGTTGAGCTTAAAAACGGCGAGATTATCCCGACGCAAACGCTGATCTGGGCAGCTGGGGTGCGTGGGCACCCACTCGTTGACGCCCTCGGGGTTGAACTCGAGCGGGGCTACCGTCTTAAAGTCAACCCCGACCTGAGTCTGCCCGGTCATCCGTACGCGTTTGCCGCCGGGGACGTGTCCGCCAGTAAAGATGAGGACGGCAAGCTCTACCCGCAGGTCGCGCAAGTGGCCATCCAAGGGGGACGTTTTGCCGCAGAAACTATCCTGGCCGACCTCGAAGGCGAGCGTAAACAGGCGCGCTTTAAGTATTTCGACAAAGGCAACATGGCCATTATCGGGCGCGGCGCAGGTATCGCTGAACTGGGTAAAGTTTTTCTCGGTATCAAGCTGCGCGGCTTTTTGGGCTGGTTGGCGTGGCTGTTTATCCACCTGGTGTATTTGCCGGGGTACCGCAACCGTCTCGGCGCGCTGACCGACTGGGCGTACAACTACTTTACTTTTGATCGCCGCGCGCGGCTGATTACCGATATGATCCCCTCCCCCGCCGAACTAGCCGACCACACCGACGAAGAAGTGACCGACCTAGAGACCGTTCAAAGGGGCCGCGCGGCGCAGTTCGCCGCTAAATAGTGTGACTAAACGGCCCCATTAGGGTAGCGTAAAGGCATGACGCAACTAACTCCCAACGAGCAAAAAGATTTTCTCTATACGGCCATCCACGCGGCCCGCGCCGCCGCGCAGATTCACCAGAGCGGCGTCGGCCAAGACCTAGGGATCGCGACCAAATCAAATGAAACTGATCTGGTCACGCGGATTGACAAGGAGAGCGAAGCGCGTATCCGCGAGATTTTGCTCTCGAGCTACCCCAATCATGTCGTCTTAGGCGAAGAGGAAGGGCAGCAGGGCACAGGACAAAATAATCAGGGGCCGTACCGCTGGATCGTTGACCCGCTCGACGGGACGCTCAACTACGCGCACGGCTTTCCGTTTTACTGCGTTTCGGTCGGGCTGGAGATTCACGGCGTGCTCGAGGTCGGCGTCGTGCTCGATTCGGTTAGGAACGAACTTTTTACGGCGGTGCGCGGCGGCGGTGCGCTGTTAAACGGCGCGCCGATCTCGGTCACGCAAGAAGATACGCTGCGCCGGAGCATGTTGGCAACCGGCTTTACTTACGACCCGGACACGGCGGCAGAGAACGTCGCGGTCTTTGGCCGGATGCTCGCGCGCTGCCGCACGGTGCGTCGCCCCGGCGCGGCAGCTTTAGACCTCGCGTATGTCGCGTGTGGCCGGATTGACGGGTTTTGGGAACTCAAGCTCAACCCCTGGGACGTGGCCGCCGGGGTGCTACTTGTCACTGAAGCCGGGGGCCAGGTAACCGGCGGCAGCGGTGAACCGTACCAGCTCGGGGAAAAGGTTTTAGTCACAAGTAACGGTGCTATTCACGAATCGCTGCTGGCGGCGCTCGAGCTGCCCGTCAAACTCTTATAAAGCTGGTATAACGAGCTGATGAGTCACGTGTTTAACCGGCTGGTTTTAGACCTCGAGACCAAACGCTCGTTTGACGAGGTGGGCGGCGCGGAAAACCGCGCACAGCTGGGCGTGAGCGTGGTCGGGGTGTACGACTACACCGAAGATAAGTTTTTGACCTTTCGTGAAACCCAGTTTGATGAACTCACTGTCTTGCTAGAAAACGCCGACGAAGTGGTCGGCTTTAACCTGATCGGCTTCGACTGGCCGGTTTTAGCCGCCGAACTTGGCGGTTGGGTGACCGAATTACCAACCCTTGACCTGCTGGTCGAAGCGCAGCGGGCGCTCGGGCGGCGTATTTCGCTCGACGCTCTGGCGCAAGCCACGCTCGGCATGGGCAAACTCGGGTCGGGTCTCGACGCTTTGGAATACTACCGGGCCGGAGATTGGGACCGGCTCGAGCGGTACTGCTTAGAAGATGTCAAACTCACCCGCGACCTGTACGAATACGCCCGCAAATACGGGCAGCTCTTCTTTCAAAAAGGCCCACGCCGCGCGCCCGTCGCCATGAGCTTCGCCGAACACCCGCTCGCGCCGCTGTTTCGTGAGGTCGCCAAGGTACGGGGCAGCGTGCAGCTGACCTACGGCGGTAAAGTCAGGCAAGTTGACGTAACCTCGTTTGACGGCGCGTATGTGCGCGGCTTCTGTCATCTACGGCAAAAACAGCTGACGTTTCGGCTCGACAAGGTTGAGGACGCCGTAAAGGTAGCCTCGAGCTCTCCCCTCTTTTAAGATGAGCTATCCACGCGAAAGTTTCCAACCAGGCGAGGGGAAAGTGCGTTCACTGCGTCAGCGTTTAGGGCTACGCGGTGAACTGACGCTGGCGCTCTTGCCGACCGCGACCATACTCATTGTGTTTGCCTTCGTCGAGGTGCTGAGTCAGCAGCGGCTCTTGTTCGCGTCACTCGCCTCGAGCGCCTTTTTAATCTACCTAGACCCGCAGCACGGCATGAACAGCGTCCGCACGCTCGTTACGGCGCACCTTATCGCCGCCAGTTTGGGCTTCGGCACTTTTATCCTGCTTGGTGACGGGTATCTCGCAGCCGGGGCCGCCATGCTCGGCACGGTTGTGCTGATGATCGTTCTCGACGCGGTGCATCCGCCCGCCGTCTCGACCTCGCTGAGTTTTGCGTTTCGGGCCGGCAGTGTGAGCAACCTGCTGCTTTTTATCCTGGCGATAGGGATTACGGTGCTACTCGTGGGGCTCGAGCAGGTCGCCGTCTGGTTAGCCGCGCGGCAGGCTCGGCATACTAAAACCTAAAACCAAAAGAGGAACCTCATGACCCGAGAACCTGAATCCAAAAGCGCCATCCGGGAACCGTGGACGAGCTTTTTACTGCCTATCGCCCTGATTTTCGGACTCGTTTTGCTCTTAAGCCTTAACTCCAACGTCGGTGGCGGCGTTAGTGAAGGCGTTGAAGCGAACCCGCTCGAGGGCTGGCTCAAACTCATCGTCGGCTATTTCGCGGCAGGTGCCGAGATTGCAGCGGCGCTCGTGATTGGCATCGCCATCTTGCGCGGCATCTTGACCTATGTGCAGCTGCTCTTTTCACGTTCGGCGGCCCAAGGCAGCGCCACTGAAGGCATTCGTTTACGGCTCGGGCGAGTGCTGGCGCTCGGTTTAGAGTTTACCGTTGCCAGCGACATTTTACGGACAGCTGTCGCCCCGACTCGGCAAGACATTTTGAACTTGGGTGCGATTGTTTTACTCAGGACACTGCTGAACTATTTTCTCGAGCGTGAAATCGAACAAGCCGAAGCCAAACGCGTATAATTAAGGCCATATCAGGAGGCCGGAAGTGTCAAAATTGGCAGACTACTACCGAGATTCGGGCATCGTAAGGTTCCTAGTCATTATGACGCTGTATATGGCGGTAGTGGCGTCTTTGGCATTTCTCCTAAGCTCTGCTGTAGGTTGGCCCTTTGGTCATGCTTTTGACGTATCTTTTCAAAGCATTTGTGGTGTTTCACTGCTCGGTGGTATCAGCTGGATAATTATCTCGAGACTAAGAGCTGGGCCGGTACTCTTCGATGCAGGGCCGCTGCCCCAACGTAGGTGGTACATGGCTGCTGCCGCGTTTTTTTTGGTCTCCATTTCTTTCAACTTAGACTTCAGTCACATACTTGCTTCGTTACAGTCAGAGACAACCACATTATTTTTGGGAGCTTATTTTGCTGTTCTTGCAACCGGACGTTTGCAAGTTCATAAGAAAGGCTTGTGGCTCTATACAGACCTTGTACCCTGGCGCAACATCGAATCCTATGTGTTGAAAGATGAGACATTTTATTTTGAAATCAGTAGCTGGCGGGTTTGGATGCAGAGGTCTTTTTATACTGTACCCGAAGCGCATATTGAGGCGTTTGAAACGTGTCTGCTCAAGCACAACATTCCGGACAACACGGCTGCTTCGTTGGCACCTGCTTAAGCTGTTTTTTACTTGGGCTCAAACGCCACCTTATAGGTCGGCCCCAAAATCAGCTGCTCTAAAATCTCGCCCATACGTTCTGGCGAATAGGGTAAATCCGCGTCTAGGTACCACGTCAGCAGCCCGATAAAGCTGTAAACCAGATGATGCGCGGCGACTTCAAAAGGCACTACGCTCCTTTTGGCAGTCACCGTTGCTGAAAGCGTCTCGAGACTGACCCGTAAACAGCGTTCTTGAAGATTTAGGGTCTCACTGGTGCGGAGGAGCGCACGGTAGCGGTCGGCGTGGTCACGGGCGTGGCGAAAAACTCTGGTGCCGACCTCGAGGGGGTCGAGCGGCGCAGCGACCGGCCCCAACTGCGCTAAAAGTTCGCCTAAAGTGCTTTCAAATACGGCTCCCAACAGCGCCTCTTTTGAGCTGAAGTGTCTGAAAAACGTGGCGTACCCCACTTCGGCGCGGTCGGTCAATTCCCGCACCGTCAGCGCGTCGAAGCCTTGCTCGAGCGTTAAAGCGACGAGTGCGTCAGCTAAACGCTGGTACGTTTTAAGAACACGCGCATCTGGCACGGGGCGAGTCATCGGCTCGAGCGTACCGTATTTTGCGAGATAAGCGACACTCCTTTTTGAGACAATGTGTATCATAACCCTATGACTCAAGCCTCAACTTCTCCGCACGCCGCCGGTTGCCCGTTTCATCACCCTGAAGGCGTGTCCGACCGTAAAAGCAGCCGCCCCGGTGAAGCCTTGACCCCGGCGTATGAAGTCATTCGTGACGCCAAAGGCGAACGCTGGACGGTGCGGTCGTTTGCGCTCGCGCGGGCGATTTTACGCGATCCCGAGGCGACGCGGCAAGCCGGGTTTGGCGCGGAAGTTGCGGCGCAGGCGATGAGCAAGATGCGGCCCCCGATCTTATATTTGGAAGGGCCGGAACACAAAGCGCAGCGCACCGCCACCGCCCGCTTTTTTACGCCGCAAACGGTCAGCAAAAGCTACCGCGAGATGATGGAAGCCCTGTCTGACGACCTGATCGGGGCGCTCGAAAAACGTAAGAGCGCCGACTTAAGTCAGCTCAGTATGCGCCTCGCCACCCAAGTGGCGGCTCAAGTTGTGGGCTTAACCAACTCGTCTATCAAGGGGATGAGCGGCCGCCTCAACACCTTTTTTGAGGGTGATCCGACCGAATTTTCCTGGCGACCGGGTAAACTCTGGCGTTTTCTCATGACGCAGAGCGCGACCTTTCGCTTTTTTTATCAGGACGTCAAACCGGCGATTCGGGCGCGGCGCAAAAAGCCCGGTGAAGACGTGATCAGTCACCTGCTCAGCAAGGATTATAACGACTTTGAAATTTTAACCGAATGTATCACCTACGCCGCCGCCGGGATGGTCACGACGCGTGAGTTTATCGTCATGGCGGCGTGGCACCTGTTAGAGAACGACACGCTGCGAGAGACTTACGTCAATGCTGACGAAAAAGAACGCCAAAATATCTTGCAAGAGATTTTACGGCTCGAGCCCGTCGTCGGTCATCTCCACCGCCGCGCCGCCAAGCCGCTGACACTGGACTTCGAGGGGGAAACGCTTGTGATTCCGGCAGGTGCACTGCTTGACTTGGACATCCGCGCCGCCAACGCCGACCCGGAAACTGTCGGCGAAGAACCTTTGCAGCTCTGCCCTGCCAGACCTTTAGAGCGCGGCGTTCAGGGCGCGGTGATGAGTTTTGGCGACGGGCACCACCGCTGCCCCGGCGCGTATATCGCCCTGCAAGAGAGCGACATCTTTTTAACGCGGCTCTTTCGGCTGCCACTCACCGCTGAACGAGCGCCCAAGCTCGAGTGGAACGAACTCGTCACCGGCTACGAGCTGGGCGGCTTGGTGGTCCGTACCCCTTAAACCGGCGGTAGCCGCAAAAAGCCCCGGCTCACTTTAATTCACCTTATGACGCGCCCTAGCTCAGCAAATCTTGATAGTCTTCGTGTCGGTCTATAAAGTCGGCGATAAAGGGGCAAGCGGGAATGACCTTAAGCCCCTGTACCCGCACGTCGTCTAGTGCGCCACGGGCGAGCACACTTCCGATCCCTTGTCCTTCTAAACCTTCGGGGACCTCGGTGTGGGTAAAGGTTATGGTGTCGGCTGAGTGCTCAAAGTCGCACACCGCGAGCTGACCTTCTATCATAAGTTCGTAGCGGTTGCGGCGGTCGTTACGGGTTACGTCGTGAGGATCGGCGTTAGGCATGGGGCAACTCCAAAGGTTCTAAGTTTGCTTCGATATCGGCGCGGCGGGGTTCTAAAAAGGGCGGAAGTGACAGTGTTTGTCCGAGCGACTCGAGTGGTTCATCAGCGGTAAAACCGGGGCCGTCGGTGGCAAGCTCGAGCAACACCCCATTGGGTTCACGGTAGTAGATGCTCCGAAAGTAGTAACGCTCGACCTCGCCGCTCGTCGCCAAGCCGAGGCTTCTTAAGTGCTCAGCCCACGCGCTGACGTCCTCGTCACGTATCCGAAACGCCACGTGATGAACGCCCCCGGCACCCGCCCTGGACGGCGGCAAAGACGGCCTGACCGAGAGGTGCAGCTCACCTTGCGGCCCCGTAGCGGCCATCTTAAAGACGTGCGTTTCCCCTTCCGGTTCCGAATAGCTGTGAGTCTTTTCCAGGCCGTAAGCGCGTTCTAAAATCTGGTCGGTCGGCGACAGCCCCGGTACGGTAAGCGTCACCGGCCCGAGACCCATAATCTGGTGCTCCGCCGGAACGTCATGAGCTACCGGATGCGCCGACACGCCGTCATCTTCAACTAAACTCAGGCGCTGCCCTTCGGGGTCTTCGAAATCGAGGACGGTGCGCCGTCCTCGATTTGTCGGTAAGTCGGCAGCAACGCCGTAGCGCCTAAAATACTCGTTCCACCACGTCACGCTGCCCCTCGGTACGCGGAAACCGGTGCGGGTAATGCTATTGTTGCCGCGCTGCTCTTTGGCAGCGGGCCAACCAAAAAAGGTGATATCGCTGCCGGGACGCCCCGCGTTGTCGGCGTAAAAGAGGTGATAGGTGCGCACATCATCTTGATTGACGGTTTTTTTAACCAGTCGTAACCCCATAACGCCCGTATAAAACGCGAGGTTTTGCGCGGCTCTAGCGGTAACGGCGGTAAGGTGGTGGATTCCGTGAACACGTAAGCTCATACAGCCCTCCTTTGCAGCTGAAAGGTGGGCTTAGTGTACGTTCAAACGCTGAACGGAAACATGGTGCTGTGCACTAAATAAAGATGCCGTGCGGCGCGGTGCAGTCAAGTGTTACGGTGTAGTTAAGCATTACAGTTAAGCATTTCAGCGGAACAATTTGAGTGGTCTGGAGTGTAGAGACGGCCAACCGTGGTGCAAAGAAGGGATTTGACCGTTATTTTGCCTTATGGTTAAAGGGTGAACGCTTACCAAGGGTTGTTTTTAGAAGCCTCGAGCGCGGCGTTAACTGGCGTGCTTACAGGGCCGTTTAGGGCACAGCATAGGCCCTTATGAACCGCAAAGCTCAGCTCGAGCAGCTGCAACAGGGAATGTTTGATGTGCTGGTCATCGGCGGCGGCGCAACCGGAACCGGCGTCGCCTTAGACGCCGTAAGCCGAGGTCTTAAAACCGCGCTGGTCGAACGTGACGATTTTTCTGCCGGGAGCAGCAGCCGCTCGACCAAACTCGTTCACGGTGGGGTGCGTTACCTGGAGCAGGCGGTTAAGGGGCTCGACCGTACTCAGTTCAATTTGGTACGCGACGCGCTCAAAGAACGCGCGGTGCTGCTGAGTAACGCGCCGCATCTGGCGCACCCGCTCCCTATTCTGACGCCCCTTTACAACTGGTTTCAGATTCCTTATATGATGATCGGTCTTAAGCTTTACGACGCGCTCGCGGGTCGCGCCAACCTCAAGCGCAGCCGTTTTGTGAGCCGTAACGAGGCGCTGCGGCGTTTTCCAATGCTTAAAAAAGAAGGGTTGCGCGGCGCGGTGCTCTACTACGACGGGCAGTTCGACGATGCCCGGATGAACGTATCGTTGGCGCTGACCGCTGCTCACGAGGGTGCCGCGGTTGCCAATCACCTCGAGGTCACCAAACTTCTTAAGGCTGGCGGCCGGGTTGCAGGCGCGTCGGTTCGTGACACCCTGAGCGGCGAGACGTGGGACGTTCGGGCCAAGGTAGTCGTCAACGCGACCGGCCCTTTTACTGACGCCATCCGCCACTTGGACGACGAGGACGCGCCGCCGATGCTTACCGCCAGCTCAGGGGTTCACATCGTCTTAGACGGCCATTTCTCCCCGCCCGGTACGGGCCTCTTGATCCCTCAAACCGACGACGGCCGGGTGCTCTTTTTGCTGCCGTGGCTCGGCTATACCCTTTTCGGCACGACCGATCACCCCGCCGCTATCGAACCGAACCCGCAGCCGAGTGAGGACGATATTGACTACTTGCTCTCGTACTTGGGCCGCTATTTCGACGTTCCGGCGACCCGAGACGACATCTTGGCTACCTGGTCGGGACTACGTCCACTCGTTTCCGACCCCAAAGCAGCAGATACGGCCAAAGTTTCGCGTGATCACGTCGTCAATACCAGCAGCTCGGGTCTCGTAACCGTTGCGGGCGGCAAATGGACCACCTACCGTAAAATGGCGCTCGATACGGTAGACGAGGTGCTCAAGGTTGGTCATTTGCAGGCGGGACCGTCGCGGACTGAACAGCTTAAACTCGTCGGGGCGGAGGCGTTCCGTCCAGCTGGTGCAGCGACTTTAGCGGAGCAGTTCGGTTTAGACGCTGACGTAGCCGAATATCTGAACCGCGCCTACGGCGACCGGGCCGTCAAGGTGGCCGAACTCGCCGAGACGTACCCGGGACGCCTCGTACTGGGGCAGCCACAGCTCGAGGCCGAAGTCATCTACAGCGCCACCTATGAAGGAGCCGATACCGCCGTTGACTTTTTGGCGCGCCGTACTCGGCTGGCGTTTTTAGACCAAGGGGCGGCGCTGGCGGCGCTTCCTCAAGTGATTGAATTACTTGGTAAAACACTGTCGTGGGATGAGGCGAGAAAACAGCGCGAACAGCAGGAAGCTGAGACTTACCTCGGTAAGGTTCGGCAACCTCGAGCGGTGACGTCTTAAGAGGTCAATAAAAGCCGTCTTAAAAGCCCCAAGTGGCTTTTCTTTTGGCCACTAAGGGTTGACCGAGCTGGGCGAGGCAGCTATGAGTAAGCTACGGCGCTCTCGGTGCAAAAAGCCATTTTTGAAAGAGGTTCTACAAGACGTAAAAAAGTAGGCATTGTTGCAAAAATTGGAATCAGTTAGAATACTTTTACTTATAAACCGTTTTGCGGGTATTTTTCACCTTAACGGCGGAAAGCTACTTGCTGACGTTTTTCGTCCTTATTTCAGAAACTTGCTTTCGGTTCTGGGACTCACGCCACAAAGTTAAAAAGATATAAAAAACCTTCCTGTCCTTCCTGGCTTTTACTATCACCTCAAGCCGAGCAGGTTGGGGCGTGGCGTACCACTCAGCCCCGCCCGCCTAGAGCTGCCGCGACTTCGCGTAGAGCGCCGCCTGCGTCCGGTCTTTGACGCCCAACTTCGCCAAGACGCTGCTCACATGCGTTTTAACCGTCTTTTCACCTACGTCCAGACGTTTGGCCACCGCTTTATTCGACAACCCTTCGGTGAGCAGTTTTAACACAGTCCGTTCGCGCGGCGTCAAGCGTTTTAAGGGGTCGTCTCGCAGGGTTGGGAGGAGCGCCGCTGCTGCCGGGTCAAGGGACCGTTCGCCGCGCAGCGCCGCCCGAATCCCGTCTAAAAGCGCACCCTGCCCCGCACGTTTGAGCAAATACCCGGCAGCGCCTAACCGGAGCGCCTCGCGCAAGTAGTCTTCGTCTAAAAAGCTGGTCAACAACAGGACTCTAGGCGCGTTTTCTCGTCGTTGCAACGTTTCTAACAGGGACAAGCCGCTTTGACCCTCGAGCTGCACATCCAAAAGGACCAAATCAGGGTTGGTCTGTTCTAACAGAGCTAAAGCTTGCGGGACGCTCTCAGCCTCACCGACGACGGCGAGCCCCGGCTGCAGCGACAGGTACGCCCGGAGCCCTTCGCGGACAATCGGGTGGTCGTCAACGAGTAAGATGCGTGCGGGTTTAGTCAAGCGGCACCGCCAGCTCGAGCCGAGTTCCCTTTGCCGTACGCGTCAAGGTTAAAGTGCCACCTAAAGCTTCGGCGCGGCCTCGCAAACTGCGGAGGCCGAACCCTTCGGTTAGCGGGTCCGGGACGCCTACGCCGTCGTCTTCGACGCTCAGCCGTACGCTTCCCGAAACCGTCTCACAGCGGAGCCAAAGCCGAGTTGCGCGGGCGTGTTTGAGGGCGTTATGGACGCCTTCTTGCGCGGCGCGGTAGAGCGTTTGGGCGTGCCCGGGCAGGAGACCGGGGGGTGGGTGAGCCTCGAGCTGTACCCGGATGACGCCTTCGGTACGCTGCGCAAGCCTGATGAGCGCCGCCTTTAACCCGCCCGGCAGCTCCGCCGGACGGAGCACTTCGACGAGCGCCCGCAGTTCGTTTTGTGCGTCCGTGACAAGCTCTCCGGCCCGCGCCGCCGCGCCCGTTTGGAGCGCCAGTTCAGCGGCAAAGAGGAGCTGCGAGACCGAGTCGTGCATCTCGGCGGCGAAGCGTTGCCGCTCCTCTAAAACCGCCAGGTGCTGCGCCGCTTCGGTCCGTGCTGCAAGGAGTGAGGCCCGGTCAAAGGCTGTGCCGAGCTGCCGCCCAACCGCTGTTAAAAAAGCGAGGGTTTCCGCGCCGAACGTTTCCCGGCCTGCGGCGGCTAAGTTGAGAATTCCGACCGGCCCCGACCGGCCCAGCAGCGGGACGCTGGCGTGCAGCTCGAGCCCCGCTTTGTCCCCTACCGCAGCCTCCAAACGGCTACAGCGGACGATGTTGACGCCCGTATCGAGTTGCCCCTGCCGAAACAGCCACTGACAATCACACGACCCGTGACAGAGCGGCTGGTTAGCAGCTTCGCTCAGTGCCGGTGGGAGGCCCGTCGTGCTGGCAACGGCGAAGGTTCCCTGATGCATATCACCCTGAACCACCTGTGTTAAAAAAACCCAACCCGAACGGAGAGAAAGCAACTCGACGAGTTTTCGAAGCGCCTCGTTAAGGGCCATAGAAAAATCCGCCTCACGGTTTAAGATGTCGCCGATAGCGTTGAGCGTCGAGAGTTCTTCTAAGCGGCGCTCGAGCGGTGCGTCGGCGTTACGGTCCACGGCTGTAAGGGTTAGCGATAAGGAGTTTGGACATAGATATCCGCCACCTTCAGCTCAGTGTCGGCGCAAGGAACCGGAACACGCTCCCCCTCGGTAAAGACTCGCTCGTCCCAGCCCGTTTTTGTCCGGTAGTAGCCCCACACGAACCGGCGGCGGCTGTCTACCAAGAGGTACAACTTCAGACTCGGCAGCTCCAAGTAGTGGTAACGCTTTTCATTCGTGTCGGTACGCAGGGTGCTCGGGCTCAGGACTTCGACCAGCACACACGAGTTGTCTTTGTAATAGGGGTCGGAACTGTCGTCGCAAACGAACGTGACATCCGGGTAGTAAAAGATTTCACCCACACGAACTTTTATATCGCTGGCGTATACGCGGCAGTCTTTTTGTCGTGCAGCGGGCGTCAGCGCGAGTGCGAGGTTGAGCGCGATGGTGTTATGCACGTCGCTGGCTCCGGGGAGTGCAAAGACTTCACCGCGAACGTATTCGTGTTTGACGGCGGCGTCTTTTTCACCCTCGAGGTAGTCCTCGACGCTCGCTTGAAATATGCCTCTCGAGGCGTCCATAGGGGTATTGTAGCTCACTCGTCAAAGCGTGAGCCGCTGAGCGGTTTGGGGGATTTCATCTGTTTCGGTAAGCTGGGCTTGCTCTAAGGCTTCTGACAACCGGTCAAAACGCGAGAACTGCGTCACGCGGCCCGCCGCGACGCGGAAGCTCGAGGCCAAATCTGCCTCACCGGTCACCTCACCCGTCTCAGGCGAACGCCAGACGCCGTGCTGTGCCAAGACCACCGCGTCGCCCTGAGCGAAGATACGCTTTGTCTCGAGGCTGAATCCGGCCCGCGCCAGCCAAGCTTCTAACAGCTCGTGACCGTGGCCCGACCCGCGTGGGCCGACGATTTCGATGTTAGGGTCGGAAAGCTCGAGCAGCCGCCCTTTAGCTTGGGCGTTAGCAGCGTCTTGCCAAGCTTGAACTGTCGCTGCCGGATGATCACCTTGCATAAAACCTCCTGTAAAACTCTTTAGTGAATGAAAAAGTAGTTCAACCTAGTACCTAACAACCTTTGTACAAAAAAGCTTAACCCTCAGGGCAAAATCAGGTGACTGTCGCCGAACTCGTGCCACAAATAACCCGCCCCTAACGCCTCGGCGTAGGCGTCCCGGATGAGCGTCTCGCCCGCGAGCGCGTAGAGCATTTCCAAATGGCTCGCTTCAGGGGCGTGAAACCCGGTGATAAGGCCGTCTATCACGTAAACACCGCGTTCAGGCCGCACATAAAGGCGGGTAAAGCCTTCGGCGGCGTGAAGTCCGCCGCCATAAAAAGCAGACTCTACGGCCCGCACCACTGTGGTGCCGACTGCGACGACGCGCCCGCCTGCAGCCTTGGCCTGCTCTATAGCCGCGACCGTCTCGGCGGGAACGCAAAAGGGTTCCGGGTAGAGCGTTCCGTTCATCTCTGCGGCGTCCAAACTGCTGACGCCGGTATGCAGGGTGATGGAGGCTAGGGCCACCCCTCGCGCCTCGAGACTACGGAGCACCCGCTCGGAAAAAGGGCGTGCGGCAGACGGCATTTCGGCGCTGCCGGGAGTATCGGCAAAGATAGTTTGATAGGTCTCGAGGGGAAAAGAATGGTTGATATAACCGTAACGAATGGGCGTACCATACTCCTTTAGTGCCGCTCCTATAGCGCCCCCAAAATGAACGAACCAAAGGCGCGGCAGGCCGGGATAAGGGTGCAAAAAGGTTCCGTGGAGACCCGCAGCGGTGAAGGTGTCGCCGGGGTTGAGTGAGAGCGGCCCCGGTTCAGCAAAGCTTCGGCGCGGCTCAGTGAGCCACACCCCGCCGCCGTACTCGGAGGAGAGGTTGAGGACGAAGTGCCCTACAGAACTCTCAGCTGCCAAGCTTGCCGCTAGTGTCGCACTCCGGTTAACGACGAGCAGGTCACCGGACCGTAAAAAGTTAGCGAGGTTCGTAAAACGGCTGTGGTGCTGGCCGCTCGGCGTGCTGATAAGTAAGCGCACGGCGTCTCTAAGGCTTCCCCTTAACTCCGGGGGTTCGTGCGCTTCGGGAACCGTTTGATTAAGCGAGTCCTTAAGAGCTTGGGTCTCAGGCGGCACGGGGCAGCTCCCACCGTTCGCCCTGGGCTGCAAAACGTCCCCCTGAAACCCGGCGCGGGTCTTGACCCAAAAGCCACGCCCAAAAGGGCAGCGTCACCTCCGGGAGGGGCCGATCACTGATGTCTTCACCGGGAAACGCGTCTTGGTGCATCTGCGTCCGCAAGTCGCCAGGGTCAACCGACACGACGCTTACACCATCTGTACCAGCAGCAAGTTCTGCGGCGAGTGTGCGGGTCATCAGGTCTAGCGCGGCTTTGCTCGAGCCGTAAGCGCCCCACCCCGGATACGCGCCGAGAGCAGCGTCCGACGAAACATTGACGACGAGTCCGCGGCGTACCCGGAGGGCCTCGAGCGTTTCTTGCACGAGCCCTAAAGGGGCCAAGACGTTCGTATCAAAGAGTTTGCCCAAGCGTTCTAAGGGATACTGTGCCAGCTCAGGCAGTGGACTGACACCCAAGTCGGACGCGTTGTTGACGAGGAGGTCGAGCCCGCCTTCACGTACAACCTCCCCTAGAGCGCGGCAGTGCGCCGGGTCGGTCACGTCGCCGGGAAGGGCGTACACTGGATGGCCATAACGTCTTAAAGTTTCGGCGGCGGCCCCCAGCGCGGTTGGGTTACGAGCGGTGATGATGAGCGTATAACCCTGCGCGGCTAAAAAGTTGGCGAGGGTAAAGCCGAGGCCACGGCTGGGGCCGGTGATCAGTGCAACGGGTTGTTCGGGTCGTGGGGTCTTGTCTTTTGTCTTATGCGTCATCTCGGATTCCTTTCGGCCCGGAAGCGTCGGGGCAGTGGTTCTGATTACCCAAGTCTAGGGGCGCTTAGACGCAGCCGCCTCCGTCCAAAGACCTAGAAACCTCGTAAAAACCCAGTAGAAACCTCGAGCGCGCCATTTTTGGGAGCCAAGGTAGAGGTGCTCTTAAACTCACCAACATGGACTTGACAAACCCGCCGCGTGCCGTAGGATTAAAGAAAAAGGGTAGCCTCGCGCCCCGTTTCATGCCGGTTCTGCTACATTGACCAAAAGGGAGTTGCCGTGAAAACCAGAGTTATCTTCCACAAAGTTGTCCAAGACAGCCGTGAACTCGGCGGCAGTGAGACGCACGCCGTCTCGCGCGTGCATTTTGACCTCGAGAACGACCAAGGAAGCTATAAAGATTTGTTCGTTGACCTGACCGAGCCGGTCAATACGCTTCACGACTCGGGCGACGTTACGGTCGGCGAGTTTGACGCTCCAATTAAGCTCAACCGTAAAGCTTTTGAGCGGGCGGTGTGCAGCTATTATCAGAGCTTGGTGCAGTCGGCCGGGTACGGCAAACATCTGGCAAAAGATAAAGGCTTTCGTAGTTATGACGATGTGCTGGGGCTCGAGCAGGTCGTTGAGCTTTAGCGGACTCTGGGCTGAGCTGTAAGTTTGGTCGCTGCTTGAACTGCTGGGCGGTGGGGCTCGAGGGGATACCATCAGCTTGATGACCGGGGACACTTGACACGCCAATGACACTCCGCCGTTTACTCACCTATCTGAGCAGCTACCCGCGCCTCTGGTTCGGGGCGCTCGGGGCGCTGATCGTCTATACGGCGGCGAACCTCGCCGTACCGCTCTTACTGCGGCGGCTGATTGACCGGGGTATCGCGGCGCAAGACGCCAGCGCCGTCTTAAACGTCACGCTGCTGCTTTTAGGTGTGGCGCTTTTAGGCGGCGTGTCGAACTTCCTTTACGCGTTTTGGGCGCAGAGTATCTCGCAAAATGTCGCGTTTGACCTGCGTAACGACGTGTTCGGTGCGCTCCAGCGGTTGTCGTTTTCGTACTACGACCAGCAGCAGACCGGGCAGCTGGTGACCCGCGCGACCTCGGACGTAGAAAACGCGCAGCTGTTCGTCGGTGAGGGGCTTTTTCAGATTGTCGCCGCCGTGCTGACTTTAGTCGGCACGGTGGTGATTATGTTTGTAGTGTCGTGGCAACTCGCGCTGGCGGCGCTGGCGCTGATGCCGGTGATTACAGCCGTTTTTAGCGTCTTTATCCGCCTGATTTCGCCGCGTTTTCGGGTGGTGCAGCAAAAGCTCGGCAACCTCAACACCGTTTTGCAGGAAAATATCGCGGGAGCTGAGGTGGTGCGGGCGTTCGCGGCTGAAACCGGACAGGTGGGGCGTTACCGTACGCGTAACGACGACCTGTATGAGACGAACTTAGAGGTCGTCCGGCTCGTCTCTTTCGGATTTCCACTGACCTTTTTTTTAGGCAACCTCGCTACCGTCATCGTCCTCTGGTACGGGGGCTCGCTGGTGATTGGCGGCACGGTGTCGCTTGGGCTCCTCGTCGCGTTTACCAGCTATCTGGGGTTTTTGCTCCAACCTATTGTACAGCTCGGCTTTGCGGGGCAACAGGCGGCGCGCTCGACGGCTTCAGGTGCGCGTATCTTCGAGATTTTAGACACGCCGCCCGAGATTACCTCAAAACCGGACGCGCCCGAACTGCCCCGTCTGACCGGTCATGTGAGCTTTGAAAACGTCCATTTTCACTTTCCGGGGAGTGGCGTGCCAGGGAGTGAAGCCGAGGTGCTTAGAGGTGTGTCGTTTACGGTCGAGCCGTGTCAAAAGGTGGCGCTTTTGGGCGCGACCGGGAGCGGCAAAAGCGCCATCGTCAACCTGCTTCCACGTTTTTACGACCCGACGACCGGATCGGTCATCTTAGACGGATTTAACGTGCGTGACGTGGACCTCGAGTCGTTAAGGGAGCAGATCGGCGTTGTTTTGCAAGACGTGAACTTGCTGCGCGGCACGATTCGGGACAACATCGCCTTCGGTAAACCGGACGCCACGGAGGCTGAGGTCATCGCAGCGGCAAAAACGGCGCAGGCGCACGACTTTATCATGGAGCAACCGGACGGGTACGAGACGAGGCTCGGCGAACGCGGGGCCGGACTTTCCGGCGGGCAGCGGCAACGGGTGGCGATTGCTCGGGCTTTGCTACTTAAACCGCCGATTTTAATCTTCGACGATTCGACGAGTTCGGTAGACGCCGAAACCGAATACCGCATTCAAGAGGCGCTCAAAACGCTCGCTTATGGCTGCACCTCGTTTGTGGTGGCGCAGCGTATTGGGAGCGTCCGCGAGGCCGACCTGATTTTGATTTTGGACGGGGGCGAGATCGTTGCTCGCGGAACGCACGAAGAGCTGAGCCTCAGCAGCCGTATCTACAACGAGATTTTGGCGTCGCAGCTGGAACCGGTCACGCTATGAGAAAAACTGTATGAGACGAGCTTTAGCCCCAGATACCGAGACGAACTCGCCCCGTAACGTCAGTGACCTACAGGTGTTGGCGCGGCTCTGGCGGCGCTATCTGCAAAAGCAGGGCCTTTTGTTAGCAGGCGTCTTCGTGGCGCTCTTAGCCAGCGCCGCCTCGCAAGCGGGCGCACCGGCGCTGATTGCTCGGGCCATCGACGGCTTTATCACCAAGGGCGACCGCGCGGGGCTCGGAACGACGATGGTATGGCTGGCCGCCCTGTATCTGCTCGGCTTCGCCTCACTGATGGCGCAGCGTTACCTGATCGGGGTAGCCGCGCAGCGGATGCTCCGCGATATGCGCGAAGACATCTTTACGCATCTGCAAACGCTGTCGCTGGCATTTTTTTCCAAACAGGGCGCGGGTGACTTGATGAGCCGCCTGGTCAACGATACGACCGCCGTCGGAAACTTGTTCGGGCAAGGTTTAGCGCAGTCGCTCGGACCGCTGTTCGGACTCGTCGGGATCGTGGTCGGGATGTTCGCGCTGAGCTGGCCGCTGGCGCTGGCGACGCTAGCGATCTTACCGGTAATGATCCTAATGACCATGTGGTTTTCGCGGCGGGCGAGGGTCGCGTTTCGTTTGACCCGCCGGACGATCGGGGACTTGTCGGCTGAACTGGGGGAAGAGTTCGGGATGATCCGCGAAACCCAAGCCTTCTTAAACCGGGTGAGCTATAACACCCAACACTTTCGCGGCACCAACGCCGAAAACCGCGACGCCAACATCCGCGCGGCGCGGATTACCGCGGCGTTTTCACCGGCGATCACCCTCCTTTCAACGGTGGCAACAGCGATTGTTGCCGGGGTCGGAGGCTGGCTGGCGTTTCAGAGTTTGGTGACAGTCGGGGTCGTCGTCGCCTTTCTCAACTACGTGCAGAGCTTTTTTCGGCCCGTCCAGACGCTCGCCAACCTCTACACCCAAGCGCAGAGCGCGTTTGCCGCGAGCGAGCGTATCTTTGAACTCTTTGACACCCAGCCCGAGATCACCGACGCGCCGGACGCCGCAAAGCTCGAGCATTTAGAAGGCCGCGTGGTCTACCGGGATGTGACGTTTGGCTATGGTGGGCAGGAGGTCATCAAAGGGGTGTCGTTTGGGGCCGAACCCGGTCAAACGGTGGCCTTGGTCGGCGAAACGGGGGCAGGCAAAACGACCTTAGCCAACCTGCTGCTCCGCAACTACGACGTGGAGGGCGGCGCTGTGACAGTAGACGGGGTTGATGTACGTGACGTAGACCTCTACAGCCTCCGCAAACAGGTTGGGTACGTGCCGCAAACCGCCTATCTGTTTTCCGATACCGTAGCCAACAACATCCGTTTTGGCCGCCCTGACGCTACTTTAGAGGAGGTCATCGCGGTAGCAAAAGAGACACATATTCATGACGTGATCGAGGCGCTGCCGAAAGGGTATGAGAGCATTCCAAGTGAACGCGGCGCGTCGTTTAGTCAGGGGCAACGTCAACTCTTGGCGATTGCCAGGGCCTTACTTACCAATCCCCGACTCCTGATTTTAGACGAGGCGACGGCGAACATAGACACCCGCACCGAAGCGCTGATTCAAACAGCGTTTGACACGCTCATAACCGGCCGCACCGCGCTGATTATCGCGCACCGGCTTAACACCATCCGCAATGCCGACCAGATTATCGTGTTGGACCAGGGCCGCATTGTCGAGCGGGGTACGCACGACGAGCTGCTGGCACAAGGCGGGCTGTACACCGACCTGTTTGAAAGGCAAGCGGGCGCAGAACCTGTCAACTAAAGAAGCAGCTAAGTACCAAGAAAGGACAGTTTATGACCCTGACGCAAGAACAACTAGGGACCGACGTTTGTAGCCATACCGACCAGACGACCGACGTTGACACGCCTTCTGAAAGGGTCTGCCCTGAATGCGTGGCCCTCGGCGATACGTGGATGCATCTGCGAATCTGTATGACGTGCGGGCATGTGGGCTGCTGCGACTCGTCAAAAAATAAACACGCGACAAAGCACTTTGAAGCGTCGGGTCACCTGGTTATCCGGTCGCTCGAGCCCGGTGAAACGTGGGCGTACTGCTACGTTGACGAAGTGATGTTTTGAAGAGGGTTGGGGGCGTTGGCCGCGTATGGTGTGAGAGAAGTCAGAATGTAGAACACAGAATTCAGAAGTTGTTGGCCTGACGAGAAAGAGAGAGTCTCTTGTGTACTTAAAGCGTCACGCCAACTAGACCGACAGCATTAGAATCTAAAGAAAGGGGAAACGATGACGAACGACGATGTGTTTGAGCATATCTCGAGCCTGGTAGCCAAAGAACACGAGTTATTAGACGGCGGCGATAACGAAGAGGCGTTAGGCAAAGTGCAAATTGAACTCGACCGCTACTGGGACCTGTTGCGCCGTCGCCGCGCGGCGGCAGCGTTCGGTGAAGATACTGATGAGGTCGGGTTACGAGACGAGGAGACGGTAGAAAACTACCGTCCCTAGCTGACGCCTAAAACGGATTACTCAGCGCCGAATTTGTAAGCAAGGAGCGGTCAGTCAGGCTTTTCAGAAAGTTGACCAAATCCGTTCGCTCTTGGTCGGTCAGCTTAAACCCCTGAACAAACCCGCTCTTGTAGGGGTTACGCCGACCGTCGCCCCTATTTGGCCCGGTCTTGATAACACGTCCGCCCGCTTCGTAAAAACTGACGACCTCCTCAAGTGTTCGGGCGCTGCCGTCGTGAAAGTACGGCGCGGTCAGCTCTACGTTGCGGAGCGAAGGGGCGCGAAACTTGCCCATGTCGCCGGGTTTGCCGGTAATCTCATAGAGCCCCCGGTTGCCTTTCGAATACGCGCCCAGGCCGTCCAAATTGTAGAGCCCGGTGTTGTGAAAAGGCGTTTCAGGAAACCCGGTACCCTCGTGAACCGCCGAATCGCTGAAGTTAAAGCCGCCGTGACAGTGGTGGCATTCGGTCCGTTCCGAAAAAAACAGCGTCATCCCCCTTATCGCCGAAGGGGAGAGCGCGTTACGCTCCCCGCTGTAGACAAACCGGTCATACGGCGACCCGCCCGAGATGATGGTGCGGCTAAACGAGGCGAGCGCCTTGGCGATGTTGCTCACGGTAAAAGGGTCGGCGTCTTTCGGGAACGCGGCCTTAAAGAGCTTTTGATACCGCTTGTCTTGTTTGAACACGCCGAGGGCGAGTTCTTCTTTACCGGCTAACCCAAGTTCGATGGGGCCTTCGCCAAAGAGGGGGATGAGCACCTGTTGCTCGAGCCCCGTCAGCCCCGGATTCGCCCAGGTCAAGGTCGGGTTATAGGCGACGTTGGTTAAGCTCTGGGCGTTACGCAGGTGCGCCTCTTGCGTCGAACCGACGGCGACCGTTTTGCCGTCACTAAACGCCTTGGCTTGCTCGTGGCACGACGCGCACGCTTGGGTGTCGTTACCTGAAAGCCGCTTGTCGTAAAAAAGGTAACGGCCCAGCGCGACCTTTTCAGCACTCATCGGATTGTCTTTGGGGACAATAGGCGTCGGAAACCCGGTCGGCAGCGCCCACTCATAACTCGCCCCGGATGGCGACGCTTCGGGTGGGGAGGTGGTGCCCAGCAGCGCCAGGACACCTCCCAAAACGAACAAAATGAACAGCAGATGTTTCATCTAACGGCTTGTCCGAGCGCCTCCACCGGTCACGCGGAAGAGCGTTTGTGAGGCGGTGGCTTTCCCGGTTTCGAGGGCTAAGCCGAGGTTTTTGAAAAGGGTAGGGCAGTCGGGGTCGTCAAACCCCGACATGCAGCCGGGAGGGGCCAGTTCGAGCGACTTGCCGACGTCAACGCCTTCAAGTAACCTTGCAACGTCTAAGGTCACCGTATCGCTTGTGGGATTGAAAGACTCGAGCCGTACCGTGCTCAGGTTGGGGCGCGCGCACTCAGCGGTGGGGCTAACGACCGGGGCGGGCGAGGTGCAACCGGTGCTGCCTAGGTGAATCGGCCAAAAGCCGTTGGCTGCGCCGTCCCCCATATCCATTTCACCTGCGTGACCCAGTGCTTTAGCACTCGCCTGGTTCCCTTTACTGACGTTCACCGTCTCATCCTGTGCATTAGAGCCCGCGACTTGCGCCTTAAGAATTTCGATACGGGCAAACTTATACCCGTACTGCCAACTCCAAAAAAGTGACGACACGTTGAGCGGTGAGGGTGCGGTCGTGGCGTCGGCGTGGTTCAGCTCGAAAGGGACACCTAAATCGAAGACTAAACCGTCGTAGTTGCCTTCGGGTACGGTGCCTTTGACCTGGTTGTTGGTGGCTTTGGTGCCAACGTCGCTACAGCCGCCGGTGGCGTTTTCAAAGTCCAGCAGGGCGACGTTCTCATATTGCCAGAGCCCGTCTTGCTCGAGGCTAATCGGTACTTCTTGACCCGCAGCGTTGATGAGGCGGAGGTTCGAGACGTACATCCGGGCGTCTTGAAAGGCGATGGTTGTCCCCTCGCTGCCGATGTTGGGATAGTCTTGACCGCACGCGATCGGCGCGTCACCGACCATCCCGTTAAACGTAACCGTTACGGGTTGCTGGGCTGAAGCGGCGGCAAAAAGGGTTGCAGCTAGTGTAGGTAAAACAAACTTAAGCATTTAGTCTCCCTGAAGTATCTGAATGAGGTGAACGAAATTAGTCCACGCATCGGCTTCACCTGAACCGTGAGGCAGGGCGCTGGTGGTGAGGACGCCGGTGGCAAGCAGGACCGCTACGAGCAGTACACTCTCGAGGCGCACTGCTCTCTTGAAACGGACTGCACCTCGGCGCAAAAAAGCGGGTAACAACCAGAAACGGTTAGCGGTCGCCAAGCCTACGGTGATCAGCACGAGCGCGACTTTGGCGTAAAGCGCGAAACCGTAAGGCGAGGTGGCAAAACGAGCCGGGTCTTGCAGATGGACGAGCGTCGTATAAATGCCCGTGGCAAAAAGCGTCAGCACGCTGAGGAGGCCGATAAACGATACGCGTTTGAAGGCGATTTGTAGACCGGTCTGATACGGCTCGCCCCAGTCCGGCACGAGCGCGAGATAAAAAAGTGGGCCAGCCCACACGGTTGCGGCGGCAAAATGGGCGAGATCGGCGAATAGCGGTGGGGTGCCGCCCATCGCCGCGGCGTGACTCGTATAGCTAAACGTACCCAGGAGCAAACAGCTTACGACAAGGTAAATACCGATAAGCCAGGGCCGACGGTTTTGAGGGCGGCTTTGACGGCGGGTAAGCCAGAACGTCAAGAGTAAAACCAAGCCGACCAACACCGTCCGCACGAGGATGGCGTGACCGTGACGGGTACTGCCCAGATAGCTGGTAGTTAGGTCACGAGAGGGAAGCCGACCCAGCGCATTAAGCAGGGTCAGCGCGAGGTCGAACGCACTGCCGAGCAGAAGCAGCCCTGCGCCTACGACGGCTCCCCAGGTGATACGACGACGTAAGGCGCGTCCCGTAATAGTCAGTTCCGGCGCAACAATCGTCGCCGTCACGCCGCTGCCCACGAGCAAGATGGCTCCTAGCAAAAGCAGTGCTTTAACGAGCGCGAGTGCTATCAAGCTCAGGGCTGATAGGTGAACACCATCAGGTCTTGGACGGTATGCGTATCAACGGAGAGTGCCCGCCACATGACCGCGTAACTGCCGGGTTTCAGGTCTTTGGGCAGCGCCAAGGTGATGGTATCGCTCGCCTCTTGGGTCGTCAGCTTAGCGTTCACTTGGTTGCCGTCAGGCTTACTCAGGACTTGAGGCAAGAGGGTGTCGGCTTTTTCCTCGAGCGCCTCGTGATCTTTTTCTTGACCGAGCGGGTAGACCACAAAGGTAGAAAATTGCGGTTCGACCTCTTCGGAAAACGTCATGCTGATCTGAGTAGGGCGCTCCTTGACGGTGCTGTCGTCTTTAGGACTTGAAGAGACCAAGCTGCTGTGGGCGAAGCTCAGGGTTCCAAGGGTCAAAATACATGTCAAAACCGTGCATAGCAGGGGTGTTTTCATCAGTGCCTTTCTAAAGCTATAGGTGTCAGCTGGTTGGCAATTCTCTCAGTTGAGAAAATGCCGCTGGGTACGCACATTAAGTGTTGCATTAAGTGTCGTGATCGTTTAAGTGTCGTGTTTGTGGAAATGCTCGCTGCAAGCGATGAGCTCTGGACGGTGTTATAAAGCGTTACAGCAACGGGATTCGTCTCCGTTAAGGCAAAGCTCTGCCAGGGGCTGATTGCCGAGCGTTTAGAAAAGTGGTGGCGCGCGGCTCCCGTGGGCTCTTTTGGGGAGGGTGCGCTCGAGCCACAAAACGGGTGGTAACAGTAGCGACTCGAAAGCTTGCAGTATGAAGAATACGGCAGTGACCGCAGCCACCATAACGGCGTGACCGAGAACAGCTTCGATGCTGTGCGTATGCGGCGGTGTCCCCTTGGGATGCTGATGCCCCGGAAAGTTCGTCTGCGCCGACCAATAAGGGGCCAAAAAGAGTGCGACCACGAGCCAACCGATAAGCAGCGTGACGAGGCCGGTAGATGCGGCCACCCTCAGCCGAGCAGGGGAGCTAAAACGGCACATTTCTAATGTAGGGAGTTGCTTAAAACTCGCCCTGCGCCGAAAAGTGCCCGGTAAGCTCATAAAGTTGTTCAATTATAGAACGATGTCTGCGCCTTAGATAGCGTAAATTGTCCCTATTTGAACTCGAGCACAGAAGTCAAGCACTGCTGTTCAAACGGTATGGTTCAAACGCCCGGCAGCTGCAGCAAACGTCGTCTGGTCTTGACTTTGTTGTGCCACAGTCCTTAGTCGTCCTGGTAACGCTGCCCTTATGATTTGGGCGACAGCGTTGTCGTTACGTTCCTGCAGGCGTTTCCCAATCCTCGAGCTTTAATCCTGGTACCCGCGCGAACTCCCGCGTGTTGTGCGTGATTAGCGTCACGTCACGAGCTAGGGCGGTAGCCGCAATCAACATGTCGTTAGCGCCGATTAACCGCCCTTGGCGTTTGAGTTCGGCGCGGATAAGACCGTACTGCTCTGCGCAGGGGTCGTCAAACGGCAAGCTTTCAAACGGCTCCCAAAAAGACGCGATCAGGCGTAAGTTTTCCGCAGGTCGGCTCGAGTTGCGTGCGCCAAAAGCCCGTTCTGCCTTGACAACTGACGACATACGTAAAGTCGACGGACTTTCGCGGCGAAACCGTTCTAAAAGGGAAGCTGAAGTGCCGTTAAGGAGGTGAACGCAGGCATTGGCGTCGAGCAAATAGGTCATCTCGTAAGCGGCGCAGCTAAAAGCTCAATCAAAAGAGTCTTGCTCTTCGGTGAGTAGCTCTTCGGGCCGCTCGAGCGGCTCGCCTTGCCACTTGCCGACGACACGCTCAAAATAACCTTCAGGCCATCCTGAATGCGTTTCACGCTGCACCATTTCAGCAACGTACTTCGACACGCTCAGGTTTTTGGCCTTAGCCTTTTCTTGAATCTGTTTAGCTACGTCGTCAGGGACGTAAAAATGGAGTTGGGGCATCGTTTACCTCTACTGTTAGCATACTCCACTAGCGCACATGTATGTGCATTAGTCGTCAGTAGTAGCTAGAAGCCATCTCAAAAACCCTTGGCGGGCGGAGCCCGGTGAGGGTTTGACCGAGCTAGGCGAGTAAGATAGGACGCTCTCACGCTAGAAAGCCATTTTTGAGATAGGTTCTAGTGTATTTTCTTAAAGGGCGTCTCGAGCCCTCTGTCTTTCCGCGAGCGTCAAGTTGACGTCGTTATGACGCTCGGAGACGTCTAGCGGGGCTTACGCCTATGGATTACAGCGAAGTTTTTGTGTCTCCGTCACTGCCGTGCTCAGGGTCAACCAGCTTATAGGTTTCTTTCTACCAACGTCGCCAACACTGACAGTGCAAAAGTTGCGCGAAGGTCGGCAGTGCCACCGAAAGCTGTACGTTACCTTTGCCGGTGAAACCTTGTCACATGCGTAAGTCCTGACTGAGGCACCGGTTTTAGGTCAAACCGTTAGATCAACCGGTTTCAGGTCATTCAAACATGAATTAAGGTACCGAAGCCGCACTGTTTGAAGAACCACCGCACATTTTTGTATAGTCTCAATGAGAGGTGGCCTACTATCTCTTTTTGCGTGTGACATTAGTGGGGAGGTCGGATGAAGATTCTTATCTCGGCTGACATGGAAGGGGTGTGCGGCGTAACTCATTGGGTTCAGGTTACGCCGCCCGAATACGGCACGCCGCACACCTCAACCGCCGAATACGAGCGGGCGCGTACTCGGCTGACGCGTGAGGTCAACGCCGCCGCAGAAGGTGCGCTCGCCGCTGGCGCTGAAGTGATCGTCAACGATTCGCACAACGGGATGCGCAACCTCGTGCCCGAAGAACTCCACCCCGAGGTTCGCTTTATCACCGGTAGCGACAAAGAACTCGGTATGGTGCAAGGAGTGCAAGAAGGCGTCGCCGCCGTTTTTTACGTCGGGTATCACGCCAAAGCCGGGACACCGGGCGCACCGCTGGCCCACACCTGGACGGGTTTTGTCAACGACGTGCGTCTGAATGGTCACTCGACCGGCGAGTTCGGGATGAACGCGGCGGTTGCCGGGCATTTCGGGGTTCCGGTCACGCTCGTCACCGGCGACGACAAGGCGGTCGCGCAGGTTCAGGCTTTACTCGGTGAACAACTTGTAGGCGTGGTTGTAAAACAAGGCTACTCGACCTTCAGCGCCCTTCATCTGCACCCGCAGCGGGCACAGCAGCTCATCCGCGAAGGGGCAGAAGAGGCTGTGGAGCGGACCAAAGCTGCTAAGCCGTGGACACTCCCGCCAAATTTTTCCGTAGAGATTGACTTTGATCATCAGGCTAGGGCCGACCCGTGCCTTTATATTCCGGGGGTGACCAGAGCGGGCGAACGCACGGTCGCCTATACCGCCTCCGACGCCCTCGCCTTTAACCGCACCTTCCGAGCGGTGATGAACGCGAGCAGCATCTCGTTTTCGCCGTAAATGTTTGTTCAACCCCAGATAATGAAGGGAGCAAAGATGGTGACCCTAGCCGACGACGTTCTAAGTCGTAGAGACGTTTGTACGCTCATGGACAGGTCGTCAGCTCATGCCTAGAGCACGCGAGTTGGGCGTTCCTTTTGACGGTGAGCCGGGTCCGCTCAACGCCATTACGGACGTTGCCGGGGTTGCAGTCGGGTACGTCACCCTTACTGAAGGTGACGGAAAACTCGTCGTCGGCCAAGGCCCCGTCCGAACCGGTGTGACTGCCATTTTGCCGAGGGGCAGGGCGGGCGCGGACACACCTGTTTTCGCGGGTGGCTACTCGCACAACGGTAACGGTGAGATGACGGGAATGGCGTGGGTTGAAGAGTCGGGGTTACTCGAGGGTCCCATCATGATGACCAACACCCACAGCGTCGGCGCGGTCCACGCCGCCGTGATCAAATGGGCGGTTGGGGCAGGCGGCATGAAACAACCGTGGCTTTTGCCGGTGGTCGCCGAAACCTACGACGGCTTTCTAAACGACATCAACGGCTTTCATGTCCGAGAAGCGCACGTGTTTGAGGCGCTCGAGCGTGCGTCTTCAGGGCCGGTGGCCGAGGGCAACGTCGGCGGCGGCACGGGGATGGGGTTGTACGGGTTTAAGGGCGGCACCGGTACGGCCTCGAGGCAACTGCCAGATGAGTTCGGCGCGTATAGCGTAGGCGTCCTAGTCCAAGCCAACTTCGGCGAACGGGGAGACCTGCTGGTCGCCGGCGTCCCGGTGGGCCGAGAGATTCCTGACCTCCTGCCCACTTACGGCCAGCCAGGTCAAGCTCCCGTGCCCTCAGAATACGGCTCGATTATCGCGGTCGTGGCGACCGACGCGCCCTTGTTGCCGCATCAGCTCAAGCGGCTCGCCCGCCGCGTTTCGATGGGCCTGGCTAGAACCGGCGGCGTCGCCGAAAACGGCAGTGGTGAACTTTTTGTCGCCTTTTCAACTGCGCCTTTAGCAGCAACGGATAACCACGTGGTCACCGCGCCGATGTTGCCCAACGACCTGATGACGCCTCTTTTTCGGGCGACGGTGCAGGCGACGGAAGAAGCTGTCATCAATACGCTCGTCGCGGCCGCAGACATGACGGGGCAGAACGGTAACACCCGCTACGCCCTACCTCACGACCGGCTTCAAGCTCTTTTACGAAAGTACCACCGCTTTGCCCTATAGAGTCAGGCAAGCACTAGGACGTTCGTCGGCGGAGAGGAGGTTAGTGGTAGTTCAGTCGGACTAAACAACCCGTTTTGTTACTTAAAGGAGAAACGTGAAAAAACTATTGCTCGCACTTTTAGCACTCGGTCTCAGCGGAGGACTTGCGCAGGGAAGGCAAGACACCTTTATCGTTCAAAGTACGGCGGACGTCAACACCTTAGACCCCGCGCAGGCGTATGACATCGCCTCGGGTCAGATTATCGAAAACGTCTACGAGACGCTCTACGGCTACAAGGGTGAGAGCGTGACCGAATACGAGCCGCGCCTCGCCACCGCGTACAAAGTCTCGAGCGACAACCTGACGTTTACTTTTACCTTGCGTCAGGACGTTAAATTTCACAGTGGGAATCCCTTTAGCTGCAAGGATGTTGAGTATTCCTTAAAGCGGCTGCTCGTCGTCAACCCTGCCGATTCAGGCGGTTGGATTTTGATGGAGCCCTTAACCGGCTACTACGGCAACGCGACGGCTGAACTCGGCGACGACGCAACTGACAAACAGTACGCCGACTTTTACAAAAAAATTGACCAAAGCGTAACGTGCCCTGACGGGCCGGACGGTTTTACGGTGCAGTTCAACTTGGCGCAAGCTGACCCGGCTTTTTTCGCTAAGACCATCTTTTACGGCGCGTCTATCGTTGACAAAGCGTGGGCCGTTAAAAACGGCATGTGGGACGGCACCGAAGCGACCTGGCGTGAGTGGATCGGGGCCGATTTGCGGCAACACTATCTGCAAGACCATATGAGCGGAACCGGCGCGTACCAGCTGGTCAACTGGCAGACCGGCGACCGCGTGATCGCCGAAGCGTTCCCTGATTATTGGGGCGGTGCGCCCAAGGTTCAAAATGTGCAAGTTCAGATCGTTGACGACCAAGCTGCGCGTATCTTAGCGTTGCAACAAGGCGACGCCGATGTGGTGGGCCTCGAGCGCGCCGCCCTCAGTCAGGTCGAAGGTCAACCTGGAATCACCGTCCGCGACGCCGCGACCGACCCCAGCCTCAACTGGTCGTCAACTTTGGTCAGCGCCGTGTTTATGAATCAGGCGGTCGTCGCCGACAATAACGCCAGCCTCGGGTCGGGCAAACTTGACGGCCGGGGGATTCCGGCGGACTTTTTTAGCGACGAAAATGTCCGCAAGTGTATCAACTATTCGTTTGACCCGGAGGCGTATATCGATCAGGTACTTCAGGGATACGGCCAAAAGCTGACGATGGCGCTGCCGCCCTCTTATCTGGGCTATGACCCCGAAGTGCCGACCTACAGCTACGACCCAGACGCTGCCGAAAAAGCCTGCCGCGCGGCCTGGAACGGTCAGGTGTGGGAGAAGGGATTTCAGTTTACGATTACCTACAGCAGCGGGACGCAGGCCCATCAAGCGGTCGCTGAAATTATCAAGTCGAACCTCGAGTTCTTAAATCCAAAATTTAAGGTGCAGGTACGCGGTATCGCCTGGCCCGACTTTTTAGACCAGAGTCTGCGGGGTTTTTTGCCGGTGGTGATTAACGGCTGGATTCCCGACTTCGCCGACCCCGACAACTACATGCACACCTTTTATCAAACCGACGGCTACTACGCTAACTCAATTAATTTTTCCGACAAGCAGATTGACGCGTGGGATAAGCGGGCGCGCTCGAGCTTTGATGTACAGGAGCGGGTCAAGCTCTACCGCCAGATTGCCGAACGCGGGTATGATCTCTCGACCTATGTGCTGCTGCCGCAAGGCGTTCCTTTTTTGGTGCAACGCGCCAACCTTAAAGGCACGTACGTCAACCCCATGCTGAGCGGCGCTTACTTGTGGCGCAAACTCTCTAAGAACTGAGCCTCACGGCCCGGTCAGCGGTGCTCTCCCAAGTTCTGCTGACCGGCACGCACATGCTACTTGTGCCAAACGAAAACTACTGCCTCCAAACTAAAGAAGACCTCAACGCCTGGGCACGACCAGACGCCAAACCCTCAGTAAAATCCCCGGTGTCCGTTTGACGACGAGCCGCACTGCCTCGTTGCTCGAGCTGTTCAGCCCACCGGACGACCTAAGTTGTTCCGGCTTGTATTTCGCCAGCTCCTCAAGTGAGCTGCTGATAGTCGCAAGCCGTAGACCGTCGTGATAGGTCCAGTCAGTGTTGAAAACGCTGACCTCGGTGCTTCTCCTATAAGGCTTTTCCTATGTTCCTCTTACGGCGCTTCTCGAGATAAACGGCTGCAATATTTGACTGAGTAGTGATGAGCGTGCCTTACGCCGCCTGAAAATGTAGCGCGGAGCTAGCATAATTTCGTTTCTACCCGTATCCTTGACAACAACGTGACAGGGGACGATCACGGAGTAACGACCTCCGACGAACAGCTGGTCTTGCAGATGGCTGCAGGTAGTGAGCAGGCGCTGGTCGAACTTCATCGTCGTTACGCCCCTCACCTTACCGCCCTGGCGAGACACATGCTGAACGCTCCGGCTGAGGCCGACGCTGCTGTTCAGGCTGCGTTCGTCAAGGCTTGGGCGGCGGCGGCAGACTTTAGTCCCCACGAGACGAGTGCGAAAACTTGGCTGATTACGCTGAGTCACCGCCTGTTCAGAGACGTCCGCGAACAAGAGTCCGCCCCACAAGTTGCAAAGGATCAAGCACTGTTTTTACAAACCGGTGACGATACCAAAGACGAGGCTGAACAGAACCCGAGTTTGCCGGGGCGTAGCGTCACGGCTCCTCATGACCTGCTGGAGTGCGCCTTCTTTCAAGGCTATACCGACCAAGCCTTGGCAGAGCTGACGGGCCAACCCGTAGAAACGGTTAAGCAAGAGTTGCGCACTGCTTTAGAGCAGCTGAGCCGCGCAGCAAGGCGGAAACCGTGATGATAGACGGCGACACCTTAGTCGCCTACGCCTTGGGGACGCTTTCGCCCGAGGCTGAACTCGAGGTTGAAGCGTATCTGGAAGCGCAGCCGGGGGCGGCGGCTGTCGTCAGCGGCTACCAAGACGCCCTGAGCGAGCTGGTCATGACGTTAACCCCTGTTCCTCAACCCGCGAGTGCGGTGGAGGCGCTGCTAAGTGAGGTTCGTGCTGACTCAAAAACCCCGGCTTGGCGCTGGGGCCTCGGGCTGGGGTTGGCCGCTAAAGCTGCCGCCGCACTCTGGCTGCTTGGGCAAGCGCCGCCTGCCGAGGTCCGCAAAGAGTTCGAGGCGTACCGCTCGAGACCGGGCGCTGTCGCCGACCCGCTCCTCGATGTGCGCGGCCAGATCGTCGGTGACGTGGTGCGGCTACCTGACCGGCGACTGTTTATAGCCTTTGACAACTTGCCTGCTGAAGACCAGATATTTCACGCCTGGGAAGTTGTAGGCGGTGTTCCGCGGCTCCTCGGCGTGTGGCAGGGACACACCTTTTTTACCGAACGTCCGCTCGCTCTAGGGAGCACCTTTGCTGTAAGCCTCGAGCCTTCTGAACGCAGCTTTCCAACCCGTGAGCCGGTGGTGCTCATCCCTCTTTAGGCTGCGCCGCCACGTCTATAAACCTGCTTTATCAGTGTTCTTACGGCTGTCCATCTTAGACTTCTGCAACTGCCTGTACGATGTTAAAGCTTGCTTCAATCACTAGAGCTGGGTGCTGAACTGTATAGATTAACTAGACTATACGTGTTAGAAAGTTCTGCCTTGATTTCAGTCATTTCGGTTTGGTAGCTTCACTTATTGCCCACCGCTTTTGACGACCAATCGACTAAGGCGAAGTTTTTCCGTACGGCACGGGAGAAAATGGTGGGCCCTGTTGGACTTGAACCAACGACCAATTGATTATGAGTCAACTGCTCTAACCGACTGAGCTAAGGGCCCCAGCGCCGACCTTACCCCGTGACTTTATCACGAGCTTTAGCGGTGCGCCAAATAGACCAACGAGTAAACTAAGCTGTGCGTCAAACGGTGCGCCTCTCGTTACTCGTAGCACTTGCGCTGGCTTTGGGAATGCTTGGCTGGTTGCTTCGGCCACTACCTTTGCCGCTGCCCAAAGTTACGGTGACGTTTAACGTGCCGTACCAAAAGGACGTTTTAAGGGACTACAAGCGGCTCTTCCGCGCCGAGCTGCGCGGCGATACGGGTGCGCTCAAACGGTTTGTCGTGTCGGCCCCGGAGAGTTATCTGCGCTACCGCACCCTTTTAGGGCTTTCTCGTAATACCAAGCTTCCGGCCAAAGAGCGGCTGGAGTACCTGGGGCAGGTCTTCACTTTCGGTCTTATTTCACCCCTGGCTAGAGACGACCAAAAGCGGGCGCAGCTTACGTTGGGACGACTTGCAGAACAAGCCGGAGCCCGCGTCCGCGCCGCCGCTGCTTACGGAAACGCGTTGCCTCTTACCGAGGCGGCGCAGGGCCTCGCTAGGCTTAAGCTCGAGCCGCGCACCCGCGCCCGAATTTTTTTAGACGCTCGTGAACCCGAACGGGCGCTCATGGCCCTGAGAGGCGTGTCCGCGCCCGAACTACGTGCGCCTGCGCTCGCTGCTAGCGGCGATGACGCACGCGCTCTAAAGGTTTACAACCGGCTGCTCGGAAAACCGGCTGACGCCGAGGCGCTCGCGGGAAAGTTCAAGGTGCTTTTGTCACTGGGGCGTTACCGACAAGCCAAGGCGCTGGTTCTTATGCTGCCGAATTCGCAAGAGGCGAACGTTCGTCTTGCCGAAGCCGAGGGTGACCCCGCAGAGATGCTGGCGGCGTACCTGAGGCTCGGTGATGACCCCAGCCTCTGGCACGCGGCAGGACTGCTCGAGGCCAAGGGTAAGGTTTCCGCTGCTGTTTCCCTCTATCTGCGGGTCGCCCAAGGTTCGGCTGACGACAGCTCAGACTATCGTGACGACGCGGCCTTCCGCGCCTACACACTGGCAACGCGTCTCGGCGACACGAAAACGGCCGGGGCCGCCGACGCCCTCATCCCGGCAGACAGTTTTTTCGGCCTGCTGCGGGGCAAACCGTTTTCGGTTCCGAATGGGCGGCTAAAACGCGTCAAGCCGCCGGTGCTGGCGCTTTCAAAGGCGCTTCAGGAGGCCGGTGACCCCGAAGCGGCTTTGGGTGAACTGCTCGTGGCACTGTCTCACAGCCGTGACGAACCGACGACCGTGGCGCTTGCCGAAGCGTTACAAAGGATGGGCGAGTTCAGCTCTAGTACCTTAGCCGCGAACGCCTATCTGCGGAAGGGTAGCCGCGCACGTCGTACCTACCGAGCAGCCTATCCGCAGGCTTTTGCCGGGAGCGTCCTGACCCAAGCCCGCACTTATAACCTGCGTCCGGCGCTGCTCTGGGCGGTGATGCGGCAAGAATCGCTCTTTCACCCCCGCGCGGTCTCATTTTCCGGTGCCCAAGGGCTGCTGCAACTGATTCCAAGTACCTGGGACTACGTGGCTGAACTTTTGGGTGAAAGGCCCGGTGACCCCTTTCGCGCGTCCGACAACATCCGTTACGGCGCGTTTTACCTTTCAAAATTGCTCACTCAGTTTGACGCCAGCCTTCCTGAGAGTATTGCGGCCTATAACGGTGGACCCGGTTACGTTAGTCGGTTGTTAGAGACCCTGTCCCTGACGAGTTCAGCTGATTTTTACCCTGACTTTTACCGGGCCATCACCCACGACGAGACCCGCGAGTACGTCAGCCGGGTGATGTTTAACTACGCGGTTTATACCGAACTTTACGGGGCAAACTGAGAACGGTCTAAACTCAGCTGGCGGCGGCGGCAGTGTGCCCAAAGAAGAATTCAGAAATCAGCAGCTCGAGCAAGTCAGCGTCCTTTACTCCCCTAAAAGGTACTAAAAAAGCAGACAGTAGCACCCCTTAAACCCACTGAGTTTGCCTTTGGCTTACCCGCGCAGCGTGCGTTAGACCCAAGTTCTGCGCTGCGTTTTGACCTATACCTGAATAGGGGAGGAGCAGCTAGGCACGAGGGCAGCGCGGCACTTTTTCTATCAACCACGCCACGCACCATATTTGAACAAAAAACTTAGCGGTGGCTCGCTCGTTATTAGTTCGAGCCGAGTTGCGACCGGTTACGTTTGTTACTTATCACCCAGCTAAAAAAGGAGCATCATGAAAGCAGTTGTATTTCACGGTATCGGCGACATTCGCCTCGACGACGTTCCCGAACCGACCATCCAAGACCCCAATGACGCGGTTGTGCGGCTGACCTCGAGCGCCATCTGCGGCACCGACCTGCATTTCGTGCGCGGCACCTTTACCGGGATGAAAGAGGGCCGGATTGTCGGTCACGAAGGGGTCGGCGTCGTTGAAGCGGTTGGCGACGATGTGCGGAACTTAAATATCGGTGACCGCGTGGTCATCCCCTCGACCGTCGGCTGCGGGTACTGTTCGTACTGCCGCGCCGGGTACTACGCACAGTGCGACAACGCCAACCCAGGAGGCAAACGCGCCGGAACGACCTTTTTCGGCGGGCCAGAAGCGGCGGGCGGCCTCGACGGGATGCAGGCTGAAAAGGTGCGCGTGCCTTTCGCTAACGTAGGGCTCGTCAAATTGCCCGATAGCGTCGCTGACGAGCAGGCGATCTTAATCTCGGACATCTTTCCGACCGGCTACTTCGGCGCGGACATGGCTGAAATCGAAGCCGGGGATACGGTCGCGGTGTTCGGCTGCGGGCCGGTCGGCCAGTTCGCCATTTTGAGCGCCAAACTTTTGGGCGCGGGGCGCGTCATCGCCGTTGACCGGCATCAAGACCGCCTCGAGATGGCCAAAGCACAGGGCGCTGAGGTTATCAACTTTGATCAAGAAGACCCGGTTGAGACGATTGTGCGGCTGACCGGCGGCAGCGGGGTTGACCGGGTGATTGACGCGGTAGGCGTCGACGCGCAGCACGCCGACCACGGCCCTGCTGCACCGGAAGGGCAAGAGGAACAGCAGTTCGAGTCCGAAGTCGAGCAGGTTGCGCCGGAGCAAAATACGGACGGTGACAACTGGGTTCCCGGCGACGCACCCTCACAGGCCCTCGAGTGGGCCGTGCAAGCCGTGGCCAAAGCCGGAACCGTTTCGATTATCGGGGTCTATCCGCCGACGATGCAGACGTTTCCCATCGGGCAAGCGATGAACAAAAACCTGACGCTGAAAATGGGCAACTGCAACCACCGCAAATATATTCCCAAACTGGTTGATATGGTGGCCTCAGGCGTCGTTGATCCAGTTAAAATCCTGACCCAGATGGAACCTATGCAAGACGCAATTTCGGCGTACCGGGAGTTCGACGAGCGGGAGCCGGGTTGGATCAAGGTTGAACTCGAGCTCGAGCCTGCTTAAAGTCCAGCTAAAAAAGTTCAGCTAAAACTTAACGATCGGCCTGTAGCTGCTTAGAAACGCAGTACAGGCCGAACCTTTTGGTGTCAAGCAAAGTGGCATGATCGGCGTTCGCGTTTTATTTTTTGGAACTACCGGGGCAAATGTACCTCGATTTTCTTACAACTGTGTCTTTTCGTAACGCTAGAGCCTTTAAGATAATGTAAGTAATTCGTAACATACTGGCTGAGGGGTAAGCAGCGCAGTTTGAGCGAACGAGATAAAGGGCATCAACCAAAGTACAAGACAAGATGTAGTGGGGGGAATCATGAGAGACACCATGAAACAAGCAGCTGTGGACGCTCAGGTCAGGCTCGGCAGAAGTGCCTTAACGGAAGCTAAACGTGTGCTCCGGCGCGACATCGGGCAGCTTGCGGGTGAACTTAACGCGCTGCTGCCGAAGTACTGGTGGTGGGTCGAGTCGTCTCAATATCGCCGCGACCGGGACCAACTACTGCTGTTAACCCAAGCGGCGGAGGAGAGGTTTTCAGACCTGCCGACGCTTAAGGGTTTGTACGGAGACCTGTGTGAGCTCGAGCATACCTTTACCGTAGCCCTCAGTGGGCCACCCCAACGTAAAATCCGCAAGATGTTTATCTAAAATTTGGCGGTGCATCACGTTCTGTGTATGGTACTGCAGCAAGCTCGTGAGAGAGGCAAGCAGGCCCACAAACACACAAAACGTGACACCTTCAAAATTCAGCTGATTTAGGCAGATTGAGAGAGGCAACATGTCGGATTTTTTGGGCGTGAGGCGTGTGTGGCTCGCGTTGCCGGACACTAGGCCGAACACGGGGCCTGACACTGCGCTTAGTACTGTGGCGCTTCCTGCTGAACTGGACGCCTTTGAGCTTGTTCCGGTCGAGGGGGCTGACGGGTTTTTCGAGATGCCCTACTGCTCGCTTGATTCGGACGAATGGAGTGCGTTCGAGCTAGTCATGCTCACCCTTGAAATAGAGGAAAAGGCCGGCGGTTGGCGCGTCGTTACAGTTCACTAGCATTCGTTAAGCCGCCCTAAAGCTTAGACTGCGCGAGTTTAGCGTCTACCGTTCTGTTTGTTTGGTCGCAAGTCGTGCATAGAACCTACCTGAAAGGCCCGCAAACAGCAGTTACAGGTAAATGTGTGTGCGGGTCAATGTTTTACACGCCGCTTGATGCTTCAAACTGAGAAGTATAAGGAGGTTGTAATGGCAGATTCAACGATTAAAAAAGTCAGCTCGAGAACGTCCCCACACGGCGAGATGGGGCAGGTGTACCTCGCGTCGGGTAAAGGTGTTTCGATGCGGCTTTGGCGCAGTGAACCCGCAGATGAGACCAAACCTGAAGAGCGCCGCGAGTATGAGACGGTCGGCTACGTGATTGAGGGCACAGCTGAGTTGCACCTCGAGGGCCAGATGGTCAGACTCGAGGCCGGTGACTCGTGGTTAGTCCCAGAAGGGGCCAGTCATACCTACAAGATTTTAGAGGCGTTTACCGCCGTCGAAGCGACGCACCCACCCGCCGAGGTCAAAGGGCGCGACGAAGCATAGACGGAGCATAGGTCCTGCTGAGCTTCTAAACTCGGTCGGAGGCGTTGACTGTTGACAGTGGGTCGCGAGAAGTAAGAAGGAGAAGTAAGAAGTTAGCCTAAAGAAGCTAGTAGGTGCCGGTGCAGAGAAAACAGCACCTTTTACACGTTCAAACCATGACGCCAGAACGTGATGATATGAGCAGTCAACGCAACCCGGTTATACTCTCTCGGATGATTGACGGGTTGATAGAAGGTACGCGAAAGGCGGCGGATGCCCAAAATTCCTTCAGACTACAGCTTCGATGCGTCGTCCGCGCTCCTTAAAGACGGCTACCTGTTCATCACTAAACGGGGTCGCCGCCTTGGTACGGACATCTTTCAAACCCGGTTGCTGTTTGAACCGACGATTTGCCTGTCTGGTCGGGACGCTGCCGAGCTGTTTTACGACCCCGCGCACTTTGTCCGGGCAGGCGCGGCACCGGGGCGGCTGCAAAAAACGCTCTTTGGGACGGGCGGGGTGCAGGGGTTAGACGGTGCACCGCACCGGCACCTCAAAGCCTTACATATGTCATTTATGTCGCCCGCTGAGCTGCAGCGGCTGGTAGAGCTTACCGCTGAGCAGTGGGACGTTTGCGCGGATAAATGGACCCGCCGAGACCGCGTAGTGCTGTTTGAGGAAGTGATGGAGCTACGGTGTAAAGCGGCGTGCAGCTGGGCCGGGGTACCACTAAACGCTGCCGGGTTTCGGACCCTGGAACTCGCGGCCATGATTGACGCTCCGGCTGCTGTCGGTTTCCGTTACCTTAAGGGGCGGCTGAGCCGGATTCAGGGTGACGCCTGGGCCGCGAGGCTCGTTGAACGGGTGCGCAAAGGCACCCTCCACACCCCCGAAGGGTCGGCACTTTTCAAAATTGCGACGTTCCGCAAGCTTGACGGTGAACTGCTGAGTAAGCACGAGGCGGCCGTCGCGCTCCTTAACGTGGTGCGGCCAACTGTTGCCATTGCCCGGTATATCGCCTTTGCCGCGCTCGCCCTATATCAGTATCCGCAGTGCCGAAGGCGCGTCCAAAGTGATGAAGGGTACCTCGAGCTGTTCGTGCAAGAAGTCAGACGCTTTTATCCCTTTTTTCCGTTTACGGCGGCGCGTGTGCGCGAGACGTTTTTTTGGCGCGGCTTCCGCTTTCCCAAAGGTCGGCGGGTGCTCCTTGACCTTTACGGTACCAATCATGACGCGCGGCTTTGGGGCGAGCCGGACAAGTTTATGCCCGAGCGGTTCTATCAGTGGGACGGGAGCGCCTACACGTTCGTTTCGCAGGGCGGCGGCGACCACCATTTCGGGCACCGCTGCGCCGGGGAGTGGGTGACGATCTCCCTAATGAAAGAGGCCGTCAAGTTTTTAAGCTCGCTGCGCTACACGGTGCCGCCGCAAGATTTGAGCGTCAGCTTGTCACGGCTGCCTGCGATTCCCAAAAGCCGGTTGGTCATGACCGACGTGCAGCGGGTTGCTTGAGATATCGGTTGTTTCGACCTGGTCACTTCAACCTGCTCGTTTCAACCCAGTCGTTTCAACCTGCTCGTTTACCAACTTATTCGTCGGCAAAGAGCTTTTGAGAAACGGCCTCGAGCGGTTCTTTTTGCACCGTTGACGCGGCGTAGATGGCGGCTCCGACCGCCGCTTCTTCTTGGTAAGGGGTCAGCGAAAGCGGTAACCCAAACGTCGTCTGCAACCGCTCCCTTACTAAAGAGCTTCGGCGTAAAACATTTCCACTGCCAACGATCTTAGAAATCTTTGCTGTTTCGAGGCCACTTTGCCAAAAAGCATAAAGCTCGTCTACGACGCCCTGAGCAAAGCCGTAAGCGAGGTACCCTAACGTAAAATTGTCAAGCGTGAGGTTACGGATAGCCCCGGCTTTTGCGCTTTTATTCCGCGACCCGGCGAAGCGGGTGTCAACCTCGAGGTGCGGCGGGTTCAAGTTTGCAGGATCGCCCTCGAGCAATCCGTAAGGATTTTTAAGATGTTCGCCGGTCAGCTTATAAGCAATTTCGTCTACCAGGTTCGCCAACATTTCTAAAGCTTTACCCCCGGTTAAACTCGCGCCGACGAGCAAAAACCGGTTGTCGGGAAAAGGGCGGGTCTCGAGTCCGTCCGCATACTTCAGCTCGTTACTTACACAACTGACTTGCCCGCTCGTGCCTAAAGTCACTAAAACCGAGCGTTCCGGGTCGCCTATACTCCCGATAAAACTCGCCTGATTGTCCCCTAGAGCGGTGACAACGGGCGTGCCCTCGTATCTGCCTGCGACGACGCTGTGAACGCTTACAGTCGGAAATTTTACGGGACTCGAGCCCAACTCTTTCCACACCTTATCCTTAAAAGAGAGCTGCTCCAAGCTAAAAAGCCCCAAACTATGCGCCAAAGTCGGGTCGGTGAGTGGGTGCGTCAAACCGCAAAGTCGCATCACCAAATAGTCGGGGGCGGTACAGAGCGACGCGGCGGTTTTCGGGATGCGCCCGCTTTGCAGTTGGGTAAAGTGCGTCACTGCGCCATACCCAGTAGGCACAGCTTCACCGGTGGCTTCTTGGAAGTGCTCGAGATAACCTTTGCCTTCGTTTTTCCCCTCAGCTTGCCTATCAAGCCACGTAAAAAGTGGGCTGACGGCCTGGCCAGCTGCGTCTACATATAAAATCCCGTGCATCTGCCCTGTGACGCCGATGCCGGAAAAGGGGCCGAACTCAGCTGTGAGGGGAGCGACTAGCCTCTGCGCCTGTGTGACCAACGTGTCAGCGTCTTGCGTATGCGCTCCCGGAATATCGGCCGTTATCGCAGCGTGATGGGGGAGACTTTGGGTTCTTAGCACGTGACCCGTCTCCAGGTCAATCACTGCCGCTGAAACACTCGTCGTACCGAGGTCGAGACCCAGATACAAATACGGATCATGCACGTCTACGCCGTCAAAGGTTGAACGTCGTCAGGATGATAGTCCGGTGACTGATGCCGAAAGTACGTCGTGTAAAGCTCGGCGTAGTGTCCGCCCGCTGTCATCAGTCCGTTATGGTCGCCCTCTTCGATGACTTCACCCTCACGCAGTACGATGATGCGGTCGGCCGAGCGAATCGTTGAGAGCCGGTGCGCGATCACGATGGCGGTGCGGTCCCGTAAAACGACCTCGAGTCCCTCTTGAATCTGCGCTTCGGTCAGCGGGTCAACACTCGCGGTGGCTTCGTCTAAAATCAAGATGCTGGGGTTTTGCAAGAGCGTCCGGGCGAGCGCCACGAGCTGCCGCTGCCCCATCGAGATGCCTTTGCCGGCTTCACCCACGTCGGTGTCCAAGCCTTGGGGCAAGGCGTCCAACCAGTCGCCGCCGCCGATACGCCCCGCAACTTTCCGTACGTCTTCATCCGAAGCGTCCGCCGTGCCGTAACGGATGTTGTCGCGCACCGTGCCGCCGAACAAAAAGGGCGTCTGCTGGACGATGCCTAAGTGTTTACGGTAGGGGGGAAGCTCGAGCGTCCGAATATCGTGTCCGTCAATCGTCAGCTCGCCTCCCTGAAACTCGTAGAAGCGTGCCACCAACTTGCCGAGGCTCGATTTGCCTGCGCCGGTATGTCCCACAAGTGCGACTGTCTCGCCCGCTTCGATGGTCAGGTTAAAGTGATCCAAAACCTGCTCCTGCGCGGTGTAGCGAAAGTCGAGGTTTTTGAACTCGATGCGGCCCTTAACGTCCCGTAAAACTTGGTTGTCCGTCTGCACCACACGCGGCTCCGCGTCCACCAGGGCAAAGACCCGCTCACTCGCTGAGAGCCCGAGCTGAAACTGACTCCAAAACGACGCGATGCTCGTCAACGGTTGCCATAACAGCGCGATACTTTCGGCGAACAAAAACCACTGACCGGGCGTGACGCTGCCCCGTAACACGCTCGTGCCCCCGAAGTAGACGACCAAGGCCGTCCCGACCCCGGCAATCGTTCCGAGCACCGGGAAGATGCCGCTAAACACGAACCCTTGCCGGAGGTTGAGCACATACGACTGCGCGTTGACGCGGCTGAACTCGCCGTAAATCGCGCCTTCTTGCCGAAACGTCTTGGCGACTGAAATGCCGGTGATCGACTCCTGTACGTTCGCGTTGACCTCAGCCAAGACGCGCCGCGCCTGCTGCGTGGTGCTGCGGGCGACGCGGCGAAAGGCGAGCGCCGCTGCGACGATAAAGGGCGCAATTAAAAGCGCAATCAGGGCGAGCTGCGCGTTGATAAAAAACAGCACCCCGACGACGATCACGACCTGGACAAGCTGGCTCATCAAGTTGAGCGTCAGCGTGACGACGGTGGCGAAATCTTGCGTGTCGGAGGTGACGCGGCTGACGATTTTGCCGGTCGAGAACTCGTCATAAAACGACATATCGCGCTCGAGCACAGCGTCAAACGCATCTTTGCGGAGGTTTAAGACCACATCACCCACAACCCTTGCGGTGTAGCTCTGCCGAAAAAAGTTAAATCCCCACGACAGTGCGCCCGCGCTGAAAATCGCGGCCAGCAGCCACACGGTGCTCTGCCACTGCGCCGTAACCGCGCCCGTCTGGGTGGTGAGTGCGTCAATACCACGAGAGATCAGAATTGGAAACGCCGCGTCCATGACCGCCGTGAGCAAGATCGTCGTGGCAACAAAGACCATCAAGCCGAAAAACGGGCGAAAGTAGCGGGCGATGCGCCCTAAAAGCTGCCGGTCCGAATAGTTGCGGTCGTACGCCTCTGCGCCGAGGCCGTCCATCACAAAACCCATACGTTACTCCTCCTCGTAGCGGGCGAAGATACGCTGGTAGAGACTGCAACGGCCAAGCAGCTCGTCGTGCGTCCCCTGGTCTACGATGTGCCCCTGATGGAGCACCAAAATCTTGTCGGCTTGCCGAATCTGCGAGAGCCGGTGCGTGATGAGGAGCGTCGTGCGGCCGTCTAACACCTTGTCTATCGCCCGCTGAATTTGGTCTTCGGTGGCGCTGTCTATGGCGCTCGTCGAATCGTCTAGGATTAGAATCCGGGGGTCGGTCAGCAGCGCCCGCGCAATCGCCAACCGTTGCCGCTGCCCGCCCGAAAGGGTGACGCCGCGCTCTCCGATGACGGTATCGTAGCCGTCCGAAAAGTGCCGGATAAAGGCGTCGGCTTGGGCTGCTTTAGCGGCTTCTTCGATCGCCCCGGGCGTGGCTTTTGAGCCCAAACCGAAGGCGATATTGGCCGCGACCGAGCGCGAGAAAAGAAACACGTCTTGCTCGATGACTGAAATTTGCGAGCGGAGCGCCTCGAGGTTCCACTCCCGCACGTCCACCCCGTCAATCAGGATGCGTCCCTTCGTGACGTCGTAGGCGCGGTTGACGAGTTTGGTCAACGTGCTTTTGCCCGAGCCGGTCTGCCCGACGATGGCGACCGTTTGCCCCGGCGACGCCGTAAAGGTGAGGTCTTGGAGGCTCAGCTTGTCGCTGCCGTAACCGAACGACACGTTTTCAAACCTGATTTCGCCTTCAATCGGCGCGGCGTACCCGGCGGTGTTTTCGTCTAGGTCAGTGTCTTCGCGGATGAGTTCTAAAATCCGCTCGGCCCCTGCAAACCCGAGCTGCACGAGCGAAAAGGTAAAGATCGAGATAAACGCCGGAAAGCGCAAGGTGCTCATCAGGCCCATGTAGGCGACCAAATCACCGACTGAAATACGGCCGATGGAGAGCAGATAAAGTCCGTGCGCGAACGCTCCGCTGACAGCTAAACCGATTAAGAGAAGCGGCAAATAGCGAGCTTGTACCTTGCCCTGCTCGGTGAACGCGTCCCGGTAGAGGCTGGCATCTTCGATAAACTTGCGTTTCTCTTGCGCCTCTTGTGCCGCCCCTTTGACGACCTCGATGCCGGTGATGGCTTCGTTTAAGCCAGCGTTCATCACGCCGAAACGTTTGCGCAAGGCCGACGAAACCGGCCCGAGCTGGTTCATGTAGTGCCGGAGCGCGAAGACGAAGGTGATGACGAACAGCACAGGGGAGATGAGGAGAACAGGCTCGAGCACCCCGATAAAAATCAGCGGGACGATGATGCCGATAATCGATTCGGACAATAAGGCCACACCGGGGTTCATCATCGGATTGAGTTGCCGCACGTCGTTTCCGGCCCGCGCCATGATGTCACCGACACGCTGCCGGTTGTGAAACGTCTGGCTTTTGCCGAGTAAGCTCACGTAGAGTTCGTCGCGGGCGTCACGCTCGAGCCTTTGCCCCAGCGTTTCAACCGAAAAACTGTTGATGATGTCTACGACGCCGCGCACCAAGACGATGCCCAAGATAATCAGCGCAATCGTCAAGAGTCGCCGCACACTCGGTTCGGGCCGAAGCACCTCGTCGAACGCCGTTCCGGTCAGGCGGGGTATGGCGGAAAAGAGCACGTTGGTTAAGATCGCGGCGGCGGAGAAACTAAAGAGCAGGAGCGGGTAACGCCCCAGATGCGACAAAATCCAGCGGAGCGTGCTCCCGCTGTTGTAGCGGTACGCGCCCTCGACGGCAAATTCGCGTTTGGCTTCTCTTGGCGGAAGTGTAACAGCCACTTTTACCTCTTTCCCGGCCCACCGAGCTGTTTTTGGTACGTTTTACGGTACGGCTATACGACTGTCGCCAGCTACTATACCTTAAAAATTGAGGTAAAAGCTAGCGGTCAAAGACCGCTCACTATCTTAGCCGTTTTACGCTACTGCCGGGGAGACTCGAGCCCGGTCCCTACGAAACTACGCCCGACGGTAAAATCTGCGTCGGGCGTAGGCTGGTCGGTTTATGGGGGTTACGCTTTGGAGCTTTAACGCTCCTCTATAGGCGTAAACGTCTTGCCTTTTTCACCCTCATACGCGAGTTTGGGCCGCATCAAACGGTTGTCGGCGTACTGCTCTAAGAGATGCGCCATCCACCCCGGTGTCCGGGCGACAGCGAAAATCGGCGTGTACATCTCGCCGGGAAAGCCGAGCATCCGGTAGACCGACGCCGAAAAGAAGTCTACGTTGGGCCGCACCTGCTTGCCCTGTTTGTCCATCTCGCGCTCCATCACGCGCTCCATCTCTTGCGACATCTCAAACCACTTCGAATCGCCGGACTCTTCGGCGAGCTTTTCGGCGACGCCTTCTAAAATCGCCGCGCGTGGGTCGAGCACCCGGTAGACGCGGTGACCGAAACCGGGGATGCGGGCCTTGGGTTGACCTAGTTTGTTCATCACAAAATCTTCGACCGCTTCGACGCTGCCGATCTCTTCTAACATCTGCATCACGGCAGTGTTCGCGCCGCCGTGCAGTGGCCCCTTAAGTGAGCCGATAGCGGCGGTGATGGCGCTGTATACGTCCGTCAGGGTCGAGGCGGTTGCCCGCGCCACAAAAGTGCTCGCGTTCGAGCCGTGTTCAGCGTGCAACACGAGCGCCACGTCCATTACGCGCACGGCAGCTTCAGAGGGCATCTCATCATTGGTCATATAGAGAAAGTTCGCGGCGAGTGACAGCTCGGGGTGTGGCGCAACGGGGTCTTGTCCGTCGCGGATACGCTCTAAAGCGGCGGTCAAGGTGATGATCTGGGCGGTCAGCCGGATTCCGATACGGCGCACGTTATCCAGGTCAACGCCGTCGCTCTCTTTGTCCGAGGCCGCGAGCATCGAGACCGCCGTACGCAGCGCGTGCATCGGGCTCTCATTCGTGGGAAAGTGCCGCAGTACGTCAATCACTTCGTCCGGTACGGCGAAGTGAGGTTGCAAAGACGCTTGAAACTCGGCAAGCTCGTCTTTTTTAGGTAATTTGCCGTTCCACAAAAGGTAAATAACCTCTTCAAACGAGGCTTTATCGGCCAACTCGCGGACGTCGTAGCCACGGTAGATCAGCTCGCCTTTCATTCCGTCAATGCTGCAGATTTCAGTCGTGTCAATGACTACTCCGTCAAGCCCGCGCTGAATCGTTGTGTCCATAAGTTCCTCCGTTTAGATAGTGTCTATCTCTCTAGTCTAGCTGCTCGCTGCGTAGGTCATGGTAAGGTCTACAGGCTTTTTGTGCGTCCGTGCTAGCTTGCCACAACTTCAGTGTCCTCGCCGGGGTCATCCTTTAAGACGCCTAAAACGGTTTCGCCGTAACGCGACAGCTTAACTGGTCCGACGCCCTTAATGGTGTCTAACTCGTCCAGCGTTCGGGGGTTTGCCGCCGCAATTTTGGCTAGAGTGTCGTTGGAAAAGACGATATACGGCGGTACCCCGTCAGCCGCGGCGATTTCACGCCGCCACGCCTCGAGCCGCCGTAACCGCGTTTCAGCTTCGCCCGAGAGCGTGGGCTGTTCCGGTGGTGGTTGGGGCGATTCTTGTCGCGGCTGGTTTTCTAGTGGCTGGTTTTCTAATGGCGTAGCGGGCGTTGCCGCACCACCGGGTACATTAGCGGGTGTATGGGCAGGGGGGGTATGGGACGGTTGCACGGTTTCGGCCGCTGGTGGGGGCGGCGCGGTTTCACTGCCCGGCGTACTCGTTGCTGACGTATTCGTGGCAGGTTCGCTCGAGGGTTCCGGTATCGGTGAGGTTGCGGACGACTGACTAGGGGGACTGGGCGTATAGCTGCTCGTACTAGTCGGGGGCGTGTCCGGTTTATTCCCTTCACGGTAGAGCAAGTAGGTCCCAACCGCGACCAGCGCGAGAGCAAACGCAGTTGAACTTAAGAGGCCAAACGACCCGAACGCGACGAGTGCGCCCAGAACCGCAGAAATCCCTGCGCTGTAGAGTGCCCAGCGGTTGGGTTTAGGCTCTATCCGGTCAATTGCAAAAAATCCGGCGGCGAGGCTTAAGAGCATCCCGCTGTCAGTGCCGATCAGCGTGCCGACGGCGATACCCATTAGCACGCCGCCCGCAACCAAAAAGTTGTAGTTTTTCCGCGACACGTAACCGAACAAAAACAAGGCGCTGATAAGTGCCAACCAGAGCCAGTCCGCACTGCCGATGCGCGACACCAGCATAATTACGCCGATAATGATCAGCGCGTAGGCCAACAGGCGCTGTGGGTTTCTCGTTCTCATCTGAGCCTCCTCGTCTGCCTATGATAGCGCACCCGTGCCGGGTAGCAGCTATTACCCGCAAGTGCTGGGGAACAAGGGGAACAAAGCGTGAGAAAGTCCCCTGAGCTGTTTAGGCCCGTCACGTTCTCTAAGCTATGAGCGCATCACAAACCTCGTGTGGAGCAAAACTGTCACTTTGCTGGCGGGGCCGGGGCTACCTCCGACAAACCAGGGCTGAGCGTGACCTAGTTCTGAAAGTCCATAAAACGATTCTCAAGCTGAAGAAGGCGAATAAAGCACCTCGCTTTGATATTTACGCAGCAGGGATTTTTGAAAACAAAGCAAATTCCCCTGAAACCTTCGGTTCAGTTTGAAGATGCGTCAGCCCTGTTCAACAAACGCTCCTGAGCACACGACAACTTTTTAGCAACCTTGTCCAGAACGTGCTTTTTTGCATAAGCTAGACAAGAAGATGTTTGTCTGCATGAGCACGACCGGGTAAACCCCTTTGAACATTGTCTTAGACAGCAATCTAGGGGAACATAAACGCTACTTTTCAGAGGGCTCAATAGCCCGTTCCAGACTCGTAAAATTGTTTTTTGTCTTGTACTAAGCAAACACTCATAACTTTAGCTGACGCCGAAAAGTGTACCGAATTGGTAGGGGGCATGGGTTTTTTACGCGCTCAGGGGTGCTAGCGTATACTTGATGTGAGTGACAGCTGCTCGAGCGGACGGTTGGCGGCAACTTTATGGGCGCATAACCCGCGCTACGCTGCTCAGTTTGTCAGCAACAACGTTTCAGGCTGCGACTTAGGTTGAGACAAGGCCGAAAACGTTCCGAGCATCTTAGTACGCCTGATGTCAGTACGCTTCGTAAAATGCCTGGTAAAGGAGCCCCCGTGATTCAGGAAACGCGCCTTTTTAAGCCCTTTAGCAAACCGATTTCGGTCATCGACGAAGCGGGCGCGTGGCACGCGCCTTTTGAACAAACATTAGACGACACTACGTTGCGGGCGATGTACCGCGACCTGGTGCTGGCTCGTCTCTTAGACGAACGCTTGATCAAACTGCAGCGGATGGGTAAAACCAGCTTCGTCGCGCCGACCTCCGGGCATGAAGGCGCACATATCGGGACAGCTTACGCGCTGCGCACCGGATTCGACTGGCTTTTTCCCTATTACCGTGACCTCGGCCTCGTCGCGGCGCTCGGCGTCCCGCTCCGCGAGATTTTCGGACAGATGCTGGCAACAAAGGCCGACCCCAACAAAGGGCGGCAGATGCCGAACCATCCCGGCTCGGCGGCGCTCAATATCTATACGGTGGCGTCACCTATCGCCTCGCATATCCCCCCGGCGGTCGGCGCGGCCCTCAGCATGAAATTGCAAAATACCGGGCAGGTTACTGTAACGACCTTTGGGGACGGCGCAACGAGTGAAGGTGATTTTCACGCCGCGCTGAACTTCGCCGGGGTACAGGGTGCGCCCATTGTCTTCGTCTGTGAAAATAACGGCTACGCCATCTCGGTGGGCCTGAACAAGCAGAGCGCCTCGGAGACGGTCGCGGCCAAAGCGCACGCTTACGGGATGCCGGGGTACACCGTGGATGGGATGGACACGCTTGCATGTTTTTTTGTCTTGCAAGAGGCCGTCGCGCGGGCTCGGGAAGGGCGCGGGCCGGTCTTGGTCGAGCTGCTCGTTTACCGTTACGGGGCACACTCGTCAGCCGATGACGACTCGGGCTACCGCGCAGCTGAAGAAGTGGCGGCGTGGCGGGCCAGGGACCCCCTGGGCCGGTTTCGCCGGTTTTTAGAAAAACGTGGGCTGTGGTCAGACGACGACGAGGATAAATTGCGTAAAGAATTAGGGCAAACCCTCTCTGAAGCTCAAGCCGAAGCGGAAGCTGCGGGCAACGTTCCGACCGAGTGGCTGTTTGACGACGTGTACGCCGAACAACCCGAATTTTTACTCGAGCAGCAAGGCGAACTGTGATGGCGCAGCTTAACTTTGTCCAAACGGTCGCGCATACCCTTTTAGGTGAGATGGAAAGGGACGAGCGCGTCGTCTTGATGGGTGAAGATGTCGGCAAACGCGGCGGCGTCTTTCTGGCGACCGAAGGACTGTTTGAACGTTATGGTCCTGACCGGGTGATTGACACGCCGCTTTCAGAAGCGGCGATTATCGGCGCGGCGGTGGGAATGGCCGCGCACGGCCTCCGGCCCGTTGCTGAAATCCAGTTCTCAGATTACGTGTACCCCGGTTTTGACCAACTCGTCTCGCAAGCCGCCAAACTTCGCTACCGCTCCGGCGGGCAGTTTTTCGCCCCGATGGTCGTGCGGATGCCTGCGGGTGGCGGCGTCAAAGGCGGACATCATCACTCGCAAAACCCTGAAACGCACTTCGTTCACACCCCCGGCCTCAAGGTCGTCTACCCGTCGTCTCCCGCTGACGCCAAAGGACTCCTGAGCACCGCCATCCGCGACGACGATCCGGTGATTTTTATGGAGCCTAAACGCTTGTACCGCACCATGAAAGAAGAGGTGCCGGACGGCGAACACCTCGTTCCACTCGGTCAAGCGAGAGTGCGACGTGAGGGGGACGACGTGCTGCTCGTCTCTTACGGCGCGAGCGTTGCCGAAACGCTCAAGGCCGCTGACGCGCTCGCTGAGCAGGGCATTTCGGCCCAGGTGATTGACCTGCGCTCCTTGATGCCGTGGGACAAGGGGACGGTGTTAGAGGCCGTGGCCCAACTCGGCCGCGTCGTGTTGGTCTCCGAAGCGCCCAAAACCGGCGGGTTTGTCAGCGAGGTGGCGGCGACGATTTCTGAAGAAGTGCTGGATATGCTGCTCGCACCGCCCCTGCGCGTAACTGGCTTTGACACGCCGTATCCGTATGCACAAGACCGGCTTTACTTGCCGGGAGTGAACCGCATTTTGAAAGCGGTGCAGCGGGTTTTAGAATACTGATGAACCCCGTAAATCCATTTGTTACCTCGGAGACTGCCGAAGCTTACGCTCAGGGCCGTCCTCACTTTCATCCGCTGGTGATTGAAAGAGTTAGAGAAAAACTTTTTTTAGGCGCTCCCCTCGAGCTAGCCGTAGACGTGGCGTGCGGTACGGGCTTGTCAACGCAGGCGCTGCTGGCTGTCGCTAAACGTGTGATTGGAATAGACGCGTCTAAAGCAATGCTCTCTATAGCCCCGAAAGACGCGCGTATCACCTACTATCAGGCGTCAGCAGAATCACTTCCTCTAGCGGATGCTACCGCCGACCTCATCACCGTCAGCTCCGCGTTTCACTGGTTTGACCGTGGCGCGTTTTTGCAAGAGGCGCGGCGCGTGCTGCGTCCGGGCGGTTGGCTCGCCCTATACGAAAACTTTTTCAGAGGTCAGCAGCATCTAAATGCCAATTTTGTGGCGTGGTTAAAACGTTATTACGAAGCTCATCTGTCACCGCCCAGAGACCGCGCACCTTTTACAGACGAAGATGCCCGAAAAGCTGGCTTTGAGTTTGTGGTCAGAGAACCTTACGAAAATACCTGGTCATTTAATTTGGCTGACTTTGTAGCTTATCTTATGTCGCAGAGTAACGCGGTTGCGGCAAGCTCGAGCGGACGTTACTCAGCCCAAACGCTCAAAGTAAAGTTTACTGAAGAGCTCGAGCCCTTTTTTGACGGCGAAGAGACGTTTCCGTTCGCCGGTTTTATCTGGTTACTAAGGAGAACCTGACCCTATGCCCCGAGAACTCGTACTCCCCGAACTCGCCGAGTCGGTGATCGAAGGTGAAATCGTCAAATGGCTCGTCGCCGAGGGCGAACACGTCGAAGAAGACCAGCCGGTCGTCGAGGTAATGACCGATAAGGTCACGGTCGAGCTGCCGAGCCCGTTCGCCGGGGTATTAGAGACGCAGCTCGTCGCTGAAGGGGACGTGGTCGCAGTTCACGCGCCGATTGCCCGCTTTGCAGACGAGGCTATAGGAGAGCAAGCGGCCGGTGCGACAGAAACGCCGTCACCCAAAGCAGAGCTGGCCCAAGACCCGCCTGCTGAGCTAGAAGACGATACCAATGACGGAGATAACGATACAGACGATGGTGACGCACGCAGCTTGTTCCGGGCGTCCAAAGACGACCACGCTGAACCGGTCTATCAGGTCATGCGGCAAGACACTCAAAATGGTGAAGCTGAGCGCAAATCCGGCCCGTATGGTCGCCCCGTAGCGGTTCCGGCGGCGCGCAAACTCGCCCGCGAGTTGGGCCTCGAGCTAGGTGCCGTCTCCGGCAGCGGCCCAAACGGGCGCATCCGCGTAGACGACGTGAGAAAAGCTGCTGAACAGGCTACATCTTCGACTCCAAGTATGCCCAAAGCACCCGGTTATAAAACACCGGCGGGGTATGAAGGGCTCGAGGAGCGCGTTCCCATTCGTGGTTTACGGCGAGCCATTGCCAACCAGATGGTCGCGTCACACCTGCAAACGGTGCGCACCCTACACGTTGACGAAGTAGACGCCACTGAGCTGGTCGCGCTGCGTGCGCGGCTCAAACCGCTGGCGGAAAAACGTGGCGTTCGGCTGTCGTATCTGCCGTTTATCATAAAAGCGGCGGTGGCGGCGCTGAAAAAGTTTCCGGTGGTGAACTCGAGCTTTGATGAAGCCTCGAGTGAGGTTGTCCTCAAGCGGTTTTACAACTTGGGCTTAGCGGTTGCAACGGATGTAGGTTTGGTCGTCCCGGTCATCAAAGACGTAGACCAAAAGAGCATTTTAGAGGTCGCGCAAGAGGTCAATACGCTCGCGGCGAAAGCTCGAGACGGCAAACTCGCCCCTGAAGACGTGAAGGGCGGCACGTTTAGCATTACCAATATCGGTTCGCTCGGTGGGCTTTTCAGCTTCCCGCTTATCAACGTTCCTGAAGCGGCGATTTTAGGTGTTCACAGCATCAAAAAGCGCCCGGTGGTGATGCCCGACGATTCTATAGAAGCGCGGCAGATGCTCTATCTGTCGTTATCGTTTGACCACCGCATCATTGACGGGGCGGAGGCGGCGCAGTTTACGAGTTACTTGATCGAGTTACTTACAACGCCTGAATCGCTGCTTTTGGAGTGACCGGGCTAACTCACTGAGCAGGGCTTACGCCTATGGATTGCGGCGAAGTTTTTGTGTCTCCGTCACCGGCGTGTCGAAGGTCAACCAGCTTATAGGTTGCTCTCTACCAACGTCGCCGACGCTGAACGTGCAGAAGCTACGCCGAGGTTGGCATGGCCACCGAAAGCCGTACGTTACCTTTACTGGGCCGGTGAAACCTTGTCACATGCGTAAGCCCTGCACTGAGCCCGTTTCGGACCTTTGCGAGCTTATCCAGTTATGCTGAGGGCCTATGGCCAGCCGAAGACATACCCCTTTCTTTAAGGACTCGAGGCGTTTAGAAGCGTTTAGTGACGGCGTTTTTGCGATCCTCATCACGCTGCTCGTACTCGACATCAAAGTGCCTAGTGCTGCTGACGCCAGTTCTCCAGGGCTGCTTTGGTCGGCGTTACTGAGGCGCTGGCCTTCGTACTTTGCCTTCGTGTTGGCCTTTGGAACGATTTTGGTTGCCTGGATAGGGCATCACCTGCTTTTGCAAGACGTCCGCGTCGTGACGCTGCGCCTGGTGCGTCTCAACGGCCTTTTTCTTTTGACCGTTACGTTTTTGCCGTTTCCGACCTCACTGGTTGCTGCATATCTCACTGAACCTGCCGCGCCGGTCGCAGCAGCAGTGTACGCAGGCATAAGCGCGCTCATTAGTTTGACGTTTTTGCTGCTCAGACTTGCGGTGCAAGACGCCGGCGAAACCAAAAATGCGACGTCAATGTTAATCGGCTCTAAGTCTCAGCTCGGCACCGTGTTTTTTGCTGCGGCAACCGCCCTGGCCTTTGTCTCGCCTATAGGTTCGCTTTTGGTCGTTGCTGCGGTGTGGGTGTGGTGGGCGCTGCCTACTTAGTGGGGTTTGAACCGTGAAAACGAACTGCGACACTGTTGCGTTTTAGGCTTAAATTACTATCTCGGTTTGTTGGCCTCGATTTGTTGGCTTCGAGCCGAAAGCCTGAGCGCGTCCAACGGCGACACTGTGCAAACGCAACGTCACCATGTTGTTTGTTGTGAGTTGTCCTACTGAGTATCGGCGACACCGTTGTGCGAGAAACGCCCGCGAGTTGGACAACTTCAAAACTCGTCGGGCGTTTAACCTTTACCATTTTGTCCTGTGGGTGAGGGAGCTTGTCACCCTAAAAATTTACGTTAGTGCGCCAACTCCCGCTGTTTTGAAGCGCGAAACGCTTCAGGTATCATCTCGCCGTGCGCCTCTAAGAGGTCGTCCACCAAGTCGTGAATCTGCTCTAAATCCAGCTCGGCGCTCGTATGCGGGTCAAACATCGCGGCGTGGTAGAGATGTTCTTTGTTGCCGGTCAAGATGGCCTCAACCGTCAGAGCCTGCACGTTGATGTTGGTTTGCATCAGGGCAGCAAGCTGCGGCGGCAACGCGCCGATATGGGTTGGTTGCATGCCGTTTTGGTCAACGACGCACGGGACTTCGGCGCAGCATTCGGGTAGGTTGTCAATCAGGCCGGTGTTCATGACGTTGCCGTAAACGACCCTGGGCTGTCCTGTTTCAACCGAATGGATAATTAAGGAGCCGTACTCGGGCGAGCGTTTGATGGTGAGCATCTGTTCCATCATCCGGTCTTCGTCACGGACGCTGCCGTCCGTTGGGGAGTCGTCCGTGTGTTCGCTGTGAACGTCTTGCACCTTAAAGGTGGTGGTGGGGTCCTCGAGCCTATTTCTGAGCTGTTCCCACTTCTGCAGCTGAAACTCGCAGCGGCGCAAATATTCGTCGATCGGGATATTAAACTTTTCAATGAGTTCGGGCCGATTCTGTTTAATAAACCACGGCGTATATTCAGAAAAGTGCTCTGAAGATTCGGTGACAAAATAGCCCAACCGTCTAAACATCTCGTAACGCACCCGGTTCGTGTCGGGGACACGGCCTTCGTCTACCACACGCTGAATCTCCGGGTATAAATCTTGTCCGCCCCGCTCAAACTCAAGATAAAACGCCACGTGGTTGATGCCGGCAACGCGGTAGTTGATTTCCTCCACCGGCACGCCGATGTCTTTGGCCAACTCACCCGCAGTGCCCTGGACGCTGTGGCAAAGTCCAACGGTTTTAATCCGCGTGGCTCGGGCTAACGCCCAACAGTTCATCGCCATCGGGTTGACGTAATTCAGATGCAGCACGTCGGGGCAAAGCCGCTCCATGTCGTGGGCCATCTCTAAGAGCACCGGAACAGTCCTAAGCGCCCGCATGATGCCGCCGATGCCTAAAGTATCGCCGATGGTCTGTTGTAACCCGTACTTTTTCGGAATCTCAAAATCAATCACCGTGCTCGGTTTGTAGCCGCCGACTTGAATCATATTGAGCGCGTAGTCTGCGCCGTCTAGCGCAGCATTGCGGTCGGTCGTGGCGGTGATAGTCGGTTTAGCGCCGAGTGCGTCGGCAACCTTGTGCGCCACGATTTCCGACGTCTTGAGACGTTCGGCGTCAATATCGAAGAGTGCAATCTCTGCAGTTGAAAGTTCGGGAAAGCTTAGAATGTCGCCGAGTAGGTTTTTGGCAAATACCGTGCTGCCTGCGCCGATAAAGGTGATTTTAGTCATAGGACTCCTAGTTTACTGCAACCCTGCCTTTTTGCCGGGTTGTCTGTTATTGGGTCGTCGCGTCGATGGCGTCACGCAAACCGTCTCCAAGAAAGTTAAAAGCTAAGACGGTTAACAAGATGGCGACACCCGGAAGCATGATCCAAGGGTTCTGGCCGAGGGTCTCTAACGTCGTTGCGTCGCGTAACAAGACGCCCCAGCTCACTAGCGGTGGTTGAATGCCAAGGCCCAAAAACGATAGCGCCCCCTCCGCCAGGATTAGCTCGGGTACACTGATCGTAAGGATCACGATAATGTGACTGATCACGTTCGGCAAGATGTGGCGGAAGATGATGTAAGGTCCTGTCGCCCCAGCCGCGCGAGCAGCCATGACAAACTCTTCTTCACGGTAAGACAGTACTTTGCCACGCACCTCCCTCGCCAGCGTCGGCCAACCTAACAGGGCAAAAATCATCATAATGCCGAAAAACACACCGAGCGGTGGCCACTCGACCGGAATCGCTACGCTCACCGCCATAAAGAGCGGCAACGTTGGAAAACTCAGCAGAAGTTCACTGACTCGCTGGGTAACGTTGTCGAAGATACCCCCGTAATACCCCGACGCCGCGCCGATCACCGACCCTAAAAAGGCGCTCACCAGTGCGCCAAAAACTGCGATCCCGACCGAAATACGCGCACCGAAGATGATCAGGCTGAGGAGGTCGCGCCCCATCTTGTCGGTACCAAGGAGAAACAGACTACCCCCTTCCTCGACGCTGACGAGATGGAGGTTTGTCGGGACAAGGTTAAGCAGCTTGTAATCCCAACCAGGGGCAAAAAAGTTTAGCCTGTACATCTTGCTGGTATCTTCACGGTAAATACGTGCCCAGGTATTGGGGTCTATGTCGGGAACAAGCGCGTAAGTAAAGGATTGAAGATGAAACCGCCCTTCGGTGTCGAAAAAGTGAACGCGTTGGGGAGGAACATAAACTGTACCTAGTTGTGTTTGGGTCGGATTATACGGTGTAAAGAAGGGAGCAAAAAGGGTGATGAAGAAAAGAAGAACAACGAACGTCCCGCCTATCTGGGCCAACGTGTTTCGCCGGAAACGTCGCCAGGTTAAAGCGAGCGTTGACGTGCTTTTGGTCTGGAATTTCGGCTCAGTCTGCCCAACCGGTTTTATCCTCGTGGCGTCAATCATAACTTACTCTCGGATCTACCCAAACGAGCGCAATATCTGCCAGCAGGTTGCCAATCACCAGCACTACAGCCAGCAACATCAAAAATGAGCCCGCAAGGTACATGTCCTGCGTGACCAGCGACTGTAAAAATACCGGCCCCATCGTCGGGAGGTTCAGCACGGCGCTCGTTACGATCTCACCTTGGAGCAAAAAGGGCAGCGCCACCCCAAGGTACATCACGATGGGCTGAATGGCGTTGCGAACCGCGTGCTTAAAGATAACACGGTTGCTGGACAGACCTTTCGCGCGCGCCGTGCGCACGTAGTTCTGGTTAAGCACATCAAGTAAGTTGCCGCGCATAACCCGCATGTTGCGCGCCGTACCCGCGAGTCCGACGACCAAAACAGGTACCCAAAAATGTTTGAGAAAATCGACAAGACGCGCCCAGCTCCAGGGGGCGATCACGTAGTCAGGGCTAAAAAAGCCGCCGACGTGCTGACCAAAGTGAAAAGCGAGCACGTACATAATAACGAGTGCTAGGAAAAAGTTGGGTACCGAGAAGCCTAAAAAAGCGAGTACGGTAGCCGCGTGGTCAAAAAAGGTGTTGCGGTGGGTGGCTGAAAAGATACCGATGAGGACGCCGCTGACAACTGACAGAACATGGGCGCAAAGGGCGACGAGCAGGGTCAGCCCCAAGCGTTGCCAGATCACCTCGCTCACCGGACGGCGAAAGATGAAAGAAAAGCCGAAGTCGCCGCGCGTGACGATAGCACTGATCCACTGACCGTAGCGTATCAAAAAGGGTTTATCGAGGCCGTACTCTTCCCTCATCCGGTTAGTCAGCGCGCGCGCCTCCCCTGGAGACATGCCCGACTGCGCGACCAGCGTGTTTTGCAGCGTGGTCATATAGTCTCCAGGTGGGAGTTCGATAATCAGAAACGAAAAAAAGCTGATTAAAACGAGAGTTGGCACAGCGTAGCCAATCCTTTTAAGGATAAAGCCGAGCATTACCCACTCACTCGAGCCTTCCGGAGAGACCGGGCAGAATCTCTACCCGGTCTGCTGCACCCTATACCCGTCACCCTCAGCGCCTCAGTTGCCCGCGCGAGCTTGATAGTTTTTCGGTGTCGGGATGAGGTTCAAAAAGCGCGGGGCGATCTGCTCATCTGCAGCTGTCCACGAAAGCCACGGCATATTCTCCATCCCCCATTCGTACTGGAACGTGGGCAAATCGTCGGGAATATTTTTAAGGCGTTTATTGACGGCTAAGCCGCGCCGCGCTTCGTAGAGTCCGATGGTGTAGACGTTGTCAGTTGAAAGTTTAAGAACCTCGTGGAAAATCTCGGTACGGCGAGCCGGGTCGGTGGTGAAGCGAGACTCGTCTATAAGCGTCGCCATCTCCTTTTCAAAAGGGAGCAGTGTGCGCCCTTCGGGGCCAGCCTGGTGCCAGGTGGGTTCGTCGGCACTGGCCGGTCCGTATAAGCCCGGCCTTACGTCCGGTGTGGGCACATCTTGACGCGTGATGACCATATCAAAGTCGGAGGTGTTGACTAAGTTTGTGACAGTCGGTCCAGGCAGAACCCGGAACCGCAGATCGATACCAACACTGCGGAAAAGTGGAACCAGCGCCTGTCCCGCTTCGACCGCAGCTTGCACATCCGCAGCCGCAACGAGTTCGATGAGCAGGTCCTGCCCAGCGGTAGGGGTTCCCTGGGGCCAGTTGAGCAGGCCGTTCCCATCGGTATCTTGAAACCCTAGCTCGCTGAGCAGCGTTTTAGCTTGGTCGGGGCTATATTCAAAGGTCTTGACTAAGTTCGGATCGTAATACGGGGACGCCGACGGATATCCCCCGTACCAAGGCTGGGTTAATGGACCGGCGAAGGCTGCTGTTGCCAGCCCCTGACGGTCAACCGCGTAGGAGAGGGCTTCACGAAACTTAAGATTGCGAAACAGCTCTCTCAGGGCCTTGGCTCGAGGCGTTTTCGCGCCGAAGTCGGCGAAGTTGAGCTCGAGCCGGTAGCCGATACCGAACCCCTCAAAGCGCAAATTGAAGTGAGCGTCGGGCTTCTGGGAGGCTTGAAAGATTTGGGTAAAGATTTGTGGGTTCTCGACGTTATCGCGGTCGCCGGTGTCGTTAATCAGGTTAAAGGTGCGCTGCTCGCCACTACTTGCCTCGGCGTAGTGGACCTCGCTGATATACGGGAGCTGCTTGCCGTCTTCGTCAACTTGCCAGTAGTAAGGGTTTCTTACCAAAATCATCTGCTGACCGGGTTGATAACGCACCGGGATAAAAGCGCCCAGCGTAACCGGCGGCAGGTCTTGGGGTGGGGCGGAGGTCAAGAGCTTTTGATAGGTTGCGCCTTTGGTATATTTGGGATGAAACTTTGCGAATACGTGTTTAGGGACGATAGAAAACTGTTCGTAGCCCATCCGGTAAAAGGCGCTGTAGGGTTTCGCCGCGCCGAAAACAAATCGAACTGTGTAATCGTCAATCTTCTCGAGCTTCGTCACCTTACCCCCAAACGTCCAGGCGTCGGCTTCGTTGGGGCTCGGAACATTGGGGTCTAAAATATAGTCGTTAAACGTAAACAGCACGTCGTCGGCGGTAAAGGGAACGCCGTCCGACCACCGAGCGCCTTCGATAAGCTTCATGGTGAGGCTTTTACCGTCTTTAGACCAAGACCAGCTCTTAGCGAGTAGCGGCGCGGGTTCCGGTTGGGCCATCATCCACATCGGAAAAAGGTCAACCAGTGGAACTTGAACCATTTCGTTGATGCCAAAATAGCCTTGAGTTTGACCGGCGACGCCCCAATTCCAGCTCACTGTCGGAACGGCAAAGGTGTCGCGCCAAACGCCACCATAGACGCCCAAACCGTCAACCATCTCGGCTTTTTTGATAACCCGCGGCTCTTTTGGGAGTCGCTCGGCTATGGGCGGGAGGTCCCCGGCTTCGACCATCGCGTCAAGTTCGGGAGCCTCTTGATAGTTACTAAACGCGCGGTATTCGACGATGTCTGAGAGTTGCAGCTTGCCGCTCAGCGAGCGTGCCGGGTCGGGTTCGGCTTCTTGTGCGGCGCTGAAGCCTACCCCGAGAGAGAGTACACCGAAAAGCAACCAAGACCTACGCATTAGCTTCATACAACACTCCTTTCGCCGAATCCCGGCGGCTAAAACGAGTAGCTACAACCTGACCGCGTTGCAAAATAAGCTGCAAGATAAAAAATGTGTGGCTCCTAACTCTAGGCTGGTTCGGTAAAAGTGTCAAGCGAATTCCTCTTTTTGCAGCTTGGCAAAATCCGGTAGCCACGCCGCTTCAGCCCCCAGCAGCTCGTCAACTAAGTCGCGAATCTGACCTAAGGTAAGGAGTGAAGCTGTTAAAGGATCAAGCTGCACTGCGTGGTAGACGTGCTCGAGATTACCCGTCAGCGCCGCTTCGACCGCCAGCTCTTGCACATTGATGTTGGTACGGTTGACCGCCGCACATTGAGGAGGCAGCTTGCCGACAGCCGTAGGTTGAACGCCGCCCGCGTCAATCAGGCAAGGCACTTCGACACAGCAGCCCTCGGGCAAGTTGGTAATCAGGCCGTTGTTAGCGACGTTGCCGTAGATAACGCGTGAGGTGTTGGTTTCAAGACTGTGGATAATTTGCGAGCCGTACTCGAGCGACGGTTTCAGCTCTGTTTTAAGCCGCTCAAGCAGGTCTTTAAGCCCCGCCTCATCATGCCTCGAGCAGACCTCGAAGTAGTCCCAACGTTCCGGAATCAGCTCGCTGATGAGCTGCTGATCTTTACGAAAGTAGGGCAGGTACTCGCTGGCGTGATGGCTCGACTCGGTATGAAAATAGCCGAACGCCGCCATGATTTCCGTGCGCACGCGCTCTTGACCGCCTTCGTAAGACGACACGCTGCGGGCTTCGCTGTGGTCACCCAAGTCGGGCCCGAGTTCCCCCGTAAAAGCGCCTTTAAGATGCGCCCGCCCCAGCTCTTCCCGGAGTCTCGGATAGAGGTCTTCTGCGCCGCGTCTAAACTCTAAAATCCAGGCTTGATGGTTGATCCCGGCGACGCGGTAGTCAACCTCGTCGTAGGGAACTTGCAGCGCGTCCGCCAGCATCCGGGTCGTACCCTGAACGCTGTGGCAAAGCCCGACGGTTTGAACGCCGAGCCGGGACAAATAGCTGCAGTTCATGGCCATCGGGTTGGCGTAGTTGAGTAGGAGCGCGTTCGGGCAAAGCTCGAGCATGTCCTGAGCAAGCTCATAATACGCAGGTACGCTCCGCAAAAAGCGGAACACCCCGCCCGGCCCGAGCGTATCGCCGACGCACTGATCGAGTCCGTAGCGGCGCGGAATCTCGACGTCGGCGCGGTACGCCTTTAGGCCGCCCACCTGAAAGGTCACGATCACGTAGTCCGCCCCGTCCAGAGCTTCCCGGCGGTTGGTCGTCTCAGTCACACGCGTGTTTAAGCTGTGATGGGCAACCAGTTCCCGTGCTGCGCCGGTCGTACGTGCCAGCGTAGTTACGTCAATATCCATAAGCGCCAGTTCGCTGTCTTGCAGCTCACTAAAACTGAGGATGTCGCCTATCAGTCTGAGCGGAAAGACGAAGCCACCCGCTCCGATGATTGCAATTTTCGCCATAAACCTCCCCGCGTGTCCCCCCGGCAAACGCCGCTTGCGTTCTCTCGAGAGCCTTAAACGCTCGAGAACCCTCCAGCTACACGCTTAGAAGGCTGGACGTGCGTTAAGACACCGCAACAATTTTTGTTAAACTGCGTCTATACTAGTGAAAAGAGGCGTGAAAGGCAATACATAAAATGGCAGGTGAATTGCACAAATCGCCAGGCTATCCCTCGTTTTCAGAGAGTGAGCTGCAGCTGAGCACGGTCAGTACCTATACTGCCGGGCAACAGCAAAACTTTCCCGTTCACCAGCACGATGCCTGGGAACTGATCTACTACCAAGCTGGTTATATCCGGTGCGTAGTAGACGCTCACGTCTTCGATACCCAGCCAGGAATGCTGCTGGTTATTCCGCCTGAGACGCCCCACTTTGACTTGGCGCTCACCGCTTACAAACAGATTTATATGCATCTGCAGTGTGACGCAGTACCCCCTTGGCTGCAGGTTTACCGCGACGATCAGGAGCACACCTTAGCCGCGCTCTTTACCGGGTTGCGGCGAGAGTGGCGCGGGCGGGCGCTCGACCGGACGGAGATGCTCACGCTGCTTTTACGGCAACTCGACCTTACGCTGCGCCGTAAAAGCTGTGAGCCTGAGCCGACCGCCGCCGAGCAGCTTGTGCAGAGCGCCGAGCGGTTGTTTGAAGAGCGGCTCAGCCTGTCGCCAAGCGTTGCGGAAGTAGCCGCCGAAGTCGGTGTTTCGACCTCAACCCTGAGAGCTTACTTCGTCAAATTGCGGGGTTATAGCCCGAAGGCTTATCTGCAGGGGCTGCGGCAAAGGCGCGCCTTGGAGCTTATCGGCAACTCTAACTTGAGCCTCGAGGAGGTCGCCGAGCTTTGTGGCTACTACTCTGTCAGTCACCTCAGCAGGTACGTTAAACGGGATACCGGGCGCACCCCGGGGTCTTTTCGTTATTCGGCTCCAGACTCGCCGCTTGTGGCGAACCCGGAGCCGGACTTGAAACGTTAAGGTGTTGCGTTCCGCCCCAACGCTTCTTACACGTATGGTGTCCCTGTCTCGAGCTTATCTCGCCACCGCTGTCGGGTATCACAGAGGGGCTGGTCTAATGTTGACCAAATACACACACGTATGTGAGTAATCTCGCCTTGCTCTACGCAGACGTTGACCGAAACGCAAGCTTACCGCGTACCAATGTCAGCGTCGGCCAGCCTTTAAGCTCCTGACCCTTCCAGGGGCTGAACTTGGCTTTACTCTTAAAGGTTTCGGGTTTAACCGGGCGCTCGGTTTCTAAGTCGAGAACCACCACGTCTGCAGGTTGTCCGGGCGCGAGCTTCGGCGGCGTCCAGCTCATGACCTTAGTGGGACCACTTTGCAGCAGTTTTAAGAGCGTCCCTAACGGCAGCCCGTCCCCTAAAACCAGTTCGGTATAAAGGAGCGGAAACGCTACTTCGATATTACCGATACCGAATGGCGCTCTCTCCATATCTTGATCTTTTTCAGCGCGGGTGTGCGGTGCGTGGTCGGTGCCGATGCTGTCTACTACACCGCGTTTTACGGCGTCATGCAAGTACGCTACGTCTTCAGCGGTGCGGAGTGGTGGCGCAACTTTGGCGATGGGGTCAAAGTTTTCCAGTACGGCGTCGGTTAGGCTCAAATGGTGCGGCGTCACCTCGCAAGTTATCGGTGCGCCTTGCGCTTTGAAAAATTCGATCACTTTCATGCCCCGTTTTGACGAGACGTGCGCGATGTGAACCCTGGCTCCAGTCATGGCGGCGATTTCACAGTCGCGGTAGATCATCGCGGCTTCAGCGGCGACAGGATTTCCCGGTAAACCGAGCCGTTGTGAGACGACGCCCTCGTTCATCACGCCGTTTTGCCGTAAACCGGGGTCTTCGGAGTGCGTTTGGATGACCAGCTCGAGTTCGGCAGCGTACTCACAAGCTCGGCGCATCAGATGACCATCTTGCACCGGAATGCCGTCGTCGGTGATCATCACGGCTCCAGCGTCCTTGAGGGCAGCAAAATCGGTCAGCTCGAGCCCTTTGAGACCGCGGCTCAGCGTGGCGGCAGGGCGCAGCCGAGAGAACCCCAAACGTTCAGCTTTGGCAATCAGCGCCGTAACCGTGCTGGGTTCATCTACGGGCGGGGTGGTGTTCGCCATCGAGACGACCGTGCCAAAACCCCCGGCGGCAGCGGCGGCGAGGCCGGAAGCCAAATCTTCTTTTTGCTCTTGCCCCGGTTCGCGCAGGTGGGCGTGCAGGTCAATAAACGCTGGCGTGACGAGGTTTCCCTCAGCGTCAAAGGTTTCGTCTACCTCACCACCCAAGTCAGTTCCTTCGATAAAGCCGTCTTTAAGGTAGAGGTCATGGACGCCGTGATCGCCGTAAAGATCATGCAAACGAGCGTTTTGAATCCGTATACGAGTCACGCTTCCCCCTGAATGAAGGCGTCAGCTTCGATTTCGACGAGCATGTCCGGGGCAATAAGGGCGCTCACTTCAACCATCGCTGTAGCAGGTCGGACACTGCCGAAAACCTCGCTATGCGCCCGCCCTACCTCTTGCCAGTCTTTGATGTCGGTCACAAAGATGCGGGTACGCACCACGTCGTCTAGCTTTGCCCCTGCCTTAGCCAACGCTACGCCGATATTTTTCAAAATCTGTACGGTTTGTGTGTAGGTATCTTGACCGACAACTGTGCCGCTTCCGTCCGTCGCCGTCGTCCCCGAAACCCACACGTGCGGGCCGCTGCGAACGGCTCTCGAGTACCCCACTTGCGCTTCCCACGGGGTTCCGCTGGCGATATTTTGACGTTCTGTCATTGGGTTGCCTTTTTTAGGAGCAGGCGCTGCATCAACCTGAGCTGGCCCAAATGGTAAGCCATATGTGCCAGGTCGTGCGCAATCACCCAAGCTGACGTGCGGCCTTCAGGCGGCAGACTGCCCCAGCTCAGCACACCGCGGCTGAGGTCAACCGGGTGCGGTGTCAGGTCGGCTTCGTCTAAATGCTCAAACGTGTAAGCCAGCCCCACGCGGGTATTTTCGAGGCGTTGCTCGAGGTCTTGCCGTGAGCCTTGTGCTTGAAACTCGTCCGCGCGTACACGGTTTGACGCGCCGCCCCCGACAACTTCACCAATCCAGTAACGCGCCGAGCCCAACAGATGATAGATCAGAGTATAAGGGCTATTCGTAAGACCTTCGGGAATTTCATTTAGCACTTCGTCGGGAAAATCTGTAAGAACGTTTTGAATATTGTTGAGCAGCGCCTCTACTAAGTCTTGAAAGTCACGCCCCAAAGTCGTTGCTATCTGCGTTCCTGTCGCATCTGTCGTCATCGCTATTTCCTCCCTACCAGCAGCGTATAGAGCACTGCCATCCGCACCGGTACGCCGTTCGCCACTTGCGCTTCAATCACGCTTCGCTCCGAATCTGCCAGCGTCCCGGAAATCTCCACATCGCGGTTCATTGGGCCGGGGTGCATCACCAGCGCGTCCGGGTGCGCGTGCGCCATCACCGCTTCAGTGACCTGAAACCGGGCGCGGTATTCCGCTAAAGAGGGTAACAACCCGGCCTGCATCCGCTCCTCTTGGAGCCGCAGAGCCATCACCGCGTGCGCACCCTCGGCGGCTTCGTAAACGTTTGTTGTCAGCGTGACGCCTTTGCCGCTGAGTTCGTCAGGTAAGAGCGTTTTGGGGCCGCAAAGTGTGACCTTCGCGCCGAGCTTCGTCCACAGTTCGGCGTTCGAGCGGGCGACCCGGGAGTGCAGCACATCGCCGATGATGGCGAGCTTTTTGCCCGCAAACCCGTCAAAATCCTTGAAGTCCCTTTGAAAGGTATAGGCGTCTAGCAAAGCTTGCGTCGGATGAGCGCGGCGACCGTCGCCTGCGTTGACGATATGCGCGTCCGTCCAGCGCGAAAGCTGATAGGGGACACCCGCAACGGCGTGCCGCACAACGTAGAGGTCGGCTTGCATCGCGTCAACGGTGCGGAGCGTGTCTTTGAGCGATTCACCTTTGGAGAGGCTCGAGCCACCCGCCGCAAAACTCACCACGTCCGCACTTTGCGCCCGCGCCGCCCGTTCAAACGACAACCGCGTCCGTGTCGAACTCTCGAAAAACAGCGTTCCGACGGTAAACCCTTGCAGCGCCGGAACCTTTTTGATGGTGCGCTCCATCACCTGCGCCATCACATCCGTCGTGCCAAAGAGCGCCCGCACGTCTTCGGCTGACCAATCACTCGTATCTAACAGGTGTTTATGGTGAACCGTCATCGCCATTCCCACAGTTCGACGGACTCTTCGCCGTCGGTCGGCAAGAGCTTAACTTTGACGACTTCGTTTCGGCTCGTCGGCACGTTCTTGCCGACAAAATCGGCCCGAATCGGCAGTTCACGGTGGCCCCGGTCAACTAAAACGGCATATTGAATCACTGCCGGACGGCCCATATCGGTGAGCGCCCCGAGCGCCGCTCGCGCGGTGCGCCCGGTGTAGAGTACATCGTCACACAAGACGATGCTCTTCCCACGCACCTCGAACGGGACTTCGGTCTTTTTGACGACGGGTTGGAGCGCGATCTCAGATAAATCGTCGCGGTAGAGCGTGATGTCGAGTTTGCCTAACAGCGGCGCGGTACCTTCAAACCCACCGATCAGCTCAGCGAGGCGTTCGGCGAGTGGCACCCCCCGCGTATGAACGCCGACAAGCGCCAGGTTTTCCGCGCCCTTGTTGCGTTCAACGATTTCGTGCGCGATACGGGTCAGGGCTCGAGCAATTTCCGTCCGGATCATTAAGACGGCTTTAGGCTCAAGCGTCACTGTGACACTCCTCTTACAGCAAAAAAAGCAGCAAAAAAAAGCGCCGTCAGCGCGGCAGCGGGTCTTACTTTGAGTTTAGGTTCGGTACGGTTCATCAGCTCCCCTTTCCGGCCTCGCAGGGCCGAGTTAAAGGCACGTTCAGCTTACCCGCCCAACGCGCAAAAGTCTATGCCGGATGAATAAAGCTCTGCATAATGTGATACCATCGCGTGAATGTGGAGGACGTATGTCACAAGTTAAAGAGAGTGTTAAAACGTTCGGCAACCTGATCGGTAGTGAGGAAGTCAACAGCGACAAAACGTTTGCGTCACGTAATTCGTCAGAACTTGCCGATGTCATCGGACAATTTCCCGAAGCGACCAAAGAGCAGGTCAGAGAAGCGTGCCAGACTGCCCAAAAAGCCTTTAAGAGCTGGTCGAAAACGCCCGCCCCGATTCGGGGTGAACTCATTGGGACGATTGGTAAGGCGCTCGAGCGCGAAAAAGAGTCTTTAAGTCGCCTTGCGACGCGTGAGATGGGTAAAACGCTCAAAGAGGCCCGTGGCGACGTCCAAGAAGCCATTGACACTTGTCACTTTTTTCAGTCCGAAGGCCGCCGTTTGTACGGGCAGACGGTGCCGTCTGAAATGCCCAACAAAGAACTCCTGACCTATCGCCGTCCGCTCGGGGTCGTAGGCATTGTCACAGCGGGAAACTTTCCGGTTGCAGTTCCGGCGTGGAAGCTGATTCCGGCCCTTTTGACTGGCAATACGGTCGTCTGGAAACCCTCTGAAGATGCGCCCGCGTGCGCCTACGCGCTCGTCAAATTGATGCACGAAGCAGGACTACCCGCAGGCGTCTTAAACCTCATCTTTGGTGGCGGCAAAGACGCAGCGGGCGAATACCTGATCGAGATGATGGACGAGGGGCTGCTGAACAAGTTTGCCTTTACCGGTTCGACGGCGGTGGGCCGGGAGATTGGTGGGGTTGCGGGGCGCAATCTTTTGCACCCGACCTTAGAGCTGGGCGGCAAAAATCCCTTGGTCGTGATGCGCGACGCTGACCTGGACAACGCCGTGCAGGGCGCACTCTGGGCTTCGTTTGGCACCGGTGGGCAACGCTGCACTTCAGCGGGCAATATCATCATTGACGCGCCCGTGTACGACGAGTTCAAGACGCGCTTTCTCGAGGCTGCCAAAAACGTGAAAATCGGTGACCCAAACAAGGTTGACGACGTGCTTTACGGCCCCTTTATCAACGAGCGGTTTTTCAATCGCTGGGCCGAGCACTACGACTGGGGCAGAGCGGACGGGGCAACGCTCCTTTACGGCGAAAGTCGTATTACGCCGGAAAGTAAACCCGACGGTTTTGTCGGCGACCCGGAGGCGAGCTTTTACGGCTGGCCCACGGTTTGGGAGGGCGTCACCCCGGAGATGAAACAGTTTAAGACCGAAGTGTTTGGCCCGACCATCAACCTGGTTAAAGTAGACGGCATTGACGAAGCGATTCAGACGGCGAACGCGGTTGATTACGGCCTCTCATCGGCCATCTATACAAATAACCGGCTCTGGGCGCACCGCTTCAAAGAAGAGATTGAGGCCGGGATGACCTCAATTAACAATTCGACAACCGGCGCTGAAGCGCACATGCCGTTCGGCGGGACCAAAGGTTCGGGTAACGGCACGCGTGAGTCGGGCATCTGGGTGATTGACAACTATACCTACTGGCAGGGCGTCAACGACGACGTGTCAGGCACCTTGCAACTCGCGCAGATGGACACGGCGTACCTCGAGCCGCAGGGTGAGGTGAACGTCGCAAGCTTGTTCGACTAAAGGGTTGAGCTGACCGGAAAGGGGAGGGTGACCTCTCCTTTTTTTCTTTGCAACTCTCTATAGTGGGGTATGAAACTGCCTTTGCAGCTAGACGAAATGCGGGCGCAGCTGGGGCGCGTAAAGCTCGAGGCTACGCACCTCACGGCCGACCTGAGCGAAGGACAGCTCTGGCAACCGCCGCCGGACGGGGGTTGGTTGGTCGGTGAGTGTTTGGCGCACCTTAATATCGCCGGGAAGGAATACGCGGCTCGGCTGAGACCTACGCTCCAAGCCTCCGAAAACAAAAAGGGACGCGGGCCGTTTCAGCTTGGTTTTGTGGGTAAGCTGTTTGTCCGCCCGCTGACGCCTGACGCCAACCTAAAACTCAAAACGCCCAAAACATTTTTGCCTGAGCCGCAAGCGGGCGTTGTCGAGCGGTTTTTAAGCCTCCAAGACGAGCTTTTAGAGCTTACCCAACTCGCTGACGGGCTCGAGCTGAGCCGCATCGTTATCTCGTCACCGGTCTCGAGGTTTTTGCGGCTGAGCGCGTTTACTGCGTTCAATGCTGTAACCGTGCATGAGCTGAGGCATTTGCAGCAAGCCGCGCGGGTAAAGGCAAAGCTGGAGTAAAACGCTTGTTAAAGGCTTTTAAGCATAGTTCTCAGCATCTCGAGCCTAGTAGCTTGTAGGCTCGAGGCGAAAGGATGACATTATGAAGCCAGCCAAACTCTTACTCGTATGTCTTACGTTACTGCTGCCCGTTACCTTTGCTCAAGTCCCTAAAAGTGTCATGGTGAGCGCGACCGGTACCGTCTACGGTGAACCCGACGAGGCGAGTTTCGACGCAGGGATAAATATCCTGAATGCTGACGCTCAGGTCGCCACCGCTAAAGTAAGCGAAAGGGCCTCGAGCCTAACCCAAGCACTTAAAGATGCAGGTGTCGCCGAAAAGGACGTTCGTACGAGTAACTTCAGCGTCTACCCTGAGCCGATCTACCGGAAAAACCAGCTTGTGGCGACGCGTTACCGGGTGATTAGTACGCTCAGTGTGACCGTCCGCAATACAGCGCAACTCGGTGAACTGCTCGCTAAAAGTGCCGAGGTAGGCGCGAACGAAATCTCTAATGTGGTTTACGATTTTTCCGCTTCTACTCGAACGAAACTCGAGCGCCGAGCCCGTGAACAAGCGATGACGAGTGCCCGTAAAAAAGCCCGACAACTCGCCTCACTCGGTCAGGCTAAGCTTGGGGCGGTGCAACGCATTGTCGAAACTCAGCGACCGGGTGACGTTTACGCTAGAAACTACGACGCGGCTTTTGCACAAGGAGGCATGATGTCGGGGGGCGGCTCGGTGCCGGTCTCGAGCGGTCAACTTTCAGTAGAAGTCTCTGTACAGGTGACCTTTGCTTTGAAATAGAAAAGACCAAAAAAGAACGGGCAGCGACTTGAACCGCTGCCCGTTCTCGTGTCGTTACGCTTGCTAGATGACCTGCATGACGTAGTTGTCGGTGGCGGCCTCGAGGTTTCTCGGATTCGCCACATAAACGCCGCGTGTCCCGGACAATGCGCCTTCTTGCCGTAACTCGCCCAGAATCCGAGTGATGGTTACACGGGATGAACCCGTCAGTGACGCTAAATCTTCGTGCGTCAGGGCGAGCGGTAACTTGACGCCTGCGCCGCTGTCGGCTCCTTGCCCGAAACGCTCGGTGAGGCGCAAGAATGTGCGGGTCACGCGGGCACCGACCGGGAGTTCGGCGTCGTCAATAGCTTCGCGGCTACGGCGGAGCTGCCGCGCCATACTGTGGAAGATGTAGTCGCGCAAACGCCGGTCGTTAAGGGCTTGCTGCGGGTCGAGCGGGGTCAAGCAGGCGTCGTGAACGGCCTGCACCGTTTCGGCGTGGGTACCGCCGTCAATCGCGGCGAGGCCCAGCACGTCGCCGGGGCCGTGTAAGTCGGCGATACGGTCGCGGCCCAAAGAGGTCGGGACGACGGCTTTTAAGACGCCGCTGTTAACGATGTATAGTGAACTCGCCTCACGGCCTGCTTCGTACAAGATGGCGCTGGGCTCGAGCGTCCGGGTCGGGTGCGCTAGGGTGCTGGGAACGACTTCGGGAGTGTTGCAGTCGCCTTCAGAGATGTGTTCGGTGATGCTCAGCATATCGGGGCCTCCTTCTGTTGGCACCCATCTTGCCCCACGCCGGGTGCTACTCAGTAAAGTATAGTATCACGCACACATGGCGTTTAGATGGGTGGTAAACCCCACAATCTGCTCTTTTTTATGCTCTACCTATTTATGCTCTACCTAACGTTAAGGTGCGCTGAGCCGTGCCAGCGCGTCTGTAGCTGGGGTGTAGTCGGGGTCGGCGCTACGCGCGGCGCTGTAGTTTGAGACGGCTTCTTGAACACTGCCCAACGCTTCGTGCGCTTGGCCGAGCCGGTAAAAGGCTTCGGCGTAGGCGGGTGAAGGTCGCGGGCCGGGGTCTTGCTCGAGGCGGGTGAGGGTGGTCTCGAGGGGAGCTAGCGCCGCTTGATAACGGCCCTGTTGCAACAGTACCCGTGCGACGTTAAGCGTCGGCCACGGTTCGGTTTTACCTTCAGGCGTTGCGGCGGCGGCCCGGTAAGCGCGGAGCGCCACCTTCAAGTTGCCCCCTTGCCACGCTACCTGACCCCAATCCATCGCCACCTGATAGCTGGGCGCTGCCCCAAACACACCTTCTAAAAGCTTTGTGGCGCGTGCGGCGTCGCCCTGCGCGGCCCTGACGAGGGCGTCTAAATGGATGACCGAGCGCCGCTGCTGCGGGGTTTGGGCGAGCGTTTTAGCCTTTTCCAGCTGGGTTTGAGCGTTCTCCAAGCTGTCTACCAAGTAAAGTGCGTGCGCGTAAAGTAGGTGCGCCTCAGAACTCCGGGGCGCACCTTTTACGGCCCTCGGCCCCTCGACCTGAGCGGCGAGCGCGTAGTAACCGCCGTTTAAGAGGTCTCTGAGTGCAGCCGGTTCAGCAGGTGCCGCCGGTTCAGCTTGCGCCCAGCTGACACCTAGGCCCATAAATAAACCCACAAGCAGCTTTATGCCGACGAGAGAAAACCGCTTCACCCTCACAGTTTAGCCTGGTAGGACTCGAGCCATGCCCCAAAGGGCCGGTCTCAACAACCGAGTTGAGTTCGCAGCCATCCCAAACCGTTCTCAGCCCTGATAGTCAGCGCCTCTGCCTTTGTAATGTCAACTTGGGGCTTCTGTATCTCACCGTAGAGTACGTCTGGGTCGGGCATAACCGGGTGAGCGGGGCGGCCCAGCGCCGTCAAAAAAGCCTCGACCTTGGGGTCGTAGGCGACGCCGCTCAAGGGGCATCCGGTGCGTGCTGCAAAGATGAGTCCGTGAAGCCGTGCAGAGACGGTGTAACGGCTTTCGGCGACCCTTGCTAGAGCGGCCTGTGGTGTAGTTGCTTCGAGCCTACGGAGTGAGGGGACAGCCCTAGTAAGGTGCTCGAGTGCCTCACCATCTTCACTGGGTTGGAGCGCCAAACCCGCGACCGGAACACCTTCGTCAGAAAGTCGCCGAGCGAGCTTGATAAATGCGTCTGTAACCGCCGGGAAGCCGCCGCGCGGAATGAGGAGTACCGGGGCGTGGGCTCGAGGTTTCACCTCAGGTTTAGGCAGCATTAGGGCAGCGTCGGCGACCAAAGCAGCCGGAACGCCGAGCCGGTCTAGCAGGACCTGGGAAGGTTCGTCCCGCACTGCAACGGGTAAGCCCCACAAGGTCTTGGCGACCGCCCGCTCTCCCGCCGCGCTTAAGGGGCCGACCGATTGGCCGTAGACCACGACGCGTTTGCCGAGGCGTCTAGCGAGGGTGATAACGCCCAGGTAATACTGCAAACTGCGCGTGCTGGTCTTGTCTTGCAACAAGCCGCCGCCGCCGGAGATGAGGGCGTCGTGCCGCAAAAGTTCGTAGAGCCCAGTGAGGCGGTGCGTGGCGGCGACGTTGTGTAGGGCTCGAGTCTCTTTAGGGTTTTGCGACAACACCGTAACCTGCTGCGCGGTAAGCCCGCCTAACATACCCGCGAGCAGCGCCTCATCACCCAGGTTGCCGAAGCCGTAGTAGCCACTTATCAAGACCTTCAAGGTGTACCTGAACCATTGTCAGTGGCTGCGCCGAGCCAGTTTGCACCGAACCGAACGACCACCCGCACCACTAGATTGAGCAATACGCCTAGCATAAGCCCTAAGACGAGCGCGACGACGGTGCGTTCAAACGAGATTAGGAGCGGCGTGTGGTAGTGACTAAACGAATTGACGATGCTCGAGAGCGCTACCACCCCGACCGTTAAGAGCAGCCCGCGTATCCAGCGAGGCCAAAGTGGGTTTAAGAGCGCCACGACTGCCAGCGGGTGCCCGATCAGTTCTTTGAACCGGGGCCGCGCGAAGTAGTCCGACAAGAGCGCCCGGAGCCCTAACTCTGCGTTGCTCGCGCCGATGATGGGAAAGTTGCCGCGCCGCAAAAGGACGAAGGCAAGTCCTACCAGCGCGACCAAAACCAGCGCCACATCACCCAGACGAACAGGCCGTACCCAAAAGTCCCGGACCCACGCCGCCGGGGAACGTTCGCGGAGCATCACAAAAAAGAGAAAGAGCGCCGGGGGCACAACGAGCGTCGCGGCAACCCCGGCAAAAGGCGTAACGGCTAAGAGCGTATTGCGTTCGCTGCCGACCGCCGCCAAAAGCGTCGCCCCGACGAGACTTAGAGCGACTGCGCCGAACAAACTCCAGAGGCGGTTGGGTAACAGGGCGTACCCTAAAACTGGAAAACTCAGGGCGGCGGTGAGCGCCAGCGCGTCCCAACTGAGCCCGCCTGCGAGCAGTCCAAGGCCGAGCACGCCGAACGCGACGAGCACGCCCCAAGTGCCGGGGTAGAGCGTTCCTAAAATCCCGAGCCCTGCCAAAATGCCGACGCCTGCCAGAGCGCGGAGTAGGGGAGAGCTGCGGTAAGACAGCGCCTTGACCGGGCCGATGCGGTAACCTTCGGCCTCGAGGCCTGTCCTTACTGCCCTTACCAACGCTTCGGTATTCGCCCTCATGTCGCCGACCGTCTCATCGGTGTAGGGCCGCAGATAGAGTAACCTCGCACCGCGTTCGCTCGCGGCCAGCAGATATTTGTCGGCGACGGTTTGGGGCTGCAGCGTATTGAGCCACTCTTGCGAGATGCTAAATACTCTTGCCAGCGGCACCTTGCTGCTGATGGCTCTCATCCCGGCTTGGTCGGTGCCTTCGATAAGGCCGGTGAGATAGTTCTGCGACACCTTAACGGCTTCGCTCAGTTCGTCGGGGTTGCCGGCGACCTCGAGCCCCTCGTAGATCAGATATCTGACGTTCGGATAGTCGCTGCCGACGTCTGCCAAATTCGGATAGTTCACAGGCCGGTAGGCGACGTCCCAGCCTGCCTTTTGGTAGCGCTCCAGCTTCGCCCGGTCAGGCCCCGCCGGACGCTGCGCCCCGGCGCGGTCTTTGGCGCTGGGTTCACTAAAGACGACCCAGCGTACCCCGGCAAGCTGAATGGTCTGCGGACGCGGGCGGTTTTTGGTGAGCGCGTCCGCAAGTGCGCCGGGTTCTAACGCCCGAACGAGCAAACTGTTCGGCGGGAGGTCTAACCGTTCGCCCCGTAAAAGGGCCTCGGCGCGAGCGTCGGTACCCTCCAGCAAAGCAATCTTGCCCTTTTCGGCAAGCGTCTCTAACGTCTCTTCATAGACGGCGATTCCGTTCAGCCCCGCCTTTTGATAGCGCGTGGCCAGCGCAAACGGCGTGACGCCTTCGTAAGCGGCTTGCTGCGCCAGCGCGGGTTCGTCCAGCAGCAAGGTGACGCTGACGCTGCTGTCTTCAGTTTGGATGCGCCGCCACGCCAGCAGTCCGCCGGGGAGCAGGCTCAGCAGGATGATAGCCCCCAAAATCAGCCGAACGGTCTTAACGCCCATAGGTGGTGGAACTTTTAACAGACGCGACAAAGCTCGAGACGAACGTGCTCAAAACCTCTAAGGCGATCTTGTTGTTGCCGCCTTCGGGCACGATCAGGTTTGCGTGTGCTTTGGTCGGTTCGACGAAGAGGTCGTGCATCGGTTTAACGCTGCGGCGGTACTGTTCGATGACGCTCTCGGCACTTCGGCCCCGTTCGCTTACGTCGCGCTCGAGTCTCCGGATAAACCGCTCGTCGGGTGGCGCGTCTACAAATACGCTGAGGTCAAAACGTTCGCGTAGCGTGGGTTCGTGCAACACCAAGATGCCCTCGACGACGATCACGGGTTTGGGCTCGAGCCGGACGGTTTCTGCCGCGCGGTCGTCCGCCGTAAAGTCGTAGACCGGGCGCTTTACGGCCTCGCCCCGTAACAGGGCGTCTAAGTGTGCGACGAGCAGGTCGGTATCGAACGCACTCGGTTCGTCGTAGTTGGTCTTTTTACGAATCTCGGGTGGGACGTTGCTCTGGGCGCGGTAGTAGGCGTCTTGCGGTAACACGACGATTTCGCCCGCCCCGGCAGCCTCTCTAATGGCCTCTGAAACGGTCGTTTTACCCGAACCCGTCCCCCCTGCCAACCCGATGACCAACGTTGACTTGTGGTTGAGCACGTTCACGCTAAGCTTTCTCAGCTACAGCCTGATCTCGACGCGCTTCTTGATACGTGACGGCTGCCTCGATGAACCCCCGAAACGGCGGCGAGGCGCGCATGAGCCGGGTGCCGAACTCGGGGTGCGACTGTAAGCCGACAAAAAACGGATGCTCAGAAAGTTCAATCGCTTCGACCAACCCGGCCCCACGCCCCTGCATCCCCGGGGTGACGCCGGAAACGCTCAGCCCCGCCTCTTGTAGCTGCGCGACATACTTCGGGTTGACCTCAAACCGGTGACGGTGACGCTCGAGCACCACCCCGGCTTTATCCAGCTGCCCCGCATACAGCGCCGCAAGTTTGGTTCCCGGCGCAACTTCCATCGGCCAGTTACCTAAGCGCATCGTCCCGCCCATCTCGGCGAGCCCCAGCTGTTCAGGCATCAGGTCAATCACCGGTTCGGGCGTGTAGGGGTCAAATTCGGTTGAATTGGCCGCCGTGAGCCCCGCAACGTTGCGGGCGTATTCAATGACAGCCACCTGCATTCCCAAACAGATACCCAAATACGGCACGCCGTTTTTACGGGCGTAGGTCGCGGCCCGCACCTTGCCCTCGATGCCCCGAACGCCGAAACCGCCCGGAACCAAAATCCCGTCCAGGCCACTGAGGGCGCTCAGGTCGTCGCTGAGGACTTCTTCAGCGTTGATCCAGCGCAGCTCCACACGGGCACGGTTAGCGATTCCGGCGTGTTTCAGGGCTTCCATTAAACTCAGATAAGCGTCGGGCATGGCGACGTATTTGCCGACGACGCCGATAGAGACGTGCTTTTCGGGTTCGCGCAAAATCCTGACGGCTTCATGCCACGCCCGCAGTTCGGGGGTACCTTTCTCGAGCCCGAGCCGCCGCTCTAAAAACCGCCCGATGCCCTGCTGCTCTAAAATCTCGGGGACCGCGTAGATAAACTCGGTATCAAACGAGTTAAACACGTCTCTCGCCTCGACGTTGGTAAACAGCGCGATTTTGGTCCGCACCTCGTCGGGTACGGGGCTGGTCGAACGCAAGATGATGCCGTCAGGTTGGACGCCCACGCTGCGGAGGGTGGCGACCGAGTGCTGCGTCGGTTTGGTCTTAAACTCTTCGCTGGTGCCTAAAAAGGGGAGCAGGGTGACGTGCAGGTAGACGCACCTCTCGGACCCGACCTCAAACCGGAGCTGCCGGATGGCCTCTAAAAACGGGAGCGACTCGATGTCGCCGACCGTCCCGCCGACCTCGACCAAGACGATTTCAGCGTTGGCTGCTCTGCCAGCTTCGTAAATACGGCTTTTAATCTCGTCAGTCACGTGCGGGATGACCTGCACGGTCTGTGACAGGTATTCGCCGCGCCGCTCTTTTTCAATGACACTCAGGTAGACCTGTCCGGTGGTGACGTTGTTCGCGCGACCCATCGGCACGTCTAAAAAGCGTTCATACGTCCCTAAATCGAGGTCGGTCTCGGCCCCGTCGCTCGTGACAAAGACCTCACCGTGTTCGTAGGGGCGCATCGTCCCGGCGTCTACGTTGATGTAAGGGTCAATTTTTACGGCGGTCACGCGGTAGCCCCTGGCCCGTAAAAGTGCGCCGATGCTCGAGCTCGCAATCCCTTTGCCCAGCGACGACACCACCCCGCCCGTGATGAAGATGTAGTTTGTTTGCATTAGGTCACCCTAGAGCCTATCTCAGTGGCTTTTGAGATAACTTCTAGTCATCCTCTCCGGGATTTTATGCTAGCACGCCCCGGTAAAAGTTATCTGACAGGCGCTCTTCTCAGGGTTTTATCCAGCCGTATTTTACCTGTCGGCACGCCCAGATTAGACCGTAGCCTCACGCTGCCGCACGGACGTTCAGCTTCCGCTTGCTACGTTGCTTTGGGCGACAAACCAAGCGGCCAAAAGGTCCCAAAAGGTCTACGTCATTTGACCTAGGTAGCGGGGCTGAGGTCGCCTATACTGAGCTCATGGACCGGGTTCATCCGCACCAGCTTGGCGCACCTGTTAGCTCGAGCTTCTTAAGCTGTGAGCCGTGGTAAACAGCGTGAAAAAACCGAGTACAGCAGCTGCGTTGTCATCTGAGTTGCAACTGCTGGCGCTGACATTAGAGCCTACCGCGATCTGTGAAGCCGGTGTAATTACCCGAGTCAACGAGGCTTTCGCGCACTACTTGGGTTATGAAGCCGGTGAGCTAAGCGGTAGGCGGCTTGCTGACTTTATTCAGATAGACGCCCTAAACGACTCAGAGCCGGGTGAAACACAAGTAGGTGAGACACAAATAAGCGTGCAAGGTGGCGCAGCCGGTTTGCGGTTGCAAGAGGTGACGGTGACACTGCGCGGCGGTAAATCTGTCGCCGCCGAACTTGCCTCGCGCGCCCTCGAGTCAGGCGACAACGGCAACAGTGTGCCCCAACTCGTGGCGCTGCGCGGCGTCAGCGTTCAGGGCAGTACGCAGAGCGCCCTCCGGCGCTACCAAGCCGAGTTAGAACGTAAGAACCGTGAGCTGGAACGGGCGAACCGGGTCAAAAGCGAATTTTTAGCGACGATTTCCCACGAACTTAGAACGCCGCTGACTTCGGTGATCGGGTACGCTCAGCTCTTAGAAGACGATCCGGCGCTGAGCGCCGAACAGCGCGAGTATCTGGCGCTGATTCAGGCTTCGGGTGCGCAACTCGTCGCGCTCGTCGAGGGCTTAATTGACCTGTCGCAGCTCGAGTCCGGTGAATTGACGCTCTACCGTGAGCCGTTCTCGTTTGAAACAGTCTTAACGCGTGTGCTCAGCACTGTGCGCACAGACGCGCACACCAAAGGGCTGAGCGTCAAGGTTTCAGGTGAGCCGACAGTCACGCTCTACGCCGACGCGCCAAGGGTAGGGCAGATTTTGGGTGCGTACTTGTCAAACGCGGTCAAGTTTACGCCGCTGGGCGGGAGTTTAGAGGTCGTGCTCACAGCCAACCCGGGCGAGCTTCGCTGTGAAGTCGTAGATGACGGCGTGGGTATCAGCCCGGACGACCTGCTGCATATCTTTCAGCCTTTTTTTCGCGTGCAAGCTCTCGAGGGGCAGACTGCAGGGGGTGCAGGTCTGGGCTTGGCGCTGGCCAAGCGCCTTTGTGAACTGCACGGTGGGCGGGTCTGGGCCGAAAGCACCCCCGGCCTCGGTAGCCGCTTTGGGTTTTCTTTACCCAGACACCGCGCACAAAGGGCGCGCGTCGTCCGCAGTCCGGTCAGCCCGTCTTAACCGCTCAGCCTTGGGTCGCGGTACCTTAGGTCCGCAGTACCTTGGGTCGGTACGTCGTACCCTGCGCGGCCGAGTTCGGCGCGTACGGCGTCTAAAACCTGCGTCCTGGCTTGTGCCAAACCCACACGCAGGGTTGCGCCCGCCGCCGCGACGTGGCCGCCGCCGCCTAACGCCACACAGATCGCTTGCGCCGAGACGTCATCTCTGGCCCGCACCGACACTTTGACCTTGGGCTCGGCGGCGTCCTCGGTTTCTTCACGTAAAAAGAGCGCCACGACGCTGCCCGCCGCGTAACGAATCAGCCCCACGTAGTCGCTCGAGTCGTCATCGGTCGGGCCGATTTCGTCTCTCATCGCCTGGGTGATCTCAGCGTAGGCGACGAGTCCGCCCAAAGGAAAGCTCGCGGTGCTCATCACCTTGCCGAGCATCCGAAAATAGTCGGGGTGCCGCCACGCCAAACGGTCGTTGAGCTCCGCATAATCTACGCCTTCTATGAGCAAATCGGCGGCGGCGCGGAGCACTTCGGGGGTCGTATTGGTGTAGCGGAAGTTGCCGGTATCGGTCAGTAAACCCGTTAAACAGGGCGTCGCCAGCTCGGGCGTCCACGTCACCGGGAGCGCGTCAATCACGTCTTTAGCCATCTGCGCGGTCGCTGCGGCGCTCGGCTGCACACACACGAGGTCACCCGCGCGGTTGTTCGTCCCGTGATGGTCTAAGACGACGGTATAAGCTGCGCCCGTTACAGTTGTGTCTTCTACCGGGACGCCCGCGAGCCGCACGCTGACCTCGACGTCGAGCACGAAGACGAGCGCCCCATCCGGCAGGGTCGCAAGCGGCGCTGAAAGTTCGCCGGGCTGGGCTAAAAATGTGAGGTACTGCGGCGGCGAGCACGGGAGCAGCGTCTCTTTGCCCAGCGTGGCCAGCGCCCGTTTAAGCGCGAGCGCACTGCCGAGCGCGTCGCCGTCGGGGTCTACGTGGGTGGCTAGCACGATAGGACCGCCCCAACGTTGCAACACCTGTGCGATGTCGGCGATGCGGCCCGGATAATCAGTTTCGCCCTGATTATTTGGGCTCTGACTTGATTGCTGAGGGGTGGGGCTCGAGGTCATAACGCGACTATACCTAGCTTAGATGACTTCACAATAGCGAACGGCTTAATTTATGCTTTATCGGCGCTAGGCGTGTATCTAAACCAGGCGATGAGCATACCCATTCCTGCGCCCCAGAGAATAAAGCCTGCCCCGTATCTGATATGCTCCTCAGTATTGCCGTACCAGTGGCTGACAAAGGTAAACACAAGGCCGTCTAACAGTAGGGCGGCAGTCGTTGCTATCGCTGCACCTGCAAAGACGGTTTGTGGCGTGAGCGAGACAGCCTTTTTTAAGAACACCACAAAACCGTAAGTCAGCGGGACGGTCAGCAAAAATAACAGCGCGCTTCTGATACCACCGTCAAAAACCCAAGGAATCGCCCGCACGACGAAGATAAAGATAAACCATAGCGATACCCCGACCGCTACCGAGCCTAGCTTTTGGGCGTTACTTAACGTAGTCATACTCCTCAATCTCCTTTGTCTAGTAGAGCTGCGAAAGCTTCGAATGAAGCGTCTATGCGTTGGGCGTCGTTCGTAACGAGTCGGTCGAGAAGTAAACCCGAAAAAGCGTTGACGATAAAGTTCGCGGTCGTAGCGTCGCAGTCTAAACGGCTTTGTACGAAGCTGACCCAGCCGCCCAGCATCTGGCGTGCAAACGAAACGTAAAGAGCATTGCCGTTTATCGCCTCGACCTCGACCTCAAACAAAAGCTTGACAAAAGGCAAGAAGTCGTCTGAAGTAAACAGGTGCCAAAGCGACGTTAGCTCAGCTTGGCGGCTTGGCTCAGGTCTAGGGCTGCTGCTAAGAGCCGCGAGCTGTTCTCGTTGCGCAAGCCGCAGTGTCTCGACGATGAGCTGCTCTTTAGAGCCAAAGTGATAGATAAGCATTCTTGCATTCGTTCCGATAGCGTCCCCGAGAGGACGCAGGCTTAGGCCATGAACACCGTTTGCTAGTAGGTACTCGAGAATCTTCTCGAGCAGCGACGTTTTGATGGTGGGGTCCAAATCTCTACCCATAAATGAAACGCTCGTTACGTGTAACTACTTTTTCATACTCGCGAGCTGATGTCAAGTTATAGGTAGCTTTCGTTCGCCCGGTAGCTGACAGTTCTGCGCCCTCCGGGGCGGTAAGCTGCACTTACTTTAGGTGCTCGAGCAGTGCGCTTTTCGGGGTTTTTCAAAAAGCGTTTGGGCAGAGCCTGTACACGAAAGGTGCCACACTCCCTATGAGGCGTTTGAACCCGCTCCGACTTCTTTTGTTGTTGCTGCTGCTCGCGGCCACCTTCGCTTTTTATGAGTTTTACCCCGCGCCGCCCCGCGAAGCGAGTTTGGTGCAGTACAGTGTGCCGGAGCTGCCGGACGTAGTGCCGCCTCGGGGGGGCCTCTTAAAAACGTTCGTTACAAAACGTCCGGCTACCTTACAAATTGACGTCGGCTCGAGCCTGCTGGCTTTTTCCGGCGCACCGCTCGGCGTTGGCAGCGGCTTTTTTATCTCGCCGGACGGTCTCGTACTGACGGCTTATCACGTCGTTGATGTAGACCCAAACCTCCCCGGTAAAGCAGTGTTGACTGCGCTCAGCCCCGGCGGACGACGCTACCGGCTCGAGCTCGTCGGCTTTGACGCTTACCGCGACCTCGCGCTCTTACGGGCGGTCGGCGCTAAACATGTGCCTTATCTAAACGTGTCACCACTCGAGCCGGTGGTCGGCAGCGACGTGGTGGCGATTGGCAACAGCCGAGGCGACTTTTTGCAGGGGCGCGCCGGGAAGGTGCGCCGCTTAAACGTTCGGGCAGTGCAGGCGAATTTTGCCGACGGAACCTTTGAGCTGACCGCCGCGCTCGCCCCCGGCGATTCGGGGGGGCCGGTTGTAGACGAGTCCGGGAACGCGGTCGGCGTCGTCAGTTATATCGCCTTTACGCCGCCGCATACGGTGTCGGGGCCGGGGCTGTTGCCGCTTTTAGAGCGGCAGCTGTTTCCGGACGACGGTTACGCCGCCTACGCGGTGCCTATTGTTGCTGACAGTACGGTCTTGGCGGGGCTGCGCGCCGGTGAGCAGCGCGACGTGCCGGTGATCGGTTTTGAGATCGGCTTGCAAGGTCTGACCGATTACGACCCGGCTGTTTCGAATGGGCTCGAGCTTGGCCCCTTACCGGGGGTGATCGTCGGCAAGGTCGCGCCGAACGGTCCTGCGGCTAAGGCGGGTTTGCACGACGCGGCGCTCAGCCAAGGGTTTAATGACATGCAGCTTGCCGCCGACGTCATCGTCTCGGTAGACGGCGAGCGGACGCCGACTGCTGAGGCGCTCATCAGCGTGTTGCGCCGCAGGCAGGTCGGGCAGACGGTCGCCGTAGAAGTTCAGCGAGGCGGTAGTGTAGTGACCGTTGACCTCGAGCTGGGCGGTAAACGCGCTGTTTTTGGTAGTTAAGCCGTGGGTGGGCAAGTTACGTAGAGATGCGCAGAGTTAGTTTGACGGCGCTGCTCTACCTGAGGCGGTACGTCTCTACAGGTGTCTATCTGTGGGTGTCTAACCCTCCATCCCGACCCGATTTCCATTTCCGACCTTGACACTCGGGTTTAACGCTTCTATACTTCAGCAAGGGTTGTTAGCGCCGCTGACAACCGACCCCTACGGTTTTAGGAGAGTCATGGTTTCTCTAGGTTGGACGCTTCGTTATGCGAACTAAACTCCTGGCCAAGCCCAGCAGTCGGCAAAACCCTGCCTTTAACGTGTTCGTCGTTTTAGGCGCACTGCTCGTTTTCGGTGTGCTCGTGTGGCAGGGTGTGACCGCCGAGGGTAACCCCGACCCCAGCGCCGCCAACCTGAGCGCCACGACTGCGGTGGTTAACACCGGAATTTTGGTCTTTCGGGAAGGTTTAGAGGCGATTTTGGTGTTAGCCGCCATCACTGCAAGTATGGTGCGCAAACAGCAAGCGTACTGGAAACCGGTGGCGCTGGGCTCCGGGCTTTCGCTGTTAGCGACGCTCGCCACCTGGTTTTTAGTCGTCGCGCTGATTTCTATTATCCCCTTGTCTGAACTCGACATTCAGGCCGCCACCGGACTTTTGGCGATAGTCGTCTTGCTCATTATCATGAACTGGTTTTTTCACAAAATCTACTGGACCGGCTGGATTTCGCACCACAACCGCCGCAAACAGGAATTGACGACCGCAGGAACCTCGAGAGGTGTCTTCGGCGGGTTGCTGCTGCTCGGGTTTACCGCGGTGTACCGTGAAGGTTTTGAAGTCGTGTTGTTTTTGCAAAATTTACGGCTTAGAGCGGGGGGCAGCGCTATTTTACAAGGTGTCGCCATCGGCCTCTTTTTAACCGCTATCGTCGCCGTGCTGACCTTTGTCATGCATCAGCATCTGCCGTACAAAAAAATGCTGGTTTTAACCGGCGTGATGTTAGGTGCCGTGCTGATCGTGATGGTCGGTGAAAGCGTGCAAGAATTGCAACTCGCGCACTGGCTGCCGACGACTGAGCTAAACGTTCACTTCCCGGCGTGGTGGGGGATGTGGTTTGCGGTATTTCCCAATGTCGAGGGGCTCGTTGCGCAGTCCGCCGCCGCGCTGCTCGTCGCCGGTTCATACGTGACGGCGCAGTACCTCAAGGTGTGGCGGCCCCGCCTTAGACGGCGTATGATGACGGCTTAAAGCTTGGCCTAAGAGTTAACAAGAAACCTGGCGCGGTAGACAGGTCAGAATTGACTAACTGCCGCGCTTGATATTTACCGTGAGCCTTAAAAAGTACAGACCCTACTTGAAACTCTCAGATTAGGGACACTCGAGTCCTACGAACCGACATAGCTTACGCGACCTTGGCAGTCGCTTGGGTCGGCTTGATAGTTTGAAAGCGCGTGCTACGCATCCCTGACTGAAAATTGCTGGACATCTACCGGGCTCTCCCCGCCACAAAACACAGAACCACAGAGCAAAAATCCCGCTTTTTACGGCGGGACTATGGTGGGCGATAGTGGATTTGAACCACTGACCTCGTCGTTATCAGCGACGCGCTCTAACCAACTGAGCTAATCGCCCGCGGTTACGGTTCTAAACCGAACGTCTGGGCTACGGGCACCGGCCCTGGGCCTATCGTGGCGTTGACCACCAGGCAAAAAAGCCTATCACGGGGTGACGGTGATGGTCAAGGTACGAAGGCAAACCTCCGCGCTACCTTATTCGGGTTATAGGGACTGACCCCATTTGCATATTTCAGTAACGTTTCGTTGCGCCGAAACGAGTATATTGAGTTCGTGAGAGCTTGTAAGCAGGAACGCCCTGACTCCTTGAGTGGTGGCTAGGGCTATGGTGGCACAAAGCGTGGTGCGGCGGGCGAAAAGAATGCTCACCGGGTTTGTGCTGGGTCTCGAGCGCGACTTCAGAACCTTCCGCAAGCTTGGCCGCTTCCGTTCGAAGCGCCCCTTTGAAATCGTGCCTTACCTAAGTTTCGGAACCCCGACCGAGCTCTTTATCCGGGGCCGGGTGATCGAAGACAAGGGCCTTACGTTAGCAACCCCCGACGCGAGCCGCTGGCGCAACTTTTCAGATACGTACAAACGGTTTGTCAGCGATAAAGTGCCCAATGCCCGCCTCAAGGTCGTCTATCCGGGCGGGGAGGGAGAACTGGGGGCTGACGCGCAGGGCTACTTTAAGGGGCGTCTCACGCTCCCTGAGGCGGTTCCGGCGGGGTGGGCCGAGGTCAGCTATACACTGCTGTCACCCCAGCGAAAGGGCGTCGAGGCAGACGAGGCGGTCGGGCGGGTGCTCGTGCCGGAGGCCGACGCGCAGTTCGGCGTGATCAGCGATATGGACGACACCGTCGTGCAGACCGACGTCACGCGCTGGGTGCGCGTTGCAGGTGCGGTGCTCTTCGGTAACGCCCATACGCGGCTACCGTTTCGCGGCGTGGCGGCCTTTTACCGGGCGCTCGAGCAGGGGCGCGGCGCGGCCCATAACCCACTCTTTTACGTGTCGTCGAGTCCCTGGAACCTTTACGACCTGCTCTTAGAGTTTCTTACCCTCGGACAGATTCCGTTAGGACCCCTTAACCTGCGGGCTTGGCGCGGCGGTACCGGTGAGCTGTTTCCGGGTGAACACGGCGCGTTTAAGCAGCACGAGATCAAACGTATTTTAGATACCTTTCCCGACTTGCCTTTTATTTTGATCGGCGACTCCGGGGAGCAAGACCCCGAAATCTACGGTGAGATCGTCGAGCATTATCCGGGGCGTATTTTAGCGATCTATATTCGTAACGTCAGCGGTGAGGCGCGGCGGGGCGCGGTCGAGGCGCTCGCGCAGCGTGTTAAAGAGCAGGGTAGTCAGCTCGTTTTGGTCGGCGACACCTTAGCCGCCGCGCAACACGCCTTTACCCAGGGCTGGATAGGTGAGGCTGCGCTCGAGGAGGTGCGCGTCCAAAAAGAGCGCGACACAACCTTTTTGGACGCCGCCTTCGGGCCGTCCAACGAGCCGACCCAAGTTGTAGCGGATTCTGAAACGGTGCGCGCCTCGGTAACCGTAGTAACCACGCGCGAGAAGAAGTAACACCATCCCATAACGTTTAGAGCTGGAGCTGAGATGTCACGTTGGCACAAACTTATCTACCAAGCCGAAACGCAGGTTGACCGGGCTTTTTCAAGGGTTGACGACGATGACCGCTTGCTGATTCAAACTTACTTAGGTTACGGCGTACCGGGGCGGGCGTTTGTCTTGGGCCGCGTGTTAGCGGATAGGGGGATTGCCGCTGCAACTGAGCAGGACTCGGCTTGGGACAACCTCAAAAATACTTGGAAACGCTTCCTTAGCGGTGAGGTGGCGGACGCTGAACTGCTCGTGACGTTGGCGGCTGCGCCGGATTTTCAGGCACCGTTACAAACCGACGAAGAGGGGCATATCGCTCACTGGCTTGAACTTCCGGGGGTAGAACCGCCCACGTCAGCCGTCTCTAACGTCGAACCTGACGATCAGCTGCTGACGCTGGAGCTCGAGCTCACCCATCCCAAACGCACCCCGCCGGTCCGCGCCGAGGCGTCTATCCTCATTCCCCCAGCGGACGCGCAGTTCGGCGTCATCAGCGACATTGACGACACCGTACTGCAGACCGGCGCGACGAGCCTCCGCAGTTTAGCTAAACAGGTGCTGTTCGGCAACGCCTATACGCGGCTCCCCTTCGAGGGTGTCGCAGCCTTTTACGAGGCGCTGGGACGCGGCAGTGCCGGGACGCGTAACCCACTTTTTTACGTGTCCTCGAGTCCCTGGAACCTCTACGACGTGCTGACCGAGTTTCTGGCACTTAACCGGATTCCGCTCGGCCCGATTTTGCTCCGCGACTGGGGCGTCAGCGCCACCGAACTGTTACCGACCACACACGGCGAGCACAAAAAGGCGGCGATTCGCCAAATTTTAGAGACGTATCCAAAGCTGCCCTTTATCCTGATCGGCGACTCCGGACAAGAAGACCCGGAAATCTATCACGAAGTCGTACACGATTTTCCGGGGCGTATTTTAGGCATCTATATCCGCGATGTGGCGGACGCCGAGCGGCGCGAGAGCGTGCAAAAACTTGCCCGTAAGCTGGGGGCGGACGGCAGCACCCTGATGTTGACCCAAGACACCGCTGCCGCCGCCGAGCACGCGCTAGCGCAGGGCTGGACGACCGCTGACGCCGCTGCTGAGGTGGCGGAACGCAAAGATGAAGCAGAAGCCGCTCGAGCTGCTCAAAACTCGCCTGACGAGGCTGCAAGCTAGCGACCGGTATAGTAAAGCATGGTTGAGACGCTCTATTTAGCGAAACCTCGAGGCTTTTGTGCGGGCGTGGTGATGGCGATTCAGGCTGTAGAGGAGGCCGCAGCGGACCTCGGTACACACGGCGAGAGCCTGGCGGTCTATCACGCCATCGTTCATAACGATACGGTGGTCGGGCGTTTGGGTGCCGAGCACGGCGTTCACTTTGTCGAAGAACTCAGTGAGCTGGGGCCGCTGAGGGAAAAGGCTCTAGCCTCCGGTGAACCGCTCGCCGACACGGTGGTTTTTTCCGCTCACGGCGTGAGTCCGGCCGTCCGGCAGGGTGCGCGGGTGCTGGGCTTAGCGACCATTGACGCGACCTGTCCGCTCGTGACTAAAGTTCATTCTGAAGCTAAAAAGTATGCGCGTGAAGGGTTTCATATCTTGCTGATCGGGGACTCGAGCCGCCATCAAGAGGTCGTCGGAACCAAGGGTGAAGCGCCGGACGCGACCACGGTGGTGAGCGTCGTCGGCAACCGCAAACACGACCCCGATTTGGCCGACCCGGAGACCGTCACTGTCGCAAATCCCGAAAAGGTCGTCGTCTTGACCCAGACGACGCTCTCGGTAGACGACGTGGCCAAAACGGTTGCGATCCTCCAAACCCGGTTTCCGGCCCTCGTCATTCCGCCTTCGGACGATCTCTGTTACGCGACCAAAAACCGGCAGGACGCGGTGCGCAAGATCGCCCCCAACGTAGACATGTTTTTGGTCGTGACCAGTGACTACTCGTCAAACGGGATGCGGCTGCTGGAGTTGGCCCAAGACCTGACCGGCAACGCCAAACGGATCGAGAGCGCCGCCGACCTGCAACCTGAATGGTTCCGCGGGGTACGTGCGGTCGGCGTCACCTCGGCGGCCTCAACGCCGGACAACCTGGTACAAGAGCTGGTCAGCTATTTTCAAGCGCAAAACAGAGCTTTAGAGGTTGTTGAACACGGCGAGTGGGAAAATATCACTTTCCGCAAACCCAGACGTGTCCCGGCGGCGGTAGGGTAGGGAATGCACTATCTCCTTTTTTACGACCTGGCCCCGGATTACCTCGAGCGCCGCAGTGAGTTTCGCGCCGAGCACCTCCGCCTCGCTTGGGACGCTCAAGCTGAGGGCAAGCTGATCTTAGCTGGCGCACTGACCGACCCGGTAGACAGCGCCGTGTTACTTTTTCAAGGTGACAAGCCCGAGGTTGCCGAGCGGTTCGCCGAAGCTGACCCGTATGTCCGCGGCGGACTCGTAACTGCGTGGCGTGTACGCCCTTGGACAACGGTCGTCGGAGACGCCGCGGCAACTCCTACAGGGCGCTAACTACGTTTACTCGGATTCCCCTGGATAACGCAGCCCCCACTGAGTGCGGCAGGTATCGAGTGTGTGCATGATACTGAGCGTTTCAGCTAACGGCATGAGAGGACTCTCGAGCAACCCCTCTCTCAGACAACGCATGACCTCGGCGGCCTCGTACGCGTACCCGTTGTGTGGGAGAGGCGAGCTAAACGTCTCTTCGCCGTCTTTATTCGCTAAAATTATCCTCGTGGGTTGCCACCACGGAGCGCACACCCGGATGCTCCCTTCTGTTCCCACGATGAGCGCCTCTTGCGGCGTTTCTGCGCGAATCGCCGAGCTGAGAACCGCGAGTGCGCCGCCCTGATGCTCTAGGATAACGGCATTTTGTTCATCAACGCCCGTTGCGCCTAAGTGGGCGCGGCTCGAGACCGCCGTCGGCGTACCTAACAAGTACGACGCGAGCGAGACCGGATAGACGCCCACATCGAGCAGCGCCCCACCTCCCAAAGCCGGGTCAAAGAGGCGGTTCTGGACTACCGGACTTACAATCCCAAAGTCAGCCTGTAAAAGTCTGGGTTCTCCGATCTGTCCCTTTCGAAGGTCACGAAGCGTCTTAAACAGTGGAAAAAAGCGCGTCCACATCGCCTCCATCAGGAATAATGCTTTATCCCTGGCGCTGTCTACCACAGTCTGTGCCTGAGCCGCGTTAAGGGTAAAGGGCTTTTCACAAAGCACCGCTTTGCCCGCTTCTAAACAGAGCAGACTATTTTCAGCGTGCAGGGTATGCGGCGTCGCAATGTAAACCACGTCTATATCCAGGTCTGCGGCTAACGCGTGGTAGCTGCCGTGAGCGTGAGCAGCGCCAAACGTCGTGGCGAAAGCTTGGGCCGTCTCGAGAGTTCTCGAGCCGATCCCAACGAGCTGAGCGTCCGGCAACTCAGCGAGCCCTCCGGCAAACTGCCGAGCGATGTTACCCGTTCCTAAAATGCCCCAGCGGACAGGTTCAGCCATAGTTACCCCCTCACGTTTATGCTAACTCAAAGCAAGGCTCCAGTAGCGTAGGCACAGCTTTAGGTGGTCCTTTCCAGATACCCCGATAAGACCACGCCGAATATATAAGCAGCCAAATCTTCACCGCTGTAGTCGGGCGTTTTATTCGCCATTTCTAAACTGCCAAGGGTGACCGGAAACACTAACCAAATGCTTTGCACAACAAATTGGCATGGTTATCCAAGCACATTTGCCAAAAAGACCTGCAAAATCGGCGTGATTCGCTACTTCCCGGACTTTCTATGAGAGCCAATTTGAGGAGGAAAAGCGTCGAATTTCCCTTACGCATGAACTTTCGTTATTGCATCTTTCATTTTTTGCTCATAAACACTTAACAATTTTAATATTTGCCTAGGATACCTTTAGCTTCGTTAGAGCGGATGGCCTCCCCTCAAACATTAATTACAATTTGTTGACGTCAAGAAACGCGCAGCGCGTAACAAGTAGAAGGTTACGTGTAGCCACTTGCGAGTGGACGCGTGTTTCCCATCTCTAACGCAACTCGGTAATGAGTTGCGCGGGCCGATTGTGGCCTGATCGAAAGGACAAAACACATTGAAAAACACCGTCAACGCCAAGGGGACAAAAGTGTGGACCCGGGCCTCGTATCTTGCACTTGTAAGCGTTCTGGTATTTTTAGCAGCTTGTAACAGCGGCCTCGAGCCCCAGGTTCCCGAAACGTCTTTAGCAACTCAAGCAAGCTCGTGCTTGAACAGCAGCGGCAAACTTATTAAATTAAGCGGCACTTACGGTAAGACTGTGGTGGTAAGCCGCCAGAGCAACGCCCGTGTTGACGCGCGGAACGCGAAGATGGTGGGCGGTCCACCCGCTTTTCTCAGCAACGATAACAAAGGTTCTTTTTGCCTCTCGGGTGGTGTCTATGACATTGGTCTTAGCCTTAGTGCTTCGTGGAACGTTTATCATGGATCCCCAGTTTTTCGCCTATATAACACCCCAAACGCCATTGTTGAAAATGTGGCAGTTCTTAATACGGGCGATGGTATCACTTGGAAAGATAACAACCCCAACTGGACCTTCCGCGATTCTTATGTCAAGCACGCCGGTGACGACGGGATCGAAAACGACCGGAACAACAGTGGCCGGGTCAGCAACGTCTTAATTGACAGTGCTTTTATGGGGGTTTCTTGCCGCAAAGAAACCAAGACCATTAAAGGTCAGTCGCTTACCATCGAAAATAGTCTGATTGCAATGGACGCCAAACGCAGCGTCGCCGTATGGAAATGGACTGTGAGAACTAGAGAGCCCGGTTGCAAGCTTACACTTAAAAACAACGTCTTCTTACTGCCTAAAAATGTTCGCCATATGGACCCTGGTAAGAATCCGGGGATTGACAGCAACCCGCTTAATGAAAGTGCCTGCCGGGGCAACAAAAATACCGTCGTCTATACCGGTGGCGACAAGCGTTATCTCGAGTCACTTAAAAAAGACAGCCCTACCTGCTTCACTGTAACTACCGACAAGTCCGTTTGGACCAAAGCTCGGGACGCCTGGTTCAGAAGTCACTCGCAGTTTTCTAAATACCGGTAGACTAACCTCAAACTCACAGAGGATACGAGGACACGGCAATCAAGCCGTGTCCTTTTTCATGCAGCTTACTGCTACCGCCATTTGTAGGATAGGATAGGGCTCGAGCTTCTCACCCTACAGCTAAAGAGTTCTCGGCACTGCCCTCACTGCAAAAATTATAGTTCAGCACGTAATCTTTTGAGTGCTATTTCAGTAACCTCCTCTATATGGACCTAGCTTTCAACGGAAAACTTGCTGTGATAACAGGAGCAGATTCGGGAATTGGCCTTAGCACGGCAATGACCTTGGCCGCTGAAGGGGCTAAAGTGCTTCTCAGTGACCTTGAAGAAGGGCCGCTACAAAAAGCTAAAGCACAGATTGAGGAACATGCACCGGGCGCAGAGGTATATATTTGCCCTGCTGACCTGACTGATGTTGATTCGGTCAACAAGTTGCTCAGCGCCGCGGACGAACAAGGCGGCGCGGCTGTACTCGCAAATATCGCCGGGGCCAGGGGAGATGCCGGTGATTTTCTCGAGCTGACCGATGAGGGTTGGCACGAAACGCTCAACGTTGACCTGCTGGGTGCGGTACGGGTTTGCCGAGCGTTTATTCCGGGGATGCGTGAACGTGGCTACGGGCGTATTGTGCTCATCGCTTCTGAAAATGCCGTTCAACCTTACGTCGAAGAAACGCCCTACAACGCCGCTAAAGCGGGGATTATCAACTTGGCTAAAGGACTTTCCAAAGCCTATGGTCCCGACGGCGTTCACGTCAACGTCGTGTCACCCGCCTACGTTGAGACGCCGATGACCGACGCGATGATGGAAGAGCGGGCAAAAAAAATGGATACAAGTGTTGACGAAGCGGTCGAGAGCTTTTTGGCTGAAGATCGCCCCGGCATTACCCTTAAACGGCGTGGTAAACCTCAAGAGGTCGCCAACGTCATCGCCTTTTTGTGTTCCGACCTGGCGATGTACGTCGATGGTGCAAATTACCGCGTTGACGGCGGCGCGGTGCAGACCGCGTTCGGTTAAACGCCAAGTGCCGCAAAGCAGCGCGTGGCTCGACGTCACCTGGCCGATCACCCCCGAGATGGTCGTCTGGCCGGGGCAGCCGCAAACAGAACGTCGCCGTACCAGCAGTATGGAGGAGGGCAAAAGCTCGAACGTCAGCACGTTGACGATGAGTGTCCATACCGGCACCCATATGGACGCGCCGCTGCATTTTTACCAAGACGGGGCCGATATTACCGCCGCACCGTTTGAAGCGATGTTTGGCCCGGTCAGGGTCGCTGAGATAATAGGAGAAGTGATCTCGAGCGCCCAAATCAGAGCGTACGAAGCGAGGGCCGGTGAGCTAAAACCAGGCGAACGCTTATTTTTTAAGACCAAAAATTCAGCTAGGGACTGGCTTACCGAGCCCTTTGACGAAAACTATATTGCCGTCTCTGCCGAAGCTGCGAGTTATCTAGCTGAGCGCGAAACTGCTCTTGTCGGCGTGGATTACCTGTCCGTTGCGCCCTTCGCCGCTACGTACCACACGCATAGAATACTTTTAGGTGCGGGTATTTGGGTGATCGAAGGTCTTGATCTAAGAAACGTCCGCGAGGGACAGTTTGAGCTGGCTGCGCTACCGCTTAAAATCGTTGGGGGTGACGCGTCGCCTATTCGGGTGTTGCTGCGTCCTGCCTGAGTTAAACGTGCAGAAATGTTCGAGAGCTGCCCGCTAACTGACGGCAGCTCTTCGTTTTTTGAGGTAGAAGCCTATTTGCGGCGTCTATTTATAATATGAATCGCTACACCGTGTGCCGCTTCTGCAGCCTCCATCAAGCTCTCGGCGATGGTCGGGTGGGCGTGTTGGGTGAGCGAAATGTCCTCTAAGGTTGCGCCCATCTCGATGGCGAGCGCCGCTTCGGAGACCATATCGCCTGCACTCGGGCCGACCATGTGAAACCCTAAAAGCAAATCGGTCTCTTCGTCACCGATGACTTTGACGATTCCCTCAGAGACGCCTAACGTCATGGCGCGGCTCGACGCGGTTAATGGGAATGTCCCGACCCGTACCTTGTGTCCGGCGTCTTTCGCCTCTTGTTCAGTCATCCCGACCGACGCGAGTTCAGGGCTCGTATAGACAACCGCCGGGACGATGGTGTCATAAGCGGCCGGTTGACCGGCGGCGTGTTCGGCGGCGACGAGACCTTCTTTCATGGCTTTGTGTGCCAATAGGGGCGGCTTGCTCACGTCGCCGATAGCGTAGATGGTGGGGATATTCGTCTGCATCTGGGCGTTGGTTGGGACAAAGCCGCGCTCGAGCTTAACCCCCACCTCTTCCAAACCGATGCCTTTGCCCCGTGGTTTGCGCCCGACGGCGACCAAAATTTTATCCACGACGAGCTTTTCTTCTTGACCGTCACGCTCTAAAGTAACCTCGAGCCCGTCCTTTGTTTTCTTCTGGCTCACTGCTTTGGTATTGGTCAAAATCTTAACGCCGCGTTTATCGAACGATTTGCGTAACTCTTTGGCCGCGTCGCGGTCAGCGGTCGGGACGATCTCGTCCATCAGTTCGACGACGGTAACCTCAGAACCGAGTGCGTGATAGATGTCGGAGAACTCTAAACCGATGGCGCTCCCACCGATCGCCAAAAACCGTTTGGGAATCTCGGAGACTAAGAGCGCACCGGTCGAATTGACAATCGTCTCGCCGTTTGTTTCAAACCCTGGAATCTCGATGGGCTCGGAACCGGTGGCGACGATGATCTTTTCAGCCGTAACAGTTTTGTCGCCAACCTGGACGGTGTTTTTGTCTTTTAAGACAGCGTGACCCTCGAGCAGGTCAACTTTGTTGCTTTTTAACAGGCTCCGCACGCCGCCGGTCAACTTGTTGACGACGCCCGTTTTCCATTTGTCAACTTGTTCGAGGTCAACCTTGGGCTTGCCGAAGTCAATCCCGTAATCCTTAGCGTGCTGCGCTTCGCGCAAATCTTCAGCCACGTGTAACAGGGCCTTTGTTGGAATACAGCCGACATTAAGGCAGACGCCGCCCACATAGGTGTCTTCAACACAAGCGGTTTTCTGACCGAGCTGCGCGGCGCGAATAGCGGCGTGGTAGCCTCCCGGCCCCGCTCCGATAATCAGCACTTGATAATCCATCTTTCCTCCTCAGCGCCCCTGACGGGCGAACATAGCTTTAGTCTACCTTAGCGCCCCTGTCTCCAAACGTTCGGGCACGTCGTTTGCGACGGGTTTTTTAGAGCTGTCCCGACTGGGTTTCTTAAACTTCTTGCCGATGTTTCAGTTGGCAAAGCGTCACACCATCCAAAGAGTTAAGCAGTCGGCTGCTAAGCTAAGATGCGTGACTCAGCGTAAGACAAACGTGGTAGTTGTCGGCGCGGGGCTAGCCGGGTTAACGGCGGCGCGGCAGCTGCGGCTGGCGGGTGTTAGTGTGCGGGTGCTCGAGGCTAGGTCTCATCTCGGCGGCCGCGTCTATTCGGTGATGCAAGACGGCTTTACCCTTGACGCCGGGTTTCAGGTTTTGTTTACCGCCTACCCCGCTGTAGCGCGTAACTTAGACCTCAAACGCCTGGACCTCGTTTTGCTTCCTCCGGCGGCGGTCATCTGTCAGGGGCGCTCACGTGAAACCGTTGGCCGTGACCCCGGCAGTCTCAGCGGGACGTTGCAAGCCAAAAGTCTCAGCTGGCCCGACCGAGCCAGGGTGCTGGCACTCGCGGCGACGCTTAAAAGTGCGCCGACCCCTCACCTGCTTATAGGTAAAGACGAACCGACACATGATTTTTTACGGCGTTACGGGTTTTCAGAGCGGGTTATCGAACGGTTTTTCGCCCCTTTTTTTGGCGGCATCTTTTTACGGCGTGACCTGAGGACGAGTGCGCGGCTTTTTCGTTATTACTTTCGGATGCTCTTAGACGGCCAGATTGCCTTGCCGAGGGGTGGCGTCGGCCGCATCACGCAGCAGCTCGCTGAGGGGTTAGAGATCAGGTTTGGTACCAAAGTGACGGGGCTCGAGCCCCACACGAACGGCGTCACCGTAGAGACTGAAGGGGAAAAGTTTGGGGCCACCCACGTTATCTTGGCGACCGACCCGCCTGAACTCGAGCGGTTGACCGGCGTCAGCGTACCTACCGAGGGCGTCGGCAGCACCTACCTCTACTACGCCTCAGCTGTGCGCCTTGACGCCGAACTACGCCTGCTCTTAAACGCTGCTGAGGGCTACGTCAACAACGCGCTTTGGCTGAGTAACGTCAACCCGCTGTTGGCCCCGCCGGGTGAGCACCTGTTGTCGGTGACGGCGCTCGGCGCAGAAGGTCTGGATGATCAGGAACTGGACCGGGAAGTGAGGTATGAACTCAGTGCCTGGTACGGTGGCGCGGTGTCGCAGTTGCGCCTGTTAAAGGTCATCCGTATCCCTTTTGCCCAATTTGCGCAACCTGCCGGCTTCAGCGCGGCGCTACCGGACAACGAGACGTCCATGCCCAACGTCCTCATCGCTTCAGAGGCGACCAGCATGAGTTCGGTTCAGGGAGCAATGGAGAGCGGCGAGCGAGCGGCGGCGCTGATTTTGGGGCGCGGTGTCCGTGCCAGGGGTGCCTAAACTTAACTCGGCTCAGGCGTTCTGAGTTCTGCGGTTTTGACGCGCCAGGTAACTCACCGCAAACGAGCAGAGGGGGATGACCTCGAGGCCCTCTCGAGACGCGTACGCTAACGCTTCTTGGGTCAGCTTGCTGGCAATTCCCCGGCCTTCAAATTTAGGTGGAACGTAGGTGTGCGTAATCGTTAAGGTACCGGGTTTGCGGATATAGTCGAGTTCAGCTACTGCGCCGCCGCCTAGGGCGATTTCAAAGCGGTTTTGGGCTGAGTTGTAAAGTACGTTCATCGGTTAAGCATAGCTGCAGTTAACGCCCAATCACGTTGTTTAGCGGCTGTCCTGCCAGAAACCGTCTCAAGTTTTCAGCGATTAGGGCTTCTGCGCCCTGCGGTCGCCCCCCGGCTGCGTGTGGCGATACGATTAGGTTAGGCGCGTCCCAGAGCGGTGAGCTTTCCGGGAGCGGCTCGGTGTCAAACACATCGAGCGCCGCGCCGCCGAGTTTGCCTGTCTGCAGGGCGTGGACGAGCGCCGCTTCATCTACTGCGGTGCCGCGCCCAACATTGACCACCCAGGCGTGACGGGGCAAAAGGGCCAAACGTTCTTTTGAAAGGGCGTGACGCGTCGCTTCCGAACCGGGCAAGATCATCACCAGTGCGTCGGTTTGTGGGAGCAGCTCCGGCAGGTCAGCCTCAGTTAAAACCTCGGTGCCGTCTCTGACTCCGGCGGTGCGGGCGACGCCCCGGACGTGTGCGCCCAACAGTTTCAAGTGTGGCGCGAGGGTTTGGGCAATGTTGCCGTAACCCCACACGAGCACGCTAGCGTCTTGCAGCGTTCGAAAGGCGTCTTTGGGTCGGTCAGGTTGCGGGCCACCCAAGTGCCCCGGCCAGCGGCGCTGGGCTTGAAAGTCGCGCATCTCGTAAAAACGCCGCGCGGCGTTTAAGAGGAGGCCGAGGGTGTGCTCCGCGACGGTGTGGTCATGAAGACCGCTGCCGGTGGTCACTGTAATGTCCTCGGCAAATCCAGCTCTTAAAATGTCGTTAGGGCCGGCGGCCAGCGACTGAACCCAGCGGAGGTTGGAGAGCTTCTTGGCTGCGCCCTCGAGCATCGCGGCGCTGTTGCCCCAAGTGACGAGCACTTCGGCGTCGTGGTGCTCTGTAGGGAGGACCTGCTTGACATCGTAAGGGCACAAGTTGACACCAAAACCCTCGAGCCTCCCAGTAGCTAACTCGAGCGAGGTCGGATAGAGCAGTTTCATAGGGTGACTATAGCAAGCAAAAAAGCTGCGAGCGTTGCTGTACAGCAACGCTCGCAGCTCAAATTCGACGCTTTACAGGACTTGCATCACGTAGTCGTCGGTGGCGGCCTCGAGGCCCTGCGGGTTGGCGTAGTAGACGCCGCGCGTCCCGGACAACGCGCCTTCGTGCCGGAGTTCACCCAAAATCCGGGTGATCGTCACGCGGGACGAACCCGTCAGTGACGCCAGGTCTTCGTGCGTGAGGGCGAGCGGCAGCTTGACGCCTTCGCCGGTATCAGACGCTTGCCCGAACCGCTCGACGAGCCGTAAAAACGCTTTGGTCACGCGGGCACCGACCGGGAGCTCGGCGTCGTCAATGCCTTGGCGAGCGTGCCGGAGTTGGCGCGCGAGGCTACGCAAGATGTGGTCGCGGAGCACGCGGTCGTTCATCGCTTGCGCGGGGTCGAGTGGGACGAGCTGCGCGTCGTGAACGGCAATCACGGTTTCGGCGTGTTGACCGCCGTCCAAGGCGGCGGTACCGAGCACATCACCGGGGCCGTAAAGGTCGGCGATACGTTCTTTGCCCATCGACGTCGGGACGACGGCTTTAAGCACGCCGCTGCTCACAAGGTACAAAGATGAGGCGTCGCGGCCTTCTTCGTATAGCACGTCGTCGGCCTCTAAAACGCGGGTCGGGAGTGCAAGAGTTGCAGGAACAAAGGGGTGAGAATCGCTAAACATTTGGGGTACTTGCTGGGTCATTTGAAACCTCTTTAGGTGGCTGGGGGGTAGTGTGTTGCGGGTGGCTGTAGAGCTTGGTTTAGGTCACCTCATCAATAAAGGCATTCTACCTCATTTTTTAAGGTTAGTCAAGGGCACTCAAGGTGCTAGAAGGCGTGTGTCAAACGGCGTAAATCAGCTTTATAGCATAAGCTTAAATAGGTCCACATAGCCTTTTCGGGTGGTGCGGCGTATGCTTCAGAGCATGACCGAACAAGGGCTAAGTCAACAGGATAACCGAGGGGCAAAGCAGCTGGTAGATTACGCGGCGCGGCAGGCCAAAGTGCGTGAGCTGGACGGATTTGATGCGGTTGTGCTCGTACCGGGGGCCAACCTGGGCTACTTTACCGGTCTGACGTTTGGGCTTTCGGAACGGCCTCTTCTGGCGTTTATCACGTCTACAGGACTGGCGCTGGTGTTGCCTGAACTCGAGGTCCCCCAACTCTCGGCGCACCCCGAGCTGTCACCTCAGCTTTTTCCCTGGAGCGATGAAGCCGGGTTTGAAGGGGCGTTTCGGGCCGTGCTGGACGAATTAGGGCTGCGTGAGCAAGTCCTCGGGATTGACGCGCTGACGATGCGGGCGGGCGAATATCTGGCACTTTTGGCTGAGGCCCCGGAATTGCAGGTACGCCGCGCTGAAAAGGAACTAACCAGGCTTCGGGCACATAAAGAACCCGGTGAATTAGCCGCGATTCGGGCGGCGACCGCGCTGAGTGAGCGGGCGCTAGGGCGGCTTTTACCTGAACTCAGCGCCGGACAGAGCGAGCAAGAGATTGCAGGTCGGCTGACGGCACTGCTGGGGGAAGAAGGCAGCGAAGGTCACGCGTTTGGACCTTTGGTTCAGTCCGGGCCGAACAGTGCGTTGCCGCATGGCGACCCCTCGTCCCGGACGCTCCAAAGCGGCGAACCGCTGCTGATTGATTACGGGGGCCGGAAAGACGGTTACCCCGCCGACATCACCCGGACGCTCTTTTTGGGAGAACCAAATCCTGAGCTGGGCCGTGTGTTCGAGGTTGTGTCCGAGGCGAACCGGGCGGCGATTGCTGCAGTGGGACCGGGTGCAGCAATGCAAGAGGTTGACCGGGCGGCGCGACGGGTGATTGAAGCGGCCGGGTACGGTGAGTGGTTTGTTCACCGAACCGGTCATGGGCTGGGTTTAGAGGTTCACGAGAGTATCCCCCAGCTGGCTGAAGGAGTCACCGAGACGCTCGAGCCCGGTATGGTGATGACCATCGAGCCGGGGGTGTACCTGCCGGGTGTGGGCGGGGTCAGGCTCGAGGACGTGGTCGTTGTAACCGAAACGGGCGCTGAGGTGCTGACCAAACTGCCGCACAAGCTGGTTGCGGGTGGGTCGTAAGCTCGAAGCTTTTCCGGCGAGCAGCTAAACTGGGTTGATCGCAGCTTTGATAATCACGTTTTGAGTGTCTGAAAGACGCGTTTGCCTCCACTGACTCAGCACTTTCTGAACCTGAAATCCGGACGAGCTTCACCTGCGCTGAATAAGCCCGTGCCTGACGTGAGACAGCTCGAGCTTGTGAAAACCTCGTTTGAGTTGACGAACGCTTAGCAAAGCTGTAATAAAGGCATTTTTAGAACGTGGCTTCTTGGCTTTTAGCACCTCGGCGTTGGCTATACAGACTTTTGTTCGGTTCTCAGTCTGTAATACTCCGGACAGGTTTTGACGCAAAATCCGCTTTGCCCGTCTGTGACGCGAATCCTCTAAGTAGAAGTCGTATTGAGAAATGCCGTCTCTGACGCGCTTTCTATAGTGTCCAAAGTATTGAGTCTGAATACCGTACTGAATATGAATACTGTGTTCTGACTCCTTTCTTACGGTATAGTAAGGGTCGCCAGCGCCGCGTCTAGCGCCGTCTGCGGCTCGTCAGCGACCTTGACCATCGTAAAACTCAGGTCGTCGCTGCTGCCGTCGTCCTCATACCACGTCGCCTCACCCTCAAAGAGCGGTGCCCCGTCTCGGCTACCGATGCGGTCGTCGGTATCAAAGGCGACCAGTGTGTCAGTGCCGGTTTCGGCGTCGGTAAACACGATGTCAAACGTGTCACCGTCGCCGTAGTTAAGGACATCGATGCGGCCCACGCCGGTCGGTGCGCCACACGCGTCCAGGCCGCCCTGACAGTAGGTCCACGCGCCCTGCCCGCCACGAACAAAAAACTCCTCGAGGCCGGAATCCGCTTTTGACACGCTTTTTGAGATGCTCAGGTAACCGGTCAAGGTTTTTTTGTCCGACTTGGCTGTCCACGCCCACTCGCCGTAAAACGGCACGTCGGGTGTGTCGGCACCGCCGCCGGTGACAACTACCGTGACCTCTTCGTAAGCTTTACCCCCTTTACGGTCGCCGACGGTCACCGACGCGCTGTACGTCCCTGCCTTTTGATAGAGGTGCCGCGCCGGATTCTCGTTCGAGATTACGCCGTCGCCGAAGTCCCACAGATAGACGAGGGTGTCGTCATCAGGGTCGTCGGCCGAGGCGCTGAACTCGACGTCTAGGGGCGTTGTCCCGGTGGGAGGGTCGGCGGCCACGCTGACGTTTTCGGGCGGGCGGTTACCGGGCGGTGTCGGCGCGGGCGCGTCAACCCGGATTTGCGTTTTGGCCGAGATTTCAGCGAGGCCGTCGCTGACGGTTACTAAAGCGGTGTAGCTGCCCGGCTTCGTATAGCTGAGCGTACGGCTCGAGTTCCCTTTCGCCTTTTCGCCGTTGCCGAAGTCCCACGTGTACGTGAGCGGCTCCCCTTCGGGATCGCGGGCGTCGGCCCTAAGCGAAACGGTAAGTGGCGCGCTGCCCTCAGCCGGTTTTGCGCTGAGCGACACTTCGGGCACTTTGTTCTCGGGCGGCCGGGGCGGTTTTGGAGGGTCGGTCGGGTCGGTCGGCGGAAGTTGCGGGTCAGGCTCGGTGACGGTTATCTGCGTTTTAGCCTGCGCGACGCCGCCACGCCCGTCAGCCACGGTGACCACGGCGGTGTAGGTACCGGCTCCGGCAAAGGTGTGAGTCTGCGCCGCGCCGCCCGTAACGGTTTTGCCGTCACCAAAGTCCCAACTGTAGGCGAGCGTGTCCCCGTTCGGGTCGGTTGCAGCGGCGCTAAAGGCGACCTCGAGCGGAGCTTTACCGGTCGTTTTGGGCGCACTTAGCGTTACGGTCGGAGGCACGTTGGTAGGGTCGGGGGTGACCGGGGGCGCGGAGACGTCCATACGGACGCTCGCCTGCGCCGTTTGCTTGTTCTGACTTGCAGTGACCTTGACCAAAAAAGTCCCGGCCTGCTCAAAAATGTGGGTTTGGCTCGAGCCGCCCTCCACCGTTTCACCCGTACCAAAATCCCAGCTGTAGGTGATATTGCTTTGGGTGACCCCAGCAGGCGTGGCAGTAAAGGTAACCCCCAGCGGCGCGGGGCCGCTGAGCTTATCTGCGGTTAGTGTTACTGACAGCTCACCCTGCCGAGTCCCGCAAGCACTGAGAAACAAGAGCAAACCGAGCAGAAGTCGTTTCGTCGTATGGTTGATGATGGTTCCCCCAAAGTATGGACCGGTCAGCTTAGAACAGCTCAGGAAATGGGCTCAGCTTTAGGACAAAGACATGCCAGCAAACTAGACGTTATCACGAAAGCCGCTCGAGCTCTCCATCAACGTTGTACCGCCGGACCGAGCGTTGTCTGTGACGCCTGAACAATTTGTATTTACCCTGTCTCTCCTCGGTGCAGCACTCTAAACCTGTAAGGAAAAGTTAGACGTGCTACCCTGAGGCATGTCTGCCCGTAGCGCCCCTCGCACGTCTGTAACCGTGATTGACCACCCCTTGGTGCAGCACAAACTGTCGCTGTTACGCGACCGCACGACCGATGTGCGCGACTTTCGGGAGCTGTGCCAAGAACTCAGTATGCTGATGGCTTTTGAAGCGATGCGCGACCTGACCGTGGAGTCTGTGACGATTCAAACCCCGGTAGCAGAGGCAAAAACGGAACGTTTAAGTGGTAAAAAGCTGGCCTTGGTCGCGATTTTGCGGGCCGGTCTGGTGATGGTAGACGGGATTTTGACGCTCGTACCGACTGCGAGAGTCGGCCATATCGGACTCTACCGCGACCCGGAAACCTTAGAACCCGTCGAGTACTACAACAAACTCCCCTCAGACATCGCCGACCGTGACGTCTTTTTGCTCGATCCGATGCTGGCGACCGGCGGGAGCGCCGCTGCTGCGATCACCATTCTTAAAAACTTAGGTGCGGCGCGGATTCGGCTTTTGTGCATCTTGGGTGCGCCTGAAGGCGTTGCGGCAATTCAGGGTGCGCACCCGGACGTTGAAATTATCTTGGCAGCACAAGACGAACGCCTCAACGACCACGGCTACATCGTGCCGGGTCTCGGTGATGCGGGCGATCGTATTTACGGGACGCGCTAAGCTAGTCACAACGATAATCGTGATAATGACGTGCGTCCCTACTTTACACACACTACTAACCGAGTAAACTAGACGGGTGCGCGACCAACTGCTTTTTTACCTGCCGCTCGCCCTGCCGACCTTTACCGTGGCGCTCGTGTTGGTCGCCGCCTTAACGCCGCGTGTCGAGGGATTTGCGCGGCGTATCGGCGCGTTGCAGCAGGGCGGCGGGCGACGGGTTCACGAGGGCGCGGTCCCCAACATCGGCGGCGTTGCTATTTTCGGCGGGTTTATGGGTGCGCTACTGATTGGCGGGTTACTCCGCCCCGACCTGCTGGCGGCGTACCGCGAAGAACTCTTGGCGATTGTGCTCGGCGGCGCGCTGATGACGCTCGTCGGACTTTTCGACGACCTCTGGGAAGTTCCGGCGCTGACGCGGCTCGCGTGTCAGTTCGTGGCCGCCGGTATCGTGGTCGTAAACGGGGTTCGGGTAGACTTTATCACCAACTATTTCGGCGCGTCACCGTATCAATTTTTTGGCCCGGTGCTCGCCGCTGGCTTGACGCTGCTGTGGATCGTCGGGTTTACCAACGCGTTTAACTTTATTGACGGGCTCGACGGCTTGTCGTCGGGTCTGGCGGCGATCTCGAGCCTCGCCCTCTTAGCCGCCGCAGTGCAGCTACCTGAACGCGGCGCAGCGGTGCTGCTGCTCGCCGCGCTAGCCGGGGCCGCGCTGGGGTTCTTACGGCATAACTACAACCCCGCCAAGGTCATCATGGGCGACTCGGGCGCGTATCTGCTCGGGTACGTGCTGGCTGCGGTCAGCGTGTTGGGGGCGCTGAAAGTGACGGCAGCGGTCACGGTCGCCGCGCCGATTCTGATTTTGGCAGTACCGGTTGTAAACCTGACGCAGGTGACGCTCCGCCGGTTGTCGCGCCGTCAAAACCCGGCGGCGGCGGCCAACGACCACCTGCACGACCTGATCCGGGTGCGGAGCGGGTCGAAACCGCTGACGGTGCTCGTGTTGTGGGGCGCGGCGCTGATCTTTAGCGCGTGCGGCCTGACGCTCTCGCAAACGCCGCCCGAACTCATCTACCTGACCGTAACGGCGACCGTCGTCTTGGTCGGTGGTGTGAGCTTTTTGCGGGTGCGTGAGGTGACGCGTCAGGCGGCGCGCCGCACGTGACGCGTGAGTAGAGTACCTGCAAGGGTCTGTGCCGCCTTCGGCACCCGCCCCGAAGCGACCAAAATGGCCCCGGTCATCTATGCGCTGCGTAAGCAAGCGGGCCTCGAGCCCCTGTTACTCGTTACCGGCCAACACCGCGAACAGCTCGACAGTGTTTTAGAGCTCTTTAAGCTTGTCCCCGACTTCGACCTGGGCGTGATGCAGGTGCGGCAGACGCTCCCCGACCTGCTCGCTCGCACTGTGCCGGCGGCAGCGGCGGCCCTCAAAACCCTGCAGGCTGACTATGTGTTGGTTCACGGCGACACCTTGTCAACTTTTGCGGTGGCTTTGGCTGCCTATTTTGAAGGGATTCCAGTTGCGCACGTCGAAGCGGGCCTCCGGTCACACAACCTCAAAGAACCTTTTCCCGAAGAGGCCAACCGCCGCTTGACGGACGTCCTGACCGACCTCGAGCTACCCCCTACGCCTCTTGCTAAAGCCAACTTGCTCCGCGAAGGTAAACGTGCGGAGACGGTGGTTGTGACCGGTAATACGGCGGTAGACGCCGTGCAGTTGGTGGCAAAAAACGCTCACTGGTCCGGTTCGCCGCGTGGCCCTATTGTCACTCTGACTATGCACCGCCGCGAGAACTTGCCCTTTCTCCGCCCGCTTGCCGAGCTGTTCGCAGAGCTGGCCGCCGAGTTTCCCACCTACACCTTCGTCTATCCGGTTCACCTCAATCCGGCAGTCCGAGAGGCCGTTTGGGAACCGCTGGCCCGCGTACCCAATGTGAGGTTGACTGAGCCGCTCGAGTACGCCCAGATGATCGCCCTGATGAGCGCCTCTGAACTGATCGTCACCGATTCGGGCGGCTTACAAGAAGAAGGCGCGGCGCTCAGTGTGCCGGTCGTCGTCTTAAGAAACGTCACCGAGCGGCCCGAAGGGGTGGCGGCGGGGGTGCTCAAGTTGGCCGGCAATACGCCTGAACGTGTCGCGGCTGTTTTACGCCCGCTGCTGGCTGACCCGGCTGCGAGAGCTGCGATGAAAGGCGGTCCGAACCCGTACGGGGACGGTTTAGCCGGGGTGCGCGTCGCGCAGGCGGTGGCGTGGCGTTTAGGGCTGGCGGAGCGGCCCCGTGACTGGGCGGCTGGGCAACACATGTTTAAGCGCGACGAGGAACGCGATCAGACACGCCGCTAACGTCGTCGCCATGACCCGTGTCGGCGGCGCAGACGCAGCCAGCGAGAGGTAAACTCCGACCGGGTAGACGAGCGCCGTTAAAAATGTTGCCAAGGTCACGCGGCGGAAGATGACGATCAATAAAAGTAGCGCGGCAAGACCGTAAAGTCCGCCGAGTGGATAGACCGGCAGCGCGACACCAAGCGTCGTGGCGAGTCCTTTACCTCCACGAAACCCGACCCAGACCGACCAGAGGTGTCCGACAATCGCGCCGACTCCGGCGGCGAGCGGCGTCACGAGCGGGTCACCGCCGAGCGCACCGAGCCAAAGGCCGATAAAACTTGCCAACGCGCCTTTTCCTAAGTCGAGGAGCAAAACAAGTGCCCCGAGCGCCCACCCGAGGTTTCGGGCGGTATTCATCGCGCCCATACTGCTCGAGCCCACCTCGAAGATATTTTGCCGTTTAAGCCGCGCCACCAGCGCCGCGCTCGGCAGACTACCGAGTAAATATCCTGCCAGAAGACTTAAAACCCAAAACCCATTCACACGGTTTCGTCCATAAAGCTCAGTTTATACATCTTGTCCAAACAGTAGCTCGCTTAGACGGCGGCTTCCGCTGTTCTGGGCAGATAGAGCAAACTCTGCACCTCACCGACGTGGTAGCCCAAGTACCGTGACAACAGCGTCCAGTGTGCGCGGCGCTCAGAAAAGGGTAAGGTAAGGGCTTCGGCTACGCTGAGACGGTGCAGCGCCGTCAACTCGCCTTGGACTGAGGACAAAAGCCGAAAGCCGCTGTTACAGGCCGCGCAGCTGAGACCACCGGCGGCCACGTCAAAGGTGGTTGCTCCCTCTAAGTCGCGCTCGCCGCAACGAGCGCAGCGCGTCACTCTCGGCGAAAGTCCCCCTTGCGCCAACAGCCGCCAGCTCATGACCAGCGCGACGCGTTCGGGATCGGTTTGTTGCGACACGCCGCGCAAGGCTCCGGTAAAATAGCGGTAAAAGCCGCCGTCGAGATGCACGTCTACTGCAAGTTTGTTGGTCAGTTCAGCGAGGACATGTGCGTACGGGTAGATATCGGGGTCGCTGAGCCGAGGCAGTGCGCCGTTAAGCTGGACTTGCGTAATAAGCGCCAAGTCGCTTTGGTCACCGGGGCGGGTGTAGTGCTGCACCGTCACGTCATGAAAGAGGCTCAGTTTGCCCAAGTTGCCGCCGACGAGCTTGCCTTTACGGGCTACCGCGCGCCACTTGCTCTCTTCGCTTAAGAGTGTCACGATAATATCGCCACTCGGCAACTCCGAGCGGCGCAAGATAATCCCTTCTTGCACGGCGTAACGCTGTCCCACAGGGTTATTTTAGCCCGAACTGACGGACAGGAGTGTCTTGTATTGGTATCTCTCTAAGCAACTCCGACTGTTATTTTGATAAGAAGTCGAAGCCGATGCGAAAGCTACTGAGGTCTCTTCTGGACCTACAGTCGACCAGCTTGCGCAGCCCCCACTTGATAACCCGGGAGCCAAAGGCAACGAACCAGAGATAGAGCAAACAAACCGCCAGCGTGAGCCGGTGAAGCTTGTCGGTAGAACGAAGGCGGGTTTGCGCTAAGTCAGCGCCGTGACCCCTAAAGTCGCCGAACATTTCTTCGGTCTACCTGCGGTAACGATGAGCTTTGAGACAGGCTTTTTTGTCGGGATAGTTGGTGGCAAAGAGCTAAGTACACGGCAATTTTTTAGTAACCTTATCTGGAACGTGCTTTGTTGTATAAGCTAGACAAGAAGATGTTTGTCTGCCTGAGCATGACCCGGTAGATCGCCTTAAAGATCGTCCTAGACAGTAATCTAGGGGGACATGACCGCTACTTTCCAGAGGGCTCAACAGCCCGTTCTAGACTCGTATGGACCGGTCAATAGGGCGCTACGCGCTTTGTTCGAGGCCCTACCCCCGGACGCCGCTCAACTGCGCCTCCGCCCAAACCAACCGAACCGCCCGGACTTTTCGCTTGGTTGCGGTTCACGTTTGCTTTTAAGTGCGGTGCCGTTGGTACGGCCCGCCCGCCCGAGTTGTAGTTCGGTGATGGCGTCGCTGGCCGGTTGACCGGTCACCTCAGCGAACGCGGTGACAAACGCTTCGGCGCTGTCAAAGCGTTTTTCCGGGGTACGAGACATCGCACTGACGATAACCCGGTTGACTTCAGGGCTTACCTCGGCCCGCAGTTGCCGTAAAGAGACCGGGACGCCCGACGAATGCGCGAGCATCAGTTCGCCTTCGTGTTCGCCGGTAAAGGGGCGCACACCTGAAATGACCTCATAGGCCAAGATGCCTAAGCTGTACACGTCGCTCCGCACCGTGGCGCTTTTGCCCTGAAAAATTTCCGGGGCCATGTAAAAGGCCGTCCCGACCTTTTCGGTATTCGGGGGTGCGCCGAACACGTCACTGATATACGCGCCCGTGCCAAAGTCGCCGAGTTTGGCGTGACCGCCCTGCAGGAAGACGTTGGCGGGTTTGACGTCACGGTGCAGGATTTGCCGCTGATGGCTGTGTGAGAGCCCTTGGGCGACCTCGAGCACCAGCCGGTACGCCAAAGCCAGCGGCAAACGCAATCCCAATTCGGCGTCTAGAGTGCCTTCACAAAACTCCAACGCCAAAAACGCCCATTCGCCGGTCGGGTAACCGCCGTAAGCGTTGATCACCCGCGGATGTTTGAGCGGCGTCGTCAGCTGCACCTCGTTTTCAAACATCCGCCGGAGCACCGGGTCGTGTTGCAGCTCGCTTTTAGGCAGTTTCAGCGCCACGGTGCCGTGTTCGGCGTGCCGCGCCTCGTACACGTGCGCGGTGTTACCTGAACCGAGCAGGTGCAAGAGGGTATACCCGTCGGGGACAAAAGCAGGCTGGCGCAAGGGTTAAAGGGTCAGCCTTTCGCCTGGTTTTAAGACGACGACTTCGGCGTCGGTTTCGCTTTCGACTACCGACTTAAACGCGTTCGCGTCTTGCTCAATCATTGGGAACGTGTCGTAGTGAACAGGGATGACCTGTTTGGGGTTTAAGAGTTTCACAGCCTCTAAAGCGTCACTCGGCCCCATCGTTAAAAGGTCGCCAATCGGTAAGATGGCGAGGTCTAGGCCGCCCTGCCCTATCAGCTTCATATCGCTAAATAACCCGGTATCCCCGGCGTGATAGATACGTTTACCTTCTAACCCCAAGATGATACCCGCAGGCATCCCCGCATAGGTGCCGTCAGGCAGTGAGTTCGAGTGCCACGCCGGGGTCTGCTTGACCGAACCAAAAGGCAGCGTCACCTGACCGCCGATATTCAGCGGTTGCCCTTTGATATCTTTTTTACCCAAGTAGGTGACGACTTCAAAGCTGCTTACGACCGTCGCGCCGCTCCGCTTGGCAATAGCTTCAGTATCGCCGTAGTGGTCGCCGTGGGCGTGCGTCAAGATGATATAAGACGGTGAGAAGTCTTCGGGTTTACTAACTGCTTTGTCGTTCCCCGTTAGAAAAGGGTCGATGAGCAGTTCGTGCTCACCTGTCTGGACAAAAAACCCCGATTGGCCCAAAAATTGAAAGATCATATCCCTCCCTGGGGCGGCGCTGACGTGCCAGCCAGTGTCCACCCACAGCTCAGTTTAAGCCGTGCGCAGCTGTGCGGCGGCGTGCTGAGAGCGGCTGAGGTGCAGAGGCAGCGGGTCAAGACTCCCTGTTATAACGCGGCGCGGCGGCTGACGTAATCAAGTTTCTCACGTTTAAGCGTTTAGTCAAGGGTCACTCAACATTTTTACTGCTCGAGTAGAGACGGAATACAGAAAACAGCAGGGAGAATAGGTGCTTCTCTAGGCTGTATTCTCTGCATTAGCACACGAAGTTTACCAAGCCACAGGCGTTAAGCTAAACCTACTGACGATTAAACCTATGAATTTTGACGATAAACTTATCAGTTACGCCGCCCTGATTGCTGAAGTCGGTCTCAACGTACAAGCCGGTCAACAGCTCATGATCGCTGCGCCCATCGAAGCGTCGCCGCTGCTCGCTAAGGTAAGCGAAGCCGCCTACAAACGCGGTGTGCGCTATGTCCATCCGTTTTATAACGACGACGCTTTGACGCTCGCACGGTTTCAGTACGCGCCGGAAGATTCGTTCGACTTTTACCCGGCGTGGCTCGCAGAGGGGATGCTCGAGATGGTTAATGACAACGGCGCGAGGTTGTCGGTGACCGGCGGCGATCCCGACCTGCTCAAAGGGCAACCCGGTGACGCCATTGCCGCGGTGCAAAAGGCGGCGCAAACGGCGCTCAAACCGTTTATGAATAAGGTCATGAACGACGAGATCAACTGGTGTGTGGTCGCGGTCGCAACCCCGGCGTGGGCGGAGAAGGTATTTCCCGACGCGCCTGCGGATGAGCGCGTCGGCAAACTTTGGGACGCAATCTTCAAGGCGGTTCGAGCGGACAGCGACGACGCGGTGGCCAACTGGCAGGCGCATCTGGGTGAACTCGAGTCCCGCCGCACGCACCTCAACGAACGCCGCTACCGGGCGCTGCACTACCGCGCCCCCGGTACCGACCTCTTGCTGGGTCTGGCTGACGGTCATATCTGGCGCGGGGGCGGGTCGGAAAATGACGCCGGGACGACCTTTGTCGCCAACTTGCCGACTGAAGAGGTCTTTACCGCGCCGCACCGCGCCCGCGTCGAGGGTACGGTTCACAGCAGCAAACCGCTTTCATACAGTGGGCAACTGATTGACGATTTTTCTCTGACCTTCAAAGAAGGGCGCGTCACCGACGTGAAGGCAGCGCAGGGTCAGGACGCTTTGGAGCGCCTGCTAGCCACCGACGAAGGCGCGACCCGCCTGGGTGAAGTGGCGCTGGTACCGCACTCGAGCCCCATCTCGCAGAGCGGCCTGCTCTTTTACAACACCTTGTTCGATGAAAACGCTGCCTCACACCTCGCGCTGGGCCGCGCTTACCGTTTCTGTGCTGAAGGCGGCACGACCATGAGCGACGATGAAGCCGAAGCCGTCGGCCTCAACGATTCGCTGACGCACGTAGACTTTATGATCGGCTCCGCGGAGATGGAGATTGCCGGAGTTTGTGATGACGATTCTGAAGAGCCGGTGATGCGGGCGGGCGAGTGGGCGTTTTAGAGACTTTTGCCGAGTTGGGCGGGTCGGCTTGAGCCGGAAACAGAGGTGTTCGTGTAACCGAGAACGTAGCTGTTGTAAGCCGAGTCACGGAGGTTGACTCGGCTGTTGTTCGATATTTGCTTTACCTAAAAATATTGTACGCAACCTTATCTGGCAAACGGTTGAGGAACTTGTAAGTTCACAGCCGAAGTATTTTGCCCGTCACTTTTCGCCTTCGATCTGCCCGGCTAGGTCCGCCGAGAGCGCGAACTCGCCGTTCTGACCGGCGATATGAAACAACTTGCCAAAGGGTTCGACGCCTTTAACAGTAAGCACCACGCCGGGTTTGACGCCGAGGTTAAAAAGGTAGCTCAGCACTTCGCTCTCCTGGCTTAAAATACGGTTGACACGTAGTTTTTCGCCAACATTAAGGCTGCTTAAGGGTTCGCCGACACGCTCCGGCAGCGTCCCGTCCGCCGCCGGAATCGGGTCACCGTGCGGGTCAAAGGCAGGCTGCGCCAACTTTTCCGCGAGCCGCTCGGTAAAGCGTTCCGTCATGGTGTGTTCCATCAGTTCGGCTTCATCGTGTACTTCGTCCCAGCTGTAGTCGAGGTAGTCAAGCAAAAACGTCTCGATTAGCCGGTGACGACGCAACAAACGGAGCGCCTCTAACCGCCCCGCTTGCGTCAGTTTCGCGCCGTAATACCGCTCATAAGTCACGAGGCCGAGTTTTGCTAACTTGCCCAACATGCCTGTAACCGACGGTGCAGTGACGCCCAAGTGCTCGGCGAGTTCTTTCGTGCTGATACTCTTATCTTCGGCAAGCACCCAGATCGCTTTGAGGTAGTTGCCTACCGAATCAGATAAGAGTACAGGTTTAACCATGCCTAACTATAGCATTAAGGCAGGGATGCTTGGTTAAGAACCGTAGAAATGTGGTTTACACTTTCCCAGACAGTATAAGGTCAAGGTGCTCGAGGACGCTTTACGTTCCGGTTCCGGGCTTTTCTGTAGCCACCGCAAGATAACCTGTGGGCTTTTCGGTCAGGTCCTAGGTCTGTAGCAGTTGCAAATTACACATACGCACGGATGCGAGTAAAAGTCGGCATAGCGGTTGACAGAGACTTCTGTAAGGCTTACGATTGTCTTTAGGCAAGCCTAAACCTTGCTCAATCCAACCTGTTGTAAGTGAGTGAGTCCACATGTCGAATGTAAAGTCTTCCGAGCCAAGGGTTAAGGGCGGCTGGCGCAAAGAAAGCGAACGGGCCTCTCTCCCCGAAGTCTTCGGCAGCATCCGGGTTCCTGAAGGGGCAGGTTTCTGGCGTAAACTGCTCGCCTTTGCTGGACCGGGGTTACTCGTTGCCGTCGGTTATATGGACCCCGGCAACTGGGCTACTGATCTAGCAGGTGGCGCACAGTTCGGTTATTTGCTCCTATCGGTCGTCTTAATCTCAAACTTTATGGCAATTTTATTGCAGCACTTATCGCTCAAGCTCGGTATCGTCTCGGGCCGCGATCTGGCGCAGGCGTGCCGTGACAACTATTCGCGCCCGGTATCTTTTGTCCTCTGGATTTTATGTGAAATCGCCATTGCCGCGTGCGACCTCGCTGAGGTTATCGGTTCAGCGATTGCGCTCAACCTGCTTTTTGGGTTGCCGCTGGTGATCGGGGTGCTGCTCACCGCGATTGACGTACTGCTGATCTTATTTTTACAACACCGAGGCTTTCGCTACATCGAGGCCATTGTCGGGGCGCTCATCGGCGTCATCGGACTCTCTTTTCTCTACGAACTCATCGTCTCGCATCCGTCTATACCGGGAATATTGGGGGGACTCCTGCCTAGACCTGAAATCGTCGTCAACCCGAGTGCGCTCTATATCGCCATCGGGATTTTAGGCGCAACCGTGATGCCGCACAATCTGTATCTGCACTCGAGCATCGTGCAAACGCGGGCAATCGGGAAAAAACATGAAGACAAAGGTTCGGCAATCCGTTTTGCGACGATTGATTCAACCGTCTCTTTGCTGTTCGCTTTTTTCATCAACGCTGCAATTTTGATCCTCGCCGCTGCCACCTTTCACGGGACCCAGTACGCGAACGTTGCTGAGATCGAAGATGCGTACAAACTCTTGACGCCGGTGCTCGGCGCAGGTCTCGCCAGTACGCTCTTTGCCGTGGCGCTCCTCGCGTCAGGGCAAAACTCGACCCTGACCGGGACGTTGGCCGGACAGATTGTCATGGAAGGTTTTTTGAACATCCGGCTGGCTCCGTGGCTCAGGCGGCTGATTACAAGAGCCATTGCCATCGTGCCGGCCGCCATTGTTGCCGGACTCTACGGAGCTAGAGGCGCGAACGACCTGCTGATCCTCAGCCAGGTGATCTTATCGCTGCAGCTCTCGTTTGCCGTGATTCCGCTCGTGATGTTTACCAACTCTAAAGCCAAGATGGGACGGTTTGTCAACAAACCGTGGCTCGTAACGCTGGCCTGGATCGTCACTGGAATCATCGTCGTCTTAAACGGCTACTTATTGGTGCAGACGTTCGCCGGTTGGTTGGCGTAGCCGGGTTTGCGTAAAGCTGGGTCGTATTGACCTTATGCCTTAAACGCTTAAGAAACGCTGGTTCGACTAAGGAGCCAGCGTTTCTTAATTCTGGATGCTAATTTCTTTCAGAGGAAATACTGCAAACACCTCTAGCTGGACTCGGAAGGTCAACAAAACTCAGTTAGGGCGTAGCGTCAGACCTTCAATCCCAGCGACTAACAGCCCCAAAGCTATCTCGAAGTTTTCGTCTTCCGAGTCAGGTGGCGCAGGCAAATTCAGCAAAACTGGGTAGGTCTCAGGCGTTTTTTGGGCGAGCTCGTCCGGGGCACACGTCAGGGCGTTTTACGGCAAAACGAGTTGCAGCTCGGCGAAGTCGTCGAAAACCGCGAGTTGGTCAATATGGCCTCACCCTTGGGTCGTTCCAAGCGGCACGTGGAGATCAAACTCCCTGAAGGCATGACGTACCGCACCGGCGACTACCTGGCGGTGTTGCCGACCAATCCGCCGCAAAACGTCGAGCGGGCGTTGCGGCGTTTCTCGTTTGCAGTAGACGACCGGATGGTGATTCGCTCGAGCGGCCTGACCTCATTGCCGACCGGCTACCAGGTAAGCGTCGGTGACCTGTTGGCGAATTACGTCGAGTTGGCGCAACCCGCGACCCAAAAGCAAGTCGAGGCACTGGCGGACGCAACGCGCTGCCCGCCGGAAAAACATGAGTTGGAAGCCCTCGCTAAAGACTATGACGCCGAGGTTTTGGCTAAGCGGGTGAGTGTGCTCGAGTTGCTCGAGCGTTTCCAAGCGTGTGAACTGACCTTCGCCGACTTTCTCGCCATGCTCCCGCCCCTTCGCGCACGGCAGTACTCCATCTCGTCGTCACCCTTGTGGAAAGCCGACCACTGCACCCTGACGTTTTCAGTCTTAGACGCCCCCGCCGCGTCGGGGCAAGGGCGTTATGTCGGGGTCGCCTCGAGCTTTCTCGCGCACGCCGAACCCGGTACCCGTATCCCTGTCGCGGTTAGGCCCCCGAACGTCGCCTTTCACCCGCCCGCCTCACCTGAAACGCCTATCATTATGGCGTGCGCCGGTACCGGCGTCGCGCCGTTTCACGGCTTTTTACAAGAACGCGCCCTGCAAAAAGAACACGGGCAAGCGGTCGGCCCTGCGCTCCTCTTTTTCGGCTGTGACGCCCCTGACATGGACTTCTTGTACCAAGAGGAGCTGAAGGCTTGGGAAGCTGAGGGTGTCGTCCGCGTGTATCCAGCGTTTTCGCACCAGCCCGAAGCCGAGGCCAAATACGTGCAAGACCGGCTCTGGCAAGACCGCAAAGAGGTGGAGCAGCTCTTTCGGCAAAACGCGCACATCTATGTCTGCGGCGACGGCAAACGGATGGCCCCGGCGGTGCGCGAAACCTTCGTGCGTATCTATCAGGAGGCGGCTGGGGTGAGTTTTGAAGCGGCGAATAGTTGGGCGGATGAACTCGAGCGCACCAGCACTCGCTACGTCGCGGATGTGTTTGCTTAAGCTGACACCATCATAACTTTAGGTTTGGGGAAACGCCCGAGCAGGTACGCCGCTTGCTCAGGCGTTTCTAGCTCTGTAAGTTAAGCGTCGGTAGAGCTTTATAGAGGCTGCGCTAACAGTTAATCACGACTGCTCTGGAGAATGCCGTGTTTCGGTTTAAGCTGCCTGTCTGCTATCGCTAGGTACCTGCACGCAGCCTTTGGTTACGTCTGCGCCGTCGAGTTTGCCACCGACCCGCGCATCCTCCGCGGAACGATGACGCGTCTCGAGGCTTGTAACAGCCCTAACGCCAGCGGTCTCTGCCTCGAGGCTGCACCAGCTACTCGAGACCAAAAAAGTGCGCCAGCCACCCATAGTGTGTAGCCGACGCACCCCCGAACCCAAGGTTTAATTCTTCTCTTGATTGACCTCGAGCGCCCCCGTCATAATCGCTACGACGTCTGACATGCTGTAATCATTCGGCTTTACAATCGCCGTACGTTTGCCCATCCGGTGCACATGAATTCGGTCGGCGATTTCAAAGACGTGCGGCATATTGTGGCTGATTAGAATGACCGGTAAACCGCGCTCTCGTACCTTTTGAATCAGCTCTAAGACCATCCCCGATTCTTTTACGCCCAAAGCTGCGGTCGGTTCGTCTAAGATGATGACGTTTTGGGCAAACGCGGCGGCCCGTGCCACAGCGACCCCTTGGCGTTGTCCACCTGAGAGCGTTTCAACAGGCTGCTTCATAGACTGGATACGGAACTCGAGGTCTTGCATGTAGACCGTGGCGTCCTCTAGCATCTTCTTTTTGTCGAGCATCCGCAAATACTTGCCCATAAAGCCGCCCTTGCGGATTTCACGACCCATAAACATGTTGTCTACGATATTTAAGGCCGGGGCGACGGCGAGCGACTGGTGGACCGTTTCGATGCCATACCCCCGCGCGTCGAGGGGTGTGCGGAGCTTAACCTCGTTGCCGTTCAAAAATATCTTGCCCGAGTCGGGCACGACCGCCCCCGAAAGCGCCTTGATCAGCGTGGATTTGCCCGCCCCGTTATCCCCAATAACGGCTAAAATCTCACCGGGGTAGAGGTCGAAGTCGGCCCCGTCCATGGCGACGACCTGACCGTAATGTTTAACGAGCCCCCTAGCTTCTAAGACCGGTGTTTGGCTGTTGCCCGGAACGCTTTGCTGCGTCTCTGTCACGCTGACTCGGCTCATGAACGCGTCCTCCTCGAGACCTGATCCACCGCCACCGCCAAGATCACCAAAATCCCGGTAATTAAAACTTGATAGATGGACGGTACCCCGGTCAGCTGCAAGCCGTTCCGAAAGACCCCGACGATGAGAACGCCGAGCAGCGTCCCCATGATGTTGCCGCGTCCGCCGAAGAGACTCGTACCGCCTAGTACGACAGCCGTGATGCTCTCTAAGTTCGCGTCTTGACCGGCTTGCGGGTCACCGACGCCGGTACGCGCAATCAGCATGAGCGCCGCAATCCCGTAGGTCACTCCGGCCAGCGTATAGACTGCGAGCAGCACCCGGTTGACCGGAATGCCGGTCAGCCGCGCCGCCTCGGGGTCGTCACCGACTGCGTAGATATGCCGTCCGAAGGCGGTATTTTGCAGCATGTACCAGACCACCAAGTAGAGCGCAAAAACTAAAATCGAGCCGTAAGAGATCGCGGTGCCGCCGACGATAAAGGTGTTGCCGAGCGCAGTCTGCACTCTGGGGAGGCCGGTAATCGTCTGCGTCGAGTAGATACGCACCAGCGCAAAGGCGATATTAAGCGTTCCCAGCGTCACGATAAAGGGCGGCAGGCGGAGGCGGGTAATTAAGAGACCGTTAAGGGCTCCGAACAACGTACAAACGAGGATACCTACCAAAATCGCTAAAATAGGGTTGACACCGTTGGCTACGGCAATTTTGGTCATCACGACGCCGCCGAGGGCGCTGATCAGGCCGTTCGAGAGGTCAATCCCGGCCGTTAAAATAATCAGCGTTTGCCCGATGGCGAGGGTACCGACGACCATGACTTGCTGCACGATCAGCGAAAAGTTCCGACCCGTTAAAAAGCGGTCGGATTGGGTGGCAAAGATGATTACGGCAATGATCAGCGCGATCAGCGGGCTGACGGCGGGCGCGGTTAAAAAGCCGACCACACGGCGCGACGTACTCTGTCCGGAAGCAGCAGTCATAGTCCCCCTCAAATAGTGTTAAAGCTGTGCAGCGGAGCAAAGTCCGCTGCACTCACGTCTAAACACCTATATCTAAATACCCACGTCTATCTAAACATCTACGTTTATCTAAACATTTACGTCTAAACCGAAAGCTTAGAGGACGTTTTAGGCTACTCGCCCCAGCAGTTCTCGAGCCCGTACGCCGTATCTTGGCTGTCTACGCCGTCTACGGCGTTATCGGTAATCAGCGTGACACCGGTATCGGTGTAGCCTGAAGGTTTAGTGCCTGACTTGACGAATTCGGCGATCGCTTCGACCCCTAAAGAGGCCATTTTGAGCGGATACTGCTGCGAGGTCGCGGCAATCTGGCCGCCCTGGACGCCGCGGACACCCGCGCAGCCGCCGTCAACCGAGACGACCGTAACCTGGTCGGCGAGTCCGGCGTTACGAATCGCAGTCGCTGCGCCGAACGCGGCGGGTTCGTTGATGGTGTAGACCAAATTGATGTCCGGGTTTGAGGTTAGACAGTTTTCCATCGCCGTTTGACCTTTGGTCTGGTCGCCCTGCGTATCTTGGCTACAAACGACTTCGGGGCTGTTGACCTGATCGGGGGCGTCAGCGCCCACATCGGCGAGGCCGTAACCCGCCATAAAGCCGTTGTGCCGGAGGGTTCCGACGGTAATACCGGGGTTGAGGTCCAACGTGGCGACGACCGGCGTGGTGTCACCCATCACGGCTTTGGCGTACTCGCCGATCAGCTGACCGGCCTTAAAGTTGTCGGTGGCAAAAAGGGCGTCGCTGGCATCTTGGGGGTTAAGCGGCGTGTCGAGGGCGATCACCACGACGCCCTGGTCGCGGGCGCGCTGCACCGACGGAACGATGGCGCTCGAGTCGCTCGGGACAAGCAAGATACCCTTTGCGCCCGCGTTGACCATGTTTTCAATCGCGGTTACTTGCGCCTCGTTGTCACCGTCAAACGAGCCGGCTGCGGTCAGCAGTTGCAAGCCCAACTCGTTGGCCTTGGCCTGCGCACCCTCACGCATCTTGACAAAAAACGGGTTGGTTTCGGTCTTGGTAATCAGTCCAACGATGGGCTTGTCTTGGGCTAACGCGGTACCGGCAAAAAGCGAAGCGCCCAGCAAAAGTGCAGCGGCGGAGCGGCGGGCGGTTTTAGCGATGTTCATCGGTGCCTCCTGAAAGTTGGCTAAGTACGGGCGTCGGCAAAGTGCCAACATAGGGTTCGTCGGGTGCAGCGCACGTCACGCGTCGCAGGTCACCTCCTTGTAATCGATTGCAGTTCTCAGCTGAGCGTAGTCCCAAAGGTGGCGTTTGTCAAGGTTTGCGGCGGGGCAGTGTTTGCATAGGCGCTTAAAATCGATTACAGTCACCCATGGCCGAAAAACGAGGGGGCGTCAGCCGCATCAAAGATGTAGCGGAGCGGGCGGGCGTCTCGGCGGCGACGGTCTCGAGAGTGCTCGCGGGCAAACCCTATGTGAGCGCGGCGGTGCGGGCGCGGGTGCTGGGGGCGGCTCAGGCGCTTCACTACCGGCCCAACCGTATCGCCCGTTCTTTGCGGGTGCAGCGGTCGCGGGTTATCGGTTTGGTCGTGTCCGACATTCAAAATCCTTTTTTTAACCAGGTCGTCCGCGCGGTTGAAGACGCCGCGCTGCCGCACGGGTTCGCCGTCTTTTTATGTAACACCGACGAAAATAGCGAGCGTGAGGCGCTCTACCTCGAGCTCCTTTTCGACGAACAAGTAGCGGGCGTGATCTTGACCCCGGCGCACGCCGAAGCTGAGGCGTACCGGACGTTCTTACAGATTGGCATTCCGCTCGTCGTCATTGACCGTGAGGTTCAGGGGCTGGGGGTAGACACGGTGGTTTCAGATAACCAAGAAGCCTCGAGAGTCGCCGTGTCTCAACTTCTTGGTGAGGGGCATACGCGGATCGGCGCAATTTTATCCGACTTGTCTATCTCCACCGGACAACAGCGTTTTGCGGGTTACCGGCAAGCCCTAAAGGGTGCAAACATAATGTTTCAGCCTGAGCTGGCCGTCTTCGGCAAACCCGTTGAGGCTGAAGGGTACCGGCTGACGCAAGCTTTGCTCGAGCGTCCCGAACCGCCCACGGCGCTCTTTACCGGCTCGAAACTGCTGACGCTCGGGGCGCTGCGTTACCTCTTTGAGCATAACCTTGCGATTCCCGAAACCGTGGCGCTCGCAGCGTTTGACGCGCTCGAGTGGCTGCCCAACTTGCCCCGAATCTTGAGCGTGACGCAACCGGCCTATGACATCGGTCAGCAAGCCGCAGAGCTTCTGCTGAGCCGGATAAGGGGGGCCGAAAAGCCCGCCGAACGGCTTGTCTTGTCGTCGTCGGTAACCTGGGTCGGGCAGTCCGTAAAAGTTCTCGGTTAAGCCCTGAGCACAACCTACGCGGTAAACTTAGTGGCTGATGCTGAGACCGCCGCCTAATACACCTGTAGAGCCCATGCTAGCGAATTGGACACCAAGATGATAAGCGGTTCTGCGACGATGACGCGCGCCCAAGCGGTGCTCCAAAAAACCTTCGGCTACGGCGAGTTTCGGGGCGCACAGGCCGCCATCATTGAACAGGTGCTGGGCGGCGGTGACGCGCTCGTGTTGATGCCGACCGGCGGCGGCAAATCGCTCTGCTATCAGCTTCCGGCCATGCTCCGTCCTGGCGTCGGCATCGTCGTGTCGCCCTTAATTGCGCTGATGCAAGACCAGGTAGACGCGCTCTTGCAACTCGGCGTCAAGGCTGCTTTTTTGAACTCGAGCCTCACCCCGCAAGATGCTTTTAAGGTCGAGCGCGACCTGCTTTCCGGTGACCTAGACCTTCTCTATGTCGCGCCCGAACGCCTCCTCACACCGCGTTTTTTAGACCTGCTTACTCGGAGCTGCGTCGCCCTGTTTGCCATTGATGAAGCGCACTGCGTCTCCCAGTGGGGCCACGACTTTCGGCCTGAATACATCGGCTTGTCGCTCTTGGCCGAGCGTTTTCCCGAGGTGCCGAGAATTGCGCTTACGGCGACCGCCGACGACGCCACCCGGCGCGAGATGGTCGAACGCCTCAGCTTAGGGAGGGCGCAACAGTTCGTCTCCTCGTTTGACCGGCCCAACATCCGTTATACGGTCGTCCCAAAGCAGGGGGCCAAACAGCAACTGTTGACGTTTTACCGTGATGGTCACGAAGGCGACGCGGGGATCGTTTACTGTTTGTCGCGTAAAAGTGTAGATGAGACGGCGAGCTGGCTCACGAAGCAAGGGGTGAACGCGCTGCCGTACCATGCGGGACTTGCCGCCGCCATAAGACAGCGGCATCAGGCGCGGTTTTTGCGTGAAGACGGCCTAGTCATGGTTGCGACGATTGCCTTTGGCATGGGGATTGACAAACCCGATGTGCGCTTTGTCGCACATCTAGATCTGCCCAAAAGCCTCGAGAGTTATTACCAAGAGACCGGACGCGCGGGCCGCGACGGGGAAGCTGCCGACGCCTTTATGACCTACGGTTTAGAAGATGTCGTCTCGCTCCGGCGGATGCTCGCGGGTGGGGCCGCGCCCGAAGCGGTCAAACGGGTTGAAGCGGGGAAGTTGGAAGCTCTCCTCGGTTACTGCGAATCGGCGGGATGCCGCCGTCAAGTCTTGCTCGCCTATTTCGGCGAAACTCTAGCCGAGCCGTGCGGCAACTGCGACACCTGCCTCACTCCTGTGGATACCTGGGACGGCACGGTTGCGGCGCAAAAGGCCCTCTCGACAGTGGTGCGTACCGGGCAACGGTTTGGCGCAGGACATGTGATTGACGTACTGCTGGGCAAAGAGACGCCCAGAGTCAAGTCTCTGGGGCATCAGAGTTTGAGCACTTACGGCATCGGCACGGAACACACCGAACGTGCGTGGCGCGGCGTGCTGCGGCAGCTCGTCGCGGGCGGTTACCTGATGACCGACCCCGACGGTTACGGCACGCTCAAACTTTCACCGCGCAGCACGCCCGTCTTAAAAGGTCAGGAAACAGTGCAATTCCGGCACGACCCGACGCCGCAAAAGGCTGTCAAGAATGCGCCGAAAGGTAGGGTTGCAGCTCCCGGTTCAATTCTAAATGGGGGAGAGGCGTCACTTTTTGAGGCGTTAAGGACGCTCCGGGCGACCATCGCCAAAGAGCAAGAGGTTCCGGCCTACGTCGTTTTCGACAACAAGACGCTGGTCAAAATGGCTGAGCTGAGGCCGCGTTCACTCGCTGAGCTGCGGCGGGTGCCGGGGGTGGGCGAAGTAAAACTCGAGCGGTACGGTCAGCAATTTTTAGCGGTGCTTACCGAGCAACCCGTCTCACACTTGAGCGCGACGTATCTCGAGACCCATAAACTCATCCACCAAGGTCTGACGCCGGAAGCGGTGGCTAAAACGCGTGAATTAGCCGTATCAACCATTTTGCAACACTGCGCCGCGTTGGTGGCAGCGGGCAGCGTAAGCGTTACCCAAGCCACCGGTTTGTCTGATAGGGAGATTGACGAGATTGTGGCTATGCACCAGACCTTGAGCGAAGAAGAGCAGAGCAGACTTAAACCTCTGTTTGAACGGTTTGAAGGCCGCTACGATTACGGTATTTTGCGCTGTGTTTTGGAGGGGCAAAGGCTCGAGTCTCCAACCTGAGCCCGGTTTGCTTTTGGCTGTAAACAGCTGCTGACCCACAATCTCGAGCCTCTTGCGGGCTTACTCTAGTGTCGGAGGTCACAATCATGAGTGATAACGATAAAAGCTTTGGTGAGCGTGTCGGCGGAGCTGTAGACAAAGCCAAAGATGTTGCCCAGGACGCGTTTTCCAGCGCGGACGAAAAGCGTAAAGAAGCGGGTAACCGCACCGATGCGAACGTCCAAGACGCCAAAGCGGAAAACTCGGACAACGTATTTGAAAAAGCCGGACACAAAATCTCCGGCGGGGTTGACCGTGCTGAAGCTGAAGGGCACGACAGCAAAGCGGAGTTTCACGAAGAGCGGGCGAAAGACAGAGCTAAAGAATAATTTAAGTTTTAAGTAGAAGAGAGGCTCGAGCCAAACACTCGAGCCTTTTTTGTGACTCAATAATAGCGAGCGGATAGCAGAAAAAAGCTGCTAGTGTTGCCACTATGACTGACTTAGAGGCGGAGCAGATTATCGTCTGGTATCAAAGCTTAGAGGCTCAACTAGAAACATTTTTGAAAACAATCCCGCTTTCTTACGCAAATCAGAACATCCATCTGCCCTTACTTGCGCCTCTTATAGTAGAGGCTGGAAGCCTAATTGACACTATCTTCCGGGAGGAATTTTTAGCTTCGTCTACGGGTAAGAACAAACTCAATATTGAGAATTTCGCTTGTCATTTCGAGGAACGGTGTAATCTCTCCCAAGTCAAATCTCTATTATTTCAACACCCACCTCGGTACCTCACGCCATTTGAAGGCTGGACAAGTGCTAAAACCGGAAACTATGTGGAAAGAAAATGGTGGACAAACTACAACCACATTAAGCACAACCGAATCAAGAAATACAGTTTGGCAACACTGGATGAAGCTGCGTTGATTGTGTGTGCCCTACAGCAGGTTATCTCGAGCTTGCCCACATTTACGCGTGCGTTGTGGCGGCACGGTTTACTTGATGCAGTTCACAACGTGCATTATGTAGGACAAAACATTGAGGAGTCACAGATTAGATACTTCGGCATGGTTGAAACAAAACTTTTTGCCACACCTATTGGACACGAAAGATTTCCGTCTAAAATCGAGGACATCACACCCTTTTGGTTTGGTGGCAAGAAACCGGCAAAATTTTTAGGAAGAGCATAGATAACTTCAAACTAAAAGATTACGCGAATGCAATCAGAAATAAGTCCTAAATCCCGTCAGGTTGGTTCAGGACTTATTTGCCATTCTCTGTGTTTTACCTGACCTCACTCCCACTCGAGATATCCCTATCGAGCGCCGAAATACTCAGATTCCCTTCGGCATCTTCCGCTGCTAAGATCATCCCCTGCGACTCGATTCCGCGCAGTTTTACGGGCTTTAAGTTTGCCACGATGATGACCTTTTTCCCGGCTAGTTCACTGGGGTCATACCACTTTTTGATGCCCGAAACGATAGTACGTTCTTCGCCGCCTAGTTTAACGGACAAGACCAGGAGCTTGTCAGCTTTAGGGTGCGCTTCAGCTTTGACGACTTCGGCGACGCGAAACTCGAGCTTCGCAAACTCATCAATCGTTACTTCAGGTTTGTGTTCCAAGGGTTCCTCTTTCATTTCTAAACTTTTATTCAGCGCGGCTAAATCTACTCGTGGGAAGAGCGGACTGCCGAGCTTGGTCTGCGTTCCGGCAGGCGTCAAACCCCACTGCGCCGCGTCGCCCAGCGTAAACGACCCGCTGAGCCCAAGTTGTGCCCGCAACTCTTCGGCCTTGTTGGGGATGACGGGGGAGAGGAGGATGCTCGAGCACCGCAGCGCCTCTAAACAGGTGTAGAGCACCGTATCCAGACGTTTTGCGTTCGCCTCGTCTTTGGCGAGTGCCCACGGTTGCGTTTCGGCGATGTATTTGTTGGCCTTACGCACCGCTTCTAACACGCTCTCGATGGCCCGGTCGAACTGCAGGTTATCCACCATCTTGGTCAAGCGTTCGGGTAGCGCCGTAAACGCGTCTCTGAGGGCTTCGTCAATTGGTTCTAAGGTTCCCATTTCAGGCACCACACCCTGACGATATTTGCTGAGCATTCCAAGCGTCCGGTTGAGCAAGTTCCCAAGGTCGTTGGCGAGGTCGGAATTGATACGTTCAGCCAGTCCCACTTCACTAAAACTCGCGTCGAGGCCGAAGGTCATATCTCTGAGTAAGTAGTAGCGGAAGGCGTCATTCCCGTATTTATCCTTAAGGTCTAAGGGCCGCACCACATTCCCTTTCGATTTGCTCATCTTGCCGCCGTCTACGAGCCAGTAACCGTGAACGTTGAGATGCTGATAGATCGGTAGCCCCGCCGATTTGAGCATCGTCGGCCAAAAGACGCCGTGCGGTTTTAAGATGTCTTTAGCGATAAAGTGTTCCACATGCGGCCAGTAGTGGTCTTCGGTGCCGTGGCTTTTAAGCGCCGAATAGTAGTTAATCAGCGCGTCGAACCAGACATACGTGACGTGATTCTCATCCCACGGGAGCGGGATGCCCCACGGAACCCGTGACCTTGGGCGACTGATAGACAAGTCGCCGATAGGCTCCCGTAAAATCCCCAAAACCTCGTTGCGGTAACGTTCAGGCCGGATAAAGTTGGGGTTGTCTTCGATGTATTCACGGAGCCACGGACGGTACTTTTCCATCCGGAAGAAGTAGTTTTCCTCGCTGCGGTACTCTAATACGATGTCGTGCTGTGGACACTTGCCGTCTACGAGTTCTTTTTCGGTGTAGTAGCGTTCACAGCCGACGCAGTAAAGCCCGCCGTATTCGCCGAAGATAATGTCGCCGTTGTCATAAACGCGCTGCAAGATTTCATCAACAACCCGTTTGTGCCGCGCTTCGGTGGTGCGAATAAACTCGTCGTAAGAGATGTCGAGCGAGTTCCACGTTGTTTGGTACTTACCCGAGATGCGGTCGGTGTAGGCTTGCGGGGTCAGACCGGCGGCGTTGGCAGCTTTTTGAATCTTCTCGCCGTGTTCATCGGTACCGGTTAAAAAGTAAGTGTCATCGCCGATAAGCCGGTGAAAGCGGGCCGCAACGTCCACGAGTGTGGTGGTGTAGGCGTGGCCGATATGCGGTTCGGCGTTGACATAATAAATTGGGGTCGTGGCGTAGTAGATGTTCTTGGTCTGGGTGGGTTGTTCAGTCTGCGTCATTTTGTTCTCCTCGAGGCCAAAAAAAGAGGCGCTTTTATGCAAGCGCCTGGAAACGGTTAAGCGTAAACTTAGCCGGGGCCAGGTCTAGGTTGCATCATTCGCCCGTTCATAGTCCCAAGTATAACAGAGTAGGACAGAGCAGATACAAGTCATTTCCGTTTCCATCCGTTATTTTCTGGAACCTTAAATTAAGTTGTGGGAACGTGTAATGCTAATCTTAAAAACTCCAGTTTTCACGTTCCAATAAACCTTCAACGTTGGTCCAATCAATCCCAAAGTGCTCACATACATTAGGAATTTTTGCTGCATTGGGCTTCATTCGCTCCTCTGTAACGACGCAACCCTCACACGCACGTGCTGCGGCTATTACAAAGGGATCAGCCACAGGGATTCCTCTCAGCTGCTGCTTTTGGCCTATCAACATGCGAAAGTGGTTCACAGAAAATATATCTGCGACAAACTGCCCCTCATCCCCACTTGCAGAACGAAAAATCCCCGAGTTGTTTTTAATCCATTGCTGCATAAAATGCTCTTCTGGTAATGTTCCATCAAGCTCATTGAACACTTCTCGAACAGAGAGTAGGCGTCCCTCCCTTACCAGTAGGTCTGCGTTTTTCCAGAATGATGGAAACCTTGCTGGGTAGTAATTTTCGAGAACGTTGAAACTGTTGGTGTCAACAACGTAAATCATTAAGGCGTGGCCTTTCTTGACCACGTTTCTTCTAACTTGCCTACATTCTGAGGTTTTACATTCAAATACTCAGCGGCTTGGTTTAAGTCAACGCGGCCTTGATAATAGGCCGAAAAGACGAGGGTTATAAAGTGACTGCCTAAATAAGCTGCTTTGGTCGCGTAGTAGTCGCCACCACCCCCTTTCTCTCGTCGCATCTCTCTAAACTGCTGATATTCTTCAGCATATTGTTTTGCCTTATCAGAGTAGAATTCTCCACTTACTAAACCTTTGTTTAGAAGCTTCCTGACTATAACTTCTCTGCTTACTTTATACTTCTTGGCTAACGCGGAAATTGACTCATCACTTGTAAAGTGTTGGTTTTCTTCTGCTAGCTTAAGCAAGTCTTGGTCAAAATCATGATTAGGTATCAGAAGAGAGGCAGCAAACTGATTACAGAACTTTTCTACGGTTCTAGCTTCGTCATCAGCTATTTGATCGTTCTCAAAAATCTCTGTTGTCAGGTCGCTGATGCCTAACAGAATATGGGCAAGCTCATGCAGTAGAGTAAAAATTTGCCGTGAAGCTGGTGTACTGTTATTGATATAAATAATAGGAAATTCGTGGTCAAGAAGACAAAATCCCGAAACTTCTTTCTGTCTAAACGAGCGCTTAAATACAAACACGCCTACATCCTGTATGGCATTGCGCCAACGTTCTAATCCTTCTTTTTCGTTAGAAGAGGCAATTTGCATCTGTAGGGTGAACCCAAGATACTCTCGTACTTGCCTTGCTAAGAAAATTGGATTATCAGTCAAATGAGCCCGTATGTCTCTAAAGATAAGGCGTTCGCTAGGATTGCGACCACTATTAATTTCATGCAACGAAAGCTGCATAGATTGACCTTCCCTGATAGCGTAACGAGTATCAGGCCATAGAGAATCTGCCTCAGCTTCTGGTAACGTTCTGAACGCTTGCTGAGGTAATGGTTCATCCGGGGGTTCGGGGAAAAAGAAGATTGCTAATGGACGTTTGTAGAGTTCGTAAGCTAATCTCTCAAGCTGTATATATGTAGGTGAAGCATCACCACTTTCCCATCGCTCAATGTTGTCCACCTGCTTTTTGAACTTGCCTGCGACATCCTGTACAGACATACCTGACCGCTCGCGAGCCCATCGCAAAACGGTTGGGTTAATTCCTTTGACCTGTTGCCCGACAGCCATTGTCACAGCTTAGCAAGAATGACTAGTTAGATGTTTAACGGCAACGACTGACTCTTTAATGCTCCTTATAAGCCCTATAAGCGTTGCTGTGAGCCTCAACCCGTAACTGCCGTAAGAGCATTTTGCGGTACGCTTATATGTATGATGCAATCATCAACCAAGCAACCCAAATCCGCCTCCAAACGCGGCCTCACGCCCCAAAGCGAGGACTTTAGCGCCTGGTACAACGAAATCGTCTACAAAGCCGACCTTGCCGACCTCGGCCCGGTACGCGGCAGCATGATTATCAAGCCTTACGGGTACGCCCTGTGGGAGCACATCCAGCGCAACTTGGACGACATGTTTAAGGCGACAGGTCACGAAAACCTCTATTTTCCGCTCCTGATTCCGATGAGCTTTTTTGAACGCGAAGCGAGTCACGTCGAGGGCTTTTCGCCCGAGTTGGCGGTTGTCACCTACGCGGGTGGGAAAGAGCTCGAGGAACCCCTCGCCATCCGCCCTACGAGTGAAACCATCGTCGGGGAGATGTACAGCAAGTGGATTCAAAGCTACCGTGATCTGCCTCTGCTATATAACCAGTGGTGCAACGTCATGCGTTGGGAGCTGCGGACGCGGCCCTTTATACGCCCCACTGAGTTCTTATGGCAAGAGGGCCACACCGCGCACGCGAACGCCGAAGAAGCCCTCGCCGAAACCATGCGGATGGTCAATGTCTACGCCAACTTTTCTAAAAATTGGGGGGCGCTGCCGGTTTTTAAGGGCGAGAAAACCGCGGGTGAACGCTTCGCCGGGGCCAAAGATACTTACACCATCGAGGCGATGATGCGTGACGGCAAGGCGCTCCAAGCCGGGACGAGTCACTACATGGGCGAGAACTTTGCCCGCGCTTTCGACATCACCTTTAACGATGAGAATAACGAGCAGGCGTATGTGCATACGACCTCGTGGGGTTTTTCAATCCGTTTTATCGGTGCGCTGATTATGGGTCACGGGGACGATAAGGGCCTGATTATGCCGCCGCTGTTAGCTCCCCATCAAGTCGTCATTGTCCCGATTTACCGCGCGAATGATGATGAGGCGCGGGGTAGGGTCCTCGCTCAAGTTGACGCTATCAACGCTGAACTTAGAGCGTTGGGCGTGCGCGTCAAGGTAGATGACCGGCCCGGGATGAGCCCCGGTTGGAAATTTAACGAGTGGGAACAAAAAGGTGTGCCGCTGCGGTTAGAGATCGGCCCTAAAGACTTAGACGAAGGCGTCGCTCAACTTGCCGACCGGCTTTCGGGTGAAAAACAAGCGGTCAAACTCGCCAACTTAGCGCAGACGATTCCCGCCGAACTCACTGCGTTTCACGGAGCCCTTTTTGAACGTGCGTGCGCGTTTAAGGAAGAACACACGGCCGAAGTCAACACGTTAGACGAGTTTAGAGAACGCATTGACGCTGGGTATTTCGTTTACGCTACACACTGCGGCGACGCCGAAAGTGAAAAGTGGTTGCAGGAAAACACCAAAGCTACGGCTCGCTGTGTTCCCTTTGACGGGCCAAGCGCCGAAGGTAGCGTCTGTATCCATACCGGCAAACCGAGCGGCTACCCGCGCAAGGTCGTCTTTGCTAAAGCGTACTAGCAACGCAAAAATGTATAAAACGAACTGAATAGATAGCTTTTAGCTACGCCGCGTCCAGCAAAATGAGGACGCGGTGCAGCTTTGTAAATCGCGTTCTAAAGGAGGTTTTTTGCTCTTTGATGTAAGCTTTATGAAGTTTTTCAAAGACGGTTGGGGCCAATCCTCGTTGTTGTATATACGCTTGCATATACTGTGATTACCTGGTATGCTTCATAGTGTCCCTGAGGGACAGCTGAGGCTTCCAAACCTCCCTTACAACAACCTAAACTTCTAGCTTGCAGCGTATTTTTGCTGCTGAAAGGTCAACCATGCACCCATTTCTGAACCTAACTCTACTCGCCAGCAATCACCGCGCCGAACTCGAGCGTCACACCAAAAGTGCCCGCCTCGCCCGGAGCAGCTACCCCGACCGCGAACGCACCCCGCGCGTCTTAAGACACTGGACCAACTTTTAAGCACCAAACCGCCGGTTCTAAGCTGGCAGAAACGAGCAGCATGTACAGCACCGACTTTTTAACCGTTTACGCAGCTGAGCGAATGACCGAGGCGCAGCACCGGGCCTGGGCCGAAAGCCTCCGCCCAAGCCGCCGTGAACGTCTAGCAGGGCACTTTTACACCCTAGCGGCGCGTCTTCAACCCGACTTAGCCAGCACCACCACCTTTTCCAAACGCAGCACCCAGTAACCGCCCTATACACTTTCGCGCCGCTCAGCTTTGGCTGAGCTTTTTTTATGGCCGAGCCCTTGCTGACTTTTACGGTTTGACCCGCCCTCAGCTTGGTTTTTTAGCTCAGCGTTTCGTCAACTAAGGGTGTAAGACCAAGACGGTAGGCGTAACGCTGACCTTTTTCAGTGTCTTGCTGACGGTACCGCTTAAACAGCTCGAGCAAATCTTGTTGAAAAGCTTTTGCCGTGGCAAAGTCCAACCTTATCTCGCCGTCGCCGGTAAAAACAGCAGGCATCTCAGGGCCGAAAAGGTCGTCACTATCTCTGTAACCACGATCTGAAGGTGCCACGACGATTTCCAAATGCTCATTGTGACCGCAAGTCAGGTAAAGACCCCAGACAGGCGAATTCGTCTGCAAAGCGCGCGCCGCTTCCCGGTGAAACCGAGCTTCTCCCGCCGCCGAAAGGTCAAAAAGCAATTGCCCCAGGGTCTCGCTCGGCGTCAGGTGAAACGGAACAAAAAACTCTGCTGCGGTACTCCGGTAGACCTTGACGGCGCGTCCTTTTCGCGGTACTTCGCGGACGACTTCGAGTAGTCCCAACTTGATGAATTTGTCCACATGATAAGCAAGTTGCGGCAGTTTGAGACCAAGCTCTTGGCCTGCTTCACTGAGGGTCTGTTCGCGTTTCATAAATGGCTCGAGCTTTTTGACGGTCTCGAGGTCGCTCGAGGCGTGTGCCGCCCGCTGTGTCGTGACGATAAGCTGTTTCAAAGAAGTGCCTTTCACTTGAAGTAGCTTAGCCCCACTATAGACCTTAAGGAGGCGGTTATGAATACCTACGAACAGGCAAAAGATAAGCTGGCAACGTACCGTTTAGAGACAGAAGTGCAGCGGCAACTCCCTAAGAGTGTATGGTGTACTGAACTGGCGCAGGTACTTAGAAAGGGGGCGGAACGGCTCGAGGCTGCCCCCAAAGCAGCTACATTATGACTTCTGGCAGGTGCGTAGTTTCTTCACGTTCAGCTATGCTGAGCTTTTCGGGCCGACCCAAAGGAGCTTAAATGGTTGCACTTATCGAAGTCGAAAACTTAACAAAGACCTACCATAAACGGGCGTCGAAAGAGCAGGTTACGGCGGCGCACGACATCTCGTTCAGGGTCGAAGAAGGCGAGATTTTGGGGCTTTTAGGGCCGAACGGGGCAGGGAAGACGACGACCATCAAGATGATCTGTGGCCTCTTAAAACCCGACGCAGGGCGCGTGCTTGTCAAAGGGCTTGACAATCAGCAGCGCCGGTTACAGGCGCTCCGGCACCTCAGCGCCGTGTTAGAGGGCAACCGTAACCTCTACTGGCGCTTGAGCGTCCGCGAAAATATGCTCTATTTTGCGGGAAACCGGGGCGTATCGGCGCGGGCAGCCAAGCCTAAAATTGACGCGCTCTTAGAACGTTTTCGTTTAGCTGACAAGGCTGACGAACTCGTCAATAACCTCTCGCGGGGGATGCAGCAAAAACTCGCTATTGCGGTGGCGCTACTTGCCGGAACTGAAGTTATCTTGCTCGACGAACCGACGCTCGGCCTTGATATCGGGACGGGGCTCGAGGTTCGCGCACTCTTACGTGAAGTGGCCGCTGAAGGGCGCACCATCATCATCTCAACGCACGATATGGACGTGGTGCAAGAGCTTTGCGGGCGTACGGTGATCGTCAGCGCGGGCCGTGTGGTCGCCGACGAACGGGTCGCTGACCTGTTGCAACTCTTTGACACCCGCAGCTACCGTGTGACGCTGGGCGCACCCCTCAGTACCGAGCAGCAGCGGCGTATCGTGCAGCGTTTTGCGGTATTTAGCTACGAGGATTTGGACCTGACTTTGAGCGTCACTTTAGAGCACCCCGAAGACATCTACGATCTGATGGAAGTTTTACGGTTGGAGCGTACCCCTGTCGAGGATTTGGGCCGTACCCAAACAAACTTTGAACAGGTTTTTATAGAGCTGACCCGGGAGGCCGAACGTGTTTAACGCCTACCTTAACGTTTTACTGGCAAATCTGCGCAAAGTGGCGACCGAGATGCGGCGCTATTTGCCCAACACGGTCAGCACCATCGTAACCTTTTATGCCCTCTTTTTGATGGTCTTTTTGGGAATCCGGGTTCTGGGCGCACCCGGCAGCGCCGACACCAACATTCAGTACGCGATTGTCGGTACAGCCTTGTGGTTTTTGGCGCTCATGGCGATGCAAAGTATTGGTTGGGAGATTACCCAAGAGGCGATGCGTGGAACTCTGGAGCAGCTCTATATGTCGCCGGTTGGTGCGTGGCGTATCTTGCTGGCGCGGATGGTTGGGCGTATTGTGGTCAACCTCATTATGATCGTGCTGATGGTTTTTTTGAGTATGCTTACGGCGCGGCAGTGGCTCAACCTCGACCTCGTGACGCTGCTACCGATTTTGCTTCTGACAATTGTCGGCATGCTCGGCGTCGGCTTTATGGTCGCGGGGCTCTCGCTTATCTATAAGCAGGTTGATTCACTGTTACAGATTGCCCAGTTCGTCTTTTTGGCGCTCGTGGCGGTGCCGCTCTCGGCGCTGCCACTCTTAGAGCTTGCACCCGTCGTTAAAGGGGCTGACATGGTGCGCGGGGTCATGGTTGAAGGCACGCCCTTAACCGGGTTTTCAGGGCTCGACTGGCTTTCTTTAGGCGTCAACGCCGCAGTTTACTTTTTGCTGGGCGTATTTCTCTACAAACGTGCCGAACGCCGCGCCCTCAACCGGGGTTTATTGGGGCAGTATTAGGGCTCGAGCTTTAACAACGACAAAGCATAGCTAGAGCATAAAAAATGCGCCCTCTCAGGCGCTGATAGAAACAAGTCTACACCCGTATGCGTTATTTGTCAAGATTATGCACTGTTGACCGGACAAAAGTCTGTATAGTCGTAAACAGAACTAAGGAAGGGCATTTTAGCAACATTTTTGATAGGTTACAGCCGCCCCGAAGAGCGGCTGTAACACGGTAGATGTAGGTCGCCTTATCACGGGCTCCGTAGTTTCAATCCTCAGCCGCCCCGAAGAGCGGCTGTAACGTCGCAACGGCAGGCTAGCACGTCTCTCGAGACAAGTTTCAATCCTCAGCCGCCCCGAAGAGCGGCTGTAACAGATTTTGGTACGCGACCCTGACAGTCAAGTGGCAGTTTCAATCCTCAGCCGCCCCGAAGAGCGGCTGTAACAGGTGAATATATATGACGATCTTCGAGTTACTTGGGTTTCAATCCTCAGCCGCCCCGAAGAGCGGCTGTAACTCGAGGATGGCCCCAAGGTAAGTGCGCTTATGCCCGTTTCAATCCTCAGCCGCCCCGAAGAGCGGCTGTAACACTGACCACCATCATCCGATGGCACCGGATGCACGCGTTTCAATCCTCAGCCGCCCCGAAGAGCGGCTGTAACAGATGACGAAACCGGAGCGTGATGAACTTGTCAGAGTTTCAATCCTCAGCCGCCCCGAAGAGCGGCTGTAACGAGCAGATGATTAAAGAGGACGATGGGTACAGTGGCGTTTCAATCCTCAGCCGCCCCGAAGAGCGGCTGTAACATGCGACACGCTTTTAGAGTTGCACAGCAAACTCGTTTCAATCCTCAGCCGCCCCGAAGAGCGGCTGTAACATCCTCTTTCGACAACACAACCGAACCGTCAGCCGGTTTCAATCCTCAGCCGCCCCGAAGAGCGGCTGTAACAACTGGCGAAAGACGGTGACTTTACGCTTGTCACAGTTTCAATCCTCAGCCGCCCCGAAGAGCGGCTGTAACGGTCGCGCCGCTCGGTAGCGACGTAAGCCGAGATGTTTCAATCCTCAGCCGCCCCGAAGAGCGGCTGTAACCTGATACCGCCCGCTTCGTAGAGCGCAACATCAACGTTTCAATCCTCAGCCGCCCCGAAGAGCGGCTGTAACAGGCCATTAAGGACTATGGCGCATATGTCTGGGATGTTTCAATCCTCAGCCGCCCCGAAGAGCGGCTGTAACAAAGCTGACTACTACACCATCTCGGTCGATTACGGTTTCAATCCTCAGCCGCCCCGAAGAGCGGCTGTAACAACACGAAAAACAAGTACCTGACCATGCTTGACAAAGTTTCAATCCTCAGCCGCCCCGAAGAGCGGCTGTAACGTTTTCCAAAGCTTGTAATCTGGTCTCCATCTGTTTGTTTCAATCCTCAGCCGCCCCGAAGAGCGGCTGTAACTCTCATCCCCTGCCGTCCATAGTGGCTGCTCACCAAAGTTTCAATCCTCAGCCGCCCCGAAGAGCGGCTGTAACGGTAGTCATTATAAACCATGTTTAGGACGGCCTTTATAGAGCATATTGCGCGAAGCGGCGTGTAAACAGCGTTTTAGAACTGCACCGTTTGAAGTTGTACTGTCATAGAACGCGCCGCTCACGCAAAAAGCGGCTTGCGCGAACCTCTCGGGATTTTAGCCGTCACTAGGGATTCGCGCAGGTGTCTCTAAAGGACTAAAGGTTCATCGAAGTCGATGTGCCGGTCGAGGCCGAAGCATGACAAAAACTCGTCGCGCTCACCGCGCAATTTATAGATGCGGAGGCTGTCGCTCGCCGGGTTGATGATCTTTTTGAGTTTGACCGTGAGGTCTTCGTACTGCGCGGCATCGACCCGGCACTCGAATACCGAATACTGTACCCGCTGACCGAAGCTCTTGCAGGTTTGCGCGACTTTGAAGAGGCGGCGGCGTCCGGCTTTGGTTTCGGTGTTGACGTCGTAAGTTACCAGGACGTTCACAGGTTCCCCTAACGGTACAAAAAGGGTGGATACTCGAGCAGGTCGCCGCGCAGATGCCGAGCTAAAAGCCGCGCCTGCAGGTGCGGTACCAAACCGAGCGGGACGGGCTTTTTAAGCACCGGGTGCGTCACTTCGTCTTGTTTGCGTTTCTGATAAGCGACGACGACGGCTTTACGGGTGTCTTCGGTGAGCTCGACTGCGCCGCCGGGCCGAAGAACAAATCCGCCCGGTTTGACCTGTCCCAGATTGATAAGGGTCAGCACGAAGCGGTCGGCTAAGGGCGCGCGCAGCTCTTCCATCAGGTCGAGCGCCAAGGCGGGACGACCGGGGCGCAGGGCGTGTAAAAAACCTACCTGGGGGTCGAGGCCGACGCCCTCCAAGGCCGAGGTGCATTCGTTGCGGAGCATCCCGTAGACAAATGACAACAGTGCATTTACGCGGTCACGGGGTGGGCGGCGGTTGCGCCCGCTGAAGGTAAAGGCGTCTTTATCGCTGCGAATCATTTCGTTAAAGACGGCAAAGTAGCTCCGGGCGGCGTCGCCTTCTGCGCCGCGCACTTCGTCTAAGTAGCGCAGGCGCGGCAGCGTGGTGATGGCCCTAGCGTGCAAGGTGGCGGCGTCGCGGAGACCCTGCTCAGCCTCGAGGCTGCTCGCCTCACGCGCGACCCGCAGGAGTACCGTGCGGGCGTTTTGCAGTTTGCCTGCGACCATCAGGCGGGCGACAGAAAGCGTCCTGTCTGCATTGTCGAGGGCCGAGTGTTGCGCGCGGCGCAAAAGGACATTGCCACTTGTCGGCGCAAAGAGCCGCGCCTTAAAACGTCCGTTTTGCGTCAACCAGACGATACTGCGCCCGTCCTCGGCGCAGCGGTGAATTAAAAAGGGACTTAGCAAGACGTTACCGAAAACGACCAGTCCGCCCAGATGATGCAGCGGAATCTGCGCCGCCGTTTTACCTTCTACGTCGATCTTGAGCGTGTCGTGGTCGAGCCGCAGATAGCTGCCCTGCGTCTGGATATAGAGCGTGTTGAGCAGTTCTTTCACGGGTTGCTCCGGGCTTCGGCGTCCTGAAGCTGAAAAGGATCGGGTAGGGTCGGCGTGTGCAGTTCAAAGGGCATACACGCGTCAATTAAAGAGCAGGCGCGGCAGCGCTCGTCGGCGGCGGGTTCGGGGAGTGTCTCCCGGTCGTAGAGGGCGCGCACTGCCTCGGCGGTCTCTCGCACGGTGCGCCGCAGCGTTTCGGTAAAGGGTACAACCCGCCTGCGGCGTGAACGGTCGTAGTAGATGCTGCCTTCGGGTACGGTCACGCCCAGCATCTCTTCTAAACAGAGCGCCTGGGCGCAGAGCTGCACGTCGTCCGCTTCACGCTTTTTCCGTGCGCCCGCCTTGTATTCGACCGGGTAAGGCGTCCCGTCCGGCAAAAATTCCACGATGTCCGCCTTGCCGATAAGTCCCAACGTTTCGGAATAAAGGGGGAGGGCGCGCTCGAGCCTTACCCCCGCAATCATGTCCCGTTCAGGTTCGTGCGCCTTTTCATGCACGTGGTTGCCGCGCAGGGTATAGAGGTTTTCGTCGTAGGTTTGCTCGATGTGAATAAGCGCACATTGGCGGGGGCAGTAGCGGAAGTGTTGCAGGGCGGAGATGGGGATGGGATCAAGCATGGGTGTGTTCCTGCTTAAGTACCAGCTCCAAACCAAAGTGACAAATAGTATCAGGAGAGGTATACACAATTCCCTTCATAGGCCGCGCTATTTCGGGTTTTCTGACGAAGACGCTTGCTTTTCCCACTCGCCTTGATACTTGCCTAAATCCCATACGTCCAAGTCAAGCATTTCTACACCTGCAGGCAAGGCAGTGGTGTTTACGGTCACTCGGTAGTCACTAAAGCGGCGGGCGGGTTTACTATCGTCCTCGAGTTTCACACTGACAACTTGCCCCAAGTCCAGCAACTTGTGCGCCGGAGCGCAACCGAGCACAGCTTGACGTTGACGTTGCTGCTCGTCGCTGTCTGTCCCAACATGCTTGAACACGAAAAGGCGACGGCTACTCATTTGACCCTTGCTGGCGCTACGGTCATGCTCATACATGCTCATCAGGGCTTCCATCAGCAGTTTCAGGTCAGTTTCGCTAAAGCCTGTACCGCCAGCAAGATGGGCGCTGATAAAGCCTTTTGCCGCAAACAAGCCATAAGGAATCAGGCTCTTGCGCCCCATTGTGCGGAGCTTATCTTCGTCTTGTTTGGCCTCCCAGTCCAGAAAATCTTGGACGGTTTTCGCGGTTTTTACGTCTTCGGCCACTGCACCTCGAGTAATGCTGGCCTCAATGCTGAACACCGGGTTGATACTGCGGGCAAAAGTGATTTGCACGGGGCCGCGCACCTGCCCTGCATTTGCGCCGGTACTCATTACTGCACCAAACGTGCGAACGTCGTAAAAGTTGCTGCACATCCACGCTTTGGCTTTGTCCACATCATTTTTACTCTTGCTCGTGCCGCCTGTTTCAGTACGGCTGCGGAAAATCTCACGGTTTAGGTTCGTGCCGTGCTGAATAAAAATCTGTTCTCCTGCAGCCTGTACATAGTTGCGAAGGCGGCGTTTGATGGCAACATCTGAAATCAGACCATGCCCATCTTCCGGGTCAATACGAGGGGCATTACCGCTGTCGGGGTCGCCGTTGGGATTACCGTTTTCTACATCTAACAGCAGTAAGAACTCGTAACGGTTGCGGATAGGCGCAGAGGGCTGGGTCATGGTTATTCTCCTTTTTCGGTATGGGACACAGTGCTTGTGTCAGTATTGGCTTTCGCGGCAGCTTCGGCCTTGCGCTGGGCAGAGATTTCCCGGCGGGTGGCGACGCTATCTGCAAGCTGCTGGTAATAGCCGAGTGCAAACAAACTTTGTTCCTCGAGCGAAAGCGTTTTGGGTAGTGATTTGCCAAGGACAGCCCACACCGAGGCAATTTCCTTCTCCAATGAGAAAGCTAACCCCGGCCTGTCCCGTGAAATCTTGGCGATGTGGTGCTGACTCAGGCGTGTCAGACGCCCGAGTACCAGTGCCGGTGTGCTGCTTGCTGCGCCGTAATAGCGCTGCACCACGCCAGCATTGATGTTATCTCCCTGAGCTTCCTGCAAGTTGGCAAGCAAGTACATCAGTCGTCCGCAGTGGTAAGCGGAACTGGGATGGTTAGGGTCAACGGAACTTTGCATGGGATAGCCTCCTTGCCCTCGAGCAATTTGAATACGTGCTTTGCGATTTTGGTAGGCCCGTAGCAGAGCCATACGCGTGTATACGCGACCTTTTTCCTCGCTGACCCCCTCACGGCTTAGGGCTTCAGTAAATTTTCCTGTCATAACGTGCGCTTTGTGTGCTTCCATGAGCTTGGCAACAGCAGCAAAAGGGATGGGTGTGTTTGGATCGATTGCAGCCCGCCAAAGCGGAAGCTGAAGATTGCGAATGGGTTTGAGATAGTCGTCCATACCAGTTTCTGGTCGTTTGGGTCGCTGGACATTCATCAGCAGGCTAAAAAATTTAGGGCGGTTCGCTCGTTTCCGGCTCAGATTAGTGATAGCAAGGTCTTCGAACCAAGTTGTGACAGCCTCGGCAAGACTTTCCAGGCTTCCGGTTTTCCAGTCGCGTACCATTGCTCGTCCACTCGCGCCGCTTATAGCGAGGGCGAAATAGTGCGCGGTCATGTTATCGGGTTCCTCACCCTTTCGTATAGCTGTCAGTAGTTTGTGGGCGCGTTCCTTGGCGGCGGCTTCCTGCTGTTCTAAAGTCGAGATGATTTGAACTTCCTCGGTGTCATCCCAATCATCCCAACTGAAATCCTCGGCAGCTTCAGCAAGGGTTGCTGGATTTTCAATCGCATCAATCAGAGCTTGCCCTTCGGCCTGACGGTGGTCAAACCATGCGGCAATTTTCATCTGACCGAGAACTGGAGCCTTGCTCAGCAGGTTATCCAGTGCAGCGCGGTAAGCAGTGGCATTCTCTTCGGAGACTGCGCCGTTCTCGCCTGCTATAAGCGCATACGAGCTGAAGGCGTCCTTGTCGTAGCCGACAAGGGGAGCGCCCATAGCAATTGCGCCTACGCCAAGTTTTGTTAGTTTTGGATGTGTGTTGGCAGGTATGACGGGTTCTCCGCTGGTAAAATCCAACATTTCGCCGCCCGTGTTGCTGCCTTCGCGCCCAAACGTCTCCCGGCGGAAGCTGCGCCACCAGTCATGCCAAATATCGCTTTGGAGCAAGTCGAGTTCGCCTACCATGAAGCTGAGCTTGTCGGTAGGCTTGGCCCCATGTCGCATCAGTTCGGTGCGGAGTTGCTCGGAATCTCTCAGCACCGTCACGACGGATGAAAGCTCCGGCACCTTCTTAGCGGCTTGAGTTAGCAACTCGAGGTATGTAGAGTGTTTGTCTTTATTCTGGATGTGCTTAGCGATGCTTTCAGGGTCGGTTTTGGGTCGGCCCTCCCTGTCTAGGGCTTGGAGCAGTGCTACCACGCTGCAGGTGTCCGCCAAGAAATGTGCTGCCTGAGGTTTGCCAAGTGCTTTGGGAAGGGCTTTCATATTTGGATGACTCAAATCTGGACACTGCGCGAAAGTCATGCCTTTCTTCCCGTTCAGTAGCGGAACGACGCCTGTCAACTTATCGTCTGAAATTTGTGCCATCCAGCGAATTTCTTTAGGCGCAAAACCGGGTTCGACGATCAGTCCAGCGTGCTGTGCTTGCTTGATGAGTGCGCCGAGCATTACACCCTCCCCGGCTTACGCACTGCGGGACTGTCGTAGCGCGGAACTTTCAACACGCCGTTTTCGATTTTTGCTTCAAACAAACTGACGCGTGGCTTGTCCTTATTGCTGCCTGGGCGCGAAAGGTCAAATACGTCGTAGAGCATCCAACCGACTTCCTCGTTATGGTTTGTAGGAGATTTTTCTGGTTCTGTCATCAGTTCGAATGAGGCGGCAAATTCCCGACACCCAAGATAAGGCTGATAGATGCACTGTCCTCTTTTAGCGCGGCGTTCAAAGCTTCGCTCTATCTTTTGCCTGAGTTTGTGGTCTTCCTGAAACAGCACGGCGTGGGCATGAATGCGGTAACACGGACTCTTCAGAGCCATCGTTTGCCGCTGGGTTCGGCCTTTGGTGTCGGTTCCTGACTCACTCTTAGTGGCGTCGGCGTAAATAGGAGTCAAATCCGCCGGGTTCTTCATCCACTTTTTCACACTTGCAGCACTGATTTTCTCCTTGACCTCGTTTCTCATCAGTGCTACATAGCGCACAGGTTCCAAAATCTCGACGCGGCTTATCTCCCAGCGGTGGGCAGGTTTTTTAGTATCTTTATCGAACTCCAAATAGATCGCATCAAAAATGTTGCGGGCTGCGCTGGGGGTAATGACCGGATAACTGAACCTCTCTACTTTTAGCTCCGGACGGGTAAAACATCCATAATCACCCCAAACCTCGAGTACAAAAGTTTTGGCGGGACTTCGCTCCTGAGTCATTGAATCTCCTTACCATTTGGTGAACGGGTCGGCTTCGCCTCCGTCGGGCAGATAGCCAAATAGGTTTTCGTCGTAAGCCTCGGTGTGCGGGCAAACGTACCAGTCGGGTGCTTGCTGAGACATTGCACCTCCTCTCGAGCGGTAATTTACGGGCTCGAGGTGCGGGGGCAACGTGCCGTCACGTCGCCGGAAGACCGATACGGTATAAAGCTGAGCCTGTTTCATCCAGTACCGTGTGATGCCCGACTGCTGCGCCTCGTGGATAAGCTCCTTACCTTTACTGTAAGGAACAACCACGTTCACGCTGTCGTTGGGAATTAAGCGGTATAAGCGGGCAACCTCCGGGTAATCCTGTCGTACCACAGCTTCGCGGAGTTCGTCTAAATCGGTAGTTTCGAAATGCCAAAGCCGCTCGTAGAAACGGCGATAGGTATCTGGTTCGTCTATATTTAGTCTGCCTTCACGAAACATGGTCAGAGCGATTTGTGCGGCTTTGCGGTAGGCAGGCGTAGGGTATTTCTCCTCTTCCGGCAAAAATACCCGCAATTCCCCACTAGGACGCTTTTTGTGCCTGTTGCAGCGACCTGCGGCCTGTGCGATGGAATCGAGAGGGCCGAGTGCCCGGAATACTTTGGGAAAGTCCAAGTCCACACCCGCTTCTACGCATTGCGTAGCGACCACGCGCATAGGTTGCCCATCCTTCAGCGCAGCGCGTACCTCATCCATAATTTTTCGGCGGTGAGCAGGGCAAAGATAGGTTGAAACGTGTTTTAAGCCTTCCGAACCCTTCAGCTTTTCAGCTAGCTCGAGCGCGTGCTTTCGCATATTTACGATGCATAGCACCTGCCCTTCTTCATCGTCTCGAATCCAGTCCGATACCGTGTCAAAAGACACGGGTGTTTCCAGCTTCCACACAGGCTCAACGCGCTTGGAACGCTCGAAAAGTTTTAGTTCACGCGGGGCCATTTCGCGGGGTTGCCAACCGTCGTTGCCTGCTTCCTTCACTTTTTCGCTGAGGGTGTCAAAAGCGGGCTGGGTCGCGGTTGCCATGACTACTACTGCGCCGTACTTTTCGTGAGTCAGGCGTGATAGGGTTTTTAGTGTCGGTATAGCAAGCGAAGTAGGAAGCGTCTGTACTTCGTCCAGCAAAATGATGCTGTGTGCAAGTTGATGCAATTTTCGGCAGGCTCCAGGTTTATTAGCGTGCAGACTTTCCAGTAGTTGCACGCTGGTCGTGATGATGATGGGTGCGTCCCAGTTCTGCACGAACTGTCGCGCCTCTGCCCCCGAATGGTTGACCTCGCCGTCATCCTGGCCTGCTTTAGATTCATCAGTACGAATTCCTGAGAGGCTGTGATGCTCCAACACGAAATTGACACCATAGCCCGCCTTTCCGAACAATTTGCGGTACTCGTCCGCCGTCTGGTCAAGGATGCTAAGAAAAGGCAGTACGACCACGATGCGCCGGATAGGATGCCTGGTGTTTTGCAACTGAGCTGCGCGGGTCAAGGCAAAAAGCAGCATAGCAAGCGTTTTACCGCTTCCTGTGGGTGCTGTGAGTGTCCACAGTCGCTCGAGTGTCTCGCCTGCCGTGCGGCAGGCGTTCATCAAGTCGGCACGCAAAAAACGTGTCTCAGTAGGAATGTCCGTGTTCTCCCCAAGTTCTGCCAAGTAGTTTTCCAAAGCTACCAAAGCGTGGGCAGCGTCTAGCCTTTCCCCATCTGGGCGCGGGTCTACGTTGGCAGGGCGCATGGCTTCCTCGGTGTCCAGATAGTCCGCGTCCACCAGTGCCGAAAACAGCATTCGTGTATCCAACATGTCTGCGGCGGATTGGCCCTGTTTCAGCTCGCCTTTCGTAGGGTTCGGCAATTTCAAACCGTCGGCGTGAAATCGTCCTATCAACTTTTTGATGTTAGTCTGGTCGGGTTCTGGTTCGGTCAGGCGCAATCCAAGTGGGTGCTTTTGCTTCAAGGTGTCTAACGTCAATGCGCGTAACGTGTCGGCGTCGCCAGCTTGTAAGCCGATGTGATGCCCCTGAATCACCAAAGTCGAGGTAGCGTCCTTGAACGCTTGTTTGGCGCAACAGGCCCCAACAGACCAGTGGTCAAGGCCACTTTCCAGTCCTAGCAGACGCCGTTGAAACAGCTCGCCATACTTGCCAAGGTCGTGTAGTAGTCCCGCGAGGTAAGCGCGATTGCCCTCACCAAAGGGTTCAGCGTTGTCTTGTGCCTGTTGTGCCACTTCTAAAGCATGATCTTTCATATACTGCCAACGTTGCTTAGTCTTGTCGCCAGGGTAAGTATGACCGTAATAGATAGTTATGAAGCTACCTCCAACCTTCCTTATCGTCAGTGCTGTAGGTCAGTAGTGTCGCGTACGTCCAAAAGTCATGCACGGCTGAGTACTCTCAGCATATGCACTGTCCTTGGCAATCTCACTACAGACCACCCACATAATGTGTATAAAGCTCGAGCCCATCCGTCTCCATCACCAGTCGCCTCCAGTCTCTGCCGCTCGGCAACGCTACCGACGCTTACAGGGGTGAGAAAGTTAAACAAGTAAAGCTAGGATAAACACCTGATCTGCAGAGAAGCGGTGTAATTTTCGGCATTTTATGCTTTTTGACACAGCGGTAACTAGCGGCTTAAGAGCTTCAGGGTACTGAAAAAAGCGTACTGTGCAAACCTTCTCGAGGTCAAACGAAACAGCCGAGCTTTTCGTTACACAGACCGGCGTAACCCTAGATAGGTCGGTTCTCGTCTTGCTGGTTTGAATGATACGTCAGTCGTCCCTTTGTGGCGCAGCTAAAAACGGGTTCTGCTCTTGCAGAACCCGTTTACTTGGTCGAGGCGCGAGGCTACAGGAGCTTTAACGAACGTAGCTCAGCCAGCCTTCAAACTCCGGGACTTCGCCCGCTGCCGCCTTGAGGTAAAGCTCACGGAGTTTAAGCGTAAACTCGCCCGCTTTGCCGTTTCCAATTGGGCGGCGGTCAATGGACGACACCGGCGACACCTCGGCGGCAGTCCCGACCATAAATACCTCGTCGGCGATGTACAGCTCGTCGCGGGTGGCCATCGTCGGCACAACCTTTACGCCGAGCGACTCGGCGAGTTTAACGACCGAATCGCGGGTAATGCCGAGCAAGTTGACCGAGTGCGCAATCGGATAGAGCGTCCCACCTTTGAGAAAAAAGATATTTTCGCCCGAACCTTCGGCGACAAACCCCTCTTTGTCTAAGAGGAGCGCCTCGTCAAACCCGCCCCGTTTGGCCTCTTGGTTCGCTAGCACCGAGTTGACGTAGTTACCGCCCGCCTTAGCCTTGGTCGGCAAGACGTCGCCGGGGCTTCTGCGCCACGATGAGGTCATCAGCTTTGCGCCTTCACGCACCGCGTCGTCGCCTAAGTATGAGCCCCAAGGCATCGTTGCGACCATAAAATGCACCGTATTGTTGCCCGGATTGACGCCCAAACTTTCCGCGCCGTACCACATGAGCGGCCGGATATAGCAAGACTCATACCCACTTTGACGGACGGTCTCGAGCACCGCCTCACTTACCTCAGCCGCGCTGTAAGAGGTCGGCATCCCCAAAATCTTGGCCGAGTCGAGGAGCCGTTGGGCGTGTTCAGGCAGCCTGAAAACCGCCGGACCACGCACCGTCTTATAGGCGCGAATCCCTTCAAACACGCTCGTGCCGTAGTGCAGCGCGTGCGTCAGCACCGAGATTTTGGCTTCGGCTGCCGGAACGAGTTCGCCGTCGAACCAGATCACTCCGGCGTCTGTTTCAGTGTTGCCGACGGGGTTTTGCTGCGTTAAAGGAACAGTCATTGAGGTCTCCTTATGCACCCCACTATACCGCTGCGACTAAGATAAGGAAAAGCTCAGCCAGCTAGCCGGACTGCTGGGGTAAATCTGAAACGTTTGGCCGCGTATGCTCATAGTGCTCAGGTGACTGGCTCGAGCCTCTTAGTAAAATCTTCACTCGGGCTGAGAGACGTGTGCGAGCAGCTTTAGCGGCGCACTCAGCCCGACTCGAGCTCCCTTACAACCGGGTACAGGTTATGTTTGCAAAGAACCGAGGGCTAAAGTCTAAACGTCTTCACGGCTCACCGCTCATCTAGCCCTCAAAGTCTGGCGAAGAGGCTGTGATAAGCTGCACAGGCTTAGGAGTGACATGAAACGAACGATACTAATTGGTCTAGTTGGTCTGAGTTTATGGGGGAGCGCCGCCGCGCAGCAGCGCGCCACAGTTTCCGGTACGGTTTCAGCCCCCGACGGACTACCCGCGAACGCCCGCATCGGGGTCCATATCGTTGATACGCGTGGCGTTTGGGGCCGCGAAATCGGGACGACAACGCCTAAAAACGGTAAGTTCGAGGTCGAGCTGACCGGTTCGACCGACGCCCTGACCCCGTTTCGTAGTAGCGACGTGGTGCTGCCCGGACTGCAAAACAACTATAGTTTAGGCTCGAGCGTCAACTTTACCCGCGCCCAGCTTGACGTATATCTCGACGAGAACGGCAACGGCACCTTCGACCGCGAGACCGATACGCCGTACTTGGGGCTCGCCGGTATCTCAAAACCGAGCGGCTTTTTCGTACCCTTTTACGTTGACGCCGACACGACGCTTGGGGCCGGTGGCCAGACCTATGAGCTTAAAACGGGTTGGAACATCTTTACGGTGCGGTTTCCTGAAGGCGGCAAACCCCAATACAACATCTCAAATACCTTAGACGCCGCGCAGCTCGACGTCTTCCCCGGCGAGCCGTAACGAGGTGACTCAAGAGCTGGCCCCGGACATATTCTAAAAGCGCCAACCCCAAACAAAACCTCTACCTGACTCCGCTACGAAAATTGTTTCCGCGTACAAATTGCGGGAGCGTTGCAAAACGCGTCGGGGCGACCTCGCTCGAGCCACTTTACAAGCGTAGCAGCTAGCTAGGCCGTATACTTGACCTACTATGAGTGACGTTGACAGCTGTACCGCGCCTACACCCATATTTGCGAAAGACGAACAAAACCCATGAGTAAAACCTATAGTGCCAGAGAGATCGTCTTATCGCTTTTTCCCGGTACGGACATGGCGCTCATCCCATTGCCCGAACCCTACCGTTTCGAGCTGGCCGAAGGCGGGCTGCTACGCCTGCTGCGCGACGGTACCGAAGTCGCCCTGCTCGCGCCGGTCGCGCCAGCCGGTAACGCCTCGACGCAGCTCTGCTGTGACCTCTGTAAGTGGAGCGCCTCGCGTCACCACCTGCAGCTTTTTCGCGCCGAAGTTCCCGGTTCTAAAGGGCGGCGCTACCGCTACGTCTCGCTCTGCCGTGACACCGCTGGCTGTGAAGCGCGGCGCGTCGGCGGCGACGCACCGGTTGACCTGCTGCTCAGCCGGGTGCTGGGGCGTTAGTCTGCCGTAACCTTGCGCTGTAAACTTACGCTAACGATGGGCTCGAGCCCGTTGCCGGATAGTTTTTTTGAAAAGGCAGAAGTCTAGCCGGTACACTTTTGAACCGCCAGAGGGCAACACCTGAAACAGCGTCCTTAAGCTCTGCTTATACCGAGGGCGCTGTTTCAGGTGTTGGTTTGCCTCAGCAGCTATGTTTAAGGCTAAGCTGGCTCGCGTCCGCAAGTTTTGACGTTTGGACGTCGAAACGAGGGCTGTCGCCAACTAATTTTGGGCGACTGAGGCGACTAAAAAGGTGTAAACGCAACCGGGCGCGGCGTCCAGAGCGGTTCACCGTAAGCCGCGCCGATAAAGGTGCCCCAGTAGGCAGTGCGGCCGCGCCTGCGCCGGTACACGTCCGGGGTGACCGTTTCCGAGGCGGCTGCGCCGGTAAATTGGCTTTGGTAGCAGCGCACCGCCTCTTCCCAGACGTCAATGTAGTCGCTCGTATCAACGACCAGCGTCGCCTCGAAGGGGCCGTTGCCCATATAAAAAAACACCTGTTCGGGTTTGTACGGCTCGCCTGAGAGCGGGCTGTTGGCGAGCCCCGCCAGATGGACCGCTGCCGGAACGATCTGCGCTGCCGCAACGTGGTCGGGGTGGCGGTCGCTTTCGTGCGGCGCGACGACGACCCTGGGTTTAAGTTCGCGGAGGACCCGCGCAAGTTGCAAGCGCCGGTCTTCACTGTCTAAAATCCGCGAGTCGGGCCAGCCCAGATTACGCCGTACGTCGAGGCCGAGTACCTTAGCGGCGGCGGCGGCTTCTTCAGCGCGCGCTTCGGGCGTGCCTTTGGTCGCGGCTTCGCCCCGCGTCAGGTCAATGATCCCCGTGCTGCGCCCTTCAGCGTGTGCCCGGGCGAGGGTGCCGCCCATGCCGAGTTCGGCGTCGTCGGGGTGCGGGCTGACGACCAAAAAGTCAAGCACTGCGAGCCTTTGTCGTTTCAGTAGCGTCACTACCCTCGACATCTCTGACGCCCAACCGCCTTTCGCTCCCTTCAGCGAGACGTTTGATATTTTCTCTATGCCGGACAACGACGAGTAGGAGCAGCGTCAAGACCAAAAAGAGCTGCGGCACGCTAAAAGGGCGCATCACCAAAAAGAGGGGTGCGCTAAAGAGGGCGACGATAGACCCGAGTGAGACGTAGCGGCCGAGAGCAATTGTCAAAATCCCAATCGCTGAGGCGGCGAGCGTAACCACCGGGACGATGGCGAGGCCGATTCCAAGGCTGGTGGCGACACCTTTGCCGCCGCGCCAGCCCAAAAAGACGTTAAAGTTGTTGCCCAAAACAGTGGCCAGACCCGCTAACACGAGTCCCCACTCACTGACTCCTACCAAGTCGGCGATCAAAATCGAGAGCATCGCTTTAAGCGGGTCGGCCAATACGACGAGCATCGCGGGCCAAATACCCACTGAGCGCAACACGTTGGTCGCGCCGATATTACCGCTCCCAACTTTCTGGATATTGACGCCGTAGGCTTTGGCGACGAAGTAACCGGTGGGAAAGCTGCCGATCAGGTAGCCGGCTACGAGGCAAAGCGCAAAAATCAGCACGTTCATGCCCGGTTTCCCAAGTTGAGTGCCGCCATCTTCATAACCCAATTGTACAACCTTCGGGCAGGTTGTCTGCGCGGGACGTACGGGGGCTGAGGGCGGGTAGGCTGAACTATGACGCAAGAGACTCTGTTTTTTATCGTCCTTACGGTACTGGGGATTTACGGTGTGCGCTGGACGCAGCGCCTCGCACCCCTGACAAGTGAGCTGCCCCTTAAAACCCTTTTGGCCACCCTCCTTTGCGGCCTCCTGGTAGGGTTAGGGCTCGCTGCGCACCCCGTTACGCCGCTTTTACGCACGTTTACGCTTATCTTTGGGCTACTCTATATTTTCGGCCCGTTGGTGCTCACGGCGCTCTCGAGGGCGCGGCTTTACACCGCCGCCCGGACTTTAAGCGGCTGGCTCTACTGGACGCCTAGCGGCCGTCAAGGAACCTCGCGGCTGCTCGCGCAAGTGGCCCTTCGGCAAGACGACCCCGAGGTGACGCTAACGTTTTTGCCGCCGGATGGCGGCGACATTCTACGGCTTCAAGCTTACGCCTTGCAGCGGCGGTGGTCAGAGGTCTTAGCGGCCCCGGTGCCGCAAACGGGCGACAACGCTTTTTTGGGTGTGGCGGCCCGTATCGAGGCGCTTTTGGCGCTGGGTAGAGATGCGGACGCCGGAGCTGAACTTAACGCGATGGAGACGCGTTGGCACGAGCAGGGGGAGGGGCCGCTCGGTTACCGCGCGGTGACGCTCTCGAAAGCGCGGCTCGCGGCCTATCGCGGCGACTTTGAAGGGGCGCGGGAAGAGCTGCAACATCCGCTACCGGGAGTGCCCCCTTACCGGGTGCTCGAGACCCTCGCCTTCGCCGCCGAACGTGCGCACAATCCTGACGCTGCGGGCCGTCTCTACGCTCAAGCGTACAGCTACGCGCCACCGGGTCGCCGCGAGGTTTTAGCGCAAGCTTTAGCACGGTACGGGCACCCCGTACCCGCCGCCGCCAAACCGAAGCGGCCCTACGCAACCCTGAGCCTCGCCGCTTTTTTGGCCCTGATGTACTTTGCCCAGCTCTGGGCCGGAACACGTTTTATCCCTAACGCCTGGGCAGCGGCAGCGGGGTTTTTAACGCTTAATCCCGGCGCACCGGGCGCAGAAGCCCCGTGGCGCTACCTCTCCTACGCGTTTGTTCACGGCGGCCTCCTACATATCGGCCTTAACCTTTGGGTACTGCTCGACATCGGGCGGCTCTACGAGTCGCGGCGTTTGTGGGGCAATCTGCTCCTCGCCTTTGTTTTCGGCAGTGTGCTGGGGGCGTATCTGACTTTTGTTGTGCAAGGGGGCGCACCACCGGGTGTAGTCGGGGCGTCGGGCGGTATTTTGGGTGTCGGCGGCGCACTCTTAGCTGACGTGCTCCGTGGCCGCGCGGCCCAAGACCGTCTGCTGACGCGCTCGCTGGTACAGTGGATCGGCCTCATCGTCGTCTTTTCGGTGGCGATTCCGGGCGTATCTTTGTGGGGTCACGTCGGCGGGCTCCTCGGAGGGTTGTTGTGGGGCTTTATCCGGCAGGGACTTCCTAAAACGCGTCAAGTTGACCTGCTCGCAGGGGTGCTGAGTTTGGCGCTTCTCGCTTACGCGCTTTACGGCTCGGCGAGCTGGCTACTGCGTTACGGCGGGCAGTTGTAAGCCTAAATCCTTAAGCCTAAGCCTGGAGAGAGGCGCTTTTGTCCGAACAAGTATGAAGCTCGAGCCCACGCTAAGATACTTGTAGCTTGAGCAAGCTAGCCCGACAGGTGACGAAACACCGATGACTGGATACCGATGACCACCACCACTGCCCCCGACCCTACCCGCTCCCCAGCGCCGCTCCCCGACGACCCCGAGGTTGCCGTCCGGCTGACCGGGGTCTCGGTAACGTTTGACGACATTACCGCGCTGCAAGAGATCAACTTAGAGGTTAAACGCGGCGAGTTCGTCGCGCTGATCGGGCCTTCCGGGGGTGGCAAAAGCACGCTGCTCCGGGTGATTGCCGGACTGTTACCGGCGACGACGGGCCACGCCGAGATTTCGGGGCAACCCGCGCTTGTCTTTCAGGACTACCGCTTGTTGCCGTGGCGGACGGTTTTGCGCAACGTCGCGTTGCCCCGTGAGTTAACCGGCCGGGGTCAGGACGCAGGGCAGATGCTCGCGCAAGTCGGCATGGCCGAACACGCCGCGCGGTACCCGCAAACGCTCTCAGGGGGGATGCAGGCTCGCGTCGCTATCGCCCGCGCTCTGGCCCAAGACGCCGAAGTCCTCTTGATGGATGAACCCTTCGCGGCGCTCGACGCGCTGGTCCGCGAACGCTTTAATTTAGAACTCAGGCGGCTTCACCACAAAGATAAACGCACGATTTTGTTTGTGACCCACAGCATCCGTGAGGCGGTCTATCTGGCTGATAAGGTGGTGGTGCTCCGTGACGGGCGCGTCTCTGACGTGATGGCTACCCGTGACGAAGGGCGACTGACAGCCTATACGGACGGCCCTGAAGCGGTCTTGCGCGACCAAATCGGAATGGCGGACTCGAGCATCTTGCCCCGCCCTAGACGTACTCCGCGCCGCGTCCCCTGGGAGCTTTTCGGTACGGTGGGGCTGCTTTTACTCTTGCTCGTCGGTTGGAACTTGCTGGCGGCGCAGCTGTCGCCGCTGTTTTTCCCGGCACCCGCGGATGTTTGGACTGCGCTGCTGGAGAACGCCTCCACACTCGCCCGTCAAGCGTGGGCCACGCTGTCCGTGACGCTCCTTGGTATTGCGACCTCACTTTTGCTCGGTACGCCGATTGGTTACGCGATGGGGCGCTCGCGGGCGCTCGAGCGGCTGTTCTCGCCCTTTATCGTCGCGTTGCAAGCTGTCCCGACCGTGATTATTGCGCCACTCTTAATCACCTGGCTCGACTACGGTCTCGCCTCGAGGCTTACGGTCACAACACTGATCTCGATTTTTCCGGTGATCGTTTCGACGACCCTTGGAGTACGCGAAGTCGGGCGCGTCTACCGCGAGGTCTTTAGGACGATGGGCGCACCTGCCTGGAAGACGTTTTTTAAGCTCGAGCTGCCCGGCGCACTCCCCAACCTTTTGGGCGGCTTACGGCTGACGGTGACGCTGGCGCTGATCGGCACCGTCGTTGGGGAGTTTGTTTTTCAGGGGCCGGGACTCGGGGCGTTTGTCAACAGCGAGCGGCTCAACTTTCATGTGGCGAACGCGGTCGCCGCAGTCGGCGTGATCGTCGTGCTGGGACTTTTCCTTTACGGCGTGGTGGACGTGCTCGAGCGCGCCCTGCTGCGTTACCGGCAAAAAGAGACCTGAACCGACGCGCTCGAGCCTAAAGTTGTCGCTCAGGCTCTAATAGGTGACAATAGCCTTATGACACTTCGTTTTGTAAAAGCTCTGTCTTTTCTCTTAGGTCTTTTTATTTTAGTCGGCTCTGTCCAGGCTCAACCACAAAAGATTCGGGTTGGTCTCGGCTATCTGCCCGACGTGCAGTTCGCCCCGTTTTATGCGGCGCTTGAACGCGGCTTTTACGCGGATAACGGCCTAGACGTCGAGTTTCAGCACGGATTTACCAGCGAACTCTACCCGCTCCTCGCGCAAGGGAAACTCGATTTTGTCGTAGGTGACGCCGAAGATGTCGTGACGCTCCGCGCCCAAGACCCGGAGCGTACCCGCTTCATCTATGTGATGACGCTCTTTCAGCGGGTACCGAACGCGGTCTTTTCCCTTGCTGATAAAAACATCACGCAACCTGAAGACCTAGCCGGTAAAACGCTCGGTATCCCCGGACTTTTCGGTTCGTCGTATACCGCGTTTCAGGCGCTGCTCCGCGCCGCTGGATTGACCGAGCAAGATGTTACGGCTGAACAGATCGGTTTTACCCAGCTCGAGGCCGTCGTTTCAGGCCGCGTAGACGCCGCGCTCGGCTTCGTCAACAACGAACCGCTCGTGTTAGAGGGGCAAGGGGTTGCCGTCAACGTCATCCCGGCTGGTCCTTATGACCCGGCCCCCGGCAGCGGCATCATCACCACCGACGAGAAGTTAGCGCAGGGCGACCTGGTAGCGCGTTTTGTGGCTGCGTCTCAGCAGGGTGTCGCCTTTACGCTCTCAAACCCGAGGGGCGCGTTTGAAGTGTCTAAGACCTTTGTTGAAAACCTCGACGAAGCGCGGTTCGCCGTACTCGAGGCGACGTTGCCGCTCTGGGTGTCGCCGTACAGCCGCGCGAACGGCGTCGGCTTTACCGACCCGGCGAAGTGGCGGGGGCTGCTCGAGCTGCTCCAAAGTACCGGACGGTTGGAAACCGACCTGCCCGCCCAGACTTTTTTTAGTAACGCCTACTTGACGCCTGGTATCACCGCTGAGCCTGTGAAATAGTTCTGATAGGCGCTTTTACCCAACCGAACGTCCTAGCCGGACGCGGTAAACTCAGCTGATGACAGAACGACCTCGGGGACTGTCGCGCTTTTTGCGCGAGCCGGTCAACAGTTTGACCCATTTTGCTGGAATCCTGCTCAGCGTGGCGGGTCTCGTGGCGCTGCTCGTGTTATCCGCCGGTGAGCCGTGGCGCACGGTCAGTTTTGCCATTTACGGCGGTGCGCTCGTGCTCCTTTACACCGCCTCGACGCTCCTACACGCCCTCCGCGTCGGCGCGAAAAGTTTACGGCGGCTCCGCATCTTCGACCACGCGGCCATCTTCGTCTTGATCGCCGGGAGCTACACCCCAATTGCCCTCGTGACGTTGCAACAGGGGAGACCGGTGTGGGGCTGGCTCGTGTTCGGCTTTGCTTGGGGCATCGCACTTTTGGGCGTACTGTTTAAGCTCTTTTGGCTCGAGGCTCCCCGCTGGCTCTCAACTGGACTTTACCTTTTGATGGGTTGGCTGGCGCTCGCGGCGATTGTCCCGATTGTGCAGACGCTGCCCCTGGGCGGGCTCTACTGGCTCGTCGCCGGTGGCGCACTCTACTCGGTTGGCGCGGTCATCTATGGCCTCAAAAAACCCGATTGGTTTCCGGGCGTTCTCGGTTATCACGAACTCTGGCACCTGTTTGTCTTAGCAGGCAGCGCGTGTCACTTTATGATGATGCTCCTCTACGTTTTGCCGACGCCGCAAGCTTAGCCCTACCGCTACACCGGAGACACTTTTGAACCCCCTACTTCACTTGTCAATGCGCTGGGAAAAACTTCTCTTTATGCACTGGCCGGTGCCGGTCGGGGTGCTCGAGCCTCTGCTACCCGCCGGTATTCAACTCGACACTTTCGAGGGCGAAGCGTGGCTCGGCCTCGTGCCTTTTTTGATGCGGGGCGTACATCCCGGTGGATTGCCGCCTGTACCCGGACTCTCTGCTTTTCCCGAACTTAATGTGCGCACCTACGTCACCGTAAACGGCGTACCGGGCGTATGGTTTTTTAGCCTCGAGGCGGCTAACCCTATCGCTGTGCGCCTTGCCCGAACCGGGTTTCATCTCCCTTATTTCGACGCTGAGATGCACACGCGGCTACGCGGAGAAACCTTGTATTTTGAGAGTGAGCGTGCCCACCATAACGCGCCTCCGGCAACGTTCAGCGCGCACTACAGGCCGCTTCAAGACACGCCTACCGAACCTGCTGCCCTGATTCACTTTTTAACTGCACGTTATGGCCTCTACAGCGCCGACGGAGAGGGGCGGCTCTACCGCGCGGACATCTATCACCCAACCTGGCCGCTGCAACGCGCTGAGGTCAGCTTTGAACGTTCACCAGGCGAGATGATGACTCAGTTAGGGCTGGAGCTTCCTGACGTACCGCCGCTCCTGCACTACGCCGAAGGTCTAAAGGTCAAAGCCGGACTACCTTACCGCATCGAGTAGACCGTCAAGGAGCCAGCGGTGCGCCGCACCGTTTGCAAAAGGCGGCGTCCGGGTCGTGCTGCTCTAAATTGCACTGCTCGCATGGCCTCACTTCGGGTTGAGCGGGGCGGGGCGGCGCTTTTCGGCTTCCAGGATGAGCGGCGCGGCTTAGTTCGGCTGTCACAATACCCGTCGGCACAGCGATAATGCCGAAGCCGGTGACCATCAGCGCGGACGAGATCATCCGGCCTAGTGCTGTCTGCGGTGAGATGTCGCCGTAACCGACCGTGGTTAGAGTAACAATAGCCCAGTAGATGCTGATGGAGATACTCGTAAAGCCGTTTTGCGGCCCTTCGACGAGATACATGGCCGAGCCCATAATTACGACAATCGTGAGTACGGTGTAGAGAAAAACCGTGATCTTAAAGCGACTTGCGCGTAACGCCTCGGTCAGTACGCTTATCTCACCCAAGTAGCGTGAAAGTTTGAGCACACGGAAAATACGCAGAAGCCGCAACGCACGAACAGCCAGCAGATACTGTGAACCCACGACGACGAGGCTTAAGTAGCCGGGGATAACCGCAAGAAAATCTACGACGCCGAAAAAACTAAAGGCGTAACGAAGTGGATACCGCGCAGCGTAGAGGCGAGCAGCATACTCAATGGTAAAAAGCCCGGTAAAAACCCACTCGAGCACCCGCAACAAGGACCCATACTCAGCTTTGATACTCGGCACACTTTCTAAAATCACCAGGGCTACGCTGAGCACGATAGCCCAGAGCA
>CBDCKW010000009.1:0-2930000 GCA_965218435.1 Truepera sp. | reverse complement strand
AAACCTTTGCGGTGTTGGGTAAAACCGAGGTCAAGTTAAACGGTGAACCGGTGACGATGCTCAACGAGCTCGAGTGTGTGGACGGTTTCGTCTACGCGAACATCTGGCAGACCGACAAAATTGTCAAAATTGCCGATAGCGGGCAAGTCGCCCAAGAAATTGACGCGTCAACCCTGCTAAGTGAAGCAGAGCGGGCGCGGCTCGGGCCGGACGCGGTGCTAAACGGGATTGCTTACGACTCGGCAGCCAAAACGTTTTATCTGACCGGCAAACTCTGGCCGAAGGTGCTCGAGGTGCGGTTTGCTAAAGAGTAAGAGCCGAACTTAGTATTTTCAAACTTAGTACCTTCAAATGAAACCCCTCGGCTCTTTGGCCGAGGGGTTTTCTCGAGAACTGGTACTGCTCAGGCTGAACTACCTTTGCTCTCGGTTTTTGCGGTGGTTTTGCTCTCACTCTTTTGACTCGAGCCGTCGGCTTTCTTCGTCTCAGCTTTGCCGCCGTCAGATTTTGCGTCAGACTTGTCACCCTTCGACCCGTTAGCTTTGCTGGCGTTGCTACTCCGCGAATCATTCACGTAAAACCCAGAACCCTTAAAGGCGATGCCGACGGGTTGAATCAGGCGCTTGACGGGGTCGCCGGTTTTAGGGTCTTCGGTTAAGGCCGACTCGGTGATGCGCTGCTCGATTTCAAAAGTTTCATTGGTGGTCAGATTTCGGTAACGGTAGATAGGCACTGTGTTTCCTCCGGCAGTTCCTCCGGCGCAGCACGTTTGGGCCGCGCACAAGGCTAAATTGTAGCATCTCTCATGACGTAGCCTTGTTAAGCTGGGCAAATGTCGGAGGCTCGTTTAGCGGTGATTGGGGCGGGGGCTTGGGGGACGATGTTGGCGCAGCTGTTGGCGCAGAACCCGGCGCTCTCGGTGACGCTCTGGGCGCGGCGGGCGGCGTTCTCGGCGCAGCTTGCTCAAACTCGTCAAACACCCTACGTTCCGGGTCTACAACTTTCTGAACGCCTCAACTTCACGAACGACTTAAATACTGTGACGGACGCTGAAGCCGTCTTTGTCGCGCTGCCTAGCCGAGGTTTGCGCGAGGTCTTGGGTGTGCTGCCGCCGGTACGGGCGTTTATCAGCGGGACGAAGGGGCTCGAGGTCGGCACCCTACTCCGCCCTACCGAAGTGATGGCTGAGTTTCAACCCCAGGCGGCGCTGGCGGCGTTGTCCGGACCGAACTTAGTCGGTGAACTCGCGCACGGGTTGCCCTCATCGGCGACGGTGGCCTCGAGCACCCCTGAGCTGGCAAAAAACGTGCAGCGGTGGCTGAATCAACAGGCGTTTCGGGTCTATACAAGTGCGGATTTGGTCGGGCTCGAGCTGGGCGGCGCACTTAAAAACGTGATCGCCTTAGCTGCCGGGATGTGTGACGGGTTAGGGCTCGGCGACAACGCGAAGGCTGCGCTCGTCACCCGTGGCCTCGCTGAAATCGTCCGGCTGGGGGTAAGTTTGGGCGGTCAATCGGAGACGTTTTACGGTCTTTCGGGACTCGGCGACCTGATGGCGACGTGTAGCAGCGGCGGCTCGCGCAACCATCAGGCGGGAGAGCGGTTCGCACGGGGCGAAATCTTGGCCGATTTAGAAGCCGCGCACCTGACGGCTGAAGGAATTCCAACGGTGCGGGCGGTGGTCGCGTATGCAAGGGGGCGGGGGCTCGAGCTGCCCATCTCAGAAGCCGTCTTCGAGGTCGTGTCCGGGAAAGCTCCTAAGCAGGCGATTCGGGAGCTGATGAACCGAGATGCCAAAGCCGAAGGTTAGAGCTGGACCTCTAGCTAAACCTATGAGCAGCCTTAACGAAGGGTAAACATAGGGGTGCTAGACTGGCTCCGTGAACGCGATTTCCGCAACGAACTTGAGCAAACGCTACCGCCGCGCCGTCGCCGTCAACGACGTGTCGTTTAACATCGGTGAGGGTGAAGTGGTCGGGTTTTTGGGGCCGAACGGTGCCGGTAAAACCACGACCTTGCGGATGCTTGCGGGATTGATTCGGCCTTCTTCGGGTGCGGCGCAGATTCTAGACGCGAAGGTGCCGGGGGCTGGACTGCTGAACGTCGGCACAATGATCGAAGAACCGGCGTTCTATCCTTACTTGTCGGGGTTTGATAACCTCCGTTACGTGGCACGCTTGCACGGCGGTGTGGCGTCGCCGCGGATTCACGAAGTCTTGACGTTTGTCAGGATGGAAGACGCGGCGAACAAAAAGCTCTCGGCGTATTCGCAGGGGATGCGGCAACGGCTCGGGCTCGCGCGGGCGCTGCTATGGAACCCCAAAGTGCTCCTGTTAGATGAACCGACGAACGGCCTCGACCCGGTAGGGATTGCCGAAATCCGGGAGAACTTGCGGCTCGTCGCGCAGCAAGGTGTGACGGTGCTCGTCTCGAGCCACATCTTGGCGGAAATTGAAAAACTGGTCGAACGGGTGCTGGTGATCGAAAAAGGCAACTTGCTCTTTGACGGGCCGCTCCACAGTTTGACGCACCGCTTGAGCGAGACCGAGCTCGAGTACGAGCTTTCAGCGGTAGACCCAACGGGCTTACAAAACGCTCTAGTGCGTTACGGCTACGAGGTGCCGGAGAGCACCGAAGGCTTCGCGGGCTTGACGGTGCGGGTACCGCAAACGGACGCCGACACGCTCCTCTCTCGCCTTGCCGGGGACGGGGTGCAGGTGACAGAGGCGCGCCGTAAAGAAGAGAGTCTCGAGAGTGCTTACTTGCGCCTCGTTCGTCCCGAAAGCCGTCCGTCATGACGAATGTTCAGAGGTGTACGAAGTGAACGGATATCTCAACACCTTAAGTGCTGAAATGTTTAAGCTCCGCCACAAACGCCGCAGTTACGTGATGGCTGGGCTGCTGTGGCTGCTCCTCCCGGCGCTGCTGCTCTTAATCGGTTGGATTTTACAGACTCGCGTCGCCGGAACCTTTGCCGACGGTGACCTGAGCATCGCCGAGGTCGTGCAAAACGTCGCTTCACCGATTGCCATCGCCCGGAACAGCCTGCTGATTATGGGCAACCTCTCACCGAGCTTGTTAATTATCATCGTGGCGCTGACAGCGGCGCTGCTTGTAGGGGAAGAGCGGTCGCAGAATATGTGGAAAACCGTCCTGACCGCGCAACCCAACCGGGTTGCGGTGCTCTCAGGCAAAATCACGGCGGCGATGATCTTTTTGGGCATCTTGCTCGTGGGTAGTTTTGTCTGGAGCATTATCTTCGGGGCGGTTGGCACGCTCTTTTTACCGACGACGTTTGGGACGGGTTGGTTTGAGCTGTTGGGGCTCTACGCGCTGCAGTGGGTCTTCGCGCTGACCGCCACCCTGTTTGCTTTTTTGATGGTCTGGCTACTCAGGAGCTTGCCGCTCGGCATCGTCAGCATCTTCTTTTTACCGGCAGTTTTAGAAGGCGGTTACACCTTTTACCGCACCGCCGTCGGTTTCGACCGGCTCAACCGCTTTAACGCGCTCCTAGAGGCGTTGCAACTGACCAATACGTTGCGCGATCTGCCCCGTTACTTTTTTTCGACGAATCTGTACGCGCCCTCGAGAGAACCCGTTTCAGTGCTTGCCAACCTATTTGGCGCACAGGTAAACCCCAACGACTTGGGGCCGCTCAGCAACCTCCTCATCGTGGATTTGGGCCGCGCCGCCGTGGTGATGGCCGTGTACGCACTCGTTTTTGGGATTTTCTTATTCTGGAGTTTTACCCGGAGCGACGTTGCTTAGGAGTTCGCGAAGATTAGGCTTAAGAAAGCGTAGGGTGGCGTTAGCTGACCTTTACCCAAGTAACGATCAGGCTTGCTGCACCTAGCGCGGCTAAGATGTACGCGAGATAAGCGACAGGGTGACTGCGCTTTAACTCGTAAGAGTTGAAGACGCTTATGTAAACAAGAATGGTGACGGTCAGCAGGTTGTTCATTCCCAACCAAAATTGTCCATTCCAAAAGTTGTAGACGGCTAGTATCAGCTCGAGCAGCGCGACAAAAGCTATGACTGAAATCAAGCCGTACTGCCACCTCGAGACGTTATGCTTACGCACCATGCCCATAAATTAGGTTGTGTTGACATTTCACTGCAACCAGATGAGAGCCGAGGCAAAATGTAAGAAGCTGAGATAGTTACGGGCGAGCTTATCAAAACGAGAGAAGCAGCGCCTATACTGTTTGAGCTTATTAAAGAAGCACTCGACGAGGTGACGTTCTTTATAAAGCTCTCGGTCGTACTCGCGCTGCTCAGTGCGGTTTTTCTTGGGTGGAATGACCGCCTCAGCACCCAGCTTAGCGGTGGCAAGAAGCACATGTTCAGCGTCATAGGCTTTATCGCACATTACGAACTCAACTTCATAACCTTCAAGTAACGCTGCCGTATAAGGCGCTTCATGGGCTTGACCGGCTGTTAAGAGTAAGCGTAAAGGGTTGCCTAGTGCATCGACGGTGACGTGTACCTTAGTGCTAAATCCGCCTCGACTGTAGCCGAGGGCTTGCGCTGCTTGACCCCTTTTTTAGAGGAGGCACCTGCCGAACACGAATGTGCACGAATCACCGAACTGTCTAACATCAAACTTTCCATATCCGGGTCGTCGGCAAAGGTCTCGAACATCTTTTCCCACACGCCTCTTTCGCTCCATCTGTCAAAACGTTTATACACACTGTTCCAATTGCCATACCGTTTGGGCAAAAGTCGCCACTGAGACCCCGAGCGCAACAGCCATAGCACCCCTTCGATAAATCTCCGACAGCCCTTCTCTTGTCCAACATAAACATCCGGGCTCTCATCTAAAAACTTTCTGATTCTGTGCCACTCTCTAGGTTCAGGACTCATCAATCAGCTTCAGAGAAATTGCCCGTATATTCTATGGTAAGAGGGATTGCTATGAGCACACCTTTTTTACTGACAGAGCCGCAGCTTGAGCGCATCAAGCCGTATTTTCCACGTTCACACGGGATTGCACGGGTGGATGACTGGTGGGTGGTAAGTGGCATCATTTATGTTCTTCGTAACGGTCTGCAGTGGAAAGACGCACCACGTGCATATGGCCCGTACAAGACGCTATATAACCGTTTTGTTCGCTGGAGCCGTCTAGGTGTGTTCAACCGGATATTCGAGGAACTGGCCAAAAGTAGCGAGTCCGAGCGGCTGATGATCGACGCCACGCATCTGAAAGCCCACCGCACGGCCGCAAGCCTGTTAAAAAAAGGGCTGTTCCTCGCGGTATCGGACGTACAAAAGGCGGCCTGAACTCCAAGCTTCATGCGGTATGTGATGGTGAGGGCAAGCTGGTGGCGTTGCTGCTGACCGAAGGGCAGACAAGCGATTATAAAGGCGCAGCCCGTTTGCTTGACGTCTTGCCCAAAGCCAAAGAGATGATTGCCGATCGAGGCTACGACGCCGACTGGTTTAGAAGCGCCCTGAAAGCCAAAGGCATAACGCCTTGCATACCGCCGAAGAACAATCGTAACGCCTTCACCGCTTATGACGCCAACCTCTACAAAAAACGTCACAAAATCGAGAACATGTTCGCTAAACTTAAGGACTGGAGGCGCATCGCCATGCGCTACGATAGCTGCGCCCACACCTTCTTCTCCGCCATCTGCATCGCCGCAACCGTTATCTTCTATCTCAGTTAATGAGTCCTGAGCCTAGTGATTCCAACATAAGCCGGCGAAATATGCTGAAGTTTTCGTTTGCGCTGCTTCTCGGCGCGGAGTTGTTTGCGGGACATCCTTACGCCGCCGCGCAGAGCAGTGGGGGCGGTCGCACCCTGGTCGCTTACCTGACGCGCAGCGGCAATACTCGAGTCATTGCGGGCTATCTCCAGCGCCGCTTTCAGGCTGAGCTGTTCGAGATACGCACCGCTGAACCCTATCCCGAAGATTACCAGGCACATGTTGACCTGGTGCAGCAACAGCAAGAAGCAGGTATCAGACCAGAACTCGCAGAAAGCGTTGCGAATATAGCGAGCTTTGACACCGTATTTCTGGGTTTTCCCATCTGGGGTGAGGCGCTCCCTGTACCTGTGCAGACGTTTTTAACGACGCATGACCTTGCGGGCAAGACCGTCGTTCCCTTTATCACGCACGGTGGTTACGGCCCCGGCAGCGCCCCCGATACGTTGGCTGAATTTGCGCCGAACGCCGACATCTTGGAGCCTTTCGTCCTCGAGATGGATCAGGAACGCGCCACTATAAATAGCGTGTCCGCGTGGCTCGAGTCCGTACCGGATTTGTAAACCGCTTAACTAAGGAGACTCATCATGCCAAACCAAAACGAACCCTCTCGCGCCCAGAAGTTGATCGGCGACTTTTCCCCCAAACTGCTCGAGCTGACCGACGTGCTTCTCTTTGCCGACGTGTGGGAGCGCCCTGAACTCTCCAAACGCGACCGCAGCCTCGTCACAGTAGCTGCCCTCATCGCGGGCGGCCACACCGAGCAGCTGAAGGGGCATCTCAGCCGTGCGCGAGAGAACGGCGTCTCCGAAGCCGAGCTTGCCGAAGTCATCACACACCTGGCCTTTTATGCGGGCTGGCCGAGGGCCATGTCCGCCGTGAAGGTCGCAAAAAGCGTGTTTGAATAGGTTTCGCTTATCGTTGGCAGCCAAGGAACAAAATATTCTCATGAACATCAAAGGGGCAGAATGAGTCAGAACATCGAAGGAAAAGTTGTCGTCATCACCGGCGCGAGCAGTGGACTAGGCGCAGAGACCGCCAGGCACCTGGCACAAGCCGGGGCAAAACTTGTACTCGGCGCTCGCCGCAGAGACCGTCTGGAAGCCTTAGCCGACGAACTCGGCATGGGTCACGAGATAGCCGTCGAAACAGACGTGACCGACCGCGAGCAGGTCAAAGCGTTGGTAGACCACGCCGTAAAGACGCACGGACGCCTTGATGTGATGCTCAACAATGCCAGGTTACCTCGACTGCTAGGGGGTAGCTCTATAGGGAGAAAAAAGCGAAGATAGCGCGATTTGGAAATCGCGCTATCTTCTAGAGCAGCATACCGTCAGCGAGTTGTTCACGGTCGTATACGTGCTGGTCGATGATTACCTCAGAGCCGGGGTGCAGCAAGGCAGATTTGTGCTGCCCGAGTCCAAGCAGCAAAAGGGTAGCTACGCAGAACTGATGAGCATTGCCTTGGTGGGCGATCTGCTTAACCAGGCCGATGTGGGGCTGTGGTTCAACCTAGTCAAGAGCGAGTACAAGGGCTTGTTCCCGGTGTTGCCCGACGATACGCGCTACTACCGGGTACTCAAGAAGCTAGAACGCCTCTGGGCCGAGCTAGCCCTGGTGCTCACCGCGCAGCACGCTACATGGGCTTACAGTATCGACTCCAAACCGCTGCCGGTGTGTAAGTTCAAGCGTCACCGACGGCCTCGGGCCATGACCGAAGCGACCGTAGGCTTCTCGACCCAAGGTGCCGTATACGGCTTCAAACTTCACGCCCTCACGACCTCGCAAGGGCTCATTGTCAAGTTCGCCAGCGCCCCGGCACACGAAGCCGCTGTCACCGTTGCTAGAGCCTTGCTCGGTAAAGCCGAACGGGGTGCAAGCTTAGGCGACAAAGCCTATCTCGGTTGTGGCGTCTACACCCCTCCCAAGGCCAACGCGCTCACGCCCGGCATCTGGACCCAGCTCATGGATGCGTCTCGAAAAACCATCGAAAGCGTCTTTTCCTCGCTCTCCCGCACCAAACATCTTGTCCTTGGTCAGCGCAACTCGTTTCATTCGCTCCGGGCACACGTCTGTCGCAAGATAGCAGCGCATAACTTCGCCCTTATCTTCGCTTCCTAGACCCCTTATCCCCTAGCAGTCGAGGTAGGTTATGAAAAATATCACCTTGAGCGCCGACGAGAAACTTATCGAACCTGCCCGTGAACGTGCCCGCACCGAGAACACTACCTTGAATGAGCAGTTTCGCCGCTGGCTCGAGGCGTACACCCAGCGCAAGGAGAGGGCACAAGAAGCCATGAGCGTGCGCGAGGAGTTGCGCGGCAGAGTGCGTAGCGGTGGTCGGAAGTTCTCCCGCGAGGAGATGAATGAGCGGTAACTTCATCGACTCCAATGTGTTCGTCTATTTGTTCGATGAGACCGACGCCAACAAACGGCGCACGGCTGAAACGCTCGTGCAAGGGGCGCTCGAGTCCGAACAGGTGCTAATACAGCATGGTAACAAACCGTATCTAACCAAGCTGCTCTCTATCCCGCCTGAAGCCCGTCGGCGTATGCTCAGCTGGTCGTGCCTGAAACCTATTTGCCTAAAAACTACTCGCCCGAGCGTTACCTCTTCGTCCTCAACCCCGCAGCCGGACGGGGCAAGGCTGCTCGCCGCTGGCCCGAACTCGCGGCGCTGCTTAAAACTCGCCAGGTAGAGTTCGAGGTCGTCACCTCAGAGCCGCACAGCCTGGACGCGCTGCTAGAGCATATCTGCTCCTTGCCTGAAAACGTCGCGGTCGTCGCGGTCGGGGGTGACGGGACGACCCGCAGCCTGCTGCCTGCGCTCGTCGGGACGGAGCGGCCTCTGGGCGTCGTGCCGCTGGGCCGGGGCAACGACCTGACGGCGGCGCTGGGTTGGGGGGCGGGGCTGGGGGACGCTGTAACCCGCCTTAGCCAGCCTGCTGCACCGCTTGACGTGCTCCATGTGCGGTTTTCCGGGACCGAGCACTTTTGCTTGAACGGTTTGGGCATGGGCTTCGACGCGCAAGTTACGGCGCACGCGGCGCAGAGCCCAGCCGTTCTGGGTGGGTTCGGAGGCTACGCGCTCGGCGTCCTCTCGGCGCTGCGCGACTTTCGCGCGTATCCTCTCGAGCTCACGCTGGACGGCGCGTTCTTTTTCGCCGGTGAGAGCTTTCTCTGCGCGGTCATGAACAGCACCCGTTACGGCGGCGGTTTTCGCATCTCACCCCTGGGCAACCCGGCGGACGCCCTGGCTGACGTGTTGGTCGGGCGGCGCGTGTCGCGTGCGGCGCTCACACCGCTTATGTTCAAGCTTTTACGGGGTCGCCATCTGGGTCATCCCAAAGTCGCCTACGCGCAGGCGGCGCAGGTCAGCTTGCGCTGGGCGGAGCCGGTACCGCTGCACCTCGACGGCGACCTTTTCGCGCCGACCGGTGCGCTCGAGGTCACGCTGTTGCCGCACGCCGTTAAGCTGCTGGGCGCTTTGCGACAGGTGCCGTAGTGGTGTTGAGCGGTGTCATGGCGACTATTTTGCAAAGTCAACGTTCTGTAAGTAGAGTATGCTCGGCTGTTGCCGCTCAAGTCGCACGAAACCGAAAAATCATCTTGAGGTATGCTGAAACTATGACTGACAGCCTCGAGGCGCGCTTTACGTCCAGAAACGAGCGTGCGTTGGCACGCGGCATCAGTTTGCTCGAGGCCGGTGACGAGGCGGGCGGCGTGCTTCTCAAGGCGGTACGGGCAAAGGGTGGTAAGGCGCACATCGTCGGCGTAACGGGCAGCCCCGGCAGCGGCAAAAGCACCCTGACGGACGCGCTGATTGCCGAGACGCGGGCGGCAGGAAAAACGGTCGCTGTGCTCGCGGTTGACCCGACGAGCCCGTACAGCGGCGGCGCGATTTTAGGCGACCGTGTGCGGATGATGCGTCACCACCGGGACGCCGAGGTCTTTATCCGTTCGGTAGCAACGCGGGGACATCTCGGCGGGCTGAGCGCGACGACGTTGCAGGTGACCGCGCTCTTAGACGCCTACGGCTTCGACCTGATTTTGCTCGAGACCGTCGGGGTCGGACAGTCTGAAATTGACATCGTACGGGTCGCCGATACGACGCTCCTGCTCTTAACCCCCGGCCAGGGCGACGGCGTGCAGGCGTTTAAGGCGGGCATTATGGAGATCGCCGACGTGTTTGTCATCAACAAAGCCGATCAACCGGGGAGCGGGCGTTTGCGGCGCGAGGTCAAGGCGGCGCTCGAGCTCGCCCCACCAAGTTCTGACGCGTGGCAACCGCCGATTTTAGAAACGGTCGCGTCAACCGGGCAGGGCGTGCCTGAACTGCTCGAGACACTAAGTACGCACCACAAAAAGCTGGCAGAGACCGGCGAGCTGGTGCGGCTCCGTCAACAAAGAGCCCGGTTTGAGGTCTCTGCGCTGCTGACCGAGCAGGTCAGGCGGCGGCTCGAAGGGCTCGAGCCCAGCCTCTACCGAGCCGTGTTAGCGGGAGAAGTTTCAGCTGCTAAAGTTGTCGACGAGATTTTAGCGCCCGGTGACCCTAAAAGGCGTGTTCACGGGTGAGGCGTGCGGTTTATCCGGGCTCGTTCGACCCGCTGCACAACGGCCACTTAGACATTATCCGGCGTAGCTGCCGTTTGTACGACCAGCTGACCGTTGCCGTTTTAGGCAATCCGCTTAAAAGCAGCAAGCTTCTAAGCCCGAAAGTGCGCGTTCAGCTTATCCGTGACGCAGTTGCCGACCTAGCTAACGTACAAGTTGAGATGTTTTCAGGGCTCTTGACGGACTACGCTCGGGAAAATAAAGCGCAGGTCATTGTCAAAAGCTTGCGTGGGGCAGTGGACCTCGAGTACGAAGCGCAGATGGCGCAACTTAACCGGCTCTTATACCCGGACGCTGAGACGGTTTTTTTGCTCGCCTCGCCCGAATGGTCGTTCGTCTCGTCAACGCGGGTGCGTGAGCTGTTCAGTTTGGGGGCGGACATCTCCGGGCTGGTTCCTGCGGCGACGCTCGAGGCTCTGGCGAAGCTCGAGTGACCCCTCGTTTCCCTTCGATCTACTGGGTTTACGCGCTGACCGCCCTGGCGATGGTCGCGTTTGCAGCCAATTCGGTCTTAAACCGACTCGCGTTGCAAACGACCCCCCTAGACGCCGCGACCTTTACGGCGGTGCGCCTCGTGAGCGGCGCACTCATGCTTGGACTCGTCGCCTCGGCGCGTCACCGCCCCATTTTTACGGCAGGCAGCTGGCCGTCAGCCGCGGCGCTCTTCGTCTATGCCGCCGCCTTTTCGTTCGCTTATACGGTGCTCCGGGCCGGAACCGGGGCGCTGCTGCTCTTCGGCGTCGTGCAGCTGACGATGATCGGTTACGGGGTGTGGCGCGGTGAGCGGTTTTCCGGCGTACAAACTTTGGGACTTCTGGGGGCGCTCGGCGGCCTCGTCTACCTCGTCTTACCAGGACTGAGCGCGCCGCCCCTCGGCCCTGCCGCGCTCATGGCGCTGGCCGGGGCTGCGTGGGGCGTGTATTCGCTCCGGGGCCGGGGGCAGGGTGATCCCGCAGCAGTCTCGGCAGGAAACTTTTTACGGACGGTGCCGCTGGCCGCTGCACTGGTTTTGCTCGTCTTACTTTTACCCGCTACCGATTTACGCTTTGACGGTCTCGGCGTCTTTTACGCAGTGCTTTCAGGTGCCGTCACTTCAGGTCTTGGGTATCTGGTCTGGTACGCGGCGCTGCCGTCTTTAAGAGCAACGACGGCGGGCGCGGTGCAGCTGAGCGTACCGGTACTTGCGGCGCTCGGTGGGGCCTTGCTGCTCGGTGAACCGCTTACGCTGCGGCTGGTGCTCGCGTCGGGCCTGATTCTCGGCGGCATTGCGCTGGTGCTAAAGGGGCGCTAACAATCTAGCTGTCACGTGTAATGCGAACTTCATACAGCTACTTCTACTTGTCATTCAGCAGTTTTGAAAAGACACTTGACCACACTTCTTTGTTACCTGCGCCCCCATATTCAGGGACAAAGCCGAACTTTAGGTAAGCGCGAATGGCTGGCAGGCGCTCCGGTTGTGTGTCGAGCCGTGCGCGGCTGTACCCTCGCATCCTAAAGTCGTTCAGGATGTGCTCGAGTAACACGCCAGCGAGCCCCTGGGCGCGGTAGTCCGGGTGGGTGGCAACCCAGTGGACGAACCCCGCTTCAGGGTCGCGGCCCGGAAGGTGTTGGCTCGAGGCCGTTCCGACAAGTTGCCGACCCTGAACCTGGTGACGCCGAAACACGCCGTAGACAGCCTTGACCTCGGGTGCTTGCGTGAGCGCAGCTGAAACTCGCGCGACTTCCCACGCCTCTTCGAAAGCTGCGCTAAGAAGCTCTGCAAGCTGCAGTTCATCATCGTGCCCTAAAGTGCGCAAAACGTACCCCTCAGGTAGGGGGCGGCGCGGCACCTCGCGGAGGTGCGGACGAACCATCGAGATATTTATATCCGAACTGCTCACAAAATTCAGCATAACTGTTGTGAAATGAGCCTCAGGCGTCTCGAGCCTTACTCTCGGTTTTCTCCCTAAGACGTATACTTTTGGAGTTGCGCCGCATTAAAGCGGCACCTGAAACACCTTCCGAAAGGACAAACGATGTCTTACCTTCTTCGCGGCGTTGCAGCCGCTGGCGGCATTCGCGTGGTCGCTGCCGATACGACCCAACTTGTTGAACTCGCGCGTGCTCGTCACGACACCTCCCCGACGGCAACCGCCGCTTTGGGCCGCACCCTGACCGGGGCGCTGCTCTTGTCGCATGTGCTCTTAAAAAATCCACAAGACCGCGTAACGCTCCGCCTGCGCGGAGACGGGCCGCTCGGCGGTGTCATCGCCGACGCCGGTTTAGACGGCGCAGTGCGCGGCTATGTGAACCACCCGAACGCCACGCTGCCGCCGCGTCCGGACGGCAAACTCAACGTCGGCGGGGCGCTCGGTAAAGGTGACTTGCAGGTCATCCGCGCCCACGCGCCTTACGGCGACCCGTACAGCAGTTCGGTGGATTTGGTAACCGGCGAAATCGCCGAAGACATTACGGTGTTTTTGGCACAGTCCGAACAGATTCGTTCAGCGGTGCTTTTGGGCGTGTATATAGAGCCCTCCGGTGTGGTCAAATCCGGCGGGGTGATTTTGCAAGCGATGCCGGACGCCGACGACGCCGCTCTGGATTTACTCGAGGCCAACGTCCGCGCTTTGGGCCAACTCACCGACGCCATGCGCCGCGCTTCACTCCTTGAAATCATTGAAGAGCTGTGTTGGGGGCTCGAGTTTGAACTGCTCACGCCCGACGCGTTGCCCCTCCGTTTCGAGTGCCGCTGTAGTGACGACAAAGCTCTGGACGCCCTCGCCTACTTTTCGCCCGAAGAACGCGAGCGGATGATCCAAGAAGACGGCGGCGCAGAGGTCGTGTGTCACTGGTGTGGTGAAGCCCGCTGGGTCGGGCCGGAGGCGCTTCACAGCATTTCACAAAACGAAATTCGCTGCCCCTACTGCGATACGCTCTGGTACCGCGAAGGTCAGGCGAAGATGGTCCGCGAGTCGGAAAGTTGTGCGTGTGGCCGCCCGGTGACGCTGCCTTCATAAATATTCTCAAAGAGGAGGCTCGAAGCTAGGGTGGTCTCGAGCCTTTTTGCTGGCAAAATGGCTACCAAATCGGATAGCATCGTCCGGCAATACAGGGTAGCCTACCGCTATGACCTGGGGTATGTTTTTGAATCTTTTCGTCCTCGCACTCTTGTGGGGTTCGGCGTTTCCGGGAATCAAGCTCGGCCTGAGCGGACTTTCGGCTCCTCACCTGACGTTGCTACGCTTTCTCGTCGCGTCGCTCTGCTTTGTGGTTTATCTAGCAATAACGAAAAAGCGGCTATCCCCTGAACGGCGCGACTTGCCGACATTTTTGCTCGCCGGCGTGTTAGGCATCACCATCTATCACCTCGCGCTTAACTACGGCGAAGTCCATGTGTCGGCGGGCGCGGCGAGCTTAATTATCGCCACGGCTCCGGCGCTCACAGCGATTGTCGCGTTTTTTACGCTGGGTGACCGTCTGCCCCTTTTGGGTTGGGCGGGTATCGGGGTTTCGTTTGCCGGGGTCATCTTGATTGTTTCAGGTGACAGCGCCGGGCTCGGCTTAAACCCGTTTGCGCTGTTGATCCTCGTCTCGGCCCTTGCCACGGCGTTTTTCGCAGTGTTGCAAAAACCCCTGTTCGCCCGCTACCGCGCCGTTGAAGTGACCGCGTTTTGTGCCTGGGCCGGAACGCTGCCGCTCCTCGTCTTTTTACCAGGGTTTTTTGCAGATGTAGCAGGCGCAGGTGCTGTGCCGCTAGCAGCCACAGTTTATATCGGCGTGTTTCCGGCGGCGATCGCCTACGCGCAATTTTCTTATGCGATTTCAAAACTGCCGGTCAGCCTGGCAACGACGTTTCTGTACGCGGTACCGGTTTTTAGCCTGGGCTTCGCGTGGCTGCTCTTAGGTGAAGTGCCGTCACCCATGACGATTTTGGGGGGCGTCGTGGCGCTTTCGGGTATCGGTCTTGTCACTTACGCCAAACAGCGCGACCAGCGGGCCGCGCGTAGCTTGTACCGACCTAACTAGAGCCGCGCGAGCCACCTGTGCTCCGGGTCGGTTAGGGTGAGCGCCTGACGCAACCAGCGTCTCCGGCTCATATCCAGATAGGAGAAAACAGTCTTGAAATCTCTTTCGTCCTGAGCACGCTCCCCGGTGCCGGTGTTTTTACTCTTGAAAAGCAGCGCGAGTTCGGGCGCGAGAAATGGAATGCCTGTTGGAGTCTGCAAAAAAGCTTTTGCAGCAGGGCAGATGATACGAGGGTCGCGGCGGTACGTCCAAGTCTCCGCGTTCATATCGGTGAGCTGAAAGTCGATGAACATACCCTTCCGGTGCGCGTGAACTTGAATTTGAGGCTCTTTCGGACTTCCTAAGGGCCACGGCTCGAGCCTCCCGTCTAACGGTGAAACGAGCTGCCAGTCTCGAGCTGCCAAATACTGTCGCAAGTCGGATACCGCTGTGCGTGAGACGACGACATCAACATCGTGATGAACACGGGTGACGCGGCCCATGAAAAGCTCGAGAGCCCAGCCGCTGCTGATCAACCAGGGCTGCTCGAACGCGCCGAGTTCGTAAGCTACCTGTTCAACCGGCGTGAATCCGTAAAACGCCGCCCACCAAGTTTCTGCATCTTTTGAGAGGCCAGCGAAAAAGGTCGCTTTAGAAACGCCTTTACGGTTCCAGTCGGTAAAAGCTTTTCGCGCCCTTTCGCTCTGCCTCAAAAAATTTCTGACGAGCAGGTAATTCGTCCACGCCGAACTCCCCGCCATGACGAAAAAGAGTTGGACGTTCTTGGTCTCGTTAAAAAAGTGCTGTTCGTCTGCCTCTTCGTAACCCGTAACCGGCTCGTAGCCCAGTGACGCAACGATGTCCTTGTGCTCTTTTGTAAGGGGAAAGGGCCAGACTGCTAGGCCGATGTCTGCGGCTGAGGCTGCCGCTAGTTCCGGTACGCTCGCCGCGCCGATAGGCTCGAGCCCTTCGATGATACCGCCGCTCGTGACTCTGCCGAGGTGTATATAGAGGCGGGCCGACTCGCGCTGAACGGTGTCCTTCATAACCTCCCTAAACCCTACGCTTCGGCGGCGTCGCCGAAGTCCGACAGACCAACCTGTTCCACGACTTCTTGCGCCACCCAGATCGGTGCACCGGTTCGCACTGCCAGAGCAAGCGCGTCCGAGGGGCGGGCGTCCAACTCGAGTTCAACCCCCCGATTTTCAAGCACCACCCGCGCGTAGAACGTGCCGCCTTCAGAAGTCGTGACGAGTTCGGTGACTTCGATGCGCTTGACGGCGGTGCTGAGCAGCTCGAGGCTCGAGAGCATCAGGTCGTGTGACAGGGGCCGTGCGAGAGGTTCGTTGCTTCTGCCAGCGAGAATAGACATGGCCTCGAGGTGGCCAATCGTAATTGGCACGAAGTCACCCTCATGCGTTTTTAAGAGCACGATAAAAAATTCGCCGCTGCCTGCGACCGCAACGTCTTCCAAGACCGCTTCGACTAACCCGTTCATAAGGTAGCTTACTCGTCTTGGATAAGCGAAACAGTATGTTCGACGATAGGCCGGTCGTCAGGTTGTAATACGCCGCTTAGTAAGTGAGCAGTAAGGCAGTAGAGCTTGAGCCCAGACCTTACTTGGTCAACTAGCGGTAGCCCGGTTAAACCGTAGGTATCTTCCAAAAGCTCGAGCCAGCGTGTTCCAACAAACGCTTTTTGCAATTCGGAAAGAAACGTATTGTCGCTACTTGAGAAAAGGCCGCGCTGTACCCGCATGACTTTTGCTAATCCCCATGAGAGCCCAAATTGTGCGTGGAGGAGTTGACTAGGGTTGCCCGAGTTTAGGCCAGCTAAGCCTTTATGCGCTTCTTCGGCCCACCCAGCAAGGTGTGCGCTCGCCCAAACGTCAGCTTTCTGTTGTAGTTCAGTTGTCCAAACGAAGGCTCGAGCCCGCCCCAAAACTTTCTCGGCTGCCCCGTCTTTGTCGAGCAAAACACGGGCGTTTCGCAATCCGACGATAACGTCAACGGCTCTCTCAGGGTCGCTAAGCCAGATTTCGGTAGCTTCTACATTTGCGTCATTGACGTTGACAAGTCGGTCTTGCCAGAGATGACTACTTGAATCTAGGGGTGCGTTGGTAAGGCGCAAAATATCAATGTCGCTGTACGGGCCTGCTTCGTCTCGAGCGAAACTTCCAGCGAGCAAAATCGCTTGAACTTGTGGAGTATCAAAAAGTTGTGCCAAACCTTCTAAGCGCACGTTATCTTCACACTAACATCTGCTCAGCTGTATAAACCCTCGAGCCAGGAGTTGCTAGACTGTCCCTATATGCCCGATTTTGAGCCCGTTATCGGCCTGGAAGTCCATTTAGCCTTAAGTACCAAGAGCAAGATGTTTTGCTCATGCTCCGCTGAAACCTTCGGCGACGCCCCCAACACGCACACCTGCCCGGTCTGCCTGGGTCTCCCTGGCAGCCTGCCGACGCCGAACCTCGAAGCGTTTGAAAAAGCCTTGACGCTCTCTCTAGCACTTGGTTGCAGCGTCCCAACACGCACCCAGTTTCACCGTAAAAATTACTTTTACCCCGACGCGCCGAAAAACTATCAGATCAGCCAGTACGACCATCCGGTCGGGGAGGGCGGCACACTGACGCTTTCTGACGGGCGGCGTATCGGCATCACCCGCTGCCACTTAGAAGAGGACGCCGGACGCTCACAGCACCCGACTTATGCGGACTACAGTCTCGTTGACCTCAACCGGGCCGGGGCACCTTTGGTCGAGATGGTCACCGAACCCGACCTCCGCACGCCGGAAGAGGCGCGGGAGTTTCTCAATACCGTTCGCGCCGTCGCCCGCGCCCTTGGCGTCTCGGACGCGAACCCCGAAGCAGGCAAGATGCGCGCCGACGTGAACGTCTCGGTGCGGCGTCCGGGAGGGCCGTTCGGGACTAAAGTCGAGGTCAAAAACCTCAATTCATTCAGAAGTGTGCAGCGGGCCTTGGAGTTTGAGATTAAGCGTCAGAGCCGGATTTTAGAAGACGGCGGCAGCGTCCGGCAAGATACGCTCGGCTGGGACGAAGGTGGGCAGAAAACGTATCTGATGCGGACCAAAGAGGGTGAGGCCGACTACCGCTACTTTTCCGACCCTGACCTGCCGCCTTTTTATATCGGTGAAGACTGGCTTACGCGCCTCAAAGCCAACATGCCGGAACTGCCGGACGCTAAAGCCGCGCGTTACGCTGCGCTCGGCGTGCGGCCTGAAAGTGCCGCGCTGCTCGCTTACGACGTGGACTTCTCTCGGTTCTTTGATAAAGCTCTCGAGTTCCAGAAAAACGCGCAAGTCCTGGCGAACTGGCTGAGCGGTGACGTCACCGGCTACCTCAACACACATAATCTGACCCTCGATACCTCGCAGCTGACACCGGAACATCTTGCTCGTCTTGTCGGTTTGGTCGAAGCGGGCACGATTTCGGGCAAAATTGCCAAAGACCTCTTGCCGGAAGTTATCGGTGGGGCAGACCCGGCGGCGTTAGTAAGAGAAAGGGGGCTCGAGCAGGTTACCGATACCGCAGCCCTAGCGGGCGTCGTCGAGCAAGTTTTAGGTGAAAATCCCAACATGGTAGACGAAGCTAAGGCAAATCCCAAAGCTATCAATGCGCTGTTGGGCCGGGTGATGAAGGCGAGTGGGGGCAAGGCGAATCCGGCGCGGGTGCGTGAGCTACTGCTCGAGAAGTTGTGATACCTAAAAAACTCCCTACCTCAAGGTAGGGAGTACAGAAGCTTTTACGGTGTTTTTACGGTACTTTTACGGCGTGGGTTCGTTGCAACTCAGCTAAAGCCTATTTTGCCAGCGCCGCGTAAATTTGCACCATCGCCGCCTGCTCTAAGAGCGTTACCGGTTTATAGGTTTCAAATTTGAACAGGTTCGTCTGCGGCTCGCGGGCACCGTACCAGACCTCGTTAGCGTAGCGTTGCACGGCTTTGCGGTAACGGGGGTTGGGCGCTTCGGCGTCTAGCAGCAAAAGGTTTTTGAAAAAGATGGCGTTAAAGCGGGCAGGCTGCGTGTAGTAGCGGCCGACGTTGCCGTAGTACTCGAGCGCCGCCGTAGCGATTTCCTGGGCCTGCTGCAGATAGCTTCGTTCACCGGTAGCCCGGTAGAGAAGCGTTTTCGCGCCGATCATCATACCCTGGTTATAGCTCCACTGGGTTTTGTCAATTGACCCATCGAGTTTGATGTTGTCCCAATAAAGACCGTTCGGCGCGAGCATACAGCCGTCAACCCAGCTCACCATGCGTTTGGCCCAGTCTAAGTAACGGGCTTTGCCGGTAAGCTCGTAGAGCTGCGCCCCGATCTGCGCCCCCGGTGCGTTGGAGATGGTGTTGCGGTCTTGGCTCCAGGGAGCTTGCGTCCAGAACACTCCGCCGGGGCAGGGATGCGAGTTGTCGTCGTCCCAGCCGTAAACGATCAGCTCAAAAATCTCTTTGGCTTTGCTCAGGTAAGCGTCGTTTTTAGTCGTGTTATAAAGCCGTAAAAACTCGAGTCCAAGCCACTCATTATCGTCGTAGAACTTGTCGCCGCCTTGACCGAGGGGCGGGCGCACGTAAGAGTCGTAGCCGGGGGGCGTTGTCGTGTCGTTCCAGTAGAGCTCGAGCGCGTCCAAACTGCGTGTTAGATCATCCTGATACCGTGAACTCAAGTTCGTCATATCAGCGGTGGCGCTCAGGGCTTGCGAAAAGGGCCAGACATACGAGTAGGCGTTCTCAGAGGTGTTGGGGTACTCCTCTAAGTATAACCCTTGGTCGGTTAGAAAATACCTCTGCAACGCGTTATAAGCCAGCGTCGCGCGCTCGAGGTTGTGTTTTTTGCCTGCCGCTTGCGGGGCTACCTCGGGGGCATCTTGAAGGTTGGCGCAGCTGACGACCACTAGACTAAAAAGGCACAAACCTGCCAATTGCCACGTCATATTTCGCTTCATCACGTCTCTCCTTTAGGCTCGAGGGCGTTGGCACAGAAATAGCGCGATATTCATGACACATTTTTGTACCGGCTTAGCGGACGAATAAGCCCCTTTTATTTGTACAGACAAATGTAGTCTTAATCTCAAGAGCTGTCAAGAGGGGTCAAGCTGTGTACTTGAGTAGCGGTCTTATTTTAGGCTTCTCGAGTCCGATCAAGTGGGTAGTGCGCAGTTTCGTAAAATAAAAAACCAACTACGACGACCTTAGCTACGTTTTTCGCACGACCGCCTGTACTCACCGAGACGTACCCTCCGAACCTGCTCGGTAAGATACCCCTATGAACCTCATGGCTGTTTTTGCTCACCCTGACGATGAACTCGGTTGTGTCGGTACTTTGGCTAAACACGCGGCGCGTGGCGACAACGTGATGCTCGTCTGGACGACCCACGGTGAACTAGCGAGTCAGTTCGGCGACACCGAACACGCCGAGGTGCGCCGCGTCCGGCAAGAACACGGCGGCTGGGTCGCTGAGCAAATCGGGGCGTCGTATACGTTTTTCGATATGGGCGACTCGAGGATGACCGGGAGCCGTAGTGAAGGGTTGGGGCTAGCCCGCCTCTACGCCACTTTTAAGCCCGACGCCGTAATCAGCTGGAGCGACGACCACGCGCACCCCGACCACCGGATGAGCGCCAAAATCGCCTTCGACGCGATTACGCTGGCGCGGATTCCGAAAATTATCAATGAGGAGTTAGAAGAACGGCTCGAGCCCCACCGCAAACCGGTACGGTTTTATCAGTACCCGTCGGCGGGCTCGGCGTACCCGACGCTGCACGTTGATGTGTCGGAGTACGCCGAAGTGAGCGAACGCATCTTCGCTTACTACCGCGACTTTTACGGTTGGGAGGCTAACCCGGAATGGTTTAAGCGCAACCTGACGATGCGCGGTATTGAAGCCGGGGTCAAGTTCGCCGAGGCGTTTCAGTTTCGCGGGCGTTTTGTGCGGGCGCGGAGCTATCTACCCTAGACTTGCCTCGAACACTAAGCGTTTTGGGTCACCTGCACACGGCTCTCTCACGCTGTATCGTCATGATACCTCTATGGTTGTCTGTATTCCCACAGTAATTCCCATAGTATCTGCACTATCTGCAGCTCGTTTTGCTGCGCTTAAACTGCTGAAGCCTCGACTATTAAAACCCAGACTGTTAGAATGCACAGGTTTGACGTGTGGAGGCGTTGTGAGTATCTGCGTAAGTATCTACCAAACTATAACCTCAGCTAAGAGGATGTTGTGACCGTATCTCGGATGGGCGTGTCCCACGTAGTTGTGGCGCTCGTAGGGCTCTTTTGTCTGCTACCGCTAGGTGCGGCGCAAGACATTGCCGAACGCTCGACCCCTGAACTGCTCCGCTACGGCAAAGCACTTTTTGAACGTGGTGAGTGCTTTTCGTCGCGCTACTTGTTTCAACAGGTGTTAGAGCGTGAGCCTAAAAATCAGGAGGCGCTCTCGGGTAAAGGGCGGGCGTTGGTCTGCGAAGGCTCGTTTGACGAGGGTATCCGCGCCCTCGAGCAAGTCGCCAAACTAACGCCCAACACGCCGGGGGTTTATACGCAGCTGGCCGAGGCGTATCTGCAGCAGTACAAAGCGGACCCAGCGACGCATCAGGGGCGGCTCGCGGACGCGCTCAACGTGCTCGACCAAGCCGACGCGCAGGGTGCGGACGCAGCGGCGGTGACCAACCTGCGCGGCGTTATCTATTACCGGCAGGGTAATCTGCAGCGGGCGCAAGGTGCGCTCGAGCAGGCGACTCAGCTCGCTCCCAAGGTCGCTGACTATCAGCGCAACTTGGGGCTTGTATATGTACAGTTAGGCGACACCGAAGCGGCGATTAGGACGCTCCGGCGGGCGGTTTCGCTCGAGCCTGAAAACGCGCTCGGGCATAATCAACTCGGTCAGGCTTACCTGCTCGGAGACCGCTGCGACGACGCGGTGTTTGAGTTAGAACAAGCTGCGACGCTCGCCCCCAACGAGGCGGCGGTCAACCTAAACTTAGGGATCGCGCACTTTGACTGCCAAGATTTTGAAGCGGCGCGGCCGTACTTTGAAAAGGTCGTCGCGTTAGAGCCGACGGCGTTCGCCCCGGCGTATACTTATCTAGCGCGGATTGACCTCGAGGCTGGCGACGACAGCAGCGCGGTCACCCAGGCGACCAAAGGGGCGCTCTTGCCCCCCGCCAACGCCGAAGCGTACTACTGGCTCGGCCAAGCGTACGCGGCGCGCGGCGAAACTGCGAGTGACGGCAAGTCCGACAGTGAAAAAGCCGCCGACTCTTATCAGCGGGCGCTCGAGTTAGACCCCAGTTACACCCCGGCGCAAGACGCGCTGAGCGCACGGCAGTAGGTATAGGCAACACCCCTAACGGGTTTTCAGAGGGCCGAAGCAGCAGCGGGATGTCTGCTTTACGCCTGACTTTGTAACCAATTTTCCCTTAACGTCCCGCTTTGGAGGCATATGCCGTATCTAGGAATGAAACAACTGTTAGAGGCCGGGGTTCACTTCGGTCACGAGACCAAACGGTGGAACCCGAAGTTCAAGCGTTACATCTTCGCCGAACGCAACGGAATCTTTATTATTGACTTGCAAAAAACGTTGGTCGAGTCGGACAAGGCATTTGAATACCTAAAAAATACTGCGGCCCGTGGCGGTACGATTCTCTTCGTCGGCACCAAAAAGCAGGCGCAGGAAATCCTCGCAGCCGAAGCGAAACGCGCCGGAATGCCGTACTTAAACGAACGCTGGTTGGGCGGCACCTTGACCAACTTCAAAACGATCCGCGCCCGCGTCGAACGGCTCAAGCAGTTAGAAGCGATGTTTGAAGACGAATCCATTCTCCGCTACGGTAAAAAAGAGCAGATTGACCTCGGTAAAGAGTTGCAACGCTTGCAGCGTTACCTGGGCGGTATCAAAGATATGACCCGTTTGCCTGACGTGCTCTTCGTCGTTGACCCGACCAAAGAGGCGATTGCGGTACGCGAGGCGAACAAGCTCGGGATTCCGGTTGTGGCTTTAGCCGATACCGATTCCGATCCAGATGTGCTCGACTACATCGTTCCCGGTAACGACGACGCGATTCGTTCGATTCAGCTGGTGACGGCGCGGCTCGCCGACACTATCGTCGAAGTACGCGGCGGCGCAGCGGACGCACCTGCGCCGAGTGAAGCTACAGCTGTTTCCGATGAAGAGGTGCGCCAGACGATTCCGACCCCGCTTTCGTCACCTGAACGTACGATTACCGAAGCTGCGCAGCGCGGTTCCGGACCCTCTGACGATTAAATACGCTTAACCCCGAACTCTGGCGGGGCCTTAGGGTCTCGCCTGTACGCTGCCTACCCATCCCTAAAATCTATGGGGACGCAGCGCCCTGAAAGGAAAACCAATGGCTGTAAAGACGGACGACATCAAAAAACTTCGCGCCATGACCGGCGCAGGCATGATGGACGTAAAAAAGACCTTAGATGAAACAGGCGGCGACGTCGAGCGTGCTGCTATACTCTTGCGCGAACGCGGCATCGCCAAAGCTTCCAAAAAAGCCGACCGCGAAGCCCGCGAAGGTTTTGTGGGGTCGTATATTCACCATAACGGTAAGATTGCTACCTTGGTCGAGCTTAACTGCGAGACCGACTTTGTGGCCCGTAACGACCAGTTTCAAGCCCTCGCCCGCGACCTCGCCATTCACACTGCGATGGCCAACCCGACATACAAAAGCCGCGACGACGTGCCCGCTGAAGTGATCGAAGCTGAGCGCACCGTCTTGACCGAGCAGGCCAAACAAGAGGGCAAGCCTGAAAACGTCATCGCCAAGATGGTCGAAGGACGGCTGAACAAGTACTACCAAGAAGTGTGCCTCTTAGAGCAACCTTTTATTAGAGACGACAAAAAGACCGTCGAGCAACTTATCAAAGAGGCAGTTGCCACGATGGGTGAAAACATCCAGGTAGGTTCTTTTTACCGCATCGCAATTGGCGAGTAAGGCGTTTGTGCGCGTTCTTCTCAAGCTCTCAGGCGAGTTTTTAGCGGGTACGAACGGTACGGGCGTCTCGCCTGAGGCGACGCGCGTGTTGGCGCAAGAGATTGCCGCCGCGCACGCCGGGGGTGCGCAGCTCGCAGTGGTCGTCGGCGCGGGTAACTTTTGGCGCGGGGCGCAGCAGGGCGGCGGGATGGACCCGGCCACGGCCGATTACGTCGGGATGATTGCCACCGTCATGAACGCAGTGGCGCTGCAAGACGCTTTAGAGCAGCAAGGTGTAGACACCCGCGTCCAGTCAGCGATCAACATGCAAGAGATCGCTGAACCCTATATCCGCCGCCGCGCCCTGCGGCACCTCGAGAAAGGCCGCGTGGTGATCTTCGGCGGCGGCACCGGCAACCCGTTTTTTACGACCGACACCGCCGCCGCCTTAAGAGCCTTAGAAATTGAGGCCGACCTCGTGCTGATGGCGAAAAATAAGGTGGACGGCGTGTACTCCGCCGACCCACGTATGCACCCCGAGGCAACGCGGTATGAAACGCTCAGTTATTTGGACGTGCTCAACCAGGGTCTCAAGGTAATGGACGCGACGGCGATAAGTCTCTGCATGGGTAAAGAGCTACCGATTGCGGTATTTGATATCTTTACACCGGGTAATCTAGAACGGCTCTTAGCGGGCGAACATGTCGGCACGAGAATCTCTGCGCTGCCGAGTCGGAGCGTAAGCTAGGTCAAGTTAAAATTAGGTCAAGCTAAAGGAGAGGACATGAGCGAACTAGGAAGCATCACTTCAGGGCTACGGGCGGGGATGGAAAAGACGCTCGAGGCGTTTGGCAACAATGTCGGCATGGTGCGCACAGGCCGCGCGAACCCAGCGGTCTTGAACCGGGTGCAGGTGGACTACTACGGCGCGAGCACACCCTTAAATCAGCTGGCGACGGTCTCGAGCCCCGACGCCCGCACGCTGCTGATTACGCCGTTTGACAAGAGTGCCATCCGCGAGATTGAACGCGCTATCACCGAGAGCGACCTGGGTTTTAACCCGAACAACCGTGGTGACAATATCTTTATCAGCGTGCCGGCGCTCAACGACGAGCGCCGCCGCGCGCTCGTTAAACAGGTCAAAAACATGGCGGAAGAGGCCAAAGTCGCCCTGCGCAACCAGCGCCGCGACGCCAACGATGAACTTAAAGAGTACCGCAAAGAAAACCTCTTAACCGAAGACGATGTGCGGCAGGGCGAAAGTGAAGTGCAAAAGATCACCGACAGCTTTGTCGCAGCGATTGACCAGCGGGTCAAGGCCAAAGAAGAAGACATCATGGCGGTGTAGCTCTCGTCTTCAAACGATTTAATTAAGACCGCTCAATAGCTTCACATAGCTTTTCGCTGCACACAACTTGGTCATGGATTATGTTTAGGGACATGGCCAAGTATTACGTCAAAGAACACGAAGCAGGCTACCGAAAAATCAGAGCAGAAGGTAAAACGAACTGGGACGAGTTGCACGGTCTGTCCGGTTTCGACGACTTTGCCATGCGCCCTATTTTTGAGCGGGCGCTGCCGCTGCTGAATTTTTCCGTTCCCCAGCCGCGAACTCTGGAATACGGGTGCGGTACAGGGCCGGGCGCGTGTTTCCTGGCAGCGAGAGGTTTCCGGGTGGACGGTATTGACATCTCTCCCGTCGCCGTTGACATGGCGAAGCAGTTCGCTGCCGAGCGCCGCCTTGACATTACCTACGCGGTTGCAGATATTTGCAATTTGCGCTCAGTGGGTCACGCTTACGACCTTATCGTTGACAGTTTTTGCCTCCAATGTATTGTCACCGACTCAGATAGAGGGAAGGTGTTTTCGGCGGTGCGTTCGGGGCTCGAGCCCAAAGGCTATTACCTCATCGGCACCGCCATATTTGCCGAAGAAAGGGACTACGGCGACCAAGTAGTTGATAAAGAGACCGGGATAGTCTATACCGAGCTCGAGCCTGACGAAGGCTTTGAGGATGCTGTGGAACTTTCCGGTAGTTGGTACTTTCCAAACCGTAGACACCTTAAACCGCAAAGCTTGATCAAAGAACTTAGAGAAGCAGGTTTCAACACGCTGTGGCACCATGAGGAAGGCGGCAGCATGGGGCTCATATGCCAGCACTTGGCCTAAAACTTAGGCCAAGTTTCGGGCTAAGTTTTAAGCGCCTCCGCTTCGATAAAAATCCGTTTGATCTCGGGGTGTGCGCTGCGAATGGCCTGCTCGATACGGTCAACGGTGAGCATCACTTCAGCGGCGGGTAAGTTGTGCTGAAACTGCACCTCGAGGTTAAGCAGCACCTGCTCGGGGCCAAAGTGCATGGTTAGCGGCGGGCCAACGCGTTCAACGCCCGGTTCAGCTTCGGCGAGCGCCTGAATATTCTGGGTTACGTCTAAGTCGGCGCTTTCTCCTACCAGTAACCCCTTGCTCTCATAGGCTAGAAAAACAGCGACGGCAGCCAGAATCAGGCCGATCACCACCGACGCCACGCCGTCAAGGTAGGGATTGTTAAAGCGGTGGCCGAGAAAGATACCGATAAACGCCACGAACAGTCCGAGGAGCGCGGCCGTGTCTTCTGCCAGCACGGTGTAGACGGCCGGGTCTTTACTCGCCCTGAGCGTTCGCCAAAACGTGCGTTGACCCTGAGTTTTACGCAGCTCTCTAAAGGCGATGGTCCAAGCGAAACTCTCGACCACAGCAGCAACGACCAGGACGACGTAATTCCAGGTCGGATCCTCGAGGCCGCTCGGATGACGCAGGTGACGGATACCCTCGTAAAACGACATGCCGCCGCCTAGACCAAAAAGCAGCATGGCGACAATCAGGCTCCAGAAATAAAGTTCTTTGCCGTATCCAAAAGGGTGGGTTGCGTCGGCGGGCCGTTGACTGTTGCGAATACCCAGCAAGATAAGGAGCTGATTGCCGGTGTCAACGAGCGAATGAATGCCTTCTGAAAGCATCGCCGAACTGCCTGTTAAAAACGCCGCGACAAACTTGGTCACGGCGATAATAAAGTTTGCGCCCATCGCACCGTAAACTGCTGCCACACTGCCTGAGGGATTGGCCACCTAAATCTCCTAATCTTTGGGTCACCATACAACAGTTTTGCTGACTTGACGTTACAGTCTCGTCTATACGTCGTAGGGTCACCGAATAGGCCGCTTGAACTGCTTTTGGTATGGCGGCGGTTTTGCTCGAGGTAAACGTGTCGGGTGTTTGCTACGTTTACAAAACGCGCTCCCGGCTGAGTCCAGCAGGAGCGCGTCGTTAGCTATGAATAGGCTGGGTGGTGAGCAGACTTGAGTAGACGAGTTGTGCCCAGCGCGTTACTTAGGCGTGGTACCTGCCACGAACGCAGGTTCACCAATCGCGCCGGCATTTTGCGGGACGGCTTCTTGAAGGGCGCTTTCGTCTGGAATCCCTTTGCGAAGCGGCAGTTCGGGGATAAAGAAGATGATCAGTGCGCCGACTGCAATAATCCCCAAGCTGACCCAGAAGAGCAGACGGATACTCTCGGCAAACCCTTGTTTGACGGCGCTCGAGACCTGCGCCGACAGCGTTTGTGCTTGTGCATTAAGTCCCGCTTTAAGCTGCGCCAGTGCTTGCGTCTGCGCGGCGGCTGGGAGTGACGGCGCAGCCTGTACCAAATCTTTGACCTGGGCCGGGGTCTGCGTGCTGTTTAAGAGCGCCGTACGCGCCGCCGCGTTGCCGCCTACTGCCGCCTCGGTTTGCGCGTAGAGCCGGTTAAACCCTGCGGTGATGCTCTTGGTGATGTCGCCCCCGGCCCCCGCACCCTGAAGCGCACCGATGTCAAACTTTTGTGACTGGAGCGCCGGGATATTCGGCAGATGTTTGGGAATCGCCGTACCGACGCTGAGCGTCAAGAGTGAGCCGAACACCGCTAAACCGATGGTTGAGCCGATCTGCCGGAAAAACTGGCTTGCGCCGGTCGCAGTGCCGAGTTGCGCCTGCGGTACGGCGTTTTGAATCGCCAGGGTAAAGAGGCTCTGTGCCGGACCGAGGCCGATCCCGACGATGACCATCCGCCACGAGAGACCGAGCTGTGTGGTTGCCAAGCTGATGCTCGTCAGGGTAAAGACGCCGACGAGCAAGACGAGCGCGCCGAAGATCATAAAGGGTTTGTAACGTCCGGTGCGCGTGACTAAAAGTCCGGTTAGGGTCGAACTGACGATCAGGCCAGCCATCAGCGGTAGCAGCGTAAAGCCCGAATTGGTCGCGCTGATCCCTAACACCAGCTGCATAAAGAGCGGCAAAAACATGATGATGCCCAGGAACGCGATGTTGATAATAAACGACGCGGCGTTGGCGATGCTAAAAACCGGCAGGCGGAAGAGCTCGAGCGGTAAGATCGGATTTTTGACGCGGAGTTCGACGACCACAAAGGCCACGAGTGAAAGTGCCGCAACGCCAAACAAAATGAGAATCGTCGGCGAAGCCCACGGGTAGGTTGACCCGCCCCAGGTCAGGGCTAAAAGCAGCGGCACAAACGCGCTCAAGATAAGTCCGGCCCCGGCAAAGTCGATCTTGCCGCCGCCCGAACCCGCTTTAAGGAGCGGCATCTGTGTGGCGATCAGGTAAAGCGCGATGAGCCCGAGAGGAACGTTCACATAAAAGACCCAGCGCCACCCCGCGACCAGGTGACCAAGCAGCGTTACCGTGCCGTGGTCGGTAAAAAAGCCGCCGATAATCGGGCCTAAAACCGACGCGAGGCCGAACACACCGCCGAAAAGTCCTTGATAGCGGCCCCGTTCGGCGGGGGGAAAGATGTCGGCGATGATAGCAAAGGCGCTCGAAAACAGCGCCGCGCCGCCCAAGCCTTGGAGCGCCCGGAAGAGAATCAGCTGCGTCATCCCCGAACCGAGCAGCGGCAGGGGGCCGAACTCACCTGCAAGCCCGCAGAGCATCGAGCCGACTAAAAAGAGCGACACGCCGAAGGTTAAAATCGGTTTGCGGCCGTACATGTCGGATAACTTGCCGTAAATCGGCACCATCACCGTCGAGGCCAACAGGTACGCGGTCGTCACCCAGGTATAGAGCGACAAACCGTTTAAGTCGGCGATAATCCTCGGCATGGCGGTCGAGACAATCGTGTTGTCGAGTGCGCCGAGCAAAAAAACGACGAGCACCGCGCCGAGGGTGAGGTTGCGTTCACTTTTGGTAAACGCAGGTCGGGCTACTGAAACTTGGGGTGTTGTGGGTTGAGCCATTATCTTTCTCCTACGGGTTTGAGGTCGGACGTTTGTAAGGTGGCTGGAGGCAGAGCAAGGCGGTCGCTGAGCGTCTCGAGCAGCCCTAGAAACTGCTCTCTTTGCGCCCAGCCTAAGCCTTCGAGCAGAGGCTCGAGCAACCCTTCGATACTTTTTTTAACTTCGGCGTGCAGCTTTTGCCCGCTTGGGGTTGCCCCCAGGCGAGTCCGGCGCGAATCATCCGGGTCAATCGTTCGCGCCAGTAGTTCAGCTTGAAGGAGCGTTTGGACAATCCGGCTTATCGTGTCTTTGGGAAGCTTGAGCTTTTCAGAGAGTTCAGTCGGATAATGGACCTCCCTCATAACCGCTGTTAAGACGAGAAAATCTCGGTATGAGAGGCCGTGGGTCTGCTCGAGCAGTGGACTGACGTATTCGTGAACGGCGCGGCCGATACGCCAGTGCGCGACAAAAAAGCGGGAAGCTGCGGAGGTTTGTAGGGGCGGTGTTTCGGGGGGATCGTGCATAACTCAATAGTTGTACACCCTAGTAGTTGGATTATGCAACTAATTCTGGACATATCCGGGTTGACGGTTCAGCTGGTGGCAGTTGCTATGTGCTGCAGGGGAAAGTCGGAATACAGAACGAAGAATACAGAAGTCAATAGTCAGAATGTGGGGCCGCTGTTTTGATAAAAATGTTGTCCCTCAAGCACTTCAAGCTATAACAGTAAAAGCAAAGGTCAATGCGGTCTAGAAAATCAGGGGCGTAGGCGGAGGTTTGTCTTTAAGAGCTATTTGTAGAGAACGCTGTGACCTTAGCCTGATTTTGTTCCTTACCGGCGGCGCAATAGGTCATACTGAGGGGCGTGCGTCCACCCTACACCCGCGTCGTCTTCGGGCTGCTCGCTTTTTTGGCGGCAGTGCTGATTATGTGGGTCGGCTTACCCCTACTCGCGCCTGCCTACCTTATTTTGACGCTCGTTTCTTTACGTGAATACTCGGTGCTGATGAACCTGCGCGGGATTCCGATTCGCCGCCGCAGCCTCTACGTCGCCACGGTTCTCACACTGCCCGCGTCACTGCCCGTGACCTATCAAGGCATCTTTGATATGCAACCCCTATTTGACGGTATGAGCTGGCGTGAGGCGCTTTTAGGGTTGTTGGCACTCTATCTGATCGGCTTAGAGGTCATCCATCCCAACGACCGCTCGGTTGAGAGCGTTGTCTACACCTTGTTTGGCTATATCTATATTCCGTGGCTCGCCGGTTACGCGATTACCCTGCGGTACACGCCCAATGGGGTTGAGGGACTCTGGTATCTGGTCATCCCTATTTTGGCCATCATTGCCAGCGATGTAGGCGCGTATGTGATCGGCAAGCTCTTCGGCAAACATAAGCTCGCGCCGCGGGTCAGCCCCAACAAGACGCTCGAGGGCGCGTTCGGCGGTCTCGGGCTCGCGGTTGTCATCGTGTCACTGACAACTTACGGTCTCGGGCGGCTTTACGGCCTGCACATAGACGTTGACGACACCCTGCTCTTTAGCGTGCTGGTCTCGAGCGCGGCGCAGCTTGGCGATCTGTTCGAGTCATTGATCAAACGCTGGGCCGGAGTTAAAGACGCCGGGTTCTTTTTGCCCGGTCACGGCGGCGCGTTAGACCGGATTGACGGGATGCTCTTCGCGGTACCGGTCGCGTACTACTTTGTCACGTTTGTGATTCTACGCTGAGTAAGTAGCTGATAGCAGCTGAGCAGTATGGTCGGCGAACCATAACTGAAAAGTTTGGTAGAAATTCTAGCAGAGTCACAAGATTAGCTCAGCCAATCCTTATTGCTCGAGCTCAACACAGTAAGCCGTGCTCACAAGTCTCTGTACTCGAGTTCTATCGTGCCAGGGTAAGGTCAGCCTACTATAAATTTACGCTTTGGTAACTACCGGGGCAGTGCGGCGTTCACTGCTAAGTAGGAACGGTTGTGCTCGAGTAAATCTTTTGCCCTCCAACGCTTAAATTGTTCGGTAGACTTGACGACATATCGAGTAGGAGGTATGTCTTTGCCTGAGTGGATCGTCAATCTGTGGCTGAACAATCGTGAAACCTTACTGGTCACGGTAATCGGGGGCGTGATCGTAACTTTGATAAACGTGGCTATCTCCCGTCAGGCAGCTCCAAACACTTTTCGGCAGAGGAAATCATTTAGAGACAGGAAAGCGCGACTCGAGGCCAAGCTCGAACAGCACTTAGACGACCAAGAAACCCCTGGTAGGACAACCACACTCGTAATTTGGTTACTGATGCTTCAAACAATCCTCTGGTTCAGTTATTTTGCTCTTTTAACAACACTTTATCTGATAGATAGGGAGCTAGTAAGTTTCTTCCCCACATCTCTCCGAAAACCTGTTCCGCCTTCAGCTATCGCATTTAATCTACTCTTCGTGTTTGGAAACGCACTGTCTTATCTTGTACCTGCTGCTCTGCGCCTCTATCGGCTCCTAAGACCCACAGCTCGCACAGAGTATTTAGAAAATCGGATAAGGCAGTTAGAGGAAGATGAAGCTCTTATTCCGTAAAGAGTTGCTCGAGTCTACTCGCCCCACGCTTTCGGGTTTCCTCCGCCCTCAGCCATCCAAATATACTTCGGGTTTCGCTACTAAAGAGCAGCTCAGACAGCCCATAGAGAGCTGTAGCTAGTGCGAGCAGAACAAGAAAGAGCGTCATGTCAACACTTTAGTGTTGTAGGCACGCTCAGCTCTTCTTGATACGGTAGCGCCCCGGTGCCTGAAGGCTTCAAGCAGCTTGCAAAGGCTTGATGTGCTCGAGCCCCGGGCCGATGGCCTCTTGCGCTGTTTCCAAGTCATAGCGCGTCTGCAGGTTGAGCCAGAACTGCGGCGTGACGCCGAAAAAGCGCCCCAAACGCAGGGCGGTATCGGCGGTAATCGCCCGCTGGCCTTTGAGGATGGTGCTGACACGGGTTTTGGGCATGTCGGTGTCTTTGGCAAGCCGGTAGGCGCTGACGCCGTACTCGGTTAAAAACTCGGCTAGGTGCTCACCGGGATGAATGGGGGGGATGGCTCGGGACATTCGGGACATAGGTCTCCTAGTGGTAGTCAACGATCTCAACGGCGTGCGCGTCGCCAGCTGACCACGTAAAACAGACGCGCCACTGCTGATTGATACGGACGCTGTACCGCTCGGCACGGTCGCCCGAAAGTTTCTCGAGGCGGTGAGAGGGTGGGACGCGCAGGTCGCTAAGCTCGGTTGCGGCGTCAATACGGTCAAGGCGCATCTTGGCGCGGCGCTGAAGGTCAACGGGGAGTTTACGCGAGTGCTGACCGCCGAAAATCTTCTCGGTCTCCTTGTCAGCAAAGCTCTTAATCACGACCCATAGTAACGCCAAACGTTACTATGGGTCAAGCGCACTACCTTTTGACGCGGTAGTGCCCCGGCGCACTGCCACGGGCGAGTTTTACGTCATCAATCAGCCCCAACTCGCGCAAACGGGTCAGGGCTGCCTCAACCGAAGGTGGCGTGACGCCTAGCAGCTCGGCAAGCTCCCGGACGGTGTAACTCACTTCGCCCTGCGGCCCCAACCAGACAAAGAGCAGCTTAGTTGTGGGTGCTTTGTCTTTGAGGGCCGGGGGAGTGGGGGCAGGTCGGTAAGGACGGTCACGGATGAGTTTACTCGGCAAACAAGACGCCTCTCAAAAGCGCTTAAACAGGTAGATTTTGTGCATGTCTTTTGGCAAGCCCTCGAGCTTCGCCAGAACTTCATAGCCGTGCTTGACGTAGAACTCAGGTGCTTGAAAGCTCATCGTATCGAGATAAGCGCCGACACAGCCCTGCGCCTTGGCATAGTCTTCAGCTTCCCTTAACAACCGGGTTCCCAAGCCCGCGCGTCGGTATGAAGGTTGCACAGCGAGAACGTCAATGTGCAACCAGTACCAGTGGATGTTGATGATGATGCCTGCGGCGACCCCTTCATGCTCGTCTCGAATGACGAACACTTTCTGGTGCCAATCACCCACATCGGAATTGGTCTCGTTGTAGTAGACGAGGCTATCAATGATTTGTTCCACATCCTTCTCGTCAACGGTGTTTATAATCTTGTCCATTAGCGGCCCTGTACTGTAGCTAGGCTCGGCGAAAGGCGATACGCGAGCCGCAGCAGCTTCAAGGCTAGAACATGACGCAGCTCAGAAGGTGCGACACGAGCGGCGCGTAGTTGACGACAGACGAGGGCTTCTTGGCGGAAATCTGTAAGTTTTTGTTCTGCCACGAGGTAGAGCAAAAGGGATTGCAAAGGTCCTGACATAAATCTATACCAGCTAGCTTTCTGGTACAGCTCAAACGAACCTCAACATCGAAGTGTCGTAGGGCTGAACCGAGATACGAAGGGGTGACCGACCGCTTAGTAGGGTCGGAGAACCGTATTCGGTGCAGAAATTAGCAGGTAACGAAAATCATCATAGGACTCATGCACAGTACAGCGGTGGTTACGGCTCTGTCAAACTTTAACGCTGTTATAAGAGTCCAATACTCCGGACAGGTTTTGACGCAAAATCCGCTTTGTCCGTCTGTGACGCAACTCCTTTGAGCAGAAGTTGTATTGAGAAATGCCGTCCCTGACGCGCTTTCTATATAAATATCCGAAGTATTGAGAGTCAGGGTTTTCCTAAAACCTCGAACGCTCTACGCTGCCAGGTCTGCCGCTCGCCGACGTAGCACAGCAGCCCAAGGGCCTCGAGCCGTTTCATCCCCGCTGCAACTGAGGGCGGCGACGCGCCCAACGCTTCTGCCACGCCGCGCACGGTGTAGTTCACGACTCTCGAGGCCGCGTAAATATACCCTTGGCGACGGGCGTCTCAGCGAGGCGCTGAGGGGTTTTCCTGGGGCTGACTCACAGTGTCCTTTTAGTAACGGTTGAAAGCTGGGCTTGAGCACCACGGGGTCAGTAGGCTTGTGCAGTCCGCTAGAAGCGGTCTACTGGCCTAGCTTTGGCTTGTACTGTGAAGAGGTCTCGCTCGGCTCGCTCTGCGTAGTCACCTTAGCAGGTCATTACCAGGTAGAGTTGGGCATGGACTTTAACGGCAAACGCGTACTCGTCACGGGCGGCGCACGGGGTATCGGTCGAGCAATTGCTCAGAGTTTTGCAGAGAGAGGCGCGCGGGTGGTGCTCAGCTACTTGAGCAATCATGACGCGGCTGAGGCAACCTTGGCTGCTTTACCGGGCGGGCCACACTCGAGCCTCGCCGGTGATATTTCTGACCCGGACTTCTGCGAAACGCTGGTCACCCAAACGGTTCAGGAGTTAGGCGGGTTAGATATTTTGGTCAACAACGCGGGTATTTTTGAAGCGCATCCGGTAGATAAAGTTGATTTTGCCGCGTGGCGTGAGGCGTGGCAGCGGACGCTCGGCACCAACCTTGTTGCAGCGGCTAACCTCTGTTACTTAGCGGCGCAGCACATGCTGGAGAGTGGCGGTGGACGCATCGTCAATGTGTCGTCGAGGGGTGCGTTTCGGGGGGAACCGGAAAGTCCCGCTTACGGTGCCAGTAAAGCCGGGATGAACGCCATGAGTCAATCGCTCGCGCAAAAGCTCGCACCGCACAACATCTTCGTGGGTGTGGTCGCGCCCGGTTTTGTCGAGACGGAGATGGCCGCCTCGTCTTTGGCCGGGGAGCAAGGTGTAGAAATCCGTGCGCAGAGTCCGCTGGGGCGCGTCGCCAAACCCGAAGAGGTCGCCTACGCGGTGTTGTTCCTCGCGTCTGCAGGCGCTGAGTTTTCTACCGGGACGATCATTGATGTGAACGGTGCGTCTTACTTGCGTTCTTAACTTTTTGCATTGGAGGATTATGACAGCTATGCACACGCTGGACCTCAACTTCGTCCGGCAGCAATTTCCCGCCTTTAGCGAACCCAGCTTAAAAGGGCAAGCGTTTTTTGAAAACGCCGGGGGTTCGTATGCTTGCGCTCAGGTGATCGGCAGGTTGCACGACTTCTACACCAAGCTCAAAGTGCAACCACATCACCGGTATCCGGTTTCCCAGGAGGCGGGTAGAGAGATGGACTCGAGCTACCCCGCTTTCGCCGCCTACTTGGGCGTTCAGCCCGATGAAGTCCACTTCGGCCCCTCGACGACGCAAAATACCTATGTTCTGGCGCAGGCGTTCCGCGATTATCTCAAACCCGGCAATGAAATCATCGTCACGAATCAAGACCATGAGGCGAACAGCGGCGCGTGGCGGCGGCTTGCGAAAGATGACGTGACCGTCAAAGAGTGGCGAGTTGACGCTGAGGGCCGGTTGCACCTAGAAGACTTGCAGGCGCTCTTGTCAGACAAAACCAAAATCGTCGCGTTTCCGCACTGCTCGAACATCGTCGGGGAGATCAATCCGGTGCGTGAGGTTGCCGAACTCGCGCATAAGGTCGGCGCGGTTGCCGTAGTAGACGGTGTTTCTTATGCGGGACACGGGTTTCCAAATGTAGAGGAGTTGGGCGCGGACATCTACCTTTTTTCAACCTACAAAACCTATGGGCCGCACCAGGGCGTAATGGTCGTGCGTAAGGACACAGCGCAAAAACTGACGAATCAGGGGCATTACTTCAACGGGGGTAATACGACCAAACGCCTGACCCCGGCAGGCCCGGATCACGCGCAGATTGCGGCGGCGCGGGGCGTGACGGACTATTTTGACGCGGTGTACGCACATCATTACGGCGAGGGCGTTGACACACAGGTCAAAACTAAAGCTGTACACGACCTTTTTAGAAACGCAGAGCTGGCGCGGTTGGAGACGTTGCTTGAGTACCTCACCGCGCACCGCAAAGTCCGTATCATCGGCCCGAAAACTCTAGAGAACCGTGCGCCGACCGTTTCAGTGTTGGTCGAAGGTCGCGCCTCATCCGAGCTGGTCGAAGCCCTGGCCGAGCGCGGTATCATGTGCGCCCACGGCCACTTTTACGCCGCAAGGCTCTTGGACGCCCTCGGCATAGGCGGCGACGGCGTGCTCCGGTTGTCGTTTGTTCACTATACGAGCGAAGACGATGTAGCACAGCTGATAGAGGGGTTAGACGAGACGATCTAGTTGTTCTCTCTAATTCTGACAGCTGGGGTGCAGGGGAAAATGACGAAAGCTGCTACCATAGAGTATGACGATAGAAACACCCTTACGGTCTTCCTCAAATGTGCCACAAGCAGCTGAACCGAGTGAGCTGGTAGTGCGAGATTTAGGCCGACTCGACTACCGTGCCGCCTGGGACGTACAGCTCGAGACGCACGCCGCCGTCGCTGAAGGGCGCACCCCGCCGACGCTGCTGCTGGTCGAGCACCCGCCCGTCATTACTTTTGGAAAAAAGGGCGGACGCGCCAACCTGCTGGCCGACCCGGCAGTGTTGGGAGCGCAAGGCTTTAGCCTCTACGATATCGAGCGCGGCGGCGACGTGACGTACCACGGCCCCGGTCAGCTGGTGGGCTACCCGATTTTGCCCATCGGCCGGATGGTGCGGAGCTATTTGCGGAACCTCGAGGCCGTTATGGTGCAAGTTTTAGCCAACTATGGGCTTTCCGGTGAGGGCAGCCCCGGTTACGCGGGCGTCTGGGTTGGGGACGAAAAGGTTGTCGCTATCGGCGTGGCGATTAAACGCAACGTCTCGTTTCACGGGTTTGCGATGAACGTCTCGACCGACTTGTCACACTTTTCTTACATCGTACCGTGCGGGATTCAAGATAAGGGCGTGACGAGTTTGAGTCAGCTTTTAGGCCGTCCGGTGACGCTTGCTGAAGTCAAACCCAAACTGCTGAAGGCATTTGCCGACGTTTTCGACATGACGCTACAAAGCCCTGAACCCGCATAGAAAGCAAGGTTATCTAGTGACGCAACCCAAAACTCCCGACCTCCCGCCTATAGATATTTCTCTGGCCGACATCAAGGTCGTTAAAAACGGCGTGTTTCGCAAAGATGCCGCCAACGTCCCCCGTGAGCGTAAACCCGATTGGCTCAAGGTCGCGCTGCCCTCCGGCGCTAAATACAGCGAGGTCAAATCCACCGTACGCGAAAACCGCTTGTCTACGGTTTGCGAAGAGGCGATGTGCCCGAATATCGGCGAATGCTGGAACGCCGGGACTGCCACGATTATGCTGATGGGTTCGGTATGTACCCGTGCTTGCCGCTTTTGTGCGGTAGACACCGGGAATCCTAGAGGCCGCCTCGACCCGGCTGAACCGCGTTTAGCTGCGAGTTCGGTCCAACTGATGGGCCTCAAATACGTCGTCTTGACCTCGGTTGACCGCGACGACCTGCCGGACGGCGGCGCAGGCCACTACGCCGCGTGTATCCGCGAGATCAAACGGGTCAATCCGGACACGGCAGTCGAGGCGTTGACGCCCGACTTCGGCGGCGTCACCGACAACGTCCAAAAGGTTTTAGATGCCGGGGTTGAAGTTTACGCGCAGAATCTCGAGACCGTCCGCCGCCTCACCCATCCCGTCCGTGACCCCCGCGCAGGCTACGACCAAACCTTAGGCGTCCTTGCCTACGCGAAAAAATCCCGGCCCGACGTGCTCACTAAAACAAGCTTGATGCTGGGTTTGGGTGAAACCGACGCTGAGATTTTGGAGGCGATGGACGATTTACGCGCTGCCGGGGTAGACATCGTGACCTTTGGGCAGTACCTTCGCCCTACCGCGTCGCACCTGCCGGTCGTGCGGTATGTGCCGCCCGAAGACTTTAACCACTACCGCGAGTTAGGGCTTAAAAAGGGATTTCTCGAGGTTGTCTCGGGGCCGCTGGTACGCTCCTCGTACCGAGCAGAGCGGGCGTTAGAGAAAAATAATGTAGGGATGGCAGCCGACTGATACAGAGATTTTAGCGCACGATGGTTGATCTTCTAAGGGCAAGGTAAGCTAGAAATAGATGTCCCGTGTACGCCTCCCCTCATATGACCATCTGATGAATCCAATTATTGAGGCGTTAAAACAACTTGGCGGCTCTGGGACAATCGAAGAGATAAACAACCTTGCTTCTGACGTAGCGAACCTTTCTGACGAACAGCTTGAGGTTTTGCACAATCCTAAAAAGGGTGGACAGACTGAAGTTGAGTACCGGATGGCTTGGGCCAGAACGTACTTAAAGCAATTCGGTGTGCTCGAGAACTCCGGACGCGGTGTTTGGGCATTGACAACTACAGGCAGAACAGTCGAAAAAGTTGATCCTACTAAAGTCAAGCGTTTTATGCGCGAACACCAAAACAAAAAGCAATCTCAAGTTGATAACGAAGTATCTAATGGTGACGAACCTGGTGGGCTCTGGCGTGAGGAACTGCTAGACGTACTTTTGAAGCTGCACCCTTCGGCATTTGAACGGTTAGTACAAAGACTGCTTAGAGAATCCGGCTTTATTCAGGTTGAGGTGACTGGACAAAGCGGTGATGGTGGTATAGACGGAAAAGGCATTATGCGTCTTGGCGGTTTACTCTCTTTTCATGTAATCTTCCAGTGCAAACGATATAGAGGTTCTGTATCAGCAAATCAAGTACGCGACTTCCGGGGCGCGATGGTTGGACGTGCTGACAAAGGTCTTCTTATTACCACCGGTAATTTCACTAGAGACGCCGTGCGTGAGGCTACTAGGGACGGCGCACCTGCAATTGACCTGATTGACGGGGATTTACTTGTAGACAAGCTCAAAGAGCTTAGTCTGGGTATCGAAACTAAGGTAATCGAAGTAGAGCAAGTCTCAATAAACCAGACCTGGTTTACGAGTATATGATTTTTCAAACCTTGAAAGACGCTCGAGGAGTCCCATGATCACTCCAGACCTGTTGGCGTTTCTCGGTGAACTTAAACTCAACAACAACAAAGACTGGTTCGGGGGGCGAAAACCCGCTTACAAGGCGATGCGTGGAGCGTTTGAAGAAGGCTTGAACGATATTGCGATGGAGATCGCGCAGTTTGACCGTACCGTAGCTCAACGTATTGATGACCCGACGACGGTCAAAGTCTTTCGTATCTACCGGGACACGCGCTTCGGCAAAAACAAAGACCCGCTTAAAACGAGCATGAGCGGGTTTATCTCTGCCGGGGGCGAGCGTCCGGCGTACTATCTGCAGATTGAACCGGGTCACAGTATGGCGGGCGGTGGTCTCTATTTGCCTCCTGCGCCGGTGCTTAAAGCTATCCGCGGAGAAATAGATGAAACCTACCCGGAGTTGGAGCGTATTTTAGCGGCTGACGCGTTTAGGCGTATCTACCCGGAAGGTTTAGACCGCACGCACGAGCTGAAGACTGCGCCTCGAGACTACAGCGCCGACCATCCGGCCATCTCACTCCTGAAGCTTAAAAGTTTTGCTGCGTTTCGGCCCTTTGCTGATGAGCAGGTTTTAGACGAGGGCTTTAAGGATAAAGTTGTCGAGACGTTTCGCGCCCAAGCCGAGTTCAACGCTTATCTGGAGAAAGCTTTACAACGTCTGGACAGGCGTGTGGTGGCCTAGCTGTTACCCGTAGCATTTTTCAGCTTCCGCGTGCATAATTCAGCACGAGGAGATTGACATGGCTTTAATTGATATCGTTCCCGAAGACCAGGCGCACGGCGACGTAGCGCGGATGTATGAGCAGAACCGCGTGGCGAAGGGGTATGTTCCCAATTACGTCAAGGCGTTTAGTCACCGCCCGCAGGTGATGGAGGCTTGGGCAAGTCTACTCGGCAGCATTCGCAGCACGCTAGACTCGAGGCGCTATGAACTCGTTACGCTGGCAGCGGCGAGGGCGCTCAAAAGTTCTTACTGCATGTTGGCGCACGGCTCGGTGTTGCTCGAGTATTACGACGACGCAGAGCTTACGAAAATCGCCGAAGATTACGAGCAGGCAGGACTAAACCCCGAAGACGTGGTGATGATGGCCTTCGCCGAAAAGATTGCCCGTGACGCAACCTCGGTCACGGCGCGGGACACCGAAGAGCTGCGAACTCACGGGTTTTCCAATGAAGAGATTTTCGATATTGCCGCCGCAGCTTCGGCGCGCTGCTTTTTTAGTAAATTACTAGACGCCCTCGGCGCAGAACCCGACGCACATTATTTGGAGTTGGAGCCTGGTCTCCGTCAAGCTTTGACTGTTGGGCGACCCATCAGCGAAACGCCGTAAATGAAACTCGACATCATTGAAGTCAGCGGCTACAAAATTGCTGAAGTCGTGTCGGCTGATGTCGCCATCAACACGGCTCGAGACGCCCTAAACCTTATGGCGACGGCCCAGTATGGGGGCGCAGACTGCCTCATCTTATGCGAAAGGCACCTGCCCGCCGAGTTTTTCGATCTGAAAACCGGGTTGGCAGGCGAAATACTGCAAAAGTACGCGAACTACCGTATGAAGCTCGTCATTATCGGTGAGTTTGCTTTTAAGAGCGAGAGTCTAAAAGCGTTCATGCTCGAGAGCAACCGAGGCCGTCAGGTCGCTTTCGTACCGGATAGAGAGACGGCTTTGGTAAAAGCAAGCTAGGGAAACAACGTTTTAGCTCTTGGCTTCGGGCAGGGTAAAGAAAAAGGTCGTCCCCGCTCCCGGATTGCTCTCCAGATAGATGCTCCCGCCCATCGCCTCGACCAAGGTTTTACTCACGGTCAGGCCGACGCCCAACCCGCCTGCGCTCCGGCCCCGAGACGCATCGACGCGGTAAAAACGCTCGAAGACATGCGCCTGGTGCTCCGCCGAAATCCCCGGCCCGGTGTCTTGGACTGAAAAGAGTACACATCCACACCCCGGCGTGCGTTCGGCGCGGAGAGTAACAGCTCCCCCGGCGGGCGTGTATTTGAGCGCGTTGCCGAGCAGGTTGGCGAGCACCTGCCCGACCCGTTCGCGGTCGGCCTCGAGGTCTGGTAAACCCACCTGCACAACGCTGCAAAAGCCTGTACCGTCCGCTTCAAAAGCGCCCTTAAAGCGGTCTTCGGCGTCGCCTATGAGCGTGGTTACGCTCAGCCGGGCAGGGTGTACGAGGAGCGTCCCGGCTTCGGCGCTCGAGACCAGCGTCAGGTCGGACGCGATTTTTCTGAGCGACGCCACTTCACGGTTGATGGCCTGCGCCGCCGTCTCAGCGGGGATAATCCCGTCACTGAGCGCCTCGCTGTAGCCTTGCAGCGCTGCCAGCGGCGTCCGGAGTTCGTGGGTGACGGTGCTGATGAGTTCACCCCGGTCCTGCTCGGCGTGGGCGAGGGCCTGGGTCATGGCGTTGAAATTGCGGGAGAGGTCGCTCAGCTCGTCATGGCCCGAGATAGCGACCCGTTCTCCGAACCTTCGCGCGGCAACGGCGTTGCTGACTTCGGCCAGACGCCTCACCCCACGCCCGACGCGCCGCGATTCGCGCAGGGTAACAACCGCGGCGACGGCAGTTGCTACCGGCAGCGAAATGAGGATGCCTTCGGTGAGTCCTCGGCGGCTGTCGCGGCTCACTTCGGTGAAGAGTTCACGCCGCGTCGGTTCGGAAAGGGTACGAAACGCCTCGAGGTCACTCTCGAATTCTCGGCCCGGCAAGATGCTAGCGACGATGAGCAGCACGGTTTCAGCGACCAAGATAGCGAGAAGCGTGTTGAGGAAGAGTTTGGTAAAGAGCCGCACAGTCTTATTTCACCATCTCGGGCGCTACTTTATGGTCTATTTGGTTTATAGCTCGTTCACCTAACGAGGTGGTGTAAGTTTTTTAAGATTTACAAAAGAAGGTAGAACACGGCATGCAGATAGCTCAAAGCCGCCCTTATTCTCCCTTCTGCCTCCTGTATTCTCCTCGAGTTCAAGTTGCCCCAACCTACTTTTCGGGTACCTCCAGCTTACGGGTTACTTATCGCGCATCCGGTAGCCGACGCCGTGAACGGTCTCGATATAACGCGGCTCGTCAGGGTCGTCACCGAGTTTTTTGCGGAGCGCCTTGATGCGGGCGTCAACCACCCGTTCAAACCCGGAAAAATCCGGCCCCCAGACTTTTTCGAGCAACCGGTTGCGGCTCCAGACCAAACCCGGATGCTGAGCGAGGGTTAAAAGTAGATCGAACTCGAGCCGGGTCAGCTCGAGCATCTGTCCGCTAACCGTGACCTGGTGACAGGCACTGTTGATACTTAGGTCGCCGTGCTGCAGCGTGTCTTGGTGCCCGCTACGGCGCAACAGTGCTTTGATCCGGGCGACGACCTCACGCGGGCTAAAGGGTTTGGTCACGTAGTCGTCCGCGCCCAGCTCGAGACCCGCGACGCGCTCATCTTCGGCAGCCTTGGCGGTCAACATCAAAATCGGCAGCTCGGGACGTTCAGCGCGCAGCGTTTGGGCGACCTCGAGGCCACTCAGCCCCGGCAGCATCAGGTCGAGAATCACGACGTCGGCTTGCGGAGCCTGCTCGAGGGCGCTGGGGCCGTCTGCGGCCTCGAGCAGCGCAAAGCCGCTGTGCGTGAGGTACGCCCGGAGCACCTCACGAATTGCGGCGTCGTCATCAACGAGTAACAGTGTCGCCACGTCGAAACTCTAGCACCGCTGCCTTACAGGTAGCTGTAAAGGAGCTGTAAAGGCGCAAGGTTACGCCCGAATCTCCTGACGCTGAAAAATGACGTAGGTCAGCGTAAAGAGCAAAATCACCGTGGCGATGAGGCTGGTAAATTGCGGCCAGATGATGAGCAGGCTTTGCGACAGCGGCAAGGGCGCACCCATAATGGCCCCTTGCACCTGCGAATAAAACACCGGGCCGAGCGTCCGGGTGGCAGGGTTTAAGAGCACCAGCGTCAGCTCGCTAAAGAGCGTGTTAGGCGAGATGCGGCTGAGCGTCTGCTGAAAATGGACTTGCCCGAGCTGCGCCGTAAACGGGTTGTCGCTGAGCGGGTAGAGCGGGGTCAAGAGCGAGACGATAATCGGCCAGAAGATGGCAAAAAGCAGCCACAGCGCGAGCGCCGCCATCGCTGCCGTCGCGCTCTGCTTAAAGACGGTGGAGAAGAACAGAGCGACGGCCAGCCAGACCCCGGCGTAGGCCAGCGTCCCGAACAAAAAGAGGAGCCCGCGTGCGACCTCTTCGGCGCTCGGCGGCACGCCCAGCAAAAAGATGCCCATTCCGGTGACCAAGAGCCACAAGGCTAAGAGCATAATGCCAATCGTAAAAAGACCGGCTAAAAACTTGCCGAACAGGAGCGCGTCCCGGTAGATAGGTTGCGACAACACCCGGCTCAGCGTGCCCCGGCTGAACTCGCCGTTGATGGCGTCGAAACCTAGTGCGATAGCGACGATGGGAATGAGGAAACCTAAAAACGCGACAAATGAGGGGAGGGGGTCTTGTGCTGAGGTGAATAAGCGGAGGAACAGAAACGAGCCTGCGTCGGCCCCTTTGAGGCTCTGGCTGGCAGCGTAGACGGTGCCGATAGCGGTCAGCAAGATCAGACCCTCGAGCAGCCGTACCCGCACACTCGCAAAGTGGTCGGCCATCTCTTTGCGGATGACCGCGCCAAGTCCTGTCCAAGGTGAACCGCGCCGCACTTTCGGCGCGGCTCTGTTAGTCGCCTTAGGCAACGCTGGCGAAGTCATGCTCGGCTCCCTTGTCAGCTCTTTGGTCAGCGTCAAAATGATGGCTGTACACGTCGTCGAGCGAGCGTTCCTCGAGCCGCAAACTGTAGAGTTCGGCTCCGCTTCTCGCAACGGCGGCGGCGAGCTGGGGCCGCAAATCTTCCCGCGCTTCAACGCGGTAGTGCGTGGCGTCACGGGCCTGTAAACTCAGCACCCCATCAACACTTTGCAGCGCCTCTTGGACACGCTCGCCCCGCGCCTCGACCTCGAGGTTATAGGCGCTGCCAAGGACGTGCCGCGCCAATTCGGGTACGGTGCCTTCTAGCTCGAGCCGTCCGTGCCGAAAAAGCCCCACCCGGTCGCACACCGCTTGCACCTGATGGAGCAGGTGCGACGAGAGCAGCACCGTCAACCCTTCACGTTTGAGTGTGCGGATCAGCTCTAAAAACTCGTTCGCCGAACTCGGGTCTAAGCTCGCAGTCGGTTCGTCTAAAATAGCAACCTGCGGCCTTTTTAAGAGCACATCGGCGAGGCCGAGGCGCTGGCGCATCCCGCGTGAAAAGGTCCCGACGCGTTTGCCCGCGACTTCGGCGAGGCCCATCCGTGTGAGCACGTCATCGGTGCGTTCACGCACGGTTTTTTCGGCGAGGCCCAACAGTCGCCCGCTGTAGTGCAGGTTGGCCCGTGCGCTCAGCTCGTCGTAAAAGCCCACGGCGTCGGGTAGGTAACCGACCCGGCGTTTGACCTCGAGCGGTTCCCGCGCCGGGTTAAAACTCAGGACGCGCACGCTTCCCGAACTCGGTTCGGTCAGCCCTAAGAGCATCAGGATGGTGGTCGTTTTACCCGAGCCGTTCGGCCCGAGCAGCCCGTAAACTTCGCCCTCTTCGACGGTGAGGTTAAGCCCTTCGACCGCGACGAACTTGCCGTAACGCTTCTGCAACGCCTTGGTTTCGATCACGACGCTCGTCATGATTAGCGCCTGCCAAAACGTGCGACCGCGCCGCCCATCACGAGCAGTGCAGCGGCGATGACGATGACCGCGACGATGCCCCACAGGGTTGAGGTCGTGGTGGTGATACGGAAGTCGGCGGACTGCGCGAGCCCCGCGGCACTCGCAGCTTTGAGCGAGACCACATAGTCCCCGGCGATGGCGTCGTTTGAGGGCGTCAGGTCGAGCTTGACCGCTTGCTGCTGACCGGGCGCGACAGTGGGGATGGTGTCAGGCGTAAAGGTGGTTTTCCACCCGTCAGGGGCGGTCGCGGAGAGTGTCACGTTGTCGGCCGGGGCGCTGCCGTCGTTGCTGACGACGAGCTCGAGCGGGGTGTCTTTGCCCATCGCAGCGCGGGCCGACAAGACGCCGTTCTGTCCACTTAAGCTGAGCGCCGGTTGCCCGGTAATCGTCAACTTGAGCGGCAGCTCGGCTTGCGCCTTGTCCGATACCGCCTTGACCTGAACCTGATAATCGCCGCCCTGGGCGTCGGACGGCGGCGTCACACTCACCGTCAGGCTTTGCGTTTCACCTGCGGCGACCGGCACACTCGTGACCTCGTTGCCTGCACTCTCGAACTTGACCTGAAAGCCGGGTTCACTCTGCGCCTGAAGGTTGGCAGTCGCGTCGGTGCCGCTGTCGTTTTTCAGCGAGACGTTAAAGCTAAACGGTGTGCTCGGCGAACCGGTCAGCGCGGGCAGGTCGCTTGTGAGCGTCAGTTTGGGCGGCAGGAGTTTGGCCAGCGTGAGGGTCAGCGGCAGCGTCACCTGTTCATTTTTGCCCTGAGCGAGCAGCGTGACGGCGTAATCGCCTGCTTTGGCGTTTGTCAGGGGCTGAACTTGCAAGCTGAGGTCCGCACTGTCGTCGGGGTTGACCGCAACTTCACCGACCGGTACGCCGTCCCCCAAAAAGCTCGTCGTCCAACCCTTGGGGGCCTGGGTGACCGAGAGTTTAAGGAGCTGCGGGGGCAACCCGTAGTTGTGCAAGGTGAGGTTGAGCGTCGTCGTCTCGTTTAAGCTGACGCTCGTTGCCGGGTAGGGGGTGGTAAAAGCTAAACCCTGATATGAACTGGCAGTTTGGCTGCTCGCCTGTGAGGTTGGGCTCGCACTGCTGCTTTGCGCGAAACTTAGCCCCGTAAAGCAAAGCAAACTACAGGCGCATAAGGCGGTGAGCTGGCGGTTGACGTTCATAACGGCCTCCGTTGATATGCCCCAAAACTTGGGGCGGTGTTAGGTGAGCAACGCTCAAATCCAAGTTTTAGCCCTCAGTTGTGACCGTTTTGTGACGGATGGATTAAGGTCTGAACCGCCAAGTTCTTATGAGGTGTCTCGCCGATATACCGCGTCCCTGAACGCAAAAAGCCTCACAACATCGTGTGAGGCTTTTTAGAAAGTCTGCTGCTACTGCTCGATACTGCCTTTGTCTTTTTTATACCGCTCGATGCACTCTTGAATAAGCGTGTGCGCCTCGTCCACATCGTGCCAGTCCTCGATTTGGGTCTCTTTATTCTCGAGCTGCTTATACACTTCAAAAAAGTTGGCGACTTCTTTAAGATAGTGCTCGCCGACATCTTTGAGCGAAGTGTGCTGCTCAAAACGTGGGTCGTAGACAGGCACAGCCAAAATCTTTTGGTCACGGCCCTTGTCGTCGGTCATTTCTAAAAATCCGATCGGCCGCACATCTAAAACGACACCCGGAAAACTCGGTGCGCCAATCAGAACTACGACATCGAGCGGGTCACCGTCTTCGGCCAGGGTGCTCGGGATAAAGCCGTAGTCGCCGGGGTAGTGCATGGCGCTGTAAAGCACGCGGTCGAGCCGCATCACGTCAAATTCAGCGTCGTACTCGTACTTGTTCGAGCTGTTTTTCGGCACTTCGATGACTGCGTTTAAGACTTCAGGGACGTTGCGTCCAGCGGGTAGTTGATAGTATTTCATAAAGCTCCTAAAGGTTCACGTGCGCCTAAAGCGCGTCCGCCGACCACTATAACAGCTGAGTCCGACGGTCTAATAGACGCATTTGCAGAGAGCGCCGCCTCGTTCGGATTTGTGCTTAGCTGAGAGCGTTAGACTGGCGGTATGGGTCACGAGGTATTCGCTTACCAACTTACCAAAAGGGGAGTGCGTATCTTTTGGGAAGGACGCTGCGTCATGACGTTGGGCGGCGTGCGCGGAGACAAGCTTGCTGCTGAACTCTCGAAAGCTGATAACCAAAGTGTGCAAAAGGCGTTGCAACGGGTGACAGGAAACTTCAAACGGGGCAACGAACGCCTGAGTAGACGCTGACCAAGTTATATTGAAAGGTTTAAGAAATGCTTTTATCTTCGTGTTACACGCCTAAATCTTAGTATGAGAAAACCTTTCTGATTCTTGCTCCTTACTTCCTACTACTTGCGTTTAGCCAAACTCAGCTGCCTGATAGGGTTAGAAACCGTTTATGAACGCGGTCGTCGCCGGAGAGTTCAGGGTGAAAGACGGTAGCTAAAAGACGGTCTCGAGTCACCATCACCGGGTCATTTTGGTAGCTGGCCAGCACCTCGATATCCGGGCCGACGTGGATAATTCGGGGTGCGCGGATAAAGACAGCATGAAAGGGACTTGTAAATCCCTCGACGTCTAACTCGGTTTCAAACGACGCCACTTGCCGCCCGTAATCGTTACGGGCGACCTCGATGTCTAACAAACCCAAGCGCGGTTGCTCGGGTCGTCCGGCAACGTCTCGAGCAATCGCAATCGCTCCGGCGCAGGTGCCCCAAACCGCGCCACCCCCGCTGTAAAAGTCTTTAAGCGCCCTGTCCAACCCGTAAAGCTGCATGAGTTTAACCATCGTGGTAGATTCGCCGCCGGGGATGATGATACCTGCAAGACCGCTGAGCTGTGCCGGTAGTCGTACCTCGGTCACGTCTGCGCCGAGCCGCTCCAAAACCTGTTTATGTTCCCGAAATGCCCCTTGCAGAGCCAAAACCCCGACCTTCATAGTCACATCATGACACGTCACTCAAATGTAAACTCAGTCCTCGTGTGCGGCTCTTACCCCACGTAAGATCGCCTCTGCGACAACCTCTTGTACGGCAACTGAGAGAAGCATCAACGGAACTTGTGGGCCGGTGCCCGTGCTCAGGCAAAACGCGGTGTCGCCGTCTGAAACGGTGTGCGAGGGCCGCGTCACCCGAGTGATCCCGATGTGGGCGCTCCCTGCTAGAGCTTTAGCCTCGGCTTTGCTGATCGGCGCGTCGGTAGCGACGACCACGAGCGTGGTGTTACTGCCAGCGATGTCAGTATCAGCCGGGTCAAAGGGGGCCCGGGTAAACCGCTCCAGATAAGACCCCGTTTCACCCGCGACCCCGGCAATGACCTGACCCGTATTCGGGTCTACGATGTCACCGACCGGATTGGCGACCACGAGCGCGGCGACAACCGCGCCGCCGACCTGTGCGGACGCGCTTCCCAATCCACTGACCTGTGCCCGCTCGAAACCTAAATATTTACCGCAACTTGCGCCTGCGCCTGCTCTCACTCGGCCTTGCTGCACAGGTTCGGTCGTAGCTGCTTTACAAGCCCGGTAACCGGCTTCGGCGTCGGGGCGAACCTTTGGATTGCCTCGGCTGAGGTCATAGAGCGCCGCTGCCGGAACGATAGGCACTGCGCCGAACGGCGTAGCGAAACCCAGTCCACGCTCCTCGAGGTAACGCATCACACCAGCCGCCGCCCCGAGCCCAAACGCGCTGCCGCCCGTCAAAAGTACAGCCTGAACTTGTTGCACCGTTTTTTCTGGTTCTAGCAGCGCCGTCTCTCGCGTTCCCGGCGCACTGCCGCGTACATCTCCCGAGGCGACGCAACCCGGTTCAGGGCAAAGGACAACCGTACACCCGGTTTGCGCTGTAACGTCTCGCCAATGACCCACCCGAATACCGGAAACTGCTGTTAGAGTCACGCGTGCTAGTTGCGCCAGTCGAGCCAGCCGACGCCGTTGTTATCGCCAGCAGGTGCGTTGGGGTCGGGTTGTGAACTCCCTGTGTTTCCTTGCCCAGCAGTTTGCGCTTGCCCTGTTTGTCCGTTTTGCCCCTGTGTCTGCTGCCCGGTTTGTCCCTGGGTCAACGCCGCACCTTGGGGTAGCGGCAGGGCAAACTGCTGCACTTCGCTCGGACTGATTTCGCGCCACTCGAGGTCCTCTTGCGGCGTTTCGGCTGTCGCTCGTTTGTTGGTACGGGTATCTACCGGAATGGTGATATTGAGGTAACTTGCCACCTGTTGACCCCTAGCCCCCGGCTGCGTCCCCCGGACAAACGCAACGCGCGTTCCCTGGGCGCTCGGGACCCCGGTCGAGAGGTCAACACGCTCAAACATGATGTTCGGCGGCGCTTGCCACGGCCTTGCCGCGCGGCCAGCGAACGCCTCCTCCGCAAACTGTTTCCAAACCCAGATGGGCTGCCGCGACGAGTTGATCAGCTCGCCGTCCGGCGTCGCTTTAGGTAGACTCTTCGGAGCGTCATAACCGATCCAGACCGCTGAGACCGCTTCCGGTGTCAGGCCGACAAACCAGATATCGTGTTCGTCGTTGGTGGTGCCGGTCTTGCCGCCGACCCAGCGCCCTTCGATTGCGGCACGGTTGGAGAAACCAACGGGATTCTTGTCAACGACGTTACCCCGGAGCAAGTCGAGCATCAGATACGCCGTCGCACTGCTCCAGACTTTCGTGTGAAGCGGTTCGGCCTCGTAGAGCACGTTACCTTCGGCGTCGGTGACCTTTTTGATCAGGTGCGGTTCGATGTAAACGCCTCCGTTGGCAAAGGCGGCAAGCGCGGCGGCGTGTTTTTCCGGGGTCACTTCAAATGAGCCGAGCGCAATCGCCGGAACCGGGAGGACATCATAGCCCAGTTGTGTCGCGCGGGTGACCACAGCTTGCGGCGTCACTGCCTCGGCAAGTTTAACCATCGGGATGTTGCGGCTTCTATCTAGGTGGCTGCGGAGCGTTTTGATGCCGTCAAAGGTATCGTCGTGGTTGCGCGGGGTCCACGGCGCTTGACCGGGGTCGTCAAAGGTCGTTTTATTGTCCGATAGGAGTGTCGCCTGCGTATAACCGCCCTGCTCTAAAGCGGTAGCCACGACAATCGGCTTAAACGAGCTGCCCGGTTGCCGCTTGGCGCTCATCGCGCGGTTAAAGGTGTCGCCGCCCTGCGCCGTGTCGAGCCGCCCGCCGACCATCGCCAAGATACCGCCGGTTTTCGGGTCAATACTGACCAGCGCCATCTGCGCGCCTTCGGGGACGTAACCGTTTTTGTTCTGTGCGACGCGGTTCGCTGCCTTTTGTGCCTGCGAGTCAATTGTCGTATAGATACGTAGACCGCCTGCGCGAGAAAGCTGACCGGGCAAGTGTTTTTGAACCTCATTGCGCACCGCAAACGCGACGTTACTGCCGAGGTTGGACGCGACCGTTGTCGAAACGCGCGGTTGAACCTTGGTGCGCTCGGGCTGACCGATCATTTCGCCCCGTCCGTCGTAACGAACTCGCCAGCCGGTCGGTTCAATGGGTTGCCGCCACGCCCGATCCGCCGCAGCTTGCGAGACGACGCCGTGCTCGACCATATTGGCGAGCACGTTTTTCATCGCCTGCCGGGTCGCCGTAAAGTCTTCGTAGTTGGGTTCGGGCGCGGGCAAGAGGCGGGCTAAATAGAGCCCTTCAGCGAGGGTCAGCTCGAGCGGGTCTTTGCCAAAATATGCCTGCGCCGCCGCGTGGATGCCGTAAAAGTTTTTGCCCCAGTAGACGACGTTTAAGTACTGCTGTAAGATTTCGGCTTTGGTCAGGCGGCGCTCGAGTTCAACGGCGAGCATCATCTCTTTGATCTTGCGTTCAAGCGAGCGTTCGTCGGCGAGGTTGGTCAGCAGCGTATTTTTGACAACCTGGGTCGTCAGGGTTGAACCGCCGCGCCCGCCGCCGCCTAAAAACTCTTCGTACGTTGCTTTGAGGAGCGCGGGGAGGTCGAAGCCGTAGTGCTGAAAAAAGCCGTCGTCTTCAGACGAGATAATGGCCCACAAAACCGGCGGCGCAACCCGGTCCAAGGTGACCACGGTGCGGTTGGTGGTCGGGCCGCCGACCCCGGCAACGGGCAAAATCTCGCCGATCACCTGACCGTTCGTGTCAAAAAACTGCGACGTTGCGGTGTACTCGAGCTTTTCGATCTCACCGACCGGCGGCAGCTCACTCGCCCACTTAAACGCCGACGCGCCGAGGAGCGCCACAACTGCGAGCACGACGGTTAAAAACAGCAAAAAGATTCCCTTAAGCACCTTCACAGGCTCACTATAGCAAAGCGCGGGGTGAGACTTACATCAGCTGACTGTGACGTTTGCAGAAACGTTGACAAAGTTTTGCTGGCACGGACTGTTTTTAGCCGTGCGGCTACACCATTTGTAAGAGGGTTGCTATCCACGAGTAAGTTTTGCGCAACTCGTTAGGTTTCTCGAGCTAGCCAAAGCCGATCTGGGTCGCTCGGTAGCTTGGCCGCGCGTTCAGCTCACCAAATATCTGCGTTAAGGTAACCTTGTGAACGTCGTTTTTGTTATTTTGGGTATCGTGCTGCTTTATTTTGGCGGTAATTTACTGGTGGACAACTCGAGCCTCCTGGCGCGGCGTTGGGGGGTTAGCTCGCTCGTCATCGGCCTCACCGTGGTGGCGCTCGGCACCTCGGCTCCTGAACTTGCCGCAAGTATTACGGCGGCGCTGCGCGGCGCGCCTGAACTTGCGCTAGGGAACGTCATCGGTTCCAACGTCGCCAATATTGCCCTGATTCTCGGCGTAACGGCGCTGATCTATCCGCTCCAAACCCAAAAACCTTTTTTGCGCCGCGAACTTCCGGTGATGATCGGTTCGGCGGCGCTGCTCCCGCTGCTCTTACTCGACGGCACCCTGAGCCGTGTAGACGGAGGGTTGCTCCTCGTATGTTTGGGCGGCTACCTCTGGGTGCTGCTAAGCCGCCGCGAATCTGTTGGGGAACAGTCGGACGTAAGCTCGAGACCTCTCTGGGTAAGTAACTTAGGGGCGCTCTTAGGTCTCGGCCTCCTCGTCGGCGGTGCTCAACTCCTCGTCAGCGGCGCAACCTCGCTGGCCCGGAGCTTCGGCGTACCGGAACTCGTGATTGGCCTGACGCTCGTCGCTGTCGGAACAAGTCTTCCGGAACTAGCCACTGCTGGAATCGCTGCCTTGAGACGCGAACCCGATATCGCGCTCGGCAACGTCGTCGGTTCAAACATCTTTAACGTCCTTTTTATCCTCGGCGCGACCGCTCTAGTTAGGCCCATTCACATCGCCTACCGCGCAGTCGCGCTCAACCTCTGGTTGATGGTCGGGCTCAGCTTGCTGCTGCTCCCGCTTCTACTTACCGGGTTACGGTTAGGAAGGCGTGAAGGGGTGTTGCTATTGGTGCTCTACGTCTTTTATGTGGGTTATCTTTATCTGGGCTAACCAAAGGGCGGCATGTACGCCTTTACAGACGTGCGATTTGTGTTAGCATCTTAGAGTTCGAGCACTCGAGCCGAGCAGTGTCCGGGGCTGTGGCGCAGTTGGGAGCGCGCGTGAATCGCACTCACGAGGTCAGGGGTTCGAATCCCCTCAGCTCCACCAAGAGAAATACAGTCAGAGACGCAAAAAGAAGCCCTCGCACTTAGCGGGGGCTATCTCCTTAGAGCCGGGTTTGCACCTTATTTGCACCTACAGGATTTTTAGTTCGTTCCGGTGCTCTGTCTACCTAGCAGCACATCTAAGCTAATCGCAGTACGCTCCCGGTGCTCTTCAAACATATGCGAGTAGCGCCGCAAGGTAAACGAGGCGTCGGTATGGCCTACCCGGTCGGCTATCGCTTGGGGGTCTATGCCTTGCTTCACGAGTAGCGAGACGTGCAAGTGTCTCAAGTCGTGTAGACGGGCGTCCGTCATCTTAGCGGCTTTTTTGAGCTGTCCCCACGAGCGTTCAAAGTTGCGGGGGTGTATCGGCGTTCCGGCTTCAGAGACGAACACGAGCCCGGTATCAGGCCACAGCCCAACCATGCCCGCACGCTGCGCTTCTTGCGCTTTCCGGTGAGCCTCGAGTACTGCGTACACATCTGGGGTGATAGCAATGCGCCGGGTGCCCTGTGCGGTCTTAGGTGGCGTGAAAACGAACGCGCCTTTACGGTAGGTGAGCTGTTGCCTTATGTATAGCTCTCGCTCGGATATGTCGGCCCAACGTAGCCCTAGCAACTCCCCACGGCGTAGGCCGGTCGCCATCACGAGATAGAACGCGGCAAAAAGGCGGTGAGGGCGTGCGGTGTCGAGAAAGTGCGCGGCCTGTGCGCCTGTCCAGAGTTCCATATCCTTACGGTTTGCCCGTAGTGGGTCGGTGGCCTCTACCGGGTTCCGGCTGACGAGTTGCCAGCGGATAGCCTGTTTATAGGCGCTGAAGAGCAGCGTGCGTACAGCGTTCGCGGTTCTTATCCCGGTGCTGTCTGCCAGTTCACCCATAAGCGTTTGCACGTCAAGGGGCGTCACCTTGTCGAGATTCTTGCGGCCTAGCTTCTTAGTGATGTGCTTCTCTATAAGGCGGTCATAGGTATCTACCGTGCTCGGTTTGACATGCCGTGCTTTTTCGTCTTTCCAACGCTTTAGGTATTCCTTTACGGTGAGCTTAGTGTCGGTATAAGTGCCGTTTGCTAACCGCTGCTTGACCTCTGCCAGCTTAGCCAGGGCTTCAGCCTGCGTTTTGCCGTAGATTGTCTTGCGCTTCTGTTTACCGTGCTCGTCATACCCGGTTGTGACCTCACCGGCCCAGGTGCCGTTTGCACGTTCAAACACCGTACCCTCACCGCGTCCGCGTCTTGAACTTTTACGTCTTGGCATCGCTACGCCTCCCCACTCTTTGAAGGCGCGTACTCTACTACGTCGCCAATCTGTAACCCTTCGTTCCGGGTCAATTCACGCAACGCCGGAATCAGTTTGTCTATCACCCCGGAGTCGAGCGCGGTGTGCGTTCCGTTCGCTATGGCGTAGGTGACAGCTCGAGACAAACCCGATTGCACCATGAGGCGGTAGGGCGTAACCCCGTGCGAATCTAACAGCGGTCTAACTTTCCATTTGAGCGGCATCGCCGTCATGTTAGCACCTCCCTGTTCTTAATTACGATAATAGCACAAATGTTGACATATGTCTATAGACATGATACTATAAGGCATTAGAGGACGTACACCCGCCAAGATGAGCGCCCTCTAAAAACCCACAGAGAAAGTTGGTTCAACGTGAACAATACCATCACCCTCCACAAGCAAGACGGCGCAAGCTACCGCACCCCGGTCAAGGCGTATGACTTAGAGCGTAACGGCGTTACGGTCGGCACGCTGCAAACTTGGGGCACGGTCTGGGAGGTTTTAGACGCTACCTTTACCTGCGTTTCCAAGCACACGACGATTAAAGCAGCGGTACGTGTCGCAGCGAGGGCTCTTTAATGAGCCCCTTTACCTTTGCCGATGTCGAGATGTATAGCGACCGTGAAGAGGATTTGCAGGCGCTTTACGCAGAACTGGCTGAAGAGGACGGGGCAGAGGATGAGCTGCCCCCTATCATTCAAGACGAGCTGCCTGACTATGATTTTTGGGGAGAGGCGGCATGATTGCCCCTCTCTTATCTCAACTGACAGCCGCTAAGAACGGTTTAGAGGATGCTCAAATCAACCTGTGCGGCGCGGTCACAGCCCATGCTGAAGCCAAGCGCGGGCTCGAGCTGCGTGAAGCCCTGAAGCCGTGTGAAGGCGTTGATGGTAAGAACGAACGGGAGCGGACAGCTAAGCTTAGGCTCGAGCTGGGTGCTGAGTACACCGCGCTTGCTGAAGCTGAGGACGCGCTGACAGAGGCCCGGTGTGCGTTTGAGGGAGCGCGGCTCGAGTGGGATTTGGCAAAGTATAGCGTAAGAGTGCTCGAGACAGGAAGCTATAGAGAAGCGGCTTAGGACTTAAGAAAGAAGGACCCCCGGTGACGAACCGGGGGTCTGCCTATGTTTGCAGCTATGCAGACGGTCTTTTTACAGTCGCTTAAACTGAGCGTCCAAACGCCTGATAATCTCTTCGACAAAGGGCCGTCCGGCATCTCGCACCCTATCTTGATAAAACGACCCTTCAGATGTTCTACGCGGTCTGTTGGGGTCACGTATGGAAAAATCTACTGCTGCCTCATCATTTGCTGTAGCAGTGAATATAGAGGTGATTTCGCCGCCTCTGCCACTAAGACTTACTGGGATGTTGCCGCCCGGAACACCGTTAATTGAGAAGGGTATGTCTACCCTTGACTGGGGAGCACTAAAACCGATAACGAGGTTGGTGTAGGCGTCAAACGACCGGATTTCGAGTTTATAACCCTCAGTTTGGTCTACCAAATCTTGTGCGATGGACTGAACCGCGTTGTAAAGGCTTTCAATATCCGTTTGATATTTATAGCCGTCGCTTTGGGTGGTAGGTAGGCAGCCCGCAAGGATAAACAGCAGTGACAGTATGACGTTGTTTCGGCGCATACGTGATTCTAGCTTAATGCCGAGGCCGAAAGCTACGGTCGTAAGCTTAGCGATACGGTGATGCTTGGCGTCGGTAAGGCCAAAGCGTAGCTCCTCCAACAGAGAAAGAGCCCCAACATTTGGCTGGGGCTCTTCCATGCAGCCGTACCAACACGAACGCTAAAGGTGACGGTAGGCATTTCAAACACGTCATGTGAAAAAACTTGATAACCAATAGCTAGAGATGCGTTATCGTGCTTTCATAAGCTGCTCATATTAAGTTAAGATGCCAGAGGGTCAGACCTACACAAAGGAGTTTGCATGAAACGTTTTCTTATCGCTTTACCTCTTACGCTTGCCCTGCTCTTGGCAGCATGTGGAGGTGGCAACCCAACACCCACCCCACCGGTTGACCCTGCACCACCGACAACGCCCGCACCGCCGACAATACCCACGCCGCCCGTAACGCCGCCGACCACGCCACCTACGACCCCGCCGACACAACCCCCCACGACGCCTACGGCGGACTACTACGGCGAATGGCGCTGGGAGTTTGATTTTGACCGGCTTAATACTTCACTTCAGGGACAAGTCAGCATCACCGAGAGTGTCACAACTGACGGGTTTACAGGCAGCCGAGGCGCATATCAGCTATGTGGGATAGATGGTTGTGAACCGCCCGCCGTGTCCTTCGGCACCGGGCTTATCGGCACCTACAAACTAAACTCAGGTGACAGTCTAGGCGTCGGTTTGGTCAATGATTTGGGCGGCGACAGTTACGTGCAACTTGTTGGTTTCGACACTGACAGTCAGATTAGTACGAACAGCCGAGGTGAGCAGGTCATAACCGGACAAGGGCAATTTACAATTACGTCAGTTGGCGACCCCGAAAACGGTACTTTCACTTTTACAAAAATAAGTGACTTGCCAGTTATCCAAAGATAAACCGTACCCGGACATGCCCCCGGTTGAGGAGTAGCCTTACATAACTGAAGAGCCCCGGTTATCGTACCGAGGCTTCGTCCGTTCTCTGGTGCGTCTACGATTTTAGGAGGTCGTCCAAACGGATAAGGTCTTCAGACGAAACGTAGGCTTCTAAAGGCTGTATCTTCTCCGGTTCCTCTGGGGTCGCGCCGGATGTGAGTAGGTTCGTCACCTTGTGAGTCTGAAGCGGCGTTGCCACAAGCTCGAGCGTCTGTAGCGGTAACGGGCCGGACGTGCGAAGTGAGGCGTGTAGGGTCAGCTCGAGCGGACGAGTCGGGTCAAAACCTTGAAGTTCCGGTAAGGTCAAGCGGTCTAGATAGCTCTCGAGTGCAGCTCTGGCTTCGTTCTTGAGACGGTCAAGCTGAAATTGAAGCATTCTTACTCTCCTTTTACTTTGATAAGGCGGGCCTCGAGGCGAGACAGGTTTAACGTAATCCGTTCCCTCAAAGCAGCAACAGCTTCATGCTGACGCTCCAGAACTTCCGGCGACACCGGCGGGCCTGCTTCGTCAAGGTCAGCTTCACTGAGGTGACGCAGCCCGAATAGGTGCTTATCACGCCTGAAGCTGTAATCAGCCCAACGGTTGTGCGGACATGCGGAATCAACTCCGACAAAGCACGAGAGCAGTGGATAAAGGGCGGGGTCATCAATAGGACGTGATTCAGGGAGAATGGTTTGCGGTGTCCAGGTTGCGCAGGGGTTGCTAATTGAGTGACGAGCTTGAAATAGCTCGCGGCAACGAGCGTGAGGGTCGGGTTCGGCGGCGCGGTTCCTTTGCTCGAGGCGGTTTAAGCGCCCCTTCAAGCTACCCATCGTCGTCCTCCGAAAGTTTGCCTTCAAGGGCTGTCAGCCTTTGCTCTAGGTCGCTATCCGCATACACAGCGCGGTAAGAAGCAGCGGCCTGTGAAAGAGCGTGGCAAGCCTTTAACCGGACACCGGAATCAGGCTCATCTAGCAACTCGGAAGCCGTTAGGACTGCCGCCCATAAGTGACGTTTCAAGCCGTCAAGGTCGCCAGCTTTACCACGTCTAGGGCGGCGTTTCTTATCGCTCATGAGACACTACCCCCCCCGGCCTCAGTGCCAGGGGGTTAAGGAGTATGTGAGAGCAGAGCACAGGCTACCCCCGTTGACCGGGGCCGCGTGGCAGGGTGCGCTGGAGGTCGCTTTTTATCCTGCCTACGGTCGGCTGACCTTTTGGTGCGGTCAAGTCAAGCTCGGTTTTGCCCGCTTGAACCTGCGAGAGACAAGACTCGAGTAGACTCATCGCTTGACGGTGCTGAACCGGGTCTGCGGCTCTAGCCGAAACGTTTACCGAGTTACGCAAGAGTAACGCGGTCGTGAGGGCCGGTGAATCCGGGGCGCGGATTGCGGCGACCCGAACAAGGTCGGTAAGTGCGGCGTCAAGTTCGGCGTGACGGGTTTCAAAAGTTTGCTGTTCGTTCACAAGATTTCTCCAAAAGGTATGAGAGGCGAAGGGTTGATAGGCGAATCAGGGGCGGTGCGGCGGCTCACGGCCTCTTGGTGAGGCATCGTCTGTGGGTCGCATCGTGCCGCCGCAACGGGCGCATTGAACAGCTGGAAGCGGCGTTCGGGTTGTGGCGCGGTGTCCGCACAGGCATTGGTAACGGTAGGGTGCGAGAGATTCAAAAGGGATGCCGTCACCCGGTTTGATGGGCTCGAGCCGGGGCAACAAACGAGGCTGTGTGAGTTTCTTTGGGCGGGCCATCAGTTGACGCCCGTCTGTCGGGCCAGCTCGAGTAACCGCGCTTTTTGAGCAGCGTCAGTAGGGCGTGCGCTAAAGAGTTCTCCAAGTTCGCGGTGCAGGTCGGGCCGGTCGCTGAAGTCGCCAGCTTTCAGGCGGCAGTAAAGTTCTTGGATTGCGGGCGGCGGGGTCGTGTCCGTAGCAGGACGGCTCGGAACCTCTGCAAACCGCTGCAAATCCAGTGACATCTGCAAACCCTCTTGCACGCTTTTCTGCCCTTGCTCATCGTCTTTTTGCGACCTCTGCAAAGCTGCAATAGGTGTATAAAGGGTTTCACGCCCTTGCACAGTTTTCTCAATTTCGCCCGCTGTGATGAGTCGCGCTAAGGCTGAAGCGGCGGTGCGCTCGGAAACGTTAGCTTCATAGATGACCTGCTTCAGCAGGTCTTTCCGGGGCGTTTCTTGTATCAAGCTGTCTCGGATGCAACGGGCCGCACGCTCGAGCGCGGGGGTACGTGATTCGCTTTCGGGTAGGTCGGTTACAGCAAACGTAACCGCGCCGTCGTCTCCCCAGATGCGTTCTATCCCTAGCGGCTCGCCAATCGCGGCGAGGTTATTTTTTACGGTATCGAGGCGCTGCACATCTTTCCCGTCAACCTCACGCGGTTGCACCCGTGAGAGCAGATGCACGGCCCGCGCCCCGGCCATCTTCAGCGTAGAGCCGAGTAAGCCACGCTCTAAGGAGCTGGGGCCGTTGGCTACCGGTTTGGGCGTATGGTCAAGTATGAGCACAGCAGGGCCGCTCTTAGCGAGTTCTCTCAGTACGGCCATCACCTGAGCGACCTCCCCAGCATCGTTTGACCGGATATAAGGAAACGCACTTGTCCAGGCGTCTATGACGATAAGCACCGGGGCGTGCGTCGTCACGAGTTCGGTAAGTGCCTCTAGTCGTTCTCTCGTCAAAAAGGGTGAACCCTCTTCAGTAGGTGCGGCGTAATGAATGAGCTGAGAAACCTTTCCCGGCGCTCCCATTCCGGTAGACACGCGGGCGTACCACGGCCCCTGTAGTCGTGCGTCGGTATCAAAGTCCAGGTGTAGCACTGCGCCCTGTTGCACTTCAGCCTCTAAGAACGGTTTACCGCTCGCTATGGCAACCTCGAGGGCCGCAACGATAACGCTTTTACCGACACCGCCGGGGCCGCCTAACATGCTAACGGCCCCTTGCGGTAGGTAGTTACGCCACGCCCAACTGATTTCACTCTGCGTTGGTAGGTCGCTTACGCGGCTGACATCCCAGAGGCTCATAGGACGCCCCTCCGGGCACGGCCCCAGACACCTTTTGCACCTTTGCACGGGTCGGGTTTATGCCCTTTGCCATCGGGCATAAAGCGTGCAATGGGCTTTGCAGCGGTTGAGGTCTTTGCAGCGGTGTGTGACGGTTTAGATGATTTGCGGGTTTGCGAACTCTCGAGATAACGGGAGTATTCATTAACTGCCGTTAAAGCGCGTTCACAGGCGCGTAGATTTTCGTGTTCGGCCCACTCACGTTCGTAATCAATCCTTCTCCAGCGGCCCCGCGATAAGCGCCGTTTTGGTAGACTGGACATATCCCCGCCCGCGTTGCCCGACGCGGGCACTGTCATCTCTGACCTACGCTTTCATCCTGTCGTGCCAGCCAAGCATCCACAGCGGCTTTAGAGAAAACGTACCGGCTCCCAAATCGGCGGTGCGGTAGGTCGCAGTCTGCTTGTGTTAGCTTGCGGCGCAAAGTCGGTTCGCTGACTTTCAAGTAACGCGCTAATTCCCTCTGGCTCATATTCTCTGCGCCGGTTTCTCTTTGCAAAACTTTTGTCATGTTTCGCCTCCTTCTCCTGTATTGTGCTGTATGATGTGACGATGGAAAACGCTATAATCGTCACACAAACCGTCACATACCTACCCCACCGCTACCCGGTCAAATGGGCGCAGACGCCGGACGAGGTTCCGGCCTGGGATGTTTCGAGAGGTGTGAAGCTCACGGGCTTCTGGCAGGAATACCCAGTTCCAAAAGGAGAAAGTGCGCTCACTAACGGCACGGCGGCAGACGCGGCGCTCAGTTGGGGCGGTGGTGCCGCTCCTGCGGATTCAGCTTCTTACCCGCGTCTTGTCGCCGCAAAACCTCATCTGCTGAGCGGTGACATCACAGCAAAGGTCAAACCGTCACAAGCGGTTGCCGGACTCACTCGCTATATTGGTGACGCATCATTTCCAGAACGGGTGTCTAAGGCGTCGTCGGCATATGCACTTATGAACCCGGAGCGGGGCGATACGTTAAGAGGCTGGGAGAGATTCGCTAAGCAGACTGCGTTTCACCTGTTCTTGATTCAGCACATCAACGCCGCTCGAGCGGAGGACGAGATAACCCGGAAGGCAGGGAAAAAACCGGAACGCTACCGTATCAAACAGGCGTTCGACTATGCGGACATGGCGATGCCGGAGAACGCCCGTGATGGGGCGCTTCAAGAGGCCGTACTCGAGTCGCTGTACTTGCGTAGACGACGGTTGAAAAAGCTCGAGCCGGAACTGGCAGAGGCGCTAAAGAACGCCTCTTTGTTTAGCTATCAGCATTTACCTAAAACGCCTGAGAGCGCCGCACAACAGCTCTACGCCTACCACTGGAGCTACTTTCAGAACTCTGATGTTCGCATAACACTTGGGGCGGGATGTTTTAACGCTGTCTGCGGCTTGGAGGCGTGGGTACGGTACGAACTCGCCTTGGCAGTCAACGGGGTATCTGCTATCGGGATATGCGAAGGCTGCGGTACTCCATTCTTTAAGCGCGGCAAACAAACTGTCTGCGACCCCAAAAGGTCAGCGTGCCGTATGGCAGCAAAGCGGACGCGAGATGCACTGAAAAATAGCCCTTAATTATGTCCTGCACATAAACCACCGTACAGCTTAAGTACAGCTACAGCGGTCTTTTATGCCTATTTTCGCTCTATTCCTCTTTATGCCCTGTTTAGGGGGTTATGCCGTGCCTGACGTTTCACCTGCCTTGTGTTAGCTTTCGCTACTTTACCCATCCGCACATATCGCACTCACGAGGTCAGGGGTTCGAATCCCCTCAGCTCCACCAACAACTAAGGCCGTCCTCGACACGTTAAAAGATAAGCAGGGCGGCTTTCTTATTGTCGGTGTCCTTTCTAGTCACGAGTGCAGGAAAGGACACCGGCCTGCGACCTTAACCTACTATTGGCGTCGGCTCAAGGAATGGTGCAAGGCTTAGTTATCTATGCTATTGACAAAAACATAGCAGCGAGCTGGGTGTGCTGCCTTTTCTACAGTAAGGGAGGGTGGTGAAATGTAATTGAATCGGGATTCGAGACTGTTTTTAAGATTTTAGTTGCATGCTTGAGTGAAGCTTTATGAACATTTGGATGTTCCTGTAAGAACTCTATTAGGTCGTCAAGCTCATACAGGTCTTCTTTACAACCGAAGGCATAGTAAAGGGGGATTTGTTCACGTGCCTCTTCGTCAAGTACCAGGTAAAATAGAGCATTTACATACCCCTCAATATAAGCAACATCCCCGTATGCTCCCTGACTTTTCTTCTCCTTCTTTATGCATTGATAAGCTTCGATAGGACCCACTACTTCTGAAGGATTGGAATATTTTCCCGTGCCTCTCATCCTAATAGCTCTACTTAGAGCGTGCATGATTCCATCCTGATAAAAGGCGGAAAAAATTGTCTGTGGATTATCTTTAAGTTTGATTGTTTTGTGCATCAAGTTATGCTCTGCGCTTACTACTGCGTATAATTCTCCTGCTGAATCGAAAATTGAGTCTGGGAGCATAAGCTCATTAGCTACTGCATGCTCTTTAATCTGCTCAAAAAAGTACGCTCCGTCAGTCAGTATTGGAATGAGCCCCATCTCCTTAAATCTTTCAGCATCGTTGGGAAAAGGGGTTACTACATAACTTTGTTTGTGTAAACCTGCCATTTGATTCTTGACAAAATTATAAATGACGTTGAAGTCAGAATCGGAGAAAGAGTAGCCAATGAACATAATTGTCTGGGTTGCCAAAATAGTTTTTAGTAGTCCACCGATTAAACCTGTGCTAAGTCTTTCCCGACAACCCTCGTAGTCACTCGTAGTTGCGACCAAAGTTCCTAGATTGCTTACCGAACCATGAATTTTCAATACGCGCCTATCAGCAACTTCCCAAAATGCTAAGTCCGAGTCGACTACAAAAGGGGTAGCTTTGCAACGCTCTTCAAAATAGGTATCCCAATTTGTCGTTATAATAGTCTTCATAGGGAAGAACGTTGCTAACTCGTTGTGAAACTTACAGGCTACTTCCTTTAACTCGGGAAAGGAGTCAATATACTCCAATCTATTTTCAATCTCGCGTAATAGTTTGAATCTCCCATTCGGTTGGCTGCAATAGGTCTCCATAAGCTCAGGGAAACTTAATGATGTTCCTGTTAGCCCAAGCTGGTCTGCTATCAAATCATAAAACGTATCAGGTAAAACAGTCCGAGATTCTGTACTGATTCCAGCTCCTGCGAAAACCGCAACTCTACCAGTCAACAAAGCATCTAATAGTTCATTAGACAAACTAAACTCATTATTGTTTTTGCAGTATACACAATCACAATTCTTCGCTATAGTTGTCGTAGAATCCATTTTGCACCGTCCAAAATAATTAGTGTTGCATTGGCTAATTGCATGATGCTTGAATTTACGTCACTCAATGATTTCAAGCTAAACACACATACAGTATCAATAAACCAGCACAAAGCTTGTAAGGCATCCCGCCGAAGACGGGGCTCGTTACTTTGTAAAGATGCCGGGACGACTTAAACTCGAGCAAAAGGTCGCTGAGCCTGAACGAAAATCCTCGGCAACCGAAGGGGCATAATGACCACACTTAAAGGCGTCTTACTCGATGTAGACGGTACCCTGGTAGACAGCAACGACGCGCACGCACGCGCTTATGTGGACGCGCTTAAAGCGTTTGGCTACGACGTAGCTTTTGAGCGGGTGCGGCCGCTGATCGGCATGGGTGGCGACGAACTGCTGCCCAGAGTTATCGGGGTTACCGGCGACTCTAAACTGCGCCAGGACATCGACGCCCGCCGCAGTGAGATTTTCAAAACGCGTTATCTGCCTGAAGTAAGCACGTTTCCCGGAGTTCGGGAGCTGTTAGAGCGGTTTACTGAAGACGGACTGAGCTTGATTGCGGCGAGTTCCTCGGGACAAGATACGCTGGCGGCGCTCCTCGAGCTGGCCGACGTAAGCGATCTGCTTAGCGAGCAGACCTCCTCGAGCGACGCCAACGCGTCGAAACCGCACCCCGACATCTTGACGGTGGCGCTTGACAAGCTTTCGTTACCGGCCGATCAAGCCCTGCTGCTTGGCGACACCCCTTACGATCTGCAAGCTGCTGCGCCCCTCGGCCTCGGCGTCATCGCGTTTCGCTGTGGCGGTTGGGATGACGAAGACTTCAAGGGAGCCCTCACCGTTTATGACGGTCCTCAGGACCTACTGGCCAACTACGAGACGTCGCCGTTTGCCTAAGCGTGTTCGCAAGCTGTGTCGCCGTACGCTACCTCTATAAACTATTAAAAAAGAGGCGCAGTTGCGCCTCTTAGAACTGCTTAGTTACCAGTTAGCTTAGGTTGCGGCGCTCGGCTCTTCTTTGCCGCCGGAGCGCCCTTCTTCGACAAAGTTTTTAATCGACTCGAGCGACTTGACCAGTCCTTCTTGAATCTCGTCTCGGTTGGGCGCGTTGTTACTCTCGTCGCTGGGCGCGTCCCCTTCACCGGCGGGCGGTCCACCCGAAAACGACAGGTGGACGGTCATCGTTGAGTTCTCGCCTTGACCGGTAACCTCGAGCCACCCCGAGTAGTACTGTTCGTCCGCACCCCACTCGATGCGGTGCGCGTCTTTGTCGGTGCGAAAAAACCCGTCAGCGTCGTATTCATGCCCTTGCGCTTCGCCCTGTACCCGAACGCGGTCACCTTGCTGCGGCTGTGCGCTGTGGGTCGTCGGCAGATATTTAGGTAGGTTTTCAACTTTCGACATAAATGCGTAAACGTCGTCAGGCGAAGCGTCAATCGTCGTGCTGTGCTCGAACTCACTCATGTCATTTCCTCCACTGCTACTTTGATCTGTACTGCCTTGACTTGCACCGTCTTGACTCATACTGCTTTGACCTGCACTATCTTGACCCATGCCGGTTTGCACAGTTTGCACCTGCAGCATGTTTTCTATCTGATTGACCCCGGTGACGGTTTGGACCGCCTCACCTACCAGGCGTTTGGTCTCTTCGTCGGCCACGGTACCCTCGAGAAGCACATCACCATTTTCAACCGTAATCTCGATATTTGAGGCGTCAACTTGTCCGTGCTGCGTGAGCCGAGACGCGACCTCTTGACCAACGGGGTCGCCGGCGCTGTCATAGCTCGGCCCAAAACCGCTGTAAAGCCCCGGCTCGAGCCAGACCTCAGTGTAGACCAAGCCGCCGGTCTCCTCTTCTAAGGGTAGGTCGGCCGCTAAGTCGGCTAGTAGCGCCGAATCGTCTAAACTTTGCATCGTTGCGGCGTCCGTTTCAATTTCTAGCGGCTCAGCTCCCAGCGGGTCACTCGCCGCTACAAATGAGTCATCTAGGTCTGAGTCATCTAGGCCCATGTCTGTTTCCATGACCGCGTCTATCACTGTGCCGTCTACAGCTATGTCGTCTACAACCATGTCATCTATAACCGTGCCGTCTGCAAGCGCACTATCAGCTTCCGCCGCACCGTATTCGGCGCTGCCGAGGTTCGTGTCGCCGAGGTCGTTCCACTCGGTTTGCTCGCTGTTTTTGTCATCGTTACGGCGCAAGGCTTGACCGATCAGCATCGCTGCGCCCGCACCGGCTAGCAGCGCACCCCCTGCCAGCAACGCGTTTTTCGGGCCGACGTTGGTCGCCGCGTCTTTGCCCTTTTCGCCTAGTTCAGTGACGGTCTGGCCTACCTTGCTGAGGGCTCCGTCTGAGCTTTCAGACTCGCCGGTCTGCTCATCTAAAAATTTTTGCGTCATCGTGGGGATGTGTCCCCCCAGCCAACCGGCCATCTCTTCTTCTTCTTGGAGAATCTGTCTGCAGACGTCGGCGGTGCTTAAATCTCCGGCCTTTTCAGCGCCTGCGATCAACGATTTGTACGAGGCAATCTCGAAATGTTCAGCGGCGTAGTCGCCGAGTGCATTTTTAACAACCGGGTCTTTGGTCGGCAGGTTAACGAGCCCGGTCACCTTGCCGAAAGCTGTACCGACGGTTTCTTTAAGGGCCGAAGGGTTGGTGCCTAAACGCTCGAGGCACCCCCCGATAAGTTCGGCGTGGCGGCGCGTTTGCTCATGATGTTGCAAGAGTTTCTCGCGGACTTCGGGATAGTTTTGCGCCGCGTCCGCGTGGTGTTGCAGGGTCGGCAGCGCACCAACCTCCATCGCGTGCGCGTCTTTAAGCCAAGAAAGGACTGCTTGCTGCTCGGTCATCGTTCCCCCCATGGTCGTTAGGTATGAGCCACTAAGCTCGGCGTCGCACTGCGGCGTTCCTCTGATTATGGAGACGTAAAGGCGGGGCTACCTAGTGCTGCGTCACGGTTCTTACGCGTCTCTGAAAGCTCTTCTGTTACGAACGTGTGCTGAAGCCAGTTTCGCAACCCTAAGACCCTTTATGACTAACTGAGTTATGACTGGCCGAGTGCAGCCTTCAAACGGGCTGCTGTCGGGAGACAGCTGGTGACGCGCACCTTGCCGATGACACAAAGATTAGATGACACAAAGATTAGATGACACAAAGATTAACTGACGTACAGCTCGAGCTCTGGTTAGTAGGTATCCCGTGGTTCGCGGCGTTTGCTACCCTCGGGCTCTACGCCGTTGCGCCCAACTTTGTCAGCGCCCATGCACTTTACCCTTTGCTCCTCGGTACCGTCTTTTTTGCCCTGCCGCACGGGGCGCTCGACCACCTCGTCCCGGTTCGTTCAGGATTTTTATGGGCACGCAGGCCGTGGCTGTTTGCATTTTACCTCGTGGGTTACCTGAGCTTGGCTGCACTCTATTTCGGCCTCTGGCTGCTCGCGCCGCAAGTCGCGTTTGTCGGTTTTTTGCTCCTCACCGTCCTGCACTGGGGGCAAGGCGATAGGCGGTTTCTCGAGCTTTCACTGGGTCGCCGTCGGCCCACGCGTTGGGGAGCCCTGACGACGCTCGTTTTACGGGGGCTGTTACCTATCGCGCTGCCGCTTTTGGCTTTTCCCGAAACCGCTGCCAGCCTCTACCACCACGCCGCGCTGGGCCTCGGGCTGAGCGTGAACACCGTCAACCTAAAGTCGCCGTGGTTTGTGGGGCTTCTGCTCACCTTTGTGGTGCTGGTTTTTGCCCTCTACCTGATAAACGCCGTTCGCGCCGCCCCTAGCAGTGCCGTACTCGCCGTAGACCTTACCGAAATCTTTTTGCTTACGGCGCTTTTTACGCTCGTACCGGCTTACGTTGCCGTCGGTGTCTATTTTGCCTTCTGGCATTCGCTCAGGCATCTTGGGCGGTTGCTGCTGCTCAGCGAACAGGGCGGTGAAGGTCGCCCGCCGACCCTGATGGCCGCCGTTCGCCGCCTCTCTGTTGATCTGCTCCCGCTGACCCTGCTGGCGCTGGCTTTACTCGCCGGAGTGTACCTGGCGAACGCCGCGCGGGTGACGACGCTCGAGGGGTTTGTCGCTCTTTACCTCATTTTGATCAGCGCCCTGACCGTCCCTCACGCCGTTGTCGTCGCGCTGATGGATCACTGGCGTGTTTGAAGCTACCTCAGTCAAACCCTAGCCAAACCTTGCAGCTTTTGTTTGCCGTTAAGTTTGCTGTTAAGACCGCCTGCTTAGAGACTGGAATGTCTGAGTCTAAGTTGTCCGAGCCTTTTGCATGACATTTTTAGTGACCTTTCTTAATCAGCTCGAGCTTGCAGCCGCGTTTCTCGAAGCTTAAATGTAAGCTTAAAGGCCGTAACCCTTCCCAATAGTTTCAAATGAGCCAACGCAGTTTGGCTGCGACGACGAGCACCTTATGCTTGCCAGCACGCCGACAGAGCCAACAGCTGATATTGGTTTATGGGTACTGGTCTAAGAGTGCCACTCGAGCGATCCCTGTTTTTCCTGCACCGTAAAACCTACCGAGCCGTAGATGTGTTTGGCAAAGTAGTGGTCATCGGCAACAATCACGAGCGTCTTTGCGCCGAGTGTCTCGAGCGCAAAACGTCCGGTTTCGTAGAGCAGCGTGCTACAGATGCCGCGCCGCCGAAAGTCCGGGTGCGTTACCACCGACTGATACCGGGCTAGGTCGCCTGCGGCAAAGATGCCCATATCGGCCACGAGTTTTCCGTCTAAAAAAGCCCCGAACCAGCGTCCGAGACCCGCCGCGATCATCTTTCGGTAGCTTTTCGTGCTCGCCTCATAGAAAGGCCGGTAGCTCACCTCATCATATTTTTCGTTGCGGCCGAGGACGTGCAAGTCAACGTGTGCGGCAAAGTCGGCGTCAGTCTCGAGGGTCCGAAGCTCAACCTTGTGGTTGTAGCGGCGCGGCGGTGTCAGCGTGCCGGTCGCCATCACGACCTCTTCGCCCAGCTCAAAACCTGCGGCGAGAAAGTCAGATACGTCACCGTGACGACCGTCTACGGTGTCCCAAGCGAAAACCTTGTGGTTAATCAGCGGCGGGGTGCCGACTTCACGCGTAAAAAGTTCGTTCCATCGCGCGAAATCTCCCGGCTTCGGTGGTGCGCCAAAAATTAAAAAGTTACCCCAATGATAGCCTGGATTACTCGGTGTGCGAATCACGAGGTAGTGACCTCGGTCAAGCACGTCGCCTTCGAAACGGTGGAAAATGAGGTCGGTCCGGTAGCCCAGCGAGGTTGGCTTCATAAGGTCAAGGTAACAGGTTTTAGTGTTGCAACGCCGCAGTCGTTGTGACTTGCTCTATCACAGCTGTCTCATCAATATTGCGGCTCGAGCTCGAGCCTTTTTTGCAAAAGAACGTTCTGGAGCCAACTTAGGAACTATTCCGAGTAACTCACTCGGGTATTGACACGATACTCGAGGGACGCTAGACTGCCTCTAAATCCGACCTTGCTGCTAGGGATTAAAAGAATTGCAGGTCATACAGGAGGTTCATGCGTGTTCAACAAACTGGCTGGGTGTTTTGGGTTGAGTTGCCTACTAACTTTCGTAGGTGTAGCGTCCGCCCAAACCGACCTCGGCGCGATTCAAACCTATCTGCTCGCAAAAACCGGGACGCTCGCTGAGCAAACCGCTGAGTTAGAGCGGCTGAGCGAGCGTTATTACGCGCTGGCTGAGGGTGAAGCGTTTGATTACGCGGCGCTCTGGCAAAAGCGTGAGGATGAAGTTGCTGCACTGATAAAAAGTGCCCGTGACGTTTGGACGACGGCGAGCCCGCTCTACGAGCAGGTCGAAGGAATCGTCGCCGGAACACCGAGCTTGGCGCAATTCGATGTGGATTTGGACGCAGGCTCGAGCGCCGCTGAAGACCCGCAAAATGCCGTTTCATTTGACCTTACGCTTCCTGACGGGCAGGTGCTGGAGAAACCCGGTAACCTCTTCGGCGTTACGGAAAGTACACTCTGGGGAACGTTCGCGGCGTACTCGAGCGGTGTCCAAGCTGACCTCAATAGGAACGGACAACTCGAGTTCGGCGAAGTTCTCCCAAACGCCAACGTCTTAAGAGGCGCGTCGGCGCTGCTCGCGCAAAAAGCTGCCGACCTCAAAGCTGCGGGTACGGCTTGGAATCCGACCGAACAAGACGCCTTTACTGCGCTCGTCGTGATGGTCCCGACGATGAGCGAATACTTCGCCTCGTGGCGCGACTCGCGCTTTGTCGTCGGGGCAGCCTCCGAGCAGCGCGATTTTGTTGCGATCTCCCGCTTGGCCGATATTCAGGACATCTTGTCGGGGCTCGAGGTCGTTTTAGAGGGTGTCGCGCCGCAGATTGCCACCGTAGACCCTGCGCAGGGCGAACAGCTCGAGACGCGCCTGTTGGAGCTTAAAGCTTACGTCGCCGACATCTACGCCGCCGAGCGTGCCGGTAAGCGGTTTTCACCCGAACAGGCCGACGTTTTGGGCGCTGAAGCGCAAGACCGGGCGACGGCGATTACCGGGCAAGTGGTGCAGGTCGCGGGCGCTTTAGGCGTCACGGTGGCCGACTGATGAAACGCCTGACTATACTTTTCGCGCTTATGTTGATCTCAAATACTTTAGCTGCGTCTCCTGCAACGCTTGCCGAAACCGTGCGGAGCAATCTTGTTGACGCGCAGTTGGGGTTGATGCTTGCACCTAACTCTGCCCGTGCGCCGCTACAAAAAGCAAAGGCGGCTTATGCGAAGTTGGGCTTGGCTGGGCTCGAGCCTACCCTCGACACCCGCGCCAAAAATGCCTTAGCGCGTGCAGAACAGGCCGTAAATCAGGGTGATGAAGCTGCCTTTGCTGCCGCCAAAGCTCAACTCTGGACGGCACTGTTAGATGCCGGGTTTAGGCAAACCACTAAAGCCATCCGGCAAGACAACCCCGAAGCCGCCGCGTCATGGCTCGTTTTACGTGAGTTTCGGCAGGCGACTCGGTTTTCTCGTCCCGACGCCGACGCAACCTTGGCACTAAGGCAGTGGCAGGCTGGCGAGCTGTCCCAAGAAAAAGCCTTAGAAGCGGTACGTGCCGACCTGCTCGACACCTACGGGGCGCGGCTTCAGGAAACCCTGGCCGACGTCAGTGCGGCGCACGCGCAAGACTTTTCAGTACGCACCGCCGAGGCTGCAGCTTTAGCCAGAGGTTACTTTGCGATTTTGGCCTCGAGTTTTGAGGCCCAGCGTGGTACTGAGGCGTTACGAAAAGCTCAAACTGTTTTTGCCGGGTTAGCGAAAGGTGAAGTTGCGCCCGTTCAGACCGCCTTAGCCGGGTTTCGCGCCGCGCCTCTCAGCGCCGATGAACAGGCCCGCCGCGCCGGTCAATTGTTCCGCTTTTTGTCGCTCGTGCCGCTCGAGTATGGTCGCGGCATACGCGGGGGAGATGTGGCTGTTGATCTCGAGATTCGTGAAGCGATCAGCTTTCAAGAGGCTGCCACCGCTGCCTTTGCCGATCTCCAAGGTGAACTGAGCACTCGAGACGCTGCCGCCACCGGACGCGCCGCCGAGCTTTTTGCCGGACTGACCCAAACCTTAGACGACGCCAGTAAACACACCGCCGTCGCCGCGCCGGATGTTGTGAAGGGCAACGTTCAAACTCTGACCGACACGCTCAAAAGCACGATGCCTGCAGCGTGGCTCCAGCAAAACAGCTCCGCCGATTTTGACGTGATCGAAGAAGCCTTGTCACAGCTCGAGGCTGCCGTCGCCACGGGTGCGTATGCTCAAGCTGAAAGCTCCCGCATTGAAGCGTACGCGATTTTAGAAAGCGGCCCCGAAGCGAAATTGACCGCGTTTGCCCCACGCTTTGTGCCGGAGATCGAAAATCTCTTCTGGTACGGCGACAGCCCCAAAGGACTCGCCTACTTGCTGAGCCGTCACGCACCGCTGGCTGAGGTCAAGGCAACCCGCGCGGCGCTTTCAGCTCGACTTGCTGAGGCGAAAACCGCCATCAGCGGCTCGAAAGCGCCGGGGTCGGTCGCGACGAACGCTGCAATTATCGTCTTTCGGGAAGGGCTCGAGGCCGTTCTCATCTTGGCGTCGCTGCTCGGTAGTCTCAAGATGGCCTCGATGAAACGCTTTCGTAAACCTCTTTGGGTCGGGGTGTGGAGTGCGCTGCTGGCGAGCGCCGTGACGTTTCTGATTATGCGCGGCGCTCTGTTAGCGTTTGCGCAGTTTGGGGAGAAGCTCGAGGCCGTCGTTTCGGTCGTCGCTATCGGCGTTTTGCTGCTCATTACCAACTGGTTTTTTCACGATACCTATTGGACGGACTGGATGGCCGGTTTTCACAAAAAGAAAGCCCGGATTATCGGGGCAGGGGTCGGGCAGTTCGTCGGGTTGGCGCTCTTGGGATTTACGAGCGTTTACCGTGAAGGCTTTGAAACGGCCTTGTTTTTGCAGGCGTTGGTCTTAGAGGCGGGCAGCCTCAGCGTTTTTGCAGGCGTTGCCCTCGGTCTCGCGGCGACGTTTGCCGTCGGCTTGATCGTCTTTCAGGTGCAGACCAAGCTGCCGTACAAGAAGATGCTCGTCGTCACGGCAGTAATGCTGGGCGCGGTGCTACTCGTCATGGTCGGCAATACCGCGCACGCACTGCAAGTTGTCGGATGGTTGCCGACGCATCCGCTACGGTTTTTAGAGTTCCCTTACTGGGCTGGGCTCTGGTTTGGCCTTTACGCCACCTGGGAAGGGCTCGCCTTGCAAGCAGTTGCCGGAACTTTTGTCACTGGGAGCTACTTTTTGGCTGAACGGCTCAAAGCGCGTAAACGCCACACACCAACTAAAACGTCTGCGGAACGGGTTCCCGAAAGGCCGCTCCGAACGGTTGAACGCTAAGTCAAGATTTGAAACTAGTTTCGTAGGTTCCAGAGGTTTTCTTCTGGAACCTTTCTTTACTAGACTTGCGGCTCGAGGTTCGGCTTGACACGACGTACTATGTGAGTAGCTTAACCTCTCTGACGAGACTGCCTAAACGCTTATGGTTGCGCTCTAGTTCCTCTGCCGTCCGGCCCACACAACCTAAAATATCCGTCACTTCGTCGGCAAAACCTTCTAAACTTTTCTCAAAGGTGCGCGTTTCGGCGACCGCGCCTTTTTCGTTGACAAAATAGTGTTCGTTCAGCGTAAAAAGTACCTGCACGAGGCTGTATACGCATTCGAAAAAGCACCCGGCAACGTAGGAACTCTCGGCACGTTGAACAGACTTTTCGCTGATTGCTAGGGCGAACTCAGCTTCGTGTAAAAACGTGGGAATCAGCGCCTTTTTGAGCTTAGAAGGATAGACGGCAAGTTGCTCTTGCAAAGCGCGTAGCTCTCCTGCCGGGTCGTAAAGAATCCGGGCGTAATAGACCTCGCCCAGATAGATAGGGCTGTGAAACCCGTGGGGATGACCGCCGTGAAGGTGTCTTTCCGGCCCACCCGCACGGCACTGTGCCTACACTTTCGTAACTCTGTCCAAATCGCGGTAGATGAAGTCAACGCGCTGACCGCCGACACTCAGCCATGCGCCGCCGTTGACCCACGTTCCCCAACCGCCGTGACCCGTTACGGTTTCGTCTGAACCGCTATCGTCAACGGCCCTAGCTAGCGCCTTAAACGCCCAAATATCGGGGGGCGTAGCCGCGTGGTAGTAAACGCCCAAATCAATATCGCTTCCCGGTTGCCCTCGGCCTCTAGCCAACGACCCGCCCAACGTGACCGCCCGAACGCCGGGAATCCAACCCAAGCGTTCTGCAAGTTCTTCAGCTAGAGCGTACTGCGCTGCTACGTCCATATCGCCTCATAAAAAGAGCGGTAGCGAAAGCCGCTCTCGTAAACTTATCCTTAATACCGCTCAGCGACCGTTTTCATCTCCATAAACAGCCGCAGATAGTCCGGCCCCCCGGCTTTGGCGTTTGAACCCGACAGGTTAAAGCCGCCGAACGGTTGCACGCCGACGAGCGCCCCGGTAATCTTGCGGTTTAAGTACAAGTTGCCGACGTGAAACTCGCGCCGCGCCTGTTCTAAGCGGGTGCGGTCTTGACTGATCACACCGCCCGTCAGCCCGTAAACGGTTGAATTGGCTAGCTCTAAAGCGTGGTCGAAGTCCCTCGCCCGCATCACCGACAAGACCGGCCCAAAAATCTCTTCACAGGCGATAGACGCGCTCTGCGGCACTTCAGCAAAGATGGTCGGCTCGATAAAGAAGCCCGCCTCATCGCCCCGGTTGCCGCCCAATACGAGCTTCGCTTCGGTCTTACCGTTTTCGATATAGCCCATGATCTTGTCTACGGCTTTTTGGTTGATAACCGCGCCCACATCGCTGTTAATTTCAGCGGGGCCGAACGAGAGCTGCCGGGTACGCTCGACGACTTTCTCTAAGAGCGCGTCGTAGACCTCGTCCACGACGATCAGACGGCTGAGCGCCGAGCACTTCTGCCCCTGAAACCCGAACGCGCTGGCAACGGCAGCGGCGGCGGCGTAGTCCAGATCGGCGGTTTCGTCAACGATGAGCGCGTCTTTGCCGCCGAGTTCGGTATAGACCTTTTTTAGCCACTTCTGCCCCGGTTGGAGCTTGGCCGCGCGTTCATGAATCCGTAAACCCGTCTCGAGCGACCCCGTAAAGTTGATAAACCGGGTGCGTGGATGGTCTACGAGCAGGTCACCGATGTCGGCGTCTGCCCCGGTGACGAGGTTAATCACACCCGGCGGAAACCCCGCTTCGGCAACGCATTCCATAAACTTCTGCGCGATAATCGGGGTATCGGGTGAGGGCTTGACGATCACCGTGTTGCCGACGACGACCGGCCCGACCGCCGTGCCAACTAAAATGGCCAGCAAAAAGTTCCACGGCGGAATCACCACACCGACGCCAATCGGGACTAAAAACGAAGTGTTTTCTTCGCCGGGGTAATCGTAGGTCTCGAGCGGCCCGTCTAGTTTTAACGCCTGCCGCGCGTAGTATTCGCAAAAGTCAATCGCTTCGGCTACGTCAGCCTCGGCCTCGAGATAACTTTTACTCGCCTCAAACGTTTCCCACGCCGAGAGTTCAAATTTGCGGCGGCGCAGCACTGCTGCGAGCTTGACGAGTGTCCGCGCACGGGTGCTCATCGGCAACTGCGACCAACTTTCATACGCGGTCCACGCCGCGTTCATCGCCCGTTCGACCTCTTTGCGCCCCGCTTTGGCGCTGCGCCCGACAACTTGCTCGGTGTTGCACGGATTAACGGACTCGAGCCACCCGTGCGTCGTCGTGACCCCTTCGCCGCCGATAACGAGCGGATAAGCTTGCCCGAGTTGGCCACGAACTTGTTCTAACGCCTCTTTGTAGGCGTCTTGTACGCTTTTCTGCGAAAAATCCGAATACGGCTCGACCTGATAGGGTTCAAATAGTTCCATAACGCTCCTTAACATGGCTGCTGTATATATGCACAACTATACTCAAATACGACTGTACTCAGTTTTGTGAACGCTTAGGTGTCAGCTATAAGACGCTTCTCTAGATTGGCATAGAGAATCTAGAAGTCAGACTACAACCGGAAGTTTGTAAACCGAAAGCGTTCACTTCAACCTTCAGCTGCGCGGCAACTGTGTCTAACCAAAAAGGCCGCGTACCACAAAGAGCAAGTTGGCGGGGCGTTCGGCCAAACGGCGGCTGAAGTAACCGTACCAGTCGTGACCGTAGGGGATATAGATACGCACCCGGTGACCTTTGGCGACCAGGCGGCGCTGCAGCGCCGGTTTGACGCCGTACAAAAACTGGAACTCGTAACGCTCCGGCCCTATTCCGGCCCCGCGTACGAACGCTTCGACTTCGCTCAAGATACTCTCGTCGTGGGTCGCCACCCCGATTTGAGCGCCGCCCTCGAGCCCTCGGTAGACCAGCTCCCGGTAGGTTTCGTCTACTTTCGCTTTGTTCTGATAGGCGACCCCTTCGCTCTCACGGTACGCCCCCTTGACGATTCGCAGCGTGGGTTTGGGCGTGCGTTCTAACAGAGCCTCGAGGTCGTCCATCGTCCGGTATAAATAACTCTGCAGCACCGTCGAGACGTGGCTATAACCCTTGTCTTGTAGCGCACCGAAAAGCTCTAAAGTCCCGTCTACATAAGGGACGTTTTCCATGTCTAAACAGAGCCGTGCGCCGATGTCTCTAGCCTTCTCAGCCACCTTGGTGGCGTTCTGCAGGCCGAGCTCAAAGCTGACGCCGAGCCCGAGCTGGGTCGGTTTGACGCTCATGTAGGGTTCGCCGGGGACGCCCCTGAGGGCCTCCAACGTCGCCAAAACCTCCTCGGTCATCGCCGCCGCGCCCGCTTCGGTGTCAACAAATTCGCCCAACAGGTCGAGGATACTTTCCAAGCCGTCCTGACGGAGCGCCCGCACCGCCCCTAGAACTTCGGGCAGCTGTTCACCGGCGACAAACCTCGAGACGCCCAGATTAAATCCTCGCTGCTTGATAAACTTGGTGATGGGCGGTGCGTCGGCCACCGAAAGCACCGCGCGTCGGTAAAAACTGTCTAGTGTTTGCACCCGTCTATGGTAGTACAGATTGCGCCCTGTCACAGCATTATATAAGCGTAATACTGATCGGTAGAGTCAGGTTCAAACCTCAAAAACATGCACGCAAAACGTTCCTCTGCTTCTATCAAGACTTGCAACCCAAGCACTCGCTGAGTAAAAGATCAAGGCTACCGGAGCGAAAGTTAAGCATCGTATATTCGTCTGCCCCGAGGCTTGCTACGCTGCAACTGTTCGTTGCCTGAGCCCTACTGTTTGTCAGGCTGCACCCACAACTCGACGACTGCGAAAGGGAGGCGCCGGGGCCCCTCGAGACGCAATGCACCAGACAATATACGATGTTGCCTCGCTATTTCTTGATGACTGTTGCCAGCCGCAGCCTTATGCTAATCTGGACCATGCTGGCGCGTCTAACTTCTCCTGGAGTACGCTCCAAAGGCATGTGACATGAAACTTTTTTTTATCCGTCATGGTGAAACTGATTGGGATGCGCTCGAGACGCGCGGCGTACGCGGCTGGGCGCGCTCATTTGCGCCCTTAACCCCTAAAGGCCGCGTGCAGATTGACGTGATCGCCAGCGATTACCGGTTAGAAGCGGCCCAGGGCATCCTCAGTTCGTCTTACGCGCGGGCTTTAGAGTCGGCGGCGCGGCTTTCGCGGGCGCTCGACAAACCCCTGCACGTCGAATACGACCTGCACGAGTGGCTACCGCAAAAAGACCCCCTCGGTGAGATGGACGACGACATCATCCGCCACGCCAATCAGCAGCTCTCTTACTACACGGGTTTTATTCCGTTTGCAGACCGGCGTACCCGGAGCCGAGCGGCGTACAAACCTTCGGAGGATCGGCGTGTACCGGTCGCTGAGCGACAACCGCCGCCCCCTGAAGCGCGGAGTTGGGAGAGCGTCGAAGAGGTGCGTGAACGCGTGCTGAACGTGCTGCGGCGTTACAAGCATTTAGATAGTCTAATCGTCGTCTCGCACGCGGTCGTGATCAGCAGTATGCTCGGCGTGCAGCGCCCGATTGAACACGCGGAGATCGTCCCGCTCGACCTCGACCTCGCCGCGCAACCGCTAGAGTCTGACGTTGCCACGCTGCCCAAGGCAGATTTGCAGGTTGGTTGAGTCCGGGTTGTCTAGCAGCTTACCGGTTCAGCATCCCCTCGTGTTACGAGGTCAGGTGGTGAGGCTTGAGCCGTTAGGTGAAGAGCACTTGGGGCCGCTCTTAGAGATTGCCACAGCGAACCCGGAAGTGTACCGCTTCACCTCAACGCCGACAACCGCCGCCGAAGCCGAAGCCTATTTTGCCAGGGCCTTTCGTGAACGCGACGCGGGTACAGCCTACCCGTTCGTGCTGCTCGTAGACGGTCAAATCGTCGGAACGAGCCGGTACTCGAGTCTCAACACTGCCAACCGCAACTGTGAGTTGGGTTTTACCTGGCTTGCGCCTTCTGCACAGGGAACCGCGGTCAACTTAGAGAGCAAATACCTCATGCTTACCTACGCCTTTGAAACCCTCGACTTGTTACGCGTCTACTTCTATACCGACGCCCGGAACACCCGTTCTGAAAGGGCGATTCGCAAGTTGGGCGCGGTTTTTGAGGGCACGATGCGCGCCGAACGCGTGATGAAAGACGGGCATATCCGCGATACGCTGCTCTTTTCGGTAATCTACTCCGACTGGCCCGAAGTGAAACGTGGACTCGAGACTCAGCTTTCGGCGCGTCTCAGCCCACCCGTTCAACCCTGACCGGCAAACCGCCACGCGGATGCAGCGTGTTCCCGGCCTCTTGGACAGGTTCAGTCCGGAGCGGCGTCAGCGTGTAATCTCGCACGAGTTTTCCCAGTCCCAACGTCAAAATCCTGGTCGCCAAACCTGAGCCGATGCAGTAACGTGCGCCGTTACCAAAAGGTAGATAACTGTGGGGCGACGGTGAAAACGTCTCCCAACGTTGTGGGTGAAACCGCAGCGGTTCCGGGTAAACCGACGCCAAACGGTGCGACGCGTAGATCGAAAATGCGGCTCGGTGCCCCGCCGGAAGGTGATAGCCGCCAAAGGTTAAATCTCTCGTCGTCTGCCGTAATCCTGCGGGGGCCGGTGGGTAGAGGCGCAGCGTCTCTTTGATGGTCTGCGCAAGTAGTGGCGGTTCGGCTGTACCTGAAAGTTTGGTTCGCAACTCAGCTAACAGTTCAGGTTGCCGGTGCAACTCATAGGCCGCCCACGTCAGCGCCGCGCTCGTCGTATCGAAACCGGCGGAAACCAGACTGATCGCTTGGTCGCGCATCTCAACCTCGCTGAGGCCCTGCCCGGTCTCATCACGCGCTTCTAAGAGCAGGCCGAGTACGTCGTCACCAACGTCGCCGCTTTTACGCCGCCGCGCAATTTCACGGTAGATAGCGGCGTCGGCGCGGTTTCTGGCTGCTAAAAACTTCGCCCACGGGCTACCGGGCACGCGCAGTTTGACGAGCTGGAACTGAAACGGCAGGTTGGCGTAACGCATCATCCGGGCGATGTCGGCGGTCAGAGGGGTCGTAAGCGCCGCCTGCCCCAACAGCACCTCGCAGATGATGGCGAGCACCCGTCCCTGCACCTCTTGGTAGAGGTCTACGCTGCGCCCGACCCAGCTTTCAAACAGCTCCGTAAGTCGTGTCTGCAACAGCGTATCTAGCAGCGCCAAACGCGAGCGGTGAAACGCGGGTTGGACGAGCCGCCGCCGCCGCAAATGCTCGGGTTCATCGCTGGTAATCAGCGCGGTGTCGCCGCCGATGGTGCGTAAAAACCCGTAAGCCGGACCGAGTTGAAAGTGTTCGGCGGCGTCCTCCAAGACGAACTTGTTCGCCTCCGGCCCGACCAACCAGATAAAACGCACCGGCCCCACACCAAAGGCGAACACCGGGCCGTAGACCTCATACAGCTCAGAAACGGCTCGGTTGATGTCGCGGCCCGCGAGCTGCATCGCTGCTAGGTGCTCGCGGCCTTTGGGCGATGGAACAGCTTGAAACGCCTCGAGGGTTGCAGAATCAGCGAACGCCGTGCAAGATCTCCTCTAAGCCCTCGGGGTCTTGGATCAAGACCTCTTTAGGCCGCGTACTGATCACGTGCTCTTCTTCCAAAGCTTTAAGCGCCCGCGTCACCGTCTCGCGGCTCGTTCCGGCGAGGCTGGCGAGTTCTTGGTGGGTCAGCCGTAAGAGCGCCTTGCCTTCGTCGTTAAAGTCAATCAGGCCGCCCCAATAGAGCCGCAAAATCACATACGCCACGCGCCCCTGCGCATCTTTATACGACAAGACTTGCGCCTCGTCGTTGGCTCCGTAAAGCCGCTGTGAAAGCGTATTGGCAACGTTCATACTGATGCTCGGATACTCTTTTAGGAGCCGCTGAAAATCGTCTTTGAACAGCAAATAGACGAGCGTTTCGCGGATTGAGAGCGCGGTGGCGCTCCGGCCCTGCTCACCTAACAGCGCCATCTCACCGAAAAATTCGGGTGGTTTAAGGATGGCGAGCGTTTTTTCGTGACCTTCTAAGTCAATCTTAAAGAGTTTGACGATACCTTTGTTGAGAATATATAGGACTTCGCCTTGGTCGCCCTCCTGAAAGAGCACGGTGTCAGGTGGAAAGGTGCGAGGCTGCAAAGCTTGAGCGGCAATTTCAAGCGCCCGCTGCGGCGCACCGTTAAAGAGCGGAACTTGGACGAGAAACTGCTCGAGTTCAGCCACGAGCGGCCCCGCTAAAAGAGAAACCTAAACGCTTCATTAGAGAAAAGCCTACCACACCATATGAGAAGTTTTGCAGAGGTGCTGAGCTACACTTTCAGCCCATAAACCGCGTGTTTACGAACGTTATTAGGGGTGGTTTGGCAGCTGAAACAACGACAAAGAGAGGACAAACAGGGGTGCCCCACACGGTTCATCGCCAGAGTCACCGTGCAGGGGCGTAAAGCGCATGGTCCGGATGCGCCTTATGAACAGAAGATAAACCAAGGGCTCTTACAAGATTCTTACTCGAGGCTGACGGCGTAAAGGCAACAAAAAAGCAGACTGGAGATATGCACAGTCTGCTCTTTACGACGGAGAACTACTTATTTGGTGACTTTGAAGCCTTCGCAAACGACTTTTCGGACCATTTTTCACCCCTATACTTTTGAGTAGAACGTCGAGTAACGCTCTTGAAGAAGACACTCTGGCGTTTGCCTTCTTGGGGCAAGTCTATATGAATAGAAGTCTCACGTCAATATCATACGATACGAAAAGTGGCACATTTCACGACATACACTTCCTCAAAATGGTCGCTAGTGTAAACCATAGATATAAGAGAGGCTGCTATTTCTTTTCTCTTCTATATCTTACCCGCTCTCAATGCCGAATAGAAAGCCTTGACGACTTCTTTAGGATAGTGAATTCCTACGCATCTGCAAATTTCAGCAAGTGCCTCGGCCTGTGTTGCTGCCTTATGGTATGGGCGGTTTGTCGTCATGGCGTCAAACGTATCAGCTACCGCAACGATAGAGGCTTCAACCAGTAACTCACTACCAGATAACCCATAGGGGTATCCGCTACCATCCAAGCGTTCATGGTGTTGCTCTACAATTGTACTCGCTTCTCTCATAAACGTTTGGTCCAAAAGCTCACGGCCATATAGAGGGTGCTGTTTAATTATCTCCCATTCTTTAGGAGTCAGTTTAGCGGGTTTATTTAAGATAGAGAGCGGCACACGTATCTTGCCTACGTCGTGAAGATAAGCCCCAATATCTAGAAGATATAAGTTTGCCGGACTCAGTCCGAGTTCTTGGCCAGTAGCATAAGACAGATTTTGCAGCCTTTCACAGTGGTCTGCGGTGTAGCCGTCTTTAACTTCTACTTCGACTGCAAGCTCTCTGAGTTGGCCTATGTCCTCGCTAAAGGTATGAAACTGTGGCCTTTCTGTAATGTGTAACAGCCTCGTATCTGTAGACGCTGTGAATATACAATCTTCTGAAAGCTTCTCAGTGACTATATAGTTGTCCTGATTGATAAAATCATGGTTTCCAAATTGCTCACTGATTAGTTGCCCTGAAAGTACATAAAACGTTTCAACTACTGAGTCAGCGGGTGTAATTATGAACCGACTCCCTTCATTGAGGTTTATTTCGGTTATTTCAGAGCGTGAATGAGAGACCAGAAGCCTAAACAAGCCAGCCTTCGAGCTAACTGTCTCCAGAGCCTCACCCTGACGCCGAATCGTCAAGCCTGAGGGCGTTTGTATCGTTTCTTTTTCGGTTTTACTCATGACCCCGTTCACGAGAGACCTCCTGGGTGCTCATGACCACTATGACGCCTCCTCTCTGACAGAAGTCTTACAACCGTCTTACAAATGTTTCGCAAGCGGCTCCGTAGCCAAGGGTTCTACAGTAGACGTTTAGACGCTCGTTACAGGTGACCTTTTTGACGTTTGCCTGGTTGAGCGCCGCTACAAAAGCAGGTCAGGTGCGACGCAGAAGTCGGTAGGGTCAGCGGTATAGTAGCGGCGTGACCCGTTCTCAAATGCTGCAACCGTCACCCGCAGATTTTGTGGGCGTTGCGGCGCTCTCTTGCACGGGGCTGACCCGAACGTTTACGACGCCGGGGGCGAACTTGGAGATTCTCCGGGGCGTTGACCTGAGCGTGTATCCGGCGCAAGTGATCGCCATTTTGGGACCTTCGGGTTCAGGAAAAAGCACGCTTTTGCACCTGCTCGGCGGGTTAGACCGGCCCACAGCCGGAGAAATCTATTGGGGTAAGCGCCGAATTGACGCGTTGCCGCAGCGGGTCTTGGCGGCGAAACGGGCGGAGCGGTTAGGGCTCGTGTTTCAGCAGCACTATCTCCTCGAGGACCTCACCGTCTTAGAAAACGTGACCTTGCCGGGGCGTATTGGTGGAAAGCCGGACGAAGCGAGAGGGAAAGAGCTGTTGGCGCGGGTGGGTCTTTCAGAACGTACGACGTTTTTACCTAAACGCTTGTCCGGGGGTGAGCGGCAACGGGTCGCGGTGGCCCGGTCGCTCTACAGCCGCCCGCAGGTGATTTTGGCCGACGAACCGACCGGCAGTTTAGACCGTGTTTCGGCCGCCGACGTGTACGCGCTGTTGGCGCAGCTCGCCCGCGAAGAGGGGAGCGCCGTGGTAATGGTCACACACGACGAGGGGTTGGTCAAAGGCGTAGACGGGCGGTTTAGGCTCGAGCAGGGCGTGCTAGTTCCTGCCTAAAGCAGGAATTGAGCATTAAGACCAAGCTATTTACTGCCTCCTTGCTCTTTTCTTCTCGGCTACCACAAAGACAAAACTCAAACCTTCTCCCAGATTTGTCCTCACGAGCTTGCGATGACCTTATGTTAAGCTTTGATGAGCATTGCGCGGTGTTGGGTTGTAGCCAGGTTTACGGTTAGGTCTCTGAAAGACCCGACGCCGCCCCGATGTAATTTTTGGAGGTGACATGAAGAAACTGCTAATCGTAACCCTCTTGCTCTTCTTAGGCTTGGGCTCGGCCCAAACGCTGGTTTTTGGTGGCAGCGGCCTACCCGTCAGCTTGGACGACGCGACCGACGGTAACTCGCTGACAGCGGCGTATCAGATCGTTGAAAACCTGGTTTTCGTCGAACCCGGCGGCACCGACCTCCAACCCGGCCTAGCGACTGAGTGGTCGTCAAACGACGACGGCACCGTCTGGACCTTTAAGTTTCGTAAAGGCGTCACCTTTCAAGACGGCACGCCCTTTAACGCTGAAGCCGTCAAGTTTAACATCGACCGCTGGAACGACCCGAACTTCGAGTATGGGTTTCGTGACCAGGGCAAAATCTACGAAGCGTGGGGCTACGTTTTCGGCGGTTTTAAGGGCGACGACGCTGCGGTCGTCGAGGGCGCGAAGGTGATTGATGACCTGACCCTTGAGCTCGACCTCACCAAACCGATGGGCTTTTTGCCTGCGGCGATGTCGTCGTCTTACTTCGGGATTCACAGCCCCACGGCGGTCAAAAAAGCCGGGGCGGACTACGGTCAGCCTGCGGTCGGGTCGGTCGGGACCGGGCCATTCCAGTTTGTCGAATGGGTAGACGGCAGTCAGCTCACCCTAGAGCGCAACCCTGACTATTGGGGTGAGCCCGCGGGCGTTGAGCGTCTCGTGTTTCGCGGCATCGAAGACTCGACCGCTCGCCTCGCTGAACTCCAAGCGGGCAGCATTGACATCGCTGTCAACCTCTCGCCCGACGACGCGCAGACGATTGAAAATGACGATAGCCTCGAGACCGCTGTAGCCGACTCGAACCTCAACATCGGTTACATCGGGTTGCACCAGGGAAATAAGCCACTGCAAAACGTCAAAGTCCGGCAAGCTATCGCGCACGCCGTAGACTGGAACGAAGTCGTGACGGCGTTTTTTGGTGACGGCGCACAGGTCGCGTCGCAGTTTATCCCGCCGGGTCTAATCGGGTACAGCGAAGACTTAAAGCCTTACAGTTACGACCCCGAGATGGCCAAACAGCTCCTCAGCGAAGCTGGCTTCGCAGACGGGTTCTCGACCCAGATGTGGTACATGCCCGTCTCACGCCCGTATTTTCCCTCAGCTGAGCCGGTCGCGTCCGCCATTGCTTCGTACTTGGCCGACATCGGCATTCAAGCCGAGCTGCAGACTGAAGATTGGGGTACCTACCTAGACGACAACAACACCGGTAAGTTTCCGATCTACATGCTCGGGTGGAGCGCCGACTACGCCGACCCCGACAACTTCGTTTACACGTTCTTTGGTTCTGAAGAGGGTAAACGCAACTTCGGCTGGGACAACGCCAAGGTTAAAGACTTACTCAACCAAGCGCGTCAAGAGCCGGATGAGGACACCAGAGCTGACCTCTATCATCAGATCAATCAGATTATCTACGATCAGGTTCCGGCGATTCCGGTTGACCATAACCCGGTCTTAAACGCTGTGCGCGTCGGGGTCAAAGGCTTTATGCCGAGCCCGCTCGGGAGCACGGTTCCGTTTAGCACGATTACCAAGTCAAACTAAGTCTTTACCGGGCCAGCTGAGGCTGGCCCGCACTATTTTGCCGCATCCTTATTTTTTCTACTAGCGAGGTGCACGCTTGACGCAGTATATTTTTCGGCGCATCTTAGGTCTCATCCCGGTCTTGTTCGGTGTCAGCTTGTTGGTATTTACCTTGACGCGAATTATCCCGGCGGACCCGGCGCTCCTTATTTTGGGCGAGCGGGCGACGCCCGAAGCGCGGGCGCGGCTGCAAGAGCAGTTAGGTCTTAACCAACCCTTATTTTTTAACCCGGCAGAGGCTGCTGAGACCGGGAAACCGCTCAACTTTTTTGATTCGCAATATTTTGATTTTGTCGGTGGGGCGCTCACCGGTGACCTCGGACGTTCGTACTTTTCACGGCTTGACGTGGGCGAGAGTTTGCGGCGGCGGTTTCCGGCAACGCTCGAGCTGACCCTGATCGCTATGCTTTTTGCGCTCGTCTTAGGGATTCCGGCAGGCGTGTTGGCCGCGCTGTACCGAGGCAGTTTTGTAGACACCCTATTGATGATCGGCGCACTGTCCGGGGTGTCGTTTCCGGTCTTTTGGCTGGCGATTATCTTGATCTATGTGTTCGCGGTCAACTTGGGTTGGTTGCCCCCCTCGGGGCGGCTCGACGTGTCGCTCAGTTTTCAGCCTGTGACAGGGTTATATGTGCTCGACGGCCTCCTCCGGGGACGGCCCGCCGTGTCGTGGGACGCGCTGCGGCACCTGATCTTGCCGGGGATTGCCCTCGGAACGATTCCGTTAGCGATTATCGTGCGGATGACGCGGAGTGCGATGCTCGAGGTGTTGGGTCAAGACTACGTCCGCACCGCTAAGGCCAAAGGGTTGGCGCGGCGTTTGGTCGTCAACAAACACGCGCTCAGAAACGCGCTCTTGCCGGTGGTGACGGTTGTCGGGTTGTCGTTCGGCTCGCTGTTATCGGGCGCAATTCTGACTGAAACGGTTTTTTCGTGGCCGGGGATCGGGAAATGGATTTACGACGCGATTGGCGCTAGAGACTACCCGGTCGTCCAAGGCGGGGTCATTTTTGTAGCGTTTGTTTTCGTCGTTGTCAACTTGCTCGTTGACCTCTCGTACGCTGTGATTGACCCGAGGATCCAGTACACATGAAGCCTATACAGACAAAAACGGTAGGGAATTTATGAGCATAGACGCAGCTGCGACGAGTTCACCGGTGAACCCAGAAGAAGTGCGCAGCCGCTCGCTCTTACAAGACTCACTGCGCCGCTTTTTTCGTAATCCGACCGGCGTCGTCGGTTTGGTCGTTGTACTCTTTTTTGTCCTGATGTCGCTGCTCGCCCCCGTGTTGCGCCCCTACGACGCGACAACCGACCGCAACCTGCGGCTCCGGCTCTCGCCCCCGTCGTGGACGCTGAGCGCCGCCGAACGCACCGAACTCAGCGACGACGCGAATATGGAGATTGACCGCTGGACACTGCCCTTTGGTACCGACGAAAACGGCCGCGACCTCTTGATACGGGTCTGGCACGGCGGACGTATCAGCCTTCGTATCGGGATTGCTGCAGTTGCGATTTCGTCTATTATCGGGGTACTGCTGGGGCTTTTTGCCGGCTACGTCGGTGGGCGCGTTGATCTGATCGTCGTCTGGCTGATGGATATCTTACAGGCATTTCCAGGGATTTTGCTGGCGATTGCCATCGTCGCCACGCTCGGCCCAAGTTTGACGAACGCGCTGATCGCCATCAGCATCACCCAGATTCCCAGCTACGTCAGGATTACGCGGTCGGTGGTGCTAGGTTTGCGCGGCTCTGAATACGTGCAGGCGGCTAAGGCGCTCGGGAGCGGGGGGCCGAGGATTGTCTTCGGGCATATTTTCCCCAACAGCTTGTCGCCCATCATGGTGCAGCTCACGCTTTCGATTGGCTCGGTGATTTTAGAGGTGGCGGCACTCGGCTTTTTAGGGCTCGGCGCACAGCCCCCGAACCCTGAATGGGGCGTGATGATTCGTGACGGCTACCGGCAGTTCTCACGTGCGCCGTGGATGAGCATCTTTCCGGGGTTGGCGATTTTCCTGTCAGTTGTCGGCTTCAACCTCTTGGGTGACGCGATCCGGGATGTGCTTGATCCGAGGCTTAAGAACGTTTCGTAGGTTGATGGGCTCGGCTATAGGAGTGCATGAAATGCGCCTCGAGGACGCTGAAGCGGTCGCCGAACTAAGTGGTCAGCTTGGTTACAGCTCGAGCACAGCGCAAGTGATAGAGCGATTTTTAAGGCTGCACCAAAGCCCTGATGATGGTCTTTTTGTGGTAGTGCAAGGCGCAAAGGTCGTGGGCTGGATTCACGTTTACGGGGTCGGATTACTCGAGACTGACGGCTACGCCGAAATCGGCGGCCTGGTGGTTGACGTGTCGGCAAGGCGGCAGGGTATCGGTCGGCAACTCCTCGGCCGTGCTGAAAAATGGACGGCGGCGCGTGGTTACCTCGAGCTGCGTCTGCGCTCAGGCTTACACTGGCTGGACGCACACGAGTTTTACGCTGCTGTGGGCTACAAACCGGCTAAAACCAGCTATATGTTTCGCAAAGAGGTTGGCATAGCCGAGTAGTGTCAAGTGGATCCTCAAAACACAACGTAAAGATGATGGCTGGTTGTTTCCCCTAGCCCTTTCTAGCTTGAACAGAAGAGATATCAGCCGAGTTCTAACAGCGCGAGCGTCGTCCAGTAGCGGATTTCCTCGGTCAGCTCGAGCCCTGCCAAGCCTTCGCTGCCATACCAATCGAGTGTCTTATCTGCCTCGAGCAAGCTGCCGCTGTAGTGGGGGAGAGGCCGGGCAAAATAGATCAGGTCAATATGCTCATGACTTGGTACGCCGTTCTCTAGCGTGATGGTCTCGAGCTGCACCCCTCTGGGCCGAACGAGCTGCCGGGGTTCAGCGAGCGGGAGCGCCCGTTCACCGATCAACGCGACCGGCACGCCCGACTCTTCTAACACCTCGCGCACAGCGGCGTCATCAGGGAGTTCGTTCGGTTCGACGTGGCCGCCGGGGGGAAACCAGTGCCCCAGCTTTTTGTGTTTGTGTAAGAGCACGCCGCCCCGCCAGACGACGAACGTCGTCGCCGTAAAATCCCTCGTTATGCCAGACAAGTTACGACGCCATCAGCAGCAGAATACTCTCCTGCACCGTTCCGGCAACGTTCCCGTAAAGCGTGTGCGGTGTCGCCGTCTCGACTTTGACGCTGTAAAGGCCCATCTCACCCACTTGCTCACGTGGCACCAAGACCGTATGATTTTGATCCGAATGCCCAACCACGTACTGCGAGTCGGTCGCCGCCTCACGGATGAGTACGCGCAACTCACGCCCGACCCAACGCTGGTTTTTCAGGTGCGCCCAATATTTTTGCCGTTCGATCAGCCGCTGGAGCCTTTCCGTTTTAACCGCTCTGGGTTGATCATCAAAATGTGTATACGACGGGGTACCGGGCCGCGCCGAGTACATAAACATATAGGCGGTATCGTACTGCACTTCTTCATAAAGTGACACCGTAGCCCCGAAATCTTCCTCGGTCTCACCGGGAAAGCCGACGATGATGTCAGTCGAGAGCACCACATCCGGGATTTTGGCTTTGATCTCAGTCACGATGTCGAGATAACGCTCGCGGCGGTATTCACGCGCCATTCGCCGTAAAATCCGGTCCGACCCCGATTGCACCGGCAGGTGGATGTATTTACAGATGTTTTCGTGCTCGGCTACCGCGTCAATCACATCCGAGGTAAAGTTCATCGGGTGCGAGGTCGTAAACTTAACGCGCGGAATCCCGGTGTCGGCGACGCGCCGGAGTAACTCGGCAAAAGACGGTAAATCGTCCCGGCCCAAGCCGTAAGAATTGACGTTTTGCCCGAGCAGATAGATTTCTTGAACGCCGTTTTTTTGCATCGCTCTAGCTTCGTACAAGATGCTTTCCAGTGACCTCGAGACCTCCGGCCCACGCGTTTGCGGGACGATGCAGTAGGTGCAGTGATGGTTACACCCGCGCATGATGGTTAAAAAGCCGGTTAGCGTATTGGGTGCAGGCGTCAGGTGTTCGTGCAGTTTATCTTTGAACTCAAGGCTCCAGTACGGCTTGTGACTTTGCTGAACGGACTCGAGCGCCTCTAAAATATCGGTAATCGCCCCCGGCCCGACCAAGATGTCTACCCCGAACTTGCGGGCAATCTCTTGACCCTCGTCAAGCTGCGCCAAACAGCCCATCATCCCGACCGTCAGGTCACGTCCCGCAAGTTTTTGTTTGCGGTATTCGCCTAACATGGTCACGACTTTTTGGACGGGTTTGCCGCGTACCGCGCAGGTATTTAAGATAATCACGTCCGCGTCTTCCGGGGTGCCCACAATCTGATGCCCACCCGCCGCAAGTTCGGACAAAACGGTGTGCGTGTCGTATTCGTTCATCTGACAGCCGTGCGTGATGACGTGCACTCTGCGACCATCAGCGTGAAATTCAGGTGAAACATTAACGGGTAACTCCATCTGGCTAGTTTAGCGTAGCGGCGGGCGACTGTATGCTCACGGCGTTTTCTCAGAGACAACTAGCAGCTGAATAGCTGCCGCAGCGAAGGACGATAAACCGTGTAGCGTAAATCCGGGGCTGCTCGAGCTCGCAGCGCGACGCCCGTGTTTTTTAGATTGGCCCGTAGCGGGTTAAGTGTCGGTCGCTGCAGACAACCGTTTGGGCAGTCAGCTGGCTGCTGAACATCTCTGCTCGGTCACACCCGTGTCGGTGCGCTCATTAGGGACGCCGAAGTCTCTAACATGCGTTTGTGGATGGACGGGTTTAGTGCAGCACTTGCCAAAGGTAGAGCGCGAGCCCGGTTCATAGTAAGCCGCAGCTAAAAAAACCCACTCGGCGGCCAAGGTAAAACCACCTCCCGCTGCTGAGAGGTGGTCTGGTATCTACAGCAGTAGACAGGCTTACGACCTGTTCAGGTGACCGGCTCGGGAAAGTAAAAGTTTTTTGGATCACCAGCTAACGAAGCCTTGATGTAGGTGCTCCAGTCGTCAGCGAGAACCTCTAGCTTACCCGCCTCGAGGCCGCCTAGTGCGGTGCGTACGATGTCGGCGGGGTCGCTCTTTTCCCCCTCGTAGCCAGCCATCATGTCGGTATCGGCAGCGCCTAGATGCAACCCTGTAACCAATGTTTTTTGCCCTGCAAGCTCGAGGCGAATCCCATTGGTCAGACTCCACTCGGCAGCCTTGGCCGCGCTGTAAGCGTTCGTACCGTCGTAAGAAAACCATGACAGCGCCGACAAGACGTTGAGGATCGCCCCGCCGCCGTTTGCCGCCAAGCTGGGGGCAAACGCCCGAACTATATTGAGTGTACCGAAGTAGGCCGTCTCCATCTCGAGCCGGATGTTCCCCAAGTCGCCGGTCACCAGGTTTTGAGAGGTCATGACACCGGCGTTGTTGATAATTAGGTTGACGTCGGGAGCTGCCGCCGCTGCTGCGGCAACGGACGCTGCATCGGTGATGTCGAGTTGTAGGGTCTCGACGCCGGGGACGTCTATACGTTCAGGATTACGCGCTGTTGCGTAGACCTTCGCGCCTCGCCCAAGCAGCTGTTCGGCAAACTGTCGGCCCAAACCTCGGTTGGCTCCGGTGACGAGGGCTGTACTACCGGATAATTTCATAACGAACTCCTATTAACTGTCGGGCTAGGGGTGACTGACGCCGCCGACACGGATTATTATATGCATCTTAAAATGATCGTTACAATGCTTATCTGAGTCAATTTAATATCTAAATGCCTCAACAATGTGACGTTTCTGCTCAGCTAGGTTTTGCAACCGCTTGCTTCTCAGATTCGTTTTTAGTATCTTGCGCTTATGGATTTACTTGCCGAGGTGCTCGCGGTGTCCGGCGTGCGCGGTACTGTCGCGGCCCGTATCGAGGCTGGGGCCGCGTGGGGCTGGCGGACCCATGACCTTCCTGGAGCTGCGTTTCACGCGGTTACCTCCGGCACCGTTTGGCTTAGCCTGAGCGGTCAGCCGCCGAGACAACTGATGCCGGGTGACGTCGTTTTGCTGCCGTCGGGTACGGAACACAGTTTGTCGAGTGACCCCGGCAGTGTGCCGCTCCCCGGCGATCCCAACGCGGCCTTACGGTGGTCTGACGGTAGGCTTGTAAGGATCGGTTCCGGGCCGGTTCAGACACATATTCTCTGTGCACACTATCAACATGACCCGGCGGTCTCGACTCAGCTTTTGACCCTACTGCCCGAGGTCGTTCACCTCCGCGCCGACCACGGCGGCAGCTCTCTGGGCGATACAGTGCGGCTCCTGGCGAGGGAGCTGGCGTACCCGCAACTGGCCACCGAGGTCGTCCTCAACAGTTTGGTTGATATCTTGCTGATTCAGCTTTTGCGGGTGTGGCTCGAGACTCAACCCGCTCAATTAGAGGGCACCTGGCTGGGGGTACTCGGTGACCCTATGATTCAAAAAGCACTGACCAAACTTCACCAAGACCCCGCCAGGGACTGGACGACCGCCGACCTAGCGGCAGAGATTCACGTGTCCCGAGCTACGTTGTCGCGGCGCTTTCCCACTGTAATCGGTCAAACGCCTGCGGCTTACCTCAAGAGGTGGCGTATGGACCTTGCGGCCCTGAGGCTTAGGGATACCGATGACGACTTGGAGACCGTCGCCGCTGCTGTCGGGTACACCTCTGTTTACGCCTTTAGCCGCGCTTTCAGCCGTGCCCGTTCGCAGCCACCCGGCCGCTACCGGGTGACGTCTCGAGTTCAAGCGCTCGAGACCGCTTGTGTCCGTAACGCTGAGCCGTTGACGCATTGACGGCTACTTGAGCTTGTAAGGCCGCTCCCCTTCACGAAACGCGTAACGGGTGTGGAGGAGCAGGTCTTGCGGATGATTGCCGAACTTACGGCCAAAGAGATTGACGCCGCCGACATGCGCCGCGTCAGCTTTGATGCCGAACCGCACCGAGATATGGTTGTGCGCGTCTAGATTCAGGTCGTTTAAGGTCAGGCTCGAGAGTTTTTTATCGCCGACCGTTACGCCGTGCCCCGTGACGCGCCACTGCGTCAGAAGGCCGTACTGCGTCTGCTCGGTCTGCCACCACGGGGGCGTCAGGCGACCACGTTCACCGCCGTAGTCGCCCGGTACCGTCCAGGTTCCGAGTTCAATATTATTGATCCATAAGGTGATGTCCGAGGGCCAGTCGAGGTCGTATTCGGGCGCTTCGGAGCAGAGTTCAACGGATAACTCGAGGTCGGTCGCCGACGCGCCGTAAGGGACGTTGTTGGGAAAGTCGTACTCGACAAAACCTTCACGAAACCACAAAATCTGCGCGAAGACGTGTTCGGGTTCGTAAAAGCTGCGCGGGTCGTCAATCATCCCGATAAATTTACGCTCGGACGCGAGCCCGCAGGTGGGCCGCACCTCGAACCGCTTAAAGTTACCGATCGGCATCGAGACCTCGACCACGTCCGGTGAGCTTTCAATCCCGATACCGGGGAGTTTTAAGAGCACCTCGTCGTAACGTTTTGAGATAAGTTTTTGCCGCCCACGGGTACCGGGGGTGTACTGCACCTGCAAAAGTCCGGCCTCCTCGAGCTGCTTTAAGTTAAAGTTAACGGTCGAGTGCGGCAATCCCAGCGCCTTGGTCAGGTCGGAGACGTTCATCACGCGGTGCGACAGCAAACTCAGCATCAACAGGCGCGTCTCTGAACTTAAAGCTTGCAGTACACCAAGGGCTCCGTCCCCATCAACCGTCAGCGTTTTATTCCCGGCTACAATCATCAGCTGCTCCAAACGAATGATAACTATCCATTCCGTAAAATATTTTGACCTATTCTTTCACATAACCGGCTAAAAAGAAACCGTACGGTAACGCTTTTTCTCGTCTTTAGCTGGTAGCGCGTAGCAAGCGTAACCTCGCAGCTACGGTTAGATGAAGACTTTAGCACCAAAAAACTTGACTTTTATGCGAGCGCCGGATAAATTGTTCGTATACCTACGGGCTTGCACCCGGTCAATCATCTGTTTTTAGGAGGCGTCGTTACTACCGGCTGGTTGGCCCTTCAGGTTTGCTCAGTGCTCTACTTACTCCCTAGGAGCACGACGAAAGGAACGGATATGAAACGAATTTGTGGACTTTTAAGCTTGCTACTCTTGGGCGCTGCCTTCGCGCAACCCCCGGCGTTGGAAAAGCAGGACAGCTACACGGTTGGTTTTGCCCAAACCGAGAGCAACAACCCCTGGCGTATCGCCGAAACCAATTCGATGCAAGAAACAGCCAAAGAACGCGGCGATCAGCTCGTCTATACCGACGCGGCAGGGTCGGCGGCCAAACAGGTAGCCGACGTGCGTTCGATGATTGCCCAAGGCGTGGACATGATCTTTTTAGCGCCCCGCGAAGAAAAGCCACTTGCACCCGTGGTCATGGAGGCGAAAAACGCTGGGATTCCGGTGATTTTGCTCGACCGTAATGTCGATCAGTCGATCGCCGAAGCCGGTCAAGACTACGTGACCTTTATCGGGTCGGACTTTATTCAGCAGGGGCAACGCGTCGCCGACTGGCTAGTCGAGAACTCGAGCGGTGACGTCAAGATTATCGAGCTCGAGGGCACAACCGGTTCCTCGCCCGCCAACGACCGTAAAAAAGGTTTTGACGACGTGATCGCCCAGCATGACAACATGACGATTGTTGCGTCGCAGTCCGGTGACTTTGCGCGTGACACCGGTCGTCAGGTAATGGAAACTTTGCTGCAAGCGCATCCGGAGGTGAACGTCGTCTACGCGCACAACGACGAGATGGCGATTGGGGCCGTAGCCGCGCTCGAGGCGGCGGGCCGCACCCCCGGCAAAGATGTGATGGTGCTCTCGATTGACGGCGGTAAAGAAGCGGTGCAACTCGTGGTTGACGGCAAAATCAACTACGTTGTTGAATCAAACCCGCGCTTCGGGCCGATCGCCTTTGATACGCTGGCGTCTTACGCCAGCGGCGAAACAATTCCGCCTAAACTCATCCTCGAAGACCGTGACTACACCGCCGCGAACGCCGCCGAGGGTCTCGCAGGCGCGTACTAGTACCTAGGTTTTACCTAACTTACAGGCAGGGTTCGCCCTGCCTGTTTACGCGTGAAGTTCACACGAGAAATATCTGCTGTATTTTACGAGGACCCGCTGATGACGCTTGCAATGACGTTTATGACAACATGTGTAACAACATTTAGGCTGAGAGCTGTTTTGGAAACCGTGTGACCCGTTCTGTAACCGTTCACCAAACCCCCGAAACCGGGACGCTGCTCGAGGTTGGGGGCGTCATCAAGGCTTTTGGCGGTGTTCGAGCACTGAATGAGGCGCGGCTGAGCGTCGCCCCCGGCGAGGTTCACGCGCTCGTCGGGCAGAACGGCGCGGGCAAATCAACGCTGATTAAAATCCTGACCGGGGCGTACCGCCGCGACGCGGGTAGTGTTCGGTTTTTGGGTCAAGAGGTTGATTTCACCTCACCGGGCGCGGCACAAGCGGCGGGTATCAGCACGATTTATCAAGAGGTGAATCTCGTGCCGCTCCGCTCGGTCGCTGAAAATATTTTTTTGGGCCGCGAACCCAAACGTTGGGGGCTCCTCAACTGGCGCACCATGAACCGTGACGCCGAGGCGCTGCTGACCCGCTTTAACATCCATATTGACGTGACGCAGCCGCTCGGCACCTACAATATCGCGGTGCAGCAGATGGTCGCCATCGCGCGGGCCGTGTCGTTTCAGACGCGGCTCGTGGTGATGGACGAACCGACCTCATCACTCGACGACCGCGAGGTCGAACTGCTTTTCGGGGTAATTCGGCAACTTAAAGCTGACGGGGTGGCGACGCTTTTTATCACCCACCGCCTGGACGAGCTTTACGCGGTGTGTGACCGGATTACCGTGTTGCGTGACGGTGAGACGGTTTTTTCAGGGGAGATGGCCGCGCTGGGGCGGCTCGAGCTGGTCGCGCAGATGCTCGGGAAAAATGCGCAAGACGTGGCCAAGGGTGGCCAAACGGCCTTTAAGACGCGTCATGGTGGGGGTGCTAAAACGCTGCTCGAGGCGCAGAACCTGACTCACCAACCCAAAGTGCGCGGCGTGAATGTGAGCGTCGGCAGTGGCGAAATCGTCGGTTTAGCCGGGCTTTTAGGTGCGGGCCGCACTGAAACGGCGCGGCTGATTTTCGGCGCGGATACGCTTCAAGAAGGCACTGTGACGTTTGCTGGGCAAGCTGCTCAGTTTGACACGCCCGCCGACGCGATTCGCGCGGGCATCGGCTTTTGCTCAGAAGACCGTAAAGCCGAGGGTATTATCCCGCAGATGTCGGTCCAGGAAAACTTGACGTTGGCGTTGCTACCTCAACTCGCCCGCGCAGGCGTGGTTGACCGCGCCCGCCAGCATGAAATTGTCGAAACGTTTATCGAAAAGCTGGGGGTGAAAACGGCGGGGGCGCAGCAACCTATCGGCGAGCTTTCCGGGGGCAATCAGCAAAAAGTTCTCCTCGCCCGCTGGCTCTGTTTGAACCCCAAGCTGCTGATCCTAGACGAGCCGACCCGGGGGATTGACGTAGGAGCCAAGGGTGAAATCCAAAAACTGATCGACGACCTGGCCGAGTCGGGGCTCGGAGTGCTGATGATCTCGTCGGAGCTAGAAGAACTCAGCGAAGGCTGTGACCGGGTAGTCGTCCTCCGCGACGGTGTCAGCGTCGCTGAACTCGGCGGCGATGAGGTCAGCGAGGCGGCGATGATGAACTTGATTGCAACTGGTGCCGAAACAGAAGGTGCAAAGACGGACGGTATCGATCCGGCGGCTACGACCGGAGAGCCTTATGCGTCCTGAAGCGAGCCGCCCGGCAACCCCGGCGGCAGCTAGGCCCAGGCGCACCTGGCGCGTTGAGCCAACTGTCGCGGCGCTGCTTGCGCTGCTCGCTCTGATCGCTTTTAACATCGCCTTTACCCATAACTTTTTAAGCCTCCGCACCCTGAACGTCAACCTCACGCAAGTTGCGACAGTTGCGATTGTCGGGGTTGGGATGACGCTCGTGATTGCCACCGGTGGCATCGACCTCTCGGTCGGGTCGCTGATGGCGATCAGTGGGGCGCTCGCGCCGATGCTTTTTACCTATCCCGGTTGGTCGCCCGCGCTCGGATTGGTGCTGGCCTTTATCTTGCCGGTGCTCGCCGCTGGCGTCGGTGGTCTTTTTAACGGTGCGCTGATCACTCGGTTTCGGATTCAACCGATTATTGCGACGCTGATTCTCTATATCGCCGGTCGCGGCATTGCCCAAGTTTTAACCAACGGCAACTTACAGTCGTTTCGCAATCCGGCCTTTGAGACGATCGCGTACGGCCGTTTTTTAGGCATTCCCTTTCAGGTCTGGCTGATGCTCGTCATTACGCTCGGCGCAGCTTGGCTCGTACGGGCAACCGTGTTTGGGCGTCATCTGCTGGCTATCGGAGACAATGAAGCTGCAGCTCGGCTCGCCGGGGTACCGGTCAACCGGGTCAAGCTCGCGGTGTACACGCTAAGCGGTCTGCTGGCCGGGGTCGCGGGGCTGATTGTCGTCGCAATCAACCGCGCCTCGGACGCCAATCAGGTCGGCCTCAACATGGAACTCGACGCGATTGCCGCTGTCGCGGTCGGGGGCACTGCCCTGACAGGGGGCCGCGCTTACGTGATCGGTACCCTGTTGGGCGCGTGTATTTTGCAGCTTATCCGTTACACGCTGCTGGCTCGGGGTGTACCGGACGCAGCGGCGCTCGTCGTCAAAGCGGCCATCATTATCGCGGCGGTTTATTTCTTGCGGCCACGCAAAAGCTAGCCGCGGCCACAGATGCTAGGAGAGATGTGACTGCTTCAACAACGAAACGTCCGGCCGTGCGCCGGTTCGGATTTTTAACGCGTCAGGGTGTATGGGTGGCGCTTTTGGCCCTGATTGTCATCGGTGGCCTGCGTTACGAGCGGTTTTTGTCTGCATACAATATCGAGAGTTTTTTACGCTATAACTCGATGTTCGCGCTGATTTCACTCGGGATGGCGTTTGTCATTATGACGGGCGGGATCGACCTTTCGGTCGGGAGTGTAGTGGCGTTCTCGAGCGTTGTCTCTGCCCTCCTTAGTCCCTACGGACTCTGGCCTGCGACGCTCGCCGCCGTACTTGCCGGAGGTGCGTTAGGGCTGATCAACGGGTTGGTCATTGCTAGACTCAACGTCTTGCCCTTTATCGCTACGTTAGCGATGATGCTCGCGGCGCGTGGCGGCGCACTGACGCTCGCCCGCAATCAGTCGGTTGGCGTGTCTTACGACACGAACTTTATTGCGCTCGGTCAGGGTAACTGGTTTGGTTTCCCGGTTCCGGCGTGGCTGATGTTCGCTGCGTTTATTGTGGGGGTTATCGTGCTCAACTACACGGCGTTTGGTCGGCACGTGCTCGCCATCGGCGACAACGAAGAGGCAAGCCGCTTGATGGGGCTCCCGACAAACCGCGTGATCGTCGTCGTCTATGTGCTTTCAGGGCTTCTGGCGGGGCTTGCCGGGGTGATTTTAGCGTCGCAGTTCGGGGCCGGTCAGCCGACTGAAGGGCTCGGCTGGGAACTCTCCGCAATCGCGTCCGTGGTCGTCGGCGGAACGCTGCTGACCGGCGGTCTGGGCAGTATCGGCGGCACCTTTGCCGGGGCGCTACTGCTGGGCTTGATCTTCAATATGCTCAACTTTGAAAACGGCCGAGGCGTGATCAGCCTCAGTTCGTACTGGCAATCGGTGATTCGCGGCGGGTTTTTGCTGCTAGTGGTGCTCTTGCAAAACCGGCTGGCGCGGAATGTGAAGCGTTAGCTACGCTCTGTAAAAATAAACTGATGAGAATTCGTGCGGGTGTCATCTTATTGCATGGAGACAGTCTCGCGCTGATCAGACGCGTCAAGCCTAGTCGCCAGTATTTTGTCATTCCCGGTGGGGGCGTCGAAGAGGGCGAATACACGGAAAACGGCGCTACTCGCGAAGCTAAAGAAGAACTAGGTGTAGACGTTGACATTCAGAGGTTGATAGCGGTCGTTGAAAGGGTTGAAGCGAATAAAGTTACGCACCTGCAGCTGTACTACCACGCCGCAATAATCGGTGGTGTCTTTGGTTCCGGCACAGGCGAAGAATTTTCTCGTGCGGAACAGCGCGGCAGCTACGAGCCTGTTTGGATACCTCTCAAAGAACTCGCTGAGCATGAGGTTTATCCCAGCGTACTGGTCAACTACCTCGCTGAAAAGGGTCTACCTGAGTGTGTTTTGCATCTGCTCAAGCCTCACGACTATCCGCGCTGAACCGTTTTGCAGTCGTCAGCTTCTTGAACAAAAGTGCCTCCGGCTGAGTTTGTATACCTCAAGCGGCTCGAGCCACCGTCGCAACGTAAACCTGTCTTGCTCCGGCCCCCAGTAGCGTCAACGCACATTCGGTCACGGTTGCGCCGCTCGTCATCACGTCATCAACGAGTAGCACCCGCTCGCCGCTCAGCTTCTGTGACTGAAACGCGCCGGAGACGTTCTCTTCACGCGCGGCCCCGCCGAGTTTGGCCTGCTGCTTGGTGGTGCGGACGCGCCGTAACAGGGGGCGGTAGGGGAGTGCGCGGCGCTCTGCGGCGCTCCGCGCGACGAGCGCCGACTGGTTGTAGCCGCGGTGCAGGTAACGCGTTACGTGGAGCGGGACGGCGCAGAGGGTGTCAACGGGCCACGCCGCTTCCTCAAGCGTCTCAGCCAACTGCCGCCCGAACAGCCCCCCGAGCTGCCGAGTCCCGTGAAACTTGTAGGCGCGTACGGCCCGCTCGAGCTGCCCCCCGTAGGTCCCTAAAGAGAGCTCGAACTGACCAATCTGCGGCTCGAACAACCCTTCGGCGCAGCGTTTACAGAGGCCGTTATAGTTGCTGGGGTCGCGGTTACACACCGGACAGCGGATAAGTCCGTACATAGCCACAAGTTTAGGCAGCTCGCTCCGGAAGGCAACGTGAAATTAACCCTAAGTTTTAAGATGTGACTTTTTATACAAATCTATGTTGAGTGGCAGTCGTCTCAAGCTGTGTTGACATTTGCTTTTGTCGTCACGCCTTGAGCACTCGAGAAATTTTTAGCCAACCTACTGACTTCTAACTTTTTTATTCTGGACTTTCACTTCTCTTGTAAGACACGCTGTAATCGTCCTCAACTAACTTTGGAATGAGTTGATGCTCTGCTACAGTGCTACACGGAGCTTACCGAGCGGGCGCTGTGACCGGTGACACCTTGGCGTAAATCTTATAGTCCAGCTTCGACATGGCTAAAGACGGAAGGCAGCTCAGCTCGATCCAAGTTCCGACTTCCGGCGGCGTTGCGATCAAAACCGGCGTCGCGGTGACTTTGAAGTGGGTGTAAGCGTGCTGTACGGGCTCGAGCTGCTGACCCTGCGGAGCCGAGTCGCTGAGGACAAACCCCCACAAGCCGCCCAACATCTCGTTCTCCGCGCGTTTGCGGAGCCAAAGTTTGCCCTCTTGCTGATAAACGAGTGCAAAGCGGCGGTGATGCGGCACCTGTTTACGCACCTTGGGATGCGGAAACTCTCCGACTCGTCCCGCCTGAAACGCGCTGCAATCTCTACTGACCGGGCACTCGCTACAGCGGGGAGTGCGCGGGATACATACGGTTGCGCCGAGTTCCATCAATGCTTCGTTAAAGGCACCGGCTTGGGTCGGCGGTAAATAGGGCTCAAGTCTCACCCTGACTGTGCGCGGTGTGGGTTCTCCGGGAAGGCAAAAGAGCCTCGAGGCCACCCGTTTGACGTTCCCGTCTACGGCCAAAACAGCCTCCCCAAATGCGAGTGATGCGATGGCCGCTGCGGTATAGGGACCGATCCCCGGTAGTTCTAAAAGTTCGTCATAAGTGTCCGGTAACTCGCCGCCATAAGCTTCGACCACCCGCTGTGCGCCCGCATGAAGCAGACGGGCGCGGCGATAATAGCCGAGCCCTTCCCACGCTTTAAGCACGTCCTCCAGGGGCGCAGCGGCGAGCGCCGCGAGTGTGGGAAAACGCGTCAGCCAGCGTTCAAAATAGGGGATGACGGTCGCTACTTGCGTCTGCTGCAGCATCGTTTCAGAAACCCATATGCGGTAAGGCGTCCGCGCCTTACGCCACGGCAAGAGCCGCTGCCGCGCGGTAAACCAAGCTAACAGCTCGTCAGCAAAACGCGTCATACGTTAAGGTAACCCGCTCTGGCGACTGCTGCTGTCTTCTCATATGCCGCGCCCGACTCGAGTGCTGATTCGTCTCTACCGGCCGGGATGGTACACTAGTGCGGAGGGTTAAGAAACCGTTAAGGAGCCGTGTTGTCCAGTAGCCGCGACAAAACGATAGGGGAGAGCTTTCAGGCGCAGACCAAATACCGCCGCGGCGCGTTGCCGCCCAAAACAGGAAAGGTCGTCAGCCCCTTTAAGGTCTACGCGAATCCGCTCGAGGTCGCCTCTCTCCCGGTTCCTGAACTTTCGGCGGGTAAAGGTTTGTGGGCTACGCTGTCAACGACGCGTGAAAGCATCCCTGAAGGCGGCCGCTTGCGTCAGAGCGACGTATCGCAGCTGCTTTGGGCAACCTCAGGGTTTACCTACGGCGGCCAGCGTACCCACGCGACGGCGGTACCAATTGCAGGACTCGAGACCTACCTGATCGTCCGGCAGCTTGAAGACGTCTTTCCCGGTGTGTACCACTACAACCCGCGTGAGCACGCCCTAGAGCACCTGCGCCGCACCGAACCTAGTTTAGACCTTGCCGACGCCCTTTTGGGCGACACCGACATCTCGGCGTGCGCTGCGATCGTCGCCTATACGGGGGTACCGGGCCGGATTGACGACGGCTCGAAAAGTCGGGCGTACCGCTACTTGTACCTCGAGGCGGGTGCGGCGGCGCAGTGTGCGATGTTAGCCGCTGTCGGGCTCGGCCTCGCCGCAACCGTACGCGCCGAGTTTTACGACGATGAGCTGGCGCGGCTGTTACAGGTTGACGGGACGGGCGAGGTGCCGCTCTGTGTGCTGACGCTCGGGACGTAGCCCTAGAGTCATCGCTCGGTCGTAGTTTCAACTTCTGGTCGCACAGCTGAGTTTGAAAGAGTGTTACAACATCTTTATGACACTCTCTTCAAAGCTTCAAACAGCTGAACCTCGCGTTGGTGTCGGCGTACTCGTAACAAACAGAGAAGGTGACGTCTTGCTCACGCTGCGTAAACGTGCGCCGGAAGCAGGATGCTGGAGCATTGTCGGGGGTAAAGTCGAATTTATGGAGCGCCTCGAGGACGCCGCACGGCGTGAAACGCTCGAGGAGTCCGGTCTGCACGTCGAACTCACCGGCCTTTTATGCGTGACCAACCATCTCCTACCGGATGAGCAAGATCACTGGGTCGCGCCCGCCTATCACGCCCGCATCGTTGGCGGAACGCTCTCTAACCCCGAACCGGACAAAACCGAAGCTATCCGCTTCTTCTCGTTAAACGCGTTGCCGGACAAGCTCACACTTACGGCTCAGCGTGCCCTAACCGCGTTGAAAAAGGCTTTATGAAAGCTGTCGCAGTTTTTTGCGGCGGTAGCGCAGGTACGAACCCGGCGTACACGCAAGCTGCTGAAGAGGTCGGGCGTGAACTCGCAGGGCGCGGCCTGACCCTCGTTTACGGGGGCGGTCACATCGGGCTGATGGGAACTTTGGCGGACGCAGCACTCGCTGCGGGCGGTGAGGTCGTCGGTGTAATGCCGCAAAGTCTGGTTGACCGTGAAATCGCCCACACCAAGCTTTCGCGGCTCGAGGTCGTCCCTAACATGCTCACGCGTAAAGCGCGTATGGCAGAGCTGGCAGACGCCTTTATCGCCCTGCCCGGTGGTTACGGAACGCTGGACGAGTTATTTGAGATGTTGACCTGGACACAAATCGGGGCACAAGTAAAACCGTGCGGTATCCTCAACGTAAACGGCTACTACGACGCGCTGCTTGTTTGGGTTGACCACGCCGTTAAAGAGGGCTTGGTACGAGACGGACACCGAAAACTCCTGCTGTCTGAAAGTTCGGTGGTGAACCTTTTAGCTGAACTGCCGAACTGGACGTTTCAAGTCATTGCACTTAAATAGTGAGATACGGCGAACCTATGAAGTCAGTGCCCAAAAGGTTTACGCTACGCCTATGAACGAAGATTTGAAAATCTTTTACGACCTCACGCAGCGCACCAGAGCGAAAGTGCTGGATTGGCTCGAGACCCTGCCGCCCGACGTTTTTACCATGCGAGATGAAGGCTTCGCTTACGGCAGCCTGAGTAGCGTCCAAGCTCACGTAGCTGATTGTTACCTTTGGTGGATAGGCACAGTCGGACTCGGCGGTGCTGAAGAGCTCGAGCTTAAAGTGAATGACGTTCAGGCGTTACGGGGCGCGTTTGCCCAGGTAGACGCCACCGTCCTACAAGCACTAGACAGCTTTACCGACCTGGACGCACCTTTTGTCTGGACGTCGCCCGCCGGAGAAAACGTTAAACTGTCCCGGCGCTGGCTCGTTCTCCACCCGATAACCCACGAATTCCACCATAAAGGGCAGGCTTTAGCGTTGGCTCGAGCACTTGGTTATCCTCATTCGGGCAAACCCGATACGGATTTAGTCGATCCTTGAGGTTGCCTTTTGACACAACTTGTTTCTGATATTTTCGTTTACGGTACCCTCAAACCAGGCGGTTCCAACTACGCGCTGGCCCAGGGTGTCACCTGCACAGCTCCGGCCTATCTCGAGGGCTACGACCTGCTACATTTTGAACCGGAAAGGTATCCGGCTATCGTCCCCGGTACGGGCCGCGTTTACGGCGTCGTACTGACCTTTGAAAATATTGGAGCGGCTTTACCGGTGCTTGACGCGCTCGAGGGCCTCGCCCTCAGCCCACCCGAATACGCGCGTGTGCTCGTCACCGTGCAACCTTCCGGTGACACGGTTTGGACCTATGTCTATGTCAACAGGGCGCGGCTGGCGGCTGCCGGAGTAACTAGGGTTGCTGAAGGAGATTGGCTTATTCCCAGCAGCTAAAAAAGAGGCTCAGTCTCGAGCCCCTGTTTTTATTTGACGATTACTTATTGGTACTTACTGATCTGTCCAAACCCGGTTGCCGTTCCCATCAGTGCGGCGTAAAAACCCGTCTTCGCCGCCGCGGTACGTGCCACCTTTCAGTGCGCCGCCTGCACCACCGGCGAGGTAGAGTTCACTGCTGCTGTACGCTACGACTGCGTTGCCCCGGTCGTCACCTTTAGAACCGATCTGTTTGGTCCAGAGCGCGCTGCCGCTGCTGCTAAATTTACTCATGAAGGCGTCGCTGCCGCCTTGATTGGTTCCGTCCAACGCTCCGTAGGTATAGCCCGTGACGTACACGCTGCCATCTGCACCGACTGAAAGACCGTGTGCGCCGTCGTAGCTGATAGTGCCGAACCCTTTTTGCCACTCTCTGGCACCGTTTAGTGAGTACCGGGCGACAAAGCCGTCACCTTCATATTTTCTGCCGTAATCACCACCCCAGTTGTAGTGCTTGGTTCCTACCAAGTAGAGTGCGTTATTCTGAACCTGAAGCCCAGTTAGCTCGAGGTCGTTCGTCTTAGTGCTGATGGATTTGTTAAAAAGCTGCGTTCCGCTAGGGCTGTATTTCAAGATTGCGTTGGCAAGGCAGCAGTCGTCCACGTCGTTCGCTGTAACGTAAACGTTACCGTTAGTGTCGGTGCTGATACCTGTTGGAGAGAAGAACATCCCGTTGCCTTGGGCGCTTTTTGTCCACTGCAGCGCACCCGTGCCCGTGTACTTAAACAAAACCATCGTTTCGTAAGTAGCACCAGCAGCGTAGACGTTGCCGTCTTTGTCGGTAGCTAAGGCAGATAGTTCAACTGCTTCAGTACCGTAGGGAGTTTCGACCTGGAGAGTACGCTTCCAGACAGAGTTGCCGTTTGCCCCGAGTTTGCTTAACGTTGCGTTATAACCGGCGTATACAAAACCTTTACTGTCGGTGGCAACGCCGCCCGCACTGTCATAGCCGCCTGTTCCTAGCTGACGTTTCCAAACAACTTCGCCGCCGCGTGTATAACGCTGCAAGATGACGTCGGTCTTACCCTTGTTAGTGCCACCAAGCGAGCCTTCGGTTACGCCCAGCACATAAACTGCGCCGAGTTTGGTGTCTATGGCGACGCCGGTCGCTGCGTCGTCCGCGCGTGTTCCGAGTCGCTGCGCCAAAAGCTCGGGGTTCGTGGCGGGGGTAGGAGCCTGTGAACAGGCGGCTAACAGCAAAAGTCCAAAAAATAAAACGCGTTTCATGGTAAACCTTTCTGACGTTTGCGCGTCATTTCAACGAGAGGGCAAAGGCCACTTTAGCTGGAGTTGGTAGCTATAAGATAAGATGTTGCTTAGCTAAAACGGCGGCTTGAGTTTTCCTTTCTTAGAGCTTTATGTGCAGAGCTTAAGAACTCGAGCTTAAGCGAACCTTAAGTTTATTTAAGTTAAAGGTTTGATGAAGATAACTCAAAAATACGTGGGTGTCAGATTTTTCACAGTTTGCCGGGTACTATAGTGTTCGTGTGCGCTAGCGCACACAGAACCGAAGCTACGAAAAAAGACAGGGGTTTCAGCCCTGTCTCTTATACATGCGCGTGCTGCTCTAACGGTGTTTAGCCCTCGAGCACCGTCGGTACAATCAGCGGATTACGACCCGTCGCTTTACGCAGGTGTCGCCGTACCGGATAAAAGATATCGTCGCGGATGTCTGACAAGGTGCGTTTTTCACGGACGCCGCGTTTCAGACTCTCTAAGGCGATCTTTTCAATCTCCCCGTTGAGTTCGCGGTGGTTTTGCGATACACCCCTAGTAATAACCTCAACTGAGGGCGATTTGCCCATGAGCGCCATAATCACGACCACACCTTCCGAAGAGAGCGTCTGCCGGTCGCGGATAATCGGTTCAGTCACCTCTTCGCCGGTTTTACCGACCGAATCAATCAAGACGATGCCCGCGTCAATCTGCCCAACTTTTTTAAGGTCGTTACGGGTCAACTCTAAGATGTCGCCGTTTTCAGCTACGACCACCTTTTGCGGTGGCGTCGCCATCTGCTCAGCCAAGCGTTTATGGTTGACCTGATGCCGCACCTCGCCGTGCCAGGGGATAAAGAACTTGGGCCGAGTCAGGTCGAGAATAAGTTTGAGTTCTTCTTGCGAGGCGTGCCCCGACGCGTGCACGCGGTAGGTCGGCGGGTAAAAAACGGCGACGTTTTTGCCGTACAGCTCGTTGATCACGCGCCCGACCGCCTCCTCATTACCGGGAATCGGATTGGACGACAAGATGACCGTATCGCCCTGTTTAAGGCTGATTTTGCGGTGTGTTCCCGCTGCGAGCCGGGAAAGCGCCGCCATCGGTTGTCCCTGCGAACCTGTGCATAAAAAGAGCACCTTATCGTCGGCTAAGTTATTCATCTCGTCGGAGCTGACGAGCGGATGCTTGACCTCTAAGTAGCCGAGCTCTTGGGCAATCTTCGTATTCTTGACCATCGAGCGGCCTTCGACCACGACGCGCCGGTCGTACTTTTCCGCTATCCGGATAAAGTTTTGTAGCCGGTGCACGTGCGAGGCAAAGGTTGTAACGATGACGCGGCCCTTGGCCTGCGAAACGAGCTGGTCTACAGCGTTCATCACGTCGCGTTCGCTCGGGGTGTAACCGGGGCGTTCAGCGTTGGTCGAATCTGAAATGAGCGCCAGCACGCCCTCTTGTCCGGCTTGCGCAAGCTTATGCAGGTGGCTCGTTTTGCCGTCAGCGGGGTGATGGTCGAGCTTAAAGTCACCGGAGTGGACCACACGCCCGATGGGTGTGTGGATAATTAGTCCGGAATTGTCGGGAATTGAGTGCGTCATGCGGAAAAAGTCTACGGTAAAGTATTTGGACACTTTGACGCGCTCATCTGTTGAGATTTCGCGGAGGTCGGCGTCGGACTCTTTAAGGCGAAATTCGTCGAACTTGCCGCGTAACAGCCCTAACGTCAGCTTTGCGCCGTACATCGGGATTTTCGGCAAGAGTTTGATCATATACGGCAACCCGCCGATATGGTCTTCGTGACCGTGGGTTAAAACCCAGCCTTTAATCCGGGCGGCGTTTTCAATGACCCAGTCGATCCGGGGAACCAAAATATCTACGCCTAACATGTCGGCGTCGGGAAAGGCTAAACCACCGTCGATGAGTAAGATTTCGTCTTCGTACTCTAAAGCGAACATGTTTTTGCCGATTTCGCCCATCCCGCCAATCGGGATGATGCGGAGCGCCTTATTCGGCGCGTCGAGGTCTTTAATTTCTTCAGGTGTACCGGGTACCGCACGGTGGCGGTCTCCGTTTTCACGTCTGCGTGGACGGTTCATAGTTCTCCTTGTGGATGCCGCAGGGTTTACGGCCCCCTATTAAGTACAGCTTTGGTAGACAGGCGCGGCCGTCAGGGGAGACGAGCGGCCTTAGTGATTTGTCGGCCATAGCATTTGATTGAACAAACTGCCTAGCGGTGTGGCCCTACCGCCTTACAGTTCAGATGCCGGTTGGGTATCCGGTAGATAAGACGTATTTCTTGCGTAGAGCTGCTGCAGCTTGGTTGGTAACCGAATTACAGCAGCTCGAGCTGCTTTAGCGGCGGGGTCCGCGGTCGCGGCTGCCGGAGCGGTCGCCCCGTGGCGGCCCTGAACGCGGCGTACGTGGCGCGATTTTGCCTTCTAGCTCAGGCCGGATCAAGTCCAACTTGCCGCGGTTGTCAATCCCGGCGATTTTGACCGGCAACGTGTCACCGACTTTAAGAAAGTCTTCGACGTTATTCACGCGTTCTTCGGCGATCTGGGAGATGTGCAGGAGCCCATCGGTGCCGGGGAAGATGTTGACGAACGCGCCGAAGTCGGCAATCTTCACAACTTTGCCGTCGTAGGTTCTGCCCACTTCCGGCGTCGCGGTCAATCCTTCGATCTGTTCTTTGACGGCGTCGGCGGCGCTGGCGTCTTCGCTGTAGATTTTGATGAGACCGTCTTCACCCACGTCAATCTGCACGCCCATCGCCTCGAGTTCACGAATCTGCTTGCCGCCCGGCCCAATGACGCTGCCGATCTTTTCAACCGGAATCTGTACGGTGACGATGCGCGGCGCGTTCCGCGACACTTCGCTACGTGGGGCGCTCAGGGTTTCGTCCATGATGCCCAAAATATGGGTGCGGCCGACGCGGGCCTGCCCCAGCGCCGCTTTCATAATCTCAGCGGTGATACCCTGAATCTTGATGTCCATCTGTAAGGCCGTCACGCCGTCGCGGGTACCGGTGACCTTAAAGTCCATATCGCCTAGCGCGTCTTCCGAACCCAAGATGTCGGACAAAATCTGGTAGTCGTCGCCCTCTTTAATCAGCCCCATCGCAATTCCGGCGACGGGCTTTTTGAGTGGAACGCCTGCGTCCATCATGGACAGGGTGGCAGCACACACCGACGCCATCGATGAGGAACCGTTTGACTCTAAGGTCTCAGCCACGACCCGGATCACATAGCCGAAGTCTTCTTGACTGGGAATCATCCGCTCGAGCGCACGCCTTGCTAGGTTGCCGTGGCCGAGTTCACGCCTCGAGATACCCCGGAGCCGTTTGGCCTCACCGGTCGAAAAAGGCGGGAAGTTGTAGTGAAGCATAAAGGTTTCGCTGGTCTCGATGCCTAAATCGTCAATCAGCCGATCGTCTTTGCCGGTACCGAGCGTGGCGACGCCCAACACCTGCGTTTCACCGCGCGTAAAGACTGCCGAGCCATGCGCTTTAGGAAGCACGCCCGCTTCAATCCAGATGGGCCGAATCTGATCGGGTTTGCGGCCGTCAGCGCGGAGGCCGTCTTCTAAGACCATCCGCCGCGATTCGCGCTGCACCGCCGCTGCAAACGCCTCTTTTAAGAGCGCAATCTGCGCTTTGTCTTCGTCTGCGGTGTCGTCCGGGACGCGCGCCGCAATCAAGGTGTCGCGGAGCGTTTTGGTCGCTGCGCCGCGCTCTTTTTTGCTCGGCGTCAAGAGCGCATCTTTAAGTCCGGCGTGAACCGCACTCTGATAGATGCTCTCTTTGTCTTCGTCGGAGGCCGACGCTTTGGCCTCGAAGGTCGCCTTCTCGTGACCGACTTCTTGGCGCATCGTTTCAATCAGCTCTAAAACGGGTTGCATCTCGCGCTGCGCAAACTCAATCGCCCCGACCATCACGTCTTCAGGCAACTCGTCGGCGCTCGCCTCGACCATCAACACGGCGTCTTTGGAGGCGGCGACGGTGAGCTCGAGCGCCGAACTCTCTAACTGTTGCAGCGTCGGATAGAGGACGTATTGTCCCTGCTCGTACCCCACACTGACACACGCGGTCGGCCCATCCCAGGGAATATTTGAAATGCTGAGGGCGGCCGACGCGCCGATAGCCGCGATCATCGCCGGGTCGTTGTGCTGATCGGCGGACAAGACCGTGATGATGACCTGCACTTCGTTGCGCAACCCTTTAGGGAAAAGCGGACGAATCTGCCGGTCGGTAATCCGGGCGTTCAAAGTCGCCTGCGTACCGGGTCGCCCCTCGCGTTTCATAAATGATCCTGGAATCTTGCCGATAGCGTAGTGCCGCTCCTCGTACTCGACGGTGAGAGGCAAAAAGTCGGCTGTTCCGGCTGAATCCGACATCTGCGCGGTGACTAGGACGAGTGTGTCGCCGTAGCGCACTGTGACGCTGCCGGAGACGAGCTTGGCATATTTGCCGGTCTCTAAGACGAGCTCGCGCCCACCCCAGGTGGTGCTGTAGCGTTTACCTGCTGGAATATCCACTTAAACTCCTTTGAATTTGGATAGTGTTTGTCACAAGATAGTTGGTATGTAGTTGCAAATAGGTTCTGGGTGCTGTACTACGTTCACAAAATAGGTTGAAACCGGGTAGAGCCGCCTGCTGCCCCGCCCGGTTTCGTATTAGTTTGGATAGTGCCGTGTTTGACCTGAAAGGAACAACCTAACGCCGCAGTCCCAACCGGGCGATCAGCGCCTTGTAACCCTCGAAATCTTTGGCCTCGAGGTACTTGAGGAGCCGTTTACGCCGTCCGACCATCGTCAGCAGACCACGGCGGCCGTGATGGTCTTTGCGGTTGGCCTGCAGGTGCTGGCTCAGCTGGTTGATGCGGGTCGTCAACATTGCGACTTGCACCTCGGTTGAACCGGTGTTTTCGGCGCTGCCGCCGAACTCGGTAAAAATCTCGCTTTTTTGCTCTTTGGTAATCATAGCTGCCTCTTTCTGGTAGATAAAGCCGCGCCCGGATAGGGTGGACGTAACCTTATGCCCCTTACTTGGTAAGCGGTGTGGGCCGGATAAGGTGGCCCCGCTTTGCCTAACATGCTAGTCTAGCACGCTTGGAAGGGAGGGTTCAAACAGTGGCGTACCATTTAACTTCGGAACTCCGCGCTTTTGCCGAAGCGCAGTTGGGGCCGCTGCAAGAGGTGCACTTTTGCGGCTGGCCGCACGCCGAATCGTCGGTGTGGGCGGTCACGGGCGTTGAGCAGGCGTTCTTAAAAGTGTTTCGGCAACCGCGCAAGTTTGTCCAGGAGCGGCAGGCGTACCGGGCGTGGTTACCTCAGCTCGAGCCTCCTTTGACGCCACGCCTATTGGCCGAGAATTCAGACCTGCAGGCGCTCCTCGTCTCAGTTTGCCCAGGTACACCGGTAGAGGACACTTACCTCAACAAAGTGCAGCGGTTAGAGATGTACCGGCAAGCAGGCGCATGGTTGCGGGCGCTTCACACCTTGCCCTCTACTGACAACGACCCGGTGCCCCTACCCGAAGCTTACGCACAGCGCGGCGCAGCGTGGCTGGGACGTGCTGCGGGCCTGCTCGAGCCAAACACAACCTCCTGGGTCGTCGAACAAGTCGAGGGTGCAGTGGCGCTACTGGAGCAGTTACGGGCCGTTCGCGTTCCCTGTCACCGCGACTACTCGCCGCGCAACTGGCTCGTAGACCTCTCTGCTAACGTTTCCGTGGGCAGCGTGCAGCTCTCGGTCATTGACTTTGAACACGCGCGGCCTGACTTTTGGCTCGTTGACGTAGAAAGACTTTACGCCGGCCTCTGGGAGCGCAGCTTGGAAGACGCGTTTTGGCAGGGCTACGGACGCGTGCTGAGCGAGGTTGAAAGAGAAGTATTAGGGCAACGTCTCGCCCTGTCCGCCCTTTCAACCGTCGTTTGGGCCAGAGAACATCACGACGCCGACTTTGAAAGGCAGGGACGTGCGCAACTGGCGGCGCTTTACGGGCGGGCTGAAGCTGCGATCCCCAAAAGTTAAGCGAGCACAGTAAGCTGACCTCTATGCCGTCCCCTTATATGCACTTTGGCCGTGCGGCCTGGGCTGCGCTGCGCGACGCCACGCCGCTTACGCTTTCTAAAGAAGATTTAGACGAGCTCAGAGGTCTCAACGAAGACCTCTCGCTAGATGAGGTGGCGGAGGTTTACCTGCCGCTGTCACGTCTCTTAAACCTCTACGTGTCTAAAGCGCAAGAGCTGTTCCGGGTCACCGACGCTTTTTTGGGCAAGCCCACGCAGATGGTGCCGTTTGTGATCGGCATTGCGGGCAGCGTGGCGGCGGGCAAAAGCACGACGGCGCGGGTGTTGCAGGCGCTCCTGTCGCACTGGCCCGACCACCCGAAAGTTGACCTGATTACGACCGACGGCTTTTTGTATCCGAACCGAGTTTTAGAAGCGCGGGGCCTGATGCACCGTAAAGGGTTCCCGGAAAGCTACGATCAGCGGCGACTTTTACGGTTTGTCGCCGACATCAAATCCGGCGCGGAGGCGAGTGCGCCCGTGTACTCGCACCTGAGTTACGACATCGTGCCGGGGGAGGCGGTCAAGGTCAAGGGGCCCGACATCGTGATTTTAGAGGGACTTAACGTCCTGGGCCGCGGCGACGGCGCGGGTGACAGTCCCAGTGACCGGGTCTTCGTCTCGGACTTTTTTGATTTTTCAGTCTATGTAGACGCGCACGAAGAGCAGCTTTTAGCGTGGTACACCGCACGCTTTATGAAACTCAAAGAGACGGCATTTCAAAATCCGTCGTCATACTTTCATCACCTTGCCGATCTACCTGAAGTTGAGGCGAAGAGGACGGCGGCGCGGATCTGGGAAGACATCAACCTGCTCAATTTGCGTAAAAATATCGCACCGACGCGGGCGCGGGCGCGGCTGATTTTAGAAAAAGGTTTCGGCCACCGCGCGACCGGGGTTTACTTGCGGCGGCTTTAGGGCGATTACAAGCAACATGATGGTGTAGCCTCTAAACCTGCGCATGCTTTGGCGCTAGCCTGGGGCATGGCTTGGACCCAAAAAACTTTTACGCTGCCGCCGAAACCCAGGGGCTTTCACCTCATCACCCGCGACGTTACGGCGCAGCTCCCTGAGCTGCGTGACGTCAGGGTCGGACTACTTAACGTGTTTATTCACCACACCTCGGCGAGTTTGACCCTCAACGAAAACGCCTCACGAGCGGTTCGCGGCGACTTCGAGCGGTTTTTTAATGAGCTGGTGCCCGAGAATGAACCTTACTTTGAGCACACGCTCGAGGGTCCCGACGATATGCCCGCGCACCTTAAAGGCTCGCTTCTAGGATTTTCGCTGACGATCCCTGTCAAGGACGGGGCGCTGTTACTCGGCACTTGGCAAGGGATTTATCTTTGTGAGCACCGTAACAACGGGGGCAGCCGCACCCTGAGCGCGACGTTAAACGGAGCGTGGCTCTAGGCTACGCTCCGTTCGGTGCGGTAACTGAGTTGGGTGAGCTATACCAGTTCGCCGACCTCTTCGCGGGCACCGAGGTGCTTGACGAGTTGCGCTTTTAGCCGTGAACGAATTGACTCTTTTTCCGCTTCGATATCGAGCACTTTGGGGTTCCAGATGTTTTTCCGCACGTACCCGAGCCCCAGCGTTTCGTAGAGCGCCCATTTGAGCAGCCGGAGCGGTTTGCTTTTGGGCAAACGGTAGGGTTGAATCGTAAGCCCCATATCTCTAAGAATCGTCGTGCGGTAGTCGTCGGGTTTGCCGATAAAAACAACCGGAATCCCCATCGCCAAACACGGCATCGCGCAGTGAAGTTTTGAGGTGATAACCAGTGACGCCTCATTTTTATAGCTCTCCAACAGCTGTTTCATCATCTTACGTTTGGTTTCGTCGTCGTAAAACGGTACCGTCATCTGACTGACCTTGACGCCTTTTTTTCGCAGCTTTTTAGGGATCGGGTAATACTCGACGTCAACCAGAAAGACCTTGCCGTTTTCGGGTGTGTGCTCGCGTTTAGGAAAGGTCAGCGTCAAACATTTGCTGTAAAACGCGTCAACGCCCCGTTCACGGAGCCAGTCGCACGTCTGCTGGTCACGGCAGCCGATCGGTTCCTGCGTTTTTAGGTAGGCGACCGAATCCGGTTCCAAATAGCGTTTATTAAAACCGTTGTAATAAGTAGCGTGAAAGCCGAAGAAAACGGGCTCGAGCGCCCCGGACGGGGGCCAGTTCTGCGGTTTGTCACTGAACCAGCCGTTCATGATCACGAGCGTTTTTTCAGGGCCGCTCAGTTTGTTGAGCGAATCGCGGTCAACGTGACCATCTAAACGGGGCAAATACTGCTCGGCGGCAAAACTCTGCACCTGATCGCCCAGATTAACCGAGGTGTCGTAGCAAAAACTGGCGTATTTCATTTATTCCTGACTTTCTAGTGGTCCCAGCTTGCGGCTGCGACGATTTCGGCTTATGCGTTTGATACGGGTACTAAGTCGGATAAGTTTTGCCGCTGAGCTAACTAGGGCACGCTGAGACGCTGTTAAAGCGCCGGGTGCCGACGGTTGAGGTTGAGCCAGCTCTAAAAACAGTTGGGTATAGGCGGCAATCGCGTTGTCAAATGAAAAATGTGCAGCCCTAGCCTCCAGCAGTTCACGCGGCGTCGGTGTTTGAAGCGTCTCTAGAATCGCATTTGCGAGCGCCGTAGGGTTCGCCAGCTCGACCAGCGGGCCGAGCCGCCCGTGTTCTAAAATCTCCGCCGGACCACTTGGGCAGTCGGTTGCGACGACCGGGCAGCCGCACGCCATCGCCTCGACCAGCACCGTCGGAAGACCTTCCCACTGTGACGAGAGGACAAAAAGCGCCGCGTGACGCATATAGGCGTAAGGATTTTCAACAAACCCCGGCAGCGCCACGTCACCCTGCAAACCGAGTGCGGCGACTTCAGCCTCGAGTTCTGCCCTGAGCGCGCCTTCACCTAAAATCAGCAGACGGCAAGAACGCGCCGCTCGCACCTGCGCAAACGCCTTAAGAAGCGTGCTAAAATCTTTTTGTTCACGTAAGCGGCCACTGGCTAAGAGCACCGGCGGTTCACCGGCGGCAAACCACGGGTGCGTCAAGGGGCGATGTGAACGCTCCAACATCGCCGGACTAACCACCGGATTGTAGACTGTTTTCAGCTTTGTGTAAGGCACCCCGAAGGTGCGGCCGACATACGCTGTGACCCCGCCTGAAACCCCGACAACCATATCGGCGCGCCGGTAAGCCAGAGACTTAACCTGCTGCAGCGCCTTGCTGATACGTGAGCGCGTCCGTTCTTGGTCAACCAGCGAGTTGTCGTTATGTTCGATTAAGACAACCTTGGTACCGGTCCCTGCCAACGTCGCCGCGACGACAGCTGCGACGTTGGCGTGGGCTAAATGCGAAACGAGCACGTCGGGTTTATGCTGCCGCAGATAGCGGACCAGCTGCGGAACCGCCTTATAGACGTTGTTCCCGAGGCCCAGATTGACCTGCTTTACGTCTGCCGGAACCTGTTCTAAAAAGGGTCCCCACGCGTCAACCATCACGAGTTCTTGGGTAAAGGTGTCGCGGGGTAGTCCTTGAAGCAGATTGACGGCGACCCGCTCAGCGCCGCCCCCGAGCAAGTTTTTGACAAAGGTAGTGACCTTGAGTTTAGCTGCGCTCATCCTCGTCTCCTCTAGCAAGCTGACTGCGGTAAATGCGGTTGCGGTAAGTGTGACTGTGGTGAATGTGACTGTGGCAAATGTGGTGCGCTTAAGAACTTCATGGGATTAAATTAGCACTTTGTTGTGAGGCATATGTCACAATAAGCACAACCAGACAAAGCAGCTGAGTTTCACGTGCGAAGTGCGAGAAACTTCACACGCTGTAAGTGTAGCCGCTGAGTTATCGGTAAATTTGGCTGAAGGCCCAGGTATAGGCGTTCAGGCTCAACTTAGGTTCGGCTGCTTAGGCGTGAGCGTCAAACCAGCCTAAGATGGCCTCTAACCTGGCCACTCGGCGGTCGGGGCGACCTGAACGTGAAAGTTCGTGCCCTTCGGCTGGAAAGCGGATCAGCTGCGTTATTTTCCCAAGCTGTTTAAGTGCGACAAACAGCTGCTCGGCTTGTTCGACGGGGCAGCGGTGATCTTCGTCGGCGTGGATGATTAACAGTGGGGTCTCGACGTTCGCCACGTACTTGAGGGGGCTCTGCTCCCAGAGTTTCTCGAGGTCATTCCACGGGTTGCCGCCGACCTCTTGCTTAGCAAAGCCGTAACCGACATCCGAAGTGCCGTAAAACGACAGCCAGTTACAGATGCTCCGCTGCGTCACCGCCGAACGAAACATGCTCGTTTGCGTGACCAGCCAGTTGGTCATAAAGCCGCCGTACGAGCCGCCGGTCAGATGGATGGGCGCGTCCGGGTCGGTATGTGCCGCCCTCGCCGTGTTGGCAATCGCCATGACGTCAGCGGCGTCAACGGTGCCGTAACGCCCTTGCATGGTGGTGGAGAAGTCCGCACCGTAGCTGCTCGAGCCCCTCGGATTGCCGTACACGACGGTGTAGCCCTGCGCCGCTAACAGTTGAAACTCGAAGTAGAAGCCGTAGCCGTAGTTTGTGTGCGGGCCGCCGTGAACTTGCAGCACCAGCGCCTTGTCTTTACGGGGTTTACGGGGGGAAAGCGTCCAGTACTCGAGCTTGGGGCCGCCCTTGGCTTTGGCGCGCTGCGCTGGGCTAGCCTCGGCGAGTTTATAGGTTTCGGCAAAGGCCGTATTTGCGGAGCTGAGCTGTGTCTCTTTGCCCCTTGCGTCACGAAAAAAAACTTCGCCGGGGCGGTCGGGCGTTTCCGCCGTAAAAGCAAAACGCCCATCCTGGTGATGAAACCCGGTCATAACGCGTTCACCTTTTTGCACAGTCCGAAGTTTGCCGTCTAAGGTAACCCGCGCCACGCCGCTCCGCCCCTCTTGATTGACGTTGACGTAGATACTCCCGTCGTCTGCCCAAAGGGGCGCGTTCGGGTAGCCCCCGTAATGGCTGTCGCCGCCGCTGCTCGGCGCGGCGTCTAACTCACCGGTGAGGAGGGTTGCGTCACTCCCGTCAGCCGGGGCCAACCAGAGCCCGACCGGGCTGGCAAAGTTGTCTTGGGCGGTTGCGGCTAGAATGGCAAGCTGCGTCCCATCCGGGCTTGGCGTGACCGTAAACGCGCGTGAGAGGTTCGGTGCCAGCCGCTGCGGTTTACCTTTACCCGAGGTCTCGCAAACCCACACGCTGCTCTCCCACGCGTCTTCGGCGTCAGAGTCTTTGGCGGCGACGAAGTAGAGCAGTTCACCGTCCGGGCTGAACGCTAAGCTGTCGGGACTGCTTTTAAGTTTGGTGAGTTTTTCGGTCTTCTGAGTCTCTAAGTCATAGAGATAAATCTGCGCGGGTTCGGTAGAGCGAAAGCCGATTCCGTCGCCTTTGTAAAACACCCGGTCAATCACTCGAGCCTCGCCCCGTTTGCCCGCTTCATCCTCAAAGTCACCCCTCGAGACCAACGCAATCTTATCCCCCGACGGGTGCCAGACGATTTCACCGACGCCCGCCTTGAAGTCGGTCAAGGTTTGCGCTTCGCCGCTACTTAGAGGTAAAAGGCAGAGCTGCGGTTTTTCCTCGTCACCTGTTTTTCCAGGACGCTGAGAAACGAACGCCAATTGGCTTCCATCCGGGCTAAAACGCGGCTGCGTATTGGAGCCGCTGTAGGTCAGCTGACGCGGTTCGTCGCCTACGCCGTAAAGAAACAGCTGACTCTGATATTCGGGTGGTTTGTCCCGGTCGTCTGATTTCTGGTCGTCCGGTTGCTGAATCGTCGTTTGGACGGCGACGACTTGCTTGGCGTCCGGGCTGAGCTGCGCGTCTGAGACGAATACCAGGTCTAAAAGGTGTTTTGCCTTGAGTTTGGCCATGCTCTCTTATACACCAGCAGGTAGCATCCGTATATTGAGAGAAGCGAGGTGTTGCCGTCAGCTTTCTGAAAAATGGTACACGCGTTCAGGGGGTAGCTGCTTAAATTACAGAAGCAAGAAGGAGGAATTAAGAATACGGAATGGAGAATACAGACTTGGCTGCGTCTCTAAAAGCCGTTACCTTACGCCATACTATCTACTGGCTTGGGGTCTCGAGCCCACCACTGCGTAGAGCAAAATCCCGGCTGCCACCGACGCATTGAGAGACGCCACTTTGCCTTGCATCGGAATGGCGATGAGGTCGTCACATTTGTCGCGTACGAGCCGCCGCATCCCCGTGCCTTCCGACCCGATCACGAGCGCGGCGGGCCGGTCCCAATCAATCTGCTCGGGGCGTAAATGAGCTTCGCCCGACGCGCCGTAAAGCCACACGCCCCGTTCTTTAAGCTCGTCCATATAACGCGGCAAGTTTTTAACCTGCACCAGCGGTAAGTGACTGCTTGCCCCCGCCGAAACCTTAGCGACGACCGCCGACAAGCTCGCGCTCCGCCGCTCTTCGGTGACGACGCCGTGCGCCCCTAACACTTCGGCGCTGCGGATAATCGCACCGTAGTTGTGCGGGTCGGTAATCTGGTCGAGCAAAACCAGCAGGGGTTTTTCACCGCGCTGCTCGGCCAGTTTGAAAGGTGCGTCCGGCTCGGCGTAGGTGAGGTCGGGAAGTTCGGCGGCAATCCCCTGATGCCGCGTCGTTTTAAGGGTCTGGTCGAGCTGGGTGCGGGGGACGAGCTGAAAGTCCGCGTCGGCTTTACGGGCTAAAGTTTGGAGCTGTTTGACGGTTCCGAGTTGAACGCCGTGCGCGACGTAGACGCGTTCTGCGCCTCCTTCTTGCAGGGCTTCGGTGACGGCTTGTTTTCCGTAGATGAGCATGGTTTCAGTATAGGCCGTCGTTTTTAGGTCGGTTGAAAGCTAGCGCGTTCTCTACAAGACGCAGAATCGTCAGGTCGTCTGCTGAGCGGTTCTCTTTAAGGATGTCAAGCTGTCCGGGGCTGAGCCAGCGGTGCTCACTGACTTTGTTTTTTTCCAGTACCGGGTGCTCGAGGTCTCCCTCTACCTCAACTAGAAAACTGAACTCCCGCCGCGCTATTCTATGCGCTTCCCAAGCGACGGTATCAAGTAGGGCCACTAAGCGGGTAAGCTGCCAGCCGGTTTCTTCTTTGACCTCTCGAGCTAAAGCCTCAAAAAGTGTTTCACCTGTCTCGACGTGACCACCTACAACGTCTCAGCAGCCGGGAAAGAGCTGTCTATCTAAAGTTCTCTTTTGTACGAAGATGTGACCCCGTTTATTTTTGATTAGCGCGGATACAACACAAAGTTTGCCGTCCGCAGTGGTTTGCTGTTGCAGTCGTTCTAGCTCGAGCGTCACCTGGTTACGCTAGCACGGCACCGGCTCACCGCAGCTGGGATGTGTCTACCGCTTGAACCCGTGCTATTTTAGCCTCACACAAGGAGGCATTTAATGCACTACATTTTGGCCCTCGACCAGGGCACGACGAGCAGCCGCGCCATCGTTTTTGACGCCGAGGGCAAAATTTGCGGCACCGGACAAAAAGAGTTCAAACAGTATTTTCCTAAAAGCGGCTGGGTCGAGCACGATGCGGGCGAAATCTGGAGTACCCAAATTGGCGTGGCGCAAGAAGCTTTGGCGAACGCAGGCGTTCGGGCCGGGGACATTGCCGCCATCGGCATCACCAATCAGCGTGAGACCGTCGTTGTGTGGGACAAAAAGACGGGCAAACCTGTGCATCATGCCATCGTCTGGCAAGACCGCCGCACCGCCGCCATGTGCGACGAACTCCGCGAAGCCGGACACGAGGCGCTGGTGCGGGAGCGGACCGGGCTCCTGATTGACCCGTACTTTAGCGGGACGAAACTCAAGTGGCTTTTGGACAACGTAGACGGTTTACGGGGGAGAGCGGAAGCCGGTGAGTTGGCCTTCGGCACCGTGGATTCGTGGCTCGTCTATAACTTAACGGGCGGCGAATTACATATCACCGACGCCACCAACGCTTGCCGGACACTCCTCTATAACGTCCGTCAAGGGACTTGGGACGATGAGCTGTTGGGGCTGCTAGACATTCCCCGCACAATGTTGCCGGAAATCCTCAGCAGCAGCGAAGTTTACGGCGAAACCGCGCCGGGGCTGTTCGGCAGCCGGATTAAACTGGCTGGCATTGCGGGCGACCAACAAGCGGCGACGTTTGGACAGGCATGCCTCGAGACCGGCATGGTCAAAAATACTTACGGCACAGGCTGTTTTATGCTCTTAAATACCGGCGCGGAACCGGTCGCAAGTGAGCACAAACTCCTAACGACGGTAGCGTGGCAGCGTGGGGACGCGCGGACGTTTGCGCTCGAGGGCGGTGTTTTCGTCGCCGGGGCGGTGGTGCAGTGGCTCCGGGACGGGCTGGGGATTATCCGCTCGAGCAGTGACGTTGAAGCTCTGGCCGGGAGCGTTGACGATAACGGCGGCGTCTATCTCGTCCCGGCGTTTACGGGACTCGGTGCACCCTATTGGGACGCTTATGCGCGTGGGACGCTGGTCGGCCTGACGCGGGGGAGTACGGCGGGACATATTGCGCGGGCTGCGCTCGAGGCCATCGCCTATCAAGTTGCCGACCTTTTGGGCGCAATGCGGCAGGACGCGAAGCTCGACATTCCCGAACTCCGCGTAGACGGCGGCGCGAGCGCGAACGACCTGCTGATGCAGTTTCAGGCCGACATTTTGGGTATTCCGGTGGTGCGCCCGCAAGTGACCGAGACGACGGCCTTGGGCGCGGCGTATTTGGCAGGTTTAGCGGTGGACTACTGGAGTAGTGAGCGCGAAATTACTGAAAACTGGACGGAAGACCGGCGGTTTGAACCGACTATGGCTAAGGAGGCGCGTGAACGGCTCTTAAGTCGGTGGCGGCGGGCGGTTGAACGCTCTCGAGATTGGGAGCGTGAGGGTTGACGGAGATAGAATTCCTTAGCAAGCCACAAACTGGTGAACCGGAATCGCAAGAATGGCATTGGTATGTCCGGCGGTGTAAATTCAATTATGTCTGAAGAGGAAAAAAAGCTTCTCGATTACTCTAAATTCGGCAAGCTCTGGAAAAAGACTCGTCCACACCATCAAGAGTATAGACCTGTTTGTTACACAAATGGCTGTTCAAACCGTAGTTCCAGAAATCATCTTCTAAAACAAAAGGGTATTGTCAGCCAAATATGTGGTTTGGACAATCATGTCCGGGAGCTTAGAACCAACAGGTTTCGTTACAATGAATATTACTCCTTTGAACGAATCGGTTGGGAGCAATCAATTAGCATGTACGGATACTGCCCAACTTGTGATGGAAAATTGTTTTCATCTATAGAGAACCCAACCCCATTACTGCCTTCAAAGGTATCAGAAGCATGTCTTTATTCCTTAAGACCAGTGGTACACGAAATAAGAAAAAAGCAGGGAAATATTTTCTTTTTGAGGCAGCTTGATAAACACAAGCCTTATGCTATTCCTGAACTATCTCCACTCAACCAAAATATTCTCGGCGTTGAACTTTTGGAGTCAATCGCAAAATCTCTTGTTAACGGATTGACTGACGACACTATCATCGATTATTCTGTGCGAGAACTGCCAAGAATTGAGGTGTGTGCATCCTCTATATTACTACGCCCAATAGCTATGCGAGCTATACCCATGTCTGATGTCCCCGAAAAGCTGCGGCAAGCTACTAAAATCAGCCGTAATTCTTTTAACATCATCAATTTGTTTCCTCTAAATTCGTCATCAATAATGATTTCCGCCACCCATAAAGAAGCAGATGACAGCTCTCAAAAGTTTCAAGAATTTACGCAATCGGCGAGTATCGACGCTCTCAAAGTTGCAATATCGAATATGCTTATTGCGCAGATTGAAGATTGGTGCGTATCTAAGCTACTGCATTCTAAGCTGCCCAACAATATCGAAAAAATAATAACTCACGCAAAGGCGAATCAGGCAACAATGTTCAATCATGATTTCGGCTTCAGTTTCTTTGACCTTTATTAGAAACGAACTTGGTTCACCTGTGATTTTGAGCCAGCTAGCTGTTCGACAATAGCAGTTGCCCTGCATATATCTAAATGCTATAGTTCAGCTTATGAATCTCCCGCGTCTTGACGACAATAATCGGTGGTACGGGGCTAGACACTCAAAAAAGAGCCTGTGAGCTCGAGCACTCTTCGAGGAGACCTCTATCCAAATTAAACGTATCGGCAGCTACCTGGAAGTTGACGCGCACGGTTATCTACAGAGTCGCGCCGACGCTGCGAATATCACCGGTGCTTGGCGCTCGGCAGTCGCGCAGCTTGTCAACGCTTATCTGCAAAGCTGGAGCAACATTCACAGCATCTACGTTCGCGGCTCCCTCCCTAAAGGCTTAGCCGCCAAAGGCGTGTCGGATATTGACAGCTTTGCAGTGCTGAGGCCGGGCGAGGCGCAAACGGCTTCTTATGACGAGTTCGGCGTCTGGGCGGAGAAGATCGAGCAAGATATGCAAAAGGCTTTCCCCTTCGTTGCCGGGGTTGAGGTTGGCCTCGAGTCCTTCCAGAACATTCAAGACAGAGACAATCCCTACACCTTTATCCTTAAAACAGAGGCGGCGTGTGTTTACGGCAAGAGCCTTATTGAGAGCGTAGACCCTTACAAGCTGAGCCCGGAGATTGCCATCCAAACCAGGTATTTTGAGCGTCACCTAAAACAATTTACGGACGACTACGCAGCTGAGCCGGAAGCGGACAGACCTGCGTTTATCGCCTGGTTGCTGCGGCGGTTTTTACGGTTGGGGATGGAGCTTGTCATGCTTGACGAACAGCGTTATACCCGCGACCTCTACCTCTGCTATGAGAGCTTTGCGGAGCACTATCCCGAGCAGGCCCCGCAGATGTACCGCGCCCTGACGTTGGCCGTCAATCCAGAAACCGGCCCTGCTACAGACTTTATAAAAAATTTTGGTGCTTGGCTCAGCGGTGAGGCGGCGCGTAAGCTGACGAGTTGGGGTTACGTCAAAGATGACTTGGGCAACTGGACACGCTAACTTGCAAGTACCGCCGCGAGCTGTCCTGCGTGCCAGACTGAATGGCGGATGTTGAGCGACACGACTTCGCCAATCGTCATCTTCCTTTGGCCGTACTGAAGTTCTACCTCGAGGTTGTCCGGGGTCAACGCCGCGACTTCTTCGACTTCCCAGGTCATCAGCGCAGAAAGGTCTCGGCTCAAGTTTTCAGGTGGACTAGGCCAAGAGAGGGCTTGGGTGATGAGCGCGGCGTACTCGAGCTTTGTCGCTAAGATATGCTGCTCGAGCCACTGCGCACGTTCAGGCGGGTCGTCAGGCATTTTGTCTAACGCACGCTGCACAGATTCCCAGGCGTCGAAGTTGGCGGCTTGTAAAAGCTCGGCGTAAATCACAACTCTCCTAGGTAAGGGTTCACCCGATTACAACTTGCTTGAGACAGCTTGCCTGAGTGCGTGCTTGCGCTCGATCGTCTCATGCAAGTAACCAACTTGTATTCCCAAAAACGTAATCCGCCCAACGTTATCAATGACCTTGCCGCCGGGTTCTAACGTCAGGGTTTGGTGCATGGTGAGGTCTCCCGGAAGTGGGTAGACGAGACTCAGTTGTGGCCCTGCTGTCCGGCCCTCAACCGGACCCGCCGCGTCACTCAGCGTGCCTGCGTAGTCGGTCGGTGAAACTTTTTTGAGCAGCCAGTACCGTTGTTGCGGCGGCTTTCCGGCAAACTTGACCGTCTGCTCGAGGCGAAAAGTACCGTCAGCTTGGGTAAACCCGCGGCTTTCAACGTGAAAGGGCTGCGGCACCTGAAAAATGACCTCGAGTGTGCCGTTGCCGTGGCTACGGCCCGCAAACGCTCTTACGGGATCGAAGGTGAGGTGTGCGGCGCTAGGCGTAACGGTCGGCGCACACGCGCCGAGGCATAAGGTGAGCAGTCCAAGCGTTACGAATAAAGGGGTCAGGCGGGATTCTCGGGTCACTCTTGCATTTTAACGTGCTGGTAGCGCCGCTAACTGTCCCGTGTGCCGGACCGAAGGGCGTATAGTAAGCGACAAAACCTCTCTTATCGTCCGCTGACTGTACTCAAAGTTCACGTTAAGGTCTTCCGCGTTCGCGGTTCTTAAAGTGATATCTAGCTGGCATTTTCAAGAATTGCGTTGACGACGCGTGAAAGGGGTGCCGTAGCGTCAATCATGATTGCGTTCTTTGGAATATCTTCTTTCGTCGCATGTAACCGCGTGATGAATTCCCGTTCGCTCTCTCGTCCGCCCCACTCGTCTTCAGGTCGGACGGCAAGACGCCGGTTCAACGTGTCCAGGTCAACCTCGAGAACGAAAACTCCATCGAATAGACCTATGAAACGGTCGAAATTCCTGGAACCGCCGCAAAAGAACGATGCCGCATAACTTTGGTCAGCCACCAAAGCCCTGACCTTATAGGCGTCCCAGAGATGATGCTCGTGAGCAGAGCCGTCCAAGGGCTCACCGGTTTTTGGATCGCAACTCCCTGTCGCCGTGAACGGCGTGGTAGCCGCGCCGCCTCAGCTCGTCGCAGACAGAGGTTTTGCCGGTGCCGGAAACGCCTTCGATTAAGTAGTTTTTGACACCCATGTTCCGTTCCTAATAGAGATGTGGTCGAAGCTTGCAGTAGGTCGGCGTATACGTTCACGCTAGACCGTTTTCGGCTCGAACTCGCTCCCTGCTGCATACTCCTGCATCGGCACTTCGTTTGCTCGCCACGCCTCTAAAATGGGCGTCATAATCCGCCACGCTTCTTCGGCTTCGTCGGCGCGAATCGAGAGCGTGTTGTCGCCCTCTAAAATGTCTAGGAGCAGCCGGGCGTACGCCCCCATCTCTTGTGGAGCCAGTTTAAGGTCGAGTTCGGCGGGTTCCAAAACGAAGGGGTCGCCCGCGCCATTTAGGTTGAGGTCTAAACTCAGTTCGTCGGGCCGCAGCCGCAGCCGTAAGATATTTTGCCGGGGGTGAGAGTGGTGCCACATGCTCAGCGCGGGAACTTTGCGAAAGGTGATGGCAGCTTCTTGGCAGGTGTCGCCGAGCGCCTTACCTGATCTGAGCACAAACGGGACGCCGCCCCAACGCCAGGTGTCAATATGCAGCGTGATCTGCGCGAACGTTTCGGTGCCCCGCTCCGGTTGAACGCCCTCCTCGTCAACGTATGAGGGCACCTGGCGGTCGCCGATGGTACCGGCGGTGTAGCGTGCCCGGACGGTCTGGCGTTTGACATCGTTGGGGGAGAGGTCACGAACGTTTTTCAGAACTTCGACTTTAGCGTCGCGCAGGTCGCGTTCACCTAGTGAGGCGGGGGGTTCCATCGCGATCATGCATAAAATTTGCAAGAGGTGGTTTTGCAGCATGTCGCGCAGCGCCCCGGCGCGGTCGTAGTAGCTCGCGCGGCCCTCGAGCGTCAGCTCTTCATCCCAGATAATATCCACGCGCTCGATGTGTTCACCCGTCCAGAGCGGTTCAAACAGGCGGTTGGCAAAGCGGAGTCCGAGCACGTTTTGCACGGTCTGTTTGCCTAAAAAGTGATCAATTCTAAAAACTGAATCCTCGGTATAGGTCTTGCTCAAGAGGGCGTCTAACGCTTGGGTCCCCTCGAGGTCGGTACCGTGCGGTTTTTCGATCACGATCCGGCTGTCTTGGCCGACGCCAGCGGCGGCAACGGCCTTCACTGCAGGTTCAAACACCGGCGCGGGTAGCGCCAAATACACGACGAGTGGCCCCACTTCAGGTTTAAGTGCTTTTTTAAGTGCCGCTGCGTCCGTAACGTCGCCCTGGACGTAGCCGAGCATGCCGACCAGTTTTTGCCGCACGGCCTCGGGGACCGGGGCGGCAAAGTCGGCGAGCGTTTCGGCGATGTGCTTTCGAAAGTCGCCCGTGGTGAGAGGCTCGAGCCCCATCCCGACGACGGTAAAGTCGTCCGGTAAAAGACCGTCTTTCAGCAAGTTGGCGAGCGCGGGCATGAGGAGTCTCGAGGTCAGGTCACCCGCTGCGCCTAAAATCGCAAATCTATTTAGCAGCGTCTTGTTAGCTTCTTCTTTGGCCTGTTCAATGACTTTGGTCACGGTACTCTCTCTTCCTTTTGACTAGGTTGGTCGCGCTGGTAATCACGCCGATATGTGAAAAGGCTTGTGGGAAATTGCCTAAAAACCGTCCCGAGTCGGGGTCGATCTCTTCAGCTAGCAGCCCCACGTGGTTGGCCCGGTCACAAAGCGAGTGAAACAGCGCCTCGGCTTCATCAAAGCGTCCTTGGTCGGCTAAGTTATCAACCAGCCAAAACGACGGCAAGACGAACGCGCCCTCGTCGCCGTTTAACCCGTCCGGGGATTCAGCGGGCAAATAGCGGTACAAGAGACCGTTTCCGTAAGCACCTTTTGCACCCAAATGCTTAGCGATGACCTCGGTGGTCGCTTTCATCTTCGGGTGATCTGCGTCAATCACGCGGCGCAGCGGCAACGCCAAAAGCGAGGCGTCAATCCCACCGTCCGAGCCGATATGTTCGGTAAACGAACCCTGCGCTTCGTCCCAAGCCTCGTCTAAAATCGTCTCTCGGATAAGTTTGGCGTCGGCGCGCCAGCCGTCAATGTCGCCGGGGAGGTTGTAACGTTCGGCGAGCTTCGCGCCCCGGTCGAGCGCGACTTGGCACATCGCCACCGAATAGGTAAACTGCCGCCCGTTAGAGCGCACCTCCCAGATGCCCTGGTCGGGTTCACGCCACGCGTCGCGGGCACGTTCAATCAGTTTATGTAGCTGCTCCCACAAGGGCGCGTCAATCGTGCCGCCGCCGAGCGCCCAGAGGTAGGCGCAGTCAATAATCTCGCCGTAAACGTCGTGCTGCACTTGTTCGGCTGCGCCGTTATACCAGCGCACCGGCGCTGAGTTGCGGTAGCCGCTTAACGCCCCGTCAGTCACCTCGCTGGGCGGCAGTTCGCCGTCAATCGTAAAGAGGATTTTTGGGCCGCCGTGACGCTCCAAAGCGTCTAGCACCCAACCTAAAAACGCCCACGCTTCTCGGGTGATACCGACCTGCCGGAGCGCGTAGACCGAAAAGGCCGCGTCGCGTACCCAGGCGTAGCGGTAGTCCCAGTTGCGTTCGCCGCCAATTTTCTCAGGTAGCGACGAGGTGGGCGCGGCGACGATGGCTCCTGAGCGGCTGTAATCTAGAAGCTTGAGGGTAATCGCCGAGCGGCGAACTAACTCGGCCCTTGGCCCGTCATAATCGAAGCAGCCGAGCCAGCGCCGCCACGACGCGACCGTGCTCGCCAAAATCTCTTCCGGATGGACCGGTTGATGGCGTTGCGGCGGTCTCCCCCAGGTAAGCTGCAGGTGCAGCTCTTCGCCTTCATGCAGGGTATAGCTCGAGGATAGACCGGTGAGTGGCCTCGAGGCTTGCAAATGTAAGGTGAGTTCAGGGCGTTCGTGAAGTTTAAGCTGTAGCCCCCCACTACGCGCTATCCCTTCTGCGCCGCCCCGCGGCGCACAGCTGACCCTGAGCGTCACCTTCCCGGTAAGCACCCTGATACACCGTAAAAGTTCGCTTCGCTCGGCGGGCGTCCCTTCGGCAATATCCGCCCCCAGCCGCAGCGTCAGTGCGTCGGTCACGCTGACCGTACCGCCCGCGCAGCGCAGCTCGGTCACTAAGACCCCACTGTCTTCGATATAAAACTGTCGCGACGACTCTAAACCTTCGGGGGCGACCGAAAAACTGCCGCCTTTATCTTTATCTAAAATGCCGCAAAAAACCGGCGGCGAATCGAAGTGTGGCAGACAGAGCCACGGGATGCTGCCGTCACGCCCGACCAAAGCCGCCGTTGACAAGTCACCGATGAGGCCAAAGTCTTCGGTAGGGAGGTAGCCGTCCAAATAGGTCAGGGGGGAGAATGCGCTCACACTTTCATTTATACCTGCAAAAACGGTGACGTGTACGCCTCCTTACACAGTTTCTGAACGTTTTCTCATGTTTAGGATGACGCAGCACCCTGCTCGGCCTGCTGTTTGCGGCGCTGTTTCGCGGTTTACGGTGATTACAGTGTACCGGGAGGGGTCTCGAGCCCCGCACTATAGACCCTGACTGCGCCCGCGTCCGCAGTGTTATCTATTGACCCGGCCATCATCAACCCGAGTGTCTCAGCCGTCGCTTCGGCTTGGAAGAGTTCGCCCATCACTCGGCCTTCAAAGAGCACGATAATCCGGTCGGACAAACTCATCACTTCGTTGAGGTCGGCGGAGACGAGCAAAACTGCCAGACCCTCGTCCCTCGCTTGGATAATCCGTCCGTGAATAAACTCGATTGCGCCGATGTCGACCCCACGCGTCGGTTGTGAGGCGATGAGCAGTTTGGGGTTTGAGGAGAGCTCCCGGGCGACGATCAGTTTTTGAGCGTTGCCACCCGAATAGCTGAGCGCACTGACCTCGGTCGAAGTGGGCCGCACATCAAAATCGCGGATGCACCTTTCGGCGTGCCTTTCGATCGCGCCCTCTTGCAAAAACCCGTAGCGGCTGTACGGTGCCCTATAAACGTCCCCCAATACGCTGTTTAAGGCCGCGCTGTACTCCCCGACGAGCCCGCGCTCGAGGCGGTCTTCGGGGATGTGCGACATCCCGGCCTCACGGACCTCGCGCGCACTCCGCCCCGCTAAGTCTTGTCCGTCTAAGCGGATGCTGCCCTCATTGACGGCGCGGAGCCCGGTCAAACTCTCGACGAGTTCGGACTGACCGTTGCCTTCAATCCCGGCGATGCCTAAAATTTCACCGGCCCGGAGCGTAAACGAGATGTCGTTTAAGAGGGGTTTTTGCCGCCCCACCTGCCGGAGGGTGACATGTTCGACCTCGAGCCTCACCCCCTGAGGTTTGGCAGGTGTTTTCTCCGCACTTAAGAGCACCTCACGGCCGACCATCATGTTCGCCAGCTCGCGCTGACTCGTCCTTTCACGCGTCACCGTGCCGATCATCTTGCCGTCACGCATCACGCTCATCCGGTCACAGATTTGGACAACTTCCTCGAGCTTATGCGAGATAAAAATCACGGCGTTTCCGGCGGCCGCAAACTCACGGACAAAGGCGAAGAGTCCCCGCGTCTCTTGTGGTGTGAGTACTGCGGTCGGCTCGTCCATAATCAAGATACGTGCGCCCCGGTAGAGCGTTTTTAAGATTTCGACTTGTTGTTGTAACCCGACCGGCAGGTCTTCAATCTTGCTGTTTGGATCAATATCAAAGCCGAATTGGTTGATCAATGCTTGCGCTTTACGCCGCGCCTCACGCACATTGAGCGTCGGGCCGGTGTGCGGTTCCGCGCCTAAGATCAGGTTTTCGGTGACGCTCAAGGGCTCAACAAGCATAAAGTGCTGGTGGACCATCCCGATGCCGAGGCCAAAGGCGTCTTTCGCACTCTTAATCTCTACGGGTTGACCGTCAACTAAAATTGCGCCCTCGTCGGGTTGTTGGACGCCGCCCAAAATCTTCATCAGCGTAGATTTGCCCGCGCCGTTTTCGCCGATCAGCGCGTGAACCTCGCCCCACGCGACTTCAAAGTCCACCTGGTCGTTAGCTAAAACCAGCGGAAAACGCTTGACGATGTCTTGCATCAGCACCGCAGGTACGGTGGGCGTGGCGGTTGTCATGGTGCTTAGTTTAGCAGTCGGCGGCTGAGCACGGGCTTGTCTCCAGAAGACCAAACTGGCTGGTGGGTAAAAATGTTGCGGCTCGAGCCACTACCGCGGTGGTGTCCGGTTTGCCCTACAGTAAACTGCGTAACAAAACAGCTAAGGACATAATTTTGAAGACCTGACTTACTTCGCTTTGCTCCAAACGATAGGCAGCGGCACTTGAACCGGTTGATCGGCGAACGGATGTCACGTGTCCCTTAGATTAGAACTCTTGTAGAATAGAACTCTTGCAGTCCGGGCTCAGCCCTATACCGCCCCACCACGCCTAAAAAGGGCTTAACTGCTGGTTTGCGGCTTCACGCCATTCGGCGCGTAAGGCGGCAACATCCCGCTGCGGCGCACTCCCGAACATCCGAGAATATTCACGACTAAACTGCGACGGGCTTTCGTACCCGACCGCATACGCGGTCAGCTCGGCGTTCATGGCGTCTGACACCATCAGGCGACGCGCCTCTAGCAAACGGAGTTGCTTTTGATATTGCAGCGGCGTCAGCGACGTCAGGGCTTTGAATTGGCGGTGAAACGCCGACGGGCTTAGGCGCGCAGTAGCGGCCAACTCCTCGACTCTGACCGGCTCGGCGAAGCGTTCGCGTAGCGTGTGGACGGCGCTGAGTATGCGCTGCGCGTGGCTACCGGCTAAGGTCAGCTTGGCAATCTGACCGCCGTGTGGCCCGGTTAGGAGCCAGTAGTAAAGTTCGCGCACAATCAGAGGATAGATTGTCGAAATCGCTTGGGGCGTCTCGAGTAGCCGGACTAAGCGAAGCATACAGTCCGCAAGCGGTCCTTCAACGTCAGTTACGAAGACCCCCCGACCCACATCACTGTCGGCTTTCGGCGGCGTTTCCAGACTTTCTAAAACGTTCTGCATCAAGGCCAAGTCAAACTCGAGGGCGACGGCGAGATACGGTTTGCTCGGACTGGCCTCTGTGACCTGACTAAAGGCCGGCAGCTCAACGTTGACCACCAAAGCTTGGCCTGCTCTGTACTCGAACCGCTCGGAGCCGAACATGCTACACTTAGCGCCCTGAACGACCATACACAAAACCGGCTTAAAGATCATGTGTGACGACCGTTTCGCGTACTGAACCCGTAAGATTCCAAGTTCTCTGATGGCCGTCAAGAAGGGACTTTCTCCAACCTGCGCTGCAGCAAAGCGCGTGACGGCTTGTAACAACGTATCCAACTTGCCTAATCCCCTAACCTCTCGCTCGTGACCCCTGCTATGCCTATGCGGTCCTTTCAGCAGCTATGCTAGCTCAGCTGAACTCGCGACACCCGACTTGCCGCTACTGAGCTCTCTAAAGCGAGCACCGGCTGCTGTACAGGTTATGTACTCACTAATGTCGCCTTCCGTGCAGGAGGGCGGGCTGAAAAGTTAGTTTTTTGGGCTGCCTCAAGGAATCATGCCGCCGGAAACTTCGATGCGTTGGGCGTTGACCCAGTGGTTATCGTCGGAGAGCAGCGAGGCGATCATCGGCCCGACGTCATCAGGCAAACCCGCGCGGCCGAGCGCAGTGCTACCCGCAACCAGCTTGTTCACCTCTGGATTGTCCCTTACCACGCCGCCGCTAAAGTCCGTCGCAATCGCACCCGGAGCAACCGTGTTGACTGTAATCCCACGTGGGCCGAGGTCATACGCAAGGTAGCGTGTCAACACCTCGAGCGCACCCTTCATAGACGCATAAGTAGAGCTGTTCGGGTTCACAAACCGGGTCACACACGACGAGAGATTTACAATCCGGCCACCGTCATTTATGAGGGGCAGGAGCTTCTGCGTCAAAAAGAACACGCCCTTGAAATTAACGCTGTATACGCGGTCCAGCAGCTCCTCGGTCACTTCACTAAACGGCGTGTGGTCCGAAATACCGGCGTTGTTGACGAGATAATCAAAACGCTCGGCCCCCATCTCGGCTAGGACCGAGCGGACACTTTGGGCGAAACTAGCAAACGTCCCGACCTCGCCCGTGTCGAGGTGTAGGGAGGCAGCCTTGACTCCGGCTTTCTCCGCCTCTGCGACGACCGCTTCGGCTTCCGAGCGGCTCGAGTTATAGGTAAAAATCGAGTTGACGCCGCGCCCTGCGAGACTGAGTACAGTGTTGCGGCCGAGCCCCCGGCTGCCGCCGGTGATGATGGCGATCTTGGTTTTTGTGGTTGCGGTATCTGTTGACATACGGCCCTCCTTACGAGCTTGTGCTGACCTAATCGTAGTGCCAGCCGCAGGGTGAGGTGAATGCCAAAACCGTTCCTTTTCTTGCCTATTCCTGCTCGAGCGGTGCTCCCTATAACCGAATGAAAGCCGAGTTTAGTTGGGGCTGTACAGGCGTGACCATGCTTTGTAGGGTGAATAAGCACCTTGACTGAGGCAGGAAATTGAGCGCGTCAACGGTATCGTCGCCAAAAATAAGCTGCAGTGCTCAGATGGCGCTGCAGCTTATTTGTTCGACTAAGGCTGATTAGCGTCTGTGTCCGGGGCCTCCGTGCCCGAAACCACCGCTAAAGCCGTCATCACCGCCAAACCGACCGCCGAAACCGCCGCGTCCCATAAAACTTCTGTTCGGTACCGCTGCGAGGTTGACCGTGTAGGTTTGTGGGCTGGTCGTCACGGTGACGTAAGCGGCGTTTTGCGCGGCACTGGCGAACTGGTCGGCAAAACCAGCTTCACTGTCTTTCCCGTAGGTAAAATTCAGCGTCTGCACCACCTTACCGTTCGCCTCGGGGTCGCCGTCGTAAAAGGTGGCTTTGACGCTCGAGCCCTCATTCAGTCCCTGCAGAGGTAGTGCGCCGTAGACGCCGCCATGCCGGTCGCCCTGGCCGAAAACCGAGGTGTCGGATGCGGTGTCAGAACTTGGTAACGTAAGCGTCTGCGTCTGCTCACCGACGTTGACCGTCAGGTAGCCCGCGTTCGCCCGCGCCTCGGCGAAACTCTGCGCGAAAGCGGCCTCGCTGTCTTGCCCATAGGTGAAGGTCAGCGTTTGGGTTGGTTTAGCGGTACTACCCGAAGCGCCGGGGTCGGTGTTGTAGAACGTAAGCTTGACGGTCGTTCCCAGCGCGAGGTGCCGTCCGAAGGGCGAGCCTTCAAAACCATAGCCGAAATCGTCCCCTTCCCCAAAGCCGTGACCGAAACCGCGAAAATTCTGCATCTGCAGCGGCGCTTGGGTCTGACTCTGCGTATCCGAGCCGCTCTGCGCACCCTGTGCCCCGACAAAACCCAAACTGCCGACGAGGAGGCTGCCTGCTGTTAAGACGATAAGTTTTTTCATAATTTTCCTTTCTGGTAGAGCCGTCTATGCGGCTACCTAAAAACAGTGTGTCAGGGCGATATAAGGCTTTCGTATGACTTTTGTTTGGAGTTTATTTGGCAGGCAGCCGGGGCGTTTCAAACCCGCGCGTCCTAAAACTGCGCCCCAAAACTATGTCTTATAACCACGAGATGTTGGCGACGACGCCCGCGCCCTGCTGGTTAAACACCACGCTCACCTGACGCCCGTCCTTTTGCAACGTCCATATCACGACCTTTTCGGTGGCTGACTCGCTTGTGCGCTCAAAACCCAACCGGGTAAGCGCGTCCCAGTAGTAGTCGGCCACTTCGGTAAGGCTGGTTTGAGGGTGAACGGACGCAAACCAAGTGCCGCTCTGTTTGAGGGTAGAAGTGCGAATAGAAGCGGTACTACCCCCGGAGCTAACCAGCGTAGCGCGTAAGCTGCCGTCATCTCTGAGTTGTAGGTAGGGGGACGTTACCGCGCTCGGCGCTGTTTGCGCCCCGGCAAAGCTTCCCCAAAGAACGGCTGCTGCAAAGATAGTGTGAAAAGTCATAACGGTTCCTTTCCTCGTGAAGTAGTTGAGTCGGCGTGAGCCAGCCTCACTAGGTCGCAGCATGACGGGTCACCCAGAAGGTTTGATATGGAGTTTGTTTAGAGTTCGTTTAGGGCTTTATGGTCTGGAGCTGGGCAGGGTAACCTCGAGCTGCGCCCCGCTTTCGTCACCGCTAAGGTAGTTCTCAGCCTGAACTCGGCCCCCGTGCAATTTGACTAAACTTTGCACAATCGCAAGTCCTAAGCCGCTGCCGGTTTTACTGTGGGTATCACGACGCCTACCTTGAACGAAGCGTTCAAAAACGGTTCCCAGTTCATCTTCGGCAATACCGGGGCCGGTGTCGCGCACCTGGAGCGTCACCTCGTTCGCGGTGCTCAGCAGGGTTACGTCAACCTTGCCGCCGGGGGGCGTTACCCGAAAGGCGTTGTCGAGAAGGTTATGAAGCACTTGCGTCAGGCGGTCGGGGTCGGCGTCCACCCATGCCGGTTCATCGGCTGGGGTGAACTCGAGCCTGACGCCTACGTTGTTTGCTTTAGCCTGAGCCTGCTGCACGGCGTTCTCAGCGAGCGTATTGAGGTCGAGCTCGAGCCGGTTCAAGGTGAGCCGGTCGGCGTCGGCCAACGACAAGGTGCGCAGATCGCCGATCAGCCGCGCCAATAAGCCGACTTGTCCCTGCAACAGCTGGGCCTCGTCATCGTTAAACTGTACGAGCCCGTCAGACAGTGCGTCAAGACGGAGTTGCAGGGTGGCTAGCGGATTGCGGAGTTCGTGGGCGATGTCGGCGATCATCGCTTTGCGTTCACCCTCGAGCTGCCCCAGCGCGGTCGCCATCTGGTTAAAGTCGAGCGCGAGCGTGCGCGTCTCAGAGGCCGGATAGGGGAGTTTAGCGAGGTCTACCCGCGTACTCAGGTCACCGCTTGCGAGCCGTGACGCGGCGTTAGAGACCGCTTCAATGGGTCGGGCAATAGTTCTTGAAAGTAACAGCGCGAGCAGAACGCTCACCAAGACCGCGCCGCCAACCCCAACTAAAACGGCCTGACGCTGCGCCGCCCGGTAGTCGCTTAAAACACTGAGCAGACGCGTATTTTCTCGCTGTAAAAAGCTTTCGTCCGGCGGCCCATCTGGTGGAGCTGACCTGAGAAAGGGCGGGGGGCCGTCTAAACCGGTGTGTGGCGGCCCTCTAAAAGACCTTTCGATACGCCCCCGAAACTCGGGGCTGAGATCGCCGAAGATGCGCCGCGCTGCAATACTTTGTAGGGTAGGTACGGCGATAAGGGACAAGAGTGCCACCGCCAGCAGCGCCAACAGTAAGCGAGTCGCCAGCCGGTTCACGCTTGTTGTGACCCTAACCGGTAGCCGAGCCCGCGCACCGTTTCGATGAGACCGTCTGCGCCCGCGTCCCGCAATTTGCGCCGCAAGTTGGTGATGTGAATATCTACCGCCCGTTCAAACGCGTCACTTTCAGGCATCGCCACTTCGTAGAGTTCAGTTCGGGAAACCGCTCGCCCCGGCGTCCGGGCGAGGTGATGAAGTAACTTAAACTCGGTTGGAGTCAGCTCGAGCGCCCTGCCCGCCACTCTGGCGACCACCGCGTAAGTGTCTACCTCGAGCGCTCCAACCCGCAATATGTCCCCCTGGTTTTCTACGTTTTGAACGCGGCGGAGTACGGCCTTTACCCGCGCCATCAGCTTGCGGGCACTCGCCGGTTTGACGAGATAGTCGTCCGCGCCCAGCCCGAGCCCTAACAGCTCGTCTACTTCTTCATCTCTGGCCGTCAAAATAATGACTGGGGTACCTGAATTCGCGCGAATGGTTTTAAGGACCTCGAGGCCGTCAAGCTGCGGTAAGCCGAGGTCAAGAATCACCAGGTCGGGCCGCGCGGCTCCAAACAGCTCTAAAGCGCGTTTGCCGTCCCCGGCGCGTTCGGTGCGAAAGTTTTCGCGGCGCAAATAGAGTTCAATCGTCTGCGCCAGCGTAAGTTCGTCTTCAACCACGAGCACCAACGCCATGAGGTTTACTGTAGCACCCGCTAAAAATGTGTCATCTGCGCCGTCCATGAGAAAATTTTAACTGGCACTCATTTAGAAACAGTTGCGTTAAGGTTTAGCTTTGGTTTGAGCCTTTTACAAAATTCTTTAGAAGTCAGAATACAGAGAAGGTAAAACTTCTCTATTCTCTGTATTCTGTTTCTCTATCTTACTCAACTACTATGCTCCACCTACCAACGATCAAAAATGTAGGTTGAGTCCTGCTCGAGTACGGAGATAGGGGTTGCTCTGAACGGTAAACCCTTGACCCAGCCGGTAAACGGGCTGAACCTCTCCGAAAATCCCGAACGGCCCCAGCCGCGCCTCAGCTCCGGCGACTGCGTGAGCCCCGAAGACGCCTGCTTGCAGCGCCGTACTAAAGCCCGTCTGCTGCGCCGTAATGGTGCGGAGCTGGCTCAGGTCAAGAATGTCGGCACCCGCGCCCAAGTAGAGACTGCTTCCGGCGACAAACGGTACGTTGAGGAGCGCGTCGAGGCTACCCGACTCGAGACTCCGTGCCGCGATATTTCCCTCGACCGCAGCGCGTAACCCGAGACCGGACACATTGAGGCCCAGCTGTGCGCCTATGTCGCGGCTGCTCAAGTCTGCAGTGTTGCTGGCGTAACTCGTTGCCAGCTGACCGAGTTCCGCGCCGAGATACACTTGGGCAAACCCGACGGGCAGAGCAAACCCAGCCACCAATGCGAGAACGTAAAAGGCTTTTATCATAGGCTTTTTCATCAGCTACTCCTCTGAGCCGCACGATTTAGCTCTTCTAAAGATGCTGCCTACGGTCCGGCCAAAAGACCCAAGTCACGGCAGTCGTGCTTGCTTGACTAACTGGAGCCTCGACGTTTAGCGAGGGGGAGCTGCCCCGGAAATACCTTGTCAAGCAACTACACCCTACACTAGCTGTGTTTGGAAGCCATTTGGGTTTGATGAAAGCCGGGACCGTGCAATGTCTGAAGAACTGCGTCTACAATGTTTGCTGCGCCCTGTTACTTTTACCTGCCAGTGTTGCTGCACCGCCGAGTAAGGCGAGTCCGCTCAGGCTGAGGGGAGCCAGCCACGGAGGGCCACCCCGCCGTTCGCCGTCCGGCGGCCTTGCTTCACCTTCAGTACCGGTAGGCACGGTACTTACGGTCTGCACTACGACCTGAGACGCCTGTCCAGGTAGGCCGTCACGCTCTTCGGTACGCGCCTCGAAGTGTTCAAAGGTGCCGAACAGTCCAGTCATGCCCAGCAGTAAAAAAAGGACGGCTACCGGTACGGCCCGCCGCCAGGTGAAAGCTAGAAGCACCAACACGAGGCCGACAGCTGCGCTGATCGGCGCAACCAGCTGAACGCCGCCCCAGTGACGCTCGAGCAAAAGCTCCGCTAGAATAAACACAAACCCGCCTGCCGTAAACGCTAGAATCAGCGTGATGAAATGATCTCTTGTCCACGCGCCTAACTTGTTCATACATTCTCCTAAAACCTGAAGTGTTCAGCTGCCCCGGTGTGACTACTCAAGGTGCTAAACGTCAACCCCGACTTGCAAGGTCATGGTGTAACCCTTGCTGATGCTCCCGGTCACCGCCGCAAGTTGCGAGGCGTAGCCGTCGCTGAAGACGTTATCGCGCTCGAGCGAAATCTGCGACAAGTTGGTCACGCTCTGGCTGTAGCCCTCGGCGTTGTGATAAACGGCTTCGCAAATCGCTTGCGGCACAGCCAACTGTGAGGTGTGTAGCTTGTTGTCGGCGCTCGTCGCTTGGTCTAGTGACGAGTAGATTTCAAAGTGAACATGCGGCCAGCGCCCCGCGTAACACGCCGGAAAAACTGTCTCGAAGGTGACCATGCCGTCTTCGTCGGTTTCCTGAACACCGCGCAGGTAGTCTTCCTCGAGCACGTCCGCTGAGTAGAGCGAATACTCACCATCACGGTTACAGTGCCACACGTAGATGGCGTACCCCGCCAAAGGCGCACACGCACCCGCCGAGTTTACAAGTTGCAGGGTGAGGGTCGTCGGAACGCCCGCTGCCGTATTGCCGGTTCCCAAACTCGTCTTAAGGTCGCTACGGACAATCCCCGAACGCGTGAGCACGTTGACGCCGCCCGTCTGCGCCGCACTCACCGAGCTAGGGGGCGAGTCACCGGGAGGCCGTGCGCCGGGGCCGCCACCGGGAGGGGTTCCGGTCGGGTCGCCGTCAGGACCCCCGAAGCCCGCAGACCCATCCGCCGGGTACGGCCCCGCCGTCTCTTCGGGAATTTCGGTGACGCACACGCTACTGCTTGCACCGCTACTCGAGCCCTTCGCTGCGCCTGAACAACTCGCTAGCAGTGCCCCGATACCGACCACGCCCAGCTGCAAGACGCGGCGGCGCTCGAGCGGCCTCTTTTGCCACATAGACAAGTCAGCCTGTAATCTCAAATCGTTGATGCCACTCTCGTCATGCTGGTGAGACATACCCTACTCTCCTCATGTTTAGGTGCGGCCTAACCGCAGCGCCGTACTGAGCACCATAAAACCGGATTGTTTAGCTTTTATTTGGGTTGTGCTGAGAGTAAGTTTGAAGGCTCGAGCAAAAGATGTTTACGTTGACTTGACCGTAAAGCAGCTTGGTTTAACGGCCTAAGTTATGTTTGCCCAGCAGCTCGAGCCTCACCTTCAGCCCGTTAACGAAGTTCCTGTTTTGCCGCGCCCAATTGCTTGAACGTCTTTGCTATGCTTGGCAAAGCACTAAACCACAAAACTAAGGCACAGCCCAAGCCTACGACCGCGTAGCGCAGCTCGAGCGTCTTCCCGGCTTGCACAGGTAGGAAAAGCGCAACAAGTCCGATGAGACAAAACCCTCCGGCTATCCAGGCAAAAATACCGTTCCGAAACGCTGGGACAAGACCCAAAAAATGAAGCCCTACGATGATGGCAACAGTGGGCATGATGGCGTCACCCTGACCGTTTAGTGTCAGAACTCTGCTCGCAACCGGAAGTGCGATCAGCATAGCCGCGACCGCAACGCGGTAGGCCGTCGTCCGAAACGGGTTGGTAGCTTGCGCGTCAGTGCCCGAGGGAACCCGTCCGGCGCTTCGGTAAAAATTGATGCTTACCGCGACCAGGCCAAGGGTTATAAGAGTGACTATGGCGGTGATTCCGACGCGCCAGCTGTTCGGCAACGCTAAACTGCCATTTATCCCCCAAATCAGTGCAAAAATTGCACCTATAAGGGTTGAGGCGGAGACCCCACGCAGATGCTGGGAGGTCAAGTTTGGCAGCGTCACCTTGCCCTAATATACTCGGGGTCTGCCTTCTCGAGCCAAAACGCTAAAAACGCGCCTAGAAAAACCGTACCAAGTTGTAAAGCGAGTTCAAAGATGTTTATGACGCTAGAGTGTAGCTCGAGTAGCCCACCTTAAAACTTAGCGCCGAAGCTGTGCTATACTACTTTTCCATTACCGATTAACCATCGGCAAAGGGCACGTCTGGGGGCGTCCCGGTTTCGACGGGGCTCACCAAGGGCGTGGTGGCGCGTAGAGGACGCCGTTGGCCTCTCTAAAAAACGGTAAAGCCATTAACTGGCACCAATAACCAGCAATACGCAATGGCTGCTTAAGAGCAGTTATTCCGTTCACTAGAAGCCCCGCCTGTGGCTCGCTAGACTGAACGACCTAAAACAGGCTAGCCAAAAGCTTCTAGCGTCGGGCTGAGGCGAAACTAAAGGCGCGTAAGCGTAGGGTGTGAGCGGGTCGCTGGGCTCGCCCTGCGCCGACAATTGACAAGCGACTACACGCGTAGAAGCCAGTCTTAGGGGGTTTCGGACGCGGGTTCGATTCCCGCCGCCTCCACCAGAAAGCCGAGGTTTTAGCCTCGGCTTTTTTCGTCTAAAAAAGCTAGTTGACGAACTTCGGTATCGTCCCTAAAACGTGCGTGCTAAGCGGTTCCGACTACACTATCAGCGTTTGTTGCCAGATAATACCTACCTACGGGTACCCCAAGATTTTTTCGCGGCGGCGGCCCCACTCGAGCGCACTCTCAATCCCTTCATCAATGCTTAGTTCTGCCTGCCAGTCGAGGAGAGCTTTGGCCCGGTCTGCGTCCGCGTAGGCTCCAGCTACGTCGCCGGGGCGCGGCGGCGCTTCGACTTTGGCAATCTCGCTGCCCCAAACCCGTTCAAACGCTGCGACGAGTTCTTTGACTGTGACGCCGTTGCCGGTGCCTAAGTTGATAACTGCGTAGGGTGCGTCAACCTCAGCAAGCACGTCATCAAACCGCGTCACCGCTGCGACGTGCGCTCTGGCCAAATCCCACACATGCACATAGTCCCGGATGCCGCTGCCGTCACGCGTAGGCCAGTCCACGCCGGTAATCTTAAACTCGGCTTGTTTGCCTAAAGCCGTGTCTACCAGTTTGCCGAGGACATGCGAGGGTTCGGGGACATAGATGCCGCTGCGGTATTCGGGATCGGCCCCGATAGGGTTAAAGTAGCGCAGCGCAATCCCGCGTAAAGGCGTGGCGTGCGCCAGGTCGGACAACACCTGTTCCATCATGTATTTGGTCCGGGCATACGGCGACGAGGGCTTGAGCGGCGCGTCCTCGGTGACCTTAAACCCCGGCACGGCGTCGTAGATACTCGCCGACGAGCTAAAGACGACCCTGGGATGCCCCAACTCAGTTAAGAGCCTAAAAAGCTCCAAAGACTTACAGACATTCTCGTGATAATAGCGGTAGGGGTGCTCGACCGACTCCGGGACGATGATCAGTGCGGCGCAGTGAACGGTCGCGTGAATGTCTGGGTGATCATTAAAAATTTGGGTTAGGAGTTCTTTATCGGCGACGTCGCCTTCGTAAAAAATACGCCCTTGGGTAAATACTCGCGGACCGCTGACGAGCGAATCGAGCAAAACGGGGGTGTGGCCGGTGTCCTCTAACGCGCTCGCCACCGTACTGCCGATATACCCCGCACCCCCGGTAATTAAAACCTTCACGTTTTACCTCACCTTCACGACACTTTACGCCGCTTTCTGTGCCTCGGCGCTGTCGGCCGTCTTGTTTAACTTTAGCCTAAAGCCAAGAGATCACGCTGTACTTTTTACAGGCAAGCTCTGTAGCTGTCACGTCTAAAGCGTAAGCTGAAACAGCCTAAATACCTAATTAATTAAGGTACTATAACGGGTGCCTGTGTCGACGCCCCTTCACATCGTCTGGTATAAACGTGACCTGCGGCTCGCCGACCACGCGCCGCTTCTAGCTGCAGCCAAGCACGCGCCGGTCGTCGGCTTGTACGTCTACGAACCCGAAGTATATAACGACGCTGAGTTTGACGCGGCGCACCTCGAGTTTATCAATCAGTCTTTGCTGAGCCTCGAGACCGAGCTCGTCAAATTAGGCGGGCGGCTGCTCTACCGGGTCGGGTCTATGCCGGACGTTTTAGAAACGCTGCGTAAAGATTACGGAATTGCCGGGCTTTACGCGCACGAAGAGACAGGGAACGCGGTGTCGTTCTCGAGGGACAAGCGGGTCAGGCAGTGGGCGAAGGCCAGGGGCGTGCCGTTTTACGAGTTTGCAAACGGTGCGGTGCTGCGGGGCCAAAGGGCTGCAGGCGTGCGCGGCGAAGCGTGGCGCGAGCACTGGTTTGGGACGGTTTATACACCCATCTTAGCGCCGCCCAAACGTCTGATTTCAGCGTCTATTTCAGCTGAACGCCACCGAACCCCCTGGGAGCTGGGCCTAAAACCGACGAGAAAGACCTTGCCGGTAGCAGGCGAAGCGGCGGCGCATGAGGTGTTAGAGAGCTTTTTGACTCGGCGCGGCCTGAGCTACGCGCGGGACATCTCGAGCCCGGAACGCTCCCGTGTCAGCGCGTCGCACCTGAGCCCGTATCTGGCTTGGGGGAACGTCTCGAGCCGTCAGGTTTTTCAGGAGAGTGCCCGTAAACAGCGTGTGCTACGCGCGCGTCCGGCAGGCGCACCGCGAGACGCCGCGTGGCTGCGCTCATTGGCGATGTTTCACAACCGTTTACGGTGGCGAGAGGGTTTTATGCAGCACTTTGAACGTGAACCGGGGCTCGAGTTCCGCCCCCTTAACCGCGCCTTTGAAGGTTTGCGGGCTGATTTCTCGAGCGAACGCTTCGAGGCGTTTTGTGCCGGACAAACCGGCTACCCGATGGTGGACGCGTGCATCCGGGCACTTTTAGCAGAGGGAAAGCTCAACTTTCGGATGCGGGCGATGCTGGTTTCGTTTGCCGCCCATCATCTGTGGCTCGACTGGCGTCCGGTGGGGAGGTTTTTGGCGCGTCATTGGCTCGACACCGAGCCGGGGATTCACTGGTTTCAGCTGCAGATGCAAGCTGGTGTAACGAGCGTTCATACCCTGAGGCTTTATTCACCGCTCAAACAAGCTAGGGAGCACGACCCGACGGGCGCGTTTATCCGCCGCTGGGTACCGGAGCTTACGCCGGTACCGACGCATTATCTTGCCGAGCCGCACACGCTTCCGCCCCTTACCCAAGCGATGCTCGGTTGCGTGATCGGCCGGGACTATCCACACCCCATCGTTGAGCATAAAAAAGCGGTGGCCGAGGCCAGAGGTAAACTCGCCATGTTTTTGAAACGGCCCGAAACGCAGCTCGAGCGCAAACGTATCATGGCCGAAAACGGTTACTTAAACGACACCGGTTTAGGTAATGTCCAACCCCAAGCCGTCAAACAGGCCGCGTAGGGGCAACTCGAGCGGTCCCCGAAAACCGCCCAAAGCGAACGCTTCGGTCTCGAAAAAACTCTCGAATTTGGTCTTCGCCTCTTCGGTCATCTGCGCCATCCTCGAGGTCGGCCCCATCTGCGAGCGGTGCGCCTTAAGCGCGGCCTGCTTTTTCTCCCTGTGCGCCTTGACATCTAGTTTTACGGTAACGGTATTGTCCGAAACGCCGTAGAGCAGCGGGTCAAGCCCTCGAGCCTCCCCCAGCATTTTGGCCACCGCAGTCGGGCTAACTCCGAAAAACAGTCTTTGGGGCGCGGGTTCAAGATGCCCGGTTGAGAAAAACGCCGCGCTCGTCGCCCGGTGAACGGCTAAGTGGTCGGCGTGGCCGTAGCCGCCGTGGGGGTCAAAGGTCAGCAGCACTTGCGGCTGCACCCTAGCGATGACCTCCCGCACCTTGGCCTCGAGGTCAAACAGGTCAACGTTCATCAGGGCTTTTTTGTCGCCCGTCCGGGTCCGCTCTTCGCGCCCCGAATCGCCGTAGCCGAGCATCACGACGTTTTGTATCCCGAGCAGGTCGGCCGAGCGCCGCAGCTCATCCTCCCGGAGCGCCGCGAGTTCTTCGGGGCCACTGACCTTAAGCTCAGGGTCGGTCACTTTACCCGCGTCGCCCTTAGTCGCGCATAAAAGCGTGACCTTGACGCCTAGCTTAGCGTAGTGCGCGAGCGTGCCGCCGGAAAAGACTTCATCGTCGGGGTGGGCAAAGACTGCGAGGAGGGAAGGGGTCATGGCGTATCAAACCACGCGCGTCGAATCACCCTGGTTTCGGCAACGAGTCACGGCAAAAGGCGCTGTAAAGAGCTTGTCGCTACGAAAGCTGTTGTGCTACACTTGCCTAACTCAGCTTACTACCGCGTCCGGGGGCCTTTCGGGGTCTAATCAAACAGGGCGCAACAGGAGGAAAGCATGGCAGAAGTAGTGCTCGACCATATCTACAAGCGCTACGGCCCCGTCACGGTCGTAAAAGACTTTAACTTGGAGATCAAAGACGAAGAGTTTATGGTCTTCGTCGGGCCTTCGGGATGTGGTAAAACGACGACGCTGCGGATGATTGCCGGGTTAGAAGAGATCAGCGACGGCAACCTCCGTATCGGTGACCGGGTGGTCAACGATGTCCCGCCCAAAGACCGCGATATCGCCATGGTCTTTCAAAACTACGCACTTTACCCGCACATGAACGTCGAGCAGAATATGTCGTTCGGGTTGCGGCTCCGTAAAACTCCCAAGCAAGACATTACCCGGCGTGTCAACGACGCCGCTAAAATCTTGCAGATCGAACACCTGTTGCAGCGCCGCCCACGTGAACTCTCCGGGGGTCAGCGGCAGCGTGTCGCCTTGGGCCGCGCGATTGTACGCGAGCCGAAAGTCTTTTTGATGGACGAGCCGCTCTCGAACTTAGACGCTAAGCTCCGCGTCGAGATGCGCGCCTCGATTACCAAGCTGCACCAGCGTCTCGGCGTTACGACCGTTTACGTCACGCACGACCAGGTTGAGGCGATGACGATGGGCACGCGGATCGTGGTGATGAAAGACGGTCTGATTCAGCAGGTAGATTCGCCGATTAACCTCTACGAAAAACCCAAAAACAGATTTGTCGCGGGTTTTATGGGCTCTCCGGCGATGAACTTTTTGGTCGGTACGGTGCAAGACGGGAAAATCTCGGGCCAGAGCTTTAGCGTCACACCCGACGCCGAGCTTGCTCAAAAACTCAAAAAGGTCAACGGCCAAAAAGTGTACTTCGGCATTCGCCCGGAAGACCTCGGCCTGCGCGGTGTTGACGGCGTTCCCGGGAGTGACAACGTCATCCGCGCCACCGTTGAGGTCGTGGAACCGCTCGGTTCGGAAACGCAGATTATCACCTCGGTCGACGGCGACCAGAGCTTAGTCGCCCGCGTTGACGCGCACGCCCGCGTGAGCCCCGGTGACCAGATTGAGCTGCTCGCCGATCCTGCAAAAATGCACGCGTTTACGCTCGAGAGCGAAGACAACATCCGCTTCTCGTAAGCTGGTGTAGCATAACCCAGCATAGCCACAGTGTCCGGCCCAAAAGGTCGGACGCTTTTTTGGTTTTGATGTCAGCTGTGTTTGGGCTGGCTTGCAGTGAGTCCTCAGCTTAGCCTTTTACTCGCGGTAAAAAGACCGCTGTAAAAACTGTGTCAGCTGGAGCTCGAGAAATGCCCAAGTTAAAGCTTAATGACAGCCTAAAATGTAGACCGTACCATCTTCTTTATACAGTTTGCGTAGTAAACCCAAGTCTTTTGGTATGACTCAACCGGCATGTTGTCAAATGTTCGTCCGGGTGATACGTTGTGACTAACGGAGGCTGGCTGTGGCTCAGATCAACCTGCACTACAACGTCACATGATTATACAAGACGCTGCGCAGAGCCGTCCGGTGCGGACGCTACCCAGGGTCTGGCGGCGTCTCTTTCGTAATGGTTTGGGATTGTTCGGTTTCGGTGTAGTTTTGGTCGTCGTCGTTCTCGCGGTTTTTGCGCCGCTACTCGCCCCTTACAACCCGGACGAGCAATTTTTTGACGGCTTAACCCTGACCGGTTCGCCGCTGCCGCCGAACGGTCATTTCTTGCTCGGCACCGATCTGCTCGGGCGTGACCTATTCTCGAGGCTCCTTTACGGGGCTCGCGTCTCACTTACCATCGGCCTCGCTGCGAACGCTGCGGCGCTCCTGTTAGGGACGTTTTTAGGCGTGCTGGCCGGTTACTTCAAGGGTTGGGTCGGGTTTCTCATCATGCGGTTTACCGACGTGATGATGGCGTTTCCGGCGCTGCTCTTAGCGATTGCGCTCTCGGCGATTTTGCGCCCGAGTCTGTGGATCGTCGCGCTGGTGATCGCGCTGGTAAACTGGGTGCAGGTTGCGCGAGTCGTTTACGCGCAGGTATTGGCGTTATCCGAAAACGAGTTTGTCGGTGCGGCCCTCTCCCTCGGGGCGAGCCGTAGCCGAATTTTGTTTCGGCACCTCGTTCCGCACGTGTTGCCGACGATGCTCGTGTACGGCACTTTGGGGATTTCGACGACGGTGCTGCTCGAAGCCACCCTGTCGTTTTTAGGCGTCGGGGTGCAGCCGCCGACGCCGAGTTGGGGCGGCATCATCAACGAAAGTCAGTCGTTCTTTTTTACCGCGCCGTGGCTCGTGGCGTTTCCGGGGCTGGCGATTTTGCTGACCGCCGTCGCCTTTAACCTCGTGGGTGACGCGCTGCGTGACGCGCTCGACCCGAAAGGTCTTTAGGGTTAGGGCTATGCTGAGTTACCTCGCCTCTCGACTGGCCCAAACCATTTTTGTGTTGTTAGGGGTCGTTACGGTCTCGTTTTTGCTGACCAACCTGATTCCGGCTGACCCCGCGCGGATGCTCGCGGGTCGTCAAGCGAACGCTGAAACCGTCGCCGGGATTCGGGCTCAGCTTGGGCTCGACCGGCCGCTCTACGTCCAGTACGGGCGTTACGTCGGCGGCTTGGCGCGGGGTGATCTAGGCCGCTCGTACCAGCAGCGCACCGAAATTCGGACGCTCCTCTTCTCACGTTTGCCCGCAACCTTGCAACTCACGGCGGGCGGGATTTTTCTCGAGCTGCTTTTCGGCGTCCCCCTCGGGATTTTGGCGGCGCTCTACGCAGGACGCGCACTTGACAAAGGGGTGATGGTCTTCGCGTTTGTGGGGGTGTCCGCACCGCAATTTGCCCTGGGCCTGATTTTGCTCTACGTGTTTGCCTACCACTGGGCGCTCCTACCGCTCGGCGGTTACGGGACGCCGCAACATCTGATCTTGCCAGCCTTGACCTTAGCGACGACCGGGGCCGGGTGGTACGCCCGGGTGATGCGGGCGGCGATGCTCGAGACCCTTGGGTCCGACTACATCCGCACCGGCACGGCTAAAGGGTTGGCGCGGCGGCGCGTGGTGCTGAAACACGCGCTGCGTAACGCGGTGCTGCCGATTATCGCCATGATCGGTCTCGATATCGGGTTACTTATGGGCGGCGTGGTCGTCGTTGAATCGGTCTTCGCGTGGCCTGGTATCGGGCAGCTCGCGTGGCAGGCGATTCAGGTTCTGGACATTCCGGTCATTATGGGCACGGTGCTGATCACGGCGTTTTTTATCGTCTTAGGCAATTTGCTGGCCGACCTCGTGTATCCACTGGTTGACCCGAGGCTCCGTTACAATTAGCTCTTTTGGTTGGTCCGTGAGCCGCTGCTCGCGTGAAAGGGGAAAGATGAAGCGTTTGGTTTTCGGTGTAGTTCTTCTATTAGGTGGTTTGGGTATGGCCCAGCAGCAGGGCGGGAGCATCGTGGTGACGTATAAAGACGATATCTCGACGCTCGACCCGGCGATCGGCTACGACTGGCAGAACTTTTCGATCATCAAGGCGATGTTTAGCGGGCTGATGGGCTACAAACCGGGGACGGCAGACCTCGAGCCCAACCTGGCCGAAAGCTATACCGTATCCAAAGACGGCAAAACCTATACGTTTGGGCTGCGCCAAGGCGTCAAGTTTCATAACGGCCGCGAAATGACCGCGGAAGATGTGAAGTATTCGCTCGAGCGCACCTTAAACCCCGCCACGCGGAGCCCCGGTCAGGGCTTTTACCTCGGCATCAGCGGCGCACAAGCGTTCGTTGACGGCAAAGCCACCGAAGTGTCCGGCATTCAGACGCCTGACGACACCACCGTAGAGATTACGCTCGACGAACCGAGCGCCCCGTTTTTGCACCTGATGGCACTCAACTTTTCGTATGTCGTACCGCAAGAAGAGGTCGAACGTTACGGCGAGGACTTTGGCCGTCATCCGGTCGGCACGGGCGCATTTAAGCTCCGCGAGTGGCAACTCGGGCAGCGCCTCGTGATCGAGCGCAATCCCGATTATTTTCACAAAGGATTGCCGTATTTAGACGAGGTAACGTATGAAGTTGGCGTCGAACCGACGGTCGCCCTGTTACGCCTGCAACGCGGTCAGGCTGACATCTTAGGCGACGGCATCCCGCCCGCACAATTTGTCACATTTACCAGTAACGCGGCCAACCAAGACCTCATTGCCAGCGGTCCGCAGCTACAAACGGGCTATATCACGCTGAACGGTAACGTCGCGCCGTTCGATAACGTCAAGGTCCGACAAGCGGTCAACATGGCTGTGAACAAAGACCGGATCATCCAAATTATCAACGGCCGTGCGACTCCGGCGACGCAGCCGCTCCCGCCACTGATGCCCGGTTACAACGATTCGTACAAGGGTTACGCTTATGACCCTGAAGGGGCCAAAGCACTCCTCGCTGAAGCGGGGTTCCCGGACGGGTTTAGCACACAGCTCTACGCCACCAATACAGATCCAAACCCGCGTATCGCGCAGGCCGTGCAGCAAGATTTGGCGGCGGTCGGGATTACCGCTGAGCTGCGGACGCAGGCGCAGAGTACCGTCATCGCTGCCGGGGGTGAACCCGAAGGTGCGCCGATGATCTGGTCGGGCGGGATGGCGTGGATTGCCGACTACCCCGACCCGAGCAACTTTTACTGGCCGATTCTGGGCTGTGCGGGCGCTGTGCAGGGCGGGTGGAACTGGGCCTGGTACTGCAATGAAAAACTTGACGCAGAGGCGACTGCGGCCGACGCGATGGTGCAACCCGGTCAAGCTGCTGAGCGTGAAAAGGCGTGGGCAGACATTTACACTTCGGTGATGAAAGACGCGCCGTGGGTACCGGTCTTTAACGAAACGCGTTATACGGTCCATGCGGCGCGGTTGGCAGGGCCGGAAGGTATCTTTGTTGACCCGACCCACACGCCGGTTGACTACGAAAACGTCTATGTCCAATAAACCCGCGTCCAGTAAACCTGCGTCCAGCAGTATCAAAACCATTCACAGTGAGCACAGCCATACGGGGTGGGACAATTCGCTCGAGCCCGTTTTGGAGCTCCTCCCCGGCGACACGCTCACGCTCGAGACCCTCGACGCCTCGGGTGGTCAGCTGAGCGCGTCGTCTACTGTAGCTGACGTTACCGCCCTCGACTTCGGCAAGATCAACCCGGTGACCGGGCCGATCAGAATTTTAGGTGCCGAACCCGGCGACGCCCTCAGCGTCAAGATTTTAGAGCTCAAGCCGAGCGGGTGGGGCTGGACGGCGAACATTCCCGGTTTCGGTTTGCTCGCTGAACACTTTAGAGACCCCTATCTCAAAACCTGGACGTTTAGCGGGGAGAGCGCCGCTTTTGCCGCTGGAATCAGCGTCCCGCTCAAAGCGTTTCCCGGCACCATCGGGGTTGCGCCCGCCCAACCGGGGCTGCACAGCATCGTCCCGCCACGGGCGTGCGGCGGTAACCTCGACATTCGTGATCTGGCGGTCGGCAGCACCTTGCACCTACCCGTCCAGGTTGACGGTGCGCTCTTTTCGGTCGGTGACACGCACGCCGCCCAAGGGGACGGCGAGGTCTGCGGCACCGCTATCGAATCACCGATGGCGCTGACGGTGCAGTTTGAACTCGTTAAAGGGGCTAACTTACGCGCACCTCAGTTTGAAACGTCGGGGCCGGTGATGCGTCACCTCGACGAAAGGGGCTATTACGTCACGACGGGCGTGGGCGCTGACCTGATGACGGCGAGCCAAGACGCGGTGCTCTCGATGATTGAACATTTGGGCAAACGCTACGGGCTTTCGCCGGAAGACGCGTATCTTCTTTGCAGCGTGGCGTGTGACCTGCGGATCAGTGAAATTGTGGACGCGCCGAACTGGGTGGTGTCGTTTTATCTACCGCTTAAACTGTTTAGCTAGGGCTCGAGCCTTAACAGACGTTTAAGCAAAAGCTGCGGACTTCGCTACTCGGTGAAGTCCGCAGGCTCTATCAAGGTTTCTACCGGTTTAGTCCAGCACCCCGAACTCGAGTAAAATCTCTTTTTCGGAGTAGCTTCTGGCCGCCTTGAACGCCTGCAAGCTTCCCTGAACCGTTTTGACCCGCTGCTCAACGCTTTGTCTGGCACTATTGGCGCTATTTTGTCTAGCACTACCTTGCCTAGCATCCCGGCTGGCTTTGGCGCGTTCGGCGAGGTAGGTGTTGATGTCGTCTAAGTCTCTGGTGGTTAGGGCGGAGAGTTCTCCGTCACCGAGTTCGCGGCGCATCAGGCGCTGGATAAACGAGGCGATTTCCGTTCTGGTCATGGGTTATAGTAGCTGCTTTGCACCCTTACCGCATGGGCCATTAGGTCAACCGGTTGCGTACCAAAAGGTCTAAGCCTTTCTCGCTAGCGTGTATACGTCTAGTCGTCCGTTGAGTCGTCCTCGTAGCGGCGAATTTCTTCTTCTTCCAAGTCTTCTTCAAACTCGGTGTCGCCGGGGTAAACGCCCTCTTCAGGAAGTTCGTTTTCGACATTTTCGTCGTCCATCGGCGTGCCAAAATGGTCAGGGGTGTCATCGGTCAGAAGGTCGGGGTTAAGCTGAGCTTCCTCATCGGGAATAAGGCCGCCCTCGAGGTCGGGGTTCTGAGGATTATCCATAGGGTCTCCTAACGGGCGTTACAGCTCGTTTTCGTCGGTGTAGTGCGTGTCGTCGCTCTCTAACAGCTCGTCTTCGGGGTCGGGAACAGTGCTGGCTTGCTCTAACTCATCTTGTTCCGGGTCACGCTCTAAATCTTCTAAGTCTTTACCCTCGGCTAAGTCGCGCGCGGTTTTTTGGTTGTCAGTCTCGTCATAGTCAGTCACACTTGCCTCCTTACAGAGTATTGTGAAAAGCTCACCCCAACGCTGACTGTAGGCCCGCCTAACGTCGTAGTGAGGTTAGATTTACGCCGAAGGTTTGCGCGTAGTTTAGAGAGCTTGCTAAGTTTGTAGTAGTCATAAGCTCGCAGCAAAAGCTGAACGGACGTTCATGTCTTCACGATCAGTAGTTGTGTGCTCGAGTCCCTAGTAGCAGCTACGGCTCGGTTAAAAAGGTAGCGCAAAAAACGGACGCCGATCAAAAGCGTCCGCCTTGGCTGGTGCCGAGAATGGGACTTGAACCCACACCCTCTTACGAGGACTAGCTCCTGAAGCTAGCGCGTCTACCGATTCCGCCATCTCGGCGTGCTCAGAAGGTGCAGTTTAACAAGAATACCGGGTGTTGACAAGCGTCTGTGCCCGTAAAAGCATCTCCAACTCGACATAGGTACGGCAAATGGCTAGACTGTAAGGATGACTCAGCGACGGCTTGACCTGGCGCTTTTAGCCGGTATCGGGGTACTGCTCCTCGTTATCTTGGGGCTGGCACTAAGCCCCGCGCCGACGGTAGCAGGCGACATCAGCGACCCGGCGGTGCGTGCTCAGCAAGCAGACGCGTTAGGCGAGCAGCCAGCAAAAGCCGGTGATAGGGCGGCAGGTAAAGCGGAAGCTGTGCCCGCACAAAATACCCCTAATACTCCTGCAGAGGTTGCTGTCTTACCGCCGGTTACCGACAATACTGACGAGGGGAACGCACCGCTCGAGGACTCTCCTGCCCAGAACGCTTCTACAGATGAAGCCGCGACACGTCCTGCCGAGGTTCCCACCCAAGGCGTCCCGGTTGCGCGTGTCGGCTTTGCCTACGCGACCGGCAGCGAAGGCGCGTGCGGCGTCCCGCTCACCGCTTGGAACTACGTCGCCGTCAGCCGCGACCTGTTAGAAGCGTACCCCTGTGGCACAGCTGTGACCCTGACCTTTAGCGACGCCATCGCTGGGCGCAACTCGGTGACCGCGCAAGTCGGCGATACGATGGGGGCAGATATTAAGGATACAGTCAACGTATTTGTCGGGCAAGACGAACCGGCGCTCGAGTACGGCGTCACCAGCGGCACCCTCGCGCAATAGGTATCGTCAGGGTTTAGAGTAGTAGCTTATGCGACGGTTTACCGCTCAGGGAACGAATACCGGCTTTGCCTGCGCACACTGCGGGCGCACTGTGCCGCCCTTACAAAACGGCTCGTACCGCAACCACTGTCCGTTTTGTCTCTATTCGCTCCATGTAGACGTATTCCCCGGCGACCGCGCGAATGAGTGTCACGGGCTTTTAGAACCCGTCGGCGCAGAGCACAGCGGTAAAAAAGGCTGGGTTATTCTCTACCGCTGTACACGTTGCGGTGAACTCGGGCGCAACAAGGCCGCGTTAGACGACGCGACGCCCGACGACTTCGAGCAGCTCATCACACTGACCAAGCCGCACTGACGCAATCTCATCAGATTTACCCGTCAAGAAGGAGCTACTATGTCAGATACTTATCAAACTTTGAGGGTGACTCGAGTCGGCGCACTTTTAACGGTTGCTTTCAACCGGCCTCAAGTTCTCAACGCTTTGACCTTAGAGTTGTTGGAGGAACTGCGAATGGCGTTAGAAGAAGCTGCCGACGACAGTGTCCGGGCGGTTTTACTGACCGGTGAGGGACGCGGCTTTTGTTCGGGCGCTGACCTCAGCGCAACCACGTTGGATAGAGACACCGCCAATATCGTCGAAACATACTACAACCCGGTCGCTACGGCGCTCATGTCCCTGCAAAAACCTGTGATTGCTGCGGTAAACGGCGTCGCTGCCGGGGCCGGAATGAGCTTGGCGCTCGCCTGTGACATGAGGTTGCTCTCTGAAACGGCGGTTTTGACTCTCGGGTTTAGCCGCATCGGACTCGTCATGGACGCCTCGATGAGCTACACGCTGCCACGCCTCGTAGGACCCGCGAGGGCGCTCGAGCTGGCCTATACCGGGCGCAAAATAAACGCTGACGAGGCGCTTAAACTCGGCTTGGGCGAACTCATTTTACCTGCTGAGGGCTTCTCTGAGAAAGCGGCAGCGTTCGCGCAAGCACTCGCCGAAGGTCCGACGCAGAGCTATGCGCGGATCAAATCACAGGTTGCTGTATCTTTGAGCAACACGTTGGAAACGCAGTTAGGACTCGAGGCCCGCTCACAAGGAGAAGCCAGTCAGACGGAGGACTTTGCCGAAGGGGTGAGAGCGTTCGCTGAAAAACGGGCTCCGGTGTTTCGTGGGCGCTAAAACGGGTATAAACGTGCAGGATATTCTCTTTTACGGTGGGCTGATTTTCACGCAAGATGAGGCGAAGCCGCGTGCTGAAGCTGTTTTGGTGCGGGGTGAACGTATCGCTTTTGTCGGCGGTTTGGCGGCGGCGGAAGCCCTCGCTGCTGGGGACGCAAAACGGGTGAACTTGGGGGGTCGCTGCTTGCTGCCGGGCTTTCACGACGCGCACGTTCATCTGACCCAACACGGCTTTGACCTCTCGAGGCTCAATCTGCTCGAGACGCAGACTTTAGACGAAGCACTCAACCTTGTTGCGGCGCGTACCAAAGAACAAAAACCGGGAACTTGGATTCAAGGCTCGGGGATGTCTATGAGCCGTTGGAACGTGTCAAGTCTCGACAAACGCGACCTCGACCGCGCCGCGCCGCAGCACCCGGTCACGCTCCGCTCGCAAGATGGGCACAGCGTTTGGGTCAATTCGTTGGCGCTAGAACGTATGGGTATCGGCCTGGACACGCCCGACCCTGAAAACGGTGTGATTGAACGGGACGATAGTGGACAACCGACCGGGCGGCTTTTAGAGCTTGCGACCAAACTGCTTGACGATGCTATCCCGAAGCCTTCAGATGCGGAATTACAAAACGCGCTGCAGCAGGCAGGGGCGCATCTTGCCAGTCTCGGGATTACCACCGTTCATCACATGGCCTACGAACCGGCACGAAACTGGCGGCAACTGGCTTTAGCTGCCAGTCAGGACGACTTTCCGCTGCGCGTTTGGGCGTGCGTTGACCAGGAACATATCGAGGCGGCGGCTGCGCTCGGGTTAGCGACCGGGCAGGGTGGCGACCGTTTTATGATCGGTGGGGCGAAGTTCTTCGCAGATGGGGCGCTCGGGAGTCTAACGGCGTGGATGCTCTCACCCTACACCGGCACCGAGACCGTAGGCGTCACGGTTCACGGGCCGGAAGTTTTACGTGAGCGGTATCCAAAAGCGGTAGAAGCCGGTTTGACGCTTGTTACGCACGCGATTGGCGACGCGGCAAACCGGGCAGTGCTGGACGCGTTGGAAGCAACCCAAGACCAGTGGCAAGCCAAAGGGTTGAGACCTAGGCTCGAGCACGCTCAACACCTTCACCCGGACGATGTGGCCCGCGCCGCACAACTCGGGGTGGTCGTATCCATGCAACCCATTCACCTCACCTTCGATGTCAAACGCATCGGGGAGCTTTTGGCTGACCGGCAAGACGGCGCGTACCGCACGCGGTCACTCTTGGACACTGGCACCGTCCTCGCGTTCGGCTCCGATACGCCGGTCGCGTCACCCGACGTGATTGCGGGGCTAAAGGCGGCGTGCTTTCGCAAAGCGGTAGACGGCTCGAGCCTCAACCCCGATGAAGCTTTGAGTGTAGACGAGGCGTTAGCCGCGTACACCAAAGGTGCGGCCTACGCCATCAGCCGTGAGCACCGTTCGGGACAGCTCAAGGCGGGTTTTGACGCGGACCTGGTGCTGTTGTCGCACGACCCGCACAGATCGTTAGACGAACTTTCTATCGCAGGAACGATGCTGGCCGGAAGCTGGACGTACCCGCCAACCTGAGAACGCTATACTGACCCATGCACGTCATGTTCAACCATGCAACGTTAGACCGTACCTTTGATTTAGCTGCCCTCTTGGGCCGCGCCCGCGTTGCCAGCCGGACGCTCACCCGCGCTGACCGAAACGCGGCGCTTCTGGCGATTTCGGAGGGGGTGCTCGAGCACCGATCCGCCATCCTAGCCGCGAACGCCGAAGACGTCGCCGCCGAGCGTACCAAAGGCACTTCAGACGCGCTGTTAGACCGGCTGAGCTTAAACGAACCGCGGCTGCAAGACATTGCCAACGCGGTGAAGCAGGTGGCGGAACTGCCTGACCCCTTACACCGGACTTTAGCGCAGTGGACGCTTCCAGATGGGCTCGAGGTTCGCAAGGTCAGCGTGCCCTTCGGCGTTATCGGGATGATCTACGAGTCACGTCCGAACGTCACGGTAGACGCGGCGGTGCTGGCCCTCAAAGCCGGGAGTGCGGCGGTCTTGCGCGGTTCGGCGAATGCGTTGCGGAGTAACCGGGTCTTGGTCGCGGCGATGCGCGAGTCATTGAAGTACGCAGGACTTTCTGAAGACGCCGTGCAGCTCATTGATTCGCCCGACCGGGCGTTCGTGACTGAACTCCTTACTGCTAGGGGACAGGTTGATCTGGTCATTCCACGGGGCGGCGCGTCGTTAATCAACCACGTCGTTGAAACGGCGAAAGTCCCCGTAATTGAAACCGGGACGGGGAACTGCCACATCTTCGTAGATGCGTCAGCCGACTTAGCAAAGGCTAAAGAGATCGTCATCAACGCCAAAGTGCAGCGCCCCGGTGTGTGCAATTCGCTCGAGACGCTCCTCGTTCACGAAGTTGTAGCCGAAACGTTCTTACCTGAAATGTTGACCCCACTCGCCGAAGCCGGGGTACAGCTTAGAGGCTGTGAACGCACTCGGGCCATCTTTCCCCAGGCCGATGCAGCGACCGAGATAGATTGGGAGACAGAATACCTCGACCTCGAGCTGGCCGTCCGCGTTGTGGACTCGTTGGATGAGGCCATCGCGCACATCAACCGCTACGGCACACAGCACAGCGAGGCGATTTTGACGGCCTCAAAAGAAAACGCCCAACGCTTTCAAGATGAGGTGGACGCCGCCGCCGTTTATGTGAATGCGTCAACCCGCTTTACCGACGGTTTTGTCTTCGGTTTCGGGGCGGAGATCGGTATCAGCACCCAGAAGCTGCACGCGCGTGGGCCGATGGGCTTAGCTGAAATCACGACGTACAAATACCTAATAGGTGGGCAGGGTCAGGTGCGCAAGTAGAGCCTGGTAGCTTTTGAAAACCAGCTCGTAAATAAAGAGTATTCGCGTCTGGGGCGTGTCTCTTGGCGTCTCCGTGGGTGCTTGCGGAGTGATACACTGTGAATATAGCCTCATTTCCGGCTCAGGAATGTTTGGCGTGGTTTTCTGGAGGACACATTGACAACTTACACTGCAGACAGCATCAAAGTTTTGAAGGGGCTCGAGGGCGTCCGTAAACGCCCCGCTATGTATGTGCAGGGTGGCACCGGGGTTGACGGCTATCATCAGCTTTTAACTGAAATCATTGATAACGGGATTGACGAGGCTTTAGCCGGTCACGCGGATACGATCGAGGTCATCTTAAACGCTGACGGTTCGGCTACGGTAACGGACAACGGGCGTGGGCTTCCGGTCGGTATCATGCAACGCGAAGGCCGCAGTGCTATCGAGGTGGTGTTTACCGAATTGCACGCGGGCGGTAAATTTGATTCGGATTCGTATAAGGTTTCAGGGGGTCTGCACGGCGTCGGCGCGTCAGTCGTCAACGCCTTGTCGGTGTTTCTCGAGGCCGAGGTCAAAACCGGTGGCAAACGCCACCGCATCCGCTTCGATTACGGTGAAGTCACTGAGCCGGTGCATGAAACCGGTAAAGTCGCCAAAAACGATTCCGGTTCACGTATTACTTTTTTACCCGACCATGATATTTTCAAAGAGGTCAAGGCGTTTGAATACTCCCGGATTCGCCGCCGTCTACGTGAGCTGGCGTTCCTTACAGCAGGCGTCAAGATTGTCTTAGAGGACAACCGCGGCCCTGAACCCAAACGCGAAGAGTTTCAAGAGCGGGGCGGCGTCGCAGCGTTTGCGCTCAACCTCGCCGAAGGTAGCAAATTTGCCTACGAACCGCCGGTGCTTATCTCAGGCGTTTCGGACGAGATCGAAGTCGAAGTTGGGTTTATCCATACGAGTTCTTACAACCAGACTATCTTGACTTACGCGAACATGATTACCAACCGCGACGGTGGCACGCACCTGACGGGCTTTAAGACGGCCTACACGCGCGTACTGAACAACTACGCCAAAGCCAAAAACATGATCAAAAAGGGCGAGCCTGCCCCGACGGGCGATGACTTTTTGGAGGGTATCAGCTGCGTCATATCTGTTAAATTGGGCGACCCACAGTTTGAATCGCAGGCCAAGGTCAAGCTCTTAAACCCTGAAGCGCAGAGCGCGGTACAGTCGGTGGTCTACGAGCGGCTGAACGAGGTCTTAGAAGAGAACCCGAAAATTGCTAAAGCCGTGATCGAAAAGGCGGTCAACGCCGCGCGCGCCCGTGAAGCGGCCCGTAAAGCTAGGGACCTTGTGCGCCGCGCCAACCCGATTGACAACGACGAACTCCCCGGTAAATTGGCCGATTGCCAGTCTGAAGACCCCTCAGTCAGCGAGTTGTACATCGTTGAAGGAAACTCGGCGGGTGGGTCGGCGAAAGGCGGGCGCGAACGCCGCTTTCAGGCGATTTTGCCCCTCCGTGGGAAAGTCCTCAACGTCGAAAAGGCGCAGCTCAGCAAGGTCTTAAAAAACGCTGAAATCCGGGCGATGATTGCCGCTATCGGTGCAGGCATCGAGGGCACGGGCGACAACGCGCACTTTAGCCTCGAGTCCGTTCGCTACCACCGCATCATCATCATGGCGGACGCCGACGTAGACGGCTCGCACATCCGGACGCTGCTCCTGACCTTTTTTTACAACTACATGCGCCCCCTGATCGACGCGGGCTACATCTATCTGGCGCAGCCGCCCCTTTACGGCGTGCGTTTCGGCCGTGAAAAAGAGCCGACTTACGTTTACGACGACGGCGACCTTACCCGACTGTTAAACAGCAATAAGGGCCGTAAATACGACCTACAGCGGTTTAAGGGTTTAGGTGAGATGAACCCCGAAGAGCTGTGGACGACCACGATGAATCCCGAGACGCGTATCCTTAAAAAAGTCGCGGTGGAAGACGCGCTCGACGCGAAAGAGACTTTTGAGATGCTGATGGGTACAGAGGTGCCGCCGCGCCGCCGCTTTATTGAAGAGAACGCACACTTGGCGCAGCTAGACGTTTAACCCTGAGTAACGTACGAACGCGCTCAGGCGAATCTGAGCGTGTTTTTTAGTTGCTACCATATGCAGGATGCAGAGGATTATTGTCATCGGCTCTACCGGTTCGGGCAAATCTACGCTCGCTAAACAAATCGCGGCGCGTTCGGGCTTGCCATATATCCCGACCGACCCGTTCTACTGGGGTGAAAACTGGCGGCGGATACCGCTTACCGAAGTTCATGCACAGATTGGCTTGGTAACAGCAAAACCGCAATGGGTCCTTGACGGCAACTTCGACGCTGCACGCGAGCTGGTCTGGAACCGAGCCGACACGCTCGTCTGGCTTGACTACCCGCGTTACGTCGTCTGGTTGCGGCTTATCCGGCGCAACCTCGGCTGGTTCCTTTCGGGTACGCCTACTTGGTCGGGAAACCGGATGACCCTAAAAATCGCGCTTTCAGGTATCCGGCATGGTCTACACGGGTACGAGGCAAAGCGGCGCGAATACTCGGCGGTGTTACCGCTTTATCAAGACACCCGCGTCTTTTGTTTTCAGCATCCTCGAGACGCGGCGGCGTGGCTGGCTCGGCTGTAGCGTCGGCCTCTTGTTCCGGTTATCGCCCACTACTTTCATCCGACTCACCGGCAGCTCAACTAGACTCGCGTCATTAGCTGTGCTCTTGCGCCTACCTTTTGAGCGTATCGTCACCCGTACCGAACGGAGAAACCCATGCTTAAGAAACATGTCTAGCTTCGTTCCCGAAGAGCTTGCCAAACTTGCCGAGTTCGGTGAAGCTGAGGCGTTCGTGAACACTTATCTTTGTACGTCAGCAGAATTTGCCGAAAAGCTCGGGGTAAGAGTTGTCCGTGTTGGTTCGGCTTGGGTCGTAATGATACCGGGACTAAACAGTGCTTTTTTCAACCGTATTATGTGTTTAGGGGTTAGCGGTGTGGCTGAAGAAGCAGTACTAGACGACGCTATCGCCGCTCTTCAAACGGCTGGGTGTAAAACGTATATGGTGCAGCTAAGTCCGTTGGCGCAACCTTCGCAAATCGGGGAACGGCTCGAGCAGCGCGGTTTTAATTTAGAAAAGAGCTGGGCAAAACTTTACCGAGGAAACGAACCTGCGACCGCTGTGCGGACCGATCTGCGCGTTGAGGCTGTTAGAACGGGCCAAGACCAGAACGACTTTACTGACGTTGCCCTTAGCGCCTTTGAGATGTCTGCAGACGTGCGGCCGTGGTTTGACGGAGCTATTGGCCAACCGGGTTGGTACCACTATCTTGGTTTTGCTGAAGATCAGCCTGTCTCTACCGCAGCCATGTTCGTATCGGGCGAGGTCGGCTGGCTTGGGAGTGGTAGCACCTTAAGGTCACACCGCAGACGAGGAGGACAAAGTGCGCTGCTCGCCCGTCGTATCGAAGACGGACGAAAGCTCGGGTGCCGGTGGTTCGTCGCTGAGACGAGCGAGGATACACCTGAGTTGCCTAACCCGTCTTACCGCAATATGATTGGCGTTGGTTTCAAACTTGCTTACCTGCGCCCTAACTATCTCTATGTCGAGCTGGAAAAGGCACGAGGTTAAACGGTGTGAGCGCGCCAAACTCACATAGCGGAATCTCTTGAGCCGTATAGATCACTTTACTTAGGGCACAAACCATTACTGAAAGAGTATATAAGACGCCATGTCACAGCAACGGTTTAGGCTCGGAGTCTTATAGTCTTGAGACGCTGCAACGTGGCTAGCGCAACTTAGCTTAGTTTGAAGGCTCAACAAAAATTGCCGTGGTAAGCCCCGGTACGACAAAGGTTCCGTCTGCCCTCGCCCGTGAGAACCTCACCAACGGGTCACTGCCCTGCTGCTGCAACGGATGAAGCGTCATACGGCCAGCCAACTCCGGCACCGTAAGCTGCTGCACGTCTGGTGTTCCGTTAAAGACGACGGTAACGCTTTCAAAAGCCGGGTCAATCCCGGCAACGTTTGAAAGGTGCATGACGATCACGCCGGGTGTTTGCTCCGGGCCGGTGTTGTAAAAGCTCAGGGCTTTCTGAACGTCTTCAGCGGTCTGTAACCGAAAGAGGGGAGAGCTGTTACGAATTCTAAGCAGCTCTTGCAAATAGTCTGCGTTCCGGCGGATGTCCGTTTGGGTCGGTGCCGGAAGCGCGCCGAGAAGACGGCTCATCAGCGGCCAGTTGTCTTGGTTGTCACCCTCCGGCGGCAACCCGACACCCCAGTTGTTCGTTCTCTGCGAAAAGTCGAGCTTATTAAACCAGTCACCGGAGTTGAACGAGTTGCGGTCTAAAGACTTGGAGCGCAACAGGTCGCTCCCCGCGTGAAAAAATGGGACGCCTTGCGACAATGCAACGAGCGACAGACCTAAGTTTTGCCTCCGTACTCGTTCGTCTAACGAGGCCGTCAGCGGCGCTTTGAGGGCGATGGCGTCAAAGAGCGTTTCATTGTCGTGCGCCGAAACGTAGACGATATTTTCCTGCGGGTCTTCCGTGTAGCCCACCGGCGCGTCCCCGTAGAGGATGTCGGCCCCGCGTACCGTTTCGCCTGCCGCGTCTTGAAAGGTGTAATCGGCTAAGTTGCCCGCTAGCCCCACACGAATTTGGTCGCTCGAGAGTAGCAGCTTGGCTTTTTGCTCTTCTGGGGTTCCCTGCGCCGCGTCATTTGGATCGGTAAAAAGTCCGGTGATAAAGCCCTGGTCTTGCGGTCCCGTAAAAGGTGTGCCGCCCCTGGCAGCGTCGCGCAACCTGTCGTTAAAGGTCCCGATACCGAGTCCGGCCAGGTTTTGCTGGGTGGCGTTCACACCCCTCGCGTTTCCAGCTACCTCGCCGAAGTCCCACCCTTCGCCGTAAAGATAGATGCTGAGGCCGTCTACGCCGTCTTTTTCCAGTGTAAGACTTGAGAGTGCCTTTTTGACCGCCATCATATTTGAAACCAGATGATGCCCCATCAGGTCGAATCTAAAACCGTCTACCTTGTAATCTTTAGCCCAAGTAACGAGGGAGTCTACCATCAGCTTCTCCATCATGGCGTGCTCCGTGGCGGTATTTTGACAACACGTCGAGGTCTCGACTGCGCTACTCAAGTCCAAACGGTGATAGTACCCAGGCACGATACGGTCTAAGACGGACAACTCGGCTTGTCCGCTCGAGTTCGTGTGGTTGTATACAACGTCCATGACTACTCGCAAGCCGGTCTGATTCAGATTCTGCACCATCCGGCGAAACTCTAAGGTGCGTGCCGACCCTTCCGGGTCGGTAGCGTAAGCGCCTTCGGGCACGGTGTAGTGCAGCGGGTCGTAGCCCCAGTTAAAAGCGTCTTGGTCTTGCACGGCAGTTACGGCGGCTTGCTGTTTGGAGCTGTTGGGCGGATAACTGGCGAGGTCGCCTGCAGGCGTCTGCCAGGTGCTCTTGTCCTCGCTAATCGTAGCGATATCGAAAACCGGTAAAAGGTGAAGGTGCGTGAGTCCGGCGTCCGCGAGGGCTTGCAAATGCTTCATACCGTCTGAGTCGGACACGCCGAATGCGCTGTAAGTACCGCGCAAGGCTTTCGGAACCGTTTGATCTGAAACGCTAAAGTCGCGTACGTGCAGCTCATACACGCTGATGTCTTCAGGAGCAGCTAAAGGCGGTTTGCTCAGCGTGCTCCAGCCTTCAGGTTGCAACGTGGGGTCGGCTAGATCAACGATCTGCGAGCGGGTGCTGTTAAGGGCCAGTGCGTGTGAATAGGGGTCGGTGACGAGGTTGGTCTCGAGCTTTTGCGTCGTAGGCGCGTAGACCGTAACTTCAAAGAGGTAATCCTTGCCCTTCCAGTTAGGCTTGCCCGTGACGCTCCATATTCCTGTCTTGTCGTTACGGGTTAGCTTGAGGACACTTTCAGCCTCACTTTGAGCGTCCGGAAAAAGGTGCAGCCGGACGTTTTGCGCCGTGGGTGCCCAGACGCGGACCGTAGGCGTGTCGCCCTGCCAAACGACGCCTAGCGGTTCCTGATAAGCCGTGTCAGCGTAGAGATCATCCAACACGCCTGGAATCTGGACACCCGTTGCGTCGAGCAGGTTTCCGTCTTGGTCCAGCGCCGAAACGGTGAGCTGTCCCCGTAAGAAGAAAGCTAGGTCGGCGTCGCTGAGGTCGGTTTTATAAACGGGGTAATCGGCCAGATAAGGAAACTTCTTTTTAAGCGCGGCGCTGAGCCCTTCCGGAGCAGCCTGGAGATTGATACCGAGCAGTGCGACAGCGGTGTCTGAAGTGTCGTCGAGTTTCAATCCGGTTTCAGTCAGGGTCGTTCCGGCTTGCGTTGCGTTCGAGAGGATGACCTGCGCGCCTTCGGGCAGTTCAGCGTCCCACACGAGCGTCGTTTTGTCCAACCAGTGCGCCCTGGCCGTGCTCAGGTCGCCGGGGATTTTAGCCTGGTTCGGGTTAGGTAAAGAGGTGTAAACGGTTTTGTCGCCGGAGATAATCCAAGCTTCCGGCGACTCCGCTACAGCGAGCGTCATATCCGGGCCGGGGTCTTTTTCGTCGCCTTGATGAACGATAAAGTTAAGCTGCTCTGCGTTATCGGTTAAACCCACGTCCCAGTAGACACCGAAATCGTCTTTGCCGCTAGGTGCTAACCCTGTTTCCCAGGTGACGCTTTCGGTCGTGTCTTCCCAGACGTGCAACGTCCAACCTTCGTATACCGCGTCAGGACGATTATAGTGAATCCGGGCCGTGTTTTCTGGAACCACGTCCTGCGCGTTGGCTGTCTGCAGCGGGGTTACGAAAAGGGTTAATACCGACAGTGCTGCTAAAAAGCTGCCATAACGTTTCATAGATGCTCCTCAAATGAACTGTAAAGCCAGCTTACCCTGAGTACGCCATAAAAGAGCCATAAAAAAAGGTGAGCCTAAACTCACCTTGGGTTGACCTGATATTTGATCTGACGTAATGTAGTTAGTTTTTTCCGGTCAAGCCGAGTTTTTGCCTCAGCGCGTAGACCTGATCTGAACTCAGCGAGTCGCCTCTAGCACTTTTAATCTCTGCAGCTTCGTACGGCTTAAAGTTTTGCAGCGCGTCGGCGTTTCCCCACGCGTGGGTCACGTAGTTAAGTGCGTTGGCGATATCGTCGTCTGAAAGTTGCTGCCACGCGGGCATCACGCCGTTATAAGTTTGGCTCTCAATCTGAACTTCGCCCTGTAAGCCGTATAAGAGGAGGCTAATCAGGTAGCTGCGGTCGGCGTTGTAGAGCGTCGGAACATGACCCTTGAGGGGCGGGAACGCGCCCGCAACCCCGAGTCCGGTGGTCTGGTGGCACGACGCACAGTTAGTGGTAAAGACGGTCTCACCGGCGCTGAGGTCAAGAGCGGGTGCCGCTGCAGGCGCACTGCTTTGATTACTCTGCTGATTACTTTGCTGTGCTCCAGCGGGTTGTGCCCCGGCAGCCTGAGCCTGCACTGCGTTTTTCTGCGCGGTTGCCCCTCCAGCTGGCCCAGCCGCAGCGTTGGCGGGTTTCGCGGGCGCGGGTGCGGCGGCTTCGGCCGGGGTAGGTGAGGGCGTCGCTGCTGCAGGAGTAGTAGGCGGCGCAGCCAATGCTTGGGTGACCGGGCCGAGCCCTTCTTTAGCAACGAGCGTCATCGCCTCGCTTATAGGGATACGGGCAGTTTGGCCTCCCTGATTTTGAGCGGCGGTGTTGATCGTATCGGTCGCCTCGAGCAGCGTCCTTTGGTACTGCGTTTCGTCAGCCGGGGCGAGGCGGCCTTGAGGCGCACTCGAGGCCAGCGTCAAAATCACCACGATAATCAAAACTCCAGCGACGTTGCTGGCGATAAATAGATTGCGTAAGGCGTGGGGCGACATCACATAGCTACGCGGTTTCGGCGCGGCTACCTGCTCCGGCTCAGCGGGCATTACCCGGTCAACTTTAGCGTTGTCTTCGGGTCGGTCGAGAGGACGGCTTTTTTTCTGACTGGCGTCGAGTTCTGCTTGGCCGGGAACCCCCATCTCGTCTTCGGCGATATTCTCACGGTCGTTTCGCGTGTCCTGATTGGGACTTAACGCTTCAGCTTCGCGCCCAACCTCTTTGGGATCGTTGTCACGGCCGGGATGATTGTCTTGCCGGTCTGGTTTGTCAGTCATGCGCGGCTGCTCCCATCAGCTCGGATTCGATACGCGGGTCGTGCGCGGGCAAGATCGAGGTGGTTTTAAGCCGCCGGAAAAAGAAGCTGAGCCAGACGCCGCCCAAAGCTAAAATCAGCGCGACGTCAAGGAGCCGAAACGCATTGCCGGGACGCTGAAACGTCGGTACCAAAATCCAGTAGATGTCAACGATGCGCATTACGATCATCCAGCCCGCCACCCAGACGAGGGCGCGGCCTTTGCGTTTGACCCAACGTGAAAAGAGGATCAAAAAAGGTGCCATAAAGTGAAACACGAGTAAAAACGAGCTGACCCAGACCCAACCCGACTCGAGGCGGGTAACGTACCAGGTGTTCGTTTCCACGACGTTATTTGACCAGAGGATAATCAGCTGCGACATCTGCACGTACGCCCAAAACATCGTAAAGGCCATCAAAAAGTTACCGAAATCTTGCAGCCGCGCCGCATTTAAGACTTTGGGCAGTGGCTCGACATTTTGAAACGAAACGAGCAGCAAAATCAGCAGTGACACGGCGCTGATAAGTTGGCCGATCATAAAAATCACGCCGTACATCCCCGAAAACCACTCCGGCGTCAGCGACATGCCCCAATCAAAAGCGGCAAAGGTCATCGTCACGACGAACATCAAAACACCGGCTGCCCCGGCGTTTCTGAGCTGTTGCGCCATTTTGGGGTCGCCTTCATCTTGACGCCGCGACCACCCCCGGAAAAGCTGTACGAGAATACCCCAGGTCGCAAAGTAGATGATCGTCCGGACGATAAAAAAGGGGATATTGAGGTAGCTCGTTTTGAGGTTGACCGTAAGATGCGACGCAACGTAGGCCGGGTCGGTCCAGACGTAAAGGCTTCTTAGACCTAGTAGTACGGGAATAACGAGAACCGCCATCATCAAGATGTTACTCGCACCGGCCTCGAGAAAGCGCCGCGCAATCGCGCCCCACGGACCCCCGGCGAGGTACTGAATCATCAGTAGCGCGAGGCACCCGAGCGTCAAGCCGACCCAAAATACGAAGGCGATCAGGTAAGACTGAAAAAAAGCGGTCAGGCCGCCGCTGAGCGGAACGAGGATCACTGCCAGCACGAGCCCTAAAACGCCGACGATCGCCGCAGCGTTTTGGGCGCGCCCGAGACTCGCTTGATAGGGGGTGCCGGAAGAAATCCCGGTGGTGTCGGTGCGGCTCACTGATTGGCTCCTTCAGTTGCGGGGGTATTAGACGCAGCTTGATCGGTCGCGGGCTGAGGTTGGGCGAGGCTCTTACGCAAGTTAGCCGGGAGGTCTGCGACCGGCGCGTCTTGTGAATACTGCAGCGTCTTGATATAGGCGGCAATCGCCCAACGGTCGGCCGGGGGTACCCGTGACGCGTACGAATACATCCGCCCGTAACCGTTCGTAATCACGTTAAAAAAGTAGCCGACCGGCGAAGCGCGCAACCTTGGGTCGTGAAACGACGTAGGCTGCACAAAACCCTTTTGCACGATCATCCCTCTGCCGTTCCCCGAGTAGTTGTGACACGGCGAGCAGTAGATATTAAACCGCTCTTGGCCGCGTTTAAGAACCGCTTCGGTGACCTCTAAGGGCACTTCGGTTAAAAGCCCGTTTTTATCTTGCCCGGTAAAAAAGGACGCTTGAATCGCGCCGCGGCTACGGGAGACGGTACCGTCGGGTATAGGTCTCGACGAGGTACCGTCGGCAAAAAACGGTGAGGGTTTATCTTCTTGATACTTCGCTTGCTGATACATGTTGCGGCCGCAACCGGTAAGCGCGACGAGTAAAGCGGCTAAAAAGACGAGCTTACGCATCTTAAACCTCAACCTCAGAGACGCGTAGTGGGCTCAGCGTCCCTAAAAACTCGCCGACTTTTTGCGCGTCGAACTGCTCATCAGAAGCCTCGATACAGAGAAAAAAGTGGTCTCTGGTCGCCCGTTCGAAGTTGGGGGTGTTAAAGATCGAGTGGTAGGGCTGCGGCAAACCGTTGCGGGCGAGCATAAAAAGTCCGGCGGTAAACGCAGCAAAAAGAATTGTACATTCAAAGGTGATGACGACGAAGTTGGGCCATGAGTTCAGCGGTTTGCCGCCGATATTTAGCGGGTAAAAGACAGCGTTGGCGTAAAACTGCATCGCAAACGCAGCGAGGCCGCCGGTAATCCCCATCAACAGGACGAACCAGCCCAGCCGGGTATTGGTCATCCCAAGCGCCTCGTCGAGCCCGTTGACCGGAAAAGGCGTGTACGCGTCCATCTTTTTGTACCCTGCTTCGCGGGCGTGGTTAGCCGCGTCAACCACGGCTTCAGGGGTGTCGAACTCTGCGACGACGCCGTAAAGTTCAGGGTCAACGTCCGCTATATTAGCTACTGAAACACCTACAGTCATTACCCTACCTCTCCTGGGGTCGCCTCATGGGTTGCGCCGTGATGTCTCTCGTGGTGAACCAGCTCTTTAATTTCTGACGTGGCGATTGACGGGAGGAGCCGGATAAATACGAACCAGAGCGATAAAAAGAGACCTATCGAACCGATAAAGAGCGACCAGTCGAATACGGTTGGGGTGTAGTTACCCCAGGACGACGGTAAAAAGTCGCGGGTCAAGCTGATGGCGATGATGACGTAACGCTCGAGCCACATCCCCACTGAAACAACGAGTGAGATCACAAAAAGTGCAACGGTTGATTGCCGTACCCGCTTAAACCAGAGCGCCTGAATGGTAAGGCCGTTACAGACGATCAGCGCCCAAAACGCCCATGCATAGTCGCCGAATACGCGGTTATACGCCATAAAGCGTTCGTACTCGACGCCTGAATACCAGGCGATAAAGAGTTCGATGATGTAGCCGTACAAGACGATCATCCCGGTTGCAAACATCACTTTGGCGCAGTTGTCGAGGTGTTTTTTAGTAATCAAACCTTCTAAACCGTACGCGCGCCGCAGCGGAATCCCTAAAATCAAGACCATTGCAAAACCGGCGTAAACCGCTCCGGCGACGAAGTAAGGCGGCGCGATGGTGTTGTTCCATCCCGGCAACTGCGCTACGGCGAAGTCCATCGCAATCGTCGAGTGAACCGACAGTACCAGCGGCGTCGAGAGCGCGGCCAAAAGAAGGTAGGCCCGCTGATACCGCTGCCAGTGTTTAGCCGAGCCGCGCCAGCCGAGGGCCAGGGTACCGTAAAAGATACGTGAAAACGGGTGCGTCGCTTTGTCCCGCATCGACGCCAGGTCGGGTACCAACCCGATAAACCAGAAGAGCGCCGAAACACTCGCGTAGGTTGAAATCGCAAACAAATCCCAATCGAGCGGACTGCGAAACTGAGGCCACAACCCGTAGGTATTAGGGTAAGGGGCGAGCCAGTAAAAAACCCACGGCCTCCCTAAGTGCAAAATCGGCCCGAGACCGGCGCAGACGACGGCGAAAAGCGTCATCGCCTCGGCAAAGCGGTTGATCGAAGTACGCCAATCTTGCCGAAACAAGAGTAAAATCGCTGAAATCAGCGTTCCGGCGTGACCGATCCCGATCCACCAGACGAAGTTGATAATCGGGAAGGCCCAGGCGACGGGGATGTTGTTGCCGAAAATGCCGGTACCGCGGATGATCAGCGTCACGACGGTGTAGAGCCAGAGCATTAAAAGTACAAAGCCGATCGCAAAGCCTAAAAACCACCAACGCGGGGCGCGCGTTAAGGTACGGAAAATCGGGCGATCAACAACGTCGTCAACGCCGCCGTACGACTGACCGGGAGCGATCACGCGGTTCGTTTCTTGTACGCGTCCTCTTCGTTGAACAGCCATCAGAGTGCTCCTGTCGCGGCGTCTCTTACCGCGTCGCTACCGGCTTCGGCGAGAGTCGGGTGGGGATTGCTGAGTTTAGCCAAATAGGTCGTGCGCGGCTGTGTGTTAAGTTCGGTCAGCACGCCGTAGTTAAGCACCGAGCGTTTGTCCTGAACGACGGCGCTCTTTTCGTTGTTGAGGTCGCCGAAGATAATCGCGTTGGTCGGGCAGGCACTCTGACACGCGGTTACGACCTCGCCCTCGCGGATGTGGCGGCGCTCATTGCCTGAGACGATGGTGGCTTTACGGATACGCTGCAAGCAGTAGTTGCACTTTTCCATCACCCCGCGGCTCCGTACGGTAACGTTGGGGTTGGCGAGCATGGCGAGGCTGGTTTCCTCGAGCTCGGCGTACTGTAAAAAGTTAAAACGCCGCACTTTGTAAGGGCAGTTGTTCGAGCAGTAACGCGTCCCGACGCAGCGGTTATACACCATCACGTTGATGCCCTGTTGATCGTGAACGGTCGCGCCGACCGGACACACGGGTTCACACGGCGCTTGCTCGCACATCTGGCACATCATCGGCATACTGTAAAAGGTCGGGTCATCTACCGTGCCCGAATAGTAAGCGTCAACCCGAATCCAGTGCATTTCGCGGCCGACGGCGACCTGTCCTTTACCGACAATCGGGATGTTGTTTTCAGCTTGGCACGCAGTCACGCAGGCGTTACACGAGGTGCAGACGTTCATGTCAATGACCATGCCCCATTTGTAATCCGGGTAGCTGTAGTTCGCGTAAAGGTCTGACTCTTCGTGCTCGGTGGGGTTGACGAAATGTGGGTGTTCAGGCTCCGCCTTAAGCTCGGCTAAGGTGCCGTGCCGGACGATGTGGCGGTTTTCGATCCCTTTGGTGTCTAAAGCGTGATGCATCTGAGTGCTGACGAGCTGATAACTGTTGCCGGTCGGAGTGAGCTGTGCGCCGGTCGCGTGCCAGTACGTTGCGGCGGTGCGGAGCACGCCGACGTCAAAACCGACACCGGTCCCGATATGACCGGCGTTTTCGCGGCCGTACCCGGTGTGCAAGACGATGAGGTTATCCGCTTGACCGGGAACGAGCAAGGCGGGCAGCTCGAGACTTCTTTGCCCCAGCGTCACCCGCACCATATCGCCGTTACTCAACCCTTGGCGCTCGGCCAAAGCCGGGGCGATCAGCGCGGCGTTGTCCCAGGTAAGTTTAGAAAAGGGTTTGGGTAGTTCTTGGAGCCAACCGTTGTTGCTGTAGCGGCCGTCTAAGATATTCGGGTCGAGCCGAAAGGCGACCTCGAGCCCCCCACCCGTAACTTTATTACCTGCGGCCTCGTTTTGTGGTGCGGCCAAGGCGTTGGCCTGAAGCTTGGGCTGAATAGGTTTGTAAGCTGTGCCGTTGACCGTCCCCTGGTAGACCGTCTGCCGCCAAAACCCTTCGAAGTCGTCCGCAACTTGGTCTTGATAGGTGGCTTGAACGAGCTGCAGCGGCGTTGATTCAGTGTCGCCCAGGATAGCTGCGAGCAGCTGATGCGCCGAAATCCCGTTGTAAAACGGGTCGATCATCTGCTGCATCACCGTGGCAGTCCCGTTGAAAGCTCTCGCGTCGCTCCAGGTCTCGAGCTCGTGCGTTTGCGGAACGTGCCAGGTTGCGCGTGACGAGGTTTCGTCGCGGTAGAGGCTCAGGTGCGCACTAAAAGGCACATTGGCCAGCACTTTTTCAAAGTCAATATCAGCGGGAGCGGCGTAAACCGGGTTACCACCTAACATCAGCAGCACCTGAACGTTGCCGTTATTAGCGGCGTCGGTCAGAGTTTGCAACGACCTTAAAGAATCCGTCGGTTGGACGGCGACGGACTCGGTATAAAAGACGGTCGTCCCGACGGTGCCGAGCGCCGCGTTCATCGCGTGAGCGAGTGCGTGAACTTCAGCGGGTTGTTCGGCTCCGGGGACGACGGCGCAGCGGCCGTTCGCGCCTTGCAGGTCTTCTATAAGTGCGTTGACCCAGGCGGCCTCCAATCCTTTAGGAAGTTCGCCCGACACGCCTGTTACACCGAGTTGCCCGGCGATATGACGAGCCGCTGCAGCAGTCTGCGCAGGGGTCAACGAGACACGGTGGTCGGCCATGCTGCCGGTAATCGTCGGGGTGAGCTCGAGGGCGTAAAGCCGGTTCATCGTATCGTCGGCGCTCCGGACCCGCCGACGTTCGGCAAAGCTCCGGCTGTAGGCGAGCTGGCCCGGTCCCGGCCCGAGAAAGTCGGCGTCTAATGACAAAATGACGTCGGCGTTTAAGAAGTCGTAACGCGTTTGAAGGGGGCGGCCGAACGCTTGTTCTGCGCCCGCTTGTGCGCCGGTTTGCAGTCCATCGAACTGATGCCACTGCGCCTGCGGGTACTGCTGCAAGACTGCGGCGAGCTGCCGCGCCAAGGTCGGCGAGGTGACGGTTTCGCTTAAAATATGAAAACCCGCGCCGTTTTGCAAGCCGGAAAGTGCCGTGGTAAAGACCCGGGTAAACTCGGCAAAACTGCTCTCGTTGCCGCCGGTGACCACAAATTGTGAACGGTCGGGATCGTAAAGGGCTAAGGTGTTGGCCTGCATCTGAGGGCTCGAGCTGCCCAAACTATCGGGGTGGTCGGGATTCCCTTCAATCTTGGTCGGGCGACCCTGATAGCTCTCAACCAACACGCCCTGAGCGTAACCGCCGTAGGTCAGCGCCGAGGCGAAATAGAGGGGTTCGTCAGGGACCAACTCTTCCGGCGCTTTAACATAAGGTGCGAAGTGGTCTTGCTGATAGGGGCGTACACACGAGGTCAGTCCGGCCAGCGCCAGCGACGCGCCTAAAAGCTTGATAAAGCCGCGGCGGTCAACCGAACTTTCCAGCGGCGCGGCCTGACGCGGAAACTCTTTGGTTAAAAACTCTTCAAATTCAGGGGTTTCGGCGAGTTCTTCTAAGCTCCGCCAATATGCTTGGCCTTTTTGAGCTTCCAAACGCGCACGAATCTGCGTCAGGTCGAGCGGTTTGACGGTTTCTTGCTTGGCTGCTTGCGTGTCGGGTGCGTCTAGTATGTCCAAAATAGGTTCCGTCCTCGTCTTAAATCAGTGTCTTACTTAAATCAGTGTCTCGATTTTGTCAGGCTCAGCTAAGGCTAACGGTGACACGTCGAGCAGGTCGCAAGTGCGTCGGCGTTAATGTTATAGGCTTTGACGAGTCTTGCGCCCAGCTCGAGCTGATTTTCCGGGGGTTTGTACGCCATATTAAAGACCTCTTCACGGGGCCTTACATACTTGGCGGGATTGCGGTGACATTCCAAACACCAGCCCATCGTCATCGGCTGAGCTTTCCAAATCGCCGACATCTGGTCTACGCGGCCGTGACAGTAACTGCAACCGACGCCGTTATTGATATGTGCGCTGTGATTGAAATAAACAAAGTCGGCGAGGTCGTGAACGCGGTTCCAGACGATCGGTGTTTCGGTCTCCCAACTTTCATAGACGGCTGAAAGTTGCGGCGCACCGACGCGAATCTGCGAGTGGCAGGTCATACATATTTCAGTCGGAGGAATGTTTGAGTACGCGGCGACCTCAACTGAATAGTGGCAGTAACGGCAGTCGATTCCCAGCTCACCGGCGTGCAGCGAATGCTGAAACCCAACCGGCTGCGCGACCGGGACGCCAACGCGGTTGCGGTCGGTGCGAGCGTAGATGACGAGCGCACAGAGCAGCGCAACGACAAAGACAGTGCCGCCGATCACGCTCCATTTGGCAAAGGTATTCGAATTAGGCGGCAAAAGCTGCGGCATTAAAAGACCGTCCTTTTCAGAGGTGCTCGCATAGATGCTGGCAGAATAGATGCTGGCAGGATAGCTGCTGATAGGGCGGCGCACACGGCTAGGGTAAGGGGCTGCAACGTCACAAAATAAACACCTTTCATAGAGGTCATTATAGCCAGATTAAAAGCTTCTGAAACAGATGAAGTCGCCGCTGCTGAGTGCTGCGTAACGAGGTGCAACTCGGCCCAGGCTAAGCGCAGGTTCGCTGGTAGGTTTCTCAACAGGTAAAGATTTGCTAACGAAACATAAGTGTCGTAAAGCCGTGACCCGGTTTCGACTTTGGTAAGCGTCAATGCCCCTGCCTCCATTCTCGTTTACCCAGCGAAGCTCTCTCGGTTTTTCAAGCGTTGTGGCTTCCGTCTTCTAAACGCTGTGAGTTGCGCAGAGAGAAGCGACCACCAAACGAAAAGACCGCGAGAAAACTAGGCAAGATTAAACTACCATAAGACCCTCTAATATCCTTGGGACGTTTGTCCTAAGCGTCTAGGACGCGTTATCGGGCTTTTTCTGAAAGCCCAAAAGTCGGTGCAAAACTCGATTTGGTGAGAGGTTGCAACCCCGGCTCCTAGCGAGAGTGGTATTTTCAGCAGCGTGACTGACGACGTGACTTTACCCACCGCTGTACCCCTAACGACCGAGCGGGCTGCGCTGAGCCTAAAACGCGGTGGCGTCGTCGCGTTTCCGACCGAAACGGTTTACGGCCTCGGCGCAGACGCGCTAAGCGAAGGGGCGGTTCGTCAAGTTTTTCAGCTTAAGGGTCGCCCCCCAAGTCATCCGGTGATCGTCCATCTGCCGGACGTCACCCAACTGGAGAGTTGGGCGAAAAATATCCCTAAGGTGGCGTGGCCTTTAGTTGAGGCGTTCTGGCCGGGACCGCTTACGCTGATTTTAGAGCGGCAACCTTGGGTCAGTGACGTGGTAACCGGGGGGCAAGATACGGTCGGCGTGCGGGTTCCGGCGCATCCGGTGGCTTTAGAACTGCTAAGGCATTTCGGCGGCGGCGTTGCGGCACCCTCAGCCAACCGTTTCGGCCGCATTTCACCGACCACAGCCGAGCACGTCCGGGCCGAATTCGGTGCGCGAGTTCCTATATTGGACGGTGGCGCAGCTGACGTGGGGCTCGAGTCCACCATCTTAGATTTGAGTATGGCTTTGAGTGGCGGCGTACCGAGGATATTGCGCCCCGGCGCGGTTTCGGCGGCGAGGTTAGAAGCGGTTTTGCAGCTGCCTGTCTTACTCGAACGGGGTACAGGGGCGACGCCCCGCGTCTCCGGAAGTCTTCAAAGTCACTACGCGCCGCAGACACCCGCCTTTTTGCTCGAGGACGTTTCGCAGAGCCTCGAGACCGACGCGGTGCTGAGCCGCCGTCCTCAGATTTCGGCGGCGCAAACTTGGTTGACGCTCCCAGGCGACCCCGAAGGATACGCCCGCGCCCTCTACGCCGCGCTCCGCGACCTCGACGCGTCCGGGGCGGCGCGTATCTTGATCGAAGCGGTTCCGGAAACCCCGGTTTGGGCGGCTGTCCGCGACCGTTTGGTGCGCGCAACCGCCTCGGCTGAATCCACTTTGGAGGCAACCCGTGGCTGACGCACTCGCCGCTGTCGTGATGGGCAGCACCTCGGATTGGGAGACGATGCAGCACGCTGCTAAGGTGTTAGAAGACTTTGACGTACCTCACCTTTGCGAGGTGGTTTCGGCGCACCGAACCCCGGCCAAGCTGACCGCGTTTGCCGAGGGCGCGGTCGGGGCTGGACTCGAGGTTATCATCGCAGGTGCGGGCGGCGCGGCGCATCTACCAGGCATGATCGCCGCGCAGACGCCGCTCCCGGTACTCGGTGTCCCGGTCGAAAGCCGGACGCTTAAGGGTATGGACTCACTTTTATCTATCGTGCAGATGCCGGCGGGTATTCCCGTCGGGACACTTGCGATTGGGCAAGCCGGGGCGACGAACGCGGCGCTCCTGGCAGTGGCGATTTTAGCGAACAGCCGACCCGAACTGCGAACAAAACTCGGTGAGTTTCGCAGGGCACAAACTGAACGTGTTTTAGCAGCGGAGCTTTTGTGAGTATAGACGCGGCCAAGGTTATTTTACCCGGTAGCACGGTGGGCATCTTTGGTGGGGGCCAGTTGGGGCGGATGCTCGCCTTCGTCGCCAAACGGTTGGGCTACCGCGTCTCGGTCTTTTCACCCGAAGCGGCCTCGCCCGCCGGTAGTGTCGCCGACTCTGAACACGTCGCCGCCTATACCGACCTTGGGGCCGTCGCCGCGTTTGCCCGCGAAGTTGATGTGATCACCCTCGAGTTTGAAAACGTGCCGGTCACTGCGCTCGAGGCCGCCGCCATCTACGCGCCCGTGCGCCCCGGTTGGCGGGCGCTCTACACCGCGCAGCACCGTCTCCGGGAAAAAACGTTTCTTGCCAAACAGGGCTTGCCGACGCCCCCCTTCAGGCCGATCCGTAAAGCGGATGAACTCGAGCTGGCCTTGCGTGAACTCGGCACCCCGGCGGTCCTCAAAACAGCCGGGTTCGGCTACGACGGCAAAGGGCAACGAATCGTTAAGTCTCTCACCGAGGCGACCTCAGCATTTGCCGAACTAGACAGCGAATGTATTTTAGAGGCGTTTATTACCTTTGACCGGGAGCTGTCGGTCGTCGGCGCACGCGGTTTAGACGGCACGTTTGTTCACCTGGCCCCCCCTGAAAACCGCCACGTCCGGCACATCTTAGATGTTTCGCTCGCCCCCGCCGACGTGTCCGCTACAACAGCAACACGTGCTGCAGAGCTGACCTGCGAAATTATGGAAGCTTTAGACGTGGTGGGCGTGCTCTGCACCGAGTTTTTTCTTACAAACGGAATGCTCCTCGTCAACGAACTGGCCCCACGTCCGCACAACTCCGGACACCTGAGCATCGAAGCGTGTGACATAAGTCAGTTTGAACTGCAGCTTCGCGCGGTGTGTGGGTTGCCCCTCTTTACCCCGACGCAGCGTCCGGCAGCGATGGCCAATCTGCTCGGCGACCTGTGGGTAGGTGGTGAACCTGATTGGCGTGCGGTTTTAGCAGAACCGGGCGTATTTCTCCACCTTTACGGTAAAACCGACCCGCGCCCCGGCCGTAAAATGGGGCATCTGACAGCACTGGCCGAAACTCCGGTAGCGGCAGCGGAAAAGGTTCAGGCTGTCCGCCGTAAACTGACTGGCTTGGAGCCGAGCTAGGTGCGTTCGGCTGAGGTTCAAGCCGTTTTAGAGCGTCTGCTCGAGACGGTTCAACTTGATAAAGTCCTCGAGGGTTTGGCCCAACGTGATCAGCAAATTTTTACGTTGAGGTTGGCGCGGCAGTTCGGCAATCTTTACGAGGGGTTGGAACCTCTTTACGGTACAAAGCCTGAGTTTGAAGCGGTGCTGGCTCGCCTTGTTCTTAAACTCGCGGAGTTTTACCGCGATCGCCCCGAAGCCCTCAAAGTTCTCGATTTGGAGCGTGAACTGACCCCCGACTGGTTTCAGCGTGAGACCATGATCGGTTACGTCGCCTACGCCGAGCGGTTCGCGCAGAATCTGACGGGCGTCGCCGAGCATTTAGACTATTTAGCAGAGCTGAGCGTAAGCTATCTGCACCTGATGTCGGTCTTAAAGACCAGAGCGGGGGAGAACGACGGTGGTTACGCGGTTGAAGACTACTTGGCAGTGCAACCCAGTCTAGGCACGGTAGACGACCTCGAGGCTCTTTGTGCTACGCTGCGCGGCTCCGGCATCAGTCTCTGTTTAGACCTTGTGCTCAACCACTGCGCCGATACGCATAGATGGGCTGAAGCTGCCAAACAGGGCGACCCACATTATCAAGCCTATTTTTATACCTATCCTGAGCGAACCGTTCCCGACCAATTTGAACGGACGCTGCCCGAAGTTTTTCCCGACTTTGCGCCCGGCAACTTCTCTTATGTGCCGGAGATGGAGCGTTGGGTCTGGACGACTTTTAACACCTACCAGTGGGACCTCAACTATACGAATCCGGACGTGTTTTTAGAGGTCACCAGCATCCTTCTGACTCTTGCCAACCGGGGTGTTGAGGTTTTTCGCCTCGACGCGGTGGCGTTTATGTGGAAACGGCTCGGGACGAACTCGCAAAATCAACCCGAAGTGCATATGCTTTTGCAGGCGCTCCGGGCGTGCTCAAAGATCGTGGCTCCGGCTGTAATTCACAAAGCCGAAGCGATCGTCTCACCGGCGGACTTGGTGCAGTATTTCGGCACCGGGTCGCACTTTGGTAAGGTCTCGAATTTGGCGTATCACAACTCGCTGATGGTGCAGTTTTGGTCATCTTTGGCAAGTTGGGATACGGGGCTAATGGCGCACGTTCTAAGGGGTTTCCCGCCGACACCGCCCAATACGGCGTGGGCGACCTATATCCGCTGTCACGACGACATCGGTTGGGCCGTGACCGACGAAGACGCGGCGGCGGTTAATTTAGACGGCGCGGCGCACCGCAGCTTTTTGTCTGATTATTATTCGGGGATGTTTCCAGGTTCACACGCGGTCGGCGAGGTGTTTCAGTACAATCCGGCGACGAACGACCGGCGGATTTCGGGAACCTTGGCAAGTCTGGCGGGGCTCGAGCAAGCCCTCGCCCGAGACGACGCCCACGGCGTTGACCTCAGCCTCGAGCGCATTTTGTTGGGGTTTGCCATGATGCTCGGCTTTGGCGGGGTGCCGCTCCTCTATATGGGCGATGAACTAGGGCTCCTAAACAACTACACCTTTACGGAAAACCCGGATACTCGGGACGACAACCGCTGGGTCCACCGACCGTACATGGACTGGAAACGGGCCGAGCGGCGTTTCGAGGCCGGGACGCCTGAGGCTCGAGTCTTTGCCGGGGTTGCCCATTTGGTCCGTGTTCGCCGCCACACGCCGCAGCTTCACGCGGGTTATCAAACCGAAATCTTAGACGTGCCGCACCCCTTTCTTGCCTATGTTCGGCCGCATCCGCTCGGAACGCTGCTCTGCGTCTACAACTTTACCGAACAGACGCAGATATTGCCGGTCAGCGCACTCGGTCCTTACGCGTTTACTGAGCTAACCGACCAATTGACCGGACACCGGGTTGCGCCGCAGGGCGGGGGGCTCGAGCTGCCCCCTTACGCGCGGCTGTGGTTGGTATAACGCGGTTCGTAACGGCTGGCTTCTTTGCTTGAAGGTCTACTGACGTCCTTATCTGCTTGACGCTGAGCTGTGCGCTTGTCTAGCTGCGCTAAAGATTGAGTCTTTCTCACTTCCAAGGTCTGCGGTGTTTGGATGTCAGCTTCTTTTGTACCGAACGCTTTTGTACTGAGCGTGCGGGCTGTTTGGCGACTGCTCAGGTAGAGCGCCAACGAGGTTATCCCGGCAAGCAGGGCGTAACCAGCAGCAAGGGCAGCTTTGGGTTCATGGTGGGCGAGGTTCAGAAAAATAGCAGCGCACAACGCCAAACCTGCGCTTAAAAGTAAAATGGAATGGGGCTTAATCACAACCGGCAGCTTAGACTCTAAAGCTGAAGCGTTTCTTAACTTTTGCTGTGCGGTTATCTTCTTGACAATTGCCTACTGATTCTGAGCAACTTTTAGAGCAGCCGACACTTACGTCCTTAGCGGTAGCTAACCCCTTTCGCTTCGTTACGTTTAGGACTACCGAGTATAGATGTTGTCCCAGGGTTGATTTTTCACTTGCCGCGCGGCTATACTTGAGTGTTTGAACTCCCTAACCCGCAGCGTTGGGTCTGGGAGCAGTTTTGTCGTGTGCAGCCAGTTTCCGTAACGCCTTTGTAGCCACGTTATGTAGCTCCGCTACGTTTGCCGCCCACCACACTAAGACAACCTTGCAGCTTACCCAAGCTCGCAACCAGGTAAGACCTGAGAGGACGTGATTGCTCTGCCAACTGTTAACCAACTCCTGCGCAAAGGGCGCAAGGCGCTCCCGAAGAAAAATAAAGTTCCAGCCCTTAAGGGGAGCCCGCAGCGCCGTGGTGTTTGCACCGTAGTTAAAACGCAGACTCCGAAAAAGCCCAACTCGGCGCTCCGTAAAATCGCGCGTGTTCGCCTTTCGCACGGCGCTGAAGTGACCGCCTATATTCCGGGTGAAAAACACAACTTACAAGAGCACTCGGTCGTGTTAATCCGCGGCGGCCGTGTGAAGGACCTGCCGGGCGTGCGTTACCACATCGTTCGCGGCGCACTTGACGCTCAGGGTGTCGGGGTTGGCCGCTATGTTCAGCGTAACCAGGGCCGTAGCAAATACGGTACGAAGAAACCGAAAGCGAAGTAGGATATGGGACGTAGAAGAAGAGCTGAAATCCGCCGCCTCGAGCCCGACCTCGTTTACAGCGACACGACCGTGACGGCGTTCGTCAATAAGTTGATGCGTGACGGCAAAAAGAACCTGGCTAGCCGCATTTTTTACGGTGCGTGCCGCTTGATCCAAGACCGCAGTGGGCAAGAACCGCTCAAGGTTTTTCGTCAAGGGCTAGACAATATTAAACCCCGAATCGAAGTGAAAAGCCGCCGCGTCGGTGGGGCCACCTATCAGGTTCCTATCGAAGTCGCGCCGCGCCGCGCCCAGTCTTTAGCCCTTCGCTGGCTCGTTGCTGCGTCAAACGCGCGTCCCGAACGCACCGCCGTTGAACGCGTCGCCGGTGAGCTTTTAGACGCCGCCGCAGGCCGGGGTGGGGCCGTCAAGAAAAAAGACGACGTCGAGCGGATGGCCGAAGCGAACCGCGCTTACGCGCATTACCGTTGGTAAAAGTGAGCTGAAGGCGTCCATGACGCTAAGCTCGAGGCAACAGCGTCTCCGGCGCTACCCTCGAGGCAACAGCGTTCTAGGCGCTGACCTCTGCTCAGCGGCAAGTGCTGCTTGAACTACAGGAGAGATTATGGCAACCAAAACAGGCATTGACCTGAACATGACGCGAAATATTGGGATCGCCGCGCACATTGACGCGGGTAAAACGACCCTGACCGAGCGTATTTTGTTCTACACCGGCCGGATTCATAAAACCGGCGAAGTTCACGAAGGCGCAGCTACGATGGACTGGATGGAGCAGGAGCGCGAACGCGGGATCACCATTACGTCGGCGGTGACGCAGGCGTTTTGGAAAGATTACCGGATTAACATCATTGACACCCCCGGACACGTAGACTTTACGATGGAAGTCGAGCGTTCGATGCGGGTGCTTGACGCCGCTGTCGCTGTGTTCGACGCGTCACAAGGGGTCGAGCCGCAATCTGAAACCGTCTGGCGGCAAGCCGACAAGTACCGCGTTCCGCGCCTCGCGTTTGCAAACAAGATGGACAAAACCGGCGCAGACTTTCAGCTCGTACTGACTTCGATGGAAGAGCGCCTTGGGGCGAACGCCGTGCCGATTCAGTGGCCGATGGGTCAAGAAGATTCGTTCAAAGGCATTATTGACCTCGTTGAGATGCGGGCCTTCACCTATCTGGACGATTTAGGTCAGAATATCGAAGAATCGGACATCCCCGCCGAGTACGCCGACATCGCCGAAGAAAAACGCGGCCTCATGCTCGAGAAACTCGCGGACATTTCCGACGATCTGGCGATGCTCTACCTCGAGGGTGAAGAGATTCCCGGCGACGTGGTCAAGGCGGCGATCCGTGAAGGTGTCGTTTCGCTTAGGCACTATCCGGTCTTGTGTGGTTCAGCACTTAAAAATAAGGGCGTACAACGTCTGTTAGACGCCGTGACCTACTATCTGCCGAGCCCGCTGGACGTACCGCCGATTCGCGGCATCTTGCCCGATTCAGAAAAGGAAGATACGCGTGCTGCGGACGAAAACGGACCGATCTCCGCGCTCGCTTTTAAGATCGCTACTGATCCCTACGTGGGCCGTTTGACCTTTGTGCGTGTTTACTCGGGCGTTTTGGAATCGGGTTCGTATATCTACAACGTCTCGAAGGGTAAAAAGGAACGCGTCGGGCGTCTCCTTAAGATGCACTCGAACAACCGTGAAGAGATCGAGCGTATCGGTGCCGGTGACCTAGGGGCGATTATCGGTCTAAAGGACACCACGACCGGCGACACGCTCGCGGATTCGGACTCACCGATTATCCTCGAGCGTATGGAATTCCCCGAACCGGTCATCACCGTCGCCATCGAGCCTTCGTCCAAAGCCGACCAGGACAAGCTCTCGAACGGCATGGTCAAGCTGGCTGAAGAAGACCCGACCTTCCGCGTTGAAACCGACCCGGAAACCGGCCAAACTACGATTTCGGGGATGGGCGAGCTTCACCTGGAGATCATCGTTGACCGCCTCCGCCGCGAGTTCAATGTCAGCGCGACCGTCGGTGCGCCGCAGGTCGCTTACCGCGAAACCATCACCCGTCCGGTTGATGTGCAGGGCAAGTTCGTCCGGCAGTCGGGTGGCCGGGGTCAGTACGGTGACGTGCGCCTCAAGGCAGAGCCGCTCGAGCGTGGTAGCGGTTTCGAGTTTGAAAACGCCGTTGTCGGTGGGACAATCCCCCGTGAATACATTCCCGCCGTGCAAAAAGGCGTGGAAGAAGCGATGCAAAACGGGCCGCTGTTGGGCTTTCCCATTGTAGACATGAAGGTCAGCGTCTACGACGGTTCGTACCACGAAGTTGACTCATCCGAAATGGCCTTTAAGATTGCGGCGTCAATGGCGATTAAAGAAGTGATGAGTAAGGGTGGCCCAGCGGTGCTCGAGCCCGTCATGAGCGTTGAGGTCGTGACCCCCGAAAACTACATGGGTGACGCGATCGGTAGCCTCAACTCGCGCCGTGGTCAGATTCAGGGGATGCAGCCACGCGGCAACGCGCAGGTCATCAGTGCGCACGTCCCGCTTTCGGAGATGTTCGGGTACGCGACCGACCTCCGCAGCCTCACACAAGGCCGCGCAACCTTCAGCATGGTGTTAGACCACTACGCGCAAGTTCCGCGCAACATTCAGGAAGAACTCACCAAGAAGTAGTTTGGCTCGAGGTGACGTTGCTGACGTCACCTCGACACGTACATACAGTTTTAGGAGACAAAAAGCATGGCAAAAGCGACCTTTACGCGGACTAAGCCGCACGTGAATATTGGGACAGTGGGGCACGTCGACCACGGCAAGACCACCCTCACCGCAGCGATTACGTTTACGGCAGCAGCGTCCGATCCGACGATCGAGACCCTCTCGTACGACATGATCGACAAAGCGCCCGAAGAGAAAGCTCGCGGCATTACGATCAACACCTCGCACGTCGAGTACCAAACAGCCGCGCGGCACTACTCGCACGTGGACTGCCCCGGTCACGCCGACTACGTGAAGAACATGATTACCGGAGCCGCCCAGATGGACGGCGCGATCTTGGTCGTTTCAGCCGCCGACGGCCCGATGCCGCAAACGAGAGAACATATCTTGTTGGCCCGTCAGGTCGGCGTGCCGTACATCGTCGTGTTTATGAACAAGACCGATATGGTCGACGACGAAGAACTGTTAGAACTCGTTGAGATGGAAGTCCGTGAGCTCTTGTCGTCTTACGACTTTCCCGGCGACGACATCCCGGTGATCAAAGGCTCCGCCCTTAAAGCCTTGGACGCCCTGACCGCCAACCCTAACACCCAACGCGGCGAAAACGAATGGGTGGATCATATCTGGGAACTCTTAGACGCCGTTGACTCGTACATCCCTACCCCCGAACGCGACATCGACCGCCCCTTCTTGATGCCGGTAGAAGACGTGTTTACCATTACCGGCCGCGGCACAGTCGCCACCGGCCGGGTCGAACGTGGTCAGGTTAAAACCGGCGAAGAGATTGCGATTGTCGGTCTGACGGACACCCGCAAGAGCATCGTAACCGGCGTCGAGATGCACCGGAAAACGCTCGACTCCGGGATTGCCGGGGATAACGTCGGCGTCTTGCTCCGGGGGGTGCAACGTGACGACATCGAACGTGGGCAGGTCTTGTCCAAGCCTGGCTCGATCACCCCGCACACGGGCTTTAAGGGCTCGGTGTACATCTTGAAAAAAGAAGAAGGCGGACGGCACAGCGCGTTCTTTACCGGCTACCGGCCGCAGTTTTACTTCCGCACCACCGACGTCACCGGGGTGTGCACCTTGCCTGACGGCGTGGAGATGGTGATGCCGGGCGACAACATCGAGTTAGACGTGGACCTGATCAAACCCATTGCGATGGAAGAGGGCTTGCGCTTTGCCATTCGTGAAGGGGGCAGAACCGTTGGAGCTGGTGTCGTTAGTCAGGTGACCAAGTAATGGCGTCCCCTCGTATTCGGATCAAACTCCGGGCGTTTGACCACCGTAGTTTGGATTCGTCGGCAACTAAGATTGTTGATACGGTTAAACGTACCGGTGCGAAGGTAGCTGGCCCTGTGCCGCTCCCGACGCGTATCCGCCGTTTCTGTGTGCTCCGCAGCCCTTTTGTTGATAAAGACTCGAGAGAACACTTTGAAATCCGCACCCACAACCGGCTGATCGATATTAAAACCCCGACGAAAAGCACTATAGACAGCCTGATGCACCTAGACCTCCCGACGGGGGTTGATATCGAGATCAAGACAGTCGGAGGCCGGTAGTGAAAGGAATTTTAGGCACCAAGGTGGGGATGACGCAAGTATGGCAGGGAGACCGGCTGATCCCGGTAACTGTCGTACTCGCAGGCCCCTGCCCGGTTGTGCAACGTAAAACGCCGCAGACGGACGGCTACAGCGCCGTTCAGCTCGGTTGGTCGGAAAAGCGACCCAAAGTGGCGAACAAGCCCGAGTTGGGCCACGCCAAAAAAGCTGGTGTAGGCGCGCAAAAAACACTGCTCGAGTTTCGTGATTACGCGCCTGAAGACGACAGCGTCACGGTTGAGATTTTCGAAGCGGGTCAAAGAGTTGATGTGACGGGTACCACCAAAGGCCGCGGTATGACTGGCGTAATGAAACGCTGGAACTTCGCCGGGATGCCCGCGTCGCACGGCGTTAAGAAAAAGCACCGTGCGCCGGGGTCTATTGGTCAGCGTAAGTTTCCGGGCCGCGTTTACAAGGGTAAAAAGATGGCCGGACAGTACGGTAACGAACGGGTGACGACGGTCGGCCTCGAGCTCCTCGAGATTCGCCCCGACGAGAATTTGCTTCTCATCAAAGGCGCGATTCCCGGTGCAAACGGTGGTCTGGTCATCGTCAAAGATTCGCAGAGGAAGGCGTCGTAATGGCTGTGACTCTCGATGTGATCGGTTCAGAGCGTAAAGTGACGCTCGAGCTGCCTGAACCTAAAGAAGCGGTGTTGCACGAAGTTGTCTCATGGCAACTTTCCAAACGCCGCCGCGGAACCGCCGCGACCAAAACGCGCGGCACTGTTTCCGGTACGACGGCGAAAAGCCGCCCCCAAAAAGGAACAGGTGCCGCACGGCACGGCTCGTATAAAGCGCCGATCTTTGTCGGCGGGGGCATCGCGTTTGGGCCACAACCTCGTGACTACGGCTACTCACTCCCGAAGCGCGTCCGCCGTTTGGGACTCGGCATGGCGCTCGCCGCCCGTGCGAACGACAGCAAGCTCACGCTCGTCGAGTCGTTCGGCATCGGTGGCAAAACCAAAGAGTTTGTCTCGTGGGCCAAAGACAATGGGTTTAGTGGTAACGAGCGCGTGCTGCTCGTTACTGACGATGAACTCGTTCGCCGCGCCGCGCGCAACCTGCCTTGGGTCGGCGTTTTACCCGGCCACGCGCTTAACGTCTACGACATTTTGCGCTACGACCATATCGTTGCCGACGCCGCTATTTTTGAAGACGTACAAGCTGAAGAGGAGGCCGCATGAACCCGCATGATGTGATCTTGCGCCCCGTCCTGAGCGAAAAAGCCCTGACGGGCATTGAGGCGAGCAAGTACGTGTTTTACGTTCACCCAAACGCGAACCGTACCCAGATCAAAGATGCCGTCGAACTCGTTTTTGGCGTGAGCGTCGTTAAGCTCAACCTCAGCACTGTGCGCGGCAAAGAGAAGACGATGGGCCGTTACCGTGGGCTCCGGCCAAAACGCAAAAAAGCGATGGTCACGCTCCGCGCAGGTCAACGGATTCAGCAGCTTGAAGGGCTGGTATAGAGATGCCGACTAAGAAATACCGTCCGTATACCCCCTCGAGACGTTTTATGACGACTTCGGACTTTGCTGAAGTCACCACCGCTACGCCGGAAAAGTCGCTCTTGGAGCCGCAGCGCCGTACCGGGGGCCGGAACAACCGGGGCCGCATCACCTCACGGTTTCGGGGCGGCGGTCACAAACGCCGTTACCGCGTGATCGACTTTCGCCGCCGCGACAAAGAGGGTGTACCCGCTAAAGTTGCGACGGTTGAATACGACCCGAACCGCAGTGCCCGCATCGCGCTTCTGAACTACGTTGACGGCGAGAAGCGTTATATCCTCGCGCCGGAAAACCTTGTGGTCGGCAGTCATATCGTCGCTGGGCCGGAAGCTGAGCCGATTTTAGGCAACGCCCTACCCCTTCGCTTTATCCCGGTCGGAACGGTCGTTCATAACGTTGAACTCGTGCCCGGTAAAGGTGCGCAGTTGTCGCGGAGTGCTGGAACAAGTGTGCAGCTTCAGGGGCGTGACGGCAACTACGTGACCTTACGTCTGCCTTCGGGTGAGCTGCGCCGTGTTCACGGTGAATGCTACGCGACCGTCGGCACCGTCGGCAACGCCGAACATAAAAACGTCATCTACGGGAAAGCGGGCCGTACCCGTTGGATGGGCCGCAAACCGCACCAGCGGGGCCGCGCGATGAACCCGGTGGACCACCCGCACGGCGGTGGGGAAGGGCGCTCGAGCAGTGGTCGGCCACCTGTGAGCCCGTGGGGTCAGCAAGCCAAGGGGCTTAAAACCCGGACCAAACGCAAGGTTTCGTCACGCTTTATCGTGCGCCGCCGGAAAGGAAGCTAATCATGGGACGCAGCATGAAAAAAGGCCCGTTTGTGGACGATCACTTGCTCGATAAAGTCGACGTCGCTAACGATAAAAATGACCGCAAGGTCATCCGCACCTGGAGCCGCCGCAGCACCATCGTGCCCGAAATGATCGGGTTGACTATCGGCGTGCATAACGGCAAACAGCACGTACCGGTCTTTATTCAAGAGAATATGGTCGGCCACAAACTCGGCGAGTTTTCACCGACGCGTACTTTCCGTATTCACGCCGGGAACCGCAAGTAGTGGAAGCGAAAGCGCAACTCACCATGCTCCGCGTCACGCCGCAAAAAACGCGCCTCGTCGCCGACCTGATCCGTGGTAAAGCGGTGACCGAGGCCGAGAGCATCTTACGGTTTACGCCGCGCAGCTCAGCCGCGCCGATGCTTAAACTTTTGCGCAGCGCCAAAGCCAATGCGGTCAACAACCACGATATGTTTGAAGACAGCCTCGTCGTGTCAAAGATCATGGTTGACGAGGGTCCAGTGATCAAACGCTACTTGCCGCGCGCCCGTGGCCGCGCCGACCTGATGCGTAAACGTACAAGCCACATCACCATCATTTTGGAGGAAAAGTGAGCTATGGGGAATAAGATCAATCCCGTCGGCTTCCGCTTGGGTGTCAACAAGGTGCCCTCGGCCAAGTGGTACGCGAATACCAAAACGTACCCGAAGCTGTTAGCCGAAGACGACATTATCCGTAAGACCGTGATGGCCGACGTGGGGCATTCGGGTGTCGCCCGCATTGACATCGAACGTGCCGCACACAATATCAACGTGACGATTCACACTGCAAAACCAGGCGTCGTCATCGGTCGCGGCGGCGAATCTATTAAAGTACTCCGTAGCAAACTCGACGGTGTGATTGACGGGACGATTGCCGTCAATGTCCAAGAAGTTGCCAACCCGAATACGAACGGTGCTTTGATTGCGCAGCGTATTGCCGAGCAGCTCGAGCGTCGCTTCGCCTTTCGCCGCGCGATGAAACAAGCCATTCAGCGGACGATGGAGTCGGGTGCGCAGGGCGTCAAAATTCGCTGCTCGGGTCGTTTGGGCGGTTCTGAACAAGCGCGTCCCGAGTCGTACATGGACGGCCGTGTGCCGCTGCAAACCCTTCGCGCCGACATTGACTACGGCACGGCTAGGGCCAGCACCACCTACGGCGTCATCGGCGTTAAAGCGTGGGTGTTTCACGGCGAAATCGTCGGTGACAAACAGCGCCGCGCTGCCAACTTACCCCGCCCCCGGCAAGACGAAGATAAGAACCGCCGCCGCCGCCGCCCGCAAGCACGCCGCCGCCCTGAAGGTGGCCCCGGTGCCGGACGTGGCGGGAATAGTGGCAGTGACCGGCCGGGTCGTAGCCGACCGGCTGACAGGAAAGAGCGTAAGTAATGCTGTTACCTAAGCGCGTAAAATATCGTAAACAGATGCGCGGACGGATGTCCGGTGACACCAAAGGCGGCGACTATGTAGCCTTTGGTGACTACGGCCTTGTAGCGATGGAACCGGCTTGGATCAAGTCGAACCAGATCGAGGCGTGCCGCATCACCATGAGCCGCTTTTTTCGCCGTGGTGGTAAAATTTATATCCGCATTTTCCCCGACAAACCGGTGACCAAAAAACCTGCTGAAACCCGGATGGGTAAAGGCAAGGGAGCCGTTGAATACTGGGTTTCGGTCGTCAAACCGGGCCGCATCATCTTTGAAGTGGCCAACGTCACCGAGGCGCAGGCAAAAGAAGCGTTTCGCTTAGCCGGACACAAACTGCCGATCAAAACCAAGATGGTTAAACGTGAGGTCTACGATGAAGCCCAGTGAGCTGCGTAACCTGAGCGCGTCCGAACTCAGCACTGAGGTGGACAAGCGCCGCAAAGAGCTGCTCGACTTGCGGATTCAGGCGTCGGTTGGGCAGGCGACGAACCCGCGCCGTATCCGCACGGCGAAGCGCGAAATCGCTCAGCTGCTGACGATTGCCGCCGAGAAAGGAAACGCATGAAAAAGACGCTCCAAGGGCGCGTTGTCAGCGACAAGGCCGAAAAGACCGTCACCGTACTGGTCGAGCGCCGGTTTAAGCACCCGCTTTACGGCAAAGTCGTGGCAGTATCGAAAAAGTACCTCGCGCACGACGAAAACAACGAATACAACGAGGGCGATCTGGTCGAGATTATCACTCGCCGCCCCATCAGCAAACGCAAACGCTTTGCGGTCACGAAGCTCCTCGAGAAAGCCAGGGGCTAGCCGTGATCCAGCAAGAATCTTACCTTGACGTAGCCGACAACTCAGGCGCACGCCGCATCCAGTGCATCCGCGTGTTGGGTACGGGATCACAGTTCGTCGGCGGCGTTGGTGACGTAATCGTCGCTGCGGTGAAAGACGCGATCCCCCGCGCCGGCGTCAAAAAAGGTGATGTCGTTCGGGCGGTTATTGTTCGCACCGCCAAAGAGATCAGCCGCGCTGACGGCAGCAGCATCCGCTTTGACAACAACGCTGCGGTGATTATCAACAACCAAAACGAGCCGCGCGGTACCCGCGTTTTCGGGCCGGTCGCCCGCGAACTCCGCGAACGGCGTTTTATGCGGATCGTGTCGCTCGCACCCGAAGTGCTCTGATAGAACGTGCGGTTAAACCCTACGCCACCAGCTTTTATAGTGATTTTATAGTGAAAGGAGCAGCTAGATGAAAAGTGCAAAAACGCGTGTCCGTCTGCGTAACGGCGACCGAGTACGCGTCATGACCGGTAAAAACCGCGGCGCTGAAGGTGAGATCATCGCGGTGCTGCCCGAAAAAAACCGGGTGGTCGTCAAAGGTGTCAACCTGACCAAACGGACGCGCCGCCCGACGCAAGAAAACCCGCGTGGCGGCTTTGACGAACGCGAAGCGGCCATTCACGCCTCGAACGTTCAGCTCTTAGACCCTAAAACTGGGACGCCGACGCGTATCGGCACCGACTTCGACGGTGAGCGCAAAATCCGTGTCAGCCGTAAAAGCGGCGTGCGCTTAGGCGAATAGGAGAGGTATGAGTAAGGTAGATGTGGCGCTTAAAGGGCGCTACCAAAACGACGTACGGGCTCAGCTGCAAGAGCGGCACAACTATTCAAACGTGATGGCGGTGCCGAAGTTAGAAAAGATCGTTATCAACATCGGCCTCGGTGAAGCCCGCGACGACTCCAAAGTCGTTGAGCGTGCCTCACGCGAGTTGGCGCAGATTGCCTTGCAACGCCCGGTCGTGACCAAAGCCAAAAAGTCGGTGTCGAACTTCAAGCTCCGCGCCGGAATGCCCATCGGCCTTAAGGTGACCTTACGCGGCGAGCGGATGTGGGTTTTTTTAGAAAAGCTCATTAACGTGGCTTTGCCGCGGGTTCGCGACTTTCGCGGCGTCAATCCAAACGCGTTTGACGGCCGCGGCAACTACACGCTCGGCCTACGTGAACAGCTCGTGTTTCCCGAAATCTCGATTGACCAAGTTGACGCGACGCGGGGGATGGACGTCTCTATCGTTACAACGGCCCAAACCGACGAAGAAGCCCGGAGCCTCTTAGAGCTGCTCGGGATGCCTTTTAGAAAGTGAAAGTAGGAGTATAAGAGTATGGCAACCAAAGCACATATCGCCAAATCGAAACGGACGCCCAAGTTTGAGGTGCGTCACGTCAACCGCTGCGCCCGCTGTGGCCGCTCGAGAAGCTACCTGCGCGACTTTAACCTCTGCCGCATCTGTGTACGCGAGATGGCCCACCAGGGATTTTTACCCGGCGTTCGTAAAGCCAGCTGGTAGAAGGCTCTGCCGGTAAACGGTTTAGCTGGTAAACCAAGCTGGTAAATTGAGACAACGTTTTTACGGGGTGATGGTTAGCGCGTTTGTGCTAAGACCAACCCCGGCGAAGGAGACACTAGGAGACTCATGTATACGGATCCAATTGCTGACATGCTGACGCGTATCCGCAACGGCGTGGCGATTGCCGCCGCAACCGTTGACGTGCCGGCGAGCAGGTTTAAGAAGTCGCTCGCCGACGTGCTTGTTCAAGAGGGTTACCTCAAATCGGTGGAGCAGACCAAAGTTGACGGTAAGTCGGTCCTGCGTATCGGCCTCAAGTACGGCCCCAGGCGTTCACCTATTATCAACGAGATTAAACGCGTCTCGAAACCTGGACGGCGCGCCTACGCCAAAGCGACGCATATCCCAGTCGTACGTGGCGGACTCGGCGTCGCCGTTATCTCGACGCCACAAGGTCTGCTGATTGACCGCGACGCGCGCCGTCACCACGTCGGCGGCGAAGTCGTCTGCGAGGTGTGGTAGTGAGCCGTATCGGACGTACCCCCATCACGCTGCCTCAAGGCGTTGAGATCAGCGCCGCTAGAACCTCGGTGACAGTCAAAGGGCCGAAGGGTCAACTCGTCGTGCCGTTTAACCCACGCCTTAAACTTAACCAAGAGGGCGGTGTGGTGACCTTAGAACGCCCCACCGACGCGCCCCGTGACCGCGCCCAACACGGCTTGATCCGAAGCTTACTGAATAACGCAGTTCAAGGTGTCACTGAAGGCTATTCGCGTAACCTGCAGATTCAGGGGGTCGGGTACCGCTGCGCGATGCGGGGCAAAGCGTTAGAGCTTCAGCTCGGCTTCTCGCATCCGGTGGTTTTTGAACCCCCCGAAGGTATCACGATTGCTGCGCCGCAACCCACTGCGATTACGATTTCAGGGATTGACAAGCAGCTTGTCGGTCAAGTCGCCGCCAATATCCGTGAAATTCGTCCGCCCGACTCATACCACGGCAAGGGTGTGCGGTACGAAGGCGAGCAAGTTCGCCTCAAACCCGGTAAGACCGCGGCCCGCTAGGAGTAGTTATGACAATTTTACATACCAAAGAGCGTCGCCGCTTCCGCACGCGCCGGAAGCTGCAACGCCCTGTTACGACCGACCGTCTGCGGTTGACCGTTTTTCGCAGCAGCAGACATATCTACGCTCAAGTCATTGACATGGGCCAAGGGCGTACCATCGCCGAAGCGAACAGCAAGAGCTTAGGCGTTACCGGCAATAAAACCGAACAAGCGGCCGCCGTCGGCAAAGCTGTCGCCGAACGTGCGGCGCAAGCTGGCGCGAAGCGCGTTGTCTTTGATCGTGGCGCGTACCGCTACCACGGCCGTATCAAGGCGCTCGCCGAGAGCGCCCGTGAAGGAGGGCTCGAGTTCTAATGGCTGAAGAGTTTGAAGATAAAGTTATCTATATCCGCCGCACCGCAAAAACCTATCAGGGAGGCCGCCGCTTTCGTTTCGGCGCGATGGTCGCCATCGGGGACCGTAACGGCCGTGTAGGTATCGGTCTCGGCAAAGCCAAAGAGGTGCCGATCGCCGTTCAAAAAGGTCAGTACGTTGCGCGTCGTAATTTGATCGAAGTGCCGATCGAAGAGCCAGGAACCATTCCTCACGAAGTTTTGGGGACACACAGCACGAGCCGCGTGATGCTTAAACCTGCAGGTGCCGGAACCGGCGTGATTGCGGGGAGCGTACCGCGCGCGATTATCGAGCTGGCGGGTTTTCGCAATCTGCTGACCAAAGAACTCGGTTCACGCAATCAAACCAACGTCGCTTACGCAGTGATCGACGGCCTCAAGCAACTTAAAACCTTTGAAGAGTCGAAGCAAGAACGGCAAGACGCGCGGTGAAAGCGACACTTGTTCGTTCTCTGATCGGCGTTAAAAAAGAACAAAAGGCAACGGTTCGCGCCCTCGGTTTCAAAAAGACCGGCGATACTCGAGACCTTAAAGACACGCCCGACGTTCGCGGCATGATGAACAAGGTGTCGTACCTCTTTAAGGTGGAAGGATAAGGATGAAACTTAACGACTTAAAACCGGCTCCCGGCGCGAAAAAGAACCGCCGCCGGGTCGGGCGAGGCTTAGGCAGCGGTCACGGCAAAACTGCCGGTCGCGGCCAAAAAGGACAGTCGAGCCGTTCTGGTTTCTCGCAAGGGTCCGGTTGGGAAGGGGGCCGTTCGCGCCTCGTGATGCGGCTACCTAAACGCGGCTTTATTCATCACAATACGGACTACCAGATTGTCAACCTAGAGCACCTCAACGCTTTTGAGGCGGGCGCAACTGTCAACGCCGAAACGCTCCGTAACCTGGGCGTGGTGCGGCATTCAGACCGCCCAGTCAAACTCTTGGGGAATGGTGAAGTAACGGTGCAAAACTTGACCGTCGAGGTTGACGCCTACAGCCGCAGTGCGGTTCAGGCTTTGCAAAACGCGGGCGGTACTGTCGTCGGTGACGCTACCCTGGCAGACTCCAACCCAGCGCAGGCCGAAGGGCCGAACTAGATGCTCTCCGCTTTCGGAAACGCCTTTCGCATCCCTGACCTGCGGGCTAAACTGCTCATTGTCATCGGGCTTTTGTCAGTCTACCGCTTGGGCGTTTTTATCCCGACGCCGGGGGTTGACGCGCAGGCGCTTCAGGGTCAGCTGAACAACGGCGTCTTCGAACTTTTAGGCTTTATCTCGGGCGGCAACATCAAGCAGTTCTCGGTGTTCGCGCTCGGCGTGATTCCGTACATCACGGCGAGCATTATCTTTCAGCTCTTAACCTCGATCTACCCGCCACTAGAAAAACTTTCCAAAGAGGGTGAAGAAGGACGGCGAAAGATCACGCAGTACACGCGCTACGCGGCGCTCGGACTCGGCGCGGTGCAGGGGCTTTTCTTAGCCACCGCCGTCATTGGGCCTTCCGGTGCGCTTAGGGTCGGTTGGAGTAACGGGCCGTTTTTTTGGTTGACCGTGCTGATTACCCAAATCGCCGGGATCGCCGTGGTTATGTATTTGGGCGAAAAAATTACCGAATACGGGATTGGCAACGGCATCTCGCTGATTATTTATGCCGGGATCGTCGCGGCGTATCCGCAAGCCATCGCGCAAAACATCGCGCTCGTCGGTACCGGCGAATCGAACCTGATCGGCATTATCATCTTTTTTGCGCTGTTAGTCGTGGCGATTGCCGGGATGGTGTTAATCCAGCAAGCTGAACGCCGTATCCCGGTACAGTACGCCCGTAAAGTCGTCGGCCGCCGCGTCATGGGGGGGCAAAGTACCTATATCCCAATGCGCCTCAACGCCGCCGGGGTCATTCCGGTGATCTTTGCGGTGTCGGTGCTCGTCATTCCGACGACGCTGATTTCGGCGTTCCCCAACGTCGTTTGGTTGCAGTCGGCAGCGGTGTGGTTTAATCCGTCGAACTGGCAGGGACTAATTGTCAGTACGCTGCTGATCGTTGCGTTTACCTACTTTTATACGCAGATTTCGTTTGATCCTAAACGCATTTCGGAAAACCTGCGCGAGTACGGCGGGTTTGTACCGGGGGTACGGCCGGGGCAGCAAACGACCGAACATCTAACCCGGATCACGAACCGCATCACCTTGTGGGGTGCGCTGTTTCTCGGACTGGTCAACGCCTTACCGCAGATTTTGGGGTGGATTACCGGCCAAGGGCAGCTCTCGTTGGTGTTTTCCGGGATTGGCCTCTTGATTGTCGTCGGGGTAGCGTTAGATACCTTGCGCCAGCTCGAGTCTCAACTTAAAATGCGCCACTACGACGGCTTCGTCAGCCGCGGCCGGATTCGCGGGCGTGGGCGGCGTTTTTGATGAATTCTGAAGTTCTTCTGCTCGTCGGCCCGCCTGGAGCTGGCAAAGGCACGCAAGCCGAAAAGCTGGCGCGTGCCCGCCGCTTAACGAAGCTTTCAACCGGCGATATGCTCCGTGACCACGTGAAGCGGGAAACCGACGTCGGCCGGGTAGCCAAGCAGGTGATGGAAGCCGGTCAGCTTGTTTCCGACGAGCTGATCGTGGCGATGGTGCGGAGTGAGTTAGAGGAAGCTTCAGCGGTCAGGGTCTTGCTCGACGGGTTTCCGCGGACCACGGTTCAAGCCGAAGCGTTAGATGGGCTGCTGCAAGAGCTTGACGCAGCAATCACTGCGGCGATCTTGCTCGAGGTTGACGTTGACGAACTCGTCGCCCGCTTGGTTAAACGTGCAGAAGAGCAAGGCCGTACTGACGATAACGAAGAGACCATTCGCACCCGGATGCAGGTTTACACCGAGCAGACCGCGCCCTTGTTGGAATACTACGAGGTGCGGGGCAAACTGCGCCGCGTAACAGGTACCGGAACGGTTGAAGAGGTGTTCGCCAACATCTCCGAGGTACTATCATGAAGGTCTGGTCATGAAGGTCTCTTTATGATCTTAAAAAGTGCTCGGGAGATTGACGCGATGGTCCAGGCCGCCGTCATCAACCGTGAGGCGTTAGAGTCCATCGAACCGCTGCTTCAGCCGGGCGTGTCAACCGCCGAGCTAAACGCTGCAGCTGAAGAATACATTCTCTCAAAAGGCGCGACGCCAGCCTTTAAGGGCTACCGGGGCTCGAGTTCAGCTACAGTGCCGTTTCCCGGTACGCTCTGCACCTCAGTCAACGAGGTGGTCGTTCACGGCATTCCTGACCGCAAACCCTTACATAACGGCGACATCGTTTCGGTTGACATTGGGTTATTCTACAAAGGTTATGCCGCTGACATGGCCAAGACCTACGCTATCGGCAGCGTTTCTAAACGTATCCAGGCGCTGTTAAATGCCACTGAACGCTCGCTTTACGCGGGTATTGTAGCGGCGCAGCCTGGGGGCCGTTTGGGCGACGTGGCAGCGGCGATTCAAAAAACCGTTGAAGCTGAGGGCTTTTGGGTTGTCAGAGAATTCGTCGGTCACGGAATCGGCAGCTCGTTTCACGAGTCGCCGGATGTGCCAAATTATGGCCGCGCCGGTACCGGGGCGCGGCTCAGACCGGGTTTAGTTTTGGCTATCGAACCGATGGTAACCGAAACGAAAACCGAGATCAAGATTTTAGCTGACGGTTGGACCGCGCCGACGGTCAACCGGTCGTGGGCAGCTCATTTCGAGCATACGGTTGCGATTACCGAAGCAGGGCCGCGCGTGCTGACCATGGCAGGTGCGCCCATTTACGAAGGAGGTGTACGTGGCGCGTAGTAGATCAGGCGGAGGCCGCAGAGGTCCACCCAAAGAGCGCCCCGAGCGCCCCGAAGAGACGACGCTCGATTCAATTCGCACTGAAGGAGTGGTGCTCGAGGCGCGTCCCAATACGACGTTTTTAGTTCAGTTAGACGCTGGGCCGGAAATTTTAGCCCACGTCGGCGGTAAGATGCGCAGGCACTACATCCGCATCCTCCCCGGCGACCGCGTCGTTTTAGAAATCAGCACCTACGACCCCGAAAAGGGCCGTATTGTCTACCGAAAATAACGAGGAGAAAAGATGAAAGTACGTGCGTCCGTTAAGCCGATCTGCGACAAATGCAAAGTCATTCGTCGCCACGGCAAAGTGTTCGTGATCTGCTCGGTCAACCCGAAGCACAAGCAAAGGCAGGGCTAGTATGGCGCGAATTGCCGGTATCGACCTTCCCCGTGATAAGCGTATCGAGTACGCGCTTCCTTACATCTACGGCATCGGCCTGACCCGCTCGCAGCAGGTTTTAGCCGAAGCAGGTGTGAGCCCCGACACGCGGGTCAAAGACCTCGCGGAAACCGAAGTCGCGCGCCTCCGTGAAATCGTCGAAAAGACCTATAAGGTCGAAGGCGACCTCCGCCGCGAAATTCAGCTCAACATCAAACGGCTGATGGATATTGGCTGCTACCGGGGTTTACGGCATCGTCGCGGCCTGCCAGTTCGCGGTCAATCGACCAAAACCAACGCCCGCACCCGCAAGGGGCCGCGCCGCACCGTCGCAGGCAAGAAGAAAGCCGCGAAGAAGTAAGGGGACCCCATGAGCAGACAAGCCGCGAGAAACAAAACCAAAAAACGCGTCAGACGTAACCTCGCCGAAGGTAAGGTCTATATCCACGCGTCGTACAACAACACCATCGTGACGATTACCGACATGGACGGCAACACCGTCGCGTGGTCGAGTTCGGGCAGCATTGGGTACAAAGGCTCGAAAAAAGGGACGCCTTACGCCGCGCAGCTCGCCGCCGCCGACGCGACCCGTAAAGCGCAGAACATGGGTGTGAGCCAGCTCGATATCGTCATCCGCGGCACCGGCTCGGGCCGTGAGCAAGCGATTCGTTCAATTCAGGCGACGGGCGTCAACGTGCGCTCGATCATTGACGCGACGCCGGTGGCGCACAACGGTTGCCGCCTTACCAAACGCCAGCGCCTCAAATAAACTAGCACCTGCTACTAAGGGAGAACTATGGGTCGTCAGAGAGAACCGATCGTCAAGCTGAGTCGCCGCGAAGGGGTCAACCTCGCGGAGACGCCAAAAGTACAAAAATACATGGAGCGCCGCCCTTACCCTCCGGGACAACACGGGCAGCGCCGGGGCCGTAAGATTTCGGACTATGGCGTCCGCCTCCGTGAAAAGCAGAAGCTGCGCCGCCTCTACAACATGAGCGAAAAGCAATTTCGCACGCTGTTTGACGACGCCGTGCGTCAAGAGGGCGCGACCGGCGCGGTGTTTTTACAGCTGCTCGAGTCCCGCCTCGACAATGTGGTATTCCGTCTCGGGATCGCGCACACCCGCCGTCAAGCACGGCAGCTCGTCTCGCACAAGCACATTACGGTCAACGGCAAACCGGTTGATGTCCCGTCGTACCGCGTCAAACCGGGCGATGAGATCGCCGTGGCAACACGTAGCCGGAGTAACGAAATCATCAAAGGCAACGTCGAAGCGCGCAAACGGGGGAGACTCAGCCCGTGGCTCGAGTTCGATTCAGAGTCCTTAAAGGGTAAGTTTCAGCGTTTGCCCGCCCGCGAAGACCTGAGCGTTCCCGTCAACGAACTTCAGGTCATCGAGTACTACTCGAGATAGCGCCTAGACTTGACCAGAACAGGAGTTTACGGTGCAGATCACACCTGAATTTAAGGCCCGCGTCGGCGAGCAGTACGGCGAGTTTACGGTCGAACCGCTGCCCCGCGGCTACGGCGTCACCATCGGTAACCCGCTGAGGCGCATCTTGCTCTCGTCGGTTGCCGGGACCGCCGTGACGAGCGTCTATATCGAAGACGTGTTGCACGAGTTTTCAACTATCGAGGGGATGAAAGAGGACGTGATGCAGCTCATCCTCAACCTCAAAGAATTGGTCGTCAAGCTGCACGACAACGAGCCGGTCACCTTGACGCTCCGCGCCGAACGTGCGGGGCCAGTGACAGCTGGAGACTTCGAAGTCCCGATGGGCGCGTCCGTCGTCAACCCCGAGTTGTACCTCGCTACGCTTACGGGGGGCGGCAAGCTCGTGATGGAAGTGCGCGTCGAACCGGGGATCGGTTACGTTCCGGCAGAGATTCACGCGACCAAAGACCGGATCAATTCGATTCCGGTGGACGCTGTCTTTACCCCCGTGCGCCGCGTCGCCTACCGCGTTGAAGACACCCGGGTTGGGCAAAAGACCGACCTTGACCGTCTGGTGTTGCGCGTTTGGACCGACGGTAGCGTCTCGCCTAAAGAGGCGTTAGAGAGTGCGGTTGACACCTTGCGGAACCAGCTCTCAGTCTTTAGCGGCGGTGAGTTTGAAGAGCCGGTACCGGTGATCGCCGCGCCGACGACCTCGAGCGCCGCCGCTTCGGAACCCGCCGCTGTAGGCCGGGGCGAGGCCACCCAGGTCACTTTAGAGAGCTTAGACCTCTCGAGCCGCGTGCTTCATTCGCTGCAAGAAGAAGGTATTGACTCGGTTGACGCACTGCTCGCGTTGTCCGAACGCGACCTTAAAAAAGTCGGCGGCGTCGGGGACAAGTCGCTCGAGGAAATCAAAGAGCGCCTGCAAGCGCAGGGCTTTGAACTAAAGGAGTAGGTCATGAGACATATGTCTAGTGGGCGTAAGCTGAGCCGCAGCAGCAGCCACCGCACCGCCCTCGCACGGTCACAGGCGACCTCGCTATTTCGCCACGGCCGAATCAAAACCACCGTCGCTAAGGCCAAAAACCTGCGGCCTTACGTCGAAAAACTGATCACGACCGCTAAAGGCGGCGACCTGCACGCGCGGCGTCTGGTCCTTAAAGAGATTCACGACATCGTTATCGTTCGTAAGCTGATGGACGAAATCGCCCCTTCGTTTAGCACGCGTCCGGGTGGTTACACCCGTATCTACCGTTTAGAAACGCGCCGCGGCGACGGTGCGCAAGAAGCACTGATCGAACTCGTGACGGACGCTGCCTAACAAGCTGCAAACGTCTGGTATTTTGGCTCTCAGCTTTAGGCTGGGAGCTTTTTTGTTTAAGCTCATCACTGTGCTAGGACTGTTGGTCTTGTCCGGTTTGACGCCGGTTTGGGCCGACCACGGCACGCCCGCGCCGCAACTCGTCGGCGTCACGTTTTGTCTGGACGCTTCATCGGTTCAGCTCGAGACCGAAGCCGTCACCCTTTCTCCTATGATACGTCAGCACGTACGTCAAGAAGTTTTTAACACGCTAAAAACGCAGCTCGAGACCCGCAACATTCCCCACACGTCAGACTGCCCAGCCGCGCGCAGCTACGTGCTGCTCAACCTCTATGTCCGTTTTTTAGACCCTAAAACTTATGTAGGCTTTCCCAAACGCTCCTATACCTACGTGACTTCGGCGCAAGTTGGTAACTTTGTCCAAGGTGTTGGAGCCGAGGCGGTCCTGCCGGAACGTATCTACTCCGCATCGGCCAGCGACATCTTTCAGGCAGCGACGCCTCAAAAAATCGGGCAGCACCTCACCACGCTCGGCAACGCCGAAGCCGCGTCGCTAACGCAAACGTGGCTCGAGGCCAACGCCGTTTCGCCAAGCAGCTATCTGCTTTTTGCCGCGCTTGGATCGTCGTTTGTTGCGCTCCGCACTTTGACTTTCGTATTCTGCTAATTTTGGAAAGCGCAAGTGCTGACCGAAATTCCAATCCACAAACATCATCACTAAACGTAAATCCTCGAGGTACAAGTTCAGATGTTAGCTGACACGCGTCAAGCTAAATCAAACCTCGACCAAAATAAACGAGGCGTCGGCGTCTAAAGATACTTGCGAGCTTACAATCTCATAGGTCTTATCGCCCAGCACCACTGAACTTTCTCCGCTGCAAAGGGCTTCTTCAACCTGCTCGAACAGCTCAGGGTGTTCGTTTTTGCTTATCTTTAGCTCATGAGCGTCCGCCATAGCCCAGTTTACCGGAGGCCGACCGATTAGCTTCGCTCCACGCTTGTGATCGCGTGCCGCCTCAAGGTTAAAAACACCGTCTGTACCCCGACAATCGCCGCGCCGCCCAAAATGACCGGGGCGACCGAAAACGCGCTCACAAGGAGCGCCAACCCGAAGTCTCCGAGTGGGCGTGCGCCCATAACGATCAGCGCGTTAAGGCTCATCACCCGCGCTCTCAGCGCGTCGGCGACGTTGAGCTGCAAAATGGCGCTGGCGGTCGTGCCGACGGCGTTACGCGCCGCGCCCCAGATGAAAAGAACGGGCAGCACCACCCAAAAGCTTCTGAGCACCCCGATGCCGACCATCGCGCCGGACCAAACGGCGAGGCAGAGTAACAGAAACCGGACTTTGCTGACCCCGGTGGCGAGAGACGCGGTAACGAGCGCACCGCCGATTGCGCCGATCCCGGCAGCTGAAAACATCAAACCGAGCTGGGTTTCGCTGGCACCGAGCACTTTGGTGGCTAAGAGTGGCAGCAAAAACGAGGTTGACGGCCCGACTAAGAGCATGACGCCGTACGCTGAGAGGGCAAACGACAACATCGCGTTGCCCCGAACGGCGGCGATGCCTTCTAAGCTCGAGCTAAAAAATGCCGCCGGAGACAGTCGGCCCAAGGCTTCGCCGTTACCCTCTCTAGCGGGGACGCGCATCCAGACGAGCGCGGCTAACACGCCTAAAAAACTCACCGCGTTGAGAAAAAAGGTTCCGGAAAACCCCAACCAGGCGATACATACGCCCGCCAACGTCGGCCCGAGCGTCGCCGCCGTATTAAACGCCAAGGTTTGCAGCGCGACGGCGTTTCCTAAATCTTCTTCAGGGACGAGCCTTGGAAGGAGGGCGGCCCGAGCAGGTTGATCAAAGCTCGAGACGGCGCTGCTAAAAAACGCTAAGAGCACGACCGACCACACCCGGACGAGTCCGGAAACGGTCAAAAGGCTGAGGATCAGCGCAAACACGAGCGCGGCACCTTGCGTGACGAATAAGATACGGCGGGGCTCGAGCCGGTCGGCCAAAACGCCACCCGCTAAGACGAAGATAAAAAAGGCTAGTCCCTGAGCCAGCGACGTTGCGCCGAGGGCGAGTGCAGACCCCCCCGACAACCGCAGCACCAGCAGGCCCTGACCGACGAGTTGTAACCAGCTGCCACTCGCGGAAAGCGCGAGGCCCAACCAGAGGGCGCGGAAGTTGGGATGTTTGAGTGAGCGAAAGGTAGCTAGCACAAAGCAGCTTAACGCGAACATTAAACTGCTTTGTGCTAAGTGATGTTGAACGGGTCTAGTTTAAGGTGTTTCTAGCACAAAAGCGTTTGAAACGCGCTGAAGGGGCGGTAACAACTCACCCACGGCAACCCCTTCGTCGTCCACGCTTGCAAAAAGGTCCAAAACGACACGGTTGACGCCTACCTCAATATCGGTACCAATAAGGGGATAGCCGTAGTTTTCAGGGGTGCGCGAGGTGTAGGCGTCTATAACCAAGTCACCACTAAAACCTTCACCGGGTTTAATTTCAGCGGCGATGGGATTTCTTCCCGGCCCCGTTCGGCACGTGGGGCGAATATTAAACGTCCACTTTCCGGCGTCGTAGTGCTCGAGCTGATAGTCAGGCGGTGGGGGTGTTACGCCGCAAGGAGCGAGGTAGACACTCTTGGCGGTAGTGTTTTTGTAGCTGACGCTAATGGTGTAACTCACATACTCGCCGTGGTCGTTCAAGTGCTCGGGCGTATAACTCGTCTTATCCGTCGTTACCGGCGCGTCATTGTCTTGAGGAAGCTGAACGGTCTTTTCCTGACGACACGCGCCTAACGCCATGATTGCTGCAACTACCAGCCCGACTTTGAGGTGCTTTTGCCAAGTCATAAACTCTCCGCTGTGACGCTATAAAATGGCGTCAGCTTAGCATAAGAAGGTACGAAATTCCAGAAGGCTCGAGCGTCTCGGCCCAAATTTACTTGCCGCGCTATCAAGACTCCTGCTAGCTGCTATGGCAATGATCTTCTGAGAAACTCGAGCCAGTTGGTACTTAAGACGCCGGCTCGAGCCTCAGCGGGGACAACCTCACCCACTTTGTAGAGGTCAGCTACCGTGTCTATCTCTTGTGGACTCTCTTCTAAGCCTAAACCACCGTCCAAGTCGGAGCCTACGCCTAGATGTTCCCACCCGACGAGCTCAGCGAGATAAGCCGCGTGCCGCCTGACCTGCTCGTTAAGCGTTACGACGATAGACCGGTCTTGCTCCCAGCGGTGCTCGAGAAACCCGTTGTAAAGCACGACGCCGATCACGCCGCCCCGCTCGGCAACTGCGCGAATAACTGTGTCGCTAAGGTGCCGGTCGGTCGGCGTCAGCGCACGTGCGTTAGCGTGGGACGCGCAAACGCGGGAGACGCCCAGCTCGAGCCCTTGCCATACGCCCGCTTCGGCCAAGTGCGAGATGTCCCAGACGAATCCCTGTTCAGCCATCTGTTCGAGTAAGGCAACACCCTCCGGCGTTAGGCCACCTTGTCTGAACGTCTCGCTGCCTGTTCCGACACCCGCGCCGTAACGCGTGTCTGCCCAGGTCAGCCCGATCAGCCGTAGACCACGCCGCCACCACCTCGGCAAGTCACTCACCTGTACGATAGGCTCAGCGCCTTCCATGAGCAAGACCAAGCCCGGTTTGCGGTCGCCCTGCCACAGCTCGAGGTGATGCTCGAGGTCACGTACCGAGTGCAGCAACCTGACGCGCCCTTGCCGCGCCCAGCTTTCGTAGAGCTCAATCTGCGACAGCGCGTGCGCCTCAGCCGCTTCGGGCGTATGGGGACCGGGGGGCAGACCCGGACCTGCCTGCAACCCTGCGGTCACCGTTGCAAAGGCGACGGCGATACCGCCCCGCTCAAGTTCAGGCAGCGAGACGGTCGCCTGATTTTCTGAGCGTTTTTCAAGCCTTCTAATTGCTTTTGCGTCTAAGGTAAGGTCGCGTCCGGCCACGGTGACGTTTTCAGCCAAGTCGAGGTGTGAGTCTACGAGGGGAAGCTGTTGCAACGAGGATAAGTCCACCTGTACTCCGTTCAAAATCGGGGCTGCCAGTTTAGCCAGACCTGGCTGGTGTCTACACTATGAGCATAGCGGTTATTTGGAGCAAAGGGTCGTTACAGCGTTTTTTCATCCGACCTTGGGCGTTGCCCTCACGTACCTGCTCTACCGGCCTGCACTGACCTGATCTGCCAACTGAGTTTGTACGGGTCGTGTTTGTCACGTTTCTCGGCTGAAGACGAAGACTCGGCGGTTGCCCTATGGACGCGTGAATGCTACAGTTCATCCTATGAACCCCCCGCGCCTTGACGACGATAATTGGTGGTACGGGGCGTAGGCACTTATTTGAGTAGCCTCTGACCTCGAGCACCCCTCGAGGTTTTTTGCTGAAGGAGTCTTATGAGCACCACCGCTGAACCGCGCACGCTAGTCGCTAACTTGCCTGAACACTTGGGTGAACACGTCACCTTGCAGGGCTGGGTGCATTCTCGCCGCGACCTGGGCGGCATCCGTTTTTTGCTGCTCCGCGACCGCAGCGGCGTGGTGCAGTGCGTATTCGGCAAAGTTGATCTGCCGTTAGCCGAGTCGTCGGTACGCGCGTCGGGCAAGGTGATCGAGAGCAAAAAAGCGCCCGGTGGTCTGGAGCTTCAGGCTGACGGGCTCGAGGTCATTGCTGAAGCCACCGAACCCACACCGATTGAAATCCCCAAAGAAGAGTGGAATGTCAACCCGGACACGCTGCTCGAGTACCGTCACGTTTCGCTGCGGAGTCCAAAAGCTAGAGCCGCACTTAAAGTGCAAGCTGAGCTGGTGCGCTCATTTCGGGATACGCTGACTGCACAAGACTTTACCGAAATCTTTACGCCCAAACTCGTTGCAGCGGGCGCTGAGGGCGGCGCGGCGCTCTTTGAAGTGGACTACTACGGCAAACGCGCGTATCTGGCGCAGTCGCCGCAGCTTTACAAACAGATTATGGTCGGCGTGTACGAGCGGGTGTTTGAAACCGCGCCCGTTTACCGCGCCGAGCTGTCGCACACATCGCGGCACCTGTCTGAATACCTGTCTTTGGACGTTGAAATGGGCTTTATCGAGTCGGTAGACGAGGTGCTGGGGCTCGAGGAAACCCTGCTCAAAACGATGATGACGCACGCCGCTGAGACGTGTGCGGCTGAGCTGACGCTGCTCGAGGCGACTGCCCCGGACGTAAGCGTAGCGTTTCCACGGATTACCTTGCTCGAGGCAAGGGACCTCGTAGCAGAACGTTACGGCCACCAAACCGGCGGCAAAGACCTAGATCCCGAAGCCGAACGCTTGATCGGGCACTGGGCCAAAGAGGAACATGGCTCGGATTTTGTCTTTGTCACGAACTATCCGCAAGCCGCGCGGCCCTTTTATACCTACCCGATTCAAGACGGCCTAACCAGGGGCTTTGACCTCATCTTTCGGGGGCTGGAAATCAGCTCCGGCGGGCAGCGTATCCACACCTACAAGATGCTCGTCGAAGAGCTTCAGGCGCGGAAGATGGACCCGGAAGCGTTTCGGGGCTACTTAGAGGTCTTTAAGTACGGGATGCCGCCGCACGGCGGGTTTGCGCTCGGGGCGGAGCGGTTGACGGCGCTCCTACTCAACATTCCGAATGTGCGGTTTGCGCGGGCGTTTCCAAGAGATGGAAGCCGGTTGCAGCCGTAACCAGCTTGTTACGGCGCGATATAGCCAAGCTTGCACGCCTCGTCAATTCGTTCCAAAACGTAGGGCCAGAGTGCTGGTATACCTTGTTCAATCGGGCGCATCCGCTCGAGTACCTGCGCTTTAGAGACGCCGTGAGCCCGCCATGTGCCGCCCTGCGTGTGGTAGTTGTGTAAAAAAGGTTGCAAGCGGTCGAGGGCGTTGGCAAACCGGGCCTCGGAGGTCGCTCCGTCCTCAAACTCTTCCCACAGCCCGCGCAGCCGAGTCTCTACATCGTCGGGTAAAAGCCCAAAGATACGCGTGGCGGCAGCCTGTTCGCGTTCAGCTCTATCCAAGTTTGCAGCGGCGTCATAAGCGAAGGTGTCTCCGGCATCTATCTCGACAATATCGTGGAGTAAAAGCATTTCTAAAACATGGGTGAGGTCGGTTTCCGGCGGAGCGTACTCGAGCAGTACCGACGCCATCACTGCGAGGTGCCACGAATGCTCGGCGCTGTTTTCACGCCTCGAGGCGTCTATCAGTGTCGTCTGCCGTAAGACGCGTTTTAACTTGTCTATTTCGGTGATAAAACGTAGCTGCGGCGGCAAACGCTGGGGGTCAGGTGAATTCATATCGCTCCTTCGGCTCGTGCTCGTGCTTTCCAGATATCTACAAACTAGCCCTTAGCTGTTGGTACGCCGCTGTAACCCACGGATGAAGCACTGAAAGCGTTTGACGGTGCTTTTACTTATATGATTTGCGCAGGTGTTTCCAAGAGATGGGAGCCGATTACAGCCGTGATTAAAATACGCCTAAGTTTTTGAGCTGTTGCGCTAAAACTGCTACTTGAGAAGCAAATGTAACGGTTCCTCGAGCAATTCCTCCGAGTCCTTCAAGTAACTCCCTAATACGTCTTGGGCTTTTGTCTTGTGATTTCAGCTCACCTTCGAGCGCATCTATAGAGTCCAGCGCATCTCCTTGCTGCTCTGGTGGAAGCTCAACGACTTTCGGTTTTAGCTGCTCGAGCAGGATGAATACGTCAGACAAGTCAACGCCGATGTTTTGGGTGATATTGGCCGTAGATTGTGTGCCTGTTTGAACAGCGCCGACCGTGGCATTGAAGTTTTGGATGATCTGAAATGGAAAATGTTCGGTGCGTTCCTTTGGCTCTTGCAGCGACTGCTCAATTTCTTCGATACCCCAGTGGGTTAGTCTGTAACTCATTCTAGGGCCGTGATATATTTGGGCAACTTCCACAAGATTTTTGCCTTTGAGATAACTCAAGGCCGATTTAACATCCTGTGTAGGGTAACCTAATCCCTTTGCAACGTCATTCTCATAAAATTCCTTGCTGGGATTGTTTGCACCCTCAACTGCAACATCGTACATATGTCTGAGTACCGCATAACGCTGCTCTTGCCTATGTTCCAAACCGTTAGCCATGTCAGTATAGTAACCTTTCCAATTAAAGTTACCTTTTTACAGTTCGCGCCTCTTTCGTGAATAATGGCGTCGCCCGCTCTTTGCGCGGCACCGTATGACATTCGCGGCAGCGCGGCTCGTAGCTCTCGGCAGCCCCGACTAAAATCACCGGGTCGTCAAAATGCGCTGGATGCCCACCGATCAGCCTTTGCGTTCGGGTGGCGGCGGCCCCACAACGCACACAGACGGCGGTGAGTTTTGTGACCGATTCGGCGCGGGCCAAAAGTTCAGGAATCGGGCCGAACGGCTCCCCGCGAAAGTCGAGGTCGAGTCCGGCAATGACCACGCGGACGCCCGACTCGGCGAGATCGGCGGCGAACGCTACGAGATCGTGGGATAAAAACTGGCCTTCATCTATAGCGACGACCTGGACACCGGGCTCGAGCCCCTCCCGCAACTGCGTCACATCTGAAACGGCCAGCGCGTCAAGTGTCCGGCCATTATGCGAGGCGACGGCGACGCCTTCATGTAGATCGTCGTAACGGGTGTCTAGGGCAGGCTTAAAGACCTGCACGTGCTGTTTAGCGATAAAGGCTCGAGTGGTGCGGCGTATGAGTTCTTCGGATTTGCCCGAAAACATCGGACCGACGATCATCTCCAAAAAGCCTCCGCGAAAAGGGTAAAACGGCATAAGCGTTACTCTAACCCGAACGCTGAACCGAAACGCCGAGGCGACGCTTGTTTGCCTCTTCATAGACGCGCGGTATGCTCGGCAAATGATGTTTTCCAGTCACTTGCGGTGCGCGTGTTTAGTTACGGCTTTAAGTAGTTGGTCAGGCTCGAGTTTAGCCCAAGCAGCTACGCTCACAGTTGACATTACGGCGTACAGCTCGAGCGCGTCCCAAACCGATGACGCGCCTGCTATTACCGCGAGTGGCGCGGTTGCCGGTCCCGGTACGGTGGCGGTCAGCCGTGACTTGTTAAAGCGTCTTCCTTACGGCTCCGAGGTTGAGATTATCGCAGTTTCCGGTGACGGTTGTGGCGGCTGGGTACCGGAAACGCCGCTGACCGTAGCCGACACGATGAACGCCCGTCTTAAAAATCATCTCGACATCTGGCTGGGGACAACCGAGCAGGCGCTGAACTGGGGCCGCTGTCAAGGGAAGATAAGACCTGTCAAATCAGACTGAGGTTTAGCAGCCGGTTGTACCGTTTCGGATATAGCCTCTTTACAGGCTGCTATCCAGCTACCTTTGAAAAATACGTGTGCCAACCGGTAAGATTCAGCTAAGGAGGGTCATAAGCCGACCTCTAAACGCCCATGAAACGAAGCTGAAGCCGAGATGTGAAAAGCCTTAAGTCCTCGCTTGTGAGGTCTCTCGCGGCCCACGTGCTAAACTAGAATGTTAATTTAGGTTCTCTTGCCCTGAAGGAGACGGGATGCTCGGATTTATCCAGAAAATGTTTGACAATAATGAACGCGATGTTCGCCGCATCGAGCGCGACATCGTTGCCGCTGTAAACGCGCTCGAGCCCAAGCTCAAAGACGTAGACGATTTAGCCGCCGAATACGCGAAGCTCCGGGAGCGGTACAAGAACGGCGAAGGCGAAACGCTGTCTGAGCTGATGCCTGAAACGTTCGCGCTGGTCCGCGAGTCGGCGGTACGCAACTTAGGGTTGCGCCACTACGACGTGCAGCTCGTCGGCGGCGCGGCCCTACACCAAGGCAAAATGGCCGAGATGAAGACGGGTGAAGGGAAGACGCTCGTCGCCACGCTCGCGCTCGCCCTAAACGCCATACCCGGTCACGGCGCACACCTTGTGACCGCCAACGATTACCTGGCGAGTACCGGCGCGGAGTGGATGGGGCCGGTGTACCGCGGTCTAGGTCTGACGGTCGGCGTCATCTCCCACGACCTCAGACCCGACCAGCGCCGCGCCGCGTATGGCTGCGACGTCACCTATATGACGAACTCGGAACTTGGGTTTGATTATCTGCGTGACAACATGGCCTTTCGGCCCGAACAGCTCGTGCTACGTGAAGACGTGCCCTTAAACTACGCCATCATTGACGAGGTGGACTCGATCTTAATTGACGAGGCGCGGACGCCGCTGATTATCTCCGGCCCCGCCGAACTCGCCACTGACAAATACTACGTGATGGCGAAAATCGCGGGGACTTTAGAGCGCGGCGAACCCGCCGAAGGGGATAAGCCTGCCACCGGCGACTTTAGCGCCGACGAAAAAACTAAAGACATTCACCTGACCGAAGAGGGCATCACCAAAGCTGAAAAAGCGTTGGGTGTAGACGACCTCTTCAGCGCCAAAAATATGGAACTCGGGCATATGGTCCGGCAAGCTCTGCGCGCCCGGATGCACTACCACCTCGACAAACAGTACGTTAAAGATGAGCAGGGCCAGATCGTTATCGTAGACGAGTTTACCGGGCGGCTGATGCCCGGACGCCGGTTTGGGGAAGGGCTCCACCAAGCGATTGAGGCCAAAGAGGGTGTCAAGATCGAACGTGAAAACCAGACGCTCGCCACCATCACCTATCAGAACTTCTTTAAGCTCTATGGCAAGATCGCCGGGATGACCGGGACAGCGAAAACCGAAGAAAAAGAGTTTCAAGAAATCTACGCGACCGACGTGTTAACCATCCCGACGAACAAGACCGTCATCCGTAAAGACGCTGAAGACATCGTTTACCGCACCGAAGCGGGGAAATACGGCGCGGTCGTCTCTGAGATTGAAGAGCTGCATCAGACGGGGCAACCGATCTTGGTCGGCACGGTGACAATCGAAGCGTCCGAGCGGCTTTCTACAATGCTCAAGCGCAAAGGCATCAAACATCAGGTGCTGAACGCCAAATACCACGAACGTGAAGCCGAGATCGTCGCGCAGGCCGGACGTAGCGGCACCGTGACTATCTCAACAAACATGGCCGGTCGTGGGACGGACATCGTGCTTGGCGGCAACCCTGAAGCGTTGGCCGGACAGCTCTTAGAGCGGCAGGGGATCAGCCGCTACGACGAAAACGTCGAACTGTTTATCAAGCAGGTGATGCGCAGCAAGGTGGACGAAGCCAAGGCCGTCGCCCGCGAGATCGAAGGGCTGCCCGAAGACATCATCCCGACGTTAGAGCGCCTCCGCGACGAGGCGAAAGTAGACCATGAAGAAGTGGTCAGCTTGGGTGGTTTGCATATTATCGGGACCGAACGCCACGAATCGCGCCGGATTGACAATCAGCTGCGCGGGCGTGCGGGCCGTCAGGGTGACCCCGGCTCGAGCCGCTTTTACGTCTCGTTTGAAGACGACCTGATGCGGCTTTTTGCCAACGAACGCGTGCTCGGTATGATGGACCGGCTCGGGATGGACGATGAACAGCCCATCGAGGCGAAAATGGTCACGGGCGCGATTGAACGGGCGCAAAAAAGAGTTGAGGACCGCAACTTCGGCACCCGTAAACAGCTTTTAGAGTTTGACAACGTGATGAGTAAGCAGCGCGAGGTCATCTACAAGCAGCGCCGCGACATTTTGCTCGGGTCTGATATTTCGGACGACGTGCAAGACATGATCGCCGAATATGTAGACGCGCAGGTGCAAAACTATCTAAATAAAGAGCTCGAGCCCGAAGAACAGGACATCGCCGCCTTAAAAACGGCTGTGGTTGACGCGGTACCCGAACTCGAGACCTTTGACTTCGAGACGCTGCGCGGCGTTGAACCCGACGACGCGACCGATATGCTGGTCCCGGAACTCGAGCACGCCTACAAAGCCCGTGAAGCCGAACTCGGCGCACCCCTGATGCGCGAGTTAGAACGCTACATCGTCTTGCAAGTCGTAGATAACGACTGGAAAGAGCAGCTGCACGCGATGGACGTCTTGCGTCAGGGTATCGGGCTGCGCGGGTATGGTCAGCGCAACCCACTGCAAGAGTACGCGTTCGAGGCGTTTAACCTGTTTGAAGAGATGAAGGGCAATATCCGTTTGCAGGTTGCCAAGTTGCTCTTCCGCGTGCAGGTGCAGACCGAAGCGCCTGTACCGCAGCAGCGTGCGCCGCAACCAGTTCGTTACGAAGCGCCCGCCTCTTCAGACGGCGACAGCAGCGTCAGCACCACCTACGCGGGCGCGTCCGGCGGGGCAGTCTCCTCGAGCCTCAGCAACGGTAGGCGTAACGGTGCTAGCAACGGTCAAGCCCGTCTCCAAAGCCGTCCTACAGGCGTGAGTAATCCCTTCCAGCAGCGTGGCTCTCAACCTCAAGGAACGGCGCAAAAAACGCTGCCGCTTCAAGCCGACGTCAAAGTAGGCCGTAACGACCCGTGCCCGTGTGGGAGCGGTAAAAAGTTCAAACACTGTCACGGGCGCGAGGTCGGGGCGGTCTCGAGCAACTAACTAGATTTTTGAGAAGCGCAGGGCTCGAGGAAAAAAAGCGTTTCAACCGAGACGTTTAGCGCCTGAGCCAGTTTAAGGGCCAATACGGTTGATGGGACGAAGTGTCCCCGCTCGACCGTATTGATCGTTTTACGGGTAACGCCGACCCGTTCGGCAAGTTGCTCTTGGGTAAGGTTATGTCTGGCGCGTTCTACCTTTAAGGTGTTGCTGAGTTCAGGCATCTGAACGGTTGAGGTAAAGAGACGCCATACCCCAACTCATTACCATTACAAAGATGGTGAAATTGGCAGCAGCTTCAGCAGAAAAAGAGGCGAAGCTCGAGGTCACGAGAATCACCACTTGAGTAACGATCAGTGCCCGAAACGTTACGTTTTTGACGCGACCGTAGATGTGCTCATTTAGTTCATCGCCTAACGTTCGCGCCAGAGACCTGTCGGCTCTTATGGCGCTGTAAAAGCGCCAGAACCCGAACGCCCACAGAAGCATGAAGAACACGGCAACAACTTGCAGCACAGACACCTCTGAGGGCAGCGTCATCACGCTCTTCAGCGTTTGAATTCCCAAAAATAAACCGAACCCGATCAAGTGACAGATGTTAAGCAGCTTCTCGTAGTTTCCGAACCGTTCCACTTTTTGTGTCATCGTACTTCTCCTTTGATGTAACCTAAGCGTCACATTATGTAACCTATAAGTTACTTTGTCAAGATGCTCTAGCTGTATATCTGCTACGCTTTGCTGAGCTATGAACGACGAGCTCACCTTGCGCACGACCTTTGACCGCGAGGCGGCGCGGTATCACCGGGCGCGGCCTGCACCGCCCGAAAAGCTCATAGACGCCATGTTTGAGCAGGGGAGACTCGAGCCCAGCGCACGCGTCTTAGAGGTGGGTTGCGGCACCGGCCAGGCCACGCGTCCGCTTGCAGAACGTGGACTGAGGGTTCACGCGCTCGAGCTAGGCCCAACGCTCGCTCAACTTGCCCGCGCCAATGTCCAGGACTTAAACGTTACCGTCGAAACCACTGCATTTGAAGCTTACGACTCAGACACACCTTTTGACGCACTTGTATCGGTCCAAGCGTTTCACTGGATTGAGCCTGTGTCGGGGTTGGCACACGCTGCGTCACTTTTGCGTCCGGGCGGGGCGCTACTTTTGGTTTGGCATCAAGACCATTCACAAGACACGGCTTTTTACCGTGCAACCGACCCCGTCCATAGACGCTACGAAGCTCCACTTAAGCTACAACGCCCCACGCCAGACTATGCCCCCGAGCGTTTTGCCGGGGCGCTTGCGAAGTCCCCAGATTTTGGCAATTTAGAGGTTTTTCGCTATGCTTGGACGCACCGTTATAATAAAGCTCGTTATCTTGACCTGCTTTTGACCTATAGCAACGTGCAGGCGATGGAACCAACGTTACGAGAACATTTTTTGGCTGATATTGCTACAGTTATTGACGCGCACGGCGGTGAGGTCGAGCGTCTTTACGAAAGCGTTTTGCTCTTTGCTGTCAGACTCGAGTAAAGACTTCCTCGACCTGTTAGCCTGAACCTATGGCTCAACCTTTTGCCGAACGACTGTTTGACCGCATCAACAACACCAACTCCCGCGTGTGTCTAGGGATTGACCCACGCCCCGGCGCACATCCGCTGACGCACCCGGCGCAAGTTGCCAGAGCCGTCGTTCACTACTTTCAGGCCATCATCCAGGCGACACAAGGGAGCGTGGCGTGTTACAAACTGCAGTCGGGGTTTTTTGAGGCGCTCGGTGTACCGGGGCTGATCGCCTTGGCGCAACTGATTGCGGACGTGCGGGCGCGGGGGATTCCGGTGATCTTAGACGCCAAACGCGGGGACATTGGGGCAGTGAAGGCACTTACAAAACAGCTCAAAGGACTCGAGGCTGAAGTGAAGAGGTCCGTCAATCACCTGATGTCCGAACCGTTGGAAGTTCAAGGTATCGGGGTCGTTTACACTGCCACCCGGCTCAAGTCGGCAACGGCAGACGTTTCCGTTTAGCGCACGTCTTCGCCTTGTAGTTACAGGTGACCACCACAGATGGCCCGCTTTCAGCGATAAGCTGTGGCTGGTTCTGGCGGTGGATAACAGCGCAGACAACTCAGCAGCGGACAGGCCCGGTGGCGGCGCAAGCCGAACCTGCCGTTTTGCGACCGCAGGAAGTGGCCGTGGTAGCTAAGACGTAGGGAACGCGAGCGCGGGCTTGAGCGTACGCACAGGCTGGTCCAGGTTCGTTAGCGTTGTACCGACCAGACGAAACCTTACCGTACCGACAAGCAGCAAGGCGAGACGCAGCTGCCTCGAGCTGTCTTAAACCTACGTGGCTGATAGACGCTTCTACGTTATGCTCACCTCCGTGCGCTACCCAGCACAAAGGTGGGCTATGACTTGACCAAGCTATACAAGTGCCGCTCAGCAACGTTTTTTATCTGAGTTTTGCTAACCGGCACGTTCTGCGGTACTACCCGCTAACCACCGTACCGCAAACCTATCTGATAACTACGTGACGGTGACCTTGCTCTTATCAAACGCTAAATACCCGGCGATCTCTTTGGCCGCGTCTTTCGGCTCCGGGTACGACCAGGCCGCGTCGTGAACCTCTTGACCGTCAACGGTGAGGTTGTAGTAGGCCGCTTCGCCCTTCCACGGACAGGTGTACTGGGTGGGACTGTCGGAAAACAGCTCCATCTGAACGCTCCCGCGCGGAAAGTACTGGTTTCCCTCGAGTGAGATAGCGTCGTCGCTTTCAGCTAAAACGGTTCCCTGATATTCGGCTTTTGGCATCATGATCCTCCTAGGTGCCACGATACTTCCCCTACGTGCGCCAAACCGCAAGCTACGCTCTAGGGGCGGCTCCGGCGCAGCTCGAGCCGCCGCCGCTCCGAACGGTACGACCACCCTTCGACGATCACCGCCACCGTATTGAGCAGATACACTCCGGCCAGAGCGAGGGAGAGCGTAAGGGGAAAGCCGGAAACAAAGCCCGACAACAGCGCCCACGTACCCAAGACGGCCCACGGCACCAGCAGAAAAATCCCCCACAGCTCATCGGCCAGACCGGTTCCCGGAAAGAGCAGAGCCAAGAGGGTATAGGCCCAGCTGCGCGGCGCACGGTGCGCGCTGCGTGGACGCGGCACGATCAAAAACCCCACATGGATGAGTAAGGCGAGCAAAAAGAGGAGTTGCAGCGCGTGCCAGAGCAGCAGGCTGAAGCCGTAAGGCGGCGTGCTGAAGATACGTTGCGGATTGGTAAACGCCCCTGCCAGAGCGTCCTGCCAGTTGCCTGAAGCGGCGCTGAAGTCAGCCGGGGTCGGGAGCGCGAGGGCCGGGCGTGTCGGGTCATACGTCGCTTGAAAGGGGAGCAGCGCCCGGTCGCCGGTATTGTAACGGGCGGCGGGGAGGTTGGGCTCGAGGGTTAGCGCCCTTTGGTAAAGTGTTTGGTCACCGGTCAGCACGCCCAAATTATTCAGCGCCGGAGCGTCATTCCCGGCACGCCGTAAAAGTGGTGTGGCGTGCGCGTCGCCTAAAGTCTGCGCGGCTGTACCCCGGACGAAGGCCGCACGTGGGCCGTTTAGAGCGGCTTCACTGAGATAGGCTTGCGCCGCTCGGTTGGCGAGCGTCCCCGAGCCGATAATCCGTGCGGGCGGTTCGCTCCGAGCTGCCCAACTACCGAGCGCCGCACAGACGAGCGTGAGGGCTAAAAGAAAGAGCAGCACGAGTTTTTCGCTCAGGGTGTCGTAACGCAGGGCGAAGAGCCAGGGCAAACGTCCGCCGCTGCGGTCGCTGCGGCGAGCGCGGGCATATTTGGCCAGGAGCGTCAGCTGAAGCGCCACAAAAGCTGCGAGAAGAGCCGGGACGAGCTGCCAACCGTTCCGGGCCAAGGCCAAACCGAGGTGCCCCAGCCTACCTTCAAGTGCTCCACCGGTCGTAATTTTCAAAGCGGCTCGGCCCTCCCAGAGCGCCGCTTGTTCCGGCGTCCCAACCTGCCGCAAAAGTGCGGCGTACTCGCCCAACGCGGCGGCTGCCCCCGGCACGTTCGGCGCAGCGAGCCAGAGCCGCTCGGCCCAAAACCCGGCACTGAGGTCGTCGCCAGCGTTTAACGCACGTTTAAGCGGCCCCAAAGGAAAGTTATAGGCCGCCCCCAGCGTCCCGTCGCTCAAGAGCCGTGGGTCGTAATCTCGTGCAGCAAAGTCTTTCATGGCTTTGTCGAACGCAGTTGCGGCGAGCTTTTGTTCGCCCCGACGTTCTAAAACCGTAGCGAGTCCAGCGAGGTCGTAAAAGGTCGTGGCCCGGTTGATAGCGGTTTGAAAGGTCTTTCTCGCGGTTTCACTACGCTGTCCCAGGCCCAACTTGAGATAGAGCCACGGATTGGTTGGGTCACGGCGGAGCCGAGCGGTTAAGGTTGCAACGTTTGTCTCCGGGATGTCTGCCTCGGCGCGGAGATAGCCGAACACTGCAGGATTCGTGCCGAACCTGACCGGTTCTTGCAGCGCGTCATTTTGAGAGCCGTTATCTCGAGAACCGATTTTCAGCGTAAACCGCTCGAGCAACCCCTGCGCGTGCCGCACCGTGATGCCTACCGTCTCACTGTCTATCTTTGCTAGGCGTGTGACGGGTCCTGAGACTATAAAACGCGAGAGGACGTTGCCGGTTTGAGGTTCTAACCTGAGCACACTGTTGCCGTGTCCGAGGTACAACCTCGCAGACGCTGAGCCCGACACGCCCGAAATGAGCAGCGGCGGCGTCGTTGGGCCGCTCCCTGCTGGAAACGTCAAACTCCACGGCTGGCTGCCCTGAGCTGCGCTGACGCCATGTTCGGTACGGGTGACCTCGAGTCCATCTGTAGTCGGTGGAGTCAGGCTTTGCCCTGTGTTTTTTTGACCTGCATTTTGATTTTTCGGTTGTAGAGGTCCGGCCTCATTTCCTATTTGGTTCTGTGAGGTTGCGGGCGGTTTGGGTTGTGGTTTGGGGACGGTCAGCTGCCACGTCCGTTCAATTTTTGGCCCCCGCACGGTGAGCTGATAGCGTCCACCCGTTGGCAGCTCGAGCTCTAACAGGAAGCGGCCCCCGTCACCTACCTGCACACTTTCGCGCGACACCCGGCCTCCCGGCGCAGTCAGCCGCGCGGTGACCTGCGCCCCAGGTGTGAGCTCGAGCCCGGTGACTTTGATACTCTCGCCAGCTTTAGGCGTTTTTGTGCTGAGCTGCAAACTCTGAGCAGCGGCAAGCTGAATACAAAAACACAAGGCGAACATCACGGTGACGGTGGTCAGCCAGAAAAGGCGTCGCCGAGGTGTAAGCGCGGGTTGAGGGGTCAACTGCATAGCCGTATTATAGACGGCTGTTAGAGAATACGATTTTGGCGGGCGCTGACAAAGTTCAGGTTGAGGCTCGAGCCCAGTTTTGTAACCCGACTTTAGGCGTTCAGCTTATACCGCTTTAAGAAACGCCGCTGGGCTGTAGCGACATTGAATTTTGCCGTCTGCTCTGATTGTTACATTTGCTCGTCACATCTCGCGTGTGTGAGAAACGCTCTTAGCTTGCTCGAAACACCAACCTCTGACTACTTGACTACCGACTGTTTGACTACTGACTACCTGGCCGCGCCGTAAAGTATGGTCTTTTTTACCTACGGTATTTATGACTACACCCCTAAAAGTAAGAAAGCGTGCCCTCTGCAAGGGTTGGTTTCCCAGTATAATAGTCCCGTGAATATATCCTGGGACGCTCTCGCTGCGCCTTTTGCCGCTTCCGACCTCCTCTGGCGCGTGGTCAAGCTTTCTCCCGACCGCCTAAGTGCGCAGGTGCGCCCGCAACTTCGGGCTTCATCGGTGACGGCGCGGCTCGACGCGGTTTTAGGGGTCGGCGGTTGGTCTCAAGCGTTTGCCGCGCTCGGCGAACGCGGGCTCGTTTGTACCCTCCGCGTTGCCGACACTGCAAAAGCGGCGGTTGCGTCCTACACTGCCGAAGCTGAACTGACCGACACCGCCGACGACGCCCTCGCGGCGGCGGCAGCCCTCTTCGGTTTGCGTCCGAACACGCTCCTTGATGAACTGCCGTGGGTTGACTACGATCCCGAGCAGCGGCAACCCCTTTATGAACCCGATTTGGCTGCTGCAGACGGTTACACAGGCAGCTACACGGACAGTCACACTGCTCCGGTTACTGCTCGAGCAGACTCTCCCGCCGGGTCAGCGCCGTCCACTCCCCAGATAGCTACGCCCGCCGAAGCTCAAACTCCAGCACAAACTGAGCCTAGCCCGGCCAAGTCTGCGGGTCAGCAGGCGATTGATAAACTCGTTGACCGCCTTAAAGCCGACGGCAAAGGGTTGGGCGCGGCTAAGCTGCTAAATACCTATGGGGGCTACGGCACCGACCCCGCTGCGGCTCGTGAACTTTACGCCAAACTCAGGGCGCTACTGCTGGAGCCTGCGTGAGGCCGGTTTTAGGGCTGGTAGCTCATGCTCAGACGTGTCTCGAGTGACGGGCGTACATGGGGCTGAGCAAGACGGCGAGTCTAACTTAGACGGTAAGATTCTGGCCCTCGGTGACGTACACGGACAGTGGGCCGAGCTTTGGAGTGCGCTCCGGGCCGGGGGGATGGCGAGCGACGTCGGCGAACCGACCGCACCGGTTTTGGAAAACACCGCCGAGGTCGTTCTGGTCGGTGACTTGGTACACTACAAAGACGCTGAGAGTTACGCCTACGCCGCCGGTGAAGAAGCGTTTGACGCGGCCAATCCGCAGCAATTGCGGCGTGCGGCCAAAGCGCAAATCCGCGAACTCTACCGCTTCAAAAACTATATGGAACGCGCCGGGGGCCACGTCAGTGTGATTTTAGGCAACCACGACGAAGCCGCGCTGACGCACGCGTATACCCTAGCAACGCGCAGTGGCTTGGAGCATAACGAGTTCGACCCTGCCAAAGGCGGCTTATCCCTCCCTGAAGACCTTTGCAACTGGATGGCGAGCTTTCCGCGTGAGCGGGTTATCGGCGACGTTCACTTCGCGCACGCCGGACCGCTGCCGGGGATGCAGCACTACGACGACTTTTTTTATCACGACCCCGATACGAAAGGGTGGTGGCGTCATAAACCCGAGTTGGCGCGGCAGTCGGGCTACCGCTTCGGCGTTTACGGCCATACGGTCATGCCGGAAGGGATTTTGCTCGATAAGGTCAACTCGTTTGCGATGATCGACGCGCTTTCGCGGCGGCAGTACCTCGAGCTGCACCTAAAAGGTGATGACCTGCACGCCGAAGTCAAAACGTTTTAGGTTGCGCTGGTGACAAATGGGGCTCGAGTCTCCACGGTAAGCCTCGGTGCAGCTCATACCTTTAGCAAAGAACTTGCTCCTTTCGTCAAGCTAAAAGCTGGTTTAGGTGTTGTCGGGGATGCTCACGCCGGTAAAACGGTACAGCACCGCTCACGTGCGCTAGCCGACCCCACGCAGCCCAATCTGCGGCAAGTCCGCCTGATTCACGAAGAGCTCTTCGAGCTGTTGGGGAGCGAGAGTTTTACCGTCTCGCCCGGTCAACTCGGCGAAAATATTACGACCTGTGGGCTTTATCTGCTCGCGCTGCCGACGGGCACACGGCTCTTGATTGGCGCTACGGTCGTTTTAGAAGTAACAGGGCTGCGCAACCCGTGTGCGCAGCTGGACGGATTTCAAAAAGGGTTGTTAGCGGCTGTATTGGATAAAGATGCTGACGGTGAGCTGTTTCGCAAAGCTGGCCTTATGAGCATCGTCCTCAGAGGCGGTAACGTGCGTCCGGGCGATGCGATCAGGCTCCAACTACCTCAAGAACCGTGGCGTAAGCTCGAGCGGGTCTAAATGGCGATCTTTGTAACCGGCGATAAGCTAAACTCGGCGTCATATCTACGCTAGACGCTTGGGGCGTCTCTTTAACCAGCCTGGTCAGCCCAAACACCCTGAGCGGCGCACTTATCTATCTCGTTATTTTTGTGCTCTTGGCTGTGTTACTTAACCGGGCGCTCCGCGTCTTTGTCCGGGTGTCGTTAGAGGGCGACGTTCATCACAAGATTGACCGGACCGCACTGGGCTTTTTGCAACAGCTCGGCGGGATATTTATCTGGATTTTTGCGCTGGTGCTCTACGCGCATCTGATTCCGCCTCTCCGGGCGCTCGGGACGGCGCTCCTCACCGGGGCGAGTATCGTCTCGGTCGTGATCGGTTTGGCGGCTCAAAATACCCTGGGCAATTTGGTGGCGGGGCTGGCGCTCCCCATCTACCGCCCTTTCGGAGTAGGCGACACCTTGCAAGTCACTGCGCCGACGGGACTTGAGACCGGCACCGTTGAAAGTATCTCACTCGGGTATACGATTTTGCAGACTTCGGACAAGCGCCGCGTGGTTTTATCGAACAGCACCATCGCCAACCAAACGACCATCAACCTGACCGAGAGGACTGCCCCGAGGGTGCTGGCGGAGATTCCGGTCAGCATCTCGTACCAAGCCGACATAGATAAAGCGAAAAACATCTTGTTAGAGCTGGCAAAGCAGCTAATCAGCCCGTCAGTAGACCAAAAATCAACCCAAGAAGTTGTAGATTGCCGCGTGGCTGACTTGAGCAGCTCGGGCGTTGAGCTCTGTTTGCGCGTTTGGTGCGCCGATTCAGACGCGGCTGACACGCTTCAGTCGGATGTGCTCGCGGCCGCCAAACAACGTTTTGAAGGCGAGGGGATCGAGATTCCGCACGGGTATCACGTGACTTTAGAGGGCAATCCGGTAGCGGCGAAAGCTGACTTGCCGACATCCTGAACGTTCAGTCCTCGAGCGTTACCCAAACTCGCCCGCCGAGGTCAACGCGCCCAGCTCGCGCTGCAGCTCGCCGCGCCGGTAGATTATTCTCCCCGATAGTGCCGAACAGCAGCACGTCCTGAGCTACTCCTGCAGCAGCTACTAAGGCTGCCGCGAGACGGCGCTGCACGGTGCTCCCGAACCCCTGGGCGCGAAACGCTTTAGCGAGAACGATCTCCGTCACGCACAATCCGCTGAGTCCGGTCTGTACGTCTTCAAGCACGGCTGTCAGACCTGCCGGGTGGCCATCTACAAAAATCTCGAACACGTAGCCCTCACCGAGATACGTCTGCATATCCGCTTCGGGCTCGAGGCGCACGACCTCTTGAAGCTCGGGGTGTTCGGCGAGCAGCTCTTCGTACATAGCCGCGTAGTCGCCGTAAAATGCCAGCGACGTTGCCCGCTTCAAGGTGACGCGGCGGAGCGTTTCAGCTTCAGGTTGCGCCAGCATCACCCCTAGAGGTGCGGCTAACAGGCGTTTATCGCCGCCCTTTGCAAAGCGTGGCTGGTTAGAAGGGCTGTAAAATCGGAATCGCCGAGGTCCAAATACGCTAAAAGCTTTGCGAATTGCGTCTTTGACGGCGCTGAGTTGTTCGGGTGACAGCGCGGCTTCACTGCTGTACATACTGCTATATATGATGTCTACAAATGGCTTCTGCAGATCGAGTCCGAGAAAACGAATGCCGGTTAGAAGCGTAAGCCCGTCCACCTCAACTACCCGGTTTTTATACTCATCTGCGCTGGCCCCGGCAACCGGGCAGTGGTGCTGAAACTCAGCGGCGAGTGCGTCACTTTTCAAACGCTCCAAGTCTGCGTCAAGCTCTTCTAAAAGGTTGGCCCGGATGGTTTCGGCGCTCAGCCACTCCCGTACCAGCGGGTGAACCTCGTTTTGCGCGTACGCTAAAAACCTATCTCTCATAACTCTAAACATTAGCATGACGCACCTTTTGAAGCCCGATAAGCTGTGCTAGCGTGAGCTGATGGACACGCCCCTATACGACATTCACACCGATACCTTGACCCGCGCCGGAACGTTGCAAAGTTGGCACGCCGACGGCCGGACGTTTCGCGCCACCTTTGAAAGGGGCACGCTAGAACTTTTTAGCGCCTTTGACGGCGTGGTGCGTGTGCGTTTTACGCAGCACGAAGCCTTCGCCCCGCGCCGCTCGTGGGCCGTCACCCAACCGGACGACGCCTTTGACGCGCCCGACTTTGAGGTTGAAGAAGGCGACACGTTCATCCTAACGTTGCCGTTTGTCACCGTCCACCTCAACCGAGACGGAACACTCTACTTTGAAAGGAACGGTCACACCTTCGCCGAGGACATGGCCCCGGTAGGGTGGGCGGCGGCGCGTATCGACGCCTCGACGATGCGCGTACGGGAGGGAGACACGCTGCCCCAAGGTCCGGCGAGTGAAGAGGTGCAGCTCTTTAAGCGTCTGCGTGAGGACGAAGCCTATTACGGCTTTGGGGAGCGGACGGGGATGCTCGAGCGGCGTGGCCGCCTCTATACCAACTGGGCCTTCGACCCCGATTGGGGTCACGGGCGGCATCAGAGCAACCTCTACCAGGCGCATCCGGCGTTTATGGCCGTGCGCACCGGCCTGACCTGGGGGATGTTTTTAGATGTCAGCTACTACAGCCAGTTCGATGTGGGTTACTCCGACCCGGATACGCTGCGCGTCACGGCGCACGGCGGCGAAGCGGACTACTACGTGTTGACCGGCCCGACCCCGGCAGCTGTGACCGAAGGGCTCACCCGCCTGACCGGACGCCCGCTGCTGCCGCCCTTATGGGCACTCGGCTACCACCAGTCGCGCTGGGGGTACAAAACCGAAGCGCAGATGTGCGGGCTGGTTAGGGAGTTTCGCGCCCGCAGCATCCCGCTCGACGTACTGCACTTCGACATTGATTACATGCGCGGCTACCGCGACTTTACCTGGGACGAAGAGCGGTTTCCGAATCCTAAAGGGTTACTAGCTGACCTCAAAGAAGACGGCGTCCGCGCCGTAACCATCCTCGACCCCGGCGTCAAAAACGATCTAGACAATGGTTACGCGGCTGCCGACGACGGCGTAGCTGAGGACGTCTTTATCAAAAACCCGGACGGCTCACGGTTTACGGGCTACTGCTGGCCCGACGAGGCGCTTTTTCCCGACTACACCCGTAAAGCGGTGCGGGCGTGGTGGGGTGGGCAGTTGCAAAAGAGCCACACGGAGAACGGCGTCGCCGGGGTCTGGGTGGACATGAACGAGCCCTCGATCTTCGACCGGCCCTTTAGCGAGGGTATCTCGCTGCAAGCCCCGATGCCGCTCGGGAACCCGCAGGGTGGTGACGAGCCGACCGTTCACGCGGAGGTGCATAACCTGTACGGGCACCTGATGTCGCGCGCAACTTATGAGGGACTGCAACAAAACCGCCCCGACGCTCGCCCCTGGGTGCTGACGCGGAGCGCGTTTGTCGGCACGCAGCGGTACGCGGCCTCGTGGATGGGCGACAACTCGTCGTGGTGGGAGCACCTCGAGATGAGCGTCGCGCAGCTCGCCTCGATGAGTATGGTCGGTGTGGCGTGGAGCGGGGTGGACATCGGCGGCTTTTTTGAAAACTCGAGCCCTGAACTCTACGCCCGCTGGATACAGCTCGGCACCTTTTACCCGTTTATGCGGACGCACACCTGCGCCGGAACTCGAGCCCAAGAGCCGTGGTCATTCGGCGAAGAGGTCGAGGGGATTGCACGTGAAGCCATCAATTGGCGGTATCGGTTACTGCCGTACCTGTACACGCTGGCGTTTGAGGCGCACGAACAAGGCACACCGCTTTTTCGCCCATTAGTCTTCGACTTTCCCGACGACGAAACTGCTCGTCATATCGGTGACCAAGCTCTGATCGGCTCCAACCTGCTCATTGCTCCAGTGACGCGTCCAGGGATGCGGCAGCGGGCGGTTTATCTGCCGCAAGGGGAGACCTGGTTCAACTTTTGGACGGGGGAGCCGGTTGCGGCGGGTTACACCATCGCAGAAGCACCGCTCGAGAAAATTCCGGTTTTCGTCCATGGTGGTGCAGTTTTACCGCTTAGCAACGTCCGCCAATCTACAGCCGAACCCCTTACCGAACTCACCATCCGCGTCTACCCGGCAGGGGAGAGCAGTTTTACGCTTATTGAAGATGCGGGCGACGGTTTCGGCTTCGAGCAAGGTGACGTCGCTAGAACAACGGTCAGCGTGACGCCAACCGGCAGCGGGGTACGGGTTACAGTATCGGCTCGAGACGGTTCTTTTACTCCGGCAGCGCGTGAGGTCGTGCTCGAGGTTTACCTGCCGCAAAAACCTGAAAAAGCAACTTTAGACGGTCAAACCGTCGCCGTAAACGTTGAGAATAATGCTGTTCGGGTGAGCTATCAAGACGACGGGGAGGAGCACGTGCTCGAGCTGCGCTAAGCTTTCTTCACGGTTGACGGCTATATTCTTGAATATAAAAACCTCGAGAGTTTTGATTCGAGGAGAGCTACTAAATGATTTTTTCAAAAAGCAGGTTGGAAACATTTAGCGACGGCGTGATTGCCATCGTCATCACCATTATGGTTTTGAACATTCCTTTACCCGACACCTTCAGCTTACCTGAGATTATAGGCTTGCTAAAGTCTATCTTGATATTTTTTGTAAGTTTTTGTATCGTCGGCTACTTCTGGAGCAGCCACCACTTCATGATGGAACAAATTTCAGAAGTTTCAAGTACGCTAATCTGGAGAAATCTGCTCTTTTTGTTTTTCCTCGCCCTTATCCCTATTTTTACAAAATGGGTCATGCTTCACTCTAGTGAGGTCGTTCCTGCTATCGGTTACGACATCGTTTTTCTCCTTGCAACAGCAAGCATGTTCTGGATAGGAAGCAGTACCCCTGTTTATAAAAAACGACGAGAAGAATTTAGAGCGTTTGGTGGTAGTTCCTTATTACGACGGTGGTTGCTCCTGTTCGTCGTCGTCTGCGGCATCATCGTCCTTTCGTTCTTTTTCCCGCGTGTTTCGCTCGTGTTTTTTATCGGGTTTCCCGTCGTTTTCTCTATATTCAACTTGGTGTTTGAAAGGACTCGAGATGTCAGGGTGCCTGAAAGTAGTCTCTAAACGTGCCCTCTCGGTGAACTGTTTTTATCCGCTGCTCCATCGCAGGAAAACAATTTGCTCAACCGCTAGGGACGGAGAAGAGATGTATGGTGATACTCGTGGCGGCCACCGCTGAAATGTAAGCGTTACGGCTCGAGCCGCTCCAGGTAAACCCGGTTAAGTCTCGTCATTGTCATCGGGAAGGGTGTCGGCGTAAGTGTCCATCGCCTCAATGACATCTTCGGTGTCCATGTGAACCTGCTGGACGTAGGCATACATTCTCCCGAGCAGTTCGTCCACCTCGTCACTCTCCGGGGGAAGTGCCTCGAGCTTTCGGGCCAACTTAAGATAATCCTGACTACTGCCGGAGAGACGTCTGAGCAGCATCTCTAACTGTTCGGATTCAACAACTTGACTCATTTTTTCCTTCCCGGCAGTTTTGCCTCCAGGTTGGCTTTAATACGTTCGTGACGGGCGATGTCGCCTTGCCATTTGGCGATGTCTTGACGGCTCGGATAAGGTTTAGTTAGCTCATCTGTGATCTTTTGTTGATGCTCAGCGATAATCTGAGTTTCGCTCCTAATCTGATGACGACTCGAGCCGTTCTGGGTGAACCTTCTGCCAATAGCGTTTTAAGCCCATCACTGTCATCGCGTCGCTACTCGTGACGCTGTGCCGTTCTATCGTTCCGGCTGACGCACCCTCGGCCCCCAACGCGTCCTGACTAAGTTCGGCAATCCGCGCCGCTAACGCTTCGTTGTCTTCACCGGCGTTCATCCCATCTAAAACACTTTCACTCCAGACGCGGTGCTGACGCTCCAACTCCCGAAAATGCCCCGCTACGTCCCCTACCGGGCCGAAGTGCGTAAGTAAAAGCTCTTCAGGTTCAACCTGCAGCATTGCCTGAACCGAGCGGTGCCAGGTCTCCAAATCAACTTCAGGCGGTGGCAGCGCGGGCCGCACGGTTGTTGCCCCCAGTAGCCGAATCCCGGCGGCGTCTCCCGTAAACATCCGTGTTTTGTTGAGTAGGTAAGAAACGTGATGCGAGGCGTGACCGGGGGTGTAGAGCACACCGATACGGTGGCCTAAAATCTCTACGGTATCGCCGTCTCTGACGGGCCGCACCAACGCTTGTGGGAGCGGTTCCATCTCGCCCCAAAGCTCACTCATCTGCTCGCCATAAATCCGCGCTGCGCTGCTGAGCAACCGGGCCGGTTCGATAAGGTGACCCGCCCCGTTTTCGTGGACGTAAACCTCGGCACCGTAACGCCGTGCCAATGTCCCGGCAGCCCCGGCGTGGTCTAAGTGAATATGGGTGACCAACACACTGGTCAGTTTTTCAGGGTCAAACCCGGCTTCCTGAACACCCGCCAATACCGTCTCGAGCGTTGACCCCGGCCCGGACTCGAGCAGCGCGAAGGTTCCGGCAGCCCCCGGCAAGAGATACACGCCGACGGTTCCGGCGTACCCCATATGCTGCGTGTCTATCAGGAATAGCCCACCCAAATCCTGTACGGGTGGAATCGCCGGTTCACTCACGGAACGAGTCGTTCGGACGCCTCGACAAAACACTCCAACGTCCCGATACCCTCGACGGTGACCTCGAGTTTATCGCCTACAGCCATCGGCCCTACGCCGTCCGGCGTTCCGGTTAAGACTAAATCACCCGGTTCCAGCGTTAAAAAAGACGAAATATAAGACAAGATTTTAGGTACGGAGAAGATCAGGTCTGCCGTGTTGCCGTCTTGCTTTAACTCACCGCCCAGCCGGGTCTGAACACTTAGAGAACCTGTGTCGAGGTCGGTCTCGAGCCACGGCCCCACCGGACAGAAGCCGTCGGCGGATTTGCCCCGCGCCCACTGCAGATCGCTCCGCTGTTTGTCACGGGCGGTTACGTCTACCGCGCAGGTGTAACCGAGCACGTACTGAAGGGCGTCCTCCTCTGATACGTCTCGCATCTCTCGGCTGATGACCACGGCCAACTCGCCTTCAAAGTGCAGGTTTTGCGTCCAACTCGGATACGGAATCGGGTCACCAGGATTGGCGAGCGTACCCAGCGATTTGATAAATAAGCCCGGTTCTTTCGGTAGGTCTTCGGCGCTGCCGCCCATTTCAACCACATGTTTGGCGTAGTTTTTGCCGACACAAACGATGTTCTTGGGTTCGCACGGCGCGAGGAGCGTTACGTCGGAGAGCATGACGGTGGGGCCGCTACGTCTACCCAGCAAGTTTGTCAAAGGGTAGACAGTGCCCCCCTCGAGCTCTCCCCAGCTTACGCCGTTTTCGTTGCGGTAGCGGATATGTTTCACCTTTCACCTCTTCTGAATGGCCTTTACAAACGCTCGAGTTTACCCTAGCTTGTACCGCACAGTCTTTTGCACAGAGCCAAAATGTCTGCTTAAAAGTCTCTACTTGAAAACGTAAAATAAAAGGTAACTATATACATATGTGACCCAGCTTTTGTAAAGAAAATAGACCTGCTGTTTTTCTTTCAATTCAACGGGTCGCGTATCATGATAGCGTCTATGAAGCGGTAGCCTTTTTGGTGAGCTACCCAGAGTTTATGCTGACCGTCTAACAGGTTGTAATTCGCGTCAATATAAACGGGCTCCCAGCGGTCACGGTCAAAATACCTGAGAATGCGGAAAGCTTCACGCTCGTCTAGCTCATTCGGATAGCTTTCAGGGCGTTTAATTTGTTCTATCGGCACTTTAGGGATAGCAGTCTGGTATACCTCTATTCCTTTATGCCTTTGTGCCATCGTCATAGTTCCTTCGGCGGCTGGTAGGTAATCACGAGGGGTAGATTGTTTCTGACGGCTCACAAGTTCCCTTTGTTGACCCAAGTCTGGAATTGGCTCATATTAAAGACGTGCAAAAGTTTGCCGTCAACTTGATTGCGTACCCACTGTTCGGCGCTTTTTTTGTAGCCACCGCCATCTAAGAGCAAGATAGTTTTGTAAGGCGACTGCATTTTGATATTTAACACTGCAAAAGGGTACTTTTCGTCAGTTGAACCGCTTCGTTCCTGCCATTTACACTCGATAACCAACCCTTCGGGCCATTTCTCAGGATGGTAGATAGCAAAGTCGCACTTGCGTTTCGTACCGTAAATGCTTGTGCCGATGTCAACCTGAGCCGAAAAGATAGGTTGCTCGAGGTACATCGCCGCTTTGAACTTTGTCTTATCTACAAACTGGTAGTTACGCTCGACAAGACGATTCCACACAAACGTCTCGAGTACTTTCCCGGTATAGTTTGCACCCTGTTGGTCTGCGGCCCTTTTCGTCATCAGTAGTTAGTGATTAAAACCTCGTCAACGGCGTTTCGTTTATTAGGTTTGCAGTTTACAAAACGCGGCGCTTGTACGGTGGCAATTTTGAACATGTTGCTTTTGTACAGGTCTTTGATAAAGAGCGCGTCAGAGTTAGACAGCATGACCTTGACGCCTTTTTTGTGAAGCTTGACGACAAAATCCCTAAGCCGCACTTGGTCTTGTTCGGTAAAGTCCAGCTTAGAATACTTGGTAAACGAGGTTTCGTCTTTGGGATGGTACGGCGGGTCAAAATATACAAAGTCGCCAGTGTGCGGAGTGATGGTATCAAACTCGTGATACTGAATATCAGCCACTTTAAGCGCCTCATGGCACGCCCATATATTAGTCTCTTGTACGATGCCGGGGTTTTTGTAGCGTCCCACCGGGACGTTAAACTCACCTTTGCTATTGACGCGGTACAGGCCGTTGTAACCCGTTTTATTGAGGTAGATAAAGCGAGCGGCGATGTCTACCGGGGTTTGCAGGTCTTTTTTAGCCCGCACCTTATAGTAGTAGTCATCACTATGCTTAACCGCGTGCGCTTTAAGCGCCTCTATAAGCGCCGTCGGGTCTTTTTTGATGACGGTGTAGGCAAACACAAGGTCAATATTGGTATCGCTCAGGTGAGCTTTAGTGAGACGTTTACGTCTTGCCAGTTCAAAGAACAGCGCCCCGCCGCCGACAAACGGTTCGTAAAAGTCTCCGAACGTCTCAGGCATTTTTAAGAGCAAGGTGTCCATCAGGCTACGTTTGCCGCCGACCCATTTAACGAATGGGGTAGCGACACCGGGCGGCGTGTCGGGTTCGTCGGCTGCTATCGCCGCGTCTATGTCTTTGGTATTGACTTTAGCAAGACGCTCGAGTGCCTCGCTAAAATCCATATCTAGTGTTAGTTGCTCGTCTTTAGTCTTGGTCATGAGATAAGCCCCTTGTAGGTCAAACGGCCTTTACAGTTGCCTAACATCACGTTAAAACCAACTCCGTTCTTTTGTGCTCTCAGGTTATAACGAAACGCGAACTCGTGTAGGTAACGCTCGAGGTGTTTGGCGCTGACAAAGTGATAGATGCCGATGATGCCTCGTTTGAGAAGTGAGAAAAAGCCCTCTAAGGTGTTCGTGTGTACGTCGCCTGACACATACTGACCCATGCTGTGGCTGATACTGTCATGCGAATAAAACGAGTTAAGCGCGTTATAAGCGGCGTATTCGTCTGTCATCACCTTAGAACCGATGGCGACGTTATCAAGCACTGCTTTTTGAATGTCCTCTTTCGTGACGCCGTTCATTTTTAAGAGCTTGACGATACCGCTACGCTCAACCATCCCCAAAACAGGCGTTTTGGTTTTCGTGTTGCGGCCCTGCGTGCCGGGGGTGCGTTTATCGGCGTGTTTGTTCTTTTCTTTGCCGCCGATATAGGTTTCGTCAACCTCTACCGTGTTTTTAAGCGGTTCTTGAAACGCCGGGGTCTGGAAAGCGTAGCGGAGGCGGTGCAACATAAACCAGGCGGTCTTTTGCGTCACGCCGATGTCTTTAGCGAGCTGAACGCTCGAGATACCTTTGGAGTGTGCCGTAATGAGGTAGAGCGCCACAAACCACTTACGCAAGCTTATTTTAGAGTCCTCAAAAATAGAGCCGACCCGGATAGAAAACCGCTTACGACAATCGCCACACTTAAAGGTTTTGCCGTCGGCAAACTCATAGACCTTTTGACAGCCGCAGTGCGGACAGTACGCGCCGTCTTTCCAGCGGATAGCGCGTAGGTGGTCAATACACGCCTGTTCGGTAGGAAACGCTTCCATCATCTGAATGAGGCTGGTAAATTGCTTGAACCCGGTCGCTGTCATACTTATACTTTAGCATAAAAAGCTGGGTCATACAAGTATATAGTTACCAAATAAAATATGGCAGACTCTATTTTGTTCGGCCCACCTCTTGCTACCCTCGAGTTACTTCTCGACGACCCTGCCGAGCATGACTTCGCCTCTGCCGAACGGCTGCTAAGGGGTCTTTCAGGTGAGCAAGCCGTCACCGTACCGCCTGGACTTCCTTACTCCATCGCCGCAATCCTGGCACATATGAACGCCAATGTTCAGTTTAACCTTGACCTTATACGCAGCCCTGACCCCGTAACGTTCAAAAACCCCTATAAGAATTGGCCTACTGTCACCAGCAAAATGTGGCCTGAGTTAGTCGCCGAGTTTTTAGCGGGTACCACCGAACTGGGGCGCGTGGCTAGAGAAGAATTGGGCCGCATTCTTTACCCGAGTGTGGGCGAAGAACCGGCCTGGACTGTCGGCTATAAACTGGCGGCAAGCGTCGCTAAACATAACGCCTATCACTTTGGGCAAATTGCCCTGTTGCGACGACTTGTAGGAGCTTAGAACTAAACACAACCAAGCTCAGTCTTTGACCGCCCCCGCCGTAATCCCCGCAACAAAAAACCGCTGCAAAAATAAAAACAAAATCAAAAACGGCCCGGTCATCAAAACGGCCCCGACCATAATCCCGCCCCACGACACCCGGGTCAGTCCGATCAGCGTCCCTAGGGCAACGGGCGCGGTGTACATCGTTTTTTCGGTCAGAATTAAGAGCGGCCAGAGGTAGTCGTTCCACGCCGCTAAAAAGAGGATGATGCCCAGAGCGGCCATCGCGGAGCTGACCAGCGGCAAGGCAATCTGAAAAAAGATGCGGTATTCGTTCGCGCCGTCAACCCGTGCGGCGTCGAGCAAACTTTGGGGCAACGACAAAAAGTTCTGCCGCATAAAAAATATCCCGAGTGAGTTTGCGAGGAGCGGCAGCACCACGCCCATATATGAGTTCGTCAACGAGAAGTCGCGGGCGACCAAGATGTACTGCGGAATCACCACGACGAAATACGGGATGGTGAGTGTGGCAATGACGAGCGTGAAGATGGCGGTGCGGCCCATGAACTGAAAGCGGGCGAAAGCGTATCCGGCCATGCTCGTAAGTAACAGGGATAAGAGCGTATAAATCCCTGAAATCATGACGCTGTTCAGAAGCGTGCGGAGAAAGTTCGTATCGGCCTGAAGGTCGCGCAAGTTGGCTAAAAACTCGCCGCCGGGTAGAAGCGGTACGGGCGTGCTAAAGATTTGGGGCTCGAGCACCGTTGAAAAGACGACCATCAGCCATAGGGGAGCGAGCCATAACAAAGCCAGCGGCGTCAGCAAGAGATGCAGCCAAAAGCTGCCGACCAAGTTCGCGCGTTTCACGACGGGTCACCCCCAAAAACTCGCAGTTGCAACGCCGAAAAAAGCACCGCAAACAGCGCAATCGCGTACCCGATAGCGGAGGCGTAGCCGAAGTTAAACGACCGAAAGCCCTGCTGATACAAATATACGCCGAGCGTTAAGGTGGCGTTTCCGGGACCGCCGCCGGTAATTAGGAACGGTTCGGTAAAAAGCTGCAACGTGCCGATAACGGACAGCACGAGGGCAAATAAGAGGATAGGCCGCAGGAGCGGCAGCGTAATCCCCCAGAACTGTTGCCAGGGGTTCGCGCCGTCAATTTTGGCGGCTTCGTAAAGCTCTAACGGAATGTTTTGCAACCCGGCCAAGATGATAATCGCGTTGTACCCTGCGTAACGCCAGGTCACCGTCAGGATGATCAAGATAAATGCCGGGATGGGCGAATTGAGCCAATCAATCCGTGGGAGGCCGAGCCCGACCAGCGCCGCGTTGACCGCGCCGTTTTGGGTGTTAAACAAGAGCCGAAATACCGCTGAATATGCCACCGACCCAACGACGACCGGCGCAAAAAAGGCGAAACGGTAAAAGCCTTTGAGTTTTAAGAGTGGTGAGTTGAGCCCGACGGCGAGCCCGGTGGCGAGGAGCAGCATCGTCGGAACTTGGATAAGCAAGATCAGGGCGGTATTTTTGAACGCTTGCCGAAAAAACGGGTCGTTTAAGATGCGGCCCCAGTTGGCGTCGGGTGCCCAAGACCAAGGAAAGCCGCGCGTATCTAAAAACGATAGATAGACCGAATAGATAATCGGCCACGCCCAAAAGAGTAGGAAAATAGCCAGATAGGGGAGTAAAAACGTGTAGGGGATGAGGCGGTTGCGCTGCATAAAACCTCCGCGAACAGTTTTAATAGGTTTGCGTCTACTCGAGCTAAAACATCGGCACCCGAGGTTACAGGTGCCGATGCTCGGTTAAGCTAAATTACTGACCGGCGACGGGTAAACCGGTCGCACCGGCAATCTGCTGCGCCGCGTCGTCCATCGCAGCTTGAGCACTGTCATAGGTGGTTTTGGTGAGGTACTGCGACAAGGTGTTGGTGACAATCTGCCGCGCTTCTTGGAAGTACTGCGTCCCGCGCGCCTGCGGAATTTCGCCCAGCGTCGCCAATATGTCTTGCCAAATCGGTTGGTTGCCCCAGTAAGGGACGCCTTCTTTAACGTAGGGGTCTTGGAGGGCCGGGAGGTATGAAGGGACTAAACCGTAGTTCTCGAGCATCCCTACCTGACCCTGCGTCGTAGCCAGCGCGTAGGTGATAAACGCCATCGCTGCTTCGGGGTTTTTGCTCGAGGCGGGGATCGCCAGCGCCGACCCGCCTAAGTTCGCGGCCCGCACACCGCCTGCTTTAGAGGCAGGCATTGGGTAGACGCCCCAGTTCCCCTTTTGGTCGGGTGCGTTCGTCTGAATTGTTCCAACGTACCAACCACCCAAAACGTGGCTCGCCAGCGTGCCGTTTTTAATTGACTGGATCGCGCCGTTCCAGTCAACGATCTGAGCGACGCCCGAGTCATAAAGTTTTTTCATCGTCTCCATCGCCGAGACGCAGCCGGGCTGATTGACGGTGATGTTTTCACCCGCAGGGTCAAAGTAAAAACAGCTGTTTTGATTGGCCAACTCGCGCCAGATACCGTCGTCGGAAAAGTCGAAAGCGATCATTTTTGCACCGGCCGTCTGGTCGAGCTTTTTGCCGGCAGCGATAAAGTCATCCCACGTTTCGATGTCGTCCGGACTAATGCCGGCCTTTTTGTAGAGGTCGCGGCGGTAAAAGGTGACGACCGGGCCGGAATCCCAGGGGACCGCGTAAACCTGATCGCCGACGCTCAGCTCCGTCCATTTGAAATCGGGGAACTGGTCGTGGACGTCCTGCGCCCCCATTGTATTGAGGTCGGTAAAGCAACCGGGGAAGCGGTTCCAAAAGACCTCGGCTTCGTTGTTCTCCACGGCGTAGACGTCAGGCAAATCCGCGCCTCCGGCGGCGCACCCCGCTAACCCGCGGTCGTAAACTTGCTGGTTGCCTAAGTTTTCAACCGTCACCTTGACGTTCGGGTACTCTTGGTTAAAGCCTTTGACCACGCCTTGTAAGGCTTCGGCGGCAATGTCCCAAGCGGTGACGGTGATGTCCCCGGAAAGGTCAGTGTTTTGCGCGGCGGCAATGGGCAGTGCGGCAGCGCCGGCGAGAAGTAAGCTTGCGGTCAGTTTGTTCACGTGATAATGCTCCTTGATTCTGTTGCTAGGCTTTAATTTAAGGCTGGAAGGGGCTCGAGGCTGGGTTAATCCATCGCAGCCCCCTCTACCGGAACGGCTTTAGACGCTGCTTCAGACTCTTCTACGGTACGCAAAAAGATGACGCCGTAGGGGGGCAGGGTGAGCTGTTCGACTTCTTCGTCCCCAACTTCGTCATTTTGAACCAAGTCGGTGGCGGCTTCGGGAAGCCCCATCTCCACCTCATCTGCGGTGTGGTTGAGCAGCACGAGGTAGCTGGCGTCAGCAGAAGTGCGGCGCACCGCCTCGACGCCTTGAGGAAAATGCTCCGACTGGATACCGGCGGCTTGGCACGCTTTTTCTACCAGCCACGCCGTACCTTCGGGCTCGAGCCTGGTCCCCACGTAAAAACTCCGCCCCGCGCCAAACCGGTGCTCGGTCACCGCAGGCCGCCCCGCGTAAAACCCTTCGGCAAAGGTGGCGAGCACCTCAGCGCCCTCTAAAGTGATCACGTCCGACCAGAGGTCGGCAGAAAAGTCCCTTTCACCCTTAATAGTATGAGTGACGCCCACAGGCAACGCGTCAAACTCTTTAACCCGGAGGCCGAGCAGCTTACGAAAAGGGGCCGGATACCCGCCCAGCCGAACCTGATCATTTTCGTCTACGATGCCGCTAAAAAACGCCATGAGCAGCGTGCCGCCGCCCTCGGTGTAGCGTTCCAAATTCGCCGCCGCTTCGTCGCAGACGAGGTACAAGTTGGGTACGACGACCAGTTTGTAACCGGACAAGTCAGCGTCCGGTTTGGCAAAATCAACGGTAATGTTCTGCTCCCAGAGCGCCCTGTAAAAGCTGTAGACCTGTTCCAAGTAGTGCACAGCTTCGCTCGGACGCGCGTCGAGCTCTAAGGCCCACCAGGTGTCCCAATCGAACACAATGGCGACTTCAGCTTGAACCTGGGATGCCAAAACTTCCCCTAACGCTTTAAGCTCTTGCCCTAAGTCTTTAACTTCATGCCACGTCCTTGTTTCGGTGCCCCCATGCGGCACCATCCCGCTGTGAAACTTTTCCGCCCCGGCTTTCGATTGCCGCCACTGGAAAAACATCACGCCGCGTGCGCCACGGGCCACCGCCTGCAGGCTCCAGAGCCGCATCACCCCCGGCGCTTTGAGACTGTTACGTCCGCGCCACTGCACCTGATTGGGGGCTTGCTCCATCAAAATCCACGACGCGCCGTTTTTGAGTGAGCGCATCATATCGCTCTGCAAGGCGGCGTAGATTCCGGCTTCAGCGTCGCCGGGGTCGGGATACGAATCGTTGGCGACCACATCAACTTCGGTGGCCCAGCGCCAATAATCTACCGGCTTAAACGCCCCCATAAAGTTGGTCGTGGCTGGAACATCGGGCGTAACCTCACGCAAGATATCGCGCTCCATCTTGTATAGGGACAAGAGCGCGTCGCTGCAAAACCTGCGCCAGTCGAGCTGCTGCGTCGGGTTGATAAAGGTCGGCGCGGCGGCGGGCGGCGACACCTCGTCCCAGGCGTAGTACGTCTGGCTCCAGAAAGACGTGCCCCACGCCTCGTTAAGTGCTTTTACGGTGCCGTAACGCTCTTTTAACCACACTCGGAACGCTTTGGCGGAGTCCTCGTCGAACGATTCAAAAACGTGACAACCGTACTCGTTGTTGATATGCCAGAGCTTGAGGGCCGGGTGATCTTTATAACGTTCAGCTATTTCGCGTACGAGTTTTGCGGCGAGACGTTTGTAGTCGGGACTCGAGGGGCTGTACTGCTGCCGTGAACCGACGCCGAGTCGTACACCGTCTCTTGTCACCGGCAAGCTCTGCGGATACTTATGTGCTAACCACGGCGGGGACGCAGCGGTCGCGGTGGCCAAACACACGCCGATACCGTTTTCATGAAGCAGGTCTAACAGGCGATCTAACCAAGCGAAGTCGTAGTGACCTTCGGAGGGCTCGAGCTTCGACCAGGCAAAAATGGCGACGCTGACTAAGTTGACGCCCGCTGCTTGCATGAGCTTGACGTCTTCTTGCCACACGTCTTCGGGCCACTGTTCGGGGTTATAGTCGCCGCCATAGTAGATGTCGTCCATCAAAAAACCTCGGTTTGGTGTCGCTTGCTTATAGGCACTAAAAACCTAAAGTGACCGGTCACTTTTTAGATGGCTTTAGGGTAGCACGCTGCCATACAGCTGTCAATTCAGCGGCGGATTACCGTTCGCTACCCCCGGCAAAGTGGCTCAGCACTGCTAGACTCGAGCCTTTAGCGTTCGTTTAGTTTAGCGTGAAAACCCACCGTCTTTGGCGGTGGTGATGTAACGTCGGCTATGCCTTACTGTTTCGCCTGGGACACATAGGTCGTACCCTAAGGCGTGGGGAAGTATAGAAAGCTTGCGCACGTTGTCTATCAGTGTAATTACCACATTGTGTGGGTGCCTAAATACCGTTACCGAGTGCTGACGGGTATGGTCAAAGAGTTGGTTGAGAAGGACGTCCATACGCTTTGTGAGTGGCGCTCTGTAGAAGTAATAGAGCTGAGTGTTCAAGCCGATCACATCCACTTGGTTTGTTCAATTCCTCCCAAGTTGTCAGTATCGGATTTCATGGGATTTCTCAAAGGGAAGCTTGCCATCAAGTTGTTCAAAAGCTAGCCAGGCTTACGGAAGAAACCATACTGGGGGAATCACTTTTGGACACGCGGTTACTTTGTCAACACTGTAGGTATAAACGAAGACCTGATCCGTCGTTATGTGAAGTACCAAGAGAAGCGCGAAAAAGAGGAAGAACGCAATCAGCAGGACTTTCTCTTCTAGAGTCATTTTCAAATCCACCGCCTCTGGCGGTGGTCGTTTAATGGTTAAAAAAGTCTGATTTACACCTTTTTAAGCCGCTTAAGGGGCCAACTTGTGAAAAGGGTTCGGTGCGTGGGCGCTCGCTATTTTTGCAGGCTAAAAGAAGTCAGTCCGGGCACGACCCAAAAAAGGCCACCTGAGCGGTGGCCTCTATGAGTTTGTGGCAAAACTAGGCGCTGCGCATCTGCCCCTTATGCTTGCCCTCACCGATTTCTTCGACGAGTTTAGCGCAAAACGCGGGCAGGTCGTTCGGATTGCGGCTTGTAACTAACCCTTGGTCGGTGACGACCTCTTCGTCTTTCCAGGTCGCTCCGGCGTTGCGTAGGTCGGTTTGCAGCGTCGGGTACGAGGTCAGCGTGCGGCCTTCCACCACGCCTGCTTCGATCAGCGTCCAGGGCGCGTGGCAGATTGCGCCGACGGGTTTGCCCTGCTCAAAAAAGCCGTGAATAAAGGTGACGGCTTCAGGGGTACCGCGCAGTTTATCCGCGCCGACCGTGCCACCGGGAATCACGAGCGCGTCGTAGTCGGACGCCGACACGTCACCAAAGCTCTGATCGGCGGTGTAGCTGCTGCCGGGTTCTAAATCGTGATTGACCGTTTTGACTTCACCGGTTTGGGCGCTGATCACGTGGACGGTAGCTCCGGCGGCCTCGAGCGCCTTTTTGGGTTCGCTAAACTCGGCTTCTTCGGTGCCTTCAGGTGCGATCAGCAGCGCGACTTTACGGCCTTCAAGTTCGTTTGCCATAGTAATCCTTTCTCTGTTAACAGAAGTTTTAGGTGACTTCACCCGGTACGGCGAGGTCTACGCCTAACTGTTTGAGGATGCCGAGTTCGTCCGAACTGCCCCAACGTTCGACCAACTGACCATTTTCAAAACGGCCGATCTGTAGCCCCCGAGCACTGACCTTTTTACCGGTCGCCGGAACGCCCATAAAGTCGCCCTGCTGAGTTCCGCTCATCGTGTAGGCGAAGGCGACGTTCTCGTCATCGGCAACAAGATGTTCGACCTCGATAGCCAGGTCGGGAAAGGCGCGCCGCAGTTCGGTAAAAAACTGTCTGAACCCTTCCGGCCCGGCCTGTTGCCCCGGAGCGGGGTCATGATCAACCGAATTTGGAGCAACAACTTCGTTAAAGAGTTCGAACTGGCCGGTATTGGCGGCTTTGCCGAAGGTTTCAGTCGCGGCTAGATTGTCTTCTTTACTCATCCAAAGCTCCTTTCAGCGATTTGGTGCTGAACGCTCGTTACGCAAAAGCGTTCTCTGCGTTTGGGTAAGGCTCCTGCTGCCCCCTACTACTAAGAGCACACCCCGCGCCCTAACAAGGCAGACACGCTTACAGTTTGGTTGGTGCCGCGACCGGGAGAGAGTGGTTTGCTCTTTTCTCGAGAGCTTGCGTCAGCTCTCACCCCCTCGGGATAGCGGCTCACCAGTAGTTTCACCCCGTAATCTTGTAAAGTGCGTGCTGCTCGGCAAAACTTAGACAGCCGTAACCGACCAAGCGTACCTGTGCCCTCGGAACTACACCTCGAGGTATACTTGTTGTTAAGACAAGCAGTTCTGGGGACGGTTTAGACGTTACGGCAGCGGTTTATAGTTCTGTGGGTACACGTTGTGGCAAAATCCGGGGGGCGGATAGTGGGAAATGCATTTCTTGTAAGAGCCTGGAGTCCATGATTAGGACGGGACGCCGCTATGCAGATGACGCCAACGACCGACGCACTGAAACGCTCTTTCTACCTCTTTGGTTTGCCGCTGGCGATGGCCGCCGTTTTGCTGCTCGTGTTCGCCGAGTGGCAACAGGGGACGCTCCACGTGGTTGACGCGCTGGGGTTACCGCTACTAGTCCTCTTACTCGGCACGCTGACGCTTGGTTTGTGGCGCAAAGCTGTCTCTACCGCGCGACTCGAGGTGGCCACCTTTAGCGGGGTGGTGCTGATGTATCTGGCGAGTCTGGGCTATTCGCTTTTCGGCCTGTCGCAGACGCAGACTGCCTTATGGAACTTGACCGGCCTGGGCTACTGGTCGCCTATCGTCTACGCCCTGGCGTTTCTGATCTTCGGCGTCAAAGTCGGGCTCAGAATGTCGCTGTTGGTTTACGGGGTCTCACTGCTGGTATGGCTCGTTCACTTCGTCACGCTCTTTTCAGTGGGCGAAACCCCTATGGGCGGGGCCGTCTTTTACCAGCTCTTCGCTTCTGACGGTCTGCTGCTCGTGATGCTCTACGGGACGGGGCGGGCGTTTGTCGTGCAGGCTCAGCAAGCTGCGCAGCTCGAGCAAGCTGCCCATACCGACCCCCTGACGCAGCTTTATAACCGGCGCTTTTTGGCCCAATGCTTGGCTCAAGTGGTCTCTTCGTTGGGTCACGCTCAGCCACTTTCGCTGGTGCTCGTTGACTTAGACCATTTCAAAAAGATCAACGATGGTTACGGCCACGGCGTCGGTGACCGGGTGTTGCAAGGAGTGGGCCGCTACCTGTTAGACCATGCCCGCAAGATGGACGTGGTCGGGCGCTGGGGAGGCGAAGAGTTTTTGCTCGTGCTGCCAGATACGGCGTTGCCGGAGGCGCTCGAGGTTGCCGAGCGGTTGCGGGCAGGATTGGGGCAAAGTCCCGACGAGGAAACCGGAACCCTTACAGCCAGCTTCGGCGTGGTTCAGGCTGGTCCGGGTGAAGCGGTCGCGGGGCTGCTCGAGCGGGCCGACCGGACGCTCTACCGGGCGAAAGGAGCCGGTCGCAACCGGGTCGAGGGGGACGCCTTCAGTCCAGCTGACAGCCCAGCCGAGTCCTGAGTTTCAACCGTCAGCTCGCCCTGACGTAAAAAGCCCGAGCTCAGGCCGTTCGCAGCCTCTCAAGAGGCGGTACGCGTCCAGGTCAGCTCACCGTCAGCACCACGGTTTTGCACAACCCGCCCTTCTTGCTTGAACTTCTCGAGCTGGGCCAAAAGCGACCCTTCAGCCGTCCAGGTCAGCGCGTCCGGTACCTCAGGATAGATGCTCTTTGTCAGCGCCGCTAACGTCATAGGTTCGGTCAGCGCCGCTAACACCTCGACCTCGCGTTGCAACCGGTGGGCGCGTACCTCTGCCAGACGCGCTTCAGGCCGGCGCACGAGCGGGCCGTGACCGGGGGCAAAGATGGTGTTACCTGGGCCGGTGACAAGTGCGCTGAGCACGTCTAACGAGCTGAGGTAGTCAGAGACGTTGCCTTCGGGTAGCCCGACCCAGGTCGAGCCTGCCGCCGTCAACAAGTCGCCGACGAAGACAACTCGGGCGTTGCCGGTAGCCATATCGTCGGCAGTTAAAGCAAAGCTCAGGTGGCCGGGGCTGTGACCGGGCGTGTGGTAAACCTCTAACTGTTTGTGTCCTACGGTCAAGGTGTCGCCGCCCCGGAGCCGCTCGGTAGGAAAAGCCAAACGAGACTGCTCGAGCTCGTGAACATAAACCGGTACGCTGTAGCGTTCGCTCAGCGCCGCCGCACCCGCTACATGGTCGGGGTGCGTGTGCGTCAATAAAAGCGCCTCGAGTCGGGTGACGCCCAGTCCGTTTAAGCTCTCTGCCAAGGCGTCTAAAACGGCCTCGTCGCCCGAACCTGCGTCAATGAAAACGGCCTCGTCCCCGGCGTGGACGAGGTAGCTGTTGGTGTGTTCAAAAGGAGGCAGCGTCTCGCTCGGCAAGGCAAAACGCCAGACGCCCGCCCCTACAGGTTCAGGGGTAAGTGACATGTTAGCCGTCAGAGGCCGCGCAAATAGCTGAGCGCGTCTTGCAGGGCGTGACTCGAGGGCGCGTCAGGGATGACGCCGCGCCCCTCCCAAGTGGGGCCGCGCAGCGGAGCCAACACCCCGGTGGCAATCCACGCCTGCGAGCCGTCGCGGAGACAAAAAGGCAACACCGCCTCGACGTTGCCCGCACTCGTTTGACCAAAGATGCGGGCACGCCCGGTGTTTTGCAACACGCCCGCCAACCCTTCAGCGGCGCTGTTAACGTCTTTGTCAATTAAAACGGCGAGCGGCGCGTCGGTTTCGACCGGGCCGAGCGCCGGATAGGGAAGAGGGAGCGCCCAGCGCGTCAAGGTACGCCACAAAAAGCCCCTGGTAAACACGCCTGCCGCGCCCATCATCTCGACGAGTCGGCCGCCGGGGTTGCCCCGCAAATCGAGGATGAACGCGTGGGCTCCCCGTCGGTTCAGCTGCCGTACCGCCTCGCGGAGGTCGCCCGATACGCCGGTCGTGGCCAGGTCAGGTAGGGTCAAGATACCGACACTATCCTCGAGCCGGTAGCTCACATGCCCCAGCTTCTGTTCATGCTCTGCCAGCCCGAACACCCCCAAACACGGCAGATCGCCGTACTGCCGCCGCACCTGCGTTACCTTAGCCGGGGGAACAAAGACTGAGTGGTGATCGCCGAGCTTGCCGTAAAGACGCTCTAAAACCCGGTAAAAGGCCCGGTCGTTTTTTGCGGCCACGGCCTCGGGCCGGTATTCTCGCCCGAGCGCCTCCCAGTCGTTGCCACCGTAGCTCGTGTCCCAGTACCGCTCGGCAACCAGGTTCCAGGCCGTATCGAACCGCTCGCCATAATTCGGGCCGCTCTGCTCTGCTGCGGCGATTTGGAAGTTAGGTGAGATAAACGCAAAAACGGCAAATACAGCAAAAATAGAGCGCATAAGACAGTGTACGCGCTAGACCTTCTCGTAAAAGGTATAGACGTTAGGTAGGTGCTTTACGGCAACTGTCAGCTTTAGGTTCTGTTGAGCTTTCAAAACCGTGCCGTGTGCCTTAAGAGGCAAGAATAAAGAATTGAGAAGTGGCTGGCCCTAATAGAACAAGGGTCTCTCACGCACTTAAAACATCGTGATTAAAACAAATAGCAACACGGCCCAGCTAGCTCACTTACGCTGCAACCGAACTATTAACCGGTACGCTTTTGCTTTGGCTAAGCCCGACAACGCTCAGCAGCTTTGGGTAAGTTCCCCACACTTATTTGACGCTTTCAAGCTACGCGCGGCTGGTGCTACGCGCTTTGTCGGCGTAGCGGTAGAGCGTGGGCGCGTCAATCACGCAGCTCTGCGCGCCAATCGCCGTGACGTTGAGGGCTCCGGCGATATTGCCCAAACGGGCGGCGTAGTGCAGGTCGTAGCCTTGCATCACGCCGTGCGCGAAAGCGGCGGTGTAGTAGTCGCCAGCTCCGGTAGACTCTAACACCCCGTCAATTTCAAACGCTTCGATCAGTTCGGTCACTTCGGGGGTGATGACCATCGAGCCCATCTCGCCGAGTTTAACCAAAACGCGTTTGATGCCCCGGGCGGCGAGTCCGGCGACCGCGACTGAAATCGAACCCTCACCGGTCAGGGCGTAGAGTTCGCGGCGGTTCATCAGCAGATAGTCTACGTTACTCACTAACGCCAGAAGCCGTTCGCGGAGGGCGTCGGCGGCTCCCGAGCCCATATCGATAAAGGTCGTCAGACGGGCGCGGCGGGCGGTCTCGAGCGCCCGCACCGCGTACTCACGCTGCGGCCCCCCGACGAGGCTGTACGCGCTCACCACGAGCGCGTCACATGCAGCGATCTGCTCACTGCGAAAATCCGTCGCGTCTAGGTTACGGCTCGCGCCGCCGCCGGAGATCATCGTGCGCTGCGTATCGGGGGTGATCAGCAGGGTGACGCTGCTCGTCTGCAAATGGGGATCGGTCTGGACTAGGTGGGTATCAACCCCCGCCTCTGTCACGTGTTTAAGGGCGAGTTCGGCGAACGGCCCCTTACCGACTCTCGCGGCTAAGACGACCTCGTTGCCGAGCCGCGCGAGCGCCGTAGCTAACGTACCGCCCGCGCCCCCCGGCTCGAGCACCGCGCGACTTGCCGCAACTTCTCCCCCGTTGTCGGGCAGGTCGTTGACAAAATACATCTGATCAACGGTAACGTCACCCACCACAAAAAACTTAGTCATGTAACTCCATACCAAAAGGTAACCTACATAAGGTGGCCTACGTTATATGCGGCCAGCAGGGAAGGGGCAGCGTGTGACCAACTACCCAGCGTTTTGGTCTTCTTTGCTACCGGGCAGTATAGCTCATTTTTTACCTTCTGCCTACCGCATCCTTAGGCTACAAATCAGTTATAACATGCTTTTTTGCTTCTGTGACGCATGGTCTAGGTAACGAGCGAAAATAATCACTCGTCAGGCCGATTCTGCTAGAGTTTCTTGCAATTTGTAAAATGTTTTGAGCTCGAGTGCTTCAGCGCGGACGCGCACGTCAAGGGCCGAATGTCCCAGTGCCTGAGTGACTTGCGCCGCCGGATACCCCGCCATTAAAAGATTTTTTTTGAGTGTTTTGCGGCGGTGCGCGAACGCCTGATGAATGAGCCGGACAAGCTGCCGGTCGGGTTGTGCGCCCGGACGAACGTCCAACCGGACGACGCTGCTCGTCACCGTTGGGGGCGGCGCGAACGAACTCGGCTTCACGTCACGAACGCTTCTAACCGTACCGAAGTGTCCGACGATTAAGCTGAGCGCACCGTAAGCGGGCGTACTCGGTGCGGCACTGAGGCGCTCGGCGACCTCTTTTTGCACCAGAAAGACAAGCCGCTTAAACCGGCCGGACTCGAGTGCCCGGACCAAAATGGGCGTCCCCACGTTGTACGGCAAGTTGGCGACGAACATGCTGTTTTCGGGGAGTTGCGAGAGGTCGAACGTAAGCCCGTCGCCACAGATCAGCTCAACGTTATCCAAGTTTGTGAGGGTTTCGGCAAGGACCGGCAAGAGCCGTTCATCAAGTTCGACACTGACCACTCGGCCCGCTTGCGCTGCGAGTTCCCGCGTCAACACCCCCAAACCAGGGCCGACCTCGAGTACCGTGTCGTCTTTGGTCAGCTCAGCTGCGCCGACGATCGCCGAAAGTGCGGCGGTATCAACGAGAAAGTTTTGCCCGAAGCTTTTGTCAGCGCGTAGCCCGTAGCGTGTCAGCAGATCACGGACGCGGCGCGAGTTGGTCAAGGGCAGCGCCGTTAAGTCCGTCGCTAATTTTTTCGGTTCGTTCCCGCTCAGGCGTTCGCCCCCAAGTGCGTCTCGAGCTTGTCGTTAAGCTGCGTTTGGGCGTCGCTAAAACTTATGTTTTGTACCACGGCGAGCTCACTCGCCAGGGACACTTTAGCGCCCTCTAAAATCTCGCGTTCGGTTGCGGCCAAACCTTTCTCGAGGTCACGTTCGGCCAAGGTACCGATCAGCCGGGCGAGCGCAAAGGCGTCGCCAGCGGCCAAAATCTCTTGTTCGGCGCGGTAACGCGGGGGCCACTGGGCGGGCAGCTCGAGCTCACCTTTAGTCATTACGTCCCAGACAGTTTCCAAATCTCCGGCTGTAATCGTATGCCGTAAACCGACCTCTTGGCCTTTTTTAAGTGGTACCAACACGTCCATATCGCCGCGAACAAAACTTATTTTGAGATATTCGTGGGTTTCGCCGAGGATGACCCGTGTCGCAATCTCGTCAACTCGGCCTGCCCCTTGTGAGGGATACACCACACTGTCGCCTACCTTAAACGTCACGCAGTCGTCCTCCTATAACAGGAGACTACCACAGCCCTCAAGAATAGCTGGGAGCTTACATTGCGCCCTCACCTTGGTAGGCAAGAAATGCCAGCGTACACCGCTTTTTGCCCTCTTCCACCGGCGCTTCTTCCAAAATAGCGTTGACAGCTTGCGTGACCTTTTGAAACTGTTCGGCGCTCAAGCTTCTCGTAGAGATGGACGCCAAAACTGGATAGTCGTGAGGCTTGATGGAACCCAAAGTCAACGAATCGCTCAGCTCAAACGTAATGGGACCGTCCTCGAGTAACGCTTCCAAACCCCTTAAATCTGTTTCCATTCGCTCTAAAAAATTGCGATGCAGTTTGCTGAGCATCGTGTCGAACATAGCAGGTAAGGCGTCTGTTACGGCAGGTAATACTTCGGGAGAAAGCAAAAACCGCTCAGCGACGCTTTTATAGGTACGCGAACGGCTGCTATCGTCAACAATTTCTAAAAGTCCTGCGTCTAAGAGCCGCTTGACGCGGTAGTGCATCGCGTTGGCCGGAACCTGCATTCGCCGCGCGACTTCGCTCGGGGTCAGCGGTTCTTTGAACAAGTAGAGTGCGCCGTAGTAGGGGAGATTGAAGAGAAGTCCCAACTGCTCGGCGTTTAGCGGGTAGGCGTCTGTCTCTGTTTTAGTCATAAGGAAAGTGTGACGGGTGTGGGTTTCAGATGCTAGCGGGGGATTTGAAGCGGTTGGCGGGTACCGTAGAACTCTAGCTTGACCTGCTTCGTCCTCGCGCCCTATACTTACAAGTTCGGAGGTTTTATGGACGAGGCTGAGGTCAGCCGCACGATAGTCGAAACGTTCAAAGGTGTCGAAACTACCGATAATTCCGACAATACTTTCTTTTTTTACGCCTCTGAGCGCCGTTTCCCTTTCGCAACGCTCGTTGTTAACGATGCTTACGACACAGCTTCGGATTTAGAACGCCCTGGCGTCTTCCGGCTTAACATCGGAGTCAAGCGAGCAACGTATCAAGAACTGTTTGGCCTTCAGCCCATTTTTGCCAAAGACGGCGGGATCATTGATACAGGCTATGACTACACCACGTTGGGCACGCTCATGCCGCATCCAATCTACGCGCCGATGTCGTGGGTCTGTATCCTAAATCCGAGTGAGGCGACGTTTCAAACAGTAGTGCCGCTACTCACTGAAGCGTACGAACAAGACGTAGAAAAACACACTAAACGTACGGTCCGAGAAGCCTAGCGCCGCGCCCGCGCCTTCACCCGCTTCGGTTCTTTCCCGGGCACACTCACCAGCTGCACCTCTTTCCCCTGAAGCTTCGCTTCAACCTCACGAATCCGGTCACGCACCGCCGCCGCCCGCTCGAAGTCGAGGTCTTCCGAGGCTTTCCACATCTCAGTCTCGAGTAGCGCCAACTCCTGCTTCATATCGTCTTGCGCCAGCTCACGCTCCCACGGTGAGAGTTTTTCAATCGCTTCGGCACCCTCTTCTTCACCGCGGATGACGTCACGGATGCGTTTACGGATGGTTTCCGGCGTGATGTGGTTCGCCTCGTTGTACGCCAACTGTTTTTCCCGGCGGCGCTCGGTTTCCCCGATAGCGTCGTTCATCGCGTCAGAATACACGTCGGCGTAGAGGAACACCTCCCCGCTCACATTACGCGCGGCGCGGCCAATCGTCTGGATGAGCGAACGTCCGCTCCGTAAAAAGCCGGTTTTGTCGGCGTCTAAGATAGCGACCAAAGAGACTTCGGGCAAGTCGAGACCTTCACGCAAAAGGTTAATGCCGATGAGCGCGTCAAAGTGGCCGAGGCGCAAATCACGGATAATCACCTGACGTTCAATCGTGTCAATGTCCGAGTGCATATACCGCGCCCGCAAGCCCTGCTGCGCGAAGTATTCGGCCAAATCTTCGGACATCCGTTTCGTCAGGGTTGTAACCAGCACGCGCTCGCCTCGTTTAGCCCGCTCTTTGATGGCAAAAACTAAATCGTCAATCTGGCCGCGTGAGGGTTTTACAGTGATTGCGGGGTCAACGAGTCCAGTCGGGCGGATGATCTGTTCGGCGATCTTGTCCGAATGCTCGTATTCCCACGCGGCAGGCGTCGCGGAGACGAACACCGTCTGCCCGATACGCTGCAAAAACTCGTCTTCTTTAAGCGGGCGGTTGTCGAGCGCAGCAGGGAGCCGGAAGCCGTAATCCACGAGCGTCTGTTTGCGGGCGCGGTCGCCGTTAAACATCCCGCGGACCTGCGGCAACATGACGTGCGACTCGTCTAAAAAGGTGATAAAGTCGTCAGGAAAATAATCTAAAAGCGTGTTCGGCGCAGTGCCGGGAGGCCGCCCGTCTAGGTAACGCGAGTAGTTTTCGATGCCGTTACAGTAGCCGAGCGTTTTCATCATCTCGAGGTCGTACAGCGTGCGCTCTTTGAGCCGCTGTTTCTCTAACAGTTTGCCTGAACGTTCAAAGAAGTCAAGCCGCTCTTCTAAATCGTGTTCAATCTGCGCGATGGCGGGCTCGAGCTGTTCAAACGGCGTCACGTAATGTTTAGCAGGAAAAACCGTGGTCGTTTCTAACTCGGCGAGGACATTGCCCGTGACAGGGTCAATCATCGCCAGCCGGTCAATCTCGTCACCAAAAAGTTCAACCCTGAGGGGCGCTTCGTCATAGGCGGCCCAGACTTCGATCACGTCCCCTTTGACCCGGAAGCGTCCGGCGGCGAGTTCAACGTCGTTGCGTTCGTACTGCTGCACGACCAGTCGGTCTAAAATCTCTTCACGCGAGCGTTTCATCCCGAGGTGCAAGATCATGTTGAGCTGCTGATAGGTATCGGGCGAACCCAAACCGTAAATCGCCGAGACCGACGCGACGACAATCGTATCGGGCCGCGTCAGGAGGTTGCGGGTTGTTGAGTGGCGAAGGCGCTCCAACTCCTGGTTGATGTTCGCGTCTTTTTCGATAAAGAGGTCTCTAGCCGGAACATACGCTTCAGGTTGATAATAGTCGTAGTACGAGATAAAAAACTCGACGGCGGCTCCCGGAAAAAAGTCGCGGAACTCGGCGGCGAGCTGCGCCGTTAAGATTTTGTTCGGCGCTAAGATAAGGGCGGGGCGCTGCGTCTCTTCGATGATTTTCGCCATCGTGAAAGTTTTACCGGTGCCGGTCGCGCCGAGTAACGTCTGGTAGCGCAGACCATCACCTAAACCTTCGACAAGACCTTCGATAGCTTGCGGCTGGTCACCTTTAGGCGTAAATGGGGATTCGACAGAGAGCGCCATAGACCTCCATTCTACGTTCTAAACGCAGTAAAAGATGTCGGGCGGCTGTTGCTACCCGACTCTCGAGTCTGCTAAATTTAGCCTTCGTCTGAGCTCTTCTGTTCTTGACCGCGCCCGGTTTTGGCTTGTAACGTCTCGATCAGCTCGGAGGCTTGCGCTTTATTAAGACCCTCCGGCACTTCTTCACCAGCGTTTTCTGCGAGCGTGTGTAAGTACGAGAGCTGCGCCCCGGTTGCGGGTTCGTCCCCGGTGACCCACTCGCTCGGGTCTTTGACGGCGTTATCTTGCGGGTCGTTTTGAAGTTTAGGGTTATCGCTCATACAGGAATAATACCTAAATAAATAAGGTAAGTGTGTAGTCCGGTTTGCAGTTTCGTTTTTGTCCCGAAGGACTTGCGTTTCTAGGTGAGTTCAGTTACACTCCAAGTACCTTAATATTTAAGGTACTTGAGAGGGAGTTCGATATGGCGACGCACGAAAAACTCGATTACGCCGAATATCCAGCTAAAGATTTAGGGGCAACCAAAGCGTTTTTTCAGGCTGCGTTCGGTTGGTCGTTTGTAGATTACGGCCCTGACTATGCTGCTTTTTCGGATGCAGGTCTCGACGGTGGCTTTTTCACCTCCGAGCTTGTCGCACGTACGGATGCCGGAAGTGCGCTCCTTATCTTTTACAGCGAGCACCTTGAAGAAACGCTTGCCAAAGTTACCGCTGCGGGTGGTCGGGTCGTTAGGCCGATCTATACGTTTCCCGGTGGCAAACGGTTTCACTTTACCGAGCCGAGTGGGAATGAGTTTGCGGTATGGGCGGAGCCGGAAGCTTAGTTTCAAAAGGCTTTGGACGCATAGAGCCTCGACGTCAGAAACCGTTTTTAGCGATAGCTAAGGAGAACGATGATCGTCCGTGATTACAGCGAACCGCAGCAGCAGGGTCTCGATATGAACGCGCCTTGTCCGACACTCGGCTGGCCCAATATGATCATGTGCGGGCGGGCGTCCGGCGTGACCTACCTTGAACATTCGGGGCCGCTGTCGCTGAAAACCGTCCGCAGCGGGTGCGAGATCAACGAGGTAGGCCGGGCACGGTTTGCGGTGACACCGGGCCGCTACCTCCTCTTAAACGATAAACAGCGTCACGCTCACGCGGTTGAAGATGACGCCGAAGTGTTTCTGCTGATGTTTCGCAGCGGTCTTGCCGCAGAGGTTGCAGCGAGCCTGACGACGCCGACCGAACGCCTTTTGGACGATCCTGGAACATCCGGTAAGCCGCTAGAATTTTTTGAACGAACCTATCCGAACGACCCGGTTCTGACTTCGCTCCTGGGTCATTTGCAAGGGCATCTTTATGAGGTCGACTCTCGAGACCTACGCGAGAGCCAGAGCGCCCTCGAGACCCTCTTCCACCCGATTCTCGAGCGCCTGCTGCACCTGCACTACGATATTTATAGAGAAATCGAAAAGCTTCCGGCAGTGCGTTACGCAACTAAAGTCGAAGCCTACCGTCGGCTCTGGTGTGCCCGCGACTTTATCGAGGCGAGTTTTTTGGAACCCATCGGCCTGTCCCGGATTGCCGAGGCCGCCGAACTGTCGCCGCATCACCTCTTGCGGCTGTTCAAACGGGTTTACGGCGAAACGCCCCATCAGCTGGTGACGAAAAAGCGGCTTGAGCACGCCCGGTTTCTCCTCGAGCACACCGACCGGAGCGTCACCGACATCTGTTTCGATATTGGTTTTGAGAGCCTGGGCTCGTTCAGCACGCTTTTTAAGACGCAGCTGGGCGTGTCCCCAGCTTACTACCGCGCGACCTCATTGCGGGCTGCTTAAACGCGCAATTTTCGAGAAGCGAAGCTGCCGCGCCCTTCGTTAGACTTCATTTCGGAGGTTCAACATGAGCATCACCAAGCTGTATTCAGCGGACGTTTTTGTAAGCAATCTTTGCGACCGGAGGAGAGACGCATGATTGATACGTCAAAGGCACACCCACCCATCGTCACGCGCGAGACCTGGAACGACGCTCGTAACGCCCTCCTCCCGTTGGAGAAGGCAGAAACGCGGTTGCGAGACGCGGTTGCGGTTCAGCGCAGGCGTCTACCAATGACGGAGGTTGAAAACTACACCTTCACCGGCGAAGACGGGCCGACCACCCTGCTCGAGCTTTTCGCGGGCCGATCGCAACTCATCTTGCACCACTTCATGTTCGATCCTGCATGGGAACAGGGGTGCCCATTCTGCTCAGACGACGCTGATAACTGCGTGCCGCACCTTGCACATTTCGGCCCTTACGACATCAGCTTTACCAGGGTTTCGCGCGCCCCTATCGAAAAATTGCTCGCGTATTCAGAACGTATGGGCTGGAATGTGCCGTGGGTTTCCTCTTATGACTGCACGTTTAACCAGGACTGGGGGTGGACCGGGCCTGACGGCGGCGAGGGTTCGGGGTTCAGCGTCTATCTGCAACTAAACGAAAAACCTTACTTGACATACCTGACGAGGAATCGTGGTGTCGAGTTGCTGTCAAGCATCGCGGGGCATCTCGATATTGCCCCCTATGGACGCCAAGAGTTTTGGCAAGAGGTTCCGGCGGGCTGGCCCCAAGCTGACGCCTTTTCGAAAATTCGGCGGCACGACGAGTACGAGTTGCAGAAATAGCCAGTAGGCTCGGCGCTCGTAGCGGAACTATTGCGCTACCGCGTCACTTCTTTGCAGGTCGCCTAAACGCGCAATTTTCGAGAAGCGAATCCGGTTCGGCTCTCGGTAAACTTCACCTCGGAGGTTCAACATGGGCATCACCAAAGTTTATTCGGCAGACATTTTCGTCAGCGATTTAGACCGAGCTATCGACTTTTACGTGGGCAAACTCGGCTTTGAAAAACGTACCGACGAACCGATGGACGACCAGGGGCACCGCTGGGTCGAGGTCGTGCCGCAGGGCTCTAGTACCGCCCTTATCCTCACGCACGGTTACGGCAACTGGAGCCCGGAAAAGGTGGGTGGCAACACCGGCTTGATGTTTAACGTGGAGGATATAGCGAGCACCTACAAAGACCTCAAGGCCAAGGGCGTCACATTCTTAAGCGAGCCCAATGCCCAACCCTACGGTACCGACGTACAGGCTCGAGACCCCGATGGCAATATCTTCGTGCTTTACGACTCCGCCCAGACACAAGAAAACGCCTGATGAACTGGACGCTCGAGGTCGTCGTCGTGCCCGTCTCTGATTCGGACCGCGCTAAAGCCTTTTACGCAGACCAACTCGGGTTTAACGTAGACCACGACACCAAGGTGAACGAAAACACCAGGGTCATCCAACTTACCCCACGTGGTTCAGGCTGCTCGGTTGTTATCGGTACAGGCATGACAAAAATGCCCGCAGGCTCACTCAAAGGCTTACAGCTAGTGGTGAAAGATATTCATGCAGCCCGTGCGGAGCTTATAGAACGCGGCGTAGATGTCAGTGAAGTCAAAGTGCTGGGTAAGAACCCCAGCCCTCAAGCCGATCCACTCGACAATGTGGGCTTTATCTATTTTAGTGACCCTGACGGTAACAGCTGGGCCGTACAGCAAATCTCGAACCGCGCTTAACGTAGAAGACCAACTTGTTTTATGACCCGGCGGCGATGAGCCGCGAAAGGAGCACGCATGAAGCTGATCGTGACCGAGTTCCTAACCCTCGACGGGGTGTACGAAGAAGCCACCCCCTGGCGGAGCGGCTACAACCCGGACGGCGGCACGTTCAAGTACGACGAACTCTTCGCCAGCGACGCCCTCTTGCTGGGCCGCGTGACCTACGAGGGCTTCGCCAAGTCCTGGCCGAACGCGACCGGGGAGTTCGGCGAGCGGATGAACAGCCTGCCGAAGTTCGTCGCTACGACTACTCTAAGGTCACTCGAGTGGAATGCCACCGCGCTAAGAGGCGATGTGGCCTCCGCGGTGGCGGCGCTGAAGCGGCAAGAAGGCGGGAACCTCCTCGTTTACGGCAGCGGCACCTTCGTCCAGACGCTCCTGCGGCACGGTCTCGTGGACGAACTTCGCCTGATGGTCTACCCGCTCGTCCTCGGGAGCGGCAAGCGCCTCTTCTCGGGCGGGGACAGATTGCCGCTAAAACTTACCGCCTCGAGAGACCTCGGCGCGGGCGTGCTGCTACTTACCTATGAACCCGCGACTAGACCCTAACCCGAACGTACCCTAGACCCAATGCTAGAAGCATCACTAGATTGAGTTATTCAGGAGGAAATATGAACATCGTTCTCTGGATTTTACAAGCTCTCTTGGCCGCTCAGTTTCTCTATCACAGCTGGTTTTTCCTCTTTCCACCGCCGCAGTTCGTGGCGCTGTTAGATGAACAGTTCGGGCTTCTCTTCCGCCTCTTTTTAGGCGTCGCCGAACTGCTCGCCGGGGTCGGCCTCATCTTGCCCGGGGTGACGCGCATCCTGCCCTGGCTGACGCCGCTCGCCGCTTTAGGCATCATGGTGGTGACCCTAAGTGCATCTATCTTTCACTTCAGCAGAGGCGAAATCTCGAGTGCCCTGACCACAGTTGTTCTATTTATCATGGCGAGCTTTGTGGCGTATCTGCGCTGGCGGGTTAAACCGCTACCTGCGCGAAAACCAGCGCGGTATGCCTGAGGCTTTAACCGAGCTAAGAGCAATGGAGGAGACAACTATGGGAAATCCAGTTGTACACTTTGAGGTCATTGGAAAAAATCCCAAAAAGCTTCGAGCTTTCTTCGGCGAGCTTTTTGAATGGGAGTTCGACACGGAAGCGCCTGTTGCAGAAGAGGTCTCTCAAACAGGCAATTATGGCTTTATCAACCGTTACATAACTAGCGATGGAACTGGGATTCCCGGCGGCATTGGCGGAGGTGAGGATTACGAGGCCCACGCCATTTTCTACGTTGGTGTTCCTGATGTTGAGGCCGCGCTCCAAAAGGCTGAGAGCCTTGGTGGGACACGGGTAATGGGACCGGCTAAAAACCCAAAGGGAGGTGTAGTTGTCGGTCATTTCATAGACCTTGAGGGCAATTTGATTGGAGTCGCTGGACCCGCCTAAACTTTAACTGCATAAGCAAGGTTTTTGAGGAGCAAGAATCATGAGCAAACTCCCGACGGTTATGTCTCGAGACGCGTGGCTCGAGGCTCGCAGAAAACTCCTCGTCAAAGAAAAAGAACTGACCTGGGCCCGCGATGCGCTCCGTGCCGAACGCCAAGCGTTGCCGATGGTCAAAGTTGAAAAAACATACACCTTCGACAGTCCTGAAGGCAAGGCGACGCTGCTAGGGCTGTTCGACGGTCGCCGTCAGCTCGTCATCCAGCACTTTATGTTCGACCCCGAGTGGGACGAGGGCTGCTCGAGTTGCTCCTACGCTGCAGATGACTTCGGTGACATCACGCACCTGCACGATAAAGACACCTCGTTTGTGATGGTCTCCCGCGCACCGCTAGAAAAGCTCGAGGCGTGGAAAGCGCGTAAGGGCTGGACGCTGCCGTGGGTGTCGTCTTACGGGAACGATTTCAACTACGACTTTTACGCCACCGTGGACGAAGCCGTTGCGCCGCTGATGGTCAACTACCGCAACAAAGAGGAACTGGAACGGGCTGGACTTGGGTCGGGCGGTAAAGGTGAGATTCCGGGGTACAGCGTGTTTTTACGTGATGGTGAGGAGATCTACCACACCTACGCGACCTTTGCCAGGGGGGTTGAGTTGCTCGTTTCGGGGCCGCAGTTTCTCGACCTGACGCCGCTTGGTCGGCAGGAAGGGTAGTTTGCGGTGACGATGATTGAAGCGTTTCTTCAGGAGTTGGACGGAAAAGCACAGGCGACGCGGCGGGTCTTGGAGCGTGTGCCCGAGAACAAACTGAGCTGGAAACCGCACAACAAGTCGATGAGCCTGGGTCAACTTTCTATGCACCTTGCCACCCTACCCGGCGCGATTGCCGAGCTTTCGGTGCAAGAGACCTTCGACGTAAATACTGAGGTGCCGAGGCCGAGTGCGACGAGTTTGGCCGAGGTGCTGGAGGCTCTCGAGCACAGTCTCGCAAAAGCCAAAACGCTCCTCAGCAACATGGACGACGCAGCGTTAGCGACGCCCTGGAGGATGGTGAGTGACGGTCACGAAGTCGCGGTGATGCCCAGGAGCGCCTTGCTGCGCTCGATTTTGTTCAATCACTGGTATCACCACCGGGGGCAGCTGACCGTCTACCTGCGGCTGGTCGGGGCGTCGGTGCCCGGGATTTACGGCTCGAGCGCGGACGAAGCCCCGGTTTTGGACAATACCCGCCAACAACTCCGTATAACGTAATTTGTCACTCAGCAAATCAAAGGAGGCTTTCTATGGGAAACGTCATCGTAGTGAACTGGCTAACGCTTGACGGTGTGATGCAAGGGCCGGGCCGTCCGGATGAGGACACTCGGGACGGCTTTGGAAAGGGCGGCTGGGCACTCCCGTATGGCGACGAGACGACGGGTGCCAAGATGGGCGAGCGGATGGGAGAGGATTTTGCGTGGCTCTTCGGGCGGCGCACCTACGAGGATTTGCTTGCTGCCTGGAACGCCCAAGGCGGCCCATTTAAGGATGCGCTCAACAACACCCAAAAGTTCGTCGCCTCGAGGGACGCCGCGATGAGTCTCGAGTGGCCGAACTCGACCCTACTGCATGGTGACGTTCCAGCTGCTGTAGCGGACTTCAAACGAAGTTCTAACAGAAACCTTGTAATCATGGGGAGCGGTGTGCTGATCGGCTCCCTAATGGCCGCTAAGGTGATTGATGAGTACTTTCTGATGATTGCGCCTGTGGTGCTGGGCAGCGGACGACGGCTGTTCGGGGGCGGCGTGCAAGCGTCTTTTCATCTTGTCGAGAGCGTCACGACCGGCACGGGCGTGGTGATAGCCATCTACAAGCAGGTTCGGGAAAATAGGTTGGAATGAGTGAACTCGAGCCCATCACACAGATTTTAGACGCCTATAAAGCCGCCGTATATGCCAAAGACGTTGAGGCGTTCGTTGCCCTTTACGACCAAGATGTGCGCGTTTTCGACATGTGGGGCCGCTGGTCGTACGACGGTGCTGAAGCGTGGCGCGGCATGGTCACAAACTGGTTCGACTCGCTGGGTACTGAACGGGTTGCGGTTGACTTTGCTGAGGTACAAACAACGTCAGCTCGAGATGTCGTGGTCGCCCATGCATTTGTAACCTACCGGGGTTTATCCGCTAAGGGTGAAGCGTTACGGGCAATGCGAAACCGCGTAACAGTCGTGCTGAGGCAAAAAGACGGTACATGGAAAATCGTCTATGAACACAGCTCGGCACCCGCCGACTTTGAAACGTCGAAAGTCATGCTCGAGCGCTGAAAAAGCGAGTCAGAAACCGGAGTGCTCAAGTATTTGAACGTGACACCTTGTCATTTCTGCAATACCGCATAGGAAGGTGGTGTTGTTTGATATACGAACTCCATTTACTTCAACCACAGGCATATAAGGATTTACTCGAGCGTTTAGAAAAACTTTCGCCAGACAGCCAAGCCCTCTGGGGGAAAATGGACGTTGCCCAGATGCTGGCGCATGTCACGGCGAATCTCGAGCTGGCATTGAGTAATAAGAAAGTTGGCCAAATGTTGATGGGGCGTGTTTTTGGCCCTACTGCTAAGCGAAGAGTCTTATCAAAGGGTCTATCTAAAAACACACCTACTGCCCCTAGTGTCAAGATTTCTGACCTGCGAGAGTTTCAGAGGGAAAAAGAAAGATTGGTGCGTGAACTCGAGCAATTTGTGGAAGTAGGAGAAGCAGGCATCACACGGCAGCCTCACCCCTTCTTTGGCCGCCTAACCCCCAACGAGTGGGCGCGGTTACAGTACCTTCACGTAGATCATCATTTCAAACAGTTCAACGCGTAAAGGTTTAGATATGGCTGTATCGCTCGACGGTTTTGTCAACGGGCCGAACGGTGAGGACGGCGGGCTGCACGACTGGTACTTTTCGCCCTCGGGTGACGGGCCTCAAATTCTTGACGAGCTGTTACAGAACATTGGCGCGATGGTCATGGGTAAACGTGCCTTTGGCGGCTCACGAGAAGCAGAGGGTTTCGATACGCCTTACAAGGTGCCGCATTTTGTGCTCTCCCATGAAGCCAGAGAAAGCATAGAGAATAGCGGTGCACAGTTCATCTTTGTTACCGACGGCATCGAAAGTGCTTTAGAGAGAGCGAAAGACGCTGCCGGGGACAGAGACGTTTGCATCGCAGGTGGCGCGGACATAGCGCAGCAATATCTCAAAGCCGGTCTCGTTGACGAAGTGCAGCTTCACCTCGTTCCGGTGCTGTTCGGCGGCGGGCTTCGTTTGTTCGAGTCGGGAGTGGAGGCCCAACTCGAGAAGGTAAGGGTACTCGAGTCCCCTAGCGTAACGCATCTCAGGTTCCGCGTTGTGAAGGAGAAATGATATGGGAAAGGAGAAAGGCATGAATCGACTTGACAGTCGGACTCATTCCTATGCACTCAAGGCGGGTGAGGGCTGGACGTACAGGTTCGGGATTGACTTCACTGTAAAAGCAGGCGAGGTGCAAGCGGGCAGCGGCTCCGCCGTCTTGGAGTACCTTACGAGAAAAGGTGAGGAGCCACCTGACCACACGCATAACAGCGAAGACGAGATGTTCTACGTGCTCGAGGGCGTCCTTACGTTTCGATGTGGTACCGAGACCTTTGACCTAAAGAAAGGTGGCTTTATCTTTTTGCCGCGCGGTATCGAGCACGGTTACACGATACAAAACCAAGAACCTGTGCAGCTGCTTGTCATTACCTCTCCTGTAAGGGAAGAGGCAAGCGGTGGCTGGGGCGGTTTCGTGGCAGACATAGAGAAAGGTCAGGGTGAGCTGATTGCAACACCAAAAGACGCTGACTCAGATAATGAATTCTAAAATTGCTTTGAACTGGAAAGTGCATAGATACTCGAGTCCGAAGGCGTCACCCACCTCAAGTTTCGTGTAATTAAATGAGGAGACATCACGATGACTAACCATCAGTATTCAAGTATCACAGAAGTAAGCGAACTGCTAAGACAAGAGAAAGTATCACCCGTAGAGCTTGTTACAGACTGCCTCGAAAGAATTGAATACCTAAATCCAGCACTCAACGCCTTTATTACGGTCACAGCTGAGCAGGCGTTGCAAGAAGCCAAAGACGCTGAGCGAGACATCAACGGCGGCAACTGGAAAGGTTCGTTGCACGGTATTCCCGTTGCCGTCAAAGATTTCTTTGATACGGCAGGTATTAAAACAACAGCAGCCTCTAAACATTTTGAGAATCGTGTGCCAAGTAAAGACGCCGAGGTTATCACAAAGTTAAAAATGGCGGGAGCCATTCTGCTTGGCAAGACGAACATGCACGAGCTGGGGATGGGCACAACCTCGGTTGACAGTCATTTTGGAGCTGTGCATAATCCTTGGAACCAGGCATATGTGGCGGGTGGCTCTTCAGGAGGATCGGCGGCAGCCGTCGCTGCGGGGTTGTGTTTTGCAACGGTTGACACGGACGCCGTCGGCTCTTGTCGCTTACCCGCAGCCTGTTGCGGTGTCACGGGGTTCAAAGCGACCTACGGCTTACTCAGCACCAAAGGGGTTCTCGAGGGAGAGGAAACTGATGAAACAATCCTTCGTCTTTCTCATACCGGTTTTCAATGCCGTGTGGTTGAAGATGCCGCCATCCTGTTAAACGCGCTTGCCCATCCCGAAGTGAGTCAAAGCGACCTCAAAACCGATTATCGTTCGGCTTTTGACGAGGTGAACAAACCCACTATCGGTGTGGTCAAGAATTTCAAGGCGACGGATGAGGTAAGAGAAGCTTTTCAAAAGGCTGTCGAAACCTTTCAGTCTTTAGGATATACAGCCAAAGAGCTTGATGCCCCTTTTGACACTGCCTCCTCTAACAGCGAAACCATAGAACAAGACCGTGAAACCATTTCGCAAAGCCTATTTGAGGAGATTGACGTTTTAGTCTTGTCTACCACGACGGCTGTGACGCCAACGATTGGAGAGGCTAAAGCGGCGGGGCCACTGGCGGTTTCTCCAGATAATACGTTTTTCGCCAATTACTACGGCTTGCCCGCCATAAGTATCCCCTGTGGCCTCAGTCAAAACGGCTTGCCGTTAGGCTTGCAAATTGTCGGCGCAAAGGGGAATGAGAACGGTGTTTTAGCTAGGGCACATACCTTTCAACAAGCAACCCAGTGGCACTCGAAACATCCGAGTATCCGTTATTAACCATAGCCAAAAAAGGAGACCTTCGTGCAAAAAATCGTCCCGTTCTTATGGTTTGACACTCAGGCTGAAGAAGCCGTCACTTTCTACACCTCGCTGTTCAAAAACTCCGAAGTTACGAGTACGGCGCGTTACGGCGAAACACACCCAGAACGCAGCGGCAGCGTAATGACGGTAAATTTTACGCTCGAGAACCAAAACTTCATCGCCTTAAACGGTGGCCCGGAGTTCAGCTTTACACCGGCAATTTCGTTTTTTGTGACCTTAGAGACAGTCGCTGAAGTGAACGCCTTGTGGGAAAAACTTGTTGAAGGCGGCACGGTGCTGATGCCCTTTCAGAAGTACGACTGGAGCGAAAAATACGGCTGGCTGAACGACAAGTACGGGGTTTCGTGGCAAATCGGTGTGGATGGGAGCAGTGCTCAAACCATCACCCCGTTTCTACTTTTCGTCGGGGAACAGTGTGGCAAGGCAGAGGAAGCTATTGGGCTTTATAGCTCGCTCTTTGAAGACTCGAGCCTCAACCAGATGATGAAAAATCCTGAGTCGGCGAATGTTGACTACGCTCAGTTCACTCTCGCCGGTCAGACCTTTATCGCAATGGACAGCGCCGAAAAGCACGAGTTCGGGTTTACCGAAGCCGTCTCGCTGTTTGTCAATTGTGAGACGCAGGCCGAAGTTGACGCGCTGTGGGACGAATTTACCGCAGAGGGTAAAGAGAGTCAGTGCGGCTGGCTCAAGGACAAATACGGCGTGTCGTGGCAGATCGTGCCGATAGGAGCACTCAAGCTGATGGCTGACCCCGACCGTCAAAGGGCGGCCCAAGTCACCGAGGCGCTGATGGGGATGAAAAAGATCGATGGGGACGCCCTGCGGCGTGCCTATGAGCAAGGCTAGAGGAGGCAACCTCATGTCAGATGCGGGTAAAACGGCACAGCAACCAGAACGCTATCCCGGTCTCAAAAGCCTCGAGAAACTAATAGGAACCTGGAACGTCTCCGGCCCGGATATCGCGGGACAGGTCAGGTACGAGTGGCTCGAGGGTGGCTTCTTTCTGGTGCAACACTTTGACTTCATCCATAGCGGGCATAAGGTCAAGGGGCTCGAGCTGATCGGTTACGAAAAGGGCTTCGGGGCGGAGCCGAGCCAAGACATCAAATCGCGTATCTACGACAACGCGGGCAACACCTTCGAGTACGTGTACGAAGTGAATGACGATACCCTTACTATTTGGGCGGGTGAAAAGGGTTCGCCTGCTCGTTACCGGGGCAAGTGGCGCGACGACGGCAACACCAACGCCGGAGCCTGGGTATATCCGAGTGGGGGTGGGTACGCGTCAACGATGACCAGGATTGAAGAGGGGTAGAAATTTGTGAAAAAACAAGTGCTGTTAAGAAACGCAGTCATTACGTTCTGGGCTAGTGCTGCTTCAGTCTCAAATCAAGGGATGAGAAAAACTTTTCGGCTCCCACGAAATTGGCAAGGAGAGGTATCATGAAATTTCTGCTCACCTCGGCTGGTATCAAAAACACCAGCATCCACGACGCGCTGGTCGAACTCCTGGGCAAACCGATTGCCGAGGCTAGCGCCCTCTGCATTCCTACGGCAATGTACGGGCATCCTCAAGTCGGTCCAGGAGCGGGGGTATGGCAGTTCATCAGTGGACGAGAACCCGAAACCCCCATGTGTGAACTGGGTTGGCAGTCCTTGGGTGTGCTGGAGCTCACCGCACTGCCCAGCATTGACGAAGCACGCTGGGTTCCTCTGGTTCAGGAGACGGATGTCCTGCTGGCGGCTGGCGGCGATGCTCTGTATTTGTGCTACTGGATGCGGCAGTCCGGACTGGCAGACCTTTTGCCGTCGCTGCGCGAGACGGTCTGGGTGGGGCTCAGCGCCGGGAGCATGGTGATGACGCCCAGGATCGGGGAATTTTTCGTCGAGTGGACCCCGCCCACCGGCGGCGACGAGACGCTCGGCCTGGTTGATTTCTCCATCTACCCGCACCTGGAACACCCGATGCTGCCACACAACACGGTGGCCAACGCGGAGAAATGGGCGGCCGGGGTGTCGGTGCCAGCGTACGCGATTGACGATGAGACCGCCATCAAAGTGGTCGATGGTGATGTTGAGGTTGTCTCCGAAGGCCATTGGAAACGGTTTACGCCCTGATGGAGGTTGAGAAGTGGCTGGATGTTATAACAACGCCGGAGCTTGGGTGTATCCGGTTGGGGCGGGTACGCGTCAAAGATGACCAGGGTTAAAGAGGGATAGAGATTTATGAAAAAACAAGTGCTGTTTATTCAAGGCGCCGGACAAGAAGCCTACGAAGAAGATGAGAAATTGGTAGTAAATCTGCGTGATACGTTAGGAACCCGGTATGAAGTGACGTATCCAAGAATGCCTAATGATGATAGTTTTGGCTACGAGGCGTGGAAAAAGAAGATTGGCGAAGAACTTTCAACCATGAAAGGTGACACAACCATTCTCGTCGGACATTCATTCGGTGCTTCGGTGCTGCTCAAGTATTTGTCTGAAGAAGAAGTAGCAAAACCTATCGCGGGATTGTTTCTTATCGCAACGCCTTACTGGAGTGCTGAGGATTGGCAAGCTGAATATGCACTGCGCGAAAGTTTTGCCCCTAGCCTCCCAAAAGATTTGCCGCTGTTTTTCTATCACAGCCGCGATGACGACATCGTGCCATTTACACACCTCGAGCTGTACCGGGAAAAACTTCCGCAAGCAACATTTTGCGAGTTCGAGGATCGTGAACACCAGTTTGAGAATGACCTGGCTGAAGTGGCTCGAGACATCAGCGCGTTGTAAAGGGAAATTTATGCAATCAACTGCAGCCATTCCCAAAACCATAGACGACTACATCGCAGCCTTCCCGGAAGACGTGCAGGAGATTTTAGCAAAAGTGAGGCAGACGATTAGAAAAGCCGCGCCGGACGCCGAAGAAACCATCAGCTACCAAATCCCGACCTTTAAGCTCAGGGGCAAGCCGCTTGTTTACTTTGCCGCTTTCAAAACGCACCTTGGGCTTTACCCCACGCCTGAGGGCGTCCAAGCCTTCAGGGATGAACTGGCCCCTTACAAAAATGCTAAGGGTTCGGTGCAGTTTCCGCTAGACAAGCCGATCCCTTATGACTTGATAAGACGAATTGTGTCGTTTAGGACGAAGGAAAATCTGGAAAGAGCAGCAAAAAGAGGCAAGCTATGAAGACAACCTTTACCACTAAAATCAAAGCTATTGGCAGTAACACGGGTATCGAAGTGCCGCCTGAAAACATCACTGAACTCGGTGAAAGCAAAAAGCCTGCCGTCAAGGTGAACGTCTCCAGTTACAGCTACCTAAGTACCGTCGCGGTGATGAGTGGCAACTTTATGATTCCACTCAGTAAAGCGCACCGTGAAGCCGCAGGGCTTAAAGCGGGGGAGGCCGTAGAGGTGACGCTCGAGCTGGACACCGAACCTCGCACGGTTGAGATTCCGGATGATTTATCAAACGCGCTTACCAAAGTCGGTATCAAAAAAACCTTTGAGGCGTTGGCGTTTACAAAGCGCAAGGAGTTCGTTCGACAGGTTGAAGACGCAAAAATGCAGGAGACTCGAGAAAGGCGGATTGCCAAAATCGTTTCGCAACTGCTGGGAGGATGATGTTTACCTCATCACTATCTAGTCAATCAATCCTGAGTCAACAGCTGAGGGGTAAAAGGAGAAATCGTAATGAGTAAAGTCATTCTAGGTATGACCGTCTCACTTGACGGTTTCGTCAACGATAAAAACGGCAGCGTAAGCCGCCTTTACTCCGACTTCGCCGAGCTACAAAACAGTGAGGCAATGCGAGCATCCATCAAAAACACCGGAGCCGTCGTGATGGGCAGACGCGCTTACGCAATGGGCGACCCGGATGCTTATTTAGACACCTACGAATATCAAGTGCCAATTTTTGTGCTGACGCATAACGTTCCGGAAAAACTACCCAAACAGAATGGAAGATTGACGGTTACCTTTGTCACTGACGGAATTGAAAGTGCTGTTGCACAGGCTAAAGCAGCCGCAGGCGACAAAGATGTCACGGTCATCGGTGGGGCGAGTACGTTTCGGCAGTGCCTCAAAGCGGGCGTGGTTGATGAACTCGAGCTCGACATTATGCCCGTTCTTTTAGGCGGTGGGCTTCGGCTTTTTGAAGGTTTAGACATGGAACCGGTTGAGCTGGAAAAAGTAAAGGTGGCCGAGTCTTCGGGAAGAACTCAGTTAAGATTTCGTGTTGTGAAGGAGAAGTAACGGTGGAGCAAGAAAACGACTTTCCGAAAATCAGCCAACCGGCGCTTAGAGCTCTACATGGGTCGGGCTGCTTTAGGCTCGAGCACCTCACCCGCGTCAGCGAAGAAGACCTGAGCGAGTTACACGGTATGGGACCAAAAGCCTTAAAAATCCTAAGGGGAGCACTTGAAGAGAAAGGCTTGGCTTTCAAGGAGTTGTAAAGTAGCGGGCGACATTGATAAGTAACATGGGCAAACTGCACTCGAGCGGAGGTGAACATGGACATCCACATAAAACGGCTTATGCCGGGTGACGAGGCGGTCCTCGAGCGCGTTGCCGAGGACGTGTTCGATGAAGCCGTCTACCCGGAGCGTCTTACCGCTTATCTCGCCGAACCTACGCATCACCTGATTGTCGCTGTTAAAGCTGGCGAGGTCGTAGGGCAAGTCGCGGCTGTTATTCACAAGCATCCAGATAAACCAACTGAACTTTTTATTGATGAGATAGGCGTCACACCTGCCTTGCGGCGGCAGGGGATTGCCACCAAGCTGCTGAACGCCGTGTTAGAGCTTGGCAAAAAACTGGGCTGCGAAGAGGCTTGGCTCGGCGCTGAAGATACAAACCGGCAGGCAAAAGGATTTTACGAGTCTTTTAAGGTGGCGGCTGAACCGGTCGTGATGTACACCTTCAAACTCTAGCCTGCAAACTTAGAAAGAGGAACCCCATGACAAACCGCGCCACCGGAACTTTCAGCGTAGACCTAAAACCTCAACCCCTAACGGACGAAGCAGCAAGTCCTTTGCTAAGTAGGTTGTCTATCAACAAGACGTTTACCGGCGACTTAACGGGAACGAGCCAAGGCGAAATGCTGAGTGCCAGAACCGACACGCAAGGCTCGGCGGGTTACGTTGCGATTGAAAAGATTACCGCTACGTTGCAGGGGAAAAAGGGAACGTTTGTACTGCAACACTCGAGCACCATGACCCGTGGCAAGGGCGAGCAGAGCGTTACCGTCGTGCCGGATTCGGGGACGGGTGAGTTGGTGGGGCTCGAGGGACGGATGACGATAGAAGTGAGCGGGAGAGAGCATGGGTATGTGCTCGAGTACAGTCTCGGAGGAGATGCCTAAACGTTTTACGAACTCGGTTTAGCTGGAAAACGCATTTTAAGGAGCCCCTATGTTCAAACAGTTAGTCACTGCCATCTATGACGCCCCCGACCTTGAAAAAGCCAAAGCCTGGTACAGCCAAGTGTTAGGCGTCCAGCCTTATTTTGACGAACCCTTTTATGTCGGGTTTGACGTCGGCGGTTACGAACTCGGCCTGCAACCCGGCCGCAGCGAGACCTTGCAAGGTTTGGGCGACGGTTTAGGTGGCAGCGTTCCGTACTGGCGAGTAGATGATATCGAAGCTGCGTTTAAGAGGTTGCTCGAGCTTGGTGCAACGGTCATTAGTCAAGTTGAAGATGTCGGTGATGGAATTAAAACGGCGCTGGTCAAAGACCCGTTTGGTAATGCGCTCGGCATTATCTATAACCCGCATTTCGAGGCAAAACCATGACGACATCTACGAAAAGCGTTCCTAACGAAACCTTGACTAAAATCCTCGCTGAGCTGTTTAGTGAAGCTTACACCGGCCCCAACCACGCCTACACTTGGTTTATCGGTAATGAACCGGATTCCGGTATTTTGGGAACGCTTGACTCCGTGAGCGCCGAAGCTGCCTCGAGACGGCAACCGAGTGGCTCAACCGTCGCCGCGCACACCGAACATCTGCGCTGGAGTCTGGCTGTAGCCAACGCCTACACGCGGGGCGAAACGCCGCAGCTGAACTGGGCGGAAAGCTGGACGGTGCATACGGTAGACGCCGCTACTTGGGACAAACTCCGCGCCGACCTGAGAGGCGAGTACGAGGCGCTTCACTACGCGCTTCAGAATCAGCAGGAGCTTGTAGGCGAGCAGATGCTGACGGTCATGCTGGCCTTTACGCCGCACGCGGCGTACCACCTGGGCGCGATTCGGCAGATGACCCACGCTGTCTAGATGTATGGTCTAAACGCCGCTGGTATCGAACTATACAGTTTAGGTCCCGGCCCCCGCGTTAGACTCTCACAGAAAAGGAGCTATTATTATGGCACTTACCCGTAAAGGTACAGCCCAGTGGAACGGCGATCTCAAGTCAGGCAAAGGTGACGTGACGGTGCAGAGCGGCACCTTCGACGCGCAGTATTCGTACAAGTCGCGCTTTGAAGAGGGTACCGGTACCAACCCCGAAGAACTTATCGGCGCGGCGCACGCGGGCTGCTATTCGATGGCGCTCGCCAACATGCTCGCCGAAGCGGGTCATACCGCCGACCACGTAAAAACGGTGGCGAACGTGAAGATGGACGGTTTGGAGATCACTGAAGTCTCCCTCCAGACTGAGGGCAAGGTTCCGGGCCTGAGCGCAGACGAGTTTCAAAACTACGCCGAAGACGCGAAGAAAAACTGCCCGGTCTCCAAGGCGTTAGCGGCACTTGACATTAAGCTCGAGGCCAAACTTGTCTGACAAAACTTAAAGGTTTTAACCCTCACTCAAAACTCGAGTGAGGATTTTTTGTGAAATAATTTCGTTCTGATTACCTCAACTTATTATAGAGTGTGGTTGTGACTACAGAAGAGGTTGCGGCGCTTTTTCACAACGCTGTCATGTCGGGTTACGTCTTGCCGGGGCTTATCTTGGCGCTGTGCGTGTTCGGCGGCGCTGTTTTAGCTCTGGGGCTAAGACGCAAACGGGCGACAGCTATTATAACCGGCGTCTTTTTTGCTATATCGGGACTCTACCTGGGTGAACGCTATACGGCGTTGCCGCTGCTGATTTTTGGTCTTGCGATGTTTAGCGGTTTGCTGGTAAGTTCAAAACTGACTGAGCGTCGGCACTCCCCGACCAAGCTGCGGCGGACAACCCGGGTTCAGCAGTTCAAATAATTTAATCCTATCTACCTTTAACTGACGCGTTTCGGGGCCCTCACTCGGTACACTGGCTTTATGACTAGTCTGGGTATGACTTACCGCCGCGAAACTGTGACTTGCTACGTCGGGGGCGTTCCCATCGGGTCGGCGCACCCTATCGTGGTGCAGTCGATGACCAATACCGATACCGCCGACGCCGCAGCGACCACGCTGCAAGTGGCGCAGCTCTACCACGCCGGGAGCGAGATCGTCCGCATTACCGTCAATAACAAAGCGGCGGCGCAGGCCGTCCCGGAGATTAAAGCGAGGTTGACTGAGCAGGGCCTAGACGTGCCGCTCGTCGGCGACTTTCACTTTAACGGCCACGTGTTGCTCCGTGAGTTTCCGCAAGCAGCTGCCGCGCTGGACAAATACCGGATCAACCCCGGCAACGTCGGCACCGGCAAACGCCATGACGAGAACTTTGTGACGATGATAGAGGTCGCCAAAGACCATGACAAACCTGTGCGGATCGGCGTCAACTGGGGCTCTTTAGACGCGCAGCTCTTAACCAAACTGATGGACCTCAACGCAGCGTCGGCCACGCCCAAAGACGCCCGCGACGTGATGATCGAAGCGATGCTCCAGTCTGCGCTGCTTTCGGCTGAACTCGCCGAGACGCGCGGGTTGGGGCACGACAAGATCATCCTGTCTGCCAAAGTCTCGAACGCCCGTGACCTCTGGGAGGTCTACCGGCTGCTCGCAGCTCGCTGTGATTATCCGCTGCACTTGGGTCTGACCGAAGCGGGGATGGGGGTTAAAGGGGTGGTTGCAAGTACGGCGGGTCTCAGCGTGTTGCTCGCTGAAGGCATCGGCGATACCATCCGTGTGTCGCTTACCCCTGAACCGGGTGCGCCGCGTATCCGCGAGGTCGAGGCGGCGCAGGAGATTTTAGCGGCGCTCGACCTACGCAAATTTGCCCCCACGGTGACCGCTTGCCCTGGCTGCGGTCGGACGACGAGCACCCTGTTTCAAGAGATGGCCCGTGATATTCAGGCGTATCTCAAAGCGCAGATGCCGAGCTGGAAAGAGCAGTATCCGGGGGTCGAAGGGCTCAAAGTCGCGGTGATGGGCTGCGTAGTCAACGGCCCCGGTGAGTCGAAGCACGCCGACATCGGCATTTCGCTGCCGGGAACCGGCGAGGACCCGCGCGCACCGGTCTACCGTGACGGACAGTTTGTCGGCGTCTTGCAGGGCAAGCAAATTGTCCCAGAGTTTAATCAGATGTTAGACGAGTACGTGAAAACGCGTTACGGCGCTCCTCAGCTGGGCCGCGTAGGTCATTCGTAAAGGCTGCACCCGAAAGGTTGTCGGCTACTATCTCCAGTTAAACAGTTGCCTTAGCACACAATCACGGTATCGTGCGGAAGTAGCTGGCGCTGCACAGGCGTTGGGCGGCGTAACAAATGCGTAGTGGTGTAGTAAGCGGAACTGTCATAAGACCGTGAGATACGCTGTTGTCTGCAGCCCGGTAGATGTGGGAGCATAAAAGTAAGTGGTGTTTGGAGGCCGAGTGACAAAACCCAGGGATGTACGTCCACACAGTCTGGCGCAGATATGGACGGCGGAGGACGCGGTAGCGTACTGTACGCAGCTAACCCGGGCACACTCGAGCACCTTTTATCTTGGTTCTCGGCTTTTTCCCCCCACCGAACGCCAAGCAGTTTCGGTTGTCTACGCCGTGTGCCGGAGTGGGGACGACGCCGTTGACGAAGCTCCGTCATCCGAAGCGGCGCATTCTCGGCTGCTGGTATGGCAAGAGCACATCGAACGTGCCTACGCCGGGACACCGCACACGGGCGCATTTTTAGAGGTCGGGCTGCACTGGGTATTAGAACGTTTTAACGTCCCTAAAAGCGCGTTTGATGAGCTGTACTTGGGGCTCGAGTCCGACCTGTCCGAACAGTGTTTTGAAACAATGGCTGAGCTGATGCTCTACTGCCGCCGGGTTGCCGGGGTGGTCGGGCTGTTGGTCGCGCCGGTTGCAGGCTACCGAGGCGGCAACGAAACGCTAGAGTGCGCCCTCGCGCTCGGTGAGGCGATGCAGCTGACCAATATCCTCCGCGACGTCGGCGAAGATTTGCGGATGGGGCGCTGCTACTTGCCACGTGAACTTTTAGAAAAACATGGCGTCACGCGTTCAGAACTTGCCGCCGGAGTAGTAACGCCCGGTTACGTCGCGCTTTTGGAAGAACTTTCCGAGTATGCTGCGGCCCTTTACCGCCAGGGTTGGCAGGGCATTCCGAAACTCAACGGCGTGGCGGCGACCGCCGTCGGCGTGGCGGCCCTCAACTACGAAGGTATTTTGCAAAAATTACGGCAAAATGGTTTCGATAACCTGACGCGGCGGGCGTACTTGCGCCCGGTCGAGCGGCTGGTACTGATCCCTAAAGCGGTTTACGGCGTTTACAGTTCTTGATCTGCCTGCCTAAGGTTTAACAACGCTAAACCCGTTCCCGTAAACAATAATTTCGACTCCTCCTTCGACAACTTTGGGGCTGACGATTCTGACGCCCAGCACGCCGTCGTAGCCCCGTTCAGCAGCTTTTTGCTCGAGCCTCGCAAGCGCCCGCTCGAGCGTCTTGTCAATCAGCGCCTCGTAGTGCTTCATCTCACCGCCGACTAAATTACGGACATTTTCACGGAGGTCTTTAACGACGTTTGCCGCGCTGACCGTACAAACGGTTAACAGCTCGCCGAGCTCGACGTTTTGCGGCAGGGTTTCAGGGGTGTAGAGCATTAAGTACGTTTGCGCTTTCGGAAAAATCGTGTTAGCACGAATAACAAGATTCTCGCAGCGGAGAACACAACAACAAAGCCGAATATGAGTAGTAGCAAACTACTGAGGTCATACTTAACGGTTAAGAGTCGGCTTTTAACTGTGCCTGCAAAAACAGTTGCTAGGTCACGCCCGAATCCTCCAAAGAAATCGGAGCCAAGGAAACCAAAACCCGTCTCACTGCCTAAAAACGTCACGGCAGTTAGCGGCTCGCGGCTGTTTACGACAGCATTTCTCACAGCTTCCGGCGCGAATTTCTCGAGCCTCGAGGGTCGCTCAACAAGTCTGGTTACAAGCATGTTAAAGGGTTCCTGATTCAAAGCGCCTGCGTACCAGGCAACCGTTTGCAGCTGAGCCGGATTAAACTCACCTGTCAGCGCGTTGAGGTTCGTGGTAGGCATCGCTAACAAAGTGTCCATATCTTGTTTGGGCAAGGCAGCTACTTCGGCAATCGTCACCACGTTATCCGTATTTAGTAGGCGAGTCAGCGTCCTTTGCGAAAAATCTGTAGGCGCTTTGTAGCGGTAGACTTCGGTGTTTACCACATCGTCCAACCGGGTTCCGGCGAGGTCGGCCCAGGCTAAAACGGTGGTGATAGACGCAGAGGTCTCGAGAATCTCGAGCGCACTTTCCGGCAGTTCTACAACCCGCCGGAGTTCACCTTTTCGGGTGGCCTCGAGCACCGCTCGTTCAGGAACGTTTCGCACGACTTCAGCGAGTTTATAGAGGTCAATGTCGGGAACTTTGCCGAGGTCTTGGCGAAACGCCGCGTTACGCCTTGCCAAATCAAGGACAACCCTGAAGTTCTGGGTAAAACTCTGCCACTGCGTAAAAACTTCGTTGGCGATGCCCGCTGAAAGTTCTGTGCTGACGGTTGGTATATCTTCACGCAACGAGTTTGCAATTTCTTCCTGAATCTGCCGCTGCGTTTCTTCACCGGAAAGCTGGCGGCTAATAGCGAGGAAAGGCCCTCGGGTAAAACTGCTGTAGATGTCCCAAGCAATAAGGCCACCTCCAACAGCCCAACCGATCACCGGAATGACCGACGAACCGGCGCGTCCTAAAATGCGCGCTGCGATATTTCCGGCGACGCGCCTGGAAATCTGCGTGCTGAGACGCCGCGCGACTGCCCTGGCGACGTAGCCCCCCGCGATGCTGGCAACCCCGACGCCGCTTCTCACACCCAAAATGTCAGGTTGAAAGTCCTTGGTCAAGGCTTCAGTCCCGGTGGCTTCGACCTGCGCCTGAATTTCTTGTCCGTAAGCTGTAACGACAGCGTTGCCGTAGGTGTTGCCGAGATAGGTCTGGACGCACTCGGTTGCCGAGGACGCGCTACGCGCCGCGGCCGACGTAAAACTTTGGGTAAAATCATCGGCGACTTCACCGGCTAGGGTTTCTAACCGGGTGCGTAAAGCCTCGGACGTAAACGCTCGGTTGGCGATCTGCTGCGCGAGTTCGGTGGCTTGGGCAGGAGAAAAGCTCGAGGTAAGACGGCGGGTTAGTCCCGTATCTTGACGAACACTCTCTACCGCGCGGTTGACTTCGGTCTCGAGCAAATCAGGCAGCCCCAGCTCGAGCCACTTATTTTCAACCATCCGGGGCAGGTCTACGGCGCTCAGCTCGGCGCTGAAGAATTGTCGGGTCAGTGTTCTCAGTTCGCTGCGGAGGTCTTTTTCGTTTAGGTTGAGGCACTGCTCGAAGACCGCTGAAGAGGCCGCCGGTTGTGCAGATTGCGCAAGCCCTAATGCAGAACAGGTCAGATAACCCAATAGCAAAACCTTGGCGACTCTGAGCATAGGCTCGAGCGTAGCACAGCCGCTGCCGGAGAAAACCTCAACGGCAGTAGCCATAGCCACTTCCCGATTCTTATACCCGACTAGAGAAGCGCGTGTGTAAGGCGCTTCTCTAGTCTAAGGTTTTTGTCAGTAGCTTTTTATTAGCAGCTGTGAGTTAGCTAGCGTGCTCCTCTAGGCTCATTATTCCGGTATTTAGCGAACTGCGGATGCCTATCAAACCACCTGGCCCGAGCCGTTTTCCAGACACCTAAGTCGGTCGTCACGTCAAAGCATTCCGGCGCAGCTTCGCGCAGCTCTTTTAAGTACCAGCTTTCACCCCCGGTATAGACGATCGTGTTTTTGTGTCCGCGGCACGCACCCCGGTCGAGGATGTCGTACTTGACTCTAGGATCTTCCGACGGATCGACCTTCCCGGCGTAGCCCGAGATTAAGAACACATTGTCTCTCAGTACGAGTCGGCAGCCTTTGGTAACTTCCTTGGTGACCTTGAAAAGTTCGTTGTGGCTGGCTGGGCCGCTGCCCCCGCGAGACCGACCATACGTCCCTTTTTGTGGTTTCAGCGCGAGCAGCGTGTTTTGCACCTTAAAGCTGTAGTTGACGTTCCTGGCATCTTTCTGCTCTTTACGGCACGATAGGCCGGTATACGCCCAGTCAATCAGTACATCGTCAACCGTGCCGTCGTTAAAGCGGTCGTTTTCCACCCCGTCATCCCCGGCGTGGCGAATATACGAGTTGCGGAACAGCCAGTTGGGATTGTTGTTCTTAAAGGTGATGCCGTCGCCGGTATGAATAATCGTCATGTTTTCGACCGTCGCCTTGGGCGTATCGTAAAAGAGCAGACCAGGCGAGCTATGGAAGGTGTCCCAATCGGTGTCGTCACTTAAGCCGTTGTCGAGAAAGCCGCCGGAGAGACACAGTGAGCTGTTGTCTTCCGCTAAAAACGCCGACCTCCTCGCCAGCAGTTTGGCCTCGCGGGCGTCAATCACAGCGTTCTTGCCGTTTCTAATAAATACTCTAGAGGGGTAGTTGCCGCTGAGCTTGCGAGTGACACCGCTACTTAAACACGAAGACGAGGATACGTTTGGCCCCTCAGGTGCCCCTGGTTCAGGCTCCGGGTCTGCGTCGGGTCTAAGGCTGGGTTCAAAGGTGATTTTAAGACGTGGTGTACGGCTGCTGCTCTTATCCCTTGCGTACGCCGAACGCTTGACGTTGCGGTCACCGGTGACATAAAACGCTAGAGCGTTGCCGGAGTTCCAACCGCCACGTGAAACAACCTCTTGAACGACGCTGCTCAGGTTCCAAGTACGGATTGCAAGACCTCTGTGCCAGGGTTTGGGATTCCAAGCTGCGACCGCTGAGGTTCGTGCTCTGTCACTGACGCTGTTACCAAAAGGCGCGGCGTTGTCGGTATTCTCAGCTCTGACTTGCAGCTTGACCGGCGCTGAGTCGGCGGCGATAGCGGTAAAGCTGATCGTGGCCGCTTTGATCTTGGCCCCTTGTGGAATCTTGACGTTGCTAAAACGTAGCGCGACGGTCTGCTGGTTTTGCGAAAAGTCGAGCGCCTTGCCGTTGTTGACAAGCCTCGAGCCGTTTTGTTCGGCGTCATCGGCATTGTTTGAGAGCGGAATCTCTATGGTCTTCGCGGCTGCTTGTGTCTCTAGTTCGGGACCCTGCTCGAGACCGCTGCTACAAGCCGCGAGCAGGACAAGTGAGCTTAATAAGTAACCTCTAATGGACATCATCGTTCCTCCACCCCAAGTGATGTTGGACCTTTGATCAGGCCGGGCTGTGTGGTGTAAGGCGAGTGCGGATCACTCCCCTCGGCCGGTTGCGTTCTGCTCCGAGTGCCCAAGAGAACAGAAGGTACTGCTTAGCAAGGGGTGGGGAACCCCTCTTCGCTATGTACCTTAATCTAAGCTTAATAAATCAAGATGTTAGATTTTTCGAATTTGCCGCCGTAAAGTAAAAAACTTACATTTTGCTGCAACGCTGCATAACTGCAACATTCGGCTCGAGCTGGCTGAGGCTGAGGCACTGTTTACGCCAACTCTGTGGTAGTGATGGGCTGGGTTTCTACTCGGTCACAGCAAAAACAGCTGACGTTACAGCTGAGACCGGTTAGGCAACCGAGAAGGTCTCGGTCTCGGCAGGCGGGTTTTGTTTTACGTCGGCTGCTGACTTAAACCGGTTAAGTAAGAGGAGCCGCCAAAACCTTAGCAGGCATTCCGCAATTTGTGCCGGTAGCGGGCTAAACTTAAAAGGTGCCGGACTTTGATGTGATTACCGTAGGCGCGGGCCATAACGCGCTGATTACCAGCGCGTACCTCGCCCAAGCAGGCTACAAAGTTGGCGTCTTTGAGCGGCGCGACATGGTGGGCGGAGCCGTCTCAACCAAAGAAATCGTACCGGGGTATCAGTTTGACTTGGGCGGCAGCGCACATATCCTCATTCGCCTGACGCCGATTGTTGAAGAACTGGGGTTGGGACGTTTCGGCCTCGAGTACCTTGACATTGACCCGTTGTTTTTTGCCCCCTACGAAGACGGCGGAAGCGTCTTTATCTACCGCAGTGAACAAGAGACGATTGACGGGCTCGAGCGTACCTATCCTGGCGAAGGCGAAGCGTACGCGCGTTTTATGGATGATTGGCGGCCCTTCGGTCAAGCTGTTAAAGAGCTGTTTTTAAGTACGCCGAGCCCGCTGAATTTGGGTAAAAAGATGGTTTTTGGCAAGGCGATCAAGGGCGACTGGAAGCAGGCGCTCGGCAAAATCCTCAAACCCTACGGCGAGGTCGTAGACAGCTATTTCAAAGAAGAACGGGTCAAAACGCCGCTGGTCTGGATGGCGGCGCAGTCGGGGCCACCGCCCTCGGAACCGTTTTCGTCACCGTTTGTACTCTGGCAACCCTTATATCACGAAGGCGGGATGGCGCGGCCCAAGGGCGGTTCGGGGATGCTGACGCAGGCGTTGGCGCGGCATATCGAAGCGCACGGCGGGCAGATTTTTACGGACGCGCCGGTTGACAAGATTTTGGTCGAAGGCAACCGGGCTACGGGGATCGAAGTGGCTGGGCAGGTGTATACCGCGCGTACCGTGGTTGCCGGAGCGCACGCCTTAGAGACGTTCGGTAAGCTCTTACCCGAAGAACACCGCCCTGAAAGTAGCAAAAACATGCGCGTTGGCAACGGCTTTGGGGCGATTTTGCGCTTGGCTTTAGACGCGCCGGTAAGTTACACCGCCCATCCGGGCGACGAGGCGCGGCGGGCACTCGGGCTGTTATGCCGTGACCGGGCGCAGCTGAGCGCGGCTTACGGCGACTTTTTGGCCGGTCGGCCCGCGTCGGACCCACCCATCGTAGCGATGAGTTTTAGCGCGGTAGACGACACGCTAGCTCCACCGGGGGGTGAAGTGCTGTGGCTTTGGGCGCAGTATTTTCCTTATGAACTCGCTAAGGGCGTGCGCTGGGCCGATATCGAAGACGAGGTTGCCGAAACGATTTTAGACGCCTATGAGGTGTACGCACCCGGAACGAAAGCCAAGGTGGTCGGCAAACTGTTTCAGCACCCGGAGTGGCTCGAGCGTCACCTCGGCCTTTACCGGGGCAACGTGATGCACTTAGAGATGAGCTTGGACCAGATGTTCGCCCTGCGCCCCTTTCTGGGCATGGCCGAATACAAAACGCACCTCAAGGGGCTCTACCTGACCGGCGCAAGCACGCATCCGGGGGGCGGCATCATGGGCGCGTCGGGCCGGAATGCGGCGCGGGTCGTCTTAAAAGATATGGATAAAAGAAAGCTGCGTAAAGGGCCACTAAGATGACGCGACTGGACGGATTATCCCTTCGCTTGCTGATTTCTATCTTGAGTTTTATTTGCGCTACCTTAAAATCGTACATGAGGCAACGTTACGCCTCGACGCTCTTGATAAAAAGTTTATTAACGTGACTTTTGCTGCTATGACTTTTGCTGCCGTAACCACCGGAGCGTAACGCCTTGTCAGACTACCTTGTCAAACAACAAATCCCGAGTGTAGGAGACTATATCCGTATCCGCTTAGCCGCTGGACTCAGCCGTAAAACCGAACTCGCTGCAACGATTGGCCTGAAAAACTCACTTTTTGCGGTGACGGTATTTCTCGAAACCGAACCTATCGGCATAGGCCGCGTGGTTGGCGACGGGGGCTGCTTTTTTGAGATTGTAGATATTGCCGTGGTGCCCGAACAGCAAAAAAAGGGTGTCGGCAAGCTCATCATGGACGCGCTGATGACGTATATCTGTGAACACGCCCCTAAAAGCGCCTACATAAGCCTGATGGCGGATCACGGCACACCGGACTTTTACGCAAAGTTCGGCTTTACGAAGGCTAGAGCGCCCTACGCTGCCGGGATGTATCTACGCGTTTTATGAGCCGGTCATGACTTATCTGCAGTTTCACCTCGTTTTTATCTTGCTGCCCCTGCTTTTGCTCGCGTTCCTGGCCTACCGAGCAGTGCAGCAGGGCCGAGTCCCCCGCGCCGGTCTCATCGCCCTTGGGGTTCATGTCCTTTTGGCACTCGTCTACACGACGCCGTGGGACAATCTGCTGGTCGCGCGGGGCGTGTGGGGTTACGGCGAGAACCGGGTGCTCTTTACGCTCGGCTGGGTGCCGTTTGAAGAGTATCTGTTTTTTGTCTTGCAGACGCTGCTGACAGGGTTGTGGGTGCTACTTTTGCAGCGCCGTAAAGTTTCGGCGCATTCTGACATCTCTGCTGCGCCCGCTGTGCGCCTCGTCGGGGCGCTGGCGTGGCTGGGGTTAGCCGCAGCGGGCGTCCTCGCGCTGAGCACACAGCGCGGCCTCTATTTCGGGATGATTGCAGCGTGGGCCGCGCCGATTTTGGCGCTGCAGTGGGGCTTTGGCGGCGATCTCTTATTGCGGCGGCCCCTTGTCTTAACCCTTGGATTTTTGCTTCCGACGTTCTACTTGTGGCTGGCCGACCGTTTGGCTTTAGGTCTGGGTATCTGGTGGATTTCGCCGGACTTGTCGTCGAATTTGGCACTGTTTGGCTTGCCGGTAGAAGAGGCGCTTTTTTTTCTGCTGACGAATCTGCTCGTCGTTTTCGGGATGACGCTAGCGCTCGAGCCCCTCGCTCTAAAACGCCTTCGAGCTTTACGCGATCTCAGTCCGTGGCGCGGTCTGCTCGCGTTGTGGGCACTTTCAATGATTCCGACGCCGCTTTTCCCCGAACACTTCGCCCTGCTCGCCTACCTCAGCACAGGACTTTTGGCACTCGGCGTGTTGGGTTACGCACTGCAGCGTTACGGTCAAAAAGCTTGGCTCTTGTTCGCCGTCTCTTTCGGGTTTGGGCTGCTGGTCGAGTGGGTCGGGCACAGCACGGGCGTGCCGTTCGGCGCTTACGGCTACACCGCGCCGGGGCCGCAGCTGTTGGGCGTCCCGCTTTTGGTGCCGCTCGGCTGGTTTGCCTTTACGCTCATCGGCCTCGAGCTCTCTCCTCCCGGTACCAAACGCTGGCTCGCGCCGCTCGCACTCGTCGCCTGGGACGTCGGGCTCGACCCGCTGATGGTCTCGCAGGGGTTTTGGCGGTTTGACGGCGGCGCGTACTACGGCATCCCGCTGAGCAATTTCATCGGCTGGTTCATGGCGGGGGCCGTGCTGGTGACGCTCTTGGGGTGGCTCGAGCCCCGCCTTTTACAAAGCAGTTCGCCCGACCTGCGCGTCGTCTTTTGGGCACAAGCGTTTCTCATCAGCGTAGGTTTGCTGTTTTTCGGCCTACCATGGGCAGCGCTGGCGGCGTTCGTGGCGATGGGTGCAGTAGGGACGGTGGCGAGCTGGCTCAGCGTCAAACGCGCTCCGGTCAAGGTCAACCGGGTGTTGTGAGCGCCTATGTAGCTTCACTCGTCGTCAAGCTGCGGGCGCTCATCACGGCGCTGATCGGCTGGTCACTACCTTTTTTAATCCGCTGCTCGTTAAAGCGCGATCTGCACGGGGTCTACGCTCGAGGTTTTTCGGATAAACTGCCGCCGAGCGGCGCGTTATTAGCCGCGAACCACCATACTTGGTGGGATTTATACCTAGCTTGGCTTATCGGACAGAAGCTGAGGCGGCCACTGAGCGGTCTGATCTTACCGGAGACGCTGCAACAGTTTCCTTTTTTTAGAAACATTGGGGGCGTCCCGACGACTGAACTCCGCGAGGCGCTCCGTCGGCTCCGGTGCGGCGAGCTGCTCATCGTGTTTCCTGAAGGCGAACTGCGGGCAGCGGGGACTGTGGGCGACCTACAACCCGGTTTGAGCTTTTTGGCGTCGCGGGCGGGGGTGCCGGTCTATCCGGTCGCTATTCGTGCGGTGCTGCGCGGGGCGCAGCGGCCGGAGGTCTTTCTCGTCTCAGGTGACGCCGTTTTGCCGGATGAGGTGGCGGGGGCGCTGAATGAGCTTTTAGCGGGGCTCGAGCGTGAGCTCGCCTACGCCAACCCCGAAAAACCGTTACCGGGCTTTGAGCTTTGGAGCGGCGGCGCAGCGAGTACGAACGAACGAGCCGCGTGGGTGGGTAAACTGTTCGGCAGGAGGCCGACATGACCCTGCTAGGGTGGCTGGTGTGGTGGCTCGCAACGCTGGCGGTCGCCGCGCAGCTTACGGTGCTGCTGGTCAACACCTTTACCTTTCCGGTGCTGACGCCGCTGCGCCGCACGGAAAAAGACGAATCTGAAGCTGTTGGGTCAGGCCGCCGCGTCTCGCTGCTCGTTCCGGCCCGCAACGAAGCGGTCAACCTCGCCCAGACGCTGCCGCTGCTCGTGCAGCAAGGGGCAGATGAAGTGCTCGTATTAGACGACAACTCCGAAGATGAGACGGCGCAGGTGATCGGGGAGGTTTCAGGTGTGAGGGGGCTCGAGGGTCAGCCTCTGCCTCCCGGTTGGAGCGGGAAAAATTGGGCGTGTTGGCAACTCGCACAAAAGGCCAAAGGTGACATTCTGGTCTTTACCGACGCGGATGTGTCGTGGGAACCGGGCGCGTTGGCCTCACTCCTAGATTTTGCGCGGCGCAGTGGCGCGGTGTACGCGAGCGTCTGGCCGCGGCAACGCACCGAAACGCTCTTTGAACGCCTCAGCGTCCCGGTGATTGACCTCATCTTGCTCGGACTCTTGCCCTATCCACTCGTTAAAAACACGACTGATGCAGCGTTTTCAGCCGGAAATGGTCAGTGCATGATGTGGACGCGAAGCGCGTATCTGCAAGTCGGCGGCCACGCAGCGTTTAAGGGTGAAGTTTTAGAAGATGTGAAGATGGGGCAATATGCCAAGGGGCGCGGCCTCAAAACGGTCTTGGCTTTAGGCGGCGACCTGCTGAGCGTGCGGATGTACCGGACACGTGACGAGCTGTTAGAAGGCTTTTCAAAAAACATCTTGGCCGCGCATCAGGGGAGCCGCGTTCTCTTGGTGGGCTCACTGCTGCTCAACACCCTGATTTACACCCTCTCGTGGGTACTCATCTTCGCCAATCCACTCTGGCTGGTTCCGGCGGCGCTCGGTCTCTTTCAGCGGGCCTTGACCTCGTATAAAACGCACCGGAGCCCGCTCGAGGCGTTTTTGCAACCGTTCGTCTTTTTCCCACTCTGGCAGATCGGTTTGCGGGCGCTTCGGGGCAAAGGCTACCGCTGGAAAGGGCGCGTTTATCACCCTTCAGGTGATACCGAAACGTTGGGAGCCGATGACTAAACCAAGAGTCAAGCCCCAGACAGCCCTGGTTTTAGGCGGCGGCTTTGCCGGGCTGTCGGCGGCGCTCGAGCTCGCTCTCAGCGGCGTTCAGGTCACGTTATTAGAACAACTTGACGAAGTAGGCGGCAAAGCGGGCGAGTTTACTGAGGGCGGCTTTCGTTTCGACCTCGGCCCAAGCGTGTGGACGCTCCCGGAACTCGTCAGCGACTTGTTTACCCGGGCAGGGAAGACGCCGCCGGAGTTTCGGCTGTTATCACCTCTGTGCCGCTACTTTTACCCGTCCGGGCGGGTGTGGGACGTGTCGCTGGACGCGGAGAAAACAGCGGCACAGCTTTCAGATGCGGAGGCTCGAGCCTTCCACCGTCTGCGAGACGAAGCGCGTACCCTTTACGAAGCGGCGGCCCCGACGTTCTTATTCGGGCAGTCGCCGGGGCTTAAAGAATTGGCCAAGTACGGACTCTCGAGCGGGCTCAAAGCTCATCCGGGTAAACAGCTCCCGGCGCTGCTCCGGCAGTTCGGCGCTTCGGGTGACCTCGAGACCTTCTTCTTGCGGTTTGCGACCTACTTCGGCGCTGACCCGTACCGCGCCCCGGCAGTGTTGCACAACATCGCTTGGGTCGAACTCGGCAAAGGGGTATTTTATCCGGTCGGCGGCATCAAAGGTGTGGTGCGGCAGCTCCGGGCTTTGGCGGAAAAATTGGGTGTAAACGTCCGAACGGGCGTGACGGTGACGCGGCTCTGTACCTCGGGGCCAAACGTTACGGCGGTTGAAACGGATGCGGGAACTTTTACGGCGGATGTGGTCGTCTCAGGGCTGGACCTCATCCGTACGCATCAGCTGTTGGGACAAAAGGCGAAAGGGGAGAGGCTCGAGCCCTCTTTGTCCGGGTTTGTGTTGCTGCTGGGTCTCGAGGGCGAAACACCCGGTCTAGCCCATCACAATATCTTGTTTCCAGCCGACTACCGCGCCGAGTTTGAGGCGGTAAGGCGCGGCAACCTTGCCGCTGACCCGACGCTTTATGTTTCCATCAGTAGTAAAACCGAACGCGGTGACGCGCCGCCGGGGTGCGAAAACTGGTTTGTGCTGGTCAACGCGCCCGCACTTTCCGCACAAAATCCGGTTGATTGGGAGCAGGAAGCGCCGCGTTATGCTGAGTGTTTGCTCGAGGTTTTAGCGCGGCGTGGTTTAGACGTGCGCAACCGTATTCGGGTGCAAAAAACCTTCACTCCAGCGTATTTGGGCCGCCTTGCTCACCGGGGCGCAATTTACGGCGCTGCGCCGCATTCGCTGTTGCAGACGATTCGGCCCAAGCAAACCGTGCGCGGCGTTAAAAATCTGGTGCTGGCCGGGGGGACGGTGCATCCGGGGGGCGGGATTCCGCTGGCGCTGTTATCGGGGAAACACGCGGCGGAGCTGGTTTTAGGTGGGCGACATGCTCAGCGTTAGTAGAGATAGAGACGCGGTGGGGTCACGCTCACTTTATGAGGAAGGTTAGTTTTGGCTCGGTTCAGTAATCTACTTTCTACACGTTCACAATTTTCTATCTGTGGAAAAACTATATTTTCCCTATAGCTTTTTATGCTTTCTGCTATGGCTGATTTTCCAGTGAGGGTTTGTCAATTTACTTCAACCGCAACCCCAAAGCGCGACAGGCCGCAGCCAAGTCGTGCTTTTTTTGCAGTGTATAGCTATGCTACTTCGAGCGCCCAACTAGGAGGCACTTAAGAAACATCAGTACCGGTTCATGCCGAGAAGACGAAAGGGAAACAATGCGCCAGCTCTTACCATCCGTTGAAAACCTTATTGACCCCATTACCTTAAACACACTGGAACCTGTTCTAATTAGAAGCGTCCGTTGTGAGCCGGTTGCTATGACCTCGTCAAATACGGGCAGTCGCTTTTACGCGGTGACAACAAACGAAGGAAGCGGCCCCCAGTATCTCCTCAAGCGTCGTTATGAGGGAGGTAAAGGGATCGCCTCTGGCCCTGACGGCGATTTTACCCGCACCATCACCCTCTGGCAGCACGGTGTCCTCGATCGCCTCCCGAATCGCATCGCACATCCGGTAGTAGCCTGCGCGCGTGACGGCGCAGGTTACGCCGTCCTTATGCGTGATGTGAGCGACATACTCCTCAGTGGCGACAAACGATTCACAGTTGAAGAACATACTTTCTTACTCGACACGCTTGCCGCCCTACACGCCGCGTTTTGGGAGGATGACCAGTTAAAGCAACTCAACCTGCACGTCCTATCGGGGTACTTTCTAATCGAACCCGACTATGAAGCCTGGAATTTTATTGAGGATTTTCTCGAGCCTGATGTCGCTCAGGTTGTACGGTCGCTCCTCCAGACCCCAAAGCCCCTCTATGACGCCCTCTCAAGCTACCCTTCGACTTTGGTTCATAACGACGTATGGTATGGCAACCTCGGGATCACGCGTGATAAGCCTAAACGGGTGATGATGCTGGATTGGGATTACGCTACATTTGCACCTCCAGGCGTTGAGCTTGTCTTGTATATCGATCAGGGCTTCTTAGTGCTGCCGACCCATGACGAAGCGACCATTGCCGAAACTTACCGAAGGTACTTGGTGCAGCGGCTTGGTTACTCTATCGATGAACGAGCATGGCAGACACAGCTCGACCTTTGTTTCTTGGGTGAATTCATGCGGCGGAGCAAGTGGGTTCTGGAATCGGCAAGCCGCGCGTCTGACTCAGGACAAAGGCAACAGCTTCAGGAGAGGTTATTAGGGTGGTCGCGTGTAGTTCGACGTGGCGCAGCGCTGCTCTAATTGGATACGACGGCACACTTGACTCAGCTGAGTTCTACCTTTCCTCACTCCTATCCGTCGCCACCGCCACCGCAGGTGACAACGCCGTAATCTCACCCCGCATCTCCGGCGTCATCTCAAACGTCGCCGCAGCGAGTGAAGGTTTAAGCTGCTCCACATTCCTCGCCCCAACAATCGGCGCAGTCACCGCCGGATGCGACCCCACCCACGCAACGGCCAGCGTCGCCGGATGAACGTCGTGCTCACGGGCGTACTGTACAAACCGCGCCGCCGTCTCGTGGTGCTGCGGCTCGCCGTAACGGGCGGTGTACATTTTGTTGTCAACTAAACGGCCTTGTACCGGTCGCTCTTTTTCATACTTGCCCGTCAGCAAGCCGCCCCCGAGCGGGCTGTACGGAATCACGCCGAGCTTTTCTGAAAGCGCCAGCGGCAAGATTTCAACCTCGGCTTGGCGTTTGGTGAGGTTATACATCGGTTGAATCAGCTCAAAGCGGGCAAGGTGCTCGTAGGCGGCGGTACCGAGTGCCTTCATGATCTGCCACGCGGCCCAGTTGCTGACCGCTGGGTAGAGGATCAGCCCGCGCTTGACTAGATCGTCCAGGGTGTGGACAGTCTCCCCGATGGGCGTGTCGGGGTCGAACTGGTGGACGAAGTAGAACTCGAGCCTGTCCGTTCCCAACCGTTTTAAGGACGCTTCAACCGCGCGGGTAAGGTGACGACGTGACAAGCCGCCGTCGTTGATGCCGGGGCCGGTCTTGCCGAAGCCTTTGCTGGTGATGACGAGTTCGTCACGTTCATCCCGGATGAGCCGCCCTAAAATCTCTTCCGAGCGGCCCTGCGCGTAGACGTTCGCGCAGTCAAAGAAGTTGATGCCAGCGTCTCTCGAGGCTCTGTAGAGCCGCTCTGACTCTGCTTCGTCAGCGGTGTCACCGAATGACATGGTGCCGAAACAGAGTGACGAAACTTTGACACCGGTCTTTCCTATAGTGCGGTAGTTCATCTTTAGTCCTTTAGTGTTCGATGAGTGAGTGTTGGGTCATTTCCGGTGGGGCTTGGACACCGAGTAGCTCTAAGACGGTAGGGGCCACGTCCCCTAAAATGCCGCCCGAACGCAGCTTGATGTCGCCCGCCCCGACGACGATACACGGCACCGGGTTGGTCGTATGCGCGGTGTAGGGGCCGCCATCCTCGGCGATCATCACCTCGGCGTTGCCGTGGTCGGCGACGACAATCATCGCGCCCCCTTTGGCGAGGACGGCCTTCTCGAGCTGTCCCAGCCCCCGATCCGCCGCTTCACACGCTTTGACGGCCGCGTCTATCACGCCCGTGTGCCCGACCATATCAGGGTTGGCGAAGTTGATCAGCACGAAGTCGTCATCGTGTTCTTTCAGGCGTTTAAGCGTTGCTGCGGTGAGTTCAGGTTCGCTCATCTCAGGTTGCAGGTCGTAGGTGGCGACCTTTGGCGACGCGACGAGTTTGAGCGATTCACCCGGATACGAGGTCTCAACTTTTGCGTCGAAAAAGTAGGTCACGTGCGGATATTTTTCGGTTTCGGCGGTGTGATACTGCGTTTTTCCGGCGTTGCTCAAAACTTCGGCGAGCGGATGTTTGATTTCCGGCAACGCAAAAGCGAAGGGTGCGCTCAGCTTAGCGTCGTACTGCATCAGCGAGGTGTAGTGAACTCTAGGCACAGCGCAGCGACTGAATTTCTCCCACGATACGTCGCCTAACAGCGCGTAGGTCAGCTGACGAGCGCGGTCGGCGCGGAAGTTGAAAAATACTACGGCGTCGCCGTCTTGGATTTTCGCCCCGTCTCCGACCACAGTTGGCGCGATAAACTCGTCCGTTTCGTTCCGGTCGTAAGCGGCTTGGACGGCGGCCTCGGCGGTGTCGGCGTGCTGGTCGGATTTCGCGCAGACGACAGCGTCATAGGCTCGTTGCACCCGGTCCCAACGGTTGTCGCGGTCCATCGCAAAGTAGCGGCCGGACACGGTAGCGATCCGGCTGTCACGGCCCAGTTCGGCTATCTTTCCCTGTAACGCTTTGACAAAACCCAAGCTGCTGTCCGGCGGCGTATCGCGTCCATCGGTAAAGACGTGGACGTAGACGGGCGCAGTGCCTTTGCGCTTAGCGAGGTCTAAGAGGGCGAACAGGTGCTGGATGTCGCTGTGGACGCCGCCGTCACTGACCAAACCCATGAGGTGCAGCGCCCCACCGGAGGCCGCGTCATACGTTTCGTTTAAGACCGGGTTGCTAAAAAAGGTTTCGGTGTCAATCGCGTCTTGGATAAAGCTCAGGCTTTGTTTGACGATACGGCCCGCGCCCAGATTGAGGTGGCCGACTTCGGAGTTGCCCATCTGCCCGTCCGGGAGGCCGACGGCGCGGCCTGAAGCTTGCAGCTGCGTGTGTGGGCTGTTCTGCCATAAACGGTCGAAATTCGGGGTTTGGGCTAGGCTGGTAGCGTTGCCGGGGCCGTCCGGGGCGAGGCCGAAGCCGTCTAGGATCATAAGCATGACAGGGGTGGGCATGGGAGTCTCCTTTAATTGAATGCTGATTCGGTTGCTCGAGCCGAGTTCCCGTTCGTGCTCAGTGCATAATTTAGAGCCTACAAGCTACCCGCGACCGTCTACTTGCTTCCAGCACACAGCTAAAGACCTAACCGGGCGCTAAAGTTTCGGCTTGGTACGAAAATTCTGCAGCGTCGCCAGCACCACCACGTCCCCTTCGTGCAGGTAAAACTCATCTAAGGTCAGACCCGAAACCTGTTCGTCAACGAGTTTTTGCACGTCTACGATGAGGCGCGGCGTACCCTCACCCTTTTCGATACGGACGCCCTCCGGGAGCGGAACCGCGTCGGTTAAAAAGTTGAGCAGGCGGTGGACGGGGAGCGACAAGACGTTGGTGACGAGCTTAAAGGTAGCGACGCCCGCCCAAAAGGTTAAAAAGTGAAGCTCGAGCCTCACTTTCGGCGCGGCGGCCCGTAAAAATTTGGGCAACACCGACTCGGGTGATATTTGGACAAAAACCGTGCTACCCGCGCAGCTCACGTGTTCGATGGGCGCGGGTAAGGGCTTCTCGGCGGTGGCGAGTTCCAAAGCTTCGGAAAAAGGCAAAATCAGCTGCATAGTGTTTTATAACCCGTACTTCAGAATCCAGTCCGCTAAAGCTTAATGCCAACGGCCCAACGCGCGGGCGATGCGGGGGTCGAGGACGCTGAAATCGTCGTCGCTGACGTCATCTAAGGGCTTGCTGAGTTCGTGCGCTAAATAGCAGCGGGCAGCAAACTCGAGATGGGGTTTGCATACCGGGTCGGCTAAAACTTGTGGCAGTAATTCCTGAACTTTTTCGCTCAAATACGCCTTGGCTTGAAACACCGCAACGGCCCGCTCCTCATCGCTTAAAAGCGGCGTTGCTTGACCGGGAGAGACGGCAAGTATGCGGCTCGCGGTGCGGACTTTCGGAAACTCGGCGTAACGGGCGCAGGTGACGCAGAGCCCGCGCACCGGGGTCAGCCCGCCACAAACGTCGCACGCCCGCCAGCCCTCCGCCTCGCGTGCGGCCCGCCATGAGAGCATCGCTTTAGCGGTCTGCATCGCACGCTGCGTCAGTTCGTCGGATAACTCGGCCCCAGCGACGGCCCTCGACAACTCTGCAAGCGCCTTGGGGTCGGGTGGCACGGCCTTTGGTCTCGGTGCAGGCTCGTCTAGCAGCGGTCTCCGGCCGAGCCGAAACCGTACATCTTTAACGTCTTTAACGCCGAATTTGGCGGCGTAGACGTTGACGAATTTCTGCCGCTGAAAGCCCAAGTGCATCGCCGTTTCCGAATCCTGCACCTCGACGTAGAGCACGCCGTCTTGCAGCGTTTTGGCCTCGGTAAAGCGGGCGACTTTGCTGCCGACGACCTGCGGCCATAACAGCACCGCCTCGGCGCGTTTGACGCCCCGTTTGAGGCCGCCCTTTTTGAAGACCTCGGCAAGTACGTCGGAGACATTCTGCGAGGCGTTACGGTTCCGCACGAGGCTCCTTCGGGTGCCCTTCCGACACGAAACCCCCGGAGATCAAAAACTGCGCGGCGGCGTAGGGGGGCGCTTCAGTGCCGCTGACCACCGCTTGGGGTGCTCTCGAGGCCAACCGCAGTAAAAACTCCCGCCGTCCGGCGTCGAGTTCGGCGGTAAAGTCGTCTAACAGCAGTACAGGCGCTTCGTTATGCTTTTCGCTTAAAAGCTGATATTCGGCGACGCGCAGGGCTAGGGCGGCGGTGCGGGCTTCACCCCTCGAGCCGTACGCCTGGACGCTGTGGCCGCCCAAAGTCAATACCATATCGCCCCGGTGCGGCCCCACGACGGTGACGCCCCGAGCGCGTTCCTCGAGGTCGGTCTCGGCAAGCGCACCTGCTAGATTCTCGTGTGCGCCGGTAAGCGAGACCTCGAGCGGTTTGTCGTCGCCTGAAATCTCGGCGTAGGTCTCGGCGGCAATCGCGGCCACTTTAACCAAGGCTCGAGCCCGGAGCGCGTTCACCGCGTTCCCCAACTCGATAAACCGCTCCGTCCACACGTCCAGCGTCGGGTCGGGGTAATTGCTTTTAAGGGCGGCGTTGCGTTGTTCCACGACCCGAGTATACTCGCGGTGCAGCAGCGCGTAACGAACTGAGAGCTTGCTCAGGAGGCTGTCCAGATACCCGCGCCGGAGGGCCGGTGCGCCGTGGATGAGGTCGGCGTCCTCGGGTGTAATCAGAACCGCCGCTGAGACCTTGGCGAGTTCAAAGGTGCGGACCGTTTGCCCGTCTAACCGTACGATTTTTTTGCCCGGTGCCAAGCCGATCTGGGTGCTCACAATCCCGTCGTCTCGCTCGACGCTGACGCTCACGTATCCTTCGCTTTCACCCAAGCGGACGGTTTCAGAGATTTTGCCGTAAGGGAGTTCGCCGGTGCAGCCCAAGTAAATGGCCTCGAGTAGGTTTGATTTACCCGCCGCGTTGCGTCCGACGACGGCGCTGACGCCGGGGCCGAAGGTGAGCCGGGGCGTGTTGAGGTTGCGGAAGTTGAGCTGCGACAACGCCCGTAAAAGCATGTTCTCAAGCTTAACCTGTAGTTGGGGGTGAGCTCGAGGCACAACGCCATTACAAAAACTCAACCTGATTCTGCATATCTTCTGGCGTCAAAACTTCATAGATGAGCATCAGGCCGCGAATGATAGCGCCGAGAGGTAACTGCTGTGAGCTGTAAACGATACCTGCGTGCTGTTTACCAGCCGTCGCCAACCTCAAAAAGTCATCATCATGTGTAAAGATAACCTGACCTTGCTCGAGAGCAAATGCCAACTGCTGCTCATCGCCGGCACCAAGCAGGCCAGTTTCGGGAACGCTTAAGACGTTGACGCCTCTCTGCCTCAAACCATTGACAACCGCTCGAGAAACGTTTTCATCGGTGTAGTAACGAATCTTACTCACTACGTTTAGACAGCTTGTGCTCTAAAACTGAGCGGTTTTGCCTATGCATCTCTTCAGCAAAAGCTTTACTTTCGTAGATACTCTGGGCCACCTCGTCTTGGTGGTCGAAATAGTAGCTCAGCGCGGCGTAGATTTCTGCCAAGGTCAAACTGTACTCGCTGGCTATTTCGTCGGCGCTTTTACCCATACGCTCGTGCCAGGTAACGATATTTTGTACGGTGATGCGGTGCCCTTTAATATGCGGTTTTCCCCCTAAAATGGTCGGGTCAACCTCGATATGCCTGTCTAAAACGGGAACCGTCATAAATTAGTGTAGCAGTTAAGCGGGGGACGTCGTGAGCTTTAGCCGCTCGAGCCCCACGTAAAACCCGAGTGACAGCGCAAAAACCACGCCCGCCAGTCCCCACGCTGCCGAGACTGACAGCCACTCCGCGAGCCTACCGAGCAGCACGCTGCCCAAGAAAAACCCGACGTAGGTCATCAGTGAGCTGACCGACAAGAGAGCCGCCCTCGAGTCACCTGGAACCGCACGGTTGAGGAGTGTCTGCCGCGGTGACCCCGACACCCCGAGGGTTAGATAAACGGCCCAAAAGAGCAAGACTGCCGGGAATGCCCGCGTTTGTAAGGCCAACAAAATCAGCGTCAGTCCGCCCAAGCCTTGCATCAGCGCGGCAACCTGTGCGTAACGTTCCGAAAACAGGCGGCAGAGCGGAATAGACGCTAAGTTACCGAGCATCCCTGTGCCGAAGCTGCCAGCTAAGATAACGCTGAGGATAAGGGTATCCGGCCCCAGCAGCGCGGCAAAACGTGGTTGCCAAAAGGTCTCGAGCCCAGCCGTGGCAAACCCGGTGGCCAAAGCCCCGCCAAAAAGCAGCCTGAGCGCCGGACTCCGGCGGCTCACATTAAAAGCGTTGGCGAACAGCTGGCGAAGCCCTGTGTGAGGTGGTTTTACTCGTGGGGTCTCCCTAACGCGCCAAGTCACCACGCCGACCAAAATCACCTTGACAAAAACCGACACGAGCAGCACCGCTGACAAGGGTGACAGGACAGCACCGCTCCTTCGGGCAACCCTACAAAGAGTTTGGGCAGTGCGCCCCCCAAAAGCGTTCCAAGGGTGAGGGCAAGAAGTTCGACGGTTCCAGCTTTGGCAAACAGCGGTTGCAGTTCGGTTCCCGGCGCGGCCTGTTCTACCGCGTCTACAAACCACGCCTCGAGCGCCCCCGAAACGAGCGCCCGCCCGACGCCGTAAAAGAGCGCCCAGACGAGCAGCAATGGTAGTGAGAACGCCCAGAGTAAGAGCGTTTGCGCCGCAATCATCAGCACGTAGGCCAGCAGCGTGGTGGGTTTACGGCCCCAACTGTCCGCGAGCATTCCTGAAGGCACCTCGAACACGGCAGCGGTCAGCGCGTAGACCCCAAAAAGCAGCCCAATCTGTCCGAGGGTCACGCCACGGTTTTGTGCTAGCAAGACCAACAGGGGTGCCGGAAGCGCCGTCGCCAGCCAGAGCAAGCCTTGCGTGAGGTAATAGGTGCGCTCGAGCCCGTGCGTCGGACTAGCTTGAATGGCGGCACGTGCAAGGCGTTGTTGTGCCGCTTCCTGCTGATAATCGTAAGTCTTGTGCTGAACGTGTTTGATAAGCATGAGGTGGTTCATCCGTTCAGTGTGATAGGCTGCTACTTGAAATGGCAGAGCAAAATTCCGGTAGGCCACCCGCTGAGGCGTTTTATACGGTTACCGATTCTGAGCAGGCTAGGCTCCTCTCTAACCGAGAGAGTTTTAGATTTTTTGAACCGTTTGTCGCTCGAGAGCTGAGTGCGACCGAGGCAGCCGCAGAACTTGACTGCAAGCTCGACACGCTGCTCTACCGCATCAAGACGTTTTTGAAAGCTGGTCTGTTAGAGGTCTCGAGACTCGAAAAACGTGCGGGTCGCCCGGTCAAGCATTACCGCAGCGTTTACGACGCCTATTTCATCCCGTTCGAGGTGACGCCCTATGCCGAACTCGAGGAGCGGATGCGTGAACACTACCGCGCTCAAGAAGCTGTTATTTTGCCTGCTACTGCTAAGCTTTTAAGGGAGTCAGGGCTCGAGGGGTACGAGTTTTACCGTCACACTGAAAGCGGAACGGTCTGGGGTAACTCGGCGTCGCGCACGGGCGAGCTGAGCGACACCTTGCAACTATTTCTCAATCCGCACGACACAGCGTTGGTCGCTTCATACCGGGGACCGTTAGGCGGAGATTTTAACTCTCAGCTTTACCTGACCGATGATGAAGCCAAGACGCTCCTGCTCAAGTTTTACGAACTCAGAAGTGACCTCTACACCCGGCAGCCGGCTCCGGGCAAAAAACCCTATTTTTTATCGCTGACGTTTTTACCCACGGAGTCCTAAAGTGCTTCTAAAATCACCACTGCCGTCGCGTGCGTACGGGCGTGGCTCATGCTCAGGTGTGCCCGCCAGCCGTTTTGTTCCATCTCGGCGGCAATCTCCTCAGAAAACCTCAAGACGGGTTTGTCACCCTGACGAACGACCCACACGTCGCGCCAACCGTGCGCGACCGGCCAGGTCTTTTGAAACGCTTCTTTGGCCGCAAAACGAACTGCGAGAGACGGCAGCGGGTGCGGTTTTTTCAGGCAGTAGGCGAGTTCGTCGGGGTGAAAGTGCCGTTCTAAAAACCGGTCGCGGTGGCGGTTCCACACGCCTTGAATGCGGTCTAGTTCAACGATATCGAGTCCTACAGCGATGACCATAAGCTCAGTATAAAGTGAACCCGTAGTTGGATGGGCGCAAAGGTTTAGGGGCGCTCGAGCCTCACCACTTGTGTTTCGTCAGCAATATAGGCGAAGTCGGCCATCCCCAAAAACAAGCCGTGCTCGAGCACGCCCGGAATCTGACTCATGGCCGCCGCAACTTGCTGAGGGTCAAAGGGTGCGTCAAAGTGACAGTCGAGGAGCAGGTTACCGTTGTCACTACGGACGAGCTGACCGTCACGTTCGCGCAACACCGGACGACACCCGAGCGCCTCGAGGTCTTTTTTTGCTGCGCCGCTGCCGAACTCCAAAACTTCAGTTGGCACCGGCGCTTTTTCGCCCAGATAAGCCACACGTTTACTCACGTCGCCGATCAAGATAAATATGTGCGCCCGCGCCTCGACGATCTTTTCGCGTAACAGCGCCCCGCCAAGTCCCTTAATCACGTCTAAGGTGTCGGTCACCTCGTCTATCCCGTCAATCGCCAGGTCAACGCCTTCAGGCCCTAAGTCAATCAGCGGAATACCGCCCTCTTGCGCCAGCCGTGCGGTGTCGAGCGAGGTTACAGCGGCGCGAATATCTTGAAGCTCACCGCGCCCGAGCAACTCACCGATGCCGATGGTCGCATAGCGGGCGGTGCTGCCGGTGCCGAGACCAAGCGTCATGCCCGATTTGACGTGTTTGATGGCCTCGAGCGCAGCCCGCTTTTTAAGCGCCTCAGCGGACATAGTTTTTACAGGCACAGCCTGTACCCCGGAATGGTTTTGCTTGACTTGTCATGCTGTAGATTAGCAAATGTGTGACGGAACATCCCAAAAGGAGCCATTATGAACCTTGCAGTAGGCGACCAAGCCCCCGACTTTACCCTCGAGTCCAATCAGGGCAGCAAAAACCTCACCGATTACCGCGGCACCTGGGTCGTGTTGTACTTTTACCCGAGAGACAACACGCCGGGGTGTACCCAAGAGGCGTGCGATTTTCGGGATGCCATGCCCGGCATGGGTGCCCAAGTGTTAGGCGTTTCAGCCGACGATTTAGCGTCTCACGAGGACTTTGCCGAGGGGCACAACCTGCCGTTCCCGCTTCTTTCCGACCCGGGCGGCGAAGTTGCCAAACGTTACGGCACCTATGGGGAAAAGAAACTGCCTGACGGCTCGAGCTACGAAGGAACCCAGCGCTCGACCTTTATCATCAACCCGGACGGCAACATCGCTGAAGCGATGTATAACGTCAACCACGACGGGCACGCGCAAAAGGTCAGTGATGAGCTTAAAGAATTGCAGGCAGCTTAGGTACGACCTCAGAGCGCCCGGTCATAAGGGTAGCCGTGGCTACCCCGAAGCTCAAACCGGCTTGTGCTGTTTATGGTCGGGCTAACCTACTAACGCCTGTTCAAATGCTGTTCGCTAGGTTAAGGCGCTGACCGAACGTACCAAAAACTCTGAAGAATGTCAGGCTCTATCTTCGCAAGAAGTCTAGGGTAGCGTGTTTTCTGCCTTGCGGCAGCCTGCTGCGCGGCAGGTTTTTAACGCTGTGAGTTTCCTTTCGAGTCTGGCGAGCAGGGCTTTGGGTGCGCGTTCGGCGACATTCGTAAGTTCGTACGGGTCTCTCTCGAGGTCGTAAAGCTCGCGTTCACGTTGCCCACCCGCGTAGGTGTACTCGACGTAAAGATACTTTTTGGTCCGTAAGCCGCTGTATTCGGGAACCTTAACCGATAACACCGACTCGTCACGGGTATCGAGTAGCGGAACCTTCCGGGGCCAAAACTCGACGAGTGACGTTTGCCGCCACGCCTTAGGTTTCGGCGCTAAACCCAAGAGTGGCAACAGCGAACGGCCGTCAACAAAGCGTGGTGCCTCGGCCTTTCCCAACGCTGCCAAGGTTGGGGCGAGGTCCGTATTAAGGACGAGCTGTTTTCGCTTCTGACCCTTTACAATCCCCGGCCCACGGATGACGAGCGGAACGTGTGTCGCCGCGTGGTAAGGCGTCAGTTTGATACGAAAAAGCCGGTGTTCGCCGAAGTGAAATCCCTGGTCGCTGGTAAAGACAATATACGTGTTTTTTAGCTCGCCCTGCTTTCGCAACGTTTTGACGACGGTGCCTACGAGGTCGTCGAGGGCTAGGATCATCTCACGCTCGCGCCGGAAAATCCGGTCAATCGTCCCTACGCTGTGCCGGTTCAGCCGGACGACCTCACGGAGCCAGGTCGGTTTGTCGGAGATGTCAGCTTCGTTAAATGACGGTGGCCGAGGCGCTTTGACGCCAAGCAGCGTTCCTTCATCACGGGGCGCGGGAATGGCCGGTAGATGCGGCGCAGTCGGAGCTAGGTAGATAAAGAAGGGTTGGGGTGACTGACTAAAACGCCTGATGACGCCGCGCGTCTGACGCGCCAACACATCGGTTTGATAGTCTTCCGAGTCGTGGCCGTAACGCACGATCCGGCCATTTTGATTGACGCTGTAGTTGTACATCCGGTAGGGGTTGAGCTTTTTATTTCGTGGGACATCTAAGAACCCAAACCATTCAGTCCAACCTGGTGGCACGTAGGTGTGGGGTGGTGCGCGAAACGCCTTTGGCATCGTCCCGGTAGGGCCGTATGGGTAAGCGTTAAGGTATTTGCCGAGCAGCGCCGTCTGATAATCTGCGCCGCGTAACCACGTGGCAATCGTTGAAGCCTCCTCGCCCGAACTGTAAAGCTCTGGAAAGCCACCCGCCGGGCCGTCGTTATTGAGGACGCCGTGGTTGTGCGCATACTGCCCGCGTAACACGGTGCTACGTACCGGGCAGCAGAGCGGCGTCGTGGCAAACGCCTGAGTAAAGCTCGTTCCCTGAGCAACGAGCAGCTTTTGCACCTGCGGCATATAGGGTACGAGGTTGGCCACCTGGTCGTCGGTGATGATGAGAATGAGGTTGGGTTTGTCTGCACGGTTTGGTGTAGACGGGGTAGCTTTGGCGGTAAAACTTATAGAGCTAGTAACGAGTATGACGAAGTAGTAGATAAAAGGCTCTATGAACCGAAGGGATTTTGCCGACCTGAGACCGATGCGCATCGCTATGCCCCCATAAGTGTCGTTTGTTGGACACTTCTAACTAGACACCAGCTGACAGCTTAACGGTTGGCCCTATGTCTCTATATAGGCCGGGCGCGGCTTTGCTAGCTGTAGCAGCTGGGTTGGTAAAAACTGTGAGTCAACAAATGACGCGTACTATAGACGGCTTTTATGCTGTCTGCGACTATTATTTTTAGTGTGGGAACGCTAAAGGTGGCAACACATGTAAGGGTTTCACAGACTAGAGCATCGCCTCATCTTCATAACAGTACGCCCAGTCTTCCCCCCGCTCTCGAGAGCGGATAATCGGATGCCCGGTTTCGTGAAAGTGCGCCGTAGCGTGTTTGTTTTTCGAGTCGTCACAGCAGCCGACCTTGCCGCAGCTCATACACACGCGTAGGTGAACCCAGCTGTCGCCGAGTTTCATACACTCTTCGCACCCCGCTGTGAGCGGCGAAACGGTACGTGCTTGAGCGGTGTGGCTACACGCGGGGCTCGCCTGTTGCTCAGCAGTTAGGGCTACGGGCGGTAGCGCCTCTGCGTCATGGACTTCGGCGTAACGCTGCGCGTCGTCAGGGTTTACGCCCGCGTTTTCCAAAATGTGGGTGACAAGACGCTCAGTCACCGCGTACTCTTCAGAGATAACCGCGCTTGCCCCGGCTTGTTTAAGAGCTTTTGCCTGCGCGTAGGTACGCGTAGACGCGATCAGATAGACTTCCGGCGAAAGTCCGCGGACGACGCTTACAACCCTCGCTGTCATGTTGGGGTCGTCGTCGGCAACGACGAGCGACCGGGCTCGAGTCAACCCTACAGCGTTTAACACCGAGCTTTTGGCGTAGTCGCCGCGCACCACATTGCGTCCCTCATTTTCGGCTTCGGTCGCTCCGGTGGGGCTCAGCGTGACGATGATAAAAGGGACTTGGGCTTCCCCCAACACTCGCACCAACCGCCGCGCCCTATCGCCGTAGCCTGCGACAATCACGTGGTTTTGCAACTCGGCAAAGGCCGAGGCGTCGGGTGGCTTTTCCGCGAGAGGCGTTTGCGAGATCGGCAACCGAGTTTTAACCTGCCGTCCGATACGTGCTAAAAACGGGGTTGCGCCCATCAGCAGTACGGTCGTGGCGATAAACGTCTGTGCGCCCGCGTCGCCGAGGCCAGCGGGGGAGAGTCCCACTTCGCGTCCGGCCCGCTCCAACACAAACGAAAACTCGCCTACTTGCGCGAGCAAAAATCCGGCAGGGAGCGCCACGTTAAGCGGATACCCGAGCAGCCGCGCCGCGCCGGTTGTCACGAGCGTTTTAAGCGCCAGCACGCCGAGAATCGCGGCGAGCACCAGCGGCAGGTTCATCACTACAAAGCTGAGGTCTAACAGCAGCCCGACCGAGATAAAAAACGCCGCACTAAAGATAATTTGCAGCGGTAAAATTTCGCCCAGTGCTTGCTGTCCGAAGCGGCTCTCGCTGACCAAAAGCCCCGCTAGAAACGCGCCGAGCGACAAGCTGACCCCAGCTAGACTCGTGACATACGCCGTTCCCAAACATATAGCAACGACGGTGAGCAGGAATATTTCCGGTGAACAGGTACGGGCAACCGCTTCTAAAATATGTGGCATCACCCTTGTTGCCAGCGTTAAGACGAGGACAATCAGCAAGGCCGCTTTGAGGAGCGCCCAACCGAGCCCCAGCACCGAGCCGCCGCCCTCGCCGAGCATTGGAATAAGGAGCACCATCACCACGACCGCCAGGTCTTGAAAGATCAACACGCCCAGCGAAACGTTCCCAATCGGTGAGTCGGTCCCGCCCTTACTCTCGAACAGTTTAAGGACGATGGCGGTACTTGACAAAGCTACCAAGCAGCCCGTAAAGACGCCGACGCGCCACTCTACGCCGAAAAGGAGCAAAACTCCAGTCACCAGCGCGACCGTGACGCCGACCTGAAAGCCGCCCCCAACAAAGATGAGGCGGCGAATTCGCGCGAGCTGCTCTAGGGAAAACTCGATGCCGATGGTAAAGAGCAAAAAAATCACGCCGAGCTCAGCGGCGGCGCTGATCAGCTCAGCGTCGTGAACGAGCCCGAGTGCGTTGGGGCCGATCAAGACGCCCGCAACCAAAAAGCCGATAATCGGGACGAGACCGAGCCGAAAGCAGATATACGCGATCACGGCGCTGACAACCAGCAAAACTGCAACTTCGCTAAAAAAAGCCGGGGTCTCGCCCGCCGCAAACGCGACACTCAAAAAGGGTGCGAGCAGTAGAGGCAAACGGCGCATCATAACTGAGGATACCCGTTTTGCTTCTTGGCCTTGTGTATCGGCTCGAGCCTCACTTACCTAAAATATCTGAGCTGCTACCGCTGACTGTAGACAAACCGCATCGCCTCACCGACCGTCTCCCGGTCGAACGCAAACCGCGCCCCGGCAGTTTCAAAAAGTTCAGGTAACGGTTTTGTGCCGCCCAGTGCGAGCGCCGCACGGTATTTTTTGAGCGCGGCTTGCGGGTCATCTAGGGCGTTACGCCAGATTTGCACCGCGCCGAGCCACGCAAAAGCGTACTCGAGCATATAAAAGGGTACCGCGAAGATGTGAAAGTATTGCCAGCCTTTGGCCCGCTCTCGCTCCAGCCCCGACCAGTCCACGCCAGGGTCGAAGTGCTCTTCTAGCTCGAGCCACTTGGCATCTATCTCGGCAATAGTTACGTCTTCGGGCGCTTCGGTATAGAGCCAGTGCTGAAAGGCGTCGCTTTTGGCGAGGTAAGGGGATAAAAAGAGAACACGCTCGAGCCCCTCACGCCGCGCCCGCACTACGTCCTCGTCGTTGTAAAATCCGCCTTCAGCCTCGTTTAGATAGGGCAACATCAAAAGTTCCATCGTCTGTGATGCGACCTCAGCGAATTCCATACCCGGATAAAAGTTCCACACCAACTCGTTACGTGCTGCCGACGCAAATGAATGAAAGGCGTGACCCGCCTCGTGAACGAGTACCGTGACGTCGCTGTGGGTTCCGTTGACCGTGTAGTAGATATAGGGCTTTTCTTTTTGCGGAAAATAGCCCTGATACCCGAGCCCCGGCACTTTGCCCTCACGCGCCTCCAGGTCGAGCCAACCGTCCCGGAGACTGCTGAACTGCTCAGCTAGCTCAGGGTCGAGGTGGCCGAAGATATGTACCAAACCCTCTTCAAGTTCTCCTACAGTCTCAAAGGGCTCGAGGGGCGGTCTCGAGTGCGGGTCAACGCTTCTATCCCACGGACGCAGTTCCGCTACGCCCAGCTCTCTTTGACGCGCTTCATATAGTTTGGCCGTGAGTGGGACGACCTCATTGGCGATAGACTCGTGCAGCGTCAGGCTCTCTTCCGGCGTGTAATCAAAGCGGTTCCACCGCCGCCACGAGAAAGCGCGAAAGTCGGGTAGGTCGGCGTTGGCGGCGAGTTGCCGCCGCAACTTGAGCAGCTTTAAGAAGAGGTCGTCTAACTCACCGCTGACGCTCAGCTTGGCTTCGTGAATTGCCTGCCACGCCCGCTCGCGTAAGGCTCGGTCGGGGGAGAGCAGCTTCTTTTGCGTTTCGGGAATCGTTAGAGCCTCGCCGTCTAAGTGGACTGAAACGCTGCCCATGATCTTGCTGTAGTCGCTGCCTAGCGTCGTTTCGTCGGCCAGTAGAGGCGTGTTTGCGTCTCTAAATAGCTCGACTTCGTTACAGAACTTTTTGATAAACTCGGCTGTTTCGGGGGTAGGCCCGTAGTCTGAAAGCCCCAAGAACTTGACTTTGAGCTTTTGATTAACGGTATCTAGCGGCGGCATTACCTCTTGAATAAACGCTGTATAGGCCGCTTCTGCTGCTTTATCGCGGGTGTCTTCGTCTTTTGCACGCTGAAGCGTCATCGCCTGCTCGCCGACCTCTTTCTCGAGGTCGCTCCACTCATGCAGCCAACGCTCAACGTTGCTGAGCGTCAATGCCCGGGCCTCGAGGTCATCGTAAGCCGCCTCGAACTGCGACCAAGTTGTCTGCGACATGCTTTTCCCCCTTCGTAGTGCAATCTCTTAATGTAATCAAGCTTAGCAAATTCGGTAAAACACGGTTCGTAACGGTGTTCAAAATAGTATGCCGCGACCTAGCTTTCCTACGTGCAACATAAAACGGACTCGAGCTATATTCTTGGTATGAATTCGGATTCGTATTTTGGGGATTTGGTGTGAAGGTCGGCGAACGTGGTCAGGTGACGATTCCTCAAGCACTGCGCGAAGCGTTTGGCTTTTTGCCGGAAACCGAAGTAATGTTTGTCGTACAAGATGGCGCACTGCTACTCGTTAAAGAAGGTCGGCAAGATGAACTGGCCAAACTCTACGGTCGCAAACAGTTTGAACGCTCAACCACTGAGCTGATAAAACTCCTGCGCGAATGAAACCGTAGTTGGTTGACACCAACATCATGTTAGACGTGCTGGGTGCCGACGCAACCTTTGGAGAACGTTCGGCTGGGGTCTTGTCAACCTGCGCCCAAACAGGCGTATTGGTCGTTAATCCAGTCGTTCTGGCCGAGGTTTCTGCTACTTTAGCTTCGTTAGAAGAGCTAAACGAACTCCTGCCTCTCACGCTATTTCGGCGTGACCCCATTCCGTTAGAGGCGTCATTTTTGGCGGGCCGCGCCTTTTACGCCTACAAACGTCGTGGGGGTCTAAAAAAATGGATGCTGGCGGATTTTCTGATTGGGGCTCACGCGGCCGTTTCGGGCTCCGGGCTGATAAGCCGAGACGAAAGCTACAGGTCACTTTTTAAGCTCGAGCTGCTCAATCCGGCCCCTGCAGGATAGGTTGCTCGAGGTGGCTATACTCAGATTCAACCCCGCTAGTAAACCTCCGGCACAAAGGTTTGCTCATTCATCGGCGGGCGCACATACGAGATGTTTTCCTGCCGCGGCGGAAGCTTGATCGGCTCCGGCGTCAGGTCTTTATAAGGAATCACGCTTAAAAGGTGACTGATACAGTTCAGGCGGGCGCGTTTTTTGTCGTCGGCGTCTACGACGAGCCACGGCGCTTGTTTGATGTCGGTGTAGTTAAACATCGTGTCTTTGGCCTTCGAGTACTCGACCCATTTGCTCCGCGCCTTCAAATCCATCGGTGAGAGTTTCCAGCGTTTGGTCGGGTCTTTGAGGCGGTCTTGAAACCGTTTCTCCTGCTCGTCAGGACTGACTGAAAACCAGTACTTGATTAAGATGACGCCTGAACGCACCAGCATCCGTTCAAACTCGGGGCACGAGCGCATAAACTCCTGATATTCGGCTTTGGTACAAAAGCCCATCACGTGCTCGACGCCTGCGCGGTTGTACCAGCTCCGGTCAAATAAAACCATCTCGCCGCTGGCAGGCAGCTGCGCGATATAACGCTGAAAGTACCACTGCGTTTTTTCGCGTTCGGTCGGGGTGCCGAGGGCGACGACGCGGCAGATACGCGGGTTGAGGCTTTCAGTAATCCGTTTGATAACGCCGCCCTTGCCCGCGGCGTCTCGCCCTTCAAAAATCACGACGACTTTAAGCCCTTCTGCGCGAATCCACTCTTGCAATTTAACCAGCTCGAGCTGGAGCCTTTCAAGTTCACTCTCGTAAAACTTTTTCTCGAGCTTCTTGTGCTCACTGTGTTTGCCGTTTTCTTCCGCCGCGGTAGCTTTTTTGTCTTTTGTCTTCTTTGACATTCTTGTTCTCACTTTCACTCTGCTGTAGTTTGTAACTGCTGTCTCGAGCCCAATCAAGCGTTCGAACAGACGCTACCGACCTACTTGCTAAACCGCTTTGCTGACTCTATTCTACGCTGAGCCTGTGCGGGTGAGCTACACCGTTACTTCACACTGTTACGCCTCGAGTTGAGACCAACCATAAAGCTTATCTTCAGGCGCAATAAACTTGACAATAATGCGCTCAAGTTTCATAATAGAGACACTATGGACGCAGAACGTTTTACCGAATCAACCTTACAAGCTGTGCAGAGTGCGCAGCAGATCGCCCGGACGCGCGGCCACCAAACCGTAACGCCCGCCCACCTCGCCACCGCGTTGTTAGCTGACCCGAACAGTCCTTCAGCTCGAGTCTTAGAACGCGCCGGGGGCAACCTTCGAGCTGCTCAGAACAGCTTGAATACTGTTCTTGACGGCCTCCCGAAAGTCTCCGGCAGCGACGGTCAGTACCTCAGCCCGAACCTAGCTAAAGCTTTTGACGAAGCTGAAACCATTGCTAAAACCTGGAACGATTCGTTTGTTGCCGCCGACGCGCTGCTCGTGGCACTGCGGCGCACCGCCGGCAAAGAATTCAGCGGTTTACCCGAGGCGAAAGCTTTAGAGATGGCCGCCCAAGAGATACGTGGAGGGAGAACCGTGGACAGTAAATCCGCTGAAACGACCTTTGAAGCTCTGGAAAAATACGGCATTGACCTCACCGAACGTGCCCGTACCGGCGCACTCGACCCGGTGATCGGCCGCGACGAAGAGATTCGCCGCGCCGTGCAGATTTTGTTGCGCCGGACGAAAAATAATCCGGTGCTCATCGGTGAACCGGGCGTCGGCAAGACCGCTATCGCCGAAGGGCTCGCGCAGCGGATCGTCAACAAAGACATTCCCGAAGGCTTACACGGCAAACGCGTGATCGCCCTCGATATGGGTTCACTCTTAGCCGGGGCGAAGTTTCGCGGTGAGTTTGAAGAGCGCCTGAAAGCGGTGATCAACGAAACGGTGCAGTCCAAAGGTGAAGTCATCTTGTTTATGGATGAGCTGCACACCATCGTCGGCGCAGGTAAGGCCGAGGGTGCTGTGGACGCGGGCAATATGCTTAAACCGCCGCTGGCTCGAGGCGAACTCCGGATGATCGGCGCGACCACCTTAAGCGAATACCGCACCATCGAAAAAGACGCCGCGCTCGAGCGGCGGTTTCAGCCCATCGTCGTGGCTGAGCCGAGCGTTGAAGACACCATCTCGATCTTGCGCGGCATTAAAGAGAAGTATCAGGTGCACCACAACGTCACCATCACCGACTCTGCCATAATTGCGGCAGCGACGCTCTCCAACCGTTACATCGCCGACCGGCAGCTCCCCGACAAAGCGATTGACTTAATTGACGAGGCCGCGAGCCGGATTCGCGTGCAGCTCGACAGTATGCCTGAAGAGATTGACACGCTGCGGCGGCGCAGGCTCCAGCTCGAGATCGAACAAGAAGCCTTGAAGCTCGAGAACGACACCGAGGCCGGGAACCGCCTACTCCGCATCGAAGAAGAGCTGCGCGGGCTCGAGGAACGCATCAACCAAACGACTTCGGACTGGCAAGCCGAAAAGAAAATTCGCGACGACTACAGCGCCGCGCAAAACGAACTCGACGAGGTGCGCACCCAGATGGAGGCGGCGCAACGCGAGTACGACCTGAATAAAGCTGCCGAGTTGCAGTACGGACGGTTGCCGAAGCTTACTGAGACCTTACGTGACCTCGAGGCCCAACTTGCCGACGCAAAATACGTCCGTTTGGATGTAGACGCCGACGAGATCGCTGAAGTGGTCAGCCGCTGGACGAACATCCCGCTCTCGCGGTTACTCGAGGGCGAACGCGAAAAACTTTTACGCTTAGAGCATGAGCTTCACACCCGCGTCATCGGTCAAGACGAAGCGGTGACCGCCGTAGCTGATGCGATTCGGCGGGCCAGGGCCGGACTCTCCGACCCGAACCGACCGATTGGTTCCTTCATCTTTTTGGGGCCGACCGGGGTAGGGAAGACGGAGACTGCCAAGGCGCTAGCCGAACTCCTATTCGACACTGAAGAGAACCTCGTCCGTTTGGATATGTCTGAATACATGGAGCGGCACGCGACGGCGCGGCTGATCGGTGCGCCTCCGGGATATATCGGTTACGACGAAGGTGGGCAGCTCACCGAAGCGGTACGCCGCCGCCCGTACAGCGTCCTGCTCTTTGACGAGATTGAAAAGGCGCACCCGGACGTGTTTAACACGCTCTTGCAACTTTTGGACGACGGCCGCCTGACCGATTCGCAGGGACGCACCGTAGACTTTCGCAATACGGTGGTGATCATGACCTCGAACATCGGCTCGCCGCAGATTTTGGAGGCCAGCCGCAGCGGAGCGGACTATGAGAGTGTCAAAAACACCGTCTTTAACCTTTTGCAGAGCCACTTCCGCCCGGAGTTCTTAAACCGTGTGGACGACACGATTGTCTTTCACGCGCTTGACCGCAATCAGGTCGGAGCTATCGCTGAGATTCAGCTCGGCCGCTTGCGCGAGCGTTTGGCTGAGCGGCACATTACCCTGACGCTTTCGGACGGGGCGAAAGAACAACTCGCCCGCGTCGGCTACGATCCGGTGTTTGGGGCGCGGCCGCTTAAACGGGCGATTCAGCAGCTGATTGAGACGCCGCTCTCACGCAAAATCATCGCGGGAGATGTTCAAGATGGCGATGATGTGAGGCTCGAGCCCGGTGCGAACGGGTTTACGTTTGAGAAACAGCAGCACGCTGAAGTGTTGAATTAGCCAGGCAGCAGACGATAGGAAAGGCCAGCACCTCAGCTGGCCTTTTTTCTGCTTTAACAGCTCGTGGTTTAGTCTCTTCTCAATCAAACTAAATAAAACACTTGGTCACGGAGACGCTACAGAATGTCGGTTGCAAGCGCGGGTTAGCTGGTGTTCCCTACAGCAGTTTCTTGAACTCCTCAATCGTCAAACCGGCGTCCCGCACGATCCCACCCATCGTAAAAGCGTTTACTGGTTTCGCCCGTGGAATTGTCAGGATGCGGACACCATCTGTCATCACAATGTGTTTTCCTTGTCGGGAAACTCGAAAGCCTGCTTTCTGCAACGCACGAACGGCATTCTGGTGATTAATACCAGCTAGTTTGGGCATCAAACCGTAACGTCAACCTCACGCATGTCGGCGTCTTGAAATTCCTCCTCAACGACCGAGAGGTAGTCTTGAATGGCCTCTCTGATATTCTCGAGTGCCTCCTTTTCTGTTTCACCCTGCGACCAGCAACCAGGCAAGCCAGGAACAGAAACGCTGAAGCCTTCTTCCGAGCGGCGTAACGCAATTTTGTAGGTCATAAGACTCCCTTTCTTTAAGCGCGTCTCTTTATCGGTGACGGGCTGCTATCTTTTAGCTCAAAGTACAAGTGGCCCCGTACTTGCCTATAGAGAACTTCCCTAGCGCAGCTCTTTATAGGCGTTAATCAGCCCATTCGTACTGCTGTCGTGGCTCCTAACCTCTTCGTCGCCCTCGAGCTCCGGCAAAATCTTCTTCGCCAACACCTTCCCGAGTTCAACGCCCATCTGGTCAAACGAGTTGATGTTCCAAATTGCACCTTGCGTAAAAATTTTGTGCTCGTAAAGCGCAATCAGCGTCCCGAGCGTTTTGGGGTCGAGTTCCTCATACAAAAAGCTGTTCGTCGGACGGTTGCCGGGAAACGTCTTCGACGCGGCTAATAGGTCAGGGTCAACGCCATCCGCGCTTTGCCCGACTTCGGCTTTTGCCTCTTCAAAGGTGCGGCCTTTCATGAGTGCTTCGGTTTGAGCGAAGAAGTTTGAGAGCAAGATTTCGTGATGCTCTCCGACCGGGTTGTGCGTTTTGGCGGCGGCCAAAAAGTCGCAGGGGATGAGCTTGGTGCCTTGATGGATGAGCTGATAAAACGCGTGCTGGCCGTTGGTGCCGGGTTGACCCCAGATGACGGGACCGGTGCTTTCTGTTACCGGCTCGCCCTCGCGGGTCGTGCTTTTGCCGTTTGATTCCATATCGCCTTGCTGAAAATAACTGGGAAAATACTCGAGGTAATAGTCATAAGGCAAAATCGCGTGGGTCTGCGCGTCAAAAAAATTGTTGTACCACACGCCTAACACGCCCATGATGACCGGGATATTTTCAGACAGCGGCGCATTCAAAAAGTGCTCGTCGGCTGTGCGTGCGCCCGCTAAGAGTGCGTCAAAGTTATCCATCCCGACGTAAAGGGCAATTGAGAGCCCAATCGCGCTCCAGAGTGAGTAGCGTCCACCCACCCAATCGGAAAACTCGAACATATTCTCAGGGTCAATGCCGAACGCTGCGACGGCCTGTTCATTCGTTGACATGGCGACAAAGTGCTTGGCGACGGCGCTGTCGTCTTTGGCAGTCGCCAAGAGCCAGTCCCTTGCGGTCGCTGCGTTGGTCATCGTTTCCTGAGTCGTAAACGTCTTTGACGCGATTAAAAAGAGGGTCGTTTCGGGTTTGAGCCGCTTTAGCGTTTCGGAGATGTCGCTGCCGTCAACGTTCGACACATAGTGAACGTTGAGGCGTGGGTGCCCGTAAGGGATCAGCGCGTGCGTGACCATCTTCGGCCCCAAGTCCGAACCGCCGATGCCGACGTTGACGATATCGGTGATCTCTTCGCCCGTATAGCCCTGCCACGAGCCGCTACGAACGGCGTCGGAAAAGGTGCGCATCTTGTCTAAGGTCTGGGTTACGCTCGGCATCACGTCTTCGCCGTCCACGTAAATAGGATGGTCGGGGCGATTTCGCAGCGCGATGTGCAGTACGGCGCGGTTTTCAGTGGTGTTGATCTTATCACCACGAAACATCGCGTCACGCAGTTCGGGTACGCCAGCAGCTTGAGCCAGCGCGACAAGTTTGTCCACCGTCTCTTGCGTCACGCGGTTTTTGGAGTAGTCGAACAAGAGGTTCCCTAACCGCAATGAAAAAGTCTCGAAACGCGCGGGGTCTTCGTCGAACAGGTGGCGCATCTCCACGCCTTGCATCTCTTCTCGGTGTTCTTGTAGAACACTCCAGGCTGCGGCAGTCTCAGTTTGGGTCATCATGCCTCCTTATAGCTGCATCATACAGCAGCTATCTTCTAGTCATAAACGCCCATTTCAGAACGAAATCTATCCCTAACTTACGTTCCGTACGGCTCATCGGCATCTTTTCGCAAATGCTTGTTAAGCATCCTGCGCCTATGTCGGGCGGTGCTACCATAAAGGGGTGAACCAAGCCGCCGCGTCCGCTTCCCCTAAGCGTACTCTCAAAACCTACTTGGATTTTGTCAAGTTTGAACACACGCTTTTTGCGCTCCCCTTTGCCTACGGCGGGATGCTCTTGGCAACCAGAAACTGGCCGGGGTGGAATGTATTTTTCTGGATTACTGTGGCGATGGTCGGGGCGCGTACCGCGAGTATGGCCCTCAACCGGGTCATTGACGCGGACCTCGACGCCCGCAATCCGCGCACAGCAGGCCGCGAAATCCCCAGGGGCGTCCTCAAAAAACGTAACGGCTTCGCGCTGGCGTTAGTCGGGTTTGCTCTTCTGATCGTTGCAGGTTGGTCGCTCAATCCGCTGACGCTGGCGCTGCTGCCGGTCGCGGTCGTTTTTCTGACGCTCTACCCGTATCTCAAACGCTTTACTTGGCTCTGTCACGTTTGGCTCGGTGTAACGATTGGGGCGGCTGCGGCAGGGGGTTGGATTGCCGTCACCGGAAGTTTTGCCCCGGCGACCTGGGCGCTCTGGGCAGGGGTGGCCTGCTGGATTGCCGGGTTTGATGTGATTTACGGCGTGTTGGATTATAAGCATGATGTTCGAAACCATGTTCACAGCATTCCGGCGGACTTCGGGGTGGAGCGGGCGCTCGAGGTCGCCGCCGCCTTTCACCTCTTAGCGTGGGGTTTTTTAGCCTTGACGCTGCCCTTGTCAGGGTCACACTGGCCTTTCGCCCTCGGCCTCATCGTCGTTGCGGCGGTGCTGATTTGGGGACAAAAAATTGCACATTCAAAGGACTTGGGCGACGCGCTGCGCTCATTTAACGGCAACCTCTACGTCAGTGGTGTGATGCTCGTGGCTATTATCTTAGACGTCGTGCTCTACCCGCGTTGACAAGCCCCCAAATTCTTGGGTATCATACCGCTTGCCCTTCGGGGTAGTAGAACTGTAATACCGCATGGTTAAGATCACATTGTGGAGCCGTAGTGTAGGGGTTAGCATATCTGCCTGTCACGCAGAAGGTCGCGGGTTCAAATCCCGTCGGCTCCGCCAACAAGTTAAAGGTATCATCAATGACTTGCCATTGATGATACTAATGAGCATGGCCAGATAGCTCAGCCGGTAGAGCACACGACTGAAAATCGTGGTGTCGGCGGTTCAAGCCCGCCTCTGGCCACCACTACACTCCCGCCGATGTAGCTCAGAGGTAGAGCAATCGATTCGTAATCGATAGGTCGTCGGTTCAACTCCGACCATCGGCTCCAGTAAAAACACCGTCAGGGACGATAAAACTAAGGTGAGGCTCGCACTTAAGAGCCTCACCGTTTTCTATTTCATGTGCCGGACGTGTGCCAAACTAATTTAGGGGTAGGTCTAAAGCTACTTTTGACCCGCTATAAAGAGCTGAACCTAGCGCCTCTACTGCGGCATCTTGAATTGTCGGTAAAATGTGGCTGTAGGTGTCTAAGGTAAGCGAGACTGAAGCGTGGCCCAAGCGTTCGCTGACAATTTTAGGGTTGACGTTTGCCTCGAGCAACATCGTCGCGTGGGTATGGCGTAGGTCGTACATCCGAAACTTCGACACGATGCGCTCGGTTCCCTTAGCGGTCGCCTCAACCGTCGCCAGCCCTGCCGCTACCAGGCACGGCTTAAAGTAGCGGTTGAGTACGTTATTTGTGTAAAAGGGTTCACCTGTGAGCGTGCTGAAAATCAGTTCACCCGGCATGAGTCCCGTTTGTCTGTGCTCTAACAGCAGCGCCACGGTGCCGTCATGCAAGTTGATGGTGCGCCGTGAGCGTTTCGTCTTAGGTTCCTTAAAATACGCCTTACCTGAAACATACTCGAGCGTCCGGGTGATGCGTAGCGTCTTGCTTACCGGGTCGAAGTCTCCCCACTTGAGGGCTAACCCTTCAGCCGGTCGTAAGCCTGTGGCTAGCAGTAGCGCAAAGTAGACGTGCATCCGGTTATGGGTGGCAGCCTCTATAAACGCGGCCCGCTCTGCCTCATTCATCGCGTTCATCTCTTTCGTGTCGAGCCGGGGGAGTTGGGTGTACCTGCAAGGGTTACTGGGTATAAGCCGCTGCGCTACCGCGTGTTCTAGTGCCGAGTTGAGGACGGTGTGCGTGTAGCGGACGGTGCGCCCGGACAGACCCCGTGCTGAGAGATCGCCGTAAAGCTTCTGTACGTCTCTCGAGGCAAGTCTCACAAGCTTCTGCTTACCCACAGCCGGATAGACCTGTTTGCGTAGGTAGTGGCAGTAATTCTTAAAGGTGCTCTTAGCTAAACGCCCCTGGGCAATCGTCGTAAGCCAGTCCTCACAGTACGCTTCTACCGTTTGGGTTGAGGGCTCGAGTAAGAGTTCGCCCATATCGAGCTTGCGTAAAACAGCCGTCAGTATCTTTTGGGCATCTTTCTTAGTGCCCGTTACCTTTTGGTTGTGATAGATGCGGGTGCCGGTGGCGTCTCTGCCGACGAATACCCGCACGAGAAAGCCGTAGTTACGCTCGAGTATCTGTCCTCTTGACCCTGCCACCTTTAAGCCTCTTCTCTATACTCGAGCAAGTCGCACACACTTAAAGCCTTACCCGTTCGGGCACGCACCGCGTAGAGCACACTCATAAGTAGCGCTACATCTAACGTGTCTGGCAGTTCGTTAGACCATCTATAAATCGTGTTGCGTGAGGCTTTGCCGCCCTCACTTGCTTCTATGTCTTTATGCAACCGATAGGGCGTAATGCCCTCACGCTTTAATAGCTCTGGGAGTTTCCAAATGGCTTTGTCTTTCACGTCCTATATATTAGGGCTTTGTATTACCATGTGTCTATACTACTACAAAGTAAAAGGGATTACAAGGTACTTGATATATACCAAAGCTCATGGTACCATTAAGTCACTAAGGGGCAGAGCCCGCAAAAGCAAGCCCCTTAGAATCCCGTAAGTAGGAGATTAAAATGCAGAATACCATCACCCTTCACAAGCAAGACGGCGCAAGCTACCGCACCCCTATCAAGGCGTATGATTTAGTACGCGGTTCCGACATCGTCGGTTCCTTACAGACTTGGGGCACCGTCTGGGAGGTTTTAGACACTGCCTTTAACCTCGTGTCTAAGTAAAGTACACCATCAAGCGGTACGTGTCGCAAGGCGGGCTCTGTAATGAGCCCCTTTACCTTCGCAGATATTGAGATGTACAGCGACCGTGAAGAGGACTTGCAAGCTCTGTGAGCTAGCGGCAGAGGACGACGGGGCAGACGATGAACTGCCCCCAATCATCCAAGACGAAGTACCTGACTATGACTTCTGGGGAGAGGCAGCATGATGCCCCCTCTTCTCTCCCAACTGACAACCGCTAAGAACGGACTAGAGGATGCCCAGATCACCTTATGCGGTGCGGTCACAGCCCACGCTGAAGCTAAGCGGACGCTCGAGCACACTGAAGCCCTAAAACTGTGTGAAAGCGTTGACGGCAGGAACAAACGGGAGCGGGCCACTAAGCTTAGGCTCGAGCTTTCATCCGACTACACCGCCTTAGCTGAGGCAGAGGACGCGCTGACAGAAGCCCGGTGTGCTTTTGAACCGGCACGGCTCGAGTGGGATTTATGCTGGTATCAGGTGCGGATGTTAGAGGTAGAGAGCTACCGAGAAGCGGCGTAGGTTCCCCAACACCAGAGAAGCCCCGGTCAACGCGCCGGGGCTCTTTTATGCGTACTGACATGAGCGTCAACGCCGCTGCGTCTCCCCAAACCAAGCAGCGAGTGAACACGCCAAAACCAAATCATCATGCGGGTTCTCGCGCCATTCGCCCTTATCGTTTCCGTAACTATCATGACCCTTCAGTCTGATAGACACTTTGAACGATAAGAGTTCAGCGGTGAGGGTATCGGCTTCGGGTAAGGCGCGGGCAATCTTCAGCCGTTGACTTTGCAAAAGCACCTGTATCACGGAGACCAAATCTCTTTTAGGAACGCGGTAGTCGAGCCCATCTTGTGAAACGTTATCGCCGCCGGTAATCGTAATTGCAGCTGGTGAGAGTCCAGCAGAGCGCAGCATGTCCAAAACCGGCCTACCAACGCCGGTCGCGTCAGCTACCAGGCGCGGCGTCGTTCCAGTGGTCTTGGTGAGTTCATCCGATAGCTGCTTAATCCTTGCAACCTGAGCCGGGTAGGGCGTACCCCGTGGTAATCGCTCGAGGTGACGGCAAGCGTAGTGGTGTTCATAGACCGGACGGGTGCGAGACTCACCCCCGTAAGAGCGTCCGCTCGGCAGTCTGACGGTCATGCTGGGCAGGCCGTTCTCAACTTTGCCGGTATCAACGAACGAGCACTCAAGCACGACTAGCGCGGTGAAATCAGCGGATTGTGCCAGGTCAACGCCTAAGAGATAAACAGGCGGCGGTAGTACCGGCGCTACAGCGGCGGGTTGCTTCGTTTGCTGAGTCATAAGCTACCTCCAAAGAGCGGTTGTATGTCATCTGATAAGGCGTTTTGTACGTCGGCATAGGCAAAAACGCTGTCGGTATTTTCTCCGAAGACGCAGCAGTATTCTTGTGAGTACCAAAGTGCAGGCATAGATGCACGTTCCTCTGCTAGGAACGCTGCCGAGATGCGGGGTATAGACGTAGCAGGAACCTCAACCCGGTTCCAGTTCACGCCTGTGTCCCATTCACGCCAAAAGAAACCACGACGGCCAAACGGTGTTGACATCAGTATCAGCCTGCCGTTTGAGGTTGCCAACATCGGACGAATCGCCAGATAAAGGCTGTCGTCAATTCGTGCCGCCTCATCCGCGATAATCAGGTTTGCTGCACTAAAACCTCTGACCGTGGCCTCACTACCGGGTAGGCTCACGATTCGGCCCCCGGAGACGAGGTTGAGTGAAGTCTTGGAATCTTCTACCAGGTCGGGCTGACGAGGTAAGCGTGCTTTGAACTCGAGACACTTACGGAAAAGTTCGCCGCTCTGACGTTGTGACGGGCTGACCAAAATAGAGAGTGAGCCGGGTCGGTACAGGGCTTGGTGTAAAGCCAGAACAGCCGACACAGTGCTTTTGCCCCCCTGCCGCGTGATGTTCAAGATGTCTCTTTTGCCGATGCTTTCCAAAACACCGCGTTGCCAGGGGTCAAGCTCGAGTCCTAGCAGCTCAGAGGCAAAGTCAGCCGGTGACAGGGCAAATCTTAAATCGCTACGGAGATTCATGAAGGGCTTCTACTACAGCTTTCGCAGCTGCCGGAAAGGGTAGCAACGCTTGAATGACGACGGCGCGTAAGTTGAGCCATTCCGGGACGCTCACAAGATTGATGGTCGGGCTTTCGTCAAGCTCACCCATGAGTTTAGCCAGCAGCTCTAGCGTGTTCCGGGCTTCCCGAATTGCTGAGAGAGCAGTCTTTAAGTCGCCTGCCCCTTCAGCTTTGTCGAGGATGGTTAAGGCTCGAGCCTTAAGGTGTTGCACCTGCTCGAGTAGCGTGTCGGCTTGGGCAGCTTCAGCAGCGTTCTGAGCTTTCACTAAGGCTAAAGGGATGTGCGCCTTTTTGTGCCTCTCCAGAGCCGATTTAGAAACCCGGTAGCGTCCCGCTACGTCCCGCAAAGGTTCGTTTTCAAGTAGCAGCTGCTCAATTTCTGCCCGTTGGCTATGGTTACAAACGGTGCAAACACGGGGCACGGTTAGCGGAGCCTTTGGGCAGCACGACCTTCAGCAAGGTCCCAAACCTGACGGTCACGCTGATACCAGTCGCTGAGTTCAGACATCAAGCCTTTGGCGATACCCAGGCGGTCGTGAACGGAAACGGTTTCGTCGTTAAGACGAGGGAGCTGCTCCCTGACCCGTGCAGCGGTGGGTGAGTTTCGCGGGGTCTTTGCGAGTTTCGAGTGCAGGATTGCCGTGAGTTGCCCAAGACGCTCAACATCTTGGGGGCGTGGGGCGGGTGCGGGTGGCTCAAGGCGCTGAAGTTCGGCCTGAAGGGGCGCGAGTTGCTTCAGTACACCGGCTTCCTGAGTTGCGAGGCCACTAAGTTCAGCCTCGAGGGTGATGCGGCGGTTTCAAAGCAAGGTCGGCAGTAGCGGAATCAAGTGCGGTGTGGATTTCGTCAAGGTTGTGGTTCATGATTTTCCCTTTCAAGATGTGGGTCATAGCCCGGATGTCGGCAAGCAGGTAACGGCGCTTAAGAGGTGTTAGTCCTCGCTGTTTGTGAAAGTGAACGTGGCGAACGAGGCGACGGGCGTGTTGAGTTTCAGGTAGGACAGTGCTGGGCATAAAGATGCTCGAGCGTCCTGAGCTGCGCGTCAAGGTAGGTATCAATCGGATGAGGCATCTCAGTTGACCTCGGGAGCCTGAACGACTTGAGGGTTCTTTAGGTAATCGTCTATCGCGGTCTGTGCTGAGCTGTTGCCATCATCGGCGCGGCGGTAGTAGTCGAGTAGCCTCTCAGCACTCGGAACCGCCCAATCTCCCCGCTCAAGTCTGGAACGCAAACGGTCATAAGGTTCATTTGACGAACTAAGCTGTTCGTCAAATGATTCACCGTCAGGGACGCTAATCTTGTCATTTGACGAACTCAACACATACCTATAAGCCTTGGGGCTCCCTTTAGCCGGTAAGGTGATGACCTCGAGCCGGTTGCCCAATTCATCTATAAGCTTGTCGAGTGCTTTCTCTGCATACCGCTGGGTGATGTTCACCTTCTCAACAGCAGCGTTAAGCAGTAGTTTCCGAGGTACATGCTCGCCTTGTGCTGACTTGAGTTTGTCCTCTATCGCCTTGACCGCATCCTCTAACATTGTCTTGCCGGGTAGGTCGGCAAGCTTGGCACGGGCTACGGTGTCGTTTTGCTCGAGGGTGATTTCTACCCCTTTGGGCGGCGGTTCTGGGGCGTAGCTCATCTTGGTACATTCCAGTTTCAGGATGTCCCGGCCCTCTACTTCTTTAGGTGGCACTCTGGAAAGTGCAAACACAGCGCGGGGGCTGAAGGTCTTAGCCGCACCGTAAGGGCCTTTACTCGCTACCGTTTGACCGGGTTGCAACTTGCATACGTGGTCAAGGATGAGCACGGCACAGTTCAAATCTTTGGCTAGCTGTGCCAGCCCCACAAGCGCAAGCTGTACGTGGTGCGCTCTTAGGATGTCGAGCCCGACAAAGGCAGATGCGAAGGTGTCTATGACGATAAGGCGCGGCGGTTTGCCCTTCAGTTCATCCTGAAGTTTGGCGACATCTTCAGGGGTGAGCCCTCCGGTGATAGAACGGAGGTCTATCAGCTCGCGGCGTGTGTCAGCATGAGCTGCTAGAAAGCGGTTAAGCCAGACTGCATAGCCGTAGCCAGTCGGGTCGTCTGCATCTAAGATGACGACACGGCCCCCGCGTACCTCGTGCCCTAGAAAAAGCCCGTTCGGATATGGTCTTGTCATCTGCGCTGCCAGGTAAGACACGATGCGGGTTTTGCCGACTCCAGCAGGAGCGTAAAGCATAGATGTGTGGCCTACCGGAAAGATGTTGGTCACGGCCCACGACGCTTTAGGCGGCACGATTGGGAGTTCCAACTTGTTGACTGCCATCAGTAACCCCACGGGCTTTTATTTGACGAACTACCGTGTTCGTTAAATGGGGGCTGTTCGGTAAATGTGGGGTCAAAAGCTTTTGCAGTCTCGAGGCTACGGATGAGCAGCCCCCGAAGTGCAGAACGTCCGCTCTGTCCGGCAAAGTCGCAGGCATCAGCAGACCAAGCCTCGAGCACAAACACCTTTGCAGCGCCCGCCGAAAGCGCCGACGATGCCCATTCATCACGGGCGGCCTGACCTGTAGCGTCGGCATCGGCGTAGACGTAAACGGTGCGGCCCCGTAGAGCTTCCAGATGTAAAGCGCCGGATGTCCCGGCAGTTGCCATGACTCCGATTTCAGGACAGACCAAAGAGCAAATCGTTCCGTTCAATTCGCCTTCACAGAGGAACAGCCGGTCGTGGTCTAAAAATCCGGGTGAGCACCATGCGGGCGTGCCGTGTCCCGGTACAACGTAGCGGTAGCGTTGCCCTTCGTAGGGCTCGGCAAAGCGTTTTTTGAGTGCGAGTGTCGTTCCATCCGGGCCGGTGATAGGTAGGACGGCATCCGGGCCGTAGGCTGCAATTCCTAAGCGTTTCAAATCGTTCAGATTGAACCCGCGCTCCTTCAGCGCAAGGGGCACGCGGTCAAGCTGAGCGGCGCGGCGGCGGTGAGCCTCGAGTATGTTTTCGTCAACAACCTTGAATGTTGGGGCCGGTTTCTTAACCTTAACCGGGCGCTCGCTAACCGGGGGGTACATCCCGGCGCGTCTCTGTAGTGCTTCAGTCGCTTCAGTAAAGCTCAAATTATGGACTAGCTCGAGCCAGTCGAGCACGTCACCGTGAGCACCGCAGCTGAAGCATTTCCAGCCGTCAGGGTAAACATGGCATGAGGGCCGCGTGTCGCTATAAGCGGGGCACAGCACCTTACCGTCACGTCCGATAATGTGTGTTTCGCTGACGAGTTCCGGGAATGGAACGGCATTTTTGAGGGCTTGGATGTCAGCGGTCATTTCGTCGCCTCAAAAAGCACAGGTTGAATCGAGAGCTTTGGCTTGGCTGTCGGTAGCTTGACCGGGAGCGGTTCTGCGACGAAGCGAAACTCGTTCAAGTCAGGTAAAGTTCGCCCTCAGCTCGAGCAAGCTGAGGCTAGTCTCGAGTTTTCGTAACGCGCAGAACTTCGGATGCGGCGTGGTGTTGTTGCACAAATAGCCAAAAAGGTTGCGGATAGCAGATATTAAGTTCGGTGTGTAAGCAAAAAACGAAACAGCTACAAAATCCGCAACTGGAGCGAGTATAACGCAGGCTTAAAACAGCGAGGTAGTCTTACCTTTTGGCTGGATGAGGCGGTCATAGCGCAGTGGTTCAATACCAAAAAGACGGGGCGACGTGGCGCGAGCCGCAAGTACAGTGACGTAGCGGTTGAGACTGTCACCGTCATCAAAAGCGTTTACGGCTTAGCAGGACGTCAAGCAACGGGCATGGTCACAGCCATCTTTGATCTGATGAGGTTGACTTACGGGTACCGGAACATAGCACGGTGTCAAGACGCCTAGCCAGCTTGGAGGTCAAACTGCCTGTTCTGCCTAGAGAGGGTGCTAGATACGTCGTCATCGACGCGACTGGCATCAAGATTTACGGTGAAGGGGAATGGAAGACTAGACAACATGGGGCGAGCAAGCGTCGCACTTGGCGCAAATTGCATCTAGCGGTAGATGAAACCAGTGGTGAAATCCTAGCAGCCGAGGTGACGCGCAATGACAAGAAGGATGGTCAGCTTTTGGAGCCGCTGCTTGAGCTAGTTGAAGCGAACATCGAACAAGTTGGTGCTGATGGTGCCTACGATCAGAGAAGCTGCTATGACCTACTTAGTGAGCGTAATGTCAAAGCCGCCATTGCACCACGTAAGGACGCCAAGATTTGGCAACACGGCAACTGCAAGCAAGCACCTCATCCTAGAGACGAAAACCTGCGTGCGATCAGAAAGCACGGACGTAAAAAGTGGAAACGTTTATGCCACTATCACCGCCGCTCCTTAGCTGAAACCACCATGTTTCGCTTCAAAACAACCTTTACCGCTCAAGCCTCTTCCCGCTGCTTCAAAAACCAAGTCGTTGAACTCAAGCTCAAGTGCAAAGCTCTTAATAAGATGATTCAGCTGGCTAAGCCGCAAAGTTACCTCGTAACCTGAGCTGTACCGACGACGATAAGCGCAGCTAGCTCGGTTGGGGCATTTATGCAACAAAGCCCATAAAAATTACACTGTTGCGGCCTCCGTAAAGCTACGGCGTATAGAAACGGTATGCTGCATAGGATCATGTCGCAAACGTCTCCCCTACACCTTGATTCTTTACACTCCGGCGCACCTCACGCGACCGTTTCGCTTACGGCGCTCAGTCAGAACGTCGCGGCGCTGCGGTCGCGGCTGCGTCCGGGAACGGAGATTTTAGCGCCGGTCAAAGCCAACGCTTACGGTCACGGCGCGGTAGAGACAGCTAAGCATTTGGAGACCTTCGGCGTGGGGTGGTTCGGCGTCGCAACGCCTGAGGAGGCGTTGGGGCTGCGTGCCGGGGGCGTGGGGGGCCGCATCCTCGTCTTTATTCCGGTCTATCAAGGTTTAGAAGAGCTGTTAGCGCACGACATCACCTTAAGCGTTGGGGACGTCCGCAGCGCCGAAGCCGCAGGTCGGGCCGCAGCACAAGCAAACCAGAGTGCGCGTGTTCACCTCAAAGTAGATACCGGCATGGGGCGTTTGGGCGGCGGCACAGCAGCGACGTTAGCGACGGCCAAACTGTTGGACAAGCTGCCTGGAGTCGAGCTCGAGGGCCTCTGGACACACTTTGCCTGCTCAGACGAACCCGACCCAGGCTATACCGAGGCGCAACTCGCACAGTTTCACGAGGCGGTTTCGGCTTTGAAGCACGCCGGGATTCAGGTACCGCTCAAACACACCGCCAACTCTGCGGCGACACTCGCCTATCCTGAATCCCACTTCGATTTGGTGCGGCCGGGGATCGCGCTCTACGGGTACAGCTCGAGCCCCCACAGCGCCACGCTCGCCCCCGACCTCACACCCGTGATGACCCTCAGCGCCCCCGTGACATTTGTCAAACGCGTTCAAAAAGGGCAAAGCGTCTCTTACGGCGCACTTTGGACGGCCCCAGAAGATACAGCGGTGGCGACGGTGCGTTTTGGCTACGCCGACGGGTATCCCAGAGTGCTCAGCACCCAGCCTGCCGCGCAGGTCCAAGTGTGCGGCCAGCGCCGCCCCATCGTCGGGCGTGTGTGTATGGATCAGTTGATGATCGACGTCAGTAACTTAGACGTCCAAGTCGGGGATAGGGCCGTGATCTTTGGACCTGACGGCCCCACGGCAGAAGACTTAGGTCAGGCTGCCGGAACCATCTCTTATGAGCTTCTGGTACGTTTAGGCGTGCGGGTTGTACGGAACTACTCAGCTTAGCTTGCGCCTATCACACTTACCTAACGCCGACGAAATTAAAGAAACGCATGTAGAAAGCCTGAGAAGACGCTTAAACTTTGGGTATCAACGTCCCATATTGAGGTAAACTGTAAGACTATCGTCTTGGTGGCAACCGTTAATTTGTTAGACTTAGCCATCCCGTTGACAACACGTGACACTGTTTGCAACGACACCGTTTCCAGCAACACTGTTCAAGACAACGCAAGCTAAGGAGTTTTCCTTGATTGACCTGATTGTACCGCCAAAAAATATCTTAGACGACCTTCGCTCGCAGACGCCAGCCGGTCTCTTAAGCCGCCAGGAAAAAGACCGCCTCATCGAACGCGGCTTTTTAGGGCTGTACCGCTGGTACACCGCTCGCAGCCAAGAGACGCGCAACTGGAACCCGGACAAATCGTTTGATTGGCGCAAACTTCGTAAAGATTTTTCCGAACCGCTGATGCAGATTTTGCAGGGCTTTTTTGCTGTCGAATACTTTACCCCGGACTATGTAGACGAGATTTTGAACTTGGTCCGCCGCAGCCACGGCCGCAGCCACTTTCAGCTGCGCTGGGGTTCCGAAGAGGAAAAACACGCCGACACCTGGGAGAACTCGCTCCTCTTTTCACAGCAGCGCAGCCCCGAGTTTATCGAGTCGTACAAAGAAGATTTGCGCTCCTCGGTTCACCGTAGCCTCTGGGAAGGCGACGCCCTCCGTAACCTCGTCTACACGGTGTTTCAAGAACGCGCCACGCAGCTCAACTACCTAAACCTCTTGAAGATCGCCAACGGCAAATCGGACAAACCGCAGCACAAAGACGACGCCGACCCGGTGCTGGCCCGCGTTGCGCAAACCATTGCCGTAGACGAAGCCGCGCACTACAACTTCTTTTTAGAGGGCGTCCGGCTGTTTTTGTACTACTACCCGCAGCGCACCTTAGAGGCTATTCAAGATGTAATCACCCACTTTACGATGCCCGCCAACAACATCGTCCCTGACTGGGATCAGTTTAACTACGCGGTGTATAAAGCCGGGATTTACGGCCCCCGCGAGTACGCCCGCGACGTGGTGCAGGTGGTATTTCGCAACCTCGGGATCGAGAGTCGGAAAAAGCTCGAGGAAGGCATCAAAAAAGGCCGTATCGTCCCGACCAAAAACGACGACGGCAGCCATCAGACCGCCATCTGGGACACCTTTGATTACGGGCTTGTTGAGGGTGACGTGCAGCGTGTTTACGGCAAGATCGTCAAGCACGAAAAAGACGTGGGGCGCTACGACCTTGACCCAACCGACTTTGTGCCGAACCCGGAGTGGCCGCAAAAGTAAGAAGCAAAGCGCAACTTGAATTGACACTCCGCGTTAAAGGATGACGCGGGGTATTCTTACATGATTTAGAGATTGCTCAGATTTATTATCAAGGTTTCGCACTTCGTTTTCATTATGTGTACAACTTTACCCGAGTACACGACAATTCTTTAGCAACCTTGTCCAGAACGTGCTTTGTTGTATAAGCTAGACAAGAAGATGTTTGCCTGCATGAGCATGACCAGGTAAACCCCTTTGAACATTGTCTTAGACAGCAATCTAGGAGGACATGAACGCTACTTTTCAGAGGGCTCAATAGCCCGTTCCAGACTCGTAAAATTGTTTTTTGTCGTGTACTAAGCTTAGTGCCACAACCTTTTGCTCGCTGTTTGTGCAACAACGCCATTTTTATGGTGTAACCTCGAGTGCTAGTAGACAAACGACCCGTTGCAACCGAGGAAGTGCGTCTGTAACGCAAAATGGTATTTTAACCATGACTGCTGACCCACCCGAACACATACTTTTGGTGAATCTTCAAGGCTGCTTGCCGCTCGTGGTTATTTTCTCGACCCTTCTGAGCGAGCTGGAAACGACGTCTATGACGCAACGGTGAACTTTTTGAGTCTTCTTCTCATAACCAACTAGCACTCGAGGTGTGTAGTTTTACGGTGCAACTTTTGCGGTAAAGACACCATAAATTGGCCCATTCGGACGAACCGCTAAGATAAGCCGATGGCAGACGCCTTACGCCGATTCGCGCCCCTTGTCAGTTTGCTCGCCGCGACTATTTTGTGGCTTGCTCTAGACGCGTGGCGCTGGGGTGCGCCGCTTACGGCGGTGTTTTTGCTCAGTCTATTCTGGGAGACCCCGTACCGCCGCAAACGGTACTTGGCGCTCTCAGCTTCACTGCTGCTCGCGTTCGCGCCGATTGCGACCGATACGGGCTTGCGCGGGTTTTTGCTCCTCGGCAGCTTTTTTAGCCTCGCGCTGGTCGTCCCCACGCTGCTCTTAAGCGGTGAGACGAGCCCCATCACCCTTGCCTTTTGGCCCAAACGAGCTGAACCGCTCGAGCTTCTCTATACGCTGCTCGCTGCGCCGCTGGCATGGGGGGCGCTCACGCTTTATGTCGGTGTGCTTAGCCCCGAGGTGCCGTTTAACTGGACGCTGCCGCCGGAGCCTGACACCGGCGAACTCTTCAGGCTCTTTATCGGCATCAACCTGGTTGGGATTTGGGATGAGCTGTTTTTTATCAACACCGGTTACGCGGTGCTGCGGCAGCTTTTCGGGCCACGCACCGCGAATTTGGCGCAAGCTGTGATCTACACGACTGTGCTCTGGACGATGGCTTTTCGCGGCGTCGGTCCGCTGTTCGTTTATCTTTTTGCGCTCACGCAGGGCGCGATGTATGAACGCTCCCGTGTTCTCTTGTGGGTCTTGCTCGTTCACCTGATTGTTGACTACTTTCTCTTTCAAAGGGTTGTATCGGCGTACTACCCGGATTTTACGGTATGGTGGCACCCGTAAAGTCCCAGCAGCTGGCTTTTTGGAACCTGCGACACCAGCTCTGGTATTTTCGTAAAAAACCGCCATGAACGTTGTTGTGAAATATGCGTGCTGATTGGCGAACATCAGCTGCAGAGCGCCGCTAACCGAAGGCTACTTGCTATATCCTTTACGAAAACCTAAATGTTTATAAACCAGATGTAAAAGATTTTACAGGTTACGGGCCGGTACCGCCTTTAGGGTAAGCGGACGCGTAGGTGTTCAAGCTGCGCTGACTTCTCTAGGAGCCGACGCTCCAGACAAGCGTCGGCCTCACGTAGCGAACCGGAGGTAAGGGCCATGTTTCGCCGTTCCAAGTACAGTTCTAGGTATGTTATTACCGCCCTAATGTTAGCTTACGCCACGCTTTTTCTAGGCGGGTGTGCAAGGATCACCGCGCCGACTGACGGGGTGTCTTTAGACACGCTGGCGGCGCAGACGGTGACCTTTGAGCTCGAGACGCAGCCGCTTGCCGAGCTTTCAGGCGCTAAAACGGCCGTCTCCAACGACGCCGGTTGTAGCGGCGGTAAGTGCGCGTTTCTAGGAGCTAGAACCTCCGGCCCGTACGTTACCTACCGCGCCGACGTTCCGGCAGGACGCTACAGCGTTCAGCTGCGCACGAAAAAGTGGGTGTCGCGCGGCATGTTTCAGCTGGCTGTGGCCGAAGCTGCGCCGGAGGGGTTTGCAAACGTCGGCGAACCGACCGACCTCTACGCGCCTTCAGCAACGTTTGAGACCGTAACCTTGGGAGAAGTGGTTTTTACCAAGGCGGGGAGTAAGTATTTCAGGTTTACCGTCACGGGTAAAAACCCTCAGAGCCGTGGTTACGTGTTGGCGCTCGACAGCCTGAGCTTTGTCCCGGTAGGCGCTGCCCTGTCCGAGCCGCTTAGACCTACCAGCAGTGACTGGATTTCACTGTTTAACGGCAAAAACTTAGACGGCTGGTACACCTATTTACCCTCGAAGGGTCGCAACAACGACCCACAAGGTGTGTTTAAGGTCGAAAACGGGATGCTTCATATCTTAGACGTTCCCGACCGTGGCCAGCGGCAGGAGTTCGGCTACGTAGCGACAGACCGCAACTACGGCGATTATCACCTGCGTTTTCAGTACCGCTGGGGCCGTAAGAAGTTTGCTCCCAGGGCCAACGCCAAACGCGATAGCGGCGTGGTCTATCACGTTCAGGGGCGTGACCGGGTGTGGCCTCGGAGCGTCGAATACCAGATACTCGAGGGTAATACCGGCGATTTCTGGTTGCTCGGCGGTACAACCCTGACGACGACGGTTGCGTCACTTAGAGCTGACCCGAAGCAGTACCGCGAGGGTGGAGCATCCTATACAACTCGACCAGGTTCGTTTGTCCGGGTTGTGCGGAATCGGCAACGGGACTCGCTCACAGCCTGGAACACCGGCGAGATCATCGTTAAGGGCGATGAGACCATTCATATCGTCAACGGTGAAGTGGTCAACCGGGGTGAGCGTTTGCGTAGCAGCGGGAAGCCGCTGACAGCGGGGCGCATCGCGTTTCAGGCTGAAGGGGCCGAGGTGTACTACCGCAACATCGAGCTGAAACCGCTGGTGTCTGAGTCGGGTGGCGGGGGCGGTAGTAGCGGGGGTAGCAGCGGCAGTAGTGGTGGCAAACGCATCACACTTTTTGGTGGCGGCAGCACAGCCGAGTGGACACCTAAAAACCGGGACGGATCACGTTGGGCCGTCCGGGATGGGGCGCTCGAGGTCAACCCCGGTTCCCGCGTCGGGCAAAACGACCTCGAGACCAAACGCAGCTTCGGCGACTTTCGGTTGCACGTCGAGTTTCAGGTTCCTCAGTCATCCTCTAGCGCCTCTGAGCAGAACCGGGGTAACTCGGGTATCTACCTGCAAGGGCGCTACGAGGTGCAGGTGCTCGACTCATACCGCAGAACGCTAAGCGGTCAGAATGACGCGGGTGCTATCTACGGGATCAAAGATGCGAGCCGCAACGCGAGCCGACCGGCAGGCAGCTGGCAAAGCTACGACATCACCTTTCGTGCGCCCCGATACTCAGGTGGCCGCAAGGTCGGACCGGCTTACGTCTCCGTTGTCTGGAACGGCGTAAAAGTTCATAATGGGACGGCGATCTCGCGCGCCACGACCTTGGGCGACGCTGAAGGGCCGCGTGACGGGCCGATCCGTCTGCAAGACCACGGCCACCGGGTACGTTACCGCAACATCTGGCTTGAGCCGCTGAATTAAGGGAGACAGGAGTCAGAAGATAGAAGTAAGTAGTAGGGAGTCAGCATAAAATCGGGCGTCAACCCAGCCTTGTATTGACACCCTGTAGCGATTTTCCTGTCAGGCCGAGCGTAACAGTTCGGCTTGATTTTTGTGGCCTGACTCTTGTAGCGGGGTTCATCAGACTATTCTCAAGCCGGTTTTTCGCAGACTCAGGCGGTTACCTGTGGACCAACCAACCCATCTCATAGCCTGAGGGGGTGGGTTTGGTATAAACGCTTAAGGACGATTGCCGGAGGAACCCATGTACGCTCTTAGCCAAGCTCTACGTGCGATGCGCAAAAACTGGATCGCGAGCATTTCCACCCTGACGACGATGACGCTTTCCCTGACGATTCTAGCCGGATTTAGTCTGCTGACGCTCAATGTCAACCTCAACTTAGGTGAGCTGCAAAATGAGCTCGAGCTGGCCGCCTATTTGTCCCCTGACGCAGCGCCGCAAAGTGTGTTAGAAACGGTCAGCGGTTGGAACGGGGTGGTGAACGTACAACTCGTCTCACCCGCCGAGGCGCTGCAAGACTTGGAAACGCAGCTCCCGTATATTGCGAGCGCGAGCCGCGAGGTTAACAATCCGTTACCGTACTCCCTGTACTTGCGGCTCTCCGACCCTGCACAAACGGCCCGCGTCGCCGCTGAACTGCGGGCGCTCCCCGGCGTGGCCGAGGTTGAAGACGGCGGCGAGGCGGTCTCGACTTTTTTAGCCATCAACGACGCGCTGCGGCTGATCGGCTCGGTTTTAATCGTGGTGCTGCTCTCGAGCGCCCTGTTTGCCATCGTCAACTCGATTCGGGCCGCTATTACCGCGCGGCGTGAAGAGATCGAAGTCATGCGCTTGGTCGGCGCGACGCGCGGCTTTATCCGCTCGCCGTTTCTCATTGAAGGCGTTTTTTTAGGCTTGCTAAGTGCACTTCTGACCCTGCTTCTGGTCGTACCGGGGTACAGCTTCGTGACGTTGCGGCTCTCGGAAACGCTCCGGTTTTTGCCCCTGGTCCGCGATCCCTTCGCGCTCGCCCAGCTGTCGCTGTTGCTGATTGCCTTAGCCCTGTTGGTCGGACTGATCGGTAGCGCCTTGTCGGTCTCGCAGTACCTGCAAGAGGAGCTGTAGGTGAAGCGCGTCTTGCTCACCCTGCTGTTACTCGGCGCACTTTTGCCGGTAGCTGGGGCACAAAAGCAAAAGGTGTTAGAAGAGCAGATTGCTGCGTACGAGAAGGTCTTGGCCGAGAGAGAAGCTGCGCTGTCAACTCTCGCCGCGCAGCTTTCAGATACCAATACGAAGCTCGACGCGCAGCTCGCCGAGCGCGACCGGTTGGGTGAAAAAATCGTGGCGCTAAGTAACCACCAGAGCCGTATTCGCACCCAAACGGCGCGGCTACGGACGCAGCAGCGGGCTTCGGCGAAGCGTATCACACGCCTCAGCGCCCAAGCCGACGGCCTCAAAGGGCAGCTTCAAGACCTGCTGGTCAACCTCCACAAACGCCGTAGCGGGCGTTTTTTTGGCGCTCTTACGCAGAGCGAATCACTCTTTAAGCTGCGGGTTAGGAACTACTATTTGGGGCAACTTACCAACCAAGACGTCGCCCTGCTGGAAACGTTTAACACTACGACCGAGGCGCTGCGCCAAGCCAGAGCCCAGCGTACCGGACAGGTACAGGCGCTTGGCCAGCAGAGCCGCGCACTTAAAGCCAACGCGCAAGCTCTAAAGACGGCGCAAGCTAACTTGGAAGGGGTTATCGCGGAGCTGAGCGGGTCACGGGCGGGGCAACTCGCGCAGCGTGAAGCCTTACTGACTGAGCAAAACCGGGTTGAAGCGCGGCTTACCGGTGCGCGCGGGTCGTTAGCAGCTGAACTCGAGCGCCTCCGTGAAGCGGCCGCCCGCCAAGCCCAACTCGCCGAAGCCCAACCTGAAAGGCCCAAAGACGATACCTTCGCCACCGAAGCGTCGCGGCTCGAGCGTCTGATCCGCGGCCTCGACACGCCTGCGCCAACTGACGAACAAGACTTTGCTGAACCCTTTCCCGGTGCGGTGGTTGTGCGCCCCTACGGTCAAGACGGCGCAACTGACGTGTGGCTCCGCGCCCAGCAACCCGGTACGGCGGTGCGGGCGGTGCGCTCCGGGCTCGTCTACCGCGCTTCGGTGATTACCGCTAACAGCGGTTTTACCGTGGCCGTGCGCCACGCTGACGGGCTTATCTCGGCCTATACCAATCTGCAGGTTCCCGTGGTCAAGCTGGGTGACCGCGTGGAGCAAGGGGACATCATCGGCTATTTGGGCGGCGGCATCATCGCCCCCGATATTTTGCAACTTCGCATCGGCCGTTCAGAAGGGTTTGACCTCGTGTACCAAGACCCCGCTCCGCTGCTAGGCTTGCAGTAAGTCGGAACGACGATTTGGCTGTCCTGAGCTTTACCGGGGTACAGGGTCAACGACAGCGACATTGACGGTAACTGTAGCCTTGGTGCCGTATTCTTCTTCTGATACCGTAATCTTCGTGTTTCCTCCAACAAGCTGCGCTGTGATAAGGCCGCTCGAGGCGTCTACAGTTGCGACGCTCGGGTCTGCCGATACCCAGCGTGGGGTGACACCTAGCTCGAGCTTGCCCCCGCAACTCAAAACTTTGAACGAAGGCTGCGCGGTTTCCTCCGGCAGCAGATTAATGTTTGTAGGGGTAACGATAGGCGAGAGTTCAGTGGTGCATGGCGGCTGAGTGGGTTGTGTTGCGCACGACGTCAACCACAACATGATGCTTAAAAACGCTACCGTTACAGTCGGTTTCATAGCGCACTTTAGACGATGTGACATGCATTTGCAAACGTGTGCCTAGCCCTTTAACGCATGTGTAAGTGTAACTACGAGCTACTGCTAAATCAGCCGAGCAAATGAGCTAAAGCTCAACCTGCACGCCTAACTCGATGACCCGGTCGGGCGGTAGCCGATAAAAAGACGATGCGGAAAGAGCGTTACGCGACATCAGCGCGAAGAGCTGTTCACGCCAGTGGGCCATCCCCGGACGCGGGGTGGCGAAAAGCGTTTCCCGCCCGATGAAGTAAGAAATCTCGCTGGTTGACAGGGTTTTGCCGTTGATACAGACGCGGCTGAGTGCTTTAGGAACGTTTGGGCTCTCCATAAACCCGTAACGTAAGACGACCCTGGTAAAGCCGCTGCCGAGCGGCGTTACGTCAATATGTCTACCCCGCCGGATACGCGGCACTTCGGCGGTCTCTACGGTGAGCAAAATAACCTGCTCGTGCAGACATTTGTAGACCTCGAAGTTTTGCGCCAGCGAGTAGGGTGTGTCGGTTGGCTTCCGTGACATAAAGACGGCGGTACCCGGAACTCGCACGGGGTTGGTTTGGGCGACATGCTCTAAAAACTCGTTAAAAGGCGCGACGCGCTCGTCAAGCCTTTCTGCCAAGATCATCCGGCCCCGTTTCCAGGTGGTCATCAGGGTAAAAATCCCGATAGCGACAACGAGCGGAAACCAACCGCCCTGCGGAATTTTGAGTACATTCGCCCCGAAAAATGCTAGGTCTATCATGAAAAAGAAGGTGCATAACGGCGTTACCGCCCACAGGGGCCAGTGCCAACGCTCCCTGGCGACAAAGTAAAAGAGCAGCGTGGTAATCGCCATCGTCATCGTGACCGCGACGCCGTAAGCGGCAGCTAGGTTTGACGACGACTGAAAGCTGAGGACAAGCCCGATACAGGTCACCATCAAAAGCCAGTTGACCGCCGGGATATAGACCTGTCCGTACTCTTTACGCGACGTATGCAAGATACGCACGCGGGGCAAATAGCCGAGTTGCACCGCCTGCGCAGTCAGCGAAAAGGCTCCGGAAATCAGGGCTTGTGAGGCGATCACAGTCGCCAGCGTTGCCAGAATCACCACCGGATAAAGCCCCCAACTCGGCACCATCTGATAAAAAGGGTTTTCTACCGTTTTGGGATCGTTCAAAATGAGTGCTGCTTGACCAAAGTAGTTGAGCAGCAAGGCCGGTAACACGATCCCGAACCAGACCAGCCGGATCGGACGCCGCCCGAAGTGACCCATGTCGGCGTAAAGAGCCTCCCCGCCCGTCACGACCAAAAACACCGACCCGAGCACTAAAAATCCTTGCCAACCGTTCCTGAGAAAAAAAGAGAGCGCGTAACCCGGACTAGCGGCCACCAAGACGCCGGGGTGCTGCACAATCTGAGCGACGCCTAAAGCTGCCAGGGTGACAAACCAGACCACCGTAATGGGGCCGAATATCTTGCCGACGCCGCCCGTCCCGAGGCGCTGCGCTACGAAGAGAACCGCAAGAATGCCGATGGTCAGGGGTAAAATATAAGGCTCGAAAAGAGGCGTCGCCACCCCTAAGCCTTCAACGGCGCTGAGGACTGAAATCGCCGGGGTAATTACGCCGTCGCCGTAGAGGAGCGCCGTCCCGAAAAGCCCGAGCGAGATGAGCAGCCAGCGGCCACCGCCCCGTTTAACCTGCATCGGCGTTACGAGCGAGGTCAAGGCCAGAATGCCCCCTTCGCCGTGGTTGTCGGCGCGCATGATAAAGGCCAGATACTTCACTGAAATCACGATAATCAGTGACCAAAAGATAAGGGACAAAATTCCCAAGACGTTTTCAGGCGTAGGCGCTGTGCCGCGCCCGGTGGCGAATGACTCGCGCAGCGCGTAGAGCGGGCTGGTGCCGATGTCGCCGTAGACGATGCCAAGCGCGCCAAGCGCCAGTGTAAAGAGGTAGCGGCCCTTGGGCGGAACTGTAGTGTGCGTGTGGTGTTGGTTATGCGTGGTTGTCATAAAAAGTTTTGAGCCCCTTGGCGGCAACGCCGCACTACTCTATTCTGAGCTTTTTAGCAGCTGCTGATGTGTATGTATAAGACGATTTTTAGCTTTGTAAGGCTCGAGCCAAACAGCGTCTTAACAAGTGTCTCGAGAGGTGTAAAACTACGAGCTTTATCCGGCTACAAGCTACCGGTACGGCTCAAGTATGTGAAGTTTGTGAACACTCTTTTTACTCGCTTAGCAAGCCAAAGCTAGCTATAGTTAGTCAGCATTGCGCCCCGAAAGCCGTTACGTCTACAAAAACGCGTAGGAGTCCAGGAGGTTTATGAACCGTCTTTTGCGTTTTACCCTGCTCGCTTTGCTAGTTGGTTGTAGCCAAAATGTGCCGACGCCCGAACCGTCAACTGCCCCGGACTTCTCACCGCCCGCTTCGATGAGCACCGAGCTTGCCGACGCAGCAGTAGACGTTGCAGTGACGCCAAACGGTGACGTGCTGGTTGTCGGTTTTACGGCAGGTGACATCGGTGAGGTCAACGACCGCAAAGACGTTGATTTTTGGTTTTTACGGCGTTACAGCGCGGAGGGAAAACTCGCGTGGGAGCAGCGGGTAGACCGCTGTGAAGACCCCCCTTTTGTACCTAATGTCGAGCCCGACCCTGGCTCACCACCGGAGTGTGCAGACTCGAGCGTCGCTGTAGCTTCGGATGACGTAGGGAACGCCTACGCTTTGAGCCAGACAAATACCGGTGAAGGCGACGTTATAACGACCTACCTTAGCAAGTACACAGTTGACGGGACGCGTCTTTGGGACGAACAAGTGGCCGAATATCATGATGACGACCAGGGGGGTTTAGGTCAACTCGCTAATGACTTTGCTGTAGCTACCGATGGAAACGCCTATCTCATCGCTCGTCGTGGGGGACCATGTAGCAAGGTAGGCCAAGATGCCGCCTTACTCAAGTATGACACGAACGGTCAGAAACTCTGGGAGAAACCGGGCGGCTTCTCAGACACAGAAAAGGTAGCCGTGTCAGGAGATAGCGTCTACACGGCTGGTGTAAAAAAACTCTGCAGCTACGAAGACAATCCCGAAGGTGCGGTGAGCAAATTGCGCAAACTGACGACGGACAGTGAAACCTTGTGGGAAAAGATAATCCCTAACTCCCATGATGACTTTTCCGTGTCGTTAGCAGTCTCAGGTGAAGCGCGTGTGTATGTCGTAACGGGTATAGATAAAGCCGATAGAATCTACGATGACGGTACCGCTACAATTACCAAGTTCGACGGTGAAGGCAACTTGTTGTGGAATAAAACCCTCGAGCCCGAACCTTACTGGGCGCTAAGTGAGACGGCAGTAGATGCTAGGGGTAGGCTTTACGTCGTTGGTACAGTAGAAACGGAAAAACGCTTAACCTATGGTTACGCACTCCGCTATTCACCAGAAGGTGAGCAGGACTGGTTTTCTCCACTTAAAGCCCCCGGTGAGCGTGGTGTACTTGATTCCATCACCTATCCGCTCGGTATTGCTACGACGATGACCACAGACTCATATGGCAATCCGCAAACACGCCTCTATCTTGCGGGTTATTCGGCCACGTCCGGAGGAAGCTACAGTGACGCTTTCTTGGTCGCGGCTAACGATAGATCAGATGAAGAAGATCAAGGCGGTGGGTACCCCAGCGACTTAGAAGCCTACTGGGTAAAAAACTAGCTGTAGTCACCAATTGTGAGATGTAATAGGCGAAAAGACCAACTGTCTATTACATCTTTTCAGAGTGAAAGGAACTTCACTTGCTTTGCAGCGTTTGGGAGCTCGAGCCCTCTAAAGATGAAAGCCAGATGAATATTTTCTTCCCAACGCCTTAAGAATGCCTTAAGACGGGCTGCGTATAATCTAAGGTAATGAGTCTTCGCTGCCCGAACTGCGCCGCTGAAAACCCTGCCTCGATGCGCTTTTGCGGGATGTGCGGCGCGCCTCTAGCGGTGGCCCCGGCGCGGCGCGAACGGCGGCGGGTCACGACCGTCTTCGTTGACCTGACCGGTTTTAGCACCTTGACCCGGGACTTTGACCCCGAAAAACTTCGTGACTTGGCCGACGACGTACTGAGCGTTGTCGCAGGCATCATTGAAGAGTATGACGGCTATATTGACGCGTTTCAGGGTGACGGGCTGATTGCGCTTTTTGGTGCTCCCAACGCGCACCCGAACGACCCGGAGCGGGCAGTTTTGGCAGCGGCCGAAGGGTTGCGAGCGATTGAGGCGATGGGCCGGAGCAAGGGCTACCCGCTTAAAGGGCGAGCGGGCGTCAATACCGGCTTGGTGATCGCCGGAAATTTGGGGTCGGGCAAAATCAAGGACTATACCGTGATGGGCAGCGCGGTCAATTTGGCAGCGCGGCTCGAGGCCGCCGCCACGCCCGGCGAGGTTTGGGTCGGGCCGGAAACATACCGCGCCACACGGCACAGCCTGCGCTACGAGCCGAGCCCGGTGCTTACCCTCGCCGGGTTTCCCGACATCACGCAGGCACAGCGTTTTATGCACGAGGCGCGGCAGCGCGACCCTTACGCGCAGCTCAAGTTCGTCGGGCGGAACGCTGAGATGATCGCCCTGTGGGGCGCACTAGAACGGGCCAGAACGCAGGAAACGGCGCAAGAACTGTGGATCGTCGGTGAGGCGGGGAGCGGCAAAACGCGGTTAGTGCGTGAGTTTAGCGAGGCGGTCAGGGTGCAGGGGCTGGCGCAAGTCGTGTGGTTGGGGTCCGACCCTACAGCTGCTTCCGTGCATCCTTTTGGGCAGATTTCGGACTTGCAAGGTTCAGCTGACTTGCAACTGGAATCACCACCAGAGTCACAAGCGGAATCAGGGCGCGGCGCGGCGCAACTTCTCCTTATCTCCGATGGACCACGCCAAGCTCTACCGCCTCCTGGAGCGTTCCCTACGCCCCTTTTGCACCTGCGGCTCTCCCGTAAACCCGCCCCTGTAGGCGCGGCGGAGCTTGCGTTAGCACCCCTGCCGAAAGACGCTTGCTTAAGTATTTTAGAAGAGCTCGTTGACCCAAGTTTGCGGCTCGTAACGACCTCGCTGGTCGGCGAGACCGGCGGTAATCCGGCCTACACCATCGAGCTCGGCCGCACCCTCAGCAACGCCCGCACCGGGTCGTTTTCAGGTTCACTGACTTCACTTTTGCAAGCGCGCCTCGATATGCTGCCGCAGGCGCAGCGTTATCTGCTCGCGCAGCTGGCGCTCGTCGGGGAGCGGTCGTGGACGGGGCTGGCCGCGCACCTCACAGCGCACCTTGCCGACGTTAAGGGCGCAGATATCGAAGCACTGCTCAGCGAAGAGTTGTTGGCTAAAGAGCTGTACTCGAGTCTACCCGGAGAGACCGAACTCCGCTTTCGCAGCGAACTGCTGCGCCGCGCCGCGCTCCTCACGGTGCCGCTCAGCGAACGCCCGAGCCTGCACGAACGCATCGCCGCGTGGCTGGCCCCCCGCGTTTCAGATGAGCTCGCGTCCCTGTTAGAGCACCATTACCGCGAAAGCCGCGCCGACACCCCGGTTTCTACCCTGCTGGGGTCTACTCTGTCAGGGGACGGGTAAACGCAGCCCTAGCCTCAGCTCGCAGTTGGTCCCGGACTTCCGCCGCCGTAAGTGTCCAGTGGTACGCTTCGCCCAGCTGCGCGGCCCGTAGCCACAACGCACTCTGCGCCCAGAGCAGCGCCTCAAAGGGCTGCTTGGCTCGCGGATAGCTAAATGCTTCGGGACTGCTTGCTTGGATTTCGGGTACGGCCCCTGCTTGCTGCAGCCGCGCCCACATGTCGAGGTACTCGAGCCGCTGCACATCTCCCAGTTGAACGAGCGCAGCTTGATAGAGGTGCGCCGCTGCCACCTCGCGGAGCCAGGGGCGCGTCGCACGGCCCTGCTGCCGGGTGAGGAGCAGCGCGTGCGCCCACTCGAGCCCTAAGAGTGCGTCGATATACGCGCCGACACTCCCCGGCGCACGCACCCCCTGCTGTCCTGCCCGTAGCCTTACAGCGTCCCACCGGGCGATAAGCCGCGGCGGATACGCTGCTGGGAGCGCCAAGCTGACCACGCCCTCAGAGCGCCGCGCGACACCCCAGCCGTACGGCGCTGACAATAAACGCCGCCAATCGGCGCTGCTCAGCACGGCTAGGTTAAGGCTGCACGCCGCTGTTTCAGACGGGGTTTTTGCCGCCGCCGCCTCGCTCAAGGTCTTCAAAAAGCTCTGCACTTGCAGCGCCCGCAGCCTTTTGCCGGTTGAGAATTGAACGGGTAACGCCGGGTCGTCAGCCAGGTGTAAGTACGTTTTGTGGGCGAACGGGTCGGACACGCCCCACTTTACCGTTCTTACGCCGCTTGTCAGAGAGTCATGGCTGTGGCTAAAAGCTGACGACAGCCGCGCCCTGAGTTTTGTGATAAAACATGAATACCGTGCATACCGCCGCTCCTACCCCGACGCCGCCTTACATCCCGCTCGCGGAGCTGCAGGCCGCCCGGACCCGGTTGCAGCCCTACTTAAAGCCGACGCCGCTGGTACCCGCCGAGGCGTACCGGGCGCGGCTCGGGTGTGAGCTGAGCTTAAAGCTCGAGCTCCTCCAACCCACGCACGCCTTTAAGGTGCGCGGCGCACTGAACGCGCTCTTGACGATGCCTAAACAAGCCCTGGCGGTCGGCGTCGTGACGGCTTCGGGCGGCAACCACGGCCTCGGGCTCGCCTACGCCGCGCGGCTCCTCGGGGTCCGCGCCGTCATCGCCCTCCCGACTACGACGCCCGAACTCCGGATTGCGACGATTCGTGAACTCGGCGGTGAGGTTTTCGTCCACGGCGACGACTGGAACGCCGCTGACGCGCTGGCGCACGCGCTCAAACGGGCGCACGGCTACACGTACCTGAGCCCGTTTGACGACCCACAGGTGATGGCGGGCCAGGGAACCATTGCACTCGAGATTCTCGAGCAGGCCCCTGACACCGACGTTATCGTCTGCTCAGTCGGTGGCGGCGGTCTCATCTCCGGTATCGCCTCGGCGGTGCGGCACCTCCGCCCGGACGTGCGCGTCGTCGGCGTCGAGACGCTCGGGGCGGATTGTCTGGCGCAGTCGCTGGCGCGAGGTGAACTCGTCACGTTGCCGAAGTTTACGTCGGTTGCCGAAAGCCTCGGTACCCGGCGCAGCAGCGCCCGCCCTTTTGCCATTGTCCAGGCTGGGGTCGAGCGCATTGTTACGGTTTCCGACGCGCGCGCCGTTGCCGAACTGCTGTTTACCCTCAACCGCGAAAAACTCCTCGTCGAACCTGCTGCAAGTTGTACGCTGGCAGCTCTGGCAGACGGGCTGATTCCTGAGCTTGCCGGCCGCCGGGTTGTCAGCGTGATGTGTGGCGGCAATACGACCGTAGAACAGGTGACGGCTTGGCGGGAGCGTTTTGCACTGAGCGTGCCTGTATAAAGTGGTTGCCTAAAGTCGTTTTAGAGAGGCCGTTTTTGCGTCACGTTCCGGCAAAACTTCAGGCTCGCAAAGAATTTTAACCATGATTTTTAGTCCGAGGCAGACTTCAAGAGTGATGATGCCCTGCTCTCTGTAAATGCTGACAGAAGCTTAAGTGAGTGCGTTATGGAGGGTGGGTGACATTATGGCAACTGCTCGTCACGTTTTTGGTAGGGGCGCTTTTAATGTACGGTTATACCCGTATGCGGAGCGGTCAAAATGCTGAAATCAAGGCGCTTAAGGCTAAGCTCGAGGCCGGTGCCAACTGCTTGGTCGGTGAGGCCCGTTTTCGCGGAGCCCTGAGTGACCGGGCGGCGCGGGGTGCGCTGGCGGTTCCTGTCGTTGATGAGACGCTCCTCGGTTAATCCTCTTCTGAGACGGCTCGAGACGCCCCGCCGCAACTTTCACCTTCAGCGTAAGGCTCAGGTATCAAAGGCTCAGGCCAGCCCTAGACGCGTAAAGAGCGGCTCCCCGGCGACGAAAACTTCCCTGACTGACTCCTCCCTGGCCAGCGTAAAAAGTGCGCCCAAACTCGCCTCTGCCGAAGGGCTCTGCGCCAGTACGTCGGCCAAGGTGCTCCCGGCGGGGGGGCGGACGAGGCTGAAGTCGGCCTGGTTGCCGACGCTTAGGTCGCCTACTTCGCCTAAGCCCAGCGCCAGCGCCCCGGCCCGCGTTGCTAAATAAAGCAGGTGCTTGGGGCCGAGAGGAAAGCCGTCCGGGTGCAGCATCTGGCCTTGATAGCTCATCAAGCCTTCCTTAAAAAGGCTGAAACCGGTGCCGCCGCCGACGTCGCTCCCGAGCGCCAAACGGACGCCGTGCGCTAGATGCCGCCGCAGGTCGAACAGGCCACTCCCGATAAACATATTGCTGCTCGGGCAGTGTGCGACGCACGCCCGCGCCGCGCCCAAGCGGGCAAGTTCGCTGTCTGAAACGTGAACGTTATGGGCGAACACCGAACGCGGCGTGACGAGACCAAACCGTTCGTAGGTCTCTAAGTAATCGCCCGCCCACGGAAACAGCTCGGCCACTTGCGCGATTTCGGCAGGCGACTCGTTGAGGTGAGTTTGTAGCCAAACATCCGGCTGCGCCTGTAAAAGTGCGCCTGCGGCCTCCAACACTCCCTCGCTACAAGACAGGGCAAAGCGCGGCGTCACGGCGTAACGCACGTTGCCGTGACGGTGCCACCGGTTTAGCAGGGTTTCGCTCTCGGCGAAACAGGTTTCGGCGTCGGCCTCGAGTTCCGGCCGCAACAACCTATCACCCAGCACGAGTCCGCTGGTAATCCGTAAACCCGAGGCGTCGGCTGCGCTAAAAAAAGCGTCTTGCGCGGCCGGTTGGTGGGCACCGAAAACGAGCGCCGTCGTCGTGCCGTTACGGGCGAGGCCACGCAAAAACGTTTCGGCGACCCTCTGCGCGTAAATACTGTCGCTGAGGCGCACCTCTTCGGGCAGGGTACGCGTCTTCAGCCACTCGAGCAGCGTGACCCCCATCGTTCCGATCACGCTGACCTGTGGGTAATGCACGTGGGTATCAACAAAGCCCGGCAGAATATAGTCTTGTCCGTCACCTAAGACGGGCGCGTCGGGGAACTGAGCTTGCACTTTGCTCAAACTCCCGAGCGCGCCGACACGCCCGTTTGAGAGCGCGAGCGCACCCTCGACGGTTTCTAAAGCGCCCTCGACCGCAAACGGATTTTGCGGTGTATGAAAGATGCGGGCGCGCAAAATGACCGTCACGAGTCCGTTACCGCTACCAAGGTCACCGTCATGATCTCAAGCATACTAGAACCTATCTCAAGAGTGATTTCCTAGACTTAGAGCGTCCCAGGGCTTACGCATGTGAAACGATTTTACAAACTGGGGTGACTCACTGCCTTAGATAGTATTGCCGACCTCGGTGTAGCTCTTGTATTACTCGCGTTGAGGACGCTTGCAGAGAGCAAAACTAAAATAAATGACTTTTGATGTGAAGGTAGTAGGGCCGTGAAAACTTCGCTGTAGTCCATATGCGTAAGCCCTGTTAGAGCGTCCCAGCTTACTCGCCTAGCTCGGCCAAAACATTTTGAGAGGCTTTGAGGTCGGCTTAAAAGCTCCGGTAAGCACTTTTTAGACGGACGTGCGAGCAAAGCAGCTCGAGTAAGTTCGTACTTGCCTTTCGCACTTACTGTTTTTGACAACGCCCGAAGAGACACTTCTGCGTTTACGGTAGCCCGAGCTCGAGGTAAGCTGGTGTAGCCAACCAACTCCGCCCAAGCTGCTCAGACGTCGAATACCTCAGGGTTTAGCCGGTAACGGTTGCCGCGCTTGAGTAGGGCGTGATCTTCGAAACCGGCGCTAAGGATACGCGTCGCTTGGGCCGGGGCTACGCCGAAGCGTTTAATCAGGTCGTCTCGAGACAATTCTCCAAAGGCTTTGAACAAACCAAAACCGTAACGCATCATCGGGGTCAACCGAAGTCTCGCCCCCGGTTTGATAAATGTCTCGATAGCCAGCTGGACTTCATCAACCTCGGCTACTTGACGGGTAGGAAAGTGCTTGGCGAGCCCGAGGTCATCGGTTAAAAAGTAAGCAACTTCAGCCGGGGTAGGCGGCTCGGCGTCAGCGCGCCGCACGACAAGCGTATCGCCGTAAAACGTCAGGGTAACCTCGACCTCCCCGGGGGCGTTTACCGCTTTGACGCCGAGCTGTGCGAGCACATCCGGGTTAAACACAAGCCCATAAGCTGACGCGCTCAGTCGGCTGAGCTTTTTGGTCAGTTTCATGGGCCGAGTCTAGCGGTATTGTGGTGTGATGTTTTTCACAGTTTCTAGCACGTAGCTTCTCGAGTCCATACAGCCGGGTTCGGTTGACTTTCTGAGCTCGGCGAGCGTCGTTCGCAGCGTAGAGTACAAGAGTAGAGTACAAGAGAAGTAAGAACGGAGCAGTTAAGGGGTAAAGAGGCAGTAGCTAAACAACAAAACCGGCGTTTCTCACGTATTCGAAGCACGGTAACAAGAGCAAACATCAACGTACCCTCATACTCCGACAAACAAGCCTTGTTAAATAGGCTCGAGTGAACCTTTTGGCTGGCACGAGTGCTTTATAGCTATCCGGCAATAGATTTGGGTGAACTACCAGGTGCTCCCAAGGCTTTACGGTAAGGCTCGAGCCACGCGGTCGTTCTGAGGCGGTTTGCATGTTCGGCGAAAGACACCTCGCACGCTAAACGTCGCTCATTCAGCTTTGTTGCCGGGCAAGCTGACTTTTTACCCGCCACTACAACGGGGCGCTATCTTTTTAGCTCTACCGTTATACGCGACCCTGTAAAAGCGTGTTAAACTTTGACGTTGTGACTCACTCTACTCGTTGGCGTCTTTTACTCAGCTTACTTGCAGCTACCGCTATGCTGAGCTTGCAGAACGCGACCGCGCAGCGGTGCAGCGATTTTGTCGCCGTTAACGGCGCGATATTGGGGGACGGTGCGGCGACCGCGTGCTACTTCGGCGCTGCTGAGGGGCTCGAGAACGCCTATGTCCGGACCGACTTGGTGACGGCGGCGCTCGGGTTGGAGTCCGCCTACCTACCTGATACCGGACAGCTGCGGTTTGTTAAAGGTGACCGGAGTGCCCTATTACTCGCAACCGACGACGTAGACGCCGCACTTTCAAAACGCCCTGACGTTCTTACTGTTGGTGGAGAGGCCGAAACAGGGCGCAGCGCAATTTTAGCCGGCAGCAGCTACTTGCCGCTCGCTGAAATCGTCGCGGCGTTCGGCGGCTCGGTCTCTTGGAACGGTCCGGCGCGGCTCGCGCTCGTAGATTTTCAAAACCCTTCGCCTGAAGTTTCGGCTGAGCCTACTGAGTCAATACCTATGGGGCCGGTACCTACTGAGCCGGTGCCTACCGAAGCTGGAGCCGAAGCCGCACCGAGCGATACCCTGACTGAACTTGCCGACCCCCGTTACGCTGCTCATGAAGGGGGCTACACCCGCGTCGCGGTTGATATTCCGGCGGGTGTAAGTTATCAGCTCGCAGTTGACGGTGACAATTTTATCGTGCTCTTCGAGGGAGCAAAGGCTGAACCCTATGAAGTCACGCCGAACGGAGCGCAGCTCGTCAGCTTGGGTTACCGTACGGTCGGGGGGAGCGCCGCGCAGGGAGGCATGTTGGCGCTGATTGCCGGAACGGGTTATCCGCTCACCACGACCCAAGGGTTTCAGACGGGTGTCTTAGAGCACGAAGATGGTAGTCAAACGTTTTACGTCAACTTTGCGCCGGAGTTGCAAGGGGAAAAGGTCGCTGAGCTCGCCGACCTTTCTAAACGCAAGCTCGCCGCTGTGCAGCGCCCACAAAGCGTCCAAAAAACCGTGGTGATCGACCCGGGGCACGGCGGCAAAGACCCGGGGACCTCGAGTGGCTATGTGATGGAAAAAGACGTCGTGTTGAGCGTCGGGCTGCTACTACGCGACAAGCTCGAGGCGCGCGGTATCAACGTCGAGATGACCCGCGACGACGACACCTTTGTTTCCTTAGAAGACCGCGCCGCCTTTGCGGTGCCGTCCAAAGACAACCTGTTCGTCTCTTTGCACGCCAACGCGACCGGGCGCGGCGACGCTGAAGGCATCGAAACTTGGGTGTTCGGCGAACAGCAAGACGATTCCTTGATTGACTTAGCGGTACTCGAGAACGGCGGCGGCGAGGTCGGCCGTACCCGCACCGCACGGGCGCAAGAAACGGCGGCGAGTATTGACGGTGACTTATTACGTGAAGAAAACCTGAGATACAGCACCGTCCTCGCCGACAACGTACAACAAGACTTGTTAAACGCTACCGGTAGCGCGGACCGTGGGGTCAAGAAAAACTATTTTGTGGTCATCCGTAACGCCCGCGTCCCCGCGGTGCTCGTCGAGCTCGGGTTCGTTGACAGCGCCGACGAAGGTCCCAAGCTCGCCGAAGCGAGCTATCAAGACACACTCGCTGAGGCGCTGGCGGACGGGATCGAAGCCTTTTTAGCGCAGGGCGGTGCGCTGGCTGCGCTCGAGCCACCTAAAAATTAGGCTGTCAGGCTACCGACTTTTACATTCTGTATGCTGAATTTTTCCGAGCTGATTTTAAGAGGCGAAACCCGGGTGTAAGTTACTCTCGGAAATGCTCTAGCCAACGCTACTTGGTTACGACAAGCTGAAGTACCTGCAAATAAAGTACCTGTGAGGTAAACCGGGTGAGATGGTAGCATAGCGGCGTAAGGGGCCTGGATGCCACAAGACGTACCACAACACACACACAGCACGCACGCCGCTAAAGTTGAGGGAGCCGGGGGCGTCGTTTTTCGCGCCGACGGGAAGGTGTTACTCTTGCGTCACCTCGAGGGAACCTGGGTTTTTCCCAAAGGTCATATCGACCCCGGCGAGGACGCGCTGGGGGCCGCCGTCCGCGAGGTCGAGGAGGAGGCGGGCGTACGGGCGTACTGCCCCGACCCGGCGCTAACTGAAACGACGCGTTACCAGAACGTCCGTGGTGTGGCGCGCGTGATCACCTGGTTTCTACTGTTAAGCGAGGCCGAGCAGCCGGTACTGCGCGAGTTCCTCTTCCCTGAGGGCGGGTTTTTTGCCCCTGAAGAGGCGCGGCTTCGGCTCAGCTTCGCTGAGGACAGGCAGCTGCTAGCCGCGATGCTCACCCATTTTGGAACGTCGGCTTGGGCGCAGCCGTGACGCGGATTTCTGTCGTCCCGGACGCGAAACCGGCCCCGCCGACCAGGGGCACGTTAGGCATCAGCGCCCAGGCGTTCTTAGCGGTGCTGAGCGCACAACAAGTTTCGGGCACGCTCTATCTGAGCCTTGCAGATGGTAACGGCAGCAACCGTGTGGGTCATGACAGCAGCGTACTGCTGAACTTAGGGCGCGGCGAGCCGCAGGTCAAAACCGAGTTCGGAGGAGGCGGCGCGGCTTTCGACTTTGCCCAACTTGGCGCAACGTTCAGCTTGTGGCCGCCTGCCTCACCCGGCCCTGTTGTAAACCTCGCAGACCCCTCTGTTCCGGCTCTCCCCGGCCGTTACCCCGTTTTGGGACCGCTTTGGGCGTTGCCCGCACTCACCGAGCGAACCCTTCTGAGTACAGCTGAGACCGGTTTGCGTGAGCTGGTCGCACGGCTGAGCGCCGACGCCTTTGGCGGCGCGGTCGTCTTAACGACCGGTGACGCCGAGGGTGCGCCTTATGGGTTACTCCTCTTTCAGGACGGACAGCTTGCGGGCGCAGTCTACGGCGAAGGGGCGCTGCAGCAGAGGGGCGCTGCAGCGCTCCGGACGCTGACGCGGCTGTCAGCGGCGCTCACGTTACACGCGCTGCCCGAACCGGTTGTTGCTGGACTGTTGGGTTGGCTTTTAGGGTTGCAACTCAGTGATCTTGCCGCACAGCAGCGGCGACCTGACGGGTTTAGCGGCCTCGAGCTGACCGCCACCGGTGCCCGCTTTTACCGCGCCGGAACCCCCTACTTGTTACAACTCCGCCCTGAGGGTCTCGTACCCCCTACGCTCGGCCTGTTTGCTGCGTGTCAGCATGTCCCGAGTCTGACGTTACCGGGCGAACCGAGTGGCTGGGAGGGGCGGCGTTACGGGCTGACGCTGCGTGGACGCGACGCGCTCAACCCGATGACCGAGCTTTCGATGCGCTTTCAAGGTGACTTCGGGCGCTCCGGCAGACGCGCCCTCGAGCAGTTTCGCCGCGACCTCAGCGTCGAGGTCGCCGCCGGTACGTTGGGTCTCGAGGTCGCCGAACTCGGCGGACTTGTCGAGCGGCTCGAAGCCGAGGGGTTTGTCCGCACGGTCGGTGACACGTCACCGACAGCTCACCTGCAACCGCGTTAGGCTACCGAGGTATGCTTAGCAGACGTTTAGATGAGATGAACCATATCGAGACGAACCACCTTAACGGTATGTTTAGCAGAGGTTTTATGTGACCGATACACCTACACCGCGTGACCCCCGGCAACCCGTAACCCGTGAGCCGGTTCGTGACTCGGCTTATGACTCAGCCCGTGATCCCGGCGCTGAGGTCTCACTCCGCGACCTCTACCTCGTCTTGCTCCGGGGTCTCCCTTTTATCTTGCTGTTAGCCCTCCTTGGCGGCGGCGTCGCCTACTTTCTCAACGCGCAGCGTAAACCCGTTTACGCCGCCGAAAGTACGGTGCTCGTGACGCCGCCGCCGATTCAGATTCAAGGTGACGAAAACATCTCGTTCAGCCCGATCAACGAGGTGTCGTTTCAAACTTACGACACCTTAGCGCGGAGCCAAACGGTGCTGCGTGACGCGGTCTCGCGGGTCAAGGACGTGAAGATTGCGCCCAATCAGCTTTTGGCTCTAGGAACGCTCCGGCAACTTTTCGGCCCGCAACGGATCGGCGACGTTGCGCCCTTGTCGGTTATTCACCGCGTCCGTAACGGCGACCCCGAACGGGCGGCGCTCCTCGCCGACGCCTGGGCGCAGAGCACCCTAAAAGCAGTGCGCGAGTCGCTCTTTTCAAGCCTCCGCCCGGTAGACGAGACGACCACACGCGAGGCGTCGCGGCTGCAAAAAAATGTCGAAGAGGTCGAGGCGCAGGTGCAGGCGTTTGCGGCGCAAGACAACGGTCCCCTGTTAGAGGCCGAACTCGAGGGTGTCACCCGTCAGATTACCGACGGGCGCGAGCGTCAAGGAGAATTGACGCGCGACATCGCTGCCGCTGAAGCCCGCATTCGGGTACTCGAGCAGCTAGGGGCTGGTTCAGCAGGTTCTGGTCAAACTTCTGGACATTTAGGTCAGTCCGGCGCACAAGGACCTGCAAATCAGCGCCAAGCTCAAGGTGCGGCGCTGAGTCCGGCCTTCTTGGGTGTGCTAGAGGCGCAGCAGGCACTCGCGGGCGCAGAAAACGGGATGCGCGCACGGCCTCAATTTGTTTCAAGTGCGCAGCTCAGCCGCACGTTTACGGCGGCGCTCGCCGAATCTAAGACGCTCTCAAAGCTCCTCCAAGGCAATGAAGAGGAGTTTGTCAGCCTCGTGCAAACGCTCTACACCGCGTCGGTGGGGGCGCTCGAGGACGGCCTCGCCGCCGAGCAGCGGGTGGCGCAGCAGGCTGCTAAAGCGCAGGCGCAAGGGGCACTCGAGCTGGCGCTTTTAGGGTATGCGAGCGCCCAAACTCAGCCCCAAACTAACCAACCCCAAGCTGCCCCGGCACCTATACAATCCGGGAACGAAGCGGCCCTTTCGCTCCTGAACGCAGCTGAACTCCAGCAGGAGCAGACTGCTCTCGCCGGGATGCGCGCCGAACGCGCCGACCTAGAGGGTGAACTCGGTGGCTACACCAAAAGTGCCGCAGCGATTCAACAACAGCTCGCCACTTTAGACCAACGCCGTGACCGGTTGGATAGGGAGCTCGAGAACGTGCTCGCGTCGTATAACACGGTTGCCGGACTGCAGTCGAGCATCTCGTACCTGACCGAACTTGCGCCGACCAACGCGCGAATTTTAAGCCAAGCGTCCGTCCCCACCAGTCCCGTCGGCCCGCGCCGCGCGTTTAACACCGGTTTGGTCGCTGTGACCGGCGCACTTATCGGACTCGTCCTCGTCTTTTTGCGGGCCGCGATTCGCCGCCCTGATCGTCCCACCCGAAAGGTACACGCATGAACGTTACGATTATTGGAACCGGGTACGTTGGTTTGACAACCGGCGTCGCTCTCGCTTACGTCGGTCACCAAGTTACCTGCGTTGATAAAAACCCACGCATCGTCGAAACCTTGGCTAAAGGTCACGCGACGATTCACGAACCCGGTTTAGAAGAGCTGTTAAGCCGCGCCAAAGGCCATCTAAAGTTTCAGACCGACATTCCCAAACTCGCGGGTAACGGTGTCGTGTTTATTGCCGTCGGGACCCCGACCAAAGCTAACGGTGACGCCGATTTGCAATATGTAGACGCCGCCGCCAAAGAGGTCGCCGAGCAGATTCAAACAGGTGCGAAACTCGTTTTGGTCAATAAGTCAACCGTCCCTATCGGCAGCGCCAAACACGTCGAGGGAATCGTCCACCGGGCGCTCGCGGCCAGGGAGATTGACGCGGACGTGTGGGTCGCCTCGAACCCCGAATTTTTGGCCGAGGGTAAAGCGGTCCACGACACGCTCTACCCCGACCGCGTGGTCATCGGCGCAGACGACCCGACCGCGGTCGGACTTTTGCGTAACCTCTACGCGCCCTTTTTAGAGCAAACATTTCCCGACCCGGCCGAAACGCCGCGCCCGGAGCGTTACACGCTGCCCGCCCTGATCACCACTACCCCGACGAGCGCCGAGCTGACCAAATACGCCGCCAACTCGTTTTTAGCGACCAAAATCAGCTTTATCAACGAGTTTTCACGCCTGGCCGAGCACGTCGGCGCAGACATCACCGAAGTATCACGGGCGATTGGTTTAGATACGCGGATTGGGTCGAAGCATTTACAAGCCGGTATCGGCTGGGGCGGCAGCTGTTTTGGCAAAGATACTCGTGCGATCTTGTCAATGGCTAAGGGGTACGACTATCAGATGCCGATTGTCGAGTCGGCGATCAGCGTCAATCAGCGGCAGCGACTCCACGTTATTGACAAGTTGCAAAAACACCTCAAAGTCTTGCGCGGTACCACGATTGGAATTTTGGGTCTTGCTTTCAAAGGCAATACCGACGATTTACGGGACTCGCCCGCCCTGACGCTGATCGAGCACCTTCACGAACGTGGGGCAGTGATCAAAGTTCATGATCCGATTTCTGTTCCGAACACGAAACGCCTCTATCCAGAGTTGCCGGTTGAATACTGCGACAAGGTGGTCGAGCTTGCAGCAGGTTGTGACGCTATCGTCGTTGCTACCGACTGGTCCGAGTACACCCGTTTGCCCTTGGGGGACATTAAAGCGGCGATGCGCGGCAATCTGATCTTAGACGCACGCAATATGCTCGAGCCGACCACGGTCAGCGAAGCCGGGCTGACCTACGTTGGGGTAGGCCGCTGACCCAGAGGTCGCCACATCAGGTGAACGCGCCGGTTGTCTTTATCGTCCTCTTAAACTGGAACGGCTTAAGCGACACCGACGCCTGTCTAGGGTCACTTGCCGGGCTTGACTATCCCAACTACCGGGTCGTGGTCGTAGATAACGCCTCGAGCGACGGGTCTGAAGCGGAACTGCGGCGGCGTCACCCCGGTCTGACGCTCTTGCAGAGCGGCGCAAATCTGGGCTTCGCCGGAGGTAACAACGTCGGGCTCCGTTACGCGCTGGACAATGGGGCCGAGTACGTCTGGCTCCTTAACAACGATACGGTGGTCGAACCGGATGCCCTCACGCAGCTCGTCGAGAAGATGCAGCGTGAGCCCGACCTGGGTTTATGCGGGTCAACGCTCCTTTACGAAGAGCAAAGAGACACCGTGCAGGCGCTCGGCGGCGCATGCTATAACCGCTGGCTCGGGACGGTCGCGCATATCGGGCAACATGAGACTTGGCCGCAAGACCTTAACGCCGAGGCGTTAGAACGTCAAGTTGAAGAAAAACTGAGCTACCTCATCGGCGCGTCTACGCTCGCCTCGAGGCGTTTTTTAGAAACGGTCGGGTTGCTGCAAGATGATTACTTTTTATACTTTGAAGAACTCGATTGGGCGGCGCGGGCACGGGGCCAATTTCGGCTCGGATACGCGGCTAAAAGTATCGTCTACCACAAGGAGGGCTCGAGTATCGGCGGTACCGACCGCGCCAAAGCAGCTAAAAGCTACACCGCCGACCTCTACGCGCTTAAGAACCGGGTGCGTTTTACCCGCCGCTTTTACCCCTACGCGCTCCCTACGGTGTACCTGGGGCTCCTCGTCGCCCTTGCCAACCGGGTAAGGCGGCAGCAGTGGCGGCGCGTCCAACTCGTCGTCCGGGTGATGTTGCGCGGCGGTAATGTCAGTGCCTAGTTTCGGTAACTTAAGCTTCACTAAAATAATTCGTCCAGCACGTACTTCTTAGGCTGCTGCGACAATTTCCTAATCTGTGAGTATCCCGTAAAAAGCGAATTTTGGTTAAACTGGCAGAGGTATAGGCGGTACCCGTAGCAGCTTAAACTATAGGTGCTGAGTGGCTACATAGAGCCGTAGTATATCTGCTGAACATATGAGGAGCGTAGGGTGGCGAAGGTTTACCCGTTTAGAAAAAGCAACTTGGATTGGCTGGCCGGACGGTTTTTAAGTTTGCTGCGGACGCCGCCGCTGATCGCCGCGACCGTCTACGCGACGGCGCTCCTCTACTCGTTTCCGTGGCTCCGTATCCCTGACGTGGCCGGGGTTGCGCTGCCGTTTCAGCGCGTCTTAGGCTGGGTCGGTTTGGCGCTGGTCGCGCTGGCGATCTGTCTGCGGGGGCGTTTTCGGGCGAACGCGGCGGTGCGGTTTTACCTCGCGGTCGTGCTGCTGTTTTTTGCCGTTTTAGGGGTGACGACCGTCACCAACGTGGCCAATACCGAGATTTTTGCTTGGCTCCGCTACGTCAGTGAGTTGTCCAAATACGTCGCGGTGTTCGCGGTGGCGTTTTTGGTCTATTACGCGCTCGCCGAGGGTTTGGTCCGGCTCAGGTGGCTCGAGCTGCTCCTGATCGTCAGCGCCGCCGTTTCTATCCTCATTGCCTATGTGCTGCTGGGTCTTTACTGGACCGGCTTTCACAGTACCAACGAGGTCTTGGCTCACTCGTTCGGCGGCTCTTTAGGGGTCTGGCCGACGGGTTCGTTTTTGCCTCGGTTAGCCGGGACGACCGCTGAACCGCAGCAGTTCTCGGTCGCTTTTTTAACCGGTTTGATGCTGATGGTGAGCCGCCGCTACGTGCGCTTTTGCTGGCCGCTGGCGCTCCTGGGTCTCCTGGCCCTCGTCTTGTCCCAGTCGAAGTTTGCGCTGATCTCACTCGTTGCGGTGGGCTTCTATGTGGACACGATCTATAAGCAGCACCGGCTCATTTTCGGTGCGCTGCTGGTGCTCTTGATCCCTCCCGGTGCGGCCCTGGTAAGTACGCTGCCGGTTTTTCGCAACACCTTGAGGCAGGGGCTCGAGGCTCAAGCCTTTACCGACCGTTTGGACAACCTGGGTATCATGCTCACCATCATCGAAAAAGAACCGTTCGACGGGATCGGCGTCGGTCAGTACGGCACTTACCGGGGGGCGCTGCTCTTTAACAACCCTTACGACAATCCTAACTACACGGCGGGTAACGATATTGTTTCGATCTTCGCAGAAACAGGGGTCTTTGGCTTTTTACTCGTCGCGCTGTTATTCATCGTACTATTTAGTAAGTTTACCCGGGTGCTGCCGCGCCTGAGCAAACCTGAACGTGAACACTATCTACCTTTTTTGATCGGAGCCCTGACTATTTTTCTCAATATGTGTATCGGTTACGAGTTTTTGCACGCGTTTTTTTGGGTCAATCTGGGCGTGTTGCTCTACCTTTACCGCGCCTGGGGCCACGCCGGACGTCACACCGGGCTGCGCCCGCCCGCAAAGCCGTGACGCTCGTTGTCAACGCCCGGTTTTTAACGCAATCCATCGTCGGGGTGCAGCGTTACGCCGTCGAGATTGCCAAACGCCTCAAGGTGCTCCGCCCCGATACTCGCTTTTTAACGCCTAAAGGCGTCGTTCACGAGGCGCTCGCCGAGCAGCTAGGGGCCGAAGTCACCGGGCGGCTGACCGGGCACGCGTGGGAACAGCTCGAGCTCGCACGTCTGGCTTACGGTGCGCCGCTCCTAAGCCTCTGCAATACCGGGCCGATCTTTCACTCACGGCAGGTGGTGACGCTCCACGACGCCGCGCCGATGGCGGTACCCGAGGCGTACTCGAGGGCGTTTCGGAGTTGGTACAACGTGCTCTTTCGGGGGCTCGGAGAAAACGCCAGGGGTATCTTGACGGATTCGGAGTTTTCGCGTCAAGATTTAGTCCGCCGCGCCGGGATTCCTGAACGTAAACTCAAGGTTGTTTATCTGGGCCGCGAGCACGTCTTAGAAAGCCCCAGCGACCCCGGTATTTTGGCTCAGCACAACCTGCAAGACCGCCCCTATCTGCTCGCGGTCGGCAGCAGCAGCCCGCACAAGAACTTCGGTCGGCTCGTTCACGCGCTCGAGACGCTCGGCGAAACCCCGTTCCGGGTTGTGATTGCAGGCGGTAGCAACCCCAAGGTTCACGCTGCGACCGGCGCTTTACCGGCGAGCGTCCTCCACGTCGGCTACGTCTCGGACGGTGAGCTGCGCGCGCTTTATGAACACGCCACCGGTTTCGTTCACCCGGCCTATTACGAAGGGTTTGGGATTCCTCCCCTCGAGGCCATGACGCTCGGATGCCCGGTGCTCTGTTCACATGCCGCGTCCTTGCCGGAAGTCTGCGGCGACGCGGCGCTCTACTTCGACCCTTTTGACGAAGACGACATCTCTGCTAAAATTCAGACGTTCATGCAGGACAAAGCCCTGCAAACCCGCTTGTGTACCCTGGGCAGCGCACAAGCTCAACGCTTTAGTTGGGACCGTACCACCCGTGAGGTCCTGAACTTTGCCGAGCACGCGCTGGGGCTTTAAGCGGGGTTTTACTCGAAGTTTTACTCGACGCGGTTGACAAGGAGACGTACACGATATGGGAAAAACAGCACTGATTACCGGCATCACCGGGCAAGACGGCGCGTATTTGGCCGAACTGCTCCTCAATAAAGGCTACACCGTCGTTGGGGCTGAACGCCGCGCGAGCACCCGCAACCGGATGCGTACGAATGAACTCGGCATTACCGACGACGTGGTTTTTGCCGACTTTGATCTGGCCGATCAGGGCAACATGATGCGTGTACTCGACAAACATCAACCTGACGAGGTGTACAATTTGGCGGCGCAGAGTTTTGTCGCCTTGTCATTTGAACAACCGGTCATGACCGGCGATGTGACCGGCCTCGGGGTCGCGCGGCTGTTAGAGGCGGTTCGCACCGTGAACCCGAAGATTCGGTTTTACCAAGCGTCAACAAGTGAGATGTTCGGCAAGGTGCAGGCGGTACCGCAAAACGAAAACACGCCCTTTTACCCGCGTAGTCCCTACGGCGTCGCCAAACTCTACGGGCACTGGCTGACGGTCAACTACCGCGAATCTTACGAGCTGTACGCCTGCTCGGGGATTTTGTTTAACCATGAAAGTCCGCTGCGGGGGCCTGAATTTGTCACGCGTAAGATCACGCTGGCGGTCGCCCGGATTAAAAAAGGTTTACAAAAAGAGCTGCGGCTCGGCAACTTAGACGCCAAACGCGATTGGGGCTTTGCTAAAGAATACGTTGAGGGGATGTACCTGATGTTGCAACAAAGCGTACCTGACGATTATGTGCTGGCGACCGGCGAGACGCACACGGTCGAAGCGTTTGTCGAAGCAGCGTTTGCGGCGGCGGGGCTACAGTGGCGCGACTTTGTCGTTATTGACCCGGCGTTCGTCCGCCCCGCCGAGGTTGACCTGCTCTTAGGCGACCCCGGCAAGGCCAAAGAAAAGCTCGGTTGGCAGCCGCGTACAACGTTCGCTGAACTCGTCGCGCTGATGGTCGAGGCGGATTTGGCGCGTATCAGCGTCGGCGAGCGGCGGCCACACCTCAGCCAACCGCGTTACGCTTAACCGCGCTGCTCAGGTCCACACAGGTACGTTCGTAAAATCGCGTAGTGAATACCGGGGTAAGGACGATGACAAACGCTGAAAAAAGCAGAGGCGTACCGGGGGGGGCGCTGATTACCGGGGGAGGCGGCTTTGTTGGGGGCTACTTGAAAGCGCACCTCGAGGCGCTCGGTGAGGGCGTTTGGACCGGAGTCTTTCGTGACGATCCACCGGGCGACCAGCGTGTCAAGCTCGACGTGCGTGACGGCGCGGCGGTGCGTGCTGTCTTTAGAGAGCTTCAGCCCCGTGAGGTCTACCATCTAGCCGGGGTTACGCGTCCTGCGCTGGGTCAACTCGCCGACTTCTACAATGTCAATTTGCAAGGTACGCTCAACGTGTTAGAAGCTGCGGCGGAGGTGGGCGCGGCAGTGCTTGTGGTCAGCAGCGCCTACGTCTACGGCGCACAGACCGGCGCACTAGCGGAAACGGCACCGCTCAACCCCGTCAACCATTACGGCGCTTCAAAGCTTGCCGCCGAGTTCGCCTCTTTTCCGTACGCGCTTTCCGGGAGGCGCGTTGTCCGCGTCCGCCCGTTTAATCATGTGGGGCCGGGGCAGTCGCCCGACTTTCTACTGCCGACCTTGGTGCAGCAGCTTGCGCGGATCGAAGCGGGACAGCTCGGGCCTACCCTCGAACTCGGCAACCTGAGCTCGGTGCGCGACTTTACCGATGTCCGCGACGTGGTGCGGGCGTATCCTAAACTTTTACGTGAAGGAGAAAACGGTGAGGTGTACAATTTGGCGTCGGGACGCGGTGTCAGTGTCAAAGAACTCGTCGAGTTGGTGCTAGCACGGGCGCAGCGTGAGGTCGAGCTGATAAGCGAACCGGCGCGCACTCGTCAAACGGATATTCCCGAACTTGTCGGAAACGCTGACAAAGCGCGCGCCGCGGTCGGCTGGCGTCCTACGATTTTACTGGAAGCGACGTTAGACGAAATGCTGGCGTTTGAACGGGCCAAGTATGCTTGAAACGAGTAGCGCCGAGCAGACCCTACGATTAGCGGAAATGAGCCGATGACCAACCCAGCTGGCACAACCGAACCCTTGTCCAAAGAACCTTTGTATAAAGAACCTTCGTATAAAGACGCTCGAGTCGCCATCGTTCACGACTGGTTGACCGTTTACGCCGGAGCCGAAAAGGTTTTAGAAGAGCTACTTAATTTATTGCCGCAAGCCGACCTTTTTAGCGTCGTTGACTTTCTTCCCTCAGACCAGCGCGATTTCATCCAGCACAAGCCGGTGACGACCACCTTTATTCAGCGCCTGCCGTTCGCCAAAACGAAGTACCGGCAATATTTGCCGCTGATGCCCCTGGCCATTGAGCAGTTCGACTTGTCGAGTTATGACCTGGTGATCTCGAGTTCGCACGCGGTAGCTAAGGGTGTCTTAACCGGCCCTGATCAGTTGCACCTCAGCTACTGCCACTCACCGATCCGCTACGCTTGGGATTTGCAGGCTCAGTATCTGAAAGAGTCGGGCCTCGAGCGCGGGGTCAAAAGCGCCCTGGCACGCTATCTGCTGCACCGTATCCGTTTGTGGGATTCTCGTACGCCCAACGGCGTAGACGAGTTTGTCGCCAACTCGGAGTTTATCGCGCGGCGTATCTACAAGGTCTACCGCCGTCCCTCAACGATCATCTATCCACCGGTAGATACTGCGGGGTTCGAGTTGCACTGTGACAAAGAAGACTTTTACCTCACCGCTTCGCGGATGGTGCCGTATAAAAAAATGGACCTGATCGCCCAAGCGTTTTCTGACATGCCCGACAAAAAGCTCGTCATCATTAATACCGGCCCCGACTTTGATAAGGTTAAAGCTAAAGCGGGGCCGAACGTGACGCTGCTGGGCTATCAACCGTTTTCAGTCCTTAAAGACCATATGCAGCGTGCGAGGGCGTTTGTGTTTGCTGCTGAAGAAGATTTCGGAATTGTGCCGTTAGAAGCGCAGGCGTGCGGTACGCCGGTTGTTGCGTTCGGTAAAGGGGGGAGCCTCGAGACCGTTCGCGGCGTCGGGTACCGGCCTGACCCGACCGGCGTTTTTTTTGACGCCCAGACTGTCGCCAGCCTTAAAGAAGCTGTACAGCAGTTTGAAACGCTGACGTTTGATCCGGCCCTTATCCGTGCTCACGCCGAAACCTTTTCAATCCCGCGTTTTAGGGCCGAGTTCGGCCGCTTTATGGATGAACGCTACCGAGCATTCACTGATTCTTTACGGGGGAGCGCCCCTAATTAAACGCTCTTTGCCCCCTTTGCGCCGCGCCGCGCCGCTCGGTCTGCTCTGGTTGGCCGTATCTGCGCCGCTCCTCCTGTACGCCGCCGTGTTTCAAAGCTCGGTGTCGGCTCTTCTCGGGTTAGTCGGAGAACTGTTCTTAGCGTGCCTCGTCGCGCTCTTACCGGTTAAGCCGCAGGCGCTGCGCTGGTTTTTCGGGGGCGGGTTGGTGCTCTTACTGGCGGGCGGCGTTTTAGAGCGTGACCTGTCCAAATATGACTGGCAGGTCTCGGATAAAGCGGGACTGTGGAGCGCGTTAGGGCGCAAAGCTGAGGTTTCGGGTTACGGCTACCGCAGTTGGAACGCTGTGGGCGCGACCGGGCCGGTCAAGCTCAGTGCGGAGGTTCGGCTCGTTTCCGGACAACCCACCTGGGACTGGTTTCGCTCGGACGCCGAGTTTGTCCTTACGCCCCAAACCGGCAAGGATTATCCGTATACCCACGTAGAGGTTCCGGCGGCGCAAGACGCCAAAGGCCCCCCTTATCTAATGCGGACCTTTGACTTCCGAAAACCGCTCGGAGGGACCATTTTTCGGGTTCTTGTAGACCTTAGGCGGGCCGAGGGTAACGCGGCAGCTTATGTTACAAAAGTGTCTGATCTGGAAACGTCCGATACTTCATCCACTGACGGCCAAGCGGACACGAGCATCGTACGAGGTGCGCCGATTGGCGGCCGTCAGTGCAGTGGTCTCTTGCTGCAAGCGTGGGCGTACCGCGGGGGTGGGCGCTGTTTGCCCCTGACTTTGACCGCTAGCTGGACGCGCTACAGCTTGTCGTGGCATGTCCCGGAAGCCGTTGACGCGTCGGTCGTCCGGGTTTTGCTCAGCGGTCTGACCGGTAACTATGACGTCAGGCGGGTCAGGCTGTTTACGCTTAAAAGGGAGCTAAAGCCACTTTTGCCGCAGGGCGGCGCACTGAACCTCACCTGGGGGGAGCGCCCGGAGGCGCAGTCGGGTCAGTCGTTTATCCCGACCCCTAAGTGGCAACAGCTCGAGGTCAAGGTCCGGCGGCAGGCCGGGGACGCTGTGAATAACACCATGAATAACACTGCGAATAATACCGTGACGGCGCACCTCTCGAGTGCTAGTGGACTTGTGCTGGCAACGCGTAACGTCACCCTGACGGACGCAACCGGTAAGAGGCTGCCCGAAGCGGTCTCGAGCACCCGGCAGACCATCATCTTTGGTGACCCCAACTTGGCGGGTCATACGCTGGCAACGCTCGGCCTCGCACTTATGGCCCTACTGAGCGTCGCAGCGCCCGGTACCCGATCACCCAATATCCGGTCGTCTAATACCCAGTCGTCTAATATCCGGTCACCCAGCGCCCGGTTGTTAAGTATCCAGTCGCCGCTGCTCTTGGGCGTCCTAGTCGCCTTGACCCTTTTCGGGCTGATCTTGACCGGTAGCCGCGCCGCGCTGATCGGACTCAGCGGCGGTCTGGTGTGGCTTGTCTGGTTGCGTTTACCGCAGGGAGCGCGGCGGCTCGGGTTCGTCGCGCTGGGACTCGCCGGTCTCGGGCTACTGGGCGTCTTATGGCCGAAACTCTCGGCGTTACGGCTTTTTAGTCTGGGCGAGGTGACGGCCCGCAGCGACATCTGGCGAGAGGCGGGGGCGGCGTTTGTGACGCACCCACTGCGGGGTCTCGGGGCGGGCGGCTTTCCCCGCTACTGGGCTGAAACGCACGGCGGCGAAGCGGTGCAGCACGCGCACAATGTGTGGCTCGAGTTTGCCTCGAGCTACGGCGTCTTAGGACTTTTGTCCATCACGGTTTTAACCGTCGGTTTAGGTTATCTGGTGTGGCGTGCGGGCGGCGCGAAGGCGCTGGCGCTCGTGGTCGGCGTGCTCTTAATGAACGTCTTTGACACGACGCTCTTTTACGCGGGCGTCTTGTTCCCCCTTTTTTTGACGTTGGGCGTTTGGACTTCACATAGAGCCTCTCAGCGACTACCAGCAGCACCTCAACCCGTGTTTGGGCCAGCTCAACCCGCTGCGCCCCACGCGGTAACCGCCGCTAAAGCGCCAATTCATCATGTTGCAAGTGCGGGCGAGCATAATAGAGGGGTGAACGCTCGGCAGGTCCCTCCCGAATGACCCTTCCAACTCCCGTCACTAAAGGGCTGACGTTTATCTTGGGGTTGGGCTTTGCCTTTTTACCCGCCTATGGTCCTTTCGTCGCTCTGTTAACCCTGATAACGGGGCGTTGGGCGCTGCGCCGCTCCGACCTGCTCTGGTGGGGCGCGGCGCTGTTACTCGCGCTGCCCCTCGGCGTCCACCGGGGGCTGGGCGGCTTCGTTTTCGGCGTTTTGCAGGTGCTCGCGCCGTGGCTCCTTTACCGGGCGTTTGCCAAATTGCACGGTTCCCAGGTCCACAGCTCGCAGGTCCACAGCTCGCAGATTCGCAGCTCGCAGATTCGCAGTTCGCAGATTCGCAGTTCGCAGATTCACGGCTTCCAAGTTCAGCTCGAGTCCTCGTGGATCGGGCTCGGCCTCTTGACCGGTCTGGCCCTGATCGTTGCGCTCGGCTTGTACCGTTCGCTGGGCGGCTTGACCCCCGACTTGGCGTTCTGGCGTGAGCAGTTCGGGCGCGAACCGCTTCACGCGCAGCCGCAGGGAAGCCTGTTTGGTCATATGGTCTTAACGCTGGGGGCGCTGGTCGCGGTGCTCTTGCCGCAGCTGCGCTGGCAACTCCTGAGCTTGACGCTCGCGGCGCTCGGCGTGCTCGTTTCCGGCAGCCGCGAAGCGGCGATCTCCTGGATGATCGTCGCGGCGGCCCTGACGGTCGTCGGGCCGGCGCGAACTCCCCGGACGCCCAGAGTTCCCCGTAGACGCCTCGTAACGGGTGCGTTTAGCGTGATGATTTTGGTCGGCGTGGCGCTTTTAGGGCCGCTCTTTGGCTGGGGAAACGCCGGTTTTTTAATCGACGTGGCCCCGGCTGCGGTCGAAGATAAAAACCTCTTACAAGGCACTGAAGTCGTGCCCGGTGACTGGTGGAACGCCGTCGGGGTAGCGGTTGAGGACACCCCGCTTACCTTTAGTCAAGCTTCGCTCACAGGTTACCTGATCCGCAAAGTTGAACCCGGCGCGAACGCCCGGTTGCAACAGGTGATCACCCTGACGCGCGGCGAACCCTACACGGTCAGTCTTTGGCTTTGGGCTGACAATCGGCGGCTCGAGCCCGGCGTCTTGGTCCGCGCCCAAACTCCTAATGGGAGTGACACGTTTTTAATGCAGGGTACATTAACTCCGCCCGCTACGGCAACGGCTAGGCCCGCAGCCGCTGCCACCGACCAGCGGAAAACCGGTTGGCAGGCGGCTGTTACCGGACCGGGCCGGGTCCTCGACGCCGGTATGTTAGAAACCCGTGGACTCTGGCACCGCGTTTATGTCACGTTCGTCTATGAAGGGAGCGCCCCGCGGCTCGGCGGCTGGCTCGGGTTTGCGCCCGACCGCCGCGTCAGGTCAGGTTCAGAAGCGGCGTTTGCGGGGTTGCAGCTCGAGCAGGGCCTCTCGCCCACGCCCTATACGCCCGGTGCGGTAGCGCAGGGCCTCAGCTTGCAGCGCACCCGGATCACCCTCTGGCAGACCGCCTGGGCCGGATTCGTCGCCTCGCCACTCTGGGGACAAGCGGGCGACTTCGCCGACTTTTTTCGTGCCCGCTGGCCCGACGGCGAAGCTCCCACCCACGCCCGTTCGCTCCCATTACAGATTTTGTTCGAGCGGGGGCTGTTCGGGTTTGCCGGGTTGCTCCTTTTCGTCGTGGCGCTGGGCCAAGTTGCGGTACAAAAGGGCGACGCTGCCTTTGTCGCGGTGCTGAGCGCCCTGTTAGCGGCCAATATCTTCGATGTGACGCTCTTTTCCGGCCAGATTCTCTATCCGCTGGCCGCCGTCGCGGGGTGGCGAGCCGCCGCCTACCGCGACACCCGCGCGGGTGAACGTGACAGCGGGATGCGGCAGCTCGGCGTCCGGGTCGCGCTGCTGCTCGCTGACTTTGTGATGGTACTGTTGGCGTTTAACCTAGCCATTTGGCTTAGACAGTGGAGCACGGGTTGGTTCGGCCTTACCCCGATCAATCCGCAGACCTCACCGCTCGAGCTCACCCGCTACGCGCTCCTCTTGTGGCCTGCGATGGCGTGGCGTGAAGGGCTTTACCCTGGTTACGGCCTGACCGAACCTCAAGAACTCAGCAAACAGATCGTCAGTGCTGGTTATGCGGGGCTTATCTTAGCGGTCGGCACCGTCCTTTTCAACCGCGAGCTGACCATCCCCCGCTCGATTTTGCTCTTGACTATCTTTTTGAGTATGGTGCTAACCCCGCTCGGGCGCGCCGTGATGAAACGGCTGTTACACCGCCTGCGGCTCTGGGGGCGCGCGGTCGTCATTTTAGGCGCGGGGCAAGCTGGGGCGCGGGTCGCACGGGCGCTTAACAAAAGTCCGTTAGACGGGCTGCACCCAGTCGCTTTTTTCGATGACGACGCGGCCAAACAGGGTCAGATCATCGAGGGTCTGAGAGTTCGCGGCAAACTCGCCGACGCCGATCTGTACGCTATTCGGCGCAGTGTGCAGCACGCAATTGTGGCGATTCCGACTGCCACGCCGCAGCTCTTGGGGGGCCTGATCAATACCCGTGGCCGTATCTTCCGGCGGGTGCAGTTTATTCCTGATCTAGTTAATCTGCCCTCGCAGGGCGTGTTTGCCAGCGATCTGGACGGAATGCTTGCGCTCGAGGTCCGCCTCGGTCTCTACTCCCGGTTCAACCAGGTTGTCAAACGTACCGTTGATTTGACCGGCGGCGTCTTGGGCGGCCTCCTCATTTCACCGGTTTTGCTCGCCCTCGCGTTATGGGTGCGGCTCGACAGCCCCGGCTCGTCGTTTTACTGGAGCACCCGAATTGGGCAAAAGGGTAAACCCTTTAAGTGCCTCAAGTTTCGCAGCATGTATACCGACGCCGACGAACGCCTGCAGGCGATGCTCCGTGACGACCCGGCGGTGAGGCTCGAGTACGAACGCTTTCACAAGTTGGAAAACGATCCCCGTATTACCCGCGCAGGCTCGCTCATTCGCAAATATAGCTTGGACGAACTGACCCAACTTTTTAACGTCGTTAAGGGCGAGATGAGCCTCGTCGGGCCACGCCCGTATCTGGTGCAAGAACTTCCGGATATGCGCGGACTCCAAGACGTGATTTTAGAGGCCAAACCGGGGATGACCGGGTTTTGGCAGGTCACCGGCCGCAGCAACGTGACCTTTGGGGAACGGCTCGAGATGGAGTCGCAGTATGTCCGCAACTGGTCGCTCTGGTGGGATATCGTGCTCCTGGTTAAAACGGTGACCGTGGTCGTAGCGCGGCAAGGAGCACGTTAGTGTGTGGGACTTGACGTGAATCAGGTACAGGCAGGTCGTTCGCCGTTCCTCGTATGGTCAGCCTATGCTGCTGCGGTTTGGGCGTTCGTTTTTGCCTCGTTAAGTTTTTATTGGGCACTGGGCGGTAGTTTTTTGGTCCGTACCCAGTCGCCGCAAATTGTAGGACTCACTGCCAACCCCTGGTTTTTAGCGGTCGTCTGGCTGACTGGACTTCTCAAGCTCGTCGCAGGGTTTGTCGCGCTCTCACTCGTCCAGCGGTGGGGGAGACGGGTTCCGGTCTGGCTTCGGCAAACTGCTGCCTGGGGTATCGGCCTCGTTTTGACACTTTACGGCGGGGCTAACCTGGCCGTGCGGGGGCTGATGGCGCTTGGAATGTTGGGGACGCCCGCTTCGATGCGTTCAGCTGCGGCGAAGTGGCACCTCGTCCTCTGGGACCCGTGGTTCTTTCTCGGTGGGGTGTTTTTTCTCGCGGCGGCGTGGCGCTTTGGCCGCTCAAAGCAAAGGCACGACAAAACCGGAGCGGGCACGGAACTGCCGGATGATAAGGTAAACGCATGAAAGGCATTATCCTGGCCGGGGGCTCAGGGACGCGCCTCTACCCCGCGACGCGGGGCGTCAGCAAACAGCTTATCCCGGTCTTTGACAAACCGATGGTGTACTACCCGATTTCAGTGTTGCTGCTCGCCGACATCCGCGAGATTTTAGTTATCACCACGCCCTTCGATCTGCCGAGCTTTCAGCGGCTCTTGGGCGACGGTTCGCAGTGGGGGGTGAGCTTTTCGTACGCCGAGCAAGCCCAGCCCAAAGGCTTGGCGCAGGCCCTGACGATTGGGCGCGAGTTCGTCGGAGACGATACCGTTTGTCTGGTCTTGGGCGACAACATTTTTTTTGGTCAGAGCTTTTCGCAGCAGCTGTTACGGGCTGCCGAAAGTGTCGAAACCTCTGGTGGCGCGACGGTCTTCGGCTACTACGTGCGTGACCCGGAGCGTTACGGCGTCATCGAGTTTGACGCCGAGGGGCGGGCGGTAAGTTTGGAGGAAAAACCCACCGAACCCAAATCGAACTACGCGCTGACCGGGCTTTACTTTTACGATAACCAAGCCCTAGACCTCGCTGCTGGGCTCACCCCCTCGCCGCGCGGTGAGCTGGAGATTACTGATGTAAACAACGCCTACTTAAAGCGGGGTGAATTACGCGTCGAACTGCTTGGACGCGGGATGGCGTGGCTCGACACCGGGACGCACGAGTCTCTCTTGCAAGCGTGCAACTTCGTTGAAACCATCGAGGCGCGCCAAGGGCTCAAGGTCGCGTGTTTAGAAGAGGTCGCCTACCGCAAAGGCTGGATCAGCGCGGACGAAGTGAGGGCACTCGCCGAACCGATGGCCAAAACCGGGTACGGGCAGTATCTGCTCGAGCTTATCCAAGGCCGAGGTCACCCGTGATCTTACTGACCGGCGGCAGTGGACGGCTGGGAATAGAGTTGCAGGGGCTTTTACCCAATGTTGCAGCACCCCCGAGCAGTGAACTCGAGCTTACTCAACCTGAAAGCATTACGGCGGCACTGGCAAAATACCGCCCGACCACCGTCGTTCACGCTGCGGCTTATACCGACGTCAGAGGAGCCGAGACCGACCGGACGCGGTGTTGGGCCGTCAATGTCGAGGGTACAAGAAACCTGGTGAGAGCTTTGGGTGACGTACCGCTCGTCCACATCTCGACCGATTACGTCTTTTACGGCGACACCGGCGCGTATACCGAAGACGCGCCGGTCGGCCCGGTGAGAAACTACTACGCCCTCTCTAAACTCGTCGCTGAGGAAGTCGCCCGCGTTGCGCCGCGCCACCTCATCATCCGCACGAGTTTTCGCCCCCGCGAATGGCCCTACAAAACCGCGTTTGCAGACGTGTATACGAGTCAGGATTATGTAGACATCATCGCGCCCGAAATTGCCCTGGCAATTCGCCACCTGGACGCGATACCGTTTGCTACGCTGCATATCGCCACGGAGCGCAAAAGCGTGTTTGACTTGGCGCGGCGGCGCAGTGATACGGTCGAACCCGGCTCGAAAGCCGCTGCGGGGGTTGACCTACCCGACGATATCAGTTTAGCTACGGGCCGCTGGCAGGGCCTCCGGCTCCAACTCGCTGCAAAGGATTCCCTATGACTCAACTTTCAGAAATGGCTGCTCAAGCCCTCACCTTTCAAGATTATTCGTCTGCGCCTGAACTCGAGGGTGTGTGGCTCAACAAGTTGCAAAAGCGCCGGAGCGACAACGGCTTTTTTATGGAATACGCCCGCGTCACGAGTGGCGGGGTGGAAAACCTGCCTGACCCGTTTGAGCTGCGGCAGCTGAGCGTGTCCCACGCCGAACCGGGGCGGATCAACGCGTTTCACATTCATCCGAACGAACCGCAAAATGAACTCTGGACAGTCATCGAGGGGCAGCTCAAAGTCTGGCTCGCCGACCTCCGCGCCGGGTCACCGACTGAAGGCAACCGGCGAGCGGTGATCTTGTCCGGCGAAGAACCGGCGCAACTTTATATTCCGGCAGGCGTCGCGCACGGGTATCAGGCGGGACCGTCCGGGGCGCTGCTCTTTTACGCAATGAACCAGCAGTTTAGTTTAGATAAGCCTAACGAGGGCCGTTTACCGTGGGACTTTTTTGGTGCGGATTTGTGGGCGGAGGACAGAGGATGAATTACCAAAAGCTGTTAGTGACGGGTGGGCTCGGCTTTATCGGCTCGTCGTACATCCGCATTATCTTAACCGAGACCGACTTAGAGGTCGTCAACTTAGACTTGATGACCTACGCTGCCAACCCTGCGACCCTTAAAGACTTCCAACATGACCCACGTTACACCTTTATCCGGGGCGACATCGCCGACCCGGACGCCGTAAACAAAGCCGTGCAAGGCTGTGACGCGGTGCTCAACTTTGCCGCCGAAACGCATGTAGACCGCTCGATTCAAGACGCCGCGCCGTTTACGCGCACCAATGTGGAGGGTGTGCGGGTGCTGCTCGAGGCTGCTAGGTCTCATAACATCCGTTTTTTACAGGTTTCAACCGACGAGGTTTACGGCGAGGTGATGACCGGGCTGAGCACTGAAGACGATGCGTTTAGACCCCGGAGCCCGTACAGCGCCTCGAAAGCCGGAGGCGACCTGTTGGTGCAAGCCTACGCCACCACCTACGATATGGACGTGGTGACGACGCGGGGCTCGAACAACTACGGCCCCTATCAGTTTCCTGAAAAGATCATCCCGCTTTTTATCACGAACGCGTTAGAAGACAAACCGCTGCCCGTTTACGGCTCGGGTAAGGCGATCCGGGATTACATCTTTGTAGACGACCACGCACGTGGGATTCATCAGGCGCTCTTAAAGGGTCAGAGTGGTGAGGCGTACAACTTGGGCGGGCAAAATCAAACCGACGGTCTGAGCGTAGCTGAAACCATTTTGAATACATTAGCTAAACCCAAAGCGTTGCTGACCTACGTCAAAGACCGTCCCGGTCACGACTACCGTTACGCTTTAGACATCGCTAAAGCGCAGCGCGACCTCGAGTGGCAACCGAGTATGACCTTCGCCGAGGGTATCGCCAAAACGATTTCTTGGTACCGGGCGCACCCCGACTGGTGGCAAGGTGGCAAGGCGGAGCAGGCCGCGTATTTCAAAACGCAGTATGGTGAACATGTCAAGAGCTAAAGTAGACCAAATTGCAGATGTTCCCTCTATGATTAGGCTATGAAGGCTGGTTTTGTAAAGGTCAGGTTATGACGACCCCGAGACAAGTTGAGCAGGAGAGAGGTGCGCGGTAGAGTGGAACGTGTGACGTTACCTGCGCCCGAGTCTATCAAACATAGGTCTATCAAGCGCAAGTCGGTCAAGCGCGTGCTCAATGTTTGGGAACGGCTGACCGGCCCGCTCTACTGGCTTTACGAAAGCAGGCTCGAGCGCAGCGTCCGGCACGGCCCGTTGCCTAAACACATCGGCCTGATTATGGACGGCAACCGCCGCTTCGCCAAAAGTATCGGTTTAGATGTGGCAACCGGGCACGATTACGGCGCGGGCAAAGCGCGTGAGGTGCTCGAGTGGTGTTTTGACACCGGCATCAAGCACGTGACCTTATGGGGCTTTAGCAGCGACAACCGGGGCCGCGCCGAAACCGAAGTGTCGCATCTACACAGCCTTTTTGCGCGGCAAGCGCGGCTGCTGGTCGAAGACCCGAAAATCCATAAAAACCGCGTCCGCGTCCGCGTCATCGGCGACACTTCAGATTTTCCCGACGATGTGCGTGCGGCCTTGCGCGAGGTTGAGACCGCAACCGCGCACTACGGCGACCGTCAGCTCAACGTCGCTATCGGTTACGGGGGCCGTGAAGAGATCGTCACGGCGGTGCAAAAGCTGCTGCTCGAGCAGGCTCCTAAAACCCACGACATCGGTGACCTCGCCCAAAAAATCACGGCTGACGAAATCGAACGCCACCTCTACACCGCCGGTTCACCCGACCCGGACTTTATTATCCGCACCTCGGGCGAGGTCCGGTTGTCGGGCTTTTTGCTCTGGCAGGCGGCGTATAGCGAATACTATTTTTGTGACGCCTTTTGGCCGAGCTTTCGGCGGGTAGACTTTTTGCGGGCTATTAGAAGCTTTCAGGCTCGTGAACGGCGTTTCGGCCGGTAAACTTAATTAAGGGGGCATCTGTAATGAAATACGCTGAAATCGTCAGTTTTGAAAAGTTCGACACGTTGCGAGACTCACTCGGCCGTATCGTCTGCACCTCGGGCGGTTTCGACCCGCTTCACCCCGGTCACGCGAGCTGTTTAATCGAATCGAAAAGCTACGGTGACACGCTTGTCGTGGTGGTCAACGGTGACGCCTTTTTGAAAGCTAAAAAAGGCCGAGCGTTTATGGACCTAGCTACGCGCTCAGCGATCGTGTCGTGTATCCGTGAGGTTGACTACGTGGTGCCGTTTGAAATCGAAAATGACTCAACGGTTCGTGAAGCCCTGCGTCAGCTTAAACCGCACGTTTTTACCAAGGGCGGCGACCGGGTAGACCACACCAACATCCCTGAGTGGGACGTCTGCGAAAAACTCGGCATCGAGGTCGTCTCAGGCGTCGGCCTAGACAAAGCTTGGAGCAGCTCGAACTTTCTAAAAGAGTGGTCGAACTACTCGGTGAGAAGTGCGCTGACTTCGTATTTGGGGGAGTAACAGCGTAGGCTAGTCAGAGGAGGCGCACGAACTCTCCATTAGGCATGCAGAGAGCCATCAATTCAGCAACTTACTGCTAGCATAAAGGCGAGTTATGTCTGACGAAAATCTTTTGTCTATTCTGCTAGAAGATAGTCCTTTTCCAGATAAATGGAGCGCCCGACAGGTTCTTGAGCTGACAAGCAACCCTATCTACGCTGGAATTGGCCCCTTGACTGGAGATTATGAGGGTGAGCGGGTTTTCATATCTGCAATTCCGGCAATTGTTACGGATAAGCAATGGATTGATGTCCAAGTCAATAACGTTGAGGAGTTTGGTGCACGAAATGTCCTCCTCTTGACGCGAAAAGTGCTTCATGAGGCGCTAGGCATCAAGCTTGCAGTTTTAGCTCATCATACTTGGCTGGATAAATCGGTCGAGGAGATGAAGACTCTGGGAGCAGCGAGGTACTTCAGTAGGTTTCTTGAACAACTGCGCTCCACAGATAATTCGACGCAATTCGTCACTGAAGAAGTTAAAATTAAAGAAGTCACTCCACAAATAATAGAGCAAATAACCAAAAATCCCTCAGAATTGCTTCACTTGCCACCAGACAAGTTTGAAGATTTGATTTGCGAACGTCTTCATAAAATGGGCTTTCTGGTTGACAAAGTAGGTAGTGGGACATATAGCAAAGATGGTGGTATTGACATCGTCGCAGTTCCGAAAGATGTACCGTTTCCTTTCTTGTTAGCAGTTCAGGTCAAGCACCATAAAACGTTCAACCGTAAAACAGGTTCCCGCGATGTTAGAGATTTGCTGGGTGTACTTAACAACTCACCTTTTCACGCAGGTCTTTTAGTTACAAACACGACTTTTACTCCTGACGCTCAATGGTTAGCGAAACAGCGTGAGGGATTAGTTAGGCTAAGAGACTTCGAAGACATCAGCAAATGGCTAGTAGACAACTTTCTCCACGGCTACGATTGGCGTGAATTTCCGAACACGATAGAGATTTGTCCAGGCGTTCGCATAGACCTGAGCCAGTTCAGCTAAAACCAAGCTACTTCCCAAAGATATTCGGTAACTCTTCAAACGTCACCAACACGTCACGAGGTTTTGAACCCATGTGTGGCCCGACGACTGCAAGCGCCTCGAGCGAATCCATCAGTTTACCGGCGCGGGCGTGCCCGACGGATAAGCGGCGCTGGAGTCTCGAGACGCTCCCGTACCCGTCCCGGATAATCAGCTCGGCTGCCTCACGCAACTTGTCGTCGTTCCAGTCCACCATGCCCGAAGCTGAACTTTCATCCATTGGGGGCGGGTCGAAGTCCGAGCCGTAAGCTTCAACAAAATCGTCGTCAAAGTATTGCCGCCGTAAAAAGCTGGCGAGGGTAAAAATTTCGTCCTCGCTGATAAACGGCCCTTGCAAACGGGTCGGTTTAGCCAGCCCCGGTTGATAAAAGAGCATGTCGCCCATCCCGGTCAGGCGTTCGGCCCCCATCGTGTCCAAGATGGTTCTCGAGTCGTGCCCGCTCGAAACCGCAAAGGCAACTCTCGCCGGAACATTGACTTTAATCAAACTCGTCAAAATGTCCACGCTCGGGCGCTGCGTAGCGAGAACTAAATGCATCCCCGTCGCCCGCGCCATCTGCGCGAGCCGCATAATCGCCGATTCGACCTCTTTAGGTGAGGTGATCATCAGGTCGGCCAACTCGTCAATAATGATGATGATGAACGGCAGCTCGGGCATATCGAGCGTCTGCGCCTTTTGGTTGTACTGGTCTAAGTTTTTTGCGCCGATTTTGCTCATCATCTTGTAACGGCGCTCCATGTGCGCGACCAAACCGAGAAGTACCCCGGCGGCGTCGTTCGGGTTGGTGACGACCGGGCGCAGGAGATGCGGCACACCGTCAAAGGGCGTCAGCTCGACCATCTTCGGGTCAATCATTAAGAAGCGTAAGTCAGTTGGTAGAAAACGGTACAAGAGCGAGCCGATCAGCGTGTTGACGGCGACCGATTTTCCCGAACCTGTAGACCCGGCAATCAAGAGGTGCGGCATCCGGGCGAGGTCGCCGACAACCATCTCACCGTCAATACTTTTACCTAAGATAAGCGGCAAACGGGCTTTGGCGCGGCGAAACGGCGGCGATTCAGCAGCCTCACGAAATCTGATGAGGTCGCGGTGGGCGTTGGGAACCTCTAAACCGATAACACTCTTGCCCGGAATCGGCGCTTCGATACGCACTGAGCCGACGGCCATCGCCAAGGCTAAATCGTCGGACAAGCCTGAAAAACGGCTGATCTTTTCGCCGGGGGCCGGTTCGACCTCAAAGCGGGTGACGGTCGGGCCGCGAACGGAGGCGACGACGCGCCCCTGCAAGCGGAAGTTGGAGAGCGTTTCGTCAATTTTGGTGATCCGCGTCCTGACCTCTCGGTTTTGCGCGGCGGGGTCATCTTGTGAGGGTTCGGGCGTATCGAGTAGCGTTAGTGGCGGTAGTTGAATGGGGATACCGCCGACTTCGGGAATGTCGGCCGGTTCGTCTTCTTCAAAATGGTCCAAATCTGCGTCCATACCTACGTCCGGCTGCGTTAACGGCTCGTCTTGATAAGGCTCGTCGTAAGGTTCAGCTTCTGCCACAACCTCGGGCGCTGCGACCACCGTAACAGCTTTTGGTACGTCCGGCGCAGCCGAAACGAGGCCCAAGGTAGCGGTGAGGGACTCGAGCGCCTCACTTTGCGCGTCTAATGTTCTAAGGGCTGAGCGACCCTGTTTAAGCGAACTACGCAGTTCGGCCGCGAAGGTCGTGAGGGCCGTGCTGTTCGGATAATCCTCTTGCAACTCGGTGACGCGTTTTAACAGCTCAGCCCAGGGTCCCAGCAACGCCGCGTCAGCTTTTAATGAAGTCTGTGACGTGTCAACCTCGGCGAAGGTCGTCACGCGCTCATTGTGGAGATTTGAGGCTCGAACGAGCGCCTTGGGGTCGGCTTCCTTAAGCGACGCGCTCGAGAGGTCACGTTCACGCAACAAGCGGTTGTAGCGTTCACCGAGCGCGGTGTGCTCGAGGCCCAACAGCTTCCGTACCCCGTCGAGGGTACGGTCGTCCAAAGGTTCGGCGAGCGCGTCGGCCAGCTCACTCTGCCGCACGTCAAAGCCCCGGAGCCCCTCGTCACCCAACTGTGCGCTCAGCTCGGCGGCGCGGGCATCGGTAAAGTTCTGGGCTGCCTCTTCCCACGCCTGCACGTCCGTTTCTGCGTCGCGCAAAATGTCAGCGTCGGCGTAGCGGAGGTGGCCGTGCGCCGCTCTAACCGCTTCTTGCCAGTGCGTCAGCTCGGCGCTGCCCGGATAGAGTCCGCCAAGTGCGCCTAAGTCGTGCGAAAGCCCGCGCAAACGTCCTTTTGAGAGGGCGACGTCTGCTCTAAATGCAGCCCGGTCTTTGACCTCACGGCGCACCGCTTTGCTGCCGCGCACCGCCTGCTGCACGCCCAACACGCTTTTGCGCGTGCCGGTTAAGAGCAAGGTCGTCGGTGGATAGGCCAAAAAGATGTCTACGCCGATAGAGATCACGATAATCGCTACGACCAGCGCAAAAATCCCGACGCCGCCGCCGACCCCTTCACGTAGGGCCTGACCCCACGCGCCCCCTTCCAGACCGGCAGGCTGCACCAAAGAGACGAGGAGCCACGCACCGAGGGCCGTCACCGCGTACCCGGCCAGCGCCCGCGGCCACGCTTTGGGTGCTTGCCGGAGGAGCAATAGTCCGCCCAACACGAGGGGCGGCCACGGCAGCAAATACGCGCCGAAGCCGATACGGTCGGTGAATAAGCCGCGTAAAAGTGCGCCGAGTTCGCCGGTTGGAAGGGGCAGCAAAAGCCCTAAAAGTAAGACGCCGAGCGCGAAGAGCACGAGTCCAAGCGCCTCGAGGTCGCCCTCTTTGGTTTTTCCTTTGCTTCGCCCCTTGGCCTTTTTGCGCCCTGCGCCCCCAGAGGCTTGCCCACGCCCTGAACGTTTCACGGTTACCGGTTCTCTTGCCACGCCCTAGTTTACCCCCAAGTCTGCCCTGACCCGTCCGTGTCTAGCCGGTGTTTCGGCCTGAGGACTCGCCTGAGGATTTGGGCGTCTCTTTGTTAGGCGTCTCTTCGTTTGCGTTTTGGGACTGGGGACGCTTCTCCGGGTTTGGGGCGGTGTTGCCTGAGCTTTGGAGTGGATAGACCTCTACGTCCGGCCCAGCACCGGTGTAAGCGGGGCGTTTAAGGAGGTAGGTCTCGAGCACCAACTTGCCGAGCGCCACGGTCGGCACTGCAAAGATGGCCCCGACTAAGCCAAACGTCCCGAGGCCGAAGGTGATGGCAATCAAAACCGTCACCGGGTGCAGGTTCGTCGAGCGCGACAAGATAAAAGGGGAGAGCAGATTACCCTCTAACTGATTGGCAACGATAAACAAGATGATGACCAAAAGCGCCGAGGTAAAAGGCGTCTGCGTGGTGAGCCCCAGCAAAATGGCCGGAATCGCCCCGACAATCGAGCCGAGATACGGCACCAAGTTTAGCACCGCTGCCAAAAAGCTGACCGCCAACGCTACCTTAATCCCAATTAAGCGTAAGCCGATATAGAGGAATATTCCTAGCACGAGCGCGATAAGGAGCTGCCCGCGCAGGTAGCCGCCAACAGCTAAATCTGCTTTTTCGCCGATGTCTTCGTAGATAGCGCGGTAACGCAGCGGGATAAAGCGTTTGAAGTTGGCGATGAACTTAGGAAAATCGTTGAGAAAGTAGGCGCTCGCTACCAAAATCAAAAAAACCTGTAACGTGGTTGAGAAAATCCCGGTCGCACCCGAGAGTAAAAACCCCGGCCCATCGTTGAGGATGCTTTCTAAAAGATTGGTAAGCCCGGTTGACGCCTGGTCAAAGAGTGCGACAATTCTAGCTTCGACTTCGTTTGAAACGTTGGCGTTCCCGGCAGCAACGCCAAAGCTATCGGTCAAAAAGCCCGGCAGTCGTTCCTGCCAGCTCGCAAAAAAGTCTGAAGCGTTGGTAATCAGCGGCCTGAGCGCGTCAATGGCTCGCGGCACCGCGTTGACAAACCGTCCGAGCTGACCCACGATCTGCGTGAGCAAATAGGTACCGAAGACGAGTAGCAAGATGATCAAGATGTAAACGATGACCGTCGCTGGAGCGCGGCGGATACGGATGCGGCCCATCCCGTCAACCAGCGGGTTTAAGATGTAGGCGATGACAAAGCCGATCAGCGCCGTTTGCAGCGCAAACGCGTAGTTAGCGCGAAAGTGAATCAAAATCCAGACCACGCCGATAAGCAGCATGAGCTGCACCACGGCCCGGACCCAGACATTGCGCCAAACTACCTCAAACGCGGTTGGGTTTCGGACCGCTTCGCGTTTGCTGCGTGCGTTGTTCTTTTCAGCCACGTGCTGAGTCTAGCACGCACCCTCGGTGCCGCTACGGGTGCTGCTAGGGGCGACGCCGAACGTCTAGCGGACGCTTACCGGACATCTACTAAACATTTTCTATGGCCTCGAGCCTCGGTGCGAATAACTTTTGACCCGACCAGTCGAGCTTGACGCCGGTCACCTGTCCTGCTTCAAGTACGAAGTCAAAGCTCACCTTGCCCCCTTTGAGCCGCCCCTCAAACCGGGTCGCCGAGAGCGCCCCAAGTCGCGCTTTCGGTAAAAGCGGAAACTGAACATAGAGGCGCGCACCGTCTGAGCTACCGTCTAGGATAATACGGGCGTCGGTAATGCGGCCCGCGTACTCGGTTCGGTAACGCCCCACGTAAGTTACCAGCACGTCACGGGATACCTCAACTTGAGGAGCGGCTCGCGGCAAGCTGTAGGGTTCGCCGAACAGAGCGGCGGCTAAGGACTGCTCGAGGTCGGCGGCGCTTCCGTTCTCGAGGTTTGAAAGTACGATAATCGTCACGTCGTTACGGGGCACAGCACCGGGATAGTGTGTCAAAAAGGCGCTAAACCCGAAGGTGCCGCCACTATGCCCTAACCACGGCCGCCCGAACCTGTGCCCGGTCATCACGCCGTAGCCGTACCCCACTGACGCGCCCTGCTCAACCGGTTGGATAACCGGCGTCGTCATACGCCCACGCGTCTCAGGTGTTAGAAAACCGTCTTTGGTAAGCACTTTGTTAAGCCGGTAGAGGTCATCCACGGTGCTGTAGAGTCCGCCCGCGCCGATCTCGACGGACAGGTCAAGATGCGCGGCAGGACGAAGGCCGTCTTCACCGAGCTGATACCCCGAAACGCCGCCTGGGACGAGCGGACTGTCCGTTCCTACGGTGGTTCGGGTGAGTCCCAGCGGCGTCAGTACGAGGTCTGCAAGTGCCCTGGCAAAGGGTCGTCCGGTCGCACTTTCAAGCACCGCGGCCAGCAGCGCCCAGTTCGCGTTGCTGTAACTAAAGCGTTCACCCGGCGCGAAGAGGCGCGGCGTCTCAGCAATCAGCTCGAGCAGTTCCGACAGGGTGTGCGGTCGTCCGCACCACTCGGCGGCGTCTTCACGGGTGATGTGGTCGGCGATTCCTGACGTATTGGACAGCAGTTGCTCGAGCGTCACGTCTTGGGCGTCGGGGAAATTCGGTAAATACGCCTCCAGCCTGTCTCCCAACGCAAGCCGCCCCGCGTCTGCCAAGCGCAACACAGCCGAGGCCGTCAGTACCTTGGCGATAGAACCGATACGAAACGCGTGCTCACGGGTGACCGGGACGCCAAGCTCGAGGTTGGCTTTACCGTAGCCTTTACGGAGCACCGCCCTGTCGCCCCGCGCCACGAGCACGCACCCGCTAAACGTCCCTTGCTGGACGTGCGCCCTGACGAGCGCGTCTAAGTTGCGGCTGAGGTTCCACACAGTTTGCTCTCCCTTCACCGGCTCTACCGGCTCCAGAAACAGACTGCGCGTTATGCTGGGTGAGGTGGAAGGCCCAGATTCACCTAGCACGCTACCCAATTCGTCATCTAGCCCTCTGAGCGTCACGACGCCGGAGGCTGCCGAACTGCTCACCGACCCGCTCAAGCAGCGTTACCTCGAGCCCTTTTTAGCGCGTGACTGTACCGTGACTCAGGCTGCCGGGGAACTCGGCGTGACGCCCAACAGCCTGCTTTACCGCGTGCGGCAATTGCAGGCGGCGGGGTTACTCGAAGTCGTGCGTGAAATGCCGCGTGCGGGGCGCACGCTCAAGGTTTACCGCTCGGTCGCGGACGCATTTTACGTGCCGTTTGCGCTGACGCAGGCGGAGACGGTAGAAGCACTTTTCTTAAAGCTAGACACGCCGCTGCAAACGCTCTTTTACCAAAACGTCGCTCATGTTATGGCGCAAGTAGAAACAGAGATCGGCTTGACGGTCTGGCGTGCAGACGAGTCTGACGTGCGGACACGCATTTCTGGTGGACCCGATACGCTCTTCGACCCATTACACCCCGGAGCGCCGTCGGTTTTGCCCTTTTGGTCGCCGGAAGTTTGGCTAGAACCCGGCGACGCCAAGGCGCTGCTCGGTGAACTCGTTGACCTGATTGGGCGCTACCACCGCCGGGGCGGGCGTCAGCGTTACCTTTTGCATCTGGGGCTTGCGCCGCTTAAAGACGGTTAGTCCATCAAAAAGAGCCCCGCAGGGCTCTCAACTTAGGCTCAGCCGCGTTTACGCGCCGATGGTCCGGCCTGAGCGGATACACGAGGTGCAGACGCGCGCCGCGCGGGCGTGGCCCCCGGAAAAGACTTTGACGCGTTGCAGATTAGGCTGTTTCCAGACTTTGGTGATGCCGGTCGTTTTTTTACCGACGCCGCCTTCACGTTTGGCTTTACCGCTCTGCACAACTTGATTACCGACGATGGGCTTTTTGCCACAGATTGCACATACTTTTGCCATATTCACCTCTCGCCCAAGAGCCCCACTGATGAGCCCTGAGTCAAAACCTTACGATTCTAGCACGGTTGAGCCTGTTTAGCTAGGTTGAGCCGACGCTTGCTCGGCCGTTACGTCTGCAGAAGCTAGGGTTTTTTAAGCAGGTAGACCCGCGGATAGTGCCCCCCGTGAAACACCCGGAACTGCGTCTCGAGTTGCCAAACGCTCTTTTCTAGCAGGCGCTCGAGCAACCTGATTTCATGAGTCAACAAGACAAAACGTGCCCCCGGCGCGGCAATTCGTGCGCATTCGGCTAACAGCGCCGGATAGAGCGCCGCGTTGTCTTTATGGGTTCCCACCGCGTCGCCCCACGGCGGGTCGCTCAAAAAAACGTCTACGCTGTTTTCAGCGAGTCCGGTCGTGGTCGCGTCGGCTTCAAACAGCTCTGCGGAAAGCCCTGCCGCCGCTACGTTTTGGGCGCTGCACGCCAGCGCCGCCGGAGCCTGATCGCACCCCGTTAGCGTGATAGCGTCCGGCTCCGCGCCGAGTCCCGCCTCGACCAGCAGCGTGCCGCTCCCACACATCGGATTGAAGACACGCTCGCCGGGTCTAATCTCGGCGAGGCCGACCATCACCGCCGCCAGCGCCGCGTTGAGGCCGCCCGGCAGGTTGCAGACGCGCCACGCTCTCGCCGAGAGAGGGCGAGGTGTCAGGCGTAATAGGACTTCCCAGCCGCCCCCGGACCAGCTATTTTCGGGCGCACGCCGTACCCGGACGAGCAGATCGCCGTCGGTGTCTTGCGTCCCTGCGCTCTGAACCAACCCGGTTGTTTGAGCGAGCTGTTCGCCCAACCGCCGAAATACTATAGAGTCGTCCCCGGCGGCGCTCAGCCGAAAACTGCTGAACTGACCGGTCTGAAGCGCCGAAACTGCCTTCGTGAGCCTCGAGAGGTGTTCGTGTCCGAGTAGCGCCTTGGGGCGGGGAACGGCGAAGGTCAGAACTTCGTAGACTGAAGTCACCGTCTTTAGGCCCAACAGCCGCGCCGCGTCACCCACAAAACGAAATGCAACCGCGCCCTCTGCTTGCTTAACCTGCTGCACCCCTTTTAACCCTTTAAGTTCGGTTAGCGTAAAGGGCTCGAGTCCCGGTAACACCTCGGCCTCGTAGGTTAGGTTCGCAGCCTGTTTTGTTTGTTTCTGGTTTATTTGCCGCTGATTTGCCTGCTGTTTTAGTCGTCTCGGCGCCGGGCGTGAGTCTTTGCGGGAGGGTTTGGCGGTACGTTTGGCAGAGGTTTTGACAGAGCGTTTAGAGGGGCCGGACACGGCTCTAGTGTACCCGACTCTTTGGCAGTGACGACCTGTAGCCGGTGAGCGGTCGTGATTTATGTAGCTGCTCGCCTTCACTGTTACTCAAATGTGCTGACATTATGTTGACATCACCCTACTAAGCTCGTCATGATTGAGTTGTGATGCTGGTCTCTTCCGTCCCACCTAGCGCACCTAAGACCGTGCTTGTGGCGTCTTCTGTAACGGCGTACGCGTGAGCGCCCATAACGCACCTCGCGGTCGTCGCACCTCGCGTCACCGGCGTGAAGCCCTGACGGGGTATCTGTTTATCGTGCCGGCAACGCTCTTGATCGCTGTTTTCGGCCTCGTGCCAATCCTCTACTCGTTTTATATGAGTCTCTACAATTGGCGCGTGAGCAAGGGGAGCTTTATCGGGTTGGAGCACTACTTCGACCTGTTCGGCTCGTGGCCCGCCGCGCTCGCCTTTTTCGGTGGGTTGACCCTGATTTTGGTGGCTCATTGGCTCTGGACGGACGCCTTTAAGCACGATTCGCGCCGTATCCCCAAACTCTTGGCCGTCTTCGCGCTGCTCATCGCCGGAACGAGTATCGCGCTCGGTTGGCAGCAGATGATGCGTCTTGGCGACGACACCTTTTGGACGAGCTTAGTCATTACGCTGTTTTACGCCTTCGGTACGATCCCTCTGCAGATTGCGCTGGCACTCTTTTTAGCCGTGCTCTTACACCAACAGCTGCGGGGCCGGACGCTTTTTCGTATCCTCTTTTTTCTGCCGTACATCACGCCGCTGGTGGCGAGCGCGGTGGTTTTCGGCGTGATCTTTTCAGCGAGGGAGACCAGCCTCGCTAACACCCTGGTGACGCAGCTCGGGCTTCCGGCACAGGCGTGGCTGGCCGAACCGCGCCCGCTTACCGACTTGTGGGGGCTCGAGCTGCCGGGGCTTTGGGCCGGGCCGAGTCAGGCGCTCGTAACGATTATTATCTTCGGCGTCTGGACCTACGTCGGTTGGAACGTGGTGGTCTTTCTGGCCGGTCTCGGCGACATCCCACAAGACCTTTACGAAGCTGCCGAGATTGACGGAGCCGGGAGCGCCGCCCGGTTTTGGAACGTCACCTTGCCGCTCCTCTCGCCGGTCACCTTTTACCTCGTTTTGCTGGGGTTTATCGGAACGTTTCAGGCGTTCAGTCACCTTTACGTGATGCGTACCCCTTTTGCGCAAGACAGCGTGGACACGGCGAGCCTGGTCATTTTCGATTCGTTTTACCGCTCGAACAACTTCAGCTTGGCGGCGGCGCAGTCGATCATCCTCTTCTTGCTGATTTTAGGGTTTACCTTGTTTCAGCAGCGTGCGTTAGGACGGCGGGTCTTTTATGGTTGAAACGTATGGCTAGAACGTTGGGTACACTAACAGACAGCTCTGCTGCTGACGCCGGTAACCAAGCTCCAACACGTACTGCGCCCCCGTTTCGCTTGTCTCAGCTTCCGCTCTACCTCGTCCTCACCTTGAGCGCCGCGCTCGCCGTGTTGCCGTTTGCCTGGATGCTCTCGAGCTCGCTGATGACCCTCGGTGAAACCTTAAACCGCAAACTTGTGCCGAGTACGCCGCAGTTTGGCAATTACCTCGAGGCGTGGAACCGCGCCGATTTCGCAAGCTACTTTCTTAACAGTGTGATTATTACGGGCGTCACGCTTCTAGGCCTGCTCGTGACCTCGACGCTCGCCGCTTACGCGTTTGCCCGGATCGAGTTTCCCGGCCGTAACCTCATCTTTACGGTGCTGCTTGCCAGCCTGATGATCCCCGAAACCGTGACCTTTATTCCCAACTTTCTTTTGGTTCGCGGCGACATCATCCCCTGGGGCAGTTGGTTTAACACGCTTCCGGCGCTGACCGTGCCCTTTATGGGCAGCGCCTTTTCGATCTTTTTACTGCGGCAATTTTTTTCCCGGCTCCCTAGAGAGCTGTGGGACGCCGCGCAGCTCGACGGGGCTGGTCACTTGCGGTTTCTCATCACCATCGTCGTCCCGATGAGCCGCCCGGTGCTCTTAACCGTCACACTCTTTGCCTTTGTGACCTCGTGGAACTCATTTTTGTGGCCGCTTTTGGTCACCACCGACAACACCTGGCGACCGCTGATGGTCGGGTTGTACAACTTTCAGAGCGAAGCGGGTACGCAGACGCACCTCTTGATGGCCGCGTCGGTTATCAGCATCATTCCCGTTTTGATTCTTTACTTCTTTACGCAAAAGCAGTTTACCGAAGGAATCGCCACCTCCGGGCTCAAAGGCTGATAAAGTCATGACGTAAGGGCGTTGTGATAGCCACGGGCGCGACCGTCAGAACCACCGTCTGAACTACCGTTTGAAACATCAAGGTTTAGCTCGAGCTTTGAAAGGAGAAAGATGAAATTATTGATTGCTACTGCACTCGTTGTGACCACCATGTTAGGTACTGCAACGGCCCAAACGACCAACTACGAGGGCGTTGACCCGAGTGGACAGCAAATCACCTACTGGCATCCTTTTAGCGACCAGCGTGAGGAAACGCTCAACCAGATCGTCAAAGAATTCAACGACTCGAACGAGTACGGCATTACCGTCACCGCTTCGGGCCAAGGGGACTACGGCGACCTCTTCCAAAAGATGCTGCCGCTCCTTAATACCGACGCCGCGCCCGATTTGGTAGTGGCCTATCAAAACCAAGCGGCTACCTATCAGCTGGGGAACGCCCTCGTTGATATGACGCCGCTCGTCGAGAGCAGCAAATGGGGACTTTCTAAAGCCGACCTGAACGACTTCTATCCGAACTTTTTGGAGCAAGACGTTTTTCCAACCTTTAACAACGAGCGGCTCGGTTTTCCGCCCAACCGTTCGATGGAGATGCTCTATTACAACACCGACTGGCTGACAGAACTCGGTTTTGACGGGCCGCCGCAAACGCCCGACGAGTTCCGTAAGATGACCTGCGCCGCCTCGAAAACCGCGTTCAGCGGCGCGACCGGTGGCGGGAGCAGCACCGGCTATGAACTCGACGTCGCCGACGCCTCACACGTTGCGGCCTGGACGTTTGCCTTCGGCGGTAACATCTACGACAACGAGACTAATCAGTTTACCTACGACAGCCCCGCGACGACTGAGGCGATGACCTTTTTGCAAGGTCTAATTGATGACGGTTGTATTACGGTGGTGACCGAGCAGTACGGCGACCAGACCGACTTCGGCGCGGGGCGCACGCTCTTTACGACCGGTTCGACCTCAGGATTGCCGTACTACACGAGCGCGGTAGATGACGGCGCGAAATTTTCCTGGAGCGTCGGGGCGCTGCCGCATAAAGGCGCAAAGCCGTCACAAAACGTTTACGGCGCGTCGGTCAGCATCCCCAAACACAATCCGGAGCAAGAAGTTGCCGCGTGGATATTTCTCAAGTACTTCACCAGTCCCGAGGTACAGGCACGTTGGGCTAAGGCTACCGGTTACTTTCCGGTACGAAAAAGTGTCGCTAACGGGATGACAGCCTACTTCAACGAAAATCCCGGCTACGCCGACGCCTTTAAGCTGCTCGAGTACGGCCAAGCCGAGCCGCCCGTACCCGGTTACGATTTTGTCCGTGACGAGGTTGAAAAGGCCACTGCTAAAATTACGAACGGAGCGGATGTGGCGCAGACGCTGGCCAAAGTCAACGAAAACGCCAATCAGATTTTGGCTGACCAGCTCGCCCAGCTCAAACAGTAAAACTGAGCTATTAGGCTAGAGAACGAGCCCCCGCAAAGGGGGCTTTTTTTGTGCGACTTGCCCGTTCTTACCGAGCCTCTAAACTAAGAGAGTGCCGCGCTCGCTCTACCTTCACGTTCCCTTTTGTCCTAAAATCTGCCCTTACTGCGACTTTCACAAGATGCGGCGGAGCGGCGGACTGGTAGCGGCTTATCTGAAGCGTTTACGCGAAGAAGCTCAGGCGCTCTACGCCGAATTTCCCGGTACGTTAGACACCATCTATTTTGGCGGCGGCACGCCGTCACACCTCAAAGATGACGAACTCACTTTTGTCGTTGAAACGTTGGAGCAAACTTGGGGTTTTCCGGCCTTGCAAGAGACGACGCTCGAGGCCGACCCTTTAACTTTTGATAAGGCGCGTTTGGAGACCTTTCGCGCCCTCGGCTTCGACCGCCTTTCCATCGGCTTGCAATCTACGCAAGATTCTGTTCTCGAGTTTTTAGGACGGCAGCACACCGGGCAAGAAGGTCTGGCTGCTGTTGAGCTAGCTCTAAACGTAGGCTTTACCGGCTCCGCCGACCTGATTACCGCTGTGCCCGGTCAGGACGCCGCGCTCGACTTGCACACGCTCGCGCAGACCGGGGTGCCACACGTGAGCGTGTACAACTTGACGGTTGAACCGAATACGCCCTTCGCGCGGCGCGGCGTCCGGGTAGACGAGGACAAAGAAGCCGACGACTACGCCCTGGCCGATGAGATTTTGTCGGGGTACGGGTTGGAACGTTACGAGGTCTCGAGCCACGCTAAACCGGGGTTTGCCGCAAAGCACAACAGCGTTTACTGGTCGGGTGAACATTTTTTGGCGTTGGGACCCTCAGCCGCAAGTTTCGTCCCGTCACCAGGTCTTATCGGAGAGCGCCGTACCAACCTGCCCATCAAGAACTGGCTGGCCGGTGACAAGCCGGATGTGCTTCCGGTAGACGCTGAGGCGTTTGTCCAGGACGTGCTGATGACCGGTCTGCGGACGCGGCGCGGGGTTGACTTGTCTCGTCTCGGTCAACGCGCAGGCTTTGACGTCGGTGACCATTACCGTGACGTTTTGGCTTCTCTGACTCACGGCGGTTTGACTGAATGTTGCGGTGATTACTTGCGTGTTACGCCTGCCGGACTGTTGCAACTCAACCGGGTTACAGCGGCGTTTTTTTAAGGGCTCGAGTCCTAATCCCTGTGCCCATCGGCAAAGACCTCTTCAGCTAAAAATACGTTGTCGGCGATTTTGAAAACTTTGCACCCAAAGGAATGCAAAAACTGCCGAAAAACCCAGCAGCCAGAGCACACTTTCAGTACGGAGCTGGGTGCCGGTCGCAGCAGCATTGACCAGATCGCTATAGTGCCTGGTTGGTACGAGCACAGATAATTTCTGCACCGTCTCCGGCAAATTGCTCACGCCGCCCGTCCACAACCCGCCGACGTAAGACGTCAATAGAAAGATGATATTGGTGACAGGGCCAACGCTCTTGGGCTCGAGGGCTGTGGCTAAATAGCCGCCCAGGACAACAAACGGTACGCCCCCTAAAAGGAGCGAGGCGAGAAGTTGCAGCCAGTTTTGTGGCGGCATCGTTACGGGTGTTAGCAGCAGCGCCGCGACGACGACCGCTAGACAAGCAAGAGCCGCGATGATAAGGCCCTCGAGTACCTTTGCAGTGATTCGCGGCCACGCCGGGGTAGGAAGCGTTTGCAGGTAACGCTCCCAGGCAGCAAAGCCCAGCTCGCTTAGGTCGGAACCAAGTTGAAATAGGGCGACGTTGACGACCGCAAAGGCTGCGTAAGACGCCATGTAACGAGTTGCAACGGCTGCGCTAAGCTCAGCTTGCAGCGCAAAAAAAATGTAAAAGGTTGTCGGTAAGAGCGTCAACAAAACGAACGAAGCAGGTTCGCGGCGGTACTTTAGCAGACGGATATAAAGGCTTTCCCGGATGATTTTCATGGGCGCTCTGCCGCTAACAGACGGTCAATCATCTCCGCTAACGCTATCTCGCTGACCGTGAGGTTTGAAAACCTGATGTCGCGTCTGCACAACTCGCGTACCAACAGGTCGGCGTCCGTGGCATAAAGCTTCACCTCGCCCGAGTCAATGTTCATACTGGTGGCATTCTTTAGATCATCAAGTAGGCCGAGTTGAGCTGGATCATCGAGGTTAAACCGTATCAGCCGCCCGCCTGTTCTCGCTTTAAGATTTTCTAAACTGTCATCGGTGATGACCTCTCCCTCATACAAAAGAATCACCCGGTCTGCAAGCTGCTCGGCTTCTTCAAAGTAATGCGTCGCTAACAAGACGCTGCCGCCTGCTTTGGCGTAACGTTTGATCACGCTCCACAGTCGCCGCCGCGCCGCCGCATCTAGGCCCACAGTCGGTTCGTCGAGGAGGACGAGTTTTGGACAACCGGCAAAGGCGAGCGCCACCGCCAAGCTGCGCTGCTGTCCCCCGCTAAGACCGCCCACGGATTTTTCTTCAAGGGACTCGAGCCCAAAGTCTTTGGTAAGCTGTTCCGCCCCTAAATGTTTGGGATAATGCGCCTGGACAAAACGGATGATCTCCCGGCTCGTCAACGTCTCTGGAAAGCTCGAGTGCTGCAATGTTGAACCCAGAGCGCGCCGCGCCTCGGGATGCTGCGGCGGATAACCAAACACGGTGATAGTTCCCTGGCTCGGACGCGCTAAGCCGAGGAGCAGGTCAAAAAGTGACGTCTTGCCTGCACCATTTGGTCCTAAAAGCGCCACGACTTCACCGGCTTGTACCGAAAACGAGACGTTGCGCAGGACGTAGGTTGCGCCGAAACGTTGACTTACGTTTTTAACTTCTGCGACGCGACTACGTTGGTTCACAGGTGCCATCCCGAGTTGTAAGGTATAAATCTCGTCTGCTGCTTTCAGATTATAGCTCTTACGGTTTATCTCGAGCCCCCCACAAAACCCTCTATAGTAGCCCTATGCAACGCTAACGGCTCAGCACAGCACTTGTCTTCGGCGTCGTAACGCTTTTTGCTACCGCCGTGCCGATGTTCTTTTATAAGTTGCCGGATTTCGGTTTCAAGCTGCCGGATACCGGTGCTTTACTGTGGTTACAGCTGCCACCCGCTCTTATCTTCGGGGCGTTGTGGCCCCCGGTGCTTGTGGCTGCACTTCTCGGTGCTGCCTTCGGTGGCCTTTTTGTCAGAACAGCCTCTTCACGACTAGGCATATTTTACGCCGCGTGCTTGGGTGTTCTAACGAGCCTGCCGCTACCGTTTATCGTCACGTTAAGCCAGCTGAGACTTGACAATTATGTCTTTGCCCTGACTTTTACAACGTTTGACAGACCTGTGGCCACGGTTCCCAGCGCAGTTGTAACGCTCTCTGGGAGCAGCAGCACCGGGAGTCTTGTCGGCCCTTTGCTTGCCTGGGTACTTTACCCGCTGACCGGTGTGCTGGTGTGGGCTTGGTTAAGGTGGCGGCGCAGTTAATCCTCGAGCAATCCTTGCAATAGTCCTCTCAAAACTCCGCCACTCGCCAGCCCCACCGCGCCGCCCCGCTGCACCTCGGCGAGCGTCGTGTCAAAGCGTTTTAAGTTTTGGGGACGCCTTGATAAGAACGTGTCGGCGTCTTCTGCGCCGCTCTCCAGATACTGCAAGCTCAGCTCGACTTGCATTCGGCGTAACTCCATGACCAGCGTGCTGAGAGCGATTTTCTCCCATTTGTCGGCGGCGGACAGCCCCAACAACCCGTCGCGCAAACTCCCGAGTGAGAGCCGTTCGCCGAGACCGTAAAAGTGCTCGGCGGCGCGTTCCAAGGTTGTGCCCGACTCCCGCGCCACGCGAACTGCGCCCATCATGCTCGGCAAGTAGGGGAGCGTGGCGAGTTCTTCGGCCAATTGTCTTCCGAAGCTACCTGCTAAGTCGCGCTTTTCGGTCTCGAAATTGGCAAGTTCGTAACCGCTTAATAAGCTCGCTAGTTCGCTGCGAAGCCTTCCCAAAGGCGGCTCGTACGCCTGGATAAAGGCTGGAATCGGTTCTATCCGGACGCCGCCCAACAGCAGCCAGAGGGAGACGGCTTCAGCGGCGCGGGTCAAGGTGTCAATTTCGTCGTACTGGCTTTCGGTTGGTGCGCCGCTGCTGGTTATCTGCGCCAGCAAGTCGGGAGCGTGCAAGAGCTCGAGCGCCAATAATCCGGCCTGAACGGTTTGAACGGGGCTCGAGGCGGTCTCTTGCAGTATCCGGTGAACAAAGCTGATACCGAGGCGGTCAACCACTGCGTTGGTAAACTGCGTGGCGATAATTTCACGTTTCAAGGGGTGCGCCCGAATCGCCTCCGGAAAACGCGCTTGCAGCACCTTGGGAAAATAACTCAACAAGTAGTTCTGAAAGTGCGGTTCGTCGGGCAGGTCGGTTTCTAACAGTCGCCGGTAGAGGCCCATCTTGGTGTACGCCATCAGCACCGCCAGCTCGGGGCGTGTGTAGGGGCGTTCTTTAAGTGTTGTGGCGCTCGGTAAAAATTCGACCTCGGGCCGTAACCCGCCGCGCTCCGCGAGATACGCTTGCAGGGAGACGAAAAGTCTAGGGTCACGTTCGGCTCGCCGCTCTGCGAGTGAAAGCGTCAGGGCTTGCCCTGCGTTGTCCCGTAAAACAAGCTCGCTCACCGCCGGGGTCATCTCCCGTAAGAGGTCGTTTCTCGCCTCGAAGGTCAAAGTGCCGCCCGCGACCAGAGGCCGGAGCGCAATTTTGAGATTGACCTCGTGGTCGGACATGTCTACGCCCGCCGAATTATCTACCGCGTCGGTATTGATACGGCCTCCGGCCAGGGCGTATTCAACTCGGGCAAGCTGGGTAAAGCCCAAGTTGCCGCCTTCGCCGACGACCCTCGCGCGTAGCTCAGACGCGTCCACGCGGACGGCGTTGTTGCTGCTGTCGCCGACTTGCGCGTGCGTTTCACCGCTCGCTTTAACGTAGGTCCCGACGCCGCCGTTCCACAAGAGGTCGGCGGGCATCTTAAGAATGGCCCGGATAAGGTCTTGGCCGGACAACGCTTCGTCGTCTACCTTTAACATCGCCTGAACCTGCGCGGAGAGCGCGATGCGTTTAGCAAACCGCGAGTAGACCCCGCCGCCCCCACTGATCAGCGAAGGGTCGTAATCTTCCCATGTTGAGCGCGGCAGCTCGAAGAGGCGTTGGCGTTCGGCAAAACTGATGGCCGGGTCGGGAGCGGGGTCTAAAAAGATGTGCTGGTGGTTAAAGGCGGCTTGCAGTTTGAGCGTGTCTGTGTAGAGGAGGCCGTTCCCGAACACGTCGCCGGACATGTCGCCGATACCAAAAACTGTCATCGGGGTTTTCGTGACGTCGGTACCGAGCTCGAGAAAATGCCGCCGGACGCTCTCCCACGCGCCGCGCGCGGTGATGCCTTCGGCCTTATGGTCATAGCCGTGCGAGCCGCCCGAGGCGAAGGCGTCGCCCAACCAAAAGTCGTATTCAGCGGCGGTGTCGTTGGCTAGGTCGGAAAAGGTCGCGGTACCCTTGTCGGCTGCGACGACTAAGTAGGGGTCGGGCTCGTCGTAGACGACCAGACCTTCCGGCGTGACCGGTTGCCCGTCAAGCAAGTTATCGGTCAGGTCTAACAGCCCGCGCAAGTACGTTTGGTACTGTTCGCGGACAAACGCTTGGAGTGCGTCCCGCTCGGTCGGCGCACCTTTAAGGACGAAGCCGCCTTTGGAGCCGACCGGCACGATCACGGCGTTTTTGGTCATCTGGGTTTTCATCAGACCCAACACTTCGGTACGAAAGTCGTCGGGGCGGTCGCTCCAGCGGAGGCCGCCGCGCGCGACCCGGCCCCCACGCAGGTGCGTCCCTTCGACGTGCGGGGCGGACACCGCGATCTCAAACATCGGGCGTGGCTCAGGCATCTGCGGAACTTTGGCCGACTCGAGCTTGAACGAAATATAGGGTTTGTCCAAAAAGTAGTTCGTCCGTACGGCGGCGTCTACGAGGCCGTGCAGCGCGCGGAGCGTTTCGTCTTCGGCGAGCGATGAGACCGCCTGCAAGCCCTCTTCAAACGCTCCCTGGGCCGCCGTAAGGCGCACGTCCCGGTCTCTAAGCTCAGGTGCAAATTTAAGCTCGAACAGCTTGACTAACTGCGCGGCCAGCGCCGGTTGGTTGAGGAGCGTATCTACGACGAAGCTGCGGCTGACGCCTGTACTCAGCTGCGCGGTATACATCTGTAACGCGCGTAAGAGCGCGACCTGCCGCACGCTGAGGCCCGCCGAGAGAACCAGACGGTTCAGCCGGTCGTTTTCCGCGTCACCCCGTAACAGCGCCGTCAGCGCGGCGCAGAGGTGTTCACCGACTTTGTCAACCTCGAGCGCCGCCCCGCGCCGGTCCTGAACGCGGAAGATATCGAGGCCGTAGACGCCCGAAGCTGCTACGTTTGAAGCTGACACGTTTGAAGCTGCCGAAATCGGTTCGGTCTCCGGCAGTTCGCTCAGGTCAAAGGTATAAGCGACCTGCTCGAGCACCCTGAGCCCCAAGTTTTCCAGCAGCGGTAAGGCGTCGCTTAAGACCAGCGTAGGACCTGTGTGATAGACCTCCAGATGACTGGCTCCGGTGCCGAGCTCTGCTAAGTCCTGCCCCAAGGCTGCCTGCGAGGTGTGCGCCGACTCGTTTGGGTTCAGCAGATTGACGACAACAGGCGGCGTGTTTGGCGCAGTTTGGGCTTCACGCCTGAGCCGTTCGATATACGCCACGTCGCGTAACGCCGTTTCGGGGGTGGTGTCGGCGCGGTAGCGTTCGTCAAACGCGTCTGCGTAACGCCTCGCCAGCTGTTCACCTGCAGAACCCGGCTGACGTCGCAGCAGGTCACTCAGCTGATCGCCCCAGGTTCGGGTCAGGGCTTGGACACCTCCCTCGAGCACCCCCAGATTGAGCGTTCGGTAGTCGGTCTCGGTCGAGAAAAAAAAGTGAAACCGCACGCCCTCGTCGCCTTCGCCCATAACCAGCTGATAATCGGTATGGGTTGCGCCGAGCTCTTGGGCCAAATACGCCTGTACCCGCCGCCGTACCCCCGAGTTAAAGCGTTCGCGCGGCATAATAACCATCACCGCGAGCCCCCGCGCCAGCGGGTCGGGCCGCACCGTAACGCGTACCCCGCCGCTCTGGGCCGCGCCGATCACAGTGCGGACGTCGCCTAAAAGCCGCGGCGCGTCGCTCCAGAAGAGTTCATCGCGGGGCAGCGAGCCGAACACCGACACGAGCTGCTTAAAGTCGTGCGAACCCGGCTCCGCGCCGTCAAGCTCTAACACCAGCCGCAGCTTGCGCCGTAAAATGGGAATCTCTTCAACGGACGCAGCCAGCGCCTTCGAGGTAAACAGCCCGATGAAACGCACTTCCCCGACGTAAAGCTCGCCCTGTACCTTTTTGATCCCGAGGTAATCCATCCGCACCGGACGGTGAACGGTCGCCTCGGCGTTGGTTTTGGTCACGGTCAGGACGCGTCCGCTGAGGATGCGTTCGCGCAGCTCTTCAGGAATTTCTGAAAGCGGCGTCGGCGTCTCGTAGGCGCTGCTGGGCTTGCTCAAAATCCCGAGGCCCGAGTCGGGAGTGACCTGCAGCTTCGGCGTTCCGTTTTGTAAAATATCGTACTCGCGGTAGCCCAAAAAGACGAAGTGGTCGGCTCCCAGCCAGCGCATAAAGGCGGCGTACTCGGAGAGTTCGTCGGCGCGTTCGCCACTCGAGCTGTTAGCAAGGTTGCTCAGCTCGAGCGCCCACGCTTCAGCTTGGGTTTGCATCGCGCCGTAGTCGCGCGTCGCCAGCAGCACGTCGGTCAGGGCGTCCCTAACGCCCTGACCGAGGGCGTCCCGGTCGGCTTGGCGCGCGACCGGCGAGACGAAGAACAGCTCATAAGCAACTTTGCTGCTCGTTGGTGTCTGTCTATCCTGTTCTTGAATATCCGACCGCGCGTCAGAAGGTTGCGTTCCAGTGTTCGTCTCAATGTCGGCGGCGCTCATCAGGCCGACGAGCTCACCGGCAGCGTCCCGCAGCACCTTCAGCACCGGATGCAAGACGTAGAGAGGCTCATACCCCTGCCGCTGCACCGCGGCCCGCACCGAATCAACGATAAACGGGCGGTCGGGCAGGGAAAGCTCGACGACTGTATAGGGAACCGTCCAACCGTGCGTTTCGGCCGTTGGATTATAGACGCGCACTTTTAGTTCTTCGGGTTGCGCTAAAAACGCTGCTGCTGCCCCGCCAAGCGCCTCTAAACCGCCCGGCGTAAAGTGCGCTAACAGCTCAGGCGTCGCCCGTTCGAAAAGCGTGCCGAGCAGCCGCTTTGAGAGCGTGGTCCGGCTCCGTTTACTATGGCTGATCAGTTGTTGCAGCTGATTTAGGGTCGCAGGCACAGCGTACCCCTCCTTAAGGTCGTGACTCGTTCATTAGCAGGCGAACGTAGAGGTGTATATACCTAATATACATAGTAAAACACTGCTTTCTCCAATTGTTTGTACCATTTTACCTAAGTCTCTAAACGTCCAACCCGGATTCTTTACAAGTTACGCCTGTTACGCGCACCTAGCTCTATAGAGCGGCAGCTCGTACAAAGGTGTTCGCACCGTGACCGGGGTTCGTGCGGGGTTTATACTTAGGTTATGTATCTGATTTTTGCAGCGGTGCTCGTCGCGCTAGACCAACTGAGCAAGGTGTGGGCCGTTAATAATTTTCCGTTAGGCGGCCCCAGCGTTCCCTTGGGTTTGGGCTTCCACTTTACCTATACAAAGAATATCGGCGCGGCGTTCGGCATCTTGCAGCGGGGTCCGGCAGCGACGCTGCTGTTGGGCGTGTTGTCGGCGGTCGTGGCGCTGGGGATTTTGATCTATCTGTTCAGAAACTCGCGGACGCTGCCGCGGGTACAAGCGTGGGCGTTTACGCTCATCTTAGCGGGCGCGGTGGGCAATATGATCGACCGCTTTGCCCTTGGGTATGTCCGCGACTTTATCCACTTTTACCTGCCGAACTTTAACTTTCCGGTGTTTAACGTCGCCGACTCTTGTGTGGTTGTCGGCGCGGCGCTCCTGATTCTCTCGAGCTTTTTCGAGCGACCCAGACGAAACTCAGAGTATCCGGCTGAAAAGCAGGTTGACTAGGTTATTAGCTTGGGCCCTCAGCGTTGAAGCCGTAAAAACCGTTCTCGGCCCACCAAATCGGTGAAGACAATCGTCTCAGCCCAAACCGTACTCTCGGCTTGGGCTTGCCTTATGTTACGCGGATCGAGTTCGACGAGGCAGCTTGCGCCGGGTTTAAGCAGCGTCAAAGCCTGGGCGCTGAGCTGCCGGAAGTGAGTAAGCCCGTCAGTGCCGGAAAAGAGCGCCCCCGGTGGGTCACGCTTGACTTCAGGACTGAGCCACGCCGCGTCACTCTCCGGTAAGTAGGGCGGGTTGCTGATAAGTAGGTTGGCGGTTCGGGCAAACGCGCTCACGTCAGGGTCTAACAGCAGGTCGGACAACATAAAGTGAACCGCGAGTCCCAACCGCTCGGCGTTCTTTTGAGCGACGTCCAAGGCCGCTCGGGAGAGGTCGGTCGCCCACACCTGTGCGTCCGGGCGTTCGTATTTAAGCGCCAGCGCGACAGCTCCGCTGCCGGTGCCGATATCTAAGAGGTTGGGCCTAACTGTGCCTGCTAACGCCTCGAGCCCGTACGCAACCAACATTTCGGTTTCCGGGCGGGGAATCAGCGTATCCGGGGTAACGCGCAACTCTAAACCGTAAAAAGGTGCCATGCCGACGATGTGCTGCAGGGGTTCACGGTGTTCGCGGCGGCTAAGCCACCCTTCTAGCGTCTCCAACTCGGTAGGCGTTAGGACTCTCGTACGGCTTAGAAGCAGTTCACTTCTCGAAAACTGTAACAAGGTCCCTAATAGCGCGGCGGCCTCCCTTGGGGGGGTCTCGAGTCCAGCCGCCTCGAGCCGCGCCTCAGCTGATTTCAACACTTCAGCGACGGTCATTGAGCCTTAGCGAAAACCATCAGTAAAAAACCGTGCGGGTACGGTGGCGCGGGGCCGCTTTATACACCTCGCCTTGCCCCCGGTTCCAGAGATAGATATCGAGATCTCGAGGCGCTACCCCCGGCAGCAGTGCTGAAAGCTGTTCGGCGGCGTGCAGCGCCACGGCGCGGATTTCAACCTCCTCGGGTGACCCGGCGGCGATCAGCTCGCCCGCTTGGATACGCGTCTCTAGCCCCGCGTCATAGCTGAGCAGGCCGTCTATGCGTAGCACGTGCGGGACGAGGTTGTCAGCAAAAATCGTAAGCTTATCCAGGTCGGAAAAGGTACCCCACCCTTGCCCGCCAAATGCTAGGGAGAGGTCCGAAGCGGCGATCTGCGCCCGTTTATAGAGGGGCACTGAGACGCCGTGATAGTTCGACACGTCTTGAAAATAGGGCATCTCCGCGAGCAGTTCCGCAAGCCTTTCCGCCGACCCCTCCGCCTGCTCGACCAAGCGCACGAAGGAACCGCTAAACCGCTCCGAAAGGTAGCTACCGAGCTGCCCCAACGCTTCGGTAAAGTGACGCAGCAGCTCGGCGCGACCCGGGTCGGTCAGGTCTTGGGCAAATATACCAGCAGTTTTTTCGGGTGTAAGCGAGACCAGTTCAGCCGCCGAAAGCGGGCCGTGCGCGTCAAAGTAATCTTTGAGGCTCGAGGCCACCGTAAAGTACCCCGACATCCCGGGGCGCTTTTGTAAGTGCGGGAAATAACCGGAACCGAAGTTGATGGTGTCTAGTGTGAGATTGAACGCGAGCACGGCTTCGGCGTTTTCGGTGATCGTGCCGCCCGTAAAGTGATGCTCGGCGTCGTAGACGGGCGCAGTGATGACGGAAAGGTCTAGTTGTTCAGCGTAGGTTTTTAGGTGAGCGGTCTCGAGCCTGACAAAATGTGCGTGCTCAGCGACGTAGGCGCACGCTTGGCGAATCTCGGTAAACACAACTACTAGTTTAGCCGCTGCGTTCAGCTAAGTGTTGGTAATGTGTCGAGTAGGCCGCGAGACTAACTCGAGTTCGACCTGGCTGAACTCCCGCCGCTCGGGACGCCTTTGGTGCTCGAGACGTGGAGCGAAGAGAGCGACGAGCAGTTTCAAAGCGTGTTTGAACAAAGTGAAGGCTCTAGGCCGTCTGAAGCGTTTTGGGCGTGGCTCAAACGCTGGCGCGGCCCGTTTCACCCGAACTTATGGTTTTTAGCCTCTCAGACACTAGACCAAGAGCCGGTCGGGTACGCGTTTTACGGCGTGTTAGAAGACAGTATTGACGGCGTGTACTACCTCACGTCGGCGGGCGTATTGGCTGAGCACCGCGACTCTAAGGGTTGCGGAAACGGGCCGAGCAGTTAATACCTTTCGAGGTTGAGGTCGCTTCTATTAAGGAACTGGACGAAAACTGTTGGTTTGGTCTAGCTGCACCTACACCTCGAGAGGTCTTAAAGCACTTTGAACGAGTACAAAAAGCCGATTTCAGCTATCCGATCATTCTCTAACGGCTCCTTGATGGACGGCGGGCGTCGCCTCTGCAAAACTATTCTAAAAGGACATACCAAAATAAAAGCGGTACAGTTCTCAGTTAGCCCGTACCTGATGAGGTTAGTGACGTTCACCTCTCCTAAGCTGTTGCGGTAGAAGCGCCAGCAGATGAAAAAGGCCGAAACCGAACGTAAACTTATTCTTGGTTCATTAGTTGCGTTGATACTCTTTCGGTCAGGGCAGTGACGTACAGACCACCCCGTCGCCGTTCCCGTCGAGTCTATTCGGGTCACCCGGCCCCGCCGCCTCGAAAAACGCTTGCGCCTCGACTTGCGTGGCAAAGTCGCTACAATCGCGGTCATTTTCATCCGATGCTGCACCGAAATCTGTAGGCTCTGGACGTTCAGCTTCTGCGCCCGTGGTAGGGTTCACGCTCACCTGATAGCTGCCGTTTTGCGCTGCCGAAACACTGATGGTGCCGCTCTGGTCGGTGCGGTAAACCTCTGCGCCGACGCCCTGGTAAAGTGCCAACGCCTCTGCTGACGGGTGCCCGTAGGCGTTATCTTTGCCTACCGAAATCACGACCGTTTTGGGTTTGAACGTCGTCATACTCTCTTCGCTGTCACCATTGGGCGAGCCGTGATGCGCCGCTTTATAGACCTCAACGGGCTCTAGCAACTCAGGAACGTTGTCCAGCCACCAACGAAACTCAGATACTTCGGCGTCACCGGTTAGCGCGGCCCGAAATTTGCCATAACTCACGATTACACCGACGCTGTGGTCGTTGCTGCTCATACCGGCGTCGTCCGGCGGCGGAATGACCTGCAGCGACGCGTCACCCAAACCGATACGCCGCGCCGTCGGCGGCACGACTTGAGAACCCGCAGCTTGTACTGCCCGTAAAAGCCCCTGGTAGGTTTGCGTATCGTGCGGCAAACCGTTGTCCATAAAGAGCCGGGGTTTGTAGGTGCGCACCACCGCCTCGAGCCCCCCGATATGGTCGGCGTCGGCGTGCGAGGCGATCACTAGATCGAGCGTAGTCACCCCGACGGATTGCAGATACTCCAGTACTTCTTTGTCGGGCCTGCCGCCGTCGTAAAGGACGTTTTGACCCGAAGGCGAGCGGATGAGTACGGCGTCACCTTGACCCACGTCAATAAAACTTAGTGTGAGGCGTTCGGGTGAGTTTTCACAACCAACCAGTAAGACGAGCAGCAAGCTGAGCGTAGCAAAAGCTCTTGTAACGGTTTGGGTTACGTTACACCTGTTCACAGTTCGATGTCGCCCTTGTCTTTGAGTACGGATAATTCGGCGCGGAGCTGTTCACCCTCGCGGCGGCGCTCGGCGGTTAAGTCTGGCTCGGCGGTATAACGAACCTCGTCGTGCCAGCGGTACCAGGGCAGCTTACTCAAAACGTCGCCCTCCTGCACGTCCGGGGGCAACTCGGTGCGGGGGACGATGAGCGAGTCGCCGGTGTCGGTCTCGAGCACCGCGAGTCCCGCGTCTTCAAAGCGGTCGAGTGTATAGCGCATAAGGCTAGTTTAACCGGCTCGCTAGCCGCCGCACACAGCGCCCTGCTAAACTAAAACCCTGCTAAACTGACCCTATGTATCTGCTCCTCCGCTGGCTGCTCAACGCCGTCTCGCTTTGGTTGACGACCCAGATCATTCCGGGCATCAGCTTTACCCAACCGGGCCTCTGGCCGATTCTTATTGCCGCGCTCGTCTTGGGTTTGGTCAACGCCGTCGTGCGCCCCATCATGATCCTCTTAACGCTGCCCCTAACGCTCTTGACGCTCGGGCTCTTTTTGCTGGTCGTCAACGCGGTCACACTCGGCATCGTGGTTGCGCTGACCCCGCTGGCGACGACCGGTTTCGGGACGACGCTGATTGCGGCGCTCGTCTTGACGATTATCAGCACTGCCCTCAACGCGCTGATCGGACGGGGCCGTGAACGCGAGCTTTAGGGCTGGCTAAGCTGTGTTGCTAAACTCGGCTGGCGGCACTGCAGGGCACCGGGCGTAAGAAGAAAGAATTGAGCATACAGGAGACAGAATCTATAAACTGGCCGTCCGCCAAAGAAAACATGACGCAGTCGTAAGTTTCGAGGCGCTTCTCAACTATAGGGCCAAAAACTATAGGGTCAAAGCAGACGGTTGGCTCGAGCTGAGGAGCGTTTTTACGTGTAACACGAACGCACGCATCGTCTGGTCAAAGGGTTGCGGGAGACTGCTCGAGCGCACTTCCCAAGTGTTGACCAATATTTCTAATTGGGCTGGGGTCAAGTCGCTGACCTTGCCGGGTAGACCGAGCGCACGCAGGTGTGCCCCAAGCGCCTCTTCCTGAGTGCCATGCTGCGCCGAGGTGTGGCGTACCTGGTCGGTTTCAAAAGCCCGCCGGTACAACTCACCGAGTTCGTAAAGTAAGGCCAGCGCAACGACGTGATCGTCACTTAGAGGGCTAAATACGAGCGAGCGCAAATGTATGACCGCTTTGTTAAACCGCTGTTCTTCGGGGTCTGCGGCGAAGGCAGATAAAAACTTGCTCATCTCTTTCATTTTAGCCTAACCTTGTGCTCAGGTAGATGAGGGCCAATTTAAGAGACGGTTAATCAAAGGAGAAGACTGCTTACAAAGCGACCTGACCAAAGTGTATTTTTGCCGCGCGGCGGCTCCAGCTCGTATCTTGTAAACTACGGCTGATAAAGGAGCATGATGAAACTAACCAGCGTCAACATCGGGAAAGCTCGAGCTATCGAGGCAAAATCGGGGCAGACAGGAATTTACAAACGCTCTACCGACGCTCCGGTCAGGGTCGGCACGTTGGGTTTGGAAGATGACGCCATTTGCGACACCAAAAATCACGGCGGGGTAGATCAGGCGGTGTATGTTTACGGCGTACCTGATTATGACTGGTGGGCAGAAGCTTTGGGTAAGGAATTCCATCCTGGTACCTTCGGCGAGAACCTGACGGTAAGCGGGTTTGAGAGTGCCGGTTTACAGGTCGGTGACCGCTTAGAAGTCGGGACGGTAGTGCTCGAGGTCACCTCACCGCGCGTCCCCTGTGTCACTTTGGCGGCGCGGATGGAAGATGAGATGTTCGTCAAAAAGTTCCGAGAGGCGGAACGTCCCGGCGTGTACTGCCGTGTGTTGCAAGTAGGTAGCGTTCAAGTCGGTGATGAGGTCACGCTGCACCCTTATAAGGGCGAGACCCTTTCAGCCGTCGAGATGTTCCGTGACTTTCATAAGCCAAAGCTGGACGCGGAAACGCTGCGCCGCCACCTGGCCGCGCCTATTTCAGAACGTGACCGGGCGAATAAAGAGGCGGAGTTGGAGAAGCTGTTGCAAGCGCACGGGTAAAGATTTCGCCTTACCGAGACGATATACGTCTATACTGATGTGATGGCACAAGACATAGAAGTGCGGGCCGTTTGGGATACCGAAGCGGGCGTGTGGGTTGCAGAAAGTGACCATGTACCCGGCTTGGTCACGGAGGCTGAAACGCTCGAGCAGCTAGCGATCAAACTTGAAAGCCTGATTCCAGAGTTGCTCGAGCTAAACGCGCCTGAGCTTATCGGCACGTGTACGATTCACCTAAAAGCAGAGCGCACGCTAAACGCGGCTTAATGGCCGACTATGCTCCGCAGCTCAAAAAACTACTGAGAAAGGCAGGCTGCAAGTTTTACCGCCAGGGCAAAGGCGATCACGAGCTTTGGTACAGCCCTGTAAATGATCACTACTTTCCGGTAGACAGCAAGATCAAATCTCGGCACACAGCCAATAGCGTGCTCAAGCAGGCGGGTTTACCCAAAGCGTTTTGAAATCTTCTCTTTGAAGTTTATCAAATGACCTCTCGCTGATATGCAACCTGCTGATGCACGGTTCTAAACCCCAGTGACGCGTACAGCTGAATCGTCTCCGGCGCGTCACCCCACGACTGAAGTTCGGCCTTTACAGCGCCTTGCTGCTTGAGATATGCTACGCCTGAAAGTAAAAGTCCGCCGTAAAGCTCGAGCGAACGATATTCAGGAATGACGCCGGGGCTGTCAACTCGGCCTGTCGAGACGCCGTTGCGTTCCGTGAGGTCGGGTGCAAGTTCTGCGCTTACTTCTCCGGCAACACTGCCGTCTGGAGCAAAGAGGAGAAACAAACCGTCCCAGTCAATTTGGGCAAGGTGCGGCGCAAACTCGGTTTCGGTCGTGTGGTGATGTCCCAAAAGTCCTTCAAACCCACGGTTTAAGGCTTCAACAAGGGTCGGCAAATCGTCAACGTCTCGGTACGAACGGAGTAGAAAACCATCCGGTAGCACGGGTTCGGTCGTTACGTCGGCTAAGACGGCGTGCATTTCGTTGTAGGTGTCAGCTAGGTTGGGCTCGAGCCTTCTCTCTCCAGCGAACCTAATGGCAGCCTCGAGACGTGGGTCGAGGTAGAAGCGTAAGGCAATGTCAGAAACTTGCGCAAGTCTTTCTTCAATCTTTGAAAAAAGGATATTTCCCAAACCTTGCTGCCGCCACTGTGGATGAACGACGAGCGTTCCGTCAGCAACCCGGCGATCATCCTTGTCATTCGGCAAATACAGCTCGGCGTGAGCGATAAGTACGTCTGCGTCATCGGGATGCGCGATGATCCAACGGTCGGTTTCAGAGTTGTGATTCGGTAGCGACAAATAAAGCTGTAATTGCTCTTCTGAAAGCAACTCACCTTTGTCAACGGCTTCAACTTCAGTTAAAAGCTGCAAGAGGGGCGGTACGTCAGTGTCTATCCTAAAAGGACAAACCGTTAGGCCAATGGGTAATGCGGTCATACGGACTTTCTCGGGCCTGCCGTGAGGGTACTCGTGGCAGCTACAACTAAAGGGCTGTTGCGGAGCTGTAGTAGGAACAGTCTAACTTTTAGGGCACAATAATGCTACTGGCCTCGCGCCCGCCTTGAGCGCAGCCGTTTAGGACGTCGCCTCGATGGAAAGGTTAGGCCTCAGCGATGGCAGCAATTGAGATCTTCAGACCGGGGACACGGACAGGAAGCTTTGCGCCTTGGCGAGCCGGAGGATCAGACGGGAACCACTTGAGCCACTCTTCGTTCATGCCCGCGAAGTCATCTTCCTCCGCCAGCACTACTGTCATGCTGGCCACCTTATCCATGGAACTACCGGTCTCTTCGAGGATGGCGCGGATGTTTGCCAGGCACCGAGCTGTTTGCTCCTGGATTGTTGTGCCTTCAATCTTTCCCGTGACTGGATCGATTGGCGACGTTCCAGAGACAAACACAAGGCCAGCTGCCTTGACCGCTTGGCTGTAGGTCGCCGGTGGTTTCGCAGCCTTTGCGCTGAACACGATCTGACGAGACACGTGGTGTTCCTCTCTGTGGCGTGAATAGATGCAGCTTCTGGGGCTTAACTAGTACTTATACGGAATAAGAGGAGACGTGTAAAAACCTTTGTACGATGATTATGCTGCCGTTCATGAGAACTGTGAAGCTTAACTATGATGTTTCTCACAAACCTCTCTCTTTCCGGCCTGCTACGCTAACCTCCGTTCATCTATTTTCGCAGCCACAAGTCAAAACACAAAACCTTTTAGGTTTCGCTAACATCGTCGCGCCTAGGTCAGAAGTTTGTGTGTTCTATCGTCTGGCTAGCCTCGAGCCCGAAAGTGCGGGTGGAAAAAGAATAAGATTCTGAGAACGAGCAGAGCTGCGGCGACGCCTAAAATCAGCCAGAGCGTCGCCGGATTATCCTGATAAGCACTAAACGCCAGCATCCCGGCGGCAGCTAAACAGCCGACCAACCCCAATGTGGGAAAAGCGAGCCGCCAGCCCTGGTAGCTGCGGTGAATGACGGCGCTTAGATTAACCACCGCGTAAACGAGTAAAAAGACCAGGCTCGAGAAGGTCGTAATCTGGCCCAAGTTGCCCAAAGCCTGCACGACGACGACGCTACCCGCAGAGATGAGAATGTACACCACCGGGACACCGCTTCGCTGCCAGCGGGCAATACCGGGGGGCAGCTGATGGTCATCCGTAACCCGCTTGGCGAGCCGCGCCGAAGCAAAAAGCGTCGCGTTAATCGCTGAAGCGGTCGAAAAAACAGCGGCGACGAGGACGGCGACAAACCCCACACGCCCTAAAATCGGCTGTGCGACGTAGGCGAGCACCGTCTCCTCATGTTGCGAAACCGTCTGATTGCTGACGCTGCCGGTTGTCACGAACGCCACTAAGATATAGATGATGATTACCGTAGGAATCGAAATCCAGATGGCCCTGGGTAAATTTCTATGATTGTCTTTAATATCGTCGTAGTCGTACGTGAGCAGTTCAAAGCCTTCATACGCGACGAAAATTAGCGCCGCCGCGCTCACGATGCCCGAAGCGCCGAACTCGAGCACCGGCAACGCCTGTGGTCCCTGTACCGCAAAAAAACCGACGCCCGCGACGAACAGCAAAATCGCCACTTTAAGGTAGACCAACACATCTTCAGCAATGCCTGATTCGTGGACGCCGCCTAGATTGAGCCCCGCGAGCGCCACCACGATTGCGCCCCCGAGGACCGGGCTCCAGCCTTCGCCTAAACCCAAAAGCCGCGCGGCGTACACCCCGAAGGTGTGCGCGTACAAGCTGAGCGTAAACACGTAGCCGAGCAGCAAAAACCAGCTCACCGTCCCGGCGGTGCGTGCCCCGGCTAACTCTTCGACAAAGGTAAAGCTGCCGCCGGGTTCATCGAAGTCGAGCGTCAGGCGGCTGTACGAGACGCCGGTCAGGAGCGCCAGCAGACCCGCCAGAATAAAGGCGATAAAAGCGGCGTTTCCCGCCCTTCCGACCGCTTCGCCGAGCACCGCGAAGATGCCGCCACCGACCATCCCACCAATCGCCATCGCGCAGGCGTCGAGCAGGGAAAGTTTGCTGCTTTGCTTTTGCTGTTTTTTAGACGTTTTAGAACTCACGCTCTACCTTACCGCTGAGGCTCGAGCACAGCGCATATTTCGTTCTTGCAGCTGGTTTAGCTCGAGCTAAAAGGTAAAAGTGCCACCATATTCAGATAGGCTCGAGCCTCAGGGTCGTTCTGTGCTTTCCTGTCTAAACGTAGGGCACGCTCGAGCAACTCTCTCAGTTCTTCACCTAAAGCATGAGCGTCTTCGTCATGTAATTTGATGTAAATATCGGTAAAGATATTCGGTAGGCCAGTTGGAGTCAGCTCGGGTAAGAGGTCGCTCGTCCATACTGCGCCACCTTCACCGATAAAGATGTGATGTCCGTAGCGGTCGTTTTTATCAAGTGTGGCGGCGTAAGAGCGAATAAGCCCTGCGAAGATAGGTTCAGATTGAACCTCGAGCCGCTCTTCAATCGTCGCGTAAGGTGTCACCTTAAACGGGATGAAGTACGCGTCGTGAACTGAACGGTAAATTTTGACGGCGCGGCCTTTACGTTGTTTTTCTTGAGTGACCTCGAGCAGCCCCGCCCGTAAAAGCGTCTTAATACGGTAGAGCATGGTGTTGAGGCTACAGCGCATGATGGCTGCGGCTTCCGAGGCACTGCGCTCATGGGCTAAAAACGGTTTGAAAAACCCCTTGCTGGTGGGTTCTGTCAGTAGCCGCGCTTGTTCGGTATCTGCCACCGTAAAAAAGCTACCTGAATCTGATACTGTCATTTGCACTAGCTTAGCACTCAAGCTGTATAGATGACTGAACGCCCCCTTTTACAACTCCTGCGTAACCGTAACTTCATGCTGATGTGGTGGGCTGGCCTCGTCTCGTGGGTCGGTAACTACATGCTCTTTATCGCGTTGCCGGTCTACGTTTATAACCAAACCGGCTCAACTTTGGCGACGAGTTTTAGCGTCATCGCCAGCGCCTTACCGATGATTGTCGTGGGGCAGCTTGCGGGCGTGCTGGTTGACCGCTGGGATTATCGGCGCACGATGGTCATCGCTAACTTTGTGTTGGTCGGGGTGACGCTTTTGTTCCTCACCGTGTTACAGGCTCCGTGGTGGCTGGTCGTTCCTATTGCGTTTTTACAATCGTCGGTCGGGCAGTTCATCGGCCCAGCAGAAAATGCGCTTTTGCCGACGCTCGTAGACGAGACGCGGTTAGGAGCGGCGAACAGCTTGAACGCACTGAACAACAATCTTGCACGGCTCGTTGGGCCTGCGCTGGGTGGGCTTTTAATCGCGTCGGTTGGCTTTGGCGGGGTCGTCGTAGTGAACGCACTGACATACCTTTTGGCTGCGCTACTTGTCCTGGGCGTGCGTGCGCCACAAATTACGAGAGAGCAGGCGGTAGTTACGGGATTGTTTCGGCGGTTAGTCAGCGAATGGCGAACAGGGCTCGGCGCGGTGAGACGAAACCGCACTCTAGTGCTGAGCTTTTCGGTTGTGGCGCTGACGGGCTTGGGCGAAGGCACAATTTCAACGCTGATGGCACCCTTTGTCAAGGTGATGCTGGGGGGTGGGGGGCTCGAGCTCGGCCTTATCATGTCGGCGCAAGCTGTTGGCGGTATTACTGCCGGACTTTTGCTGACCAACTTCGCTGACCGTATCCCGATGTTGAAACTTTTAGGTTGGGGTGCATTACTGAGTGGTGTTACGGTTGGTCTACTCCTTAACTACCCACTCGTATATCCGGTATTTTGGCCTAGTCTTATCCTTGTTGCAGTTGCCGGTTTACCGTTTGCGATGTTCTCTACCGCGCAGATGACGATTTTGCAAACCGAAGCTGAGCCGCAGGTGCGCGGGCGGGTCTTTAGCGCCTACTTTGCCGTATTCGGCGCGGCGCAACTCGTCGGGATGCTCGGTTCAGGTGTGCTTGGGGATAGCCTCGGTGTGATGCTTATCAACACGCAAACGGCCGGGTATCTGCTGGCTGGGGTGATTGTTTTATCTGTAGCGGCAGGGAGAATAAGCTCGAGTCGTAAGCAAGCTGTTTAGGTCTAGTTTAGACAGATAAACTAGCCTATGGACAAACTCTTAACGACGATGCGACGCCTCCGCGCCCCGGACGGTTGCCCTTGGGACAGAGAACAAACGCACGAAAGCTTGCGGCCTTACCTGTTAGAAGAGGCGGCTGAAGCGGTTGACGCCCTTTCTTCAGGCGACCCTAAATACATGGCGGACGAACTCGGCGACGTTTTGCTACAAGTTGCGTTTCACGCAGTTGTCGCAGAAGAAGCCGGGACATTTTCTTATGACGATATCGAGAACAGCATCGTCGAAAAACTGGTACGGCGGCACCCGCATATCTTTGGCAATACGGAGGTTGCTGACTCTGCCGAGGTCAAACGCAATTGGGAGCGAATTAAACGCGAGGAACGGGGCGGCGTCGAGCCGGCTCCGGCTGAACGGGTGCCGCGCAGTTTGCCAGCCCTGATGCGGGCGGCAGAGCTGGGGCGAAAGTTGGGGTGGCCCTCCGGTAGTCGTGCCGAGATAGAAGCTGCACTAAACGCGCCACCGACTGAAGAAACACTTGGCGAGCTGTTACTCGCCGTAACGGATTACACCCGCGCCGCCGGAGTTAATCCCGAACTCGCGCTCCGCCGCGCGGCGGACGCTCGAGCCGATGCTACGTGAACTTAGAAGCTGACGCGCTTTTAGAAAAACTTAAAGACGTACTACCTTCGCGTCCCCGTAAAACCTTGAACTTCCCCGACTTTCGCCGCGCCGCTGTGTTGGTGCCGCTTTTACGGGCACCGGGGGGGCTCGAGCTCCTTTTTACCGTTCGTAGCACCCAGCTGCCGCATCACGCGGGACAGATTTCGTTTCCGGGGGGGAGGCGCGAGGCGGGCGAAAGTGTCTCTGACGCGGCCCGCCGTGAAACAGCTGAAGAGATTGGCTTAGGCATCGCCGAAACTGCCCTTTTAGGAACGCTGAGTGATCTGCCCTCGCCCGCTCGCTACGTGGTGACGCCGGTCGTCGGCGTCTTGCCGTGGCCGCAACCGCTTATGTTACAAACGGCTGAAGTTGCTGAAGTCTTTACGGTGCCTTTGGCTGAACTGCTCACGCTTACGCCTCGACAAGAAACCCGGCTGTTAGAGGGTCAGCGCCGCGTGATCTACTTTTACGCCCACCAGAGCCCCGCCGGGGAACGGCTGATCTGGGGCCTGACCGGAAGCATCGTTGCAGATTTTTTAAGCGTTGTCCGCGCCCTAGACGTCTGACCTGACCCTTTCTGTCGGCGTCCGCGCCTTTACCCTTTCTCACGGGGCTTAAACTGAGTATATGAAGCAGGGGTTTAAGGTCGTGCGCGAAGGTGACAAGGTGCCGTTTCAACTCGGGACGGTCGTCGAATCGCTTCAGGGTGCGGGACTTTTAACCGACGACTCGATCCGGTTGGCGCGGGCCTTAGAGAAACACTACCGGCCCAAAAAAGAGGTCAAGCTCGCCGCGCTCGTTTCGACGCTGACAGAGCTGGTTAAAGAAGCGCACGGTTCCGAGGCGGCGGCCCGTTTTGCCGACCAACCGCCGCCCTTTGCGCCGCTCAGAGTCCGGGAGGGCGACGCCGAAGAGACGGCCTTTTCGCGCCGCAATTTGGCTGGCAGCTTGGAAAAGCAGGGTTATTCGTTCAAGGAAGCGAACACTTTGGCGCGGCAGGTCGAGGGAGAGCTCCGGCGGAGTGGCTCGGACCTGATTACGCCGCCGGAACTGGTGCATCAGACGGCGCTGGCTATCGGCGTGCGGTATGGGCGTGAGGCGAGGGAGCGGTTTGAAGCGGCGCAGGGACGGCCTTCGGAGCTGTGGGTTATTCAAGAGGACGGCGTAAGGGTGCCGTACTCGAGAGGTATCTTGGCCCAATCTTTGATGGCTTTGGGGCTCAGCCCGGAGCTGTCACACCAACTTGCCAAACGCACCGAGGTAGCCCTGTGGCGGCTGGGCCAGCGTGACCTGACGCTCACAACCCTGCGCGGCAGCGTTAAACGGCTGCTCCTCCAAGAAGCAGGCGAAGAGTTTGTCCGCCGTTACGAGCTGCTGCACGCGCTGCGTCGACCTGAACGGCCCCTGATCATCTTGGTCGGCGGCGCACCGGGCGTCGGCAAATCGAACCTCGCGTCGGCGCTCGCGTACCGGTTGGGCTTACCGCGCATCGTCTCAACCGACGCGATTCGGCAGGCACTGAGAAGTTTAATCAGCCCCGAGTTGAGCCCGGAGCTGCACACCTCGAGCTTTACCGCGTGGCGCGCCGAACTGCTCCCTTCCGAGCAACCCAAACCCAAACGCAAAAGGGTCGTGCGCGGTTTTCAGCGGCAGGTGCAGCAGCTCACAGCGCCGCTGCAAGCGATTGTCGAACGCAGTATCGCTGAGGCGAGTTCTCTGGTGATGGAGGGTGTACATCTGGTGCCGGGGTTTATGCCTTTAGAGCAAGAGGGCGCGACCGTCGTTGAGTTTATCTTAAACGTCTCTGACCCCAAACTCCACGAAAGCTATTTCGGCACCCGCGAGACGCAGACGCAGAGCCGCCGCCGCCGCGAGCACTATCTGGCACACTTTGAAGAGATTCGGATGATTCAAGATTTTTGTGTCGCTCAGGCCAAGGCTGAGGGCGTTGCGGTGGTCGAAGCCGGAGATTTTGACCAGCTGGTAGACGACGCGATCGAGGTTATCTTAAACGCCTCACTAGTCGAGGGCACGCCGCTTGAGGGTAAAGCCCCTACCCCCGAATCTCAACCTGCCGCTGAAGCTGCCGAAGCCGTCTGATGACCAGCAGGGCTCGAGCTACGCCGCTCGCGTCAGCACGCTTGGAACCCTAGCGGCCTGAATGATAGGCTAAAAAGGTGCAGCGTCACAGGCCGGGGCAAACCAAAACGTTACTTAACACGTTACTTAACCATGTCACGCGCCATGCTGTGCTACTGGCACTCAGCAGCTTTTTTCTGAGCTACCAAACGGCCTCGGCGCAGGCTATCTCTTACACCGTCCAGGTCGCGGCACTGTCGGACCAAACCTCAGCGGAAAGTTTGCGGCGTACACTCCGCGACGAAGGCTACCCAGCCTACTTGGTCAGCGTCCCTGGCGACGTGCAGACGATCTACCGGCTCCGGGTGGGTGCCTTTGCCGACCGTGATGGGGCGCAGGCGTACGCGTCGGCGATGCGCGGCGTTGGCGGCACGGTGCCGGTTCCGGCCCTTGCTGAGGGCATCCCGCCCGACCTGATCCCGCTCGAGCCCCGCTTTGTCGCGCGTTACAGCGTTTCACCTTTTGAGCGGCTCGAGGTCGTGCCCTGGGGAGACGCCGCAGCCCTAAGAACCCAGGGACGCTTTGAAAACGAACCGCTACTGGCCATCTACCGCGTCCTCACCCCCAAACTCGCGCTGTCTCCTTTTGCTGCGTGGCGGGCCGCGCCGCTGCCGGACGCTGCGCCCGCTGACGCGAACGTCGCCCTGCGGGTGACCAACTTGCCCCTCTTCGCTCCCGAAGAAGACGTACCCGGAGGGGCACTGAGTGCGACCGGCCGAGCGCGACTTTTAGAGGCCGCCGAAGCCCTCGGGTTAGGTGAAGCGCAGATTCGCCCGTATATCTTTTACGAACCGGGCCGCGGCGCACCATTTTTGGTCGTTGCCGAACGCTTTGACCCGGTGAGCAAAACCGGCGGGCGTTACCCTGCACTCGGCAAACCTGGGGACACGCTGAAGGCTGCCGGTCCTGACTTGACCTGGTTTGGTACGTCTCCCCCTGAAATGTTTCCTAAAACCCTACCCGACCCGCTCTTTTCGCTCTCGTCTTTGGTGCAGCAGGGTCGGCTCGAGCCGCCGACGGGCGTGTTGGGTGGCGGTGGTTGGCAAGCTGTTGCCGACGGACGTTATACCGTACTCTCAGAAGGCTCTCGGCGGTGGCGTGCAGTCGTAGGTCAACCGCTCTGGGCCGGTGGCGACTTTTTACTCGTTTATGCTCGTCCGAGGATCGTCCTCTATCAGATTACGCCGCCGAGCCGTTAGCCTTGCGGGTCGTCAAGGCGTTTGTCTGAAAAGCTGTAGTTCTGCGCCATGTGAATAGCAAATGCCGGACGTTTCCGGTCAAGAAGGGGAGGAAACAAGGTGGCCCTTAAGCGGATGGACAACGTAGGCATCGTCGTAGAATCCCTCGATACTGCCATCTCTTTTTTCGCCGAGCTTGGCCTGAAGTTTGAAGGGCGAGCCACGGTCGAAGGAGCATGGGCCGGGCGCGTCACCGGACTGGGCTCCCAGCGCGTCGAGATCGCTATGATGGTCACTCCCGATGGCTACAGTCGGCTCGAGCTCTCGCAATTTCTCACCCCGCCTGTAGTCGCCGATCACCGAACCGCTCCGGTGAACGCTCTCGGCTACCTCCGCGTCATGTTCACCGTGGACGACCTTGACGAGTTGCTTGTCAGGCTCCGCAAGCGCGGCGCACAGCTCGTCGGCGAAGTGGTCCAGTATAGGAACGCGTACCGGCTCTGCTACCTCCGCGGACCTGAAGGACTTCTCATCGGACTTGCCGAGCAGCTCGGGTAAAGCGTCCCCGTATAGGCGCAGGAACGCACTCGCCTTGCGGCAGGCAAAGGGCCGTTGGGATACTTTTATTGGCGTATAACGCTCCGGTTGCAGCGGCGGGCTGTCTGCTGCAACCGGAGCGTTATCCTCACGAATTTACGCTGCTCAGGTGGTAGGTCAACAAAACCGAGTGACAACCCCTTTTCTGGCTTGCATCTGCGAAAAGAGCACCGAATAATCGCTATTCGGTGCTCTTAGTTAAAGCTCTGCTAGGCGTTGAAATCCTTAAACCGCGTCTACCGCATCTAAAATGTCGGCTTCTGAACTCGAGATATGCACGTGCGCCTCTTTTTCAGCGAGGTAGCGTTCAGCGGCCATCGCCGCCCGCGTGCCGGCTCCAACACTCGTCGCCAGCTGCCTATAAACCTCATCAGCGACGTCACCTGCAGCAAAAATCCCCGGGACGTTGGTATAGATTTCGTCGTGAACTTTCGCGTACCCCATGTGCGTCAGCTCAATGAGTCCGCCCAAGTAGTCGGTATTAGGGTTGTGTCCGACATAGATAAACACGCCGTCAGTCGGGAGCGTACGCTGCTCACCTGTTTCGATGTTCCGCACCGCGACGCCGGTAACCTGCTCGTCACCGACGACCTTTTCAACGACGGTATTCCACACCCACTTCATCTTGGGGTTGGCAAACGCACGCCGCTGCGCCTCTTTGTTGGCGCGCAGTTCGCTGCGGCGGTGAATCACAGTGACGCTCTCGGCAAATTTGGTTAAAAACGAACCCTCTTCGACGGCGGCGTCACCGCCACCGATAACGACGACATTTTTGCCCCGGTAAAAAAAGCCGTCACAGGTCGCGCAGGTCGAGACGCCGCGCCCGTAAAACTCGTCTTCGCCGGGAACTCCTAAGCGGCGCGGGGTTGCGCCGGTCGAGACGATCAGCGCAGGTGCTTCGTAGAGGCCGTCGTAGCCGGTAACGACAAAGCCGTCACCTTTACGCGCGATGCTCTGCACCTCTTCCATCAGGATTTCAGCGCCGAACTTTTCGGCTTGCCGCACCATCCGCTGCGAGAGTTCAGGGCCGCTCACGGTCTCGTCAAACCCGGGATAGTTTTCAACCTCTTGAGTCTGAGCAATCTGGCCGCCGGGGAGTCCTTTTTCTAAGATAAGCGTTTTGAGCTGAGCGCGTCCGGTGTAGATACCGGCCGTAAGACCGGCGGGGCCACCCCCGATGACGATCACGTCGGCTTGAGTTGTGTTACTAGTTGACATTGGGTCCTCCAGAGCGGCTAGGGGTACTGGAATACCAGCCGCTTTACTACCCAAAATGTACCACGAGAGGCAAAAACGGCCTGTCTAATTCCCTACGAACCCTTGGCCTCTAGAGGGTTGTTCGGGCTGCTAAGTTAAACCCTGGCCTCATCCAAACGCTGACGTAACCTCTGACTAACCAGAGTCATCCGCTCCCGGTTGACGCCGAGGTCAGAGCGCCCCAACCGCGACGCGCTGCGAAACTGAATTTGGCCGTCAGTGACCAAAAACTCCACGTCATCTATGAAACCGACTCGAGCCGAGCGCACCGCAAAACGTGCGTAGTTGCCCTTCTTCTCTAACAAGGTCGTGCGCGGCAGTCCGGCCATCACCTGCATCACGGCGGCCAGCGCCTTTTGCGGCGTGCCGGTGTAAGGAACCGGTTTCATCCCGTGTTCGCCGGATTGATCGCTTTGTGCAAAGCTCGAGACGCAGTTGGGTGAATCTGGACAGGGCAGTAGACGCCCCTCCCTGACCCCTAAAGGCTGACGGCGCGAGCCCCAAACGCCTGCGACGACGACCGCTGCAAGTACGGCTAACACAACTGTAGGGACAACTGTTCTAACTTTCATCAAGGTCCACCTAACATCTTCGCCTGCCCCATTCAGCTAGGCAGCTACGCGGTTTGTCCAGGGGCGTCGTGAGCGTATGGTGTGATTAAGACCAGAGGCTACCACGCCCGGTAAGCCTCGCTGTCATAGTATCAAGATGCGGCCTTTCAGTGCGCTGGGCCGCTATGCGTTACTCCGATACCTACCTGCAAGCCGACGAGGAGCCAGCAGCCTGTGCCCAATTTAGACCCTGATGGTGCAAACCCTGACAGTGAAACGCATGACGCGTATCTCGCTCTGCGTATCCGCGATTTTCGCCTCCTGCTGAGCGCCAACTTCCTCGCTTCATTTTCCGGCGCTATCTTAAGCGTCGTCGTCGGTTGGTATATCTTCGAGCTGACCCGTTCGGCGCTGGCGCTCGGCGTGGTGGGGCTGGTTCAGATCGTTCCGGTTATCTTTATCTCGCTGCCCGCCGGACAATACGTGGATAATCACAACCCCAAACGCATCGGCGTTGCGGCGGCGCTCTTTAGTGCCCTGGCGACGCTGCTACTAGCTTTCGTCGCGGCAACCGGCGCACCGCTTTGGCTGCTCTATCTGGGCCTGTTCGTCATGGGAATTGCGAGGGCGTTTAGAAACGCCGTGCAGGCTCCGCTGGTCGCCTCGAGTGTGCCGTCAGAAGCGTTTGGCAACGCGTCGGCCTGGAGCAGCAGTCTGGGGCAACTCGCGTCGGTGTTGGGTCCAGCGGTCGGTGGGGTCAGCGTCGCGCTTATTCGCGGTTCCGCGCCGGTTTTTTTGCTGACCGCGCTTATGCTCGCTTTAGGAGCCTTTGCGCTCGGGTCGATGCGGACGGACTACGTTGCTCGCCCCAAAGAGAAACTAACCCGGGCGTCACTGTTAGCCGGGGTTTACTTTATCTGGCAAACGAAGGTGCTCTTCTCAGCTGTCTTGCTCGATATGGTGTCGGTTTTGCTCGGCGGTGCAACCGCCCTCTTACCGATTTTTGCGCTCGCGGTGCTCCACGTTGGTGCCACCGGTTTGGGACTGCTCCGCGCCGCGCCCGCTGTGGGCGCGGCGCTGATGGCGCTGGCGGTAGCCCACCGCGGTCCCTTTCAAAAAGCAGGTAGGACGCTGCTCATGACGGTAGCCGCCTTTGGCGTCGCGACTATTTTGCTGGGGTTGTCCCGGTCGTTTGGACTTTCGCTCCTTGCGCTGGCCCTGTTAGGGGCCTTTGACGCGGTCAGCGTGGTGATCCGTAATACCCTCGAGCTCGTGTTTACCCCTGACGCCATGCGGGGCCGGGTAGGAGCTGTCCACCACATCTTTATCGGGATGTCAAACGAGTTCGGCGAGTTTGAGTCGGGGCTTTTAGCCGCGCTGGTCGGCGCAACCGCGGCGGTCGTCATCGGCGGCGTCGGGGTGCTCGTGGTGGTGCCGCTGATCGCGTGGGTGTGGCCGGAACTTAGGCAGCTCGGCCGTATCGAAGCGGCATCAGACGGTGCTGCAGCTGACGCGACGCCCCTACCAACCGAAGAAACGCTGGTTTAAGCTTGTCTGGCAGGTAGCACCCGGTTTGAGTGTACGAAGTTCTGCGGAGAGACGCGCTAATTCGGACATAGCCTAGCATGTACGTTCTGGAATGACGGCGGCGAAACGGTGCCGCATGAGGTGGCGCTGTAGCGCCGTAAAAATCTTAAGGGTCTAACCGGGCCGGGCGAAGTAGATAAGCTTAAAAAGCCATATTTGGGGATAGGCTCTGCCGGCACCGCTCAAGAGCTTGCACCGGACATCTTTGGCCGCGGTGTAACGGTACAGCTGACGGTGCCGAGGTGATTCGGCTTTTCAGCAGTTTTTACGGCGCTGCTTTTTTACGGTACTGTTTGGGTGTTAATGGCGTAACTTTGAGAGCTGTACGGGCCTTGAAAACGTCTTTTTGGGGGGCTCTTTAGGTCTGGTCGCGCGAAGGATCAGTAAGCGCCGAACTTGCGTGACTACGCCGTAGCTAAGTAGCGCCGCTAACGCGGCGAGGTGCAGCACGACAATCAGCACCGGAGCATCGGGTAAGACGTTCATAGGGTGCTCGAGGCGGGGAGAAGTCGATAGTTCATAGTTGCCTCCTTCAAAAACGCGCCTTGCACGCGTCTAGCTTCATTAGCCTAAAAGGTAAGGCTTAAGCAAACCTTAAGTTTTATGCTTGGCGGCCGATTTGCCCTGCGTTTTATAACCCGCCCCAGCATCTAGGTGGTAACGTGACCTAAGTTCAAACTACGGAGATCCTGAGGTTGCGTCATATGTCTGATTTGAAAGCTGAGCAGTTATGAAAGTTTTATTCGTCGGCGGTACCGGCATTATCAGCTCGGCTTGTTCGCAGCTGGCGTTAGAGCGGGGCCTGGAACTCTACTTGCTGAGCCGCGGCCAAAGCGCGAGGCCCATTCCCGAGGGGGCGCACGTCCTTCAAGGTGACATCCGCGACCCGGCGTCGGCAGCTGCGGCGCTCTCAAACCTGACTTTTGACGTTGTGGTCAACTGGGTAGCGTTTACGCCTGAACACATCGAAACTGACCTAAAGCTCTTCCGGGACCGAACGCAGCAGTACATGTTTATCAGCTCGGCCTCGGCGTATCAGACGCCGCCGCTGAGTTTGCCGGTGCTCGAGTCTACCCCGCTAAAAAACCCTTACTGGCAGTATTCGCGCGATAAGATCGCCTGTGAAGAGCGGCTGCTTCGGGCCTACCGTGACGAGGGGTTTCCCATGACGATTGTTCGGCCCTCACACACCTATGACCGGACACTGTTGCCGATGGACGGCGGCTATACGGTGGTCAACCGGATGCGGCAGGGCAAACCGGTTATCGTTCACGGTGACGGCACGTCGCTCTGGGTGTTGACGCATCACCGCGACTTTGCAGAAGGGTTTATCGGCCTTTTGGGTCAGCCGCAGACGATTGGCGAGGCTTTTCACATCACTTCAGATGAAGCTCTCACCTGGAACCAGATTTTTGCAACGGTCGCTCGAGCTGCCGGGACGACGGCGGAGCTCGTTCATGTGCCGTCAGAGGTCGTCGCGGCTTACGACGAGGGCTGGGGCGCGGGGCTTTTGGGTGACAAAGCGAACAGCATGACCTTTGACAACAGTAAGATTAAGCGGGCTGTGCCGGACTACGTGGCAACCATTCCCTTTGCCCGCGGCGCTGAAGAGGTGCTGGCCTGGTTTGACGCTGACCCGGCTCGGCAGACCGTTGACCAAGAGCTCGACCGGCTGATGGACACTATCATCGCGGCGCAAAGGTCGGCGTTGCCCCAATCCCACTAGAGCTGCCAGGCTCGAGCCGTAACCTCGGCTTAGTCGGCTGGGGCGTGTTGCGGCGTGTCTTGGGGGTTACTGTCCTGGGAGTCACCAAGAACCCTCGCCGCAACGCGTTTGATACTTAGACCCTGAACCAAAACCGAAAAAATCACGACGCCGTAGGTCATCACTAAAATCAGGTCACGCTCCGGCCCGCCGGGAATAGAGAGAGCCAGCGCAATGGCGATACCGCCCCGCAGCGCCGCCCACGTCAACAAGGTTAAAGACGATCTCGGAATCGTAATAAAAATGCGTACCGGAATCAGCGCCAACCAGACGCTGACATACCGTGACAGCAAAACGGAGGGGATAGCGATAAGTGCCGCTAGCAGCGCGTTCCCACCGAAGGGAACGATGAGCACCTCGAGCCCGATTAGGACAAATAGGGCTGCATTTAAGAGATCGTTAGTTACGTTCCAATAAGCGCCTAGATACTTGCGGTCGGGTTGACGGTGCAGGCTGTTGCCGATTACCAGCCCCGCCGTCACCATCGTAATCGGGCCGGAAACCCCGAGCGCCAAAGCGAGGGTATATCCGCCGGTCGCTACGGCGAGCGTGAGCATGACCATAACGGTGTAGTCGTTGGCCTGTTTGGTCAGCCTAGTCGTAACAAAGCCTAAAACCAGCCCTAACAAGACGCCGCCGCCTGCTTCGCGGAGCAAATCGAGCAAGACCGTGCCGGCGGTAATCTCAGTTTGAGACCCTGCCAGACTTAAGATCGCGGTAAAAAATACGACGCCTACCCCGTCGTTAAACAGGGACTCGCCGCTGATGACGGTTTGTAAAGCTTCGGGTAGTTTAGCTTCGCCCAACAGCCCCTCGACCGCGACCGGATCGGTCGGTGAGATCAGCGCCCCAAAGACAAAGGCGTAGAACAGGGGCAACGTGAGCCCCAGCAGCTGAAACGCGCCGTAGATCAGTCCCCCTACAAAAAGTGTGGAGAGTGCGGTACTTAGAAACGCCAACAGAAAGATGCCCCACCTCCGTTTGGCCAACGCGCGGGCGTCAAGCTGTAAGGCGCTGGCGAACAGTAAAAAGCCCAGCATCCCGTTGAGTACCAGGCTGCTGAAGTTGAGACCAAGCGCAAAACGGCGAACCCAGCCGCCGGTCAGCTGTGGCCCTACCGCGATTAGGACTAAAGAAAGTCCCAGGGCCAGGATCATCACACCGATAGGGGTCGGCAATTTGAGCCAACGCTGATTGAGGTAGCTAAAAAGTGCAACAATGGTGATCAAGACGGCGACGCCGCTAAAGATATTCATCTATAGATCGCTTTCTGGAGCAACGAAACGGCCTTCTTTTTACGCCTATCGGTCATAACTACCGGTTTTGCCTAAAGCTTTGGAAAGCATGGTCACCTCTAAAAAATCAGCTTGTAAAGTCGCTCCGGGCGGAACTGCTGAGCTAACTCTGCTGGCTGCGCCGAGGAATGCGGAGCACGAAGTTGCCCGCCTCGAGGCCCGTTTCAAACCCGGCGGGGATGGCGTCAGGGGGCAGCGCCACACTCCGGTAAACTGAGCCGAATACTGCGCCGCTTACGCTCTCGCCCTCCCAGTCGCCACTGACGCTCAGCGTGTCATCTTTGAGATGCCACCTCAGGGTGTGACGTAACACGCCGGGTAGCGGAATTCGTAAAACGTAGTCGTAGGCAGTTTTTTCCAGCCTCGAGGTAGGGGCAGCGACGACCAGCGCAGTGTAGCTGCGGCAGGGACCTGTTACGCCGCTGCGCCTGAGCGCCCCCGGTACGGCCGCTAAGTGGGTTTGGGTTGCGCGCTCACGTGGCATACTTGCTCCCTCGCGGTTGGCTTCGTTGACTTTGTTCCGGCAACGGCTTAGCTGGGCTAGACGTCGCTCCCAACACGTCGCTATGAACGTAAGGTCACCGGAGCGCCTACTTGTCAGCTTAGCTAGAGACGGTGTGCCCCGGCCCTTATTCGGGCTCGAGTTTAGGCGAGCGGGCAGGTTTGCTAGAGAGTCTTAGAACACACTTGTAAGGTGAACACTTGTAGGGTGAGGTGGCGACCGGGCGACTGCGTAACTATCAGCTGGGAAGGGACGCTCTCAAGATGGCCCTCATTGACCGGCACGCACCTCTAAGAGATGGGACTTATACTGGCCTCGTTTGGAAATGCTATTTTGACCTCGAGTTAGACAAACTAAAAAGAAGTCAGTAGCTTACAAACAAAAAGGTCAACTTCGTCTGGCGTGGAGCCCTGATCGTCAATCAGCGGCTTACGTCAAAGCCCGACCCGCTGGCTTCTTCGGTTAGGGTTGCCGAGCCCTCAAAAAACTGTTCGACTACCAGCCCCGCCGCGCCACGCGCCCAGGTATCGTCACCCCAGTTGTCTACCAAAAACTTTACGGGTACTGTTTTGAGGAGTCTGCGGCGCTCAAACGCCAGCCGCACCGCGCTGAGCAGCGTCTGACCGAGCGCGACACCCTCCCCGCCGAGGATAATCAAATCCGGGTCGAACAAGTTGGCAAGGTCGGCGACGCCTTCGCCAAGCCTTTCGCCGGCGTCTTGGAGGAGGGCCTCGGCGTGCGCGTCGCCGTGGGCCGCAAGTTCAGCGAGTGCTTCGGCGTGGGTAATGGGGCCGTAAGCGTCGGCTTCACTTGTGTGTTTACCTGCGTGTTCATCAGTGTGTTCGTCGGTACGTTCGTTAAATTGTGCGACGAGGTTGGGGCTCGAGACGTACGCTTCTAGGCAGCCTCTCATCCCGCACTCGCACAAACGGCCATTCCGCTGCGAGAGCGTATGGCCGAGTTCGCCCGCGCCGCCCCGTGCGCCGCGAAAGAGCCGCCCGTCGAGCACCAGCGCCGCGCCGATGCCGCGTCCCAGGGTTACGACGATAAAGGTGCTCGTTTGCCGCGCTTGCCCGACCAGGCGTTCGGCGGTGGCAAAGGCGTTGACGTCGTTGTCAATCCAGACCGGCACGCCGAGGCGTGTGTATAACAGTGCGCCGAGCGGGACGTTACGCCACTCGGTGCGGTGTGATTCGACGCAAACGCCGTGCTCCGTATCGATCAGGCCGGAAAGTCCCAAGCCGACGCCGATAAGTCGGTTGGGGCCAGGGAGGGCTAAAAGCTTTTCTTTTGCCTGCTCAGCGGCCTTAACAACAGCTTTAGGTTGGCTCGACTCGAGCTTAACCGTGGTCCGTGAGACGATATTAAGCGCCAGGTCGGTCAGCACGGCCTGAAGCTCATCGTCGAGCAGCTTCATCCCGATGGCTTGGTGGCCCGCGTAGTTGATACCCAGCGGCACCGGATTACGCGGGAGCTGTGAGGCGAGTTCAGGATGTTCGACTAGGAGCCCTTCAGCGAGCAGCGCACTCGTCACGATGGTGATCGAGGCGGGACTGAGCCCGGTCTGGGCTGCGATACGGGTACGGCTAAGTGGTCCGCTGCGGCGAAGTTCGTCTAAGATAAGCCGCCGGTTCATCGCTCTGGCCGCACCCTGGTCAACTTTTTGTGAACGCATACTCTATCCTAGCGAATAGACGAACAGTTTGCCGAAGACATGAAAAGTTTGTGAAGTGACAGTTAGGACGAGCACTTAAAAACTTAAAAACAGTATACCGTGTGATGAAAGTTGAGCCGTAAAGCTTCACTTGACAAAGTGAAGGTATTTTGCTAGGGTAACAACGCATCTAAAACGTATTCCCTTTTTGCTAAACGTCATACACCGGGGGACCTAAGCATTACCAGCTTAGATGTGGAAGGGGGACCACTGTCTTTTATACGAGCGGTAGCGGCTTAAGTCTACTATTTAGCCGACCCTGATTTTAGCCGGCCCTGATACAGCGCAGCTCGAGACGCCCTAGGCTTAGCGCCGGACGGTGAGCCCAAAGGTTAAGGCTCGAGCGTCACCCAAACATCACCACATTTCAAGAAGGGACGAACCCATGCTTAAAACCCCGTCCAGAAATCGGCTTCTGGCTCTGTGTGCCGGGCTGACACTGCTGATAAGCGCGTGTAGCACGCTCACTCCCGGCGACTCGCCTTTGGCTACGGCTGCTACTTGCGGCACAGTGAACCTCGCACAGGGCAAAACCGCCACCGCCTCTTCAACCGAGAATGCGGGCTACCTGGGCGCAGGTCAAGCCGTTGACGGCGACCGCACTACCCGCTGGGCCAGCGTGCCCAAAGCTGACCCGCAGTGGTTGCAAGTAGATTTAGGCAGCGTCCAGAGTATCTGCGGCGTAACGCTCAGATGGGAAGCCGCTTACGGCAAAGCTTTCGAGATTCAAGTATCAAATGATGGTAACACTTGGACGCCGGTTTACAGCACGACTACCGGTACGGGCAACACTCAAACGCTGAGCGTAAACGGCAGCGGCCGGTACGTGCGGATGTACGGCACGCAGCGTCCGGGCGACTACGGCTACTCACTCTTTGAGTTTGAGGTTTTCGGCAGCACCGATACCGGGGGCGGGACCGGAGGTGGAACGGGTAGCACGACCTGTGGTACAGCTAATGCGGCGCTGAATAAACCCGCTAGCGCCTCCTCGACCGAGAACCCGGACTACCTGGGGGCCAAGCTGGCCTTTGATGGCAACAACAACACCCGCTGGGCCAGTAGCCCCAGTGACCCGCAGTGGGTGCAGGTGAACCTCGGCAGCGTGCAGCAGATTTGCGGTGTCACCCTCCAGTGGGAGACGGCGCGCGCGGCGACCTTCCAGATTCAAGTCTCGAACGACGGCGTCAACTTCACCCCGGCGACCGGCGTCTTGAGCGGCACCGACGGCACGCAGACGGTCTCGCTGAGCGCCAGCGGGCAGTACGTCCGTATGCAGGGGCTGACCCGCAACACCGGCTACGGCTACTCCCTCTACGAGTTTCAGGTCTTCACCGGCGCAGCTACGGGCGGCGGCACCACACCACCACCCACAACCCTGCCCACCTCCGACACGCCCGACTTTGGGCCGAACGTGACGATTTTCGATTCGAGCATGACCACGGATACCATTCAGGCCAAGCTTAACTCGGTATTCGAGGCGCAAAAACTCAACCAGTTCGGCTCGCGCCGCGACGCCCTGCTGTTCAAGCCGGGCGAATACAACAACGTTTACGCTAACATCGGCTACTATACCTCCATTGCCGGCCTGAGCCAGGACCCGACCGGCACGACTATCAACGGCGCGGTCACAGTGGACTCCTTTGACGGCACGGGCAATGCCACGACGAACTTCTGGCGCAGCGCTGAGAACTTCACCATCAACCTCAGCCTGAGCGGGGGCCGCGACCGCTGGGCGGTGGCGCAGGCTGCCCCCTTCCGCCGCATGTTCGTGCGGGGCGGCCTGGACTTAGCTCCCGCCAGCAACCGGTATGCCAGCGGCGGCTACATCGCCGACAGCGTGGTGATCGGCAGCGTCAAATCGGTCTCGCAGCAGCAGTGGTACTCGCGCGACAGCAGCTTTGGCAGTTGGGACGGCTCGGTGTGGAACATGGTGTTCTCCGGCGTGCAGGGTGCCCCGCCGCAGCACTTCCCGAACCCCTCACACACCGTGCTGGCGACCACCCCGGTGTCGCGCGAAAAGCCCTTCTTGTACTTTCAAGACGGCAAGTACGCGGTCTTCACGCCCGCGCTGAGAACTAACGTCAGCGGCCCCAGCTGGCCCAACACCCCTGGCACCAGCGTCCCCATGAGCCAGTTCTACGTCGCGAAACCGGGCGACAAGACCGAGACCCTCAACGCGGCGCTGGCGCAGGGCCTCAACCTCTTCTTCACCCCCGGCGTGTACCACCTCAGCGAAACCCTCAAGGTGACCCGACCTAATACCGTCGTTCTCGGGATCGGCTACCCTACCCTCATTCCCGATAACGGCGTGGACGGCATGACGGTGGCCGACGTGGACGGCGTAAAACTGGCCGGCTTCTTGTTCGACGCGGGTACGGTCAACAGCAAGACGCTCTTGACCGTAGGCACGGCCGGGTCGCACGTGAACCACGCGGCCAACCCGACCACCATTCAGGACGTATTCTTCCGCATCGGCGGTGCCTCTGCCGGCAAGGCGACCAACAGCCTGATCGTCAACAGCGACAACACGATCATCGACCACATCTGGGCCTGGCGAGCCGACCACGGCAACGTGCCCACCGGCTGGACCATCAACACCGCCGACACCGGGCTGGTCGTCAACGGCAACAACGTGTTGGCGACCGGTCTGTTCGTCGAGCACTACCAAAAATACGAGGTGATCTGGAACGGGCAGGGTGGCAAGACCATCTTCTTCCAAAATGAGATGCCCTACGACCCGCCGAACCAGGCCGCTTGGCAGCACGACGGCGTGCCGGGCTACGCGGCCTACAAGGTGGCGAACGGCGTGACCAGCCACGAGGCGTGGGGTCTAGGCAGCTACATCTACACCAACGTCGACCCGACTATTCACTCCGCCCGCGCTTTCGAGGTGCCCGACACGTCCGGTGTGAAGTTCCACGACCTGGTGACGGTATCGCTCAATAACAAGGGCACCATCGATCACATCATCAACAACACCGGGGCAGCCGTGCCCATTCCGGGTACCAACACCTCACCGAGCTATCTGGTCGACTACCCCTAACCTCAAGCGTGCGGCCTGCTAGCAGGCCGCACTGTATGCTCGTGGTGGAAGACAAGGAGGTCTAGATGGTTTACAAAAAAGCAGTGGCACTAACAGTATGTCTTGCCTTTATCTTGAGCGGTTGCGGGCAGCAGCGCAACTTGGCGAGCACGCCCCCAGTCGACCAACGCCAGACTGTCCAGCCCCAAGCGGCACAGGCTAAAAGCTTCAAACGCGGTATCGCCTACGATCTTGCAAGCGGTGCCGACATGACCGCGCTCGCCCCCGGCGTGAGCTGGTGGTACAACTGGAGCCCCAGCGTGAACGGCGGTGTGCCCGGCGACTACAACGCGCGCTACGGCATGGATTTCGTGCCGATGATCTGGAATGGTAGCTTCAACACCGACGACGTAGAAAGCCGCATTCGCGCCAATCCGCAGGCTAAGTACCTGCTGGTAATGAATGAGCCCAGCCTAACGTCTGACGTGGGCGGCTCCAACATCACCCCTAATCAGGCTGCTGACATCTGGCCCCGCTACGAGCAGGTGGCCCGCGACACCGGTGTAAAAATCGTGGGGCCGCAGGTCACTTGGGGTACCATGGCCGGCTACAGCGACCCGGTGGCGTGGTTAGACGCTTTCTACGCGGCCTACCGGAGCAGAAATGGCAACCGCGACCCACAGATTGACTACCTCGCTTTTCACTGGTACGACTACGGGCTGCCCGCTCAGCTCGACCGTCTCAAAAAATACGGCAAGCCCTTCTGGGTGACCGAGTTCGCCAACTGGCATAACGGCGACGGCAGTGCCCAAATTGACAGCGTCGCCAAGCAAAAGGCGCAGATGGCCGACATGGTCGCTACGCTCGAGGCCCGCAGCGACGTATTCCGCTACGCCTGGTTTACGGGACGCTGGAATAACGACACGCACTACAGCAGCTTGCTAGGAGCGAGCGGTCAGCTGACCGAGTTGGGCCAGTACTACTTATCGTTGCCCTTCACCGGCGCGGCAACTGGTGGAGGCGGCACGGGAAGCGGCACTGCCTGCGGCGCGACGAACGTGGCGCTGAACAAGCCCGCCAAGGCCTCCTCGACTGAGAACGGCGGCACGCCCGCGAGCGCGGCCTTTGACGGCAACGGCGGCACACGCTGGGCCAGCGTGTGGGACCACGATCCCGAGTGGGTGCAAGTGGACCTCGGCAGCAGCCAAACCGTTTGCAAGGTAACGCTGCAGTGGGAGAGGGCTTACGGCAAAGCCTTCAGGCTCGAGGTCTCAAACGACCAAACCAGCTGGACTAAAATCTACGAAACTACGACGGGTACGGGCGGCACCCAGAACGTCACACCGACGCTCAACGCTTCCGGCCGCTACATCCGGATGCTCGGCACCCAGCGGGGCATCGGCTACGGCTACTCGCTCTACGAGTTTCAAGTTTTTACCACCGGTGGATAAACCATGCCCAGCACTTCTCTTCTAGGTAACCCGTAAGTAAAGCTTGTTCGCTGGCCGGACCAAGCGTCACCACTGCCGGTACCGGCTTTGTGGTCAATGGTGACGACGTACTGGTAAAGGCCTCTTGGCCGAGCTACCGGGTCAACCACCGCTAACGTTCGGCGCGGTCTGTTAGAACAGACCGCGCGCTACAACAAACCCCTTTCTGAACACAGCCCGGACGTAGTGCTTAACTATTAAAAAAGTGTGAGTTAGCTTGAAAGGATACTTCATGAGAGATCAAAAGAGCTGTACGCCTTCCCTTGCTACTACGGCTAAAGTGTGCCTCAAGGGGCGCTCACTCGCTGCGACGCTCGCTGCTGGGGTGCTGGTGTTTCTCGGCGCGTGTAACACTGTGGACGCGCCGAATGCAGCGACGCCTCAGCTTAAGACGACCGCCGCGTGTAGCAGCGTCAACCTCGCTAAAGGTCGTCCGGCAGCAGCTTCGTCAACGGAAAACGACACCTTTGTTGCGGCGGCGGCTTTTGACGGTAACGCGAATACCCGGTGGTCGAGCAAGCCCAGCGACAATCAGTGGATACAGGTCAATTTGGGCGGCTCAAAACCCCTCTGCCAAGTTGTGCTCAAGTGGGAAACTGCTTACGGTCAAGCCTTTAGGCTCGAGACCTCAGACGATGGGACCACCTGGACACGTATTTACGAGACGACCCAGGGCAAGGGCGGCAACGAAACCTTAGCGGTCAGCGGTTCGGGTAAGTACGTCCGACTCTCCGGTCAAAAACGTGGCACCGGTTACGGCTACTCGCTCTTCGAGTTTGAAGTGTACGGTGAAGCTACTTCGGGCGGTATGCCAGGTATGCCCGAAGGCACGTATGTTCCTGCAAACCCACCCGTAACCGGCGTCGTCCCGTCAAGTGCGACCCCGCCCCACCGCTATTTTCACGAGTTCCAAGCGAACTGCTCGGTCAGCCGCAGCACCCTACCCGACGACCCTATCGTCTACTTTGGGAAGCCGGGCGCGTCGCACATGCACACCTTTTTAGGCAACGCAACGACGAACGCGGGTACCACGCTGGCGTCGCTGCAAGCAGGCGGCACCTCTTGTCTCGCCCCCGGTGACAAGTCGGCCTACTGGATGCCGACGATGTATAACGGCGACGCGCAGGTTTTACCCATCGGCAAACAGGTGATCTACTATAAAACGGGCGTGTTGGACTACACCAGCGTCCGCCCTTTCCCGCCGGGTCTGCGTTTTATCGTCGGCGACATGATGGCAACCCCGGCGGAGTTTTTAGCGGGGTCGTTTGAAGGTTGGGAGTGCGGCGAGTCGTACCATAACGCCGACTTCCCCGCCTACTGCCCGCCTGGGTCACAGCTTAACGTGCGCTACCAAGCGCCGAGCTGCTGGGACGGCCTGCATCTAGACTCCCCCGACCACAAAAGCCATATGGCCTATCCGGTAGACGGCCGCTGCACCGCGTCGCACCCGGTCGCGGTACCGATGCTCGAGTTCAAAATGGCCTTCCCCGCGAGCGGCGATACCTCAAGGGTTCGCTTGGCAAGTGGCCGCGGCTACTCGTTTCACTACGACTTTTATAACGCTTGGGACCCGGCGACGCTTAAGGCGCTCGTAGACCAGTGTATCGTCGGCGGCTTGCAGTGTAACGCCCGTGGCTATGACGAAGCACACCCCGAGGCGGGCGCAGCTTTAGACGCGAATTACCGGCTGCCGTAAACCGTGCCGTAAACCATACCAAAACGTAGCACACCGACCTATGCCACCTGCCGTGCGGTAGCGCAAACTGCCGCACAGCTCACAACCCAATATGAAGAAAGGATTTTATGCCATCAGACGCCTATACCGGTCGGCTCCGTCAGCGGGGAAGAGCTAAACTTCTTGCCCTCGTCGCCGGACTGACGCTCGCAGTCAGCGCGTGTAATATGTTGCAACCCGAGCAAAACCTCGCTGCCACCGCCGCGTGCGGCACCACCAACGTGGCGCAGGGTCAGCCTGCGAAAGCTTTGACAACGGAGAACCCGGACTATTTAGGAGCTAAGTTTGCCTTTGACGGCGACATGAACACGCGTTGGTCGAGTGGGCGTAGCGACCCGCAGTGGCTTCAGGTAGACCTGGGCAGTACGCAAAATATCTGTCAGGTGGTGCTCGAGTGGGAGAGAGACGCCGCGTACGGTAAAGCGTTTGAAATCCAAGTTTCGGACAACGGCGCGAATTGGACGCCAATTTATACTGAAACTGCAGGTAAAGGCGGCAGCCAAACGTTAAACGTCAGCGGGACCGGTCGGTACGTCCGTATGTACGGTACGGCGCGGGGCACGGGTTACGGCTACTCGCTTTTTGAGTTCAGGGTCTTTACGGGTGGCGGCAGCGTCACGCCGCCACCGACCACGCCGCCCGCAACCGGACCCACGGGACCCGGTATCGCCCGAATCATCGGGAGTCAAGGCAACTGGCAGCTCTCGGTAGACGGTCAACCCTACGTCGTTAAAGGTCTCACCTGGGGACCGCCCGTGTCCGAAGCGGCGCAGCGGATGCCCGACCTCAAACAGATGGGCGTCAACACGGTTCGCACCTGGGGTACGGACGCCAGCAGCCAAACGCTGTTCGACGCGGCGGCTGCGAACGGTATCAAGGTCATTGCAGGCTTTTGGTTGCAACCCGGCGGCGGCCCCGGCAGCGGCGGTTGCCCGAACTACGCTACCGACGCAGCCTATAAAGCGAACGAGTTGGCTAACATCAAACGTTGGGTAGGTGAATACAAAACCCACAAAGGCGTGTTGATGTGGAACATCGGCAACGAGTCTATCTTAGGCTTTCAAAATTGCTATTCGGGCGGCGAGTTAGAAACGCAGCGCAACGCTTACGCGGCGTTTGTCAATGAGGCGGCCAAGGCCGTTCACGCAATTGACCCGAACCACCCGGTGACCAACACCGACGCCTGGACCGGCGCGTGGAAATATCTCAAGGCGAACGCGCCCGACTTGGACCTCTACGCGGTCAACGCCTACAACGCCGTGTGCGACGTTAAGCAAAACTGGCTCAGCGGCGGCTACACGAAGCCTTATATCGTTACCGAAGGCGGCCCCGCCGGGGAGTGGGAAGTTCCCAACGATGAAAACGGCGTTCCGAAAGAACCGACCGACGTTGAAAAGGCTCAGGGCTATACCCGCGCTTGGAACTGCATTACCGGTCATCAAGGGGTGGCGCTCGGCGCGACGTTCTTTAACTACGGCATTGAAGGTGACTTCGGCGGCGTCTGGTTTAACCTGATTCCCAACGGTGAAAAGCGGCTGTCGTACTACGCGGTGCGTAAGCTGTACGGCGGCGCACCGGCCACCAACACGCCCCCGGTCATCTCGAACATGACGCTGAGCAACAGCACGGCGGTTCCGGCGGGCGGCACCTTTACCCTCTCGGCCAATGTCAGCGACCCTAACGGTGACCCCATCAGCTATACGATGGGTTACAACAGCAAATACATCAACGGCGCGGGCGGCATCATCTCGGCAAACTTTAGCGGCAATGTGGGCTCGTGGACGGTCACCGCGCCGCAGCAGCTCGGCGTGTGGAAGGTCTACTTGTACGCTCGAGACGGCAACGGCAATATCGGCGTCGAGACCCGCTCACTACGCGTTGTCGCCCCCTCCGTCACAGGTATCAACCTCGCGCTCAATAAACCCACAACCGCTTCGTCGTACCAGCCCGAATATAACGGCAAGACCTTTTTCCCGCGTTACGCGACCGACGGCAACGCCGCGACCAATTGGGGCAGTGAGTGGAGCGACCCGCAGTGGCTTCAAGTTGACTTAGGCTCGGTTCAAGCGTTTAACCACGTTCAGCTCGTCTGGGAGACGGCCTACGGCAAAGCCTACAAGATTGGGGTCTCCGACGACGGGAACAGCTGGCGAACCGTTTACGAGACAACGACCGGTGATGGGAATACGGACGACGTTGACGTCAACGCTTCGGGCCGCTACGTCCGTTTAGAAGGGACAGTGCGCGGGAGCAGCTACGGTTACGCTTTGTACGAGTTCGGCGTCTACCGGCGTTAAGCTGCTGGGAGCGAGGCGTCATTGGTAACTGAGAAAAACCTAACAGCTAACGACAAACAGTCCTCACGCTAGGGGCTGTTTGTCGTTTAGAACCGGGGTAAGGATATGCTCAAACGAGTTAAATAGAGTATGCTCCAAAAACGCTACTTTATCGCCAGTATTTACGCCAACTATGACGAGGCGGTACGCAAAATTGAGCCTTTAGGCGAGTACCGCGACCTCGACAAAGCTGAACTCGGGCGTCACCAACTGGACCGTGCGGATAAGCTTGCAGAACATACCAGTTTGATGATTGCTGCGGGCCGAACCTGGGCTGAAGCTGAGAGAGAACTCAAAGCCAGGTTAGGCGACTAAATGTTTGACGGAATACGCCCAAGTATAAATTATAAATACCTGTGACGAACCAGCTGACGCTTCCCCGCTGCGCTTGGCATTGCCGAAAAGCCGTCAGTCAGTTTAGGCAGTCATCCATACGGGCGGATATATGACTGTCCCGCTCATACCAACAAGGCCATCTGGCACGAGCGCGATAACCATGCAGTTCCGCTCTGGTACCGTGAACGGCACAGTAATGGGGTAACGGCTCATAGGCTGGTAGCCGAAACGTTCGTAATAATCCGGGATACCGATTAGAATGACCGACCGGAAACCTAGTTGGACGGCTCTCCAATGAGCTTCTCGAACAAGAGCGGCTCCTACCCCCATTCGCTGATAATTCGGTACAACAGAAAGTGGGGCAAGTGAAAGCGAGGCTGTAGAGAATCGCTCATTACGCACCTCAATCTTGGTTAGCAGAATGTGACCGACCGGCTCATCATCGATTTCAGCCAGCAGAGACAGTTCGGGGATGAAGGCGTCGGACATGCGGAGCCGCTCGATCATGACTTGCTCGCGATGATCGCTGTATGGAACAGCTTGATATGCACGCATTACTAGTGCCGCTATGGTCTTTGCGTCGGCGGCACCCTCCTGCTTGATGGTTATGGACACGGTAATTTCCTAAGCCAAGATTGGGTCTTCTAAGCTATATCTATTCAAAAGCAGACAAGCGAAAACTTACGGCTGCAGTCATTTTGGTATTAAACTCCTAAAGCTTTCCCTTGAGCGACTTGACTATAGTATCGGCTTTGGCTAAAGGAAGTGTACGCCTCCCTGGCGGCTAAGTTGGTTGCAAGGAAAACCTTCTTTTTCGCAACGTCTTTGCGAGACCGCACAGTATCAGCTTTTTTGAGTCTAGTACAGCGAATTGCGTTAGCCTTGATATAGCAGCATAGTAGGGCATGGCGTGTTCACTCGACCTACGCGCTCCTTTTGACCCGCTTTAGCGGCGCGGAGAACGTCCGGCCCGAACGGGCCGCCGAAACCCTCGAGTCCGGTCACGGTCTCCTCGCCCAAACGCTGGTGATTTTAAGCGACCGTGAGGCCCGCCGCGACGTGGGTGTCGGTTTAGACGTTGATTCGGACCATCACCGCCGTAGACCCGGCAGCCCTGAGCAAAGAAGGCAACGACCCCCAGGTTAGGCACTCAGTGCCTGGGCCTAATGGCCCTGACCTATAGCTCTATTTTTACGAAGACTTTTTGGCTGCCTATGACCGCCGTCTCCGCAACGATTACGGCGTCTATTACACGCCCGCGCCGGTCATTCAAGCGCAGGTGCGACTCGTCGCTGAACTTTTAGAAACCCGTTTCGACAAACCCCTGGCCTACGCTGAAGATGATGTCGTGGTGCTCGACCCGGCAGCCGGAACCGGCGCGTATCCGCTCGCAGTGTTGCAACACGCCTTAGAGAACGTCGCCGAGTTTTACGGCCCCGGAATGCGGAGCCAGTACGCCACGAAGGTCGCGCAAAACCTGCACGCGTTAGAGTTTCTCGTCGGCCCCTACGCGGTGGCGCACCTGCGCGTGACGCAAAAGGTGATGGAAGAGGGCGGCGAACTACCCGCCGACGGGGTGCATGTCTATCTGGCGGACACCCTCGAGTCCCCCGAAGCCAGAGACTTGGAGCAGCACGGCCTCATGTACCGCCGCCTGACCGAAGAACACCGCCGCGCTAGAGAGGTCAAACAAGACACTCGCGTTTTGGTCTGCATCGGCAATCCGCCATACGACCGGCAAACGCGCGATAAAGACGACCTCAAAAATAAAGTGGCACTTAAAGGCGGTTGGGTGCGTTTTGGTCAGCAAAACCTAAACGACCAAACGAACGGCATCTTAAAAGACTTTACGCAACCCGCCGTGGACGCCGGTCAGGGCGGGCACATCAAAAACTTGTACAACGATTATGTCTACTTTTGGCGTTGGGCGCTTTGGAAAGTCTTTGAGCAGCCGCAGGACGCGGGCATCATCTCGTTTATTACCGCCGCCAGCTACCTGCGCGGCCCCGGTTTTGTCGGGATGCGCGAACACCTGCGCCGCACCTTCGACGAGCTGTGGATTTTGGATTTGGAAGGCGACAGCTTAGGCGCATGCAAGACGCAAAACGTCTTTAACATCCAGACGCCCGTGGCGATTGCCGTAGGTGTGCGGTACGGGAAACCGAAACCGGATGAACCTGCGAAGGTGCATTACGCGAAATTAGAAGGAACGAAAGAAGGAAAGCTCGAGCAACTCACCCAGATTCAAAGCTTCAGTAATGTGACGTGGCAAGACTGCTTTTTAGACTGGAAAGCTCCGTTTTTGCCAGAAGGTACAGGCGATTACCATAGTTGGCCTTTTTTAACCGATTTGTTTCCGTGGCAGCACTCAGGGTCACAGCTTAAGTGTAGTTGGCCGATTTCTGAGATAAAAGACGTTCTGGTGCAACGTTGGAAGACATTTTTGTCAGCTTCCACGGAAAGACGAGCCCAACTATTCCGTGAAACAGGTGCCCGCAAAGTGAGCGGTGTTTACGAAAATCTGGACGGCTCGAGAGCGCCTGCTTTAGCTTCGTTGCCGCAAGATGCCCCGCCTCCGCCGATAACGTGCTATGGCTTTCGCAGTTTTGATAAGCAATGGATATATGCAGATACGCGCTTTGCTGACCGTTTTCGTAATGACCTTTGGTACACATACAGTGCAAAGCAGGTTTTCATGACGACTCTGTTTACTGAAGTTCTAGGTGTCGGCCCTGGTGCTTCCGTATCTGCTTACGTTCCCGACATGAACTATTTTCATGGTCGTAATGGTCGAGCAGTTCCCCTCTGGCGGGATGCGGCGGCCTCTGAACCGAACGTTACAGCGGGGCTTTTAGACGTGCTGGCAGAAACGTATGACTTTGCGGTCTCTCCCGAAGACTTTTTCGCCTACGCTTACAGGCTTTTGGCCTCGCCGTCTTACGTCGAAACATTTTCTGAAGAGCTGGTGCTGCCGGGGCCGCGTCTGCCGGTGACAAAAGATGCGGCGCTCTTTGGTGAAGTGGCGGCACTTGGGCGTTCGCTCATCGGGCTACACACCTATGGTGAAAGGCTGGGCGGCGAACGGTTCGGCGGCAGCGTGCCGCGAGGTGAAGCGCGTAACACAGTGGCGGTGCCGAACGCGCCGGAAGCGTATCCCAACGATTTTTCGTATGACCCGGAGAGCAAAACGCTGCACGTGGGCGCGGGTGAGTTTGGCCCGGTCTCGCCGGAGGTGTGGGCATTCTCGGTATCGGGCTTGAGCGTGGTAAAAAGCTGGCTCGGCTACCGGATGCGGGAGCGGGCGGGGCGCTCGTCCTCTGACCTCGATAAAATTCGCCCCGAACGCTGGACGGCGGAGCTGACGCGGGAACTCTTAGAACTTTTGTGGGTGCTCGAGGCGACGGTAGCGGCGTGGCCTGAACTTTCGGAAAAACTGGCGGCGGTCGTCTCCGGCGAGGTGTTTGCGGCGGCGGATTTTCCTATCCCAACGGACGCGGAGCGTAAAGCGCCTGAAGTGAGGGAAGCAGGCGCGCAGTCCGGGCTCTTCGGGGATTTGTAGTGCCGTAAACACACAAACTTACGTGTTACACTCTTTTACGTGAGGTGAAGTATGGCGATGCGAAATATTACCCTAGCACTGCCCGAAGAAACGCTCCGAGAGGTTAAAGTTATTGCGGCGAAGCGGGGTACATCGGTTTCGGCGATGTTGCGGGAGAAGCTCGAGGCGCTCGTCGCCGACGAGAGCGACTACGCCCGTGCTAAAAGAGAGGCGCTGGCTGCGCTCGAGCAGGGCTATAATCTAGGCACTTACGGCAAAGCGAGCTGGACGAGGGACGAACTGCATGAGCGCTAAGGCGTTCATTGATAGCAATGTACTGGTTTACGCGCACGACACTTCTGCAGGAGAAAAGCGTGAACAGGCTGCAGCGCTCGTGCGTAACCTCTGGGAGTCATTTGAGGGCGGTTTAAGCGTACAAGTACTGCAAGAATTCTACACGGTTACGACCGGAAAACAGTTGCTCACGCCGGTAGCTGCAAGTCAACTTGTAGAACGCTACACGCACTGGACTGTTCACGAGCCGACAGCCTTGGATGTAATAAGCGCTATCAAACTCCACCAAGAGACACTTATTTCGTTCTGGGACGCAATGATTCTCACCAGTGCGGCACGTTTAGGGTGTGAGGTTCTGTACTCGGAAGACCTAAATGCAGGTCAGGTCGTTGCAGGGGTACAGGTACAAAACCCTTTTAGCTGAACACGCTGCTAGCTAAAAACATTTCGGTAAATCTGCGGCAAACTCAGCACCCCGTCCAGACAAGGCAGCGGGATATCGCCGTCGCCGGTCAGGTCTTCTTGCTGCCAGCGGCGCGTATCATCTACCCAAAACCGCCGCACCGCCAGCCGCTCAGCCTCGACAATCAGATAGGTCTGCACACTCGGCAAGCTTTTGTACGCGGTCAGTTTTTCGCGTAGGTCGGTGTTTTTGGTGCTCGGTGACAAAACTTCGACCAACACGCACGGTTCGGTTTCAAAAAAAGGGTCGGGTTCAGGTTTGCCGCAGACTGCCATCACGTCCGGATAGTAAAAAACGTTGTCTTCGGTGCGAAGTTTCATGCCTTCTTGGTAGACGCGGCACGGTTTGCTCTGTGCCAGCTGCAAAAAGTGGGCAGCAATGTTTAGAGAGATACGGTTATGGCGACTGGTGCCACCTGCCAAAGCGTAGACATAACCATTGACGTATTCATGGCGAACGTCGCCTTTTTGTTCACACGCCAGGTATTCTTCGACCGACATGGTAGGTAAAGAAAACTCGAGCATCCCCTATTCTAGCCGACGATAAAGGGAGAGGCTCGAGCCCGAACGTTTAGAACTTGTTAAAGTGCAGCTTTATACTGCTTGGTTTCTTTGGACATACTCACATTGGTGCGTTTGTACGGTGCCACCGGATTTAAGATATTGCGGCACTGCGGATTGACGCAGCCCGCGCAGCGCAGCCCGTACTGCTTGTTGCACGCCTCGCCGCTCTGCAGATGTTCAAGAACAACTTCGGCTAAAGCGTCTTGAAAAACCGGCAACCCGTTTAAGGCCGGTGCCCGCTTGAAGTTGGTGATTCCGGCTTTGTGCGCGACTTCGCCGTATTCGATGTCGAGTTCGTGCAGCGTTTCGATGTGGTCACTGGTAAACGCGATGCCGACGACCAGCACATTCCGCCGTTTCTTCTCACCCAAAGATTCGATGACTTTTTCCGTACTCGGCCCGAGCCACGGTACCGGCCCCACATCCGACTGATAGCTGACCATGTACTCGTGACTGTAGCCAAGGCGTTTCATCACTTCGTGGGCGCTCGCGCCGATTTCGGCGGGGTAGGCGTCGCCCCGGTTGATGACGTCTAGGGGCAGCGAGTGGGCGCTAAAGAGGATCAAAACGTCGTCGCGTTCAGCTTCGGTAAACTGACTCAATCCCTGTTTGACGGTCTCCGTCATCGCTTCGATAAAACGTGGGTGCGTCGGCCAGCGGTCTATGACGCTCCACTCGAAGTCGTTTTGCAAACCGACATTTTTCGCCGCCCGCCAGAGTTCGTTGAGTGACGAGCCGGTCGTCGAACACGAAAATTGTGGGTACTGCGTAAAGGCGACGGCCCGTTTGATCCCGTCGGCTTTCATCTGCCGAAGTGCGTCTTCGCTAAACGGATGCACGTAACGAAACGCCACGTAAAATTTATGCGGCGCGGTCTCCGGCGACAGCTTATCGAGGCGTTCACACATGCCGCGCCCCTGCTCCTCCGTCCACGCCAAGATAGGCGAGCCGCCGCCGATCTCATCGTACTTTTGCTGAACGCTTTTAGTCCGCCGTTTGGCGATATACGGCCCTAGAAATCGCTGCGCGGGGAGCTGAATAATTTCGCGGTCTTCAAAGAGCTTGAGTAAAAACGGCCTTACGTCGTCAAGCGTCTTCGGGCCGCCCAAGTTCATCATTACGATTCCAGTGGGGCCTTGAGTCGTGCTGCTCTGATCCATACCGTATTTTACCCGCCGCCCTACAGGACGTATGCCCTTTAGCAGACCAATCTTTTGGGCTTAAACAAGTTCGGTTTCGCCCACCCAATCCCGTGGTTGTAGGTAATTCAGCATCTCCGCTTCGGGCGACCCTGCTTCGGGCTGAACATCAAAGGCCCAGTGCGCGTAGGGCGGCAGTGACATCAAGATCGCTTCGATATGCCCACCGGTTTGCAGGCCGAAGGTCGTCCCCCGGTCGTACACCAAGTTAAATTCAGCGTAGCGTCCGCGCCGTAAAAGTTGCCACTGCCGTTCGCGTTCGCCGTAAACGGTATCTTTGCGGCGCTCGAGGATGGGCAGATAAAGCTCGAGCAGCGTCTGCACGCCGTCTTGGATAAAGGCAAAGTCGGTCTCGAAGTCGTTTTGGCCGACGGGCGAAAGTTCATCGAAAAAAATCCCGCCGACGCCGCGCATCTCACGGCGGTGTTTGATGTAAAAGTAATCGTCGCAGGTCTTTTTAAGTGTGCTGTAATCACCAACCAGGTGCCGGTCACACTGCGCTTTGAGCGTTCGGTGAAAGTGAATAATATCCTCGGCAAAAGGGTAGTTCGGCGTCATATCCGCGCCACCGCCGAACCACCAGATGTCGCTCTCGTCCGCCTCGCTGCCGACTTCAAAGTAGCGGTAGTTCGCGTGAAACGCCGGGGCGTAGGGGTTGCGCGGGTGAAAGACCATGGATAAACCGGTGGCAAAATAGGGTTTGCCTTCACTGCCGGGGTGAGCTGCGGCGAGACTCGAGGGTACGGCGTCGCCGTGAACAGCGGAGAAATTGATCCCGGTGCGCTCGAGGACGCACCCGCCTTCTAAAACCCTTGCTGTTCCCCCCCCGCCCCCAGGCCGCTCCCAGCTGTGCAGGCCAAAGCTCGCCGTGCTGTCCAAAGACTCAAATGCCGCAATCAGCTCAGCTTGACCTTTTTGAAAGACTTCTACTACACGTTCACGCCTAGACACGTTCGGCCACCTCAGCTCGGTCAAACGCCCGCACGACCTCGAGAAGCTGCGTTACACGTTCCGGGTTGGTCTGCCGCATGATGCCGTGACCCAAGTTAAAGATATGCGGCCCGCCCAACCCTTCGCGTAAAACGCGTTCGGTCTCCCTTTGCATGACTTTCTCCGGCGCGAGCAACACCGCCGGGTCGAGGTTGCCTTGGAGCACCTTTCCGGGCAGGAGCGGGCGCACCTGCGAGAGCGGCACGCGCCAGTCCACACTGACGACTTCACACGGTAGGTCTTTAATTTCGCCGTAAAGGTGCAGCGCGTCTACCGCAATGTACAAACGGGGGACGCCGTAGTCAGCCAGAGCTTCAAAGATACGGGTGTTGTAGGGTTTAGCAAACTCCCTGTAGGTGCGGGCGTCGTGAAGTCCGGCCCACGAGTCGAACAGTTGAACCGCCTGTGCGCCAGCTTCTATTTGCATCTCGAGGTAACGAATCGAGACTTCGGTAAGTTTTCCCAAAAGTTTGTGCGCCGTCTCAGGCGCGTAGCGTAAAAACTGCCGAAACTCGTCGTAGTCTTTGCTGCTGCCGCCTTGCACGACGTAAGTTGCGAGCGTCAGCGGTGCGCCGCCGAAGCCGATTAAAGGCACCGGACTTTCGGCGCGAATCAGCCGGATGGCCTCAGCAACATACGGCGCAATCTCGTTTTGCTCAGGAACGACGAGCTTGTTTACGGCGTCGGCGCTGCGGACCGGCGTCTTAAAAACCGGGCCGGGGGTAAAGTCAATGTCTAAACCCATCGGCGGCAGGGGCGTCATGATGTCTTGGAATAAGATCGCGGCGTCGAGCCCAAACCGGCGGATGGGTTGCAGGGTAATCTCCGCAGCTAATTCCGGTGTGCGGCACAGCTCCCAGAAGGTATGTTTTTCTTTGAGTGCGCGGTATTCGGGCAAGTAGCGTCCGGCTTGGCGCATAATCCAGATGGGAGCATGGGCGGTGTTCTCGCCGTTCGCGGCGTCTAAAAAGAGGCTCATGCTTTATTGTACGGGCCGCTACGCCTCGTGTCCGTAGGCGCTACGAACGTGTCCAGTCCTCGAGCTTTAGCTCAGGGACGCGTTCAAATTCGCGGGTGTTGTTGGTCACGAGCGTCGCCCCTAAACTCAGCGCGTGAGCCGCGATAAGGGTATCGAGTGGGCCGATGGGTGTGCCTTGGCGCTCGAGGGTTGCCCGGAGCTTGCCGTAGACCTTAGGCGCGCCGCCCTCAAAAGGCTGCACCGTGATGGGTAAAAGGAAAGCCTCCAAAACTTCCAGGTTATGTTCTCGTCGCTCGCTCTTTTCAATACCGAAGTAAAGTTCAGCGGTCGTAACGCTCGAGATCAGCAGGTCACTCAGTGCACTTTGCTGAAACCGCTCGACGACCTCCCGCCGCCGACCGCGGATGATATAGACGCAGATGTTCGTGTCGAGCAGGTAGGGCACCTACTCGAAGCCTTCCCGCTGCTCAGCCTTCTCGGGTTGTTCGCGTCCGTTGGGGAACAGGTCACCCTCAAACTTGTCTAAACTGTTAAGCATCAGTTCCCAGGGATCATCGTAGGGGATGAGCACTACAGCGTTGCCGAGCTTTTTGACATAAACCTGTTCACCCTCAAAGCGGTACGCTTTGGGCAACCTTACCGCTTGACTCTGACCGTTCTTAAAAAGCTTTGCAGTATCCATAAAGAGAGTGTAGCACTAAAGTCTATACTTCGGGTATAGATAATTAATCTTTTTCAGGTGCCCTCTGGGGTAAAACGGTAGCCGACACCCCACACCGTATGAAAATAGCGGGGCTCTGCCGGGTCGGGCTCAAAGAGTCGCCGGAGCCGCACCACAAAATTATCCACCGTCCGGCTGCTCGGAAACGCGTCGTCGCCCCAGACAGTATCTAAAATGTCGTCACGGCTGACGACCTCGCCGCGCCGCTGACTGAGCAGTTTGAGGATTTTAAGCTCGCGTTCGCTTAAAGGCTCGTCTTGACCATTCGAGAGCGTCGCCGTCCAGGTTCGAAAGTTGACCTTGTGGCCCCCAAAATAAAGTGCGTCGCCCGTCTGGGCGGCTCCCCTGCTACCCCAACGCTGACGCCTCAGCATATTTTCAACGCGGAGCAAAAATTCGGGGAGGTGAAAGGGTTTAGGGAGGTAATCGTCACCCCCGGCCCGGAGACCCTGCACGCGGTCATCGGCTTGACCTTTGGCGCTTAAAAAAAGCACCGGTGTGGTGTCGCCGCGCCCCCGCATGGTGCGGCAGACCTCATAGCCCGAAAGATGCGGCAACATCACGTCTAAAATGACCAGGTTCGGCCGCTCGGTTTGCCAGCAGCGCAGGCCGCTGCTCCCGTCGGCGGCGTAAAGCGTCGTGTAGCCCTCGTCTTGCAAGTTGTCCGCTAAGATGTCGGCGATAGACGTTTCGTCTTCGATAATCAACACGGTCGGGGGTGGGGTGGAGGACATCGGGGTCAACATAGGGGGGACTCAGCTTTCCAGGGTGCGCGGTTGTGTGGAGCGCGTTTCGGGTGAATCTACAGGTAAGGGATGGGCAGGTGCAGGTTGCTCCGAACGCCTCGGCAAAACGATACTAAAACGGCTGCCGCGCCCGGTTTGCGCGTCGAGCGGCGCGTCACAGCGGACCCAGCCGTTCATCGCTTCGGTCATCGAGCGCACCAGATGCAGCCCTAAGCCGACGCCTGAAGTCGCGCGCGTCAGCTCGTCGCCGACGCGGTAAAAGGGGTCAAAGATGTGTGCTTTTTCACTCTCGCTTAGGCCAATGCCCTCATCTTCGACGTGAACCAACGCGAGATGGCGCTGCGCCTCGAGCCTGACCCGCACCACTTTATCCGGGCCGGGGCTGTACTTGACGGCGTTGTCGAGCAAATTGCCCAGAATCGTTCCAAACGCCGAAGGGTCGAGGGCGACGTTAAGAGCGTCCGGGGTATAAGAAACTTCGAGCCGTGCGCCGCGCGCCTCGAGGCCGCTCCGTTCGCGTTCGACCGCTCTTTTGACGACACTGTTTAAGTCGGTAGGCGTCAGCGTTTGGACCATCGGAGCGTGCTCGAGCCGCGCTGAGGCTAAAATTTGCTCGCTCAGCGCCTCCAAACGAGTGACCTCGCGCTCCATCCGGCCTAAGTAGTCGCGCTGTTTTTCGGGTTTTAGGGGTCGGTAGAGCGCCGTTTCGACGAGCAGCCGGAGCGTGCTGATCGGCGTTTTGAACTCGTGCGACACCGCATTTAAGAAGTTTTTCTGCTGCTTTTTAAGCTCGCGTTCAGCCCGCAGACTCAGCCCGATGATATAGAGCCCGGCCAAAATCACCAGCGCGTAAAAGGGGCCTTCAAAGGCGAACATTCGCAAGTGGCCCAGCTGTTCGTTGCGGAAGGTGCTCAGCTGTACCGGATTGACAACGAAACGCCCTGCCGTAAACTTTAGCTGTGGGTACACCTTTAAGAGTTGCACTTTAACCGGTGGTTTCGGCTGCGCCTGATAGAGCTGACTTGCTGTGCTCGCGTCACGCTCCCAAGAAGTGACGGTCGTTTGGGTGACCCGTTCGATGTAGCGCCCCTGAAAGATCAACCACCACGCCACCTGTGCGAGCAAAAACACCACGACAACGACGAAAGCGATCCGGGTTACACGTCTAGAGGTAATACGAGAACGCTTCACACCGCTATTTTCTCACGCTCCGGCTGTCCCTGATGTTGTCTCAAACCGGCATCCGCTGTGGGCTACGGCGCTAAGTCGTTACCCTAACCAACCTTTTTGGGTCGCCTCGAGCGCGTAGTAGCTGATGATCAGGTCAGCCCCGGCCCGTTTGATCGCCGTTAAACTTTCAAAAACCGCTGCTGCCTCGTCGAGCGCGCCCGCCGCTGCCGCCGCTTTGAGCGCGGCGTACTCGCCTGAGACGTGGTACGCAACCAAAGGTAAGTCGCTGGCCCTCCGCATCTGATACAAGATGTCAAGGTAAGCCAACGCCGGTTTGACCATCAGCATATCGGCACCTTCGGCTTCGTCCAGAGCGACCTCGAGCCTAGCCTCACGCGGGTTGCGAAAATCCATCTGATAGGTTTTACGGTCTTTCGGGGGCTGCAGGTTGTTCTCCGTATCGTCTTCAGCTCCGCCGCCTTTAGGTGTTGAACCCGCCGCGTCACGGAAGGGGCCGTAAAAGGCCGACGCATATTTGACCGTGTAGGCCAAAATACCGGTATGTTGAAACCCCGCCCGGTCGAGCGCCCCGCGCAAATAGCCGACGCGCCCGTCCATCATGTCTGAGGGTGAGACCATATCTACGCCAGCTTCGGCGTGAACGAGGGCCATCTCTGCTAGAGCCGCCAAGCTGGGGTCGTTGTCAATGACCACGCCGCGCGGGGTCGTACGCAGCAGACCACAGTGTCTGTGATCGGTATAGCCGCACAAACACACGTCGCTCATTAAAACAAGATCGTTGCCGAAGGCGCGGCGAGCAGCTCGGAGTGCCTGCGCGACGGGGCCGTTCGGGTCGTGCGCGTGCGTGCCGCCGCCGTCTTTAAGCTCTCCCGGAACGACGCCGAAGAGCATCGCTGCTTTGACGCCTTGGTTAAGGCCGCGCTCGAGCTCTCGCAGCAATAAATCCGGACTCAGCCTCAACACGCCCGGAAGTGACCCAATAGGCTGCGTGACGTCCGTTCCCGACACGACAAAATAAGGCGCAATCAGGTCTTGCGGGCGTACTTGTGTCTGGGCGATGAGGTCACGCAGGGCGGCGGTCGTGCGGAGTCGCCGGGGGCGTTGGATGAGCGAAACGGTCTTATCCTGAATCATAAATCTCCTAACGGGTCTCGAGTGCAGTAGTAGCGAGCACTGCCCGAACGACGCCGCTAACGTCGGGTGTTTGAGCCTCAGCCGCGTGCCAACCGCGTTTTCTGACAGCCTGATAGGTACTGGGTCCAAGGGCGACGAGCCGCGTTCGACCGATTGTTTCGGGCAGTGCGGCCACTGCCGACGGACTCGCCAACACGATAAGGTCGGCGTCCAGCCGGGTGAGGGGCCGCGTGACGGTGCGGTAAAGCGCGGCTTTGGTCACTGTAAAACCGGCGTCGGCTAAGCCTATCGAGAGCGTCGGTAAGGCTTGCTCACCGCAGGGGAGACCGACCCCTAAAGGCGGCGAAACCTGCGTCAAAAAGGTCTCGAGTAACCCTTCAGCGTTTTCGGGTTTGGCTGACATTGAGACCAGCCTGCCTGATTTTTTTACTTCGTCAGCGGTTTTCTGCCCAACGACGCCGATGGTATACGTGTCTAAAGATAGCCCTAAAGCGGCCCACGCTTGAACGGCGGTGCGGCTCGAGAACAGCAGCCAGTCTGCGCCGCACAGTTTTTCAGCCGCTTCGTAAGCCTCACGCGCGGGTAAAAACTCGGTGTAAATGAGGGGCTGATGCGTCACGCTAAACCTATGTGCCTGCAAAGCGGGGGCTAGACCCTCTAGCCGTCCTTCGCTGTGAGTCAGCAAGACGTTCATTTGAGCGCCGTAGAGATAGGGGCGGGGCGACCCAGCGCGTCATAGGCGAGCATCGCCGCCGCTTCCGACGATGGATTCGAGACCGTCACGCGGTTGCCGTCGTACCACGCCGTAAGCTCCAATTGACCGTCTTTTAGGGCTGCATACGCGCCGAGCGCGAGCTGACAGCCGCCTTCTAGCATTGCCATCAACCCGCGTTCGGCGGCGACGGCTTTGTACGCTGCCGGGTTGTGCAGGTCGGTTAGAAGTGAAGCTAATTCATAGTTGGTAGCGCGGATTTCGAGGGCCAGCGCACCCTGCGCCGGGGCCGGGACGAACAGCTGTGGGTCTAACGGGATGACCTCCAAGCCCGAAAGATCAAGCCCCAATCTCGCAAGCCCTGCCGCCGCCAACAAAACTGCGTCGTAGTCGCCGTCACGAAGTTTTTGTACGCGTGTCGGCACGTTGCCGCGTAGTTCTTGAACCTCCAGGTCACCCCTCAAATGCGCAAGCTGTGCCCGCCGCCGCGCCGCGCTCGTACCGACGGTGACGCCTTCTCGCAGTGGCAGTGCGGGGGCGTCGGCGTCAAACGCTTCGGGTTTAACTAACAGCACGTCTCTGGGGTCGGCCCGTTCAGAGACAGCGGCCAGCTCGAGTCCGGCCAGCCGCGCCGAGGGCAAGTCTTTATGTGAATGCACCGCTACGTCCGCGTGACCCCCCAGCACGGCGTCTTGCACCGCTTTGGTAAAAAACCCTTGCCCCGGCATTAGCCGAAACGGGGTGCCGTCTATTTGCGTGCGGTCGCCCTGCGTTTCGATCAAAACGAGTTCGGCAGGGTGCCCGAGCGCCCCCAGCCGCGCCTTGACCCAGTTCGCCTGCCAGAGCGCGAGGTCGCTTTTACGTGTGGCAATCCGAACGGGGCCGCTAGGCGTCATAGGGCGTCACCTGCGTAAGAACTCCGGTTTCAGCCAGAAACGTCTCGGCCGCCTCAAAACCGTGCGTCCGCGCCACAGCTCGCAGCCCCTGCACCGGGACACGGACAAAACGGTTGGCTAGACGTTCGGCCTCTGCCGGTGAAAGTCCGGGCAACGTGTCGTGAACGGCGTTTAGGTACTGTTGCCGTAACTTTTGGATAGACGGCCCGAGCTGCCGCTCAGCCCAGCCGCTCAGCGCCAGCTCTAACTCTCGCTGAAGCAGCGTTTCAGCTTCGGCCAGACGGTGAGTCAGCGTTTCGCGGCGCAGTTTGCCCGCGTCTTGCAAGGTGTCAATATCGAGGACGCTCAGGTTGGGCAGTCCCGACACCTCCTCTTCGACGTTACGGGGAACGCCCAGGTCAACGATAAGTTTGAGGTCGGGCAGGTTTTGAACGAGCGCCCGGTCAATCAGACCGCGTACCGGCGTGGCGCAGACCAGCGCGTCCAGCGGGGGCGGGGCCGCCAAAAACGCCCCCAGCGACGAGCTTTTTGCCCTCAAGAGCTTGGCGAGCTGCCGTGCCCGTTCTACACTGCGGTTGACGATGATGAGGTCTATATTTTCCTGAGCTGCGAGAGCCTTCGCTGCCAGTGACCCCATCTCACCGGCTCCGAGAACTGCGACGGTGCCGCCACGGGGCAACCGGCGCTCCAACTCGGGCCTTGCCAGACTAAAGAGCGACGTGTTCAGCGGCGCGAGCGCCACCTCACGGCGGACTTTTTTGGCGATTTTAAGGGCCGTCTGAAAGGCGAAGTTCGTCGTCGGGCCGGTGCTCCCCAGAGCTTGCGCCGCCGAGAACGCGCTCCGCACCTGCGCCATAATCTGGTCTTCACCGGGATTCAGTGAGTCGAGCGAGGTAGCAATGCGGATGAGCTGCTCTAACGCGCCGTCACCGGTGTAGGCGTAGGGGCGAAACTCGGGGGCGTACGCCGCTAGAGCCTGCCGCGCCCCCAGCGCGTCCATTCCTTTAGGCAGCGCCACCACGAGGTCACAGCGGTTACAGGTAATAATCGGGACCCACTCGGTAAAACCGGCGGGGGAGAGGGTCTGCCGGGGGTTAACTTTAGGGCTAAAGGCGTTTTGCCACGCCTCGAGCGCCGCCGCGCCGCCGCGCCGGTGCGAGACCCCGATAAGTGCAAGTCGTTCCACACCCTATGGTAATCGGAACCGTTCTGAATAACTGTCACGAGAGTGTCACTAACTTGGGTTCTGTTGGCACTTCAAATCATGTGGGACCTGGCGTGCCGTGGTTTGTAAAAGCAGTAAGGAGTAAGAAGCAAGTGTCGGGAAGGCTTTGAAACGCTGCTGGTTTTACCTATTGTCGTAAGGTCGAAAGTTCACGTAAACGTCAGTTACTGACGCAGTTTAAAGCAGCCTTGAGAAGGCTTTAACGCAACTCACGAAAACGGTTGAGCGCAGCAGTCACCTTTTCAGGAAAACCAGCGCCACCGTGACCGGCGTCTTCTAAGACGACCAGCTGGCTACCGGGCCAAGCGCGGTGGAGCGCCCAAGCTACGTCTAGCGGGCCGGAAACGTCCCAACGTCCGTGAATGAGGACGCCGGGAATACCAGCTAGGCGGTGCGCCCCCGCCACTATCTCGCCGTCCGCCAAAAAACAGCCGCGACTCCAGTAGTGCGTAACCAGCCGCGCGAAGACGAGCCGAAACTGCGGGTTCTCAAAGCGAGGACTCGGTTCCCACCCCGGCAGCAGCGAAACGTGGACATCTTCCCAGCGACACCACTCGAGCGCCGCGTGCTCACACACTCGAGGGTCAGGGTTAGTGAGGAGCCGCGCGTAAGCTGCCGACAAGTCACCGCTGCGCTCAGCCTTAGGGACGGCGGCGACGAACCGCTCCCACTCGCGCGGAAAGATGCGGCCCATGTCACGGGTGATCCACTCTATTTCACGCCGCGAGCCGCTCGTCACCGCGCTCAGCACCAGCCCCATGACCCGTTCAGGATAGCGTTCGGCGTAAATTAATCCGAGAGTGACGCCCCACGAGACGCCGACGACAACCCACTGCTCGATCCCTAAGTGCTTACGGAGTCGCTCGAGGTCGGCCATAAGATCATCCGTTGTATTGGTGCTCAGGTCAGCGTCAGGTTCGGAAGCTAACGGGCGGCTGCGCCCACAGCCACGCTGATCAAAGAGCACCGCGCGGTAGGCGTCCGGGTCGAAGTTGCGGCGTGCGCCGGGGGTAGTGCCGCTGCCGGGACCACCGTGCAGGTAGACCGCCGGGGTGCCCTCAGGACTACCTACGGTCTCCCAATACAGCGTGTGGCCGTCACCAACCCCCAGCATTCCGGTTTCATAAGGCTCTGCTGCCGGGTAACGCTCAGCCATTTTTACTTATCTTCACCTTACTCGTCCTCACCCCGGATGTCGGGCATCATCGTCGCCGCCCCCGAAGGGTTGGCGACCGCGTGCCGAACGTGCGCCCACGCCTCTTTAAGTTCGCACTCGTCCGGGTCTAAGCTGGTTTCAGAGACGTCGGCGTAACGGCTCACCTCGTCGGCTTTGACTTTTAAGATGTCGTTTAAGACGCGGTGCAGGGCGTTACGAACCTCGAGCCCCTCGCGCAGCAGGTCTTGCAGCTCTAACACCCGTGCGACGAGTTCAGCCTGATTCATCCTCTCGAGGTCTTCTTTGGTACGCTGCATAAAGGGCCTCCTGGCAACAGCCTGACACGCCACCTCTGCCGGTGCAATCTCTGCTCGCTCAGCTTACAGTCGCCTAAAAAAGATACCGAGCTACGATAATCACCGCGATAACGACGAGCACCAAGCTTACCAGCAAAATGGTATTTCTGCCTTTGGCTTCAGGCCGGTCGTAAACCTCGTCGGAACCGTTTTGCACCGGGACGTTACTCTCGACGCCCGGTTTTGCAACGGGTTCATCTTTAAGCTGTTCTGGGTTTGACATAGCTGCCTCCTAAACTTATCCTACCGCCTCCACTTACGGCGCTGTTACTCATCCTGCAGTTGCTCGCCCTACAGTTGCTCGCCCTACAGTTGCGCATCGTGCAACGGTAGCCGCTGGCCTCTTTAAGGGGTTAGTTAGCTCGAGCCCGGCGACAGCAAGCTGGTGATCACGTTTAGTGACAGCGCGATAATCACGGTGCCGAATAAAAATGATAGCAGCGAATGCCCCGTTACCGCGCGCCTCATTTTGTGCGCTGTAAGGTCGGTGTCCGAGACGCCGAACGTCACCCCAATCGTCACTGCAACGTAGAGAAAATCTCGGTAATCGGGTTTTTCACTGCTGTGAAAGTCCATTCCGCCGTGATCCTCATAATAAAAAAGGCGCGCGTAGTGAAAGGTAAAAAGTGTGTGCGTCAGGCTCCATGAAAGCACAACTGCTAAAATTGCCGTTCCCGTGAGCGCAAAGGCCAAAAAACCTTGAGCTTCGCTTGCGGCGATAAGCGCGGCGACGACGCCCGCCAAACTAGCGACGCTCGCACAGAGGAGCAGCACGTCAAAGACGGCCCAATTGTCGTCTTGCTGTGAGCAGTGCCGCCGGGTCGCGTTGGCGTCGGTAGTCATAATCAGCCAGAGCGCCAAGCCTAAAAAGCAGGCGACGCCGCCGTTCCAAGCAACCAAGCTGCGCAGCGCGAGCGGCAGCGTGCGCGGTTGCACCAAAAAGGCCGCGAAGGTTACCCCCAACAAGACGAGCAGACGTACACGCGCTGAAACGAGACGTGAACGCAGCTCTCCGGCCATCCCTCATGCTACGCCTAAGTGATGGGGCACGTGACGCGCCACGTAAAAAAACCCAGGGCTACCGCAAAGTCGGTACCCTGCACTCTGATAAGCAAAAGGGTCGGAATAAGCAAAAGGGCCGAAAGACCTTCGGGCGGAAAGTGCGGTAGCTCGAGTTGCGTTCAAAACGCTGATGAGCCGGTCTTTACACCTCGAGTTTGTTTTAGTAACGCTTTAGATGCAGTGGGCATTTTGGACTTTGCGGCTGCCCTGTAAAAAACCCGCTCCCGCGCCGACCGGTATGCTTGGGTGCGGCGATAAAAACCGAGTACCGGTAGACGCCGAAGAGTAAGAGCTTGTAAAAGTTTGCGTCTTGCCACGGTGTGCTAAAGGCGTCCCTGAAAAGACGTTCCTGAAGTGAGGGCGGCTCTGCGCCACCGGCGGCTCGTCGTGCAAGGAGTGAGGAGTAAGAATGAAGAAGCAGGTGGCTAACAACCTACGCTATCAACGCCGTTTGTAACGCTACGACGCTACAAGCTGTCCCGGTTTAGAAGCTGCAGTTTTAGCGCCGCACGCGCTACCGCAACTGTTCCAACATATGACGAACGTGAGGCCGCAAATGGATGATACGCACGCTGACTCCTTCAGCCTCGAGCCGTTTACGCAGTTCGTCTAATGCTACCGCCCCACTCAGGTCCACGCGCCCGAGTTGCGCCGCGTCAATGACGACTTCGGCGATGTCCGAAACCGTACTCAGGGCGCTGGTCAAGTCGCCTGTTTGAGCCTCGAGCTGATACACCGAGCCGAAATAAAGCACGCCGGAAAGCTCCAACACGAGCGCGTCGTCGCTGCGGTAACGGTGAACGCCGAGCTGCGTTTCGCGGTACAGATGCAGCGCGACCGCCGAACCGACGCCGAGCAGCACTGCGTAGTCAATTCGGGGGGCGAGCAAAAGCGTCAGCGCAAAGGTGGCCTAAGAGGTGAGCGCCTGAAAGTGCGCGACCCGCCAGAGCTTTGTCAGCTCGTCAACCCTTATGAGGTTAACCACGGCGGTGACGATAACCGCGCCCAGCACAGCTTTGGGCAGATTTGACAGCACGGTGACAAAAGGGAGAAAGGCCAGAGTGACCAGGCCCGTGACCAGGCTGCTCCAGCGACTTTTGGCCCCGGCTAGTTTGTTTAAGCTGCTCCTCGAGAAACTGCCCCCGACCGGAAATCCCTGAAACTGCCCCACCGCGAGGTTGGCGACGCCCTGACTGACAAACTCACGGTCTGGGTTCCAGCGCAGCTGTCCCTCTCGGGCAAAGGTGCGGGCAATCGCGGCGGGCTCGGCAAACCCCACTGCGGCGATCACCAGCGCCCCGATGAGCAAACTCGGCAGCGTCGCCCAAGGGAAGTGCAAACTCGGCAGCGGCAACCCCGAAGGCACAGCGCCGAGCGTCGGGCCGCCGTACCCGAATACGCGGACGAAGCCGAGGCCGCCGAGGACGGCGAGCAGCACGCCGGGAAACAGGGGTGACCAACGCCGACCGAAAAAAACAATCCCGAGCGTGACCACGCTCAAAAGAACTGCAGTTCCGCTGACCGCTCCCAAATGGCTGAGCGTCCACCCAAGCTGAGCAAAAACGCCCTGAGCCGCCCCGGACGGCAGGGTAACGCTGAGGACGTTCGGGAGTTGTGAGCTAAGAATTAAAACGCCCGCCGCGCTGGTAAAGCCTTGCAAGACCGGTTGACTCATAAAGTAAGCGAGTGAGCCCAGCCGCAACACACCCAGCAGTATCCGGAAAATCCCGACCAAGAGCGCCAGGAGCGCAGCGGCTCCGAGGTAGCTGCTCGAGCCCACTGTAAAATGCGCCGACAGAATCCCAAACGACAAAATCGCGCTCAGGGCGGTAGGGCCGGTTTGCAAAAAGGGGCTCGAGGCAAACCAGGCAGCGGCGATGGGCGGCAAGGCGGCGACGTAGAGCCCGACATGGGCCGGCAGTCCCGCGAGTTCGGCGTAGGCCAAGGACTGGGGAATAAGCACTAACGCAACGGTAAAGCCGGCGGCGAGGTCGCCCGAACCCATGCGTGGTTGTGCTGAGACTGCAGGTTTTTTACGGCTCATCCGCTAAGGCCGCTCATGGCCCCACCTTACCTAACTGACGATCAGGTTGATATCTTCTACAACCTCGAGCTGCACCGTTGTCGTCAGCGGGATAGAGAGCTTTTTAGCGATCTCGCTGGCTTTTAAGAGCTGGTCGCTGCGTAGCGCCAAGATGCGGAGCCGGGCAGGGAGTGAAGTCGGGAAGCTGTCGTCGGCAAGGTTCACTTTCACAGTATCTAAGAGAACAGTCCACAGATGACTCACATTTTATAGAATCACTTACGCTAAGTAGTATCAAAAAAGATGTCGTAAAAGGCTACAGAAAAACGTCTGCGACACGACAAATATCTACTGTTTTTGGTTTGACAGAGGTGGTTGTTTGGCGTAGACTGCTTTTGCGAAATACAGCTAAATATAAGATGTTGCAAAAGCAGGTTGTCAGTAGCAGGTTGTCAGCAAAGAGCAGCCGCTAGTAAAGGGGGCAAAATAACGGAGCTGCGTACATCCGCCCGGACCAACTGCCAGACCAGCTGTAAATGCCAATCTCGGTTGATCCAAAGCGTCGTCGGCAATTGAGGAGGAAAGATGAAACGAATGCTAGGTTGCTGTTTAGTGCTGTTCTTGGCCGCTTGTCAGCAGTTGGAGAGTCTCGAGCTGCAGGGGCCTACGGCTAATCCGGGAAAGTTTCAAAATCCGCTTACGCTTAACGTCGCTAAAGGTGAGACAGCCGAGTCGTGCGCCGACCCTGTGGTGATTCACGGACAAACTAAAGGCGACCGCTACTGGTATCTCTACTGCACCACCGACCCGCTAAACGGCAACGACCGGGCGGAGAACGGCGAATTTAACTTCAACCTCATCCCTACCTACCGTTCGCTCGACCTGGTGAACTGGGACTATCAAGGCAACGCCTTTAGCGAGCGGCCGGGTTGGGTTGGCGACGCCGCCGGTCTCTGGGCACCTGAAGTTAGGTACTTCAACGGTCAATACTACCTCTACTACACGGCTCCGGAAACGGACGTGGGTGGTAGCGCCATCGGGGTGGCGACGAGCGACAGCCCCACCGGACCGTGGACGGACGCGGGCGGGCCGGTTGTTGCGCCGAGGAAAGACCCGAACGGCGACGGCTTTTTTTGGACCTTTGACCCCGAAGTGCTCGAGGCGCAGGGTAAACGCTACCTTTACTTCGGGTCGTACTACGGCGGCGTATTCGTTCGTGAGCTTTCTAAAGACGGGCTAAGGACGCTGCCCGACACCGAAACCCGGATCACTATCGCCAACCGCTACGAAGGGACCCAGATCGTAGAGCACAGCGGCTACTACTATCTGTTAGCCTCGGCGACGGACTGTTGCCGTGGACCGCTGACCGGCTACAGCGTCTTTGCCGGACGTTCGCGGAGCCCACTAGGTCCGTTTGTAGATAAAGACGGCGCGTCGCTACTCGCCGGGCGCGTCGGCGGAACGCCGGTTGTCAGCATGAACGGCAACCGCTGGGTCGGCACCGGCCACAACGATACGATCACCGACTTTTCGGGTCAGGAGTGGCTCGTCTACCACGCAGTTGACCGTAATGATCCGTACTTCGAGGGCGCGGTAGGCTTTACTAAACGCCCTGTTTTGCTGGACCCGCTCGAGTGGGTCGACGGTTGGCCGAGCGTCCGGGCAGGCCGCTGGGCGTCGGACGAGCGGCAAGAAGCACCGGCGGCGCAACCGGGACAAAAGTCGCACGTTAAAGCGCGCCCCTTGAGGGACAACCGTGTAGGCAAGGAACTCTTTCGTGATTCGTTTCGTGGCAGTGCGCTGGACTCCAGCTGGAGCTGGGTTCGTAAACCTGCAGCGGACACCTACAAGGTGGCGAACGGCACCTTGAGCATTGCGACGCAAGCTGCCGACCTCTTTGAAGACAGCAACACCGCTTCGGTGCTGACCCACGCACTGCCCTCCGGTGATTTGGTGCTGGAGACCCGCGTCAAGCTCGATGTTCCGGCTGAAGGGTGCTGCTTTAACTTCGTCCAAGCGGGGCTGGTCGTTTATGGCGACGACGACAACTTTATCAAGCTCGCTACCACCTCCATCTTCGAGACGCGGCAGACCGAGTTTGCCAAAGAGCTGTTTCCCGTTAAGGCAGGGTTCCCGCGTTACGGCAATACGGTGGTCGGCCCTGTCGGTGACTGGACCGACCTGAGAATTGTGCGGCGCAGCGAAGGAGACCAGGAGTACTACACGGCTTATACCCGGCAAGACGGAAAGTCCTGGGTTCGCGGCGGTACCTGGACGCACACGTTGGGCGAAGCTCGTCTCGGCCTCGTGGCGATGGGCGGGTCGGACTTTACAGCGACCTTTGCTGAAGTCCGAGTGTCAAAACTCAAGCCTGGGGAAAGGACGTGGCGCTGAAGTCAGTTAGCAGCTAACGCTTACTCGTAGCAGCAAAACCAGCTGGTCAAGGAGAAGACAGCCATAAAAAACAGCCATTAAAGCAGCAGGCGTAGCCGCGCTTTTGCTTGGCAGCAGCGGCAGTCTGGCCCAATTCCAGACGACTTGCACTGCAGCGGCAGGGACAGAAAATTCTCTTTTGGAACGGCTTTAGTGGGCCTAACCGACAGTTTATGACGAACCTCGTCAATACCTTCGACTAGGTTCAGTACGGATAACTTATGGCGGGCGCGGCTTTTACCGCTTTACCGGTCTTTATCTGGTACCTGCTGCTCCAACGCTCCGTCATTCAAAGCGTTGCAACTGACCCGGGGGCAGCTCGTCCGCGACTACACGCCGCACCTGTTAGACCCCGCGACCGACATCCTCAAACCCGTCGCCGAAGAGTTTCCGGGAGTCAGGCTCGAGGCCCAGGCCGGTCACCTGCTCCTCGGCGATCCCGACAGCCTCAAACAGCTCGTCCGTAACCTCACCGCCAACGCGGTGCGTGCGACCGACAACCCGCGCAAGGTTACCTTGGGCCTCTTTACTACCGACGAGCACGTGGTGCTGCTCGTACGCGACCGTGGTCCCGGCATCCCTGAAGAGCTGCTCCCGCACATCTTTGAAAAGTTTCATAAAGGCGTGGGCGGCGCGGGCCTCGGTTTAGCGATTGCCAAGCAGATTGCTGACGCACACGGCGGGACGCTCTTGGTTGAAAGCTTTAAGGAGCGCGGGACGACGTTTCGCGTTACTCTGCCTGCTGTTGAAGAGGAAGACTAGCAGACAGTACTTACAACTGTAGTGCGCTTACAGCTACAGTTTAATAGATAACTTTAAGGGCAACATACTTAATGCGCTAAGAACTTTTAGTGAGTATCTCTTCGCTCAAAGTCTCACCGCTACGGCGCTAATACCGCTGTACAACGGCATGACCGTCCACCCTAGTGCTAATACTGCTATTGCAGTCTGGCATAGAAAAAGGAGCTAGACCCTCTGGGCTAGCCCCCACAATGTTGGTTTTGCAATCAACCCGGCCAGCGTAGCGTGCGTTTTTTTGCCTAAGCCGTGTAGCCACCGTCAGTGTTGAGCGTCGCCCCGGTTATGGATGAGCTTTCAAAACGGGTGAGATACGACACGAGCCCAGCTACCTCGTCCGGGTCCCCAAAACGTCCCGTAGCGAGTAGACTGCGCTGCGGCTCGGCAAACGGGCCGATTGCCGGATTCATGTCGGTGTCTGTGGGGCCGGGCTGGACTAAGTTGACCGTGACGCCGCGCGGCCCGAGGTCGCGCGCCAGCCCTTTCGTCAAGCCGACGAGCGCCGACTTGCTCATGGCGTAGAGGCTCATGTTGGGCTCCGGGACGCGCTCGGCGTTGCAGCTCCCGATGGTGACGATCCGTCCGCCCTCGGACATATGCCGTGCGGCTGCCTGAACGCCGACGAACACCGCGCGGACGTTTGTATTCACAAGCTTGTCAAAATCGTCAAGGGTGAGTTGGTCGAGTGGTTTGAGAATCCCTATCCCAGCGTTGTTCACCAGGATGTCGAGCCGCCCGAAATCCGCGATGACCTGTTCGATTACCTTCTGTACGGCTTGTGGGTCGGCACTATCGGTTTGGTACGCTTTGGCTTCCTGTACTGAGGTGTTGATCTCACCTGCCACCATTTCGGCGTCGGCTGGGCTATTAAGATAGGTGAGCGCAACCCTGATCCCGTCCCTGGCGAGGCGTTTGACAATGGCTGCGCCGATGCCGCGCGAGCCGCCCATGACGAGCGCCACTTTAGCTTCAACTTGTTCCATATCGCTGCTCCTGTCGTTTATCGCGTGTAAGTCGAGCGTCTACCTAGTTAGACCTGCTCACCGCAACGACGCTTACCTTATCGGTTCGTGGCTAGACTTTACTATCCGCTTTTTGTGGTCAAACTCGCGCGCTAGTAAAGCAAGGTAGAAAGATTTCGCGAAAGAGGCTATATGGCTATCGCAGCATTCCGGCCCGTTACAACGTGTAAGCAGCTCAGTTGACCTACAGCGTCTTTGCTTCTACCCGTGATAATGCCAGCCCCTTTGAAGCAAATTGTTACGGGGTTAGGCGCATCAAGTATGGTATTGTCCTTATTAAGCTTATTGGAAACGAGGTAAGTGCTGATATTCCGAAACTTTCTCGGTGCTTGCTCTTTTTTGGCACATAGTTGAGAACCACCTTAAATGAATTGAGGCAACAGGAGCTAGGTCTTTACAGTTTGGGCAAGGTGACGCCGCGCTGCCCCTGATACTTTCCTTGCCTTGACGCGTAGCTGACTTCGGGTTTATCGCCCTGAAAAAAGAGCAGTTGCACGATACCTTCGTTCGCGTAAACCTTGGCGGGGAGCGGCGTCGTGTTTGACAGCTCCAAAGTCACGTGCCCTTCCCAACCGGGCTCGAGCGGCGTCACGTTCGCCACAATACCGCAGCGTGCGTAAGATGATTTGCCGAGCGCCACGACCATCACGTCGTCTGGAATCCGCAGATACTCGACCGAGCGCGTCAACACAAACGAGTTAGGCGGGATGATACAGGTGTCACCTTCTGCCTCGACAAGTCCGCGCAAATCGAAGTTTTTCGGGTCTACGACGGTGTTAAAGACGTTGACGAAAATGCGCCATTCAGGGGCGGCGCGGAGGTCGTAACCAAACGACGAAAGCCCGTACGAGATGACGCCCTGCCGGACTAAGCGGTCTTCAAAGGGCTCGATCATCCCTTTGTGCGCTTCTTGCCGAATCCACCAATCGGGTTTAATGCTCATACGCCGAAGTCTACCCTGCTCACGCCCATACTCACTCAGGTGCCTGGAACGAAACGCCGAGCGAGACGTCGAACGACTGGCCGCGTTCGGGGAAAAACAGCGGGCGGTGCGTATAGACGAGGATCAGCGAGGTGTCCGCTGAAAGCTCGTAGCTGAGCGCCGCGCTGAGCGCAATTCCAAACGACCCGGCGACGAAGCTGAGGCCCGTTCCGGCGTAGCTGCGAAAACCGAACACGTCGCCCTCGCCGGGCAAAAAGCTGAACCAACCGCCCATATCGAGGGTAAGGTCACCGTCTACAGCAAAGGCCGCGTAGACGGCGGCGGTGTCGGTTAGCGGCTGAATCCCGCGAAAGCCGATCCGCAGGTGCGGCACGAGTGCTTCCTCCGTGCCGGGCCGATACCCGAGACCCGACTCGAGCCACAGCGTCGGTGCTCGGTTGTCTTCAGTCGGGCCTATATCTTTAGCAGTTTGCGGGGGCTGAGTTTGAGTCATCTTTGTAGTAACTTGCGCCTGTGCAGGGACAATGCCGAAGAGGAAACCAAAAACGAAGACGAGGGGCACGAGAGCGGCGCGCATGAGCGCAGTGTACCGTAGGGGCGCTATGAGCGCGTTATAGTTTGGTGATGATGCCACCGCTGGTCGGTCAAAAAGAGTTGGTTCGGCAGCTGGGTGAAGCCTCGAGGCTTTTAGAGTTGCTCGGCGCACCCGGCTACCGCGTCAACCTCTACGCGGGCGCGGCGCGGCAACTCGACGCCTTTTCCGGCAGTTTTGCCGAACTGTTTAATGAGCGGCGGCTAAACGAGCTGCGCGGTATCGGGAATGGGCTGGCTGCTGAGCTGTACGCCTTGCAGACGCGGCCTCGGCTGGCCATTTTAGATGAGCTTTACGCGCAGGTTCCCGAGGGTGTGCGCGGGCTTTTGCAGATTTCGGGCTTGGGTCCGAAAAAAGCACGGTTACTCTGGCTCGGCGGAATTGAAAACATCACTGAACTCGTCGCCGCTATAGAAGACGGGCGCGTCGCTAAACTGAGAGGGTTCGGCGCTAAAAGTGCCAAGACGATCTTGGGAGCGGCGAAGTTTGCGCTCCGTTCGGCGGCGCGGCTCCGGCTCGACGAGGCCGAGGTGATAGCGGCAACTTTTGGTGACGCCTTCGTCGCCGCCCTGCCGGACGCGACCTTGACCTGGACGGGTGAACTGCGGCGCTCTTTAGAAACGGTGGGAACCCTTCAGGCGCTCGTCACGGGCGTGACGGCGGACGCGCTGGGGCGGGGCCTGACGACCTTTTGCCGTGAAGTTGACAGGGCCGAAACCGGTTTTCGGGTCGTGTTTGGTGAGAGAAAGCTCGAGCTTATCCCCGTTCAAGCTTCAGCTTTAGGGACGACTTTGGTGCTTGAAACCGGCGACGCAACCTTCGCTGCGGCGCTTCAGGCTCGAGCTGAGGAGCAGGGGCTCGAGCTTATACGAGCAGGGCTCTTCCGAAAAGACGAGCGCCTCGCTACCCCCAGCGAAACCGACGTTTTTAGGCTTTTGGAGCTGCCCTACACGCCGCCCGAGCGCCGTGACGTGCCGCTTGGGTTGCCCGCTGAAAATTTGCTTACGCTCGCAGATATTCGCGGCCTCGTGCATAACCACTCGAGCTGGTCGGATGGGGCCGCGCCGCTTCGTGAGATGGTCGCAAAAGCGCGTGCGCTGGGTTACAGCTACCTGGCGACGGCCGACCACTCGAAGACCTCGTACTACGCCAACGGCCTCAGCGTCGAGCGGGTGTTTGCCCAAGCCAAAGAGATTGGGGCGATTCAGCGGGAGCTGCAAGACGAGGGCTCGGACTTTCGGGTGTCGCACGGGCTCGAGGTTGACATCATGCCTGACGGCTCGCTCGACTACCCCGACGAGGTACTCGCTACCCTCGACTACGCGGTCGTGAGCGTCCATCAACACTTTACATTAGACAAAGCCAAACAAACCGAGCGCGTCATTCGCGCGGTGCAAAACCCTTACGCGAACATTTTAGCGCATATGACCGGCCGTTTACTCCTCCGTCGCCCGAGCTATGAGCTAGACGTCGAGGCAGTTTTACAGGCGTGCGCCGAAACCGGAACCGTTGTTGAGCTCAACGCAAATCCCTACCGTCTCGACCTCGACTGGCGTGAAGTGATCCGCGCCCGCGAGCTCGGTTGCCGCTTCTCTATAGACCCCGACGCCCACCATCCGGACGGTTACCGCGACCTCCGTTACGGTGTGATGATGGCGCGTAAGGCTGGTTTAACCGCCGCCGAGGTGGTCAATACCGCGCCTAACGCCGAGGCTTTTTTGGCGCGTTTAGCTGCCAAGCCCAACCTGCCCAGCTCATTTTCTGCAGCTGCAACAGGGCGTGTTGACACCCTCCTGAGCGCGTGCTACCCTGCATATTCGGACGCGGCTGCGAGAGCGCGTGTTCTGACCGATGACGACTAGGCCACCCTAGCTCAACTGGTAGAGCACCCGACTTGTAATCGGAAGGTTGTCGGTTCGATTCCGATGGGTGGCTCCAGAATTTTATAGGCATCATCTATAGATTTATAGAGGAATGCTATAAAATTTTTAGAGTGTACGCGGGTAGGTGCCCGAGTGGTTAAAGGGGACGGACTGTAAATCCGTTGGCTACGCCTACGCTGGTTCAAATCCAGCCCTACCCACCACACCACAAGTATCATCTATGGAGCAGTCCGAAAGATGATCATGGCGATGGGGCAAAGCCGTCTGAAAAATAGACGCCTTGCTTACGGGTTACGCGAATAGCGTTGGCTAATCGGTAGTATTGCTTGTAACGAGGAATCGTTTTCACCGATGGTACCTCTGATGTGCGGGAGTAGCTCAGTTGGTAGAGCGTCAGCTTCCCAAGCTGAATGTCGCGAGTTCGAATCTCGTCTCCCGCTCCAGGTGTTTAGAATTGCTTAAGGCTGATACGTTCAGCTGGCAGTTTAACGGCTCACTCTGGATCAAGCTCGGTTAGGCTCGTGTAGCTCAGTGGTAGAGCACTCCCTTGGTAAGGGAGAGGTCGACGGTTCAATCCCGTCCACGAGCTCCAACGTCGGGCAAACTTAAAATACGACCAGACCCAAACAGACGGGCTGGTCGGTTCCGGCTGTGGCAAGCCGAAGAGAGGAATAGAAAAGCATGGCAAGAGCGACCTTTACGCGGACTAAGCCGCACGTGAATATTGGGACAGTGGGGCACGTCGACCACGGCAAGACCACCCTCACCGCAGCGATTACGTTTACGGCAGCAGCGTCCGATCCGACGATCGAGACCCTCTCGTACGACATGATCGACAAAGCGCCCGAAGAGAAAGCTCGCGGCATTACGATCAACACCTCGCACGTCGAGTACCAAACAGCCGCGCGGCACTACTCGCACGTGGACTGCCCCGGTCACGCCGACTACGTGAAGAACATGATTACCGGAGCCGCCCAGATGGACGGCGCGATCTTGGTCGTTTCAGCCGCCGACGGCCCGATGCCGCAAACGAGAGAACATATCTTGTTGGCCCGTCAGGTCGGCGTGCCGTACATCGTCGTGTTTATGAACAAGACCGATATGGTCGACGACGAAGAACTGTTAGAACTCGTTGAGATGGAAGTCCGTGAGCTCTTGTCGTCTTACGACTTTCCCGGCGACGACATCCCGGTGATCAAAGGCTCCGCCCTTAAAGCCTTGGACGCCCTGACCGCCAACCCTAACACCCAACGCGGCGAAAACGAATGGGTGGATCATATCTGGGAACTCTTAGACGCCGTTGACTCGTACATCCCTACCCCCGAACGCGACATCGACCGCCCCTTCTTGATGCCGGTAGAAGACGTGTTTACCATTACCGGCCGCGGCACAGTCGCCACCGGCCGGGTCGAACGTGGTCAGGTTAAAACCGGCGAAGAGATTGCGATTGTCGGTCTGACGGACACCCGCAAGAGCATCGTAACCGGCGTCGAGATGCACCGGAAAACGCTCGACTCCGGGATTGCCGGGGATAACGTCGGCGTCTTGCTCCGGGGGGTGCAACGTGACGACATCGAACGTGGGCAGGTCTTGTCCAAGCCTGGCTCGATCACCCCGCACACGGGCTTTAAGGGCTCGGTGTACATCTTGAAAAAAGAAGAAGGCGGACGGCACAGCGCGTTCTTTACCGGCTACCGGCCGCAGTTTTACTTCCGCACCACCGACGTCACCGGGGTGTGCACCTTGCCTGACGGCGTGGAGATGGTGATGCCGGGCGACAACATCGAGTTAGACGTGGACCTGATCAAACCCATTGCGATGGAAGAGGGCTTGCGCTTTGCCATTCGTGAAGGGGGCAGAACCGTTGGAGCTGGTGTCGTTAGTCAGGTGACCAAGTAACGCAGTAACTAGGGGTGGTTACGCCACCCCTTAGAGGAGAATTATGGCGAGTGATGTAAGAATCAGGCTGCTGCTCGAGTGTCAAGAGTGCAAACGCCGTAACTACGCGACGAGTAAAAACCGCCGCAACACCCAGGCAAAGCTCGAGCTCAAAAAATACTGTCCGTGGGACCGCAAACATACCCCACACCGCGAAGTCAAAGCCTGATGAAAGGCTTGCTGCGTTACCTGCGGAATTCGCGCGCTGAACTCGGCCGCGTCACCTGGCCGACCCGTGAAGAGGTCATTCAGTCAACGCAGGCGACGCTCGTGTTCGTGCTGATTACCGTAGCGTTTTTACTCGTGGTTGACGCGATTTTCGGCAACCTCATCACTGCAATTCTCTAGTAATTTAGGATTTTTATGACGAGCGCACTGCCACAAATAGAGCTAGCATGAGCATCGAATGGTACGCCGTTCATACCTACGTCGGTCATGAGGAAAAGGTTCGTACCAACATGATGCAGCGTGCCCGCTCGCTGGGGATCGCCGACCTCATCTACCAGGTCATCGTACCTTCAGAAGAGACTGTTGAACATGCAGGCGGCGGCAAAAAAGAGGTCGTGCGGCGCAAGCTTTTTCCTGGTTACGTTTTCGTTCAGATGGATATGGGCGACAACCCCGATGAGCCCAACGAAGCCTGGGAAGTTGTTCGTAACACACCCGGTGTGACGGGATTCGTCGGGACGGCGACGCGCGCGGTACCGCTCACCCAAGAAGAAGAGGCGCGGATGCTCGGGACAATGGGGCTGACCGGAACTAAAGAAACGCCCAAGGTCAAAGTCAGCTTCGCTGTCGGTAACATCGTCCAGGTCACCTCAGGGCCGTTTGCCGACTTTACCGGCGTCGTCTCTGAACTCAATCCGGAGCGCGGTAAGGTCAAGGTGCTCGTCTCTATCTTTGGCCGCGAGACGCCCGTCGAACTCGACTTTTCACAGGTCATTAAAAGCTAGCTTCGGTTACGACATAACTAGAGCTCTAACCTGCGTTTGAACCCCGCGTGCGCCACACGGTTGGGGAGAAGGAGGAAGTATGGCAAAAAAAGTTGCTGGCATCGTAAAACTCCAGCTGCCCGCAGGGAAGGCGACACCCGCCCCCCCCGTCGGGCCGGCGCTTGGTCAATATGGGGCCAACATTATGGGGTTCGTCAAAGAATATAACGCGGTCACCGCGTCGCAAACGGGCGCAATCGTCCCGGTTGAAATCACCATCTTCGCCGACCGAACCTTTACCTTTATTACCAAAACGCCGCCTGCGAGCTATCTCATTCAGCAAGCAGCGGGGATCGCTAAAGGTTCAGGGGTACCGAACAAGCAAAAGGTCGGCAAACTTACCTGGGATCAGTGCTTAGAACTCGGCCGCACCAAGATGAAAGACCTCAACGCGGCGGATGAAACGGCTGCGGCCAAGGTGATTGCCGGGACAGCGCGTTCGATGGGTGTGACGATCGAGGGGGCACCCGATGCCTAAACACGGCAAACGCTACCGGAGCCTGCTGGAAAAAGTTGACGCCGACAAGGTGTACTCGAGTGACGAAGCCACCTCACTCGTGAAAGAACTGGCAACGGCTAAATTTGACGAAACGGTTGAAGCGCACGTCCGCCTCGGGATTGATCCCCGCAAGTCGGATCAAAACGTGCGCGGTACGGTCGCCTTGCCGCACGGCACCGGCCGTACGGTTCGTGTGCTGGCACTGACGCAAGGTGAAAAGGTCGGCGACGCGGAGGCGGCGGGCGCGGATGTTGTCGGTGGCGACGAAATGATCACGCGGATTCAGGGAGGGTGGCTCGAGTTTGACGCTGTGGTTGCGACGCCCGATATGATGGCCGCGGTCGGGAGCAAACTCGGCCGTATCCTCGGTCCACGTGGTTTGCTGCCGAACCCGCGTTCCGGCACCGTCGGTCCAAACATCGGTGAGTTAGTCCGCGCCCTTAAAGCCGGTCAGATCGAGTTTCGTAACGACAAAACCGGCGTCGTTCACGCCCCCATCGGTAAAGCGAGTTTTGACGCAGCCAAGTTGCAAGAAAACCTGAGCGCGTTTCGCAGCGCGGTCGAAGCGGCGAAGCCTGAAACGGCTAGAGGCGTTTTTGTCCGCACGGTTTTCTTGAGCTCGACAATGGGGCCGAGCGTTCAGGTCAGTAGCTGAGCAGTAAGCAAATTATCTCGTTCTGAAACGAGATAATACTAGATAAGCATCTCGGTGCGAAGCACCTTTTTGGCGTTGGAGACAGCAGGGGCTGCCAAGCTTAAAGACCCTGCCGAGGCGCTAGTTCGGTTTTAAGGTTAAGACTACCGAGCTAGTTGTGCTTCGCGGTTGACGTTCTCACTTTTTAGGAAGGTACCTGATGGCGAATAAGAGGAACACCGCGTCGGTCGAAGAGTTGCGTACTCTTTTAGGCGACGCCAAAACGTTTTTCCTCGTAGATTACCAGGGGCTTTCTGCAGATCAGATCGGTAAGTTGCGGACGAAAGTACGTGACGCCGGTGGGCGGATGCTGGTGGCGAAAAACACGCTGGTCAGCGTGGTCTTAAAAGAGCAGGGTGCAGCCGACTTAGGCACCAAGCTCACTGGCCCCACCGCCCTCATTTTGGTCGGCGACGACCCTGTTGCCCCGGCCAAAGCGATCACCGATTTTGCCGACGACAACGCAAAAGACCTGCCCACAGCAAAAGGCGGACTGTTAGAGGGCGCGGTGATTGAAGCTGACGCGGTCTCAAGGGTTGCCAAGCTGCCGACCCGCGACCAGCTCTTAAGCGAGCTTGTGGGCGCGCTCCAAGCGCCACTGCAGCAAGCCGTAGGTGTGCTAGAAGCTGCCCCGCAGAACCTGGTATCAGTAATTACGAACTACTCAGAAAAATTGAAGGAGGCCTAAGATGGCGTACGATAAACAAGCCCTGATTGATCAGCTCGGTGGTCTGACCGTGCTCGAGCTCGTTGACCTAGTAGAAGGTCTAAAAGAAACGTGGGGCGTTGAAGCCGCCGCCGCGATGCCCGCCGGGATGATGATGCCCGCTGGCGGCGCAGCCGGCGCTGCGCCCGCCGCCGAAGAGCAGACCGAGTTTACCGTCAGCATCAAAACGGCTGGCGACAAAAAGCTCAACGTCATTAAAGAAGTCCGCGCGATTACGAGCCTCGGCCTTAAAGAAGCCAAAGACTTGGTTGAAGCGGGCGGCGTCGTCAAAGAAGGCATCGCTAAAGACGAAGCTGACGAGATTCGCGGCAAGCTCGAGGCCGCAGGCGCAACCGTCGAAGTCAAATAAGGTTCTCAGCACCAGATGCAACAGGGTAGGTCTTATGGCCTACCCTCTATCTATTGACGACGCTTTATGCTAGTATAGTTGTTTGCTAGACCGCACCAGGAGGTGAGCTTCGGGTTTAGCTCGGGCAACTCAGTAGAACACCCCCAGCAGACGATCTAACGCATTTCGAACTTAGTGTAAAAAGAAAGAGTTCCACGCACTGTTCAGGCCGGTTTACAATATAGATAAGTCCATCCAAGCTTAGGCTTGGAGCCTTTTGCTGTCAGCTACGGTTGCGCAGCTCATACTCAAAGACCTTATAACGCACACTTTACAACGCTGACCTTTTAAGAGCAAGACCGCCGCAGATAAGTGGCTGCTAAGTAATAAACCGCACGGAGAAACACGTTTTTTAGAGAGGTGACGATGCGCGAGATTCGCAAATTTGGGACGATCGAAGAAGTGATCGAACTCCCGAACCTGACTGACATTCAGATCAAATCTTACAACACGTTTTTGCAGCTGGGAAAAAGCGCCCCGGAACGAGCTGACATCGGGTTGCAAAGCGCGTTTAGAGAAGTTTTTCCGATAGACGAAACCGAACGCGGGCGGCAGACAGGACTCGTGCTTGATTTTCTCGAGTACACCCTGCAGCCTCCCGAATTTACGCCCGAAGAGTGCCGTGAAAAAGACCTTTCGTACCACTCGGGATTATTTGCCAAACTGCAACTCGTTCATAAAGACACCGGCCTGATCAAAGAAGACCAGGTGTTTTTGGGCGACTTGCCGCTCATGACTGAAGACGGCTCGTTTGTCATCAACGGGGCCGACCGGGTGATCGTCTCGCAGATTCACCGCTCACCCGGTACTTACTTTACGAGCGCCCCCAAAGGTCTCGGTAAAACCTATATGGCGAGTGTTATCCCGATGCCCAAACGCGGGCCGTGGATCGAGCTCGAGTTCGACAACTCAAACGTCTTGTGGATGAAGGTCAACAAGAAGAAGTTTCCCTTTACGCTGATTTTGCGTGTGTTAGGTTACAGCGACGCCGAAATTCGTGGTTTATTTGCCGGTAACGAAGCCCTGATTGACGCGACCTTTGAAGAAGATACGACGACCGGTGCGTCGGTTGAAGAGGCGCTCCTCAAGCTCTTTACCGTGCTGCGCCCCGGCGATCCGCCTAAAGTTGACAAAGCCAAGTCGTACCTCTTTAGCCTCTTAGCCGATCCACGCCGTTATGACCTCGGTGACGCGGGCCGTTACAAGATGAATACCAAGTTGGGGCTCGAGTTTGAACAGAGCACCCTGCTCGGGTTTGACAACGAAAACGACCGCTTTATTGATTACGGTCTTGTCCCGGCGATTCAGTACCTCGTCAACCTCCAAGCGGGCATTGAACCTTACGAAGAAGACGACATTGACCACCTCGGCAACCGCCGTATTCGCACCGTTGGTGAACTCGTCGCCGATCAGATTCGCGTCGGCCTGGGCCGGATGGCCCGTGGGGTTCGCGAGCGGATGCTCCTCGGCAACCCGGACGCTGCCACACCGCAAAAACTCGTCAATAACCGTCCGATCGTGGCGGCCTTACGTGAGTTTTTCGGTCGCAGCCAGCTCAGTCAGTTTAAGGATCAGGTCAACCCGCTTTCTGAACTCCGTCACAAACGCCGTATTTCAGCCCTCGGGCCGGGTGGTCTGACCAGGGAACGCGCCGGGTTTGATGTGCGTGACGTGCACCGTACTCACTACGGCCGCATCTGCCCGATTGAAACGCCGGAAGGTGCGAACATCGGTTTGATCACGTCTTTAGCGTCGTTTGCGCAGGTCAACCCGCTCGGGTTTATCGAAGCGCCCTACCGCCGCGTGGTTGACGGCAAAGTGACTAACGACGTGCAGTACATGACCGCACACCAAGAAGATAAGTACGTCATCGCGCAGGCCAACACTGTGCTAGACGACACCAACGGGTTTGCGAACGACAGCGTGTTGACCCGCCGTCTGGGTGACCCTTTTTACGTCGAGCCGGAAACAGTTGACTTTATGGACGTGTCGCCGAAGCAGATTATCTCCGTTCCCACTTCCCTTATCCCCTTTTTAGAACACGATGACGCCAACCGCGCACTGATGGGCTCGAACATGCAGTCGCAAGCAGTGCCGCTGATCAAACCCGACGCGCCGTATGTCGGGACAGGGGTAGAAGAGCGGGTCTCGAGAGACTCAGGCACAGTTCTTTTGGCAACGGAAGATGGCACCGTCACGTACGTGGACGCCAAACGTATCATTACTGAAAACGACCGCAAGGTCGAGCATGAGTATCAGCTGACCCGGTTTCAGCGTTCAAACCAGAATACGAACTTAGACCAGCGCCCGCTCGTCAACGTCGGTGACGCCGTAACCAGCGGTCAAGTGATCGCGGACGGCCCCGCCTCGCAAAATGGACGGTTGGCGCTCGGTCAAAACGTCCTGATCGCCATCATGCCTTTCGACGGCTATAACTTTGAAGACGCCATCGTCTTGTCCGAGCGGCTGGTGCGGTCGGATTCATATACGAGCGTCCACATCGAGAAGTACGAAAAAGAAGCCCGCGACACTAAACTCGGCCCGGAAAAGATCACTCGGGATATCCCCGGCCTTTCCGAAGCCGCCTTACGCGACCTCGACGAAGACGGTGTGGTGCGGATCGGTGCCGAGGTCAAGCAGGGCGACATCCTGGTCGGTCACACTTCGTTTAAGGGTGAGACCGAACCGACCCCCGAAGAGCGGCTCCTGCGCTCGATCTTCGGGGAAAAAGCCAGGGAGGTCAAAGACACCTCGCTCCGCGTGCCCCCCGGCGACGGCGGCATCATCCTCCGGACGGTGCGTTTTCGCCGTGGCGACGCCGGGGTTGAACTCAAACCCGGTGTGCAGGAGATGGTCCGCGTTTATATCGCGCAAAAGCGCCGCTTGATCGAAGGCGATAAGTTAGCGAACCGGCACGGGAACAAAGGTGTGGTGGCCAAAATCCTACCGCCCGAAGACATGCCGTATATGCCCGACGGCACGCCGGTTGACCTCGTATTTAACCCGCTCGGGGTACCGTCCCGGATGAACTTGGGCCAGATTTTGGAAACGCACTTAGGACTGGCCGCATACAAAAACAACGTCTCTTACGTGACGCCGGTCTTTGACAGTGCCCGCGAAGAGCAGATTAAAGATCTGCTCGAGGACGCCACCCGTGAAGAACTCACCGCCGATAAGGAAGCTGGCTTTAGCACCGACGTGCGCGAAGCGCGGGTGATCGAGCGCGCCGCCAAGCTCGGCATCATTGACCGCGATATGGACGATGAAGCGGCGCGGCTCGCACTTGCCCGCACCGGTAAAACCGTGCTCTTTGACGGTCACACCGGCGAAGCTGTAGACGCTCCTATCGTCGTCGGCGTGATGTACGTCATGAAGCTCTACCACATGGTCGAGGACAAGATGCACGCCCGTTCGACTGGCCCGTACTCGCTCATCACGCAGCAACCGCTCGGCGGTAAAGCGCAGTTCGGTGGGCAACGCTTAGGTGAGATGGAGTGCTGGGCGCTGCAAGCGCACGGCGCGGCGCACACGCTCCAAGAGATGCTTACCATCAAGTCCGATGACATCGACGGGCGCAACACCTCGTACGAGGCCATCGTCAAAGGAAACGACGTGTTAGAACCCACCATCCCCGAATCGTTTAAGGTTTTGGTCAAAGAGCTTCACTCGCTTGGGCTCGATGTTCAGGTCATGGACGACGCACAGCCGATCAGCATCTTCGACGAATCGGGCAGAGGAAAGTAAGGGGGAATATGCGAGACTTTAACAAAGTACAGATCAAAATTGCCTCACCAGAGCAGATTCGCGGGTGGAGCTACGGCGAGGTCACGAAACCTGAAACCATCAACTACCGCACCCTCAAACCTGAACGCGACGGATTGTTCGACGAGCGCATCTTCGGGCCGGAAAAAGACTACGAGTGCGCCTGCGGTAAGTACAAACGTCAGCGTTACGAAGGCAAAACCTGCGAGCGTTGCGGCGTCGAAGTTACCAAAGCGACGGTTCGCCGCTACCGCATGGGTCATATCGAACTGGCGACTCCTTGCACCCACATCTGGTATGTCAAAGACGTACCGAGTAAAATCGGGGCGCTCTTAAACCTCTCAACAAGTCAGCTCGAGCAAGTCTTGTACTTCGCCAAGTACGTCGTCACCGACCCGCTCGACGCGCTGCGTGACGGTCGCCCGCTCCGCGCTGGCGACCTCTTAACTGACGACGAATATCGCCAGCTCCGCTACGGCCATCAAGAAACCTATTCGGTGGCTTTAGGTGAAGATGCAGTCGTCGCCGACGGCGAATACGTCGAAACCGGACAGCAGCTCGCCAAAGGCGTTAAGTCGAAACTGACCGGTTTAGCCCAGTACCGCTTCCCCCGTAAACTCGTCTTCGACTACGAGGAGGAAAAGGACGCCTTTTTAAGCGTTCCGACCAAAGCGTGGATCGAAGAGGAGCGGTACAGCGGCGGTCAGCCGTTTGCTGAGCTGGCGAGTGACATCACCGTCACCGCGAAAGAAGAAGGCATCGTTGAACTGCTGCCTATCGGCACCGACGGCGGCATCTTAAACCTCCGCAATCCGGACGACGAAAAACTTATCACCGCGCACTTCCTCCCGGCTGGGATGGAACTTAAAACTGGTGACGGTGAATTCGTCGAAGCCGGGGCTGTTCTCGCTCAGGCAGCTTCAGGTACGACGCTTTCAATCCCCCGTGACGCCACCGGTGCAAGTCTCGCCAAAAACCGTAAACGCGGTGCAGAGACTGAACTGACCTTTTCGCTCCGTTGGGCACGACGCGACGAGCAGCCGATCAACCCGACCATGCACGTTTTGGTCAGCGATGGCGCACCTGTTTCCGAAGGTGACAAAGTGGTCGGGGCGATTGACCAAGCCCAGGAAATCTACGCTGAGGCCGACGGTACCATCCATCTCGGTGAGCCTGCCAGCATCATCGTCTCACGTGCGAAACTCTACCCGTACAACGACGAGCCGATTGTCGTCAACGGTGACCGCGTCATTCCCGGTGACGAACTTGCCGATAACGGTAAGGTCAAAGCCGACATCTCGGGTCGGGTAGAAATTGACCTCGTACGCCGTCAAGTCCGTCTGATCGAATCGTATGACTTCGAAGCCAAGATGGGCGCAGAAGCGATTCGTGAACTCTTAGAGAAGATTGACTTACAGTTGCTCGAGTCCGAGTTGGTCGAAGAGATGAACTCGCCCTCACGCCATAAGCGTGCGAAAGCCCGTAAACGCTTGGAGATCACCCGGAACTTTATCCAGTCCGGCAACAACCCGGCGTGGATGATTTTAGAGGCCGTCCCCATCATGCCCCCGGCACTCCGTCCAATGGTGCAAGTCGAAGGTGGGCGTTTTGCGACTTCGGACTTAAACGACCTCTACCGCCGCCTGATCAACCGCAACAACCGCCTGAAAAAACTTATGGCGCAGGGCGCACCCGAGATGATCGTCCGCAACGAAAAACGGATGCTGCAAGAAGCGGTAGACGCGCTGATTGATAACGGTCGCCGCGGCGCAGCCGTCGTCCACCCCGGTTCCGACCGTCCGCTCCGCTCGCTGACTGACTTGTTAGGCGGGAAGCAGGGCCGGTTCCGTCAGAACCTGCTCGGTAAACGCGTCGATTACTCGGGTCGGTCGGTTATCGTTGTGGGGCCGCAGCTCAAGCTGCACCAGTGCGGGATTCCCAAACGGATGGCGTTAGAACTCTTTAAGCCTTTCCTCTTTAAGGTGCTTGAAGAGCGCGGCGTCGTTTCCAACATCAAGAGTGCCCGCAAACTTTTAGAACGTTACCGCGACACCCGCGACGAGATTTGGGACGCGCTCGAGGAGGTCATCCAAGACCGTGTAGTCCTTCTCAACCGTGCCCCGACGCTTCACCGTTTAGGCATCCAAGCGTTCGAGCCGGTGTTGGTCGAAGGTCAAGCGATTCAGCTTCACCCTTTAGTCTGTGAAGCTTTCAACGCCGACTTTGACGGCGACCAGATGGCGATTCACGTGCCGCTATCGGTTTACGCGCAGGCCGAAGCACGCCTGCAAATGCTCGCCTCGCACAACCTGCTCTCGCCCGCGCACGGCAACCCGAACGTCGGCGCGAGCCGCGACATCATCTTGGGTCTGTTCGTCCTGACGCAGCTTTACACCGGCAGCAAAGGTGCAGGGAACAGCTACGATACCCAAGCCGACGCGCTCGCTGACTATGACGGCGGCAAGTTAGACCTCAACTCACCGATTACGGTGGCCGGTCAAGAGACCTCAGCGGGCCGCCTCAAATACCGCTTTGCCGACGTGGATGACGCGCTCTTAGCCGTCGAACGCAACGACATTGACATGCAAGATACCGTAACCGTCAAAGTCAACGGCGAGACGATGACGACCAGCCCCGGCCGCCTCTACTTCGCCCGGATGGTTCAAGAAACCCTGTCCGAAGACGGCGGCGAAGTACCAACCTCGATGATTCGTTACGACACGGCCTACGAAAAGAACGCGCTCCGCGATCTCGTAACCGAATCGTTCAAACTGCTCGGGATCGAGCGCACCGCAAAACTTTTAGACGCGCTCAAAGACGAAGGCTTTAAGCTTTCGACCACCTCGGGTATTACCATCGGCATTGACGATGTGGCGATTCCGCCTGCCAAAAAAGAACTCATCGCCGAAGCCGAGGCCAAGTTCGACAAGGTGATGGACGCGTTTGACCGCGGTTTTGTCACTGACGCCGAACGTCACCAGCAGGTCATCCGCGTCTGGACGGATACGACCGAAGCCGTGCGGCAGGCGGTGTTTGACAACTTCCGCGACAACATGCCGTTTAACCCGTTATTTATCATGGCGCAGTCCGGGGCGCGTGGGAACCCGCAGCAGGTGCGTCAGCTTGCCGGGATGCGTGGGCTGATGGCGAAACCTTCGGGCGACACTATCGAACTGCCGATCCGCGCAAACTTCCGCGAAGGCTTGACCGTTTTGGAGTACTTCTTCTCGACGCACGGCGCACGTAAAGGGGGCGCAGATACGGCCCTCCGCACGGCTGACTCGGGTTACTTAACCCGTAAACTCGTCGATGTCGCGCACGAAATCGTGGTGCGTGAAGCCGATTGCGGCACGGCGGAGTATCTGGATGTGCCGTTTTACGGTTCCGACGGTCGCTTACGCAACAAGGGCCAGATCGACATGAGCCTCTACGGGCGTCACTTAGCCCTCGACTTTGAGGTTGGGGATTATTCATTAGAAGCCGGTACCGTCTTGATGCCCGAACACATCCAGGCTATCTACACGGGCCTGCGCGATAATCCCGATGTCCGCACCATTCCGCTACGGTCGCCGGTCGCGTGCCAAACCCGCGCCGGGGTTTGCCAAGCGTGTTACGGCATGGATATGTCGCTCATGCGCCCTGTCTCTCTCGGTGAAGCGGTCGGCGTCATCGCTGCCGAGTCTATCGGTGAACCGGGCACACAGCTCACCATGCGCACCTTTCACACCGGAGGCGTTGCGACGGGTGGCGACATTACGCAGGGTCTGCCCCGGGTCATCGAACTCGTCGAAGCGCGGAAACCCAAAGTCAAAGCGACCATCTCCGAACTCGACGGTGTGGTCAGCGTTGTGGAAGAAGAGGACAAGTTCCGCATCACCGTGACGAGTCAAGACGGTGAGTTCAGCAAAGCCTACAAGGTCGATAAAGCGACCCGCGTCTTAGTCCGTGACGGCGATGAAGTCGAAGCGGGCGCACAGCTGACCCGTGGAGCCATCAACCCACACGATCTCTTGGAGTCGCGCGGTCCCGCCGATGTGCAGCGTTACCTCGTAGACGAGGTGCAGCGCGTGTACCGTGGGCAAGGTGTCTCGGTCCACGACAAACATATCGAGGTGATTGTCCGGCAGATGCTCAAATTCGTCGAGGTGCAGCAGCCCGGTGACTCGCTATTCCTGGAAGGGCAGACTGTCGAACGTTTCGAGATCGAAGATGCGAACGACCAGCTGCTCGCCGAGGGCAAAGCGCCCGCCGAATGGAAACCGCTCCTTTTGGGTATCACTAAGGCCAGCCTGTCCACCAAGTCATGGCTCTCGGCAGCGTCGTTCCAGCACACCACGCACGTCCTGACTGAAGCTGCGGTTTCCGGCAAAGCTGACGATTTAGTGGGCCTCAAAGAGAACGTCATCTTAGGCCGTTTGATTCCGGCTGGAACCGGCCTAGACATCATCCGCGCGACCCGCGTCGCTGATGACCAGATGCTCGGACGCCTGAAAGAAGCGCCCGCCGCCCGCGAAACTGTCACCCCGGCGCGTCCGGCCGGTGAACGCGAGCGCCGCCCCGAAGCCTAAACCTTTCTAGTCAAAGAGTCGGACACAGGTGTAAGTGTCCGGCTCTTTTTTTACTGTGTCTTTGTCAGCGGTATGCTTGGGGCTGTGCCTGAAGCCTTTATTGTCGCACTAGACCCAGGCCGCAATATCGGCGTGGCGTTTGTTTCAGAAGCTGGGACGCTGGGGTTTCATGATGTTTTAGATTTGGTACAGCTAAAAGCTCTCGAGTTCCCCCCAACCGCCACCGTCTTAGTCGGTGACGGAACCGGTAGCGACACCGTAAAAAACCTGCTTACTGGGAGAGGAATAAAGTTTGAAGTCGTAGACGAATGGGGCTCGAGCCTCACTGCCCGCAACCTCTACTTTCGTGACCGGCCACCGAGGGGTCTACAACGTCTTTTACCGCAGGGATTAAGAACCCCGCCCGAACTCATTGATGATTATGCGGCTTACGCGCTGGCTTTAGCTTATCTCGCTAAGTTGGGCAGATCGGCCCAACCGTAGGCGACCTCTTCTAAAGTTTCGCCGCCGATGTCAATAGCTTTGATTTTGAGGTAACGCCCGCCCATTTTTTCGTAGAACCCGCGTGAAGGATTGCTCGAGAGCACCCACAGCAGCATCGCCGTGTGGTTTTGCTCCAAAAACTTCTCTACCATAGCCTCAAACAAAGCCTCGCCGTAGCCGTAACCCTGGCTTTCCTTAAAAAGATAAAGCGCATAAAGCTCAGCGGTGTGAACGGGGTCTTTTTCACGCTCTAAGCCGCCGTTGACGAAACCGACTACTTTACCTTGTGCGTCTGTTGCAACAAAAGCAACCTGTGATTTATCTCGCCCCAAAACCTGATACCAAAACTTCTCTCGCCCAGATACTGAAAGCTTGTCTAGCACGGCGTCCGGCATTAGCCCAGGGTAAGTCGTGCGCCAGCTCTCGACGTGAACCCTCGCAATGTCTGGGGCGTCATCAACTGTTGCAGGGCGAATCATGTCTCAGTGTATACGGTGAGCTCAACCAAAAAAGGCCGGAGAAATCTCCGACCTCAATCATATAAATTAGATACTAGTTCAGCTCGTCGTCGTCGCCCGCGTCCATCATGGCGCGCGCTTCCTTGGTATCAATCCCTAAAACGGCGCTGATTTCACCGGCTAATAGGCGGAGGGCGCGGCGGTACGCTTGCCGGTCAAGGTCGGGGAGACCGCGTTCTAAATCCCAGCGGCGCAACTCGCTCCCGAGCGTCGCAATCTGATAGGGATCACCGGAAGATAAGATTTCGGTGACGCGGCGGTGACGGGCGGCCCACTGTTTGGGCAGGTTGACCCGGCCGTTGCTGAGGCGCTCCAAAACATTATGAACTTCTGTTTTCGTCAGCGCCGGACGGAGGCCGGCAGCTTGCGGCGCAGCGACCGGTACAAACGCCTTCGAGGTCCCGTTGGGAAACGCGACTTCGTAGTATTGGAGGTCGGCACCGGCGATGGTGCGCGTGGTCGTCCCCTCAACGATCCCGACGCCGTAAGGTGGCAGGACGACTTGGTCGCCATTTTTGTAGGTTTTTTGAGTATCTTTCAAGGCGGCACTCCTTCAGGCCATAACGCCACAATCGTCCCTACCCCCCGGCAGAGGACTAATCTGTAAGGTGATGATGTTTTATGGAGAGAGTTCTTGGTGTCAGTGATAATAGGTATCGAAGTGGTACTGACACAAGCACGCCGTATATCTTAGCAGATTTTGCTGCTTTTTACTAGTCCTGAGATAGCAAACGCAGTTTTTAGAGACGTTTTGTATTTAGAGTGTTATACCGGCTCTTCAGGGATCATCCGGCTGTTGCGGGTAGTAATGGCAACGCCGGAGAGAAGCGTCACTGCGCCGAACAGGGTAAGGAGTGGCGGAACCTCGGTAAAAAGGATCAACGCTAACAGGCTTGCGCCGATAGGCTCGAGCAAAATCACGGTCGCCACCACGGTCGGGTTCATGTGTTTAACCGCGTAGTTGTACGAGGTATGACCGATAAGCTGCGGAATCAGCGCCAACAGCAAAATCCAAAAGTAGCTCTCTGGGCTGTAACCGGTATAGCTGTAACCCAAAAAAAAGGGGAGGGGCAAGAGGCTCAGCGCCGCGACGCCGTAAGCGACGCCGATATAGGCTTGTAAGTTGAGACCCCGGCGCTGCGCCGAGCGGCCGAGCAGCAAGTAAGCGGCTGCCGCGACTGCGCCCACGAGCGCGAGTACGTTGCCCAAAAATGGAGCGCTGCTCGCCTCGCCGACTGCGCCACCAAACCCGATCAGCGCCCCGCCCAATACCGCGACGAGCATCCCCAGCATCGCGCTAAAGGGTGGCGCTAACCCGAGAAAGACCCAGCTCGAGAGCGCGACCCAAACCGGCGTCGTCGTTCCTAAACTCGTGCTCGCGGCAACCGTCGTGTAAGAGAGCGAACTGATCCAGGTAGCAAAGTGCAGTCCTAAGAGGAGTCCGGCAGCGACGGCGTACCCGGCGTTGTGGCGGGTCAGCGGGGTTTGACGGAGCGCCCGAAGTGTCCACGGGAGTAGCACGAGACTTGCCAAAAGCATCCGGTAGGCTGCCACCACCACGCCGGGGGCGTCAGCGAGGCGGATAAAAATGGCGGAGAGGCTGACGGCGACGAGTCCGACGCCCATTACCAGCGTCAGGCGCGAAGGTGATGGGGCGCTCATACCTTTAATCGTACCTTGTCACTGCAGTGTGCCCCGAACACCCTAACCATCATGTCGTCAAAATAAACCAGATAAATCTGCTGTAGTAAGAATACCTAACAATATACTAAGGTTTATCCTGTTTTGCAAAAAGGGAGGCGGTGACGCTACAAAGTTGGAATCCGCGGCAAGAATCGGAGGAGATGCAGCGCCGCTCGGGTTGCGCCGTCCGCTCCGACGAGACCATGAGCCGGGTGTCCCCAACCGACGTGGTTGAAGATAAGCGAAGGCTTGTACCCCTATCTCGACCTATCCGACGTTGATAAGGGCAGCCTCGAGGTCACTAGCGAGCAAAATAGTCCGAGCGTCAAAACAACACGCCGTTGCCGTAAAACCGACGGTCAGACGGTTCATTATCAGGGTCGTCCGAAAAGGACGTGCTCGAGGTCTTTTGTTTATCTTCTTCCCAGAGTCCTAATTTTCTGTTTTGCTATCTCTGACTATGGTTCGAGTCTAAGGTCAACCTTCCTTACTTCAGTTTAGATCATGCGCACTCGTAGCAATTTTTATGGTCAGCAAGCTTGAAACTTGCGAGTACCATTGCTAAATAAAGGGTTTGGGCTGTGCTTAAGTTTGCTCAGACTGGACAATAGCTCTTACAAACGCCCATACGGAGCTTAGAGAACGGGCTAGGGAACTGATTGATACATGGCTCCAGCTCTTGTCTACCGATTTCACTTCCGGCGTTATATTGACTTGCCGTTATTGTCCTCTTTAGCCGCAGCCTCCCGCCCCAGCAACACTTTTTTACGTGCGATACCCCAACGGTAACCGCTCAAACTGCCGTCGGCGCGAACGACCCGGTGACACGGCACCGCCAGCGCCACCGGATTTTTGGCGCACGCCCCTGCCACGGCCCGCACCGCGGCGGGGTTACCGATAGCCTGCGCAAGCTCTCCGTAAGAGCGCGTTTCACCGTAAGGAATCCCTTGCAGCGCCGTCCACACCCTGGCTTGAAATGCACTTGGCGATAGGTGAAGGGGTAGCGTAAGCGGCTTACCGGTAAGATAGGCCCGCACCGCCTCGATATAAGGAGCGACTACAGTGTCATCTTCTTTAACCTGAGCGTTCTTGAATTCGTTTTTAAGTTCTTCTAGCAAGCCGTCACCAAAACGGAGCGCACACACGCCCCGCTCGGTCGTGGCCAAAAGTCCTGGCCCCAAATCACTTTCAAAGTGAGCAAACCAGATGGTCAGCCCAGCCCCACCTTTGCGGTACGCCCCCGGCGTCATGCCGAGGGCTTGGTCTGCCGACGCGTAGAGTGCTCGGCTCGAGCCGTACCCGGCGGCGTAAAGTGCCGCTGTTACCGGTGCGCCCGTGCGCAACTCAGTACGGAGCCGTTCCGTACGCCGAACCTCCCCGTAGGCTCTCGGGCTAAGTCCCACGTCGCGGCGAAAAAGTCGTCTAATATAGCTCAGCTCAAAGCCGGTACGCCCCGCTAACTTAGGGAGTGTCAGGCAGCTCGAGTCACCTGCTGAAAGCTCGGCGTCAAATAACGCCAGCACCCGTTTGAGGTCGGTCGCCTCTTCGAGCACAGCTTGCGGACGGCACCGCAAGCAGGGCCGGTAGCCCGCAGCTTCAGCTTCTTCGCTACGGCTAAAAAACTGCACCTGAGACGCCGCCGGACGCCTCGAGGGACAGTCGGTGCGGCAGTAAATCCCGGTCGAGCGTACCGCATAAAAGATGCCGGGCAGATAGCGCCGCGTCTGCAACGCTCGCCACGCCAGCGTGTCAGCAGAGATTAAGGTCGTTTCTTGCATAGCCCTACGCTACCCCGGACGCTGACCCTGAGCTATCCGCTTTTTGGCTCAAACTTGCTTTCTCGAGCCCGTGAGCAGGTAGGCTGTCTTATCACAGACACGTCTCATAGAGACATCGGCGCTTCTATGCCTGCTTCAGCGAAAAGCTCATCTATCATCTTGAGGTTTTTAAGCGCGTGGCCCTTAGTGGTGTTTAAGAACATGAGGTAGACCTGCTCGAGCTCACTCCCCACCACCGCCCGAACCCACGGCTGCAGTTCATCTTTGCTGTATAAGTAGTCGTGCCGCTCAGCCGCACTTTTACCGCCGTACCAAGTTTTTTCGTTGCGCCCGTGGAGCCGGATGTAGGCGGTGCTCGAGGTTTGCAGCAGCACAGGTTTAGGCATATTCGGTAGCTGCGGATAGTCTACACTTACGGCAATCAAACCGGATTTTGCAAGCGCGTCGTAGACTCCGGGCAGGTGCCAGTCAGCAGTGCGAAACTCAACCGCGAGCGCCTCCCCCGCTTCGGTAAAACGGTCAGTCAGCGATTTTAGATAGACGCGGTTGTCCGGTGTCCGGTGAAACGAATAGGGAAACTGCGCCAAAAACGGCCCCAGCATCCCCGCCTCGCGGAGTGGCTCCACCGATTCAAAGAGCCGCTTATAGAGTTCAGCGTCGGCGTCGCGGCTGTGCGTCATGGCACTCGGCAGCTTGATCGCAAAACGCACCTTACCGTCACTTTTTTTAACCATCCCGGCGAACGCTTTAGTGCCGGGGATGTTGTAAAAACTGCTGTTAAGTTCAACCGCGTTAAAGTGTTCGGCGTAGAGTCCCAAGTACTGCGACGATTTGGCGTCTTCGGGGTAAAAGATACCGTTCCAATCGTCGTTGCTGTAGCCGCCCGTGCCCAGATAGAGTTCCATAAGTCCATCTTACTCGCAGGCATATCTATGAAATACTTTTGCCGAAGCTATTTGGCTCTTTACGAACGCATGGCTTTTTTCTTCGTGACCGATGTGTCTGTAACGAGCTTCTGATATTCTGCCGACTCGACGCCGTACATAGCGATTTTGCCTTCTTCGTTGCTGTGAACACCCCAGCCATATCTTTTGGTTAGCGGTGAAGCGCGGAAACAAGGTTGCCCTTTTGAAAAAAAACGTTCTCTTTCCTTTGCTAGACTTTCTTTAGGTAGCTTTTGCCTTGCGGCAAAGACAGAGAACAAAACGTCATCCGAAGTGAACTTGTAGGGGTGTCCAATTAGAATCTCATAAGTCAGATTCGCTACCGATTTTTTATTTCCTTTGATGGGAGGGATTTCGCTGCTCGTAGCGGTGCAATCCTCGGCAATTTCAATCAGGGTATTGAAATAATTTGTAGAACACATACCTTAAATTTTAAGGTATCTTGGTATAATTGTCAAACCAGCCAAAACTGAACGTTTACGCACCTGCGCCTAATTGCCCGAGCAAAATCCCAATCCCGAAGACAATCCCGCCGCCGACGATAACCTGCAAAATCGTCTGCCCGAGTGGGCTTTTCATAAAGTGGTAGCGGATATAGGCGATGGCGAGCAGCTCGAGCCCTACTACCACATACGCCAGCGTCAGCGCAGTCCGCAGGTTCGGCAGCAAAAAGGGCAACGTATGGAGCAGCCCGCCGAGCATCGTGGCAAGCCCCGTGACGCCGCCACGGAGCCACGGGTTGCCGCGTCCGGAAACCTTGCCGTCGTCTGAAAGTGCTTCGGCGAGGCCCATGCTGACGCCCGCCCCGAGCGCCGCTGCGACCCCGACGATAAAGGCGGCGAAGGGTCGCCCGGTCAGTTCAGCCGCCGCAAAAATCGGTGCGAGCGTCGAGACGGAGCCGTCCATCAGCCCGAGCAGTCCGGGTTGGACGACGCGTAAGACGAAATCGTGAGAATCGTCGCGGGGTTCGGGAGCGAGGGTTTCGGGGGCAGTGGTCTGGTTGTCTGATTTAGAGGCAGTAGATTCCGTAGTCATGCTTTAGCTTAATCGGAATGATTCCGATTAACAACCAGTAAAGAAGTCGGATTTATAGACGTTGAAGGTTCATCTAAATGAGGTCGGACGAGGGCTGGAGCTACGTGCAGATTGCACAGTCAACCCGAAAACCCTTGCTATACTCCGCAGAGCTATGTATCTAAATATCCGCCATACGACGACCTACAGCTACGCGCGGCCCGCTTGGGACTCGTTTAACGAAGTATGGCTGCGCCCCGCTGACGATTACCGGCAGACGCTCTTAGCGTTCGAGTTACAAATTTCACCCAAAGCGACCGTCAGAGAGCGCCGTGACCAGTCCGGCAACCTAATCTATCACTTTCACCTGCCGAATGACCACGCCGAACTCGTCATCGAGGCGACTTCAGCCGTCGTGACCTATCCGGTTCCGGTTCCGCGTGAAGTCTCAGCCGACGCGCTACCCGACCTGCGTCACCGCTTTTTCGAATATCTCGCCCCGACGCTGCGCGTCCCGCTTAACGAAAACTGGCACCGCGCGTTCGGGGCGCTGCCGCTTACTTCCGGAGCGGGACTCTTAAACTATCTAAACGCGATGAACATCTATCTGCATGGGCGCTTTCGCTACTCACCTTCAGCCACGGACGTCAACACGCCGCTAACTGAGTTTGCGCGGCACAGTTCGGGCGTGTGTCAAGACTTTGCCCACGCCATGCTCGCCTTGTGCCGCGCCTCCGGCATCCCGGCACGTTACGTGTCGGGTTATATCCACGCGAACCCGTGGGGCGACGAGACGCTGATCGGCGCGGAAGCGTCGCACGCCTGGGTCGAGGCGTTTTTGCCCGGAAACGGTTGGGTCGGTTTTGACCCGACCAACGGCTGCCCGGTCACGGAGGCGCACGTCAAAATCGGCTGTGGCCGCGACTATGACGACCTGCCGCCGGTGCGGGGGCTCCGGCGTGGTGGGGGTGGGGCAGGGCTCGAGGTCGTCGTCGAGGTGCGTAAGGGCGTCTCACCGCTCACCGAGACAGTTTGAACTGCAACAAAGAAGATGATAAGTCTCAGGCAGAGAGTTATAGCTTCTTAGCCATGATGTACCCCCGTTCTGTCTGCAACTCGGAGGCGTAAGGCGGGCGCACCTGCATCTCAACTGCTGAAAAGCCCGTACTACTTAGATAGCCAGCGACTTCTTCGACCTCAAAAAATGTTGCTGTTACAGATACTGCCTTATCAAACCAGTTCTCGGCGTGCGTTTCGCCGCGGCCTAGATGAAAGGATACGAGTAGAAGGCCGCCGGGTCGCAAAACACGGCCCAGCTCTCTAAAAACGTCGCTGACTTCGGCGCGTGGCAGATGAATCATCGAATAAAAGGCAACGATTCCGGAGAACGTACCGGCTGCGACCTCGAGCTTCCGCATATCTCCGACAGCGAAGTTCAGCTCGGGGTTTAGACGCCGCGCCACCGCCACCATCTGGGGTGACAAGTCGAAACCTGTCACCTCGAGACCGCGCCCACTAAGAGGCTCACTAAGAAACCGTGCAATCTGACCGGGGCCGCAACCTATATCAGCGACCAATCCTCGAGACGGTAGCGAGGCCGCGAAACGCTCTAGCAGGGCGCAATCAAAAGGTTTACGCGACAATTCGTCAAAATACGCGTCCGCATAAGGCTCAGCGACTGCGTCATACGTGCTAATCAGTTCAGCGTTCCGTGCTTTTTTCGGGCGCATGGTAAGCCAACTATAACTACCAATAATACCTTTCACCAGCACCTCGTAAGAGACGGTATCATAAACCTATGACGCTTAAGGGGGAGGGAACCGGGCCGCTACCGCCACTGCTCGTGCAGTACGTCGAGCTGCGCGAACGTTACCCGGACTATCTACTCTTATTTCAAGTCGGCGACTTTTACGAAACGTTTGGCGAAGACGCCGAGCGGTTTGCGCGGGCGATCAACATCACCCTGACGCATAAAACCAGCAAAGATTTCACGACCCCGATGTCGGGGATTCCGGTGCGGAGCGCCGACGCCTACCTCGAGAGACTCCTTAAACAAAATATCTGTGTGGCGGTTGCCGACCAGACCGAAACACCCGCAACGGCCGACGGCCTTGTCAAACGTGAGGTGACGCAGCTCATCACGCCCGGTACAGTCACAGACGAAAAACTCTTACGCCCCGACGCGAACTACCTAGCGGCGGTCGCCACCGGCGAGGGTTACGGACTGACCTTTTTAGATGTTTCAACCGGCGAGTTCCGCGGCACGCTCTTATATAGCAAAAGCGCCTTGTTTGACGAGCTTCGCCGCTACCGCCCCGCTGAACTGCTGCTCGCCCCTGAACTCTACGCGCAAGAGGATTTCCGCGAAGCGTGTAGCGAACGCTTCTCGGTGATGGTCACACGCGGGCGTTTTGGGGAAGACGAGGCGCAGGGTGCGCTCGAGGCTCACTTTGGCACCGTGCCACCGGGAGCTGAGGCCGCCGTGTTACGCGCTGCCGGTGCCGTTTTGTCGTATGCGCTTACGACGCAGCGCGGGCAACTCGGACAAGTCACCCGTTTTTTACGCTATGACCCGAGCGCCTATATGCAGGTTGGAGAAACGGCCTTGGCGACACTCGAGGTTTTCTCGGCCAATACGCCCACGGCGAGTAGCGAAGCTCGCACGCTGCTAAGCATCTTAGACACGACCCGCACCGCGCCCGGACGCAGGCTTTTACGGGCGTGGCTCCGGCATCCCTTACTAGAAGAGCCGCTGATTAACCGCCGTCAGGACGCCGTAGAAGCGTTTGTCCGCGACACTGTTTTACGGCGTGAGGTCAGAAAAGCACTTTACAAACTGCATGACCTAGAGCGCCTCGCCTCGAAACTGGTGACGGGCCGCGCGAACGCTCGAGACCTCTGCGCTTTAGCGCGGAGTCTGGCCCTCGTCCCGGAGCTTAAAAGTTTGCTTGCAGGACGCAGTGAAGGGGCGCTGCAAGCGTTAGCTGAACGTCTGCAGGGACTCAGCAGTACCGAAGAACGCATCAGCGCCGCACTTGTAGAAAACCCACCGCTCAAACTCACCGAAGGTGGCCTGATTCAAAGCGGCTTTGACAGCGAGCTCGATACGCTCCGCGCCGCTGCCGAATCGGGGCGGGCGTGGATTGCGGCGTTAGAGTCCGGTGAACGCGCCGCAACCGGGATTCCAACCTTAAAAATCGGCTTTAACGGCGTGTTTGGCTATTACCTCGAGGTCACCCGCCCGTACTACGACGAGGTGCCGGAAAGTTACCGCGCCGTGCAAACCTTAAAAGACCGCCAGCGTTATGTCCGGCCCGACCTGCGCGAACGCGAACGCGAAATTTTACGGGCCGAAACTGCCGCTAGAGGCCGAGAATACGCTGTGTTTGGCGAGTTGCGGGCTGGCCTCGCCCCGGCTGCCGACGCGGTGCGCGAACTCGGCGCGGCCTTAGCCGAGTTGGACACCTACAGCGCCCTCGCCGAAGTTGCCGCCGAGGGCCGCTACTGCCGCCCGAGCTTTTCCGAGGGCGCTCTGAGCATCCAAGGGGGCCGTCACCCGGTGGTCGAGCGGTTTTATCCGTTTATCCCAAACGATTTGCAGCTCTCAAAGAGCGAACGCCTGATTATCCTGACCGGGCCGAATATGTCGGGCAAGTCTACCTATTTGCGGCAGGCGGCGCTGATCGCGCTCCTCGCACAGATCGGCTCGTTCGTCCCGGCGGAACGCGCGGTGTTGCCACTCTTTGAACGCATCTATACCCGGATCGGCGCGTCGGATGATATTGCCGGGGGGCGCAGCACCTTTATGGTCGAGATGAGCGAGTTAGCGACCATTTTGCAGCACGCGACGCCAAAAAGTTTGGTGCTGTTAGATGAAATCGGACGCGGGACGAGCACCTTTGACGGCTTAGCACTGGCGTGGGCAGCGGCTGAACACTTAGAAGCGTGTACCAGCTCATATGTCTTATTTGCCACACACTACTTTGAACTGACCGCGTTAGAAGGCAAACTCGGCGCGGTGCGTAACTTTCACGTCGCCGCGAAAGAAGAGGCGGGCGGGTTGACCTTTTACCATCAAATTCTACCGGGGCCAGCGTCGAAGGCGTATGGCTTAGAGGTAGCCAAACTCGCAGGGGTTCCGGGGAGTGTTTTGGAGAGGGCGCGGACGGTGTTATCCGGGCTCGAGGCCCGCGGTCAAGACGCCGCCACAGAGGTTATCGAACAGCTTTTAACTCAAGACTTGAACCGTCTGTCTCCGCTCGAGGCCCTCGCTCTCTTGCACGAGCTTAAAGACCGCGCACGCGGCCTAACGCCTGTGAGCTAAGGATGGCCGCAATTCGTCAGCTCCCCCCGGAACTCATCCGTGAAATTGCCGCCGGTGAGGTCGTCACTGCCCCGGTAGACGTGCTTAAAGAACTTGTCGAAAACGCACTCGACGCCGGAGCGACGCGGCTTTCGGTAGGGCTCGAGGCTGGGGGCGTCCGCCGCATGACGGTAAGAGACAACGGCGCAGGGATTCCCGAGGCCGAACTGCCGCTCGCCGTAGACGCGCACAGCACCTCAAAACTCGCGTCCCTCACAGATATTCGCACGCTCGGCTTTCGCGGTGAAGGGCTTTACGCGGTGCGTCACGCTGCGACACTTTCCTTAACCAGTCGCCCTGCCGGTCAACTCGGTGGCGTGACGCTTTTAGCTGAAGGCGACGCCGTAAACGTCCGTAGTCACCCAGCCCCGAACGGGACTTGCGCGGAGGTGACTGGGCTGTTTGCGCGGCTGCCCGCGCGGTACGAGGCGCTCGAGTCCCCCGCTGCTGAAAATAAACGCGCTGTCACCCTGCTCAACCGCTACTTACTGCATCATCCGGGGCTGCAGCTGAGTTTAGAAACCGACAGTGAACCGCGCTGGAGCTATGCGGGCGGGTCGTTTGTCGAGGCGGCGAAGTTTGTCTGGGGGCCGGTGACGGCGAACCGGCTTTTGCCGCTCGAGCACCAAACCGGCGCGTATCAGCTCGAGGGACTCTTGTCCCGCCCCGAACTGACCCGCCCGCGCCGCGACCGACTTTTACTTGCGGTGAACGGTCGCCCGGTCGAGTGGGACGAAGGATTGCTTAGGGCAGTTTTAGCGTCTTACAAAGAACTTTTGCCCGCCGGACACTACCCGGTCGGCGTGTTTAATCTAAACGTTCCCCCGGAAACCGTTCTGGTCAATACGTCGCCTGACAAGGCTCGAGTCAGGTTCTTACAGCTCGGTGAAGTCACGGCGTTTGTTCAAGAAGCGGTCAGCTCAGCTCTCAGCACGGTTTCACTCGCTCCGGCCCTGCCTGACTTTAGCGTGGCGCAAGGCGTTACGGCAGCGCCCCGTCATAATTTTCCGGCACTCACCTATCTGGGCCGTTACCGCGAACTTTATCTCCTCGCCGAGGGCGCAGCGCAGCTCTGGGTGGTTGACCAACACGCAGCGCACGAACGTATCTTGTTTGAGGACTTAGAGAGGCGTTACCGACTCGAGCCGCCGCGTGAACTGCCGCACGCCGAACTCTTACCGCTGATGCCTGAAGATGAGGCGACGTATTTGGCTCGGCAGGGGGAGCTGGCGGCGAAAGGGTTGGTGCTCGAGCCCTTCGGCGGGGGCCGCTGGCGGGTGCGAACCGTTCCGGCGTTTTTACTTGGACACCCTGAACTCTTAGCCGGCGTTGTCACCGACGCCCTCGGGCGCGGCAGCGCCGAAGAAGCTTGGCGAGCGGTATTGGGCCGCTTGGCATGTTTGCCCGCGTTAAAAGCGGGTCACGCGCTGGTACATAAAGATGCACAGGGATTGCTTGAGGCGTTAGCAGCGTGTGAGACCCCGTGGGCGTGTCCACACGGGCGGCCTACGGCGCTCGTTTTAAGCGAACTCGAGCTGGCCCGTAAATTCGGGCGGCGCGGAGTGCGGGCTACCGAAGCGCAGGGAGCCAAAATCGAAATACCGGTGCAAGACCCGGTAGCTGATTGACCTCGTATAATGCATCATGACCAAAATGCTGGAAAAAGCTATTGCTGAAGTGCGGCAGCTTTCTGAAGTAGACCAAGATGCCATAGCCCACTTTATTTTGGCAGAACTCGAGGATGAAAGGCGTTGGGACGCCGCCTTTGCTCATCCGAAGTCACCTATACTGCTCGAGAAACTACTCGCTGAGGCTGAAGGGGAAGACGAAGCAGGTTTAACACAAGACTGTGACGATGCCAAAACCTTGTGAGGTCACGAACCACTAAGCAGTTCCGCAAACAGCTTGCCTTACTCCCTGAAGACGCTCAGGAACAAGCACATAAGCAGTATCGTCTGTTCAAACAGAACCCTCAACACAACAGTCTGCAATTCAAAAGCGTGCATCCGAGCCTACCTATTTACTCGGCGCGTGTAAGTAAAGGGTACCGAGCTGTTTGTAAGCGTGACGAAAAAGGCGTTCTGTGGTTCTGGATTGGCACACATGACGAGTACGATAAACTTCTGTCACAGCTGTAAGTTGCGGTCTAAGGAGGCGTGGAATGACTCTCACAATCAGTCCTGCACGTGCAAGCAGCATTGCGTGCACCGACGATGAAATCACTGTCTTACTGACGGATGGACGGAGTTTATCTGTTCCTATCGTCTGGTTTCCCCGCTTGGCGAAGGCAACCACTTCAGAAAGGGCCGATTACGAGTTACTGGGTAACGGTGAAGGTATCCACTGGCCGCAAATTGATGAAGATATTTCAGTATCGGGGCTTCTGGCAGGTAGACCTTCAGTCGAGTTTAGGCGTCAGTATGGCAGAAAATAAGCTACCTACCTTTGACACTTTAGAAGAGCTGACCGAGTTCTTTGACGCCAATGACATGGGCGATTACTGGCCAACGATGCCGGAAGTCGAGTTTGAAATTACCCTTGCTAAAAAAACCAGACTCGTGGCTATTGAGGAAGCCTTAGCAGAGCGGGTTGCCAAAATAGCCAAAGACAAAAAAGTGTCACCCGAAGTGCTTATTCAGACGTGGCTCGAAGAAAAACTCGAGCTTACCGACCAAGACGCTGCTTAGGCGAGCTGCAGACGTGTCCGCGTGGACGGTGCTCGTTCCAGACGAACTCGAGTTAGCCCGTAAATTCGGACGATGCGGAGTGCGGGCGACTGAAGCGCAGCAGGCTAAAGTAGAAACATGTGGCTAAGACTCAGTGGCGAAAGATGCAAGCTGGATAGAGCAGCACTTGTGTAAAAGCAGCTGTTTCTCTAAACTCGAGTTCACTGTGAACCTTATTAAAGATATAATAGCCGAACATCAGGACGACCCAAACACGCTCAGTATTGTCTTAATTGGCAGTGGCTCTCGTGGGGAACTAGATGTTTTCAGCGACCTTGACATTCACATAGTTGTACGCGGTAAACGTCCTGCCGACCGGATGTTTTACCTAGACCGGTTGGTCAACATCAACTTTTTAGACAAAGAAAACCGTGAATCTATGCTCACTGACCCCTGGAAAGCTATCTGGAACGTAGCCGCAGCTCGAGAGGCACAGATACTCTTCGATCCGGACGGTTGGTATACGAACTTACAACAACGTGCGAAAGCTTTTACCTGGCCACTTGTCGCTAAAGACGCTGATATTGCAGTGAGTTGGGTATTAGCTGAAAATGCTGAAATTGCCCAGAAAATCCTGAGTGGCTTAAGTCGTAATGACTTCGAGAAAACCCTCAGCGCGACTGTGTATCTGCTGCAAAACCTTACCAACGTCTCTGCACTTGTCAATGGCGTGTTGTGTAATTCTGAAAACCGGTTCTGGAGCATGGTGCGGGACAGTGAAGCTGACAGCGAATGGAAAACGCTCTACTGGACAGCCCTTGGCTTTAGTGGTGAAAGTGTAACGTTGCGGGCGAAATCTGCGCTGTATTTATACTCGAGGAGCGCAGCACTATACCGAGAAAAACTTTTACCGCAACATATGCCTATTGTCGAGCATGTTTGCAATTTAGTTTCAGATAACGTTTCAAAGGTTTCACCTGCGCCATAACTAAAATAACAATCTCAACTGAGCACCAAGGCCGCTATCAATAGGTCTTACTAGGGTTTGTGAGAGTAGCGACACGCTTTCCAAGAAGCCTTACGGTAAGGTGAGTTTAGCTTTCTCGGGAGACTTTATGCTCAAATCGTTTCTGACCTTTGCCCGCCCCTACCGCACCGCCCTTATCTGGACCGTCCTCAGCATGATGCTCCTCGTCGGGGTGCAGCTCGCCGCGCCGTTTCTGATTCGGCAGCTGATTACGACCATTCAAAGTGGCGACTCGAGCCCTTCTTCCTACCGCCTCGTCACACAGCTTGCACTCGCAGCCCTCACGATTTATCTAGCGCGAGCGGGGCTCGAGTTCATCCGCTCGTACATGGCACACGTCGCGGGCTGGGGCGTCGTCGCCGATGTGCGCCGCACCATGTATAACCACCTGCAAAAGCTCTCACTTAGATTCTACGAAGATAAGCAGACCGGGCAGCTGATGTCGCGCACCGTCAACGATTCGGATTTGCTCGAGCGCCTGATCGCCCACGCCCTCCCGGACGTACTCGTCAACGTCTTTATGCTCATCGGGGTCAGCGTGGCGCTTTTTTGGATGAGTCCGACCCTGATGTTTTTAACGCTGCTGCCAATTCCGCTGATTATCCTGTCCATGTGGGGGTTTGCGGTTTTTGTGCATCCGGCGTTCGGGCGGCGGCAGCAGGACTTGGGTGAACTCAACGCGACGCTACAAGATAACCTTTCGGGAATGCGCGAGATCATGACCTTTACCCGCGAACACGCCGAGTCTGAAAGGGTCGGAACGCGGATTTACCGCTACCGCGACTCGAACTTGCAGGCGCTCAAGCTGATGGCGACGTTTGAACCGTTCGTCAACTTAGCAGCCGGAGCCGGGGTCATCATCGTGATCTTTTTCGGCGGCCGGATGGCGCTCGCCGGGACGTTGCCGGTCGCCGATTTGGTAACCTTCTTTTTATTTCTCGAGCTCTTTTACCAACCTGTGCGGCAGCTCAGCAATGCCTGGGAGCAGCTGCAAGAAGCCGTCGCCGGAGCCGAGCGGGTTACCGACTTGCTAGCTGAAACGCCCGACATCGCCGACGCACCGGGCGCTGTGACGTTACCGGGCCGCGCCAAAGGACACCTCCGCTTTGAAAACGTCAGCTTTGCGTATCAACCCGAACAACCGGTGTTTGAAAACATCAACTTAGACGTTCCGGCAGGGTCGATGCTCGCGCTTGTCGGGCCGACCGGAGCAGGAAAGACGACGCTCGCCAGCCTCATTCCCCGGTTTTATGATGTGGTAGGCGGACGTATCACCTTAGACGGATATGATGTGCGTGACCTCGAGCTCTCCAGCCTCAGAAGCCAGATCAGCATCGTGCTGCAAGACGTGTTTTTATTTCACGGCACGGTGAAAGGCAACATCTTGTTCGGGCGTGCAGACGCGTCGGACGCCGAGGTTAGGGAGGCGGCAAGGGTCGCCAACGCCACGGACTTTATCGAAAGCTTACCCGAAGGTTACGACACTTTAATCGGTGAGCGCGGCGTCAAACTTTCGGGTGGCCAGAAGCAGCGGTTGGCGATTGCTCGAGCGGTGTTGCGTGACGCGCCCATCTTGATTTTAGACGAGGCCACGTCAGCGGTAGATACGCAGACCGAACGGCTGATTCAAGAGGCGCTCGAGCGCCTCATGGTTGGCCGCACGACGCTGGTGATTGCACACAGACTTTCAACTGTGCGTAAAGCCGACCAGATTGCCGTACTTGGCCAAGGCGGGATTTTAGAGCGCGGTACCCACCACGAACTTTTACGGCAAAACGGCCTTTACGCCCAGTTAGCTAAAACACAAGACCATCCGGAACCGGCCTTAGCTTGGCAGGAAAACGCGTCCGCTGCCTGAACTGAACGGGCACAATAAAAGCTAAAGCGTGGCGAGGTTGACGTTCTTTTTTGGATAACCGTGTAACGATGACAACTGTTTGCAGGCAATTAAGTAGTGCCTTGATGTTTAATGAAGGGAAAATAACGATGGCTACAGTTCCTGATATCACCTTAAACGACGGCAACATAATTCCTCAACTTGGGTTCGGCGTGTTTCAGATTAAACCCAGAGAGATGGCTGAGGCGATGGGCAAGGCGCTCGAGGTCGGTTACCGGCATATTGACACCGCCGAGATGTACGGCAATGAAAAAGAGGTTGGTGAAGCGATTCGCGCCGCCGGTCTCAAGCGTGAAGACGTTTTTATCACCAGCAAGCTCAACAACGGCTTTCACCGTCCCGACGACGCGAAAAAAGCCTTTGATAAGACGCTTTCTGAACTCGGGTTTGATTATGTAGACCTGTTTTTAATCCACTGGCCGTTGCCGACGAAGTACGACGGCGACTATGTTTCGACGTGGCAGGTGCTCGAGTCCTTTCAAAAAGAGGGCCGCTCCAAGTCTATCGGTGTGTCGAACTTTCAAGTTGCGCACCTCGAGCGGTTAGCTCGAGAAACCGATACGGTACCCGCCGTCAACCAGATAGAAGTCCACCCTTATTTCGTCAACGATGAGGTGCGTCACTACGGTCAGGAGCACGGAATTGCTACCGAAGCGTGGTCACCCATCGCGCAGGGCGAAGTTTTAGATGACGCGACGATCACTCAGATTGCTGAAAAGGTCGGTAAGACGACCGCGCAGGTCGTTTTACGGTGGCACGTTCAGCGCGGCGACATCGTGTTTCCCAAATCGGTCACGCCCTCACGGATTGAGGAAAACTTTAACATCTTTGACTTCGAGCTTGACGCTGCCGACGTAGAGAAAATTACGGCGCTCGACAAGGGTGAAGATGGTCGTACCGGGCCGAACCCGGATGTGTTCGACTACATTCCCGACTAAGCCACCGAGCAACCAGCAAATCGCCCAGCAGAACGCTGGGTGATTTGCTGGTCACCTCGACCTAAGCAATAGCATTAAAAACCGGCAACGCGAGCTGTTCTTCGTCTGCCGCGCCCTCACCGGGATGACCTGCCTGATACGACCCGTTAAAGCACGCCAAACAGGTGGTCGCGAGGCCAATTGCCCTCGCTAACCCCGGTTCGGAGATATACGCGAGCGAGTCTGCGCCGATGAGATCGCGGATTTCCTCGGTGCTCATCGTGGCGGCGGCTAACTCTTTACGGGCAGCCGTATCAATCCCGTAGTAACACGGGTGACGAATCGGTGGAGATGAGACCCGGAAATGTACCTCGGTTGCGCCTGCGCTCCGCAACAGCTGGACGATATGCCCGGAGGTCGTCCCGCGAACGATGGAGTCGTCTACGAGCACCACACGTTTGCCCCGCACTGCGCCGGTCGGCGCAAGTTTTAAGAGCACCTTGAGTTTGCGCAGGTCTTGGGTCGGGTTGATAAAGGTTCGGCCCGTGTACGGTGATTTATAAAGACCCAAATCGTAAGGAATGCCTGACGCCCTCGCGTAACCGACCGCCGCCGTTAAGCCAGACTCGGGGACACCAACGACCACATCGGCGTCTACCGGCGCTTCTGCAGCTAAAACTTCACCCATCCTGAGGCGTGAAGCGTGAACATCTACCCCGTCTAAAACCGAATCACCCCTAGCAAAGTAAATCCATTCAAACGCGCACGGGGTCGGTTTGGGTTTGAGGACTTGCCTCGAGTGGAGCCCACGCTCATCGGCAATCACCAGCTCACCGGGGCGCACATCACGCAAAAACGTCGCGCCGATGACATGCAGCGCCGAGGGTTCCGAAGCGAACACATAGCCGCCGTTTAGCTCTCCGATGACTAAAGGCCGGACGCCGTGGCTGTCACGGAGACCCAAAATCTTCTGTTTGTCCATAATGACGACCGCAAAGCCGCCCTCGAACTCGCTCATGACCTGCGCGGTCGCGTCTTCTAAAGAGAGCTTGCTATACCGCGCAATCAGGTTGATCATCACTTCGGTGTCATTCGTGGTGTTAAAAACCGCGCCTTCGTCGAGCATCTTTTGCCGCATGGACTTTGCGTTGGTAAAATTGCCGTTATGCGCCAGCGCCAGAATGCCTTTATTCGAGCGCACAGTCAGCGGCTGCGCGTTAAACCGTAAAGACGCGCCCGTCGTGGCGTAACGGGTGTGCCCCAGACCGACCCGGAGGCCCGGACGCTGCAACTTTTCTAGCCGCGCCTCGTCAAAGACTTCAGCGACGAGGCCCATATCTTTTTCGATGATGAGTTCGTCGCCGTTTGAGACCGCAATCCCACACGACTCTTGGCCCCGGTGCTGCAAAGCAAAAATCCCTAGGTGACAAAACCGCACGATGTCGGCGGGTTCAGGTTGGTAGACCGCAAAGACGCCGCACTCCTCGTGCAGTTTGTCGTCCAGTTCAGTAGGCTCAGGCTGGGTCATCGGTTGGCAATAACAAGATATCAGTCACAAGTTCCCCCTCGAGCGCGGCTTGGAGCGGCGTTTCAAAAGCAGTGCGGAGGTCGCTCAGGCTGAGAGTGAGCGTTTGGTCGTGGGCGGTGAGGGTCAGCTCGAGCCCCTCGCCTTCAACGCTGCCGATAGGCGTTACGGGCAAATTGTAGGTGCTGAGATATTGGGTCACTTGGTCGGTTTCTGAGGCTGGAACAGCGAGGAGAACTCTCGAGGCCGCTTCGCCAAATAAAAGCGCGTCGGGACGCAGCGCGTCTCCCAGCGTCACTTTAGCACCCTGGTTTCCGGCAAGCATCATTTCAACTAACGCGGCCGCAAGGCCACCGTCCGAGAGGTCGTGGGCGGTGTCGCATAACCCTGCTTGAATCAAGGTTGAAACGCCCTGGTTGAGCGCCTTTGCCCGTGCTAAATCTAGCTGGGGCGGCTGTCCAATCTCCAGCCCGTGAACCTGCGCCAGATATTCCGACGCGCCGAGTTCGTCTATATTTTTCCCGACGAGCAACATCACGTCGCCTTCGCGCTTGAGGTTTACGGTGGCGCGTTTTGTGACGTCCGGTAACACCCCGACCATGCCGACCGTCGGCGTCGGATAGATGGCCTTAACGCCGGAACCGGCCTTGTACTGGTTGTACAGGCTGACGTTGCCGCCGGTGACGGGCGTCGAGAGCGCCAAGCACGCTTCACTCAAGCCGTCCACGGCTTCGGAGAGTTCAAAATACACATCATTCCGGGTTGGGTTGCCGAAGTTGAGGTTGTTGGTAATCGCCAAGGGCGTCGCGCCGACGCACGCGAGGTTGCGGGCGGCCTCAGCGACCGCGTGCATCGCCCCGAGTTTAGGCGAGAGGTAGACGTAACGTGGGTTGCAATCGGTCGTCGCGGCAACGCCCCGTCCTGTCCCCTTAACCCGCATCACCGCTGCGTCGGCCTGACCGGGTAAGACAACCGTGTTGGTCATCACCTGCTGGTCGTAGCGCCGAAATACTGGGCGTTTGGAGGCGATGGTGGGGCTCGAGAGCAACTTAAGCAGCGCCGCACCCAAGTCTGCTGGTATAGGTACGTTGATAGGGGTTTCTCGAGCCGCCCGAACCTCGGCGGATTCTACACCTTCACGGGTATAGGTCGGCGCTTCGTTCAGCGCGGCGACCGGCATCTCCCCAACAGTCTCACCATTTTCCAAAATCCTAAAAAAGTCGTGTGACGCAACCTCTCCGATCTCTACGGCGTCGAGTTCCCACCTCTCTAACAGGGTAAGAAGTTCCGCCTCACGGCCCGGACGCGCACTTAACACCATCCGCTCTTGTGATTCGGACAAGAGAACTTCCAGAGGCGTCATCCCGGTTTCACGCCTCGGCACCGCGTCAAGCCACAGGTCTACGCCGCGCCCCGCACGGTACGCCATCTCCGCGACGCTGCTGGTGAGGCCCGCCGCGCCCATGTCTTGCACGCCGATGACTAAATCCTGGGCGATAGCTTCCAGACACGCCTCGAGCAAGAGTTTCTCCATAAACGGGTCGCCGACCTGCACTGCCGGACGGTCGGCCTGACTGGTTTCAGACAGGTCAGCCGAGGCGAACACCGCCCCGCCGAGCCCGTCACGCCCCGTTTTCGAGCCGACATAGATAAGCTTGTTCCCGACCTCGCCGACGGTTCCCGATTGCAACGCCTCGTGCCGCATCAGCCCGAGCGCCATCACATTGACCAGTGGGTTTTCTTCATAGCATGCGCTAAAGGTGATTTCACCGCCGACCGTGGGTACACCGATGGCGTTGCCGTAGTGGGCAATCCCGTCTACCACGCCGTTTAAGAGGTGGCGAGTACGGGCGCTTGTCAGCTCACCAAACCGCAACGAATCGAGTACCGCGAAGGGCCGTGCGCCCATCGCAAAGATGTCGCGTAAAATCCCGCCGACGCCTGTCGCCGCGCCCTGCACGGGTTCAACCGCTGAAGGATGGTTGTGCGACTCCATCTTAAAAGCGACCGCCCAACCCTCCCCGATATCCACCACGCCCGCGTTTTCACCTGGCCCTTGCAACACGGCTTTGCCTTCGGTCGGTAATTTTTTAAGGAGTGGTCTCGAGTTTTTGTAGCCGCAGTGCTCGCTCCATAACGCGCCGAACATCCCGGCCTCGAGCGTGTTGGGTTCACGGCCCAAGTGTTTGACAACCTGCGTAAACTCGTCGTCAGAAAGGCCGAAAGTGGCGGCGCGGTCACGGAGGTTGGGCGTTACGGCGTCGGGATTCGGGGGAAGGCTCACGGGGCTATTGTAAGGCCATCGGAGAAGAAGCGTGCCTCTCGAGTGTACGTGAAATTCGAACAGCTAGCGACGTACGACACTTTCGCCTATATCGTTCTCTAATTCACTCCAAGTTGCTTAGCTTATGATGGTGTATTTCCTTACTATAGGAGGCTATACGCATGGGCAAAGGAAAGGTCATCTTGATTAACGGAAGCCCAAGTTCTGGCAAAAGTAGTTTAGCTAAAGCTTTAAGGAACACACTTGAAGCGCCTTTTCTTTATATGAGCCTTGACGACGTAGGCCGGATGCTCCCAGAACGTATCAGTAGAGCTTGGGAACAACCCGAACATCACGAGACCGTGTTTAAGGCCGTCTCAGGCTGGCACCAATCCATAGCGATGATGGCGTCCATTGGCAACAACATCATTGTCGATCATGTAATGATGGACGGCCTCGAAGGTTACTACCTTGCTGAACTCGCCTATCTGCTTGCGCATAGCGACGTGCTCTTTATCGGTCTAAGCTGTAGTCCTGAAGAGTTAGAACGTAGAGAGTTACAACGTCAGGACCGAGAGAAGACCTTCAGTAAAGCTGCCTTATCAAATGCGCAAGAACGCGTTCACGCTCATGGGCTTTATGATCTCGAGATTGACACGACCGCTCAAAACCCGGTAGAGATGGCAGAGCAAATCAAAGAGCATTTACTAAAATGCGTCCAGCCAACCGCTCTCAGAAAACTCCGTGATCTTTTTATTACGCGCAGCTGAAGCCAGTACCGTGTGAATCAGGGCAACCTTGACTTGGACATTGTTTTTGGTCAGGAGGTTACAAGTCAGGTTTGCAAAATGAGTGATCCAAAGATAAACGTAACACTATTGGGTAGATACTGTTGCCGGATTAAGCTGCGAGTCTAGCCAAGCGTGAGACACGCGTTTTCGAGCTGAGTTTTACCCCCAGCTTCCACCAGCGCCTCTCCTTTTGCACGGCTTTTGCATGGCGTCACGGTAAGGTCGGCGGAGCAGCCGGGTTTGCGGTGGAGGCGTGTCAGGGAGTCGAGCGGGCAGCGGACAAAGCGCGGCGTAAAGAGCTCGAGTTCATCTGCCTTAACTACCCGACGCGCGGGGTCGGCATTCGGTGGCGACGACAATCAGCTAACAGCTAATCAGGTAACCGCCGGAGGGTGACGCGGCCGAACGGCTCCAAATGAGTAGACGGGCGGTGGCTGAAAAGATTTTCGACCGCGTAGTGGGATTATTTGAAACTGACCCGCCCGACTGACGTTAGCGTCATCTCAGTGTCTCGTTTTGAACTTATAAACTGTACTTATCGGCTGCTTCTGGCGCAATATGTGTGTCTGAGCTAGCAGCTAAAAGATAAGAAACATCATCGTTTTGTCTCTATGATGTCAGCTTGTACGTGACATTCACGGCCGCTACCGCTACATTCTCATTTAGACAATTGGGCGTCATAAAACGGCTACCCCCCGAAATCTCATGACCTTGGCGCGTTCCCACTATCAATGCTGGCACGTACCGAGTATTATGTACACAACCTGGCGTTACGAACAGCCACCGTGTCGGCTGACAATGCAACCACGTTGGAAAGGATTGACGATGAGCACGACTCTGGCCCAAACCCAAATGTTCGACCCTGCGACCCTCATGGGAGGTCTTTACGGAGACGGCATTATCGGCTATAAGAGCGCTTTTAGCCGCAGCTGGGTAGAAGCCTTGGGGGAAGATATCAAAGAGCTGTACCGAGTTGCGCTCGAGCGTCCCGGCGGCGCGGTTGGCCGAGGCCCCAAGCGCCACTATGTAGAAATCCATCCTGAGGACATTCGCGGCTTTCTCGAGCTTGTAACACACCCTTGGGTCACGGCAGTGTGCGAGGCGGTGCTGGGTCCAGAATACAAGATTGTCGAGATCGGCTTCGACGTACCCAATCCCGGTGCCGTTGACCAACCGTGGCACCGCGACTTCCCAGCTCCGGAAGACACGCTGCAGGGCCGACGGCTCAACTCGCTGGCGTTTAATGTGACTACCGTAGACGTTTTCGAGGACATGGGACCGTTTGTCGTCGCCCCCGGCACGCAGTGGGACACACCCGAAGGCTTCGAGCACGAGATGTTCCCGCCGCGGTCACTATATGAGCGGTACGAGGAACGGGCACAGCGGAAAATGCCGCAGATGGGCGATATTTCGGTGCGTTCGGCGCTGACGATTCACCGCGGCACGGCCAACCGCTCGAACAAGCCCCGCCCGGTACTCGTCCTCGGGGTTGACGCGCCCGGAGCGAACAACGCTGAGCGCCACGACCTGCAGCTTACGAGAGCGTACTTCGACACGCTGCCCGAAAGCGTGCGTCAGCACCTCACCTGTCGCCTGGTTGATGAACTCGAGCCTATTAAACAAGGCCATACGATCGAGGGCCTGATGATGGGTGAGGCTTGACCTTGAGTCGCCTCGTAAGTAGTTCACGATAAAAAAGGCGTAACGTCACCATGAATCCGCGCTTGGCCAGACCTATGGGCGCGGCTTCATGTTCAAGGTCAAGTCAAAAACCTTTGCCTGTGGGCAAAAAGCTCTAGCGTCCTCTAACACGGTAGCCTCCTAGTAGCTGAGTACTGCAAGGGCGCAGGGCAGGCGCAAGTTATGGTAACGCCCGGGTAAGTCTTTGTTTAAGACTTAGCAACGAGTTGGTCTCTTCTGGAAGGTCGCCAGATTTCACAAAAGCTGGAAGCGATACCAGCGTTTATACGGCGTTGTTTATACGGCGTTTAAGCGCGTTCAGCGTACCTTACCCCTACGCCCATCCATCACATGCTGATAAAGATTTGTAGCGTCTGAACCGAGCTGAGCCGCTGCTCGCAAGCTGTAAAGCAAACCTGGTATAATGAATAATTATGCCGAGTAAAGAGTATAGACAAAGGCTTATCGAAGAGTTGGTTGAAAACGAGTTTATCTCAACGCAATCCGAACTCGCCGACCATCTAGCCGCCCGTGGCGTCCGAGTGACGCAGGCGACGATCAGCCGCGACGTCAATGAACTCCGGCTCGTCCGGCTTCCGGCTGGTGAAGGTCAGCACCGCTACCGCTCGACGCCGCTGGCTGCCCAAGAAGACGTGATGGGCGAGCTGAAACAGCGGTTTCGGCTGTTTGTCCGGGACATCGACCGGGGCGAAAATATCTTAGTGGTTAATACCGACGAAGGGCACGCGACCGGTATCGCGTATGTGATCGATAAGCTCGAGCGCGACGAAATCGTCGGGAGTCTGGCGGGGCAAAACACCATCATGATCGTCACGCGCAGCGAGAGCGACGCCGAGACGATATTAGACGAACTCGAGGGGTTACTCGAGTGAAGCCACTTAAGTTTTTGGTTTTTATCACGCTTTTTTGGGGCAGTTTGGCCTCGGCACAGGGCGCTACCGGTCCACAGCTGGCGGTGTTTCCCTTTGTCAGCAGCGAACCGCGCCTCGGTTTTGCGGTGGCTGAACGCCTGACCTACGCGTTTCAAGACGCGAGCATCCCGCCGGAACTTGCGCTCGGGCTCGTGCCGCCGCTCTTGTTGCAAGAAGCCACCTTCGTAAGCCCCTTAAACTTGTTGGGGGATGAAGGCACCGGGAGCCGTTTCGCGGCAGCTTTTTTGCGTGAGGCGCTCGCCGTGCCGACAGCGGTGACCGGACGGGTCGAGCTGAAAGGGGAGGGGCTCGAGCTGACGCTGTTCGTTGCGCGGCCGGAAGGGACGCGCAGTTTCGTCTTCAGCGCACCCGAAGCGTTTCCCGAACGTTTGGTGGTGCAGGCGCAGCGGGTACTCAGCCTTACCGGTCTGACGCCAAACCCGGACGCCCGCACCGGAATTGACCTGTCGTCGCCCTACAGCACCTTTATTGACGGCTTAATTGACCTCGGCAGCGGTTTTCCGGCCCAGGCTGCGCCGCTCCTGCGCCGCGCCGGGGCCGCCCTCAGCGCCGAACCACGTTGGACGCGCCGCGCCGAGGCCGTAACTCAGCTCTTGTCGGCGCAGCCGGGAACGGCCCTGACGCGTTATCCTCTCCTGGCGGCGGTGGTCGCGCTCAATACGCAACCTTTTGACGACACGGAGGTGGCTCGAGCCTTCTCTGCACGCAACTTACCCCTAACGACGCTCTGGCGGGCTCTTCTCGCCGCGCAAGCCGGGGACGCTGCGCAGGCCCGCCAGAAGTTTGCTGCAGCAGAGGGCCAGTACCCTTTTGCTGCAGCTCAGGCACTGCTCTACCAACTCGATCAAACGGACGCCGCCGCTCTTAAAGCTGACCTGCAGGCTCTTGTGCGACAGTACCCGGGTACGCTCAGCGTCTATGTGAGCGGGCTCTTTTTGGCGCAAGGGCTAAAAGATGGGGGCCTCGAGCAGACCCTCGCCACGCGTCTGACCGAGCTGGCTCCAACTTTTGCCTACGCTTACGAACGGCTGTCCCAGCTTGCGTTTGACCGGGACGATCCAGAGGCGGCGGCTACGGCCCTTCGCACCGCAACCCGGCTCGAGCCTGAAAGTGACCTTTACTGGACCAATTTGGGTTGGGCGTACTACCTGCTGGGCGCACTTGGCGCGAGTGAAACCGCCTCACAAAAGGCGCTGGCGCTGAGCCCGGACGAGACGATTGCACTCTACAACCTCGGGCTCGTCCAGGTGCTTTTGGGCCGCTCCGGGTTGGCGTTAGGTACCTACGCGCACGCCACCGAACTCGATTTACAAGACGACGATCAGCTCGATCCGGCGGCAACGGACGATCTGCGTGGGGCCTTAAAACGGTATCCCGACGTGCCCGACCTTCGCTATCTTTTGGGAACGCTGCTCGAGGCAAGCGGTCGGCCCGGAGCGGCTGCGGCGCAGTTCGGGCGCTTTACGGAACAGGGGCGGGGGCCGCTCGTCGCCGACGCTGCGGCGCGGGTGGCGGCGCTCCGGGCTCCTGCGCCGCCTTTACGGTTTACGCCGGGCTTACAAGCCGGGGTCGGCGCAGAGGTGCAGGCCGTACCCGCCTATCTTCCGGGTGACCTGCTTTACACGCAGTTTGAACTCTCGACGCCGGGAGACGCGCTCCCGACGCCGCTGCAGATTTCGCTCCGCCTGACTGACGGGAGCGGCAGCGTCGTCGGCGCGTCTTCGACAACTAAGCGGACACCCTTACCGCCGAATACGGTCGCCCTCGAGGTCACCGACGCTGCGCTGGGCTTACCGCGGAGCCTCAAGCCGGGGCGGTACACGCTCGAGGTGTCGGCGCGTGCACGGGGCCGCACGGCGAAAACGAGCCTGCCGGTCACTGTTTCGGCCCTGCCTGCGCCGCTGGCACGGCAGCTTATCGGCCGTGGGGTGACGCTCCGCAGCCTGCAAACCGGGCAGTTGCTCTATTCGGGGACGACAGGGAACGATGCGCTGCTGGGGGCGCTGCTCGGTGAGCTTTCACGTGCGACCTCTCAAGCTGCTGAAACGCTGCCGGTCGTCTCTAGCGGACGGTTTGCCGGGGATGACGGCGCAGCGCTATTTGGCTCGAGTAACGCGCAAGACGTACGGGACTTTTTAAGCTTTATCTTGCAAGGTGCCAATACCGACGGGGCCTTTGCCGAACTTTACGCGCGGTGGGCGCTCGCTGGTGCGCCGGTGCCTTAGCTGCTAAGTGTTAACTCAGCTGGCGGCGTTGACGGTATAGAGAAGAAGTCAGAAGGCAGTAGTCAGAATTCGGTAGTCACTGGCTTGCTGACGAACACGGCTTCTCTTACGTCTCTAAAATATGGTGGCATAAGCAAAGGCTAACTCAGCGTTAGGGGACGGTGACCGGTGCGCCGTAGGGCTGAGCGTCAAGCGTCAGCGTAAAGACCAGCGGGCCGGTAGCGGTTGTTAAGTAGGTACCCCCCAACCGCTCGTTGGCTGTAACGAGCTGCCCCCGCGTCACCGTTTCTTGGGTGCCGTCGGCGAGGGTCACCGTAACGGTGGCAAGGCGTCCACCGGCGTCTTGCCCGAGCTGCCAGACGTAGCGGGCGCGGCGTACCGACCCGGCCCCGGCGGCCGGTATAACGTTGACCGACACCTCAGGGATGGGGACGCTCAGCGGCGCTCGGTTGAGCGTTACCCGGACGTTTTCCTGCAGCGGCGCACCCGGTTCCGGGCGCTGCAACACCACGCCCGTAGGCAACTCCGGCGCACTGACCTGAGCTTCGGCGACGACGCTGAGGCCGAGTGCCCTTGCCTGCCGCTGCGCCGTTCCCAGGTCTAACCCGGTGAAGTCGGGGGTGCCGCTCTCATTGGGGCCGCTTTCACCGGGAAGCGCCGCCCCACCGGGAGCCGTCAGTACCAGCCGCAACTGAGCACCCTGAAGCGGCACGCTGATATAAGGTGCGATGTTTTGGGCTAACACCGTTCCAGCTGGGGTGCCGTTACCGGGGGTGCGCTCGAGCTTGACCTCGCTACGGGCAAACCCGGCAGCCTCCGCAAGCCCTAACGCGTCCTCTTGCGACAAGCCGGTGAGGTCGGGTAAAAAGGTCAGCTCACCCAGCGGCCCGTCACTAACGAGCAGCGCAAAGTGCTCCCCGCGCGCGGCGGGCGTCGCAGCGTCCGGGCTTTGGGCGATCACCGTCCCACGCGGTAACGGGCTGTAGCTACGCGCCAGCTCGCTGACAAGAAATCCGGCCCGTTCCAGGTCGGCCTCGGCTTGGGCTAGAGGTTGACCGACGACGTTAGGCGACGCCTCCGGCGCACTACCGACAGGTAGCGCGTAGCGGACGCTGAGGGTCCGGCCCGGACGGAGCGGTGTACCGGCTTCCGGGCGTACCTCGAGCACCACCCCAGCCGGACGGGGCGAGGTCAGGGGGACCGCGACGCTCCGAAAGCCTGCGTCGTAAAGCTTGGTGAGGGCAGCGTTGACATCTTGCCCCTGCACGTCAGGAACACTGACCAGCTCGCCCTGCAACAGCCTGTTCAGACTGAGCGACACCAAGAAAATCCCTAAAAGCCCCAAAACGCCTGCCAGTGACCACGGGCGAACCGCTGTCCACACGGCTGCGGCCGGGGTTGCCCGGTGAGGTTTTTTGAGCTCTTGCGGTAAGACCGGCGTGGCCTGGCCCAGAGGCAAGGTCGTTTTCGGTAGAGCGGCAAACTCGAGCGCATAGACCTGCGGGGGCGCATCCGGCGGCGCGTAGATAGACGCTTCAGTTAGAGTGTGCGCGTAGGCGCTTAAGATCTCTTCGATAGCGCCCAGCTCAGCGCCGGTCGCCACCGGCAACGCGCCCACGTCTCCCGGCAGCCGCCACGCGACGTAGTGGGCTCCCGGACGTGAAACGAGGTCGAAAATTGCGGCGTGTCCCCTGCGCCTGAGTTGCCGTAACAGGGTCCGGTACTGCTCGAAGGCGTGTTCGTCTGCGGGCGTCTCGAGCTCGTACCAGCTGATCGTCAAGGCCGTACCGTCTGGAGCCGTCGCGCCAAAACGTGTAACGCGCTCGCCCAACTCCCGCTCTGAAGTGATCTCGTACTTGCCGTCTAACACGCCCTACTATCTTATGACGCGCCAGCGGATCACGTGTTGAGGTTTTAAGTCTATGTCAGGCTCCTTCCGGTAGCTATCTTTCTCTCGGGTTTTGTAGTTAGAAGCCAGCTCAAAAACTCCTTTGGACCTCAGCCCGAAAGGGTTCGACCGAGCTGGGTGAGGTAGCTACGAGTAAGCTATGGTGCTCTCGGTCTAAAAAGCCATTTTTGAGATAGGTTCTAGGAAATTAAAAATCTGCAGGTAAACTGACTTTGTGACTGCTCTAACTACGCCGCTCCCAAAACTCTACTTTGCTGCGCCGCTCTTTTCAGCGGCCGAACGCCGCTTTAATCTGACGCTTACGGGAAAGCTCGAGGCCCTAAACTTCAACGTGTTTTTGCCCCAGCGCGACGGCGTTGAACGTGACCGCCCACCTTATGACACGATGCCCGCTGACGAAAAACGGCAACTCCTCTTTGCAACCGACCGCGACCAGATTTTCTCTGCGGAGGTTTTTTTGTTCGTGCTCGACGGCCGCGTCCCCGACGAAGGTGCGTGTGTCGAGCTGGGTCTCGCGTACGCGCACGCTTATCTGAGCGGTAAACGTAAATTACTCGTCGGGTTACAGACCGACGTGCGAGCCGCGTTTGTGGGCGCAAAACTCAATCCGATGTTACGGGTTCCGCTAGACCATGTTACTGACAGTGAAGACGCGCTCATTGTCTTTTTACAGAGCATGTACGCTGCTTAATTTCAGCCTTATCTAAGCATTCATCCAAAAAAAGAGACGCTGTGACGCGTCTCTTTAGATATTGCTAAAAACTGACTGCTAGCCTCGAGGCCCTTCCGAAGCGGGCCGTGGGCCGATGGTGGGCGCGGGGCGCTGTTCAGCGCGGCGCTGCCGGTCGGCTTCAGCGGCGCGCTGCTCGGCGGCGGCGATACGGCGCTCGGCGGCGTCGGTATCTTCGACGATCATCCGGGTAATGTCTTCGGCGCTCGCACCTTCTTGAGCGCGCTCGTATGCCTTAGCAATCAGCGTACCTTCGATGGTCTCGCGTTCTAAAAGCGCGTTGGCAACGCCTTGAACTGTAACCCAGTTGTCGGCAATCACGGCTTCAGTGGTGCTGTAAGCGGCCCCAAGAATCTTGTTGACTTCGCCCTCGAGTTCCCTAGCCGTCTCTTCAGAGAAGTCTTTGCGGCGACTGATTTCGCCACCCAAAAAGACCGGGCCTTGATCCGAACCCCAAGCGACAAACTCTTCGCCGCCCATCCCGAGGTCAAAAACCATCTGCTTAGCCATATCGGTCGCTTGTTTAAGGTCGTTGGACGCACCTGAGGAAATGGTGCCTGTCAACTTTTTCTCAGCGACGCGGCCACCAAAGGCGACCACGAGCTGCTGCTGAAACCGTTCCCGGGAGAAGAACATCTCTTCTTTGGATAACGGAGCCATAAACCCGCCAGCCCCGCCGCGCGGCATAATTGTCACCTTGCGGATGTGGCCGAGGTCGGGTTGTGAGGCAAAGGCGACGGCGTGACCAGATTCGTGAAAGGCCAGAATTTGCCGTTCTTTTTCACTGGGAACGAGCGAGCCCCGGCGTAACCCCAAAACGATACGGTCGAGTGCTTCGTTAAAGTCGATCCACGAGATGATCTGTTTGCCGGTACGGGCGGCGATCAGCGCGGCTTCGTTGGTGAGGTTTTCTAGGTCAGCGCCGGAAAACATCGGGGTGGCGCTGGCGAGACGCTCGAGGTTGACGTCATCGGCAATCGGCTTGTTCCGTACGTGAACCCTTAAGACTTGCTCGCGCTCACGCTGGGTGGGCAGACCAACTGTAACCTGCCGGTCAAAACGGCCGGGGCGTAAGAGCGCCGGGTCCAGCACGTCGGGGCGGTTCGTGGCCGCGATGATAATGACCGAAGTGTCTTTTTCAAACCCGTCCATCTCGGACAAGATTTGGTTTAAGGTCTGCTCGCGTTCGTCGTGACCACCGCCGATACCCGCGCCGCGTCGCCGCCCGATCGAATCGAGCTCGTCAATGAAGATAATTGCAGGGCTCGCCTTACGCGCCTCTTCAAAGAGGTTACGCACACGGCTCGCACCGACGCCGACAAACATCTCCATAAATTCAGACGCGGAAACGGTCAAGAAGGGGACGCCCGCTTCACCGGCAACGGCTCTCGCCAAGAGCGTTTTACCGGTTCCGGGAGGGCCGACGAGGAGCATTCCCTTAGGAATCTCTGCGCCGATACGCAGGTACTTCTGCGGATTTTTAAGAAAGTCAACGACTTCTTTAAGTTCCTGCTTGGCCTCTTCGTGTCCGGCTACGTCGTCAAACGTTGTTTTAACTTTGTTTTCGCGGCCGTACGTTTTAGCCTTAGACTGACCAAACTGCATGACCTGGCTTGGGCCACCTTGCGCCCGCATAAAGACAAACCAGAAAAAGCCGATCAGAATGACAATCGGTAAAAACGAGATGAGCAGGCCGAGCCACTGTGACGGGACGCGCCCTTCGGTTGCGACGCCGTTCGCTTCTAACAACGGAACGAGGTTGGGGTCGCCGACCGGCAAGGTCGTCGTTTCAAACGAGCGAATCGCGCGTGTCTGGCCCCCTTCATCAACTTGCGTTTCGGCTTTGAGTTCACCGCGAATGGTGTTTTGCTCGATAACGACCGAACTCACCTTTTTCTCTTTGACGAGGTTGGTAAACGTTGAGTAGCTGATGTTGCTCCCAGGTGGGCGCGCATTAAACTGATTAAAGACTACAACCCCTAAAACAATCAGAATAACAAAGAACCAGGGGTTAAACGTTCGTTTCAAGATGGTGCCTCCAGATGGCGTGCCGGACAGCCCGCCCGCGGGCAATCCGTCATAGATTCGGGTTTCACAAAGCGGGCGTCTTCAGTAGAGCTATCGTAGCACTTTACAAGTCTGCTCAGCTGTAAGCTATCGGACGAAAAAGGTACTTACAAAAATCCTTACAAAGCCCGTTGTGAAGCCGTATCAGACACGCTGACCGGTTACCTTAAGTGTAGTCAAAACTCACCAATCTTAAAACTGATAGCCTTTGGGAACCGCGACGATGCCTTTGTTACTGACCTTAAATCCTCTGGCCCGGTCATCGTCCGCGTTGACCCCTATCTGCGTTCCTTCGGGCAACACGACGTTTTTATCTAAGATGGTGTTTTTGACGACGCAGTGACGCCCGATCTGACAGTTATCCATCAGCACGGAGTTTTCAACCGTGCTGTACGAGTGGACGTGAACGCGCCGCGACACGACCGAGCGCCGGAGCGTCGCACCGGAGACGATCACGCCCCCGGCGACGAGTGAGTTAAACGCTTGTCCCCGCCGACCGTCCTCTTCATGAACGAATTTGGCTGGCGGTGAAAACTCGGCGGAGGTGCGGAGCGGCCATTCGTAGTTGTAGAGGTCGAATTCGGGTGTCACGTCAACGAGGTCCATGTTGGCCTCCCAGTACGAGTCAATGGTGCCGACGTCGCGCCAGTAGGTATTGGGACCCGTTTCGCCGGGAATCGGGTTGGTGGCAAAGTCGTAAGCGATTACTTTGTAACCCTCTTCCATCGCCAGCGGCAAGACGTTGTGTCCGAAGTCGTGGTCCGAGGCTTCGTTGGCGGCGTCTTTGGCGAGAAGTTTTTTGAGGGCGGCGGCGGAAAAGATATAGTTGCCCATCGAGGCGAGCGCGTGCGTGTCGCGCCCTGGAATCGGGTTGGGTTGCTCGGGTTTTTCTTGCCACTCGATGATATTAAAGTCGCGGTCAACTTGCAGCACGCCAAAACGGGTCGCGTCCTCGACCAGCGTCGGGTAGGCGGCGACTGTCACGTCCGCGCCGCTCTCGCGGTGCTGCGCGATCATGTGGCGAACGTCCATCTTGTAGATGTGGTCACCTGAAAATATCGCCACTAGATCGGCTTTGTTATCGTCAACCAAGTGAATATTTTGATAGATCGCGTCGGCGGTACCCCGGTACCACTGTTCGCCCAACTCGTCGTAACGGTACATCTGTGCGGGGGCTAAGGTGATGAAGTAGTCGTTTAAGAACGAACCGAAGCGCCAGTTGCGCTGAATGTGTTCGGTTAAAGATTGCGCTTTGTACTGCGTCATGACGTACATGCCGAAGATTTCGGAGTTCATCATGTTGTTTAGGGCAAAGTCAATGATGCGGTATTTGCTGCCGAACGGGACGGCGGGTTTTGAACGTCTGGCGGTTAAGGGCTCGAGCCTCGAGCCCTTCCCACCCGCCAAGACCATCCCCAACACCTTTGTCCGTTTCATAATCGTGTCAATATTCATGTCACCCTTTCGGCACCCTCCGAACCTGACTGGAGCGCCCGTGTTATGTCATTTATGAGCACTATAGCTCAACACCGCCCGCTCCACTGCAGAACGATAAAAGTGACTGACTCGGCGAGAGTTGAAATACCAAACTACCGAACTGTGACGTTTTTTAGATAGACCAACTGGCCAGTGCCGGTAGTCGGAAACCCTGACCGGCCCGCCAAAGTTTTTTATAGTTGAGCTGTGGAGCATCTGCTCGAGTATCAAGATTACGTCCTCGCCTACCGCCTGCGTGCGGTCGTCGGGGGTAAAACGCGGCCGTTAGGCGGCTATTTGTCCTTAGCTGAATACGCAGGGTTACGGCTCGAGCGGCAAACACTCGCCAAGCACCTCTTAAAAAGTGCTGACTACCGGGGCCAACTTAGACAGGTTGAGGCGCTGACCGACCGGCTCAACTTCGGCTTTTGGCATAACCCGAGTGAGACGACCGAGTTTCTCAAACGGGTGATTGAGCAAGGCGGTTGCGGGGCGCTCGAGTCCCCTGAAGCGTTTATGGGCGAACTGCTGACCCGCCGTGAACGCGCCGAACTCGCCTTTCAAGACGCCACGCGCGTCGCGGTCTACTATTTGGGTTTACTCCGGGCGTCGGCGTCTTATCTCGACGCGGAGGTTTTTACCCGGTTACGCGCTGAAATTGAGCCTTTACGCGAAGAGTTGCCGTTTTTTGTGCTGCCTAAAGAGGGCGCACCGGAAGAAGTTGAAACGTTGTGAGTGACGCTTTTGTAGATGGCGTAGAACCCGGTGTAACTGCTGAGCCTGCGAAACCAAGCTTTGCAAACCCTAAAAAACCGAGCCGGGATAAACCAAGTTTGTGGGGTCTAGGGCCTGCGGCCCTACCTGCCCCCGCCGCGCAACCCTACCGCCGCGCCCAACTCGCAGGGTGGCTTTATACGCACGGCGCGGAAAACTTTGACATAATGCTCAACCTGCCTAAAAGCTGGCGAGCTGAACTAGCCGCGACGTACAGCTTGAGTCCCTTTTCAGCGACTGAACGCTTTACCTCACAAGACGGGTCGGTGCGTTACCTCTTCACCCTGGCTGACGGCAAACAGACCGAAGCCGTCTATATGCCCTACAGCGGTCGCAAAACGGTCTGCGTCTCTTCGATGGTTGGGTGTCCGGCAGGATGCGCGTTTTGCGCGACCGGCGCACTCGGGTTTGGTCGCAACCTGACCCGAGCTGAAATTGTCGGCCAGCTTTTAGCGGTCGCGCAAGGGGAAGGGTTTTCGCCTCGAGAGGTGCGCAACGTCGTCTTGATGGGCATGGGTGAGGCGCTCCTTAACTACGACAACGCGCTCGGCGCAATCCGCATTATGACCGACCCCGAAGGGCTCGACCTATCGCCGCGCCGTATCACGCTCTCGACCGTAGGCTTGCCCGCACGGATTCGCAAATTGGCCGCTGAAGCCTTGCCGCTCGTTCTGGCCGTCTCGCTGCACGCACCCGACGAAGAGACCCGTAAACTGATCATTCCGACGGCGCACGCGCACGCTTTAGACGACATCGTCGCGTCTTTGCACGATTGGCAAGCCGCCGGGGGCCGCCGCGTCACGGTCGAATACACGATGTTAGACGGTGTGAACGACGCGCTCTGGCAGGCTGAGCTGCTGACCGAACGCCTTGCCGGGTTGGTCGTCCATGTAAACTTAATTCCCTTTAATCCGTGGGGCGAGGCGCAGTTTCGCTCGAGCCCCCGCCCGGTGATTGAACGTTTTGCCAAAGTGTTAGAGCGTGCCGGGGTATCGGTTTCAGTACGCTTTAGCCGGGGTCGGGATACCGGCGGGGCGTGTGGACAGCTAGCTTTAACGAAGGCTTAGGCTTTTAGGGCCAGAAACCCGATAACGAAAACAGCTCCGATTTTCGGAGCTGTGACATATAGAGCGTTAGCTTAAACTTGTAGCTCAGCCAAGCTGCTGCTTTAACACTTCTTTGGCACGTTCTGCTAACTGCTGCTGTTGCTGCTGAGCTTCCCTAAAAAAGTCGGCGAGTTCGCTGTCCCCGCTGGCGTCACCCGCGTACTGCTGATACGTCGAGGCACCCTCAAGAGCGTGGTAGAGCACGCTCACCAGGTTGTACATTTTATCGTCTGTACCTGTTTGTGCTGACATAGTTTGTCCCCCCTTTGGACTCATTTAGCCTAGCGGTGCGTGTCCTTAAGCACTGTGCAGTCTTTCGCTGATTTTAGGCTCATTTTTAGCGGTGCTGTACCGGTTGTACGGCTATATTTTAGAAGTTAGCGCGAAATCTGAAGCTTGCTGGCTACTCAACCTTCGGACGGTAGTCAATACTAATCGCACCATCCTGCAGTTTTGCAACTTGGTCGTTTGGCGAGCTGCAAAGGCTGGCCATATCGCTCTGTCTCAGCGGCCTTTTGGTGGCGTAGCTCGAGCCCACATAGACGTTCGTGATACGCGTTCCCTTGAAATAAGAACCTGTGCTCAGGTCTACCTTACCGACTTGGGCGAGGCTGGCGGTGTAACGCAAATTGATACCGCGCCCGTCCGCCCTACCGCTCCTCGGCCAACCACTCGGCACCTCGAAGACGTAACGCTGCACCTGCGCTTTGCCGCGCACACCATCTCTGTCCCGCTGTCTACCGCGAGCAATGACGGCGACGCGGTTGTCCATAGGTGTACGCGCACCGAGCACGGCTTTTTGGGGGATGAACAGCTCGAGCTTGATGGTCTGATCTGGCGCAAAGCGGCTTTGCGGGGTAAGCGTGGGCGTAGCTTTTCTCTGGAAGGTAAAAGGCTTGCCCCTGACCTCCTGCGCTTTGCCTTTGTCCCAAAAGAACAGCGACCAATCTTTGACTCGCGGGCTGTACTGTAAACCCGCGTCAACCCACCAGCCATCAGTGCCGTTCCCGCCGAGAAAAGCAAACGCGACCTCTTTGCCGGGGTCCGTAATCTTGATGCTTTTGGTATCCCCTCCGCCGACGTACACATCAGCTGAGATATAGGTGTAAGGCGCACCCGTGTCATCCTCTTCTCGAGTAAACATCTGATAGTACGCGCCTGCTCCGTCGCGGCACCTGGTAAAGACTTCGGGGTCTTCCTTTTGAGCTGCCGGAAGGTTCGTTTGAGCAGAAACTATAGCGGGTTGGTGGTCACTCTGAACTGTGCTCACCTGAACCGTTGCGCGATTAGGCGACTCGGCTACGGCACTACAGCAGAACGCGCACATGAGGAGCAACAATTTATGGCGGTTCATGTCGGCGTCCTAACGGGCTGTCCTGTAGATAACAGGCAGCCTCACAATGACGAATTTTATACGCTGTCAGCTGCCAAAGCGCAGCTAGGTACGCGATTTAACATCAGCGTCTGTGCTCACGTCTTACCATGCGGCTAACTATGAATCTACCCAGCCTCTCCCTGACGTTTGTGGTTGCTGTCTGGTCGTTCGCGTTGCCCGTCACGCTCGCGTCGGCCCAAACAGCGCCGACGCCTCAGACCCAACCTCAAACTGCGTCCACGCCACAAGAAAACGCTCAGCCTGCGCTGCCTGCGCCGCAAACCGACCAGAGTAAGCGCCCGCCGGTACCGCCCGTGTCTGAGTGGCCCGCTGAGTTGGCGGCTCGCCTGAGCAACTTGCAGACAAAGCTGGGGCGCGAACCCGACAACCTCAACCTTTGGCTCGATTTGGGTGAGCTGAGGCTCGAGGTCGGCGACTTTGACCGTGCCAAGCAAAACTTCTTAGAGGCGGTGTCGCTCGACTACATGTCGGCCGACGCGCACTTTGGTTTGGGACTCGCCGAGTTTAACCGGGCCAACTACCGCGCCGCGCTCTTTGAATTCAGTGAGGTCACGCGGCTTTTTCCCGAACGCTTTGACGGGCACTTTAACCGTGCGGTGACGCTCGCACAGCTGCGGCGCAGCGAAGAGGCCGTGGCCGCGTTTCAAGAGGCGCTCGTGCAGGCGTCGCCCGAAGCGGGGCGTGCGGTGCGGGCGAGTGCGCAGCTAGGGTTGGCGGGTCAGCTCGAGGTTTTAGGCCGCTTTGACGAGGCCGCTGAAGCCTACGGCGCAGCGATGAACCTCTCCAAACGGACGCCTGAACTCGTGATGGCCCAGAGTGAAGCCCTGTACCGGGCCGGGCGGGGGCTCGAGGCGCTTCCGGCCTTGACGACGCTCGAGGCTGGCGACTATCAAGCCAGTACCTTAATCGCCAACATTTACCTGGGGGCCAAACAGACCGATTACGCGCTCGCCGCACTGAACCGGGCGCAGCGCCGCGCGGCCCAGAGCGGTAACGCACAAGCCGAGTCGGACATCCTCTTACAACTCGGGTTACTCCGCCGCAGCTTAGGCCGTAACGCCGCTGCCGCGCGTGCGTTCGCTGCCGCTGCGAAACTAACGCCCGAATCGGGGAGCGCGTTTTACAACCTGGGCGTCAGTTACCTGGAGAGCGGTCAGCCGGGGCGGGCACTCGTTCCGCTACAAAATGCTCTCGCTGCCGAACGTGCGCAGGGCAGGGCCAGTGGTGAGGTCTTTTTGGCGCTTGCCACCGCGTATGACCAGCTGGGGCAACCCGCCGACGCGCAGCGTACCGCGGAAGCTGCCCGGAGCCGCCTAAAAGCTCAACCCTTACGTCTCGACGCGGCTGCGATCACCGGCCGCGCCCTCTACCGCGAGGGCAATTACCGGGGCGCACTGATCGCGCTGCAAGAGGTCGCTGAGGCGCGGCCTAACGACGCGCAGGCACAGCTCTGGGCCGGGTTAGCATACTATCAGCAGGGCGACTACACCGAAGCGACTTCGTTTTACGAACGCGCGGTCAGCTTAAGCCCGGACAACCCAGACGCACGCCTGAACCTGGGAGCCGCGTACCTGGCAACTGAACGCTACGCCGACGCCGAAAGCGTCTATACGCTCCTCACCCAGCAAAATCCTGAAGACGCCGAAGCGTTTTACAACTTGGGTTGGGCACGCTATTCGCAGGGACAGCTTGAGGGCGCACAGTCGGCTTGGACCACGGCGTCCGACCTCGGTTTTGAGGCGGCGCAAACAGCCCTAACCGAGTACACGCAGTAACTTCAACCAGCCGCTTCCGTCCCGGTTCAGCTACTAAAGGGGGACTCGAGGGATCGTCTCACACGACTACAGCGGTCCCCGTACTTACTGAGTCAGATTCTCGCTCATATGATTCTGGCTCTGCGGAGGGTTTCACGTCATAGGGGCAGCTGACCTTTATCTCAAAACGTGTGTGTCAGACTGGATTTTGCTCACGTCAGAGTGGCTCGAACTGGATAATACCTGTTACATAAGGCGTAAAGACAGCCACTTACTCATGTGAGTCTTCACTAACAGCGGTGGTTTAGCCTTACAATAGGCGCATGGACTGGTTACGACGCAATTGGCCCGACCTGATTATCGGCGTGGCGCTCGTCGCAGTGGTTGCGCTGATTGTCGTGACGCTGCTTAGCGGCGGTTCGCTCGCTTCACTTGTGCGGCGGGGTAACCCACCCGAGCTTGCCATCACCGATACGACCTCCTCACCGAACACCCCGTCCCAAACCCCAGCTTCAAACAACTCCGGCACTACGAATACCGGTACGAATAACTCCAATGCGGGTGCAAATAGCACCGGCGGTACCGACACCGCCGGTACGGGTTCGGACACCACTGACGGCGGAGTTGACGTTTTCGTCCCCGGCGTTCCCGGTGGACGACCCAACGCCGTTTCTGATACCTCGGTAGGGCAGGCCCAGCCGGGTGCGCCCGCTAACGCGGCTGGAACACAGACAGGAGCCACGCAAAGTGGCGTCACCCAAAACAGTACCAACCAAACCCAAGGTGGTACCTCAGCAGGCGGCGGGCCGTTGCCGGAAGCTGTGCAAGACGGTGGTTTTAGAGTTGCAGCCGGTGCGGTGGACTCGAGAGACGCCGCTGTGGGCCTCGCCGAGAGTTACCGGGAGGCTGGCTACACCGTTACGGTCGAGCAGCAAAACGACCTCTACCTTCTCTGGATCGGCCCCTACGCCACTAGAGACGGAGCCGAACGCGTCGCCTCGCGCCTGATCGCTGACAATGTAGTCTCCGACGCGCTGGTTTATACCTATAGCGGTCCCGACGCTGCTTCTGGAAACAGTGCTCCCGACACCGGGAGTTCTGCAACTGCTCCTGACAATAATGCTCCAAATAACGTGCTGTCCGGGAACGAAACCGCGAGCGTAGGGCGTGCTTCAGATGCGGGCTCGAGTGCAGGGAGCGCGGGTACGTCGTCCACTGCTACTGCTGACAACGGTGCAAATACCGGTGCCAGCGCCAACACGAACGCTAACGCAGGAGATAGCGGCGCACTTAGCGCGACGCCAGCAACGACCCCAGAGGCGAACCCGGCTACCACGACGGCGCAGCGTTACCTACAGGTCGGCGCGTTTGCCTCGGCCAAGAGTGCTCAGCCGCTACGAGGGCAGCTCGGGGCGCTCGGCTTTAACGTTACTCAGAGTGTGTCGGACAGCGGTTTGGTTCGTCTCTTCGTGGGTCCCTTTGGCGCGGCGCAGCTTACCCAAGCCCAACAACGCCTAGCCGCCCAAGGCGTTACTGATTCGTTTCCGGTTATCCCCTAAATGTCGTCTGTTCCGACCGCGACGGTCAGCCGTTTAGTTACTTACCTGCGTATTCTGGCGAAGCTCGAGGCGCAAGGCATTAAAAAAACTTCGTCCGAGCACCTCGCCGACGAAGCGCAGGTCTCAGCCTTTCAGGTCCGCAAAGACCTGGCCTACTTCGGGCGTTTCGGCACGCGTGGGGCGGGGTACACCGTTCCGACGCTGCGCCGTGAACTGCGCCGCATTTTGGGGTTAACTCGGCCTTGGAGTGCGGCGATTGTCGGGGTAGGGCGGCTCGGCGAAGCGATCCTCAACTATCCGAACTTCGGCGACTACGATTTTTCAGTTAAAGGCGTGTTTGACATTGACCCGAACAAGGTGGGTCAAGAGATCGCTGGAGTCAAGATAAGTCACGTAGATGACCTTCCCAAAGTCGTACGCGAAAAAGGAATTGACATCGGCCTGATTACGGTGCCGCAAACAGCCGCCCAAGACGCCGCCGACGCGCTCGTACGGGCAGGTGTCCGCGGTATCTTGAACTTTGCGCCGACGATTTTAGAAGTTCCCAAAGAAGTTCACGTCGAACCCGTGGACTTTATGGCGGGCCTCAAACGCCTGTCGTTCTACATTTTGAACCCGCAACTCCGCGAAGAATTAGCCTAATTTTTACGGTGTCAATTTTTTCACACTTTTTTAGAAAATAAGCTCCGCCGTAGTTACTGAACCCGAAACAAAAAGCCTCGCGCTAATTGAACCTTGTCCTGCACGAGAAAAAAGAACGTGGGTGGATTTGCTTTGAGTATTCCCAGCGTCTGCTCAGAACTCTGCTGACAAAGCGCTGCAAATTGGTTGTAATACTTTGCCAGTAAACTATCCCGGCTCCGCCTATCCTGAACGCTATGAAGAACGTTCAGATAGCTTTACTCGGTGCAGCTCTCGTTATTCTCACACTCTTAAGCGCGTGCAGTCGCGGCGTTAGCGCCAACACGTATGGTTTTGATGTTGCTCTCACTCCTAATCCACTTGGATGGGAAACTGACGACCAGGGCAAGATCACGATACCGTCACACATCTTGACCTTCAATAGTAAGGCTGGCTCAATTGGCGCAACGGTTGAGGGCTATCACGTCGAGTATTTCGACTCGAGCGGCAACAACGCCTTTCCCGGTGATTCGGTTCAGTATTCTGAAGGAACGCTAAATGTCCACGTTCCCCCTGGAATCCGCTGCCCGCCTACACCGGAAGGTCAAGTTGACGAATGTACGGTCAACACGCCAGGGGTTGTTTTTGCTCGTGGTGAGTCTGTAGATTCAGCTCCTACGGTTATGTTAGCTGGGGATATTGCCATCCAGCTCCAGAAACTAGTTACGGTTGGTGGGGCGGTCGGTGCAACTGCCAAGGTGACCTTTTACGGTACGGATGATGTCCAACGACCCTTTGTCAGTGAGCCTCATCAGTTCGCTATTGCGACTCCGGTACGAGGACAATGAAAAAACCTCTCCTCTTTTGCCTGAGTGTAGCGTTACTCGTATCGTGCGGGACACGTACCCAAACTGCCGACACCGAACCCGACGTAGCTATCACCCGGATTTCCGGCCCGCTGCTCGCCACCCAGCAAGCCCCTGAGTCGGGTGGCGCGGGTGGAGGCTCGGTAGGTACGAACTATGACTCCGCTAACTTGCTCAAACCTGGAGGTGGCCCGGTTACCGTCGCGGCCTCGAGCCTCTTTGACCCGGTATCGGGCCAAACGAGCGAAAATCCGCTGTCGGTTTACGTCGTCGCCTCCGACGAAAGGAACGTTGAGACGGTGCAACTGTTTCAAGACGGCGCGCTCATCGGCACGCGCAGCAAAGCTGAAGATGGGATCGCGTTCAAAAACCCCTTTATTTTTCCTAAACCGGGCAGTGGTCAGTCGTTACAGCTGCAGGGAACCCCCAGCGGAATGCTCAGCACACAGTTACGTGCAGTAGCGACGGACTCTTCAGGGCAGACCAAAGAGTCCGCGCCGCTTACGTTGCAAATTGACGGGAGCCGCCCCAACCTCAGCGTTTCGGTCAGTGGGGGAGACGGTGCGCCGTACTCGAGCACCGACCTCATCACCCTGAGCGGTTCAGCTTCCGACTCGGAAACAGGGATCAAAAGTTTTGACGCGACGCTTAACGGCACACCGATTACTACAGACGCGTCAAACAGCTTTACGACGACCGAGACCCTGACCGCCGGGGCTTATACCCTAGTTTTAACAGCCGTCAACGGCGTTTCCGTCCCTAATCAAGCGACCGCTACCTTTCAGGTTACCGAAGCGTCCAGCAGTGGTGGCGGTACCGGCGGTGGAACAGGCGGTGGTGCGGACGACGGTAGTGGTGGTGGAACTACCAACCGGGCTCCGACGGTCGGCTTGTTAGCCGCGCCCCTCTCGGGTCAAGCGCCCTTAAACGTCAGCTTTACGGCGAGTGCCAACGACCTAGACGGCGATGAGGTCAGCTATTTGTACAGTTTTGGCGACGGTGAAACGACTGCAGGTGCGCCCGCTGCGAGCCACACCTACGCCGAAGACGGCAGCTACACCGCAACGGTGACCGTAGCCGACGGCAAAGGCGGCACCGCCTCGGACTCGGTAGAGATCGTTGTAGGTAGTGATGGTAACGGTGGAGGTGGTGACGGCGGTGGCGGTAGTGGCGGTGGCGGTAACGGCAACCCTACAGCTCCAAGCATCACCAGCTTTACGGCGAGTGACACCTCGGTGGCTTCCGGTGACCCGGTAACGCTCTCATGGGAAATCAGTGGTACGACGACAAAAGTAACGATCAGCTCCGACAAGGGTGACACTTTTGACGTTACCGCAGACGAAGACAAACAGCTTACCGTGATCCCAACTGAAACAACTGTTTACACGCTCAGCGCGGCGAACGGTTCAGCCGCTACCACTGCTCCGCCAATCACGGTAACGGTAGATGGTAACGGTGGCGGTGATGGTGACAACGGCGGAAACAACCAAGACCCGGCGGTTGCCATTGACGGTGAAGACCCTCGTTCGGCCACAGTTAATGAAGCGCAAGACCTAGGGGCGTCCACTTCAAACCTAGGCGACCCCGTAACGTATCAGTGGAGCGTCACAGACGGCGACGCGGCAGCTGTTTTGTTCGCCGATGCTACGGCTGAAGATACAACAGTGACCTTTAAGGCTGCGGGAAGTTATACGCTGACGCTTACTGCCAGCAGCGACAAGGGTACCGTGACGGATACGCTTACGGTGAGCGTTACAGACGCAAATAACGGGGGCGGGGGTAGTGGCGACGGTGATAACGACAACGGCGGTGTACACGCCAAAGATGACCGTAAAAGCGCCGCGCGGAACCAAGAAGTCACGCTTGACGTTTTAGCGAACGATAAACCCGGTGTTCGGGCGCTTACTATCATCGCCGCGACCACCCCACGGCGCGGGGGCAAGATCGAAATTACCCGTGACAGCCGCAACATCATCTATACGCCGCCAAAAGGCTTTACCGGCACCGATACCTTTAAGTACACGGTCAGCGACGGCAAAGATCACACGTCCAGGGCGCTGGTGACGGTTGTCGTACGCTAAGTGCTCCGGGTTGAATAACCTAAACTTGAATAACCTGAACTGTGTGAGCAGAGTTTTTGCGTTTGAGACAAGCTTTACAATCTTTCTTGGTTTAGCTTACTTCTGTACAGCTACTTAGAGCAAGCTACCTTTACAGGAGGTTCTTTGGGGCCTCCTATTTTTGTGACCGGTATGACTTTTTGCTCGTCCCGACTCGAGCGGTCTACCGGCGAGCTCGAGCGGAAGCCGCCACTACGAGTTGCGCCGCACCTCAGCCTCTATACTGAACTGTGTCTGAACCTGTGTTTGAATTCCTGAAAACCGACCTTGCCGATTTTGAAACGCAGCTCGCCGCCGAACTCCGTTCATCGGTGGACTTTATTGACGCGATCGGCGAAGACCTCGCGGGTGCGGGCGGCAAACGGCTCCGTCCGAGTCTGGCGTTTTTAGCTGGGCAACTCTTAAGCGGGAGCCGTGAACAGGCGCTGCAGGTCGCGCTCGCCGTTGAACTGTTGCACTCGGCCTCGCTCTTACACGACGACCTGATTGACGACGCCGAAACTCGGCGCGGCGTTGACGCGGCCTTCAGGCGTTACGGCAACGTCGTGAGCGTGATGTCGGGCGACTTTATGCTCGCGCGGGTGCTCGGCATTTTGGCGCGTTCGGGAAGCCCCACATTTACGCAGCTGATGTCGGAAACCGCGGCGCGTATCTGTGAGGCGGAGGTGCTCCAGTTCGAGATGGCCACGTTAGAGACCTATTCGTTAGACAACTACTTTACGATTATTGACGGTAAGACGGCGGTGCTCTTTGCCGCGGCGCTCGAGGGCGTCGCGTTTTTAACCCACGCGCCGGAGGCCGAGCGGCGGGCGCTGCGCGACTACGGGATGTATTACGGGCGGGCGTTTCAGCTGCAAGACGACTACTTAGACCTCTTAGGTGACGCGAAAGTTCTCGGCAAACCGGTCGGCGGCGACCTGCGCGAGGGTAAAGCGACCTTTGCAGTGCTCGAGCTGTTAACCGCGGGTGTAAGCGAAGCGCGGACCATCCTGCGCCGTCACGGGTCTAAAGCTGGGGATACCGCCCGGATGATCGCGCTCGTGCGTGAACACGGCGCGGACAAAGGTGCTCAGGCTGAGATTGAACGCTCAGCGCGGGCGGCGCTTGCTGCACTCGAGGTTTTCCCCGCGTCTACGGCAAAAGCTGTGCTCGTGGGCCTTGCGGAAAGGGAGCTCGAGCGGGTGGCCTGACAAGACGGGTTAAAAAACCAGGTTGCGTTGACGTTGGCTCTTGTCGTCACGCTATAAGTAAGCAAGAAACGCTGGATTCGTCGTCTGGCCGACGTTTTCTTGCTTCTTTTTTACGACGCGCCGCCAACAACTACAGCTGACTTTAGAACGTCAATAAAACCCAGCTAAGACGGGGTGGGTTGTCTCGAGGGGTGTAGCTGCCCCTGACCCTCACGCTCCAACGTTTCGGCCCGTTTGCCGATGGCGGCCAACATTGAAGGAAAGATAAACAGGTGAAACGGGTACATCGTCCACCAGTAAAGAAAGCCGAACAACCCTTTGGGTTCAAAAAACGCTGTCTGCCGCACCGTGCTCTCGCCGCCGCCAGCGTCGTGAACGTCAAACCTGAGCCACGCCCGCCCCGGCACCTTCATCTCGGCGCGGAGCTGTAAGTGGTCGCCCGATTTGACGCTTTCAACCCGCCAAAAGTCGAGCGCGTCGCCCGCTTGCAGTGTGTTCGGGTCGCGCCGCCCGCGCCGCATTCCGACGCCGCCCAAAAGCCGGTCTAACACGCCGCGTATCTGCCAGAGCCAATCGAAGGTGTACCAGCCCTCTTCACCGCCGATACGGACGACGGCCCGAAACGCATTCTCCGGGCTGGCACTAAATTGCCGCGTTCGCCGGTCGAAGAGCATCCCTTCGGTATCTTGCAACTTGTCCGAGTCGGGCGTGCCGCGCGGTACGGCGGCGAGCGCCCCACTCCAGAGCGTTTCTACGGCCCCTTGCGTGGTGCGGTCGAGCGCGAGCTTGACAGCGGTTTCGTACGAGATGGGCCGCACTTTGTAAGCTTTGGCAGGTTCGGGGTCGTCTACGATGACTTCGCTCGTCAGACCTTCGACGAGCGGGCGGGCAATCGAGGCGGGAATGGGCGTAATCAGGTTGACCCAGTACGACGACAATCGTGGGCTCAACACCGGGGTTGAGAACATCCGGCGGTTCAGGCCGCGTGCGCGGGCGTAGTTCAGCATCATCGCGCGGTAGGTGATGACGTCCGGGCCGCCGATTTCAACGGTTTGGTGGCCGGTGGGTACGATCGCCAGCGCACTCTGTAAATAGGCGAGCACGTCACGAATGGCAATCGGCTGTACTTTGGTGCTCACCCACTGCGGCGTAACCATCACCGGCAGGCGTTCAGTCAAGTAGCGGAGCATTTCAAACGAAATACTCCCTGAGCCGACGATAATCGCGGCGCGAAACTCGGTGACGGGAATGCCAGCCTCAGCGAGGGCTTGGCCCGTCTGTTGCCTCGAGGCTAGATGCTTCGACATCCCTTTCGACCCTGAGCCGAGCCCGCCTAGATAGACGATGTGCGCTACGCCGGCGGCTTTGGCAGCCTCGGCAAAGTTTTTAGCGGCCTTTAAGTCGCGGTTTTCAAACCCTGCTTCGGCGGCCCCCATCGAGTGAATCAAATAGTAGGCGGTGTGGACGCCCGCAAATGCGGCGCTTAAGGTTTCAGGCTCGAGCACATCGGCCTCTACGACCTCGACGTTATCAAACCAAGGTTTACCGCGCAGCCGCTCCCGGTCGCGCACCAGACAGCGGACCTCGAGTCCTGCCTCTAACAGCCGTGGAACGAGCCGCCCACCGATATAACCGGTGGCCCCGGTGACGAGGCTAGGCGCTTGGTCAGGCGTTTCTGCGGGTGTTTGAGACATAATGTTTAGTGTGCGCGTTCCTAGACTAAAAGACAACGACTTAAAGCTCCTTTTGGCGTCTTGGCAGTGGTGATGCTTTCCTCACTTACGCTCACGCTCTTAAGACATGGCCGTTCACGCGCTGATGACGAAAAGGTTCACGAAGGGCGTTATGACAGCCCGCTCACTGAGGTGGGCGAAAGGCAAGCCGCAAAGCTGGCGGCGTATTGGTAGCAGCATCCGCCGGGGTTTGAACGTGTGGTGTGCTCGAGCCTCGTCCGGGCGCGGCGCACAGCCGAGGTTATCGGCGAAGCACTCGGTTTAGAGGTGACGCCCAGTGATGCGTGGCGCGAGTTTGACAACGGTCCTCTGGCTGGTCTCAGCTTTGACGAGGCAGAGCACCGGTATCCCGAACCGGCCTTTCGGCACCGCTTTGAGCAGTACACCCCAGACGGCGGCGAATCTTACGCTGCGTTCTCGAGACGGATTAGTGGGGCGCTCGAGCAACTCATGCAAAGTTCTTACACCAACGTTTTGGTCGTCGCACACGGCGGCTGCCTCAACGTGGCGCTCCGTGAGCTTTTGCAGGTTCCGGCGCAAACCTCGTTTGCTTTTGGCGATACCAGTTTTGCCGAGGTCACCGTAGCGCGGCAATCAAACCGGGTTGGGTTACTGAGCCTCAACCGGACGCCGCACTTGGGAGGCGAGTAGATGAATCTTTGGGACACGCTCGAGGAACCCTGGCGCGTTTGTCTGACGCTGGCCTGGGAGAGTTATGTTCAGGGCTCGCTGCCTATCGCAGCCGTAATTGTAGACGAGCAGAACAACGTGGTCGCCCAGGGTCGCAACCGCTTACGAGACGACGATGCCGAGCCGAACGCACTTCACAACGCACTGTACAATCATCCGCTGGCACACGCCGAGGTCAACGCGCTCTTAGATTTTCCCTTTACCGAGCTGCAAGCCTCTCGCTGTACGCTGCTTACGACCACCGAACCCTGCCCGCTCTGTGTCGGCGCGGTGCGGATGAGTCACATCGGCGCTTTGGTGTACGCCTCGAGAGACGCTTGGGCAGGATGCAGTCACCTGCTCGAAACAGACCCTTACATCAGCCGAAAAGGGACTCGAGTCTCGTCACTGGCAGGGTCTGAGCTCGAGACCGTGCTGATTGCACTGCAAACCGACGCACATTTACGCGGCGCACGCCGGACTGGAGAAGCTAATACCCCTGCCTTTTTCGGAGTTTGGCGTGAGGTTGTGCCGGTAGGCGTAGCGGCGGGCGAGCAACTTTTTGAAACGGGGATGTTGCTTGCTTTAGCCAATACCGGTGCAGACGTTCAAGAAGCTATGAACGTGATTGGAAGGGCTGTTTCGGACGTCAGCTGACAGCGGACTGGAACGATCATATCGCTAGAAAAATGAATAAATAACAGAACCAGCAACAGAGGCCAGCACTCCTCCTACGATTATCTGACGGAATAATTCTCTATTTCTAAAGCGTTTTGCGCCCTGTCCGATGGCAAACTCGCCTGCAGGAAAGATATTCCTATAGATAAGAGTAACTATGATGAAAATAGAAAGTGCGATGCTACTGTATAGAAGCCAATACTTGAAACCTAAGGTTAGCTGTTGCCTCAAAGCGATTTAGGTAAGTTTGGAAAAGAGATAAAACAAAGCCGATAATAGTTGCTGAGACGAGATAACCTACTACAGAGTTGAATTTAACTACATGGGCGAGTCTCCAATACCAAGGGCGTAAGCCTTCTATCCACTCATTGATGAACTCGTTGGTTTTACTAACGGCATCGTAATCGCCGTTGATGTTGATAAAAAAGTTGCCGCTTACTGTGACCGTGATCCGTACCCGATTACCAGTATTATAAGTGTTAGAGAGTGTCAAGGTTTTTATTCGCTTGGCTTTTGGGTTCTCGTACACAAGTAGCTCATCCACTGACATATTGCGAGACAACTTGTCTGAGCATTTGAGCGTAAAGTTCACGTCGGCAAAATCGTTCTCTAAGAAATCTGTCAATCGCTTGATGTCTTCGGGTTCGATAACGAACACTGAGCTTTCGCTTGAATCTCTATCAAGTTTCACTGTCAGCAGTTTACAACGGTTTTCACTCAAGAGTTGGAGCGTTAAGGAAGCTCTAAACAGTCTGCCCATCTACGTGACGTGCAACTTGATAAGAAAATCAAGGACTTTCCCAAGGTCCGGCGAAAGGTGATGCCGGTCGGCGGCGTGGCGGATGAGCAACTTCTCGAATCGGGAGTGCTGCTCGAGCTTTCTAACGCGGGCGCAGACGTCCAGGAGGCCGTAAGCGTCATCGAAGAAACCGTCTTGACCTTTAACTGACGGCGGGCTCGAGCAGTTCAACCGTCTTTTTCTCCGGGTCTACCGCGACCTTGCACCCCAGCGGCAACGTCATCATTGGGGAAGTATGGCCGATGTCGAGGTCAGCAACGACTGGCATGTCTTCTCGGTCAACCTCTAAAAGCACCTTTTTAACCGCGTTCCCAAGCGTTTCTTTTTGTTCGGATGTGTAGCCACGCGGTCTAGCGATAAGAAGTGCAGCCGCTTCACCCAAAATTCCCAACGTGGCGTAATTGCGGAGCCAATATTCCAGCTGGTCGGGGCTGGGGGCGTCGCTGGCCTCGAGAAACACCACCGCGCCCTGCCACAGTTCCGGGCGCGGCCACCACTTCGTCCCTTTGAGCATTTCTAAGACCTCAACACAACCGCCGATAAGGTGACCTTCAGCTCGAGCTTGACCCTGAAGCCAGCGCCAGCCGCCGGAGTGTAGGTCTTTGGGACGTTTAACCTCAGCTTCAAAGTCGGGCGCGTCCCAATCCGAGAGGTCTTCGGTCCATATTTCAGCAGCTTCGTAGGGACCAGACCAACCGCTTAAAAGCCGTTTCGCCCAGGTTTCGGTATAGGGAAATGCGCTGAGGTCGGCAAAGCCAGCCATTAAACTGGGGCCGTAGAGCGACGCGACGCCCGCGTTCAAAAAGGTTAGATGTGAAACGGTCGTATCCGAAAAACCGAGCAGCATTTTAGGGTTTTCGCGGATCAGTTCAGGGTTGATAAAAGGCAACACCCGCACCGACTCATACCCGCCGATGGTGCTAAATAGCCCTTTAACGTCGGGATTTTGCAGCGCCCAGTGGAGGTCGTCGGCTCTAGCTTCGGGGTTTTGGTAGAGCCACTCGTCTGGTTTTAAGGCGTTGGGGGTTTCGGTAAGGTGCACGTCGAGGGCTTGCTCGAGGTTTTTCTTCGCTACCTTATAAACCTCGGGAAACTCACCTGCTGCGCCACTCGAGAGTGAAATTGCCGCAACGGTATCGCCGGGTTGAAGTTTAGGCGGTTTGATGAATGTCATGTTGGTAAAGGTCACTGTGTCTCCAGACGCTGCACCTGAAAGGCGTAAAACGTATCGAACAAGAGTAAAAACCCACCTTGAATGATAATACCGACACCGTTCCCACGGGCAAACTCAGTTGCCAGATTCGTTAGGACGATGACGCCACCAATGACGTAGAGCACATCGAGACCGGCGTTGATGAGGAGGGTGCGGCGTAGGCTGCGGGCTTCACGTGCGCACGCGTCCGGTGTGTTTGCGTCCGGCTGCCCCTGTTTTCGCCGGAGCTGTGCGAGGCCAAAGCCAGCAATCGCCGCGTCAATGATGCCCCAAACGAGCCCCTGCACGCCGACGCCACGCCAAAAAGGAACGGCAAAAAGCAGTGCTATGCCGCCGACCACGCTGAGGGTACTCCAGAGGAGTAGCCGGCGGCTGATCCGGGCTTGCAGCGTCCAAATCATCTCTAAACTTTACCGGCTCACTTTAGTTTTCTCTACTTTTTCAGCTAATGCTAAGCAAAAAATGTTGTCACCGCCTCGACAAATGCCCCCGTCGCCTCTCTCGGTAACCAGTGCCCACACCGCCGCACCAGTTTGATGGTTGCGTTTGGTGCTGACTTAGCGGCCCGCCGCGCACCCCTGACAGGTACCACCAAATCCCTCGTCCCATGCAAAAAGAGCGTCGGCACCCACAGCTCGGTAATTTGGCGGCTGTAGTCGGTCGCGTAGTGAAACATCCCCAGCTCACCGCGCAACCAGGCGACGAAAGCAGCTTCACTACCCTCTTTGAGGAGCGGTTTACGGACCTCGGTCAAAAGCTGTTCGGTGACGGCTCCGGCGTTGCCAAAGATGACGCGTTTTAAGTACCACGGCAACAGCCGCCGGTAACGGCGAAGAGTGCGCCAAAAAAAGCGGATAAGCCAGGGCGTATGGAGGGCCAGATACGGCAAAAAAGGCAAGGTGACCCAGCGGTTGAGCGAATACGCGCTGACCAAGATGAGTTTGCGAACCCTGACCGGATACTTTAACCCTATACCCAGCGCAATCGCGCCACCTTTGGAGAAGCCGACCAGGTTGACCTTTTCCAACCCTAGCGCGTCCAAAAACTTGATAACGAACCGTACATACTCGTCGGTCGTGTAAAACGTTTTAGGTGACGCGCTGTGACCGTACCCCGGCAGGTCGGGGGCAATCACGTCGAAGTGTTCGGAAAGTGGTCCAAACGAAGGGCCGTAGGTCAGCTCACTCGAGCCCACTGTAAAGCCGTGCAGCAGCAGCAAAGGTGCGCCGCTACCGCCTCTGACGTAGTAGGTTTTGAGACCGTCAATCGTCAGTTCATGGCTTGTCATCGTTGTTGCTGGGGCTCGAGCTGCCGTCACGCTCAATAGGTGTTCCCGCCTAGCATCCGGTTAACGTCTCTGAAACCAAAAAGTCCACCACGGCTTTTGGGTCTTGGGTGCGTTCTAACACTTCTAACTGCCGGTCGGCGCTCGTCCCGCGCTCCAAAATCGTAAAGACATGCTCGACCTCTTTGCGGCTGCCGAGTTCATCCACCACGTCATCAACAAATTCAACGAGTTCGCCGAAAAGCTCGTGGGCGGGCCGTTCTTCTTGCCGTCCGAAATCAATCAGCTTGCCGCTCGTCCCGTAACGTACCGCCCGCCATTTGTTCTCTTCAACCATCGCCAATGGGTAACGCCGGAACGACACGTTATCTACCCGCATCTTGTAGTGCTTTAAGACGAGCGCCTGAAAGAGCGCGGCGCAGCACGCGGCGTCATCTACCGTGGTGCAGAGGTCGCAAATCCGAAACTCTAAGGTCGGGTAGCGGTGATGCGGGCGAATGTCCCAATAGATTTTCGAGGCGTCGGGGATGCTGCCGGTTTGCACCATCACCTCGACGAAGTTCTGGTACTCGCTGTATGAACTAAATTCAGCCGGTAAGCCGGTACGCGGAAACCGCTTGAAGAGGGCGCTCCGGTAACTTTTGAGCCCAGTATTGCGCCCTTCCCACAGAGGTGACGACGACGAGAGCGCCAAGATATGCGGCGTAAAGTAGCGCAGCACGTTCATGCTGTCAATCACCTGTTCGGGGTCTTCGATGCCGACGTGGACGTGCATTCCAAAAATGAGCATCTGCCGCGCCAAGTCTTGCATGTCTTGGACGATACCCGCATAACGGTCTTGTGGGGTGATCTCTTGGGTTTGCCAGCTCGAGAACGGATGCGTCCCTGCCGCCGCAATCCGCGCGCCCTGCTTCTCTGCGTAAGTAGACACCCGGCAGCGCAACTCGACCAGTTCAGCCCGCGCTTCTTGAACCGTGTTGCACGCCTTGGTGCCGACCTCGACCATGCTCTGATGCAGTTCGGGTTTAAGCTCTAAGGTCCGCAACACGCTGTGGTCACCCTCTAAAAACTGCGTGATGTAACTTTTCAGCTCCCGCGTTTCCGGGTCGATAATCTGATACTCTTCTTCGATACCGATGGTAAGTGAGGGGCGCTGGATGGCCATGCTGGGCTCCGTTCGTCCTAAGGCTTAGCTCTACTATAAACGTTGGTACGCGCGTCACTAGCGTCTTCTAGCGGATTTGCTCGCGGCTGCTTCGGCGCTCCCAATGGTTCTCGCTTTTTAGGTATTGGGATTACCTCGGCTTAAACTGTACAGATGGAAGGTCTTCTTATCGCCGAACAGCTCCGGCGCATTGCCCCACTGTTACCGAGTACCCGCCTGAGCTGGCGGTTTCCCGACCCCTACACCTTTGTGCTGCCCCTAAAAAAAGGGGGCATGTGGTTTTACAACCGCCCACCGAACGCCCAGGTTTCTTACCGTAACGACGTACCGAGTTTTGGCGGGACGTATACCGGCTTTCAGGATTTATTGGTGGCGCGGGCCGCGGGTGATCTGCTCAAAGCTGAACAGGTCAAACTCGACCGGGTATTACGTTTGGAGTTTGCGCCCAGTCGGGGCTTTGTCGAAACCCCCGGCGTCGTGCTGGTTGCGGAGCTTACCGGGCGTAACTGCAACCTGATTTTGCTTGACGAATCGGGAATAATTTTAGGTGCAGCTAGAGAAGTAACGAGCAGCATCAACCGCTTCCGAGAGGTGCGGGCCGGACTTCGCTACGAACCCCCGCCCCCTTACGACAAACGTGATCCTCGCACGCTTTCTGAAGCTGAACTGACCGAGCTGCTGACGGGCCACAAGTTGTCCGAACTGCGAGATTTGTTAGACGGATTCGGGCCACAGCTGACGGGAGCCGCCGCACAACTTGTCGGCGTACCGCGTAACGCTGTCTTAGACGAGGCAAAGGCCGAAAAAGCCGCCACCACCATCAAACGTCTGAGTGACGCGCCGAGTACTGGTTTGGACGAACTCGGTGGACGCGCCGACCTGAGTGCCCTGCGTGAAGCTGAGGCGCAAGAAGCGAGGGTACAGAGAGTACGCAGTGCGTTGGAAAAACGCCGAGGGCTCGCACAAAAACGGTTGGATGACCTCTCGAGAACGCTCGAGTCCGCGCTCGAGGCCGACACCCTGCGCGGTGACGCCGATTTGCTCATGGCGTACCCCAAAGAGGTTCCCGCGCACGCTGCCAAGGTCACGCTCACAGATTTTGAAGGTGAACTCAGGGAAGTTTCTTTGGACACTCGCTTAAATCCCGTTGAGAACGCTCAAGCCTTGTACGAACGGGCAAAAAAGCGTGAAGGGAGGCTCGAGGGGGCCGCCGCCCGTGAAGAAGGTCTCAGGGCTGAGTTAGCCGAGCTGACGGAACTACTGGGGCGCGTGCCCACCTTGTCCGACGCTGACATCAAAACCCTCAGCCAGACCTACCTGACTGAAACCAAATCCCAGGGCCGCGCCGCACCGGGAACGCGCTACACCAGCCCGCAAGGGTTCACTGTGTGGGTAGGTCGCAGTTCTAAAGGTAACGACGAGCTGACCTTTAAGCTTGCGAAAAGCCGCGACCTCTGGCTGCACGCACAGGGTTATCCCGGTTCACACGTCATCGTCAAAGCTGAAAACCGCGAAGTGCCGTTTGAAACCGTACTCTTTGCCGCGCAGCTAGCTGCCGCCTATTCGAAAGCGGGTCTGTCGGAGAATGTACCGGTGGATTATACGCTGAGAAAAAACGTCTGGAAGATTAAAGGCGGTGCGCCGGGAGCCGTCAATTTCAGCCAGCAAAAAACGGTTTACGTCACGCCGAGCCGTCGGCCGGAAGGAGAGGCGTAAAAGACGCATTCCTCACCGCGTCTGGAGCGTAGACTCGAGGTATGGCAACGACCTCAACCGTTTCTAACCGTATCGTGCTTACGGGCGTCAGTCTTTCAACGCTGCTGATCGCTGTGCACGCAACCAATGACGCCTTTAGCAGTATGTTGGCTGCACTCTTGCCGACCTTTCAACTCCGTTTTGGTCTGAGCGAAGGCGTGCTCGCGCTTTTGGTGGCTACATTATCGTTTTCGTCGTCGGTCCTGCAACCCTTTTTCGGCTCACTCGCCGACCGCTTCGGGCAGCGGCTCGTCGGCGCGTTCGGCATCATCACGAGTTCGTCGCTCCTTAGTCTGATGGGCGTTGTCCCGGACGCCGCGCTGCTCTTCGTCTTGCTCTTCGTCGGCGGTCTCGGTTCGGCGGCGTTTCACCCCTCCGGCACGAGTATGGCGAGGGCGGCGGGCGGTAAAAACAAGGCGCTCACCGTAAGCGTCTTTAGTGCGGGCGGAACGCTCGGGCTGGCGCTGGGGCCGTCTATTATCTTGCTGGTTGCCCGGACGATTGGATTACAGTTCAGCCCGCTGTTGATGATTCCGGGTGTTCTTTTGGGGATTGCGATGTACTTTTTGATTCCGGTTCAGCCGAAGACAGCTAAGGTTGCCCGCAGGCGGCTTTTTGACTGGGAACTCTTTCGCGGGCCGGTCGGGGTGCTCTGCGTTTCGGGTATCTTGCGGAGCGTCTCGTATGTGACGTTTACCAATGCCATTCCGCTCTATCTGGTGTCTCAGGGTGCCTCGAGAGACAGCTCGCTGATCAGCACGACGCTGCTCGCCTTTTCACTGGCAGCAGGCACCGGCGGCATTTTGGCCGGGTTGCTCGGGCGACACGTCAGCTCGCAGATTTTGATTACCGGCACGATGCTTTTGGCCCTCCCTCTCTTTTACGGCATCTTCTGGGTTCCGGCAGGGTCGGCGCTCTATTTCATCTTTGTCATACTGGCGGGCGTGCTCGTCAACGCAGGCTTGCCGCTGATGGTCGTCGCCGCGCAAGACCTCGCGCCGCACGCCGTCGGAACCGCTTCAGGAATGATGATGGGCTTTACCTGGGGATGCGCCGGGGTGTTCTATATCGGGATCGGTTGGGTGCAGCAGCATCTAGGGCTGATGGCGGCGATGCAGCTGAGCTTTTTGAGCCTGTTGCCGGGTGCGGTGCTGGCGTTTTGGATACTGAGAAAGCAGCGTTATGCTCACAGCTAAGGTCAAAAAGAGCATCGAGCAGAGCGCACTCTGTTGGCTGGCAACGTCTAAAGACAGTCTGCCTAACGTGTCACCCAAAGAGATATTTGGTGCCGAGGACGATACGCACGTGTCAATTGCACATATCGCCTCGAGCAGCAGCGTGCAGAATATCCGCAGCAATCCGAATGTCTGCGTCAGTTTTATAGACGTTTTTGTGTAAAAGGGCTATAAGCTCAAGGGTCAGGCGACGGTAATTTTGGACAGTGACTCGAGGTTTGAACAACGAGCTGCGCCGCTAAGAAAGAAAGCTGGCGACGCGTTCAAGGTTAGAGCAGTGATCGTGGTTGAAGTCCGTGAAGTGCAACCGATTTTAGCTCCGAGTTACCGCTTTTAGCTCCAAACGACTGAGCAAGAGCAAACTGAACAGGCTTATGTTAGCTACGACGTTCAAGCACGGCGCGGATAACCACATCTCGAGCCCGTCTTAAATGCTACACTGAGCGTTATCCAGAAGAGGAGGTGAGATACGTGCCTACAGCCAAGCATCACACAGGAACTGACGCGAAGTCTCATCTCTTCTCGCACAGCTGACGTTGCGTTAGTTCTCCAGGCCACATCTGAAAAGAGTTTTTTCCAGAAGTCGCTATTCGACCTATGGCCTCTCATTTCTACTAGGAGAACAACATGACGCAACCATCCAATTACGACGGCAGTTTCTATAAAGACATCGGCAACTTTCAGCGTGAAGCCTATCTAAAAGAAGGTTATACCCAAGGTACAACGCAAGAGGTGGATTTTCTGGAGGCATTATTGCAACTTCCCGCCGGAGCACGCATTCTCGATGTGGGGTGCGGCGCAGGGCGGCACAGCCTCGAGCTGGCGCGGCGCGGGTTTCATACTGTGGGAATAGACATTTCTGCTGGTCTCATTGAATACGCCCGAAAAGTAGCGGCAGCAGAACAGCTTCCAGCGGAGTTTCGGCTTGAAGATGCCCGGAAGCTAGAGTTTGAAGATAGCTTCGACGCTGCTATCTGCCTCTGTGAAGGGGCGTTCGGTGTAGCCGGGGATGACGCTGGGCACCAGCAAATTGTAGCTGGAGTGAGCCGTGCTTTAAGACCCGGTGCGACCTTCGTGCTGACGGCCGTCAACGCATTTTCGGCGGCGCACAATGAGGACGCGGCGTCTACCTTTGACCCTTACACCGCAACGTCTTCATGGAGTCAAACACTTCAAAATCCGCAGGGTGAGACTCGAGAGTTTGAGATGCACTGCACCGCTTTTACCCACCGTGAACTTAAGTGGTTGTTGGGGGGGGCAGGACTCGAGGTGCGTGCGGGATACGGCTGCGTCGCGGGCCAGTTCAGCCGCAAGCCGCTGGAGCCGACAGACATTGAAATCATGATGGTAGCTCAAAAGCCGACAGGCGCTTAAACTTAATGACTTGACGTTGCTCCAGAGTATCTCAGGCATAGGGGTAAGAACGGCTTGCCTGCTCTTAGCGGAACTGGGAGACGTGAAGCGTTTTGCGTCGGCTCGGAAACTGGTGGCGTTGGCGGGTCTGACGCCACCGCGCTTCGAGTCGGGTTCAAGTGTCAGGCGCAGAAGTCGAATCTCGCGTCTGGGCTCAGCCCACGTGCGTCGGCTTTTGTATCTGCCAGCTCTCGCATCGTTACAATCCCGTCCTGAAGAGCTTTTTGACACGTCTAGTCAAAAACGGTGAAAACAAACGGCGCTCATTGCCTGTATGGGCAAGCTCCTCAGAACTGTTTATGCTGTGCTGGTTCATCAGTGCTCGTTCGGTTCTGCTGACACCTCTTGACTCCTAACACAGCATCTTGTATCTACAAAACCTGGAGTCAATGACAAACTCTGTAAGCCTTGTAAAAGAAAGTGAGGCGTAAGAAAAGCCCATTAAGATCACATTACGAGTCTTGCCCGACCGGGCAAGACTCGCCTTAAAAGTTCATAACGGCCTCTGGACGAGACCCAAATGCGGTGTTAGACGACACTGAGCGTTTAAGCCGCCCCCTTAAAAAGGAGCAGGCTGCTCTAAGTTTTAGGCTGCTGGGTTTAGCTAGTACGCTCAGCCACGGTAAGTTCAAACGTCTGTACCTGCCCGCCCCGCGCCGCCGTCAGTGGCAGCGTTTTTCCGATGTGCTCGCCTGAAAGCTCCGCCACAAGTCCGCCTGAACGCGCGACCTTGACGCCGCTCAGACTTAAGATCACGTCACCTTGGCTTAAGCCTGCCCGCTCAGCCGGACTACCCGGCTCTACCGACATCACTAAGAGTCCGGCACGCTGCCCTAGCTCAGTTTGTAACGCTTCTGGTAGTTTAACGGGCTGACCACTGACCCCCAGGTAACCCTGGCGTACCCGTCCATGCTCGAGCAACTCACGAATGGTCTTCTCGAGGTTGCTGGTCGGGATTACACTGTCCCCGCTCCGGCTGAGGGCGGCAGTATTGACACCTACGAGCTCACCGGTAAGGGTAGCGAAGACACCGCCCGAAAAGCCCCGGAAGGTATCAGCGTCGGTCAGTATAGTGGTATCAAGCTGCACGCCCGAGCGACTACGCCAGGGCTCGAGACCGCTCAGCACACCCATCGTCACCCGCACACTGCCTCTAGGCCGCCCAAGGCGCAGCACAAGTTGGCCCACTTTCAAGTCGTCGGTGCCAATCCACGTTGGCGTTTTTAACACGTCGCTGGTGAGCCTGAGCGCAGCGAGGTCTACGTTAGGGGCGCGCCCAATGAGTTCGGCCTCGAGCGTTTCACCGTTAGGCAAACCCACATAGAGGTTGTCTTCGCGTTCAACCGCACGGTTAGTCGTGACGATAACGCCATCTGACCAGACCACGCCGCTTAACGGGTAGCCGCGGCGTGCCTGAACGCTGACGAGACTCTGACTTAAAGTTTCAACCGTTTGAACGAGGGTAGCTGATAAATGATCCATAGACCTAAAATAGCGTTTCAGGCGAGACGTGACTCCCCCATCTTGGATAGGACGCACCTACCCGTAGGGATAGGGCTAGAGGTTCGTCTGTCCCTGCTGAACCGCACGGACAGCCAGTTCAGTTCTGCTTTTTACACCGAACTTGGAGAGCAGCGCGTTGACGTGAAACTTTACAGTGTTGACACTGATGCCGAGCTCTTTAGCGATTCGCTTGTTTGGCAGACCTTCGCTGACGAGTTCTAAAACGTCGAGCTCGCGTGGGGTGAGGTCGTCAAAGGGCGTATCTCGTTCGGGCATGACAGGTAATAGCGGCGGTAACAGGTTGGGCTCGAGCACCGTCAGCCCTGCGGCGACGGCGCGCAACCCTGCCGCAAGGTGCGCGGCTGTCGCAGTGCGGTAGAGAACCCCCGCGACCCCAGCTGCTAGGAGTGAGTTTGGGTCGTCATCTTCGCTCACAAGCGCAAGGACCGGCACCTCCTGCTGAGCGGCGGCCTCGGCGTCTAGCATCGGGTCGGCGTCCCAGAGCAAAACTTCGGCGTCACCCTGCTCCGTAGCTAGCTCACTCCCGGAGACAGCTGCTGTTACCAATAGACCTTCAACCTCGATCAAGTTTGTGAGTCCTACTCGTACGAGAGGGTCGTCTGCCACGATGATGACAGTCAGAGAACTATAGGCGGGGGGCATCTACTAGGGTGTACAGCGTTTTGACCTCGCATGATGTCTTGTGGGGAAAGTGGGCCTACGTCGTTCTTAAAGTGCCTTGTAGCAGACTATCAACCCTAAATCTCATAAGGCTTTAGCTGATTTAGAGTTGCTCTCTACTTGCTCTAATAGCGCGATCAGTACCACCCCGACAAAAGCTACCGTGAGACTTACCCAGGGCGCAACGACCCAAACCATAACAGCAACGACTGTGCCGGTAAGCAGCAAGATGCGGGGCCGCAGCAAACGGCCGGTTGCTCGTCTAATGGTGAGCGCGGTTACCCCAACAAATAGCGCCAACCCGAGCCCTAACGCCAGCCGTCGTGTAAATGCGAGCGGCTCATCTGGACGCGCCACAGCTTCTTCAATGACAAACGCGTAGGCAACGGCCCCGTACATCATGGGAAAGTGCAGCAGGCCAAACGCGTCCCTGGCCAGCCTCGAGCGCTACACAGTTTGCAAGCAACTCAGTACAGCCTGATTGACCGCTTTTACAGCCCTACCAATATCCCAACGCGTCTTGTCCCGTTCTCCGACGACGTTGCTGATACCCCGCAGCTCGGCAAAAGGAACGCCCAACGCGGTGCAAACTTGTGCGGCAGCGGCTCCTTCCATTGACTCTACGGCAACCCCAAAACGTTCGTAAATACTCTTAGCTCTTGCCCAACTCCCCGTCACTGTTTCAGAAGTGCCAAACGCGTAGGGCGTCGCCCCGGTAAGCGCAGCCAACGTCCGAGTTAGCTCCGGGTCAGTTGGGAAAATATTGTAATGCTCTCCCAATAGCGGAAAACCTAAAGTTTTCATGTCTTGCCAATTGTTGTCTAACTGAACGCCCGTGTCCATGTGTGTTTCTTGCGTTGCTACGGCGACTTGCCCCAGCTCGAGCCCCGCTTCAGCAAACGCCCCACCGATACCGAACTGAATAACCTTATCCGGTTTCAAAATGTGCAGCGCCAGCGTCAAACCCGCCGCCGTATTGACCTTGGCGACGCCTAGATGCGCCAGGTAAATGTTTTGCTCAGGCAGCTTAAAGAGTTCACCAAGTGCAAAGGGGAGAGGTTGCCAGAGGAGTGCATCTTTGAGAGGTGCGGCCTCGAGTCCCGTCGCCGTGACAAGCAAAGTTACTGCCACAGCTCAAATACTCCTGTCTCAACCTGCTCAAAGACGAATGCTTTTTTGCCTTGCGTCTCAGCTTCAAAACGCAACCGTGCCCGGAGTGCAGAATCGGCCTCTGAAGTGAGGGACTCGAGCATAAATGCAATCAGCTTGTCGGGTAACGCTTGCGTTATCATCGCGCCGACGGGCTTGCTGTTGTAAGCCACGAACGCGGTTAGGGTGGGCTCGAGCTGCAGTGCTAACGCTAAAGCTTGTCCGACTGTAACGGCGTACGGGCTCAGCGCATAGTTTGCGGCGATGACTTCACCGAGGGTACGGGTCTGTACCCAACTGACCTGTTCGACCGTTAAAGAGCTAGTTTTTACGGCGTCAACCGGCGTGAAACCGTACTGTGTAAAACTGTATTGGGCGGCACGTGAAAAGCCCGCGTTGCTTAGGGCCAGCGTTTGTAAGAGTCCTTCGTCTAGTTCTGCCGACAAAAAGCACGACGCCGAAACGCCTTGTTCACTGTAAAAGTCTCGTACTTCAGCGATACTTTCCGGTTCCGGATACCAGAGTGCGTTGCTGAGGACGATCGGCGCAGTGGTGTTGACGAGGGCTTTGCTGTTGCCCAGCGGCGTGTAGATTTCCGCTAACAACCGCCAGAAGCTGAATGCCCGGTCGTATTCCGTCACTTGGCGCGTATTACTCGCGTCCAACCTCGTCTTCCACTCATATACTTGGTAATCAACGCTGCGTCGTCAACCTCGAGTTCTGCGGAAAAGTCTGCGAACGCAGTTCCACTCTCGTAGCGGTAGCGCGTCTCGCCTGTGCGGGTGTAACGTTGCGGCAAGGGCTCGAGGTCGAGCTCCGGAAACTTGACCCAAGCTGCTGTAACTTCATGACTTTCGCCGACGCTCAGCTCGAGCCTCCGCAAGGGCAAGGTGTTAGTTGCGGGCGTCACGCTCAGGTCAACGTCGTAGAGACCCCGGAGGTAGGCCAGCTCCTGCTCACCATGCCACCAACGCTGCTCGTCGTCCACACGCAGCTCGAGAGTTCTCATGTCATTCCCCCAGTTCAGCGTTACCGTGACCTGCCTCGTTTTCCAGTTTGCAGTTACGACGATGCGGTAGTTCACTGTGGCAGGTTGACCCTCTAGCTCGAGCACCACCGTGCCGCCCAACGTCGGCGTAGCGTCCGGCTCCAGCGCAAACATCTCGAGGCTAGGGCTTTCTAGCCGTTGCCAAAGCAAGACGCGGTTGGGGGCCACTACCTGTTCGTTCATGTTCTCACCCTCGTTTCTTTCAAGTGAGCCACGTAAAGCTCACTCAAAACGATAGTAAGCCTGAAACCGGTCAAAATCCTTCCTGATTGACCTATGCTGCTGCTGTCTCCGGCATATCAAGCAGCGCCCGTACATAGGCGGCGGCGTCGTAAGGTTGCAGGTCTTCGGCCTTTTCGCCCACGCCGATAAACTTGATGGGCAGCTTTAACTCACGGACGATCGGCAGCAAGATGCCACCTTTGGCCGTGCCGTCGAGCTTGGTCACGACCACCCCGGTAAGCCCGACGGCCTCGTGAAACTTTTTGGCCTGAGCGAGACCATTTTGCCCGGTCACCGCGTCGAGCACGAGCCAGACCTCTTTGGGTTCGTCCGGGTCGGCTTTGGCGATGACGCGTTTGACCTTTTTAAGCTCTTCCATCAGGTTGTGCTTGGTGTGAAGGCGTCCGGCGGTGTCTACAAAGAGCAGGTCGAAGCCCCTGGCCCGCCTCGCCTGCGCCGCGTCAAAGGCGACTGCGCCGGGGTCCGAGCCGTCCGGCCCGGCAATCGTCGGAATCCCGAGGCGACCGCCCCAAACTTCTAGTTGCGCCGTCGCTGCGGCCCGGAACGTATCCCCAGCGGCAAACATCACCTTGTCACCGTGCCCGGTGTAGTACTGCCCCAACTTGGCGATCGTCGTCGTTTTGCCGACGCCGTTGACGCCGACGACCATCACGACTTTGCCTTTGGGTTCAACGAGATTCCGCGACACGTCGAGGTTAAAACCCACACGGCGGAGTTTCTGGCGCATCCGGTCGGGCTCGAGCTGGTCCAGCAACGCCTTCTCCAAAGACTCCCGGAAACTCGTCCCACGTTCGCGTTCAGCCTTGGCTTCAGCCACAACCTCGGCGGCAATCTTCGCGCCCGTATCGGCCCCGATCAGGGCGAACTCGAGGTCGTCCCACTCCATCTCCCACAAGCGGCCCAGATCGCGCACGTCGGTGGTAAGCATGTCACGGGTTTTGCCCAGCCCTTGCCGGAGTCTATCGAACCAGGCCATCAGGCAGCCTCACTGTTGCTGCTTTGTTCGGCTCTATCTTTAGGCGGTTTGTCCGGTTTGTCGTCGGGGAGTCCCTGGGTAATGGCGGTCAAAGCCCGTCCGAGGCGCTCAGTCACGCGTTTTCTGCCTAAAATGCTCACCACTTCGGTCATTCCCGGTGAGTGCGTCGTACCGGTTAGCGCGGCGCGGAGGGGTTGCAAAATCGCGCCCATCTTGACGCCGCTCTGCGACTGCACATAGTCGTGCAGCGCGTCGTCTACCGAATCTTCATCGAACGAGTCGAGCCGTGCAAACTCGCGCTCGAGTCCCTCCAAATACTTCTGCCCCCCCTGAAGTTTCTTCTTCGCGTCGTCTGTATAAGCAAAGTCTTCGGTAAAAAAGTAGCCGTGATCAGCGAAGTCGCGGAGTGTTTCAGCGCGGGGACGAAGCACGTCAAGCACGTCGAGCAGGTAGTCTTCGTCGTCCCAGGTGATACCTGCTTCAGTTAAAAACGGCTTGACCCTTTTGGCGAGTTCCTCGAGCGGCAGTTCGCGCAAGTACTTGGCGTTGTAGTGCCGGAGCCGCTTGAGGTCGAAAATCGACCCGCCCAGTGAAATCCGCCTGAACGAAAAGTCCTGAATCATTTCACTCAGCGTAAAAAACTCGCGGCCCCCCGGCATACTGTAGCCCATCGTGCCGAGATAATTTAGCAGCGCCTCGGGTAAAAATCCTTGCTGACGGTACGAGTCCAGGTTGGTGTCGTCTTTGCGTTTACTGAGCTTTTTGCCCGAGGCGTTTTTCAAGATCGGCATGTGAATCCACACGGGCTCGTCCCAACCGAACGCCCCATAAAGCAGCACATGAATCGGTGAGGTCGGAATCCACTCTTCGCCGCGAATCACGTGCGTCACGCCCATCAGATGATCATCCACGACGACCGCTAAGTGATAGGTCGGTAAGCCGTCGCTTTTTAACAAAACTGCCTCGGGCACCTCACGGTTAGGGATACGAATTTCACCGCGTAAGAGGTCATTCACAACGGTTTCGCCCTTATCCGGCGTGATAAACCGGACAGAAAACGGTTCACCGGCGGCGGCGCGGCGCTCGGACTCTTCTTTGGACACGTTGCGTCCACGCCCGTCGTAGCCGTAACCAAGACCTTTAGCCTGAAGTTCGGCGCGGATTTCGGCGAGTTCTTCAGCGGTTTCAAACGCCCGGTACGCTTTGCCCTCGTCCAGAAGTTTTTGGACGTACTCCAAATAAATCGCTTTGCGCTCGGTCTGCCGATAGGGGGCGTTCGGCCCACCCTTCACGGGGTCTTCGCCCGGCTCTAAACCTAACCAACTGAGCGCGTCTAAAACTCTCTGCTCGGCTCCTGGTTGATAACGTTTTTGGTCGGTGTCTTCAACGCGTAAGATAAAGGTGCCGTTTTGCTGCTTGGCAAATACATAGTCGAACAAGCTCATATAGGCCGTGCCGACGTGAGGGTCACCGGTGGGTGAGGGGGCAATACGTGTAACCGTCATGGAGGGTCCTCCCAAGTGATGTTAGTTTAACGTGACCTGTCCGAAGAGGCTGTTACGCACGCCTTTTACAGCAGGTATACCCTGGGGGGTACACCCTTGAGGGGCGCAGGCAAGTTATCTGGTGAGAAATGCTCTGCGTCTAAGTTCTGCTGACCAGCACGTACGTTTTATGATGATGTTTGGTGCAATCTTTCTTGAAGATGCTGTTAACCACCGTCAAGCTACTGAAACGGTTACTGAAACGGTTGCAGTACGCCTAGCGCGAGCAAGATAACAACGACGACGCCTAAAGCAATGCGGTACACGACAAACGGTAGGTAGCTGTTACGGCTCACATAGCGCAGCAACCAGGCAATCGAGGCGTAGCCGACGATAAAGGACACGGCGGTAGCAATCAGCGTCGGGGCGAGGCCAGGGCCGTCACTCAGCGAGACGTCTTTAAGTTCAAAAAGTCCCGAGGCTAAAATCGCCGGAACCGAGAGTAAAAACGAGTAGCGGGCGGCGGCTTCGCGGGTATAACCTAAAAAGAGTCCGGCGCTAATTGTCGCGCCGGAACGTGAAACGCCGGGGATAAGCGCAAAGGCTTGAGAGAACCCATATACGAGCCCGTCAGCGAGCGTAAGCTGGTCTACTTCTTTACGGCGGCCGCCGCTACGGTCAGCTAGCCACAGCACTACGCCGAGGACGATCAGCGTTGTGGCAATGACGCGCAAGTCTCGAGCCACGGTCGTAATTTGGGTTTGAAAAAGTAGCCCCAGCACGGCAATAGGCAGCGTACCTAAGAGGATGTACCAGCCGATACGGGCGTCCGGGTTGGCGCGGAGCCTGGGGGTAAAAAGTGAACGCAGCCAAGTAATTAAAATGCGCCACAGGTCGCGGATAAAAAAGATGATCACTGCGGCGATTGTGCCGAGCTGAATCACGGCGCTAAAGGCCGTACCGGGGTCGCTCCAGCCAAAGAGCGCGGGAAAGATGCGGAGGTGCGCGGTACTCGAGATCGGTAAAAACTCAGCCAGACCCTGAATGATGCCTAAAATAACCGCCTGAAAGGTTGTCATAGCGTGTCCTAAAAAGGTGAAGTGTTGCGCTGCTCCGCGCTGCTATATCGGCTGCGCAACCTGACTCTACGCGAGCGAGATGACAATAGCATGATGCGAGGTACCGGCAAGGGGTACTTATATAAAGGCGGTGTACCACGAACTGTGTAAGAAAAAAATAAGCCCGTTAGGGACGCAGTGTCCACGTTGTGTACGCACGAATTTGGGACACCTTCTATACAAAACGGGGCGCTGGCATTGAAAAAGCTCGAGTTACGAGCGTGTCCGGCAAGCTATAGGCAGTTCAAAAAAAGAGGGCTGAAAACTCAGTCCTCTTTTCCCTAAACCAGTTTGGCTTAGCGTTTGCTGTACTGCGGGGCGCGGCGGGCTTTGCGCAAGCCGTATTTTTTGCGCTCGACCTCTCTCGCGTCACGGGTTAAGTAACCCCCCGGTTTGAGGCGGGCACGAAACTCGGGGTTGACCGCGACGAGGGCGCGGGCAACGCCCAACTTAATCGCGTCGGCCTGACCACTCGGGCCGCCGCCTTTGACGGTAATCACGGCGTCGTAGCGACCGGCTGAACCGGTAACTTTAAGGGGCTCGAGCGCCTGCACACCGACCAAAATACCGCGAAAATAGTCCTGAAAATCTTTGCCGTTGACCGTGATGCGGCCTCCGCCGGGGCGTAAAAACACGCGGGCGACGGCAGCTTTGCGGCGGCCTGTACCATAAAATTGTTCCATTAGCGCATCTCCTGGGGTTGCTGAGCAGCGTGCGGGTGCGCACGACCGGGGTAGACCTTGAGGCGGCGGATCATCCGGCGGCCCAAACGGGTTTTCGGGAGCATTCCCCAAACGGCGTGCTCTAACACGCGCTCGGGGCGCTTTTCGAGCATCGTGCGGGCGTTCGTCTTTTTGAGGCCACCCTGATAGCCGCTATACCGGGTATAGACCTTTTGGTCCATCTTTTTGCCGGTAAAAACGACTTTTTCAGCGTTGATGACAACTACGAAATCACCACTGAGCTGATTCGGCGTAAAGTCGGGTTTGTGTTTGCCACGCAAGACGGTGGCAATCTGCGTAGCTAGTCGGCCGACGGTCTGCCCTTCGGCGTCAACTACAACCCAACCGTTCGTGGGTTCTTTGGGAAAGTAGGTTTTCACGTTCACATCCTCTTTAGTCAAGCGTTTATCGGTTAAACGTTCGCACTTATGTCGCCAGCTGACCCAGGTGATAGGTGGGGAGGTCAGCCGCGAAGCCAAAGGGCAGTGTAGCATATTTGCCGGGGCGGGTATAGTTTGAGGTGCGGGGCTTGAGCAGCCAGTCGAGTTTTTGTTAAAAGCTCGAGATAAGCCTCTCGTATGCGCCGTGAGATCCAATCCAAAACCGGACGATGGTGTTTCCTTCAAGGATACCGACTGCGCGGTGGTCAAGGTTTATTCGCGCTGAGTAGATCGGCAAGGTGTTATGTACTTTCTTAAAGTGAAGGCTGGGATGACGCGGATTTGCACGAAAGAGGCGGTACGAGGCTCGAGCCTGCTTTTGAACCGTCTCACCAAGGTTGTCGTAAGCTTTCCAAAATTTCTCGGTTGTGGTAGAAACCACTACTTGTTACAGTCAACAGCTTGGGTTTCGCCAGCATGATGTTCGGAGAGTGCTTCTTGAGCGAGTTCGGCAAGTGCGTCTTGAGAGTTGGCAAATAGGTCATTCCAACGTTTTTCAGATGCGAGCTCGGCCAGAATAACTTCGGCTACAGCGTCCTGGTCTCTCTCTGAAAGTTTTGAAGCCTCGGAAAAAGCCTTTTTCAGTAATTATAGTCATGATAACGCTATTGTACTGCGAAATCCTGGAAGCTCAGCAAGGCTTGAAAACGGATGACATAGGCTGCTCGAGTTGGCCTCGAGCCCCACCCTCAATACGCTACACTAACCCCTACAGTGACGATTTCTAAACAAACTAGGCGCAGACGGTTTCGCTGGTGGTTCGTTCCCCTCGGGCTGCTTGTCATTCTTTCGCTCGTGCTCCTCGTCGTATTTCTTTACCTCCGCACCTCGTTGCCCAAGGTGAGCGGTACCCTTACGCTGCCCGGTTTGGGCGCACCCGTCGAGGTCATCCGTGACGAGAACGCCGTGCCGCACATCTACGCGAAAAGTTCAGAAGATGCGCTGTTTGCCCTTGGTTTCGTTCACGCGCAAGACCGACTTTTTCAAATGGATTTTCAGCGGCGTGTCGGCGCGGGGCGGCTTTCGGAAGTTTTAGGAGACGCTACTTTAGAAACCGACAAATTCTTACGGACGCTGGGCGTTTACCGCTCAGCTGAGCAGACACTCCCGAACCTCAGCGCCGAGGCGCAGGGTGCCTTAGCAGCGTACAGCGCCGGAGTCAATGCGTTTCTAGGGCAGCGCAAGGGCGCGTTGCCCCCTGAGTTCTTGATTTTAGGTTATGAACCCGAACCCTGGCAGCCTGCCGATTCGCTCGTCTGGCTCAAGATGATGGCGTGGGATTTGGGCGGGAATTGGGATGACGAACTCTTACGGGCACGGCTCCTCAAGGTTTTGCCGCCGGAGCGTGTTGCCCAACTCTGGCCGCCTTATCCGGGCGACGCGCCGGTGATTTTGCCGGATTTTTCTGCGCTCTATCAAAAATTGCCTTTGGACAAACTCTGGGCGACTTCGCCTAAACCATTGCCACCGGGAGCGGGGTCGAATAATTGGGTTGTGAGCGGCGAGCATAGCGTCACCGGTGCACCGCTCTTAGCCAATGATCCACATTTGGCCTTGCAAACTCCGGCGCTCTGGTATTTGGCACAGCTCTCGGCACCGGGGCTCGAGACCATCGGCGCAACCCTCCCAGGATTGCCGCTCGTCGTCCTAGGACGTACTGACCGTATTGCCTGGGGTTTTACGAATACCGGGCCAGACACGCAGGATTTATTTGTTGAACAGTTTGATCCCAAAAATCCTAACCGCTACAAAACACCGACGGGGTGGGCTGAGCTAACAACGCGTCAGGAGACCATCCGGGTGAAAGGCCAGGCTGACGTGACCTTAAAGGTGCGTGAAACCCGGCACGGCCCGCTCGTCTCGGATGTGAGTGCGGACGCTGCCGAGGTTGCCGGTTCCGAATACGCGCTTGCCTTTGCTTGGACGTCGCTGCGTAACGATGACTTGTCGCTGCAAGCAGGTTTAGACCTTAACCAAGCGCAAAACTGGAACGACTTTACCGAAGCCCTGCGCAACTTTCACGCGCCGCAGCAAAATATCGTGTACGCCGATGTAGACGGAAACATCGGGATGGTTGCGCCTGCCAGGGTGCCGATTCGCAAAAACGGGAACGGTTTAGTACCGGTTCCGGGTTGGACAGGTGACTACGACTGGACAGGCTTTATTCCCTTCGAGAAGTTGCCGCATGTTTACAACCCACCTTCAGGCCAGATTGTTACGGCGAACAACAAACTCGTCCCGGACGACTATCCGTACTTTTTAACTTCGGAGTGGGCCGAACCGTACCGAGTGGAGCGCATCACGGCACTGTTAGCGGCTCAAGCTAAACATTCACTCGGTTCGTTTAGAGACGTTCAAGCTGACCAGCTTTCGGGCATGGTGGGCGACTTTCTGCCGTTTTTGCTGAGCGTGCAAGCTGAAGGTACCGAAGCGCAGGCGTTACAGGCGCGGCTTGCCGCTTGGGACGGCGTGATGACGGCGAACGCACCCGAGCCGCTGATTTTTAGTACCTGGTATCGGGCGTTTACCCGGCTCGTTTTAGAAGATGACCTGTCAAAAGGCGGCCCTGATACCTTATTTGACGATACCTGGGGTTTCCGTCCGCTCTTTTTTCGTAACGTTATCCGTAAGCAAACAGCGTGGTGTGACAACGTAGCGACGCCTGAACTCGAGACTTGCAAACTCTTAGGAGCCACAGCACTTCGGCAGGCCGCGCAAGAGCTGCAAGAACATTACGGCGACGATATAAACCGCTGGCGTTGGGGTGACCCTCACTACGCCGACCACGACCATCTGGTTTTTGCGCAGACGCCGCTGGGCCGCTTGTTTAACCTGCGTGTACCGAATGGGGGCGACGCGTTTACGGTTAATGCAGCGCGGTACGCTCTTGATGAGGAAGGTGCCGCGCAGACCAGTGGGCCGGGACTCAGGGCACTTTACGATCTCAGTGATTTAGAACGTTCTCAGTTTATCCAACCTACAGGTCAGTCCGGTAACGTTTTATCTGCGCACTACCGCGATTTTTTAGAGCGTTGGGTTGAAGTTGAGTATCTGCCGATGGTGACAGCCAGGAACCAACTAGGAGACGTTTTAGAAACACTTAGGCTAGTGCCAGGGCGCTGAGGCGCGGATACGGAAAAAAGTGCCGCCCCTCGTTTTTGCTTTGCAAAGTTAAAATAGGGCTATGCCGGCTGCGCCTGATACGAAGGTCAATACTTACACCACCCTACTAAGCGAAAGCCTTCAGCTCAGAACCCACATTGTCAGCTTTTCTAACGGCTCTATTGAGCACTTCGCCGTTACCTTAGAGTGTCAGGTAGAAGGTCGTTGGAAAGCGGTCGTTCGCTATGATAACACCGGCGGGCAGGTTCATAGAGATAGGCTTTTACCTAACGGCGACTATTTAACTCACCGAGAATCCGTATCGCTGGGGCTCGAGCTACACGCTGCAGTTACAGCTGCTCGCCGGGACCTTAGTCAACGCTGGGAATGGTATCTCAGTGAGTTTTTCACCCATCTCTAGCTATTTGAGCTTATACTAGCTGTGTCGGGTCAAGGTTGGCCTTTAGAAAGGAAACGGATGGATAGGCTCTTTGAAACGCAGGACGAGCCCCAAGGTACGCTCACCCAGAGGGCGATATGGTGGGCTGTATTTATAGCTGAGCTAGTCGTAACACAGCCTGATATTCGGGAGCAAATTCCCGATGGTGCTCGCCTTGTCGCGCTGCCTACAAGCGATCTCGAGCTACTCGAACACAACCTTGCTTTAGCAGAAAAGCCTACCGATAAACCTCAAGTGTTTATGAGGGTCAAGCTGGAAGAGGCGCAGGTCAAGGTGTTCGCGCCGCTGCAAATGTCAGTCTATAACTATCACGCTGCCTAAGTTTTTCCAGGCGATCTCTGGTTCGGAGACAGATACTATTTGTCTCTAAGTACGTTGGCCGCCCAGCGCCCCAAAAAAAGTTTGAGGTTCCAGCTTAGGTGCGCTCGAGCGGCGTCTCAGCCTCATCTGGCTAACGCTACAAACGCCTCGACCGCTTCCGTTTGAATCTCTGAACGGTACAAGCTCTGAATGACCTCACCATCTTTGATAATCAGCAGCTGCGGCGAGGCGTGTTCGGTCTTAAAACGTTCAGCGACCGCTGCCGAGATATCTTTGGCATACTGCACCGTCAGGGCGTAGCGGGGGATGCCCTCAATTTCGACAAACTGTTCTTGGGCGCACGCACTGAACGGGCAGGTCATGCTGTGTTTGAACAGCAGCACCGGGCCGTCTTTTGAGGCTTCAGCCACAGCGTCTAGGTCGTCTACGGATTTCAAAATCTCAATCGGGGGCATGGTCATAATCATAAGCGTAACTTTTTAGTCCCGCCTGCATTTGGGCGAGGCGTACCCTGCGGGGTATGCTTTTAACGTGCGCTTAAGACTCGATCCCTGGGCGGTTGAATACAACACCGCTTACCACGCAGAAACCGCCGGTGACGGCCGCGAAGACGTAGACACGAGCGTCGAAGGGCCGTGGCATCCTCACAAACCCGAACATGCTGAAACATTCTGGGACGACCTCTACTTTTTGGACGGGAGCCGCCGGATTGAAGCGCGAGTGTTGCTCGAGCAAGACGCTGCGCAAGTTGCGTTCGGCGCACTCGGTACTTATGGTGTTGGAGTGGTGTCGTGCTGCGCGAAAAAAAGTCGTCAGGCGAGCTTTTTGCAGGGGGAAGAAACGCTCTTCGTTCGCCGCATCTGTGCGCTCAGCAGCGGTCACAGCACCGCGGACTTTGCGCTGGTCGAGACGCGTTCACGCCTAGGCAAGCTTCACTACGAAGTGGTCGGGACGGTTGAACGCGACCCTGACGCGGTGGTGCGGCGGCTCCAAACCGAGATGTTAGACGCGGAGAAGCGGTTGGCCTCGAGACTCGTCAGCCAAAACTCGGCCGCGCTCATCATCTGTGACGGGCCACGTCCTTTTTTGAGCGGTGAAAAAAACGTTATCGGCTACCTCAAGACGATTCACGAGCCTAAAATCTCTGAAACTGAGCTGAACGTGGTGCGCGCTCTCGAGCAGGGTGAACGCTCGCCCCTCTACCTCGTCCGAACTCGAGACGCCGAAAACAGCTACTTCGAGTGGTCTTTACGCCTCCGTGACCCGCGCCCGTGGCTCTACAGCCTCGCCGGGATGGTGCGGCTGCAAGCCTATGCAGGGCCGAACTGGAGCGAACGGCTCTCATGGACAGCCAACCTCGCCGACTGGAGCTGCCTCAACCTGCCTGAGTTTGCCAGCCGTCAACACCAAGACCCGCGTGCGCCGCAGCAACTTTTGCCGATCCGGGCGCTCGAGGGCGAACTCGCTCGGCGGATGGGGAACGCGCAGATTATCCGCCGCCGGGTGATGCAGCATCTAGCTAGTCTCGAGGATGCTGCCTAATGGCCGAGATCATCCAGTTCAGCGATCTACCTATCGGGATGGTGTTGGGTACCGAAGATGCGACGCCCTTACAGTTTTGGTTCGGCGTGCTAGACGGGTGCAAAGTTCAACTCGATGATTTGATCGTCGTTGAAGTTGAAGACCCGAGCAGCAGCAGGGAAAAGGTCATCTTTTACGGCGTCGTAGACGAGGTGCGTCGCCGCTTTGAAGGCGTCCAGTTTGACGGGGACACCGAACTCGTTTCAAGCGGCCTGATGCCTGCGAACATCGCTTACGCCGCGCACGTCCTCGTGACCCGCGTCGAACCTGAAGACTACATTCCCCCGACCCCCGGCGACTCGGTACGGCTGGCAACGGGTGACGCGTTAGCAAAAGCCCTCTACCTCGACAGCATGGACGCGCCGCTCCCCGCAGGTGTGCTGCGCAACGGTGAACCGGGGTTTATCAACTTCGACTTTATCAGCGGGCAAAAGGGCGCGCACATCAACATCTCGGGGATTTCCGGGATTGCGACCAAAACCTCGTATGCGCTCTTTTTGCTATACAGCATCTTTAACGCGCAACACCGTAAACGTGAGAAAGGGACGAGTCTCTTAAGTAACCCGAACGCGAGCAAAGCGGTGATCTTTAACGTCAAAGGTGAAGACCTGCTCTTTTTAGACCAAGCCAACAAAGACTTTGCCGAGCAAGAAGGCAAGTGGCAAGAAAAGCGCCGCAGCGACCGTACCCGGTACGAGATTTTGGAGTTGCCTGCCAAACCGTTTGAAAGCGTCGGACTACACGCGCCCGCGCTCGAGGGCAGCGGGGTGATGGCCTCCGCGCAGGGGCGGGGCGGTGTGTCGCCGTATTTATGGACACTCCGCGATTTTGCCCGCGAGCGGATGCTGCCTTTCGTTTTAGCTGACAAAGATGCGATGACGAACTTAGGCTTTTTGGTGTCGCATCTGGAAGAGCGGCTTTTTAAGCTCGCTGAAAAACAGCGCGGGCCACACCTCGAGACCGAAGACGGCGATTCGGACTTTGCTTTAGAGCGTGACGTAGACACGCGGGGCCGGGTTCGGATGGGCGCGGACGAGGGTGTCTCGATTGACCGGTTGGGTAGCGGTTTGGGCGTGCGGCTGACTAAGTTTGACGACTTGGTGGAGTACCTCGAGTACAAACTCCTCAAAAAGAACGCGGGCGAAGATGACGGCACCGGCGGCAGCAACAAAGGCGGGGACCCGCGCTGGACGGCCAATCAAGCGAAAGCCACGCGTGAGGCGCTGATTCGGCGGTTGCGCGGCGCATCCAAACACCTGCGGGCGCTCGTGCGTGGCGATCTCTCGGCGGGGGAGGTCAAGCGGTCACGGCTCGAGCTTTTGGACAGTCCCGAACAAGTTCACGTCGTGGACATTCACACCCTCGCACCCCTAGCCCAAATGTTTGTCGTCGGCGTGTTGCTGCGCGGCGTCTTTGAAGCCCAAGAAGGCCGAAACAGTCGCGGCCAAATCTTCGTCGTCCTAGACGAGCTGAACAAATACGCGCCCGCTGAAGGTGACAGCCCCATCAAAGACGTGCTCTTAGACATTGCCGAACGCGGGCGGAGTTTGGGGATTATCCTCATCGGGGCGCAGCAGACCGCCAGCGAAGTTGAGCGCCGGGTCGTGAGCAACGCGGCGGTGCGGATTGTCGGGCGACTCGACGCCGCTGAAAGTGAACGCGCCGAATACCGTTTTATGCCGCGCAGCTTTTTGGGTCGTGCGACGATCCTGGCTCCCGGTACGATGATCGTCCATCAGCCCGACGTGCCGCAACCGATGATGCTGAACTTTCCGTTTCCGGCGTGGGCGACGCGGCGTAAAGAGATGGATGAGACGGTAACGGATGATGAGGCGCTGGATGTCTTGGGATGAAATGAAAGACCAAGAAACTTTTACTGTATTAAACCTGAGTGCCGCTATGCTACTTGGTTTTTGAACTAAGTAGGCTTGTGGAGTACAATGACTCATGTCCAGCGTACTTGTTACGGATGCTCTGCAAGTGAAAACGACCATGTACAAGGTTAGCGACTTTGTATCTTGGCAACGTTCAAAATCATTAGAGCTTAGTCCAAAGTTTCAGCGCCGACCCGTTTGGTCTAAAAGTGCTAAATCATTTCTAATAGATACTGTTACTCGTGGTTTACCTGTGCCACCAATAATCATTCGAGAGGAATTTGCTTCGAGTGGTATAGAACCTATACGTGAAGTGGTTGACGGACAACAACGTCTTAGAACAATCTTTAGCTTTATTGATCCCGTTTTACTGAACAATTTTGATAAGGACAAAGATCAATTTACTGTCCGAAAGTCACATAATGATGAACTTGCTGGCAAGCATTTCTCATCACTTGCGAGCGTTCAAAAACAGCAAATTTTGAACTATGAATTTGCAATTCACATATTACCTTTAGGTACAGATGATCGTTTGGTTCTGGAAATCTTTGCGAGGCTCAATTCAACTGGCTTAAAAGCTAACAGTCAAGAACTCCGTAATGCCAAGTATTTTGGGGAATTCAAAACCCTAATGTATGATCTTGCTTACGAGCAGCTTACACGTTGGCGCAACTGGGGAATCTTTACAGAAAATAATATTGCGCGTATGGAAGAGGTTGAGACTACTAGCGAGCTTGCAGTGATGATACTGTCAGGAGTTCAAAAGAAAAATCAAAGTGAGATTGATAATTGGTATAAAGAAAATGATAAGGATTTCGCGAAAAGGGCTGAATTGGAATCGCGTTTTCGCACTGTTATGGATAGTATTGAAGACACTATAGGTAACGAGTTGAGGACTTTAATTTTCTCTCGAAAAGCACTTTTTTATGTTTTATTTGGTGTTTACTACGACATGCTATTCGGAATAGGTCTTCCTTTGGGTGACAATACGAAACTTAAGGTTTTGCCTAAAAACATGCACCAGGCTTTGAAGAACGCATCTTCCTCCCTTCAAAATGATAGTCTGCCTCAGAAGCTTAGCAACGCTTTACGCGGAGCAACGACAGATGCAGACAGTCGGCGTCAGCTTATAAACTATGTAAAAGAATTTCTTGAATAGGTGAAACCCAGTAGTTCACTTGCACAACAGTTCATCAGGCAAATCAACTCTTTAGAAAGAACACGCAAAGAAATAGATGCTCTTTATGCAGAAGATTTGGTTACACTGAGTCTTGTCGAACATACATACGCCGCGCTTTATCTAAGTGCCTTCACGTCATTCGAGGGGTTTTTAGAAGACCTGTTCATAGGGTTGCTTGTTAATGGAAAAGGTTATTCTCAAGCCAACGTCAATGCTCGAGTGCTAGCGAAAACTCACGCTATTGCCCGAGAACTTATTTTTGCTGAAGGCAATGGCAACTATGTTAATTGGCTTCCCTTCAATCATACAGAAAAACGTTCAAAACTTTTCTTTACGGGCGGGAGACCTTTTACTTCATTAAACGATAGTTACAGAGGCATACTCCAGCAATCTCAGAGCGTTAGAAATGTTCTTGCACATCAAAGCAGTTACAGTTTGGAGAAATTCACTAAGCAAGTAATTGGAACACAGCGATTCAATCCAAGAGAGAAGAAACCTTTAGGATATTTACGAGCTTTTCACACAAGTTCTACGCCTACAAAATATGAGTTCCACATCAATTCGCTATCGCTTATTGCAAGGTTTATCACGAGTCAGACTTGAGTTAAGCGTCGTGGAGGACGCTAAACTGTCCGTTTGAGTCGTGAGGCGAGCTCTACTATAGTTGCACGCTATGATGTACATGTGAAAACGCTCAACTACACCACAGCACGCAAAAACTTGGCAAGCGCGATAAATGATGTTGTAGACGACCATACCCCCGTCATCATCACCAGAGGCAGTGACAAGGCCGTGGTCATGATAAGCTTGGACGACTGGAACGCTTGGCAAGAAACGATGTACTTGCTGCGTAGTCCCGCCAACACTGAACGACTTTTGACAGCCACTCGAGACTTTGAAAAACTCAGCTAATGCATCGGTTTGTGTGGTTGGGGCTCGAGCTAACTTCCAAACCCGATATGCTAAAATCTCATTCAGATGAAACGCGAAGAGGTCTACCATTCCGACCCTGACATTCTGGGAGGCACGCCCGTTTTCGTGGGTACGCGTGTTCCTGTACAGACGCTACTCGATTATCTTGCGAGTGGCGACACCTTAGACGAGTTTTTAGACGGTTTTCCCGGCGTAAGTCGTGAGCAGGCCGTGACGTTTCTCGAGCTATCCCTCGCGTAAAGCCACCCCGTTATACCGCTGCATGACCGCCTCCGGCCCCTCTGCGCGAAGCAACTCAGCGGCGTTCATCGCTGTTTTAATCACTTTTGTTAGGACTGTTCAAACTCTTGAAAGCTAATGAACTCCCAGTTTTTAGGGAGCCTCGAGCTGGGCAAACACCATCTGCCCGACTTGCGTCTGCAGGTGACTCGTTACGGCTGCGCTCACCTTTTGCCCTACTTTGTCCCCGGCCCCTTCAACCACGACCATCGTCCCGTCGTCTAAATACGCCAGCCCCTGCCCCGGTTCGCGGCCGGGTTTGGTGATCTGCACGTGGAGCGTTTCGCCGGTGGTAAAGCCCGGTCTGAGGGCGTTCGCCAGCGCGTTGGGATTGAGGACCGTGACGCCGCCCACAGCCGCGACGCGGGCCAAGTTGTAGTCGGTGGTGAGCAGACGGGCACGCCGCCCTAAACATAGCTTGACGAGTTTGGTGTCTACGGCTTCAGCACCAAAGGTATCAGGGACGAGCTCGAGGTCGTCCCCCAGGGTTTTCTCGAGCTGCGCCAAGACCTCGAGGCCCCGTCGTCCCCGGCGGCGTCTGGTGGGGTCGTCTGAATCGGCGATGCGTTGCAGCTCGAACAGCACGACCTGCGGCAGCAAGACCAGGCCGTCTAAAAAATGTGTGTCTACCACCGCACTGACGCGGCCGTCAATCAGCGCGGAGGTGTCGAGGACCGTAAATAAAGGTGCTGCTTGCCGAGGCGCACGTTCAGTCCTGTCAGACTGCCTTACCCGTAAAAGCAGGGCTCGGTTCTGCACAAAAAACCACGACGACGCGGCGACGAGCAGCGTCGTCATCAGCACCGACACCTGCCACGAAAAGCCCGGGACCTGCTCTAACACGCTGTTTAAGAGCACGGTCATCACGAGCGCGGCGGTCGCGCCTACACCGGCAGCTAACACAGCGTCGGGCGATAGACGCTGAAACCAGCGCACGGTGCGTTCGGCGGGGCCAACCAGTCGCGCACTCAGGAGGTAGCCCAAAAGCAGCCCTAACAGCGTTAGATAAACCAGGTTAATACTTTCAGTAAGAACCGGCCCGACGAGCCAGCGGCCGATAAAAAGTCCGACGAGGCCGCCCAGCACGCACGCTGCGCCCCGAACGACGACCTCGAGCGTTCCCGCTGTGCTCACCACTCTTTCTGCCGGTTCCTTCACCGCGTCAGCCCCACACGGTTCCGATAGCCTCGGCGAGCGTGCGCACCGTGACGTGTTTGCTTCCTGCTAAGGGCGGCCCAACCAGGCGCGGAAACTCGGTGCGGCCCGCCTCTTGAATCCGGCGCTCGAGCTGCGCCACGCTTCTGAGTTCACCGGCCAACCCCACCTCACCGACGACCGCCGTTCCTTCGGGCAGGGGTCGGTTCGTGACCGCCGAGTACACGGCTAACGCTACTGCGAGGTCGGTACCGGGGTCGGTCAGTCGGAGGCCACCCGCGACGTTGACGTATACGTCCAACCCGGCAAGGGGGAGCTCGAGCCTTCTCTCTAACACCGCGAGCACCACGTCAACGCGGCGCGGGTCGAGCCCCTGCACGGTGCGCCGGGGTGAGGCGTAGGGAGATTTGGCGGCGAGCGCCTGCACCTCTAAGAGGAGGGGCCGTTGACCCTCTAAGGCTGCCACGATTGCCGACCCTGCCACACCTCGAGGCCGCTCGGCCAAAAATGCCTTGGAAGGGTTCGCAACGGGCCGCATCCCGCCGGTCGTCATCTCAAAGACGCCCATCTCCCCAGCGGGGCCGAACCGGTTTTTCATCGTTCGCAAGACCCGAAAGCCCGACGCGCTTTCTAACGCGAGGGTCGCGTCTACCATATGCTCGACGACTTTCGGCCCTGCCACCTGCCCTTGCTTAGTCACGTGTCCGATCAACACGAGGGCGCTCCCCGCCTCTTTCGCAGCTTGCGTCAGCAGCGCCGTCCCGTCGCGGACTTGCGTGACGGTGCCGGGGGTCGCACCGTCTTCAGCGATCAGCGTCTGCACCGAATCCACGATGATAAAGGGAGGCCGAAACGCGCGGAAGTGTTCGGCTAAGGTGCGGGCGTCGGTCTCGCGGGTCAGCTCGAGCTTATCCGCCACGCCGAGCCGTTCTGCCCGCATCTTGACCTGAGATAACGACTCTTCACCCGCGACGTAGAGTGTGGTGTGGCCCTGCTCCAGCATCTCGTGCGCGAGTTGTAGCAGCAAGGTGGACTTGCCGATGCCGGGTTCACCGGCTAAGAGCGTCACGGCCCCGGCGACCCAACCGCCGCCCAAAACCCGGTCCACTTCATCAATGCCCGAAGGAATGCGCTGCGCCTCGGTAAGGGTGAGGCTCGAGAGCGTCTCGACCACAACCGGCGGTGCAAAGCCCCTAGCCGCAGCCTTCCCTCCACTTACGCCACTCGGCGCGGAGACCTGCGCCTCCATACTGCCCCACGCGCCGCAGCGCGGACACTTACCCATCTTGACCGGCGACTGCGTGCCGCATTCGTTACAAACATAAGTTGTACTGATCTTCGCCACTTAGACCATCATAAGTCCTAAACGCTTACAAAAAAGTTGCACCGTACCAGCAGAACTTTAGGTCGCTCTACTGAGCGGGCAGTGGAATTAGACGATGTTAGACATCTCGCTCGTTTTATGCCACGATAGACCTACTTTGAAAGTTCTTGTCTAAAACACCCAGCTTGGTTTAGAGCCGAGTCACTTAGCCGATGCTTGACGCTCTTGTATCTATGGGGGCTTGGGGAACGGCTTGCCTCGGTGCCTCAAGGTGCTCGAGCGCGCAACTCTACTTTCTTCTCAACTAGATAAAACGGTTTATACCTTTAAGGAGGCCATTTATGCCTACGCTAGAACGTTTCGACCCCGATACTGCCAGCGAAAGCTACTTTAGGAGCCGCCACGAATACCTTGGCTTAAGGCTACAAGAGGAAATGCCCGATGACCCGAATATGCCGCTAGAGTTCAGTATCAACAACGCTCGAGGCTGGAAACTGATTGAAGGAGCCAAACTTGAAGTGTGGCATTTATGGGAAGACGAGAAAATCGTTGCTGAACTCTTCTTAACAGCAAACTCCGGCAAAGATAACCCGCATTTGTTTTCAGCAGAGCTTCAAATCCTAAAGCCCTACCGGAGAAAGGGTTACACAAAACCCTTGCTCGAAAAGGTGATGGCCTTTGCAGAGAAGTATAAACGGACGCTTTTGACAGGTAGAACAAGCTCGTTTGTACCTGACGGTCAAGGCTTTGCCGAGCGGCTTGGGGCAACCAAAGGCTTAGAAGCAAGTACGAACCAGCTCGCTTTGGAAGAACTCAGCAAAGAACGCTTACGTGACTGGCTAGACCTTGCCAACACTAAAGCTCGAGATTTTGAATTGGGCTTTTGGGGGAGCCGTTACCCTGACGCTGACCTTCACGCCATCGCTGAGCTTTTTAACGTGATGAACACAGCACCTAGAGACGAACTCGAGCAGGAGGACGAGCAGACGACCCCTGAAGAGTTACGCGAAGGAGAAGCTTATGACCTGGCTCGAGGGGTCGAACGCCGGGTGCTCTACGTTCGTCACAAACCGTCTGGTCGCTTGGCCGGTTTTACAGAAACGTACTGGTACCCGGAGGACCCGGAGAACCTCGAGCAAGATGATACAGGCGTCTTACCTGAGTATCGGGGCAACGGGCTTGGCAAATGGCTTAAAGCCGCGATGATTCAGAAAGTTCTGGCGGAGCGCCCTTCTGTCAAACGTATCCGCACGGGAAACGCCGACTCGAACGCGCCGATGCTGGCCATCAACCACAAGCTTGGGTTCAAGGTGTACAGGTCTGAAACCATTTGGCAACTAGAAATAGCGAGGTTGAGAAACTACTTGGGCTAGAAACGGTAGGTGATTTGGCTGGTTAAACTACTGAACCACAGTCATGACTCTTGCTTAAAATCTTCAGCAACGTCTAGCTAAGCACACTGACTACAAAGAGAGTCGTCCGCCAAAAAAAGCCTGATCGATAAGAGTTTTGTCGGGCACGTTGCGTCGCTTAAAAGCTTGAACTAGCGGCGCATCGTCATAGGGCACCGAGCGTTGCGTAGCGGAATAGTTCAAGCCGCTGTACTCAACTACCGTGAACCTTGCCAAAGCTGAAGAATGACAACCGAGTGCACCTGGATTTATGTAACGTGCTCTTCCCGATAAATCAGAAAAAGGGTGATGATGCCCGTAAAAAATAAGTTCTGACGATGTGGGAGAAGAGAAAAGCCCATCCAAATCTTTAGGTTGAGGGTTGTGAATAATAGGCAGCCAGTTTTGTTCAGCGGCGTCTAAACCATAGTGGATAAAAGATGTCTTTACACCTTCAAACTCTTCTGTAATTTGGTAAGGCCAACTGGCGACTATAGGTTGTAGCTGAGGGTCTAGCTGTGCCAGCGTCCAAGCTATATGCTCGAGTTCACCCTCGCTCATCCACTTAGGCTTAACTGAAGGTAAGCCTTCTACAAACCACCGGTCGTGATTGCCCATAACGAAGCGGCTGTTCTTTTGGTTGAGCATGAGGTCTAAACATTCGCCCGGAAAAGGACCGATATCAATCACATCGCCGAGATGAAAGAGTAGGTCATACCCTTCTCTCTTTATCTGTTTCAGAGCTGCTTTCAAAGCAGGTAGATTAGCGTGTATATCTGTTGAGACGACAATTTTCATTTATCACTATATTGCTAAGGGAAAAGTGTTCGTAGTATTTTCAATGTAACGCTCTGCTTTTCATAAGCCGTTGACTGCAAATACCATGGTTTGGCTAAGAACCGCTGTGTAAGCTGACCTCTGGAGGGGCTCGAGCCGCCTCGAGCCCCAACCGCTTAACCCACTAAACCGGGCGGCTCACATGGCATAGTAAGGGATGATTCAAGCTACCGGGACGTGCTTTGATTGGACGGATACGGCTTTACTCAGAGTGCCTTTAGCAGACCTCAATGCTCGGATGCACTTTAGCCAACGTCAGCGGGCGGCGTGAACTGGTCGTTTAGTGCGGGCCGGTCGTTTGCGGGCTGCCCGCGTCGGTGGTTTTACCGGCAGGTCGTCGCCCATCACGCAGCCAAAGACCCGGTGCGGCGCGAAGCGTACCTGCTCGGCAAACTCGACAGCCTCTGGTCGTGGCGCGGTCGGCTCGTTGACGACGTGATCACGCAGCACGTCGTACCGCCCCTTAGCTGGGGGCAGGTGCCGACGCTGGCGACGCTTTTAAGTGTCGCTAGAAAACGTTATGACGCTCAGCTTGCTTTTGCGTTGTCGCACCGTCTCCATGAACCCGGCCTCAAACCGAGTCAGCACAAAGACTTTTTGCTGCTCCGCGAGGTTGAACAGGGGAGAACGCCCGCGGAAGAAAAGTTGGGGCAAGCGTGGGCCGATATCGAAGTGGCCTTGACCCATCTGCTCGAGCTGAGGCCGCTCTTGGGGCGGCTCTTAAACGCCAGACTTTTTCCGCAACGGGCGCTCAGCTACCGGCTTACGCTCCCTGACGGTGAGCCGGTCACGGTGCGCGCTGTTCTCGACCTGATCGCTTTTTTTCGGAACGCGCCGCCGCTGATCGTAGACTGGAAAGTTCACGCGCGTGCCGCTGCAAACTACCGGGAACAGCTCGCGGGATACGCGTTCGCGCTCTTCCGTTCCGGTGCTCAGGGGGGAATGCCTGGCTTGGGCGGGCTCAGGGCTGAAGACGTGGCGCTGCTCGAGGTGCAACTTTTAACCGATGAACTTAGAGATTATTCGCTTACAGCAAGAGAGGTAAGTGGGCTCGAGGCGCACCTTCAGGTATCGGCAACGGCGATGCAAACGCTGCTGGCGGGTCGGGCAAAAGACGACCGTAACCCTTACACCATCCCTCCGACGACCGAGCTAAAGGTGTGCGCGTACTGCGATTTCAAGCCGCTCTGTTGGGACGGCGCGGCAGGTCCAAAGCGTGAAGCCGAGCTACCTTTTTGACCGGCCTCTCCTTGAATCAGCTAAGGCAAACGCACGGAACGACGAGCACCGTTCCTGAGAAGAGCTGATCGGGGTTCTTTAAGCTTGGCTTGGCGGCGAGGAGTTCGGGCCAGTGCGCCCCGGTACCGTAAAACGCTTTAGAAATTTTTGAGAGTGAGTCGCCGGGTTGTACCACATTGGCGTGGTTGACGGAGGCGCAGCGTTCTGGGGGGCGTTTACGGTAGTGTCGTCCGCTGCGTCTCCGTAGAGGGTATTTTGGAATTTCCTTCTTCGTCTCTAATGTACTGAGTTTGACGATTGAGTTCTCAGAAACACGTTCGAATTCACTGGTATGGGTGCTTCTCAGAAGGTTTACGGCTTGGGCTTGATTGCAAGGCTTGACTAGACCTCCGGCGAAAGTCACACAATGGCTTGTAGATCATGGTTGTAGAGAGCAGCAATGAGATTAAGCCGAAGTCCAAAGCGCCTGCGCCGATGACGATAGGTTTCTTTGAGGATACGCCAGACCTTAAGCTTACGAATGACGTGTTCAGCGAGGATGCGTTCTTTAGCTAGGATGCGGTTATGTAGCTGTTGCTCTGGGGTAAGTACGTTACCCTTCCAACGTTTATGCGGGGTACGGCTTTTGGGATGAAGCTTAGCCACGCCCTGAAAGCCGCTATCAGAAAGAAGTTCGGTGTTTGGCGCGAGCACCGTAGCGCAGCGGCTTTGTGTCAATAACTTGAAGTCGTGTGCTCGGCCTTTGCCATAAGCCGTACATAGGATGCGCTGACTGTTTTGTGCAACAAATACTTGGCTCTTTTGCGTGTGTCGTTTCTTCTTACCCGAGTAGTAACGCCGCTACCCTGCCGCTGCGCTTGGGGCACTTTGTTTTTTTGGGACGTTCAACCGGCGACTCGGCAATATCCACTACCACAACTTCTAGCGTCTGGTCGTCACGCAACGCTTTGCGTCCCGGCAGTGTGAACTTACCCGAGCTGATGAGGGCGTCTTCGACGCGTTCTATGGTGCGCCGCACGGTGCTCTCGTCTACGCCCCAATCTTCTGACAAGTGAAAGTGGGTTCGGTATTCTCGTAAAAACGATAGGGTCAGTACAAGTTGGTCTTCAAGACACAGCGCGGGAGTTCGTCCGCGTTTCTTCTTCCGCCCCTCTCTCGCTTTAAGTAACTCCAGCATCGTTCTGAAAGTGGTGGGCTTGACCCCAAGTTTGCGTTTGAACTTCTCAGGTGACAACTTTAGACTCCGTGCTGTTTGTTCGCGCATCTTTACATGTTGTCATCTTCGAGCTACTTTCGCCGGAGGTCTACTCTATTTCCCAAACATCCTTTAGTACAGGTCGAGCTGAAACCGTAGAAGTCACCTCAGTTAAGCGTTACCCGGCGAGAGTCTGAGTAAAGTTGGGCTAAAAAGCTATTTTGCAGCGCGTTTTAGCCTACTTTCGCGGCGGGCTTTGTACCCTGATTACTCCGGCTTCGGGCGGGTCCTTTGTGCTAAGTCGCGCCTTTACCTCAAGCTCACAGCTAACTTGAGTTTAGGTTAGCCGTCATTCTTTAGACGCCTCGGTGTTGGCTTCATTTGACAAGATGAAGCGAACTTGTTAAGGTAATTTCATACTCATAAACATACCTCTTACCTGAATTTTAGCCGCCACTAGAAGCCGTGCGGCGCTCATAGGTTAAGAGGTAATCGGCTCTTGCTGTGACCGGGCGCGGGCATGTTTTGGGAAACAGTTTTGAGGCGGTGTTGGAATGGGGGAGAGACAGCTGTACCGAATGTGGTTTACTCAGGTTACACAACACCTTAGATGACGATCCAGAAAGGATAGCTATGCAGAAACCGCAAGCCGCCGATCAGGTACCTAGTAGCCGTGGGGGGGCTCGAGCTCTCTCCCTCCTTTTAGGTACCGCACTTCTTCTCAGTGCGTGCAGCACGCTTACGGCTGACCCGGCGTTGGAAACAGCCGCTAAGCCCAGGGGCCAGAGTGATCTCGGTCAGAACGTCACGGTTTTCGACTCGAGTATGCCGGTCAGTGAGATTCAAGCAACACTTGACGCCACGTACGCCAAGCAGGTTGACAACCAGTTCGGCCGTGAACGTTATGCTTATCTCTTCAAACCGGGCACGTACGGGACTAACGAGCAGCCACTCCAAATTAAAGTCGGCTACTACACTGAAATCTCCGGTTTGGGCGCGTCGCCGACTGACGTTACCATCAACGGTAAAGTCGAGGTTTACAATCAGTGTTCCCAAAATGCCGACGGTACGCAAAACTGTATCGCGCTGAATAACTTTTGGCGTACACTTTCTAACCTCACAGTTCAGGTCAACGGTAGAGGTCAAGATGGCTGCCGCGCTTCTGCCAACTTTTGGGCCGTATCGCAGGCTGTGTCGCTACGCCGCTTTAATATCACCGGGGGCAACTTATCGCTTCAAGACTACTGCACCGCAGGGCCACAGTACGCGAGTGGTGGCTTTATCGCCGACTCGAAAACTGAGTTCGTGATCAACGGTTCGCAGCAGCAGTGGCTTACGCGTAACAGCGAACTCGGCGGTTGGTCGAACGGTGTCTGGAACCAGGTCTTCTCCGGGGTTGAAGGTGCCCCGTCCGAGGCTGGATTTCCGAACCCGCCGTATACGACACTTCAGACAACGCCGGTCAGCCGTGAAAAGCCTTACCTGTTGATTGACGCGCGGGGCGCGTACAACGTCCGTGTGCCGTCAGCCCGAACAAACACGCGCGGCACTTCGTGGAGTGAAGACGCCACCGCAGGCCGTACGGTTCCGCTCAGCGAGTTTTTTGTCGCAAAGCCGTCGGACTCGGTGCAGGTCATCAACAACGCACTCGCCCGCGGCCAGAACCTGCTGCTTACCCCCGGCGTCTACAACATCGGTCAGAGTATCAAAGTTAAACGTGCCGATACGGTCGTCCTCGGCATCGGGCACGCGACGCTGACCGCAGTCGGTGGGGCCGTTCCTATGACGGTTGCTGATGTTCCCGGCGTCATCGTCGCCGGGGTTACCCTTGACGCGGGCACTACTTTGTCGCCGGTGCTCCTCCAAGTCGGTAAAAAGAACGGCAACAGCAGCCCCAAAAAGAACGATCCGTCAGACCCGACGACGCTTTCAGACGTGTACTTCCGGGTCGGGGGGCCGCACATCGGTAAAGCTAATGTAGCGCTCGAGGTCAACCGCGACAACGTGCTCATTGACCATACTTGGGTGTGGCGCGCCGACCACGGGCTTGAAGGCTTTACCAAAGGCGTCAACGGCGATACCGACCGCTGGAATACCAACATCGGCCTTAACGGAGCGGTGATTAACGGCGACAACGTCACGGCGACGGGCTTATTTGTCGAGCACTTCCAGGAGTACAACACCATCTGGAACGGCGAAAACGGCACGGTCATTCTCTACCAAAACGAATTGCCGTATGACCCGCCTACGCAGGCCGATTGGATGAACGGCGATACCTTGGGTTACGCCGGCTATAAAGTCGGCGATCAGGTGCGGCGGCACAACCTTTATGGGGGCGGTGTTTACGTCTTTAACCAGAACAACCCGTCTATCGTCACTGAAAACGGCTTTGAGGTGCCTGAGACGTCGGGGGTTCGGCTGCATCACATCCTGACGGTTAACCTGAGCGCCGGAACGATCAACCACGTGGTCAACGGTGTCGGAGGTCCGGCGGACACGACCAGGATCGGGGTTCCGGTTTACATCGTAGACTACCCGTAATAGGGTACCGGTTTATCCGGTAGGGTTTACTCGAGGCTGACAGCGAGATGCTGTCAGCCTCTTTTAAGGTGAGCTGTTTCAGTCAACAAAACTGGGCGCTTAAAAGACAAGGTTTTGTCTAGCGCCAGAGGAATCAGCCACCTTAAGTTGGGCAGTATGTTGGCCGGTAGTTTGGCGACCCGGCAGCAGATAACCTTTTCTGTCTCTACGGTTCGAGCCTCGTACAGGAGGCTGCTGTGAGTAAAGAAGAAGTCAACTCGTGCTGTACCGGTTTGAATTGTCACGAAATGGCACCAAGCCGAGCTTTCTGTGTTGACACCTGTCTCTTCCCTAAACTCTCGAGTCATCGCCTCCAAAGGCTCCTCACCGGGTTCGACTTTGCCGCCGACAGCATTTAAGAATCCCCGTTGCCACGCGGGACTTTGTTTTTCAATCAGTAAAACGTCCGCGCCATTTTCTGAAAACATAAAACCTGCGACGTAGGTCAACAGTTACTCCTCGAGCTTGGGTAAGCTTGAACTCATCTGTACCTTAGCGCGTAACAGAAGAAAAGCCGAGGTTCTCCTCGGCTTTTCTTGCATTTTATCGGCGCTACTAAGCTATGGCTACCGGTCGCGCGAATACGACCTTCTCGTCTTCAACGGCGATCATAATCGGTTCGCTCGAGCCCTGCTGCAAAATCTCTAATGACAGCGGGTCTTCGATGTGCTCGCGCATCACTGAACGCATCGGCCGCGCCGAGTCGCCTTTAGGCATCTTTGAGACCAAGAAGGTCGCAACTTCAGGGCTAAACGACACCTGAATGTCGCGCTGCGCGAGGTCTTCGCGGATGTCGTCTAACATCTGATTGGTGATGTGCAAAATCCCGTGCTCGTCAAAGGTCTCAAAGGCGATCACTTCGTCTAAGCGGTCTAAAAACTCAGGCGTAAAGATGTTTTTAAGCGGCCCCTGTACGTCTCTTGAGACGTCTTGAAAGCCGACCTGAGCGGCTTTATTAAAGCCGGTATTCGAGGTCATAATGAGGATCACGCGGCGAAAGTCAACCGTGCGGCCTAAACCGTCGGTCATCCGACCGTCATCCATAACTTGCAAAAAGGCGTTGTAGATGTCCGGGTGCGCCTTTTCGATTTCGTCTAACAAGACCACTGAGAAGGGTTGACGCCGCACCGCTTCGGTGAGCCTACCGCCCTGTTCGTGACCGACGTACCCCGGAGGTGCGCCGATCAGTTTAGAAATCGAGTGCGGTTCTTGGTATTCGGACATGTCCAAACGGACGAGGGAGCGTTCAGAACCGAATAACTCAACCGCAAGCTGTTTGGCCAGGAAGGTTTTACCGACACCTGAAGGGCCGACGAATAAAAACGACGCTGAGACGCGGGTCCGTCCGCCGAGGCCGACGCGGGCGCGGCGCAGGGCTGAGCCGAGTGAGCGGATGGCCCCGTCTTGTCCAACGACGAGCTTGCGGAGTTCGGTTTCGATACTCGCCAACTTTTCGTCGTCTTGGTCATCCACATAAATCCCGCCCCAAGAGTTCACCACCGCTTCGATGTCCTCGCGCGAGACGACCGGGGTCCCGTCCTCTTCTTCTAAAATCGGAAAACCGAGCGACTTGTTGAGCCGGGTGCGGGCAGCGGCCTCATCAATCAGGTCAATCGCCTTGTCAGGAAAGTTGCGCCCCGGCAAGCTGCGTTCGCCGTAACGCACGGCGATCTCTAGAATCTGATTGGGGATGAGGACGCCGTGGTGGGTTTCGTAACGTTCGCGGAGGCCGTGCATGATCTCCAAAGTTTCTTCAGGGGAGGGCTCGAGCACGATCACCGGTTGAAACCGGCGTTCTAACGCAGCATCTTTTTCGATGTAGCGGTGGTATTCACCGGTCGTCGTTGCGCCAATGACCTGAACCTCACCGCGTGAAAGCGGCGGTTTTAAGATATTGGCCGCGTCGAGCGTACCTTCTGCGCCACCTGCCCCGACGAGCGTGTGCAGCTCGTCGATAAAGGCGACCACGCGGGCACTGCGTAACTCTTCGATGACCTGCCGGAGGCGCTCCTCAAACTCGCCCCGGTATTTGGTTCCGGCAACGATATTCGATAAATCTATAGATAAGACGCGGATATTGCGTAGGTTCGGTGGGACGCGCCCCTCGGTGATGGACTGCGCGAGCCCCTCGACGATAGCGGTTTTACCGACCCCCGGCTCCCCGATTAAAACCGGGTTGTTTTTGTTCCGGCGTGACAAGATTTGAATCACGCGGCGAATCTCTTCGGTGCGGCCGATGACCGGGTCGAGTTTGCCTTCACGCGCCTCTTTGGTGAGGTCGCGGGCGTACTCGTCTAAAAACGGGGTGTTGACAACTTCGTTTTGCGCTTTGGGGTCGGCGGCAGCCAAGATGCGCCAACGTACCGTGTCTACGTCGCGGGTCAGTTGCTGCAAGATGCGGTACGCCACCCCGTCACCCTCGCGGATAATACCGAGCAAGATGTGTTCGGTGGCGATCACATTTGAGCCCAGACTACGGGCTTCACTCCCGGCCAACTCCATCACGCGCCGCGCACGCGGCGTGATGGCGGCCGTTTCATTACGGGGCAAGCCGTCACCCCGGCCGACCATCTCTTCAACTTGGCGGCGCAGGCCCTCTAGGGTCGCGCCGAAATCGGCTAAAACGCGGCTGGCGTTGCCACCTTCGCGCATCAGTCCTAAGAGCAGATGTTCAGGACCAATCATCGCGTGGCCGAGTTTCGAACCTTCTTCTCTGGCAAAGTGGAACACCAGGCGGGCGCGGTCATCATAGCGGTTCAAAGGTCGCCCCTTTCCAACGTCTGCGTGGGCTTCTGCGTCCTACCTATGCTCCGAAAACGCAGCGAGAACGTGTTATCCATGATGGTATACTACGCGGTCAACAGGGAACCGGGAAGGTCGTCCATTACGTTCTAGTTGGCTAGAACCTTCAGGGATAGAATAACCCTTATGTACGGCGACCCTCTCTGTCATCTTAACCTCGCAGCTCTTGCATGTTTCTTACAAACTGCCGGAACTGGGTTAAGCAGACCTTCATGAGAGGTTCATACCCGGTCAAACTTAGGTATAGAACATACAGGTGCAGAACATACAGGTGTAGGGCGTACGTAGGTACGGTCCGGCTGGACGCCGGTTTGAAAGGTGACGATGGTTTTTCAAGAGATGATCTTAAAGCTTACAAACTACTGGGCTGAGCGCGGCTGTGTGATCGTTCAGCCCTACGATACCGAGGTCGGCGCGGGGACGTTTTACCCGTCAACGTTTCTTAAGGCACTCGGGCCGGAACCGTGGCGAGCCGCTTACGTCGCACCCTCACGTCGCCCCGCCGACGGGCGTTACGGCGAAAACCCCTACCGCTTTCAGTATTTCTTTCAGTATCAAGTTCTGCTAAAGCCTTCACCAGCTGATGTGCAGCAGCAGTATTTAGATTCCCTCTACACGCTCGGCATTGACCCGCACGAGCACGACATCCGCTTTGTCGAAGACAATTGGGAACAACCCAGTTTAGGTGCGTGGGGCCTCGGCTGGGAAGTGCAGATGGACGGGATGGAAGTGACGCAGTTTACCTATTTTCAGCAGGTCGGCGGGGTTGACCTTAAACCTGTCTCAGTTGAGCTGACGTATGGTTTAGAGCGCCTCGCCATGTACCTGCAGGGGGCCGCGCACGGCTTTGACGTCGAGTACGCGCCCGGTGTCACCATCGGTGATCTGCGCCGCGACTTTGAAATCCAGAGCAGCACCTACAACTTTACGCAGGTGAACGCGGGGTTGCAGCGTGAGCTGTTCGGGTCGTTTGAAGGGGAGGCGCAGCGGCTTTTAGAGCTTGACCTCATCTATCCTGGTTACGAGTTTGTCATGAAAGCCTCGCACGCCTTTAACTTACTCGACGCGCGCGGCGTGCTCTCACATATGGAGCGCCAAAACTACGTGCAGCGGCTCCGGCGACTTTCGGAAGGGACGGCCCAACGCTATCTCAGTTTTCTCTCTGGTAGCGCCGAAGCGGAGGCCGCGTAGTGGCGACCTTACTGTTTGAAATCGGGACCGAAGAGCTGCCGAGCTGGTATGTGTCGCAGGGGCGCGTAGGCTTGGCGCGGCTCGCGGGTGAACGCCTCACCGCAGCGGGCGTAACGTTTGAACGCGTTCGCAGCTTCGGAACGCCGCGCCGCTTGGCGGTGCTGGTTGAAGGTTTAGCTGAGCAGAGCGCACTGCGTGAAGAACTTAAACGGGGTCCGGCGGTCAGCGCGGCGTTCGCTGAAGACGGCACCCCGACCAAAGCGGCGGCAGGCTTCGCCAAAGCGAACGGCGTCGAGCCGTCTGAACTTTTTGTCCAACAAACCGAGAAAGGAGCCTACGTCTTCGTCCGTAGAATGCTGGGCGGCGAACCTGTATCCGAGTTGCTCCCGCCGCTCCTCAGCGACCTGGTACGCGACCTGCCCGCGCCGCGCAAGATGCGTTGGGGCGAGGTTGACACGCCTTTTTTGCGGCCGGTGGCGTGGCTCGTAGCACTTTTAGATGACGTGGTGCTCCCCCTTTCTAGTGCCGGGGTGACGTCCGGGCGGACGACGCGCGGCCACCGTTTTTTGGGTGAAGGAGTGCTCGAGCTTGCCCACGCCGCAGACTACGACACGGTGTTGGGCCGAGCTGCCGTAATCGCTGACCAAGACGAGCGCCGCGCCGCGACCCTAAATGCTGCCCAAGACGCTGCTGCACAAAAAGATCTAACGCTGTGTCAAGCACCGGGCTTGCTGGAGGAGGTAGCAGATTTGCTCGAGGCTCCCTACGCCATTTTGGGACACTTTGATGAACGCTACCTGTCACTGCCCGAAGAGGTCTTGGCGACGACGATGATTCACCATCAGCGGTTTTTTCCGACTCGCCGCACGAACGGAACTCTAGCCCCTTTTTTCGTCGGAGTCTCAAATAATAACGTGCCCGACCCGGCGCTCGTCCGGCGCGGCTATGAAGGGGCGCTCAATCCGCGCCTCTACGACGCGCAGTTTTTTTGGGACGCCGACCGCAGCCGCTCGTTGTCGCAACACGCGTGGGCGCTCTCGGGCGTCGGCTTTCACAAGGGCCTCGGGACGATGGCCGACAAGGTGGCGCGGACGCACACCGCCGCCCTCGCGCTCGCTGAGCTGATCCACCTGAGCCCTACCGAAAAAGAAACGCTCAGCGGGGCCTTGCCCATCTATAAAGCGGATTTGGCGACGCAGATGGTTGACGAACTCCCTGAGTTAGAGGGCGTGATCGGCCGCGCCTACGCCCTCGCTGAGGGGCAGAGCGCGGAGGTCGCCGAGGCGCTCGAGTCCGGTGTCCGGCCCGTTACTTCCGGCGGCCCTTTGCCAGCTTCTAAAGTGGGCGCAGTGCTCTCGCTCGCCGACCGGTTAGATAAACTGCTGGGCTTTTTTGCGCTCGGTCAGCGGCCTTCGGGTTCAGCCGACCCCTTTGGTTTACGGCGTGACGCAGTGGCCGTCGCCCGCATTTTGAACGCGCAGGGCTGGCGCGTCAGCTTGGCTGAGTTGGTACGCGCTGCGGCGGAGGCTTATGAAGGAGGCACGCCTGCGGTGACCGCTGAAACGCTCAATAGTGTCGTTGCCTTTGTCTGGGATAGGGCAGCAGGGTTGCTCGAGCTCGAGCACGTCCCAGCAACCCTCGTCCGGGCGGTCACCGCCGACGCGCCGCCGGTTATTACCGCGAGCAGACGTGCGCATCTCCTCAAGGCGCTCAGCCGAGAGGCAGAGTTTGAACCGCTGCTGCAACTTTACAAACGCGCCGCCAACCTCGCCAAACAGTTGGGCGCGGAAACCGAAATCAACCCTAAAAAGTTCTCGAGCCCCTATGAGCAGCCACTTTACGACGCCATTCCAGAAGCGAAGGGGGCCTTAGAGGAACTGCTCGGGGCGGTGCAACAAGAGCTGACGCCGTGGGACCTCGGGGGTGGGCCGACACACGAGCTTAAAAACCTGCCCGGGCTGCCCGAGATTCTGGCGCTCAAAGCGCCGCTCGACGCCTTTTTAGACAATGTGCTGGTGATGGTTGACGACAACGCGCTGCGCCGTAACCGGCTGGCGCTGTTAGATGAGGTAAGCGGGTCTTTAAGAGAACTGGGGCGGCTCGAGGTCTTAGAGGGACTCTCGAGCTGACCGAGAGTTCTTTCAGCTGAAACTACGGGTTTTCTTGCTCGATAACGCCGCACGCAATCCGGCTGCCGCTGTTGCCCGACGGGTCGGTCACGTAGTCGTCGGCTTGGGCGTGAAGGATTACCGCGCTGCCGTCCTGATCAAAAACCGCGCCACCGGGCTCGAGGGTAAAAAGCTTTGTATTGACCGCGTAGGTCGTCGTTCCGTCTTGGCGGATCACGACGTTGGGCAGGTCGCCCGCGTGCGGACCTTTGGGGTTAAGCAGGCCGTGCTCTTTGCCTTCAGGGTTGAGGTGGTCGCCCGCCGCATCAAACGTCGGCGTACACTTGCCGACTTGATGGATATGAAAGCCGTACTCGCCGGGTTGGAGGTTAGCGTCCGGCCGGATACCGACCTGCACGGTGACGTAGCTGTCGCTGTTCGTTGGGCTGGTAAAGTTCACGTTGCCGACAACCTTGCCCTGAACGTTTTTAAGCACGGCGGACGCGCCGAGCTGCGCCGGAACCGCGTCGGCCCCAGCGCCACCCGACTGGGTGTTGGACTGCGCAAGGGTTAAGCCGGTTAAACTGAGCGCCGTAAGTAAAAATATGCGTTTCATCTATGTTGCCTCCCAGCACAGCGTAACGGACATTTTAGAAGCTGTGAAACGGCGCACCGTACAATTGGCAATCGCCGTAAATCGCCGTAAATTCTGCCGGCCCCGACTTACTTGCCCAAGCTGCTCATTGATGCGGTCGGTTGGGGCACGTCACCTTGCGATTTAGACGTTTACGACTTAGATGTCTGAAGATTGCTGCGTCACTTCACTGAAAAATCATGACTAAGCTCGAGCTCAACTTTGACCGTACCAATCTGTCCTTTTACGGTGATTTGAGTACGTGAAAGACGCTGGTGTCTCGGTCATCGTCTTGACTAAACCGGTAACCACTGGATACTGACTTCTCTATGCTCACTTCTTTGATACGGCTTGCTACGAACGCCCTAACTGAGCCCCGGCCGATCAGCGGAAGTAGTCGCGGACAATCTCTTGATACTCGAGCGGAATCCGGCCCTCACGGATGACCTCTTCAGCGGCCCTGCGGTAGGCGGCGCTGCCGTTTTGCGGCAACGCGTCCGGCGCGTCGCCCTGCCGGAGCGTCTCACCGGCAAAGCTCAGCGGCCCGTCTTGACGCGAACCGGTGACCCGCTCGGGTGTTTGGGGAGACGTGTTGCCGAGCCGTTCGCGGCTGCTGGCGATGTCGCCCCCCGCACGAGTACCGGCGCGGTTGCTGCTGGCCCCGTCGGTAGCGTCCCCGGACGCCTGGTTGCCTGCGTCGGGTGCGGCGCTGCGCTGAGCGTTTGAACCTTGACTTGACGCCGAGCTGTTCTGAGCGGCGTCCACCCCGGCTTGAGACGCCTGCTGTAAGCCTGATTGAGGGCTGTCAGCTTGCGCCTGAGGCGGTTGGGCGCTCTGGCTCGAGCTCTCTTGCGCACTTTCGTCGGCGCTGCCCGGCGTTTCAGCTTGCGCTGCCCCCTCTTGACCGGCGTTTTGACCCGAGTTCTGTTCTGGGTTCTGTCCCACGTCAGACTTTGCTTTTGCCTCGCGTCCGACCGAACTTCCCTCACCGGGGGCGGTTGCGCCGCCCCGGTTGTTTGGTGTATCGCCTGAGGTGTTGCTCGCGCTCGGCTGGGCTGAGCCGGTTTCAGCCGGACGCTGCCCGCTCTGAGCCTGATCTCCTCCGCCACCTGGCGGCGCAGACTGTGAAGTACCTGCTTGCGAAGTGTCTGTTTGTGAAGCATCTGTCTGGGCCGTCTCTATTGGGGACGCGGCAGTTTGCGGTGGGTTGGCCTGCGGCAAACCGCGCTGCGGTACACCTTCTTGGTTCGCCTGAGACGCGCCGGTTTGCGCGGCACCGCTCTGCTCGAGAAAATTCTCGAGCGCCGCCCGCTCGCCTGTAGCAGCGCCACCTTCAGAGGGAGCCGCAGCGTCGTTGAAACTCGCGCCGGTGTCCGAGCTGTCGGTACCGGAGTCGCCGGGGGTGTCGGTACTCTCTTGACCGGTTTCCGTCCCGGTTTCGGGCGCACTGGGTGTTGTCCCCGTTCTAGGTTTAGGGGCCGCTGCCAGCGCATCTTCGGGTGCCGGTAGGTCGGTTTGCGGCGTGGGAAAAGGCAGCCGTTCGGTCAGGGGGGCAAGCGGAGCCCGCCAGGTCGGTAAAACGAGGTGGGGCAGGGCGGCGAGCGCCAAGGCCAACACGATCAGTGGCAGCGCCCACGGTTGCAACGAAGGAGTCTCGAGCCGCCCGACTTGCGCCGCCCGCGCCCGCACTGCCTCGCCAAACCCAGTCGCAGGGTCGGTTTCGGAGTTGACTTCGGCGTCGGCTTGGGGGAGTTCATAGGCGGTCAGATACGACAGGCCCGCGCGATCCTCGATCCAGGAGAAGGCCCAACGTTCCGCGCGGCGACCCACCGCGGTAAACCGCCAAAAAAAGCCCGCGCCAAACCCTACTAGGGTAAGTCCAAGATGCATGGGTAAAGGTGCGCCGAAAAGCCACGCTAACACCGATACGGCTAGCGCCAGCACGCCGCCTGTCACGAGCCGCCGCTGCAACGCCCAGTGCCGCGCCAAAACCTTGTGCGGGCGTCGCCCCGTCTGCGCCGAAGTCTGCCGCCGAGACGCTCTAATTTGCATTCCCTACTCTACTGCTATCTGGCTGCGAATACAAAAAATCAGCGTCGCCAGAGTGAGGAGCGCCGTGATAAATAGGTGTGGCCACGAGAGCTGCGCGGCGGCCAGTGGATTGAGAGCCGGAGCCTCGAGCGCCGAACTGAGGCCGATCAGAGCCGCCAAGACGACAAAGGGGAGCAGCGGCAAAAGCACCGGCAACCGCCGGATGAGTTGCCCGAACAGTAGGCCGATGCCAAAATACGCCCCGACGTCTAACAGGGGTTGCGCGGCAAACCACCATACTGGCGCGTCCGGATACGAAGCGGCGTAGGCAAACGCTTCAATCGGCAAGCTGAGAGCGGCGAGCAGCCACCACGCCAAAAGGGTCTCGAGCTGTCCCACCCGCGCCCTGGCTGCTGCTGCGCCAAACCCGACCGCAAAGAGCATAAACAACACACTCCGCACCTGAGCGACGTTCATCCATGAATGGTTGGCGACGCCGGTCTCCGGCCAAGAAAATACCAGCGCCAGTACGAGAACGATGAACACGACGAGCAGGCTCTGGAACAGCTCAGCTTCCCTTAACTTCTGCGTAACCGCTGTAAACAGGGTCACCGCGCCGCACCCTTGATTACGGCCCGTTGGTTTACGGCACCCTTGATTACGGCACGCTTACTAGCAGCCCTGGGTTCGGTAACATGTGTGCGCCGCGCAGTGCTGCACTTGGGCTCCCACCCCTCACCGTGCCCTACTCTGCTTATCCGACTACCGATAGCCGAGCAGCCTAAAGAGTGTCTAACGACCCCGCACTTGGTTATTTTCACCTTTTGCTGTCTCCACCTTTTTAAGTGTAACGCACCGGTCTGGACATTGTAGTAAAGGCGTCAGTTAATCAGGGCTTACGCCTATGGATTACCGCGAAGTTCTTACGCCTCAGTCACCGCCTTATCGGAGATCAACCACCTTATGGGTTTTGTTGTGAACGTCTCCGACGCTGAACATGCAAAAGCTGCGCCGAGGTTGGCAAGGCCACCGAAAGCAGCACGTTACCTTCGCCGGTGAAACCTTATCACCGGCGTAAGCTCTGTCAGCTTGGTTTAGTACGGCGTATAGGTAATGACGGTGGCAACTTTACGCTGTAAACCCGCCGGACGGTTGAGCACTTCACCGTTTACTACGAGCGTGCTGCTCCCGCCTGAATCGAGTTGCAGGGCACTCTCGGCGCGGAGGTCTAAAAGGAGCGGCGCGAGTTCTCCGGCAGTCATGTTGGTGGCGACGAGCAGCAAAACCGTGCCGTCGGCCCGGACGCCCAGCGCGGCGCGGGTCGTGCGGCGGTTGATGTTACTCTCCGGGTCCTCGGTATCAAACGCTTCCAGAGCCGGGCTAAAGGCGCTCCGGCCGCCGTCAACGAGGAGCGGCCCCGCCTCGACCGCTTCGGGCACAAAGCGCCAGATGCTGGGACGGGTCTCGAGCCGATAACTCAAGGTCTCCCCGGCGTTGACCAGCGCCAGCGCACGCACCTCGGGCAAATACGAGAGCACAAAGCCGCCTGTCGGGACACGGCGCGGCCCGACTTTGTTTTCTAACACCCGTCCGGTCGCCGAGACGACAATTGCCCCCCGGCGCGGACTCCCGACCTGCCCCCCTGCGCCGACGCCTAAAGCGGTAGAGAGCGTTACACGTTCATCCTCGAGGCTTATCATGGTGCGCAGCGTCCCGGCCACCGTGACGAGCAGCTCGCTTTGGGGCCGCCCGACGACCGGTTGCCCGAAGCCAAAGCCCACCACCGCCCGGTTGCGGCTGGGCAGGGACTCGAGCACCCCGCGCTCTTTTAACAGTCCGATGCTCCGCCCGCTCGCCGGGTCAAAATACGAAGCGTTAAGTCCGACGAGCGCCCGCCCGGTTAGTTCAGAAGTCGTGCGCAGCACCGCCGAACCCCCTTGCACCGCAAACCGGCCCCGGTTGGGCACAATTTCTACGAGGTCAACCTGACTGCGCCCTGCAAGCGTTACCGTGCTGAACGAGCGCAGCGTCGCGCCGCCGCCGAGGTCACGCTTACCGGTTCTAGTCCCTAAAAGTCTGTCCAGCAACCGCTCCCGCAAATCGAGCGCAGCATCGTCTGCTTCGTTTGTGGCTTCTATAGGCGGTTCAGGTATCGGCTCGACGTTCAGGTCAACGACCAGGCGGGTCGGGTTCGCCAGCGGAAAGACGTCAAAACGCAGCGGCCCGACAGCCTCCGGCCCGGTGAGGCTTAGTACCGTGCCTTCAGCCCCAGGTGCGCCGATGCTAAGGGTGAGGTTCTCGAGCCTTCCCGGTAGATCAGCGGGCAAGAGCAGCGGCGGAAACCGCAAGTTCAGCGGGCCGCGCGTCGTCCCGGTTTGTCTGAGGGAATCCAACTCAGCTGCGCCTAGATTGGCAACATCGAACACCACGCGCACCGTTCCGCCACCGCTCGAGCGCACCCCCGTCAACCGGGGCAGCGTCACGCCGAGCGCGTCTAGCACGTCACCTTGCAGGTAAACCTGCCCCGCCTCGAGCCGAGGCGCACTTAAACTGGATTCGAGGTCCAGCCAGCCCAACCCAGCCGCGTAGCTGTAACGCTGGCCGCCGTAACTAAAGGTCGGTTCGCTGCTCGGGACAACGACGGCTTCCGGTAGTGCGTAATAGGGACTCGAGCCAACAACATTAGATTCTGCGAGGGGAGACGCCGCAAACGAAGAGGCAGCCAACAGAGCTAAGCAGCTCATAAACGCATATAACAACGCGTTTTTGCTCTCATACCTGTTTGAGTTAGAATTAGAGCGAATGTAACACCCCGAGAAAATCGCTCGCTTGAACCCGCGCCCCGAGGATATTTTCTAACCCGAGCGCCAGCTGATACGCTTGCACGTCGCGCCGCCCGACGGCGGTTGCGCCGACGCTGACTGCTTGCTGCCTGAGCTGACTTAAGGGTTCGGCAGCGAGGTCTACCACGCTTAGGTGAGGACCGACTTGGGCCGCGTTAACCTCAAACACCGGGTCAATCCGTACCAAGAGGTCGGCGCGGAGGAGATAGCTGGGGATCAGCGGGTCGCGGTACGAGCGGGCCGTACATTCGGTACTTGCCGCGAGTGACCCGAGGGTGCGTTCGGCCGTGGGGCTGTCACTCGCTAACAGCGTGATATGCGCCGCACCCAAAGATGAAACCTCGCGGCACACCGCCCGTGCGAGTGGCCCCGAGCCGACGACGACCGCCCGCGCCGCGCGCGCGTCCCACCCTTTTTGTTGCAAGGCCATGACGACCGCCCGCCCGAGCGTGTATTCGGCGATGAGGCCACCATACGAAACGGTCAGCGCGTCGGCGGTGCCGGTCTCTTGCGCCATCAAAGACGACCGCTGCGCGACGCGGAAGGCGGCTTCGTGAAAGTGCTCGTCCAAGACGAGTGCGCCGCGAAACTCGAGCGGGGCCAAACTTCCGGCTACGGCGCTGAACTCAGTCGGCGTTACAGGGTGTAAAAGCACGCCGAGCGCCGGTTTGCGAAACTGCGCTAAGGCTTGCCGGAGGGCTTGGTCGGGGGTGATAAGGGCCACGAGTTGCACGCAGCGCAGTATACCTTCTGCCTGCAAAGGCTGAAAGGTCACATTTGGTTTGGGGTTCAGTCGCCAGCTTCACGGGCCAAGAATGTCGTAACAGCTTCGCTGAGCGGCAACTGCCCGTCTACCACGGCGAGATACTCCCTTAAAAAGGGCATGATGTGGTTTTTGCCCGTTGCCAGTTCACGCTTAAATAGCTGCCCTGTGGGTCCCATGACCTCGAGATACCTCTCATCCATCGCAGCTAACGTCGCTTCACGGTCGTAAGGAACGAACTGTTTTTCATACCGCCAGCCCCCAGCTTGACGGGTCAAGATCACGTACTGTGCGTCTAAACTTCCGCCTAGCGGCAAACCACAAGACTGAATCGTCAGTAGGGTGCGGTCATCCCAGCGGCGCTTGAGCCAGCGGTGGTTATGTCCTCGAACGATCATCGCTTCTGATGTACCGCGAAAAAGCTCACGCAAGGTTTCAACTGGCGTATCTGCGTGAACACCGGCAAAAACATCGTGCGGCGCGGCGTGGGTGACGAGCAGACCCGGTAGCTGATAGGTGAGCGGCAGCTCCCGCATTGCATCTAAGTCTGCCGCGCTAAACTGACCTTGCGCCCACGCCAAACCTTGAAACCGCTCCGTTGACCAGTCAGGATGCGCTGCTGCGGTGCCGTAACTCGTCAGATAGTGCTCGTGGTTTCCTTTGAGGACGGGGCAACCGAGCGCCGTGACGGTGTCCCAACAGGCTTTTGAATGGGGCATGACGTTGACCACATCGCCCGCGACGATGATTTGGTCAACGTTTTGGGTTTCGATGTGAGCTAAGACGGCCTCGAGTGCTCCTAAGTTTCCGTGGATGTCAGCCAAAATAGCGATTCGCATGGGCCCAAGTGTATAGAAGTTTGGTCTTTAGCGTCTAGTTGCAAACGCTTTCATTCTGTCTGAGCTGACCTCAGCTGTTTACCCCAGCGTCCGAACAGGTGCTCCGGCTAAAAAAGCCTGAATGTCCTCTACGGCTTCACGGTAGTAAGTCGCGTAATTTGTTTCTGTCACATAACCCAAGTGAGGCGTAGCCAAGACGTTTGGGAGCGTCCGAAAAACGTTGTCAGCAGGGAGTGGCTCAGTCTCAAAAACGTCTAGGCCAGCGCCAGCAATTTGGCCTTTTTCCAGCGCCTCGGCGAGTGCGTGTTGGTCAACGAGCCCCGCCCTCGAGGTATTGATCAGAAACGCCGAGGTGCGCATCCGGGCAAGCTCTGCTCTTCCAACGATTCCCGCCGTCCGCTCGCTGAGCACCAGATGAAGAGAGACGAAGTCGCTGCGCTCGAGTAAAGCTTCTTTAGAAGCGGCTAACCGCACACCTACGGCTTCCGCTCGAGCCTCGGTAAGGTTTTGACTCCACGCGGCGACCTCCATCCCAAAAGCGAGCCCCACGCGCGCCACTTGACTCCCTATCTTGCCGAGTCCTAAGAGTCCGAGCTGTTTGCCGTACAAGTCTACGCCGACTGAACGTTGCCAAGGGCCGCCTTTTCGCAACGCGTTATTCTCCCGGACCAAATTTCGTGCGAGACCCAAAAGCAGCGCCCAAGTCAGCTCCGCTGGCGGCCTAGAGCTGCTCGTGGTACCGCAAACCGTTACGCCGTGCGCGGCAGCTGCCGTGAGATCAACCGCAGCGTTACGCATCCCGGTTGTAACCAAGAGCTGTAAGCGGGGGAGCTTTGCAAAGAGTGACGCCTGAAAGGGTGTGCGCTCGCGCATCATCACCACTACTTCAGCATCTTTGATTGCGGCTACAAGGTCACTTTCAGTCTGGAAGTGCTCGGCGAACGACTTGACCTCAACGTTTGAGAGTGATAACCAGTCCGCCATCTTTAGGGCGACCTGCTGATAATCGTCGAGCACGGCACACTGAAGGGTCATCAGGCGTCTGCCTCGCCGGAAAAACCTCTATTCCGCAGGATGCCCTCAATACGCGCTCTGTGGTCAGCCTCCCATTTTTTCAAATCGGTTTCCTCAGCGGCAGCTCGAGCCTTAGCTTTCTCCAGCACAGTGTCAGCCTGCAAAGCCGGTACGACGACGATACCCTCTTCATCCCCTACAACGATGTCGCCCGCCTCGACGTTGACACCGCCGCAACGCACCGCGCCGCCTAAAACGCCGAGTTTTTCCTTTTTGCCGGGAATCGGGATGACCCCACGGGCGAAGACCGGAAACCCAAGTGCGCGTATTTCGGCGAGATCACGAATCACGCCGTCAATAACGAACGCGGCGATACCACGCGCCTGTGCTACGGCGCAGACGTTTCCACCAGCGACAGCATAGTCTACGTCACCTGCCTGACGACGATAACGGCCCCGGGTTCGGCGCGGTAGATCGCCGCGTGCAGCATGAGGTTGTCCCCGGCTGCACACTCCACCGTATAGGCAGGACCGGCGACGCGCGGCCCCTGCCACAGAGGTCGGATACCGATGTCCATTACTTGCTCGCGGGTAAGGACGTCGGCGAGTGTGCAGGGTGAAAGGGCTTGAAAAGCTGCGCTCCGGGTCATCTATCCTTCAAAAGGTAGCTAGAAATGGGTTGCTCGAGCCCCAAACTTTTGACCGGGTGCGCTCGAGACGTCTAAACGTGCCTCTAGCCTGTGCGTCTATGCTAGATTAAACCTATGTACGCCGCACCATTCTACGTTTCGTGTCCTGCCCTAAGGTATAGACACGTCTGTGGCCGCTCAAAACGAACGTCTCTGCACACCTGAACCCAGCCTGATACAGTTTTGAAACTCTGCGGCGACGGATACCTGCGCCGTAATCCTCCATACCTCTGAGGTGACTATGTACGTGACTCTACCCGACGGAAAACGCCTGGATTTGCCCGACCACGCGACCGCCAAAAATGCCGCCGAAGCCATCGGCCCCGGTCTTGCCAAAGCTGCGCTGGGCGCAACCGTCAACGGGCAACTCAACGACCTCCTGACCGAACTTCCCGACGGCGCGGAAATTTCGATTCTCACTAAAAAAGACGACGCCATGATTCGCCTGATGCGTCACACCCTAGCGCACGTCATGGCGCAAGCCGTGACCGACGTATTTGCTGCCGAAGGATTCCCTCGTGAAGCCGTAAAAATGGGCATCGGCCCGGTGATTGAAAACGGCTTTTACTACGACTTCGATCTGCCGCGCAACCTGACCCCCGAAGATTTAGGTGTCATTGAAGCTCGGATGCGTGAAATCGTCGCCGCTAAACTGCCCCTGCGCAAATTTGAACTCCCCCGCGCCGAAGCCCTGGACCGCTTCTCTGAGCGCGACCCGTACAAGCTCGAGCTGATCGCCGATCTGCCCAAAGACGTGCCGTTGACCTTTTATGAACAGGGCGGTAGTGAGGGCTTTACCGACCTCTGCCGGGGGCCGCACGTGCCGAATACCGGCGACATTCCGCCGCACTTCAAGCTGATGTCGGTGGCCGGAGCGTACTGGCGCGGCGACGAAACGCGCCCGATGCTCCAGCGGATTTACGGCGCGGCGTTTAAGTCCAAAGATGAGCTCGAGCATCACCTCTGGCAGCTCGAGGAGGCTAAAAAACGCGACCACCGTAAGTTGGGCCGTGAACTCGACCTGTTTGCTTTTTCAGAAGACATAGGTTCGGGGATTCCGCTATTTTTACCTCGAGGTGAGATTATCCGTCACGAGATGGAGCGTTTTGTCCGCGAAGTGCAGACCAGTTACGGTTATCAGCACGTCTGGACAGGGCACCTCGTTAAAGAGAGTCTTTACGCAAAGTCCGGGCACCTTGCCAACTACGCCGAGTCCATGTTTCCGCCGATGGATGATGACGGTATTTTGATGCGGCTTAAGCCGATGAACTGTCCAAGTCATATGACGCTCTTTAACGCTCGTCAGCACTCCTACCGCGAACTGCCCCTGCGTTACGCTGAGTTTGCGACGCTCTACCGCTATGAAAAGTCTGGCGAGCTTAACGGTCTCACTCGTGTGCGTTCACTAACTCAAGACGACTGTCACATCTTCTGTACCGAAGAGCAAATTCAAGAAGAGTTTGCGCGCGCACTTCAGCTTATCCGCGAAGTTTTAGATACGTACAACTTTAGGGACTATATGGTGCAGCTGAGTTTGCGTGGTCACGAAGGCAAGTATGTCGAGGACGAGGAGAAGTGGGAAAAAGCTACAGCTGCGCTGCGGCGGGCGCTCGAGGCGGAAAACGTTCCCTATCTTGAAGCGGTGGGCGAAGCTGCTTTTTACGGCCCCAAAGCCGATTTTATGGCGAAAGATGTGCTAGGCCGTGAATGGCAACTTTCAACGATTCAAGTTGATTTTATTCAACCTGAGCGTTTGGGTTGCGAGTATGTCGCTGAAGACGGTTCCCGTAAAACCCCGGTTGTTTTGCACCGTGCCGTTACCGGCTCGACTGAACGGTTTATGGGCGTGATGATTGAACACTTCGCCGGAGATTTTCCGCTCTGGCTTGCCCCTGAACAAGTGCGCATCGTGCCCATCGCCGACCGTCATAACGACTACGCCGTAAAACTCCGCGAGCAACTTTTTGACGCGGGCCTCCGCGCTGAGACCGACCTCCGCAGCGAGCGGATGAACGCCAAAGTCCGCGACGCCGAACTCTACAAGGTGCCTTATACCGTCATCGTGGGCGACAAAGAGATGGAAGCCGGAGAGGTGTCTTTTAGAAGCCGGAAAGAGCCGGAGCAGAAGGGGATTGCAGCGGCGGTCTTTATGCAGCACCTCAAGGTGCATGTTGAGGGAAGGGCGCTCGAGGTTGTGCCGCTAACGCACCTCGAGACGGCGTAAAGCGTAAAGGTTAACTCGAGATCGAGCCATTGGCGTCTCCTTCGGTTCCGCGTTCTAGTTGCATTTCGATGGGCATCCAATTTGGAGATTGACAATCTTTCAAGTTGGATGCTATTCTCCAATCTGTCGAAAAAGGCAGGGTCGTTTTTGGTAAGCCCGACCCCTTCCCAATGCCGGAAGCTCTGCTCCATGTTCAACATGAGAACCCGCGACGAATCCTGCGCCCTATGGCGTTTGGGCTCGTTCAGGGCTTTGTTATTGCGTTGCAATTATCCTACCGAGTCCAGAAATTTGAGGAGAATGCAGTGCAACTCAACCATCTCAACCTTTCCGTAATTGACGTAGTAGCAACAGCGTCTTTTTTCGAGACTTTCTTTGACTTTACGCTCATGATGACGAAAGGCGATGATACCCTAGCCATTCTCAAGGGTGACGGTAGCTTTACGCTTGTGCTTACTCGAGTGCGGCAAAAACCTATCTATCCTAAAACCTTTCACATTGGGTTCTTGCTTCCCTCAGAGGAGGCCGTGCAGGAGGTAAATAACAGGCTCCGAGCAGACTATCTCAGCGATATCTCTGAAGTGAAACATATGCGCGGAGGTACACTTTTCTACGTCTATGCGCCTGGGGGTATCCTTGTCGAAGTGGGCTGTAACTCTGAGGTATAACCAAGTGCTGCAAGGGGTTCGGAGACGTTCCGTTAAATCTCTGGTAAGTCAGCAGATATGCCAAAATTTGCGGATCGGAACATCCAAGCCCCTGAGCTGTAGTTGCTTCTAACGACGACTATCATGGTGTTTGGTGCTCCCACAACCATTCGCGCAGTGTGAGACCGCTCGCCGCCACCGCAGCGGCCTCTTCACGCCCGACATAACGGTAATGCCACGGCTCATAAATGTAGCAGGTCAGCGCCTCTTTACCCTTCGGATAACTCATCACAAAACCGAACTCGGCGGCGTGTTCTTGAAGCCAAGCCCCTTCAGGTGTCGTCGCCCAGTCATCCAAATCCCATGCGGGGTCGCCGTCCGCACTGCGGAAGTCAAGCGCGGTGCCGAGCTGATGTTCCGAGTGACCGGGGCGGGCGCTGCTCTTTAGGGCGGCGGCGTAGCCGTCTTGTGCTGTCCAATAGTCAAACGTCTGCTTCTGATACCCATATGAGCGGTACGCAGACTGAACCTCGAGCCCCATCCCATCAGCCTCAGCCGCTGCTAACAGCGCCTTCAAATCGGGCATAACCAAGCTGCGTAGCTGCAGCGCGTCGGTGCCGACGCCCAACGAGGTGACGGGCTCCAAATCACTCGGCGCGTAATCTTCAGGCAGCGCGTAGAGCGTGTCGAGCACTGTATACGGCCAGTCGTCGTAGCTCGTCAGCGTAGCAGGACGGTCTTCGTAGCCGCATTCGGGGAGCGGTTCAGTTTGTGCCAGTACGAGTTGCAGAGACATAGTGAGTAGAAGAGCAAGCAGACCTAAACGCAACATGTCAGGCATCGTAACAGCTTTTGCAAGTCGAGAGTGCTAAAACGTCGGGCCGAAAATGGTGCCGCGCATCTCCATCGGCTGCGCGAGTATCCATAGTGACAGTGCCGCAAACAGGAGAACGAATAGGAGCGGCGGCCAGAGCGCGAGCACGCCGCGCCGACCGAAATCGCGGAGCGCAATCCGAAACGCTGTCCATACCGCCAAAAGCGAGTAGACACTGACAAATCCTGCCTCGATAGGGAAGAGCCAGTGGGTTGGGACGAGCCTCGAGAGTCGCCAATTCGGGTCAACGGCGAAGCCCCAGGTCTCAAAAAAGTGCTGAAATACCGGCACGATGCTGAGCGCCCCGGTTGAGAAGTGAAACAGATAGTGCGCCGCCCAAAAGCCGAAGCCGAGGGGCAAGAGGACATAACCCCAGCGCATGAGCGCCGGTCGGAGCGTGCTCTTTGTGCCGCCTAACCGGTCAGCGAGTAAACTCATCGCCGTAGTCAGACCGAACCCGAGCAGGGTGACACTGCCGAAGATGACGGCGAGTAGCAGCGCCTCACTCCGCGTTCCCAGAGCTGCTGAGAGGGTTTCTGCACCCTTGTAAAACGGGCCGATCATCGCAAGGGCGTTGAGGAGACCCCAAAAGGTTAGGAGAATGCTCAGTAAGATAACGGCGAAGCCGCCGCGTTTGGCCCACGGGTTACGGGTCCACTCGAGCCCCGGCGTCCGGGTGGTAAGCGCCACGTTGTCATACGGGCATGCCCGCACACAGTTTAGACAAAAGGTGCAGTCCATGTTCGAGGTGATCGTCGGCACCATCAGGTCGGTTTCGCAGCCCGGAAAGTAGCCGGAGCCGTTCGCGTGCTCAATCTGTGACAGCGGAATAAACGCTGCTTGTCCTTTGGTTTGAGACGCGTCTGCGTAGCTTTCACGCCCGTGCAAACACGGCTTATCGTGACAGCTGCTGCACACGTCCGGGTTGACGGCTACAATTTGTGTGGGTGAGGCCGTAGCAAAGGTAAAGTTGAAGTTTCCGAGGGGGCACACGTAACGGCAAAACGTCCCGGCGGGAAAAAGTGTGTCAACGACGAGCGCGCCCATAAAGTAGCCGATCACCAGCCACGCGGTTAAAAACGGGCTGGCCCAAAAGTCGAACACTTCATACGATAAAAAGAAAGCGAGCAGCAGCGCCGTAACCAGATATTTATTTTTTAAGCCCCTGGGCCAGCTGAGCTTATGGGGCAAAACGCGCTCCAACTGTCTCGTCAACCCCCGCGTCAGCATGAGTGGACAGGCGGAACAAAAGGCGTTACCGAAAACGGCGAGTGCGACCACGACCAGGCCCCGGTAGTGCAACCAGAGCGTCGTCGTGGCGATGTTGCGCGGCGCTAATTGGTCTCCGGTGAGGCCGTCTACCACGGCGAACACGGCCAGCAGCAAAAGCGGTAACTGAAACACGAAACGGGCGTAACGCCAGCGAAAAAACCGCCGCAGACCGGGGAGCCGGAAGAGGTCAAAACCCTTAGGTTGCGCGGGCCAAACCGGGCGGTTGGGGCGGTGCAGCGGCAGCTCTACTTTGTCCGGCGCTGTGTCTGGATAAGCTTGCTTAGTCGTGATGATGTCCTCCAACTCTGCCCCGTAAATCAAGGCGCAAAAAACGTCTAGTGGCTACGGTTCGACGTTTGGAGGAGGCGCACGGCTGCGTGAACCCGTAAAGACTTCGGCTGCGACGAAAGAAATGACGTAAAACGGGAGAGCGTCGTCACGTTTTATAGACCCAGCTGCAACAATGGGCGAAGCCGGTGGGGTCCCGCCGAGTAAAAGGCACAACGGGTGAACATGGTGCGGCGTACTACCTGAATGCGTATGCGCGAAATTTTGAACCGTGCTAAGCGCAGGGGCAGCGAGTGCGGCGGTGCAGAGCAGGCCCAACAGCAGCGTCGTACCGCCCGCTCTTAAAGCCCTCGCCCACCGACTCACGCTCAGCCCCCCGGAACCGTCACGCTCAGCTCTTTACGCACTTCGTTGCCGTCTGGGAGCGTCACGTCGGCTTGCAAAATCCAGTCGCCCGCCATGTCAAAGTCAAAGGTTTTGGTCTGGTAGAGGCCGTTTTCAGTTGGGGGCGCTTTGGCAATCACAGGTTCCATTCCGGCGTGGGTCATGAGGCCGGTTACCGTAACGGTTGCGCCGGTCACAGCTTTATTATCTACACCTAACAGGTAAACGCGTACCGGAGCCGGACCAATCGCAGGTTTTTTGGGGAGCTCGAGGCTGACCTTAACGCCCGCTTCGCCCGCAGCACTCCCCGCACTTTCACTTGAAGGCTCCGGCGGGCGGCAGGCAGCTAGAGACGAACATAAAAGCAGAAGGATGACGTAGCGCATGATTTTACTTTACGCCCTAAGTTTCTGACAGATGTCCCGCAGTCTAACCTAAAAAGTCTTGTTTTCGAACACCATTGTAAACTTTTGATATGTCACTGCTTTTGCAAGTCGCCCTTAACGGTTCGCGTTCGGTTGATGAACACCCAGGAGTCCCAAGAATGCCGGAAGCACTCGCTAAAGAGGCGCGTGCAGCAGTAGCTGTGGGTGCGCGGGTGATTCACCTGCACGCTTACGATTCTTCAGATGTGGAGTCGTTGGCAGCCGAAGCGTGTGCCGCTGCTCTGCGCGCCGTGCGTCACGCTTGCCCTGGCGTGCCTGTCTCGTTTACAACCTCGGCCGGTCTCGAGCCTGACCCGTCGCGCCGTTTTGCACTCGTAGAGGCTTGGACAGAACTACCGGATTTGGTAACGGCTAATCAGGGAGAGGAAGGCATTCTGGAACTGTGCGATCTCCTCCTCCGGCGGGGTGCCGGGATTGAAGCTGGGTTGCTCAGTGTAGGAGATGCAGAGGCGTTCGTGCGCTCGGGTCTCTCTAAACAGTGTGTACGTGTACTCATCGAACCGCTCGAGGCCGACCCGGATGAGGCCACCGCGCACGCTGCCGCGATAGAAAACGTGCTTATCGGGGCTAACATTTTGCTTGAGCAGGTTCATCACGGCGACCTCATCGCTAGTTAGGCAGTTTGTAAGCGGGCGCTATCTCGTGGTCACGGGATTCGAACCGGTTTAGAAGATACGCCGGTTCTGCCGGATGGACGGCTTGCCGCTGACAACGCCGACCTTGTGCGCGCCGCTCGAGACTTGCTGCGAACCTAGCTGCAAAATTAGATAACTCGGTTTAGGGCAACCGATTCCGCTGTTCCAAAAAGTTTATAACGCCCTCTGCAAGCGCGTCCGCCAAAACGTCCGGTTCACGTAACAAGGTGGCGTCTACCGGGTTACTCAGATACCCGAGTTCGACAATCAGTGCGGGCGTCGCCGGGTGAACGGTGTGGTGGTAGCCCCGAAAATTAAAGGCGTAGTAGTGGCGCATCGCGTCAGTGGTGTTTGCAGCGTCATCCGGGAGGCCGGTTGCCTGCAGATAGTTGGCATCTACCAGGGCTTTAAGTTCAGGCTCGAGCCCGCTCCGGGGTGGGTCGAAATAGGCCGATTTGTAGCCGGTTCGTGCAGGGTCTGACACGCTGTCGGCGTGAACGGCCAAGAGCAGGTCGGCGTGATAACTTACCGGCGGCGTTGCCCGGAGCAGGTCAACGGTAACGCCCTCGGCCTCCAACACCCCCTTTAACGCTTTAGCCACGCTGCGGTTAACCGCAAGTTCACTGAGTCCGCCCGCAAACCCACCGGTATTAAAGCGCAAATGTGCGAGTTCACTGGGCTGCTCGGCAGCGCCGTCATGCCCGATCTGAATGCCGACGCGGGGCGGCCCAAGCGCCAGCAGCAAAACTTGGCGACTCCCGTTTCTCAGGGCTGCTCGAGCTTGTCCGGCAACGTCAATCTGAGCTAGCAGCAGGGTGCTCGAGAAGCTCAGGACTAGACATAGCGAAAATAAAGAAAACTGTAGCGCCGCGAAGCGCAGCGCCTCCAAGTAGTAAGGCCGTTCGCCGAAGTCGCTAAAGCGTTCGGTCTTTCGCCCAACTCTCACCCGAACAGCCTAGCACGCTCATGTTTACGGTGGCCGAGTTCTGCACAAGGGTTTTACGCCCCCGTAAAAGTCTTACGGGTGAATTTTATGGGGGCTCAGCCCACCTTGATAACCCGCTCGCCGGTCAGCCAGTAAATCGCGTGTTCATTGACGTTTTCAAAGTGGTCGCCGACGCGTTCTAAGTACCGCGCCATGCTGAGAAGTTTGGTCGCCTGCGAGATGATCTTGGGATTCTCCATCATATAGGTGAGTAACTCGCGCTGAATCTGCTCGTACAAGTCGTCAATCTCGTCGTCCATGCTGAGGGCGAGCTGAGCCGCTTTAACGTCTCCCTCAGCAATCGCCCGAATAGTCGTTTCAATCATCACGTTGAGGATTTCAAAGATGCGTTCGGTGTCCACATATTTTTTGATCGGTGGTTTTTCAGCGAGTTCTGCGCCGACGCGGGCGACGTGGCGGGCGTTGTCCCCGGCGCGTTCGATTTCGGCTAAGGTGCGGTGCAGCGCCCCTAACTGGCGTAAGTCCGACGCGGCAGGTTGGCGGCGGGCGATCACGGTCAGGATAGTCTGGTCAATGTCAGCCTCGAGCGCGTCTATCTTGAGGTCATTTTCGGCGCACAGCTCGGCGGCTCCCGGTTCGGCGTCGATCAGGGCGCGTTTGGCGAGGCCGACCGATTCGCGGACGAGAGAAAGCATCCGCACCACCGACGCGGTGATCTCTTGCAAGTTGTGGTCAAGCGCAGTCATAGGCTCAGAGCGTAACATTTCTCAACTATGAGAGGAGGCTGTCAGGAGAGCGTCAGCTGTCAGCGTTAAGGGCAGCTAAAAGCTGCCCCCGGTGCAGGGCTTCGTGCTGCGCGAGGTGATGCACCACCTACTGCGGTGAAACGTCGTAATCCGCAGGTGCCCGAGCCGCCGGTATTCGGTTTCGTCTATGCCCGTAAAGCGTTCCGGCAACTGTGCTCGGACGAACTCGAGCCGTGCCAAATGGGTCTCGAGGCTCTCTCCCGTAACCCAGCTGAGGTGTCTTCATCCCGGACATCGGCTGGAAATACGCCGAAATATCTTCCGAAAAATCCTCTTGTAATTCGGCGCAGAACCAATCGGTTTCGGTGGCGGCGAGATGGTACAGCGTGCTGATGGTGTTGCCGCTGGGTGTTTAGGTCTCGAGCTGAGCTTGCGTCAATTCCCAACAGCGTTGAGGGTGCGGTCACGAGCATCTGCTAACCGCCACAACTCGAGGCCGATAACCTCTAGGTAACCGGGAAGCGGCTCGCTACTTAGATTGCGACCCAAAGACATGCACCGAGTATAGACCCAGCTGACGGCACTCTGACAAACAGGTAGCTAGAATCAGCTTGTGAAGTACCGGCGTATCGTGGCGAGTCTTACCGAAGTGCAGATGTCGTGAGCGCACACATCCTAGTCATTGAAGACGAACTGGCGGTGCGTGAACTGCTCTCGTTTCACCTGACGCAGGCAGGCTTTCGGGTCACTGAGGCCGAAACGCTCGAGGAGGCTTGGAAGCACGTCTCTGAAGCCGACGCCGTGGTGCTCGACTGGATGCTCCCGGACGGCTCCGGCGTGGACTGGTTGCAACGTTTGCGGCAAACCACGAAGGGTGAAGGCCAACCCGTGTTGATGCTCACTGCCCGCGCCAGTGAGACCGACAAGGTGCAGGGTCTCAACTCAGGTGCGGACGATTACCTCGTCAAACCGTTTTCGGTAGCCGAACTCGTGGCGCGGCTCCGGGCACTTTTGCGGCGCACCGAGCCCGCCCGCGTGCATAAGGTGGGAGCACTTACGTTAGACGAACGTCAGGGAAGTGCCAGCTATAAGGGCCGTCCTTTGACCCTAACGCGGCGCGAGTTTGAGCTGTTGGCTTTTTTATGTGCGTCGCCGGGGCGCGTGTTTTCGCGTACCGAACTTTTAGACCGGGTATGGGGTGAAGACTTTTTGGGGACTGAGCGCACCGTTGACCAGCACGTCGCGCAGCTCCGGGCACTGCTATCAGCCGACCTGATTGAAACCGTACGGGGCCGGGGTTACCGCCTCAAAGGGCCGGAGTAAGGTGTCCGTCCCGCCTTACTTTGACGAGTTAGCTGAAGGTATCCTCATTGTACAGGGCGACCGGGTGGTGCGGCTCAACGCGGCAGCGGGGCGGTTTTTAGAAGTAGAACCCGAAGGCGTAAGGGGTGCGCCGCTGATCAGCGTCTTGCGTGACCACCGGCTCGAGGCCGTCTTTTTAACCGGTCAGAGTAGCGAAATAGAGACTCGAGGCCGCATCTTACGCGCTTCGGCCACACCCGAGTGCTTGATTCTTCATGACCTGAGCGAGACGCGCCGCGCCCAGGAGAGTGCCCGCGAACTTTTGGCGGTGTTGTCGCACGAGCTTAGAACGCCCACGACGACCATTCGCTCAACCTTGGAGGCGCTGCGTTATCCGCTCGAGGAAACGCAGCGCGAACGCTTTTTAGGTCGCGCTGAAGCCGAAACCGAGCGGTTGGTCCGGCTCTTAAACGACCTGACGGTAGACGTGCGGCCACCCAAACTCCGCTCGTTGGCGCTCCGTGAGGTTGTCTCACGGGCACTCGCACTTTTGCACGACACCTTTTTAGAGCATAAAGTGAAGCTCGAGTGCGACGTCCCGCCCTTTACTGTCTTAGCCGACGCGGACAAACTTTTGCAAGTTTTAATCAACCTGCTCGAGAACGCCGCCGTTCACGGTCCCGACGACAAAACGATCTTTTTACGCGCTGACATGCAGGGCGCGTGGGTCCGCGTCTCAGTCCGGGATGAAGGGCAGCCGCTCCCGGAAAAGACCATTGAAGGGCTTTTTGAACCGCACTCGAGGGGGCGCGGCGTCAAGGTCAAGGGGACGGGGCTAGGGCTCTACATCGTCCGCTCGATAGCCAACCGTTGGGGCGGGGAAGCGTGGGGCAGGCCGCTCGAGGCTGGCAATGAGTTTGGCTTTAGTGTGCCGCTGCGTTAAGGAATCGTTTGCCAGACGGTAGAGCTTTATGACAACCTAGCTTAATAAAATCTAGCTTTAGAAAGGCTACTGCTATGAAAGCGAAATTATTACCACTGCTCTTGGCGTTTGTGCCGCTGCTCAGTGCCTGTACTAACGAGTTAGCTGCGATTAACGACCGAATTGATGTTAATCCCGTAACTATAACGTCGCAACCTAAACAGGCCAAAATTGGTGACGAGGTAGTTGTTACCCTAGGAGCAACGCTCGAGGTAGACGCAAGAAGCACATTTGCGGAGGTACCTCTCTCAGTCAGCATCGGAGCGTGTTTCACCGAGGGTATGGGTGCGGATAGAAGTTTTATTAACCCAGAAGGCTTTTGCAAGCCTATCAATAACGCCTTGTCTGCTAAGTACCGCTTACTGAACGGCTCAACCTACTTTGAGAAGTTCCCCGATATAGTGTTAAGACGTGGGGAAAAACGAACATTTGAGCATTCTTTTTCCTTTACGCTGGATGAAGCTGATAATGTAGTCCTTTACCCTTTTGTATACTACGAGCCCGAAAGAGAATTAGCTCCCAATACTGATTCGGGTGATTCGGTTAGCATTTCATTTCAATAACCTTGAGCTTCCCTATAGGTCTATAAATTGCTAAATTGTCCGTGTCTCTTCTATGTTTATGTAGTGGGAGAGACTTTGTTTATCTTATCGGGCTCGTTAAAAACCGAGGGTTACTATCCGTCAGTATTTCTCCGAACGGACTTTCATCGAACTCACCTGACCGAAACATCTCACTGATTTGCGCTGCTGCTTGCTGCTGCACCGGGTCACGGCTAAACCGCTTGTCCCAAGCACTCTGCGCCCTCACCACGCCCCGGTGTAAACCCTGATAAACCGCGCCGTGATACCGCTGCGAGAGTTTGTACCCGCCCCGGTAGCCCTCGAGGGTAAACCGCAGGTCTTTGGGCGTAGAGCTGCCGCCAAGGTGTAAGACTTCGGTCTTGACCAAATGACACGCCCAGCCTGTGCGCTGAAACCGGAAACACCACTCCATGTCTTCGTTGTAGAACCGCAGCGAGGCGTCCATCCCGCCCACAGCGGCAACAGCCTCCATACGCACGAGTTGCAAACAGCCTGAAAGCCACGGCACCGAGACAGCTTGGGTGCTGCGGTTTAGCCTCCGGTAATGTCGGCGGTAAGGAAATCCTTGGTTTTGCAGCTTACCGTCCGGGGTTCTAACCGTCGGCCCGACCATCCCGACGCCCGGTTGCTGCACCGCCGCTAAAAGTTGCGGCAACGTCTCCGGCTCGGTAAATACGTCCGCGTTCAGATGTGCGGCGTAGGGTGTCGTTACAAGTTTGAGGCCGTAGTTGACCATGTAAGCGAAACTGTGATTGGGAACTTTTAAGAGCTCGGTCGCAGTGCAGGGCGTTTCGTCCGGCGGACTGCTGTCGAGCACGATCACGCGTGCGTTAGGGGCAAAAGCAGCGAGTTTTTCTAGGCACGCCCTTAGCACGTCCGGGGTACGGTAGTGCATGACGAGGAGGGTCAGGGTGTCGTCAGTCATAAAGGGTTAGGTACTTTACGGCAGAAGCCGAGTACTACACAGGCGATTATAAGGAACGGGGGCTATACTAGCTGAACATGACGGTCTCAGCTCCCCCAAAAATCGGCGTGGCGTTAGGTGGCGGGAGTGCTCGAGGCTTTGCCCACATCGGTGCGCTCTCGGCTTTAGAGCGTCACGGCTTCGCGCCTAGCCTAGTCGTCGGGACGAGTTTTGGGGCCATCGTCGGTGCGCTTTACGCGTCGGGTCTGACGCCGCAAGAGATCGCGCAAACAGCCAACAGTATGCGTTGGCGCGACCTTTCCAGAGTGCTCGACTTCGGGCTGCACAAAGCGGCCCTTTTTTCGGGAGATAAGCTCGAGACCTACCTGGACGAACTCGTCGAAGGGCGCAGCTTTAGCGACCTCGAGCGTACGCTCGTGGTGGTAGCCACCGACCTAGCGACGGGCGAACGCGTTGACCTTACCACCGGGCCACTAGCCCGCGCCCTCCGTGCCAGCGCCTCGATGCCGGGCGTTTTTTCACCCGTTGAGCTGGACGGTAAGTTTTTGGTGGATGGCGGCCTCGGGTCACCGCTACCGTTAGCGACGCTCGAGGGGTTTGACCTCGACGTGGCGCTCGGGATTGGGGCCGGGTTAGAAGAGGCCGACTCAGGCGCGATCCGTTTTGCACAGCGGTGGCTCACGACCCGAATGGGGCAACGTGTTCACAAAACTCTGCGTGACCACCCCGGCGCACATCCGATGCGGCAACTCGGGCGCTCGCTCGCACACACCATGACTGCGTGGCAGACGCCGCAAATCTTATCCGATGAGGCGCTCTACGTCCACACGCAGCCGCCCATCAGCTGGTTTAACTTTCGCGGCGCGGAAGTGGCGATGACCGCCGGAGACGCAGCTTTAGAGCGTTACATCCCCCGGCTTAAACAGGTGTTGAACGCGTACGACTTGTCGAGTTACGGGCTGAGTACAGACTAGCTGGATGGAACAGGCTATCGTCCACGTCGCGCTGGTCGTCCGAGATTACGACGAGGCACTCGAGTTTTATACCCGAAAGCTCCACTTCACGCTATTAGAAGACACCTACCAAGCTGAGCAAGATAAACGCTGGGTTGTCGTGTCGCCGCCCGGTTCAGCTGGCACGAATCTGCTGCTAGCTCGAGCCTCCACTCCGGAACAAGAGGCGTTTGTCGGTAACCAGTCCGGCGGCCGAGTCTTTTTATTTCTCCGCACCGATGACTTTTGGCGCGACTATCATGAGATGGTTTCGCAAGGTATCGAGTTTATCCGTGAACCCAAACAGGCGGAGTACGGTACGGTGGCAGTCTTCAAAGACCTCTACGGCAACCTTTGGGATTTATTAGAGTTTACACCTAAGCATCCTTTGGCTCGGGATGCGTAAAGACAAGATGAAACGTTGCTAGTCAAGAAATGACGTGAGGTGTTCAGCCAGTTCCTCCGGCGCTTCTTCAGCCATGTGATGACCGCAGTTCATCGAAAAGCCTTGTAAGTTGCTTGCCCAGGGTTTCCATACGTCTAGCACATCTCCGTACAGTTCCTCGAGATCATCTTTGAGTGACCAGCCGACGAGCGTCGGACAAGTAACCTGTCGCCCTGCTGCGCGGTCTGCTTCATCGTGAAACCGGTCAATGCTAAGTCCGGCACGGTAGTCCTCAATCATGGTGTGAACGGTCGCAGGGTCGTTGATGGCTTTGTAAAAGTCGTCGAAGGCGTCTTGTGCCATAGACGCTTTTGCTGCATCTGCGCCGTACCATCTGTCGGGGTCGGCAAGGATTGCCTGCTCAGGTTTTTCGGCTTGACCGAAGAAAAACCAGTGCCACCACAAAGTAGCGAACTTCGCGTCACAACGCTCGAGCGCCTCGAGGATAGGTACAGCGTCTAAGATGACAAGTTGGCTGACCTGTCTCGGGTGGTCTAAGGCCATGCGAAACGCAGTGTAAGCACCCCGGTCATGACCAACAACTGCAAAGCGTTCATAACCCAACTGCCGCATCAGGGCGATCCCATCGTTTGCCTTGGCACGTTTTGAAGAACCCTCATGATAGGGAGAATCGGCAGGCTTTGACGAGCCGCCGAAACCGCGCAGGTCAGGGCACACGACGGTATGGTTTTGTGCGAGGATGGGGGCGACACAGTGCCAGGTCGTGTGCGTTCGCGGATGCCCATGGAGGAGTAGAACAGGTGAGCCCGAACCGCCATGCCGCACCCGTAAGGTAGCGCCGGGTAGCTCAACCATCTCGAGCTTGAAACCTTCAAACACTAGAGGCCACTCTATCACCCTAAAAACGTGTGTACAAGACAAGACTCTTTACAAAATCGCCTTCCCCAGCAGCGACGCGGCCATCTCGACCATAATTCGGCCCGTCGTATTTTTCACGTCTAGCACAGGGTTGACCTCAACCAAATCCAAACTCGTCACCTTTTCCGAATCGGCTAAAAGTTCCATCAAGAGGTGCGCTTCGCGGTAGCTGAGGCCGCCCGGTACGGGGGTGCCGACGCCCGGCGCAATCGTCGGGTCGAGCGCGTCGGCGTCAAACGAGACGTGCAGTCTCGGCACGTCTGAGAGATATTCCACGGCCTCTTCAGCGACGACAGCCAACCCGCGTTTGTCAATCTCTTTCATGGTGTAAGCGCGAATCTCGTGCTCGCGGATGAAGGCCCGCTCGAACGGGTCGAGGCTCCGCAGGCCGATAAACACGAGGTCTTGCGGACGCAGCACCGCGCCGCTGCCCCAGATATTAAGGAGTCTCGAGTCGCCCTGTCCTAGCAGGTGCGAGAGCGGCATTCCGTGGATGTTGCCGCTCGGACTGCTCCGGGGCGTATTGAGGTCGGCGTGCGCGTCAATCCAGATCACGCCGGTGTGCCCAGCTTGCGCGACACCTGCGACGCTCCCCAGTGAGACCGAATGGTCGCCGCCCAACGCGATAGGAAAACTGTCTTTTGGGACACGGGTCAGCTCTAAAAACGCCTGATGGCACGTTTCGGCAATCGTCTCGGCGTAGTGCAGGCCGTTGCTGCTCATCAGCGCCTCAGCGACCGGCATCTGCACGTTGCCGTGATCAAAAACGGTGTGTCCCAAGGTTTTTAGGCTCGTTGCTAAACCAGCGAGCCGGAGTGCGCTCGGTCCCATGTCAACGCCGCGTCGTCCTGCGCCTAAGTCAAGAGGAATTCCCAACACACTGATATCTGCCATGCCTTAAGCTAGCACAAAGCACGTCAGGGACGCGAATTTGGAAGTTTTTGCAAAGATGCAATTAGATATACATCAAGGCACGGGCGCACTCAACAAAGCTGTTTAGTGAGTTAAAGCTATATGTGAGAAGACGACTCTAACGCAGAACGTAGGCCGAAGTTGCGCCCACGTTCCTAGTCGCTGTGCCTAACTACTCTCTGTTTTCACTACTTGCTGTTCTCGTCCGCTACGTCGTCTGAAACCTCTTCTAGGTCGTCCTCGAGTTCGTCTCGCTCTTCGGGGTCTGTGGTTTCGCTAAGTTCTTCAACTAGCAGGGTTTCTTCGGTCATCTCGGGTTGTGAGCGGTCAAACGACTCGCCGGTGCTCTCACCGGGGTTTTCGTGGTCGGGTTGTTCGGGTGAGTCGTAATCGCGTTTGGGTCTGTCCATCAGGTTCTCCTAATGTGCCCTAACCTAGTCGGTTTCGGGGATGTTCCAGATACGGCCACTTTTGGCCAGCAGTGCGTCGGCCTCTTCGGGACCCCAGCTGCCCCGCTCGTACATGGCGGGGTCGTCAAAGGTGTGCTCCCAGTTACTGATGACGGGTTCGACGATGCGCCACTGCGCTTCAACCTCGTCCGCGCGCATAAAGAGCGTCGCGTCGCCCAGCATCACGTCTTCTAAAAGCGTCTCGTAGGCGTCGCGCCCGTTGGTGTCGAACTCTTCGTCGTAATAAAAGTCCATGCTCGCGCGGCTCAGACTTACACCCTGCCCCGGCCGTTTGGCGACGAAACGGAGGCTAATGCCTTCATTGGGTTGCAGCCGTAAGATGATGCGGTCGGGTTTAACCGGGCTGCGCAGTTCAAAAGGAATGTGCGGCGGGCGTTTATAGACCACCACGATCTCACTCGATTTGGACTTGAGGGCTTTGCCGCTGCGGATAAAAAACGGCACTCCGGCCCAACGCCAGTTCGAGATACTCAGCTCTAAAGCCGCGTAGGTTCCTTGATGTGAACTCTTGCTGACGTCGGGTTCGTCCCTGTAGCCCCGGTACTGCCCGATTACGGCGGACGCGGGGTCGGCGCACGTCATCGCCTGAAAGACCTTGACCTTTTCGTCGCGGACGCTCACCGCGTCGTAACGGCTCGGGGGTTCGGTGGCGGTGAGCGCCACGAGCTGCAACAGGTGGTTTTGTATCACGTCGCGGATCACGCCGGTTTCGTCGTAAAACGAGCCGCGCCCTTCGATGCCCATCGGTTCGGCCATCGTGATCTGTACGTGGTCTACAAACTGCGAATTCCAGGTAGGTTCAAAGATCGAGTTGGCAAAGCGCAACGCTGCGATATTTTGTGCCGTCTCTTTGGCAAGGTAGTGGTCAATCCGGTAAACCTGTGACTCATCGAAGTTTTCCAACACGGTTTTGTTAAGCTCTTGGGCGCTCTCGAGGTCGTCACCGAACGGTTTCTCAATCACCAAGCGCACCCAGCCGCCGCCCTGGTCCTGACTGCGGTTAAGGCCCGCGCGCCCTAAATGTTCAACGATGCCGCCGTAGGTGCTCGGCGGGGTTGAAGTGTAAAAAATGCGGTCAGGGAGGCCGAGTTCGTTCAGATGAGCAGACAGTTTATCAAACCCGGCGTCATCGTCGTAGCCGCCTGAGACGAACGAAAAGCGCGGGGCGAGCGTGCCCCACTTCTCTTTGTCAAACGCTTTGGGCGCAAACTTTTTTAACGCTTTTTCAATTTCGTCTTGAAGCTTGGCGTCGTCCCAGTCACGCCTCGAGTACCCCACCAGCTTCGTTTCCGGATGAAGCGCCCCGCGTTTATGCAGCTCGAAAATCGCAGGCATGAGTTTGCGGGCGGCGAGGTCGCCGGTAATACCGAAGATCACGAACGTGCATAGAGGTGCCATGACTACCCTTTCGCTTCTGGGGGCGCGGACGCCTCGACGCCGGACGCCTCGACGCCCTCGGCCTCGAGTACCTCGTGAATCTTATGACCCCCAAATTCGTTGCGCAGAGCGGCGGCGAGTTTCGCGGCAAACGAGTCCGTCTCGCGGCTCGAGAAACGGGCGAACAGCGCCGCCGCAATCGCGGCCATCGGCACCGCATTGTTGACGCCGTACTGAACCGTCCAGCGGCCCATCCCCGAATCGTCCACATACGCCCGCACGTCGTTGAGCCGCACGTCTTTTTTAAGGGCTAGGGCCGCGAGTTCTAAAAGCCATGAGCGCACGACCGACCCGTGCGTCCACAGTTCGGAAATCTGCTCCAAGTCAAGCTCGGCGTGAGGATACTGCGCCATCGCTTCAAAACCCTCGCCGTAAGACTGAATAATGGCGTACTCGATGCCGTTATGGATCATCTTGACAAAGTGACCCGCTCCGGAAGGGCCGACGTGCGCGTACCCGTCTTCAGGGGCGAGCGTTTTCAGGGCGGGCTCGAGCGTCCTGAACGCCTCATCCGACGCGCCGACCATCAGGTTGTAACCTTCGCGCAGCCCCCACACGCCGCCGGAAACGCCGCAATCAACGTAATGCACGCCTTCGCCCTCGGCTTGCTCGGCCCGCCGCCGCGAGTCTTCCCAGTTCGAGTTCGCACCGTCCACCAAAATGTCGCCCGGTTTAAGGTGTGCTAAAGCCTCGTCTACAGCGTGCTGCGTGATGTCGCCTGAAGGGAGCATCAACCAGAGCACGCGAGGTGCGCTCAGCTGCGAGACCATATCGGCAACGCCCGACGCGCCTGTCGCCCCGACCTCTGCGAGCGCGTTGATCGCCTCTTGCGACAGGTCGTAAACGACGACCTCGTGCCCGTCTTCTCTCAAGCGGCGCGTCATATCGCCGCCCATCCGTCCGAGTCCCACCATGCCTAGTTGCATAACGCCTCCATGAGTGCAACTTTAACAGCTTCACGCCCTAGAGATATAGCGTGCAGGCAAAGTTGGCCTCCAAGCTGCCTTAGATGCGATACTGAGCGGATGAGTATAGACGCCACATTTGACCCCCAAACCTTAGCTGCGCTGACGCGTGGCGCAGAACATATCGTCCCTGAAGGCGGTTTAGAGGAGAAGCTTGCGCTGGCCCAAAAAGAAAACCGTCAGCTCCGCGTCAAGTTGGGCGTAGACCCGTCCTCCACCGACCTGCACATCGGCCACGCCGTCGTCTTACGCAAGATGCGCGACTTTCAAGACGCCGGTCACAAGGTCGTGTTGATTATCGGCGACTTTACGGCGATGATCGGTGACCCCTCGGGTAAAAGCAAAACGCGCCCAGTTTTGAGCTTAGAAGAGACCCGTAAAAACGGCGAAACGTATGTGGCGCAGGCCGTCAAAATCTTAGACCCCGACCCGGAGAAGCTCGAGCTACGCCACAACTCGGAGTGGCTCGAGCCTTTGGGCTTTGCTGAAATTATCAAGTTGGCCTCGAGTTATACGGTTGCAAGAATGCTCGAGCGCGACGACTTTACCAAACGCTACGGTGCGGGCGTGCCCATTAGCGTTCACGAGTTTTTGTACCCGCTGGCGCAAGCTTACGATTCGGTCGCCATTGCCGCCGACATCGAACTCGGCGGCACCGATCAGCTCTTTAACCTGCTTGTCGGACGCGACGTGCAGCGGGCTTACAGGCAGACGCCGCAAATTGCCCTCACCACGCCGCTCCTCGAGGGTTTAGACGGCGTCAATAAAATGTCTAAGTCGCTCGGCAACTATATCGGTGTGTCGGAAGCGCCGGACGTGATGTTCAAAAAAGCGATGCAAGTCCCTGACGAGTTGGTTTACCGTTACTTGGAACTTGGTACATCTCTACCCTTGGATGAAGCGAAAATGCTGAGCGAAACCGACATTAAAAAGGCGCACCGGGTTCTGGCCCGTGAACTCGTCCGCATTTATCATGGGGACACGCCGGTCAAAGAGGCTGAGGAGCGGTTTGATTACGTGGCTAAAGGCGGCGTTCCTGATGACATTCCTGAAGCGGTGATTCCTGAGAGTGAACTTACTGACGGCACCATCTGGGTGTGCAAACTAGCGACTTTGACCGGACTAACGGCTTCAAACGGTGAAGCGCGGCGGCTCATTCAGAACCGGGGGTTGAAGCTGAGCGGCGAAGCTGTGACTGATGTAAATTTTCAGGTGCAGTTGCCGGTAGTGTTGCAGCGGGGGAAAGATAGGTTTGTCCGGGCGGTTTAAGTCTTTTTGAGTCGCTCTATCTATTTGCCCTATTTGCCGGTTACTTAGCGGATAAGTGGATGGGTTGAGGGAGATGGAATTCAAGAGAGTCAAAGCTATAAACGGCGGTGTTGTTCAACATGACTTCGACGTTGCTGTAGCAGGTGAAACAGTCCCAAGTGTTCTTTGGACTCCCTTACCAAGTATCACACCGTGTGCGCTCATTGCGATGGGGCATGGGGGCTCTCAAAACAGGAAAAGTGAAACTATTCGTACACGTGCGGTACGTTACGCCAAGGATTTTGGTTGGGCTACCCTTGCGGTTGACGCGCCGAAACACGGTGACCGTATAAGCTCGGAAGAGGCAGCGTTAGCACAAGCCAGAACTTTGGCTCGAGTCAAAGGAGAGCCTATTGCACCACCGATGAGTGTAGAGGAAAAGATTAAGTATTTAGACGACCTTGCGGCGCAAGTGGTCCCGGAGTGGCAAGCTGTGTTAGACGCTGTACTTGATTCAAACACTATTGCTATCCACATCCCGATGGCTTATTGGGGCGTTTCTCAAGGTAGTAGCATTGGTATTCCCTTACTCGCAGCAGACAAACGTTTCAAATGTGCTGTCTTAGGTCTCGCGCAACTGCACCCCAAACATACTAAGTTGAGGTTGGCTGCCCAAAAAATTACGATCCCATTACGATTTACTTTTCAATGGGATGATGCCATCCGTGAGCGAGACTATGGGTTGGCGCTCTTTAATGCTCTTGGCAGCCGAGAAAAGTCAATGCACATCAATCCTGGGGGGCATCTTGAGATCCCAGCATCCGAAGCTGCTTCGTGGGATAGCTTCTTGGCTAGCCATCTCTAGTAAAAGGCAGCTGGGGAAAGTTTCTCACAGCCCGCGTGATAGCATCAGCCTATGTCTGTAACAGTTCCGTCTGTTGTAAGTGTTCCGCCCCCCAAACGTGAAATCCTGAGACTCGAGGCCGACTCGCTCGTTAAACGCTACGGCGGCCGAACGGTCGTGGGCGGCGTGAGTTTTAACCTCGAGCGCGGCGAAATCGTCGCGCTCTTAGGCCCCAACGGAGCGGGTAAAACGACCTCGTTTTATATGATGGTGGGGTTTGTCCGGCCCAACTCGGGGCGTATCACGCTGGGCGGTGAGACGATTACGGGTTGGCCGATGTACAAACGGGCGCGGCGCGGGCTGGGCTACTTGGCGCAAGAGCCGAGCGCGTTTCGTAAACTTTCAGTGCGCGATAACCTGATGGCGATTTTAGAGTTTCAAAAGCTTTCTAAAGCCGAGCAAGACCGGCGGGCGGATGGGCTGTTAGAAGAGTTCGGGTTGTCCCGGCTCGCGCAGCACCGGGCCGATACGCTTTCGGGGGGTGAGAGGCGGCGGCTCGAGATTGCCCGCAGCCTGACCACCAACCCGGATTTTATCTTGCTCGACGAACCGTTTACCGGCGTGGACCCCAAAAATATCCGCGAGATTCAGCTTTTAATCGCCGACCTGCGCGAACGGCGCGGCTTGGGCGTTTTGCTAACCGACCACAGCGTCCGTGAGACGCTTTCAATTGCCGACCGGGTCTACCTGATGTTTGACGGGAAGGTCTTGTTCGAGGGGACACCCGACGCGTTTGCAGCAGATGAGAGCGTCCGGACGCATTATCTAGGCACCGACTTTCAACTTTAAGCGCGGGCGGGGCGGTGTTTTCCCTCTTCTTGCTCTTCGTCTTGTTGGCGCTTGCAGGCGTGATTGCCTATGCGGGCGACCGGCTTGGGGCGTGGGTCGGGCGGCGGCGGCTCAGCGTCTTTGGTTGGCGACCTCGGCGTACCGGGCAAGCCGTCGGCATCGTTGCGGGCGTCCTGATTATGCTCAGTACGATGGGCGTCCTGAGTTTGGCGTTTCGCGGCGCGACCGGGGTGCTGTTAAGGTCACAGCAAACGGCCCGCGAACTCGGCGACTTAAGGGTACAGCAGGAGAGGCTCGAGCAGCAGGTCACCACGACCCAAGAAGAATTGGTGCGGGCGAGAGCGACCATTGACGACGCTGAAGTGGCCAAAGATCGGGCTAGGGCCGCACGGGACGCGGCGCTCCGTATCCGCGAGCGCACCTTAGCTGAGCTTAAAGCTTTAAGTGACCAGCAAGAACGTCTAAAAAGAGACAGCGCAGCGTTAGAAGAAAACAATGCTGAACTCGCACTCGCCAACGAGTCGCTCGGCGCCCAGAACACCCGGCTCAGCGCCCAAAATGCCGCCATCCAAGGAACCTTTAACGACCTGCAAACGCAGGTCGTCACGCTTAACGAAGAGCTGCAGGCGCTCCGCGTCAGAAGTGAACGCGAAGCGCAAAACCTCCGCGATACGCTCGCACAGTTTGAGGCGGCGAGCGGCAGTGAACTCACCTACCGCCAAAACGAAATCGTCTACAGTGACCTGATCAGCGCCCAAAACATCACGGCGATTTCAGCTGCGCTGCAACAGTTTGTCGCAGGCGCACAAAGTGCTGCTATCCAGCGCGGGGCCAGCGACGTTGAACTCAACACCGATCAGCTCAACAGTTTGATCGGCGCGATTGCTGCAACGCCTGGCGAAGATTTGGTCGTGCTGCTAGCGGCAGACAATTTTGTCGGTGGGGCTAAAGTTATGGTTAAAGTCGAAGCGTACGTCAACCGTAAGCTTTTAGAGCGCGGTCAGCTCATCGCCAGCCGTCAGCTTTACGCCGGGGGCAGCGGCGCACCGGTCAGCCGCTCGAGCCTCCGCGCCGAGGTCGCCCGCCTGACCCAAGCGAGCGTCAACCGCCTGCAGCGTATCGGGCTGTTCGAGCAGATTCGTCCTGCCCCGACCGAAGCCGATATAGACGCGTTTGTCGCGTCGCTCGCACGGCTTTCCGGCCCGGTGACGGTCGGCGCAGTGGCACGCGAAAACATCTTTGTCGCCGGACCTGCCGACCTCGACTTTATTATCTTGTACTAGGTTCTACCTGAACGTTTTGCCTGAACGAGTTGGTAGCGTGGGCAGTGTGTCCTGCAGAAGTAAGAACTCGGAATCAAGAATGCAGAAGGTGCTGGCCTACAAAAGAAACTTGCGCCATCCGCTTACGACGTTACAAAGCCGTTCACCCAGCCAAGTATAGTTGCGCCCTTTATACTGTCGCTATGACTCAGTTTTCTTCTCTCCTCCTAGCGGTAGACGCTTCTCCTTACGCCGAGGTAGCCACGCGTTACGCGGTGCTGCTCAGTGAGCGCCTGAGGGTGCCGCTCCGGGCTGTCCACGTCATTGACCTTCGCGCCGTCACCGCGCCGAGTGAACTCGAGGTCGGTATGGGGGACCCGGTGTTGTCAACGCCTTCTTTTGATACCGAACTGCAAGAAGTGATGGAAAAACGCGCCGAGGAGGTTCGCGCCAAGACGCAGGCACTCCTCAACGAGCTGGGCGTCTCGGCTGAGCTCGAATTGCCGACCGGCCCTATCGAAAACGAGATTTTAGACCGCGCCGAAGGGGAGACCCTGATCGTGATCGGTAAAGAAGGGGAGAGTGCTGAGCTAGAACGCTCAGCTCGGCTCGGCAGCGTCGCTGAACGCCTCGTGCGCCGCGCTGAGGGAGCGGTGCTGCTGGTCACGAGTCACTTTACCGAACCCCGGCGGCTCGTCCTCGGCTACGACGGCTCGGACGGTGCTGAAGGGGCGCTCACCTATACGCTCGCGCTCGCCAAACCTACGCAGCTGCCGGTTTTGGCCCTCAACGTGCAAGACGACGAGAAAACGGCCAGGGCTCCCCTCGAGCGGGCGCTTGAGCACGCTCAAAGAGACGGTGTAGACCTCGCCGCCGACATTCTTACAGGTGACCCCACCGAAGCCATTGTCGGTGCGGCGCAAGCGGGCGACATTATCGCCATCGGCGCATTTGAAACCGGGCGCTTGGCCGAATTTTTTCGTGGTTCGACGACCAGGGACGTGGTGCTAGAAGCTGACGTACCGGTGCTGCTCCATCACTAGGTGTGGGCTATAGGTGCGTGCTAGGTACTCCGCTTCGCTTCCCGGCGGCACCGCTCCGAGCAGTAGCGCACACTATCCCAATCGCGTTCCCACTTTTTACGCCAACTAAACGGCAGGCCACAGTGTGCGCACACTTTACTCGGCAACTCGGACTTTTTACGCGTCTTTGCCACACCTTAGTTTAGGACTTGGGCGTCTCCCCAGCAGTTGTTTTAGAGGCGAGCAGATCACGGATTTCTTGTAAGAGGGCGACCTCGAGCGGCAGTTCTTCAGCCTCTTCGCTCGCGGCCTCTTGACGCCGAAAATTCTGTACCGCAGTCGCAACCCGCACCACTACAAACATCGCCAGGGCGACGATTAAAAAGTTGATGACGGTGTTTAAGAATGCACCATAACGAATCACAACCTCGCTGTTCAGGCGCAAGACCAGATTTTGAAAATCTACGCCGCCGATCAGGTAACCGATGGGCGGCATGATCACATCGTCTACCAGCGACGTGGTGATCGATCCAAACGCCGCCCCGAGCACGACCGCAACAGCCAAATCTAACACGTTACCGCGGGCAATAAAAAGCTGAAAATCCCGAAAAAATCCGTGCATACGAGCCTCCTGAAATTGCCCCGCGCCTAATATACCGGTTCAGCTTAGCGGGTCGGCGAAGCGTTGTAGCTCGAGCCGGTAGCCGTCCGGGTCGCGAACAAAAAAGTGGTAGATACCGAAACGTTCATTAAGTTTAGGGGGCGCTTCGGTCTCGACGCCTAGCTCGGTAAGGTTTTGGTACACGCCGTCTATATCGTCTAAGATTAAGGTCAAGATAAGTCCCGAATGGTTGGGAAGCGGCTGAGTATGCTGACAAAAGCCTACAAACCCGCCCGTTGTTACCTTGACATAACTGCCTTGTCTGGCGACTGCCAAACCCAAAGCCTGATAAAACCGGGTTGTTCGCTTTAGCTTATGACACGGATAAAAACCGATAGATTTCTGCTTGCAGGCTAATAGTCCACCGGCCGCAGATAAAACTCGCCTATGGCGGTGCTCGAGGTCACCGCTGAAATCGGCAGTTCGCGTTTCCAGTGCGTTTTGGCGACCAGTCCTTTGACTAGCGCAATCTCCGCTTCGGCAAAGCCTAAGCCCTCAATATAGCTGTCTTCAAACCCGGCCAGATGATGAATCAAAATCGTATCCGCCCGCTCGTAAGAGATGCCTAAATCAGCCTCGTCAGATTGCCCGACTACTAGGTCAGCTGAGGGCGGTTTTTGCGAGATTTCCTTTGGGACGCCCAGATAGTCAGCTAAAGCTCTCACCTGCGTTTTGAACAAATCACCGAGCGGGTTGACCGGCGCGGCGTCGGCGACGTCGTGCCAGGTGTAGTAGCCGAACAACCTTTCGGTCTTGTTGCCCGTCCCCAGATGGACCGCGTTCAGCTCAGCGGACTTGTCAAAGGCGATGACCATCCGTGCCCGCGCCATCACATTGCCTTTACGCAGCGGCGTCATGTTTGGGACTAGCTTGGTGTAGCCGTCAACCATCCCGGTGATGTCCACCGTCTGGGCCGGAACGCCCAAGTCGTCAATGACAAGCTGCGCGTGTGCCAGCGAGTCCGAATGCGAGGTTTGGTAAGGCAGCCTTAGCGCGTGAACATTTTCCGGGCCGAACGCCCTTACTGCCAAGTAGATGGTGACGGCGCTGTCAATCCCGCCCGACAGCGGCACCACGACGCGCCCAAACCCTTTACGCCGCGTGACCTCATCGCGTAAAAAAGCAACCAAAAAGTCGGTTGTGACCGGTAGGTTAAGCGTCAGTGATTTGCGCGGACGGCCTTCAGCTCTCAGAACGGGCACCGCTTCGGTACGGCTGAGGGTTTGACTCATTCTCCTACCTCTTGAAAGGCGCGGACCAACTCGGGCAGGTTCGTGCGCAGGTCAGCCAGCAGTGGGTTTTCGTAACGTGCTGTTTGGATACTCTCTAAATGCACGTCGGTCACAATCATCTGCTCGTCAAACAGCTCCCCTTTGGCCACCACGACGCCGTAAGGGTCCATCACGTGTGACATTCCTGAAAATCCTTTGCCCCCCTCAAACCCGGTGAGGCAAGTCGTCAGCACATAGACGCCGTGCTCGGCGGCGATGCCCTTCGCGGTATCTTCCCAGCGCCGTGCGTTGACGGGCTCTGCGCCGGTCAGATCGCGTACCGGGCTCGCCGTCGGAATGTACAAGATGTCGGCTCCTTTCAGCGCCAAGACCGCCGCTGTCGAAGCGTGCCACGCGTCTTCGCAGATGAGCACCCCAGCGCGGCCGAAGCGGGTCTCGAAGACGCCCAGTTCCCAACCGCGAGATACATACCGTTCTTCGTCAAAAACGCCGTAGGTCGGCAAAAACATCTTCCGGTGCACGTGCCGAATGCCCGCGTTCGGGGTATTAAATTCGGCGTACATCGCGCTGTTAAAAAACGCGCCGCCCTCGCGCTCGTAAAACCCGAGGCAGATGTCTAGCGGGTCGGTGCGTCCGGCCTCCCGCACAGCATCTTGCAGAAGTTCAAAAAGTACGCTTGCGGTCAGCGCCTGCTCACGCACACCCGCCTGTAAAAAGTAACCGGTCAGCGCGGTTTCAGGCAGCGTCAAAACGTCAATCTGCTCGTCTTCCAGCTGCCGAACAATGTCTGAAAGCCGCGCCAAGTTCTTGCTCAGCTGCGATTTGTGCGGCTTAAACTGCACGAGTGCGTGACGTATCATCGCTTTATGCTATCAGCCCAGCCTGAGCGGGGGGCCGTCCCAAGTTGCGGTGACACAACCTTGATGAGGTAACTGTAGTGATGTTGCTACACTGACCCAACTATGACCACACATAGAAAAATTGCTGTTCTTGACGCTCCCTCTAATCTCGGACTTAGACCACCCGAAGAGGGCGTCATACCGGGCTGTTACAAACTTCCTTGGGCATTGCGGAACAGACAATTACTCGAAGAAATAGGTGCGGAGGACGCAGGTAGTCTTGTGCCGCCTAGATATAGGTCACGGTGGCAAGCAGGAGAAGGTGACAGAAATGCGGACGCTATAGCTACCTATTCAGTCACCTTGGCTGACCGACTCGAGCTTTTACTGGACGAGCATCTCTTTCCAGTTGTCCTCGGCGGTGACTGTAGCATTTTGATAGGTAATACGCTTGCCCTCAGGCGACGCGGACGCTACGGACTCATCTTTCTCGACGCCCACAGCGACTTTAGACATCTTGACAACACACCTGCCGTTGGTGAGGCAGCAGGTGAAGACCTAGCCATCGTGACAGGCCGGGGGGACGTAAGGCTCACTAACCTAGAATCGTTTCGGCCTTATGTAAAAGACGAAGATGTTCATCTCATCGGCGTAAGAGCTAATGACGAGCATCTTGAGGAACTGCGAAGCTTCAGAATGGGTATTAGCGACAGCAGTACGGTTCAAAGCGACGATCCTTATCGTGTTGCTCAAGCTGCGCTTGAAACTGTGACGCAATCAACCGATGGATTTTGGCTGCACCTAGACTGTGACGTTGTAGATAAAAGTGAAATGCCTGCAGTAGACTGCCCCGAACCTGACGGCTTATCGTTTGAAGTGCTCCGGAAAGTGCTCGAGCCTCTGTTGGCATCACCCAACTGTATGGGCATGGAAGTGACCATTTATGACCCTGACTTGGACGTCTCAGGTGAAATTGCTGAGCGAATCGTCGGGTGTTTGTCTGAGGCTTTTAACGCTTTATCTGCAGCCTAACTCAGCGCCGTAAAAAGCTCGAGCCGCAAGGCTCGAGCTTTAGACCGTTGCTGTTAAGACACTTCGGTGATAGCGTGTGGGCTAATATCTGCACTTCAGCCGACGACCTCGGACGTTCTATCTCAGCAGTTAAAGCATAGGCTCACGACGAACCCGCTCGACCATTTGAACTATAGCCGAGACGATTAGCTCAGGCTGGTCATCTTGAATATAATGTCCGCTCTCGGTTGCCAAGATTTGAGTTGCGTTTGTTGATAACTCCAAGAGTTTCGTTTGACACTCAGTCAACGCTTTCTCGGCAGCTGCCTCTGTTTCTGCGGGAATACCCGTAGCGCCAGCGTCCCGGTCATCAGTACGCTTCGTTGAAGAGATAACAACTAGAGGTAAATCGCCCAAAGATGTAATCTCTCGCACCTGCCGCTCACAAGAGGTTACATCAAGACCTTCGTCATTAAGTAGGTTTTCAGGAAACGCAGGGTCGAGATGTTGAGACTGATGAAATCTCAGCCAAGTAAGCCATTTAGATTCATCGAATTGCCTCGGAGGAAAAGATACGTTTCTGAGTATCGTCCGAATTTTGAAAATGGTGTCCTCTTGAGCCGAATCAACCAGCACAATACCTGCTAATTTCTCTGGAAACCTATAGGCAAAAAGACGGGCGATATAGCCACCGAAAGAATGCCCTACGAAGACAAAGGGCTTGTCCACGTTCAGAGCTTCAAGCATCGCTGAGAGGTCAGCTAAGTAGTCATCACAGGTTCGATTCTTACCAGCAAACTGACTTTGACCCCGCCCTGCTCTGTCGTAGCTGATGGTTCTAGTGACCTTGGCAATTTCAGCTTGTACGGTGTGCCACGCTCTCGAGAAGTCTCCCATACCTGCTTCAAAAATAACGGTAGGGTGTCCTGAACTGGCCTCGAGCGCAAAAAGGGAACGACCTGCAATATCAATATGGTGTTCGGTGGGAACCATGAAGTTTTCTCCTAAATCATTTTTGGTTTTGAAGGAACGAGTCAGCCCAGTCTCAACGACACCCATCAGTACCGTGAAGGACAAGTAGATACCTAACAGACCGGGCTTGCTTTCAATATGTACTAGGAGAAGAACATAAGCCTAGTATAGCAACAAGCTCAACTTTTTTAGAGAATATAGTGCGTCGCCACGTTGAAACTTAGAGCGTCAAACCATAGCCGTGAAGTTTCTTACTTCAAGCCCCCAAAAGGGCCGCGCTGTGGCCTTTTTGCCTTATCTCTGACCCGCTAGCTTTTAGGCTAACGCTATGGCACCTATCCCTTCCATCCTCCTCGCCATCCCTAGCAGCTATCCTCTCTTAAGCGTGCCGGGTCACTATACCCAGCTCCTCAGCGACGCGTCGCCCGCTTTTGCACTGACAAGTTTGCAAGCTGCACAGGTCGCGCCTGAACTTATCGTGTTAAGTGCGGACGTGCTCTTTAAGAGCGGCCTCGGCGTCTTGTCGGCGCTTAAAAAAGCTGCTGCTCAGAGTGGCGCGACGCTGCTGCTCGTCAGCGAATTAGACGAACCGCTGACGACGTGGGTTGCCCGGGCGACCGGCGCATATGCGGCAGTTTTAGGAACGCCCCAAGCTGAAGCGTTTTCGCAGGTTGCCGAACTGCTCCTCAGTGAGTGCGCCGCTGCCGCAACGCTTCGTAAAGAAGCAGCGCCCCAGCCGTCGCCACGTTCAAACTATCTGCCTGTCCCTGCATAGGAATCCGCACCGGTACGCCCGCCGCCAACCACGCCGGTGACAAGCCGCTGTGCTCTGCGCCTAGCAAAATCGCGGCGCGGCCCGTAAGGTCAGCCTCCCAGTAGAGGGTCTCGGTATGCGGTGTGGTAGCAATGAGCGAAAAATGCTCATGGTTCAGATATGCTAAAAGCTCGTCACTACTGACAGCGAGCGTCGGCAACGAAAAGACGCTACCCATACTCGAGCGCACCACATTTGGGTTTTCTAGGTCGGTCCCTCCCCCCGTGACAAAAAGCGCGTGTGCGCCCACGCCGTCGGCTGTTCGCAGCAGTGCGCCCAAGTTGCCGGGTTTCTCGAGCCCCTCTACGACCACTACGAGTGCGTCGTCCGGCAGTTTCAGGTCGGTCAGGCTTTTTTTTTGCCGCTCGGTTACGGCCACAATGCCGTCCGGGTTCTCCCGGTAGCTGAGCAGCTTAAAGGCTGCGCCGGAAAGTTCGGTGATACTAACGTCTCGAGCTTCAGCTGATTTAAGAATGCTGCGCCCATCGTCTCCCAAAAAGTCTGGACAGACATAAAGCGTCTCAAGCCTCACCCCAGCCTCGAGCGCCCGCGTGACCTCTCGTACCCCTTCAACTAAAAAACGACGTTCCCGTTCTCTCGAGCGCCGCAGCTTGAGTTTGGCCGCTGCCCGGACTTCAGGATTTTGCGCTGAGCTGATCTGTTTCACCCGCCCACCATACCGCGCGTCAGCTTGCGGAAAAGACCGTCCGGCGCTTAGAGTTAGACGGTTGCAGCGAGGGAGAATTTGGTGAAGCCGCCCGTAAAACCACGTCAGGCTGGGATCGTATTTATCCTGATTACGCTATTCTTGGACATTTTAGGGCTCGGCATCGTCATCCCGATTTTGCCCGAGCTGATCAAAACATTTGTAGGCGGCAGCAGCGTCTTAGCGGCCCGCTATTTCGGCCTGATCGCTGCCGTGTACGCGCTCATGCAGTTTTTCTTTGCGCCGCTTTTAGGGGCGCTGTCTGACCGGTTCGGTCGCCGCCCGATTTTGCTCATCTCACTTTTCGGTTTGGGTGTGGATTACCTGATTCTGAGCGTTGCGCCGAACCTAGGCTGGTTGGTCGTTGGGCGCGTCGTTGCTGGGGTTGCCGGGGCGAGCATCACCACTGCCAACGCCTATATCGCCGACATCTCGAGGCCAGAGACGAGAGCGCAGAACTTCGGCCTCGTCGGGGTCGCTTTCGGGCTCGGGTTTATCTTCGGCCCGGCGCTGGGTGGGGTTTTGGGCGGAATCAATATCCGCTTGCCGTTCGTCGCGTCGGCGGTGCTGGTGCTCTTAAACTGGCTTTACGGCTTTTTCGTGTTGCCCGAATCGCTGCCCGAGGAGCACCGGAGCGGGTTTAGCTGGCGGAAGGCGAACCCGGTCGGCAGTTTCGGTCAGCTCGGCGCGTATCCGCTGGTGGCGGGGTTGGCGGCAGCGTTTGTCTTTATCTCGCTGGCGCAGCGCGGACTCGAGACCGTCTGGGTACTCTATACGGGCTACCGCTTCGGTTGGGGCGAACAGGCGAACGGTCTGACCCTCGGACTCGTCGGGGTGATGGCGGTGCTTGTTCAAGGTGTCCTTATTCGGCCAACGATCAACTGGCTCGGAGAGCGCCGTACGATTCTGGTCGGGTTGACCTTTTCCACGCTGACGTTTTTGTTTTATGGGCTCGCGTCGCAGGGCTGGATGATGATTGCGGTGATTGTCGCCGGGTCGCTCGGCGGCGTCGCGGGTCCGGCGGTGCAGGGGCTGGTCGCGGGCTCAGTTGCGCCTGACGAACAGGGGAAGGTACAGGGGGCTTTGACCTCGCTGATTTCACTGAGCAGCATCGCCGCGCCGCTCATTTTTACGACCGGATTATTTAGCTTTTTTACCTCTGAGCTAGCCCCCTTTGAGCTGCCGGGTGCGCCCTTTTTTCTAGGCAGTGTGCTCTTTTTAGCTGGACTTATTGTGACGGCGCGGCTTTTTAAGCGTATCCCGGCAACTGAGTAGCTGGGGTCTGGGCGTCTAAACTAAACGGACTACGGGGCGGGTCCTAGTCAAAAGGAGAAAGCTCAAAAGGAGAACCTATGTCTAACCTGATCTCAGCCTCCGAACTCCATTCGCGTTTGGGTGACCCTGACCTCTGCACCGTTGATGTGCGGGCATCCTTAAGTGACCACGACGCCGGACGCAAGCTTTATGACGAGAACCATCTACCCGGCGCAGTTTTTTTGAGTCTCGAGGACGACCTCTCGGGGCCTAAAGGGGCCAAGGGGGGGCGGCACCCCCTACCCGATATGTTCGCCTTTGCCAGCACCTTACAAATGCACGGCGTCGGCGACGGTGCCAAGGTCGTGGTGTACGACGACTCGAGCGGGATGTTCGCTGCGCGGCTCTGGTGGCTTCTCCGCTACGCCGGGTTTGACGACGCACGGGTGTTAGACGGCGGCTACTCGGCGTGGACGGCGGCGGGGCTACCCGTTACGCAAGCGTTGCCCAGCGCCGAACCGCGCCCTTTGACCCTGCATCTGCGCCCGCACCTGACCGCGACCATGAACGAAGTTTTAGCCAAACTGGGCGACAGCCGCGTCAAGCTCTTTGACGCCCGTGCGCCCGAACGTTATCGCGGCGAAAGTGAGCCGCTCGACAAGAAAGCCGGACACATCCCCGGCGCGATCAACAAACCGTTTACGGATAACCTCGAGCACGGCTGTTTCAAATCTCCGGAGGCGCTAAAAGCGCGTTTTGCTGAAGCTGAAGACGCTGACGAAATTATTTTGTACTGTGGTTCAGGGGTATCGGCGGCGCACAACGCGCTCGCGTTAGAAGAGGCGCAGCTTAAAGGGGCAAGGCTTTACGTCGGGTCGTGGAGCGACTGGAGCAGTCATGACGAAAATCCGGTGGCGACTGGGGACGAGAGCAGTAAGTAACCTTTGCACCGCCGCGCTTATCTCTACCTCACCCGCGTAAAGGACGCTCAGCTACAAGTCGCTGTATTCCGTCATCCTGATGAGACCATGACGCTCGGGACTCAGGTTGCTGGCGGAACCATAGAACCGGATGAGACGCCCGAGGTTGGACCTTTATGCGAGGCGGTTGAGGAATCGGGATTTACGGCTTTTTCTGAAGTGCGCTTTTTGGCTCGAGACACTTGGCGCGGCCACTTCGGTAAGGTCAACTTCGACCGTTACTTTTATCAGCTCTGCGTAGACGGCGCAGTCCCGGACGTTTGGAACCACACCGTCACTGATGGGGAACTCGACAAGGGAACGGTCTTCGCTTACCGCTGGTTGAGCGTTAAAGAAGCGCAGAGCGTAGTCGGACATATGGGCGACTACTTGCATTTGCTCAAATAACGTCTGACCTACTTGCCGCAGAGCGTCGCCGCACCTAAGGCTCTATCCGCGCAGACGACGCCCGCGCCGTACTCAGCCGGATTCATTGCAGCCGTGTACTCGGTTGAGGCCAAAAGTTTTGCCTTGACCTCGTCGGCGCTCAAACCGGAGTTTTGGCTCCAGATAAGGGCGGCGACGCCCGCGACAAAAGGTGACGCCATCGAAGTTCCCTCTTCGCAACCGTAGTTGTTTTCAGGCGCGCCTGCATAGGGGGGTGAAAGCGTGCTCAAAACACCTCCGCAGTAGCTTTGACCCACGCCGCCGGGGGCCATCAGGTCTACAGTGCGGCCCGACTTGCTATAGGCCGAATAGTCCGAACGTTCGTAGTTCTCGTCAACGGAACCGACGGCGAGCGCACCCGGCGCGTTTGCAGGCGTAAAGATAGAGTCGGTACTGTAGCTATTTCCCGCTGCCGCCACGACGAGCACCCCGGCGTTACGTGCGTCTTGCACCGCTTGGTTGAGGCTGTCAATCTGCCCCTTGACACCAAGGCTCAAGTTGATAATGTTGGCCTTGTTGGTATTGCGGTTCATCCCTTCGACGTTCAGTCCGGCAGCCCAGCGAATCGCCTTAACGACGACGCTCACCGAAGTTTTCTGCGAGTCGCCGCCGTTATCGTCAAACACCTTAACCGGCAAAAGTCTGACGCCGGTATAGGCGACGCCCGCGACGCCCTTACCGTTATTGCCGTCTGCTAGCGCGATACCTGCAACGTGAGTTCCGTGCTGCTGATTGGTGCTGATTTGCGAGGGTACGCCGGGGTTCGGGTCATTATCCTCGTTATAGACGTCACAACCGGGGAGCGCACGCCCTTGAAGGTCCTCGTGGTTGAGGTCAACGCCGCTGTCGAGCACGGCTAAGACGACGCTGCTCTGGCCGGTCTCGAGCCGCCACGCTTCGGGTAAACCGAATTTCGTGAGATGCCACTGTTCTGGCACGAGCGGGTCGTTGGGTAAGATGCCAGCAGCTGCTATGGTTGGCAAGCTCGAGGGCAAACCGAGCGGGTAGAGGTAATAGTCGGGTTCGGCGTAGGCGACGCGCGGGTCGCGGCGAAGCTCTGCAGCGAGTTTTTGTAGGTCGGTACCAGCGGGTGTGCGGACGAGTTCAGCGACCCTCCTGCCCGCCTCATCAGACCCTAACGACCCCAAAAGGCGCAGGTCATAGCTTTGACGAACCTTGTGGGCCGTCACCTTGAGCTCTTGAACGGACAAGCTCGCCTTATCCCCTTGCTGCTCGGCGCTGCTCTGTTTAGTACTGTGCAGTTCGGCTGCTCCACGGTATGAGACCAGCAGTCTGCCGGGCACATAACTTGTCTCTGCACCCGCTTGCAGACCGCCCAAGGCGAGTTGCGCTGACGGCGTGGGCTGAGGGTCGGTGTAGCACTTTTCTGAGAGCGTAGCGGCCCCGCCCCCCAGGATGCCGCAGGCGCTCAGCGCGGGCAGCAAGACGAACAAAAAACAGCACTTGAGCTTCATCGTCCTTAGTCTAGCGGCGGCCTATGAAGATGATGTGATGAACACCATTCTTAGCTGCGCTGACCAGCAACGCGTGACGAGGGTCAAACGCTGTGTACGCTGGTTCACTCGTTGTAATAAATGCCGTCTCTGACGTGCTACGCCGCCAGTCTTTAGCTCGCGGTGGCAGCTTTAGCACCCCGCTCGCAAGTGGGAAAAGTGAAAATAGCTACGCTACAAGCCGTGCACTTTTACAACCGACTCTGGCCTAGCAAACCGTGTCAGCGCTTGACAGTTATAGAGCTTGAACAGCGTGAAACGGGTCTGGAACAACGCGGTCATTCGTCTCTGAGGTTGCCTCGAGGCTTGCGCCTAGCCTGCTGGGAAAGCCGCGTCTCAGCGTACATCTTCGCAACGCCTTGCCGGTATGCTGAGCTAAATGGCCTCGTCCTCCCTGCCAAACCCAGCAAGCGACCAACTTGCTGACGCGCCGACCCGCAAACTCCGGCACGTCGAAGCTTGCCTCGACTACGACGTCGAGTACAAGATGCGCACCACGGGCTTTGAACGTTTTGATTTGCCCTACTGCGCGCTGCCTGAAACCGACCTCAGTGGCATTGACCTCAATACGACCTTTTTAGGTAAACCGCTCAGCGCACCCTTTTTGATCGGGGCCATGACCGGCGGCGCGGCGCTCTCAGGGACCATCAACCGCAACCTCGCCGAAGCTGCCGAGCGGTTGGGGGTCGGTCTGATGCTTGGGTCGCAGCGGGTCATGTTAGAGCACCCCGGAGCCGCCGCGTCGTTTCAAGTCCGGCCTTTTGCGCCGACAGCGCTGCTGATCGGCAATTTGGGGGTGGCGCAGCTTAATCAGGGCTACGGGAGAGCGCAGTTAGAGGCTGCCGCTGCAACCGTCGGGGCCGACGCGCTCGCGCTGCATACCAATCCGCTGCAAGAGGCGTTTCAGCGGGGCGGAGACACGGACTTTCGGGGTTTGGTTGGGAAGCTCGAGCAGCTTGTACCCAACTTACCGTTTCCGGTGCTCTTAAAAGAGGTTGGGCACGGTCTGAGTGGGGCGGTGGCCCGGAGCGTTGCCGGAGCGGGTTTTGCCGCGCTCGACGTGGCTGGGGCAGGCGGCACGTCGTGGGCCAAGGTCGAGGCGCTGGTGCGTTACGGTGAGCTGCGGCACGCTGAGCTGGCTGAGTGGGGCCTCCCGACCGCCGACGCGCTTAGGGAGGTGCGTCAGGTACTGCCGGAAACGCCGCTCGTCGCGTCGGGTGGGATTCGCACCGGGGTAGACGCGGCCAAGGCGCTCGCGCTCGGGGCGCAGGTGGTGGCGGTGGCGAGGCCGCTGCTGAAACCGGCGCTTACGTCGCCGCAAGCTGTAGTGGACTGGCTCGAGACCTTCTTGTGGGAGCTGCGCGTCGCCATGCACGGCGTCGGCGCACGTGACCTAAGGGCGCTCCGGTATATCGGTCTCAAACTTAAAGGGTAAGTGGGTATACTCGGCAGATGGATCTCCAATTAGACGGTAAGGTGGCCCTGGTCACGGCTGGCTCAAAGGGTATCGGCTTCGCTATCGCCGAGGGTCTCGCTGCGGAAGGGGTCAAGGTGGCGCTCTGTGCCCGCACCGCAGTAGAGGTTAAAGAGGCCGCGGCTGCGGTCGGCGGCACCGGGTTCGTCGCTGATGTCTCGTCTGAGAGTGACCTCGAGCGCCTCTTTGGTGAGGTGCGCGCGGCGGTGGGCGCACCTGATATTCTCATTACGAACGCCGGGGGGCCACCGTCCGGCACGCCGACGCAGCTCGGGTTGTCCGGTTGGGACGACGCGTACAACCTGACCCTGATGTCGGTCGTGCGGCTCGTGCAGCACGCGCTCCCGGCGATGCGCGAACAGGGTTGGGGCCGCATCATCAACGTGACGAGCTTGTCGGTCCGTGAACCGGTTCCGACCCTCACGCTCTCGAACGCGTTTCGCGCCGCTGTGACCGGTTACGCTAAAACGCTCGCGGGCGAGGTCGGTAAGGACGGCGTGACGGTCAACAATGTGGCCCCCGGCTACACCGCGACGGCGAGAACAGAGGAGCTGTTCGGCGGCGAAGCGCGGCGGGGGCTCGAGGCAGACATCCCGCTAGGCCGTTTTGCGACGCCGGAAGAAGTTGCCGCCGCCGCGGTGTTTCTAGCGTCGGCAGGAGCCGCGTATATCACCGGGCAGACACTCCTCGTTGACGGTGGCCTGACCAAAGGGGTTTATTAAAGCCGTGTTGCTATCGGTGCCTTAGGGTCACTTCAATGCGTGAGAGACGCTACTTCTTTGACTGAGCCAGCAACTTCTAAATTCTTTATGCTGACTTCTCACTTCGCCTGCCGTCCACGCTGAAACGCTGCTAGCTAAAGTTAGAACGTCAACAGAACCCAGACTAAATAACCTGTGCCTAACACGGTGTAGGGGTTCTCCGAGGGCGATAAAATAGCGACGTGGCGAGGCGCAGGCGAATCGTTCGGATTTTTGGCAAGGCGGGGCTGCTCTGGCAACTTCACAGCGCCCCTCGGTTAGGTGCGGCGTTGGCGTTTTACACGGTCTTGTCCTTGGCACCTCTCTTAATCGTCGCGGTCGGGGTCACGAGCCTGTTTTTAAGCCGCGCCGAGGTGCAGCAGGGTATTTTAGAACAGGTCACGCGGGCGCTCGGGCCGGAGAGTGACCAGGTCGTCGGCGTGTTGCGGAGCCTTTTCAAAAATGCGTTTCGGGCCTATCAAACGAGTACCGGGATTATCACCTCGGCGGTGGGGCTAGGTGTCTTACTGTTCGGTGCGTCGCTGGTCCTAGTTGAGCTGCGCGCGGCGATGAACATCATCTGGGGCGTCAGAGCGCCCGCAAGCAGGCGTGAAGGCATCCTGACATTTCTTAAAAATCGGCTTATTTCGGTCGGTCTGGTACTGGGTAGCGGTGTCCTCGTCGTCGGTAGTCTGAGCCTGCGCACCTATATCGCCGCGAGCCGCGCGTACCTGCAAGACCATCAGGTCCCGGTCGTGCTGCTGGGGTGGCTCGAGACGCTCTCCGGTTTTATCCTGCTGTTTCTTTTTTTGGTGCTGCTCTACAAATATCTGCCCGCGACCCGCGTGCGCTGGCGCGACACCTGGTTCGGCGCGCTCTTTACGGCCTTTTTATTTACGGTGGGCCGCTGGCTTCTAGGGACTTATATCGCCGAAAGTGCGTTAAGTAGCGCCTACGGCGCGGCAGGTTCTTTAGTCGTTTTTTTGCTGTGGGTCTACTATTCGGCGCAGCTCTTTTTTTTCGGTGCGGCGCTCTGCCGCGCCGTTCGTGATACACAGGAGCGGGCTATCGTCGTTCGGGCGTCGCCGGGGGCGTCCCGCTCATGACCGGTTTTAGAACCAGCCAGGAAAGTCACAGTGTTCTACTTGTAAGGAATAATCCAGAAAGCGTCGGCTTACAAAAAATATAGACGTGTCTCTCGTTGGTTAGAAAACTCAGCAAACAGCGTCTCGTTTGTCTAAGACACCATAAAGCTCGAGACAGCTCGGCTGTTTTTTAGCTATACCTACGCTGTCAGGTGGGTCAATATCTTCTACCAGCTCAGGTCACCACGCGTGCATAAGATAAGCTGCGCGCTTCTTCGGCCTTATGTTGCTCTGTCGGTTCCCCTCTGAAGCTACCTATATGGGTAAAGGATACACGCTCGAGCCTAGAGTGGCGCTAGAAGCCGCAGCCTTGAAGTGTGGACTTTTGGATACCTCCACCTCCTTCACTTAAGCAGTGTAGACCGGAGCCGGGAGTCTTGCCGCGAGGGTTTTTAGGCCAAGAGACACAGCTTTTAACCGCTGGACACCGCGTCTTAAAAGGTCTAAAGTTAAAAGGTCGTGCCCCTAACAAATAGCGGAACCACAGGCAGCTAAAACGGCTGGCGGTTTGGACGCCAGTTGAGTTTCGTCCAGCCGTTCAGGTCGTCGAGCAGCTGATGGCTCGCCAGGTTGAGCGTGACGTTACCCGGGTCCTTACCGTGCTGCTCGAGGTAGATTTTTGCAAGATAAGCTTTGACAACTTTGCGGTACGCGTCTTCCCCCAGAACTTCGTCGGCTTCTAGCTCTTTAGCTTCAGCCCAGTGCGCCTCGAAGCCGCCGCGCTCCCCCAAGTCCAGACTTTCACGGTCTAAGTTGACGACGCAGACGCCGTGCGGGGTGCGGACGAGGTGACGCATCCCCTTAGATTAGCGCGCCCCGGCTGCGCTAGACTGTAGGTCAAATCAGGAGCGTTAAGGCTTTCGAGCACTCGAAGAGACATAGAGGAGACCATCGTGGCGGTTCAATTAGACATTAGAGAAGCTGAAACTGTTCAGCACCCGCGCAACTTAGGGATGGGGCTCGAGCTGGGCTGGTTGGAAAGCGTACAGGTCAACCGCAGCGCCGCCGAGCGCCGTGCAAGTACCCTTCCGGGGCGGCGGACGGTTAAAAAGGCGTTTCAGGCCGCGTGGCTCTTAAAAGCCGTAAGCTGTATTGACCTCACCACCCTCGCCGGAGACGACACTCGTGGCCGCGTGGAGCGGCTCTGTGCGAAGGCCAAACAACCCGTGCGGCAAGACATTTTGGCAGCTCTGGGCATGGCAGACGCTGGGCTAACTGTCGGCGCGGTCTGCGTCTATCCGACGATGGTGCCCTACGCGGTGCGGGCCTTGGAGGGTTCAAATATCCCGGTCGCGTCGGTGGCGACCGGTTTCCCGGCGGGCCTGACGCCCTTGCCGCAACGCTTAGATGAAATCCGCTACGCCGTCTCTGAAGGTGCCGCCGAGATTGACATCGTGATTACCCGCGAGCACGTCTTGACCAGCAATTGGGCAGCCCTTTACGACGAAGTAAGACTCTTTCGTGACACCTGCGGCGACGCGCACCTTAAAGCGATTTTGGCGACCGGCGAACTTGGCACACTCAGAAACGTCTACAAAGCCTCTTTAGTGGCGATGATGGCCGGAGCCGACTTTATCAAAACCTCAACCGGGAAAGAAGCCGAAAATGCGACGCCGACGGTCAGTTTGGTCATGGTGCGGGCGCTGCGCGAGTATGTTGAGCGCACCGGGTTTTACATCGGCTTTAAGCCTGCGGGCGGGATCAAAACGGCAAAAGAGGCGCTTCTGTGGCTTACGCTCATGAAAGAAGAGCTGGGGCGACCGTGGTTGGAGCCCGAACTTTTCAGGTTTGGGGCGAGCAGTTTGCTGGGGGATATTGAGCGGCAGTTGGAGCACTACGTCACCGGGCGTTACGCGGCTTTGTACCGGCAACCTTTGGCTTAGAGGAGTGCGGTAAATGACTGTAAAAGAACGTGTGATTGAACAGTTGGGAGAGCTTGACGAAGCTGAGCTTCTAGAAATCGAAAAAGACCTTCAAAGTCGTGCAACTCAGGCGCGAATCAAGCGGCAGCTCGAGGCTTTGCGCGGAATTGTCGGTGTTATCACTGAACCCGAGGACGTGGCTGCGTTTGAGGAGGCGACCAAGCGGCGGCCTTTTTTTGGAGCACGTGAGCTTGACCTAGAGCCGTGACCTACACTCTTGATATAAACGCCCTCACTGCTCTGTTCTTGGGACGCGGAGGAGTCGGCGAACGGTTTGAAAAGGCACTCTCTGAAAGGCACACACTAACCTTAAACGCTGTTAGCTACTATGAGTTGAAAAGAGGTCTTGTGCTGCCACGTTTCGCGCGGCGGCTACGACAGTTTGAGGCGTTTTTAACTCGTTATAAGTCGCTACCGATGGACACAGAAGTTTTAGACATAGCTGTCAGTACTTACCAAACCCTCCGTGCTGATGGTGCATTTCTTGAAGACGCCGATATTTTTATGGCTGCCATTGCTACCGCCAACGACGCAGTTTTAGTAACCCGCAACCTCAGACACTTTGAACGTATCGAAGGCTTGCGCCTCGAGACCTGGGAGCAAGATGTTCGCCCTGACGCTTGACGACGACCTCGAGCTGCGCCTCTTAGAACACCACCACGCGCAGCTGCTCTTTGACCTGACGGTGGCAAACCGTGAGCATCTGCGCCCTTTTATGCCGTGGGTCGCCAAACTGCACGCGGTGTCGCAAACCGAGGCTTTTATCAAACTGGGGCTCGAGCAGTTCACCCGTCACGACGGCTTTCAGGCTGGTATCTTCGTGCGCGGTGAACTCGTCGGGATGACCGGCTTGCACTATATCCGCTGGGACACCGAACGTACCGAATTCGGCTACTGGCTGGCAGAAGACGCGCAGGGTCAGGGGCTTGCGACACGCACCGTAAAAGGACTGTGCGACTACTGTTTCGGTGAACTCGGTTTAGGCCGCGCCGAGATTCGCTGCGCCCCGCAAAACCTGCGGAGCCGCGCTGTTCCTGAACGCCTCGGCTTCAAGCAAGAAGGGGTGCTCCGGCGGATGGACAGGCTCGAGTCTGGCTGGAGCGATTGGGTGGTGTACGGGCTGCTGAAAGAGGAGTGGAAAGGGCGCTAGATGTTTGAGGCAGTTGTTGAAGAAGGTTTAGTCCTTCGTATTTTTGAGCCGCGCCACGCCGAAGCGTTATTTAGCCTGGTTGATTAAAACCGTGACTCTCTTGGCGCTTGGATGTCGTTTGTTGACAGAACAAAAACCGTCAAAGATATCGAAGCCTATATCCACAGCGGGCTCGAGAAGTTCGCCAAAGGCAACGGGTTTCAACTGGGCATCTGGGCGGACGGTGAGCTAGTCGGCGTTATCGGGCTCAATTACATTTTTAGAGAGTTTCGCTGTACCGAAATCGGCTACTGGCTCGGCGCGAAATTTGAGGGGCGCGGCGTGATGACGAGGGCTTGTCACCACCTATGCGGCTATCTTCTTGCAGAACTAAGCCTCAACCGCGTCGAGATACGCCGCGCTGAAACGAACGTCGAAGCCGTAAAATTCCTGAACGGCTGGGTTTTACGCTCGAGGGCAAGCTGCGGCAGCTGGGCTACACTCGAGAGGGCTTGGTGGACTACCTCGTTTACAGCCTGCTCAAAAGTGAATGGCAGGGCTGATGCTATTTTAGTAAGTACCTTTGGAGGTGTAAGGTGAACTGGTCGGAGAGTTTTGCTACCCGCACGCGTAACATGAAACCCTCGGCGATCCGCGAGATTTTGAAGCTGACGCAGCGTTCCACCGTCATCTCGTTTGCCGGGGGCCTTCCGGCTCCGCACCTGTTTCCGACCGAGCGTTTGCGCAGCGCCGCCGATGCGGTGTTAGCCGAGCGCGGCGCTGAAGCCTTGCAGTACGGGACCACCGAAGGGTATCTGCCGCTCCGCACCTGGGTCGCGGCGCAGCTGGGGGCGGGCGGCGCTGAGGGCGTAACGGCGCAAAACGTGCAGATCGTCTCCGGGTCGCAGCAGGGGCTCGATCTGCTGGGTAAGCTTTTTCTCGATCCCGGCGACACCGTTGTCGTCGCTGCGCCGACCTATATGGGCGCACTGCGCGCCTTCGACGCTTATGAGCCAAACTATCTCAGCGTCCCGACCGATGACGAGGGGATGCTCCCGGACGCGTTGGGGGCCGCCCTAAAAACGCGCCCCAAACTGCTCTACGTCATCCCCAACTTCGATAACCCAACGGGCGTCACCATGTCGCTCGAGCGCCGTAAGCTTTTGCTCGAGCTGGCCGCGCGTTACGGCGTACCGATTTTGGAAGACAACCCCTACGGCGAACTCCGTTTTGAAGGGGACGCACTCCCGAACCTCCACGCGCTCGCGCCCGAGGGCGTCGTCTACTGCGGGACGTTTTCTAAAATTATGGTACCGGGGTTTCGGTTGGCGTGGGTGGTCGCGTCGCCCGAGGTGCTGACCTTATTGACCCGAGCTAAACAAGCCGCCGACTTGCACACCGCCACCTTTACCCAGATGATCGCCTTTGACGTGACCCAAGACGGCTTTATGGACGCGCAGGTAGACAAGGTGCGTGCCTACTACAAAAGCCAGCGCGACCTGATGCTGAGAGCACTGGACAAGTACATGCCCGAGGGTGTCCGCTGGACGCGGCCTGCGGGCGGAATGTTTCTCTGGTGTACGCTGCCCGAGGGTCTCAACGCCACCGAAATTGCTTACGAGGCCGTTAAAGAGGACGTCGCGTATGTTCCCGGCGAGACCTTTCACACCGACGGCAGCGGACTCAACACCTTACGGCTCAGCTATTCGGTGGCGACGCCCGAAGAGATAGACACAGGGATTGCGCGGCTGGCGGAGGTGTTTGCTGGACGTCTCAACCCCAAGAAGCTGGGGCGCGAACGGGTTCGCTGAGCAGAGGTTGCAGCTCTGCCACGCTTCGCCGGTGCAGGGCTTGAGGAGGCTCGAGGCCCGTCCCCGGCATCATCGGCAAGCTTGGGTTTATGCGGTGCGGCGCAGGGTTCGGTTACGCTTGCAAGCGTCCGCTGACCCCCGTGCTAAAATGACTACAAACATGACCATCAATGAAGATTCGGAGGTGCAGGGTGGAAGTTAGCGTGGCAGAGGCCAAGGCAAAACTAAGTGAGCTGCTCAAACAGGTTGAAGCGGGCGAAAAGGTGACGATTACGCGGCGCGGTAAGCCGGTGGCGGTGTTGTCGCCCACGGAAAAGGTTTACAAGCCGTTTCCTTCAAGGTCTGAATTTAGAGAAAGCGTAGGTCGTACTGGCGGGAGTATCGTCGAAGAGTTGCGCCGAATGCGTGACGAGGCCCGCTACTGATAGGCTATCTCGATATGAGCTTCGTGGCTCCTTATTATATTCCGGAATCCTCGAGTCCCTCTGTCGAAGCTTTTCTGGGTCGCGCGTCGTCAGGAACACTCACGGTGAGTGGTTGGACAGAGGTTGAATTTGCTAGTCTCTTGGCGCGGGACGTGCGTATGGGCAACATGCAAGTAGAGACAGCTAAGTCGGTGCTCAACCGTTTCTCGCAGGACGCGAAGTTTTATCGGCTGCTGACGCCCGCAAGTGAAGATTTTCAGGAAGCAACGAGACTTTTGCTACCCCAAACAAACTTGGGCTTACGTGGTCCCGACGCGCTTCACCTGGCTATCGTCAAACGCCGTGGGCTCATCCTCTATACCCTCGATAAACCCCTCCTCCGCGCCGCCGAAGCCCTCGGCGTTCCGGCAAGTGACGCAGGGATAGGAGCCTTATGACGGTAAAAGATACTGTAAGAAATAGTGTGACGGTTAAGGAGATTTTCGAGACGATGGACTACGGCCCCGCGCCTGAAAGCGCCGACGCTGCGTGCGCTTGGCTGGCACGTCACAAGGGTCGCCTCGAGCTGTTCATCGGCGGCAAATTCGTCAAGGCCAAATCCGGCGAGCGTTTTGAGACGCTTAACCCGGCCACTAAAGAGGTGCTGGCGAGCGTCGCGCAGGCAGGCGAAAAAGATGTAGACGCTGCGGTAGCTGCGGCGCGTAAGGCGTTTCCGGCGTGGTCGGGGCTCCCGGGTCATGCGCGGGCACGTTACCTTTACGCGCTGGCGCGGCAGTTACAGAAGCACTCGAGGCTTTTCGCCGTTTTAGAAACTTTAGACAACGGCAAACCGATTCGTGAGACCAGGGATTTGGACATTCCGCTCGCCGTCCGCCATTTTTACCACCACGCAGGTTGGGCGCAACTCATGAGCGCCGAGCTGCCCGGTTATGAGAGCGTCGGCGTCTGCGGCCAGATTATCCCCTGGAACTTCCCGGTGCTGATGCTTTCGTGGAAACTTGCTCCGGCTTTAGCGATGGGCAACACCGTCGTCTTAAAACCTGCCGAGTTCACCCCACTGACGGCGCTGCTGTTCGCCGAAATCACGCAAGAGATTGGGCTGCCGCCGGGGGTTGTCAACATTGTGACGGGCGACGGGCGCACGGGTGAACTGCTGGTCAATCACGACGGCGTAGATAAGCTCGCGTTTACCGGCTCAACCGAAGTGGGTAAGCTCATCCGAGAACAGAGTGCCGGGAGCGGAAAAAAGCTGTCGTTAGAACTCGGTGGTAAGTCGCCCTTCGTCGTCTTTGAAGATGCTGATTTGGACAGTGTAGTCGAGGGCGTGGTAGACGCCATCTGGTTTAACCAAGGGCAGGTCTGCTGCGCGGGTTCACGTTTGCTCGTTCAAGAAGGCATTGCCGACACGCTTACGGCTAAACTACGAGCTCGGATGGAAACCCTGCGCGTCGGCGACCCGCTCGACAAGTCCATAGATATGGGCGCGGTGGTGGCTGAGGTGCAATTAGACAAAATCACCCACCTGGTCGAACAGGGGAGAAGGGAGGGCGCAACGTGTTACCAACCCTCGTGGAGCGTCCCGCAAACCGGATTCTTTTTTCCGCCGACCCTCTTTATGGACGCGGAACCAGCCTCAACCATTGCTCAAGTTGAAATCTTCGGCCCGGTTTTGGTCGGTTCGACGTTTCGCACGCCCGCTGAAGCCGTAGAACTCGCCAACAACACCCGCTACGGCCTCGCGGCGTCGGTCTGGACGGAAAACGTCAACCTGGCGCTCGACATTGCCCCCAAAATCAAAGCTGGGGTCGTGTGGGTCAACTGTACGAATCAGTTCGACGCGGCGGCAGGCTTCGGCGGCTACCGCGAGTCGGGCTTTGGGCGTGAAGGGGGCCGTGAAGGGCTCTACGAATACGTCAAACCAAGTTGGGAGAAAAGCCTGCCGCTCTACGGCGACGCCGACTTAGACGTAGCTGCATTGCCTGATGACGCGCTACCCTCTACTGACGCTACCCTGCCTGCGGTTGACCGCACCCCTAAGCTCTACATCGGCGGTAAACAAGCTCGCCCCGATTCCGGGTACAGCGTCCGGGTCGTAGACGCTAAAGGCAAACTCGTAGGTGAAGTCGGTGAGGGCAACCGTAAAGACGTTCGTAACGCCGTCGAAGCGGCGCGCAAAGCGTCCGGCTGGACGAAGCTGACGGCGCACGCTCGCGCTCAGGTGCTGTACTACCTGGCGGAAAACCTCTCGGCGAGGGCACCCGAATTTGAGGCGCGGCTCGTGCAGCTGACCGGCATCACCCGCCGCAAAGCCGAAACCGAGGTACTGGCGTCCGTCGAACGCTTCTTCTACTACGCCGCTTACGCCGATAAATACGACGGTCAGGTTCACGGCGTCCCGGCCCGCAACGTCACGCTCGCGATGAATGAACCTTTGGGCGTGATGGGCGTCGTCTGCCCGGACGACGCGCCGCTGCTGAGCTTCGTGTCGCTCGTTGCGCCGTGCGTCGCAATGGGCAACCGCGTGATTGTCTTGCCGAGTGAACGTTATCCGCTCGTTGCGACTGACCTCTATCAAGTTTTAGACACTTCGGACGTTCCCGGTGGCGTCGTCAACATCGTGACCGGGCCGCGTGAGGGCCTCGCCAAAACGCTGGCGCAGCACGACGATGTAGATGGGCTGTGGTATGTCGGGAGTGCAGCGGGGAGCGCTATGGTCGAGCGTGAGAGTGTGGGGAACCTCAAGCGGACGTGGGTGAATTACGGCAAACGCCGCGACTGGTTTGACGCGGAGCAGGGGCAGGGAAGAGAGTATTTGCGGCGGGCGGTGCAGGTGAAGAATATTTGGGTACCTTATGGGGAATAGAGATGTTGTTCTAACCAAAGGAGGCAGCCCATAGACAGCCTTAGTAGAATGGTGGAGTCCCTTTTATATAACTGTAAGTCTCAAAAGTCGTGGCAGTTAGACCTAGAGGAAAACAAACCTGCCCTAAATCTGCTTGACGGTCTTTCCAAAGCCTCTGACTTCAAGGATATTTTGACATATGAAGCCTATGGAGATGCGATAGGGATTTTATTGCGTGACCATATATTACAAACAAAACCCAACTACAACGAAGGGGATTTCATCAAGTTCCTCAGTGACCTACAAGACTTACTGCAAAAAATGGTGACTGAGCATTGGGTAATCGTTCCTTTACAAAATGCAACCCTTAAATCTACTGTCAGAATGCGCGATTTTGTCTTTCTGGCAGGAACAAGAGAAGACAAGATAAGCATGCTGGCACGCTTGGGTAAAGTATCTATAGCAAAGGCAAAATCCCGTGCCAGCCATACCGAAGCATCTCGTTCTGATGGTTTTTTCGACCATCCTTTGGTGGCGATTAGAGTAGATCATCAAACAGATTTTGTTTACCGACAGGCAAGGCTTTATGCTCTTTGGTCTATAGCTATATTGCAAGTTATATATTGGGGATACGAGTATGAGGACAAGCAAAAACACCGCTTTCTCTCAGCTGAAACACAAGGCAAAAAAGTCAATCACTTAGCTATCTGGGCTAAAAGCGATGAGGCCTTTAGGCACAAACCTTTGAATTTTACGGGGGACTGCAACTTCGACATCAGTTGGATAGCTAAGAGAGTCAATCAAAAGAAATTTAGGGACTTGTTTCAGCAAATTGTCCTTGAAAGAGATAAAAATAAGCTCAGATTCCGTTTTTTCAAAGCACTACGACTCTTTGCAAAAGCTATTGACTCCGAAAGAAACTCGGGAGCTTTTGAGGGTATGGGGATTTCCGTTTTGTATTTAACTACTACCGCTGAAGCAATACTTCTTGACAATGACAACGAAAAACGACTTAGATTAACAGTTCTTTTGCCTAGATTAGCGAATCTAAAAGGACGCTCTCTTGTTGATTGTGGACAAGCCATCGAAAGTGCTTATCGCTGGCGTAATTCTTTTGTTCATTCTGGAGAAGATACCTTTCAAGATTGGAATGACAATTTTGAACCTGGTAATAAGGCAACAAAGGTTTTGCTGTTGAAGCGTATGTTAGCTAAGCTTTTAGCTGACGCACCTAATCATTTGAACGAATCTACTCGAGACGAAAATGCCGATGTGAACAATTTGTGGAACAACAGACTCAAAAAAGAGTGGGAAAAAGCTTTGGGTTTGGTTGAGCGAGAGTGATAAGTCTGCTCCCTTATAGTTTCGCGTACAATTCGCATATGGCCCAAGTTGAGCAAATCAAAGCTGAAATAGAAGCCTTGTCACCCGAAGACTTTACTCAGCTCCGTGAATGGCTAGCCGAAAAAGACTGGGGGCTTTGGGATGAACAGCTGGAAAAGACGCAGCGTCAGGAAAACTCGAGTTTCTGCGCAAAGAAGCCGAGGCTGCCAGAGCTCGAGCCCGGTGCTAAAAGAAACTTATGGCAATCCAAGAACGCTACGGCAAGCTAGGCGAAGAAGACGACTTTGTACAGCCTTCTAGCAGAGTCAATCACCTGAAGTTTTGTTCGAGGCTGCCTCCCAACTTATAAAAGACTATCTGCTTTTAAGAGATGGCTGTACCGACGAGCCCAAGTTCGAGAGGACTGTTGAATCTTTTCAAAAGGTGTGCGGTCCAAAACGCTCGAGCCGACCTCTAAGCACTCGCAAAAAGAAAAACGCAATCCCCAAAATCAGATAGACCCTAAAAGCATCAGGCCCTCGAGCAAGTCAAGCAGCGTTTACCGGAGTTTGCGGTAGACTCAGCAGGGACCCTATGGACATCCGCTTCTATATCGACCCTAAAACCGAGTTGCCGCACCTCTACAAGCACAACGTTGACGAAGGGGAAGTCGAAGATGTTCTCTACAATACCGGCGAAGACCGGCAGGGTCGTGAAGGTTCGCGGATCGCTATAGGTCAAACGTCGGGAGGTCGTTACTTGCGCGTCATCTATGTGCCTGATCCAGAGCCCGACCGCGTTTTCGTCGTTACTGCGTACGAACTTAAAGGCAAAGTCTTAGCTGCGTACAAACGCCGCCACAAGAAAGGAGGCAAGCTATGAAGAACAAATTTCCCGCCGGTTGGAACGAAGATAAAGTCAAGCGGGTCGTCGACTACTACGAAACGCAGAGCGAAGATGATGCTACAGCAGAAGACGAAGCGGCTCTCTCGGTAGAAGAGACGCTGATGCAGGTTCCCGTTGAACTTTTAGGGGATGTCCGAGCCTTGATCGCAAAAGAGCAGGCCAAACACTAAAGCTTTTGTTGCTTTCTAAGATATTATGGGAAACCGCAACCGAGCACTTTGAGAAAAGTAACGGTTTCTTATGCACTCGGCAAAAAGAAAAACGCAATCCCCAAAATCAGGTAGACGCCTAAAAGCATCAACCCCTCGAGCCAGTTCGTCTCCCCGTCACGGGCCACGGAGTTGGCGATAAACACCGCGCCGATAAGGGCGATGAGCTCGAGCGAATTGTTCAAAATCAGGTTCATCGGCTTCCCAATCACAAACGACAAGACGACCAAGAGTGGCGCGACAAAAAGCGCAATCTGCGTGGTTGACCCGAGCGCAATTGTCACGGCCAGTCCCATCTTGTTTTTGAGGGCGAACATCACGGCGGCGGCGTGTTCGGCGGCGTTCCCAACGATGGGGATGATGATCAGACCGACGAAAAACTCGGATAGGCCGAGGTCAGTAGTAAAACCTTCTAAAGAGTTCACCAAATATTCGGACATAAAGCCGACGAGTACCGTGGCCGCGAGCAAAACGCCCACGGCTAGCAGTGGACTCCAGCTGCTATCCTCTTCGTCGTGGCTGTCATCCGATTCCGAAAGCATATCCCGGTGCGTGACCAGACTAAAGACCAAGTTAGCGACGTAAAGCCCGATCAGCACGAGCGACACCCCTAAAGCGAGGTGCGTATCGTCAATCCGAACGGTCGCCGCCCCGACGCCGAGCGAGCGTTCGGTCAGGTCAAACAGCGCCGGGACCAAAAAGGCGATCACCGAAATCAGCAGTAAGCTGGCCGTGACCTGCGCCGCTTGCCGGTTAAAGGTCTGCTTGGTGTAGCGGAGCCCGCCCAAAAAGATAGAGAGCCCCAAAACCAGCAGCAAGTTGCCGATAATCGAGCCGGTCAACGACGCTTTGACGACGCTGAACTTACCGGCAGAGAGGGCAAAAAACGCGATAATCAGCTCCGTAGCGTTGCCGAAGGTGGCGTTTAACAACCCGCCGATGGTCGAGCCGGTGCGGAAGGCAAGCTGCTCGGTGGCGGTGCCCATCAGTCCGGCGAGGGGCAAAATGGCTAGACACGCGCCGCCGAAAATCAGGGTTTCGGACGCGTGGGTAAACGTAAGCCAGAACGTCACGGGGACGAAGACGAGCAGCCAGTTAAGGGGGTTTCTGAGCATAAGGGGCAGTTTACCCCTGAGAAGGTTTATGACCCTAGCGTGTGCCGTCCGACGAGTTCTAACGCGGCGTCGCCCGAAGGGGGGTGCATCAGTCCGGCCCGCACGTCGCGGAAAAAGCGTTCTAAGGGGAGCTCAGAAGAGAGGCTGGGGCCTCCTGCCAGCCGCAAAGCCGCTTCAGTCACGCTCAGCGCGGTTTCGACGGCAACATATTTGGCGGTGACGACACGCGGATAGAACGCGTCCCGGTCGCCGCGTCCGTCCCAAGCACGGGCCGTGTCTAACAACAGAGTTTGTGCTGCCAGCAGTTTGACCTCCATGTCACCCAACTGCCGCTGAATCGTCGGCAAGGTGGCAATGGGTTTGCCAAGCGCCGTTGGGACACGGTTTTGGGCGTAGTGGATAGCAGTGTCCCTAGCTGCCAAAGCTGTGCCCAAATAGGTCGCCCCGATCAGCAGCGGAAACCACACGTTGACGGCTTTGGGGCCGTCGTCCAGCAAATGAGACGCAGGCAGTTCGACTCCTTCAAAAAAAACATCGTTCGAGCCGCTCGCCCGGAGGCTGAGACCGCCGCCCCAGGTGTTCTCCCAGCGGACACCCGGCAGATGGTTGGGGCACCAGACCGTTTTGGCTTCGTCGCCGATCCTGGCCCGGACGAGCAGATGATCTAACTGCTCCCCGCCCGTCACCCAAGTTTTATGACCGTTCAGAACGAGCGTGTCACCGCGCCGCTCGGCGTAGGTCTCCGGCAGACCGCCCCGCGACGGTGAACCGAGCTGGGGTTCGCTCGCGGCGGCGTTAAAGAGTTCGCCCTTGACTGCGAGGTTGCAAAAGGTTTCGGTGTGCTCGCCCCACGCCTGCGTCTCGGCGCTGTGACCGAACAAGTTGACCTGCATCGTCGCTACGAGCGCGGTCGAGGTGCTGCCCTGGGCGAGGGTGAGCAAAACCTCGGTGGCTAAACCTAAATCAGCGCCTAACCCGCCTTGACTTTGCGGAACGCTCAGCGCCGCTAGACCCGACGCCTGAAACGCCGCGATATCTTCGGGGGGCAACGTGCCGGTACGGTCGGCGTCGGCGGCTCTCGAGCTAAACCCTCGGGACAGCTCTTTTGCCACCGCTACCGGTTTCGCGCCGGTCAAAGGCCCAACTCCTGTGAGCCTAATTGTACGTCCAGTTCTTGTGCATCTGCGCGTCTGGCAGCTTCAGCGAGCGCCTCTAAAGTTTGGGCGTTCCCCACCGCATCATCCAGCCCGTAACGTAACGGCGTCCCGTTCAAAACAGCCTCGGCAAACGCCTCACCCATCCGCGTAAAATGGTTTGTGCCCTCAATTTCGTGCTTTATGCTGTCTTGACCGAAGTGACGCTCTTCGATGACTGAATCTTCTTCCAGCAAGCTAAACGGATTTTCCAGATAGAGCCGCCCCTGGGTTCCGACAAGCTCTAAATAGTTGCGCCGCTCGAGGTTCATCCCACAATCAAAGCGCGCGGTGACGCCCGCTGGAAAACGCAGCATTCCGGCAAAACTCGAGTCTACTCGGCCGCCGTCGTTCGCGTCCACGTAGTTGGCAAACGCGGAAAGTTCGAGCGGCTCTGCCCCGGCCAGCGTCCGGCTGAGATTGATGCAGTAACACCCCACGTCAAAGAGTGCTCCACCCCCGAGCCCGCTCGACCAGCGGATATTACCCTGATCTTCTGCTGCAAACGAATGCGCCACATTGATAAAGGTCAGCTCACCGACGACTTGCTCCCGTAACAGTTCCTGCAACATTTCAAAGCGCGGGTGAAAGCGGTACATAAAGCCCTCCAACACCTTGAAGCCGGTCTTTTCTGCTACACGTTTGACGTCCTCACACTCGGCGGTGCTCAGCGCGAGCGGTTTTTCGCACAAAACGTGTTTGCCCGCCTCTAAAGACCGGATGACCCATTCGTAGTGCAGCGCGTTAGGCAGCGTGATGTACACCGCGTCAATGTCAGGGGCGTCGAGCAGCGCCGCATAACTCCCGAACGTCTGCATCATTCCGTGGGTTTCAGCGCACGCCTTTGCCCTTTCCTCGTCCCGGCTGGCAATACCGACAACGACCCCGTTTTTCGTCTTTTGCAGTGCTGGAATCGTCTTTCTTACGATTCGCGCCGTTCCCAACACGCCCCATCTGAGCTTCTCCATGCCTCTAGCGTACCCTGTCTTTTGCCCCGCCACGCGTTATGCTGGGCGCTTTAGAGAGGAGCTTGCGATGGCGCTATTTGACCTGCCGCTGGGAGAACTCGAGACCTACCGCCCCGAACGAACCGAACCCGGAGACTTCACCGAGTTTTGGACGGAGACGCTAGCAGAAACGCGCACCTATGAGCTGAATGCTCAGTTTGCCCCGGTAGACGCCGGACTCACAACCTTAGAGACGTTTGACGTGAGCTTTGCCGGTTTTGGTGGACAGCCGATTAAAGGCTGGTTGCTCTTACCGAAGGGTGAGACGAACTTGCCGTGCGTTGTTGAAACCATTGGTTACGGTGGCGGGCGCGGGTTTGCAACCGATTGGCTGACCTACGCCAGCGCCGGGTACGCCCACCTGGTCATGGACACGCGCGGGCAAGGTAGCAGCTGGCGACAGGGCGACACGCCGGACCAGGGCGGCGGTTTAGAGATAGGTGGCCCGAGCATCCCTGGTTTTATGACGAGGGGGATTTTAGACCCACACACGTACTACTATCGCCGCCTCATCACCGACGCGGTACGGGCGGTAGAGACTGCTGCAGCGTTTGAGCGGGTAGACGCCTCACGGTTAGCCCTCTCAGGCGGGAGTCAGGGAGGCGGCTTGACGCTCGCCGTTGCCGGACTTTCCGGTTTGGGGCTGGCCCCGGACGTGCAGCTCGCGCTCCCCGACGTGCCCTTTTTATGCGCCTACCGCCGCGCCGTCAACCTGACCGATGCGCTGCCCTACGGTGAGATCGCAGCGTACTGCAAGACGCAGCGGGACAAGGTAGAAACGGTGTTTCGGACGCTCGAGTACTTTGACGGCGTAAACTTCGCCGCTCACGCACGTGCGTCGGCGCTCTTTTCGGTCGGCCTGATGGATGAGGTGTGTCCGCCTTCGACCGTATACGCCGCGTATAACTATTACGCTGGTCAAAAAGAGATCGTCGTCTGGCCCTTTAATCGTCACGAAGGAGGTGAGTCGTTTCAGTTGCAGAAAAAACTGGCGTTTTTGCGGCGTCACTGGGGCTGAAGCTGCTTGCGGCTGCTCGGCTCGCTTCGTGTAAAGTCGGGTATGGACTTTCTCGAGGCGGGCAATCAGGAACAAAGCACGCTGGTGCTGCTACACGGTATGGGGACGGGCGCAAGTGCGTGGCAGCCTTAGGCGAGCACTACCATGTCCTCGCCCCGAGTTTACCGGGTTACGGTTCGCAGCCGGGGCCGTTTACCTTGACTTCAGCCAGCGAAGTGGTAGCCGCCCTCATTACTGAGCGGGCGCAACCCGTCTACCTATGTGGGTTGTCACTTGGGGCGTTGGTCGCGCTCGAGCTGACGCATACGCATCCCAACCTCATTCGTGGCCTCGTCTTAAGTGCCGGGTTTGTTTCCTTAGCTGAAGAGGCTATTTTACAACGGCAAAGCTCTGCTAAAGCCGTTCGCAACTTTGATCCGGCTACCTTTTCGGAAATGGTGTTACCTCAACTCGTCGAGGGCGTGCCGGAAGCGTACCGGGCACAGGCGTTAGAAGACGTAGGTTGCCTAACGCCGGAAAGTCTCGCTGACCTGGTTGAACTCGAGTTCGACGCGCGGGCCTGGATACACAGCGTTGACGTGCCTATGCTCGTCTTATGTGGTGACCAAGACGAGCTCAACTTGCCGCTATCTCAAGAGCTAGCCGGAAGCCTCCCGCACGCTACGTTTGAGACGGTACCGAACGCCGGACACGTGGCGAACCTCGACGCACCGGATGCGTTTACGGGGAAGCTCGAGGAGTTTATGCAACGCCTTGGTGTATAAAGTAAAGCTGATTGCCGGTATTCAGGCACAGCTACGAGGCGTAAAACCTCAATGCTATTTTGACGGCTCGAGACGGTAGAGTAAGGCTTATGGATTTAACGGCTAAGGTGACAGAGGCTTTTAGAGAACGTTTTGGAACCGAACCAGAAGCGGTGGTGCAGGCACCGGGCCGGGTCAATCTGATCGGCGAACACACCGACTACAATGACGGCTTTGTCTTGCCGCTGGCCTTAGAGCGTGCCACTTACCTCGCGCTCCGCCGCCGTGATGACACAAAAGTCGTCGCTGTGTCACTAGGGCGTAGTGAAACGACTTTCGACCTCAGCAAGTTGCAAAAAGGTCAGGGCTGGGCTGAATACCTGAAGGGGGTTGCGTGGGCGTTGCAACAAAACGGCTACACGCTGTCAGGCTGGGAGGGCGTGTTGGCGAGCGACGTACCGGGTGGGGCGGGGTTGTCGTCGTCGGCAGCGTTAGAGCTTGCCATTATGCAGGCGTTTTCGGTCGCGTCGGATTTTGCCTGGGAGCCCAAACGGATGGCGCGGCTCGCGCAGTGCGCCGAAAACGAGTGGGTCGGCGCGCAGACCGGCATTATGGATCAGCTCATCTCGGCGTGTGGTGAGGTGGGCTCGGCGCTGCTCATTGACTGCCGCACGCTGGCAACAACTCCGGTTCCGGTTCCGACGGGCACCGCTATCGTCGTAATGGACACGGCCACGCGGCACAGCCACGTAGATTCGGGTTACAACGACCGCCGCCGCCAGTGTGAAGAAGCCGCCGCCTTTTTCGGCGTTCCTGCTTTACGTGACGTAAGCGAAACGCAGTTTCGCTCACGCGAAGCCGAATTGCCCGAACCGGCCCGCCGCCGCGCCCGCCACATCATCACCGAAAATGACCGGACGGTCGCGGCAGCCGAGGCGATGGGGCGGAGTGACGCCGAGATGTTGGGGAGGTTGATGAGCGAGAGCCACACCTCGATGCGCGATGATTTTGAGATTTCCTCACCCGAACTCGATCAGATGGTGGCGCTTGCGCAGGCTGAGGCGGCGTGTTACGGGGCGCGGATGACCGGCGGCGGCTTTGCCGGGTGCGCCGTTGCGCTCGTCCGGGAAGACGCTGTAGACGGTTTTAACGAAGCTGTGGCGGCGGCGTATCGGGAGGCGACCGGACTCGAGCCCACCCTTTACGTCTGTCACGGTGCAGCGGGCGCGTCAGTGGTGTACAGAGCTTGAGCTAGCCGCCGCTCCAAAAACCCCTAACCGACCTAAGCCGTTAGGGGTTTGGCTAAGCTGAACGAGACAGCTACCTGCTCAGTCTAAAAGTCGTCTTTGCGCCTCAAACACTGTGGACGTTGCTCTGCGTAGAGCCAAGGCGCAAAGCTAAATTATGGCTTAGCTTTTAGCTTCTATCTGCTCGGCGAGTAGTTTACGGCAGAGACCGACAAAGGTCTCGAGTTCCTCATCGGAAAAGCTACCCAAGCGCCTGAGTCCTGTTTTGCTCCAGGCGTCGCGGAGCTGCGTGCGCGCCCGCTGACCGGCTTCGGTCAGGCTCAGCTGGACGCGGCGGCCGTCTTTAGGATGGCCTTCGCGGGCTAAAAAGCCGCGTTCGGTAAGCTCGGCAATCATCGTTGATACGGCTGGCGGCACGACCCCTAAAAGCTCGGCGAGCTCTTTAGGTTGGGTGTGGCCGCGGCCGACGAACTCGAGCAGCAGCGCCCGCACGGTGCGAAACCCCAAGGGGCTAAACGCCTGAGCTGCGTCTTGCCGCAAAACCCACATCAGCTGGAGCGCGTAACTCCCAAATTCATCAAGCAGGGCAACTTTGGCTTGGCTTGGGGCTTTGCCGGACAATGTTTGCATTAACGTATTCCGTACGGCGTAAATAGTGACATCAGTGACCCCTAATCTAAACATAAGCTCTGCGCGGCCGCCCTCTTACTGCAGCGTTCAAAGCTACTTCCGGGTAAACTGACCCATTATAAAGACCACGTTTGTAAAGTACAAGCGTACTGAGAGAGAAAAGCTGAAAGTTAGATGAGACCGGGGCAAGTTTTCTGGTAGTTGCCGGAGTTATACGTGCCCGTAAGTGCGCCGGCCCAAGCTCTCAAAAAATCAGGAATCAACTGTTTGGAACGGCAACTTGACCCCGAGCCGAAAGACCGCGCGAGGCGCTGAGCTTTACGCCTATAGCCGAGTAGGTTTGAAAGACTTCATGAGAAGCCGTATCACAATCGGCAGGTCTCAGCTTACGTTAGAGTGGCGGGGTGAATCTAAGACCCGGAACCCCTTATCCGCTGGGCGCAACGTGGGACGGCCTCGGCGTCAACTTTGCCCTTTACAGTGAGCACGCGACCCAAGTCGAACTGCTTTTTTTTGCTGAGCCCGACGACCGGCAAGCTTCAGCCACGCTCGAGCTCCCCGAACGTACCGGCCCGGTCTGGCACGGTTACCTTAAAGGTGTTTATCCGGGGCAGCTCTACGGCTACCGGGTTCACGGTCCCTTTGAGCCGGAAAACGGTCACCGCTTTAATCCGAATAAGGTACTGCTCGACCCCTACGCCAAGGCGATTGGCCGCACGCCGGAATGGGACACCTCGCTTTTTGGCTATAAAATCGGTGACCCTGCCGAAGACACGTCGTTTAGCGACGCCGACAGTGCGCCTTTTGCGCCTCTGGGCCGCATCGTCGAGGACGCTTTTGCTTGGGGCCACGACCGCCGTCCGCAAATCCCTTGGGACAAGACCGTGGTCTACGAAACGCACGTCAAGGGTATCAGCGAGCTTCACCCGGACGTTGACCCACGTCTGCGCGGTACCTACTTGGGATTGGTCTCCGACCCGATTTTGTCGCACCTCGTCTCGCTTGGGGTGACGACCGTCGAGCTGTTACCCGTACAGATGTTTACCAACGACCACTATCTAGTTGAAAAAGGCTTGTCGAACTATTGGGGGTACAACCCGCTGGCTTATTTTGCCCCCGAACCGAGTTACGCCACCCGGCCAGAACGCGCGGTAGACGAGTTTAAGATGATGGTCCGGGCGCTGCATAACGCGGGGCTCGAGGTCATTATCGACGTGGTTTATAACCATACCGGCGAAGGCAACCGCATGGGGCCGACGCTCTCGTACAAAGGCATTGATAACGTCTCGTACTACAAAACCAACCCGGATGAGCGCCGCTACTACATGGACTATACCGGTACCGGCAATACGTTAGACGCCACCCAACCCGCCGTCGTTCGGCTCTTAACCGATTCGCTCCGTTACTGGACCCAAGAGATGCATGTGGACGGCTTCCGCTTTGATTTGGCCTCATCGCTCGCTCGCGGTATGGACGACGTCAATATGCATTCACTCGCGCTCCAAGCCATCGAGCAAGACCCGGTGTTGTCACAGGTCAAGCTGATCGCTGAACCCTGGGATGTGGGACCGAACGGCTACCAGGTCGGCGGCTTCCCCTGGAACTGGTCGGAGTGGAACGGGCGTTACCGCGATACCATCCGGTCGTTTTGGAACGGGGGCGAGGGGCTCACCGCCGAGTTTGTCACGCGCGTGACCGGGAGCAGCGACCTCTACGCCCATGACGGGCGGCATCCGTCGGCATCAATTAACTTCATTACCGCGCACGACGGCTTTACCTTGCAGGATTTGGTCTCATACAACGCAAAACACAACGAAGCGAACGGTGAAGGCAACCGCGACGGCGAAGACCACAACAACTCGTATAACGGCGGTGTCGAGGGCGAGACCGATGACGCGGCGGTGCTGACCAACCGTGAGACGCGCAAACGCACCTTTTTAGCGACGCTCTTGTTGTCGCAAGGTGTCCCGATGCTCTTAGGCGGCGACGAACTCTCACGCACCCAAGGCGGCTCGAACAATGCCTATTGCCAAGACAACGAAATTAGTTGGTTTAATTGGGATTTAGACGAACGCGAACAGCGGTTCTTAAACTTTACGCGTGACGTTATCGCGTTTCGCAGAGCGCACCCGATCTTTCGCCGCCGCAGCTTCTTAACCGGCCGGGGTGACGAGGGCTGCCGCGACGTGGCCTGGATTCACCCGGAAGGCCGCGAGATGGACGGCGGTGATTGGCACGACCCGAGGTTGCGTGCGTTTGGAATGCTCTTATGCGGCGCAGCCTCTTCAGAACTGCCGTACAGCATGGGTGAGCGCCCCGCCGACGAGAGCTACCTGGTGCTCTTTCACGGCAAACGGCCCACGCGTTTTATCTTGCCCGACGTACCCGCACATCCGGGGTGGCTCTGGGAGCGGCTTTGGGCGACTGAACCGGGCCGCGTGCGGCGCTCACGCCCGCTTTACGCCGGCAGCAGCCTGGTCTTACCGGCGGGGCAGATTTCAGTGCTGCGTGGGGTCAAGCCGCAATAGTTTTTAGCTACAACCAATGACAGGGTTTAATCCGGACGACTCGAGGTGAAGCTCGGAAGCTTTAGACCTCCAGAATCGTTTTTTAGATATGCTACAGTGACCTCGAGCCGCTGTAGCTAACTAATCCCAAACGCTCGTCGCAAACGTCTTTTAAGTGGTTTTATAACCGGCAGGTCAGGCGACGAGCGTTGAGGTAGAGATCAAGCTGTATAAAGGAGCCGTGATGGATGACCAGGAGAAAAAACTTAGCAAAACCGTCGCGGCCAAAATCCGCCCGCAATATAAAACCTGGCTTAAAAGGTCCGGCGCGTCCGAAGCGTACACGCGCGCCTACGACGAAGTGGTCAAGCTCGTCGCTAAAGCCCAAAATATGAGTACCGATAAGGTGAAATTCGCCTCGAGAGACGTGCTGCAAGAGGCGATGGACTTGGTCACGCAGTAGTTCGGGGGTATCGTCGCCGTATTTGACTGGGTTGACATCCTCTTTCATGTCCTGGGCAGCGACTCACCTTCTAAAACGGTTCTACGGTTCTCATTTACGGATGGTTACCGCCAACTTAAGAAAGCACTTTGGAGCGTGCGACGATGCTCGAAAAACCTAACCTCGAGGACGAGGTGCTTATCACGCAGCTACGCCGTAGCTACGGGTTGCACGTCGTTCGGGTTGCGTTTCTTGCACTTGGGGCGGACCCTAACACAGCGGTCTACCGCGCCGTGACTGATGACCAGTCCTATTTTGTAAAACTCAGACGTGGAACTTTTGACGAGGCGTCTGTAACACTGCCTCATTACCTGAGAGGGCACGGCGTCGAGCACATCATCTCGCCGCTACAGACCAAAACCGAGCTGCTTTGGACTACCCTGGACGCCTTTACTGTCATTCTTTATCCATTTGTCACCGGGCAGAGCGGCTACGCGGTGAGCTTGACCGAGCAAAACTGGCACGACTTTGGTGCTGCGCTGAGGCGTCTCCATACGCTGAGGCTACCGCCACCCTTGTTGCGTAGAGTTCGGCGTGAAACCTTTGAGGCTGACGGACGAACAGCGGTCAGGCGGTTTTTAGCCCGCCTCGAGCACACCACCTTCGCTGATCCCATCGCTGCAAAGACGGCAGCTTTTATGAAGGCTAAACGGGCCGAACTGCTCGAGCTTGTTGGGCACGCCGAACGCCTTGCCCAAACCCTACAAAAGCGTGAACTCGAGCTGGTGGTGTGCCACGCCGACCTTCACGCGGGCAACCTTTTGTTTGGGAGCAACCACCACTTTTATATCGTTGACTGGGATGACCCTATTCTCGCACCCAAAGAGCGCGATCTGATGTTCGTTGGAGGCGCACAAGGGTTTGCGGGTTGCACGCCTTCAGAAGAAGAGAGGCTATTTTACCGGGGGTACGGTCAGGTGCCCCTGGACTCTACAGCACTGGCGTACTACCGCTTTGAACGAATCGTTCAAGACGTTGCCGTCTACTGTGACGAACTGACTCAACCCGGCGGTGATGAAGACCGACGTGAGTCGTTACACTACCTGATGGCGAACTTTGTTCCAGGTGGCACGGTAGAGAGGGCTTACGCCGTAGACACGGCGCTCAGTAGAAAGTAGGAGTAAAAAAAAGATATCCATGCTCGAGATAACAGCGCCAGATTTAAGCTCCGGCGCTGCTCATGTTTTACGACGTTGACAGCAAAACCGCAAAAGGTAGGGGAAAGTCGGTCGGTGAAAAGGTGTCTTGGGTAAACTCCCGGCCAGAGAACAGCTCGAGCCACGTTTTGCCCCGTAACTGTTCAGGTAGCTCTGCCTTAACCTTGCTTAGATCGGTGCTCTCAGCCGTTTTGGGAAACCGGGTGACGAAGGTCAAAAGCGCAGCGCCCCCCCCTTCGCGGGTGTAGGCGATGACGTGCTCGCTCCCGTCGCCTTCGGCGTTCAGGTCGCGGTACTCTCCGGCAAACAGTTCGGGATGCTCGCGCCGAATCCGCAGCAGGCGCGTCGTCAGGTACATTTTAGCCTGTGGGTCTTGCGCCTCTAACCAACCTTGCAGCGTCTCAGCGTCGGGATCGGCGATGAGGGGCTCGAGCCTATCAATTAGTTCCCCTCTGGCCTCGTAGTCCACCGGGCGGCGGTTGTCGGGGTCAACCAAAGAGAGGTCTAAAAACTCTGTTCCCTGATAAAAGTCAGGCACGCCTGGCGTCGTGAGTTTGATGATGGTCTGCGCGAGCGTGTTGTAAAAGCCAAGCCGCGCCATCTCCGAGGCGAGCGGCTCCAAAATACCTAGCGCGGTGTCGTCAGCGAGGATTTGCTCGAGCAGCCCCTTAACTGCATCTTCATAATCGCTGTTCGGGTTGAGCCACGAGGTGCGCAGTTTCGCCTCGCGCATCGCTTTTTCCATGTACGGCAGCAGGCGTTCTTGAAGTCCTTCAGGCGTTTCACCTTTGAGGAGCGCCCCTAACAGCTGATACATCAAGTAGACGTCGCTACCGTTGAGTTGAGACGAAAACGGGGTTCCGGTCGTTGACAGGCGCTGAAGTTCCGAGGCGCGTTCGTGCAGTTTGGTGACCGTCTCTTCCCACAGCTCGGGGATTTCTGAGAGCGTAGCGAGGCGCATCCGGGTGTCTTCGCCGCGTTTGTGGTCGTGCGTGGCGGTCGCTAACAGGTTTTCCGGGTAGCGGTAGGCGCGGAAACGGGCGCGGGCGTGAAAGGCGTGCAGTTCGGTCGAAAAGCGTTCGGGTTCGCCGCCAACCTCGTTGCGAGCGGCAAACGGCAGATAACGGTAAAAGGTGGTGTCCTCGAGCCCCTTCGCCGTCACCGGCGCGGTGTACTGCTGAAAGCGTCCGACAAAAGCGAGGCGGGCGAGCTCGAGCTCACCTTCTTGCTCCGTCAGCAAGCAGCTTTGGATAAAGTCATACACTGACTTTTCGGTCGCTGGATTGCGCCGTTTGGCCGCCTCGACCGCCTCGCCGACGATCGTCTTGGCCTCGTCCGCGCCGTGTGGCAGATAGGTGCGGTAACGCGGAAACGCCGCGATAATCTCCGCGAGGGCGTCTTGCAGCGCCTGCAACGTAAAGTCGCGGGTGTGATAGTCGGCTGCCGCGAGGCGCTCCAACTCGGTTGACAGCCGGACCAACTCGCCCGCCAAACTCGTCTCCATCACCAACAGCTTGGCGTCGTGAACCTCATCTTCGTAAGGCTTGACGGTACCCAAAAACCGGCGGTAGGTCTTTAAGAGCGGGTCTTCACCGCTCGGCTGGACGAGTACACCCAAAACGTCGTTCATAAACTCGTACCCCGAGGTGCCCTCGGTAATCCAGGCTTCGGGCAAGACTTCGCCCGCCGCCAAAATCTTTTCGACCCACGCCTTTTTGACGCCGAGGGCTTTGAGGTTGTCCAAGTAGCCCTGCGGGTCGAACAGCCCGTCAATGTGGTCAATGCGGACACCCTCGAGCGTCTCATCTAAGGCCAGCTCGCCCAAGAGTTTGTGCGCTGTCCAGAATACATCCGGCGTCTCCATATGCAACGCGACGAGTTCGTTGATGTCGAAAAACCGGCGGTAGTTGATGTCGTACCCGGCCGTCTGCCAGTGCGCCAGCCGCCAGAACTGCCGCTCCAAGAGGGCGTGCATCTCGGCGGGCTCTAAGACCGGCAACTCCAACTCACCCAGCTTGAGCTGTTCAGCGAGGGCTGAGAGCCGGACCCGGAGGGCTTCAGCTTTTTCCACCTCGGTGGGCTGTAGTTCGGTATACGCGTCGAGTAAATCCTTGAGGTCGAAGTAAACATCGCTTCGTTCAAATTTAGGTAGTAGCCGCTCTAAGATAACCGGATAGCTCGCCGGATTAAGGGCAAACCTCGAGTCGTAATAGGTCACATAAAAGCGTCCGTCCAGATAGAGAAAGCCTAACTCGCCGCTGTCTAAAATCTCCCCGTAAGGGCTCCCGAGCGAGGGAAGGAGCACCTTATCGGCCAGCTCGAGTTTTAAGGGGTGCCAGTCAATATCGAAAAACCCGGCGTAGGGCGAGTAGGGGCCGTAGGCCAGCACGTCGTTCCAAAAAGCGTTGCGCGGCGCGACGCCTGCGTGGTTCGGCACAAAATCAACGAGGAGTTTGAGGTTGTGCGTTTTAGCCGCCGCCATCAGCGCGTCCAAGCCTTCACGCCCGCCGAACGCTTCACGGACGCGGTTATGGTCAATCACGTCGTAACCGTGGGTGCTGCCGAGCCGCGCTTCGGTAATCGGTGACAAATAGAGATGCGACACCCCGAGCTTGTCGAAGTACGGGAGCAGCCGCTCTACGTCGGCAAAGGTAAAGTCCGGCGTCAGCTGCAAACGGTAGGTCGCGTTCACGAAGGTTCCTCCGGCGGGGTCACCGCGATAAAGGCCCCGGGGGTCGCAAAGGTTACGGTGTCGTCCGAGAAGTCGGGTTCGCTGCCGCCTTCGGCGTAGGCGGGCGCTTCGGTCATCAGCTGCGTTTCAAAGTCGCTTACCAGAGGCAGCGTGGTGTTTTCTCTTAACGCGACGTAGAGGAGGTGTGCGCCGCGCCGTAAAACCAAACCGGTATCGGTCGTCTCGAGGGTTTCGATAGGATCGGAAAGGTCACGGCGGAGCGCCAACAGGTCTTTGTAAAGCCGCAAAACCCCAGCGTGCTCGGGTTCTTCGGGCTCAGCCCACAACAACTTGCTCTTTTCAAAACTCGCCGGGTCTTGCGGGTCGGGGACGTCGCCCTGAAAATCGGGGAAGTCCTTAAACTCTTCTTTGCGCCCCTTGCTGACCAACTTGCCGAGGTCGGGGTTGTGGTCGGTAAAGTAGATAAACGGCGTTGTCGTCGCCCATTCTTGCCCTTGAAACAGCAGGGGCAGTTGCGGGGCGAAAAGTAGCAGCGCACTCGCGGCGCGGTAGGCTGACAGCGGAATCTCGTCGCTGAGGCGGTTGCCCCTGGGCCGGTTACCGATCTGGTCGTGGTTCTGAATGCAGATGACGAAGTTCTCGGGAATGAGGCCATCCGTGGGTGTGCCGCGTGCTTCACCTTGATTTTTGGACGCCTGACCGGTAAAAAACCAGCCTTGCTCGAGCGTTTTCGCAATATCCGCCGGGGAGCCCGTAAAGTCTTGATAATACGCGTGGTGATCACCCGCCAGATTGACCCGCACCTCGTGGTGAAAGTCGTCAGCCCAGACGCCGTCTAAACCGTAGCCGCCCCCCTCTTGTGGCATTACCAGGTCACGGAAGTTGCGCGGGTCTTCGGCGATCAGATAGCGCGTCAGACCGGTCTCTTTGCTGACCTCGGCGACAACTTCGGCGAGTTCTTTTAAGAAGTGCTTCGGCGAATCGTCTACGAGCGCAAACACCGCGTCGAGCCGGAAGCCGTCGAAGTGGTATTCGCGGAGCCAATGCACGGCGTTTTCTAAAAAAAACTGCCGCACGTGTTCAGAACCGGTGTCGTCCAAATTGATGGCCTGACCCCAGGGCGTGTGATGGTGCTCGGTAAACATCTGCGGGTTGAGGCCGACCACGTACGCGCCGTCCGGCCCGAAGTGGTTGTACACCACGTCTAAGTAAACCGCCAAACCGGTCTCGTGCGCCGCGTCAACGAAAGCGCGCAGCTCATCCGGGTGACCGTAAGGGTGCGCGGGCGCGTACTGCGCGGCGGGGTCGTAGCCCCAGTTGCGTTCACCGGGAAAGGCGGCGAGGGGCATCACTTCGACGGCGGTAATGCCAAGGTTTTTGAGATACGGGAGCTTCTCTTGCGCGGCGCGGTAGGTGCCTTCCGGGGTAAAGGTGCCGACGTGCAGCTCGTAAAATACCAGGTCTTGCTGCGGAACGCCGCGCCAACTTTCGTCGTGCCATTCGTAAGTGTGCGGGTTGATAACTTCAGACGGACCGTGGACGCCTTCAGGTTGAAACCTCGAGGCCGGATCGGGCATCCTCAAACCGTCTTTTAAGAGGTGATAGCGTGCGCCCGCCTGCACCTCCGGAACGAACGTTTCAAAGGTGGCGTCGCCGGTTTTTTCGAGCGGGTGGGTCTTGCCGTCAACGACGACTTCCATCCGCCCTGCGGTGGGGGATATGGCGCGAAAACGGACCCCGCCGTCTTCAAAGGTTGCGCCGAGATAGGGATAGCTCACAAAAAAACTCCTTGCTGTGCCAGCTGATTGGGTCAAAGCGGCCAAACGCGCCGCATAACTTTAGTATAGCGGGGGAGATTTCTCGCTAACTGTCAGCACGGCGCTTTGTCTGGCTTTCGGTAGGTATACGGGCCTGCTCGAGCCCTCCCAGGATTGCGTCAACGGTTGCCTCGACGCTGAGCGCCGAGGTATCGAGCCAGAGTCCTAAACGTGGCGTGTCGCGGCGCAGCGCAAGGTCGAAGGTTGTCGGGGTGAGGTCGGGTGTGTAGCCGCTTTTAGACCGCGCTGCAGCACGGACTGTAACGACTTCCGCATTAGGGCAGAGGACGACCACATAAAGCGGAGAGACGTTTAGTGTGGTGACTATCTCCAGAAGACTTTCGCCCACGATAATGTCTTGATACACGACAGAAAACCCAGCCGCCCAGTACTGTCGGGCAGTTGACACAGCCAGCTGATAGCGGAGCCGGAGCTGCGCCTCGGCCTCTTTTGAAAGCTCGAGGCTTGTGATTTCAGCTTGTCCCCCCACGATCATCTTCCTAAATACATCGCCGCGCAGATGGACGCTTTTAGGTAGCCGTTCAGCTAAGGCTTGCGCTACCGACGACTTACCCGCTGCCATAATGCCGGTAATCAAAAAGAAACTCGGTTCACCGAGTAGTTCGGGAGGCACAGTCATAATCCAAACATTTTACTGGTTGGTACGCTGCTGCTCTCAGCGAATTGATTTGTGCCAAATTTGCGCGTAGACGAAACCGCCACGAAAGGTTCGTGTGTGTTCTAGCTCGAGCCCCACCGTGCGCAAAAAAGGTTGTGGGGGAACTAATGTCCGGGCTGGTAGCGCCGTCTGTGCGCGAAAAAAGGCGTACATCAGTGGTACCATTACCTGACTATAAAAACGGGGGAGAGGTTGCTCGAGCGTCTGCGGCGCGGCAAAGTCTGCGAGGAGCCAGTGGCCGCCGGGTGTGAGGATTTGTTCCAGCTTGGGAACAAGCTGTTCTAACAGCGCAACTGGAAACACGTCGAGAAAAAAACAGGTGACGAGGGCGTCGTAAGCGTTCGGCGCAAAGGTTTCGGTCAGGGCGTCGGCGTGTCTAAAGGTGACCCGTGAGCGTGACTTCGGCAGCTTCTCTCGCACTCGAGCCTCAGCCCGCCTCAGCATCCCTGCGCTGCTATCTAACACCGTGACCGAGCAGTGCGGATTTGCCGCTAAGAGTTCGACCAAAAAACGCCCGTCGCCCTCTCCCAATACCAGGACGTGCTCGGCGTGGGCTAAGTCGTTTAGCAGCGCAGTGCGTGAGCGCATCAGCAAGTTGCCGTAGGCGAGGCGCTCGAGCCCCTCGTACACCCCGGCCAGCCGCCCGAACTCGTCAGCCATACGGGTTAGTCATGTATGTCAACCATAGATGAGCCACAAAAGCGGCGTTAAGAGCGCGGCGTCTGCGAGCACCCGGCGCGCGGCGGGGCTGAGGGCAGAGGAGAGGTGCTCGAGGCTGTAAAGCAGCAGCGCACTAAGCGTTAGAGCTGCAAAAAGAGGGCGCAAAACCTCTGTCAGCAGCCCACCGACGCCGCAGATTAGGGCAAAGGCCAAAGCCAAGACGCCTAGATGTACGTCAAACCACGGGGCGCGAACGGCAAAAGGTGCGCTCTCTTGGTCGAGGTCGCCCTCCCAGCGGGCGATATAGGCGCAGTTGAGGAAGATAAGCACGCCAAAAAGCCCGCTGCAAAAGAGCAGTCGAAGGCTTAAATGACCACTCAAGAGGGGCAAAAAAACGACGCCGAGAGCAAAGATCACGGCAATCTGCAACTCTTTGGGGTGTGTCGTTCGGTCACCCCGGTGACGCCGCAAAAGATAACCGAGCAGCAGTGACCCTACTAGAGCGCCCCCCAAAAGTTGACTCCAGGTCAAAAGAAATAGGCTGGCTACAAGTGTGCCCACGCCGATGCCCAGCCAGCACCATAAGATCACGCCTCGGTGCCGCGCGTAAAAGAGGTGCCGCTGCGTGCGTGCGTTTTCGCCGAGCGTCCGTCCATCGAGCCAGCGGTCGGCGCTGTAGATCAGCCAAACGGCGGTGTAAAGCAGCAGCGCGTAGGGCCAGCCGAGCGCCGCGCCAAACGTCTGCACAAAAAGACTCTGCCAGAGCGCGGCGATCAGGGGCGCGTCGAGCGAGAGCACGTTCGGCCATTCCCACAGGGCTATCTTGGGTGTGTTTGCAACACTAGCCCTAACCTTCACGTCATAGCTTTCACGAACTTTGAGCTTTCACGAACTTTGGGCTTTCACGAACTTTGGGTCACGGATTCCGGGTTTTCATGTACTTGGGGCGTGGCTGGAGGCTGGCATACAGGGCAAAAAACATCGGTAAGTGGCAACAGTAACAGGGCAGCGGCGTGACTACGCTTGGGGGCACAGAATGTGGCCTTCAGTGTGGCCGTCTCTGCACGATATACCTAAACGGCCTGACAAATATCCGCGCAGATGATGCTAAACTCTCCCTCTGTGATGCGTCTTACACTTATCCGTCACGCTGTTACAAGTTGGAATCTGGGAGGCCGGGTGCAGGGTCAGAGTGACGTGCCGCTTTCTCCTCTAGGTGAGTTGCAAGCGCGGGCGCTCCAGAAGCGTTTTGCCGGAGAAGTGGTGCAGCTTTACTCGAGCCCCCTGAGCCGCGCCCGCACCACCGCTGCATTCGCGTTTCCCGGCCATACGCCCATCTTAGACGCCCGCCTCAGCGAGCTCAACTTCGGTATCTTTGAAGGGCTTACCTTATCTGAGCGGCTGACACTTCCTGAGTGGCGCAGCTGGACCCGTACGCCCTTTTTTACGTCTGCCCCCGGCGGCGAGTCCTACGGCGAGTTGTACGGACGCGCTGAGGCGTGGCTGATGAGTTTACCCGGTACCGTATCCGCTGACGCGCACGTCGTCGCCGTGACCCACTCCGGGACGATTCAAACCCTCGTTGCCGCAATTTTGCAGATGGATACTAAAGCTTGGCGTAAACGTATTCATCTGGAACATACGAGTGTGACGAGCTTTGTGACGATTCCTTCCGGGCTGCTGCTCGAGCGCTTAAACGACACGCAGCACCTGAGCGCCGACTTGCAGACTGTTCCGGCCGTCTCTACCCGCGTCGCCGAACCCCCCGAAAAGGTGCGGCTTGACCCCTGACGCCTCAGCTACCGTAGCGGCCGGTTTAGCTACCGGTTTAACTGCTGAGGCCGCGCCCTTCCGCGTCGAAACCCCGGCCTTTAGCGGCACCCTCGGCGAGTTGGCCCACGCGCTCCGCACGGAACGCGTCGCACCGGGCGATGTAAACGTATCAGGGCTGGTCCAGCACTATCTCGACTTTTACCGGGGCCTCGCTGAGCGTGACCTGAGCCGCGCCACCGAGACCTTGCCGCTGCTGGCCCGCATCATCGAACTCAAAGTCCGGCGCTTACTGCCGCAACCACCCAAAACCCCTGAAGTTGAACGCGAAGAGGTGTTGGAAACGGTGTTGGCGTTAGAGGCGTTTGAAGAAGCCATCGGCTTTTTGCGTGAGCGCCGGGAGACGCGGCGGCACCTGCTGAGCGCCCAAGCCCCGCGCCCGAGCTACCCGCGCCGCGCCCGCCCACTGAGCACCAAGCTGGGCCGTCTGGCCGAACTCGCCACCCGTCACCGCGCCACGCACTACTTTGAACTCGCCGCCCCTCGCCTGACGCTGGCCTCAGCCCTAAAAAAACTCCGCACCGGTCTCTTACGGCTGGGGCGCGGCACGCTTTTTACGCTGATGGAAGCTCGAGACTGGCCGACGGTTACTGTGGCATTTAGCGCGATGCTCGAGCTGGTTAAAGAAGGCGAAGCGCAGGTCGAGCAGAGTGAACCTTACAGCGAGATTGTGTTGTTGGAGCTCAAGACTTCATCAAAGGATTAGCCGACTGCAAATCTTACGTAGTAACACGGCGAACTTCGCTAGGTTTGCCGCCTGCCTCGTTCGAGGTAATGTCTAGGCCTACAATAACGAATGAAACCTCTCCATGAGCGTTTGGACAATGCTCAGTCCCTTTGGGTACTACGAACATATCACCCTCATATAGCTCGACATCTTTGTCTCGTAACTGAATTGTCAAATGTCCCTGGTACAAGATAAAAAGCTCGTCCTGATCGTCATGCTTGTGCCATCTGATTTCACCGATACCTTTGGCAACCTTGAACAGCTGTCCATTAGCCCTACCGATAGTTTTTTGAGACCAGTATTCTTCAAGAGAGTTCAACGCTTCGTTGATGTTGACTTTATCCATAGCTGTCTCCTAGGATGCGATCTTAGCAAATTAGGTGTCTCGTTTTAGCCGTTCTGTAAAGCGGCATGAGCCTAGATCAGAAACGCGCAGAGAACTCTCTGCGCGTTTAGGCTTTTTAACCGACTTTTAGCTAGCCCCGACCTTCTCTTCTTTTTTCCTCAGATTGGGGTCGAGCGTGCGTTTACGGAGCCGGACGCTCTTAGGCGTGATTTCTAACAGCTCGTCGTCGGTAATGTACTCGAGCGCCTCTTCCAAAGTGAGCTTTTTCGGCGGCGTCAGGGTGATGTTGTCGTCACTAGCCGACGCCCGCACATTGGTCATCTTTTTGTTTTTGGTAACGTTGACGTTCATGTCGCCCGTGCGCGAGTTCGCGCCGACGATCATCCCGACGTAGACTTCGGTACCGGGGTCAATAAAAAACACGCCGCGGTCTTGGAGCTTAAAGATGCTGTAGGCGAAGACTTCACCGGGTTCCATTGCCACCAAGCTTCCGCCCTGACGGGTTTTGAGGCCGCCCACGAGCGGTTCGTACCCGTCAAAGGTGTGGTTTAAGAGTCCTTCGCCCTGCGTCATGGATAAAAAGTTGGTGCGGTAGCCAAATAGCGCACGTGACGGGATGGAGAACTCGAGCCTTGCCCGCCCTAAATCCTGCGTCATGTTGACGAGCGTCCCGCGGCGGCCTGAGAGCGACTCCATCACACCGCCCATCACCGATTCAGGCACGTCGGCAATGACGTGTTCGAACGGCTCGTAAACTTTGCCGTCCACCTCTTTTAAGATGACCTCGGGGCGCGACACCGAAAACTCGTACCCTTCGCGGCGCATCTGTTCGATCAAGACCGAGAGGTGCAGCTCACCTCGGCCCGAGACGCGGTAGCTCTCGTTGCCGAGTTCTTCCACGCGGAGCGCGACGTTCGTCAGGAGTTCACGGTCCAAGCGGTCTTTGACGTGCCGCGAGGTGACGTACTTGCCTTCTTTACCGGCAAACGGGCTCGTGTTCGGGCTGAAGGTCACTGAAACCGTTGGTTCGTCCACGCTCATCACCGGGAGCGCGTCGGGGGCGCTCGGGTCGGTGAGCGTATCGCCGATCTGCACCTCGTCTACGCCGGTCAGCGCGATGATGTCACCGGCAAAAACCTCGTCGGTTTCGACGCGGGCAAGTCCCAAATGCGTGTAGAGCTTCGTAATCCGCGCCCGCACCTCGCCGGTACGCGTCAGCCGGAGCACGCTCTCACCCTTGTGCAGCGTTCCGCGGAGCACACGGCCAATGGCGATGCGGCCTAGATAATCCGAATAATCGAGGTTCGAGACCTGGAGTTGAAACGGGGCGTCGGTGTCGGCGACCGCTTCGGGAATGTACTTAATAATCGTTTCAAACAGCGGTGTAAGGTCGTCGCCGGGTTCGCCGAGCTCGAGCCACGCCTTGCCTTCACGGGCGACCGCGTAGACAATCGGAAAGTCGAGCTGTTCGTCGTTCGCGCCGAGTTCAACCATCAGGTCAAAGGTGAGGTTCAAAACGTCGTCGGGGCGAGCGTCTTTACGGTCAATTTTGTTGATGACAACAATCGGTTTAAGACCTAGTGCCAACGCTTTTTTAAGCACAAAACGCGTTTGCGGCATCGGACCTTCGGCGGCGTCTACTAAAAGCAGCACGCCGTCCACCATCCCAAGGGCGCGTTCAACCTCGCCACCAAAGTCGGCGTGACCGGGCGTATCAACGATATTGATCTTCGTGCCGTGCCACTCGACAGCGGTATTTTTGGCCAAAATCGTGATGCCGCGTTCGCGCTCGAGGTCGTTTGAGTCCATCACGCGGTCGCGCACCTCTTGGTTATCGCGGAAGATGTGCGACTGCCGCAGCAGTCCGTCTACAAGGGTAGTTTTGCCGTGGTCAACGTGCGCGACGATGGCGATGTTGCGGTAGGTCATAGGGTGTCCTTTAAGGGTTGAGCTTTGCCGTAGTTACGGATGTGTTTATTTGAAGTTCAGGTTACCAGCCGCCTCAATAGAGTTTGAGACGGTTACACAAGTATTTAGTATACACGGGATCGCAAAAAGGCGTGTTACGCCGTCCGACCAGCGCGGCGCGGATTACACCTACGTCCCCGTATTGATAACACCGATATCGCAGCACTGATACTTATGTGTGACGATACTTATGTGTGACGTCTGCGGTCGTGGCTTATCCTCTAATCCCGTCTATCTCTATACCATCTTGGGCAGTGGTGATCTTTGCTTTTGCTGTCAGGTACCGAGCGTACGAGCAAAAAGGTATCTATGCGAATACCGCCCTTACCTACAACGCTAAACAGGTTTTCGAGCGCCCCGGTAACGGACGACCGAACCGGTTTGATCTGCTGAGGTGAATAACGCTGAACCGGTTATGTTGGCTTCTGACTTGCTAAACCAGCCCTGACTGCTCGAGAAAGCCCATCACAGTACAGCGTGATGGGCTCTTTGATAAGTTCTGGTTCATAGCCGTTAGTTACCGGGCCGTTAGTTACTGGCCGACCTCACCACAGGCAACGGCGGCGCTGTCTCCCTCTGACGCCGTGACGTTGAGCGCGTGGTTGCCGCCAACAACATCAGAGAAAGGCAGATCTAACACGGTGGTGCTAAACCCGGTATCGCCGGAAACGGGTTCGAGCGAAGCCACAACCCGCGACAGGTCGTTACAGCTGCCCAAATAGAGGTCTGCGGGGTGAACGCCGCCGCTCGGTGTGCCTAAGAGTGAAATACTCACCACCGTGCGGTTCCCGCTGTATTCGGCCACAAGTACCGACCCCGACACGCCGCTGCCGTTCGCTTCGCCAAGCGTGTAGCGTTCACTCGCCTCGGCGGTACTCGAGTAGAGCCCTCCGGCCCCACCACTCTCCGCGCTGCCTGTAGCTGCCGCTGCAGGTGGCGTCAGCACCGTATCAATCGCAAAAACGACCCCGTTTGACGCCGGGATATTGACAGCTGTCACCGCCGCGTCGCCGACGCCCTGTTGGGTAATAGGGAGGGGGCTACCCTCGAGCGTAGCGAAGCTCTTCATATCTTCGGTAATGTCTGCGGTCGTAAAGCTGCCCAGTACGACGTGATAGGTCAAGACTCTGGTAAGCGCCGCGCGGTCAGCTAAGAGCGCGTTCAGGTCGGCTTCTGAAAGTTTGGCGAACGCCTCGTTGGTCGGCGCAAAAACCGTAAACGGCCCGCTGCCCTGTAAGGTCTCGGTCAGTCCGGCCGCCGTAAGTGCGCTCACTAACGTGCTAAAGTCCGGCGTTCCGGCTGCGACCCCGACGACGGTCGTATCGCCTTGAGCTGACTGTGCTGTAGCAAGCTGCGTTCCTAACAAGCTGATTCCTACAACTACCCCGGTACACCACCTCTGAATTTTCATTTTCAACCTTTCCTAAAGCTGAAGCTGCGCACCGTGCGCACAGCAAAAACAGCGAACACGTTTATTATGCCAGAGTCGCCTCTGACTAGCTTAGCCGTTCGCACCTTCTCGACACGCGTTATTTTTTGCACTTGTTTGTCCAGCTTAAGTCATTTTTAGCGACAACGAAAGCTTACAGCCGTGTCAAGCAGCCGACATAGGGCTCCTAAAGAGGTTGATACGTTACCCCTAGACGCGCACTGCGCTAACTTATCTCTCACATTTAGGAGGCGAGATGTCTACTCTGTCCGAAACAAAGCAAGTAGCGACTCAAACCGGCACGCTCGTGATGTACACCACCAGCTGGTGCGGCGACTGTGTGGTGACTAAAAAGGCGCTGGCGAAACTCGAGGTCCCTTACCTCGAGGTCAACATCGAAGAAGACCCGGACGCAGCCGAATATGTGATGCAGGTCAATGGAGGCCGTCGCAGCGTGCCGACGCTCGTCTATAACGGCGACGCGGCCAGCTTGTCGAACTTCAGCCGCGCGAAACTCGACAGCTTTTTGTCACGGCATCAGTTGCTGGGCTAAAACGTCTTAACAAGTACCAAAAGTTTGACCTGCGTATCTACGATCTTTATGACTTGGTTGTCGGTCTTTGCGCGTGAAGCGGATTAGACACGCGTCGTTGCAGATGTGCTTGAGCAAGTAGAGGTGGCTGCGGCTGACGCACATAGGCTCACTTTTTGTGAGCAGAATGGCGAGCGGTGGAGCCTTTTACTCGTTCACTACAGCAGCGAGGAGTGTTGGGCGGTCGAAAGGGGGCTCGAGCTCTATTGGGCGTACGGCTTCCTCAACCGCGTCGAAGACGTCGGCTCAGGTAGGTAACGAGCTGGCGCGTTCTTTGCTTAACTTACACTGCAAAAACTTGGGTTGACACACTCTGCAAGGGGACGCCCGTGGTAGCTTTAAGAAGATGAAAGCCTCTTCGCCCACGCCGCCGCAACCGAGTCCAAGCGGGTCAAGTACAAGCGGGGACGGAGCGGGAGCGGGCAAAGCCGCGCAGGTTCATGAGATGTTTTCAGCCATTGCGCGGCGCTACGATCTGCTTAACACCGTGCTCAGCTTTGGGTTCGACAAAGGCTGGCGCAAAGACGCAACAAAGGCGGCTTTTGCGGGCGGCGCAACGCATGTGTTAGACGTAGCGACCGGTACGGCAGACCTGGCTTTGGCCCTTAAAAAATACCGACCCGGCGCAGAAGTGATCGGTGTAGATTTTGTCGAGGCGATGCTCTCGGTTGGTCGCCGCAAAGCTAAAGAACAGGGTGTTTCGGTGAGGCTCGAGCAAGGTGACGGTCTCGCCCTGCCCTATCCCGACGCCTCTTTTGACGCCCTGACGATTGCTTACGGTCTGCGCAACTTTGCCGACTTGGACAAAGGCTTGGCAGAGTTTTACCGCGTCCTCAGACCCGGTGGCAAACTCGTTGTTCTGGAGTTTCCGCCGCCGCCTAAAGGTGTGTTCGGCACCCTCTTTAGATTTTACTTTTTGCAGGTGTTGCCCAGGCTCGGTGGCCTCATCTCGGGCCGCAAAAGCGCGTACACTTATCTACCGGATTCCGTGCTTAAGTTTCCGCCGCCCAAAGTGCTCGCCGCGCGGATGGAACGCGCCGGTTTTCGCGGTGTCCGTTACGAGCTGCAGACCTTTGGCGTCTCGGCGCTGCACACGGGCGAAAAACCCGGCACAAAACCAGGTACAAAAGCCAGTACAAAACTTGTGGAGCAGCCCGCTCGACCCTAACTCAACCTTCAGGAGAAACCCCTTGAGCACGACCGGCTTTGAAGTCAACACCGATATCGAACTGATCAACCCCGACTGGGACGAGTTCGCCGCGCTCCACGAGCAGCGTTACGGGCTCGCGATTGCCTATCTCAAAGGCAAGATTCAGGGGACCTCTTACGGTAACGCCGTGATGAAACTCGTTGTCGGGGACGCAGGGTTTTACACGCAGTCGAAAAACTTTCCCGGTGCGTTTTACGGCGATTTGGGCGCAGCCGAGGTGACCTGGTTGTCTGAAGAGGAAGCGCAGGCGATTACCTGGGAGGCAGTGGCGCTTTACCGCGCGGGTGAGGCGCAGTCTTTGACGGCGGTTTACAGCAGTGTGCCGTCAGATGTGTTTTTTGGTTACCGTATCGGTGAGGGTGAGCGGTATGAATTAGGCCGCCCCAAGGCTGTGCTGCCGCTGCACCTGCGGGTGATGGTAGACGCGCCGGGGCCGACGGAGTTGTTGGGGGAACCCAAAGGAATTTTGCTCTACCAGCGCACCGGCAGCGGGCGTCACCTGCTCCTGCGCGCCCCCGGACGGCGGCAACCGTTCCCGCTGTTAGACGGTTTTGAAGAGTAGCGTTGACAAGCGGGTTTAACAATTCCGAGTACGACCTGATCGTCGTCGGGGCGGGCCTGACTGGGAGCGAGGCAGCGTTAAAGACGGCTAGGGCCGGTCTTGACGTCCTCCTCGTTACCACCAGCCTCGATACGGTTTATAACCTCACGGGCACGGCAGCTGAGCTGACGCCACCTGCTGGGACACTCCTTGTTGAACTTTGCGGTACCCGGACGCAAGCACTAGAAACCTTTGACCTGCACCGGCGGGCCAAAGGGACGCTCGAGCGCGAACCCAAATTACACCTCCTCCAGTCGAGCGTGATGGGACTCAATACGCGAGGCGGCCACGTGACCGGCGTCTCAACCTGGGAAGGCGTGGACCGCACCGCGCCACGCGTCGCACTCTGCGCCGGAAGCTTTTTACGGGCGCGGCTGACCCTCGGGACGTTGACCGAAACCTCTGGACGACTTTCTGAAATGGCCTACGACGATCTTTATGACAATCTCGTCACCCTGGGGTTTGCCTTTAATGAGGTGACGCTAGAAGCGCCTGAAAGCCGGGGCGCACCCTCTTACACTGTGACCTGCACACGTTTTGCGGGCGCGGAGTGGAACGCCGAGACCTTTGCGCTAGGTCGGCTCGAGGGTTTGTACGCTGCCGGAGTCTGCGCCGCGGGGTACTTACCTTACGAAGAAGCTGCGTTGCAAGGGTTGCGGCTCGGGGATACGCTTGAGGCCACCTTAGTCACCGACCTGTTGTAACGCCGGACTTTGAGCACGCTCGAGTTCGGGCTCGGACGGCCACAAATATTTGGCGACTACTGCTGCAATAGCTGCACCCATAATGGGCGCTACCCAGTAGAGCCAGTGATGCGTCCAGTTGCCGGAAAAGAGTGCCGGAGCAAAACTCCGCGCCGGGTTCATAGACGCGCCCGTCAGCGCACCCCCTGCAACCGCGCAGAGCGTCACCGTAAAGCCGATGTAAAGCCCTGCTTGCGCCTGCTTTTGGATGACGCAGGTAGCGATGACGAACATCAAAAAAAAGCTTAGGACCATTTCAATTACAGCGCCCTGCAAGATAGAGACGTCAGCGGCTACTAGGGTCGCGCCGTAGTTGACCGGCTCGAGCTTGGCTACGCCGACCAGCCCCCGGAGACAGAGCAGGGCGAACACTGCGCCTGAAAGTTCGGCGCTCCAGTAGAGGAAAAGCTCGCTCAGGCTGATTCGCCGCAGCACCCAAAACCCGACCGTGACCGCCGGGTTGAAGTGAGCAAACGAGATGGCCCCTACCGCTGCGATCATGACAGCAACGCTGAGTCCGAAAGCCAGAGCGACGCTCAAAGTATCCGCGCCCGAAGCCAGCGCCGCAATCCCTACAAAAACCAGGGTAAACGTTCCGATAAACTCGGCCAGCCAGACTCGAGGGTTCATCTCCTAACCCTCACGCAGCTGCCTGGGGGTCAGCGCCTCGTCTGTCGGGACCTCACCGGCTTTAAGGGTCCTGATCAGGGTTTGACAGCTTTCGCCCAGTGCATCACGCACCTCACGCCACCTGTCTAACGGCTCACCCGAAGGGTCAGGAAACGAAACGTGTAACCGCACAGTTTTAGCCGGATAAACCGGGCAAACCTCGTTTGCGTCGTCGCAGACGGTCATCACTACGTCAAAATTCCACGGGTCGGGTAGGTCTTGGATGACTTTAGAAGTGTGACCTGACAGGTCAATACCAACTTCTTGCATGACCTTTACGGCTTCGGACTTGACAAAGGTTTTTTCGGTTCCAGCGGAGAACACGGCTACGCCTAGCTCGAGTTCAGCCGCGTAGTGCCTGAGCCAGCCTTCGGCCATCTGACTGCGGGCCGAATTGTGGGTGCAGAGGACGAGCAGACGCATCTAAACGCCTGCTTTCTGCGGGATGACTTCAAACCTCTTTAGCTCGCTTCGGACGGCCCTAAAGCCTTCGGGAAGCAGGTCGTAAAACACCCAACGTCCGCGACGTTCGGCCTGAACGAAACCCGCCGCCTCGAGCTGCTTCATATGGTGGCTGATGGTAGGTTGTTTAAGGCCTAAATAGGTCTCGAGGTCGCACCCGCAAACGCCGTCCTCACGCGAACAGCAGCTCTGGACAGGCTCGCGCAAAAAGGTGAGGATGCTTAACCGCGTCGGGTCTGCTAACACTTTGAGTTTGTCAGTTAAACGCATAGACCGCAGTCTATGGATAGAGTGTCAGCGATAGGTCATGAAAAAATGTCGGACTACAAAATCCGACTTCTTGCAGCACATCGTCTCAGGTGAGGCCCTATCTACGGGGTAGTAACAACCAGCATGTTGTCACCACCTTTTTGCACTTCGTAGTCTACCTGTTTGATAGAAACGACATAACCGCTGTTTTCGAGTTCGCTTACGACGGCCTCAAGGTGGCGCGACGGTCTCGAGCCCAGCTCGAGCAGCGGGAAAACGCGCACCTCGCTGGCCACCCGTAAGAGTTCTTTAACGGCTTGGACGTAAAAGTCCGCAGAAAAATGTTGGCTGTAGAGAAATAATGCAAACACAGCACTAACTCAAACGTGTCATCCTTAAAAGTTAATGTGGGCAGGCTGCCTTCCAGATAACGCCCCTCAGCGTGACCAGCCTCGTAGTCGGTTAAAAACAGCTTCATCGCCTGAAGCCTCGTGTCTACCAGCTGTTCAACCGAGGCGAAGCTGCGCCAGACAAATTCATGAACGTTTTGATAGGTTTGCGCAATGACCAAAGGGGAAGTTTCGTCAATGCGCCGCTCGAGTTGACCCACGTCAAACGCGTAGAGTGGGTCTACCGAAGTTACACATCCCCCTAGACGAGTAAGTGTGTGATTAAAGCTGGCCGGACCGTCGCTACAACCCAAAATAGACTTTTCTAAATCTTCAGGTGAGAGCGCAAACATCGCAACGTACTCTGCAAAAGAACGGCCCCAGGGAACTACATTGTCAAGCGTAAAGTCCATAACGCCTCACCTTACGAGCCGCTAAACCGTGCGCTGACCCACACGACAAAGCCGAAAAGGACGAGCGGCAGCGCGTAGACGTAAAGTCCGTAGAGCGTCACGACCCGCGCCGCCCGCTTCCCGACGAAGACCCCCAGCCCCGCCCGCAGCACTGTGAGGTGCCACGCCAGCACTCCAAATATCAGCACAAAGAAGGTGGGCAGCGGAGCGATAAAAGCCGGAATCAGCATAGACAGCGCCCCGAAAAGTGCCGGTGTCCAGCACCACCCGGTCACCTCCCAAGTCCGCAGGTCGAGCGCCCCGGCGCGTTGCACGAAGATACTCCCGAAGCCCCAGGCATATAAAAAAAAGCTGGTCGCCCCAACCAGCGCCAAAATGATAAATAGCAGTGGCGCGTCCGAACGTGTGGCTCGGCCTAGAGCGAGGGCGCACACGAAACTCAAGACGACCAAACTGCCGTAAGCCGCGGCACCTGCCCGCACGGTACGGGTGGACTGGGGCTCGAGCCACTCGAAAAATCGTTTCGGGACGGAAGCCGCCGCCCACAGCTGGCGTAAAAACCCTAGCACGAAATTTCTGCTAAACGCGTCATTAGCTTAAGAATAACGGTTTGTGCGCCTCCGGGACGAGTTCCCGCGCCCTTGCTCGCCGGTAGAGTTCGGCCACGGCCCGCTCTCCTAAGTCGCCGACCTCGAGCGAAAGCTCATTGACGTACAGATCAATATGCTGCTGCGTCACCCCTTCATTCATCTCCTGTGCGTGCGCGGCGATGTAGGGCTGCGCCTCGGCGCGGTGCGCGTAACCGTAACGCAGGCTCTCGCGGACGGCCCCGTCAAGCTCTTTTAGTTTGGCGTCTCCGAGTGAACGTTTGGCCATAATGCCGCCTAAAGGCAGCGGCAATCCCGTCTCACCCTCCCACCACGCGCCTAAATCGAGGTGTTTAACGAGCCCGTACTCGGGGTAGGTAAACCGTGACTCGTGAATAATCAGCCCCGCGTCAACCTCACCGGCTGAGGCGGCGGGCATAATCTGGTCGTAACGCAACGCAAGTAACTCAACATCATCCGGTTGTGAAAGTTTGAGGAGTAAGTTCGCTGTCGTGAGACCGCCGGGAATGGCGATGCGCCGACCTGAAAGCGTATCCAAAGGCTTTTTTGAGACGATTAACGGCCCGACGCCGAATCCGAGTGCGCCGCCCGAGCGGAGCATAATGTAAGCGTCCGTCAGGTGAAAAAATGCGTGGTAGCTGATTTTGCTGACCGGCAAGGTGCCGCTTCTAGCTAATTGATTGAGCGTTTCAACGTCCTCGAGCCTTACCTCAAAATCCAGCTCCGGCGCGATTTTACCGTGGGCGAGGGCGTAAAAGATAAAGCAGTCGTTGGGGCAGGGGGAATAGCCTAGTTGCATAGGACTAAGTCTAAGCCCCAGCTGCTCGAGGTCACGCAGTACATCACGCCTTGTTTTTGACTCTGTTGTTTCTCAGTTCTCTAAGTGAGTAAAACGTCCCACGCCAAAAAATTCCACCTTGCCCGAGGGCTCTAAAAGCAGACTCGAGCGTTGCGTAAACCAAAATTGCTGTGCCGAATGGGTGAAGCACCGCGTAAACCGGGCTAAGCTTAGTAAAACGGTGGCCTACCATATAAATGAACGCAATATTGAGCAGCACGAGCACGTAGACAATCTGCGTCCAGCCTGCCGTTAGAAAAACAGCGAAAAATGGAAGAATGTGTGTGGCGACAAGCGTCCCGGCAACGAGCAGCACGAGCGGGAGCGAGTAACCGAGACCGGCGAAGGCATTTTTGTTAAGTCCGCGAACGGCCTCTTTGACGCTTCCATACCACTCGACCTGCATCAAATCGGCGGCAAAGACAACGCTCTGCCGAAACCCGGCGCGTTTCACGAGTTTGCCGAGCATCAGGTCGTCATCCGGGCGCAGGGCGATAGGTTGATGTCCACCGACTGCTTTATACGTGGAGCGCCGGAGCAGATTAAACGCACCTAGACCGATATGCTCGTCTGTCAACCGGCCTGAAAAACGCAAAACTTTGTACGAAAAGAGGAGCATAAAGGCGGCTACAAAAGACTTGAGCAGCGTCCCTTTCGCCGTCATATGGGGAATGGCGGTGAGGTGCTCGAGGTCTTGTCCCAGCGCGTAGCTCACAGCCGCCCTCAGCGCACCCGGCGCAAACCGCACGTCGGCGTCGGTAAATAGCAGCCACTCGCCCTTAGCTTTCTTCGCTCCTAAGTAAAGCGCATGATTTTTGCCTAACCAACCTGCGGGTAGCATCTCGATACGAACCACTTGGAGCTGTGGATATTTTTCTTGCATTCGGTCTAAAATTGCGCCGGTTGCGTCAGTTGAGCGGTCATTGAGGACGATGACCTCGAGCCCCGGATAGTCTTGCGCAAAAACCGACCTGAGGCTGCTCTCTATCGCATTTTGTTCGTTAAGTGCCGGAATCACCACCGACAGTGGGGGAAGCTTTTCCTTAGTGGCTGAAGCGCCCAAGCGGTCAACCAACCGTACACCCAAAAGCCAATCTGCGGTCAGGACCAGCCAGAGTAAAAGCGTGAGCGACGCCAAAATAAGCACATTCCAGCCTAACGCCGCGTTGACTAAAAAGCTCGGCTCGAGGCTACGGTGCCGCCTCTCGAGACAGTTTTGACGTCTCCTCGCGCGTTGCTTAAGCTGACCTAATCTGCTACACTACCGTGCTGTGTAAGGCGCGTTTTACGCCCGAGCACAAACTTTTGGAGGTGACGTTTATAGCCAGAGAGATGAAGGTAAACGAGCAGATTCGGGTAAGGCAGGTGCGGCTTATCGGGGCCGACGGTCAGCAGCAAGGGATTGTTGAGACCCGTGACGCACTGCGGATGGCCCGCGAAGGCGAGACCGATTTGGTCCTCGTCGGCGAAGGTGCCCAGCCCCCCGTCGCCAAACTGATGGACTACGGCAAATACCGTTACGAACTCCAGCAGCAAGAAAAAGAGACCCGCAAAAAGTCTCGGCAGCAGGAGATGAAAGCCATCAAGTTCCGCGTCAAGATAGACGACCACGACTACACGACTAAAGTCAACCACGTCAAACGTTTTCTTAAGGGCGGTCACAAGGTCAAACTCACCATCATGTTCCGGGGGCGTGAACGCACGCACCCCGAACTCGGGCAAGAGATTTTGAACCGCGTCGCAGCGGACGTTTCCGACATGGCAGTCGTTGAATCTGCCCCTAACCTCGCTGGGATGGATATGAACATGGTTTTAGGCCCGACAAAAGTCGCGCCGCCAAAAGATGAGCAGGAAACTGTTCAGGCTTCCAGTTAGCCAAAAAACTAGAACCAGGAGAAGAGATGCCGAAACAAAAGACCCATAAGGGCACCAAAGCCCGTGTCAAAATCACAGGGCGAGGTAAGGTCAAGGCAATGCGGAGCGGGAAACGCCACCTAAACTTTAAGAAAAGTGGCAAACGCATCCGTCAGGGCAGAACCGGCCTCATCATCGCCGAAGCAGACGCCAAGCGTATCAAAGTGCTGCTCCCTTACGAGTAGGTTGTAGATGCCAAGAGCTAAGACCGGCGTCGTTCGCCGCCACAAACATAAGAAAATCCTTAAACGCGCGAAGGGTTTCTGGGGGATGCGCTCGAAAAGCGTCCGCATCGCGCAGCAAACACTGCTTAACGCCGCCGACTACGAATACCGTGACCGCCGTGACAAAAAGAATGACTTTCGCCGGTTGTGGATTACCCGCATCAACGCTGCTGCTCGCCAAGAAGGACTGAGCTATTCGGTCTTTATGAGCGGGTTGCGCAAATCGGGCGTTGAAATCAACCGCAAGATTTTAGCTGACCTCGCGGTGCAGCACCCGGACGCCTTTAAGCGTTTGGTAGATTTGTCCAAGAGCGTGTAACGAAACCCGAAACGAGTGAATTGCGAGCTGCTTTCGGGTGGCTCGTTTTTAGGTATCTACGCTCTCGAAGCTGAGGGTGTGTTCGAGTACTAGGTTAAATGCCCAAATCCTCTGTAGGAGAATCCATGAATACCTTACTTGAACCGGACAAAGTACTCGAGCTTGTGCGTGCCAACTATTCTTTGGATACACCACAAACTTGCACGTTAATCAGACGTGGTTTTAATGACCACTATCTCCTTATGGTTGGGCAAGCGAAGTACATTTTTAGGGTGTACCTAAATGGAAAATACTATGTTGGCTCACCTGAAGCCTTTCAGTTCGAGCTTGACCTGCTTGACCATTTGCAGACGCAAAATATTCCTGTTTCTTATCCCATCCGTATGAATAATGGTGAGTTACTCGGTTGGACACCCACAGCTTTAGGTAAACGAGCCACGGCACTTTTTTCATTTGCTCCGGGCGGAGAAGCAAGTAGGGAATCTTTTACGGTTGAAGAGAGTTTGCAAGTGGGGAAAACCACTGCCGCTTTTCATCTTGCCGCCAATGACTTTTCTTCAAATCATAAGCGTTATCACCTAAACCTTAAATATCTTGTGGATGAACCACTGAGACTAATCGAAAAAAATAATAGCGAACAAGGACAAGAGCTTCTTGCCTCTTTACCTCCCATCCCTGACTTAGTGAGCGCAGTAGAAAGTCTAAGCGTTGACAATGATGAATATGGCATTATTCATGGTGACTTACACCCTGGCAATATGCACTTTCAAGAAGGTCAAGTAACCTTGTTTGATTTTGACCACTGTGGGTATGGTTGGCGCGCTTATGATTTAGCCCCTTTTTATCATGCCCCCGACGCGCTTCAAAAAGCCTTTATTCAAGGCTATGAGTCTCTTCGGCCCTTGAGCGCAGGTGAGCGCGATTGTCTACCCGTTTTCGCCAAACTACGAAGGCTATGGGACGCGGGTGACATGCTTGCAACAGAAGAATTGAGAGCTAGTCCGAGCGGTTAAGGGTTTTATGTCGTGTGTTGGTCTTTTAACTAGGCGCTCTCATCTAAAAACCGCTCGACGATCACCACGTCGCGCCACTCGCCCCCTATCTGACCGTGCCGCTTATACACCCCGACCTCACGAAACCCGACCGAGGCGAGCAGGCGGCGGCTGGCGTAATTTTCGACAAAAACACGTGAGACCAACTTGTAGAGTCCGCACTCAGCGGCAATAGGGAAGAGGGCCTCGAGCGCCCCCCGACCCAACCCCTGACCTTGCTTATCCAAAGCTACGTAGACCATAAACTCGGCGATTCCGGCGTAGCATTCGCGCGGGCGGTAGCGTGAAGTAGCGGCAAACGCCCCGACGCCGGTTTCAGCCTCAACCACGACCACCGGATACGGCGTTTCAAACCAGAGCGCAACGTCTGCGGTGCTGCGCGGTCTCGTTTCAAACGTCGCTAGGTGCGTGGCGATACCCTGATTGTAAATCTCTGCTATCGGCGCGGCGTCGTCTAGAGTGGCGAGACGGGCGTTCATACGCTCAGCTTAAGCGTTCGGCCCGGCTGGTGTTGCGAAAAGTTTCGGTTTCCTCTCCTCAATGATTACGGCAGTCACTGCAGCTGGAACTCCTCTTAGCCACTAGGGAGCACGCGGCTAATGGCAGCGTTTAAGTCGGCGGTGAACTGCGCGGCCAACGTTCCAGGCATACGGTCAAAACCGTGAACACCACCGTTATAGACGTGCAGCTCAAGCGGAACTCCGGAGCGCGACAGACGTAGGGCGTAAGCTACATCTTCCTCGAGAAACAGGTCAAGCGAGCCCACGCCGATAAAGGTCGGCGGTAAGTTCGTCAGTCGGTCGGCCAGCGCCGGGGCAAAGTGGCCGAGGCGCTCGAGCGGAACCTGTACCGAGCCGCGTAGCGCAGTCCAGGCGAAGCGGTTCGCTTTGCGAGTCCAGACGAACTCGCCGGTTGTCGGGTTGTCAACGGGCGCGTCTGCCGTCCCCGTTCGAGGATCGAGCATCGGATAGATCAGCAGTTGCGCCGCCAACTTGTACTCGCCCCGGTCACGGGTGAGGAGTGTTAGCGCAGCGGCAAGGCCCCCGCCGCTGCTGTCTCCCATTACGGCGATTTTGGTTGCGTCAACGTCCAAAGCGTCTGCAGTTTGAAAAAGCCAGCTGAGCGCGGCGTAGCCGTCTTCTACGGGAGCCGGAAACGGATGCTCGGGGGCCAGCCGGTAGCCGACCGAGACAACAACTGCGCCGCTGTTTCTTGCCAGCTCGAGCATCGCTGCGTCTTGCATGTCTGCCGTACCTGTGATGAAGCCGCCGCCGTAAAAGTAGAGAATTGCAGGCACTTTAGCCTCGGTTACAGCCTTGGTCATATCCGGGCGATAGATAAATACACGGACCTCGGGAGCCCCGGCTGAACCTGGTACGGTTCGTTCCTCCCGCGCCGAAGGTAGAGGCGGTGCTAGCTGAGCATACTGGGCCTGAACAGTAGCCCTAAACTCTGCGACTGTCTGCTGGTCAGGATCAAAAGAGGGACCCTGCACAAAACCTCGAGCGTCCGGATCAACGAGGTGTAGGGTACTGGCCATAGAAGATGTTGAATCAGTCACTGGGCTTAAAACCTCCAGCCGTAATTACGGTGCGCCGCTTAGGTAGCCTGAGCTGCGGCCAAGCGCCTACTAGCTAGTTACCTTAGCACTCGGTACTGAACTAAGAACAAGCCTACCTACTATATTGCTACCTATGACACTTCTACTTTGGTTGCGGGTCAGTTTTATCGGTGCGTCAATGGTTGACTCAAAGACTGAATATGATCTGAACTACTGCGTCACCCTTTATAGCCGAGTTCACTTGCCCGGTGAATGACGTTATGATGCACTCTATGCAAGTCTTACGTGGCTATAAGGAAGCCGAGCGGGTCTTCTCCGGGCGTGGCGCTGAGCCGGACGCCGGTCAACGGGACGCCGTAGCGGATATCTTGGCGCAGGTCAAAAGTCGAGGGGACGCGGCGGTTCGGGAATACACCGAGCGGTTTGACAGGGTGAGGCTCGAGTCCTTAAAAATACCTGAGGCCGAGTTTGCCGCGGCTGAGCGTGCAGTACCTAAAGAGCTGAGGGACGCGATGCGCCTTTCTGCCACGCGGATTCGGGCGTTTTATAGCCATCAACCGCAAGAGGGCTTTCTCCAGCAGACGGACGGCGGGTTGCTCGGGCAGTTGGTGCGTCCGCTGGGGCGCGTCGGTATCTACGTCCCCGGCGGCAGTGCGCCGCTCTTTAGTACCCTCTTGATGTGCGCTGTGCCCGCACAGGTCGCGGGTGTACCGGAACTCGTCGTGGCGACGCCGCCTCGGGAAGACGGCAGTATCGCACCTGAAATTTTGGTCGCCGCGCGGCTTTTGGGAATTTGTGAGGTCTACCGAGTTGGAGGTGCGCAGGCTGTGGCAGCTCTTGCTTACGGCACGGAGAGCATCCCCCGGGTGGACAAAATCGTCGGCCCCGGTAATGCGTATGTGGTGCTCGCCAAACAGCTCGTTTTCGGCGCAGTCGGCATTGAAGCCTTACCCGGCCCGACCGAAACGCTCGTGTTAGCGGACGAAACCGCCGACCCCGAACACGTCGCCGCCGACCTGTTGGCGCAAGCTGAACACGCGTTTGCGCAGCCGGTGCTCGTGACGACAGATGAAACGCTTTTGGCCAAAGTAGAGAGAGAAGTGGAGCATCAACTTCTCCATTTGCCTACGAAAGATGCGGCGAAAGAGTCGCTCGAGACGCGCGCTTACGCCGTTGTCGTCAATTCGCTGGCTGAAGGGTTGAGGGTGGCGAATCTCTACGCCCCCGAACACCTCTGTTTACTCGTTCAAGACCCGTGGGCGGCGGTGCCGGAGGTCAAAAACGCGGGCGGGATTTTTTTGGGAGCCCCCAGCACGGAAGCCTTAGGCGACTACGCCGCAGGGCCGAGCCACGTGATGCCGACGGGCGGCACCGCGCGGTACGCCTCGGCGCTCAACGTGCGCGACTTTCAAAAGGTCATTCCGGTTGTGAACATCGGCGCACAGACGCTCCGGGAGATTGGACCGAGCGCGGCGCGGCTCGCGCGAGCGGAGGGGCTCGAGGCCCACGCCCGCGCGATTGAGTCAAGGCTCGAGCCTGAGCCGATCCACTGATGCTGGCGTTACGGCGACTCTCTGCTGTCGGGATCGGTTTGCTGGCGCTCGTCTACCTTTCGGGCTCGAGCCGGGTGTCACACGCGCAAGACGCACACGCCTACAGCTCCCACTGCCCCGCCGACACGCTGGTGGTGATGGGCGCAGCGCAGTACGACGGGGTGCCGTCGCCGGTCTTCGCGCGGCGACTTGACCGGGCGCTTGAGCTTTACCAGGCTGGGTGTGCGCCGCGTATCTTGGTCACCGGGGGCAAAAGAGAGGGTGACAGATTTACCGAAGGGGAAGCCGGGGTGCGTTACCTCGCAGAGCATGGGGTACCCGAGTCGGCGCTGCTAAGTGAACGCAGGAGCCGCTCGAGCTACCAGAACCTGCATAACAGTGAACCGCTCCTCCGGGGCCAACACATCGTTATCGTTACCGACGACCTGCACGCGTACCGTACGAGCCTTTTGGCCCGACATCTCGGCCTCGAGGCTGCGGTCGCACCGGTCACCACGCACGGCCCCCGCCTCCCGTACCTGCTGCGCGAAGCAGCCGGGGTGACCGCGTATCTGCTCGGCGTGTACCGCTAGTAGGTCCCGCTAACGTGCTGCACGCCAAAAGTTTTCAGCAACCCATCTCGTACTACTACGATTTCTACATCCCTACTGACACCGCCGCCGCTCCACCCCTCTTGGTGTGTCTTCACGGTTACGGCCAGCGTAAGGAGACCGCGCTGCATTTTGGCAAATCTATCCGTAAAGACTGGCCGATAGTTGCGCTACAAGCCCCGCACGCGCAGCTTTTATCACCGCGACCGGGGGCCGACGTGGGCTTTAGTTGGGTGAGCGCGTACCGACCGGCTGAAGACGTCGCCAACCATCACGAGTTTATCCGGCACGTGATTGACGAGGCGTTTTCGCTGGGGCTGACGGGGCGGCGCGGCGCGTTTTTGTTCGGGTTTTCGCAGTCGATCAGCCTCAACTACCGTTTTGCTGCCGCCTACCCCGACTATGTTCTCGGCCTCATCGCCGTAGCGGGCGCAGCTCCTTCGGATTGGAGCAGTTTAGACCGTAGTGTGCGTTTAGAGACGCCGGTGCTGCATATCGCACCGCAAGACGATAAAGTGTATCCGTCCGACAAAGTAAAAGAGTTTCGGGCGGTGCTCGAGCTCTGCGCTCCTAACCTGACGTGGCTCGAGCTTCCCGGACGGCACCGCGTTCCCAGCCGGAGTTATCCGCTGATCCGCACGTGGTTGGAGGCTCACGCTTAGACGGCGTGCCGGGCGCTCGAACGTCCGAAGGCTGAGCGTGTGCATGTTTCGTAAGACTTGCACCTTTACGCTGGGCGTATGGGCTCGAGCAGGTCAGCGAAAAAGTCGAGAAAAACGTGAGGGCGTGGTCGGCTGCCTTCGGCACGGTAGGGCGCGTTACCTGGTAGCGTTTCTCAGCACGAGCGCCTACGATCTTTTAGGCTGCGTGATAGGCGTACAGGCTAACAACGCGGCGGTGATCAATACGAGTGGTCGTCAGCGGATGCTCTCACAGCGCACGGCACTCTTTGCGCAAGAACTCGTTCTCGCCCAAAACCGTGCCCAGCGAAAAGCTGCGAGAGACGAACTGCAGCGGCGGTCAACCTGATGGAGCGTGCGCATCTAGGGCTGACCAACCAGACTGCAACTGCGGCAGACCCCGCCGACCTCTCACCGGCTCTTGCCGCTTTCTACTTCTCCCCGCCGCTCGAGCTAGATACCCAAGTACGCGACTATCTCGCCTGTGTCCGGCGTCTGTTGGCCGCTCCCGACGCGGCGCTGACCCCTCAAAATCCCGAGCTGCAGCGTATCTTGGTAACGGCTCCGGGTCGGCTCCTGACGTCGCTCGGTACCGCCGCTGCTCAGTACGAGCGGGAGGCCAATCAGCAGATTGCCAACCTTAAGTTTGAAACAGGCGTCTTAGCGGTGACGCTGCTTACGCTTTTGCTCGAGGGGCTGCTGATCTTTTATCCGCTGGAACGTGACCTCGCGCGGGGCCGTAAAAGCTTGGTCTATAACGCGCTCCACGACAGCCTGACAGGACTGCCTAACCGGGCGTTCTTAACCGACCGGCTCGAGCAGGCCCTGCTCAGGCGCGAACGCCAGCCAGAAATGAGTTTCGCCGTTTTATTTTAGACCTTAACCGCTTTAAGGTCATCAACGATTCGCTCGGTCATCACGTCGGTGACGCGCTGCTCGTCACCTTTAGCCAGAGGCTGAAAAGCTGCGTCCGTGAACTCGATACGGACGCGCGGCTCGGCGACGAGTTTACCATTTTGCTCGAGGTCTCGTCGCTGGCTACGGCTGAGGCGCTCGCGGGGCGAATCAACAGGGCGCTCGAGCGCCCTGTTGAGCTTGCAGACCATATACCCTACATGTCTCGACGAGTACCGGGATCGTGCTCTCTGAGGTGAGTCACCGGTTTCCTGAAGACGTCCTCCGCGACGCCGACCTCGCGCTATGTACCGGGCCAAGGCTAAGGGCACAGCCGGGTTTGAGGTCTTCACAGGCGAGCTGCGCGAACGTGCCCTTAGCTTGATGACCTTGGAGGGTGACCTGCGGGGCGCGGCTGAACGGGGCGAATTGACGCTTTACTATCAACCCATCGTCTCGCTGGCGACCGGTCACACAACCGGGTTTGAGGCGCTGGTGCGGTGGCGGCACCCAAAACACGGTACCGTTTCCCCGGCTGAGTTTATCCCGCTGGCTGAAGAGACCGGCCTGATCTTAGAGGTTGACCGCTGGGTGCTGCGCGAAGGGGCAGCGCAGCTCAGCCTTTGGCAACGGGCCTTCCCGGAGGCGGCCCCGACGCTCAGCCTGAACTTATCGAGTCGGAGTTTTGCTCAACTCGACCTGGTAGCGTTTGTCACTGCGCTCGTCTCAAAGACCGGCATAGACGCGGCGGCGTTGCCTTTAGAAATTACCGAAGGGGTGATCGTGACGAGTTCCGCAGCGGTCGTAAAGACCTTGGAACAACTTAAAGCTCTCGGCCTAAAGCTCCACATGGACGACTTTGGTACGGGGTATTCGTCGCTGGCGTATCTGCAGCAGTTTCCGGTAGACACGCTCGAAATTGACCGCAGCTTTGTCAAGCAGTTGACCCACGGTGAAGCGAGTGTCAAGCTCGTTCAGGTGATCGTCTCGGTCGCGCACGCGCTCGAGCTGCAGGTCGTGGCCGAAGGGGTTGAAACAGAGGCCCAGCTCGAGTGTTTACAAGGTCTGTTGTGTGAGTCCTTTCAGGGGTTTTACGTCTCTAAACCGCTCCCGGCGCATGAAGCCGAAAGGTTTTTAGCATGCACACCTGAGTTACAGGTAAGGTAGCTTGGCACTTAAGAGATAGCCCCGCTCTTCAGCGAGGCTTAAGCTTGCGTTTATAACGTGCGGTTTATGGTGCGCCCGATCCGAATCGAACGGATGACCTTGGGCTTAGGAGTCCCCTGCTCTATCCTACTGAGCTACGGGCGCGTACGGCTAGTTTATCCAATCTGCCCGGGCACTGCAAGGTTTCAAAAACCAAAAACCGAGTTGCAAAAAGTCAGGGTATAGTTAGGGCTGTTGGCGAGTTGAAGTGAGGAACACCATGAACCTACCAAAGAAGTTGGAAGCAAAACCGGAAGCAGACCCAAGATTAAGGAAAATGCCAACTGTCAGCTTGCAAACGGCAGACAGCGCCCCGCGCCACTTTTCGGTGCCGCGTTCGCCGTGGTTGGTTCCGGCGTTTCTTCTGGTCTTGACGGGTGTCTTTGCTGTTTTTGCGCGGCTTGCGCCGCTCGCTGAACCGCTTTACAGCAGTTTGATAGGTCACCTCAACGTTGTGGGTGCGCCTGCTGAAATCTCGTTACGGTTGCGGCCTTTTTTTCTGGCGTTTTTTGTGACCTTTGCGCTCTTTGCTGCCGGAACCTGGGGCTGGCGGCTCAAGCTGCTGGCGAGCCTGAGCCTTATCTTTACACTCTTGACGCTGTTACTCGACGCCCTTTTTATCAATCTAAGGAGTCTCTTAGGCAGCTCGTTTACCCTTACGTTGACCAACCTCGTGCTGGGTTTTGCGCTGCTCGGCGCGTTCTCCTGGGTGATTCTCAGGCAAGCGACCTTACCGGACGACGAACGGGTTCGGGAGCAGCGGCGACGCCCTAAACGTTACCTCGTGCGTTTCACTTTTGCGCTCATCGTTGCGGGCGTCGTCTCTTTTGCCGCCAACCACCTGCTGGCTGCACCCCTCGAGTTTCTCAGAAACGTGGCGTTACTCGGTGGCCTCGGCCCGGGCATCCTGCTCTTTTTTCCGGTGTTTATCGCTGTATTGGTTGCAGCTGAACTGGTCTCTTTACGCGGCAAAACCGGCGACATCCGTTTTACCGTCGCATTTCTGGTACCGGCCTTAAACGAAGCGGAAAATATCGCCGACTGTATCCGTAGCCTCGACGTGGCGGCGCAGCGGTACGGGCGGGTATGTCGGCTTTATCTCGTGGATAACGGCTCGGAAGACCTGACCCGCGCCCTAGCTGAAGTTGAGCTGAGGCGCTGCGCCGCGCTTGACGGCGTCGTCTTAGAGTGCCTGGAGCCGGGCAAATCCAAGGCGCTCAACCTGGGTCTCAGCTATATCAAAGAAGATATCGTCGTCCGGGTAGACGCCGACACACAGGTCTCGCCCAACTTGCTCGCTAAAACGATCCCGCACTTTGCCGATGACGGCGTCGGCGCAGTGAGCGGGCTGCCGCTACCGCTCGAGCCGCGCCCGCTGCTCGCGAAAATGCGTGCGACCGAAGTTTACCTCAACCAAGGTTTTGTCCGCTTAGGGATGAGCGCGGTGGACGGTGTACTGAGCCTGTCAGGGGTTTTTTCGGCGTACCGCCGGAGCTGCCTCGATACGCTCGGCGGCTTCGCCGAAGAGATTAACGGCGAGGACACCGACATCGTGCTGCGGATCGGTCGGCTCGGCTACCGGTTGATCAACGACCCCGGCTTGCACGTCTATTCAGAAGTCCCACGTACTCTGGCTAATTTGCGTGAGCAGCGGCTCCGGTGGTTTCGGAGCACCTTTCACGTTGCGGCGCGTAACCGCTCGGCGATGCAGACGCGGCAAGGGGTGCGCGGCGTGTTCAGCCTGCCGTGGGCGCTTTTGCAGGTCGCGCGGCGCTCGGTAACGGTGCCGCTGCTGCTTTTTGGCGGGGTGACGCTGCTCCTTACCCCCGACGCGCTCGCGCTGCGGGGCGGGGCGGCGCTCGCCTCGGTCGTGATCGGTTTGCCGTTTTTGGTCAGTGTAGCCGTGATCGCCGCGTACCGTCAGTTCGGCCTGCTGCTTTATCTCCCGCTTTATATTCTTTTTCGGCTGCTGCGCAGTTATTACAGCCTCGAGATGCTCTTTACCTTGCCCTTTGGTCAACCCCTTGGCGCAGTTGAACAAAAACTAGGCGTGGTCAGTGCGCGAGCGCGGCGTCGGCGTTCAGTGACGCGATAAACGCGACCGCTTTGTCCACAAAGTTAGGTGACCACCAGAGCACTGCGCCCGAGCGCCCCCGCCGTTTGGCCTCTTCCAAGCAGGCCCGCGCCTGAGTCACGGTCGTACCGTTGGGGGCGTCCGGGTCAATCGTTACTTGCGGCACCCACGACGTTTTAGCGTGCCCCTGAAACTGTTCGCTCAAGGTGTCGAGCGCCGACGCGAACGCTGACGGGCCGTCTTTACAGTAGGTCTGGGTTTGCACGAACAGCTCGTCAACGCTCTCGGCAAGTCGGCCGTAGTTCCAGTTGTAAGACTGCAAGTTAGACTGTAAGATGGGCCGACCGGTCGGTTTACCGACGGCCCGAAAGCCGTTTTTCCGCACCTGCTTACCGACGTCGTCAAACCGTGAGAGCGTCGTTTCAAAATCCCAGCTAAACTCCGGTTGATTGGGAAAATTGGGTTCATAGATATAGACAACGGCGGTGAACAAGTTTGAGACCCCCTGCGCCGCCGCCCCGATATTTTTAAGACCGCTCGTCGCGGCGTAGATAGGGGCCGTCTGATAGACGCTGCGCAACTCGAGCGCCGCCTCATTAAGCCAAGCGACGTCGATCTCTCCGTCAGTATTACCTGACACGAGCATAAAGCGGTCTTTCGCGCGTAAGTGCGGCTTCAGGGTCGTTAGCGCCGCCCCTAGCCCCGCGCTATTATAGATCGGAACGACCAATCCAAAGCTCCGTTCGGGCACGGCTGCCACCTCACAACTTCCTAACAGCAGCCCAGCGAGTAAGCCAGCGAGTATCAGCCCCAGTTGTCGCCCTCCCCGGTAGCTCCCCTGCGTTATGCGTAAAAAGAGTGCCACACGGTATAGTACCCCTGTGAGCGAGCTTTTAGACGTACTAAATGCCGCAGGGCTACCTACCGGCCGGAGTAAGAGCCGGAGCGCGGTTCACCAAAGTGGCGACTTGCACCGTACCCTGCACGTGTGGCTCCTTAAAGACCGGCACTATGTGCTGCTGCAGCGGCGCGCCCAAAGTAAACTCGAGCCCGGTAAACTCGACGTTGCGGTGGGTGGTCATTTTAGAGCAGGGGAGACGCTCCGGGAGGTTCTTCGTGAGACGCGTGAAGAACTCGGCTTTGACGCCTCGCCTCACGAACTTATCTATCTAGGCACTACGCGCGCCCAACGTCACTACCCGGGCATGCTTGACAATGAACTGCAAGAAACGTATCTGCTGTTACGCGACGCACCCTTAGAAAGCTACCGCCTCGAGCCCGCTGAGGTTGACGTCCTCTACGAACTGCCGCTCGCCGGAGCTATCGCACTTTTTGAACATGGGACGCCGCTCGCCGCCGCTGGTTATGACGCTTATGGACGCCGCAGCAACGCGCTGCTCGTTGCCGCTGACCTGATCGAAGCGGCTAGGGGCGAAACTGCTACACGCCTCAAACAGATTCAAGACTGGCTAGCTACCGGCAAAACGCCTGAACCCTTAGGTTTGGAATAACACCTACTGCTTCAGGAAACAGCGTTAATAAGCCTGTTGGTTGAGAACTTGTCCAAAAACAAAAACTCTTTTCCTACCAAATCAGCTTCGGCGAACGAAGCGTAGAGAAAGTGTGGGGAACGCTCTTCCAGAAAAGCGCGTTATAAGAGACAGATGCGTCCGGCGCAGTTTTTCTGGTTTTTGGATAGATTTTTAATCTGCTTCTTGACCCATTGACCTCCAGCCGAGGCTGGTAATCTCGTCTCCAAGTACGAAAAACCGCGTGGCAAATTCCAGTACAAGCCGCCACCGACCTTGCCAGATACCGGGACTAGAGAGTTTCGCCCTGCGTACGTCTCAGCCTCGAGCGTAATCGGCGCGGGCCAATCCTTATGACAGTCACCGACGCAAGGTGACAGGTCTAAAAAGGTACGCGTACAAGTTTAGAAACGGGTCGGGGGGTATGACCGGTGTTGCCAGCAGGTAGCTCGAGTACGAACACCGCGCCCCCTTCAGAGCGGTTGTGAGCCTCAAGCGTGCCCCCATGCCAAGATGCGATACTCTGGGCGAGGGCCAACCCCAACCCGTTGCCCAGCTGCCGATGACGGACATCTACCTGGTAAAACCGCTCAAAGAGATGCCCCAGCGCCTCGGCTGGAACTCCTGGGCCACCGTCCCAAACGTGCAAATAAGCCTTGTCCTGCCGCCTTTCGACCCGTACGCCAACATGACCGGCTGGGGTAAATTTAAGCGCATTTTCCAGTAGATTACGCACCAGCAGCCCCAGCGCCACCCGGTCGCCCTCGACCTGGACTTCTTCCGGGAGGTGTAGCTCGAGCCCCAGGCCCTTGGCGTCGAAAAGCGGGCGCAACAGCTCAGCGACGTCAAAAGCGATTTCGTCGAGCGCAACAGTTTCCAAATGAAAGCCCTGCCCCGCTTCGGTGCGGGCCAACAAAAGGAGTTTTTCAACCAGTACCAAAAGCTCGTCACCGGCAGCTAAAGCCGCTTTGAGAGCGGGTTGGGCACTGTTCCCCTTAGTCTTTTCGACCGCCTGCTCGAGCCTGCCCCGCAACACGGTCAGGGGCGTGCGGAGTTCGTGGGCGGCGTCGGCGGTAAAGCGCCGTTCGCTCTCGATCACGTCGGCAAGCGCCGCCAGCAGCGTATTGGTCGCCTGCGACAAGCGCCATAACTCGTCTTGGTTTTGGGGTTCGGGTAACCGCTCGCCCCACGCCCGCCGATTGGCCAGCTCGAGCGCCGCGTCCGTCATGTGCCGCACGGGGGTGAGCGCCTGACCGGAAAAGAGGTAGCCCAAGCCGAACGCCAGGAGCACCGCCAGCGGCGCTAACACCAAAAAGCTGAGGTCGAAGCGCCTGACGCTTTCAGCGATGCTGCGCGTATCTTGTAAGGTTTGCAGGGCTGCCCCCTGAATGGGCTCACTCCAAACCCGCCAGCCTCGCTGAGTTGAGAGGCCCGCCTGTACCCGCGGTAGGGGCTCCGGCAAGCGCCCCAGGCTATCGAGGACTTGCCCGTTCGACCCGACCAAGACAGCGACCAAATCCGAGGAAAGCTGTGGGACGATCTCGCTCTCAGGTTTTAGCTGAGGTTTGCCGTTCTCCTGCTCCATAAAACCCGAGAGCAAACTGGCAGCTTGTTGCAAACTGGCGTCGAGACTGCGGTAGAGACCACGGGCGAGCAGCACGTGCAGCCCTACCCCGCTCACGGCCAGTACCAACGCAACCAAGAGCGTATAAAAGAGGGTCAGCCGCAGCCGGAGCGTCACCCTCTAAACCTATAGCCCAGACCGCGCACGGTTTCGATGACTTCATCACCTAATTTGCGCCGCAGGTAGCGGATGTAGGTGTCTACCGTGCGCGGGTCAACGCTGGTGTCTCCCGGCCAGACGTGTTCTAACAGCGTGTCTCTCGTATAGTAGCCCCCGGCATTGAGGGCCAAAAACTCGAGCACCGTGTACTCTCGGCCTGAAAGCCGCACCTCATTTCCGGCAAACCAGATGCGTTTTTGCGCCACGTCGAGCGCGAGCCGCCCGACGTTCATCTGGTTGCTCGCTTCACCTTGTGAGCGCCGTAGGAGCGCCCGAACCCGTGCTCGCAACTCAGTCAGATGAAAGGGTTTGACCAGGTAGTCGTCCGCGCCCAGCTCGAGCCCCTTGACCCGGTCGTCTACGCCGTCACGGGCAGTCAGCATCAAGACTGGCACCTTTTGACCCCCGCCGCGCAAGCGTTCGACGATCTCAAAGCCGTTGTGACCGGGCAGCATCAGGTCCAAGACCACCAGGTCATAGGGAAAGCTTGCCAAAAGTCCTAACGCCTCATCGCCATCTTGCGCCCAGTCCACCGCGTAGCCCTGCTCGCGCAGGTCGTCGCACACGAGGTCGCCGATACCCCGGTCATCTTCAACGACGAGTACGCGCATAAACGAGGTTCACCCCTAAGACCCACGCCGCCGAGAGCGCCCACCCCGCCAGCACATCCGACGGATAGTGAACTTGCAACACGAGCCTCGAGCCCCCGATACCGAGCGTTAACAGGACGCCCAGCACCCCGGCTAGGATGCGCCAGCGCGGAAACAGGTGAAAGACCACCAGAAAGACGGCCAGAAAGAACGCCGCACTCCCCATCGCGTGCCCACTGGGAAACGAGTAACCGGGGGCCGGGGTGAGGTGTTGCGACAGGTCGGGGCGGACACGGGCGAAAAAAAGCTTGAACAACACGTTTAAGAGCATCGCCCCACCTAAACTTACGGCTAAAAAGAGGGCGGCTCGAGACTCGCGCAACCCAAACCACAGCCCTAGCACCGCCACCGCCGCAACACCTCCCAACACTGGAGGCCCACCAAAGGTGCTCAGGGCCTGCGCCAGACCGACCAACCAGGGGGTTTGATGAGCCGCCAGCCAGTTCAGAACGGGCGTGTCGAAGAAAAATCCCTCTTTTTCGTAAACCTCACCGGCAAACTGCCCGAACAAAAAGAGTGCTGCCAGTAGCGCACCCCAGTAGATCAGGAGCGAACCGCTCAGGTGAGGAAGATATTTTCGTAAGGTGGTCACGGCAACCCTCGGTTCTGAGGCCAAGTCAAGGTTAAGTCTGAGTCGGCTTTCGGCCCAAAGACAGCGTACAGCCCCAAAGTTAAACGAAGGTTGAGATGTGAGAGCCAAGTTTGTTGCGACGAACTTACGTCAAGGTTACCCCAAGACTAAGCCGCGCTGACCTGCGCCTGTGTCGGTAAGGCTCGAGCACGCCAGACACCGGTTTCTTACTTGCGCCAGCAACTTCTGCGTCCAGAATTCTTTCTCAAGCGCCTAACCTCTCTAACCTCCCTAGAAATCTCTGAGTGCCTGCACGACCGGCTGCCTTGAGGTGATGCGGGCGCTGCTGATCGCCAGTACCGTTGCGCCAGCTGCGGCGACGAGCAGCCAGAGCAGATACGACCACGGGACGGCGAGTGCTTCAGGTGGCGGGTCGAACACGCCGGTCAAGACCTTGACGAGCATCTCGGCGACGCCGAAACCTGTTAATAACCCGACGACCGCGCCGCTTAGCAGCACGAACAGCCCTTCACTCCATAAGAACGCACCGAGTTGCGCCGACTTTGCGCCGAGGGCGCTAAGGATGGCAAAGGTGCGCCGCCGTTCGGCAAGACCTAACGCCAGCAGCAGCCCGGAAGCGCCTGCCAGCAGGATAAAGGCAAAAGTCAGCTCGAGCCGCGTCAGCCCCTTAAGGTCAACAGCGGTGAGGCTCGAGCTGATTAAACTCTGCGCTTGAGCGAGACTCGAGACCTTCGCGCTGGGTAGGGAACGCACCAGCGGCCCTGCTGCCTTCACGACGCCCGCTGCATCCTGCGTTTTTAAGAGCACGACCTCAGCTGCGCCCCGGCCCGTCTGCTGCGCGATATAGCCTGCGTTCGCCACCAAAAATGAATCTTTCGGCGCAGTCGGAAACTCTCTGGCGACCCCCACGAAGGTAAAGGGAACCGTGTGATAGGCGTTGTCTTTAGCGTTTTGCAAGCGCAAATTGAGCCGGTCGCCGACCTGCAATTGAAAGTCCCGGACGGTCTCTTCAGAGACCAATACGCCGTCAGGATGACTGCTGAGCGCACCTAACGTCGCCTGCGCGTTGCCGCCCTTAAAGTAGGCGTTCGACATCACTGTGGCCTCACCGATGTGGGTAGGGCTAATACCGTAAAGGTCTTGCAGGTCGTTGCCGACGTAGGCGAAGCGGTGTTGCATAGGTGCGGCGGCTTGGACGCCGGGAAGTGCAGCGAAGGCCGCGAGTTTTGTGCCCGCGGGAGCTGCCGTTGTCCCCGTGACGGTGACATCGGCCCCGTTGGTGAGCAGGGCGTCCACCCTGGATTGTCCGTTATAGGTCGTATTAAAGACCGCCGTAGACGCCGCGAACGAAAAGGCCAGGGCAACCAGCACCACGCCTCCGGCAAGCCGCCGCCGTTGCCGCCCCAAAGAGGCTGCCACCGTACCAGAGAGCTTATGTGCCACCGGACGAAACAAGCTGGTAAGGAGACGCGAGCCTCGTCCTAAAAGCAGGTTCCACAACCGCAGCGTGAGCAAACCCGCGCCGAGCCACAAAAAGACTGGGGCGATAAAGGCGCTGTAGTTCACCGAGGTCTGCGCGACCCCTTCAGGGGCCAGCACGACCTGATAGCCACTCTTCGCGGTTTGCCAGAACACCAAGCCTGCCAGCGCCAGAAAAATGACGTCGAGGTAGAGCCGTTCCCAAAGAGGTGTGTGGGCATGACTGACGACCGCTCTGGCTGAGGTGACGGTTTCGCCGCGAAGGGCTCGCCACGCCGGGAGCATGACCGCAGCAGCCGCGAGTAAAAAACCGATAAGCGCGGCGGTGACGAGCCAAACAGTGACACCCGCAGCCGTCCACAGATTCGTCCCGAGAAGTGCCCGCGACGCGATAAACGCGAGTAAAAAACCGAAAATGACACCTATTACGCCTACCGCAAGAGCTTCAAAGCCTGCTAAACGTAAAAGTTGTGGGCTCGAGGCTCCCCGAGTCCGTAACAACGCCTGTTCTTGCCGCCTACGCGCCGCACCCGACGCCGTAACTGCCAACGTCAAGAGAGCCGCGAGCAGCGCCCCCGGCGTCCCTAAAAAGAGAAATAACACGCGGGCGTAGATGGCGTCACCGCGTGCGCCGTCCAAGCGGGCTGCTAAGTTATCGGCGACCGACCCGCTGCCAGCGATGCGGGCCTCGAGGTTTCTGGCTCGACCGCTCACCTCCAGATAGGCCGCGTTCGGGTCACTCGGCAGCATGCCGTGCCCGAGCCGCACGTGGAGCTGTGTCCGCACCGAATCGGGCCTTACGGTGGCTTGCGGGTCAAAGAGGGTGTGCCACTGCGCCGCCGGGAGCAGCACCACATTGTCCGGTGGGGCTTGCGGGGCGCTGCCGGGTGGCACACCGACGGCCTGAAACATCGAGTCGGCGTTGGGGAGTTCGACGACGCCCGCGACTTTGACCGCTACAGGCGGCAGTCCTACACGCCTGATTTTTACCGTGTCACCGACCGTGGCGTGCAGGTTCGCCGCTGTCTGCTGCGCGATGAGCACACCCTGAAGCGAGCCGACGAGCGAACGCACCTGTCCGGGAAACTTGGAAAAATAAGCGGGCGGCAAGCCTAAAATCTTACCCGGCCCGGTGGTTTGCACCGTCCCACCGGTTTGAGCCTCGAGCCCCGCAGTCTGCGCGTAGCCAACTTGCGCTGTGGTCTGTACGGGCGTCGCCTGACGAAGCGCCGCGAGAACTGTTTTAGGTGTAGTTCCCGGTGTGAGCTGAACCTGCCAGTCTACCGGAACGGTCGCCACCGCCCGCCGCGTCATGCTTGCCGAGCCGGAGACGATAAAAGCGGCTAACGACATGAGTAGCGCGACCGTTAGCGCGATTCCGGTGACGGTGCCTAGAAGCCGTACCGGACGGCGTTTAACGAGTCCCCTAAGCCACAGCAGGGTCATATGAACGCCTCCTCGTAGTGGGGCGCAGTCTCGAGCCGCCCAAACTTCATCTGCCACACCTCACCGAGTCTTTCGGCGACGCGCAGGTCGTGGGTTGCGACGACGAGGGCGGTTTCTGTATCCTCGAGTTCCTCCAGCCACACATCAAAGAGGTGCGCGGCGGTCGGCCCGTCGAGCTGTCCGGTCGGTTCATCGGCCAAGACAAGCTTGGGCGCATAGGCGAGCGCCCGCGCCACCCCGACGCGCTGCGCCTGCCCGCCGGAGAGTTCTTCAGGGAGTTTGTCGGCGAGTGCGGCCAGCTCGAGCCGTTCCAACACCGCCAAAGCTGCCGAGCGAGCGTCGCCCTTATCAGCCAGCAAGAGGGGCAGTTCGACATTTTCCACGACGCTTAAAGATGGAATCAGGCTGGGGGTTTGGAAAACAAACGCCACCTGTTCGGGGCGGAGCGGTTTACGGGCGTCGAGGGCGGGCCAAGCCAAGCTTCCCGAAGTAGGGGACTCGAGCCCCCCCATCAGGTGCAGCAATGTAGATTTACCGCTTCCCGAAGGGCCGACGAGTGCAATCCGCGCCCCCAGATAAACGTCACACGAGGCGGACTCGAGGGCGGTCACGGGTTTGTGGCCCTGATCGTAGACCCGGCCTGCTTGCCGCACGGAAACGAGAGGCTTCGTCACAGATTTAGTTATAGGTCTGGTCATGGGTGATGCTCCCATCTCTTAAGTGAACCGTGCGGTCGGCGTGCGCCGCCAGCGCGGGACTGTGGGTGGCAATCAGGGCGGTGTAACCCTGCTGTCTGCGGTGCTCGAGCAGCTCTAAAAGCAGCCCTTCAGTCTCCGCGTCTACTTCGCCGGTCGGTTCGTCGGCTAACAGTACGGCGGGGTCGGCAGCGAGCGCGACCGCGAGCCCTGCCCGCGCCGTCTCCCCACCTGAAAGTTCGGCGGGGTAGGCGGCGCGGCGCTCTCGTAATCCGACCGCCTCTAAAAGTTCGGTGATGCGCTCCCGGCTGGGTTGGTGCGCCAACTGCAGGGAGAGCTGCACGTTTTCCTCGACGCTTAGGTGCCCGAGCAAGTTACCCGACTGGAGCAAAATCCCGATGTGCTTGGCCCGTAAACCGGCCCGCACGGTTTCAGGGCGGCGGGTTAGCCGCTCACCTAAGAGCTCGACGTGACCGCCGTCAGGTTCGTCGAGACCAGCTAGACACGCGAGCAGCGTAGATTTGCCGCTCCCGGACGGCCCCATCACCGCGACGGTTTCGCCTCGCTGAAGCTCTAAGCTGACGCCGCGCAGGGCGAGCGTTTCCGCTTCAGGGGTGTGGAAAAAGCGGTAGAGGTCGTGCGCTGCTAAAACTGCTGTCGTACTAGCAGAGGTGTCCATCTCAGTTCCAGCCGAAGTTTTCGGACATGTAACGCCACTGATCAACGTTGTCGGCCCCGTAAGGTGCAGAAAACGTCACTGTGACGAGTTCACCGTTTTGGTAGTAGAGGTAGTCGGCGTTCTCGAGCCGAATCTGCTTGTTCGTTACCGGGTTTGGGGCCGAGTTTGAGGCGTAGTCAATCCGCACGGCCTGCCCACTCGGAAGCTGCACGGCTTGCACCTGACTTACCTGAACGGCGCGGTTCGAGGCCATGAGCGCGGCGACCTGCGTTTGCTGAACACTGCTGACAGTCGGCGCATTTTTTGCCGTACTTACCTGCACGTCCACGCTGCCGTATTTGTCGGCAAAGTGTGCGCCTTGTTTTGTACTCGAGCGCGCCCAGCCTTCAGGCACCTCTAAATGAAACCCTTGAGGTGAGCGGTAGGTCACAAACGCTTGCGTGTCAGGAATATCCCCGGGTGGATTAACCTCTGGCGCTACGGGTTGCTGCTGCGCCGGGATAGGTGCGTTCGTTTGGGCTAAGGCGGGCGACACTGCGACGAGTGTGAGCGTGCCGGTCAGCAAATAGACGGTTAGTGGACGTTTCATCGTCAACTCCTTTATGCCGGTCTGACCCCGGCAACACGCTTACGTTAAGCGCCGAATGTTGGAGGGAGGTTGAAGCGTCGCGCGTCCGCGCATTTTTACGGCGGCTCAAAGAAAAACCCCCTGATTAGAGGGGGTCGGTGTCAAACGCTGAGGGACTGTCGGTCGGCCTAGTTGCCGTCCTCCATGTTGTTGGACTCGCCGCCTTGTTCTTGTTGAGCGTTGCCCTGCCCGCCCTGATCGTAGCTTTCGCCGTCTTGTCCCTGATCGTAATTTTCGCCGTTGTCGGCCATTTCGGGCGCGTTAATCGGCTGAGTCTGGAGTACCTTAGCGTTGCCAGCATCAACTGCAACGCTTTGCTGACCGATCACGACTTCCCAGACGAGCGAGCCGTTTTCGTTACCGAGCTGGGCTGAACTCGGCGCAGTAGTTACGCCTAGAGAAGTCTGGGCCGCCTTGACTGCCTGCCCCAACGTGACCTTCGCCATGCTCATATAGGCGGCGGCTTCCGCATCTTCGCCCTGATTTTCCTGAGGTAAGGAAATCGAGCCGGTAGATGCGGGCTGCTGTGTCTGACCCTGCGTTTGCGTGGCCGCGCCGCCCGAAGTTTGAGCCAGGGCGACCATTGTGCCTAGCGAGCCGACGACCAGAGTGCCGCCGAGCACGAGGGTTTTGAGGTGCTGCTTCATCTTGCTCCTTTCGCCAAAGGTGAAATCCTCTTGGCTAGGGTCAAGGTAGCGGGTGAATGTTGGAGGGGGGTGGAGAGAAACGCTCACGAGCCGGTCATTAGCTTAATAATCAGCTTCATTTCTGGGATTTGTCCTCATCAGCAAAACCTTTAATGATGAAGGTTACGAGCGCCAAACCTGCTAAAAACGCACCAAAATCCGTAGCTGTGCCCTCAGCCTCGAGCTATAACCCATAAAAAACCGACGCGTCGAAATGCGCGTCGGTCGAGCAAACCTGAGAAGGTTACTACGCTAAACCTGAGCCGGTTCCGGTTCTGCCACCGGTGGCCCCTGCCGCCGCTGCCTCAGCGTGATAAAAACTACTAAACTGACGATAACGGCCAGGAAGATAAAGCTCGTCGTGACCGTTCCTAAACCGAGTCCCCCGTCAGCTACGGGTTGCGAGAGCCAGTCACCCGTTGAAGCTCCGAGTGGGCGGGTCAAGATAAACGCCAGCCAGAAAGCTAATACGCCGTTAAGTTTGAACGCAAAGTGCGCCACGGCAATCAGCGCAATCAGACTAGCAAAGAGCACAAGCGAGAGGGCGTAACCCAAGCCGAAGCTCTCGGCAATCAGGTCACCCGACGCCGTACCCAGCGCGAACGTAAAAAGAATCGCGGCCCAGTAAAAAGCCTCTCTCGGTAAGGTCGTAATCGAGTGCATCGAGAGGGTTTTTTCCCTTGCGTACCAAGTAACGAAGATAGCGAGTAAAATTCCTGAAAAGATGACCGTGGTAGTAACTAGAGTAACGCCGCGGTCGTCTACAAGGTAATCGGTAACGAGCGTACCGACGATACTCGTCAGCACCACGACCGTCCAGTAACTCGCCGGGACATAGCGTTTTAACCGGAGCTGATTGGCGAGCGCGATGACGAGCAGAATGCCCATCACGGTTGATGTACCTACTAGACCGAAGTTTAGCGTAACGGCTAAAAAGTCGGCGGCGGTCTCGCCGACGGTAGTAGATAAAATTTTGATAATCCAGAAGATAAGGGTGACTTCGGGAACTCGGCTGAGTACCCCTTGCACAGTGACATTACCAAAAGCAGGTTGACGCGCGGCTGTTTGCATAAGACTTCTTTCTCTCTCATCGCCGGTTGGGGGTTCGGGTGAGCGCGGGCGGTGGCTGGGCTGGAATGCACGCTCACTCGTTTTACAGTTGGTAAATGCTGGGTATCCTCTCAAGAGATGACCGGGCCGGTCGGCTCGGACAAGGGAAAAAATACGCGGTGAATGTTAAAGGTAGGTTGAAGCGTGTTCGGATTGCGCAGAGCCAGTCAATTGAATCAAAGTAGATTAAACGTTCCAGTTTGTCAGGTTTGAGCTGTAGACCTTGATGTGCTCGCTCGAGACAACCGAGCCCTTTTGTGACACGGCAAATTGTGGCGTAGTAAATTGTGGCATAGTAAATTGTGATATGGCAAATAAACTACGCGTTTGAACGGTCTGATCAACGCGTGGAAACGTCTGCTAAAAAGTCAACGCGCCGCCCCACGCCTGCTGTCAGCGCCTCCTGATAGACCAACCACGCCGCCGCCAGGTCCATCCACGCCAAACCTACCCCGCCGTAAACCGTCAACTCGTCCCCCAGCCGTCCCGGAACACGTCCGCCCACTACGTCGCCCAGCTCTCCGGTAATCGCCTCGTCTCCTAAACCGACGTTGCCGACAGCGCCGCCCCCAACCGCCAACGCTCTATCATCACAAAAAAATCTACTCGCCAAAATCAGGTCGGCGGACACTTCGGCTTTGCCCGGTTCGTCCGCGCCGAGCGTGGTGACGTGTGCGCCCGGTGTTAAAAACTCAGGGTAGAGAAACGGATCTCTCGCCCAGGTCGCCGTAACTACGATGTCGGCGTCTGCCACGGCTTCGGTCAGCGAATCTGCCGGGATGACCTTGGCGTCGGTTTTTTCGGCTATGCGCCGGACGAAGGGGCCGGTTTTAAGGGACACGTTGTCGTATACCGTCACGGTGCGGAGGTGCCGGACGTAAGCGAGTAACGTAAGCTGCCACGCATTTTGTATGCCCGCGCCGATGAGTGCAACGCGGCTTGCATCGGCGCGGGCAAGCACGTCGGCGGCGACTGCGCCCGCCGCCGCGGTTCGTAGCGCGGTAAGGTAACCGGACCCCATCACTGCCAGCAGTTCACCCGTGTGGAGGTCAAAAAGCTGAATCAGACCACGAATCGCCGGAGTGCTACCGGGAAACTTGGCGTGAACTTTGACGGTGTAGGCCGGAATCTCGGGGAGTAAACCGGGGAAAAGAACGGTCGCCGCCGCGCCGTTTTGGGGAAGGTCGGTGCGGGTGCGCTGAGGGGTAATCTCAGCACCCGACGCGGCGATAAACCCCTTGCGGATAGTCTCGAGTAGGGACAGAGGCTCGAGTAACCTTTCAGTTTCTGCTTGCGTCAAAATCAGCGTAGCCATAGGTGACTTTACCCCTCAATCAGCCCCAAGCTAATTGACGACGTGCTGAAAGCCGCCCTATCGCTGCGTTCTGGAACAACTACACCATTTTTTGCTCGAGTCAGCATCTTCTGCACTCTACTTCCTACTTCCTCCAGCCTTGTACCTCGGCGTAGTGGAGCAAGGCAGCTTCAGCCTCTTTTTCGGTCTTCACGTCGCCGACCGCTTCAGCCTCGTGGACAAAGCGCACCGCCTCGCCGACGCGTGGCCCCGGTGAGAGGTTTAAGAGTTGCATCACGTCGCGCCCGTCTAACAGGGGCGCTTTCGGCGGCGCTTCGTTCATGATTTCCAACACGCGGGCCAGCGCCAGCTGGTACCCCCGGCGGCTCGCCTCGGACGACATCGGCCCACGCGCCGCCTCACGGTCGGCGATCATCAGTTTGAGCAGGTCGGGCAAGAGGGTGCGCCGACGGTGGATGAAGCGCCGCGCCTCGCGGTCATTTTTCGGCAGCTGCACCATGTGGTAGCGCACCAGCTGCGCCGCCCGCTCGGTTACTGCGGTGGGTACGCGGAGCCGCCCCAGTATCCCCCTAGTCAGCTCAGCCCCGAGTTTGTCGTGACCGTAAAAGTGATAGTGTGTCCCGTCCGGCTCAAAAGTTTTGGTTGCGGGTTTGCCGACGTCGTGTAAAAGTGTCGCCCAGCGGAGAGGAAGCTCAGCGTCAGGAAAGCCCTGCACGAGTTGATGGAGCGCCTCTAAAGAATGCCCCAGCACATCTAAATGATGAAAGCCGCCCTGCGTCACGCCGTCCGCTTGGGCGAGTTCGGGCAAGTAGACCTGCAACAGTCCCACTCGGTGCAGCAGCCCAAACCCCGGTGCGGCGTTGTCACTGAGCAAAAGTTGGGTTAGCTCGTCGCCAACGCGTTCCCACGCGGGTAGCGGAGTCTCACCACTCTCTAACAGGGCTGCGTGACGTTTGCCCGCCGCTTCCGTGGCGGCGTCCAAGTTAAACGCAAGCGTCGCCGCCAGCCTGACACCACGCAACCCGCGTACCGGGTCAGCTTGCAGGTTCGCCTCGCTGACCATTCGTAGCCGTTTGGCTTTGAGGTCGGCAAGTCCTCCGGTCGGATCGGTAAGGTTTCCGTTTGGGCCAGCAGCGATAGCGTTGACGGTGTAGTCTCGAGCCCGTAAATTTTCTTCTAAGTCACCCTGTTCCAACTCCCCGAGCGGTGTGTAATCTCTCGTTAGCTCGCCCGTAACCACCCGCCAGTGGTCGCGGCGTTCGTCCAAGCAAAACGCTCGCCCGCCGAGTTCTGCGGCGGCACGTTCAGCCTCGAGCCTCGGCTTCTCAACTAACCAGTCATAGTCCCTGACCGGACGACTCAGCAGCGTATCGCGCACCGCGCCCCCGACGAGATACCCGGCGCTCGGTTGCGGCGTAAACTGCGCTATGTCAATCCCGGTATTTTTTCTCTGTCCCCAAAACCAGCGCATGAAAAGAAGTATATGAGGCTATGCCGCCCTTAAACGTCGGGCTGACCGGCAATATCGGGTCGGGAAAATCTACGGTGGCCGAGCTTTTTGCGGCGCGTGGGGCCGCTGTGGTTGACGCCGACGCGCTCGCCCGCGCCGCGACCCTGGACCCGGATGTGCTGAGAGAAATCGCTGAGACGTTTGGTGACGGGCTCATCAAAGCGGGCGAGTTAGACCGCGCCGGACTTGCCGAGGTGGTCTTCAATGCGCCGGAGGCGAGAGCGAAACTTAACGCGATTATCCATCCGTGGGTAGCGCGTCAACGCGAGGCCCAAGTTGCCGCTTTCGCCTCTCGAAGCTCGCCTCCCGTGGTCATCTTTCACGACGTCCCGCTACTTTTTGAGGTGGGGTTAGACGCTGAGATGGACAACACCGTGGTCGTTGACGCGCCTTTGGCGGTACGCGTGGCCCGAGTTACCGTCCGCAGCGGCCTGAGCCCCGATGAAGTTCATGCCAGGGACGCCGCCCAACTACCCCTAGAAGAGAAGGTTAAACGTGCTGATTTTGTCATTGACAACAGCGGCGAACCTGCTGAGCTGAGCGAGCAGGTTGCAAGGGTATGGCGGGCGCTCTTGGGTGCTAAAACTTGACAAGCTATTCGATAATTGTAAAACTAAATCTATGACTAACGAAATAGAAAATGAGCTCGAGACGCCAGCCGCCGTTCACACCGCGACCCTCGTCGCCTTTTTCAAAGCTCTCGCCGACCCCAACCGCCTCAAAATCGTGGGACTCCTCGCGCAGCAACCTTACACCGTCGAGCAGTTGGCCGCCCTGTTAGACGTTGGCAGCCCCACCGTGTCGCATCACCTACGCAAACTTGCTAAGGTCGGCCTCGTCGAGGCGAAAGCTGAGGGCTATTACAGCGTCTATTCGCTCCGGATAGATAAGTTGCAAGAGCAGGCTAAGCTGCTTCTCGGTGAAAACGGCCTCGGTGACCTCGCTGAGTCGGTTGACCTGTCCGCCTTCGACCATAAAGTTTTAGGGACCTTTACCGACGAAACCGGGGCCATCACCGCGTTTCCGGTCCAGCAGAAAAAATATCTAGTCCTGCTCCGGCACGTCCTCAGCGCGTTTGAACCCGGCGTCCGTTACCCCGAACGTGAGGTCAACGAACGGCTGAGGCGCTTTAGCGCCGATACAGCACGGCTTCGCCGCAGTCTGGTCGAGCACGGCCTGATGGCCCGTGAGGGCGGCGGGGGCGCGTACTGGCGACTCTAGCGTCTGAATTTACATAAAAAGGGGAACTCGAGCTCGAGTCCCCTTCCAGTCGTCTTGACGTTCGCTTCTGTTCCCATGTCCCAAGTGCGTGAGAGACGCCAATTTGACCAGGCTACCGACCACTGAACTCTATCTGCCGACTTCTTTATAGCCCGCTGTAACCGCCTTACTCTTGCCAGCTGACCGCCGTTTCCGCGTGACTTTGGATACCGCCGTCCGCACGTTCGGTATACGACGTGCTGTCGCTCAGGCGCGTAGCGACAAACGATAAAAACTTCTCGGCGACGCTACTGGCCTTTTCAACGGCGGCAAAGTCTAAGTTCGCGCCGCCGCCCATTCCCGCAGCAGTTTGAATCTGTGAGCTAAGCGTCTGAGCAAGGTTTTGGTAGGTCGCCCGGTCGTCCGCGTAGGCGTAACCCGTCGCGCCCTTGGGGACAGCCGAAAAGAGGCCGGTTTGCCCCTCGCCGGTTTGGGCACTAAGGGCCGCCGTCATCGCTTTTTCACTCGTTCCGATCAGAGCGTACCCATTTTGAACGGTGTAAAAGAGCGTCGCGCCGGGGGAGAGGTCGAAGCGGGTGACGTTCGCCCCTGCAAGGGTTGCTTGGCTCCGCTGCGGCTGCCCCCCACTTCCTTGAGCACTGCTTAAATTGCTGGTCATTTGGCTGATACTCTGTAGCAACTCGCCGAGCCCACGCTCTGCCGCCGCCGCATTTTTCGTTTTGATCAGGTAGACCCCTTCACCTAACAGGTTGTCACTCGGAACCCCTGGTTGGGCCGGGGCGCTGAGGCCGGTTGTCGCCGTGACGAGTTGGTCACCCGTCCAGCTAAAGACGCTTTCACGCAAGTTGAGGCCGGTAAATGATAAGACGAGGCTGTCGAGGTCGCCGCCGAGTTCGGGCACGGAGTGCGCGAGTTCGTTTAAGTAGTCGTACCAACCGCTGAAGTTAAACGCAGTCGCCGAAAAGCTGAGCGCCTCGGTCGGAACCGTGACGTCAGTTGCGGCGGGGGTGTCTGCGTTTAGAAGTGCGTATAGTGACGCGTCGCCGCCGTCACGGTTCGTAGCTTGGAAGCCTTCGCTGAGCAAACCGTCATTGGTCAGCGTCACGACGCCGCCCGCGGCTCCGGCGGTCGTCAACGCTTGGCTGAGGCGTTTAACTAACGGATCAAAGCCGAAGTTTTGCGCGTAGGGCGCGGCCACCTCAGCGATACGGGCGTAGTCGAGAAAGCTGTAAAAGGTGCCCTGACGGAGTGTGCCGAGGGTGCTCTGGTAAGGCTTGCCCGTTTCAAAGTTGGGTTCGTCTGCGCCTTCATAGCGGCGCAAGACGCCGCGCAGCTCATCGGGATTGGTCGAGAGCGCGAGCAGATCGTCGGTCAGGGTATAGGCGAGAACTTGCAGCGGTTCGACGCCTTTAAGCTCGAGCTGATAGAACGTCGCGCCACTCTCTTCGAGCGTTTGAACCCCTTGAGTGTCCGCTTTAGCTAACAGGGCCTGGACTTTTTTGGCTCCGGCGGGGGTGACGCGGGTGACTAACGTCAGGGCCGGAAGTGGGCTGTAGGGCGAAGCCGAAAGTGCAATCCACGCCTCTTGCCCGAGCACGTCGAGGCTGGTCAAGTCCTCGAGGGCTTGCTTTTCGTCTGAGCTTAGGTTCTGCGCAGCAGCCATCGCCCCGCCCGACATCATGCCACCTGATGCTGCGCCGCCGGACGCGCTGCTTGGGCCACTACTCTCGGCCAGCGCCGTCAATGCGCCCAGCACATCGAGCCGCTTGAACTCGGCGCTAAAGTCTTCTAACTTGGTTGACGCGCCCTCGAGGTCTTGCATCCCTAAAGCTAAAAAGGTCTCTTCAGGGAGCAGCTTAGTAAGGTCTTGTGCGGCGGCAAGTCCGCCCAAGGTTAGGAGCAGCGTCGGTACGATAAACTTACAAAAAAACTTGTAAAACATACAGCCTCCCGGATTTGGCATCTGCTGTTAGTGTACAGGGGTCATGCCTGAGAAATCTCCTCCGGTTATGCCCCTGCGAGAGCTAGGTAACTGTAAAGCCCTTACAAAAATATTCGGTTAAGTTACGCTTCGGCGAGTGGCGTGGGGTTCAAGTCTGTTTAAGTAAGCGAGTAAAGCAGCGTTCAGCACGTGTGTTCCAAGCGGACCCAGGCCACCGGGGTGTGTCTGCGTCAGCTCACCGGTGATAGAAACCATGGTGTCCCAGGCGTGTCTAAGGCGCTTGCCGCGCCCACAACGCAACCTTGCCGCAACCTTGCCGTAATGACACCGCAACTGCCGCGCTTAGATTCTTAGCTATGTTCCTTCTACGTTGGTTTCGCGCACCCCTATCCGCCAAAAAAGTCAGCAGTGGTCAGCTTATGAATTCGCTTGACGGCCTTCGCGGGATCGCCGTCTTATGTGTTGCCCTAAGTCATATGAGCCACATGCATATGAAGGTGCTTATTCCCTTTAATTTTGCGGGGCTGGGTAAATTTGGTGTCTACCTGTTTTTTACGCTCAGCGCGTTTTTACTGACCGTTCCTTTTTACAAACGTTCGGTTCACGAGTTGACGGCGCAGACTTGGACGAATTACGCATTCCGGAGATTTACCCGTATCTTCCCGCTTTTTCTCATCTTCCTGGTGGCCAGTGTGGTGCTTACGAGTGTCGGCATTCCTCTGCCCTTTAACATCTCTGTACACGATTTTTGGCAGCACCTCATGTTGCGAAAAGGGGAGGGCGTTTTGTGGAGTATTCCTGTTGAAGTAACCTACTACGCCGTGTTGCCGGTTCTCGTTTTGCTCTGTTCTTTCGTATTGCGCCGTAACCTGGTGATCGTCGGGGTAGTTACCCTCGGCTTGATAGGTATGTCCCGCATCGTCTGGAATCCGCTCGACGCCCCGCCCAATTCTACCAATTTGGGTTTTTACCTGCCGATCTTCCTTTCAGGTTCATTTGCCGCTCTCGTTCACTACCGACTTTTGCAACTCGAGCTTTCTAAAGCGGTTCGTCTCGGGCTCGAGGTTGTTTCCCTCGCCTGCGCTGCTCTCGTTATCGTGCTCACACCAAGCATCTTTAGCGCGTGGAGCGGTCAGCCGTTTAGGTATAACAGGTTTCACGACCTGCATACCCTGTTTGGTGTGCTCTGGAGCGTTATTATCGTTACCCACCTTCACGGCACTGGCTGGCTGAAGCGAGTGTTATGCTGGGCTCCCTTACGGCTTATCGGCGTGGTGAGTTTTAGCTTTTATCTGACCCATCTGCCCACCCTGCGCGTCGTTAGAAAGCTTCCCTTCTCCGGTTTTATTTGGGATCATACAGGAGGACTCTTGGCCCTTGTGCTGACCTTTATCCTTTCGGTTGGGTTATACACCTATATCGAAAGACCGCTGATGGGCTTGAGCTTGCCGACTAAAAAGGCGGAGCCGGTCAAGGGCGAAAACCCTATTCCAGGGCGGAAACCCGTTGGTTTTTAACTAGAACCTATCTCAAACATGATCTCTTAGACCGAGAGCATCCTATCTTACTCGCCTAGCTCGGTCAAACCCTTTTTGGCTTTAGCCAAAAAGGGTTTCTTCTAGCACTGCTAAGCAAAGCTTGCTGCCAGCATCATCTCAAAATGTGCGTGCTGGCCGAGAAAGCTTAGACCGAGACCATTGCCGACCAGCTGACATGTCCTGCGGGCGGCTTCGCACTGCCCCAGGGTATACCCGCTAAACGGTGCTTATGAGCGCGGGTTCAGCGTCAACGGCTTCAACCTGAACGGCGCACAGGGCGGCGGCCAAGTGCCTAAACGGTACGCCGCCGCATCAGATGAGACTTCGCCGAATTGGTACGGCGGCACTGTTGGTGGCGCTGTTGGCGGTACTGTTGCCGTCGCAGCTTAGCGGTGCGTGCCCGGTAGGGCTTTACTTAAACTGCTGTCGTAGCTGACTTCTGACGGTTACGCAGCGCAACTTGCTTTGCTCGAGTTTTCCCGACGCGCACGGATGTACTCGGGTGCTAGGAGAACGCTCCACGCTGCGGTACGGTCAAAGCACCTAAAAAATAGGCCGGTCACTAGTGACCGGCCTACGAAGTTAATAAGACACAAGACCGCTAGAGCAGCTTTCTCGCCGTTTCAACCACGTTTTGCACGTTAAAGCCGAGCTTGTCCATCACCACGTCGCCGTCGGCGGACTCGCCGAAACGGTCTAAGCAGACGGTCAGGCCGTCGAGTCCGACGTACTTAAACCAGCCGAGCGACGCGCCCGCTTCGACCGCGACCCGCGCCCGCACACTGTTGGGTAAGACCGACTCGCGGTACGCCTCGTCTTGTTCGTCAAAGAGTTCTTGCGAGGGCATACTGACCACGCGCACCTTCGCGCCGCCTTGCGTCAGTTCTTTTTGAGCCTCGAGGCATAAAGACACCTCCGAACCCGTCCCGATCAAGATCAGCTCAGGCGTCCCGTCCGAATCGGCGTGGATATACGCGCCGCGTTTGACGCTGCCTTTGGGAACACTCAGATGCGGCAAGTCCTGGCGCGAAAGCGCGAAAGCTACCGGGTCTTTGCTGGTCATGGCGTAGGCCCAAGCTTGCGCGGTTTCGTTCGCGTCGGCGGGGCGGATGACCTTGAGCTGAGGAATCGCGCGCAGCGCGGTGAGTGACGCGACCGGTTGGTGCGTGGGGCCGTCGCCGCCTAAACCGATGCTGTCGTGGGTAAACACCCAGACCACCGGCTGATCCATCAGTGCGCCGAGGCGCAGCGCGGGGCGCAGGTAGTCTGAAAAGATTAAAAAGGTGCCAGCGTAGGGCTTCATCCCGCCGTGAAGTGACAAACCGTTGGTAATCGCGGCCATCCCGTGTTCCCGGACGCCGAAGTGGATGTTGCGGCCCGTGTAGTCGCCCTTGGCGATAAACGGGCTGTCTTCTAAAGTCGTGTTGTTCGAGCCGGCAAGGTCCGCCGAGCCGCCGATCAGCTGCGGAAAGTGCTTGGCCAACACGTTTAAGACTTCGCCCGAGGTGGCCCGAGTCGCCGCTTTGCCGCCGACCTCATAGGTCGGGAGTAGGGCCTCGAGGTCATCCTCAGCTTCACCTTTTTGTACGGTTTCAAACTGCTTGGCCAGGTCTGGAAACTCCCGCTCGTAGGCATCAAACTTTTCTTGCCATTGCTGTTCAGCTTTTTTACCGCGCTCGGTCGCTTCGCGGTAATGCGCCAAGACGTCATCGGGCACCGTAAACGCCGGCCAATCAATGCCCAAGTTTTTCTTGGTCTCTTCGGGGTCGGGCATCGAGCCGTGCGCCTTGGGCGTCCCTTCAACCTTCGAGCCGTAGCCGATAATGCTGCGCACTGCGATCAAGCTGGGTTTATCGGTCACGCCCTTGGCCGTTTCAATCGCCCGGGTGATCGCTTCGACGTCGTTGCCGTCTTCGACCATCTGGGTGTGCCAATGATAGGCGTCGTAACGCTCCAACACGTCTTCGGTAAAGGTCGCGGTGGTCTTAGTATCAATCGTGACGTTGTTGTCATCATATAACACGATCAGTTTGCCTAAGCCCCACTCTCCGGCCAGGGACGAGGCTTCGCTCGAGACCCCTTCCATCAGGTCGCCGTCCCCGGCAATCACATAGGTGTAGTGGTCCACAATCTCAAAATCGGGGCGGTTATAGACTGCGGCTAAGTGCGCCTCACCTAACGCAATCCCGACGGCGGTACTGATGCCCTGACCGAGCGGCCCGGTGGTGATCTCGACGCCGGGCGTCATGAAATGTTCGGGGTGACCGGGCGTTTTGCTCTTCCACTGCCGGTAGCGTTTGAGTTCCTCCATCGGCAGGTCGTACCCGACTAAGTGCGCGAGGCTGTACTGCAGCATTGAGCCGTGACCGGCGGACTGGATGTAGCGGTCGCGGTCAACCCAGCGGTCGTTAGCCGGATTAAACTTCATAAATTTGGTATAGAGCGTGTACCCCACTGGAGCCGCGCCCAGCGGCATTCCAGGGTGGCCGCTCCCGGCCGCTCCCAGCGCGTCAATCGTTAGGGCGCGAATCGCGTTAATTGAGCGTTGCTCGAGGGATTGGCGGGTTTGCGTCTGTGTCATCTTCTCCTCCTATATCTCACGCAGCATAACAGAGCCGCGCGGCTATTTTAGAAGCTGGCAGACCGGGGGTCTGGGTGAAGTCCTACCGTCTGGGTACGGAGTTCTATATGAGCGGCTGAGCGCGGCGGGCGGCGATGCCCTCTTTGACCTTTTTAGCGACCTCAAAGTGTTGACGCTCTAAGTCGCTCTCTACCCGCAGCGCCGGAACTTCGGTCGGTTTCATGTCAGGACCTAACGCGACGAAGTTCATGTGTCCGACGGTGCAAAGCCGCCTTTCGCCGCTACCGGGATTTTCGCCGTAAACTTCACAGCGGACAATCATGCTGGTGCGTCCGGCAAAAGCGACCCGGCTTTTAAGCTCGATAATTTCACCGACGTAGATGGGTGCGCGAAAGTCCACCGGTTCGGTCGAGGCAGTCACGGCGGGCAACCGAGAGAAACGCCAGCAAGCGATCGAAGCGTTCACGTCCATCAGCTCCAAGACGCGCCCGCCAAACAGCGTGCCGAGCGGGTTGACCTGATTGGGAAATACGGTATCAAAGGTGGTAATCCACTCAGAAATGCGTTCAGCCATAGGGGACAGTATAAAGAACGGTATAAAAACGGCTCTAAGCCTCAGCTCGAGCGCCTGACCTCATCTTTGAGGAGGGCCGGGGCGCTAAGCTGAGAGACGTTTTGACTGCTCGACTACGTTTGCAAATATGTGGTGTCACACTGCTCCAGTTACCAACGAGAAAAGGGTAAGCATGAACGTTAAAAGAAGCTCTCCGGAGATAAGGATTTTTACGGCGTTACTTTGCTGCTGGGGCTGCTGGAGCTGGGCCGCCTCTACGCCAATATCTACTGCCACCGTCACCGTCGCTGCTGCCGGGGACATCGCTTGTCCTGCCGCCGACCCGGTGGTACCGACCTATTGTCAGATGGCCGCCACTGCCGAGCTGATCGGAGCGGCAAAAGTTGATGCGGTGCTGGCTTTGGGCGACCTGCAATATCCGAAAGGTACGTCGCAAGATTTCAACACGTCGTATGACGCAACTTGGGGCCGCTTTAAGGCCATCACCTATCCGGTCCCGGGCAACCACGAATACTACACGGCGGGCGCGGCGGGGTACTTCGCTTATTTTGGTGACCAGGCGGGCGATCCCCAAAAGGGTTACTACAGCTTCGACCTCGGCGCGTGGCATCTTGTGGCGCTCAATTCAAACTGTGACGCAGTTGGCGGGTGCGGCAAGCGTTCTCCGCAGGGGCGGTGGCTCAAAGAAGACCTGTGGAACCATCCGGTGCGCTGCACGCTGGCGTTTTGGCACGCGGCGCGTTTTAGCTCCGGGCCACACGGTTCGCACCCGGAACTCGGTGACCTCTGGGGGATATTGGAAGACGCCGGTGCTGAAATCGTCTTAAACGCCCATGACCACCTCTACGAACGGTTAGGGCCGCAGACCAACGACGCACAGCCGAGCCCATCGGGGATTCGTGAGTTCGTCGTCGGGACCGGCGGTGCCAGCCACTACCCGGCGCTCCTTCCGGCCCCCAACCGCCAAACCATCACCACCAAAGATTTCGGGGTGCTCTTTCTGACGCTGGCACCGGATAGTTACAGTTGGCAGTTTGAGGCAGTTCCCGGCAGTACCTTTCAAGACGCTGGGCGCGGTGTGTGTCACTAGCACCAAGCTATTTTTGAGTAAACAGGTTGCTATACTGACGGCGTTATTGCGACTTTCAAGGAGACTTTTATGACCAATACCCTAGCTCGCCCCCTGATTGACACGCTTGTTCCGGTACGTTCAGCGGCGCTGCGTGTGCCCTTACAGATTGCGCTGGGCGTCGTGGTGATGGCGCTCTTGACACGGCTCGAGTTCAATATCGGCCCTGTTCCCATCACCGGACAGACGTTCGGCGTCTTGCTGCTCGGCGCAGCCTACGGCGGTAGTTTGGGCGGCTTGACACTGCTCGCCTACCTGCTCGTCGGGGGTTTCGGCCTCAGCATCTTTTCCGGTGGCGGCGCGGGCTGGGCGCAGTTTACTGGCACGACGGCGGGCTACCTCGTCAGCTTTCCGTTTGCGGCGGCGCTGGTGGGTTACCTGGCGCAGCGCGGTCATACCCGCACCTTTTCCGGGGCTGCGTGGGTGATGCTCTTAGGTAACGTGCTCATCTATCTGCCGGGGCTGGCGTGGTTAGGAACTTTTGCGGCGAAGTACGCGCCTGCCGGTATGTCGCCCTGGTCGTGGACGCTAAACGCGGGCCTGGTCCCGTTTATTCCGGGCGACCTGCTCAAGCTTGTTGCGGCGGCGGCGCTGTTACCGCTGGCCGAACGGTTGTTAAGTGGCAGGCGTTAGTCCGGCACTGAGGCGGCAAGCGCAGTTGGTTTGGACAAGACACTCGGTGATATCTACTCATCTTGTTGGGGCTCGAGAAAATGAAGCTTGAACAGGCGCAACTAGGCTCCGCTACCGTAACAACGATTGCGTAGGTCACGCGCTTTCTTTGTTGAAACTTCTTTGAAACTTCGCACTCAGGTCAGGCGCTTAACGGCGACTCTCCGAGTGACCTAGTTAACAGCTTCGGTTCGGCAGCTTTGGTAAGCCGCTGTAATTTTGCAAGACGTTATCTTAAATAATGGCGTATGGCCGGTTCAAACAGCTCGAGCGGACACGGAGGGTCGGCTGAGCACCGTAAAGCCTTGATCGGCGCAGAGGTTGACGAGCTTAACACGCTTGCTTGGGAGCTCAGATATACCGACTACCGGCGGGGCTTGCTGCTCAGTGAAGAAGCTCACGACCTGGCGCTCGCCCTTAGGGACCGCCGCAGGTTAGCCTACAGTTTACGTGCCCGGAGCTTTTGTCAGTACCGTCTCTCTCACTACACCCAGGCCCTGACGAACGCACAAGCGGCGCTCGAGCTGTTTACCGCTTTAGCAGACAAACAGGGTTTAGAGGGCACGCACAACACGCTCGGCGTGATTCACCTCATGTTGGGCGACCTCATCTTGGGACTGCAACACTTTCACGTGATGCAGGGGCTGTGCCAAGAACTCGGTGACCAAGAACGCCAGGTCAGTGCGCTTAACAATATCGGGGCGGTCTACTTTTACCTGAGCGACTACCCCAACGCGCTGTCTTGTCATCTGCGGGCGGCGGAGCTACTCGAGACCTTGCCAGACGAGTTGGGCCGGGCGCGTTCACTTAACAACATCGGGCTGACCCTCTACAAGTTGGGCGACTATAAAGCGGCGCTCGGTTATCTGCAGCAGAGTTTAGAGCTGCTGGAAAGCTTGCAAGACAGACACGCTTACGCGCTCACCTTAGATAATTTGGGCCTCGTTCACGCGGCGCTGGGCTATCATCAAAGCAGTTTGTCACTTAGGCAAGAGATTGACGATCAGCAGGGGGTAAGCGAGGCTTTAGGCAACCTAGGCACGGTTTACGCCGGGTTAAGCGACTTTGGAGGAGCCGAGCGTGCGTTGAGAGAGAGCGCCGCGCTCAAGCAAAAACTTGGCGATAAACGCGGCGGCGCGGCGGTTTCGCTCAAGTTGGGCCAGCTGCTGACAGAGCAGCGCAAGTTTACCGAGGCGCACACCGTCCTAACAGCGGCGCTGGTGAGCGCCGACGCGGTGAACGTCAAAGAGAGCGTCTACGGGGCGCACCTCGCGCTTTCCGAACTCTACAAGCAAAAAGAGCAGTTCGGCGAAGCACTCGCCCATTATGAACGCTACGCGCAGGTTAAAGAGGAAGTCTTTAACGAAGCCTCGAGCCAAAAACTGCAGAGCTTGCGGGTGAGCTTTGAAACTGAACGCCGAGAACGTGAAAAAGAGCTTTACCGCTTAAAAAATATAGAATTAACCCAAGCTAACGCGGAGCTAGAAAGCCTTACCCGGTCCCTACAGCAGGCCGACCGGGAACGTTCGCTCTCGAGCGTCAAGCCAGCGAAGACCCGCTGACCGGGCTCTACAACCGCCGCTATGTTGACGTTCAGCTTAGCCGGGAGTTCGCCAGGGCGCGCCGCTTCGGGCAACCTCTGAGCGTGGCGCTCTGCGACCTCGACGACTTCAAAAGGATCAACGACACCTTTTCACACGCGCTCGGTGACGCGGTGCTCAGGGTTACCGCGCAGCTTTTTAAGGCGCACTTTCGGGAGGTTGACACTGCCGCCCGCTACGGCGGCGAAGAGTTCGTCTTGTTATTGCCACAAACGTCAGCGCGAGTGGCCACCCTTGTCTGCGAAAGATTCAGGCGGGCGCTCGAGGCTTATCCCTGGCGTGAACTACAACCGGGTTTACAAGTCACCGCCGGCATCGGGATTTCAGACAATCTCGGGGTAGACAGCTACGAAACCTTGCTCTCTAGCCGACAAAAACCTCTACCACGCCAAACGGAGCGGGAGAAATCAGACTAGGTGCTAGTATCTGAACGCACTACAGCTACCTTTTACAGTTTGGGTTGCTTCGTCTATAACGTCTAAAAGAGACCGTGTACGCGTTTTTGAAAACTCAGCCGTCAGAGTGGGCACACGAAAATAAAAACCGAATTCCAAACTGCTCTCTAGTTGAGCAACTTATTCACCGGCAATTTTGCGGAGCGTCTCGAGGTTGGTGAGCGCGATTTTGCCGTAACCGGCGTGAATGGCACCTTGTCTCGAGAGTTCGCCGACGACCTTGGTGACCGTTTCCCGAACGGAACCAACAGCGGCCGCGAGGTCGTCGTGCGTAATATGGACGACCGGCTCCCCGTTCTTACCGGGGGTCGCTAACGCGCTGTCTTGCAAATCCAGCAGTTCTGCGGCGATCCGCGCTTTGAGGCGTTTGCCCGAAAGCCGGTAGAGCGCCCGGTACAGCCGCTCCATCGCCTCGACGAGGTGCGTCGTCAGGGTCAGGTTTTCCTGCGGCCCCAGCGTTGCCGGACTCATCACTTCGATGCTGCTCTGGGTGACGGCCTCAGCAAAGTAGCGGCGCTGCAACCCGACGAGCGCCTCCTCGCCGAAGTAGCCCCCCGGTTTCACGTAGCGCAGCGTCAGACCGTTGCCTTCATCGTCTACCGTATGAATACGTACTAGACCTTCTTGGACGCGGTAGAGGTTATCGGGTTCTCCAGGAAACAGAGTCACCTCACCTGCTTCGACATTTAACAGGTCGGTATACCCGCCTTCGGGTAAGAGCTGAAGTTGCAACGCGCGGCTCATAAGGTGCCCTCCTTTCGGCTGGAGTATCTGAAAGACCGTCTAAACATGTCTACCAAAAGTATACGGGTGCCGTCCGAGACGAATAAACGCCTACATTACGAAAACCCTGCCGAGCCGCCGATACCTGGATACTAAAAAGCCGGGGCTCACGAGTCTAGCCTCGCATCTTCGTCTTTTTTAGAGTAATAAAACCAGATGGAAGTCTGCAAAAAGCCTGCTGTTTGGTCAAGGGATAAGCGTGCCGGACAGCCGGAGCTTCATCATTTCGGTATGGGGTATGGATGATGGTTCGGAGTAAAGAGGTCGTTACTAAACTTCCACAGGAGTATCCTAAAGAGATTGTTTTAGAGCGCCTTAAAGAGCTCTGTCAGACTGAACTTGACAGGGTGATAGAGGAGCTCGAGGGGCTGTTGCCGCGTTACCGCGTTTGCGTGAGTCGGCGCTTATATAACCGGGAAAAGGTCGAGCTAAAGCGGCTGGGGGCACAGCTGAGCACCGAGCTGAGCTTGCAGCGTCTCGAGGCGTCGCTCAAGTATCTGTTAAAAAAACAGTTACTTTGGACCGACATCTTAAAGCAGAACGCCCATGAGCCGAATCAAAATTTTCAGCTGCAGTGCCGGGTCAACGGGACGGTTAAAGCGTATAAACAGATGACCCGCGCCCAAGCTGAGCGGCTTAATCTGATGCTCGCCGCTGAAGACAGTCACTGCCGTTGGGCACCCTTTACGGCCCCACCTTTAGAAGCGCAACCTGAGCAGGGCGTGGACTACCGAGAGCTGGCTGAACCACGGCTTGAGTCCAAATGGTGTCGCTAGGCGAGTAAGGTCCGACTTTTGCTACTTTAAGCTAATCTTACCGTAAACCGTTAAGCTTAGAGCTATGCACACCCCTAAAGCGTTTGGCATCGTCGCGGCTCCGCTGCTACTGGCCGCGCTCGGCGCTACGCATCCCCACGTTCTCACCGCCGAAACAGCGTCTTACTGGCATGCACTGCACCTCGTCTTGCTCGCGCTCTTTCCCCTGTTAGGCGTCAACTTGTGGTGGCTGTTGGCCGGGTTTTCCGGCTGGGCCGCGTGGACGGCCAGGGTTATGGCCTTCTTGTACATCACCTTTTACAGCGCACTCGACGTTTTAGGCGGTATTGGTACGGGTACTTTGGTCATAAACGCCCCCACCGCAAACACTCCTGAGCTGAGCGGGGCAGTGCGTGCGCTCTTTATTCAAGGCAACGAACTTTCGCTTATCGGGGTGTGGGCGTTTTTACTGGCGTGCGTCTTGACGAGCGCCGTACTGATCCAGTGAGTAGGCCGGTTTGCGCTGCCCGGTGCGCTTTTACTCTGCGGCGCAGCCGTGCCGTTTCTGAGTTCGCATATCTATTTTCCGGTGGGCGTCGTGACGATGCTGCTACTGGCGGCGGGGTTCGGGCTACTCATGTGGGCTAAGGTGCGTCGGCAAAATTTACGGGTGCCCGAGGCTCAAGCGGGGCTCGAGCAAACTCCGTGACCAATTCTGCGCTCTTATTTCGACAGGCAGTAAAGGACGATTTGCCCCGAATTGTAGAGATGTTGGCGGCAGACTCCCTCGGAAAGGGAAGAGAACGGTTCTCTGACCCCTTACCCGAAACCTATGGCACTGCGTTTGAAGCTATCGCCGACGACCCGAACAACGAACTCATCGTCGCTTGTCTCGGTAGAGAAATCGTAGGCGTTTTGCAACTGACCTTTATCCCTTACTTGACCTATCGGGGCAGCTGGCGTGCGCTTATCGAAGGCGTGCGCGTGGCGGACGGCTACCGTTCGCAAAAGATAGGGCAGCAATTGTTCGAGTGGGCCATAAACCGGGCGAAGGCCAGGGACTGCCGCGTGGTGCAGCTAACGACCGACAAAGCACGCCCCGACGCGCTCAGGTTTTATGAGCGGCTGGGGTTTAGGGGGACGCATGAAGGATTAAAGCTTGGGCTCGAGCCCTCTAGCGAAACGTAGTGCTTTGATATTTACATTCGCCGCGCTAACACACGGACCTAGAGCTTAGACGTTGAACAAAAAGTTCATCACATCGCCGTCTCGCACGACGTACTCTTTCCCTTCGGTTCGTACCCAACCCTTACTTTTGGCGGCGACCGTCCCGCCCGCCTCGACGAGTTTGTCCCAACCGATCACTTCGGCGCGGATAAAGCCCCGTTCAAAGTCGGTGTGGATTTCGCCTGCCGCTTGCGGCGCTTTGCTGCCTTTGGTGACTGTCCACGCCCGCACCTCTTTTTCACCGGCAGTTAAAAAGGTTAGGAGCCCGAGCGCGTCGTAACCGCTGTGAATCAGGCGGTTTAAGCCCGGTTCGGCGAGGCCGTAATCAGCTAAAAACTCGCCCGCTTCGTCCTCCGGGAGTTCGCCGAGTTCACCCTCGAGCTTGGCTGAAATAATCACCGTCTCCGAGCCCTCGGCCTCGGCGTAGGCACGGACTTTCTCTGAGAAAGCGTTGCCCGTGCCCGCTTCGTCCTCCGCGACGTTGCACACATAGATTACAGGTTTGGCCGTGAGCAGATTGAAGTCTTTGGGAACTTCCAACCCGCTCTGCCGCGCCGGAACGCCGTCCGAAAGTTTGGCAATCAGCGCGTCGGCTGCGGCTAAAAGCTCAGCGTCGTCTTTGTTACTTTTCGCGCTCCGCCGAAGTTTGTCATGGCGTTTCTCGAGGCTGCTCAGGTCAGCTAACGCCAGCTCGGTGTGAATCGTTTCGATGTCACTCAAAGGGTCAACCGCCCCAGCGACGTGCAAGATGTTCTCGTCTTCAAAGCAGCGCACCACATGCGCAACCGCCGAAACCTCGCGGATATTGGCTAAAAACTGATTGCCCAAACCCTCACCCTGGCTGGCACCTTTGACCAGTCCGGCGATGTCTACAAACTCGACGGTGGTCGGGACAACGGGCGGCACACGTGATTTGGTATATAAATCGCGCAAAGCGTCGAGCCGTTCGTCAGGCACGGCGACGACGCCGACGTTTTTGTCAATTGTGGCAAACGGATAGTTGGCCGCTTCGACGCTCGCTTTGGTGATGGCGTTAAACAAGGTAGATTTGCCGACATTGGGTAAGCCGACGATGCCGATTCCTAACATGAAACTCCTCAAGGTCGTACTTGTGTGTCCAGCTAATGTGCGCCTAACTGCTCACTGATGGCGCGTCTCAACCTTGAAGTATATCAAGCTTTCCTAAAGCTCCCAGTCAGAGGTATAAGTGCGGGGCTGTAAGAGAGTGGTCAGCTCGAGCATCACCCCCAAAGTTTTATCTATCCGCGCTTGCGCCTCCTCGCTCAAACCGGTTTCCGTCCAGTGCCGGTTATGGAGATAAATCTGATAAGGGTTAATGACGCACTTAAAGTCGAGCATCAGCGTGGTGGCGAGGGTGCTGAAGGCCATGTAACTATGCGGCAAGCCAGCAGTACCCGCAAAGGTGATCACTTTGTCGAACCAAGCGCCGCGCATTGAGCCGTCCGGCGGGGTTGAGCCCGTGACCTCAATCAGTTTTTTAAGTTCACTGCTGACCGACCAGTTGTAGATTGGGGTGCATAAGAGCAGTCCGTCAGCCTGGGCAATCTGCGCGTGCAGCTCGAGGTATTCAGGTGTCCCGTAAACCGTATCGTTGTCGAAGCGTCCGAGTTTTGTCTCGCGTAGGTCTATAAGCATAGTGTCAACCTGCCGTGCCCGCAATTTTTCAGTGCAAAGTTCAGCGATTTGTCTGCTGCGGCTTTCGGGGTCAAGGCTCGAGGAGATCGCCGTAATCTTTAGGGAAGGCTTCACGCCTTTAACCTTAAACTTGCGCCCCGTGATATCCTCGGCTTTATGACACGGGGCACCCTGACGGGCGAAACGACACGGATTGGACTTTTGGGTGCAGGAACAGTCGGTAGCAGTTTTTGTGACCTTTTTAGTAAGGCGGGTTTGAGGGCGGAAATCAGCCGGGTACTCGTGCGCGACCCCGACAAGGCGCGTCCCGGCTGCGTACCGCATTCGGCGCTCACGACCGACGCCGACGTAGTTTTAGAGAACGACATCATCATCGAGCTGCTCGGCGGCACGGGCTACGCGGGCGACCTGATGCTCCGGGCACTTAATAAGGGCAAACGGGTGATTACGGCCAACAAAGCGGTGCTCGCCGAAAGGTGGAACGAGTTTAGGCCGTTTATTGAAGCCGGTACGCTCTACTTTGAAGCGGCGGTGATGGCCGGGACACCCGCGGTCGAGCCGCTCGCGGGGGTGCTGCGCGGCTCGAGACCTCTAGAGCTGCACGCGATTTTGAACGGGACGTGTAACTATATTTTAGGCGAGTTAGAGGGCGGCGCGGACTTTGACGACGCCTTAAAAGAGGCGCAAGCTTTGGGCTACGCCGAGGCCGACTCGAGCGTTGACGTAGACGGCACCGACGCAGGGCATAAACTCACCATTTTAGGTCGTTTGGCTTTCGACCCGGATTTTTCGTGGGAGGATGTCCAGGCGCATACGCACGGCATCCGGCACCTGACCCCGGCGATTGTCAAAGAAGCGATGGAAGACGGCGGGCGGCTCCGCTTGGTCGGTAGCATCTACCCCGAAGACGGCGCGTGGCGCGGGACGGTGCGCCCGGTCTACCTGCCACCCGAACACCCGCTGGCGGGGTCGGCGAGTAACCGCAACGGCTTGCTCTTTCGCGGCGACGCCGTAGGTGAAGTGCTGATAACCGGCGCAGGTGCGGGCGCAGCGCCGACGGCGAGCGCCGTGTTAGCCGACCTGATGAGCGCCCTTTCCGGTCGCGCCGGTCCCGGCTTGTTGGCGCGGGCGGCGGCGGTTCCACAAGACTACCGCACCCAACCGCTCGGTGAAGTCCTGATGGTTGGTGGGCGGGTTTGAACGTGCCCGCAAGAACCGTTTGGCTGACGGTACGGAAGTGTCTCTCAGTTCGTTTTGACTACCGGGGCCGAGGTATCACGCAAGAATTTAACTTGCTAGACGTCAACGGTCAGCGTTTGGCGGGTTGGCTGAGCGAAAAAAGGGAGACGGCTAAAACGTTGCCGGAGTTTTTACGGCTTTCCGGTGAGGATGGCTGGAAAGTCAGTCACGTAGTCAACCAGGATATGCAGGCCAACGGCGTGACGTGGCACTATATGCAGTTCAAACGCCCGAAAAGGTAGAAAGACCGGTAAGGTTGTCTTAATGAACTTTTACAGCACCAGGGACCCTCAAAAACGCCCGGTTTCATTTCGTCACGCGGTCTTAACGGGACTTGCGCCGGACGGCGGGCTCTACATTCCCGAACAGGTTCCGCGGTTGTCACCCGCTTGGAGAGAAGCAGCGAGCCTTCCCGAGTTGGCGGCGCAGGTGCTGACGCCGTGGGTAGGCGAGGAGCTGAGCCGGGATAAACTCCTGGCGATCACGCAAGATGCGCTCGAGTTTCCCGTTCCACTCGTTCAGTTGGGCGACGGGTTGGGGGTGCTCGAGCTCTTTCACGGCCCTACTCTGTCGTTCAAAGATGTCGGCGCACGCACCATGGCGCGGCTGCTAAACGCGTTTTTAGAAGACAAACGCGACCATCTCACGATTCTTGTTGCAACGTCGGGTGACACCGGCAGCGCAGTCGCTGACGGCTTTGCCGGTCAAGACAACCTCGGCGTGGTGCTGCTCTATCCCAAAGGCAAAGTGAGCGCGGTGCAAGAGCGGCAGCTGACCCACTCGCGTCCGGGGGTACGGACCTACGCCGTCGAGGGTGATTTCGACGCGTGCCAGCGGCTCGTCAAAGCCGCGTTTACCGACCCGGAGCTGCGCGAGTTGGGTTTATCGTCGGCCAATTCGATCAATTTAGGCAGACTCCTGCCGCAATCGAGCTATTATTTTTGGGCCGCGCTGCAAGCTAAAACTTTAGGTTTGGGAGACGCTGTTTTCTGCGTTCCCAGCGGTAACCTGGGTAATCTGACAGCGGGTATGTTGGCGAGTAAGGCGGGTGTTGACGCACCCGGCTTTATCGCGGCGCACAACGCGAACGACTTTTTCCCCGGCTTTTTGGCGTCGCGTTACGCGCACGGCGGTTTTCGAGATACTGTTTCGACACTCTCTAATGCGATGGACGTCGGCGCACCGAGTAATTTTGAACGTCTTTACGCGCTTCTGGGCGAAGGTGCTCTAAAAGGTGGGGGCCTCTGGAGCACGTCGGTGTCAGACGAGGTGACGAAGACGCGGCTCCGGCAGGTTTACGAGCATGACGGGTATATCGCCTGTCCGCACACGGCGGTCGGCTTTGAAGCGGCGGCGCGTTACCGCGAGGAAACCGGCGACGACGCGCCTGTGATCGTTTTGGCAACGGCGCACCCTGCGAAGTTCGAGCCCACCGTCGAGGCGGCGTTGGGAATTACCCTACCCCCGGTGACGGCGCTGGGGTCCCTCAACGCTACGACCGACGTGCCGACCTTGCCACCAACACTTGAGGCCCTTAAAACCGAGCTGCTCGCCCCGGTCTAAACGCTGACACACCATCTCAATCCCTTTCAAGCTGATAAGAGTCTGATTCTCTGCAGCTTGCGGCGGGGTAGTTTATTATCTGGACGGCTGTATTTCGTTTGGAGAAATAATATGACCTTGCTGGCCCTTGCTCTCGTCGTCACTTCAGCGTTCATGCACGCGGGCTGGAACTTTTTTGCCAAACGCGCCGGGGGCGGCGTGGTCTTTACCTGGCTTTTCGCGGCCCTTACCGCCGTGATTTACGCGCCTGTCGGTATCTTGTATTGGCGGTGGCAAAACGTGAGACTAGACTCCCTGACGCTACTTTTTATCGTCGGCAGCGCCGTCATTCACATCGCCTACTTTTTACTGTTGCAGCGTGGGTACCGTACCGGTGACTTGTCGCTCGTCTACCCGTTGGCGAGAGGTTCCGGCCCGCTGCTCGCCACGCTCGGCGCAGTTTTGTTTTTGGGCGAGCGCCCCACGGCGCTGGCGCTGACCGGCACGCTGCTCATTGTCGTCAGCGTGGTTGTGCTGACGGGTGGACCTCGGTATGGACGCGGCCCGGCTGTCCTGTACGGTTTGGCAACCGGCGTGTGTATCGCTATCTATACCGTGTGGGACGGCTACGCGGTTAGCCGTCTGGCTGCGCCGCCGCTGATTTTTATGTGGCTCTCCGAGTGCTTTCGGGCGCTGCTCCTCTCGCCCAGCGTACTCAAAAACCCTCGAGAGCTCCGGGACACGTGGCGGCGTCACAGGCTCGAGGCCCTCGTCATTGCGGTGCTCAGTCCGTCGGCTTATATCTTGGTGCTTACTGCGCTCACTTTCACACCCGTGAGTTACGTCGCGCCGACTCGTGAGATCAGTATCCTGATCGGCGCTCTGTTGGGCGCACGTTTGCTGGCCGAAGGGGACGTTCGGCGGCGGCTGTTAGCCGCGAGTGGCATGGTGGTCGGGGTTATCTTTCTGGCATTCGGCTGACGAACGTGCTGTCGGTTTGTCGGGTGTCCAGACGGTCGCTACGGTAACGCCAGTATTTTGGTAAAACCGTAAAGCTAGACCGAATAGGCACAGCTTAAACCTCTGCGAACTCGAGTTTTCTAGAAATCATTTCAAAAACCCTTGACGGTCTACCGGCTGTCAAGGGTTTAGGCGAGCTGGAAGCGTAAAGTACCCTCGAGCTAAAGAATCATTTTTGAGTACTAAACAGCGTCGTAGGGATAAGGGAGTTGCACTGCACTCGCCTGGTTGAGCTTATCCACATGCTCAGGGGCTAAAGCCCAGCCGACCGCGCCCAGGTTGCTCTCCAACTGCGCCATCGTCCGGGTACCGATAATCGGCGCGGTTACGCCGGGGCGCTGCAAAAGCCAGTTGATCGCCACCTGTGCGGGTTTTTTGCCGATTTCTTCCGTGACCTCAAAGAGTGTGTCAATGACCCCCCAAGTGTGTTCGTTGTTATACGCACTCCACGACTCGCCCCAGCCCTCTTGTTCGGCCTTTTCGATGCGGCTACCCCCGAGTGGAGTTTCCATCCCCCGGCGAAACTTGCCCGAGAGCCAACCGCCCCGCAGCGGACTCCAAGGGATCACGCCCAAGCCCTCGTTTAGCGTCACCGGAATAAGTTCCCACTCGGTCGAGCGGCACAAGAGGTTGTACTGCGGCTGTAAACACCTAAACGTTTCCCAACCGTGTGTTCTGGATAGGTCGAGCGCCTTTTGCAGCTGCCAACCGGTAAAGTTGCTCACGCCCAAGTAGCGCACCCACCCGCGCCGCACAAGCTCATCGAGCGTTGATAAAGTTTCCTCTAAGGGGACATTCGGGTCCCAGGCGTGAACCTGATAGAGGTCTAAGTAGTCGGTTTGCAAACGGCGCAAACTCCGCTCGACCGAGCGCATGATGTGTTTGCGGCCGAGACCGGCTTCGTTCGGGTCGTCGCTCATGGGAAAGCGCACTTTGGTCGCAACAACCAGCGCGTCACGTTCTTGGTCTTTCAGCCAGCGGCCTAAAATCTCCTCAGAGGTGCCCCGGCTGTACACGTCGGCGGTGTCAACGAAGTTGCCACCGGCTTCGGTAAAGCGCCCCAGCATCGCGTGGCTTTCTTCCTCGCTCGACTCGCGCCCGAAGGTCATCGCGCCCAAACAGAGTTCACTGACCTTAAGGCCGGTGTGACCCAGATACCGATAATTCACCTTTTTACCCCCTGAATTCTTCAGCTTGACACTAGGGCGTGTCTATCCGTTCTAGTTACTCCCCCAAATGTCTTGGTTGATTGTAAAACGCTTTGGAGCAAGGAAAGCTGGCACTACCCTGCTTTTAGTTGGCTGTGCGTATCTGCGCACTTCTGTTCTAGCGGCTCGAGCAAATAGCGGCTCATCCAGACAGAGCAGCCGAGCGCACTTCGGCCTCACTGACAAACCCTTGACCGCCTTGACCGGAGCGAATCTTTTGTGCAGCAAAGGCGCACGCGAAACGAAGTGCTTGTTCAGGCACCTCACCCTGGAGCCAAAAGTGACAAAAAGCAGCGTGCAATGCGTCCCCTGCGCCCACCGTGCTGACAATTTGCGGGGCTAGAAAGGCCGGGACGTGCAAGGTGTCACGGCCCCGTTCGGACAAGAGTGCGCCCTCAGCGCCGAGCCCCACGACGATGACTTCCGGGTCGAACCGTCGCCGAGCTTCAGCTACAGTTTGATGGGCGTTTGTAAGATGCTCGCCGCTAAAAAAGAGCAGCGTCGCCGCCGCTAAAAAGTCTTGATCGTAAGGGTTATTTAGGTCTCGAATCGCGTGCAGATCAGTTGAGATCGGTATACCTGCAGAAAGTGCGCGAGCGAGTAACGGACGTGAGTACCCGATATTGCTCAGCACCGCCAGCGCACACCCCCCAAGTGCGGCATCAAAACGCTCGAGCGGATAGTCCGCGCCCTTCACACCGCCTAAATCGGTATGCACATGGCGCGCCCCGGACGCGTCCGACACGACCAACGAGCGGGCAGTTCGTTGACCGATGTGTAGATACGAGGTGTCTATTTCCAGCTTTCTCATTTCGGTAAGCAAAAAGTCACCGACCGTATCAGCGCCGACCACTGAGGCGAGACGAACGTTGGTACTCAGCGTTTGTAAAGCGTACGCGACGTTAAAACCGACGCCTGAAACGCCCAGCTCGAGCTTATGAGGTTGGTAGCTCGAGGCGTCTGGAAGGGGAGAGGTGAGCCTGAGCGAAGTCTCGAGGCCGATATTACCTACGACGAGCGCACGGTGTTTGGGCATGGTCCAGTTTAGAAGATAGCTGCGTCAGGGTGAGCGGTCTCTCACTGCGCTACACTGCGCTGTGGCCAAACCGACCCCCAAAGTAACAGCTAAAGTAACGATGGCGGACGTGGCGCGGGCGGCGGGCGTCTCGAAACAGACGGTCTCGAGGGTCTTAAACGGTACCGGCCACACGAGCGCGGCGACCACCGCCCGCATCGAGCGGCTGATCCGTGAACTCGGCTACCGGCGTAGCGGGGTGGCGCGGAGTCTGGCGACGAACTCGAGCCTGACCCTGGGCCTGATCGTCCCGATTTTAGACAATCCCTACTACGCTGAAATCGCGCAGGGCGCGGAGTGGGCCGCGTGGGAGCGGGGCTACAACCTATTTTTGAGTAACGCCTTTCACGACGCGGCGCGTGAGGTGGCGGCGCTCGAGTCGCTGCAAGATAGAGGTGCGGATGGCGTGATTTTAGATACGCCGAGCCTCCCCGACGAGGAGCTTTTTGGCTTTTTGACGAGGTTCAAAGCGGCGGTCATCATTGGCCGGACGGTACCGCCGGAGGTGGCTGCGAGCATTGTAATCGACGACGTGGCCGGGATTGAGCTGGCGGTGCGGCGGCTTATCGCGGCGGGCCGAACCCGGCTCGCGTTTTTGGCGGGGCCGTCACGCTTTGGCAGTAGCCGCGTCCGTGAGGCGGCGTTCGTGGAGGCCGTAGGAAAAGGTGCTCAGGTTTACAAAACAGACTCGAGTGCCGGTGCGAGTTACGACTTTATCACCCAACTCGCGCGGGGGGGCCTCCCGTTCGACGCGCTGATCTGCTTTAACGACATCATGGCGGCGGGCGTGCTGCGGGCGCTTGTTGACGCCGGGGTACGGGTTCCGGATGAGGTGATGGTGGTCGGACATGATGACATTCCGGCGTCGGCGTGGCTCCACCCGCCTTTAAGCACGCTGCATATCTCCAAACGTGAGCTGGGGCTGGGGGCGGTGAAGCTGCTGCTGGGGCGACTCGAGGGGCAAAGCCGCGGGCCGCTCGTCTTTTCTCCCGAGCTGGTTGTGCGGGGCAGCACCGGCCCCTTACCGGATTAAAGAAGGTCAAGGGTTGGTGGCGTTTTCGGTATACGCTAAATATAGCTGGATAAGATGTCTGCGTAGAGGCAGTGCTAGAGTAGAGCATGTTTTTTCGTCGTGGCAACCCCAACTTCAAGCAGGAAGGCAGTTTTCTTCTGGCCCGCGTCCGTACCGATAAAAACGGTGAGGTTATCCCCGTGCGGCTCTCGAAAACCAGCGAGATGAGTTTGCAAGGGAACGGCTATTTCGTCCGCAAAACGCTGATCGGTTCCAACAGTCTCGACCAGGCGGTGTTAGAGGTGTCGCTGAGCCGGGGTCACCGGGTCAAAAATGCGACCGTAGACGGCGGCGAGCTGATTCCGGTGAAAGAGTGGGAGTAACCGCCTAGCGTAACTACCATATGGATTTGTTTCGCAGCGGTTCAGCTGGTAGCCGCCGATTTTACGGGTTGGGGTCTCGAGCATTCCTGAGTTTTGCTAAGGTGTGCCCCTGATTGCCGCCTTCATGTTCTTATATTTACATTCTTGTGTTTGCGCAACATTATCCCCGTAAACCCTCGAGCTTTGACGAAAGTCGGTGTGATGCAGTTAGACGCCCGCGAGACAGCCGCCCGACTCCCGTACCCGGAGTTAGCTGACGCTATCGCCGCCGTGCTCTTAAACCGTGATAAGTTGACCGCGCCGGAACGCAGCGCCGTAGCTTTGGGAGAGGGTAATGGTCTGCTGCTGATGCCCGCCTCGAGCCGCGACCTGACCATCACCAAACTCGTCACCGTCCACCCGGACAATCCGGGCCGAGGTTTGCCGAGCGTTCAGAGTGAGATCGTCGTGATGCGCACCGACACCGGCGTTCGCCTGGGCATGTTAGACGGCGTGGTCACCGAACGGCGGACGGCGGCATTGTCACTTCTCGCCGTAAAAACACTCGCAGCTGTGCCGAACGGTCCGTTACTTATCTTTGGAGCCGGGGTTCAGGCGCGGGCACATCTCGAGGCGTTCCGCGTCGGCCTCGGGATCGAGCAAGTTTTTATCGCCTCTCGGACGCAAGAAAAAGCTGCTGAGCTGGTGACTTACGCGCAGTCTCTCGGCATGGACGCTCGCGTCGCTGAACCTGCTGAAGTTGCTGCCGACGCGTCCCTCATCGTCACCGCCACGACGAGCCGGACGCCTGTCCTGACCGACCCCGTCAGGCAGGACGCGTTTATCTGCGCGGTAGGGTCGTTTCAGCCTGAAGTGGCCGAAGTTTCAGCCGAGATTATCGGTCAGAGCCGGGTGGTGGTAGACACGTTAGCGGCTGCGCAGACCGAAGCGGGCGACCTCATTCAAGCTGTGGCGGCGGGCCGTTTGCAGTGGTCGGCGGTGGTGGGGCTCGAGTCCCTTCTATCTAACCCCACCCAGGTAGACCAACCGACCGTGTTCAAAAGCGTCGGTCACGCCCTGTTTGATCTTGCCGCTGCACACGTCGCGTTCGGCGTTCCCATTATCTAACCTCTACCGGAGAAAAAATCCTGCCCCTACCGGGTCGTCTGGGTCAACGACCCACTGATTAAAGCCGGTGATGGCCGCTCTGCCACCGACTTCAGGGATTACGGCGTCGAACTCGCCGACCTTCGTGTGGCCGACAACCCGGCCCGTAAAGGTCGTACCGATGATGCTCTCGTTGACGAGCGTTTCATCTTCTCGGAGCTGACCCCTGGCGTAAAGCTGCGCGACGCGTCCGGCAGTGCCGGTGCCGGTCGGTGAACGGTCTATCTCGCGGTCGGCAAAGACGCAGACGTTCGCCTGGGTTGACCCCTCATGCTGCGGCGGTCCGTGGATGATGGTGCCGTAAAGCTGGTTGAGTTCAGGCTCGAGCGGATGCTGCACCTTAACCTCGGCACTGACAGCTTTTTTAACCTCGTCGCCTAAGAGGATCAGCGGACGGTAGTTTTCCGGCGTGACCGTAAGCCCAACCTGTGCGCCGCTCAAGTAAGCGTAAAACGCGCCGCCGAAGGCGAGGTCTACCGTGACGCCACCGAACGAAGGGGTGTGAACCTCCAAGTCTCGCCGGTAGAGAAACGACGGTACGTTGTTAAACCGGACCCGCCCAACTTTTCGGCCGTCCCACTTGGCAAACGCCTCGATAAAGCCTGCCGGCGAATCTATGCCGATGCGGGTTTCCGGTTCTGTCACTCTGACCAAACCCTGCGCGGTGGCAACTGTGGCGAGCGCAATAATGCCGTGCCCGCACATATCCGAGTAGCCTTCGTTGTGCATAAAGATCACGCCCAGGTCGGCGTCCTCTGTCACCGGTTCGGTGAGGTAAGCCCCGTACATATCGGCGTGGCCCCGAGGCTCCCACATGAGCGCCTTACGCACGTCGTCCAGATTTTCTTTGACCCAGCGGCGCTTGTCTAGAATCGTGCGGCCGGGAATACGCGGAATCCCGGCGGTTACAATTCGCAGCGGTTCGCCCGCCGTGTGCGCGTCAACAGTGGTGTAGGTGCGGCTAAAGGTCATGCGTCTCCTTTTAGCTCTTTGGGTGAGCGAGGTTGGCTCGAGCCTACACTTTCGACCCGTTGCCGCTGTATACTAGCCCTCTCACCAGGGGTGCCGAAAGGCTGAGAGAGTCTGCGCGAGCAAGCTCAACCCTAGAACCTGACCCGGATCATACCGGCGGAGGAAGTGTGACGCGCTCTCAGCTTACGGCTTGCGCCTCCTGGTGAAATCAGGAGGTTTTTTGGTGACCAAAACCAGCGTAAATCCGACTTACGGGCAGGGCGTCGGGACGGGATTTTTAGCCGGGTTGACGACTCGAGACCTGCGCCTAAAACAAACGGCTCTCTTAGAGCATCCACTCTGGACAGGTGTCGAAAACCAAACGACAACCCGCGAACAGCTCGCCCGCTTTGCGCTCCAAGATATTTTCCTCATCCGCGAGGTGTACCGGTTAGACAGCCTCACCATTGCCAAAGCGCCCACAGCTGAGGCGGCGGACGCGCTGATTGCCAAGCTCACGCCTAAAATGGGTGCGGCAGACACGCTGTTACGGTTTGGTAAAGCGGTCGGTTTAACACCGGAAGACTTTGCCGCTGCTCGGCCCCTGGCGCCGTGTCTCGCGCTGACGGCGCAGTTTTACTATCACCTGGCGCGGAGTTCGTTTGCTGAAACGGTCGCGTGTCTGGGCGCAAGTGAAACGATTTTTCTGGAAATCTGTGGCCGTATTGACGCTCCGCTTCGGCAGTACGGTTTTTCGGATGAGGCGACGGAGTTTTTCAGCTTTCACGAAGCCTTGGAGCCCGCTGAACGCGCTACCACCGAGATGCTTCGCCCCTTGGTGACGACTGATGCGGAAAAAGAAGCCGTCACCCGCGCCGCCGAACTCTGCTACGACTTTGAAAAGATGTTTTACGACGCGGTTTCAGCGGGATGAAAGTCGGCGTCCTCGCGCCACTCGCTGCGGGCGTGCTGATTTTAGGCGCGTGGCAGCTCGGGGTATCCCTGAGCGGGGTTCCGGCGAGCTTTTTACCGTCGCCTCAGGTTGTTTTTATGACGTTGCTCGAGCAGCGCGGGCTGTTGTGGGACAACAGCCTGACGACCCTGTCAGAAACGGCGTTAGGGGTGCTGCTGGCAGTCATCGCCGCGCTCGTCTGGGCACTTTTACTCGACCGATCCGAGCTGCTGCGGCGGGCGTTGTTGCCGTATCTTGTCGCCTCGCAGACGGTCCCAATTATCGTCTTGGCCCCTTTAATGCTCCTCTGGTTCGGCTTCGGCCTGTTGCCTAAAGTGCTGCTCGTCGCACTCTTTGCCTTTTTCCCCATCGTTCTCTCGACGCTTGCGGGCCTCGCACAGACGCCCGCCGACCGCCACGACCTGATGCGCTCCTTGGCTGCCTCGCCCTGGCAGACCTTTCGCTTGCTGCGCTGGCCCGGTGCGCTCCCCAGCTTTTTTTCGGGCTTGCGGATTACGCTGACCTACAGCGTCACCGGCGCAATTTTTGCCGAATACGTCGGCGGCTTTTCGGGGCTCGGGATTTTGCTGCAAACCGCTGCGAATTCCCGCGCGACCCCGCTCGTTTTCGCCACAATTATCGTTATCGCCCTCTTAAGCTCGCTGCTCGTCGCCGGTGTGCGGCTGCTCGAGCGCCTCACCATGCCCTGGAGGTTTCAGTGAAAGTTTTTTTTGCGCTACTCATTACCCTGCTTACATTCGCCTCAGCTCAAACCCCAACGGTCCGGCTGGCCCTCGACTGGGTACCGAACACCAACCACACCGGGATTTACGTCGCGCTCGCGAAGGGTTGGTACGAAGAAGCGGGTATCAAGCTGCAGGTGTTGCCCTACGGCAGCGTTGCGCCCGAGGCGCTCGTTGCCAATAACCAGGCCGATGTGGGGGTCTCGAGCACCGAAGGCGTACTGGGTTCGGTTGCTGCCGGGGAGCCCGTCGTCTCGGTAGCGGCGATGCTGTCCACCAATACGGCGGCGCTGGCAGTCCTTACAAAGAGCGGGATTACCCGACCCAAAGACCTGGACGGCAAAATCTACGCGGCTTTCGGCAGCACCTATGAAGACCCGACCATCGCTGCGGTCATCCGGCATGACAGTGGTACCGGCGATTTTCGGAGTGCGCTCTTAAACGTTGCCGGTTTTGACGCGCTGCTGGCGGGTCGCGCCGATTTCGTCTGGATTTTTCGGGGCTGGCAGGGCGTGCAGGCGGAGCGCGAAGGCGTTGACCTGACCTTGTTTACCTTTAACGACTACGGCGTGCCCGACTATTACACGCCGGTTTTGGTTGCTAGTCCGGACGGGATTGAGAACAATGCCGCCGCGCTCAAGGCGTTTTTAGCGGCGACGGCCAGGGGTTATACGTTCGCTGCAAACAACCCTGAAGAGGCTGCCGAACTTCTCCTCCAAGCTGCGCCCGCAGGTAGCTTTCCCGACCCCGGTTTGGTGCGTGAGTCGCAAGCGTTGGTCTCGAGCTTTTACCTCGCTCAAGGTGAGGCGTGGGGACAACAAAGCTTAGAAAAGTGGACAGGCTACCCCACGCTCCTCTTAGACGCGGATGTTTTCGGGGACGCGACGCAAAGGGTTCGTGACGCAGTTCAGTCTAAGACGCTGTTTACGAATAAGCTGCTGCCTTAGTCAACTAAAACTAAGCGGCAATAAGTGGAGGCTAGCTACTGGGCGCTTACCAAATCGGGGCGTAACCGGACAGCTTCGCGCAGATAGATATGCCGCATCTCGCGCTGCGTTTTCGTCGTGTTGACCTGCAGCATCACCCGTACGGCTTTTGCTAAACGGTTGGGTACCGGAATCTCCTGATTACACATCAGCGGAACCAAATCCATCCCGAGGGCTCTCGCCGCCTCTGCCGGAAAGGTGCTCGTCAGGTCGGGCGTGGTGGTAAAGAAAATCGCGGCGATGGCCTCAAAGTTACGGATGTCGTTTTCGCGGAGCATCGTCTCTAACAGCTCCCCGGTCGCCGCCAAAATCAGCTCGGGTTCGTCCCGCTCGACCGTCGTTGCGCCGCGAATGCCGCGTACCCAGGTTGGTTCCATAGGTTTAAGTGTAGCACTGCCTTTGGGATGAGGCTCAAATGCTGACGTAGCCTGATGCGTAGGCTTGACGGTTTGCCCTTCATAACCGGAAAGGTCGGCTTACGCAGTTGACAGACCGGACCGCTGCAACGTGCCGGGAGAGCGGCTCAGTGTGAGCGATAAGGAATTCCTGCTCAGCTAACGAGTTGCACGAAACCTCAACCGAATAGCTGACATATTAGCTTTCTTTTGCCGACCTCAACTCAAATTAAGCTTTTACGCCGACTGCTAGAACAGAGATTTAAGAAAATGTTGAGGTAACAAGGTTCCCGACCCGCGTCAGAAGCCTTGGCTGTAGCTCACGGTGCACCACTCCCGCCCGTCGCGCCGTACACCTGACCGGTCGTGTAGCTCGATTCTTGCGACGCCAAGAGCACATAGATCGGCGCAAGCTCTGCCGGCTGGCCGGGACGCCCCATCGGGGTGTCGCCGCCAAAGGTCTCGAGGGCACTTTGCGGTTGACCCCCGCTGACTTGGAGGGGCGTCCAAAAAGGTCCGGGCGCGACGGCGTTGACCCGGATGCCCCGTTCAGCCACCTGCCTTGCCAACGATTTGGTAAAGGCGACCTGCGCCGCTTTGGTCTGCGCGTAGTCGAGCAGGTTTTCAGATGGGTCGTACGCCTCAATTGAGGCAGTGGTGATGATGCTGGCCCCGGCCTTGAGGTGCGGCAGCGCCGCTTTGGTAATCCAGAACAGCGCGTAAAGATTTGTCTTAAACGTCGCGTCGAGCTGGTCGCTGCTGAGGTCGAGGATAGACGCGACCGAGTGCTGTTTAGCCGCGTTGTTGACCAAGATGTCGAGCCCGCCGAGTTCGCGTACTGCGTCGGCGACGAGCTGTTTACAAAAGTCTTCGCTCCTGATGTCACCCGGCAGGGCCACGGCCTTCCGCCCCGCTTTGCGGATCAGCGCGACGACCTCGCGTGCATCGGGTTCTTCCTCGGGAAGGTAACCGAAGGCGACGTCCGCCCCTTCGCGCGCGAAGGCGATAACTGCGGCGCGGCCGATGCCCGAATCGCCGCCGGTGACGAGCGCCTTACGGCCCAAGAGACGGCCTGAACCCTGATAACTCGTCTCCCCGTGATCGGGGCGCGGCGTCATCTTGCTCGCCAGACCGGGTGGATCTTGGGGCTGTCGCTTAAAAGGCGGTTCCGGGTACTGCGTCAGCGGATTTTGCTTGACGGCTTGCGGCGGGACTTGTTCTTTAGTATCGGTCTGTTTTGTTTGTGCGAGCGCAGCAGGCGTCAGAGCGGCAACCAAACCGGTCGTCATCCCCCCAAGCACGCGGCGTCTCGAGACCTTATGAGTATTAGCAGTATCTTTTTTCATCTTTCCCCCTAGCCGGTAGGTTTTTCAGAGACGGAACCGGCGAGTTCATGGGACAGTTTGAGCTGGCCCTGCGGCTCTTTTTTAAGCTCGTCGGGAACCTGTGCGCCTAAGGTGCCGTGCGCGGGCGTCACGCCGCCGTCGGCTAAAAAGAGCGCCCCGGTGACGTAGCTCGCCTCATCAGAGGCTAAAAAAGCCGCGACGTTGGCCATCTCCTCAGGCGTGCCAAGCCGCCCCATCGCCGTTGCCGTCACCGTCATCTCGGCGAGGTCGTCACCCATCGGGCCGACCTCGGGGTCCGTAAACATGGTCTCGATAGGCCCAGGGCAAAAGCAGTTGGCGCGGACGCCATGTTTAGCCTGCTCCATCGCGACACCCTTGATAAAGGCGTGCATCCATCCCTTTGTCGCGCCGTAAGGGGTGAACATCGGGGTCCCGTTAAATCCGGCCTCGCTACCGGCCGCGACGATGTTGCCGCGCGTCTTTTGCAGCTCGGGCAGCGCCGCGCGGGTCATCATAAAGGCGCTGCGGATGTTGTTGTGAACGAGCTTGTCAAAAGCGTTGATGGAATATTCCTGGGTTTCGCCGGTTTCGGGCAAGGTACCCGCGTCGTTGACTAAAACATCGAGCTTGCCAAACGCTGCGACGGCCTGCCGAACGCACGCCTCGGCGTTGTCTTGCTCGGCGATGTCGGCGACGTAAGCTTCAACCTTGACGTCCGGATACTGCTCGCGAATGGCTCTAGCCACCTCTTCAACCGGGTCGCCGGGCAGACCGTTGACGAGAACGTGTGCTCCCTCACTGGCGAACTTATGCGCGATGGCCTCGCCGATCCCGGTACCCGCGCCGGTTATGATAGCTGCTTTGCCTTCAAGTCGTTTCATGGCGTACCCCCCGGTACTGATGTGCGTCTCTAAAACAGCTGACTCCCTAAAGTAAGCCGGTTTAAGGCCGTGTTACAGAGCTGAGTGCCACAATCTTGCTGTCACCATCTTTGTTGGGGCGCTCATGACAAGGTTGGCTTCTTGTTCTTATAAGCTGCCGTGACGTTGCAACAAGCCGTTATCGTCGGTTGGGCTGGTCTTATAGGGCTGCTCCTCGCTGCGCTGCTGGAAAGTGTCTCAGTTGCAGAGCTTGGGCCAAGAATATTTTTCGCAACTTTGATTTCGTTTGGTGGTGGCGCGCGTAACCTTGTCCAATTTTGCCAACTGTCACACTGAAGAAAGTTGGTAGAAGGCAGAAGGGTTGTCAGGCAGTATGAGGTGTCGTTCAAGGTTGACGGGTTGTCAAATGCTATTTTGCTACCTCGGAGAAGGTCACGTTCGAGCAAACTACTAGCTAGGTGAGGGACGCAGGCCGTCGAGCACCGTTTGAAGGATCGGCGCGAAATACTGGGTGTCACCCCGAATCCGAGTGATAGCTACGATGAGGTCGATGATCTGCTCGAGCGTGAGGTCGCCACGGATAGCGTGGGTGCGCTGGGCAGCGGTAAGAAGCGGCTGAGCGGCCGTGAGCACCCTAGCGCGGCTGCTACCAAAAACAGGATCGCTCGTATCTGTGTGCTTGAGCAGCTCGGCGGCGATGGAATGTTTGCTGCTAAGAAAGGCAGCAAAACGGCGCAACCATGAGATCAACTCTTGACCGGGTGTCTCGCCAGTGACTGTCTCGGCGGCTTGGCAAATGGCCTCGACTTCCTCTTGATACAGGGTCTCGAGGAGTGCTTGGCGGCTGGGGAAGTTGCGGTAGAGCGTCGCCATACCGACGCCTGCGCGTCGCGAAATCTCAGCCATCGAAAGCTCAGCGTCTGAGGCCGCGAACGCGGTGCGGGCGGTCACGAGAATCTTGTCACGGTTGCGCTCGGCGTCAGCTCGTCTGGCAGAAGATGGGGACTGGTCAGCGCACATTGTATTAAGTGGACAGGGTCTCCGTTAAGGGGTATAGTTGAGTGGACAGGCTGTCCGGTTATTAACGTAACCAATTCTATCACTAAATCATCTGCGAAATAAGTACACGATCAGAATAAAGTAGCTAGGCTTAGAGAAAGGGTTTAAGTCGGCTTACCAAGCCAGAGCATCTAACTTTCTGAAGTTATGAAGCCCCGCGATAGCTAAGAAAGTGTCATCATAAACAGCTTTTGGGCCTCGGTAGATACCCGCTAAGAGCTTAAAGCGTTTCAAGTGAGCCAGTGTGTGCTCGACAGGAAAACGCAGGCTGTTTTGAACTTTGTTGAGGCATTTCTGGATGAAGTCCAGGGGTTTGTTTCTTCTAGCTTTGCTGGGCTGATGGAAGGTTCTATGGGGAAAATCCTTATCAATACCGTCATATCCTTTGTCCACTCGGACCTCGGTAGCCGTAGGTAAAGCTCGTAACACCCCGGTACCTCTAAGGACGTTGACGTCGCTGAATTTGCCTGGTAAAGAACGTGTCACATGAAGGATAAGCTTTGTGTTGGTGGCAGTGATTTGGGTCTTGAGCGTATGTCGCTTTTTCTTACCTGAATACTTGTCTCTGCGTTCTTGCTTGTCTTTGGGTTTCTGGATTTCTTGCTCGGTAGCATCAACCAAGACTTCCTTGAACTCAGGATGCTGCTCAAGCAGTTCTTCTAGGCTTGCGATACGCTTTCTTTTAGCTTGACCAAAAAGAACTGTCTCGTGCGCTGGTAAGGGGAGAACCTCAAGTAGTACAGGTCGAAGTTTGCTGATCAAACGGCTGACGTTACTATCATCCAAGTTGAATAAGTAGCCTAGTAGCAGCTGGGTCAGGTACAAACGGTAATACAGCAGCACCCCTAAAACCTGATCCTCTACCCCTAGTTCTGCCTTGCGTCCCCCGCCTACTGCACGTTGACGTAATTTGCCCTGGGTGCCTTTTGGTTCGGCAAGGCGTACTTCGACCGCTTTACTAAGCAACTTGAACTGCTCGACGCTTAAACCTGTGAAGTTATACAGATGCTTGGGCTTTCTCTTTAAGCGGCTCGCTTTCATCCTGCTAGTTTAGTCCTTTGACTCCTTCGGCGCTATTTCGCAGATGATTTACTAGGTGCAAGCTTGCTTGTGAGCTATAAGGAGTTTTTGTATGGAATACCGACCTCTGGGGCGTACCGGCATTTCGGTCAGCCAACTGTGCCTGGGCGCGATGATGTTTGGTGCCTTCGGCAACCGTGACCACGACGAGTCTATTCGCATTATTCATAAAGCACTGGACGCTGGCATCAATTTCGTCAATACCGCCGACGGCTACTCCGCTGGCGAATCCGAGGAGATTCTGGGCAAGGCGCTAGCGAATGGACGTCGTAAGGACGTCGTAGTGTCCGTTAAATTCGGTGTCCGGTTCGACGGTAACCCCAATCATGGCGGAGCGTCGCGGCGATGGATCATGCAGGCGGTCGAAGGCTCGCTACGCCGTCTTAAGACGGACTGGATCGACCTCTATGAGGTAGGCGTCCCCGACCCGGACACCGACATGGACGAAACCCTTGGCGCGCTGACCGACCTCGTACGCGCAGGCAAGATTCGCTCTTTCGGAACGTCAAAAATGCCTGCCTCGCAGCTCGTTGAAGCCCGCTGGGTCGCTGAGCGTCGCGGCTACGGGTATGTCCGCAGTGAGGAACCGCCGTACTCTATGCTTACCCGCGCCACCGAGTACGACCTGCTACCGACCTGCCACCGCCTTGGGATGGGCGTATTAGCTTTTAGTCCGCTGAACGGCGGGTGGCTGTCAGGCAAGTATAGAAAGGGTCAGGAGATCAGCGGGCCGAGCACCGCCGTGCGCGCAAGGAGCGGCGCGCTCGACGCCACCAACCCGGCTAACGCCGCGAAGTTTGAGGCTGCTGACGCCCTTGGCGCTTTGGCTGACGAAGCCGGGCTCACGCTCGTCCAGATGGCGACCGCGTTCGCCGTCCGCCACCCTGCGGTTACGTCCGCTATTATTGGCCCGCGCACCATGGAGCACCTTGACGGCTACCTGGCCGCCGACGGTGTCGAACTGTCCGACGACATTCTCGACCGCATCGACCAGATCGTCCCGCCTGGAACAACGGTTAGCGTTGCCGACAACGCGTGGAACTACGGGACACCGTCGCTACAAGCCTCACTCCGCCGACGCTGAGACCGCACGGCCAGAAGGACAATCCGCCTCTTTGACAGCCTCCCGACTTACGTTTCCTTGGTAACCACTCAAAACATACTGTTCTGTCCGACCCTGCTTGGTCCAGCTCCTTGGACAAATCAAGCAGCGTCTAGAGGATCATCTCAGAAGTGCAGAAAGATTTTGGCGCTACGTTGTGGTAAGCGCGGAGCATACGCCAAGCTGGTTCTACCAGAACTTTTTATTCAGCTAGCAAGACTTCACCGCGCCCGCGTGTCAGCTGCTCCGGTCGTCGGCACAAAGCGTTTTTTAGTGCGCCTCACCGAGCAATTTGTTCGGTTACCACCTTGCGGGCGGCAATTCTATAAACTTCTGAGATGAGGCGTAGGGTTTTGGTTGCCGTGCTGGTTCTGGGCGCTTTGCTCGCAGGGTGTCTGCCGATCCCTAACCTGCGCGCCGACCTGAAGCTCCCGACCGCGCCGCAGCGCCTCGAGCCCCGGCGCGTTGGGACGCAGTACGTCTCGCTTCCCGGTGAAAACACCGTAGGGACGCCCGAACGCCTTAACCGCACCTTTTACCTGCGCTACTACGCGCTCGGTGGGGAAGACCCCAATACCGTTTTAATCTTGATGCCGGGAATCTTCGGCGGCGCGGCGAGTTTTGACATCTTGGCGCGGCAACTCGTCGCCAGCCGTGCGGGGCTCGAGGTTTGGGCGATAGACCGCCGCGCGAACGCGTTAGAAGACCCCAGCGCCCTGCGTCAAAGCCTCCGCAGCCACAATCCGGAGACCGCCTACCGCTACTACGGTGAGGACGCCGGAACACCCGCCGGGTTTAACGCGGTTCCCGTAAAAGATGCCGGGTTTATGCGCCGCTGGGGGCTTGTGACGCACCTGCGCGACCTACACGCGGTCGTCGAAGAGGCGAACGCAAAGGCTGAGACCGTCGTTTTGGGGGGTCACTCGCTCGGCGCGAGCCTGGTAAGTTTTTACGCGGCGTACCGGTTTGCCAACGGGTTGGGAGACGCGCAACTCGACGGGCTTTTACTCCTTGACGGAACACTCGGGCGTACCGGGGCGTTTGGTCTGACTGCGGGACTGTCACTCGGGAACCTCGAGCTGATTCCCGCCGCCACCGGGTTTGACGCCGGACACGGTTCTCCGTTTTTAGCTTTCGGCCTCGGACCGGGGTTTTACGGACAACAAGAGTCGCGGGCGCTGCTGGCCCGCTTTAAGCCTGACGCCCTCGCCCCCGATACTGCCTTTCCAATTACGAATCTGGCCTATGTCGGTGTTCGCGCCGACGAAGATTACGCACCTTCGGCGACGTTTGGTGCCTCGCTCGGTGAGGCGGTCGGCGCACGTTACGGCGGCAACGTGATCGCGTTTTTGCTTGACGGCCTCGGTAGCAGCTCGAGCCGTACCGTCGCCGGAGTTGCGCCCGGCTCTGCCAAGGTGAGCTGGAGCCCCGGCGACCCGGTGCATGAATACACCGACATGGCCGCCTATTTGCGCGCCCGCGTGACGCTGCAAAGCGACTTTAACGAGTGGTACTTTCCGCTCCGGCTTTTGGTAGACATGAGCGAGCTGCCCCTCGACCTCTCTAGCCGCGCCGACTTTGCCGCGCACAGCGAGGTGACCGCGCCGACGCTGGCCATTGGTGCGGGACGCGGCCTGGTCACCGACCTCGACGGGTTTTCGGCGTACAGCAACCTGCGGGCGAGTGCGCTGTTCTCGAGCTACGTGATCCCCGGGTTTACCCACATAGATATCGTCACAGCGCGTGAAAACCCGGTGGTGCCGCTGTTTGACCGCTGGTTGGGGCAAATTACGCAGCTTCGCGGGAATAAGTAGGGTCACCGCGCCTGTTCTGCCTGCGTCTGAAACGCTCTCCGCGACCGTGCGACGGCCTCTCGGTTCTCGTCGGCCCACACCCACACACCGCAAAAAGCAGCTCCCAAGCTGTGACCCATGTCGGTCAGCTCATATTCGACTCGGGGCGGTACGACCGGATAAACCGTGCGCACCAAGAGACCGTCTGCTTCCATTTGCCGCAGCGTTTTGGTCAGCATCTTTTGACTGACGCCGCCGATAAGCTCACCGAGCCGTGTAAACCGCAACCGTCCGTACTCTTCTAAAACCTCCAAGGCAAGCATCGTCCATTTATCGGCGACGCGTCCGATAATTTCCCTGACGAGCGCCTCAAGTTCAGGGTCGTCTCTTCCTAACTCCGAAAGTGGGACGTCGCCATGTAAAGCTTTTTCGTAGCTTTTAAGTCCGTCGGTCATTTTCACTATCTCCTGGGTAAGTATAGAACTTTGCGGTGCCTACTTCCTATCGGTTCGTACTTATCTTACAGTACAACCTAGGAGGTCACAAAATGAACGTAAAAAACAACATGGTGCTGATCACGGGCGGGAGCTCCGGCATCGGCCGCGCTCTAGCTGAACAGTTTCACGCCCTCGGCAATCAGGTCATTATTACCGGCCGCCGGAAGGGGGCGCTCGAGGAGGTCACCGCCGCAAATCCGGGAATGAAGTCGGCGGTGCTCGACGTGCAAGACGCCGACGCCATCAGAAGCTTTGCTGAACAGCTAGGGGCTGAGTATCCGGCGCTCAACGTGCTCATTAACAATGCGGGCATTATGCGAGCAGAATCCCTACAAGAGGGTGCGTTAGGGGACGCCGAGGCGACGATCATGACCAACTTGCTCGGCCCGATCCGCTTGACGGCGGCGCTGTTGCCCCTGTTAGAAACTCAGCCCCAAGCGACGGTGATGACCGTCTCATCGGGCCTGGCTTTTATGCCGATGGCGCTGACTCCGACCTATAACGCTACGAAAGCCGCCATCCATTCGTATACGCAGTCGCTGCGTTACCAACTTAGAGACACGCAGGTACAAGTCATCGAACTCGTTCCCCCCGCCGTGCAAACAGAACTGATGGGCCCTGAGCAGGCCACCAACCCCGACTACCTGCCGCTAGAGGACTTTATCGCCGAGACAATGAACATTCTAGAAACGTCACCTGATGTAACCGAGGTCTTAGTAGAGCGGGTAAAGCCGCTACGTTTTGCCGAGATTAGTGGGGGCTATGACGCCTTTTTCAAACAGTTTAACGATGCTGTGAGTGCTCAAGGATAATACGAGCACGCAGCGACCTTGTTGACCCATACGGTGATAGAACTGACGACCATAGAGATGTAGAGCGTTTCTGATTTGAAACCGTTGCAGCAGGTATACCCTGGGGATATACCTTTGCGGGGCATACCCTCGTAGGGCACAGGCAGGCACATCAGCTGGTTTGAAACGCTCTAAGAGATTTATACACAGTTTGACACGCACATTCTGAGATGATTCCTGCGGGATTTGCACTCAGTACGAACCGCTATATGCGCCCAGCCAGCCCCTTTTAGTTACAAGAGGGGCTCGTTTGGCGTTGCAACCTATCTGCCTAGTAGCCCTCAACTCCTTTAAGACAATATTGTGGTGGCGAAATGAATAACGCACGCTGCCCTAGACGCGAAGGTCTATCACCGTAGCCCTACCGGGTACGGGCTTTGCCGTCGGCCCTACACGCTTTTCGCCTTCTCGCTGTACCGTAAAGGGTAAGGAGGTACCGATGACGACTGAAACGCCTACCAAGGGGCTTGACGAGCTGCCCCACGTCACGATTCCCGACGATTATCCCTTTAGGGTCGGCCCTTTTCTGGCTGACTGTTATGAAAAGTACGGCCCCATCTTTACGGCTGACTGGCCCGGCTACCGAGTCGTCTATATGGTCGGCCCCGAAGCTAACCGCTTTATGCTCTTAAGTCACCGCGAGCTGTTCTCACACGACCTCGGTTGGACGCCGATGATCGGTCATATCATGGGTCGGGGGCTCCTCAACATGGACGGCCCCGACCACGACAGCCAGCGTAAAATGATGAACCCAGCCTTTGCCACCCGCTATATGGACCGCTATTTACCCATTATGAACCGGGTGATCGGCGCACGCATCGCCGACTGGGGCGAGCGGGGCGTCGTTGACCTCTACGACGAAGCCCGTAAGATCACCTTTGATGTAGCAGCCGAGGCGCTGGTAGGCTTCTCGGCTGGCCCGCAGGTTGACCGCTTTCGGGAGCTGTTCGTGACCTTGCTGCAGGGCGACCCCAAGGCTAGATCAGAAGAAGAATTCTTCGCCTCGTCACGTGCTGCCCGCGATACCTTGATGCCTTTGCTACAAGCACAAATTGAAGCCCGCCGAAAAGAACCCACCCACGACATCTTGGGTATTTTGGTGCAGGCCAGGGACGACGAGGGCAAAGCTCTCACCGACGCCCAGCTCTTAGGCCACCTCAACATCTTGCTGGTCGCCGGACACGAGACCTCGACGAGCCTGAGTGCGTGGCTTTTGTATCTACTCAGCACGCATCCTGAGTACTTGGCAAGAGTGAGACAAGAGGTTAACGGAGCATTGGGCGACAACGAACCACACTTGGAGGCGCTCAAAGCGATGAAAGTCTTGGGCTACGCCCTCTCCGAAGCCGAACGCCTCTACCCACCCGTCGCAAACGGACCTAGGGGCAACACGCAAGCGTTTACCTTTCACGGTTACACCGTCCCGGCGGGCCAGCGGGTGCTCTATTCGGTTGCTGCTAGCCATCTGCTCCCGCACATTTGGCGGGAACCTGAGCGGTTTGACCCCGACCGCTTTGCGCCGCCCCGGGAGGAGGACAAACAGCACCCTTACGCGCTGGTCGGCTTTGGCGGTGGGCCGAGGGTCTGTATCGGGATGAACTTTGCCACCGTGGAGATCAAGGCGATGGCGGCGGCGATCCTCCGGCGTTACGACCTCACACCGGAACCGGGGCAAGAGGTCGTGCAGGTCTATCAGGGGACGGGTGGGCCGCTAGAAGGCATCAAGATGCGGGTGCGGGAGAGGTAGCACGAGGTAGTGCGGCAAACTGGCTAAAGTCCCTGCCGTTAGGCCCAGCCTCGAGCGCACCCGTATTTCTGCAATCTGTTATAACTGGTCTCGAGGACTCGTGAGAGGAGAACGACATGGCAAGCTGGCAGACAAACGCGAGGGACAGAGCCTTTGACGTACTTAAAGGGGGTGTCGAGGGGATGGACCGCCTTTACACCGCCTCGTCAAAGGTTGGGAACCCGGCGTTTTTTGACGTCGAGGTGTTTCCCTGGGCCGAAGAACTCGAGGCTAACTGGACAGTTATCCGTAAAGAACTCGACGGCGTGATGGCCTACCGTGACGAGCTGCCCAACTTTCAAGACATCTCACCGGAGCAGGCCAGTTTATCCAAAGACAACGGCTGGAAGACCTACTTTTTTTACGCTTACGGCGTTAAAGCCGGGACGATTGAGCGTTGCCCGAAAACAGCCCAACTCCTCCACAAGATTCCGGGGATGACCACCGCGTTTTTCTCGATTTTGGGTCCGCACAAGCACCTGCCGCCGCACCGTGGCCCGTACAGAGGCGTGATCCGTTATCACCTGGGTCTTAAAATCCCCGAACCGACGAGCGCCTGCGGCATCCGCGTCGTCGACGAAACCCGGCACTGGGAAGAGGGCAAAAGCCTAATCTTTGACGATACCTACGACCACGAGGCGTGGAACGATACCGGCGAAGACCGCGTGGTGCTCTTCGTGGATTTTATCCGCCCGATGCGGCTCTCAGCGGCGACCTTGAACCGGGGACTGATCAAAGCGATTGGCTTGTCGCCCTTCGTGCTCGGGTCGAAAGGCAACTACACCGCCTGGGAAAAACGTTTTGAAGATGTGGTCAATAAGTAGTAAGAAGCAAGCATCAGGGGTAAAAACTGGCGGTGCCGGAGCCCGGCCTATCCTTCGGCCTCTGGTGTATTAGGTAAGGTAAAGCTATGACCAACATGTCTCTAGCCGAACAGTACCAAGACGCCTCGAACTTAGACGCTCGAGCCGCCCTTCACCGCCGTTTTAGCGTGAACGGGGTGAACTGGCACCGCTGGGTCTTTGACCACCTCGAGCTGCCGGACAGGGCACGGGTGCTCGAGCTGGGCGCTGGTCCTGCCAAACTCTGGCGTGAAAACCTGGACCGACTGCCGCAAAACTGGCAGGTCACGCTGACCGACCTCTCAGCCGGGATGATTGCCGAAGCGCAAACCTGTCTTCAAGGCGCGCCTAACTTCACCTTTACTGTGGCTGACGCACAGACCTTACCCTTTGACGACGCGACGTTTGACGCCGTAGTCGCTAACCACATGCTCTACCACGTACCCGATTTGCCCAGGGCGCTAAGCGAAGTGCGGCGCGTCCTCAAACCCGGCGGGCGGCTCTTTGCGGCGACGAACGGTAAGGATCATCTGCACGAACTAGATGACCTTTCGCAAGACCTAACGGCTGACGGCGCGGTTCATCTAGGTTTGCAAAACAATCACGTGACGAGTTTTGAACTCGAGACCGGCGTGGGCTACCTCGAGCCTTACTTTTCTTCCGTCATACTGCACCGGCCCCCCGGCGACCCCGACCTGCTCGTCACCGAAGCCGACCCACTGCTTGCTTACATCCTGTCAGTCACGCCAGCCGACCTCAAAAACGACGCTAAAAAGATGGCGGCGTTACGGGAACGGGTTGAGCGAGCCCTCGCCGAAACGGGCGAGGTGCGAATTACCAGGGCGACGGGGCTGTTTGAGGCTCGAGTTTAGCCCAATACTTAAGCTTTCGGGTAGGCTTATAAAATGCTCGACTTACGGCTTATCCGTGACCATCCCGAGGCGGTGCGGCGCGCGGTTCGCGCCAAGCAGCTGCCCGAAGCGTTAGAGGCGCTGAATCAGGCCCTCTTAGTAGACGAAGAGCACCGGCTTTTGCGAGGCGATTTAGAGGCCAAACAAGCCGAGCGCAACGCCAGCAGTAAAGAGATCGGTCAGCTTAAACGACGTGGCGAAAGTGCCGACGAGCTTATCCGTGAGATGGGCGCGGTGAGTGACGAGGTCAAGCGCCTTGAAGAAAAGAGCCGCAGCCTAGAGGCGCAGCTCGGCGGGCTACTGCTCGAGCTACCCAACTTGCCCGACGAAAGCGTGCCCTACGGCGCGTCCGAGCACGACAATCAGGTGATGTTTGAGCGTGGCGACAAACCCGCTTTTGACTTTGATCCCAAACCGCACTGGGAGCTGGCAGCGGCGCGGGGTTGGATTGACCTCGAGGCGGGCGTTAAAACGACAGGCGCAGGGTTTCCCATCTTTAAGGGCGGCGGCGCGCGGCTCTTGCGCGGGCTGATTCAGTATTGCCTCAACTCACTCGCCGACGCAGGCTACACCGAGGTTTCGGTGCCGCTGATGGTCAACGCCGACAGCGCCACCGCCACCGGCCAACTCCCTGACAAAGAAGGGCAGATGTACCGGGTGACCGACGGCTTTTACCTCATCCCGACGTCGGAGTTAGTGCTGACGAACTTGCACCGTGACGAAATTTTAGACGAGGCGGCGCTGCCGCTTCGGTATACGACTGCGAGTGCCTGCTTTCGCCGCGAAGCGGGGAGTTACGGCGCGCATGTGCGGGGCCTGAACCGGAGCCATCAGTTTGACAAAGTAGAGATGGTGCAGTTTGTCCGCCCGGAAGAAAGTTACAAAGTCCTCGAGGAGATGACGGCCTTGTCTGAACATCTGCTCGATATGCTCAGGCTGCCCTACCGCCGACTGTTGATGTGTACGGGCGACATGGGCTTTACGCAGGCTAAGAAGTACGACCTCGAGGTCTGGAGCGCGGGGCAGGGGCGGTGGCTCGAGGTCAGTAGCGTCTCCAACATCACCGATTTTCAGGCGCGGCGGCTCGGCACCCGCTTCCGTGAAGGCGGCGCACAGGGCAAGGGCAAAACGGAGCTGGTACACACGCTAAACGGCAGCGCCTTCGGCATGGTGCGGATGGTCGCGGCGATTTTAGAAAATTATCAACGGGCAGACGGCAGTGTGACGGTGCCGGAGGTGTTACGGCCGTTTGTAGGTAAGGAGAGACTCGAGTAACGGCCTCAAACCTAGAACAAGCGACGGGTCAAGGTTCCCGTCGCTTATCTTTTTGTCACGAGCTTTACGGATTGGCGGGCTCGAGCGGCGTCTCCGGCGCTAAAAACTGTGCGTTGAGGTCCATAACCACAATTCGCATCAGCCTCGTGCCGTCGTTTGAACTCGTGCCGTCGGGGCCTTGCGCCGAGTAGATGAGCGAGGCTTGGTTGCCGACTTTGCGAATGACAATCGTAATAATCGTTTGTTGGGGGCTCGAGGTCTGCACCGGCAACGTCAGGGCGAGGCCCAGACCGGGAAAAAACGACCCGGAGCGGCTCCCGATGTCGGCGTCGTCTTCGGGGTAGCGGTACTGGACGTTGGCTGACGCGCCGCGTTCGTTACGCACGGCGGTAATCAGGCCGGTCTCTAAATTCGCCTGTGTGACCGAAAAGGTGCTGCGGCCCAGACCGCTGGGCAGATACGCGGCGGTCAACTCTTGCAAGGTCGTCGAGAACAGGTTACGGTAGCTCGTCGGATAGAAAATCGGGGTGTCGGGCGGGTACTGGGTTGCCGGAACACACGCGCTGAGCAGCGTCACTAAGAGTACAAAAAGAGCAAAAGACCGTTTCATCGTGCCTCCACCTAAGATTGTGTCACACTTAAGTTTAGCTGCAAACCAGGTGAAAAATCCTTAAAGTTCATGAAGCGTTTATTCACCGCTCTCGACCGTGCGCGGCACCTTAAAAAAGCCGTCTTGACTCTCGACCGCGAGGCGCTCGTCCGTTTGTTGCCCTAACCCCGGCTGCACCACATCCTCCCGAAAGACGTTGCTTAAAGCTAGCGGACGGGCAAGTTCTTCAACGCCTTCGGTGTCGAGTTCCGACAGGCTTTCAAAATAGGTCAAAAGCGAATTGAGGTCACCTTTAAGCCGCTGCGTCTCTTCAGCAGTGAGCTCTAACCGGGCGAGCGTTTTAAGATGGGCCATTTCAGCGTCGCTAAGCATAGGGTCAGCTTACCGCGTCGGCTGAGCCTTATCACCGTCCGCCCTATATCTGAGCAGATAGTTGGGCGTTCGTTACGATTGAAACGTGCGTTTGTACACTATGATAACGCTATGAGCGAGAGAATGAAACAAATCTTTGTCCTTGTGGTGACCTGGGCCGGTATCATCGTCCCGTTTTCAGTTGCGGTCAGAGCCTTTACTCCCGGCGGCGCGGCCGACACGTATGGGCTCGAGCCTCTCTTAACACCTGCCCCCTACGCGTTTTTAATCTGGGTACCCATCTATCTGGGACTCTTGGCCCTCGCGGTTTATCAGGCGCTTCCCGACCAAGAAGAAAACCCCCGGCTCCAGGCGCTGCGCCCCTGGTTGGCGCTAACTGCTGTGCTGAACGCCATCTGGCTTTATTCCGTTGCCGATGCCCACCTCTGGCTCCCTGTGTTAACTATCTTTGCCCTGTTAGCTACGGCCATTGCGATGCGCCGCGCCCTCGGCGTCGGTGTCGAGCACGAAGGCGTGCTGCGCTGGCTCGGTTATTCGGTGAGTCTTTACGCGGGTTGGCTGACGCTGGCGACGATTGTGAATACGTCTAGCGCCCTCCTCTTGTCCGGTTGGACGAGCGGCGCGACCTTTTGGACAATCATCATGCTGCTCGTCGGTACGGTAATCGGCCTGACGGTACGCGTCAACTGGCGCGATCCGGTGTACGGCAGCGTCTTTGTCTGGACGTTTCTGGCGATTGCTATCGGGCAGTGGGGGCACCCGCTGGTCATTATCGTGGCGCTTCTACTCATGCTCGTCTTTGTGGCGACGCTTTTACCGCCACTCTTAAGAGGGCGTAAGGCGTTCTAAACGTACCCCGCATAAAGTTTTAGGTGCTCTCAGCCGAGAGCACCTATTTTGCCGCCGCTAGTTTTGAGGAACGGTAAAAAGCTTTTCGTCGAGCGGTTTGTCAAATTGAAACTGAACGACGCGGCTTTTACTCACCAGCACGGGTTTCTTATCCTCGAGCCGGTAACTCGTGGTATCGAAAAATTGGGCTGGTGTCACTTTGGTCTGCGGATGATTGATAACCGACAGCAGTGGCCCCTTATCCGTCGGCGTAAGTGTCCCTAAAAGCACTTTATTCTCGTTAAAAACAAGGCGCAGGGTGGTCGGTTTCGGGTCTGAGCCTTTTAGATCAGTAAAAGGTAACGTCACCGTCGCGCTGACCTGCTCGCCCTTTATAACCTTTCCGTAGCTGACCGGGCCGTCGTAATGGGTGCTGTCAAATTGGTCCGGGACAAAATTGTTTTGCATAGCCGTGTCAAAAGTCTTTTCCAGAGTCTCCGCTATCGGCTCTGCCTGCTCTGGCGGCATCATCACGAGTTTGTCTGTCCCGAAGTCTGTCATATAGATGCGACCGTCTTGATAAACCATATTGCTGTTGTAGCGTGGCTCTTCACGTGCGGTGATACGGACCGCCATGCGCCTTTTGACGTAATCTATGGCGCTATGTGTACACAGTTCCGGTTGCGCGTTGCCGTTTTGATAGCCGGTTATGCAGAGGGTAACCACTAAGGTTCCTGGCTTTTCCGCACGTTGCAGCGCCCTACCGTAATCTAAAAATGGTGCGGCTTCTGGGTCGAGTTGTGCCCAAGTTAGAGAGAGCAGCCCTAAGACAAACCACGCTATAAAACGCTTCACCTTTTGCCTCCAGATGACAGCACGTCAAAAAGCAGCGCAGTAAGAGCGGCAGTGACTTTCTGCTGTCTGCTGTGAGTATATCATGAGTAAGTCAGTACAAACGTAAACCTAGATAGTAAAGCACTACAACCAGCGCAAGTGACGGCAGCAAACTCGCCACCCGAATCCGCTTAAGCTCTAAGAGGTTAAAGCCGAGCCCGACGATCATAATCCCGCCGACGCCGTTGACGAGCAGCACGCGTGGGTCGCTCGAGGGGTCGGGAATCAGCGCGGCAAAACGTCCGGCAGCGAGCGACAATGTGCCCTGATAGAGCGCGATCACCACGGTTGAAAAGATGACGCCGAACCCGAACGTTGCCGAGAGCGCGAGCGCGGCAAACCCGTCCAACGTTGACTTTAAGACTAAAAATGAATTGTCCCCGGCGAGGCCGTTTTGGACCGAGCCGATCAGGGTTAGGGGTCCGACGCAGAACAGCAGGCTCGAGGCCACAAACCCTTCGGTAAAGCGCCCTTGCCCCTTAAAGCGGCGTTTAAGCGTTTCGCCGAGACCTTCCAAACCCTCTTCAATACGCCACCACTCGCCTAAAATGCCGCCGAGTGCGAGCGCCATCAACGCCAAAATCACCCCCGGCGGCTCGCTTACTTTGTTCAGGTCAAAGGCGTTACCGATCCCGATAAAGAGCGTGGTGAGGCCGATGGCTTGCATCGTCGTGGTGACCACCCGTTCGGGCAAACGCCCGCGTAAAGAGAGCCCAAGGGTTGAGCCGACGAGCACCGTCACGAGGTTCAGCAGCGTCCCGGAGGTCTGGTCGAACAGGCTCACTTATGAGGCTTTGCCGGATTTCGTAGCCTTCTTGGTTTCTTCGTTATTCCCTCGCGTCAAAACCAAAACGGTAACGAGCAGCGCGGCGACAATCGGTAGGCCGAGCAGCCATAACAGCCAGGTGCGCCACCCTGCTGAACCGGTCGCAGTCGGCGGAAAGTTAAAGTCTTGGGCAGAATTGGCTCGTGCGGGGCCTGAGTTTCCAATCCGTAAGGGCTCAGCGAGCGTCGCCGTCGCCTCTTCTTGCCGGTAGGTCTGGTCGCGGAGCACGATTCGGTACGGGCCGGGCTGCGCCAAGGTTGCCGTCGCCTCATAGGTACCGGGGGTTTGAGTTTCGCTAAACTCGGCGCGAGTGGGTTCGGCGTGCGGCCTTCTGACAGGGCGCAGGTCGGCCAAGACGACGGCGTCTTGAATCGGAACTTGGGTGGGGTCCTCGAGCTTTAGCCGGAGCTCGAGCGGCGCGCCCTCAGCGGGGCGTTCAGGTAAGACCTCAAAGTGCCCCAAAACGATTGTCGCGTGGGCCGCCGCTGTCTGTAGTCCGGTAAGTCCAGAGAGAACCAACATCAACGTTAAAAGAGTAAAACGCATACGTTTACGATACGCCTTTGGGCCGCTTAACAGCTTGTCTCGAGGTGTTAACTATCGCTCCGGGTAAAGGACTAAGTGGGGCGTCAAGATGGTGGTAAGAATATCCCTCTTAGAGCTGGAACGATGTGTTAATGTCGTGAGCGGTAAGGGGTATGAATGTCGTTTGACAATGAAACAGATCACACCAAAACGCCGCACGGCCGTTATCTCTATCTGCTCGCACTCGGCGCACTAGGCGTCGTTTACGGCGACATCGGGACGAGCCCGCTCTACGCCTTTCGTGAGTCCTTGGGTGAGCATTACGGTCTTGTGCCAACGCCCGGCAATGTGCTTGGTATCTTGTCTTTAATCTTTTGGTCGCTGATTATTGTCATTACCATCAAGTACATCAGCTTCGTCACGAGAGCCGACAATCACGGTGAGGGGGGTATCTTGGCCCTGACCTCACTCGTGACGCCGCTGCAGGTCAAACGTGGCGGGGGCCGCTGGCTACTGGTGATCCTCGGGCTGTTCGGCGCGTCGCTCCTTTACGGCGACGGGATGATTACTCCGGCGATTTCAGTTTTAAGCGCCGTTGAAGGGCTAGGCGTGGCGACGCCGTTTTTTGACCCCTACATCATTCCGATTACGATTGGAATTTTGGTCTTACTCTTTGCCACGCAGCGCCTCGGGACCGGCAGCGTCGGCCGGGTGTTCGGCCCCATTATGATTTTGTGGTTCTCCACGCTCGCTGTGCTGGGTCTTGTCCAAATCGTGCAGCGGCCCGACGTGCTCGTCGCTATCAGCCCCTTTTATGGGCTCCGCTTTTTTATACAAAATGGTGCGGTTGGATTTTTTGTTCTCGGTTCGGTGTTTTTGGTCGTTACCGGCGGTGAGGCGCTCTATACCGATATGGGTCACTTCGGCAAACGCCCGATTCGCCTCGCGTGGCTCGTGCTGGTGCTCCCGGCGCTGCTCTTAAACTACTTCGGCCAAGGTGCGCTAATTTTAGGCGACCCTGAAGCTGCTCTCAACCCCTTTTACCGGATGGTCCCCGAGTGGGGCCTTTACCCGGTGGTGATTCTGGCAACGATGGCGACGGTGATCGCCTCACAAGCCCTGATTTCGGGAGCGTTTTCGCTCACTATGCAGGCGGTTCAGCTCGGCTATATCCCGCGCCTAGCCATCCGGCACACCTCATCACGTGAGTTCGGTCAGGTCTATATCCCCTCGATCAACTGGATTTTGATGATCGCGTGTATCGGTCTGGTGTTGGGCTTCCGCTCGTCGTCGAATTTGGCGGCGGCGTACGGCGTTGGCGTCTCGACCGATATGGTGATTACGACCATCCTCTTTTACGTCGTTGCCCGCGAACGGTGGCACTGGAACATCTTTGGCGCAACCCTACTCGCAGCTCTGTTACTCGTCGTTGACCTGTCTTTTTTCGGGGCGAACATCCTCAAAGTGCCGCAGGGAGGCTGGTTTCCGCTCTTGGTGGCAGCTGTCGTGTTTACGCTGCTGAGTACGTGGAAACGGGGCCGCCTGATCTTATCCGAGCGCCTCGACGAACGCGTCGAACCGCTTGGGCAGTTTTTGGGTGAAATTACCGAACACCCACCCAACCGGGTGCCGGGTACGGCGATCTTTATGTTCCGTTCGCCGGTGCATACGCCCTATTCGCTCGCGCAAAACCTCAAAACGAACAAAGTGCTGCACGAACGGGTGATTTTGCTCTCGGTCAAAACTGAAGAGCGGCCGCGTGTCAAACGCTCGCAGCGTGTGACGCTGACGCCGCTCGGTAACGAGTTCTATCAGGTGGTGATGCATTTCGGCTTTATGGAGCAGCCCAACGTCCCGCGCGTCCTGAGAAGCGTATGGCCCAACGGAGCTGAAATCGCGCTTTCGGATGTGACTTACTTTGTCGGGCGGGAGACAGTGTTTGCGACCAACCGCCCCGGAATGGCCCTCTGGCGCGAACGCCTCTTTGCCGTGATGTCACGTAACGCGCTCTCGGCCTCGTCGTTTTATCATCTGCCTCCCGGCCAAGTCGTTGAATTAGGGACGCAAGTCGAGCTTTAGCGTGACCTGAGGTAACCTGGACGGCCTTGACGCTACCGGTACTTAGAGCCAGCTGCAAAGGCAACGGTTCGTCGTCAGCTCATTCGTGGGGTTCTACGCCTCTGTTTATAAAGGTGACGTGATGGGCTTAACTGTTGGTTGGGCGAAACGGCAGCCTCAAAGGTTAGAAATGCTCTCTTACGCCCAAGCCTAATCAGGTACGGCTAAAGCAGAGAAAGCTGTGGGCGCGGCTCAATTGGCCAGCGCACGTTTGTGTCCGGCGTTACTTACCTTGCTCTGGTTGAGGGGCAGCAGAACCCGAACTTCGTCTTCAGGTAGCGGCCGTGCGAAAAAGGAGCCTTGCGCTAGGTGGCAGCCGAGCTGTTTAAGCGTCTTGGCCGTCTCTTCGGTTTCAACGCCTTCAGCGACGATTTCTAAGTCAAGCGTCTCGGCTACCGAAGCGATAGCCCTGACGAGCGCGACGGCGTAGTGCGGCGCGAGAAGCGGCTGCGCGAGGTCTCTAACAAACGAGCGGTCTATCTTGATAGTATCGAGCGGCAAGTCTCTCAGATAGCCTAGAGACGAGTACCCTGTGCCAAAGTCGTCCATCGCAATTCGCACGCCCAGCGCCTGTAGCCGCGTCAAGATGCTGATCACCTCTTCGGTATTGTGCAGCACGGTGCGTTCGGTGATTTCAAGCTCGAGGTCACCCCCTGAGAGGCCGTTTGTGCGAAGCGCCTGGGTCACCTCGGCAAAAAAGCCCACTTGGGTCAGCTGGACCGGCGAAATATTGACGCTCATGACAATCTTGGCAAACCCGGCGCGCCGCCACGCGGCGAGGGTCTGCAGGGCGCTGTGCAGCACCCAGCGCCCGATAGGAACGATGACCCCGGACTCTTCGGCGAGCGGGATAAACACCTCGGGGGAGACTACGCCCCACTCCGGGTGTTGCCAGCGCAAAAGCGCCTCGACCCTGACGAGTTGGCCGCTCTCCAGGCTGTAAAGCGGCTGAAACACGAGGTTAAGTTCGCCCCGCGCTTCGGCCCCCTCCAACTCTTTTTCAAGCGTCCGCAACCGTTCGGTGTCGGTGTCTTTGAGGGAGAAGCGGCTGAGGCCGTCACGTCCGGCGGCTTTGGCGCGGTACATCGCGCTGTCGGCGTGGCGCAACAGCGTGTTGGCGTCGCCTGCGTCTTGAGGGTAGAGGCAAAACCCGAGGCTGGCAGTGACGCGCAGATGTTGCTGCGCGACCACAAAAGGTTGGGAGAAACTTTTCTGCAGCTTTTGCGCCGTTTCCCACGCCGCCCGGTCATCACCTACCTCGTAAGCGAGCAGGACGAACTCGTCGCCACTGACCCGGGCCAAAGTGTCGCCCGGTCTGCTGATCGCTTTAAGACGTTCGGCGACTTTGGCGAGCAGCTCGTCGCCTGACGCGTGTCCTTGGGTGTCGTTGATCCTTTTGAAGCGGTCGAGGTCGATAAAAATAAGGGCGAATGGACGCTTTTTGTCCAGTGCAGTTTTGAGCGCCGCCTCGAGGGTTAAGCGGTTGGGCAACCCTGTCAGGGTATCGGTGTGGGCAAGTTGTTCCATCACTACGCTATGGTTTTGAACCTGAGCGAAGCGCGAATGAAACAGGGCAAACAGGCGTATCAGCAAGATCATTACAAAGTTGGCTAAGTTAAACTGCACCAGCGCGTAAACAACCTCGAGCTGAACCGGCCCGGTGGGTTGGAAGATGAGGTAAACCGCACTGACGACGGGCATCAGCACACCGAACAAAACGATGCCGAGACGCCCCCAACGGACGCCGGGAATTAAAAAAGCGGCGATATAGCCTATCGGTGCCCAAAAAAAAGATTCGGTCAACTCCCCCAAAACGTTGGTACCGGGTGGCGCTAAAAAGAGTACGAAGACGAGTTTAGAAAGTAAAAAAACGCTGACGCCGCTGATCATCATCGCCGCCAGGGACACGACCTGCTGAGGACAAAAGAGGAGCAGCAACTCGAAGCCGAGCAGCGCAGCGACACTCAAACTGTACGCAATAAGGTCAAACAGGTCGGTGTGACCGGCGAACTCAAAGACGATACCAAGGACAAAGGCGAGGACTGTAAAGGGAACAGTAATGAGCAGGGCGCGCCGCCAGCCCGGATGAAATACTACGCCACTTTTGGCCTGAGTGGACCGGCCCAGATAGCTATGCCGGAGACGAGCTAACAGCGCAGACACCATAGTCTTAGCATAGGCGCGAATTGTCACAAACTTCTTACAAACGGGGTTTTGGAGAGCTTCGTCACGGTTACTTACCGTTAAAGATTACCGCCGCGAGTCGCGACCGACTCGCGGCGCGTTTGCAGCCCAAGCTCGCTGAGGATAAGCCGGTAGCCCCACTTTTTAGAACCTATCTCAAAGATTTCCTAGGCTGAGAGTGTCCTAGCTTACTCGCCTAGCTCGGCCAACTCCTTTTGGGACTCAGCCTGAAAGGAGTTTTTGAGATGACTTTTAACCAGATTGATCGCGCTGATCCCCACAACCACACCGAGCACGCCAACTATGCCAACAAACCAACCCGGCGCGTTCATGTCGAGCGCCCCGACGATGACAAACCCGTCAAACAGTGAGATAAGTGTAAACCCGATGTGACCTACATAATCGCTCTGCCAATCAGCGGTTTGACTAGAGATTTGACTAGAGAGAAGACGCCGCGCCTGCTGGCCTCTCAGCCCGGTATAGAGCGCGAGCAGGGTAAGGCCGCCAAACGTAACCCGGCTGACCGGCTGAAGCTCCGCCCAATCAACCCCGACGACGAGGGCGAGCAGCACTACCATCGCCCAAAGCGAGACAAAGTAAGCGCGAAATACGGCGGATTCTTTTTGCTGTGGGCGCAACACCAGGCACCCGAGTCCGAAGGCGACCAAGCCGCCAAGCGCGTGACCGTAGATAAGTACCGTGTGTAAAAGCGGATTAGTCATCGTGCTCCTTTTGGGCGACGCGTTGTAAGGTCTCGAGGCTCGCCTCGCTCCACCCTTTAAGCGCCTCGGCCTGAACCCGACCGTAAGAGAGGGTCAAAAGCCAGTACGGGAGGTTGGGGTCACCGGCTTGCTCGAGCTCGAGCCACCGCTCGAGCCCCTGGTACGTGACGATGAGTTCGGTCTGTTCTGTTCGGAACCTCTCCAAATGTATGACGCTGACCTCGAGAGTTGTCTGACGGCCTAAAAAAAGCTTGAGCAAGAGTTCACTGCGCGGCGGCGTTTCTTGGACAGGTGACTCGAGCCAACTCTGCAACACCTCTCGCCCCGCCTCGGTGATGGTGTAGACCTTGCGGTCGGGTTTGCCGTCTTGCGCCTCACGCTGGACGGTGGCTAGGCCCGCCTGCTCGAGCCGTTTAAGCGTCGGGTAGAGGCTGCCGTAGTTCTCGGCCCAAAAGTGTCGGGTGCTGAGGTCGGTCAGCTTCTTGATGTCGTACCCCGAGTGCGGCCCTAGTCCGAGAATACCGAGGATGGCGAATTGGCTTTTGTTGACCTTGCTCATAGCTAGATAAGTTGTATATCAAAAAGATATATAAGTCAAGTTTGGGCGCAAACGAGCGCCAAACAGCTTTTTTTCGCGCCTATTACGTCTACTATCTGGCTATGTCTGGTACATCTTCTAATACAGCTATCCAAACGTTTGTGATCGGCGTCGTGTGCGGGATGCGTTCAACGTTCGGTCCGGCGCTCGTCGCGCACAAGCTGAGCGGGCAAGGGGTCACCGGGCGCAGAGAGACGGCGCTAGGTGCCCTCAATTTTATGGCTTCACCTAGAACGGCGAACTTTCTCAAAGTTGCGGCAGCCGGTGAACTGATTGCCGACAAGTTGCCGCAAACGCCCGCGCGTACGGAGCCGGGAGCCCTTACCGGGCGGGCACTGTCAGGGGCACTCTGCGGCGCAGCGTTGGGGCGTTCAGCCGGTCAGAGCGTGCGGACCGGGGCAATCGTCGGCGCACTTGGCGCGGTGGCCGGTAGCTACGCGTTTTACTATCTGCGCCGCTACCTGACGCACGCGCAAAACCTGCCCGATTTGCCGGTGGCGCTGACCGAAGACGCGCTCGCTGCTGTCGGCGGTGCTGTAGTTTTGGACGAGATTTGATCTTTGGCGCTGACATTACGGGGGCCGCGTTACACTAGCCTGATGGACGTTTCTACCCTCTCTTTTGACGAACGCGGCCTCGTTCCGGTTGTGACGCAAGACGCTGCGACCGGTCAGGTCTTGATGCTCGCGTACGCGAACCTCGAGGCGCTGGAAAAAACGCTGCAAACTCGTGAAGCGCACTACTACAGCCGCTCGCGCGGTAAACTTTGGCACAAAGGCGCAACCAGCGGACACATTCAAAAAATCGTCGAAATCCGTTACGACTGTGACGAAGACGCGCTCCTCTACCGCGTGCAGCAGACCGGCGCGGCGTGTCACACGGGTGAGTACAGCTGCTTTTACCGCAGTTTAGGTGAGCCCACCCCGCCCGGTATCGGTGAGATGATGGGCACCTTAGAACGCGTGGTCGAAATCCGCTTAAAAGACCTGCCGGAAGGCTCGTACGTCGCCAAGCTTCATGGCCGGGGCCTTGGCTACGTGTCGCAAAAGGTCGTTGAAGAAGCGGGGGAGAGCATTGTGGCGGCGCTCGAGCACAAACCCGATGAACTCATTGGAGAGGCGGCTGATCTGCTCTTTCACCTGACCGTTTTATTAAAAGAGAGCGGCGTGAGTTTGCAGGATGTAGCAACGAAGCTCTCGGAGCGGCATCAAGCGCAGGGATAGTTGGGGGGGCGTAACAGGACATATGCCCTCAGCCCCCGTGTCAAACTTGTGAGTAGTGACCCGAACTCAGCGTTTTACCTTGATAACTGCCGCTATCGTCGTTATCGCGGCGTTGGGCGCGTTTTTATACTTGCAACTCAGGCCAGCGCCGAACCTCGAGGTTCAAACTAGCGGTTATGAAGGGCAACCGACGCTTGGCAATACACGCGCACCCGTCAAAGTCGTCTTGTTTGAAAACTTTCTCTGCGAACGCTGCAAGCTTTTTGAAACTGAAGTCTTTGAACCGCTAAAACGTGACTACATTGATACCGGCAAGGTCGAAGTCTACTACGTCAACCTGGCTTGGGGTAACGACACGGCAGTGACGGCGGGCCGCGCCGGGGAGTGTGCTTTCAAGCAAAATCCGGCGGCGTTTTGGCCCTACAAGCGTGCCCTCTTTGCCGCACAAGGAGCCGACGGTTGGGCGACGCTGGACAAGGTGGTTGAAGTGGCCGGGAGCGTTGAGGGGCTCGAGCCCACCTCTCTAAAAACCTGTATCACCGAGGGACAAACTCAGCCTGAAGTCACCCGCGATATGACCCTGGCTGATTATGTCGGCGTAACGGGTACACCCTCAGTCATCATCGGTAGCCGGGGCCTCGAAGCGCCGAGTTATAAAGAACTCCGCGCCCAGCTTGACGCGCAGCTGGCGGTTGATTAACGGCTCGAGCTTGATGGTTAGAAGGTCTAGTTAGACGGCTCGAGCAGAAAGTTCGTAACCTTTTCTATGGCTTCGTCACTACCTTGACCTAACCAAATAAGATGCCCCCACGTCTCAGCTTCAAATAACTCGGCGTTTTTTATATTCGCTTGGGCGTGATGCGGATGTCCAAAGTCAACAGAATTATCATTCTTGCTATGGACGATCAGCGTAGGTGTGCTAATTTTTTGCAGTAACTCGGTCGGTATATCGTGTTCAATGTCAAGTATGAAACCGTGACCGGCAGACATATGGAGAAGCATCTTTTTGAAAGCAGCTTTGTCGCTTTTGGATAAAGCTGTTAAAACACCTGCCGTTTGGAGCTTGCTAAAAGATGGAATCATCTGCTTAAAGATCAAGTTTGAGTTTACTTGTAAAAAGGTCTTTAGAAGCCCCCAAGTTAAGCTTTGGACTCGCGGATGAAACATTCGTCCAGCCGTTTTGTAGAGCTTGTCATTCGGCTTTAGCCAGCGCTTTGTAACAGCAGACTCGAGCACTAATTTAGTCACTCTTTTAGGGTAGTTGGCTGCTAAATAGAGTCCCGTGGGACCGCCCGCCGATACTGCTATAACAGCTACAGTAGAGAGAGAAAGCTTGTCTAGCAGAGTAATTATAGCGTCTGCTGCTTCGGACGCTGTTATGCCGACGTTCGCGGGTGTCCGTCCGTAACCCGGCCTTGAAGGGATCAAGGCTGACATGTGGGCAGAGAGTATCTCTTCAGTTCCAAAATCCTCAAAGCAGTTGGAATGTCCGCCGTGTAGAAGTAAACATGTTTTACCCGCGCCTCTAACGACATATTCAATCCGACCTTTTGAAGTTTCTACAACTTGGCTGTTCATTCAATGGTCAAGGATTTTGACGCGCTTTGGCCTGCTCCAAAAAGTAGCGGTACGTCTGATTTTTCGGCTCGAGTTGGCTGGCTCGGCTGTACGCGATTTCGGCTTTCTTAAAGTCTCTAGCTTCAAACGCCAAGCGCCCCAGATAACCCCATGCGGCGGCGTAACCGGGGTTGAACTCGGTGGCTCGAGAAAACTCGCGTTCAGCGGCCTCACGCCGACCTGCTTCGTAGTCGCTGACGCCACCGTAAAAAGCTCGAGCCGCGTCTAAGCCGTGTTCGACACCGGCTTCGGCGAGCGTGACGAAATACGCTGCGCCTGCGTCATTCGGTCTCAAGCTCTGGACCCGTTGCCAATAGGGGAGGGCGGCTCCGGGTTTGTTTTGCTCGAGCAAAATCCGCCCCGTCCAACGCTGTGCCCGCACGTTGTCGGGGACGAGCCGGGTCACGGTGCGGTAGGCGGCGAGCGCCCCTGTGAGATCGCCTTGGCTATAGCGCGCGTAGCCGTCTTGCGTACCGGTTTTGGCAATTTGACTGCGGGCCGCTCTGTCCGGCACGCCGTCCGCAGCTACAAATCTCTGCCAGATACTGAACGCAGGGCCGTAAAACCCGGTGACGCCGTACACTTCAGCTAAAAACCGTAAGGTTTCGGGGTTTTCGGGGGCGAGGTTGACCGCTTTGCGGCCTAAACGGATAGCCTGACGAAAGAGCGGTTGGTCAGGACGGTAATCGCTGTAGGTATCTAAAGCTTTTTTTGCGGCCCCTTGCGCTTCGGTAAGGGCCGCCTGCGCGTCTTGGGATAAAGGGTTTTCCAGTGAGGTAATCTGCGCTGCTACGGGCGCACTTAGCGCAAGAATACTCAAACCCGTTAAGACCCACTTAAAGATCGCTTGCCGTGTCATCTGTTTCTCCTAGTTCTGCGCTACGCTTCTCGAGCCAGCTAGAGAATTTCTGTAACGCGCGGGCGCGGTGACTGACCTCAGCCTTAGCTTCACTCCCGGCTTCACCGAAGGTTTGCCCTAAATCCGAGCTGTAAAAAACTGGGTCGTAGCCGTGACCGCCTCCGCCCTGTGGGGTTTCTGTGATGCGGCCGTCGCAGCGGCCTTCGAAGGTTTCAGCGTCCCCGTCCGGGGTAGCAAAACCTAACACGCAGACAAACTGTGCGCCGCGCGACGCTTCTGATACACCTTTTAGTTGCTCGAGCAGGTGCGCCGTTCGTTCCTGGTCGGTCTTGAGGCCGCCGAACCGCGCCGAGTAGAGACCGGGTGCGCCGTTTAAGGCGGCGACCTCGAGCCCTGAATCGTCGCCCAAGCTCGGCAAACCGGTCTTTTGCATCACAAACGACGCTTTGGTCAGCGCGTTGGCCGCGTAGTTGTCGCCGGTCTCTTCAGGGAACGGGCCGACGCCCAACTCCCGCGCGGAAACCACGTCGGCAGTCCCGGCTAAGGCCGCGCGAAACTCGCGCACTTTGCCTTCGTTGAGTGTCGCTAAAACCAAGCGGGGTAACCCGGATAAACTCACAGAGAACCGCGCACCGTTTCTAATACTCTCTGCACCGCGCCGATGCCCTGCGCGACGAGCTGCACGTACGTTTCAGCTGGGACGGGTTTGCCCTCCGCGCCGCCCTGCACTTCGATCAGGTCGCCGGTGGCCGTCGCGACGACGTTAAGGTCCAACTCGGCTTCGGAATCTTCACTGAACTCGAGGTCTACGAGCGTTTGTCCCCTCACCAGCCCGACACTGACTGCCGCGACTTCGTGCGTCAAAGGCCACTCGTCGAGCGTCCCGGCCTTAATGAGTTTGTCGGCAGCGTGATGCAGCGCGGCGTAGCCTGCCAAAATCCCGGCGCACCGGGTGCCACCGTCGGCCTGCAGCACGTCTACATCAATCAGAAGCGTTTTGCCGACAAAGAGCGACAGGTCCACGACGCCGCGCAAGCTGCGGCCGATCAGCCGCTGAATCTCGAGCGACCGGCCCCCCGAGTAGAGGCGTTCGCGCTGTACCCGTTCGGGTGTGCTGCGCGGCAGCATCGCGTACTCGGCAGTGAGCCAGCCCTCGCGCACCTTTTTGTTACGCAGGTGCGGCGGCAATTTATTTTCGATGGTGACAGTCGCCAGCACGTGCGTCTCCCCCCACTGCACCAGCGCCGAACCCTCGGCAAAGCGGTTAAAGCCGGGGGTCACGGTAATCGGGCGGAGGTCGTGCGGTTCTCTGTCTTGTCTCACGCGTGACGTCTCATAGCACAGGTCTCACTAAGTTAGGTTTTACACAGTCAGGTTTCACAAAGTTGGGTCTCATAACGGTAACGAACTCTCTACTTCAGTTGGGTTTAGGCGAAGGTCGGTGCGGGTCATCGGGCCGTCCGGCCCACCTAAAAGCTGCGCTGTATGCCGGTAGCTCGGCAAGTCGCCGGTGACAAAATGTTGCACCGTGCCGGGGCGTGACCGGATGGCAGTCAGCTCGAGCCTCCTCAGCTCATCTGCGACCCGTACGGCGGTTGCCTCAGCGGAGTCAATCAGCACTGCACCCTTCAAGGTTTCAGCCAAGATGGGTTTAAGCGCCGGGTAGTGGGTACACCCGAGAATCACGGCATCTAAGGGCGGCGCGTCCGCTAGATAGTGCGCGGCGACGAGTCTGGCAATCGCGGTGTCCGACACGCCCTCTTCGACGATGGGGACAAAAAGCGGGCAGGCTTTGGCCCACACCGAGCAGCCGCCAGCAATTAGACCCCCCTGATACGCGCCCGTCTGGAGCGTACCGACCGTGCCCAGCACCCCGACGCGCCCGCCCGGAGCCGCGCGGAGCGCCGCCTCGACCCCCGGCTCGATCACGCCCCAAACCGGTACCGGCAGTTCAGCCGCGAGGTCGGGCAGGCTCGCCGCTGACGCGGTGTTACACGCGATGACGATGCCCTTGACGCCGTGCGAGACGAGGTAACAGCTGATCTCTAAAGCAAACGCACGAACCATTCCTAAGGGTTTGGAGCCGTACGGCACCCGCGCCGTGTCCCCGACGTAGAGGAGGTCTTCAGCGGGCAAACGTGCCCTGAGTGCTGAGAGAACCGTCAAGCCGCCGACGCCGGAATCGAACACGCCTAGCGGCGCTGAGGGGTCTAAGGGCGTCATGGCCCTGAGTTTAACACCCGCAGCTGAGAGTTTTTGCTGAGAGTTCTTAGGGTGCGCTGCGCTCTTTTTTAGCAGCTACAGGGACGCTTCAGCAAAGGTCGCCATCTCCGTCAGGGTCGCAGCCGCACCCTCTAACAGCCCGAACGCCAGCACTGCGCCTGTGCCTTCACCGAGCCTGAGGTTTAGGTCGAAGAGGGGCTCGAGCCCCAAAAACTCGAGTTGAACCCGGTGTCCACGCTCCTCTGACAGATGCGAGGCGAACAGATAATCTTTTACGGCAGGCGCTAACGCCACCGCGACGAGCGCCGCCGCCGTAGAGATAAAGCCGTCGAGCACGACCGGCGTTTGGGCCGCTGCCGCCCCCAGGTAAAATCCGGTCAGCGCCGCGATTTCAAAGCCGCCGAAACAGGCGAGCGCGTCTAACGGACGTTTTGCGTCTTGGTGCTTCGTGATGACCGCTTCGACCACACCGACTTTATGCACCAAACCCGCGTCGTCAACGCCTGTACCGCGCCCGGTGACCTCAACCGCCGTACGTTTGGTAAAAAACGCGGTGAGAGCGGCGGCGGCGGTCGTATTGCCGATGCCCATTTCGCCCCCGGCTAACAGATTAGCGCCCCGTAAAACGAGCGTTTGTGCGGCCACGAGTCCGACGTCAAGCGCGGCGGCGGCCTCCTCACGGGTCATCGCCGGACTGTCGAGCATATTCCGGGTACCGCGTGCAACTTTGCGCTCCCAAAGCCGTGGGTGTGGCTCAAAGTCGGCGTCTACCCCGACATCTATGACGAGCAGCTCAGCCCCGGCGCTCCGGGCGAGGGCATTGATGGCTGCGCCCCCGGCGAGAAAGTTGCGGACCATCCCGGCGGTCACTTCTTTTGGATAGGCCGACACGCCCGACGCCGTAACGCCGTGGTCGGCGGCAAAGACCGCGACGGCTTTTTTCCTGATGACGGGTTTGACGGTGCCCTGAACCGCTGCGAGACGTGCGCCGAGGGGCTCGAGCCGCCCCAAACTCCCCGGTGGTTTGGTCAAGGTAGCGTGACGTTCCAACGCTCGTTGGTAGATTGCTACGTCTACGTTTTGAATCTGTGAGATCGTCTGGTCAAAGTCAGTCAAGTGAAACCTCCGGCAGTGAACCTTTAAGGGTTTGCGGCAAGCCGACGACGCACAGGGCTACCGCGTCCGCCGCCGCTGCCACGTGCGCGTTGGCGAGCCCTAACGCGTCGCGGTAAAGGCGGCCCAGCGGATACGCCGGAACGACGCCGCTCCCGACTTCGTTGGTGACGATGACGACGGTTTTTTGGGTCTTGCGTGCAGCCTCAGTGAGTTCAGTTACGGCGTCTAGAACTATCTGAATAACGGTTTCTTCGCCTTTAGCTTCGTGCTCGAGCAGCACGTTAGATACGAGCCCAGAAAGGCAATCGAGGAGCACAACCCTTTCAGGACTTTCTTGCATAGCAGTTGCGGGAGCAAGAGGGGTCTCGAGCGTCCGCCAGCCAGCAGGCCGCTGCGCCCGGTGCGCCGCAATACGCCGCGTCATCTCGTCGTCTCCGGCATGTAACGTCGCCAAGTAAAGCGCGTTCTCGCCTGAACTTAACCAGTGCGTGACCAACGCCTCGGCGTAACGCGATTTGCCCGAGCGCACCCCGCCGGTCACCAGAATCAGGCGCGAGCGCGGTGACTGTTGGGATCGCGGTGATCCGAATACGGCGTCGTCTATTTTGCCTAGCTCGAGATTCGCTGCTACATGGTCGGCCAGTACGTCAAGCGTTTTGTCTAACGCTTCGGCTCGGTCAGTATCGGTGCTTTGAACGCCTAAAATGCCGAGAAACGCTGTTCGGAACGCAGTATCTTCAAAAAGTCCGTGGAGGTAAACGCCCGTAACAGTTCCCCGCCGAAAGCCGAGTCCGTCCGATAAGTACGGCTTCGTTTCGCCCCACGCGTGGCTGCGGCCATGATGAATCTCGTAACCGGAGACGCTTGTCCCGTCTGATAGCTGGGCTCGAGTCTGCCGCGTCACTTTTTCGGACTCGAGGGTTGTCGCCAGCTCCAACAGTCCCAATCCTGTCACGTCGCCTCCTTCGAGGCCGTGCGGGTCGCTAACTGTTTCACCGAGCAGCTGCAACCCGCCGCAAACACCTAAAATCGGCGTGCCTGCTCCTGCGTGCGTTTTCACCGCTTCGGCCAGACCGGTACGCTCCAGCCACGCCGCGTCCGCTGCAACGTGTTTTGACCCCGGCAAAACAATCAGCCCTGCGCCGGAAAGCCCTGCGGGGTTATCTGTCCAGCGAAGCGAAACCCCCGGTTCGTTCGCCAGCGCGTCAAACTCATCGAAGTTGGAGACCGTAGGAAACTTGAGGACGGCGACGTTAAATCCGGGTTTTGCGTTTACACCGGCTTGAAGGGTATGGGCGTCCTCCTCCGGTAACGGGAGTGGCAGATACGGCACCACGCCGAGAGTAGGCACAGCGGTGCGAGCCTCGAGCCACCCCATTCCGTCTCCCAAAAGCGCCGGGTCACCGCGAAACTTGTTGAGCACAAAGCCTAAAAGAGTATCTTGCTCGTCCGGCTCCAAACACGCCCAGGTGCCTAAAAGGTGCGCGAACGCGCCGCCCCGGTCGATGTCGGCGGTGAGGAGGACGCGGGCCTGAGCCTCCTGCGCCACCCGCATATTGACGATATCGCCCGTTTTTAAGTTGACCTCGGCGGGGCTGCCTGCGCCCTCGAGGATGACCAGCTCGAACTCGTCTAGGAGACTGTGTAAGGACGCCTGCACGACCGGCCACAGCGCCGTTTTACGTTCCGTCCAGGGCAGCCGCGCCACCGCGTCGTCACGGCGACCGAGCACGACGACCTGCGACCGTGTGTTGCCCTCGGGTTTGATGAGCACCGGATTCATCCGCACGTCGGGTGTGACGCGGGCCGCTCGAGCTTGCGTCAGCTGGGCGCGGCCCATCTCTAAACCTGCCGGAGTCACGCCCGCATTGTTGCTCATGTTCTGCGCCTTAAAGGGAGCCACTCGGACGCCGCGCCGCGCGTAGATGCGGCACAAGGCCGCCGTCAGATACGATTTGCCCGCGCTCGAGCTGCACCCCTGCACCATCAAAGCTCGGCCCATTATATCAGCGCCTCTAAATGGGCTACGTCTCCGACCGTTTTGACGATAGCTCCCGCGTCGCCCAAGACGAGTTTGGTCAGGCTCGCCGGGCCGATCTCAAACCGCCACACTCGCCCCTGCGGAACACCGGTCAATCCGTAAAGCACCGCGCGGATAGGGCCACCATGCGTAAAAGCGAGCACGCGGCCCGCCTTCGGCAACGTTCCCAGCCATGTTTGGACGCGAGTCTCGAGGTCGGCGTACCTTTCGCCCTTTGTCGGCGCGTGCTCGTAAGGATCGGCGTACCAAGCGGCCAGCGCGTCGGGGTCAGTCTCCGCCACTTCTGCCCAAGTTTTGCCTTCCCACGCGCCGAAACTGAGTTCGCACAGACGTGCGTCGGGAATGGCCTCTACGCTAGGGAGCGCGAGCTGCGCCGTCTCGGTGGTTCGCCGTAAACCGGAGCTGTAGACCGCTGTAAACGTTCCCTTAAGCCTGGGCTCGAGCGTTTGCGCTTGTGCTCGACCCATTTCCGAGAGTGGCGGGTCGCCGCCCTGTTGGTAACCTTGTCCGTACCCCTGCACGCGCCCCTCCAAATTCCACACCGTTTCGCCGTGCCGCACGAGCCACAGCTCTAGCATTTTGACAACACCCCTAGCACGCCAGCCACCGTAAAAATGCCTCGTTTTCTGCCTTACGCTGCGCGGCCAAGCGGATACAACCGGGCAGACCGAAGCTCGAGCCGTCCCGCACCCGGAACCTGGCCATTTTTGCCCTCGCCGTAAACTCGGCAGCATTCCCGACATCTATCAGAAAAAAGCTCGAGGTACTCGCCCAAGTCTTAAATCCCAACGTGTGCAAACCGGTTTGAAAGGTTCTGCGGAGCTCGAGCAGTTCCGGTACTGTTTTCTCTATGAACGCTTGCCCTTCAGTGCGGCACCAATAAACGGTAGCAGAGGCGGGCGTGCTCACCGGCCACGGCGGAGCCGCGCGGCGGAGCGTTTCGGCTACCTCCGGTGGTGCGAGCGCGTAACCGGCGCGGAGACCGGCAATCCCAAAGGTTTTGGTCAGCGGAAGAAGTACGGTGGCAGTTTCCGGCAGGTCTGAGGTGGCGATGCTCAGCTCGAGGTACGCCGCGTCTATGACGAGCAGCGCGTCGCACTCTTGACAGGTGTCTGCCACGCTAGCCAAAGCCCCCGCGCTCCAAGCGTGACCGGTCGGATTGTTCGGCTGACAGAGCCAAACCAGCGTCGGTCTCATATCTTGAATTGCCATAATCAAGGTGTCTACAGCCGGGTCAACGTCTCGCTCATAAACGTCACAGTGACAAACCGCCGCGCCGTAAAGGTGCGCCGCCCGCGTGTACTCGCCGAAACTCGGGGAGGCGACGAGCACGCGTCTGCCGGGTTTTAGATAGCACGCCGACAACCGGTAGATCAGTTCGGCTGCGCCGCCCAGCACAACTTGCTCTAAGGGGACGCCGTGATATTGCGCCGCTACGGTTCGCGCCTCCGGGTAATTTGGGTCGGGGTAACTCGAGACCTCAACCCTGCTGAGCTGCGTTAAGAGGGCTGGCGGCGATCCGAACGGGTTGCTGTTGACGCTAAAGTCAATGTTTACGGGCGTCCCGTCCGGCCCGCCGTGCGCCGCGTAGGGTGGTAGAGCTAAAACCGGTTTAGGCACGGCGCAACACTCTTAAACCTTCAGCGAAAGCATAAAGACTGAAACCTAAAACGGTAGTCAGCTTGATAAGCCGCCCTGTACGGTCTATATCTGCAGCCGTCGGCGTGCGGCCCGTGTCGTTCAGGGTGTAAACGCCGCGCTTCGTGAGGTTGACGCCGAGACCTGCCGCTACGAGCGCCATCGTCAAACCGCCGGTCGGACTCGGGGTGCGTTTACGGTCTTGAAGCATGACGCTCCAGCTTTTACGGGCCGGTAACCCGGCGACCTTGAGGGCACCGAGCAGGAGCACAGCCGTCAGCCGCACCGGAACGAAGTTCAGCGCGTCGTCGCTGCGAGCCGCAACTTTGCCGAAGTCTTCCAGCTCCGGCGTGCGGTAGCCAAGCACCGCGTCGGCGGTGTTGACCAAGCGGTAAACCGCCGCTCCGGGTAGGCCGAAGAGCGCAAAATAAACCAGCGGCGCAACGATGCTGTCGGTCAGGTTTTCCGCCAGCGACGAGATAGCTGCGCCCGCCACCTCACCCGCCGTAAGGTCTGCGGTGTCACGGCTGACGAGGTGCCACGCCAAGAGCCGCCGCGCTTCGGGTAAATTTTGGGCCTCGAGCGCCTCTTTTACGGCGTTACCTGCTCGTGAGAGTGCAGAAAAACTAAAGAGCGGTTTAAGGACGAGGGCGGTGCCGATAACTCGAGCAGGCCGGGGGAGACGGCCTAAACCCTTTTGCACGCCCCAAGCCGTCACGCCGCACACCGCCGCACCGACGAGGACGAACCCCGCGCCGGTAAGGACTTGTTGAGGAGAACCCCAGCCCTGCACCTTTTTATACAGCCCCAAATACTGCCCCATCCAGACGACCGGATGAAACCGCGTTGGGGGCTCACCAAAGCAGGCGTCTATCCCAAAGCTGAAAAGTGCAGCACGGACGGAGCGCATTTATGGGCTGCGGCTCTCTCGGTAAATCTTGTCTTGCACCGAGGGTGCGCGAATCATCAGGGTTTCGACAGGTGGCTGTACCTTGATCACAGCGTGATAAACCCCGGCGGGGAAACAGCAAAACTCGCGTTCACTGACCGTATGACGGACGCCCTCTACCTCGACCTCGAGGCTGCCTTTAAGCACGACGAAGCACTCGTCACTCTCAGTATGCTTGTGCGAACCGGCGTCAGACCAGGCGACGTCGGTATGGTTGTAAAGAATCTGCAACCGCTCCGAACGAAAGCCTACCTCGTCCGGCGGCGTATGTCCCGACAAAATCGTGAAGGTAGAAGATAACTGGGGCAGTTTACGGTGATGAAAGTTCATGTCAGCTACTCTAATGCTCGATACCGCGCTGCGCCGGAACATCCGCATCGAAGGCGTGCTTGATCTTTTTCATCTCCGTAACGGTATCCGCCGCGGCCACGAGTTTTTCGTGAGCGTCGCGGCCTGTCAAAACGACGTGCATCTTTTCCGGACGCGCCTTTAGCGTCTCTACTACGTCATCTACGTCAAGCCAGCCCCATGACACCGGATAGGTCACCTCGTCGAGCACGACTAGATCATAGTCACCGCTCAAAATGGCGGCTTTCGCCTCCTCCCACCCGGCTAGGGCGAGCGCCTGACTCTTATCCAAATCTTGTGAGCGCCACGAAAAGCCGTCGCCGAGGCCCGCGAACGGAACGCCCAGCGCAGTTAAGCTGCGGTGTTCGCCGAACTTGGCCCCTTCGTGCTTGATAAATTGAAACAGCCGCGTTCTGAGGCCGCGCCCGTGCGCACGTAGCAGCAGCCCCAGCGCCGCCGTCGTTTTGCCCTTGCCGTGACCCGTATTGATAATCACCAGCCCGCGCCGTTCGCCCTGCGCTTTTTCAGTTTTACGGTTGGTCGGGGGTGCCTTAGTATCTGACATAAACTCTCCTTTAACTGAGCGCCGCCGACAGGGCGGTGTAGACCGTTTCAGCAACTAGAAATCCGGGTGGCGTGGCGAGTCCGGCGTAAGGGCTGGTGGGTTTTGTGCTGAGATTAACGACCGTTACGGTGTCGGTCGTCGTTCCGGTGGCCGGTTCACCAAACTGAGTTGTCACGCCTAAGTCTCGCAGTGCGGCGGTCTTCGCTTCGGTTGCGCTCTGCACCGCGCCGATGAGGGCTGAAGGGTTTAGATGTCCCTCGAGGAGCACGATCACATTGACGGTTCCGGCAGGAAGACCGTCCAGTGGGAACCGCCCGCCCGCCGCTGCTGCGTTCCCGACGCCCGCTGTCAGGAGCGTGTGAACGCGCCAGCCCGAGCGTTCGGCGACCGCGTAACGCAGGTCGGCCATACTGATTGCAGTGATCAGCCCGACGGTCGTTTCGGCGAGGAGCCCCAAACGCGTGACGTAGCGTTTCATAGCGGTTTCGGGGTCGTTGCCCACGCCGTCTACGTCACCCTTGTCACCCTGCCAATCTTGCGGGACGCTCCGGTTGACAACTGCGCGGTAGCGGCCGAAACCGCCGTTTAAGGGAGCACTCGAGACCACCTCGCAAGGTTCGGGTAAGGTAATGACGAGGTGATGATCCCAACGTTCAGGGGTCGGCAGCGTCCGCTCGAGCGTTACCCCTGAAACGGTTATCCCCGGAATGGTTACCCTGGTGTCTGCCTTAATGTCTACACCGGGGCTGTTTACGGCGTCGGTCACCAAAGCACCGCCAAGCTCAGCATGAGGGCTTCACTCGTTTCGATGATTGCGCCGTAAGCGTCGCCGCCGAGCCCGCCCAACCGTTTGGCGAGCCACCAAGCCAGCAGCAGAGTGGTGACGAGCGCCGCAGCTGTCAATCCTAAAAACGCTGTCAAGGTCTGGGTTGATAAACTGATACCGACGCCCAACGCTAAACCTAGAAGTAACGGTAGCCGCGCTTCAGCCGGACTCGGTTGGGTGCTGCGTCCGAGTCGGCTCGAGCTGTGCGTGCGTCCGAACGTCAGCGGCAACACGACCACAGTGCGGCTCAGCAGCGGGACGAAGAGCAGCAGCGCGGGCGTGACGCTGCCGAGCGCCGCCGCCTTGACGAGCAAGAGCACCCCGCCCGCCGCGAGCGCAAACGCCCCGAGCTGTGAGTCTTTGGCAATCTTCTGCCGCACTTCGGGCGGTTTACTCGAGAACGCGGCGTCCGCCATGTCGCAAAATCCGTCGAAGTGCAGTGCCCCGGTTAAGAGAAGCCACACTCCGAGTAATAGAGCACCCTGCAAGGCGTCCGGCACCCCCGGCAGTGCGCCCAAACCCCGCGCCGCCGCCCACAAAATGACGCCCAAAACGAGTCCGACGAGCGGATACGCCTGCACGCTCCGCCGCGCGTCGCCCTCTTGCCACGCTTTAATCGGTGGCAGGGGCAGCGTGGTCAGAAAGACTAACGCGACGTGCAGGGCGCGGAGCACAGGCTAGCGGGCAGTAGCCGGAACAGCAACGTCACCAAAAACATCGCCGAAAACATCCGGGTGGAGCGCGTGCGCAAAAAACTGTACGGCTAGGGCGATGCGCGGTCCAGGGCGACTGATAGCGTCATCTAAGGTCGGCGTGGTCGGAATGACACGTCCGTTTTGCACGGCGGCAATCCCGGCCCAACCGGAACGTTGCGGCAGCGTTTTAGCGTCTCGTTCACTGACGATGATGACCTCCGGGTCAGCCGCAACGACGTATTCAGGGTCAAGTTTAGGAAAATCGCCCAGACCCGCCTCGACGATATTTTTGCCCCCGGCGCGGCTTAAGAGTACGCCGATGAACGAGTTCGGCCCGACGCTGTAGGGGGTCGGGTCAATCTCGTAATAGACCGAAGTCGGGTCTAACCGGCTCGCCCGCTCACTGATCGCCCGGATACTCCCCTGCACGCGGCCACTTAGAAGGGCCGCCTGGGTTTCCCGGTTGAGCAGTTCGCCTAAAACTTTGAACTTTTCAAACACTTCGTCATACGTCTGCGCGGTTCCGGCGTACACAGGAATCCCGACCTGCCGGAGCGCCCCTGCGAGGTCGGACGATTCATCGGTCAAGACTAAATCAGGCTTTAGGGCGACGATGGCCTCGAGGTTCGGCTCGAAGGCGCTGCCGAGCTTGGGCAACTTATCTACCCGCGCCGGAAAGTTGCTGTACGTGTCTATCCCGACGAGTTTGTCACACGCGGCGATGGCGCAGAGCGTTTCGGTATGACTCGGAATCATCGTTACGACGCGCATAGGTTCGGCGTTTAGGGTGACCTCAACGCCTAAATCGTCGGTGACGGTATACGGATACGTCGTGGCTGCCGCTAAGCTAAACCAAACCAACCAAAAAACCGCGACCAAAAACCTCTTCATGGTGCCTCCTCGGGCAGCCTGAAGCGGAATAAGAAGAGGCCGCGCCTGTACGGTCCCAAGGCCGAAACAGCACACGCCGCCCGCCTTGGTCCGCGCCAGGGGTACGTTTCGTCACTACGCCGGTATTCGGGCTTCGCCTAACTACACTGCAAACCGTTTCAGACGTTACCGTTGCGGGACAGCGCCGGACTCTCACCGGACTTCCCCAGCGCACTGCGTGAGGGAGTTTACGGCGCAGCGTGCGGGGCTGTCAATATGCCTACGCCAAAGCGTAGGTGGTAAGCGTTAAGAAGTAGGAATGAGGCACACGACGACTTATAGCTGCGCTGATTCCGTCTGCAATTACCCTTAAGTCAACGTGCCCTCGCTGAGCGCCGCCGTAAAGCTGAGCTTCATGAAGTTGTCAGCCATAGTTCGTTGATAGTACGTTTGCAGACGGCTGGAACACTTAAGAAATCATCGTAAAGGTAGAGTTGAACACATCTTTTCGGCTTTTAAAGCTTTTGCGCGTACTGCTTTCATGATACAGGTGTCCCTAGTTTATTATTTTCTTTAAGCTTACGGTAGATTTACCTACCGTGCAAAAACTTAACTTTAAGTTTTTGCATTACTAACTTACCGGACTTGTTGGTCGTACTGGCACGAAAAAGTAAGGTTTACGGCGCTGTAATCCGTCAGTTCGCCTTTCTGATGGCGCTGCAGCAGAAGGGCTGTTATCACTCAATCTCACCCTACTACCGCTTGGGAAGCTGATCCGCATCAGCTAAGAGCAATCCTCGAGGGTCTGGTCGAAGGTCTGGTGACCTTTGACCTGGACGGCACCGTCGTCGCTGTCAACGCGTCGGCGCGTCGCCTCCACGGTTTAGGACGAACTATGCGCAGCCTTAAGGCTCGAGACCTGGCAACCTACCGCTACCCGGACGGCCGTGAGGTCGAAGCGGACGCCACCCCTGCCGCGCGGGTGCTGCGCGGCGAGACCTTTGCAGAGTACGAACTGTGGACCTATACGAGCGCCGGGTCTAACGGCCACTCACCTAGAAGCGACAGGGACGAGGGGCGGTGGTTGGGCGCGTACAGCGGCACCCAAGTCGAAGATTCGATGACGCTCGGGGTGCTGAGTATACGCGACGTGACGGCGCAGCGCGAGCTCGAGGCGCGTTTTCGGGCGACCTTTGAGGTCAACCCCACCGCGATCAGTATCGTCAGGCTCGCCGACCTGCGTTTCAACGATGTCAACGAGAGCTTTTTACGGCTGACCGGCTACAGCAGAGACGACGTGATCGGTAAAACCGCCGCCGACCTCGGGCTCTTTATGGAGTACGCCAAACGCGACGCGGCGCTGCGGCAGATGCGGCGGAGCCGGAGCGACCAAGTTGTCGAGCACGAGGCGAGCTTAAAGACAAAAACGGGGGGACAGCGCGACATCTTAAGCGAAGGTCGGATTATTTCGCTTGACAACGACCCACACCTGATTGACACCTATTTGGACATTACCGACCGCAAACGTTCTGAAAACGAACTGATGCAGGCGATTCAGGCGACGATGGCCGACCCGTCGTGGTTTACCCGCGTGGTGATGGAAAAACTCGCTGAGATACGCGCGGGCAGCGAGACAAAAGGGGGCCTCGAGCAACTCACCAGACGCGAACAGGGGGTGCTCGAGCTGCTCGCCCGGGGCCTCGGCAACGAGCAGATTGCTAAAGAGCTGCACCTTTCGCGTCACACAGTGCGTAACTATGTGGCGACGCTCTACGCCAAACTCGGCGTCAAATCGCGGGCCGAAGCGGTCATCTGGGCGCGTGAACGCGGGCTTATCTTTCCGGCCTAATCGCAGCTAGTTTTCGCTAAAAAGGGCTGGGCCGTGCTGACCTAGCTTTTGTCATTATGTTTCGTGTGCCCAAGAAACGCGATTTTCGTTCACAAGTTACCGACTACTGAATACTGTGTTCTGAATTCTTACTTTTCCCAAGCCGAAAAGGTCAGCAAGACGCTCGAGTCTGCTCAGTACGTCGCAGTTTCCGTATCGGCCCTGCGTTACGCTGCGGCTAAAGGAGCTGAATTATGGTTACACTCGCAGACGCCCGCAGAGTTATCGCCGCCGCCGAAAAAAAAGCTGACGAAATCGGTCAACCGATGAATATCGCCGTCGCCGATGAAGGGGGCAACCTCGTCGCGCATGTGCGGATGGATAACGCTTGGCTCGGCAGCATTGATATTGCGATCAACAAAGCGTACACTGCCAGGGCTTTTGACCTCTCAACCAAAGACCTGGCGGCCAACAGTCAGTCCGGCGACCAATTTTTTGGGATTCATGCCTCGAACGGTGGCAGGATTATGATTTTTGCCGGGGGTATTCCGCTTATAAAGGACGGCCGCGTCGTCGGCGCGGTGGGTGTTAGCGGCGGTATGGGTGAGCAAGACCAAGCTGTGGCTGAGGCGGGCGCTGGCGCGTTCTAAGGCTCGAGCCCTGTAAAGCCTGTTTTTTACGCCGTATTTTGTGCCGTAAAGGTGTGCCGTTAGGGTGAGCAGCACAGCTTTACAGTTTCGGGTGTAGTGTGCGCTTCAGCAAGTTTAGCTGGACGCGTTAGAGTTCATGAGATTGTTATCCGTTTACGGCGTTTTTGTTACGCGTCTACTTGTTATAACGCATCTTCAAGGAGGAACCATGCAGTACCGTTATCTCGGCAATTCCGGCTTAAAAGTCTCCGCGCTCTCGTTCGGCGCTTGGGTCACGTTCGGCGACCAGATCGGCGAAGACGTCGCTACCGACCTGATGAAAACTGCCTATGACCACGGCGTCAATTTTTTTGACAACGCCGAAGGGTACAGCGCCGGTAAAGCTGAAACGATGATGGGCAACGTGATTAAAAAGCAGGGCTGGAAACGCAGCGATCTAGTCGTTTCAACCAAGATTTTTTGGGGCGGCGACGGCCCCAACGACCTCGGCTTGTCGCGCAAGCACATCATCGAGGGCACCAAGGCGGCGATTGAACGTTTTCAGATGGACTACGTGGACCTCGTGTTTTGCCACCGGCCCGACCCGCATACGCCGGTTGAAGAGACTGTCCGGGCGATGAACTTTCTCTTGGACCAGGGGTTGGCCTTTTATTGGGGCACCAGCGAATGGTCCGCCGAGCAGATTCGGCAAGCCTATGAGGTTGCCCGCCGCGAGCATCTCGTCCCGCCTCTGATGGAGCAGCCGCAGTACAACATGCTGGTGCGTGAGCGCGTCGAAACCGAGTACCAGCCGCTCTACCGCGATTTCAAACTGGGCCTGACGACCTGGAGCCCCCTCTCGAGCGGTCTCTTGTCGGGTAAATACAATGACGGGATTCCCGAGGACAGCCGGATCAACACGCCCGGTTATGAGTGGCTCCGCGAGCGTTTTGAAAGTGAAGAGGGGCAAAAGCAGCTCGAGACCGTTCGTAAACTCGCCGGTGTCGCCGACGATTTGGGCTGTAGCACGGCGCAGCTCGCGCTGGCCTGGTGCCTGAAAAACCCGGACGTGTCAACAGTGATTACCGGCGCGAGTAAAGCCGAGCAAGTGACGCAAAATATGGAAGCCCTGAACGTCGTAGATAAATTAACAGATGACGTAATGAACCGCATCGAAGAGGTGTTGGATAACAAACCCGCGCCGATGCCGGACGCGAGAGACGGCTAAGCGTTCTCAACTAGCTACCAAATTGTAAAAGCCTAGGTTGTCGTGCCTGGGCTTTGACTTTTCCGGGTGTTTTGCCGAGTTCGGTCAGATTCGGTCGTGGTAGTAGATAGTAGCGGCGTTGTTCCTACTCGGTGCTCGCACGCTATTCGCCTTAGGTTCTAAGACTGTCAGCAAGCTGTGGGTCCATACTCACCTCTATCTGCCGGATGACCCTGAGCCGCTGAGCTTGCGGATGTAGCGGATTAAGCAGGTAATTGCTCGAGACAGGCAACACCGCCGCAGGTACCTTTAAGATCAAGCTCTGCCCGTGCGAAGCCCACTGACTCCCGTAGCTCCTCGTGTCACTGTCCTCACCCCGCAAAAGCTGCCCCAGCATCGTGGGCGCGGCATCTTGCACCAAGGCGTCGTCAGGTACGTCTATCTCTACGGCCATACGCACCCCGAAAGCAGCGGGATTTAGCTTAGTAAGGATTTCAAGCATGGCAAGTTCGGGTGACCCGGAGGTGTAAACCATTCTCACACCGACCTGGTTCCACCGGCCTGGATAAAGGGCTGCCCCTTGTCCGTCTAAAGGACTAAACGTAGGGAGCAGGGCGTAAGCAGCTTGGTGATCATAGATACGCCAGACGCGCACTTAATACACCACCCGGCGCACTAGCTAGTACACCCCAAAAGCAATCTGCCCCAAGAGCTGCTTGACGCGCTCGTAGCCGCGGATCGTTTTGAGCAGGTCTACCGGGCGACTAAAGTCTAAGGTGGCAATTTCAGAAAAAAGCCAAGCTCGCGCCCGGTCAGCGTCGTGAAACACCGTCGTTGCTAACTCGAAGGTTTCAGCCAGCATCTGCGCTTTGAGGAGTTCGGCCTCCTCGAGGGACCCGCATTCTTGGCGGCGCTGCAGAGTACGGGGGTGAATACCTAACAGTTCTCCAATTTGCTTGACGCTCAACTTGAGGTCACGGCTTAGCGTAGGGATGAGTTCGTAGGTATGAGCTGCTGCAACCGACATAGCTACCTCGACAATCTGTCGTTAATAATACGACGATCTGTCAAACTTGGCAACTTGACGATAATCGCTGTAGTCCAGTAGCAGCCTTTTAAGGTTGTTTCAGAGAGTAGCGTTTTATCTACCGCTCCAGTGCTAAAAGCTGCGGGGCAAAGCTCGAGCCCTTCCCCTCCCACATAACGCCTAAAAGCTCGGCGACGGTCGCGCCCACATCGGCAAAGCTTCTACGCGTGCCTAAATCTTTTGCAGCAATGCCGGGACTGTACGCGAGCAAAAGTCCGTATTCGCGGGTGTGGTCGGTACCCCGAAAGGTCGGGTCGTTGCCGTGGTCGGACACGAACAGCAGCCAGTCACCGGGTTGGGTCGCCTCTAAAAGCTCGGGCAACCGAACGTCGGTTTCTGCCAGCGCATTTGCGTACCCTTCCGGGTCGCGGCGATGACCGTAAAGCGAATCGAACTCGACCAGATTGCAAAAAATCAGCCCGTCCGGGCGTTCGTATATCGCCGCGAGCGTTTTAGCTACGCCGTCTTCGTTCGAGTCGGTGTGAACCTCTTCGGTAAAGCCCTGATGGTTATAGATGTCCGGAATTTTGCCGATACCGACGACCGCTTTGCCTGCCGCTTTGAGCACATCCAGCACCGTTTCGTGGGGCGGCGTCAGCGAATAGTCGCGCCTTGCTTCGCCCAAACGCCTGAAGTTTCCGGGCGTCCCGGCGAAGGGCCGAGCGATCACGCGGGCGACGGCGTTCTCTCCCTGGAGCAGCTTCCGCGCCCCTTCGCACCATTCGTAAAGGGTCTCGAGCGGTACCTTATCCACATGCGCGGCAATCTGAAACACACTGTCCGCGCTCGTATAGACGATGGGCTCGCCTGTTTGCAGGTGCGTTTCGCCCAGCTCGTCTAAAATAGCTGTCCCCGACGCTGGAACGTTGCCGAGGTGCCCGCGTCCGGTCAGCGCGTCAAAGGCGTGCATCACCTCATCTGGAAACTCGGCGAACGTCTTGAACGCGTGCTCGAGCGTGACGCCCATAAACTCCCAGTGGCCCGTCGTGGTGTCTTTACCGGGGGACACTTCCGCCAGCCGCCCATACGAGGCCAGCGGCGTTTCGGGTTTGGGCAGCGAACCCACGCCTTCGATGTTGCCAAGTCCAAGGGCGGTAAAGTTCGGCAGCGCCCGCTTGGTTTTTTGTAAGGTGTGGTCCAGCGTATGTGCGCCGGTATCACCGAAGTCGGCAGCGTCGGGCAATGCGCCGACGCCCACGGAATCGAGCACAATCAGGGTGACAGTCATGGCTAAAGTATAGCTTTAGGCGGCGTGGGGCATAATGAAGGTATGGACCTGCCTGCGGCTGTTTTCGCTACCTTGGGGCAGCTCGCGCCACGAGCTAAGACGCTGCTGGTCGCGGTCTCGGGCGGGGGAGACTCGGTAGCGTTGTTGCGGCTTTTGGTGGGGGGGCCGTACCAGCTCGAGGTCGCACACGTAGACCACGCGCTGAGACCAACCTCGGCGGACGACGCGCGGTTTGTACAAGCACTGGCTGAAAAGCTGGCGCTGCCCTACCACGGGGTTCGGATAGACGTGGCCCGGATTGCGGCGCAAAAAGGCTGGAATATAGAAGATGCGGCTCGCCGTCTCCGCTACAGTTTTTTAACCCGCACCGCCAAACGCAGCGGCGTAGACGTTGTGCTGACCGCACACACCCGAGACGACCAGGCCGAAACGGTCCTGCTGCAACTCTTACGTGGCGCGGCCTACGCGGGCGGCGTCCCGGCGCGGCGTGGCCGGGTAGTGCGGCCTCTACTAGGGGTCTCTCGCCAGCAACTCAGAACGTACCTGGAAACGCTGCAGCAACCATTTTTGGAGGACGAAACCAATACCGACCCAGCGCGTACACGGGCGTGGCTTCGTCATGAGGTGCTGCCTGTCTTGACTGCGCGTTATCCCGCTGCTAAGTCGAAATTAGCTCAGTTTGCCACGTTGCAGCGTGACCAGGCCGCGGCACTGCAAACTCAGGCTGAGCGGTTTTTTCGTGACGAGGGGTTAGGGACCGCGCAGCTGAGTCGTCAACCCCCGGCGGTGCAACGGGCGGCGCTCGCTGCATTTTTGCAAGCTGCCGAATTGCCCCCCGACCTGGACCATATTGAAACGCTTCGCCGCAGCTTAGACGCTACCAAGCCGACGCGGATTTCACTTCCCAAAGGTCAAGAGGCTCGAGTTGCTTACGGGCGGCTCGAGCTGGTAAAGGCTGCCGCACCTGTAGGTTTACCCGACTTAACTCACTCAAACTTGGCCGACCTCCGCCCCGAACTCGACTTAGGCAAGCTGGCGGCGTTTCCAAACCTTCATTTTAGAACGCGTGTATCCGGTGACCGTATCCGCTTGCCGGGTGGAAGTAAAAAGGTCGCCGAGCTGCTCGTTGACCGTAAAGTTCCGCGTGAACAGCGGGATTCACTCACCGTGCTGGCGACCGATCCGGTAGGGCCGTCCGAGGTGCTGTGGTTGGGGGGCGTCGCCACCGACGTGCGGGTAGCTCAGGCAACTGACCCCGACCTCTCGTGGATGCGGCAGGCGCTGGCCCAGGCTGAGCAGGCCGCTCTAGCGGGTGAAGTGCCCGTCGGCGCAGTGGTCGTGAGGGGTGAGCACTGTCTCGCTGCCGCCGCCAACACCACCCGCTCAGACGCCGATCCGACCGCCCACGCCGAGCTTAAAGCGTTGCGGGGAGCAGCCGGCGCGCTGGGCGACTGGCGCTTAGCGGAGTGTACGCTTTACGTTACGCTCGAGCCCTGCCCGATGTGTCTGGGCGCAGCCCTAAACGCCCATCTGCTCCGAATTGTTTACGGCGCAGCCAATCACCGTGACGGCGCGTTAGGCGGGGTTGCCGACCTCTTAATGCACCCCTGGAAACGGGAGCCCCAGGTCCGTTCCGGCGTTTTGGCCCGCGACGCCGAGCGGCTGCTGCGAGACTTTTTTGCGGCGCGGCGCGAAGAGAACCGCGTGACAAAGCTTACCTTTTAGGGTATACTCTCCTTTGCCGCATTTTGGAGAGGTGCCAGAGCGGTTGAATGGGACGGTCTCGAAAACCGTTGTGGGGACCTTCCTCACCGTGGGTTCGAATCCCACCCTCTCCGCCACAATTGCAAAACGCCCTTGGTTTTCACCGGGGGCATTTTGCTCTCAGCTTAGCAGTTGTCAAACTCTCTTTCGCTGCGCTCGGTCAGCTTGCGAGGTTGACGGTTGCACCTTTGTCCTAAAGAAACATCTCAAAGATATTTGGATTTTAGCTGAAAAAAGCCATAAAAAATGCGCCTTCTCAGGCGCTGATAAGTAGAAGTATACACCCGTATACGCGATTCGTCAAGAGTATGCGCTCAAACCCGGACAAAAGTCTATATATTCATTCCAAAGTGCTAAAAGCTGAGAAGCTACGCGCTGACAACGCCTTGTTTACAGGGTTAATCATCATGGGTCTATTAAATGAGTTATGCAAAAGCTCGAGTCACCTCAGGGACGGACTTACTTAGTATCAATAAATGTGTCCGGGGTCCGGGCTGTATAAAGATCGCTTTAGACAGCCTGATGTCGTCTTCATAACCAGAAAAAGCTAGCTGACTTGATAGCTCAGCTAGCTTTAGGTACCTACTTAGTGCTCGTCCGGTTCTTCAAGCGTGTTGTTAGGTTCTTTCTCGAGCCCTTCGCGCCGGTTTTCCGAACTGCGCTCGTCGGTGCTGCCGGTCGCCCCGGTAGCGGGGTCTTTGTTGGGTTGAGGAATATCCGAGCGATCTTCACTGCGGTCACCGTTATCGTTTGTCACTGTTGTCTCCTTAGGCTCGAGCTGCGGTAGGTTTGGTTTTTGGGCGTCAGAGGCGTCAGTGATCTTGACTTGTGTCGAGTACAACCCTGCCTTCTGAGTTACTACCTGAACCGGTTGCAGCGCCCATAGTAGCGGTTCTGGACTGTCCATCCATCTGTTCGGTTTGGGCGTAAGCCTCAGGTATGGCCGGGGCGAGTTGCGGCTCACCGCCGACGGGCTCGGCGACCCGTTGGCTGTATTCGCTTTTACCGTCAAGGGATGGACCTTCCGTCCAGCGTCCGTGGGTCAGCGGCTGGCCGTCTTTGGCGGTTGATAAAAAGACGTAGTTGTAATCGCTCAGCTCCTCGTCTTGCGGGAACGAGTTGGGAATCGGCAAGACGCCTTCGTAGCCACCGAGCTCTTCAATCACCGCCAGCCACTGTTGTTGGTGCATGGTGTCACGCGCCAGCAAGAATGAAAGCATATCTTTCATACCGGGATCGTCGGTAAAGTTGTAAAGCCGTGCGGCCAGTGCGCGTCCGGTTGCTTCGGCCATCACATTGGCGTACATGTCAGCGGCGAGGTTGCCACTGCCGACGAGAAAAGCGCCGGTAAACGGGACGCCGTTACTGTCGGCGGCCATCGCCCCCAACCCCGACGAAAGGTAGTGACGCGGATTCATCCCGCCGAGGACCGCGGCTACTGCCGGGTTGTCGTTGGCCGCTTGCTCTTGGAGCGCGGCGTCGGCCCCCTCGAGGTTTAAGGCCACCGCCGTCGCCAGCATCTCGATATGCGCGAGTTCTTCAGTGCCCGTTTCTAGGAGCATATCGCGGTACTTTTTCGGCCCACGCGAGTTCCAAGACTGAAACAGATACTGTAGCGCCACCCGCATCTCGCCTTCAATGCCGCCGATAGCCTGCTGCAACAGCTTGGCAAAAACCGGATTCGGGGTTGTGACCTCAACTTTATACTGCAACTTGCCGTCGTGATAAAACATGTTCCCCCCTTAGGTAACATTGTGCTTCGTTAAGTAAAATAGTCCTCAGCGCAGAGGCTTGTTTTGGGTGTGATGTACAATTTCGCTCGGTTTTTTGAAAGCAGCTAGCGGTGTTTCAGCGGGACATCTAAAAGAAGTAAGCATTCAGAATATAGAAGTCAGAAGATGCCGGTTCGGTAAAGAAACCGGCGGTTTTCACACAGCTAAAACCGGCAGCCAACGCAAAAAGTCAAGCACTTTTTCTGAGTACACGACAATTCTTTAGCAACCTTGTCCAGAACGTGATTGTTGTGTAAGCCCGAAAAGGAGATTTTTGCCTGCGACCGGGTAAACCCCTTTAAACATTGTCCTAGACAGCAATCTAGGGGGACATAAACGCTACTTTTCAGAGGGCTCAATAGCCCGTTCCAGATTCGCAAAATTGTTTTTTGTCGTGTACTAAGGCACTTTTTAGAAATGTAGGGGGCTGTAGACCCTCTCTTTGAGCAACGGCTGAATGGATCTGTGATCTGCTCAAAAGAGCGTTCTAAGCCCAACGTCAAGTCAAAATGTAAGTCACTGCCCACTGTAGCCAACGCTAACTACAGCTCGTCTCATCAGGTTTAGCGTAGTGAGGGTCTTGGGTAAACGCCTGCAAGCTATCCGCGAGGGGCTTAGACGCTTACTACAAAATCAGAGCAAGTAATAAGGGGAGGCAGTTATGGCGCGTGTAAAGAAACTGGCAGCATTTTTGGTAGTGGCGGCGTTTGGCTTGGCCGCTTTTGCCCAGCAGACCGACCCACTTTTCGCTGCGGCAGCGGCGCAGAGTGACATCTATGAGATCACTGCGGCTAAAATTGCGCTGGACCATACGAACAGCCAAGCAGTCAAGGCGTTCGCCCAAAAGATGATTCACGACCACAGCGAAACGACGGTGCACCTCAAACCTATCGCTAAAGCGATGGGAATTACGCCGCCGACGGAAACGAACGCGGCGGCAAGGCTCGAGCTCGGCTACTTAAAGACGTTAAACGGCCAAGCTTTCGACAGTGCGTATAGCAAGCAGCAGGTGGTGTCGCACGAAGCTGCGGTCGGCGCGTTTGAGATTGCGACCAAAACAGCTCAGAACAGCGAGCTCAAAGCGTTTGCGAAAAAATACCTGCCGGTAATCCAAGGTCACCTGAAAATGGCGCAGCAGTTGGCGAAGTAGCGCCCGAGCTTACCGGTCGGTTTTCGCAGTTTGCGTCAGCTAAACTGTTGCAAAGCGTAACCGGTTGACGCCCAAAAGACGCAGAGGAACGTAAAAATTACCGTGTTTCCCGGTTGGTTCATTGCAACTGGATTTTGAGGTAAGCTGCATAGGCCAAGGCGCTCCGGGGGCAGCTGGTCAACGCTGAGAAGCCACGGTAAGAAATTCGGACGGTTGACAAGCTATGGTTGAGACAGGTGTTCGGATTCGCCCTGTCTCTTTTTGTTTACCAGTGTCTTGCTCTATTAGGACGGTGGGTTGAATCGGCTGCGCTTGGCCTCCACAGTTTTATCTTTGCTACCTGCCGGGTCGGTCTGTTACATTGCTGGGTAATGACATGGTTGACGCAAACTCCGTTAGGCGGGCGTATCGAACGGCTCGAGTGGGCACCTCTGCCGGGAACGAGGCGCAGGGTGGCGGGCTCCAACGCGCGGCTGGGCAATCACGGTCAAACTTTTGCGGTAAGTCTCGTCAGGCTTACCGCCGCAGGCAGCACCGGCTTCGGCTGGTCAACCTGTTCTTACGACTCCGCCAAAGCTATGGTGGGAAGTTCTCTTGAGGACATCTTTGCTGCCGATGGTCAGCTCCGCAGCGGCTACGAAAGTTTGGAGTTTCCCTTGCTCGACTGGTGGGGGCGCGTCGCCGGGAAGCCGGTTTACGCGCTGTTTGCCCCTGAAACTTTGGGTAAACCCCTCGAGGTTCCTTGCTATGACACGTCGCTCCTCATAGACGACCTGCAGCTAAAAAGCGACGCCGAAGCGGTCGCACTGCTGCAGTCTAAAGCCGGAGAAGGTTGGGCGCAGGGCCACCGCGCTTTCAAGATCAAGATCGGGCGCGGGGCCAGGCACATGGACTTGGAGACGGGGACGAGGCGCGACATTGCGGTCATCCGGGGAGTTCGTGACGTCGTAGGGCGAGCCCCCATCATGATTGACGCCAACAACGGCTATAATCTCAACCTGACCAAACGGGTGCTGCAAGAGACCGCAGACGCTGACGTTTACTGGCTCGAGGAGCCCTTTCATGAAGACCCCGAGCTCTTCCGCGAGCTTAAAACGTGGTTGCTCGAGCGAAACCTCGAGGTCATGATTGCCGACGGTGAAGGCTTGGCGTCGCCGCTGCTCGTTAGCTGGGCCGAACAGGGCCTTATTGACGTGCTTCAGTACGACATTCGGGCTTACGGGTTTCTCCGCTGGTTAGAGCTGGGGCGTCGTCTGGACGAGGCCGGGGTCAAGTCGGCCCCTCACAATTATGGCGGCCCTTACGGTAACTATGTTTCCGGCCACCTGGCCCCTTCGGTCAAAGGCTTTTTGTTTGTCGAATGGGATGAAGGGCAGGTTCAGGGTTTAGGCGCGTCCGGGTATGCTATTTCAGAGGGAAACGTCCGGGTGCCCCCGAGTCCGGGGTTTGGTCTGGCATTAGACGATGACTATTATGCCAAAGTTGTCGCGGAGGTTGGTTGGTCGGTTGCGGTGTAGGTAGTGGGGCGGGGCTCGAGGCTGCAGGGTCGCATTTGTTGGAGTTTTACGCGGTACCCGGCGCGGTATTCTGGCAAGAAACCGTATGCTGCTGATAGCTCAACCTACGATTTAACCCTTTGGTAGGGCACCGGGCTTTTTACGGTACAAATTTTTACGGAAAAAAGGAGACGATGATGCGAACGATCAAACTGGGAACAAGTGATTTAGACGTACCGGTCGTGGCGGTCGGGTGTATGCGGATTGATTCGCTGGACAAAACCGAGGCCGAACGGTTTGTCCATACGGCGCTCGAGGAAGGTGCCAACTTCTTCGACCACGCCGATGTTTACGGGGGCGGTACCTGTGAGGAAATTTTTGCAGGTGCTCTCGGCATGAACGCTCAGGTGCGTGAACAGGTGATCCTCCAGTCTAAGTGCGGCATCCGGCCGGGGATGTTCGACTTTTCCAAAGAGCACATCTTGGCGTCGGTTGACGGCAGCCTTAAACGCCTAAAAACCGACTATCTCGACGTCCTGCTCTTACACCGCCCCGACACGCTGGTAGAGCCTGAGGAAGTAGCCGAGGCCTTTACTGAACTGGAACGCGCCGGTAAAGTCCGGCATTTCGGCGTCAGCAATCAGCATCCGCATCAGATCGACTTGCTTAAAGACTATGTGGAGCAGCCTTTAGTCGCCAATCAGCTCCAACTGAGCATCACCAACGCCACCATGATTACGAGCGGCTTTAACGTCAACATGGAAAATGACGCCGCCGTTGACCGCGACGGTTATATCCTCGACTACTGCCGTAAACACAAAATCACCATTCAGCCCTGGTCGCCTTTTCAGTACGGCTTTTTTGAAGGGGTGTTTCTCGGCAGCGACAAGTTCCCGGAACTCAACGCGAAGATTGACGAACTAGCCGAGCACTACGGCGTCAGCAATACGACGATGGCGCTGGCGTGGCTGTTACGGCATCCGGCGAAGATGCAGCCGATTACCGGCACGATGAACCTCACGCGGCTGAAAGACTGCTGCCGAGCGAGCGACGTTCACCTTACACGCGAAGAGTGGTACGGCGTTTACTTGGCGGCGGGCAACAAGCTGCCTTGACCGGTAGTTAGGGTTGAGCTAGACGCGCGGCTCGGTGCTGTCGGGCCACACGCTGGTCAACTACAGCTTGCGGCGCTGTGTCCCGCGCCCTATGCTGACGGGTATGGACTACAGGTACAAACTATGGGTATGGACTGTTGTGACCCTAACGGTCTCAACCGAGTGTTTACCGGGCGGCTAGTACGTCAGGAACTGCAAGCTTACCAGCGTCGAGGGCTGAACCGGCGTCAGCGGAGCATCATCGCGGAGCTCGAGCCTCTCACTTCCGGCGCGACGGTGCTCGATATCGGCTGCGGCATCGGCGCGGTGGGTACGACTTTGCTGAGAAAGGGCGCGGGCCGTGGCACTTTTGTCGACATTTCGGCAGCTTATCTGCGTGCGGCGCGGCAGGTGGCGGCGCACGCCGGGGTTGACGCAAAGTCGGCTTTTTATCAAGATGATTTCGCCGTTTCGGAGCGCCGCTACGCGCCCGCCGATGTAGTCGTGCTCGACCGGGTGGTGTGCTGCTATCCCGACGCCACGGCGCTGCTCACAAAAGCGGCGCAGTGCAGCCGGGGGACGCTCGCCTTTACCTATCCAAGACCGTTCTGGTTTATGCCGCTGCTCCAGAAAGTCTGCGCGTTCAGTATGCGGCTCTTCGGTCAGGAGTACCGCTTTTTTCTGCACGACCCGGAACAGCTCTTGCGGGCGGCGACCAGCGCCGGTCACACGCCGGTCGTCACCCGCGCGTCAGGAATGTGGCAGCTGACCAAGCTGACGAAACCCTCCTCGAGCTAGCGTCGCTCAGTTCGCTGTTCGGTAAGACGTAGTATGGGTGATGGACGCTTCTATCGCCCAATTTCTCAACATCAGCGCGGCTTACGCCCCAAACCTAGCTCCTGACGGTCAAACCCTCGTGTTTCTGGGCACCCAAACCGGACTCCCGCAAGTCTGGCGCGTCGGCTTACCTATCGGGAAGGGTGAACCGCTCTGGCCTGACCAACTCACCTTCGGAGCTGACCGCGTCCAGGGGGTCTGGCTCTCGCCTGTACCGGACGAACCGAAGCTGATTTTTGCTAGAGATGAAGGCGGCAGTGAGAACGCTCAGCTCTTTTTGCTGACCCCTGCAACCGGGGAAGAGGTGAGGCTTACCGGAAGGTTTGAGGGGGCGATGCACGCCTTCGGCAGCTGGTCGGCGGACGGTAGCTGTTTCTTCTTCGCTGCCAACCGCCGAGACAAGGTGCTCTTTGACCTGTACGTCCAAACACCCGGTAAGCCAGCCGAACTGCTTTGGGAAAATGACGTACCCGGTTACCTTCAAGATGTCATCTTGGCTCCTGACGGAAAACGTGTAACCCTGAGTAGAGCGCAAAGTTCTTCCTTCAGCGAGTTGCTCGAGCTTGACACCGTGTCAGGTACGGCCCGTCTGCTGTCTTCAGCTGCGGCGCGTTACAGCGCCGTCGCCTACACCGGTGAAGGCCGGTCGCTTATTGTTATCACCGATTCGGACTCCGACTTTTTGTACCTCGCACGCCTCGAGCTGGAAACCGGTGAGTTCACACCGCTCGTACAACCGAATTGGGACGTTGACTGCGCGACTCTCGCCCCGGACAGCCGCACGCTGGCGTACGTCGTCAACGAGGGCGGCGCAGGCAAGCTCTACCGCTACGACCTCGTGACGGAGACCACTCACAGCGCACCCGACCCGGCGGACGCGCTAGGCGTCGCGGCCATGCTCGACGCGCGGCTCAGTTTCTCTGCTGACTCGAAACGTCTAACCTTCTCTTTTTACGGTGCCACCCGGACGAGTGACATCTATGTCTGGAACCTCGAGCCGGACACCTTGCAGATAGTGACGTGTTCCTCACATGGCGGTCTCTTACCCACCACGTTTACCGCGCCAGAACTCGTTCACTACCCTACCTTCGACGAGAGAGACATTCCTGCCTGGTTTTACCAACCCAAAGCCCAAACCGAGCCCATGCCCGCCGTCATGATTGTCCATGGCGGCCCTGAAGGACAGTCGCGCCCGACCCTCAACTTTCTCGCCCAGTACCTCGTTCAACACGGTTACGCGGTGCTCGTCCCCAACGTGCGCGGCTCGACAGGTTACGGCAACCGCTACAGCCACCTCGACGATGTGGAAAAGCGCATGGACTCGGTTGCCGACCTTGCTTATGGGGCTCAGTGGCTTGCGTCGCAACCGGCTGTAGCAAAAGACCGGATCGCTGTTTACGGCGGTTCTTACGGCGGCTTTATGGTGCTCTCGGCGCTCACGACCTACCCCGAGCTGTTCGCGGCAGGTGTTGACATCGTAGGCATCAGCAACTTCGTCACGTTTTTGGAAAACACCAGCGGTTACCGCCGCGCACACCGGGAGGCGGAGTACGGCAGTCTGGCAGAAGACCGGACGTTTTTAGAAGACATCTCACCGCTAAGTCACATCGGTAAGCTCGAGGCACCCCTGATGGTCATCCACGGCGCGAACGACCCACGGGTGCCGCTCGGTGAAGCTGAGCAGCTGGTGGGGGCGCTCGAGGCCAGAGGCGTCGAAACAGAGTTTCTAGTCTTTAGCGACGAAGGGCACGGCCTGGTCAAGCTCGCCAATAAGCTGGTGGCTTATCCCGCTATCGTTAGTTTTTTAGATCAGCAGCTTAGGTCGTAACGGGGTTGAGGTCGTCAAGCGGGCGTAAAGAGAAGATGACCAACATAGATGTCCCGCCTTAAAGCAGTTGGCCGGGGTCCAGTGGCGACGGGTCGGCGAGTGGCTCGGCCTCCGGCTCATTATGTGAATAGTCCCCTGATTCGTCGTTCCAAGAATCAGGAAAGTCCTCGTCGGTATTGGTGATGGGAATCTCTACATTTGTAACGCTTTCTTTTGGAACGTCTGTATTTAGCTCGTCGCGGTTTGGCATAGCCCCATTCTGCCACTTTGCAGCACTTACCAACAAATTGGGGTCTCATCGTGACAAGTTAGACCCTAATATGCCGTAACGAAGTTTATAACCCAGCTTGCTCAAACGCACCCCGAACGATGTCTTGCGCCTCGTTCTGAATCTCTTTAAGGTGCGCTTCGCCCCTAAACGACTCGGCGTAGATTTTGTAAATCTCTTCGGTTCCCGAAGGCCGCGCCGCGAACCAACCCGACTCGGTAACGACCTTGAGACCGCCAATCGGGGCGTCGTTGGCCGGGGCGCGGGTCAGTTTGGCGGTAATCGCGTCGCCCGCCAGGGTGTCGGCTGTCACCTGATCGGGGGAGAGGTCGGCGAGAACTTTTTTTTGTTCAGCGTTTGCTGGGGCGTCGGTGCGGGCGTAGACAGGTGCGCCGAATTCGTTTTCCAAGTCCTGGTAATGCTCGCCGGGGTCGCGATCCGTTTTGGCTAAAATTTCAGCAGCCAGGAGGTCCATGATGAGGCCGTCTTTGTCGGTCGTCCAGACGGTGCCGTCTTGCCGTAGAAACGACGCGCCCGCCGACTCTTCGCCGCCGAAGCCGTAAGCGCCGTCGAGGAGGCCCGAGACGAAGTACTTGAACCCGACGGGAACTTCCTCGAGCTTCCTCCCGAGCCTAGCCGCCACCCGGTCAATCATCGAGCTCGAGACCAAAGTCTTGCCCACCGCCGCGTCACTCCGCCACCCCGGACGGTTTTGAAAGAGGTAATTGACCGCGACCGACAAGTAGTGGTTCGGATTTAAGAGCCCGCTGCTTTTCGTGACGATGCCGTGCCGGTCGGCGTCGGGGTCGTTGCCAAAGGCGAGGTCGAAGTCGTCCTTGAGCCCAATCAGTCCGGCCATCGCGTAGGGCGACGAGCAGTCCATCCGAATTTTGCCGTCTTTATCCACACTCATAAACGCAAATCTGGGATCAACGCTCGGGTTGACGACGTTTAAGCCCAGCCCGTAACGCTCCGCAATCGGCTCCCAGTACCCAACGCTCGCGCCGCCCAACGGGTCAACACCGAGGTCAAGACCTGCGTTCGCCACCGCGTCCATATCAATGATGGTCCCTAAATCGTCTACATAAGGCTTGACAAAGTCGAACATGTGCGTGGTGTCGGCCTTTAGCGCCCGCTCAAACGGGATGCGTTTGACATCCTCGAGCCCGCGCTGCAACAGTTCATTCGCCCGCGTCTCAATCTGCTTGGTGACGTCCGTATCGGCGGGACCACCGGAGGGCGGGTTGTACTTAAAGCCGCCGTCTTCAGGTGGGTTGTGCGACGGGGTGATGACCACGCCGTCCGCAAGGCCGTCTTTGCGTCCCCGGTTATACCCTAAAATCGCGTGTGACACAGCCGGGGTCGGGGTGTAGCCACGACCTTCTTGGAGCATGACCGTCACGCCGTTGGCTGCAAGCACCTCGGTTGCGCTCATCAGCGCAGGTTCAGAAAGCGCGTGCGTGTCCATCCCGACAAACAGTGGCCCGGTCACGCCTGCGCTCTGCCGGTACTCGCAGAGGGCCTGTGTCACCGCTAAGATATGCGCTTCGTTAAAGCTTCCCGAAAGGGACGTACCACGGTGTCCAGACGTGCCGAACGAGACGCGTTGGGCAGGATTTTCGGGGTCGGGTTGCGTGGTGTAATACGCCGCGACGAGGCGGGGGACGTTAGCCAGGAGTTCGTCGGGGGCGGGTTTACCGGCGTGTGTCATAAAAACCTCCAGATATGTCCCATCATACCCGGAGGTCCGGCGTCAGTTTTGGGGTGTCTTAAGGTGTCGTTTGTCTCGGTTTTAGGACGAACTAGGCTACGTTGCTCTTTGCTTTCTAAATGCTGTGTTCTGACTACTGACTCCTATATTCTTACTTCTTCCCTGTAACCCACGACCTATAACAAACGCCTGCAACCAGAAGCTTAGCAGAATCCAAGCTCGGCACTAAAGCATGTCGTCTTGCCAGACGATCACTTCAGGCTGTTCCGGCCCACCGGTGACGATCAGCAGCACAATCTCGCCAGGGTACGCTTCAGTCGCTAACAAGTTGTGACGCGCGACTTCGGGGTCGTCGTTGGGCAAGATGCAGAGCGCCGCTCCAGCAGGAATCCGGGCGCGGAGACCGGACTCGAGCCTCACCATCTCGCTGATTTTGAGAGACCACCACGCTGCACGTTCTGCGGTGGTGCCGACGGGTTTTAAGATAACGCCTCCACTTGCTCTCACAAAACCTAGTGTCGAAGCGGCGAAAAACCGCCACCTGAACTTCGAGTTTACTAGGGCAGCTCAGGTGGTGGCCCGGTTTATCTCACTTATTATCTCACTTATTATCTCACTTAGGATTAAGTGGCGCAGAGGCTAAGATGACGCTAGCTCGCGTGCTCTAACCGGCTCAGGTAATTTTTGCGAAACTTCGAGACCTTCGGCGCGACAATCGCCATACAGTAGGGCTGGTACGGGTTGTTCCGGTAGTAGTTTTGGTGATACGCTTCGGCCTCGTAAAAGGCTTCTTCGGGCAAAACTTCAGTCACGACACCCGTCCAGATGTCGCCCTGCTCGAGCCGAGCGATCATCGCCTCGGCAGTTTTACGCTGTTCATCGTTATGATAAAAGATCGCCGAGCGGTACTGGGTGCCGACGTCCGCACCTTGCCGGTTGAGCGTGGTGGGGTTGTGGATGCTAAAAAACACGCCTAAAATCTCTTCAAAGCTGACTTTGTTCGGATCGAAGGTGAGCTGCACGACTTCGGCGTGACCGGTGGTACCACGGCAGACCGCTTCGTAAGTCGGATTCTTTTGCGAGCCGCCCATATAACCCGAGACGATCTTCTCGACGCCGGGGAGCTGCTGATATACCGCCTCCAGGCACCAAAAACAGCCGCCTGCCAGCGTCGTTACTTCGAGGTTTGAGATTTGAGTCATAAAGGGAGTTTACGCCCGGAATACGAGTTTTTGCGTCGCGCTGTGTACTTTTCTATAAGTAAGGAGTAAGCAGTAGAGATCAAATACGCGCTTGCGTGGGTAAGACGACCTCGAGCCCGAACTCCGCTTCTAGAACCCGCGCCAGCGCCCTAAGCCCCCAGACTTCGCTGCGTTCGTGACCGAGCTCGAGCACTCCCACGCCGGTTTCACTCACCGCTTGCGCCGCGCCCTTACGGTACTGACCCGTCAGGTAAACCTGTGCGCCCCGCTCCGCCGCTTCGTAAATCAGGGCCGGACGCATCGCCCCGACGACGCACGCCCGCGTCACCTCGCCTGTGTTCGCGCCGTAAACACCCTCGAGCCCGCCGAACTCAGCTTCGACCTGAGCTTGAAACGCCGTAAAAGATGCGTTTGGCACGTTCCCGATCATGCCCAGTGGCCTTCCGTCTTTATGGCCTAAAACCTCGGGCTCGGACATCTCCAAGACTTCAGCTAAGAGCGGGTTATACCCGGTCGTCAAACGTTCATCAAACGCGTAGTGATACGCCAGTACACCGACACCTTTAGGCGTTCGGCCCAGCTTCCAGGGACGGTGTAAAAAGAGGGCGTCAAGTTTGTTTTGCGCTAGCCAGTCGGTGATACCGGGCCAGGGCTCGAGTGCCAACCCCAGCTTTTTAATCTCTCTTTGTTCGGCCTCAGGAGACGCGCGATAAAAGCCGTTCTGGTCGTCAGTAAACTGATCGGCTAACAAAAACTCAGAGAGGAAGGTCCCCAAGTCTAACGTCGTCACGCCTCAGCCAGTCGGGGACGGCTGCAGCGCCACCACCACAGTGTTAGAAAGAGCGGTAAAAGTGCAACGGTGGCTCCAACCAAGCCCATCGCCGCGTAGCCGACGCTCGCAAAAACAACGCCACTCCCGAGGCTGCCGGTTGCCGAGGCGAGACCCAACAACAGGTCGTTGACGCCTTGCGTCCGGGAGCGTTCAGCCGGTGAGAGGTTGTCGGAGAGGAGGCTCGAGCCCCCGACAAAGCAAAAGTTCCAGCCTAAGCCAAGGAGAAAGAGCGACGCAGCCAGCGGTAACACCTGCGGCGAAAGCGGCGCTAATAGGCACGCAAGCAGCAGCGTTCCGGCCCCCGTCAAGATGACCGGTGCCCGTCCCCAACGGTCGGTCAGCCTGCCGGACAAGACCGAAAAGGCGTACATGCCGAGCGTATGCGACGAGATGACCGCTGAAATGCTCGTCAAGGCGTGCCCGTGATGGGTCATGTGCAAGGCTGTAATCACCATCAGCATGACCATCACCACCTGCCCGAAAACCATCGCTGAGATGGCAGCGATCACCGCAGGTTGCCGTAAAATCACGCCTAGCGGCCTCGCTGCTCTAGTATCTTCCGTGTCAGGTGTGTTAAGAGCAAGCCGGCGGCCTACATCACGAGGGTCGGGTCGCAGCAGCGCAAAGACGACAACGAGTGCTAAGACGAACATCCCGGCACTTGCCGCGTAAGCGCCGGTCAGTTCAGGTAAACCCAGCTGCAGGCTCCACGCACCCATCGGCCCGACCAACAGCGGCCCGACAATAGCCCCGACCGTGCCGCCCAGCACGACGTTCGAGATGGCGCGTCCCCGTAGCGCCACCGGACTGACTTCAGCGGCGGCAAAGCGGCCTAGCTGCAGCGCCGCTTGTGCGCTCCCCATCAGCGGTAAGCCCACCAGCAGCAAGCCAAACGACCCCTGCACGAGTGCCCACGCTGCGATCAGCGCACCGAAGACGCCCGTCCAAAGCCCTAAAACTAACCCGGTACGCCGTCCGAGCGCGTCCATGACTACGCTCCACACGTACGCTGCCAAAGCCGACCCGAGCAAAAAAGCAGCTGACGGCACTCCGGCCCAAGCTTCACGGCCGCTCAGCTGAGCGCCAGCAACCGAGGCAATCGTCGCGGCGGCGATGAATCCGGCGGAGCCAAAGGCTTGGGCGGTAAAGAGTACCCAGGTGAGCCTGTGGGCGAGGGCGGCGTCAGCTTGAGTAGCAGTAGATCGGGTCACACTCTGACTGTACCGCAACGCCAAGTCGGGTAGCTGTTCGTTCTGTGTGAGCTGCGACCTACTACCTGGACTCGAGCTTAACTTCGGGGTAGCGGGTGACTGACCCGGTAAGCAGGGGAGCCTTCAGATGTTTGAGATAGGTGTGTTTAAGATATGTGTCAAAAAATGCCCGCACGTAATCCTCGGTGATCGTCAAGCCTCGCTGCCCGTCAATAGTGCCCATCCCACCTTGCATTTTTAGGACGGGTGAAAACATCAGCGCGTAATCAGAAAAGTTGAAGTGCCTTGTACCCCTAATGGTAAGTTGGTAGCCGCCGTGCTTCAGACGTGTGTAAATGGCCCGTACATCACGCATAGCTTGCTGCCAGCCTGCGTCCGCTGGCTCGGGCTCGCTCCAGACAAACATAAACGGCTGCTTTAAGCCCGTTTGCACCACGTCACCATACGGGTACCCGTCGAGGTCAACGCCAGCTTTGCAACGCGCGTCCAGGTGGCACACTTCGGCTGCTGTTGCCCCACCGAAAGAGTGTCCTAAAAGGCCAATAGCTCGCAAATCCAGCCGACCGGTAAATATGGTGTTCGGAGAAGCTAGGTTAAGCCTTGTCAGTTGGTCGAAGATAAACCGGTCGTCCGCAGCCCATACTTTAATAAGTTGACCAAGCACACGTTTAGCTTCTGTAGGCGTGGCGGTATCCGGGACGTTCCCCGCTGACGTGCCGCGCACAACCTGTCCATCCCCAAAAACAACCACACTGGCGCTGTAGGGTGGTGTGCTGCCCACTACGATATAGCCGCGACTGGCGAGTTCTTCAGCTAACGCGGTGTAGTCAGCCAAGAGTGGCCCCAAGCCGGGTTGCATGACCAGAACCGGATACCGGCGTTGCTGTGCAGATAAAGAAACATAATGGTGTGCGTGGGGATAGACGGCAGCGAGGTTTTGCATCAGGAATGCGCCTAAGTCTCTGTCTGCTCGAGCCCGCAACCAGGCGGGTGGAAGATACGGGGCAGGTTCACCCTTCGCTGAAGGGTCAGCCGGATACCAAATCCAAACCGGCAGTTTACGTTTCTGGCGAGCAGGCGCAGCGAAGGTATCTACACGTGATGTGTCTACCCAGTCGTATTCCATTCTGCCAACACCGTAGGGGCCGGTTGGCGTAGGCAATATAACGGCGCGACTATGCCGAATCCAGAGAAAAATGACCAGTCCGACAACGCTGAGAGCCAAAAGCACAGCCGACCATAAAATGAGGCGTGCAAAGCGTATCATGTACCGCCCTCCGCTTGACCGTCTAGCGGCTTTTAGAGATTCCAAAAACTCAGCTCGTCTTCCCGAAATCCTGCGAGGCTCCGTTCGGCAAACGCTAACAGCCCGTCGCGGTCGGGGGGCTCGAGGTAATACCGAAAGTTCCCCAGATACCGCTGCACCACACTCTCCGACACACCCAGCTTAACCGCTTCGGGGCGCGACACAGCGGCCAATTCGCCTAAGCCGTGTTCACGCGCCGCGCGCAACTTAGCGACTAAAAGCTCTGAGGGCGGTTTGTCTTGACGCGACGCCCACACCGCAAAGGTAAAAGGTAGTTTGGTCAGCTCGTACCACGCTTCGCCGAGATCGGTGATGAGCGGCTTGTGACCGTTGACGGCGCGTTTGGCGACGGCTTCTTGCAGCGCCAAGTCGCCAATCAGGAGCGCCGCGTCACAAGTTTTTAACATCGTGTCTAAATCAGGGGCCATTGGGACGAACTCGGCGTCAATGCCAGTTCCGGCAAGCAAAACCTTTAAGAGTTGGACGCTCGTCGCTGAATCGGTCGTGAGGGCGATTTTTTTACCCGTCAAGCTTTCCCACGGCTCCCAGTGAAAGAGCATCACGCTGTAGACCGGGCCGAGTGTCGCAATTGAAAAATCGGGTAGCGACCGCAGCGTGTCGCGGTGCCGTAAAAATTCGATGGAGGAGACCAGTGTCAGGTCAATCTCACCGTTTAGAAGCTGCCGGTTGAGTTCAGTCGGCACACCCCGGACGAATGAGGCTCCGGGCCACGGCGCAAGACCCCAGTGCAGCGGCGCAACGTTCGTATAAGAGACGATGCCGAGGCGCTCGGTCTGTATCTTGTTTGGGCTAACCGGCGAGAGCTGGTTCACGTTCAAAAACCTTGAGTTCATTGTAAAGCGCGTCACGCCGCACCGGAACTCGCCCTGCATCTTGAATCAGCTGCACCAGTTGCGCTTCGGTCATCCCTTTGTCCGTCGAGGCTCCCGACGCGTGCGCAATGCGTTCGTCTTTGATGGTGCCGTCAATGTCGGAGACACCCGCCGAGAGCGTCACCTGCGCCAGTTCGGGCGTGATCATAATCCAGTAGCCCTTAATATGCGGCACGTTGTCGAGCATGATGCGGGCGACCGCTAGGTTGCGCAGGTCGTCCAAACCGGTCGTAAATTCGCTTTTATTGAGTTCGCGGGCCAGGTCATTGTTATCAGGCTGAAAGGCAAGCGGGATAAACGACATAAAGCCGCCGGTTTCGTCTTGTAGCGTGCGCAGCCGGAGCATGTGGTCCATGCGGTCTTCTAAGGTTTCGACGTGGCCGTAAAGCATCGTGGCGTTGGTGGGGAGGCCCAACTCATGGGCGGTGCGGTGAACCTCGAGCCACCCTTCCGCCGTCACTTTGGCCCGCGCGATACGCTGCCGCACCGGTTCGGCAAAAATCTCCGCGCCGCCGCCCGGTAGCGCAATCAGCCCAGCAGCTTTAAGCTCGCTCAAAACCTCACGGTAGCTCATACGGGGCCGGGTGATCTTGCTGAAGTGGTGGATTTCCGCCGCCGTCCACGCTTTGACCTGATAGCCGCGCTCAGTCAGGCCGCGCACCAAATCCAGGTAGTAGTCGAACTTCCGCTTCGGATGGTGCCCCGACGAGATGTGAATCTCAGTCAGGTCGGGGTGATAGTGCTCGTCTACATACGCCCAAACGTCGCCTAGTTCCATGTCCCAAACGCCCGCTTCGCCGAGTTTACGCTGAAAACCGCAAAAAGTGCAGCCGACGTAGCAGACGTTCGTCTGCGAGAGCCTGAGCGAGTGGACGAAGTAGGCTTGGTCGCCGACCAAACGCCTCCGCACCGCGTCGGCTAAGCGGGCGACGCTCGGCAGGTCGGGTGTATGAAAGAGCGTCATCCCTTCGGCAAAAGTGAGCCGCTGCCCCGCTAAAACTTTGTCGGCTAAAGGCAACAGCGCGGCGTCTTGGACGCGGAAGTCGGCGGGGGTTGAGACGGTCATAAGGGTATTGTAGCGCCACTCGGAAGGTGGTTTCGGCGTGGGCACGACCTGGGGCGGACTGGAGCCGAGCTTTTACGGTTACGCTCGGCCCTGAGAGCTGAAACAAAAAGACGACCTTGGTAAAAGCGAGACGTCTGCAAATATGCGAAAAAAGTCATGGGCCGTTCTGGGCTAAACGTACACACTTAACCCAAGGCGCTGCGTTAAACTGCCGGAGCAAGCCTTAGCAAGGCGACCTTATAAAAGGCAACAGCACTTAAGACGGTATAAGATAGACAAAAAACTGTGTAAGACTCGAGGGGACGGGATGGGTGAAACGACCACAAGTAGGCTGGGAGAGGTTCGGCAACTTCTAACAACGAACAAGCAAGAACAGCTGCTGAACTTTTATTCTGAGCTTACAAAGCAGCAGCAGGCCGCACTTTTAGACCAGCTCACGGCGCTCAACTGGGACTACCTCGCTGAACTCGTCGAGACGCATGTCCGGCAAAAACCCGATATGAGCGTCCCTGAGTCGCTCGAGCCTGCCCCTTACTACGCGTTTACGCCTGAGAACCCAGCCGTGTACAGCCGCGCCCGCGCTTTTGGTGAGATGCTCATCCGCGCCGGTCAGGTCGCCGCCTTTACGGTTGCGGGCGGGCAAGGTACGCGTTTAGGGTGGGACGACCCCAAAGGCACCTTTCCGGCGACGCCGCTGAGCCGCAAATCGCTCTTTCAGCTCTTCGCCGAACAGCTCCGCAAAACCCAAGAGCTGTTCGGTGCGCCGGTGCCTTGGTACATCATGACCAGCGAAACCAACCACGCGGTGACGCAAGACTTTTTCGAAGCGCACGACTATTTCGGCTTGGCTTACGAAAACGTCAAGCTGTTTCGGCAGGGGATGATGCCGAGTTTTAGCCCTGCTGGGAACCTGCTACTTGCCGAGAAATACGCGCTGGCGACGAATCCGGACGGGCACGGCGGCAGCCTCAGTGCGCTTGCTAAAAACGGTGCGCTCGATGATATGATCCGGCGCGGCGTCACGCAAATCTCGTACTTTCAGGTGGACAACCCAAATGTACACTGCATTGACCCGCTCTTTGTTGGTCTACACGCCGAGAACGGCGCGGAGATGTCATCCAAAATGCTCCGTAAGGCGAATCCTAAAGAAAAAGTCGGCGTTTTTTGTGTAGACGACGGCAAGCCCTGTGTGATCGAATACTCGGATTTGCCCGATGCGCTCGCCGTACTAAAAGACGAAGCTGGGGCGCTCAAATTCGGTGCGGGTTCGGTAGCTATTCACATGATCTCAGTCGCGTTCGCGCGGCGGCTGACCAAAGGCAAAGGCGACCGCTTGGGGCTCCCTTTTCACCGCGCTGAAAAAGCTGTGCCTTATATCAACCCGACTACCGGCGAACGCGTCAACCCGGCTGCGCCTAACGCGGTTAAGCTCGAGCGCTTTATCTTCGACGCGCTGCCGTTAGCGGCCCGCAGCATTATCTTAGAAACCGACCGGGTCGAAGAGTTTGCGCCGATTAAAAATGCCGAAGGCAACGACTCACCCCAGAGCAGCCAAAAACTGCAGACTTTACGGGCCGCGCACTGGTTGGAGGCGTGCGGCGTCAACATCCCCTATAAAGACGGTGAAGTAGACGCCGTGATAGAAATTAGCCCGCTAACGGCGCTCTGTGCTGAAGATTTGCAGGGGTTAGAGCTACCTGAGGTTGTTGAACCCGGTGCAAAGCTGATGTTATAGCGAAGATTATGCCAAAAAGAGGGGGTCGAGCGAACTCGAGCCCCCTTCGCTAAGCCTTAATTCAGGCTAACTGCTAAAGGTAAACGGGTCAACAGGTAAACAGGCGTCGGCTAAACAGAGCCAGATGTAGTAGTGGTCAACTTCGGCACCCGACACGTCAGTGATGTTGTCGTGGGTGCCCTCTTGCAAATCAAAGGCTAACTCGCTGATAAGTTCAGCCGGCAAGAATTTGGTGGCGTCGTCGAAGTGCTCTCCGTGAAAAACGACGTAAACGTCTTGACTAGGATCGTAATCAATGGGCTCGAGGGATGACTTTGGCTGCACTTGACAACCCGTGAGAATGAGAAGGACGAAACTTAGGGCTAGTACCGAGCGTTTAAGCATGTTTCCCCCAGCGCGGCAGCTACCTGATCGCAAGCGTTCGGAGCTGGTTTAAGCAGTTCTGAGAGGGTAAAGCGTTTAGCTATTTCCTGAGACGGTAGCTGCAGGATTGGCTCTCAGTACGGTGATTGCTCAGACAGTTACTCCAACGCTCATGTAGTTTACACGATATTGCCTAAATTGTCTAAACTATCTAAAAAAGCCTGAACCACGTCTATCGGGTAGCGGCTATTACTTCCCCTCACAATTTCGGCTACCGCTTGAAGTTTAGAGATCGCCGTGTGATAGGGACGGTCGTTGGTCATCGCGTCATAAGCGTCGGCCACAGCCACGATATAACTCTCAATCAAGACGTCGTCACCCGCTAAACCATAGGGGTAACCGCCGCCGTCAAAGCGTTCGTGGTGCTGTTCGATAATCGGCCCGATCTCGTGCATAAAGGTCTTTTCAACCATTTCTCTGCCGTGCGCCGGATGCTGCTTGATGATCGCCCACTCTGTGGCGCTGAGTGCGCCGGGTTTTAAGAGGATGTCTGCGGGTACCTCGACTTTGCCGAGGTCGTGCAGGTACGCGCTATAGTCAAGAAGCAGGAGGCGGTGGTCGGACAGCCCCAAGCGTCGGCCCATCTGCAGCGCGAGTTCGCGGACCCGTTTGCAGTGGTCCGAAGACCCTTTGTCTTTGAGCTCAACTTTGTCAGCTAGGCTTTTAAGCTCTCGTAAAATCTCCGACACTTCGTGAAATGTAGGTTGAGTCGTGACACACAAAAAGGTAACGTCGCGTTCTACAGTAAAGATCACCGGTTCTTGCAGCTCATGGGCGACGAGCACGTCCCCCGGCCCCAAGAACTCGGCTTTGGCCGCACCGGTTTTTAACCGGCCTGCCAGCACATAATAGACTTCGGTGTAGCTCTCAGGGCCGGTGAGTCCGTCGAAATTCGGTGGCAAAATTGTCAGGCGTTCGCCCGCTTCTAACCGGCCTTCCATCAGCTCGAGGCCCGGTTCGGTGACGCGTAAACCGACCTCGCCGCTACGTGAACGAACCGTCTCGGCGTAGCTGCCCGCCCGGTAGAGCTCGAGCCCATGAAGTGTTACTTTGGTGTGCAAGTCAGCACCTTCCTACAGTTTCTTACCGGTAAAAGCGCCCTACAAAAAGGTTCTAAACGCTAACGCGCGGCTTTTTGCAGCTTACTGCCCCGTCTACTTGTTACTTAGATACTTGGCGTCTGAGTAACAGGTGGCTGAGTAACATCACCCCAGCTTGCAAGCACACGAAGTCAACCTTACGAGCTACAACTGAGTTCGTTTTTTGCCCGCACTGCACCTGGCGTAGCAACATCTGGCGTAGCAGCACTTGATGTACCAGGTGCTAGACCTCCTTGCGTCCTAAGTACTAGACCTCTGCTTATTATAAACACAGCTGGTTGCGGGTCATCGGTGTGAGAATGCGGCGGGTTATGTATCGCGCTTTTGCAGGTCGGCTGCTCCCGGTTGGGTAGGCTTAAGCGTATGCGTCCGCTTCCTCTCCGCGCTATTTTTGTAACCTGGTGGCCGCTGGCTGCAAGCTGGCTTTTTATGAGCGTCGAGCAGCCTCTGGTCGGGGCGCTAATTGCGCGGCTGGCTGACCCGACGGTTCAACTCGCGGCGCTGGGCGGCGTGGTGTTTCCGCTTTCATGGTTGATCGAAGCGCCCATTATGATGCTGCTTACCGCTTCGACCGCGCTCTCTAGAACCAAAGACTCGTACCGGTTTATCTACCGCTTTATGATGCTCTCCGGCCTAAGCCTGACGGTGCTGCACGGTCTGTTGGCCTTTACGCCGCTCTATGATCTGGTGATCGTCCGGCTGTTACAACCGCCCGCTGAGGTCGTCGAACCGGCTCGTTGGGGGCTGATGATCATGTTGCCCTTTACCTGGTCTATCGCCTACCGCCGCTTTCACCAAGGCGTGCTGATTCGTAACAACCGTTCGCTGACCGTCAGTATCGGGACGGTTATCCGGCTCGGTGCGATTTTGCTGGGGTGCGCACTAGGGCTGGCGCTGCGCGCACCGGGCATCGTTATCGGCACCCTGGGCGTTGTGACCGGGGTGGTTGCCGAGGCGCTTTTTATCGGGGTGCGGGTGCGGCCCATCGTTCGTTACGGGTTGCCTGATAGCGCCGAGGGCGAACCGGAGCCGCTCACCCGGCCGGTCTTTTCACGGTTTTATACGCCGCTGGCCCTGACGAGTCTGCTTCTCCTACTCGTCCAACCGCTTGGGAGCGCGGCGCTCAGCCGGATGCCACTGGCCCTCGAGTCCTTGGCGGCGTGGCCGGTGCTGGCGTCGTTTATCTTTCTGTTTCGGGGGATGGGCATGGCCTATAACGAGGTGGTGGTTGCGAGCCTCGAGACCCCTGGGGCGTTGCGGAGCCTGCGCCGCTTTGCGCTCCTCAGCGCGGGTCTGATGAGCGCCCTGCTGCTCTTCGTGGCGCTTACACCCCTCGCTCGGGGCTATTTCGGCGTCATTTTGAGCCTTAAACCGGAGCTGGTCTCTTTGGCGAGCACCGGTCTTTTACTCGCCTGCGCGTGGCCTGCACTGACGATCTACCAGAGCTACTATCAGGGTATTTTGGTCTACAGCGGTGAGACGCAGCGCGTCACGCAGTCGGTCTTGGTCTCGCTCTTGTTTAGCGTGCTGCTGCTCGGGGGCGGGGCGCTCTTCGGGAGGTTCCCAGGGCTTTATGTGGTCACCGTGGCCTTCGTTGCCGGAAGCGCCGCCCAGGTGCTCTGGCTGGCGTACTCGAGCCGTGCTGTACTGGGGCGGTTACAGGCGCTCGAGACCTCTTCTACCGAGCTCAGACCTGCAGCGACCGACTAGGTTTGGTTGACCTTAGACTCGGCAGACTCGGCTCGAGTGGCAGCGTGTCATTCAGCAGCAAGCAGTCAGCATAAAGAACCTAGCCGGTAGCTCGCTCAAAAGAACAGCGGTTCTCATGTACTCAAAAAGACCAAGACCCAGCGCAGCTCGTTGAGGGCACAAAAAGAGGTTTGAAATAGCTTCTGGAAGTTGAACCGGTGCTAACTACTCTGAAGCTACTCGGTCGTTTGCTGGCTAAGTAGGTGCTCTAGCGCGTCGGCGGCAGCGCCGGCCATAAGGTCTAAATAACGGGTCGCGGTGGGCGTGCTCGAGCTCTTCAAGGTGTCGCACGCCCGGTGATAACACGCGTCGTAAGGAGCCGCGTCACCCCCATAACGGTTGACCTCACCCTCCGGTTTAAGCCCTTCCGCGCCGCTAAACAGCCCCGCCACCGGGACGCCCGCCGCCTCGAAAGGGGCGTGGTCGGACCTACCGCCCACAGCGTCGGGCAGCAGCGTCAGGCCCTGCGCCGCAAAAGTTTCCGTAAACAGCTCGGTCAGCGCCGGGTCGCCGTAAGCGAAGGGGGCAGCGTTCCGTGAGCTGAGCATGTCGAAGTTCAGATACGCCCGAATAGTTTTTAGCTCGGCGGGGGAGAGGCTGCCGATATAATGCTCTGAACCTAACAAACCGAGTTCTTCAGCGCCCCAGAGAGCGAAACGTACTCCTTGTTCTTGGGCTAGTCCTCGAGCAAGCTCTAAAACCAGTCCGACGCCGCTGCCGTTGTCGTTGATACCGGGGCCTCCAGGTACCGAGTCGAGGTGAGCCCCGACCATGACGACGCTTTGAGCCGTACCGGGAAGTTCGGCAATGACGTTGGCCGTTCTGCGGGTCATCCGTGAAACGCGGAGCTCGAGCCTCACCCTCACCGTCTCGCGTTTGAGCCTCTCTACCAGCTGTTTGCCCATCTTTTGGGTTAAACCCGCGGTCGGAACAACGTCGGGTTCAGGCGCGTCACCGAGCGACCCAAAAAGGGGACCGTCCTGCTCATCGTTATAGATCAGTGCGGCGACCGCACCTGCAGCAGCGGCATTTCGTGATTTTTGGGCAAAGGTGCAGCTACCGCGTTTGATAAGCACGACCGCGCCGCGCAACTTGTTTTGAATACCAGCCCGTCTCTCGGTTTCAGCCGTGCAGCCGAGGGGGTCTTCGGGTAGCACCAAGGCTGCCGTGAGGCCGCCCACCGCTGTATTGGGTGAGCCCGCCATCACGTTAGGGTCAAATGACGCTTCACTCACACCTTTACCTGTGGTGTGCCCGGTTTCAGCCAATGTCTTGGTCAACGTCACCGTAAAGGGCTGCCGCTGCACCGTATAACCCGCTGCCCGCAGCGTCTGTTCGGCGTAGCGTACCGACGCTGCGTATCCCGGCGTTCCGGCGGCGCGGTTGCCCCCGTGCGTGTCCGCGACCCTTTGTAGGGCCGCCATATGTGCGCGGATGCCCTGCGGCGTCACCTTGTCTGTAAGCGTCTGAGCGTCTGCCGGATGAGCGTCTGCCGGAGTCAGGCTGTCCTGAGTAGGTGCGGTCTGGGCAGTTCCGAAGGTAATCAAGAGACAAAAGACAGTCGTGATAACTCGGCCAAAGACGTCTGCGGAGATGTTCATGTCCACCTAGTTTCGCATAGGCGGCGGCGCTAAAAGGTAAGGGGAGCGTGCGGCCCCAGCTCTAAAAAATTTGCTAAAAGTCTTGGTATGCTCCTGAGGTGAGCACACCGCTAGGGCGCTTTCAGCGAGACCAAGACGACCCAACGACCGGCCCAACTTCATTTTTGGCTTCACCACTTGACGGTGCTATAGGCTCCGGTTCTTACTATCCGGGGTCGGAGCTTTTTGTAAACGCAGCGTTTCACCTGCGCGGGTGAAAAACCCCAACTGGCAAATCTACATCTTGCGCTGCGCCGGGGGTACGCTTTATACGGGCGTGACTACCGACGTAACGCGCCGTCTAAAAGCCCATAACAGCGGGCGCGGCGCGGCGTATGTGCGGCGTAACGGCCCCGGCGTGCTGGTATACCTTGAGGACGCCCCCACCCAGAGTGCCGCCCTTAAACGCGAAGCGGCAATTAAACGGTTTTCGCGGGCGCGTAAACTTGCGCTACTACTGGCCGAGAGCAATTTGCTCCTGCAATGATAGGGTCAGGAATGAAGGCTACGCTTCGCACTGTTATTCGCACCGTAACCGGGATCATCTTTGTTTTGGCGGGTACGCTGCACTTTGTCCGACCGGGCTTTTATGTCCAGGTTATGCCGCCGTGGTTCGCTGCGCCGCTCTTGTGGGTGCTGCTGAGCGGCATTTTAGAAATCTTGGGCGGTGTCGGCCTCTTTTTACGGCGCTACCGGCGGCCCGCAGCGTATGGGTTGGCGCTCCTGATGGTCGCGTTTTTGCTTGTGCATCTGCAGATGCTCTTCGCCCTGGCCAGCGTCGGGGTTCAGGGCCTGTCGGCGTATCTGCTCTTTTGGCGGTTGGCGCTGCAATTCGTGCTGATTGCGTTTTTCGTCTGGTTGGCTGAGGCGTCATGATGGACTTGCTCCGAGCACCTCATATTCCGGTCTTACACGGGTTTACGACCCGGGTAGGCGGCGTCAGTGAGGGGCCGTACTCGAGCCTTAACCTGGGACTCTCGAGCGGAGACGCTGAAGCCCCCGTCGCTGAGAACCGCTGCCGCGTGCTCGAGCTGTTTGGCGCGGATGAGCACAGCACGTGTGCGTTTAGTCAGGTTCACGGAGCACGGGTTTTAACGGGCGCACCGAGCTGGTTTGTAGAAGAAGCGGACGCAGCCGTGTCAAATACCCCGGGGTTAGCCCTTGTGATCAGCACCGCCGACTGCTTGCCTGTCCTTTTTTACGACCCCGTAACCGGCGCGGTCGGCGCGGCGCACTGCGGCTGGCGCGGCACCGTAAAAGGTATCGCTGCGGCGACGGTACATAAACTTATCGAGCTTTACGGCAGTGACCCGCCTGACCTGCGGGTCGCGTTCGGTCCGGCGATCTCAAAACCCAACTATCAGGTGGGCGCGGAGGTCGTCGCTGAGTTTCGGAGAGCTGAGTTTCCAGAATCTATCTATGAGCCGGACGGCACCGGGCGGTTTCTGCTAGATGTTGCGGCTGCCAACCGCTGGGCGCTGCTGGGGCTCGGCGTCAAGCCCGAACATCTGTGGGAGAGTAGGCTTTGTACCTACGCCGACCCCGAACGCTTTTTTTCGCATCGGCGTGACCGGGGCCGAACAGGGCGGCACTGGGCGGTTATCGTCGCCAAGTAAAGCTGGGTTTGGTTTTGCTATCTCCTGTCAAGCGGCGCTTAAACCATAGTGTTTTGGTAAGTGTGAAGGCTTTCCAAAAGCGTAAGTCAACCTTAAAATGCGTCAAAGCTACCTCTTCTATGTTTGGTCGGCCAACACCAGCCGGACAAACTCTAATAGTCTCGGAAAACGGTGCCAGCGTTTGGGGTCTGAACCGACCCGGTAGGCCCACTCGAGCCCCGCTCTGTGCGTCCACGTCGGCGTCCGTTTGACCTCACCCGCCAGCACATCGAGTGCGCCGCCGACGCCCAGCAGCAGCGGGACGTTCAGCTCAGCGCGGTGCGCGTGCAAAAAGAGTTCTTGCCCTTCACCGAGGCCGCACAAAAGGAGTTGTGCGCCGCTCTCAGAAACTTGCTTCACAACCGCTGGAATATCATCAGGCCGTCTAAAATAGCCGTGCTGGACCCCGGCGACCGCCGTACCGAAACGTTCGGTGGCAACTTTGGCCGCGCGTTCGGCGACACCGGGTTTGGCTCCCAAAAAGTACACGCGCAGGTTCTTCCCGCCGCGTTCTAAAAGCCCGGTCATCAGCTCGACGCCGGGAACGCGTTCCGGTAACCGCTCGTCACGCTGCCGCGCCGCCCACAAGATACCTACGCCGTCAGCGACGCTCAGGTCGGCTTGCTCGAGCGCCTCTTTCAGGTCTTGCCGTGACGCGGCTTGGACGACAATTTCCGGATTTAAGGTAACGAGGAGTTGGGGTGCGCCGCCGCGCTGCGTTACTTCTAACGCCCAAGTGGTCGCCTCCGGCAACGTTACCTTGGCAACTTCAAACCCGAGTATCGTCGTCGTCTGAAACGGTTGCGCTACCCGTCTGGTCTTAGGCGTTCTCGTCATCGTCTCGAGCTGTACTTGGTATCCCTAATATCTGAGCAGCCATCATTCGTGTTTATACAGAGGCCGTAAAACGGTAGTGTGCGCCTTCGTCGGCTTCACTTAGGCGCGGCACCAACTGCGTCTGCGAGACGAGACTGCTCAGCGCGAGGTCGCCGGTGAGGTCAAAGCGGCGGAGCAGATGTCCGGCTCTCGAGCCCCACAGTGCCCCCACCGGTGCGGGAAACGCGCCTAAAAAGCCGATGGCGTAAAGCGCCGCGCCGCTCAGCTGAGCGCCGGGTAACCGCCGTTTAAGTTGCGCGGCTAAAAATCCGGCGCAGAGTGTATCGTCTAGGTCTTCGTCGCCGCGAAAGCCCGTGCAGATCAGGGCGATTTCCGTTTGCGCGAGGGACGCGGCGAGCGCCGCTGTCGCCTCAGCGTTGTAGAGTGAGCCGAGTAGTACGTGACGTGCGCCGGTGGTGCGCTCCAGCACACGGGGACCGTTCTCCGAAACGAGGACGGCGGAGCGCCCCGCGACGTCGGCGTGAGAGGCTTCGGCAGGTGAAGCGCCGTAGTTAAAGCCCTCGAGCGGCAACCCGTCCCTTTCGCCGAAGAGCAGCAGCCCGCGTTCGTCAGCGAGGTGGCGGGCGGCGCGGATGCTGGAGCCTAAATAGAGCGTCTCCAAACCCCGGCTAAAAAGTAGCGGCGCGAGCGTACCGGTCCGGAGCACGTCGATCACGACCACCACGTCGGGGTAGTCGCCGCTGGGCCGCAGGTCAACGCGGAGCTGCATAGCTTGTCCCCCGGCGGCCTGCCTGGTTGCTCAAAATGGATACGGAAAGGGCTAAAAGAGAAGGTTTGGCGCAGACTTTGGCGTAAAAACTGCAAGGGTGACGCACGGCGTTACACACAACTGCTATCGTAACATCTGTACTTCGTTAAAGCTGGCTTGCTCTAAACCCGGCTCAGCAGGAGAGACGACCCGAAAGTAAGGTCCATACGGTTACAGCTTGGGCTTTACGGCCTGCTTTAAGTGAACTAGGCGCTCAAGGCGAGCGCGTCTGGGGTGTACGCGTAGGGCTCTAGGGAGGACGTTTAACCGTACAAAACGCCACCGGTCCCCAGAGCAGTTGGAACTTTCTCGACGAGCGCACACCGGCGCTCGTAGACCTGTGGGCCGAGGACATCACGCTCGACTCGCAGAGGCGAAAGCCCTACAAAAAGAACTGTGCGACTTGTTTGGACGTTACCGCGCCAAACGGGGGCAGCAGAGCTACATTGTCCGTCTGGGCATGGCTCCGCTGCTTGGTAAGGTTGAACCCCGCTAATTCTGATAACGGCGCAGGTATGGACAGGTTCTACCCAACTCGTTCGCAGCGTATCCTACGCCGCTGCCAAAAACCTCACGGTACGCTGACGTGTGCCGCCGACTCCTTTTGAAACCGCCTACCAAAACCACGACTTGAGCACCCTCTTTGCCTTCGAGCCGGGGGCAACCGAGGCGGCTTTAGCGCAACCTCGTCCGGTAGACCGGTTACACCTCGCTGAAGTGTTGGGGCGGCAAGCTGAGCGGTTAGAGGCACCCGCAGCGGTGTTTGAGTCTTTAGAGAAACTCAAACACCCTGACAGCCGCGTGGTCGTTACCGGACAGCAGACAGGTCTCTTGCTGGGGCCGCTCTACACCCTGAGCAAAGCCGTCAGCGCGGTGAAACTCGCGGCGCAGCTGAGCACCGAGGCGCGTCCGGTGGTGCCGGTGTTCTGGTTGGCCGCCCAAGACGCCGACAGCGCCGAGATTGACCACGCCTACCTGCTTGATATGGACGAAACGCTTCACCGCCTTTCGCTCCCTCTTCCTGAAGGGGTGCCAGCAGGTCGTATCGCACTCTCTGAAGTGTGGCCTCAGACAGTTCTGCAAGATTTGAAGGCGTTTCGCGGGCCTGAAGCGTACAAGCAGGAGATCACTAATCTCTTGCGCCGCACTGCCGCCCGTTCTGAAACGTTTGCCGACTGGTTCGGGGCGCTCCTTTATGAGCTTTTAGGCGCTCAGGGACTGGTGGTACTCAATCCGCTCGAGCCTGACGCCGCTAGACTCTTTGCGCCGATTTTACGCGCCGAACTCAGCGACCCGCTCCGCTCGGGAGAGAGCGTGAACACCGCTGCTGCTACGCTCAGGGAGCTGGGTTATACGCCGCAACTCGGACGCGCTGAGGGTGCGACGAACCTTTTTTTAACGACTGACGGCCAGCGGCGTCTTTTACGTTTTGACGGTGCGACTTTCCAAACGGACGTGGGTTGCTACGGCCAAGGCGAGCTGCTCACCCGCCTGGACGCCGACCCCACCTGCATCACGCCAGCTGCGGGGCTGCGGCCGATCACCCAAGATGCGGCTCTCCCGACGGCGGCGACCGTCGTTGGACCGGGCGAACTACGCTATATCGCGCAACTGCGGGGCGTCTATGAGCAGCACGGCGTGGCGATGCCCTTAATCTGGCCGCGCACAACCGTTACGATATTGGAACCCCCGGTTGCGCGTATGTTAGCCAAATTTGGTCTGAGCGCCGGGGCGCTGCAAGCCGATTGGCAGGGACTTGAAGCGCAAACGCTGCTGAGGCTGCACGGTCACAAACTCGCGTTTGACAACCGCCTCCGCGCCCTTCAAAACCTCGCCGCTTCTCTACGCGCCGACGTGTCGGCCATTGACCCGACGCTCGAGCGGACGGTGAGCCGCGCCGAAACCGAGCTAAAAGAGATTTTCGAAAGGCTCGAGACCAAAAGTGCCGCCGCCCTCGCGGACCGAGACGACATCTATACGCGGCAGTTCGGGCGCTTGCACGCTCACCTCTTGCCTGACGGCACGCCCCAGGAGCGGCTTATCAGCCCCTTTAGTTTCTTTCTCAAGTTTGGGCTAGACACCGTAATGAACGCGCTTCTAACGCTTCCCGCTAAAGGTGAGCACGAACTACGCTTCTAAGGTTCCTGAAGCCGACTGGCTAGCCGGTGGTTTGATCCTGCCAACGACGAGGTAGCCGCCGAATCGGTGTGGCTAGGGCACTCTACAAAATTGCTTGCATAAAGCACCTAGTCGTCTCGTAGGTCGCTTAACCAAGCGTTGACTTCGGCCTCGGTTTCAAAGGTTCCCAACGCCCCGGCATACTGTATAAAAGGATTGTCCTCGCCTCGCGCCGGTTTCATCACGGTCGGCCCGTTTTCGGTGACGAACACGACCTGATCGCCCTGTTTGAGTCCTAAGCGTTGCCGCACCTCTTGTGGAATCGTCATCTGCCCTTTGCTGGTGAGGGTGACTCGAGTGCTCATTCCTTACTTTAGCAGTTCATAGTAATGCGAGACCCAATCAATTCAGTTCTCGACAGAGCCACACAGACTCAAGGCTCTTTCGACAAACGGCGAAACATCTTCTAAACCTTCGCCGTAGTCAAGCATAGGCTCAACAGTTGGGTAAAGGTCTTCAGCTGCGCGGTTAAGCGCGTACCGTTCGTCATCTATCTCTACTATGGCCATACTGTCTTCTTCACATGAGAGATTGCCTTCATCAGCCTCAAATGGCCAAGTCTCCTCACCGATAAGCTCAGCTGTGACGTAACCATTTTCAATAGACTCAGCTAGTGCACCAGAAGGTGGTTTCATTTCAATATTGATTATCGTGTCCTCTGGGACTATAAATTCACCGTCGAAATCAAAGTAGTCCGGAAGCGAACTTCTATATCTGTAGAGTCCTTCTGAAAGCTCAACAGTAGAAGACGGGCCACTTATAAAGCCCTTTTCAACCCATCTAAAGATGAACATCTCGTCTATAGCAACCTTTGCGCCAGCCGGTTCTACATTGAAACGCACATAGTATTGAGAATTCTTCGATCCGATCGCAAGTTCAGGGTATCGGCTACGCATAGTGTCAAAAGCAGGTAATAAATCTGCAACCTCAAATGTCCTTACTACATGCTTATCGTTTCTATCTATTAACTCAATTGTGTACTGGATCGAAGATGAGTCCTGGAGTGTGTCGAACTTTGATGTGGGTGCAACTAAATACCCACGCCGGCCTTCTTCAAGAACGGTTGACCAGATCGAAAACTCAAAGCGATCAAGATTTCCTCTGTCATTATCAGCTCGAACTCTAGTTTCTCCGTTACGTGTAAACTCGGCATCTGGGTAAAAGCGTATTTCGGGCTCTTCGTCTCTACCAATGACAACTACTTTAATCTTCTGCCCATCAACATTTGTGACTCTTGTTATTCTGCCTTTTTCGATCTGCCAACCTTCGGATGCGTTCGGGCCAATCTGTGCGATGTTGAGCTCGCTAGCCAGCTCATTGTAGATATTTGCAAACCCTGTGAGAACAAACCGGCAGAGTGCTACATCGCCGTTCTTGTCTGTTATTTCAACATCAACGAACCCATCTGCTTCAGCCCAGTGCATGAACTGCTTTACAAACTTTTGCGAAGCAACCATTTGTGTAGCGCCAAATAAACTAAAATTTAGCCATTGTTCAGAAGATGAGCCTGCCGTTTGAATGTCTTGGTTAAACGAGTAACGAACTTTTGGGTCACCTGACATGTCAAGCTCAAGTTGTGCAAGTATTGTGATATTTATCTTGCCATCTTTCTCTGGTGCTACCCGGATTAGTCCCGGATTTTCCTCTTTTAGGTCGAATGAGCGAACTTCGTCTTTTTCTACATGCCAGTATTTCCCCGCTGCTTGATCAAGCTGCCACTGTTCTTGGGCAAGTACCTTCCCGGACAGCAGCAGAGACATAAATAATAATGCACCATAGTACTTAACTGAAAACCTCATTTTGAACCTCCTTGCGTTCTCCTACAAAATTGCCCCCCAGCACTTCCAACTACAAAGTGGCTGTCAGCTAAGCCTCAAACCACCTCGCTGCGCCGCTCTTATAATTTTGCCGCCTCGCCTCCGTTCCTCCTATGACCTCATTATAAACTCATAGTATTGGCTTTCGCAGAGCAAGAAACAGGGCAGCTGTTAAAGCTACCCTGCTAAAAGGTTTGAAGTCGGCTAGACCACTTAAGCGGTGCGCCGCTGCGCTCTCGCTGGCCTTCTACCCTGACGGTTTTGAAACCAGACGACCATCGGGGCGAGAATGAAGATGCTCGAGTACGTCCCGAAACCGATGCCGATCAGGAGTACCAGGCTAAAGTCGTGAAGCACGCTGCCGCCGAAGAAAAACAGTGCCAGCACCGGTAACAGCGTCGTCAGCGAGGTCATCAGCGTTCGGGATAGGGTTTGGTTGACCGACATGTCTACGAGCTCGCGGTAGTCCATCCCTTTGTGAACGCGTAAGTTCTCGCGGATACGGTCGGAAATAATGATCGAATCGTTGAGCGAGTAGCCGATGACGAACAAAATGGCGGCCAAAACCGGAATGCTGAACTGTGCCCCGACTAGCGCCAAAATTCCCAGTACAATCCCGACGTCGTGAACGGTTGCGATAATAGACGCCACCGCGACAATCCAGTTCGGCCAGAAGCGCCACGCGACGTAAATGAGAATCAGCACAACCGCGACGAGCGCCGCCAAAATCGCACTCTGCCGCAGGTCTTCACCCACCGAAGGCCCGACGAAGTTGTTTTGCAACACCTGACCGCCGACGACTGCCGCGAGTTTGGTCGCTAAGGTGCCGCTGTCAGCCTCATTTTGCGTTTGCCCGACCCGTACCGAAATCTCTTTACCGGCAATCGTCGTGTCTTGCACCTCTTGCACGGTTGCGCCTGAGCCGTTGATGCCAGCCACGCCGAGCTGATCAATCCCGCTGCGCACATCGCTGACGTTGACCGTCTCGGGAACGCTGAGGAGGATGTCGCTCCCGCCGGTAAAGTCGGTGGACAAGTTGAGGCCGCGGACAAAGACAAAGCCGAGCGCGGCGACCGCCAACACGAGAGATAACGTCATAATAACGGGCGCTTTGTTGACGAACTTAAGGCCTTGGACGTGAATCCCTTTGGGCAAAAGCGGACGGCGCGAACGCGAAAACACTGTGTTGAGGGCAAACGGCACCATTACCGAGTTCATAAAAACCGAGGCGATCGCGCCGATGGCGAGTGTGATAGCGAAGCCGCGGACCGGGCCGGTAGTGTACTGATACAGCGCCGCCGCTGAGAGCAAAATCGCCATGTGCGTGTCAATAATGGCCGGAATCGAGTGGCTGAAGCCTGCTTTCATCGCCAGACCGAGGCCCTTACCGGCGCGCAGCTCTTCGCGGATACGTTCAAACGAGATGATGTTCCCGTCGGCTGCGGCCCCAATCGTTAAGATGAGACCGGCCAAACCCGGTAGCGTCAGTGTGGCGTTCAGTCCCGACAAGATACCTAAGTTAAGAAGCATGACGTATAAGAGACCGATGACCAAAATGCCGCCGAAGAGCGGGCCGTAGTAGAGAAATACGAGCACGACGACGCCAGCGCCGCCGATCAGCGCAGCTTTAACGCCTGCGTTGATGGCGTCGCGTCCGAGCGTCGGGCCGACCGCCGTGACGCCTTCGGTGCGAAGTGAGATGGGCAGACTTCCCGAACGGAGGACGAGCGCGAGGTCGGTTGCCTCGGGAAGCGTAAACTGCCCAGTAATCTGACCGCTGTTACTGATACGCTGATTGATGGTCGGGGCGCTGACTACTTTGTTGTCGAGCACAATTGCCATCCGGCGGCCGACTGCGCCACCGGTAAACTGCCCAAACTTGTTCGCGTCGCGGTTACGAATCTGGAAGTTGACGATGGGCTGGTTGAACTGGCTAAAGCCTGTCTCGGCATTTTGTAAAATCTCGCCGGTAAACGCGGTGGGCTCGAGGTCGGCTGGCGTCATCTCCGTATCGGTTTTGTTGGCTGCCGAGGCTTTGACGAGGCGAAACTCCAACACGGCTTGCTGACCGATCAAATCTTGGGCGCGGTTCTGCTCTTCAGTCGTCAACCCCGGCAGCTCGACCAAAATGCGGTTGGTGCCGGAGGTTTGAATAAGCGCCTCGGATACACCGAACTGATTGACGCGGTTTTCAATCACACGCCGCGCGGCCTGCATGTCTTCGGGGGCGGGGTCGGCGGTGTCGGCTTGCAACACGACGCGGAGACCACCTTGCAGGTCGAGGCCGAGTTTTAGCGAAGGATCACCGGACGTGTTCCACGGTTTCCAGAGGTACAAAATAGCGGCGAGTAGGGCGGCGAGGACTAAAAGCCCACGAAAGGCGCGTTGCGACATGGTTTCTCCAAAAAGGGACAAAAAAGGTTGAGGGATGTTATTGAACTGCTTAGGGTGACGTTGGGATAAGAGGGTGCTCGAGCTGCGTTCTCGTAAGCGAGTACGAGGTCTGTATTCTTACTTCTCCTTGCAGAACGTCAACGCGATACCAAAACGTCAAGCCCAGTTTCAGCCACCCTCGAGCTGCCACTGCTGAAACATGGCAAGGGTCGTATAACCCACTTCCGGCGTGACGAGAGGCGGTAAAATGACGTTCCAAAGCGGTCTAGCGGCCGCTAAGTAACCGGTGACCGGCAGCGTTCCAAGGGAGCGGCGTTCAGGGCTGCTGAAGGTTGTAAGTCGGGGGTGGGACTCGAGCAGCGGCGGTGGCGGCGCACCCATCCCGGCTTCGTGCGGTTGACCGGGTGACTTGGCCGGACTTTCAGAGACGCTATAAAAGGGCAGCAGCAGAAAAAGACAATAAAAAACGGTGCGAAGACTCCCGAAAGAGTCTTTGACACCGTTTGAAAACCAGAACCTAGCCATGAAGCAAAGGCTACTTTAGCACACCCTCGCCCAGGTCAGCTAGGACAAGTTAGGCGACTGGAACCTCCACCATGTCATAAACCTCGATGACGTCGCCTTCTTGCACATTTTCGTAGTTTTGCAGGTTGATCCCGCACTCAAAACCGGTGCCGACCTCGCGCACGTCGTCCTTAAAGCGGCGCAGCTGAGAAATCGTGCCTTTATAGACCTCTTTGCCATTACGCAACAGCCGCGCTTTGGCTCCGCGGCGAATCGTCCCGTCGGTGACATACGACCCGGCGATGTTCCCGCTACGCGGTACCCGGATGACCTGCCGTACCTCGGCGTGACCGAGGACCTGCTCTTCGTATTCGGGTTCGATCTGACCCCGGATGAGGCGCTGTACGTCTTCAATCAGTTCATAGATGATGCGGTAGTTTTTAAGCGGAATACCCTGACGTTCAGCGGCTTTTTTCACGCTTCCGGGCGCAGCGACACCGAAACTCATAATGCTCGCGTCTGCAGTCGAGGCCAAGAGCAAATCCGATTCGGTCGGTGAACCTACCGCGTCGAGCAAAATCTCGATGTCCACTTCGTCAACCTGCTCGGACTCTTTGGCGATGACGCCTTTGATAGCTTCCAAAGACCCCTGGGTGTCGGCCCGTAAGATCAGGTTGATCTTGGTGACTTTGGGTTTGCCGAAGAGGTCAGCTAACGTCATCCCTTTTTTGCTGCCTGCTTGCGCTTCTTCGTCTTCGCGGGCGGTACGCCGCTCACTGACTAAGGCTTTGGCGCTTGCTTCGTCGGCCACGGCGACGATCTTGTCACCCGCAACGGGTTGTTCGCTAAAGCCTAAAATCTGCACTGGGACCGACGGCCCCGCTGCGGTGATGGCTTTTCCGGCCTCGTCGGTCATCCGGCGAATTTTCGCCCAAACCTCACCGGAGACGAGGTAATCGGCGACACGGAGCGTGCCTTTTTGTACCAAGACGGTCGCCAGCACACCGGCGCGTTTGTCGAGCACCGATTCGATGATGACGCCTTCGGCGTTGCCGCCCGTGGGTGCACGGAGGTCCTCGAGTTCCGCGACCAGCGAGATCATTTCCAGCAGGTTGTCTACCCCGTCGCCGGTTTTCGCGCTGATGGCGGCGGTGATGGTGTCGCCACCGAAATCTTCAGGGACAAGCTCGAGGCGCATCAAATCTTGTTTGACCCTGTCCACATTGGCTTGCGGCAAATCGGTTTTGTTGATGGCGACGATGATCGGGACGCCCGCGGCTTTGGCGTGCGCAATCGCCTCGCGGCTCTGCGGCATGATCGAGTCGTCGGCGGCCACGACGATGACCGCGATGTCGGTCGCCGACGCGCCGCGCTGCCGAATCGTCGTAAACGCCTCGTGGCCGGGGGTATCTAAAAAGGTAATCAAACCGCCTGGGGTTTCAGCCTGATACGCGCCGATATGCTGCGTGATACCGCCCGCTTCTTTGTCGGCGACTTTGGTTTTGCGGATGTAGTCGAGTAAGCTCGTTTTGCCGTGGTCAACGTGGCCCATGACTGTGACGACCGGCGCGCGGTGCGGCGCGTCGGGGTCATTTGCTACTCTGACCTCCGCGTCTGTCAACGCTTCAGTTTCGATATTCGCTTCGGTATCGTCGGCCAGCTCTACCGCTGCTTCGGCTTCGGCAACGCCGCCTTCGTCTTGAACTAACTGGCGGATGGTCTCGGCGACATCTTCGTCGAGGCTGCTCGAGTGCGACTTATACGCGACGCCCAAATTGTCGAGGTGGCCTAAAAGCTCTTTGGAATCAATCCCGAGCTCTTTGGCGAGTTGATAAATCCTTACTTTTTCAGACATTAGGTCCTCCTGTCTGGTGATTGGGGTTTAGTTCATAGTTGTTAGTTTCATTGGCTTGAAGGAGCTTGCATACCGTCTCCGTTTGGGCTCGGAAGTACCGCCCGAGTCGTTTAGGTGTCCAACACGCGGGGGTGTCACGGCAAACCCAACTGCCACGTCCGGGCACACGGCGTTTCAGGTCGAGCGTCCACGCCCCGGTTTCGTCCTGAACGAGACGCAAAAGCTCGGCCTGCGGGCGTACCCGCCGACAGCCGACGCAGCGGCGCAAGGGAATGTGACCACGTTTCATCTGCGCTACGCCCGTTCGGTTTCCTCGTCGGTCTCGGCTTCTTTGGGCGCTTCGGGGGCGGCGCTAAACAAGGCTTCAAAGGCGGCGCGTTTGGCGTCGTCGGTGCCCAAGCTCGGCTCGGTGGTACGCGAGGCGACGGCTTGCAGCGCAGCGTCTAGGTCCGAGACGTGCTCAGAGGCGACCAGATCAATCTTAAAGCCGGTCAGCTTGGCAGCCAGCCGGACGTTTTGTCCACCTTTACCGATGGCAAGTGAGAGCTGGTCGTTACCGACGTTGACCTTCGCTTCGCCGATATCGGGATTCACATCAATGTTGCCGACCTTGGCAGGCGATAAGGCGTTACGGATAAACTCGCGCGGATTTGGGTCCCACAAGATGATGTCTACGCGCTCGCGTTGCAGCTCACCGGTCACCGCTTGAATGCGTGCGCCCCGGTGTCCGATACACGCGCCGATAGGGTCCACATTCGTGTTGCGGCTGATGACCGCGACTTTGGAGCGTTGTCCGGCTTCGCGGGCGACCGCTTTAAGTTCGACGGTATCGTCGGCGACTTCGGGGATTTCCTGACGCATCAGGTACTCGAGAAGTTCCGGCGCAGCCCTCGAGACCAAGATGCTCGGCCCCCTGGAGCCGAGTTCAACTTTCATCACGTAAACCTTGAGGCGCATCCCGACCATATACCGCTCGCCCTGAATCTGCTCTTTGGGCGGCATGATGGCCTCGCCACGGCCCAAATCTACAAACACGTTGCGTTTGTTGTCGGTGCGGGAGACAACGGCGGTGATGATATCCCCGGCGCGGTCTTTGTACTCGTTAAAGACGACGGCGCGCTCAGCCTCACGGATTTTTTGGGTGATAACCTGTTTGGTCGTCTGCACCGCGATCCGGGTAAATTTGTCGGGGTCTACCGGAAACTCCATCTCCATCCCGACTTCGACGGTGGGGTCTAACTCGAGCGCCTCGGCGAGTAGAATCTCCTGCTCGGGCTCCTCGATCTCTTCAACGACGCGCCGAATGACGATCACGTCAATCTCGCCTGAATCGGGGTCTACTTGCACCTCGATGAGTTTGCCCGGTTCGACGTTACGCTCATACGCTTGCTCTAACGCCTCTTCAAAACTCGTTAAGAGCTGGTCTTTGTCAATGTTGCGCTCAGTCGCTAACTGACCGAGCGCGTCAATAAAATCTTTGTTCATACGTCTCCTTATCTTTTAGCAGTGACGCCTTAGCGGGGAGTGTCCGGCCACTCGGCGAGCCGCGCCTGCAGGTCACTCAGTTTGAGCGTCCGCGTTTGCCCTTTGAGGTCGAAGGTGACAGAATCGTCACCGACTTCTTGAACGCGTCCGGTAAAGGTTTCGCCCTGCGCGTTCACCTTGGCGAGCAGCCCCGCAAAGCGCCGGAAGTGTGCGGCGGTCTTTAAAGGGCGGGCCGGACCCGGCGATTCGACCTCGAGGTTATACTCGCTTTCAAACGGGTCTAAGCGGTCGAGCTCGAGGCTAAAAACGCCGGTGGCCGTCTCAACGTCTTCCATCGTCACGACGCCGCCGTCGAGCCGGTCAATCCGTAAGAGGACATTTCTTTTTTTGCCCTTACCACTCATCACGACCTCTAAAACCTCGTAACCGAGCGGCCCGAGCACTTCCTCTGCAGCCTCCGCTAGTTCCAACCTCCGCCTCCTATCTGGGTCCGTTACTCGTCAAACCTGCTTCCGTGGGCCAATAAAAAAGGATGGGCCTCGGCCCACCCTCACAAAAAGGCAGTCGGGAAGTCTTTCCAAACTCCAATATACTGCTTACTCACCTCTTTTTACAAGGCTAGGCACGACGCGCTGTGCTACACTTGCTTATACTTCTATTCTCTAGGTTTGACCCAAAAAAAGTGACTGAACTTAAAATCTACTCACTTTTGTGTTCTTGGATTATTCTCTGGAGATCATCGCGCATCTTGACCCATGAAGGAACAAAAGACAGGGGGCCGTCAACAGATAGTCGTCTCGTAAGAAGTGCTCTCTGATTGGAAAAATCGCGTTTAATTTTATCTAAACGTCTACCAGAAGCTTCTGAAGCATCAACTAGAATTGCTTGAAGATACTCTTTAGGACTTGCAACGCTTTCGACTTGATGCGGTCTCGGTAAATTTAGCAGCACCTTACCATTTGGCTTACGAGCGACCCTTCTTATTTCAGTTTCATCAAGAAGGAGCCAAGCTTCGGTTTCTTGCACAGGAACAACAGCAACATAATCGGCTATAAGCTGACAGGCTTCTACGGCATCTTTTATCTCTTGGTGCCTGAAAGAAGAGTCGCGACTATCTGCATCTCTATGTACAAAGAAAAGGTTTGCACCTGGTTCCGCTTTCTTGGCGGCGCTTAGTTTATCAAATACACTTTTCCCGACACCAGCGGGCAAACGCTCGAATTCAAGAGCAACCCCCGTGACCTCTGTTGCTCCGCAATAACTACAGAGTGCCTCTAAATGAGTGACTAAAGCATAATCAGATGCTCCTTCTGCTACAAGGACAAAGTTGATATTCATCCCATAATAGGTTCAAAATAGTCATCAAATATTTTAATTTGCGCACCGGGGGGCGTCGTCAAATACGCTTGTATCACTGCATGGCCTACCGACGGTCCTGATTCCTTTCTGGCACGCCAAGTATCGGCGAGAGGTCTACATCTTAGTGTCCTAATGCGCTTTTGATCGTTTTTCGATACGAGTGCTTCCGTGGCAAATAGTACATCGTCAGGGTTCTGCAACTGTACAAACGCAGGGGAGTGCGTAGCAATAATTATCTGTCTGAACGGGTTCTCATCGTCTGGCTTATGCGTTGGATTCACTGCCAGATTTCGTAAAAGATCAACCATCTGGCGAACCTTTGCTGGATGAATACCGTTCTCCGGTTCTTCAATGCAGATTAAGCCTTTTATACTTGAATCTGAAGCGAGCACTGCGAGAGTCATAAATCTTAGGGTTCCATCTGATAGCGAAGCAGCTGGCAATTTGATGCCATTTTCTTCTCTAACCTTTAGTGTGAGAAGCTGTCGAGCGTCATCAATCTCTACTTCCACATCCAATATTGGTACTAGCCGCGCCACTCGCATCGCAACATCGCTATATACATCTTCTGCGTCGCCACCGTTGTTCTCAGTCTGCTGAACTAAACGAGCTAATGTCGCTGGTACATGACCGCCATTGATTGTGATACTTGGAGATGTTTGAAATCTATCAGGGCTTCGCATAGCAGAGGGTTCTAGTGCTAGAAAGCGCCACTGCTGCATCTCACGACGAGCTGCCAAGATAGTAGGAGTAACTGAGGTATTCGATGTAGCAACAATTGTACGCGGTGCAGAACTGGCAGGCGAAGTTTGCGCAGGGCCTCGTGACCCACCGTCTTGGTGAACTAGGATTTCAGTAAAACCGTCGGGAGATTCCTGTACAGAAATATAGCCTGACTGAGTGCGACGCTTATTGATTACAACGTTTTTCCTAAATTCAGTTGGACTATGCGGGAACTTGAGTTTTTTTGAAGCTTTACCTTCTGTGATGTAATCTAGCTTTTCTGATAGCAGAGTCAGTCTCCCTATGGGTACACGATTTGCTGGTTTCTCGAAGCCAATTTTTATTTCATATCGCAAATATGAAGAATTTGCCTCTGTGGGCCGACCAAAGTCATCAAAAACATTCGGCTCAATTAGCATTTCTGCAGCAATCTTGAATTGTGATGCTTTATCTTCGCCATTAGTCCAAAATAAGTCATCTACGTCTCCGACCTCTAAATCTCCGCCCCGTACTAGCAAAGCAGCTTCTTCCAATGGGCGATCTGCTAGCAGAGAAAGGAATCTGATGGCATCGAAGATATTTGACTTGCCGACTCCGTTTGGACCTGCAATGCAAGTGTAAGGACCAAAGTCAATAGAGAAATCTACTAAGTTTTTGAAACCGTCAACTTCAAGTCTGGTAAGCACATCGTTCCCCCTTGCTTATGTACAACTCTTTATAGATTTCATCTTACTACTGCGTTTTAGTTTCTGCTTTAGCTCCATAGTATTGTTGTAACGCTCGAGACTCAACTTGTCCCGGAAACTATAAAGTTGAGGTCAACGGCGTCGTAAAAACTTTTGTCTTGCCCTGATAGCGCGGCTCTCTAGTTCTGAAATATGTCTTTTTGTCAACAGTGAAAGGTTTATACTAGCTTTATGCAGTCCATCATCACTCGAGACCTCGACATCTTGGGCGGTATCCCTGTGTTCAAGAATACTCGGGTGCCGATTGAAAACCTCTTTGACTGCTTGGAAAAAGGCTAAGTACGGGACAAATCAAAGGAAAAAGGCTTCCTGAGCGAGAATAGCTGTGTGAAAGAATCTCGTGGAAGCCATTATCAGCATAAGACAAGCCTGAAACAAATACTAGCGGCAAAGTTGCCTATGAATGGAGCAAGGCTGACATGCCTGAGCACGTTGCTACTCGTACTGATTCAAGAGAAGACGGTCAACCTAGTAAGTCTGAGCTTAGCATTTCAGGGTAGAGCGGAGCCAGAATCAGCGTACCGTCGCATCAAGCGATTTTTTACAGAAGTACGCTTAGACAAGGTGAAAGTTGCTCAGTTTATCCTCAACTTGCTACCACCACCGCCTTACACCGTCTGCGTTGACCGCACGAACTGGCAGTTTGGCAGCCTCGACATCAACATTCTAGTGATTGCCATAGCCCATAGAGGTGTTGCTTTTCCTATCGTATGGTCGTTTCTGAATAAAGGTGGAAATTCATCTAGTGAAGAACGTATCAGCCTGCTCCAATGTTTTTTCGAGCTTATAGCCTCCAAAGACGTAGCGTTTTTCTTGGCTGATAGGGAGTTTATCGGAGTAACCTGGATTAACTATCTGGATAAACGCCAGGTTCCTTTTGCCATTCGTATCCGTAAAGACAGCCTATGTGACAACTGGTGTCCCGTTCGTGCGCTTTTCGCCCACTTAGCTATAGGCGAACTCAAGGTTCTAAACAATAGCTATGGCTTTTACGGCTGTAACTTGCGTGCCGCTGGTATGAAGCTCTCTGGTAGCGATTACCTCATAGTTGTCACCAACCGTGCGCCTGCTCAAGCCTTTGTGGTTTACAAGCGTAGGTGGGAGATCGAAATGCTTTTTTCCGCCTTGAAAACAACCGGCTTTGAGCTTGAAGCTAGCCACCTTACTCGGCTTTATAAACTCGATACCCTTTTTACCCTCTTGGCTCTGGCTTTTACCTGGGCGCATCATGTAGGTGAATGGCTCCACGACAGCAAACGAAAGCTTCTGCGTATCAAGTCTCACCTACGCAGAGAAAAGTCTTTCTTCCGTCACAGTCTTGACTATCTCAGGCATCTGCTTAAGAATCTACACCTCAAGCATGACGACCTGCTTCTCTGTATTCACTTTTTGTCCCGTACTTAGGGAAAAAGGCTATACCGTTGGAGAATTTTTAGAAGACTTTTCTTCTGTCTCGGCGGTGCAGGTCAGCCGGCTTTTTAGAGAAGTTAAAAAAGAACTCAAACTCAGCGCAACGTAAAGATGACCTCTTAATTGTTACAAATTGGGCTTCACAACCGTGTGCAAGTTGTGTAAACTAACCCTGTGATACACGTTTTTGCTCGAGCTAGCTGACCGGCGGTACGTAATAACGTATCGCTCTCCCGACCGGCCCCCGTGGTGCGGTCTTTTTTATTGCTACTGATTGCTACTGTTTTTTAACCGGTAGCTCGAGCCAAAACAGAAAAGGTGCTCCATGAATGCTCCCCAACCCGTGCTGCTCTTGACCCCCGGCCCGACGCCTTTGCACCCACGGGCTAGCGCAGCCCTGTCGTGGCCGATGATCAGCCATATGGACCCGGAAGTCTTCGTCTTCAACGACGCGGTGGCGCGCGACCTTAAAACGCTTTATGGCGCGGACGACGACGCGTTTACGGCGCTCTTGTCGGGAACGGGTTCATTGGGGATGGAGGCGGGGTTCGCCAACTTGTTAGAACCCGGTGACCGGGCGCTCGTCTTGTCGAACGGGGTCTTTGGTGAGCGGATGGCGGAGATGGCCTCGAGGCTCGGGGCAGAAGTAACGGTGCTCCGGGCACCGCTCGGAAGGCCGCTCGAGGTGAGCGAGGTGCGGCGGGTTGCGCGTGAGCTCAAGCCCAAGCTTATCGCCGTCGTTCACGGTGAGACGAGTACCGGGGTGCTCAATCCGGTACCGGAGATCGGTCAGGTTGCCCTCGAGGTCGGGGCACTCTACTCTGTAGACGCGGTGACGACCGTCGGGATGCTCCCGTTCGACGCCGCAGCGTGGGGCATAGATTACGCGTATACCGGGTCACAAAAGTGCCTTTCGGCTCCTCCCGGACTCGCCCCGGTGATGTTTAGCCGCCGCGCGATGGAGAGGATTGTGGCTCGTAAAACGCCGGTTAGCACTTGGTACAGCGACGCGCTCGGGATGCGTGGCTACTGGGGTGAGGGTGGCGTGCGGAGCTATCATCACACGGTTCCGGTACAGCTTCACTGGGCGACCGGCGAGGCGATTCGGGCGGTTTTAGACGAAGGGATACCGGCGCGGGCGGCGCGGGCACGAATGCTCGAGGATGCTGCTCTCTACGCCCTCTCCGCCGTCGGGTTTCGCGCCTATGTTCCGGCAGCGTACCGGTTGCCGACCGTTTTGGCCGTAGAACTCCCTGAAGGCTTTGACGACGCGGGCGTGCGGGCCACGCTTCGTGAACGTTACCGCATCAGCGTCACGGGCGGGCTCGGTGAGACAGCCGGTAAAATCTGGCGGCTCGGTTTGATGGGAGAGAGCGCCCACGCCGCACATTACTCGAGGCTGATGGACGCGCTTTCCGAGATTTTAGACGCCCCCGACCTAAAACGCCGTTTTGACGAGGCGACACTAGGAGCCGCCGTTGTCCGCTGAGCTGGACGAACGGTTTTTAGAGGCGGTACAGACGCACAGGCCGAGTGAACGGGTACGTGCTCGAGCCGAGGCTACCGGCGTTGACCTTGACGAGCTGCGCCAAAGTGATCCGCTGACCTACGGGGCGATCAACGCGGTGCCGCTCGTCCGGACCGACGCGCGGCTCGCCCCGCAGGTGAACGTAGCACTCGCGCAGATTACGCCGTATGCGCAACTTTTTACGGTGCCGCTGACGAGTCCTCAAACCGATACCGAACTGCGCGTCTTTCCGCCCTTGCAAAAACTTGAATTAGCAGCCTTCGATGACAAGTTGGGAGCGTTTGTCGGAACGCAACCAGACGGGCTTTTTTACCGCACCGTAGGTGACAGGTCGGGTGAACGGCGCGAGTTTGCGTGGCCGCTTCTCCCCGCAACTTGGCAAGCCGGCGCTGCGTTTGTCGGGCCGTTTGCCGATCAGGGTGAGGCGAACGCATGGGGTCAAGCCCACGTAGACCCCCGCTCGGGGTTCGTTTCTGACACGCTGCCGTATGCAGGCGCGTGGTACTGCGACGTGTTTAAGGGTGAAGGGTAGGGATGGGTTTGACCTGCTGTTCTAAACCGGGCTATGAGCGGTTGCTGCATACTAAGTATACCCAACTTGAAAAAGTCGGATGGTTTTCGGAGACTTGAAACGTTACTGGCTTAGAGGCTAACGGGTGCCCATTACCTGGGTTTATAAAATAGACCTCCGGCGAAAGTAGCTCGAAGATGACAACATGTAAAGATGCGCGAACAAACAGCACGGAGTCTAAAGTTGTCACCTGAGAAGTTCAAACGCAAACTTGGGGTCAAGCCCACCACTTTCAGAACGATGCTGGAGTTACTTAAAGCGAGAGAGGGGCGGAAGAAGAAACGCGGACGAACTCCCGCGCTGTGTCTTGAAGACCAACTTGTACTGACCCTATCGTTTTTACGAGAATACCGAACCCACTTTCACTTGTCAGAAGATTGGGGCGTAGACGAGAGCACCGTGCGGCGCACCATAGAACGCGTCGAAGACGCCCTCATCAGCTCGGGTAAGTTCACACTGCCGGGACGCAAAGCGTTGCGTGACGACCAGACGCTAGAAGTTGTGGTAGTGGATATTGCCGAGTCGCCGGTTGAACGTCCCAAAAAAACAAAGTGCCCCAAGCGCAGCGGCAGGGTAGCGGCGTTACTACTCGGGTAAGAAGAAACGACACACGCAAAAGAGCCAAGTATTTGTTGCACAAAACAGTCAGCGCATCCTATGTACGGCTTATGGCAAAGGCCGAGCACACGACTTCAAGTTATTGACACAAAGCCGCTGCGCTACGGTGCTCGCGCCAAACACCGAACTTCTTTCTGATAGCGGCTTTCAGGGCGTGGCTAAGCTTCATCCCAAAAGCCGTACCCCGCATAAACGTTGGAAGGGTAACGTACTTACCCCAGAGCAACAGCTACATAACCGCATCCTAGCTAAAGAACGCATCCTCGCTGAACACGTCATTCGTAAGCTTAAGGTCTGGCGTATCCTCAAAGAAACCTATCGTCATCGGCGCAGGCGCTTTGGACTTCGGCTTAATCTCATTGCTGCTCTCTACAACCATGATCTACAAGCCATTGTGTGACTTTCGCCGGAGGTCTACTGAGCCAAGAACGCTGAGGAGTATCATCCTACAGTTTCAGATTGGACGTACTTAGTAGGTTGTCAATTTAGGTTTACAGTATAAAGACGAGCCAATTTAATGTGCGCATCAGCGGTAGTGAATTGCCAGTTGACTTGTTTCAAGACTTGCTCAAGCTTGTTAAGCCGCAAGATATTGTCTTTCTCTTAGCCGACATAGAACGGGCAACCTTCGGCCGGCCCGTTGGGTCTAGTTCAGGAAGTTTATCGGCGTGAGCTGGTTCAACTACCTTAATAAGCGTCGTGCACCGTTTACCATCCGTATTCGCAAAGACAGTCTATGTGAGAGCTGGTGTCCGGTCTACACGCTTTTACACACTTAAAGCTAGGTGAACTTAAAACACGGCATCATCCTTACCACCTCTACGGTTGCAGCTTACGCTTAGCTGGTATGAAGATCGTCGCAAACGACTACGCGATTATCGCCACCAACCGTACTTTTGCCTCCGCGTTTCTCGCCTATAAACGTCGTTGGGAAATTGAGATGCTCTTCTCGGCGCTCAAGAAAATGGGTTTCGAGCCAGAAGCAACCCACCTCACCAACCTTGCCAAGCTCGATATCCTTTTCACCCTGCTAAGTGTCGCTTTTGCCAGGTTAGGCAAATGGTGCCGCAGCATTTGCGATGCTCACCTATGGGCTTACCCTGTTGACGAACGGCTTCATGACAGCAAGCTCAAACCCTTGCACCTCAAGTCTCACCTACGCAGGGAAAAAATCGGTCTTTCGTCATAGACTTGATCATCTTAGATTGCTGCTTAAAAATTTGCCCCTTAATCATCATGACCTCAGCTTCTGTATTTAGCTTTTGTCCCGTACTTAGAAAATGCTCGTAGATGGTCAGTTCACACAGCCGAGATAGCGGTGTCTGTAACGTCCTTTAGTACGTCAAAGCGATAAGATACCTCTGATGGCTTCGATGCGGTACGGGCGAGTAGCGCTTAAACCTATCTCTGAACTCGACACGGGGGCGTGGCGGCGCGTTCACGCGCACTTCCGCGACCCGGAAATCGCGCACTTAAACGGCACGCCCCCGAGCCGGATGCCCTTATGGTTGCTCCGGCGAGTGCTCCGCGCTGACAGCCGCCGCAGCGACCGCGAAACCTACGGAATTTTTGACACCTCTGAAGGCCAAGAAAGCTATATCGGGACGATTGAACTCTACGATATTCGCCACGACCAGGCGACACTGGGAATCATTATCGGGGAGCGCAGCCACTGGAACCGAGGCTTCGGCCCCGAGGCGGTTCACGCCCTGTTAGATTACGCGTTTGGCACACTTGAACTCGAGCGCGTCAAACTGAGCACCTTTGGCGATAATGAACGGGCGCAAGCTGCCTTCAAAAAGGTCGGCTTTCACGAAAAACGTCGGCTGTTGACGAGCCGGGGCCGCGTAGACGTGCAGATGGAATACACGCGTTGGGCGTGGCTCGAGCACGCCGCGAAAAGCGTCTCCGAGCATCTCATTCCCTGAGTTACCGTCAGCGCAGCCTGCAAACCTGTACTACACCTACACAAGTCAGCTGATGGTTGCACGTTAGGATAAACTGTGAAAGATAGATTGTGAGCTATTTTGACTAACTTCTTGATGTTGGTAACGACCCTGACGGGCACCCTCGGTTACGGTGGGATCGCGCTAGTGATGGTTGTTGCCGCTCCCGAACTCGTGATGCCGCTCGCCGGATTTTTGGTCGCCCGCGGTGAGCTGAGTTTTGCGGGCGTTTTGCTTGCAGCGACGTTCGGCGCGATGGTCGGGCAGGTTGGGATTTATGGCGCGGCCAGGGCAGTTGGGGAACAGCGCGTCCGGCATTCCATAAGGCGCTACGGCCGCTTGATACTCGTTTCTGAGCGCGACTTAGACAGGACGCTCACACTTTTCGACCGCTTTGAAAGTGCAGCTTTGTTTTTTAGCCGCGTTATTCCAACGGTGCGCAGCCTTATCTCGGTGCCCGCTGGCATCAAACCGATGTCATGGGTGCGTTTTTCACTTTTCACCACGCTCGGGACGGTACTTTGGAACGCTGCGCTGCTCTACGCCGGGACGCTGCTAGGGAAAAACTGGCGCACACTGGTAGAGATTCTGGGGACGTATGAAGTTGTCGTCGCGGCCCTGCTTGGGCTTGCGGTGCTGGCACTTTTGGCCGTTCGCGTCAGGTCGAGACTGGCTCATTAGACCCATTCATTACCGGCTCGTTAGAAAGCCCGCTTAGGAATTCTTTAACCGCCTCCGCTGCGATCCGGCCCATCCCCGGAATCTTGGCGAGGTCTTTGACCTCGGCGTCACGGAGTTCGTCAAGGCTCGAGAACCGTGACAACAGCGCGTCTCTTCGGGCCGGACCGATCCCCGGCACATCGTCGAGTAAACTCCGGGTCATCGCCGCGCCGCGTTGTTTGCGGTTGTAACCCACGGCGGTGCGGTGCGCTTCGTCGCGGATATTGATGAGCAGGCGGAGCGCCGGATGCGTTTCCGGCACGAGGATTTCAGATGCACCCTCACGGATGATGGTCTCTTCTTTCTTAGCCAAACCCAGCATCGGCAGCTCGAGCCCCGCGTCTTTTAACGCTCGGCGCGCCGCCGACAGCTGCCCTTTGCCCCCGTCAATCAGGAGCAGGTCGGGCAGCGGCATTTTGTCGGCCAATGACCCCGTAAAGCGCCGGTACACCGCCTGGTGCATCGAGTAAAAATCGTCAGGTTGGCTGAGGCCCGTAATACGCATTTTGCGGTATTCGGAGCGCCGCGCCCGCCCGCCTTCAAAGACCACAACCGAAGCGGTCGTATGCGTGCCCATGAGGTTCGAGATGTCAAAGCCCTCAATCCGGTAGGGGGCGGTTTCAAGCTCAGCCAATGTTTGCAATTCTTGAACGCCGGGGGCTTCGCCGCGTTTTTCTAAGAGCGCGAGTTCAGCCTCGAGCCCCGTCGTGGCGTTGCGTGAGGCCATGCCCATCAGCTCGAGCTTGTCGCCCCGCTGTGGGACCCGCAGTTCGGTCCGTTTGCCCGCCCGCTCGGATAAAAAGGTCGTCCACACCGCTTGGTCGAGTTCGGACGGTACCAAAATCAGCGGCGGCACCTGCATCACCTGCGCGTAGTAGTCGGCCATAAACCGCTCGAGAATCTCGCTCTCTGACGCGCCTTCCGCGTTGGTTAAAAACCGCTTGTCCCGCCCGACCACGCGCCCGCGCCGCATCTGAAAAAGCTGCACCATCGCAAAGTTGCCAGCCTGCGCCACGCCCAAAAAGTCGAGGTCGTCGTCCGTTGCCCTTGCGACGTCCGAGTCGTAACCGGTGAGCCGTTGCAGGGCTCCCAAACGGTCACGGTACAAGGTAGCCAACTCAAAATCCTGACGGCCCGCCGCCGCCTTCATCTCCTCTTCTAACTGCGCCGCGGTGCCTGCCACATCGCCCTCGAGAAACGTCTTGACCTGCCGCACCACCTTGGCGTACTCATCAACCGTGACGTTGCCGATACACGGCGCGAGGCAGCGGCCCATATGAAACCGTAAACACGGTTTTTTACGCGGCTGCATGGGCACGCCGCTGTTTTGCCGGAGCGGAAAGATCGAGCCGACGAGTTCTTGTACCTTTCTGACCGAACCGGGGTTCGGGTACGGCCCAAAGTACGTCGCGCCGTCTTTGATGATGCGCCGCGTAAAGAGGAGCATCGGAAACGCTTCATTCGTGAGTTTCAAAAAGGGGTAACTCTTATCGTCTTTTAAGAGGACGTTGTAGTGCGGTTTATAGCGTTTGATGAGGTTCGATTCTAAAATCAGCGCCTCGACCTCGGATTTGGTGACGATAAACTCGAGCCTCTGTGCCCGCTGGCTGGTTAGCTGCGCTTTTTGCGGCGCAGTGGCGCTAAAGTAACTCCGTACCCGGCTGCGGAGATTGATGGCTTTGCCGACATAGATAACTTCACCGTCAGGCGCGTGAAACAAGTAACATCCGGGTTGAGTAGGCAGAACAGGCAGGTCAGAAGCTTGCATCTCCCACTATTCTACCGCCGGATACGGTGCTCTTATTCAAAACAGCCGACGTGTTGCCTTAGGCGTGAGTCGCTCTGAGTTACCCAAGGCTCTTGACGAGGAATAAAGAACCCGGTATCCTTACTTTTGCTGTCTAGGGGCCTTAGCTCAGCTGGGAGAGCACCTGCTTTGCAAGCAGGGGGTCATCAGTTCAAATCTGATAGGCTCCACCACGTCACGGACACAAGAAACGCACTTCATTCAAGAAGTGCGTTTTCCATTAGGACCCTTTTACAGGTTGTTTACAGGTTACAGCTTTAGTTGACGGCAAGCGGCGTTTGAGGCGTGAGCAGGCTTGAAATGTCTACCGCGCTAGCAGAGCGCATTTCATCCCAAATATGGGTGTAGCGGTTGAGTGTCAGTCTCACATCGGTATGTCCCAAACGGTCACTCAGCATTTTAGAATCCATACCGTTTCGGATGGCGAGCGACGCGTGAAAGTGTCTGAGCGTATGAAGGCCGCCGTGCGGCAGGTTGCTCAAACGCGCTCTCGCCTGCTCCTGCAGTTTGTACCAAGTTCTTTCCAGATTGCGCGGGTGGATAGGGGTGCCGAGACTTGTAGTGAATACTAAGCCTCTGTCTATGTACCCGCTACCCAGCTCGGCTTTAACAGCATCCTGGAGCTCTTTGTACGCTCTCAGAGCGACTATGACATCTGGGGAAACAGGTACACGCCGAGCACTGCTTTTCGTCTTCGGCGGGCCGAAGGTAATCTTGTTGTCTTTGAGCTTCAACGCCTGCCGAACGTTAATGGCATTCGCTTCTACGTCTATCCACCGCAGCCCTAACAGCTCACCACGCCTCAAACCCGAACCTATGGCTAAAGTAAATAAAGCGTAAAGCGGGCTCGAGCGCGCAACATCCATGAACACACTCATCTGGGGTGGCGTCCAAAACGTAACTTCCTCTAAGGCGGCTTTTAATGGCTTGGTTGCGGCGACGGGATTGCGCATTAGCAGTTGCATCCGCACAGCGTCCTCGAGCGCAGTATGCAAGTTCGTACGACATTGGTTAGCAGTTCTTACCCCAGCACCCTCTTTGGCCACCCCATTTTTACGTTTAGCGACGACAGCAGCTGAATCATCACAGATTAATGCGAGTGCCCGCTGAATCTGCACCGGGGTAAGTTTAGAGAGTTGTACCCCGCCGAGATGTCGAGAAAGGTGCTTCGCTGTGCGCGTGTAGCCTTCTAACGTCTTCGGTTCGACCTGCCTTCTCTTGTCCTCGAGCCAATCGGTTAGATACTGCTTAAGTGTCAGCTTTGTGTCCGAGTAGGTGCCGCTGTGAAGTTGCTGTTTAAGCGCGTCTAGTTTTTCGCGCACTTCTTTTTGAGTTCTTCCAGTGATGTACTTGCGTTTGCGTTTGCCGTTTTCGTCATGCCCCAATAAAAACTCAGCTTGCCAATGACCTTTTGCATGTTGAGTGATACTGCCTTCACCTTTCGCGCGTCTTCCCATGATCTACACCTCTCTATACCCTACTAGGCTCGAAAACATTGATTTTAAGCTTTACAAGTTTGCATCGTTTCTAGGGGCTACTCGGCTTTGCACAAAAAGTCTACAAAAAGTCATAAGGATGCATTTTGGAAAATTTACTTGCACCGAAGCTTGTTGAGGGACTTTGAAATTTGCGTCGGTGACTACAAAGCTTATTCCAGTCTATTCGTCGATTTTATGGCGTGAAAACTTATGAGGCTGGAGAGGACTTTTTGTGCAAAGCCGGGCTACTCGAGACTTTGTTTAAGTTTACAGAACGATCACCTTGAAAAGGTGCTGTTCATTTCACCTACGCTTTCTGCTTAGGCCCATCTTCCACAAACTCGAAAAGGTCCTCAACACCAATTTGTCTTCCGGTCAGCACCCGTAGCGCACTTATGATAATGCTTAAGGACTCGAATTTGACACCAGTGAGGCCATCAGCCACGGCGTTGTATGTAGCGTTGAGCGAGAGCTTGCCGTTTGTAGCCTTTGCAAGCCGGTAAGGAGTGAGGTTGTACTCTTTTAAGACAGTTTTGAGTTTCCAGCGAATCATAGCAGAGCGTACCGCATCGGCTTTTGTTCACACACAATTATTACACGTGCGTGGTAGTAATGGCAAGAGATTAGTCGCCTTGTGCCGCGGCACCTATTCTTCCTTGTAACACGCGCTGATCTCTACCAGTCACCTTAACTACATCGCCCGACGCCATACGGCTCAGCAGCGCATTTGCGTTGTCTATGTCGGGCGATACCTTTTGAGCAGCGGTTTGCGCACTATGGTTTGAGGTGAAGATCGTGGTTTTGCCCTGCTCCCATCGGTAATTCACTACGTTGTAAAGTTGTTCGTACGCGAAGTCAGACGCCTTTGATTTGCCGATGTCGTCGAGCACCAATACTTCGGGGCCTTTCAGATCAGGTCGCTTAGTTTGATTTTGGAAATTGAACGTAGTCCGGATCATCTCAAACCATTCGACGACGCTCCATACCGCTACCGAGTAGTAAGCGGCGAGGTCATACGCGGTGGCAACTGCTAACATCGTCTTACCGTTGCCTGAATCGCCGTAGATAAATAAGTTGGTTCCGTAAGCTAAGCTCTTACACAGCTCAACCGCCTGACGGTTGTCTTCATAGACCTCAAGATTCGTAAACGTGTACCCCTGCAGTCTATAAGTCAGACTATGTAGAAACTCTCGGCGTCTAGTTTCTCCCTGCTCGGCTACGCGCACTCGAGCAGCCGGTGTTACTTGATCTTCTCCTAATAAAAGTTCGCTTATAGGAACCTTACAGCAAGTCACTGAATCTAAGTCGCTATCTTGCTTCAAACACATTACGTGGTCGTGATGCGTTTCGTGTATGACTTCGTACTCTTGTCCATCTTTTGTGGTGACAAGATGACCTGGCCGAAGCAGTGCGCCGAGCCGACGCAGCTCGAGGTGACTCATAAACCCATCTCCTGATACTGAGCTGATTTTTCTGGATTGTGCTCAGCCTTCCCGCCGCGCGACGGTCGAACACCCGAGCGGAACTTCTCAGCCTTCTCGAGCACCCGCCCAAGTTCTGCAAGCAAGTTATCGAGGCCGTAACCGCGCTCGAGCCAAAATGCGTCTTGCGCCACGCACTGAGTTGCGTCCGCCAGCAACTTCGCAGCTTCGTCGGCTCCGTGTTCTTTTGCTAAGTCAGTGAGACGGTCTATGCGCTTTGAGTTGAGCTTTACCGCCTCCGGGAGTTTGCCTCTGTGTTGATTGTAAATTTCAAACAACTCTTCTACCGTGGACGCAGATCGGTGGGAGCCGACAGGGGTATCCGCACCTTCGTTTTTTTCTTTAGCTTGAGTTTGACTTTGACCTTGATTTGAACTTACCTTAACGCCGTCGTCATCCGGGAGAACGCCCGGCCACCTCCGGGCGGTGATTTGAGCGTGAGCCGGTGAATGCTCGGCGTAGGTTTTGGGAAACACTTCTGAGGGCGGTGGGTATTTGGGTGACTCACGGTCTTTGCGCACCTTTTGGTGGCGTGTCCAACCCGGAAAGGCGAGGTAAGGTTTGCTATCGGCTTCGTAAAGGTAGATAAGCTCATTATCGTCAAGGTTCAAAAGGGCGTCCATAATTTTATCTATGCTCAGCTCGAGGAGTGGTAAGACCTTGCCCTTGACGATGAGCGGGTTTGCTGAGTAACGCCCCTCTACGTCGGCGTGGGCAAGTACAAGCAGAAAAATAAGGCGGGTCGTGTCGTCTGCTAGGTTTGCTACCTGGTCAGACTCGGAGATACACGCACGCAACATACGGCCTGATGCCATTAACGCAGTTCCTTAGTGGCGCGAAAAGTGTGAAAGTGACCAACGCCTAGAGTCAGAAAGTGTGTGGTAGAGACGTTCACGCGTCCCCGCGTTCGGCTTCACGCAGAGGCCACGCTTCGACCTCACTCGCTAGGATGAGAATTTTTCTGCCGAGCTTAATGTGCTTAATGCGGTTGCCTTTGAGGGCTTCGTAGATCGAGCTTTTGCCGACCATCCCACCAAAGCAGTTGTAGAACTCGGCTGGGCTGAGAAGGTTTCTCGAGGTCATTTCTTCTTGCATCATGTCTTCCTTTCAGGTGTTTTTACCTCTCGTGAGGTGTGCGTTCATCGTACAAACCGTAAAAGTGCCATTTTTCCGCTAACCGTAACGAGCCGTAACGCACCCTTTCGGGGTACGCTGAAGGCCAATGAATATGAAGACGTTTAGTTGGTCAGTTTGGGACGGTGGGTACGAATGGGAAGCCGCCAGTATTGAATATCACCCGACGTACAACACACACGGAAACGATCTGGATATAGTCGCATCTTGTCTCACCCACCCAATCCTGAATGACGACACCTATGACAAAGCGTATGAACAGTACAGGTCAAAAACATATGAACCGCTCAAGCAATCCGATCTGTACGAAATATTTGCCCAGACAGAAACAGATGAAGTGGGCATTATGGCTTTCGTTAAAGCGTATGGCCTTCTAGGGGAAACCGCCTACAGTGAGGCTATCGGCAAGTGCGAATCTATACTGTTTTGGCAGCAAGAAATCCTAGCAGTGCGCCGCGTGTTACAAATACAAAACCTTATCGAGTCTTCGGAAGAGGCACAGCTAGCAGCGTTCCGCTGGCTTGACCGTGATGAGTATGAAATCTCGCTTACAGGCGCAACGCGGATGGGCACTATCGGAGGCATCCTTCATATGAGGCCGCCCCAATCACGTATCGAAGCTTGGCTTTTGCGCGTTCACCTGCTTATAGAAATTAATACGAACGTTACCGACAGAGTTCATATTGAGCTTTTGTTCGACAAGCAAACGCTGTTGTTGCAACCCTCTTATGCTCCAAAGACGCTCATTGGTGCGATTGGCTTCAAGTCTTTCACCGCTTTGCTGCCGGTGAAGCTTGGAAACGTTGCAGCGTTTGTGAACGTTTTTTAGACATTCAATCTGTCCGCACTGACGCACAGTACTGTGGCAACGCGTGTAGGCAAAAAGCGAATCGGCAACGAAGGAAAGACCTAAGTGACTAAGTGTGTAAAATGAGCCTGAAAAGTTGGATTTGTCTCAACGAATCCACTAAAGCTGCGCGACACGTAGAGTCCAGTATAATTGCAAGGAGGATTTCTGATCAGCACTTCTTCTAGACGTAATCATGCCCTCAACTTCGCCGCTAGAGCCCACCGTGAACAGCTCCGTAAAGGCACCGAAACGATGCTTGACCTAAAAGGCCATAACGAAATCATCGGGATCGACGTCCCTTATATCGCGCACGTGGTGGGTGTAGGGATGCTGCTGCTCGAGCACAACCTTCCCGAAAGTCTAGTCATAGCAGGCATCTTGCACGACGTTCTCGAAGACACACCTGTCACTTACGACTTGCTCGCCGACACGTTTGGGGCCGAGGTCGCCGAGCTTGTCCAGGCCGAAAGCGAGCCCGACAAAAACCTACCGTGGCGTGAGCGTAAAGAACATACCCTTACTCACCTACAAAACGCCCCTTTGGATGTGCGCCTTATCGCCGCTGCCGACAAGCTTCATAACGTGCAGAGCATGATGGCCGACCTAAAAATCATCGGTCCGGAGCTTTGGGAACGGTTTAACGCGCCCTTTGGTGAACAGGCTTGGTATTACCGAGGCGTTAGCCGCGCGGTGCGGGGAAATGACTTGGAAAAGCATCCGCTCTTTATTCAGCTAGAAGAAGCCGTGACCGCCGTGTTCGGTGAACGGACGACGCCCACCTATGATTAAAGACAAGACACAAGCCCTTTTGGACATGATGGCGGGCTGGGCGTGGTTTGTGGGCCAACAACGTGAGCGAGACGAGAACGAAACTGGCGAAACACACGAACAGCGTTTACAAGATTATCCCGAGGCATATGAAGAGCTTGTGGCGGAGCTTTATCAGCGAGTTGCCAACGAAGTTGACGATAAAGGGTTGACGCCTGCTGAGTTTCTCGAGCAGCGCGTTCTAACGCTGCTGAGATAGCCGTTGTATGCTGCGAACGGCCTCAACATGAGAAAGTTTTAAGCATATTGCCACAGGACTTGATACCTCAAAAAATTAGTGTTACATTTGGCATCCATAGGTTGTTTGGCCGCTACATATGGAATGTAACTGTTCTTGACTCGCATAAAGGAGAATCCGTGACGAACGCCCAGAGGCAAAAACCATTTCATATACTCGCACTTGATGGGGGCGGAGTCAAAGGACTTGCCACTGCCGCTATTTTGACGAAGCTCGAGGACGATCTCAGCACAAATATAACCGACCACTTTGACCTTATTGCAGGAACCTCGACGGGTGGGATTATCGCTACTGGGTTAGGTTTGGGGCTACGCCCAAGGGACATTCTGAGTTTTTATGTCGAGAAGGGACCAAAGATTTTCAGAAATCCCAGCAAGGTGCGTAACCCCTTTCAATGGTTTCGGCGCAAGTACCCAAGGCAGGCACTCGAGCAGGCTTTGCGCGAAGTTTTCGGAGAAAAGTTACTCGGTGATAGCCAAAAGCCACTCGTTATCCCCTCTTACGATCTCGATAGTGAACAGGTTTACCTCTTCAAAACGCCTCATCATCACAGGTTAAACCGAGACTGGAAAGTACCCGCGTGGCAGGTAGCTCTTGCAACCAGTGCCGCACCGACCTTTTTTTCGGCTTACACCGGTGTAGATTCAGTCCGCTTGATTGACGGTGGCATCTGGGCTAACAACCCTGTTATTGTTGCGATCACTGAAGCTGTAAGTATGTTCGGTGTGCCACTGCAGGACATCCGTGTTCTAAGTATTGGGACAACTCGGCCCACCGTAATTCGTCCCCAACGGCTTGATAATGGCGGACGGCTAGTCTGGGCCGCAGCAGCTGTTGATGTGATTATGAAAGCTCAGAGCTTCAGCGCAAACACCCAAGCAGTTCATCTATTAGGTAAAGAGAAGGTTCATCGGCTTGATTCTGTCGTCCCAAATGGCCTCTTTAGCATGGATAAGCTCAACAGCCGCGCGATGCTGAGTTGGGCATCAACCACGAGTAGAGATTTTAGTCCTCATTTCAAAAACCATTTTCAGCCTCACTTGGCTAGCAAATATACGCCCCTTCAACCCCAGAAAGTTGAGGCAGCAGCATGATTTTAGATAGCCCAAAGGCTGAGCAGCTGAGCGACATCTTGAGCCGTATTGCCAGCCAACTAGACATACCCGAACACCTGACACGAGAAATTATTGCCAAGTATGACGAGATCGGTGAATGGCTTAACGAAGCTGACAGTGCCTTGGCTGTTTACCATCCCACTATCTATTCACAGGGCTCGTTTCGTTTAGGTACGGCCATCCGTCCGATTTCAGATGAAGCCGACTATGATATTGACTCCGTATGCGTTTTATATATCGTCAAAGAGCAGACAACTCAATATGACCTTAAGCACCGAGTCGGTGATCGACTTAAAGAGAATGGGCGTTATCGGCGAGTTTTAACTGAAGGTCGCCGGTGCTGGACGCTTACTTACAGCGAGTTTCACTTAGACGTACTTCCGGCAATACCTAATGCCGAAGGTAATAAAAACAGCATCCTAATTACCGATAAGGAGCTGCGCGAGTGGCAGCCCAGTAACCCAGTTGACTACAGCAAGTGGTTCATTGGACAAATGAGTTATCAGTTTCAAGCAGAGCGTGAGCGTCTGGCAAAAGTGCTCAAGGCTGATGTAGAGGACGTACCCGAGTGGAGGGTCAGGACACCGCTGCAGCGCGTTGTGCAGCTTCTCAAACGTCACCGCGATATCTACTTTGTAGAGGATCAAGACGATAAACCTATTTCAATCATCATCACTACCCTCGCGGCGCACGCTTACAACGGCGAATCCGACCTTTTTGAAGCACTCTTCGAGGTTGCCTTTGATATGGAAAGATTTATCAAGTACGTTGGTGATAAAGCTTATATACCTAATCCAGTTGACCCGGAAGAAAATTTCGCTGATAAATGGGAGACAAACCCAAAGCGCGAAGAGAATTTTTATCGGTGGTTAAATCAACTTAAAATGGATCTTGAGCGCGCGGCGGCAACGTCGGGGATTCATAACATCGGTGAGTTGTTCGGCGAACGTCTGGGCGAGCGGGTAGTTCAGCAAGCAATTGATGAGCATATGGATGATCTTTATAAACAGCGCGAGGATGGTCAACTCAAGATGAAAAAAAGTACAGGCACCTTGGGTGCAACTGGTGCTGTAACGGTGCCAAGACATACCAACTTCGGTGAGGATTAAAGAACAGGCGCTGAGCCTTGCGCTACAGCGGGCGAGTCTATCGCACATGTTTCCTGACTCTCAAAGTCAGATAAACCGCAGTCAGTTGGTTTGGCTTGGACAGATCACGCCAAGTCCACTGGGCGCGACTTACAGCTTACGGCTACACTACAAATTGCGGAAGCGTCCCCGTGCCTACGTGGTCGAACCCAAGCTGAGGTATCGAGAAAACCAACGTCCGCCTCACCTATATTCGGACGAGTCACTTTGCCTTTATCTGCCTTGGGGTAAAGAGTGGGATAGTCACATGTACCTAGCCGAAACTATTCTCCCTTGGGCATCGGAGTGGCTCGCTCACTATGAAGGGTGGCTTTACACGGGTAAGTGGAGAGGTAGAGGCGTTCATCTGTCCAGAAACCCACGTACTTAAGCAGCTCAAGCGTCAAACGTTGTATAAAGCTAATTGTCGCACGGTATGCGTCTCTGAATTTTACTAAAATGCGGCAGTTAGTGACCCCATCATTTTGCCCCACCTCTATGTGGCTGAAGCTCGAGGCTCCATCCAGCCCAACTGGTCAAGATGATTCCAAGCAATAGCGATATGTTCATCTCTAAAAACATGCGCTTTACGCTCATTCCACCCGTGCAGAAGCTTCACAGCATCGTCGTAACTGTGTGCGTGTTCTTGTGTGATAAGCCAATGCACCGAGGCTAAAAGCTCCATCCCATAAGGCGTTTCAAACCCTTCAATGAGCTTCTTGACCCGCTCGAGCCTAAATAGTGCATCCTCGTATGGCTCGAGCTGCGCACACGCCTCGTCAGTGATGCCCGGCAGTACAGTGATCTCGGACGCGCCACTGCGGTCGCCATATCCCTTGATGTAATAGCCTTCGAGCGCCTGCAACACGTGGTTTACAGCTTCGGCGTAGGGGCCGTATTCGTGCTTGACGAAACTTAGGTTGAGGTCTTGTCCGGCAGACTGCAAAAAGTAGGCGAGCTTCTGCGCCTCAAGTCTGCCAAGTGTATATCCAGGCGTGTTGTACAAATCAATAAGCGTAATCATTAGAGCGCGACCCAAAGAGAGGTTTGGCTTCTTTTTGGGTTTACCGAGGTTGACAGGAACCTTATGTTCTTGCGGTTCGTAAAGCAGTACTCGAACTTCCGGCATGTCGTTAAAAGCATCTGTAATACGCGGTTTTACGTCTGCCCACTCCAGACCACCGTTACTACAACCGAGCGCGGGCATAGCGACCGACGTGATGCCCAAGCGTTTTATTTCATGCATAAGGTCAACAAGGCCACTCTCGATGTACTCGAGCCTCGATGGACTACGCCAGTGCTGCTTAGTTGGAAAGTTAATGATGAACCTCGGCGTGCTGAGTTCGCCCCGGTCAAAGGTAAACATCTTACCGATCACAACTTCACCCGCTTTACAGGCACGCGCGTATGCTTTGAAGTTGTCCGGGTAGGTGCGCTTAAACTGCAAGGCAATCCCCTTGCCCATCACACCGACGGTATTAACAGTGTTGACAAGCGCGTCCACTTTCGCGTGGAAAAGGTTGTCCTGCTTTAGTTCAATCACATCTTCACCCGGCGCAGTAAGAAGTTTCTACTCGCTCAGTTTAGCAAATCTAAAAGTACCACCCCGGCATGAGGTGAACAGGTTTTGTAAAACGTTGAGGAGCAGTGCTAAGGACGCGCTCGACCTGGGTTTTCGCTGTGGACGAGCGTACCGCTAAAAGCTCGATGGCCTGCCACGGAAAAGTTTGATGTACTAAAAACTCCGCCTGCTTGAGCTGTTTACGGTTTGGGAACTCTGCCGTATCGTTCCAGTACGTCCCCACCATAACGTCCCACGCGATACGGTCTAACGCTTCGACCTCCGCATAAAACTTTGAAAACGCCATGATTGGGTGTCCATCGGTAAAGACGAACGGCAAGCCCTGTGAAGTTACCTCTTGTACGCTCGAGACCAGATAAACGAGCGGCGTCTGACCACCGTCGTACCCGGCAACGTTGCCCCGGTAGAGCGCGTAAAGCATCGGCGACCGAGGCGCGAAGTAAAAGGGCACATAATCGTGGAGATTGCCACCGGGCGCACAAGTTACCTCTCGGCGACGGCGGCGCTCTTGAAGGTCGTAGTGCGACACATCTACGTGCTGCTTGTTCGCCATACCCGCTTTGCACCCTAGCCCACCCGCCGCCAAAATACTCGCAAGGTTAGCGATGTGCGTAATGTGGTAGATGGAAGTGGGAACAGGATAGGTCATTGATTTAGGCGCAAAGCACTGTTTAGTTACTCATTCAGGCAAAAGTGACTCTGAAGAGATAAATAGCTGATCAACCCAGTCCCAAAGCTTTCCAAGCTGCTCAGGCTCGAGCGCCTTCTCTTCAGAGTCACGCTGATCGTCGTTAGGGGACTCACCACCTGAAAATACATCTCGAAAGCCGAAGGGGTCACAGTAGAAATCTACAATTCGGGTGGTAGTGGATAAGATTCGCACAAACCCGGTTTTTAAGAGTGGTCTTCTTTCACGCACTGCTCGCCAAAGCGCATTTTCGAGCCCTTCCGTATCTTCGTCTTCACCAAGCAGGTAATCTTCAACGCCCAGATGTTTCGCTACATTTGCCCATGACACCCCAAAATCCTCGAGCCACATAAGGATAGAACGGTCATCTCACTCGTCCATTGCAACCTCTAAAAAGCCCACATAGCTGAGGCGTAGCATGACCGCCCAAAGTGCAGCCTCTTCGTGCGGGCCGCTGAGCTTTGGCGCAAGTTTTGACCGTCGCAGCGGATGCCAAGCGTTTGTGGCAAACTGCTTGTCATGGCCCCGAACAAGAATGGATGACCAGCCCTTATCAAACCATTCAGGCAACGGTGGGAGGGGTGGCACTTTTTTGCCCTGCTCGACAAAGCGCATTACCTCGTTCCAGTCATTTGTTAGCTTTAGAGGTTCTTGAGATTCTAGTCTGGGTAAAGCTACGCCTCGTAACCTGCTGTCCCAACCAGAGGGGTCACGGTAAAAGTTCAGCCGTAATTCGGGCGCACCGACAGTCTCCTTTATTAAGCTTCGGATTCGGCCCCGCAGTGTCACAAGCCTATCGAGAAGCGCATCATGTGGGCTCACCGTATCAAATGACGGAAAGCCGAACACCTCTACATCGTCATTGCCGTATTCCAGAAGGTGCTGAGCTAAGTCGTCTTCGTCTACGTGAAACTCGTTGTGTAAAACCCCGAGCACATTGAACTCGTCGGTCTCGTCAATCGCGTAGTTCGTAAACTCGTTGTATTCCTGCGCTATGGCGACAAGCCAAAGCGCCGCCTCGAGCTCACTCTCTTGTACGTTCTCCCAGAAAGGCGAACGCTCGAGCAACTGCCACACATTGCGCTCGAAGTAGTAACCGTGACTGTCGGTGTCGGCGGGGTAACAGCACGACGAGAGCGAGTTAGCATGTTGCCACTCGCGTCCGTACCGCACAGGTGTAGCGTAATCATCCTCAAAAAGTCCGCCCTGCCTAGACAACCGCCGCCTCACTCAGTTCCCCACGAAACGCCCGGTGCAGCAGTGCCTGAAAAAGCCCCTCCGCCTGCCGCGCCGCCTCCCGCTGCTGAGCCCGCAGCCGTTCGTGTTTTTGGACTATTTGGGCGAATTTTTGCTGAAGGGCTAACGGCGGCAACGAGATTGTAATGTCCTTGATGAGCCCCATATTCAGGCCGTCCATAATTGCGCCACGTTCTGACGCACCCAACTGCTGCAAAACATCCGGGTACCCGGTAAAGCACGAATGCAGATATGTGGGCAAACATTTCGACTGGTCGAGCGTGATACAGCAAAGATGCTTTGTGTTTATGGCTAACGGAATGTTTTTCGGCACAACCGCGCAGCGTCCGAGCGTTCCCATGATGGTGATGATTAAGTCGTCAGGGAAAACCCGATACCGCTCGAGCTGCTTGTATTTTGCTTCAGTGATGAACCGCGCTTGTTTCCAAGCAAAGCTGTTTTCAACGGCGTTATCTATACCGAGAACTACGACGCCCTCGTCTACAAATTCAGAGTAAATCATCTGCGAAATAAGTACACGATCAGAATAAAGTAGCTAGGCTTAGAGAAAGGGTTTAAGTCGGCTTACCAAGCCAGAGCATCTAACTTTCTGAAGTTATGAAGCCCCGCGATAGCTAAGAAAGTGTCATCATAAACAGCTTTTGGGCCTCGGTAGATACCCGCTAAGAGCTTAAAGCGTTTCAAGTGAGCCAGTGTGTGCTCGACAGGAAAACGCAGGCTGTTTTGAACTTTGTTGAGGCATTTCTGGATGAAGTCCAGGGGTTTGTTTCTTCTAGCTTTGCTGGGCTGATGGAAGGTTCTATGGGGAAAATCCTTATCAATACCGTCATATCCTTTGTCCACTCGGACCTCGGTAGCCGTAGGTAAAGCTCGTAACACCCCGGTACCTCTAAGGACGTTGACGTCGCTGAATTTGCCTGGTAAAGAACGTGTCACATGAAGGATAAGCTTTGTGTTGGTGGCAGTGATTTGGGTCTTGAGCGTATGTCGCTTTTTCTTACCTGAATACTTGTCTCTGCGTTCTTGCTTGTCTTTGGGTTTCTGGATTTCTTGCTCGGTAGCATCAACCAAGACTTCCTTGAACTCAGGATGCTGCTCAAGCAGTTCTTCTAGGCTTGCGATACGCTTTCTTTTAGCTTGACCAAAAAGAACTGTCTCGTGCGCTGGTAAGGGGAGAACCTCAAGTAGTACAGGTCGAAGTTTGCTGATCAAACGGCTGACGTTACTATCATCCAAGTTGAATAAGTAGCCTAGTAGCAGCTGGGTCAGGTACAAACGGTAATACAGCAGCACCCCTAAAACCTGATCCTCTACCCCTAGTTCTGCCTTGCGTCCCCCGCCTACTGCACGTTGACGTAATTTGCCCTGGGTGCCTTTTGGTTCGGCAAGGCGTACTTCGACCGCTTTACTAAGCAACTTGAACTGCTCGACGCTTAAACCTGTGAAGTTATACAGATGCTTGGGCTTTCTCTTTAAGCGGCTCGCTTTCATCCTGCTAGTTTAGTCCTTTGACTCCTTCGGCGCTATTTCGCAGATGATTTAATCGATTTGGAGGGCCGTATCCAGGCATGTAACCGGGCGTGCAGCAAAGACTTCGGGTACGGTGACGAGGTGATCGGGCAAAATTACAGCGAACTCTTAGAGGTCACCTCGGCGAGTTTTGTCGAACCGCTGCTCCCTTATGTCGAACAGGGCGAAGGGTTTAGCGATATAGAGCTGCGTTACCGCGCCCGGAACGGGACGGCCAAACGCACGACCTCGAGGCTCTACCCTTACCTAGACGAAGATGGCGCGGTCATCGGTTATATTTTTGCCAATACCGACGTGACGAGTCGCCACCAGATTGAAGCGGAACTGGCCGAACAGTCGGCGCATTATCAAAACATCTTAAACAGTGTGCCCGTCGAAATCGTCGTCTTTAACGCGGAACACCGCTATCAGTTCGTCAACCCGAGCGCCGTTCGCAACAAAAAGCTGCGCGAGTGGCTGATTGGCCGTGATGACTTCGAGTACTGCGCACATCTGGGGCGTGACCCGGTGCTGGCCGAAACCCGGCGTGAGCACTTTCGGCGGGCGCTGACCGAAAAGAAAAAGGTGCGGTGGGAAGAGCGGTTTGAGACCCGGGGGGGCGTCCGCTACCACACGCGGAACCTGTGTCCGGTTTACGGCGAACAGGGCGAATTCGTGATGATGCTCGGCTATGGCCAAGACGTGACCGAGCTGACCGAGGCGCAGCGTGAGTTGCAACGTGCGTACGATGAACTCGAGCGCCGCGTCGAAGAACGCACCCGCGAGCTGGAAGAGGCGAAAGAGCGACTCGAGCGGGCCAACGAGCAGCTTCAGCATGACGCCTTTCACGACGCACTGACGGGGCTACCGAACCGGGCGCTCTTTAAGGACCGTTTAGGTCAGGCCATCGAACGCTTTAACCGACGCCTCGAGGGGGGCTTTGCGGTCTTGTTTCTCGACTTTGACCGCTTTAAGGTCATCAACGATTCGCTCGGGCACGCGGTCGGTGACGCCTTACTGATCGCCCTCGGGGAGCGCCTCAAAGGGTGCGTGCGGCCCGCCGATACGGTCGCGCGGCTCGGCGGCGACGAATTTACGATTCTCCTGGAAGATGTCAGCGTCGAAGGGGCGATACAGACCGCCGAACGTATTCAAGCGGTGCTCAAACGCCCGTTTCTACTCTCGGACAAACAGGTGCCGATCACGGTCAGTATCGGTATTGTACCGGCGGCTGCCGGGTACGACCGCGCTGAAGATGTCCTCCGCGACGCCGACCTCGCCATGTACCGCGCCAAGGCGCTCGGGAAGGCTGGCTACCAGGTGTTTACAGCTGAACTGCGTGAATATGCAGTCACGCTGATGGCGCTCGAGACCGACCTGCGCGGCGCGTTGGAGCGGCGTGAATTTGAGGTTCACTACCAACCGATCCTCTCGGTCGAGACAAAACAGCCGATCGGCTTTGAGGCGCTCGTGCGCTGGCAGCACCCGGTTCACGGTCTGGTGTCGCCGCAAGACTTTATCCCGCTCGCCGAAGAGTTGGGCCTGATCGCCGAAATTGACCTCTGGGTGCTGCGCGAAGCGTGTACGCAGCTCCTCACCTGGCAGGGCGCGTTCCCCGCCGAGCCACCCCTCACCTTGAGCGTCAACTTGTCCGGGCAGGGCTTCGCGCGGCCCGACCTCTCCGCAAAAGTCGCGCAGATTTTAGAGCAGACCGGGTTTTCGCCCGAATCGTTAAAGCTCGAGCTCACCGAAAGCGTGCTGATTACCCACTCGGGCACCGTCAAAGAGACGTTGGAGCAACTTTACAGACTCGGCGTCCAACTCCACATTGACGACTTCGGTACCGGCTATTCGTCGCTTTCTTACCTGCAAAACTTTCCCTTAAACGTCCTTAAAATTGACCGCTCGTTCGTTCAGCGGATGGAAGGGAGTGTTGAAAGTACCGAGCTGGTCCGGACGATTGTCGCGCTCGCACGTTCACTCAACCTCAAGGTCACCGCCGAAGGGGTCGAGACCTCGGCGCAGCTCGAGCAGCTTCGGGTGCTCGGGTGTGAGTTCGGACAGGGTTTTTTGTTCGCGCAGCCCCTGAGCGCCGCCGAAGCTGTGAGGTTTATGCTCGAGGCGGGGTCGGCCGAGTTGGTACTGTCGGACTGGGTGATGGACGGGGTATAACGCGCTGGAGCAACCTGTATAGAGCATTTAGGATTGTAAGAAGAGATCCTCGAGAGCAGAAAGAACCCCTGAAATTGTAAACCCACGTTTTTTGGGGAAACGGTCTTAGGCTTAGTTGTCGCCTACTGCGTTTGGCTAGCAGCAGTGCGCCGGTCGCCAGCTAGTGTGCTTCGGGGCTGCCCGCACGCTGCGCTGATAGGCCCCGGCTTTCCCAGGGCGTATCGCGCCGGTATCCCCCTGGTGCCTGTACAGATGGTGCTACGGATAAACCCGCGCCGCCAGCAAATGCGGCTCCGCCTGGCGGCGCGAGTTGGGTTGCCTTCGTCACTGCTTACACTCAGAGTCTAATTAAGGTTTGGCTGGATACTCGCTCAGGCCGTCATAGCGTAGAACCTGGCCGGTACCCGGAGCCGCAGCTCCGTTGACCACGATAAAGGCGTCTCCTTTGGCGTTAAAGGCCACCGCAGTAGGCGTGTCAAGGCCGCTCAGCACGGTTTCTTTGACGCCACCCGGTTTAATCCGGATGACGCTGCCCGTGCCTGGTTGGGGCGTGGGTGCGCCGGACGCAAAGGAGTAGTCGCCCAAGCTGACGGCGTAGAGGTTGCCGTCCGGACCCGTCACGAGGTCAGTCAGCGAACTTAACCCGGTAGCATAATCGCTAAAAGTCCCGTCGGCGGCGATTTGGAGTACCTTGGCCGCGCCTGAAGTAAAGGGAAAACCTGTCAGCAGCGACACGTAGGGCGTTCCGTCAGCGTCAAAAGCAACTGCGGTCGGTACAGGCTCCGAGACAGGCGGTGTGCCCGCAGGCGGGTTGTCGTTAGGGATAGGCGCAAAGACTGAGACCACACTCAGCTCCTTGGCCTCGAGGTCGTACTTAAGCAGGTCGTTGCCCCCGGCGTCGGCGATCCACAAGTTACCGTCTGGACCGGCAGTAAGACCGTAAGGGTGCGAATCTACGGGGCCGGGATAGGGATTTTCGGCCTTTTCCAAAGCCCAGGTGCTGGCAACTTCACCCACCGTACCCGCTGAGATTTTAAGCAGCGCCGAGACTTGCTCGGGCCGCGCAATATCCGGCACACTCCAGTCGCCGTTAACCGTATACAGCTCGCCGCCTACGAATGCCAACTTGCCCGCGCCTACGGGTTCCTGGCCTAAAAACACTGAAGGCAAGGTAGTTAGTACGCTCTGTGTACCGTCGGCCGCAACCTCGAGAATTCGTGCGGTGTTGCCGATTTTGATGTCTATGGGGTCGGGTTGAGCTGGCGGGTTGGCCGGGATGGTACCCAGCACCGTGTCACCTGCGGTACCGAAGTCACCGATATAGAGCGTTCCGCCCGGTGCTAGGAGGACACCTTGGGGATAATTTAGACCTGTTGCTATGATCTCACCGGCAGCAGGTATAGGTTTTGGCGGAGGTGTCACGGGCGTCACGGGTGTTGTGGCGGCACCGCTACAGCTCGAGAGCGTCAGTAGCGCGAGCGCAAGGCCGGTGGTTAGGGTGAGTAGCGGTTTAGATAAGGTCATCGTTCCCCCGGTTAAGGTAAATTTATCCATAGATTAGCTGCAGGTTAGCGCAGCGGGTTTTGACGGCTGCATCTATTTCGCGGTTTCCCCGGCGGGGGAGACGACGTACCAAACGTCCCCTACGGCTTGCCCCGTGGTGTCACCCGGCGCTTTGTCTTTCGACCACGTGTAGAGCGGGTGACCATCATAAGTCACTTGGGTCGCGCCGTCTTTACGTGCCGCTGTACCGAGTAAAGACGCGTCTACGCCCTTACCGGCAACAGCCGGGTCGGTGGTTAAAAGTGGGGGCCACGCGGCCGCGCAGTCGTCGTAGCAATTACTCGAGTCTTTTGTATCCATCGTAAACAGATAGAGCGTCATCCCGTCGGCGTCTACCAGAAACTTGCCTAACGCCTCATTTTGAGAGACATCAACGGTTGCAGGCGTCGTGCTCTGGGCTAGGGCGAAAACGCCCAGGGTGGCGAGGAGGCTTAAGAGAAGTTGTTTCATAAGTGTTTCCTTTCATAGGTCGAGAGGTTTAGCTGGCAGGGCGTGGGCGGGTGGTCGAACTCTCCTTTCACCCTTCAATACGACCGAACAGGCGGCGTTAGATGCACCGAAGACTCAAGACCCATAAATGCATCTAAAGCCGGGCCGCTGAGCGTATGGTTTAGTAACGCATGGTGACGGACGACGAGCTTATTCAGCGAGTAGCCCAAGGACACGGTGACGCGGCAGAAAATCTCTATAAGCGTTACGCCGCCCCTGTTTTTACGTTGGCGCTCCAGATTTTGAAAAGCCGAGAGGAGGCGGAAGAGGTCTTGCAAGATACCTTTCTAAAGCTCTACCAGGAGGCGTCACGTTTCGACGCCGAACGCGCGCCCTTAAAAACGTTTATCTACGCCATTGCCCGTAACCAGGCACTTTCAAGGCTCCGGGTTCGTAAGCGCACCCCGGTTACGACCGACTACGACATCTCGCTGGTAGCCGCCTCTCTCGCTGCGCCGCAAGAAGCTGATACACTCTCTAATATCGCTGTGCACGACGCGCTTTCACAGCTTAGTCTGCAAGAACGAACACTGCTCGAGGCGTCATTTTATGAAGGGATAAGTCATGAGCAGTTGGCCGCGCGTCACCACCTCCCACTCGGTACCCTTAAAAGCAAGCTGCGCCGCGCGCTGCTTAAACTCCACACCTTATTGGACGACGTATGAGCCGGCCGACCGAAACCCTCGCTGACTATGTGCTCGGCTCTTTAGCTCCCGAAGAAGCGCGGGCGCTCGAGGCGCACCTTGAGGGCTGCGCGGAGTGCCGAGAAAGGGTTAAACGCTTACAAGCGACGTTTTACGCCCTGCCTGACGCGTTGTCGCTCCAAAAACCACCCGAAGATGCGTGGCGTAAACTTCAGGCCCGCCGCGCGTCTCTAGTATCTCCGGGTGGTGCGCCGCGGCGCTCACGGCGCTCGGCCTTTGCTCGTCAAACGGTCGGGCGTTGGGCACTGGCCGCGGTATGTTTGCTGCTGCTCGGCAGTCTGGGTTGGGGTCTTAAGCAAAACCAGCAGCTTACAAAGCTCGGGCACGAGCAAGCTGCGTTAGCCGCCTGGATGAACCACCCCGACCTGACCATCCGCCCGCTTCAAGGTGGCGGCGACGCGTTTCCGGGGGTGATTTGTACCTATCCGGACGGCCGCGCCCTACTCGTACAAAAAGACAACCCGCCCCGCGGGATGGTCTACCGGGTCTGGGGACTTAAAGGCGTGAACCGTACCGACTTGGGGACTACAGTAGACCGCCTGTTACCGCTAAATACGGAAGGGTTTGACGCGTTTGAGGTCGGGCTCGAGCCCCGAGGTGACGGCCAGCCAGCGGCTCAGCTGATCGGCCGGGTGTCGTTATGATTTTAGGCCGGGTGCCTTATCAGCGTGCGTCTACCGGCTGAAGTTAAGCCAAATGCGGCTTGGCACTACGCTCTAGCACGGGACGTTCGTTAGACTTGAGACAATTTAGACTTAAGGCAATCCAAACGTCGGGAGAGTTGATGACTTTTCAAGTAGCTCAGCAAAGTGACCTTCAAGACGGTGAGCTAAAAGCAGTTACGGCCGGGGACACCGACCTGCTGTTGGTTCGTACCGGGAGCCATATCGCCGCGTTTCAGGCCACCTGTCCGCACAAGGGTGCGCCTTTAGCTCAGGGCGTTCTAAACGGGTCGCGGCTTATGTGCCCGTGGCACCACGCCTGTTTTTCAGCCCAAACCGGCGATCTGCTCGAGCCCCCCTCACTCGACGCGCTGGCCCATTTCGAGGTCACGCATAAAGGCGACGCGCTTTTCGTCACGCTTCCTGACGAGGACGATATACCTAAAGACCGCCTTCCAGAGCTGGCCACAGCAGATAGCGCCGACACGCGCGTGTTTGTGATCGTCGGCGCAGGTGCAGCCGGGACCACGGCGGCGCAGACGCTGCGCGAAGATGGCTTTCGGGGCCGCGTGGTGCTCATCACGCAAGAGGAAACTGCGCCGTACGACCGCACGATGCTGAGTAAAGGCTTTTTGGCGGGCGCAGCAGACTCCAAACCGCTACGTGACGCGTCGTTTTATGACAAGTACGGCCTCGAGCTCTTGACCAATCAGACTGTTACGCAAGTTGACCCGGCAGCGCAGCAGCTTACCTTTCAAAACGGCGACACCCTGCATTACGACGCGTTGCTGCTCGCTTCGGGAAGCACACCGGTTTCTCTGGAGGTTCCTAGCAACGACCTGAGCGGTGTGTTTTACCTGCGCACACTGCATGACGCCGAGCAGTTGGTTGCTGCGGCTGAAGAGGGCCAGCGGGCGGTTGTCGTCGGTGGGAGTTTTATCGGGCTCGAGTGCGCCGCGTCGCTCCGTCAGCGCGGGCTGGCGGTGACGGTCGTGACCCCGCAAGCAGTTCCTTTCGAGGGACTTTTTGGCACGGAAGTCGGGGAAATGTTCCGCAACCTTCACGAAGACAACGGGGTCGAGTTCGTCGCCGAACAGCAGGTCACACGGTTTCTCGGGGACGCTCGGGTTGAGCAGGTTGTTTTGGAGGATGGGCGCGAATTGCCCGCCGATCTCGTCGTCGTCGGGATAGGGGTTAAACCGACCTTACCGACGATAGACGGCGCTGAGCTGAACGACGATGGCAGCGTGTCGGTAGACGCTACGCTGCGGCTTATCGGTGACTATGGCCCTATCTACGCCGCCGGTGACCACGCCCGCTATCCCGACGCCCTGACCGGTCAGCCTATCCGCGTCGAACACTGGCGTCTGGCGATGCAGCACGGTCGGGCGGCGGCGCACAATATGGCAGGTCAAAACATGGCAGGCCAAGAGAGTAAGTTTGGTGATGTCGCCTTTTTTTGGACGCAGCAGTACGGCACGTCGTTTCGCTACGTTGGGCACGCCGAAAACTGGGACGAAGTCGTTGTAGACGGCGACGTGGGGGCGCAGAAGTTTTTAGCCTATTACTTAGAGAACGGTAAACTCCGGGCTGTCTTCGGCGTAGGGCGCGATACCGACCTCTGCGCGGTAGAAGAGTGTTTGCGGCTCGGTACGCTGCCTTCAGCGGACGATCTCCGCGACCAAAACGTCAACTGGACGTCTCTGTTAGCGTCGGCCACACCGTCTTAAACCCTTAATCTTTACGTCCACACCTCGCCCCACGCGGCCATCGCTTCGATCACGGGGCGGAGGGCCGCACCTTTTTCGGTCAGCCGGTACTCGGTGCGGGGCGGCATCTCCGGGTAGAGCGTCCGGGTCAACACGCCTTCGGCCTCGAGGCTCTTAAGTCTATCCGTCAGGGTTTTGGGGCTGACGCCTACAAGCGAGCGCCGCAGTTCACCGAAACGCTTGGGTCCTCCGAGTAAATCTCTTAAGATCAGCGTCGTCCATTTGCCGCTCAAGACGTCGGCGGAACGTTCAACGGTGCAGCGGGCGTCGTCCCTGACTCTTTGGGCGTAGGCGTCGGTTAGTGCGTCGTCTGCCTTGGTACTGCCTATAACCTCATTCATGACCCCATCTTAGCACTCCGCTTCGCGTCACCAGAGTTCATAAATTGAAACTATATAAAAAATATGTAACTACTTTATTTACAAAAGCATAAGCGGTAGGCTCCTCGTAGGAGGTTGGCGTGAAGATTTTAAGTTACGGGGCCACGGGGTCACAGGGTGGGCCGGTCGCTCGTAAGTTGTTGGTAGCGGGGCACACGGTCCGCATCTTGACGAGAGACCCGAGCAAAGTTCAGGGTTTGGAGAGCGCACAGGTTTGTCAGGGCGATATGGCCGACGCGGAGAGCTTAGCGAAAGCTTCCGAGGGTACTGAAGGTGTCTTTTTACACATCCCGTTTTTTACCGAACGCCCGGACGACGGCCTCACCTACGCCAAAAACGCTGTGGCAGCTGCTGCCGACACAGGCGTCAAGCTGCTCGTCTGGAACGCCAGCGGCGAGATTCCGCCTGTCAGGGGAGCGAATCCTGCCTTTGATATGCGGCTCGACATCTTAGATGTGATTACCGGGAGCGGCGTCCCTTACGTGGTCTTGCAGCCGACCGCCTATATGGAGAACTTCTTAGGTCCGTGGACCCGTGAAGAGCTTGTCCAAGAGAACACGTTTGCCTATCCGACACCTTTGGGGGTCAAGATGCAGTGGTTGGCGACCGAAGATGTCGGCACGTTTGCTACTTACGTGTTCGCCCATCCCGACTTAGCTCCCTTAAACCTCAATATCAGTGGCCCGGAGCGGCTCAACGGACAAGAGGTTGCTGAACGCTTCAGCCGCGCCTTGGGCCGCGAGATCACCTTTCGGGCGATGCCCGCCGAGGAGTTCGGCGAAAAACTCGATGCAGTGTTTCCGGGGATGGGTCAAGGGGCAGCGCAGGGGTACGCAGTGGCTTACGAAAAACCTGAGTTGTTCTCTTCACAGGTTGATATCGAAGGGGCGCTCACGAAAATCCCCGTAGAACTTACAACTTTAGAAACGTGGGTAGAGCGTCATCAAGAGGCGTTTTCTTAAACACACTAGACCTCCGGCGAAAGTAGGTCAAAGATGACAGACTGTAAGAATGCGAGAGCAAACCGTGCGAAGTCTGGCATTACCGACTGAGAAGTTCAAGCGCAAACTTGGGGTCAAGCCGCCGACGTTTGCGAAAATGTTAGAGATACTTAAAGCACGAGAGCTAAAGAAAAAGAAACGAGGGCGCACGCCCGCTTTAGGTTTAGAAGACCAACTTGTACTGACGCTTTCTTTTTGGCGAGAGTATCGGACGCACTTTCATCTTGCAGAGGACTGGCAGGTTGACGAAAGTACGGTGCGGCGGACGATAGAACGAGTGGAAGAAGCACTCATCAGCTTGGGCGATTTCACGCTACCGGGGCGTAAAGCACTGCGCGATGACCACAACTTAGAAGTCGTCGTGGTAGACATCGCCGAATCACCGATTGAACGCCCCAAAAAAACAGCGGGCTTACTACTCGGGTAAGAAAAAACAGCATACGCAAAAGAGCCAGGTTTTTGTCAACCTAAAGACAAAGTGCATCCTTAGTACAGCTTATGGCAAAGGACGCCGACACGACTTCAAGCTACTCGAGCAGAGTCGCTGTGCCCAGCACTTGTATAAAGACACCCAACTCCTCTCAGACAGCGGCTTTCAAGGCGTTGCTAAGTTCCACGCTAACAGCCGCACCCCGCATAAGCGCTGGCGTGGCAAGGTACTCACTTATGAACAAAAAGCTCATAACCGCACCTTGGCCAGAGAACGCATCGTAGCTGAACATGTCATTCGTAAGCTCAAAGTCTTCCGCGTTCTTAAAGAAACTTACCGTCATAGAAGACGCCGTTTCGGTCTCAGGCTCAACCTCATCGCTGCGCTCTATAATTATGACCTACAAGTTACGTGACTTTCGCCGGAGGTCTACTGATAAACGGCGTCAGTAAACCAAGAGGAATCAAGCTTGATCCAGGGGGCTTATGAAAGCAGTGGTCTTAACAGAATTCGGTTCAGCGGAGAACCTCGAGTTACAAGAGCGGAACGTCCCTGACATCGGCCCGAACGACTTGCTCGTCAAGGTCTATGCGACTTCGGTCAATCCAGCTGATGTGGGCCTGCGCAGCGGAATGTTCGGTGCGATGATGAAAACGCCGCTGGTGCTCGGTTTTGATGTGGCGGGCGTGGTTGAGCAGGTCGGGGCGAACGTCGAGGCATTTCATGAAGGCGACGAGGTATACTACGCCGTCGAACTGACCGACCCACGTAGCGGCGCAAACGCCGAATACCACGCGGTCGCCGCCAGCGCAGCCACGCTTAAACCAAAAAACCTGTCGTTTGCAGAGGCGGCGGCGGTGCCCGTTGCAGGGGGCACGGCCTACGCCGCGCTCATCACTGCCGCCGACCTGAGGCTCGGACAACGCGTCCTGCTTCACGGAGCAGGGGGCGGTGTCGGCACCTTTGCGGTGCAGCTCGCGCACGCGGCAGGGGCGTTCGTGATTGCCACCTGCGGCAGTTATGACGCCGAGCTCGTCTCGTCGCTCGGGGCCGACGTCGTGGTGGACTACCGCACGGAAGACTTTACGGAGGTCGTGATGCGTGAAACGGTGGGCGTCGGGGTTGACGTTGCGCTCGACGCTGCAGGCGGTAAGCTCGTCGCGCCGAGTATCGGTGCAGTCCGGCCGGGGGGCAAGATCGTCACCGTGACCGGGGCACAGGGCGACCTGAATCCGGCGATGCGGCGCAACATCAGCGTCAGCTTCGTGCATTTAGAAAACGCCAAAGAGAAGTTGGGGGCCATGCGAAACCTGTTCGAGTGGGGACGGCTAAAGTCAGTCATCAGCCACACCTACCCGCTGACAGAAGTAGCCGACGCACACCGGAAGCTCGAGTCGGGCGGCGAAGACGTGTACGGCAAAATTGTCATCAAGGTCGTTTAGCTGAAGCTGCAAACTCTGAGCCCGAAAACACGCAGGTATCAGGCCCTAGTCGAGCGGGATGTTTTGCTCGGCTTTATGGGTCTGATAAACGTCTGAAAGTTGGGCATAAGCCGCGCACAGTTTTTCAACCCGCCCCCACCACCCTGCTCTTTGCGCTGCCGCTGCTTCATCTATCAGCGCCAGCAAGGTGTAACTCGTCCAGAACGCGTTGCGCCTCCGGTAAGCGCCGTTTTTACACGCGGGAACCTCATCTAATTCAGGTCGTGCGGAATCTTAAAGGCGTCTCTCGAGTCTTCATAGCTAACCAGGTAGTAAAAGTTGTCAAACCCGCTCCAGGTAATCGCCGACAGGCACAAAGAGCAGGGTTCGTGGCTCGACAAAAATAGACAATCTTTCGGGTCGGGCCGTTTTGGAAGCGCCCAAAAACGGTTGAGGCAACTTATTTCACCGTGCCACAGTGGGTTCCACAGTGGGTTGAGCGTCTCTTCGTCGGTGCCCGCAACGACGAGGCTCAGGTCACTTTTACGCAAAATTGCTGCGCCGAAGACCTTGTTTCCTTGCGCGACGCCCTGCTCGGTCAAGGGTAAAAGGTCGTGCTCCAAAACGCTGAAAAACCGCTCGAGGATAGGTCCAGCCATGCGTTAAGTGTACCGGCTCGAGCCCTGTCCCACGACCTAAATACAGCTACGCCCTATCACCCCAACCGGGCGGCGGCTCCTGAACGGGCGGCTCGTGCGGGTCAGGGTCCTCCAGCGGCGGCTCGTGCGTATCGGGGTCGCCGATGGGCGGCGGCTCGGCCGGGTCTATGGGAGGGATTGGTGGGACGTTAGGGTCGGGAACGCGCGGGTCTTCGGGGATGACAAACGAGAGCATCTTAGCTCCTTTCAGTTGAGCTGAGCGCGTGTGACACGTTCAGCGAATAATGTCGCAGTCAACCTCGGTAAGTATAAAGGTTTTTTTACCGGGTAGCTCATTTTGACTAACGTCGCAAGCTTACGGGTTCAGACGTTTCGGTAACGCGTCACGTCGTGATAGCTCTACACTTTTAGCCGACGTGTCTAACGCCTCGGCAGCGCCTAACGAGGTTGCGCCAAACGTTTGCAGAAAATGAGTTCGGGGTCACCGGGGTCGAGTTCATGAATGTAACCCGCAGGTTCATAACCTAAACGCGTTAAAAGACGCTGCATCCGGTGATTTGACATGTTGGTCGTCACCCAAAGTTTTGGGGTATCACACAGGTTTTCAAGCTCACGTAACAGGTATTCACCGATCTTCTGCCCCCGGCAGTCGGGGTGAATCATCAGCATGTCAACGTTGCCCCGCCGAAAAAAGGCATGGTTAAAAACGCCGTAACCCACGATCTGCCCGTCTTCAGCTACCAAAACCTCGTCGCGCCCCAGCCACGTATCAATCTGCTCGGCCCTGGTCGCGTCAAGCGGCACAACCGTGTCAAGAGCCTTGACCTCTGCGCTGTCGGCTTCAGTTGCTTTTCTGATTCTCATCCGGACCTAAATGCTACTACGCTCAGCCAAAAGTCACAACGGTAACCGCGAAGCTTCTAAAGCTGTGTAAAAAGAGGCGATATGCAAAGCTTGAGAAAATTTCGCTTCTGCAATCATGCGTTTGATGTCAGCTATAGAGACAAAGCTACACGAGATGGCTTCGGTTTCGTCGAGCTTTTGCTCCGCTTGACGTACAAGGTTTTGGGCTAAAAAGACGTGAACTCGGTTGGTTTGCCTCGCGGGATTGGCAAACGAATGACCTACCTTGATCCAGGTCTCGGCAGCGTACCCTGTCTCTTCTAAAAGTTCGCGTTTAGCCGCCTCGAGCAAGGCTTCGCCGTCTTCGGCAATGCCGCCGGGAAGTTCAGCGCAAAGCGCGTCCGCCGCATAACGGTACTGCTCGACGACTAAGATTTGACCTTGCTCGTTTTGCGCGTAGACGTGAACGTACTCTTTTTCTTCTAAAACGTAGTAAGGCTTTATAACTTGACCATTTGGCAGCTCACATGTATCTGCCCTTAACGATAACCACCGGTCACCGACGATTTTTTTAGAACTGAGGCGTTTCCACTTCACCTTGTAACCTCTTGTGATTACGCTTTACGCTTGGTGATGGATGCTGCTACGCTACTTAGCCGCTACGAGGCAGATACTTTTCCCAAATCTTGTCAATGTTGGGCAAAATCCCGTACGCCGACGAAAACATAAAGCGGGGCGCGTAGGGCTTACGTCTCAGGAGCATCGCCGCCTCTTCGGGCGTGCGGTCACGTTTTTTGGCGTTGCAGCGCCGACAGCACGCCACGACATTTTCCCAGCTCGTCCCTCCGCCCCGGCTCCTCGGCGTTACGTGGTCTAAAGTCAGGTCACTCGTTTTGCTGAGGCAGTACTGACAGGTGTGGTCATCGCGGCGAAAGACGTTTTTACGGTTGAAGGCGACGCGGTGACGCGGTGGGCGTTTGACGAACTTTTTAAGGCGAATCACGCTCGGCACCGGGAACACTTGACTCGGGGAGCGCAGCACCTTGTCCGAGTCTTCGACGCGTTCGGCGATCTCGTGCATCAACAGGGCAACGGCACGTTTAACCGAGCACACATGCAGCGGCTCGTAAGACGCGTTTAAGATCAGCACGCGCGTTGCGTTGACGTTGGCAATCTTCGAGTCCGCTTCTTCAGCAAAAACGCTCTCTGCTTCGTCGGGGGTCAGGTAGTAGTCGGCGGCGACGCCTCCTCGCTTGAGATAGCCGAGTATAACCCGTTTTATATCAGAGAAAAATTAGTTGGCGATTCATGGAATCTGCTGGCCTTTTAGGGTCAGTTGAAAGCATTCATAGCTAACCTTCTGGAAAAAGTGGGAATCCGGAATAAAGAATGAAGAAGTTGCTGACCTAAAAAACCTCGAGGAGAAAATAGCATCTCTCACGTACTAAAAACGTTAAAAACCGCTGTCCTACCTTCTTTGCTGCATACTTTTTGATACCTCATCCTAGTGCTCGTCTGTCATACGTCAGCGCGGCTCTAAGGCCAGCTCAACGAGCCGTGCCACGAGCTCTTCGTAAGGAACGCCCGACGCTTCCCAGAGTTTCGGGTACATGCTGGTGGTGGTAAAACCGGGCATGGTGTTGATTTCATTCAAATAAAGTTTGCCCTCGTGCAAAAAGAAGTCCACCCTGGCCAACCCTGCTGCGTCAATCGCCCGAAACGCTGTTAAAGCCAACTCTTGGCACTTTGCGGCCACAGATTGTGGCAAGTCCGCCGGGATGTGGAGCGTCGCTCTGCCTTCGGTGTATTTGCTCGCGTAGTCATAAAACGCGCTGCTAAAGCTGATTTCACCAACGACGCTGGCTTCAGGAGCGTCGTTGCCGAGCACGCCGACCTCGAGCTCCCTCGCTTCCGTAAGCCCTTGTTCGACGACAATGCGGCGGTCAAAGCGGGCGGCCTCGTCGAGTGCAGCCCGGAGTGATGCTACGTCGTCGGCGCGGCTGATACCGACTGACGAGCCCAGATTGGCCGGTTTAACAAACACGGGATAGGGAAGGGCGCGGAGTTCGTCTAAAACGCTGTCGGGTTTCTCCGACCACGCTCGCCGCGTTACCAACTGGTAAGGCACGTTCGGCAGAGCGTGCGCAGCAAAGACGGCCTTCATCATCCCCTTATCCATCCCGACCGCGCTGCCTAGAACGTCCGAACCGACAAAGGGGAGTCCCATGATCTTAAGCAGTCCTTGAACACTGCCGTCTTCTCCGAAAGGACCGTGTAAGAGAGGGAACACAACGTCAAAAGCGTTGGGCTCGAGCCGCTCCAAGCCGCCACTCTGCGTCGTTGTGATGTCGCTGCAGCTATCTTCTAAAACTTTTGTAGACGCTGCCGCTGAAAGCAGGTGACCGTCTCTGGCAATCACTAAGGGGGTGAGCTCGAGGCGCTCCCCTGCTGCCGCCAACACCGACCGAGCCGACGCCAATGAAACGTCGTGTTCGTCCGACCGACCCCCGCAGAGCAGCAGCACACGTGGACGACTCACCGGCTTACCTGTGGAATTACCTCTAGCCGTCTAATGTGTAAGTTACACATAGTTTAGCCTACACATTTTGCCTGAGCTTTGGCAAGAGGTCAGGTTCGTACAGCTTGGCGTGCAGATTAACGTAGGGTACCTGACAAAGGTACCCTGCAGCCTGTGCTTTACTCACGTAACTTCGGGGTTTAGGGGCTGGCAGGGTGGGTCGGACGGCGACCTTACCAAGTCGAGTCGTAAGCAAGTTAGAGAAGTCACGTACGAAGTTATGCATTCCCAAGGAGGCAGTGATGCGCAAAGTTTTATTAGGTCTACTACTAGCTACCGCGTCATTCGGTTTGGCGCAAAAGGGGTCGGTCACGATTGGTTCAAAAGTTGATACCGAGGGGACGGTGTTAGCTCAGATCATGCGGTTGATGCTCGAGCAAAACGGTTTTACCGTCAACGACCGGAGCGGTTTCGGTACCACTTCAGTGGTCCGTGAGGCGCTGCTTGCCGGTGAAATTGACATGTATCCGGAATACACCGGCTCGGCCTTGACCTTTTATCCGAACGCCGACGTTCCCGCAGACATTTCGACAAAACCGCAAGAGCTTTACAATACCGTTAAAAAACTCGACGCCGCAGCGGGCGTGACCGACCTGGGCCGTTCTCCGGCCAATAATACTTGGGCGATTGCCGTACCGCAAACCCTGGCCGATGAGAACAGCCTCGAGACGATGGCCGACCTTGCCGGTTATGTCAGTAACGGCGGCGACTTTAAGCTGGCAGCCAGCCAGGAGTTCGTTGACCGCCCCGACGCGCTGCCCGCGTTTGAAAAGACTTACGGCTTTGACGTTACGAATGATCAGCTCATTATCCTTGCAGGCGGGAACACGACTCAGACCGAAACAGCCGCTGCCAACGGCACCGACGGTGTCAACGCAGCGATGGCTTACGGGACTGACGGCACCATCGCGGCGCTCAGCTTAGTCACGCTCACCGACCCGGAAAATGCAGTGGCGATCTATCAACCCTTTCCGGCGGTGCGTACCCCGGTGGCCGACAAGTACCCGGAACTTGGTGACATCTTAAATCCGATTTTCGCTTCGCTCGACGCGGCTACCCTCCAAGACCTCAACGGTCAGGTTGCAGTTGACGGGGCGAAACCCGCCGATGTTGCGCAGAGCTTTTTAAGCGATAACGGCTTTCTTAAATAACCGTAGCGCAGCGGTGTAAGCGGGGTCGGTACGTGGCGGCCCCGCTTTTTGTTCGCTGCTAAACTGAGTCATCTTATATATAAAGCGGTTTCCATAGTTACTGAGCCGGGTTCTCGCTTAGGCGACTTTAGCTTTGCCAAGGGAATCATCTTAGAACGTGCGTGCTAGACTATCCTTTATTCACTTGGATCAGCTCAAACCGGATGATACCTGCTATATGAGGAGATAACATGCTTACGTCACCAGCCTATAGCGACCGGCTCAACCGCATCACGGGGTTGGCGGCGGTTTTGGGGTTGCTCGTTCTCTTACCGGTTGTAGGCCCGAACTGGCTCCTGCTAAAAGCCAACCGCTTGGTCGCCGGGGACGTGTACCGTGCGCTCGCCCTACCTGAGCCCGCCCACAGTTACACCTACGCGCTGTTAGGCGTGTGGGCGCTGCTGCTCCTTGTCAGCTTCGTCCGGTTTCGGGGCCGCGCTTGGGTGTTGGCGCTACTTTGCACCGCCGCGCTTACGCTCGGGTTGCTCTTGGTGGGCGGGGGCTCGAGCGCCCTGTTAGCCGCTACGTCCGACCCCGAACGCGCCCGCGTGTCGCTGCAAAGCGGTGTCTGGCTGACGCTTTTGGCCTACTACATCGGTATTTTTGGGTCGCTTGGTGACGCGCCGCAAACGGGTCGAACCCGTCTTTTGCTGGTCTTGCCGGGGCCGCTGATCGCTCTCGGACTCACCTTTGCCGGGACCTTTGGGAGCGTCGGCTTAAGTCAAGAACTCGCCTCGCAGGGCGGTGATTTCAGCGCCGAAGTGCTCCGCCATCTGGCCCTCGCCGGAACTTCGGTACTGCTCGCGTGCGCCATCGGGATTCCGGCGGCGATCTGGGCCGCGCGGCGGGCAGAAGCGGCGCGGCTCGTGTTGCCGACTGCCAGCTTTTTACAGACGATTCCTTCGCTCGCACTGTTCGGCATCATGCTCTTGCCGCTGGCGCGGCTCGGCAGCAATGTCACAGTTGGGCAGGCGCTCCTTTTTTGCGTCAGCGGTGGGTTGGTAGCAGCCGGAGTCGGATTGCTGGCACGGCGCACGTCCGGCTGGGTTCAGAATGTCGTAACGGTGTTGACGCTGCTCATCGCCCTGTTGCCGGTCTTGCTCCTGACGGTCATCGTCGCGGTAGTGCTTAACGATCTATTCGTCGCGGTATTCAGCCTCAACTTCTCGCGGCTGGACCTTCCCAACAGCTTGTCGGCTCCGCTCTCGAGCCTCGGCGTCCGGGGTATCGGGACTGCGCCCGCGCTCATTGCCCTGACGCTTTACGCCTTTTTGCCGATCATCCGCAACACCTATACCGGCATTAAAGAGGTGCCGCGCGCCGCGACCGAAGCGGGCCGCGGCATGGGGATGAGCGCGGGCCAAATTTTGCGCCGCGTCGAACTGCCCCTCGCGCTCCCGCTCATCATGGAAGGGGTGCGGGCTTCGGCGGTGCTGACCATCGGGATTGCGACCGTCGCCTTTTTAATCGGAGCCGGGGGGCTCGGGGTCTTTATTCAAAACGGGATTTCACAGCAGGTCCCCGACCTTATCTTGCTCGGGGCGCTGCCGATTATCGCCCTGGCGCTTTTGGCTGACGCGCTCTTGCGTGGGCTTGGCCAGTTGGTGACGCCGCAGGGGATACGCTGATGGGTAGAGGAGAGAGATGATCAGGCTCGAGGGGATAACTAAACGCTACGGTGAGCAGGTGGCGGTCAAAGACGTGACGCTGACCTTTGGTGACGGTGAGCTGACGGTCCTGATCGGGCCGTCCGGGTGCGGCAAAACGACGACCTTAAAGATGATCAACCGCTTGATTGAACCTACGAGCGGCCGTATTTTGATCGGGGACAAAGACGTGACCAAGGCGAACCCGGAAGAGCTGCGGCGCGGCATCGGTTACGTGATTCAGAGTATCGGCTTGTTTCCGCATATGACCGTCGAAGAAAATATCGAGGTCGTCCCTAAGCTGCTCGGTTGGCCCAAAAAGCGGAGTGCTGAGCGGGCGCATGAGCTGCTTGATATTATCGGCCTCGAGCCAGGGCGCTACGCCTCAGCCTATCCCAAAGAACTTTCCGGCGGTCAGGCGCAGCGTGTCGGCGTCGCACGGGCGCTCGCGGTGGACCCGCCGGTTCTCTTAATGGACGAGCCCTTCGGCGCGGTGGACCCGCTGACGCGCGAGCGGCTCCAAGAGGAGTTTCTGCGTATCCAGGCGGAGCTGAAAAAGACCGTGGTGATGGTCACGCACGACATTGACGAAGCGATCAAACTCGGTGACCGTATCTGCGTGATGAATATCGGGACGGTCGAGCAGTTCGGGACGCCCGACGAGGTGTTGCGCGACCCCGCCTCCCGCTTTGTCCGGCAGTTCGTCGGGGCCGACCGCGCCTTAAAACGCCTGAGCCGCGTACGGGTCCGCGACCTGCTGAAACCGGTGGTGTCGCTCGAGCTGAGCGCCTCCGCCGAAGACGCCGAGGTTGCGCTGGCGCAGCACGAGACGGTTTACGTGACGCGTTCAGGCAAGCTTGTAGGTTGGCTCGACCGCCGCGCGTTTGCCCACGAGACGGTGATCGAACGCGCTTATACGGAAGTAACCGGGGGCTACGGGGTTGAAGAACATGATGACGTACGGGGTGCGCTCGCCAAACTGCTCGGGCAAGGGGTGACTGAAATGCCGGTCGTCAACCAAGCGGGTGAACTTGTCGGACTGCTCGGTCTGGCTGCGATCCTCGAGGTGACCAAAACCCAGACCGAAACACAGCGGGACGTGGCGGCCGCATGAGTACGAGCACACCTACAGCGGCTTTTTCCGGGCAGCGGGTCTCAGCCAGGAACCGGGCACTTTTACAGCTTGTGCTGGCGGTCGGCGTCTTTGCCCTGCTCTTTTTACTGTTCGCGCAGCAAGCGTGGTGGGGCGCGGCGCTCCGCTGGCTTTTTCCGGAAAATCGGGCGGTGCTCTTTGAACGTGCGACGCTCTTGCAGCTCTCGTTGCAACACCTGCAACTCGTCGGGATTTCACTCGGGATTGTGCTCGTGATCAGCCTCCCACTGAGTGTCTGGTTGACGCGGCCCCAAGGCCGAGCGTTTTTACCGCTCGTCTCATCGCTCCTGTCGGTCGGTCAGACCTTCCCACCGATTGCAATTTTGGCGCTCGCGTTGCCGTCGTTCGGCTTCGGCCTCCGCCCGACGCTGATTGCGCTCGTCGTGTACGGACTCTTGCCGGTCACCCGAAATGCGGTGGCGGGCCTCGAGGCTGTTCCTGCGACCCTCAAAGAAGCTGCTGCCGGGATGGGGATGACCCCGTGGGAGCGGGTGTTTCGGCTCGAGCTGCCCTTGGCTACCCGCGTGATTTTAGCGGGTGTTCGCACCAGCACCGTCTATACGGTTGGGACCGCGACGGTTGCGCCGATTATCGGGGCGGGCGGGCTCGGTGTGCCGATCATCGCCGGTCTGACGACAGGCAATTTAGCGTACGTGCTCGAGGGCGCGGTACCGGTGGCGCTGTTGGCGCTCACGGCGGACTTTGCGTTGGGGCGGCTCGAGGTGGCGCTGACGCCGGAGGGGTTGCGTTAGGTTCTGCTTTTGCCGGGTCATAACTTACGAGAACGCCAAAATGAGATTTTGGGTGCCGTCCTCACATGCGTCAAGCACATTACCTTCTGTTAGCCTCCGAGTTGCTCGAGCAGCCCCGTTACGTGTTCCCTCAGCGCGACCTCGAGTTCAGGTGGCCCCCTCACCTCCCAGGCGAAACTGAACCCGGCGATAAGCCGTGCCAACCAGCCGAGGCTGTCTGCCGTGCAGCGTAAGATAACGCCTTCCGGGACCCGTTCCAAGGTCACAAAGTTCGGATATAGTTCTCGTTTAGCGTTTTCCAGATTTGTTTTGAGCAGCACCTCCGCAGCGTAAGTGAGTGGCACTAATGCGACTGAACGGCTGACGTATTCAAACGCATCGAAGTCTATGGGTCGTTCAAAAGTGTGCTCCAACAGCCGTACCTCACCCGTCCGGTCTATCCGAAACACCCTGAGCCCTCGCCGTAAATGGCAGTACCCGGCGGTATACCAGCGACCCCCATACTGCACTACGCCGTAGGGGTCGAAGTCCCGCTCGGTCGCGCTACCTTGCTCGTTTAGGTAGTGCAGCCACACCCGGCGACGCGCTTTGACACCTTGACTTAGCACAGCCAGCTGCTCACGCTTGGGTAAAGTTTGACCGGGCGGCGTATCGAGCACCAGCGTTTCTTGCAGCGCCGTGACTTGCTCGCGTAAGCCTTCAGGTAAGACCCGACTGAGTTTGGCGAGCGTGCGCTCGGTGGTGCTCGGTTCAACCAATCCACCACTACGTCGGACGAGCAGCAAGCCTGCAGTGACCGCCAACGCCTCATCGTTATCGAACATCAAAGGGGGCAGCTTGTAACCGGACCGCAAGCGGTATTGCCCATAGCGCCCCCGTTCACCTTCAACAGGAATGCCCATGTCTTGCAGCATGGCGACGTAACGCCGCACGCTCCGGGGGCTGACCTCGAGCCGAGTCGCCAGCTCCGGCCCGCTCATCCGTCCGCGTGCTTGCAGCAGTTCCAAAATGGTCAAAAGCCGGGTGCTGGGGTGATACATAATTAGGACTGATTCTAACCTGATGCGGCGCTAACCTTGAAATCAGGAGGCGTTATTTTGCAGTTTCACGAGAGCTTTTTACTTCAAGAGGCAGAGACCAAACAGCGGTTGTATGAACGCCGCTCGGCTCAGGCGCATGTACTAAGAGACCTTAAAGCTTCACAAGTAACGCAAGAGGGAGGATGCATGAAAACCTCTACCCGAACCACACTATTCGGCGTCACCTTTGCGCTGGGCATACTTTACCTGGTATGGGGCTCGACCTACCTCGCAATTAAGGTCGCGGTTGAGACACTTCCTCCTTACCTCATGTTAGCAGGGCGTTTCTTGGTCGCAGGAGGGCTTCTCTACCTTTTTCTCCGCATACGCGGTGCACCTCATCCTACCTTGATACAGTGGCGTGGCGCGACCATTGTCGGCACGCTTCTCTTAGTAGGAGGCTTGGGAAGTGCTACCCTAGCAGAGGAGATGGGCGTCGCTTCGGGTGTGGTGGCGGTGACAGTCTCTACTATGCCACTTTGGTACACCCTCTTTATACGTTTTCAGGGGGTACGGGTTGGACGGCTCGAGTGGCTGGGCATGATCGTCGGCCTCACTGGGGTCGTGCTCCTAAACCAAGAGGCCGACCTGCGAACGAACTACGCTGCAGCAGCCCTGCTCTTTCTTGCCCCAATTAGTTGGGCGCTCGGCTCGGTATGGAGTCGAAGCCTCCGTCAACCATCCGGTCTGATGGCAAGTGCCACGCAGATGGTTATCGCGGGCCTGGTGCTTGTCCCCATTGCGCTGCTGCGCGGCGAGCGCCTAATTCGGATTCCGTCTTTGAACTCGAGCCTCGCCCTGCTGTATCTCATCACCTTCGGTTCGCTGCTCGCGTACAGCGCGTATGTCTATCTGTTAGGCCGGGAGGTTCGACCCGCACTCCTTGGTAGCTACGCGTACGTCAACCCGGTGGTAGCTGTGCTTTTAGGCGTGGGGTTAGTAGGCGAGACGCTTTCAGGGACTGGAGTTGTGGGTGTATGGATCATTCTGGCAGGTGTGATTCTTGCAGTTGCAGCAAAACAGAAACCGAACGCTAAAGCTTGGTAGAACCGATTCTGGTACAGCTTTGGGCTTAAAGAGGAGGCACCATGCACCGGTTTGACGAGCAGTTCTTGTTAAAAGAAGCGCAGAGAAAGATGCGGGTTCATGAGGCGCGTGCAGCCACGGATGACGCGCTTCGGGAGTTCAGACGTTCTCAACCTTCAGCTAGGCAGCGTTTAGCGTTTACCCTAATTAGCTTGGCGACTTGGCTCGAGCCCGGTAGCTACCCGCTACCAGTCGAGCTTAAAGGTATCAGGAGCAATGTCAAATAGTGGTACGAAACGCGCTGATAAAGTAGCAACGTAACTTTTTTCTGTACAAGCATATGGAGGTGCGGCTATGTCGTACGAACCGGACGGAAGTTTGCTCGAGGCCGTCTTAGACTCATGGGACCGGAACAACACCATCATGCTCAACCTGCTCCGCGCTCTGCCAGATGGCGGTTTGGAGGCCAAGGCGACGGGAAATAGCCCGTCTGTCCCAGAGATGTTTACACACATCCACCATGAGCGGCTTGTGTCTGTCTTCGAGGAAGCTCCCGAATTTGCCAGGAACGTACCCGAAGAGGAGTGGCGGGTCGAGCATGACCGCGACCGCATTGCGCAGATGCTTGACGGCAGCGCCGAGGCGGTACGGGAAGCGGTGAAGGGCAGAGTATTAGCAGGTCGGGGTATGGACCTTAATTACGATCATCCGGTCTTGATGCTCCAGCTCTTGCTGTGGCACGAGGGCTATCATCACGGTCAGATCAAACTGGCCCTCAAAGTAGCAGGCCAGCCGATCAGCGATGAAGAAGCCGGGCCGAAAACCTGGGATGTTTGGAGAGGCAAGAAGGTGGATAAGTGAGCCTCGAGTTCAGCGGCAACCTCTGGTACTGGCGTGGCCCCGCTCCGTTTTTCTTCGTCCCTGTACCAGCGGAAGAGTGCGAAGTTCTGCGGGACGTTTCAAAATGGGTGACTTACGGTTGGGGCATGATTCCGGTCAAAGCTTCTATCGGCGCGACAGTTTGGAAGACCTCACTATGGCCTAAGGATGGCCTCTATCTCGTACCCGTCAAGCTCAGCGTTCGTAAGGCGGAAAAACTCGAGGAAGGTGACACTGTAAGAGTAAGACTCGAGGTCGGCACTTCTAAAAGGAGGCAGGTATGAACATTTCTGAAACCTACGACTACCTCACGGCGAACCGCCGGAAGGTGTGGGCGGCGCTCGAGGCACTCCCCGACGACGTTCTAGCCCTTCCGCTGCTCCAGGGCGAGCGCTTTCATAGTATCAAGGACCTCGTTTTACATATCGCTATCGTCGAAGATGGCTGGGTCAACCTCGATATTCGGGAGCGCGAGCCTGTGCTGAAGCGCTTTCCTGAGCTCGAGGCCATCGCCGAAGGCCCCATGCCAGCCCATACGCCTCTTGTGGAGCTGCTGCGCTACTGGCAAGCTGTCGAAGAGAACACCCTGAACTTCCTACCCACACTGACTGACGCTGACTTGGGTCGGGCCGTCACCCCGGAGGACTGGCGAGGGTTGCAGTTTACGGTAGACGGTTTGCTGTGGCACGTGGCCATTCATGAGATGCGTCACACCGCGCAGATTGCTGCGCTGCTGCGCACACAAGGCATTCAACCCCCTACGCTCGACTTGCTGTTTTATCTGGCGGACCGAGAAATCAAGCGGCTTGGCGGCGCTGGGCTATGAGCACTTAGGCGAAGGGTATCTTTGCTATCACGCTCGTGCGGATGCAAGCAAGGCATTAAACTCCCCGCGCTCGATCTGCTGTTTTACCTACCTGCTGCCTCGAGCGAATAAAAGTGTGAAGGATTGTCTCGAGGCCGCACTAAACTTTTGCTGATGCGGCAGGTTGGGAGCCCAAAGCCAGCGCACAAAAGTTCGCCAGTACCTTGAGCCCAACTGTCTGACTTTTCTCCGGGTGAAACTGCGTGGCGTAAAGCTGCCCCGCAGAAACCGCACTCTTAAACGCTACACCGCCGTATTCGGTCGTCGCACCCGGAACGCTTTCGCCCTCAAACTCGACATAGTACGAGTTGGCAAAATAGGCGAATGCGCCGTCGGGAATGCCTTCTAAGAGTGCCGGGTCACCTGTCTTAAAAAGCTGATTCCAACCCATCTGCGGGACGCTGACGCCTTTGGGAAAGCGTTTAACGGTGCCGGGTAAAAGTCCCAGCCCCGGTACGCCGGGAGCTTCTTCAGACCCACTCATCAACAGCTGCAACCCCACACAGATACCCAAAAAAGGCTTTTCCGCTGCGATGTGCGCCCGCACCACCCCTTCAAAGCCGGACGCCAAAAACGCTTCCATCACCTGCCGAAAGTGCCCTTGCCCCGGTAACACGAGCGCGTCGGCCCGTTCTACGACGGTAGGGTCAGCTGCGATAGTGACCTCAGCTCCGCTGCGCTGTAATGCCTTGAAAACGCTGTGCAGATTGCTCGCGCCGTAATCGAGCAGCGCGACGTTCACCCTGCTCACAAGGTTCCTTTGGTTGACGGCAGCGTATCCGAAACGACGCGCGTCGCTTCGTGCAGCGCCCGCGCCCACGCCTTCACAATCGCTTCGCTGACGTGATGGACCTCAATACCTGAGAGCACCCGTACGTGCATCGTCACGCCTGCGTGGTTGCAAAACCCACGTAAGAGTTCGCGCAGATGGTGAACGTTGAAGCCGCCCGCGCTGCCTTCAAACCCGGCGGGCTCAAACGACAACCAGGGTCGTCCGGAAAAATCGAGCACGACGTGGGCGAGTGTTTCGTCCATCGGGATGAAGGCGTCGGCGTAACGGGCGATACCTTTTTTGTCGCCTAAAGCTTCGGCAAACGCCTGTCCGAGGGTGATGCCGGTGTCCTCGGCTAAGTGATGCACATCTACGTGCAGGTCGCCCTGTCCCTTAACGGAGAGCGCAAACGCGCCGTGACGGATGAGCTGCTCTAACATATGGTCCAAGAAGCCGTGCCCGGTCGCCGCCGCACCGCCCGCGGGTGCGTCCAGGTCTAAGGTGACCTCGAGCTGCGTCTCATTCGTGACACGTTTGATCTGGGCCGCTCTAGCCACGCACCATCACCGCCTCACTGACCTTTTTTACTGCCGCGAGAAACGCGCTGTTCTCTTCGGGTGTGCCGACCGAGACGCGCAAGCAGCCCCCTAAGCCTGGCAGGTGGTCTTGTCGCCGGATGAGGATGCCTTGCTCTAAGAGAGCGTTAAAAAAGGTTTCGGCGTCTTCTACGTGAAAGAGGAGAAAGTTCGTTTGGGACGGGTACACCGTCAGATTGGGCAAAGCTTGCAGCTCACGAAAGAGCACCTCACGTTCACGTTTGGCTTCGGCGGCCCTAGCTGCGACGTATTCGGGGTGTTCTAGAACAGTCAAACCGGTGGCAATCTGCAGCGCCGACACCGAAAAGGGAAGAAGGAGCTTTTGAATGTTTTGTGCCAGGTCGGGACTCATCAGCGCGTAACCGAGCCGGACGCCGCCTAACCCAAACGCTTTGCTAAAGGTCCTTAAGGACGCCGTATGCGCGTTGTCCCTTACTAGCGGTAAGAGGTCGGCGTCGGTGAACTGCTGATACGCCTCGTCAAACACGGGGGTCCAATCCGGCGCGGCAGCCTCGGTCAGAGCTATCAGCTCAGCTCTGGGAAGCACGTTGCCCGTGGGCGCGGCTGGGTTTGCCAGAAAAAAGACGCCGGGGCCGCGTTTGAGCTCAGCTAAGAGTTCCTCGACAGGCAACCCGAAATCCTCACCGAGCGCCACTTCGGTCAGCGGCGCACCTAAGAGTTGCGCCTGTTCGCCGTAAACCGCGAAGGTGGGTCTGACGCTCAAGACCCGCTGAGAAATCCCGCACGCCGCGACGAACGCTTGAATAAGGACGTTGGAACCGCTCGAGACGACAACGCCCGCTTCGTCCCACCCGTGAAAACGGGCGATGGCGGCGCACAAAGACTCGGCGGCAAGTTCGGGGTAGCGGTTCCAAGGCGTGCGTTGCAATCTCTCCCAAACCTCGGCTTTAAGTTCAGGCGGCAAATCATAGGGCGATTCGTTTTGGTCGAGTTTAGTGCGGGCGGGGCGCGGGGTAAAGTGATACGCCCGCGCCGCCCGCACGTTTGGGCGTACGCTCATAGGGCTATCTTAGCTTGCCCAGGGCCGCGCAGCTAGGCTTGAGTGAGAGGCTCGTCGGTGAGGAGCGTCATGGCGAGAGTCATCAGCTCGTCTTCGGTGAGTTCGTCGGTCTCGAGCCGTTCTCCGGCTTCGGTTCCGGCGGCGTAGGCAAACCCCGATTCGCTGACCAGAACGCTCGCCCAGCTTAATGTGAGTTCTGCCTCCGCTGCAAAATCATCCGGCAAGGTCGCTAGCAGGGCTGCCCCCCGCGCCTCGGCGCGCAGCTCACGGATTTCGTCGTTATGTTCAGCGTCATAAGCCGAGACGTCGGTACCGTACTCGAGTGCGACAAAGTCATCGTCCGCCGCCGAGAGGGTTTCAGCCAGGACAAAGCGCCGCCGGAGCGTTTCGATGTCTTCAGGCGAAATCGGTACCGAGAGCAGATAGTCGCGTTCCCCGGCAGTGGCAGCGAGCAGCAGCCGTGCGCCCGGTTCGCCGCCCCCCGCCTCCGCCTCGGCCTCGAGGTAAGGCTCAATCGTCTCTTGACCTGCGCCGGTGAGCGCGTAAAGCTCGAGGTCAACCGAGCTTTCAAAGCCTTGGCGCTCAACCCAGCCACGCGCCACGTAGTCCTCGGCGTCCGAAACGTCAACCTGATCGGCGGTCTCGCCCTCACTGTATAAATACCAGGCGTCGTCGCCGCGGCTATGTACTAAAAAAGCGCCGTAATAGAGCGCGGTCAGGTCCATTTGCTGCGCGTTGGAAAGGTCCATGCTTTAGTCTCGCATACCTTTGCGTACACCGGGTAGGGAAGGCGTGGGCGCTACTGACAATTTTAAGACCAACTGGAGGGGTTTGCAGTGTGCCCTGCCGAAGAATCCAGAATAAAGAATTGAAAAGTCGCTGGTCAGGCTGAGAAGAGCGCGCCGCCAACACGCTTAAGCTGTGATCACCAAAGCATAGATCGACACGACCTATGCTTTCTAATTCTCCCTACGTGGGCGTCTCGGCTTGAGACGCCTCTGCAGGTGCGGGTTCTGCCTGAGACGTTTCTGCCGGGGGCAAATCTTTTTGCGGCGCGTAGCCGAACAGGTGACGCTCTTTAATCAGCTCAGCCACCTGAAGCGGCACCATCTCTTCCCAAGACGGGTCATGCGCAGCAATTTTTGCGAGTACGTCACGCGAAAAGATGTGTAAAAAGTCTTTATTGTAAAAGTCAATCGATTCGATGTAGCCGTTTTCAACTAAGTGCGCGTATAAATTGCGCAGGTGGGGTTCGACTTTGAGTTTTTGGACGGTTGTGAGCCTACCGGTTTCGCTGTCTTGCAGCGGATAGATATACAAACGCGTATCGTTTTTGAACAGCCGCCCGAACGACTCTAAAATGCCCCCGGCGAGGTTGTCGTAAAATGTTTCGTTAAACAGCTCTTTCAAGCTGGGAATCCCCATCGTAATGGCAATCGGCTTTTTGGTGTAGCGCCGCAAATAGGCGGCTAAACGGTAGTATTCAAAGTAATTTGACACGAGCACCGTCGCCCCAGTGGACGCGAGCACATCGGCGCGGGCTAAAAAGTCGTCGTAGTCGATGTCCCCGGCGGCGCGCAGGTTTCTCATGGTAATTTCCATGACCTCGACGGTCTCGCCGTCACCCTCGCCGAGTTGCCCTTCAAACTGGCCCCGGGCGCATTCGATCATATCCAAGTTCACATGCGTTACGGGCCGAAACGAGCCGCGCTCGACCAAAATAGACTTTTTGTACAGCACTTCCGAGGGCTGAAACACCTCACCTTGCGCGGAGAACATGGCGGCGTCGCTGAGTCCTAACTGCACGAGTTTAAGTGCGGTCAAGCGGTGGTCGATGCCGTGAAACTGCGGCCCTGAAAAGGCGATCATATCGACTTCGACGCGTTCGGTACTAAGGTCGTCTAACAGGCTCCGCATCAGCTCGTCGGGTTCGCCGTCATCTTGGTAGTTGAGCGCCGCGTAGATGAGGTTGACGCCCAAAATCCCGAGCGCCTCTTGCTGCGCTAAGGTCTCTTTGTCGAGCATCCGTACGTGAATGACGATGCGGTTGGGTTCGGCTCCCGGTTCGCCTTGATACGTGATGCCCATCCAGCCGTGGTACTCGCCCCCGGCCTTAAAGCCGCGCGCGACGACCGTGTTGGCAAAGACGAAAAACTCGGTGTCGGCCTGACGGCTGTTTAGGCGCTCGATCAGCAGGTCGTATTCGTAGGTGAGCATCGTCTCTAAACGGTCACGGGAGACGTAGCGTTTCGAGTGTCCATAAATCGCGTCGCTCACGGTCATGTCGTACGCTGACATCGATTTGGCAATGGTCGCAGCGGCTGCGCCCGCCTGGAAAAACCAGCGCACGACCTCTTGGCCTGCGCCAATTTCAGCAAACGTCCCGTACTTGCTGCGCTCGAGGTTAATCTCCAAGGCTTTTTGCAGCGTGCCGATTTTCTTTTCTTCCAGCTCTTTTCGTTCGGTCATTCCGGTCACTATTGCCCCTCCCTAAGCCGTTTCCCTATTGTACGCAATCTACCTGCGTGCGTTTGAAATATAGCTGGGCTGCGCCCGCTATTTTTACCCGTGGACAGACGGGTTGGGGCGTTGACGCTTCTTACGTCAAGCACGTATACTGCCCTTTGCGCCGGGATGGCGGAATCGGTAGACGCTGCAGACTTAAAATCTGTTGCCCTTACGGGCGTGCGGGTTCAAGTCCCGCTCTCGGCACCATTTCCAAATTATGTTCTAGACAGATTTTCTAGGGTTCTAGCAGCTCTCTAGGGAGGTGCTATCTTTGTTTGTAAGCCTGTTTGTAAATTGGTGTGGGCGTGTTAGCTTGACTTCTTCACGCCGTGACTTCTACTAATCAGGCGACCGGGCAGAGCGTTGAAGATGCTTTTTGCATAGGTCAGGCTGGTGCTTGAAGTTTTTTCGCTTGGTCTTTATCTTTAGTCAGCTGCGCCGTAAGCGCGTCCAACCCGCTGAACTTTTTTTGTGCCCTAAGAAAATACTCGAATGAGACGCGCAGGGTTTGGCCGTAGAGGTCGCCGTCAAAATCAAAAAGATGCACCTCGAGCGCCGGGGGTGCGTCCGGGTACGAGGGGCGCGGCCCGACGTTGGCCATCCCCGTAAAACGGCCTTGGGGAGTTTCGGCAGTGACGGCAAACACGCCGAGGGGGAGCGCCTTCTCTGGGGACAGCTCGAGGTTCGCCGTAGGAAAGCCGATCGTGCGCCCACGTTTGTCACCTTGAACGACCTTGCCAAAGACAAGGTAGCTGTAGCCCAAAAATCTACGCGCTTCTTCTACGCGGCCCGCTTGCAGCAGCTCGCGGATGTGGGACGATTTGATCGGTTCCTCTTCAAGGCGCTCTAAACTAAAGACCTCGAGGCGTTCGGTCACGTGTTGCAGATCGTCTAACCCGCCCGTGCGCCTATGCCCAAACCGGAAATCTTCACCGACAATCAGGTGCTTGGGACGGAGCCGCGCCAGCTCACCGAGAAAGTGTTCTTTGGGCGTCTCGGCGTACGCCAAACTAAAGGGTGTCATCACCACGGCGTCCGGGTTAAAAGCGCCTAGTAGATAGAGTTTTTCGGCGGCGGAGGAGAGATAAGGCTTCCCCCGAAAGACAACCTTCGCCGGGGGAAAAAAGGTGATGACCACGCCCGGTGCGCCCGTTTCTGCCGCGACCTCTTGCAACCGCCGGAGCAAGAGCTGATGGCCCAGGTGAACACCGTCGAAGTTACCGATGCAGAGGGCGCAGCCGCGCAGGTCTAAGTCGTCCGGAGTAGAGACGACCTTCAAGGCAAGCTGCCGCGTTGCCCGAGGGCGTAGGTGTACAGTCCCAAGGTGAGGCCGAGCAGCGTCGGGGCGCTGCTCGCCACGGTGCCACCGGCGATACTTTGCCAGGTCTCTAACAGCGGCTTCCAAGCAACTTCAAAGTCATCATCTTCGTCGCCGGGGAGTTTACGGTCAAAGAGCTCGGTCGCCCCGAAGAGATAGACCTTTTCGTCGGTAAAACCGGGGCTCGAGAACACCTCGGCCAGCAGCGTCAGCGTGCCGCCGAGACCGACCTCTTCTGCGAGTTCACGCGCAGCGGCTGTTTGCGGCGTTTCCCCCTCGTCAACGAGCCCTGCGGGCAGCTCCCACGTCTTTTGGCCGATAGCCGGACGCGCTTGTGATACGAGCAGCACCTCGGTGCTCTCGCCTTGCCCGCGCAGCACTAAAACCGCAACGGCTGGGACGTGTTCAACGATTTCCCAACGCCCTGCAAGTTTGCTGACCCGGATGACCTTGCCGTCGTAGATGGTTTCCCGCGTCACAAAGGCACGCTCGTTACGAAGCTCATACCGTTACTATGACGTGAAACGTACTGTCTAAAGGGTGCCTCAGCTGACGGACGGACCACCAGACACCCTATAACTCAGACACCCCATGACTTAGATACCCAAGTCTGCTCAGTTCTCGTCGGGGTTGTACCGTAAAAACGCCGGGATGTCGAAGTTGGTCGGGTCGTAGCTGCGGCCCCCACCGATGGCGGTGCGAAGCTGGGCCGGACGTAAAATCTTGGGCTGCGCGGCGTGGTCAAAGCCGGCGGCGATCACAGTCACCCGCACTTCGTCGCCCGCGGCTTCGTCGTAGGCGACGCCGAACAAGACGTTCGGGTCTTCGACTTCGGTAGCTTCGCTGATCTTTTCGACGATTTCGTGCGCGTCAAAAAGCGTCAACTCTTCGGAACCGGTAATGTTGACCAAGAGCTGATGGGCACCCTCGACGCCCCTAGCCAGCAGCGGCGAATGCGTCGCGCTGTTGGCCGCTTCTTCGACCAAGTGCTCACCGCGCCCTGAACCGATCCCCATCAAGACAGTACCCGCGCCCGATAAGAGCGCCCGCACGTCGGCAAAGTCAACGTTGATGAGGCCCGACTTGTTGATCACGTCGCTGATCCCTTTGACGCCGTAGTAGAGCACGCGGTCGGCGACCCGAAAAGCGTCGGACAACTTGACCTTACGGTCCAAGGCCGACAACAGGCGCTGATTTTCTACGACGATCAGCGCGTCAACTTTGTCCTCGAGCTTCCGCAAACCCTCTTCAGCCTGACGCATCCGGTTGGGGCCTTCAAACTGAAACGGTGTGGTCACAACCGCGACGGTGAGCGCACCCTGCTCGCGCGAAACTTCAGCCACGATAGGGGCGCTGCCTGTTCCGGTCCCGCCGCCCATTCCGGCGGTGATAAAGACGAGGTCCGAGCCGCGCAGCTGTTCAGCGATACGGTCGCGGTCTTCGACGGCGGCCTTTTCGCCAATCTCCGGGTTGGCCCCGGCTCCGAGACCTTTCGTCAGGTGGTCGCCCATCTGAATCCGGGTGTCGGCCAGGCTCGTCGTTAAGACCTGCGCGTCGGTATTCGCGGCGATAAACTGCACGCCCTCCAAGCCCGCTTCGATCATCCGGTTGACCGCGTTGTTGCCGCCGCCGCCCAGACCAATCACCCTTATCACGGCATTTTCTGTAATGTTACTGATCACTGTTTGCTCCTCACTGTTGCGCTTCAATTCGGGATATCCCGGAGAACTTGTTAGCTAAGTTGAACTTCGGCCAGCTACAAAATAAAGTCACCACGACTAAAAGAAATCTTTGAGAAAATTGCGAACCCTGCCGAAAAAATGGCCCAACCCGGCGCTCCCTTCACCAGGCAGACGCGCAGACCGTAGGTTACGAACCCGTACCGGTGATCCGCGTCCGCCGGTGCCGACGCGTTTGAGCTGCATCCCGTGCCGCACGAGCCCGACGGCGGTCGCGTGGGCGGGGCTGGCGACAACGTCAACCAGGCCCGAGACGTTGAGCGGTTTGCCGATCCGTACGGGCAAACGAAAGCGTTCGGTAGCGACCTGCTCGGTACCGCGCATCAAAGCGCCGCCGCCGGTAATGACGACGCTCCCGGCCAGAAGTTCCAAGGCACCCATCCGCTGTTCGATCGCGCGTTTCACGAGGTCTAAAATCTCCATCACGCGCGGCCGAATCACCTGCGCGAGTTCAAAGGTGGTCAAGGATGAGGTGTAGTTGGGGTGCGAGACCTCCAACTCGACCTCGCGGTCGGCGAGTTCGGGCAGCGCGACCCCGTACTTTTTCTTGACGCGCTCAGCTTCGTCGGGTGGAATCCGTAGCAGCTGCGAGATGTCTTGGGTGATATGGTCGCCACCCAGCGGAATGACTGCGGAGTCGGTCAGCGTGCCGCGCCGAAACACACCCACGTCGGTGGTGCCGCCGCCGATGTCAATGAGGACGGTGGTAAGTTCACGTTCGCTGTCAGTTAAGACCGCTAACCCTGACGCGAGTGCCTGGACAACCATGCCGTCTACTTCGACGCCCGCGTCTTGGGCGCAGCGGCGTAGATTTTGCAGCGGGCCTTGCGCACCCGCAACGATATGGACGTCAACTTCTAAACGCACGCCGCTCATTCCCACGGGGTCTTTGATGCCGTCTTGTCCGTCTACCACGTACTCTTGCGGGATCACGTGAACGACGTCCATGTTGGCCTCTAAAGGCACCGCCCTAGCGTTTTCAATCGTGCGCTCGACGTCGGCGTCGCTGATCTGTTGACCCCGGCGAATCGCGGCCATGCCGTGACTGGTGAATGCCCGCAAATGACCCCCGGCGACGCCGATCCAGGCGTCTTTGACCTCGACCCCGGCGACGCGTTCGGCGGCGGCAATGGACTGCCGCACCGAGGCGATGGTGCGCTCGAGATTGACCACGACCCCTTTACGCAGGCCGTCACTAGGAACGGTGCCCTCACCGATAATGTCTAATACGCCGTCGCTCGCCACCTCACCGATGACGGTACAGATTTTGGTCGTACCGATATCGAGCCCGACGATAATACGTTCGTCTGTCATGGTATTAAAACCCTCTTTAAGCTCATCTTGTTGTACTCACTTGTGTGCTCACTCCCCACGGATAGACCGCGACGCGCTCTGCTCGCTGCTCTACAAAGGCCGCCCAGTGCGCCCGTAAAAGTGTTGCGTCAGGCGTGTAGAGGGAAGAACCAGCGAAGCTAACCGTAAAGCCGCTTGGTGCGTAGCTTAACATCTGCGGGCCTCTAGGTGCCACGAGCCGGAAAATCTCGAGGGCTTCGGCGCTCCGGTCGGCTCCCCAGCCTTTAAGGGGCACAGCCTTTGCCCTATCCGCAGGCGTCGCACCCGGTAAAACCGTGCCGTCGAGGGCGTAAGCGGTCGTCCCTTTGACTAAAACAGGCGTCCGTTCAGTGACCGCTAGGTAAAGTGTATGCGGCCATTTGCGGACAACGTGCAGCCCCAAAATCCACGGGTCGCGTGCTAACACCCCGACCCTTTGGGTCGTCACCCACAAGAGCGGAAAGCCGACCCGGATCCGGGCCAACCGGAGGATGTCGGCTTCGCTGTAGTGTGACGCGCCCGAGACCTGGACGCGCTCGATTCTAGGGTAAAAAAAGCTCGAGCCCAAGACCAGCAGCGAAAGTCCCAAAAGCACGCTTAAGGTGGTGCGAATTAGACGCACGTCAACTCCGGTGGTGCAGCCTGAGCCGTGTCAAAGCCCCACAGTTCCCATTCGGTTGTCAGCGGGACGCCAACTCGAGCCCGCAGCTGTTCCAAAAGCGCCATCACGTCAGCCGCGGTTGCGCCGCCGAGATTAACGATAAAGTTGCCGTGCTCGTCCGAGACCTTAGCTTGGCCGACCCGTAAGCCTTTCAGTCCGGCGGCGTCAATCAGGCGTCCGGCGCTGTCGCCTGGTGGGTTTTTGAAGGCGCAACCCGCAGATTTAACTTTGGGTTGGCCTTTGCGGGCCGCGTCTACTTGGGTCAGCTTGGCCCGCACCCGCTCCGGTGACGAAGGTGTCAGCGCCAGCCGCACGCGGGTGATGACCGTACCGGGGGGCAACTCACTGTGACGGTATGAGAACTCCAACGCGTCGGCGGGGAGGCGCTCGGGCCCGCCATTTACAAACACCTCAACCTCACGTAGGGTGTCAGCTATCTCGCCAAACCGTGTTCCGGCGTTCATCGCGACTGCGCCGCCTAGTACCGCCGGGACACCCAAGAGGCCCTCGAGCCCCGACCAACCCGCGTCCGCAGCGCGCCGCACGAGTCCCGGCAGCGGCGTCGCCGCGCCGAGCCATACGTCAGGCACCGTAAACGCGCCGACGTCGTTGAAACTGCGACCCAGTTTAATCACGCGCTCACCGACGCCCCCATCAGCGACAAGTAGGTTCGACCCGGCTCCCAGCACCCGGTAGGATTCACGGGTTGCGGCGGCGAGGTCGGCGTCGTTTTCAACCGTCCAGAGTTCCGCCTCGCCGCCGACGCCGAGGGTCGTCAGGCTGCTCATCGCTACGCGTTTAACCAGGCCCTCACGCACTGCCGTCATCCCCTCCGGCGTCCCCGACGACCCCTTCAGCGACGCGCCACACGTCGCCCGCCCCGAGCGTGATGATGAGGTCGCCGTCTTTAAGCGTTTCGCCCAGATAGGTCTGGGCAGCAGCGGCGGTGGTGAGGTCGGCGGTGGTTCCGGCCGCCCGCAACCGCTCGACGATACGCGCCGCCGACACACCGGGAATCGCCGCTTCGCCCGCCGCGTAGATGTCTAAAACTAATACCTCATCGGCAAGGGCGGCAGCGTCGGCGAGCGCGGCCCAGTGGCGAGCCGTGCGGACCCAGCGGTGCGGTTGCAACACCGCCCGGACGCGGCGTCCGGTGTGACGTGCGGCCTGAAGCGTGACCCTAACCTCGGTCGGATGATGCGCGTAGTCGTCAATCACGAGTGCGCCGCGTACACTCCCCACACGTTGCCAGCGCCGCCCGACGCCGCTAAAGGTCGCTAAGTGTTCGGCGGCTGAGGTTAGCTCGAGCCCCGCCAGGTGCGCCGCCCCGAGCGCCGCTGCCGCATTCTGGACGTTGTAACGGCCCGGTACCGGGAGCTTGACCTCGCACTGCTCACCGGGCGCGTAAAAGGTAAAGGTGCTGCGCTGCCCGGTCAGCTCACAGATTTCGGCGCGGTAGGTCGCGTTCTTGGCAAACCCGTAAGAGACACTTTGCGGGAGATTCCCTAACGTCTCGCCCAGACCGGACCAGTCGGCGCAGTATAAGACGTGCCCTGCGCGTCCTGCAAAGGTGCGGGCGGCTCCCTCTAAATCCCCCATGCTCGCGTGATAGTTACGCCGCTCGTCAAACTCTCCGGCGATGTGGTCATCTTCTAAGTTGGTCACCACGGCAATCTCTGCAGAGAGTCCAGCGAAGCCCGGATCGGACTCGTCTACTTCAGCGACGAGCCACGGCCCGTGCCCGTACCGGACGTTGCTCCTCAGACTCGTCAGCTGTCCGCCGACGAGGATCGAGGGGTCGAGGTTGGCCTTAAGAAACAGCGTGGCGATCATCCCGGTGGTCGTGCTCTTACCGTGCGTCCCGGTCACCGCGACGCTGCGGCGCGTGGCTAAAAGCTGCGCCAACAGCTCGATACGGCGTAGCGAGGGCTTGCCCTGCGCCAAAGCCGCCTGAATTTCAGGGTGCGTCGTCGGGACCGCCATACTGCTGACTAAGATGTCCGCGTGCGCCACATGGCCCGCGTCATGACCCAAAGACGCTTCAACGCCTTGCTGCCGGAGCGTCTGCAATTCAGCACTGTCAAAGGCGTCGCACCCCGATACCGGGTAGCCGTCGGCCAAATACCAGCGGGCCAGCCCGCTCATGCCGACCCCGGCGATACCCATAAAGTGAAGGTGGGGTTTCATGACGTTCTCTGCATCCTGTTCTGCCTATGTTCCGGCGCAGCCTCCAACGTGTGGTTGACCAACTCGGCTAAGCGCGCCGCAGCGCCCTCAGGCGAGCGCAGCTGCGCTCGGACACTCATCTTTTGACGCGTGTGCCCATCTAACAGTTCGGTCCAAGCTTGGGCGAGTGTGCCGAGCGAACGTTCCTCAACGACGAGTCCTGCGCCCGCCGTCTGTACTGCCTCGGCGTTATAAAGCTGATGGTTTTCGGCAGCCGTCGGCAGCGGTACCATCACAAGCGGCACCCCGTGAAACGCAGCCTCGGCGAGCGTGCCGTTCCCGCTCCGGGTCACGCCCAGGTCAGCCGCAGACCACGCTAACACGCCCTCCAAGTAAGCGTCCACCCGGTAGTTCGGCAGGCCCTCAGTAGCACGGCGGGTCACTTCTAAGTTCGCCGGACCACTGCTGTGCAAGACCTGAAGATCGGTTTTAAGCGCCTCGGGCAGCGCCGCAAACGCTTTGGGAACAGCTTGGTTGAGGACGACGGAGCCCTGTGAGCCGCCCATCACCAGCGTCAACGTACCCGTTTCGGGTAACCCCAACCGGCGACGCGCTTCGGCCTTGTCTAGGCGTACTTCACGAACCGGCAATCCTATCGGGACGACCTTGGCGCGTGGATTAGCCCCCAGATGGACGTTCGTTTCAGAACCTGCCACAGCAATAAACCGTGCGCCCCCGGCAAACCAGCGCACGACTTTGCCGGGAAAGACGTTTTGCTCGTGCAGCGCGTAAGGAATACCTAAAGTTCTGGCGGCAGCGAGCGCCGGAAAACTGGCGAAGCCGCCGAACCCCAACACGAGGTCGGGACGAAGACGGCGTAACAGCGTCACCGCGTCCTGCAAACCGAGCGCAGCTCGGACCGCCTGCCGAGGGTCGGGGCGACCTCGGTGCCACTTGCCTGCCCGCACGCCGTAAAAGGGGAGACCTGCAGCGGGCACAGCTCGCGCCTCGAGCCCCCCCGCTTGGCCTACAAAGACGGTGTCAACCCCCTGCTGCGCCAGCTCCTGAGCGGTTGCGACGGCCGGGTAGATGTGGCCGCCGGTGCCGCCGGTGGCGAAAACGACGAGGCTCACGCTTTAACCCGCCGTAAAGGTGGCTCGGTCTCGGCTGACTCCACCGCTGACGCTACCGGCGCAGAAGCTTGTGCCCCTGCTTGCACCCGCGCCGCGCGGTAAGCCGCGTGCAAAAAGCCCAGCGCCATTGCTACCGAAATCAGGCTGTTAAAGCCGTAAGAGACAAACGGCAGCGGCACGCCGGTCACCGGCACGAGTTTGGCCGCTACCAGAAGATTGAGTGCTGCCTGCCCACAGATATAGGTCGTTGCGCCGATGGCTAACAGTGAACCGGGACCGGTGACTCTCGAGGCGACCTGAATCCCGCGCAGGGCGATCAGCAAGTAGAGCGCAAAAAGCGTCGCCGTGCCGATGAGCCCGAGGGCGCGCCCGACGGAAACAGCGATCATATCGGTGTCCCTGGCCGGTAAGTAGTAAGGTTGCCCCGGCCCGACCCCGACCACACCTGCGCCGCGTAGATACTCGGTGGCGCGGTCGGCTTGGTAGTTGAGAGCTTCGGATTCAGCCGTGCCCAGCGTCCCGAAATGTGCGCCGACACGCGCGGCGAGGTAAGGATACTGCGCGTTGAGAAACGGCGCGACGATTAAGATGGCAAAAACGGCGACGAGCAGATTGAGCCGGACAAGTCGCCAAAGCGTCGTCCCGGCGGCGACCATGATAGCGAGTCCCAACAAAAAGATAAAAAGAGCGGTGCTGATATTGGGTTCAAAAATAATGAGCGCGACGGCGAAACCGATCATCAGCAGCGGCCGCCACACCTGAAAGCTGCTCAAATGGTTGTGAAAAAAGGCGGTCAGGTAGGCGATCACGGCGACTTTCATCAGTTCCGAAGGTTGCAGGGTAAAAAAACCCAAATTGAGCCAGCGGTTCGCCTCGCTACCGTCGGGCGAAATGCCGACGAACAATACGAGGACGAGCAGCGCCAGCACACTCAAAAAGAAGCCGGTGCTGAGTTTAACCACGCGCTGCGGGGAAAGGCGGGCGACGAGAAAGGTGATGATGAGCGCAAAGAGAACGCGCCAAAAATGGTCTGCTGCAAGGTCCGGGTTGGCGGCGGCGACCCCGAGGACGCCGAGTGCGCCGAGCGTCAGCTGCGCGGCTAGTAAGAGAGGGTCCATAAGGCGCTTTCTGCGGCGGGTCGCTCAGTCCTCAGCTGCGCGACGACGCTATGTACAGCGCGGCGAAAGGCGTCAGCGCGCACCCGGTAGTCACGAAACTGATCGAATGAAGCGGCTAGAGGAGCCAAGAGGACCGTCCCACCGCTCTCACGTAAGGTCGCTGCGGCCAGGGTAACCGCCTCGAGCAGCGCCCGTTCACCGTCTTCGGTCTCAACATAACGCACGGCTGTCCAGGAAGCCATGCGTTCGGTAAACCCTCTGCCCGCTTCACCGAGACCGATGCAGCGCACGACCCTGGCCCGTACGAGCGCCTCTAACGGGGCCAAGTCCGCGCCCTTATCTTGCCCGCCGACCAGCCAGACAATCGGGGCGGGCGTCGCCTCTAACGCTGCCAACACGGCGAGGGTCCGCGTCGCGACCGAATCTTCAATAAAGCGGACGCCCGCGGCTTCGGCAACCAGGCTGTAACGCCCCGGCACGCCGGTAAAGGTAGTGAGTCCGGCCCGTATCGCCTCAGCGCCCAGACCCCGCGCGGACGCCGCCAGCGCGACCGCGAGCGCGTTTAGCAGGTGGTGCTGTCCGGCAAGCTGCAGCTCGGCTGCGGTGACCAGCGGCGCACCGTGCAGCGTGAGCGTGTCGCCGTCTATATACGCTTTAGCGTCAGGATTGGACGCTGAGAATCCCCACGCCCTTGCCTCCGACTCGGCAGCCCACCTCCGCAACACCGGATCGTCTTGGTTGTAGACCAGTGTTTCGGCCCCGGTCAGGTGCTGGATCAGGGTGCGTTTAGCGGCGTGGTACGCCGCCACCGAGCCGTGCCGGTCGAGGTGGTCTACGCCTAAATTGAGCAGCACAGCGACCTTCGGTTTGAGGGTGGGGCACCGCTCGAGTTGAAACGACGAGAGTTCGGTCACGAGCGTCGCGCCCGGTTCGGCGACGGCGGCGAGCGCCGGGTCCACGTTGCCGCCCGCAGGCGCGTCGAGCCCTGCATTCGTCAAGACGTGCGAGAGCCAGCGTGTCGTCGTCGTTTTTCCGGCAGTGCCGGTGATGCCGATGATCTCAGCGGGGACGGAGCGGTAAACCCACTCGACTTCGCCGATGGTCTCGACGCCTCGCGCTCTTAACGCCAGCAAGTCAGGCGCGTCGTAAGGGACACCGGGGGCGGCGATACAGAGGTCTGCTGGTACTGTCAGCGGCGTGTCGGTGCGGATGCAGCCGAGCACGGCTAACTCGTCACCTTGCGGTGCTGCGGCGTCATAGGTCCAGACCTCATGACCCTGCCGCCGTAACAGCTGCGCTACGGCGCTGCCGCTCCGCCCGAGGCCGTAAACAAGCACTTTTTTAGATACGCCGAGCTGACTCACTGCAGCCCACCTTTAAGGCCCCACGCCAGCCCGACACAGACTGCCGTGACGAGCCAAAAACGGAGCGTGACCTGAGTCTCCGGCCAGCCCGACTTTTCAAAGTGATGATGCAGCGGCGTCATCTTAAAAAACCGTTTGCCGCCGGTTAAGCGGAAGTAAGGCACCTGAATGATGACCGAGACGACCTCGAGCATCGGCACCAGGGCAATGAGCGGCAGCCACCAGCCCCAACCCGCCAAGATCGCTGTCCCTGCAACGGCGGCCCCTAACGCCTCTGACCCGACGCCGCCCATAAAGACCCTTGACGGGTGAATGTTAAACCACAAAAAGCCGAGCAGCGCCCCGACGAGCGCCCCGACGAAACTTACGCCGATAAACGGCAGCAAGATAATGATCGCTATCCCTCCGGCGAGCCCGTCTAGGCCGTCGCTAAAGTTGAGCGCGTTAATCGCCCCGACGATAATAAACATGAATCCGAGCGTGTCAATCAAGCCCGAGCCGAACAGCTCTTGCCCGTTCCTTACGGCGTAGATAGCAAAAGGCAGCGCCGCCAGCGCCTGGACGAGCAGCCGGTAGCGTGCCAACACGCCCGTCGTCAGGTCAAGCGTCATTCTAGGTTTATCCTCTGTTTCGTCAGCTTCACCGGGTTCGGCATCGGTTTTTGTAACCGTCACTAAAGGCGTTTTAAGCGGTGGTTTGGGTGAGGGTTCCTCTGCCGAGCTGGTGACACGCCGCTTTTTGCGGAGGGCGGTGAGGTCGTCCAACAGTCCCAAGCCTGCGACGGCGAGCGTTAAGAGAGCGACGGCGAGGCTGTCCACACCGGGGCTGCCGAAAAAAAGCCACGTTAACAGTGCCGCCAGCAAAAACGCCGCGCCGCCCATCGTCGGGGTTCCGGCCTTGGCTTGGTGATCCGGTCCGTCCGGACGGATGTCTTTGCCCCACCCGTAGCGGGGTGCGAGCTGGATAAAAGTGCCGACGAAGAGGAGCGACAGCAGCGCAGAGACGAGGATAATCACGCGCCGACTCCTTCAAGAAGGGCCGTGACAAGGCGCTCGAGCCGCGTCCCCCTCGAGCCCTTGACCAGCAGCGTCCCGCGTTCGGGCAGTTCGGCCAGCAGCGTTTTTAAGTCAAACGTTTCAAAGTAATGTGCAGCTGAGTTTCCCCGTAAAAGTGCCCGCATCTCCGGCCCCACTGCAATGACCTTGTCTAATCCGGTCGTTTGTTCGCCTAATTCTCTATGAAACCGCGCCGAACCTGCGCCGAGCTCGAGCATGTCGCCCAAAACTGCGGCGTGCGGCCTCGGAAAGTGCCGTAAAGTTTCCAGCGCCGCCGCTGCCGACGCAGGATTGCTGTTGTACGAATCGTCTAACAGCGTGAGCGGCCCCAACTGATGGACTTGCAAGCGACCGGGCTCGCGCCGGACGTGCGCTAGTTTCGTTGCCGCAGCCCCCAAGTCATCGCCCAGCTGCGCAGCTAAGGCGAGAGCTGCCAACGCGCTCTCAGCGAGCGCCGCCCCGACAAACGGCAAGTTAACTTTGACGCCGAGAGCTGAGAGAGTCTGACCCTTAGCTGAAATGTCGGAAAGCGTTCCGGTCACGTCGGCATTTTTGAACCCGTACGTGACGACCCTGCGCCGCTGCGCCGAGCTCAAAAAAGCTGCGGCTTGCGTGCTGACGAGCGCGTACTCAGCGGCGTCAACGAGCTTGAGCTTTTCGCGGGCGACGCCCGCGACGCTGCCTAAACCGGCCAGGTGACTCGGCGCAATCAGCGTCAAAACGGCGTGCGTGGGCCGCGCGAGTGCTAGCAGCGTGTCCATCTCGCCGGGGTGGTCGATGCCCAGCTCGAGCACGAGCCGTGCGTTTTTTCCGGTGTGACCTTGTGCGGCAGTGTTCACTAAAGTCTGCGCGAGGGCAAAGGGCGTATTGAAATTGCCCGGTGTAACTTCAGCCTCCAAAGCGGCACCTAAAAGAGCCTTACACGTCGTTTTCCCTGCCGAACCGGTGACGCCGATGACGATTCCCTGGAGTGCGCTCCGGGCGTCGGCCCCTAACGCTAACAGAAGCCCTGCCGGGTCGGGAACGGTCACGCCCCGCGGGTGCGGCCTGTCGGAAACGATATAAGCAGCGCCCGCCGCGAGCGCCGCGCCCGCGTAACGCAACCCGTGTTCGGCTGCGCCGGGCAGCGCAAAAAAAGCGTCGCGGGGACGGACGCGCTGACTGTGAAAGCTAACGCCGCCAGCAGCAGGCAGATCAGGGGCGGCACGCCCACGGCCTTGTTCGGCGAGTCTCTCCGGGTTTAGGTTGTACGGCTCTATCACGTAAGCCTCCGGCCCCCCAGCACAATATAAGTAAAGGTGCAGATAGGGGTATAGCTACTGAGCACTATGCGCATCATACTCATTATACACCTACTTGCCTCAGCCGTAATGGAGCCATAACTTAGTGACCCTCGAGCGCCGCCTCATCCCATAGTGCGACCGTTTGTGCGCCGATCTCACGAAAGGCGGGCGCGGTGACCGATACACTTAAGGCTCCTTTTTCTTTGACGCGTTGCAAATACATGACGCCGATGACCTTGGGATGTTCGGCTGGGAACATGCCCGCAAACGACAAGGTTCCGGCGTCGATATATTTACCCTTGGCGATATCAAAAAGGTCGGCGCTGCCGGACTTACCGGCCACCTCGACGCCCGGAATCTTGGCGGCTTTAAGGCCGCTGTTTTGAACCGTATAGGTGAGCATCCCCCGGACCGTACGCGCCACCGCCGGGTCTAAAATTTGTGTGGCCGCGACTTTACCTACTTCGGACTCGACGACTTGCGGCGTCACGTAGCGCCCGTCATTAGCGAAGATGCTGTAGGCTGCCGCGAGTTGTAAGGCGGTCGCCGACATGCTCTGACCGATCACCGCCGAGGCGTGATCTTGTGGCACCCAATTTTCGGGCGGGTTGATGATCCCGGCGGCGCTGCTGGCAAAGTGGACGCCGACGGGCTCTCCGAAACCGTAGCGGTGATACCAAGCGGCCAGCTCCTCCGACGAGAAGCGTTCACCGAGTTCGATCATCCCGACGTTAGACGAGTACCGCAAAATGTCCTTAATCGCCAGAGTTGGTTCGTGGGCGGTTACGTCCGTAAACGTTTTGCTGCCGACCCGCCGCTGCATCGCTACATCCAACACCTCGTCGGCCCGGAGTTTATGGTCTTGTAGCAAAGCTGCGACGACAAAGGGTTTCATCACCGAACCGGGTTCAACGGCGGCCATCATCGGGCTGTTGCCGATAACGTCGCGGCCGGAGCCGACCAAATTTCCCTGGGTATTGGGGTCAAAGGTCGGATACGACGCGCTCGCCAGCACCCGGCCCGACCCGGCCTCGAGCATGACCATCACGCCGTTTCGTGCGCCGTGGAGTTTAACCGCGTGTTCTAGTTCGGTCTGAACGATGCCCTGAACGTTCGGGTCGAGCGTCAGCGTGACGCTGTGACCGGCTTGTAATTCGGTATCGAGTTTGCGCTCGAGCCCCTCTAACCCGTGGGTCTTATCGGGTTGTTCAGCGCCGCTAAACCCGAGCAGCTGTGCGGCCAAGGTTCCCTGGGGGTAACTCCGCGCTTCGGCGTCACCTTCGGCTAAGACGGTGCCGTCGGCGGCGTAAATCGTGCCGCGTAACGGGGGTTCCGCCAACAGCGCAGGCCAGCTCGGAAGCCGAATCCCGGCCCCCACAAAGCCACCTAATCCCAGCAAGAGGGGAAGACCTAGGCACAAGACGAAAAGCCAGCCGCGCCGAAGCCGTAAGGAACCGTAGTCCGACTCCGCTTGGGGCGCAGGCAGGGGCTGAACCTGGACGCGGGACCGAACCCGGGTGCGGCGGCGCGTCAGCTCAGGGACATTTACAGGTCTTAGTGCCATAGGGTATCTACCTCCAACTCGCCTTGCGGCAAAGGGGCTGCTACGGGTGCAGGACCGGCGTTCACTTCACGAATATTGAGTGCTTCGGGGGCGGGCACCATGCCCCGCTCGAGCGCCCACTGCCGTACGGTGAGCGTCCCGTTGACGAGGGCCGCGTCGCGGCGCAAACCTTGAAGTTGCAGCTGCAACACTCTCTTTTGCTGCAGCAGGTACTCGTGCTGACGGTAACCGGTTTGGTTGTGTACGCCCAAATAGGCGAGTGCCAGAAGTGCACTCAGATAGAGCGCGAGCAGGCGGCGGCTGGATTTGGTCATCACGGGTTCCTCACAGCAGTTTCTTCAGAGCAGTTTCTTTGGGGGCGCAGTTGGGCCGGTAACGTCACTGGGCCGGATGTCAGCAAACTGAGCGGCGCGCAACTTGGCGCTGCGCGCCCTTGGATTAAGTAAGGTTTCTTCTTCGGTGGCGGTCAAGGGGCGTTTGTGGAGCGGCGTAAAGTTCGGGTTACCTTTAAAAAAATGTTTGACGATGCGGTCTTCTAACGAGTGATAGGTCAACACCACGGCGCGACCTTCGGGTGCCAAGGTGCGCTCTAGCACTGAAAGCGCACCTTGCAATTCGCCTAACTCATCGTTTACGGCGATGCGGAGCGCCTGAAAGGTGCGCCTTGCCGGATGGTCGCGGCGTTTACCGGGCGGATAGGCGCGGGCGATGACCTCGGCGAGCTCTTGGGTGGTCTCGATAGGCGCAGCGTCCCGCGCCTCGGCGATACGCCGCGCGATGCGGCGGCTGTAACGGTCTTCGCCGTAGCGGAAGATCAAGCTGGCGAGTTCGTCGGGTGAGGCGTGGTTGACCAGGTCGGCGGCGGAAAGTCCGGTCCGTCCCATCCGCATATCGAGCGGACCGGAGTGCCGAAACGAAAACCCGCGTTCACCTTCGTCGAGCTGCATGGACGAGACGCCCAAATCGAGGAGGACTCCGGCGACCGGCGCGACGCCGAGGCGTTCAGCGTGAACGTCCAGCTCGCTAAAGGAACCTTCGGCAAAGAGCAGGTGGCCCGTCCCTAACGCGTCCGCGTCTAAAAACCGTTGCACCTGCGGGTCGCGGTCAAGCGCCAGCACGCGCCCGCCCGCTGCCAAAATCGCGTTGGTATGCCCCCCTGCGCCGAAGGTGCCGTCAAGGTACCAAGCGCCGGGTTTGACGTTCAGGTGCTCTAGGCACTCGTTTAACATCACCGGGGCGTGCGGGGCGCTGCCCGGTGCGGCCTCAGAACGGGTCATCCGACCATCCCTTGGAGCAGCTCGGGCGCGTCGAGGTCGTCGTGCATCGCTTCGATCGCTTCGTTCCAGCGCGTTTCGTTCCAAATCTCGAGGTGGTTCGGTGCGCCCGCGACCATCACGCTGTTCTCGAGCCCCGCAAAGGTGCGCAGTGTTCCCGGCAGCGTAATGCGGCCCGCCGCGTCTATCTTGGCTTTGGCCGCGCCGGAGTAAAAGTAACGTAAAAACTTGCGTGCTTTGGGGTCGGTCATCGGCAGTTCGTCGAGTTGCTTGACGACCCGTGACCACGCCGTCATGGGAAACACGTAGAGACATTTTTCCATCCCACGGGTAATAATCATGCCGTCTTCGACGAATTCCCGAAACGGTGGGGGGACGATGACTCGCCCTTTGTCGTCCACCGCGTAAGGATATTCGCCAAATGGCATTCTCCACCTATCTCCCACCTAGAGTTTCGTACCGCTTAGCCGCTACACCTGTTTAAGCCCGCAGTAAACGTTGCAGTACACGTGATTCCAACTAGGGTGAAGTTTAACACACTTTCCCACGTTCTCCCACAAGCCCCCACATTTTTCCCTTCTTCAGTGGGTTTCTTATAGAGTCCTCCCACGCAGAGCTGCTCGAGGAGATGTTTGATATTTTGTGTGGAGTCTACTTAGACGGTATTCTCAGATATGCTACGAAGAAATGTTGACTATCAGCATCATAAAACGTGTGGCGTCAAGTGATGCGCATTTCGGTCAGAATGTCTGTAACTACACTTCACTTAAAGATACGTCCGAACCCAAAAAAGCGCAGCGACGCCGCTACGCTTAACGCTTAAAAAAGTGCGGGAGAGGATGTAAGCCGGGTTCTGTCTTGCCTGATCATCTATCTGGGACGCACCTCGCGCTGCGCCTCGAGCGGTCAACCCGGAGATGTTAACGAGCCGGGCAAGCTCTTTCTCCCTATCGGACCTTGCACCGGGTGGGGTTTACCTAGCTGCCTCTGTTACCAAAAGCACTGGTGCGCTCTTACCGCACCGTTTCACCCTTACCCAGAGGGTATTATCCTGTTAGCAACGCGCTGAGTTTACACGTGCGTGTTCGCCCATAGCGTCTACTGAAAGATGATACCTCTCGGCGGTCTGCTTTCTGTTGCACTTGCCGTCGCCTTACGCGCCCAGCCGTTAGCTGGCACCCTGCCCTGCGGAGCCCGGACTTTCCTCAGAAACCTCGTTGGTATCATCAACAACTTACTGATGATGCCTAAAAGGTTTCCGCGATCAGGTTCCTCTCACCGCAACTGAAGATTGTAGCATGGTGCTCGCGAATAGGGAGGCATATGCCTGAACGTAAAGAGCTGTTTGACGATTGGGCCGAGACTTATGACGAGGGTTTAGAAGACGCTGCCGGGTTTCCTTTTGAAGGTTATAGCCTGGTACTTGGCGAAGTTGTCGGTGGAGCTGAGATGGGAGACGGGGCCACTGTTTTGGATGTAGGAACCGGCACCGGAGCCTTGGCCGCCCGTTTTGCTGAGCTTGGCTGCTACGTGCTGGGCGTAGACCTATCGGAAAAGATGCTGGAACAAGCGCGGCTTAACGTCCCCAACGCCGATTTCAAACAGCTCGACCTGCTCGGTGATTGGGGTGACCTAGGGACTCGCCGTTTTACTGCCATCGTCTCTGCCTACGTTTTACACGAGTTTGAGCTCGAGACGAAAATCAAGCTGCTCACCCGCTTGGCCGGGTTGCTGGGGCCTGGTGGCCGTATTGTCGTAGGCGACATCTCTTTTGCAACAGCTGAGTCCAGAGCCGCAGTTCGGCAAAAGTGGCAGAGCGTCTGGGATGAGAGCGAATATTACTGGGTAGCTGAAGAAGCCTTGCCGCTTTTGGAACAGCAAGGATTTGAAGCCGACTATGTTCAGGTTTCGTTTTGTGCCGGAATCTATACGCTTCAGTAAAGTAAAAGAGGCCCCACTCGGGGCCTCTGGCTGAGGTTTAGCAGATATAAGGTTGGTGCAAAGTTACTGCGCGCGGTAGTCCGTGACCACAATTTTACCGTCAATAATCTGCTGACGGGTAGCCTCGAGTTCGTCAATGACGGCTTGTGGAATCAGCGCCTTGTTGTTCTTGTCAACGGCGTACCCTACACCGTCTTCAGCTAAGCCGAGGTTCTGTACGCCGCCTTCAAACTTGTCGTCTACCACGTCATAAACTGCGTTGTACGCGGCGGTATCAACGCGCTTAAGCATACTCGTCAGGCCGAAGTTTAAGGTAGCCGGGTTGCCGTCGGTGTCGCCGCGCGGGTTTTGGTTTGAGTCCACCCCGATAAAAAAGAGCGGTTGACTGTTCTGGCCACACTTCTGGGTATAGGCCGCAGGTTTTTTGATAGTGGGCAGAACGTCGGCCATAGGTGACACGCGCAACTCACCTTTTGGCTGATAGCACATCGTCTGAGTTACGAAGTCAATGACGCCGTTGCCTGAAGCGCCGGCGGCGGCGTAGATAATATCTGCACCTTGGGCTTGCTGCGTGGTCGCAAGTTCACGGGCGCGGGCCGGATCATTCCAGGCAGCGGGCGTCGAACCGACGTAGTTAGAGATGACCTTGCAGTCGGGGCAGGCAGCCTTGACGCCTTCTTGGTAACCAAGGTCAAACGCGTGAATGAGCGGAATATCCATCCCGCCGACAAATCCGACCGTGCCGGTTTGGGTCATCTTACCGGCAAGGTAGCCGACTAAATAGCTGCCTTCGTGCTCCTTAAAGAGAACGAACTGAACATTGGGATATTGCGTTGCCTCTTCTGCGGTCGCGGGTGCTGCGTCTATCAAAAGAAAGTCAGAGTCGGGAAACTCCCGGCTCACAGACGTGATGGCGTCGTACTGTAAAAATCCGGGTGCGATGACGAGTTCTGCGCCTTTAGACGCCATGCTGCGTTGCCCTTCAGCGGCGGTGTCGGGAGAACCTTCAAATTCCAACACGTCAATAGCAAGTCCATCGTCTTCTTTTAATTCTTTGACGGCTTTTGAAAGGCCGTTAAACGTCCCTTCGTTAAATGACCCGTCGAACTTACCACCCGCGTCATAGGTGATTCCAAAGACGTAGTCTTGAGCTGCAGCTAACGGCAGCCCTAAAGTCAAAAGCGAGAGTAGAACCTTGCGCATGTATCCTCCTAAAGGTATGGGCGAAACCCATAGGCGAGTATAGCAGCCGCTACACGTAGGGGCTTTGGGGCATCTTTAGCGAGTGTTCATAAATTTGCGGCGCTCAAAGATCACGCGACCGGGGTTCCACATTCTTTTTTGCTCCAGCTGAGCTCACGAGCTGCGGAGTTTACGGGGTTACAGGCTATGGACCGGCCGCTTAACCGTAGTTGGTTCTTGGTTGTCTGCGTCCATCCGGGAGTTAAGTCCGGATAGTCTTAGCGTATAAGCTTGCCGCGTCGCCATCAGCGTTAGAAAGCCCCAGACGTACTGCGAGTCTTCTACGTTTGAAGGCAACATTGAGACGACTAGAGCCAACCAGAGGCACAAGTAAAGTAACTTTTCCGGCCCCCGCAACCGTAACAGCGGCCAAAGAACCACCAAAAAGTTGACCGTAAAAAGTAAAAAGCCGATGATACCCATTTCGACTAAAACCAGTAAAAAGGCGTTATGGGCGGGTATTCGGTATCCGAGCACAGGCCCAACCGCGCTCAGAAAGCTACCCGTACCAATCCCTATAACCGGACTTTCCGTATAAAGTTGTAACCCGGCCTTCCAGATGACACCCCTGTTACTCACGTTGCCGTCGCTGATTTCAGATGAGGTTTGCGCAATGCGCGAAAAGTTAGCGAGAGGCACGACTGTGACAATAATGCCAACCGATAAAAGCGCAAAGACGAACGTCGTTACCCTAGCCCGAGGTGGCAACTGTCTAAAGGTCAGTGGTACGACCATAAGTCCCACCAAGGCAACTAAAAAGCCGCCCCTCGAGGCCGTCAAAATAATCGCGAAGATAGCGAGCGGCAAATAGAGATAGTTCAGCCACCGGAGCAGTCCACGCGCCCAAAAGTGCCCTAGATACCACGCGATAGGCAGTGCCAGCGCAACGGCTGCAGCGGTGTTGTTCGGGTTTCCGCCTAGACCGGTATAACGTTCCATACTCTGTGTTGAATTAGGGGCAAAAGGATGGGTCAGGTACTGTACAGCAATCTGCCCAGCGACGATATACGCGCCTAGAACATATGCTTGGAGCAAAGTGCGGTGATCTTGCAGGGTGCGGCAGAGCTGCCAGATCAGGAGCGCCATCACTGCGAGCTGCACATAGGTCAAGGCTAATACAGTCGTACTGCTACGGCCGCCGCTACTCCATAAACTGCCGCAAACTGCCCATAACGCAAACATCACTGTAAGTACGGTCGTGACTGCTGGAACTCGTAGTCTTAGGGTTCCACGCTGAAGGGTTACGCCTAAACCGGCGATAACGAGCACCAAGCCAACGAGACGTGAAACGGAAAAAATGTTGCTACCCGGCAGCTTGACGATATCTTGCCACGGCAGCGAAAAGAAAAAAATAACGAGCGCGTAAAAACTAAGTCGGTTGACAGTTCGGTTCACAAGTGCCTCAATTTCATCTTAAATGCTGCGTTTAGGGGCTGCTTTAGGGTCAGTGTGTCTACAGCACCTAGGTACAACTACTCAGTATCATAGCCAAAAGACGAGCTACTAGAGGTGATGACTGTCTGAGTGCTCAGGGCAAACGCACTACCCACGTTTTCTTAAGTCCAACCTCCAAAAATGCTTCAGAATCTGTCCCTTTTACGGTTTTTATTAGAATGCGATTCTTGAAATACCAGCGTAGAGAGTTTTTAGCTTACGAATGTAGCCCTAATACGTTTGCCCTATCTGAGTGCTGAAGTTTTGCTGCGTGCTCTCAGACATTTCGGGTATCCTCGAGCCTAGCTTATGTCCGACCCCTCACTTGACCCAGCACTTAGAGTAACCGCGCTCCGCGCCGAGCTGCGTGAAGCGAACTACCGCTACTACGTTTTGCAAGACCCAAGGTTGACCGACGCCGAATGGGACCGTTTGTTTCACGAGCTTAAAGCCTTAGAAAGCGCCCACCCTGACTTGCTCACCCCCGACTCGCCGACGCAGCGTGTCGGCAGTGCGCCGAGCGCGTCGTTTACCGCAGTGCGTCACCCGCACCCGATGATGTCTTTAGATAACGCGTTTGACTTCGCTGGTTTAGAGGAGTTTGAGGCGCGGCTGAAACGGGTGCTCGCAACTGAAGACATGATTGACTACGTGGCCGAACTCAAAATTGACGGCTTGTCGGTCAATCTGCTTTTTGAGAACGGTGTACTCCGCTGGGCGGCGACGCGCGGCAACGGCGCCCAAGGCGAGGACGTCACCTTTAATGTACTCGGGATACCGGGACTGCCGAGCCGGGTTGAGGGCGTACCGGAGCGGCTCGAGGTACGCGGTGAACTCTACCTTTCCCGCGCTGAATTTGCGCGGATCAACGCGGAACGCGAAGCGGCAGGTGAACCGCTCTTCAAAAATCCGCGCAACGCTGCGTCAGGGACGATTCGGCAACTCGACCCGAAGGTGAGCGCAGGCCGCAAGCTGCAGGCGTTTTTTTACGGCGTCGCCGAACCTTACGCGCTCGGGGTTAGAACACAGTTCGAACTGCTCGAGTGGCTCCAAAAAACCGGGTTTCGGACCAACCCCCGTTTAGAACGCGCGACCGGGATTGCGGGGTTAGAGGCTGTGGCGACGGCGTGGACTGACCTGCGCCCGAGCTTGGATTATGACGCTGACGGGATGGTCGTCAAGGTGGATAACTTGGCGCTGCACGACGAACTCGGCAGCACCGCCCGTGCGCCGCGCTGGGCCATCGCCTACAAATTTCCGGCAGAAGAGGCGACGACCACCCTGTTGAATATTACTTTGCAGGTTGGGCGTACCGGGAAGATCACGCCGGTGGCCGTGCTCGAGCCTCGCCTCATCGAAGGCACCGAGGTCTCCCGCGCGACGCTGCACAATCCCGGCTTTATCAAAGACTTAGACCTTAGAATCGGCGATCAGGTGGGGGTTCATAAGTCGGGCGGCATCATCCCTGAGATCGTGCGTGTACTGACCGACCTGCGCCCCGCCGACTTGCCGCCCTACGTCTTCCCCCCGAACTGTCCGGTCTGCGGCGAAACCCTGATTGAAGATGGGGCTAACGTGCGCTGCGTCAACCCGGCGTGTCCGGCGCAGGTGCTGGCGCGGTTGTCGCACTACGTGTCACGGGCGGCGCTGGACGTTGACGGGTTGTCAAGCAAACGGCTGCAAAAACTTTTGGCTGAGGGGCTGATTCGCGGGATTCCCGATCTGTATGACTTGAGGGCGGAGCAGCTCGAGCCCTTAGACGGGTTTGGCAAACTCTCGGCGCGTAACCTCGTGGCGCAGTTAGAGGCTTCAAAAACGCGGCCGCTCGAGCGGTTTATCTTTGCCCTCGGCTTGCCGCACGTGGGGCAGCGCACCGCGCAGCTCTTGGCGCAGGCGTTTGGTTCGGTGGCGACGTTACAAGCGGCGTCGGTCGAAACGTTGGCAAACCTCTACGATGTTGGCGACACAACCGCCGAGGCGATCTCTGCGGCGCTTCAGCGAGAGACGATGAAGACCCTCTTGGCTGACCTAGCAGCTCATGGTGTTGCGCCGACAAACCGGGCGTCGCCCCGCGGGGATGCCTTAGCGGGTCTAAGTTTTGTCTTGACCGGAACGTTAAGTGAACCCCGTGATGTACTGAAGACGCGGCTCGAGGCGCTCGGTGCCCGCGTTGGGTCGTCGGTCTCGAAAAAGACCTCGTATGTGGTCGCGGGTGAGGCGGCAGGATCGAAGTTAGACAAAGCCCTGAGCCTCAAGGTGCCGGTACTCGATGAAGCGGGACTGGCGGCGCTGCTCGAGGCGCAGCGGACACGATGAACGCGTTTTTCCTCAACCTCTGGAACGATCTGCGGAACAGCCTCTTAAGCACGCTCGGTATTTTGAAACCCGATGAGACGAGCACTGCCAAATTTTTTGCGACCTTCGCCAGCGAAGTGCTCGCGTCGGCGCTGTTGCTTTTGCTATTCGTCGGCGTGTACCGGCTGCTGCGCGCCGCCTTACGCTTTTTGGTGCGCCGCTTTCGCTTAGGCCGAGAGGTGTCGCGGCCGCTGGCGGCGGCGCTACGTTACGTTGTCGTACTGTTTGCGCTCTTGGCAATTTTGTCACAGTGGGGCGTTCCGGCGAGTTTGACCGGACATATCGCTCGAGCTGCGGTGATGGCGTTTTTATACTATTTAGGCTGGCTGATTGGGCTCCGGGCGATCACGCACGCGCTCGCGCGCTATGAACTCGATCCGTCTATCGTGCAGCTTTTGCGTAATGTGATCTCGGTCGTCTTCGCCGCGCTCGGCGGGGCAAGTATCTTGGCGCAGTTCGGCGTCAACGTCTTGTCGCTCGTGACCGGCCTCGGCGTCGTCGGGATCGCCGTGGGCTTTGCGGCGCAAGACACGCTCGGCAACTTTATTGCGGGGACGACGCTGCTCGTTGAACGCCCGTTTCGTATCGGCGACTGGGTACAGGTCAACGAACAGGTTGGCAAGGTGCGCGAAATCACCCTGCGCAATACCCGTTTGGTCACCCGCGACAACATCTACACCTCGATTCCCAATTCGGCGGTCGCATCTTCAGAGATTTTGAACTTTAGCGCCGGGGGTCCTTTACGGCTCAAGGTTGAGCTCGGGATCGCTTACGGTGCGTCGGTTGAGGCGGCGCGGGCGGTGCTGGTACCGGTCATGCAGCAAAACGAAAAGATTATGCAGCGTCCGCTGCCGATTGTCCGCGTTGACGAACTTGCCGATTCGTCGGTCAACTTACAACTTATCTTTTGGATTGCGCCGAGTGAAATCGCTACCGAACCGGCGCTCCGGGCCGCGATTTTAGAGGAGAGCAAAATTGCGCTCGACGAGGCCGGGATTCAGATACCTTTCCCGCATCTGCAGCTCTTTATTAACGGAGTAAAGGGGCTCGAGCCCCTATTACCTAAAGCCGAGTCCTCAGCTTGAGAGGGTTCGAGCCTTAAACTAGGGTCTCAACCTGTGTCTAATTACTTGAGTCCTACTGAGGGTTGCGCTTTGGCTGATTTAGGCGTGTGCGTGTAAACGACGCTATTCCCTTCTGTAGGCCACAACCTTCTGAATGCTGTATTCTGGCTTCTCCCATAGACCACTCTGAAGACGCCTAGTGCTGACTTCGAAAGTTAAGCCCAACCTAAAACAGCACTTTTTGCCAGTTGAGTTCATCTAACGGCGTAAAAACGTCGGCGTACTCTAAGAGCACCCCCGCCGACTGATTGCGAAACATCGCGCACTCGACGTGTTTGCCCCGGCGTTTAATCGCCTCGACGAGCTGCACATAGTCGCCGTCACCCGAAACGAGCAGCACCGTGTCGTAGGCGTCTTCGTAGGCGAGCGCGAGCGACTCGACCGCGATCGCTACGTCAATGCCTTTTTCAACGAGTGAGCCGTCAAAACGGCGGTGGAGCCGCCCGAGCCGCACGGTCGTGTAGGGAATCCGCCGTAAGGACTCGAAAAACCGCTGCTGCCCCTCGCGCAGCTCACTCTCGTAGTCGTCGGTCAGGGGCGCGTTGTAGTAGTAGGTACGGACCAGCTGGCGTTTAGCTAACAGCTGCGCCACGAGTTCTTGAAGGTTAAAACGGGTGGAAGAGAGGTTGTCACGCATACCGTTATAGAGATTGCTGCCGTCAATAAAGATCGCAACACGCAAGATAAACTCCTAATAAATAACCGCTAGACTAGACGACCCCAGCTAGTGTACCCGACTGCTAAATAAAGATAAAGATATACTTACAAACAAGAAAGTATAAGGCTTTTTCCGGCTCTAACGCTGACATGCTGACGCTAACATATTGTGGGTGTCATGGCTATTGAGTTGACCGGCGACGCGTTTGCTTACAGCTGCTGCTCGTATAGACACCTACATAGACAAGCGAAGGGAAGCTCGAGCCCGGTAGGGCGCTCTTTCTTACGTAGCTCCGAGCACGCGCGTCTCTGCCTCCGGCAACCGCTCGGCCTCGAGCAGGAAACGCCGTACCGGTTGCTTAGCGTTCCCACACGCTTTTTGCCCGCGTTTCAAAAGCCGTCGGCTGGGCTGAGTCGGCTGGCCTAGCATTTCCGGCTGCGCTTCACGGGTAACGGGTCCAGGCTCGTGGGCGCACAAAGGTGAGGCTGATCCGGAGCTGCCGAGGAAAGCCAGAGTACGTTCCGCCGCTTGTCCCAGTGAACGAGCCTGTGCGGTGCTGCTCTCAGCTTACCTGACACCCTGTCGATGGCGCGGATACCGTACCGAAATGCCGGAAGAGCCACTACCTTGGGGTGACTGCTAGCGCACCGGCGATTACCGGGATGAGCTTTTGCTCCACCGCCTCCGGCGACTTGCCTTGCAGGTCTGGCTCCAAAGCGGCCGTGCTCAGCACCACGAGGATTCCGCCTACACACTTAATACGGAACAAGAGATCATCGTCGGGCACGTCGGGAAGCACCGGTCGTAACCGAGCGACGAGCGCGTGATGCGCACGAGCCGTTACGGTCTCCGCCCAGTCCTCGAGCCCTTCAGGCGGGTCAGAGGTCACCCGGGCGAGCACGCGCACGTAGGGACGCCCTCTGCTGGACGGCCCGCTGAGCGCGTCGACCATCGGACGAAAGTAAGCTGCGGCGATCTCGTAGAGCGTCGCGTCGGGTGGCAACGACTCGAGTTCGGCGATCTGAGTTTCGATGATACGCTCCACGGCCTCAGATGCTGCAACAGCGAGGAGCGGGCCGAGGCCGCCGAAGTGGTAGTGGACGGCGGCCAGATTGGTTCCCGCAACCTCGGTAAGGTCGCGCAAGCGGATCGCGCTTTCGCCGCGTTCGGCGATGAGTTCCTGCGCCGCTTCGATCAGCCGCCGCCGGGTGCGTTCGCCGCCGGTCCGCCGCGCGTCGACAGCTGCTGGGGCGTCGGTGTCGGTCTGAGGACGCGTTGTCATGTGGATCAGTCTAGCAGGCCGAGAAGTGTGATATATTCGCTCAAATGAATGAACGACTTATTTTTTTATGTTAGAGAGACGAGGAGGCTCGAGATGATCTTAGTAACAGGAGCGACGGGAAAAGTAGGCTCCGAGGCGGTGCGGGTGCTGCGCCAGCAGGAGGTACAGGTGCGGGCGCTGGTGCGCGACCGGCACAAAGCCCAGGCCCTTGCGCAGGCGGGCGTAGAACTCGCTGTAGGCGACTTCGACGCGCCGGAGAGCATCGAGGCGGCGATGGACGGCGTCACGACTGTCCTGCTCGTCGGCCCCGGTGGAGAGCCGGCGCAGGAACTCGGCGTCATCGACGCCGCGGCCCGAGCGGGGGTGGCGCACATCGTGAAGCTCACGAGCAAGGCGTCGCCGGATTCCCCGATCGCTCGTCAGCGCTGGCACGCGCAGATCGAGCAGGGCCTGGCCGCCTCGGGGCTGCTGCACACGCTGCTGCGGTCCAACGCCTTCATGCAGAACACCCTCATATTGGCACCGAGCATCGCCCAGACGAGCAGTTTCGCTTCCTCGATTGGAGCCGGTCGGGTGGGCATGATTGACGCGCGCGACGTCGCTGCGGTGGCCGCCGCTATCGTCGCCGACCCGGCTGGCCACGCGAGTAAGACGTACTGGCTCAGCGGACCAGAACTCCTCACCTACGCCGACGTCGCCGGGGTGCTGTCACAGCTGCTCAGCCGAACGGTCACCTTCTACCCGCGCAGCCGCGAGGAGGATGAGGCCGAGATGATCCGCGCCGGTCTCCCGCAGCCGGTGGCCGCCATGAACGCTCTGGCGCTGAGCCTCTTCGCCGAGGGCGACGCGGAGTGGCTCTCTCAGGACCTGCCGACGCTGCTTGGCCGGGCGGCGCACTCCTACACACAGTTCGCCACCGACTACGCTGCGGCGTTCTCCTGACCGAACTGCCGCCGTAGGCCCGTGGTACGCGTCCCGCCAACCTATAAGGGAACAACCAAAAACATTTGTTCTAACCCGTAATTACGACCGATCAGACAGCCACCTTTAGGAGGAATCGTATGTCCATCTACGCCATTACCGGAGCCTCAGGTCATCTCGGGCACCTTGCCGTTCAGGAGCTGCTGGCCCTCGGTGTGCCCGCTTCCGACGTCGTCGCTGTCGTACGCACCCGAGCGAAAGTTACCAGCCTCGCCGAGCGCGGCGTGCAGGTGCGCGAGGGAGACTACGCCCGTCCGGAGACCCTGGGCGCGGCGCTGGCCGGTGTAGACCGGCTGTTGCTGGTCTCGAGCAGCGAGCCGGGCCAGCGGGTTGCCCAGCACACCAACGTCATCAAAGCCGCGAAGACGGTGGGTGTCTCGCGGATCGTGTACACGAGCATGCTGAACGCCGATAACACGACCAACCCGCTGGCAGGCGAGCACCAGGACACCGAGCGGGCGCTGCGTGAAGCGGGTGTGCCGTTTACGGTGCTGCGCAACGGCTGGTACACAGAAAACTACACCGACCAGATCGGCCAGTATCTCGAGCGCGGCGAGATCCTCGGTGCCGCCGGGACCGGCAAGATCGCAGCGGCGACCCGCAAGGACTACGCCGCCGCAGCTGCAGCCGCGCTGCTCCAGGATGAGGCGGGGAACCGGCCCTTCGAGCTCGGCGGCCCGGCCTTCAGCTTGTCCGAGCTCGCCCAGGTCGTTAGCGAGGTCACCGGTAAGCCGCTGACTTACCGCGACCTGCCGGCTGACGCGTACGTCTCCTCGCTCCAGCAAGCGGGTCTCGACGAGGCGACCGCTCACTTCGTGGCCGCCCTCGACGCCTCGATCGCCCACGGCGACCTCGAGACCAACAGCGAGGACCTGGCGCGGTTGCTGGGCCGTCCCGCTACCACCCTTACCGAGGTCATACGCGCGGCGCGGGCCTGATGCCTAAAAACTGCGTTCAGGGCTGACTTTCAAAGGCTGCTTAAACGGAGTAGGCTGGACTTTATGAGCACACCTAACGCTAAACCCGAAGCCAAAAAAGTCGCCTCGTTTGACCTCGACCACACCCGCGTCCGCGCCCCTTACGTCCGCCTCGCCGGACACTACACCGGGCCGAGTGGCGACGTGGTGAGCAAGTTTGACCTGCGCCTCGTCCAACCCAATCAAGCCGAGATTCCGACTGCGCCGCTGCATACTATCGAGCACCTGTTAGCCGGTTATCTGCGGGGGTCGCTCGGTAATTTGATTGACGCGAGCCCGATGGGGTGTCGCACCGGGTTTTATCTGACGGTATTTGGTGAACCGGGTGAGAAGGCTGTTGCTGAGGCGCTTAAGGTGTCGCTCGAGGCCGTCCAAGGCCACGAAGGTGAGATTCCGGGGTGCAGCGCAGAGCGGTGCGGCAACTTCCGCGACCACTCTTTGCCCGGTGCGAAGGCGTGGGCGGAGCGCATCTTGCAAGATGAGATTATCGTGCAAGAAACAGTCTTACTGCCGTAAACCTGAAAACGGTGTGAGAAATTTACGCGGCTTATTCTCATCTTGTCGGTAAGACTCTCATAATTGTGCGTCTCATAATCGGTTTATGGACAGAAAACCTTTGATTCTCATTATCGAGGACGAAAAAGAGATCGCTAAATTTATTGACTTGGAGCTGCAGGCCGAATCGTACGAAACGGTCGTAACCTATGACGGCGTGACTGGTTTATCAAAGTTCCGTGAACTCAACCCCGACTTGGTGGTGCTCGACCTGATGCTGCCCGTACTAGACGGACTCGAGGTGGCGCGGCGTATCCGCAAGACCTCGAACACGCCGATCATCATCTTGACGGCGAAAGATTCCGTAGACGACAAGGTGCAGGGCCTCGACTCGGGTGCGGACGACTACCTCGTCAAGCCGTTTTCGATTGAAGAACTGTTAGCCCGCGTGCGGGCACACCTGCGGCGGGTGAACCCAGCCGTGACCGGCGAGGTACGCGTCGCTGATTTGGTTATGAACTTAGACGGGCGCGAGGTTTTTCGGGATGGGCGGCGGATTGAACTCTCCGCTAAAGAGTTTGAACTCTTAGAACTCTTTGCCCGGAGCCCCGGCAAGGTCTTTAACCGTTTTGAAATCGAAGAAAAAGTCTGGCCCGAATATACCGGCGGCTCGAACGTCGTAGACGTATACGTCGGCTATTTGCGGCGTAAACTCGAGGGCGAAGGCGAACGCCGCCTGATTCACACCGTGCGCGGCGTCGGTTACGTGTTGCGCGAAGAATAGGTCTTGCTTACACCTAATATCTAACCTGTAAGGTTTAACATACAGCTTTGCATGTATAAACTCACATTTATTAGGTCACGCTTTTCACCCGTACGAGGGGTTAAATTGGGTTGACGCGGGCAAAGGGCCTTGATCGGTAAACGCTGTGGGTGGTCGTGTGGCAATAGAACGTACAAATCAGCGCATGGTGACGCAGAGAGAGGCTCGAGCGGGTTTCCCAGCGGGGCTGTCTTTGCAGCTCCGCCTGACCCTCTTCTTTGCTAGCTTTTTAGTCTTGGTGCTCATTTTTGTCGGCGTCCTTGTCTATAGTCTGACGCGGCGCTCGCTGATCGATAACGTTGAGGCGCAGACAAATCAAGCCTACGCCGATGTTCTAGAAGCGATTGAGCAAAATCCTTGGACACCCTCTTCGAGCCGTAATAACTGGGTTCAGAACCTGACGAGTGACACGCTGCTCTATGTCAATGTTTATCTAAACGATCCTAGTGTGCCGCTGCCGCCTAAGCCGTTTGTCGGGTTCGAGCGCGTCCCAAGATTGCCGACGGTTATTGGTAATCAAACGGGTGCAGGGATGATTGATTTTCTCGGCGAAGACCGCTTTGCCGAACTAAGGCGAACCGGCCGTTTGCAGACCAGTATTACTAATGAAGACGGGATGCTTTGGGTTGTCAGGGCAAGACGCGTGATTTTTAGTCTGTCAACTGCAGGTTTACCTTCGTTCGATAACGTGATTGGTATCACGGACGCGCCGACGCTGATTGCTGTGGCGATGCCGGTACGCAGCGACACCTTAACGCAACTTCGTACCAACCTGATTCAAACCATTTTAGTCGCGCTGATCGTCTTTCCCTTTGGGGTTTGGCTCTTGGCGCAGCGGGCGCTGACGCCGCTGAAACGGATGACCAAGGCGGCCTCGAGGATCAGCTCACAAGACCTCTCGCAGCGGGTACCGGTCCCTAAAAGCCGCGATGAGGTGGGCGAACTCTCGGTGACGCTCAACCGGATGCTTGACCGTTTGCAAGAAACTTTGGAGACGCAGCGGCGTTTTACGGCCGACGCGTCACACGAACTGCGGACGCCGGTCACCGCGATTTCCGGGCACGCGAGCTACCTGCTGCGCCGGACGCACCCGACTTCTGAGCAGGTCGAGCCGTTAGAGATTATTCAGAGCGAGGCGCTTAGGATGAGCAAACTCGTCAACGACCTCTTAGAGTTGGCCCGCGCCGACGCCGGATTGACGGTCAAACGTGAACCGATGAACCTGGTTGAAACCATCGAGGCGGTCTCCAAAGAACTCGCGCCGGTTGCGCGCGGGGCCACCATCGAAGCTTTTTCGCCGGTACCGCTGTTGGAAGTCTCGGGTGACGCGGCGCGGCTTAAACAGGTTGTTCTTAACCTCGTGCAAAACGCGCTGAACGCAGGCTCGAGCAGGGTCAGCGTGTCGCTCTTAAAAGAGGGAGACTGGGCACGGCTCGAGGTTTTAGACAACGGCCCCGGTATCCCCGAGTCGGCGTTGCCCAACTTGTTCGAGCGTTTTTACCGGGTAGACGGCGCGCGGAGCACACGCGGCAACGGTTCAGGGCTGGGGCTGGCCATCGTCAAATGGATCGTCGAACAACATGGCGGCACGGTTTCAGTTGAGTCCAAAGTCGGTGAAGGCACGGTTTTTACGGTGCTGCTACCGGTTTTGGAGTCGGATAATTCAGACCGACCCGACTAGCTTTACCTCGTCACCTTGAACAACTTGCCCAATTTCAAAGGCTTCAGGCAACAGTGCGTGCGCCGACGCTAAGTTTTCCGGTGACACGATCAAGACGAAGCCGACGCCCATATTAAAAACGCTGTACATCTCATCCCGGCTGACGTTGCCACGCTCTTTAATCAACGTAAAAATCTCCGGTACGTTCCATTCAGGCGTGATAAGTGCGCCCAAACCTTCCGGCAGGCTACGGGGTAGGTTCCCCGGCAGACCGCCGCCGGTAATGTGCGCCATCCCCCGAACTAAACCAGCGTCTAAAAGCGGCGTCAGCGCCCCTAAAAAACTCCGGTGCGGGGCTAAGAGCGCGTCGCCTACGGTCGCGTCTCCGAGGGGCTCGTCGTAGCTGCCGTCTAAAATATGTCGTGCCAGCGAGAAACCGTTCGTCTGTAGTCCGCCCGACGCCAAACCTAAAATCACATCTCCTGCTCTGACCTGCTCACCGGTGACGAGTCGTGAACGTTCAACGACGCCGACGAGCGTTCCTACAAGGTCGAACTCTCCTGCAACGTAAACCCCCGGCATTTCAGCAGTTTCGCCGCCCAAAAGCGGAATGCTGTGCGCCCGGCAGCCTGCCGCGACGTTCTCAATCAGGGCGGCGGTGAGGGTGGGCTCGAGCCTTCCCGACGCTACATAATCGAGAAAAAAAAGCGGCTGCGCACCCTGCACCAAAAGGTCGTTGACGCAGTGGTTGACCAAATCTTGTCCGAGCGTGTCGTAGCGCCCTAATGCAGCGGCCACCTTTGTCTTCGTCCCCACCCCGTCGGTTGACGAGGCGAGAACGGGCGCGTCCATGTTTTTAAGTGCGCCTACGTCGAAAAGGCCGCCGAACGCGCCCATCCCGGCGAGCACCGCCGGTGTATAGGTTGCAGTCACCGCCGCCTTAACCCGCGCCATCGTATCGCCACTCGCGGCTAAATCAACCCCGGCGGCGCGGTAAGCCGAATCTGAGGTTGGCACCGAGTTTGAAGTTGCAGGGGGTTTCATAACGCGCATCTTACCGCGCCGCGTGCCAAGGCTGGGACAAACTGCCGGGATATAACGCCGGGATACAATAAGCGTGTGACCGTTCCGAGTGCGTGGCGGGTGCTGTTGCCCCTGCCGCTCCCCCCCTTTACCTTTTTGCCGCCTCACGCGCTGCGGCTGTCTGCCGCTGAGGTGCAGGTAGGTGTGCGCGTCGTGGTGCCGTGGCAGAGCGGGGTACGGATTGGGATTTTAGTCGGTTTTGAACTGCTCCGGGGCGGGGCGGGTCTCGAGCTTCGTGAAGCTATCGGCGCACTAGATACTGAACCTTTCTTAAAAGAGAGTGCTCTAGACGTTCTGCTGCGGGTGGCCGCGTATACCTGTGCGCCCGCCGGAACGGTGCTCGCCAACCTCTTGCCGACGGGGCTGAGTGTGCCGCTCGAGCACCGCGTCCGCGCCCTCAGCGTCGTTAAAACCGAACCTGTTTCTGAAACCTGGCAAGACGCCGGGACGGTGCCGCTTAAAAGGCTCGAGCTCTACCGTCAGCAAGGGTTGTTAGACGAATCTGTACGGGTCGCGCCGACGCGGGTGCAGCGGCTCACCCCGGTACGCGAAGGGGACGCGGCGTTAGACGGTGCGCCGCGCACCAATCAGCGTATGGCGCTCGCCCACCTTTTTAGATTGGGTCAGGCTGAAAGTGCGGCAGCGTTGGCCCGCGCCGTTGCCGTCCCCGAAACAGCGGTACGTGCGCTCGTGAAAAAAGGGTACGCGGCCTACCGCGAGATCGAAGCGCCGCCGGTGGTGCTGACGCCGGTGCTGCCAGCTGCTCAACCCGGCGTAGCAAACATTTGGTCTGCAACTACCGTCAGCGAGCCGGTTCTGAGTGTTTCGGGCAGCACGCGTGCAGAACGGGTTTTGAGCTCGTTGCCGCTTATCAAAGCTGACCTCGCCGCCGGAAAAAGTGTGCTGGTCTTGGCTCCTGAACAGACGTTCGTGCAGCAGGCGGCCTCGCTCTTAGCTGCGCACGTGCCGGTTCACCTGTTGTCGGGCGACACCTCCGACAAAGAGCGGCAGCGGCTCTGGGAACGCTGCCGTGAGCCGGAGCCGTTTGTGCTGGTTGGGAGTTATCTGGCACTTTTAGCCCCTCTGGAGCTAGGCCGGGTGGTGGTGCTCGAGGAGGGCAGCAGCGCCTACAAACTGAGCGCCGGTTGCCGCGTCTTTGTCCCAACCGCTGCGCGTTTTCTGGCGCAAGCAGCCCATGTGCCGCTGGTGTTAAGTGACGCGTTCGCCACACCCGAAACGCTCGGGTTGGTCTCTGAGATGGCGCGGCTCGAGCTGCCCACCGCGGTCCCCCGCACCCACCTCGTCGATCTCCGGGCGGGGGGCTGGCCGCTCAGCAATGACCTGATCGGGGTGCTTAAACAAGTTGAGGCGCGGGGCCGTCAGGCAGTCCTGCTCGCACCCCGCCGTGGGTTTTCAGCGGCGCTTTGCTGCGCGGCGTGTGAACACACGCTGATGTGCCCGAACTGCGACCTGCCGCTGCGCTACCACCGCGAGCGTTACCTCTTACGTTGCCATCAGTGTGGGCATCAGGGCCGCGCCCCCGACCTCTGTCCAAACTGCAACAATCCGACGCTCGGTCCGACCCGCGCCGCCGGAACGCAGTGGATCGCGGCTGAGGTCTCGAGGGTTGTCCCGAACCTGCTCGTCAAACGCTATGACAGCGACAAACGCGAAGACCTAGCCGAACTGATAGATGGTACGCCGGGTGTACTCGTCGCTACGACGGCGTGTCTGAGGCTGCCGCCGCTCCCGAACGTATCGCTTATCGGCGTGACGCTGCTCGACGCGTTTTTGTCTCTGGGCAACTTTCGCGCGGAAGAAGAGGCGTTTCGGTTACTGCTGAACCTGGGTGAACTCGCGCCCGGTAAGCGTCCTTTGACGCTCATTCAGACCTTCGTCCCGGACAGTCCGCTGCTGCACGCGTATACGCACGGGACGGGTGAGGCGTTTGTACGGGGGTTACTCGAGCGCCGACAGAGTTTTAACTATCCGCCTTTTGCGGCCCTCGCTAAAGTGCAGCTCAGCGCCCGCGACGCCCGCACCGCCGAGAACGCCGCGACCTGGCTGGCGGGTGCACTCAAAACGGCGGGCGCAACCCCCGACGAACTGCTCGGGCCGAGCGCCGCGCCCGTCGCCCGCGTTAAAAACCGGTACTCGTATCAGCTCTTTATCCGTACCGACGCTGAGACGCTCCCCGAACGCCTCGTCCCGGCCCTGGCCTATCACGGCCCCGCACGGCTCCGCCTTGACATTGACCCGCGTGACGTATCGGGGTTTTTGGAGTGAGCTGATTTAGTTTTGGCAACGCTATATTTTACGCACCAGCCTCGCTTCAGTTAATCCCCATATTGAGGTTGCTAAGTTTATTGACCCGCTAGCTAACCGAGCCACTTATGCGGTCAATGGGCCGTTCTGCCGCATAAAAACTTTGGGTAGTGGTTCACCGTCGACTGACAGCAGCGCATTAAAGTTGTAGCGAACGAGGAACAAGTGCAAGCAAATGAGGTGCATGTGCTCAGACTTGGAGAAGGAAAGGGTCTTTCTGACAAAGCGGGCTAGGCGCTGTCTTGGACGAAACGGCACCTTCCGGGCCTGTCCGCTGGCGGAGGGTGTTATTGAAGCGTTCAACGTGAGCTGTTAGGCCGCTATCTTTGCCAATAGCTTGGTGTTGTTCATCAGGGATAACCGCTTAGTAAGCTTCCCAAAAGTCGCTGAACAAGGTGCTTCGTCTGAAAGCTGCAGGGATGTTATCCCACAGTTTGCGGTAAGTGGCAACCCCACGACTGCCTATCACACAAGCAACGACTTGACGCGTCTGTTTCCAACTCGCTCATTACGGGGGTAGGGGTGGGACTACTCCTACCCCCGTAATGAGCGCGGCGGCAGTCTCCGGCCTGCCGCCGGAACGCTTCGGAGTGGGCAGCGCGGTCAATCAAGCGGTGCGGCAGCTCGGCGCTGTGTTCGGGGTGGCGTTGGTTATCGCCGTTTTAGCCACAGCGACACCCGCCGCGCCACTACAAGCGTTTGAGCCCGTCTTCTGGCTGCTCATCGCCGGGGGTGTTCTTACGTCCTTGGTCAGTCTACAGGTGCAAGCTGAACCTGCCGCCTTTGCTCAGCCGATTAGCCCTGCCCCGAAGGGGATTCACAACGAGAGGTAGATATCTTTTTTACGTACCCCTTCTGCGTGTGTTGAGCGCGAGAGACGCACTAGAAATAAAGCTCTAAGTGACTGATATACTCCGGTGCATTAAGCAGGTTGTTGCCTCGGTAGGGAGCTTGTTCCTGTTTAGACATGCTGAATAGGCAACTCAAACTCTAAACGCGGTAAAGTGGACGTTCTATGATTCAAAACCGCCGCGCCTCTTTTGACTACGAACTCTTAGACCGCTTTGAAGCGGGCATCGCCCTGACCGGCAGCGAGATCAAATCGCTTCGTCAGGGCGGGGTCACACTTGGCGAGGCGTTCGCCCGTGTCCGTAACGGCGAGGTCTTTTTAGAGGGAATGCACATTCCGCCGTACCGAGAGGCGAGTTATAACAACCACGAACCGGTGCGTAGCCGTAAATTGCTGTTAAAAAAGTCTGAAATCGCTGAGATTACCAAAGGCTTAGAGCGTAAAGGGCTGACGCTCGTGCCGACGCGGCTCTACTTTAAGGGGGGCTGGGTCAAGCTCGAGTTAGCTCTCGGACGCGGCAAGAAACGTTACGACAAACGCCAAGACCAGGCCAAGCGTGACGCGCAGCGCCAGATGGAGCGGGCGCTCAAACGCTAGATGCGTCTTCTCGCCGTGTTTACTCTGCTCGCACTGCTGACGTGTGCGGGCGCGCAGCAGCGGCTCGCGGTCAACGGTACGTTGCTCGAGGTTCGTACCGATCTTGTTCCCGGCAGCGCCTACACCCCGGCGGAGCTTTATGCGGAGGCGCTCGGCGCGGCGTACCGCTACGACGCACGGACGGGCGTGCTCCTCTTATTTGGGGGCCGCTTTCTCAGTTTGCAGAGCTTTCCCACGGCGAAACAGGCGGCGGCAGCTAAGGCAACCCTGACGGTTGACGGGCAGCGCCTTCCGAGTACGGGCGCAGTGCGGGTAGGCGAAACGGTGTACCTGCCGGTCAAAAGCGTCACGGCGGCGCTCGGCGGCCGCACGGCCTACCTCGCCGCCGCGCGAACCGTCGCAGTCGTTTTTCCCCGGCCTGTCCTAACGGCGGTGTCGCCGCCGAAAGCCTGGGGAAGTTACGAGCGGTTCGTCCTGACCTTTGACGCGCCCGTTGACATGGAGGATACCCCGGCACCCTCGCTCGGTGCGGTGCGCTTCCGCTTTCCCAGAGCCCGGTTAGGTTCAGACGAGCTAAGCGGGCGACCTTTTAGTTTGGGGGGCGGCCGTATCAGTTACGCGGCGTTGGTGCCGAGCGGCAACTTCGTAGATTTCAATCTGATTTTGCAGCAAGGCAACACCTACCGCACCTTTAGCGAACCCCACGGCGCAGGGGAGCGCGTCGTCATTGACGTCTTTCGTAGCGCGGTAGACACAGCACCAAATACTGCTGCAGGCGTGCAGACGCTGATTCTTGTCCTTCGTGCAGATGCTGGCACATTCCCGCTAGCCGAGCGCCTTAAAGCGGTGCTCGAGCCGTACGGGTTTCAGGTCAAGTTGCAACGCGCCACGTCTGAAAATGCCGCGCAGACCGGATTCGCCGTACCTTTTCTGCTGACGCTCCGTCAAGCCCCGCTCCCGGCAGGCCGGTTTAACGTCTACTACCTGCCGCCGGACGTGCCGACGCTGGACGCTCCGGTACGCCGCGCAGTAGCCGAGACTGTCTTATCTGACGAGGCGAGGGCGCAACTCGCCCGCCTTAAACCTGACACTTCGTTGGGTGAGCGAATCGCGCGGGGGCTCGCCACCGGGCTGAGCGGACGGACCTCGCTGAAGCTGGCTTCGCTTATGGCTGTACCCTTAGAGACACTTAGCGGCGCGGCGGGGCGCGGCGTGATGCTCGAGCTGAGCTCCGAAGACTTGGGGCGGCCCGGGGCCGACGCCGAACTCGCTGGGTCGTTGGCCCCGCTTCTGCGCACGCTCTTGCAGGGCCGCTGATGCGCGTTTTGCCCACGCTTTTGAGCGCGCTCGTCTTGCTGGCCGGCATCCTGGCGTTCGTTCACACGCGCCCGCCGGGGGTTCCGCCGCCTGAGTTGGTGACGCTCGAGCCCCTCCCCACCACGCCTTTTCCCGCCGTTCTGATTCAGCAAACCAGCGGTGAACTGCGGACACGTAACGTGTCGCTCCGCGCCGCCGACACCTCACCCGCGCGTCTTGCGGCGACGCTCCACGCCCTGCGGACGTGGCTTGTAAGTGAGGGCGCGTGGCCTAAGGAACTCGGTACGCCGCGCGTGTTCTGGCTCGGTGACGAGGCTGATGGGGGCCATGCTGCCCTCGACTTTTCACTCTCAGAGACTGTAGAAGTGCCAGTGACAACTGAGCTGTGGCTGTTGGGGTCTATCCAGCAAACTGCCGCTCGGCAGGGCGTGGCTGACACCTTTGTGCTTATCAACGGCCGCGTCCCACCGACGTTTTTGGGTCAGGTTTCGCTCCCGCAGACGCTCGGCGAGCTGGAGCTGCCTCAGACCTCCCAAAACCTGACGGCGACAAGCCCAAACTGAGCTTGAACTAAAACTAGGCGAAATCAAGTAAGGCGCTCCCCGACCATCTGCCCGAGTAGCAGCGCAGCGTAACCTAAAAAGAGGTTGCTGCCGACGTAGAGCAGGGCGCTGCCAAACTGCCCACTTCTTAAGAGCCCGTCCGCGTCGAGTTCAAAGGTCGAAAAGGTTGTGAGCGCACCGCAAAAACCTGTACCGAGCGTCAGTAATAAAATCCCACTGAGCCGTCCTTGCAGCGCCAGCGTTGCCAAAAACGCCAACAAAAATGATCCGCTGACGTTGACCAAAAGCGTCGCTACCGGGAGACCGGCAAAGGGCGTCTGTAACAATCGCCCCTGCACCGTTACCGCGACCGAGTAACGGGCGAGCGCCCCGAGCGCCCCACCCGCCATCACGCCGAGGACGTTGACCCAGCTCACTACGGGTACATACGGGTCAAGAGCCGTGGGAAGGGGATGACCTCGCGTAAATGATGCACGCCCGTAACCCACGCCAAGAGCCGCTCAAACCCGAGTCCGAACCCTGAATGCGGCACCGACCCGTAACGCCGCAGGTCCAAATACCAGGCGAACGCTTCTTCGGGCAACCCGTGCGCCTCAATCCGCGACTTTAAGAGGTCATAGTCATGGATGCGCTCCGAACCCCCGATAAGTTCGCCGTACCCTTCCGGGGCGATGAGGTCGTCGCACTTGACGCGCGTCGGGTCGTCGTCAAACGGTTGCATATAAAACGCTTTGGTCTCGGTTGGCCACGCGTCAACGAAGACGGGGCGGTCGTAAAGCCCTCCTAAAATCGTCTCGTGCGGCGCACCCAAATCGTCACCCCAGCTGAGGTGTTCGCCGTGCTCGGCGAGTTTAGCCAAAGCTTCGTCGTAAGAGAGGCGCGGAAACCCTCCCTGAGCGGTGGCAGTAAGCATCCTCGTATCCCGCTCCAACATCGTCAGCTCGGCTTGGCGGTTTTCTAACGCGCGTCCTACAAGGTACGAGACAAACTCTTCTTGCAACTTCATGTTGCCTTCGTGTTCCAGATATGCGACCTCGGGCTCGATCATCCAAAACTCTAAGAGGTGTTTGCGCGTCTTCGACTTTTCTGCCCGAAAGGTCGGCCCGAAGGTGTACACCCGGCCCAAAGCGAGCGCCCCGGCCTCGGCGTAGAGCTGCCCGGACTGCGACAGGTACGCCTTGTCTTCACCAAAGAGATCAATTTCAAAAAGGTTGGTGGTGCCCTCTGCGGCGTTCGGGGTAAAAAAGGGCGTGTCAAAGCGGACAAAGCCGCGCTCGGCAAAAAAATCGTGAACGGCCCGCTCCAATTCATCTCGAATCCGCATAATTGCCCACGGCTTTTTGTTCCGCATGTAGAGGTGCCGATGCTCCATCAAAAAGTCGACGCCGTGCTCTTTAGGCGTGATGGGGTAGTTTTCGGTGCGTTCAACTAGCTCGAGCCCGGTCACGCCCAGCTCGACGCCGGAGGGTGAGCGTTCATCAGCCCGAACTTCGCCGGTCACGATGATGCTCGACTCTTGGGTGAGTGACCGCGCCAGCTTAAAAGTAGATTCGTCTACGTCGTTTTTCGCCAATACGCCCTGCACGAAGCCGGAGCCGTCGCGGAGTTGTAAAAAGGCGATCTTGCCGCTCGAGCGTGAACCTGCCAGCCAGCCCTGGATGGTGACGCTCTCGCCTAAGTGTTCTTTGAGGTTTTGAATGGGGACAACCATGCTCCGAGTTTATCAAGCTAAAGTTGGCAAAGCCTGATGAGCAGCGACGCATCGTTTGGCGAGTTCTGGAATCGGCTCGAGATGACGGCTGTGTAGTCTACGTGAGGAAGAGCGAATTCAGAATACAGCAGTCAATAGTTGCCAGGTTGACAAAAGAAATAACGTTTCTTACGACTTCAGAAGACAACAAAGCAGAAGTAACACAGCCTAGCTTGGGGACGCTTGACCTACGCAAAGCTTTTGACTCAGACGACCTTGAGCGTTAAGGCGCGTTCCAACGCCTCGACGACGCCGCATTCATCTACGCCGCCGACGGTAAAAAACCGCTCACGCAGTTCAGCAGGCGCTTCGGCCATCACGACGGGGTGACCGACCGCTTCTAACATCGGCAAATCGCCCGCGCTGTCCCCAACGGCCATCACGTTTTCTGTCTTAAAGCGTTCTCGCTTGATCAGCGTCCGCACCGCCGAACCTTTGGATACGTCTTTGGCTGTGACGCTGATAAACAGGGTGTCTTTAAGGGCCGGGGAGACTGCGCTCGAGGTCTGCACGCCGGGTAGGGTGAGCTCCCTGGCTTCGGCTTCTTTCCCCAACGGAATCACCCACTGCGCCCGCACCACGGGTTCGTTCTCAGCTACGTCTTCTAAATTGCGGACAATCGCCGTCGCACCGATCAGTTTTGCGTGCGCTTCGCTCAGCGGGGTGCGACGCTCGACGTAGAGCGCATTTGAAGTGTAGACCTCCAGAGCTAAGTTGTGCGCCCGCGCATGGGTAATTAACGCGCGGGTATTCGCCTCTTTAAGCGCGTGCAGTTCAACCACGTCGCCATCGGCGTAGGCGATCATCGCGCCGTTTTGAAAGATGTGCGGAACGCTTTTACCGAGGCGCTCGGCTACGCGTTTAGCGACCCCGACGCGCGGGCGTCCGGTGCAAACGGCGAGTTTCATGCCCGCTTGCTGCACCTCTGCGACTGCCTCCCACACGCACGACAAGACCTGACCGCTCGAGCCGATCACTGTGCCGTCTAGGTCGAGGAGCACAAAAGGAATCACGGCGTTTCCTGTGAGCTTTCTCCTTCAGTGGCGCTTGTAGTTACGGCTGCTTTTATTTCTGTCTCAGTAGCTGCAGGATTGGCTTCTGCCGCAGCCTCGACAGGCGTATGGCCGAGGCGTAACGACAGTTCGTCAAGCTGCGCCTGTGTGAGCGGTCCCGGTGCGCCGGTGAGCGGGTCGGCCCCGCGCTGATTTTTGGGGAAGGCGATCACGTCGCGGAGACTTTTGGCCCCGGCTAAGAGCATGATCAAGCGGTCCAGTCCCCAGGCGACGCCCCCGTGTGGCGGCGCGCCGTAAGCGAGCGCGTCTAAAAAGAAGCCGAAGCGGGCCTGCGCTTCCTCGTCGGAAAAGCCGAGGGCGCGGAACATGGCGCGTTGGGTCTCGAGCTGATAGATACGCAGCGACCCCCCGCCGATTTCAAAACCGTTGAGCACCAGGTCATACGCCCACGCCCGCACTTTGCCGGGGTCGGTCCTTAACAGCGGCAGGTCTTCGTCCTGGGGCCGAGTGAAGGGGTGGTGCATGTAGGTGTGGCCGCCGGTCTCATCGTCGTACTCGAGCAGCGGAAAGTCAATCACCCACGAAAAAGCCAGCTCACCTTCGGGGATGAGGCCAAAATCGTGAGCCAGTTTAAGCCGCACTGCGCCGAGCGCCTCGCACGCGACGCGCGTTTTGGCCGCGACGATGAGGAGCAGGTCACCGTCAGCGGGTGCGTGCTGCGTCAGCGCCTGCACCTCGGTATCAGCTAAAAACTTGGCGATGGGGCCGCTGAAACCTTCACCGTCGCGCCGGAGCCACGCGAGTCCCTGGGCACCGTAAGTTTTGCCGTGGGTCTCGAGCTCCCCTAACCGTTTGCGGCTCAGCTCACCTGCGCGCTCAGCGGGAACCGGCAAGGCCCGCACGCTGCCGCCGGACGCCAACACCGAGGCAAAGCCGCGAAAGGTCGTCTCGCTAAAAACAGGGGAGAGGTCGGTGAGTTCTAACGCAAAGCGCACATCCGGTTTGTCCGAGCCGTAGCGGTTCATGGCGTCCGCGTAGCTCAAACGTGGGAACGGCGCGGGGATGTCCCGGTCTAGTGCGGCTTTAATCACATGCTGCAGCAACCGCTCGTTGAGGTCTAACACGTCGTCTTGATCTACAAATGACATTTCAATATCGAGCTGCGTAAAGTCGGGTTGGCGGTCGGCGCGGAGGTCTTCGTCTCGAAAACAGTGCGCGAGCTGAAAGTAACGTTCCAGGCCGCCCATCATCAAGAGCTGCTTAAAGAGCTGCGGCGACTGCGGCAGCGCGTAAAAGTTACCGGGTTGCGTCCGTGAGGGCACCACGTAATCTCGAGCCCCCTCAGGTGTCGAGAGCGTTAACAGCGGCGTCTCAACCTGCACGAAGCCCTCAGCGTCCAAAAAGTCCCAGATGGCTTTGCTGACCCGGTGCCGGAGGTAGAGCGGCGCAGCAGCTTCGGGGCGGCGGAGGTCTAGGTAACGGTACTTGAGGCGTAAATCTTCGCTGACCTCAGCGGCTTCTTCGGGACTATTCAGTACAAAGGGAGGAGTTTTGGCTTCAGAAATGATGGTGATGCTCTCGGCCAGCACTTCGACGTCGCCGGTTGGGAGCCTCGAGGTGCGCTGCACGTCGGGCCGGAGCCGCACATTGCCACTTACCGTGACGATAAACTCGGGTCTGAGCTGTTCGCCCACAGCAAACGCTGCGGCGTCGGGTTCGGTGACGACTTGAACCAAACCGGTACGGTCACGCAAATCTAGGAAGATCAGTCCGCCCAGGTCGCGGCGGCGGTTGACCCAGCCTTGTAAGGTGACGCTTTGACCTTCGTCGCCTGCTCTGAGGTCGCCGCACATATGCGTGCGTTTAGTATCAGCAGTCATACGCTGACCGCCTGCGCTGTTTCGGCTCGAGCGGCTAAAAACGACCCCAAATCCGTTTCAGTGACCTCGAGCTGCTCACCGGATATCAAATTTTTAAGCGTATACACCCCACGCTCGCGTTCGCGCTCGCCGCGCAGACCGGCAAACTGTGCGCCGCTGCGCTGCGCGTCCCGCAGACCTTTACCCGGATTCCGCTCTTTATAGGCGTGCTGCACAGCAAAGAGGCTGCGCAAATTGAACGCCGTCAGCGCCACCTCAGGGACCGCCGCTTCGTCCATCGGCACGAGAAAGAGGAGCGGCTTGGCTTCAGCATCATGGCCTACCCCGTCTTGTACCATCGCGTCGAGCACGCGCTCAACGCCGAACGCCCAGCCGATACCGGGCGTTGCCGGACCACCCAAGTGTTCGACGAGCCCGTCGTAGCGGCCCCCGCCGCCGAGCGCCGACTGTGCGCCGATCCCTGGATGATGCACCTCAAAGGCGGTGCGGCGGTAGTAGTCCAACCCCCGGACGATGCTGGCGTCAACCTCGAAGGGGACGCCCCAGTCGGTCAGAAACTGCTGCACCGTGTCGAAGTGGTTGCGGGCGTCGTCGCTTAGAAAATCCAACGGACGTTTGAGCGTCGCCACAATTTTTTGGTCACCTGCATCTTTGCTGTCGAGCACCCGCATCGGGTTGAGGCGCAGCCGCTCTTGGCTCGTCTCGGACAACTCGCCCGCGCGTTTGCCGAGTTCGTCACGCAAATAACCGTTATACGCCGCCTTGTCTTCCGGGTCACCCACCGAGCCGAGCTTGACCGTCAAGTTTTTGAGCCCGCACGCCCCCAACACGCGGTAGAGGAGGGCGACCGTTTCGGCGTCAACGAGTGGCGAGGCGAGCCCCAACACTTCACAGTTGAGCTGATGAAACTGCCGAAATCTGCCGCGTTGCGGTTTTTCGGCGCGAAAGATCGGGCCGAAACTCCAGAGTTTCACCGGTGCGGGGCGGGTATACATGCCGTGCTCGAGATACGCCCGCAGCACTCCCGGCGTAAACTCGGGCCGGAGCGTCAGGTCGCGCTCGCCCGCGTCCTTAAAGGTGTACATCTCTTTTTGCACGATCAGGTCGGATGATTCGCCCGCCGCTTTGACGAATACGTCGCTGTGTTCAAACACGGGTGGCGTCAGTTCCCCCGCCCCGGCATGCCCTAAAACGCGGGCGGCCGCGTCGTACACGTGTGCCCAACGGGGTCGGTCGGCGGGAAGGATGTCGTAGGTGCCTTTAACGGCCTGAAACTTCATAACCTCGAGTCTAGCACCCGGCCAGGGCTAAAAAGCGTCCCTCGGAAAGGTTCTTTAGGAGGTATGGTTTTGTTCAAAGTCAAAGCTGCACAACCACTTCTTTAAGCCGTGTGCTGCTGTCACACATTTAAGAACATGCGTCGTGTTTGAGACTGGCCCGAGTCCGTCTGTCTCTAAACGTGTCAAGCCAGCCAAAAAAACGAGCAATGACGTCACATCACTGCTCACTGTCAGCTCTAACGGCAAATCGTTAGGGCAAATTAGCCGGTAGACCGTTGCTTTTGACGCCATCTACAAAAACAAAGACGAAGCCGTAACCGACATTTTTGGGAACGTCCAGCGTGATACGTGAAGGCGTCCACGACGTTGTTTTAATCCGTCCACCGCCGTCACCGTTAATATCTGCACCTAGAACCACATACGAATTATTTCCGGCTTGACCATCACCGAAGTAACGCCCTTGCAAAACTAACTCGCCGCCAACTTCACCCGGCGCAGTAGCTGAAAAGAGCGTGGGTTGCACATTGGTCTCGACGCTGGTTTGTGGGGCGCAAGCGGCGAGGACAAGCAGGCCGAGCAACACGAAAGCCCGCCGAATATCCTGGTAAGTCAAGTGCTTCAAAAAAACCTCCTGCTTTTAGGATAGAAGCAGGAGGCGCGCTTGTCTGTGAGCGTTTGTGAGAGCGGCTAATGCGTTAAGCGGTCGGCTTTTCGAGCGCCTCGTCGCGCGCTTTGGCGAGCGTGTCCATCAGACTGCCAAAGGGGGTGACAAATTTCTCCACACCTTCGTCCTCGAGCTGCTGCGTCGCTTCGTCAATACTGATGCCTAACGACTCGAGCGTACTCAGGGTCTTATCCGCTTCGTCTGCGCCCTGCTCGAGCGTCGCCGCAGGCTCACCCGACTCACGGTAATAGTCCAGCGTCTTTTGCGCCATTGTATTAACGGTCGGGTCACCGATCAAAGGCTCGACGTACTTGTCTTCAGAATATTCGGGGTTTTTGGTGCTGGTGCTGGCCCACAGCAGGCGTTGCGGTTTTGCGCCCTCCGCTGCGAGTTTAGCAAAATCGTCGCCCCCGAAAATCTCTTTGTACGCCACATACGCCATCTTCGCGCTCGCAACCGCGACCTTACCGAGAATGCTCTGGGCGTGCTCGCCCCGCTCGCCGCCCTCTTGCTGAATGGCCTCGAGTTTGGGGTCTAACAGCGAATCCACGCGGCTTAAAAAGAAGCTCGCCACCGACGCCACGTGCTCTAAGCTGCCGTCCTGCGCCAAACGGTCTTGCAGCCCGTCCATATACGCCTGCGCGACGAGCTTGTACCGTGGCAGGCCGAAGATCAGCGTCACGTTGACGTTGATACCCTCGCTGATCAGCTGCCGGATTGCCGGTAGACCCTCTTGCGTCGCGGGAACCTTGATCATCACATTCGGACGGTCAATCACTCGCCACAACTCGCGCGCTTCTTGGATGGTGCCGCCTGTGTCGTTGGCGAGTTTCGGCGAAACCTCGTAAGAGACAAAGCCGTCCGCGCCACCGGTCTCATCGTAAAGCGGGCGAAAGAGGTCGCAGGCTCCCTGTACGTCTTCAACGGTTAAGGTGCGGTAGATTTCCTCGATACTTTTGCCGTCTTGAGCAAGTTGCCGGATAGCGTCGTCGTAGTCGCTGCTTTTGGCGATGGCAGCCTCAAAGATAGCCGGGTTTGACGTTAGTCCCCTTAAACCGTCGTCAATCAGGTCTTGCAATCCGCCGCCGGTTACCAAGCTGCGGCGCAGGTCGTCTAACCACGGGGACTGTCCGAAGGTAGCGAGTTTCTCGAGTGGATTCATGGTGTGCCTCCTCAGAGCTACTATAGCGCCTATCGTCTCACAGATTTAGTTGCGCAACCGTTCTGCACCGCGCAGATTTTTACCCGTACCGACTTCTAAACTTTTAGCATGGCCCGTAAAGAACAGCATCAAGATGACTACGACGAAAAATATACCGATCCTGAGTTGCGCCGGAAGCTTAAAGACGACATCCAGGCATCATCTAAAGGGGGCAAAAAAGGGCAGTGGTCGGCCCGTAAAAGTCAGCTTTTGGTTCACGAATACGAAAAGCACGGTGGCGGTTACAAGGGCGACAAAAGTGACGCAGCCAAATCTTTAGAGTCGTGGACGAATGAAAACTGGCAGACCGAAGACGGCAGCGCCGATGCTCGCCAAAGTGACGGCAGCACCAAACGCTACTTGCCGGAAAAAGCGTGGGACGCATTAACTGACAAAGAGAAAAAAGAGGCTGAGAAAAAGAAAAAGCAGGGAGACAAAAAGGGTAAACAGTACGTCGAAAATACGGTAGAAGCCAAGCTCGCCCGTAAAAAAGCGCAAACAGGGGAGAAGACCAAAGCTGAACTGATGGACGAGGCGAAAAAACGGGATATCAAGGGGCGGAGCAAGATGAACAAGGGGGAACTCGAGCGTGCCCTCGCTAAGAATTAAACCTTATCGCAGATGATGTAAGTCAAGACCGATAACGCGTTATAAAAGTAAAAGCGTTCTTGCTGTCAAGAGTTTGTAGGGACTAGAGAAACGCTGAACTCCTTTTGCACTTTCCAAACTAACTCGCGCTCAGGGAACGACCTGTCACGAGAGGGAGTTGAGGAACGCTAGTGTTCGTTTCATCACGAGCTTGGCTGCGTCCGGGTCATAAGCGTCTAGTGAACTGTCCGTAAACAAATGAGCGTCACCCTCGTAAAGAAACAACTCTCCGTCAGCCTGGGCTACAAGTTCCTTGACGTCCTCGACGTCGCCCCATGGGTCGTCCCGCATTACATGCGCTTGGAGCGGTACTCCGTCCGGCCAAACCTCACCAAATTCGGTAACGGGTATGCCGCCGTGATAGAGCAGCGCGCTGCGTGCGCCAGGGCGTTGTTGGGCAAGTTTCTGAGCGGGCATTAGGCCCAAAGAAAACCCGCCGTACACTACGCCGTTTGGAAGGCCGTCAGCAGCAGCTACCCCGGCGGCGAGAAGTGCCTCAAAGCCGAGGTTTTTAGCGTGTTCTACGCCGGTTTCTACGGTAGGGAAAGTGAGGCCGTCATAGAGGTCGGGGACGGTTACATGGTGACCAGCTGAGCGCAGCTCTTCGGCAAACGCATTGATACCTTCGGTTAAGCCTTGGGCGTGGTGGAAAAGGAGAATAACAGCCATTTCAGTTCCTTTATGTGTGCTTAAAGTTAATCTTGCGCCTCGTTCCAAATCGTCCAGGTAGCGTCATCGAGGGTACCGAGCTGCTCGCGTGTCCAACTACCCCGGCGGAGGAGGCTTATCACCTGGCCCCGGTGATGTGAATCGTGCACGATGATGTGTTGTAAAAAGTGCGCGGGGTGGCTTTTGTAAGCTCCTTCAAAAGAACGGTTTTCCCTCAGCGCACTTGTAACTGCCTCGAGCGCAGCCGCGTCTCCCGCTGCAAATGCCTGTTTGAGATCGGCCGGATTTTGCGTCGTCAGCCGAAAGTTTTGCTGGTCGCCCTCGGCTACTGAAGGGATGTTCTCTGCGTGCTGCGGTGAGATAAAGTTCAACCAACCATAACGAAACTCTGCCAGATGGCCTAAATGCTGACCTATATTCCAGCCGCCTTGCCCATCTGCTAAGTTTAGGTCTGCTTCGGTAAGGGCGCTGAGGATAACGTCATTAACTCGTCCGTTACGGCTAAAAGACTCGAGTAGTAATCCGAGTTCGGAGCTCTGAGTCATCGTTTGCTCCTTAGACTAAAGTGCTACTCGAGCAGCGGCACCCGGCGTTCTTGAAAGTGACCTTGCTCGTCTACCTCAACTTCCCACACGGCTAGGTCGGGGCGGAGTTCGTAGGCGAGGGCCTCGAGCCTCGCCTCAAACTCACTGTCCCATTCGCGGCGCGACACCAAACGCTCGACAAACCGCTCTGGAGCCTCGCCGCCGAGGGCGTAGCTGAGCACCTCTCTGAGGTCGCTGCGGGTCACGTTAGCCTAGTTCACCCATAGGGCTCTGCTGCACGCCGGGTTCATCTTCTTCGGCCCCCTTACCACTGACGACCCCTACGACCCTCTCCCTAATCTGCTCAATAAGTCCGGGTTGGTCTAAGAGGTAAGCCGAAGCTTTTTCTTTACCCTGGCCGATGGTCACGCCGTCATACTTGTAAAACGAACCCGACTTCTGGATGATGTCTAGGTCCGAAGCAATGTTGATCAGGTCGCCCACTTTGTCAATCCCCCGGCCAAACATAATCTCGACTTCCGCTTCCTTAAACGGCGGGGCGACTTTGTTCTTGGTGACTTTGATCCGCGTTTGGTTGCCCACTTTGTCAGTCCCCGACTTGACGTCCCCTTTACGCCGCACTTCCATCCGCACGGACGAATAGAACTTTAACGCGCGTCCTCCGGGGGTCGTTTCGGGGTTGCCGTACATCACCCCGATCTTTTCCCGAATCTGGTTGATAAAGATCGCCGTGGTGTGACTTTTGGATAACACCCCGGTCAGCTTCCGCAACGCTTGACTCATCAAGCGGGCTTGTAAGCCGACGTGGGTGTCGCCCATTTCGCCTTCGATCTCCGCCCTGGGGACAAGCGCCGCTACGGAGTCAACCACGATAACGTCTACCGCCCCACTTCTTACCAGCAGTTCGGTAATCTCTAAGGCTTGCTCGCCGGTGTCGGGTTGGGAAACTAACAGCTCGTCGGTATCGACGCCTAAGGCTTTGGCGTAGCCGGGGTCTAAGGCGTGTTCCGCGTCGACAAACGCGGCCACGCCCCCGGCTTTTTGCGCTTCGGCGATAATATGTAAGCTTAAGGTGGTCTTGCCGCCGGACTCGGGACCATAGACTTCGATGATGCGGCCACGGGGGACGCCCCCGACGCCTAAGGCTAAGTCAACCGACATCGAGCCGGTCGAGATGACGCCTTGGCTTAACATGGTGCGGTCGTCGCCGAGGCGCATGATCGCCCCTTTGCCGAACTGTTTCTCGATCTGTGTGAGGGTCGTCTCTAGGCTCTTCTGTCTCTGGCTGTCCATTATAACCTCCGGGAGCGGTAGAATTTTTATATGTCATGGTACCTTAAATGATTAGGTAATGCAAGTGAAAGCGACATACACGCTTTGCTCCTAATAAAGTATTCAAGAAATGTGGTGAAAAGTTTTTAGTGCTATCGGTGCGGCGGAGCGTTTTGCCGACTCGAGGTTGCTCGTAAACGCGCCCATCAAAGATTGTTTGTGCTTAGATATTGCGCCCGCCAGGGAGTTGGTGCGCGTCCCGCTCAGACAAGTGAGACGTTTTTTGGGTTTCTCGAGCTTTAAGTGACTTGCAAGGCTCCGAACCTGAGTGATAGCATCTTCTGTGGTCAAACCGTCAGAGATTAAGGTGTCTCGAGAGGTTTGAAGCTGCTACTGCTGTGTGGCGATGTAGCTCAGCTGGTTAGAGCGCACGACTCATAATCGTGAGGTCAAGAGTTCAAGTCTCTTCATCGCTACCAAAGAAAAGCCGTCAGAGACGCAAAAAGAGCGCCCCGCTAAGTGTGGGGCGCTTCTCTTGTGTGCCGGTTTACACCTTAATTACACCTACAGGGTTTAATTCAGTTTTTCCTGTCTCGCGTCGGTTCCGAGTAGGTCAGCCATGCCGACAGCGGCCTGCGCTCTCTGCGTTGCAAACATATGGCTGTACACGTCCATTGTGAAGCTCGGGTTCGTATGGCCTACCCGGTCGGCGATTGAACGCGGGTCAAACCCTTTAGAAACGAGTAGCGAGACGTGCAAGTGTCTCAGGTCGTGCAACCGGGCCTTCGTTACGTCGGCAGTCTTAAGCAGGTCTTTGAATGTGCGTTCAAAGTTCCGGGGGTGAATGAGCGTTCCAACTTCAGTTGCAAAGATGAGCCCGGAATCTGTCCAGGCGTCGCCTAAAGCTTTAGCCTCTGCCTCTTGAATCAGCCGGTGCTGTGCGAGTACCTCGAGCACGTCAGGGGAGACGGTGATGTGCCGCTCACCTTTACGGGTCTTGGGTGTTGTGAAGTGCGGTGTACCGCCTAAGACGGTCAGGGATTGCTTGACGCTCAGCACGGGGCCGGTGAGGTCTTTCCAACGTAGCCCTAACAGCTCACCTCTACGGAGTCCGGCAAACACAGCCAGATAGAACGCGGCGTATAAACGGTGGGGTCGGGCCGCTCCTAAGAACTTCAAGGTTTCGGCGGGCGTCCATAGCGTCATCTCTTTACGGGTCTCTTTAAGCTTAGCGACAGCTTCACATGGGTTCCGGTGAATGAGCTGCCACCGCACCGCTTGCTTTAACGCGGCGAACATCAGGGTGCGGGCTTTGTTCGCGGTCGGGACGCCGATTTCGTCAGCGAGTTCGCTAATCATCCGCTGAAGGTGTAAGGGCGTGAGCTTCTCGAGCTTGACACTGCCTATCTTGCGGATAACGTACCGCTCGGCTTGTTCCCGGTAGAGCATCGCTGTTCGTTCCTTGACGCTGCGCTCTTTCTCTCTTAACCACTGCTCAAGGTATTCGGCGACCGTCAACTTGGTATCTGAATAGGTGCCGTTCATAAGACGCTGTTTAATCTCAGCAATTTTAGCTAGAGCTTCATTCTGCGTTTTGCCATACACGCTCTTGAAACGTTGCTTACCGTTTTCGTCATAACCGACCGTAACCTTACCCTCCCAGCCGGAACGGACGACGATAGAGCCGTCTTGCTTTTTGTAATTCCGTTCAAACTCAAAGACAGAACCCTCACCCTTACCGCGTCTCGTGCTCTTACGTCTTGGCATCGTTACCCCTTTCCTAACCGTTTGCTCGCTACTCGGTACACGTCTCTCTTGTCGCCTTCTTTGCGGATACCTACCACCACCACAGTGACCACACCCTCGAGACTCGCTATCTGATAGACCACCCGGTAGCGTTGCCCTGCGGCTCTGACGACCCGGTAAGCTGCTAGATTGCCGCCTAGCGTTTTTCCTTGCTTGTCGGGTTCGGTGTCGAGGTCAAGAGCTTTACGAATGACTGCGTTACGGGTTCGTACATCGGTAATCGCCTCTAAGTCTCTATCTACCTCATCGGTGAAGATGACCTCATAAGTCAACGTTTGACGCCGTATTTGGCGGCAATATCCGCAGCTGGGATAAGCTTCACTTCACCCCGTTCAAATCGTTCTATTCGTTCGCGGATGTCCGCTGGAACCTCACCCGGAAACTCATAAGCGTCATCTTCTCGCTCAAGTACATCCCCCAGCTCTGCCCGCTCACCCGTCAGCTTGTCGAGCGCCGTAAGCATCCGGTCAAGCGTTGCCAAACTGACACGCTCGGCTTGCCCCCGGACTGCCGGGTAAACACTGTTCAGACTGAGCTTTGACTCGAGGGCCAATTGATGTGCGGTGATGTCGTGTTGCTCTAAGTAGTCTTTCAGTTTCCATTTCATATTAGTAGCTTAGCACATTTAGCTTAAGCTGTACATGCTTGACAGTTTAGCCGATACCTGATAAACTAAAGGCAGTTAGAGGCAGACCCTCGAAAAGTACAGCCTCTAACTAGAAACGGAGTTCTAAAGTGAACAATACCATCACCCTCCACAAGCAAGACGGCGCAAGCTACCGCACCCCCGTTAAGGCGTATGACCTCATGCGCGGCGCTGAAGTCGTCGGTTGCCTCCAAACTTGGGGCACGGTCTGGGAGGTTTTTGACTCAGCTTTTAACCTTGTGTCCAAGCACAGCACCATCAAAGCAGCGGTACGCGTTGCGGGACGGGCTCTGTAATGAGCCCCTTCTACTTTGTAGATGTCGAGATGTACAGCGACCGTGAAGAGGATTTACAGGCGCTTTACGCAGAGTTGGCAGCTGAAGACGACGGGGCAGATACCGACCCTTCGGGTGGCACAGGTGATGAACTGCCTCCAATCATCCAAGACGAAGTACCTGACTATGATTTTTGGGGAGAGGCGGCGTGAGCGCCACTCTTCTCTCCCAACTGCGCTGCGCTAAGAACGGTTTAGAGGATGCTCAAATCAACCTGTGCGGCTCGGTCACTGCTCACGCTGAAGCCAAGCGGACGCTCGAGCACGCTGAAGCCCTGAAACTGTGCGCCGGGGTAGACGGTAAGAATGAACGGGAGCGGACGGCTAAGCTACGGCTCGAGCTGAGTGCTGAGTACACCGCGCTCGCTGAAGCTGAAGACGCGCTGACAGAGGCCCTATGCGCGTATGAGGGAGCACGGCTAGAGTGGGATTTAGCCCGGTATCAGATGAGGGCACTCGAGCCCTTTAGAGAAGCGGCCTGAACTGCTTGCAAAACGAAGTAGCCCCGGTATTCGCCGGGGTTTTAACACCTTCCGTTAGCTTGTTTGTTCAACATAGTAGGTATGGTTGCAAGCGCCACTACTAGACTTGCCGTTAAGTGTGATGACTCATCAGCTGGGCTGTTCAGTGTCGCTGTTACTCATCCTCTTTCTGCGCTTACCTTTCCTCAACTCTTCCGGCAACAATAGGTCGAGCTCGTCTTCACTGAAGGTAAGTTCCTCATTATTTTTCAAGGCATTTTGAGCCAACCTATATGCCTTTGCATTGGTACGCGGCGCGTTGCGAAATACCCTTTCACTTATGTCTTGTAACCTATCCCGTTCCGCCTTGATGTAATCAATGTTTGGGACAGGGGTTAGTAAGTCGGTGATGAGCGTTAGATAGCTTTCCCGGATGCCCCATAAGACCGCCGCGACTTCCGTATGCCGCTCGACTCTTTGGCCTAGATTATTGTTCTGTAGATAAAGGTTGACCATGAATAGAAAGGCCGAAAGAAAGGCTGCGATAACAGCGCCCATCTCCGAATTGCCAAATATGACGACTAGCAAGCTAGTGGTCGTCAGGCCAGACAAAATCGTTTGAATCCACTGAGTCACGTTGTATCTAGACGTGAGGAGGTCAGCCATCTTTTCGTGGGTCTTGTGCGTGTAAACGATGCGCCCGTAGACCTCACGAAGCTGAGCTTCTAGCATGTTGTGGTCGTTAGGTGAGTGGGAAATCGTCACCGAAAATACGTCTCCATTCCCAGCAATCATCAAAGTCAAATTCGATTGAACTCTTAACCTCTTGGGTGATGTTGTAAGCCTCACGAGCCGAGGGTCGGAAATCTCCTTTCTCTTTTATCATGTAAGTGTGTCGCGGCGATGACCATGCTCCCCGCTTCGGCAATTCCGACAAGTAACGAAAAAAATCTCGGCAAATCCAATCACACATATAAAACGAACCAAACCCATAATGGTTTTCAATCAAAAACCGGGTTATAAAGGTATCTAATAGGATACCGCTAATAGGTACATTGTGCTTCCTGCGCCAAGCCCTCATAATGCGGCCTATTTTTACAGCGTTTCCATTCGCAATCCGGCTTAGGTCGAAAAACGTTTCTTGCTCGCCTTTTGGGTCGGTTTCTTTCCAGGAGCCGTCGTCGTGCGTGTCCGGGAAGTAGAAGCCACGCGAGCTTGACCGTTCTATGAACGGGACAACCTCAATCTGCATCCCGTCGCTAAACAGCACTACTACTACTTGTCCGTCCGCCCGCATCTCAGTTCGCGGGTAGGTTTTTTCCAAAGCCGTCTTTACACTTCTTAGGAGCGCGCTCTGAGGATAGGTGTAGATGCTCTCGACTCGCTCCTTCTCAGCCTCTGGCAAAATAACAGCCATGTCTAGGTCGCTGAAGCCGTTAATGGCAGTGTTTCTAGCGTAAGAGCCAAGATATAAACTGTTCTCAGTTTCCGAGTCAGAACCTCTGAATTCCCGGTTTACACTTTTAGTGATGTTTCGGTAACGCAAGCGGATGTCGTCTTGATTTTTAACCTCGAGATTCCTTAAAAACGTTTCAAACGCTTCTGAAATCGTCATCTAATCCTCTCTCTATATGTTTGCTCAAGTGTTTTCCTTTAAGTAAGGCTACTGGCTCGAGCCTTAGCGCGTTTTCGGTGTTGAGAGGATAAGCTTACTCCCAACCTTAACGAGTGTTTGCTTGACGTGTAGCAGGTTCCCCTCTATATCAACCCAACGCAGACCTAGCAGCTCCCCACGGCGTAGGCCGGTCGCCATGCTCAGGTAAAAGAACGCGAACAGCCGGTGTGACCGGGCGGTGTCGAGAAACCGCGCCGCTTGTTCCGGCTCCCATAAGGTCATCTCCCGATGCGGTTCCTTTACCGGGTCGGTTGCCTCTACCGGGTTCCGGGTCACGAGTTGCCAGCGAATCGCCTGTTTATAGGCGCTGAAGAGGACAGTGCGACACTTTGCAGCTCGAGCGGCTCCTGAAACGTCGTGTATCCCGTTCACAAGGTTTTGCACCTGTAAAGGTGTGAGCTTGTCGAGTTTGACCTTACCGATTAGCGGCACGATTGAACAGTTGATGCAACTTTCGTACTGTTCCAGCGTAGAGGCTTTTAGCGTGCGCTTCTTCTCCTCTAGCCACCGTTCAAGATATTCCGCTACCGTGAGCTTAGTATCGGTATAGGTGCCGCTCACAAGCCGCTGCTTTATCTCCGCTACTTTAGCCAGCGCCTCACCCTGCGTTTTACCTGAGACCCAACGGAACTTTTACTTACCTTCGTCGTCATAACCGGTCGTGACCTTGCCCCGCCATGTGCCATTTGGTAGCTCGAAGACTGAGCCCTCATTTTTTGCCCGTTTGCTTGTGCGCCGTCGTGCCATATTTATTCCCCTTTCCTGTCGAAGAGTTGTTCGATGTCTGCGTTCTTTGGTATCGCGGCGAGTTTTAGGTCGAGGGCGTCGAGGATTCTATCCCAAGAATCTGGGTTGCCCGTACGGTCGTTGTTGAGGATGCGGCTTACCGCTTGCTGCGACAGCCCCGCACGCTTGGCGAGCTTATCTTGGGTAAGCCCCTGCCCCGAAACGGCTTGGCGGGCAGCACTACGTACTTGTCTATTCATAACGTTATTACACCATGTTGTTGTACAAGGAATTAACACCAAAACGGTGTATAAGCACTCTTTTAATGGAACTAAGGTCTGTTTACGTCATGTTAGAAGAGTTAAGGTATAGTGGTAACGAACTTTATATGCGTCGTCCCCTTTGGCTTGTCGTCATACTTACTCTTGTAACTATCGCCACAGCATTTTTTGCGCAGGTCAAACCTGCTAAGTACCCTGACCCGATACAGCAGGCGCTTAATGATTTCGCCTTTACGCATAAATGGTGGATAATTGCGGCTCTAATAACTGTGTCCGTAATAATCAATAGTTGGGGCGGCTTTTTCGCTGAACCCCGTGGAAAACTGCGGAGAATTCGAGAGGCTATTTTAGAGGATATGCGCTCCGAGCTATTCGACAATGAAAAAACTGAACTTCGCATAACGATTTTTAGAAAAGCAAATTGGTGGATGGCCCGATATATATGGGTTCAGGTCTTCATTATGACGTGTAATCGGCGAGCTAGAGGGCGCAAGAAAAGCACGCGGATGAAGCCGCGTAAGATTTTTCAGTATCGGTTTGTCCACATCACTCAGAGAATAGGAACCGAGTACAATAACTCGGGTACATTTTTCCATTACAACCCTGCAACAAGAGAGGATTGCGAGAGCGTCGCTTCTCATGTCATGCAAACAGGCGATGTAGTCACAAAACGCGACTTGCCTGACATCCGCGCCCTCGACCTTTCTGCTCTGCATCTCGACGGGCCGATGCCTGCTCAAGTCCATACCTATTTACTTGAAACCTATTCAACGCCAGCTACTGTGAAACGGCTTCATGTCATCGCTCGGCACTTTCATGCTGTACCGTTAGTCAACCCAAAAACGAGCGCCCGCGTTGGGGTACTCGTTATCGACAGCGTTCAGGAACGTTGTCCTTTTGATAAGCCAAGCGTACAAAGAAGGATTGACGACTACGCTACAATGTTAAATCGAACCCTTTAGGAGCCGCCCGTGACCGAGACGCAAAAGCTGCCGCTATCGTTCGGTGGAAGGCACGCAACATCGGACGCAAACCCGCTTTTAGGAAAACGACAGTATGAGATTCGGACGCTGTCACATATCTATCTGCCTGAGAATGCGGAGGCGAGGATAGATAGCGACATCCTAAAGGTTGATTACGTGTACGACACACAAGAACGTGCAGGGCACGTCTATCAGGATAAGTTGGGCTTCAGTATTCAGTTTGGTCGAGAGACTCAAAGAATTTTAAGCTTGGCTATCGAAGCCAGTAGCGCGAAGGCTTTTAGAACGAAATCGGATTTGTGCACCGACTTCTTAAAAAAGCAATTTGGGTCGGCATCTCAACAACGCCACCACCTAATAATCGCGGATACCTTGATAGCTTTGAAAACCATTGTTCTAGACGAATACTTTGAAGCGACCTAGCACGCTAGTCCACTAATCGAATGTAAAGGTGTGACCCGAAGGGGAGTGGTGCTATCTCCCCTTCGGGTCGGGTTAGGACTGCTCGAGGCCTGAGAGGTGTCATTGTGAACCGTTGGCAGCTCGCCTGTCGTGTGCTGAGTGCTGCGGATGAGTCGTGCCTCGAGCTCTCGCGTAAGTTTTGCGTCACCTACTCTCGCCATACCAGCACGCCAGTGCCACGCTCAGCACAAGGTCATCATGCGGCGCTTCTCTCCAGCTCCCAACATCGTTTCCAAAGCTTGCATGACCCCGCTGATTGATATGAGCTTTGAACGCCAGCAGTTCATCTATAAGGGTTTGGGCGTCGGGTAAGGCTTTGGCAACCTTTAACCGTTCGGACTGTAAGAGCACCGCTATCGTCGCCACGAGGTCTTTCTTGGGGACTCTGAAGCTGTCACCATCTGAAGAGGTCGCGTCACCTGCGGTAATCGTGACCGCGATAGGGTTCAGTCTGGCAAGCCGCAGTAAATCAACGACAGCAGCACCTACGCCGGTCGCGTCCACAATCAGGTGAGGTCTTACGCCGTTCATCGCGGTAAGGGATTCGTAAAGCTCAGCGACTCGCTCAACCTGTTTGGGGTAGCTCGTGTTTTTGGGTAGACGCTCGAGGTGACGGGCGGCGTAAAGGCGTTGGTAGACCGGGCGGGTCGGCATGGGCCGCAGCGGACGCCCTCTAATCGTAGGGGACGGTAGGCCGTAGCTTTCGGTTTTCCCGGTATCTATGAAGCTTTGCTCGAGCACCGTGAGCGCCGTAAAGTCTTGAGCCTGACCTAAGTCGCAGCCTAAAAGGTAGACAGGGGCGCGGGTCTGTAAGGTTACAGGGGTAGAGGCTGTCTTAGCAGTCGGTTCAAGCATGGGAGTCTCCAAACAAGGGTTTGACGCTATCGTCGAGCGCGTTCATCACCGAGTCATGGGAGAATACCGAATCGGTAGATTCCAAAAATTGACAGCCGTATTCTTGGCGAAACCACCAATCGCCCAGGCTCGCCTTTTCCTCCGCTAGAAACTCCGGGGTAATTCTCGGCACGGCTGAAGCCGGGATTTCTACCCGGTTCCAGGGGGAGATTCCAGACCATTCAGCCCAAAAAAAGCCTCTTTTCCCAAAAGGTGTGCTCATCAGAATCATGCGCCCCTGACGGGTTGCAAGCATGGGCCGGACGCTGAAGTACAACTCGTCAGGTATGCGGCTTGCTTCGTCCAGTACCGCTAAGGTTGCACCTGAGAAGCCCCGAATCGTTTGCTCGGAACCGGGTAGGGAGAGGACTCTACCGCCGCCTTGAATCGTCAAGCTGAGCTTGTTGTCCTCTGTCAATTCCGGTGCGGTCGGTAGCAGTTCCCGAAGTTCTGTGACCTTGCGGAATAATTCCGATGATTGCCGCTGTGAAGGTGAGATAAGCAGGGTAAGTGAACCCGGTTTGTACAAAGCCTCATGCAGAGCGATTACCGCCGCCCCGGTTGATTTTCCAGATTGACGTGCGCAGTTAAAAAGGTCGCGTTTTGAAGCTGAGCTGACTGCCTCGCGTTGCCACGGGTCTAGCCTTAAACCTAGCGCCTCGAGTGCAAAAACAGCCGGGTCTAAGGCAAATCTCAAATCGTCAACTATGTTCATTCAAGGCCGCTCCTACAGCCTTCGCCGCGTCTGGAAAAGGTGTCAAGGCGCTCAGGATGGTAGACCTCAAAACGAGCCATTCCGGGGTGCTGTAAACATTTATCGTCGTGGTGGCGCTGTCCTGAAGCTCTCCCAACATCCGGGCTTCAAGCTCGAGCTGACGTTCAAGTCGAGCGATTGCTTTCAAGGAAAGCTCGGGATTTTTACCCTGCTTCGATGCTTTTAAGACGGCGTGAGTCTCGCTGGTTATCTGCCTCAACCGGTCTAAAAGCGTACCGGCGCTGACGGCTTCGCTCGCCTCATGAGCCCGTGCAAGTTGTCCGGGCAGATGACTCTCTTTATGGCGTGAAAGCGCATCTTTGCTCAGTGAAAACTGTCGCGCTATGGCGCGTATTGACGCCCCCTCGAGCAAGAGGAGGTCAACAGAATCGCGTTCAGCGTGGCTACAGATAGTGCAAACACGGGGCATGATTAGCGACCCCTTTGAGCAGCGTTGTGACCTTCAGCTTTATCCCAAAGTCGACGGTCGAGCTGATAGTGATTCTTAAGGTCGTCAAGCAGGGATAAGGCGAGGCTTAAGCGGTCGGAGACGGTCACGCTTTCGTCGGTGAGACGCTCGAGACTAGCCCTGACCCGTTGAACGGTCGGTGAACGGCGGTCGGCTTCAGAGAGCTTAGAACGCAAGGCTTCGGTCAGCCTCGCAAGGCGTTCAACGTCTTGAGGACGCGGGGCGGGTGGCTCGAGGCGCTGGAGTTCAGCCGTTAAGGATGTAGCCCGATTGCTCAGCTCGGTTTCCAGCGGCGTGAGGGTGGCAAGTTCAGCCTCGAGAGTAGTGCGGCGTTCCCGAATCTGCGTCAATTCGGCGGTCGCTTCGGAGAGTTTATAATGGAGATTATGAATGTCGGTCATGGTCAATCCTTTCGTAAGTGGGCTGAGGCTTCAGAGTCGAGCGGCATTGCAGCGCCGCATTTTGAGCAGGTCACAGCCGGTAAAGGCTTACGGGTTTCGGCACGGTGTCCGCACCGACAGCGGTAAAGGTAGGGTGCAAGGTCGGCGAAATCTAGGGCGTCACCTTCTTTAATCGGCGTAATCGTCCGTTTAGGGAAGAGCGGCGGTTGTGCCGGAAGTGTTTTGCGGGGCATCTCAGTTGACCCCCTGCCACGCTCGGTAGGCTTCCCAGAGACGCTTTTCGGCTTCTATACGGTCGCTGACAAGATAGCTGCAACCCCAACCTAAAACATAACGATTAAGGTCGGGCACGAGTCCAGAGGGTAGTGTGACCGTGCCTTGGGGCAGCGCGTCGGCACACGCGGCGCTGATGAGGCGTTCCAACTGCCAGGGCAGACGTTCCGGGGTGCTGTATCCGGTCGAGACGATAAGGTCTCTCAGCAGGTCGTCTTTATGGGTTTTGAGTAGTGCGAGTGTTTCAGCGTCTAGGGGCGCGGCACTTTGGTAGGTGAGCTTAGGGGCAAGGGTCACCCCTTGATGCTCGAGCTTTTCTCTTAAGGTCACAGCTCACCCTCCGTACTACCGACAAGGTAGGAGAGTTCGTCATTATCTTTGTCTCTTGAAACTTCGCCGCCAGACCCCCGTAGCACCCCCGTAACCTCACCGCCTTCTAGGTTTACGGGGGTCTCACGGGGGTGTTCAGCCGAAGTTTCAAGAGCTGAGAAATTAAACACCTCGGAAAGTAGTTTCGGTGCATCGGGCACCGGCTCTAAAAAGTAGCGCCAGGTCTTAGAGTCCGAATCAAACTCACGGCGCAGATAGTGACCCTTAAAAACATCGTTCGCGTAGGGTTTCAAGAACTTGCCCAACTCACCGGCACCGGCTGCCTCTGTTCGCCCTTCATAAAGTTCAGTGAATAGCTCATGCCCTGCGGCAAGGTTCAAGAGGTCTTTGCCCTTCAGTTTTTTGTCCGCTAAGCTGCACCCTTGCCAAGCGTCTATCAATAGGTCTAAGTCTGAGTTGTCCACCTCTATAAGCGTGTCGAGACCAACACGGGCTTCTAAAAGGTGCGTTAGCCCGATGGACTCGAGTACCCCGCCCATCACCGCAGACCACCGGTCAAACCCCCGTATGACCCCCGTAGAGAGAGGCATTCCAAGAGAACGCCAGTGTTCCAAGATGCTGAGTGCAGCCGAGATGTAAAGGTTCCGGTTTTCTAGGATGTAGCGGTTGAGGTCAGGCCGGGTATAGGAACGCTCCCATGCGCGGGCTTTACCGACACCGAGATAAATCGGGATGACGCGCCTATAAAAGTCCCGGTGAATATCGGGCGCGTTGCCCGATACGGCCCAGGTGACAGCCGTGCTCACCTCATGGCGTTGACTTACCCCCAGGATGCGGCCCTTGTACGTCCGGCTCGTGATGGCTGCCATAAGCTGACGGTGTTTCAGGTGGTCAATATCATCAAAGATGATGTGCGAGGCACCTTCACTTAAAGCTGAGAAGAGGACTTTACCCATCTCTTCATCTGTTGCGGGCATCGCGCCGTCGTGAGTATAAGGACGGCCCCGCTGAATCCGGTAAATGCAGTCGAGTAGGTAACCCTTACCCGTTCCGCTCCCGGCGCGTCTGGAGCCGAGTATCGCGTATAAGGGTGTGTGGTCGTCTATGACCAGCATCAAAAAGGCCTGCAAAACGAACGCCAAAGTAGCTGTGAACCCAGCTTTCGGCGCTTGGTAAGAAAACTCGTTAAACGTTTCCAGGAATAGGGCTCGAGCCTCTTGCCAGGGCATAAGTTCAACTGTTATCCCGGCAGTGTTGAGAAAATGCTCGTGCTCTCGGTGGTATCCAGGCTCGCTTAAAATCGCCCCATTTGGGAGCATCAAAGGGATGTCGCTCACTGCTTTAATCGGCGGAAACTCTGCAGTCTTGCGCGTCAGCAGCGCCGTGTGATTCGCGCTGAAAACTGAAGGGGTCGTGATGACCTCACCGCTTTGCAGCGTCTTTTCCAAGACGGGCTCGAGGTGGTCATGTAGTAATGCCTTAAGACTGTCGGGCTTAGTGATTTCTCTCAGCTCGAAACCTTCGCGCATCTCCACCAAGAGCCCGTCGCCACGTGAATAAATGAGCGGTTGCCCGTTAAGCTCTAAGCCTTTAAGCCGAGTCGAGATGTCGGTCACAACCTCTTTGACCTGACGGTTGATGACGATTTCATCTGAGCTTACGTTATCGTGGGGTGGTGGCTTAAGCTCATCTGAAGCGAGTTTCAAGAGGTCGCCAACGTCGTGACCCTGAACGAGGTAGTCGTCAACGCCAGTTTTCGCGTCGCCATCGTCGGGTAGATAGATGATGCGGACGGATGCACCACGAGACTCTAAGAACGCTTTAAGCCGCTCGAGCGCAGCGTAAACTTCACGCTTCGTCGTGACATCCGAATCAAAGCAAAGGTAAACGGTGCGCCCGTTCAAAGCTACGTTTTCCCAGGCAGGCAGCGCAGTTTTGCCGCCGTTCGGATTCGTCCCCCTCCAGCCCCACACGCCCATAAGCCCAAGCGCACAGAGGCCGCGAGACGCGAGTGCGTCAACCTTTTTTGAGCCCTCGGTGATACACAAAGGCGTGGCCGGGTCGCCTAGTTTGTTGAGTGACAACGGGTTTACGTCAAGGGTGAGGCTCGAGCCTTTGACGGTCTCGTATTTAACTATCCGTTCTTTGCCCTGACCTTTAATCGTGCGCGGTTTGTCGGGCCTCAGTTGGTAGGTTCCAACGTGCCCGGTCGGGTCGTGAATCGGGATGAGCAGGGCCGTAACGCTTTGCTGACTAAGGGCAAAGCCGAGTTTAGCGAGGTCGGCTTTGACGGTAACAGTGCGGTAGCCACGTGATTCTATGACTTTAGGGCTGATACCGCTTTCGGTCTCGAGCATCTTGCGGTGGTGGTCGGTAAGGTTAGCGTCCACCAGCGACCCCCGCCAAAATCCTCGCCATGTCTGCACGGCTGAAGTTTTGGCAGTCTGCCGTTTCTGTACCGACAAGGTGAATCCATTTTTTTAAGCATTCGGGAGCAAAGGGGCAGATAACGACTTGTGATAAACTTTCCTTACGAATCGCCGCGTCCCCATCTTGCCCGAGATGGGGATTTTTCATAAGTCGTCGCCTCCGGCGATTTCCACAAGGCGGTCAAGTTCGCTTTTGGGCACTAGGATTTTTCTGCCGACCCTTACGGTCTTCAGCTTCTTTGAACGTCCCCAAGCCCTCAGCGTGTTGATGCCGATTTTTTTCTCGTTCGCTTCCCAAAGCTCGGGATAACTGTAAAAAGGGCTCGAGCCCTTCGGTTCCATTGTCATAAAAAACTCCAAACGCACGTGATTTATAAATCACGGTAGAGATTTAAGCCAGCAGGTGTGACCTGCGCAAACTTAAATCAGTGCGTTTGGAGCGTTAGGTAAAGCTTTAGGAATTCTGCTTAACGGCGGTTCGGGGCGCGGTGTAACGTCAATATCACGGTGCTCGTCAGGCAGTTCCGGGGTATCGTCCTCAAGTCCAATACCAAAAACGAGCGATAAGATGAGCGCGAAAACTTTTTGTAACAGCGCCTTTGGTATTGAACAAGCGAACATGCGCGTAAGCTCAAAAACCGCGCGGTTCAGCTTACGCATGTTCCTTATCGTCCCCAAACTGCCGAGGGCTGAAGGCAGTGAAGCCTGCCAGTTGCTAGTAGACTGCCAGCGTTTTGAGTAAAGATTCTTGGGGGCACAAAAAACCACGGAACGCATCCGGTTTTCCCGCTCAAGTTCGGCGGCGGATAGACGGCGGGGCTTACCCTTCGTAAGCGTCCGTTCAGCGCGGCTGACGATACGCTCAACACGCTCGAGCAGTTCGTCAAGCGTAAGTTCGTCGTAAGGTATCGCCGCCGTCATGCTCTAATTTTACCATGTTTCGCTACGTTTTGTGATGGCCTCGGCGTCCATAACGGGGTAAACGCCCCCCAAAGCCTGCACCTGAGTTACACATTATTTACACCTACAGCCGCGTTACCTAGCGTGATGAGACATTGAACGAGAGGCAGAGCAAAGGGTAGAAATGCGCCTATAACGGGCTTTCTATCACAGCCCATCAGAGCATGGTGCGATACATTAGGGCTCATATACTTCTCATAATCGTGAGGTCAAGAGTTCAAGTCTCTTCATCGCTACCAAAGAAAAGCCGTGAGGGACGTAAAAGAGAGGCGCAGCCTGAGGATTCGGGCTGTGCTTTTTTCGTGTGCGTGTGCCACATATGTGCCGGTCTATTTTTTAGGTTAGTTGTACGGTCTAACCTCTGCCGCATCATTAAAGAGCATGGTGTTAAGTTTGCTCGCTGATTTGCGCTGCATACCCGGTAGTACGTGGCTGTAGGTGTCCAAAGTCAGGGTGATGCTCGAGTGTCCCAAGCGTTCGCTGGCGATTTTGGGCTTTGTCCCGACGATAAGTTAAGAGCGTCGCGTGAGTATGGCGCAAGTTATAAAGGCGTCAGGCAACTCAGCGGCCTTTAAGAGCGGTTTGAAGTGCCGGACGATGACGTTACGCTCGCTTAAGGGTGTGCCGTCTACAGTCGAGAAGATCAGCTCACTCTCCACAGGTTGCAATGCTTTATGCTCGAGCGAAAGCTTTACAAGTTCGGGTAGCTCGAGGTTACGGCGGCTCCTTTTGGTCTTAGGCGCTTGGAACTTGTAGTTACTTTCGACCTGTGCCCATGTCCTCTTACAGTGAGCGTCGCCGGTTTTACCCCTGCCGAGATTAACCCTGCCTGAGCCTTGGTCTCTGACCCGAGCTTTTGTCCCCGTAATGAGCCAGAGCGTATATAGGGTGCCTACTTGACAAATCCCCAAAGGCTGTACTATCGTAATGGCCACGAGACCATTGCGGAAAAGCAAGCGTCATAGGCGTAAGCTGTTTATGTCTAACGTTTGCACATCGAAAGGAGGCTGGCCTAAAGGCCGAGTTACGCGTACGCCCGAACTGCTTTATGCCCCCCGGTTGAAGAAGACAGGTTTAGGAGACTAAATGAAAAAACTGCTTATAGGAACCGTTGCGCTGCTGTTAGCAGCCGGCGCTTCAGCCCAGACCACGCTGACCATCGCGTCGGTCAACAACCCCGACATGGTGACGATGCAAGAACTGTCAACCAACTTTGAAAAGCAAAACCCCGACATCAAGCTCGAGTGGCTCTTTTTAGACGAAGGGACGCTCCGCAGCCGCCTTACGACCGACGTTGCCACCGGTAGCGGCTCGTTTGACGTGGTGACCGTCGGTGCCTACGAGACCCCACTCTGGGCCGCCAACGGCTGGATCGTCTCAGTTGACTCATTGGCGCAGCAGTACCCCGACACCTTCGCCAACTATGATCAGGCCGACCTGCTTCCGGCTATTACCGCGATTAACTCTTACGACGGTGAACTCTACGCGCTGCCCTTTTACGGCGAGTCGAGCTTTACGATGTACAACAAAAAGCTCTTTGACGCCGCCGGTTTAACCATGCCCGAGCAGCCGACCTGGGAACAGATTCAAGAGTTTGCTTGTAAACTCAACGATCCCAAAAACGGTGTCGCCGGAATCGTGCTCCGCGGCAAACCCGGTTGGGGCGACAATATGGCTCCGATTACCACCGTCGTCAACACCTACGGTGGTCAGTGGTTCGACGCCGAAGGGCACCCGCAGCTTGACACCCAAGCCTGGAAAGATGCAATTAGCTTTTATAGCAACCTGGTCAACAAGTGTGGCCCTCCCGGAGTCACCGGTATCAGCTTCCCCGAGGCGCTGCAGCTGATGTCAACGGGTCAGGCCGCGATGTGGGTTGACGCAACGGTTGCCGCAGGCTTTTTAGCCGGTACCGACGAAGGTCCCAACATGGCCTACGCGCTCGCCCCGGTCGGCCCCGTTAAGAAAGGTAACGCGTGGCTCTGGTCATGGAACTTAGGGATTCCGAGCTCGAGCCAGAAGCAAGAAGCCGCCGCCAAGTTCGTCGCCTGGGCAACCTCGAAAGACTACATCGAGTTGGTCGCCAAAAATAAAGGCTGGGCCGCTGTGCCTCCCGGTACCCGCACCTCGACCTATAAAAACTCCAACTACACCAAAGCCGCACCTTTTGCGCCGCTCGTCCTTAAGTCCATCGAAGACGCCAACCCCAACGATTCGACCGAGCAGCCGCAAGTTGCTCCCGGCGTTCAGTTCGTCCAGATTCCTGAATTCCAGGGGATCGGTAACGACGTCGCGCAGATCGTTTCAGAAATTCTCTCCGGCGGTACCAGCGTTGACGCCGGTCTCGCCCGCGCCCAAGACGTCGCGGACAACGCGATGATTGACGCCGGTTACTACTAAGCCGGTCGCCCACGTCTAGCAGTAACGAGGGTGGGGTTTTGAACTCCACCCTTTTTAGCTGTTTTTTGGCTGTCCGGTTGACAGCGGCGGTTGACAGCAGCTGCTGCTAAGCTGCTACGACCAGTACTTGTAATCTAAACCGCGCCGAGAGCGGGGGGTTTATCCCACACTTTTTGGATTAGGTATTAGATTAACCAAGCTTAGAGCTACCTTTTGTGGTAGCTACGCCTGTAGGAGGCAGTTATGGCGAGTCAGGCTATAACCCCGCAAGAGTCTACGGAGTCAAAGGCAACGAGCGGAGAAAACCGTAAGTTCCTCTCAGCTCCCGGGCTGTTATTTCTTATTATTGTCACCCAAGTTCCGTTCGTCTTTGCCATCTGGTTTTCGTTTACCAACTGGAACTTGCTGCGCCCGAGCTCGAGCGGCTTTATCGGTTGGGACCGGTTATGGCGTAACTATTCGCGTATTCTAACCAACCAAGACTTCTTTATCGTTATCCTCAATACCGTCATCTTGACGGTTTCAGTAGTTGTCATTACCTTTCTCGGGGGTCTGGCGTTCGCGCTTCTACTTAACCGGCCTTTTCCGGGGCGTGCTATCGCCCGAACGCTCCTTATCTCGCCCTTTTTGATGATGCCGGTCGCCGCCGCCGTTTTATGGAAAAACGTCTTGTTAGACCCTTCGTTCGGCTTTTTCTCGTACTACTTGCGCTTTTTTGGTATTCGTGACTTTTACGCGTTGCAGGCGTTTCCGCTGCCGACGGTGATCGCTATCGTGTCGTGGCAGTGGATTCCTTTTGTGATGCTCATTTTGCTCGCTGGCCTGCAGTCACTGCCCGATTCGACGACCGAGGCCGCCCGGATCGACGGCGCAAGCGGCTTTGCGATGTTTCGCCACATTATCTTGCCGCACCTCAGGCAGTTTGTTGAGATCGCGCTGCTGTTAGAAACCATCTTTATCTTGAGTGAGTTCGGGACCATCTTTGTCACTACCGCCGGTGGACCGGGCATCCAGACGACCAACTTGCCATACCAGATTTTTTTAGAAGCCTTCTCGAGGCAAAACGTCGGCCGGGCGAGCGCCTACGGTATCTTCGCCGTCATCTTAGCCAACATCGTGATCGTTCTCTTTTTACGTGTGCTGCGGCGCAACTCTACTTCAGGTGAGGTGAACTTATGAGACCCGGAAGCTCAAAACTCGGCGGGACGCTCTTGTCGATCTTTACGCTGCTGCTTGCACTCGCTATGTTTTTCCCTATTCTCTGGATGGTCTTGACCTCGTTTAAGACCGAGCAGATGGCGATCACCTTTCCGCCGCAGTTCTTTTTTCAGCCGACGCTCGAGAACTGGCGGATCGCGCTCTTTAATTCGCCCTTTTTAGAGTACTTATGGAACACCGTCATCATCACCTTTTTCGCCATTTTGCTCTCTCTCCTCTTAGGGGTACCGACCGCGTACGCGATGGCGTTTTATCAGACCAAGCGAACTGATTCGTCGCTGCTGTGGATGATGTCAACTAGAATGCTACCGCCCGCTGGAGTGATTGTGCCCTTATACGTCTTGTTTTTGAAACTGGGTTTACTTGATACGCACTTGGGCTTAATTATCCTCTACGCCGGGATGAACTTCCCCTTGGTGGTGTGGATGATGCGCTCGTTTATGTTAGAGGTTCCTTACGAGGTCGTCGAGGCGGCGCGCTTAGACGGCGCAAATTTGTGGCAAGAGTTTATGCGCGTGATTATGCCGCTCCTGATCCCCGGTCTCGCCGCGACCGCCCTGCTAGCGATGATTTTTACCTGGAACGAGTTCTTTTTAGCCGTCAACCTGACCTCACGTAACGCCTCGCCGCTCTCAGTCTACGTCTCAACCTTTAAGGCGGCGCAGGGCAACCTTTTTATCGCCAAGATGTCGGCGGCGGCAACGGCGGCCGTGATTCCGGTGCTGCTCGCCGGTTGGATTGCGCAGCGTCAGCTCGTCACCGGTCTGACGATGGGCGCTATTAAATAGTGGGAGTTTTTAGGTGATCGCTGCGCAAATTCGCTCACCGCTCGAGACCGCTGTCTTAGAAACCGCTGAACCGAACGTCGGTCCTTTTGAAGTTCTGATCGAGGTTAAAAACGCTGGGATTTGCGGGACTGACCTACATATCTGGCACGGCTCTTACGCGCTCGCCCTGTATCCGGTCGTACCGGGACACGAGTTTAGCGGCGTCGTTGCCGCTATCGGCGAGCGAGTACAAACCTTCTCTGTAGGCGACCGCGTCACCGCCGACCCGAATTTGCCCTGTTACCACTGCGTCTTTTGTCAGCAGCGGCAGTTTAATCAGTGTTTGAACTTGGAGGTCGTCGGGGTCACGCGGAGCGGCGCGTTCTCTCGCTACGTCTCCGTCCCCGAAAGCGCCGTTTACAGCGTCGGCGACATACCGTTTGCAGAAGCGGCCTTGTTGGAACCGCTCGCGTGTGTCGTCTGGGGCCTTAAACAGGTGCAACTGCAGGCCGGTAACACCATGCTGATCTTCGGGGCTGGGCCGATGGGTATCTTGATGCTGCAAGCGGTGCTGCGTTCCGGCGCAGCGTCCGTGGTCGTGGTAGACAAAGAACCGTGGCGGCTTAAGATTGCCGCAGGGCTCGGCGCAACTACGTTGTCAGCAGACGAGCTTACGCCGCAGACGCTTAAAGACGCTGTTAAAGACATTGCGCCTTATGGGTTTGACGTTGTTGCAGACGCGACGGGCGTTCCTAAAGTCATTGAAGGAACCTTCGAATACGTCAAACCGGGGGGTAAAGTTTGGGTGTTCGGCGTGGCGTCGGCTGAGGCCAGGGTTCCGTTTTCACCCTACGAGGTTTTTCGCAAAGACCTCAAGATTATCGGGTCGTTTGCGCTCAACAAAACGTTTCACGAGGCGATCTCGCTGGTGCGCGGGGGTGCGCTTACGTTAGCCCCCATCGTTTCGCACACGCTGCCTATCCGTGAATTTGAACGAGGCTTAGAACTCGCTGAACGTGACCCCAAGCGGATGAAGGTGCAGTTCGCCTTTTAGAATTCGCCGTCAGTCACGCTGTTACGGGGCGCAGGACGGTTGACCTGCGCCTTGTTGGTGGTAAAGAAATAGACGGCGGCGCACGGTTACCTCGAGCTGCGCCTGCGCTCAGGCTTACACTGGCTGGACGCACACGAGTTTTACGGCGCTACGGGCTACGAACCGGCTACCAACCAGATGTTTCGCAAAGAGGTTTAGCTGTACGCTTAAGTCGTACATCAGGTTACCCAACCTGTCGGCCTGCAACATACACCGCCTGTACCTGTAAGTCACGGTCTAAAACCACCACGTCGGCGCGTTGACCTTCCGCCAAGCTGCCCCGGTCGGTCAAACCCAGATAACGTGCGGGAATCTCTGAAAGCATCCGGCTGGTCTGCTCCAACCCTACCCCCAAAGCAACGGCGTTGCGTAGCGCCCGCTCGAGCGTCATGGTGCTGCCCGCGATGGTTCCGTCCGGGAGGGTCGCCGCGCCGTTTTGCACGCTGACCCGCTGCCCGCCGAGTTCGGTTTCACCGTCGCCCAAGCCGCCTGCACGGATACAGTCGGTCATCAGGTGAAGCCGCTCGGGTTTGGCCTGAAGCGCCGCCAAAAAACTGCCTGAATGGACGTGCCGCAAATCTAAAATCAGTTCGCTGTAGGCATCACGGTCGGCGAGGGCTGCGCCGACGATACCGGGTTCGCGCCCCCGAAGGCCGCCCATCGCGTTGTAAAGATGGGTAAAGCCAACGGTGCCGCCTGCCTTTCTAACTGTTTCGGCGAACGCCCTAACCGTTTCGTAATCTGCAACAGAGTGCCCGACGCTGACCCGGACGCCCGCCTGAGCAAAACGTTCGGCGGCCTCGGTGACGCCCGCGATTTCGGGAGCGAGGGTTACGAGGCGAATTATATCCAGCGCCAACAGCTCGCCCAAGTGCGCGGGGGTGGGGAGGAGCGTCAACGGCGGTTGTGCGCCGAGCCGTTCGGGACTGATAAACGGGCCTTCTAAATGGACACCGGGAATGTCGGGAAGCGTCGGGTCAGCCTCAGCTTGGACTTCTTTAACGCCGCCTAGCGCCCCGATAATCTTGTCCCAAGGATTGGTAATCGTCGTCGGGTAGAGCGTCGTAGTGCCGTACTGCACGTGAAACCGGGCGAGCGCACGGACGCCCTCGGCTCCGTCCATCGTGTCGCCGCCGCCGCCGCCGTGAACGTGCGTGTCAATAAACCCGGGGAGGATGTAGGGGCTGTCTTCTCTGCCTCCGGTATAGGTAACTGAGGTGATGGCAGTGCTGAACTCGAGCCTCCCCTCTCTGATTCCCTGTGGCGTAACCAGCTTTCCCGTCAACCGGGTCATAGGGAACAAGCCTCGGATAGGCATTTGACCAGATAACGAAATATTGACGTCAAAACATAATATTCAGGTCTAAAGCTAGGAGATGCAGGGCTGGAAGGTGGCACATAGCCACTTTAACCCGGCCCGTTTGTCGTAGCCCAATCTAGCAACGTTTAGCGGTATGCAACAACGAGGACAAATAATGCTTGAGGGATCAGTAGCCAAAATCCGGAAGTTGGAAAAGGCAATACACCTAATAGAGACAGCGCCAGCAGTCCCCAACCAAAACCAGCGGGCAGCGGTTCTTGGTAGCCTAGTGCCAGTAAACCCATCAAAATAATGCCGACCCCTGCAATGAGAAACCAAAGAGTAAGCGCCCGCTCGGTTGAGACGTTGCCGGTACCGACAAGGCCTGCTCGCGTCATCTCGAGGAGCTGCGAATAGCCCCTTACAACGCCAAGCAGAGTGTGGAGTGAGCCGGTAATAAGGAGTAGGTAACCGCTGAGGTGAGCTTGTCGCACTGTACCCTCTTTTCTAAACGTTATGCGGTCGTTCACGCCAAACGTAGCATCTTCGGACATGAGCGTTATGGGGCTCGGAAGCGGTAGTGCTTCTTGCTACGGTGCGTGAGATGGCAGCTGCTTGCGAGGCTATTGGAGGAAGTTAAAGCGAACTTCTCCCTGCTCAAAGGTCAACCGTCCGTCTCGTTTGGCTGCGAGCAGCAGCGTGAGGGCGCGGTCGTAGTCGGCGATGCCGGCCCCGACACGCTGCGTGCGGAGGTAAGTATCGTAAAAACGCGCCTGCAGCATAGTCACGAGGTTAGGGGCGCTGTAACGCTGGTAAGCGAGGCTGTAGGCGGTGATGTCGGCTTGGGCCTTGGCGGGGAGCGTCTTAAAGAGGGCCGCGTAACGTTCAGGCGGCAAAACCTGACCGGCCCGTAAAAAGACGAGCAGCGCCGCACCGTAACGTACCGACCGGTTGCTTGAGGTGAGACCGGCGAGCGCCGCTATGAAGTCGGCTTCGGCTTCCCCGGCGTAGCCGACGACGTGGGCAGTTTCGTGCAGCGCCGTCCCCAAGGCGACCGGATAGGGGAGGGCGCGGTCAATGTACGCCTCGAGCGTCCACGGAACCGTGATCCCGGTGGCCCGACCGGTGGTGATGAGAAATCCCGGCGGCGCGTGTTTGACATAGCGCGGCAACGTGACGGGGTGGTGTTCCGTCCCCTCGACCAGTTTTCGCAAAGACTGTAAACCGGCGCTCAGGTCAGTCGTCCAAACCTCCGGGGCGTTAGCGTCCTGACGGAGCAAGATGCTCAAGTTGTTGGCGAGCGCCAACGCTTCTGCCGGAGTCGGCGGCGTTACTGAGAGTCCCAAGCGCGTTTCAATCGGCGTTTTACCGTAATTGGCCCCCCAGAGCACGATAAAAAGTGCGTAGAGCGTCGCGGCAGTGACGACGCCGCGCCAGAGCCAACGCCAAACGGCCGAGGCTCCGCGCCGACGGTTTTTATTTAGCGCGACGCTGAGCGCGAGCCACACCAGGAGTACGGCGAGCAACATCGGGGTTACTGGAAGCGGGATACTGCCGGTCAGCGGAACGAGCACCCTGGCGATAATGGGATAGACGCCGTTACCGTACACGCGGTCGAGCCACGCTGCCGGTGGGGGCAAAAAAATCCACCAAGAGATTAAGAGAACGCAGAACAAGAACCACGGCACAGTACGGCGCATAAGCTGAGTGTACCGCCGGGCCTGGCGTTGACTTAGGTTAATTGGCAGTCAATATAGGTCCGATTGGCTCAGCTCGAGCGGTGCGGTTTGGGCGACTCTATGCGGCGGTGTTTGCGCCTACGTCGCCTGCCGAGTCGGGATTTAGCTTGGGCAGCTTGAGCCGGACGTACAAAGCCCTCACGCGCGGTGTAATGTTCACGGTCTTGGACCCACCAATTGTTTCCGGCAGGGCTGAAGCCGCTCGAGCTAAAGTCGGCGTCTTCGCTACTCTGGAGCTGCAGTGCCCGCGCGCCAAAAACTTCAAACGCGAGCCGCGCCGCGCCGCGTACGAGCGCCCGTCCTGCCCAGGGGAGTAGACAAGCTGGATCACCTGCCGGGGCCAGCCGCAGATGACCGATATGGGTAGCTGCGTCCAAATAGAGGCGTACGTCAAAACCTATGCTGCTCTGCATAACGATAGGTGTGTTGCTGCCGGTAGCGCCGTCCGTCGTCAAGCTCAGGCCCGACTCGAGCACCCGGTAGCGCGGGGCCGGAGCCGGTAGACGGGCGTTTAAGCGGGCTTCATAGCGTTCCGAGCGGAGTTGAACGAGGTCACGAAGGCGTTTCTCGAGCCGCTCTTGATCGCGTCCTGTAAGCCGCAGCGGGTCGGCGAGGCGGGTTTCAATATCTACCGTCTCATCTTCTAACGCCTCGAGCTCAGCTTCAGGGTCAAGTGTAGCTGCCGTGTCAGCTGCAGGTTCAGCGGTAGGGAGGTCGGGCTCGAGCCGCAGTTTTCCGGCGTAGTAGCCAGCAAGTCCACCCCGATATTCTTTTGACTCACCTTCAGAGAGTCCAACGACCCGCGTCGCCACAGCGTCTATCAGGGCCGCGTCGTGCGAGACTAACATCAATGTAGCCGGCGTGTCCTCCAGGGCGGTCTCGAGCCGTTCCAACAGCTCGATGTCCAGGCCCTCACCCGGTTCATCCAAAAAAATTAGGTCGGCTTCGGTTGCCATAAGCCGCGCGATTCCGGCGCGAGCACGTTGCCCCCCGGAGAGTAGCTCGGGTGGCGTATCAAACGCTTGGGCCAGCCCGACGAGGGCCAAGAGCGAGCGGGCTCTGGGTCCGGAAACGCTCTCCTCTAACTGTTCGCCAAGCGAAACGCCGTCCTCTAAGCCCCGACCCGCTTGGTCGTAAACCGCCAGCTTGACGCCGCGCCCAAACCGTACGGTGGCTTCAGGGTCTTCGGACTCGAGCCCCCCGCTCAACATCTCTAACAAACTCGTCTTGCCGCTCCCGTTCGGCCCGACTAACGCAACTTTGTCCCCGGCGTAGAGGCGTAGGGCGACGTCACGTAAGAGGGGTCCGTCTTGCGACAGGGATGTAAATGTCAGGTGCGCCGCGTCTAAGACGAGGCTCGAGGGTTTCGGCTGGCTGATGTTCAGAGTCAGCGCGGAAAGTTGAGCCGCCGGTTGCGAGGGTTGCGGCGCAGGAAGGCGGGCCAAGCGGCGCTCGAGTCCCCGCCGCGCCGAAAGCGTCGGTTGGTCTTGCAGCCGCGCCTCTAAACTTCGCCGTTCGTGCGCCAACCGCGTCTTTTCTCTCAGGCTCCGCGCCGCTGCGTGTTCGGCCTGCGTCCGAAAGTGGCTGTAAGGCCCCCGGTAGCTGGTCACGCCGCCGTTTTTAAGATGCAGCGTCCGAGTCGTAGCAGCGTCCAACAGGGCGCGGTCGTGTGAAGCTAACAGGAGCGTGCCGGGATAGTCCCCCAGCGCACCCTCCAACCACCGTTTCGCGGGCAGGTCGAGGTAGCTGCTCGGTTCGTCTAACAAGAGTAAGTCGGCTCTCCTTGCGAGCGCACAGGCGAGCGCCAACCGCGAGCGTTCGCCGCCGGAAAGCGTCAGCACGTCGCGCTCTAAATCGGTGTCGGAAAATCCCAACCGGCTCAGCGTCGCCCTCAAGATCGTTTCAGCGTCGTACCCGCCCGCCGCTTCAAAGAGGGCGCTGAGTTCGCCGTAACGTTCTAAACCCACCTCAGCTTGATCGTCTAGGCGGGTTTCGGCGTCGCGGAGGGTGGCCTCGAGCCGCCGCACCTCTTCCAGAGCGCCTTCGGCAACCCGCCACACTGTCCCGCGCCACCGTTCGGTGTGCTGCTCGGCGTAAGCGACCCGCAGACCCGGCGACCTGACAACGCGCCCTTCAGTCGGTACCAACTTTCCGGCAAGCAGGTCTAAAAGCGTCGTCTTACCCGCCCCGTTCGGCCCGACCACACCGACTTTTTCACCGCTTCTCAGGGCAAACGTGACGTTTTGCAACACCGCCTTTAATTTATGAGTAGGCACCTCACGGACAAAGGTAACGGACTCGAGCTTAAGCTCAACGGTATTTTTGGCTGTACTGTCAGACTGTAGTGACATTTTGTGTCGTCATATTTATGTGAAAACGTTATGCTCCAGCCAGCAAGTTCTGACTACTGACTACGGGATTCTGACTACTTTTCCGTAGCACGCTGCAACTACCCCTAACTGTCTCCGGCAAATAAACAGAACCTCTCTACCTCCTACCTCTACCACCCCCACGTTCCGGCTCCACCCTTAAACGGCCCTTTAATCTCTGCGGTAATCCAGCCGCCGTAAAAGTCCCCGGCTTGGGCCTCCACGCGTTCACCGTCTACAAAACACGCCTCGACCCGGCTCGGATAAAAGGCCAGGTGGTCTCTAATTTCTTCAAACCCTCTAGTTGGGTTGGGGTAGCTCCAGGCAACTTGCGCCTCTTGGCCGTTTAGTTTGAGTGTCCAGTACACTGCGCCGCCCTTAAACTCGCAAAAGCTCCGGTGCTGCGTCTGCGTTACTGATTCCATTCGGATGTCTTCCTGCGGAATATAAAAAACCGGCGGGTGCGACGTTTCTAAGACGCGTACGGCGCGGCTCGAGTCCGCCACCCGTTCACCGGCAAAATAAATCTCTATGTGTTTAGGACTTGGTTCAACTTTCGGTGGGCGCGGGTAATCCCACACCGATTCTTCGCCCTTCGCTTTACTGACAGATTCGCGTTTCATCATATAAGTTTACGCGGTAGCCGCGTGTCAGACCGTACTTTAGGCTGTGTGCTGCGTGGCAAAATCCTGCTGCTTTTTCGGCGAAGCCTCGAGCCTTCCCCGCCTGCTGAGCAACGTCAAAAATCTCACTTAAGCAGTTCATCTATCCTGGTTTAGAAAACGACAAATGCCGTCTGCGATGTGATAGACGCAGTTTCAGCAATTGCTGTTAAAAATTGTGTTGCGTTCACGCGTAGCAGAATTCACGGGTAAACGGGCCTCCCTATTGTCATGATAAAAGCGCCCGTATGTTTGAACTATGGCCGGGTTGCGTAACGGCTTAAGGGCACCAGCGGCCAGGGAAAGGACGTTATTTGCATCATGGTGAGAGCTTGTCTAACGAGCACAGCACGGCGCGTCCGGGCGTAGAGATGACCAAGGCGACCGTGACCTGCACGAACGCAGCAGGTTAAGTATTTGACGGTTCTAATCCGACCCGTCCTGCAGCTGTTGCTAACATGGCAACGACGCCAGTGTTGCCGACTCTACCGCTTTGCGATTATGCCTGACGGTACAGCTTATGTTACAGGTAACGGCACCGGAGCCGGTCAGACCCAAACGGGTGCGGTGGGCGGTACCACGGCTAACAACACGTCAACTGACCCGACCCCGACAGTAGACGCGGGCAACCTCACGCTCGTTAAGCGTGTCCGTAACGTTACGAAAAGCTCAGCGTTGAGCAGTGCCGGAAGTGGAGAACCGGAGGATGTGCCCGAGTGCTGCGTCACCTACACGAACTCCGGTCAGAGCCCCGTGACGAGTACGGTTGTGAGCGGCACCATCCCGCTGACCACCACGCCGCTCACTTCAGTCAGCGACTACAGCAAGCGGGCAATTCGCTGGCAGATTACCTTGCCGACGCCAGCCGCAAGAACCTTACCGCAGCACCAAATGATGACGAAGGTGAGCTGGACGCAGTATTGACGCTCAGGGTCGGCGCAGTTCCGGCGGGTGGCGCAGGCGACGTCTGTTTTCAGGCGCAGATTAAATGATGTTCTCGTGACCCATTTCGCCACGCTTAACCGTGAGAGGGGCTGCGGCAAGGTTGCCACAGCCCCGTTAGCGTAAGACATGTCCGACAAGCACAGCCGTGAACAGATACAAAGTGAACGCGTCCAAGACCTCAATGACAAAGACGTTCAGGAAGGCGAATACGTCCTCTACTGGCTGCAGAGTTCGCAGCGCAGCGAATACAACCACGCCCTCGAGTACGCCGCCCTCAAAGCCAATGAGCTTGAGAAACCGCTCCTGGTCGCCTTCGGCCTGATGGACGACTATCCCGAAGCGAGGTTGCGGCACTATCACTTTATGGTAGAGGGCCTGCAGGATGTTGACAAGGCGTTAAAAAAACGCAAGATCAAGTTCGTCTTGCAACGCGGCGCACCCGACGAGATAGCCCTAAAGCTTGCTAAAGACGCTGCTTTGGTCGTTTGTGACCGTGATTATCTGCGGCTACAGCGAGAGTGGCGGGAGCGCCTGGCGGCAGAAGCGCCGTGCAAAGTTGTCCAGGTTGAGACAAATGTCGTCGTGCCGGTCGAGCTGGCTAGCAGCAAAAAAGAACACGCTGCCCGCACCTTGCGGCCCCGGTTGAGTAAGCACTTAGATAAGTTTTTGGTTTCACTGGACGAAGTGAAGCTGAAAACAGCTGCGCTCTCGTTGGAGGTTGACGGCGAAGACCTCTCCGACCTGGATAAGTTGCTGAAAAAGCTTAAGCTCGAGCCCGAGCCCTCGCCCGTCAAGTTATTCAAAGGCGGCACCGAAGCTGCGAAAAAAGTTTTGCACGATTTTCTCGAAAACGACTTTGCCGACTATACGGACACCCGCAATCAGCCGCAAACGAGCCACGTGTCACACATGAGCAAATACCTGCACTACGGGCAGATTTCGCCGGTTTATATCGCCTTAGAGGTGCAAAAAGCCAAAGCGTCGCAAAAAAACAAAGATAGTTACTTGGAGGAGCTTATCATCCGCCGCGAGCTGCCGATGAACTTTGTGTTTTACGAACCTGACTATGATAAGTACAGCGCCCTGCCCGACTGGGCGCAGAAAACGCTGGCCGAACACCAAGACGACAAACGCAACCCTGAATACACCCGCCAAGAACTCGAGGCCGCCCGAACGGACGACCCCTACTGGAACGCCGCCATGAATGAGATGAAGCATACCGGGTATATGCACAACTATATGCGGATGTACTGGGGCAAAAAGATACTCGAGTGGTCTTCCAGCCCTAAATATGCCTTTGAAACGACGCTTTACCTCAATAATAAATACTTTTTAGACGGCCGTGACGCCAATTCGTTTGCCAATGTCGCCTGGGTCTTCGGACAGCACGACCGGGGTTGGACGGAGCGGGCGGTGTTCGGCAAGGTGCGCTACATGTCGGCGGGGGGGTTGGAGCGTAAAGCCGACCCGGACGCCTATGTCGAAAAGGTCGAGGAACTTATTGAAGAAGCTCAGTCGTAACGTTTTCAGTAGGCAACGAGCACAAAGCTAGTGTTGTACCGGAGTTCTAACAGCTTTTGACTCGCTGCTGAGAGTTCGTTCTGAAAATTGTGTCACCTGCTTGACGGGCGTGCTCGCTACTCTCTTTGTCTTCCTCTCACACTCTACCTATGAAAAATCTCACATTCCGGGCCGTTACTGCACAAAAGTGCATCTGCTCTTGACAAAGGTTAAAAAAATCAAATCCAGATGAGCTTGGGACGTGTATACCTGACTAGATGGCTCATAAAATTTTACTGCTCTCGGGGTGGGCCATTTGCTCGGGGGCTGAAAGGTACACAACTTATGGACGTCAACAAGGTGCTAAACGGAAAAGTAGACCGCCGGAGACTGCTCGGCAACTTGGGCCTGCTCGGTGCAGGTGCGGTGATGACCGCGTGCGGCGGCTCGGTCGTCGGACAAGTCGGTGCGCAGCAAACCGGCGATGATTACGACGCCGCCATTTTGAACTTCGCCCTAAACCTCGAGTACCTGGAAGCCGCCTACTACCTCGCCGCCGTGGGCCGCCTGAGCGAACTGCCCGGTTATGACCCCGCTAAGATTCAGTTGCCCGACGGCTACACTGGGACAGACCCGAGCACCTCGCTCTACGCTGCGATGATGAACAGTAGCAGCCTGAGTGCTCAAACAGTCACCAAAGTCACCCCACTCGTCGGCAAGTTTGCCAACGAAATCGCCGAGGACGAGCTTTCCCACGTGGTGTTCTTGCGCACAGCCCTCCAGAGCGTCGGTGCGCCGGTTGCCGAGTTGCCCGTTCTTAACCTGACTACATCGTTCCAGACGGCGGCGACTGCTGCGGCGAGCTTGACCACAAACGGCTTAGGCTTTGATCCGACGGCGTTTAATCCCTTTGCCAACGATACGTTCTTCCTCTTCGGGGCCTATATCTTTGAAGATGTCGGCGTCACAGCCTACAAAGGTGCTGCGAAGTTCATTACCAACCCCGATTACCTCGAGGCCGCTGCCGGTATCTTGGCGGTTGAAGCGTATCACGCGGGCACCGTACGCAGCTTCCTCTACACTGCCGACATGCGCGTAGAATATATCTACGGTGGTGTTGATTTCTGGACGATTGCCCGCGCCATCTCAGACGCCCGTGATTCGCTCGACGGCTCGACCGATGACGATAAGGGAATCGTTGCCGATCCGAACATTGATACCGTCAAGTCGCACGCCGACCCCGCCAACTTAGGCACCAACATCGTTCCGACCGACAAGAACGCTATCGCCTTTAGCCGCACGCCGCGTCAGGTCGCCAACGTCGTTTACCTCAGCCCGGACACGGCCGTGTCCGACGCGAGCTTCTTCCCGCAGGGCATCAGCATCCCGGCACCCCTCGCCGACCAATTTACGGCGCTCCTCGACCCGAACTTTCCGAACAACCTCTAAAGCGTTCAAGACGTATCAGGCCCCACTGCACAAGTTTTAGTGGGGCCTTCCCTTGAGCATGGTACGTTTGCCGTAGCTTATGAGATACCTTTTGTTGGCGCTCCCACTCGTTCTGACCGCTTGTGATTTGTTCGGCGGTTCGGCACCGCAACCTACGCCTTCAAACGTCACGCTGAGCGCGTCTCAAACGGAGGGCGACAGCCCCCTGACCGTGACCTTTCGCGCCGAAGCGAGCCCTGCTGTGGGCGTTTTTAGTTGGGCTGTCGGCGGGCAGCAGCAAACCGAGACGTCCGGCACCTTTCAAACGACGTTCGAGCGTTCAGGACTTTATGTTGTCAGTGTGGCGGCTAACGGCGCGTCGGCCAGCGAGACAGTCACTGTAACAGCGCCTGACGTACCCGGTACCAGGCCGAATATCGGTGACCTAAAACTCACGCAGACCCCCGGCGGTCCTGCGCCGTGGGCGGTACGTTATACCGTCACAGCTGGCGCTGACCTTAGTGAGTCACCGCCCGGCCTCGCGGCCCGCTGCAACAAAACCAGGGTGTACCGGCAGGTCGTCGCCGGGACGTTCAACTGTGTTCATAACGGCCCTGATACGGTCAGCGTCAAGTTCACCTTCGGCGGTAAAACGACCTCGAGCGCCGAAATCATTCCAAAAATCACCCAAAACAGTGGCGTCGCCTTCGCCGGACGCTGGCGCTACACCTCGCGCGGCGTGACTGAAACCTTTGAAATCGTTAGGGGCAGCGAAACAGCGGGGGAGAGCGCCGACGGACGTTTCAAGCTCTTTACGGTCGGGCAGCGCGAAGGTCTGATCGTCGAATTTACAATAGACGGGCGCACCGTTGTTTTGACCCCAACACCGGACAACGATGGCAAACAGCTTTACGAAGGGCCTGTCTATGGGCTGGTGCTGGGGCCGCTTCCTGACCAACCCTGATTAAATGCCACAGTTACCAGCGAGCATCAGCCCGTTGTTTGAACGAGTACGCTTCGACTAGAACGCCTCGAGCAACTACGGCTTCTCAGCACTGCCGAATATGATCGTCATATATATAGGTACCCGGTTTCGCCAAAAAGCCCGCCAGCTGCGAATTGACAAGCTGCAGCGCAAAGGGCATAACGGTTTAAGGCTTCGGCCCGCGTGCCCGCTCGTGAAACGCTTGCCGTGACCTCTTGATGGCCTCATGGTGCTCTTCAGCCCAAAGCCAGACGCCGCAAAAGGCCGCGCCGAGGCCCAGACCCCGGTCCGTCAAGGTGTACTCGACTTTAGGCGGGACGACCGCGTAAACCGTTCGCACCACCAGACCGTCCGCTTCCATCTGCCTCAGCGTTTTCGTCAGCATCTTCTGGCTTACACCGCCGATAAGGTCACCGAGTCGGGTAAAGCGTAAGGTACCGTGCTCAGCTAAAACCTCTAACGCGAGCATCGTCCATTTGTCTGCTACGCGGCCAATAATCTCACGGACGAGTGCGTCCAGCTCCGTGTCCGTCTCTGCCGGCGGAACCGGACACGCATCATACTGCTCTAAATACTGCTTAGACATCTTTTCGGGTTTGAAGGTGCTCCCCACAGCCTAACTTTCTTTTCGGTGCGTATGGCACTTTTGCGTGCCTACTTCCCATTGGGTTGTACTTATCCTACACTACCCCTCAGAAGGAGCTGTTCATGAAACTGAGTCAAAAAACGATTTTGATTACCGGGGGAACGAGCGGGATCGGCCTCGAGCTGGCCAAACTGCTGGCGCGTGACAATACGGTGATCGTCACCGGCCGAGACCAGGGAAAGCTCGAGGCGACGAAGCGGGCGTTACCCGCTATCCACACCTTTCGCAGCGACGTGGGTGACCCGGCGGCGATAAGAACGCTTTACGAGGACGTCTCGGCACAGTTTCCGGCGCTCGACACGCTGATCAATAACGCTGGGATTATGCGCAACCTAAACCTCGAGCAGAACCGCGAGCTGGAAGATGTCACGCGCGAGATTGACATCAACTTAAGCGGGCCGGTGCGGATGATTCAGCAGTTCTTGCCGCAGCTTAAAACCCGCCCGGACGCTCTGATCGTCAACGTTTCGTCCGGTTTAGCGTTCGTTCCCTACACGATCTCGCCGGTTTATTCCGGGGCGAAGGCGGCCCTTCACGCCTACACTGAGGCGCTACGCGTGCAGCTGGCCACTACGAACGTCACCGTCGTCGAACTGGCCCCGCCGCCGGTCGAGACGCCACTTATGCGGGGCGAATTTGAGGCGGAGACAAGGGGGCAGAAAGGCATGGACCCAGCAGCACTCGCCCGGCAAACCATTAAAGGTATCGAAGCGGGCAAGTTAGAAATTCGTCCGGGTCTGAGCAATGTGCTTAAGACTATGAGCCGTGTTGCCCCCCCAGTTTATGTTTAAGCAGCTGACCAGAATGTCCACGCCTAAGAAAACGTCTGGAGCGTAGTGCCCAACGCCCGTCGGCAGTTTGCTGTTACACGTCTGTGCTGTGCATGACTCTGTATGACGAACGAAAAGGACGTGCCCCGACCTATCACGTTGGTCTCGAGCATCCAAGCGAACCCACGTGCCGCACTGCGTTTCAGACATATATGAAGAGTGTCTAAATATTTGCGTAGATACTTAACTGATAGTTACCCACGTCCCGTACCCAAACCTCGAGTAACTGTCAGCTGAGCCTCATTAAGCGTGTCCTGAACACAGGGTTGGCGTTCGTCTCTGCCCCGCGCAGCGGCACCTCAGCGTCAGTACCGGCACGGCTGCGTGGTTGAACTTAGGTCGTCGTTTCTAAAGCTACCCGGCACTTCTCGAGAATCCTGCTGACCTGCTGTTTTTCTATGTTTGAGATAGCTTGCGTCATCTTGTTCTCGACAGCGTGAACTAGTTTATGGGACTCTGCTAAAAGTTCTTTTCCTGTTTTCGTCATGCTTATCTGGACGATCCGGCCATGCTCGGGATGCTGTGACCGCTCAACGAGGCCGCGAGTCTCGAGCCCACCCGTAAGCTGATGCATCGTCTGCGGCGTCACAAAGCAGCGCCGGGCTAACTCAGCGTTCGACAATCCCGTTTCGCTGGCTAGCTGGGTTAGGGCTGAATATTGTGGCGTCGTCAGGTCAAGCTCTATGAGCGACTTGTCCATCGCGTGACGAAGTGCCTGCTGGGTTCGTTTGAGGTTGTAACTAAGTGAAGTCAAAGCGTTAAACATGCCCTCATGGTATATCAGGATACTGATACAACTTGTGGTGTGGCTTATCCTTATAGAGGCTATCAGGACACTGATACCCTTAGAGGAGGCTTGACCATGACTGTACAAGGACCCGATTTCATAGCGTTGCAGTGGCACGATATAGAGGCCGGTAAACGGTTTTACCAAGAGATGCTGGGGTTAAAGCTCGCTCCCTTCAGTCCGCCCGATGCGTTTGTCTTCGACACAAAACCCATCGCTTTTGCGGTACGTGTGCCTTTAGTAGATTTGGACCTAACCGAGTATCGCGGTCACGGGGTGGTGCTCTGGCTGCTCACGGACGACAGCGAAGAACTCCTAAAGCAGCTCGAGGCCAAAGGCGTAGAAATTGTTAAGGGCTTAGGGGATAGTCCTTTCGGTAAGACCTTTACCTTTAGGGACCCTGAAGGCTACCTTGTGACGGTTCATGACAAAACATGACCACTAGGCGCTACTGGGTCAATACGGTGTCGAGGGAGCATGTTCGGGCAGCCGTAGAGGGTGGCTTTACTCAAGCCGATCACGGGAAAGACACGCGTCTCAAACGCCTAAATAGCGGCGACTTGCTCGTTTTCTATTCGCCCAGAACCAAGTTTAGGGACGGCGAGCCGCTGCAAGCGTTTACGGCGCTCGGGGAGATTACCGATACTGAGCCCTACCAAGTCGAGATGGCAGCCGACTTTCACCCGTGGCGGCGGAAGGTGGACTTCAAAAAAGGAAATGAAATACCGGTTCGTCCTATTGTTGATGACCTCGAGTTTATCAAGGACAAAGAAAAGTGGGGCTTTCCGTTTAGACGAGGTTTGTTCGAGATAGCTCAGGCGGATTTCGAGGTCATCGCCAAGGCCATGAGCGTCAACCTTTAACTGCCAGGGTGCGCCTCTAAGTATGGTGCAGCGGTGTCGCCAGGCGCTGATCACAGCTGGTGCCTTAGGTATCATCAGCTGGGACGACACGGCGGACACCCGACCCAGTAGCGACGTTCTCAGTGGGGCAAGTAGAGGAGACAACAAAGCATGACCATCACACTTATTACCGGCGGCAACAAGGGCCTCGGCTATGAAGCTGCACGCCGTTTGCTCGAACGTGGTCACCAGGTCTATCTCGGCGCACGTGACGCCGAGCGCGGTCAAAGAGCTGCCGACGAACTCGGTGCCCACTTTCTGCTGCTCGATGTGACCGATGACGCCGCGGTTCAGGCTGCTGCTGCTGAGCTCACCCAGCTCGAGGGACGGCTCGATGTTCTCGTCAACAACGCGGGTATCACCGGCGGGCGCTTGAAACCTGAAGAGGTCACAGCCGACACCATGCGTCAGACTTTTGAAACGAACGTCTTTGGGGTCGTTCGGGTGACCCAAGCCTTTCTCCCTTTGTTACACAAGTCAGAAGCCCCCGTGATCGTCAACGTGAGCAGCGGCTTGGGTTCGTTTGCGCTGGTGACAAACCCCGAAACGATGGAATCAAAGGTCAATGCTTTGCCCTACACGTCATCGAAGTCAGCTCTGACTATGCTCACAGTACAGTACGCCAAGGCGCTACCCGACATACGCGTCAACGTCGTTGATCCCGGCCCGACCGCGACCGACCTTAACGGCTACGCCGGACCTCAAACGGTCGCAGAGGGCACGGACGCCATCGTAAAAATGGCGACGATTGGCAAGGACGGACCCACGGGTACCTTTACAAATCGCTGGGGAACGATGCCCTGGTAGCACGCGTTTTGGGGTGCTCTAGGTTGTGATGTTTCAAGTTGTGACGTTTTAGGTTGTTGCCCTTTGGTAGTGCGGGAGCTAGGACAGTTGGGAGACGCCCGAGTGCTTTACGGCATTTGGGGTTGAGGTGGTGAGCCCGCTCGAGTCCACCCCCGACACCACAAACTGACAGTCACCTGCGTTTTTAGGAATCTCGAGTAACTGTCAGCTACGCCCCGAACTTCCTTACTATTGCTGGACTTATAATCCCGCTGCAGCGTAAAACGAAAACGGCAGCACAACGCAGCCAAAGCATCAAAAGCGAGGCCCGTAGACCTCGCTCTTTCCCCGACGGAAATCCTTACCGGTACTATAAGCTAATCTTTGGCAAAAGGGGTAGAACGTTCTATCCTTAGCAGTTCGGTACTTTAGTACCGGGTATCACCGGATACCTGCTTTGCTGTTTGATACCAGCTTACGTGCTTGTAACCTGGGCTATTCAGTATTCAGCTGCGAAGCGTTTCTACCACGCTTTAGTACTTGCGGTGCTCGCAGCTCCGCCCGGTTTAACCTGCAAAAGCACCTCGTAAAGCCCTAGCAGCAAGAGCGCAAAAAAGAGCAGCGCCGCGCCGACGACCCAGAGCCCGAACGTGTGCGCGACGATACCCACGAGACCGGTAAGCGTCGCCCCGCCAAGCCCCGCCGCCGCAATCTGAAAACCGATAGCGCTGTCCGCGTGCGTGCGCCCGACCCGGTTCGGCGTCAGGCTGATCAGTGAGGCAAAAATGGGCGCTAAAAAGAAACCGATCATGATTAAACCAACCAGAGACAAAAAGCGGGTAGGCTCGAGCCAGAACAGCAGCGCCCCGGCTGCGGTCGCCAGCATACAAAGGCGCAAAGTTTGCGTCAACGGCACCCGGTCGGCGATGACGCCGAAAAGCACCCGCCCGACCAGCAACCCGCCCCAGTAGAGGCTGACCCAGATACCTGCCGCGCCCGCCGTGACGCCGCGCCCCAAGGTCAGGAGTGAATAGCTCCACTGTCCGGCAATGAGTTCAACCCCGGTATAGACAAAAAACACGAGCATCCCCAGCCAGACGAGCGGACGCCCCAGCGTGTCCCTAGTACGCGCCGGAGGGACAGGCAGCGCGTCTTCCGTAGCGGTTTCGGCAACCCGCAGCCAACGGCCCCTTGTTAGAAAAAAGGTGACAGCCAAAGCCACCTGTGCGCTGCCGACGACCACGTAGGCGTAACGCCACGAGGCCCCGGCGCTCAACACGCCGGTCACAATCAAAGGGCCGACCGTCGTCCCGAGCCCGAAAAAGGCGTGCAACCAGTTGAGGATGCGGGCACTAAAATGTGACGCACCGTAAGCGTTGAGCCCCGCATCTACCGCGCCGCCGCCGAGCCCGCCTACAAAACCAAGGATCAACATCAGCGGCCACAAAGGGGTCAGGGCGTAACCTAAAAGTGCCGTCGCTGCGGCTGCAGTTGACAGGGCCAGCACCGTGCCGATAGGCAAGACTCGGAGGATACGGCCACTCAGAAAGCTCGAGGTCAAATACCCTGCTGTACTAAACGCCAACAGCAGCCCGAGCGAGTCGAGTGGCAACCCGAAACTACTGCGGATAGACGGCCACGCGACCCCTAAGAGGCCGTCAGGCAAACCCAAACTGGTAAAGGCTAAAAAGGCGAGTAAAGCTAAAAACGTGCGTGGTGACATGAGCGGCAGGCTACCATGAAAGGTTGGCTCGCGACTTTGAAAAGTAATATTTTTCCGCCAATAGGGACGTCTTAGTGTAAGTAGCCATCTCAGAGCGGAATTAAAAAGATGTTACCGTTTATGTGAAGAAACAGGGCTTGACATTCTTACTCAAAGTATTTATGCTCTGCTTAGTTTTACCCAAACAGTAAAATTTAGCTAGAACGTAGGGAGAACCGGTGAGAAAGCTGGCTATTGGTCTGTGCTTATTGGTGGGGGTCATTTCCGGGTGTCAATCTTCTGTAAAAGATGCAACTTCTGAGACGAAACTTAACTATCTGACTCAAGCAACTGCTATACCTATAACAGTTGCCCAAGCTTTTGTCGTTCAGGACAAATTATCTCAAGGTCTACGACTATTTGCCCAAGCTGCGATAAGTACTTATACACTCACTTCTGTTGACTTTTACGGGCAACCTTTGGCGCACGTAACCCTTACGGCACCCCGCCCTATTGATGACCTCTGGCAGTTTGCCTCGAGTCTTACTGGAGACGAGTGGGCAGGTCAAGGTGATGAAACACCCTGGACGGTGACTGTCACAGGCGCAACGGATGCACGCCCCCTTGTTTCGATGGAAGAACGCGGTCTAGGTTCGCTCCTCGACTTTTACGAAACGCTGAAAGCTTTAGGTGGGCCTAGCAAGTTCAAACAGCTTGTCGGCGCTTCTACAGTGACGTTTCTTCTTGAAGATACTTCGGGAAAACTTTGGGATACGCAGACTCACGCTGTAGCAGACCCAACTATGTTGCAAGCAGCGCGTCAACAGTACGACGAGATGGCCGCTGCAAACGCAGATAGCAGTGTTCAAGATACGCTTAAAAGTGCTTGGGCACCGCTGTTGGAGAGAGATAACATTCAGCGCGTGCAAAAAGCTACGTTAGCCGATGGCAACCTTAATGTTCAGGCGTTTACCCATACTCTGTCGCCGCAATATCAAAACCCTAGTCAAAACGGGTGGACGCTTAGAAGTACGATGCTCAAACTTAATGGTAAAGAATTTAAGTTATCTCCAAGTGGTTTTGACCAGTTTCCATCTGATTTCAGTCACAATTATGGTGATTGGCGTTATTTCATCTGTCCACCAGCTATAGACAGAAGGTCTTTTCCTGCTACCGCTCTCGGTTGCGCCCCAGCTGCCCTAGTCGGTCTTCTCGATTTCCAATTTCAGTACCGAGGACACCGCATTCTTAATCTAAACTTTGATCCTAAGCGTCCTGATGATTCTCGAAAAGGGTTGCGGTACAACCTAACGAAGCCGGTTGGCAATGATAAGTTACCGCTCATTAGTACCTACATGGGTACTTGCTGGTTTGGTGATGGTTATTTGACTAGAGCCAAACAATTCCATGAGGGCATCGCGCGATTTTTGGGAGAGTATGCACCCACTTTGCATGAAAGGAATCAGGCTTCAAACAGTATTAATAATCAAAGAAATGCACCAGCAAAAGTTGAGCTACTGAAGTGGGCGATGTTTAGAAATAGTGCTTCGTCTGGCTGGCCGAAGTCTAGGAACAGCGACGTTCCTGTACTTGCTCAATCTTTTACAAGTCTTGGAAGAGCTCACTTCTCCGCTGTCCTTGAATGGCGCTACAAAGTGTTGAATCGGGGTAAGTTAGGTCAGTATCAAGTTCTGGAAGTCAGAACCCAAAACTATCCAGACCTTTGGTTAGGCATCACCGATACGACGAACTACGAGGTAGGCGTTTATGCGATCAACTAAACTTGGCTTGGGTGTAGTGATGTTGCTACTTTTTCTAATCGGTTGTGGACAGCCTCGCGCCAATGTAGGAATGAATGTCACAAATCTTCAAGAAAAGACGCTTTGTTTAGGTGGTCTGAAGGCAAAGGGTAGCTATCCTGGCACAATTATTGAAACAGGAAAAGTTTTACCTGGTACTATAGATAACGTTGATTTTTTAACTCCTGAATCGGCGGGTACGTCTATAACCGTTGAAGCGTGGTGCTATGGGGTGAACGGCGAAGAAGTTGGGTACACAAAGGTTGCGGGGTCTTACCGCTATAGACCTTTGTTGGGTGTTTCAATAAATCCACCCTTGCAAGGCGAGCCGCTCCCAGTAGATTGCAACGTGCCTACCGAACAGCGAGGAGAAGAAATCTGTCTTCAGGTCTCGTTTATTGAAGGAGCATAGCTTCAGTAGTTAAAAGCTTAATAAGGTCGGCAAGCCAAGCTCAGTACGCGAAAATATAGTGTCGAGCTTGGCTTGTTTTTCGCCAAACTGTAACAAGTTTGAACCTATAATCTGCTTATAACCACTTAAAAGATAACCTCGAGCCCCCGAAATATAGCGTCAGACATATAGGTTGGGACATTTACGGCCTGCTATGCTCCGTTAGGTTTTGGGGCAATTGATACGCCCTTAAACTTTCTTGGAGGCCATGATGTCGGCTGTACTCTGGGCGTTTATCGCCATGTTCGCCTATTCGTTCGTCGCGCCTTTTGTCAGCCGCGCCATCGGCGGCGGAATGCCGGAATTTTTGGTGCTCCTCATCACCTCGGTGATGCTCGTCGCCGGTTCGTTTGTCGTTGCTCTTCTTACAAACGAGCTGCACTGGCGTGAGCTGGGGCACCCATCTGCCTGGAACGCCTACCTCGGGGGCGTATTTTTGGCGGTCGGGATCGCAAGTTACTACCGCGCTCTGTCGCTCGGCGCGGTAAGCGTCGTCGTGCCTATATCGAGGACACGAATCAGTGAGCGGTTGAAATCATCTTGTCCCAGCTCAACCCAGCCGCCAGCCACCAAGCAACGTTACTGGTAAGGAGTGCTCTGACGCGACGCGTATATCAGACGTAGCGTCTACTCCCCATCTTTACCGGGAAACAAGTTGCTGTGGTGTCTCTTGGTTTTTTGATAACGCTCTGTTCTCATATTTCCGGCAAAAGATTAAGATACTCGAGACCTCCTAGTCCGCTACGTTATTCTCATTGGAGGGTTGAGGAGAGCATGTGAGTTCAGGTCTTTCAAAACGATCCTTCCGGTGGCGTCGTAGTTTCGGCTACCTTGGGCTGGCGCTCGCTGCGACTGCTGTAGCGAGCGGCGCGTTACGTCTATTTGGCGGTGTCGCGGGCCGCGTCAAACACCACTTTGCTGAGAGCGAGGGCGTAAAGACGCACTACGTTAGTTTGGGCAAGGGTCCACTGGTGGTGCTGATCCACGGCATTCCCGAGTTCTGGTATTCGTGGCGGCAGCAGCTTGTGCCCTTAGCCGAGGCTGGCTTCCGGGTCGTTGCGGTTGATCAGCGGGGCTTTAACCGCTCAGGTAAGCCCACAAAGAGAGATGCTTACCTTACCCGCCAAGTCGTTGAAGATGTCGCTGCCGTCGTTCGCCACGAGGGTTACGATAGGGCGCACATCGTCGGTCATGACTCCGGTGCTCTCGTCGCCTGGCTTTTTGCCACGTTGCACCCAGAGATGACCGACAAACTCACTATCTTGAGCGTGCCCCACCCTAATGCTTTCGCCCAAGAACTTGCAAGCAATCCAGCGCAACACGGGGCGAGCGCATATGCCCGAAGAATGCAACAAGAGGATGCCCACGCTGCCTTCCGGGTCGGACCTATCGGCGTCCTACGTGACCCACCCGGCTGGCCCCTTTACTTAGTGGCCGACGCTCGTACAGACCACCGTGCGGTCACGGCGTTTTACCGACTAAACTACCCAAGACAACCTTACCTAGTTGATGAAACGCTATCTAAAGTGCAGTCACTGACGCTCGTGATTCACGGCCGCAATGACCGCTTTTTGCTTGTTTCAGGGCACCTCCGAAATGGCTTGTGGACCGAGACAGAACCGAGAACTGTGATGCTAGACGCCGGTCATTTTGTACACCAGGAGAAACCTAGAGAGGTCAACCGGGTACTTATCAGCTGGCTTTCAGAAACGCGCTGACCTCATCTTGTGGGTAGGTGCTTGCGCAATCAAGGAGACTTACCGACCTTATCAAAGCGTGGAGCCCTCTTTACAGCGCCTCAAATGAGGCGAGACGACTAGGCGACATCGTCCAAAATCTGCCGCGCGGCAGCTGCGGGGCGAGCAGTGTCGTCGTTTCTCGTAAAGGCAAATCTCAAAAGATGGTTGTCAGCCGTATAGCCAACATAGATGAGACGCCACCCCCTCACGACCGCCCCGGCGGAACGTTTCAGCTTGCCGGGTGGCGTCGAGATGCTGATCAGCAGAATCGGGGTGTTTTATCCGGACAAGCGCACGACGCAGCGGGTGGGTATCGTTCCGGACATGGTGACAGTACCAACGCTCAAAGGTGTCCGCGAGGGGTGTGACGAGGTCTTGGAGAGAGCCGTCCGGTATATTCTCGGCCGTCGTGCTAGCGAAAAGGCTGTAAGCGAGTCTCTCAGACCGGAAAGTGAACGGGGAAACTAGCGGGTAAACGGCGCTACTGAACTGCGCCCGCTACTTTACCGGCTGCCGCGGCTGCTCTGGCAAGGCAGCGGCGCGTTGCCTGCCCGCAAAAAGCTGTTTGAAGGGGACGCGCTGAGTGTACTCGAGCGATCCCAAATGGAAGAGCACAAACGCCAGCTCGAGCGCGAGCGCCACGTATAATCCCAGAACGAGCGCGCCGAGCACCGCTTCCCAAAGTGGCAGCGCCCCGAGCGCGTTTCTGAGCAGCAAGATGAGCGGCGCGGTAAGCGGAAAATAGCTGGTCACCTGGGCTACGACCCCGTTAGGGTTTTGTAAGAGCGTCGAGACGAAATAGACCGGGCTGATCGAGGCGAACAAAAAGAGCCCGGAGAAACGCCCCGCCTCACGCGCACTCGGCATCATCGCGCCGAGCCCGAGCTGCAGCGCCGCCGACAAAAACAACCCGGCCAAGAGGTAAAAGACGCCGAACAAGAGTTGCGGCACGTTGACGGGCAGCGCCGCAAGGTTCAGCTCAAAGGGTAGCTGGCGGCCTAGCAGAGTCGTGCTGACGAGCGCCAACCCGAGTAGCAAGACGAGCTGGGTAAAAACCACGCCCATGAGTCCGAGCAGTTTGCCCCACACCAGCCGGTAGGGTCGCACCGTAGTTAACATAATCTCGATCACGCGGTTTTCCTTCTCTTCGGAAACGCCGGTGATCATATACCCCAGCGAGACGTAGAGCAGCAAAAAGTAGAGCGCGACCAAAGCGCCGGGTAACAGGTAGCTCGCCAGCGCGGGTGCGGGTGCGCCGCCCCGGTAACTCGTCGTGTGAACGTCTAACGAACCGTTTAAGAGGGCGACGGCGCGTGGGTCGTTAAGCCGCGCCAGAACGCTCTGCCGGTAGAGGTCTCTCGCCGCGTCGTTGTACGACCCGCTCGAGAACACCGTTGTCGCCTGTGCGTAGACGTCCACCATACCCGACCGAGCCAGATTTTTGGGATAGACGAAAAGTGCATCTATCTGTCCGGCTTTGACCTGTTGCAACGCCGCGTTAAGGTCAGTCACCTTAACGTAAGGAGACTTGTAAAGAGCGGGGGCAATGACGTCCCCTTCGTCTAAAACGGCGATCTCTTTGGCATTTTGAACCTGCGCGGCGGCGCTGTTTTCAGCGTTTTCAGATGATAAACCCGAGATAAAGCCGAACACCGCGACGATCACCGGGAGTAAAAAGGTGGTCAGCCAAAAGGTGCGGCTACGGATAATTTTGCTGTATTCACGACGACAGATCAGCCAAACTTGACGGTTCATACGGCTCCTCTCAACAGGGTTCTTGTCATTGGGGCCTCTACGCGTTCCCTTCCGACACCCGTAAAAAGATATCGTCAAGGGACGGGGTGCGTAGCGCAAACTCGGTGATGACGAGGCCGTCATCTAAGAGCGCCCTTAAGATACGCTGGGCGTCAACGCCCGCGTGCGGCGTTACAGTTGCAGACTGAGCACCTACCGCCGCGTCGTAAAGCTCAGGATGCGCCGGAAAGTGACCTTCAAAACCGACCTGCAGCGTGTTGTCACGAAACTGTTTTTTGATCTCGCTTAAATCTCCGTAAAGTGCCCGCTTACCGCCCTTAATCATCACCAGGCGCTCGGCGACCCGCTCAACTTCGTCCATCTGGTGTGTGATAAAGACGATGCTCGAGCCTGCCCGGTTCAGTTCAAGCAGCAGTTCCATCAGGAGCGCCCGGTTCACCGGGTCGAGCGCCTTGGTCGGCTCGTCTAACACGAGCAGTTCCGGCGTATTGATGATCGTCGCGCCGAGCTGCACTTTTTGCTGCTGACCGCCCGAGAGCTTTTTAAGCGGGGTGTTGGCTTTGTCGGCTAAACCGACACGCTCTAAGTAACGCGCCGCCCGCGTCTTTGCTTCGGCGCGGCCCAAGCCTTTAAGTTCGCCGAAATAGACGAGGGTTTCTAAAACTCTCGAGGTCGCGTAAAGCCCGCGTTCTTCAGGTAGGTACCCGAGCAGTGGAGCTAGCTCCGGCGTGTAACGTTGACCATCAACGAGCAGCTCGCCCGCGTCCGGTTGATAAATCCCTAAAAGTGTGCGAATGGTGGTAGTTTTACCCGAACCGTTCGCACCCAAAAAGGCAAAAATCTCGCCACGTCCGACTTCAAAAGAGAGCTCAGAAACGACCTGTGCCGAACCAAACCGCTTTGAAAACCCGTTTACTTCAACAATAGGGTGCATTTAGTTCAGCTTCGCCGTTTTATGGTGACTTTTTCGGTAACTTTTGCGGCGACCAGCAGCTCATAGACGAACCCGGCGGCGACACCCAGAAACGCACCGGCGGCCAGGTGGCCGAGCGCGAGTCCAAACGCTGTCCCCAGCAGCAAGCCGGTTCCTGTTTCCAAATAAGGTTGGTCGTAAACACGTGTCATGCTCACCCTTGCCCGTTATACACCTTTTCTCTGAGTACAGGGCGAACGCCAAAAACACCGAAATTGCTGTAGCTTGTTAGCACTACACGGAGAGCTTGAAGAAAACGTTGTGCGCGTCTATAACATGAGTCCGCTTGCGTTTTGTCCTTCGGCATTCTTACCAACGATGCTAAGTTGACGGTCTTTGGCTGCACCACGGCAAGCATCATGAGACTCAAAAACATAAGCCGCGACTTATGCAGCTTTAGTCCAGCCTCTTTCAACGCTGTTATCAACTTTGTATGCTTTATCTAGCTTTTCTTTAGACGACGTTCTCGCAAACTCCATGCTGCTACGGAGAGCTTCTTCTCTTAAAGCCGTGTACTTAGAGCGCAGAGACAACCTGGCGGTGCGCTTCTGCTATCTTTACAAGGCTTCTTGATTTCGTTAAAGGTGTGAACCGCGTGACCAAGCAGCTCGAGAGAAACACCTTTTAGTACGGTCAGGGCTTATGCATATGACACAGTTTCGCAAGCAAAGGTAGTGTACTGCTTTCGGTGGCCTTGCCAACTCCGGTATAGCTCTTGCATGTTCAGCGTCGGAGACGCGCGTAGAAAGAACCCCATAAGATCGTTGACCTTCGGTACAACGGTGATAGAGACACGAAAACCTCGCTGCAAGCCATATGCGTAAGCCCTATCATACGGTACCTTTGAGCCACGCTGGGCTTTTGACAGGTGGTAAGGTGAAGCCCGTTATGGTGCAGCGTCCCCTAGTTACTCAAACAGATACCCAACCCCAAAAGATAGACAGGTCTAGCTGGACTGCGATGTGGCTGGTCGCGTCTCTGCTACTTTTGCTCCCTCTCTGGCTCTTCCCCTATATTCCGACTCAAGACGGTCCCGCTCACCTGGAGACAGCGGCGCACCTGCTCGAGCTAAAAAACAGCACCTTTTTACAGGGTTTTTATAGTGCCAATTGGCATTTGGCCACGAATCAGCTCTACCACGCACTGCTCGTCGGGTTAGGGTCGTTTTTACCTCTTTTAACAGCCGAAAAGCTACTGTTAAGTGCCTACGCGCTGCTCGTCCCGCTAACGGCGCTCTTCGCCGTACGCGGCCTTAAAGGGGCACCTTTAGCGGCTTTTCTCATCTTACCGGCCGTTTACTCTTACATCTTTTATCTAGGGTTTTATAACCTCTGTTTTGGTCTGCCGCTCTTTTTGCTTGCGCTCGGGCTTTACTTCAGGCTGGTCAACGCCCCCACGCAGTCGTTTACGCAAACTTTTGGGTTGGTGGTACTTTTAGCCTTTACCGTACTGCTCAGCTATTTTGTTCATGTGATCGCCGCGGCGAATACGCTTTTGGCGCTCGGTATCTTGGCGCTGCTGAGGCTCCTCGTCCGGGGCGACAGGCGCACCTTCGGACTCAGCATTTTGGCGGTGCTCCCTACGCTCGCGTTCGTCCTCTTTTTCTTCGTTCAAAAACCTAAGACGGCGCAAGCTGATACCACCAATTTTTTAAGTTTTTCCCAACTTTTACACGGATTTTTCGTTCACCTACCCCATCCGGCCTATACCATCTACAGCTTGCTGGTGATTCACACCTGGCTCGACCTGGTGTTTACGCTTTCGCTCGTCATGCTGATGTTAGGGTTGGTGATTTTTGTACTGGTCGCCGGGATAAAAGCCCGCTATATTCCTGCGCCTGAGCTGCTGGTCGCGTTTCTCGTGTTCTTTTTGATCGTCTTCTGGTCCCCTAACCGTCTCGGCGAAGTAGGTTGGTTGCCCAACCGCTTTTTGCCCTACGGCTACGCCCTACTCGTGTTGTGGCTTTCGGCGTTTCAGACGTCGGCGCGTAACTGGCGCGTTGCCGCCGTTACCGGGTTGAGCGTTTGGGGTGCGCTGATGCTCTACCGGCTACCGGTTCACGCTGCCTTAAGCCGTTCGATTGGTGAATACGTCTCAGCCGCCAAAGTAATTGACAATAACAGCACCGTACTACCCCTTTATCTGCCCAGCTCAGCTACGCCTCTGGGTTTGCGGAACCTCTATCCCAACTTGCGTTATGACGAGGCGCGGCACGCGCTCGGGTACGTCGCGCCGAGCAAAGAGATCGTTGACCTGGTGGACTATCAGGCGGCCAAAGATTACTTTCCAATAAAGTACACCGGAGCTAGAAGTCCCGTTCAGTATCTGGGTGACAGAGGGATAAAGTCGCTCGAGAATCCCCCCTTCGCCTTTGACGTCGCGGCTTATCAAAGGGAGACGGGTGCCGCAGTAGACTACGTGCTCTTTTGGGGTGATCTGAACGGCGAGCTCGAGCGTGCTAACGTTCAGGCTATTTTACGGCAGCTTAACGGTTCCGGCTACCGGCTTATCTTTACCTCGAAGCCGCAGGGTCTGCTCCACCTCTACGCACGCGAAGGAAAGGCTAAGCCGACGCCGTGACACTGTTTAAGACGTTCAGTAGAGTTATGCAGCGCACTTGATAAGCTCCTGCTTCTCCCTATCCTCTGTTACTTTTAGCATTTCTAAAAGAGATGGACGCCATTATCATCTTAGGATGTGTGTGCTGGTCAATGAATCTATATTGAGAGCGTTGCTTCTCCGAACTTCATCTCGCTGCGCAAGCCTACGGAACATTTCTACTAAACGATGTCCGCCACTCAGGGTATACCTGTCACTTCTCGCTGCGTTACTGTGGTGGCGCGCGTACCAGCTGTCAGAAAGGCAACCTGATGTTAAAAGATAATGAGCAAGCTCGGGCACATTCCAGAGCGACCGCGTGACGCCGCGCACCCAGCGCCCCGTGAGCGTACTCGCCTGGGCTCTACTCGGGCTCTCGGTCGGGCTGCTTTTTTTCTCATCACTGAACCGCTTTTTTGACCACGACGAGTTCGAGGTGATGCATACGACCTGGAAGCTGTCCCAAGGTCAAGCTATCTATACCGACTTTCTCCAGCACCACCACCCCTTTACCCACTACACGCTGCTCCCGCTCTACACCCTTTTCGGCGGGACGACAGACGTTTTGATCGCCGCCCGCATGGTCATTTTCGCCTTGCTTGTAGCGATGTTGACGCTGATCTACTTCATCACTTGGGAGGTTTACCAAGACCGCCTGAGTGCTGTTTTAGGTACGCTTTTTTTGTCGTTTACGACCCTTTTTACTGCTAAAGCCATCGAGATACGCCCCGATGTGCCGCAGTGCCTCTTCGGGCTTTTGGGTGTCTACCTGATCATCCGCTTTTTTCGGACGCGGGCGCGCTGGCTTTTAGTCGCCAGCGGCTTGGTTTTCGGCGTTTCGATCCTCTATTTGCAAAAGGGGATTGTGTTTGCCGGTTTGGTCGGGTTGGTCTTGTTAGGTCGCTGGCTGTTCGGCCGCGATATCAAATTCGGCGAAGGGCTCATCTTTGCAGGCTCGGTGATCTTAGGCGTGCTCCCTTACTTTTTTTATCTGCTCGTTAGCGGCAAGCTGTCAACCTTTATCTTTTGGAACTTTACCTATAACGCGCTTTACTATCAGCTGCGCGGCTGGGAGGCGAGCAAACTTGCGACCAACATTGACAGACTTTTCAGCGCCAACAGTGTAGTATTACTCTTTTTTGCGGTCACGGTCTTTTTACGGCGTAAAAAGCGGCTCGAGTGGGAGCTGCTCTTTCTCGCCGCCGGTGTGTTTGGTTTTTCGCTTCTGACCGGTCGGCAAAATCTGCAGTACTATTTGCTGGTTTTCCCTTTCGTCGCCGTTTTAGCTGCTAGTGGGTTCGCTCAGGCGCTTAGGGGCCGTAGTCGCTTTGCCGCTCTGACCCTTTTATTTATCGCGTTTATGCCGTTTGTCACTCAGGTTAGGAGCATCTTTGTATTTACCAACACTCCGCAGCTAAGGAAAATTCAGTACGTGCTCGAGCTGACCGACCTGAACGATTACGTGTACGACGGCAATATCGAGTTTAACCTCTTCCGCCAAGACGTTGACTTTATCTGGTATATGGCGGGTGAACCGTACAAAGCTGCCGAGACACTCGCCGTCTTAAAAGATTATGACTACAACGTCTACCGCGACATCGCACTGTATCAACCGAAGGTTATTTCGACCTTCGGCATTGACCATATGAACGACCCGCGTATCGCTAAACACTATAGCCAGTCACCCAAGTACGATGACCTTTATCTCCGCAAGCCGAAACAGGTGGGTTCAGCAGGCGGGTAGACCTTATAAAGGCTCTACCACGTCGGCCTTAGGTGAAACCTCACCCGGACGCTCACCGCGTAAAAAGGCGAGCACCTGCCAGGCGACGACCGGGAAACTGATCAGCGATAAAAACCAGTAGGCAAAAAGCGTATAACCGATGCCGACGAGTGTGGCCTGTTCGCTGGTCATCTGCGTACTTAAGAGCGCCACAAACGCAGCGTCGCGTGTGCCGATACCGCTGACGGTTACCGGGACGAGCCCCGCTAAAATTGCCAGCGGGAAAATTGCGTAGGCAAACCCCAAGCCCAAACCCGTGCCGAACGCTTGTGCCAACGCGTAAACCGTCAACCCTCCAAGTGACCAGGTTAAAATAGAGCCGACGAGCGTCTGCATAATGGCGGCGGGGTGCCCCACCCAACTGCGAAAGACGGTGCGAAGGTCGGTTAAGACGTGCGTGACTTTGGTGGGGAGCGGCAGCCTCTCTACGGGTAGCAAGGTGATGACCAAAAAGACGACCAGCACGCCGCCTAAGAGTCCGGCCCCGGCGACCAGACCCCAAAGCGTACCGTTGACCAAAAGCCCTAAAAGTCCAAGTGCGCCCAGCACCCCTAAGTCTACGAGACGCTCTAAAATGACCGTCCCGGTTCCCTTACTGAGCCCGCCGTACTCGCGCAAATAGACGGCCTTAGCGACGTCGCCCGACTTTGAAGGCAAAAAGCTGTTGAGCACGTTGGCCATCATGACCGCGCGCAGGGCGACCGGAAAGGGGAGCTGGGTGGCCTGTGCCCGCAGCACCCCGAGCCAGCGGTACACACTGGTAAAGGGGAGCGCGCAGGTAAGCAGTAAGGCTAAAAGTAGCCAGCGCCAATCTGCCTGGAGGAGCAGCTGAGCGGTTTGCGCTAGATTGATACGGCTGAGCAGCCAGACGATCAGGCCACCCGAAACCAGCACGCTGACAGCGCCTAACAGCGCGCGCGTCCCTCTACGCTTCACAGCAGCAACCTAGACTTAACAAGCTTGTCACAAAAAACATCATTCATACTCTTTTCTGATGCGCCTGCGCGCCAAAGTGCCCGAGCAAAACTATAAAACGCCGTACTAAAGAACTCAGTTTGACCTTGCCGCTGTAGTTTACGTTATAACTTGTGTTGTAACTTAGACAGCTCATGCCGGGGCACGCATTTTCGGGTTAGCTGCTCCGACAGGAACGGTTCGGCTGAGGACAAACTGCCGGGTTTTGTTGAGTTCGGCGAGCTGTTCCGGGGTAAGGGCCACGCCCGAGACGCCGAGTTCTTGGCTCTGAAAGTAGCGCGACTGCGGCACGTAACGGACAAAAAACTCGTCGCCGTACGAGAGTGACGCGACCTCGAAGTTTTCCTCTAGGCGCAGGGTGTCCTCGAGCTTTACTTCACTCTCGCCAAACGTGATCCGCCGCTCGAACGACATGGGCGCGGGGCGCTGCCCCAACATCAGCGTTTTCCGGATGCGCCCTTTGAGCAGGTGAGACAGTCTGGGAGACCAACCGGTAACGAGCAACACGCCGCGAAACGCCAGATTTTTGGTGAGGTTAAAAACCCTGTTCGAAGGTACCCACTGCGCTTTACCCGAGACCTGGGCACTGCTTTCAGACTGTGTGACCTCAAAACGCGGGTCAATCCACTGACTCGTAAAGGTTTTACCTTCTGACGAGCGGCCGATCAACCCGCAGTCGTTAAAGACCAAGGTGCCGTCCTTCTCTTTGTCAAAAACTTTGACGACGCCGCCTTTGGCGAGGTTGGCGAGCGCGTAATAAACCGACTCATTTTTGGCGTATACCTTGGCTTCAGGGAAAAACTGGGTAAAAGGCTGGCGTTCAAAAGGTAACTCAGGCAGGTTTTTCTTGTCAGCGTAGTCCAGATAGGCCAGCAAAAACTCCGGCACCCGGTAGACGAGGTACCTATCTGAGATGATTTCGGGGGGCACCAGTTTATTTTCGGCGAGCCCGGTGAGCAGATGCTCCGCTACTGCGCCCGCGATGGGAATCTCGTCTGCCATGACCTCAAAACCGTGACAGTAAAAGTGCAAGGTGTTGCGGCTGCCCATGCTGCCCCCGTAAAACCGGTTGGGATAGGCGAAGTAGCTGCACATCTCAGCGGAGCTGCGCATCACCTCTAACAGCCTGGGGTCGGGGTTGGTCTGATAGATTTTAGCTAAAAATGAAAGCGTCGCCGAGAGGTAACCGGGGTCAATACCGTCGTACTCGACCGACCAACCTTCTTTGGTCTGGTAACTTAAAAAGTCGTTCCAGACCTTTTCAAACCCCGTTTTGAGAGCTTCGTCGCCCAGCAGTTCGTAGGCTTTCCACACAGCTAAACAGGCCATCGCGTGGTGGTTGGCCAAGTGGTCCTCTTCGGACTCACCTGCGGCGATAAAGTGCGCGGCTTTGCGAACGGCGTCGGTGACCTTTTTGCGAACATCCGGCGGCACCTCGTCGCCGAGTACGTTAAGCGCCTCGATGGTCGTATAACTGGTAAACGCCGTAGGGCCGACCCACCCCCGCTCATAGGGGTAGAACTCGTCAAACGACCCGTCGGCGTGCTGAATATCGGCCCAAAAGTTCAGGCCCGCCACGGTCCAGTCGCGCACCTTTTCGTTGCCGTAATAGGGGTTACCGGGCATTTCGTGTTTATAAACGAGCGCGAGAGCGTGCACGGCAAACTGCCGCACGGCGTCGGGAAAGTCCGAGGTTTTATCGAGCCAGTAGTCGCGGTGAAAGCAGCCGTAGGTGGGAGAAAAAGGGGTGCGGTCTTGGTTGCTTAAAATCCTGGGAATCTGCTGCAAGGCTTTTTGCGCGTAAACGTCCCGCAGAGACCCTTTTTGTGGGGTCTTACTTGTAGGCGCACTTGTCTGCGTACTTGTCTGAGTGCTCATCTGACCTCCCTGTGCCTGCTATTGGTCTTGTCGATCAGGTCGGCGAGCATCCCGGTCGTTAAAACCTGAATCGCTGACACAAACAAGATGATGCCGAAAATTAATAGTCCTTGACCGGTGATCAGCCTGTAGATAAGAACGAGGATTGCTGCTAGAAAAAGTGCGAAACTGAGCGGCAAAAAAATTCGCAATGGATTAAAGTACATGACCGTGCGAATAACAAGCTGAGTAAAACGCAAAGTGTCTTTGATCGGATTGATCTTCGAGTTACCGGCGCGGTGAAAATAGTCTATCGGGGTGTATTTGACCTGATACCCGTCTGAAATCATCGCTAGCGTAATCGTCGTGGTAAACGAAAAACTGTCGGGCAAGATATGGGTAAAACGTTTGACAATCGGTTTACGCATCACCCGGAAGCCTGAATTGAGGTCGGGAATCTCGGTTTCTGAGAGGTAGTTGGCGAGCTGGTTAAGGGCTTGTTTGGCCGGTTTACGGACTGCCGGGATTTTAGCATTTTTGCCGACCCTGGCCCCGACGAGCATATCGTCGTCGCCGAGGGCGCGGATCAGTCCGGGCAGCCGCTCGTTCGGGTAGGTGCCGTCGGCGTCGGTAATCGCAATCAGGTCGTAGCGGGCGTGCTCGAGCCCCGTCTTTAAGGCCGCGCCGTAACCCCGGTTGACTTTGTGGTGAACGCTTTTAACGCAGGCAGAGGTTTGCTTTCCAATAACTTCGCCGGAGCCGTCAGAAGAGCCGTCATCTACCAGGATAATTTCGAAAGTTAAGCCGGAGTCTTCCATATGGCGCACAACGTCGTCAACGGTTTCTTGAATGGCCCCTATTTCGTTGTAAACAGGAATAACGACCGACACGCTTAGTGGCGCGGTTTCTTGAGTCACGAATCATCTCCTAGTGTACCCGCTCGAGCATAAACAGTGTTCTGTTCCCAAATTCAGGAGCGAGCCCCGCACGAGTATAACGTGCTTGGAGGGCAAACAGAAGTACATTTTTGCGTAGGTAAAGAAATTGTAGAGTAGGGAGCCAGCCTACAATTCGTAATTTCCTACAGCTTGCCACGCTACCCTAGTTTTCCTGTAGACGTTACGTTGCTGCAGTGGAGTCACGCGCGCCGAACCCAGGTGACGAAACAGAGCAGCGCCAACACGCCCCCAGGAGCCAAAAGAGCGTCCAGCGCAAAGCGGCCGTAGAGTAGACCGCCGCACACTGCGCCGAAGACGAGTCCCAGCCACAGCAGCGCGTAAAGCCCTGAACGGTTTACGGCTCTTCGCCACTCGGGTGTAAAGAGGTTTGCAAGTTGCGCCCCTAGATGGGCGAGCGTGCCGGTCACGTAAGTTGTGCCGACAGACAGTGAACCGACGTGTTGCAAAGAAGCGTTTTGCATACCCATCGCCAGCACGAGCGGTAGGACGAGGACGCTAAAGGGCTTCTCAGAAGGCTTTTCCAGGCCAAAGGGGAGCAGCCGCTCGAGCACCGGGACACTTAAAATTAGGATGGTCTCGAGCGCCAGGACGAGGATAAAACCGCGTTGCGACGGCCTCCGGGTGATAAGGTGACCCCAAAAAGACCCGGCGACAAAAAGCAGTACGAGCAGCGCCGCCCGCACCACGCCCGTTGCGTCGGCTTGGGCGGCAAACACGCCCAGCCGGGTCGTGTTCCCGCTCATAAAAGACACAAAAAGCTGCCCCAAGCGCAAATAGCCAACAGCGTCTACACAACCCGCCACCGCCATCAGCACAACGGCGGTAACGAGTCGCTGACGTGTAAATGTAGTCACGCTTTACAGACTTGGGGCGCGTGGGTTTACCCCATTTTCGGGCCGTCCCAACTGCTTTCTACCCTCAGCATTTCCGCAAGAGAGTGGCACCAGCACTGTCTTAGAGTGTGCGTGCCGGTCAGCAAGGTGTGGACCGACGTCGCTGACCGGATCATACCTGCTATCTCTATACTGGGCCGAGCCAAACATGGGTGAACTTTGTGACGCAGCCCCCTGCTACCGCCTGGAAATAATCCACACGGCGTGGACAATCCCCGGGATATAACCCAGCAGCGTTAACAAGATGTTGAGAAAGAACTGCCCACTAAACCCCACTTCTAAAAACACACCTAGAGGCGGAAACACGACGGCGAGGATAATTTTGAGAATGTCCATGCAGCACTATAGGCACAGAGCGGTAGCTATAAAAATAGTCCTGGACTACTAGCTTGGGATGACGCACGCTCTTTACTCGCCCGCGCGTTTTAGAGGATGCTACCGCCGCCACACCCTTGCCGCAATCAGAATAATACCGACGACGATAAGTGCGATACCCACGGCTTTAAGCAGTTTCCAGGTGATATAGATACCGGCAACGACGATCACTACGCCGATGAGTGTACTGACGGTTCTCGGTCCCATAGCTGAGCCTACCACCTGTTCTGCTAGAGCAGCCAGCTGAGCCCGAGTATTTTGGTTCGGCAAAGCTGTGGGTTACGCGCTGAAAGGCTTGCGGCCTAAAAAAGACACGACACTTAAGAGACACGTGTCGGCTAAGCTCTGACGGTAACCGGGTCACCACAAGAGATTACCGGATAGCTTGCCAAGGGAGCCCTAACCGCGTGCCGGAAATTCTGGCCGAACTGCACCGCTTGTCCCGTCCGGCGGTAACGGGCGAGCGTCCTTAGCGGTTCCGTGCGCCGCTCACCTTTGTCCGGGTCAACGTTGACGAGCATACAGCGTATACACGGCCCGATACGGCGCAGCTCGAGTGCCCCAATCTGTAGAGTGTCCCAGGTGTCTTCAGCGAACGCTTCACACCCTCGGACGACCAAGTTAGGCCGGAAGTGACGGATGTCTACGGGGTCGGTCAACCGTCCGTTGAGGTCGGCCAGTGACGCTTCAGACACGAGCAAAAAGGGATTGCCGTCAACAAAACTGACCGGGCTCGGCGCGTGGTCGGGGGAGAGGCGGACGGTTGTTTCAGGCATATAGACGAGCCGGTAAGGGCCACCCAAAAAGGTGCTGAACCAGTCTGTCGCCGCCCCGACGAGTTGAGCGTTCACCGGTTCTTTCCACATCATCACCGTCAGCGCCTCGCCGGGGTCCGGAACGAGGGGCAGCTCGAGCCCCGGCATTCCGCCCACCTTCAGCCTCAGGGTCTCACCTGCAAAACTCGGGGTGAGCAGCGCCAACTCGGGCCGTTCGCGCTGCGTCACCAGCCGCCCGTTCGCATCTACCACCATCCAGCGGCGGTCGTGCTCGAGCCCCCGAAGTTCGACCTTAGACGACTCCAGCTTTATCCCTGCTGCCGACTTGACCGGGTAGACCCAAAGCTGACTGAGCGTCCCGGCAGAAACGCCGACACTGCTCATACCTGCGCGGCCTGCTTGACCTGCGCCACGCGCTCCGGTTCTCTAGCAGCGGCGTCCGGGTAGTAGAGCACACAGCGGGCCAGCGGACTCGTGGGATGACCGGGCTCGGTTTCGACTAAGTCGGGGAGGCGTTCGCGGCAGCGGTCATGCGCAAAGGGGCAGCGCGGTTCAAAGGGGCAGCCCGGCGGCAACGCGGTGAGGTCGGGAACTTCGCCTTTGGCCTCAATCGGGTCGGGCTCGAGCCCCGTTTCCGGTTTCGGCGCAGCCCGTTTTAAGAGCTGCGTGTACGGATGTTTGGGTGCGCGGATCAGCGCCGTAGACGGTCCAACCTCCATCAGCCTGCCTGCGTACATCACCGCGATTCGGTCACTCATGTAGTGCGCCCCGGCGAGGTCGTGGGTGATAAATAAGAGCGACAAGCCCTCCTGTTCTTTCAGGTCTAACAGCAGGTTCATCACGTCGAGGCGAATCGAAACGTCGAGCATCGAGGTCGGTTCGTCGGCTAAGATCAGCTCGGGTTGTGGGGCTAGCGCCCGCGCAATCCCGACGCGTTGCCGCTCGCCACCTGAGAGTTCGTAAGGATACTTGTCGAGATAACGGTCCGCCGGTTTAAGGCCACACCGCTCGAGCAGCACCTTGACCTTGTCGCGGGCGTCTCGCTGCGTCGCTAGACCGTGAACGAGCAGCGGACGGCGTAAAATGTGCGACACCGGATAGACCGTATTCAAAGACGAAAACGGGTCTTGAAAGATCATCTGCACGCGCCGCCGATAGGCGAGCAGGTCGCGCCCACGAAGATTTGCTGGAATTTCTTCGCCGGTGAGCGTCATGGTACCGCCCGTCGGCGCGTAGAGTTTGGCGATCAGCCGCGCGACGGTAGATTTGCCCGAGCCTGACTCGCCGACCAAGCCCAAAACCTCACGCCGACCGATCTTTAGGTCAATCCCCCGAACGGCGGGCACGTCGCGCGAGCGCCACAGGCCGCCGACTTTGAAGGTCTTCTCGAGCCCCTCCGTGACAAAGACCGGCGCGTCGGTAGTAGGGGTATCGGGTGTTTTAGTTACAGTAACTGTCATCTGAAGCCCTCTAGTACGTCCACGAGGACGGGCCTAGTGGCCCTAGTACGTGGGGTTCTGCTAGTGCAGATGTTCGTCTGAAGCCCGACGAGGGTTCTGCTCGTGCAGATAGTCATACGCTTAGCTCCCCAGGTTGCACGAGTTCGCCGAGCTTGTCGTGTGCCGCTAGGAGCGCCTCGTCGTAGAGGTGACACGCGACCTCGTGCTCGGGCAGCGCCTTTTGGAGGGGTGGCGTCACCGTATTGCAAAGCCCGTCCATCCGCATGGGGCAGCGGGCGTAAAAGGGGCACCCCGGCGGCGGGTCGCGCAGTTCGGGTGGTTTGCCGGGGATACCGCTCCGCCGTTCCCGTGAGCCTACGAGCGGCGGAAAGGCGTGCATCAGCCCCTGCGTGTAGGGGTGGAGCGGGGCGCGGTAAAGGTCGCGCGAGGGCGAGCGTTCGATAATCTGACCCGCGTACATGATGGCGACACTATCACTGATTTCAACCAAAAGCGACAAGTCGTGGGTAATAAAAATTACGGCGATACCGAGTTCGCGGCGAATCGTGTCAATCTCTTGTAAGAGCGTGCGCTGTACCACCACATCGAGCGCAGTCGTCGGTTCGTCCATGATGATGAGGTCGGGCTCTAAGGCCAGTGCAATCGCAATCACCGCGCGCTGTTTCATCCCACCTGAGAGCTGGTGCGGATAAGCGTCCAGATAACCCGGTTCAATGTCTATAAGTGAAAAGAGTTCGTGGGCGCGTTTGTCGAGGGCCGCGTCATTGGTCTTCTGGTGGGCGCGGATGGCGTCGTAAATCTGGTCCCGCACTTTCATCACCGGGTTTAAGACGTTCATTGAGGCTTGAAAGACGATGGAAAAGTCGCGCCAGCGCAGACGCCGCAGTTCGGGTGCGCTCAGCCGGACCAAATCCTGCTCACCCAACCAGACTTCACCTTCTAACACGCGTCCGGGCGGCTGCAAAAGCTGCGCGACGCCGAACGCCAAGGTTGATTTGCCGCAGCCCGATTCCCCGGCGATGCCTAAAAACTCGCCGCGTTTTAGGGTCAGGTCAACGTTTCTGACTGCTTGCACGGTGCTTCCGGGTAGCGCGTACCCGGCGCTGAAGTCACGAACCTCGAGCACGTTCTCAGAGGCGTTCGCGGCGCTCAGCCGTCCTGCTGCAGGTTGCAAAACCGGCGGCACTACTCGTTTAACCTGCGGCGTCCGCAGTTTGGGGTTGGTGATCTCGTCAATGGCGAAGTTTAAGAGCGCAAACGACGTGCCGAGAAGTGCGATACAGAGCCCCGGCGCGATCATCCACGCCCACTGATTGAGTAAAAAGGCTTGGTTGGTCTGCGCCCAGTAGAGCATCGTGCCCCAGGTGACAATGCCTACGTCGCCGAGCCCGAGGAACTCGAGCCCCGCCTCGCTCAAGACCGCAAAGAGCGCCGCCCCAAAAAAGTTAGCGGCGATAAGTGAAAGCATATTCGGCAAGATTTCAGCAAAAACAATCCGCCCGCCCCCCTCACCGACAACTCGAGCCGCCTCGACAAAATCGCGGTTACGGAGGGTCAAGGTCTGTGCTCGCAAGACCCGTGCGCCCCACGCCCAACCCGTTAAGGCAATCACGAAAATGATCGGCAAAACGCCCTCGACTTTGATGTAGGCGGCGAGCAAGATCAGCAGCACCAAAGGCGGAATCACGAGAAAGATATTGGTAAAGGTTGACAATACCTCGTCCACAACGCCCCCGGCGTAGCCCGACACGAGCCCGATCACAACTGAGACGAACGTGGCGATGGCTCCTGCCAAGAGCCCGACCAAAAGCGACAAGCGTGTGCCCCAGATCAGTTGTGACAACACATCTTCACCGAGCGCGGTCGTTCCTAATGGGTGTGCGGCGCTGCCAAGGTCGAAGGGGATAAATGAGGTGTCTTTGGGCGAGTACGGCGCGATGATCGGCGCTAACAGCGCGACGGCGACGAACAAGAGTAGGAGAAAGAGGCCGATCAACGACTTCGGATTGCGCACAAGCCGTGACCAGTTCATTAGCTACCCTCACTACGGACACGCGGGTCGAGGAACACGTAGGCGATGTCCACCAAAAAGTTTGCTACGAGCACCGCCAGCGTGATAAACAAAAATACGGCTTGCATGAGCGGGTAATCCAGACTGACGACGGCCTGTAAGAGCGTAAAGCCGATCCCCGGATACGAAAAGACGATCTCCGTTAAGAGCGACCCACTGATAACGAACCCAAGCGCCATCGCAAAGGCGGTAAAACTCGGTAGAATCGCATTCCGCGCGGCGTAGCGAAACATTACCCGGCGCTGCGAGAGCCCTTTCGCACGAGCAAACGACACGTAATCTTCACCTAAAACGCCGACGAGGTTGTTGCGCATCGTTAACAGCCAGCCGCCCGTCGCTGTCACGATAATCGTCAGCGCGGGCAAAAAGCTGTGGTAGAGCACGCTCAGCACCCACGCGAAACCGTCGGCGCGGGTCACCACCGTCCCGTAACCGCCACTCAGCGGAAACCAGTTGAGCAAAAAGGCAAAGACGTAAAGAATAATTAAAGCAAACCAAAAATAGGGGACGCCGTTGAGAAACAGCGAAACCAGCACCATGCTGTCGCCGACGGGCGTGTTACGCCACCAACCGGAGTAGACCCCGAGCAGTGTCCCGAGAGTGAAGGCGATGAGCGTCGCAACGCCGACCAGCCCGAGCGTCCAGGGGATCGCCTGCCGCAGAACGTCGCTGACCGGCGCAGGGAAAAAACCTAACGAAAGCCCGAAGTCGCCGGTCAGCATCCGCCGCCAGTAGTCGAGATACTGCCCGAACCAACTTTTATCGGTATTGAGGCCGAACGCTTCGCGCAGCGCGGCGGCGGCTTGCGGCGAGAGTCGCCCTTGGTACCGCGCCAGCATAATGCTTACCGGATCACCCGGAACGAGTTGGGGCAAAACATAGTTGATCGTCAGGGCGGCCCACCCGGTAATCAGGAGCAGGCCGAGCCGACGCAGAAGGTAACGCATAAGACCTCCTAAAACAGAGATAACAGCATTTCTGCGAGTTGCTACCGGTATCATCCCATAATACGCACGGGTCAGTAAAGCTTAGCTACAGAGCACTATTGACCAGTTCCGAACGCAGTGAGAACGCAGCTGATACCTGCTACAAAAAGTGAGCAACGAGCATATTCGGCACCCGTTGCTCGTTACTCTTTACGCCCGACTTACTTCAGATGTACCTCACGGAACATCAGCAGACCGGCGGATGAATCGTCGGGGCCGCCGTCGGTATAGGGATTTTCGGGTGAGGGCCAACCGGTAAAGGTTGACAAGTTAAAGTTTGAAAACTGCACCCGGTCGGTCAGCGGTACATAAGGCACGTCTTTGACGACGAACTGCGCAATGGTGTTGACCGCTTCTTTTTGGACGCTCTGGTCGCTGGTCTGCCGGAAGGTCGCCAGCGCCTTCGTTACCGCTGGGTCCGTCAGCCGGGAAAAGTTCGAGTCGGCGGTCTCACCGATCTTGGGCGCGGAGAATTCGGGTGAGAGCGAGCGGTTGTAGAGGTAGTAAGGGGTTGCGCCGTTGCCCCAACCCCACGAGATCGCCATATCGTAGGTACCGCTTTGAAGGCCCCGTGAGTATGAGCCCCAGTTCTCTTGCTGAATAGACGAGTTGATCCCTAAAGCTTGCAGGTTCTGCGAGATCACCTGCGCCATGGTGATAAAGTCCGTCCAGCCTGCGCCGACGAGGATATTAAAGGTCGGCAGCGGCTGACCGTCTTTGCCGAGCAGCGTATTGCCGTTGTAGCTGTACCCGGCTTTTTCCAACATGCTGCGCGCCGTGTCCGGGTCAAAGCTGTAGGCCGGTTCTTGCAGCGAAGCGTTAAGCCACTCTCCTTGCTGCGCCGGAATAATCGCGGTCGGGTTGGCCGCCTCAACTTTCGTACCGGCGTAAGCTTTAGCGGCTACGTCGTCTTTGTTAATGGCCCTCGCTACCGCGTTACGAAACGCCATATCTTCAAACGGCGCTTTTAACGTGTTGAGGTACAAGATGTTTTCGTTGTTGACCGGCCACCACGACACATACGTCTGGGGATCGCGGGCGTTGTAGGTCTGCTCGACGTTGGGAATCTGGGTGTAGGCGTAGTCGGCCTGGTTTTGTAGAAGCAGCAGTAAGGCGGCCTGGTTGCTATTGGTCACCTGAAAGGTCACGCCGTCCACGTAAGGTTGCCCTTTCAGCCAGTAGTTCGGATTTTTAACGACCTTGATCAGCTGTGGCGCGAACGAGCTGAGCATAAACGGTCCGGTGCCGACGGGGTTTTGATTTACCTCTTGCACCGGGTCGGCGATCTGGCTCCAGATATGTTCCGGGGCGATGGTACGCCCGGCAATATCACTTAACAGCGGCGTATTCGCGGTTCCAAAGGTAAAAACGACGGTGGTATCATCTTTCGCTTCGACGCTTTTAACGCCCAGCGCCCAAACCCCGGCGGTGTCGAGTTCGGGATGCTCTTTTAGATAATTAAAGGTAAACGCAACGTCTTTAGCGGAGAACGGCTTCCCGTCACTCCACTGCACGCCTTCACGCGTCTTAACGGTCAGCGTGAGGTTGTCTTTGCTCCACTTGTACGAGGTGCCCAAAATGGGCGATAGGTCACCGGTGACGGTGTTGACAAAAAACAGCGGTTCGTAGATGAGCGCCGTACTCGGCAGGTTTTGACCGGCGGTGCCGAAGGGGTTCGAGTTGTTCGTATACGACCCTGACGAGCGGGCGACCCGGACGGTGCCACCCGTTTTGACTTGGGCGAACACTGGCGTAGCGAAGAGCAGCAGCGCGGCTGCAGCAACGACTAGACGTTTAAGTTTCGAGCACATAGACATAACCTCTCCTTACGTTTAACTTAACTAAGTGGTGACGGTTTGAATAGCGATGTTCAGTGACCTTGCGCCGGTTACCACCTCCTGGGGTATAACTTCTCCTGTGCCGCTAGACTACCACTATCTATGTTAGAGAAGATGTAACAGCCGCATACCTGTTGGCGCCGAGACGCGGAAAGGCGCGGAGACCGGACCGGCTTGTGCTTATGTGGTTTTTCCTATAATTTTCTGGCCCGAAAGGATAAAGCAGACCCTAGCCGGTTTGCTATTGGGGCGGGCCTCGAGCTACCCTCAGGTAGAGGAGAAACCATGGCTATTGTAAAGGTAATCGAAGTTTTAGCGCAGTCCGACAAGAGCTTTGACGACGCAGTGCGGGTGGCCTGCGCCGAAGTGACCAAAACGACGCGGGGCGTGCAGAGTATCTACGTCAAAGAGATGCAGGCGGTCGTTGAAAACGATCAAATCGTCAACTACCGCGTCAACGCTAAAGTCTCGTTCGTAGTCGAGGACGAAACGCGTTAAGTTGACTTGTCAATCTATGCGGCACGCTGGTAACACCGCGCCGTAACCCGTTTCCGCTCCGCTAGATATTTCGGGGCGGTTTTTTTGTGACCTGCTTATAAGGGTACCGGGGATGAGTGCTCGAGTGAAATCACAGCTTTGAGGTCGCAGCTTTTTAGTCATCCCGTTCGTCAAAATCCGTAAGTTCAAGCCAGGTTAATGTTTGCTCTTATTATCCCGCTTTAAGTACGTGAGAGACAGTATTCTCGTTATCTGGTCACCGTCTTCCTACTTCTCTCGTATTACACGCTGCCAACAATTGCTAATTTCAGAGTGTCAATAGAAGCTAACAATCTCCCCAAAGCGCAGCGCATGTGCTAGAAAGAGGGATGAAGCTTCTTTTAGGGATTGACGTCGGCACCTATTCGTCTAAAGGCGTGCTCGTGACCCCGGCGGGCGAGGTCTTAAAGCAGCACGTCGTTCCGCACAAGATGGACATTCCGTACCCCGGTTGGGCCGAGCAAGACGCTGACAAAGTGTGGTGGGCCGATGTCGTAAGTATCTGTCGGGTTTTACTTAACGGGTCGCCGTACAGCGGGGACGACGTGGCGGGCGTTGCGGTCAGCGCCATCGGGCCGTGTCTGCTGCCACTCGATAAAGAGGGGCGACCGCTCCGCAAAGGGATTTTGTATGGGGTAGATACCCGTGCTGGCGAAGAGATTGACATCCTCAACGAGCAACTTGGCGAAGAAACGATCTTCGAGTTTTCCGGGATGGCCTTGACCTCCCAGGCCATCGGCCCGAAAATCTTGTGGCTTAAGCGTCACGAACCGGAGGTCTGGGCCAAAACTGCGCACCTGACGACAGCCAGCGGTTATCTGGTCTACCGCCTGACGCAAGAATGGGTGATGGATAAACACACGGCGAGCCACTACATGCCGCTCATTGATATAGAGACGCTCGAGTGGTCCCCCCGTTTTGCTGACGCCGTTGCGCCTCTTTCGCTGCTCCCGCGCCTCGCCTGGAGTGACGAAGTCGCGGGTGAAATCACCCCCGAAGCCGCCCAAGAAACGGGCCTTAAAGCCGGGACGCCTGTCGCCGTCGGCGCAGTAGACGCCCTCAGCGAAGCCTTGAGTGTCGGCGTGACGGAGCCCGGCGACCTGATGGTGATGTACGGCAGCACGACCTTTTTTATCTTAGTTTTGACGCAACCCGTGCCCGATGTGCGGACTTGGACAACCGCGGGCGCGTTTGCAGGTCAATACGCGCTCGCCGCCGGAATGTCTACGACTGGCTCGCTGACGCGCTGGTTTCGTGACAACTTCGCGCAGGAATATCCTGAAGATGAAGCTTACGCCAAGCTTTTTGACGGCGCTAAAACCATCGCCCCCGGTTCAGAGGGTCTCTTGCTGCTGCCTTATTTTAGCGGTGAACGCACGCCTATCAATGACCCGCGCGCCAAAGGCGTCATTGCCGGACTGACCCTTTCGCACACCCGTGAGCATCTTTTCCGGGCGACTTTGGAAGGGGTCGGTTTCGGCATTCGGCAGAATATCGAAGCGTTTAGAGACCTCGGTGCGCCGCCTAAACGAGTGGTTGCCGTCGGCGGCGGCACGCAGGGTGACACCTGGGTGCAGCTCGTTACCGACATTGCTAAAACCCCACAAGTCGTGCCCAAAGAAACCATCGGCGCAAGTTACGGCGACGCCTTTTTAGCTGGATTGGCAACCGGTCTGGTCAACCGTGACGACCTCAGCGCGTGGGTAGGGGAGACGCGCACCGTTGAACCGAATAAAGCGTTAGCCTCTCGCTACGACGCGCTGTTTGAGCAATATAAGGCGCTTTACGAAGCGACGAAGGGTGTCGTTCACAAGCTCTAGGCTGGCTGGGATTAGGAGTGCTGGTGGTGCTCGAGCTCCCCAACCTCTTCTAACATTTCGTCAGCGACGTGAAGCAGTTCGGCAGCCTTATCGTCAAGCTCTTGGCCTTGACCGTCAGGTAGGTCGTGCGCTGCTCGCTGCAGAGTTTCAGCCTGCTGGTGAATTGCGTCAATAAGTTTGTGGATACGCTCGATTTCGCGGGTGTACTCGTCGGGGGTGGCACGTTTGGAGTCAATATCGGCAGACATGTTTTTTAGTGTTCACCTTTTTGCACGTCTAAATCACAGGACAGCTTACGTTTTGGATGAGAGCAGACGTTTAACCGGTGCCTAACCGCAGCTCTCCGAACGCGACACCGAGCCGCTGCCGGAAACGCTCGAGGAGACCTCCGCGTCGCCCCGGTAACGCACGTCGCTCGCCCCGGACACCGTGACGTCTAAGATGTCGGTAGCCTGAACAAACGCGTCGCCTGCACCCGAAACATCAATTTCAGCGTCTTCGCTTTCTAACGCACACGCCTGATAGCTGCCCGCACCCGAAACCGTGACCTTTTGCTCACCTACCTTACCCGAAAGCTGCATATCGCCCGCGCCGGTCAAGTCGGCCTCGAGCTCGTCTGCCTGCACGTCTTGAACATAAAGACTGCCTGCCCCACTTGATGAGAGGGTCACGCCGTCCCCCTCGAGCTTCTCGGCCCGGATGTCACCTGCGCCCGACACAGCAAGCCGTTCTAAGCTCGGCGTCACCACGCGGTAGCTGACGCGGCTTCCCCTCGGCAACCGTGCGCCGCGTTTGGTGCGAAGCATCAGGGTGTCGTGCTCGACGGTGATTTGCAAGCTCCTCCGCACATTTTCTGGCGCACGCACCTCGAGGCTCGGTTTCTCGCCCAGGCTCACCGTGACGTTGCCAATCCCCGACAAACTGACGCCGCTAAAACGCCCGATGTCTCTCGTTTCCGCGACACCATTACCCGATGAGACCAAAACCTGCCCCGCTTCCGCGCCACCCCGCCTCGAGCTGATAAAGCTCACCACGAGCGCCGCACCCAAAACGATGCCAAAGACCGTTGAGCCCCTCATACCCTGACGCGCCACCCTGACACCTCCATGTCTTTACACCTCGAGTTAAGCCAGCGTACACCCGGCTTGACACTCCAAAAGCTTGACAAGCTGATACTTGACAAGCTAGCTACCTAAGCTTACTATGCACCTACCTAGCGACGCTATGTAAAAATGCTGCACGGAGGTGCCATGAGTAAAGGTTTGCTGCGCGACAACTTCGACCTCATCTTGCTCGCCATTTTAGAGGACGGTCCCAAATACGGTTTAGAGATTATCGCTGAAGCCAAAGACCGTACCGACGGTTACTTCAACTTCAAGGAGGGAAGTCTCTACCCGGCGCTGCACCGGCTCGAGAAAGCCCGCTTCTTGGGGGCCGAGTTTGCTCCGTCCGACACGGGCGGCCCACGCCGCCGCTACTACCGCCTGACCGACGCGGGCGTCAAACAGCTCGCTGAAAAACGCGCCGCTTGGGAACGCTTTAACGGCGCGGTCGGCGCACTTTGGGGGGCGAAATGAAGCACGAAGCGGCAACCGAAACCCAGGTAGAAACGTACTTACGGCGGGCGACGCGGGGGCTGTGGGGTAAAAAGCGGCTCGAGGTCAGAGAAGAGCTGGCGGCGCACCTGCACGAGCGGGCGCTGAGTTATCAGATTGCCGGGTTGAGGGAAACGGACGCCGTAAAAAAGGCACTTGCAGAACTGGGTAAACCACAGGAGGTGAGTTTAGGGATGGCGAAGCTTTATACCTTTCCAACGTTGTTAGGCTCAGGGGCGGCGTTAGCGGCGGCGTTTGTCTTGATAGCGGCGTTTTTGCCGAAAGGCGTTGCACAGTCGCCGGTGATAGGTTCCTTCTACTGGCCTTCACCAAAGTGTACAGAGGCTCTCCGAACTGACTCCGTGCTTAGAGCTTTCAACTCGTGTCAGAAGTTGGATAATAACCTCTGGCTCGACACAAAAGCGTTGACAAAAACGTTAGAAGCGCAGGGTGTGACAGTTCGCCAAGAGGGTAAAATGCTGATGCTCACGTTTCCCAACCTACCTCCGATTAAAGTTCCTTTAGGTACTTCTTCGCTATTCATTAATGACTCGGGTGAAGTAGTGTGGTCTCTCGACTCGAACGAAACGACTAAAGGTACTGAAATCTCTGCTGTTCCCAATGCTCTTTCACTCTGGGATTTGCTTAAGGCCATAGGTAAGCAGTCTAAACTGCCCATCCGTCTTGAAGGGACCAAAAATCCTACCGTGCATCTCGGCGATATCTCGTTCCAAGTCGGAACCAAATTGAGGTCGGTAAACGGCAATGAATTCTATGATAACTATCTCGAGAACATTTTCTTTAGAAACTTAGTCAACCCAATCGAGATGAAGCAAGGTTTTTTCGTTGTAAATCCACGTGTAGATACAGATACGCCATTAGAAGGGACTAAGCTCGAGCTAAAAGCGGCGCAACCAGGTGTTTACGGTGTTATCACTGTACTAGACCCTAGAACCCTCAAAGACTTTTTTGCAAAAATGACTGACTACTCTCCTGTAGACTTCGACGTTTCTTTTGAAGTTATTCGTATAGAAGACGGTAATGCTTTTTCTGCCAAACTCCCTCAAGAACCGGTTCGTTTCGTCAAAGCATTTAGCGCAGATAAGAATATAGGTTCTGCGGTCATAGTTCGGCTTGACGGCGGCTCTAAGACAGGCGGTTGGTTTGAGGTCGTTTCACCCGACCGCATCACCATTCAATAATCGTGCCATAACTTTGCCCCGCCTTACAGTTTTACGTTCGCCGCTTGCTCAAAATAACCGCAGGAGGGAAAGATGGACTTTTCTACAGGTTCTTCTACTGTGCAGCGGCTTTACCTACAGACCAATCCGGATGATTTTGACGACGAAACCGAAGCGGTGGACTACGACATGTACCCTGATGAACTCGACGAGAGTTCCAATTCGTTAGAAGACGATCAGTACCCTGATGATGACGAGTACGAATCAGATGAAGACGATTATGACGTGGTGCTAGAAGATGAGAACGAGGATGACCTGTAAGTAACGTCTGTTCTCAGTAACGCGTTTTTACCCAAAGTAGCCCGGCACCTACAAAAGGTGCCGGGCATAGTTATCTGAGCTTCGGCTTAGGCTAAACCGTGTTTTCTCGCGCCTTCTTTCAAAAAAGCCAAGCCCTGCGTCGCCAAAACCTCCGGCGGCTGATTCGTCGGACGCCACAAGCAGGTGGCAGCGGCAATCGTCGGATTGATGGCGGCAAACGATTCTAAGACCAAATTGCCGGAAAAGTTCGCGTCTTTCAGGCCCCGAAACGCTTCATCCCAGTTCACGGTGCCGGTACCGACGAGTCCACGGTGGCTTTCGCTCATGTGGACGTGCCCTAAAACGTCTTTTGTTTGGGCGAAGGGCGTGTAAAAGCCCTCCTCTTCGATATTCATGTGATAGGTGTCGGCGTGAAGTTGCATATTCTCGGTGCCGATGGCGAGCACCGCCTCGCGGGTGTCGGAGAGCGTGTTGTAAAGGTGCGTCTCGTAGCGGTTACACGCTTCTAACGCCATCGTAATGCCGCGCACTTTGGCGTCCTCGGCCACTTCACGTAAGTTGTCTACGATAATCTGGCGTTCTTCGGCGGTCGGCGGTTTGCCCGTTAAGGCTCCGAGCGAGTAGCCGAGGCAACCGGCAAGATAGGTACTGCCGAGTTCGTCCATATGGTCCAAAATGCGGCGCAAAAACCTTTTGGCCTCTTCGGGGTGGTCGGGCATGTGCACTTCGCGGGGCAGCGCGAGCGAGATGGTGGCCTCGAGCCCTACCTCATCCAAAACCCGCTTATGACTTTTCGCGTCAAAATTGTCCGGGTCTAGTAGGGGAATCTCGAGGAGGTCGAAGCCCGTCTCGGCCGCTCTGCGAATCGTGTCGTTACCCGCTTCGGTGCTCCAGTCCCCCAGCCAAACAAACCCATGTGCGCCGTATTTGATCATAGTTATCCTTTCACTTCTGATTTGCTTTAATCTACACCAGATATGGCTGCTGTTCTTGGTGATAGGGTAGGCGAACGATGAATAGCTGCCGACTGCTAAAATGGAGGCCCGAGTGACGTTTCGGAAGTTTGCGCTGCGAACCCTGTTCGTACTGGTTATCCTCGTATTTTTGGTTGCGTTGTGGCGGTTTCGTACGACCTTCATCCTGGCGTTTTTGGCGATTGTCTTGGCGGTGTTGGTCAGTATTCCGGTGAGCTATTTGGAGCGCGTGCTGCCCCGGGCGCTGGCTGTTATCTTGTCGGTGCTGCTGGTTTTGGCGCTCGGGTCGGGTTTAAGTGTTTGGCTCGTCCCGGCAATCGGGGCCGACCTCTACGCATTGGCGCAGCGTGTCCCGGCGTTCGTCACTCGGCTGAGCCAGTCGTACACCGCGTTGAGTGACCAAGACACCCTCTTGGGCCGGACGCTGCCACCTCTGACGGGCAACTTAAACAGCGCCTCGTTTACCCCCGAACGCCTCCGGCAACTCGTCGGTAACGCCCTCAGTCAGGGTCTGCCGGTTTTGGTCAGCGGCGGCAACTTCGTGTTTACACTTTTAGCCAACTTGTTTCTGGTCGTGATGCTGGCGATCTTTTTTATCGCGGAACCCAAAGCGTATGTGCGGGCCAGCCTCTATCTGGTTCCGGCGCGGCGACAGGCGCAGCTGCGCGGGCTCTGGAGCGTGCTCTATCACACGCTCAGGACGTGGCTCTCGACGCTGCTCATTTCGATTTCGATAACGGTCAGCCTAGTGGCGCTGATTTTAGGTGCGCTAGGGATGCCCAACGTGATGGTCGTCGCGGTTTTTGCCGGACTTGCCACCTTTATTCCGAATATCGGCGCAATCTTGCCCGTGATTCCCATCGTAGTCTTTTTGCTCGTCACCGACCCGACGCGGATTCCGCTGATGGTCGCGGCGTACTTGGGGATACAGCTGCTCGAGAGTAACGTCTTAACGCCCTCCATCGTTCGCCGTCAGCTCAGCATCCCGCCTGCGGCGACCCTCGTCACACAGATTTTGGCCGGGTATATCTTCGGCGTGGTGGGCGTTCTCCTCGCCGTGCCGCTGCTCGCGGTGCTGATCGCGCTGGTGCGTGAGCTGTACAGTTACGGTCTTTTGGGTTTACGAGACCGTGCGGTGTCGGTGGCGCTGCCTAGCCCGGCTCCGCACGCTAGGGACACCCGGTTACCCCAGCGGGTGCGGGCTTTGCGGGAGCGTCGCCGTATCCGGGTGGTTCCTGAAGAAAATAAGCACGATTAGGTGCTGCTGAGCTTTTAAGCTTAGCGAGCGTTGTTGGCAGCGTAGAGTACAAAAGCAAGAATCAAGCAGTAAAGAGTAGGAAGGCGCTAGCTAGACGACGAAACCAGCGTCCCACACGTACTTAGAGCAGAACAACAAAATCAACCATCCATACAACTCGGTTGAAGCAGCGACGGTGTTGCTAAAGAAGGGCTCGAGCTGCACCTGCGGGTTTCCCGTGGCAGGAGTAACGTTGACAAGGCCCGGTCTCGTGCCTTAGTCTGCTCTGTTGAGAATTGCTTCTCAAGATTTTTTAGAGGAGTTCGGCCCTTGAAACGCTTCCGTATTATTCGTCTTTTATTGCCTGCTGGTGCGGTAGTTGTCTCAGTGGCAGTTGTCTCAGTGGCAGTTGTCTCAGTGGCAGTTGTCTCGAGGCGTAGCACAACCCGTGCAACCCGCTCACCCATTCCGGCGCAAGCTGACGAGTTGTGACCCCGCCCGCTCTGCACTTCCACCACGTCAGCGTCCGTTTCGGTGAAGCTGAAGTTTTACACGATGTGTCGTTTGACCTCGCGGCCGGTGAGTTTTTAGCAATTGTGGGGCCGAACGGAGCGGGTAAATCAACGCTGATGAAGGTCGCGTTGGGGCTCGTGACGCCGCTTAAGGGACACGTGGCCCTCTTTGGTGAGGACGCTGGGCGGCACCCGGAACGGATCGGTTATGTGCCGCAGCTTAAAACCTTTGACCGGACGTTTCCGGCGACGGTGCTAGAGCTCGTCGTCTCGGGGTTGCGCCGGAGCTGGCCCGCGCGTGTGCGCCCGCCTGAGCGGGACGCGGCGCGGCGCACGCTCGCGGAGGTGGGCGCAGAGAAGTTGGCGGCCAGGACCCTCGCTAAGCTTTCCGGTGGCGAGTTGCAACGGGCGTTTTTAGCCCGTGCCCTCGTGCGCCGTCCGGCGCTCGTTTTGCTCGACGAACCAGCGACCGGGGTGGACTTTTTAGCTGAACATGATCTTTACGACCTGCTGGAAACGTATCAGGCCAAAAGTGGCGCGACGGTAGCGATGATTACCCACGACCTCACGGCGGCGCGTTACCACTCGTCACACGTGGCGGTGCTCAACCGGCGCTTACACGGTTTCGGCCTGCCCGCTGAGGTGCTCTGTGAAGATTGCCTGCAACGAGCGTTCGGTCACCTCGGGCACAGTCACGGGCTTGCCGTCTAAAAATGGCCGAACTATGGAGCATTTTTCAGCTGCCTTTTATGCAGCGGGCACTCTTGGCCGGTTTACTCGTCGCCTTGATGAGTTCGGTACTGGGTGTGTTTGTGGTGCAGCGCGGCCTGTCGTTTTTAGGGGACGGACTCGCGCACGCGGCGTTCGGCGGGGTGGCGCTCGGCTTACTCGTCGGGGTGAGCCAACCGCTCTGGGTGGCGCTACCGTTTACGCTTCTAACGTCTTTAGGCATCGCCTGGGTTCGTGACCGGACGCAGCTTTCGTCAGATACGGCGATCGGTATCTTTTTTGCGGTGGCGGTCGCGCTGGGTGTGATTTTTATCAGCCTCGAGACCGATTACAGCGTAGACGCCTGGAACCTCTTATTTGGTTCGATTTTAGGGATCGGCCATCAGGAACTCCTGATTATCGCGGGCGTTACGCCGCTCGGTTTGGGGCTCTTGGGGGCGCTCTGGGGACGCCTCGCCTACGCGACCTTCGACGCCGAACTCGCGCAGACCGACGGCGTCAAAACGCGGCGGTTGGAATATCTGCTCTTTGCGCTCGCCGCCGTGGTCATCGTCGTGTCGGTACGGGTCGTCGGGGCGATCTTGATTGCGGCGTATCTGGTGATTCCAGCAGCGGCGGCACGGCTCGTTTCTCGGTCGCTCTTTCAGATGACGCTGCTGAGCGTCGTCTTTGGAATGTTGAGCACCGTCGTTGGGCTCGTGGCGTCGTTTTTTCTCGAGGTTCCCTCCGGCAGCACCATCATCTTGACGCAAGCGGCGCTGTTCGTCGCCGCCGCCCTATTGCCGCGCCGTTAGCCTGCATTTCACACACTTCAAGTTACACTTCAAACGTCAGGCGGTGATATGGCATAAACTTAAAGACACTTAAACCTTGAGGAGTCAGTATGGAAGCGATGAGCCGTGAAGCATTTTTTGAACTGCCCCTAGACGAGATTGAAGAGCGTACCGGGATCAAGTTAGAAGGTGGCGACGAGGCCGACTACCGTGAGCGCGCCTGGGAGAGCTACAAGCAAGATGTAGCCAACGAAGAGGAGTGGGGCGGCACCGAAGGGGACAGCGTGCCGCCCCCTGGTGAGCATTAAAAAGACGTTAGGTTTATTTCATACTGCAGCGTCGCATGTGCCGAGGTTTGCGTCGCTGCTGCGTGAGTTGGCCCCCGAAGCCCAAGCTGAGCATATCGTCTGCGAAGACCTGTTGGCGGAGGCTCGAGCCCAAGGTGGCGTTGACGCAACCTTAGCTGAAAAGTTTGCTACGTCTTTTACAGACTTTGCAGCCTCGACCGACGTAGTGCTCTGTACCTGCTCGACGTTCGGCGCGCACGCTGAAACATTGGGGGAGACGTTGTCACAACCGGTCGTGCGGATTGACCGGCCCCTTGCCCAAGCTGCCGCCCTACAGGGTTCGCACGTCGTAATCGTGGCGGCGCTGGCGAGCACGCTGGAGCCGACTCGAGAACTTTTTGAAAACGAAGCGGCGTGTACCGGCAAGGCGGTGACGTTCACCTTGTCTCACGCGGCTGATGCTTGGGGATGGTTTGAACGCGGCGACGAAACCGCTTATCTACGGGCTATCGCGGCGCACGTAGACACTGTAGCGGCGCAAGGCGACGTGGTGGCCTTGGCGCAAGCGTCCATGGCAGGGGCTGAGGCGTTGGTAAAAACTAAAAAACCGGTACTGAGTAGCCCTAAGCTCGGCGTGCTAGCAGCGGTGTCACTCCTCTAAAGCTCGAGTGCGCCCGCTAAATACTCGAGCTTCCTTGCAGCTATCAGCTTGTCGAATTCACTAAAAGTCAACCCTTTGGGTTCTTCGCGCCCCCGAACATAATGGTACAAAACCTCGGCCCTAACCAGCGGATGTTCCGGCAACTCTGCCACGACGAGCAGGTCAATATCGCTGTGAAGGTTGAAGTCACCTCTGGAGACCGAACCGTAGAGAAAGACACGGGCGGGCGGAAAATCGCGGCGTAGCCGCGCGGCGTAGGCGTGAGCCTCGTCAATCAGCGCCTCTTGCTCCTCTTTACGCTCTCTGAGAAGCGCCTTGTACCCAGCTGACGATGCGAGCGGCTGCATTTTGCGCCTCCTTAGAGGTTTGGTCGTCGTAAAACTCGTGGGGGCTGCCTTCAGCGTAGGCGTCGGGATAGCGTGTGGGAATGTAGTGACGGTCTAAAAGCTGTCCTGCTCGTGTGATTTCAGGGTCTAGTGTGAGCCCCGCCTCACCTAGCTGGGTGAGTAACCGGGTTAGAGAATGACCGTAAGCGGGTCTGCTGAGGCCGCGTAAAAGCGCCTTGAGTGCGTATTCCCCAGCCTGCTGCGCCTTAAAACACGCCCAATCGAAATCACCTTCAGCTGTGTCCCGCTGTGCCGACGCAAGCGTATGCTCAGCTTGTCCTAACCAGCGGTGATATTCGTCGGAGTCGAGCAGCACAGCTCAGTGTAGCGCAAGCTGGGTTACTTACGTTCTGGGGTGTCGCGGGCTGCCAAACGCCCCAAGTTGAGACCTTAAGCTGTACAGTCCAAACGTCACGGTAACGGCCAAGCTGCCGAACGCTACGCCTAAAACGACATATCTGGTGGCAATCAGCGCCGCTGTCGCAAGCGCAAAAATGACGAGCTTTAGGGCTGATTGGAGTAGGGGAGAGAGCTGAACCGCAGCTTTGGGTGAGAGAAATGTGCCCCAAAAGACAGCAACCAAGAGCGGCGCACCCCCACCCAAGAGAAAACGCGTTAAAAAATCCTGACCGAAATAAACGCCCCAGAGACCAAAGGCGACGAGGGTCACAAGCTCGAGGCCAAACGCTGCAATCAGGGCAAGCGCAAGCATCAGCGGCTACTTTCTAAATGCCGTGCGAACTTCTCCGTAATATGGCGCATCGCGGCTGCGGGGTTCTCGAGCACTTTCCCATGACCAACTGCTAGAAGCTTGGGTTCCAAAGCCGTAAGTTTACGGGCGCTCCTCAGTGCTGTCGGTTTGTGCCACGTAGCCAGTGCGGGTAGGGGAAAGAGTAGCCGCAGCTGTCCGGCCACGGCGAGCCCCGCCTGCGTCTGAAAGGCGTCGCCAGCGATCAAGGTTCCGTCCCGCGTGTCCCAAAAGCTCATATGCCCCGGCGTGTGTCCGGGTGACGCGACCGCACGCAAACTGCCGATAGCATCACCGTCCTCTAATAACCGTGTCGGACGGGTTTGCACAGTAGGAAAGCCGCCGCGCAGCTTGACCTGCGGTTCACGCTCATCAAGCGACATGTCGCCCGCCAAAAACCGTGCGTCGCGGGCGCTGATGATAACTTCGGCGTCTGGATAAAGCGCGTGTAGTGCGTCCAAACTGCCAACGTGGTCAAGGTGGGCGTGCGTCAGCAAGATGCGGCGGACGGGTTGCCCGAGTTTCTCAACGGCCTTAGCAATATGCGCTTCAGTGCCGGAGACAGCGGTATCAACAACAGTGAGGCCGTCGTCCTCGAGCACCAGATAGACGTTAATGAGGCCGTAGCGGACGAGGCGGTAGAGGTGAGGGCTATGCTGTTTCAGATTCATCGTCTTCTCCTTAAAGGCGTACGCTGTACGCTCTCAACACGAACACTGTACACCTTGCACTGTAGCTCGTCAAGACGTACACTGTTCGAGATGCCTTACCCCACGAAATTGACCGCTGAAACGATCTTCGCTACCGCCTTAAACCTCTTTGAAACAGGCGGGCCGGACGCGCTCAGTATGCGGCCCTTAGCCGCTGCGCTAGGCGTAAGGCCGAGCAGCTTATACCGCTACTTTCCCGAACGAGACGCGCTCTTAAAGGCGCTCGAGACCCACGCCACCCGTGAACTTCAGCAAGCGATTTGCCACGCTGTCAAAGGGCCGGGGCCAGCTGAAGCGTTTTTCGCGGCGGCGTACAGCTACCTCGGGTACACCCGTGCTCATCCGCATCTCTATTCACTATTGGTACGTCCTCGAGAGCCCTACACCGCTGAACCCGGCCCTGCTAAAGACCTTTGGAACGAAGTGCTAAAAGTTGTCGGCGCTATGACTGGAGACCCGGACGATACCGCCGCCGCTGTCGCATTCTGGTCGTACCTACATGGGTTTGCACTTTTGGAACGCAGTGGGCAGTTTGGCTCGAGCGGTCCCCAAGGTGGGTTTGAGCGGGGATTAGAGGCGCTGCTCAGCGGGTTTCAGCGTAGCGGAACATGACAAAATATGTGCTCCACTTAGTCACAGGTGCGCCCGGTGCCGGAAAATCTACGACAGTTGAGACGCTGCTAAGGTTAAAGTCACCGTTTGTCTTCTTTGACATCGACTGGTTGGCCGCGCCCGCGTCGGCACTCTATGGACAAGATATTCGTTTTGCCCCGGAGAGCTGGGAACCGTATGGCGAGCTGTGGTTTAGCCTTCTGCACGCTATATTTCGGAACAATCAAATCCCGGTGCTGTTTACCCCGGCTGACCCGAGCGATTACGCGAAGAAGGTGCTGCCGGACTGGTGTGAGGGGCTCGAGTGGTTGCTGCTAGACTGCGCTGATAACGTCCGGCTGGAGCGTCTACAACGGCGAGGTTGGCAGGGGAAACGTTTAGAAGAAGCGTTTCAGGACGCCGACGTACTGCGTAAGATGATTGCGCGGCGCGTTGATACTGGCATGACCCCTGATGAGGTAGCTGAACAGGTATTGACATGGCTGAAAGAAACCTCTCAGCCATACGTCTAGTCGGCTGGAATTGCCTCTGCGACAAGCTCCGACCAGCGTTCGTCCACCCGTTTTTTAACTTCGCTGCTCATCGTAATCTTCTCCGGCCACTCACGGCTAAAGCCTTCCTCTTTGAGTTTGGGTGTCCCATCTACCGCAAAGACCGGTCCATGTTCGCACTCTAAAATCTGCACATCACGTTCCGGGTCGATGTTGTTGAGCATCGTCCAAATCGCGTCTTCAAAGTCAGTCGGGTCAGTTCCGTCATCTAAAACAGCGATGAGCCTTACACCCTCCCCTTCAGGTTGCTGCGCGGCCCACAAAGCCAAATCTTTACCTTGTCCTGCCCTCGTTTTCTTCGTCGTTAAAAACCAAAATCCACCGGCAATTTGCTGCTGCCCTTTAACGTCCGGGTGACTCGGCAAGTGGGCTTGAGCACGCTCTAAGTTCGGTGTCCAAGCGGCGTTTGTTCCCTCTTCATCGTGTTTTACGGTGCCGTCTACGATGAGCTTGCTGCCGTAACTCCACGACCGTGATGAGTGGTCGAGTACATCAATCGGCCCTTTGGCAAACTGCGAGTCGCGGCCCGGTACAGCGTTTCTAAGAACGGTGCGCCAAAAGGTTAGATGTTCTTGCGGTTTGACCGGTTCATCGGTCACGAGCAGAACCTTGGCAAACATCATCTGACCGAGACCGATCAGCCCGTTGGCAACTTTGTACGCTTGGCCTGGATACTCTTTTTTGATAACCACATTGACCAGATTGTGGGCAATTCCGGCGGGCGGTAGGTGATAATCGAGGAGCTCGGGCATGATAAGCTGTGCGGGAACGAGAAAAATGCGCTCGGACGCTTCAATCAGATACGCGTCTTCCATCGGTGGGCGACCTACGATGGTCGCCGGATAGATAGGGTTTTTTCGCATCGTGACGGCGGTGACGTGAAACACCGGATAGAGGTCTTGAAGCGTATAAAAGCCGGTGTGGTCGCCGAACGGCCCTTCGGTACGCCACGGTTCACTCGGGTCGATGTAGCCCTCGAGCACAAACTCGGCGTGGGCGGGAACCTCGAGGTCAACCGTCACACCTTTAGTCAGCTCGAGAGACTTGCCGCGTAAAAATCCGGTCAGTGAAAACTCGTTGATCCTCGGAATCGGCGGGATGGGCGCGGTCGCCGCGTAGGTCAGGGCCGGGTCACCGCCTAAGGCGACGGCAACCTCGAGCCTCTGACCCAGTTTTTTCGCCCGTTCCAGATGCCGCGCCCCGGTTTTGTGCCGCTGCCAGTGCATTCCGGTCGTGTTTTTGTCGTACACCTGCATTCGGTACATGCCGATATTGGTGTCGCCGGTTTCAGGGTCGTTGGAAATCACCAGCGGCAAGGTGATGAAGGGGCCACCGTCTCCCGGCCAGCACTTCAGCACTGGTAACTTCGTCAAATCCACTTCGTCACCACGCCAGACAACCTCTTGCACCGGGCCGCTACGCACGCGTTTGGGCGGCAGCGCCGCAAGTTCCTTGAGTTTCGGCAGGTTCGACGCTAAACCGAACAAGCCACCGCCGAGTTTGACATCTAACAGGTCGCGGATACGGTCGCCGATGGCGTCCAGACTCGGTGCCCCAAGCGCCAGCGCCATCCGCTCACGGGTGCCGTAAAGCCCGATGACCAGCGGGAAATCTTTGCCGACAACGTTTTCAAACAAGAGCGCGGGGCCGCCTGATTTCACCATTCGGTCGGCGATTTCGGTAATCTCGAGCTCTGCTGAGACGGGTTCAGAAATGCGGAGCAGTTCGCCGCGCCGTTCAAGCGCAGTTACGAAGCTTTTCAGGTCAGGGTACATACTTCAGAATACGGGTGTGGAGCGTAGATTTTCGTCGTTTACAGGGTGTGATGTGTGGGTGGGAAGTTGTCAATAAGTTGGTGCGAGGGTGGTGCTACCCTAAAGTCATGCCTAAGATGACGCTGCACCCGGTTGACGGGGCCGACGTGACTGAATGACAGTTTGAAACGGAAAACCGGGCTTACTTTGAACGCTCTATCGCGGGCTTCGGCGACGAGTACTACAACCGCAAGACCCTCGAGCGCATCACCGCCGAAAGGCATACGGGTGAGGGCTACGCAACGGAGGCAGTTAAAAGGGTTGTCAACGATGCGTTTGAGGTTTACGGGTTGCATAGGCTCGAGGGGATGACCTCGCCCGCAAATATCGGCTTACAGCTTGTAATGCTTTAAAACGGCTTTCAGTTTTAGGAGCGGGCGAGGAGCAGCTACCTGCTAAACGGAGTGTGGAAAGATCGTGGGCTCTTTAAGCGTCACGCAAAATAAGCGCCCTGTGCGCCGTCCGGTAGACTATCAAGATGGCACTTTCTCAAGCTCCAACCCCACCCCTGATTTTAGCGAGCGCCTCTCCACGCCGCGCCGAACTCTTAACCAAACTCAATCTCACTTTCGAGGTCATCCCCGCTGACGTTGACGAAAGCTTTACGACTCAGGACAATCCCTTTGACCTCGTGCGCCGCCTCAGCACCGCCAAAGCGGACGCCGTAGCTCAAACCTACCCGGACGCGCTCGTTCTCGCGGCTGATACCGTAGTCGTTTACCGTGATGAAATTATGGGCAAGCCTGAGAGTAAAGAGGAGAACCTCGAGTTCATCACGCGCCTCTCGGGGCACACCCACGCGGTCTTTACCGGTCACACCTTTGTCCTTGGCGACAAACGCGCCGATAGGGTAGTGCAAACCGCCGTGCGTTTTCGCAAACTCTCCGAAGGTGAGATTGAACGTTACGTTGAAACCGGCGAAGGGCTCGATAAGGCCGGGGGATATGCGATTCAGGGCTATGGGTCGGCGCTAGTGCGCGAGGTGCGGGGGTGCTACTTCAATGTAATGGGCCTCAGTGTGCCGAATGTGGTTGAGTTGGCGCAGAGTTTTGGGTTTCAGCTGGTCTAAACTTTAGTTCAGGTCAGGAGGCTCGAGGTCGCCCTGAAATCAGCTACCAAGCAGCCTTACTCAGCCACAGCTTCACTTTCGTTATCCCAAACCCCATATCTTCAGCGACGCGGATCATCGCTCTATTCTGGCTACTCGTTCCTAACGAGGCACGCTTGGCACCCCGCTCAGCGCGGGCTGCTAAACCCGCGCTGAGCAGTGCTTTAGCCAGACCTCGCTGCTGAAACTTAGGATGAACCGCCAGCAGGTCCGTAAATCCGGTTGTTCCTTCTAAACTGCACGTCAGGTAACCGGCAAGCGTCCCGTCTTCTGCTACGGCCAGCAAGTCGAGTGCCGGATCATAATTCGGGGCACGCATGATAGCCAGCCGCTCGTCCAGGGTCAGATAGTCCGTTCCAAAAGCGGCGCGGTGGAGCGTGACGATAGCTTCAGCTTCTTCCTCACCACTTGTGTGACGGAGCGAAAAGCCTTTTGGAAATGGGTTGTGACGAACAGGTATCTCCAAGGCCCGTTCAAACTTCAGCGTTCGCAGGTCACCACGCTCAAAGCCGTTCGTTTCTAAAAGCTCGAGCCGTTTGATGTCACCTTCTAAGCAACTCGCGTCAAGCGTGTGCGGTTGGCCGGTCTGAGCTTTGCGTTTTTCTAAACACGTCTCACCCCACGACACGAGTTCACGTATCAGTGGCGCTGCCTCAACCCCCGGAACGATGTCGAAGTAAAAGTTATCAAAGGTGCTGACGAACGCATAAGCTACCATTTGGGCCTGGGCATCTTCCCATACCCGAAAGGTTTCACGGTTGTCCGGCACGCCGACGATCTCATAGAGGTCTTCCGGGCTGGGGTAGTCGTGCAGGTGATCGGGGGCTCGAGCCGCCCGAATCACGGCTTGTACGGTTTCCAAGTCGCGGTTGGGTATGAGGGCTCGAGGGTGATAGTTCATACATCTTTCTGAAAGAGTAGAAATTTCTACCCTTTAACGACGATGTTCACGAGCCGCCCCGGAACGACAATCTCCCGGACAATCTCTTTCCCCTCGACGTGCCGCGCCACATTAGGCTCAGCTTTTGCCGCTGCTAACACCGTGTCTTTATCCGCGTCTTTAGGCACTGTCACCTCACCGCGCCGCTTGCCGCTCACCTGCACCGCAACCGTGATGGTGTCTTGTTCTAAGGCGGCAGGGTCGTACTCCGGCCACGGCTGCTGATGCACCGAATCCGTAAACCCACGCCGTTCCCACAGCTCATCGGCAATGTGGGGGGCAATGGGAGCCAGCAGTAAGAGCAGTTTTTGGACGCCCTCTCGCCACACGCTCGTCCCCACCATCTCCGGTGATTTGGCTTTACCCATCGCGTTAGTTAAGGTCATCAACTCAGCGATGGCGGTATTGAACTGCAACCCCGCCAAATCTTCTGACACTTCTTTGGTTGCGTAGTGTACGGCGCGGCGCAGCTCTTTTTGCGCGGCCTCGTCTGCTGTGCCCTCACCTTTGGCCTCTTCGGTCAGTAGCGCCCAGACGCGGTTCAAAAAGCGGGCGATTCCCTCGATACCGGTGCTGCTCCATGGCCCGCCCGCTTCCCACGGCCCGATAAACATCAGATAGGCACGCACCGTATCCGCGCCGTATTCGCTCACCAAATCGTCCGGATTGATGACGTTGCCACGCGATTTGGACATCTTTTCGTTGTCTTCGCCCAAGATCATGCCCTGGTTGCGCAGACGCTGAAACGGCTCGTCGTTTTCGATGTAGCCTAAATCGCGGATAGCTTTGGTAAAAAAGCGGGCGTATAGCAGATGCAAAATCGCGTGCTCGACGCCGCCGGTGTACTGCTCGACGGGCGTCCACTTGGCGGCCAAAGCTTTATCTATTGGCGCGTCGTCTTGGTGCGGGGAGAGGTAGCGAAACCAGTACCACGACGAATCTACAAAGGTGTCCATCGTGTCGGTTTCGCGGGTGGCGGGGCCGCCGCATTTGGGGCAGGTGGCGTGTAAAAAGGCTTCGTTGTGTTTTAAGGGGGATTCACCCGTCGGCATAAACGCGACGTCTTCGGGCAGGACGATGGGCAAGTTTTCTTCTCGTTCAGGGACTAAGCCGCACGCGTCGCAGTACAAGACGGGAATCGGCGTACCCCAGTAGCGTTGACGGGAGATGAGCCAGTCGCGCAGGCGGTAGGTGACGGTGCTCTTGCCGCTGCCGTTCGCTTCTAAATACTCGAGCGCAGCAGCAATCGCCGGACTCTTCCGGCCCTTTTCGCCGTTATGAACCGTGCCGTCAATCGGACCGCTATTGATCACCGTGCCGGAACCCGCGTACGCCTCGGTCATCGTTTCGGGGTCGTAGCTGCTGTCACCCTCCGGTTTGATGACTGGAATGATGTCCAAGCCAAACTCACGGGCAAATTCAAAATCGCGTTGGTCGCCGTAAGGCACTGCCATAATCGCGCCGGTGCCGTACCCCATCATCACGTAGTCGGCCACCCAGATCGGCACCTGTGCGCCGTTCACCGGATTGACCGCGTATGACCCCGTAAACACGCCCGTTTTCTCTTTACCCTCGGACTGCCGTTCGATCTCGCTCAGGTGCGAGGCAGCCTTGACATAGTTCGTCATCTCTTCTTGCTGTTCGGGCGTCGTCAGTTTTTCTACTAACGGGTGTTCTGGAGCCAAGACCATAAAGGTGACGCCCCAGAGCGTATCGGGCCGGGTGGTAAAGATGGTGAAATCGCCTGCTTCACTCTCAAAGGTGACCTCCGCGCCCTCACTTCGGCCGATCCAGTTGGTCTGCATGACCTTGACCTTTTCGGGCCAGTCGAGTTTGGAAAAGTCCAATAATTCGTCGGCGTAGTCGGTGATCTTAAAGTGCCACTGCGGCATCAACCGGCGTTCAATCAGTGCGCCCGACCGGTCGCCGCGTCCATTGATGACCTGCTCGTTCGCCAGTACCGTCTGGTCTACCGGGTCCCAATTGACGAACGACTCTTTGCGGTAGGCCAGCTCGCGGTCAAACAGTTTCAAGAAAAACAGTTGATTCCAGCGGTAATAGTCGGGGTCGCAGGTGACGACCTTTTTTGACCAGTCGAACGACGCGCCCATCTGCTTAAACTGCGCTTCCATCCGGGCAATGCGTTCATACGTCAGGGTCGCCGGGTGGACGTTGCGGCCCTCTCTCGCGGCCTTAACCGCAGCGTTCTCAGCGGGCAAACCGAAAGCGTCAAAGCCCATTGGAAAGAGGACGTTCAGGCCGTGCATCCGCTGAAACCGCGCGTAAGCGTCAGGCAGGGCGAAGGCGTACCAGTGGCCAATGTGCAGGTCACCCGACGGGTACGGGTACATGGTCAGGTAGTAAAAGGGCTCACGGCCACTCTCCAAGTCGGTCTCGTACATTTTAGCGTCGGCCCAGCGTTGTTGCCATTTGGGTTCGATCTCTTGCGGGTTGTAACGCTCGGAGCGGTAGGGCGTGGGTGTGGCAGGTTCGGTCGTCATGATGTCTCCACTATAGTTGAGAAGAGTGTGCAAAAGAAAAACCCTAACCAAAGGCTAGGGTAGAGGGGAGCGTGCGGGTACGCTTACGGCCTCGGCCCACCTGGTAGGAGTAGCTTAGACACGCGCAGCAACACAGCTGTATGGTAGACGGTTGGGGCGGTAAAGTCAATCTAGCTTAGCTGTGCACGTCATACTGTTAAACATGGAAATTGAAACACGCTCCGTTACAAAAGATGACCGTTCCATCTTTGAACAGCTGTACGCCGCTTACTTAGCAGAAGGTCAGCCGGACAATCCTCATCCACCCGAGGGATGGTTGGAAAACGTCTTTTCTCAAGCTTTGGCTGAGGAACGCTGCTTGTGGCTTGTAGAGGTCGGGGCCGAAACTATCGGTTTTGTAGATTTCAAAATGACGCCGTTCTTTCCCGGCTCGAGCGACCAATACGCCTTTGTCCACGATTTCTACATCGTCCAGTCACAACGTCGCCGCGGCTTCGGCAAAGCGTTGGCAAACTGTGTCGTTACAGAAGTGCAGCGGCAGGGAGTCGGCAGTATCGAACTCAATGTTGCGCCGCACAATCAATCTGCCATGCAGTTCTGGCAAAACATCGGCTTTAAGCTGCGTTGCTATTCGCTCGAGCTGACGACGGATACGGTTTGATCGAGAAGGCATCACGCCCGACTACTTATAGCTTGACGGTTTTTGCTCTAGAAATGTCATTAGACAACAGCGAGTGTCAACTTTTAACGGCGCAATAGAGCAATTTGCTTAGAACAACCCCTTTTTGTCACCGGCGTAACGTACTACCTTAAATATTAAGCTACGATAACGTCATGAACTCTAAAGTCAACCCTTTAAGTCGGCGTCCGGCTAAGAAGCGTCTGGTGATTGCAGTACGTGGCGCAGCCGGGACAGGTAAAAGCTACTTCGCGGCCTCGCTCGCCGACGCGGGCGTCGGGCGGCTGCTATTTTTTGACGTGGAACGTAAATCGCGGCTGTTACCGGGCGCGACCGGCGACGCGCCCAAGTTTGACGCCGTAGAGGTGCATCACCCGGACGAACTGCCGGAGTTTATTGACTGGGCTTTAGACGGTGAAGGAAAAGGGGAGAATTACGGCGCTTACGCGCTCGACTCGTGGAGCCTTTACTTTGCCCGTAAACACCGCGAAACGCTCCGGGCGGTGCGGGGGAGAACGGGTGACCCCACCGCGCAGCCCACAGCCGACCAGTTGCAAGATGACCAGGTGCTCTACCAAGAGGTTTTACGGCGGCTCTGTATGGATTCGGGCGCGTGCGTAGTGATTACCGACCACATCGCCGCGAAGGGTAAAGAGCAGGTTGAAGAAAACGAGTTGGGCCAGGTGGTGCCGATTACCCGTGGCGGTTTGGAGTACTTTATTGACGTGATGCTCGAGCTCTCTCTCCGCGCCGACGGCTTTGAAACGAAACGTATCGGGACGGTGGTGAAGAGCAACAGCGACCACTTTCCGATCGGTTTGGAGATCGAAGAACCGACTTTCGGGGCGCTGCTCGAGCAGATGGACGACGTACCCAAGCCTGCTGCCGACGACATCCCTGAGTTTTTGAAACTGGACGAAACACCGGTAGAAACCGGCCCAACTTTGGACGACGTAGTGCGTCAGGCCGAAACTTACGGCCTCGACCGTGCCAAGCTGCTGCTCGCCGCGCGGAGTTACCACAAAGTTGCGACGTTAGAACAGCTCAGTGAGGCTCAGCGTAGTGATTTGTTGGAGCGGATGGCCGAGAAGTTCGGTGGGGCTGCTGGGCGTGCAAAAACGTCCGGTAAAAAAGCCTACGCGAACTAGCGTGTTACCGGTTTGGTTGACCTGAGGCGATAAACCGCCGCAGTGACCGCACTGAGTCTCTAGCAAATTGCGTCTGCACCAGTCGCAACACCGGCGTACCGAGTTTGACTAGGGCTTGCCGTGGTTGGGATACAGCGGTGAGCTCAAACCAAACGCGCCCTTGCTCATCTTGGTAGACGCAAAACCGTTCACCGCCTGAAACGGCGTGTTGCGGGAGCGTCCCGAGCGTAAAGGCAGCGTGCGCGTTGTCTCTTTCGGTGCTTACGACACGCACCGTGCTCACTGTCTTTAGCGATCCTAACCCCGTAATGAGTACGACGTTTGTTCCTGCTTTTAGAGGCGGTTGCGCTGGGCAGAGGGTCAGCCACGCCGGGTAAACGGCCCAAGCTTCTAAACCCGCTACGGCTCTTTCAAACACTTCGGAGCCGTCTCCGAGAGCCGCGAGTGTTCGCGTAAACCTAAATCCGGGCGTCGGCACGACCGGGCCGTCGTAGGTCACGGTTTGGGTACACTGTACTGCTACGAACTTCTCTAACTTGATGGGACTCAGTTTGCCGAGGGAGATAAAGGGCACGGCCACTAGGTCATCCGCTGAGATGGTCTTAAAGTTTTACGCTGATAGGTCACGTTGTCAGTTTATGCCGCACTGACGGGTAAAGCTGTTCGGGCTGGGTCGCAAAGTGAATGGGCTCGCGGGTCTGGAGTAGCCTGTAGAGATGACAAAGATTCGAACAGATATTTGCATGGTTGGCAGCGCCATGACCGACCTCACGGTGCGTGTGCCGAGGTTGCCGGAGCCGGGGGAGACGGTGCTGGGCTCGAGCTTTTCGGAAGGTTTCGGCGGTAAAGGCTCGAATCAGGCAGTGATGGCCTCGAGGCTCGGGGCCAAGGTCAGCGTCATTGTTAAACTCGGACAAGACGGTTACGGCGACAAGACGCTGCAAAACTACCAGAACGAAGGGATAAACACGGCGTTTGTCGGCTGGGTAGAAGGTGCTTCGGGGGTGGCGCTCATTACGGTCGCCGAGTCCGGTGAAAACGTCATCTCGCTGGCACCGGGGGCCAACAGTACGCTTTCACCTGAAGATGTCGAGAAGGCAGAAGCGGCCGTGCGCGGAGCAGCGGTACTGATCGCTCAGCTCGAGACGCCTGTAGACGCAACCTTGGCAGCGTTTCGCCTCGCTAAAGAGGGGGCGACCCGGACGATCCTCAACCCGGCTCCAGCCGCCGAGTTGCCCCCTGAACTGCTCTCTTTAACCGATATTTTGATTCCCAACGAGGTCGAAGCCGGGACGCTTTTAGGGCGGCCCGTCAAAACGCTGGACGACGCAAAAGAAGCTGCGGCAGCGTTGCTAAAGCTTGGCCCTGACATCGTCGTGCTGACCCTCGGTAGGCGCGGCGCACTGCTTGCAGTGGCCGATACTGAGCCGCGGCATATTCCGGTAGACCCGGTGAAGGTGGTAGACACGACCGGCGCGGGCGACGCGCTTGTCGGCTCGTTCGCCTACTTTTTGGCGTGCCAACCCGAAGTGATGCTCTCGAAAGCGGTGACTCGGGCCTGCCGCCTCGCCGCGCTGACGGTAGAAAAACCCGGCGCACAGAGTTCGTACCCGAACCGCGCGGACGCCATCGCTGCGCTGAGGTCTACTTAAATGAGCTCGTATACCAGATAAAACGGTGTGCAGACGGCTAAACTGACCTCACAAATGGTGATTTACACGTCCGTACGCCTCTGCGCTTCGTATAGTCAGAGGATGATAAGGTCCACCCTATCCGCGCTTGCTCCAGGTCGTTTAGCTAGGTTATCTGGGTACTCCGCGTGAGCACGGTTAACTTTGCGGCCCGCGAAATCAGCTTTAAGCTCGTCTACTACGGCCCCGGCATGTCGGGTAAAACCACCAACCTCAAGCTGATTCACGCCAATATCGCCGCTGAGCGCCGGGGTGAGCTTGTAAGTCTCGCAACAGAAGAGGAGCGGACGCTCTTTTTTGACTTTATGCCGCTCGAGCTCGGCAGCGTCAACGGTTTTAAGACCCGCTTTCACCTCTACACCGTGCCCGGACAGGTCTTTTACAACGCTGCCCGTAAACTCATCTTACGTGGGGTAGACGGCATCGTGTTCGTCGCCGACTCTGCGCCCAACCGCCTCCGGGCCAACGCCGAAGCGATGCGTAACCTCCGCGAAAACTTGACCGAGTACAACTTGTCGGTTCAAGACGTGCCGCTGGTCTTGCAGCTTAACAAACGCGACCTACCGGATGCGCTACCCGCCGACATGCTCCGCAGCGTCATTGATCCGGGTGGGAAGCTCGAGACCTTTGAGGGCTCTGCTCGAGACTTTGAAGGTGTACTGGAACCGCTCCGGGCGGTGTCGAAACAGGTTTTGGCCAAGCTTGCGCAGACTAAATAACGGCAAAGCTAACCGGTTCGGCTTTGTCTGAGGCTGTGCTGTGCTGCCTGGTTGAGTAAAGACTTAACAACAACTCGTTATCTGCACCGTAGTGTACTCTAAAGTATGAATGGTGAAGTATGAAGCGTACACCGCTGTATGACCTGCACGTAGAGGCCGGAGCCCGTATGGTGGATTTTGCGGGCTGGGAGATGCCGATTCAGTACCCTACGGGGATCAACCAAGAACATCTGGCCGTCCGCGAGAGTGCGGGCGTGTTTGATGTGAGCCATATGGGTGAAGTTCAGGTAACGGGGCCGGGGGCGCTTACTTTTTTGCGGTTTGCGACGCTGAACGATCCGGCGACGCTCAAACCGGGGCGTGGCCAGTATTCGATGCTCCCTAACGACAAGGGCGGCCTGATTGACGACCTCTACGTCTACTGCACGGCTCCCGAAGACTATCTGGTCGTCTGTAACGCCTCGAACCGTGAGGCGGCGATCACGCACCTCACCAAGCTGGCTCACAGTTACGACGCCGACGTCACCGACGTGTCCGATACCTTCGGGCTGCTCGCGCTGCAAGGCCCCGGCGCGGCGCTCATGTTGGGCCGCCTGACCGACGCCGACGTGGGCGGACTTAAAAAAAACCGCACGCTGACCGGAACACTGGCCGGGTGCGAGGTGACCTTTGCCCGGACCGGCTACACCGGTGAGGACGGGTTTGAAATCTTTAGCCATGCCCAAGACACCCCGGCGGTGTGGCAGGCGCTCACTGGGGCGGGCGCGGTGCCGTGCGGCTTAGGGGCGCGTGACACGCTGAGGCTCGAGGCTGGCTTTCCACTTTTCGGTCACGAGTTTTCCGAATCAACCAATCCCCGCTGCAGCAACATGGCTTGGGTGGTCAAAGACAAAGACTTTTACGGGCGTGAAGCCATCTGGGCGCGCACCTGTACGCGGCAGCTCGTCGGCCTCAAACTCTTGCAACGTGGCGTCGCGCGGCAGGGTTACCGCGTGCTTGCTCCCGGTGAGCGCGAAGACGAACCCGGTGAAAAGATCGGTGAAATCACCTCGGGTGCGATTTCGCCCCTGACCCGTGAAGGGATTGCGATGGCTTGGGTGCGCAAAGCTTACAGCGACCCCGGGACGGAGATCGCAGTTGAGATTCGCGGACAACCGCTCCCGGCTGTGGTTGTCAAACCGCCTTTTTACTAGGGGCTATTGACTGGGTTCTGGTGCCCTGCCTTGATTGGGAACGTTGGCGTCATGCCCTGTAGGAAATGCATCTGGCATAAAGAAGTTGGCAGCTCGAAGAAAATAGAGCCTCTCGCGGACTTGAAAAGATGATAGCGGCAACAGAAACTAACAAACTTAGTTGACCATGCTGGGCTTAGACCGGAGCTACGCTGTAAGTCCTGCCATGTAGCTTTCCCCGAACATTTTCGTGGGTTGGCAAAGTGGGCCGAGGTACAGCCTCTGGCTTTGGGGCAAACCTTCGCCGTGTGTGTATAGTTGGGTACTTAATATCAGGTCTCAGCCCCGAAGCTGAGCCGCGCGGAGGAGCCCGACATGACTAGGTTTGGTGTGGACGCTTTTAAGGGGTGGACCCGGTGACAGAGTTTAGTCTAGCGTCGTTAGCGGAACGTTTTAGCGAACTCGAGCCCCCGCTGAGTGCGCGTGAGGCGCGGGTAGAAGCGAACCGCTGTTTGTACTGTTTCGACGCGCCCTGCATTCAGGCTTGTCCAACCAACATTGATGTGCCGACCTTTATCCGCAAAATCTCAACCGGTAACGTGACCGGCGCGGCTGTCACCATTTTAGAAGCGAACTTGATGGCCGCAACCTGCGCCCGCGTCTGTCCGGTTGAAGAGCTGTGCGAGGGAGCGTGCGTGCTCGGCGGTGACCATAAACCTATCGAAATCGGGCGGCTGCAACGTTACGCAGTGGATCATCTTTACGGCAAACAAAAGCTACCGTTTACCCCTGCGCCGCCGAACGGTCTGCGTGTTGCAGTCGTCGGGACAGGCCCGGCAGGACTCTCGTGTGCGGGCGAACTCGCCAAGCTCGGTTACGCGGTTACCGTATTCGAGAAAAACCTGCTCCCCGGCGGCTTGTCTACCTACGGCATCGTGGTGATGCGTGAGCCTATCCGGGTGGCCCTAGAAGAAGTGGCGCTGATCGAGGCGCTCGGTGTAGAGGTCAAAACCGGCGTTACGGTCGGTCAAGACCTTACGGCAGATGAGCTTCTAAACGACTTCGACGCCGTGTTTTTAGGTGTCGGGATGGGTTCAGTGCCGCATCTAGGGATTCCCGGCGAAGATTTAGAGGGTGTCACCGAAGCCTTGTCGTTTATTGCGGAGACCAAACTTGCGGAGAAAGACGGCTTAGAGCGTTTGCAAGCACTTCCCGTTGGGCAACAGGTCGTGGTTATTGGGGCAGGCAATACAGCTATAGACGCGGCGACGATTGCCAAACGGTTAGGCGCACGGGTCACGCTGGCGTATCGGCGCGGCGAAGACCAGATGAGCGTGTACGACTTCGAGTACGATTTTATCAAACTCGAGGGCGTGGAATTTCGTTTTTTAAGTCAGCCGGTACGAGTTCTGGGTGAAAACGGCAAGGTAACGGGTTTGGAGTGTCTCCGCGTGGAACTCGGCGCACCCGGACCCGACGGACGGGCACTTCCCGAACCTGTGGCAGGCAGCGAATTCGTCATCCCCTGTGATCAAGTCATCAAGGCGATTGGGCAAGAAAAACGCTTTGACCTGTACGCTCATTTCGGCTTGGAACAAGAGCGTGGCTATCTCAAAGTAGACGATGAGCTGCGGACGACCAACCCTAAAATCTTCGCGGGTGGCGACTGTATCCGCGCGACCGGCGACGCGATGACCGTGACCGCGACGCAAGACGGCAAGCTTGCGGCACAGAGTATCCACGCCCAGCTTTCTCCCGCACGCACCGCCGATTAGTTTGGCTTACACTGGTCTATGGACACCTTAGCAAAACCAACCTATGAAGAGGACTTCGTGCTGTGGCTCGAGCATCAAGCCGAACTTTTACGGCAAGGGCGGGTAGCTGAGCTTGACTTAGAGAACCTCGCCGAGGAGGTCGAAAGCATCGGACGGAGTGACAAGCGAGAGGTGCAAAACCGACTTAGCATACTTTTGGCGCACCTTTTAAAGTATCAGTTTCAACCGAAACGACGCTCACGTAGTTGGACAACAACGATAAGTGAGCAGCGGCGACAACTCGATTTAGTTTTCAAAGACAGCCCGAGTTTGCTTAAAAACTACGCTCCACAAGTATTTGACGACAGCTACACCTATGCAAGACGTAAGGCCAGTGATGAGACAGGACTAAGCTTAACTGCTTTTCCTGAAGCGAGTCCTTACACCCTCACTGAAACCTTAGACGAAGATTTTCTCCCGGAGCGTGTCTGATGGCTGACCTCACTACCGACTTTTGCGGCGTCAAAAGCCCCAACCCGTTCTGGCTCGCTTCGGCCCCGCCGACGAACACGGCCTATCAGATTAACAAAGCGTTCGAGTACGGCTGGGGCGGCGCGGCTTGGAAAACCATTGGCACGCCCGTCTTAAACGTCTCCTCACGGTACGGCGGCTGGGAATATAACGGCAACAAGCTCGCGGCGATCAACAACATCGAGCTGATTTCCGACCGGCCTTTAGACGTCAACTTGCGCGAAATCGCCGAGGTTAAAAAGCTCTGGCCCGACCGGGCGGTGATCGTCTCAGCGATGTTCGAGTCCGACCCGAAAGTTTGGGCCGACGCCGTCAAACGCATTGAAGATACCGGCGCGGACGCCATCGAACTCAACTACGGCTGTCCGCACGGAATGTCGGAGCGCGGGATGGGCTCGGCGGTCGGGCAAGTCCCGGAATACTGCACGATGATTACCGAGTGGGTCACCTCAGTAGCGAACATCCCCGTCATCGTCAAGCTGACACCGAATATTACCGACATCAAGATGCCTGCAAGGGCTGCGATTGCAGGGCAAGCCAACGCCCTTAGTTTAATCAACACCATCAACTCGGTGGTTGGAGTAGACCTCGAGTCTTTTCAACTCCGGCCCAACGTCGGCGGCAAAGGCGGGCACGGCGGCTACGCAGGGCCAGCGGTCAAACCGATTGCGCTCAGTATGCTCTCTGAAGTGATGCAACTGCCTGAAACGCAGCGTTATCAGATTCCGATTTCAGGGATGGGCGGCATTCAAACGTGGCGCGACGCCGCCGAGTTTTTGCTGCTGGGTGCGACGAGCTTGCAGGTCTGCACCGCGGTGATGCACTACGGCTTTCGCCTGATTGACGACCTGACCGACGGCCTATCGAATTGGTTAGACGACAAGGGAGCGAAAAGCATTCAAGAGGTCATCGGCGCAGCGGCCCCCCGCTACTCACCTTTTAATGAGCTCGATTTGTCGTACAAGGTCGTGGCGCGGATTGATAAAAGCACCTGCATCAACTGCAACCTCTGCTACGTCGCGTGTGATGAAGGCGCACATCAGTGTATTGATTTGACCGTAGACGGGGCCAAGATTGACCCGGCGACGTATCGCGGTGAGGTCAAAGCGCAACCCGTGGTGCGCGAGGGCGACTGTGTAGGGTGTAACCTCTGCTCGCTAGTGTGCCCGGTAGACGGCTGCATTTCGATGATTGAAATGCCCTCGGGTAGAGACCCGATAACCTGGGGTGAGATTACGGCGCGGCAGCCGGAAGTGACCGTTAAGTGGGACGAGATGGAGCGTTACCGGGCCGTAAAAGGCATCGAGATTCACTAAAGGTGGTAAGAGATTGTGAATTACCAAAGTTTCGTTTACGACTTCGTAGCTAGAACGAAAGCCAATCTTGAAGTAATTGAGGAAATCGCGGACAGAGAATCCTATTTGATAGCCAACGACGCGGCTACGTCGCGGGAAGTAAGTGTATACGAGGTCACTCAACTTATTAACTCGCTGCTTGGGTTGATTGTTCTTCCTCAACAAAACTACTTTAATGAAATTCCTAAGATTCCTTTAGCAGATTTGGAGAAATCTGGTTGGCCCCGTCCTCTTATGCAAGGCAATCTCCCTAAAGACTTTGAAAATCTCAACGATTTGATGAGATATGTGCGTAACTCAATAGCGCATTTCAATATCAGATTTCTCGATGACGCCGGAAAAATTTCCGGCTTAAAGATTTGGAATGTTAATAAAGCAGGAAAAACCAATTGGACGGCTCAGCTGAGCATAACTGATTTGAAACTTTTAGTAGAAAAATTTACTAACTTGATTCTAGGTATAGCGCAGTGAGTTCTATCCGAGTCTGGAAGATTTGCGCGGGTCTAAGACTGCTTTTAATGCTTGGAAACAAAGCTGAGCACGGGAAAGACTTATATTATGACAAAAATTCTCCTTAAAACCGCCCCCGACGGCAGCGTCACCATACCCAAAGAACTCTTGGGTGAAGTAGAACCCGGTACGGATTTTCGGGTAGAGCGAGAGGGAAAGGTGCTGAGGCTCGAGCCTGCTCCCCGTAAACTCTATGAGATTGAAGACCCAGAAGAACGAGCAAAGGCTGTTGAGGCGTTTATGGCGCGTATCGCTCATAAAACAGGTGTGAACTGGCCCGAAAATTACAACGTCAGAGACGATATCTACGACTGATGCGTTTTCTCCTCGACACGAACGTCGTGCTGCGAACCGTCAATCCAGATAACGAACTCTATCCGTTAGTGTCTCGAGCAGTTCAAAACCTCTCTATTCAAGGTCAAGAACTTGTTATCGTACCTCAAGTTATCTATGAGTTTTGGTCGGTAGCAAGCAGGCCCGCAAACGTTAACGGTTTCGGTTGGACCTTATCAACTGTTCGCTCCGTAGTTAACGATTTTTTGAAAGAGTGGACGCTTTTGGGCGATACACCCGAAGTTTTTGCTATCTGGCTCGAGCTCGTCACCACGCATCGAGTTTCAGGCAAGCAGGTTCACGACGCTCGTTTAGCTGCTGCTCTAAAAGCGCACAACGTCGAAAACTTGCTCACGCTGAACGGTGACGATTTCACACGCTTTGATATTAGAGCCATCCATCCCCGCGAAGTGGCAGAATAAACTCGTAGAAGCAAGGAGGAACGTATGGGTCTACTTATCCAAAACGGCGACATCATCACCGCCGACAAACGCACCAAGGCCGACATCTACATCGAAGACGAAACGATTACCGAAATCGGTGAAAACCTACAGGTGTCTGAAGGTACCGAGGTCATCGACGCCTCGGGCAAGTATGTTTTTCCCGGTTTTATTGACCCGCACGTCCATATCTACCTACCGTTTATGGGAACCTACAGCAAAGACACGCACGCGACGGGTTCGCAAGCGGCGCTCATCGGCGGAACGACGACCTTTATCGAGATGTGCGCTCCGGCGGGGAGCGAGGATACTTTAGAGGGCTACCAGCACTGGAAGTCTCTCGCTGAAGGCAACGCCGCGTGCGACTACGCCTTTCACATGGGCGTGACCCGGTTTGACGAGCAGACTGAAGCTCAGCTCCGCGAGATTGTCGCGGACGGTACAGCGTCGTTTAAGGTGTTTTTGGCCTACAAGGGCGCGTTTAGCCTAAGCGACGAAGGACTTTACAAGACGCTGACGCTCGCTAAAGAGTTGGGCGTCATTACCACGGCGCACACTGAAAACGCCGAACTAGTCGCGCAACTTCAGCAGAAACTTTTATCCGAAGGCAAAACCGGCCCCGAATGGCACGAACCGAGCCGCCCAGAATATGTTGAAGCGGACGGGGTAGACCATTTTGTGACGTTTTTAGAGGCTACCGGTGCAAAGGGTTATATCGTTCACCTGTCGTGCAAACCGGCGTTAGACGCGGCGTTAGCGGCCAAAGCCAGGGGTGTAGATGTCTCTGTCGAAGCGGTTATCCCACACCTCATGCTCGAGAAAACCTACGCCGAACGCCCGGACTTTGAGAGCGCAAAATATGTGATGAGCCCGCCCCTGCGCGATAAACGCAATCAGGCGGTACTCTGGGAAGCCTTGGAGCGCGGCGACATCAGCACCGTCGGCACCGACCACGCGCCCTTTGATACCACGCAAAAAGCGATGGGCAAGGGCGACTTTACCAGGATTCCGAACGGCATCCCGGCGATAGAAGACCGGGTAAATCTGCTCTATACCTACGGGGTATCACGTGGCGACCTCGATATCCACCGTTTTGTAGACGCAGCCAGCACCCAAGCAGCCAAGTTGTTCGGCCTCTATCCGCACAAAGGGACGATAGCAGTCGGGTGCGACGCCGATTTAGTCATCTATGACCCTGAGTATCGCGGTAAGCTGTCGGCGAAGACGCAGCACATGAACGTCGATTACAGCGGGTTTGAAGGTGTTGAGATAGACGGCAAACCCGAAGTCGTGACGGTGCGCGGCGCTGTCCAGGTTAAAGACGGGCAGTTCATCGGCGATAAGGCTAGAGGTAAGTTTTTACGGCGAAAAACCGCTGAGACCGTAGGCGGTTAGCTTGATAACCCAGTTCCAGACGCAAAACCACAGTCAACCTAGAGAAAGCCCTCCAGTTATCTCGGTGCGTGACCTCTCAATGGTTTACAAGGCCAGAGCAGGGGAGACCGTCGCGCTGCAAAACGCCAACTTGGAGATACAAGCGGGCGAGTTCGTCAGCTTGATCGGACCTTCAGGGTGCGGCAAAACGACGCTTTTACGGTTGATTGCCGACCTTATCGAACCGACCTCGGGTGAGCTGGAGGTGGCAGGTAAAACGCCGAAAGAGGCGCGTGAGGCAAGAGAATATGGTTACGTCTTTCAGGCTCCGGTCTTATACGAATGGCGCACGGTCATCAAAAATGTGATGCTGCCTTTAGAGATCATGCGTTTTCCCAAGTCTGAACAGCGGGAGCGGGCCTCACGTTTACTCAAACTCGTCGGCCTCCAAGATTTTCACCGTCAGTATCCGTTTCAGCTCTCCGGCGGGATGCAGCAGCGCGTCTCGATAGCGCGGGCTCTAGCTTTTGACCCCAAGCTCTTGCTGATGGACGAACCCTTCGGCGCGTTGGATGAGATTACCCGCGAGAGCATGAACGATGAGCTCTTACGCATCTGGCAAGAGACGCATAAAACCGTCGTGTTCGTGACGCACTCGATCTCCGAAGCGGTCTTTTTGTCATCGCGCATTGTAGTGATGACGCCGCGCCCCGGCAAGATTGAGCGGGTAATTGACGTAGATTTGCCCTATCCGCGTGACGAAAGTGTGCGGGACTCGAGGCGCTTTTTCGAGCTAACTTCTGCAGTGCGCGACGCCCTCAAGGGGACGCACTAGCGTGCGCCAGAGGGTTTCAACCTTTGTTCCCATTTTAGTTGTCCTCGTCGGTTTAGTTCTACTTATGTATCCGCTGGCGCTCCTGTTCGGTCTGCCGTTGGCCCTGCGCGACCTGCGCGACCTGCGGAAGTGGGATAAGGCGACCATCACGGCGCAACCGCCCCAAAGACTCGGCGACGCGACTACGCTGATCTTCGCTGACGAAGCCGAGAACGGCGTGCTCGTCCGGGACGATGCGCCGCTGGGCACGGCTTACACTCAAAAAGGCGAGACCGTCACGCTGGACGCGGAACCCAAGCCGCTGGTGACCTGGGGAGAAACCCTGACACCTGTTTCAGAAACGCTCTACCGGTACCCCGGCAACCTGCCCGACCCGCTGATACTTTACGTTGGGGACACGTTCGCTGTTGGCGGCGCGACCCCAGCTGCCGAAACACCTGACGATGTGCGTACCGCGTTTACTTTCAGCGACGCGTCCGGGCCTATCTTGCTAGACGCTGAGATTTTAGCTGAGGGCAAAGATTACGCCGTTCAAAACACTACTGTGACCTTTACCGCAGCGCCGAGTTTTGGGAGTGATTTACGGCGCGTCTCCGGTGATTACGCGGTTTTAGACGAGGGCAAAAGCACGGTGGTTTTTGCTGCGCCGCCCTCCGGTGAGGTGCGAGCCGCAAAAAGCGTCGTCAAACTTGCTGAACGCCTTTCGGGACAAGTAGATGGGACAAACCGCACCTTTACCTTTCCTCAAACGCCCGTGGTCGAGACCGAACCCTACGACGTTTATGTGGACGACACGCTGTTGTCGGACGATGATGAACGTCCCGACGAACGAGTAGACGGTGAGCAAAAGACGTTTACGTTTAGGAGTGCCGAGGGCATCGTGACAGTAGACGGTGCGCCGCAAACCGAAGGTGAAGATTACACACGGGATGGTTTTACGGTGACGTTTGCCAAGCCGCCCGCCCGTAACGCGCAGCTCCGGCAGTATCCGGGTGCATTTTTGAGTGATTTTGAAACGGGTGACGTGCTGCTCGCCCGGACGCCCCCGGCGGGCGCAACGGTCTGGACGGACGCCTATACGATTTACGCACAACCGGGGTGCGGGCAGGGAGTGCTCGAGTGTTTCCTCGCCCTGCCGCAACATCCGGTACCCTTTCCTAACTGGATTGCCGCGCGTATTGGGCCGTTTTTCAGCAAGTTTCCGTTAGGTGACGAACGCAACATCTTCCGCGCCGTGCTCTACACCGCTGCCGGGACGCTTTCGGCGTTAGCCTTAGGTGCTGCCGTCGGAACGTTTTTGGCGGTGTTATTTGTGATGGTGAGGCCACTCGAGCGTGCCTTACTCCCGTGGCTCGTAGCTTCGCAAACGGTGCCAATCATTGCCCTCGTCCCTGTGCTGCTGCTGATTTTAGGTAACGTGGGCATCACCATTCAAACTTCGCTGTTGCCGACGGCTCTTATCGGCGCGTATATCGCCTTTTTCCCGGTCGTGGTTGGCACCGTAAAAGGCTTGCGGTCAGTGGACCCTTTGGCCCTCGACCTGATGAAGTCATACGCCGCGACGCCCGCGCAGCTTTTTACCAAGGTGCGGTTTCCGGCGGCGGTGCCGTTTTTGTTTACTTCACTCAAGCTGGCAGCGGCGGCGGCCCTTGTCGGGGCTTTGGTTGCCGAAACCGAATCGAACAACCGGCGTGGGTTAGGGTTTCAGATTTTGGGTCAAGTGCAATCGGGCAACGTTGCAGACGTATGGATTTTGCTGCTGATCTCGGCGCTGCTCGGGATTGGGCTCGTCGGACTCGTTAGCCTGGTGCAGCGTGTCCTCGCACCGTGGGAACGTTCGTGAAGGTGTTGATTGCAGTCTTGCTAACAGCGTTGGGCCTCGCCGGAGCCTTCTGGACAGTCATGGGTGACGTGACTCCTCTCTATTGGCTCAGGTTCTGGGGCTTTTTGCTGCTTGCCTGTATCGCGGCAGGTCAAGGCGGACGCTCGCGTCTGGGACAGCTCTTGCTTCCGGCAGCGGTGCCGTTTGTCTTACTGCTGCTCTGGCAAGGTTTAGTTGTAGGCTTTCGCGTGCCCAAAGGTATCTTTCCGAGCGTAACGGATGTTTGGGTATCGCTCTCAGCCACGTTTCCGGTTTTGCTTCGTGACGCCTATGTCACGTTCGTCAAAGAGATTTTGCTGGGTTTTGTCATCGGGTTTACGGCGGGCGTCGTGGCAGGTATCGGGGTGGCGAGCAACGTCTTTTTGCAACGTGGGTTTTTGCCCTTAGCGGCGGCGTTCGGCGCAGTGCCGATTGTCGGGTTGGCTCCGGTGCTGGGGCGGGCTTTCGGCGTCGATTGGGAGTCGAAGGCAGCGGTGGTCGTCATCGTCACGTTTTTTCCGGTGCTGCTCAATACGGTGCAGGGGCTGTTGTCGGTGGACGCCCTGAAGCTCGAGCTCCTCCGCGCTTACGCCGCGAAACCGTGGGAAGTGTTCGTCAAACTCCGCTTGCCCAACGCTGCGCCGTATCTCTTTAACGCCCTCAGGCTCGCGGTGGTCTTATCTATTGTCAGCGTCATCGTCGCCGAGTTTCTGATTCCGGGGCCGCCGGAAGGGTTGGGGCAGCGCATCTCGCTGTCAGCACGGCGAGGGGCGTATGACGTGGTGTTCGCCGCCATTTTCGTCTCGAGCCTCGTTTCAGTCACCGTCTATAATCTCGTCGCCTGGGCGGAGCGGCGCACGACGAGCTGGCACGCGTCGGCTCGGGAGAACTAAAGTCGGCTTTACGGCTGTTTTATACAGGGTGGCTCGAGCGTACCTTTTCACTTGACGCCTTTCAACCTTGGCTATCAAAATGGTCGCTTTGAGCCTCACTGATTGCAACCTGTACGTCTATCCCGATACACTGTGAGGACGTTCACAGAACGTATCCAAGGAGGCGAGATGAAGCGAATGCTCGGTTTAGGTGTCGGTTTAGGTGTGCTGCTGCTCGTAAGTTTGGTGTCGGCCCAAAACATGATTGACGTGACCTTTCAGTCCAAATGGTTTCCGCAGGCGCAGTTTGCCGGTTACTTTGTCGCGCAGTCCAAGGGCTTTTATGAGGACGAAGGCTTAAACGTCACCGTGTTAGACGGCGGCAACGTCAACCCGACCGTGCAGGTCGCTTCGGGCAACGCCGACTTCGGCACCGACTGGATCGCTAACATGCTGGTGCAGCGCGAACAAGGCTTAAACGTGGTGCAGATCGCGCAGATTTATCAGAAGTCGGGCTACCGGATGGTCGCGCTCAAAGACTCCGGGATTGAGGCGCTCCCTGACCTGGCGGGCCGCACCGTGGGCGTCTGGGGTTTCGGTAATGAGTTCGTCGCACAGGCAGTCTTTGCTGCTGAAGACCTCACATCTGATCTTGACCCGACGGTGACGAACCCGGACGTGAGTGCTGTCGTATACGCCTTTGACCCGTCACTGGTATTTCCCGATGAGGTCGAAGTGGCCTCGGCGATGACCTACAACGAACTCGACCAAATCGTCGGGCTCGGCTACCCGCTCGACACGCTTAACGTCTTGGACCCCGCCGACGTTGACGCGGCTTTGCTCGAGGACCTAATCTTTACCACGCCCGAACTCTTACAAAACCCCGACTTCAAAGGCTCGGGCGTTTCCGGTCACGAAGTCGCCGAACGCTTTTTACGCGCGACGATTAAGGGCTGGGAGTACGCCGTTGCCAATCAAGAAGAAGCGGTAAGTATCGTTTTAGAGTCGTGCGGCGATACCTGCGCCGGGTCGGGTAGCACCCAGAGCCCGCAGATTCACCAAACCTGGCAGATGGCCCGCGTTGCTGAACTCGTCAAACCGGAAGCTGACACCAGTGTGGGGGCGTTGAACGAAGACGCCTTTAACCGTTCCGTGGCGCTGCTCAATCAAGTAGGTTTACTCGCGCAGCCGGTGGCGTATGGGGATGTGGTAGACGAAAGTGTGTATGACGCTGTAGCGCGGTAGGTTTTACGGGCTTTACGGCGTTTTGGGTTGGTGGCCCCTGCTCTGGGCTCGAGCAGGGGCTTTCTAGCTTTTAAGAAGACTTGCGGTTTTCTTCAGGTATCAGCTCGATCAGTCCGCGTAAGGCTCTGTTTACGGCTTCCGAGTCCGGAAAATAACGGCGCACGTCCGGGTCTAGTGTGACAGGAGCCTCGACTGTTTTTTCTATGACCGACCCGTCTGGCTGACGAATCCGAAAGGTGCGGGGCTGGTCGCTAAAGTGGCGGTACTTGCCCCTTACACCGTTTGAAAAGCCGTAATCGTCGCGCAGGGTGTCGTCAGCTTTCTCACTCATAAAGGCCGTTTAGCTGGCACGCTCGAGCCGGTGCATCCTTTTTGTACAGTCCTTTCTTACAATCAAGAATTCTCCCTCGTTTCTTTAATCTCTTTCGAATTTGAGTTGCCTATAAAGCGATAGATGCGTTTAGTAACCCGTCGGCCCTCCCCTGAAGCCCCTATGGAAACGCTATTGTCATCTGTCGCAAGTCCTAGCTGTCCCTTCGCAGTATATTCGTAATACTCTTCTAGAACTACTTCGTTAGCATTCTGAATCCTTTCGGCGATTGCAATTTCTTGTGCCACCTTAGCCTGTTCAAAAGCAACTTGTAGTTCAAGTTTTTGCTGTTTTGCTTCGTCACTGATAAGTTCAAGATCGTCTACTTCTGCGAGTTCTTCAGATTTATGTACCTTCCCGGCGAGCAGTTCAACGAGGCTGCTGATTGTAGTTGAAAGTAATGAGTCCATCATAATCTGCTTAGATTATAGCTACTCACCGAATGCAAAAAGAATGGGAACTTCCGTTTGAGTCAAGTGCTACAGTATCCTCTATAGGCTCAAGACCAAATTTTTAGGAGGCCCCGATGACTTCAACCGCCAGCAAAACTCAAGACTTGAGAGAGCGCCAGCAAAAATACCTCGTGCCCAGCCTGACCAACATGCTCTACTACGGTGACGACCCTATCGCCGTAGATCACGCCAAAAACCAGTACCTTTGGGACGTGGAGGGGACACGCTACCTGGACTTTTTCGGCGGCATCCTGACCGTCTCGGTCGGTCACTGTAACGACGAGGTAGTTGAGGCTACCTATGAGCAGATGAAAAAGACGGGGCACACGAGCACCCTATACATCAACGAAATCACGCTCAAAGTCGCCGAAAAAATTGCTGAAATTACGCCCGGACGCCTGCAACATTCGTTTTTTACCAACTCGGGCACTGAAGCCGACGAAACCGCGATTATGGCGGCCCGCGTTTACACCGGTAACACCGACATCATCGCCCTGCGCCACGCCTATTCGGGCCGGAGCAGCGCCATGATGGGGATGACCGCGCACGCGAACTGGAAGCTCGGCGGCGTTTACGACGGCACCATTAAGCACGTCCGTAGCCCAAACATGTACCGCCGCCCCGAGGGGCTGAGCGAAGACGCGTATTTAGACTTTTTGGTCGAAGACCTCGAGGATTTTCTAGCTACTTGCACGGACGGCAATATCGCCGCGTTTATGGCCGAGCCGATTCAAGGCGTCGGCGGGTTCCAAGTCGTGCCGAAAGACTATTTCAAGCGCATCTTGCCACTCGTCAAAGCAGCGGGCGGCGTGCTGATCATTGATGAGGTGCAGACGGCTTGGGGGCGGACCGGGCAGTATTGGTGCGGGATTGAGCACTGGGGCGTCGAGCCGGACATCATGACCTTTGCTAAAGGGATTGCCAACGGTGCGCCGGTCGGGTGTACGGTGATGACACCGGAAGTCGCCGAGTCGCTGAGTGGGTTAACGCTTTCAACCTACGGCGGGAATCCGGTCTCGATGGCGCAGGCATACGCGACGATCTCATATATTGAAAAGCACAAGCTCTGGGAGAACGCAGAGATGCGAGGCTCGAGCCTCCGCACCTTTATGGAAGAACAGGGCGAACGCTACGACTTTATCGGGGATGTACGCGGCATGGGACTGATGCAAGCGTTTGAGATGGTCGAGCCGGGAACGAAAACCCCGGACGCGGCTCGAGCGAACGCGTTGGTCGTAGTAGCGCGGAAACGGGGCCTGCTCATCGGTAAAGGCGGGCGTTACAGCAACGTCAACCGGATTGCGCCGCAGCTCAACGTCTCAGCGGAAGACATGGCGACGGGGTGTGAGCTGTTGGGGCAGGCGCTCGCCGACATTGCCTAAATCATTCATCTTACGCGCAAGCTGGCGGTACAGAAATGCCGAGAAGCTCCGGAACAGAGAATGTAGAACACGGAATGCTTGTTTTATTCTCCCTTCTACATTCGCTATTCTTTATACGCGTTTGCAAACCTGTCTGCCGAGAACAAACTGTGCAAGGTGAGTAAATTACCTAAAGAGCCCAATGTAACCCTCGAGCTCTGCACCGAGAACCTTGCGGGTGTGCTCGCCGCAGGGGAGGTGGGTGCACACCGCATTGAGCTGTGCAGCGCCCTCGCTGAAGGTGGGTTGACGCCGAGTTTAGGGTTGTTCCGGCAAGCTAAAGCACGTTCAAAATTGCCGCTTCACGTGCTCGTGCGGCCTCGGGCCGGGGACTTTTGTTACGGGGGGCTCGAGCTTGCAGTTATGTTAGACGACGTTGCGCAGTTTCGGGCGGCGGGCGCGGCGGGTCTGGTTTTTGGCGCACTGACGCGTGACGGGTCGCTCGATTTACCGGGAATGAAGCGGCTGATGGCCGCCGCTGAACCGCTTCCGGTGACCTTTCACCGTGCATTTGATGTTTGCCTGGAACCGTTCAAAGTTTTGGAACAACTCATTGCCTTAGGTGTGGCGCGTCTGCTGACTTCGGGTCAAGAACCGGGCGCGCTGAGCGGTGCGCCTTTACTAAAAACCTTGACTGAGCAGGCGGGCGACCGCCTCATCGTGATGGCCGGGGGCGGCGTCAGGGCGGCTAATGCTGCGCAGATTGTCCGTGAGACCGGCGTGTCCGAACTGCACTTCTCCGCGCAAAAACCCGTGCAGCTGCCCTTAACCCCCTTTTCTTTCGGTTCCCCAGCTTTTGCGGACAAAGCCGCGATTGAAGTGTTGGTCAGGAGTTTATGAGTTATCGTATTGCCTTTGGCGGTATTCACACCGAATCGAGCACCTTTAATCCGGTGCTGACCGAGACTGAAGATTTCAGCGTGCTGCGTGGCGACGCTTTACGGGAGAGTGACCGCTACCGTTTTTTAGAGGCTTACTCGGACGACGCCGAATTTTTGCCGACGCTGCACGCGCGGGCGCTTCCGGGCGGGCCGGTGGCACCCCAGACCTACCAGACCTTCAAAAACGAGTTTCTATTTCGTCTCACCGACTACGGGCCGGTAGACGGCCTTTTCTTAGACATGCACGGCGCGATGAACGTCTCCGGCATGGACGACGCCGAAGGTGACTGGCTTGCGGCGGCGCGGGCGGTCGTCGGGCCGGACTGTCTCGTGGTGGCGAGTTACGACCTGCACGGCAACCTCACAGAACGCATTATTGACGCGCTAGACGGGTTGAGTGCGTTTCGCACCGCACCGCATATTGACGTGACCGAAACCAAGCAGCGGGCTTGTACGCTGCTGCTAAACGCGCTTAAAGGCGGCTACCGGCCGCAACTCGTCTGGGTGCCGGTGCCGGTCGTGCTGCCCGGTGAAATGACCAGTACCGACGATGAACCGGCCCGGAGCCTCTACGAAAGCTTGCCCCACATTGATGCGCTAGACGGTGTTTTAGATGCTTCGCTGCTGGTGGGCTATGTTTGGGCGGACGAACCGAGGGCGGGGGCGAGCGTGGTGATGACCGGAACAGATGAGGACGTGTTAAAGCGTGAAGCCGTCCGGCTGGCCGAACGCTACTGGAACGCTCGAGCCGAGTTCAACTTCGGTGTTCCGGCTGGGAGTTTGACTTGGTGCTTAGAGCAGTTCACCGCGTTAGAGAACTATCCGGTTATCTTAAGCGACTCCGGTGACAATCCAACCGGTGGCGGCGTGGGAGATACGACGTTTGTTTTAGCAGAACTACTAAAGCGTGACTTAGCAGGTGCCGTCGTCGCCGGTCTTGCTGACGCGCCCGCTACGAACGCCTGTTACGCAGCCGGAGTAGGGAAGAGCCGCGAGCTGACCCTTGGCGCAACGCTCGACCCTGAAACGAGTCAGCCTCTACCCGTCCATGCTCACGTCGTTTACTTGCACCCTACCGAAACCGAACGTGAACGCCAAGCGGTCATCAGAGTTGGGAAAGTCACGGTGATTTTGAGCGCGGCCCGCCGCCCGTACCATTACCCGGCAGATATTGAAAGCTTAGGCGTCAAGCTCTCAGACGTGCGGCTGCTCGTCGTCAAATCGGGCTATTTGACCGCCGAGCTGACCCGCGCGGCGGCCTCTACGCTCCTGGCGCTGACGCCTGGAACGGTTTCGCAAGACCTGAGCCGTCTGCATTACCAGCGGCAAGGACCGAGATTTCCGCTCGAGCCTCACCTTATCTGGACACCTCAACCCTACCAAGCTGCACGTTACAAACACTAAAACCGCTATTTGTGCGTGGCTCACAGTATTTGCTAAACAGTGCTGGGTGTTACGTCTTTTTGATACACAGCTTACAAACCCCGTTCACTTTTCTACTTAGTCAAGTTTTTTCGGTACTGTGTCAACGCAAATTTGATCAAAGCATCAATGGGTTTTCATGACACGATTGGTAAAGTAGTGGTACACTTCAAAGTGCAAGACCTTAGAGTAAGACATTTATAAGGAGGTTAGCTATGTGGCGCAGGGTTAAACAGCTGACGTTAGGTGCTGCTCTAGTTCTCACGTTGGGAACAGCGGCGGCGCAAAAAGGGCCGACGTTTTACGGCGGCTATCCGTACCCGGTACCCCCGGACGGGCACTTCAACACCTTTGCAACCAACGCAATCAACTTCTACGGTTTTTATTCGGATTTGCTCGAGCCGCCCCTGGCGATCTACAAATGGGCCGACGGCAGCTACGAAGGGATGCTCGCCGATTCGTTCGGGTTTGACGGCAATGACTATGTGGTCAAGTTAAAGGGTGGCATCACCTGGAGCGACGGCACCCCGTTTAGTTCAGCTGACGTCGTGACGACCTTTAACATCAACTATCTGCTCAATTCGCCCGTTTGGGACGGACTTAAAAGTGTCGAAGCGGTAGACGACAAGACGGTCAAATTTGTTTTTGACGAGCCGTCGCTCGCCGCCGAGCGGCAGATTTTGGTCGAGGCGATCCGCGCGAATAGCGTGTACGGTGACATAGGTGACCGCGCCGGTAAGCTGATCAGCGAAGGTGTGACCTCGGACGACAAAGCGTTTTCCGACCTGTTAACCGAGCTGACCGAGTTTCGTCCGGCTAAGTACGTGACCTCCGGCCCTTACAATCTGACTAAAGCCAACATCAGCGACGCGCGTGCGCTACTGACCAAAAATCCCGGCGGCTTTAACGCCGACGTGGTGAAGTTCGATAACGTCGTCTTGTGGAACGGTGAAACTGAAACCGTCACCCCGCTCGTCACTGCCGGTCAGCTGTGGTACGGCACCTACGGTTTTCCGCCCGCAACTGAAGCCGCGTTCGTAGATCAGGGGATCGACATTATCCGCGGCCCACTCTACTCGGGTCCGGCGCTCTACTTTAATCAGTCTGTGACCCCGCTTGACCGTCCCGAAGTGCGCCGCGCCCTCGCCCACGCCATTGACCGTGACGAAAACGGCTTTGTCTCGTTAGGTGATTCGGGTGTGGCGGTCGAGTACATGGCCGGGATGAGCGACCTGATCGCTGAAAATACCGTAGACAAGTCAATTTTAGATGGACTTGATCAGTACGACTACGATCCTGACACAGCCGCGCAGATGCTGACTGACATCGGCTTCACCAAAGGTGACGACGGCGTGTGGATAGACGATACCGGCAAACGGATGGCGTTTACGCTGATCTTTCCGTCGGATTATTCGGACTGGGCGGCCGCCGCTGAAAACGTCACGCAGGCGCTCAATGATTTCGGTTTTGAGATTACCGCGCGCGGTGAGCAGTCGCAGCAACAGTTGCAAGACGTGTACGACAGTAACTTCCAAATGGCGATTCGTAACTGGGGCGCGGCGAGCCCGCTCCCCTATGTGAGCTACTTAGAGCCGTATCAGCGGTACAACGGTCAGGGGACGTTAGCGGGTGAGAGTACCGGTGGCGGCATGAACTTCAAACTCGACGTAACCTATTCAGGCGGTAAGGCCAATCTGCTTGACCTAACTCTGGCGTCGTCGCGTGGGCTCGATAAGGCCAAGCAGCGTAAACAGGCTGGTCAGCTGGCGCAGTCGTATAACGAACTCTTGCCTGCAATTCCGCTCTGGGAGCGTTACGGCAACAACCCCTTAAACCGTAAGTTTGTAGACGCGCCGCCCGACGGCGACCCTATCTATCAAAACGGTACCTCAGTACCCGATCCGTTTATGACCTATCTGCTTCTCACCGGCGGCATCGGTCCCGCAGCACAGTAACAACTTTTTAAGGGGCACGGCGTTAAGTGCCCCTTACCCTTTATTATTGATCCATCATTGACCTATGCGGAGGCGTATTCAAGACTATAGGCCCAGCGGAGATAAACACTTTTTTTGTGAGAGGTCAACTTACGTGACGATGCTCGGTTCATATTTGGTTACTGCAGAGTATGCAAACCACTAAGTCGTTGTCTGGTCCCCCGCCGCTGCAGAGTAACTGGCTGCAGCGGGTGGTCTCGAGCTACGCCGTCCGCACCCTCTTACAGGCGCTCTTGACCATCTGGGCGGTGGTGACCTTTACTTTTTTTCTGATCCGGCTGATGCCCGGTAACCCCGTTGACGTGTACGTGGGCTTTTTGATGAACCAGTCAAACCTGACCTATAGTGAAGCGATGCAGCAAGCCGCGTCGCAATTTTCGTTTGACCCGACCGCGAGCGTGTTTCAGCAATATCTGGGTTACTTGGGTGACCTCGTGCGCGGCGATTTGGGGCAGTCCATCACCTCGACCGGCACGCAGGTGATTGACCAAATTGCGCGTTATCTGCCGTGGACACTCTTTTGTGTCGGGCTTGGGCTGCTGCTCAGCTTTGTGATCGGGATGCTGTTCGGGATGTTGATCGCCTACTACCGCAACTCGGTACTCGACACCTTTATTTCGTTTTTTGCAGCGATCTTGAGCGCAGTCCCGGATTATATCTGGGGCCTGCTTATCTTAGTGATTTTTGGGGTGCAACTTCAGTGGTTTAATATCGGGGCGTTGCGCGGAACCTATGACCCCAGTTTGACCCCTGGTTTGACCCCGGCGTTTATCTGGAGCGTACTCAGCCACGCTTTTTTACCGATTTTGGTTTATATCATCGGCACACTCGGCAGCTGGACGCTCAATATGCGGAGCAGCACCATCAGTGTCCTAGGCGAAGATTATGTGAATGTGGCGCGTGCCAGAGGCTTGTCGCCGGGGCGTATCGCCGGAACCTACGTCGGGCGTAACGCGGCGCTCCCGCTCTTTACGCTGCTCGCGGTCAATATCGGCTTGGTCTTCGGCGCGGGCGTCATTATCGAAGAACTGTTTGTCTATAAGGGTATCGGAAGCTTTTTATTTTTCTCTATCTCACAGCGCGACTACACCTCGATGCAGGGGGTGTTTTTGGTAATCGCCATTTCGGTGGTGGCGGCCAACATCTTGGCTGATCTGCTCTATAGCCGCCTTGACCCCAGAGTCAGGGTTGAAGGAGACCGCTGATGGGCGGGCTAATGGGTGGTATAGCACGGTTTTTTCGGGCGTTAGGCCGGACGAGAGCCGGACTGATCGGGTTTATCGGCCTGGTCTTTTACGCGCTGCTGGTTTTTGTCGGCCCGCTCTTCGTGCCGTTTGACAGCGAGGTCAAAACCGATCAGGTCAACGCGCCGCCGGGGTCACGGTTAGAACTCGTCACCCGCGCTGCTGACGCCAATGTCTATACCTCATTGGATAAACTCAACGGTCAAATTGTCGGCTACGTCAAGCGTTCAGCGGGCGAAGATTTGGTCAAACCTCTGGAAGATACCTTTGAAGGTACCGAAGACTACCGCCGCGGTTCGGGTGTCGAGGATGGTTTGCAAGACCTGGTGGACAATAAGCTGGGCGCACTCGTGCTCTTTTCCGAATCGCTCAAAACCTACCCTATCGGCCCCGGTACCGATTTTCCCAACCTAGCGGTCTCGAACGCGGCGCTCGGCCCCCGGCACCTGCTCGGCACCGATACGCAGGGGCGCGACATCTTCAGCCACATCGTCAATGGGGGCCGGACGCTCATCGTCACCGCACTTTTAGCGGGTCTCATTTCAACGACGATTGCGGTTTTGCTGGGATCGCTCGCCGCGCTCGTCGGCGGTCCGGTAGACAAGGTGCTGACGGCGCTCGCCAACTTTATCCTGGTGCTCCCCAAGTTTCCGCTTCTTATCGTGTTGGCCGCGCTCTTTACCTTGAATAACATCGTGCTGTTAGCGACCCTGATCGGTCTTTTGGTCTGGCCCGCCTTGATGCGGGCGATACGGGCGCAGGTGCTTAGTTTGCGTGAACGCGACTATGTCGAGGCGGCGCGGGCGCTTGACCTGGGTCGCCGCCACATCATCGTCCGTGAAATCCTGCCGAATATGATGAGCTTTGTGCTGATCAATCTGATTTTAGCGGTGACTGTTGCGATGTATGATCAGATCGGCCTGATCTTTCTGGGAATGGCCCCGATCAACGACTATTCATGGGGCGTGATGCTCTATTTCGGGCGGACGCGGGGCGCGTTATTCAGCCCCGACAGCGCGGCGATGGTACTCGCGCCCGTGATAGCGATTGCGCTTTTTCAGGTGAGCATGGTGATGTTTGCTCGAGCTTTGGAAGAAGTCTTCGATCCCCGGTTGAGGACGGCTTGATGGCGAGCCAGACTACTTTAAAGACGGCGGAGAAGGTGCTCGAGGTCGCCAACCTCTCGGTCGCTTACGCCGCGTCACGCGGCGCGGTTCGGGCGGTGAACGACGTGACGTTTACGCTGCACCGAGGCGAGGCGCTGGCACTTATCGGTGAATCGGGGAGCGGCAAAACTACCTTGTCGCTGGCGCTGATCCGGATGCTCGTGCGCGCAGCTAAAGTCACCCAAGGAAGCGTCCATTACGTTAAAAGCGGCCGTACCCAAGACGTTTTGGCGATGAGCGAACGCGAGCTGCGGCGGTTTCGCTGGAACGAGTGCGCGATGGTCTTTCAGGGTGCGCAAAATGCCTTTAATCCGGTGCTCCGGATTTACGAGCAGTTTTTGGATACGGCTAGGGCGCACGGCGAACGCAGCGCGGCGAAAGTTAAAGAGCGGACGTTGGAACTTTTTAAGCTCGTCCGTTTGGACCCCGAACGCGTTTGGAACAGCTACCCGCATGAGCTCTCCGGCGGGATGAAACAGCGGGCACTCTTAGCCTTGGGTGTGCTCTTGGACCCGCAGGTCGTGATTTTAGACGAGCCGACGACGGCGTTAGACATCTTGACGCAACGCGCGATTATTGATGTACTCTCCGAAATGCAAGAACGTCTAGGATTCTCGATCATTTTTATCAGTCACGACCTGGCGCTCGCGGCGGAGATGGCCGACCGCGTAGCGACGATGTACGCGGGCGAAATCGTCGAAATGGGCGCAGTGGACGATATCTTTTACGAACCGCTCCACCCCTACACGCTCGGGCTCCTGCGCTCCGTGCCGCGCCTGAGCGGGTCGCTCGAGCTCGTCAGCATCGCCGGGACCCCGCCCGACCTGATCGATCCGCCGCCGGGATGCAAGTTTCACCCGCGCTGCCCCTTCGCCAGTGAAAAGTGCAAAAGCGAAGACCCACCGCTCGTGGACTTTGGCAAGGCGCACGCAGCGGCGTGCTGGCATACGGATAAAGTTATCGAGGCGCGTCAAGGGTTGTGGGACAAAACACCAAAAGATACGGCAGTTGTGAAGCAATGACGCTGGTAGCTGAGCAGATAACAAGCCAAACCGCACCGGGAGCTGCGCCGCTCCTCGAGTTTAGAAGGGTCGGGCGTGACTTTCGCAAAGAGCGCACCGTCGTGCCGGTTCTTAGAGACGTGGATTTGAGGGTCAACGGGCTCGAGTTCCTCTGTTTGGTCGGTGAATCGGGCTGCGGCAAAACGACGACCGGCAAAATCTTGTCGGGGCTCCTGGCTCCGACCGCCGGACAGGTTCTTTTTGAAGGGCAAGACGTGAGCACGCTGCACGGCGAAGCGTATACCCGTTACCGCCGCGCCGTACAGATTATCCACCAAGACCCCTACGCGTCGCTAAACCCGACGCAGAGCGTCTCTAACATCATGAGTTATCCGCTCTTGCGGCACGGCTTCGCCAAAAACCGTAAAGCGGCCCGCGTGCGAGCTGAAGAACTGTTAGAGTTGGTCGGCCTGACGCCGACCGCCGACATCATCGGTAAATATCCGCATCAACTTTCGGGCGGGCAACGCCAAAGGGTTTCAATTGCACGGGCGCTCACGACCGAACCCAAAGTCATCGTCGCCGACGAAGCGGTCAGTATGGTAGACGTCTCGATCCGTATCTCGATCTTAAATACGCTGATGAAGATGCGTGAAACGCTCTCTCTGACGATCGTTTTTATCACCCACGACCTCGCGCTGGCGAAGTATTTTGCCTGGGAAGGGCGGATTGCCGTGATGTATCTGGGCCGCGTGGTCGAAGTCGGGCCGACGCGTGAGGTCACCGAACGACCGCAGCACCCGTACACCAAAACGCTCCTCGCGGCCATCCCTGAACCCGACCCGGACCGGACGCGGCACAAAGAAATCTTAAACCTGCGCAGTGAAGATGTGCCGAGTTTGACGGCGCTGCCCGCAGGCTGCACCTTTCATCCGCGTTGTCCTTTTTTTGAACCGGGGCGTTGTGACGCCGAGGAGCCGGAACTAGGTGACGTTTCAGGCAGTACGGCGCAGGTCGCGTGTATCCCGCTGACGGCGGGCGGCAGGCTCGAGCCCTATAGCGATTAGGTTCTCTTGATTCTACCTTTCCAGTACCGTTTCCGCTGTGCTAGACGTCAGCACCCAGTAGTCAGAACTCAGCAGTCACTCAGCAGTCAGAAAGCCGCGAACCATTGATAGCTACAATGAACTTAAAAGTGTGTCCAAAACACCAGCTGACAACACACCCTAATTTTGAACGTGCCCCATATGTCCGGTGACGGCCTCAAGCTGTTTGCCAGGGCCGGGATGTTTATCGTCGTGTTGTCGCTCCTGCTGCTCGTATGGGTTCCCCGAGACAGCGCCGAGTTCGTCGTCTCGGTGCTCTCGCTTATCATCGGGTTGGTGCTGGTAATTTTAGCATTTCTCGCTCGAGGGTGGGGGGGCGGTAGCAAATAGCAGCTTCCAGGCTCAATTCAGGTGGTTCTGTGCCGCTCTGGACGGCGTATCTGGGGTTTGTCGCAGTAGGACTGTCAAACAACGTGCTCGGCGCGGCGTGGCTGGTGCTGCGTCCGGTGTTCGGACAATCTCTGGGCGCGGTCGGGCTGCTGATTGCGGCGCTGATGCTGGGGGGGTTGGTTTCAAGTCTCTCAAGCGGCCCCATCCTTGCCCGTCTGCGAACCTCGTCGTACTGCACACTCGGCAGCGTGTTGGCTCTAGTCGGCCTGCTCGGTTATCTGGGGTCGTCGTGGCCGCTCGTTGTCGTTTCGACGCTCATTTTAGGAGTTGGGGTCGGGATGCTCAACGCTGGCCTCAATACCTTTGTCGCCGCGCACTATCCTGCCAGCCGGATGAACTGGCTGCACGCCTTTTACGGGCTGGGCTCGAGCCTCGGCCCCTTTTTGTTTACGCTCTGGGTATTTTCACTGGGTTTACCGTGGCGCTGGGTCTACGCCGGGATTGCCGGGGTTTACTTTGTGCTTATCGTCCTGATGCTCCGCTACCGGCAGCTGTGGCCGCCGCTGCGTTTCAAGGCTACCGAAGCCGAGGCGGGCGTGGCAGAAACAGCCAAAGCTAGCCTGCGTGTAACCCTCACTCTCGGCGTCACCTGGCTGGGGATGGCGCTCTTTTTTACGCACACCGGTACCTCAGTCAGTGCCGGTCAGCTCAGCAGCAGTCTTCTCAATTTGGGCCGGGGCGTGCCTGCTGAAATCGCGGGCAACGCGGCGGCGCTTTACTGGGCGTGTATCACCGTCGGCAGGTTGTTGATGGGCGCGGTGGTAGACCGCGTGGGCAGCTCGAGGCTCCTGCGCTTTTGTACCGCCGGGACTGTTGTCGGCGCAGTGCTGTTGTGGTTTGCCCCGCTGCCGCTCGTAAGTTTTCTCGGGGTCGCCGTGATGGGTTTGACGCTTGCGCCGGTCTATCCGACTTCGGTATCACGGACTCCGGCGCTCGTCGGCCCCGCGCTGAGTGCTCACGCGATTGGGATTCAGGTCGCGGCGGGGTCTTTAGGGTCGGCGGCGCTGCCGGGGGTGCTGAGTGGGGTTGCCGATTGGGGCGGCGCGGCGCTGATTGCACCGGGGTTGGTCGTTTTAGCAGTGTTGCAGTTTGTCGCGCACGAGGCGCTCGTTCGTTACGGTACCCATAAAACGGTCTCTGTCGCCGTAAAAGTTTAGAGATTATGTGGAGTGTAAAGGAGATTTAGGTGAAACTAGGTGTGATCGGTTGTGGCAACATCAGCCCGTTCTACTTTCGGGCGGCAAAGTATTTTCCGGAGCTCGAGTTCATCGCCTGCAGCGACCTCGATATGGACGTGGCGCGGGCCAGAGCCGCCGAGTTCAACATCCCTGAAGTTCTGCCGGTCTCTGAACTGCTCGAGCATCCCGAAATCGAAGTTATCGTCAATTTAACCGTGCCGCAAGTCCACGCGGCGGTTTCTAAAGCGGTGCTGGAAGCGGGCAAACACGTCTACAGCGAAAAACCGCTTGCTACGTCGCTAGAGGATGCTCAGGGGTTGCTCGAGCTGGCTGACGCTAAGGGTTTGCGCGTTGCGTGTGCCCCCTCGACCTTTTTAGGTGCGGCAGTGCAAACCTGCCGTAAACTCCTGGACGAGTCTGCCATCGGTCTACCCGTCGCCTTTCACGCGGCGATGCTCAGTCACGGGATGGAAACGTGGCACCCGAACCCGGCATTTTTTTACGAACCCGGTGCTGGCCCGATGTTTGACATCGGGCCGTACTACGTCGCGGCGCTCGTCGCGCTTTTGGGGCCGGTCGCGCACGTCGCCGGGATGAGCCGCATCAGTTTCCCGGAACGCACGATTACCTCCCAGCCGCTCGCTGGCACAACGTTCAAAGTCACGACGCCGACGCATATCGTCAGCACGTTGGAATTTGAAAGCGGCGTTATCGGCACGCTGACGACTTCGTTCGATGTCTGGGCCACCGAGCAGCCCAAATTTGAGGTTTACGGCGCGGACGGCACCCTCAGTTTGGCCGCGCCCAACGCGATGGACGGGCCGGTGCGGGTGCGTGAAGCGGGCGAAAAAACCTGGCGGGAGGAACCGCTCGTCCACCGGTTTGACACCCTCGAGTCCGGTTGGGGCTTGGCCTTAGCAGATTTGGTCTCAGCTATTGAACAGGGGAGACCGCACCGGGCCGATGGGCGCTTTGCGCTACATGGGCTCGAGGTCATGCTGGCGACGCTCGAAGCTGCTGAAACCGGGCAGACGGTGACGATAAGTAGCCGGTGTAAAAGGCCGGAAGCGTTGGCGACTCCAGACTTTTAAGGGTGTTGCCGAGTCATTTGATTGGCAAATTGCGGTTCTAGGCTGCGTCTTTATCGGATTGTGCTGGGATAGCCTCGACAAGCGCACGTAAAGCCTTGTTGACGGCTTCTGTGGTCGTAAAAACTTTTGACAACTCTTCATCAAGTACGGCGACAGTTCGCCGAGAGGTGTCCGAAGCGAAGCGGTTGGGTTTTGCTTTGGTATAGTCGAAGTCGTATTCAGGTAGCAAATCATCTTCAGGCGAGGGTTTCTTCATAGTCTTTTTGCTCCTTTCCAGTGGCCAGGCGTGCGCTGATGATACGAACAGCCCTCGACCTTTCAGTAAAGCTGATGACCAGTATACGGTTACGCCGGGAGTGACCCACAATAATCTGCCTTGCTTCATCTGCTGAATGTTCTTCGTCCCCAAAAATGACAGCAAGAGGGTTGTCGAAAACCGTTTTTGCCTCTTCAAAGGTGACGCCGTGCTTTAGCTCATTTGATGTTTCTTTACGGGCGTCCCACCTGAAATTCACAGCAGTATTTTAACGTAACAAGTCGTAGAGCTATCTGTTGCGGGCGCAGAACCCTATGCTCTACGGCGTTACGGTGACTAAGACTCTGCCCACGCTTCTTCTAACACCTCAATACTCTTCGGCACCGCCGTATCCGCGTGCTCTTTGCCTTCCATCTCCACCGAAACGTACCCCTGAAACCCGGCATTTTTCAGAATGCGGAAAACGCGGGCAAAATCTATATCAATCGTAAACACCAAGCCGCCGCCCGGATACGTCTTCGCGTGCGCCAAATCTACATACGGCGCAACCCGCTCCATCGGCCCGTACATATCGCCGTCGTAGTAGAAGTTTCCCATATCTAAAATTGCGCGGAGCCATGGCGAATTGACGCCTTCTAACACCCGGAGCATCCCCGCCGCAGTCGTCGTGAGACCCCAGTGGTTCTCCAAGAGGAGCATCACGCCCTGCTCTTTAGCGTAGTCTACGCACGCGCCCAAACCTTCGATAGCCCAGGTAAACCCGTCCTCGTCGCTGAAGCCGTCCCACGGCTGCGTCCAACCTTTGCTTTCAACCAGCCCCGGCCCACCGGGATACTGCCACGTTCCGGCGTTCACCCGGATAGATGGCACCCCGAGTGCGTGCGCGAGGTCAATACAGTGCTTCGTGTGCGCGACCTGCTCTTGCCGCTCAGATTGCTCTTTAGCGATAAAGTTTTGCGACGTGCCGAGGTTGTAGAGCGCCAGCCCACGCCGAAACGCTTGGCGTTTGATGTCTTGCAGATAGCTGTTTGATTCACTCTCGAGCTGCTGGTGGAGAATCTCGAGCCCCATCACCCCCGAGTCGGCAGCTTTATCTACAATGACCGAAAGCGGAACCTTTTCTGGGACGAAGTGCCAGTACGAGTACGAGGAGACGCCGAGGCGTAAAGTGGTCATAGTTTTCCTTTCAAAAAGTGAGCTTACAGTGCAACGGGTTTGGTTTCGTTAGCTGAGCGGTACGCGGCGAGCGCCACTTCCAGTGCTTTCAGGCCGTCTTGACCGGTAATCGAGGGTTCACGGCCCGTTTCGATCATCTCAACAAAGTCTTTGACGAGTCCCAAGTCGGCGTCGCTTCCCCACGGTATCCACTCGGTTTTTTGGGCCGGTGCCGAGGTCAAGGTCAGCTTCTGGTCAAAGGCGTCAACTGTGGCTATCCCGCGTTCACCCAAAATCTCTATCGTCACGTCGCCCCAGGTTGGATACGTGTCGGGTCGTGACCAGCTCGTATCGAGCGTGCCGTACACGCCGTTCTCCAGTCTAAACGAGAGCATCCCGGCGTCATCTATGTCGGTCTCGTGCAACAGCCCGTGGCCGACTTCGGCGTAGACCTCGGTGACTTCTGTGTCTAAAGCCCAGCGCAGCACGTCAATGATGTGGACGGTGTGGTCCATGACCGCGCCGCCGCCCGCCTTCTCCCGGTCAATAAACCAGCCCCCGGGCATCTTCCCGTGGTTGGTGCATTTTGCGCTGATGAGGCGGCCTAACGTGCCCTCGTCTAAAACCGCTTTGAGTTTTTGAACCGGCGGCGCAAACCGTACCGGAAACGCAATCTGCAATTTGCTCCCGGCTTGTTCGCACGCTGAAATCATTGCCTGAGCAGCTTCTACCGTCGTAGCGATGGGCTTTTCGCACAAGATATTCGGGACTTTACCCGCTGCTGCCAGAACGTGCTCGCGGTGGTTGCTGTTTTCCGAACAGATGATCACGCCTTCTAAATTGGCAGCAAAAAGCTCGTCCAATGAACTGAACACCTGCGTGCCGAAGTTCTCCGCCATCTCCTTAGCCCTTGCCGCGTCGTCGTAAATCCCAGCAATCCCGACGCCCAGAGTTTGCAGCGCGTTCGCGTAACTCAGCGCGTGCATGTGAGCAAAGCTGATCATGCCAATTTTTGGACTTGTTTTTGTCTCCGTCATGCGAGTACCTCTTCGATAAACGTGTCTACTGTAACGGGTTGCCCTGTTTTGACTGAAGCAATCGCTGCGAGCGAAAGCTTGAGCGCCATCAGGCCGTCTTGCGGTGAGACGAGAAAGGGCTCTCCGGTATCTAGGCAGTGCAACACATGCTTCAGCTCTTTGTAATAGGGGTCATCGGTCGGTACGAGCGGATTATCCGAACCCGGAATCTTCTCGTCACCGGTTTTAGCTACGTCAACTTGCAGGATAAAGGGCGGCGGCTCGCTGCCGCTCCACTCGAGCAGGGTGCCTTCCCCGGCGACCTCGAGCGACGTGACAAATTGTCCCGGTGGCGACGCCCAGCTCCCTTCAATATGTCCAATCGCCCCGTTCTTAAACCGAAGCGTAATCAGCGACTGGTCGCGCATACTCTCACCGGAAAACGTCAGGCCGTGCGCGAACACTCGTTCGACCTCGCCGTAAAGCCAGTGGGCAAAATCGAGATCGTGAATGGATAAATCCATCACCACGCCGCCGCCCTGCTCGAAGCTGTTGTACCAGGTGTCCGGGTCGGTCCGCGGAAAGCTCCCGGCCCGCACTGTTCTCAGCACACCCGGACGCCCGAGGTCGCCACTGTCTTGCAAGGCTTTCGCCGTTTCGTATTGCGGAAAAAAGCGCACCACATGGGCGATAAAGAGCGGCACGCCCGCCGTTTCGCACGCTTGGATCATCTCTTCAGCGTCTTTGAGATGCCGCGCAATCGGTTTTTCGCAGATAATGTCTTTACCCGCTGCTGCCGCTGCCAGCACGCCTTCTTTGTGGGCGTAGGTCGGGGTACACACGTCAACTAAGTCAACGGCCCCTAGAAGCTCATCCAAACTAGAAAACGCCTGCCCGCCAAACTGCTCGGCGGCGCGTTCGGCATGTTTCAAAGTGTGGTCGTAAAAGCCGACGAGTTCAACCGGCAAGTTTTTCCAGCGTTCGGCGTGCCAGCTGCCGATCAGCCCTGCCCCTACGATTCCTACACGTCTCATACCTTGCTCCTCCGGGTCGTCTGATATTTGGGAAAAGACATCGTAGGGTCAATGTAACACAAGAGGTACAGCAGAGGTATAGCTGTAACGGAGCAAGAAGCGAGGCGATGGGTTTAACGACTTTAGCCGAGTACACGACAATTCTTTAGAAACCTTGTCCAGAACGTGATTGTTGTATAAGCCCGAAAAAAGGATTTTCGTCTGCATAATCAGGTAAATCACTTTTAACATCGTCCTAAACAGCAGTCTCGGGGGACATGAACGCTACTTTTCAGAGGGCTGAATAGCCCGTTCAGATTCGTAAAACTATTTTTTGTCGTGTACTAAGCGACTTTAGTAAAAAGGCTGCCTAGAGCGTCTTTTTCAGGGCGTATCCGGCACTGTTTCTAGGTTGTGTTGACCTTCTAAACTCAGCGAGAGTTATTGGCAGCGTGGAGTACGAAAGTAAGCATGAAGTCGCAAGGCGTAGGAAAGTGGGTGCTAGATAGCGAAACCAGCGTTTCTCACGTACTTAAAGCAGGATGATAAGCGTAAGTGTCAACACAACCAGTTGGACTTCAGCTCAGCAGAAACAGCAAACGGTTCAATTGACGTACTCCTGCAAAAATATCGTAAATCAGTGGGGCTCAGCGTTGGGGACAGCGCGGCTAAAGCAACGACATGAACTGTAGCGTTGACCGCGACGCCCCTACCACTGAGGCTCTGAAACAACCTGTGGCCCGGCTAGGAGCCGCTATGTACCGGGGCTTTGCAGGGTTTTGGTCCATCACAATTTCTATATTTACAATCAGCTAAAGCCGCTCGAGTTCGTTAAGCTTTCTGACATCGATAGTCACCTGTCCATCTTTTTGCTCGGTGTTAAAAACACTGGTAAATTTGGCGTTCCAAACGACCTCTTTAGCGATATAAGAAGAGCGCACGTGAACGGTTTGCGAAAAAGTCTCGTCAAATCCGGTCAGCAAGACGAGAAACTCGGCGTTCAGCCCGTGTAAGTCAGCGTCGCTCAGGCCGTATAGTGGGCTCTCCTGATCAATCGGATGGACGACGGTCCAAGTCAGCGGAAAAAAGGTCACCTGATCGCGCTCGAGCTTTAGCGGATAAAAGTCGCGACTTTTTTCTTCCGGGTTAAAAACGCTCAAGGTCACCTCGGCGTTCAGCCGGATCAGCTGGCTGCGGCGCGGATTGACAACCTGAAACATAAAGCCGGTCGCGCCGTGGTAGGGCGCGACGACGGCTTGACGACTAAAGATGATCTTGGCAGTAGGCCGCGAAAAACGGGCGAAGATGATGCCGGTAGCGAGGGCCAGACCGAAAAGTCCGGCCAGCGCCTCGAGTACAACGAGCCAGTTGGCGGCCAAACTCAGCGGCGCGATACGGCCGTAACCGATCGAGCCGAACGTCTGCACACTAAAGAAAAACGCCTGAACGAACACGCCTCCCGGCGCTCTAGCCCCGATATGGCTGAGCGCACCGGGGCCAGATAAGACGTAGGCGGCGGCGAACAAGATATTAATTAGCAAGTACGACAGCGAAACGACCAGAAAAAACCCCCACCACGGCATCGTCAGGAGGGAGTAGTACGGGCTCAGCGCCGACGCCGGTCCGAGCCCTTCGCGCCGGACGTTAAAGCTGCCGTCGCGGTTGAGGAGCCGGTTGCGACTTCTTCGTGAGACCACCGTCCCGAAGCCGAGGTCAGGGTTTGGCTTGGAACTCGCGTCCGGTGGGAGCTCGCCGGGGGCTCCTTGAGGTCTACGCGTTGGGACGGTCTTTATGTCACTCACACTGCAGCTTAACCCTTCGGTAGCAGCGTACGCCGCATCACTTTAGTGCTCGAGCATATCGCGGGCGTCTGCCGCTGTAAGGTCTTTGGTATAGACCGCTGAACCGGGTTCTTGCACCGCACTCTCCGCCAAGCTGCCGGTAGCTACGGCCGCAAAACCGAGCCCTTCGATCAGCTCAGTGACGAGCGTCTTGGCGTTCTCGTCATCTCCAGCAATAAAGATAGCGCGGCGCTCAGCTAACGGTCTGCTGGCGTCACCTTGGTCACGCAGGTCTTGCCAAAAGATCGTGTTAAACGCCTTGACAACCGCTGAATCTTTAAGATGCTCGGCAACCAAACCCGTTTGGGTCAGGCCGTGCAGGTCAATCTCCCCGTCGCGTTCCGGGTAGTAGTTCGAGGCGCTCATCACGACTTTACCTGTGAGCGCGTCTGCAGGCAGCTCTTGGTAATGACCAAAGGGGACGGCCTCGAGCGCCACATCGCCAAACGTCGCCGCTTCTTCGGCGGTCGCTGCAATCACGCCGTAGCCGATGTCTAGCACAGTTTCTGAGAGCGTTTCGGGGCCGCGCGAATTGCTGAGCGCGACCTCATGCCCGGCAACCGCAAACAGTTTTGCCAGAGTGCTGCCGATATGTCCTGCACCGATAATCCCGATTTTCACCGTTAACCTCCCGCGTTAAGGCTAGGCTGCTATAAGCAGGCGGGCGTGTGTGCTGACCTACACATTGGCCCGAACGTGACTTGACCCGGTTCAACCGAAGTAGAGACCGCGGCACCGCACCGACTTTTTCCTGTACACCGGCTTTGTCCGCTAGAAAAACTGGTAAAACTTAGCGGAGCGTTTAAGCGTCGTCTAAAGCCGAATCTAAAGCAACCGTACTGAGGTCTACGCGGTAGCGGCACTTTTCCCGTTCGCCGCGCCGAAAGAGGTCGCTACCGGGCGGTACCGAGACGATCTCCTCAAGGGTTGCGCCCACAGCCTCACAGGTTTTACGCGAAGCCAGGTTGTCGGGGTCACAGGTGATCCACAGGGGCTCGAGCCCGTGTTTTTTGGCAAGGGGTAAAAGTAAACGGCACGCCCGCGCCGCGTAGTGCTGACCCCGGTAGGGGCGGTCAACGCCGTACCCGATATGCCCCGCGTAGTGGGTGATGTAGTGCTCGTTGCTGAGCCGCAGATCAATGTCGCCCATATGTGCGCCCGTTTCGGCGTGCGTCATGGCAAACGCGTAGTTAGGAGCCAGCCCGAGGGGGCGGCTCCCCTTATAGGTGCGCCGTAAGATGAGCGTCAGCAGCCCGTCTTGTAGCGTACCCGGCTCGTAAAAGTGGACGCCCCCGACCTGCACGGTGTTCAGGCGCGCTCTAAAATCGTCACGCGCTCCATCACGTCAGGTTTCGTTCCGGACGGGCGCATCGGGTCGATACGTTGCAGCTTATCCAACACGTCTAAGCCATCAATCACTTGACCAAAGACGGTGTGTTTACCGTCTAACCACGGCGTTGGGATGAAGGTCAGAAAGAACTGCGACCCGTTGGTACCGGGTCCGGCGTTGGCCATTGACAAGACGCCCTTACCCGTATGTGAGCGGCCGTTATCGGTCTCATCCCCGAATTCGTAGCCCGGTCCGCCGCGCCCCGAACCCGTCGGGTCGCCGGTTTGCGCCATAAAGTCCTCGAGCACCCTATGAAAGACGATGCCGTCGTAGTAACCGTTGCGGGCCAAAAAGACGAAGTTGTTGACCGTTTCGGGCGCGTCGTCTTGAAACAGATCAACGACGATCCGGCCCTTGTTCGTTTCGATCACAGCGCGGTAATCTTTGCCCGACTCCAAAACCTGTTCGGGTTTGCTAAACTTGGGTTTGCGTTCCTGGCTTAAGGGTTCAGCCTCGACGTAGCCTGTTTGGGTATTGTCCATATTCACTCCTTACAACGTAAATTAATTTATGGCGTGGGTTTTTCGACGATAGTCACAGCTTTCATCACGTCGGGTTTCGCGTAAAAGCCGACCAGCGTTTCGCTGCCCTGCCGACCAACCACGCCAGTATAGCCGCCGACCTCGAAACGTTCACCGGCCTGGGGCATACTTCCAAGCTGTTGCTCGAGGTAAGCCCTCAGCGTTCCCTTCACATTTTCGGGTAGCGCGACGCCGCCCGCTCGCACTTTAGCGAGTGCGTCATCAGGTGAAAAGATGTGCGCGGGGTCGGCTGAAGACGGGTCAATGCGCTCGAGCTTACCGAGCACGTTCTCGCCACTCAGCAAAGCGCCAAAGATCGAGTACCCGCCGTCTAACCAGGGAGCCGCCGCAAAGGTGATAAAAAACTGTGACCCGTTGGTGTTAGGTCCTGCGTTCGCCATCGCCACCACGCCCGCCTTGTCAAAGCTCAGGCCGTCTGCAATCTCATCGTTAAAGGCGTAACCGGGGCCGCCCGTCCCGGTGCCGGTCGGGTCGCCGGTCTGCGCCATAAAGCCGTCTAACACCCGGTGAAAAACCACGCCGTCGTAAAAATGATGCAGCGCCAAAAAGACGAAGTTGTTGACGGTTTGGGGAGCTTTATCTTCAAACAGGTCTAGTACCAGCGTGCCTTTGTTCGTTTGCAGCACCGCCGCGTAATCTGTATCCGGCTTTAGTACCTTGTCAGCTTTAGAGAACTCTCGCTCGGGCTTTTGCGACAAAAAGGGGACGGCGGTATAGCCCTCCGGGATTTCAGGGGCAGCTTTGGGTGCGGGTTGAGCCAACGCGCTGGCCAAAATGAGACTCGAGCAAACAAGTAGAAATCTGTGCGTTCTGTGCATAACCTCTACTATAGCCCGGCCTTCTGAGAACGGTTTGCAACCGGGCGTTACGACCTGCCGCGCCTGTTTCTTTTACGCTGGGGTATGAACCGTTTGCGTCTACACTCTCTTCTATCTCTTTGTTCGGTGCTGCTCGTTACCCTCAGCGCCTGTGCGCCTTCTGTCTACGATACGCCCTACCCAGTCGAGCCGGTCACGCTGCCCAAAGACGACGCGGCGCACGACGCGCCCATCGAATGGTGGTACTACACCGGGCATCTGCGGACCGAAACAGGGGAGAAGCTGGGGCTCGAGCTGACCTTTTTCAAAGCGTTTATCCCGCCTTCGATTAAACTTTTCGGCGTCTATCCGGTGTCTGATACCGTAGACCGCGGCTACGTCGGCCACTTCGCCATCAGCGATCTTGACACCAAAACCTTTACGATGGGGGAGCGTACCGATTTTTGGGCGTATACCGGCGAATCGTCCAAAGATGACCTCGGCGTGCGCGTCGCCAACTGGTCCGCCGAGCGTGCCGACGACGGCGTGAGCCATCACCTCCAAGCGTCACAAGACGGGTACAAAGTTGACCTCACCCTGACGCCGGAAAAACCCGCCGCTTTGCACGGCAACCCGCCGGGAATTCAGTCTATGGGACCGGGTGGGACGAGCTATTACGTGTCGTACACGCGGATGAAGGTCACGGGGACACTCTCTAAAAACTGCGGCTTTTTGGACTTGGGTTGCCAAACGCTCAAGGTTACAGGAGAGATGTGGCACGACCACCAGTGGGGTAACTTTAACGTCTCGAGCTACGCGGGATGGGACTGGTTCAGCGTGCAGTTTGCCGACCAGACCGAGCTGATGCTCTACTTCATCCGCGCCGCTGACGGCACCTATCTGACGCAGGCCGGGAGCTTCGTCAACCGTGACGGACAGACGCTCCATTTAGCGGCCAAAGATATCACCTTGATACCGACCGGCAAAACTTGGACGAGTCCGGCGACGGGTGGGGTTTACCCTATGCAGTGGCGCGTCCAGGTACCTAAAAACGGCGTTGACGTCACCGTAACGCCCGACTTTCCCGCACAAGAGATGGATACGCGGGCGTCAACCGGCATCGTCTATTGGGAGGGCTCGGTTGAGGTCGAGGGCTCGAGACCGGGCGTCGGTTACGTTGAGCTGACCAACTACGACCGCTACCCTTACGGCAAGACGGACAAAAATACGAAGTTGAAGCCGTTTCGGGGGCCGTTCGGGGGAGGGCAATAAGCTGAGAAGGGAGAATACAGAAGGCGGAATAACCTAAACCCTCCTGCATTCTTACTGCTTGATACCGGCTTCTGCCTTACCGTTCGTAAAACGCAGGCGGCTCTATCCCCAACAGCCGCAGATACACGTACCCCTGTCCCCGGTGATGAATCTCATTATCTATAAGGTAGAAAATCAGCTCATTCCCCGGCATCGTCATGTACCCAAAAGCGTTATGCGTCTCCTGAAAGGTGCTCGTCGGAATCTCTGACCAGTGGCTGCGAAGCACCTCGCTTGTATCGTCCCAAAGCTTTAACAGCTCGGTTTTGGTCGGCTCTGCTTGTGCTTTCAGCGCGGCCCAATCGGGTGCTTCCCAGGTTCCGGTGGCCAGGCCGTTTAGCGTCGGCGCGACCATGCCGTCTATCTCGAGCACTAAGACACCAAAACTCCGCATCGGCGGCGCGGGTTGAAACGAAAAGAGCTGGTCTTCCGGGTAGGCTTCGATAACGCGCCGTGTCAACCGGCGGTGGCCTTCCCAATGTGCTAAAAGTGCATCTGCCGTAATAAAAGTTTCTGCTTCGGTTTGACTAGTCATGGTTGCCTCCGCGAGCCTTCTTTGCTATATCCGGCTCTAAGGCAAGTCTAGCGCGAGTTCCCGTCAGAGCTTGTCGGGATTTTGTGGCACACTAGTTCTATGTATGACCCATCAATGCGCGTCCTGACGGTGCTCGAGCTGCTCCAAACACACGGGCGGTTGTCGGGCGGTGAGCTGGCAGCGCACATGGAGGTCAGTGTGCGGACGGTGCAGCGTTATGTGGCGCGGCTGCAAGACTTGGGGATTCCGGTGGCAAGCAGCCGGGGGCCGGGTGGCTGTTACCGGCTCAAACCGGGATTTCGCTTACCCCCGCTGATGTTCGGCACGGAAGAGGCGTTCGCGGTTGCCCTTGGGCTCGACGCGCTCGTTTTTTTGGGCCTCAGTGAGACGGCCCCGGCTGCGGCGAGCGTCAAGGCGAAGCTAGCGCGGGTCTTGCCCGAAGCGGTAAGCGAACAAGTCGAGGCGCTCCGGGCGGTGCTCGAGCTCGAGCGTCCGGGTTGGGTCGCAGCAGCAGACATCGCTTTATTGACACGGTTGGCGAGCGCGGTACATTCTCGTAAACGGATTCGGCTGAGTTACCGGGCGCAGGGCCGAGCGGCAAGTGAACGCGAGCTAGAGCCCTACGGCCTGATGCAGCACAGCGGGCGCTGGTTTTTAGGTGGTCACTGCCTTTTACGCCAAGACTTGCGGCTCTTTCGGGTTGACCGCATAAAAGCTGTGACGGTACTAAAAGAAACGTTTGTACGTCCTGAAGAATTTGAGATGGCCGCGTTTCTCCGTGAGAGTATCGCCTTTGCGCCTGCGCCGTGGGAGGTTTCGGTGTGGCTCGGCGCACCACCGGAAACGGTGCGGCGGCGCATAGGGGCGCGGGCGATTTTGGAACCCGAGCGGGGCGGGACGCGGCTACGCTGCGGCGTCACAAACTTAGACGAGTTTGCGGTGACGCTGCTCTATCTAGGATGTGGGCTCGAGGTTAAAACCCCGCCTGAACTCGTTCAAGCTTTTCAAACCCTCGCTGAGCGTGCAGAGCGTGCTACGTCCAGAGATAAAATCGTAAGCAGCGCCACACGCCGCTAAAAGACTATGCTCAAGCCATCCAAACGTTACTCGGTTGGTGCATAACTTTAGGGGAGGACTCTATGAACGATTTATCTGCGGCCTCTTACATCTCAGCAGGTCAAGACTGCTTTAGTGAATACCGTGGGCTCGGGGTCAGCCATATCGACTTCAAGGTGCTTCCAAAAGACAGTAGCGGTCTGCTAGTTTTAGAAAACATCTTTCACGCCAAAGGCGGCCCGGCGCGGCACCTGCACACGGAACAAGACGAGTATTTCTACGCGCTCGAAGGCGAATTTTGGCTCGAGGTCGGTAGTAAAAGTTTCCGGCTCCGTCCGGGTGATTCGCTTTTTGCACCGCGCCAGGTACCACACGTCTGGGCGTTTGTTGGGAACAGTCAAGGGCGCATTCTAATCACGTTTAGTCCCGCAGGCAAGATGGAAGCGTTTTTTCGTGAAGTGACTAAAGACGACGCCATGCCGCCGCAAGACCCAGCGTTATGGCACGCTCATGGGATGGAGCTGGTAGGCCCACCCTTAAAAGTTTGAGGGATGAACTGAGTTAAGTGGATTCTACCGAGGATTTTGCTCCCGGATGACCGCGTCCGCTCTATCACTAACTGCTCTCAACCTGCTTTTTGAGGTCTTGATAACCGGCTTCTGACGCTAAGCCGCCTAAAAAATCGTAGCGGTCAAGGCTGTCAATCACCTCTTGCGCCGCTTCTAAAGGGTCGCGTGAAAGTAGCAGCAGGTCGAAACGGGTGACGCAGAGGTCAGTGAGGAGAAGCGAGATAGCTCTAAGCACAAGCTCACTCTGATCTGAAGGGTGTAGGTTGCTGGTCATAGCCGGAGTATAGAGCTAGCTTTGTAGTGATAAAGAGAGCTGCCGAGCTTTTTACGGCGAGCCTGCCCCTTTTCTCGTTATGATTTTTTTGCCGTAATTTCTCGCCGTAAAAGCCGGATTTATGGCACTTTTTACTTTTTAGCGGCAGAACGCTTTTCCAACGCCTCACGCGCCTCGAGAAACTCCAGCACCGCGACCTCTTCGACCCGGAGCCCTTCGGGAAGTGAACTCGAGACCGTCTGACGAACCTCGGCCAGTTTGGTCAGCGAGCCGTCCAGATAGCAGTCAATGACGCCCGGATGCACGTAGCTTTTACGGCACACGGCCGGGGTATTGCCGAGCTTTTTAGACACCTCTTTAATCGCCGCCGTGACATTTTTCGTCGCCTGCGTCTTCGTTTGGAACTGCTCCAAGCCGGTCAGCGTAAAGGTCGCTAGCACCGTTCCGGCCCAGGTGCGAAAATCTTTGGCACTGATATCTTCGCCGGTGATTTCCTTAAGGTACGCGTTCACGTCGCCGGAGTCCAAGTCTTGCAACTTGCCGTCATCGTCGTAATACTTGAATAACTCGTAGCCCGGCAGTTCCGCGCATTTTTTGACGATCTGCGCGATTTTTTTGTCACGAAGCTCAATGTCCCATTCCTTGCCGCTTTTGCCCGTAAACTCGAACTCGACGGTGTTGCCGGAGACGTGGGCGTGTTTTTTGCGGATGGTAGTGAGGCCGTAAGAGCCGTTTTCTTTGGCGTAGGTGGCGTTGCCGACGCGGATCAGGGTTGTTTCTAAGAGCTGCACGACGGCGGCGAGCACTTTGTTTTTAGGCAGTCCCCGCAGCGCCAAATCCTGCTTGACCCGCTCACGTATCCCCGGCAAGAGCTTGCCGAAGCCCAACATCCGGTCGAACTTGGCGGTGTCCCTGACGCGGTGCCACTCCTCGTGATAGAGGTACTGTTTACGACCGCGCTCGTCGCGGCCCGTCGCCTGAATATGGCCGTGCTCATCGGAACAAATCCACACGTTTTCCCAAGCCGGGGGGATAACGAGAGACTCGAGCCGCTTACGCACCGCCTTGTCGGTAATGCGTTTACCGTCTAAGCCGACGTAAGAAAAGCCCTTACCCGCGCGTTTACGGCCTAGTCCTGGTTCGTGATCAGAAACGTAGCGGAGCTGCGCCTGTCTGACGGCCCCTTCAAGTTCAGCCGTGGGTGGGGTGACGGTTTCGGTGGCGGTCGCGCTCATAACGTTATCTTTTGTAATAGTTTGTGCTGACTAACCATCTCTTAAGTTTAGCTGAGGGTCAAAACGTAAAATTTGCTCTAGGTAACGGATTTGGGACTCTTGAGGGACGTTTCTCCGGCGTATGAGTTCTGCATTCTGACTTCTGTATTCTCAATTCTTTCTTACAACTATGGCTTTTTTAGCCCCATACCCCGCTCCAACTTTTTACACTGACGCCATGACCTTTAACGATATGCTTACCTCGTTCGTCGCCAAAGGTGCGTCGGACATTCACCTCCACGCCGGGATGTATCCGATGGCCCGCCTGAGCGGGCGGCTCGTCCCGGTCGGCGAGACTAAACTCTCGCCCGCTGCGACCGCATCGCTTTTAGAGATCATGTGTGACGAACGGCAAAAGGCCATTTTTGCCGACCGGCACCAAGTTGACCTCGCCTACAGTGTCAGCGGGGTGGCGCGTTTCCGGGTGAACTTGTTTCATCAGCGGTCGTCGGTCAGCGCCGTTTTGCGTGTGATCAATTCGGATGAGTCACAACTCCGCGTGGTGAACTTACCGCCTGACCTGCTCAAATATTTTCGAGACCAAGAAAAGGGCCTGATTTTAGTCACCGGCCCGACGGGTTCGGGTAAATCTACGACCTTGACGCGGATCATTGACGAGATCAACCAGACACACGACAAGATGATTATTACCGTCGAAGACCCGATCGAATACCTGCACCGCACCAAACGCTCGATCATCGTCCAGCGTGAAATCGGGGTAGACGCGTTGACCTTCTCCGAGGCGCTCGTCGCGGCGATGCGGCAAGACCCCGAAGTCATTATGATCGGCGAAATCCGTGACTACGCGACGGCGGCCGCGGCCATCAGCGCCGCGCAGACGGGTCACCTGGTTTTTAGTACGCTGCATACGCTCGATACGGTGCGCACGGTGAACCGCGTGATGGAACTCTTTCCCCCTCATGAACGGGCGTCGGCCAGAGTTCTTTTTGCCGATTCGCTCGTCGGCATCGTGTCACAGCGGCTGTTGCCGCGGGCGGGCGGCGGCCGTATTGCCGCGTCTGAAATTATGAAAGGGACGTTGCGGATTAAAGACTTACTCCGCGACGAAGACCGCTACGGCGAACTCTACGACGCGCTCCGCGACTCGAAGCTCGACGGGATGCAGCTTTTCGACGACGCTCTTGCCGAACTCTACGCCGAGGGCAAGATTGACTTTGACACCGGCTTTCACGCGGCGACGAGTTCGCAGAGCTTTAAGATGGCGGCGACGCAGATTGACCTGCGGGCTAAACAAAAGCAGGCGGTATAACGTGTTTTTACGCTATTTTTATAACGTCTCTACGTTTTGAATGCACGAGACGCGAGGGTCTTAATCAAGTTAGCCGCCGGATGTTACCGACTGACTTTTGTGTGCTTACTTCTGACTCTCGGCCTGCTGTAATGCTTCCGGCCGATCTTAAAAGGTGGCTCTAGGCGACCTCGAGCGCCCTTTCTCCTCGCTTCTCAACTCGGCCAATCACAGTAGCCCTGGGAAACTTAGGCTGGATAAAGTTCAACAACTCGTCAGCTTGTTCAGGTGAAACGGCGAGCAGCAATCCACCTGACGTTTGCGGGTCGGTCAGCGCCCACCACGTACTTTCCGAGATGCGCTCACGTCCACTTGTGTGGGCCTGCACGTAGCCGGTGTTGCTCCGGTGGGCTTTGGTCAGGATTTTGGCTAAGGTGTCGGCGGCGTGTTCTAAGAGGGGGACGGCCTGTGCTGACAAGTTGAGGGTAACGCCCCCGCCCTGCGCCAGATGCAGTGCGTGTCCCAAAATGCCGAAGCCTGTCACGTCGGTCGCCGCGCGAACGGCGCTGTGCAGCTCGTTTGGCAACGCCAAGTTATTCAACGTCTTCATCGAAGAAATCGCTTCGGCAATATCGTCATAGCCCAGCTCACCGTTTTTAAGTGCGCCCGTCAGTGTGCCGGTGCCGACGGCTTTGGTCAAGATGAGTGTGTCGCCTTCACGTGCGCCCCGGTTGCTCCAGAGCTGGTCCGGGTGCGCCAATCCCGTCACGCTAAACCCGAGTTTGAGGGTGTCGTCGTCAATCGAGTGACCGCCAACGAGACACGCCCCGGCTTCATTGACCTTTTCAACTGCGCCGGCCATCAGCTCGCGCAGTATGTCGGGCGGCAAGGTGTCTAGGGGATACGCCAGAATCGTCAACGCCGTAACCGGAGCCGCGCCCATCGCAAACACGTCGGATAGAGCGTTCGCGGCAGCCACCGCGCCGAAGTCATAAGCGTCGTCCAAAATGGGTGTAAAAAAGTCGAGGGTCTGCACCATCACCTGCTGGTCGTTGACGCGCCAGACGGCGGCGTCATCTAAAAAGTCCGTACCGACGAGCAGGTCGGGGTGACTCTGACGAGGGAGTGTTTGCAGCAACTCGGAAAGCGTCCCAGCGGCGATTTTCGCAGCGCAGCCACCTTTTTTAACGGTTTGCGTAAGTTTGATAGGAGTATTTACCGTTTTGTCTACAGTTCTATCTGCTTTTTTGTTTACTGTGTCAACCATGTGTAACACGCCTCCAAATCGCCCGCAAAGCGCACCGGGCGTCCTAAATTTTTGAGTCCTTTGCGGTAGAGCGGGTCGTAGTAAAGCTCGAGCAGTGGCGTAATCCAACCTCGGTGCGCGTCTACTTGCGTCCACTGACCGGAGTGTTCGGCGTCCGCTAAGCTCCCGAGTGCCGCGTCAGTCACCGCGCCGGAGAGCCGTTTTTTCAGGCGTAACAAGCTCCCGCTCAAATAGCGCCGCGTTTCGGAAACGCCGAGTGTGCGGCTCAAAGAAAGCACATAATCCCGGTGAATCCGTGCGACGCGGTTTTCTAAAGGCTCTTCGACCAAAACCACGGGCGAGGCTTGCACCACCTCATATAGCGGGTCAGGTAGCTCAATCCGGCCGATAGTGCGAGATTCGTCCTCGAGCACCAATCTCTGTTCATTACCTAGCAAAAGTTGCGTCGCAACGCTGTTTTCAAACGTCGCTTGTGCAGGCTGCGGTTCGGCGAGCCGCCCGAACGCGCTCCCCCTATGGCGGGCTTCATGCTCCAGATCGAGCACCCGCAAGTTTGGGGTTCCTCGCAACTTCTCTAACAACGCTGTTTTACCTGAACCCGTCAGCCCACCGACAACGATGCTCTCATACCGCGCCAGCGACGGCGCTAGTTCGCGTATTAGATGGGCGCGAATCGCCTTATACCCACCCTCAACGCGGGGAACGCGGTCGTCTCCAATAAACTCTGCGGCGAGCTTGCTGCGGAGTCCGCCGCGCCAGCAGGTGACCGCCGTCGGCCCCTGTGCTACTACGGCCCGCCACGCCTCGATACGCCCCGGTAGGTGCGACTCGGTGAGCGCGTAACCCAAAGTTATCGCGGCCTCTTGCCCCGTCTCTTTGTACCGCAAACCGACCAAGTGCCGCTCTTCGTCGGACAAAATTGGCAGGGGCACGGCACCGGGTAAGGCACCCGCTGCGACCTCGACAGGCGCACGCACGTCGAGCAGGGTGTACGCGGGGCGACCTGCGCCGACCGAGTAGAGGTCAGCGGGAGAGAGCATAGGCATCAAGGTGACTTTACCGCGTCGACGGGGACGGCACTGTAGGTCTGTTCTAAAGTAACCTCGCTTGGCTGACCCGAGTAAGCTCGAGGTTCTGCTTGCTCAGGTGTGATTCTCTGAGATGAGGTCAAGCTCAGGGATAAAGTCGAAGGCTCTCCGGTTATGTGTGACCAGGGGAACGCCAAATGTCAGGGCAGTCGCGGCTATCCAGGCGTCAGACTCGTCTAGGGGGCGGCCCAGTTCGTACCCGCGGTACAGGCTGCGTGCCCAAAACGTGCAGATAGCATCGTTCGGGTAGACAACAGTGCAATTTGCCAGCGTCTCTTCTAAACTTCTCCGGCGGCGCTCACCCCAGCTGGCCCTGTACGCCCTAAAGCGCATCTCTGCGACGGTCTGCGCGGCTATCAGGATAGTCTGTCCGCGCAGATGCTTTTCGTAGCCGCCTGCAAGCGAATGACCATTAAAGATATAGCTGATGATGTTGGTATCTACCAGTTAAGACGCCGCTCACGGCTTGGTCACTGGAGGGTTTTCTATAGGTTTTTCTGTAGACGTTTCTGTAGACGCTTTACTAGAGCTGAAAATCTCGAGCATTTGCTCTAGCCGTTTAGACGGGCGTTTGGCATTTTTTCTCTCCCGCTCTATTTCAAAAACCCGCGAGTTTTCCTCACGTTCTTCTTGTGTCCAATCGGGAATACCCGTTATCATCTTGTCCCAATCGAGCGGCTTGGCGTCTTTGAGCAGGGCGTCTAGGAGCGTGTTGCGCTCTTGCGGCTCCTTCTCCAAAACGTCATCAAAAGTGATGGTTTTACCCGTCAGGCGCTCGAGCCCGTCTACAAGTTTACTCAAGGTCTCGAGCTCAACTGCTTTCGCTTTATTATTGACGAGGTTGTAGACCGTAGTTTTGGCAAGTCCGCTAGCTTTAGCCAGCGTCAGCACGCTTTTGTTGTGACGGCGCAAAAGGGGCTCGAGCTTAAAGTGAGTAGGCATCGTGCAAATGTATCAGAGTTCTGAGACATTAAAGCATCGTATTCGTTTCAGTTTCTGCTTGAGTTCCGCTTGCACTCGCTGCGGTGCTGTCTGTTGGCAAGTTGTACTAACCTAAAAGCTTACCAACTGCGCCCTCAGGTGCGCTGCCACCAAACGCGCCGGGTGGGAGGAGGCTTACGTCCTTGATAACCGCAATCTGAACGTCACCGACCGAGGTGTGCTCGAGGCCCAAAATTCCTTGCGGCGGCGCTTCTTGCGCTGAGGCGAGGTTGACGCTCGCGCCGAGCGCACCGATACCCAAACCCCTGAGGAGATTGCGGCGAGAGACGAGACGCTGAACTGACGTGTAGGTTGGTTTCACAGTCCACCCTACGCAAAAATAGGCGAAGTTCCCGTCACGTCTTATACAGGAACTTCGCTCAGAACATGTCGAGACAGGGCTAAAAAGGAACTTCCGCTGGACGGGTATTCGTCTCTTGCGCTGGCCTGCCGAAGCGGTTACCTCGGCTCGCCGCGGCGCGCAAAAGGTTGCTCCGGTCGAGCGTGACCGACACTTTGAGCCACGGACAACTCCGCTGCAAATCGTCCAAATGTTCTTTAGCAACCCGGAGTGCGTCGGTCTGATAAGTTGCGGTACCCTGTTCCGAGCGTACCTTGAGGTGTAGGCTAGTCGTGCCAGCGTACTCGTCTACGTGCGAGCGAAAATCTGTGAGCATCGTCTCGTTGACCTCCTCGAGCCGAAACTCGGCAATCGCCACTTCGGGTAAAACCGCACGCTCATCCCAGCGGATCAGCCGGTCTACGACCAACCGGACGCTGCCGTCTTTGTCCGACGCTTCAGCGACGAGCACCGCCGGTACGTCTTCCGCCAACTTGTCGGCGATGTCTTCATACGTCCGGCCAAAAGCCACCACCTCTTGGCTGCCGGTCTCGTCGGCCAACTCAAAAAACGCCATCATCCCGCCCGAGCGGGTTGCTTTTTTCTGTACCTTTTGGATGAGTCCGGCTAAAACGATGTGTTGCCGTGGGTCGCCCCGGCTTGCGTTGACCAGGGTTTGATAGCACCGCTCGAGCCCTGCCGCCGTACAGCTCGCGGCTTCCGCCAGACCCGGATACGCGTTCATCGGGTGGTCGGAAATGTACAGGCCGAGCGCGTCTTTTTCAAATTTGAGCAGCTCGAGCTGCGTGTACGGCGTGACCTTGACCTCGGGCGGTTTGGTTTCTTCCGCGCCAAAGAGTCCGAACTGCCCCGCTGAAGCACTCTCGCGCTCTGCCGCACCCCATTTAATCGCCGCTTCCAAGTTGGCCAAAATCGTACTCCGGTCACCCACCTTGTCAAACGCCCCCGCCTTGACCAGGTGCTCGAGCGCCCGTTTGTTGACCAAAGACGCGTCAACCCGTTTGCAAAAGTCGTACAGGTCTTTGAACTTGCCCTGCTCGCGTACCTTGAGGATATGCTCGACTGCGCCGTCCCCGACGTTTTTAATGCCGTAAAGCCCGAAACGCACCACCTCACCGACGGGCGTAAAGTCGCTCCGTGAATCGTTGATGTCGGGTGGCAAGACCTCGGTGCCCAAGCGCCGTGCGTCGGCGGCGTACTGCGCCACCTTGTCCGAATCGCCGCGTTCAACGGTTAAAAGCGCAGCGGCGAACTCGACGGGGTAGTGGGCTTTGAGGTACGCGGTTTGGTAAGAGAGCATCCCGTAAGCTGTTGAATGTGCTTTGTTAAAGCCATAATTGGCAAACTTCTCGAGTAGGTCGAAAATCGCGTTCGCCTCGCCTGCCGGGATACTCTTCTGTGCTGCACCTTTCTCGAAAATCGCGCGGTGTTTGACCATCGCCTCGAGAATTTTTTTGCCCATCGCTTTGCGTAAAAGGTCTGCTTCACCTAAGCTGTAGCCCGCTACCGCCTGGGCTATTTTTAGAATTTGCTCTTGATAGACCGGGATGCCGTAGGTTTCCTCCAAGATGGGCTCGAGGTATGCTCCCGCTTTAGGAAACTGCTCGGTGTAGTCCACCGCTTCAAGCTTATGGTGCCGCCGGATATAGGTCGGGATATTTTCCATCGGGCCGGGGCGGTACAGGGCCGAAACTGCAATCAGGTCTTGAATGCGGGTCGGTTTGAGCTTTTTTAGCGTGTCAATCATTCCAGGACCTTCAAATTGAAAGACACCTACGGCCTCGCCACGCGCCAGCAACTCGAAGGTTTTGTCGTCTTCTAAAGGAAAATCGTCGGGAATAAGCTCTTTTCCCTGCGACTCTTTGATAATCCGCAGCGCCGTCTCGATGAATGTTAGGGTTCTAAGTCCCAAGAAATCCATCTTGATAAAGCCCATCTCTTCAACCGAGCCCATATCGTACTGACAGACAATCGGGCCGTCACCGCTGCGAAAGACCGGCGCGAGTTCTTGTACCGGTTCACGGGAGATAATCACGCCTGCCGCGTGCACCGAAGCGTGCCGCGTCAAGCCCTCCAAATTGATGGCGACGTCCATAAACTCTTTGGCCCCATTGTCGTACAAGGTTTTGATTTCCGAAACTTCGTCCATCGCCCGTTTGATGGGTGTTGAACGACCAAACACAACCGGGATGAGTTTCGATACGGCGTCGGCGTCGGCGTAGGGGATTTCTAACACCCTTGCCGCGTCACGCACGGCTGCTTTTGACGCCATCGTTCCAAAAGTCGCAATTTGCGCAACTTTTTCCTCACCGTATTTTTGCCGGACGTACTCGACGACTTCCATACGCCTCGAGTCGGAAAAGTCTACGTCGATGTCAGGCATACTCACCCGGTCAGGATTCAAAAAACGTTCGAAAAGGAGGCCGTACCGTAATGGCTCTATATTGGTAATGCGGGTAGCGTAGCAGACAATCGAGCCTGCGCCCGAGCCGCGCCCCGGCCCGACCGCAATTCCCTGATCTTTGGCCCAGTTGATAAAGTCTGCCACGATGAGGAGATAGTCGGGGAAACCCATCGCCATAATCACGCCGAGTTCGTATTCGGCTCTTTCTAGAATGATCATGGCTTCTTCGCTGATACTGCCCTCGGTTTTGAGCTTTTCTAGGTGCGCGTAAGAAACGTATTTCGTCCCGGCGTCTTTAGCTTGCCGCTGACACAGTTCGCCCGCGGTGGCGAGCTTGTCGAGCACGTCCTCGAGGGTTCCCGAATCATCTAGTTTTTCACTTTCAGTCATGCTCAGGTACTGCCGGTACAAGTCTTCAGTGATGACCTCGTAGCGTTCGATCAAGCCCTCATACGTCTGCACTCGGAGCTGTTCAGCCAGCGTACGCCCCGCCGGAATCGGCAGTTCAGGCATCTGGTATACACGGTTTGAACCGATGGGCAAGGTGACGTCGCACATGTCGGCTACCGTGACGCTGTTTGCTAACGCACTTGGAAAGTCACTTTCAGGAATCGCCTGCGCCATCTCTTCGGGCGTTTTGACGTAAAACTCGTCGCACGGGAATCTGAAGCGTTTGGGATCAGACAGTGTCGTTTTGGTCTGAATCGCTAACAGCGCCTCGTGCGCTTTGGCGTCGTCCTTTTTGACGTAGTGCCCGTCGTTGGTGGCGATCATCCCGAGGCCGTGTTTATCGGCTAGTTCACGGAGCATGGGGTTGAGCCGGGTTTGCTGCTCGGTCAGGTCCTGTAAAGAGTCCGTCATCTCCGACGCTTCGGTCGGGACGTGGTTTTGCAGTTCGATAAAAAAGTTGTCGCCGTAGATGTCTAAATATTGCCGTAAAACCTCTTCACCCGCCTCGAGCCCGACATCGAGCAGATTGCGCGGGAGTTGTGCGCCCAGGCAACCCGACAGCGCAATCACGCCCTCACTGTATTCACGCAGGAGTTCGTGGTCTACGCGCGGTTTCATGTAAAAGCCCTCGAGCCACCCCCGAGAATTCAGTTTGCAGAGATTTTGGTAGCCCTTAAAGTTTTTCGCTAAGAGCGTCAGGTGAAAGTAGCCGCCGTCTAATTTATTTGAGGGGCGTTTTTTTTCAAAACGTGATCCGGCGGTGACGTACGCTTCAAAACCGATGATCGGTTTGACGCCCTCCTTTTCTGCCGCCTTATAAAACTCGACCGCGCCGTGCATGTTGCCGTGGTCGGTCATCGCCACCGTCGGGTTTTCCGGTGAGACCTCTTTCACCCACCGCATCAGGTCTTTGATCCGCGCGGCCCCGTCCAAGAGGCTGTACGCCGTGTGCTGGTGAAGGTGTGCGAACTTGAGCGGTTGAGACGTACTTGCTGAGTCCGGCTTGAGAATTTTAGAAGCGTCCGCCATGCTCTATCGTACCCCGACTTACCGGTTACAGCTCAGGGGTTTGAAAACCTCGACAGTGCGAGTTGACATGCCCTAGCTCTTTCTCGCATTTTGAAGAGAATGGTTTCGTAACTCTTGCGGCGCCTCGTTATAGTACGTGACTAACGGTGCGCTACGCTTATTCGTAAAGCGTGCCAATACGCAATCGGTTGCCGTCTAAGTCAGTTAGAGAAATCTCCCTAGCCCACGGTTCTTCTTTTACAACCACTCCAAATTCCGAAGCAACAGCATCTACATCATTAACGTAAAGATAGACAAGTGTGTCCGGCGTCGCATCACCTTTATGCTCTGAGAGGTGCAGACGAGTATTGCCTCGTTTTAAGAAAAGGTAGAGGGGAAGGTTTGGAGCAAAACGGTGTTCCCCCTCGACCTCAAATCCTAGTCTCGCATACCATTCTGATGCCTTCTGCCCGTCGGCAACCCGAAGAATAGGAGCTAGATACTCGGTCATATTATCCCTTTCACTCTGATGTACCTACGACATAAAGAGTATTAGGCTGCGCGTTTTTCGGTGACGTGTCCGTCGTAGAGTTTGGGCGTCGCAGTCATAGTTGCGGCGGGCTCGAGCTGCACAATTGTGGCTGGTTCTGAGTTAGCTTGCCCTGGCTTAGCTTGGGCTGAAGCGGTAGGTGCATTGGTATGGGGGCGAATGACCTGCAGCGGCCGACCGGCGAGGGGTTCATTCGGACGACGGGTTGCCGGCAGCCGGATGATGATGCGCTCGGCTTCAGCTCGTTTTGCCTGTCGGCGTTTGCCGAAACGCTCGGCGGCGAGCACGACTAGACCGAGGAGGGCAGCGCGAACGAGGAGGGCAACTTCTGGGCTCATCTGGCATCCTTTCGACTTACTCTTTCCGCTTATAGTTTTTTCGCTTGCGAGCCTGTGCCTGTTTGTCGGCAGTTCCAGCTCAACTAAGTGCAGTATACCTTAAATAATTAGGTAAAGGGTGAGAAAGACGACGAGAAGATTGTGGGGGCGCTGCTGCGTGCTCGAGTCGTGTCGGCTCGGAGCTGTTTGCAACCGTCTAGCACGACATTTCTACTCACCATAAAGGGCGTTATACTGCGCCTATGAAGCGTATTGCAGTCCTTACCAGTGGGGGCGACGCCCCCGGCATGAACGCAGCCATCCGTGCTGTTGTCCGCACCGCCATCTATGAAAACCTTGAAATCTTCGGCGTAACCCGCGGCTACCGAGGGCTGATCGGCGGCGACATGATCCAGATGAACGCCCGCAGCGTCGATAACATCACCCAGCGCGGCGGCACCATCCTCTACAGCGCCCGCTGCCCCGAGTTTTTAGAACCCCAGGGCCGTGCTCAGGCCGCCGAATCTCTGCGCAACCACGGTATCGAAGGGCTCGTGGTGATCGGCGGCAACGGCTCGTTTCAGGGGGCGCACCTCTTGGCCGAAGAGCACGGCGTCAAGGTTATCGGCGTTCCCGGTACGATTGACAACGACATCTACGGCACCGACGTGACCATCGGGTTTCACACCGCGATGAATATCGCGCTGAGCGCCATTGACCGGCTCCGCGACACCGGCCACTCGCACGACCGGCTCTTTTTAGTCGAGGTGATGGGGCGGCACTCGGGCCATATCGCGCTCAACGTCGGCATTGCGGGCGGCGCGGAGGAGATTTTGGTTCCCGAGCGCGACTACGACATCGATCAGATGGTCGCGTCGATTGCGGCGGGGCGCAAACGGGGACGCAGTTCGTCTATTATCGTGGTGGCTGAGGGCGCGGCGAAGGGCGGCGCAGCCGATATCGAAAAACGGATCGAGGCGGCGAGTGGCTACGAAGTGCGCACCAGTATTTTAGGTCATGTGCAGCGCGGCGGTGCGCCGAGTACCCGTGACCGGGTGCTCGCAGCGCGGCTGGGCTACCACGCGGTGCTGGCTCTGTTAGAAGGCCGAACCGACGTGATGGTCGGGGTGGACAAACGCGACACCGTGTTTGTCCCGCTGCGAGACACCTGGGAAAAGCAAAAAGAGCTCGAGTGGCACCTCTACGACATCAATAAAATTTTAGCGGGCTAGGCTCGGTTGACATAAGCTCAGCAAGAGTTGTAAGCAGTGTGGAGTACGAAAGAAGTAAGAATGAAGCGGCAAGAAGTAGGAAAGTAAGGGCTAAACGACGAAACCGGCGTCTCTCAGTTGCTTAAAGAGGGATAACAAGGTCAAACGTCAATGCAACCTGGCGTTTGGCTTAGTTTGCGTGTGGGCTGATCCGCTAATTTGGTCTATCCGGTTCGGCCGCTTCTAATCTACTCAAAAATTATAGCCGACACCTCGAGGTTATAAATGACACCCTTTTGTGTCAGCGCACTGTAAAGTAGCCTATGACTCCAGGCTTGAATGGCTTTACCGTTGTTGCACCCAGGCCCGTACCCTCTGTTTTACCCGACGCTCTGCGCTGCGAGCTCCGCAAAGGTGAGGTTCTCTATCACGCTCAAGACGAGGCTGTAAGCCTCTACCAAATTGATGAAGGGCTCCTAAAACTGAGCCTCGAGCTTCCCAGCGGCCGCGAACGTATCACGCAACTCGTCGGCCCCGGCGACTATATCGGCGCACTCGCCAACGCCCCTTTTTACGGCGAACGTGCCGAGGCGCTCTCAGCTAAGGTGGGCGTCAGCGAGATCGCCAAAGAAAACGCCGGCGCACTTTATCCGGCGCTGTTGGGGGCGACCGGTGAGCAGCTTCAGCGCGTAAGAGACGGCCTCGAGGACACCGACCTACCCGTCGCCGCCCGCCTTGCCCGGACGCTTTCACGGCTTGGACAACGCTTTGGTCACACCACCGAAACAGGCCGCGTTCACCTCACCCTGCCGCTCACCCACGACACGCTGGCCGCCCTTGTCGGCGCAGCCCGCGAAACGACCACGGCCTTAATCGGTGAAATGCGTGCACAAGGGGTGCTGAGCGGGACACGGGGGCGTTACAGCTTTGAGCAGCGGGCGCTGCTCGAGTTCGCCTATTCGGTAGCGTTCTAGGTTTTGCTGACTTCTAAAGCCTCCTCGCAGTGGTTACTGAGCTTTGCGAAGTCAAAGTGCTAAAGGGAGCGTCTAGCTTCGGGTACTAGCCAAAACAGCACCGCTTACCCGTTCAAGGCGTAATAACAACAGCAGAGGTCAATACTCCCTGAGTTTTATAAAGAAGCGCCGCTTGCAACTCGAGCGGCGCTTAACCTTTGGCGGAGAGAGAGGGATTCGAACCCTCGGTACAGGTTGCCCCGTACACACGCTTTCCAGGCGTGCTCCTTAAACCGCTCGGACACCTCTCCAGATTTTTGAGCCGGGCGTCAACCGTCCGGCCCCAGAGTCTAGCAAGTTTGTAGGTGTGTTCGCAATGCCCGCGACATGGTGGGGGAGGCGTGCGTGGCTACAATGACGCTATGCTAAGAGACCGCATTTACAACCTCGAGACACCCGAAGACGTGCAAGGCTTTCTAAAAGAAAACCCGACCAGTGTCATCTTTAAGGCCGGTACCTGCCACAAGACGATGCAAGGCTTCGGCTTTTTACAAGAGCAGCTAGAAACCCGTGACGACCTCTCGGTCGGGCTCGTCCGTGTGGTGCAGGCGCGGCCAGCCAGCAACTTTATCGCCGAGCAGACCGGCATCACCCACCAGTCGCCGCAGGTCATTCTCTACCGCGACGGTGAGGCCGTTTTCGACGCGGACAACTGGGACATTACGCCCGAAGTCTTGGACGCGGGCCTTGCCAAAGCGCCCTACAGCGGCGCGGCGGCGGCGAATACCAACACCTCGACCAGCGATCTGACGCCCTATGTAGGGCTCCTCGAGCGTTACTTAAACGGGGAACTTGACGACCGCGAGTTCGAGTTCGCCTACACCACCACCTTCCGCGACGACGCCTCTTTGCGCAGCCGTGAAGAGGTCGAAGTCTTGGGTAGCATCTTTGGTGACGTGGACCGGCACATGGAGATGCACATGATGATGGGTGGCCGCAGCGACAGCAGCCTGGTACGGCAGCGGGCAGCGGCAGCTCTGGAGCAACTCAAGACACTTTCCTAACCCTTCTGGTTAGCCTAAACTCACGTCGTAAAACCTAAGCGGAGGTGCTAGACTTTGCAGCATGTTCTCAGCACCCCTTAAAAAGCTACCACAGCGGCACGTTGCCGCTGCGGATTTTTATAGCTCGTCTTTAGCCGCTTTTGTCACACAGGTTTTACCGTGAAGCCCGTAACAGTTGTACCCAAAGCAAAGCGGCGCTTTCTCGACTTCTCAGATTTAGGTTTCGTTTACGGCGTACTCTGTGCTCTCTCACTCGTGCTCATCAATCCTTGGGGACGGCCGCGCGGCGAAATTTGGACCGACCCTAAAGTCTACGCGGTCATCGCGCTCGCTCTATTGACCTGGAGCATTCTCTTGGTGCTGCTGGTACGTTTTGTGCTGCAACGCCTGGGTCACGGGCGTTCGCGCTTTTACCCGCCACCCGCTTGGGGTTGGGCCGCCCTCTTATGGGCCGTGTATTTAGGCTTTGGCCTGCTAAGCGTCTACTACAGCCCGGTCAAAACGAGTAACGCCCTGATGCCCAACAACGAGATGGGCGACGGCTGGGTTTACTGGGCCTACGTCGCGGCGTTTGTCCTGGGTAACGCGCTATTACTCAAGCGGTTCCCGCAGCTCTTTAAGGCGCAGCTTTACGGCTTTTTGGCTGCCGGACTCTTAACGGGTCTCGCGGTCATCGTCCAAACGGTTGACTGGCGGCTCGATTTTACCGCGACGATGGGCAAAGTTGCCTATAGTACCGACGCCTTCAAGCTTCTTTACAGCAATATCTATAAGGGACAGATGCCGATTGGCTTGACCTCGCACCGGGGGCACGCCGGGTTTATCGTCGCAGCGATTGGAGTTCTTGCACTCGTTAGTATGTTGCGCGGCTGGGTAGGAAAACGTTACGGTTGGCCGCTTTATCTGCTGATGCTGATAGGTGTTTATCTGACCTCGACGCGGGGGGCGCAGGCGGCCTTTATCGGAGGACTTATCTACTTGCTCATTCGTTTTTGGCGTGCCGAAAGAGCGCGGCGAATTGTTTTACTGGCGTTCGTACCGCTCGTTATAGGTGGGGCAGCCCTGCTGGGTGCAGCTACACTAGGCACGCCAAGTGCAACTCGGTCTTTACCCTCTCTTAAACTGTTAGTTACTAACCCCGATGCGTTCTTTTCGTTCCGGCTCGATTATTGGAGGATTGCCGCAGACGGTATCCGTGAGCGACCACTTTTAGGTTGGGGGTACAACGGTTTTGGCTTAGCTTTCCCTTATGTTAATGATTTCGATAAGAAGTGGAAGACTGTGCTTCCCCGTAAAGAGGGAAAACTCAATTCCGGTGAGTCGAAAGTTTATGAGGTGGATACGCTCCGAGGAACCGATCACTACTATTTTCGCTATATCAGTACTGACGGGAAAGTTCACCTCGGCAAGGTGTTGTCCAGTAAGGCACATGACCTCATCTTTGACCTTTGGGTATCGGTGGGGTTGGGCGGACTCATCACCTATGTGCTGCTGTTGGGCATCTTTTTATGGGTGACCGCGCGGGGCGAGGGGTGGGGCCTCGAGGCTGTCGGGGTCGTCTACCTGATCTATACGCTGACCTGGTTTGAGTCGGCGCAGTTCAGTCACTTGACGTGGTGGGTTTTTTCGGCGGGCTTGGCGTTTCAGCAGTTGCCGCAAGCTGTAGCCGCGCACCCCCCCTTTAACCGCCGCTTTAGGGCTCGAGCGGGCTAGCGCGGGACTGTCAGTACGTGACTAAGCCGGTCGATGACTGGACAATCCGTGAACTGCAGGGCGTCGCCGAGCTGCGTCACTGTGAGGCAGTGCAGTGCGCGGTTTGGGGCGAACCGGTGCCCGAGGTGAGCGCCACATCGTTCCGAGCTGCCCAACACGCCGGGGCACTCATAGCCGGGGCCTTTGCAGGGGAGACGCTGCTCGGCTTCGTCTACGGCTTTCCGTCGTATGTCGAGGGCCGCGTCGGGCAGCACTCACATTTGCTCGCGGTCTTGCCTGAAGCGAGAGGCCGCGGTCTCGGTCAGGCGCTCAAATGGTTTCAACGGGACTGGTGTCTAGGACGCGGTATCACGCACGTTACCTGGACCTTTGACCCGGTTCGCGCCAAAAACGCCAAACTCAATTTGGAACATCTCGGCGCAGTGGCCAAGCACTACGAGGTGGACTTTTACGGCGCTCTAGGCGGCGGCTTAAATGGGGACTTGCCGAGTGACCGTTTGGTTGCTGAGTGGCCCTTGACGGCGGAACCTGTCAGGATGCTGGCGGCAGGGGAGAAAAGACCGGCGGTAAAAAAACCTTTTGTGTCCGGTTTGGTACGCGGTGAGGACGACGAACCGCAGATTACCGGGGAAGCAGTGGCGGCGCGGCAGGTATGGCTCGAGCTGCCCCGCCAAATCTCCCCCGAGACCGACCCTGAACACGCGCTGCGCTGGCGTCTGGCGCTCCGCGAGGTGATGGTGCCGCTGCTCACGTCGGGTTACCGAGTGACCCGGTTGGTTGAAAATGGGTACGTGCTTGGGCGCAACTAAGACAACTGAAAAGCAAAAAACCCGGCTCGAGCCGGGTTTGCACTAGATTATCTACTTTATGTCTATCTACTTTAGGTCTACCGACACCGAGGCTATAGGTAAACCTATTGTTATGAACGGTTGTTGGGTGGGCCTAGTAACGCTCGCGCTGTGAACGTGCCGGAGCGGGCGCGGCGTTGGTGACTACGACATCTTTGGCTTGTAACCCTTTTTGACCTTGCTCAACCTCGAACTCAACTTCGTCGCCTTCGTTAAGGCTGCGAAAGCCGCTCGCGCTGATCGCGGAAAAGTGACAAAATACATCGGCTCCGCCGCCGTCTTGCTCGATAAACCCAAACCCTTTTTCGTTGCTAAACCACTTGACTCTGCCTGTTGCCATGTTCTAACCCTTAGCCGCACGCCGAAACCCGTGCCGTGTAATTGTGAGCTCGCGCCCACCCTTTCGCGCTCTTTAAGATTGCGTAAGTGGCCTGATTATAGCGTTTATAGACCTGAAAATCAATTCACTGAACGCTTGAGTCGGTTGTCGATAAGTACACAATATTCGGGCTCTTAAAAAGTGCCGAACAAATAAGCTCAGGCGTTGCGACCTTTGCTACTGCGCACAAGTAGAGCCGCGTGGTACAACAAACTGTGGCTGATCTAACGCAAACCGCGACGCGCATCTACCTTTCGCCCCCGCATCTAAGCGGCGCTGAACGCACCTTTGTCACTGAAGCTTTCGACAGCAACTGGGTTGCGCCGTTAGGTCCAAATGTCAACGGCTTCGAGGGGGATTTAGCAGCCTATACCGGCGCGGCGCACGCGGCGGCGCTCTCGTCCGGGACGGCAGCCTTGCACCTCGCGCTGATTTTGCTCGGCGTCGGCCCCGGTGACGAGGTGGTGTGCTCGAGCTTTACCTTTTCAGCGTCGGCCAATCCGATTGTCTATCAGGGTGCGGTGCCGATCTTTGTAGACAGCGAAGCTGATACTTGGAATATGGACCCGGCGGCGCTCGAGGCGGCGCTAAGAGACCGTCAGCGTCTTGGTAAGGTGCCCAAAGCCGTGATCGCCGTCCATCTTTACGGGATGCCCGCGAAGATGACCGAGATCGCGCAAACCTGCGCGCGTTACGGCGTGCCCCTAATTGAAGACGCGGCCGAGGCGCTCGGCTCAACGTATGACGGCAAAGCGATGGGCACGTTTGGCGCGTTCGGGGTGTTGTCGTTTAACGGCAACAAGATTATTACCACGTCAGGTGGCGGCGCACTCCTATCCGATAACGCCGCGTGGATCGAGCAGGCCAGATTTTTAGCGACGCAGGCTCGGGACCCCGCGCCGCACTATCAGCACTCACAGATCGGCTACAACTACCGTTTGAGCAACGTTTCGGCGGGTATCGGGCGTGGTCAGATGCAAGTTTTAGACGAGCGAGTCGCTGCCAGACGCGCCAATACGGAGCGTTACGCGGCCTTTTTTGCCGACTATCTCGGCGTCACGCTGCAACCTGAACCCGAAGGCATGTTCAGTAACCGCTGGCTCACCACCATTTTGGTTGACCCTTTAGAGACCGGCGGCGTGACCCGTGAAGACCTGCGCCTCGCCTTAGACGCCAACGATATCGAAGCGCGGCCCCTCTGGAAACCGCTCCATCTCCAACCCGTTTTCGCGCACTACCCTTACTACGGCGACCGGCTTTCGGAAAGGCTTTTTGAGCAAGGGCTCTGTTTGCCGTCGGGGAGCAGCTTAAGTGACGACGAGTTCGGGCGTGTTACAGGGTTTTTGAGGCGAGTGCTCGCGCGCCGCTGAACGAACTGGTAACTTAACAACTCATCTTCGGACTTCTAGCCTTTTTCGCTCTGCCGCTATCTGCCAGATAGCTGGATTTTTGTCCGCGTATCTCCGCTTTAGCACGCGCACTAAGGTCGTGTCTAGGGACAGCTTTACCCTCCTCATCCAACAACTACGGTGTTGACATCCCGGCCAAAGCGTTCGCATAATAGGAGCTTCAGCACACGCTGAATTTGCAACACTTTATTTGGGGGTGGCAAATGAATATCGTCAAGGTGCCGACAACGCGGTGCTTGCTTTTGCGTTGTGAGCACTTTTGTCTGTCTTGCTACGCTGCCAACTGACCCAGTCAGCCGCTCGTCTCGAGGTGCGACGAACTACATAGCTGTACGGCATTTAATGACGCCGCTGAGGTGTAAAGTGATCAACCAAGTAGCTGCAGTACACATAATAAGTAAAAGTTGTGCTGATTGTCTTAGCAAGATCCGTTCTAAAAGTTGGCTGCCCGTAAAACCGGGTCTATTTTCCGGGACGGAGCTGTGAGCCCACCGGCTCGAGGGTTACCTAGACAGGACGGGCGGTGAAGCGCCTAAACGTCGGCTTAGCTGTTAGTGTCGGCGCTTTGGCCAGCACCTGCGCTGCCCGCACGCAGTCCGCCCTTAATCCTCAGGGACCGATCAGCAGGTATATAGATACCTGGTGGTGGGTCCTTTTTTCGGTCGCCAGTTTTGTCGTGGTGTTAGTTACAGTGCTGCTCCTCGTCGCACTTTTTAGAAAACGCCGAGACGCATCAACTGACCCACAACTGCATTCGGACCGAGAGCGGGGGCTGCTGTGGTTTGTGGGGCTTTTGGGGGCCGCCTTTCCCATTGCCGTGTTAGGCACGCTGATGGGTTTTAACATCTATACGGAAAACGTGATCACCGCTCGCGCTCAGGCTCCGACGCGCGTCATCCAGGTGATCGGTCACCGCTGGTGGTGGGAGGTCATCTATCCGCAAGAGGGCATTACCACGGCCAACGAACTGCATATCCCGGCGGGGGAACCTGTGCAGATCAAAGTGACTTCGGCCGATGTGATTCACTCGTTTTGGGTACCGGAGCTGAACGGCAAAATCGATACGATCCCGGGGCAGACCAATACCATCTCTATAGAGGCCGACCAGCCGGGTGCGTTTCGCGGGCAGTGCGGTGAATACTGCGGCTTACAGCACGCGAAGATGGCGTTTTGGGTAGTGGCCGACGCGCCCCAAAAGTATCAGGCGTGGGTCTCACAGCAGCAACTCGCCGCGCCTGTTCCCAAAGGCGGCGAAGCGTTGCGGGGGCAACAGGTCTTTTTAGGGTCGGCGTGCGTGTACTGCCACGCGATTAAAGGTACGAACGCCTCGAGCCGTCTGGGTCCTGACTTGACGCACCTCGCGAGCCGCCGCACCATCGGCGCGGGGGCGCTCCCGAATACTGAAGGCAATTTAGCCGGGTGGATCGTCAATCCGCAGACGGTCAAACCAGGGAACAAGATGCCGCCTATGTATTTAGAATCACACGATTTACAGGCGCTTTTAGCGTACCTAAAGACGCTCGAGTAAAGGGGATAAGATGGCTCAGTCACTGCCGAGTCGGGAATTAAAAAGTATCTGGGAGGGCGGCGGGCTCTTCGGCTGGTTGACAACCGTTGACCATAAAACCATCGGGATTCGTTACATCGTTACGGCGTTCGCGGTCTTTTTGCTCGCCGGTACCGACGCCATGATGATCCGTACGCAGCTTATCAGACCCGGCAACAGCTTTTTAAGCCCGGCGTCATATAACGAGTACTTTACCATGCACGGCACCATGATGATTTTTTTCTTCGCCACGCCGATCTTGTTCGGTTTCGGCAACTTTTTGGTCCCGCTTTTAATCGGTGCGCGCGATATGGCGTTTCCGCGGCTGAACGCCTTTGGCTACTGGGTCTATCTGTTTTCTGCCGGGTTTATCTACTCGAGCCTCTTAGTCGGCCGCGTACCGAACGGCGGCTGGTTTGCTTACGTGCCCTACACCACCAGCAAGTACACGCCGGGACTCGGGATCGACTACTACGTCTTAGGGCTCCTCTTTTTAGGCTTTGCAACCACGGCGGGCGCGATCAACTTCATCGTGACGATCTTCCGGATGCGTGCGCCGGGGATGTCCATCAACCGCATCCCGATCTTCTGCTGGTCTATTTTAGTCACCTCGTTTGCGGTGCTGTTTGCGATTCCGGCGCTCAACACCGCCAACGTGTTTTTGTGGCTCGAGCGCACCTTCGACCTGAAGTTTTTTGACCCTGCCGGGGGCGGCTCGCCGCTCTTGTGGCAGCACCTCTTTTGGGTGTTCGGTCACCCGGACGTATACATCATCGTCTTACCGGCGTTCGGCTTCGTATCGGAAATTATCCAAACCTTTTCACGTCGTCCTCTGGTCGCCTATAACCTCGTCGCTATGTCGACGGTCTTAACCGGCATGATCGGCTTCGGCGTGTGGGCGCACCACATGTTTGCGACCGGCATCTCGCCCTTGTCCGGTTCATTTTTCGCAGCGGCGAGCGTCATTATCGCGCTGCCTGCAGGCATTCAGGTATTCGCCTGGATCGCGACGATCTTAAGCGGGAATCCCAACTTCAAAACGCCGCTGCTCTTCGCCGCCGGGTTTATCGTCTTATTCGTGATCGGCGGGGTCACGGGCGTGATGTTTCCGGTGATCTCGTTTGACCGGCAGGTGACCGACACTTACTTTATCGTGGCGCACTTTCACTATACCTTAGTCGGTGGGATGGTGTTTCCGCTCTTCGGCGCGTTTTACTACTGGTTTCCTAAAATAACCGGCAAAATGTTAAACGACACCTTGGGCAAATGGAACTTTTGGCTGATGTTCGTCGGCTTTAACGTCGCTTTTTTTGTGCAGCACCTGTTGGGACTGCTCGGGATGCCGCGCCGCATCTATACCTACCTGCCCGAAATGGGCTGGGGTAACCTCAATTTGATCTCGACGCTTGGGGCGTACACCATCGCGGCGGGCGTGATTCTTTTTATCGTCAACGTGTACTGGAGCCTGACTAAACGCGGTGACGCGGAGGACAACCCTTGGAACGGGGCGACGCTCGAGTGGGCCACTTCATCACCGCCGCCGCCGTACAACTTCCGTACCATCCCGCCGGTCACGAGCATGGCTCCGCTCTGGGAGCGCCGTAATGTCGAGGCCGAAGCGCAGCGTGCCGACACCGCCCAGGTTGACCCGACCGACCCCTTTTTACGAGAAACTATCGGCACGACCCTGTTAGAAGCCCGGCCCGAAGAGATTATCCGTATCCCACCTGAATCCGCGTCACCCTTTTTCGTCGCGGGCGCGATGTTCGTCTTTTTTGCGGGAACGCTGTTACATCTGTGGTGGCTTACCGGTGTCGGCGCGGCAGGTGTATTCGTCTTTTCGCTGTGGTGGCTGTGGCCGCACCGCAGTGAACAGCAGGCCGCGCGGCAAAACAGCCGTCAGGACAGGTTTGAAGGGGCGGAGGCGCAAAGGTGAGCGGTACGGATCATCAAGCAGGGCAACTGGGTCAGGTACCCAACCCGTTTGCCGACATCTCCCGTGAGTCGCTCCTCGATCTGCCGCAGGTGTCGGGTAGCCGGGTAACGAGCCGTTGGGGGATCGCCCTTCTCATCCTGACCGAAGCCGTGTTTTTCGCCTGCCTCTTGTCCGGTTACTTTTACTTGCGCTCGAACAACCCGGTCTGGCCGCCTAACGAGATAGACCTGCCCGAGGTTGTCTTGCCGGTGGTGGCGACGATCGTCCTAGTCTCGAGCAGCGCCGCTCTTATCTGGGCTGAGCGCCGCTTAAAAAGCGGTCATCTGGGTAACTTCAAGCTGGGTCTGCTGCTGACCGTCCTGCTCGGCGTCGTCTTTTTAGGGATTCAAGTTTATGAATACACCAAGCTTGATTTTAGGCCGCAAGACGGCGCGTACGGGGCGCTCTTCTATACCATTACCGGGTTGCACGGGCTACACGTGTTGGTCGGGGTGCTCTTGCTGAGCGTGATGCTCTTATGGGCTATGCTCGGCTACTTTACGCCCAAGCGCCACCTGAGTTTTTCAAATGTCTCGCTCTACTGGCACTTTGTAGACGGCGTGTGGCTGTTCGTCTGGACGTCGCTCTACTTGTCGCCGCATTTTTTGGGGACCCGGTAGTGAAACAGGCTACACAAAAACAGACCGGGCAAACCGCCACTGCCGGTGAAGCTAACTACCGCGGCAGCTACCACGAGGCCAAAGACTATTTCGTCTTCTGGTTCGGCTTTTTCGCCGGTCCTTTGGCGTGGGCGGTGCAGCTGCTGCTCGGGTACGCGTTCGTGCCGTCGGTCTGTGGCGGCTCACGGTTGCCCTTCTATATCATCTCACTCGCCGCTACTGTATTGACGCTCTGGGCCGGAGTAAACAGTTTTACGCACTGGCGCAGGGCTCGGGGCGATGACCCGGCGGTGGTCGGTCGGCACGACGAAGGCGTCACCCCGTTTATGACCTACGCCGGTTTTGTCACGAGTATCGCCTTCTTCGCTCTGATTTTGACGACGGGCGCAGCGATGCTGCTCTTAGACCCGTGCCGGATACGCTGAGGTGAGGGAGAAATGAAAGGAGTCACGAGTTTATGGACGCTCGAGCCTGCTGTCGTCGTCGGCTTGCTGTTCGGGCTCGCGCTCTATACCTGCGGCGTGCTCAGGCTTTGGGGGCGTGCCGGGGTGGGGCGCGGCATTCAGCGGTGGCGGGCGCTGCTCGGTGTCGGTGCGTTTTTAGTTCTCGGGGTGGCGCTCATTTCGCCGCTCGAGGCGCTGAGCGGCCTCTTATTTTCCGCGCATATGGTGCAGCACCTGCTCATCATGATCGTCGCGGCTCCGCTGCTGGTGCTGAGTTTGCCGGTCGTGGCCGGATTATGGGCTTTACCTACCAGTGCGAGAAAAGCCGTCGCGCAGGGTTGGTTACGGGCAAAAGCTCTGAGAAACGTTGTTCATACCCTGACCAACCCGGTACTCGCCTGGACGCTGTTCGTGGCTACGTTTTGGGTCTGGCACACACCGGGACTCTACGAAGCCGCGCTGCGGTCAAACGTGGTGCACGGGCTCGAGCACCTCACCTTTTTAGCCACCTCATTGCTCTTTTGGTGGACGCTGCTCCAACCTGTCGGTCACCGGCGTTTGGGGCGCGGCGCAGCGATTTTGTACCTCTTCGCCGCGTCGTTGCAGGGCGGCGCATTGGGGGCGCTGATCACCTTTTCGCCGACGCCCTGGTACGGCGCGTATGCAAGAACCACCGAGGCGCTGGGCCGGTCGGCGTTAGGTGACCAACAGCTCGCCGGCCTGCTGATGTGGTTGCCGCTGGGGACTCTGTTTACAGTGCTGGCCGGGATATTTTTTCTCCTTTGGCTGCGCGACGTCGAAGCGCGAATGCAGGTACGCCAACACGCTTTTGCACCAAGAGCTCAGCCCCAAGTCGCGCAGCCCCAAACTGTTCAAGAGGTGAGACCTTGAGACGGGAAAACCGCATTTTGTCAACCGTGCTGGTGGGTATCGTCGCGCTAGTCGGCCTCATTGCCATCATGAAGCTTTCAGGGCGAACCGATATTCCCAAAGCGCCGCCGCACACCGTCGTCGGGGGCGACCCGGAGCAAGCGTCAGCGGCTTTCGCCTCTTACGGCTGCGTCGCGTGCCACACGATTCAGGGAATAGACAACGTCAAAGGACAGGTCGGCCCCGAACTCGACGGGCAATTTGCTGAACGTGCGTATATTGCCGGTAGGCTTTCAAATACCCCGGACAATCTTATCCGCTGGCTTCAGGTACCCCAAGCGGTTGACCCTGGGAACGCGATGCCGAACCTGGGCGTCACCAGAAGTGACGCGGCGAATATGGCCGCCTATTTCTATTCGTTGCAGTAGCCCCAGAAATGATCTGGTTACGCCAGTCAGGAGAAAAGATGTTTAGACGTACTCATAAAGCGGCGCACGCCATTCCAGACACCGTCCAAGACACTGTGCCCGAAGATAGACAAAAAAATAGCCTACAAAACGACAAGGCCGCTAAACCGGTGGCTACCCAACTTGAGCTAAGCCGGAAGGGGCCTTCACGCCGCGACTTCCTTAAATTAACCGGGGTAACCTTGGTGGCCGCCAGCCTCGAGGCGTGTGAGCGCGTTGACACCGCCGAGCCACTCGCCGTGTCTGGGGAGCTACCCGCAGCTGAGGTGCCGACGGCCAAGCAGTACCCCGATGTACCCTATACCCCGACCGAGCCGCCGCCCCGGAACATCCTGCGCGTCTTTACCCCACACGAGGCGCGCACCGTCGAGGCGCTGACCGCTCGCATTTTGCCCGGTACCCCGGATGACCCCGGCGCGAGGGAGGCGGGGGTCGTCACCTACATTGACAACTTCTTAAATGTCAAAGATGGGCTGCCCGAGCCGACCTACCGCGAACCGCCCTTTGCCAGGACCTATACGGGGAATAAACCACCCGCCGACACGGACGGTCCCTACAAAGTGATGTGGGTGCCCCACGACCAGATTGAACGCTACGGTTACCAGTCCATGTTGACCCCTCGAGACGTGTACCGTATCGGCGTCGCGGCAACCGACCGTTACGCGAACGCGCAGTTCGGCAAAGACTTCGCAAACCTGAGCGAAGCGCAGCAAGACGGCGTCGTCGGGGACATGGCGGGCGGTAAAATCGCCACCTTTGACAAAGAACTCAGCGCCGAAAGCTTTTTTCACACGCTCCGGCGTCACACCACCGAAGGGATGTTTTCCGACCCGGCTTACGGCGGCAACCGCGATCTGGTCGGTTGGAAATTGGTGGGTTACCCCGGCGCACAGCGCGCGTATTTGCCGAGTGAAATTCAGACCGAAGGCACGACGCGAAAACCGCAGGCGATCGCCGACCTGAACTACTTTAATCCGGGGCAACCGGCTAGCGGCGAGGTTATCTTACCGGTGTCGGGGCGTGATCAGCAGCATTCGAACTAAAGAAAGATTTAGCAGGACTAGAGAATACAGAATAGAGAATTACCCATTTATTCTGTATTCTTTCCGAACCAAGGGGGAAAGATGGCAGTACACAAAAAAGTTGACGTGGTAACGATTGGCGCAGGATGGACGGCGGCGATTATGGGCTGGAAACTCGGGGCGGCGGGGCGCAAAGTCGTGTCGATCGAACAAGGCCCCTTGCGCTGGGCCAACCCGGACTACAACCATAACCACGACGGTCTCAGATACCGCGTCCGCAAAGCGATGATGTTCGACCTCGCGAAAGAAACCTGGAGCTGGCGACCCAACGACAGCTTGCCCGCGTTACCCATTCGGCAGTTCGGGTCGTTTATGCCGGGAAACGGCCTCGGTGGGGCGAGCGTTCACTGGACGGCGCAGTTCTGGCGCTTTTTGCCCGCCGACTTTCAGCACTACAGCCATAACGTAGCGCGTTACGGCAAAAATAAGATTCCAGCGAACATGACCGTTCAAGATTGGCCGCTGACCTATGACGAGCTCGAGCCCTACTACGATACCGTAGACTACGATATCGGTACCGCCGGGCAGGTGGGCAATCTGGCGGGGCAAAAGGTTCCGGGCGGGAATCCCTTTGAAGCGCCGCGCTCACGTCCTTATCCGTTACCCCCCAACCCGGTCAGCGTTCACGCCCAAATCTTCGCCGACGCCTGCCGCAACCTGGGCTACCACCCCTTTCCGCAACCTGCAGGCATTTTGTCCGAAGCGTATAAAGACCTTTCGGGACGCGTCCGCTCGGGCTGTATCTACTGCGGCTTTTGTACCCGTTTCGGCTGCGAAGTAGACGCCAAAACGAGCGCCGTGACCTCGCACGTGCCGGTCGCCTTGCAAACCGGCAATTGGGACGTGCGCCCCAACAGCAAGGTCTTGCATATCAACATCGGCGCGGACGGCCTTGCGACTGGCGTCACCTATATAGATGAGGCGGGCGAAGAGCACGTCCAACCCGCCGATGTGGTGATGGTCACCGGTTATACGCTGACCAACGTGCGGATGCTGCTCTTGTCCAAAAGTAAGGCCCACCCTAACGGGATCGGCAACGACCGAGGCAAGGTCGGGAAAAACTATACCTACCAGATTCTTAAAACGCCTGCCAACGCCATTTTTGAAGGGCGGCGCTTCAACACCTTTATGGGCAACGGTGTGATTCAAAACCTGATCTATGAGTTTAACGCCGATAACTTCGACCATTCCGCGCAAAACTTTATCGGTGGGGCGTCCATCTACGCGGGCGGCGGTCAGAACGATCCGCTCACTTCGGTGATCAGTATGCCGTCTCTTAAGGCCGGGACGCCGGCAGCAACGGAAAGCCCCAGCGGACAAGCCGAAGATGTTCAGGGCGGCGCGACGATCAGCAGCGAAGTCGGCAGTTTGGCCCACCAGGGGAGCGAGTGGGGCCAAGCCTGGAAAGAAAACATGCGCCGCAACTGGGACGGCATCGTCGGGGTCGGAATTCAGGGCGAAGTGCAAGCCTACAAACAGAACTATCTCGACTTAGACCCCAACTATAAAGACGCGTGGGGCCAACCGCTCCTGCGGCTGACCTTCGACTTTCACGAAAATGAGAAGAACCTCTACAAGTTTTTGGCTCAGCGTTGCAATGAGATTGCCAAAGAGATGAACCCTGACCGCATCGACTTTACCGGCTCGCTCGATCCTTACAACGTGCATCAGTATCAGTCCACGCACTGTACGGGCGGCGCGATTATGGGGACCGACCCCGGTAATTCAGTGACGAACAAGTACGGGCAGGTGTGGGATACGCCCAACGTCTTTGTGACAGGCGCGGCCCTCTACCCGCAGAATCCCGGTGCCAACCCGACTGCTACGCTGTTGGCGCTGGCGTATATGGCCGGTGACAAAGTGCGCGACGAGTATTTCAACCGTCCGAACGAGCTGCTGGACTAGGGGGAAGGATGAAAGCGACCTTGTTTCTGTTACTGGCGCTGCTGGCGGGCTGTGCCGGACGAACGAGCTACGGCGTCGAAATCAGCGACGAGCGTCCCTTTACGCCGGGTAACCTGAGTATTACCGCAGGAACCACTGTGGTCTTCAAAAATACCAGCACGACGCCGCAGACCGTAACGGCGGACCCACAGTCAAAAAATGAAGGGACGCTCGTCAAACTGCCGGACGGGGCGGCGGCGCTCGAGTCCGGCCTCCTTTACCCCGGTGAAACATACAGCTACACCTTTGAAGTTCCTGGAACTTACGTTTACCTCAGCCGTTTTGTCAAAGACCGCTACGACACGTCAAATGCCCCGAGCAACCGGCAGACCAACACGCCTATCGGCGTTGTTCAGGTTACCGCTGCTACGCCATAATGCGCTTTAGTCTCGTTGCCGCGCTCGTCCTGTGTATAGCAGGCTTGGTCTGGTTAGGTTTTGCGCAGTTGCGTCCTGCACACAGTTTCGGCATCGTGCCAACAACTGTGGTTCAAAGGGTCGCTGAAGCGTTGCCACATACCCATAAAGTTCAGAAAACGGGTGAAACGACTGGGAAGATCGGCTATATAGACGGAACCAACAAAATCATCGTCGCGCAGCTTAAAGACGGCGCTGTCGTCAAGGCGCTCACCGCAGTACCCACTGAGCACCTTAGCGTAGGTGAGCGCGTCAAAGTCGCGTACGGTATCGGAGAGCACGGCGAGCAAGTTTTTACGGTATTGGGTCCGGCGCGTTGGTCTTTGGCGGCTATTTTTGGCGGCTGACAATTGGTGGCGAACAAACGCTCAGAGCGGTTTTCGTAGGTGCCGAGTCTGAAGCTTGCAGCTTTGGCTGGTGCGGGCCAATGTACAAAGTTCTTAGTAGGAGCTTCACCTCAAGCCGTGAGAGCATTGTCTCATACAGGTTTTTACTGTTATGGTTTCGGCGCTTTGAGAGTTACGCTTCTCTGCAGCTGAACTACAACCCCCGATTTCTCTCGTGCGCCACGCTGCAACTGTCCCCAACTAAGCCCAGAATATTGAAAAACTGAGTCGGTACAGGGGCACTGGCGCAAGTCCTGCCTCGCCGCTTACAACTCAGCTCTACCCCTCGAGAGCAGTTATGTTTATGCTTTGACCTACCGCTTGCGTAAGTAGCTGCCCCCTGAACCTCCACTCTGCGACTTACCGCTTTGCGAACCGCTCCCCGTTTTTCCTCCGCTTGCACCCTGACCTTGCCGCACCTGGGTGACCTGCTTGGGCGTGATCTTGCTGAACTTGTTACCCCATGAGGTCCGCTCATAGGTGGCAATAATGGCAATCTGCTGGTCGGAGAGCTGACCGGCGTAAGCGGGCATTCCGCCGCCGCCATTAAGGATACGGGTGATGTGATAGCTCGCGCTTTTGAGCTTTTGGTCGCCCGCTAGAGCTGGCCCAATGCCTCCGCCCCCGTTGTCACCGTGGCACTGGGCACAGTTCTGCTGGTAGAGTTGTGATCCTTGTTGCGCGAAAGCAGACACCCCTAATCCCAAAACTATTGTTGCTACCAACAACTTTTTCATCGGACCGCCTTTCGTTTTGCTACCTGGTACACATCAAGTTTCACCGTAGGAGTACCTATCGTTACGGTTAGTGTCTTACATAACAAGTGCTTCAGACTGTAGCCTTTTACGGGTTGTTTTACGCTTGTATAAGCGGGCGGCGTTGTAGCTTTTTATCTTTGTCTCACCTCCCTTATTGCCGTTTGAAACCTACCGTTTGGCAACCGTTACGAAGCGTGGTTTACACGTTACGAAAAACGCCGCAACTACGAAGCTCGAGAAACGATGCTGCGGCTTGTCGGAATAGTTGGCTTTTTACTTTTAGGAGACGCGCTGAGAAGGCTCGAGGTCTTTAGCTTGTTCGGTTGATGCGGCGAAGCTGGCTACGCCAACCTTTGGCGCTTATGTATAAGCTTTACGCCGAAAAATCTAAAAGGTTCGTTATACTCCCTTAATGGCAGATTACTACGAGCTTCTAGGCGTTTCACGCGAGATTGACGCGGGCGGCATCAAAACCGCCTACCGCAAACTCGCGCTCAAGTATCACCCCGACCGCAACCCCGGCGACCACGAAGCCGAAGAGACCTTTAAGCAGCTGAACGAAGCTTACGCGGTGCTCTCCGACCCGGAGAAACGGTCACGTTACGACCGTTTCGGCTCGGCTGACCCACAAGCGCAGTTTTCCGGCGATATCTTCGACATCTTCTCCTCAGTCTTTGGCGGCGGTTTCGGCGGTGGCTTTAGTAGTGCCGGGAGCCGCGTGCAGCGGGGGCAACCGGGCGAAGACCTCGAGGCCAGCCTGTCTGTCACGCTCGAGCAGGCCCGCGACGGTGCGGGGGTACCGCTTGAACTGGGGCGTCTAGGTCTCTGTGACCGCTGCGACGGCTCACGCGCCGAACCGGGGAGCGAGGGGCGTAAAACCTGCCCGACGTGTCACGGAGCCGGACAGGTAAGGGCGCAGGCACAGTCGTTTTTTGGTACCGTCGTGACCAATCAAGTATGCCCGCAGTGCCGCGGCTTAGGCGAGATCGTCACGACGCCGTGCGGCAAATGTATGGGCGCGGGCCGGATGAAAGTCGAAGACACTGTCACTGTCAAGCTGCCGCGCGGGATTGACGCGGGCTACCGGCTGCGGATTCCGCGTGCGGGTAACGTCGGCCTCGACGGGGCACAGGCAGGCGACCTGTATGTCTATATTGATCTCGAGCCCCACGAGCACCTGACCCGTGACGGCGACGACCTCCGCTACGCCCTGCCGGTCGGTATCGCCCAGGCAGCTCTCGGTAGCGCTTTTGAAGTCCCCACCCTGGACGAACCTGAGGCAGTCAATGTTCCGCCGGGAACGCAACCGGGCACTGAGTTCCGCTTACGCGGCAAAGGGATGCCGCGCCTGCAAAGCGTCGGTATGGGGGATTTGATCGTCACCACACAGGTTGAGATTCCTAAAAACCTCTCGCCTAAAGCACGAGAGCTGATTGAAGCCTATGCCGAAGAGACCGGCGAGACGTTAGAGGCGCACGAAACACTCGGTCACCGTTTGCGGGGGCTTTTCGGCAAGCGCAAAGTCGAACGGTAGATTGAACAGATATATGCCCCTCGGTTCAAAATAAGGGGCATAAGCGTAAAGTTTAGCTAGCTACTACTTAACAACTAAGAACAGTTGATGTAGACCGGCAGAGGATTAGATACAAAGGGTTTGGATTCGCCGTTGGTCCCCTTGAGCACAAGGTAGAGTTGCGTCGCACCGATAGGCTGAGTGGGTTTGGGCGTCACGATAATGCCTTGGGGTGACAGCTCGCTCGGGTCTACTGCGTAGGGCGCAGTGTTAGGGTCAAGCGTATAGGTAACTTCGTAACCTGAGGTTTCGTAAGCACTGACGTTGGCGCTCGTCGGGGTAAAGGTTCGTCTGCCACTCTCTTTGCCTAATTCTTGTCCTCTTAGGTACGAAGTCCAACTCTCGAGCTGACCCTGATAGCGAAAAGTGTAGGTGATCGTCGTGGCTTTGTTGTCGCAGATGGCGGGCTGACCGTCGGGTGCCGAAAAGTTGGTGCTGTAGCTGGCCTGCAGCACCTCTAGCGGTGGGGGCGGCGTAATGGGATTGGGTTGCACAACGACGTTACAACCTGCGAGTAGTCCAGCAAGTAAAACGGGTAAAACGAACGAAAAACGGTTCATCGGGCACCTCTTCCGGCGTGGTCTGGTAAGTTAGTACGTCTCTACGCCTGGCAATGCTCTACTCTAAAGGAGTTGGCCCGGACGCGTCATGACCTGGAGATGAAGTTTTACTTAGACTCTCAGCTTTTAGACTCTCAGCTTAACGCGTAAGGCTGACCTGTTAGTCGGGTTGGGACGAGTCGGGGGGCCCTAGTTCCCCTAAAATCTTGTTGTCTACGCTTGTGTCCTCCAAAACCTTTGCCTCGCCCTGTTTGCGCCGCCCAGGGAGCAGCCGCTCAGCCACCTGACGGCCCTTTGTAAGTGCGCCCGCATAAAGCTCACGTACCTCTACGGCTGAGGCCGTCCTACCTTCTGTGGCCCAGAGTGACGTCGCCGTGCCGACGACCTGCGTCCCGGCGTAGGCTACCGCGACTTTCGGGACGATGCCCCACACCGGAATCAGGCTAACGAGCCCCCGCGCCACTTGCCGAAAGAGGAGCCCGCCGCCGAGCACCCCGACGATCTCACCGATAAGTTCTTGGGGGCGACCTGTTTTACCTGCGGCGAGTGCGACCTTATAGGCCATGACCAGCTGATTTTTGCTCAAGACGACGGTATCGGCGACGTTGAGCGGCAGGTTGAGCACCGGGACGATTTCAGCGACGCCGGTACTCGCGGCGTAAAGCGCGTTGGCTCTCGAGGCTTCTTCAACGAGCCCTCGTATGACCGCCGGACGAAACGCCGGAAGTTGTCGGCCCACGGCGAGGTGCAGCGTCGGGGAAAGCGTGCGCAAAATCTTGGGAATGAGCATGTTTTGCACGGTTTGGGCGCTCAGCCCGTCCAAGATGACGCGGCCCGTTTCGCCGGGATGCGGCAGCTCTGCGCCGACTTGTTTGGTTGTCTCCTTATCTTCTACAACACACACGCTCAGCGTCGGCACGCGTGTTTGCAGCTCTGAGGGCGACTCGTAGCCCCGCTGAATATAGAGCCGTAAGTCAACCGCTGCACCTGCTGGCTGCGGCGTGACAGTTAGGTAGGGATGGATACCGCTTCGTCCCGGTGTGGCGCTCAGCAGGTCGGCGAGTTTGGTGGTGAGGTCAGCGTCACCGGTCAGCTCGAGGCTAAAGCGGCGCTCGGCTTCGTCTTTGATGGCCCCCAAGTCAATCTCGCGTACCAGCGAGAGCAACCGGGCGGCGCGAAAAGGGCGCGAGAGAGGGTTCATAGCTCAAGTGTAACGAGCCTTGAGCTTGAAATGCTAAACCCGAACGCCAAAGCTGCTTAAAAATCTAAATCGTCGCGCCGATGGTCGGGTTGGTTAAAGTCATCAAAAGCGTCTTGCAAGTCGGGCTTGGCTTTAGGTTCTACTGGCGTAACGACGCGTACGGTCGGTGGCCTGGGGTTAGCTGCTTGCGGTGTGCGTGTGCTGGACGTGTCGGGTTTGAGGGGTGTCTCGAGGCTGTCCCTTTCGGTACGCCTGGTTTCGCGCGGTCTTTTGCCCCGGAGTTCGTCTCTAGTCTCCGTCAGCTCGTCCGGGTCACGCTGCCTGCCGAAGGCGAACCAGACGAGCAAGACGAGCAAGATAAGCCACAAAAAAGCCAATAGTAGCAGGACGACGATGGGGGGGAGAGAGGGGCTAAAACGCATGGCTTAGCTGTATCTTACACAACATGTGCGTTATACGGTACCCTCAGCGGTCAGCGCACCGTTCAGGAGCGAAGCGAGCCACGTCGGTTCGACGTTGCCCCCGCTGACGAGCAGCACCGTAGGCCCGGGTCGTAGAGTGACGCCCTGATAGGTGCTGTGCCCCAGCTTCCGGTACGCCGCGAGCGTCAACGCCCCGGTCGGTTCGGCGACGAGTTTGGCCTCGGTTAAGTACCAGCGGGTCGCCTCTAAAATGTCCTGTTCTGAGACCGTGACGATACCTGCAATCTGACCTGAATCAGCGAAAAGGGCAGTTCACCCAAGTTCTGGGTCCGCACGCCGTCGGCGACGGTGCGGGTGGTCAGCGCCGCGTCCCACCGCTGCACGCTGCCCGCAGAAAGCGACGCCTTCGCGTCCGCCGCGAGTTCGGGTTCGACGCCGATAAGCTGTGCGTCCGGGCAGAGGGCGCGGAGCGCCGCCGTGATCCCCGACAAGAGCCCGCCCCCGCCGACACAGACCAACACATTCGCCACCTCCGGCAAATCGTGCGCGATTTCTAAGCCGGTTGTCCCTTGTCCCGCGACGATCCACGGATGGTCAAAAGGAGGGACGCGCGTATACCCGTGCGATTCGACCAGCTCTGCACAAACCCGCTCGCGGTCGGTGCTCGAGTTTTCGCACCGGACGACCTCCGCGCCCCAAGCCCGTGTCCGGGCGACTTTGATGGGCGGTGCATTTTTAGGAATGACAATCGTCGCTGGCACACCGAAAAGGTGTGCGGCGCACGCGACGCCCTGCGCGTGATTGCCGCTCGAGTCCGCAACCACACCTTTGGCCCGAACCTCCGGGGGCAAGCTCGCCAAAAAGTTGTACGCCCCGCGCAGCTTAAACGAGCCGGTCAGCTGCAGGTTTTCGGCCTTCGCGTAAAGTCCCGGCCCCAGCGCGAGCAGAGGCGTACGCCGCGCCGTGCCCCTAATTCGCTCTGCTGCCGCTTCGATGTCTTGGAGGGTCACCGTCTGCATAAGCCAAGTCTACTTGAAATTGAGGCAATTCTAGGTTGAGTCACCTAAACCGTTGCATAGATGCGCTCTGCTAAAGCTAAACACGCAGTTCAGTAGCAGGTTCGGCTGGTTTTACGCGCTTTCCACATCTTGCCAGGCGTTAGGGTAAGTGCAGCTTTGCACGGATGTTTTATGGTGATTTTATGGTAAGGACTACACCGCTCCCCTCGGATGAGCGCGGTACAGTAGGGCAAAGTAGGGCTTGTCAGAGCCTGGTGCTTAGGGCGATCTGCGACGCTCGAGTCGGGCCTATGTATGAGTTAAGGTGTAAGGCGCAGAGAAAGGTACCTAGGAGTTTATGAGCGAGCAGCTAAATCCCTCGAGTCTGGCTTTTATCGAAGAGTTGTACGAGAGCTACTTAGAGGACCCGGCATCAGTTGACGCGCCCTGGCGCAGCTTTTTTGAACACGAAGCGGGGCGTAACGGTTTTCGGCACGCGGGTCCGAGTTTTACGCCGAAAAGTATCTTTAACCCGGGTAGCTTTAATTCGGTCCCAGGTTCGGCAGCGCAAGCGAGCGCAGGTGAAACCGCTGCCGGTGAAAGCAACGCGGGCGAAGGTAATATCGCGCTGCAGCAAAAAGTCGGGCGGATGGTCCGCAACTACCGCGTCCGTGGCCACATCATCGCCAAGTTAGACCCCTTAAAGATGCCTTCAGCCGAAGAACCCCCGCCCGAACTCGAGCCGGCTTATTACGACATTTCCGAAGAGGACATGGGCCGCACCCTCGCCCCCGATACGATTCCGGGGATGGGGGCGCTTACGGTCGGTGAGATTATCACCCGGCTGAAAAATACCTACTGTAGAAGTATCGGCGCACAGTTTATGCATATTGACGACCTGCAGGTGCGCAAGTGGCTTCAGCGCCGGATGGAAACGACCGAGAACCGGCTCGAGCTTTCCCGTGACGAGCAGTTGCGGATTTTAAGCAAACTGACCGACGCCGTGAGTTTTGAAGCGTTTATTCAGAAAAAATACGTGGGCGTCAAAAGTTTTTCGCTCGAGGGCGGCGAAAGCCTCATCCCCCTGTTAGATTTAGCCATCGAAAAAGCCGGGGCGCAGGGGGTGGGCGAAATTATCTTAGGGATGGCGCACCGGGGCCGCCTGAACGTGTTAGCCAACATCATGGGCAAAAGCCCCAAGCAGATTTTTAGAGAGTTTGACGACAAAGACGCTGAGCTGAACCGGGGCCGCGGCGACGTCAAATATCACCTGGGTTACTCAAACGATTGGGTCACGGCGCAAGACGATAAGGTCCACCTCTCGCTCTGCTTTAACCCGTCGCATTTGGAGTTTGTCAACCCGGTGGCGATGGGCCGTTTGCGCGCCAAACAAGACCGCGCCGGCGACGCCGAACGCGAGACTGGCATGGGCATTTTGATTCACGGCGACGCGTCGTTTATTGGTGAAGGCGTGGTGCAAGAGAGCCTCAACTTGAGTGAGCTGCCCGGTTACCGCGTCGGTGGGACGCTCCACGTGATCGTGAATAACCAGATCGGCTTTACCACCGGCCCTAGTGACGCCCGGAGCAGCACCTACGCCTCGGACATCGCCAAGATGTTGCAAATTCCTATCTTTCACGTGAACGGCGAAGACCCCGAAGCGGTGGCGCAGGTGGTCAACTTGGCGCTTGACTTTCGGCGCGAGTTTAAGCAAGACGTCGTGATTGATATGTACTGCTACCGTCGTTACGGGCACAACGAAGGCGACGAACCGGCCTTTACTCAGCCGCTCTTGTACGCGGCTATCCGGCAACGCCAAGGGGTGCGGCAGGGCTACGTCAAACGGCTGTTAAAACTCGGTGAGGTCACGCAACAAGACGCCGACCGGCTTTTAGTCGAGCGGCGCGAGGTCTTAGAGCAAGAGCTGTCAGCCGCCCGCAGCGACGACTACACGGCGCAGTATCAGGCGTTTGAAGGGTTGTGGGAAGGTTACAGCGGCGGGTTAGACGAAGACATGCCCGAGGTTGACACGGGGGTTGCCCCGGAGCGTCTTGCAGAACTGATTCGCGCTCAAAACGAGTTTCCTGAAGGGTTTCAGACACATCCCAAACTCAAGCGGCTACTGGGCAACAAGCTCGAGATGGCTGAGGGTAACCGCCCCTTAGATTGGGCGGCCGGTGAAATGCTCGCCTACGCGACGCTGGCAACGTCGGGCGTGCGGGTCCGGCTTTCGGGCCAAGACGCGCTCCGCGGCACCTTCGTCCACCGACACGCGGCGCTTTTCGACGTGGAAACCGGCGAGCCTTACATCCCGCTCCAACACCTCGAGCCGGAACAAGCCCCGGTCGAAATCTACAACTCGCCGCTCTCCGAAACGGGTGTGCTCGGCTTTGAATACGGTTACTCGCTCGATGTGCCCGACGGCCTGGTCATCTGGGAAGCGCAGTTCGGCGATTTTGTCAACGCCGGTCAGGTGATTATTGACCAGTTTATCGCCTCAGGCGAGGAGAAGTGGCGGCGGCTTTCAGGGATTACGATGCTCCTGCCGCACGGCTTTGAGGGTTCAGGGCCGGAGCACTCGTCGGCACGGCTCGAGCGCTTTTTGCAGCTCTGCGCCGAGGATAATATGCAGGTCGCGTACCCGACGACGCCCGCGCAGATGTTTCACCTGCTGCGCCGTCAGGTCCTGCGCCCGTGGCGTAAACCGCTTGTGATTATGACGCCCAAGAGTCTGCTACGGCATCCGCAGGCGGTCTCGAGCCTGGGAGACCTCGCCACCGGCACCTTCCAGCGCGTCATTCCCGACGCTGACGCTAAGCATGTTAAACGCGTGTTGCTCTGCTCGGGCAAGGTCTACTACGACCTCTTGGCCGAGCGCGGCGACGACCGTGACACGGCGCTTGTCCGTTTAGAGCAGCTTTATCCGCTCTCTGAGCGGGAACTGAACGCGGCCCTCGCCCCTTATCCGGCAGACGTGCCGATTGCGTGGGTGCAAGAAGAGCCTGAAAACATGGGGGCGTGGCGCTATCTGCGGGTAGCCTTTGGTGACCGGTTGTTCAGCCACCCCTTTTTGGGTGTCTGTCGTCCCGCCTCGGCAAGTCCGGCGACGGGCTCGAGCAGCGCCCACAAGCTCGAGCAGCGTGACCTTTTACACGCGGCGTTTAGTGTCAGTCTAAAAAAAGAGGCGGGTACGCCCGAACTACAACGCTGATACGGTGTTAAGGTGCGTTTAACAGACATAAAAGAACGACGAGGAGAGATATGGGAGAAGTATGGCTGAAGTAAAAGTTCCTGAAGTCGGCGAGTCCATTACGGAAGTCTTTATCGGCTCGTGGCTTAAACAGGATGGGGAAACGGTCGAAAAAGACGAGCCGCTAGTTGAGATTGAAACCGACAAGGCGACGCTCGAGGTTCCCGCCCCAGTTTCCGGGATTTTAAGCGGCGTGACCAAACAGCAGGGCGACTCGGCTACCGTCGGCGAAGTTATCGCGCAAGTCGGCGACGCAGCAGGTGACTCGAGTGCTGGTGATACCGGTACTGAAGACGCCGGTACCGACGATAACGCCGAGCGTAGCGAAACCGAAGCGGGTGCGTCCGATGAATCAGCCTCTGCAGAACGTGAAAAAGACGAAGCGCCGGAGATGGCCTTCGACCCGGAACCCGGCGAAGCTACGGACGCGCAAGCTCAAAAACTCTCCGACAATGTTTCTGAAAGCGGCGCGGAGGACGTGCGCATCATGCCTGCCGCGCAGCGCCTGTTAGACGAGCACGGTTTGTCTGCAAGGGATGTACGCGCGACCGGTCCGGGGGGCCGCGTCCTTAAAGAAGACGTGCAGCGCACCGTAGATGAGCAGAGCAGGGAGCCTGCACCACAGAAAAAATCACAGCAAGAAGTCCAGCAAAAACCCGCGCCGAAAGAAACCCCCGCACCGACTTCAGCGCCGCAAACTTCAACCGGTGACCGGCAAGAAGAAGCTGTGCCGATGAGTCCACTGCGCCGCCGCATCGCCGAGCGGCTCGTCGAAGCGCAGGCGAACGCTGCCCTACTCACCACCTTTAACGAAGTTGATATGAGCGCCGTAATGGACCTTCGGAGCGAGTTCAAAGAGGAGTTCCAAAAACGCTACGAGGGCACGCGTTTGGGTTTTATGTCGTTTTTTGTCAAAGCCGTGATCGACGGACTTAAACAGATTCCGCAGCTTAACGCCGAAATTCGTGAGCAGCAGATCGTTTACAAAAATTACTACGACATCGGCGTCGCGGTCAGCTCGAAAAAGGGCTTGCTCGTGCCGGTGATTCGCAGTGCTGAGCGGCTGAGTTTCGCGGAACTCGAGCGCACCATCTCCGAGTTCGGCAAACGGGCGCAGACCAATAAGATTACGCCTGAAGAGCTGCAAGGCGGCACCTTTACCATCTCAAACGGTGGCGTGTTCGGCTCCCTGATGTCTACACCGATTGTCAATCCGCCGCAGTCGGGCGTTTTGGGGATGCACGGCATCTTCGAGCGGCCCATTGCCCTAAACGGCGAAGTGGTCATCCGCCCCATGATGTACATCGCGCTGACCTACGACCACCGGATTGTAGACGGACGTGAAGCGGTGACGTTCTTAAAACGCGTCAAAGACGCGGTAGAAAACCCGGCGAGGATGCTGCTCGAAGTTTAGTTTAGCGTGAAAACCCACCGTCTTTGGCGGTGGTGATGTAACGTCGGCTATGCCTTACTGTTTCGCCTGGGACACATAGGTCGTACCCTAAGGCGTGGGGAAGTATAGAAAGCTTGCGCACGTTGTCTATCAGTGTAATTACCACATTGTGTGGGTGCCTAAATACCGTTACCGAGTGCTGACGGGTATGGTCAAAGAGTTGGTTGAGAAGGACGTCCATACGCTTTGTGAGTGGCGCTCTGTAGAAGTAATAGAGCTGAGTGTTCAAGCCGATCACATCCACTTGGTTTGTTCAATTCCTCCCAAGTTGTCAGTATCGGATTTCATGGGATTTCTCAAAGGGAAGCTTGCCATCAAGTTGTTCAAAAGCTAGCCAGGCTTACGGAAGAAACCATACTGGGGGAATCACTTTTGGACACGCGGTTACTTTGTCAACACTGTAGGTATAAACGAAGACCTGATCCGTCGTTATGTGAAGTACCAAGAGAAGCGCGAAAAAGAGGAAGAACGCAATCAGCAGGACTTTCTCTTCTAGAGTCATTTTCAAATCCACCGCCTCTGGCGGTGGTCGTTTAATTCTCTCACTGTATCTAGCGTACCTACCAATTTTCCGACCAACTTCATACAAGCATTATTAAGTCCTGTATGACCTAAGTCTTCTAAAGCAGTACGTCCAAGCCCTTGTACATTGTCTATAAATTCAGACATGCTACCAACAAGGCTTTCTGAGGTCTCTTTGAAGTCTCTCAAAGCTCTGTATAACTCTTGCCTTTGCGCCTCTTCGCTCTTATCTGTGCTGGCAAACCAAAAGGCGAATTTTGGATAAGCTTCAACATACTTTCCTACGTTGTATCTGTATTCGGGTAATCTTGTGCTGATTCTATCTGTATATTGATTGACAAGGTTTGTAGGCGGGTGGTGGGGACGCATCCGGCAAGTAGCACAGCCTGATTCTATCTGTATATTGATTGACAAGGTTTGTAGTGCTATCAAGAAGTCGATTAACTTCTTTGTTTTTCTTTGCTCTACCACTTTTTGAACTGGTAATCTTTTGTAGCTCCAACCTTTCTCTTTCAAGCTCCTGCCCATGCTCTACTGTCAACCTGTTAAGGTAATTCCAGAAGTCTACTATAGCTTCTTGTGCAGACGTACCCATGTACCCATCCCCAGTGATTTATGTGTTTCTACCTCTATAGTTTCAACCTAAGTACGGGACAAAAAGACAAGAAGCGGCTTCCTAAGCGAGAATAGCTGTGTGAAAGAATCTCAAGGAAGCCACTATCAGCATAAGACAAGACTGAAAGAAACGCTAGCAGCGAAGTTGCCTATGAATGGAGCCAGGCTGAAATGTCTGAGTACCTTGTTGCTGGTACTTGTGCAAGAGAAGAGCATCAACCTGGTCAGTTTAAGCTTAGCGTTTCAAGGCGCAGCTCAACCGGAATCATCTTATCGCCGCCTCAAGCGTTTTTTTGCAGAGGTGCGTCTGGATAAGCTCAAGGTGGCCCAACTGATTTTGAGCTTTTTACCGCCGCCGCCTTATACCGTTTGCGTTGACCGGACGAACTGGCAGTTCGGCAGGTGCGATATCAACATCCTGGTAATCGCCATTGCCCATAGAGGCGTTGCCTTTCCTATAGTTTGGAGTTTTCTGGAGAAGCGAGGCAACTCGTCAGACGATGAGCGCATTGACCTGCTACAACGCCTTTTCGAGCTTGTCAAGCCCCGAGATATCGACTTTTTCTTGGCAGATAGAGAGTTTATCGGGGTAACTTGGTTTAACTACCTGGATAAGCGCCACGTTCCTTTTGCTATTCGTATTCGCAAGGATAGCTTATGCAACCCCTGGTGTTCAGCCTATGCGCTTTTTGCATCTTTGCCTATAGGTGAACTCAAGATAGTCAGCAACACTTGCAACCTCCATGGTTGCCGCTTACGCCTTGTCGGTATGAAGCTCGCCCACGACGACTACGCCATCATTGCTACCAACCGTAAGCCCGCTCAAGCCTTTCTCACCTACAAGCGTCGTTGGGAGATAGAAATGCTTTTTGCTGCTCTAAAGAAAACAGGCTTTGATATGGAGTCAACCCATCTCACTCAACTCGCTCGGCTTGACACCCTTTTTACGCTGCTAGCTCTTGCCTTTACCTGGGCGCATCATATAGGAGAATGGCTCCACGACACTAAGCAAAAGCCTTTGCGCCTTAAGTCACACCTCCGCAGAGAAAAATCATTCTTTAGGCATGGTCTCGATCATCTCAGGCATCTGCTTAAGAATCTACCCCTTAAACATCACGATCTACACTTCTGTATTCGGCTTTTGTCCCGTACTTAGAGTTTCAACAAAACTTTCCTGCAAGTCATTCTCAAACTTTACTTCTTCAATTAAGTTTGTCTCTATAGCTTCGTCAACTGAAGCGTAGAGAATTTTACTGTGCGTAGAAAGGTGTGCTAGCGACATAACCATCTTGTCTTCTAACGCTTCACGTTCAGGTGAATCCAGCGGTTCTTTAGACAGGTGTTTGTACAGCTCGAGATACACCTCGGCTTCGTCGGCTAACTCTTTCCAGACGGGTTCACCGACCACACCGGGAATGTTTAGAATTCTATCTAGCGTTTCCGCTCGAGCCGGTCTCTTTTCTTTTGAACTTGTGTTCGCCATGTATCTACTTCTCTCTGCCAGTGCTCTATAAGGCCGCGATCAGGATGCTCTCTTCGCAACTCGTCAGCAATCTTGAGGTTGTGTTTGTCCACCTGAAGTTGCAATCCTTCCAACTGTTTCTTCAGGCGCTTGTTTTCTCCCACAAAGCCTCTCAAAAGCTGTTCTAGCTAAACTATAAACGAAAACCGCTCTTGAGTTGTGATGCATGAAAGTTTACGTGTCGCCAACTAATTTGTCGTAGCAAGACAGGTAAACTTATTGGTATGGAGGTTTTAGGTGGCTAAACATGATCTTATCATCGTCGGTGCGGGGCCTGGCGGCTACGTCGCAGCGATTCGCGCCGCGCAACTTGGCTTTGATACAGCGTGCGTTGAACAAGAACCGGCTTTAGGCGGAACGTGCTTGCGCGTTGGCTGTATCCCGAGCAAGGCGCTGCTCGAGTCCTCAGAAAAATATCTCGAGACGCAAGGCGCACTGAAAGAGTACGGCATTGACGTGTCGGGAGCGTCCTTGAACCTGGCCAATATGCATAAACGCAAAGACAAAGTGGTCAAGATGTTGACCGGCGGCGTGGCGGGGCTGTTCAAAAAGAACGGCGTGACGCGTTACGAAGGTACGGCGAGCTTCTCCGCGCCGGGTAAGTTGACGGTTTCCGGTCAAGACGGCGATACCGAACTAGAAGCCGAACGTATCATCATTGCGACGGGCTCGTCTAGCGTCGTCCTACCCGGTATTGAGATTGACGGCAAAGTGGTCGGTACTTCAACCGACGCGATTGCTTATGACCAGGTACCGGAGCATCTGGTAGTCATCGGGGCAGGGTATATCGGCCTCGAGCTTGGGTCGGTCTGGAGCCGTTTGGGAGCCAAGGTCACCGTCGTCGAGTTTTTAGACCGCATTTTGCCGGGGATGGACGCCGAAATTGCGGCGGACGCGCTCAAACTGTTTAAGAAACAGGGCTTAGAGTTCAAGCTTGGCGCGAAGGTCACCTCGGCCAAGGCGCAGGGTGACAAAGCCGTGGTCGAAATCGAAGGGCAGGAACCGCTCGAAGCTGACCGCGTTTTGGTTGCCGTCGGGCGCAAACCGAATACGGACGGGCTCAACGTCGAAGCGATTGGTTTAGAACTTGATAAACGCGGTTTTGTCCCGGTAGACGAGCACTTCAAAACCAAAGTCTCGGGCGTTTACGCCATCGGTGACGTGATCGGTGGCGCGATGCTCGCGCACAAAGCCGAAGAAGAGGGTATTGCCTGTGTTGAAGGCATCGCTACGGGTGTCGGACACGTCAACTACGGTGCGATTCCGGGCGTCGCCTATACCGAGCCCGAAATTGCCTCGGTCGGCAAGACCGAAGAGCAGCTCAAGGAAGAAGGCGTCGAGTACAAAAAGGGAACATTTCCCTTTGTCGCTAACGGGCGGGCGCGGGCGCTGGGTCACACCGACGGCAAGGTCAAGGTGTTAGCCGACGCGAAAACCGACCGCTTGCTAGGGGTGCATATCTTGGGCTCGAGGGCCGGTGACCTGATTGCCGAGGCCGTGGCTGCGCTCGAGTTCGGGGCGTCAGCCGAAGACGTAGCCCGAACCTCGCACGCGCATCCGACCTTAGCCGAGGCGTTTAAGGAAGCGGCGATGGCGGTCGATGAGCGGGCGATTCACATCTGAGGTTTTCGTCGTAACGGTGAATTGAGACTGAGCAAGGCTCTACGCAGAGTCTTGCCTTTTTTTGGGTTACCACATAGGGTCAGCTTACAACCGAAGTCAGTTGTGCAGAGCTGATTTATAGATTTGCTGCGCCGGACGCGCTGCTGGAGGTTGTGCGGGTGCTACCTACACTCTCTGCGCCACGCCCGGTACTCTGTCACGGTGATTTGGGGATGGACCATATTTTTGTAGACGACGCCCTGACCGTAACCGGAATCATTGACTTCGGCATGTGGCAAGGCGGCCCGCATGAGCTGGCTTTTGCCGTCTTGAGCATGTACCACCCGGATGTGCGGCTGGCGTGGCTCGAGCCGACCTACGCCGTCCCCTTTGACCGAGAGTTTGACCGGTGCGTTTTAGTTGAACAGGTCTCCGTCATGATGGGCTTTTTAGCTCATGATCTGAGGCAGGGGAACGCTGATTATGCAGCTTTGGCAATCCAGGGGCTGCGTGACGCGCTAGGGGCGTGGCGGAGACCGGCCTAATTCCAACCGGCTTGGGCGCTGCCGGGTTCGTCTCATACCCTAGTTTGACCAGCGCGTCCCCAAACAGCTCACGAAAAACGGCGTGGTGCTCTTCGGTAAAGTAGTGCCGCCACTTGCTGGGCTCTTTGGCCGAAACGTGTTGGATGGCGGCCACTTCAGCGGCTGACTTTTTGCTCAGGTCATGCCTAGCGGCCGCGCGCATTCCTGCCGCGAGCTGCTTCCCGGAAAACCCCAGGTGCTTAAAAACGCTGCAGAACGTGGCGTCGTAGTTGCCCAGCAAAGCTTCAAACTTAAGCTCGAGCACGCCCGCTTGCGCGTAGTTCCACTCGAGCATACTTTCTATAGTCCACGCTCCGTAATGCTTCATCTCAAACATCAGGCCCTCTTCGGGCGACAGGCTCAGCAGGTGCTCTTGATACGACTTGCCGTTTAGCGACCCCAAGTAGTCGCGTTTCCAAGCTTCCGAACGGTGCTCTTGAGAGTAAGGTACCTGCGGGAAGGTGATAGCAGGCGCGGTACTAAAGTCTTGATTGACACACCACGCTTCCGCTGTTCTGCGGTGGTAAAGGTAACCGGAGACGATAACGTCGCGGGGGTCCCGAACGACGTGAACGCCGACAAAAGGTTGGGTCAAGGTCTCAGCACGTCCGGCGTGGCTGAAAAGGGTCACGCCGGGGTTACGCGGTGCCTGGGTCTGCCGACCTCTAAGCACGTGAAAGGTCCAACCGTTCGCTAAACTGACCTCACGAAACACTTTAGTTAAGAGAACCGTGGCGACTTTGTGGTGGCAAAAGAGATAGATAGGCGTAGCCGGTTTGCGGCGCATACGCTGCGGCAGCAGCGCACCTAGAACGTGTTGGCTGCGCCGCTTTAAGTCATCTAAGCCATAAGTATTAAACCCATAAGTATTAAACCCATAAGTATTAAACATAGTCACCCTTCGCTGTAAGAGAGTAAACGGCCTAAAACATGCTCAAAATGAGCACATTCAGCAATTTTTAACCGGTTTTTCTCTAGTTCAGTTTAGGGTTTTGGCAAAATAAAGCTGTATTGGCTGACCGCTGGACTACTTATGTGGCGTTTTTAACACCCGGTAATGCTCCGTTAAAATCTTTCCGACGACCTCGTCTTCTGTAAGCCCTTTGGCCTTAGCCTCTTCCCGATAGGCAAAAATAACTGCTTCGGGTAGCTTCAAGAGTTCACTACGGGTACTCGTATCCCGTACCCGGTAGTTGTAAAGCGTATTGACGCCTAAAACCCAGCCCGACCCGAGCGCGAGACCGGCCAAGATGTCGGACGGGTAGTGAACTTGTAAGTAGAGTCTCGAGGCGCTCACTGACAAGCAAAAGAGCACCCCGAGCACGCTTACGAGCCCCTGCCATTTTGGGGCGAGCCGCCGCACCACAAAAAAAAGCGTGAGGGCAAAAACCGTGCTACCGGTCGCGTGACCACTCGGGAATGACGGTGAGGCCGTTTTCCAGTAGTTTACGTCGGGGAAAAGTTCAGGGCGCGGGCGGGCCAGAATAACTTTGGTCAGGCCCATAATAACCGACGCGCCGATCATGCTTACGGCAAAAAAAACGGCCTCCCGGTGGCTCTTAAACCATAAAAAGATAATGAGTAAGACAGAGAGCGCAATCATCACCTGAAGGCCGCCTACGGTGCTCAAGACGAGCGCGATTTGCGTCAGCGTAGGGGAGACGAGGGTGTAAAACCACGCTAGGATGGGTTCGTCGAAAAAAAAGCCCTGCTTGTCGTAAATCTGGTCGGCGAGTTCGGCAAAGGCCCAGAGCCCGCCGACGAGCACGCCCCAGTAGAGTAACAGCCGCCACGAGAGGCGTGACCACAAGGTTTTAATGACGTCCATCTGTTTAGCTTATACCGTTTACCTTAAAGAGCAGCTGACGTTAAAGCGGGTTGGACAGCCGCTAGGCGAGTTTTGATAACCTCGAGCAGCAACGGGTCATACGACAGATAATCGGAGAGCGTGAAGGTCATCTCCGGATGCTGAGCTTGCGCCGAGGCGACGGCTTCAGGCAAATCTTCGGCGACGTGACCCCCGAGCTGTAAAAAATACGGTGCGGCGACGATGCGTTTGGCACCCTGTTCACGCAGCAGCGTTGCCGCTTCAGCGATTGTAGGCGTATTGAGTTCCATAAAGCCGAACTGCGTAGCGCCGTAGTGCGCTTTTAACGCTTCGGCTACACGAAAAATCGGTGCGTTCGCCGCTTCATGCGGGCTGCCGTGCGCCATCAGCAGGAGCGCGTCGGCGTCCGGGTCGACGGCTAAGGCGCGTTGATAGGTCAGTTCAACCAGTGCCGGATGGTCGTCAAACGCTTCGGCAAGGCGAAACGTCACATCAGGATAAGTGTCTTTCGCTTCCGCAATCAGTTTGGGTAACGAGGCGGTGACGTAATACCCGGAGACTAAAAAATACGGTTGTACAAAAATCTCGGTTGCACCCTTACGAACGCAGCGCGTTACGGCGTCTATAAAGGTCGGTTGGCTGAAGTTGAGAAATCCGGCGGTGGCGATAGGGAAAGCGCCCTCTTGACGCAGGAGCGCCGCGAGGCGAATCATCGCCGCGCCTGAGGCTTTGCGCAAACTTCCGTGACCGACCAAAATCGCAGCGTTCATCTTAAAGGGTGTCGTGAACGGCCTGAACTGCTAGGGTTTCGGGTGGCAGCGCCTCTTGGTCGAACCATCTCAGGTTGTCTCGGAGCCGCACGACGTCGCCGACGATAAGGGTGGCCGGGGCTTTAAGTCCGGCTTGACGGACGGCGGCGGCAATGGTTTCGAGCGTCCCCGCGACTGTTTCTTGCTCCGAGGTCGTTCCCCACCGCACCACCGCAGCAGGCGTATCGGCGTTTCGGCCACACGCCAGCAAGGTTTCGGTAATGGCTTCTATCCGTCCGATGCCCATCAAAACGACAAGTGTATCTATCTTAGAAAGGGCGTCCCAATCGTGCGACGACACACCCTTCTGTGGGTCTTCGTGCCCGGCGACGATGGCCACCGACGCCGAGACGTGCCGGTGCGTCACCGGAATCCCGGCGTAGGCGGGCGCAGCCACAGCCGACGAGATACCGGGGACAATTTCAAAGGCCACACCAGCCTGACGAAGCCCCAGCGCCTCTTCACCCCCGCGCCCAAAGATAAACGGATCGCCGCCCTTAAGCCGCACGACCTGTTTGCCCGCTAAGGCTCTGTGGATCAGTAAAGCATTGATGTGTTCCTGGGGCACGGAAACGTGTAAGCCTTCGCCGTGTTTTCCGACAAAGATCAGCTCGGCGTCCGTACGACATTCTTTAAGCAAAACCGGATTGGCGAGGCGGTCGTAGGCCACCACGTCAGCCTCACGTAAGCGCCGCAAGCCCTTGACGGTGAGCAGGTCGGGATCGCCGGGACCTGCGCCGACGAGCGAGACGAAACCAGTTGGGGGGATGGGCATGAAACTCCTCAGGGCGTGAGATCAGCACCTCACATTTACTCTACGGTACGTTTAGTTGATAAAATACGTCAAGTACTTCCCTTACACCTCAGCCAGAAAGGGAGGTTCGAGTACGGTAATGCTCGGCGAGGGCGACGATCATCGCGCCCATCCGCTCGTGTTCAGGTTGCACGATGTCGGTCACACCCACCTCCCGCAGTGCTGCACTCGTCATGTGACCAACCGATACGGCCTGTACGTCGTTTGCAAAGGCGTCTCGCAACGCCGCACCCTGACTGAAACGCTCAGCGACGGCGAAAAGGTAGTTGACCTGTGTGTTCGAGGTAAAGGCCACCGCGTCGAGTTCACCGGAGAAGATTTCACCCAGCAGCGTCTGAACTTCGGTGTCAGCAGGAGGCCGATAACGGTACAAGGGGATTTCATAAACTGACGCGCCCCGCAACTCTAACCATTCGGTCAATTCTGGTACACGTTCGCCGTGCAGCTTAAAGGCAACTTTCGCACCGCTAAAATCGTAGGGCTCGAGCTGTCGCCGCAGCCCTTCGGTCGTTCCGTCGTCGTCTTGCACAACCGGCTTGAGACCTAGTTCTCTTAGAGCTTTGACGGTTTTGTAACCTCTCGCCGCGATCTTCGCCGCCTGCATCTGCGCTAACAGGTCAGCTTTGCGCCCGAGCGTTTCGGCTACGCCGACCATCGCCCGCGTGCCCATCCCCGTAACGAGGACGAGCCAGTCACAGTCCTCGTCGCAGAGTTTGAGGACGGCGGCGGTCGTCTCTGGATCGTCCAGCGGGGCGCTCCGCATCATCGGGCGCGACACGGCCTCACCGCCCTGTTTGGTGACGAGCTTGTCAATATCGTCAAAGCGGCGGTCGCCCGCAATGGCGATGCGGCGGCCTGAGAGCGGTTTTGCTGCTTTGTCAATTCGGTTTTTGGGCGTATTCATGGGCGACCCCGGTAGGTATGGGTACGTGCTCCATAGCGAACTCGAGAATCAATCCCTCGCCCTCTTGGACGGGAAAGGTCGTCAGTGTCCACTCGAGTTTCGCGCCACCGCCCAAATGGTCGCCGGTGCAGAGCGGAAAGGCGTTTTTGTGCTGCGGACATGCGACTTCCAGCTCGCCCTGTACGTCGCCGGTGTGCCCACAGGAGAGCACCTGCCGCCGGTCGTGCGGGCACAAGTTTTGCACTGCGTACCCCTGCGTTTTTGTCCCACTGACGAGTTTGAACAGCGCGATTTGAACCCCGCGGAGCAACACGCCGCCGTTCCCGTTCGGCGTCACATCGTTTGTGTTGGTAACCTGACATGTCTTTATACTCTCACCTTTTTGTAGGGTTTGCAGCGTAGAGCGCGACCCACTAGCATCACGGTTGGGGTTGACCGCGTACGGTGGTGAACTGCGCCGCGTCAGCGTTTCTTTGGGTGTCGGCGTCTTCAAACGCGCTAAACCGCTCGTCCGGCTGAAGGTGCAAAGATTTCTGCTGCGCAGATCAATAAGCTGACGCCTCACTCCAAAACCTGCGAACTGTTCTAAAAAATTGAGTGGTTGCTAAGTTAATGCTGCACGCTTTGCAATCGGTACAGCTTCCAAGGTAATTTGTAGTTGGGCACGACTGCAAGACGTAACGCGTAAGCTCTAAGCCGGCTATGTTCGCCACATTACTTGATAGCTTTGGTCAACTACTATAGACTAGCCAGGTGTTGGAGACGCGTTTTCTCAGGGGTTCCGTAACCCTGTCAAGAAGCGCGGTTTTTTGCTCGGCTACGGCTCGAGTCCCACGTCACTCACTTCACCCACTTATCCCTTAGGAGGCGCGCCGTGGCGAGCCCTGCCAGACCTGCCCGTAAACCCACCCGCACACCCAAACTAAGTGTCGAAGAGATCAAAGAACGCTCGGATTATCTCTCGGAAGGTGTCGCCGAAGCCGTCTTCGACCCGGAGACCGACCACGTAGACGACGCGACCTATCAGCTACTCAAGTTTTCCGGGATGTACCAACAAGACGACCGCGACCAGCGCAAAGCGCGGCGGCAGGAGGGCAAAGATAAAGCGTATTCGTTTATGCTCCGCTCTCGCGCTCCCGGCGGCAGGCTGTCGGCGGCGCAGTACCTGGTTCACGACCGCTTAGCCGACGAGGTAGGCAACGGCACCATGCGTCTGACCACGCGGCAAGGCATCCAGCTGCACGGCATCATTAAAGGCGATATTAAAAAGACGATTCAGACGCTGCACAGCGAACTGGTCACCTCGCTCGCGGCGTGTGGGGACGTCAACCGTAACGTCATGGCGTGCCCCGCACCCGAAAAGACGCGCCGTCACGCGCTCTTAGAAAAGATTGCCGACGAGCTCGACCAGCACTTTTTACCGAAGACCGAGGCGTACTACGACCTCTGGTTAGACGGCGAACGGCTCCCTTTACCCGCCGAAGCGACGCCGACGCCACTGCCCGTCCCTGCGCCGGTTGCCAAAGCCGACGACGTTGAACCCATTTACGGGCGCACTTACCTGCCGCGCAAGTTCAAAATCGGTATCGCTTACCCCGAAGACAACTGTGTAGACGTCTTTACCCAAGATGTCGGGATTGTGCCCATCATGGACGGTGAAACTGTTCGGGGTTTTAACTTGATGATCGGCGGCGGCCTCGGCATGAGTCACACCGACCCCGACACGCGGCCCTTTTTAGCCAAAGAACTCGGGTTTGTCACCCGTAAACAGCTGGTGCGCGTCGTCGAAGGCGTCGTCACCATTCAGCGCGACTTCGGCAACCGCGAAGAGCGTAAATTTGCCCGGATGAAGTGGCTCGTCGAAACGCGTGGGATTCCCTGGTTTCGGGAAGAGTTGGAGCGCCGCGTAGGGTTTAAGCTCGAGGACTGGGTACCGGTTGCACGCTTTACCCTGAATGATCATCTGGGTTGGCACGCACAGGGCGACGGCCGGTTTTACTACGGCATCTATATCGAAAACGGCCGGATCAAAGACGAGGGCGACTTTCGTCTGCGCACTGCGTTACGCAAACTGCTGACGCGGTATCCCAATGAAATTCGCGTGACCGCACAGCATAATATTCTTTTGACCAACCTCGAGGCTGAAGACGAAGCGCCGATTCGTGAGCTCTTACACGACCACGGCGTCCGGGCCGAAGGCGAGTTGTCACAGGCGCGGCGCTTTGCGATGGCGTGCCCTGCCCTGCCGACCTGCGGCTTGGCGTTGGCCGAATCCGAACGGTTTCTGCCCGGTGTTTTAGATGTGTTAGAAACTGAACTCGCCGACCTCGGCTTGGAAGGGGAAGAAATCTCGGTTCGGATGACCGGCTGCCCGAACGGGTGCGCCCGCCCCTACACCGCAGAGCTGGCCTTTGTCGGCAAGTCGTTGGGCAAATATAACGTCTACGTCGGCGGCGCGTTTGAAGGCACGCGGTTGGTCAGTGAGTACGCCGAGATGGTCTCGGCGGACGATTTAGTCACGACCGTGAAACCGCTGTTAGGGTACTGGCGTGAGGCAAGGCGTGATGGCGAACGCTTCGGCGACTTTTGCCACCGTGTTGGGTTAGACGATCTCCGCACCTACGCTGAGAAAACAGTCGCCGAAGGAACGGTCGCCGCGTGAACCCGCCTGCGCTCGACGTTCTGGAAAAGCGCGTGCTGGAAGCCAAAACCCTCGAGACCATCCGTTGGGCTTTAGAGGACTATCCCGACCTCTTGATGACGAGCGGCTTTAACTTAAACGGGACGGTGCTCGTTGACCTCGCGGTACGCGCCGGGTTTCGCGGTGAGCTGGTCTTTATTGACACGTTCTCGCACTTTCCCGAAACGCTCCAAACCCGTGACGAAATCGCCGCGCGTTACCCTGAACTTACCCTGACGACGCTGACCCCGGCGGCTTCAGACCTACCTGCGTGCGGTGAGGCGAACTGCTGCACGGTACGCAAAGTTGAACCGCTCAGGGCGTTTTTAGAAGCGAAAAAACCAAGTGCCCTCTTAAGTGCGCGGAGCCGTTTTCAAAGTGAAACTCGCGCGATTTTGAACACTGTCGAAGACTCGGGCGATTACCTCAAGGTCAATCCGCTCGTAGAGTGGAGTCAAGGTGACCTCGAGACCTACGCCAAAGATCACGACTTGCCGGTCAACCCGCTCTACTGGCAGGGCTACCTGAGTATCGGCTGCGCCCCGACGACGCGCCCGGTCCGCGCCGGGGAGAGCGTCCGCGCTGGGCGCTGGGAAGGTCAGGATAAAACCGAGTGTGGGCTCTGGTGGGGCGACCGGGCCGTCTAACCGCGTTTGGTCCCAGGACCGTGTTTGGCTTGGATAAAAGGAACCCGGAGCTCGAGCTCCGGGTTTGTTGGTCGGGGCGAGAAGATTTGAACTTCCGACCCCATCGTCCCGAACGATGTGCGCTACCAGGCTGCGCTACGCCCCGACGCAAGAGCTTAGTCTACAAAACGTGCGACGCAGGCGTCAAGCTGCGCCTTACAAGTTAACGGCGGGCAGTAGCGGCGTGGTGAGCAGTCGCCCTGAGGCAATCTGCACGCCGACCAAGACGAGCAGCAACACGCCGATCCACGCGCCGAGAACGACCCGGCGGTTTTGGTTTCTAGCGACGCCGTGCGCCAGTCCGATGGCTGCGAGCATAAAGACCGGGTGCCAGACCGATACCTGCCGCCCTGAGACGGCGTAAAGAATCAGTCCAATCAGCACGTTGATGTCTAAGAGAACGGGCGCAACGCGCTGCACCGCGCCGCGCCGCCGAATGGCAAACCAAATCAGCGCGACGATTGGAACGAGCTGTAAAAATTGACCGTAGTAGTTGTGGATGTTGTATAGCGCCATAGTGACCTCCAGAAGGCAAATACGACTATAACGCGCTTTGGTACGGCTTCAGCAGTGTCGATTGTCCTGACGCTAGGTTTTGCTACTAGGTCTCTAAGTCTTCGGCGGAAAAGGTTTGCCCCAACGCCCCCCTTACTACATCGCCTGGAAACCCACGCCGCGCTAAAAATGCATAGGCTTTAGCGTAGCGTTCACGCGGCTCGCCCTTCCAGCGCCAGAGGTTTTTCTCAGTTAGAGCCAGCGCACTTTCTAACTGGGTGTGTTCGTCCAGCTCACCGACGGCTTTGTCTACGAGCGGCTCGGCGACACCTTTACGAAACAGCTCTTGCCGGAGCCGAATGGCCCCTTTGCTGCGGCTCCTCGAGCGGACAAACGCCTCGGCGTAAAGGGCGTCGTCCACCAGTTTGAGCTCGAGGAGTTTATCCAAAACTCGTGTGATCGTTTCTTCCGTGGCCCCTTTGCGGGCGAGCTTATCTTTAAGCTGCCAGGTCGTGTACGCCTGTCGCCCTAAAAGCCAGAGCACATAGTTCCAGGCCCGCTCGTACGGGTATTCATCGGGCGGCTTGCTCATCTATCTAAAAAATTGCCCGATCAGCCGGGGCAACGTGAGGTAGTTGCCCAGCGCCCCACCGATGCTCGTTAAAAAGAAGATCAGAAAGATACGGGCGACTTTGTTGCGCCACCAGCCTCGCGTTTCGGTGATGTCTTGCCGCAACCGGGCGAAGTCGCCCATCTGCGGTTTGCGGAGCCACAGTTCGGCGGCTCCGGCGATCATGCCGACGCCCAAAGTCGGACTCAGCGTGCCGATAGGCGCACCTAGAAACGTCGCTAAAATCGTCAGCGGATGCGCCAACGCGACGAGTGCTCCGAGCGCGGCGAGCCCGCCGTTTAAGAGCAGCCAGCGCGTGACGAGTTGCCAACCGACCTCCGGGCTCTGCAAAAAGGCGAGGGCAAACCCGAGGATAAAAAAGGCGACGAGCGCCCACGAGAGGATTTGACCCCACGGTGCGCCTTTGGGAATCGTTGTGAGACTCTCAATCTCTTCAGCTGGGGGGACAGCCGGGGGTGTACTTAAACGTAAGTCGAGCCCTTTCAGATGCCCCGCCCCGATGACCACCAAGACTTTTTTGTACGGCTTAGCGGCGGTCTCTTCACGGAGCCGCGCCGCCATATAGTGATCACGCTCCTGAATCAGCGGCGTAAAGAGCTCGCCCTCCTTGTTGGAAAACTCGGAAAAGGTCGCCTCCAACACGTCCCCTTCTTTAAGTTTTTCAATCTCTTCGGGTGTAACCTCTTCGCGGCTGACCACGCTGCCCATGAGCCCGGCTAACAGCGTCATCCGCTTCCAAAAACCGACGTTCGCGTACACGCGCCGAAGTGTCACGCCGATGTCGCGGTCAATTAAGAGGACGGGCAGCTCGAGCTCACCGGCAACCCGGAGGGCGCGGCGCATCTCTTCGCCCGGTTCGGTGCCGGACTGCTCCGCCAACCGCTGCTGGTATGCCCCTAGCGCAAGGTTCGCGGCCATCATCGCGGCTTTGCCCTCGCGCAAGACCTGAAACAGGTCGGTTTTGGCCCAGCGGTCGGGGTCGGTTAAGGCAGCGTGGCGACCGGGGTCGAGTTCTAAAGCTACCGCGTCGTAGTCGCCGGTACGCAGCAGGCGTTCGACCTCTTCGGCGCTCGCTCTCGAGACGTGGGCTGTGCCGAGCAGCGTCAAATCAGCGCCGTTCACTGCGGCTTCGCGGGTGGGTTGCGTGACCCCTGCGGACGACAGGGGCGCGTCAGTGGTCACAGCAAGACCTATTCAAAAGGAAAATAAACACATGTTACTCTACCCGGTACGGATGAAAATGTTTAAGCACTAAGTGCGTAGCGCCTGATTGATTTAAGACAGTATGTGACCAGGTTTATAACCCTGTGTAAAGCTTTTCTGACACCTTGATGAGTTTTTCTGCTTTATCAAAAAAGAATACGAACCGGGTGTCACCTCTAGTCAGTAACCCTCGAGCTGTACGCCGAACTATAGAAAATGCTACGCCGCCCGGTTGTGACGGCTGCAAACCTTCTTTGACAGCTGACCCAAGTTCAAAGTCACGCTCAACATACGAATGCTCGATTTTCTCGTTTGTCAAAAACGGCAAAACTTGAGCTTTAGATGAGCCTAAAGGTAGGTGTTGTGCGACAGCCGCGCTAAAGCGTTTCGCTCGCTAGTAGTTTGGGGCAGTCCCAAAAATGCTGATAGTAAAGAGTACGCCTAACAAGAGGCAGAGCAAACTCGTCAGGATGCGTCTTTCTCTCATGCGTTTATTGTCGTCTATAGCGGCGCTGCGTACAAGGGGTATAAATTCTGTACAAGTTCCGCCTTACCAGTCCTTACCGCAAAATCTCCGCCGGGTCGAGCCTGCCCGCCCGCCGCGCCGGTAACAGCGCCGCCAGCACACTCGTCCCGAGAGACAGGGCGCACACCCAGATAAAGTCCCACGGTTGCAGCTCGACGGGCAATTGCGTAATGAAGTAGAGGTCGCCGGGGAGCGGATAGGGTTGAAACTTAAAATACAAGCTTAGGCCGAGCCCCAGCAGTGCGCCTAACAGGGTGCCGCCGCCACCTAACAGCAAGCCCTCAGTCGTAAAGACGGCTAAAATCTGCCGCTGCGACGCGCCGATGGCCCGTAAGATGGCGATCTCTTCGGTCTTTTCAGCGACGGTCAAAATTAAAATGTTGGCAATTCCCATCGCCGCGACCAAGACGATGAGGAAGACCACTACGCCGATCAATGTTTTTTGTAGCTCGAGCTGCCGTACCAGGCCGCCGAACAAGTTTTGCCACGGCGTCGCCCACAAACCGGTTTCATCAGCCAGCGTTTGCGAAAACGCCTCAGCGTCAGCGGGGTCAGTAAGCCGCACGTGGTAGCCGCTGATCTGACCTTTTTCGTCCAGATAATCTTGCAACGTCGGAATTGACGTGTAAGAGAGCGCACCGTCAATAATCTCGTTCCCGACGCGGAAGGTTCCAGCGACCGGAAAGGTCGTGCGGCTGCGGCTGATGTCTACCAAAATCACCTCGTCACCCGCCACGACGCCCAGGTTACGCGCGAGGCTGCTGCCTAAGATGATGCCACCTGAAACCAACGCTTGTTGCTCTTGTTTCAAGACGCTCAGCCCGAGCACCTGCTGCTCTCGGGCCGGGTCAATCCCCAAAACCTGCGTGTAGCCCCTGGCCCCTGAAACTCCGGCGGCCGCGTCGGCGCGGCGGGCGATCAGGGCCTGGCCCGAGAGGTACGGCGCAGCGGCGACCACACCGGGGAGCGCCTCGATACGCTGCAGCGTTTCAGGGTCGTTTTTTAGCGGCGTGTTGTCATAAGCCGCTAGCGAGACGTGCGGCGTGGCCTCTAAGGTACTGCTGATGAGTTCGTCAATAAACCCGTTGGTTAGAGAAAGTGCGGTGATTAAAACCATGACCCCGACGGCGACGCCGAGGAGCGTCAGGCTGCTCTGCAGGGCGCGGCGGCGGATATGACGCAGGGCTAAAAAAAGGACAAAGTGCTTGATTATGCCGCCCTCACTTTAGATATGCGGCCACGTCGTGGTTGTGACCCTCGAGCGTCAAATTGGGCCGAAACTCGCCGCCCGGTGCGTGCAAAAAGTAGAGATAAGGTTGACCTTGGGCGTTCGTCCGCTGCGCCTGAAAGATAACCTGAAGTGCGCGTGCGCCGGGGTTACCGATGGGGGTGCGGGGGAGACCGGCCCGTGTATAGGTGTTCCAGGGTGTGTCTTGTTTAAGGTCGCCAGCTACCGCGTCGAGGTCGGGCAGGCGTTTGCCGAGGCCGTAGGCGACGGTCGGGTCGGACTGAAGGAGCATATCGCGGTCCAAACGGTTTAAGAATACCCCGGCGATCACGGGCATTTCAGCGTACGAGCCCGCTTCGGCCTGCACCATACTGGCGAGCGTGACCCACGCTTGAACGCTTAAGCCCAAACTTTTCAAGTTTTGCTTAACGCCTGGCGTCAGCTCACGTTCAAAGCGGCGGAGCATCTGCTCAACGACCTCTCTAGGCGTGCTCCCTACCGGAAAGTCATAACGGGCCGGGAAGAGGTAGCCCTCGAGCCCCGCCCCCACCGGGACAAACGCAGGCCGCCACGCGCCGGGTCGTTTGACGAGCGGCCCGATATCTACGCCCAACTCGGTTTTAAGGCGGCTGACCACCTGCGTCGTCCGAAAGCCTTCAGGGATAACGACAGCTGTGATGCGCGGTTGACCCCCACGCGCAAGCCGCCGCGCCAGCTCCGGCACGCTCAAGCTCGGGTTGAGGGTGTAGAGCCCTTCGCCGACGCTCCGGTCAAGGTTCTCGAGCCGTAAATAAACGCTGAAGACACGGGCGTTGCGGACGAGTCCGGCGTCTTCTAACGCCCCGGCCACTTGCGCCGCGCCCCACCCCGGCGCGACCTCGAACGTCTGCGCCTTATCTTGTACTGCGCCCGTCTCGGCGACCGGCTGAAGCTGCCGCTCTACCCAGCGCACACCCAGCGCCACAACGCCGACGACAAGCAAAACGCCGACTAAAAGGCCACGCACCCAGCCGCGCAACCCTGGACGTTTCGGCGCGAGCTCTACCGGTTCAGGTGCGGGCTGAGTTGGTTTGGTCGGGACTTCGCTCACGCGGCCCAGTCTACCGTGTAAACACGGGAAAAACTCGTCAAATTGGTACAAAACATGGTGCTGAATATGTTGCCGACGGGTTACGGCAGTGTTTTACGGTGATATTTTACGGCGACGGGTTACGGCGATGTCTTATATGGGTGCTTCGCCAGGTAACTTTCTAAAATCAGTACCGCCGCTCGTTCGTCTAATAACCCTTTTTCTTGCCGCCGCCTCTTTTTGATGCCACTTTTAAGGAGCCCTTGCGACGCCAGCTTGGTCGTCAGACGTTCGTCTTCAAAGGCGACCTCGAGCCCGATCTTTTCAAGCTCAGCGGCAAACCGCCTGACCTTCTCCGTCTGCGGTGAGTCGCCGCCCCGCAAGCGGCTCGGCAAGCCGACGACAATCCGCGCTGCGCCCTCTTCTGCAGCGCGTAAACGTACTACCTCGACATCTGCAGAGAGTTTTTGCCGTACGATATAGCCGCGCCCGAAAGCAAATGACGAGCCGATTTCGCCTCGAGCCACCCCGATACGGGCTTCACCCACGTCGAGTGCCAGCAGAACGTCAGCCATAAGTGGGCTCGAGGCTCACATCCCAAGAGAATGACACACGAACAGGGTCAAAACCTAGAGCCACGTTTCGACCACCTCCGCTACGCCGTCGTCATCCGCGTCACCCGCCACCCAATCGGCGAGGTCTCGTACGTCTTTGTCGGCGTTGCCCATTGCCACGCCGAATCCGGCCCATACAAGCATCTCCCGGTCGTTATGTTGGTCACCGAAGGCTGCCACGTCTTCAGCTGCAAAACCCATGTCGGCAGCCACACGTCTCAGCGCCGTGCGTTTGTTGACCTCCGGCCCGACGATCTCCAAGAGCCCCGGCATACTCCAGGTTCCGTGAACGGGTAAGCCGTGCAACGTCGCGTTGAGCGTTTCCGGCGTTTCGCCCGCGTGCCAAAACAGAAGTTTGGTCACCTCATCCCGGATAAAGTTGAGCGCATCCCCAACGCCGTCGGGTTCACTCTCATAAGGAACCGCGCCCCGCCGAGTCAGGTCGTAACGTTCGGCGTCTACAAACCAGCCGTAAGAGGTCTCGAGCCCACACATCACCCCTGGATGTTCAGCGCGCATCTTTTGGACGGCCTGACGCGCCACCTCACCAGGAAAATCGAAGCGCACGAGCGCCCGGTCTTCGGCAAAGTTGTACACCGCCCCGCCGTTATAGACGATGCCGAGGTCGACGAGCGCCAACTGTTCGGCAAATACCTGCGCGGTTCGTGGAGGTCGTCCGGTACAGAGAACGACCCTCACACCCTTTGCTACGAGTCCGGCGACCGCCGCCCGGTTGCGGGGGCTGATGGTCTTATCCCGGCGTAAGAGCGTTCCGTCGAGGTCGAAGGCGACGAGCTTGGGCCGGAAGTCTTCAGGCTGTCTCAACTCAGGACGCAGCAATGATGTCCGGGACAGCGGCGAGGGCTGCGTCCAACCGGCTCAGGTCTTTGATCCCGGCCTGCGCCAGATTGGGCCGTCCGCCGCCGCCGCCGCCCGCACGTTTAGCGATTTCGCCGACGAGCTTGCCCGCGTGGGCACCCCGAGACTCAGCGTCTTTGCTGATTTTGGTCACGATCAGCGGTCCACTCGCCAAGACCACGATGTCCGCACCCGAGCGGTCTAACAGTGCGTCGGCAGCGTTCCTGAGTGCGCCCGCGTCGAGGCCGTCTAACTGCACCGTGCTGTAGCGAAACCCGCCCGCCTCTTTGATCTCGCTGGCAGCGCCGCCCTGGGTTTGCGCCGCTGCCAGCTTGTCGCGGAGCTGTGCGTTGTCGCGCTCCCTCGCTTTGAGGTCACCTTGCAGGCGTTCCACGCGGCTCGTCACCTCTTCGGGTTTGACGCCTAGAGCTTTCGAGGTCGCTGTGACACTTTCGCGTAGGTTTTTCAAATATGAAAGTGCCGCCTCACCGACGAGGGCTTCAATCCGCCGCACACCCGCTGACACGGCCTCTTCTGCGGTGATCAAAAAGACACCTAAGGTGCCGGTACGGGGGGCGTGGGTGCCGCCGCAAAGCTCGAGCGATACCCCACTAGGTTTTGCAGAACCAGCCTCACCTTCAGGCGCAACCGTCACCATCCGCACCCGGTCGCCGTACTTTTCACCGAAGAGCATCATCGCCCCAGCTTGCCGCGCCTGTGCCAGCGTGACCTCCTGCCACGATACCCGCAAATCGCGCTGCACCCAGCGGTTCACGAGCGCTTCAATCTGCGCGGTTTCATCACCCGTCAGCGACTTGGGATGCGAAAAGTCGAACCGGAGGCGGTCAGGAGCCACCAGTGACCCGGCTTGCGCCACATGCGTCCCGAGAATACTTCGTAAGGCCGCGTGCAGCAGGTGCGTCGCCGTATGGTGTTTTTCGGTTTCATCGCGGCTGGGGTCAACCACGGCCCGTACCGTCATGCCGTCAGTGAGCGTGCCCCGTAAAATCCTCGTCTGATGGACGAATACGCCGTTCTTGGTTTTCGTCGTGGTACTGACCATCGCTTTGCCGTCCGGCCACTCTAAAACGCCCGCGTCGCCAATCTGCCCGCCGCCCTCGGCGTAAAAGGGTGTCGTGTTCAGTACAACTTGCACGGCGTCGCCTTCGCGTGCTTCGCTCTGTTCTGCACCGTCTCGGACGAGCGCCAGCACGGTCGCCTCGCCGTCCCGGTCGGTATAGCCCGTAAACACCGTCGGGCCGTGCGCTTCGGCAATGCGCCCAAAAACATCTTGTGCGGTGAACATCGCACCACCTTCGCGTGAAGCCCTCGAGGTCTCCCGTGCGCCTTCCCTAGCCGTTTCATAGCCCGCCCGGTCTACGGTGACGCCGCGCTCTTCAGCCATCTCTTCGGTCAAACTGAGGGGAAACCCGTAGGTCTGCCAGAGGTCGAACGCCATATCACCGGAAATAACCTTGAGATCTTCGCTAGCTTCTAACATGTCGAGCAGTTGCGAGACCCGGACGATGCCCGACTCGAGTGTCCGCAAAAACTGCGTCTCTTCCGCCTCTAAAATGCCTTCAATCCGCGCTTGTGCATCTTTGACTTCTGGGTACGCCTCGCCCATCGCTTCGACCACACCGGGGACGAGTTTGTGAAGCACGGGCTCGCGGAGACCCAGCACGTACGCCTGCCGACTCGCCCGCCGAATCAGCATCTTGATGACGTAACCTGCGCCGTCGTTCGCGGGTAAAATCCCGTCGGTAATGCACATGCTGACTGAGCGCACGTGGTCGGCGATGATGCGGTGCTGCACGCTCTTAATATCCTCGTAAGGGACGCCCGACAGCTCGACCAAACGCCGGATCACGGGCTGGAAGAGTTCGGTGCCGTAGGCGTCTTGTGCGTCCGAAAGGATGGTGGCGAAACGCTCGAGCCCCCCACCCGTATCAATGTTTTTGCTCGGTAGCGGCGTCAGTACGCCGTCTTGAAGATTGAACTGGGTAAACACCAAGTTCCAGAACTCCATGTACCGGTCACCGTCACCCGTATTCGGCCCGGTTTCATCCGGGCTGCCGAACTCAGGGCCACGGTCGTAAAAGATTTCAGAGCAGGGGCCGCACGGCCCGGTACGCTCATCCTTGATGGCGTTGGCAGGCCAGAAGTTTTCATCCTCACCGAAACGGGAGAGGTGTTCTTTGGGAATCCCCACCTCATCGCACCAAATCGCATACGCTTCGTCGTCGTCGGTAAACACGGTGATGTACAAACGTTCGGGCTCGAGTCCCAACCACTCTTTCGAGGTAAGAAACTCCCACGCCCAGGTAATGGCCTCACGCTTAAAGTAATCGCCAAACGAGAAGTTGCCGAGCATTTCAAAAAACGTATGGTGCCGCCGGGTGCGCCCGACATTTTCGATGTCGGAATCCTTGCCACCCGCCCGCATACACTTTTGGCTCGTCGTGACGCGGGGCCACACGCCTTTGACGCCGGGAAACCGGGGCGTCGTGCCCTGAAAATACGGCTTAAACTGCTGCATCCCCGCGACGTTAAACATCAAACCGGGGTCGTCACTTTTTAGGGACGCAGACGGATAGATGAGGTGATTTTTGCTGCGGAAAAACTCGAGGTAGAGTCGCCTCAAGTCGTTGACGGAGTGTTGCGTTTGGTTCTGCACGGTGGCCTCCACTAAACGCTGATTATACAGGCGCTATGCACCCTAAGCAGGTCTGATAGGTTAGGGCGTGGACTATATCCGTTATCTCCGCCATATGGTCGGCCCGAAACCCGTCATTATGGTTACAGCGGGCGTCGTAATCTTTAACGGAGCCGGTGAACTGCTTTTGCAACACCGTGCTGACGGAACTGGCTGGGGTCTGATCGGCGGCTTTATGGAGTTAGGCGAAAGCCTCGAAGCGGCGGCCAGGCGTGAAGTTTTGGAAGAGACAGGCTTGACTGTAGGTAACTTGGAGCTGTTCGGCGTTTTTGAAGATATTGGACTTTTCTATACCTACCCAAACGGTGATGAAGCCCAAATTATCACCATCACGTTTTTGACAGACAGCACAAACGGCACGCTGCAACCCGACGCGGAGGGGCTCGAGCTCCGTTACTTTCCGCTTAACGCCTTTCCGGAGAATCTTTTTGAACCGAATCTGCCTATTCTCGAGGCTATCAAAAAGCGATCTGTACGCCAAGATTGAGCTATGGACTATATCCGTTATCTCCGGGGGATGATCGGCAACAAACCGGCCATTTTCGTCGCTGCGGTCATCCTGATCAGAGACAGCTCAGGCCGTCTGCTTTTGCAGCGCCGTTCAGACGATGGCACCTGGGGTGTCGTGGGCGGCATCATGAACTTGGGCGAAACGGTTGAAGAGGCTGCGCGACGCGAAGTTTTTGAGGAGACGGGTCTCGAGCTACGCTACTTTGCTCTTGACGCGCTGCCTGAACCCATTTTTCCGCCTAACCTGAACATGTTGGCAGCTATTAAAGAAAAACTAGGCTGACGCATTTTCGCGTTGGCTAAAAGGGTTGAAGTCTGATCTTCTCCGGGTATAGTCACCCTCTATGGACGCGGCACCTGTGCTAAAACCTTCTCTGAGGCTCGAGGTGCGCCGCACGCTCACGCTGGCTCTGCCGCTCATTTTGGCGCAAGTCGCGCAGATGTCGGCGTCGTTTGTGGACACGCTGATGGTCGGGCGTCTCGGTAATACGCAGCTTGCGGGTATCGCACTCGGCGGCAGCATCTTTTTTTTGACTGTTTTGGTTTGCAGTGGTGTGCTTTTTTCGGTCGGCCCGACCGTTTCGCAGGCGTTCGGGGCAGGGGAGACGGCGGCGGCGGGCAGGGCCGCGCAGCAGGGTTTTTTCTTGGCGCTGCTCCTCAGTGTGCCGGCCCTCGTGTTGTTTTCGCAGATCGGCCATATCTTGCCGCTCCTGGGTCAAGAGCCCGAAACGGTGCGGCTGGCGACCGGGTACGTGCAGGCGATTGCCTGGGGGGTTGTTCCGGCCCTCCTGACGGTCGGTTTGCGTGGCCTTTTCGAAGGGATTTCAAACCCGCGTCCGGTGATGGTCATTGCGTTTTTGGCGGTCGGCTTCAACGCGCTGATGAACTACTTGCTGATGTTTGGCAACTGGGGTTTTCCGGCACTTGGCTTGGTTGGCACAGGGTACGCCAGCGCCCTTTCGTTCGGGCTTAGTTTCGGGTTGCTGGCGCTGCATAGTGCCCGCACCCTGCCCCAATTTGGACTCTTTCGGTTTCGCGGTGTTGACCTTAACATGCTTGTCGACCTCCTCCGTATCGGCTGGCCGATTGGCCTGACACTCGGGTTTGAGGCGGGTCTTTTTTCCGCGACGGCGGTCTTGATAGGGACGCTCGGCACGGTGCCACTCGCGGCGCACCAAATTGCCATTCAGAGCGCGAGTTTTACCTTTATGGTGCCGCTCGGGTTGGCGTCGGCGACTGCTGTCCGGGTCGGGCAAGCCGTCGGCAGGCGTGACCCTGTTGGGGTTCAGCGTGCGGGCTGGGTCGGTATCTTGTTAAGCGCCTGTGTCATGCTCGTTAGCGCCTTGACCTTCTGGTTTTTACCCGATCAGGTCGTCGGGCTTTACCTCGATGTTACCGACCCGGCGAACACGGCAGTTGTCCGCAGAGCGGCGCAGTTTTTAGCGTTTGCGGCTGTGTTTCAGGTGTTTGACGGGCTGCAGGTGAGCGCAGCCGGGGCGCTTCGCGGTCTTAAAGATACGCGTGCGCCGATGCTGATTTCACTGACTTCGTATTGGGGCGTCGGCCTTAGTTCGGGTGTTCTCTTTGCTTTTGTGCTGGGGCTCGGCGGTCGGGGTTTGTGGTTGGGGCTTGTCCTCGGTTTGATGACGGCTGCCTTCCTTTTGGTCGGGCGGTTTCGGCGGTTACAGTTAGCAGCCCTTAGAGCCCAAGTTGCAGAGCCCTCGTTGGTTAAAACTTGATGAAGTTCGGGCTGCTTTACACGCTCATGCAGCGTGCTAGGCTTTTCAGCGGGTAGCTTCTAATCGCAAGTTGTTCAGCTGAAACGTTACCCGAAGTGCGTAGGGCTATCTTTACGGGGGTGTCTATGAGACTGAGTGCTTATGAAACTGGCGTTTATGAAACTAAATAAACTGCAACGTGAAAAACACCGAGACGCGGCTAAGGAGTTGATTGAGCGTCTCGAGCACCGCCTCATCATAGCGTCACCGGCAAAACCCAACGCTGGGCTCAGTGAGCGCGTCGGCGCGTGCAAAGAGCAGTTGGACCACCGTTTGCGGGACGCGGAACTGGTCAAGCTCAACCTCGAGCTCGCCGAGCTTTTTTACAAAAGCAACAACGCCGACAAACGCAAACGACCCCCGGTACGTTAAAAAAGCAGAGCGTAAAAACACCCTGCACCGGCGTGGCCGTCGTGTGAAGCGTTTTGGGGTTTCAGTTGTCGTCTACCCTTGTGGTCACGTCTTGAAGGTGTAAGAGACGCCCAAACACCTAACTTCTTTATTCTGAACTCTTAACTTATATCAGCTATGTTGTGGACGCTCTCGGTCGGCTCTAGGCCATGTTGACAGTTGCTTTTAAGACCCTCACGCAACCGCGAGACCGACGTTACCTGCGCAGAAGGCTGATGGACTACTGACTTCTAACCCCTGACTACTTACCTGCAAGGCGGTAGAAGTCGTCACGGCTCAACCGAAAGATCAGCGGAACTCAGCACCCGAACAGCTTCTAACTGCGCCTCGGCGAAAAGCTAAATTTGAAAAGCGGTTCGTTATAGGGTTGGTCTTTGTACCGTAAGATAAGGGCGATCATCAGCGCGACGGCGTAGTGAAATTGGGGTAATCCGAGGCAAAAGGCCGTGAGTAAAAGTGCTAAAACGACAAAAAGCCAAACGGTATTGTGACGCATTATCTCCCCAAACCAGGGCGGAGCCCGACTAAGATAGCGTAAGTCTAGCAGCGGTGTGAAAAATTTCATAGCACTTTATGTCTAGTACTTTGACCTCTTAAGGAACAGTCTGAGTCAGAAACTGCCGCCCCCAACGGTCTACTGCGCCGATCACGTCTTCTAACGCGAGTCCTGCTTCGGTCAGGGTGTAGCGGGTCCGTGGCGGCATGGTGGACTGCACACTTTTATGGATGATTCCGGCAGCCTCGAGCCGTTCTAAACGTTGCGCCAAGGTGGTCGGGTTGCAGCCGCCGATGTCGCGGCCGAGTTCGTTAAACCCTTTGGGGCCGCCTAAGAGCGAGCGCACGATATGCAGCGTCCACTTCTCTTGCAGCAGATTGATTGACTCGTAGATCGGACAAAAGTTATGTTCCACTGTATGCTCCTCCGTAACCTCCACGTAACCTTCCCTGCGGCCTCCGTGCTTTGTAATCCCTAAAAACTTATAAAATAATAAACAGCTTACCCAAGCTGCAACTATGTATTACAAACTACTTGACAAAATATAGCACTCCGCATACGCTTTAACACGTTGCCGGGTAACGCCTTGCCCGCAAGGTCGCGTGCTGAGTTTACGTTACAAGCTCGCAAACCCCACACAAGTATTCCAAAGGAGACACTATGCCTACCCATATCCTGATTCCGTTTTACAGTTCATATGGTCACCTCCATAAGATGGCGCATTCAGTCGCCGAAGGTGCCAAAAGTGTAGACGACACCGAGGTCAAAGTTGTGCGTATTCCTGAACTCGAGGCGGCGCGTCAGGCGATGTCAGGCCAAGACGCCTATGTTCAGGCGCAACAGGCGATGGCTGAGCACGACGAGGTAACTCACGACGACCTCCGCTGGGCCGACGGCATCATCTGGGGCACCCCGACACGTTACGGCAACATGGCCGCGCAGATGAAGGCGTTTATTGACACGACCGGGGGCCTGTGGGCGAACGGTGAGCTGACCGATAAGGTGACGGGTATCTTTGTCGGGACGGCGACGCTCGGGGGTGGCCAAGAGTCAACCGTGCTGACCGCGCTCGTGCCGATGCTGCACCAAGGGATGATCTTCGTCGGGTCGCCCTACAGTCAGAACCCGGAACTCTTTGCGCTTAGCGTGCATGGCGGCTCGCCTTACGGCCCTGGGACGCTCGCCGGTGGCGACGGCTCGAGGCAACCTTCAGAAGATGAACTCAGTATGGCCCGTAAACTCGGTGTCCGCGTTGCCAAAGTTGCAGCGGGCGTTAAGCACCTGCGCGGCTAGCTCGTCCGAGACCTATGTGTCTAAACCCAGCAGGCAAAAAGGGCGCGGTGTAGTTCACCGCGCTTTATCTTTGTGCGTGAGCGCCGTAAACTGGAGCGTTACGCTGCGCTCTCGGGCTCAGCTGGATACCGTTAGGAGCTACTGTGGTTAGAGAAGTTCAAGGTCAAGGGAAAAGTCAACGCGTCCGGGCACCCGAAGTTCCGCTTACCCGCATCTTAATCTTGCTGTTTACACTCCTCGTGGTTGCGGGCCTTTACTACGAGTTTGGGGGGCCGATTCCGTACTACGTTCACTTCGACGGGCCTGCCGGAGCCACCTTTCAGGGGCGCTACGCGGCGCTTACGGGGGACGAGACTACCTTGCCCAAAGACGCTGAGGCGTTTCGCGGCACCTACCCGCAAACTGTCACGCTTTGGGGACCGCGCGGGCAGGGCGTCATCGCTACCTTAAAGGTCCCGGGCGACGCCAACGTGCTTAGTACCATTTCAATTAAACGCGCCTGGGTTACCTGCAGCGAGGCGTACCGCTGGGGCACCGAGATGAGCGTGGTCTGTCCGGCGCGGTAGCTAAACGTATGTGCAGACAAGTATGTAGACAAATATCAAGCGTGTAGACAAGGCGACTCGAGCCTAAGTAACAGGGCCTGCCGGAATCTCTTTTACATAACTTCTCCTATCTAACAGCTCTCGCAGTACACGCACCGTTTCGTCTAGCTCAGCTTCAGTGTTATAAAGCGCGACCGGGGCGAGCCGGAGCAAGTTGGGAGCGCGGTAATCGGGAACGATCTGACGTTCCCGGAGCGCAAGGCTCAGGCTCTGCGCGTGAGGGTGTTCTAAAACGAGGTGGCCGCCCCGCTTTTCCGGGTTCCGGGGCGTCCGCAACGTGAGTTCCGGCAGCTGCGCGTCCGCGAGGACGATAAGGTATTCGGTCAGCTCTAATGAGCGTGTGCGCACCGCCCCGATACTGACCTCTTCGAACACGCCGAGAGCGCCCTCGAGCCCCGCGAGCGCGATGATGCTCGGCGTGCCAAGCTGATACGCGCCTGCGCCGACCGCTTTGCGAAACGCTGCGGCCATTTCAAACTGCGTCGCTTTGTCGTGGCCCCACCACCCCGGCAATCCCGGAGTACGCTCAAAGTGCCGCTCATGCACGAATAAGCCACCCGGCGCACCCGGTCCCGCGTTGAGATATTTATACGAACACCACACGGCAAAGTCCACTCCGGCGTCGTGAAAGCTGTGCGGCACCGCGCCAATACTATGCGCCGCGTCCCAGCCGATCAGCGCACCTGCAGCGTGCGCCTGCGCGGTGATACTTGTAACGTCTAAGAGTTGTCCGCTCCGGTAGAGCACCGTTGGTAATACGGCGACGGCGATGTCCGTCGTCAGCGCACCCTGAATATCGTTTTCGTGAAGGGTATGCCCGTCTCTCGAGGGGATGAGCTTGAGCTCGCCGCCCTGCCGCTCGGCCCACGCCGAAAGCGCGTAGAGGTCGCTGGGAAAGTCGAGGCTGGTCGCCAGCAGGTTGCGGCGTTCGCCTTGGGGCTCGTAAAACGTCGCTAAAAGCGCGTGCAGGTTACTCGTGATGCTGCCCGTGGCGATGACCTCTGTAGGTTTCGCCCCGACGAGCCGAGCAAGCGCCGGGGAGAGGCGCTCCGCAAGTTCAAACCACTCGTCCCAGCCGCTCACCGCCAAGTGCTGCCACTGCTTTAAGCGGCGCTCAGTCGCAGCTTGCGCCCCGTAAGAGAGCGGGCCGAGCGAGTTGCCGTCTAAGTAGATACCGCGCGGCAGTAAGAACGCGTCCCGTTTCACCGGAGGATGGCCCTGACCGGCGACGCGTCGGCGTCGGGGAGGTTGAGCGGTAAGCAGATAAGTTCGTACTTGCCCTCGGGAACATTGACCAAGTTGAGACCCTCGAGGATCAGCACACCACGTTCCAAACAAGCCTTATGCGCGGGCAAATCTTTACTCGTCAGGGTATCTACACTCGGTGCGTCGGTGCCGACGAGTTTCACACCCCGGTCAGCGAGGGCGTAAATCAGCTCAGGCGTGAGCGGCGTGAAGTTGGGAAACACGTCCCAATGAGCGGGTTCGCCGGTATAAAAGAGGACGCGTTCAGGTAGCTGGTCAAAGGGCGCTAACAGTTCGGGGGTCACACTGCTGCGTGCGTCAATGATTCGTGCCGGACCGATCAGCAGCTCGAGCGCCACGCTTCCCAACCGCCCCCCGCCTTGGCTGTAATGAAACGGCGCGTCGAGGTGGGTGCCACAGTGCGTCGAGGTTGAGAGCTTCATAATGTTGACCGCTGAACCTTGAGTGATGTCGGCGGTAAGCTTTACGGTTAGAGGGGTGTCACCGGGCCAGTTGGGGTGCCCAGAGGTCAAGGCGCGGGTAATATCAATCATGAACTACTCTACCCGACGCTTCAGTTACCCTTCGCCCGAACCGGTAGACCTTCCCCCAAAGTGGTTGAACTGGCCTCTTGGCTGGTACAACAGCTTAACCTGGTTACGCCCCCTGTGTTTAGCCTCGAGCTTGACGGTGCGGTAGTCGGCGTGTCGTTTGACGGTCAAGCTGAAGCGGGGCAGGGTATCAACCTGCACTACGCCTCAGAGACGGAAAAAGAAGATCTGGCCCATATCGCCTATCAGATCATGAGCACAGTGCAAGACGTGATCGCTGAAAGGACGACCGATCCTTGGCCGACGAGTGACGCGGTTCTTCGGGATTTACCGCTGCCTGAGCTGCGCTGGTCGGGTGACACGCTCCACATGGCGTTTGTCTATGGGGGTCAGGTGGTTCTCGAGCTAAAACCTCTGCCTTTTACCAAATTATAGAAGGTATGATTTGGTTTGAGCCAGCTCAAGTAAATGAAGCATAGTTTGATACGCACATTTTGAAATGCTGCCCTTAACAAAGCCAAAATTGTCTAAGCGAGAACCCGGCTCAGTGACCGCAAAAGCCGCTGCATTTCAGAATGACACCTAAAAATTTAGTGGACGTCTACCAGAACGCTTGAACAAGCCGGCTTAGAGTCTCGCCCGTTCGACCACAGCCGCAATATCTCTAGCAACCTGCTCGATCGTACTTTGGTCGCGCCCTTCAACCATCACCCGGACGAGCGGCTCGGTGCCTGACGGCCGAACGTTGACGCGGCCCTCACCGTTGAGGCGCGCTGAGGCTTCTTGCAGAGCTACAGCTACTTGCTGATGTTCGGCGAGCCGCGCTTTTACGAGCGGGTCAACTCGGACGTTAAGCAGGATTTGCGGGTACATGGTGATTTCGTCAAACCAAGTCTCGAGCATTTTTCCTGAACCCTGCACCGCAGCGAGCGTTTGTAAGGCGCTCAAAATGCCGTCGCCGGTCGGCGCTTTGTCTAAAAAGAGCACGTGTCCGGACTGTTCACCGCCTAAAGACAAGCCTTTGGTACGGAGCATCTCGTAAACGTAGCGGTCACCGACGGCGGCGCGGTAAAAGCCCACACCGCGTGCGGTCAGGTAGTGCTCGAGGCCCAAGTTCCCCATAATGGTCGAGACGACGGCTTGTTCGTGGCGGTAGAGCGCACAGATCGCGAGCATGTGGTCGCCTGAAATCAGCCGCCCCGCGCGGTCTACGAGGAGCGCACGGTCGGCGTCGCCGTCGAAGGTGACGCCGAGGTCTAAGCCCTCGGTTTGAACAAAGTGTGCGATAGCTTCGGGATGCGTTGAGCCGCAGCCGGTATTGATATTGAGCCCGTCGGGTTCGGCGTTGATCACCCGCACGTCGGCCCCGAGTAGCGAAAAAACTTCGGGGGCGAGTTTGTACGCTGCGCCGTTGGCGCAGTCTAAACCGATCTTAAGGCCGCTCAGGTCGGGGCCGCTGGCGATCAAAAAGTCGCGGTATTCGTGGCTGCTGCTGCGGTCGTAGCGTTCAAACGTGCCGATGGCCGCGCCGGTGACAGCAGGTAGAGTCGCAACACGCCCCAGGTAGCTTTCGATCTCAGCCTCGAGCGCGTCCGAGAGCTTTTCGCCGTCGGCGCTAAAAAACTTGATGCCGTTGTCGGCAAACGGGTTGTGCGACGCGCTGATGACGATACCCGCAGCTGCGCCGAGCGAGCGGCAGAGGTGTGAGACACCGGGAGTCGGCAAAACGCCGAGTTCAACAGCAAAGGCACCCCTCGAGGTCAGCCCTGCCACGAGCGCCGACATGAGCATCTGCCCGGAACGGCGGGTATCGCGTCCGATCAAGACCGTAGGCGCGTCACGGCCCGCCCCTTTAAGGGCTTCAGCCGCGGCGACACCGACCGAAAAAGCGAACTCTGCGGTCATCGGTGGGGCTCCTGCAACCCCCCTGATACCGTCGGTGCCGAAATAACGTCGTGACATAATGCTTTACTATACCGAGACGAACCTTAACCTAACCTTAAAATGCACTCACATAGGCCGGTTAGAGAGCGTGTGAAGTTTTCGGCAAGCCTGTGCCAGACCTGTCCAATAACCAGACCTGCCCAATAAGTTGTACTGTTACGTTCGACCTACAATAGATAGCTGCGTCAGAGACGCTCTGATACTCGTTCCTCAATTTCTGCCGCGGCCTGTTTTCGTCATACTTGTCATACAATGTGCCCGTTGCCTGTACGTTCGCGTTCGGGTACAAGGGAGTTTTATGGAGATTGTAGTGCAAAAGTACGGGGGTACCAGCGTCGGCGACCTCGAGCGTATCCGCAAAGTGGCGGCGCGTGTCGCCCGCACAGTAGAAAAAGGGCAAAAAGTTGCTGTCACGGTATCGGCGATGGGCCGCACCACCGACGCGCTCGTCTCGCTTGCCAAAGAGATTACAGTGCGCCCCGACCGGCGCGAACTCGATATGTTGATGGCGACCGGAGAACAGCAGTCGGTTGCGCTTTTGGCCATGACGCTGCACAGTATCGGGCTTAAGGCGCGTTCGTTTACCGGGTCTCAAGCCGGGTTTTTAACCGATAGTGTCAGCGGCGGCGCACGTATTATCGAGGTCAACCCCGGTGCGCTCTTAGCCGCGTTTAGGAGCGTTGACGTGGCTGTGATCGCCGGATTCCAAGGGATAGACGCCGAGGGCATGATTACGACGCTCGGGCGCGGCGGTTCGGATACGACGGCGGTGGCGGTGGCCGCAGCTCTGGGTGCGCCCGAGTGCGAAATCTACACCGACACCGAGGGCGTGTACACGACTGACCCGCACCTCATCCCCACGGCGACAAAACTCCCTTATATTGACTATGACGAGATGTTAGAACTCGCCTCGCTCGGCGCGAAGGTGCTGCACCCACGCAGCGTTTGGTACGCGCGCCGCTACGGGGTCAGAATTCACGTCCGCTCATCGTTTTCATACGCGCCTGGTACACTGGTCGGCACCAAAGCCGGGACGCAGATGTCAGCGAAGCGTACAGCAGAACAAGCCGGAACAAAACAAGGTGTAGTTCAAGAGGAGAAGGTTGTGAAAACCGACAAACCGGTCACCGGCGTTGCTTTAGACCGTAACTACGCCCGCATTGACCTTTTAGGCGTACCGGATACACCCGGCGTCGCCGCACAGGTTTTTGGGGCGTTGGGCGCAGCGGACGTCAACGCCGACACCATTATTCAGGGCGTACCGGGGGGCAACCGGCAACAGATGGCCTTTACGGTCACAAAAGACAGCGTAGAGGACGCGCTCACGGCCGTTCGTCCGGTGCTGGAAAGGTTGGGCGGCGACGCGCACGCCGACCCGAATATCGCCAAGCTTTCAGTGGTCGGTATCGCGCTCGGGTCAACGCCGGGGTTGGCGGGCCGGATGTTTGCGGCGGTTGCCGGGGCCGGGGCTAATATCGAGATGATTACGACGAGTGAGGTGCGTATTACCGTGGTAATCGGAGCCGAACACGCAGTCGAGGCGCTTCGGGCGGTACACCGGGCGTTCGGACTCGAGTCGTCGGCTGAAGCGAACCCTGAACCTAGTTCTGAAACCGACTCTGAACCTGCACCGGCTGAACTTAAACCAAGCGACGCCGCCCGTGTTTGAGCCTGCGTTTACGGGCCGAATCAAAGGATTAAGCGCGTGGAGCATCTCGGCCGCAGCGTAAAGATGACGCAGAGGCAACCCGCGTCGGCGCTGCGCACACGTCGGCTGCTGCATAGGCTCTTTTGGGGGCTGTTATTTCTGGCCTTTCCGCTCGCTGTCATGCCTAAAGAGGTGTTGGCGCTGATCCCTCAAAGCGTCATCACCTTTCCTAAAAACGGCTTTGCCGAGGTTTTACTGCCCAAGCTCATCGTCTTTGTTCTGCTCTGGGGTTTGGGTGCGCGTCAAGCGTACTTGCTGCTGCGTAGCGGGAGGATCAAGGGTCAAGTCCTAAGCTGCGCCTCACCGCTGCGCCTGCCGCTGCTGTGGCTGCTCCTCTTTTTAGCGGCGTCGTTTACGACCAGCCTGCTCAATCCGGCCCCGCTCGGCCTGTCGCTTCCGTTCATTCCTGACCGCTACGAAAGTATTCTTTTCCGGCTGTTGGAAAATGCTTGGTACGCCCTGACGCTGCTCGCGGCGGTGCTGAGCTCGAGCCGGGTGCTCAAGCTTACCTGGATTTACCATCTGCTGGCGCTGGGCGCGTGTCTGGCCGGGGCCTGGGCGCTGCTCGAGGCTTACGGGCTCGACCCGCTCAGGCTGGTTGACCCGAGCGCCCGGGTCGGCAACAACGTGCAGGCGACGATGGGGCATCAGAGCTACGTCGCGGCTTACCTGGCGGTGGTGCTGGTTTTTTGGGTGACGTGGCGACTGTTAAGCCGCCGTTTACGGCTCTTTGACGGCCTTATTATCGCTTTTTTAACGGCGTGTTTGGTCGCCAGTGGCGGGCGGGCAGGAGCCTTGGCCGCCCTGCTGAGCTTGGCAGGTTTAGGTGCTGTATGGTTTTGGCGGCGGGGCCGTTCACGTTATCTGCTCCTGTTAGGCGGCGTGATGCTCCTCGCGGGCGCTGCGCCGCTCCTGACCTCCCCGCACGCGCGGGCGCGGCTCGACAAACTCGGCAGCGCCGTGCAGGGTACCGACCCGGCGACGAGCCACCGCCTGATCTTTTGGCAGGTCGGGGTCAAGGCGATTTTAGACCGCCCTTTAATGGGTTACGGCATTGACGCGTTCGGCAACGCGGCCTGGTTTTTTGCCACGCCCGAACAAGCCGAGGCGATGCTCACCGAGTTTTTACCGCCTAAAACGGCGGCCCGGGCTTTTCGTCTAGGCAACCTGGCACTCTACCGCACCCCCGGTTCGGGTACGCTCGAGCTCCAACCCGTCAAACCCTACCGGGTACATAACTATTTTTTAGATATCGGCTTTGCCAGCGGAATTCCGGTCATGCTGCTTTTTATCGCTTTTTTGCTGAGTACCGGGTGGGCGCTCCTTAAAGCCCGTACGCCGCTCTCTCTGGCGACCTTCCTCGCGCTCTTGACCTACATGATTTACGGTATGGTCTGGTTTGCAACCCCGAATGTGGACACGCTCGTTTGGGGACTGGTAGGGCTAGGGTTGGGGAGCATCTGGTCGGTGCCTGAAGCCGACCCCAGTCTCGGGGCCGACTAGCTTGGTCGCGGCTTTTCAGCGGGCGTTAAGCTCGCCTTTTTAAGCTGTGATGTGGCAGCTGACGTTTCGGCAGCTTTCACGTCTATTATCTTGTGCAACTGCTATCTTGTACAGCTGCCGGAACTCACACGGTGACAGCGTTCTTGGGCGACAGCGTTTTCGGGCGCAACTTCGCCTAACTTCGTCACCCGGTCTTAGACTTTAGCTGCTGGTGGAGGTTTCGAGTGAATGACGGCGTGAAACGTTACGGCATTTTATTAGCTACGCTTTTTCTATTTCCCGGTTTCTTGCTGGCACGTGCCGAGGTTTTGGGACCCGGCGCACCTGCGCTTCTGAACACCGCGGCGCACGTTCCGCTAAGCCTCGAGGTCGGCCCGGAAAACCTCTTCGCGCGTCGCGTCGGATTACGCGTCGGCGCGGCGCTCTATCCGCTGCCGCTGCTGTTAGACCGCGAACTCAACGTCGACGGCTTTGCCGACGTGACCTATACGCTGCGGGGCGGCGTCGGAACCTTCCTGGCAAGCGCCGACGCCGCGCTTTACGCCGGAGCCGGACCGCGCTACCGCCTTATCAATTCTGCGCTGTTTTTAGACGGCACCCAACCCGGCGTGTACTACGGCGTCGGGGGCGTGGCCGGGGCGGACTTTCGCCTCAGGGTGATCGGGTTTTCGCTTATCAGCGTGTTTGCCGAGGCTGGAACAGACTACCTCTGGCCTGCGGGTGGGGCCTTTGGTGAAGGGCGGTTCAGCCCCCGTGTGCGCGTCGGTTTGAGCCTGCCGCTCTTAGGTTTTTAGAGAGCAAGCCGGTGAAGCTTCAGCATCTAGCTCTTAAAACGGATGCACTTAAGCAAACCTACGCCTTTTATACCGAGATTTTGGGTTGCGGCGACGCCCGCTACGACACCGGAGTTGGGCGTATCTGGCTGAATGCAGACGGTTTTACCCTTATTTTTGACCACGCAGACGAACCCCTAAACCCGCTGACCGTGCAGTATCTGGGTCTCGAGCTCCCAAGTTTTGCGGCGGTGGACGAAATGTATCAGCAGGTTGCCCCTTACGCAGAGCTGGGCCGGGACATGCGCGAGTTGTATAAAGCGGCGCGGGGGCCGTATGGATTTTTTGTCTTTGACCCCAGCGGTTACCGAATCAAGGTGTTTTGCTATAACGAAGGCTCGAGCCCGCGTTAGACATACGTGTGCGCTCCTCTCAACCGGTTTTAGCGACTGCAAAGGCTCGAGGTTTGTAAAAGCGACAGAGCAAAAGCTGTTGACCTTTACCTTTAACAACTAAGCTGGGACGGCGGCAACCGCAGGTTGAACGCTTTCCTTATTCTTGCTTCTTGCTCTCTATTTCTACCTTTTAATCCAGCGGCTCGAGCCAGACGTTACGAAACCGTACCCGGTAGCCGTGGTCTTGCAGCACGATAGGACCTAATAAAACTCCACCGCTGCCGACGTCGCTGCTGCGCTCCGGGTCACCGAGCCGGGTCGGGCCGGGGATCACTGTTTTGTCCTGCACCAGCTGACCGTTCCAGACGACGCTGACACGTGCGTCTTGCACCTTTTTGCCGTTTTCAAAACGGGCCGCTCGAAACTCGAGGTCGTAGCTTTGCCATGTTTCCGGTGGCAAGCTCGCGTTTTTGGACGCGTCTTTGACTTCATACACGGCCCCGGCGTCGTTTTTGCCACTTAAAGTGCGGCCGTACGAATCTAAAATCTGCACTTCGTAACGTCCTTGCAAATAGACGCCGGAGTTGCCCCGCGCCTGCTCAGGTGTCCCGGCGGGCGTTTTCGGTACCCAGAACTCGAGGTGCAAGCGGAAATCCCCAAACGTTTCTTTCGTTCTTAAATTGTTGTCGCTGACCTTGCTACCCGGTTTGACCTCAACATAGTCTGCTCGAGTCTGCCAGTTGGCTGCGCCGCCCCGGACGCGTTCCCACGCAGCCAAACCGTCGCCGGAAAAGAGCGTGATTTTTGCCTTTGTATTTGCTCTAACTGTTACCGTCTGTGTGCTCTGCGTCCGCTCTCCGGCCTGGGTTTGCGTCAGTGTCACCAGATAGTTTCCGGCACCGCCGTAGGTATGGCTTACACGTGCGCCGCTGCTGGTCTCGCCGTCACCAAAGTCCCAGGTTGAGCCTGCCTTATCAGCTGGAGTAGCCGCCGTAAAGGTCACGGTGAGGCCGTTTTGCTCAGTTGTAAAAGTTTGACTCGCACCGGCCGCTCGAACGTTGATCAACGCTTCGCGGCGAAGCTCGGAGCCGTTTCCGACCGTGTAGACGAAGGTTGCAGTAAAGGTGCCGGGTCGGTCGTAGCGTTCAGTCACACTACCCTGGGTGCAATTTTCCGGCGTGAGGGTTTGGCGCTCTGGCGTGAGGCTACAAGCCGTGGCACCGGCGCTGCGCCACGTCAGGGTTACGGGGTCGCCGACGACCACCTCAGTCGGCGTCGCCTGCAAGCTGGCGGCGGGCACGAGTTGCTGACAGCCTGTGAGACTAACGGCGGCCAGCAGTATCAGTTTCGGCAGTTGCCGGTTCTTACAGCGGGTCTTACATCGTTGCCGTCTGGTCGGTTCGCTTACCAAGGTGTAGGTGTTCATCTCGACCTTTCTTGTTCCAGCAGCGCGGCAGCTTCTCTAATAAACGAGTCTAGCTCGCGCTCGAGGCGTTGCGCCGCTATATAGTCACCTGCGAGACGCTCGGTCTGCGCCAGCCGCTCGAGCGTCCCAACTTCGTGGTCGAACCAGCGGCGCTGCGCTTCGTAACGGTGCTCTAGCAGGTTGGGGCTAGGCTGGGTTGACTGGGTTGACTGCACCGGCTGTGCGCGTAGGGTACCGACCCGTACCCGGGGCCGGGGCGGTGGTGTGCGCGGGGGCGGTACCGGGTTCGCCGGTTGAGAATGATTGGGTTTGGCCATCAGCTGCCTACTCGAGCGGCCGAATTTCAACGTTACGGTAAAAGACCTCGGCACCCTCGGCCTGCAAAAGTATTTTTCCCGAGTCGAGGTCACTGCCGCCCGGAGCATGGAGGCTGTAGGCGCGGTTATTGACGACGCCGTTAATCATATGTACGGCCGTGTTGCCCCGCACAATGATGTCAACGGTGTTCCAACCGGCCTGCTCGTGCGTCTCGTCTTTAGCAATACGGACGTAGCGGCCACTCTGACTTCGGTAGGGAACGCCGTTCGCGGCGAACTGCGGTTCTTTGGAACGAGTTGAAGCGACGGTCGTCGTCAAAGTAGGGCCACCTAAAAGCCAGAAGTCGCCGGTATCACCCTCTTGAATCTGATACTCGACGCCCTGCGGCCACACTTTATCGGGGCCGGAAACATGATAGACCACGCCGCTGTCGCGTTTGCTACGGTTGCGGGGTGCGAAACGCGCTTCGCCCCAGCGGTACTCGAGCCGCAAGTGATAGTTGTGGTAGCTCTTTTCAGTCGCCAGATAACCGAACTCGCGGGTACCTTTATTCTCAACGCCCAGGATATGAATCAGTCCGTCCTCAGCGCGGAAAACACCTTCGGGGTCGTTGTTTTTGCCTTTAGACGGCAGATAAGTGTACCAACCGCTCAGGTCGGTGCCGTTAAAAAGCGGTTCCCAACCGCTGCTGAGCTCAACTGCGTCTCCGGCGAGCTTGACATTACCGAGGACAAACACCGCGTCTTGAAAGTCGCGGGCCTTATCGCCGGTCTCCAAGCTGAGCAGGTAGCTGTTGGCGACGAGATTGCCTGCCCGGTCGTGCAGCGGATAGACGCGCACGGCGTGGGCATGGCCGGGATTAAGTCCGTCTAAGCTATACTTAGTGCTCTGGCTATCGTTCCCGGCCCATACGCCGAAAGCTTGCGAGCCGGGGTCAAACGAAGTGGTTCCGGTGGCCGAAAGCGTCGGCGACGAGACCGGCGGCAAGAGTTCTTGAGCGCCGTTTTCAGCAACGCGGCCCACTTCCTTTACGGCGGGTTCGCCCTCAGACAGCGTAAACATACCGTAGAGGAGAACATCACCGGGACCGTAACGGGCGGCAACGCTCAACGTCACCGGACCGCTGTTCGCCCGTTCAAAAAGTGGCGCGTAGACCTCGTCACCGGTGAGGGCGTCGCCTGGAGCCGACACGTCGCCGGTCGTGACGCGGTACCCCAAGGTATCGGCAACTTGCTGCAGTGAAGGTTCGTCCGTGCCCCCGTCGCCGCGGCTGCCGAGGCCGTACAAGCCGATCTCGAGGTCGCGGTGTGCGGCGTCGTTACTCTCTAGCTGCAAGGTGGCGCGCTGCGGCCCCGCCGCGTCCGGCGAAAACGAAATCAGCGCCTCGGCGCTCTCTCCGGGCTCGAGCTCGAGCGGTAACCTCGGCGCGTCGAGCCCGAACGTGCCCGCGTCAGGGCCGCCCAAAGCGAGCGTGCTCAAAACGAGCGGCGCGTCCCCGGTATTTTTGAAGGTGATCGGTTGCGCCTTGCTGGTGCTGCCGGTAACGCCCGAAAAGATAAGTTCGCGCTGCCCCGGCGCGGTGACCTCGAGCCCGACCAGAGCAGGTCGCACCGTTTCTTGAGCACACGCGGCGAGCGCCAAAACGAGTGGGAGCAGCGCCGCCCACTGCCAGCTGGGTTTTGCTGCTTTCGCCCTCTCTAAGCCTGACTCTGAGATTGACCTATTTGCCCTATAAGACTTACGCATAATTTTCCCCTTGCTGAAATGAGCTGATAAACCCTAGTGAAACGAGCTAATGAAATGACAAGCTGTGCATGGTCTCGAGCGCCTGCGCCAGCTCACGGATGTCGTGCGGCTGTGACGACTCGAGCAGCCGGATTTCACCTTCGGGTACCCCTTCAGGGCCTAAGACGCCGCGAACGTTTTGCAGCAGGGCCAAGCGGTACTCGAGGTCGATAAGCGCCCGGTTAAACGCGCGGTTAAGGGCTCTACTGCGCACGGCTCAGCCGCCCGTATCGCTGGGACGGCCTCGGCGGTAGCAAGGATGAACGAGGCGGGTACCGCGCTGCTGTAAGAGCGACCCCGGACGCAGGGGGGCTTGCAGCAGACCACGGCGTTTCAAAACGCCGTAAAAATCAGCGGATACTTCTTTGGCGTACTGCGGCGGTCTGTGAGATAAAGGTGCTTTCATGAGGGGCAGTTTGGGCTGCTAAGGTTGCGACTCTCTTGCGCGAAGCTTGCGGTGAAAGCTTGCGGTGGTTTCAAAGTGGACTTCAACAGACCGTGCGGTTCCGCCCAAATTTTTACAATTTTTGCGATAGGCGACGGGTTTCTCAAAAGAATTGCGAAGATAGACCAGTTATAAACTACCGTGATGTGAAGTTTTTAACTCACTCGACTTGTGTAAAAAGCCACACCCCCGGGCCGGATTAGGGTATGCTTCATGAGTCCTCATTTGAGGGTGGCAAGCCGGGGCAATTCGTTTTTTAGGTGGGAGCGCGTCTGATGAGATGGTTTTTGCCACAAAAGGTAGTTCGGCCGTACGCGCCTACGAGCGTCGTTGCCCGTCCTCGGTTACAGGCACGTATTTTGCCTAACCTTGACCGGAAGCTGACGCTGCTGGTCGCCCCGGCGGGCTACGGCAAAACAGTGTTGGCCTTGGAGCTTGCCAGCGCCGCGCAGCACGCGACTCAGCACCGTGACCTGTGGTACGAGTTAGACGAACACGACGCCCACCTAGAGGTTTTTTACGCCTACCTATGTGAAGCTGTCTCGCAGCGCGTGCCTGACTTTTCCGAACGCCTCCCCGAACCCCCGCAAGACGCCACCCCCTGGGAACTCGCCAATCTGCTGACGGCGACGCTGTTCGAGCTGGGCGAACCTTTACTTATTATCCTCAGTAATTTTCACAAAGTTTCCGACGCGCCGGAGATCACCAGCTTTATCGATACCCTGATCACCTATCTGCCGCCGACGTGCCACCTGCTGATCTTATCGCGTAACCAAACGCAGCTCAACTTAGCGCGGCTGGTTGCCAATCAAGAGGTCAACTTGCTCACCCAGACACAGCTGGCGTTCTCCGCTGAAGAGGCTGCTGCTGCTGCCCGTGCGCTCGGCTGTTCGGACGAACGTGTGGCGGCGGCCGAGCACGAACGTTTGGGCGGCTGGCCGGCCGGGTTTACCCTGCTGCTCGGTCACGGCGCGGCACACCTTGAGGGCGGCGCGGATTCGCTTGCGGAAGGGTTCGCTGCCGAAAACCTGGTGTACGACTATTTAGGCTCCGAAGTTTTGGGTGAACTTTCCGAACGTGAGCAGCGGTTTGCCTACCTGACGGCGCTGTTGGCACCTTTCGCGGAAAGCGAGTTGGTGCGCTACTGCCAACCTGAAGAACTGGGGCTTTTAGAACGTCTCAGCAAACGCCACGCGCTGCTCTTTGCGACCGGGGGGCGCGGCGAGCCCGAGTACGACCTGCAGCCGCTCGTCAAGGATTTTCTCAAAGAGTCGCTCGAGCGTAACCATCCCGAGCTGTGGCGCGAACTCAACCTCCGGATCGGGGCCCAGCGCTTTGACGCCGGCAAACTTGACGCGCTCGAGAACCTCGTCAACGCGGGCGCAGTCGCTGCTATCGTCGAACGCTTGGGGACGCTGCAACGCACCCTGCGCGAATTGGGCGACTACAGCCACTTTGCCATGTGGCTCCGCCGGCTGCCCGAAGACGCGCTTAAACACCATCCGGAACTGCTGATCTTGATGGGCGAGGCGCTCGTGCAGCGCGACGCCGCCGCCGCCAAAGAGCTTTACGAACGGGCGCTAAAGCTCGGTGTGGGTGACCGCCGGCTTCACGCCGCCGCCCTCAGCGGTCTTCTGCGCGCCGAGCACAACCTGCGGCGGTACAAAGAACTCTTAGAACGTGCGCCGCGGGTGCTGCAAGAACTGCGCGAAACGCGGCAACTGCGTGAGCTGGCGTTTTCTTATAATTCGGTGGCGCGTGCTCACATGAGTTTAGGCAGCTACAGTGAGGCGCAAACCGCGTTCGAGTTCGTCCGAAAAATTGGTGAAGAGTTGTCCGACGGCTACTTCGAGGCGTTAGCGACGCGGGGGCTCGCCTCGTACGCCGACTATAGCGGCGACGTGCAACGTTCTCTACTCCTCAACCAAAAGGCGCTCGCTTACTGGGAAGCGCGCGCCAACTCGTATCAGATCGCGTCAACGCTCAACAATGTTGCCAGCTGTCACTACTACTTGGGCGACCTGCACGAAGGTCTCACCACCGGCCTGCGGGCGCTCTCGCTCTGGAACGACCTGTCGCTCGAGGAGTCGCCCGTCTTACTCCACTGCACCCTGGGCGACCTCTACCTCGCGCTGGGCCGTAACGAGGACGCTGAAAAACACTACCGTTTTGCGGTAAGTCAGAGTCCGTCGGACGCCTTTACGCATCCCTACGCGCTGCTCGGTTTGGCGCGGGTCTACAGCCTTGGGGGGCAGCGCGCGAAAGCCGAACGCTACGCCGAACACGCCCGTGAACTCGCGCTCACGCACGGGTTCCGTTTTTGTGAAGGGCTCGCTTACCTCTTAGCGGCGCAACTCGGGGACGCGGACGCGCTCTCTGCCGCTGAAAAGGTGTTCGCCGCCATCGGCGCAACTCGTGAACTGACGCAGGTGTTTTGGCTCTACAGCGAGCGTCCCGGCGCACAGTCGGCCCGGTACGCGGTGCGCGCACAAGAGGCTGAACGCAGCCTCGGCTACCGGGCGCGGCCCCCGCTCATCATCCGTAACGCGCCGACGCCCGCGCCCACGCCGGTACTGCTCCCCAAAGCGCCCAGAGCCGTTTTAGAGCTCTTTACTTGCGGTCACGTGGAGATCTCTCTAAATGGTACGCCGGTCGCTATCAACGACTGGAACGGCCGTAAACCGCGCGACATCGTGCTCTTTTTGGCTTCGACGGGTGTCGGCGCGTCGCGTGACGACTTTTTAGACGCCCTCTGGGACGAGAGCGGCCGCGACCCGGAACAGCAGTTTAGCGTGGCGCTCTCCCGCGCCCGCCGCACCTTAGGCTGGCGTGAGTCTATCGTTCGTGACGGCAATCTCTACACCTTTTCGCCCGACCTGCTGATTCAAGAAGACGCGGGCACTTTAGAGCGGCTCCGCCCCGGTGATCCTATTGAAACGCTGATGGCAGCACTCGATATTTATCAGGGTGACTACCTCCCCGGTTACTACGCCAACTGGGTCGAGGTGCGCCGCCGGCATCTGCAAGAGCACGCGCTGGTCTTACTCTCTGACCTCTTGCCCCGCTTAAGTGACACCCAGCGCCATCTCATCCCGACTTACGCCAAACTCGCGTTTAAGCTCGATCCCTGCCACGAACCGGGCTACTTGGAACTGATCCGTTACCATCTGGACAACCGCAACCCCGAACAGGCGCGGCGACAATACAGCAACTACGTGCAGGCGATAAAAGATTTGGGCCTCGAGCCGAGCCCACATCTGCTCGAGGTTTTAAGCGCCTTTGCCACGCAGTTAGGGTGGGGTTTAGAAGATCGGTTCGTCAGGTTTTCCGACTACTAGCTCACGCATAAATTTTGATTTAGCTAGCCTGTCAGCCGGAAATGGTCAGACAGGCTGCGGTCCGTTGGTGTGTCGCCAGCAGTCAGGCGGCGTATGGACATAGCTCTTCGGCTAGCCGACGGCTTTGTTAACCACTTACGTTTCGTTGGCTGAAATCATTGATCAGTTATAAAAACAACGCGCTGACACATCCACCTTTTGAGTCTTCTGCGAGTCTTGATTTTACCTTATGAAACCCAGGAAAATCCCGTTCAGGACGGTATAAACAGATTTGACAAAGCACCTCTAAACCCTCTACGATAACGGGTATCGAGCTTGAACTGCTGGCACACTGCTGCATTCATTCCGAAAGTTTTACCGGGTTAGGCGGAGGCATATGAGTTACCAAGATTGGCACATCATCGATTCGACGCTTCGTGAAGGCGAGCAGTTTGCGCTCAGCCATTTCTCGTTGGCTGATAAGGTTGAAATTGCCAAGGCGCTCGACGCGTTCGGCGTTGAATACTTAGAGCTCACGACCCCGGTTGCTTCGCCCGAGTCACGCCGCGCTTTAGAAAAGATTGCCGGGCTCGGCCTAAACGCCAAAATCTTGACGCATACCAGGGCCAACTTAGGCGACGCAAAGTTAGCCGCCGAGTGCGGCGTAGACGGGCTTGATATTTTGTTCGGTACCTCGTCGGAATTGCGGGCGTTTTCGCACGGGCGGAGCGTGGCGGACATCATTGACGAAAGTTTGGGGGTCATCCGTTACGTCAAAGCCCAGGGCCTAAGCGTGCGTTTCTCATCCGAGGATACTTTTCGTAGCGACAAAGCTGACTTGCTCCACGTTTACGCAGCCGCCGACGCTGCCGGGGTTGACCGCGTGGGGCTCGCCGATACGGTCGGCGTGGCGAGTCCGAGCAGCGTGCGCGAGTTGGTCGCCGACGTACGCGCCGTCGTTCACTGCGACCTCGAGTTTCACGGGCACAACGACACGGGCTGCGCGGTTGCCAATGCCTTTGAAGCGGTGCGGGCGGGCGCGACGCACATCGATACGAGCATCTTAGGTATCGGTGAGCGCAACGGGATTACGCCTCTAGGTGGGTTTTTAGCGCGGATGTACACGCAGAACCCGGAGCGACTGCGGCGCAAATACAACTTGGAAATGCTTCCTGAACTCGACGCGATGATCGCCCGGATGACAGGTTGTGGCGTCCCCTTTAACAACTACCTTACCGGTGCATTCGCCTACAACCACAAAGCCGGAATGCACCTCAAAGCGATCTACTTAAACCCCGGCTCGTATGAAATCATCCCGCCGGAGGTGTTCGGCGTCTCGCGGACGTTGCAACTTGGCAGTCGCCTCACCGGGCGTCACGCGGTGGCGGCCAGGGCCGCCGAACTCGGTCTCAGGTTGCCGCTCGAGGTCATTGGAGCCGTGACCCGTGAGATTAAAGTGCTCGCTGACGATGGTGATTTGGAACTTCACGAAGTTGATGCACTCTTGCGAGAGGCCGCTGCGCTGCACGAAGCTGAGTTGCACGCATCACCGCTCGAGGTCGCCCTGTGAAGCTCAACCTTCGGGGTTTGACCTTAGCCGAACGCATCTTGTCGGTGTGTTCGGGCGGGCGGGTAAGGGCCGGGGAACTCGTTGTCGTTCCGGTTGATCAGGTGATGGTTGTAGATTCGATTGCCCCGTCGGTAATCGCCCGGATCGAAAACGATCTGGGCGGGCGCGTCCGCCACCCCGAACGCGTCTCGTTCGTCCTCGACCATGTTGCGCCTGCTGCTAACGTCGAGGTGGCGACCGCGCAGCAAAACGCACGCCGTTACGCCCGCGAGCGTGGCATCAGACTTTTTGAGGTCGGGCGCGGCATCTGCCATCAGGTGCTGATGGAAGAAGGCTTGGCCCAACCCGGCGGTATCGTCCTCGGTTCGGACTCGCACTCGACGACTTACGGGGCCGTCGGTTGTTTCGGGACGGGGATGGGCGCGACCGACATCGCGCTGGCTGCTGCGTCGGGTAAAACCTGGCTTAAGGTGCCGGAAACGGTCGTCGTCAAACTGACCGGCGAGCGGCCCGCCGGAGTGAGTGCTAAAGACGTCGCCCTCACCGTGATTCGGGACCTGACGGCGGAGGGCGCGACCTACGCGAGCTTGGAGCTTCACGTCCCTGAAAGTTTTACCCTGTCCGAACGGATGACCTTGGCAAATCTGGCAGTTGAAGCTGGGGCAAAGGTCGGTTTGGTGCCGCCGAGCGGCGAAGTGTTGGAACAGTTTGACGTACCTGAGTGGCTCGTCGTTGACCCGGAAGCAATGTATGCGCGGGTGTTGGGGCTTAACCTCAACACCTTGACGCCGGTTGTCGCCGCGCCGTCGTTTGTAGATAATGTTCACCCTTTAGCCGACTTTGCGGGCGTTCATGTGGACCAAGTTTTTGTCGGCACCTGTACCAATGGGCGTTTAGACGACCTGCACATCGTTGCCGACATCGTGCGGGGGCAGCGTGTGGCGGACGGCACGCGGCTCTTGGTCATTCCGGCAAGTTCACGGGTGCTCGAGGCTGCGGCTGCCGACGGGACGCTCTCAACCTTGCTGGCAGCGGGCGCAGTCCTCGGCACGCCCGGGTGTGGCCCTTGTATGGGTCGTCACATGGGCGTGTTAGCTCCCGGTGAAGTCTGCGTTTCAACCTCGAACCGTAACTTTATCGGGCGGATGGGCAGCGCCGACGCGCAGGTCTTTTTAGCATCTCCGGCGGTGGCGGCGCGGGCGGCACTCTCCGGGTCTATTACGTCGGCTGAACCTAAATTGGTGGTGGCCTGATGGCCCGAGTCTGGAGATTTGGCGACAGCCTCAACACCGACGACATCTTGCCCGGTAAGTACGCCCCGTTTATGGTCGGCGAGGACAGGTTTCATCGCTACGCTTTCGCGCACCTGCGGCCTGACTTTGCTGAAAACGTCCGACCCGGTGACCTCCTTGTCGGTGGTCGCAACTGGGGTCTCGGCTCATCACGTGAGTATGCGCCGCAAGCACTCAAAACGTTAGGTGTCAGCGCGGTGATTGCCAAATCGTTTGCCCGGATTCACTACCGCAACCTGCTCAATTTGGGCATCCCGGCGTTTACGTCGGACACCGTACCGGACGCGCTGCAAGACGGTGACACGGTGTCGTTTGATCTGGCTGCCGGGACGGTGACGAGAGGCGATGAGGTATTCAGCCTCGAGCCCCCCCCTTTATTTCTCCAAGAAGCCCTTAAAGAAGGCTCGATTTTGGCCTACTACCGAAAACACGGGCGCTTTCCGGGTGAGCAGTAGCCGGAAGCGCCGAACCACCGCCTGACCCAATTTACCTATTTTGAGAGGAAACCATGCTAGAAACCATCGAAACCCCGCACGGCACCGTTGAAGTTGACACTGAAACCGTTGAACTCGGCGAACTCCTCGTCTCGGACGACGGCACTGAACTCGAGGTTGTCGGCCTCGACCCACTGCGGCTCGAGCCCGCCCCCGAAGAAGACGAGGACTGGGGCGAATGACCCAAATTTTAGAACCTCCGGTTTTAGAACGTCCGTTTGCCACGACGCCCCGTATCGCGGTCGTCTATGACCGCCTCAGACCGGAAGAAAAGATGCTCTTCGAGGCGTTTGAACGGCAAGGTGTCGCTTTCGACAAGCTCTACGCGCCGCAGCTCGTGTGCGACTTTAGCGCCCTGTCCGAACTGCCGCAGTACGGTGTCGTACTTGAACGCTGCGTCTCACAAACGCGCGGCCTCGCCGTGTCACGTATTTTTACGGCGCTCGGTGCCCGCGTTCTCAATACACCCGAAGTCATCGAGGTCTGCGGCGACAAACTGGCCACAAACGCCGCGCTTACCCGTGCAGGCGTCCCGACGCCGCGTACCGGTGTTGCGTTCGGTACCGAGTCGGCGGTCGCCCTCGCCGAGCGGTTTGGTTATCCGGTGGTCCTCAAGCCCACTGTGGGCTCGTGGGGCCGGATGGTCTCGAGGCTCAACGACCAGGACGCGCTCGAGGCCGTCTTAGAGCACAAAGAGACATTGGGCGGGCCACAGCATAAAGTTTTTTACCTACAAGAGTTCGTCCACAAGCCGGGACGTGACATCCGCGCGTTCGTCGTCGGGGGTGAGGTCGTCGCGGCCATCTACCGCACGTCGGCGCACTGGGTGACGAATACGGCGCGGGGCGCAGTCGCTACGAACTGCCCGCTCTACGGTGAACTCGTTCATACGGCGCTCGCAGCAGCAGCGGCGGTTGGCGGCGGCGTGGTGGCGGTGGATTTGCTCGAGAGTGAACGCGGCTTACTCGTCGTTGAAGTCAATCACACGATGGAGTTTCGGAATTCGGTTTCTACGACGGGGGTGGATATTCCGGCTAAAGTCGTGCGATATGCTGCAGCGCAACTTGTGAGCGTTTAGTCCGTCAGTCAAAAAGAATACTAAAGCGATGACCGTCATAAATACATAAACTCAGACGGTCATTTCTAGGTAAACTTCTTGTCAATGGGCAGAGAGCGTAAAAGACTTGAGCAGAGGGAAAAGCTCCTGGCAAAAATTGAAGAGTTAGACAGAAAAGCCGATACAACATTGATGATTCATTATTCTTGTGAAAGCTTTTATGACAGACCCGACGGTAGCACACCTAGAATTACATCTATTGCGGTGAGCAACCTAGCTTCTGGTCAAACAAAATCTTTTTCAATCCATAAGATCGCTGAGCAGGAGCATATACCAACTCAAGAAATAGACTCGCACTACGATTCTTTAGAGCGAAAGATGCTGAATGAGTTCTTCGAGTTTGCTCATTCAAATAAACCATGCAGCTGGGTTCACTGGAATATGCGAGACATCAACTATGGTTTTGAAGCAATCGAACACCGTTACAAAGTTCTAGGACAACAATTGGAGCACTCTTTGTTCAGCGAAGAGAAAAAGTTTGACCTTTCTCGGGCGCTTGGTCAGATATATGGAAAGAAATATATAGGTCATCCTCGTTTGGAAACCCTTGTTGATAAAAACGGTATTAGCCGGACGGATTTTCTGTCAGGAGCTGAAGAAGCAGAAGCTTTTGAGAAAGGAGAGTATGTCAAGCTTCATCAATCTACGTTGCGTAAATCCCATGTGCTTTCGGAAATCTTTCAGCGGGTGGCAGACAGAACTTTGAAAACAGATGCCAAATGGGTAGATATACACGGCCTTAATCCATCAACTTTAGTTGAGTACGTGCGAGAACACTGGATATTTAAGGCGCTCGGCATAATTGCTTTGCTACTCGGTTTATGGAGGACGATAGCATTATTTTTCTAATCTCACTCTCAAATCTCGAGCTGAAAGAGGTCAGTGATGAGTTTCCACATTCTCTATAAACCAATCTATGACTGAATCCTTGAACGTCGCTATCGTCGGCGCGTCCGGTTACGCCGGGGGCGAGTTTTTACGCCTCGCTCTCGCTCACCCACATCTCAACGTTACTCAGGTGACGAGCGAACGCTACGCCAAACAACCCGTGCCCATCATTCACCCGAACCTGCGCGGCGCAACCAAACTGCGGTTTTCGTCTCTGGACGATCTAAAAGATGCTGACTTACTCGTACTTGGATTACCGCATAAAGAGTCGGCTACACGTTTTGATGAGTTTGCCCAAAAAGCGCCGCGTATTCTGGACTTGGCCGCAGATTTTCGCCTCAAAGACCCGGCAGTGTACGAGAAGTACTACGGCGAACCGCACCCACGCCCGGATCTGCTCACAAAATTCGTCTACGCCAACCCTGAACTTCACCGGGAAGAGTTAAAAACGGCAACCCACATCGCCGGGGCAGGCTGCTTGGCGACCGCGACCATTCTAGGACTCTATCCACTACTGAAATACGCGGTTCCAGCGAAAGGCGACATCATCGTCGAGGGGAAAATCGGCTCGTCAGCGGCAGGGAATAAGGCGACTCCGGCGGGACATCACCCTGAACGTTCCGGCGTCGTTCGGACCTACGCCGCTACCGGGCACCGCCACACCGCCGAGATCATGCAAGAACTGCCCGGAAACTTTCCGGTTCATCTGACGGCGACCGCCATCGAGCGTATTCGCGGCATTCTCGTCACCGCACACGTCTTTTTACCCGACGGTTACTCTGACCGCGACGTGTTAGGTGCCTACCGCGAAGCTTACGAAGACGAGCCGTTTATCCGCTTAGTGACCGCTAAGAAGGGGATTCACCGCGTTCCCGACCCAAAGATTTTAGACGGCACGAACTTTTGTGACCTCGGTTTCGAGGTTGATAACGATACCGGGCGCGTGGTGGTCATGAGCGCCCTAGACAACCTCGTCAAAGGAACAGCGGGGCACGCGTTGCAGGCGCTAAACATCAGTATGGGCTGGCCTGAAACATTAGCACTCGAGTTTACGGGGCTGCATCCGTAGGCTATCTGTAAACTAGGGGATGACACCGCTGCAAAAACTTCTTATTGCGGATGGCGCGTCTGTTACGCCCGCGCACGTGCTCGCGTCCCTCATCGCCCATAACGCCTATCACTTCGGGCGGATGGTCTTTTTACGGCAACTTCTGAGACTGTGGCCGCCGCCGTCGGGTGGAGATACGTGGTAGGGCACTATATTTGGGACAAGATTTGACCGCTTTCGCGGCTAGCATAAAGTGTGACTTTCAAGGAGGCGACATGGTAAACGTCTGGGAGCATCTTTTTCTAACCGGTGAGTTTGCGCCCCGTGCGCATATTCTCGAGGAGCTTACAGTCGAGCAAGTTAGCACACGCCCTGCCGGAGCGCCGCACAGCATTTTTGAGGAGCTGTGGCACGCCGCCGAGTGGCAGCGTATCGTTTTAAACCGTGACGAAGCAGCTTTTGAACGTTTTGATCAAGGCGGGCAGTTTCCTGCTGGTTCTGCACCCGAAAATGAAGCGGCTTGGCAGGCGCTGGTAGCTTCGTTTCTCGCTTACTCGGAGCGTGCCGTAAAACTTGCTCGAGATGAAGCTTGGCTCGAGACTGAAGAAACAGACGATAACCCCGGCTTCACCTGGAGGAACGCACTCGAAGTGCTTGCCGTTCACAGCGCCTACCACCTGGGTAAAATCGTTCTTTTACGGCAGCTTTTAGGTTGCTGGAGTCCACCGCCTGAAGATGCTCAAACTTAGCAAAAGGGATGTGCGCCTCCTCCTCGCCCGCCATCACTTCACGCCGGGGAGTCTTAAAAATGTGCTGACCCGCCTCGGCAGCGTCCAGTACGACCCCTTAAATCCGGTGGGTCGCAATCACGATTTGGTCTTGCAGGCGCGGGTTCCCGGCTACCGCGTCGGCGACTGGGAGCGGCTCGCCTATCGAGAACGGTTTATCTACGACGCGTGGGATAAACAAGCGTCACTTGTCTTGATGAAGGACTGGCCGACGCGCCGTATCTATCACCATTGGCATAAAAGCCGGTGGGATGAACGTATCTTGCAGGTTTTCCCGGAGGCGGTAGACGCCGTACTGAGTGAACTGCGTGAGCGCGGCCCACTGAGCAGTACGGCGTTTAGGTATCAGCTGCATAAACCCGAATGGGAAGGCTCGTGGTACGGCCCGAAACTCACGAAAAACGTGTTGCGGGCGCTGTGGCATACCGGCAAAGTGATGACCTCCGGGCGTAAAAACGGGCATCACATCTATAACCTCTCCGAGCGCATCGTTCCGCCAGACCTTTATAACGCCGCACCCCTCCCGGAAGCTGAGATGGTGACGTGGCTCATCCTTTTGCGTCATCAGGCTGTTGGACTCTTGAGGCCGAACGCCAGCGCCGAGGTTTGGAGCTTGGGTATTTCGGCAGCGGCGCGGCGGGCCGTGATTGAGCAACTTGTCGCTAAAGGTAAACTCGTGCCGGTTGACGTTGACGGCGTGCGGTTTCACGCGTTACCGGAGACGCTGACAAAGCTAGACGAAGCTGCGCCGAGTAAGTGCATGACCTTCGTCGCCCCACTCGACCAACTGTTGTGGGACCGTAAAGCCGCCTCGCACATCTTCGGCTTTAACTATCTTTGGGAGGTCTATAAACCTGAAGCGCTGCGGACGTGGGGCTACTACGTGCTGCCGGTCTTTTACCAAGGCCGTTTTGTGGCGCGGTTCGATTCACGCGTTAAAGGTGACGTCTGGGAGCTTTACGCCTGGTTTTGGGAGCCGGACGTGACGCCGGACGCGGAGATGCTGGCGGCGCTCACCGAGGCTGTAAAAAGGTTTATGGCTTACTTGGGCGCAAAAAAACTCGTACTGCCTACCGGACTTACCCGCTCAACTCGAGCCGCCCTACAAGCAGGAACTAAATGATCTACATTATCAGTACGGACAAAGCTAAGCTGGACGTCCCGCTTATTCACACCTTTCTGACAACTTCGTATTGGGCTGAAGGGCGGACGTTTAAGGCCGTCACTGCGGCTATTAGAGGCTCGCTCTGTTTTGGCGTTTACGAGGGTGACGCGCAGGTCGGATTTGCTAGGGTGATTACCGATTACGCGACGTTCGCCTATCTAGCCGACGTCTTTATCTTAGAGGCGCATAGGGGTCACGGACTCGGAAAACGTCTGCTCGAGACTGTTTTGACTCACCCGGAATTACGGACGTGTAACTGGACGCTCTTTACGAGAGACGCGCACGGGCTCTACGAATCTTTCGGGTTTGAACGTTCGGTAAATCCGGAGCGGCTGATGCGCCGCAAAGCTGTAGCGGCGTCTTCTTTGGAGTAACAGGTGCCTTACTAAGATTTGTGTATGCTAACATATATGTCATGAAACGGACGACGGTTTATCTCGAGGAACAAACCGACCTAAATCTTTCTCAGCTGGCGCGGCAGCAGGGGCGTTCTAAAGCAGAGCTTATCCGCGAAGCACTTACAACCTATGTAGAGCAGCGTGCGCCGCGCCCGTTGCCCCGTTCGGTCGGGATGGGCCGCAGCGGTGTACCCGACTTAGCAGAACACGACGAAGAACTACTGCATAAACTCTACGAGGAAAAGTATGTGCGCCTTATGGAAGCCCGAACAGCAGAAGTAGGGTCTTGAGCCTTATCGCTGATACCAGTGGAATACTGGTACTGCTCGACGCCGACCACGCACTGCACGCCTCTGCGCGTGCGTTACTCGAGCAGGAGAGCGTGATCGTACCGAGTTCGGTCATTTACGAAGTGGATTATATGGCGACCACTCGTTTGGGCGCTGCAACTGCACAAACCTTTTTGGAAGACCTCATAAGTGGCGCTTACGACTTTGCGCAGATTGAACTTACGGACATTAAGCGGGCGCTCGAGCTGAGGCAACAGTATAGGGACGCCAACCTCGGTTTTGTAGATACGTCAGTTATGGCGCTCGCTGAGCGCCTACGCGTACCCCGCATCCTTACCCTCGACCGTCGTCATTTCACCTTTCTAAAACCCAAAGGAATGACGCATCTGGAGCTTTTGCCGTGATCGTCGTCAAAGTCGGCGGCTCGCTCGGCATCGACTATGACGCACTCTGTGAAGACGTGGCGGCGCTACACCGAGCAGGGGAGAAGCTCATCGTCGTTCACGGCGGCAGCGCCGAAACGAACCGGATTGCCGAACAGCTGGGCCATCCGCCCAGATTTGTGACGAGTCCGTCGGGGTACTCGAGTCGCTTTACCGACCGTAAAACTTTAGAAATCTTTGAGATGGTCTACTGCGGCAAGCAAAACAAGGGGCTGGTCGAGCGGTTCCAGCGTTTGGGTGTCAACGCGGTCGGGCTGTCAGGTCTGGACGGGCGCATCTTTGAAGGCAAACACAAAGATAAGGTGCGGAGCGTTGAAAACGGCAAGGTCAAGATTTTGCGTGGTGACCATACCGGCACGGTTGAGCAGGTCAATACTGGGCTTTTAACGCTACTACTCGAGAACGGCTACTTGCCTGTTTTAACGCCACCGGGCTCGAGCTATGACGGCGTAGCCATCAACGTAGACGGCGACCGGGCAGCGGCGGCTTTAGCCGTAGCATTTCAAGCCGAAGCACTTTTGCTCTTATCGAACGTTCCCGGTTTACTTCGGGATTTTCCCAACGAGGCTTCACTGATTGCAGAGATTTCGGCGGCTGAGGTCGAGAGTTTTATGGCGTTTGCCCATGACCGGATGAAGAAAAAGGTTTTGGGTGCAGCCGAAGCGGTGCAGGGTGGGGTTAAGCGGGTCGTGTTTGGTGATGCACGGATTTCTGAACCCGTTTCAGCGGCCTTAGCTGGACGCGGTACAGTCGTTCACTGATGGCACAAGACATTACCGTAAAAATTGGTGAACACTTCTTCAACTACCGCGTGGCGGCGATTGTTCGACGTAAAAATGACTATCTGGTGTGCCGCTCTAAAAGAGATAATTTTTGTTATCTCTCCGGTGGTAGAGTAAAAGACGGCGAATCTTCATTAGAGGCTGTTGTGCGTGAGTTGCAAGAAGAACTCGAGGTTGTGGCAAAGGTCGAGCGTCTAGCGTTTTTTGTTGAAAACTTTTTCAGTTTGCACGGAAAACGAGTGCATGAGCTTTGTCTGTACTATGAAGTCGTTTTACCTGGCTCGGAGCTGCTTTTACGGGTTGCCGATGATGACGATGAACTGTTATGGGTAAACGCAGCAGAAACCAAAGAAGTCAACCTGAAACCTGACTTTTTGAGAGACCGACTCGAGAACCTTCCGCAAACGCTCAAGCATGTTGTGCTTTACGATAGCTAGAGGAGAAACTATGTCACAAACGCAGGCACAAACGAGAACGCAAGAACTGCTCGAGCAAGATGACGACCACAACAGCGGCTTATGGCACCCGGACATCGTACTGACGCACGGCGACGGCGTAAAGATTTACGACGCTGAAGGTAACGAATACTTGGACTGCATGGCGGGTATCGCGGTTGCCAGCATCGGTCACGGCAACAAACGGCTCGCCAAGGCGATTACAGAACAGGCTGAAAAGCTCATCATCTGCTCGCAGGCGCAGGGCAACGACACGCGGGTCAAATTCTACGAAAAACTCTTCTCGGTGGTGCCGGAATCTTTGGGTTTGACAAGGGTTTTTATGGCGAACTCGGGCAGTGAGGTCAACGAGGCGGCGCTGAAATGGGCGAGAGTAGCCACCGGGAGGAGCGGGTTTGTCGCAGCCAAACGCGGGTTTTCAGGCCGGACGCTCGGCGTGCTGGGCTTAACTTGGGAGCCTAAATACCGTGAACCGTTTGGGCCGCTGCCGTATGACACACACTTTATCGGGTTTAACAAGCTAGACGAGTTGGACGCAGCGATTACTGACGAGACGGCGGCGGTGTTTCTCGAGCCCGTTCAGGGCGAAGGCGGAATGTACAAAGCTGCCCCGGCGTTCTTAGAGGCGGCGCGGCGGCTTACGCGTGAGCGCGGCGCACTGCTGATTATGGACGAGGTGCAGTCCGGCGTCGGGCGTACCGGCAAATTCTTAGCGACGGAACACTACAACGTCAAACCCGATATGGTCACGCTCGCTAAAGGTTTGGGCGGCGGCGTCCCGATTGGCGCACTCCTGATGACTGATGAAGTCGCCGCGAAGATGCCCGCCGGGGGCCACGGCACGACCTTCGGCGGCAACGCGCTCGCGTCGGCGGCTGGAGTCGCAGTGTTAGAAGAGTTTGAAGCGCGTAATCTCATCCAAAATGCAGCGGAAGTCGGGGCGTATTTTCAAGAGCAACTCCGCGCCCTCGACGCACCGCAAATTCGCTCGGTTCGTGGGCTAGGTCTAATGATCGGCGTCGAGTTTAAGGGCAAAGTTGCGCCCATCGTCCGTGCGCTTCGTGACGCCGGGGTGTTGAGCATCAACGCCGGGGCGACGGTCATTCGTTTTGTCCCGCCCTTGATTATCACCAAAGAAGAGGTTGATGAAGTTGTTGCGCGGTTGAAGGGCGTGCTCGGCGAAGCCGAAACTTGATTGCTCAGAGATGAGGACGATATGGACAACCATGAACCGAGCCCCTTGACGCGCGACCTCCTCCTACGAGACGTTGTAAAGGACGACCTTTTTGTGTTCTTCGAGCAGCAGTTGGACGTAGATGCCAACTATATGGCTGCCTTCACGGCCAAAAACCCGGCGGACAGAAACGTGTTTATGGCCCATTGGACTAAGATTTTGGGTGACGAGGCTAACGTGAATAAGACGATTCTCGTTGGTGGGCAGGTAGCCGGTAATATCTCAAGCTTTGAGCAGTTCAGTGAGCGAGAAGTTAGCTACTGGCTTGGAAGGGAATACTGGGGCAAGGGCTTCGCTACAGAAGCACTCTCAAAGCTCCTGGGTCACGTAAACGTACGCCCTCTTTATGCCCGTGCTGCAAAAGATAACGTTGCATCGATTCGGGTTCTGCAAAAATGTGGGTTCACGATTTCCAGCGAGGACAAGGGGTTCTCCAACGCACGTGGCAAGGAGGTCGAAGAGTTCATTCTGAAACTAAGCGCGAACAAGGTGAATTCGGAGCGGTAAGATCAGAAAACTTCATGTAAAGGAGCCTTATCATGAGCCAACTGCGTGAACCCCTCGAGCACCTCCATACCGAACTCGACCAAGCCAATTCCAAAGAAGCGCATGAGACCTTAACCGCACTGCAACAAGATACTAAAAAGACGTTGGAGCACCCTGACCCTCATGTTATCGTCGCAGCTGACCCGAATTACCGGACAAGGCTCGAGGATACCGTGGAGCGTTTTGAAGCGTCGCATCCAGGGGTCACGAGAGCCGCCCGCAACGTGCTCGAGGTGCTTACAGCTAACGGTCTCTAAACTTGACGGTCTTTTCAGCCGCGACACTGCTTCTTTTAGTCGCCACCAGCAACTGCCGCGCCTCGGGCGGCGGGGCGTTCCCCGGTCTGGACGGCTCAAACATCGTCATCGACTCGCCCGACGAAAACCGGCAGGTGTTAATCGGCTACCTCGCTGCCGAAGGGTCGGTCAATCCGAGCGCCGACGACAACTGGAGCTTTGCTGACCTGCCCGGTGAGGTGACGGCGACCTTTGATGCCGCTGCCGCGCAAGACGCGGTTCCGCAAGCTGCCGAGGTGACCTTCGGGGGACCGAGCGCGGAGGGGTTCGGGACATATGAGATCACGTTCTAAAAATAGGTAAAAAGTAATGAGGTTTTACTACTCATTGCTCTTTTTTCTGTACGTGAGTAGACTCTACTATGAAAATCAGTTTGTTTTCCGTTTGCCTTTTTACGGCTCTTTTCGCAGCCTCCACTTCAGCTCAAAGTGTTTCTAAAGCGGCGCTGGCGCAAGACCTTGCCTACACCGTAAAAACCGTGTCTGAAGTGCATCCGGCGCTGGTCAACAAAGGGGTAAGAGAAAAGCTCGAGGCCAAAGCCGCCTCTCTGACTCGAGCTTTGCCGGATGAAGTCCCACGGTGGCGCGTGGGTGTAACCGTTGCGGAGCTTTTACGGGTCGTAAACGACGCCCACACCTCGACTGACCTAACCTTTGGCAGCTCGCGTTACCTACCGCTCTCTTTTGCGTGGCTCTCAGACGGGCTTGTAGTTGCGCCGGTCACAGGCTCCAAAGTAGAGATTCCGGTTGCCAGTGAAGTCTTAAAAATCGGCGATTTGGACACTGAAGCGTTAGAACGCAAACTGTCGCGGCTGGTTTCGGAAAATCGTTACTGGGTACAAGAAATGGGTGCTTACATTTTGCCCGCTGAGAGCGTGTTGCGGTGGCTGGGCGTGGTTCAAAACGACGCTGTAACTCTGACGCTCCGCACGCCTTCCGGTTTGGTTAAGACCGTAAAAGTAGGACTGACGAGCTACAGCATTGGGCAGTCTAAAGCGTTGGATGAGTTGCTCGAGAAGGCTAGGGGGCTCAGCGGTAGTTGGCACCTTATCAACGACACCTTGGCTTGGCGACTAGACAAACCCAAAAATTATGGTTTCTTTTGGTTGCGACATTTTGAAGTCACACCCGAATACCGTGCAGAAGTGCAACGGTTTTTTGAAGAGGTATCGGCTACGGGTGTCGGCAATGTAGTCATCAGCGTTCAGCAAAATGGTGGTGGCGATTCTAGCCTGATGTACACACTTATGGCATATTTGCCGAAGAGAAGTTTCCGCAGCTTCTCTGCCGATAACCGCTTTTCGTCTGCGGCGTTACAGGCGTTAGGTTTTACACAAGCGCAATTCGACGAAGCTGCCCGTAATCATCAAGTGGGCGGCGTAGCACTTGGTGGAAATGTTTATCGAATAGCATCAGAAAATGAAGTCATTCCGAAAGAGTCTCCAATTTTTACTGGAAAAGTTTATATCTTAATCGATTCCGCATCTTTTAGTTCGGCTGTAGATACCGCCACGGTGTTTAGTGATAACCACGTCGCCACTTTTGTAGGCGAAGCTACGGGCGGGATGCCGACGAGTTACGGCGATTACCTTGAGTTCATCACGCCAAACCTCAACTTACCTTTACGCGTATCTTACAAATACTTCGTCCGTCCTGACCCAAGCCGCGACCCTGCCGACACCTTAACGCCGGACATCTCGCTACCGGTCACCGTAAAAGATGTGCAAACAGGCTACAGCCCTATAAAAGTGTGGCTGGAGGGATTGGCTCGAGCCTCAAAATGAAGCTTTAGTTACAGTTCTAGTCCTTGCAGCAGGACGATGCTGGATGTAAAGGAGGTTGGGTTGGTCGCCATAGTTTCCCCTTTCAGGTGCGTATCGTCTGAAAGTCGGTAAACCGGTTTATACTTGGCAAAAATGCCAAATGAGGTTATAGAGAAAAGGGTTGAGGGAAAGCTATGTATAAAACACTGGCATTAGCAGTCGTTATAAGCCTGACTTGTCTGACGTTTGCCCAAAATGGCGAACAACTCTATTCGCAGCAAGGCTGCTCGGGGTGCCACGGGGCCAACGGTAAGGGCGGAATCGGTCCGGCGCTGGCGGGCGACCAAAATCTCAAGGATGCGAGCAAGGCTTACGACCAGATTTTACACGGTGGCGGCGGGATGCCCGCGTTCGATCAGCTCTCAAACAAACAGATCGCTGCGCTCTCGACCTATATTCGTACCAGTTGGGGCAACGATTTCGGCAAGGTCAGCGTCCAACAGGTCGCGCAGGGACGCAGCGGGTCAGGATCAAGCGGGTCGGGCTCGAGCGGCTCCGGCGGTAGCAACTCCGGGAGTGGTAATTCGGCGTCCGGGGGTGGACAGAATCAGGGCCAAGCGTCGGGTGGGGCGGGCTCGGGCGGCGCTGCTTCGGGTGGAGCGGGCGGAACGCAAAGCAGTCAGGCCAACCAACCTCCAGCGCAGCCGTCTACGCAGGCCCCTTCACAACAAGAGCTGACCAACGCAGCTAAGAGCACCGACAGCTGGCTGATGTATAACAAAGGCTATAACGGGCAGCGTTACTCGAGCCTCAAACAGATCAACACCGACAACGTAAAAAACTTGCAGGTCAAGTGCATCCTTCAGTTAGGGGAAGCGGACATCTCTTACCAGACGAGTCCGGTCGTTTACGACGGGCTCATCTACCTGACGACAGGGAACAACACCTACGCCGTTAACGCGCAAAACTGCAAGCAGGTCTGGAGCTACGAATACACGCCTCAAGGCCCGGTGCCTATATCCGTCAACCGCGGTGTGGCGATTGCCGGAGGCCGCGTGTTTCGCGGTACGCCGGACGCCCACCTGCTCGCTCTGGACGCTAAAACAGGTGACCTGCTCTGGAACATCCGGCCTGTTGATTCTACGCAGGGATACTTCCTGAGTTCAGTGCCGATTGTCTGGCATAACCTCGTCCTGACGGGGACGGCGGGCGCGGATTGGGGCGCGAACGCTCAGATGTTCGCCTTCGACGTCAAAACCGGTAAGCAGGTGTGGTCGTTTGGCGAAATCGTCCCTAAAACCTTCGGGAGCGCCGACGCTGCTGCGACGGGGGGCGGCTCGAACTGGACTTCTTACTCTCTGGATGCGAAAACCGGTTTGCTCTACGTTCCGGTCGGCAACCCCTCGCCTGACTTTTCCGCCCAGTCCAGGCCGGGCAAAAACCTCTATACCAACTCGGTGATCGTCCTCAACGCGAAGAGTGGGAAGCTCGAGCACTACTACCAGCAGATTCCCAACGACTCTCACGACTGGGACACCGCCGCCGCGCCGATCCTTTTTTCGCAACCGTCATCCGGCAGCGCCTCGGGACAGTCAGGGGGTACTACCTATATGGCCGTTGCCAACAAGGGCGGACACCTCTACGTCTATAACGACCAGACCAAAAAGTTGCTCTACAAGGTTAAAACAACGTCGTTTAAGAATGCCGACGTCGCGCCTACCCAGGACGGTACGCGCGTTTGTCCAGGGATTACGGGCGGCGTCGAGTGGTACGGCCCTACCTACGACCCCGAGGGCAACGCCATCTTTGTCAACAGCGTTGACTGGTGTACCACCTACCGATTGGGCGAAATACGCTACACCAAAGGTCAACTCTTTTTCGGCGGTACCTATACGCCCGACCCGGTCACCAAAGCGAGCGGCTGGCTCCAAGCTTACGACGCGGCCAGCGGCAAAGTGCTGTGGCAGTACCACGCGAAACAACCGCTGATTGCTGCGCTGACGCCGACGGCGGGTGGTTTGGTTTTTACCGGGGAGTTAAACGGCAACTTCGTGGCACTCGACGCTAAGACGGGCAAGGTACGTTACAGCTTTAATACCGGCGGGCCTATCGGCGCGGGCATCTCTACCTATGAGCTTGACGGTCAGCAGTATCTCGCCGTCGCCTCGGGGAACGGTGCTTCGCGCAGTTGGTCGCCCAACACAGGAGCCGCCGCAACTCTGCTGTTATTTGCGCTTCCCCAGTAGCGCCGCCGAGCAAACCAGAGCAAACGGGCAACTGGGGGGATTCCTTCAGTTGCCCAAAGGAGGGTTATGACGAAAATAGTTAAGGGTATGGCGACCCTGAGTTTCGTGTTGCTTTTAGGCGCGACAGTTGCCTTTACGCCGGTGCTGTCGCAAAAAGACGTTCAGGCGGCGGTCAGTTCCGGTAAAGCGATGCTCAGCCCGAAACACGGCTACGTGGTTAAAGATTACGTACTCTTCGACGTGTCCGACCCGCTGGTCATTACCCCCGACGAAGGGGAGGTCGAAGCCGTGGTCGTCGGCACACCGTTTGAGCGTTTACAGTATGCGAGTTACCTTTCTCACTATCAGGGTCCCGGTTTGACGACGGCTAAAGCTCAGCAGAAAGCGAAGGCGCTTAATAACACCGTACATTTCGTCGCGTTTGCTCACGCGCCCAGTGGTGAAGAGAAAGACCGGAACTTTCTCTCGCAGTTCAGTCCGGCAACCCTGACAACCGGGGGCAACACCTTGTCGGCGGCGCACGCCGACACGTTCGGCCCGGCGAAAGACTTCTATACCGTTCAGGGGAAACAAACCGAGTTTTTGTGGTTAGGTTATGTTGACTACACTTTTGATTTAGCGTCTTTGGCGGCTCAGGGTGTAGCTGTCGCAAACCTGCAAGGAACGCTCGAGTTTACCGACAGCAGCGGCAGAGCGTACAGCTTCAAGGTTGACCTGCACAACTACCGCTGAGTTTGAGCCGGGTTGTGTCGATTTGTCGTCGGCTGGAGCGTCTGCAGGGTGGCTTACGGAAGAAGGTCAGAATCTAGTAGTTCGGCGAAGACTCCAGCGGCTCTTACGCGCTCAAAACGTGAAAAAGCAAAGGTCAATAGAGTCCCGTTAAGCTGTGTTTGTACGGGGTTTTGTTGTGTCCGGGGTGGGCTCGAGTCCTCTTTTTAGAGGCGGCTCGAGTATTCAGAACACGACTTCGGTTCTGAGAAGTATCCGGGCTTTGAGACGAGACCTCTGGCAACCTCTCTACAGCCGCATTCGGTTTGAACCGTAAATAAAGCTACAGTTGCCCGGTTTTAGGTGGGCCTACGCTTTGGCACATAGCGCACGCCAGCACTCGAGGGGAGAGTCAAATGGCTACAGTTAGTGATTTTGTTATTCGGCGGATGATTGACTGGGGGGTATCTCGAATCTTCGGTTTCCCCGGTGACGGTATCGGCGCACTTGACGGCGCGTTGGGGCGGGCCGACCGTGAAGGTCTACCTATTTCTTATATCAGGCCGACCCACGAAGAAATCTGTGCGCTGATGGCGACGGCACACGCGAAGTTTACGGGCGAAGTCGGGGTTTGTATGGCGACTTCTTCCCCCGGTGCGTTTCATATGCTCAACGGGCTTTACGACGCACAGATGGACAACCAGCCGGTCGTGGCCATCGTCGGTCAGCAGGGGCTTGACTCGTTTGGTACGTCGGTGCAGCAAGAGAGCAACCTCGAGCGAACCTTTAGCGACGTCGCCGCTTACGTGCAGACTATCGTCACGCCGATGCAGGCGCAAGCGGTGATCGACCGCGCCTTTCGCGTGGCGAAAACGCAGTTGCAGCCGTGCGTAGTGATCTTCCCGCACGATATTCAGGCACTGGAGATGAAAGAACCGGCGATGCAGCTGTGGGTGGCGCGGAGCGGCGTCGGCGCACCCTCGACCTCGTTTATCCCGCCGGAGGACGAGCTTAAAAAGGCCGCTGAGATCATCAACGCCGGTCAAAAGGTGGGCATCCTCGTCGGCCACGGTTCAAAGGGAGCGGGCGACGAAATCGTCGCGCTGGCTGAAAAAACGGGTGCGGGTATCGTGACGGCGCTGCGCGGTAAGCAGGTCGTCTCGGCGGACGTGCCCTATCACACGCAGCAGCTCGGCTTGCTCGGGACGCTGCCGAGTTCCGACATCATGAAAGAGTGTGACACGCTGCTGATGCTCGGCTCGAACTATCCGTACAGCCAGTACTTACCCGAAACGGGGCAGGCCAAAGGGATTCAGCTTGACCTCAGACCCACCAACCTCAGCTTGCGCTACCCGATGGACCTTAACCTTTGGGGTGACGTCAAGCCAACCCTTCAGGCGCTCTTGCCGTATATTGAGCCAAAAGACGACAAGAGCTGGCAGCACAAAATCAGCACGAAGATGCAGCAGTGGGAAGACATCATGGTCGCCCTCGCGCAGGTCGAGGCGAACCCGGTCAACCCCCGCCTGGTCTTTTTAGAACTCAACAAACGGCTGCCCGACAATGCCATCGTGACTTGTGACGCGGGCTCGACCGCCGACTGGTACGGTCACCATATCCGCTTACGCAAAGAGATGATGGGCGACCTGTCCGGGCGTCTGGCGACGATGCTCGCGGCGATGCCCTACGCGGTGGCGGCCAAATTTGCCTATCCGGAACGCACCGTAGTTTGCACCATCGGCGACGGTGCGTTTCAGATGCTCGGGATGAACGAACTGATCACCATCAAAAAATATCAGGATACCTGGGAGAACAAGCAGTTCATCATCCTGGTTTTACACAACGACGACCTCACACAGGTCTCGTGGGAGATGCGCACCGAAGACGGCAATCCGCGTTGGCCCGGTTCGCAAGCGGTCGAGACGATGGACTACGCCGCTTACGCCGAAGTCTTGGGTTTTAAGGGCGTCAAGGTGACCGATCCTAAAGACGTGGCGTCGGCCTGGGATGAAGCGTTTGCCCATCAGGGTGTGACGCTCCTCGACTTTTACACCGACAAAAACACCCCGCCGCTGCCGCCACACATCTCGAGAGAATACGCGCTGCACACCGCCGAGGCGCTCCTCAAGTGGGACCCTAACGAGTGGGGAGTGATTAAAGAATCGGCTTTATCGCTTACTGCCGAGGAAGTGCAAAAGGTTAAAAACGCCTTACATATCGGGGGTGGCAAAAGGCAGAGGGACGACGAGCGGTAGCGGTGGACGAGACAACGGTTACTGACCTAAAAGTCTCCGCTTATAAAATCCCGACCGACCGACCCGAATCGGACGGCACCCTCAAGTGGGACAGCACGACCCTTGTTTTGGTCGAGGTCTCGGCTGGCGGTAAGACCGGCCTCGGCTACAGCTACGCGAGCGCCGCCACCGGCAAGTTTATCGAAGAACTGCTCGCCGGAGTTGTCAAAGGCCGGGACGCTCTCGACATTCCCGGGACTTGGAACGCGATGGTCCACGCTGTCCGTAATCAGGGGCGCGGGGGCGTCAGCAGCATGGCGATTTCAGCGGTAGACAACGCGCTTTGGGATCTTAAAGGCAAGCTGTTGGGGCAGAGTGTGGTGAGTTTACTGGGGCGCTCGAGAAACAGCGTAGAGGTTTACGGCAGCGGCGGCTTTACCTCGTATGACGACGACACCTTACAAAAACAGCTCAGCGGTTGGGTGACGGAGGGGATGACGAAGGTCAAGATGAAGATCGGGCGGGGGCGCGAGTTAGAGCGCGTCAAAGCGGCTCGAGACGCCATCGGCCCGGACACCGAACTCTATGTGGACGCCAACGGCGCGTACACCCGCAAAGAGGCGCTCGCGTTTGCGGAAAAATTTACTGACTACTACGTCACCTGGTTTGAAGAACCGGTTGTTTCCCATGACCATGTGGGCCTGCGGCTGATGCGGGACCGCGCCCCGGCAGGGATGGCCATCACGGTGGGCGAGTACGGTTACGACCTGCCGTATTTTCGGCGGCTGTTGGAAGAACAGTCGGTAGACATTTTGCAAGCGGATTGCACGCGCTGCGCCGGAATCACGGGCTGGCTCAAAGTCGCGCATCTAGCCGAAGCGTTCGAGCTGTCACTCTCGTCGCACTGTGCGCCCGGCTTGCACGTGCAGCCGGGGTGTTCGGCCAAGGTCACCATGCACTTGGAATACTTTCACGACCATGCACGAATTGAGCGGATGTTTTTTGGCGGGTTGCCCGAACTAAAAAACGGCCACCTTATCCCCGACTTGTCACGGCCGGGGTTGGGGCTCGAGTTTAGACGTCAGGACGCCGCGCCCTACGCGGTCTAGCGGTGTAAAGGAGCACAAATGGATCAACCTCAGTCAAAATCACAAGACAGGTTTAGCTTGCCGGTCGTCGCGCACGAACAGGGCTACACCCACTACACGGGGATGCGGACCGTCAAACCGGAGCGTACCTTTACAGCCGACCAACCCGACTACGCCCAAGCCCTCGCCGACGAGCTGAGCGCCGCCGTCCGCGGTGAGGTGCGGTTTGATACAGGTAGCCGCGGCACCTACTCGACCGACGCCTCAAACTACCGGCAGGTGCCGATTGGAGTCGTGCTACCTAAAGACGAGCGCGACGTCACCGAAACGGTGCGGCTCTGCCGTAAATACGGTGCGCCGATTACCTCACGTGGCGGCGGTACCAGTTTGGCCGGGCAGACCACCAACGTCGCAGTCATCCTCGACTTTTCCAAATATATGGATAAGGTTTTGGAGATTGACCCCGACGCGCAGACGGCGACCGTGCAGCCGGGGTGTATCTTGGATACGCTCCGCACGAAGGCGCAAGCGAAGTACGGGCTGACCTACGGCCCCGACCCGGCGACCCACGCCTACAACACCCTGGGCGGGATGATCGGGAACAATTCGTGCGGTATCCACTCGGTAATGGCGCAGTTTTACGGCCACGGCCCGCTGACGGTCAACCAAGTCGAGTCTTTGGACATCGTGACCTATGACGGTGAACGCCTGAGCGTCGGAGCGACGAGCGATGAAGAACTGGAAAAAATCATCGCCGCCGGGGGCCGCAAAGGACAGCTTTACGCCGACCTCAAACGGCTGCGCGACGCCCACGCCGACGAGATTCGTAAAATCTATCCCGACATCCCGCGCCGCGTGTCGGGCTTTAACCTCGACTACTTGCTGCCCGAGCACGACTTCAACGTCGCGCAAGCTTTGGTCGGTTCTGAAGGCACCTGTGTCGTCGTCTTGTCAGCCAAGGTCAAACTGCAGCACTACCTCCCCGAGCGCGTCTTGGTCGTACTCGGTTACCCGAGTGTGTACGAAGCGGGTGACCACGCGAGTTTGGTGATGAAACACAAACCGACCGGCTGCGAAGGGCTCGACCACAAACTGATCGGCTATATGCAAAAAAAGGGGATGCACCCCAACGATATCGAGATGCTGCCTGAGGGTCGCGGTTTTTTGTTCGTTGAGTTCGGCGCGGATAAAAAAGAAGATGCTGAAGCGCAGGCCCGCAACCTGATGGACGAGCTGAAAGAGCAGGACGACGCGCCGAGCATGAAGCTCTATACCGACGAGTGGGAAAAAGATCAGCTCTGGCAGGTGCGCGAGTCGGGGTTAGGGGCGACGGCGCACGTTCCCGGTTTGCCCGAGTTTTTCCCCGGTTGGGAGGACGCAGCGGTCGCGCCGGAAAACGTCGGCAAATACCTGCGCGACTTCCGCGATTTGCTCGACGAATTCGGCTACGACTGCTCACTTTACGGTCACTTCGGGCAGGGGTGTATTCACTGCCGGATTGACTTCGGCCTCCACAGTGAGGAGGGCGTCCGGCAGTGGTTGGACTTTCTCAACCGGGCGGCGCACTTGGTGGTCAAATACGGCGGCTCGCTTTCAGGTGAGCACGGCGACGGGCAGGCGCGGGCCGCCCTGTTGCCGATTATGTACGGCGACGACCTCGTTCACGCGTTCGGTGAGTTTAAGCGCATCTGGGACCCGGACAACAAGATGAACCCGCACAAGGTCGTCTCGCCTTATCAACCCGACCAAAACCTGCGGACGGGGCCGGACTACACGCCAAAACAGGTTGTAACGCACTTCAAGTATCCTGACGATAACTTTTCGTTTGCCAACGCGGTCAACCGCTGCGTGGGCGTCGGCAAGTGCCGTAGCGACGAGAGCGGGACGATGTGCCCTTCGTATATGGTCACCCGCGAAGAGGAAGATTCGACGCGGGGGCGTTCGCGGCTGCTTTTTGAAATGCTCCGTAGCGACGTGATCGCCGACGGCTGGCACGACGACAGCGTGAAGGACGCGCTCGAGCTCTGCCTCGCCTGCAAAGCCTGTAAAAACGAGTGCCCGGTGAATGTAGATATGGCCACCTACAAAGCCGAATTTTTATCGCACTACTACGAAGGCAAACTGCGCCCGGTGACAGCGTACACGATGGGGCTGATCTACTGGTGGGCACGGATTGCCAAACCCATTGCGCCCTTAGCCAACTTTTTTACTCAAACCCCGCCGTTTGCCTCGGTCGTCAAGAGTCTCGGCGGCATTGCCCAAGAACGCACCATGCCGAGCTTTGCCCCACAATCTTTTACCGAGTGGTTCCGCGCCCGCACCTTTACCTATAAGCCCGACGCGCCGCGCACGGACGAGAGTGAGCCGCTCGACTACGGCGACCTGCCCCGCTCACGGCACGACACCTATACGACCTCGTCGATGCCGCACCACGGCGACGGCAAAAAGCTCAACTTGATCTCCGGGCTTAAACCCTTCACCACGGAGCGCGTGCTGCTCTGGCCTGACACTTTTAACAACTACCTCAAACCCGAAGCGGCCAAAGCCGCCGTTGAGGTTTTAGAGCGAGCCGGGTACACCGTCGAGATTCCGCCGCGCCCCTTGTGCTGTGGTCGCCCCTTGTACGACTTTGGGATGTTGGACGAAGCTGAAAAGTTGTGGCAACAAACGATTGGGGTGCTGCGCCCGTATTTACGGGACGGGGTGCCGATTGTGGGGCTCGAGCCGAGTTGCGTGGCAGCTTTTCGCGACGAGTTGGTCAACTTGTTCCCTAACGACGAAGACGCCAAACGCCTGTCGCACAGCACCTTTATGCTGAGCGAATACTTGGAGCGGCAGCAGTACGTGCCGCCGAAACTAAAGCGCAAAGCCGTGGTGCACGGGCACTGTCAGCACAAAGCCATTATGAAGATGGACGCGGAAATCGCCGTCTTAAAAAAGATGGATTTAGACCTCGACGTGCTCGACGCGGGCTGTTGTGGGATGGCCGGGTCGTTCGGCTTTTCGCAGGAGAAGTACGATATCTCGATGCGGGCGGGCGAGCGCATCTTGCTCCCGAAAATTCGTGAAGCCAACGACGAGACGCTCATCATCATGGACGGCTTTTCGTGCAAAGAGCAGACGGAAGGCGCGACCGACCGCCAAGGGATGCACCTCGCGCAAGTTCTGCAGCTGGCGCTCCACGAAGGGGACCGTGCCCCCGAACCCTACCCCGAACGCCGTAACTATAACCGCCAGGTCAAAACAGGGCCGAGCCCGGTGGCGGTAGGCGTAGGGCTGGGGCTGCTCGTCCTGGGGGGCGGCCTCCTCGCGGCCAGAGCCACCAAACACCGACGAGCTTGAGAAAAAGGGGCAGCATGAAAACTAAACTGCTGGCTGAAGGAGCCCAAAAAACCTATGCGATCGTCTTCGACGCGGGCGATGAAGTCATTGCCGGATTGACGCAGTTCGCCAAGGAAGCTGGGCTTGACGGTGCCCATTTTACGGCGCTCGGCGCGTTCGAGCGGGCGACGCTCGGTTATTTTGACCTGGATACGCAAGCTTACGTTCATATCCCCGTAGCTGAACAAGTTGAAGTGCTCTCACTCGTAGGCGACGTGTCGCTGAAGGGCGGGGCCTCTAAAAAAGACGGTCAGCTGCAAATTCACGCGCACGTGGTGGTCGGTAAACGTGACGGCACGGCGCACGGTGGGCACATCTTGGAGGCGTATGTCCGCCCGACTTTAGAGGTCGTCTTAAGCGAAACGCCCGCGCACCTCAAACGGCGGATGGTTAAAGAATTCGGTCTGGCGCTGATTGACCTAGATGCTTGAACACCGGAAAGCTAGCAGCAGGGAGACCAAACGGGTGCTGTAGGGCAGTGTCGAGCTTGTCTAGCACAGTGTGTAGGCTTGCTTTACTGCTATTTGAGCCGAGCCTAGCGGTGTCAGCTGTGCTAAGGCTATCTTTGAAACACACGTCTCAAAGGTACTTAGGAGGTAGCTAATGAAAAAGTCAACTAAACCCGAAGTTGTGGTCGTTACCGGGGCGAGTGCCGGAGTGGGCCGCGCTACGGTGCGGGCGTTTGCCAAGCGGGGGGCGTATATCGGACTTTTAGCACGGGGAGAGGAGGGGCTCGAGGCCACCCGCGCCGAAGTTGAGCGGTACGGCGGTAAGGCGCTCGTGCTCCCAACCGACGTGTCCGACGCCGAGGCGGTCGCGCAGGCGGCGCAAGCCGTCGAAGATGCGTTTGGCCCCATTGACATCTGGGTCAACGACGCCTTTGCGTCAATCTTTGCGCCGCTTAAAGAGATTGACCCCAAGGATTACCAGCGGGCAACCGAAGTGACCTATCTGGGGTCGGTTTATGGCACGATGGCGGCGCTGAAACACATGTTGCCCCGGGACCGAGGCCACATCATCCAGGTCGGCTCGGCGCTGGCGGTGCGGAGCGTCCCGCTCCAGTCGGCCTATTGCGGAGCCAAAAGCGGGATTATGGGCTATCTAGACTCGCTGCGCTCCGAGCTGATCCACGACAAGAGCAACGTCAAAATTACGGTGGTGCAGATGCCCGCCCTAAACACCCCGCAGTTTGGCTGGGTCAAAAGCAAACTGCCGCACAAGGCGCAACCGGTACCGCCGATCTATCAACCCGAGGTGGCGGCTGAGGGCATCATCTACGCTGCCGATCACCCGCAGCGCGAAGTCTGGGTGGGCTCGATGACCTACGCAGCGATCATGGGACAGAAGTTCATTCCGGGACTGCTCGACTACTATATGGGCTGGACGGGCTACAGCTCGCAGCAAACGGATGCGCCCGCCGACCACGATCGCCCCAGCAACTTGTATAGTCCCGTCGCAGGCGACCACGGCGCACGCGGCGCGTTTAGCAGTCGGGCACATGAAAAAAGTGTGGCGCTGTGGTACACCACGCACCGCCCGCAGGTGCTGCTCGGCTTGGGCGCACTTGCGCTCGCAGCGTTTTTGCTCGAGCGCGAAGCGTGAAGGGAGTTGACATGCACCTCAGAGATACCTTGCTCGCCGGGGTTGCCGGGTCGCTGGCGATGCTTGCTGCCGTGCGGCTGTTTCCGCGTTACGGTCGGCTCGAGCACGACCTCGACCACCTGATTGCAGCGCAGCTCACGCGTGAACCCGAAAGGCTCGAGGAGCCCGTCTCTCTAGCGTTGGGCATGCTTTTTGCGCCCGCTTACGTGGCGCTCTGGGAGGCGGGCATAGGCAAAGCGGGAGCCCGTGACGGCTTCATCTTCGGGGCGCTTCACGGCGGTGGGGTCGTCCTCTCAAAGCCGCTGATGGACCGCCTCAACGGAAAAAAGCTGGCCTTACCTCGCCGCGCGACCTGGATGACGGGTGAAGTTTTGGACCACGCGCTTTACGGTCTGGTTCTCGGCGCGACCTACCGGGCGCTGCGCCGTACTTGCTAAAAAGCTAAACGACACAAACCTAACAGGGAGAGCTTTTTGTCCAACATAGAAGACCTGGCAATTATCGGCGACCGGCGCACGGCGGCGCTCGTAGACAAACAGGGGAGCGTGGTCTGGTACTGCCCAGGACAGTTTGACGCACCGACGCTGTTTGCCTCGCTGTTAGACGCTGAAAAAGGTGGCGAGTGGAAGATTTCTCCCGACCAGACCGCTGCAGCCAGGTTTGTAGAGCGGCGCTACCTCGAGCAGAGCGGGGTGCTGACGACCACCTTGTCAGTAGCGGGGACGGCGCGAGGGCCTTGGCAAGTCACCGACTTTATGCCGCTGGGGAGCGGACTGCCGCGCGGCCTCTGTCGGCGTTTTTCGGCCGCGCCTGTTCCTACAACCGTTACGCTACAGGCGGCACCCAACTACGCGCGGAACGTAGCCAGACCTCACAAAGTTGAGGGGGGCGTTCGCATCACCGAGAACGTCTACCTTTATGCGTCTGCGGCCCTCAGTATTCGCGGGGCTGAGGTGCGTTTTAGTTTGCCGCCAGGGGAACCGGGTTGGGCGTTTCTCAGCGACGGGCCGCTCGAGTCCCCCAGCGAGGGCGAGGTTGACGGGTGGCTTGAAACCACGCTGGCAAGCTGGCGCAAGATTGGGTCACATAGCGCCTACGAGGGTCCGTACCAGCGCGAGGTCAAAAGTTCGCTGCGGGCGCTCCGGCTTTTGACCTTTGATGATGACGGCCAAGCGGGGGGCGGCATCATCGGCGCGGCGACGAGTTCGCTGCCCGAAGTCTTGGGCGGGGCGCGCAACTACGACTACCGCTACGTGTGGCTGCGCGACGCCGGAATGGGCGTGCGGGCGCTGCTCCACGAAGGCAGCGACGGAGCCGAAGGTAGGCGTTTCCTAAACTTTATTGCGACGTGTGCGCCGCGTCTGAGTGACAAGCCCATGCCGCCTTTTTTTTACGGTCACGAGCGACGTTGCGCCGGATGAGTTTACGCTCGAGCTCTCCGGCTATAAAAACAGCCGACCGATTAGAATCGGGAACGGTGCCAACAAACAGCTTCAGCTCGACGGTTACGGTGACGTGTTACTGGCGGCCTGCCTCGTTTACGAGTACTGCTACCAAGACGACCGGCAGCGCGAGAACCTCCCACACTGGGACAAGATGCGCGGCGTCGCCGACTTTTTGGCGGGCGCGTGGCGCGAACCCGATTACGGCATCTGGGAAGAACGTGAAAAAAAGCAGTACACCGTGGGCAAGGTGCTGACGGCGTGCAGCTTAGAGGCGATGGCCCGCTTTGCTCCGGCAGATGACGCGGCCCGCTGGCGCGAAACGAGTCGGGAGATCAGGGCGTACGTGGCGCAGCACTGTTTAACTCCTGAGGGTGCGTACGCGGCGGTTGTCGGCGGGGAGGCGGTAGACGTGTCCGCCGCGCTCTTTCCGGTTTGGGGTTATACGGACGCGGACAGCCCCGAAATGGTCGCTTCTGTCAAGGCAATTGAGCAGCAACTCTCGAGCGGACCCCTTTATCACCGGCATCTGGAGCGTTTTGACTCAGCAAAAGAGGGCGCGTTTTTAGCCGCGACCCTGTGGGTCGCGCACTATTGGGTGTTGCGCCGCGACTTTGCGCGGGCGCGGAGCATCTTGGACGCGGTGTTAGGGTACGCCAACGACCTCGGGCTCTGGTCTGAAGAAGCCGACCATAAAACTGCTCAGGCGCTCGGCAACTTTCCGCAGACCATCACGCACGCCGCCTTTATCAGCGCAGTGCTCGATTTGCGGCGGCTCGAGGGGTCGTCTTAGCCGCTATTTATGCATAAGACGAGGCGTGTATAGTGACCCTATGGGTTTGACATGAACCGCCTTAGTGCCGCGCTCACCGCCGGATTTTTGGGGACGGTTCCCTTTCTAGGGTTTGTCAGAACGTTTCCTAAACTTGACAGGCTGGAGCTCGAGCTCATAGACACTGCTACCGGACTTTTTTCACCCGGCGAGCGGACTGCTGAAGTTTTGAATATCGCTATCCCGCTGGCGTTGGGTTCAGCGTTTGCCCTCCCTTACGCTTTCGTTTGGGAGCGCGGGTGGGGTCACCCTAACCTAGTCACCGGGGTGACCTTCGGCGTCGCCCACGGTTTAGCGATTATCCTGGCAAAGCCCGTTTTTAGACTCGCGCATCCGCGCCCTTTTAAGTTGCCGCAAACCGAAGTCTGGGTCGTTGGCGAAGTTGTCAACCACGTGCTTTACGGGGTGACGGTGGCGCTCTGCTACCGTGCGCTTACCAAATCAGCGTTTAAGGGCTGAGCTATAGTTGCTGAGCTGAACGCTTCTATATTAGAGTCGGCTATGGTTTCGTCAAATTACTTCGTCGGACTTTACACTAGGGGGTCTAGCTGGTTGCCGGGAAAGACGATTCATGAACAGCCGCTCGAGGCCCATTTTGCTTATATGGCAGCGTTACAAGACAGCCACGTCCTTGTCTTGGGTGGTCCGTTCAAAGACGATGAAGGTGCGTTAGCTGTTATTGAAGCCGTATCTCTAACCGGAGCACGGCTGATTTTTGCCGCCGACCCTGCGGTCAAACAAAAAATCTTTAGCGTTAGTATTCATCCTTGGTTTGTCTCTGTTGAGGGGCAAGTCTATCAGCGACCCTGGTGATACTCCCTAGAGCGTGTTACGACCCTTGGAGATTCATTCGGACTGTTTAGTCAACACTCGGGATCGGTCCCGGTCCAGCTTTTTACACTTTCGGCAGTGTCTTTTTGGACAACACTTCGGACACTCATATAGAAAGCGCGTCAGGGACGGCATTTCTCAATACGACTTCTACTTAGAGGATTTGCGTCACAGACGGACAAAGTGGATTTTGCGTCAAAACCTGTCCGGAGTATTGTTTGGACGTACTCGGAGCTTACAGGCAGGCTCGAGTCCGAAGCACTGAAGCGTCTGAACATTTCAACTGCTGTGTGGGACGTACGTTCAGCAGCCATAACAGCAGTCATAATTGGCTCAAGTTCATAACGCGCTCCAGCTAAAGCTTCCGACACTTTCGCTTGAAGAGCTATAGACTCTTCTTTAACCGGTCAGCTTTAGAGCCCGCTAATGCAAGCCGGCGCTGCAATGCGTAAAATAGTATTGCACGTTGCAGCTCTAGAGTTTTAGCTGGGTAGCGAGGTGCTTGACCGGCCGCTACCGGTAAAGAGCGAGGAGCTTAGGTGAGAGAAGAACAAGCAGATATTGGACAACTCGTTAAGTTTCTCTTTCGTGGCCTCCTGTTGGCGTTGCCGCTGGCGGCGCTCGTTGCAGCGGGCGTTTATCTTTTTAGTCAGCGGCTGGGGCCTACCTTCGAGGCGTCCGCGGTAATTTTGGCAACAAAATCAACGAACACCTTTTCGTCGAATTCGGCGTCGCTCAGTGCGCCGCCCCTTGAAGCGGCCGCCTACAGCGACATTGCGCGTACGCGGCCGGTCCTCGAGGACGCCATCTCACGCCTTGGTGTTCGCGGCCTAAAGGTCGCCGACTTCAGCGATACGGTCTCGGTTAATGTTCAAGGGGAGCGTGACGCGCTCTCGAACCTGATTGACGTGCAGGTAGAGGCGGGTACCGCGCAGATTGCTGCCAGACGCGCCAACGCAGTTGCGCAGGCGCTCGTTGATTGGGATTACCGGCGGGCCAGCCAAAATATCGGTCGCGGCATTGATACGCTCGAGGCGCAAATTGCTCAGCTCGATAACTCGATCGAATCGTTGCGACTCATGGGCGAGGTGGCCAGCCAGAGCGAGATTGACAACCGCATCGCACTACGGTCACAGCAGCAAGAAGAACTCTCGTATGCCCGCGCCCTACTCGCGTCGGCGGCCGGGCTGCTGAGCATCGTCGAACCCGCCGCCGCGCCGCGGACGCCGGTTGCCCCGCGCCCGGTCTTTTACGCCACACTCGCGGCGGTGTTTACGGTCTTTGTCGTTTACGGCGTGATGCTCTTGAGAAGTGCGCTCGATACGCGTCTAAGAGACGTCGAGGCGGTCAAGCAGGTGACCGATCTGCCGGTTCTCGCAGAGTTTCCCGATACCCGGAACGCACACCTCTTACGTGAAGCGGCCGACTACTTTCAGGCACGGCTGCTGCTGGCGTCGTCCACACCGGGTAAACGGGTAATTTTACTTAGCAGCCCCAAAAGCGACGAGGGCAAAACAACCGTCGCTTTGCACCTCGCCGAGAGCTTGACCCGTCACGGGTATAAAACGCTCCTGGTTGACGCGGACCTGCGGCAACCCACGATTGCCAGACGCTACAACATCCCTAAAAACGACGATTCGCTGCTCGACTACCTCGCCGACCCGGACAAGCATCACCCGACTCAGCTGATCGTTTCAGGCAGTGACCTCGATGTAGTGCCGGGGTTTAGGCCCTCGGCGACGCCGCTGTTAAGCCGTAACTTGCCGGCCTGCCTCGAGCTGTGGAAGCGCGACTACGACGTGATTGTAATTGATTCAGCGCCCCTATTAGCCGTGGCCGACACCTTTTCAATTGCGCCGCTCTGTACGCACACCGTTTTGGTCACCAACCTTAAACGCTCCGACCGGCGCAGTCTCAGCTCAGCCGCTGAGCGTCTTGAAGTTATGGGGATTCCGCTTGTCGGCGTCGCGGTAACGCGCACCAAGCAGCGTTTAGACAGCCGCGAGTACCGCCGCTACATCCGCGCCGTCACTGAGTAAATGTGCGTAAATGGTTGTGTAGGCTGCCGGATAAGCTTGCCGGTGGTTCATCAATGCTCAGCAGGTGCTCATCTAGGCGGCCGTCAAGCTGCTGAATGGCGGATAAGGTAAATAGACCTCTTGCGAAAGTCACAGATCAAGCCCAGCATTGATAAGACCGGCGATAAGGTTGAAGCGTAAGGCGAAGCGTTTGCGACGGTTACGGTAAGTTTCTTTGAGAATGCGCCAGATTTTGAACGAGCGGATCACGTGTTCAACCGCGATACGAAAGCGACCAAGGGCTCGGTTATGAGCTTTTTGCCCAGGACTAAGTTCTTTACCTCTGGGCTTTTTGAAAGGTAGGCAGCTCTGCGGATGCCGTGAAGTAAGCCCTTGGTAGCCGCTATCGGCAACGTACCAGACCTCAGGCTGGCATCTCGGTGCGGTGTCTTTGAATAGAGCGTAGTCATGCTTTGGCCCTTTGGCAGGAGCCGTAGCGAGGATTTTATAGCTGCTCGCGTCTACGAGAACCTGGCTTTTTAACGTGTGACATCTTTTCTTGCCGCTGTAGTAGCGCCGCTGCTTTTTTTGGGGCGTTCGCTAGGCGTTTCAGTGACGTCAACGAGCACCACCGTCCATTCGGTCTCAGCAACCTCACGCCGCTTGGGTAGACTGAACTTGCCCGAAGCCATTAGCGCATCTTCTACCTGAGTGATGATCCGGTTGGCGGTTGACTCATGCACGCCGTAGCTCGCTGCGATGTGAAACTGCGTCCGATACTCCCGCCAATACGACATAGCTAAAAGCAACTTGTCTTCTAGGCAGAGCTTGCTTGTGCGTCCCGCTTTCTTCTTGCGCCCCTCTGCCTCACGTAAAATCGCTACCATGTCAGCAAATACGGGTGGCTTTACTCCCGTCAACCGTTTGAACGCCTCCGGCTTCAGTTCTCTTATCGCTTCATACCTCATGCCCTACTTTCAACCCTATGAACCTACTTTCGCAAGAGGTCTAGTGTTCTTCAACTTTTCTAAAAGCCCTTACATTAAAATTAGATTAAAGATTTTGCACTTACAGCTTCTCATCGAAAGCGTAAGCTTGGAAAAGTCGAGGTAAACGAATGTAGCTGAGGTGAGGTTGGCGTGATTGCATTAGCAGCAGCTGAAGGTGATATTACTAACGTTTTTGCTCAGGAGTCGGCGACGCTCCGCGAGGTGATCGCGGTTATTGACCGCGCGGAGCTGCAAATCGCGCTGATCGTCACCCCCGACCGGCAGCTGCTCGGCACGGTCACCGACGGCGATGTGCGGCGGGGGCTGTTGCGGGGTCTTAGTTTAGACGCCGGGGTGCGGGAGGTCATGACCCGTGACCCTATCACGGTTGCGCCCGACCTGTCGTTTCACGACGACGGTTGGCTTTTGCACAAGCGTTTGGCGCGGCGTATCCCTATTGTCGGACCCGACCGCAAGGTCATCGGGTTGGCGCTCCCCGAAAATGAGATCGTGCCGCAACAGGTGGTGAACCCGGTGGTTATTATGGCTGGTGGCTTAGGCACGCGCCTCGGCGCACTGACCCAAGACGCGCCCAAACCGCTCCTTAAGGTGGGGACCAAACCGATTTTGGAAACGATCTTGGAGGGGTTTCTCGCGCAGGGGTTTGGGAAGTTTTTTATCTCGGTCAACTATAAAGCGCAGATGATTGAAGATTACTTCGGTGACGGCTCGAGCTGGGGCGCAGAGATTTACTATCTCCGCGAAACCAAACGGCTCGGGACCGCCGGGTCGCTGAGCCTCTTAAACCCACAGGCGACGCCGGTGTTTGTAATGAACGGCGACCTGTTGACCAAGGTCAATTTTCGGCAAATGCTCGAGTTTCACCGTACCCACCGCCAGCAAGCGTCGGTTGCGGTACGCCAGTACAGTGTGCGGGTGCCCTTCGGCGTCGTCGAGTTGCAACGCAACAACCTCACCCATATCGTTGAAAAACCCGAATACAACTACTTCGTCAACGCAGGGATTTATCTGCTCAATCCGGAGTGTTTGCCTCTGATTCCGCCCAATCAACCTTTTGATATGCCCGACCTGCTGAGCAAGGTGCTCGCCCAAAACTGGAGCATCGGCAGCTTTCCGGTGCATGAATACTGGCTTGATGTGGGTCGGTTAGACGATTTTGAAACTGCCAACCTCACCTACGCCGAGGTCTTTGGATGAAGGTTTTAGGGTGAGCACAGCTCGAGCTTTAGGGCGCGTCTTGGTTACAGGAGCGGACGGGTTTATCGGGTCGCACTTAACCGAAACGCTCTTACGGGCAGGCGCAGAGGTGCGGGCGTTTACCTTTTACAACGCGCTCGGCTCAAGAGGTTGGCTCGACCGTTTGGACCCTGCGCTAAGTGGGGGGCTCGAGGTCGTCTCCGGCGACGTCCGCGACGCGGCGATGGTTCGGAGTGCTGTCAAAGGATGCGACACGGTCTTGCATTTGGCCGCGCTGATCGCCATTCCTTACTCGTATCATGCGCCGGATTCTTATTTAGAGACGAATGTGCGCGGTACGCTTAACATCTTGCAAGCGGCCCGCGAGTTCGGCGTTCGCAAGGTCGTTCACACCTCGACCTCTGAAGTTTACGGTACCGCGCAGTATGTGCCGATTGATGAAGCCCACCCGCTTCAGGGGCAGTCACCGTACAGTGCCTCAAAAATTGCCGCCGACCAGTTTGCGCTGTCGTTTTACCGCTCGTTCGAGCTGCCGGTCGCAGTGATCCGGCCGTTTAACACCTACGGCCCCCGGCAGTCGGCGCGGGCGGTGATCCCTACGGTGATTACACAGATCGCAGCGGGCAAACGCGTGATCAAGCTTGGCGCGTTGTCGCCGACCCGAGACTTTAACTTCGTCGCTGATACGGTCGCCGGATTTATTGCGGTGGCCCGCTCAGACGCCGCTGTCGGTGAGGTTATCAATATCGGCAGCAACTTCGAGGTGAGTATCGGTGAGACGGCGCAGTTGATCGCCGAGGTAATGAACGCGCCCGTCGAGATTACCTGTGACGCCGAACGCCTGCGCCCCGAAGGGAGTGAGGTGCAGCGTCTGTGGGCCGATATGCGTAAGGCCAAGGCGTTACTGGGGTGGGAACCTGCTTACGGCGGTGTTGAGGGCTTTCGGCGTGGCCTCGCTGAGACTGCGGCGTGGTTCACCGGCAAAAATTTAGAAAGCTACCGAGCTGACGTCTATACGATTTGAGTTTTTTTGATACGTCCGGGTATAAGCTGGTCGGTTGGTGCTGTGGGTTTGCGTAGCGTGTCCAAAAGCTGTTGCTAAAGAGACGAAGTTTGGAGGAGTAACGCTCTCCGGACAAGTTCAGCTGACCAGCGTACACGCTTTACGGTGACGGCTGCTGCGATCTCATATGGACGTGGGTTAGCGCACGTCTTTCAGGTTGTCATTCCCACGCTGCGATATAAGTTTCTATACGACTTCAACGAGATTGGCCTCTAAACAAGCCTGCGCCACGTCGTTTAAGAGCTCGAGGTCAACCCCGCTCAGCTCGGCAATTTTGAGCAGGTCGTGGTCGCCGTCGGCGTAGTTGAGGAGCCACAAGGTCGCCGCGACCCGCGCTTCGGGTTGCGCTGCGCCGCGCGTCGGATAGAGGCCGCGTTTGCCCAGGTTGGGTTCACCGAAAGGGGCGAGGTTACGGTAGGTCCGGCCAAGCTCGAGCGCCCGCAACACGCGTTCGTACACACCGACCGATTCGCGCATCGCTGCAAACGAGATGAACGCCCGGTTGTCGAGCGAGGTGTGATACTCCGGGTAGGTCCCGTACACTGAACGCATAAGTGAGCCCACAGGCAGGTTAAACCCAGGTGAGCAGTACTGCCGTTCGTCGCTGCCTTGCGGAAAAAAAGCCCGGATTTTGGCATCCTCGAGACCCGCTAAAACATGTATCGCGGCCCGGTCTGCCAAGGTATCGCCTCGGCGTGAACGTTTGTAGGTCAAGGGCGCGTCGTCACCCACGCAGGTCACCACGTAGCCTGCCACCAACTGACGCTTAAGGTGCTCGCCGCGAAGCTGTAGATAGGCGAGGCTCCCAATCGTCTCGGGTAAAAAGACGAAGCGGTAGGTATAGTGGCGGCGTTTCCAAGCGGCCAGACGCCGGTACAAAAAAGCAGTGACCAGGGGGCCGGAAAGTTCGTTGTTCGCCATAGCCGGGTGACACGTATAGGTGGATAAGAGTACCTCTTGCTCGCTCTCACCGGGGAGCACGGCTTCACTTAAGGTGAGAGAGCCGTCCACGTGTTCGGTGTCTACGATGACCTGATACTGCCCGTCAGGGAGCGCCACCCGTTCATTATGAGACAAGCAAAAACCCCAACGCGGCGTGTAGTAGCTCGTCACGTAAGGGACGGCGTCCGGTTGCTCGGGCAAGCTGTAGAGGTGCGCGTCAAGCTCGGCGCGGGAGAGTTCACCGCGAAACGGGACGGCGTAGTTCAGCAGATGCAGGGTGTTGTCCCGTATGTCTAAGATACGCCGTCCGTCCGGCGTGATGACGTAAGCTTCCCGCACAACCCATTCTTGCGGCACCGTCCAGTCAAAGACCTCGGTTCCGCTGGGGATTTCCAGCCGTTCTAAGGGGACCACTTCGCCTAAAATATCGTGAGTAAGCCGGACGCCCACCCCGGTGATGCTGCGCATAATCGGCCAGAGCCGGTCGAAGTAGTGCGCCATCTCGTCAGTTTCAGCTCGAGCTTCAGGCAACTCAGCCACCGGTCTCCGCGATCTTTTCACCGCTCGGTTTGATCACTACCGTGTGCGGTCTGCCGTCCATGCCGTTTGACGCGACCCCGATAGCTTCAACCGAAGCGGGTAAGATGGTGTCTTGGTCAAAAACGTAAGTCCACCGCCGTTTAGGAATTTGCAGGTCGAAGTTGTCGGTGAGGTAGCGTTTATCCCACGTTTTAACCGCTAAAAAAGGTTGCGGGCCGAAGGTGTCTACGTTGGCATTGACCTCGAGGTGAAGGCTGTCGCCCCGCGGCGACAGCGTAACGTCTAAGCGCAGGGGCGTCAGCTCTTCCAAACCGAGGACGGCCCGCGCTGCGTCTTGCGCCCGACTGTGCTGCCAGGTGACCTCGGGAAACTCCCGGCTGACCTCGGTTACGTCAGCGTAAACCTGCGCCACGTCGCGGCGCATATCCCGAAAGTCGTGGTTGGTAAAGGCTAAAATCGTCGGTAAACCCTCGTTAGCGCGAGCAAAGGCGCGTCTGACCTCGAGCTGGTCCAACAGCCGAAACCGTGTCCCGACGTTGAGGCAGCGAAAGATCGTCCGGCGGCACGCTCCCGGCACTTGATAGTCGTCGTGCGCCGGACGGTACGGCGACCAGTCCGAGGGGGCTCGCCGCCAGTCGCCGAGTCTGCCCCCGGCCACGTCCGCTTGCTGCTCGAGCCGGTCCTCTCCCGGCAACGACTGATTGGCAAAGTCGAAGGGCAGCCACTGTTCTAAAAACCAGTGTGCGTCGGGCCGCTCAGCGTGAAAGCCGGGGCGAAAGGCGCTCGGAAACCAGGTGCGGTCAATGATCCGCCGTGCGAGCGACTCGAGCAGGTGCGGCGAACCCAGGTACGAGGTGGCGACGATGTGCGCCTCCCTATACCGCGACATCGGGTGAAAGTGCCACTGCACATCGTCGGGCGAACCGGTCTCGTGCAGGAGCGTCCGGTAGTGGTCGAAGATATTATGGTAGCCCAGGTCGCGCCGCCGGGGGTTGACGGTGTAGCCTACGTGGTCCATCAAAAACCAGCTGTACACCCAGCCGCCGCCCTGCGGGTCGGCGTAACGCTGCCGGTACTCGGGGCTCAGCATCTCTTTGAGCATCGCGTCAACTTTGTCCCAAGTGTCGTTGTAGGTGAGCAGCTCTTTAGAGGCCGCCAGACTCGCCACCTCTTCGCGTCCGCCTAAGTCGAGCTGACGGTGACGCACCCGCTCGAGGTTTTCCTGGGTTGGCTCGAGCCTCACCCCGGTGATCTTCTCCAAGCGTTCAAAAGTTGCCGGCAGCGATTCGTAAAGTGGCCCTTCGGTATCTATGGCGTGGACGATGTAAAGATTCTTGGACACGTAGGTTCTCCTGAGTTATGTCTAAAAGTATGACGATCTAAGGTGTTATCTCAACGTCTTAACGGCCCGCGCAGGTACCCCGACGGCCAAAGTAAAGGGCTCCAAGTCGCGCACCACCACCGCGCCCGCGCCCACGACGCATCCCTCACCGATGTTGGTGTCTTGAATAACGGTGCACCCCGTTCCCAAATGGCTCCCGTCCCCAACCGTGACGTTGCCCGACAAGGTGACGCCGGGCGCAAGATGGACGTGCTGCCCGACGCGGCAGTCGTGTTCGACGATGACCCCGGTGTTGACGATGCTGTTGTGGCCGATGTGAGCTGCGGCCCCGACGACGCTTCCGGCCAACACCTGCACGTCGGCCTCGAGCTCCGCAGACTGCGCGACGACGGCGGCAGGATGAACAACGCCGACGAACCGGTAGCCGCGCCCACACCACCGCTCCCAGACGGCCTGCCGTAAGGCGGTGCCCCTGGTGCTCCCAAGCGCATTGACCAACATGACCTCGTTCGGGGCGAAGCCTTGTATCCGGTCGTCGTCACCGAGTACCGGCACACCTAAAACGGTGCTGCCCCAAAGTGACGCGTCGGGGTCGGTCACCCCGATGGGTTCGCGTTGCTGTAACCGCAGTGCGTCAATCAGTACGCGGGCGTGTCCGCCTGCGCCCAGCACGATAAGGGGTGTGCCGGTCTTTCCCACTGCTTAAGCGAGGTCGGTCCAGCGGAGTTCATGGTCGCTCCCCAGCGCTCTGACGACGCTGCGCCCGACGACGTAAGGATACGCGTTCGGAGAGATACCGGTACCCGGACGTTTGTAGTCGAGGTCGGCTTCGCTCAGGACGTGACCGGCGTCTACATCACGCGCCAGCACGATGCAGCGGCGAAACTTTTTGCGTTTTTCCAGCTCGTCGGGGCTGACGGTGCGGTGAGGGTGACCGAGCGCCGTAAAGATGTGTTTGGCCTCACGGCAGATCGTCGTCAGTTCAGGCGGGTCAGCCGAGATGAGGTGATCCCAACCCTGCATCTGTTTGTCTAGCGTAAAGTGCTTTTCGATAATACACGCGCCGAGCGCCACTGCCGCGAGCGGAATCGCCACGCCGAAGCTGTGGTCGCTAAACCCCACCGGGACGTCAAACGCGGCCTGCAACATGGGGATATTGCGCAGATGGATATCTTCGTAGTCGGGTGGATAAATCGAGATGCAGTGCAGCAGCGCCAGCGGTCCGGCGTTATAGGTTTTTAAGGTGCCTACGGCTTCGGCAACCTCGGCCAAGCTCGCCATCCCGGTTGACAAGATGACCGGTTTGCCGGTTTTGGCGATATGCTCGAGCAGCACCGTATGGTTCACGTCCATCGAAGCGACCTTGAGCGCCGGGACGCCCAGTTCAACCAGCAGGTCAACCTCTTCGGGCGAAAAAGGCGTTGACATGAAGTCAATCTTTTTGGTTTGACAGTAAGCTGCAACCTCACGGTGCTGCGCCGCCGTTAGCTGATAGCGTTCGACCATCTCTTTAAGCGAGCCGAAGTGCCGTTCCGGGTCGCTGTAGCTGGCGTTGCGTTCGTATTCAGCCTTAGAGATCAGCGAGGTTGCCGACCACGACTGAAACTTGACGGCGTCCGCGCCGCACCGCTGCGCCTCGTCAATCATCTTCTTGCAGAGCGCCATATCGCCGTTATGGTTCGCGCCGATTTCAGCGATGATGTAAGGTGAGTGCCCCGGCCCGACCGGGCGGCCTGAAAGGTTAAGTAGGTTCATATTAGCTCCATAGATAAGCCAGCTCCTTATGCGCCACGCACGCCCACCAGAGGTAAACGGGCTGCGTGCGAGCGTTTAGTTCTCGCGTGTAGGTCGTAAGTAAGTCTCCTCGTATCCGCTCAGAAAATTTCCGCACCTCGGCAAAACGTTGCTCGAGGCTTGTTTTGAAGCTCTCTTTACTTATGGGCTCTTGCAACACGTACTGTAGGTGCGTAAGCACGTGCGCCGTCGCCCGCATAATGCCCTCCGGCGTAAACGGCGGGAGAACCTGGGCGGTGTTGCTCTCATACTGCCGGTAGGCCATTCTGGGCGCTGTGTCAAATCCCAACCGGGCACCCGCGAGGTAGGCCCGTGTGACGACGAGCCAGTCAACTACCGCGACCTCTTTAGGTAGCGGCAGCGTTTTGGCCAACGCTTCACAGCGGTAGGCCGTATTTGACAGGCCGAACACGTTACATCGTGGCAACAGCTCGGCCCAGTCGTGCTCTGGTGGCGCTTGCAACGTTACGCCAAGGGGTGCACCGTTCTCGGCTATCAAGTCCAGCGCACAGCCGCCCATGTCACTCACCTCGAGCTGTTTTTTCGCCGCCGCCACGCGCTCCGGATACAACACGTCGTCACTGTCTACGAAGATCACGGCGTCGTAAAGGTTGACAAGCTGCGCCCACGCCCGCCCTCTCAGGCTCGCGGGGGTGTCGCCCGGTTCGGCGACGACGAAGGTTGCGTTTTCCAATAAACCTGAGGCGCTTCCTAACGCCTCAGGCGCTACGTCAATCCCAAGCCAAAGATCAAAATCGGTGTCCGTCTGTGCCGTAACGCTCGAGAGAAAAGTGTTCAAGTAGGGCCTCGAGGCCGGATGAACAGTTGTATAAAGCGCGGTTTTCATGGGATCGTCTTCATGAGCGTGCCAGCAAGAGCTCGGCGAGCTGCCAGTCGTCTTCGTCGTCAATATCTACCGCGCGTTGCCACGGTAGTTCCCAGCCGGTACGCCGCGCGGTATAAAAAGTCTTTTCACGCCGTAAAGACGCCGCTGTCGTCCACCAGATCGCCCCGGTGGGGCAGTAGAGCGTCGGCAGGTCTTGACTCCGCGCCCGAAGCTGCGCTTCAAAAACCGGTTTCAGGTGGTGCGTCGGCCCCTGCGTGTCCATCGTCAGCGCCCACCACGGGTTGAGCCAGCCGTAACGGGTTACCGAAAGCTGCGCTTCACATTCGCCTTGCACAAATTGGGCGTAGCTCGAGCGCACGTCGGCGTCGGTTCGTAGTGGACAGTTGGGTAGCAGCTGCGCGACGTGCTGCGCGTCCTCTAGCTCAAGCTGTTCAACGACCTCCAGCGTGACCAGCGACGTGGGCGTGTGGTCATCACTCAGCTCAGCGGCGCGTGTCAAGACTTCTGCGCCCTGTTCCTGGGCCACCGTAGCGATAGCGTCGTCGTCCGTACTGACGATGACACGTTCAAAAAGCCTGCTGTCCAACGCGGCGCTAACCGTATAGGCGAGTAGCGGACGACTCCCCAACTCGCGGATATTTTTGCGCGGGATACGTTTAGACCCGCCCCGAGCAGGAATCACGGCGACGGCTCCGGGGGCTGGGCCGGACGGCTTTGACTTTGTAGACTCAGGGATAGACGTTGATTTAGACGTTGTAAAAGGGCCATTCATCAGCTTGGCGGTAGCCTCCTCGACTCAAATCAAGTTCGTTGGCCTTTATGGGCCGGGTCATAGGTCAATCTACTCTATCTACACAAAAACGTTTAGGTAGAGTTTCACTACGCGGCGGTTCAGAGTGCCGATTTAAGGCGAGCGCAGAACGGGGTAGAGCGTTTCGGAACACTTTCGCTGCGCCTCTAAAAGTTAGAATCCGGTGAGGTATTTCGCTGTTATGCTTGGTAAAAAAGGGATACGCTTAGCTATGTTTAGGCAACTGACGCTGATATGCTCGGCGGATTTAGGGACTCGAGCCCTATTGCCGGGGTTTTGGAAACTTTTTTACGCCCTAGCGCCTAGCGTCACAAGCCGCCAAACTACGTTTAGACGGTATACATGAACGTCTTCTTCGTGTTTTCACCCCTGCAGCTCATCAACGCCGTAGAAGCCAAAGAGTTTTTGCGCACAGCTGACAATGTACTTGTCATAGTTCGTGTAAACAGCCTTTTTTGGCCAATGTCTGTCTACGAACCTCTGATTAAAGAAAACGAGTGGAGCGCCGTTTATCGTCTTTCGGCCAACAACAACGGCGATGTTAAAGAGTTTGGCAAGCTGCAGTGGTTTTACCTGCGCTGGTTGCTGCGGCGAAAGGTAGATAATCTGCTGGCGTCTTTCGGTCACGCTGAAGGGCTGTTTATGGGCCACTATCAAGAGCCTATTCAGCGCCATATCGCCAACACGCTCCCGCATGGGACGCTCTACTTGCTCGACGACGGAACCGACACGCTGTTCGTCAATAAAGTGCGTAATGGACTCGTCACGCTTCGCCCTTTGTCAGCAAAAGAAAAAGCATCTATGTTTCTACTAGGTATCAGGTATCGGATATCCGAGCGCGTGACCTTTTTCTCCGCCTACGATATTGCCGTTTGGGAGGGAGACCGGCTGATTCTTAACCGCTATCAAAATTTCCGCTCACGTATCGCCGACGCGTCTAGAGGAAATGAGGTATGGTTTTTAGGCCAGCCTTTGACGTTTGACGGTTACGTTACCAACGAGACGTATTTTGCGTACCTAAAGCAAGTCAAACATTTTTACGGGGATCAGCCGCTCGTGTACTTACCGCATAGCCGTGAGCGGGAAGAGGATGTGCGTGAACTCGAGCAGGCACTCGGCTTTGAGGTGCGGCATTATGGCCTGCCTGTCGAGATTGTCCTCAGTGCAGCGGCGGAGCGGCCCCAGGAAATCGTCTCGTTTATCACCTCGGCGATACAAAACTGCGTCACGATGTTTGGCGACACGTTGCAATTCGCCTCGGTTTATCTAGAACCCCAACATTTGCTTCGGTACCACGATTTTGTCGAGGACGTCTACGAGCACTTCCGCAGCGGAGTAGGCGGAAGAGTAAGGATTTTAACCCTGGCAGAACTCGGCGCGTCTGACACTCGAGACTCTCTAAGGGCAGAGCTGGTAGCGGAAGCTAATCTCAAAAAATCGTAAAACTCAACTAGCGCGGCCGTTTACGGTGCGCAGCCTTCTGCACCTCTCGGTAGACCGCCGCCGTCCGTTCGGCAACCGTACGGTAGTCAAACCCCACTCGCGCGTACTGCTGACACTCCTCACGGCTCGGCAGTGTCATGGTGCCGGAGAGTGCGCCGTCAAGCCCCGAGACCAGATCAGGCACCTCACTGCCCCCGAGGATGAGTTCAGGGGCTAGACCTGCCACGACTTCGGGCAAGCCGCCGACCGGTGTGACAAGCACCGGCGTACCTGCTGCGAGTGACTCAACGGTAATGAGTCCAAAGCCCTCGTGCGCCACCGTCGGTACGACTGAAAGGTCGGCGGCGGCGTAGGTCAGGGCAAGCTTATCATCAGGGATAAACCCTAACAACTTGACGTGCTCGGCTAGTCCCAGCATTTCGATCTGCGCTGTTAACGCCTCGGTCAAGGGGCCGGTTCCGCCGATAAAAAGGAGCACGTCCGGGTGTCTGGTGCGCAGCTCGGCCACAGCGGTAAGAAGGTTTTCCAGTCCCTGCCGTTTGACGAGTCGCCTAACTGTCAAAAGAATCCGGCGCTCTGCGGGCCACTCGAGCGCGGCCCTGGCTTCCCTCACACTGAGGCCGGTGTCGTAAGCCGCCGTATCAATCCCCCCGGGGATGACGTCAATACGCTCTTTAGGGACGCCGTAGGTTTCGTGTAACACCGTCTTAAACGCCTGCGACAAGACGATAAACCGTGCGGCGCGGCGGTAGACGAGCTTCTCAACCAGCCATTTGAGCCGCGCACTAAGCCTCGAGACGAAGCCAGATGACGCCTCGACTTCGCTTTCCAGTGCCCACGACCCGTGAAAATGAACGACGAGTGGCAGCTTGCCGATGATGTCCAATACTGGAAACGCGTAGAGCGCAAAATGCGCTGAGATGAGGTCGGCAGATTTTTCCGTAAGCAGGTCGCGCAGCGCCCGCCGCACGCGGAACCAGCGGACGGGCAGCGGCGCGTTGGCGGGAGCGAAGCTGTATACCTGGCCCCCTGAGAGAGTTTGAATCTCAGCTGAACCCACGACCAAGCCTCGAGCCTCAATCCTGAACCCCCCGAGATACTTAAGGAGCCCGTAAAAGACGCGCTCGAGACCCCCCGGTTTTTCAGCAAACCAGCCCGTACCTAGTTCGATGACCTGAACTTCTTCGCTCAGGACTTGCTCGGAGGGTGTGCTGGCACCGTTATAAGTCATGGGCTGTGCTGCCCCCAAAGGGTTCCGGGGTCACTCTGCTGGCGCTGCTCTGCACTGAACTGTTTTGTGCCAAGCTGCTCTGATAGCTCGAGGCTAGGTACAAACACGGAAACACCCATAAGATCATCCCCGAAACGCCGCCCCACGCGTTACCGAACGCCAGCTGCGAGATTGCCGCCACCGTGATACCGACGTAACTCGCGTCTCCCACGTTAGCTGTACGAAACCCCCGGCGGAGCACCGCGCCAAAGATCGCTGTGGCCCCGCCGACAAAGTAAAACGTTCCTAAAATACCAAACGAGTAGAGCACGGCGATAATCCCGCTGTCCAGATTTTGTAACGTTGCTTTTTGGGCGCTAAGGCTGCTCGCTACGCCGGTACTCCCAAGCCCCCTACCGAGCGGATTGCCTGCGGTAAATTCCGGTAAGCTCGTATAGAGCTCTAAACGTTCGTTAAAGCTTACATCACTCCCTAAGTCGGTAAAACTTTGTAACCGCCTCGAGAGCAGGTCGGCCACCGGCCCGACGGTAAAAACCGGTAAGGCGACCAGTATCAGGAGAAACAGAGTGCCTAAAAGACGGGTACGAAGCCGCGGGGGTAAGCTCGCTGCAACGACGACAAACCCGACTAACCAGCCCGCCCAGCTCGCACGAACAGCGGCCAAGGCGAAGCCGAGAAAACCCGCCGCTGAGCCCAGCACGGTTACTAAGCCACCCCTGGTAAACACGAGCAGCAACCCCGCCATCATCACCGCCCCAAAAGGTCCCGGCGAGTTGAGCGTGCTAAAGACGCGTACCTGGAGGGGTTCTGAAGCGCCGATCGAACCGAGCCCGGCGTTATCCATCCAGTAAGCGTCCCAGGCTGGTAGGTAAAAATACTGGACGACAGCGTAAAGACCCATCACGAGCAGTCCCCAGATAAACGCACGCTGCGTCACCTCACGAAACGCTGCGCTGAGATGCGCGTTCGTCAAAACGTAAGCGCCGACAATCACGGGTACACCCCAGGTCAACAGGTCGAAGGTCGCGGTGACCAGGCCGTTATAAAGGACGCCTACACCGTAGGCGTAGAGTAGACCAGCCGTGACAAAGGCTAACGGTAACCGGACGGCGCGGGGCAGGTTGGTAAGCCGAGCGAGCACTGCAAAGAGTGCCAGCCCCGAGACTAAAAAAGGGGTCAGCATCACCGGGCTCGTTTCGCTATAGCCGACGCGGAAGTCAACCAAGCGGCGCACCTCCGGGGTTAAAAACCAGACCCACCAGGTAAAGCCCAAGTAGAGCGCCGGACGCCGCCAGAGCAGCAGGGCGGCGGCGAGCAGGGCGACGAGCGGATACCCAAACTGAACAGCGGGGGCCAGTGGCCCGACGAAACCGGCTGCGCCGACCCCGACAGTTGCCAGCAGCGCGGCGTAGGCAAGCCCATCGAGAGGCTGGGTGCGGGTCACGAACCCTGTTCTCTCTGTAGGGGTGCCGGGTCTACGGACGCAGCTCGAGCAGGCAGAGGCGGGTCGGGGGTGGGCGTAACGTTTTGCAGCTCCCAAAGTTTTGCGTAGCGCATAAAGTCGCTGCTGGCTTTGAGCTGCGCGTGAATCAGCCCGCGCGTTCCGAGCCGCCACCCACCCCGCGCGAGGTAACTCCAAAAAAATCGTAAAACTGGACGGAGCAAAATATCAAGTGCGTGGACGTGTGCAGCTTGGTCGTTTAGAGCCCTAGCCTCGAGCGTCGCGTAGCGGTTGAAGAGTGAGAAGTATTCATCCATATTCAGGTCGTTCCAGTGCAAGAGTACCCCGGTTAGTGGCACCGCCTGACCCGGAAACCGCACCTCTTCGTGAACCGACATCGTTTCGTCGTAGGCACTCTCGCGCCGGTTATAGAGCCGGATAAAGTTGCGCCGTTTGCTCGGCCTCGCTTCGTTGGGTAAGAGCACCCCTAAAAAGTCGCCGCGGCGATCAACCGCGTAGCCGTCTTTAGGGTCAGGAGTTCCGGCCATCACCGCCTTTACCGAAGCCGCTAGCTCCGAGGAGACGATCTCATCTGCGTCAGCGTAAAAAATCCAGTCGTGGTGCGCCAACGCTGCGCCCCGGTTACGCTGCGCCGAAAACCCGAGCCACGGCTGCTCTACAACCCGCGCCCCCAAAGACGTAGCGATCTCTACAGTGGCGTCGGTGCTCCCCGAGTCAATCACGAGCACCTCGTCGGCCCAGGTGACGCTGCGTATGCAGCGGGCGATCTTGTCCGCTTCATTTTTGGTCATAATGACAGCTGAAAGTTCCGGCATGGTCTAGTCCCTCTTAGTCCCTCTTGGTGCTTCGTTCCAAAAAACGTACCCTAGCCAACTTAAGCGTCAGGTTTAAGCTGTTCTTTTCAAACTGCAATTTGGGCCAGGCCGCAAATGCCTGCTTTTGTAACATTTTTGCCATACTGAAATCATGAGCGAAAAATGCTCGCCAAGCAGCAAATAGGTAGGCGCGACCGTATGATTCTTGCTTAAGTACGGCACTCTCGGCTGGCGCATTTTGAAACGCGCGTTCGATAATCTTTTCTAAGTTGGGCATGATGACCTGGTATCCTTTGGTCATATTTGTGTTGTGCTGCCGGTACAAGGTAAGAGGCTCGTTAATCGTCGCAAAGTGATAGCTCGAGGCAATCCGAAGCCACATATCCCAGTCTTCGGAAAACGTAAGGGTCGGGTCGAATACGCCAACCACTTCAAAACATTCACGGCGAACTAGTGGTGTGCTGCCGCACCGTACAGGATTATGAACCACGACCTCTTTCCAAACAGCGCCGTCGCCTTGGACGCCCAAAACGCGGTTGATCTCACGCCCTTGTTCGTCAATATAGCGAATGGCGGTATGCACCAACCCCACCTCGGGACGCGCGTCTAAACACGCGACTTGCCGCTCGAGCTTCGTCGGCTCCCAGAGGTCGTCGGCGTCTAAAAACGCAATATATTCCCCCTGAGTCGTATTAATTCCAGTATTACGCGCTGCCGCCAGACCTCCGTTCGGCTTCTGGACCATTCGTATACGGCTATCGTGCTGCTGGAATACCCAGTCTCTCGTGCCGTCTGAGCTACCATCATCAACAATCAAAAGTTCAAAATCTTGCCACGTCTGCGCCAAGGCACTTTCTACTGTTTGCGGCAAAAAGTGCAGCGCGTTGTAGGCGGGAATAATGACTGAAACTTTAGAAAGCATATTCTCTTATCACACCTGTTCTCAGGGCCGTTTCGGGTAACTGGCGAGCTGGGAAGAAATACTGTTTTCTTTGTCACTGTAAAGTCTGCTGTCCGCTTGCGTTAGCTGCGCGGCCATATAGCGTCCTAAAACTGTTTCGGAGCAGCTTGTCTGCCAGTAGGTCAGGGCTTTTTGATGGAGCTGCTCGAGCCTTTCTGGGTTACCGAGTAAGTCGTCAACGGTCTTCTCGAGGTTGCTCCAGTTGTCAATCTGTGCAGCAGGTAAACTATCGTAATACCAACGTTGAGGTAGTTGCCCGCAAATCACAATACAACCGTAACGGACGGCTTCGAAAAGGCGAAAGGTTTCAAGCGAAGAGCCGCGCGGCACTAGACAGATTTTAGTGTCCATCAGCTTGCTCGAGTAGCGATTTTTTTCATCTTCTAGCGGTTGTCCGCTATCAAGTAGATTGCCGGTGAACTGCTCCGTACCCTGAAGATAAACGTTCAAGTCGGGATTTTGTTGCAGCGTACGTGCATTTTGCAACATCTGTTCTCGCGCCACGGTTTTAGGCGAGCGGAGCCAATATTTGAGGGAAAGCTTGCCGGACAGTTCATTATTTACACTACCCATAAACGAAACGTCGGTGCTTCTATCTTTAAGGGGAATAATAGGCAGGTCTAACTGGTTGGCATAACCCAGAGGAATAACGTAAGTTTTTGTCGGATAGTCGTGCCCCTGAAAGTATCTATGTACCAGATAAGCCAGTCGTCCGGGTAGGCCGATTAGCTGCAGCCTCAAAAACTGAACGGCGGAGATAACGTTGCTATAAGTTACGCCGTTAGCAAGGTTCCCTGTATACATCGGCCAATTGGCATGAGAACGGAAAACGGCTCGCACTCTGCCTAAGTAGCGTGGGAAACGGCACCACTCATCGCCCATCAGGACAACGACGACATCATCGCCATAAGTAGGCAGCTCGTGAACGTTCCAAGTTATATAAAACGTCAGATTTTTGGGTCCCGACTTCTCTAACACCTGAAAAGCTTTGGCTAAATAGTCAATCTCGATAAATTTTGGATACGCGTCTTGACGGTATGCAAATGGATCTAAGGGAACTGTTTTGGGCTGACCGGGGAGACAAACGAAGTAACGATTAGACAACGTAGTAGGCTCCTGCATAAGCTGTCTAACCGACGCCCCGGTTGCTAAGGGACAAGACAACGCGTTTGATATCACTAAAATCCTCGAGGTTGAGCCATAACCTTGGGGGCGGCACCTTGAGCACGCGCGGAAAAGCAGCAATGATAAAAATCAGCCGTACCAGTGAGGTGATAAGGAGTGAGGTTCCTGCGCCCATCAGCCCAAATGCTGGAACCAGCACGAGCAAAAGCGGCAGGTTGAGCAGTAGACCCAAACCTTGCAGCGTGGTAATCAAACCGGGGCGGTCGGTGGCCATAAACGCTTGCGCCAAGACGCTGCCGGTTCCTTCAAAGATGGTTACTAAAATCAAAAGGCGCATCAGGTTGGTACCGCCGCGAAACTCGGGACCGTAGAGAAAAGAGAGCGCCCACGGGCCTAGCGCAGCTAAAACGAGTGCAGAGACGACCGTGACCGCCGTGCTGATACGCGCGGTGCGTCCTGCCATAGCAACCGCCTCTTGCGGCGAGAGCCCCGAAGCTTGGGGGAACAAAACGGTAATCGCCGCGCCCTGAAAAATATTGAGCATCTTAGCGAGGCTTAGTGAGACGGCGTAGAGCCCCATGCTGGGGGCGCTTAAAAGTCCAACCACCAGAACTTTATCGAGTTGTAACGACAACGTACCTAAAAGGTCAATGCCATAAGACCGGGCTCCATACGAGAAGAGCTTTTTCGTCGCTGGCCCGATTTTCGTCCAACTGGGCCTGTACACCCGCCAGATTTGGCTAAAAAGCCACGCTGAGATGGGCAAGCTTGGAACCAGGTAGCAGAGCGTTGCTCTAAACGGGGTAAGCCAGCCGAGCAGGGCGAGCGTAAGCAGCGCGGCTACTGTGGCCGAAGGACGTAAAAAGCGAATGACATTAAAAAGTGCGTAATTTCCTTTGGCCCGGAGCGCAGAAGAAAAAATCTCATCTAGCAGCACTGCAGGCGCGAAAAACATCAAGATTTTTGCGCTGCCGATCACGTTAGCGTGATGTTGAGCGAGCCACAGCGGAATAAAGGTTACCCCTACAGCGATAGCGAGTGAACCGGCCAATAACCCGGAAACGACCGCAGCGGCAAACAGCTTGGCAGCTTGTGCCGGAGTTTTTTTGAGATTATAGACGAGTGCTGAAGGTAAGCCTAAGGTAAATGCCTGCGCCAAAAAGAGCGGCCAAGCCCCTATCGCCTCCTGCTCGCCGCGCCCTGCAGCCCCTAAAAACCGAGCTGTGATAATCCCGGTTAAGAGGTTGATAAACAAGATAACGACGCTGATCAGCAGCGTTTGTACGGAGGCGGCGAACATGCCTTTGCCGTAGACGAAAACCCCGGCGGCGCGAAAAAGTCTGGTCATTACCGCCCTTGAGCAGGAGGAACTAAAGGTGTTTTACGCTGTTTCATAAACTACTCTCGAGCTCACCAAGAGTGTTCGCGGCCCCGGAAGGCTTGAAGACTGGCTTGGGCGGATACCCAGGTAAAGCAAGATTAAAGGGCATAGCAAAAAACCTTTCTGGGGCAGCTCTTGACCGGCTGATGTCAACAGCAGTGGTAGCTAACTTGCACCTATTTAGTTAGCTACGCCCACGCGTGTTCCGTCGCGTAAGTTAGGCGGTACCGGATAGACGACCTGAGCCCCCGCTTTAATCCCCAAAACGGCGACCTGATTTTTGGTTTCACCGAGGACTTCGACCTCACGCCGCACGGCCCTACTCTGGGTTACGACAAAGACAAACCGGCGACCGGGACCCCGCTGCACTGCGCCGCTCGGCAGGATAATCCCACCAGCGTCGGCGTAGCGGTACGAGAGCTGAGTCCGGCTGCCGTTGGGAATAGGGGGTTTAGAAGGCTTGAGGTGCGCGGTTACGGTCACGAGCTGCGTTTTGGGATTGAGTGCGCTCGTGGTCAGCACCTGTGCGGTGTGGGGTGTCCCGCCGAAAGAGAAACGAAGGGTCTTCTCACGGCTCAACTGCTCCGCTACCGGTAGGGGTACCTGAAAAGTGGCGAGCTGCTGCTCGGTCGAGGCAACGCTAAAGACGGGGGTGCCTTGGCCCACGAACGCGCCTTGTTCGACCAGCATCCTGGTGATGACGCCGGTGACCGGCGCGGTGATATTTGCTTCAGCCAGGGCCTCTTGCGCTCGGGTCAGGTTGGCTTGGGCCTGCTCGACTTGGAGCTGCAGCAGCTCGACGTTGCCCCCGGCCTCGGCTTGCGCCAAGAGCGCCTTCGCTTGACCCAGGGCAGTTTCGGCGGCTAAAAAGGCGGTTTCGGCGGTGTTGAGTTCGGTTTTAGAAATCGCGCCGATCTTAAACAGGTCTTGAGCCTCGAGGTAGTCATTATGGGCGGCTTCATATCCGGCTTCGGCGCTGCGTACCGCGAGTTCGGCTTGGGTCTGTTGGCTCTGCGTGGTCGCGCTTGCACTGTTGAGATTAACCTGGGCGCTCGAGAGGGCGAACTGCGCCTCTTGGACGGTGCGCGTCAGGTTCTCCGAATCGAGCTGTACGATCACCTCACCTTTTTGCACGGCGGTGTCTTGCCGTTTGGCCACCGCGAGCACCTGGCCCGCAGTTTCAGCCGTGACCGTGACCTCTTGTTCGGGGCCGATCACCACCGAGGTGGTGCGCGTCGCGCTAAGTTTGCCGAGGTGCGCCTTGACGACCTCGACCGACTGGGCAGGCTGGGCGTAGGCCAGCCCTGCAAGTACGACGACAACCCAGACAAGCTGGCGGAAAGGTCGCATCAGCTCCCCCCGCCGGGCGCTGAGCTGGGCTCGTCTAACGGCCAGAGTTCGGTGGCGGCGGCGGCCTGCAGGTCAAAGACCGAGGTCACGTAAGCGTGTTTGGCGCGGAGTAGCTCGAGCCTCGCTTGGGTGGCCGTGTACTCGCTCTGGCGCAGCTCGAGGTCGGAAATTAAACCCCGCGAAAACCGGTTTTGCTGAAAACTCAGCCGCTCCCGCGCGGCCCTCGCCGCCGACTTTTGGGCACGGTACAGCTCTTGGGCGGCGCTGGTCTGGGCGTAGAGGGTGCGAAGCTGGGCATTTTGGGTGCGTACGGTTTCTTCTAAACTGACCTGGGCGGCCCCCAGTGTCGTCCGGGCCGCCGCTATTTCGCGCGCCGAGCTGTAACTCGGGTCGAGCAGACTGTTTTGCAGTCGCGCCAATGCCAAACTCTGGCTGACCCCGAGGAGCGCCGGAGTATGGCTGGCCTCTAAAACTTGGGCGACGCCCGGCAGGGGGCGCAAGACGGCGCTTTCAGGGATCGGCTCGAGCGGCTCCGTTTCGGTTCCGGCGGGGAGGAGTGCCTGCAAGCTGGTACGGCTGAGCGCGAGCGTCTCTTCGGCGGCGATGTGCGCAGCTTGGGCGACACTTAAGTTCGCCTCGGCCTCGCGCACGTCGAGCTCGGTGACGCTGCCGCGTCCAAACCTTATCCTGGCGACCTCGAGGAGACGTCTCGTCAGCGCCTCGTTTTCGCGGGCGGCTTCAGCCTCGAGTTCGGCTTGCAGCTGCGCGGTGTACGCGCTCCCGAGTTCGCTGAGAGCGGTATAAAAGGCTCCCTTCGCGGTGACTTGTGTCAGCTCGAGGCGCTGCTGCGCTTGGATTTTTTCGAGCGCCAGGGCAAAAGGGTCGGCGTTGGTACGCTCGAGGTCGGCCCGCGCACCGTCAATCTCGAGCTGCGCGGCGGTGACGGCGGGGCGCTCTTGGGCGCTCTTTAGCGCGTCGCTGAGGCTGTAGGCGTGCGCCCCGGTACCAACTGTGGCGAGTCCCAAAAATCCTAGTGCCGCGCCTAAGTGACGCAGCTTAACCCCCGTTTCCGTGCGGCTGACGCGGCCAAAAAATAATCTCGGTGAGCCAATAACCGTCACGGTGTCTCCAAACCCGGCGTGGCCGAGAGGGGTAGTCCAAAAAATCTGTAGAGGTCGAGCTGTGCGGTGGTCGCTGTTTGACGGGCGTCACGCAGCTCTAACCCGGCGTCAGCGAGCGCCGCCGCCGCTGCTTGGGTCTCGAGCGGGGTCCCGGCCCCCAATGTTTCGCGCTCACGCACTTCAGCCAAGTTCTGCATGGCATTCTCGAAAACGAGCTCTGCTAACCTTTTATTGCGCCCGACTTCGGCTGACCGCGTGCGAAGCTGCGCCTCGGTCACGGCGGCGTTTTGCTGCGCCGCTGCTAAGGACGCCGCGGCTGAGCGCCGCAAGGCGGTGAGGCGCGTCACGTTGTCAAACTGTTCGGGCGCGAGGGTCGCCGCTACCCGGAGCGCCAACCGTGGGGCGTCATCATAGCCGTTATAGTCGAAGCTGTACCCGACCCGTGGAGCCAAATCTTGGGAGCTGACCGAAGCGGACAGCCGGTTTTGAGACGATACGTCGTAGCTGTAACTCAGCTCGGCCACCGGATAAAAAGGTCTGGCGGAGCCGTCTTGTCCAATCTGCGCGGCGGTGACGTCTAGTTCGGCGCGGCGTACAAAGGGCGGCACCGCCAGAGCGAAGGCCGCTTTGGTGACCTCGAGCTTGGGCAGCTTCTTTAACCGCACCTGACCGACCAGTTCTGTTAGGGTCGCCTCGGCCAGGGCCGCGTTCGCCTCGGCACTGGCGACGAGGTTTTGAGCTCGCTGCCGTTCGGCGGCGGCGCTCCGCAGTTCGGCGGGCGTCGCTAAACCCCGGCGAAAGCGGAGCTGCGCCGCCGTAAAACCGGCCGCACTAGCTTCCGCCGAAGTGCGCACAAGCTGGAGCGATTCATGAGCGAGTTTTACGGCCAAGGCGCTTTCAAACGCTCTCGCCTCGAGGAGCGTACGCGCTTCGCGGAGCGCGAGTTGTGCCCGCTCCAAGTCGAGTTCGCGCAGCCGCAGCACGTCGCCGGGTTGACCGTAGCGAAACGGATACGCTGTTACGCCGACGCCGACTCTGGTATCGACCGGCCCGAGCCCCGCTCGCGTATTTGAAGCGACGTTTAGGTCGAGGGCAACCGGGTTATGGGCTTGCGCCAGCCCTGCTTCAGCCGCTTCGACGGCAGCGTGCGCTGCGGCGAGTTCAGGCCGCGTCCCAAGTGCGCCAAAAAACTGCGCCGCTGATGCCGGGGTACTCGCCTGAGCTGTGCCCACCAAAGTGAAGGCCAGAAAAAAGGCGACGATCTGTTCTAAAGGCCAGTCTAGCCGCATGGTTTTACCTGCACAGTCTTGCCCATATAGTCGTATCGTGCCACATCTCGTGTCCCGTCCCAGTATAATTGTCCGCATTTACTCCTACTGCTTTTGTACTGACGACTCTTTACATCTAGCTCGTCTAGCTAGTGCTGTACAGCTGACCAGAACGAGGTTTACAAAACTTGTGCTCGGCTACGGGTTAAGACGGCTTTCGAGCGGTTTACCAACAATTGCCTGAAAAGACACGAATGACCCAACACAAATGTAGTCAACGCTTAGGAACTATACCTAGTCTAAAGCCTTTATACCAGTACGACCAGGCTAGTCCTTTTGGCGGTAGCCGGTATAAGACTAAAGGGCAGAGAAGCGTCTAAAGTTGCGAGAAAAAGCCTGCGCCGCACCGCTGCAAGTTTTCGCTACGGCGTAACTCTAAAAAATGTGACTTTGCCGTCTACCGGTACGTTCACCTCGGCCGTATGGTTGCTGACTTGGGTGACGGCTCCACTTACCGAAGGCCGGTAGCCGCTTACGCTGACCGCCGAGTTAAACCGGAGTGTGACGGTTTTGGTGGTGTCCGGGACGAGCGTGCGGCTGTTACGTTCATAAAGCGAGTTCTCGAGCCACAGCGCAACGTCGTAACTCCCGTCTTTACGGGTCACCGGAAGCATCACCGCGTTTTGCGGCAGGCCCGCAACTTCAAAAGGTAGGGTATCCGGCATAGAAGCGTTGCCTGAGTCGCGTAAGTAGTTCTGGAACCGGGCAACCGCGTCAAAGGCGGGCTTTTTGCGGAGTGTCCAGGTCGTCGGGGACGCGCCCGGGTTGCCCTCGACCGCGACCAGGCCGAACCACTCCTCCATTTCAGTACGCTGCGGGTCGTTCGGCTTTTGGTCAAACAGCTGATACACATAGTTTTGATCAACGCCCTGCGAAAAGTTCCAGAGCAGCGTGCGGACGAGGTAATGCGCTGCAACGTCTTCAGGTACGCCGCGAAATCCGGACGACGTATTGACCGCGTTGTGATAACCGAGTTCGGTTGCCACAACTTGACCCGACCCTGCTCGTCTCTTCGCTTCGGCGATCGCCCGCGCGATATCGTCCGTTTCCGGCATCGTGCCCCCGGTATAAGGGTGAATATTCGCAGCGTCAGCACTTTTGGAGAACGCCTTGGGTCCGTTGGGAGTACCGAATGAGGGACCGACGACGCGCACACCCCTAAAGTACGGATCGTTTTTAAGCGCACCGTAGTATTCGTTATAAAAACTGCTCAGCTCGTCTACCCAGTTGCTGGTCGGCGAAAACAAATCCCACTCGTTGGGTAGCTCGAACTGGTCGTACATTCCGGCGTAGGTTGTCTTAAGTGACTCGACTAAGTTGCCGCTGTCGCCTATCCCGAAGTTACCGTAGGTACCTGCCGGATCACCGACGCCGACGCTGACCTTAAAGCCGGCATTTTTTAGGTCGCGTAAAAATCCGGGATGCCAAGCGCGTGGGTGCTGATGCACGCCCTCTCTGACCCACGTAGGTCCCAGCATTTTAAGATAGCTGATGATTCGGCTGACGTCATAATAGGCCGTGTCATCATAGGTGCTATGAATGTTGACGCCAACAGAGTTGCGCAGTGCCTGAGCTGAAAATGCTACTCGAGTAGGCGTAACGCTGCTGGTAGGCGAACTTAATATGGGTGCAGCAGGCGCTTCGGAAACCTCTGGCGCGGCTACCGGCTTAGCCGCCAGCGCGTCCGACGGAACGAAGCGTGCGTCGGTTGCAAGGGCGAGCGCGTCAAACTGCGTACCGTCTTCGCGCATCCAGACGTTTAAGGTGTAGACGCCCGGTTTCGGTATCCTGATGGTCGCCACGCGCCTAGCCATCGTCTGGTTGACCCAGGCGTAGTCTTGCCCAAAGCCGGTAATACGCTTGGCACTGCTCGCTACCCTACCGTTTAGGCCGACGTGGAGTGAATCACCGTTAAGGCTCTGCTGCGCCGCCGCTTGGCCGTGAACCCAAACATAATGTGTCCCCGCTTTGACAAACTGAACACGGTAGTCGAGGCGGGGGCTGGTCCGTTCAACCTGGCGGTCGAGGGTGACGTGAAGGCCACGAAGCGCGGCCATGGCGGTGCCGCCGGTGGCTTCCGCGTCTTTTTGCAACTGCCAACTGTGGCCGCCCCTAGGTTGGTTGGCTTGAAAGGCGGTGGCGTCAACTACGAGTAAGCCCTGCTCATTTTCCACAGCAGGCGCGGCTAAACTCATGAGTTCAGGGGGTAAGGCGCTCGTTGGGGCGCTGCTACAGCCCGCCAAAAGCGCCAGCAAAAGACCGAACATACTCGAGACTAAGGGAGTACGCCGCAGCGCAGCGTGTTTTGGCATAACTGATCCTCCGAGAGGTCGTTAGGGCTGGCTCCGGGGTCAAGACAGCCACTAGAAAAAGTGCAGGAGGACAAACTAAGCTGTCATCCTCAGCCGGTTGCGCTACTGGCTCGGCCGACTCCAAGCGCCCAAGTACAGAGTCGGTTTCAGCGCCGCTAAGGTACTGACCTTAGTTGAGCTCACGCTACCGCGCGTTCAAGCGGGCAGCTGTGAAGATTTTTACCCGCTGCTTGCTGCAAAGACCCGTTACGAAGAGCTGCTGGTGGGTAGTTGCCATTTACAAGCAAGGTTAGATGAACGCATTTGCGTATTTGCTCATACGAACGCCGTACGTCAGCCCTTCCGCACGAACTGCCGATTCTCGGGTGGCGTCAAAAATCAGCCGAGGACAGTTGAACGCCTCGAGCCTCCCGACACCCTCCGTGCTAGACTGGCCTGCTTATGAGAGTCGGTTTAATCACTCAGCTGTTGTGGCCCCGTTACGGGGATTTTTGGACCAAACTTTTGGCGGGCGCGGGGTTAGAGCCTGTCTACGCGCAAGACGACGCGGTGCGGCGTGCGCTGACCGACCCACGTTTGGAGGCGGTGCCCGGGACCGCCTTTCGGCTCGCGGCGGCGCAGGCACTCGCGTTAGACGCCGACGTCATCCTTGCCCCGGAACTCAACCCCGGCGAGAGTGCCACGCGTGGCGGTGGGCAAGACGCCTTTATCGCCGACTTTCCGGGCGCACTGGTTGCCACACTGGGCGGGTTGCCGCCGGTTCTCGGGGTACCCACGTCGCTTACCGGGGACGGGCTCGAGTCTTTAGTCGTCAGTACGCTCTTAAACCTCACGCACGACCCGGCGCTGGTGCGGCGTGTTTGGGAGCGTTTCCGCAACGCGGCGCGAGCGCCCCGCCTGCCCGAACCCCGCTGGCGGGTCCGTCCGTCCGAGGGCGGCACAGTCGGCGTCATCGGGCAGCCGTGGCTCCTCACCGACGCAGTAGTGCGGCGCGTCGTGGGCGAGCGTCACGTTGTGTCGCAACACCAGCTCGCGCCTCAGCTCCTCCGTGACGAAGGCCGCCGCGTGGCCGAGCGGCTGGTGAGTACCGACCTCGAGGTGCTCGGCGCGGCGCGGTTTTTAGGGCGTAAAGGCAGTGTTGAGCAGCTCGTCATGATCGCCGACGAAACGGTGAGCGCCGACGCGTTTCTCGTCGCGCAAGCGCAAAAGATCGTCTATAAGCCGTTTTCTGTCGCCTACGTGCAGCGTTTGGACGAACCTAGAGTGTTCGGGCGGCCCTAGTGCCCGTGGTGGCGTTTTTGGCAGCGGCGGCGTACGCGCTCGTCAACGCGTTCGGCGCGTGGCTGGTCAGTCGCCGTAAACCGTGGGTGGCCGGCATGTTTATGCTTTCAGCGGTCGTTTTGGTCGTTGCCGCCGCCGCGTTTATCTCGAGCATCCCTTACACCCGTATCATCTTGGCCACCGGGCTGATGATGGCGTCGGTGTCGTCTTATCTCAACGCCGAGATCGTGATCGGCCGGGTGGTCTGGCGTAACCACCTTTTTCGCGCCCTCGCCGCGCTCGCTATCTTTTTTCTCGGTGAGCTGGCGGTGCGTTATCCATTTTAGGTGTTATTCACCGAAGAGTTTTTTAAGCGCGTCTTCTTTGTTAGTTTTTTGTACGGCGAAGTAGCGTTCGCTGCTGAGCGTGAGCTGTTCGCGCTCTACGAGTTTGTCGAGCGCGTCCCCGATGACTTTGACCGATAACTCTTCGTGCTGGTGCTCGTCAATGTAACGCTGCACCTCACGCAAAGTTGCGCCACGGGCGTTGGGGCGCACCGCTTCTAAAACCCAGTCGTCAACGTTCATAGGCTTAGTTTACGCGTTTTGCTTTTTTTGTAAAGCTCCCTCGTTAACGCCGCCTTAAACCAAGTGACAGCAGGCTTGTTAGGTTTACCGCTAAGTACGGGACAAAAAGTGAATACAGAGAAGCAGGTCGTCATGCTTGAGGTGTAGATTCTTAAGCAGATGCCTGAGATAGTCAAGACTGTGACGGAAGAAAGACTTTTCTCTGCGTAGGTGAGACTTGATACGCAGAAGCTTTCGTTTGCTGTCGTGGAGCCATTCACCTACATGATGCGCCCAGGTAAAAGCCAGAGCCAAGAGGGTAAAAAGGGTATCGAGTTTATAAAGCCGAGTAAGGTGGCTAGCTTCAAGCTCAAAGCCGGTTGTTTTCAAGGCGGAAAAAAGCATTTCGATCTCCCACCTACGCTTGTAAACCACAAAGGCTTGAGCAGGCGCACGGTTGGTGACAACTATGAGGTAATCGCTACCAGAGAGCTTCATACCAGCGGCACGCAAGTTACAGCCGTAAAAGCCATAGCTATTGTTTAGAACCTTGAGTTCGCCTATAGCTAAGTGGGCGAAAAGCGCACGAACGGGACACCAGTTGTCACATAGGCTGTCTTTACGGATACGAATGGCAAAAGGAACCTGGCGTTTATCCAGATAGTTAATCCAGGTTACTCCGATAAACTCCCTATCAGCCAAGAAAAACGCTACGTCTTTGGAGGCTATAAGCTCGAAAAAACATTGGAGCAGGCTGATACGTTCTTCACTAGATGAATTTCCACCTTTATTCAGAAACGACCATACGATAGGAAAAGCAACACCTCTATGGGCTATGGCAATCACTAGAATGTTGATGTCGAGGCTGCCAAACTGCCAGTTCGTGCGGTCAACGCAGACGGTGTAAGGCGGTGGTGGTAGCAAGTTGAGGATAAACTGAGCAACTTTCACCTTGTCTAAGCGTACTTCTGTAAAAAATCGCTTGATGCGACGGTACGCTGATTCTGGCTCCGCTCTACCCTGAAATGCTAAGCTCAGACTTACTAGGTTGACCGTCTTCTCTTGAATCAGTACGAGTAGCAACGTGCTCAGGCATGTCAGCCTTGCTCCATTCATAGGCAACTTTGCCGCTAGTATTTGTTTCAGGCTTGTCTTATGCTGATAATGGCTTCCACGAGATTCTTTCACACAGCTATTCTCGCTCAGGAAGCCTTTTTCCTTTGATTTGTCCCGTACTTAGGGTTTACCGTTACAGCTTGTAAAACAGGGAAAGCCCTGACGACGCAACCAGGTTCTTATCGCCTGCGAAATGGTCAGCGTAGTCAAAAAGATCAAAAAAGGCCATAAAGCTTTACCTCGAGACCGACCCCTGCCCCCCTTTACCCGACTTGTGATACACCTCTTGCGTTCCCCCTGAGAGTTCACCCCACGTCACCTGTTCGTCTAACGTAATGACCTTGACCGGACACGAACTCACGCAGGCGTTGCAACCGTTGCAGCGGTCGGGGTGAAGCTTTAAGACGCCGCCGCCGCCGTCTTTAACGGGTGTTAATTCGCGGGCAAAGGCGTCGGTCGGGCAGACGTTGGTGCAGACCGGGCACATGATGCAGCCGTCGTGAACTCTCGGCAACGTCCACGGAACGTGCGTGTCGGCTTCCGGTTTGGCCGCGCGAATCGTTAAGAGGTGGCGCTCGAGTTCGATCGGCACACCCTTTTGTTCAGCTTCGGTTTCGCCGAAAATCTCTAGGGGCGCGAGCAGGTCGGCGGAAAACCGCTGCGTGCCCCGCAGCCCGCCCCGTAAAAGCTCGCGGCGGCTCAGGGCGTCGGGGTTGTCTGTCGTGTCGTAGCGTTCTTCTTGCAAGACTTCGGTCTGCAGCGTGCGGCCGCGCACCTCAGCTAGCGCCTGGGCTTTTTGAAGAAGTGCGTCTACCCGCTCCGGCACCTCCGCGCCGCCGATTTTGCAGCCCTTACAGTCGTTCCTAATGAGCGTCACCTTGTCTTTACGACCGGCTAGCCGCAACATGTCCGACGGTTGCAGCCTTGTCAAGCACTGCACGCTCTGCGCCGAACCGTGTACCTGCGAACACTTGACCGGCGCACCCGGCTGAAACGCGGTGCTACTTGCGAGCGCCTGCGACGGACACGCCTGGACACAGAGACCGCAGCCGGTACAGTCAATCTCGTCAATCTCAACCTGCCGAGAAATGGTAATGGCCTGGTGTGGACAGATATCTTTACACACCGAGCAGCCGCCGACCGTGCGGGTCACAACCAAACAGTGCTCGGGCGTGTAGCTCGGCTGGATATTGGTTGCCTTGACGATGAAGTTGAGAAGTTTGTCGAACATTTCTTCTAGTTTAGCCGAGGTCCGCCGTAAAGTCGCGCTTTGCTGAAACGAGCGCGATCCGCTTACCGATACCTTCATTCGCTTAGAAGCTTTCAACCCTTCTGGGCCTTGCACCGCGCCGACGCTCTGATGGCTAGCCGTTTGAGGTATAGCCGCAAACGCTCGAGGCGTACCCTCACTGAGACCTCTGTTTCCGTCTCTCGAGGTGCCGGCTTCACGCCCTCAGGTGTGCTAAACGTCGAAGCAGTGTTTGCAGCCCGGCTGTACGGGCTGAGACGCTGCCGACACCCGTTGGTTGACCCAGCGAATGGACGCAGCAAATAGATACAAAAAACGCAAACTTACGGCGGTGTCAACCATAAGTCTGCGTCAGGTCTGCGTTCGCGGTTTCAGCTGACGTACATAAATATAAGGGTCAAGTCAGCCCCGGTAGACTCGCTCAGTCGTCCTTCACTTGTTGAGTACAGCTATGGGGACTGCGCCGGTGACGGGCTCGAGTTCGATAGTGCGCTCTTTGGCACCCTCTACAAACTTAAGAATCGCGCCTGTTAGCGGCGCGTCAGCTGCCATAAAGCGGCCGCCACCCAGAGGCAGTAAAGCCGTCGTGAAACGGACACCTTGAAACCCGGACTCGAGCCTGAGTTCACGGTTCTTCACGACCTCGACTTGGGTGGGCTTAGGGTCGGCGAGGCTTTTGTAGGTACCGGCTAAGGCGCTCAGTTCGCCCGCTCTAAGCTGATAGCTGTGCGCTGCCTCACGGTCAGCTTGGAGCGTGGCGTTGTCTTGCCCTACGGCCCTAAGTTGTGCTTGAAGCGTGGCGTTCACGTCAGGCTGTGAGCGGCCCAGCAAGAGTTCGGCGACGTGCAGTCGCACCGCCTCCATAAAAAAGTTTGCCCCGTCTGCGTTGGCCAAGATCACGACGCCGGAGTGCTTTTCAGGCAGCAAGGTCACGTTCGCTGTGCCCCCCGTGACGGTACCGCCGTGCTGCACAAGCTTCTTTCCTGAAAAGTCATCAACTGCCCAGAAAAATCCGTACTGCTCGTCGGTAACGAGTGAGGGCGGCACGTCTGCGGGGTTTTTAGCTACCGCCCGCGCTTGCGCGGCGGCGACGCCCGGTAAGTTAAAGTCTGGGGCCGCAATCTGACCGCGGTGCATCTCACTGAGGTTCTTTTGAGAGAGCAGCGGCGCGCCGTCACCAACTTGAAACTGCACGTAGCGGGCCATATCAGCGGCGCTGGCGTTGACTGCTCCGGCGGGGGCGTCGGCTCTTAGGGTCAGGTAAGCGGTGGTCTGCAAGGTGCCGCGCCTTACGTTAAGGATACTCGGCACAGCGATGTTGGACTGCCTTTTAAGTGCCGCGATGGTCAGGGTTGCCGTGTCCATCCCCAGCGGCTTTAAGACGCGTTCACGGGTAAAGGTTTTCCACGACTCGCCGCTGACCCGCCTGATAACTTCCCCAGCAAGAATCGCGTTGACGTTGCTGTAGACGAATGTTTCGCCAGGTTTACCGACCAAGGGCGTTGTCGCCGCAGCTCTGATGATGTCTTCGGTTGTGACGTTCAAATCAAAGGTCGAAGCGTCGGTCCTTACGAGGCCGGTCGTGTGCGTCAGCAAGTTTCTGACGGTGACTGTTTTCGTAGACTCTGGATCGGACAATTTGAACTCGGGGATATAGGTTGTGACCGGCGCGTCAAGGTCAACGAGACCTTCGTGGACCAGTACCATCATGCCGAGCGCCGTAAACGATTTGCTCACCGAGCCGATGGGAAACGCTGTGTCCGGCGTGACCGGTGCGTTCGTCGCCACGTCGCGGACGCCGTAGCCTTTCGTATAAACAACCTTGCCATTTTCGACAACTGCAAGCCCAACGCCGGGAACGTCATAGTCTTTCATCATGCGGGTGACAAACGTGTCGAGTTGGGCGGTACTAAAAGAGGGTTGGGCGAATGCACCTGTAAAGAATGCACTTAGAAAGAGCATCCAAAGGGCGGCGATAGCAACAGGTCTTTTTGCGAACATGTCAAACTCCTTTTCCGAGGCTTTAGCAGCTTCTGAAAAAGAGCTTAAGCACTCCTTAAGCAGAGTCAGCTCAGACTTTGTGAAGATTTGTCGAATATGCCTGTTACCTTCAGAGCGTCAACGTCACGTTTTATATACTGACGTGTGACTTTACCCGTGACCTCAGCCACGCTGGTTCTCATCGTTGAAGATGAACCGAATCTCAGTGAGGTGTTGGAGGCGTACTTGCGCCGAGACGGATTTCGTACCGAACGCGCCGCCGATGGGGAGAGCGCCCTACGCCTCTTTGACGCGGCCAAACCCGACCTCGTGTTGCTCGATGTGATGCTGCCCAAGTTAGACGGGTTTGAGGTGTTGCGGCGGGTACGGCAGGCCGGGGACACCCCCGTGATTATGGTGACGGCCCGCGTCGAGGACGTTGACCGGCTGGTGGGCTTGCGGATGGGCGCAGATGATTACGTCGCCAAGCCTTTTAATCCAGCTGAGGTGGTTGAGCGCGTCAAGGCCGTGTTACGCCGCGTGCGGCCTGTCAAGGTAGAGAAACCCATCTGTGTGGGGGGACTCGAGCTTGATCCGCTCGGGATGCGGGTCACCGCCGCCGGGGTGCGCCTCGAGCTGACCCTAAGTGAGTACCGCTTACTCGAGCTGCTTATCCGTCATCCGGGGCGGGTGTTTAGTCGCAGCGAGCTTTTAGAGCGGTGTCTACCCGAATCCGAGGCGTTGGGGCGCGTGGTAGACGCTCACCTAGGCAGCGTCAGGCGCAAGCTCGGCGCGGCGGGTGTGGCTGATCCACTCGAGTCGGTGCGCGGTGTCGGCTACCGCTTAGTGGACAAGTCAGTAGATAGCGGTGCGGGCCGGTGAACCGCATCTGGGTCGGCGTGTGGTTAGGCATCATGGGCGCGTTTGTGGGCCTACTGATCTCTTTTGAGCTTGCTCAAGCCGTCACCGCGCTTGCCGGAACCATTTTTCGAGGGTTCGGCGAGAACGAAACCGCGATGCTTATTTGGGGCAACCTCGGTGGTCTTTTGCTCAGCGTGCTCTTCGCCGCCTTTATCGCGTGGCGTTTGGCAAAGCCACTAAGCGAAGTTTCAAGCGCGGCGCGGCAGGTGGCGGGCGGCGACCTGAGCGCCCGCGCCAAGCTTCCATTCAGGCAGCGGCTATGGCCTTGGAACCGGCGAAACGGTGAGGCTACCCGCTTGTTAGACGACTTTAACGCGATGGCGGCCTCGTTAGAACGGCTCGAGACTGAACGTCAGGCCACCGCCGCCGCGATTGCCCACGAACTGCGTACCCCGCTCGCCGTCCTCCAGGCGCGCCTCGCCGCACTCCGCGACGGCGTTTTTACCCTCGACCCTGCTGAAATCAGTCTGCTCGCGCAGCAGACCGACCTGCTCGCGCGGCTGGTCGAAGACTTGCGTAACCTCTCGTTAGCAGACGCGGGAGAGCTCGAGCTCACCTTTGCGCCGTGCGATCTGGCCGCCTTGACTAAAGACGCCGTAGCGGGGTTTGAACCGCGCGCTCGGGCCAAAGGGGTCAGGCTCGAGGTTCGTACAGAAGCGGCGCTACTAAACGGCGACGCGGCGCGCCTCCGTCAGGTTGTTACGAACTTGCTCGACAACGCGCTCAAGTTTACACCCCAGGCGGGCTGCATTAGCGTCACGGTAAAAACAGAAGAGAAAGGTGTCAGTTTACGCGTCCAGGATACCGGCTCGGGGATTGCTGAGGAGGTCAGGGAGAGGGTCTTCGAGCGTTTTTACAGTCCGGACGCGGGTGCTTCAGGCTCCGGTTTAGGGTTGGCGATTGTCAAGCTGCTCGTCGAGCTGCACGGCGGACGCGTCGAGGTCACGAACCTCCCGGAGGGCGGGGCAGTGTTTCAGGTATCACTGCCCCGCTGACTCTCGCGGCGGAACGGCTTATCTCTCAGAATCATTCGGCGAAAACCGTGATAAAGTTGCGTTCTCAAAACCCCGCAAAAGCTGTTGAGGCTCGAGCTACCCACTCTGCTAAAGCTAGACCCAAACCGTTGCCCTCCTTACAGGCACCGGTAAAAAGAGAAGCGTAAAGTTTTAAGGAGAAAGCGAGGTCAACATGGCAACACCAAATGCAGAAGCAAGCGGCACCTTTAAGCTGGGCGGCGATTTAGAGGTCAACCGTTTGGGATTCGGGGCAATGCGGATTACCGGTGAAGGGATTTGGGGCGAACCCGACGACCATGACGAAGCGATTCGCGTCCTGAAACGGCTACCCGAACTCGGCGTCAACTTCATTGACACCGCCGAAGCTTACGGCCCAGAAGTGAGCGAAAACTTGATTTGCGAGGCGCTTCACCCTTACGACGGTCTTGTCGTGGCCACTAAAGGCGGCAACATTCGCAACGGCCCTAATGTCTGGGTGCCTTTGGGCCGGCCTGAATTTTTACGGCAGGGTGTTTTGATGAGCCTGCGCCGGCTGGGGGCTGACACCCTCGACCTCTGGCAGCTCCACCGTATTGACCCTAAAACCGAACTTGATGAGCAGTTTGCGGTGATTGCCGATATGCAACAAGAAGGCTTGATTCGCCACGCCGGGTTAAGCAACGTCAATGTTGAACAGATTCGGGCTGCGCAGCAGCATTTCAACGTTGTAACGGTGCAAAACCGCTATAACCTCGTAACGCGTCAGGACGAAGAAGTTTTAGACTTTTGTGAGGGTGAAGGCATCGGGTATATCCCGTGGGCACCGCTCGCTTCGGGGAACTTGGCACAACCCGGCAGCGTCTTGGACGACATCGCGAAAAAGCTAGACGCGTCGCCGTCACAAGTTGCGCTCGCCTGGGTGCTAAAACGCAGCCCGGTGATGCTGCCGATTCCCGGTACCAGCAAGGTTTCACACTTAGAAGGAAACGTCGCCGCCGCGTCGTTAGAGCTGAGTGACGAAGACTTCCGGGCGCTCGATAAGGTGGGCAAAGAAGAGTCGGAGCGTCAGCAAAAAGCTGCATAAGGCGATACTGTCTCCCCGAGTGGTCCGCAAAACGGGCCACTTTTTTAGCTCGAGCCTTGTTGGTTTGCAGCTGCTGAGTAGAATCTGACTAGCAAGGCTACATTATGTATTGTACTATACCTAGCTATGTGCTTTGCGAAGTATATCTTAGGTCGTTGCCCAATCTGGTTGTAAGGGCAGCTTCAGCACTGTTTTAGGAGTAACTATGCCCAAAATTGGTATTATCATCAGCACCGACCGCGATACCCGCTTCGGTGACAAGCCTGCCCGGTGGCTTTACGACGAAGCGAGTCAGCGACGTGACCTCGAGTTTGAAATCGTTGACCTCCGCGACTTTCCGCTACCTTTTTTTAACGAAGTTGCTTCAAACCTTTGGGTTCCGACACAAAACGAGGTCGGCGTCCGCTGGCAGCAAAAGATCGCCGAGTTTGACGGCTATATCTTCGTAACCGCTGAATATAACCACAGCATTTCGGGCGTGCTCAAAAATGCGCTCGATTTTGCCTATACCGAGTGGAACAAAAAGCCCGCCGCTTACGTCGGTTACGGTTCGGTAGGTGCGGCGCGAGCTATCGAGCAGTTGCGCCTGATCCATGTCGAGCTGCAGATGGCACCGCTACATAAAGGGGTTCATATCCAAGGCGGCGACTTTATGGCGGTGTGGCAGGGTGGGCAAAGCCTCGAGTCGCTTACTTACCTCCAAGCAGGTGTAAAAGACATGCTTGACGAGCTGGCGTGGTGGACGAACACCCTGAAAGCAGCACGTGAGCAGGCCATTCCGGAAGCCGTTGCCTAAACAGCACGACGATAGCAGGTATCGTCTGGTTTGAAACGCCCTTGGTAAATGCAGTATAGTCTGACACGCGCATTCTGCGATGATTCCTGCGAGATTTGCGCTCAGTGTTTATATCGCTATATTAAAAACGCCGAACGGTAGCTTTACCCCGTTCGGCGTTCTGAGTTTGTTAGGCTTTGACCGGAGCAGTTGCTAGAAGCCGTAGACCTCGAGCCGTTTTTCAGAGAGCTTGTTATGATAGCCGGTTTCTTCCAGGTACTTGTCAAACGTCTCAAAATCAACTTGCTGTTTGTTATCTGATAGAGCAACCGCCGGGTTTGGATGCACTTCGATCATGATGCCGTCCGCCCCAACTGCCAAACCTGCTTTGGTCAAGGGCACGAGCAGGTCGCGGCGTCCGCCGGAGTGGGTCACGTCTACAAGGACCGGAAGGTGAGTCTCGAGTTTCGCCAGCGCCACCGCCGACACATCGAGTGTGTTGCGGGTGTACTGCTCAAAGGTGCGGATACCGCGTTCACAAAGTACGACGTTCTCATTACCTTCATAGAGCAGATATTCTGCGGCCATTACCCACTCTTCGATGGTAGCGGACAATCCCCGCTTGAGCAAAACCGGTTTTCTCGAGCGCCCGACCGCTTTGAGGAGCGTAAAGTTCTGCATGTTGCGTGCGCCGATCTGGAGCATGTCGGCGTAGTGAACGAAAGCGTCTAAATCTTTCGCGTCCATGATTTCAGAGATAAACTTGAGGCCGTAGCGGTCACAGATTTTGCGGCCCAGCTCGAGCCCTTCGACACCTAAGCCCTGAAACGAATACGGGTCGGTACGCGGTTTGAACGCGCCGCCGCGCATCACTTTGACGCCCCGCTCAGAGATAAAGTGGGCTACTGCGTCCAGTTGTTCGGCTGACTCGATCGAACATGGCCCCGCAATCAGCACCGGCGAATGGTTGCTGCCAATCGGCACGTCGCCCAGGTAGACCACGGTGTCTTCAGTATGAGTTTGCCTCGAGGTCAGATACTTGACCTTATCCGAAGCGACTTCTAGCTGCATACTAGCCTGAAAGATACTCTTAAACAGGCTCTTAACCACGCCGTCGCTAAAGGGACCGTGGTTCGCCGCCGTAAGCGCGTCTAGCATCTCGCTTTCGCGCACCGGGTCGTAGTGCGACGTACCCAGCTGCGTTTGCAGCTCACCGATCTCTTCGGCTAGGCTGGCGCGCTGTGAAAGCAGCTCTAAAAGTTCTAAATTAAGCGCGTCAATTCGGGTTCGTAAAGCTTGAATCGTCTCTCGCAAAGGGCACCTTTTGCTGAGACACACGTACCACGATGATGCTCAGCTCATAGAGTAAAATAAGCGGAATTGCGACCAGCGAAAAGTTGAGCGGGTCAGCGGTCGGGGTAATTACGGCCGCCAAAATACAGCTTACAACGATTTCGTAGCGGCGCACGCCCACGAGCATCGGCGCGTAGATCAGGCCCAAACGCGCGAGCAAAAAACTGATAATGGGCATCTCAAAAATAAGGCCGAAGACGCCCATGTAGAGCAGCACTTTTGAAATATAGTCGCCGATACGGGGGAGCAGCTCGACTTGGTTCCCTAAAAATCCAACAATAATGGGTAACGCTAACGGTAAAATAACGTAGTAAGCAAAAACAATTCCGGCGCTAAAAGCCATCACGGTGAGAAAGACGAAAGGCACTGCCCAGCGCCGCTCTTCGGGTAACAACCCAGGCGCGATAAAGCCCCAAATTTGACCGAGGATGATGGGTGAAGCGAGTGCTAAACCGAAGAATGCTGTAACCTGCATCGAAACGTTAAAAGGCTCGAGAATCCCCGTGGCAATAAGGTTGATATTAGCCGGTAGCGGTGCCCGTAGCCAAGCGAGCAGTTGCGTACGAAAATAGAAAGCCGCAAAAGCCCCTACGAGCCAGCCCCCAAGCGCAATAAAAAGGCGCGTCCGCAGCTCTGCAAAGTGGTCAATCAGCGTCAAGCGTGGTTCCTCGAGTCTAGTGAGCTAAGGAAGGTAGGTTAACAGATAGCGCGTCAAGCTAGGGTTGTCAAGCTACAGCTAAGCTTTGATCTCTTCTTTAGTCTCATCTTGAACCGGTGAGACCTTGACTTCGGCGCTCTCAGCGGGTTGGGCTGTAGCAGCCGAAACAGTTTGGACCGTCGGCGTCGTGGCGGATTCGACCACTTTGGCCTGCTTGGGCGCGGCCTGCGTAGGCTCGTCGTCGCGGTCAATCTCGTCTTTCATATCGCGGATACCTTTGCGGAACTCACGCACCGATTGACCGATCCCTTTGGCCATCTCGGGCAAACGGCGAGGGCCAAAGACCAACAAGACCACAACCAGAATGATGAGCAGTTCGGGTACACCTAAAGAACCAAATTTCATGACAGCCTCCTCTTACTAATTTAGCACTCCTCCGGTGAGGGGCACGTTATAGGGCGTTAAAAAGGTGGGTGTGAAGTAGCGAACTACCTCACACCTGATGCGGACTTACTTATACGGCTAAAAGAGCCTTAGCTTCGTCGGCTGTAAGGACGACACCCTCGGGGAAGAAACCGGCGGGAGTACCCGCAGAACCGAGGTAAACGATGTTAAGAACTTCGGTTGGGGTACGAGCATAGGCGAGGCTGTTGTCATCAGTTGGGATGATATTGGCACTGTCGCCCATCACGATGCCCTGGTCTTTCATACCGCCAACGCTACCGCGTAAGTCGGAAATCTTCTGAACAACCTCTTGAACGGTCTGCTTGGTGAGGCCGTTACCTCCAGGAATCGCAACCGTGTCGCGTTCCTGATAGAGAAGCGTGCGGATTTCACCGGCATGGTACGCCTCAACTGCAAGGATGCTAGCAGCCGCGCCAAGGACAGCGCCTTTTGTAATGAGAGGAGCTGCGCCGTTATAGGCGGTGACCCCGACATCTTCAAAGATGAATGAACCGTGAAGGAAGAACAGGTCGCTGGCAAAGGGATTAAACGCTGCGCCCATGCCTGTGGGGAGGATTCCGGCAGCTTCAGCAGCGCCAGCGAACGATTTGCTAAGGTCGAGATGAGGACGAGCGGAAGCTGCGTCACCGAGTGTGGCAACTAGAGCTTTTACGTGGTTCAGCTCGTCTTGAGCGATCTCAGCGGCGTAGGAGGCAACGTCATCGCTCATAAATTTCATTGAAGCAGTGCCGTCGAAACCCTCGGGCAGGTCAATCGCGGCGTCACCACCAATGGCCATAATCTCGCTAATGCGGCCAACGGCGGCGAGGTAGAAGGCGGCTTCTAGGTACTCTAAGTTAAGCGCGAAGTTGAGGATGGCGTTGTCAACGTCAGTGCCAGGTGTACCGGGATTGGTAGGAGGGGTTGGAGTTGTCGGTTGGCCGATTGCGCCGCCGCACGCGGTCATCACGGCCCCAGCACCCATCAATCCCAAATTGCCTAGTAGACGGCGACGGTCGAGTTTACTTTTGAACAGCTTCTGGTAATCCATGACTATCCTTTCAAACCTCGGTTCACACCTAAAGCGTTAGGAAGCTCTCAAGTGCGACCCACGCCGAGGACTCGTGGGATAATGTGGGCTTCCTGTTACTTATACACCTTACAGTCAAGTTTGGATGAGATAATCCGTGCGAAGTGGGACGATGAGTGTAGTTTCTCACGCCTGCGCCTCTTTAGTCATCGCTTTGTGTGGGTTTCTGGCAATCTGCTTACGAGAACCTCGAGGTTTGCCAAACGGCGGCGCGGCTAAGTATACTGCTCTAGCAAGACAAAATTAAAGGAGGTTGACGGATGAAACGTCGGGATTTTCTAAAAAAGTCCGGGGTCATAGCGGCGAGTAGCGCCTTTTCACCGCTGATGTTTGCAAGCGCCCAGGGGAGTATGCGCCTCGAGATGGTCAGTTCTTTTCCTTCATCGCTAGATATTATCTACGGCGGCGGGGAGACGGTCGCGCAAAACTTAAAAGATTTGACCAACGGTGAAGTTGAAGTCACCGTCTATCCGGCCGGGGCGCAGGTCGGGGGGCTCGAGGTGTACGACGCGGTGTCTTCAGGTGCGTTTGCGATGGGGCACAGCGCTTCGTACTACTACACGGGCCGCGACCTCGCGCACGCGTTTTTTACGGCCGTACCCTTTGGTTTGACCGCGCAGCAGCATAACGCGTGGCTGATTGCGGGGGGTGGGCAAGAACTGTGGGACGAGATCAACGCCCGGGACAACCTCATCGCCTTTGCTGCGGGCAATACCGGTACCCAGATGGGTGGCTGGTTCCGCCGTGAAATCAACGCGCCCGCCGACCTCAAGGGTCTGACGATGCGTATTCCAGGGTTCGGCGGCGAGGTGATGTCCCGTGCCGGGGTCAACGTGCAGAACTTGCCGGGTGGTGAAATCTTCTTGGCGTTAGATACCGGCGTAATTGACGCAACCGAGTGGGTCGGCCCGTACGACGACGAGATTTTAGGACTTAACAAGGCGGCGCAGTACTACTACGGTCCAGGCTGGCAAGAGCCGGGCGCGACGCTCTGCGTGTACGTCAACCTAGACACCTTTAACGGATTTCCGCCCGAAGTTCAAGAAGCGGTGCGGCTCGCGGCAAGTTCAGCCAATGAGACGATGCTCTCCCGTTACGAAGCGGCGAACGGTCCGGCCTTGCAGCGCCTGATGGATTCGGGTACGCAGGTACGCACCTTTTCACCGGAGATTTTGGCTGCCTTAGAGGGCTACATCACCGAGATTCACGACGCGAACAAAGAGGGCAATGAGTTTTACGGCCGGACCTTGGAGAGTTTTTCCACCTTTCGCGATAGCGTGAGGGCGTGGCACAAACAAGCGGAGTACGCGTTTCAAAACTTCGTTTATTCTCAAGAAGAAAGCTGAGCCCGCTTCAGCTGTGCTAGTGCAGAGCCCCCTGAATCGGGGGCTTCTTTTTACTGGAATGCAGCTATTTGACGAGCTTGTGCTTCAACTGCTGACGACCGGATAACTGACTTCTAACTCCTTATTCACCCCTGCGGATTCGCCAGCCCCGGCAACCAGTTGACGATCCCTGGAAACAAGACGAGCAAGAGAAGCGCCAAGAGCTGCAGCAAGATAAACGGGATGATGCCCCGGTAGATGTGGTGCGACTTGATACTCGGCGGCGCAACCCCTTTAAGGTAAAAGAGCGCGAAGCCAAACGGCGGCGTGAGAAACGATGATTGCAGGTTCATGGCGACCAAGATGCCAAACCAGGTCATCATGTCTTGGCCGAAGTAACGCACCGCAATCGGAACGACAAACGGCACGACGATAAACGAAATCTCGATAAAGTCAATGAAGAAGCCGAGTAAGAAGATAACCAGCATCGTAAAAAATAAAAAGCCCCACTGCCCGCCGGGGAGGTTAAGCAAAAAGTTATCTACCACTTGGTCACCCCTGAGCGCGGTAAAGACCATGCTAAAGGCGGTCGCGCCGACCAAAATAATAAAGACCATACTGGTCAAAATGACGGTCTGCCGCATCGCTTCGGTGAGGTTACGAAAGGTGAGGCGGCGGTTAATGGCCGCCAGCAGCATGGCCCCGAGTGCGCCCATCGCCCCGGCCTCGGTCGGGGTGGCGAAGCCAAAAAAGATGGTCCCGAGCACGATGAGAATCAGAAACAGCGGCGGGACGAGGCTCTTAAGAACTTTAAGGGCGAGCGCCCCGCCGTGCAGCGTACGCGCTTCGGGCGGGAGTGCAGGCGCGTCTTGCGGGCGCGTCGCGGCGACGAAGATAACCCATAAGATAAAGAGTCCCGAGAGCAGCAGCCCCGGAATCAGCGCTCCTAAAAAGAGGTTGCCGACCGGCACACCGATTTGGTCGCCCAGAATTACCAGCACGATAGAGGGCGGAATAATCTGTCCGAGCGTCCCCGATGAGGCGACGACGCCCGTAGCGAGCGGTTTGCTGTAGTTGTATTTGAGCATGACCGGCAGCGCCAACACGCCGATAGTCACGACCGACGCGCCGACCACGCCGGTCGAAGCCGCGAGCAGCGCGCCGACGGCGACGACGGAAATCGCCAGCCCGCCGCGCAGTGAGCCGAACAGGGCACCCATCGTCTCGAGCAACTCTTCAGCTAACCCAGACTTTTCTAACATCACGCCCATAAAGACAAAAAAGGGCACCGCCACGAGCGTGTAGTTGTCCATGATATTGCCGTAAATCCGGTTCGGTAAGATGTTGAGCCGCGCCAGCGGAAACACCGCGTCCCACGGCAGCGTCAACCCCCACGAAGGTAGCAGGTCGCTGCCGATGAGCGTAAAGAGCACCGCTGTGCCGCCCAGACTAAACGCCACCGGGTAACCGATTAAGAGGAGCAAAATCGCCACGCCGAACATCCACAAGCTCAGGTATTCCACTAGCGGCCCGCCTCGGTCGGTGTTTGTGTTTTCCCAGCTGCCGCCTGCGGTGTCTCGTTGCCGATGGTCACGGGAACCCCGCGCAAAAACGCGATCCGTTTGATGAGTTCGCTCACACCCTGCAAGATAAGGAGTCCAAACGCGATTAAGATCACGGTTTTAATCGGATAGACCGGAAAGCCGCCCGCGTTGGTATTAACCTCCCCCTGCCGCCACGACCGCCCGACGTACCCCCAGCTCAGATAAAGCCCGAGCGCACAAAAAGGAAACAAAAAAAACAGCGTCCCAAAAATATCAATCCACGCTCTGACCTTTTCGCTCGTACTCGCGTAGATGATGTCAACCCGAACGTGACCGTCTTTATTTAAGACGTAAGCTGCGCCGAGCAAAAAGACAAGGTCAAAAAGTTGGGTTTGCAGCGCAATATAAAGCGTGCCGCCGAGCGACATCCCGAGTGACCGGCCCACGTAACGCGTGACAACGTTAAACGCGCCGATCAGGATCATCACCAGCGTCAACCAAAACATCACACGGCCGACCGCCGTTGTCACCGTGTCAATTCCTTTTGAAACACCGAGCCAAGCTTTCACATCCGCCTCCACCACCGTCAAATGTAAAGATAATCTGCACAAGTATAACGGCATTCCGGCGTCTGCGAGGCTGAATACAGGCATAACGGTCTTAACGTTGTGGGTTTACTTAGCTGTGGGTTTACTTAGCTGGGAAGCTAGCCAAACGTTCAGTTACGCTGCGAACCCAAAAGAATCGGCAAATGTCCAGGGACCGCCTGCGTAGCGCCAGAGCGTGAGACCGAGTGCGGTACCGGTGAGCGGGTGCCAGGTAGGGGAGAGTGTGTTATAAAGTCCCAGCGCCTCAGCCTTTGAGACTTTATTTTGAATCGTCACGTGCGGCCTATAACCCTGCCGATCTTGCGGCGTCAGATAACTGTGCCACCGCCCAGCTAATGCTGCTCTGAGAGTTGGCAGAGGAGGAGCCTCGAGCATCGCAAACACCCCTTTACCCCAATGCTCGAGTTTAGGCAAACGAACCTCGAACGTCGGCGTTTCCGTACAGATTTCGCCAAGGTCACGGCGCAAATCCGCCTCTCGCTCACTCGGTAAAGCGTGAAAAAGCGTCACGTGTGCGGCTAAAAAGTTGCGTTCTTTGGGAAAGTGCGCTTTTCTCAGCTGGTTAAGTGTGTAGGCTAAAGCGTCGTCTAAAGTCAGCGTGAGGATAAAAGGCTGGTCCGAATGAGTCATAGTAGGTGGGTCATGCTAGGTCGGCGTGCTCAAATGTTCGTGAACGATGCGCCACGCGCCATTTTCTTGACGAAATACACTCGTACCCCGCCCTTGCCCATAAGCAGGTTTTCCTTCAATAAAGCCCGACCAGGAGAACGTGTAAATGCAAACGGCGTAAGTGTCAGCTTAGCAGAGCCAGCGGACGTCGTTTAGTTCGTAATGCTCGTTGTGGATGGTGCGCCACACCTCTGCAAACGCCTCTTTGATGGCTGCTACTCCTTCATAAGAGCCGTCGTTAAACCAAAATACGGCGTCATCTGTAATTAACTCGGCTACTTCGTCAGGGCTGTGCAGGTTTAAGCGCCGTTCGTACTCGAGGGCGAGCTCTGGCGGAGACGTAGCGCCTTGCCCAGCTCCCATTAGTCGGCTGCGGCTGTAGGCTCGAGCTGCAGCTCAACTTCCGGCAGGGGTCGCCGCGCCTCTAACCGCAGCTCGAGCAGCGACAGCAAAAAGGCCAACGACGATTCAGCGCCCTGATTGCGGTTGACCCGGTCGGGGTGGAGGCCGTCGTAACACCCACCGGTGTGCGGGTCATAAAGGGGCAAGCCGAGGTCGTTTTCGCCTAAAAACCACTCGAACGCGCGGTTCGCCTCGGTTAGATACCGCGCGTTGCCTGAGGCTCGGTACGCCTCTAAACACGCTGAAACCTGCGCGTGGGCCTCGATAGGTTGCTGGTCGAAGGTCGCTCTGGGGCCACCTTGAGGGTAAAAGCCGCTATTGCCGACGAAAGAGACGTGTTCGCCGTTCGTCTGTTCACGGATCAGCCAGTCGAGCGTTGATAGTCCCAGCTCAGTCAGGTCGGGTTGACCTAAACTCGTCCCGGTGGCGATCAGCGCGTGCGGCAGTTTGGCGTTGCAGTAACTTAAAACAGGTTCAAACCAAGGCCAGTCGGGAGCACTGTGGGTCCGGTAAAGCGCAACCAGTTTGTCCGCCAGCGTTTTTTGCAAACGCTGCGCGGCGCGGTCGCCGCAAAAACGCCCCAAATAGTCTCGCAGCCCCAAAAGCGTAAACGCCCACGCCCTCGGACTGCTCGAGTGCAATGCTTCGGGTAAGGCCAGCTCAAAAAGATACCCCGCGAGCCCCCGCAAATTGTCATCTTGCGAGCGCCCTAACACTGTCCCGAGCGCCCAGAGTGCGCGACCGTGTGCGTCTTCAGAACGGTCTAACCAGCGGCGTTCGTAGGTCAGCACGTTCTGAAACGACCGGGTTTCGGGATCGAACGCGTAGTTGAGAAACGCCAGATACTTGCTCGCTTCTCCTACTTCGGCGGCTCCGTAAGCCTCGAGCAGCACCTCCGCAATCAGCGCCCGAGCATTGTCGTCGGTGGTGTAGCCCTCGTGATAGTTAGGCACGCTGTAAAGCGCGTGTTGCAACATACCGGTGTCGTCGGTCAGCGTTTTGAGGTGCCGCAGGTCGAGTGGCGGAAACTCCGTGGGTCTGGCGGCGAGTGGTTCGGGTAACGCGGCGCGCGCCGTACCGGGATGGGTCGCTTGCCCAAACGCGTCCTGATAACGTGCGGCCACGGCGCTCCAGGTCATCTCGCGGCCACGCAAATAGGCGCGTTTACGCATCGCGTCGCGGGCTGGCGCGTTCTCTAAAACCTCGAGCACGTTTTGCGCCAGCGCGTCCGGGTCGGCAAACGGCGTCAGTACCCCGCAGCCGTCCGCTAAGAGTTCTTCGGCGTACCAGTAGGGCGTTGACACGATCGCTTTGCCCGCGCCGAGCGCGTAGGCGAGCGTCCCCGAGGTGATCTGCTCGCGGTTGGTGTATGGGGTTAAGTAGAGGTCGGCGGCGCTGATAAAGGTCAATAGGTCGCTGAGTTCGACGAATTGGTCGTAAAACACCACGTGCTGTTCGACGCCGAGCGACCGGGCGAGGCGCTGCAGCGACAACCGGTAGCTCTCGCCTTCGGTACGCAGCAGGTGCGGATGAGTCGCCCCTAAGATGATATAGATCACGTCCGGATGTGCGCTGACAATCTCGGGTAAGGCGCGTAGGGCGTGCTCGAGCCCTTTATTGGGCGACAACAACCCAAAGGTCAGCAGCACCGTTTTACCCTCGACGCCAAACGTATCTTTGTAAAAACCGGGGTCGGTAAAAGGTACATCGGGGATACCGTGCGGAATCAGGTCAATGTTACTCTCCGGTACACCGTAAACCGTCCTTAAAAACTTCCGGCCGAGGGCGCTCATCACCACCAGGCGTTCGGAGTACCTAATCAGGCCGTCCATCACCCTGCGTTGGTCCTTGTTAGGGTGCTCCAATACCGTATGAAGGGTAGTCACGACCGGCGCTCTAAGCTCGCGCAAAAGGGCTAAGAGGTGTTCACCGGCGGGTCCACCAAAAATCCCGAACTCGTGTTGGACGCTCACCACATCAACATTTTGCAAGTTCAAAAAGTCGGCGGTGCGCAAGTAGTCGGCGTAGTCGGCTTGAGTTAGTTCGAAGCGGACTCGTTCGGGATAACGGTAGCCTTCGGCCGTGTCGTTCATCGCAACTGCAAAAACCGACCCTGTGCTCTGCGCTGCAAGTGCGTCAACGAGGTCGGCGGTAAAGGTGGCGATGCCGCAACGCCGCGGCGGAAAATTGCCCAGCACCGCAATCTTATGTTCAAGGTAACGTGTGCTCATATGTATCCCCCCTATATGTGCGCCCCCACCGAGCGCCAGTATTTTAAGGTTACAGAACTTTAGGTGACAAAAATAGCTACGCTGCTACGATTTTGGGATGCTAAATCACGTTTCATTTGAGCAGTTGCCCCAGCGCAGGACCGACAGGCTAAATAATCCGCGACCTCAGTCGAGTTCAGCGGGCCAAGTCCCGCCGAGCGCTAGCCACGCCTCTACCATATCAGCCGGAACCTGCGCCGTAAAGGTGATGGCTTCGTGGTCGCCGGGGTGCGGCAGCGTCAGGCGCAGGGCGTGCAGGGCTTGCCGAGAGATGAGGCTCGAGCCCTTCCCATAAAGTTTGTCGCTCAAAATCGGCGCACCTAGATGCGCTAAATGAACCCGTATCTGGTGTGTCCGGCCCGTGTGCGGCTTCGCCCGGACGAGCAGGTGCTGCATCCCGTTTTTTTGCGGCGCACGCGCCAGCACCCGGAAATACGTCGAGGCGCTGCGCGGATTGCCGCCGCCGACGGTCATCTTCCGGCCATGCTGGGGGTGCCGTCCGATAGGGCCGTCCATATAGAGGTCGTCGTCAAGCTTACCCACTGCGATGGCAACGTACTCTTTTTCAGTCAGGCGTTTTTTGAACGCCGCCGAAAGGTCGCGGTGCGCTTCCAGGGTTTTCGCAACGACCATCACGCCCGAGGTGTCTTTGTCTAAGCGGTGGACGATGCCGGGGCGGTAGTCGCCCGCTTCCGGATCGAACGACTTCTCTTTAGCTAAAGGCATCTTGGCCAAGAGCGCGTTGACGACCGTACCGCTCCTCACCGACGCGGTTGGATGGGCCGTCATGCCGGGGGGTTTGTTGACGGCGGCGAGGTCGTTGTCTTCGTAGATGACGCCTAACGCTAAGTCTTCAGGTTCAACTCGCATGGGTTTGGGCGGCGGGAGCAGCACCGAGACGAGCTCGGTCCCGGAGAGTTTGAGCGAAGCCTTGGCCGCCGGACGCCCGTCAAGTTGCACGTAACCGCCTACAACCAACGCTTTGGCGTAAGTGCGTGATAACCCGGCGGCGACCGACACGGCAACGTCGAGGCGTTCACCTGCGGGTGCCTCAAAAACTTTTACGTCCACACGTTATTTTACCGTGTCACCTATAGTTTGGTGTCTGCTGGTTTAGTGTCTGCTGGTCTGTCTACTCGGGTGCGCCTCACGGCGGGCTCTCTTAGCTAGGCGATTTATACTGAGCCTATGTTTGTCTTACTGGTAGTGCAACCGGCGCTTTTCGGGTGGTCACGGCGATGAACCCGTTAGGTCTCAAACCCATCGCCCTTGACGCGATGGGGGGCGACGCGATGCCGCAGGCCGCGGTGGGTGGTGCCAAAGCCGCCGCTGCTGCCGGGATTCCCGTCGTCTTAGTCGGCGACGAAACCGTACTCCGCGCTGAACTTAAGCGCCAGGACGCTGACCTGCCCGTTTACCATGCCGCTGACGTCATCCGGATGGAAGACCACGCCGCCGATGTGCGCCGCCGTAAAGATTCGTCGGTCATGCAGGCGATGCGGCTTGTTAAAGACGCTCGAGCGTCGGCGTGTGTGTCGGTTGGGCATTCGGGCGCGACGATGGCGGCGGCGCTCTTTGTCCTGGGACGGCTGAAGGGGCTCGAGCGCCCCGCGATTCTGGCCAACATCCCGACCAACCGGGGCTTTACGGCTCTGATTGACGCCGGTGCGAACGCGGATTGTCGCCCGGTGCAGTTGCAACAGTTTGCAGTCATGGGCAGCGTCTACGCTCGAGCTTTTTACGACATAGAAAAGCCCAGCGTCGGCCTGATTTCTTTGGGTGAAGAACCCGAAAAGGGCAACGAACTAACCCGTGAAGCGTATAAACTCCTGCAAGGCACCCCCGGCGTCAATTTTTTCGGCAACGTCGAAGGGCGCGACCTCTTAAAGGGAACAACCGATGTGGTCGTCGCCGACGGCTTTACCGGCAATGTGATGCTCAAACTCGCCGAAGGTGAAGCGAAGGTCATCTTCGGCTGGGTCCGTGAGGCGCTCTCGGGTGGTGGGCTGGGGACCAAACTCGGCGCGGCCTTGGTGCGCCCGGCCCTGCGCAACATCGCCGCGCGGCTCGACCCGAGCGAGTACGGGGCGCAGCCGCTTTTGGGTGTCAACGGGTACGCGTTGATCGGACACGGCTCGTCGGACGCGAAAGCCGTCGAGAACGCGCTCCGCACCGCGCAGCGGGCGGTGGACGCGCAGCTCGTACCCAAGCTGCTGGCAGGGATGGCGGCACTCGGAACTGAAAAAACTTCCAAAGCCGCTACACCTGCGCCCCAGGTGTAGCGGTGACGACGCTGCTTAACCCGTCAAACCCTGTTCAAAACGCCTCGCAAACTGCGCCCAACGCGCCTGCTGCCACCGCGAGCGGTGGCGCAGGTACGCCGGACGGAGGCGTTACTGAGATTCCGCTCCTTAACGGCCAGTGGATCGCCGAATTTGAAGATACGAGCTGGATTGCCGAAATCGGGCGGGCCGTGCAAAACACGCCCTTTGACTTTTTCGGCTCTTTGTTTCTCGACGCGTCGCTGGGGTTTTTGCTCTTCGGGGTGTTGTGGTTTTTAGTCGAGCGGTGGGCGCAAGATACGCGGGCCGCTATCACGAGGCGGGAGCTGTGGGAAGATGAGCAGAAACAGGGGGAACTCGAGCGTACCACCTTGCTGCGGCGCTACCTGATCTCGTTTGCGGTCTTTTTCGGTTTTGCCCTGACGCTCGGACTTTTTTCACTTCGTTACCGCGTTCCGGTGTTGCAATCTGTGGCGCTGACCGTGCAGGCGTGGCTCGCTGGAGGCGGGCTGGGCCGGATTATCGCTATTGCAGTCGTCGGGTTGATTATCTATACGCTTTTACGGGTCGTGCGGAAAACGGCTAGGGCGTTGACGCCGGTCAGCGGTCAGCGCTTTGAACGTCAGGTGGCCCGCGCCGCGACGATTCGTAACGTCGTCGAGTCGGCGGCGCAGCTGGTGCTGATTACGTTTTTCATTCTTTTTGTCCTGGCGCAGGTTGGCTTTCCGGTGGCGACGCTGCTCGCCGGGGTGGGGATTTTGGGGTTGGCGATTTCGTTTGGCGCACAGTCCTTGGTCAAAGACTTTATCTCCGGCTTTTTTATCCTGGCTGAAGACCAGTTCGGCGTCGGCGACGTCGTGACCATCGCCGGACTTTCAGGCGCGGTTGAAAGTCTGAGCCTCCGCCTAACGACGCTTCGGGCGCTTGACGGCGCGGTTCATGTCATCCCTAACGGCCAGATTGATAAAGTCACAGTCGCCTCGAAAGAGTGGTCGCGGAGTATCGTTGACCTCGAGGTTTCGTACCGGGCTGACCTCGAGCACGCGCTCTCAGTCATCGCCGACGAAGCCCGAAAACTCGCCGACGCGCTCGGCTGGAGTTGGCGGATTACCGCGCCGCCCGAAGTCACCGGGGTCGAGGCGCTCGGCGCGTCGGGGATCGTCGTCCGGGTGTTGTTTAAGACGCTGCCCAAAGAGCAGTGGGGCGTCGGGCGCGAGTTCCGCCGCCGCATTAAACTCCGGCTCGACGCCGAAGGGATTGACATTCCGTTTCCGCATACGACGATCTATTGGGGAGAAGGGCAAAATCCGGCACTGGGTTTCGCCCCAGGTCTCGCTGCTGACGCCTCCGACGTTAAAACGCAACCCATAGACGACGAGCGTTAAGGTGTTAAACGTTGAGGCGTGATGGGAATGGCGGCTCGAGTCCAGGTTACAAAGCTCGGCGCACTCAGCTGCGGTACGGCGAGCGCGTCGGAGGCAGGATTAGGGAGCGGGTCACCGGGGTTATAAGCGCCGACGCTAAAAAGGGCGACATTTTTTGGTACGGCCTCACTACCGATCACAAAATAAATTAAGTCCTGGGTCGGTTCGGCCACGGCGTCTACGGCTCTGACGCGGGCGTTTGCCTGTTCGGTATTCCCTTCAGACGGCGGCGGTAGATAAGTAAAAACTCCTGTCTGCGGCGTGCTTAAGATAAAGGTGGCGTCAAGGCGGCGTGCGTCGTCGCGGACGACAAAGGCGTTGTCGCGCAGGGTATCGGTAACGGGGCTGACCCTGGCCGTTCCGCCGATCCCGAAGTTGGTCACGTTCACCAAGCTGTTACGAAACAAAAATACGAGCCGCTCTTCGGTGCTGCTCCCGGCACGTTGCAGCTCGCGGGCGTCGCTCTGTCCCGGCGGCGTCCGGACCGAGATAACAGGGGTATGTTCAACCGTGTCATTGACACCGAACTGCTGACCGGGGCGGGGCAGCACAGCCCGCTGCAGCTCGAGGCTACCCGAAGGTGTCGTCGCGTAGTAGAGCAGGTCTTGCGTGACGTTCTGACTGAGGTAAAAGCCGCTCGAGGACACCCCGTTCACGTCTGTAAGCCGTTCTAAAAGCCGTGAGTTGCGCAGGTCTAAAATGTCTATAAAAGGCTGCGCTTGTAACCCGCAGAGGCTGGGCGTGTTGAGCACCGCCGCGTAGTCCCCACCTTGGGAGACTTGAAGGCGGCTGGCACAAAAAATCGGGTTGATGAGGCGCGTCACCGGTTGAAAGTCGTTGACCTTAACCTCGCTCCGTTTGGCGAAGGCTACCGGACTGTTCGGGTCAATCCCGGTCAGTGAAAACGTCGTTAAAAAGCCGTCTGAGCCGGTGGGACCGTTTATTGGTCTCCGCGACAACACGACGAGGGCGCTGCGTGCCCGTTCCCGGTCAACCACGTCGTAAGACACTGCGGGTGCGGGCAGCGTCCGGACACTTTGCGGCAAAAAGGTCAGCCGGTTGTTCCGCACTCTGGGGTTGGGATCGTCCCGAATCAGTGCGACCTTTGCGCCGGTCGCGTCTCGGTAACCGGTGACGAGCAGAACAGGGTTGGGAGCCTCGAAACTGCCGGTACAAGCACCTAAAAGCGCGGCTAAGGCGAACAGCGCCACAGTGGAACCAAATTTCATCTGTATCTCCGTTCGGGTAAGGCGAGGGTAGGGATTCTAAAGCCTCCGGTCAGTCCCTGACTGCTGCCGGGATAACCGAGCGTCAAGCTGATGGCTCCGTTTTTGGTATTGATCGCGCCGTAAAAGGCCCAGCAGCAGCGGTCTAAGGTCAGGTAGATGAGCGGCTGAAAGTTGTAAGGCGTGTCGTAGCGCTGCTGACCGGGGTTGGTAAAATTCCAAACATCCCCGTTTTGGTCGTCAAAAATGACCGACAGATAGAGGTCGTCTAAGATGCGCACCGTCGGACCGAATTCGTTAAAGCTCAGGGTCTGACTGGTGATATCGAGGCCGCTAGCCAAGGCTGCGTAGCTGAGCGTCCCCTGCAGGCCGACTCTGGAAAAAAAGTCAACCGTAAACTTTGCGGCGGCGCTGCTCAGGTAGGTGAGAGGCTGGTCGTCGCTGCTCAGTTCTAAGATGGCGTTGGCGTCAATCCCGAAGCCCAGCGCCCCCAAAGGCGTTTCAAAAAAGGTCGTCTCGAGGTTCGTTTGCGCGGTGACGCTGGTGTCGCTAAAGCCCTGATACTGCTTGTCGCCGACGTCGTAAAGCGGCCCGTAGGTCGTCGTGTAGGTCACCTTATAGAGTTTAGTATCGTCCTCTTGCGTCTGGTCGAGCAAGCTGACCTCGTACGTGGTCGAGTCTTCAGGTTTTAGGTCGAGGCCGATCAGCTGGGGCGGCAGCGGGGTAAAACCCGAGGCGCTCAGCTGGGCGACGCCCGGATAGGTTACGGTAAAGGTGGTGTCGCTGGCGTCATAGGCGTCAAAGTCAAAGTTTTGTTCGGCGGTGAGCTCGAGCGGCCCCAGCTTCGCGGTAGCCAAGTAACTCGCCGAGTTCATCCGGTCGCGGTTTAAGTCGCGGTCAAAACTCAGCGTCAGGCTGGGCACTGTGTCTTCTTGGCTTTCGGTCCCGGCGGTGAGGCTGAAAACCAGCGGTTTATAGAGCGGCACACCTACGGCTTCACTGCCCGGCTCGAGCGACCCATTGCCGGTATAGCCGTCTGAATAGCTGCCGCTATAAGTCGAGCCGTTGTCAAAATTGCCGTAGTCCCCGCCGAAGTTGTCAAAGCTGACGCCGTTAAAGTCGTAACCGAGGTCAACCGTGAGCGCCGCGTAGGGGGTGTAACCGACCTGCGTCTCGAGGTTCACTTCGGACTCGTTGACCTTCGCGCCGGTCAGCCTGGTCCTCTGCTCGAGGTCGTAGACGCCGCTGAGCTGGACGCGGCTCGTCAGCACCGGATTGGGTGAGACGAGTTCAATCGTCGCCCCGAGCAGTCCGGGATCGTTGTTTTGCAGGTCGTAGGCTTGCTCGAGCGTTACGTTCAGCCAGTCCAGATTGTTAAACAGTTCGGCGCGGGTCTCGAGCGGGCCTGCGCCGAGTTCACTTGCGCCCACCGTCCCGAAGCCGCCGTAACTGCGGTCGTCTCGAAACACGTAGGTCTCGCTGGCGCTCAGGTCAACCCACGGCAAAGGCGTCAGGGAGAACGTGGAGGTCAGTTCGGTGCGGTTGTTGGGCGTGGTACGGGCGTCAAAGGCAAAGGGCGATTCGCCCTCTAAAATGACGCGGCTGAAGTTAAGGCCGAAGGAGCCCCCGTCGAAGGTTTGTTCGGCGCTCAGCGTCGTAGTCCAGTCTACCAGGCGTTCGTTTTCGCCGCCGGGGTTGGTGGTGGTGTAAAACTGCCCGGTATAGTTCGTGCTGCCTGAAACGCTCGAGCCGGGAAACGGGGTGAGGGGCGCTAAGGTGACCGTGTGCCGCTCTAACAGCCGCCCGCCCCGGATGATTGACCGGCCCCCAATCGTTAAACCGGACGCCTGCGTCGCGCTGTTGTTGCTGGGGTTGGCGTAGTCTTCGTACACGCCCGCCGTGACCAGCAAGTTGGTCAGCGTCAACGGCCCGACGCTAAAACTCAGATCTTCTTCCGGGCTGACCTGCACTTGCGCGTAGGTGCGGAGCGCCCCCTCCGCGTCGTCGTAACTTGGTGAATACGAGGTGTCGTTCGGGTCCAGGTTTAGGTCGAAGTACGTCTGCGTCACGTAACCGAAATTAAAGCCTTCGTAGGTATTGCCGAGCCGCGCCGTCAGGTTGATGATCTGCGGGTTGGTCAGGTCGTCTCGTTCTAACAAGAGGTCGGTTTGCAGCCCTGAGAGCGCCGCCTCGGTTTTGTAACCTAGTGTGTACTCGAAGGCTTCGGGCGTCTTGACGTCATAGTCGGTTCGGGGCAAAAACGACGGCGTATAAAAAAACCGTGCCCTACCGCGCCCCCGCTCGGTATAAAAGCGGTGGTCGAAGCCGCCGCCGAAATAGTTTTGCGTGACGGTGCCCCCCAAGATGGTTTCGGTCGGGCTGGTACTTGAGTTCGGCGTCACGTCGGCGTAGTAACGCAGCGAGGTGGTGCCGAAGGCGTTCGCGCCAAAGACATACGGCCAGTCGAGCGCCACCTCAGCGCGTTCGTCTGCGCTGCCGCGCGTCAGGTTAAAGCGGGGGCGGCGGTCTTGCGGGCCGAGCGGGACGACCATCAGCGGCAGAAAAAAGCTCGGCAGGTCGCGCAGATACACCGTCACATTAAAGGCCACCAGCCGGTCGCCGGGATAAAAATTCATCCGCTCGGCGCTAAAACGGTAGTCTTGCACCTCGCTCTGGCAGCGGCTACAGGGGCTGAACTGCGCGGCGCTGATGTCAATCTGGCCGGGTTGCCGGGTCGCCGCGACGCCCTCGATGTCGATGGGTTCGGTAAAGATAAAAACGTCACGGAAGTTGAGGTCGCCGTTACTTAAGTCGAGGATATAATCTTTGCCTTTGGTGGTGATGTTGTCGTAGGCGACGTTGCCGGGTCCGACGATCCGCATGATGCGGCTCGACTTATCAAATTCGACGTATTCAGCCACGATGGTGTCGCCGTCTACTTTGAGCCTGACCGGAGACCCAGTGATAATCGTCAGTTCAGTTTGTGTGCCCCCCGGCAGGGTGATGGGGCGAACCTCGAGCTTATCGGCGTCTAAAATTTCAACCTCAACGGCGTGCGAGACACCCAAACAGAGCAGCAAGAGGGTGAGGAGCGTGGTGCGTCTCATCAGCGCCGCCACGACAATCCGAACAAGACGAGGCCCGCCACCAGATAGAGCGCGACCGGCGCCCACCCCGCGACGACTGCCGGAATTGCCCCTTGCGCACCCAACAGGTTCGACACGCTCCAGGTCGCGTAGTAGATGAAGGTCAAAAACAGCACTGAGACGAGCCCGAGCCCGAAGTTGCGCCGGAAACTGTAGAGCCCAATGGCGAGCGCGAACATGGCAAACGCCACTGCCGCGGCGGGTTCAGCGAATTTGCGCTGCAGCGCCGTCCATTCGGCGGGCGCATCTTGCGGGGTGGTGCCGCGCAGCCGACTGAGCAGGTCACCGAGGCGGAGCCGGACGAGTTCGGGAGGCGCACCGGAACTCGCCGACAGTCCCCGAAACGGCACCTCGGCGCTTTTGGCGGGTGCGTCCAGCACAACCTGACCGTCGCGGTAGCGTAAAAGTCGGATATTTTGTAGACGCCACACGCCCGCCTCTTGGTCGAGGACGCCGCGCTCGGCGCGGATGACTTCGCTCACCCCCTGCGAGCCGCCCGGTTGAATCACCGTCACGTCACGGACGACGCCGCCCTTCCCAAGACCGCCGACGTAGACGCTGCGCCCGAGCGCGTCGGTAAAAAAGTTGCCTTCTTCGACGATGACTTCGGGGCTCTGCACCAAGATGTCCGATAACGCCTCCTGCGCCCGGTCGTAACTCCAGGGGGCGATGAGCTCGTTGTTGATAAAACTGAGCGCGGCGACGGCCAATCCTAAGACGAGCATCGGCCCTAAAAATTGCCGTGGTGAGACGCCTAACAGGAGCGCCGCTTTGATCTCGCTGTCCTGACTGAGCCGGGTAATCCCTAAGAGCGCCGCAAACAGGAGCGCCAACGGCAGACCCATCGCCGCGGCTGTAGGGATGCTGTAGAGCAAGAACTCGGCGACGAGCCCCGGCCCGACACCTCGAGAGATCGCCTGCGCCAACACGCCCAAAATCAGAAAGCTACCGAGGAGCAAGATCAAGAGCGCGGTGAGACCGGCGGCGTAGAGCGGCAAAATCTCACTGATGAGATAGCGTGAAAAGCGCCGGTTCACCGCCGCAACCTCAGCGCCAAAAGTGCGCCGACCGCCCCGACGACGAGCGTGGTAAACCACGCGGCAACGACTGGAGATAACACCTCTTGCTCAAAAAAGCTTTCTGAAAGTGTCCAGAGCGCAAAAAAGCACACCAGCAGCACAATCGTCCAACCGAATCCGGCAGCGCGTCCACGCAGGGTCAAGCCGAGGGCTCCGGCGATCAGCACAAAGATCAGGGCGCTCGAGGCGTCCGCTAAACGGCGGTGAAAGTCAAACAGGTCACCCGCGATATTTTGCCCAGCTTGTCGTGCCCGCCCAATCCGGGCGTAAAGCTCGCTCAAGGTGAGGTTGTCCGCGGCCCGGAGCGACGCGCCCGCGTCGGCCTCGAGGTCAAAGGGCAGCGTGACCCGCGCCCGCTGTTGCGGCAGGATAGTTCGTTTCCCTTGTGGCGGCAAAACCTCGACTTCTTCCAACGTCCAGGTCTTCGCTACGCTGTCCCAGGTGCCGTAACGCGCACTCCAGACGGTGCCGTCGTCCCCGTAAACGAGCGCCCCGGTCAGCTCGGCGCGGTCGCGGTCGTCGGGGTCGACGCGAATCCGGGCCGCGTGAAAGATGCCTTCCGGTTGATGAAACGACACGTCGCGCTGCGTTTCGGACGAGGGCCGCGCGTTATAAAACGACGCCTCGAGCACGTCCTGGGCGATTTCACCCCGAGGCTCGAGGTACCCGTTATTTAGGACGGCAATGACGGTGACCAGCACCCCGAACAGCAAGAGAGGCCGTAAGAGCGCAAGCGGTGAGACACCCGACGCGTAAGCCGCTTTGAGTTCAGAATCTTTGGCTAACCTGCCGGTCGCTAAAAGCACCGCGAACACAGCGGCAATCGGCAACGACAAGTGCAAAAAAAACGGGGTTTGGTAGAGCATGAGTTTAAGCACCGTAAACACCGACGCGTTTTGTTCGATTAAAAAACTCGCCCAGGTGGTCAGCGTATCTACCGACAAGAGCAGACAAAAAGCTGCGACACCGAGCAGGTAAAGCCCACTCGTTTCGCGCAAGAGGTAGGTTGAAAAGCGTTTCAGCACGGCCCGAGTCTACCAAAGGAAGGGTGAGAATCAGGGTGCGGTTGCGCTGAGGGGCGGCTCATGTAAAAACGTTTATATTTGAGGATGTGGCTCAAGACGCGGCGCGGCGAACCCTCGAGACCCGGTTTCAAAGCACCTTCACCTACGATGTGAGCAAACTGGCTACCGAACATTTGCAAACAGAAGGTCTTCTCGACGCCGCCGAGCGTTGTCAAACGTTGCACGAGCCCATAAGCCAAGCTTTATGGCGGGCGTTTGCCTTTAACTGGACCGAAGTCGTGCCCAATCCCGGCGGTACGGGGGGCCGAGCGAGCGCGTTCATGCTCGCCAAGCTCGAGCTGAGCGCAACGTGGGCTGTCGCCGGAGCGGACGCTGAGGAAACGCGAACGGCGCAAAGTGCTGCGCTGGAATGTCTACACGTGCTGTGGCTCGAGTGGGCCGGATATATGGTGACGACTCCAGAATTTGAAGCTGCGTTATGACCGGTAGCTGTCAGTAATAACGCCATCTCCCAAGGCACCGCTCTAAAGTCGTAGGTCGAAAAACCAGCTAAACTCAATGGGTGGAAGTTCACCTCATTGCGGTGCAGGCGCAGTTGCGGTTATCGAATTACCGCAGCCCGGAGGCGTTTGCAGTGTGGATTGCGGAACTGTCGCAGCACGCGGTGGCGGGGCTGGACGACGCGCCGAAACTGCTGGCGTTTCCTGAAACCATCGGCTTGCCGCTGCTCTTGACCTTGGAGAATTACGCCGACGTGTCGCGGCGGACGCGTTTAGCGGGCGCGGCGCTGACGGTTTTACGGCGGCAGTGGCGGAGCGTGCTACACGCCGCGGTGCGTCACCGTGCGTTGGGGCCGCAGGCGCTCTTTGTAGCACGGGCGCTGCCCGCGTACCGCGCCTATGTCCGGGCGTTTTCCGAAGCGGCGCAGCGGACCGGCGCAACGATTGTGGCAGGCTCGAGCTTTCTCCCGCACATCGAAAACGAAGCGTCGCGGGGGCTGCATATCGCGGACGGGCGGGTGCAAAATGTGGCGTACACCTTTGCGCCGACCGGCACCATCTTGGGGCGGAGCGGGAAACGTTACCTGACCAAGGGGCTCGAGTCGCGTCTCGGCCTTTCGCGTGCGCCTGCGTCCAACACGCGGGTGCTGCACACCCCGGCGGGCCGCATCGGGGTGGCGCTCTGTTTGGACGGCTTTTACAGCTCGGTATTAGAACAGCTCGACGGCGCGGGTGCAGATATTGTGGTGCAGCCGAGCGCAAACTACGCCCCCTGGACGCGCCGCTGGCCCCCCGACGAGACGTATTCGGAAGGTGAGGCGTGGCTCGGTCTGGGTCTGCGCGAGGGCGTGCGGAATCGGCAACACATCCGTTACGGCGTCAACCCGATGCTGGTGGGCGGGATGTTTGAGTTGCAGGCTGAGGGGCGCTCGAGCATCGTCGCCAACCCGCGTTTTTTAGCGGCCGAAAAGGGCGGCTACGGCGGCGTGCTGGCTCTGGCCCACACGCACACCCAAGAGGAGGTCGTGCGGGCCAAGGTCGAACTTCCGAACGATAGGCGTTAAGTGTGTGCGGTACGCTGAGCTGTGTTGTCTGCACCACCCACCACTACCTTTTTAGAAATGTCTAACGGGCCGCTCGTCCCGTGGCGGCGGTTTCGGTTTCCCATCTCGTGGGACGCACAATTTGCCCATAATGTGACCGGGCCGCTCCACCTACCGTTACATCTCGAGGTCGGTTTCGGTGACGGCCGCTACACCGTCCGGCGTGCTCGAGAAAACCCGGCTGAGCGTTTTGTCGGCCTGGAAATCTCCTCGGCGAGTCTGCAACGTGGTCTCGGCAACGTCCGCAAACATGACCTGCACAACGTCAAACTGCTTAAAGTGGGTGCGGGCTTCGCTGTGCAGCAGCTGTTCGCGCCGCACACCCTGGCGAGTATCACCGTCAACTTTCCCGACCCCTGGCCCAAAGAGCGGCACGAGAAAAATCGTCTGCTCCAAGCTGACTTTTTCAAACTGGCCGCAAGTCGGCTCATCTTGGGGGGCGCGGTGCTCTTAGCCACCGACCACCCGGAGTATCTGGCCTTTGCCCGCGCCGAAGCCGAGCGTACGGGGCTGTTTAGACTCGAGACCACCGACCCACCCGCCGCCGTCTTTGAGACCAAATACGCCCTCAAATGGAAGACACAGGGCAAACCGCTGTTTTATCAGGTGTTTCGCTACAGCGGCGCACCCGCCCCTGACTACCCGATACTAGAAAGAGATTCGACGATGCCCCACGCGCTTCTAACCGGTCAGCTGCCGCCGCCGCTGAGTTTTAGTAAACAAGTCACGCCCTACGCCGGGGGCCACGTCATCTTGCACGAGGTGTTGTGGAGCTTGGGGTCGGACGACCCGGACAGCAGCACGGAAGGTAGCGGCGAGAAATGGCTCGTCAGGGCAACGGTTGAAGAGGCCGAGTTGCGCCAACAGGTTCTGGTCAGTGTGCGTGCTCGAGGTGCCGGGGGGCTGATTGTGGGGCTCGAGCCCTTCGGTGATCCGGTTGTCACACCCGTGACGCGGGGCGCAGTTCACGCGGTAACCGAGTGGTTGTTGACGCTGCCTGCCAATATAAAGGTTGAGGCGCGGTCGTACTGAGTTTCGTTGACCTTGATCAGCTGGGGGCGTTTATGGTAGGCCCTAGAGAAAAAGACAGAATCAAGACAGAATTTAGAAGTTGCTGTTTTACAGGTGAGAACAGCGTTTTTCGCCTACCCACAACATAATGTTCAGGACATAACGCCAAAGCATGACAAAAGAAAAGGTCAACCCGGCTTAGCTGATGGTTTAGGTAAGTAGGGCTCGAGCAGTTCCAAATGCATTCTGTCTTTGGGTCGGTCGTCTTTGGGTCGGTCTAAAAGACGCTTGTACGCAGCTACGTCAGCCAACTGCGCGAGCGGCAACCCGTTCCACATCTCAGCGCGGCGAATAACCGCGTCTGTGTCCAGCCCCAACCAGCCGTCAAAAATGGCAAGTTCAGGTGTTAGCTGAACGATAAGGTCACCACCGGGCGCAGTTTTTGGCAAGGCCAGTGTCTGCGCTTTTTGCCACGCCGCCCCGGTCGCCAAAAGGTCAATATCGCCAATGTCTGTCACAAGACCGTGGGCCAGCAGCGGCGCACTGCCGAAGACGACGTACTCGTTTTGGGGTAGCTCGAGCGCCCGCACCATGTCCCACGGCCACCCTCGAAGCTCTTTCAAAAAGCCTAACGAACCGTGACGGCCGTACCACTGGCCGACACCATCAGCATTCCGCCGCCGTTGCCCGTGGTGATGCTTTCATAGTCTAAGTCAACGCCGATGACCGCGTTGGCCCCGAGCCGCTGCGCCTCGTCTTCCATCTCCCGAACGGCGATATCTTTCGCCTCGCGTAAAGCACGTTCATACGCGCCGCTCCGCCCACCGACAATATCTCTGATGCCCGCAAAAAAATCACGAAAGATGTTCGCGCCTAAAATCGCCTCACCGCTCACTAAGCCGTGGTAGTCGGTGACTTCTTTGCCGCTTAAAACCGAAGTTGTCGAGATGATCATCAGGTCTCCTCTAGGCTAAAGTTATCTAAAGGCTAAGTGTACCGCCCGGACGAGGGGCATGAGGGTGCTAAGCTCGGCAAACGCGTCAGGGGAGAGCCAAAGATAACGGTCGTGCTCACGGCTCAAGGTCACCTCACCCGAAAGATAAGCGGCGGCGTAAACGATCACGATCATTGGGAGCCCCAAGTGCGCCCCAGGGTAGCAGGTCACGGGGCGTGGGTCTAAGGTGACCCTCAGGCCACACTCCTCTAAAACTTCTCTGGCGGCGGTCTCGAGCGGCGTCTCACCGACCTCGACGCGCCCTGAAAGCGTCTCCCACAGTCCCGGACCGGCGTCTTTGGTAAGGGCGCGGCGCATAGCGAGCAAAGTATTACCTCGCCGGACGACGACCGCAGCAGCCACCACGAAGAGAGCTGTGTCAGGCGAAGCCCCGGTTGCGCTCATTGCGGGACGCTCAGTTTGTATAAAAATGGACCCACGGTTAAAGTTTAGCCCGGTTTAACCCGAAAGGCGTAAACTCGCAGAAATTTTGCCGACGTTTTCTTGACTTCGTTTAGAGGGTTTTAGTATGCTGATGTGCTCAGTCCGGGCGGTTAGCTCAGCGGGAGAGCACTCGCTTCACACGCGAGGGGTCGTAGGTTCAATCCCTATACCGCCCACCAGAAAAAGCACGTGCAGCACGCAAAAAAGAAGCCCGCGCTCAGCGGGGCTGTTGCTTTGGCAGGTGCTGCAAAACTATCTCGAGGACGTCCTAAAATTCTTTACCAGATTTTATCAAGCATAAGCCGGTAACGCCCCAAAGAGCAGACGTGCAGCTGGTAGGCAGCCGCCTCGAGCCTTACTTGCGGACGCTAAGCTAAAGGCCACCCTCCAGCCCCTTCTATCGCCGTATCAACCTCACCCATCACGCCGATGGTTTCAAACAGTGCCGAAACGATAAAGCCGTAGTGCCGCAGGTCGTCATACGAAAGCGTGCGCCCCTTGCGGTCTTTAAGCCACTTTTGACACACCTGATACCCACCCACGTAAAAGTTCCAAACCTTTACCGGCACCCCATCAAAGTATTGCGTCTGGTTGAGGTAGACGCGCCCCGTCTTACCGTCTTCGTTCTCAGAAAAGCTCACCTTGTCTACGATGTTGTCCCCGTCTACCGGGTAGCTGCTGATCGGACTGCCGACTCGTTCCATGAGGTGCAGTGCTACCAGTGTTTCACCGTAAGCAGTGAGCGTGCGGAATAGCCCCAAGCTACTCGTGAGCGGCACCCGTGGAAAGTCAATCTTAAGAAATTCGGCGTAGCGTTCCCGGTAGCTGGGCGCGTGAAACACCGCGTAGATGTAGTGAAACACGTCTTCAGGGCCAAAGGTACTTGTCAGGTCGCCTTGGCCGTCTCCTATAAACTCGAGCCCCACCTTCTCGGCAAACTCTGCGGTGAACTCCGGTGCGAGGTTGGGGCGGCGCACGCCGATGTCAAAGAGGTTAGAGGTGTCTGGGTAGAGGTAGAGTGGAAAATGAAAGCTATTATTTGAGGTTTTAGCAGAAAGTAAAATCTTCTCAGATAAATGCTTTGTAGCCAAGGCATGAGCAAATTTCTCACCCTTAGTCAATCTGCTCGTTAGCAGCGCAAGGTTATCACGCCGCATGTGTTTCATCACATTCGTTCTTGGAGTGCTATGAAAGCCTCTAGACTTTCCCGTGAAGTAGGTATATTTCGTATCAAATGGCCGATAGGATATGGGCAGCACGTTCGCATCACTTATCTTGCTATTTCTCAAATCTTCTTGAGCATAAGAGATTTTCCAGTCCCTACTGTCTTCTGGAAGATTGAATGTGCGTCGAACATCTTCCTCGGAGAGCTTAATAAAATCTTTCACTGTGCGAAGTACCTCTTCTTGGCTGAACTTAATTGTTAGTTCATCTCTTGAGGTCAAGATGCCAACTGAGTGGGTAAGCATTATCTCAGTGATTTTGTTCCATACTTTGTATTCGTCCCAGATGTCTTCTTGTTGGGAAGCGAAAAGGTAAAAAGGTGTTTGCGGATTTACCTCTTTCCACTCAGTTTTTGAAATGTCGCTTTCCCACAAGGTTTTGTACTTGTCTGCCCTCGAGCCGTAAAGGTCAGCCTTGTATACCCGCTTCTCTAAGCTGCTCGGCTTTTTGATAAAGATGCCGATGGACACACCTTGCATGATGTCGAACACATTTTCGTCTTTGCCGCCGTCCGGGGTGCGCTCCTTCTTATTGCTATTGCCGTGAAGGTCAAGCACATAAAGGTCATCGAAGGTATTCATCAAGCTTTGACGCATCCCTCTAAAGGTCGGGTTGTCCAGATAGCCGTGAGCAGTAACAAACCCCAGAACGCCGTAGCCCGTCTGCTCAATGCGCCATTGAGAAAAGCGAAGGAACTTTACATAGTCGTCTTGCAAGCCTCTAGGGTTGCGTTCACCTAGCGGTTGCCCGTCTACAGTGTAGTAGTCTCTGATGATTTTGCTAATCCATTCACCGTTGTTTGAAGACGCATAGGAATACGGCGGGTTCCCTAGCACCACCATCACCGGCGCATCTTGCTTGACCTGCCCCGCCTCTTGGCTCTCTCTGGCGATGGCCTGCCCAAACAGCGGCAAACTCGGAAACTGGTGCGCCTCTTCTAAAGCGTTCGTCAGGTAAATCTTGAGCCGTTCGTTAGAGTCGAAGTCATAACCGAGTTCAGCGAGCTGCAACCCCAGCTTCATATGCGCCACGGTATAGGGAGCCATCAATAACTCAAACCCGTGTAACCGGGGCAACAGGTGATTCTTCACGTACCCCGACCACAGCCCCTTGTTCCCGCCGGTCTGTCCGACAATGGTGCTGTGGATTTGGTCTATGACCGCATGTAAAAACGTCGCCGTGCCGGTCGCCGGGTCGAGGATTTGCACCTTGTGCACGTCTTTGGTCTTACGGTCTTTTTGGCTGCGCTGTTCAGGGTCTATCACTCTTACTTTTGAGGTGTCGGCTAACCCGTCTCTAAGCCCAAAGTCTTTTTTAAGGATATGGTCAACACTTCTGACGATGTAAGAGACCACCGGCTCAGGGGTGTAGTAGACGCCTCTCGCCTCGCGCATCTTGGGGTCATACGCGGCTAGGAACGTTTCGTAAAAATGGACTACCGGGTCTTCAGTACGAGTCCGGGTGCCAAAGTCTTGCAAGATAGCGCCAATATCAGCGTGCGCTAAGAGGTTGACTAAATCGTCTACAATCCAGTCCACACTGGACTCGAGTTCCGGCCCGACCATCTGCCGAAACACGGTGCGTAAAAAGGGATTGGTCTTCGGGATGTCATACGCTGCTTTGTACCGGGTAAAGGGCGGCGTAAAGTTCGGACTCGTGCGGGCAGCAAACATCCCGTAGGTGATGGTCTGGGCGTACATGTCGGCAAACTGTGTGGGGGTCAAATCAGAGAGTAAGACTTCCCGGAACGCCTGGTACTGGTCGTGCAGCGGGTCGGGATGGTCGTCTGTTAAGTCTTCGGCGTTAAACGCCCCTAAGATGGTGTGCCGTATCTGTTGGGCTAACGCGGCCATCTTGCGGGCTAGGGCTGACGGGCTCTTAATCGTTGGGGCTGTGACGCCTAAAAAGCCCTTGAGTAGCATCTCGAGGTTTTGTGCGCCGTCAGGCTCTACCCGTAACCCTTTGCCGTTGATACTTGCCAGCCGTGCGGTCAAGCGGTGCTGTCCTTCGACAAACCAGCGAAACTCTAAGTAGTCCGTATAGATGAGGTTGCCTAAACTGCCGAGGTAGCGCCCCAGCTGCTCTTTTTCCCGGTCGGTCGGGTTGTCTAAACGGCCTAAGTCTTTAGCTTCGATGTAACCCAGCGGGGTTTCGCCTCGAGAGATGACGTAATCGGGTGCGCCTGCAGAAATGCGTTTGGGTTCGTTCGTGGCGACGATGCCCGGAAACTTAGACTCGAGCAACGCTTTTAAGGTGCCCCTATAGGTGTGTTCGGTAGCGTTGCCTCGCTTAAAGTCGGCCTCGAGGCTGGCTTGGTACTCGTCAAAGGTCACAAGGCACCCTTACAAGCCAGATAGATACAAGCTTTTGATTTAGTCAAACGACAATAGAAGCTTGAAAAGTGGCTTTGAGTGGCGACATTCTCAGTAGTCACTTGCTCCCATTCGGCGATCGGCGCGGCGGGGGTCATCCCTTAGTTTACGGGGTCTGCTCTACTTGGCACGGTAAGAACTTGGCACGGTAAGAACCAGAACCCCGCACCGGGTAGTCGCCGCAAAACGTAAGGGATAAAAGTAAAGTAGCACCCAAGTGCCGGAAACCTTTCTAAAAACACTCCTTTGTCACGGCCGTCTAGCACTTTGAAGCGAGGTGTCTTAGCCTTTGTTAAAAACCCTCGAGAGGTGCTGCGTCACGCTGAGTACGGTGCTTGGCAAGATACCGATCAAAAGCGTGCCGAAAACGCTGACGCCGAGCGCCACGAGATACCCCGGCCAATTAGGAACACGGTCTGTGGTTTCCGGCGCACGCAGGTACATCTCAACAATCGGCAAGAGGTAGTAGTAGAGCGCCACAGCGAAGTTCAATACACCGACGACGGCCAGCCAGGTTAGACCACCGGAGAGGGTGACGTCTAAGAGGAGTACCTTCCCGGCAAACCCTGCGAGCGGCGGAATACCCGCCAGGGATAAAAGGGACAAGGTGAGGCCCACAGCCGCCAGCGGCGAGCGTTGGCCCAGACCCCGCAAGCCCCGTAATTCGTCGCTCCCGGTGAGGCGCTCGAGCTGCGCCGCCACCACGAACGCTCCGAGATTCATCAGGGAGTACGCGAGCAGGTAGTAGCCAGCGGCGCCCAGAGCTGAGGGTACGCGCTCAGAAACGGCCGCGGCCATCAGCACATACCCCGCTTGGGCGATGCTCGAGTAAGCCAACAGCCGTTTGAGCCGTGTTTGCCGCAAGGCAACTAGATTGCCGAGCGTCATGGTGAGAGCGGCCAAAATCGCCACCGCGAGCGGCCACGCCGCCATACCGCCGGGGAGCGCGACGAGGAGAAACCGCAAGAGCGCCGCAAAGCCCGCCAGTTTAGGTACAACCGACAAAAACCCGGTGACGGGCGCAGAAGCGCCGGTGTATACGTCGGGTGCCCAGAAGTGAAAGGGCACCGCCGTAATCTCAAAGGCGTAGCCGATCAAGACAAAACCAAAGGCGAGCGCCACCCAGACGCCATCGGCACTGCGCAAGCTTCCTCCAATTGCCGGTAGTGAGAGGCTTCCAGTGAGGCCGTACAAAAACGAAAGCCCGTAAGCCATCACCGCCAGCGCCACCGCCCCGTAGATAAAGTATTTGAGCGCCGCCTCGTTTGCCTCCCTATTGGTTCGTACCAGCGCCACTAAGATGTACGAGGCCATGCTGAGCAGCTGTAAAAAGAGCACGATGAGACCTAAGTCAAGGCTCGAGGCCGCCAACACCCCGCCCAGGGTCGAAAAGAGCAAGGCGACGGCGGCGTGTCCTTCTTTGCCCGTCCCCCGGAAATGTGCGCCGATAGCCAAAAGTGACAGGAGTGCCCCGAACAAAATCAGAAGCTTAAACACCGTACCGAAACCGTCTACGGCGTAGGTCCCGCAAAAGACGGCTTGGTCTCTCCAGAGGAGCATCCGTACGCTAAACACAGTCGCCGCGATAAGCCCGCACACCGCTAAAAACACCACGACGTTTTGCCCGCGTCCTTTGCTCAGACCGGCAACCGGGACGAGTAGCAGCGCGAAACCAGCTAAGATCAGCTCTGGGACGATGGCCCAGAGGTCCATGCACTCCATCTCGCTAGCTTCCGAGCCGAGCTAGAGCGCGAACAGTTGTCCCCAACACGCGTAAAAATGGTCCCGGTAGCAACCCAATCGTCAGCGACAGAACAGCCAGCGGAATCACAGCGGTCGCCTCACGCGGATTCAGCTCACGCACCGTGGGCATATCGTCAGGCGGCGTGCCCATCAGCAGAGCAGTCAACACCTTGAGGTAGAGCGCCGTCGAGATGATCAGCCCCAAAACCGCGACCAGCGCGAACCAGATATTGACCGACAAGGTTGCGCCGATGACCTGAAACTCGGCGACGAAACCCGAAAGCCCCGGTAATCCCAACGAACCAAACGCCAAGAGGCCCAAAAGACCGCTGTATCCCGGCACCTTTCCCAGTAGTCCGCCAAAACGCGCCAGCTCCCGTGTGCCTGCCTGATGCTGCAAAATCCCTGCCAGAAAGAACATCCCGCCCGTCAAAAGCCCGTGGCTGATGGTCTGCAACACCGCGCCGCTCAGGGCGAGCTGCCGGACGCCGGGGTCACTCGAGAGCCCCCACACCGCCACCCCTAGAAGCACAAAACCCATGTGATTGACCGAGGTGTAGGCGATCAGCCGTTTGAGGTCGCTCTGCGCGAGCGCCGCTAGCGCGCCGTAAACGAGCGACACCAGCGCCAAGAGCATCAGGAGCCAGGCGTATTGCCGCACCGTGTCGGGCAAGGTTGGCAGCATAATGGCTAAAAAGCCGTACGCGCCCATCTTGAGCTGAATTCCGGCGAGCATCACGCTGCCCTCGGTCGGCGCTTCGACGTGGGCATCGGGGAGCCAGTTGTGGAGCGGCACCGTCGGCAGTTTTACGCCGAAACCGAGCAGTAAGCCCAAAAAGACCCAAAATCCGGTCCCTGAACCCGCAAAGGGTTGCGCTGTGCTGATCTCAGCGAGTGAAAAGCTGCGGCCGCTTGCCAGATAGAGTGCCAAAAAGCTCAGCAGCATGGCGAGGCTGCCGACGCGGGTATAGAGAAAGAACTTGAGCGCGGCGTACCGCCGGTTCTCGCCCCCCCAGATGCCGACGATAAAGTACATCGGGACGAGGGCAACCTCGAAAAAAAGGTAGAAGAGGAGCAGGTCTCGAGCCCCGAACAGACCGAGTAACCCTGTGCCCATCAGCAGGAACAAAAACGCGTGCGCTTTCGCCCGGTCGTGCTCGGGCAACACATAAACCATCGTCAGGCTGAGCAGCAGCGCGGTGAGAACCATAAGTGGGAGCGAAAGACCGGTAACCGCCAAGTCGTAACTCGCCCCAATACTTGGAATCCACGGAGCCGCCGCGTGCCACTGAAGCTGTGAACCGGTTGGGTTATAGCCCGCCCACAAAATAAGCGTGAAAAGGAGCGTCAGCAGCGACCCGGCGAGGGCCGTCCAGCGTATTGCCCGGACATTGGGTAAGGCTAGGACGACGAGCCCCGTCAGGAGCGGTAAAAAAATGGTGATACTCAGCATGATGCCCCCGCAATGAGCGTTTTAGATTTCGTTACCACCACAGCAGCACGCCTCCGACGACGACCCCTGCGACCCAGACGAACAGGACAAGCGTATAAAGATAAAGTTTGCCGCTCTCAGTGGTGCGTAGCCGCTGCCCGGAACGGCTGAAGAGGCGTGCGAAAGCGTCGCCACCTCTTGAGAATCCCCTTTGTTCAGCTTTCTCGGTTCCGGTAGCAGTTCTTAGAGTTATAGACGCGAAACCTCGAGCCCCCCTATCAAAGCTACTCTCAGCACGGTTTAGGCTGCCCGTTAGCATAAGAGTGCCGCTTGCAAGCTGTCTGACGAAAGCATCAAGGGTGTGCTCGAGCCCGTTTACACCTGCCGAAACCGTATGCACTATCGTCACGGGCGTAGAGGTCAGAACGTTGAGGCCGTGCCCCAACCCCACCGGAAACCTGCCAAAAGTCGGTACGAGGCCATGTTGCAACGTTCGCCAACTTCCAAAGACGAGCCCTAAAACACTTGCGGCGACAGCCCAGAGCGTCCAGGTCGTGTGAGCTTCCGGCGGTTGAGGAAAGGGGAGGAAGGACTCGAGCGGCCCCTTCGATACCCAGCCCGCGCCGAGTGTAAGCACAGCCAGAACAAGCATCGGTAGAGCCAGCCACACGCTCGGTTTTTTCTCGGTTGGTTTCGGCGCACCCGGCCAACTTAGAAACGCTGCGACTCCCGCCCGACTGATATACACCCCGGCAAGAAAGATAAGCAGCAAGAAAAATGCCCCAGCAAATGGGCTAACAGACGCGGCTCGAGCCAAAATCGCCTCTTCACTCCAAAACGCAGAAAAAGGCGGAAACCCCGCCAGCGTCAAGCCCGCTGCGGCAAACACCCCAGCTGTGAGGGGCAGCTGTCGCCACAACCCGCCCATCTTCCGCAGGTCGTAACCGCCGACGATATGCTCGACCGCACCCGCCGTGAGAAACAGTACCGACTTAAACAGTGCGTGCATTGCCAAATGAAAGGCTGCGGCAAATGCGCTGCCCAAACCGATTGCAAAAAACATCTCACCGAGCTGTGACACCGTAGACCACGCCAAAACGCGCTTAAGGTCGGTTTGCACCGTAGCGACGAGCGCCGCAAAAAGTGCCGTAAGCGCGCCCAACCAGAGCACAACGGTGAGGATGCCCGGAGCCGCTTCGTAGAGTGGGAATAAGCGCAGCAGCAGATACACACCCGCCGCGACCATCGTGGCCGAGTGGATCAGCGCCGACACGGGTGTCGGCCCAGCCATCGCGTCAGGGAGCCAAGCTGTAAGTGGAAGCTGTGCGCTCTTACCGAGTGCTCCCAAAAGCAAGAGAAAAGCCGCGAGTGTGGCAATGCCTGCAGGCAAACCTGTTCCCACCGCACCTAAAACGGTCTGAATATCCGTTGTGCCAACCGTTAGGAGCAGGAGTAACCAGCCGAGCAGCAAGCCAAGATCGCCTAAGCGGGTCATCAGGAAGGCTTTACGCGCCGCTTCTTTCGCGTCAGTTTGGGTATACCAGAAGCCAATCAGCAGATACGACGCCAGCCCGACACTCTCCCAAGCGGCGAACAGCAGCACCAGCGAATTGCTGAGGACGAGGGTCAGCATCGCTCCGATAAAAAATGACAAGGTGCTGTAAAAACGCGGCTTGCCTTGTTCATCGGCCATATACCCGACTGCGTACACCCCCACGAGGAAACCAACGCCTGCGACTAAGAGCGCCAGCAGATATGAAAGCGGGTCCAGGCTGAGCCCAACTGTGAGGGTGTAAGTGCCGACCCCTAACCATGTCGCCGTCATGCTGAGGTGCGACCCGAACAGGGCGAGTAAAAGTGCCAATGAAACGCCCGTCGCGCCCGCGCTCACCCAGCCGCTTGGCAGACGTTGCCCTAGAGGAATCACAAGTGCAGCTAATAAGGGCATAAGCGGCACAGCGATCAGGAGCGCCGTCACCCTTTTAATTCCGTAAAATCGTCAACCTGTGCGGTCTGCCGGTTGCGGTAGAGCATCATCATAATGGCGAGCCCAATGCCCATCTCGACCGCACCTAACGTCACGATGATGATCAGAAAAATCTGTCCGGAGTAGTCTGAAGGGGCGACAAAACGCCAGAAGGCCACGATGTTAAGGCCGACGGCGTTTAAGAGGACCTCGACGCCCATCAGAATCATCACGGCTGAACGCTGCGCGATGACGGTGTAGACACCGATGCCGAAGAGGATGGCAGCAACGCTTAAAAAAGCTGTCAAGGGGAGAATCATGCGTTGTCCCTCAGCGGTTTCAAGGTGTCATCCTCGAGTTCACTAGGCATTTCGTCTTGCCCGACATGCACCTCACGTCCCTTCGCCGACGGATGACGGTCAGGCCGTGCGATGTAGACCGCGCCGAAGATACCGACCAAGATAAGCAAGCCCGCGCCCTCGAACGCCATCATGTATTTGCTCATCAAAAGGTTGCCGACCTGCTGCGCCGAGTCAGGATCAGGGAGTGCGTCCGCGACCGGCCAAGCGGGGCGCAACAAGAGGAGTAAAACGAGCAGTGCGCCCGTACCGAGCCCGAGCCACGCCGCGTAAGAACGGACGGGCGTCACCATAGACATGTCCATATCGCCCATGTCCATGTCGTCGTGGTTCATATCGCTATGTTCGTGCTCTTGCTGACTATCCCCATTACCGTGCCCGTCAGCTGATATGTCATGACCTTCATGCTGATGATTTCTATGCTGATAACCTTGCTGCTCGTCACTTTCGTCTTCAGCATTTTGACCTAAGTTATCGACTCGAGCCGCCTCAACCTCTCCTTCGTCTTTGGGGAGCAGTCCTCGGCTAAAGAAGTTTTCAACCGGGGCCATGTCCATCCCCGCCATCATGCTGCCGCCGGGGTCATGCATTAAGAGCACCATAAAAAGCACCATCACCAGCATCCCGCCGATATACATCATGATTTGTAACAGTCCCAAAAGGTCGGCGGAGAGGAGGATAAAGAGCCCCGACACGCCGATAAACGACGCCATCAGGAAGATACCGCTCCGAAACATGCTCATCGTCGTCGCCATGCCGAGCGCCCCCAAAATGGCGATCAGTGACAAGAGAGCAAAGGCGAACACCTGTGCGGTCGCGCCTAGAATCATGTGGGACCTACGCCTAAAAGAATCAGCCCGCCGACGACCAACACATTGACCAGACCAATAGGAATCAGGATGCGCCACGAGAGTTGGAGCATCTGCGCGGTGCTTAAAGGTTTGACGAGTCGCCCCAGGCCGAGCATCAAGGCCATCAGCCCAAACGTTTTAACGAGCATCCAAACCGGCGCGGGTAGCCACGGCCCCTGCGGGCCGCCCAAGTAAAGTACAGCCCCCATCGCGGCAATGGCAAAGAGCAGACCGGCGAGCGCAAAACGCCATACGAGCGCCTGCCAGCCACCGACAGCGCCGAGCACGCCACCTCCGATGAACTTAGAAAACGGTTCCATAAAGGGCGCACGGTAAGCCTGCATCAATCCGGTTACGAGGTAGAGCAAGAAACCGATGGGTTGCAGGAAGACAAACCACAAGCTGTTCTGCCGCTCAACGATGGTGACAATAGACAGAGACTCAGCCATCATGATGGCCCCGACATAAGCGAGACCCAGTGGGACGACGTAGGCGACGAGCTGCGCGGTGATGCGGTAGTAGGCGTCTACGGCGTCCGGTATATTTGTGCCCCAACCCGTGAGCGCGACCCCGAGTACCACAAAGTCCAGCACGACGATAAAGTAAAACGCCCCGATACCGATGTCCTGAGCGATAAGACCGGGGCCGAAAGGAATCACGACTAGCGCAAAAAAGATGCCCAGCAAAGCTGAAACCGTCCCCGCCGGATAGAGCCAGCGGTCAGCCTGAAGGAGTTTGACATCTTCCCGAATACTCGGCGTCGTAGCCGGACCTAACTCGGCGCGGCGGCGCATAAGGTGCTCGAGCCCCATCGTTCCCAAGCCCCCGACGAGCAGCGTTGCGAGGACAAAAAGAGCACCCGTGACTACTCCCACTCGAGCCCCCCCATCCCCCAGGCGTAAGCGATGCCCGCAGAAAGAATGGCGATAAAGACGAGCATGTCTAAAAATGCCTCGAGGCCCCGTTCCACGAACACCACCGCCCACGGGTACATGTAGATCATCTCCATGTCGAATGAGAGAAAGATCAGCGCGTAGACGACGTAACCGAAGCGAAACTGTGCCCACGCTGCGGGCGCTTTTAAGAGTTTGGCTTTAGGTCTCCAGAAAGCTGCGCCGAGGAGCGCGAGCCCGGCGGCGATAAGGGCGAGCAGCCCTACCACGGCGTAGCTGTTAACGGTCATGCTTTTTCCCTTAGTGTGAAAACCAGTGTGAAGAATAGCGTGAACAACACTGTTAAGAACACCTTTACCGGTGGTCTGACTTGCCCGTTCATAAACCCCCAGTTGGCTCGAGCCCTGCCCCTTGCAAGACCTATCAAAACCTATCTCTAGTGTGCCTAGCCGTGTGTGTTTGTAGTGGCGTCTACTTTGACGCCGTACCAACGTCGCAACCAGCCGCGTAAGGTACCGACTTCGGCGGCTTGGGTAGACATAATGTCTCTTGCGAGCGCCTCGGCTTTGGGATGCTTTTTGAAGTCCCCGGCTAGAAACTCTCGAGCCATCGCTATCGCCATCTCGTGATGCGTCATCATGTCTTCGATAAAGGCGCGGTCGGCTTCGTCCGGCGTGGCGTTCGGCAGAGTGCGCATCATCGGTAGGTAAGGTGACGCCGCTTTTGCTTGTTTCGGATACCAAGCCCGGAGCCATCCCCGCATTTCGCTGATCTGACGCTGCTGAACCCCAACGACAGCTCCGGCAAAGGCGCGAAGTTGGGCGTGCTCACTGTGTTTTTCGATCACCAGGGCGCTGTCTACGGCCTCCTGATGATGCGGGATCATCCCCTGAATGAAGTCCAGCTCACTGCCAATTGGCGCTTTGCTCATATTCATCGCGCCCTGTGGGTGCTGGTTGGGTGGTCCTGTTGGCGGCGCAGGTTGTGCTAAGCCAAAAGCACCGAATAAAAAAGTGCTGAGTAGCAAATACGTTGCGGCAACTGGCTTCATAGGTTGTCTCCCTTTACTCTCCCCACCTGGGGTGGGTTAGGCTAAAGTATAATCGTTGAGGAATGTTCGTTCAAGGGACAAAGCTCAAGCACTGCCAAAACCTCAGCAAGCCGCTTTGTCTGATTTTCTAAAGTCTTTTCTAACAAGGTCTTGAGGCCAAACGGTTGGTCTAAACGGTTGACAGCTAGAGCAATACCTCGCGCTTTCGGTTTTTGTAAACTGATGGGGTGACGTCGCCAACTACTGATTTCGGGCCGCGCCGCGCCAGCTGCCGCTACTGCGAACTGTGCGGACGCGAAGAGCCGCTGACTTTTCACCACCTTATTCCCAAACGTGTTCACCGCCGAGGTTGGTACACGCGGCGCTTTAGTCGCGCCGAGCTCAGCGGCTGTGGGCTGATGCTCTGCCGCTTGTGTCACCGGCAGCTGCACCGCAGCTACAGCGAAAACGAGCTTGGCAAGAGGCTCAACACGCGGGCGGCACTGTTAGCCGAACCCGAGGTGCAGCGGTTTCTTACCTGGGCTAAAAAGCAGCACTAGAATGGCCTCAGCCTGTGGCCGCCGAGCAGTTCGCCGTAACAGCCCGGCGGCGGATTTACACGGTGGGTCTTGGTTAGCTTTTTGAAAATGTGAGAGTAGGAAAGTCCTCGGCGGAGACGATATGGCACTGCGCGACCCGGGTGTTGCCGTCTTCGGTCGGCCCTACATAGTCGAGCTCTTCGCCCATCAGCGCCTCGACCGCCTCGCGGGTCGTTTCAGCGACGATAAAAACGCCCTCGCCCTGAACGTAACCACTAGCTTGGGTGGGATGACGGTTCATAAAACCGGTGCCGTTTAAGGTGCCGAGAGTTGCCGGTCCGAGATCATTAGCTCTGTCCATAGCTGCATTTTTGCTCGAGAAAGACCTCTAAACAGCAGTCTGCGCCGTTTTGTAGCGTTGCTCCAAGCGTCAGGAGCGCCCGTTAGGTGCTAAGGTCGGGGATGCCCTACTTTATCTTTCAAAAACCCAGCGGTACAACTGCGTGGAAACTCTTAAGCCGTTTTGACGATCATAAGCAGGGCTGCGCGGCCCGGGACAGCTACGCCTCTGAAAAGGTCGTTGTCCGGATGGTTAAAGCAGACACCGAAGGTGAAGCCAGGGGCAAGAGCGGCGTCGTGTGGAACGCCATCACCAACAATGCAGACGGTGAGGGGCAACCAAACAGCTAAGCTGCAGGTGCTTGCTCGAGCTAAGGCGCGTCTAACCCATAATAAGGAGGTTGTCCGCTCGGTAAGGGGGCGTTTATACTTTTCTTATGGCGCAGCACCCCACTCAAACGTTACGCGGCCCTAGATTTACTGCGGCTCAGCGTGACGCGCTGGACGCCATCGGAGCGGCGCTCGAGCAAAAAACGATAGATTTTCGTACCGCGACCGAACTCAGTGAGCTGGTTAAAGCCGGGCGGAGTCAAGAAGCTGCCGAGCGGCTGAAGGCCGAACGCAGTACCTAGTGGGGCGGGTCAGCCGGGGCGTTTGCGGTAAACAGGTCTACGGTGAGCCGGGCGAAATCAGCACACAGCAAGACTTAACCGGTGAGGCTTAGGGTCAACACAGCCGAGAGAACGCAAGGTGAGAAACGCATAGCCCGACGACTTTCCGGTAGGCTGAGGGAGTTATGGGCGTATGCCGGTACGTTTTGCAAGGCACCCGTCACGGTGTACGTCATACGTGCCCTAAAAACCTTTTTCTTGCCTTTAGAATGACCTGAGGAGTCCTATATGCAGCTACCTGAAGCCCTCAAATATAGTGCGTCGCACGAGTGGTCACGGCTCGAGGGCGACACCCTCACCGTCGGCATTACCGACTTTGCCCAAGACCAGCTCGGAGACGTGGTGTTCGTCGAACTCCCCAGTGTCGGCCAAACGGTCACGGCAGGAACTGCCGTTGCTGTGGTCGAGTCGGTCAAAACCGCCTCGGACATCTACGCGCCGGTTTCGGGTGAAGTCGTCGAGGTCAACAGCGCCTTAGAGGACGCTCCCGAAACCATCAATTCAGCACCTTTTGAGGGCGGTTGGATGTTTAAGCTGCGCGTGTCGGACCCCGGAGAACTCGAGAAGCTCTTAGACGCTGACGCCTATCAAGAAATCGCCGAGGCAGGGTGAACGACCTGTGAACTACTTGCCGCATACACCGGAAGATATCGAACGGGCGCTCGAGACTATCGGCGTCGAAAGCATTGATGAGCTGTTCGCCGACCTGCCCAAGTCGCTCAAAATCCCTGAGTTAGACATTCCCGAAGGTTTAGATGAAGTGAGTTTGCTCCGGCATTTGCGCTCACTCGCCGCAAAAAACAAAACCCCACAAGCCAACTTTTTAGGCGGCGGTCTGCAAGAGCACTTTATCCCCTCGGTGACGCTGCACCTGGCGCTGCAGAGTGAGTTCGTCACGGCCTACACGCCGTATCAACCTGAGGTCTCACAGGGGATGTTGCAGGCGACCTTCGAGTACCAGACGATGATGAGTGAGCTGACCGGGCTGCCGGTCTCCAACGCCTCGATGTACGACGGGGCGTCAGCGGTCGCAGAGGCGGCACTTCTTGCCGTGCGGCAGACCGGGCGGCGCAAGGTTGTGGTAAGTCAAGGAGTGCATCCTGAGTCGCGGGAGGTGTTAGCGACCTACGCGCATCCTCTAGACATTGAGATTGTCGAAATCGCCCTCACTGAGCTGAGCACGCCTGAACCGGGCGACGTGGCGGACGCGGCTTGTCTCATCGTCCAAAATCCCAACTCTTTAGGCTACTTAGAAGCGATGCCGAAGCTTGCTGACGCCGCGCACGCAGCCGGTGCTCTTTTCGTCGCCGTCTGTGACCCCCTAACGCTCGGTGTTCTCACCGCGCCCGGTGATTACGGCGCGGATATCGCCGTCGGGGACGGGCAGACGGTCGGTAATCCGGTCAGTTTTGGCGGGCCGCACTTCGGGTTTATGGTCGTGGCTGAGCCGCTTTTACGGCAGTTGCCGGGGCGTATCGTCGGCGAGACAACGGACCGGGACGGCAAACGGGCGTTTGTCCTGACGCTGCAGGCCAGAGAGCAGCACATCCGCCGCTCGAAAGCCAAGTCGAATATCTGCTCGAACCACCAGCTCACCGCGCTGATGGCCGCCGTAAACCTCGCCGCGCTCGGGCCGCAAGGTTTAACCGACGTCGCAACTAAAAGTGTGCAGAACGCGCACACCTTAGCGGGTAAACTTAGAGAGATTGGCCTCGAGCCCCTCACCGCAAAACCCTTTTTTAACGAGTTTGCCGCCCGTTTACCGCTCCCTGCGGACGAGTTGCGTCACGCGCTCGCCGAAGCGGGCGTCGCTGCCGCTGTGCCCGTTCCCAAAACTTACGGCCTTGGGGACGCGGCACTTTTCTCCGCAACTGAACTCACGACAGCAGAAGATATGACGCTCCTGACGGACGCTTTGGCAGAAGTTTTAGAGCGTAGGCTCGAGGTCGCCCATGACTAAACTTGAAGAACGCCCAATTTTAGCTCGGGAAAACACAGCCGGTGACTTCCCGCTGATCTTTGAACGCTCACAACCGGGCCGCCGCGCGGCGTATCCGCCCAAACCGGTGGGGGAGAGCTTAGAAAGTCTTCTGGGCGCTGAACACCTCCGCGCCGCGCCGCCTAAACTGCCCGAAGTGTCGGAGTTGGAACTCGTCCGCCACTATACCCAGCTCGCGCACCGGCAGTTCTCTATTGACGGCAACTTCTACCCGCTCGGCTCGTGCACCATGAAATACAACCCTAAAGTCAACGAAGAGACCGCCAAACTCTTCGCTGACGTGCACCCGAACGCCGACCCGGACGCCGTGCAGGGCGCGTTAGAACTGCTTTATAATCTGCAATACGACCTCGCCGAGATCACCGGGATGGACGCCATCACCTTGCAACCAGCGGCGGGTGCCCACGGCGAACTCGCCGGGATTTTGATGATCCGGGCCTACCACGAGCACAACGGCGAGGGCGAGCAGCGCCGCATCGTCATCGTCCCGGACGCGGCGCACGGCACCAACCCGGCCACCGCAACGATGGTCGGGTACGACGTCAAAGAGGTGGCGACAGCCCCTAACGGCGAGGTTGACTTGGACGCCCTTAAAGCCGTGCTCGGCCCGGACGTTGCGGCGATCATGCTCACGAACCCGAACACGTTGGGGCTGTTCGAGACAAACATTTTAGAAATCGCCCACCTCGCGCACGAGGTCGGCGCACAGCTCTACTACGACGGCGCGAACGCGAACGCCATCGTGGGCCGCGCTCGCCCCGGCGATATGGGTTTCGATGTGGTACACCTCAATCTGCATAAGACGTTTACCACGCCCCACGGCGGCGGTGGCCCCGGCACCGGCCCGATTGGGGTCAAAGCGCATCTACGGGATTTCCTACCCTCACCGATCATCAAAAAAGAGGGTGACCACTTCGCCTTCGACTACGACCAACCGTACTCGATCGGGCGGATGCGTTCGTTTCATGGGAACTTCGGCAACTTGGTGCGGGCGTATACCTATATTCGGGCACTGGGCCGCGACGGGCTGGCGCAGATTTCGGAGCGGGCCGTTTTGAACGCAAACTATCTGCGTGTCAAGCTGCAAGAAGTCGGCTTCAAGACCGCGTTTGACCGCATCAACATGCACGAATTTGTGGCGCAGCCGCCCAGAGGGATGAAGACTTTGGACATCGCTAAGGCACTCTTAGACTACGGGATGCACCCGATGACGATGTATTTTCCGCTGGTCGTCAAAGAAGCGATGATGGTCGAGCCGACTGAGACGGAGAGCTTGGAGACGATGGACGCCTTTGTTGCAGTCATGGCGGACATATTAAAACGGGCCGAAGCCGACCCGGACTTTTTGAAAAACGCGCCTTACACCACGCCGGTACGCCGTTTGGATGAGGTCAAAGCGGCGCGTAAACCGGTCTTGCGTTACACCTCGCCGTAAACCTCAACCAAAAAAAGAAGCGGCCTGCTAGCGGGCCGCTTCTTTTTTGGACAAATCTTAGTGACAGCTGACGCTTTCGCCTTCCGGCGCGGTTTTGCCGTCGGTACGAAACGAACTGCCGCACCCGCACGCGCTCGTCGCGTTCGGATTATTGACGCTAAAGCCGCCGCCCATCATGTTCTCGACGTAATCGATCTGTGAACCCTGAAGTAGGGGCAGGCTCATCTTATCCACGACGATACGGACGCCCCGGTCCACAAAGATGCTGTCGCCCTCGAGTTCACGGTCGTCAATGGCCATCCCGTACGAGTAGCCGCTGCAGCCCCCCGATTTGACGTAAACCCGGATGGCGGCGGTTTCTTTTTGCGCGTTACCCAAGAGCTCACCGGCTTTGCGGGCGGCAGCTTCGGTCACGGTCATATGGGTTATGTTTAGTTGTGTGGTCATACGGTTCCTCCAACTCACGTGTCTTTCCCGCTTATCGTTATAGCACACATGCGGTATGACAAATGTCCGGGCTCAGGGCCAACGCCGGTAGAGATACTGTCCCAGCATAAGGGATAGACGGAAGCGAACTGCCGAGCCTGTTAGCACTCACCGCCTGATCTGACCCATAACGTTTGCTATAAAGGAGGCGTCTTGATGCTTGCCACGGCTAGAGCCCGTTACAAATGTGACAATTGTAACTGCTGTTATGGCTATTGAACTTGCGTCTTGCACAGCAGCTAAACTGTTCAGCTGTTTCGGCATTTCGGACTCGAGCCTGCCTTTAAGCTCCAAACATGCCCAAAAAGATGCTGCCGAAAATGTAAAAAGCCGGATTGGAACGGATTTCCTAAGCGTTGACCAAACGGCTTGGGGAATCTTCAAGCTTCGTAACACGTTCTAAACGTATGAGCGTGGGCTGAGATGACGACTATCTATTTGAGGGGTGTGCATATCAAAGTAAGGTATATCAACCTTTTCAGCTCTGTTCGCTTACGAAGCGAAAACCATCACCCACGATAGAACAAAACAAATGAAGACCTATTAAGGTAAATCCAGGTTTAGAACGATATTAGGGGGAAAACGTGACGAGTCGTTATAAAAATGAATCATAGTGTGAATTTATCCCGACTTTGCGAATGATTATGCGCACATCCTTCATCTATTTAGCGTGTTACAAGTATAAGCCCTGGCTGCTTGGCTAGGGCGGCCTGAGCACCTGCTAAAGATAAGGTTGTTTAGACCTTTTACCGACTCCTGAATTTCGACTCCTGACCGCCAAGTTCTTACTGAGTGCCGGCTTTCCCTTGGCGCTTAGCGAACCTTTTGGTTTGTCTCTACCAAGCCGCGTTACGATAGCGTTATGGCTACAGACAAACGGCTAGACATTTTCACGCCCACCGGTCCGCACCGCCGCCTCAACCCGCTGACCGGCGGATATGTGCTGGTCTCACCGCAGCGCAACCGGCGGCCTTGGCAGGGCAAAGTTGAAGCGCCCAGCCGGAACGAGCGGCCCGAATACGACCCGGCCTGTTACCTCTGCCCCGGTAACGAACGCGCTGGCGACGCCCACAATCCCGAGTACCGAGACACGTTTGTCTTTACCAACGACTTCGCCGCACTTTTGCCGGATACGCCGGAGGAGCACAGTGCTACTAGCGGCAGCGCCGACCCGCTCTTTCAGGGTGAGAGCGTTCGGGGGCTCTGCCGCGTGATCTGTTTTTCGCCGCGCCACGACCTGACGCTCGCTGAGCTGGACGTTTCGGCCATTCGTAAAGTCGTTGATCTGTGGGGGACGCAGATTCTCGAGCTTGGTGAACATTACCGCTGGGTGCAGATTTTTGAGAGCAAAGGAGCGATGGTCGGGGCGTCGAACCCGCACCCCCACGGGCAGATTTGGGCGAGCGACTTTTTGCCGAATGAAGCTTTGCTAGAAGACACGCAGCAAAAACGTTACTTTGAGCAGCACGGTAGTCCGCTGCTGGTTGACTATAGAGAGAGAGAGAGCAGCTTGAGCGAGCGCACCGTCGCCGAAAACGACCACTGGCTCGTGGTAGTGCCGTACTGGGCGTACTGGCCGTTTGAAACCTTGGTCCTCCCCAAACGTCATGTTTTGCGTCTCCCCGACCTGACGGTTACTGAGCGAGACGCGCTGGCAGACATCCTCAAAATCATGCTGGTCCGTTTTGACAACCTTTTTGAGACGTCGTTTCCCTACTGCTCGGGGTGGCACGGTGCCCCTACCGGTAGCGCAGGTGACGTGCGGCACTGGCAGCTGCACGCGCACTACTACCCGCCGCTCTTACGCTCAGCTAGCGTACAGAAATTCGTCGCCAGCTACGAGTGGTTGGCTGAGGCGCAGCGCGACCTGACGGCTGAGGACGCGGCGGCACGGCTCCGGGCGCTGCCGGCGCAGCGTTACCGGGCCTGACCCGGTTTATGGGAGTGTCCCCAAACAGGTATGATCGGCCCAACTGCACAAGACTTGCTTGTACAAGACGGGAGAATTATGTCGGTAGTAAGGTTAGCTGTCGCCCCTAATAAAGTAGTTCGCTTACCTTTAAGGGCGGGGACGGCGTGACGGCGCTGTCATTAGGTGTGGATATCGGCACGAGCGGCGTCCGCGTACTCGCCGTTGACGAGGCGGGCACAGTTGTCGCGGAAAGTACCCGCAGCTACCCGCTCCTGACGCCGCGCCCCGGTTGGACGGAGCAAAATCCCGAAGACTGGTTTGCCGGGACGGTGGCAGCCCTTCAAGAGTTGACTGCAAAACTCGGCGGGCACGACATTGTGGCGCTCGGGCTTTCCGGGCAGATGCACGGGATGGTGCCCTTAGACGCGCACGGCGAGGTCGTCCGGCCTGCTCTCTTGTGGAACGATCAACGTACCGGCTCGGGGGTCGCAGAACTTTCTGACGCCGTACCTCGAGAAACGTTAGTCGCACGCACCGGCAATCCAGCGATTACCGGCTTTCAGCTGCCCAAACTGCTCTGGCTCAGACAAGCGGAGCCCGACAACTTCACCCGTACTCGCCACGTGCTCTTACCTAAAGATTATCTGGGCTTCAAACTGACCGGGGTGATTGCCGCTGAACCGACCGACGCGTCGGGGACGAACTGCTTTGAGATCGCCCAAAAAGTTTGGGACGCTGAGGTGTTGGGGGCGCTGGGGCTCTCTACCGACCTTTTCCCGGAGATCGTCGCGTCGCATGAGGTCACCGGTCAACTGACTGACGAATTAGCCCGGCAAACGGGTTTGCCGAAAGATTTACCGGTCGTTGCCGGGGCCGGGGACAACGCCGCTGCTGCGATAGGGCTGGGACTCTCGAGCCTTACCCCCGGCGTGGGCAGCGTCAGCCTCGGCACGTCGGGCGTCGTTTTCGCGCCACTAGGCGCACCGACCCCCGACCCGGAGGGGCGCGTCCACCTCTTTTGTCACGCGGACGGCGGTTACAACCTTCTCGGCGTTACCCTCGCCGCCGCCGGAAGTTTGCAGTGGTACCGCGATACCTTAAGGCCGGGGGTGAGGTTTGACGAGCTGACGCAAGAAGCAGCGACCTCTCAACCGGGAGCCAACGGCGTCACGTTTAGGCCGTACCTGGCCGGGGAACGCACGCCTTACTTAGACCCTGATCTGCGCGGGTCGTGGACGGGTCTGAGCTTAGCCACCACGCAAGCTGATTTGGTGCGGTCGGTGCTCGAGGGCGTCGCCTTCAGCCTCCGTGACGCGTTCGACATCATCACACCGCTCGCGCCGCTGACCAAAGCCTTTACCACCGGTGGCGGGGCTCGTTCGGAGATGTGGTTGCAACTTACCGCAGATGTACTGGGGCTACCGCTCACCCGGCCCAAGCAGAGCCAGGGACCGGCTTACGGCGCGGCGCTGCTAGCCTTGCAAGGTTTGGGCGTTGCGGAGCAGGCAGCGTCGTTGGCGCAGCTGGAAAGCGATCACGATTTTCAGCCCGCCCAGAGTGAGCTTTACCAGGAGGCGTTGAGGCGTTACCGCGAGACTTAAACTGGAAATGTTCCTGTCATCTCTGCAAAAGTAGCGGCGACAGCCCCTAGCTCAAACACGCTGTTACGGTAGCGCAACTCGGCAAGTGTTCTATCTGGATCACAGATGCACCGAAAGACGGTCGTAGATCGTCACCGACCCGTCGAGCCGTTCATGATGCTGCGCTATAACTGTGCCCAAAAGCGGCGGCGGCACCCCTAAAAGACGTTCACCCTCACGGGGTGCCGCCTCATCTGCTTCCATCCGTCTGTCGTCAACTGTTCGGGTGTTTGCAGTAGCGCAGCTGATAAGCTGGGTTTTTCCAAGTCGTGCAGGTATGCGGCGAGGCCGAGCTGCTCGAGGCGTCCGGTCAATCCCAGATAACCGCCTACTCTCTAACGAGGTAAGCAAACCTGACGACACGCGCAGCGACCGCCGCGTTTCTTCACAAGAGGACGTGTGGCAAAGTCGCACAAGCTTTTGATTAACTCAGTTTGACCAGTGACGCACCAAAACGGGCTGTTACCAACCAAAACACCGCTGCTTCCCGAAATGCCTCACCCGGTTTGTAAAGTCTACTTGAACGCACACAAGTGACACCTCCCGGTAAAACGACGATCCGTTTTCGGGCAATAGATAGAGGCTACCTTCACACACGCGTCAGGTGAGCGCGAAGTCGTATTCACGCTCACCTACAAACACGGGTTTGGGAAACTGCTCGCGAGGGTTCAGGTTTGATAGTGTGTGACCGTGACCTTTCTCGTGGATATTAAGACGCTATTTACGTGATGACATAGGAGAGATACAGCCAGGGTCCCCGGTCCTAGGTCTTGCAAAGCCGACACTACCTACGCTTAAGCAAATCATACCGATGATAAGGGCTTTTTTGAACATGTTGTTGCCTCCTTTAACTGTCTTTAACTGTACAAAACCTCTGTTGCCGCAGTGTTACAGCTTCCGCTGTGCGTATTGCAACATCCCTGCGTCACAGTAGCGTCTACATTTTGATAAGGAGGACTATGATGACTAGAGATGAAGCCAAAAAAGCCCTGGCTGAAACCGGGCGCTTTAGCTGTGTCGGTGAGCTTGTCGCTTTACGTGAAGTTGAGTTGATTGAAGCCGTGTACGCGCATGAAGCGGTAAGTTCGGCCGGGCCATCTTCGCCACGCGAGTACGCTCAGGCACAATCACTACGGGCGTCATAAGACTTTACTCGCAAGCTGGGCCGCACTAATTGGTGAGTCGGTTAATTATAGGTTGGGCGCAGTTCTTGGGTTACCCTGTGGAGCTGCGCCCTTACAAGGGGCAGCCGAACGTCGCTGCTAGGGAGCGCCGCGTGCGTTGCTTGCCACAGCTCGAGGTCGTCTCTAAGCGTTTCTGCTAGCGGTAGCAGCGCCTCGGCGTCGCCGGAGTGGAGTGTACTTTGCCGTAGCCTTTCCTCGAGGTAAAGCCGCGCCTCACGGATACCGGGTGCGTCGCTTTTCTCCAGGAGTGGTCCGCGGTAGAGCTCGAGGGCTGCTCTTATATCTCCGGCTACAATCGCGGCCTCGCAGTCGTTTGCATCAAAGGTAAACGGCACGGTGATGCGGTACGGCTCGGGGTGAGCACTGATGGGCACGAGTACACGCAAGCGGGAAACGGCTGAGCGCAGTGCCACGAGCGTTGTGTCTTCGTTGTCATAAAGGTAGCTGTGCAGCACTTCGGGGATCAGACCTTCGGGGTGCAGCGCGAGCAGCACGAGTGTTTCTAAAGCGCGTGCGCTAAGCGAGAGACGTTTGTCGTTTAGCCACACTTCTGCTTTGCCCAAAACCTTGATCCTTAAAGGCGTATGCTGAGCTGAGAGCATGTTCCAGACACCGATAAAGTCGTCTTCGGGACCGCAGAAAAGCCGAAAACCGGTCGGTGAGAGCTCTTTCAAAATCTCTTGCAAAGTCGCGTCAAGCTCACTGAAACGGAGTACCCCAATTTTGAGCAGGTGCAGGGCTGCCGTCACTCGGAAAGACGCTTCGATGTCGGGTGCCTCGAGTACCTTAAGCAGATGTTCTCGAGCCGCTTTGGGGTCTTGCGCTGCATAAACCATACCGAGTGCCAAAGATGCTGGGAGTGTAACGAAATCATCCTCACCGTCGGTCAAGGTTACAGCGTACTGAGCTTTGGCGAGGGCTTCATCAAATTTTCCTTGCTCGAGTAAAATCCGTACAAGTGGTACGGCAGAGTCCCCAAGTCGCCAGCGTGGGCTCTGTGCAAAGTTTTCAGCGGCCAGAGTTTCTGCCTCGTTAAGGTTACCTAGTACAAGCTCGAGATTTGCCAGCGTAGTCCGGATGTCAGTAGCTATACCGAGTTCCGCAGAGTCAGCAGCATCTTTCGCTTCCAAGAGAAGAAGCTGCAAACCGTTAGTACGGTCTACAATGGTATGGGCTGTTGCGTAGATATAAAGAAGGCGTAGCCGCGCAGTACCGTCCTGTAATCCTTTTTTTGTAAAGGTTTGTAATGCCCAGTTACTCCAGTTAGCGGCTTCATGAAATCTACCGAGATAGTTAAGGCTTTCAGCCAATGCTCTTGCATTACGGGTGACATCGTAGTGCCGTCCAAGTGACTCAGCAAGCTTGACACTCTGATGTAAGATCGTTACACCTATTTTTGCATTCCGGTGCAACCGACCGAGCTGATATAGAGTAAGTGGCGTTGTCATTGCTGCTGCCGCACGCTGTGCTTGAACGAAGCTTTCTTCTGAGTTTGGAAAAACACCCGCGTAACGAGCACGTAATTCCGGCGCTTCGTTAGCTTCTAAGTGAGCTTTAATAACAGCAATGATGTGACGGTAATCTGATTGATCAAAGCCTGCAACTAACCGCCACTCGAGCACCTTTTCAGCTTTCTGGTAGGGATCGTCTAAGCTTTCTAAAAGGAGGTGTAGACGCGCAAGTAGTCCCCGCTCTTGATACGCCGGTCCCGCCTCTTCGATAAGTTCAGCGACCCGCTCAGGCACGCTCATTACGGCGAGCTCGAGCGCCTCGACGTAGCGTCCGAGCTTTTGCAGTACCTCGAGCAGCACCACCGGTGACACCAGCGTTTCGTCGCCCGGCGCGGTGAGCGCCCCCCTTGGTGAAGGAACGTGCGGCAGCGCCATTCCCCGCAACCGGCAGACGCTGCACATAAAGGTTAAATAGGCACCTCCCGATGAAAGCCGTAGGGTGCGCTGCTCGGCTTCGCTAAGAAAATGGCCCGCTAAAAGTTCGGCCTCTTCCGGGGTGAGGGCGAGGTCTTCTTGCCGGAGATGCAGCCCTGTAAACGAAGGGGTCGTACCACTGGTAATTAAAATAATTTTCGCGCCGACTTCGGAGAGCTCGAGTAAAGAGTCACGAAAGAGCGGTGTGTAGTCGGCGTTTGAGCAGACAATCGTTAAACTGCCGAGGAGCGGGAGGCGTTTTCTCAACACCTCGATGCTGTAGCTAAAAGGCAAGGCGTGGGGTAAAAAGTTCGCCTCCAACGCCGCGTTTACAGCGTCTGCAAGGCGGTTTCCGATAGCTACCGAGTCACTCGCTTCAGTGGGCGTCAGCTGCAACCAAGCGACTCTTTGGGCGTGGCTGAGGGCTTCGATCAAAAAGGGTGCGCCAAAAGCCTCACCCCCTTCGAGCAAGATAGGACCGGGATGGGCGTGAAGTTTTGTGAGGAGTCTCTGCGTCCACACCATCAGGCGTTCTTTCGGTGGCTGAACATGTTTTTTCGGTTGGCGTCACTCACATTAAACCCCCCGGTCATGCTTGAGTACTAGGTAAGTATACACAAAACCCGTTACGCTGCGAGCCTATCGCGGCCGGCTTGTTTGGCCCGGTAAAGCGCGCGGTCGGCGCGGGCGATCAGCGTTTCCGGGGTATCACCGGGGCGGTAACTCGTAATCCCGATGGAGACGGTGACGAGGTGCTCACCGGCGATAGGATCGGCGCGAACAGCGTAGAGCAGCCGCTCCCCGAGCTGCTGCGCTTCGTGGCGCTCGGTTTGCGGCGCGACGACCACAAACTCTTCGCCCCCCCAGCGGCCCAAAGTGCTGCCCGCCCGCAGTTCGTTTTGCAAGCGACGTGAGATTTCGCGGAGGACCTTATCGCCGACCGGGTGACCAAATCTGTCGTTAAGGCGTTTGAAATGGTCGATGTCAATCACCAGTGCGGCGCAAGGTACTCCGCTACGGGACGATTGCGCGAGGCTGACCCCTAGCACCTGCTCGAGCTGCCGCCGGTTAGGTAGGTCGGTTAAAAAGTCGTGGTGAGCCAGCCGCTGAAACCAAGCGGCGTCGCGGCGCAGATGGGCGAGTTCGCCGTCTGTCCACAGCGGCGCACTGATAAAAGTCAAGAGCAAAATATTAGCTACCGTAAACAAACCTAAAAAGCCGAGCCCGTCAAAAAGAGCTGGACCGGCTATGGTCGTAAGCGCGTGGGGCAAGCTGAGGAGCGCAAAAGAGAGCAAGACGGTGCCAGCCTGCAAAAGGGCTTGTGGCCCCGGCAGACGGTCGAAAAACTGGGCGTAAAGGACCGGTAACAGCAGGACCGTCGTAAGGATAAGCTGCTGCGCCAGCCCGGACGAACGGCCAAAATAAAAGGCGTATAACCAACCCACCAGCAAAAGGGTAAGGTACAAGTACGGGGCTACGGCCCTAAGGGGTTGCCGCCAGCTGTGAGTACTGAGGAGGGCGGTGAGGTTGAAAACGGCGACACATGAGAGGATGAGGCCGATTCCGCTTATGCCCGCACGGGCGAACTCGAGCCCTGCGCCCATACCGGCGAGCACGAGTGTGCCCCACAGCAGCGCGGTTCCGGGCCAACGGGCTTTGCGAGTGGGTCTGTCGGGAGAAGAAAACATCGTGCTTTCTAAAGTATACTTGCTCAGCCCGAAAGCCCTATCAACATGAAAAATTTATGAAATAAACCGGTATATTCCTTAGTTTTGCGGTAACTCTTGTTCCTCAGCTGTGGGCCAGTAAAGGCGTAGTGGGAACCTTCGGCAGGTAGGTTTAACGGTTGAGAAAATGCGCCGCTGTTGCCCGCGTTCTCTCGGCGTGATGACAGCCTTGAGGTTAGTCTATAGATGCGGTTTCTTTCTGTCTAGTCTAAGTTGTGTGGTGAGCTTGGGTAAAGTCAACATAAATAAACAACATAACCCGGTGCCAGGGCATTTGTCCTCATTTACTTTGCTTGACGTACATAGTACTCTCTTGCTATACCTGTGTGTCGTTGTACCTTATTTCGCAACCTCGCTGAAAGGAAATTATGGTTTATCCTAACCGCCCTTATATGCCCTCTCACAACCAGCGCACCATACTCGAGCTCGTCCGTACCAGAGGACCTATTTCCAGAGCTGACATCGTGCGTTTGTCCGGCCTGACCTTCCCGTCGGTGTCGCGGATTATCGGTGAGCTGATCGAACGGGACCTCGTAGCTGAAAAGCGGCAACGGCGCGGCGGCATGGGCAAACCGCCGACCGAACTCGAGGTCAACCCCAAAAGTGCCTTTTCAATCGGTCTTAACTTCGACCGTGACCAGCTCTCGGCGGTTCTCGTTGACCTTTCAGGTGAGGTGCTCGCACGCCGCCATACCCCGCTAGACAGTTCTAGTCCCGCGCACGTTCTGCCGCTGATGACGCGTACGACGGAAACGCTCCTTAGCGACCAAGACGTTCCTAAACGGCTACTTCTAGGAATCGGGGTCGGGATGCCCATACCGCTCTACAGCGGCAAAATAACGTCAACCTTAGCGGATGACCTCAGCGACTGGCAAGACGTGTCGGTCGCCGCGACCTTGGGTGCGCAGTTCGGGTGTCCGGTTCTCCTAGAGAACAACGCGACCGCCGCCGCCATCGGTGAACGGTGGTACGGGGTCGGACGCGACCTCAAAGACTTTTTCTTGGTGTTTTTCGCCTATGGTATCGGGGGCGGCGTTATTTTAGACGGTCAACCTTACCTCGGTTACGGCGGTTTCAGCGGTGAGTTTGGCCTGCTGCCGGTAACGAGCGCCAAAGATCAGGCTCACGACCTGAGTTTTTACGCGGCACCCGGCGAACTGCTCAAGCAACTCGCCCAGGCTGAGCCTAGGGGCGAGTCCCTCAGCGTTACGGACTTGGGCAGGCTTTACGGCGAAGGCAACCAAGCGGTCACGGTGTGGCTCGAGCGTGCCGCCGACGCGCTCGCTCCCGCGCTCGTGTACACCGAATATCTGCTCGACCCTAAAGCGATTATTTTTGGTGGCAGGTTACCGGTCAACCTCACCGACGCGCTCCTTGCTAAAGTCGGTGCGCGCCTCCCCGCTTACCGCCACCCGGCCAAACCCTACGCGCCGCAGCTGCTGCGCGGCAGCACCGGCGAAGACGCGGCGGCGCTCGGCGCGGCGGCTATCCCGATCTACCGGGCGATGACCCCCGACCCGACGCCCAACGCCGTCTACCGCGCCGCGGTGCTGCAAGAGGTCCATTAGCCGTCAGTTCAAATCTAAACAGACTTAACCAAGGCGTTAAACGAGCCGGGTGCGTTTTAGTTTACGCGTCCGGCTCATCTGCGTAACTACAAACGCCTGTCTGACACACAGGGTGCTAGCCATAAACCTTTGCGGCTGTGCGATCTAAACCACTTATGATGAATTTAGGTTTGCGCTCCCACAACTTAATGTGTCTTAAAGGCGCAGCACGCCTGCGCCCAGCTCAGGTAAAGTGACGAGATGCTCGAGTGGCTTTACACCACCACCACTGCGATAGGTTATCCGGGCATTATGCTCCTGATGTTTGCTGAAAACATCTGCCCGCCGCTGCCCTCAGAACTGATTATGCCGCTCGCCGGGTTTGCCGCCGCGCAGGGCAACCTCTCATTCGTCGGGGTTGTTTTAGCGGGGTCGTTCGGGGCACTTTTGGGACAACTGCCTTACTACGCGCTCGGTTACTGGGTCGGCGAAGAAAAGCTCTTTTTATGGACCGACCGTTACGGGCGCTGGCTGCTGCTCTCGAGCACCGACATCAGACGCGCCGACCACTGGTTTGACCGTTACGGCCGTTGGGCGGTCTTTTTCGGCCGTTTGGTGCCGGGGCTCCGGATGTTAATTCCGCTGCCTGCGGGCCTGAGCCGGATGCCGGTCACCATATTCTTGGCCTTTTCACTGTTCGGAACAGTGGCGTGGACGTCGCTGCTGGTCTTATTGGGTTTCGTCTTACAGCAAAACTATCAGCTGGTTAGCCGCTACTTAGGTATAGCAACGCTCTGGGTCGCAGGTTTTGCACTTTTAGCCGCTCTCGGCTGGTTCTTAAGAAGGCTCCGGCAACGCCGCGTTTACAAATAACCAGTGGGTCGGCTTTGCTGTTTTATAGTTCACGCGTTCTTACCGCCTCTGAGCTTTTTGCTGGGACTACGCTGCCGAATTCTAGACTGTCACGTTATCCTTCAACGCTGTGTTGAGCAAAAGGGTGCTAGCTATGCGCTCTTCTACGCGACGCTAAAAAGACAGCTCAAGGGTAAAGAGCTAAAAACGCGCCCCTAACCACCCTGTAAGCGCCTTTAGCACTACGGGCGCAATAGTCGTTTTGATCTGAGCGTATTCGTCTAGCGCACCCGTTGGTGCGGGTTGCAGCAGATGGTTGAGACCCGGAAACACCCGCACCGTTGCGTCGGGGTCGTTTTTGAGCAGCTTACGCATCACTGGGGCGTTTTGACTTGCGGGAACCTGAATATCTTTACCGCCGTAAAAGGCGAAAACGGGCACGTGAAGCGCCTCTAACGCGGCTTTCGGGTCATAAATGAGAAACTCGCGTAGACTGGGTAGAGAAGCAAGGTAGGCTTGTATCGTCTGTTTTTGGACAGCGGGACTGGGGCGCTGCGCTTTAGGCAAGTCGTTAACCTGTACTCTGACACGCTTACGCGATAGAGCTTTGGCCGCCGCGTAATCTTTTCCTTTGAGCAGTCCGGTAAGCTCCCGAAGATAGCTGACCTGTGCCCCAATCTGTGCCTGGGACTGTCCTACACTCTCACCGATCAGCCGGTTTTGCAAGATGAGTACGGCTTCACCGGAAACGGCCGGGCCTGCCATCAACATAACAAACGCCACGTCGCGCGAACGCGCCGCCGCTAAAGGTGCGAGGTAGCCCCCTTCAGAGTGCCCTAACAGCCCGATGTGGTTGATGTCAGCCCGGTTTTTAAGATAGGTGACGCCCGCTAAAACGTCTCCGGTCAGGTCATGGTAGGTCGGCGCACGGCTACCGGGGCTCGAGCCCCCGACACCACGGTCGTCAAAGCGGAGAACGGCGTACCCCGCCCGGGTCAGCGTATCGGCTAAGAGTAAAAAGGGTTTATGTCCGGCGATGGTTTCGTCGCGGTCTTGCGGGCCGCTGCCGGTAATCAGCTGCACGGCGGTAAAAGGCCCGTTTCCCTCGGGCAGCGTAAGCGTTCCGGCAAGCGTAACCCCGTCATGTTTGAGCGTAACTTCTTCACTCCGGTAAGGAAATGGTGGTGTAGGTTCTTGGGGCCGCGTGGCGCTTTGCAAAGGGCCGGAGGAGAGCGTAAAAGGGAACGACTGACCGCTCTGCGAAAACGTACCGGCGAGTTTGGCGTTATCTCCTGAGCCTGAAAGCTGACCGTCAAAGCGGGGACTACCGGAGACGCCCTGCAAGCCGAACGTGACCGAACGGCCTTTTTTCGTGAGGTTGGTCAGCGGTAACTCGCTCACGCCCTGCGCCGGAATGTCTATCGTGCCGCCTAAACCCCCCGGTGTTTGCGAAAAGGTCAGGCCGATGGCAAGGGGTGTTCCGGGCAGCTCGAGCTCTCCGTGCCAGCGTCCTGCCAGTTCTTGTGCGCCGGCCGCGCTCCCTACCGAGATGGCGATCAACAGGCAAAAAAACTTTATTTTTGTCATGACCGCACCTTAGCAGTTACCTGTAAGGGAAAGTCAAGAAGCTTCGGGCTACAGGTACTTACCTCCGTGCCCTGCCCTGCGGATAAAACGCCTGCAGGTTTTGGTCTTACCTTGTAAAGATGTGTGCTGAACGGCGGTTGTGTTCAAAAAGCGACTGCTCGTCTAGCCTTCACTGGGGGAAAGTAAAACGAACAGCTGCGCTCTTTGCTGCTCTTTATACTGTGTTAGGGCCGCGCGGAGCCTCACTGATTGTAAGAAACTTGTAAGAATTTCTGCCGTATTCTCAACCTTACCGAAGGGTTACCCCGCCCCTCGGAAGCGATGACGACTGTTTCTCATTTGGGCGCTTGAAACAGTCTGAGCCAGTAGCGCAACCGGCCGAGGAGAGCCCCTGCTCCCCCTCACATCATGCAACCCGACCTGAATCTGAATACAGGTCCAATTTCATCTGGGGTGGAGGAACAATGAAATCCGCTAGAGGTTACCTTTTGGGTTCGCTGGTCTTACTTGCCGCGTGCAGCAGCGGTTTCGAGCCTGAACCGGCGTTAGAAACGTTGGCGACGCCGACGACCGTGCGCACGTCTATCGTCAGCGCCTCCGATGACGCTGAAGAGATAGAAGGCCGTTCTGTCCAGCTGACTGGTTCGCTCCTCGATCTGCGGGCTAAAGGTGGCGTCTTGCAGCTGACCGGATTGAGGTTTCAAAACCTTCAGGTACCGCCGGGCGCGAAGATTGAAAACGCCTACCTGGTGTTTAAGGCAGGCATCAACGACGCGGAGGCTGTCAGCCTAAACCTTTACGGTGAGGCGAGCAACAACGCCGACACCTTTTCTACCGCTAAAAATAATCTCAGTCGCCGTACCAAGACGTCGGCAATGTCGGCGTGGAACCCGGGTAGTTGGGCAGTCGGTAAGTCTTACCAAACGCCTAACCTGGCTTCTGTTGTCCAAGAGATCGTCAGCCGGAGCGGTTGGCAGTCCGGCAACGCCTTGGCGCTCTTTGTAGACGGCTCGAGCAGTGCCGGTGAACGTTCAGCTATGGCTTTCGGCAATCCTTACGGCGCTGCGCCCGAACTCGTGGTGACCTATACCGGGGGAGACACGCGGGCAACTGCGCCTGCGCTCTCCGGCGGTCCCATAGCCACTGCGACGAGCGGCACTTTGACGCTCAAGCTGGCCGACCCTAAAGACGACGCTGAAGAGGGCTCGAGCCTGACAACCACCGGCAAGGCGCTCGACTTTTCGCAAAATGGACAAACGGTTGCCCTACGCTTTACCAGCGTTAGCCTCCCGCAAGGGGCCAAGATCAAAGCGGCGACAGTCAGCTTTACCGCCATCGCTGACGACTCAGCGCCGGTCAACTTGCAAGTACGGGCTGAAGCGGCCGACACCGCCGCCCCCTTTAACGGTAGCTTTACGGCTCGAGCTCAAACAGCAGCTTCGGCACCCTGGCAGCCCGAACCCTGGAAGAGAGACCAAGCTGTGCGCACGCCCGACCTAAGTGGCGTTGTCCAAGAGGTTGTTTCACGTGGCGGTTGGAACTCCGGGAACGCGCTGGCGTTTTACGTCACCGGTGACGGCAGCGCCAAGCGTTCGGCGTACGCAAGGGATAAGAGTCGCGTGCTCGCGCCGGTTCTAAGTATTACGTATGAAGCTCAGCCAGCCCCGGAACCGACGCCTGAGCCTCTACCCGCCCCTACGCCTGAACCTGTTACTCCCGCCCCCGTTACACCGGCAGTGTCCGCATCTTGTCTTGAGGGTGACGCCCCGCTCCTTACGTTAGCTGGAGATTATACCTCGAGGGTCTACATCGCTAAAAAAAGTGTCGGCATAAGGGTTGATGCTCGCGAGGCCAAACTGCTGGCGAGGTCGGCGTTTTTAGCGGAAGACAACAGCTCACTGTGTCTCTCCGGCGGCTTTCTCGACAACGGCTTAAGTGACGACACCGATTGGGACACCTTCCATAGCTCGCCTGGTCTGCTCTTTTACGATACGCCCAAGGCGACGGTCGAAAACATGACGATTATTCATACCGGCGACGGCATCACCTTTAAGAACAACAATCCCAACTGGCTGTTCCGCAACTCGTATATTCGCCACGCCGGGGATGACGGGGTGGAAAACGACCGCTTTAACGACGGCACGGTTGACGATGTACTGATTGACTGGGCGTATACCGGCCTATCGTGCCGTAAAGAGCAGAAAGATGCCAGGAACGTCAACTACAGCTTTAAGGTGCAAAACACGCTGCTCGCGCTGAAACCACAAAAAGGGACGTATGGTCGGTCTCGCGGGGGCAGCGGCCCAGCCAGCCACAACGAACTTTTCAAGGTCACCAAGGAAGTTACCAAAGGCTGCCGACTCGTACTGAGAGACAATGTATTCTTAATCTCGGGCTACGCCGGGAAGGTCGATCCGTCGGAAGATCCTAGAGTCAAGTACGACATCCTCGACCGGGGTGCGTGCCGCGGACACAAAAACACGATCGTCTATACCGGGGGTGAAAGCTGGTACTTAAAAGAGCTGCGCGAAGCTGCGCCGGAATGCTTTGACGTGACGACCGACTTAGGTGTCTGGAAAACGGCTCGGGCCAGGTGGTTTGATAGGCATCCGCAGTTCGCTAAATACCGGGACAAAGAACCTACCGGAGCCATAAATTAGGGATACAAACTCGTACAGAAAAGGACGCCAGGTAATCTGGCGTCCTTTCGCTTATTTTTAATCTGTGCAGCAATATTCAGCATCTAGCAGTTATAGCTTGAAACGTTCTGCCGCTACCGGCTTTTCAGCTCAGCTGAGCGTGTCTTTAAGCCCTTTGCCCGCCTTGAACGCAGGATACTTGCTGGCGGCGATCTCGATCTTTTCGCTCGTACCCGGTTTGACGCCGGTGCGGGCGCTGCGTTCACGGACTTCAAAGGTACCGAAACCGGTTAGCTGCACCTTGTCACCGGCTTTAAGATGCGTGGCGACGCTCGAGAGCATCCCGTCAACGAGTGTCTTGACGTCTTTTTGGCCCATGCTCGTGGTTTCGGAAAGTTCTTTGATCAGGTCAGCTTTAGAAATGTTTGCCATGGTGTGGCCTCCTTAAAGTTTGGGCTACCATAACAGACTTCAGCCCTGTATGTGCTAAATAAACCTGTTACCACATTGCAACTAGCTGAACCGGCGGCTCGGTAAGGCCGCCTACTCTAAACGTTGTCTCGCTCTATGACCTGCTGAGCTTGGATCGCGGTGAGGGCGATCGTGTAGACGATATCTTCGACGAGTGCGCCCCGTGACAGGTCGTTGACCGGCTTTTTAAGCCCTTGGAGCATCGGCCCGATGCTGATGACTTCGGCGCTCCGCTGCACCGCCTTATAGGTCGTGTTACCGGTGTTAAGGTCGGGGAAAATAAAGACGGTCGCGCGCCCCGCCACTTGAGAGTCCGGCGCTTTGCTTTTGGCGACCTCGGCAATCGCCGCCGCGTCGTACTGCAGTGGCCCGTCAATCAAGAGGTCGGGACGGCGTTCTTTGGCGAGCCGCGTGGCGCGGCGCACTTTGTCCACGTCACTGCCGGTTCCTGAAGCGCCGGTACTGTAAGAGAGCATCGCTACCCGCGCCGGAATCCCGAAGGCGAGCGCCGAATCCGCGCTCTGCACGGCAATATCGGCAAGTTCTTCGGGGGTCGGGTCAGGATTGATGGCGCAGTCGCCGTAAACGAGCACCTGTTCGGGCAAACACATAAAAAAAACGGACGAGACGACCCGGACGCCGGGCGTCGTTTTAATCAGCTGCAGCGCCGGACGAATCGTGTTGGCGGTGGTGTGAACCGCGCCGGAGACGAGCCCGTCAACCTCGCCTTGCTGGAGCATCATGGTCCCCAGCATCACGTTGTCTTGGAGCGCCTCTTCCGCCATCGGCGCGTTGAGGCCCTTGTGTTTGCGCAGCTCGACCAACGGCCCAATAAAGCGGTCAACTTGTTCGGTGGGGGAGAGGAGCTCGAGCCCCGCCGGTAAGTTGAGCCCGGCCCGCGCCGCCGCGCTCCGAATCTCGTCTGGGTCACCCAGCAACACACAGCGGGCGATGCCGCGCTCCGTACAGATGCACGCGGCCTGCAGGGTACGCGGTTCGCTGCCTTCAGGTAACACGATCCGTTTGTCGGCGGTGCGGGCACGTTCGACGAGCAGATGCCGAAACGCCGGTGGACTCAGGCGGCGGTTGCTCGAGGTTCGGGTCAACGCCTCGAGGGTCTCGACCGCCAAGCCCTCAGCCACCCGCTCGATGAGCAGTTCGATCCGTTCGGTATCGTCTAGGGGCACCTCTAAGTTCATCTCGCGGACCCGCAGCGCAGCCTGAAACGAATCGTCGGGGACGAGCAGCAGGGTCAGGCCGGTGGAGAGCCCCGGCTCACACAGCTCGAGCATCGGCGTACCCGGTCTGCGGCCGTTGGTCAGCAGCAGGGCCGCAATCGGCCGCCCACTCAGCGCCGCCATCGAAGCGGCGAGCACCAGGTCTTCGCGGTCGCCCGAGGTGATAAAGAGCGTGCCGGGCAAGAGGCGCTGCGCGGCGTTCGAGACCGTACTCGCGCCGAGCGCAACGTCGGTCACGCGGCGGCCCGTATCCCCTTGATAAACGGTTTCGGCTCCCAAAAAGGCCGCGACGTCCGCGACGCGCGGCGCGAGCAGGTCGCGCTCCCAGGGAATCGTGCCGAGCAACCTGAGGTCGCCGCGCCGTAACACCGGCGTTTCTCGGTAGTCGGTGGGCGCGGCTTCACTGTGCGCTTCGAGCCGCATCAAGCTGTGCGCCCCGGCGGGCGCGCCGACCTGATTGAGGATGCAGCCCACCACGCGGCTGCCGGACACACCGCCGAAGTCTTGTGCGGTGAGCTCGAGCGCGTCCGAAAGCTCTTCAGGAGACCCGTGCGGGGCTGCCACCAAGATGACCGCAGCGTCCAAACTGCTCGCCAAGCCAGCGTTAAGCGCCGCCGTATAGGGTTGTTCCGGAGACGGGACGAGGCCCTCGACGATGATCACGTCGGCGCGGCTCCCGGCCGCTTCAACGCGCGCGACGACCTCTTCAAAAAGTCGGCCACGCTGCCTGTGCGCGTAAAAGTCGGCGGCTTCGGCGGCGGACAGGGGCGGCGGCGGGGTAAATCCGGCGACGATCTCGACGAGGCGGCTCGAGCGTTCCGGCCCAGTGTCTCCCTCGTGCGGTTGAGCGATGGGTTTACAAAACCCGACCCGGACGCCGCGGCGGTCGAGCGCGTGAACGAGACCGACGGCGACTGTCGTCAGGCCGACGCGCGGCCCCGTCGGGACGACTAGAATCGCCTGTGCCACGGGGTTCCTCTGGGTTTGCTGACGTTACGCTGCATGAGACGCTCCCAAGAGGCGCACACAGCTCTCGGCAATCGCCCAGTTTTCCTGCGCGTGAACGACGAGGACGCGAACGGGTGCGTCTGCGGCGGCAACGTCTCTATCTTCACTGCCCTCTTCTTTACTTGCGTCGAGCCGGACGCCTAAAAACTCGAACGCGGCGCAAGCTTCTCGCCTGACCCACGCGCTATGCTCACCAACGCCCGCCGTAAAAACGAGCGCGTCGAGGCCGCCGAGACTCGCGAGCATCGCGCCGATAAAAAAGCGTAGCCGGTGACTATAGACCGCTAAAGCAAGGTCGGCTTGTGGGTTACCCGCTGCCGCTGCCGCGCTCACCGCCCGCAGATCACCCGACACGCCGGAAAGTCCTTTAAGTCCCGATTCTTGGTTGAGCATCCGATCAAGTTCGGCGGCGCTGTAACCGCCGTCACGGAGCAGGTACACGAGCAGACCGGGGTCGAGCGTGCCTGAGCGCGTACCCATCATCAGGCCCTCCAAGGGCGTAAAGCCCATCGTCGTATCAACGCTCTTGCCTTCACGCACTGCCGCGAGCGAACAGCCGTTTCCCAAATGACAGGTGATGAGTTTTAGCTTCGTAAGTGGTTTGCCTAGCAGCTGAGCCGCGCGGCTTGCAGCGTAGGCGTGGCTGATCCCGTGAAACCCGTAACGCCGCACGCCCTCTTCCGCCCAGCGGTAAGTGCCGGGATAGATGGCCGCGGCGTCCGGCAGCGTGGCGTGAAAAGCTGTGTCAAACACAGCCACTTGCGGCGCGTCATCAAACAGCTCTTTAGCGACCCTGATACCGGCCAGGGCAGCGGGGTTATGGGCTGGTGCTAAAGCCGAAAGCTCGCCGATGACCCGTTCGACTTCAGGGGTGATGCGTGTGCTTTCCCGGTAGGCGCGGCCCCCGTGAACGACGCGGTGCCCGACGGCGGTGACCTCACCGGGACCGGCGATCACTTGCGTCGGCCCCTGCCAGAGCGTCTCTAACAGCTGCGGGAGCGCCTCGGCGGGGAACGCTGACGGGAGCGTCCGCTCAAATTTCGCTCCGCTCGAGGTTGAGACAGCAAGATCAGCGCCGTCGGCGTGGGCTTCCCAGGTCGGTGCGAGGGGTTCAGCCGGTAAGACGCCCGTGTCCGGCAGGGTGTAAAGGCTGCACTTCTGACTGCTCGAGCCTGCGTTCAAAACTAAAATCTTCGTCAGCGGAAAAACCTCTTTCGTCGAAACCAGGGAGCGTAGAGCGTCCTTCAGAGCCCACCCACAGGAACGACTACGACCCGGCCATTTCTTCGCCCAGCCAGTCGGTTGCTGCGCCCACACTGCTAAAATACTTGACCTCGGCGCTTGTAAAGGGATTGCCGAGCCGGGTAAACGCCTCTTGCCAGCCCGCGCCTCCGACAATCGCCACGCGCTTAAAGTCAGTGAGGTGCGTGGCGTCAAATTTAAGGTCTTTCCAGGCGGCGGCCGGGTCCACCTTTTCAACTCCGCTCATGTCAAAAAGCAGGTTGAGTTTGCCGTACGCGCTGATAAGCTCTTCTAACTCCGGCGTAATTTTGTCGTAGTCTTGGGCGGTCAGGTCATCTTCAGCGGTCATGGTGACCAAGGTGTGTTCTGAATCAACAGCGGTTCGGATCATCGTCTTCTCCTTTTTGTTCGGCGTTTAGGCAGTCGCACAGCTGCGACGTCAGCCCCTACGCTACCGCAAGTCCGGCGGTGAGTTTGGGGGTTGGGGTACGCCTAAGGCGCTCGGCTTTGCCCTGCCTTCGTAGCGTCTACAGGGACTTTGCCGCGTCGTTTTCGGGGCAGGCTCGAGCCGCCCCTACTCGCTGTCTCTACTAAGGTTAATAATGGTTTGTTTTGTGCGGCGCTGAGTACCGCTCACTTGCTACGTCGTCAGGTTGAGCCTATCAGGTAGAGTAGTCGGCGTGGCCGCCACAGCTTTAGACATCGCCGTTTTGCTCGAGCACGCCGCCCGCCTCGAAAGCGTATCAGGTTCCGAAGGCGCAGTGGCCGATTTTTTAGTCTCGCAAATGGCGACGTTTTGCGACGAGGCGTCCGTAGACGCTGCCGGTAACGCGGTCGGGCGCGTGGGTTCGGGGCCGCTGCAGGTCACCTTTTTGGGCCACATTGACACGGTTCCCGGTGTGGTGCCGGTTCGCGTCGAAGCGGGCAAGCTTTACGGGCGCGGCACAGTTGACGCCAAAGGCCCGTTTTGTACGGCGATTGCCGCTGCGTCACGCTTGTCCGCCGAGGTGAAAGACGCCCTGACGCTGACGCTCATCGGCGCGGTTGAAGAAGAGGTGCCCTCGAGTAAAGGTGCGCGCTTCGCCCTAGCAACTTACCCTAAACCCGATCTGCTCGTGATCGGGGAACCCTCAGGTTGGGACGCGATGACGCTCGGGTATAAGGGGCGGTTGGTCGTCAAGCTCATACTGACCAAACCCACCTTTCACAGTGCCGGAGAGGACGCCACGGCCGCTGAAGACCTCGTCGCCTGCTGGCAGCAAGCCAAAACCTGGGCCGAAGGTGTAAGGGCCGCCACTCCCGGCCTGTTCGACCGCGTTCAGCTTGCGCTGCAAAGCCTGAACACCTCGTCCGACGGGCTCAGCCAACAAGCTCACGCAGTCGTCGGTTTGCGGCTCCCGCCCGCCTTGTCACCGGCTGAAGCCGAACGAGGGCTGCGGCGGGCGCTGCAAGCCGTCCCTGAAGGGAGCACGCTGGACCTCACCTTCCAGGGACACGAGACTGCCTACCGGGGGCCGAAAGATACGCTCCTCACCCGCGCCTTTCGGGTGGCGATTCGCGCTGTCGGCGGAACGCCGCGCTTCAAGGTCAAAACGGGTACCTCAGACATGAACGTCGCCGCGCCGCGTTGGGACGTGCCGGTGCTGGCCTACGGCCCCGGCGACTCGGCTTTAGACCATACGCCGGACGAACACGTTGACTTTGCTGAACTAAGGCGTGCCGTAGAGGTTCTGGCAGGTGTTTTTGACTATCTGGCCCAAACACCCGGAGCAGGTCGCCATAGGGAGTGAGTGGCCCGATCAAGTAGCTCGAGCTGTGTTAGTACAGAAACTGCTGGGTTCTCCTGATTCTTACTTTTTCCAGGCGGCACGCTGCCAGCTTTTAGCGTGTCACCAACGCCCAAAATAGCCCCTAGCCGCCCGCGCCACCCGACGCGGCACCGCCTGATACCGCACCACCCGACGCTGCGCCCCCGGAGACGGTTCCCCCTGACGCTGCGCCGCCCGATGCTGCGCCGCCAGATTCAAGTGACGCGGCGGCCAACGCTTCGTCGGGAGCTGTCTCAGCGGGGGCACCGAAGGTGTAGGCGGCCTCGAGCAAACTCAGGTCGGCGCGGTTGACGACGCCGTTTTCGTCAATATCGGCGGGTAAACTGACGCCCGTTTCGCCGAACGCTGCGCCGAAGTCGGCGAGGTCGTAAAAGTCCACCACACCGTCTTGATTGACGTCTTCAGGGACGAACGCGGCGAGGGCGCGGAGCGCCTCTTCGTCGGCGGGCGTGAGGTCGGCGTTCGACTCTTGTGGAATCGCCGGGTTCATCACGCCGCTGGCTTTGGGGGCCGGACTCAGCCCGGCTAACAGCCCGAGTTCGTGGGTCAGCGCCCGCTGATTTGGCTCGGACGGGTTGAGCAGCACGTCGGTTGCGGGTTCAGGACCTTTTTGCACGGTGAGCGAAAAGGTGTCGGGGCCGAACTTGGTACCGTCGCCGTAGCCGATGACGTTCGGCGCGTCTGGCGTCTCTTTGAGGTTGACGACGCCGCCGGGAACCTCTAACCAGGCCGCCGCAGCTTTGGCGATCCGGTCCCGCAAGGTGTCCGGCCCGCCCGCCGAATCAACGCGGTAGTCGAGGGCAAACGCCAGACTGCCGAGCGTCAGCAGTCCCAGAAGGGGCCACTTCACCCATCTGGCGAGTTTTGGCGGCCGGTTCACGGCACCTCTCCAAAGCGAGCCTCGAGCTCGCCCAGCACCGCTGTCTGGTCGCTGCCTTCACCGTCGCGTAAGAGGTTCCCATCATCGCTGAGGCTGAGCAGACGCCCGTTTAGGTCCCGGAAGCCGTCGGGCGTCGCCCGCCAGAAGCCCTGCGAAAATCCGACGATGGGCGAGTAGTAGGGCGCATTGTAGGCAAACACCAACACTTCGTCGCCGCGATTAAATTCGGGCATTCCCTCGACTTTGACGCTGCGACCGTTCGGCAGGGTACCGCCGTAAAAGCTGAGCGTTACAGTATCTGTCCCGGTATCTGTTACCGTATCGCCGGACCCGAGGTCACCGGTCAGCCGCCGTAAAACCTCAAAGGTCACCTGCGTGTAAGGCTCGCCCGCTTGGGTAGTCACGTCAAGGGCTGAGACCTTACCAAAAAAACCCCACTCGGTGCGGCTGATCAGCTCGTCTAACGTCATGGCTCGGTACGTCGTCGCTGAGGCGAAGCTCAGCGTGAAGCCCAGGATCAGGGCGGCTAAAGCTAAGGGCCGTTTCATGGGGTTGAACCTCCTCCGGGTAAAGTGTCTGTAGGTGTACCGTTTGGCGAGCCGCCGTTTTGGGTGCCGCCGGTTGAACCTGTTCCGGTGCCGTTCAGGTCGGTGCCTGTCTGATTGTTCAGGGTGTCTTGGGGGGTGGCGCTGTCTTGGGTGCTCGAGAACCCGTGGGTCCCGTCCCTGGTGCGGTATTCGGTGCGGGCCTCGAGCGTCAGCGTATTGGGTTCGGTAGGCCGCAACTCGAACGAAAACAGCTCCGCGTCGCCGTTTAAGCTCGGCCCTAAAAAGGCCGCGTCTACGTTGAGTTGTCCCGGTTTGGCCTGCTGCAACAGCGCCAAGCTGCCCTGCGCTGAGCGGACGCTGCCGCCGACAAACTTAAATAAGGTGTCGTCCCAGGTAATCTGCGTCCTGAGCGCCTGCAAGTTTCGGGCCTCCTGCACACTGATGGGAATCCGCACCGCGTCGGCAATCGTCGTCGGCGGGACGTTTAAGACGAGTTCTGCGGGCGGCGCTTTGGTAACCTCAACGGTAAAATCTTCGACGGTCCGTGACAAGCTCGCGTCACTGACCTGCAGGGTAAAGGTGTAGTTGCCTGCTCGCGTCGGGGTGCCGCTGAGTGAGCCGTTTTCCAGCTTTAGGCCGGGGGGCATCTTGCCGTCACGCATCTCGAAATTGTAGGGAGCCAGCCCACCCGAGACTACAAAGTCAAAGGTGTAGTCTTCGTTTAGGTAGGCCGGTTTAACCGTCGAGGCAAATAACACGAGCGGATCACCGGGGGTATTGAGATCGCCGCAACCCGCGAGCGCCAAACTCAGGAGCAGCGCCATGTGCCAGGTTTTGATAGGCGTCTTGAAAGGCGTCTTCATAGGCCAAAGCGTATCACCAAGTAGATTAGAAGCCCCTGTCAGGTGACCTTTTGTGCCGGATGAGATGCTATGTAAAATGCCTCATGCGTGAATCTGAGATCGTCGCTGCTGTCAGCAAACTCGTCGAAGCGGCGTGCGCGGCCCCGGCGAACACCTTTGGTTACGGCATCTGGACGCACCACCTGGTGAGCGTGGTGCGGTTCGGCCGTGAGCTGGCTGACTCAACCGGAGCCGATGTTGAAATCGTTGAACTCGCCGCTTTGCTGCACGATTACGCCGGAATTAAAGATGTAAGGCTCGAGCCCGACCACCACCTGCACGGCGCGGCTTTGGCTCGAGAGCTCTTAAAAACACTGAACTACCCCGAAGCTCGGGTTGAACGGGTCGCCGCCTGTATCTTGACTCACCGGGCCAGTCAAAACCTTAAGCCACAGTTAGAGCCACAGACGCTCGAGGCCCGTGTACTCGCCTCGGCTGACGCGGCGGCGCATATCTTGCAGGTGCCGTCGCTTTTACACCTCGCGTATATTCGTAAAGGGTTGGACATAGACGAGGGCACTGCGTGGGTTCGGGCGAAGCTGGAGCGTAGCTACCAAAAACTTCTGCCTGAAGCCAAAACGCTGATCGAGGGGCGGTATCGGGGGGCGCTCGAGCTCTTGGCTCCGTCAGTTAAGCGTACCGAAACGCCCGCAGCCGAGAACTGTTAAAGGCTGCTAAACTCAGTTATGACAAAACATCTGTTGGTCTGGCTGGCGCTCGTTATGGGTCTTGGGGGCGCGGCTCACGCTCGGCCCGCCGAAGGCACCGTCTTTTACGAAATCTTTTTGCGTTCGTTTCAAGACAGTAACGGCGACGGCGTAGGCGACCTTAAAGGCGCAACGCAGCGGCTCGACTATTTGCAAGGTTTAGGCGTCGGCGGGATTTGGCTGATGCCCCTGCACCCGTCACCGAGCTACCACGGCTACGACGTGACCGATTATAAGGGCGTCAACCCCGACTACGGGACGCTGGCAGACTTCAAAGCTTTTGTAGCCGCTGCCCACGAACGCAACATGGACGTGGTGATGGATTTGGTTGTTAACCACACCTCGTCACAGCATCCGTGGTTTTTACAAGCGGAGGCGGGCAATCCCAAATATCGCAAATTTTATAGTTTTTCTAAGACCGATCCCGGTTGGCGCGGTCTGGGCGGCCCTGCGTGGCATCAAGCTCCTGACGGATCGTACTACCTGGGTCTTTTCTGGAGCGAGATGCCCGACCTCAACTACTGCAATCCGGCGGTGATGCAGGAGATGGAGGGCGTGGCGCGGTATTGGCTGGGGCTCGGCGTAGACGGCTTTCGGGTAGACGCCATTCAGCACATCATCGAGAGTTCAACCGGCGCGTTTGCCAACACCCCGGAAAACTTCGCGTGGGTGGGGCGGTTTGAAAAGTTTATCCACGCCGTCAACCCGGACGCTTATTTGGTCGGTGAAACCTGGACGGATACCGAGACGATTGCGCGCTACTTTGAGCGCACCGGACTCGACTACGCGTTTAATTATCCGCTCTTTTCGGCGCTGATAGAATCCGTACAAGACCGCAAACCGGGGGCGCTGATAGATGTTTTGGCGCAAGACAACGCCCTCTATCCCGCCTCCGCACATCAGGCGACCTTTATCTCCAACCATGACCAGATTCGGCCCGGTACGGCCTTAGGCTTCTTAAAACGTGACGAGGCGCGGCTTAAACTCGCCGCCGGACTCCTGTTGACCTTGCCGGGAACGCCGTTTATCTACTACGGTGAAGAACTCGGACTTCCCAACGGTTCCGGCGATGCCGACGAAGAAAAACGCACGCCGATGCCGTGGGACACGTCCGCGAGCTTCGGCTTTACGACGGGAACGCCCTGGTACGCCTTTTCCTCCGACGATAAAACGCTTACTGTCAAGGCTGAAGCCGCCGACCCAAATTCGGTTTTGAACTGGTACAAAAAGCTTATCGCCCTGCGCAATACGCACGCGGCACTGTCACAAGGGACGCTCAGATTAGTCCCTCAAGCTAACCAGTCAGTGCTCAAGTTTGTCCGCGAGTTTGGGGGTGAACAAGTCGTCATTTTGGCAAACTTTGACGATGAGACGCAGGTTGATACGTCAAGTTATGTGGGTGCAACGGAGCTTTTGACCGGGCAAACGGTGGGGGAGACCTTGACGTTAGGGGAGTTGGGGCTGGGGGTGCTCGAGCTTCCCTAACTGCTTTACCGGTAGCGACTGCTAGGAGTATAAGACATGGTTGTACTGAAAGGTACCGTCAAAGAGGTGGCTATGCTTTTCGTGGCTGTTTGGCTCGTGCTGGGTTCTTTGGCTGTTCCGACCCAAGTTGATGACCGGGCGGAGCTTGGACAGGTTAAACTTAGGCTTCTGGTTTACTTTATTGTGCAGGACTCGAGCAGCCTGTATCGGTATGCCGGACAGCCCGCCGTTTCCTTACCTTGTAGACCTAGAAAATCCACTGGACAATCCGACTCGAATTCTGTGGAGCAATTCTCAGCTCTCGGTCATACTCATTTGCGCAGCTGTAAGGCTTTCTCTCTACGCAATCAATCAGAGCTACAAAAGCTGATCGTGGGCGGCTCCAAAGTTGGTCAAGCGTTGCATATCTCTAGCGTATCTGATAGGCTCCTAAAAGCTCAACTGTAATCCTGAAGTATATTTCAGTACCCCAAGGAGGCGTCATGAAGCGTTTATGGATTTTAGGCTTGGTCTTCGTCGCCAGCACCGCGCTGGCTCAGTTTGAACCGAAAAATACGCAGTGTATCGCCCCGGCAGACCCCGGTGGCGGTTGGGACTTTACCTGCCGCATCCCCGGCGCTCAGGTGATGAAAGAGTTGGGGCTTATCCCCGGTACGATGCAGGTCACCAATATGGCCGGTGGCGGTGGCGGTATCGCCTTTGCCAATATCGTGACCCAGCGCAAGGGTGACGACAACCTGATCGTAGCCGGGAGCACCTCGACCGCGACGCGCTTGGCGCAAAACGTCTACGCCGGATTTAGCGCGGCGGACGTGCGCTGGCTCGGCGCGGTCGGCGCGGACTTCGGCGTCATCGCCGTCGCTGCAGACTCGCCTTATCAGAACCTGAAGGATTTTGTCCAGGCGATGAAAACCTCTCCGGGTGACGTTACCTTTGCCGGGGGCAGCGCCACGGGTGGTTGGGATCACCTTAAAGTGCTCTTGCTGGCGCGGGCGGCGGGTATAGACGACCTCAAAGCGGTTCGTTATATCGCTTTTGATGGCGGCGGCGCGGCGATGGTCGAGCTGATCGGCGGACGCGTGACGGCCTTTACCGGCGACGCGTCTGAGGTTTTAAGCCAGGTTGAAGCGGGGAACATCCGGGTGCTGGGTATTCTCGGGCCTGACCGGATTGACGCGCTGGGGGATGTCCCCACCGCTCAAGAAGCCGGGTATAAGGTTGACGGCACCAACTGGCGTGCGTTTTACGCGCCCCCCGGCATCTCGGATGAGGCGTACGACTACTGGGTCGAGGCGGTGCGTAAGGTGGCTGACTCTAAAGAGTGGGCGACGCTGCGCGAGCAAAACGGTCTGTCGGCTTTCGAGAGTTTCGGCGCGGACTTTACCACGTTTGTTGACGAGCAGGTCGCTCAGATACAGGAGATTTCGCAGCAGCTGGGGCTCATCCAGGAATGAACCGCGTGACGGGCGCACTGACCCTAGCGTTTGCGCTCTGGTACGGATTTGAGGCGCTGGGCCTCAAATCCGGCTTCGGTTCCGGCCCGATCACACCGAGGAGCTTTCCGCTGCTCTTGGCAGTCATCTTGGGTCTAACGGGTATCGCTATCTTCTTTTCACCCTCGGCGAACAAGGCGTTGCCCGATAGCGACTCCTCGGATGAGGCTCCGGCGAGCGAGACGGTAGGGTGGCCTACGCCCGGCGGTTGGCTAAACACGGGGCTCTTGTTAGTGAGTTTTGTCGCCTACGCTTTTCTTCTGATCCCTATCGGCTTTATCGCCGCGACGACCTTAGAAACAGGCTTTATCAGCCAACGCTTCGGCGCAAAGCTCTGGCAAGCTCTGCTAACAGGTTTGCTGGTGAGTTTAAGCCTCTACGCTCTGTTCGTTTTTGGGCTTAGTATTCCTCTGCCTGTAGGCAGCATCTTCGGCGGGCGGTAGCGTCGTTAGGTTGTAATATCTGGCCGTAAAAAACGTAGTAGCTTGACTATTTCATCAAGGTAGGTACGACCGTGACGGAAATCTTTCAACTTTTGGGCAATGGTTTTGCCATCGCGCTGCAACCTACCAATATTTTACTTGCGTTTATCGGGGTGTTTCTCGGCACCGTAATCGGTATGTTACCGGGTGTCGGCCCGATCAACGCCATTGCCATTCTAATTCCTATCACCTTTGCGCTCGGTTTGCCCGTGACCTCGGCGCTTATTATGTTTGCCGGGATTTATTACGGCTCGCAGTACGGCAACTCGATCAGCACGATTTTACTTAACGTCCCCGGCACCGCGTCGGCGGTTGTAACCGCGCTCGACGGGTACCCGATGGCGCAGCAAGGACGTGCGGGACCGGCACTCGCGATGTCGGCTATCGCCTCGTTCTTTGGCGGGACGCTCTCGATTTTTTGGCTGATGCTGCTCGCGCCGCTACTCTCGCAGTGGGCGATTAAGTTTGGTCCGGCAGAATACTTCGTACTGATGATCTTTGCGTTTTCGTCACTCTCGAGTCTCACCGGGGGCAGCACCTTAAAAGCTATCGCCGCCGCCGTGTTCGGCCTGGTTCTTTCGACAGTCGGCTTAGATTCTCAGGGCGCAGTGCCGCGTTTTACCTTCGGGCAGTTGCAGCTGTTAGACGGTATGGATTTTGTCGTTGTAACCATCGGCTTTTTTGCCATCAGCGAGGTGATTCAGGCGCTGGTTGAGCGGCTGAGCGGCCAAGGCGAGGAGAAGGTCGAAACGCGTATCGGGCGCGTTTTTGTAAGCGCGAAGGAGTTTCGGTCGGCCCTTGGCACCATGCTGCGCGGCAACATCTCGGGTTTTCTGATCGGCGTCTTGCCCGGTGCGGGCGCGACGATCGCCAGCTTTATCGCCTACACCTCCGAAAAGCAGCTGGTTGACCGTCACAACACCTTTGGTAAGGGTGACATCCGCGGCGTCGCTGCGCCCGAATCGGCCAACAATTCGGCGGCGGTGGGCGCGTTTATCCCGATGTTGACCCTGGGCGTACCCGGGAGTGGGACGACGGCGGTGATGCTCGCGGCGCTGCTAAGCCTCGGCGTAACGCCGGGACCGCTCTTTTTAGAAACGCGCGCCGACGTCTTTTGGAGCCTGGCCGCCTCGATGTTTATCGGCAACCTCATGCTGTTGGTGCTCAACTTGCCGCTGGTCGGTGTCTTTGCACGCATCCTGCTCGTGCCCAAATGGGTCCTGATGCCGCTCGTCGCTACCCTCAGCTTTGTAGGTGTTTACGCCGTCAATAACAGCGCCTTTGACCTTTTACTGATGACCGGCTTCGGCTTGCTCGGCTTTCTGATGCGCAAAACGGGGTTTCCGCTGGCCCCGGTTATTTTGGGGCTGGTGCTGGGGAGTCTCATGGAGGTCAACTTGCGGCGGGCGCTCGCGCTCAGTAACGGCGACTGGACCACCTTTTTTACCGGGCCTATCACGCTGGCCTTTTGGGGCTTGACCGTGGCGAGTCTGGTCGCGCCGCTCGTGGTAAGTGTTGTGACCAAACGGCGCAGGCGGGTGCTCGAGGGAGAATAAAACCAAGTTCTGTTGACGTTGTAAAGACAGCGAGCGTCGTGAGCAGCGCGTCACACCAAAAAAGCAAGAATCAAGCAGGAAGCAGGGAGGCGCTAACTAAACCGCTATCTAAACAATGAAACCAGCGTCTCTCACGTACTTAAAGCAGGATAACAAGAGCAGACGCTAATACAACCTAGTCGTGAGCGGCCTCGAGCCCCCCTTCACTCGCAAGTGCCTGTGTTGGCTCGCCCCGACCACTAAACCACCGCACAAACACCGTCCCAATCGCAATCAGCATAACCGTCATATACAGCACGCCCATAATCACCCCGGCGAGCTGCTGGTCTTTTAGCGCCGAAACGCCGACCAGCTGCGAGGTGCGTTCGTACCACGGGTAGATCAGGCCGGTCGAAAACGAAAAAATGGTTGAAAACGGGTTGTGCGCGAAGATTAACACCACTAAGTAGATGAGCTGCACTTTGTATGACGGGCTCGGAAGTGCGTCCGGAAGCGGGTTCATCACCGGCCACCACATCAGGACGGCCGCGCCGAAGATCGCAAAATACGTGTAATAGTGCAGCAAATCGCCGGTAAACATCAGCGTTTTGAGGAGTAAAGGGATGTGGATGATTAAAAACGCCAGGTTGAAGTGGATGATGTTTACAACCGGGCGCGTAAAAAAGCGCAAGATCGGTTTGATCATGGGGTGGAGCGCCACGGGCGCGATCAGCCAACCGGGGACGCCGAGTAAAAAAATGGGTGCGACGACAAAGATCACGAGCATCATCGTCAGCATGTGAGCGGAGAGTAAAAACAGCTCACCGATGGTGTGGAGCGGTGAGACAAAAATCAGCGTGAGCAGGGCCATGCTGAGGTAAAACAGCGCGGCTTTGTTGGTTGGGTAGGCTTCACCTGGAAAGAAGCGCGCTCTGAGCGGGCCGGTACCGAGCGTGTAAAAGAGTACCGCGACGAGCGTCGCTGCAATGGGAAGGGGCTCGAGCCGCCACAAACTCATCAGGTTGACCATGCCTTATTTTACGGCTTCAAATGCGGGAAGTTTGTCCCTTAAACTCGCACTTGGGGAAGGGGCATCTTTCAGAAGTGTGACACTGTTAGGCAAAAAGACGGCTCCACAAATGCAAGGCCGAGCAACAGAACGCGCTAAAAGAACTCGTATGGTGTGTAGCGGAGGCACCTCATGACAAAACCTGTCAAAGTTAGTGACGACCTGTACGCTTTGCCGCTGACCACCGAGATGATGAACGGCCCGACGACCCTCAATTTGGCGCTGATCTTAGATGAGCAGCACGGCCCTACGTTGGTAGATACCGGCGTGCCCGGTCAGTTGGACGCTTTAGAAGCGGCGCTCGCCGAGCTGCAGCTAAAGGTTACGGACCTGCAGCGCATTATTCTGACTCACCAAGACCTCGACCACATCGGGTCACTCGCCGAGGTCGTCCGCGTCAGCGGCGCTGAGGTGCTGGCACACGCGGACGACGCACCCTATATCGAAGGGCGCTTGCCGCTGCTCAAGCTGCCCTCACCCGAGCAGCGCGAAGCTATGTTCGCCAACCTGCCGCCGCAGGTACGTGAAGCGTTTAGCCAGCCGCTTGCGCCTGTCACGGTCAACCGAACGTTAGAAGACGGGGAGAGGCTCGAGCTAGGGGGCGGCGTCCAGGTAATCTTTACGCCCGGTCACACACCGGGTCATATCAGCTTGTATTTGCAGCGGAGCCGCGTACTGATCAGTGGCGACGCGTTGGCCTCTTCAGAAGGTCGGCTGCTGGGACCGCCGGAACGAGCTACACCTGACATGGCCGAGGCGCACGCTTCGGTCGTTAAGCTGGCAAAGCTGGATGTGGGAACCGTCTTGACCTATCACGGTGGTGTGGTCGAAGACGGTGGGACGCAACTTAAAGCGTTGGCGGCTGAGCTTTAGGTCGTTTTACAAAGGCTTGGGACAAACATGCCGACCGGTTGGGCTCGCTACCGCTCTAACGTCACGTTGACTTTCGCTCAGGTCTTATACTTAACCTTATGACGCAAGCTGCTGAAAAAATCTCTACCTCTCAGGTGGCCAAAAAGCGCAACCGCGTTTTTTCCGGCGTCCAACCGACCGGCGACCTGCATTTAGGCACGTATTTGGGCGCACTTAAAGGCTGGGTCGCCCGCCAAGACGAAGCTGACAACATCTTTTGTGTGGTGGACCTGCACGCCTTAACCGTCCCTGAAGCGGTCAACCCGGCGGTGTTGCGGGAGAAGTCTTTAGAGGTCGCCGCCTTGTACCTCGCTGCGGGCCTCGACCCCGAAAAGAACCTGATCTTTATCCAGTCGCACGTGCGCGAACACAGCGAACTCGCGTGGGTTTTGAACTGCCTCACCCCACTCGGTTGGCTTTACCGGATGACGCAGTTTAAGTCTAAATCCGAAGGGCGCGAGAGTGTCGGTTCGGGGCTCTTAACCTACCCCACGCTGATGGCCGCTGACATCTTGCTCTACGACACGACTTCGGTTCCGGTCGGTGACGACCAACGCCAGCACGTCGAGTTTACCAGAGACGTCGCTACGCGTTTTAACAACATGTTCGGTGAGACTTTCGTGTTGCCGAACGCGACCATTCCCGAAGAAGGTGCGCGGGTGATGGGTTTTGACGACCCCACCGTCAAGATGAGCAAAAGCCTCGCGGTAACGCAGCCGGGGCACGCCGTTAACTTGCTCGATGACGAAAAGACGATCAAGAAAACCGTGATGTCGGCGGTGACCGATTCGGGACGCGACACCCGGTTTGAGACGGCCTCGCCAGGGGTCAAAAATCTCTTGTCGCTCTACAAAGTGCTGACGGATATGCCAATGGCTGACATCGAAGCGCAGCTTGACGGTCAGGGCTACGGGGCACTTAAGAAGGCGCTCCTCGGCGAGATTTTAGCGACGCTTCAACCCTTGCAGACGCGTTACGCCGAGATTATGGCGGACGAGGCGGGGTTGCACCGTATTTTAGAGAGTAGCGCCGAACGTGCCCGTGAGATTGCTGCTGCAACAATGACTAGGGTTCGCGCGGCTACGGGTCTGAGCTGAGCGTTCTCTTTCTCTTTTTGGACGGGGTTGGGCTCGGTACGTCCGAGCCGACCGTCAATCCGTTCGCGGCGGCGCAAACGCCATTTCTTTCGTCTCTGCTCGGCGGCCCGCTGACTGCTGAGCGGACCCTTGTTGACCAGCCCAACCTGCAGTTCCGGCCTCTCTCGGCGACGCTCTCGCAAGACGGGTTACCACAGTCTGCCACGGGTCAGACGACGCTTTTAACAGGACTGAACGGGGCTGAGCTGATGGGGCGGCATTACGGGCCGTGGCCGGGGCCGACGCTTAAACGCGTGCTCGAGCAAGGCACGATCTTCTCTGAAGTCGTCGCTACCGGGGGCAGCGTGGTGCTCGCCAACGCCTTTCCGCCCGGTTACTTTCGGGCACTCGAGACGGGCAAGCAAAAGGTCAATGTCCCGGTTTACGCGGCGCAGCGGGCCGGGGTAGGGCTTTTAACGCAAGCCGACTACGACGCCGGAAACGCCGTCAGCGCCGACCTCGACGGGCAGTACTTGGGCGCACCCCAGTCACTCGCTGAGGCCGGAGCACGGCTGGCGCGGCTCGCAGGCGAAGCCGACCTGACCTTTTTTGACTTTTGGCTTTCAGACACTGCGGGTCACCGCTGGACCTTTGCCGAAGCAGTCAAGCTCGTTGAAAAACTCGACGGCTTTTTGGCTGGCGTGATTTCGGCGCTCGGTGATACGACGCTCTTGTTAACGTCTGACCACGGGAACTTAGAGGACAAGTCAACGCGGAGCCACACCCGTAATCCGGTGCCGCTTTTGGCTGTCGGCCCGCACGCTGACGTGTTGAGGGGCGCGACGAGTTTGCTCGAGGTCACCCCGGCACTACGCCGCATTTTGCAGCTTGAATGATAGGTCTAGTTCCCGCCTAGCAGCCGCGGCAAGATGATAACCGCCGCTTCGTACCACGCGCCGATCACGAGCAGCAAAAAGGCGATAGGGAGCATGAGCGTCAGTTTGCGAAAGGCCAAACGAAATGCCGGAAAGCCGCCACGAATCAGTGTAACGAGGAGCATCCCGCCGCCTGCTGTGACCAGCACGTAGGCCATCAGTTCGATCAAGATCAAAATGATGACCGAGAGAAGCGTTGCGGGACTGCTCTGCGTCAAAAAGCCAAAGGGAACGCCAAGCACAAGAAAGCGGGCAGCGTTAAGGACATAGGCGAGTACACCGAACGAGACGAAGGCGACGCCGTAGGTGGTAACGATGGTTCCCATCACAAAGTTTTGATAAAGCGTGACGACGGCGGCCCGCGCGACGTTCCCACTTTCGTAGGCTTGCGCCGCACCGAGCTGCGAAACGCCCTGCTCAACAAATTGCGTTACAGTCTGAGCGCAGACCGGAGGCAGGTTCGCCCCGGTAAAGACGCCGAGTCCGAAAAGCCCGTAGAGGAGCAAGACGGTGATGACGCTGAGGCGGCGGTGTTCGCGTAGGTAACCCCAACCCTCAGCGAGCCAGCGGCGAAAAAATGATGGGCGCACGAGCAGATACAAAAATACCAGGCTGAAGGCCGCAAAAATCCAGGCGGCGGCGGGGCCTTGCAATACGGCCGGAATCGTTGGAGCTTGGTTTGCAGTTTGCACCCCGACGTTTTGGGCTTGCCAACGTCCGTTTTGACGTTTTAAGGTGACCTCGAGCACGCTCAAACGGTTGCCGGGAAACGTTATCGGGTAGGTGTAGCGGCGCGTGGTCTGGGTGTTTTCGCGGGCGACGCGGTTTTGAAAGTTAACGGTTGTCCCGGCAGGTGGGGCAGGATTGTTGAGCAGGGTCGGCAGCTCCCTACACACCTCTTCAGCGGGGAGACCCGCGAGGCTAGCCGGGTTAAGCGGTGGGCGTTTAAGCCACGACCGTACCGCGTTGTCGGCGACAGCTGCCGGGGCGTTCGTCTGGTTTGTTGCTTGCGGCCTTGTTTGCAAGGTTTGCGGTTGTGCGGGTATGGCGGACGCAGCCAAAACCCCACCAACGTTCAAGCTGATGAAAAGGAGCGGTAAAAAAAACAGCTTCATACAAAACAGCTTCATACTTCTGCTAGCGGGATACCGCCCCGGCAGAGCGGGCAGTCTTCTGGTGCGTAGGAGGGAAACTCGAGGCTCAGAAGCGAGCGCGGTGCAAGCGGGGAGCCCAAACGGTCAACGATACAGCCCACGTCTATACATTCAGCGCCTTCGTCTTCAGCAGCGCGGATCGCTTTGCGGAGTGAGCCGCCGGTCGTAATCACGTCCTCAACGGCTAAAAACCGCTCGCCCGGCGCGATTTTGAACGCGTCTCTGACGATCATCCGGTTGCTGAACTTTTCGGCGAAGATGGCGCGGCAGCCGAGGGCGCGGGCGACGGTGTGTGCTAAAATCACGCCGCCCATTGCCGGACCGAGCACAAAGTCCGGCCCCAGGTCCGCAAACTTGGCGGCGAGCGCACCCCCTAACGCCTCGGCGTAGTCGGGATACTGAAACACCGTGGTTGATTGTAAAAACTTGGGTGAATGGCGGCCCGACGCGAGGAGAAAGTGCCCCTCGAGGTAACCGCCGCTGCGCGTATAGAGGTCAAGTACATCCATGTGCGTCCAGCATACCGTGGCAGCTCGGGCCGCCGCAGTTATAGACGGGGAGGAGGGCTCGAGTCCAGCCTTGTTGACATCTTGTTCAGGTTTTTAGAGCTAGAGACGCTCGAGCCTGGTTTTATAATCTAAAGCTCACGGAATAAGTACAATCTTCCCGTGAGTGTGGCGCTTCTCTAACTCAGCGTAAGCCTCGCGCACCCGCTCCAGAGGGTAGGTTGCTTCAATAGGTACGACCACCTCACCGTGCGCCACCATACCGGCGATCTCAGCAAACACTCGCGGGGTGTCAGCTGCCGGTATAGCCGCAGCACCCTCAGCTTTGACGCCAAGCTTCTGAGCGGCCTCAAAGTCAATAATGGTATCTACACGTTGTGGGCTGACCCCGAGGTCGAGGGCCAGCTGGCAGTAGCCGCCCCCGAAACAGTCCACAAAGGCGTCAAGACCCCCCGGCGCGGCCTGACGGAGCGGTCGGCCAGTCCATCGCCGTAAGCTACCGGCGTGACTCCCACCGACCGCAACCACGCAAAGTTGGATTCTGAAGCAACGCCGATAACGTCGGCACCAATTCGGCGCAGCATCTGCACCACCAAAGAACCTACCCCACCTGCAGCGGCAGAGACGGCCACGGTGTCACCTTGACTAGCGCCGACGGCTTGCATGGCCGCATACGCGGTCATACCCGCGACTTCGAGCGAGCCCGCGACCTCCCAGGACAGCTCCGGTGGTTTGGGGATGACCTGCTCGGCGGGTACCGACACCTGCTCGGCCTGACTCGAGCGTTCGTGGCTCCAGCCCATCACTTCGTCGCCGACCGACACGGAGTTTACGCCGTCGCCAACTGCGGCGACAATGCCCGCAAAGTCCGTACCTTGGCCGGAGGGAAACGTTCCGGGAAACATCGCCTCCAGCTCGCCCTTACGGATCGTGGCCTCACCGGGGTTGGTACCGGCGGCGCGGACGTCAACGACGACCCGCCCCGGCTCGGCGGTCGGTGTGGGGATATCACCGACGTACAAGACGTCGAGGTCGCCGTAGTGGTCAAAACGGACTGCTTTCATCGTTGTCTCCTTTGGGTTGGTAGGATGGCTCGAGTCGTGATGAATAGAGCGGTAGCGCGGGATTTTTGACGCTTTATGTCAGCGCAACGCCGGACAGCTCGGGCAATAATACTCGAGCCTGTCTATAGAGCTGGTTATGCAGACGGCGTGACGAAGTAGTGGCCTTGATCTAAGTCCTCAAGGAGTCCTGGATGGGTCGGCTGCCAGCCCAGCAGCGCGCGGGTCTGTGCGCTCGAGGCCGGACTGTCGGCCTCAACCATGCCTGCCAGCCAACCGAAGTGTTTGCCCGCATCATCAGGTGAGATAGAAACGACCGGAAGACCCAGGTGCTGACCGATAACCTCAGCAAGGGTGCGAACCGGCACACCCTCATCAGCGACCCCGTGCAACACCGCACCGGCGGGTGCTTTCTCGAGTGCTAAACGAAACAGCTTAGCGGCGTCTAGGACGTGTACGGCGGGCCAGCGGTTGGACCCGTCGCCGACGTAGCCGGAGACGCCCTTAGCGCGGGCGACGCCGATCAGAGACGCCACGAAGCCTTGGTCGCCTTCGCCGTGAACCGTCGGGGCGAGCCGTAAGACGGACGAGCGCACACCCCGAGACGCCAGGGCAAGGGTTGCTAGCGCAGAGACAGCCCTGGGTCCAGCTTCTGCGCCGGACCTATCCTGTTCAGTGGCAACGCGTCCCGGTGCGATTCCAAGCACACCCGAGGCGATGACCAGGGGCCGTTCCGAACCGCTAAGTGCGTCACCAAGAGTTTCAATAGCGCGTAGGTCGGCGTCGGCGGCACTCTGGAAATTTCCTGAAAAAGCAAGGTCGTGCTTGAACGCAAGGTGAATTACACCGTCTGACGCGGCAGCAGCACGGTGCAAACTGTCCAAATCGTCGAGGGAACCGCGCCGCACCTCCGCTCCGGCAGCGGCGAGAGCGTCTGCAGAACGGTCCGAGCGAGCGAACCCAACGACCTGGTGACCCGCGCCGATAAGTTCAGGAACGACGGCAGAGCCGATAAAGCCGGTTGCGCCGGTGACAAAAATACGCATGGGTAAAACCTCCAGTGGCCGACTGCTTTAACCCCCGGCATATGCGAGAAAAGATCATGGCAGCGGCTGACATCAGAGTAGTACATCATGACAGTCATTGTCATCAGCTAAACTACAACTATGGCTAGATGGAAGTCCAACGCCCGCGGTCGGCTCGAGCAGGCGGCTTTAGACCTCTACAGTGCCAAAGGGTTCGAGCAGACCACGGTAGCTGAGATCGCGGCGCGTGCAGGCTTAACAGAAAGGACGTTTTTCCGGCACTTCGCCGATAAACGCGAGGTACTTTTTGGGGGCTCGAGCGTCTTACAAGCGTTTCTTGTCGAAAAGGTTGCCGAAGCGCCTGCTTCTCTGGCTCCGATTGACGCGGTTGCTGCGGCTCTCGGGGCTGCCGAAAGCCTTTTCCTGGAGCGCCGCGAAGCCTCGCGGCAACGCCAACGTATCATCGCCGCAAACGCAGAACTCAGAGAGCGTGAGTTGCTGAAGCTCGCGTCGTTGTCTACGGCGCTTGCCGAGGCGCTGCGAAACCGGGGTACCCAAGACCCCACGGCAGGTTTGACGGCTGACGCCGGGATAGCCGTTTTCAAGGTTGCGTTTGAACGCTGGACTGACGCGTCTGATCCATACGATTTTTCGCAGCTTGTCCAAAACGCACTCGGTGAGTTGAGAGCTGTGACTGCCGGACCCTAACGCACACGTATTGGTTTATCCAGCTACTGACGCTGCGAACTACCTCGCAAAATAGCTCAGCGTGACCTGTCCGGTAGAATCACGTTTGTGCATATCTGATTGCCTCTCTTACGGGCTTTGTTCTTAGGGACTTTGTCGGGCTCCATACACAAAACGTGATACACCGCCGTCCGGTAGACTGGGGCTATGAGACCTGCGGAGTGGTGGGGTAATGCGGCGTGGCGCACCCTGATGGCGCTTTTTCCGAAGCTGGCGCGGCCCGACGACACCTTTGCTCAAAAGACGCTCTCCGGCCCCGAGTACGCTTTATATCAGCAGATGGATGTCCGCGACCGCGCCCATGCTTGCGCTGTCGCGCGGCGGCTCAGTGCTCGTTACCCGGACGCGTCAAATACGCTGCGCCGCGCCGCCCTGCTGCACGACGTCGGTAAGGCGGGACGTAGCTACAGGCCGTGGCAGCGCATCTTGGTCGCTCTTTACACGCCGCGCCGGGTACCCGCGACGCCGCGCCTGTCAGGATTACGGGGCGCGTGGCAGCTGCGGCGTCATCACGACTGTTACGGGGCTGAGGCGATCTTAGCAGCGGGCGGCGACGCGCGCGTCGCTGAACTCGTCGCGCGTCATCACCGACCCGAGGGGGACGCGGAGGCGGCGCGGTTGCAGGAGATTGATGCCCGTTACTGACGGGTCGCCCGAGTTGGCGGCGCTCCACACACAGCTCGAGTGGCTCTTTGCCAAACAGCGGTTCGGGGTCAAGCTCGGCTTAGGGCGGATTGAGGCGCTCCTAGCGCGTTTGGGGCACCCTGAACGCACCCTCAAAGTCATCTTGGTGGGCGGAACGAACGGCAAAGGCAGCTGCGCCGCGACGCTCGCGGCGACTTTACAGGCTGACGGACGCCGTACAGGGCTATTCACCAGCCCACACCTGACACACTTCGCTGAGCGGTTTTTAGTTGACGGTGAACACGTGGCGGCGGCTGAGCTACTTGCGGGTCTCGAGCTTGTGCGCCCACACGCCGAGGCCACCGGCGCAACCTTTTTTGAGATCGTCACGGCGCTCGGTTGTGTTTTATTTGTTCAGCGAGGCGTTGACATGGCCGTCTTCGAGGTCGGTCTCGGGGGCCGTTTCGACGCGGCGAACGCTCTGTCGCCGCGTTTAAGTATCATCACCGGCGTCGCCCTCGACCACACCGAGATTTTGGGCGATACCTTGGCAAAAATTGCTTTTGAAAAAGCGGGCATCATGCGCCCGAACGTTCTGACCCTTACAGGCGCGGAAGGGGAAGGGCTTACGACTCTCCGCACCACCGCGTCTGAGCGGGACGTGCCACTTTGGGTAGTGGGAGATGACATCACACTCGAGGCGACCGACCTGGGTTGGTCGGGCGTTCGTTGCGTGGTAGCGAGTCCTGTTGGGCGCGTCACCGTTACGACGCCGCTCTTGGGGCTTCATCAGGCCCGTAACGTCGCCTTAGCCGTTGCAGCGGCACAAACATTGGGCGTGCTCGAGCCTGTGATTCAACAAGGCGTGACAGAGACCCGTTGGGCGGGGAGGCTCGAGCCCCTCCCGTATCAAAACCGTACCTTCCTCCTCGACGGTGCCCACAACCCGCAAGCCGCGCACGCGCTCGCCGCCGCTCTAAAACGTTTAAGTAAAAAGTCTGTTACCCTCATTTTTGGAGCCGCAGCGGACAAAGACCTGACGGGACTCGTAACCGAGTTGGCCCCGGTGGTGTCCCAGGTGATCGTCACCCGCGCCGTGCTGAGCCCCAGGGCCGCCTTACCTGAAACCCTTGCCGAACTCTGGACGCCTTACGCGCCATCCGTTTACGTCACCGACAACCCGGCAGAGGCGCTTAAAGAAGCTCTCTTTTACACCGCACCCGGCGCAGTCGTCGCAGTGGCGGGGAGCCTTTATCTCGTAGGGGAGATAAGGCCGCTGCTGCTAGACGCCAAGGCCGAGCTATGGCCGAGATTTCAATAGCTTGAAGAAACGAAATTTTCACGAGCAAGAGAATTGTGAATCTAATCACTTACGGTAGACCTAGCCAGTTGTTGCGGTAGCATAAAGGCTATGAAAACGGCGCAACCCTCGAGCCTGACTTTTGGCTACCCTGTTCCACTCGGAACCGCGCAGGGGACAGGTACCTTTGCCTGGTCTTGGGCAGGCACGGCGCTGATGGGCATTCTCAACCTCACGCCGGACAGCTTTTCCGATGGTGGGCAGTTTAACCAGTTAGACGCTGCGCTGGGCCACGCGCGGACACTCGTTAAAGACGGCGCACAGGTGCTCGACTTGGGCGGTGAATCAACCCGGCCCGGGGCGGAACCCGTAAGTGCTGAGGTTGAGCTTGACCGCGTGTTGCCTGTGTTACGTGAACTCCGCAGTGCTGAGGTGATCTTGAGCGTAGACACCTACAAACCCGAAGTTGCGGCTGCAGCCCTCCATGCCGGGGCGCACCTGATCAACGACGTGTCGGGGCTCCGCGACCCGGAGATGATGCGGGTCTGTGCGGCGGCAGGGGCACCTGCGGTGGTCATGCACATGCAGGGAACGCCGAGGACAATGCAGGCTAGTCCGCATTACGACGACGCTCTACTCGAGGTTCAAACCTACCTGAAGACAACAGCGGTGCGGGCACTCGCAGCGGGACTGCCGTCGGTCATGCTCGACCCCGGTATCGGCTTTGGCAAAACGGCGGAGCACAACCTGGCGCTGCTCCGAGGGCTACCCGACCTGGTCGCGCTCGGCTATCCGGTCTTGCTCGGGGCGTCGCGCAAGGGCTTGATTCGGGCATTGGCAGGGGAGAGTGCTGCAGACATTCCTGCCGCTGAACGCGACCCTGGCAGCGTCGCTTTGCACCTCTGGGGCGCAGCGGTAGGCGTGGCGATGGTGCGGGTTCATAACGTACGGGCGCACGCGCAGGCCCTTCGGGTCTGGGAGGCGCTGCGTGGCTGAACTTGACAAAATTGTTTTGGCGGGGCTCGAGTTTCACGCGCGGCACGGCGTCTTTGAAAGTGAAACGCACTTCGGCGCACGCTTTGTGGTTGACGTTGAACTGAGTTTGTCCCTCTCAGGCCGTGACGACTTAGCGGCGACGGTGGACTACAGCGCCGTCTACGACCTCGTGCGGGCGCACGTTACCGAGACGCGTTACTATCTTATCGAAGCCCTGGCTCACAAGCTCGCTACTGTGATTTTGGCGGCGCAACCGCTCGCGCAAGCGGTGTTGGTCCGCGTCCACAAACCGCACGCACCGCTGCCGGGGATCGTCCGCGACGTTTACGCCGAGGTGCGGCGTGAACGTGACTAAACTCACCCGAGACGCACAACTCGGCCCCTTGATCGAGGCGAGTCAGGCTGAGGGGTTCAACTTTGTGACGCGGTTACAGCTCGAGCTACATCGGAGCGATTTTACCAAACCGGGCGCAGCTCTTTACGGCTGCCTAGCTGACGAACTCGTTGGGGTCGGCGGCCTTACCCCTGACCCGTACCTGGGCGCTGAGCCGAGAACCGGACGGCTGCGGCATCTGTATGTCTTACCTCAGTATCGCCGTCAACAAGTCGGACAGAAATTAGTCACCGCAATCATCACAGAAGCTGGGCGACACTACGATGTTTTACGTTTGCGAACGACGACCCCCGAAGCGGCCCGGTTTTACGGGGCTTTGGGCTTTATCCCCACAGCCGAACCCAACGCGACGCACCGTTTAGAACTCAGATGACTCGAGCCGACCTGAACGCCCCCCCTGAAACTGCTTACATCGCCCTCGGCAGCAATCTTGACGATCCGCTCTCGCAACTCCGGCGAGCGCGGCGTGCGCTAGCTGCGTTGGGTGAGGTGACGGGAGCCTCGAGCCTTTACCGCACCGTGCCCGTAGGCGGCCCACCGGGGCAAGCGGACTATCTCAACGCCGTTATCGCCCTGAAACCGCTGATGAACGACCCGCAAACGCTGCTGCAAGCACTGCTGACGCTCGAGACCCGTCAAGGCCGCACCCGCAGCGTCTGTTGGGCAGCTCGCACGTTAGACCTCGACCTGCTCGCTTACGGCAACCGGGTGCTAAATACGCCGAACTTGACCTTGCCGCATCCGAGGCTGCTGGGGCGGGCGTTCGTCTTGGCTCCGCTTTGCGACGTTGCCCCCGGATGGCGTCATCCTGTGACTGGGGAAAATGCGTGTACGGTTTTGGGCCGGTTGGGGCACTCAGGCGTGACGCGCACGGCGCTCCGTTGGGCTGACGCTTAGACAACTCTCGCGGTAGACTGCCCCTTTATGCGCGTCTTTGCCATCGCCGACCCTCACCTCTCGAGCGCCGACCCCAAACCCATGACGATTTTCGGCGACGGCTGGGCGGGTCACCCCGAACGGTTTTTTAGCGGCTGGCGCGAGACGGTTTCAGACGGTGACCTCGTGCTCGTTCCCGGCGACGTGTCGTGGGCGATGACCCTGGCGGGTGCGCTCCCCGACCTGCAAGACCTCGCCGCGTTGCCGGGGCAAAAGGTGCTCTTACGCGGCAATCACGACTACTGGTGGTCGTCGGTTTCTAAACTTCGCGCGGCGCTGCCCGAGGGGATGTTCGCGGTACAAAACGACGCGTTGCGGTTTGATTCGGTCGTGGTGGCCGGGACACGGGGCTGGGTCACGCCGGGGGGCAGCGATTTTAGCACTGAGGACGAGAAAATTTACGAGCGCGAACTTGGTCGGTTACAGCTTTCACTTGCGGCAGCAGCGAAGCTCAGACAACCCGGTGACCGCCTGCTCGTGATGCTGCATTACCCACCGACAAATTTACGGCTCGAGCCCTCCGGGTTTACCGAACTTTTAGCGGGAGCCGGGGCCGACGCGGTGGTCTTTGGCCATCTTCACGGAGAGCGCCGCGCGGTTGACATGATCGGGGAGACACCGGCGTATCTGGTCGCTGCCGACGCCCTGGCGTTTATCCCTAAACTGATTTTGCCGGAGTAGTATCAGAGCTCGAGGCTTTCCGACCAGCTGCCCAAAAGTTCAGCTAGCCTTTGGCGTTCTTGCTCTGTCAGTCCGGCTAGAAGTTCGTTTTGCACCGCTAAATGCGCCACGACCACCTCATCAACGAGTGTTTTTCCCGCCGGGGTCAGTCTGACGAGGGTGCCGCGCCGGTCGCCGGGGTCGGGCAGGCGTTCGATCAGGCCGCGCGTTTCGAGCAGGTCAATGCGGTGCGTGGTCGCGCCCGAAGAGAGCATCATCTCGCTCTGTAACCGGGTCGGGTTGAGGGTAAACGGGTCGCCGCTGCGCCGCAGTGTGGCTAGAAGGTCAAAGGTGCTTCCCTGTAGGTCATAGCGCCTGAAGTTGGCCTCGAGCCGCTGTTCGGTGCGTTTTGCAAGCCTAGCAAGCCGCCCGAGAATGGCCATGCTCGAGGCGTCCAGGTCCGTGCGTTCACGCCGCCACTGTTCGAGAATCGTCTTTACACCGTCGTTCGCCATCACTCAGTTTACCTCTATATCGAGATTCTTGACATTAAGCTTTATATAAAGTATCTTGATGTCAAGATGTACCTAAAAAATTTTTTGCTTACGGCTCTAGCTCCCATCGCCTGGGGAAGTACCTACTTGGTTACGACAGAACTCTTGCCTTCTGACAGGCCACTACTCGCCGGTATGCTCCGCGCGTTGCCGATAGGACTAGCTATTGTTTTGCTCTACCGCCGACTGCCGCAGAGAAGATGGCTATGGCGCGTGAGCGTACTCGGGTTTTTTAACATCGGGCTCTTTTTCGCGTGTTTATTTGTCGGGGCGTACCGCTTACCCGGCGGTGTTGCGGCGATCCTCGGGGCCGTCGGGCCGCTCTTCGTTGCCGTTTTAGCGTGGTTCTGGTTGGCTCAGCAACCGAGCGCCGTCACGCTCTTCGCGGGCGTCGGCGGTGTGATCGGCGTAGGGTTTTTAGTTCTCGGCCCACACGCGGCGCTCGATCCGCTCGGCGTGATAGCAGCCTCTGGTGGGGCACTCAGCTTCGCGGTGGGGCTTGTCTTGACCAAACGCTGGGCGCAGCCTGACGTACCGGTGCTGCTTTTTACGGCCTGGCAACTCGTCGTCGGGGGGCTCTTTTTAGGGCTGCTCTCACTCGTGCTCGAGGGTTTACCGCCGCGCCTTACTCCCCCTAACCTGTTGGGGTTTCTCTACCTGGGCATTATCGGTACAGGGTTAGCCTACGCGCTGTGGTTTCGCGGGATTGAGAAGCTGGGTGTGTCTGTGATCTTTCTGGGCTTACTCAGCCCTGTTGTGGCGGCGCTGCTCGGCTACCTTGTACTCGGGCAGGGGTTTAATTTAGGGCAGAGCGTCGGCGTGCTGCTTATTTTAAGCAGCGTGGTCGCCGGACAGTTGCGGGCTACGCCGTCCTCTACTCCCCTCGCTGGCGCACCCACCGCTGCCAGTCCTCGAGATTAACCATTCTCACAAACTCGAACTGCCCGCTTCTTAGAGGTCTAAAAATAGCCGTTTCTCCCTCTTACAGCAAAACGCCTGCCGCTGCACCTATCACAAAACCGTGTGAGACCAAAACCCAGCAAGCATCATCTGGTTTGCTACACTCTTACCGAAAAGAACATCGTCTAGCAAGCATTTTCGGTAATGAAATCTGCGAAAAAGTGTAGCAACGTTGAGAGGGACTGCTAACCGTATTTGTACCCCCTGGCGGAACCTCAATGTACTGTTTAGGCTTTTGAGGCGTTGGGTTTAGGCGTGAACTGCCAAAGCAAAGAAAAAGCCTCCCGGTAAGGGGAGACCCAAAGATCAGGCTGCAGGTTTAGCTCAAAAACGCAAGTTGATACCGCTCGAGAGTTCGGCGTCAATGTTGCTAACAGGCGCGAAGCCGTAGGAGGTAATGAGCTGAACGAACAGCCCGACGCGGGGGGTAAGGGCGTACTCGCCGCCGAAGGGAGCCTCGAGCAAGAGCGAGTTACCCTCGGGCCGCATCGTACCGCCTAAACCTAAACCGCCGTAGACGCGGAGTTCGTTGACCGGCAGTTCGGCTTTTGCCAGCACGTCGGCGCTAAACCGCAGTTCGCGGTTGCCGCCGTTAAAGGTCAGCCGCGTCACGGGTCCCAGAGGCCCGATAAGGCCGTCGTAACCGGCTTGGACACCTAGGTAGACGTCACCGGCAGTCGAGATGACCCCGGGCGAAATGCCGACATAAAAGGGGTAGTCGGGGCGAACGCTAAAACGGATGTCAACGAGTCTGAGTCCGGTCAGCGAGTCTTTTGTCGGCGACGTGTTGCCCTTTCCGCTGGGCGTGCTGGGGGTAAGGGCAGCATCTTCGGCTGCCGAAGATGCTGCCGCCTCCGGCACTGAGGGTGGTGGGCTCTGAATGTTGAGGGCAGTCTCGAGCGCGGAGATGCGCGTCTCGAGGCGCTGCGTGTAGGCGAGTGCCGTCGCGTTGCGCAGGGCATTTTCGACGGTTCCTAAACGTTTAGAGAGCGCCGCCGCGGTGCCGCCACTCGTCGGGATGTTGCCGCTCGCGTATTCTAAAAGCCGCGCCGCGATCACCGACACTTCGTAACGAGTGGCCGCGCGGGTACCGTCAAAACGCCCGTCCGGGTAACCGGTCAAGATACCTAGGTTGGCAAGTTCACGAACCGAGTTGTACGCCCAGTGGTTTTCAGGCAGGTCGTAAAAGGGCGCGTTCTGCGCCGCGACCGGTGCCGGAAAAACTACTATCAGAAAAACTGCCAGCAGCGTCCCGGCGACGAGCTGCGGCTTAAGCCGTTTAATCATCTTCGCACCACCTCCGGGTCAAGATTACGCTACAAAGTTAACCTTTAAGTGTGACGCACGTGGTTAAGCCTGCGCCGCCCCCAAAAGTGCCGAACTTTGCGTCCCGGTTTGTGTGCCGGTTGGCGGCAAGGGTTGCCGCTCTTTTACCTCTTGGCTGAGCGCGTGATAATGTGTGACAGCGTCTTCACCCTGCGCCCAGCAGAGGTAAACGACCTCCGCGCCGAGCTTACCGGGAAAGTCCACGACGCCTTTTTCAAGGTCCTTAACGAAGACCCCCAAACGGTCGAGTTCGCCTTTCGTCAGCTGCGCACTTTCGATGACGAACTTGAGTTCGGCGGCCAGCTGCTGCGCGCGCAGGCTGTCCGGACGCAGCGCAGCACGTTCTTGCTGCAACCGCTGCACGTCTTTCAGTGCCCCTTGCAGGTCGCGGAGCATCGGGTCCACGACGCCGATAAGTTCGGTTGCCTGGGACGGGGTAAAAAGTTTATACATCTTGCCACCTCACCCTCCAACTATAGCCCCGAGCGTCTTACAACTATGTCACACTTTATACAAAACCTGAGTGTAGGCGTATCAAGTTGCCCGACACCGCGTGATAGACTCGAGCCGTGATCTCTACCGCTCCCCTAGCTGAACGCGTCCGGCCCCGCACGCTAGCTGAATTTGTCGGTCAGACGCACCTGCTCGGCCCGGACAAACCTCTTACTATTGCTGTCACGCACCATAATTTGCGTTCGCTCCTGCTCTGGGGACCTCCCGGCGTCGGCAAAACGACGCTGGCGCAGCTTTTAGCCGAGGCCAGCGGCGCACGTTTTATCAAGCTCTCAGCGGTAACCGCGGGGGTTAAAGAGGTGCGCGTGGTGGCGGCGGAGGCGGGCGCGGCGCGGGATAGGGGCCAAGCGACGCTGCTCTTTTTAGACGAAGTTCACCGCTTTAACAAGGCGCAGCAAGATTTGCTGTTGCCCTTTGTCGAAGACGGGACGCTGCTCTTTATCGGCGCAACGACCGAGAACCCGTCGTTTGAGGTGAACGGGGCGCTCCGCTCGAGGTTGCAGCTGTTCGTCTTAAACGCGCTGGGTGACGCTGAACTGATACTCATGCTGGAACGTGCGCTCATTCACCCGGACGGGTTTGCCGGAGCCTTGGCCGTGACGCCTGAAGCTCTCGCTATGCTCGCGGCTTGGGCCGACGGGGACGGGCGACGCGCGTTGGGGGCGCTCGAGACCGCCGCACCTTACGCCGAGGCCGGGGTGCTGGACGCGCCCCAAGTCAAGGCTGCGCTGCAGGCCAAAGGCTTGGCCTTCGACAAAGGCGGTGAGCATTTCTATAACCTGACGAGCGCCCTGCATAAGTCCATCCGCGGCTGCGACCCCGACGCGGCGCTCTACTGGCTCGCGCGGCTCTTAACCGGCGGGGCCGACCTCATGTACGTTGCCCGTCGGCTCGTGCGGATCGCTTCTGAAGATGTTGGGCTCGCCGACCCGAACGCCTTGCGGCTGGCGCTCGCGGCCCGTGACGCCGCGCAGTTTTTAGGGGTTCCCGAAGGTGAACTCGCGCTCGCCGAAGCTGCGGTGTATCTTGCTGTCGCGCCCAAATCCAACGCGGTTTATACGGCCTGGAAAGCCGCGAGACGTGACGCTGAAACGTTCTCCGCAGCCGCGGTGCCGCTGCACCTGCGTAACGCGCCCACCGGCCTGATGAAACGCCTCGGCTACGGCGAGGGTTACCGCTACTACTTCGACGACCCGGACTCGAGCTTTCGGCAGGCGTATCTACCGGCTGAAGTGCGGGGTGAGTATTACACAGCCGACGGCGAGGGCTGGGAGAGCCGCGTACGGGAGCGGTTGGCAGCGTTTGCGGCGCGAAAAGGCCAGGGTTGAGCTCGGGGGCAGCCGGATTTTATTGACCTGCTAAACTCGGCTGGGAGCGTCTGCAGCGTGGTGCGTAAAAGGAGTCGTAAGCCGGTCGGCGGTGGCTTGACCAAACAGTACAGCGTCTCTTACGCGCTTACAAAGGACAGAAGCAGAAACTATGCTAGCTTGGAATAAAAGGCTTGTAAAAAGGATTTTACCACCACCTTTTGCGCTTAAAGTACCAGAGCAGCAACACGCTGATCAGGATAAACAGCGCCCATGCGAGCGGGTAACCGTAGGGCCAGCCGTACTCCGGCTGAAACCTAAAATTCATCCCCCAGACACCGGCCAAAAACGTCAGCGGTAAAAAGATCGTCGAAACGGTTGTCAGGGTGCGGATAACCTCGTTGAGACGCTGATTTTCGACGTTGAGGTAGACCTCTAAAAGTCCGCCTAAAATGTCACGAGCCGCGTCTAGGCCGCTATAGACCCGGGAAAGATGGTCAGCGACGTCGCGCAGATAGATACCGCCCTCCGGGGAGACCTCGGCGGTGTAGCGAGAGAACTGGGTGACGTATTCACGGGCGCTAAACACGCGTTTGCGGGTTGTGTTAAGGGCTCGTCTAATAGCAAAGATTTCTTGATACAGGTGTTTGGCGCGGACCTCCCGCGGTTCACTCCGGCGTTCGGGTGAACCCGTAAACAGGCGCTGCTCGAGCTCTTCGGTGCGGCTCTCGAGCCCGTCTAAAAATGTAAAAAATGTCTCGGTGCCGCGCTGCAGCAGGTCGTAAAGAATCTCCACCGGGGTCCGCTGCGAAAAGGTCGTGAGGTCGTTCCAAACGCTTTCTAAGTAGCTGACCGGCTCATCACGAAAGGTAATGAGTGCGTGCTGTTCAGGAAACCAAAAAACGTCCAGCTCCTAGGTTTGCTCACTCAGCTGCTCGGGTTCGGCCAGCGTGCGAAAGATTAAAAAGAGGTGCTCGGGATAGCGTTCAAAGCGGCTCCAGTGGTCTGTTGCCACCACGTCTTCTAACGCCAGCGGGTTAAAAACAAACTGCGCTTTGAGCGCCCCGAGCTGTTCCGGCGTCGGCGCTTCAACGTCTACCCAGACGTGCTGCTTTTGCCCCTCCCAGCTCTCATCGGCGCACCCCTGCAGATTTTTAACGCGGATACCGGGGTTGGGGAGCGGTTTCGAATAATTCGGGATTGAATAGGAGGCAGCGTCAGTCATAGGCGTTAAGCGTACTCGGAATGCGGCGGCGGTAGTTAAACATGGTAAAGCCTACCGACTACGCTGTGTTGCTAATCATGTTCGGTGCGTGTGGACTGGGAAAGCTGAGCTAAACCGGTTTGTCGTTGTCAGCTATCTTTGCTTTGGCTGTCCTTGTCCTGTTCGCAGGTGAGCTCTGCTGATAGTTACTTTCGTCTTTGGCTTTTGTTGAGAACCTTCAACATACGGTTCGTTACACTGAGCTGACAAGCGGTTCAAGTCTTTCTGGCAGGGTTAACAGGTGGACAAAGTGCAACTCGTTACTACGGTTCTGATGACGGAGCTGTCATCAGAACCGGGTCGGCTCACCCGAAGTTAGAGCAAGGTCAGGCGTTCTGGACGCCCTCAGCCCGGCATCGAGCATCACGATCAACCACTCGAAACTTTGATCCACCTCCGTTGGCAAGCCAAACCCATGCTTGGATTCCAGCAGTACGAAGCCCGTCAGGGCCGCCCGCAACGCACGGGCGGCATGGACGCCGGCCTCAGCCTCGAGCTGGTAACCGCGTAGCACCGCCAGCACGATGTCGAGCAGGACGTGTGCGGCCAAACGTAATTCCTCATCCTGATCCTCGGTAGTACGTTGGATGGCCGCAAACAAGCCTGGATGATGGTGGGCGTAGTCTCGTTCGGCGTAGGCGATACCCTGCAAGGCGTCTACCCCTCCCAACCCCACGGCGCTGGCGCGCATACTGTTCGCAAGGTCTTGCAACGCACGTAGGGTGAGGCCTCGGTGAACGGCGTCCAGACTGGAAACATGGTTGTACAGCGACGGGGTCTTGACTTTGAGCTTTTCTGCCAGCTCCTTGAGCGTGAAGTTATAAAGGCCCACCGTGTCGGCCAGCTCCGCCGCCGCGCCGATAATCTGGGCCGTGTCCAACCCAGGTCTAGCCGCCATCGGAGTGCGCCGCGAGGAAGCTGAGAATCGCGTCCGCCGTCACGTTCGGGCGTTCGGCTTGGGGATAGTGTCCGGCCCCATCCAGCAACACTTTTTCCCCGTGTAGTGCTCCGGCGATGAAAACGGCCTCACCTGCCGGATCGGAGAAATCAGGATCGGCGCTGCCCATTATCACCAGGGTTGGCGTTTGGACCTCACCGAGTTGCGCCTCGATGGGCGCGCGGGTTTCTCCCAGCATCGCTTTCAGGGCGGCGAACCGTCCCGGCTCGCGCAGGTTCGCACTCAGGCGCGCTCGGTAAGCCACGTCGTCGCTGGGTTTCCCGCCTTTGAAGAGCGTTCCGAAGTACATCAGCCAGGCGTTGACTTTCCAGGGGCCATTGAACATCACGCCCAGCATCAGGTTTTGCAGGGCCGTGGTCTTCGGATCGCGAACGAACGCACCAATCAAGATCAGGTGCGCCACCAGGGACGGCGTCTTGCTGGCCGTCTGGACGGCTGCACCGCCACTGTAGGAATTGCCGATCACCACGGCGGGGCCGCTGTCCAGATATTTGATAAAGGCGCTGATGTCGTCACCGATGGCCCCCGGAGAATAGTCGGGCCAGCGGGCGCTCGATTCGCCCTGGCCGCGCGGGTCGAGGGTCACCACCCGATAACCGGCGGCCACCAGCCGAGGAGTGAGCCAGCGGTAGCTTCGCCGGAGATCACCGACACCCGGCACAGCCACAATCAATGGACCGCTGCCCTGGTCGTCGTAGGCGAGTACACCGTCCGGCCGCTGAAAAAACTGGGTGATTGCCGGTTGAGGAAGCTCGGTGGACGTCATAATTGGAACCTCGGACAAAAAGTCGGTTTTAGAAGCGTGCGGCGTAGTGGTCATGCCGGCACGACCTTATCGGGCTGCTGTTGGCTGAGATGGGTATCACGGAACGCTGTGGGCCGTTTGAGGCCGTACCCTAAGAGATGATCTGCGCCGATGCTGAGCGCGAACACCCCTCCGCCTTCTAAACGCAAATACGTGGTTACCGAATTCATCTTCATATACATCTCCTTGCTCACATCGTTAGTCTATAACTAATTACGTTAGTTTGTCAAGACGAGAGAGGGGATGTCGAGCGGCGTTGGAACACGCTCGAGCTGATTCCAAAAAGTCAACAGAACAATGTCAATAGAGCTTCATAGGTTATGGACACAAAAGTAAAGGTTGGTAAACGTTAGGGTCGGCTATGGCCAGTTTCTCTAGCTGTCTGTCTCGAGCTGCAGTGGCGTCGTTGCCTAAATCCTGGGTATATTCAAGTACATATGTTCGTCCCTATTCGTTTTGAAGCTGTGGACGTAGGGAGGTCACTGTGGGCGTAAGGCTGTCCCAGTGGACCGCCGTACTCGTTACCGTTATTTTAAGTGTGCTCGTGACGGCTCCACTGGCCGACGCAAAGCTGCAAAATGCTGCCCAAAGAAATACTGTACAGACAGCTACTACACAGACAGCTACTACACAGAATGATACGGCCCAGAGAAATGCCGTACAGAAAGATGCCCCGAAGCAAAATGTCGTGCGGCTCTGCGCTGCGTCGGAAAAGGCTGCTGTGCGGCCCATCTGGGCGGGAAGTCAAGGCTGGCTTTTCGGTCGGCCCGACCTGATCACCGGTTTGGCGTTACCGGCGGCGGTTCCGGGCTATCTGGAGCGTATCGCCACGGCGCTTAAAACCAAAGGCGTGACGCCGGTTGCGCTCATCGTGCCGACGCGGGGCACAGTCGCCTACCGCCATATGAACCTAAATCCGGCGCTGGCCAGCTACGACCCCGAGGCCGCCGTACGCGGCTACGAGAGCTTTTTAACCCAGCTGCGAGCAGCAGGCTTTATCGCGCCCGACCTGCTCGAGGTAGCGCGTTCAGAAGGTGAAGGTTTCTTTTTTAAGCGCGACCATCACTGGACCCCGAGGGCGGCTCGAGCGGTCGCCCAAGCGGTCGCCGCCCAGCTCAAAACGCAGCTAAGCACGCAGCTGGGGCCGCTGCCCAAAACAAGCTTCGTGACCCGGTTACGTCCACCCCGAAAGCAACTGGGAACGCTCCAGCGGCAGGCGCAAGCACGCTGCCCCGGTTCGTGGCCACGTGAACGCGTCGCGCAGTTTGAAACGCGGCCTAAAAAGACACAAGAACCTGTTAGTGAGGCGCTTTTTGCCGACCAAACGCCGCGCGTCGTCCTGGCCGGAACCAGCAACAGTCACCGGGGGGAGGGCCAACCGGAGCTTGACTTCGGTGGGTTTTTGCAAGCGTCGCTCGGGCTCGAGGTCCTTAACGTCTCCTTCTCCGGCAGCGGCGTTTACGGTTCGCTCGACGCGTATGTGCGCTCAAATGACTTCCGCCAACATCCCCCGGTGGTCCTGCTGTGGGAAACGCTCTATATGAGCTGGCAACACCGGCCCAGCCTCGCCGCTGAGCTGCGGCAGGTGCTGCCGAGCATTTACGGTGCGTGCTCAAACCCTTTGGCGCGGCGTAAGTTTGAGGCTTTGCCTAAAGGCTGGACGAAGCTGCTGGACGTGCCGGACGCCTCTGCGGATGGGCTCTACGCGCACCTCGTGTTCGACGACCGCACCCTGACGCGTTTTGAGTTTAGGTTGCGTTACCCGGACCATACCGAACCGATCAGGATTGCCCGCACCACCCGCGTTCCCAACACCGGTGAGTTTTTTTTAGACCTCGGGGGATATTTGGAGGGACACCCGGACGAAGGGCTCGAGGCGATCTCCTTAGACCTTCCTAAAGCGGCGTCGGGCAGCGCACGTCTTAGTCTCTGCGCTTTTCCTGCAGCCGCGTTTTGGCCGCGTTAGCTTCACCATTGACTGTATGTACCTTTAGCGTTCTTCGCTGCCCGGTTCGGCTTACCGTGATAGCGTAAGCAGCATGAAAACGCTAGGGATTGACCTGGGCGGCACGAAGGTTTTAGCCGCCGTGGTCGAAAATGGAGAGATTCTCGCGCGGCAGCAGCTGCCGACGCCGCGTACAGGCTACCCCGCAGTCTTAAGTGCGCTCGCTGAGGCGGCGCAACCTCTGCTCCACGACTACCCGGACATCAGCCGGGTCGGGCTCGGCTCGCCGGGGCCGCTCGATCTGCGGGCGGGCAAAGTTGTCTTTGCGCCCAACATTCCGGGGCTCGAGGACGTGCCCATCGCAGGCGATTTGGGTGAGCGCCTGAGCCGCAACGTCGCCCTGGAAAACGACGCCAACGCTGCTGGTTACGCCGAGCACCTTTACGGCGCGGCCAAGGCGCTGCAAAGCAGCATCTACGTCACGGTTTCGACCGGCATCGGCGGCGGGCTCTTCGTCGGCGACAAGGTGGTGCGGGGCGCGTACGGGGTCGCTGGCGAGGTCGGTCATATCACGGTCGAACCGGGCGGGCCGCTCTGCGGCTGCGGGCAGTACGGCTGCTTGGAAGCCGTCGCTGCGGGCCGCGCGATTGCCAGGGACGGCTCTCACGCTTACGGCACCTTGATGACGACCTTTGAGGTGTTCGAGCGGGCACGCGCGGGGGAGCGGCTGGCGCTCAGGGTCGTTGACCAGGCCGCGCTGTATACCGGATTGGCGCTCAGCAACCTCCTTAAGATTTTTGATCCCGACGCATTTGTGCTCGGCGGCGGCATGATGCAAACCGGTAGCTTTTACCTGGACAAAATCAAGGCGGCGGCGGACAGCTTTACGGTGGGGTTCCCGTCGGTGCGGCTACTACTGGCTGAACTCGGAACCGACGCCGGGGTGATCGGGGCGGCGGCGGTGGCAGCGCGTGAGTTGTCGGCGGTCGCGGGGCCGTCGGTGCCCTCCTAGCGGATGGAAGCGGTGTCAGGACCTGAACTCGCCGCCGGAATAGCGGTGGGGGGCGTGCTCCTCGATGTGCGGCCCGTCCCCAAACGGGTATTCGGCCTCGAGCCCCGCCCTTTAGAGCTAACCGCCTTGCAACGGGGCGAGCTGCCCGAGTTGGCGTTAGACACGCCTCTTTACCTCGTCTGCGAACGCGGTCAGGTTTCGGAACTCGCGGGGCTCTACCTCGAGGCCGCCGGATTTACGCACGTCTACCATCTGGCGGGCGGCACAAGGGCGTGGCCCGACTGACGTAAGCTAGCCCAACCCGCTGGTAGAGAAATACCGGTGCTCTAAATTTCATCTTCTTAATTCTATATTCTTCGTACCGTTTGGCCACTATTATTTCTCGCCTTGTTTCAGAATAGCCCGCCGCATTGACGCTTTTTTGTACAAAACTTATACTCAGTTTATGGTTTCTGTGCATGCTGTTACGCTTTGCCCGGACACCCCCGAGGAGACCGATGTTACCCCTCTCAGCCCCCAAGCTCAGCGAACTTTCCAAAGCGGAATTCACCGCTGTGCTGGCCGACATCTTCGAGCACTCGCCGTGGGTCGCTGCCGGAGCCTATGACGCTCGTCCGTTCGGTTCACTAGACGAACTTCACCGCGCCATGTGTAAAACTGTCTCTAACGCAACTACTAAAGCTCAGCTCGAGCTGATTCGTGCCCACCCTAACCTAGCGGGCAAAGCGGCGCTGGCCGGGGCGTTGACCGAAGCCTCGAGCTTTGAGCAAGCCGGGGCGGGGCTGGACCGGTTGACCGAAGCTGAGTACCGGCGGTTTCACGAACTCAACGACGCGTACCGGGCGCGTTTCGGCTTTCCTTTTATCTTGGCGGTCAAAGGTCACAACAAAACGAGCATCTTGGCCGCGTTTGCGGTCAGATTGCCCAACTCACCCGAAGCCGAACAGGGCGAGGCACTGGAACAAATCTACGAAATCGCGCGTTTCCGCTTGGCGGCGCTTTTGGGGGCAGTATGACGAGAAAAGTGCAGCTCGCGTCCATTGACTACGGCAAGGCTGGTATCGGAACCTACCGCTTTAAGGCTGCGCCCCTGGTTGTCGCCCGTATCCCCGAATCAGCCTTTACGGGGCGCGGCAACGAGCTTTTTAGCGTGGAGGTTGACGTGCAGGTGTTAGGTGGCCCCTTTACGGCGGCCTATACCGAGGGCGATAACCACAACGTCGTGGCGACCGATACCATGAAAAACTTTGTCTTAAAGCGGGCTTTAGAGTTTAGCGGGAGTACCCTCGAGTCTTTTCTAGATTTTCTCGGGCGGGCCTTTTTAGGGGCGTATCCGGCTATGGGGGCGCTCCACGTGACCGGGCGCGAACTGCCGTTTACGGCGGCCTTGGTCCCGGACGGGGACGGCTTTACGCCGAGTACAGTGCTTTTTTCGCGTTCACGCAACGATTACGGCGCGGCTGAACTGATGTTAGAGCGCACCCCGAGCGGCGTCGCCTTGACCGACCACGAGTGCGGGCGGCTCGAGCTCCAACTCGTTAAAACGACCGGGAGCTCGTTCGCCCGGTTTGCCCGCGACGACCACACGACCCTGCCCGAGACCGAGGACCGGCCCCTTTTCGTCTACTTGGACGTGTTCTGGCGCTACGCCGACTCCGCGCACATGGTCTCGGACGACACCGCGCACTACGTTCCCGCCGAACAAGTCCGCGACCTCGCCGCCGTGACCTTTCACGACTTTAACAGCCGTTCGATTCAGCACCTTGTCTATGAAATGGGCAAGAACCTGCTGGCCCGGTTTCCGCAACTTGCCGAAGTTCGTTTCGAAGCGCAAAACCGTCTCTGGGACCCGGCTTTTGCCTCGGACGACCCCACTGTTCACCCTACTGTTCAGGTCCGTACCGACCCGCGCCCCCCGTATGGGCGGATCGGTTTGACGCTCACCGCTGACGCCTTGACAGACCCGGAAACCCTTTAGGACGTGGGCTAACCCCAATGAGTCAGTTAAGCACCCACGTCTTAGATACCGCTCGAGGGGTGCCTGCTGCCGGGCTGAGGCTCGAGCTGTGGCAACTTGACGGGGAGGGGCGCACCCATCTAAAAACGCTGACGACGAACCGGGACGGCCGTACCGACGCCCCGCTGCTCACTGGGGACGCCTTCCGGGTCGGCGTATACGAACTCGTCTTCTTTGCCGGAGCGTATCTCCGTACTTACCAGAACTTACCTGACCCTGCCTTTTTGGATGAGATCATCGTGCGTTTCGGCGTCGCGGACGCCGGAGCGCGTATTCACGTGCCGCTCCTTTTATCCCCTTACGGGTACAGCACCTACCGGGGCAGCTGATGGCTGAACTGGTCATTCGTGGCGGGTCGTTGGTCTCAGCGGCTGGTGTGACGCAGACCGACCTCGCCGTCGAAGGGGGCGTCATCGTCGGGTTAGGGACGGTCGGCAGCGGGCGGAGCGAAGTCAACGCCGACGGGTTGCACGTCTTTCCGGGTCTTGTTGACGCGCACGTTCACTTTAACGAACCCGGCCGGACGCAGTGGGAAGGGTTCGCCTCAGGCAGCGCGGCACTTGCCGCGGGCGGCGGCACGCTCTTTTTTGAGATGCCCTTAAACGCTCACCCGCCGCTCTTGACACCCGCCGAATTCGCCACCAAACGCGCGGCGGCGGAGCGGTCGTCGCTCACTGATTTTGCTCTCTGGGGCGGCCTGACGCCGGACAATTTGGATGAGTTGGAAGCCCTCGCCGCGTGCGGCGTGGTGGGTTTCAAAGCGTTTATGGCGGACAGCGGTATCCCGGAGTTTCGCGCAGTGGACGACGTGACGTTACTTACGGGAATGCAGCAGGCCGCCGCGTTGGGACTCCCCGTCGCGGTTCACGCGGAGAGCGAAAGCTTAACCAAAGGTTTGAGTGCCAAGCTTCGCGCGGCCGGGGGGCGGAGCGCCCAGGACTATCTGGCCTCGAGACCCGTGGTCGCTGAACTCGAGGCTATCGTGCGCGCCCTGCTGTTTGCTGAAGAGACCGGCGCTGACCTGCACATCGTCCACGTCAGCACAGCGCGGGGTGTGGAGCTCGTCCGTGAGGCCGCGGCCAGGGGCGTCCGCGCTACCTGTGAGACGTGCCCGCACTACCTGTACTTTTCTGAAGCCGATCTGCTCGCCAAAGGTGCACCCCTCAAATGTGCGCCGCCCCTTCGCGCCGACACCGAACGTTTGGCGCTGCTAAACGTTTTAGGGGACCTTGACCTGATCGCCTCAGACCATTCGCCCGCGCCGCCCGACCTTAAAACCGACCCTGACTTTTTCGAGGTTTGGGGCGGGATTTCAGGCGTTCAGGCGACGTTGGGCGTGCTGCTGAGTTTGGGCGTGTCACCGGAGCGTATCGCCAGGCTGACGGCCAAAGGTCCGGCTGAGCGATTCGGCCTCAAGACCAAGGGAAAGCTCGAGCCCGGTTACGACGCCGACTTCTCTTTAGTTGACCTGCGCGGCACCATGACCTTGGACGACACCACCTTGCTGACGCGTTACAGAGACGGGGCCTATTTTGGCGAAACGCTTAAGGGCCGTGTCCGGGCGACCTATTTGCGTGGTCAAGCTGTCTTTGCTGATGGCAAGGTAGTCGCCGCACCGTCCGGCAAACTCGTCACTCCCGAAAGGACCTGATGACCCTACCCTCAGCTTTAACCGCCCTCGGCCAAACCCGTACCCGGCTCACGCCTTCGCACGCGCTCGTTGCGCCTGACGGACATGTCCGTACGCAGCTGCCGGGGTGGACGAAGACGGCGGTCGTGATGCTCATCTCCGCGCAGCTCGGCGCACGGTTTACGCAGTATCTGGCACATATGGAAGCGGGGGGTGAAGCTGCGCCGACCGAACACGAGCGGTTTATGTTTGTCGTGTCCGGGGAGGTGAGACTCGAGTCCCGTACCCTGAGCGAATACGATTACGCTTACTTGCCCGCAGGCGCACCTGTGACGCTCTACGCCGACGCGCCCGCGACGCTCTGCGTCTTTGAACGCTGCTATCTGCCGCTCCCCAACGTCCCGCTGCCTGAACCCGTATTCGGTAACGAACGAGATGCCCCTGCGGAAGCCTTTCTGGGTGACGACGGTGTAAGGGTGCGCAAACTCTTACCCGAACACCCGAGCTTTGACCTGATGCTCAGCACCATGACGTTTCAGCCCGGAAGAAGCCTGCCGTTTGCCGAAACGCACGTGATGGAGCACGGGCTGCTGCTGCTCTCTGGCGGCGGTATCTATAAACTCTCTGAAAACTGGTATCCGGTCACGCAGGGCGACGTCATCTACATGGCTCCGTACTGTCCGCAGTGGTTTGGGGCGCTGGGCGAGGGTGAGGCGAAATACTTGCTCTACAAAGATTCGTTTCGGGACCCGTTTGCGTTGCATCAAAACGGCTGATTTCCAACTACAATAATTTTATGTATTTATCATCTGAGTTAGAAGTACCTATGGATCCAAGGGCTATTGACTCTACCTACAAACCATTTCCGGCGTTTGAAGAATGGCTCGCATTCAAAATTGATTCGGTGCGCTGGCAGCGGTATACAACAGAGCTCGAGCAACGCCGAAAAACAGCTTCGCGTGAGGTTCTGGAAAAAGCTCAAAACATCGTTAGGCGTGCGGCGGCTGTTGATACAGGGGCGCTCGAGGGACTTTATGAAGTAGACCGTGGTTTTACCTTTACGGTAGCGACAGAAGCAGCTTTCTGGCAGGTCAAGCTTGACGAAAAAGGCGAACAGGTTAGGGGATATATCGAAGCGCAACTCGAGGCTTATGAATACATCCTTAATCTAGCCACGGGCGAAACGCCGATTAGCGAAGCTTCAATTCGTAGCCTTCATGAGATTATCTGCCGTAATCAAGAGAACTACATAGCGGTTACTGAAATAGGGCCACAACCTATCAAGTTACGAAAGGGTACTTATAAAGCTTCTCCAAATCATGTAAGAGATAGAAATGGAAACATTCACGCTTATGCTCCGGTTGATGTCACCTCTAGTGAGATGCACCGTTTGTGCCAAGAGTTGAGGTCAGAAGCATTCGCAGACGCCCATCCCGCGTTGCAGGCGGCCTACGCACATTACAGCTTCGTACTTATTCACCCCTTTGCAGATGGGAACGGCAGGGTAGCTCGAGCGTTAGCATCAGTTTTTACCTATAAAGCTCAATCTGTACCCCTGCTTATCCTTGCAGAAAAGCGTGACGAATATTTGGATGCTTTAAGTGAAGCTGATCAGGGCAAACCACAAGGTTTCATCAACTTCGTTTTAGAGAGAACTTTGGACCCTATTCAACTTGTCGAGGAAAGCATAAGAGCTGCGCTGTCCGCACCAAGTGAGCAGAGCTTACAGCGTTTGCAAAATCTAAACCGGACGCAAAGCGGATATACACATGTCGAAATAGACAAGGCAGCAACTTTATTACTCAATGAACTAGTCTCGAAACTGAGCAAAAGCTTCAAACAGAATCTTGCAGGGAGTGAAGACCTGCTAAACTCAACGGTTTCCAAATCGCGTGGAAGTTTTAAGCTTGCTCACTCTAGCTATAGAAACATCAGTAAAGGGGACGATTATACACAGATACATATCAGTACAAAAACGCTGCCACAAAATGTTTCAACGCAGCAGACTTACGGAGTATCAGTTCCTGCTGATAGCGGGATAGACGATGATATAGTTATTCAAACCGCTGATTACTTTTTAGGAATGACCAATGTGGAGAACCAAGGGATGTTTGAGGTTAGAGTCTCAGAACTTTTGCCAAACCTTAGTGCCACAACTCAAATGAGACTTGACATATTCGTCCAAAGAATTGTGGATGAGATATTAGCGGGACTAGAAGAAAAAGCACGCAAAGCTTTAGGAAAATCTAGTGCTTGAGGTAGATACCGTAAGGCTGACCGCGCAGCTAGGGACCCTAGCCACCTTCTCCGACGCTCCTGCCCCGGCGGTGACCCGCGTCGTCTATACAAAAACCGATTTGGACGCAAGGGCGTACCTTAAAACCCTGATTGCTGAGGTCGGGCTGTCTATACGTGAAGACGCCCTCGGGAACCTTTTCGCCCGCTGGGAAGGGCTCGAGCCTTTGTTACCTGCCGTTGCGACGGGTTCTCACATTGACGCTATCCCGTTTTCCGGGCGTTTTGACGGCACGGTTGGGGTATTAGGGGGTTTAGAAGCTATCCGTACGCTTAAAACTTCAGGCTTTAGGCCGCGCCGGAGTCTGGAACTTATCCTTTTTACCGCCGAAGAACCGACCCGCTTTGGCGTGGGCTGTTTCGGCAGTCGGGCGCTGGCGGGTGTTTTGAGCCCGGACGCGCTCGCCGAACTTAAAGGTGAAGACGGGCTGAGTGTTTTAGGGGCGGCTCAGCAGGCGGGTTTTACGGGGAAACCTGAAGCACTCAAGTTCAGCGCCGGACACTATCACGCATTTGTCGAGCTGCATATCGAACAGGGACCGAGGCTCGAGGCTGCGGGTGTCCCTATCGGTGTGGTCAGTAGCGTTGCCGCGCCTGCGACGCTGCACGTCACGCTGACCGGCGCAGGCGGACACGCGGGCGGGGTGCTGATGCCGGAGCGCCGCGACGCGCTCCTCACCGGGGCGGAGATCGCGGTCGCGGTCGAGGCGGCGGCTAGAGGGACGGGCTCACCCGACTCGGTTGCGACAGTCGGCGTGTTTGACGTGTTCCCGAGCGCGGTGAACAGCATTCCCAGCCGGGTCTTTTTAACGGTAGACGTGCGCGATACAGATTTGGAACGGCGTGACGGGATGGTCTCGAGGATTCAGCAAAACATCAAAACAACCTCTCAACAACGAGGCGTCGAGGCCGAAGTCCAGCTGCTCAACGCCGACCCGCCCGCAACCTGCGCACCTGACATTATCGAAGCCGTTTGTGCTGCTGCCGAGGCTGAAGGTCTCGGGTCACAAACGCTCGTTAGCCGCGCCTATCACGACACCTTGTTCATGGCCCGTGTGTGCCCGGTCGGAATGATTTTTATCCCCTCTAAAGATGGGCTCAGCCACCGCCCCGACGAGTACAGCAGTCCGCAAGAGATTGCGCAGGGGGTGCAGGTGCTGGCGCGGACGCTGGCGGCACTGGCTGAGTAAAAGGCAGTTTGACTTGAACGGATTTTCGTTCGTGTAGTAGCTTTTGCGAGCTTTCGTCATCGTTAACCTGCCGTAACTTACGGTAATCGGCTGCGAGGTTTGAACTGGTGAACAATGACCAAAGACTGATTGCTCATGTTTCAGAACGTAGTGGCCTATCGCTCGAGCTGGAAGCGGAAGTGAGCAACCGTCGCGGGGCTAAAATGCTCAAGCTGGCAGTGGGTGAGCGGCGGTTCGGCCTCAAGGTGGCAACTAAAACCGACGCGTCAACGGCCCCAGAAGCCGCAGTTTTGCAAAAACTCCGCGACTTTACCCCGATTTACGTTGACAGCGGCGACGATCAAGGTTTTTCCTGGCTGCTGCTCACTTGGGTAGCCGGACAGAGTGTCTACCGCTACGTCAACGGGTTGCGCGACCGCCCGGAGCCTGACACGAAGCCGAAACGCCTCGAGCTCTTTGCCGCGATGTTCGCCAAAGTCGCCGAGTTGCACGCTGCAGGCTATCTTCATGGCGACCTGCAACCCGATCATTTCAGGGTGGCAGACAACACCGTTCAGCTTCTCGATTTTGCGCTGACGCACCGTACCGACGAAGATTTCGACTACCGAGGAGCCCTGGTGCATTTTAGTGCGCCTGAAGTCTGTGCGCAGCAGTTGGCGGGTAGCTCAGCTGGACACTGTTCACCTGTGCGCTATGACGAGCGAGCCGAGCTGTATTCGCTCGCTGCGGTGGTGTTTTTTCTCTATACCGGGCAGCTGAGCGTAGACTACGGCAAAGAAGGTATAAAGCTTGACCTCGAGGAAAAGCGTGAACGCATTGCTCAAGGTCACCGCACCACGTTTGTGGATGCAGGGTTTGTGGGCGCAGGCGCTGAACCTTGGAATGAACTCGAGCGTATTTTAGAAAAATGTTTATCTGCTGATAAAAGGGTGCGGTATAGGAGCGTTGCCGAAGCTGCGCACGACTTATCCAACCTCGTGTCGAGCCAAAGGTGAACGCCCTGCTCGTTAGTCTCTTTGACCAGAAGCGTTTCGGCTAACAGGTTTGGCTAAACGCATCTTCTACTTAGTTCCATTGTCTGACTGTGCAGCTATCTCAAAGATTTCCCAGACTTAGAGCGTCCTAGTCTACCTCGCCTAGCTCGGTTAACCCCTTTTGGGCCTCAGCCCAAATTTGAGATGGCTTCTGTATAACTTGACGCTTACATTTAACGTGATAGGCAGCTTGTCCTTGCGTAACTCGGCCGTAAAGGGGCACAATGAAAGCTAGGAGGACGCCGTGACGACAGCCGTGACAAAACCAGTGCTAAAGCTATGGGTGGACGGTCAAGAACAGGTTGCGGCGGTGTCTCCCTCCAAGATGCTCTTGGATTATCTGCGTGTGTCGGGCCACGTCGCGGTGAAAGAAGGCTGCGCCGAAGGTGACTGCGGCGCGTGTACCGTCGCGGTTCGGGGTGAAGGTACCTTCAAGGCTATTAACAGCTGCCTCGTGCCGCTGGCCGCCGTCGCCGGTCAAGAGGTCGTCACGGCGGCGGGCTTGGCCAAAAACGGCATGCTGCACCCGGTCCAAAAGGCGCTAGCCGAAGCGGGCGGGTCGCAGTGCGGGTTTTGCACGCCAGGGTTTGTGATGAGCTTGTTTGCGGCGGGGTATTCGGGGGAGACCGGCGATACGGTGCTCGAGGGTAACCTCTGCCGCTGCACCGGTTACCGGCCCATCCGTGAAGCGGCGCGGAGTTTGGCAGGCGTTTCGGTGGATGATTCGTTCCATACGTCCGGCGACGCACCTTACCAACCTGAATCCTATAGTTTAGCGACGAATACTATTTTTGCCCTACATCACTTGAAGAGGTGTTTTCTCTACTTGCTACTTATCCCGAAGCAAAACTCATCGCTGGGGGAACGGACGTCGGGGTTGAACTCAACAAACTCGGACGGTGCTATCCGGTGCTGCTTGCGCTCGAGCACGTCCCTGAACTCCGGCAGCTTGCAGAGACAGACGCTGAGCTTATCTTGGGGAGTGCCCTGACGCTTTCTGAACTCGAACGACAACTCGGGGACCGTGTTCCGCTTCTGGAAACGATGCTGCAAAGCTTTGCCGCGCGGCAGATTCGTAACCGCGCTACGCTGGGCGGCAACTTAGCGACCGCCTCGCCGGTCGGCGACCTCGCGCCGGTCCTGCTCGCGTGTAACGCCTCGGTGACGCTTGTGTCGGCTGAGGGCGAGCGTACGCTTCCCTTGAGCGAGTTTTTTACGGGCTACCGGACGACGGTACAGCGTCCCGGCGAACTGATCCGCTCGGTTACGGTACCCAAGAAAACGGGGCAGTTGGAAGCTGTCTACAAGGTCGGCAAACGCGGTGCGGACGATATCTCGACGGTTGCAGCGGCGTTTAGCCTAAAACTCTCGGCTGGCGTCGTTGTCTCGGCACGTTTGGCTTACGGCGGCGTCGCGGCAACGCCCCTACGCGCGTATGAGGTCGAAACGTTTTTACGGGGCAAACCCTGGAACGAACACACGGCGTCCGAAGCGGCGGTTCGTCTCCGATCACTGTTTACGCCTCTGAGCGACCTGCGCGGCAGCGCCGAGTACCGCCGCGCTTTGGTCGGTAACTTGTTTGAAAAGTTTTTTTATGAACACACTGAACCTGCTGAGGTCGCCGCGTGAGCGTCGGTAAAGCCCTGCCGCATGAGAGCGCCGCCGCGCACGTCCAGGGGACGGCCCGCTACACGGACGACCAAGCGCGGTTTGCCGGGATGCTCAGCGCGTGGCCGGTGCTCGCACTGCACGCTCATGCCCGCATCACAGCTTTGGAAACGGCTCCCGCTTTAGAGGTCCCCGGCGTCGTATATGTACTTACCTACGCTGACGTATCCGGTGCCAACGACGTAAGTGCTCACAAAGGCGACGAACCGCTGTTGCCCGAGCATGAAGTCATGTTTCACAGCCAAGCCGTCGCCTGGGTGCTCGCCGAAACCGATGCGGCGGCCAGGGCCGGGGCTCTGCTAGTCCGCGCGACTTACGAACCGCTCACGCCTATACTAAGTATTCAGGACGCGATTTCTCAGGAGAGTTTTCACGAACCTGTACAGGTGCTCTCGAGAGGTGACGTAGACACCTCTCTAAAGCGTGCTGCGAATCGGCTCACCGGTGACCTGTCAGTCGGCGGTCAAGACCACTTTTACTTAGAGACCCACGTCAGCTGGGCGGTTCCCGACCCGGACGGCAGCGTCCATATCACCAGTTCGACGCAGCACCCGAGTGAGACGCAGGGTGTCGTGGCGAACGTGCTGGGTGTGCCTGCAAGTCAGGTTACGGTGACCTGTTTGCGGATGGGGGGCGGCTTCGGCGGCAAAGAGTCGCAGGCCGCCCCTTACGCGGCGCTCGCAGCACTCGGCGCACACGTAACCGGGCGGCCCGTGCGGGTCAGGCTCCGGCGCGAACACGACATGGTCTTGTCGGGTAAACGGCACCCGTTTTGGGGACGGTATGAGGTTGGCTTCTCAGACGAGGGATTATTGGAGGGCGTAAAGCTTGAGCTCTACAGCGACGGCGGTTTTTCTTCCGACCTCTCGCTCCCGGTCATGGGCCGCGCCCTCTTTCACGCTGACAACGCCTATTTCGTCCCCAACTTGCACGTGACCGGACAGGTGTGTAAAACCAACAAGGTCTCACAAACGGCCTTTCGCGGCTTCGGCGGGCCTCAAGGGATGTTCTTCGCCGAGGAAATCGTGGCGCGAATCGCTCAGCATTTGGGACTCCCGGCAGAAGAGGTGCGCGAACGCAATTTTTACCGGGGTACGGGTGAGACGGCGACGACGCACTACGGTCAGGAAATTACCGACAATAGGTTGGGGCGGGTCTGGCACGAGGTTCTTGAGAGTTCCGACTTCGTGGCACGTAAAAAAGAGATAGTCAGCTTTAACGCCTCGCACCCTCATACCAAGCGCGGCCTCGCCGTCACGCCGGTTAAATTCGGGATTTCGTTTACTAACACCCCGATGAACCAGGCCGGGGCGCTCGTCTTGATTTACCAAGACGGTAGCGTCCAGCTCAACCACGGCGGCACCGAGATGGGGCAGGGGCTCTATACCAAAATGCTGCAGGTCGCTGCGACAACGCTCGGCGTACCCGTCACGCAGTTTCGTGCGATGCCGACCGCCACCGACAAGATTCCCAACACGTCGCCGACGGCGGCGAGCAGTGGCAGTGACCTCAACGGGCAGGCAGTGCGAGCGGCGTGTGAGACGCTTCGGTCACGCCTTGCCGGGGTTGCGGCGAAGTTGCTCGAGCTTTTACCTGCCGGTCTCACCTTTGAGGACGGCGAGGTCTTCTCTTCGGTGCAACCGGATAAACGTTTGCTCTTTCTCGACGTGGTGCGGCAGGCGTACTTGGCGCAGGTTCCGCTGTTTGCGACCGGTTTTTACCGCACCCCGGACCTGCACTTCGACCCGCACACCGGCACGGGGCGGCCCTTTCACTATTTCGCCTACGGCGCAGCGGTCAGCGAGGTCGAGGTGGACGGCTTTACCGGGCAGTTTCGCCTCCGCCGCGTAGATATCGTTGAGGACGCCGGAACCTCTCTAAATCCACTCGTTGACCAAGGCCAGATTGAAGGCGGCTTCGTGCAGGGTTTGGGCTGGCTGACGATGGAAGAAACCCTGTGGGACGAAGCCGGACGCTTTGTGACCAATGCGCCGAGCGTTTATAAGATTCCGACGATTGCCGACGTACCTGAAACGTTTAACGTGACCCTGCTGCCCCGCGCCGCCCAAGACGGCGTAATCTACGGCAGCAAAGCAGTTGGAGAGCCGCCCTTTATGCTCGCGTTAAGCGTCCGCGAGGCGCTTCGTGACGCGGTTGCCGCGTTTGCTACCGAAGCGCCGGAACGCCTTGAGCTGGCCTCACCCGCGACGCCCGAGGCGATTCTGTGGGCTATTGAAGCAGTACAAAAAGTTTATGTACCTGCTTTCGCGCAAGCACACATAAGGTGAAGCAACCTATAGAAATGCACTATCTTGATACGAGCACGGTTCGTAAGCTTGGTCGTAAGCTCGATTCACCAACATATCGAGACAAGTGTTATACATCAGTAATCACACTGATAGAACTACTTAACGGTGTTAGGAAAGACGAAAGAAGTTACAGAAATAGAAAGTCGCATGTTGACACTCTCGCGCTATCTCGAATACCAGTTCGCTGGACTTTTCCAGAGATTATCTTGATCCAAGCATTTCAAGCCGCTAAAAGAGATTTTGATATTGAAGAGTTAAGGCTTAAATCCTTGAGAACCTTGTTGAGGCTTTTACGGCAATCAAAAAGTCAGGAAGAGTTTATAGAAGAACAAAGCTCATTGTCCCTAGAATACCCTTTAGACTATTTTGAAACCTACGACGATGAAATTGGCAAGGATTTCATAAGAGAAGCAATCCAAGGGCAAGAAGATTTCAAAAATGCGCATGCTTCGTATAGCGAACAAGGCTTTCCCTCCCTAGCTGTAACTTTAGAGTACGAATCAACTAAAAAGCTGACGCAACAACTGAATGGTAGCCACATAGAAATAAATTGTGGCCTAAGCATTTATGCACTTTCTCAATGGGTCTTAGGTCAGTATAAAGTACAGCTCTCTGAGAGCGAAAGAGAAAATAAGCATAAAGAGATTTTTCAAAGTTATAACAACTCTATAGACCTTTTTGTGGCTGTGTTTTCAAGATTGAATATCGAAAATGTAATTGGTGGCAATAGGCCAGGTAGAAACGATTTCCTAGATTTGCTGCACCTGCTTTATCTAACTGTAAACGCTTATCTGATTACTGATGATTGCAGGGCGCGTAAACGAGCAGAGCTGGCCGGAATAAAGGTGATGTCGTCTGATGAGTTGGCTTTCAAATGTCACGACTCTGAGTAAGACAGGGACGCCGTTCGTCCTCGTGACGATTGCTCAGGTTCGGGGTCACGCGCCGCGCGGGGCCGGCAGCAAGCTGGTCGTCAGTGCTGCTGCGGTCTGGGGCAGTATCGGTGGGGGTAACCTCGAGGCCCACACCATAGACCGCGCCCGTACGCTTCTTGCTGAGCGCGTCACCGTGCCCGAAATAGCCACCCAAACGTTAGGGCTTAAGGGCGGCGACTACGGCGTGCAGTGCTGCGGGGGAGAAGTGACGCTGCTTTTGGAGCCTCACTATCCCGAACGTCCGACGGTGGCGATTTTCGGCGCGGGCCACGTCGGGTGGGCACTGGTGCAGGTGTTAGGGACGTTGCCTGTAGAGCTGCAGCTAATCGACTCGAGGCCCGAAGCTCTCAAGCGTCCACTACCTGTACCTTTGACCGCTTCGGTTACAACCCATCACGCGCCGGTTCCTGAGAGTATTTTAGATGCCTTGCCCCGAGGTGCCCACCTGCTCATCTTGACGCACGACCACGCCGAAGATATGGCGGTGCTCGAGCGTGCCCTCCGCACCGATACCTTCGGCTTTATCGGCTTGATCGGGTCAACGAGTAAGTGGACGCACTTTCGCCGTGAGCTGGTGCAACACGGCTTGGGCGAAAACGACTTGGCGCGTGTCACCACGCCTATCGGTCTTCCCAATGTTCCCGGTAAAAGCCCCCAAGCCGTCGCCATTTCGGTCGCGGCGCAGCTGCTCGGGGTGCTCTCCCTACCCGACGCACTGTTCTAGCTTGAAGCTTTACGGATTAGGCGGGTTGTATGCTAAGACGATCTGGCCGTCAATATACATCCGCAGCTCGGTCTCACCGTAAACGGTCACGCTGTCTTGGACTACCTCGTCAGGTTTCATGGCGCGTTCTAACGCGACACGGGTGCCTTCATCATCGGTAACCTCGACCTTAAACTCGTACGCACGCCCCTGCAAAAACGAATAATTGGCCGGGTCGTAATCAATCGAGATCACGCGGCCGCCGGTGGCCGGGAGCGGGGTAGCGTTCGTCCTAGAAGCGACGTTACCCGCGTTGCCTAATTGTGCGGCGTTTGGCCCTGGACGCTGAGCCTGTTCGGTGCGCGTCCTTAGCGGCGGCAAAGCGGGCGTTTGCACCCGATATGAGCCTGCGTCGCCGTTGGTATGGAGCTCGACGGCGGTGCCCCAGAGGGTATAAGCGTCCGGTTTGACCTCGCTGACCCCGCTCGGCTCCGCCGGGTCAAACGGGTCGGTAGTGACAAAACCGACGCGGAGTCCGGCGGCTTGTAACCGCTCCGCAGCCTGCGCTAAAGCCAAACCGCGAAGAGGCGGCACGGGCACCACCTGCCGGTTGGCGACCGTGTAGTAGAGCGTCACGGGCGCACTAACGCTGACACGCTGTCCAGCTGTGGGTGTTTGCGCGGTGACGCCCGGCGGTCCCAGCCGCACCGGAACCGTGACGATCTGGCGAAAACCGAGGTTGCTCAGCTGCTGCTGCGCCACGTCCAGACGTTTGCCGACGACTCTGGGAAGGCGAACGTGCCGTGGCTGCGGCCCCAAACTTAAGCTGAGCTGCACCGTTCCTGTGCTCACCGTTTCGCCCGCCGCCGGGCGCTGCACCAAAACAGTTCCCTGGGGTTGCGGAGCGTTGCGGTAGGTGAGGCCCACGAGTTCTAACCCGGCACGCGCCAACACCGCTTCAGCGTCACTCTGACTTAAGCCGGTCAGCCGTGGTACGGTGCTCGTACCCGCCGTACTGACGCCGAGCGCGACGCCGCGGCCACGGCGTACCGATGCGCCCGCCGCCGGTGTCTGGCGGGTCACGCTTTCAGGGGGCGTCCCCGGGGCACTGTCAGGATAGGTCGAGACTTCAAAGCCCTGAGCGCGCAGCGTCTGGCTGGCGTCGTTGGCGCTTAAACCGACCACGTCTGGAACGCGCACCACGCCGACTTGAGCGTAGCGGGTACCGAGGAGAACAATAAAACCGGCGAAAGCCAACAGCAGCGCAACGGCTAAAAAAGCCCGCAGTGGGTTTTTACGGTGCGGTTGAGAACGTACCACAGTCAAACTTTATCATGACTTGCTGCAGTTCGATGAGCCTGGGGCCGGTGTTCGACTTGCCGACGAAGTTTTATCAACCTGCTAAGCTGGCGGCAGGCTGTAAGAAGTTAGAATTAGGAACGTAAAAGGAAGCTACCGGCTCGACGAAGATATCGTCTCATAAGCACGCAAAAACGTGAGGACAAAAGCTGAGGTCACTGCAGCTTAACCGCCGGCGACTCGAGGCTTCCGACAAATCATGTCCGTTATAGTTGAGTTGTGTCTACTTTGCTTATCGCCCCTACCGACGTCGTTGCCGCTGCTGACGCGTCCCCCGAGCTCGCTGCGCTGGCGCAACTTGCTGCTGCAGGCGTTCGGCTCGCACCGCTCCGCGTTGTTCCCAGCACAGCTGAAGAAACCTTTTACCGCCTCAATAACCTGCCTGCCCAGCTCAGCGCCCTCTTTGCCGGGTTAGACCTCTCAGACCCCGACGAGGACGACCTCGAGGAACTCGCACCTGACGCACAAGCACTTTTACGGCAGCACTTTTTGCTCGACGAGTTTGTTGACCTCTTTTATGCCGGTCTCGCCGACCTGCCGACCCGCCTCCGGGTACGCCGCCCGAATACGTCGGGGGCTGAAGGCACAACGGTAGCGGAGGGCCGCGTCGTGACCAAAGGGCGTCCGGCACTTTTGGCCCTCAAAGACACCTGGGCCGACGACTGGTCGTTTGACGCGCTGTGGGCGCGTACGACGCACACCGGATCGGTCGCGCTCGCGGCGCGGCCGGTTATCATTGCGCCGCCAACCCAAACCGACGCCGGTGACGCCGAAGCGGGCCGCGCCTCACAGCTTTTGCGTCAGCGGGTACGGCTGCTGCACGACCCGGTGCTCGGTGTGACGGGTGTGCGGTTTCTCTAACCGGCTGAGCTGGTTTGCGGTCGTCTCAAAGAAACATGTCGCCAAAATGCGTTGTTGCGCTCTTCGCTTTTGTCGTTACGTCTCTGCTGCGTAAGAAACAACCGGTTCTTGGGCTTTGCACAAAAAGTCCTCTCCAGCCTCATAAGTTTTCACGCCATAAAATCGACGAATAGACTGGAATAAGCTTTGTAGTCACCGACGCAAATTTCAAAGTCCCTCAACAAGCTTCGGTGCAAGTAAATTTTCCAAAATGCATCCTTATGACTTTTTGTAGACTTTTTGTGCAAAGCCCGGTTCTTGCTTGAATTATTCTGAATCCTTCGTTCCGACTTCTTTTGGCGGCCTGCTACCAACGCCCCGCTGACTTTACAATCTAGCTCAAAGATTTCCTAGGCTTAGATTTTCCAGACTTAGAGCGTCTTAGCTTACTTGGCTGGCTCGGCCAACTCTTTTTAGCCCTCAGTCCGAAAAAAGTTTTTGAGACGGTTTCCAGGGTCAACGAAATTCAGGCGCGTAGGCTGGGCGACGCGGCCCGTACACCCCGAAAGCTAAGGTAACGCTATGAAAGTCGCCCTATGCCCTGGTTAGTCCCGCGCAGCATTGCGCCCGCCGGTGAGGCGTTTTTAACGAAATTTTTAGGCGACTTGGCCGAGCGTTTAGACGATCCCGGTTTAGACCGTTTCGAGACGGTGCGTGAGACGCTCGCTCAGGTGCTGCACGCCGCGCCTTACGCTGAACTCGCCGAGCGTGCGCCTGCCGCCGCCTTCGCTCTCGACCCGCGCAACGTCTTGTTCGAGGCTGAGCGTTACGTCGTGACCGATCAGGAACGTTTTGCTCACGTTAAACCGCTGCTCTGGCTCTGGAAAAGCCTCGACCTAACCCCAATGGGTCAATCGGTTGAAAGTGGGTTACGGCTCCGGCGGATGTTAGCCGAGCGCATCTTCGCCCATACGGGTAAAAATCTCAATATCTTTCAAAATGTCGAGGTCTCGGTGGGTTATAACCTCGAGGTCGGCGATAACGTGTCTGTTCACCGAAATGTTTTTATTGATGATATTGGCGGCGTCAAACTCCACGACGGCGTCAACTTGTCCGATTATGCCAACGTCTACAGTCACACCCACAGCGTGTTAGAGTCGCCGGACGTGACCCTGAAAAGAACCGTGATCGGGCGCGGCGTCCGGGTGGCGTATCACGCGACCGTCTTGGCCGGGACGGTTTTAAGTGACGACAGTATGATGGGCGCACTGGCGCTCGTGACCCGCGACTTCGAGCCGCACGTGATCGGGCTCGGGATTCCGGCCAAAGCGCGTATCTGGAAAGAGCGGGCAGGTGACGCCCGCTTCGCTGAACTCGAGGTTGATACGCGCAGTTACGTTCGCGCGCCTGAGGTGCGGGCCAACCCCGACTTTGCACAGTCTGAAACCCTCAAGCCTAAAGTGACTGCCAAAGACTGATTTTGGAGACTAATCTTTAGGCGTAAAGGTCGAGACGTGCGCCGCCTCGAGTGCCTGCGCCAGCCCCTCGAGCGAACGCGGCGTGTGGGCCTCGAGACTCACAATCTCAGCTTCCGGGACCCCTGCCTCGAGGAGCATTCGGCGTAAGTCTAAAAAGAGCGCCTGCCGGTACGCTACGTCAACGAGGGCGCGGTTAAAAGCTAAATTGAGCGCCCGACTCCGCAAGTGATTCCCCCGGTATTTTTGTCGTATCCTCATAAGGCTGACTATGTGCCTCAACAGCCATTTGAAAGATAACACGTTGTCCTACCAAACGTATACCTCCGCCAGGAGCCGAACTCCCGAAATTGCAGGTGTGAGAAATCTAAAACGCAGTCGGCGTCTGGAGCAGAGTCCGAGAAGTTGCTATCAAGACCCTAGTTGACCCAATGAAGTGCTGGGCGTCAGGACTTGTACACGCGCTTTTAAGATGGTTTTTAGGTCAACTTCAGGCTGCGCTGCAGTACCTTTAACTAGGTTTTGTTGACATCCTGAACGTGTCGGTCAGCAATGTATAGTGCGAAAAAAGTAAGCATTAAGCAGTCAAGATAACGCCTCCCGCGCACCTAAAAGTGGAACAATAAGAGCCAACCTCGGCACTACCTAAAAGTCGTCTCAAAAAACTCGCGCAGAAGCTTTGTACAACCGAGAAAGAGGCTAAGCCCGGTTCAGCAGCTACGCGGCCTGCTGTTTGTTTATGAGACGGCTCCTAATTTTTCTGCGTTTTTTGTTTCCCTCATTATTTTTTTGGCGGTTTGCTCGGCCTTACTTCAACTCGGCTCGGCAAGGTGCGCTCGGGCAGTTTAAGGAGTGAAACGACGATCTCGGCGATGTCTTCAGGCTGAATCTTCCAGGCGTCTGCTTCTGAAACCTCTTGACCACCAAACCCGGTAGCGACCGACCCCGGCATAATGGTCGAGACCTGAATATCATCTTGACGTAGGTCAAGCATAATCGCCTCGGAAAAGCCGTTCAGTCCGAATTTGCTGGCGTTATACGCCGAACCCCCGGCCACCGGGTTTTTCCCGGCCAAAGACGAGATGGTAAAGATGTAGCCGCCCTGTTTTTTAAGCGCCTCTAACGACGCTTTGACGCTGTAAAACACGCCGGTCAGGTTGGTGTCAACCGTGTCGTTCCACTCGTCGGGCGTCATCTCCTGAATCGGTGCAAAGGTGCCGAACCCGGCGTTGGCGACGAGAACGTTGAGCCCTCTGAACTCGTCTACGGTCTTTTGCACGGCGGCTTGCTGCTCACTATAGTTGCGTACGTTGCAGACGACGCCGAGGGCGCGGCCGGGGCCTTGACTCGAGAGTTTTTCGGCGGCAGCCGTGACTTCATCTTCATGACGCGAGGTGACGGTCACGTTGACGCCTTCTTTAACGAGCGCCTCAGCGACGCCGTAGCCGATCCCTTTACTGCCCCCGGTAATCAGTGCGGTCTTACCTGTTAAATTCATGTCTTACGCTAACAAGCTCTCAGCTGTGGTTTTGCAACGCTCGTGACAAACCCCGCTGCGCTCCCGGTTTAGGCTGCCTTGCAAGAGGAGGCGTTATGGACATGCGCGACTTGGGCAACGAAGGGTTAAAGGTCAGTGCGCTCGGTCTTGGCTGTATGGGCATGAGTGAGTTTTACGGCGCGGGCGATGAAGCCGAATCTATGGCGACGATTCACCGGGCACTTGAGCTAGGTGTTAATTTTTTCGATACCGCCGATATGTACGGCCCGTTTACCAATGAAGAACTCGTAGGCCGTGCGCTTAAGGGCAGGCGAGATGCGGTGATCTTGGCGACCAAATTCGGTAACGAGCGCCGCGCCGACGGCTCACGTGTGGGAATTAACGGCACCCCTAAGTACGTTCACAAAGCGTGTGACGCCTCACTTAAACGCCTTGGTGTGGAGCACATTGACCTCTACTATCAGCACCGGGTTGACCCGAACGTTCCTATCGAAGAGACCCTCGGGGCGATGAAAGAACTCGTTACGGCGGGGAAGGTGCGCTTTTTGGGTCTTTCTGAAGCTGCGCCGGAGACGATTCGGCGGGCGCATCAGGTTCACCCGATCAGCGCCCTGCAGACCGAATACTCGCTCTGGTCACGCGACCCGGAAACTGAGATTTTGCCCACTGTGCGCGAACTCGGCATCGGCTTTGTGCCGTACAGCCCGCTCGGGCGCGGGTTTTTAACCGGTCAAATCACCAGCCCCGACGACTTTGCCGACGACGACTTTCGCCGCTCCTCGCCGCGCTTTCAGGGGGCGAACTTTGAGCGGAACCTCGAGCTGGTCGAACAGGTGCGGGTTTTAGCGGGTGAAAAAGGTGTGACGCCGGGTCAGCTCGCGCTCGCATGGCTGCTGGCCCAAGGTGACGACCTCGTACCGATTCCGGGGACGAAGCACCGGGAGCGGTTGGAAGAAAACGTCGAGGCGGTCAATGTGCATCTCAATCAAGCCGAACTGTCCCGCTTAGAGGAGATTGTGCCGGTCGGCGCGGCTGCGGGTGAGCGGTATAACGAAGGGGGGATGCGCACCTTAAACAAGTAGCTGCACCTTCGGTATTAGTAGCAGGTAATATCTGGTCGACAACGCTCTCAGCCTGAAATTTGCTGTCCAGCGCACCTATTCTAAGATAACGGTTGCCGCGACCTCTCGTGACAATGCTGCGGGTGTCCAGATGCTGCGGGTGTCAGGACGCGGCAGGTACACCGGCAAGCTACAAACACAGTAACCCTGCCTCAAGCTCGAGTCCGCTATCCAAAGGCTCGAGGACGATTCTACCTCGGGTACGGCGCACATTTCGTTCTCGGGCGTAAGACAGTATCCGCCGAGGCAACGGCTACACCAGCCTACCGACGCCCTATCGGTCTAAGTGCTTGCCGCGCTCCCTCGCCGGACCGTCCTGGGAAAAGCTGATGGCCGTCGCTTTCAGCTCGTCGGCGAACCTATCCATAAAACGCAAGATAACCTCGAACTCTTCGTCACTGTAGTCGCCGAGTAGTTTCTCCGCCCGACTTGCATGTGCGGCGTAGACGGCCTCGACCTTCGCCGTTGCCGCCTGATTCGTCCGCAAGCGCCAGCGGCGGCGGTCGTTGGGGTCTTGCTCACGACTTAAGAACGCCCTGGTGACAAGCTTGTCGACGATAACGCTTAGCGAAGCTGGCGTGAGCACTGTCTCCTGTACTAGGTCTGACGCCGTTAGCGAGCCCCCGTGCTGCACCAGCCGGAAGCACTCGAGCTCGGTCGCGGTGAGCTCGAGCCGGCGAGCCGCAGCAGTCTGAAAAAACACTGTTCGTGCGCCGAACTGTTGCGCCAACCCTAGGTATCTATCGAAGCGGTTCTTGAACATGATGACTCTGATTATTAGGTAAACTAAATGTTAGTTTACCTAATTAGTCTACGATATACCTGCGTCCGAGCGGTAGGGCCGTTCGCCACTACTCCAGGGCTGAAAGGAAGAAAGGAGGTCTAGTGTACTAGTAAAAGCGTTTCGGCTCAGGACACACCTTCTTGCTGTGCAACGAACCGCAATCCGTCGGCGAGCAGGGCAACCACACGACGTGTGTAGTTGGTTTCATTGTTGTGAGCCGACATACACAGGCTGCTGACTGCGCTCAGTAGGTCGTCTGGCCCAATCTCGGAACGCACCTCACCTGCTTTCGCCGCTGTGTCAAGCAACGCTCCCAGCGCGGGTCGGAGCCGCTCAATGAAGTAGGCAGGCAACGTGGCGAAGGCTGGGTCTCCGGAGTGTAAAGCCGCTGCAAGTCCGCGTTTCGTCGCAATGAAGTCTGCGTAACGCTGTAACCAAAGGGCCAGCGCCTCGTGCGGCTTGTGTTCCGCCGCCAAGACCTCGGCAGCAGCGGCACAGGCATCAACCTCATGACGGAAGACTGCTACCACAAGGTCCGAGCGTTGCGGGAAATGACGATACAGGGTGCCCATGCCCACGCCCGCCTTGGCAGCAATCTCCCGCACAGGAGCATCTACACCCGACGTTGCGAACACTTTTATTGCCGCCTCCAACAAAGCGTCCATATTCCGTTGTGCGTCAGCGCGCATAGGCCGAGCGTTTGGGCCTTCGTGCTCAGCTTTACCGCTTTCGCTGGTCGGCAACTTACTCATCTTTGATCCCCGATCTACCATCCACTTGACAAATGGAGCAAGGCTCCGTATTATATGGATCGTCATTCCACTTTACTCAAAGTAGCTGGAAACGACAAGGGTCACCTATACTTTCAGGAGGTAAAAATTATGGAAATTCAGGACAAAGTTGTCATCGTTACCGGCGCTTCGATGGGGATTGGCGCGGCGACGGCTCACGCTTTCGCTGAGGCAGGCGCGAAGTTGGTTCTGGCGGCGCGGTCTGCTGACAAGTTAGAAGAGGTTGCCCGTAGCTTGCCAGACGAAGCCGAAACGCTGGTCGTTCCGACCGATATGACCGACGAAGCTCAGGTAAAAGACCTGATCGATACGGCCTACGAGCACTTCGGCCGCATTGACATGGTTGTCAACAATGCCGGGCAAGCGGCAGTCGGCCCGGTCGCCACCGTCAATCCCGAGCTCTACCGTAAGATCATCGAGTTAAATCTATTTGGGCCACTTTACATGATTCAGGCGGTTGTACCGAAGATGAAGGAGCAGGGCGGCGGCGTGATCGTCAACATCAGTTCCAACGTGAGCAAGATGGCAATACCGGGAATCGGTGCGTACGCCTCCACTAAGTATGCACTCAACGGCCTTAGCCTGACAGCGCGCAACGAGCTGGCCGACGATAACATCCGGGTTGTGCTGTTCCTCCCAGGCCAGACGGCCACCGACTTCGGCAAAAATGCCCTAAGTGAAAATCCCGGCGATGGTCCCCGTCCGAACTCTGACCAGTCGAGGCCACAACCTGACTCGGCAGAAGAGGTAGCCCAGAAAATCCTGGAAGCCGCGATCACCGAACCCGCTGAAGCGGGCATGCCGATGCAGGGTTAGGTCACTGACGTGCACGAGATCGTTCCCGGACTACACGCTTCTGAACCGCGTCCGCTTATCTTCGCGCCTGACACCCTCATCCGCACTTTTTTCCTCTGCGGCGCTGACGGCAACACGCTCGTTTACGCCACCGACCGGACCGCCGCGGAAGCTGACGAGATCGAGTCGCTCGGTGGTCTCCGCCGACACGTCTTGGGCCACTGGCACGAAGCCAGCATGGGGGCCGCCGACATCGCCGCGCGGCTCGGTGCACCGGTCATGTGCCACGCTGCTGACCGCGCGAAGGCCGAGAAAGACGTCCCTATCGCAGAGACCTTCGACCAGCGTCTTATGCTCGCTGACGATCTCGAGGCGATTCCCATTCCCGGCCACACCCTTGGCTCAGCTGCCTACCTTTGGGCAGGACCCAAGCACCGCTGCTTGTTTACGGCCGACTCCCTTCTGGTCGGCGACAACGGGTGGTACGCAGTCGTCCTCGGGGAGAGCAACCGCGAGGCTTACGTCAATAGCCTCCGAACGCTCCGTGACCTCAGCTTCGATCTCCTCGTGCCCTGGGGTGCCTTGAAGGGTACCGAACCCGCGATACCGGTCGACCAAGACACGGCCCGCCGCGAGATCGACGTCGTCATCACGCGGCTCGAAAGTGGGAAAAACCGATAACCGACTTGCGAGAGCGACAACACTGTGACCGTTCTCGGTACCGGAGCGGGCATGTCCGAATGCACCTATCAGCGCCGCGACATTGCCCTCCTCGAGCCCTGTTACCTTCGTCCCCCGACCTCTAGCTCAACAAAGGGAGGTACGATGAAAAAGACGTGGCTGTTGGTGCTGGTAGTTTGTCTTTGTCTGACGCTGGGCTTTAGCCTGGCTCAGGAAAGTGGCGGTGAACCAGGTAAGGACAGGGTACAGGTAACGGGAGAGACGCGAACGCGACTCTCCGCCTCACCGGAAGAGGTCTGGGAGCTTGTGGGTGACTTTAACGGCGTTCCCAAAGGGCACCCGGCGATTGCAAAGAGTACGCTCGAGGACGGGGGCAAAGTTCGGCGCGTCCGCACCGCCGACGGCGCTGAGGGTGTCGAAAGGCTCATCACCTACGACGCAGCCGGCAGGTCTTACAGCTATAGGACGCTTAAAGGTCCGGCACCGGTGACGGATTACACGGCAACGCTTTCCGTCAAAGCTGCCGACGGCGGGTCGCTCGTCACCTGGTCGGGCGAGTTTGTGCCGGTGGGCATTTCAAAAGCGGACGCTGAACGGGCGATCCGCGGCTTTTTCCAACTTGGTTTAGGCAACTTAAAAACCCTTTTTGGTTCCTAGAGCCGCGACTAACTAAGAAGGCGGCACCGACGCTGGGGTGAGCCCGTCCCCACCATTACTCGCCACCCTCTAAAAGTAAGGCGTTGCAACAGCAAAGGGTTGAGGAACAGGTGAAATCCGCCCGCTGTCCAGATGTTAAGGCTCGAGCACAATTTTGCTGTGGGTGTGGCGCTGCTCGAGTTCCCGGTAAGCCTCCTTGAGCTGTTCCAGCGGATAGACCCGGCCAATAGGTAGCTCGAAGGTTCCCTCGCTGATCATGCTCACCGGCTCAGCGAGTACAGCGGCAGTCGGAGTGTCAGTGTCCACGCCCCCTTTAGCTCTGACGCTGCACTTTTTGGCTGCCTCAAAATCGGTAACCGTGTTGATTCGCTCGGGCTGAACGCCGAGCTTAAGCACTAACTCAACATAACCGGAGCCGATGGCGTTGATGGCCTCGACTTTGCCGCCGGACGCCTCTCGGATACGCGCTTCCTAAGCGTCGCTACAAGTCACCGGGACGACGCCGTGGTCGGTCAGCCAGCTGTGGTTAGCTTCATGACGGTTGCACCCTTATGTTTAGCCAACTGCACGGCAGTGGAGCCGACCCCGCCTGCCGCAGCGGAGGCGACTACGCTGTCACCTTCACCGACCGAAACAGTGTGCGCCGCAGCATACGCTGTTCTCCCGACCACAGCGAGAGCGCCGCCCGCTTCCCATGAAACATCGCTCGGACACGGGACTAGGCTTTTTGCTTTTGCGACAACAAACTCAGCTTGGCTCGAGCGCGTATCAACATAGCTGATAACCTCATCACCTACAGCCAAATTGTCTACGCCTTCACCTAGTTCTTCAACGACTCCGGGGAGGTTGCTACCCTGCCCGGAGGGAAACGTCGCGGGCTATACGCTGTCTGACAAGCCCTCTCAAGTCCCTGCCTCACCCGAATTGGTCCCGGCAGCTTTCATCCTAACCGTCACCTGCTCGGAACCCGGAGTCGCAACTTCTGCAACATACAAGACGTCAATCCCACCGCACCTATCAAATCTGACTGCTCTAGGCGGCTTTGCACAAAAAGTCCTCTCCAGCCTCATAAGTTTTCACGCCATAAAATCGACGAATAGACTGGAATAAGCTTTGTAGTCACCGACGCAAATTTCAAAGTCCCTCAACAAGCTTCGGTGCAAGTAAATTTTCCAAAATGCATCCTTATGACTTTTTGTAGACTTTTTGTGCAAAGCCGCTCTAGGCATAGGTTTCCCCGCGCTTTTGCTGTTTGCCCACCCGACACGGCAAATTCTGCGGCTTGTACGCCACGCCACTCTGTTCGGCCTGCCTGTAGTGGTACCTACAATAAGGGCATACAGAGGCTTGGTCATAACGCTGCTCATACCGACAGACGGTTCGTAAAAATCAAACGTCGTGCAGGACTGTACGACGACCTATTTTTGGGCACCGCTTCCAGTTCTCTTGGGATTTGCCTCGGTCCAGCGCCATAAATACCAAACCGCTGCACTTCGGTACGGGCGAAAGCGTTCACCTAAAGCCGCTACTTCTGCGATGTCCGAAAGGTTGTAGTAGCGTTCAGCGGCCCGCACCACGCCCATATCTTTGATGGGCCAGACATCGGGGCGACCCAACGCAAAGATCAGGAACATCTCAGCCGTCCAGACTCCGACACCGCGAAGGGCGACGAGCCGCGCGGTCACCTCGGCGTCGCTGAGGTCGGCTAGTGTATCTAACTGCCTCTCTAACGCGTACTTTGCCAACCCATGCAGATATTCTCCTTTACGGCGCGGGACGCCGAGCGCCAACAGTTCATCCGGAGTATGCACAAGAATGCGTTCGGGGTTGATCTGAGTTGCGGCCTCCAACCGGTTAAACGTCGCCCGCGCCGCTGCGCCGGAGATGAGTTGTCCGACGACGGCCCGGACCAACGACCTAAAGGGCGGTGACAGTGGCCAGGTATAGGGGCCAAACGTTTCGATGAGTGCTGCCATGTTGGGGTCTTGGGCGAGGTGCCCCAACACTTTGGGGTCGGCGTCAACTTGCCGTTCCGCACTTCCGGCATAGCTCGTCACAACGTCTTGCCGCCGTTGACCGCCAGCCGCTGCCCGGTGATGAAGTTCGCCTCGTCACTCGCTAAAAAAGCTGCCGCAAAGCCGATGTCTTCGGGGACGCCGTGCCGCCCTAACGGGACACCCCGGAGGTACGCGTCCATCCCGGACAGATCATCGTGTTTTTCGACCGGTATCCAACCGGGCGCGATCAGATTGACCGTAATCCCATCCCTGCCGAGTTCATTGGCCCAACTTCGGGTCAGCCCCAGCATGGCGGCTTTCGCCGACGCATACGAACTGAAGTTCGGATTGCCGAGTTCGGCGACTTCGCTACCGATGTGAATCACGCGGCCCCACCCGGCGCGTTTCATCGCCGGTAGGGTTTCTCGCATCAGCAGTAAGGGCGCTTTGAGAAAAAAGTCCAGTTGGTCTTGAAAGTCCTGCCAGACATAAGCTTCCAGCGGTTTATTCGGTTGAGGGCCGGTGGCGTTGTTGACTAAAATCTCAACAGGTCCGAAATGGGCTTCGGTCTCTCGTACTAAGCGTTTGATTTGAGCGGGCTCGAGCACATCTGCTTGCACCGCCAACGCTTCCCCACCCCCCTCATGAATCGCCTCGACCACGCCATAGGCCAGCTCTTGCGACCGGGCGTAGTTGACCACCACACGGGCACCTTGCGCTGCCAGCGTTTTAGCAATCGCTGCACCTAGACCCCGCGACGCGCCTGTGACGAGCGCCACCCGGCCGTGCAAACCAAAGTTCATCGTTGTCCCTTCTTCCTGTGAGATAAAGCTCCGCTGTATTCATTGTCTAGAACCTATCTCAAAAATTATTTTTCAGACTGCGAGCGTTCGATCTTACTCGCCTAGCTCGGTCAAACCCTTTTGGGCTGAGGCCAAAAAGGGTTTTTGAGATGGCTTCTAGTAAAGAGCCAGCTAAAGTGAAGGTCACCCTAGAGTCTAGCAGTTTTGGTGCTCGGAACGTTTTCCGGGTTTGCTGACCTGTACGAGATGTGAAGGCGTAAAAACATCTAAATGATGACCCCAATAGGGCGCTACGTCATAGTGGTATTTGGAGCTACCCGTGTAAGTTTTGCTCAGCACAGCTTTTGAAAGGGGTTGTTATGCGCTTATTGACGTTTTCTAAAAACTCGGTTATTCCCGACCCTGACGAGCCGGTACCCCCTGAAGACCCATCCCAACCCCCGATAGGTGATCCCAACGATCCCGACCCGATTATTGACCCGGTGCCGCCCGGAGGACCGGGGTAAAGCCCCAGGGTTAGTGAGTTGATTACTCGAGCACGGCGCGGCGGTCTCTAAAAAACCGCTTGAGCGTCAGCACCGACCCACCTAGAAAGATAACCGACGCTGCAGGTATTGCCCAGATAAGCAGCGCCCGCCCTGCGAGTGCCAGGTTACCGGCGGCGAGCGCGGCTCCGGCCAAGCCCATGCCGGGAACCAGCGCCAGGGCTAGATACACGCCGGAAAGCAGCACCGCCCTTTGCGACGCGAGGACGAAGCCGCTAGCTAAACCCGCGAGCATCGCAACGAGGATGCTGGCAGGCGTAACGGCGGTGTAAAGCTGGACGAGTGAACGCTCCGTAAGGGCAGCCGGTGCAGCAGGGTCAAGAGCTCTTAGAATAAGAAAGGTGACGGCTGACCCCACCAGGAGGAGGCTATAACCTGCGAGCGCCGCGAGAGCGCCGCGCACGGCGGTGCTGCGTCGTCCGCTCAGAATACTTAGCGGCAGCCGTAAGAGCGGTTCGACGTGAGGTGCGAGAAGTTGCGCCGCGTAGATGAGCGCCAGCTGGTTTGACCAAATGCCAACTGCAGCGACGCAACCGGACAAGAACATCAGCCACAAAAAGTTTGTCGCCAGGTTGGACTGCTCGCGTAAAAAAAGGGCCAACTCTTCCCAGACGGTTTCGTCTCCCTCACGGTCAATCTGTTTGGCGTAAGTCGGTGAGATTAGGCTCTGCGGTTTGCTGATCACAACGGAGCCGCCCTCCATAATGCCGAATTCGCTAAACAGCTGAACAACCGTGCGTGTACTGTCGTTCGTCGTCTGCAAGGTGAGGACGTCTCCCGGCGGGACGAGGGACGCGCCGTACTGAACTGAGAGACCCACGACACCGGTAAGCTCCCTAACGCGGCCGATGAGGGCGTCGGTTTTGCCCTTGGGAACGGTGACTTCGATGGTTCGGGGCATCCTATCAGCTCCTTATAATTAACTCCGGGAAAAGCTTAAGTGACCCGGCCCAAAACAGTCCAAAGATGTGACCGAGTACGCTGACGCCCTGAGAACAGCGTACTCTGCGTGAGAGACGGTCAATTTATCCGCTAACACAGTGCGTTAATAAGGTCACTTAGTGCGGTCGTTAACACAAAGGTTTCGCTCTGCCCACTGGCTCGTAAGAGGACCTTGACCCTCAACCTTAAAACCAAGCGGTGAATTCACCCAGCGCACCGCTAAACTCAGCTATGACTCGAGATACCTACCGCCGCGTTCAAGCCCAGTTCGGCCGCACCGCTAGCGCCTACATAGAAAGTGTAGGCCACGCCAAAGGTGCCGAACTCACACAGATGGTTGCCCTGGCCGAACGTCTGCTTGGCAATCTGCAAGATAGAAGAGCCCTCGATGTAGCGACCGGTGGTGGTCACACTGCGCTCGCGTTCGCCAGGGCGGGGGCAGCGGTAACAGCTACCGATCTGACCCCGGAGATGCTCCAAGCGGCCCAGACATTTGTCCAGGCAAATGGGGGAGAAGCGGTGCAGTTTGCCACCGCCGCAGCTGAATCGCTCCCTTTTAACGCTGAGACTTTCGACCTTGTAACCTGCCGTATCGCCGCACATCACTTCGCCGACCCTGCGCAGTTTGTACGGGAGGCGGCGAGGGTCTTGCGTCCAGGTGGCCTTCTCTTACTGGTAGATAACGTTTCCCCCGAAGAGCCTGAATTAGCCCGAGTCATGAACGACATTGAAAAGCGGCGCGACCCCAGCCACGAATGGGCGTACACCGTCCGGGAGTGGGTGGTGTGGCTGGCGGACGCCGGATTGGATACGCAGCACTTATCGCGCTGGTGGGCGTATAAGCCGTATTGGGAATGGTTGGGGCGGCCACAAACACCAAGAGCTATAGGGGAAGCGTTGGTGCGCGATATTTTGGCCCTGTCTCCGGCGCAAAAAGCTTATTTTCAGGTTGTACAGGGGGAAGGAGGACTCGAGTCCTTGGCGCACGAAGCGGTGCTGCTGATTGGGCGTAAGTTCTGACGGTGGGGTTTACGAACCCCTCGGCCTCTTTAGGTAGAAACAGCATGGTTTACGAAGCGGTGTTGATGATATATACGAGCACGTGGACAGCTGGCAGGCAGAACTGAACGTTCCCGCAAGTTGTTCGCAAGTTCTGAAGGATAAACCATAATATGAAGAAGAGAACTATACACAACGTTTTACCCATCCCCCGGCTCCTGCTGCTCGTGATGCTGCTGGGCGCTTGCGCACAGCCCGCTCCACCTTCCGACGCCCCCCTCCCCAACGCCCCCCCGAACACGGCACCGCCCGCTCCGTCACCTCCCACCGGGACACCTGCGCCTACCCCCGATCCGGAACCGAACGCGGGTTGGACACCCCTTCTAGGAACTACGCTCGAGGGCTGGTCGCCTTGGTTAACGCACAAGAGCGACCCGAACGGTGTCTTCAAGCTCGAGGATGGCGTGCTCCATATTTTGGACGTTCCGAAAAGTAAGCGAGAGCGAGGCTACCTGGTGACCGACGAGGTGTATCGGCACTATCACCTGCGCTTCGAGTACCGCTGGGGTGAAAAGCGGTTCTCCGAAAGCAAACGCGGGGGTGGCCTTTTGTACCACGTCGCCCAGCCGGACGCGTTGTGGCCGCGCAGCCTCGAGTTTCAGCTTCAAGAAGGGGACACGGGCGACCTCTGGCTTATAGGCCGCTTAACAGCTGAAACGACGGTGGCGTCGCCTACCGCGAAGACGCCGCAGTACCGCAAGGGAGGGGTGCCGTACACCACCAAACCCAGCAGCTACACCCAGCTCGGCAAAAGCGGCACCTATGAAAAATCGGGCTGGAACCGGGTTGAGCTGATCGTCACGGCGGACGAAATTTTGCACATCGTTAATGGTAAGGTCAACAACCGCATCATCAACCCCAGACAGCCCGCAAGGGGTGGCAAGACGGCCCCGTTAGAGGAAGGCCGCATCGCTTTCCAGGCGCAAAACGCAGAAATGCTGGTGCGCAATATCGAGCTTAAACGGCTCGAGTAGCGAACGAAGCGGCGTTTGCTATCAGCAGCAAACTTCCGATTTAACTTATTCTTCATGGACTCCCAGAACTTCAGTTGGTTCGTGTAGGCTAGGTAAGTTATAATTTCAGGGCTTTGGCTAAAGGAGGCGCTTTGGAAGCCTTTAACTGTCCCTTTTGCGGTACTAGTTTGCCTTTAAGAGCGATTTTTTGTAAGTCATGCTTTAGTACACGACAAAAAATAGTTTTACGAGTCTGAACGGGCTATTCAACCCTCTGAAAAGTAGCGTTCATGTCCCCCGAGACTGCTGTTTAGGATGATGTTCAAGACGATCTACCCGGTCATGCTCATATAGGCAAAAAGCCTCTTTTTGGGCTTACACAACAAATTACCTTCTGGACAAGGTTCTAAAAAATTGTCGTGTACTCAGGCTATTTCGTCTAAATATCTCAGCTCGTTTTACCAGAGCTTCTTAGTAACCGTTAAACTGGTGAAATGGTGTTGTCAGCCCTTTACGACGTGGAAAAGTTTTACGGTGAGCAGGTCGTCTTGGACGGCGTGACCCTCGAGCTGCGCAGCTCGTCCCGAACGGCGCTGATCGGGCGCAACGGGGCGGGCAAGTCCACGATTTTGCGGCTGCTACTGCACCAAGATGCGCCCGACGGGGGCAGCGTCTTTCGGCGGGAAGGCGTGAGCGTGGCGATGTTGGAGCAAGACCCCATCATTCCCCCCGGCATGAGCATTTTAGAGGTGTCCGAACGGGCGTTTGCCGAGTTGGATGAACTCGAGCGCGGACTGCAAAAGCTCGAGCACGAAGGCTTGGCCGACCCCGGAGTTTATGCTCGCTGGGAAGTCCTGCACGAAACCTTCGAGCGGCGCGGCGGTTTTGAACGGCGCTCACGGCGCGATTCGGTGCTCTACGCGCTCGGTTTCCGTGGGCGCGAACACGAGGTAGCCAGTCACCTCTCCGGTGGCGAAAAAACGCGTTTGGGGCTCGCCCGCCTGCTGATGGCGCAACCCGACGTGCTCTTAATGGACGAACCCACCAACCACCTCGATATGGCGATGCGGCGCTGGCTCGGCGGCTACTTATCGCGGTATCCGGGCGGCGTGCTGCTCGTCTCGCACGACCGGGCGTTTTTGGACGAGACCTGCAACGCGACCGCGGAAATCTCTCGCGGGACGCTGCGGACGATGGCTACGACACCGACCCGTTACCGTGAGGCGAGAGCGGAGCAGGAACGGCTCGAGGCGGTCACCCGCGCCAATCAGCAAAAAGAACACGACAGGCTCGAGGCTGCGGCGACGCAGATGAAACGCTGGGCCGGTCAGAGCGAAAAGCTGCACCGCCGCGCCAAAGCGATGGAGCGCCGCACGGAGCGTTACGCCGACACCATGCTCCCCGACGCCGAGGCCGCCGAACGTCAAACCCGCTTTACCTTTCCGTGCGACGACTCCGGCGAAATCGTCTTACAGGCGCAGCACTTAAGCAAAAGCTACGGCGGCGACCAGCTCTTTAAGGACGTGGGCTTGACCCTCCGGCAAGGGGAGCGCGTCGCGCTCGTCGGGCCGAACGGGGCGGGTAAATCGAGCTTTTTGCGGGTGCTTTTAGGCGAAACTTCGAGTGACGATCCTCGAGCCCTGTTGCGCTTTGGTGCAAGGGTCCGTGTCGGCTACTACGACCAGGAGCTGCGCGGCGTAGACCCGGACGCAACTTTGTTTGAAGAGTTGGTCCGGCTCGTCGGGGACAGCGCGGCGCACAACTTGTTGGGCCGTTTTTTGTTCCCGTACGACGCGCAGTTTAAGCGCGTCCGTGACCTTTCCGGCGGGGAGCGGGCGCGATTGGCGCTGCTCAAACTTACTTTAGGTGAATACAACTTTCTCGTGTTAGACGAACCGACGAACCACCTAGACGTCGAGATGATCGAGGCGCTCGAGGCCGCTCTAGACGCCTATGAAGGTACGCTGCTGGTTGTGTCGCACGACCGGCGTTTTATCGCCCAAACGACTGAGCTGGTGTGGGAGCTCGAGGGCGGTCATTTTACGCCGTACGAGGGTGACTGGAACTTTTACGAGCGCAAACGCCGTGAGCGGAGTGTGCAAGAAGCTGAGGTCAAAACGGAACGGGCTGAAAAACCGGTTGACGACGAACCCAAAGGCCCGTCAAAGTGGCAACTTGGCCGTGACCAAGAGGCGTTAGAAGCGCATATCGCCGAACTCGAGGGTAACCTCGAGGCGCTGACAAAAAAGCTTACGACTCCTGAAACCCTTACGCCCGAAGCACTACTCGAGACGAGTGAACGGCACGGGCAGCTCGAGGCCGAACTTTTAGACGCTATCGCCCGCTGGGAAGAGACGACCGAGGCGTTGGGGGTTTAGAGACTTGACCTAAAGCGTTTATTCGCTTATAGCTCTAGCGAGAACCTTATGGGCGTGCAATTCTAAGAATGTTACCGACGGTCGTTTGAGCCGCCTCATGACTGTTAATGACAAAAAAATAGTCAGCTTCATCTTCTTTTGGGGACGCCATATCGCTATGTGTAGACTCACCTTGTTGCCGAGCAAGCACCTCTGCAAAGCTCGACGCGCTTCTAAGGACGGTTGTACTGCGTTTTGTACGGCTGACTCTCGCTTTCAGTAGTTCGTCCGGTATGTCAAAGTTGACCAAAACAGTGGTAAAGCCTAACCCCTTAAATTTGCCGAGAAGTTTTGTGCGGTCTGTCAAAGAGCGGTAGGAATTGCATAAGACCAGGTGCATTGTTGTTTGGGTCACCGCATACTCTAGGATGGTTTCGGTCACACTGTATTTGAGTGTATTCGGCCCCTGTTTGGGTAGTAGCTCCCGGTAATACGTGTTGATAAACTCAGCGTGGTTGTCTTGGTCAACGGCGCAAGTATCGCCAAGGTGACGTTTCAATGTTTGGGCGAATGTTGATTTGCCGCTGTGTGTTTTCCCAACCGTCATGACTAGGAGTCTATTCACGCTGGCGTCCATACCCGCTACACCTGCTGAACGTCAAGTGTCTGCAGTGTGCTCTGCAGCGTTTTGAGCCCGTCCCACTCGCCTTGTTTGCGGTCATAGATCAAGCTGAGCGGTCCTTCAAAGTTGGCGTTACGGAGCAGGTCTAAGCAGCGGCGTGCGTCGGTTAAATCCATGCCTTCGGGTACTCTACGCGCCTTAAAATGCACCGAGGTCGCGTAAGGTAGCAGCTGGACGAGTGTGTCGTATTTGTCCCGGCTGGCTTCGGCGTTGCCGGTGTCCATGCAAAGGCCCAACCCTTTGGGGCAGGTCTCGAGAATCTCGAGCACCGCCTCCGGCTCTTGCGCGGTAAGCTGCCAGTTTTCGGTACTGACTTTGACGCCGTACTCTGCCGCGTAGTCCATCAGGGTTGTCAGCTGCGCGGCACTTTGCGCTAACGTCTCAGGAGTTGCAGGGTGCTGACCGGCGGAAATCCGTACCCGCTCTGCGCCGAGAGCGGCGGCGGCGCGGATATAACGGCGAATCAGCCCCAATTCCCCTTCTAATACCTTCGGGTCGGGCGCAGTAACGTCACCGGCGTCAATCAGCACGCTGTACAGCTCAACGTTTGCGGCTTCTAGGTTTGAGCGGAGCGCCGCCAGATAATCCGGTTCGGTCGAAGGCAGGTGAAAGTGACAGAGCTCGAGCACCCTGATCCCATGTTTTTGCAGTTCGGCAGGCAGCTCTAACAGGGGCAGCCCCGAAGTTAAAAGTCCGTCTACGCTCCACGATGAAATGGCAAATTTGAACATAATTTATCCTACTCCGACAAGCTCAACCTGACGATACCGAGACAACGTGCTCTAGCTGGCGTTTTAACTGCGGTTGGCCCCGCTAAAATGCCGGACGTCTTGCAGGGTGGGGCGCGCCTCAGCCGCGCCGGTAGCGAGGATGCTAAAGGTGCCGTCGGTTTCTAGGACAACTGCGCCAACGGCCTCGAGGGACACTTTGCCCGACTCACGCACTGCCGCTAAGACTTCTTCTTGCGTGACGCGCTCACGTTTCATCGCTCCGGCTAAAAAGTCGCCGTCATGAAAAAGCAGACTGGGTTCGGATTTGACGAGCTGTTTGACCGTCTCTGAACGGACTGAAAGCCAGGTAATCACAAACTGACTGCCGATCAGCATCACGAACGCTGTTACGCCTTCTATCAGAGCTACGTCGCTTGAAAGAATGATCGAGGCAAAAGTTGACCCCAGCGCGACCGTAATAATAAAGTCGAACGCGTTCATTTTAGAGAGCGTGCGTTTGCCCGACACCCGTAAAAGGAGAATCAAAGCCAAGTAAGCGAGTGGCGCGACGACCACCACCCGCAAGAGTCCAAACCAGTTGTCAAAAAACATCATGCTCCCCCGACCTCGAGTATAGCCGCCCGACAGGTCTAAGCGTTCGCTCAACCATCTATCACCCGGCCTGACGCCCTGTTAGCCACTCACGCCACGAGAGCTGCGGCCCGAAATCTTCTCCGTGGCCTTTGTCCGGGCTGAACTGCGCCCAGTTCAAAATAGCGACGAAGACGACGCCGCCAACCGTGTTGCCGAGCGTTACCGGTACAAGAAAATCGCTCAGATAGGCCCAGAAGCTCGCGTGACCCGTCCAGACGGCGTAGAGCACCTCGACCGAGCCGACGATACAGTGGTAGAGCTCGGCAGAGATTTGCAGGTAGATGACCAGCCAGATTAACAGGAGCCTCGAGACCGTATCACGGGCCGCGTGAACGAGCCAGACGAGTCCGGCGAGCAGCCAACCTGCGAGCACCGCGCGAAAAAAGGCGTCGGCCCAACGTGCTTCTAGGAGGTGCTCGCCCATCTGCAGCGCAACTGCGGCAGTGTCCGAACTCAAAATCCCGGTGACCGCTAAAAGCAGCGAAAAGATAGCCGCGCCAGCGAGGTTGGGCAGGTACGAAAAGCCCCAGATACGCAAGATGTCGCGGAGGCTCGAGAACCGCGTCAGGGCCAACGTCACCGGGGTCAGGGTATTTTCGGTGTAGAGCGGATAGCGGCCCAAAATCACAAAAACAAAGCCGATAGGATAGAGCAAATCACCGACGAGCGAAGGTTGTCCCGGTGCGGCGGCGGTAACGACAGCGCGCGCTAGAAACGAAAAGCCTAAAATCAGTCCGGCGGCGAGCGCACCCCAGATAAAGGTGCCGGTGGGACGCTCGAGTTCGTGGGCCGCCGTTGCCAACACGCGCTGAAAGATGTCGTCGGTACTAAAAAAATCTTCAACGGCGCTGCCCTTGTCGGGCGCGTCGGGCGTGACTTCGGTCGGCGTTTTGGGTTCGTCCAGCCTGTCAGCTGGCATGACAAGCGTTTCTGGAAGACGTTAGGTAGGAACGCAGATAAAGCGTTGGTAAGTAGACGTTGGTATATTGCACCTCTCTATTGTCCCTTACGCGTCCGGGCGCAATAGTGGCAGGCACCGCTGCTTTTTTTGTGGCGTACCCCTAGTACACGACAAAAACAATTTTACGAGTCTGAACGGGCTATTCAGCTCTCTGAAAAGTAGCGTTTATGTCCCCCGAGACTGCTGTCTAGGAAGATCTTCAAGGCGATCTACCGGGTCACGCTTAGGCAGACAAGAAGATTTTTGTCTAGCTTATACAACAAGTTACGTTTTGGACAAGGTTGCTAAAGAATTGTCTTGTACTTAGGGCGTACCCTTACAAGTTTTGTTGACCTTTCAAGCTCAGCTCGAGGCGTTTGCTGCGTACCGCGCCGAAGGAGTAAAACTTCAGCATTCAGAAGTCGGTAATTTACGGAGAAAATAGCGTCTCTCACGTATTTGGAACGTCAAGCAGAAAGCAAAATACAGCTCCTGAGCTATTCGTCCGGCGTGGTACGTGCGGGTAACGCTTCGCGGAGTGCGGCGATTTCTGCACGCAGCAGCCCTAACTCTTTGGCCCCGGCGATCTCGCCCGCCCCATCCGCGTCGCGGCCGACAAAAAAACTGGCCAGCACCGCGGTGACGTAGCCGAAAATACCGAACGCGTAGAGTGACAAGAGGATACAGAGAATCCGGCCTTCGGGCGTTTGCGGCCAGTATTCCGACCCGAGCGTGAGCATAATCATCGCCGTCCACCAGAGTGCGCCGCCGTAGGACGTAAGCCCCCCCGTCACATTCTGCTCAAAGGCGTACATCCCGGCGGCCCCGGCAAGGGTCACGATCAGCGTCAGCAAGACCACGTAACCGGCCCCGCGGCGGCCCATCGTCGCTGACAAGGCCCGCATCCCCCGGTTGAGCGAGGTGACCACGCGCAAGAGCCTGAGCCCCCGCGCGGTACGCGCCAGCCGCAACACCCGCACGGCGCGGGCCAGCCGAAAGACGCGTAGCGCCGGAATAAAGAGCGCGACAATCGTCAGCAAATTGCGCCGCAGATAAAAGCGTTTGCGCGGGGCCAGCGTAAACTTAAGGATAAAGTCGAGGATGAAGACGATCCAGATGAGCGTGCCCAGCGTCTCAAAGAGCGAACTCGAGCCCCACACGAATTCAGCAATGAGGAGCGCCAACCAGACAAACCCGAGCACGACCATCGGCGTCTCGAGCCAAGCTTCCACACGTTCCAAGAGCTCTAAGCGCTGGGCCTCGAGCACCACTTCTTCAATTTCTACTTTACTAACAGGTTTTTCTGCCACAAGAAATGCCCCCAAATGCTTTTTGACCTTTATCTTAACGTCAGGCTTAAAACGGGCGCTCATCCTCCCGTCGTAAGCTGCTCCATGCAAATGCCCGAGCCAACACCTAAAATCGTCCGCGCTGACCCGTCTCATTTAGAGCAGCTCACACCGCTGTTTGACGCCTACCGCGTGTTTTACCGTCAAGCCTCTGATAGTGAGGCGGTCAGGGACTTTTTGGCGGCGCGTTTAAGGCTGGACGAGTCCGTTATCTTTCTGGCCCTTTTAGACCGTAAAGCTGCCGGGTTTACGCAGCTTTACCCGTCGTTTTCGTCGGTATCACTGCAAAAGCTGTGGATTTTGAACGACCTCTTTGTTGCGTTGGAGGCGAGGAGAAAAGCTGTTGCGGGTGCGCTGCTTGGGCGTGCGCACGAACACGCCCGCGAGACGGGTGCGAAGGGTTTAACCTTACAGACAGCAACTGATAACAAGAGCGCCCAAGCACTTTACAAAGCGCACGGTTGGCAGAAAGAGACCGGGTTTTTGACCTACACGCGGAAAGCTTAAAAGCCGCCTAACGCCACTGCTAAGCTGTTTTGAGCAGCCCCCATCCTGCTGGCTATACTGTTTTTATGTGGCTTCAGGCATGTCTCAACGGTAGCCGAACTTTAGCTGAACATTCCGCAGTACCACTCTATCCGGGTGATCTGGCAGCGGACGCGGCGCGCGTCGTAGACGCTGGCGCAGTTGCCTTGCACCTCCATCCAAGAGACGAAGCAGGCCGGGAGTCACTTGCAGCTGAGCATGTCGCTGCTGCACTTACTGCGGTTCGTGAGACTTGTCCCGGTAGAGCTGTGGGTATCAGCACGGCTGCTGACATTGAACCGGACGTGGCCCAGCGCCTCGCTGCAACCGAGGCTTGGACCGTTTTGCCCGACTACGCATCTGTCAACCTTGCTGAATCGCATATTGAGCAGGTCATTGCGGTGCTAGCGAAGCGTGGGATAGAGCTCGAGGCCGGTATCTCAACGCCGGAAGATGCGCGTCACCTCTTAGCCCTGCCGAACGTCACTTGGCTGCGGCTACTGCTCGAGCCCTGGGAAACCGACCCGGTACAAGCGAATGCAGTCGTAAACGAAATTGAGGCCGTCTTAGAGGACGTTTCACCTGAGGTTCCGCGCCTGCTTCACGGAACTGACGGCGCAGTCTGGAGTTTGCTGGAGAGGGCGGCGAAAAGTGGGTACGCGAGTAGGGTAGGGCTCGAGGACACGCTCCGGCTTCCGACAGGTGAGCTTGCGCCCGGAAATGTGGCGCTAGTTGAGGCGGCTCGAGCTTTAGCTCAGGGCTAGTTTTTGGGCTCGAGCCCGACTTCTTAAGAGCGTCAACCCAGTGACCCTGCGCCCCGTGTCACTTCGGTCAATGCGTCGGTCAGGGGCGATTCATCGTCGGCAAAAAAGGTAACGGGCAAACGTAACCCCTCGGCGGTATAGTCGGGCTCGCCTTTGCGAAGTCCGGCCCAGCCATCAAGCAGACGGTGAACCGCGTCAAGCTCGGCAAAGGGCGCAGTTAGGGTGCGCGTCACGGTTTCACGAACCTCCAATACGCCCGCCTCATCGAGTGCTTTAGTGAGGCTCCCGCTGTACGCCCGCACTAAACCGCCCGCGCCCAGCTTTACACCGCCGTAGTAACGTGTCACGACCGCGAGCACAAAGTCTAGCCCGCGTTTTTGCAAAACTTCCAACATCGGCCTGCCTGCCGTGCCGCCCGGTTCGCCGTCGTCCGAAAAACGCACCTCGGCCCCGACCCGGTACGCCCAAGTGTTATGGGTTGCGTCAGCGTGCTGCACTCTCACTCCGTCTAGTTTTGTCAGTGCGTCGTCAACGTCTTTGACTCGGGTCACAAACGTGATAAACCTCGAGCCCTTAACGACTTCCTCACGTTCATGGGTTCGGGAGACGCTTTTATACGACACGCTTTAGCTTAACGTCTTGTCAACGTACCAAGCTCCGTAATTTCTGCGAAGATACCCCATGAAGCTGCTGCTTTTAGGACCTTCCGGTGTAGGCAAATCAACGATTGCCACCGGCTTGGGGCAGACGCTGGGTCTCGAGGTGCTCGAGATAGACGACGAAACCGAGAGGTTAAACGGTGGCGTGTGGCCCGAAAGTGAAGATATTATTGACGATCTTTTTGCACGCATCGTCAAAGATTTTCTTAAAACAGATGCTAAGTCTATTCTCTTTGTCACTTCTTATCTTTCTACAGAAGAGATCGTGGCTTTTTACGCGCAAGGTTTTGTCATCATCGAACTTCAAGCATCGCTCCCTGAGCTTGTCAACCGCAAACGTCAGCGTGGTGATGCGTTAGATAATGAACGCATCACTAGAAATTACGGTATCTATAAAGGCATCATTGCTGATCCGTCGGTTCAAAGCAGGTTGCGATTAGCTGTCGATACGACCCAACATTTACCCACAGAGGTTGAACAGCTTATCGTCGCAACTCTAAACGCAGGTAAAGGAAATAGCTGAGCGCAGGCAAATATCGCTGTGTCCGTTGCTCTCCACGCACTACTTTGGACGTGTGAATGCTAAACTCTTTTCATGTCTCCGTTTTTCTTCAACCCACGATGTTGCTAGGGCTCTGACTTTACGTCCAAAAGCATCTATCTTAAGGAGACCCCATGCAGCTTTATAACACCCTGACTCGCCAAAAAGAAACGTTTGAGCCTTTAGTTCCTAACCGCGTTGGTATCTACGTCTGCGGCCCGACTGTATATTCAGAGCCGCATATCGGGAACGCCCGTGGCCCCGTTTTTTTCGACGTGGTGCGCCGCTGGTTTGCCCACGAGGGCTATCAAGTTCGGTTTGTGTCAAACATCACCGATGTCGGCCACCTGACCGATGACGCCGACGAAGGCGAAGACAAACTTGTGAAACGGGCGAGACTCGAGCAGCTCGAGCCGATGGAGATCGCTGAAAAATACTTTTGGCGCTACTTCGACGCGCTGGCGCAACTCGGGGTGCGTCGCCCTGACATCATCCCGAGGGCTTCGGGGCACATCACCGAGCAGATTGGGATGACCGAAACTTTGCTCGAGCGTGGCCTAGCGTATGAGCGGGACGGCAACGTCTACTTCGACGTGTCGGCGTACAAAGACTACGGCGAACTCTCGGGCCGGACGCAGGAAGGGACGCTCGAGGGTACCCGCGTAGAGGTGCGGAGCGACAAAGACGACCCGCGCGACTTCGCCCTGTGGAAAGCCGCCGACAATGGGCACCTCATGCGCTGGCCGTCGCCGTGGGGCGACGGGTATCCGGGCTGGCACCTCGAGTGCTCGGTGATGAGCACCAAATATCTGGGCGACACCTTCGATATCCACGGCGGCGGTTTAGACCTTATTTTCCCGCATCACGAATGCGAAATCGCGCAGGCGAAAGGCGCAGGTAAACCGTTTGCGCACTACTGGCTCCACTGGAACTTTTTAACCTTCGGCGGCGAGAAGATGGCGAAATCTAAGGGGGCACTGGCACTCTCTGCGCTCTTAGCCGAGCACGGCGGGACGGCGCTCCGGTTTCACCTCTTGAGCGCCCACTACCGCAGCGTCAGCGATTTTTCCGACGAGAGCCTCTATGCCTCGAAACAGGGGCTTAAACGACTGCAAGAGACCTACGCCGAGCTGTCGCGCCGTACAAACGATAAAGCTGAAGCGCCTGAGAAAGACCCGTTTGCCGACTACCGCGCCCGTTTTGCCGCCGCGATGAACGACGACTTCAACACGCCGCAGGCGTTTGCAGTGCTCTTCGACGCGAGCCGCCAAATTAACGCGAAGCTGAGCCGAGCCGATGAGGGTTACTTAGCCGCAGCCAAAGCCTTTTTTGACGACCTCGCTGGCGACGTGCTGGGGATTATCGGGACGGTGCAAGGCAGTACACACGATGACACAGCTCTGTTAGACGGACTTGTCGAACTCGTAAGCGAGCAGCGGCACGAGGCCCGGACACGGCGCGACTTTGCGACCTCGGACGCGATTCGGGACCGCTTGGCGGAGTTAGGGTTAGTGCTCGAGGACACTCCCGATGGTGTAAGGTGGAAACGCAGTACACCTGGAGAACGTGTTTAAGCAGAGGAGGCAGTGTGTGACTTACGATTTTGGTCCTACGCAAAAGCACTACCCGTTTGTCTTTGCTAAAGCTGATGACCCTGAACTTTGCACGTTGCGAGAGCAGTATGGGCTCGAGTCCCTCGTTGCCGGTAGTGAAAGTGACTTAGAGAAGTTGGGGCGCATCTGTGCTTGGGTGCATTCACGTTGGCAGCACGACGGCCTGAATGAACCCTCATCGCCTGACGCGCTCATAATTTTAGAAGAAGCGGGTCAGGGTAAATCGTTTCGCTGTGTCGAGTACGGCACTGTAATTTCAGCGTGTGCCGCCGCACTCGGTCTGCCGAGCCGGGTTTTGCAGATTAAAACTGAAGACTCCGAAACGCGTGATTCCGGTGCGGCTCACGTCGTCAGTGAGGTCTTTTTGCCTGACCTCAAACGCTGGGTATTGGCTGACGGACAGTTTAACGTCATGCCTCTACAAAACGGGCAGCCGCTAAATGGGTTGGGGCTGCGTCAAGCTCTGGACTCGGGTGCTTCTATCACTGCCAACATCTCTGAGGAAGCTGTAAACGAGTATCTGGCGTGGGTAGACGACTACCTCTTCTGCTTTGTCACAGCTTTAGACACCCACAGCTTCGGTCTCTTTTCGGGTGCTAAATTGGCGCTGCTCCCGGTGGGCGCACCCGAACCGACCGTCTTTCAGCGACGTTTTCCGGTAACGGAGACAACTTATACAAACTTAGCGAGGGCGTTTTATCCGGCACTGTAGATCGTTTACAAAGTGCAGCCGGTTTTTTTAGCTTGACCTGAGCGAGCGACCATACGGAACGCGGGTCGGCTAAAAGAAAGGCTCGAGGAGAAACGCACCGACTACTCGCTGACGACCGCCGAAGACCTCGTTCAGGCGTGCGACACCTTTGATGACCCAATCTCCAAAGTTGCGATTCTCTTAGCGGTGCTCTTCGGGCTCCGTATCGAGGAGATCGTGACGCTTAAGTGAACGAACATCGACTTAAGGGAACGGCTGATCCGGTTTCACGGCAAAGGGAAAAAGGTCCGGCTCGTCCCACTTGCGACCGCCACCGGGAAAGCCGTGAGTGGCGTGCCGCATACAGGCGACCATGTGCTGATGCGCTACTACGCGAAAGCCTGGGCACCTTATCAAGCCGCAGGACTCAAGCCGGTGTCTAGAGGTCGAGGCTTTGCGGTAAGATCACCAGATCGCGGATCGTGATGTTGCGCGGACGCGTCAGTATATAGAGTACCGCGTCTGCTACCGCCTCAGGCTGCATCAGGCTTCCTGCAGCCAGCGCTTCTTCCATTTTGGCTTTGGGCCAGTCGTCGAGTAAAGCGGTCACCACCGGCCCCGGCGCTACCGCGCAGACCCGGAGGCCGTGCGGTGCAACCTGCCTACGAAGCGAGTGGACAAAGGCTTGCACGGCATGTTTCGAGGCGGAGTAGATCGGCTCCCAGATGACCGGGATCATCCCGGCAACCGAACTCGTCATCACGACGTCGCCCGTACCGCGCTCGATCATGTTGGGCAGCACTGCGTGAACGGACCGGAAAGCTGCGTTGATGTTGAGGTTGAGCATCCGGTCCCACTCATCGGGATTACCCTCGGCCACCGCCCCCCCGACATAGCTGCCGGCATTGGCGTGGAAAATATCGAGGGGTCCAACCAGGTCCTCTATGCCAGCTCCGATGCTTGAGTTTTGAGTCGGCTCGAGCAAGTCAACCCTTAGCCCATAAGCATTTGAACCCAGCTCCCGGCAGAGACTGTCTAACTTGTCACCGTCGCGGTCAATTAGCACCACCTGCGCACCTTCAGCCAACAGGCTGCGGACACATGCTAGTCCGATGCCTGAGGCCGCACCCGTTACTGCGGCGGTTTTTCCTTCAAGCTGTTTAGGCATAACCTGTATTCCCCCCTTAGGCGCGGCCGCTGCTGGCACGTGAGCGGCGGGCAAGCGAGTCCACGATCACGGCGATCGCAAGGACAGCTCCGGTAATCATAAAGCGCAGCGACGAGCTGAGATTGAGTAAGGTCAGCCCACTTGAAATCGCCTGAATGACCAGTACCCCGAGCAGCGCAGACCAAGCAGACCCACGCCCGCCGAAAAGCGAGGTACCGCCGATGACTGCGGCTGCAATAGCGTTGAGGTTTACATCACCGGTGCCCGCTTGGAGGCTAGACGAGGCCAGCCGCGCCGCCGAAAAAACGCCTCCTAACGCTGCGAACGCTGAGCAGAGCATAAACGCCGACAGCCGGATTTGCCGCACATTGATCCCCGACCGGCGTGCGGCTTCGGCGTTCCCACCCACCGCGAACAGCGACCGGCCCCATTTCGTGCGGGTGAACGCGTAATTCATCACCACTACGAACAGAATGAATACGGCAAACATCCACGGTACGCCGCGTCCCTTTTCAAGATAATAGACGGCGAAGACCAGGGCTGCGGTGATGCTAACCGATTTGAGCAAGACCACGCTGGGACTGGTCGAGGACAAGTTGGCTTCGTTGCGACGCTTTCTCGTCGCAAAGTCTCCTAACACCATCACGACGCCGGGTAGCAGGGCGAGCGTATAAGACAGCCAGGCCGGAATAATCAGCAGTTGGCCGAACCGCACCAGCGCAGAGTCAAAAGGCAAATTGATCGAGCCGCTGGGTCCAAGGATATAAAGTTGAACGCCCAGCAGTGCTAAAAGCCCGGCTAGAGTAGCTATAAAACTCGGCATCTCGAAACGGTTGCGCAGCACGCCGTAGACGAGACCGGTAACAGCGCCCGTAGCAACCGCGCCTAGAATAGCTAGCGGCAGCGGCAGCCCCGTGTTAATCCATAAAATACCCATGATCGCCGAGGCGAGGCCGCTCATCGAGCCGATGGACAGGTCGATCTCGCCTAAGAGCAAAACGCAGATGACCCCGAGCGCGATGAGGCCCACCGCGGCAGCGTCAAATAGCAGGTTGGCTAGGTTGTTGGGTGCTAAGAATACCGGATTGAGCGACGTAAAGACGACGGTAATCAGGAGTAGGCCGATTACGACCGGCAGCACGCCCAAGTCGCCCGACCTTACACTGTCGAGAAAGGCGCGGAAAGCCCCGGCGATCCCTTCGTCCTGACGGACCCTCGAGTCCGCGCGGTCGAGTAACGGAGTTTGACGATCTTTAGACATCTCTGCTCCTATGCCTCGAGCTTCCGCGCGGCGCGGCGAGAGACGGAATTGTCAGTCGCTCCGGTGATGGCGGCGACCAGCTCCTCATGCGAGCTTTCCATCGTAAAAACGCCGTTATTCTGGCCGAGACGCAAGACCACGACCCGGTCGGCAACGGCGCGCACATCCTCCATATTGTGAGAAATTAAGATCACCCCGTGGCCGCGGTCCCGGACACGTTCGATCAAATTTAGAACCTCGGCCGTTTGCGCGACCCCCAAAGCTGCGGTGGGCTCGTCCAGCATGATGATTTTAGGGTCCAATAGAAGTGAGCGGGCAATGGCGACAGTCTGACGCTGACCACCCGAGAGTGAAGCAACAGGTTCCCGCACCGAAGGGATGCGCGCCGCCAGTTCTCGCAGCAGCGTCCAAGCCTTGACCTCCATCTGCACTTCGTCCAGCTGCCAAGCCGACAACTCGTGGCCTAGAAAAAGATTGGCGACGACATCGAGGTTTTCACAAAGTGCCAAATCTTGGAAAACCGTCGCGATCCCCATCTCTAGGGCCGTGCTGGGATCACTCAGGGTAACTTCTTTCCCAAGAAACTCAATCGTTCCGGACGTTGCCTGATGGACGCCGGCCAACACCTTGACCAGCGTCGATTTGCCTGCGCCGTTGTCGCCGACTAGGGCCACAACTTCCCCGGCATAAACCTCGAGTTCGATGTCGGACAAGGCGGTCACCGCCCCAAACTTTTTCGATACCCCCGAAAGGCGGAGGAGAAGGTCCCCGTGCGCTCTTTGTGTCTGCCGCTGTGTCATGTAGTAACGTCCTTTCAAAGTGGTCTGAACACCTCTCGGCAGCTCAGCCTAAAAAGGTGCGGAACCGGAGGGTAAGCCGGTTCCGCGCAATTAAATCGCTTACTGGGTCAAGCCGAGTTCGCGGCAGCCCTCGGCGTATTCAGGCGTGCAAAGCTGATCGGTTGAAACGATGCCCGTATCGACGACGACTTTCTTGAGGTTCTCACGGGTAACGACTTCGGGAACAAAGAGCTGGGAAGGCGCATCGTAGATAGTCGTCTCCGCTTTGGGTGTTTCGCCGTTGAGGTAGGCGACCGCCACCTGTGCCGCGGCCCTGCCGACGATTTCGCTCGGCTTAGAGATCGTGTTGTACTGATCGCCTGCAACGATCAGTTGCAGCGCCGAAATCTCGGCGTCGTTCCCGGTGACGGGCGGGATCGGGTTGACGCCTTGTGCCTTAAGCGCGGCTATGGAACCGCCGGCTGTCCCGTCATTAGCTGCGACAATCCCCACGATCTGTTTGCCAAACCGGGTGATCTGGCCGCTTACCCACCGCTGCGCGTCGGGCGGCGACCAGTTCGGCGTATCAAATTCAGCTAGCGTCTTGTAATCAGATTTAGCGAGCGCGTCGCGCGACCCCTTGGCGATCAGGCGCGCCGCCGCGTCGGTCGGCGAACCATTGACCTGTAAGACGCCGCCATTGTCCGTCGGTACGCCTGAGTCTTGCAGATGCTTGACCAGGCTTTCCGCGATAGCGTAGCCGATTCCTTCGTTGTCAAAAGAAATATAGAAGTCCGGTGCGCGTTCGGGGATGGGACGGTCGTAAGCAATCACCTTGATGTTTTGCGCTCGGCCCAACTCAACGAGCGCAGCGGCAGCTCCCGAGTCCACGGGGTCCAGCACAATCACGGTGGCACCTTGCGAAATCATCGAGTTGAACTGCTGTTGCTGGAGCGTCGCGTCGGCGTTGGCGTTTTGATAGATAGCTGTGCAGTCCGGACAAAGCTTGGTTAATTCAGCCTTAAAACCCGGAAAATCGTGCTCGTCGTAGCGCGTCGAGCCTTGGTCGGGCATCAGAAAGGCCACCGTTCCTGTCGTTTGGGCAAAACTGGCGGTGCTGCCCAGCAAAAATGACGTCAGTGCCACAGCTGCAAGGGTTAATCGGGTTTTCATTGCTTTCTCCTCCTTAGGTTTACAACTTATTAGGTTTACAACTTATTTAGGTTCGTAAGCCAGCCCTTAGCTGACCTCGGGCTGTTGCCCGGGAAGATTGGACTCGAGTAAGGGGCGACGGATACCTACTGGTGCGGAGTTAGTACGGTCTAAACGGATACGGAAGTCTAACTGGGGCATATCGTCGAGCCTCTACATGGTGCTCCTTTCTCGTGGGGCCGCCGTCGAACCCCGGTGGATGAGCTGTGGCGTGATGATGGCGCTGCGCGCGTGCGCCGGGAGTTCGGTCGGATTCAGGAGCAGCTCGGCGGCGTGCGCGCCGAGCGCAGAAATATCTTGGGCTACGGTCGTTAGTGCGGGCAGGAGAAGCCGCCCCATCTCGATGTCGTCAAATCCCAAAAGCGACACATCCTCCGGGATACGGTAGCCCCGGCCTAAAAGCGTCCGCCACGCGCCTACGGCTACGATGTCGTTGGTCGCAAAAATTGCGGTCGGCGGTTCAGGCAAGCGCATCAGTTCTGCAGCGCGTTCGCCAAGAGATAGGTCTTGTGCGCCGTAGCAGATATAGGGAGGCTCGAGCCTCACCCCACCCTCAGTGAGCGCCGCTGTAAACCCGTCCATTCGTGAACGCATATTCGACACCTCGGCGTCGCCGACGAGTGCGCCGATACGGGTATGACCGAAACTCAGCAGATGCTCTGCAGCCAACTGGCCGCCCAAACGGTTGTCTGAGGAGACCGAAACCTGCCCCGTGACGGGTCGGTCTAAAAAAACAACAGGTGTCTGGGTCGCTTCCGCAAGTTCGGGCAAGTCGCTCGTTTCGCTGCTATAGATGACCAAAATACCGTCGGCGCGGCGGTCGAGCAGATTAAGAAAGTGTGCCCGTTCACGCGCGGCGTCGTGCGCTGAATCGCACAAAAAAGTTTGGAAGCCCTGGTCCCACAACCGGTGTTCGATAGCCCTCGCCAACTCTGCATAAAAAGGGTTGGAAATATCGGGAATAATCAGGCCGACTGTCTGTGTTTGACCTCGCCGTAAAGAACGCGCTCCCTGATCAACCCGGTAGCCGAGCGCGTCAATCGCCCGTTGTATCCGCTCCGCCTTGGCAGGCGACACCGGCACCCGGTCGTTCAGATAGTGCGAGACGCTCCCTAAAGATACGCCCGCCGCTCTCGCAACGTCTTTCATCGTAGCCATACAACTCCGCTTCGCTTTAGATAAGGCAACGATAACACACTTTTTGAATCGTTTCAAGTAGGTATTGTGTTTGCTGAGTTAAGCGCCTAGTCCACGGCGCGTGACGTACTTACTTAAAGATATCAATGCCAGTGCCGCCTTGTGCTCGGCGAAGGTAGACAGAGCAAACAGAGCCGTGGCCAAAGACGAGAGTACGGCCGAGTTCTTCTAGCTAGCCTTAAACCCTGCCAGCTTTTGATACACCGCTAAGGCGATGATACTGTCTGCATAAAGAAGTCTGTGACCCTGCGCGGCTTTTCTTCGTTCGGCTAGCTCTAGGCTTTTTACACTTTGTACAATCTTTTTGAGGGTTAAAATTTTGCTCACACACTGTTTCAGCCTCTTTTTCTATGCAGTCAGCCCTTTCTCAAATTGGGGTGTATCTTGCTAAACTGAAGAGCTGTGATAAATAGTATGAATTTTGTAAGTGTTCTTTCAGTAGAGTGTAACCATGAGTTTGCGGGTGCGGTTTGCGCTTTACGCTTTAGCGGTGGTCGGTACGGTTGTTTTAGGACTTTATCTAGCTACGTCGCGGGTGCTGCTGCAAAGTTTCGCACAGCTCGAGAACGAGCAGATGCTCGCCAATTTAGACCGCGCTGAACAGGCGTGGACGAGAGAAGTGCAGCATTTAGCGGTCACTGCGAGAGACTACGCTGCCTGGGACGACACCTACAAGTTTATGGCCGACCATAATCAAGGGTACATTAGGCGTAACCTGAGCGACGACGCGGTTAAAAATCTCAATGTCAACTTTTTTGCGTTTACCGGTACCGCCGGAAAAGTCGTCGCCGCGAAAGCTTTTAACCTCGACTGGAGTGTTCCGGTTCCGCTCCCGGAAAACGTCAAAGCTTATCTCGAAGGCCCGACTACGCCGCACCGCACTGCCGGACTCGCGGTGCTGCCGGACGCGGTGCTGCTGGTCGCCTCGGCTCCTATCGTCACGAGCGAGTACCGGGGGCCGGTTCACGGTTCAGTCGTGATCGGCAAATTTGTAGACGTCCGGGTCGCCAGAACGTTTGGCAATCTGGTGCAGCTCGAGGTCAAGTTCTACCGCCTGGACGACGAAGCGTTGCCGCCGAACGTTTTAGCGGCTAGAGACGACCTGCTAACTCGGGAGCGGGACAGTAAGCTGAGCCGACCGCTCAGCGAGAGCCGGATTGCAGGCTACACGTTGTTATCCGACCTGACGGGGCAACCGGCGCTGCTGCTCCAGCTTGACGCGCCCCGACCTATCTATCTCCAGGCGCGGCGCAGCCGCCGCATCCTTACCGGACTAACCCTCGCTGTAGGCGTCGCTGCGGGGCTCGCGCTCCTGCTGCTGTTGCAACGGGGGCTGTTGCGGCGCTTTACTCGGCTCAGCACCGCCGTTCAAGAGATTGCCGAGAGCGGCGACGCGGCGCGGCGTATTTCGCTCCCCGGCCGTGACGAACTAGCGCGTGTCGGCCGCGACCTCAACGTGATGTTGGCCTCGCTCAGTGAGGCGCAAAAGAGTTTGCGGGAGAGCGAAGCGCGCTACGCCCGCGCTGAAAGGGGGGTCAACGACGGGCTCTGGGACTGGAATCTGGAGACGAACACGGTCTACTATTCACCTCGCTACGCCGCCATGCTCGGCTACCCCGAAGCGGCGCGCCGCGAAGGTCCGGGATTTTTTATAGACGCGGTTCACCCGGATGACCAGGCCCGCGTCCGCCGCTTGTTTGACGATCACCTGGCAGGTTTGACGCCCAAGCTCGAGGGTGAATTTCGGATGTCAACTCAGCTGCCTACCGAGCTGTCAACCCAGGCTTTGCCCCGAGCAGGTTACTGCTGGATGTTAAGCCGCGGCGTCGCCGTCTACGACGAAAACGGCGCAGCGGTAAGTATCACGGGCTCACTGACCGACCTCAGTCAGCGCGGCATCTTCGATCCGCTGACCGGACTTCCCAACCGGCTGCTGCTGACGCGCCGCCTGACCCAGCTCCTTGCGCCAGAACCAGCTACGGAAAAAACCACAAAAAAAACCACGGCGACAATCGCAGAGATAACTACAGAGACAAACACAGCGCAACAGGGCGAAGCGTCCCGCACCGCCCTGCTGTTTTTAGACCTCAACCGCTTCAAGGTCATTAACGATTCACTCGGCCACTACGTCGGCGACCTGCTCTTAAATGAGGTCGGGCGGCGCTTACTGGGCGCAGTCCGGCACGGCGATATGGTCGCGCGTTTGGGGGGCGACGAGTTCGTGCTGCTACTTGGCGACGTCACCGCGGAGGGAATTGCCGGGGTGCTGGAGCGGACAACTGCAGCCCTCGCCGCACCTTATTTGCTAGACGAGCATCAGGTTGAGACGAGCGCCAGCATCGGGATTGTCTGGCCCGTGTCCGGATACCTGGCTAAACAAGGTGGGGCCGAACAAAGTGGGGCCGAACAAGGCGGTCCTGAAGACCTGCTCCGCGACGCCGACGTGGCGATGTATGAGGCGAAAAAAGCGCGGCGACCCTGGGTATATTTTGACCAAAAGATGCGGGAACGGATCGTTCAGCGTCAGCGGCTCGAGGCCGATCTGCGCGGAGCTCTGCAGCGGCGCGAATTTCTCTTGGTTTACCAACCTATCGTGTCGCTCGCTGAAACGCATACCGCCGCTTTTGAAGTGCTTTTGCGCTGGCAGCATCCAAGCCGCGGCCTCATCTCGCCCGCCGACTTTATCCCGCTCGCCGAAGAAACCGGGCTTATCGTCGAGCTGGGCCGGTGGGTGCTCACCCAAGCCTGCGATCGGCTGCGGGGCAGCCCGGACGAACAGCTCAGTCTCGCGGTCAACCTCTCCGCGCGGCAGCTCGGCGATCCGGAATTGGTGGCGTGGCTGGCGGCGCTGCTCTTGCGAACCGGCGTATGTCCGGCGCGGCTCGAGCTCGAGGTCACCGAAAGTGCGGTAATGGAGGAGCCCGAACGGATGATCGGGTTGCTGGCGCAACTGAGAGACTTAGGCGTCAAGCTGGCGATGGACGACTTCGGTACCGGTTACTCGTCCCTTGCTTACGCGCACGACCTGCCGATTCACAGCCTTAAAATCGACCGCTCGTTTGTCAGCCGCATGAGTTTTGACCATAAAAGTTTGGAGATCGTCCGGACGATTATGGCGTTCGCGGAGCGGCTCGGGCTCGAGGTCGTCGCCGAAGGGGTTGAAACCGAAGACCAGGTGACCCTCTTGCGCGGGCTCGGCTGTACCCTGATGCAGGGTTACTACTACGCTAAACCTTTGCCCTGGGAACACCTCGGCACCCTAAACCACACACAGCCTAAGGTGACGCCCAGCTCTCTGATGAACTGAGCTTGCTGACCTGCTAAAACCAGTCGGGGGCCTCTACAACGTGGTGTAAAGAGGTCAGTTCTCAGCCCTCAGCGATAACAAAAACATGATAAAAATATTAAGGTCAACAGCTGCTTTAAGGTCGTGCAGCGGTAGCCAATAGCCGGTACCTGAGTGCGCGTAAAACTTCATCGGCGTCACCGCCCCCGCCTGTTACGATTGCCCTCACATGACCTCCGCACTTCACGCGCTTTTGACCCTTAACTTTACCCCCGGACTGGGACCGCGCAAGATCAGAGGTTTGGTCGAGCATTTTGGCAGCAGTGTACTCCCAACCTTGGCGGTAGCCGAACTCACGCAGGCCGAAGGTATCGGCCGCAAACTTGCGGAGGCTATCGTGAGCACTCGGGCAGCCGCACAAACCAAAGCCGACGCTGAGCTAAGACGCGCCGAACGGCTAGGCGTGAGCTTGCTGACACTCGGCACCCCTGAGTATCCGGCGGCGCTCGCGCAGATTTACGACCCGCCGCCCGTTCTTTATGTACGCGGCGCACTACCCAAAGCTGTGCGGGGCGAACTATCCGAGCTCTACAGCCTGGGCGTCGTCGGTACGCGTAACGCGAGTGCTTACGGGTTAGACCTGAGCCACCGCTTTTCCCAGGAGCTGGCCGGGACGGGCGTCACCATCGTTTCAGGGTTGGCGTTAGGCGTAGACACTGCCGCGCACGAGGGCGCGTTGGCCGCAGCGGACGGGCAGACAGTTGCGGTTTTGGGCTCGAGCGTAGACATCATCTATCCCGGCGGCAACCGCCGCTTGGCCGAACGTATTTTAGCGGGTCGGGGCGCGGTGGTCAGCGAATACCGCCTCGGTACCACGCCAAGGGCCGAATATTTTCCGGGTCGTAACCGCATTATTAACGGGCTTTCAAAAGGCGTGCTGGTTGTCGAAGGAGGTCTCAAGTCGGGCGCTTTGATTACGGCGGAGTACGCGCTCGAGGAGGGCCGGAGCGTCTTTGCCGTCCCCGGTAGGATCGGCGACCCGAAAGCTGAAGGGGTGCTCGGTCTACTTAAACAAGGTGCGGTCTTGACGCAGAGTACCGACGACGTTCGCAACGAATTCGGCTGGCCGCACACGCCTGCCTCAATACTTTCTTCGGTCAGTACACCAGCTTCTTCACCCGTCAAACCCGAGCTACCCGGTTTTCTCGGCGAGCTTGTCAGCTTGATTCGTCGTCGCGGTGAACCGCTGTTAGATGAGCTGATCGTCGCCACGGGTAAAAGTGCGCCCGAACTGCTGCCGACTTTGACGATTTTAGAGCTCGAGGGCGTCATTCACACCCTGCCGAGTGGACGCTACAGCGCCGCTAGCTAACCCGGTAATACCTTAGAAGACAAGCCGAAAAGCATTTTTAACTTTAGAAAATAGTAGACCGCCCGACTTCTGGTTAGAAGCCGAATTCGCTTTACCGCGTCCGCTTTTTTGTGTAAGCTTGAGAGTGTAAGCAAATAAAAGCAAGCACCCGTTAGGGTCACCCGCGCACTTCAGCAGCGGGTCGAAAGGAACACTATGAAAAGGCTGATGGTCGCGCTTTCTCTCTTGCTGAGCCTGGGTTTAACGTCCGCTCAGGGCATCACGGTCTGGAGTCACTTCGGCGAGACGGACCTCGAGTGGCTCCAGGGTGAAGCCGCGAGCTTTGAGGCCGCGTTCGGCGTTCCCGTACAGATCACTAAAGTCGAGCTGTCCGAGCTCAAGCAAAAAATGCTCCTCGCCGCGCCGCAGGGCGAAGCTGCCGACCTGATCGTCACGCTCCCGCATGACCAGATCGGTGAACTCGCCGCAGGCGGCGTGTTAGCCGATATGTCGCAGTTTGCGACCAAAGACTACCTCGCCGACCTGAGCGAGCAGGCGCGGCTGGCGTTTACCTTTAACGGGCGGCTCTTCGGGTTACCCGTCTATTCGGAGGGTCCGGCGCTCGTCGTCAATACCGACCTCGTACCCGAGAGCGAGTTCCCTAAAACCTACGAAGAGCTGATCACCAAAGCGCAAAAGCTGACCAGCGGCGACACCTACGGCTTTTTATTCGATGACAAAAACTTTTACTTTGCGTACAACTGGCTTCATTCAAACGGGGGCTACGTCTTTAAGCGGGACGCCGACGGTAATCTCACCCCGAGTGACGTGGGCCTCGATAACGAGGGTGCCGTCAAAGGGGCCGAGCAGATCAAGGCGCTCCAGTACGACTACGGCCTGATTCCGCCCGGAACCGATTCGTCGGTGACTGAAGGCTTATTTAACGAAGGCTCAGCCGCGATGATGTATAACGGTCCCTGGTCTATCGCCAACGCGCGAAACGCCGGGATTCCCGTCGCCGCGATGCCGCTGCCGCCGCTGGCCGACGGCACCACCTGGAAAGGCTTTATCGGCGTTCAGGGTGTGCTCTTAAACGAGTTTTCGCAAAACAAGTCGGACGCCGCGAACTTTGCCAAATGGCTGACCCGCCCCGACGCGCAGATTAAACTCGCGCAGCAAAGCGGCCGCATCCCGACCTCGCAAGCTGCCGCCGCGGAAGTTGCCGACGATCCGATCATCTCAGGGTTTATCCAAGCCTACGAGGGAGCCGAGCCGATGCCGAACATTCCTGAAATGGGTAACGTCTGGCAGCCGATGGCGGACGCGCTCGCCGTCTTGTTGGAAAGCCAGAACTCAGACCCGGCCAAGGTGCTTGGGAGCGCGGTCGCGCAAATCGAAGGAAATTAGGTTAACTAACGTATAAGGTGCTGGGTCTAACCGCCCGGCACTCTATTTTTAGCAGTTGACGGTACACATAAACGTTTATTTGTAGTTTGGTAACAAGCACAATGATGACATTGCACGGTGCCGCTCGTCGGGTGATGACGCTGACGAGCAAAAGGGGTCGCTGATGGACATCTCGCGTCAGGTTTCGGACTATCTGCCTAAAGGTTCCGGGGGTACCGGCCAGCGGCTCTGGAAGGCGCTCTTGCTGCTGCTGCTCGCTATTACTATCGCGGGCGTAGTCGGGTTTCTCGGGTTATGGCTCGCGCAACGCGCCTTTCCCGCTGCGCCTCCCTACCTCGGTGTGTTGGTCGGTTTGGCGGCGCTAATTATCGCCCTCCAGGTCATCGCTCGGCGTTTTGAATGGATTATGCCGTGGTACTACCTGTTGCCGTCTATCTTATTTTTGCTGACCTTTGCGCTTTTCCCGGTGGTCCTCACCGTCATTCTGGCGTTTACCGACTATGCGGGCGTTCGTAACGGTGAGCTAAATATCAGCAGCCGTACAGAGATTACGGGCGTGCAGGGGGCCACCCTCGAGGTTGCCGATAGTGCGACGCTGCGCTGTCAAGCCCTAAGGAACGGCTGTACGGGCGTTGCGGCTATCGTTGACGTGTCAGGCAGTTTGACGGTCGCGGCAACGTCGCTCGAGGGCACCACCTTAACCCTCGCTGAGCCGCTCCCCGAAGGTGAGACGCCGACGGTCGTGACGCTCGAGCTCACCGACATCGGCTTTAACGCCGAGTTTAACGTGACAAAAGTAGACGGCAACGTCCTGACGTTGGAGCGTGCGCCCCCCGGCGCAGTCAACTTAGAAAACGTCGGCGTCGCCGTCCCTGCCCAAGGTATCCGCCGGACGATGCTCTCCGTTAAGGGCAACACCATCACCTTAAACGCGCCGCTGCCTGAAGGGGCCACGTATACCTCGGTTACCCGTTACAACGACTTTGGCTTGGTCGGTTGGCAGAACTTTCGTGCGATCTTTCGGCAGGCGAGCCGGTCGCTCGGCCCGGTTTTTTTGTGGAACCTCTTGTTTGCCGTCTCGACGATTGTCATCAACACGGTTTTCGGCGTATTTTTGGCGATCTTCTTAAACAACCCCGATCTAAAGTTTCGCAACCTCTACCGCACGCTGCTGATCGTCCCCTGGGCGCTCCCCAACATCATTACGATTCAAATTTGGAAAGGGTTTTTGAACTCGAACTTCGGTGCGATCAACCGTACCTTGGCGCTTTTGGATCTACCCGTGCTCGACTGGCTGAATGACGTGTGGCCTGCCAGAGCCGCGATTTTGCTCGTCAACCTCTGGTTGGGGTTACCGTTTATGATGACGGCCACGTTGGGGGCGCTCTCGGCGATTCCCGCCGACCTTTACGAAGCGGCCAAAATAGACGGTGCGAATATCTGGCAGCGGGTCACCGGGGTGACCTTGCCACTTCTCCGCACCGCGCTCATTCCGATTACACTGACAGGATTTGCCTTTAATTTCAACAACTTCAACATCATCTACTTGTTGACCGACGGCGGCCCCGGTTACGACGGCGGCACCTCAACCGCGCGTGGTACGGACATCTTGATCTCGTGGGCCTATAACGAGGCGTTTCGCTCTCAAGGGGGATTCGCTTACGGGTTGGGGTCGGCTATTTCGCTGCTGATCTTTTTTATCACTATCGCTGTCAGTTTGATCAACTTCCGCGTGACCGGGGCGCTTAAAGAGGAGTCCAACGCATGAATAGATTTTTTCGTATGGGGTTTCGTACTAGCGCGTGCCTCGGACTCTTGTCTCTAGGTGTCGTCTTCGCCCAAATTGACCGAAACCGCTTTTTAATCGTTCCCTACGGTTGGTTGCGGCTGTTGATCGGGTTTGCCGTCGTTGCCGCTGTCGTTATTTTAGGCGCATATTTTTACGGGCGCGCCACGCGGCCCGCCAAAGCCGGGGCCTACGCGCTGACCGCGACGAGCCACACCTTTATCTGGGTTTTTATCCTCTTGACGCTCTACCCGGTCATCAACCTGTTAGCGGTCTCGTTTAACCGGATCAACAACCTCAGCGCCCCGCCGCCCCGCGCGGGTAACCTGCTCGTGCGGGCCGGTATCTTGCCGGACCCGTCAAAGTTTTCCTTGGTGCAGTACCGAGACGTTCTAAGTGAAACGCACCTGTTTTGGTATCAGTGGGTGCTGGTCGGGCTCTTGGTTGTAGCTGCCGTGGTGCTGATCGGAGCCATTATAGCGAGCCGTTCAAACCCGGAATCACGCGTCGCCGAAAGGGTACGCACCGCCGCCATCTGGACACTCGTCGGCAGCGCGGCGGTGCTCGTCATCAGCGTCAATAACAACCAGTTTTTTTCAGTCAACGAAGCGGGCGAGCGGGTGGCCTCGAGCAGTGAGAAAAAAGTCGTGCTGTTTATCCGCAATACGCTCTTCGTTTCCGGCTTGACCGGACTTTTTGCCGTCGCCATCAGTACCACCGCCGGGTACGCCTTCGCCCGGATGAAGTTTGAAGGGCGTTACGGCACGCTCCTGAGCTTTATCTTCGTCCAGATGTTTCCCGGTTTTATGGCGCTGGTCGCCATTTTTTATCTGATGAACTTTTTAGGGCTGTTAAACACCTTCGCCGGACTGATTTTGGCCTATTCCGGCGGCGCGATCGCCTTTGCCTCGTGGATTTTTAAGGGCTACTTGGAGTCTATCAGCCCGAGTTTGGAAGAAGCGGCGATGGTTGACGGTGCCACCCGCTGGGGCGCGTTTTGGCGGATTATCTTGCCCATCAGCGTGCCGATGCTGCTGTTCATCTTTTTGTTGCAGTTTATCGGTACCTACAGCGAATTCATCTTGGCGAATATCCTCTTGACCGGTGACGACAAATGGACCGTCGGCATCGGTCTGCGGGCGCTGACCAGCAGCCGGTTTCAGACGCAGTGGGGCACGCTGGCGGCGAGCGCCGTTTTGGGTAGTCTACCGATTTTAATTATTTTTTACTCGTTTCAAAATGCGCTCACCGGGCAGTACACGGCTGGTGGCGTTAAAGGTTAGGCTACCGGACGTTTCCATACCGCAGTCAATGTCTCGGTAGTGCTATGGGAGAGCTGTTTTCTCGCGTTACTGACTTTTGTCTGGGTTCTGACTTCTTTAGCAGAACCCAGTTTAGAACCCAATGCGCCCGTGATACGCTGAAACCATGGATTCACTCGGCTACGGCGCACATATGATGGTTGACGGCTACGGCGTGTCGGCCCCGCTGCTTGACGAAGGCTGGGTCATCGGCGCGGCGTGGCAACTTTTGGGTGTACTCGGCCCTAGTAACGACGAGCCGGTCAAGGTCAGCTATTGGTTCCCGGACGGGGTGTCGGTTGGCTTGGCGCGGCCTGAAGCGCACCTGACGCTGCATACCTTTGCCGGGCGGCGGCTCGTCTGTTTGGGCGTCTTTAGCCCGCAGCTCTTATCGGCGCAGGACATGACCCGCGTCTTTCAGGAGCGGTTTTCAGTAGGGCGGCTCGAGGGTCATTTAGGCAGCCGCAGCGTTCTTTTGCCGCAACATTATGAGAGTGCCCTCAAATATCTGCTGGGCGAGCGCTCCTATACGGACGTGCGACTTGATGAAAGTCTGCTCGAGGTTTAGGACCCGCTTGGCTGCTCACGAGTAGAGGTTTCCAAAAGCCGTCTGCTTAACAGCTGAGCCTCTAGCTGGGAGTTTTACAGGCTGCTGTAAGCACACGGTTTACCGGCGAGCGTGGGACAAGCCTACGCGCGGATGGGCTATCTGCTAGGCTTAAGAAGATGATCTCGCTGACGCAAAAGGCCAAGTACGCCCTGAAAGCACTGGTTTTTTTGGCCAAACATCATGGGCGTGGCCCGGTCTTGATTACCAACATCGCCGAGTCGGAGGGGATTTCGAGAAAATTTTTAGAGCTGATCTTGCTCGAGCTTAAACGCCACGGCGTGTTGCAGAGTAAAAAAGGGCGCGGTGGTGGTTACTGGCTCGCGCAGCCCCCCGAAGACATCTATTTGGGCCGCGTGATCCGCATCTTTGAAGGGGCACTTGCGCCCCTACCTTGCGCCTCGAAACGTTATTACCGGCGCTGTGAAGAGTGCGACGAAGCGACCTGTGAGGTGCGGGCGGTGATGCTCGAGGTCAAAGCCGCGACGCTGCGCGTGCTCGACACCACCTCATTACGTGACACCCTGAGTTTACCTGGCGCGGCGCAGCCGGAACTGCTTTTGTAAGCTGCGGCGCGTCCACACGGTCTGCTCAGGCCGACGGGTGCGTCAGCCGTAGGTCAATTGTCTGGACAAACCTTTAAGGATGAGGTGTAGACTCGAGTGTAAGCGCACCTACGCTTTTCTGGAGGATGTTTTATGTTGGACCCTGACTTTTTGTGGTTTTGTCAGCTCGCGCGCGACGGTGAGTTTGTCGGAACCAAAGAACTTTCACCCCGTAAACCGACTCTCGAGTACCTCTCCGGCATCATCGAAACGGCGGCTGAAGCCGGGTTTTCGTCGCTGCTGACGGCGACCAACTACCATCATTACAACGAAACTTGGACGGCGGGCGTCGCCGCGCTCGCCCGTACCCGTGGGGCCGGACTCCTGCTCGCGGTACGCCCCGGTATGGTCCACCCCGCGCAGTACGCCAAGATGGTCGCTACCGCTGCCAACTTTTTTCCGGGACGTATCCGGATCAACGTCGTGACCGGCTCGTCACCTGCGGAAAACGCCATGTACGGCGACTTTGAGCCGCACGCGCAGCGTTACGAACGTACCCGTGAATTTATGCTGCTGCTGCGTAAACTCTGGCGCGAAACGCCGGTCTCGTTTGAAGGCAACGTCTACCGGATTGAAAACGCCGTCGTAGACCCCAAACCGCCTGAAACCATCCCGCTCTACTTTGGCGGCGCAAGTGACGCCGCACAGCGTATCGCCGCCGAACTCGCCGATGTGTACCTGATGTGGGGCGAACCGCAGGAGATAATCAAAGAGCGGTTAGAAAAGATGCACAGCTTGAGCGCCGAGTACGGCCGCACGCTCCGCTACGGCCTCCGGTTGCACGTCATCGTCCGGGAGACCGAAGCCGAGGCTTGGGCCGCCGCCGAGCGGATGATCTCGCGGATTGACCCTGAAGTCCGGCAGGCATTTCTCGAGTCGTACAAACACGTGGATTCAGTCGGGCAGCGCCGTCAGATTGAGCTGGGGCTTAAAGGTGACCTGATGGTCGAGCCGCACCTCTGGGCCGGGATCGGCCTCGCTAGGAGCGGTGTCGGCGTGGCGCTTGTCGGCGACCCGCAGCAAGTTGCAGATAAACTTAAAAGCTACCAGCAGCTGGGGATTGACACCTTTATCTTGTCGAGCTACCCACACTTGGAGGAGGCGCGGCGCTTTGGGGAACTGGTGATGCCGCACTTTCAAGATGGTCATGCGGAGCAGCGTGTAGTTCATACCGATACGGTTGCGCCTGCGTTCTAAACTGCTACTTCAAAGAAACTCAAGAGGCAGGTGGGAGACTACCTGCTTCATAACAGATGGGACTGATCTACTCTAATGTTATCAGTGAAAAAAGAAACTTCCTGGACAACGTGAAACGTCGCCAAGTATCTTTTTATCGCCGGGTGCCGAAGGTCCAGCTGGAAATCCACCCCACACTACTCTGTCACCTTCTCGAGCGTAGACTTTGCCTCGGTAGATAAGCTCGAGCTTTCCTTCTATGATGCGGTAAGAAAATAAAAACGGAAACACTATCGTTGCGCCTTGATCATCGTTGGGTCCTGTTATACGAATACACCCGTCAATAACCTTTAAGATGCCGGAGCCTCCAACCAGAAAACTGCTCGGCGTAGGGGAATCATAAGTGAGCAGAGTTATACTGCTCTTTTGCCTGCTTGGACCGCAGCAGGGCGCTGAACGAGTTTCTGGCCAAATCCGAAATACTTTATAAAGGTCACGTCGGAAAGAGCTGCCGCCGCTACCGAGTCCGATTTCATCAACGACTTGAGTTCACGGGGGTTACCCACAAAGATAGTAACGCGGTTCTCCATGATGTTTACGTCAGCCGCTGAGTCAATGCTGCGGCTTTTTAGGTAAGCTGTAGCTGCTTTGCGCTTATTCTCAAGTGCCTGTAAAGATTTCTTTACCTGAATGATCGTCACTTGGTCTTCAAAGGGTGTCCCCTTGATTAAAGACCTGTAATCGTCGAGTTTGCCGCTAGCAGCCACCGTCACGCCAGGTTTGCGCGGGGTCGTGATCCAGAATCCGGCATACGTCTCAGGCCATGTTTCGGTCAGCACCTTATCGAGATTGCCTATTGTTGGCCGCAACTGTAACCGCCTTAGTGCTTCGGCGTAAGCTGCCACACCTTGACCCGAGGATTTAGCATTTTCTGTGACTGTAGTTTTGGGCTTTATGGTTGAAGCCGGAACGCAGCTTGCCAACGCAGTAGCTAGCATAGCAAAGAGCAGAAAATGTTTATAAAACACGGCTCTTCCTTGACCAAACGGCAAGATAGCCCAAAAATTCGCCCACGCACTAACTATAAAGCAACGACTGCATTATCGCTATCCCTAAAACTAGAACCTTTTACTCCTGTATAACGCTTTTCCTGCGGTGCTAAAGTCACCTATGGACGACCTAAGCGAAATCCTAACCGAGATTTCAGAACACCACGATGTCCCTTCGGTTGCTGCCGCTGTGGTCGTTGACGGAGAACTTCGCGCTGTGGGCGCAGCAGGCGTTCGTAAACGCGGCGACGACACACCCGTGACGGTCAACGACAAGTACCATATCGGGTCGTGTACGAAGGCGATGACCGCGACCTTGGCAGGGGTTTTGGTCGAGCACGGGCTACTGTCGTGGGAGACGCCGTTACTCGAGGTTTTTCCTGAGTTGGACATTCATCCCGGTTATCAACCGGTGACGCTTAAACAGCTTTTGTCGCACACTGCCGGAATGCCCGCGTTTACCGATTCGGAAGCTGAAGACCCCGAGCTGGTAAACCTTGTTTTTGGCGCTGACGATACGCCTATGAACGACCGGCTCGAGGTCGTCGTCCCCGAACTTCTGCGCAGGGAACCCCGAACGCCGCCGGGAAGCACGTTCGAATACTCAAACATGGGCTATGTCACGGCTGGCGCAACGTTTGAAAGAGTAACGCAAACCCCGTTTGAAACGCTGTTGCAAACCGAAGTTTTTACACCTCTCGGTCTGACCTCAGCCGGATTTGGGGCGGCGGGTACACCCGGCAACATTGACGAACCTTGGGGTCATGACCCTGAACCCGTTGAACCTGGGCCGGAGGCAGACATGCCGCCTGTCATCTCTCCTGCAGGTTGTGTTCATATGTCCGTTGTAGACTTTGCCCGTCACGCAGCGTTCCATTTGACAGGTGCGCCCAAGTTGGTAAGCAAAGAGACGCTCGAGCTGCTCCACACCCCCGTCCTCGATGTTTACGCCTTGGGTTGGGGAGCTCTTGAGAGCGACTGGGCACCGGGAAAACTGCTTGGACACGCGGGTTCAAATAACAGATCGAAGGCCGTCAACTTGTTAGCGCCTGCTTTGGGTTTTGCCGTCGTTGCCGCCTGCAATACGGGTGTTGACGCTGGGTCCGAAGCTCTTGACGAGGTTGTTCAAACGGTGAAGCGCCGTTTCTTAGGCGTGAAATAAAATAGTCAGACCCGAAAGCCTGACTATCTTCTAAACTGGAAACTTTTACGCGCCGACGGCGACCGGCTCCAAAACTGCGCGGATAGCCCGCTCGAGCTTCTCTAACCCTTCGCTTAATTCCGCGTCCGACATGCGAATGGGTGGCAGCAGCCGGATGACGTTGCTGTAGGTGCCGGTTGTTAAGAGCAGCAACCCGTCCCCGCGGGCGTGCTCTAACACCGCTTGCGCCGCTTCGGGATTCGGCGTTTTGTCCGGGCCGGTGACAAATTCAATTCCAACCATCGCGCCGAGGCCGCGCACGTCACCGATTTTGGGCAGGTCTTTTTGCAACGCTTTGAGCTTGTCAGTCGCCGCTGCACCGATTTCTTGGGCACGCTCCAACAAACCCTCGTCTTCAATAACTGAGAGTGTGGCGAGCGCCGCCGCACAGCTGACGGGGTTGCCGCCGAAGGTACTGCCGAGCTGACCCGGCGCGATTTTGTCCATCACTTCGGCTTTGCCGATGACAGCTGAGAGCGGAAACCCTGACGAGAGCGCCTTCGCTGAGGTGATGAGGTCGGGCTCGAGGCCATAGTGGTCCACCACCCACCACGCGCCGGTACGCCCGATACCGGATTGCACTTCGTCGTCAATCCAGAGTGCGCCGATCTCTTTGGCGTAGGCTTGCAGCCCTTCTAAAAATGCTCTCGGGGCCGGGATAAAGCCGCCTTCACCCGCGACGGGTTCGATGAGGAACGCGGCAACTTCGCCCTCACCGATGGTGTACTTGACCTGCTCTTTCAGCGCCGACAACGCCTTCTCCGCGACTTCGGTTTCGTCAGTCAAACCCCAGGTGTTGCGGTAGACGTAAGGGTAGCGGGCGCGGTAGACCTCGGCAGCGCGGGGGGCGAACCCAGCTTTATACGGGTTGGCCTTCGCGGTGAGCGACAGCGCCATATGGGTGCGTCCGTGAAACGCGTGCGTAAACGCGACGATGCCCTGCCGTCCGGTAGCGACTCGAGCGATTTTGACCGCATTTTCAACCGCCTCCGCCCCTGAATTGACCAAAAAGGTGCGCTTCTCCGACGGCCCCGGCGCAATTTCGTTGAGCTTCTCCGCGAGCTGAATATAGGTTTCGTTCATCCCCACCGCAAAGCAGAGGTGTTGAAAGTCTTCGGCTTGCTTTTTAACAGCCTCGATCACCTTTGGATGCGAGTGCCCGACGTTCATCACCGCAATGCCGACTGTCCAATCGAGGTATTTGTTACCGTCGGCGTCCCAGACGTAAGCACCTTCGGCTTTAGTCGGATAAATCGGGTGCGTTGAGTAGGCCGCAGGGGAGACCGCCCGGTGGCGGCGTTCGGCTAGGCTCTGGTTGCTCATCTAAACCTCCTGTATTAAACAACTTGTGAATATTAAATACTTGTCGCTCTCAACTTACGATTTTTAGGCTATAGCGCAAAAACACACAGGATTCTACGGCGCGTGTATAGCCGAATAGTAGCACCTTTGCCGGGCGCTGTGAACCCCCTGATGGACACGAATTCGGGACGCTCAGCTCATCTGTTTGGAAGGTTACATGTACAAGACGGTAGACTGCTCGTTATGAACCTACGTGCGCTTATCTTCGACATGGACGGTACCCTCATAGATACCGACAATCAACACTATGACGCCTACGTCAAAGTGCTCGCCGACCTCGGGATACCTTTAGACCGGGATGAATACGACGCTAGAATGGCCGGGCGGCCCAATATGGAAATCTTGCGCGACTATTTTCCCGATGAAAACGACGATTATCGGCGTGACCTCATGAACCGGAAAGAGACGACGTTTAGGGAGACCCAAGCGACGTGGGAACCGCTGGCGGGGCTCTCTGACCTGCTGGCGTGGGCTAAAAAGCAGGGCTTGGCGCAAGCACTGGTGACGAGCGCCCCACGGGAGAACGCGGCTTATCTGCTCGCGGCCGTTAAACTGACCGGGGCACTCGAGCCCGAGGTCTACGCCGACGAACTGCCGCGCGGCAAACCCGATCCGCTGCCCTACACCACTGCGTTAGAACTTCTAGGCGTCGCCCCCGAACAAGCCATCGTCTTTGAAGATTCGGCGAGCGGCGTTAAATCCGGGGTAGCTGCAGGTATCTTGACGGTCGGCATGGCGACGACGCAGCGCCCCGAGGTGCTGAGAGCGGCGGGGGCGACGCTGGTGATTCGTGACTTCACCGACGCGGCGTTATGGGAACTGCTCGAGCCGGTCGCCGACGCTGCGCGTTAGGCGCGTCAGAAGAAATGAAGGTCGCGGTCGGCTGGGCCGAGGGGTTCGAGGCTGAAGCTCAGGCACTTGCAGCGCGGCTCGATCTGCCCCTTATGGGTGACGTTCAGGACGCGCTGCTTTATCTGACGGGAGAGAAGCTCGAGCTTCGTCAAACCGGCCTACACGCGCCGGGGCCGGTCTACGCTGACTTTGTACAGGGCCGCGCCGACTATCGCCGCAAATACGGGGGTGGGCGCGGACAGCTTTTAGCCAAGGCTGTGTTCCCTAAAGGCTTCACTTCACCCACTGTGGTTGACGCGACGGCGGGGCTCGGGCGTGACGCCTTTGTGTTGGCATCTTTGGGCGCAAGGGTGACGCTGCTCGAGCGTTCGCCCATCGCCTACGCACTGTTAGACGACGCGCTGCGCCGCGCCCATACCTCCGAGGTTGCCGACATCGCAGCTCGGATGACGCTCTATAGGGGTGACGCGGTGGATTATCTCGAGGCTCTGAGTGAGCTCCCTGAGGTTATCTACCTTGACCCGATGTATCCGCATACGAACAAGCAGGCGTTACAAAAAAAAGAGATGCAGCTGTTTCGGCAACTCGTCGGTGCCGACGAGGACGCCACCGAACTCTTAGCGGCAGCGCGGCGTGTGGCGCTCGAACGGGTAGTCGTCAAACGTCCTGCTGGAGCCCCCTGGTTAGGTGACATGCAACCGCAGGGAAAGCTCGAGAGTAAAAATACCCGTTTTGACCTCTATCTCAGCCGCTGACTTTAACCCCTAACCTTGCCCTCGACAACAAGCCGTTAAACGATGTTTTATAGAGCGATTATCATAAACACTGAGCACGAATCTCGCAGGAGTCATCTCAGAATGTGTGTGCTAAACTACGCTTGACCTACTAGGAGCGTTGCTCCGCAGAACTTCGTACACTCAAACCAGCTGATACCTGCTATAGTTCTCTCCGCTTTGCGAAAAGTGCGTCATCGGCGAACTTCTTACCCTGGCACGTACGTTCTAGGGTGACATCGGTGAGTAGCCGACTCAGTGCCGATGACGCTTAACTCAGGCCACAATAAAAAAGCCCGGACAAGTCCAGGCTCGAGCTTTAGAGCGTCTCTCTTAGGTGCTTCTGCGAACAGCTTTGACGATAGCTAGCAAGATGACAGCGCCGATAACTGCGGTAATTAAACTAACTACCAAGTTAGCGTTGGCGTTGACGCCGAAAAAGCTTACAACCCAGCCGCCGATGAAAGCGCCGATAATACCAACGACAATATCGAGCAGTAAGCCTTGCTCGGCGTTAGTCTTCATGATTAAGCTAGCAATCCAACCGGCCAGCGCCCCGATAATCAGCCACAAGATGAAATTCACTATTTTCTCCTCCCTCAAGCGTTTGCTGCTTGCTCACAGTATGACACAACCTACAATTCTATTGCAACAATGCACACAATTTTAGCTGTCATTAAGGTCTCGTGAGCCGAAATAAGGCTAAGGCTATGGGTCCCCGGTACTGGGCTTGCTCGAGCCCAAACCCCACTTTTTGCGCCTCGCGTTCCAGCTTATTAGGCTCAATAAACCGCAGTCCCGAAAGCCTGATCAGGCCCTGCCCCAACCGTCCCGGCCAGTTCTGCGCCTTGGTAATATACATCTGCCACATCTTCCCGTCCGGTCTGAGCACCCGTGCAAACTCGGTGAGGGTTTGCGGCAGATCGGTAAACTCGTTGAGTGAACCGCCGCAGACGAGCGCGTCAAATACGGCGTCGCGGTAGGGGAGCACGCGCACATCGGCCCGAACAAAGATGGGCTCAACGCCGTCACGTTTGGCGTACTGCTGAGCTTGGTTGAGAAACGCGGGGCTGTAATCAACTTCGTGAACCTCGAGCCCCGGCGTGTGTGCTAAAAGTGTCCGGGCGTAAAGCCCACCCGAAGCGGCGGCGTCTAAGATGCGTTCACCCGGTTTGGGTTTAAGCCAAGCGAGCATCAGCTCTAGTTCGCGCACCGTGCTAAAACTTCCCCCGGTTAGAAGCGACAGCGACCGTATCCGCCACAGTGGTTCGTACACCGCCGCAGTCAGCGGTAAAAAGTTGCTGCTCTGCGCGAGTGGGACGTGGGGGCGTCCCGCAAGTGCTTGATAAACGCCCCCGTTTAGCTCGAGCGGTCGCTTAAAGAGTGGCTCAGGTTTAGTTGAAAAAGACATGAGGAGATACCGTTTTCCAATGAAGCCGTGAAGCTAGCGGTCACGGGCGAGCGCCCCCATACGCGGACGCCAGTTCGTGGCGTCGAAAATCATCATAATAGAAGAGATTTTATCGCCTGTAAGCCGGAAGTGTTCAGCCGTGCGCTGGCTCCCGACTGGGGTAGCAGTCCGGAGATCATAGACGAGAATTGCCTCTGCATCGCCGTACAACTCACTGATCATGTCATAGCCGACCACCATTTGCTGAAAAGCAGTGAGTGCGGCCACATGTTCCGACACCTTGGTGAAGCTCATTAACGGGCTGGTGAAGCTGAAATCGTCGGCAAGGCAAGCACCGGCGAGCGCCATATCTCCCCGACTTCGGTGCTTGTGGTAGCGTTTAACAAGTTCTTCGTGGGTTTTTGCCTTCGCCATCGTTCCGTCTCCTCTCCGTTACCGTTCCATAGACGTAGCATGGTTGACTAGGCGCAGGCAGAGGTGGCGGAACTGGGCTAAATCGGCATCGGTAAAGTCTTGAAACAACGCGCTCATCGCAAGCTGGGTCGGCGCTCGTAAGGCTCTCACCGTTTCGTTTCCGGCAGGCGTAATCTGGACTAAGACAGAGCGCCGGTCGTGTGGGTCAGAGGTACGTTCTACCAAGCCACCTCGCTCTAGGGTATCGGTCAACCCCGTAACGTTGCGCGGGCTTACCCCTAGCGACTTTGCAAGCTCGGTGATACTGATCGCTTCGTCGTTCCCTAAGCCAAGCCGTAACAAGATGTCCATAGCTCCGGCGCTCACGCCGCGGCCCTCAGCTCCGCGAGACCGCAATCGCTCGAGAGCATGTGCGGCTGACCGGAGGGCGCTTGCTGCTTCTAATGCGTCTACATCACCCTCATCTGCAAAGCGAGCTAAGATATTCCTGACCTGTGGATTGTAAAAATTTCCTTCGTCATCTAGCTTGAGTTCACGCAATAATTCCTGTACCTGTTTCATCATGTAGGACTACATTACTACTTACTTCTACAAATTGCAACATTAGTGCTCGTGGGAGCCTCAGCAAAATGCTGTCTTCATTTAATTCCGAGTTTACAGAGGCTATGGAATCCTTTTGCCGACAGGGTTAGCCTCAATTGATTTGCCCCTAATTCGGGAACGGTATCATGGAAATGATGTGACACGTTTAGCAGTCTAAAAAACACGCTGCACCCACCTGAGTTCGCGCTCGATCGAGGCGGTAAGCTCGAGTTTAAGCGCGTCCGGTAAGATGCTCCAGGTGTAAGTCTCGACTTCAAAATGCTCGGTCAAAGGTGTTTGACGGTGCAACGCTAAGGTTTTTAAGATCGTCTCTTGTGTCGTGCTGAACGCTTCGGTACGGTCTAAAAAAACCGGCACGTGAAAGTGAACACGCCAGCGGTCGCCTTCGCCTTGCGGCAGCGCAGCGAGTGCGTTCGGCAGATCGGGAAAACGCCTCAGCTCACCGTTACCAGCTTCTTGAATCACCTGATGCAGATAGACAGGTTCGTTAAATGGTCCTAACACCCGTTTTGTTTCGTCAGAATTATGTAGGGTCAGCTCGAGCGCCGAACTCAGCTGCACCTTGCCGACGCGAATTCCCAGCTTCTGAAGCCGCGTCAGCACGTCCGCCGGGTCTTCGTAAGCGAGCGCAACGTGGCAGGTATCGAAACAGACCTGAATGTGCTCGAGTAGTGTCTCCTTCGCTGTTGCTACCGAAATAGCCAACCGCTCGGCAAGCATCTCAGCCCCGTCACAAAGCAACCAGGGTTCAAAAAACATGGCGAGTTCAGCCATATTTTCCAGCAAACCGTCGGGTTCGGGCTCGAGGTCCAAATGAATCATCACCCCCCGTTCGGCGTGCAACTCAGCCAAATATGCAGCGACTTTGACGACGTTTTCGGTCAAATGCCGCCACGTCGCCGCGTCTTCGTCTACCCACGCCTTGTACGACAGCGGACTTGTCGAGATACCGCCCGTGACACCCTCAGGTAGCAGCACGGCCAAAATCTGTGCCAGCCGCAAGGTGTAAGCGACCCGTTCGTCAGTCCGCCAATCCGGGGCGTGAACCTGCGCTTTAACCGCTTCGCCGTGAAAAGGGCCGTAGGGAAAGCCGTTCATCGTAAAGACGTAGAGACCGTGTTCGTCTAACCAGCGTTTGAACTCGGTGAGCGTGTTGCCCTCCAACAGTTCCCGGCTCTCGTCGCCGGAAAGTCGCAGCCCAATCCCGAAGGGCGCGTCCGGTGAGAGGGACGCTTTAAGCGGTAGCGCGTGCTGTTTTAGGCTCTCCCAGACTTCGGGAAAACCCTTTGCGGGGTGGATATTGGTGCAGTAAGTGAGGTGACTTTGACCTAATTTCATAAGTTAGACCTGTTGGAACTCGCCCGGATAGGGGATGAGTGCAGCCAGCGTCTCAACTTTGTCTTTGGCTAAAATGACCTCGGTATCTAACGCGCCGTTCTGAATCTGGCGTATAAACTCACGGCAGCGTCCACAAGGTGGAATGACGAAGACAGCGCCCGCTTCATCTTTCCAAACGGCTACAATTTTTTTGATCGCGTACTCACCTGCCGTAACCATCGCCGCAATCGCGCTGTGTTCGGCACAAAAGCCGATACCGCAGGTCACGTCAATGCACACGCCGGTATAGACTGCGCCACTTTCAGCAACAAGCGCACACCCCACGTCGCCAACAAGATACGTTCCGATATGTTTGGCTCTAACTACGGCTGCTGCTCTGTCTATCAACGCTTGGTTGGCCATTTCCATAGACCTCTATAGTAAGCCGTTACGCTATTCCTGAGTGCATGGACAATTGTTCGTAGCTACCGCCGCCAAGGGGCGCGTCTCGAGAGGGATACTTTAAGGCTCTCCCAAACTTCAGCGAAGTCTTTAGCAGAGCGGGGAAGGGCAAAAACGGTGGGTTTTGCCTTTCCTAGACTGCTTACAGCACGTACTTCGCTCGAGGTCGGTCAGAGGGATTCGGCCGTCACGTCTTCGGCGTCTACAACCTCGACCGTGACGGTATCGGTATCGGTTTCACCAACTGTATTGGTCGCTGCGACCGTCACGCGGTAGCTGCCCGCTTCTCTAAACGTATAGGTGAGTAGGCGCTGCTTTCTACTGAGCTTTCGGTCGTCGACGTACCAGGCGTAGCTCGCACTTTCCTGAACGTCGGCGGTGAACTCGGCGGTCAGCGGCGCAGGACCTGTTGTGGCGCTGGCACTAAGGGCGACGCGAAAACCGGGTCCGGTCAGTTCGGGCAAACCCACCTGTAAGTTAAGGCTCGGCGTACAGGCTGTAAGGAGTAGCACAAGCACCGCTAAACTAAATTTATGTTTCATATGCCCCCATCTTTGTAGCGTATCAAGCTATAGAGCATTAGACGCGAACTCTCGTCTTACGTCTGTAGGCTGTTACCCTGCTTCCAGCGTCTGCTTGCGCCAGGTAGTTTGCCGCTGCGTAGCCTCGAGCCGGGTGAATGTCAGAACAGTAAGTGAGGTGGAGACCGTTTTTAAGCATCATGGGTCTTGAGCTTAGCGCAAAAACTCAACCTCCGAGACAGAAAGGCTGGCGAAAGGGTCTGACCTTTAGTGGTGTATCTAGTATACTAGCCTACAGTCAGCCAAAAGCGCGCTAATCCTTAGCGTCGAATTAAGATAATGATATATGGACGAAAATAGACAATTTATTAACGTATACGAATTGAACGCTCTTTATAAGTCATTTCCATCCTTCTCGGAGTGGCAACAGACCTCTTTCAGCACTACTCGTTGGGAAAAATATAAGGCAGCTCTAGAGGAGAAAAGAAGCAAATATAGCGATCTTATGTCAAAAGCACTGCAAACTATCCAAACGGCAACAGCTATTGACACAGGTGCGCTTGAAGGACTTTATGAAACCGATAGAGGCTTCACCTTTTCTGTAGCTGCTGAGGGAGCTCTCTGGCAAACCGTCTTTGAAGAGAAGAAAGGGCATAAAGCCACTGAGCTCGTAAAGGCTCAACTCGAGGCGTACGAATATGTTCTAGACCTAGCAACGCAGAAGGAATTGATGACGCAGACACGTATTCGTGAGCTTCATGAAATTATTTGTAGAAATCAGGAGGTATACCAGACCTACAACCAATTTGGACAGTTGCAAAATGTTCCTTTAGAAAAAGGTAAGTATAAAATCTACCCAAACCATCCACAAAAGTTGGATGGTACAGCTCATGCCTATGCTCCTGTCGAAGTGACACCAATGGAAATGCAAAAGCTAACTGATGAACTCCAAAACGATGTGTTCCAAAAAGCTCATCCAGTTCTTCAAGCTTCATACGTCCATTACGCATTTGTGTGTATCCATCCTTTCGCGGATGGAAACGGACGGGTAGCACGTGCTCTTGCAGCTGTATATACATACCGGGCAGCTTCTATTCCGCTACTCATCCTTGTAGAAAAGCGCCGAGCCTACCTCGACGCACTAGAGGAAGCTGATAGAGGAAATTTCGCAGCTTTTATAGACTTTATTTTTGAATGTTCCTTGGATACTATAAAGTTGGTCGAGGATAGTATCAAAACAGCACAAACACTTGCCGCCAACGAATCACTAAAGAGCTTAGAAGCACTATCATATACCAAAGATAATATTTCTCAAGAGCAGATGGACGAAGCAGCGCAGACACTGCTCAGCATTGTTAAAGAAGAGCTAAAGAGAGTCAATACATTGCATTCCTCTTCTCATCTCAAAGTAATAGTTGTGAATTCGTCTGGAAGAGTGTCACCATCTGATGGTTATAGGGTTCCTCAACAGCAGAACGAATTTGCACCTGTTATTGCAATACATTTGCAAACTACAAAACTGCTAAGCAACACCACACTGAGAAGTTCTATTTACTGTGAAATCCCACTAAGTGACAGTAAAGGCGATGACATTATTGTTTTCGCTCAAAACGAAAAATCTTTTCCAGAAAAAACAGAAATGATGTCCGTACGTGCTTCAGAGCTTGTTCCAAATGTAAGTCCGTCGCTTGAGACGCGAGTAAAGATAAGAGTGGAAGGCATCTGGAACGATTTAGTCAAAGAGATACTCGAGAACGCTCAAAAAGCTAATGGTAATAGAAATTGAGTCCCATTTCAGGAGCGCACATATACCTTCATCTGCATTTCATCTATCTTTAACAGGTCAAACTTCCTCGAGCTATCAACGACTCGAGAATAGCCGATATTTCCGTCAGCAAGTACCAGATTTTTTACCGCCCGGCAGCGTGGCTGCTCAGCGGTTCACCGGTTTGCGGCGTCCGGGGCTCCGGTAAATCGAGCTTAAACTTCGGCGACTGCCCTAGAAACTTCGCCGGGTTGTGCAGCACCACTTTTTCAATCAGAGCTTCGTCGTGCCCCCGGCGGCGCATCTCTAAGACAAACTCCGGCACGGCTACCGGGTCGGACTCGCCCCAATCGCACGCAGACGCGACGATGATACGTTCACTGCCGTACATCTCGAGCATATCAATCGCCCGGTTCGGTGAGGCTTTGGTTTTCGGGTACAAGGTCATGCCGGTCCAAAAGCCGTTGTCTAGAATCATCCCAACGGTGTGCTCTTCGGCGTGGTCTACCATCACCCGTTCGGGACGGACGCGCGGGTCGGCGGCGAGCGTTTCGACAATCGTTTTGGTGCCTTTGTATTTGTCCTCTAAGTGTGGCGTATGAATGTGAATCATCTGGTCGTGCTCGAGCGCCAGCTCAACATGATCCTTAAACGTTGCCAGTTCATTTTTGGTCACGCGGTTGAGGCCGATTTCACCGATCCCCAAGACCGTCTCACGCCCTAAAAACTCAGGGATGATGGCTAAGACTTCTTTAGCCAGCGTCCGGTCTTCGCCCTCTTTCGGGTTGAGGCAGAGCCAGCAGTAGTGCTGAATCCCGTACTCAGCGGCGCGCGCGGGTTCAAAGGTGGTGAGGTGGTCGAAGTAGTCGGCAAAGACGTCGGCGCTGCGGCGGTCGTACCCGGCCCAGAACGCAGGTTCAGTCACAGCCAAACAGCCGGTGAGGGCCATCTGTCGGTAGTCGTCGGTGGTCCGCGAAACCATGTGTGCGTGCATGTCAATGTATTTCACCCTTCGCTCCCTCCCCGAATCGGTGCGCCGTAGGCACCCTGTTGGTCGCGCTCGTCTAATAGCGAGGTGTCGAGGTCGCTCAGCAGAAGTTGCACACGTTCGGCGCGGCCGAAGTCGTCGGTGTCGAGTTCTCGGAGCGCCTTTTTAAGCGCCACGAAACGAAACTCGGCGGCGGCATTTTTGTCGGCGGAGCGGTCCATCCGGTCTAAGAAGGCGGCAATCGCCAACACCTGATTGCGGTGTTCCATAAAGTAGCGGTCAATCAGCTCCCGCTGCCCTAGTGGGCAACTGCTGCGAACGTCGGTGTCCATCTTTCCTCCTTTAGCTGCTGTACGGCACGCTGCACGAGCGTTTCGTCAAGTTCGTGAACCTCGACGCCGCGTCCGACGCCTTCTAAAAGCATGATGGTGAGCTGTCCGCCCAAGTGCTCGCGGAACTCGCCGATACCCCGGATGATGTCGGGGCTCGAGAGTTCAGGGACAAACGTCGGCAAGCCCAGCTCGTGAAAGACGTTCAAGATACGCCTCAAGTCCGTTTCGCTGAGCAAACCCGACAGGTGCGAGTAGGTGCTGTCTAACGCGATGCCGACGGCCACGGCCTCACCATGCCGAAGTTGATACGAGGTGAGGGCCTCGAGCTTGTGCGCGGCCCAGTGACCGAAGTCGAGCGGCCGCGATGACCCAAACTCGAACGGGTCGCCGCTGGTCGCAATGTGCTCTAAGTGAAGCTCGGCGCAGCGAACGACGGCGTGCTCTATGGCCGCTTGGTCACGGGTTTTGAGACTCGAGGCGTTCGCCTCTAAAAACCCAAAAAACTCGGCATCTTTAAGGAGTGAGACCTTGATTGCCTCAGAGAGCCCGCCGACCCAATCGCGCTGCGCTAACGTCTCTAAAAAGTTCAGGTCATTAAGGACCGCGTAGGGTGGTGCAAACGTTCCTAAAAAGTTCTTTTTGCCAAACGCGTTGACGCCGTTTTTAACGCCGACTGCTGAATCGTTTTGAGATAGTACGGTCGTCGGTACCCGCACGAGCCGCACCCCACGGTGAGAGGTTGCAGCGGCGTAGCCGACCATATCGAGGAGCGCCCCACCGCCGACTGCGATCACAAATGAGTGCCGGTCAATGCCGTAGTGTTCTACCGCTTGTTGAAGCCGGATAACGTTCTCAGGCGTGTTTTTCGCCCTTTCGCCACCGGCCACAATGAGCGGTGTGGTGACCAACGTAAGCCCGCTGTACCGGGCGAAATACGCTTCAAGCTGCTCCGGTACGTCCGGATGATACTGGACAAACCCTTCATCTAAAATAACTAAAACGCGTTTGGGGTCGGCAGTGCCGAGTGTCGTGTCAGCGTCCGCCAGCAGCGTTTGGGCCAGCAGCGGATTTTGTAGGGAAAAAAGGTCGTGGGTAAAATGCACCGGAAACTCGTAATTTACCACGACGCGTTGGCGGATGGTCGTCATAATGGGTACGATACCGAGTTCGTCTCCTCGAGACGTTCGTCCATATCACATGGATCAGGTCGTCTATACAGAGCTTTAGATGCTTGGCCTAACGTCAGAACTTAGGCCAAAACCTCGTTAGCATAACGCCCGGATGAGGTGCGTACGCGTCGGACCGAAAGACGCGCGAAGCAGCGGCAAGCGGACGCTGTTAGGGGCGTGCTGAAACATGGCAGTCATGGTCTTGGCAACGCCGCCCGCACCATGTGTACCCGATAGATAACCCTGCCACAGCTCAGGGGAGAGGTTAAAAAATGCACCGAAAAAGTCTTTAAGCTGGGCGCTGTCTAACGTCAGCAGGGACTCGAGCCCAAACAGATACAGTTCACGCGCCCGTACCCTCTCTTTAGGCCAAAGTGCTCTCCACGCCGTCGCCGCTACTTGCTCCGGTGGAGCGCCCTGTTCTAAAGTCTGCGCGACCGCTGTCGCTAATTCCGGTGCTCGCCGAAGCGTAGACGCCATCAGGTAGCCGGACGCCGGGTGCACCATGCTCGCTGCGCCGCCAAACCCGACGGTGCGCTGCGTCAGGTCGGGCAGCGGTACGTTCATCGGAAAGCGGCAGTGCTCTTCTTCCGAAACTTCGGTGATACAAATACCGTAATGAGCTAAGCGGCGCTCGAGCCTCCCCTTCAGCACCGCCAGCCCTAAACCGGGCCGGTGCGCTAAAGAGGTCTCTTCAGCAAAAAAAAGCCCGTTGCCCAAATCCATCGCGTAGAGGAAGGTTGGTGTGCTGCGTTCGGCAGGAGTTAAAAAATCGTCTTGAAAGTCCATCAGGAGCATCTGACCCGGTTTGACCGGCGGCGCAGAAAACCGTCCCAATACGCCGTAGGCGGTTTGAAAGGCAGGGTCACCAGCGGGACGTGACACGAGTTTGGGAAAGTGGCCGCTGCTGTCAATGATAAGGCGTGCTGAATATGTGTGGCCGCCCGTAGTGGTGAGGCTCGAGCTTTTTACTTTGTGCTCAACTGCCGCGACAAGGCCCTGCTGCCAGACAACTCCAGCAGCTTCACACCGCGCTAAAAGATATTTTTGTAACTTGCAATTATTAAACCGTCCGTAGGTTCGCCCCAGCGTAACCTCGCCTTGTCCGAAATCGCCCACCGTATCGTTCCAAACATGCGCCAAAAAAGGTTCGTAACCGAGCGGCGCGACCTCATCTACCCAAACGCCGTAGGTGTTCGGCCAAGCCGCGTCCGGGTCGGGGGAGACGCCGACGACGCGGAGCCCCGCCTCGCCCAGGTGCGCCGCCGCTGCTAACCCCGCCGGACCCGAGCCGACGACCAGAGTATCTGCCGACACGTTTTTAGCCATCATGAGGTTGCATCAGCCCAGCGTACCACCCTATTTGATCACTCGAGTCCCACATGTTCCTTTAAGGGTCGCCGCTAAGTCTTCCGGTTTGCGCCCGTCCGCGATGATGGCAAAAGGAGCCCCGGCTGAAAGTGCGCTCAGCGCCGCCTCGACTTTAGGAATCATGCCCCCTGAAATACGTCCGTCCTCGATCCGCGCCTGAATGTCTTTTTCGTGCAAGGTGGTGATTAGGCTGTCCGGGTCTGCCGGGTCATCCAAGACGCCTGGGATATTGCTTAAAAAGATGATGGGCGCACCTAAAGCCCCGGCGACGGCACCCGCAGCGTCGTCCGCATTGACGTTAAGTGCGTCGCCTCGAGCGTCCACCGCCAGACACGCGACGACCGGGACCAGCCCCAAGTCCAAAAAACCTGTGAGTAACTCATAGTTGACCGCCGTCACCTTACCGACCTGCCCGAGCGCCGCGTCAAACGTCTCAGCCACTAGCAGCCCTGCGTCCCGCCCGGTCAAGCCGACGCCGCGCCCGAATGCCTGCGCCAGCTCTTTTCCGAGTAAGGTCAGCGTGCGCTCGATGACAGGTAAACTCGCCGTGTCGGTCACCCGTAAACCCCGGACAAACCGGCTCTCTAAGCCAGCTGCTGCCAGCGCCGCCCCGATAAACGGCCCGCCCCCGTGTACGACGACCGCGCCGGGGATGCGGGCGATTTCAGCGGCCATCTGGCGGCGCAGTTGCGGGTCGGTCATCGCGTTGCCCCCGTATTTGATGACAACAGGATTAAAGACAACAGGGTTAAAAACAATGGGGCTAAAGATTTGCTTACCAGACACCTGTTCACCATGACACACGGCGCTCCCCATAAACAAGCAAAAGCTCGAGGTATTTCCGGCCTGACTATTTTGTTACAGCTTGGTATGCTCGTAAAACTTGCCCGCGCTGCGCGGTGTTCAGCTTTAACTTAGCAGCTCGAGAGGACTCTATATATGGACACACTGATTTTTGGCACTGACGGCTGGCGTGACCTTATCGGCGAACGTTTTACTTTTACGAACGTCTCGAGAGTCGCGCAGGCTTACGCCGCGTATCTGCACGACCAAGGCACGCCGAGCGTCGCGGTGGGTTATGACACCCGGTTTAACGGGGCGCTCTTCGCGCGGCGCGTGGCTGAGGTTTTTGCCGCCAACGACGTTCGGGTACTTCTAGCAGACGCGTACTTGCCGACCCCCACACTTTCGTTTGCCGTCAAGCACCTCGCTCTCGGCGGCGGCGTCATGCTCACCGCGTCGCACAATCCGCCGCCCTACAGCGGCTTTAAGCTCAAGGGGCCGTATGGCGGCACGGCGACTCAAGACATTTACGGAGACGTAAGCGCCCGCGTTGCGGAAACCGGCCCGGACGACGTCAAGACCTTTGACGAAAAAAAGCACGCGGTTGAGGCGCTCGAGATTCGCAGCGCCTACTACGACGCGCTTGCGGAACTGGTTGACCTCGACCTCCTCCGCACCTTTACCGGCACGCTGGCGCACGACGCGATGGGCGGCGCGGGGTCGGGCTGGCTTAAAGGGTTTGTTGAATACGCTGAGTTACCCCTAACCTTGCACGAGCTGCGCGGTGACCCGACCCCGATGTTTTACGGCGTCAACCCCGAACCGATTCCGCAAAACCTCGCCTCGACGATGGCTTTTATGGGGAACTCAGACGCAGTTTTTGCCACGGCTACCGACGGCGACGCCGACCGGCTTGGGTTGGTCCTGCCGGGTGGCGCGTTTTTCGACTCACATCAGATTTTAGCGGTGCTCCTGAGTTCGCTCTTTGAGAAAGGATTACGTGGGCGCGTAGTCAAAACCTTTACCACCTCACGCATCATCGAACGGCTCGCCGAAAAACGGGGTTTGGAGGTACTCGAGACGCCCGTCGGCTTCAAGTACATCGTAGACGCGATGCTCCAAGGTGACGTGCTCATCGGCGGCGAAGAGTCGGGCGGCATCGGCGTACAGGGACACATTCCCGAACGCGACGGGCTGGCGAATACCTTGTTAGTGCTCGAGGCCGTCGTCCGCTCCGGTAAAAGCGTCGCTGAGCTGTTTGAAGATTTGGAAAAAGAGGCCGATTGGCAACACGCCTACGACCGCGTAGACCTACACCTTTCAGGCAACGCGCTCAAGGACGCCGTGCTAAACGCACTTAAAAATCCACCTGAAACGTTTGCAGGCCGCACCGTCGAATCGGTTGAAACCTTGGACGGCGTAAAGTTCAATCTCTCCGGTAAAGCGTGGCTCCTCTTCCGGGCGTCAGGCACCGAACCGGTGTTGCGGATTTACTGCGAGGCACAGTCGGAGGCGGAGGTCAAAGAGATTTTAGGGGCGGGACAGGCGTTCGTTTCTGAGATAGAAGCAGCAAGTGAGGAGTAAGAGAAGATTCCTACTTGCTGCTTCCCGCTTCTTACTGCCTTCAGAGCGCGATGAGTTCTTTGGGACTGTGAGATAGCAGCTCAAAACCCGTCTCGGTGATCATCGCTAAGTCTTCAATCCTGACGCCCGCGTCGCTGGGGATGTACGCGCCCGGTTCGATGGTGACGCTCATACCGGGTTTGAGGATGTTTTCAGCAAGCCGATTCAGGCGTGGGCCTTCGTGAATCTCTAAGCCGACGCCGTGCCCGAGGCTGTGAGAAAAATACTCGCCCAACCCGTCTTGGGTCAGCGAGTCACGCGCCACCGCGTCCATCTCTTTGCCGCTCTGACCGGGAGCGAGGGCCGCGACCGCCGCCTTTTGTGCCCGCAACACTGCGCCGTAAAGCTGCGCGTGTGCGTCCGTCAGCTCAGCGACTGCCACGGTTCGGGTCATGTCGGCGTGATAGCCGTCTACCAGCGCACCGAAGTCGAGCGTTACGAGGTCACCGACTTCGATGAGTTTGCTCGAGGCCGTTCCGTGGGGCATTGCGCTCCGATAACCCGACGCAACGATGGTTTCAAAACTCGGCCCTTCCGCGCCGCGCTCGCGCATAAAGTGCTCGAGTTCTAATGCCACAGCCACCTCGCTCCGCCCCACCCGAATGAAGTCTAAGATATGCGTAAAGGCGGCGTCGGTCAGGGTTGCGGCTTGCCTGAGTAGCTCAATCTCGTCCGGCGTTTTAATCAGCCTGAGTTCAGCGACCAACCCTTCGGTCGGACGCAGTTTGCCCAGCTTTTTTTGCAGCGTTTCAAAAAGCGCGTAGGTCACGTTTTCGGCTTCAAACGCTAGCGTGCGCCTGCCGAGCTTCGTTTTGACGTGATCTGTCCAACTGTCTTCAAAGATTTCGACGGGCAGCCGTGACTCTTCGCCCGCCTGCGCGACGTAGCGCCCGTCAGTCACGAGCGTGGCGTGCTCGAGGGTTACGAGAATCCGCCCGTCTTCGGGGGCGCGAAACCCCGACAAGTAGCGCACGTTGGCCGGTTCGGTAACGAGGAGCGCCTCAGCGCCGTAGCCAGTTAGCGCCTCGCGGATACGGGTCAGCTTGGTGTCCAAAATAGCCTCTAACATGCGGCGACGATCTCCATCAGTGAGGCGACCTCGAGACTCGCACTGCCGATCAGTCCGCCGTTAATGTCAGGTTGCGCCAACAAACCGGCAGCGTTGTCGCCCTTCACCGAGCCGCCGTAAAGAATTCGCACGTCGTCAGCCAGCTCCGGGACGAGGGTGCGCAGCTCCGTGCGAATTGCGCCGCACATGGCCTGTGCGTCGTCGTCGGTGGCGGTCTTACCGGTGCCGATGGCCCAGACGGGTTCGTAGGCGATCACAAGCTGTTCGGCGCTATTAAGCGTTGAACCTTCAAGCGCCGCTCGCAACTGCCCCAGCGTAAACGCCTCGGCTTGACCCGTTTCACGTTCACCTAAGCGTTCCCCAATACACAAGATAGGGGTAAGACCTGCTCTCAGTACGGCCCCCAATTTGGCCCGCACCAGCGCGTCGTCCTCATGGTGATACTCGCGCCGCTCGGAATGCCCGACGATGACGAAGTGAACGCCGACATCTTTGAGCATAGTAGCGGCGACCTCACCGGTATACGCGCCCTGATCGTGTGCGCTTACATCTTGTGCGCCGAGTTTGACTTCGCTCTCGCTCAACGCCTCATGTAAGGCTGGTAGATGGGTATAGGGGGCGCAGAGGGCGAGCTCGAGTCCCCCCACCGCTACGCTACTTAAGTCGGCATTTAGCTCTTTAACCCAAGCGTTCATCTCACTCGGGAGTTTGTGAAGTTTCCAGTTGGCAGCGATAAGAGGTTTCATAGTCTAAGGATACCGCAGATTGTTTTGCCTAGACCTTCGGCGCAATTAGACCTCCGGCGTAAAAGGTGCCGTTTCACTACAAAGCGGGTATAGTTGTTCTGGGCAAACACTTGAAAAGTTGCGTGGGTATCTGCCCATAGCTCAGTTTGGAGGATGGAAATGATCTATCGCTGCAAGGTGGGGCCGATAATCTCTTGGGACCTTTGGCCCTCCGCGGTGTTCTAAACATCGGCTTTACCGGCGGTGCGGAGTTAGCGGTAGACGTGCTGAACTACTTTCCCGAGACGAGGCAGCTTGCGCCCTATCTGGGCGGGGGTCTGGCACTCGGCTTGAGTGCCCAATATTACGAGTTTCATGCGACAGGCGGTTTGGAATACTTTGTTGACAGCGACATCGCCTTATTCGCAGAACTGCAACCTGCGTTGGTCGTCGTGCCGGGATTTAATCTCTTGGGGTCTGATTCCCCGCCGCTTGCGGCGTAGACTCACAAGGTGAGCAAGTATATCCACAAGAGCCACAACGTAGATATTCTGATGTACCACATAGTTTTTCCGGCGAAGTACCGTCGCGCGGTGATAGACGATGAAGTTGACAACGTGCTCAAAGAAGTCTGCGTGGAGATTGAGAAGCGTTACGAGATCATATTTTTAGAGATAGGCACAGACAAGGATCATGTCCATTTTCTGGTGCAATCGGTGCCCACTTACACGGTTGTAAAGATCGTGCGAACGATCAAAAGTATTACCGCACGTGAAGTGTTCCGGCAATGTCCACAAGTCAAGAAGAAGCTTTGGGGGGGAGAGTTCTGGTCGGATGGCTACTTTGCCAGTACCGTAGGCAAACATGGTGATGAAGGCTTGATAGGCTCGTATGTAAGAAAGCAGGGAAAGCACTATCAACAACTGCACCAGACGCAGCAGGGGAGCTTGTTTGACTGGAATACCCCGTTCGCTTGCGGCGGGGTTCTTTATTTTGAAGCGCATTGTGCTTCTTTACTTTCTAAAGGTGGTTGGTCTGCACGGGTTACTCAAGCTTCGGGAGACCAAGGAATTGACATTATAGCCGAAAAAGACGGTTGCAAAGCTGTGTTTCAGGTCAAAAAATCTGCCTCTGCTGTCGGTAACAAGGCAGTTCAAGAGGCTATTGCAGGTAAATCGTTTGCTTCGGCTGACAAAGCGTTCGTTGTGTCCAACGCTAATTTCACGAATTCAGCTAAGGAACTGGCGAACATATCAGGGGTAGGGCTTTTACACTACACAGAGCTTAGGATGCTAACGAGTCAAAACTGATAAGTATATACTTATCTAAGTAGTTAAGTACATACTTAAATCATGAAGCTCGCTATCGTCAACCTCAAGGGCGGCACCGGCAAGACCACTACCGCCGTCTACTTAGCCCTCGGGCTGGCACAGCACGGCCGCACGCTCCTGATTGACGCCGACCCGCAAGGCTCGTCGTTGTCGTGGAGTGAAGGGGCCAGAGACTTCCCGCTCCCGGTCATCGGCCTACCCGTCAAAGACCTGCACAAGCGCGTGGGACAATTCACTTATTTACGGCATCTAAAGTGCGTCTACCAAGCGTAAGCTTCAGGCACCGGGCCGGGGCCAAGTTTACGGCCCCGGTTGATGTTAAAAATCTCGTCCAAGCGGGTCATCACGTCCGGCTCGAGCACAAGTCCCGCAGCTTCTTCAAGGCCGTCTAACTGCTCGACCTTCCGAACGCCGACAATCGCCGAAGCTACCGCCGGATTATGCAAGACCCAAGCGGTTGCGACGACGTGTTCACGCACGCCCAAATCGCGGCACAGCGCCGAGAACGCGCTGAACTGATCGTTGCCTTCACCCAGCTTGATGTCGTATTCCTCTTCTAACTGCTGGGTACGTGAGCCTTCAGCGGCGCTCACCTTACCGGTTAACAGGCCACCTGCCAGCGGCATATAGGCGATCACGCCGATGCCCAAGTCTTGCGCGGCAGGTAAAACTTCCAGCTCGGGAATACGGTTGAGCAGGTTGTACTGTGTCTGCTCGGACACAAAGCCGACGGAGCCGCGTTGCCAAGCTTGCAGCTGCATTTTAGCCAGCCCCCAACCGGGAAAGTTGCTCGAGCCCGCATAGAGCACGTCTCCGTCGGCAATCATCTTTTCATACGTGCCCCAAAACTCCTCGGGCGAGACGCGGCGGTCAATGTGATGAACTTGGTAGAGGTCGATGCGGTCGGTTTGGAGGCGCTCGAGCGAGTCTTTAACCTGCTTTCGCGCCTTGTAAGCCGAGAATCCAGCTTCATCGTTGGGAACGTTGCTCTTTTGCATGGGGTTATAGAGTTTAGTCGCCAAGACGACCTGATCCCGAACTTCAGGCCGACGGGCGAACCAGTTGCCGATGATCTTTTCCGAGCGCCCTTTGTCATTACCGCCGTAAACGTTGGCGGTGTCAATAAAGTTGATGCCCATGTCTAACGTCCGGTCTAAAATCTTATGCGACTCTTCTTCAGACGCATAAGGCCCAAAGTGCATCGTGCCTAAGCAGATTTTGCTCACCGTCATGTTCGAGCGGCCTAGTTTGGTGTATTCCACCGGTTCTCCTAACAACTCTCTAAAAAGTGTCTTGCGGCCAGCAACCCGGCTTTTTCCGTTTCCTCTTGACCATTAAAAGATTGGTCTTCTAATTCGACGCAGACGCAACCGCCGTAACCTGCCTCAGCCAGCATTGCAAACGCCCGCTGCCAGCGCATCACGCCGTGACCTGGAATGGTGTAGCGCCAGAAGGGGCCGCCGAAGCGTGGCGGTGCCGCAAATAGCGGTTTCTGCTCGGTGCCGTACTCGTAGCGCAACTCGTCAACCATCTCGGTATCTTTGGCGTGAACGTGATAGACGCGTCCACTAAACTCTGCCAAAAACTTCAAGGGGTCAATACCCATGCGGAGCAGGTGTGAGGGGTCGTAGTTGACGCCCAGCGCCGGAGACGGACACGCCTCAAAAAAGGCTCGGTACGATTCGGGGGTGCAGCAAAGAGCGCCGGGGCCGGGCCAGCCTTCGATGACGATTTTCGCGTTGTTAGCCTCGAGCACTGGGGCCAGCTCGCCGTAACTTTCGACCATCGCCTTAAAAACCTCTTGCGGCGGCGCGTTCGGGTCTTCGGGAACCATTACAGTGAAATAGTTGAGCGGTTCCCCCGCCGCAGCCCACGCTTCGATAACGTCCCGGTTACGTTTTACGGCGTCTCGGCGTTTGTCCGCGCCCAGCGAAAGCATCCCTCGCCATTCGGGTAAATCAACCGACCCGACCCGTAAACCGGCCTCTATGACGGCGGAGACTTGGTCAGCTCCGCCTCCAATGTCCAGTGCGCCAAAGTCGTTTTCTTCTGCCCACGCAACAAGGCCCGCAAGGTCTTGACTCCATTCCGACAGGGGTGTGTGGCGAAACCCTATCGGAAATCCGGTTGCCGTCCGGTTCATAGCACACCTTGCAGCGGCGCGGTTTGCTGCCAGCCTTCGGCACTTTTAGAAGCTTTCAAGATGAGCTCGAGCACCGCCCGCCCATCTTCCGCGCCGTGCAGCGGCTCTGTGCCGTCTTTTAAGCAGTCGGCAAAATAGCCGATCTCTTCAGTGAAGGTGCTTTCAATTTTTGGCAAAACGCGTGCCGCAGGCTCAGCAAATCCGGTCGGGCAGTAGTAGAGGATGTTATCTGAACCGAACAACTCCCCTTTGTCCCCGACCAGATGCAGCTTGTGCGTCCCGTAAGGCAGCGTCATGGCCCACGAGGTCAAGACCTCACCGAGGACGCCGTTTTGAAACCGTACCTGCACGCTCGCGGTGTCTTCGCCTTCAATCTGCATATGAAAGCGGCTCATGCTACCCCGGACTTCTGCCAAAGGCGCACCTGCCAAGTAAAGGAGCAAGTACGACGGGTGGTAACCGGTGTCAATGAGTTCGCCGCCCCCTTGTGAGGCGACGCTGCCGCGCCAGGTGCCGCGCATCGAGGTCGGGGACGCGACGAAACAGTCTTGTGTCCGGAGCCAGCGGAGCTTGCCGATCAGTCCATCGTCTAAAAGCCGTTTGGCCTCCCGCACGACCGGGGTAAAGAGCTGGTTGTGCGCCGACATGTAGATGACACCCGAACGCTTGACTGCTGCTAAAATCTCATCGGCTTCTTTGAGCGTCATGCACATCGGTTTTTCGCAGAGAACCGCTTTGCCCGCCTCGGCTGCCGCCAAAATTGCCGGAGCGTGGAGCTGGTGCGGGAGCGCGATAATGACGGCGTCCAAGTCTTTTTGCTCAGCGAATAGCGTATGCCAGTCGTGATAACGCGCCGGGTCGTTGCCGAGCTGCGCGGCGCGGAGGGCGAGCGCGTCGTCCGACACGTCACAGAGGGCGACGCACTCCAACTTGTCTTTGTGCGCCAAGATGCCCTTGACATGAACACCGGCGATACCGCCCGCACCGAGTAGGGCAACATTCACTTTTTTCCCGGAATTTCTTGTAGGTTGAGTCATCGTTTGTCCTTAACTGGCAGTGTACCCAGGTCGTAACCAACTGCACGCTGGAAGAGAGAAGGTTGGTTGCTCAGGCCGGGGTGAGTTTAAGCGTCACGATTTCAAAGGGGTTAAGGTCGAAGGTGACCCGGTTGCCCTCAACTTGTAAGGTTTCGCGGGGGGTCTCGAGCAAATTCGTCCGCTCCGCTTTGGCTACATTAAACCCGGCTTGCAGTGTGACCGGCCCGCGTTGCCGCTGTGACTCGTAAAGTCTTACGACGACCCCTGAACTATCTTCAGCATGTTTGACGGTTTCAATCACCGCGTTGGGCCGGTCCACCGTTAAAAAGCTCTGTGGCGCGGTGGCCTCGCCGGACGCTTTAACGGCCAACAGTGGGTCGTTGAGCGCGTAGGCGGCGGCGATGGTTGTTTCACCGACTGCGCCCGTATGCGGCAGCAAGCTGTAGGTAAAGGTGTGCTGGCCCTGGTCGGCTTCGGGATCGGGAGCGGTCGGGCTGCGCAGGAGAGAGAGGCGCATCGTCCCGCCCTGCACGTCGTTGCCGTATTTGCAGTCGTTTAACACGCTCACGCCGTAATCCGACTCGGACACGTCTACCCATTTTTGGGCGCAGGTTTCAAAGCGTGCCCAGTCCCAGCTGGTATTACGGTGCGTCGGGCGCTGCACGTTGCCCCACTGGATTTCGTGCGTGGCGACCGGTGACAAGATAGGCGTCGGAAAGGCAACTTTTAGCAGGGTGTGCCGTTCGCGCCAGTCAATGTCGGTGGTGATGTCTAAGCGCGGGCTGTTGTAACTGAGCGACAACCGCTGCGTATAGCTGCTGTGCAAAATCTGCCGTTTGATCTCGAGGGTTGCCCGTAAAGGTCCCTGTTCAACAACCCTGACGGACGAGGCAGGCTCGGCGGTGTAGATCTTATCGTCGTAAAAGATATCTACGTCCCACGCGTCCCACGCGTTCGGGCGGTCTTCAAAGGCTAAAAACTCGTTGCCTTTGGCACCGTCGGCTAAAACCTCACGGTTCGCCACTTTGTCAAACACCCTGGTCAAATCGCCGTCACTATTTAGTTCGATGCGGACGAAGGCGTTCTCGAGCCCCTCTTCACCCACGCTCAGTTCAGAGACCGGCGTCTCGGTTTCGTCACTGCTCTGTAACGGCGTGGCGCTGTAAGGCTCTAAACTTCCGGCTGCTAAAAGCGTCCCTCCGTCAACTTCTTGCGTTAAAACCGGCGACCCGTCGGCGCGCCGGAGTGTTCCCAAACCGGTTTCGGCGATAAAAACCAAATCGTCCCGTGTAAACGAAGTTGGGTTGACCACGACGACTTCGCCGCCCATATTCTGTGCGATGACCTCGAGGGCGTCACCCCGGGATTTTTCACCCAGCGTTTTGACCTCTTCGTACTGCTCCAAAGATTCCGTATAAACCTCACCGATGCTGCTACCGGGGATGATGTCGTGAAACTGGTTGAGGCATACGAGCTCCCAGGCGCGGCCGAGGTCGTCTTTCGGGTAGGTGTAGCTCTTGTCCAACGTTCCGGCTAAAGACGCTAAGAACTCCGCGTCGTGCAGTAAAAACTCGCTTTTACGGTTGGCGCGTTTGTTGCGGCCCTGGGTGGTGTAGGTGCCGCGGTGGAGTTCCAAATACAGCTCGCCGTTCCAGGTCGGCAGCATGTCGCCGGAGGTTCGCTCGAGCCTCTCAAAAAAATCTTTCGCCGTACTAAAACGCATCTTCGGTTGCGCCGGAAAGTCCTGCATCAGGGTGATGTTTTCCAGCATTTCGCGGGTTGGGCCGCCGCCGCCGTCACCGTAACCATAGGCCATAAAGAGGTCTTGCTCGGCGTCTTTTTGCTGGAAATTGCGCCACGTGCCGAGGTTTTGTTCGGGCGTCGCGGCGGCGTTGTAGGTGCTCGCGTGCGGGCTGCCGACTTCGGGCGTGGTTGAGAAGTGCGTCAAAACTTTGGTGCCGTCCAACCCTTGCCAGTAAAACGAATCGTAGGGGAGACGGTTGTACTGGCTCCAGCCGATTTTGATGGTGAAGAAGTATTCCAAACCGGCCTCTTTAATCAGTTGTGGCAGGTTCCAGGCGTAGCCGAACACGTCGGGAAGCCATAAGATAGGCGAATCCACCTCGCCAAAATGCTTTTTGAAGAATGCTCTGCCTAAGACAAATTGCCGCGCCAACGACTCGGAACCTGAGAGGTTGCAGTCGGCTTCAATCCACATCCCGCCCAGAGTTTCCCAGCGGCCTTCGGCAACGCGTTTCTTAATGTCTTCAAAAAGTTCAGGATAATCCTGCCGCACATAGTCGTAAAGCTGCGGTTGGCTCTGCGAAAAGCTGTACTTGGGAAACTCTTCCATCAGCCGCATGACGGTGTGAAAGGTGCGCCCGGCTTTACGGCGTGTTTGACCCAACGTCCAGAGCCACGCCACGTCAATGTGGGCGTGGCCGGCGGCGGCAACCGTGACTGATTCGGCGGGGCCAGCTTTGGCAATCCCGGCTTTAAGCGTGTCTAACGCGTTCGGTACGCTGTCATAGAAAGCATTGCGGTCAGGCTCGTTTTGGTCTACGGCGAGGGTCTCGAGCTCCTTAAAGGCGTCGTCCAGAGCGTTGAGCAGGTGGCCTTTTGCCGGTTCGTTATCATCCAGATGTTCTGCTGTCTCGAGTGCAACTCTTGCCAGGTTGACGAATTCGCGGGTGGTGGGCTCGAGCTGCACCACGCTGCATTCACGCAAGTACAAGCGCCGGTCTTCGGCCATATTGATGCCGGTCCAGCCGTAAAACGCCAGTTCGTGCGTGCCGCTTGTCCCGTCGGGCAGCCTTATCTCTTGGTGGTGGCGGTCGGCGGCGGCGTAGGCGGAGCCGTCCAGGTAGACGAGCGTTTCGGGGTGGCTGAAATCGCCTGCTTCACCGAGGGGCAGATAGAGAGCGGTAGGCAGTGACGTGTCCCAGTCGGTCGGAACAGAGAACGAACTGCGGAGCATAAACTCGGTGCGCGGCGCGCCCCAGTACGTGCCCCATGCCAACGTTTCCCAACTGCTCGTGTCTTCGTCTAGCAGGGGGGGCTCGAGCGGAGAGTCCAACTTCTTATAACGAAAGGGCTCCAGAGTAGCGTGACGGCGGTAGACGAGCGGCGTGATGAGTTTCAGGCGTTTAGCGAGTTTTTCGGCAGTGTGACGAACGCTGTGGTGGGCACTGTGACGCAACGGTTGACTCCTAATAAAAGCTTAGAGAATAAGTGACTTGGATGAGGCTGTGACAAACTCTTCCGGTGGGCGTTAGACTAGCCCGGACGATGCGACTTCTAGACAGCCGGTTTTATTGGTGGCTTAACCGCCTGAGCAGCTATCTGCTGCTGAGCGGCTTGTGGCTTATCTGCTCCTCTCTGATCGTGACGCTAGTTCCGGCGACCACGGCGATGTTCGCGGTGTTTCGCGCTTGGCAGGATAACCCCGACGACGCGTTTTACCTACCGTTTTTCGCTCGGTTTCGCGCCGCTTTCTTACCGGACTTTTTGCTCGGTCTTTTTTGGCTCCTAATTCCAGGGCTGCTCGCCTTAAACTTCATCTTGCTCCCCCAGATAGCGTTGTGGCTGCGTCCCCCCCTCTTTGCGCTCGTCTTGCTCGGCGCTGTACTTTATCTAGCAGCGAGCGTGTTTCTCTTTCCGCTCCGGGTCAGCACCACGTTAGGCCCGTGGGCCGCAGCTCGCACCGCGCTTATCTTAGGTATGACGCAACTCGGAACGACGGCGCTCTGTGTGGGCGTGTTGCTGCTGAGCGCGGTGGCCTTCTGGCTTTTTCCAGCAAGTCTGCTGCTAAGCGTCGCGGCAACCGGACATGTTACCTACCGGCTCTGCCACCGCCGGTTGCAGGAGATTTTTACCTGACGCGCTGCTTCACACTGTTTTATTTAACACTGCCCAGCGTAATCCCCTCTAAAAACGCCCGCTGAAAGAGCAGAAAGATAATCACGACCGGCAGTACGATCAGCGTCGAGGCGGCCATGAGTAAGTTAAACTGCACGTCGTACTGTGAGCGAAAAAAGGTGAGGCCGATAGCGAGCGTGTATTTGCTCTCGTCTTGCAGATAGATGAGCGGCCCGATAAAGTCGTTCCACGCGTAGAGCGCCGCGAAGATGCCGATCACGCCCACGGCGGGTAGCGTCAGCGGCAGAACAATCTGGCTGAATACTTGAAACTCGTTCGCCCCGTCTATCCTTGCGGCGTCAGAAACCTCCATCGGAATCTGCATGAGAAACTGCCGCATCAAAAATATCCAAAACGCTTGACCAAAAAACATCGGGACGACGAGCGGTAAAAAGGTATTGATCCAACCCAAGCGGGCAAAGATGTCAAAAAGTGCGATAATCACGACTGGAAAAGGGATAAACACGGTCGCCATCACCAGCAAAAATACCCGGTCACGCCCCGGCCACTCGATCCGTGAAAAACCGTAAGCGATGAGCGGGTTTGAGATCACCGAACCGACGATGGTTAAGACGGTGACGGTCAAGGTGTTGCCTAAGAACTTGAAAAACGGGATGTAGTTGACGGCTTCCCAAAAGTTACCCCACTGCGGCTCGTGCGGAAACAGTGTCGGCGGAAAGACCGCGAGTTCTTGATCAGTTTTAAGCGCCGTGGCCACCATCCAGTAGAGCGGTAGCAGCAAGGCAATGCTGAAGAGAATTAGGAGCAGCCTCGAGACCCACTTTTGCGTCTCTTTCCGGGTACGGGTTTTGGGTCCGGTTGCCGGTTGCGAAAGGGTTCTAGGCGTCGTCGCCATCAGGCTACCGTCTCGTAGTTGACCCAGCGCCTCGAGGTGCGGAAGATCAAAAGCGCCAAAATGAGCGTGACGATAAATAAAACCCACGCCATCGCCGAGGCCGCGCCCATATTGCTGTAACGAAACGCCTGGTTGTAGAGGTAGTACACGTAAAAGTTCGTGGCGTTGGCGGGGCCGCCGTTCGTGATGATGTAAGCCTGAGCAAAGACCTGCAACCCCAAACTGAGGCCCAAAATGAGCGAGTAGAGAATCACCGGCGTCATTAAGGGCAGCGTGACACTCCAAAAACGGCGGATCGGCCCCGCCCCGTCTAAAACGGCGGCTTCGTAAAGCGTTTTAGGGATGGCTTTAAGACCCGCTAAAAAAACGAGCGCGGTGTTGCCCGCACCGAACTGGGCTAGCAGTACCAACCCCAGTTTGGCGTAACGCGGGTCGCCGAACCAGTTGATGTTCGGCAGACCCAAGGCTACCATCAGCTGATTAAAGATGCCCCGGTTGGGATCCAAAAGCGCGATAAAGATAAACGATACGGCAAACAGCGGGAGTACCGACGGCAGGTACAGGGCGGCGCGGTAGACGGACACTTCACGTAAGGGTTGATTCATGGCGATGGCCATCGCCATCGCTACAACAATGCCGATAGGTACCGCGAGCGCGGTGTAATAGAGCGTATTCCAGAGCGAATCCCAAAAAACAGTATCGGTCCATAGCGCCTTGTAGTTGGCCAGGCCGACCCACAGCGGCGTCCCAAAACCGCTGTAACGGGTGAAACTGATCCGCAAGGTATAGATAATCGGATAGAGCGTAAAGGCCAAAAAGCCGAGGATCCAAGGTGAGATAAACATCAGGCCGAGGAGTAGCTTGCGGCGCTCGAGCGGAGAAGGCCAGCGCATTAGAAACCTCCAAAGACAAAACGTGGTGCCAGTGCAGCACCACGCCGAGAAACGGTTAGGCTAGTTGCTCGCTTGCAGTTGGGCGCAAAAAGGCTGGAGCTGCGGCTGGACGCGTGAGGCGACCTCTTCAAGCGCAGGCATCGGCTCCTGCTGGTTTAAGTAGTCTTTTTCCCAAGCGGTAGTCAGCTCGTCCCAGTAGAGTGCGCCGACCGGCAGTGGCGGGCGGTTCTTCGCGGTCGACAGCAGCTTTTTGAAAAACTGGTGACGGCCTTCAAAAAGTGAATTGTCGTCTAATAGGCTTGTGATCGTCGGCATATGCTGCGTCTCTTTGGTATAGAGTTTTTGCCCCGGTTCACCAGCGAAGTACTTCATAAACTCAAAGGCAGCTTCGGGTTCTTTGGCCCCTTGCGGCATGACTACCGACCACCCGCCGGCCCATGTGACCGACTTGCCACCTTTAGTGGCGGTAGGAATATAGGTCACGCCGTAGTTTACGTCGGGTGCGTAACGTTGCATATTGCCGAGCATCCAGTCGCCGGTAATAATCATCGCTAACTGCTGCGAGATAAAGGGGTTTTGCTGCGGCGGCAAATCGGGCCGGGTAAAGGCTTGCCGAAACGCCTGAACTTGTTGGGGGCCTTTTTCGGCGGCGTAGTCATAAACATACTGAAACGCTTTGACAACTCCCGCGTTGGTGGGTGTGACTTGGCAAGTAGCAGCGTCGTAAAAGCTCCCGCCGAAGTCGAAGCCGTAAGTATAGTGCCAACCCTGCTCGAACCAGGGGATAAAGCCCATTTTGTCGTAGTTGCCCTGCGCATTTTTCTCATCAACTTTGGCGGCAAGTTCACCAACGCGCTCGAGCGTCACCGGGCCGTTTTTCGGGTCGAGTTCACTAGGGTCTACCCCGGCAGCCTTGAGCATGTCGATGTTGTAGTAGAGCGCCCGCGCGTCGGTATCAAAAGGCAACGCGTAGGGCTTACCACCGAACATCGCCTCGTTGCGGGCGAACTCGAGGTTCTGCGCCAACACGTCTTCACCGTTCATATAGGGTGTCAGGTCTTGTAAGAGTCCATCGGCGGCGCGCTGCGCGACGACAAAGCGGTCGAGCATATACACGTCCGGGCCGGTACCGCCGCGCACGGCGGTCATCAGCTTGGTGACGTCGGTTTCAGGACTTGCACTCGGTGGGACTTGCACCAATTTGACGTTGATGTCGGAGTGTTCGTCGTTAAAGTTCTGCACGATCTTTTTGATGGTGATTAAATCGGGGTCACTGTGACTCGTCCAAAAGGTGACCTCTTTAACATCTTGGGCGTAACCCATACCTACGAGCAAACCGGCGAGTACAGCTAGGCATAACCGCTTCATCTAAACCTCCCATAAGAGACTAAAAAACCGCCCACAAGACGTAACCGGACAACAACTCCTTCCTGCGTCTAATCGCCCGGTGCGGCGCGTGTAGGTAGCTACAGGTGCCTAAAACCCTACCTCACTACCCCGCTACCCCGACCGGGCAACCTCTTGCTATTTGTATAGACAAAACCTTAGCGTTAGCTATGGGCGTTTGTCAAGTAGTCGGTTTCGAAGCGAGTTGCTTAAACAAGCTTTTGAACGCACTCAGCAGCCCTCACGTCGTAAGCTTAGGAGTGTATGCGTGTGTCTGAGCCAACCCTCGTCAGCCCTGAACTCGAGCTCGACCGTAACGATAAACGGCCCCTGCACCAGCAGCTGCTCGAGCACTACCGGGCGCTGATCGAACAGGGGACGCTGACGACCGGCGAACGTCTCCCGACCGAGATGGCGCTGATGGCGCAGCACGGGGTCAGCCGAGGCACGGTGCGGCAAGCCCTGCGCGGCCTGAGCGACGCAGGACTCGTCCGGCGTGAAACCAAAAATGGGACGGTCGTAACTTTAGACGCGCCGGTACAGGCTTCTACAAAACAGCCAAAACCGTCAGGTCAGATTATCGGGGTGGTGTTTCCTGAAACCCGCGACGCCTTTTGTTTGGACATTATGAAAGGTGTCCAGGCGGCCTGCCGCGACGCCGGGGCGCACGCGGCCTTTGGTTATTCGCACCACAGCAGTGCGCTCGAGCACGCTGAAGTGACGCGGATGAAACGGGCCGGTTTCGGCGGCGTCTTGATCTTGCCGCACGACGACGCCTCGCTTTTTAGCGAGCTGGTCACCGCCCGCTACCCGTTTGTTTACCTCGACCAAGCCCACGCCGAGGTCCCCGGCGATTTTGTCGGCGTAGACAACGTAGCGGCGAGTTTTGGCGCAACCGCACACCTGCTGGGGCTCGGCTACACGTCCGTTGCGTTTGTCTGTCACAACGCCGAGCTCGCCGAGGCTCCCTCGACGGTTCGTGAACGCTTTGAGGGTTACCGAAACGCGTTGCAGGCGCATGGCCTTACGTTTGACCCGACCTGGCTCGTCACCGTCAGAAGTGCAGCAGACTACGCCGAGTTTGTCAGACCCGAGGTCAGGCGCTCAAGTTTACCAGCTGATAGGTTGCCAGCTGAGGGGTTGCGGCCCCGCGCCGCTGTCTGCGCTAATGACGCGACGGCGGCAAAACTGCTGGACGCAGCAGCTGGAGCCGGGGTGCGCGTCCCGCAAGATTTAGCCGTGGTCGGCTTCGATAACATTCCGCTGGCCGAAGCCCTCTCTTTAACCACCGTCGCCCAACCCAGCCGAGAAATCGGGTTGCAGGCGGCGCGGCTTTTGCTCAGCCGGATTGGGGGCGACGCCTCACCACCACAGCGGCGGCTGTTACCGACGCGGCTGGTGGTGCGGGGGTCGTGTGGTACCTGAATGACCCCTAAACGACCCCCTTGCCCTATCCCTATCGCGCAGACGTAATAAACGCGTAGCGGCGTTGACCGGGCAAACAAAACTTGACGCTAAGTCCCTCGGGAAGTGATAAAAGACCGTGCTTTGGCTCGAGCTATCCCTCACGTAAATCTACCCCGTTGTAACGCTGCATCACCGCCTCCGGCCCCGCTTTAAGCAGCAATTCAACCGCGTCAACTGCCGCCGTAGTCACCTTGTTGAGTAAGGGCTGTTCGGTTTCTCCAAACCGGCTGAGCACCCAGTTCTCTACTTTCCAGTTTTCGGGTGGCCTCGAGATACCTACCTTGAGCCGGGTAAACTCCGGCCCAATCCGGCGAATGGTATCGGCGACGCCGCGTTGTCCGCCCGCGCTGCCACCACTGCGCAGCCGTAACCGACCAAAAGGCAGGTCGAGGTCGTCGTGAACGATAAGTAGTTCGGTGGGGGAGAAGCGCAGCCGAGTCAGAGCAGCCTGCACTGCTGTGCCCGAAGCGTTCATAAAGCTTAACGGTTTTAGGAGTGTAACGCCTTCCCATTTGGCTTCTTCGGCTTGTTTGCTTTTGCGAAAAGTCAAAGCGTAACGCCGTGCGAGTTCGTCGAGCACGAGAAACCCGGCGTTGTGCCGGGTTCTCTGATACTGCGGGCCGGGATTGCCGAGCCCGACGACAAGCTTGATAGGCGCGGTACTACTCGGCGTCTTCTGCCTCGTCGCTACCGTTACCTTCACCGTCTTCACCGATAACTTCAGGTTCGGCGGCTTCGGCTTCGACCGGCTCCTCGGGCTCTTCAACGCGCGGCGGCAAGATGGCGATCACGGTCTCTTCGGGGTCGTCTAAAACTTCGGCTTGTGAGGGAAGCTGACCGATGACGTCGCTCAGGTGAAGCGAGTCGCCGATAGCTAACTCGCTGACGTCAACCTCGAGGTGCTGCGACGGGATAAACCGCGGCAAGACACGAATCCGGATTTCACGGCGCTGGACGTCGGTCTGACCGCCCTCTTTGGCACCTGCAGCCTCGCCGACGAACTCGAGCGGCACCGCCACCTCGACGGGTTGGTTGGCGGTTATGGCAAAAAAATCAATGTGAATGGGTTGCCGGCGGCGTTTGTCCATCTGCACGGCGCGTACCAACACGTCATGTTCTTCGCCGTCAATGTCTAGATTGATGACGTTCGAGGTGCCTTGGCTGCGAAACGCTTTGTCGAACTCGCGCAGCTCGAGGCTGACCGGGATATTGGTCTCTTTATTGTAGACCACACCGGGCAAACGGCCCGACTTAATCAGTTCGGGGGCGTTGCCGGGGGTGCGTTTCTGGGCGGATACTCTCATAATCTTCTCCTACTGAGCTGGGGTTAAACAGGAAACAGGGAACTGACCGAAGTGTTGTCGTGAACATTTTTGATGGCGCTGGCAATCAGTCCGGCGACGGATAAAACTTTGATCTTGGCGAGGTCACCGTGATACGGCACCGTGTCGGTTACAAATACTTCACTGATAGCGGGGTGGGCGAGGCGTTCTAGGGCGGGCGGGGTAAAAACGGGGTGGGTGGCGACGACCCGTACGTCGGGCCTAGCGCCGAGTTCTAACAGCGCCTCGACGCCCATCTTGATCGTTCCGGCGGTTGAGATCATATCGTCGGCGATAATCGGACGCATCCCCTCGACGTCGCCAATGACGTGCGTCAGGCTCGTTTCGGTGGGGCTGTTGCGGCGCTTGTACAGAATCGCAATGGGCAGCCCCAGATGATTTGCCAGCCGCCGAGCTTCGGTCGCGCGGCCCACATCGGGTGAGACGACCACCGTATCTTTGAGGTCTTGTTTTTCTAAATGCTCGCCTAAAATCCCGAGCGCAGTCAGGTGGTCTACCGGCACGTCGAAAAAACCTTGGACCTGACCGGCGTGGAGGTCAACGGCGATCACCCGGTCAACCCCGGCTTTCTCGAGCAAGTTTGCCACCAACTTACCCGTAATCGGTTCGCGGGGCTGCACCTTTTTGTCCTGCCGGGCGTAGCCAAAATATGGAATGACCGCGTTGATACGCCACGCCGACGCGCGCCGGAGCGCGTCAACAAAAACGAGCAGTTCCATCAGGTTGTGGTTGACCGGGGAACACGTTGACTGCACGATATAGCAGTCTGCGCCGCGGACCGACTCTTCGATCAACACGCGCGTTTCGCCGTCGGGAAAGCTCGTCGCCCAGCCTTGAGACAACTCGCTGCCCAAATGCTGAGCAACCGACGCGGCCAGGTCAGGGGTCGCGCTCCCGCAAAAAATGCGTACTTCGTCGCCGATCACCAGCTGGGTCCAGCTGACGTAGTTAGGTTTCGGGGGTAAATCAAAGCTGACCTCACAGGCGTCTCAAAGTTCCTACCAGCCGGTTACAGCAAGCAGCGTGCCAAAGGGGAGTATACACAAAAAGCCGACGTCGGGGCAACGAGCCGTGCATCATAGGCCAACTCGAGCCTTACCTCATCAATCCTAGCTTTAGCGCAGGAGCGAAAAGTTAAGCATCCACGGATAAGCGTCGTCCCAACCTCTAAAAACGTCGTCTAAGCCCTCGTCGTGCCCGAGTTTATCAACGTGGCCTAAAAGAGTTTGCTGCGCCCTGACGTCAGCTTTAAGTGCGTCGTCAATAGAACTTAGCAGCGCAGCGACCGACAAAGGAAGTCGCGTCAGAGGATACGCATTTAGCTCCCGCGCTAAATATCCGGCAAAGGGCGCGTGTCTGCTCTCTAGGGCGAACAAGAACGTAAGCAAAAAAGGGACGCTGGTTGCAGCCTCGAGCTTTGCACCAAGGGTGTCTCCTCGTTTAAGGCATTTGAACGAGCGGTACACCGCATTCAGGTAAGCGTCTAATGAACTGCGAAGGACAGGAGTCCGATGTTCGGTTGGGATTTTCCCTTTTTGCTCGACGAGTTTTTGAATGGTCCCGTCGGTGCGGTCAAATAGAACGTTGACATGCGCAAATGAATAGCGGTCCCAGTGACCGCTCGAGCCCCACTCGGCGTAGTCACGAAACTCCGTCAAGCTGACGACGATGCAGTCTATCGCCGCGCTGTAACGAAAGGGATAGCGTAATTTGGAACGCTCGGCGGCGTCTTGAACCACAACGTAAACGTCGTAATCCGCTGAAACTGTATGAAACGCTTTGCCACGCGAACCGCTTAAAAACGCACCAAGGACAGCTTGGTCAGCACGGAGTTGGTCAAGTAGTGCGGCAAAAGTTTGCGCTGCTGTAGGCATAGTCTCATTCCAAAGAGACAGCGTCCGCTGTCGGACGGACGCTGCTCAGAAAGTTTTTTACTGCTTACCTCGCGTACTGCACCGCACGCGACTCCCGGACGACCGTCACCTGCACCTGTCCCGGATACTCCATATCTTGCTCGATACGGTTGGCGACGTCGCGGGCTAACAACACGGCCGAGGCGTCATCAACTTTTTCCGGTTCGACGATGATGCGGATTTCGCGGCCTGCTTGAATCGCGTACGACTTTTCAACGCCCGGAAAGCTCGTAGCGATGGTTTCTAGGCCCTCGAGCCGTTTTAGGTAGCTCTCCAAGCTTTCGCGCCGCGCCCCCGGCCTTGCGGCGCTGATGGCGTCGGCGGCTGAGACGATGACCGGGTAGAGCGTTTCAGCGAGTTCTAATTCGTGGTGATGCGCCGCTGCGTCTACGACCTCTTTAGGTTCCCCAAAGCGCCGCGCTAAGTTCGCGCCGATTTCGGTGTGCGTCCCTTCGATCTCACGATCAATGGATTTGCCGATGTCGTGCAGCAGTCCGGCGCGGCGAGCCAGGGCCTCATCCAAACCGATTTCAGCCGCGATAATCCCGGTCAGATGCGCGACCTGAACGGAGTGCTTGAGCACGTTTTGCCCGTACGAGGTGCGAAAATGCATCCGGCCCAAGAGTTGCAGCATTCCCGGTTTCAGCCCGACGACGTTGGCTTCTAGCGCCGCCTCGTCGCCGCGCTCACGGATGTAGGCTTGCATGTCGCTCTGCGCTTTATGCACGGTTTCTTCGATCCGGGCCGGGTGAATCCGGCCGTCGGTGACGAGTTCGGTCAAGGCGAGTTTGGCGACTTCACGGCGAATCGGATTAAACGAACTGAGCAAAACGGCTTCGGGCGTGTCGTCAATAATCAGGTCAACGCCGGTCAGCGACTCAAACGCTCGGATGTTGCGCCCTTCACGGCCGATGATGCGGCCCTTCATGGCGTCGCTGGGGATCGGCACGACGGACACGCTGATCGCGGCTGAAACCTCGCTGGCACTCCGCTGGATGGCCTGCGCGATGATGTTGGTGCTTTTGCGTTTGGCTTCGGCGTCGGCTTTCTCGAGCTCAGCCCGAATCCGTACCGCTTTTTCGCGCTCTAACTCGTTGCCTAACTGACTCAAGATCATCTCGGTCGCCCCCTCACGGGTCAGCTGAGCGATCTCAAACAGCCGGGTTTCGATTTCGCCGCGTAGCTGCTCTACTTCACCCTCGCGCTCCTTGAGTGCGTCCGCCCGTTCGTCGAGGCGGGTTTCGGCGTCGTCGAGCTTGAGGGCGCGGGCATCTTGCTGTTCGCCGCGCCGGGTCAGGCGCTCCTCGGTGGCGTCTAAGCGTTCACGGTCACGGCGGAGTTCGTCACGGGCTTCGCGGATACGGTCGCCTTCACGTTCGGCTTCGTTATGAACGCGGGTCAACTCGAGCTCAGCCGCTTGCCGCTCACGGGTCAGGTCGGCTTGTAAGGCGCGGTGAGCACGGGCGGCGTCATCCTCGAGCCGCGCCTGTGCCCCCTGTAACAGTTCGTCGCGCTGCCGCTGCGCTCCGTCTAGCGTGCGCTGCGCCTCGTCTTGGGCGCTGCGCCGGAACGCGTCGGCTTCCGCTTGTGCCCGTACCAAGAGTTCTGTGTCGCGGCGTTGCCGAAACAAAAACCCGGCGGCCACACCGATGAGCAGCCCCAAAACGAGGAGCAATACACCTACGAAAGGGCTCATCCGAGATCACTTTCAGCCGCTATCGTTTCTTCTTCGGCCCCCTTACCACTGACGACCCCTACGACCCTCTCCCTAATCTGCTCAATAAGTCCGGGTTGGTCTAAGAGGTAAGCCGAGGCTTTTTCTTTACCCTGGCCGATGGTCACGCCGTCATACTTATAAAACGAGCCCGACTTCTGGATGATGTCTAGGTCCGAAGCAATGTTGATCAGGTCGCCCACTTTGTCAATCCCCCGGCCAAACATGATCTCGACTTCCGCTTCCTTAAACGGCGGGGCGACTTTGTTCTTGGTGACTTTGATCCGCGTTTGGTTGCCCACTTTGTCAGTCCCTGATTTGACGTCCCCTTTACGCCGCACTTCCATCCGCACGGACGAATAGAACTTTAACGCGCGTCCTCCGGGGGTCGTTTCGGGGTTGCCGTACATCACCCCGATCTTTTCCCGAATCTGGTTGATAAAGATCGCCGTGGTGTGACTTTTGGATAACACCCCGGTCAGCTTCCGCAACGCTTGACTCATCAAGCGGGCTTGTAAGCCGACGTGGGTGTCGCCCATTTCGCCTTCGATCTCCGCCCTGGGGACAAGCGCCGCTACGGAGTCAACCACGATAACGTCTACCGCCCCACTTCTTACCAGCAGTTCGGTAATCTCTAAGGCTTGCTCGCCGGTGTCGGGTTGGGAAACTAACAGCTCGTCGGTATCGACGCCTAAGGCTTTGGCGTAGCCGGGGTCTAAGGCGTGTTCCGCGTCGACAAACGCGGCCACGCCCCCGGCTTTTTGCGCTTCGGCGATAATATGTAAGCTTAAGGTGGTCTTGCCGCCGGACTCGGGACCATAGACTTCGATGATGCGGCCACGGGGGACGCCCCCGACGCCTAAGGCTAAGTCAACCGACATCGAGCCGGTCGAGATGACGCCTTGGCTTAACATGGTGCGGTCGTCGCCGAGGCGCATGATCGCCCCTTTGCCGAACTGTTTCTCGATCTGTGTGAGGGTCGTCTCTAGGCTCTTCTGTCTCTGGCTGTCTTTTTGCGGTTCTAACGCCATAGTTTCTCCTTGATAAGTTATTAGTCTTGCGGTTCGGTCAGCGCAGTCCAGAGCAGCGAGAGCGCCGCAAAAGCTGCGCGTTCACGAACCCAGTTGCGCTCTAAGGGCGGGAGCTGCATATCCCTCGCCCAAGTACGCCCGTCCGAGCGGCGAAAGACCGCGAGGTGAAGCTCACCTACGGGTTTCCCTTCGTCGGTATCGGGTCCAGCTACCCCCGTCGTCGCCAGACCGTAATCGCTGGAAAGGTGTGTGGCAGCGGCCTCAGCCATCGCTAACGCCGCGCTGCTCGAGACGCCCCCACGCGCCTCCAAAAGCGGTTCAGACACGCCAAATGCGGCCTTTTGCCGTACGTTATAGGCTACCACGCCGCCTTCATACGCCGCTGACGCCCCCGGTACAGACGTGAGCAAGTCGCCCAGCAGTCCGCCGGTCAAAGACTCCATCGTGGCAAGCGTTTGACTTCTACTTTTGAGTAGCTCAAGGACGACAGCCGCGAGTTCGTCGTCGTCTTCGCCCCAGAGTTTATCTTGGATAAGGTCGCGTACTTTGCCTTCAACCTCGGCAGCTCTGGCTTTCGCCGCTCCCGGCGTATCGGCTTTGGCGGCGACGCGGACCTGTACGCCGTCGCGTTTGGCGTAGGTGGCGACGCTCGGGTTAGCTCCGTCGGTTAGGTGACCGAGCCGTTCAGCGACCGTTGACTCGCCGATGTTATGCGTCTTAAAGGTTTTGCTGTACAAGGCGGCGGGGGGCAGCTCGAGCCTCTTTACAGCCTCGTCTAACCACATCGGTTTGAGTTCACGTGGCGGCCCCGGCAGCGCAATCATCCATTTGGGCTGACCGTCCCGCTCGGTGCGGACAAACCATCCCGGCGCAGTGCCGAGTGGGTTGGGGAGCGCCTCAGCTGAAGGAATCAGCCACGCTTGTTTGAGGTTTTTTTCGGGGAAGCTGCGCATCCCGTAGGCTGAAAACCGCTCACGCAAGACGTTTTCCAGCTCAGCGTCAACTTCAGGCGTCTCACCAACGACTGCAGCGATAGCTTCACGGGTCAGGTCATCATCCGTCGGGCCGAGGCCGCCGCACATGATCACCACATCGCTACGGCTGAGGGCGGCCCCCAGCGCCGCTTCAACGCGCCCCAAATTGTCGCCCACCCGCTGCGACCACAAGATGTCCACGCCGCGCCGCGCTAAGTCAGCGGCTAAAAAGGCGCTGTTGGTATCAACAATTTCGCCGAGTAAAAGTTCTGTCCCTACGCTCAAAAGTTCTGCAATCATACGGCTCAGCATACAGGCGGCGTGAACGCAAAAAGGAGCGCCGCCTTGCCAAAAGCTAAAATGCCGACGAGCTACCGTATTGAGCTGGGAGCCAATTGCGGCTCCCCCATACATAAGGCTCCGGGAGCGCAGTGCTACCATAAGAGGGTGACCTTAGTGCCACGACAAATTTACCTTACTCGTAACAGTTAGGACAGCTATTAGGATAGTTGGGAGAAAGATGACTACAACGTCAAATGCAACGACTTTAGGTGAACTTCGCGCGACCCCTTGGGCGAACCGGGCAGGCCGCAGCGTCAAACAAGAACTCCGCGACAACCTCATCTGCCGCCTCCGCGAACACCGTCCGGTATTTCCCGGTATCGTCGGCTACGAAACGACCGTCACGCCGCAGGTTGTGAACGCCGTTTTAAGCCGTCACAACTTTATCTTGCTGGGTTTGCGCGGTCAGGCGAAAACGCGTATTCTGCGGCAACTGACCGACCTGTTAGACCCGGAAATCCCGGTGTTGGCCGACAGCGAACTCAACGACGACCCGTTTGCGCCTATCAGTGGTGAAGGCAAACGTATCGTCGCCGAACAAGGTGACGACGCCCGTATCGCGTGGCTGCCTAGAGACGCCCGTTACATCGAAAAACTAGCGACGCCGGACGTGACGGTGGCCGACATCATCGGCGACGTGGACCCGATCAAAGCCGCCAAACTCGGGGTGCCGTTAGGCGACGAGCGGAGTATCCTGTACGGGCTTTTGCCGAGAGCGAACCGCGGCATCTTTGCCATGAACGAACTGCCTGACCTCTCCGGTAAGGTGCAGGTCGCGCTGTTTAACATTATGCAAGAGGGCGACGTCCAGATTAAGGGCTACCCGATTCGGCTACCCTTAGACGTGATGCTCGTCTTTTCGGCGAACCCGGAGGATTACACGGCCCGTGGCAAGATCATCACGCCGCTGAAAGACCGTGTGGGCTCCGAAGTACGGACGCACTATCCGGCTACGGTTGAAGAGGGCATGGCGATCACGGCGCAAGAGGCGTGGACAAACCGCGAGCAAGAGGTCAATGTCCCTGATTTTGTCGCTGAAATCGCTGAAGAGGTCGCCTTTGTCGCCCGTGACGACTCCCGCGTAGACAAGCACTCGGGGGTGTCGCAGCGCCTGCCCATCAGCTTGTTAGAAAACATCGTCAGCAACGCCGAACGCCGCGCGTATGTGCTCGGCGAAGAGCAACCGATTGCCCGCGTGACCGACCTTTACGGGGCACTCGGCGCGGTGACGGGCAAGCTCGAGCTCGAGTACGAAGGTGAACTTAAAGGGGGCGAAGCGGTTGCCAAAGACATCGTACGCCGCGCCATCGGGCAGGTGTACAGCCGCCGCGCCGTCAACGCCGAAACTGCCGAAATCACCGATTATTTCGAGTCCGACAACAACCTCAAAGTACCGGACACGGTGCCGACCGCGCAGCTGGTGAGCGTCTTTGAAAAAGTACCAGGGTTAGTCGGAGCGGCTCGTACGCTCTCCGGGAGCCGTAACCCACAAGATGTGGCCGTTGCCGCCGAGTTTATTTTAGAAGGCTTATACGCCCGTAAACAGGTGGCTAGAAGCGAAGAGCGCGGTTACAGCGCCGCCGAACCCGATATGTCGCGCCCGACCAGGCAGCGTTGGAACTAGCATGAGAGGATAGCCCGGCCTATATGAACCTCTACGGTGACCACAGCTCGAGCCACCCCCAAAAACTTATCATGCTGGGAGTCGGGGTGTGCCTGCTTGCCGTTAGTTACCTAGTGCTGTTCGGTCAAGCGGCTTCTTTTGGGGCCGCCGAAGCCGGACAGCACACCCTGATTCTCTCTTTTAGCCTCGTGACCTTCTTGCGCTTTTGTCTAACGCTCGGTTTTCTCCTTAAGCGCACCGTCCCCTGGGAGGAGGCCCTTACGGTACCGGTCGCGTTCGGGCTTTACTACCTCGGCTTTGCGTATTTGACGACCTGGACGAGCGTTCCCACATTCATGATGACACTGCTTGGCGTCCTTTTATTTGCGGGAGGCCCGAGTCTCAATACGCTTTCCGAACTTCAGCGTCACGTCTGGAAACAGCGCCCGGAGAACCGGGGCAAACTCTACACCGGGGGGTTGTTTCGCTACGCCGTGCATATCAACTACTTCGGTGACATCCTCTGGGTGCTGGGCTACGCGGTCATTACCGCGACGTTCTGGGCATACCTGATCCCTGCTTTGTTATTCGGCTTTTTTTCGTTTTACAACGTTCCCAAGCTCGACGCCTATTTGAGCAAAAAGTATGCTCCCGAATTTCAAAATTACCAGCGGCGAACGAAGCACCTTGTTCCTTACCTATACTGACGAGAGGGGGTAGTCATGCCGACCACCCGTTACAGCAAATACGAAGCGACCCTAGACGACCTCGACATGAGCGAGCTGATGAAGATGCTCCAAGACCGGCTGATGGAGTCGGGCTATCAGCGTAACCCTTGGGACCCCGACCCCAACTATCAGCAGTCGATGCAAGACCTTTACGACGCCATCGCCGAGGCTTTGATCAACAACGAGTTGGTCAGTGACGAGATGATCGAAGGGGCGATGAACGCCGAGAACTGGATGGATTCGCAGCTCGGCGAGGCCGTCAAAGAACTTGCGCAGCGGCTCGAGCGCGAGGGTTACCTCAAACCGAGTGACGGCGACAGCGAAGAGCGCGACCCGAATAACCCCGGTCAGGGCGGTCAAGGCCCCGACCGCGACCCGAGTCAGGCTAAGTTCGAGCTAACGAATAAAGCCATTGACTTTTTGGGCTACCGAACGCTCAAAGACGTGCTCGGCGGTGCGGGCCGTTCATCGGTCGGCGCACACGAAACGAAGTTTCAAACGACCGGCGTCGAATCGTCGGCGGAGTCGAAGCCTTACGAGTTCGGCGACACCATCAACATGGACGTGGCGCAAACGTTCAAAAACGCTGCGAAGCACGGGCTGAACGATGACGGCAGTTTTGACTTGCAATACGGCGACCTCGAGGTCGTTCAGACCGAATACAATTCGTCGGCGGCGACCGTCGTCTTGCTCGACTGTTCGCACTCGATGATTCTTTACGGTGAAGACCGGTTTACGCCCGCCAAACAAGTAGCCTTGGCCCTCGCTCACCTGATTCAAACCCAGTACCGTGGCGATACGATCCAATTTGCGCTGTTTCACAACTCTGCCGAAGAGCTGCCGCTAGCGAAACTCGCCCAAGCCCAGGTCGGGCCGTACCACACCAACACGGCTGAAGGTCTACGGCTCGCGCAAAAGATGCTTAAACGGCAAAATAAAGACATGAAGCAAATTGTGATGATTACCGACGGGAAACCCTCGGCGATTACGCTGCCGAACGGCCGCGTCTACAAAAACGCCTATGGCCTCGACCCGATGGTGTTAGGCGAAACGCTCCGTGAGGTCGGCAACTGCCGCCGGTCAGGAATTCAAATCAACACCTTTATGTTGGCCCGCGACCCCGAACTCATCGCCTTTGTACAGCGCGTTTCAGCGATGACGCAGGGCAAAGCGTACTTTACGACGCCACACACGATTGGCCGTTACGTCTTGCAAGATTTTCAGTCGAAACGGACGAAAACTGTCAACTAGACCTAAGTGGTTTGTTCATCTTTAGCGTTGGTTCTGTTCGGCGTCGCAGCGAACAGAACTTTTTTGATGGCGGTTGAAAATCTGATGATTTGGACGATGCAATACGGGTTTCTAGCCTCTATCAACAAGGGGTTGCAAACAAGGGGTTGTAACCCCTTGTTTCATACATTCCATTCGTTCTCGTATAAGTCATTCCCCTTTTTCTGTGGTCTGAAAGCTGGAGTGGGCGCACTCGAGGTTGCCGACCCAACTTTTGCCGACAAGCTGCTTCAGCCCCAAACCCAAGCCTGTGCGCGATAACCCAAAAAAATTCTGCTCGGCTCTATACTAGAGGTGCGGACATACCTTGGCCGGTTGCGCCGCTTTACCCCGCAGGTGGGGACCTGCGGGGTTTTTGGCGCTATACATTCAGCGTTATGCTTAGCCTTATGACCCGTATCGGTTTTACCCTTCAAGTTCACCCGGAAAAAGTTGAGATGTATAAACAGCACCACCGCGAGGTGTGGCCCGAGCTGCAGACTGCGCTTAGCGCCGCAGGCTGGCATAACTATTCGCTTTTTATTCGCCCGGACGGGCTCTTGTTCGGTTATTTCGAGACGCCCGTCTCACTCGCCGACGCGCAGGAAAAGATGGCCGACAGTGAGGTTAACGCCCGCTGGCAGGCGTTGATGGTTCCGTTTTTCCGGTTGCCGGAAGGTGCGACCGCCGACGAGATGATAAGTGAACTTGAGCCTATCTTTCACCTCCCCTAAAGCGCGGTAGAATAAGACGATATGAGAGCGGTCCTTAAAACGGCTCTCAGAAAGAGGCTGAAATGGAAAATATTCAAACCTTGTTCGTGATCATCGCCGTAATCTGCTTTTTCGGTTTTGTGCCCCTGTTGGGCGCACTCTTGCCCCGTGACGACAGCGATCCCGACGAGTAGGACCGCTTAGGGTTTAACGGGTGTTTTTACCAAGTACCGCGTTCCCTGAATAAAAACCTCACCGGAGTCACCGGGCCTTGCGCCTGGTGGCCCGTCCGGGCTGAGCACATCGAAGAGGCGTCCGGTTTTGACCGAGACCCATTCCTGACGTTCCGCCGTTACCTGCTTACAGATGACGGCGATACCCTCACCCTCTCTTGTGTTGTGTTCTCCGTTATGTCTAGGTGAGTCTAAATTACGGCCAGGCGCACTGTATTCGGTTCGTCTGTACCTCGGTGGCGGCCCCACTTGCCGAAAAAGCCAGAGCCCTGCAGCACCGACAAGCAGCCCGACGATAACTCCCCTGGTTAGAAGATAAGCTGCCGTCCCTAAAGCCAGAGCGATAAGTAGCCCCCTCACACGAGCGCCGCGCGTAGCCTTGCTAAATCGCGGGCGTGCCCCTCGCCGTCGTCGCCGACAGGGGTCTCGAGCAACATCGGCACGTCAGTAAAGCGGGGGTCGGTGGCAAGTTGGACGAACGTCCCCAGTCCGATTTCACCTTCGCCTAGGTTAGCGTGCCGGTCGCGCTGTGAACCGAGCGGATACTGTGAATCGTTGAGGTGGAAACAGCCGATGCGTTCTAAACTGAACTGAGCTGTCGCCTCGTCCAAAAACTCGGTGAGGCCGTTTTTTGTTTGCACCGGGTAGCCTGCGGCGAATGCGTGACAAGTATCCAAACACACTCCAAGCCGTACTGAAAACTTGCACTGCGCGATGATTTGACCTAGTTCCTCTAATTCACTACCAAGCGTCGTTCCCTGACCGGCAGTGTTTTCTAACAGGACCGGAACCGAATGATCAAAGTTTTCTTGATCCAACTCGGCAAACACTAAATCGAGCGAGTGGGCGACTGCCGCTACGCCCGCCTCAACGCCTTCACCTAGATGTGCGCCCGGATGCACCACCAACCCCTTGACGCTGAGGTCATGACAGCGCCCGAGTTCATCTTTAAGAGCGGCCCTGGACTTGGCAAGCGTTTCCGGGTTCGTAGCAGATAAATTTATAAGGTACGAGGCGTGCGCGATCACCGGGGGGTTCCCATGTTCGGCCTGGGCTGCTTTATACTTTGAACGTCCTGCTTCAGTCAGCGGTTTAGCCGCCCAACGATTGGCATTTTTGACGAAAATTTGGAGCGCGTCGCAATCTATCGCGGCGGCGTTGGCGAACGCGTTAGCTACGCCGCCTGCTGCTGAGACGTGGGCACCGAGGAGCGCCATCCTAAAAGGGCTCGAGCCTATAGATTGGGTATAGGGCTAAAGAGCAAAACGACAACCGCTCGAGTTGTGCAGCACGGTAACGATGTTGTGGATAGGAAAAAGCCATAGTGGTTTGTACCGTAGATATTTTTCCGAGGATGTCGCCTCGAGCGTCCCTTAGTGCTGTTCAAGATCGTTGTATTAAAACACGTGTTCCCAGGAGAGATTTCTATTATGATAAATTTCATGACGAGTCAGGTAAAAGAAATATCAGCTCCAATCCCTTCTCCCGTATTTATCGTCGGAGCACCTAGAAGCGGTACCAAGTTGCTGCGCGCACTCCTTAACAATCACCATGATGTCTCTCTAGGTGGCGAGGGCAACTTTGTTCCTCGCTTTATCAACCATTTTGGCTTAGCGGCTGACCTTTCACAACCCCAACTTCAGGAAAAAATTTATAGTACTTTTAGTCGCTCAGTATTTTATAGTGGTTTAGCACAGAGAGGCATAACGTTTCCTACTAAACCAGTCTTTATGGACACGCTTGCCTCTTATAAAAGCTTGACCTGGGCAGACATCTTTGAGGTGATGATACGCAATTATGGACCAAACCCACAAGCACGCATCTACGGTGACAAATCTCATGGTTACATAAGCAGTGCGGACCTTCTGCGTACCATCTTTCCTCAAGTTCGTTTCATTTTTTTAGTTCGTGATCCTAGAGACCAAGCACTGTCAGCAGCTGACGTATGGGGACGTCACCCACTACGTTCTGCGCAGCTCTGGGCTAGTGTAGCACGCGCAGCCACAGAGGCTAGTTTAGACGTTACCTCCGATGCTCTAACGGTTCGCTATGAAGACCTTACAAGTAGTCCAGAAGACGAGCTGAAGCGTATATACACTTTTTTACACCTTGAGTATATGCCTGAAATGCATCTGCTGAAAAACCCTGCAGAAAGGGAACGCAAAGGACGTCAGCTAAAAACTGTAACTAAGCAACATGCCAAGTACCGTGATCGGCTTTCACCTAAAACGGTTAGGAGTATTAGTGAGATCACCCTGCCTTATTTAGCAAAATATGGCTACCCAGATGAAGGAGCTACAAAACAGCGTGAACTCAGCCGTACAGAACGGCGCTTACTCAGTTATCGGGATGGCCTTGCCTCATTACGTTTCCATATGGGAGAAAAAGGTATTCAGAAGGGTGCCGCCTATTACTTGAAAAGACGCTATGAAGCTTTTGCTGGTTCGCGCCAGCAGTTAGAATAGCTTCATGCTGAGTTCGCCTGGTTTGACAGTACAAAGTTATGTAAAGCAGCGTTTTGAGTCTAAAAACCATAACCTAGTACGTACTCTTGGAGATAAGATATGCGGGACTCGCGTTCGGTAACTACAATAATTGCCACAGTTCCGAAAAGTTGAAGTGTGCTCTGGTCAATTGATTGCATTTTTGCTCCTGGCTGAATACTACTATCTGACTGAATCAAGTGTAAACTCAGAGCCTTGCTTTCTTTACAAAGTCAAAGCGTGCGACTTGGCTGAGAGTTAGCTGAAAGGCACCTATGACAGAAACAGTGACACAAATAACTCCCAAATTCGAGAGCTTCGGGCTCGACCCCCGCGTTTTTGCAGGCGTCAAAGCTGCAGGCTACCAAAAACCTACACCGATTCAAGCGCAAGCGGTTCCTGCGGCATTATCAGGCCGGGATATTCTCGGTTTAGCGCAAACAGGCACGGGGAAAACGGCGGCGTTTGTCTTGCCGCTCCTAAACCGGCTGATCGGCGGACCGCGCGGCCGGGTACGGGCGCTGATCGTCGCGCCGACCCGTGAACTCGCCGAGCAGATTCACACCGACATCAAAACGCTCGCCCAGGGAACGAAGTTGCGCTCCGCGACTGTTTACGGCGGCGTCGGCATGAACCCCCAGGCGCAAGCTTTGCGCGGCGGCGCTGAGATTATCGTCGCGTGTCCGGGGCGGCTCTTGGATCACCTCGAGCGCGGCACCGGCACGCTCGCCAACTTAGAAATTCTCGTGTTGGACGAAGCTGACCAGATGTTTGACATGGGCTTTTTGCCTGCAATTCGTGCGCTCGTTAAGCGTGTACCGCAGGGTGCGCAAAAGATGCTCTTTTCGGCCACGATGCCGCGCGACCTGCGGGTGCTCGCTGAAGGGTTGTTGCAAGACCCCATCACTGTTGAAATCGGCCGCGCCGCGCCTGCCGAAACAGTCTCGCACGCCCTTTATCCGGTTGCCAGGCAGCAAAAAACCGACCTGCTTAAACACCTGTTGCGGCGTACCGATACGCGTTCGGCGCTGGTTTTTACCCGGACCAAACACGGTGCCAAACGACTTGCCGAACAGCTCGACCGTGACAACTTTTTTGCGACCTCGCTGCAGGGCAATCTGTCGCAAAACAAACGGCAACGCGCGTTAGACGATTTTCGCTCCGGTAACGTTCACATTTTGGTGGCGACCGACATCGCCGCGCGCGGCATCGATGTGTCGGGTGTATCGCACGTGATCAACTACGACGTGCCGATGACCGCTGAGGCGTATACGCACCGTTTGGGCCGTACCGGACGCGCGGAGCGGAGCGGCGAAGCCCTCACGTTTGTCACCGCTGACGACGACAAGGCTGTGCGCACGATTGAGCAGGCTTTGGGGAGGCTCGAGCGCGTCACTTTAGACAGCTTTAGCTATGACGAGGCGGCAGCTTCAGCGCCCTCTACTGATCGACAGCAGGGCAGCGGGCAACCGGGCAGCAAACAAGGTGCGCCTAAGCAGGGCAAGCCGAACCGTAACGCACAAGACCGTAATACCCGCAGAGGTGGGGCCTCATCTAAGCGCGGTTCTTCAGGGCGCTCAAAGTAACTTGATAACTGCTACTCGCTACCCAACTCGCCGTCAGTGCGCGTGACCTCAACCTCTTCGCGCCTGAGCGTCACCTCCTGCGGGTCGTGACGCTCGGTGCGTTCTGTGGTAATCCGCACCTCTTCAACAAGCCTCAACTGCTTGGTTACGACTAATACCTCTTCATAGAGCGGTACGATCATCGTGTCGCCATCAAAGCGTACCGGTGCAGCCTCATCTACCGGACGGTTCTGCTTGATTCGCTCGATCTCTACGCGTTCTTGGAAGAGGGGCACGTCAGCCGTTTCGGTACGTTCGGTGACGTATTTATGAAGCTGAACCCGATTTTGTACGGTACGTTTGCCGACCGTTAATCTCTCTTCAACGACCGGGATAACAGTGTCGCCCGCTTCGGCTGTTTGAACCGGTAACGCACCGGCTTCCGGTTCTACGTCTTCTGAGTCCATATCCGAGTCCGGGTCTGTTTGGGTTGCATATTCGCGTAACCTTAACCGAAGGTCGTAGCGACCATCGGGCCTTCTAGCCAGCAACTCGGTAGGAACAAGAAACTGCGTCCCATCAGTTAAGCGTAAAAGCGTTTGCGCTTCGCCTGCTCCGGTTACCGTGTTAGGTGGTGCGGGCTCGAGCTGGGCACTAAAAGTTAAGCCTTCTATATCAACGACGACCACAGCTGTTTGACTCACCATGTTCTCCTTTAGTTTTTCCTAGCTTTTTCTATAAGTTAGTCGTCTCTCCCTAAAAAGCTGCTCCTAGAGCATGTCTAGGAGCAGCCTACCGTTATTTTGTGGACAGCTGAGCTTTAGCTCGGCGTCGTCTACTTAGCTCCGGTCAGGATCGGTTTCTTCGATCTCGATATCGGCGCGGCGCACCGTATCACGGACGGTTTCGGTACGCTCTTCAACATCTTTGCCGATGACAACTTCTTCGACGACGTGCGCTTCTTTGGCGACGACCGCCTCTTCGTCGGTTTCAGTAAATTCGAAGGTCTGCTCAGAAAAGGCGTCACCGTCGGCACTAGCGACCGTGCGGTCGACCGGGCGGCGGTCAACGCGAATGGTCTCATCGCGGAGGGTGACCTGCTCTTCGACCGGGCGTTCAGTAACGACGCGGCGTACTCTCGTCCCACCGCGCTGCACTTCGCGCTTGCCGATATTAATGCGCTCTTCAACTACGTCTAAACGCTGTTCGCCTTCGGTATTTACGGTGTCGGCGCGCGCCGTACCGGTAGCCGCTGTGTCCGTTCCCATTATGCCGGTATCAGCTGCAGCGACAGCGTCCGCGTCTGTAAGACCGGTAGCGTCGGCACTGCTATCGTAACTGCTGTCATAGTCGCCGTCACTGCTGCTAGCGTAACGGTTCATAATTTCGACCGCTTCGTCAACGTGGTTGTCTTCAACCCGTACCGAAACGAGCGCACCGCCTTGCCGGAGACCGTCGGCGTAGTAGTCGGCGTCGGTGTTGGCAACACCTTCACGCGCGAGTTCGTTTTCGATGTCGCTCTGGTCGCCCTCAAAGCGGTTGATATTCCGCTCCTTAAAGCCGTTGTCTTTAAGTTCTTGAGCCACCTGGTCGGCGATGTCCTTGTTTTCAAATAGGCCGATAACGTTGTTTGCCATAATCTGTTCCTTTCACGAGACACTGCAGCAGAAGCCTTGGCAGACTGCACGGTGCAGACTTAGCGGGTCTTAATGAGGCTTTGCTCCGCACCACACGCTGCCACCCTCTTGCATCAACCTATCATGCCACCGCCTATACACAAAAAGTGTGTGCGCTCACCAAGTCGCTTGAACTGCGAAAAAGGCGTTGGTACCGCATTGGTACCGCAAATGATGTTCCGGCGAAGTGTTCTAGCGTCCAGAACTGAGGTTTATGCACAAAAGAAGCCGCCTGGGATTATGTTCTAAAGGGATGCTCGAGCCCCTAAGACCTGCCCAGCTGTAGACAGCATCCCTTGTGAGCTGTGAGCGAGTAAAACGGTCATCTTTCGGCAGCCCAGCAGTAACGTACAGCTCGAGTGAACTCCTGCCAGCTAAGACCTGCAAGCTTTGCGCTCAGCAGCTACGCTCAGTAAACGTCAGTGGCTACGACAACCACCGCAGGAGTACTAGACCCGGAGGGCTAAACCGGACTACGGCAAAAGCCCGATGCCCGGGCCGGTTCTTTTGCTTAAGCTAGACTTCTAAGAAAGGGACCAGATGAAGAGACTTACCGCGATTGCCGCCCGCGTGATACGCGAGCACCCTCAACTCGACCCAAACTCGGTTCAAGAGGGTGTTAATGCTGCGCTACAAGAGGTTTACGGCGTGACTTATGAGCGTCACCTCAGGTGGCGCGAACGCTCCGACACCGTGTCCAAAGCAAGGGAAGAAGAAGCGCGGTCTTTAGGGAACTTGGTGTTTCAGCTGCACGACCGCTAAAGCAGCCCCAAACTCAGCTTTTTTTGCTGTTTGTACGTTTACGCCGCGCCCTCGCCGCTCTCCCCAGTACGCTTCTAAAGGCGTAAATACCGGCAAGCACACTGACTACCACCAGCAAAACGCCGAGGCCGGGGTTGAGCAGGACGGCGAGCACACAGACCACAGCGGTGCAAAGGGCAATTAGGAGGCCGAACGCTATGACTATGGGGTCTCGTTATCTGCGCGGTTCATGCTAATTACCTTACCGAGGCGGCGCGCTGAGCGCCGTAGCAGCTGCTCACCTTTGCGGGTCCCAAACAGCGCGTGAAAGCCTCCGCGCCGCCAGTGTTTTGACCTCGAGCATCCCGCCCTCAACCCTCAGCGGCGCGTCCAGAATGTCAGCTTCTAAGTTGAGCGGAAAACTCAGCTCACACGGGTGCGTCACGCCCGCCTTGCTGCTAAAAATCGCGGCGTGCAGCGTCCCGAGTCCGGCCGACGCCTGCGACCCGACCATCACGCCTTTACCGGCGTTCCGGGCCAACCTTAACATCTGCCCTGAGACCGTAAAACCGGTACGCGCTGTTTTGAGGTTCAAAATATCGAAGGTGTCGAAGTCCAATTCGCGTTCCAAATCGGGGAGAGTAAAGCTCGAGTCGTCGGCGATAATCGGCAGAATCTCGGCTTGTTTTAGCGCGGCTCTTTTCTTAAGGAGATGAACGGATAAAGGTTCCTCAACATAGGCGACGCCGAGCTTGTCAAGCCTTACCAAGTCGTGCGCCGCCGTGTCCGGGTTCATACTTTCGTTCGCGTCGGCGTAGAGCGTCACGCCCGCGCCCGCAAAGGTGTGCCGGAGCGCCCCTAAAACTTCCGCATCGTGCGCCGCGCTCCGGCCCACCTTGACCTTAAAGACGCGGACGCCCTGTGCAAACACCTCTTCAGCTTCGGCGAGCACCGTGGCTAATTCAGCCATGCCGAGGATAAAGCTGACTTCAACGTGCTCCCGTTCGCCCCGTTCCGCCTCGAACAAGGTCTGGCCCGCAGCTTTCGCCCGCAGTTCGCAGAGCGCCGTGTCGAGCGCACCTTTGGCGCAGTGATTGTTGGGGATACGCGCTAAAACTGCCTGCTGCGCGGCCCTGTCAGTTGTCTTTAAGCCGACCAGACTCGGGGCCAGGTGCCCTTGAATTACCGCCTGAATACTCGCTATAGTCTCGCCGTAAATCGTCGGGCGTACCGGCGCTTCAGCCGTGCCGACGTTGCCCGCGTCGTCAAAGACCGACACGAGGACGTGCTCCAACTTGGTGAGTTCGCTGGACTTGCCCCAGCGGAGCGCACTCTTAAGGGCCAGTTGAAGGGGCCGCGTCTCAACAAAAGTGATAGACGACACTAAAGCCACACCTGAAGCTGCGTTTGCACCTCACTGGGGGAGAGGTCGGCCGTGTCCAGATATAAAAAGCTCTCGGCAGTTTGCGTCTCGCGCAAGTAGGCGGCAGCGGCGTCCATATCGTAGTGTTGCGCTTCGCCCAAGATGATGCGGACAGCTTTTAAGAGGTCGGCTTCGGGGACGCCCCTGGCCTCCAAACGCGCGAGTTCGTAGGGGTCAAAAATTTCCAGTCCTTTAAGCGCCAGCAACTGCTCAGCAAAAGTCGTGTTTTCTAACCGCGTCGCGGCCACCTGATCAAAGCGGTCACTTCGTCCGACGAGCCGTAATAATCTAACGAGTGGAGGGGCGTCAAGCAAGATAAAACGCGCACTCGGAAACGTTTGGGCGGCGGCTTGGGCTTCGTCTAAGCCACGCAAATTGTCAAACAGCAACGTTTTTTGGTCGTTGTAAGCGCAAGTTTCTAAATACTGCACCAGTGCATAAACCACCCCGCCCGGATAGGTCTCGCGGTAACGCCGCGTCAGCTCAAACCGCTCCAAGCGGTCGGTCACTCGTTCTATGGGTTGCTCTGCTGCACGCTGCATTTCAGGAATAATCAGCTCGTCTGTCAGGGTGCGGCGGTTGGGGAGCAGTGTTAGCGAGACGCCGCCGGTTTGGAGGGCCTCGACTGTGGTAGTTTTCCCAACCCCGGTAAGCCCGAGCAAGAAAAGTAGGCTCACGCAAGCCCTTGGAGCCGTCTGCCAGCCTCCAAAACCATTTCGTCCGACTTACAATAGGCAAACCGCACGAGGTTTTTGGCTAGGTGCTTGTGCGCGTCCGAGTAAAACGCGCTCGGCGGAATCGCCACGACGCCGACCCGCTCCGGCAGTGCGTTACAGAGGTCAATATCGTTTTTGTAACCAAGCGCAGAACTATCGGCGATGACAAAATACCCGCCCTGGGGCAGGAGCGCCCGAAACGGGGTGCCTTGAAGCTGAGCTAAGAGCAAATCCCGTTTGTGCTGAAACATATTCACAAGCTCTGCGTAGTAACCGTTTGTCTCAGCGAGTTTAAGCAGTTCTGCCGACGCTCTTTGCAAAGGCGTCGCCACGACAAACGGTATCCACTGGTGCGCCCGCCGGAGCGGGGTGATGAGCGCCTCCGGCCCGACGGCCCAACCGACTTTCCAGCCCGTCACTGAAAACGTCTTGCCGATGCTCGAGACCGTAAGCGTCCGTTCCCACGCTCCCGGACGGCCAGCAATACTCACATGCTCCGCAAAGGCGATATGCTCGTAAACCTCGTCGCTGACGATCAGCGTGTCGTAACGTTCGGCGAGCGCCACAATCTGATCGAGTTCGGTTGCCGTAAAAACTTTGCCGGTCGGATTGTGCGGCGTATTCAAGATAATGGCTTTGGTTTTATCCGTAAACGCTGCTGCCAACGCGTCAAAATCTAGTATCCAGTCGTTACCATGCGGCTCTAAAGCCACAAATTTGGGTACGCCGCCCGCCATGATGACGTCGGCGGGGTAGGCGTCGTAAAAGGGCTCGAGCACCATCACCTCATCGCCCGGATTCACAAACGCCTGCATAACCGCAAAAAGTGCCTCGGTCGCGCCCACAGTAATCTGCACGTTTTCGGGTGCGCTCACCTCTCGGCCCAAACTCACCGACATCTTTTTAGCTACTGCCTCTAACAGCACCGGCAACCCTGGCAGCGGCGCGTACTGCTGCGGCCCGGAAGCCGCGTCACGCAGCGCGTCCAAAGCAAAGTCCGGCGGCGCAAAATCGGGAAACCCCTGCCCTAAATTGACGGCTCCGTACTGCTCGGCGAGACGGGTATAGGTGGCAAAAACCGTCTCGCCAAAGCTCGAGACGCGCGTACTCGGTACTAGTGCGGGTTTAATCATCTCCGTTATTCTAGCCTGCCGCGTAAAAACGACCCGACGACTCGGTTGAAGACACCTGCCCTGTCTTCGTTCGGCAAGAGTTTCACCTCACGAATAGGTAACAACGTCGTCTGCGGCCTCGTTTCGATAAAATCTTGCGCGTCCCCGATGGGCGTGGTCGTCGCCTCACTGCCCCAGAGCATCAGGACGGGTTGCCGTACTTTCGGCCAGAGCTGTGATACATCCTGGTCTAAGTTGCCGCTGACGAACGAAAAGATCACCCAACGAGCGTTTTCGGCTTTGAGGTTGTCGTCGTAATTCTCTAACACTTCCGGCGTCAAACTTTTTGGTCCTGCATAAGCGTCGAGAAGGAACAACCGCTGGGTACCGGGGTCGAGCAGTACGGCGTTCAGGACGCTCCCTAAAATCCCGCGGAACTGGTTGAATGCGGCGATACGCTCCTCATTTTGCGGCCGTGAAAGCCGCTCGTACCCGGTCGGGCTGATGAGGACGAGTTTGCTTACAAGTTCCGGACGTTCGGCGGCGATACGAACCGCGTAGGCGGCGCTGAGGCCGTTCGCCACCACAGCGGCGGGGGCATTCACCTGTTCTAAAAACTCGGTGAGCTGGTTGGTCAGCAAGTTCTGCGTATAACGAAGCTCTGGGCGGCTGCTCCGGCCAAAGCCTAACAAGTCGAGCGCGTAGACCTTAAAGCCTGCGGCGGCTAACGCGGCGGCGTTTTTACGGTACTGGAAGACGCTCGAGCCGCCTCCAATCCCGTGAACGAGCACCACCGGGTCACCTTGGCCGAGCGTTTCGTAGTAGGTCGTGTAGTCGCCGAACGTTACGGTTTGTGGGGTTGCGCCGGGGATGGTGGGGGCGCGTTGGGTAGGTGGAGCGAGGGTGGGGGCGCAGGCGGTGAGGAGAAGTAGGCAGGTGAACCAGATGGGTTTCATAGGTAGTTATATCAAGCACGCTGGACGCTTTTACGTTCTGTAAGCTCTATACTCAGTGTCGCGCCGTTTGAATATTTTGGGATGGACTCGAGCTTACCGGCTCCAAGTGTCGAGCAATTCCTTAACGAGAACCTGAAGCTGCTCTGTGGGTCCGTCAACGTCAGGTGTCTGGTAGCCGTGAACAAACCGGTTACGAACGGCTTGAAGCGTTTTTGTCTCGTCAAACTGTTCAATAGAGAGTTCGCCTTGTGAATAGAGATGATTGATTAAAGAAGACGTTGGAAAGCGTTCAACCGGAATCTGCATTTCTCCTGCTCGCCTCCGCAACGCCGCTTCTAAAATTCCCCATAAGATTAAGAAGGCTCCTTCGCTGGCCCCAGCTTTTAGAAGCTCTTTAACTCGAGTCTGCCGTGACAGCATCTGTTGCCAGGTCAGTAAGTCTTCGCCGTCTACGCTCTGCTCATCGCCGGTGACGAGTAGAAAGCCCCAGCCGGGATGTTGTGCGACCAGCTTGGCGACTTCGCTATAACGCTCAACCGGGGTTCGTGAAGCAGAACGTTTGACTTCGATGATATAGCCCTTATCAGGCGATTTAACTGCAATAAGGTCGGGGTGATAGGTTCCTAAGTCGAAGGGAAGCTCTTCTTTTCGGGGCTCAATATTGACGTCAAAACCTTGAGCCGCGTACTTTTCGGCGACCTTGGTTATCAGCGTACTTTCGGTTTGCTGGGCGCTAGTCATAAGTAGTCCTCCAGAGAACGGGATTCGGCAACCTGCACATAAACGCATTCTGCACCAGAAACGATGCCCTGTATAAGCGGAAGCGGACATTTACTCAGGTCAAAGGTGCCGACTAAAGGGCGACGGTGCGATCTCAAATCGGTAATCAGCAGGTCGTCTTCGTAAATAAGACCGATGAGCGCGTCTTGGATAGGTTTGACGATGTTGTCGATGTCAACGGGGTCTTTGTCAAAGAGATAGACCAGAGTCAGTTGGAGGTCAATGTCACCATAAACGTCCTCAGTCCACGTTTTAGCCGCTTCATAACGGACATAATCTTTCCACGCTTGTAGGTTCTTTCTGTTTCTCGTCTGTAACGAAACCGGACGCCTCGGTATCAAAAAGTCAAAATACATTGGACGGAGCCTTTGGAACGCTGGCTAGCTCGAGGTCGCAAACAGTGCCTCGATAACCGCCCCCGTAAACGCTGCCGTCCCCCGACTCCCCCCCAAATCCTTCGTCGGCTCCTCCGCGAGCGCCCGCTGCACCGCACCCTCAATCGCTTCGGCGGCTTCGGTTTGCCCTAAGCCGTACTTGAGCATCATCGCAGCTGAGAGCATCGTCCCAACCGGATTGGCCAGACCTTTTCCGGCAATGTCCGGCGCAGACCCGTGAACGGGCTCGAACAAACCGGGGCCATCGCCCAAACTAGCTGAGGGCAACACGCCTAAAGAACCCGGAATGACAGCAGCGAGGTCGGACAAGATGTCACCGAAGAGGTTCGAGGTGACGATCACGTCAAACTGGCGCGGATTGCTGGCAATCTGCATGGCGGCGTTGTCCACATAGAGGTGGTCTAAGGTCACGTCGCGGTAGTCGGTTTCGTGAATGCTCACGACTACATCACGCCAAAACTGCGACACATCTAAGACGTTGGCCTTGTCTACACTGGTGACGCGGCCTCCGCGCACGCGGGCGGCCTCAAACGCGACGCGGGCGATACGCTCGACTTCGGGGCGGGTGTAGACGTCGGTGGAGACGCCCTCGTCGGGGGTGTTGTGGCTCGGTTTGCCGAAATAGATGCCGCCGGTCAGCTCGCGGACGATGAGCATATCGGTGCCTGCCGCAACTTCACTTTTAAGTGGAGAGAGGTGCTCGAGTCCCCCAAACACCCGCACGGGCCGCAGGTTGCTGTACAAGCCCAAATGCTTACGAATTCCCAAAATCCCCGACTCGACGCGCTGCTCACGTGGGACGCGGTTCCACGGGTGGTCACCGACCGGCCCGCCAGCGGAGCCCATCAGCACGGCGTCGCTCTCGGCGCAAGCTTGTTTGGTGTCTTCGGGGAGCGGTGTGCCGAACTCGTCTAGGGCGTGACCGCCGAAGGGAAGAGGGGTGTAGGTAAGGTCAAGCCCGTAATGCGGCGTTACGGCGTCTAGCAGCTGAATCGTCGCGTCAATCACTTCCGGCCCGATAAAGTCTCCGGGAAGTACGGCAATCTTATAGGTCATCAACATCCTCCGGTATTTCGATCTCTTCAGCGGACAAGGTAACGACGCGTCCGCCCTGCCAAACGGCGATAGACTCGCCGAGCTTTTTATGTCTGAGCACAGCTTGCCACACTGCCCGTTCCATAACTTTTTGTACTTCCGCTAGGTCAATTTGCCTTGGGTGATCACTTCCATAAGTTGCCTCTAACTGCTGCCAGAGCAGCGGATTGTCAATTAGTGTAGCGCCTGTTTGAGAATTCTTATTTTGTTGAGCCATCAGTTGGGCTTTTCCGGTAGAGGAAGCGTCCCAGATAGACCAACTATCTACGACAGGAAGATAGAGCCTAAAAAGGTTGCGCAAGCCCGCCTCATAGCGGCGTTCAATTACCGCTTTGGGGACGTGATGACCGCCAGCTTGAACACGCTCGGCAACCCTCTGAACTGCGAGTTCAGGGGTGCGGAGGTACAAAAAAAGCAGGGTGCTCTCGTAACCGTGAAGGGCGCGGATAAAAGGTGCAAAACTTCTCGAGGCCAGCGTCGTTTCAAAGGCAAAGTCAGCCTGCGCCAATTCTTTGAGTCTTGCGAGCATGACACGCCCCGCCGCTAACGCTGCTCGTTCGGGCTCGAGCCCAGCTAAACCCCGGGCTATTGTGTCAGCGTTGACATAGAGCTTGGTACCGAAGCTGCGGAGTAGAAGGGGTGCGACGGTTGACTTACCCGCGCCGTTGGGACCTGCAATGATGGTGACGCGGGGCGTCCGGCTCACAAAGTCTTAACGGCTAAAATCAGCGCCACCGGCATCTGAAACCGCACCGCCCGCGTACCTTCATATTCAATCTCAAACACGTCCTTGGCACGAGCGTCAGCAGTTGCCAGCAAATCGTAGGCGGCTTCAGTCGTCAGCACGTCTAAGTTCATCCGCTCCAACCAGCTCTTCACGTCAATGGGATAGTGCGTTCTGCTGTCGCCGACAATCCAGCTGAGGCCCGACCCGGCGATAAAGGTTTGCCATTCGCCCAGCGTGTAGGCCCGGACATGCGTGTAGTCGCGGGTGCGCTCCAAAGCGTCGTACCACGCGTCTACGGTGTCGTTCACGGCGGCGTCCGGCGTCACCTCGTCGGCAATAACTAACCTTCCGCCCGGTTTGAGGAGCCGCGCCGCTTCTGCGAGCGTTGCAGCAAGGTCAGGATGATGGTGCAGCGTGTGCCGCGCCGTAATGATGTCAAAACTTTCAGAGGGTAAGCCGGTCTCTTGCGCGGGGGCTTGGATAAACTCGAGGTTAGGCCGCCGGTAAAGCTCCCCAGCCGCTCGCAGCATCCCGGTAGACACATCGAGCCCGATCACCTGCGCGGCGTGCTCAGCTAAAGCGGCGGCGGTGTGGCCGGTGCCGGTGCCGAGGTCGAGGCAAACATCACCTACGTTGGGCCGTGCCAGCGCCAGAAGCTTGACGAGTGAAGGGCCGCTTTTATGCAGCTCGCTGGTTGCGTAACTTGTGCTCCGCGCCGACCACGCGTTACTCACCATCAGTTCCAAAGATATGGGTCGGTTGCCCGTCCAGGCTCACCATGTTTTTTTCTTCCCAGTATGCCTGAATGCCGTCGTTACCTTTTTTCTCAGCCCAGGTGTGCATCAGCTTGCGGTCACCCTCATAGTTAAACAGCGGGACGCCGAAACCGCATGAGGTTTGCACCAGTTCGACGTGAAGTTTGAACACCTGCCTCGAGCCCCCTAAAGGCTCAAACAGTCCGAGATAGCCCTCCCACTCCGGGTCTCGAGGATAATAGACCTCGGCGTCGCCGTAAAGCCGTAAGATCAGCGGATTGCCTTCAAACGCGCAAAACATCAGCGTCATTCGCGGGTTGTCCCGCAGGTGCGCCGCCGTCTCGTTGCCGCTGCCGGTACCGTTTAACCACACCACCGTCTGCTCGTCCAAGACGCGGAGCGAGTCCAAACCTTTGGGGGAGAGGTTGACGTGGCCGCCCTTCGCCGCTGTGCCCACAAAAAAGAGTTTTTGCGCTTCGATAAATGTGCGGTGCTGCTCGCTGACGCTGTTAAACCGTTGTCCCACACCCTACCTCCGATTAGCCTACTCATCTCAGAGTATAAACTACGAGTATAAACCACCGGAAAAAGCGGCCTGGAGTATAGGGTTAGGCAACCGGCAACCGCCGTTCGCTCAGCTTAGTAGGTTTCAGTGAGTACTGCTCTCAGTTAGTACTGCCACAACTGTATCCGCTGCGTCCGCGCGAGTTTCTTTGGGTGGGGTGCTCTCGTCGAAGACTTCATCGAGGATTCGCTCAACCGCGGCAGCTAATTGCGCTTTTTGCCGCTGCTGCCGCACTTCGGTTGAATGTTGCAAATCGGCGGCGGCTTGCGCTTTGGCCATTGTGCGCCGAGTCAACTGGTCGTGCCCCAGCTCCCGCGCATAGGCTGCTTGCTGCGCCCGAGTCGAACCGGTAAAGTGCGGCGCGACCTCAGCAGCGAAGAGTTCCATGCTCGAGCGCGTGTGCGCGTGCGACGCCCAACCTGCGTGCTCGAGTAAAAATGTCCCGACGCCGCCACTCAGCTCCTGAATCCGCTCGATGTGTTTTACGGCCATCGCCGGTGTACCGACGACCCCATGACCGGCGATGTGCAGCGCGTCGACGATATTGTCAAGGTCGGAGTCTACGGGGACGTTCAGCGGCAAAATCTGCCGGATATAGTCGGTATATTGCCGTAAACCGAAGCGAACTTCGTCCCTGGCCTGTTTTTCGGTCGGGGCGAGGTGCATCGGGCTCATCACGCTCCAGCGGCTCCGGTCTACGGTACGGCCGTACTGCTCGGCGACATATTGTGCTTTTTGCGCCGCCAGCGCCATCCGATTTTCTTTGCCCAACCCGACCGCCGCCGCCCCAAACGAAATCATCCCGAGGCCCCAACGTCCGGCGAGCCTTGGCCCGGACGCCGAGTTAAATACCGCGACGCGGACGTCCAGGGGGTCGGAATAGGGCTCGAGCTGTAAATAAGCGTCAACGAGCCGCCAGTCGGCTTTTTGGGGCGTGTACGTGACCGGGCCGTCGGCCTCTAACAGCAGCATCATCGCCTCGAGGCTCTCCGCCATCGCTTCACGCGCGTTCATCGGGTCGAGCCCCAGCATTAGGCTATCGAGCGCCAAGGCCCCGGCCCCGACGCCGAACATAAAGCGGCCCCGCGTCATGTGGTCGAGCTGAACGGCACTCTCTAAGAGCAGTTTCGGGTGATGATACGCGAGCGTTGACACGCCCGAACCGAGGCGGATACGGCGCGTGGTTGCGGCGGCGCGGGCCACCATCAGGAGCGGGTCGGCGATAATCTGCCAGCCGCCGCTGTGGTGTTCACCAAACCAAAACTCATCAAACCCGAGGGCGTCAGCGTGCTCGGCTAACGCGATGTCTTGCTCCAGCTGCACCGTCGGGTCATGACTCGGGTTATGCACCGGAAACATCAACATCCCGAATTTCAACCTACTCATCTGTGCTCCTTAGACGCCACCGAAGGTTAGGCTACTTGACCCGGTTTAAACGGCGCTCAGTTCTCGCTCGGCGTACAACTGTTCTGCGGCCTGCGGAATCGTCGCCCGGTCGTAGTCGAACCATTTACGCATCCCCAGTGGGCTCGCGGTGCGGCCCCAGTTATAGATCAGGGTCTGCGTTTCGGCGCTGCCGTCGTGCCAAGGGCGGAGCACGTCATGCAGGTTGAGCGGGGCCGGACTCGCCTCGCCGTCACCTAAGATGAAGGCTAATTCGGGGATGGCGTCGGCAATTTCCCTTTCGCCCCGGTCGATCTCTTCCATGATGGCAAAGCACCGCTCGAACTGCCTTTGCGCCGAGGGCGCTTCGGGCGCAAACGTCCCTGGCGCTTCGCCCTTGTGGAGTTCGTCGAGGATGTTCGTGTCTCCGGTTTCGACAAACCGGTAGTATGACCCGGCGAGCCGCATCACGCCTAAGTTCCACGCTAAAAACCACATCTTCGACCAGGCGCGCCACAGATCAAAGTCACGAAAGGCGATGTAACTTCCCGCGATCAGTTTATCGTTGTTGTCCAACATGGTCTGCGAAAACCGGTCAACGTATTCAAACCGCTCAGCCCGGTAGTCACGGTCGGCGTGCGCAGCTAAAAAGCGTGGGACAAACGCCTCGATGACCGCCATCGTATTCGCCATGCCCCGGCTGAAAAGTGCATCTACCGCACCGGCGGCGTGCGACATCAGTATCCAGCGGTCGCCGACGGTCGTTTTGCTGCTGAACTGTGTGCGCCCCGTCGTCACCCAGGGAAACACCGGGGCCGCGGCCCCGAACTGCGCGGCGATGCCCGGTTGGGTCGCAAGAAATTCCTGCCACACCTGCTCGCCCGTGACGCCCTCACGCTTGGGAAAACGGTTGCTGTCAAAATTGAGACCGACCGACACGAGGTCGGTTTCGCTGCCGCTGTGATTGTCAAAAGGGATGACCCACATCCAGCCGCCGTCGAACAGATGGTGAAGTGTTCCTTCGTGCCACGGGGTCGGTTGGTTGGTCTCCGGGTCTACCTCGTCATAAGGGCGAACGCCGCGCATGTGGGTAAACGTCGTCCAGCTGTCTGTCCGAAACCGGCTTGGCTCTTCGCGGAGGCTGAACTTTTCGGCAAGAACCGAATTGCGACCGGTGGCGTCGATGAGGTATTCCGTATGAATTTCTGTCCCATCCCTCAAACTGACGCTCGCGCCTTCATCATCAACGTCAACTGCAGCGACCTTGATCCCTTCGTAGACGCTCGCGCCGTGACGTTTGGCCGCACCAAAAAGGTACTGGTCAACGTCGGCGCGCATCAGGTGTGACTCGGCACCAAAGGGGCCGTCCGAGACGTTGCACTGGGTCACTTCATCGGGTTGGTGCTCTAAACCTTCCCGCTGGTAGACAAAACCGAAATTGCGTTTGATGCCGCAGCGCCGACTGACGTGCTCCTCTAGTCCCCGGTTGGTACTGACCCAACCGAGCTCCGGCACGCGCCAACGCGCCGCAAGTTGCCGGAGCAAAAAAGAGGTCTCGCCGATGGTGCTTTCACCAAGAGCAAAGCGGGGGTGAACCGCCGCGTCAACGAGCGCGACCCGCACGCCTTGCTCCGCCAAAATAGCAGCTACTGTACTCCCGCCGACGCCGCTTCCGAGAACCACCACGTCAACTTCCATGTCGAGCATCCCATCTGCCGTCAACGGCGTTAGAACAGGCTACGCACGCGCTACTACAGCGTGTGAAAAATCATACTATAAAACTGTTTGTATTTTGTTAGGGGTTCACAAAAAACCTGGACGTTTTAGTGTCCAGGGTTGGTACCGGTTTTCAAGCTATGGTCTTCTTGCCGCTGGAAGGAAAGAGGGCGCGAGCTTTAATGAGTGCAAAAAGTGTCCCCGTCGGTCTTTGTATTTAAGTAGTACATTTTCTAATGTAGCATAACCCACAGTTATACGTTTTTTAAGCCGACTTTTTTACGTGATCTTTAGAGGTAAGAAGCTTTCAGGATGTACCGAACTAGGCAGCTTTGTCACTTGAGTATTCTCTTTACCATTGAATGAGCATTAAATCACTGCCGGAGCACTATCAAAAGCTAACTTGAATTTCGATACCTGCTTTGAAGTGAGAACATAAACGCGTTCAAAACTCGGTTTTACCCACTAAGAGATGGTAACGTAAGCCTTAGATGCGTAAGCAGATAAGAGCCAACCGATGAGTGAACAGGGGCCGCACACGGTTTTTGCAAAGCGGTTTAAGGCGCTCGCCGAAGCTGTCGAAGGCGCGATCCTCGGGCAGCAAGCGGTCGTTGAAGATTTGCTGGTCGTCGTTTTGGCGGGCGGGCACGCGCTTTTAGAGGGTGCTCCCGGTCTCGGCAAAACCCGCTTGGTGCGGGCCTTAGCGGGCGCGACCGACCTCACCTTCGGGCGCGTGCAGTTCACGCCCGACCTGATGCCCGCCGACGTGACCGGGACGACGCTTTTAAGCGAAGAGCACGGCCGCGCTCACTTTACCTTTCAACCGGGGCCGGTCTTTCATCAGGTTTTGTTGGCCGACGAGATCAACCGGGCGACGCCTAAAACGCAGTCGGCTTTGCTCGAGGCGATGCAAGAGCGTTCAGTGACGGTTTCCGGCGAGGAGCACCCGCTGCCGAGACCATTTACCGTGCTGGCGACGCAGAACCCGCTCGAGATGGAAGGTACCTATCCGCTCCCTGAAGCGCAGCTCGACAGGTTTTTGTTTAAGATTTTGGTGCCGCGTCCCGACGCCCCGACGCTGACGCAGATTCTTTCCGCGACGACGGGCGCGTCTGAAGCTGAAGTCACGCAAGTTATCAGCCACGCGGAACTTTCAGCGTTGCAAACCACGCTCCGCGCGGTGCCGATTGCCAGCCGCGCTCTGGAGTACGTCGTGAACCTCGTCGAGGCGAGTCACGCACACCCGCTCGTGCGGCTCGGCGCGTCGCCGCGCGGCGCACAGGCGATGGTCTTGGCCGCCAAAGGCTACGCGCTCGCAGCAGGCCGTCCGAACGTCGAGCTGGGCGACCTCCGGCGGGCTGCCCCAGCTGCGCTCCGGCACCGGTTGCTGTTAAACTTCGAAGCGGAAGTGTCGGGCACGACGCCGGACGAGGTGATCGCCGAGCTGCTCAAAACCGTCAAGTAGAGCTTGTGTCCCAGACTCCCTTAACCCTGAGCACCCCGACCCGGGCGTTGTTGTCGCGTTACGCGCCTGCGCCCAGAGTCCTGACCACAGCTTCAGGTGAGCGGCTCGTACGTGAGGCGGGGCAGAGCTTGGAATTTTTCGACGTGCGCCCCTACGGTGCCGGGGACGAACTGCGTTATGTGGACTGGAAAGCCTACGCCCGCACCGGCAAACTGATGACGCGGCTTTATCAAGCTGAACGCACCTCGGCGCTGCAGGTCTTGATTGACACCTCACCAAGTATGAACGTCGGGGGCAAACTCGGGGCAGCGCAGCGACTTGCGGCAATGCTGGTGACAACCTCGCTCGGGATGCGGACCCAAGTCGGGCGTTTTGGTGGCGCAACCAGCCCACGCGGGGGGACGCGTACGCAGCTTCCGGAGTTGTGGCGCTTTATCGGCGACACCCCTGAACCGGCCCAAGAAGCGCCCGCCGCCGCACTGTCAGCGTTCGCGGCGCGTTCGGCTTACGCGGCCGGGATGGTCGTCGTGTTGTCCGACCTGTTTGACGAGGCTTCACTGACTCCCGCCCTGACGGCGCTCCGGGCGCGGCGGCTCGACGTGTGTTTTGTGCAGCTACTGAGTATCTTTGACCTCGAGCCCGAGGGCCGACGCCTCGAGGTTAAAGACAGCGAAACGGGGGGGACGCTCGAGGTTGGCGAGGGCGAGGTGCAGCTTTACCGGGAGGCGGTGCAGCGTTTTCTCGCCCGGACGCGTGCGGCGGTGGTGCAAGCCGGGTTTCGTTACTGTTTGGTCCGGGTTGAAGAGACGCCCTTGGAGGCGCAAGAGGCGGGTTTTTTAGCGGCGCTCTACCGGGCGGGGATTTTAGTCAGGCGTTAGCTTGATCCATAGTGCCGACTTTGGATATTCCGTCAGCCAAAATAGCTATTAAAATATTAAGATGTCGAAGAAAAGCAAAAAAGGACGCAAGAATCCATCGAATAACAAGTACCAGATGGTTTCTAAACCACTTGGTATGCGCATCAATGAGCTAACGCAGTCGCTTCTCGTTGTGCGCGACTGTATGGATTTGGTTGAGTTGGGAAAGCTACATCATTTTTTACCTTTGTACGGGCAATTGAGACTTTTGCTTACCGAGAAAAGCAGTAGTAATGAACCTTTGCTTTTGGCTGTTTCCAAAAGTCTCAGGATGTCCCTAAAAGTCGGATTCACTCCCATAGATCATCGAGATATGCCGGAGAATACGGTTGTTGTTTGGGCACCTTTGAACTTAAAAATTGATCTGCACACTTTAGACAACCTTCTAACCATTGACGAATTTTTGGATTCCCCAGCAGCGTACTTTGATGGCAAGATTTATACTCCTCGAGAGCTGATAAGGTCTTTCGCTGTAAATCAGGGAGGTGCACGTTTTTCAGTTTCTATGCCAAGTAACTTCGCTAGCATGGTCGCTTTTATGGGGCAACAGTTGCAACAAAATCTGCTAGAGATAGCCGAAGTAGTATATAAGCTCGGGGTTCAGCTCTTACAAAGTTTGCGTGACCTTGAGGTTCACGCTTACGTGGCTTTTCCCGAGCAAACCTTCGTGCAAGATGCCTATGTATTTGACTTCAAGTATCCATCAACTGCAGATAGGTATAACCCCTTGAGGATTTACTGCAAATTTCAAGCCAGCGGACAATTGGTTCTTGGCGTGGTTGATCTTAATGGAGTCTTCTGCGAAACTGAGGGCCTTACCGAGGTTTAGGGTTAGAGCCTTTTGTTCATCTTGCTGCTTCCATCTATATTAGGGACGACTTGAAGACTGAGCTAAGGCTTTATCTAAACGACAATTTATCTTCGTCTCTAGTTATAGACCTGCCGTTGGCTATTAGTCACAATCTTTACGAATACAACTGTTACTACAACAGGTCGCATGAAGATGGAAGGGCTAAGCTATGCTAATACAGCTTTGGTCATAGGAGCTGGAAAATGGTCTCGAGAAGACAAAGAGAACACTAGAAAAATTTGGCAGCACCTCATTCAAAATCCAGAGAAGCCTTGTTCCTTATTCCAAATAGGAACTTACCTATATCAAGTGTCTGGAACTAGGGACTTTCAAGCCTCTGATGGCTTAGAAGGGACAACGGTCAAAGAAGTAATATCTGGAAGAGCTTTTGATACAACTTCCTAAGTTTGCTTACCTTTGGGTTACCTCGGCCCGTGAACCTCTCCGTAACGTTAAGATAAACGCGTGAACGAAAAGGTTTTCTTAACCGTCTTGGCGCTCCTCGCGCTCGTCGGTCTCTTTACTGCGCCGTGGGCGGCGATCAGCCGCGAGACCGGGGCTAGGGGTACCGTCATCGTCTTGCCCAACCGGACCTACGACTTTACCGGGCGTACCGAACCGGTGCGAATTCCCGGTCAGGGTCTCGTTTTAGGTGTCGGGGTGCTCGGGCTGCTGGCGGTCGCCGCCGGGAGCCGTCTACCTGCGCGTCGCCGCGCCAGCGTCTGGCTTATAGGCGGCGCAGTTCTCGTCGGGGTGACGGTTTGGGGCAACGCCTCGGTGCAAAACGCCACCAAGGACGCGCAGTCTTCGGCGCTTTTAACGAACGCCCAAGAAGAGCTCGCTGATCCGGGCCGCCGTACTGATGTGGCGGCCTTGCAACGTGTGGTAGACCGCGCCGCCGACTTGACAACGCCCGACCTGCTCACCGGCCTACAAGACGCCGGTCTCCGCATTCGGCAGCTGCCTTACGCTGCAACCTCGGCGGGTCTGGCTGCGGCCCTTACGTTTATAACCGGCTTGCTCGCCTTTCTCTTGGGTTTGCGGGTGTTTCCGCGCGCCGGTCGGCTGTTGGACCGGGCGCTTGCCGCTATCGCGGTTCCAGCAACTTCGATTGTGCTGGCGCTGCTTGCTGCAGCTGTGGTGATTTTGGCGTTGCAACCGACGCCGCTCGGGAGTGTGACGGTCAGCGGCCCGCTAATGTATCTGGCGGGCCGTCTCGACGTGCTCTGGTACGCCTATCAGAGCCTGTTTGCAACGTCGCTGACCGATCCGGCCGGGTTGATGGAAGCGCTCAAGTTTGCCACGCCCTTAATATTTACCGGGTTGTCAGTTGCGTTCGGGTTTCGCGCCGGACTTTTTAACATCGGCGCGCCGGGGCAGATGGTTTTGGGGGGCATCTTCGCCATGCTCGCCGGGGTTTACCTACCGGGGCCGAGAATTATTGTGCTGCCGGTGGCGGTTTTAGCTGCGGCTTTGGGCGGGGGCTTGTGGGGTGCGCTCCCGGGCTGGCTCAAAGCTCGTTTCGGCGCGAGCGAGGTTATCAATACCATCTTGCTCAACTATATTGCCGCGTCGCTGCTGTTACTTGTGCTCTCAGCGCAGCAAGTGTTTGCTGAGTCGGTGGCTCGAGCTTTCGTTGCGGTCGGCGTCTTTATCGTCGTCGGCATCGTCTTGAGTTTAGTTCCGGCGACGCGGGTACGGATGGCCAAAGCGCCCAGGGTTTCGGCCGCCGTATCGGGTGTGCTGCTCCTCGCTGTGCTGATTTTTGTCGGGCTGCCGAGAGCCGGGGACGGCTCCGTTAATTTAGGGTTGCCGTTCAAAGCGCCGGGGTCTGAACCTAAATCGTTTGAACTTTCGGAGGCGGCGCGGCTGCCACAGCTCCTGGCCATCGTCGGCGTACCGGCGGGGACATTTGGTGAAACGGAGGTTGCCCTGAACCTCGGCCTTTTTGTTGCCCCGGTTGTCGCGCTGCTCGTTTTTGTGGCGCTCGGCGCGGCGCGGCGGTTACGCTGGCCTCTGCGGTTGCTGATGGCCGTGTTAGTCGGGGGTGCGCTCTACTTTATCTTCGGGGTGCTCGGCCTCAACGCACGGCCCACTCTGATTCCACCGACGAAACTCAACGCGTCGTTTTTAGTCGCCGTCTTGTCGGCGGTGCTGATGTGGGTGATCTTATGGCGAACGTCTTGGGGGTATGAACTGCGGGCGGTTGGGCTCGCACCTAAAGCTGCTGAGTACGGCGGCGCGAATATCGCCACAAGTGTTGTCTGGGCGATGGCGCTCTCCGGCGCGTTTGCGGGACTGGCGGCGTCGCACTACGTGTTGGGCGGCGCGTTAGAAGATTACGCGCTGCGTCAGTCACTCCCGACCGGTGACGGTTTCGACGGCATCGCCGTGGCGCTGCTCGGGCAAAATACGCCGCTCGGGGTGGTGTTATCGGCGTTTTTATTCGGGGTGCTTAAAAACGGGGGCTCCGCCCTTAACATCACCTTCACCGACCTGACCAGAGACGTGGTGAACATGATCCTGGCGCTCGTGGTGCTCTTTATCGCGGCGAAAGGCTTTTTACCGGATCGCCTTACCGACCCTGTCAAACGGCGCGGGCCGGTCGGCGACGACGATGAGACGCGCCCCGCTCCGCCGGAGACCCCACTCGACCCGCCCGGACGCCCCAGCCGGACGGCAGAACGTGTAAGGGAACGTCTAGGTGAAACTACCAGCGAACCTACAGGAGAAACATGATCGAAACCGCTTTACTTTTAACGCTTCTAGCGTCGGCGCTCCGGGCGACGACACCTTTGTTACTCGCCGCGCTCGGCGGGATGTTTAGCGAACGGTCGGGGGTGGTCAATATCGCGCTCGAGGGCATTATCTTGTTCGGCGCATTGGCGGCGGCGGTCGTCGCCCGGTTTGCCGAGTTGCCCGCCCTGGCTCAAAATCCGCAGGCGGTCGTCCCTTACGCGCCGTGGCTGGGAGTTCTGGCGGCGGCGGTCGTCGGGGGCGGCGTCGGCTGGCTTCACGCCTTTATCTCGATTCGTTACCGGGCCGACCAGGTGATCTCCGGGACGGCGATTAACCTGATGGCCGTAGGACTGCCCGCCGTCATTTTAACCGGGTTGTACAACAATTCCGCGACGAGCGACCCGGTGCGTAACCGACTGCCGGAGTGGAGTATCGGGCCGTTTTCGTTCTCGCCACTCGTCTATCTGGCCTTTCTGCTGGTGCCGGTCTCGTACTATGTGCTCTTTCACACCCCCTTCGGCTTACGCCTGCGCTCGGTTGGGGAGCATCCCGAAGCGGCTGACAGTGTCGGCATTGACGTCAAACGGATGCGTTACTACGGGGTTGTTATTTCAGGGGTGCTGGCGGGATTGGGCGGCGCATTTTTAAGTATCGGCAACCTCAACCAGTTTATTTCGGAGATGTCGGGGGGTCGGGGGTTTATTGCGTTGGCCGCACTGATTTTTGGCAAATGGCACCCACTCGGGGTGCTCGGCGCGACGCTGCTCTTTGGCGCGTTCGAGGCGGCGGCGACGCTTTTGGGCGGCAGCCAGTTGATGCCGCCGACGATCGTCCAGAGCTTGCCGTTTATCTTGACGATGTTCGTTTTGGCCGGGTTTATCGGCCGCTCGGTCGCGCCTAAAGCGATTGGGAAACCGTTTGTCAAATAGCCTAGAACCCAATTGGCGTATAAGACGTGTGAAAAGAATACAGAACACGGAAGAGAGACTGGGGATGGTGCCTATATTCTTCATTCTCCCTTCTCTCGGCTTTATTTCAGCAGTCAGATTTTTACCATTTTTTTAAGTAGAAGGGAAATGACATGGAACGTTCAGCAGGTCTTCTTTTGCACCCGACTTCGTTACCGGGAGGGCACGGCGTCGGTGATTTGGGCGCACACGCTTATGCCTGGATAGATTTTTTAGCGGCGGCCAAGCAGGGACTCTGGCAGGTGTTACCGCTCGGGCCGACCGGTTACGGCGATTCCCCATATCAGAGTTTCAGTGCGTTTGCGGGGAACCCGAACCTAGTCAGTTTAGACAGGCTGGTAGAGCAAGGCTTTCTGACGTCCGCCGATCTGGAAAACGCCCCCGCCAATACCGGTACGGTTGATTATGGTACGGTCATCCCCTTTAAGGACGCTGCGCTGCGCCGCGCCGCCGAAACGTTTCAAACGGTCGCCACTGACGAGCAGCAAGGCGAGTTTCGTGAGTTTTGCGACGACCAGGCGTACTGGTTAGACGATTACGCGCTCTTTATGGCCTTAAAAGAGGCGCAAGGCGGCGAACCCTGGAACAGTTGGGACGAGGCGCTGAGAACCCGCAAGAAACGTGCGCTGGCCAAGTTTATCGGTGAAAATGAGGCGCTCATCACCCGTCACAAAGTCTGGCAGTGGTTTTTTTATGCGCAGTGGTTGGGGTTAAAAGACTACGCCAACGCGAGGGGCGTCCAAATCATCGGCGACATCCCGATCTTTATCGCCTACGACTCCGCCGACGCTTGGGCCAACCCTGAACTCTACTACTTAAATGACGAGGGTAATCCTGAGGTCGTCGCGGGGGTGCCACCCGATTACTTTAGCGAGACCGGGCAGCGGTGGGGCAACCCGCTCTACCGCTGGAAAAAGATGCAAAACCGCGATTTTGCCTGGTGGGTGTCGCGCTTCCAGTCATCTTTGGACTTTTACGACCTGATCCGTGTCGATCACTTTCGCGGCTTTGAATCGTATTGGGAGATTCCGGCGGAAAACCCGACCGCCGAACATGGCCGCTGGGTCAAAGGTCCTGGTCAGGCGCTCTTTGACACCCTCAAAAAAGAGCTGGGCGACCTGCCGATCATCGCTGAAGATTTGGGCATCATCACCCCCGAGGTCGAGCACCTCCGGGATGATAACAAGTTGCCGGGGATGAAGGTCTTGCAGTTTGCCTTTGCCGGGGGCGGTTCTGATCTCTACTTGCCGCACAACTACACGGAAAACTTCGTCGTCTATACCGGCACCCACGACAACGATACGACGCAAGGTTGGTTTGACGCCGCACCCGAAAACGAGCGCGACTTCGTGCGGCGCTACTTGGGTCACGACGACCGGGGCATTGTCTGGGAACTCGTCCGTTTGGCGTATTCGTCGGTAGCGAAGTACGCGGTGGTGCCGCTGCAAGACGTGTTGCAACTCGGCTCGAGCGCCCGGATGAACACGCCGGGTCAGGCGGGCGGAAACTGGGGTTGGCGGTTTGAAGAGGGGCAGTTAGAAAGCTGGCTCGCGCCCGCGCTGGCCGACCTGACCGAGATGTATAACCGGGTACCGGGGGCCGAGGCGGAAGATACCCCGTACCGGCAGAGTGTGACCGAAACTGAGATAGAAGAGGCGGATTAGAATGAGTGTGGTGGCGCTGCGGGTTGCACAAGTTCATGATGTCGAGCGTATGGCCGAACTAGCCGACTTCAAACGAACGGAGTACGAACAGTTTTCGCCAACTTTTTGGCGTAAGATTGAAGGGGCGGTAGAGAGTCAAAAAGCCTTTTTACAAGTATTGCTCGATCGTCCTAACGTTATCGCTTTGGTCTGGGATGAAGGCGGGGTCGAAGGCTTTATCATTGGCAGTATCGTCCCGCCCCCGCCAGTTTATGACCCCGGTAAAAACGTCTGTGTGGTGGATGATTTCGTTGTGTCAGACCCGGCGAAATGGGCTACGGTCGGGGTTGCACTGCTAGGCGCAGTGCGTGAGCGAGCTGAGAGCCGTGAGGCGCACCTGTCAGTCGTCGTTTGTGGTCACTTAGACGAGCCGAAGCGGACAATGCTGCGGGACAACGGTTTTGCTATTGCATCTGAGTGGTATGTCAATCCAGCATAGTCAAAAGGTGTCAGCAACGAGACCAAACCGGCAACCCCAACGCTTTGAAAGTTAGAGCGGTGTAGTTTTCAGTTTATGCAGTTGCAGGTTTGGAAGCCTGTGAAACGTCCGGGAAGGTGCTGCCAGTATAGTGACCTCGAGGTCATGTAGCCCAGCCGTCATGCGCCTTATGACAAATGGAAGACAGAAACGAAACAGGCTGACCCCGTAGAGTTGGTCTATGAAACCCTTTGCCGTCCCTTGTCGTGTGCGCTATGGCTGAGTCCGCCCCTAAAGCTGTCACCGACTCGCCCGAACCCTCATGGCTGCGAAAACACGGCCAAAAGCTCTTTGCCGCCGCGTTTTGGCTTTTACTCGTCGGCGCTTACGTCCTCTATACCGCCCGCAACGGTTTGACGCCGCTCGAGACCTTTCGCCAGCTCGTCGGCTTTTTGTCCGCGAGCGCCTACGGGCCGCTGCTCTTTATCTTGCTCTACACGCTGCGGCCCCTGATCTTTTTTTCGGCCCTCGTGTTGACCGTCGGAGCCGGGTTTTTGTACGGGCCGGTGTTAGGGATCGTTTACACCATCATCGGGGCAAACCTGGGCGCGAGTTTGGCGTATGTGATCGGGACCTTTTTCGGGCGTGGGGTTTTGGCTGAAGGGTCGGGCAAACCCGAGGGCCGCTTGCAAGGTTACGCCGACCGCCTGCGCCGCAACGCTTTTGAAACCGTGTTGACGATGCGCTTTCTCTTTTTGCCTTACGACTTAGTCAACTATCTGGCGGGCTTTTTGCGGGTGCGCTACGCGCCGTTTATCTTGGCGACAGTGCTCGGCTCGCTCCCCGGTACGGTGGCGTTCGTGCTCTTCGGCGCGTCTACCGACGGGGACTTCTCAAAGGGCTTGCCGAGCGTGAACGCGGGCGTACTGATTGCGTCAGTAGCGATTTTTGCGCTGAGTTTACTTGGTTCAAGGCTTCTCAAGCGGCGTGAGCAGGGGCGTCAAAAGGAGACGGCATGACGGATCACACGACATTTCACACCCTTGTCATCGGCTCCGGGTCAGGTGGGCTGACTGTCGCTGTGGGTCTGTCTAAACTCGGCAAACAGGTGGCGCTCGTCGAGGCGAACGCGGTCGGCGGCGACTGTACCAACGTCGGCTGTGTGCCGTCAAAAACATTGATTCATCTTGTGACCTACCCAGGCGGGCGCTCACCCGCCGAGATTTTGGCGCACGTGCAGGAGAAGCGCAACCACCTGCGTGACGAGGAGACGGCTTGGGTCAAAGGGATGAAAAATTTGACCTTTTTCGAGGGGCGGGCGACGTTTTTAGATGCTGACCGGCTCGAGGTCACCCTGGCGACCGGTGAAACCCGCGAGCTGAGCGCCCGCAATATCGTCGTGGCGACGGGCTCGAGTCCGAGGCGTATCACCATTGAGGGCTTGCCCGAAGCGCGGACCCTGACGAATGAAAGTTTGTTCGAGTTGTCCGCTAAACCCGAGCATTTGGTCATCGTCGGAGGCGGCGTGGTCGGCTCCGAAATGGCGTTCGCCTTTCGCAAACTCGGTAGCCGCGTAACGCTGATCAACCGTTCTGACCGGGTTCTCTCGGCGTCGGAGCCGAAAGTCTCCGACGTCATCGCTGAAGCGATGCGGGAGGCCGGGATTGACCTCTATCTGGGCGCACAACCCACGGATTACGACGAGCTGACGCATACGCTGTGGGTGGGGCAAAACGCTCAGCGCAAGGCGCTCACCAGCGTAGACAAGGTACTCTTGGCGGTCGGGCGCGTACCTAATACGGCAGGGTTGGGGCTCGAGTCCGCTGGGGTTTCGTTCGACAAATACGGTATTCCGACCGACTCCTACGGGGCAACCGATGTCAAAGGGATTTACGCCATCGGCGACGTCAACCCGACCTCGCACTACACCCACTCGGCGAACGCACAGGGGCGGCGCGTCGTGCAGAGGTTGGCTTTTCCCTTTTTACCCACCTGGAAACCCGAACCCCCTTACCCGAGCGCGACCTTTACGGCTCCCGAAGTCGCTGAAATCGGCCCGATCCTAGCTGAGCTCGAAAAACGCTATCACCCGGCGCTGCTTAAAACGCTCACGATTGACCTCACGAAAACCGATAAAGGCTACACCGAAGACCTGGAGCGCGGCTTTGTGCAGATTCACGCGGTGCGTTTGACCGGGCGTATTCTGGGTGCAACCATCGTCGCGCCCAAAGCTTCAGAGATGATTTCACTCTTGACAGCAGCGGTCTACGACGGCCTGTCGCTCTACAAACTCTCCGGACTCGTGATTCCTTACCCGGTTCTCTCTGAAGGCATTAAAAAAGCGGCGGACGCGTTTGTCTTTGAAACGCTGCCTAAACTGCCCCGTGAACTCGGCGCGTATCTGCGTTACCGCTGGGCGGGGCCGAAGCAAACGAATACGTCACACGCGCCTCGCCAAGAGGCGCTGCCCGCCGATTAAAAAACCTTGGGTTAGACTTAAGTTGCGTTAGCAACGCTTAGCTCCGTGACCTGAACGCCCAACTTCGCCTAGACCTGTACCCCAGGAGACGCCACCGGAGACGACGCTGTGCTCGACAAAGTTTTGCGCCCCCCTAAAGAGCGGTTGCTCGTCCCGGCTGCCCGGCTGACCCAGAGGATTCACCCTATCCTCCTGACGCTCGTTGCTTTTGGGTTCGGCGTCCTGGCGGTAGGGGCCGTGCTGTTACACGAACCGCTCCTGGCCCTCGGGTTATGGCTCGCTAACCGCGTGCTCGACGGGTTAGACGGGAGCGCCGCTCGGTTTCAGGCGCGGCAGAGCGATTTCGGTGGCTACCTGGACATCTTGCTCGATACGGTCATCTACGCTGCGCTGCCTATCGCGCTCGTCGCCGCCGCGCCGTCCCCGGCCGCGTATCTCAGTGTGGCGCTGCTGCTCGCGGTGTACTACCTCAACAGTGCGTCGTGGCTCTATCTGGCGGCGCTGTTAGAAAAACGTCAGCAGGGGGCGGGGGCGCAGGGTGAAAAGACAAGTATCACTATGCCGAGCGGCCTGATTGAAGGGGCTGAGACGGTGGTAGCGTACTGCGTGTTTCTCATCTGGCCGGGGCAAATCGTGCTGCTCTTTAGCGTGTTCGCCGCGCTCGTCCTCGTGACCGTCTCACAGCGGCTCTGGTGGGCGGCGCGTACTCTACGGTAGCGTGTTCTTTTGATGACGACTGCCGCCAGCCTCAGTTTGGAAAACCTCAGCAAACGCTACGGTGACGCGCTGGTTGTAGACGGCTTGTCGCTGACGCTACCCCGTGGCCAACTTCTGACGCTGTTGGGGCCGTCGGGGTGCGGCAAAACGACGACCTTAAAACTGATTGCAGGGCTGCTGCAACCCGATGAGGGCGACGTGCGCTTTAACGGCGCGTCGGTGTTGGGATTACCGCCCGAAAGACGCGGGCTCGGGATGGTCTTCCAGCAACCGACCTTGTTTCCTCACCTTACAGTGCGCGGCAACGTGGGCTTCGGTCTGCGGCTGCGTGGGGTACGGGGCGCTGAACTCAAAAGGCGGATCGGGGCGGCACTAGAGGCCGTCTCGTTGGAGGGGCTCGAGGCTCGTTTCCCTGCGCAACTCTCCGGCGGCCAGCAGCAGCGCGTCGCGCTCGCCCGGACGCTCGTGACCGAACCGCGCGTTTTGCTTTTAGACGAGCCCCTATCGAGTTTGGACGCCAACTTGCGTGACGAGTTGCGGAGTACGGTTCGTGACTTGCAACGCCGGTTAGAGATCACGACGGTGTTTGTAACCCACGACCAAAAGGTCGCGCTGGCGCTTTCGGACGTGATCGGGGTGATGTTTGGCGGGAGGCTCGAGCAGTTCGGCTCGCCGCGAGAGATTTTTGAACGCCCTAGAACCCCGGCGGTCGCCCGCTTTATGGGCGCGTCGAATTTTATCTCGGGTCGGCTCGAGGCGTGTTCCGGCAAACCGGTGTTGCGCCACGCGGCGGGGTATTTGCGGCTCTGCACCGAAGTCGCCCAAAGAGACGGCCAAGCTGCTACCGTGACGATTCGGCCCGAACATATCTGTTTGGAAGCTGAACCTGAGCTGGACACGGACGACGCGCCTAACAAGCTGCTTGGGCGGATTACGCAGACGACCTATCAGGGTGAGTCGGTGCGTTACGCCGTCCATATCAGCCAGCTCGACCTGACCTTTAGCGTCTACAGTACCCGGCAAGCTCTCTCGCCCGGTACGCCCGTCCGCCTGACCCTGCCCGCTGAACATCTGGTGGTATTCCCCAAATGAAACCACCTACAAAGGAGTTTCTTATGATTCGCTATCTACTCATACTTATCGTTGTCCTGTTCAGCTCTGCGTTCGCGCAGACCCCCGACGCCCCAGCCGCGTTTCAAAAAGCGTTTCTGGCGGGTGAGGTGCCGTGGGACGAAGTGGTCTCGAGGGCGCAAACCGAAGGCGAGGTCGTCTGGGCGTACTGGGGCGGCTCTGAAGAACTCAACTTTTGGGTAGACACAGCCGTCAAACCTGAGCTGAACAAGCTCGGCCTGAGTTTAAGCTCGCTGCGTGTCCCCGACACCCGCGACGCTGTAGACCAGATTATCGCGGACGCGGCGGCCGGGCGTGGTCTCGGGGCGGGCAGCGCCGACCTCGTGTGGATCAACGGCGAAAACTTTTTTACCTTGGACCAGCAGGCGCTGCTCTTTGGGCCGTTTACCGCTGAGCTGCCGAACGCGAAGTATTTTTATCTGGACAAAAATGATCCCAAAGCTCGGATTAACCTCAACGATAACGGCTACCCGACCCGGCTCCAAGAGGTGCCGTGGGCGAAGTTTCAGTACACCTGTCTGGTAGATACGGCGAGGCTCGAGCGAGGCGACGCGCCCCGCACCTACGCCGAACTCGAGACCTTTCTGACCGAAAACCCCGGCCGCTTTACCTACGTGCGCCCACCCAACTACATCGGCAACACCTTCGTGCAGAGCGTGTTGTACGCCTTTAACCCGGATGCCACCGACAAAGATACCGGGGCCGACCCGTTCTTGCGTGCGGCGGACACCTTCACGCCTGCCGAATTCGCTCGCCTGACAAAACCGGGGTTTGACTATCTCAAACGGTTGGAGCCTCTCCTGCTTGGCGGCGCTCAGGGTCAACCCATCTATCCCGAAACGCAAGCCGCCAACGAAGCCTTTTTGGTCAACGGTGAGGTGGACATGCTCTGTCAGATGGGCGCGTTTACTGCCGCCGTCGGCGTCCAAAACGGCACGTACCCGGAAACGGTCGAAAACGTCATCTTCCCGGAGTCCGGGATGCTGGCAAATAAAAGCTACCTGGCGATTCCTTCAACAGCGCCGCATCCGGCTGCGGCTCTGGTACTGGCGAACGCACTCTCGAGCCCTCAGAGCCAAGCCGACCAACTCGCGGCCCTCGGCTACTTTCCCGGTGTAGACATCCCACTCTTGGATAAAACGCAGCAGGCCGCAGTCGAGGCCGCCGCCCCCGACCTGCGCGGCGTCACCTTCGACGAACTGGCGCAGTTTGAAGTGCCTGACACCAACGCTTCTCTGGTTGATCTGATCCAAAGCGTGTGGCTCGAGTACATTGCGCAAGATTCGCAGCGACCCTTTGAAGCGATCGTCGCGTCAGCGTTTGAGGCCCGCCCCTGACTTCTGAGCTGCACACCGAAGTGTCACCGAGACGGCGACGGCGCTGGCTCAGCACACTGTTGCAGCTCTCGCCCCCGCTTTTGGTCTTAGGCGTCCTCTATCTAGGGGCGCTCGTGACCGTCTCCTTACAGAGCTTCGGCTACGCGCCCCTTTACGGCGTCAACACTTTTCCGACGCTCCGCTACTACCGGGCGGCGTGGGCTGCGCCGGACTTTTGGGCGTCGCTCGCGCTCACCCTCCGCTACGCCTTTGTGCCGACCGTGCTCGGCACCGTTTTAAGCGTCTATCTGGCGTTACTTCTGCGTCCGCATCTGCCAAAGATGCGTGGGTACCGGCTCGTCAGTGTCGTGTACAAACTGCCGCTGATGGTGCCGTATCTGGTCGGCGTCGCCCTGACGCTGCTCGTCTGGTCAAACGGTGGCTTGATCGCTCGGCTGCTCTTCGCACTCGGCGTGATCCACACCACCAACGACTTTCCCCGGCTCTTACATACGACCGGCGGTATCGGGGTGATGCTGGTGTACTTGTGGAAACAGGTGCCGTTTCAGACGCTGCTCCTGACTTCCGTCTTAGCGGGTCAAGGCCCCAATCTCGAGGCGGCAGCGGCCCTGTTGGGGGCAAAGCCCCGGCAGGTCTTCTGGCTCGTGACGCTCCCGCGCCTCGTCCCTGGGATTGTCTCGGCGACCTTGATCGTCTTTGCCTTTAACTTCGGCGCGTTCGAGGTGCCGCTGATTTTAGGCGGCGAACCCAACACGCTGCCGGTCGCGGCGTGGCGGGCATTTAGCGACGCGGATGTCGAGCGGCGGCTTTACGGCGCGGCAATTGTGGTCGTCGTATGTGCGCTCCTCAGCGTGCTGCTGCTCGGGTATCTGCTGCTATACCGGGGGCTCGAGCGTCGTTGGGGGCGGGTCTAGTGCCTGATTTTAGAACCTCCAAAAGGCGCAGCTTTTTTTCACGCACGTACCTGCTGCTCGCTGTGCTCGCGCTCGCGGGTCCCTTCGTTCCTTTAGTCGTTGCGTCGGTCGCGTTTCGCTGGTCGTGGCCCGACCTGTTGCCGAGTGCGTGGTGGTGGCAGGCCAGGGGGGACGCGCGGCTGCCGGTCGGGTGGGATTACATCTTTTCGCCCGTTTCGGGTGCGGTCGGGGCGCTGCTCAACACCGTCGTGATTGCTCTGCTTGTCACGCTGCTCTGCACGGTGATCTGTCTACCAGCGGCCAGAGTCCTCGCCACCCGCAGCTTTCCGGGCAAAAGCGCCGCCGAATTCGTCCTCTTAACGCCCCTGATCGTCCCTGAAATCGCGGTGGGGCTGGGCGTGGTCTTGCTGTTTTCAACCTTCGGGCTGACCGGCAGCTATCTGGGCGTCATTTTGGCGCATCTCATCCCGACGATTCCCTATCTAACGCGCGTCCTTACCGCGTCGTTTCAGGGACTGGGAACGGACTACGAAGCGCAAGCTCGAGTGCTTGGCGCGGGGCCGTTTTGGGCGTTTTGGCTCGTGACGGTGCCGCTCTTGTTGCCAGGGCTGTTGGCGGGCTGGTTGTTCGTCTTTTTGGTGTCGTCAAATCTGTTCTTGCTGACCTTTTTAGTCGGCCGTGGCCAGATTGAGACGTTGCCGACCCTATTATTCGCTAAACTTTCAGGCGGTGGGCTGCTCGACCCGGTGGCGGCAGGGTTGGCGCTGTTGGCGTCGCTCCCCGGTGTGGTGCTCTTACTACTACTCGAGCGCACCCTCGAGACCGTTCGGACCGCTTAGTGCTACGGTTTCTGGTAATGCGATGAACACGCCCTCCCACGCCATCATCACCGCGGCGCTCCGCAAACGTGCGTTTTGGACGGTACCGCTTTCAGCCGTCTTGTGGGGCTCGGTCGCGCCCGATTTGCCTCTCTATCTGCTCTCGCTCGGCGGCTTTTTGTACTACCCGCTCGTTGCCGGAATGCCTCTCGCCGACGCGAGCGCACTGATGTACGACCGGCTCTTTTACACCAATCCGCTCTGGGTCGTGTCGCACAACCTGCTGCACGCGCCCCTTGTCTTGGCGGCGGGTATCGGTCTGTCTTGGCTCGGCCCCAAACGGCTGAACCCCGGCAGACGCTGGCTCCGCTGGTTTTTGCTGAGCTGCGCCCTGCACACCACGTTCGACATCCTGACGCACCATAACGACGGGCCGCTCCTTTTATTCCCGTTTAACTGGTCACTGCGGTTCTCGAGCCCCGTCAGCTACTGGGACCCAGCGCACTACGGCGGCGTGTTCAGCGTATCTGAGCTGCTGCTCGACGTTTCGCTGCTCGTCTATCTGCTCGTACCCCGGTTCAAAAGGTGGTGGCTGAGGCGACAACTAAATAGCTAGACTCTGTTGATGTTAAAGAAATAGAACCTATCTCAAAGATTATTTTTCAGATTGCGAGCGTTCGATCTTACTCGCCTAGCTCGGTCAAACCCTTTTGGGCTTCCCAAAAAGGGTTTTCGAGATGGCTTCTAGAAGTCAGTCGTTCGGAAAAAGGCGTTTGCTCTTCACCTGAAATATAAAAGTAAACGTCAACCCAGCTCAAATGCGCTCAGCCACAATAATTTCCGAAGGCATCAGCCGAGACACGACGGTCTTGTGATGAAGCAGCTTCCAGGTACGCGTGTCTAAACGTCCCGCCAGGTTTTGAGGCCGACACCCACCGACCCAGAGCGGACTAAGCCGGTACAACACGCGCCACCGCCACATGTTAAGGCTCGACACCGGTGTTGTCCCATCTGTCAGGTTCGCCAAGCAGAGGCGGCCACCGGGCCGGAGGACCCTCGCCGCCTCGGTCAGCACCGCCGTAATCTCATCGTCCGGCAAGAGGTCTAACACGTAACAGCTGAGTACGCGGTCCATACTCCTAGCTCCTAAAGGCCAAGGAAACGAACCGTCGGTTTGGGTGACCTTCGCACGGTCACCGAAGCGGGCTAAATGCGTCTGTGTCAGCGCGACCATCTTGCTGCTCAAATCGGTGCCGGAATAGGTCGCGTTCTCTGGCAGCTCGTTTAACACCTGCTCTGCGAACCGGCCCGTACCACACCCCAGCTCGAACACAGTTTGCGCCGCGCCGAAGTCGGCGTGTCCCAGCAGCGTCTCGAGCGGTCCATCTTCATAGCTCGCGCCGTCTTGTTTGGCGGCGTAGCGGTCATAGTACCGTTTGGCCTGGTCGCGTGAGAGCATCTTTGCAGCGTACCGCGCCGCGCTCCGGCTGAACAGCTGAACCGACAGCTGTAGCCTACGGTAAGCGCCCCGTTTCTTAGTCCGGCAGTGAGTGCGTGCGCCCGTGGCGGGAATGGTAGACGACGTGCGGCTTACCAGGCTGAGGTGAGTAGGTGAAGATGACTCGAGCTATCCTTACCACACTCTTGGGGCTGGCGCTGACGGTTTTCCTCCCCGGCGACTGGTCGCTTCTCGGCTTGCCCTTCGCAGTGTGTTTGAGTTAGTTGCCGATACTGTGGGCACTCTGTGGTCATCGGCGTTCGCCGTTTTATCAGGGCAGTAAAGACGGCTAAAACCGTCTCTTTACGGCGTGCTGGACGCATTCCCGTGCATCTCCTTGATACATAGCGTACCCTAATTGCTAGTTGCCATCCATGCGGGTGTTCCGCCAAACTGGAGTTGTGAGACATCAGTTCTGGAGGCACCCTACATGGACGACAGCTTCATTGTAAGCGTTTATTGCATTATCAGTGACATCCTTGAAAGGTCCGGGCAGCAGACGCACAAGCTGGCTAGAGTCAGCGACGCAGAAGTTCTGACTGTCGCCGTGGTTGCCGCCAAATTCTTTGGCAACCATCAAGAACGTGCCCTGTGCCTGCTGATTAAGCTGGGTTACATCCGTGCTTTAAGTGTTTCTCGCTACAACCGCCGTGTTCACGCGCTCGCCGCTTGGCTCGAGAGTATCCTCAACGTCCTCACACCGCTTTTTACTCAGCAGTCCATCTTTATCATTGACAGCATCCCGCTGCCGGTATGCAGGCGGGTACGAGCCAGGCGTTGCAAGAAGGTTAGGGGTAAAGCCTTTTGTGGCTACTGTGCGCCGAAAAAAGAGAAGTTCTTTGGCTGGCGTTTGCACCTCATCTGCGATGCTTGGGGCGTGCCGGTGAGTTACAGCTTAGTCGAAGCGTCTTACCACGACTTGACCCCGCTGCACGAACTGAGCTACGACTTACCTCAAGGAGCTTTGCTCTATGGAGACAAAGCCTACTTGAGCGCCCCTGATGAAGCGAGTTTGCAACAGGCGTGTGGCGTGGTGCTGGTCACCCCAAAACGTAAAAATATGAAAGAGCAAAACACTTTGTCCGAAACGTTTGGTTTGCAGCGTTACCGCCTGGGTATAGAAACCATGAACTCTCAGCTAGAGAGCATGGGCGTGCAACGCTTACGGGCGCGCACCAACCAAGGCTTCTTTATCAGAGTCCACGCCTCCTTGTTCGCGCTCCTCTGCACCAACCTGCACGAACTCGACTAGCAATTAGGGTAGCGTATAACGCGGTATCTTAAAAAATGCAGTATGTTAGGTAAAGCGCAATTTTTTTGCTTTTTCACATCCTGTTGGTACAACCTATGGAATAGATAAATGTAGGAAACCGGAATCTTGCGGTGACTTGTCGTGGCGAAGGTCAGCCGACTGTGGTGCTCGAGTCTGGGCTCGGCGATGACGCTGGTATGTGGGCTAATCTAGAGCTTCAGCCCAAAATTGCAGCGTTTAGCAAGGTCTGTGCTTACAGCCGAGCTGGACTAGGCGAGAGTGACCCTGCTCCGGGACAACGCACAGTTCAAGATATTGTAAACGATTTGGAAGCGTTGTTGGCAGACAGTTCTATGGATGGCCCTTTTGTACTCGTAGGGCATTCCATCGGCGGTCTTATCATCAACATGTACGCGCACCAGCATCCACAGAAGGTGGCGGGCTTGGTGTTTGTTGACGGCTCGCATCCCAATCAAGAGAGAGAATTTCGCAAAGTGCTTCCTACCGCACTGAACGATGCTTTCGACCTGCATAACACATCTCCGGAGAATTGGGACTTACTTGCAGCTACGAAACAAGGCGAAACAGAATATATGCAACCCGGTTCGTTGACCAACAAACCCGTCGTGGTGCTGACGGCAGACACAAGTTTATTAGACCAAGCGGCTATTGACTGGACTAAAGAAAACATCTGGGCGGGCTATAATGAGAACATTGATAGGGCCGAAAAAGAAGTATGGAAGGGCTTGCAAGAGCAGTATGCTAGGCTTTCAAGCAATACCCTGCATACACAAGTCAGAGGAAGTTCTCACTACATCCAGCTTGACAATCCCGAGGTGGTCGTAGAAGCCATTCGGCAAGTTGTGGAGGCTGTCAGAACGGGTAAACCGCTCACACAGTTAAAGAGATAGATAAGTAGTAGGCAAAACTGCCGCAGCTTCGGGTTTCTTGGCTCTTGAGTAACCCAATCATCCCATTTCGAGATACCCTTTACCCAGCACCGACGGTATCACCGCCGCCACCTGCTCGGTCCTTCCCTAAACGTGAATGATCAGGGCGTCGCGGGCCAGCTCGACATAGCTATGAGTCTCGAATAGCTCGGCGAACTGCTCGAGCCTGTCGGTCAGCAGCCCAAACAGCTCAGCGTTACGAACGTTGCCGGTGCTGACGAGCAGAAGTTTGTAGGGGCGACCCTGGAGCGTAAACGACTGCACAAAGTCGGCGTCTTTAGTTACGACCACGCGCCGCTCTGCTAAAGACAAGACGTTAATTTCGCTGTCCTTCGTAGCGTTTGCTTGCGGCAAGTCTCGAGTGTGAAGCGTGTCAAACCCCACTGCACGCATTGCCTTAGCTAAGGTAAGCGGCAAGTGCGCGTCCACCAGAAAACGCGTCACGCAATCTTTTGAATGCTTTTGACCTGAGTGAGTTTCGCGGCGTAGAAGAGAGCCGCATGAATGTCGTCGCGCTCCAAGTCGTCGTAGTCTCCCAGTACCTCGTCCACGCTCATCCCACTACTGAGCAGTTCTAAGATCAGCTCGACCGGGTAACGCAGCCCCCGGATGCTCGGTTTGCCGTGGCTGACGTCCGGGTCAACCGTGATTCTGCTCAGCAGTTCGTTCGGTGAATTAGGGTTTAACACAGGCCAGCACCTTCCTTAGCGGGCATGGGTCAGTGCTTCGTCTTCGCTCAGGTCGCAGTTTGCCGCGTGCGTTTCAGCCAGAGCGTTACGGAAGAGCTGTTCTCTCACCGCCTCTTCGACGAACCTTGAGTCACCCTTTTTGAAACCCCGTTCGGCAAGGTACATGCGCAAGTCGCGGTCGATCTCTTCAGATACTTTGATCGTCCAACGGGTATCCATACAAAAAAGTATAAGCGTTTAGGTGTCTAGCTCCTTATCTCAAGACACTTGGGATTATCGCCACCACCTGCTCTCAGCTACTTCTTTTCGACCACAACCTGAACGAGTTGGGGGTGTAGGTCACGCTCGAGCCACCCGACATAAAGCTCTCTAACGAGCACGATGCTGACGGCCAAAAGCGGTGTGGCGACGATCAGCCCGAGCAAGCCGAACAGCTGCCCGAACGCGACGAGCGCCAATAGCAGCAATACCGGCGGGATCGAGACCGCCTCTTGCTGGATGACCGGCTGAAACAAGTTGCCCTCGAGCTGCTGTACAATAATATGCACGACAACGGCCCAGACCGCCAACCCCACCCCGCCGCTGGTCAGCGCGATCAGCGCACTGGGAACCGTTGATAAAACCGGCCCGAGATAGGGAATAAAGTCGAGGAGTCCTGCCGCAATCCCTAGAACGAGTGCGTAAGGCACCCCAATAAGCCACAGACCGAGTGTGGTACATACCCCTACGAGCAGCATCGCTAGCAGCTCGCCTAAAAGCCAGGTGCGCAGGGTTGCGCTGAGCTTACCGACTAACTTGCGGGCCCGCTTCCTCGCAGCGACCGGGACGAGCCGAATCAGGTCGTGGCGGTAGAGTTTTGGATTTGCTGCTAAAAATAAGCCGATGACAAACACGAGAAACACGTTAAAGAGTGCATTTACCGTCGTAACCAGCGTGTTCGAGAGGCGGGTCACGACGCTCATCACGCGGGGTACCAGCGTGCCAAACGAAGGCGTTTGTTGAGTCAGGGTTCGGAGTATAGGAACCGCTTTGACCTGCGCCTCGAGCTGCGTCAGCAGGGTGGGCAAACTGTTCACGAGCTGCCCCAACTGATCCACAATACGCGGAAGCAAAAGCCAGCTCGTTAGGCCCAAAAGTGCGAGGACCAAGAGCAATACGACCGTTAGCGCCCAGCCTTCAGACATATGCGTCAAACGCCGGACTAAGTTGGCGCTCGCCCGCAAAAAAACGGCGACCAACACCCCGGCAAAGCCGAGTAAAAGGACGTTGGCAAGCCGCCACAACAGCAGCGCAGTTGCGCCTATGGCGACGCCTAAAACCACTGCCGTCAAAACGCGGGTTGAAAAAAGCTTAGTCATGGCACCTATTTCTGAGGTGTCGGTTCGGTAGTGTCGGTTTGGTCATACCCTTTACCGCTAGCCCTAGCTTTACACCCCTACACGGCAACATAGAGCGCGTCTTAAGCTCTCGTCAACCTACCAGCAGGACTCGGGGCCGCTGACAAGTTGCGGCTGAGGTCGTCAAAGTCAGCTCTCGCCTTAGGAAGCTGCGCTTAGCCGGGTTGCTTTTGCTCCGCGTTTAGCCCGTGGGTGACGACCGGAGGCTGGCTAAAAGAGGTTGTGGGCGGGGCTGTTAGGTCGGCAAACTTAACGCTGGCGTTTATGTTTATAGTGACTAATGACCCTAACCGTGATCCTAACCGGCGACCTACCCCAGGCAGCAGCTACCTCACGTTTTGGGGACGTTGCACCGCACGCAGCCGGGTTGTTCGGCTAAACGCGAAACCCTCATGGACCTGTACCTGTTTATCGCCAGCCTCCTCGTCGTCACCGCTATTTTGAGCACCCGTGCGACCCAGCGGTTGGGATTGCCCGCTCTGGTTCTCTTTGTCGTGATCGGGATGCTCGCCGGAAGCAGTGGTCCGGGTGGGATTCGTTTCGGCGACTACGCGCTCAGCCTCGAGGTCGGCTTAGTGGCGCTGGCAATCATCTTGTTTAGTGGCGGGTTAGACACCCGGATGCGGCTCTTTCGGGCGTCGCTCGCGCCTGCGCTCAGCCTTTCGACGTTGGGGGTCGTTATCACTACGCTGGTCCTTGGCGGCGCGGCTTGGCTCTTGACGCCGCTCGGCTGGGTTCAGAGCCTGCTGCTCGGCGCGGTGCTCGCCCCGACCGACGCGGCGGCGACCTTTAGTGTGCTCAAGGGCCGGGGTATCCCGGCGCGGCTGCGGGGGGTGCTCGAGACCGAATCGGGGACCAACGACCCCGTGGGTATCTACCTCACAGTGGCGCTCACAACCGTCCTCGTCAGCGGCCAAGCCAATGTGCTCTCGCTCGTTGGTGGCGTCGCCCTGCAGCTCGCACTCGGCGGCCTGTTGGGGTACTTGTGGGGCGTGCTCTTGGTCTGGGGGCTCAACCACGTGAAACTCGGTAGCTTCGGTCTCTATCCGCTGCTCGCCCTTGCGTGCGGACTTTTAGCCTACAGCGTGACCAATCTCGTCGGCGGGAACGGGTTTTTAGCGGTCTATCTGCTGGGGCTCGTGGTCGGTAACCGCCGGGTTCCGCACCGGCAAAATATCGTCTCATTTATGGAGGGGCTCGCGTGGGGCGCACAAATTATCATGTTTCTGCTGCTCGGCCTGCTCGTTTTTCCGGCACAGCTGCCCGGTATCTTGCCGGTGGCGCTCGTACTCACGGTCGTCTTGAGCACGGTCGCGCGTCCGCTCGCCGTCGCGCTGTGTCTGGGGCCGGTCCAGTGGTTGACCCGGCATCACAGCTTTAGCCTGCAAGAGTACGCGCTCCTGAGCGGCGCAGGGCTCAAGGGAGCGGTGCCGATCATTTTAGCGATCTTTCCGCTCTTAAGCCGGGTTGAGAACGCGCAAACGGTCTTTAATCTGGTTTTTATCGTGGTGGTCGTGAGTACCACGCTCCAGGGTCTGGTCATCGGGCCGCTGGCCAAGCGTTTGGGCCTCTTAAAACAAGAAGCGCCCGAGCCGCCCTTACGCCTCGAGCTAGGCGGCGTCGCGCCCCCCGGCAGCGCGGTGCTCGACGTGTTTTTAGAACCCCATACCCGCGCAGTCGGCCAGCCCTTACGCGACCTGCGGCTCTCACAAGACGTGATTATCGCAGCCATTTACCGTGACGGCGACCTCATCACGCCGCGCGGCGAGGTCGTTTTTAGAGCGGGCGACCACGTGTTTGTGATTACCAGGAACGTAGACAACACCGGGATACCGGGAGCGTTTACCGGCAAACGCGGCTACGGTAGCGACGAGCCTGACTTGGGGCCGCCGGGAGCCCACAGCTAACTGGCTTGGCCTGCATAAGTCGGAACGCGAAAGTCGGTCATGGGCGTCGGTCGGCTCAAAAACAGCTTGTTTTACGTCCGCAGACCATAGCGGCAAAAGCGGAGGTCAACCAGCGTAGTGCTGAATGTCACTAAAACTCTCATACCCTTTGTATGACTGCGACTAATATCTATCTGAGTGCTCAAGTAACCTAAAGGTAGATGCGAGCAGCCGTGCGTAAGCGCCGAAGTCCCCTAAAGGCGAGCATTAGACGTAACCGGCGTCTATACGGTTCTTCAACCGAAGCTGACGAAGTTTTGAGCCGGTTTTATGACAGTGCGTCGGTCATGATGGGCACGGTTGAGCTTAGCGGCGACGACATCGTTCACGTCTCTGACAATCAGGCATCGGCGGCCTTTTTCGGCATGACCACAGCGGCGATGCAGGGCAGAACGGCGCGGGCTATGGGCGTGCCGGAGACGTTTCTTACGATGTGGCTCGGGGCCTACCGCAAAAGCGTCACCTCGGACGGGCCGGTCCGTTTCGATTATGAGCACGGCGATAAGGGCTGGCTTAAGGTGACGGTCAATTACGTCGGTCTGATCGGGGGGCGGGGGCGCTTTCTCTACGTTGCCGACGACATTACCGACCGTAAACGCGCTGAGCAGGCGTTACAAGAGGTGCGCGCACAGCTCGAGCGGCGGGTCAAAGAACGCACCGCCGAACTCGAGGCGCTGAACGTCCGGCTCGAGCATGACGCGCTCCACGACGCGCTCACCGGGCTACCTAACCGGCTCTTATTTAACGACCGCTTACAGCACGCGCTCGCACGTTATCAGAACAACCCGGATCATGGGTTCGCTGTGCTGTTTATTGACCTCGACCACTTCAAAGTGATCAACGATTCGCTCGGCCATCCGGTCGGCGACGCGCTCCTCGTCGCTGTCGGTGAACGTCTCCTGACCTGTATGCGTGAAGGTGATACGGTCGCCCGTTTCGGTGGCGACGAGTTTACCGTCTTGCTCGAGCACTGTGACGCAGCCTGCGCCGCCGAGGTCGTCTGGCGGCTGCGCGCGGCGCTCGCGCGCCCCTTTACGATTCAGGAGCACACCTTTACGCTGAGCGGCAGCGTCGGCTTGGTTTTTTCCGAGCAAACCCACGAGCGGCCGCAAGACCTGCTCCGCGACGCCGACCTAGCGATGTATCATGCTAAACCCCACCACGCCGGCCGCGCCCAGGTGTTTAGCCCCGCGATGCGCGTAGAAGCCGTGCAGCGGCTCGAGCTCGAGACCGACTTGCGCGTCGCCTTAGAGCAAAACGTGCTCGAGGTGTATTTTCAGCCGATCGTCCGGCTCAGTGACGAAACCTTAACCGGTTTTGAGGCGCTCGTCCGGTGGCCGCACCCGCGCGGCCTGCTGAGCCCCGACGCCTTCGTTCCGCTGGCCGAAGAGACGGGACTGATTATCGAGCTCGACCGCTACGTTTTGCGCCGTGCGTGCGAGCAGCTGAGCCGGTGGCACGCTGCTTCGGAGTTTTCCGGGTCTCAGCTGAGCGTCAACGTCAACCTGTCGAGCCAGCAGTTTATGCGTAGCGATCTTAGAAACGTGGTTGAGCGTACCTTGGTGCAAACGGAGCTCGGGGCGCAGCACCTCAACTTAGAGATTACCGAACGTCTGGCGATGCGGCCGGTCGCCTTGGTTGACAAGGCCGTCGCGCAGCTGGAAGCCCTGGGCGTCGGGCTCTGCTTAGACGATTTCGGGACCGGCTACGCGTCGCTCAGCTATCTGCAGCGGTTTCCGGCGGGCAGCCTCAAGCTCGACCGCAGTTTTGTCGCGGGTATCGGCGAAGGTGACAAAGACAAAGGTGACAAAGACAGTAGTAAAGGCAGTAACAAAGACGGTGACAAGGCGCGGAGCCTCGTCCGGGGCGTCTCGCTGCTCGCGCGTGAATTTGGGATGCGCGTCGTTGCCGAAGGGATCGAAACCGACGCGCAGCTACTAGAGCTGCGCACTTTAGGCTGCGAGTACGGCCAAGGCTATCTGTTCGGTCAACCCGCAAACGCCGAAGCGACGCACGCGCTACTTGCTCGTAAGCTCGCCGCGGGCATTCGCAGCGGGTAGCCGAGGCTCGCCCTTACGCTGAGGCGCACTACCTGCTCCCTGCGCAGTCGGCAAACGGCCAGACCTACTTTAAGATTTCCGCAATGTCTTCTAACACTCCGCTAAGAAAACTGCTCACGATAGGCCGAGTCTCGGGCGTAAGGTAGACGATACGGGTCTCGAGCAAACTTAGACGCGTGTTAAACGTCACCGTGATCTCTCGACGATCGTAGAGGTAGAACGTTTGGGGAGACGTTTTTGCCTGCCCCGGAGCACGGTAGTCTAGGTTGGGTTGACGTTCGCTCTTGTTATCATGCTCTAAGTACGTGAGAGACGCGGGTTTCATCGTCTAGCTGCCACTTTCCTATGCCTCGCTGCTTCATTCCCACTTCTTTTGTACGCTGCGCGGCCAACAACTCTTGCTAAGCTTATGTCAACCGAACCTGGTATTTATGGCGCTAGGTTGAGGCAAACCCAACGCGTACTGAAAAGTAGCCACGAGAGGTCACGCTTACGCCTCGGGCTGGCTGAGCCTGCCGAGCCATTCTGAAAGCAGCGCCCGCTCGTTTGAAGTCAGCTTTGTTGTCTTAGGCAACAGTGCTTTAAGCGCGACGGCGTGGCTTATCACACTATTTTGTCCGTTCGCGTCTGCGGAGGTTGCAGCAGCTAAGGGTAACGTCACGGCGTCAAGCACCACTTCACGGCTCTGCGCCGACAAGCTGAGGTCACGCGCTTCGGGTTTAAGCTCGAGCAGCGTCAAGGTTACGCCACACGCCGCGGCGTGAAGCATCTGTGCGGCCCGCTCGACACTGACCCGTAAGCGGCCCGCCTCGGCGATGCGCGCTACAAGCGCGTACAAGGCGCTAAAGCCCTGAGACGCCGCCTTGTGCTCGGCGTCGGGGCGAGGGTCGCCGTACATCAGCGTGTAAAACCCCGGATTGGCGAGGCCGAAGGCGACGTGAAGATTCCAGCCCCGGCGTAACTCCTCAACGGGGTCTTTAGTTTGTGCTAGCGAGCTCTTCTCCTGCAGATAGGTCTCAAACCCGTAGATCGCTACTGCGTCTAACAGGTCCTGCATGTCTCCGAAATGGCGATAGATGGTTGGAGCCTGGACCCCGGCTGCTGCTGCGACCGCCCTAGTAGATACGGCTTCCCTGCCGCCTTTAGCTAAGAGCTCGGCGGCTGCACGGACGATCTTGTCCTTTGTATTTGTTGTTTCAACTACCGAGGTCATATTAACAACGATAACACAAACTGTATATCAGCAGTTGCACTATCGTTGATACTGTGATAATGTTTCCTTCGTTAGCTCAAAATGGTTAATTGAGAGAAGACGGAAAGGATAACTATGTCAGAATCAGCAAACGAAACCATCACCCTTATCACCGGTGCGAACAAAGGTCTCGGTTTTGAAACCGCCCGCCGACTTAAAGAGGCGGGGCAGACCGTCTATATCGGCACTCGTGATGTAGAGCGGGGACAAGCGGCGGCGGCTGAGCTCGGCGTCGCATTTGTGCAACTCGATGTGACCGACGAGGCGTCGGTTGCCGCTGCTGCGGCAGAGTTAAAACGGCTCGCGGGTCGCCTCGACGTGTTAATCAACAATGCCGGTATCGCTGGACCCCATCAAGAAGTTGCCGACCTTACTGCTGCAGACGCTAGCCAGGTCTTCGGCACCAATGTCATCGGTATCGTCCGCGTCACCCACGCGTTCTTACCGCTCTTGCGGCACTCAGACGCGCCGGTTATCGTTAACGTCTCGAGCGGAATGGGTTCATTTGCCGTGACCCAAGACGCGTCTCGGATCGAGTCGAAGGTGGGAGCGCCGCTTTACTCCGCTTCCAAGGCGGCGGTGACGATGCTGACAACCGAGTACGCCAAGTTGCTCCCAAACATAAAGGTCAACGCTGCCGACCCCGGTTACACCAGCACTGAGTTCAACGGTAACAGCGGGCCTCAGACCGTGACCGAGGGCACCGACGCTATCGTCAGGCTCGCCACCTTAGGGGCCGCTGGTCCTACGGGTACGTATACAGACCGTCACGGCACGGTTGCTTGGTAGGTGTCGGCGTTCAAAATGATGTCAATGCGTCTTGAATTTCTCGAGAGACGTATCTTCCCTGAATGACAAGTGGTGTCCACCAAGGAGCTGGATATGAAGATGATAGTGGCAGGTTCATTAGGAAACGTCGGCAAGCCCTTGACGAAAACGCTCATCCACAAGGGGCATACGGTTACAGTCATCAGTCACAGCCCGGAACGGCAACAAGACATCGAGGCTTTAGGCGCACATGCTGCTATCGGCTCGCTGGAAAATGTCGATTTTTTAGTGTCTACCTTTAAGGGTGCCGACGCTGTCTATGCGCTGGTACCACCCAACTTCGAGGTTCCCGACGTTATCGCCTACTACCGAAAAACGGGGCAAAATTACGCCCAAGCTGCCAAGCAGACGGGCGTCAAGCGCCTCGTCCATCAGAGTAGTTGGGGCGCACACCGAGATGAGGGTACAGGCGTTATCCTCGGCTCTCACGAGGTAGAGGAGGTTCTGAACGAGCTTTCAGAGGTCGCCGTTACACATTTGCGTGCAGGGTCTTTTTACCCTAACCTGTACGGCTTTATCGGGCAGATCAAAGGGCAAGGCATGATCAGCTCGAACTATGGGGGTGACGACAAAGTTGTCTGGGTTCACCCGAGAGATATTGCCGCCGCCGCCGCCGAAGAGCTGGAAACACCCAGCGGTCAAGCTGTGCGCTACGTCGCCAGCGATGAGCGTACCGCCAGCGAAACTGCTCAGGTTCTAGGTGAGGCTATCGGCAAACCGGACTTGCAGTGGAAACGCATTAGCGACGACGAGGCTAGGGCCGGTCTCGAGCAGAGCGAGCTGCCGGAGCATGTGGTAAGCCTCATCGTTGACTTAAATGCCAGCATCCACAGCGGGGCGATGGGGGAAGATTACGAGCTGCACAAGCCTGTTATGGGCGAGGTTAAAGTAGAAGATTTTGCCGAGGAATTCGCTGCTACGTTCGGTGCGTGACCACCGAGGCTTGAATGTTTGCCGGCAGATTCGAGTCCACCTAAACGAAAAGAGAAAATTATGATTTTAGTCACAGGCGCAACCGGACAGTTAGGGACGGCAGTCATCCAGCAGCTACTAAAAAAGACGTCGGCTACTCAAATTGCCGCCTTTGTTCGTGATGCGGGCAAAGCTGCCGACCTAAAAGAAAAAGGAATAGACATCCGCGTAGGTAATTACGACGATACCGCGTCCCTTGACACCGCGGTGCAGGGCGTTAACAAGGTGCTGCTCATCTCGAGCACGGACGAAGGCAACCGGACGCAGCAACACCACAACGTTATAGACGCCGCCAAAAGGGTGGGCGTTCAGTCGCTGGCTTATACGAGCCGAAACTTGAAAAATGCAGACACCCTCGCAAACGGTTTGATGAAAGAACATTTTCAAACCGAGGCTTACCTCAAAGACAGCGGGTTGACCTACGCCCTGTTTCGTAATGCTCTCTATCTGGACACCGTCCCGCAGTTTGTCGGGGGCGAGCGGGTCTTTGCTGCTGGCATCAGTGTACCCGCCGGTGACGGCAAGGTCGCCTACGCCCTCCGCAGCGAACAGGGTGAGGCCATCGCCAACGCCTTGTTAGAAAGTGACAGTGAGAACAAGGTTTACAAACTTACGGGCAGCGACGCGTGGTCTTTTTACGACGTGGCGGACGCGCTAACCGAGTTGTCAGGCAAAGAGGTGAGCTACACACCGGTTGACGAAGCGACGTTCGCGGCGTAGATGAAAAAACGTGGCGTACCGGAGACTGCCGTTCAAAAAACGATAGGGTTTACCACCGACATCAAAAACGGGCAAGAAGCAGCAGTGACCTCTGACTTAGCGGCTTCGCTGGGGCGAAAGCCTGCCCCGCTAAAAGAAGGCTTAAAAGTCCTTTTTAAGCTGTAGGGCAACCCCATTCCCGCAAGGGGTCGGTCAGCCCAGAAGCCCGGAACTTTTTTTAGGAACAACGTTTTGAACTCGAGCTGTCCTCTTGCAAGCCGCGACCTAAAAAGCACACCTCAAAAGTGGCTCAGTGAGCTTTAAGGCTTCGTTATGACGCCTACAGTTCTATTCAAAGCTGCTTTCACTAAGGTTCGTAAGTACTGGAAAACGCAACCAAGGATACGGTGCTAAAGCTAAAGAACAGGCGATTATTTAGAGGTCGGTTACGCCGCCGTGTCTACTGATCCACCTCAGTTACGCAACTCGGCTCGAGGTCATAACCCTGAGCTTTACCTTTCTTGAAAAAGAGGAGCACCCATGAAAAGATACTGGATTGTTTTGTTACTCGCCCTGACCTTTGTTGCGTCGGCGCAAAGTACAACCGTAAAGTTCTGGCACACCTTCGGTGACGAACTCCGTTTTGACTGGATTCAAGCTAGGGCCGACGCGTATAACAAAGCGCACCCTGACGTCAAGGTTGTTACCGTTTACAAAGGAATTTCCGATGAGACGTTGCAGGCAACGGTGCTGGCCGCGCGTCAAGGCCAAGCCCCGGCACTCGTGCAAGTAGACGGGACCAGCAGTCAGTTGGCCCTCGACAGCGGAATTTTTCAACCGGTTGACGACATCAAAAATGTAGATTTCAGCGATTACATCAAACCGGTGATCAGCTACTACACGGTTGACGGCAAGGTCAACAGCATCCCCTTTAACAGCAGCAGCCCGGTCTTGTACTTTAACAAAGACTTAATGACCCAAGCCGGCCTCGACCCTGCGAAGCCGCCGACCACCTTCAGCGAGATCATGGACACCTGTGCTACTTTTGACGCGGCCAAGCTCGGCGTGAAGTGCGTGGCGCTGACGCCGTACAGCTGGCTCTTTGAAGAGTGGATGAGCGAGCAAAACGCGCAGGTCCTTAATAACGGCAACGGCCGCGAGGGTCGCGCGACCGCCAGCAATGTGAATAGCAAAGCGGGCCGCAATATCTTCCAGTTCTACAAAGATTTGCAGGACAAAGGCTACTTGACCAACACCGGCAAACTGTCCGATACGGTGGGGACGAACGCCATCTTTAGCGACCAAAAGGCGCTCATGACGATTAACAGCACGGCGGGTCTGGGCAATTTGCTGGGGGCGGCCAAAGAAAACGGTTTTGAGATGGGCGTCGGCGTGTTTCCGATCCCCGACGGCGCACCGCGTAACGGCGTCAGTATCGGCGGCGCGAGCATTTGGGTAGCCAAAGGGATTCCGCAACCCGAGGCCGAAGCGGCGCTGGGCTTCGCCCTCTTTTTAACCAACACCGAGAATATGGCGAGCTGGCACAAAGTTACCGGCTACTATCCGGTACGTCAAAGCAGCGTTGATCTGTTGCGCAAGCAGGGTTGGTTTAAGGGCAACCCGCTGCAAGTCGTGGCGTTTAATCAGCTTTTGGATACCAAACCGGACATCGCCAACGCCGGACCGCTGACCGGGGCCAACGTTCAGATGCGGGCCGTGATCGAGCAGAATATCCAAAAAGTGCTGAGTGGTCAGGACGTGGCTGCGGTCGCCCAAACTGCCAACGAGCAAGTTGACCAGGCGCTTACCGAATACAATCAAAACTTTCAGTGACGTGACCAAATGACTATAGCTAGGGGGAACCTCGAGTACGCTCGAGGTTCCCCACTTCTTTATCCTGTCGGGAGTTTATCTTGAGCGTTATCAGGCGGACCGCAAAACCGACCCAAACCGGTCACCAGCAGGCAGCTGTGAGTCAGGCTAAACCGACCGAAGAACACGCCACCTTTCGGAGCCGCTGGCTACCTTGGCTTTTGCTCCTTCCCACGCTGCTGGTTTTTGCCGTGTTTTCGTATTACCCGGCGGTCAGGACGCTGCGCCTAAGCGTGTTCCGGGCGAACATCATGATCGGCAACGAACAGTTTGTCGGCTTAGCCAACTTTGGGGCGCTGCTCTCGAGCCCCGTGTACCATCAAGTCATTGTCCAAACGCTCATATTTTTAGGGCTGGTCGTGACCCTCGGCCTTATCTTCTCGCTGGGACTGGCGTGGCTCGCCAGCAAACCGATTCCCGGAGCCCGGTTTTACCGGCTACTGCTGATCTATCCTTACGCCTTATCGCCCGCGGTTGCAGGGACGTTGTGGCTCTTTTTGTTCAACCCTGAAATCGGCACCGTTAATAATATCCTGGGAACGTTCGGTATCCGTCCGCGCTGGCTCGATCAGCCTTTGTTAGCGTTTGCGCTGGTCGTAGCGGCAACCGTTTGGAAAGGGTTGGGTTACAACATCGTCTTTTATCTGGCCGCGATTCAGAACCTGCCGACCGAAGTGTTAGAAGCCGCCGAGATTGACGGCGCGACGCGTTGGCAGAGTTTCTCGAGGGTCGCCCTGCCGCTCTTGTCCCCGATGACGTTTTTTTTGGTCTTTACCAATATCATCGCCGCGCTGTTTGATAGTTTTGGCCTCATTGACATCTTGACCAAAGGTGGCCCGGTCTACGGGCAAACGGGGATTACGACCCTGCTCATCTATCAGCTTTATCAAGACGGCTTTCGCAACTTTAATATCGGGGCGGCGGCCACCCAAGCCGTGATGCTGCTCCTACTGGTTATCTGTCTGGTCAGCTTGCAGTTTCGGTACGGCAACCGGCGGGTTCATTATGGCGCTTAAACGTCACGCAACCGGGCGGGAACGCGGCGGGTTTTGGACGCACGTTATTTTGCTTACGGCGGTGCTGATCGTCGCCTCGCCGCTGATCTTTGCGCTGCTCAAGTCCACGCAGACGAGTGCTCAGGTCGTCGGCCCGAGCTTGCGTATAGGCTCGAGCTTTTTAGACAACGCCCGCGCCGCTTGGGTCGGTGCAGGGTTGGGGCGCTATATGGTCAACAGCACCATCGTCGCCGTCAGCGTAACGGTTGGGAAAACGGTGCTCTCGCTGTTAGCGGCGCTGGCGTTCGTGCATTTTCGCTTTCCGCTCAAAGGGTTTTTCTTCGCTGCCGTGCTCTTTACCCTGACGCTGCCCACTGAAATCCTCATCGTGGCGCTTTTCGACCTCGTGTCGGGTACGCTGCGGTGGTCGGACTCCTACGCCGCCATCATCGTGCCGTTTTTCGCCTCGGCGACCGGCGTGTTGCTCTTCCGGCAACACTTCCTGAGCATCCCCTCCAGCCTCGCCGACGCCGCCCGGATCGATGGTTCGGGACCGCTGACGTTTTTGTTCAGGGTGCTCGTTCCGATGAGCTGGAATACGGTTGGGGCGCTCGCTGTGATTCAGTTCGTCTACGCCTGGGACCAATATCTGTGGCCGCTGGTGATCATGCAGTCCGACGATAAACAGGTGATTCAGGTGGGCCTAAGTAAACTCATTGACTTCGAGGCGGGCAATTGGGGCGCGGTGATGGCCGGGGCGATTTTAACGATTATCCCGCCGGTGCTGGTTTTTACCGTGTTGCAAGAACAGTTTAGCAAGGGCTTCGCGCTCGGGCAGGACAAGTGAGCTGACGAGACAAACCGGAGTGAACTGCAGCCTGAACCGGGGTGTCAGCAACGTTCAGTGACCTTTCAAACTTAGCCGGAGGCGTTTGCTGTGTGTCCTGTGGAAGAAGGCCAGCATGAAGCGTTGAGAAACTTGGGGCGACTGAGAAGCCAGCGTCTCTTACGCGCTCAAAACGTAGTGATCAGAGCAACCGTCAACAAGGCCCAGCTTAGTCGTGCTTAAGGCCGCGCCCTATCCTTACTCGTCCCACTCCCAGCGAAAATTACGAATCTGGTCTTCGGTTTCAGCCTCGGCAACTTCAGGCAAGATAAACTCACACGCTTGAATCTGGTCTTGCCGAACGACTAAATAGCGCGGTTTGGCCTGCTCCGCGCCGTAGATCACCGGTCTTTGCAAGATAAAGACGCGTTTTGCGCCGCCCAGAAACTGCATAAGTTCCGCCGCGCCGCCCTGCTCCGCGCGGGGCAAATCCTCGAGCGTCACCTGCGCCCCTTCGATCAAGGTCCCACCTACGATGAGCCGAAGTTTTGGAATCGTTGCTGCCATTTGGTCTCCCTCACTTAACCCTCTAATTATGGCCTGTGAACGGCTTCCCTGTTGGTGTCTCAAAATAACGAAGAGCTAAAAATTTCACGAGCAGAGGTATCGTGAAAATAATCTTTTGTTACCGCCGACCTGATTGCGTCTGTGACGACCGTACCAAACTCAATAGGTGGCGGCAAAAGTAAACAACTCCCCTAGGCCCCAACGGTGAGAGAGAGGTCTTAGCGTTAAGGACGCAATTTCAAAAACTCGGCGGTTTGCTCGGTAAAGCGCGGCGACCACCACACTGTAATTCCGGCAAAACCGCACCTTACAGCAGTTTGGGCGCAGCTCACCGCAGCCTCGGGGGAGACGCCGTTACGTGCGGCGGGGTCGAGCGTAATTTGGACGTAGGTCTTGCTGAGCTGCCGGGTACACTCGAGCCCTAACTTTTCAGCAGCCCCGGCAAAGGTTCCGGCGTGACAATAGGTCTGCGTCTGCACCAATAACAAGTCAGCGTGTTCGGCAAACGCGCCGTAGTTCCAGCCGTGCTTTAGCAGATACGGTTGAAACAGCGGGCGTCCGGTGGGCTTAAAGGCGACCTCTAACCCTCGAGCGTGAACGAGGTCGGCTGCGCGTACCAGGTTACCGAGCGTGACGCCAGCGTCCCAAGAAAACTCCGGAACGTTGGCGAAGCCGGGTTCGTAGATATAGACGAGTCCGGCGTCCCCGAGCTCGGCGGCGGCGAGCTGCTTTACGTTCGCCAGCCCCGCGGTTGCCAGCAAGATGCGCTGCGGATACTCAGCCGTGAGTTCTGCAATAACAGCACGCAGCCACGCAACGTCTAACGTTTTGTCAACGTTCCCGGAAACGAGCATCAGCGTGTCCGCCGGTCTTAAAAACGTTTTTAAGGCGGCTAACTCGCGGCGTCCGGCGTCGTTATAAATAGGAATATTGAACTTCATCCGGCTAGCTTAAACCGAACCGTTTGTCCCGGCCTTAACTGCGCGGCGCACGGCAGGTCGGCCGGGTGTAGCAGCGCAGGTTTGGCGTAACCGCCCAGCGTCCCGCGGTCGTTTAAGAGCAGCAGCGGCGTGCCGCCCGGGGGCACCTGCACGCTGCCGAGCGGCACCGCCTCGGAGAGAACTTCGCCGCCGGGAACATTCCCTCCCAAAAGCTGTATCCCCATCCGGTCGGCGCGGCCGACGGTAAAACTCTGCCGGGTCAGCGCCGAAAGTGCCTCTGGCGAGGGTTGTGGACCCGGCAGCAGCCGTAAGGCCCGTTCACCAATCTGGTACGGTGAAAATGTCCGTCCCGCTCTGGCAAACTGAGGGCGTACGGCCCCGAGCACGTCTCCTGTGCGGAGTGCCCGACCGATCCGCCCGCGCAGATCAACCGACGCACTGCCCCGGAACAATTCGGACTCGAGCCCCCCGGCCAGCGCCAGATACCCGCGACTTCCTGCTGAAACAGGGCGAAAGCTCAAAAGCTCACCCCGGCGAACGGCAAAACTCGAGTCCGGCGGGAGCTTTTTTCCGCTAAGCTGCGCCTGCAGTCCGCCGCCGGTAAAAGCTAGCACGCCGTCCGCCACGGCCTCGTAGACGCCACCCTGAAGGTTGATTTCAACGAGCGCCGCAGCTGCACCGTTCCCCACCAGCCGGTTGGCCCGCGCCGCCGCCGCAGCGTCGAGGGGGCCGCTCCGGGCCAAGCCGAACCGTCCAGCCATAAAACGGCCCCGGTCAACGACCAGCTCGAGCAAACCGGGTTTAATAACTTTTAAGAGCGGATAGCGCGGTGTTTGAGGTAAGAGCTCGAGTACCGCTCCGGCTACTTCGGTGGGCACTTCGGCGGGCTCGTCAGGAACGGGCTGAAACCGTACCCGGTCACCCGCACGAAACAAAAAAGGGTCTTGCGCGGTCGGGTTATAAACTGGTTCGGTCGTCCGCCCCAGCAAGTGCCAACCCCCCGGCGACGAGACCGGATAGACGGTTGTCTGAGCGTTGGCGACGGCGACGCTTTGCGCAGGGACATGAGCACGTAGCGCGGCGCGGCGCGGGAGGTGTAAGGCTGTCTCTAACTCACCCATAAACGCGAGCCCCGGCGTAAAGCCGAGGGCGTAGACGTGATACTCGCGGGCGCTGTGGCGGGCGACCATGTCGGCTACGCTGAGGCCGGTGCGCTCAGCCACTTCGTGTAAGTCGGGGCCATCATAATAGACCGGGATGACGAGCTGCCGCCCCGGAGCGGGCTCGGTTTCACCCAGCTTTTCCAACCAACGCCGTAAGCTGGTCTCGCTGAGCCGGGTGCGGTCGTACTCGAGGTACAGCGTGCTGTAACCGGGGATGACGTCGGTCAGGGCTGGGTGCGGCGCGCGGAGGATTGCCTGCGCCAGACCCTGAAGACGCCGGTTGACCGACTCGTCGAGCGTGGTTCCAAACCGCAGATAGAATCCGGCCAGCATCAGTAAAGTTTCAAAAAGCCTGCACGGTGATACTTGCGTCGCTCAGGGCTCGCCTTACCGCTTTGGCGGCGGCGGGCGCGTGCGGCGCGTCACCGTGCAGGCAAAGCGTCTGTGCGCTCAGCTCGAGGCGTTTACCCGAAAGTGAGGTCACCACGCCGTCACGGGCCACCGTAAGCGCACGCGCGGCGACCTCGAGCGGGTCGTGAATCACGGCTCCCGGTTCCGAGCGCGGCGCGAGCCGACCATCATCCAAGTAGCCGCGGTCAGGGAACGCCTCGAGCACCGCCCGCAGCCCTGCCGCGCGCGCAGCGTCCGCCATCAGTTCGCCCCCCGGTCCGGCGAGCACCACGAGCGGCAACGCCGGGTCAAAATCGCTGACGGCTGCCGCTACCGCCGCCGCTGTCGGCGCGTCTACGAGCATTTTGAGATAGAGCGCCCCGTGCGCCTTGACGTGATGCAGGGTCCGCCCGTAAAGACGTAAAAACGCGCTGAGCGCACCCACTTGATAGAGGACGTCGGCGTAAACCTCTTCGGGAGACGCGGCCAGCTCACGGCGGCCGAAACCCGGCAGGTCGGGAAATCCCGGATGTGCGCCGACAGCTACCCCGTTTTTAACTGCTAAGGCGACGCTTTTCTGCATCGTCTTTGGGTCGCCTGCATGAAACCCGCAGGCCAGATTGACCGAGCTGAGCAGCGGCACGAGTTCGTCATCGTGGCCCAGCCGCCACGCACCGAACGATTCGCCGCTGTCGGCGTTGAGGTCAATTTCTGTTTCGGTGGGCATACTGCAGCCTAAAATAGCACGTCCGGCTGTACCGACCCGGCCTGAAGTCAACCTCCGCTAAACTGAAGTGTAGAGTTTGCCGAAGTTGCCGTCTTCAGTAACGAGCTACAGTCAGCTGGAGAGGACGCCCACTATGCCGACCGACTCCTTTAACCCCAATTCTAACACCGACTCATTTAACCTGGAACGCTTTGTTACGGCTCAGGCTCCCGTATTTGACACAGTGCTTAGAGAGCTCGAGGGCGGGCACAAGCAGAGTCACTGGATGTGGTTCGTCTTTCCGCAACTGAGGGGCTTGGGCCACTCTGCCACCGCTCAGTTTTACGGAATCGCCTCGCTTGATGAGGCGCAGGCTTATTTGGAGCACCCGCTGCTCGGCCCACGTTTGGTGCGCTGCACCGAGGCTGTCTTGGCGAGCCGCACGGCTTCGTTGCGCGAGCTGTTCGGCTCGCCGGACGACCTAAAGTTTTGCTCTTCGGTGACCCTTTTTAGCTTGGCTGCCCCTGGCGATGACCTGTTTCAGCGTGCGCTGGGCCGCTGGTGCGGGGGTCAACCCGATGAGAACACGCGGCGGCTCCTTGGCGCTGGTTGGTAGAAGGCGCTGAGACGATCCTTAACCGGTTTATACGCCAACCCGTTTCACAACGAGCCGAAGACGTCGGTCAGCCAGCTGTAGGCAGCTGGTGAACGTTAGGCTTGCAGTTACTTGGAAGTTAGAAGGATTTGGCCGAGCTAAAGGGCCATTAAGCTGGGTTCTAGAGCCGTTACCGATGTGTGCGTCACTGGTAAAACCCTTGCGGTTGCCTGTCGGTACCTGGCAGGAGACGTCACGCCCTTTGTTCTCGAGGGGTGTACTGACGTGGTACTTTTCCCCGAGGTCACACGCTGTGTTCCCTGGCCCCGGCAGGGACCCTAGCGGCGCAGGTTACTTGTCTGGAATAGGAGACGTTATGACCACCGCCAAGGTTATCCGGTCGCCCGACCGCTGCTTTTCGCCGGAGCCGGCGCAGCGTACAGCTAACAAATACCCAACCTAAATGAGTTTTAACTGTCGCCCTCAATTTATCAGTTTTCCCGTCCCGCACATCCTTTGCAACACCTTCCCGGTTTGTTTTACAATTGGTGCGACTCCTTATTCACACTAAATGTTCTGCGTAATAAACCCGCAAAAGTATGTTTTATAGCGTGCTGTACAGCAAGAATCTGCTTGCGAGGCTTAAGGGCCTAGCCGTCTTGTCTTGAACGAAAAACGTAGCCGTTTTTCTCATTACTTTGCAGAAAATTTAATAATTTGCAGAAGCGCCACCTAACCAGGTACTTGACAAAATTCTCACCCAACCGTTAGACTCGGACCACTCTAGTTAATCGTTTAATCATCCTCGGACAGAAGAAGTGCTGCAGAGACTGAGGTGCTCTAGTGAAAAAAGAGGTGCTTTGGTGAAAAAAAGGTGAGCAGCCGAGTTAGGCCCCGTCAGGTTGATGTGGCCCGGCTCGCCGGGGTTTCACCGGCGGTCGTCTCCATCGTCTTAAGCGGCCGAGCCGAGGGCAGCACGCGCGTCGGTAAAGAGGCCAGAAAGCGCGTGTTGGCCGCAGTCGCGGCGCTAGATTACAAACCCAACTTGCTGGCGCGCGGCCTGCGCGTCAACCGTAGCGGCGGCGTCGGCGTGGTTGTTAAGGCGCTTCATAATTCCTTTAACGGCAGGCTGCTGAGCGGTATTGAGAGCGTGATGGGCGACGCGGGGATGCACCTGATGGTCTCGAGCGGCCGCGGAGAAGCGGACAGTGAGCGCGCCGCCACTGAGTTTTTGCTCGAGCGCCACTGCGACGCCCTCATCGTCAGCTTGAGCGCGACCTCCGACGAAAGCCTGGTCGAACTCAGCCGTGCCGACCGGCCCATCATCGTGGTCGGTCACAGGGTACCCGGCTTAGAGCCCCGCTGCGTCACGCTCGACGACGTTTTGGGCGGCAGCTTGGCGACCCGGCACCTGCTCGAGCACGGCCACCGCCGGGTCGCGCACATTTCGGGTCCCCTGGGCCACCGCGCCGCCCGCGACCGGCTTACGGGCTACCGGCAAGCCCTCAGCGACGCGGGGCTGGGCGTCTCAAACCTCATCGTCGAGGGGGATTTTAGCAAGCAGGGCGGCTTCGCGGCGGCAGGCACGCTGCTCGCACGGGGTTTCTCGCAGGGCGGCCTGTTCGTGGCGAACGACCGCATGGCCGAGGGCGTGCTCGAGCGCTTCCGCAGCGAAGGTCTCAGGGTACCCGAGGATGTGTCGGTCGTCGGCTACGACGACGCCTCGAACGCGCCCTATCTCCGGCCTGCGCTCACCACCGTTTACCAACCCATCCGCGAGATGGGCGTCGCCGCCGCTCAGCTCGCGCTCAAGGTTCTCGGTATGAGCAGTGAGGAGGTGAACCAGTGTTTTGAGCCGCAACTCGTCGTGCGTGATTCGGTCACGTGATCCGGTCACTACGGCCCCCGAAGGGGCCACAACAAGGTAGATAAAAGCCTTAAAGGAGGCTAGGATGAACTCCAAACCGTCAACCCGAAAGAGCGTCAAAACCGTACTCGCAGCCCTGGCACTGGTTCTCTACACGCAAGTAAACGCCCAAGCTGCCAACTCCTTGAGCCTGTGGGTCATGGGCAGCGGCTCAGAGAGCGACGTCAGCTATTTAGACACCGTTTTGCCCATGTTTCAAAAAGAGACCGGCATGAGCGTCGAATACGAGTTCGTGCCTTGGGGTGACGCCGTGCAGCGCATCTCGACGGCCGTGATGTCGGGTCAAGGCCCGGACGTGACGCAAGTGGGTACCACCCGCGTGCCCGGTTTTCAGGCGACCGGCGGCTTTGTCGAGCTGACGAGCGACTACGGAGGCAGCCTTCCGGCCCGCGACACCTTTTTTGCCTCCGCCCTGCAAACCGTCGGCTACGCCGGGAAAGCCTACTCGGCACCCTGGTTTAGCGATCCCCGCATCCTCATCTACCGCAAAGACCTGTGGGGCGAAGTGGGCTACCCGGAAGGCCCCAAAACCTGGCAAGACCTGGTTGACGGTGGGGTCAAAATTAAGGCCGCCCACCCCGAACTCGACTCAGTCATGGGCTTGCCGGGTCAGGATTTCGGGCACTACCTGGGCGAGTTTATCTGGCAAAATTGCGGCGACATCCTCTCGCCCGACGGGACGAAAGTTACCTGGACCGCGCCCGAAGTCGTTGAAGCAGTAAAGTTCTTCGCCGACCTCGTCGCTAAAACCGGGGTGGCGGCCCCGCAGAACGCCGAGTGGACCTACGACGACGTGCTGCCCCGCTTTTGGGACGGCAATATCGCTACCTTGTACTTCGGTTCGGACTATAACCGTGTGGCGACACCCGAACAGATAACGGCCATGAAAGACAAGCTCGGCTTTGCGCTCGAGCCCGCCGGCCGTTGTCAGTCGAACTTCGTGGGCGGCTCCAACCTCATGGTGTTCGAGGGCGGCGCTCAGCCGGACGCGAGTCTCAAGCTGATCGCGTTTTTGGAACGACCCGACGTCCAGGCACTGAACACCAACTTAGGCAGCCACGTCCCCGTCGTCCGGGCGACCTTCGCGGACAGCGCCCCCGAGAACAACCCCGAGTTGTGGACGACCCTGGCTAGGGCCACCGAAGTCGGCCGCACCTTCCCCGTCCACCCGGCTTGGAGCGACGTTCAAGATACCATTCCCGAGGTCGTGACGCGCGTCTACGCCGCTATCATTGACGGCAGCTACACCGACGCAACGGTCGAGCAGATTCTTGCCGAGGTCGAAGCCGAGGGCCAACGTGCGCTCGACGCGGCGGGCGGCGCGCCCGAAGGGTATAACAGCCCCTGGCCCACGCCCGCAAATCCGTAGAAAGACGGGAGCGGCGCACTCGCGCCGCTCCCGCGGAGGTCTTATGGCACATCCCGCTTCAAAGGTAGGCAAGGCTCGAGCGCAGCGTTCCCGGACCGCGCCGCGCAAAAACTCACGCGGGCGGCTCGCCTACTGGATGATTTTGCCCGCAGTGCTGGGGCTGCTCGTCATCTTTTTCGTGCCGATGCTGTGGGGCGTCGCCATCAGCTTCAAAACGTATAACAAGTTCACGCTGAGCCAACCTTTTTTTCAGCTCGAGTGGAGCGGGTTTCAAGAGTACGCCCGAGCCCTTAACAGTTTGGGTTTCGGGTTTACCCAGTCTTTAAGCGTGACGCTGTCGTATACGCTTCTCACGGTGCTGTTGAGCGCCGCACTGGGGCTGGGCGCGGCGCTGGTCGCCAACCGTAAGTTCTTCGGCGCGCTCGTCTTTAAGGGCGTGGTGCTCCTCCCTTATATTTTGCCGAGCGTCGTGTCGCTTATCACGCTCCGCTTTATGCTGACCTCGGACGGCGTGATCAACGCTCTATTGACCAAAGTCGGCCTGATTCACGGACCCGTTTTTTGGCTCGTCGGCAACAACAGTTTTTGGAGCATCCTGCTGGGCAGCGTGTGGGTGCGTTGGCCGCTCTTTTACCTCGTCTTTTTGGCCGGGCTGCAGACGGTGCCCCCATCGTTGTACGAAGCCGCGACGGTTGACGGCGCGACCACCTGGCAGAAGTTCAGCCACATCACCCTGCCCTACCTGCGCTCGGTCGGCGCGGTGATCGTTCTGTTTAGTTCACTCTGGTCGTACAACGACTATCTGACCCCTTACGTGATGCTGGGCGGCGAATACACCGAGATTCCGGCGGCGTCGTCGCTGCTATCGGTCGAGATTTTGAAGCAGTCGTTTAATAACTTCAGCTTTAGCTACGGCGCGGCGATGTCCATTTTGATGACGCTCTTGGCGCTGCTGTTCGCTTTCATCTACCTGCGGCTGGCCCAGCCCCAGGCGCTCGAGCAGGGCCGTTCCCTAAAACGCAGTCCCTGGACCTGGGCGCTGGCAGGATTGGCCGGGCTTTTCGGCGCGTTTTTGTTGGGCACGCAGCTTTTGCGCCTAGCGGCGGCGCTGGCGCTTGTCGGCGGCGTGGTGCTTCTCATCCGGCTATTGTTGGGCCTGGCGGAGCGCGCGGCGCAGCGGGTCCTCACGCTGCTCGGCGGGTTGTTCTACGGTTTTATCGTGCTGTTCCCGGTCTACTGGCTTGTGATCAGCTCGCTTAAAACCGAGAGCGACATCCGGCGGACGACGCTGCTGCCGACCGTTTGGGCGTTTGAAAATTACCGGCAGGTCTGGGAACAGGTACCGCTCCTGCGCTACTTCGGTAACAGCCTCGGGCTTTCGCTCGTTTCGATGGCGCTGGCGGTCGTCGTCGCTACGATGGCTGGGTACGCGTTCAGCCGCTTCCGCTTTTTCGGGCGCGGCTTTTTTGGCGGCAGCGTCCTCGCGACTCAACTCTTTCCCGGCGTGCTGCTGCTGGTACCTTTTTTTCTCATCTTCAGCACTCTGCAAAACACGCCGCTGTTAGAGAGCTTGGACGTCCGCTTTATCGGCAGAAACGTCTACTGGGGCAATTTAGGGCTGATGCTCCTCGCTTACACCTCGGCGGTGTTGCCCTTTACTGTTTGGGTGATGCGCGGCTACATTGACAGCTTGCCCGCCGACTTGGAAGAAGCTGCCGAAATCGACGGCTCGAGCCGCTTCGGGGCGTTTTTGCGCGTGACCGTGCCGCTGGCGGTACCGGGCATCGCCACCATCGCTATTCTAGCTTTTACTCGAGGCTGGAACGAGGTGCTGTTTTCGTCAGTTTTGACCAATGAGCTGACGCGCACAGTGGCGCTCGGTATCCAAGACTTTCGCACCGAGTTCACCGTGCGCTGGAACCTGACGATGGCCGCAGGCGTCATCGTCTCGCTGCCGGTCGCCTTGTTTTTCACCTTTTTGCAGCGTTGGCTCGTCTCAGGTTTGACGGCGGGCGCGGTCAAGGACTAGGGTCTAGCGAGGGTGAGAGCTTGGAGGGCCGGGCGCGAGGGGGTGTTTTCAGTGATAATCCGTACCGAGGTCGCAGACATGCTTTTTTACCAACAAGGGATTGCAATCCCTTGTTCCAATCTCGAGCGCGCCCCTCGCCTCTAAGGTGACCGGTATCAGTAGCCCGTCCGAGTTGCCAACTTTAGAAGTGGCCTGTAAGCGGAGGTTTTACGTGAAGGTTTTGCTATGAAGGTTTCGTTATGAAAGGTTTTGACAGGGGGGTCTTACCGTGAAAGTCGGCGTGTTTACGGTCATGTTGCCGGACCTCACCCCCGAACAAGCGGCGCACGACCTCGCCGCCGCCGGTTACGACGGCGTCGAGTGGCGCGTGACTTCAGTCCCGGAGGAAAAACGACGTGAGCTGCCCTCTTTTTGGGGTAACAACCGCTGCACGCTTTCTCCTACCCAAGCCGAAGCGGAGCGGGCGCGCGCCCTCGCTGAGGCGGTAGGGCTTGCCGTTCCCGGTTTGGGAACCTACCTTGATGTGGGCGACCTGGAGGCGACGGAGAACGCGCTGCACTTTGCCCAAACAGCGGGTGCGCCCCAAATCCGGGTGGGCGTGGGCCGGTTTGAAACGGGTTCCAACTATCACGAGCTGTTTGCCGACGCTAGAGCTTTTTTGGCGGCGGTCGAACCGCTGGCGCGGCGGTACGGTGTCAAGGCGCTGGTCGAGATTCACCACGGCACGATCTGCCCCAGCGCCGCGCTCGCCCACCGGCTCGTGTCGCCTTTCGACCCCGAGGTGATCGGCGTAATTCACGACGCGGGCAATATGGTTTATGAGGGGTTCGAGGATTACCGGCTGGGCCTCGAGCTGCTCGGTCCCTACCTCGCTCACGTCCACCTCAAAAACGCGGCCTACGCGCAACCTGCAGGCGGCGGCGTGTGGACGCCCCGCTGGGCACCCCTAGAGGACGGCGTGGTTGACTTTCCGCGGCTGCTCGGGGCGTTGCAGGCGGTCGGCTATGACGGCTGGCTGGTCATCGAGGATTTCAGCGCGGCGCACCCCAGCCGCGAGGCGCTGCGGCACAACCTGGCGTTCGTCCGCAAGCTGCTGAGAGAAGAGGTAACGGCGTGACCCGACCCTTGCGGTACGTCATCATCGGTGTCGGGGCGAATGTGCTGGCGATGCACCGTCTGGCGCTCGAGTCCGACCTGGTCAACCTGGTCGGCGTCTGCGACCGCGACGTTCACAAAGGCCGTGAACGCGCCGCCGAACTGGGCTGCCCTTTTTTCGAGGACTACTACGCCATGCTCGAGCAGACTCAGCCTGACGTAGCGGTCGTGATGACGCCTCATCCTTTTCACGCCGAGATGACCGTGAGCTGCCTCGAGGCTGGCTGCCACGTGTTGGTAGAGAAACCGATGGCCGTTCACGTGGGCGAAGCCGACACGATGATCGCGGCGGCAAAAGACGCCGGTCGCCTGCTCGCCGTAAACTTCCAGCACCGTCACCGCCCCGAGGTGCGGGCCGTGTACGCGCTTATCCGTGAGGGTCGGCTCGGTAAGGTTCAGCACATTGACATGACGATGGCCTGGCCGCGCCGCCGCAACTACTACCAAAAGGCGCTCTGGCGCGGGACCTGGGCGGGTGAAGGGGGCGGCGTCTCGATGAACCAAGCGCCTCATAACCTAGACCTGCTCTGCCATTTCCTCGGGTCGCCCAGTAAAGTGACCGCTTGGGCGCGTACCACGCTGCACGATATCGAAACGGAAGATACGATTCAGGCGATGCTCGAGTGGCCCAGTAGTAGCCTTGGTTCTCTGCACATCAGCACCGCCGAAGCGGGCCGACCCGAACGCCTCGAGCTTGTCGGGACGAAAGGGGTGGTGCAACTCGGCAGCGGCAAGGTGAGTTTCGAGCGGTTTCCCCAAGCTTTAGAAGATTTTTTAGACGAGGACGCAAATCCTTTTGATGAGCCTGAGGTAGAGACGACCCTCCTCGAGCTAGGTGAAGGCAGCGGCGATCACCTTGCGGTTTACCGCAACTTGAGTGACGCTATCCAAACGGGGACGCCTCTTATGTGCGACGGCGTGGAGGGGCGCATGTCTTTGGAGCTTGCCAACGCGATGCTGCTCTCGAGCTGGCTCGAGCGTGCCGTCACCCTGCCCTTAGACCGCGCCGCTTATGCGAACTTTTTAGAAGAGCGGAAAGCAGCTACCAAGAAAGAAGGCGTCGCATGAGCGACGGCATGACCTACGCGCCGCAGGGGAAACCGGCCCCTGTGGTCGCGCCCGGCGATTTCGTGTTCGCCGCCGCACACTTAGACCACGGTCATATTTACGGGATGTGTGGCGGCTTGCTCGAAGCGGGCGCAACGCTCCGCTGGGTATACGACCTCGACCCCGCCAAGGTCGAAGCCTTTCAGGAGCGTTACCCCGAGGTGCGCGTCGCACGCTCTCTAGACGAAATTCTAAGTGATCCCGAGGTGCGCCTGGTCGCCGCCGCCGCCGTCCCCAACGCGCGTGGGCCGCTGGGTCTGCGGGTGATGGCAGCGGAAAAAGATTATTTTACGGACAAGGGACCTTTTACGACCGTTAAGCAGTTAGACGACGCCCGCCGCGCCGTGAGCGAAACGGGTCAGAAATATCTCGTCTACTACAGCGAGAGGCTGCACGCTGAGTGTGCGGTGTTTGCCGGTGATTTAATTCAGGAGGGTGCCATCGGACGGGTGATTCAGGTCTTAGGTTTAGGGCCGCACCGCCTGAACGCCGCTAAAAGACCCGCCTGGTTTTTTGAAAAGGAAAAATACGGTGGCATTTTGGCCGACATCGGCAGCCACCAGATCGAGCAGTTTCTCACCTACGCCGGGGCGACGGACGCTAAGGTAGCGAGTGCCCGAGTCGCCAATTTCAACCACCCGGACACCCCTGAACTGGAAGATTTCGGCGAGACGAATCTAGTCGCAGACACCGGCGCTTCGGGCTACTTCCGGGTGGACTGGTTTACCCCGGACGGCCTGTCTACCTGGGGCGACGGGCGCACCTTTATCCTCGGGACGGACGGGTACCTCGAGCTGCGCAAATACACGGAGCTTGCGCGTAGCGGCGGCGGTGATCAGCTTTATTTGGTTGATGGCAAGGGGGAGCAGCACCTGGAAGTCGCGGGCAAAGTCGGGTATCCCTTTTTCGGGCAACTCGTCTTGGACTGCCTGAACCGCACCGAGAATGCCATGACGCAGGCGCACGCATTTAAGGCTGCCGAACTCTGCTTAAAGGCGCAAACGTTGGCCGACGAGGGCGCGTGAGCTTCGACCTCACTGACAAAGTTGCAGTCGTCACCGGCGGCACGGGCGTTTTGGGCGGCGCGTTGGTGCGCGGTCTGGCCGCGGCGGGGGCCAAGGTCGGGGTCTTGGGACGGCGTACGGCGAAAGCCGCTGAGGTCGTTGAAGAGGTGCGTGCGGCGGGCGGCGACGCCCTGGCGCTCACCGCGGACGTGCTGGACCGGGCACAGTTAGAGGCGGCTCGAGCCCAGGTGCTTAAAAGATGGGGTCGCCTGGACATCTTAGTCAACGCCGCAGGCGGCAACCGCCCCGACGCGACGGTCGTCGGTGACTTGAGCTTTTTCGATGTTGAGATGGCGGCGCTGGGGGGCGTGATCAACCTCAACTTGCTGGGCAGCATCCTCCCTTCGCAGGTCTTTGGTGAAACGATGGTCGAGGCGGGGACGGGTTCAATTATCAACATCTCGTCAATGGCGGCGCAGCGTCCGCTGACCCGGGTCGTCGGCTACGGCGCAGCGAAGGCGGCGCTCGACAACTTTACGCGCTGGTTGGCGGTCGAGCTGGCGCAAACCTACGGGCCGGGGCTACGCGTCAACGCCATTGCCCCCGGCTTTTTCGTCGGCGAGCAGAACCGCGACCTGCTCCTTAACCCCGACGGGTCACCGACGGCTAGGGGCCAGCAGATTATCGGCCACACGCCGTTGGGCCGGTTTGGTGAACCTGAAGAATTGGTCGGTACAGTGACGTGGTTGGCGTCGGACGCCTCTAAATTCGTGACCGGCGTGGTCGTCCCGGTTGACGGCGGCTTTTCCGCCTTTGGTGGGGTTTAGGTGGCACTTTTAGCCGGTTACAGCAGTGACCACGAAACCATGACCGAAGCTCAGGTCAGGGAGTTGCTCGAGCAAGCCTCCGAGTCTCTCGAGTTAACGGGCAAGCGCCTTCTCGTTATCATCCCGGACGGCACGCGCACTGCGCCTATCGCCTCGATGTTTCGCTTACTTTACGAGGTTTTGGGCGTACGCGTGGCGCGGCTCGACTATCTCATCGCGCTCGGCACACATCAGCCGATGTCTGAAACAGCCATCGCCAAACTCGTCGGGGTGACCCCGGCGGAGCGCACGGCGCACTACCCCAAGAGCGAGGTTTACAACCACCGCTGGGACAACCCGGCGAACTTCAAACGTGTGGGTACACTCTCGAGCGCCCAAATGAGTGAACTGACGGGCGGTTTAGTCAGCCGAGAAACCCCCATCGCCCTCAACCGCATGATTTACGACTACGACGAACTCTTGATCCTCGGCCCGGTTTTTCCTCATGAGGTCGCGGGCTTTTCCGGCGGCGCAAAATACCTTTTTCCCGGTATCGCCGGACGTGAAATCATTGACAGCACCCACTGGCTCGGCGCACTCGCCACGAGTTACGACACTATCGGCGTCAAAGATACGGCGGTGCGGCGGGTGCTGCACGAGGGCGCAAAGTTTGTCACCGAGAAGATGCCTGTTACCTGCCTTAAACTGGTGATGCAGAAGAGCGACCTGCACGGGCTCTTTATCGGCGATTATGTCACGGCCTGGGAGCGGGCGGCGGACGTGTCGGCGAGGCTCAATATCAGCTATAAACCGCGCCCCTTTAAGCGCGTCTTGTCTATGCCCTCCACGAAATACGACGACCTTTGGACCGCTGCTAAGGCCATGTACAAAACTGAACCTGTGATCGAAGACGGCGGCGAGGTCATCATCTACGCGCCCCACTTAAAAGCGGTGAGCGTCACGCACGGCGCAGACATCGAAAAGATCGGCTACCACGTGCGCGACTACTTTTTGGGACAGTGGGAAACGTTCAAAAATATCTCGTGGACGGTGCTGGCGCACTCGACACATGTTAAAGGTGCAGGCACGTTTGAAAATGGTGTCGAAAAACCCCGTATCGCCGTCACGCTGGCGACGGGTATTCCCGAAGCAGTCTGTCGGCGTATCAACTTGGGTTACCGCGATCCCAGTAAGCTAGACCCGCAGCGTTGGGCCAACCGCGAAGATGAAGGCGTGCTGCTGGTCGAAAACGCCGGTGAAATGCTCTACCGCTTGGAGGGCAGCTCGTGAAGGGGGGCGTAACCGGGGTTAAGTCGGAGAAGGTGAAGCTCGAGTTTAGCGACGTCTGTGCGCGGCTTGATAAGCTCAGGCTGCCGCCGACCGATGTCGTCATCGGCGTGGCGACGGGCGGCAGTGTACCCGCTGCTCTACTTGCCTACAAGCTTCAAACGCCGCTTTATACCCTGCAGCTAAACTACCGGGCCGAGGACAACAGCCCCCAACGCCCCGCGCCTGAACTGCTATATCTACCCGGTCTGCCCGACCTGCGCGGCAAACGGGTTTTGCTGGTTGATGACGTGTGCGTCACCGGTAAGACACTTGCGGTTGCCTGCCAGTATCTGGCAGGTGCAGACGTCACGACCTTTGTGCTTAAAGGGCGTGCCGACTTCGTACTTTTCCCCGAGGTCACGCGCTGTGTCTACTGGCCCTGGAAGGGTGTGTAGTGGCGCAGGTCACTTGTCTGGAACAGGAGACGTTATGACCACCGCCAAAGTTACCCGGTCGCCCGACCGCTGTTTTTCACCGGAGCCGGTGCAGCGCAAGCTCGCTCGAGACCTCTACAATGAGATTAATTCGCTCCCGCTCGTCTGCCCTCACGGACACGTGCCGCCCGACCTGCTCGCCGACCCGGACGCCCACTTCGGCTCGCCCGCCGAGCTGTTGATCATCCCGGATCACTACGTCTTACGGCTGCTCTATAGTCAGGGGGTACCGCTCGAGCAACTCGGTGTGCCCACCTTAGACGGCAGTCCGGTCGAGACGGATCACCGCGCAGTGTGGCGACGCTTCGCCGAACACTTTTACCTCTTTCGCGGCACGCCTACCGGGTTGTGGCTTAAGGGTGAGTTGCTCGAGGTTTTTGGGATTGACACGCCCCTTAACGCCGACACCGCCGACAGCGTTTACGACGCCCTCTCAGAAAAGCTGGCCCAACCCGACTTTACGCCGAGGGCGCTGTTCAAGCGGTTTAATATCGAAGTCTTATGCACCACCGACGCCGCTACGGATTCATTAAATGCCCACCGTTCGCTCCGTGACGAAGGCTGGACGGCTATTCGCCCGACGTTTCGCCCGGACGCGCTCCTCAATTTAACTGCTGAAGGTTGGAACGATGATATTGCCACCTTGGGCGAACTGACCGGCGGCGAGCTAACGAGTTACAAGGGCTTTATCGGGGCGCTCGAGGCGCGGCGCGAAGCGTTTAAGGCGCACGGCGCGGTAGCGACCGACCACGGCGTGCTGACCCCTCACACCGAAAGGCTCTCCGGGGGCGAAGCGGCAGGGCTGTTTGAACGTGCGCTGGCAGGACACGCGACCGATGATGACGCCGCCCGTTTTACGGCGCACATGCTCATGGAATTTGCGCGGATGAGCTGCGACGACGGGCTCGTGATGCAGCTCCACGTCGGTAGTTTGCGCAACCATAACGAACGTTTGTTTGGCCGTTTTGGGGCCGATAAAGGTGCCGATATGCCGGTGCGGACAGAGTGGACGCGTCCCTTAAAGGCGCTCCTCAACGCCTACGGCGACAACCCTAACTACCGTCTTATCCTCTTTACGCTGGGCGAAAGCAGTTACGGCCGCGAACTCGCGCCGCTTGCCGGACACTATCCAGCGCTGCGTTTAGGGCCACCCTGGTGGTTTTTTGATTCGGTCAAGGGGATGGAACGCTACTTCGACGCCGTAGTCGAAACAGCCGGTATCTACAATTTGGCGGGTTTCAACGACGATACTCGGGCGTTCGCGTCTATCCCGGTGCGTCACGACGTGTGGCGGCGGGTCTGTTGTAACTGGTTGGCCGGAGAGACCGTCAAAGGGCTTATCAGTGAGGAGGAGGCTGCTGAAATGGCCCATGAACTTGTTTACGGGTTAGTGAAAAGAGCCTATCATTTGTGATTGTGCGGTTGACTGTGCGGTGTTTAGACCACTTAACTGGGGTTGACTCATTGACCAAGGTGTGGCCCGGTTGCCTTCGACCATTAGCCTTAGCAGGACTGCGCAGCACAGTGAGACGGCACAGTGAGACGCAAAGTATGACGCTTAAGCTAGGCGTTTTTACCGTTATGCTGCCTGAGCTGACCCCGGAAGAGGCCGCGAAAGCCCTTCAAGAGAGCGGCTATGCTGGCGTCGAGTGGCGTATGACCACTCCCAGCGAAAAGCGAAACGACCCTCCGTCTTTTTGGGGCAACAACCGCTGCACCTTGACGCCCACGGCAGAAGATGCTCGGCGGGCAAAAGCGTTAGCAGCTCGCCATCATCTGGCCACTCCTAATCTCGGCAGCTACGTGCCTGTCGGCGACCTTGCCGCTGCCGAGACCGCCATGAACTTTGCTAAGCTGGCGGGTATCCCCTCGGTCGGCGTCGGTAAGCTGCGGGACAGCTACGCCGAGAGCTTCGGCCTCGCCGAAGCGTTTTTGAACGAAGTGACAACGTTGGCTCAAGGTTACGGTGTCAAAGCTCTCGTCGAGACCTATCACGCTACGATTTGTCCCAGCGCCGGGTTGACCTACCGGCTGGTATCACGCTTTGATCCCGATTTGATCGGGGTTATCTATGACCCCGGCAACATGGTACATGAGGGATTTGAAGCTTATGAGCTGGGGCTCGAGCTGTTAGGTCCTTATCTCGCCCACGTTCATCTTAAAAACGCGGCCTACAGGCGACCTGACGGGGGCGGTGTGTGGCAGGCTCGCTGGTCGCCGCTGGCCGACGGCGTGGTTGATATCCAGGCTTTTTTGGACGCGCTCAGCGCGGTCGGTTACGAAGGTTGGCTGGTGGTTGAAAACTTTAGTGCTGAGCGCCCGGTGCTCGAGGTGTTGGTGCACAACCTCGCTTTTTTGCGAGAAAAACTTAAGTAGCGCCTATGATGAGCTGCGAGGCGGCCCAGTTGCGGCCCGGTTATTTGGTGTAGAGCAAACACATCAGGGCTACGTTCGTAAGCTACAAACTCACTACGCTGGTATTTCAAGAATCGCATTCTAATAAAAACCGTAAAAGGGACAGATTCTGAAGCATTTTTGGAGGTCGGACTTAAGAAAATGTGGGTAGTGCGTTTGCCCTGGTACTTGGTGGTAGATCAGCTTGCTGACAGTAGTAAAGTTGAACGCTCGGCAAGGGTCTTGGCCAACTCACCGAGCGTTGTACCGACGCTTACCCTTGTTACTTTAGGTGAACCTCACGGAACATTATGAGACCAGATGTTGAGTCTCCGGCACCCCCGTCGGTGTAGGGGTTTTGCGCTGAGGGCCAGCCGGTAAAGGTTGACAGGTTAAAGTTCGCAAAGTTGACACGGTTGGTGAGCGGGACATAAGGTACATCGTCGGCAACGAACTTAGCAATCTCATTGATCGCTTCTTTTTGCACGTTCAGGTCACTGCTCTGCTGATATGTTTGGAGCGCCTTCGTCACTGCCGGGTCCGTCAGCCGGGAGAAGTTCGAGTCGGCAGTCTCACCGATCTTAGGCGCTGAAAACTCAGGTGACAAAGAACCGTTATAGAGGTAATAGGGCGTCGGGCCGTTACGCCAGCCCCACGAGATCGCCATGTCGTAGGTACCACTTTGTAATCCAAGCGAGTACGACCCCCAGTTTTCTTGCTGAATAGACGAGCTGATGCCGATAGCCCCCAGGTCTTGCGAGATCACCTGCGCCATGGTGATAAAGTCCGTCCAGCCTGCGCCGACGAGGATATCGAAGGTCGGCAGCGGCTGACCATCTTTACCGAGCAGGGTGTCACCGTCGTAGCTGTAGCCCGCATCAGTCAACAGCTTACGCGCCGCCTCAGGGTCGAAGCTGTAGGCCGGTTCTTGCAACGCTGGGTCGAGCCATTCACCCTGCTGTGCGGGAATGATAGCAGTCGGGTTTGCAGCAGTGACCGTCGTCCCGGCGTAGGCTTTCGCGGCAGCGTCGTCTTTGTTGATGGCCCTCGCTACCGCGTTCCGAAACGCCATATCTTCAAAGGGCGCTTTTAGGGTATTCAGGTACAAGATGTTTTCGTTGTTGACCGGCCACCACGACACATACGTTTTCGGGTCGCGGGCATCATAAGTCTGTTTGACATTAGGGATTTGGTCGTAAGAATAATCAGCTTGGTTTCGTAGCAGTAGCAGCAGGGAAGCCTGATTGCTGGTGGTCACCTGAAACGTCACGCCGTCCACGTAAGGTTGCCCTTTCAGCCAGTAGTTCGGGTTTTTAACTGTTTTAATCAGCTGCGGCGCAAACGAGCTGAGCATAAACGGCCCGGTGCCGACGGGGTTTTGGTTCGTCTCTTGTACCGGGTCGGCAATATTTGCCCAGATATGTTCTGGAACGATGGTGCGTCCTACGAGGTCGCTAAGAAGTGGGGTATTGGGTTTACCGAAGGTAAACACGACCGTCGTGTCATCAGGAGCCGTTACGCTCTTGACCCCGAGCGCCCAGACGCCGCTCGTGTCGAGTTCGGGATGCTCTTTCAGATAGTTAAAGGTAAACGCGACATCTTGGGCGGAAAACGGCTCCCCGTCACTCCACTGTACGCCTTTACGGGTCTTAACGCTCAGCGTGAGGTTGTCTTTGCTCCATTTGTATGATGTTCCTAGCAGCGGCGTCAGCTCACCCGTGACCATGTTGCTGAAAAACAGCGGTTCGTAGACAAGTCCGGTACTCGGTAAATTTTGACCGGCGGCACCAAAAGGATTTGAGTTATTGGTATAGGACCCATTTGCAACGGCAGCCCGGACGGTACCGCCAGTCTTCACGTCTTGTGCGAGAGCTAGAGTTGAACAAAAAAACAGAGCGGTGATAACGATGAGCCACTTGCTAAGCCTGACATGCGCTGACATAATAATCTCCTTTTGCAGATAGAAGTAACATGATTGGAATCTCAAACATGACTTTCTGAGACGGCTTCTGACGCTCAATGTGGCGACTTCGCGCGATCACCCCCAAACCCAACTGTGTTTGCACCTCTGCAGATTGCGAAAAGATTACCACCGGTCGCTCAACTTGTCTTTTTGTAAAGTTACAGTGTCACCCCTGATCGTCGCTAAAGTATGAAGAAGGTCCTTGCGCGGCCTTGTCAACCAACACGGTTACGTCGCTCGAGGTTCGCAAGTAAGACGCCGGAACCTCAGGCGTGATGGGACCCGCCAAGGTTTTTTGTAAGATGTCACGCTTGTGTGCGCCTGACACGAGTAAAAGTATCTTTTTAGCCTCGAGTAACACGCGCATCCCTGCCGTAAGCGCCTGCCGCGGCACCTGATCCCGTCCGCCCCAATAGTGCGCGTTGCTGACGATACTCTCCTCGGTTAGCGCAACGACGCGGGTAACCTCGGTGGCACTCGAGGGGGGCTCGTTAAAGCCGAGATGACCGTTGGGTCCGAGTCCTAAAATAGCCAGGTCAAACCCTCCCGCTTGCTCGACGGCTTCGTCGTAGGCGCGGCAGGTGGCCTCGGGGTCGGGACTGTCACCCGGCAGCCCAACCAGTTGGTGAGTGTTTATCTCTAAAGGGGTAAGGAAGGCACGCCTAGTCCAGCCGTTGAGTGAACGTGGATCGTCGGGGGTGAGCCCTAAGTAGGCGTCGAGTTGAAATACTTTAAGCTTTTGCGAATCAAATGCGCCGGACGCGTACGCTGCAGCCAGCTCGCGGTAGAGGCCCACCGGGGTATTACCCGTCGCTACGACCACGGCGGCGTCGGGCTTTTCTTTGAACACCCCAGCGACAAAATCGGCTCCCACTTTACTGAGCGCGTCGTAATCTTTTTCGACCAACAGCTGAACGTTGGTATGACGGGGGTCGGCTTCTTTCGACCCGGTTTCTTTTGATCCAATTTCTTTTACCATAGGCGCTTCTCCCATCGTAGATTTTGCTCGTTAGCTTTCGTCTAGTGACAGACAAACAGGCTCACGGAGTGTTTGCTCGTCTTTAGTAAGCTGCGAAGATTTTTACGGGTAGTAGCTGTGTGTGATAAAAGCACGTCTGCCCAACTCGGTTCTGCCCAATCCGGTATAAAGGCTTTTTGAAAGCATGAAAGAGACCCCTACCTCAGTAACCGTTCAGGTAAGTAGTCTTTCAGTGCGGCCGACATCTCATCGTAGAGGGCTTCAGCTTTGGGTAGCGAGAGAACCAGCGGGTTGGCGGTGAGGGCGCGTACAGCGTCGCGCCTCGTCCCGCACCACGCTGCTTCGGCGGTGAGCGCCTGGTATTCTCCCAGCATCTTGGTCAGGCCCACCACTTGTTTCGGCAGCTGGCCGAAGGCGATTGGAGTAACGCCGTTACCGTCCACCAGCCCCGGTACTTCGACAACCATATCGTCGGGAAAATCTGCCAACGCCCCACGGTTAGGGACGTTGACCGGCCACACCTCTTGGCGGTGGTTGTAAACCGCGTCCATCACGTCAATGGCAAGCTCGAGCTCATTAATGCCGCCGCGCGAACGTTCGGGGTCGAGCTGCGGGTTGTCAAGCTCGGCTTGCTCGCGGTAGTGCCGCCAGTAGTCGGGGACCGACGCCATGATGTCCTGCGCACGGGTGGTAGATTTTTGAGTCAGCTCTTTTAAGATGGCGTCACGGTAGTAGTAGTAGAGATAGTACTGAGCGGGTACGCTGCCCATTTTGGCGGTCAGCTCGAGTAGCCGTTTCCCCCTTACGTCCATGTCGGTGTCTTTTTTACGCTCGTACGCCTCGGTGACCAGCGCCACGAAGTCCTCGCCGTCGCCGTAGGTATGCCTGACCGACCACGAGGCGTGATTGAGGCCGATCATCACGGCGTCAACTTTGTCCGGCTCGAGGTCAGCCAACGCTGCAATTTCACGCGGAAAGATAATCGGGCCTTCGCAGAGCGACACGGTGGGGATAGCTGAGTGGTGGGTAACGGCCTCGGCGATGATATTGACGGGATTGGTGTAGTTAAAAAGCCGCGCTCTCGGGCAAACGTCTTCCATGTCTTTAACGATGCTTTTAACAGCTTCGACCGAACGCAGCGCCATAAAAAAGCCGCCGGGTCCCTGCGTCTCTTGACCGATCACCCCGTGTTTGAGGGGAATACTTTCGTCCAGATAACGCGCTTCAAAACCGCCCGGACGGTAGCTCGACAACACTGCCTGGGCGTCCCTCAAGCCGTCGCGCTGGTTCGGCGCGACGCTGACTTTGAGCTGGGCACCTTTGGCGCGGGCCATCTTGTCGGCCAACTTTTGGACCAGCTCGAGCCTTTCTCGGTTCAGGTCAATCAGCACGATTTCCGAGCCCGCGAAGTTCTCCCCCTGCTCGATAAATGACGCCAGTGTGCCAGGAGCCCGCGTGCTGCCCCCGCCGATATAGGCGATTTTAATCCGTGCCATCTGTTCTCCTCGTCTGATACTCTACTGCTGCCGGGGTCACTGGGCTTTTAGATAAGCGCGCAGCAGGTGACTATAAGGTGCAAGCTAGGTGGTAAACAAGTCGAGTGGGGGCAACGTCTCGGTGAGCGGTGTGTAGTCCGAGATAGTAGGGACGGTCGTCTCGAGCGCCAATAAGAGTGCCCCGACCACCGGCTCAAAAGGGGAGAGCTTAGGGTCGGCTGGTGGCAACGCCTGCCGGACATAGGCGCTTACCGCGTCCTTTAAGGTCGCACCGGGATGGCGCAGCACGCCGCCCGCCAAGACCAGCGGAAACGGCGCGTCGCCTAAACCCACCTTTCGGGCTGCGACACACGCGTACTCGCCGAGCGTCACAGCGGCCCGCCGAACTAGCTCGAGTGCCACCCCGTCGCCCGCGGCTGCCGCGTCTAACAGGAGCCGAGACAAACTTGCCCGTCGGCGTACGGGTTCAGCCTGCCGCGCGGTCAGCTGGTGCAGGACCGCTTCGGCGCTCGAACAGCTGAAGTAGGTGAGGATACTCTCTGTCAACGTGGTGGCAGGGCCGAGGCCCAGGTCGGCGCGGAACACAGCCCGCAACGTCTGTTCACTCAGCTCAGCGCCGCCCACCGGTTCCTGCCAAAATGAACTGTGCCAGACGTGTGCGCCCCGCCGTGCGCCGATGGCAGCGCCGGTACCACAAACGACTGCCACCCCGTCTTCAGGCGTGCCTGCACGCAGTGCTCCGAGCGCATCATTGACGACCTTCACCTTTACGCCGAAACCAAAGTCGGCAACTTTTTGCTGCCAGAATACGAAGTCTTCGGGCCAATCCGCGCCGACCAGACTAAAACAGCTCGCCTCGAGGTCACTCGGTGCTAACCCGGCCAGCTCGAGGGCGGTTTCGGCGGCGTGTTTGACCGACCTAAGCGCACCCTCTTCCGACACATAAATATCCCCGCTGCCCCCACGCCCCCAGCCGCGAATACAGCCCCCGGCGTCGGACACCAAGGCGACGGTTTTTGAATTTCCGGCGTCGAGCCCCAAAAAATAAGCCGGACTCACGCTGTCCACTTAGGCGTATACCTACGCATCTCAACCCTTTCGACCCTGGCAGTTTGAGACTGACCTTGGCTCCGCGCGACAAACGATGTTACCGTATCAAGATGCTCGAGGACTGTTGCCGTTTAGCCGGTCCCACGTCAGGGCTTACGCATATGGCGTAACTTCATGCACAACGGTGTTTTTTAGCTTCCGATTCGCTCACCCATCTTAAAACAAAGCTGTTCTCAAGGCAGGAAACGCGCTCGGAGAGAAAACGAAAAGCAACCAATCTTAAGAACAGTGATGAGGTGGTCGAACTTGTGCAAATAGTCTATATGCGTAAGCTCTAGGTCCCACGTCATACACCTGCTGGCTGAACATCTAACAGCTGAACATGTGGCTTGGTCAGCTATTTCTCGGTCGGCTAGTTGATATTTAGGCTGGCCCTATTGCAATTTCCGGACAACTCACAAGTCCTGCTCCACATAGCAGAGCGATTCCTCCGCCAGTCAAGAACGTCCCTTCATCCGAAACTTCAAACAAGAACGTATCGTCGAGCCTGGCCTTTAACGTTGCACCTTCAACTCTGAGAGCAAACTTGTAGGATGAACCAAACTGCCATTCGAAAGGCGATCTCTGCAAAACGGTCGTTCCGTCTTGAACTTTAACGAGCCGCACGGTACGGTCTTGGCCTACTAGGAGCGCGTAATAACGCCCAAGACCCTGAACCCTGACTGCGAGCCCGAACGATTCTGCTACTTGAGGCGTTAGGGTTGCACTGACCTCATAATCGGTCCATTCGCGGGTACCCTGAATAAACATGCCCGTTCCTCTTGATTTTGAAAGGTGGAACGCAGCAGGCCAATGCGCACCCACATGATCCATCGTGCTGACCCAGGCACGCGACCACATGTGCCCTTTTCCCGGCGGGCGACGCCATACGGTTTCAGGCGTTCCGTCCCAACTGAGGTAATCGAGATAGAGGACGCCCTGACCCTCTGCCGCTTCGCTGATTTCAAGCCCGACCTCAGCTATCGGCGCACCCTCCGTGTCGCCCAATTGCCAAGAGAAAGTGTGAGCCTCTCCAGGTAAGAACGTAAGAAGGTCACCGTAACGCCTTTCGATAAGGTCGTCCCCGTTATAGATGCCGATGTAAGGCCGACAGCGGACAGCCCCTGTGTTCTCTTCGCTCGCCTCGAGCCGACCCTTCAGCGTCTGACCCGGATACAGCGTGGGCGAAGCGACGAATCCATAACCGGGCATTGAGATGGCGTCGGGCGGAATAAAGGTGGCGGTTGCAATACGGGCGGGGTTCTCTGGACTAACGTTGCTGAAATGGATCGCCAAACTGCGATTTCCCTGTTGGCTATGGCCAGAGATGTTCTCGAGCCTGACCGCCGTGTTGCCCGAAGTTTCGTCAACCCGGAACCCCTGCACCGAACCAGGCAGCTCGAAGTGAAAGCGGGCACCGTTTTTTGGAGCCAGGGGCGACTCGCCGGAGAGCGCACGCCCCGTATTGATCACGTGGTACGTTTCCGTTACCGCGTCGGTGATGGCGCGTCCCCCGTCGGCACTCGGAAGAAAGAGCCGGTCGGCGACCGGGGTGCGCCAGTCCTGCCCGGTGTCAAGTCCACTCAACCCGTTTTTAATCCCCAGCAAGCAGCCCACATTACCCGAATTGCAGTCCGTATCCCAACCGCAGGTGTTGGCGATCATCAGAGCGCGGTCGAAGTTGTCGTCGCTGTAAAGGAGACTAAGGATAACGACGGCGTGGTTCGGGACGATATGACAGTTGCCGCCGTACTTGTCGTAGCCGTAATGCGCTGCGATACGTTCCCTGGTGACGCGCCAGTTCTGATCCACCGCTCGCCATTCACGCACGTCGCTGACAAGTCGGCTGATAATAGAGTCTCTTGGAATAACGGACAAGCCGACCTCAAGCAGTGTCCCCAAGTCAGGCTCGATAAAAGCCTGAGCCTCCATAGCAGCCAGCAGCATCGCAGCGTGGACAGCCGCACCGTCATGGCTTACACTCGCAGCTTTTTGGGCAAGCGAGGCTGCCAGTTCGGGTTCACCCGGCGCGACCATCGCCCAGCCGTCGATAAAAATCTGTGCTCCGATCTGCTCGGCGACCAGCTGGCTGTTGAGGCGCATACTCCCACTCTGTGGGGCTTCGACGCCCTGGGTAAGGCGCACAAACGCAGTTTGTTCGGTTGAGTTGCCCATCCCACCCCACCACAAAATTGTTTTCCCTTCAATGATGTAGTTGAGCCAGGTGTGACCGATTTGTGCGGCGCTCAGGTTGCGATCATAGCCGTGGTCCGGCAGCGCGCGTAAAAAGGTAAAGGTGCCTGAGATGTCATCATCGGTGACGACCAGCGGCACGCCGAAGCGTTCATGAACGTAAGAGGTTACCTCGCCTAATTCAGCCTCGATACGTTCATAACTCCAGCCTTCAAAGGGACGGCCCAAGTAGACGCCGATAAGTTTGCCTAAAACACCGGCGTAGACGCGTTCGGGGTAATCGTGAGGGATGGGCATAAAGTGCAACCTCCAGTGAATATGAATATAGTCCGGCGCTCGAACCCATCAAGACCTGGACACCTACAGACTCGGGTAGCCGGTTTGAGATTCCTCCACGCCGAGGCTTGGTTCGCTGATGCGACCAGCTCTGAGCAGGTCGCCTTAATCTCATCGGGGCTTTAGACCTTGCCGCAGACAAGCTTTGCTACGTGACTTACAAAGCAGTTGCGACGCTGACAAATGTAAGGCGTTTCTCGGCACGATGGCACAACGAGCCGACCCCTACAGCTTAACGGTCGTCGTACTTGGTCCGAGCGCAGCGAGAACACAACGTAATAACGCTCGCTTTCACAAAACCAAGAACATCAGAGCTAAAGAACCTGTGCGGCAGGCCAAAGGTTTATTCCTTCATAATCTACTCCTTCACACCCCGCAACTCAGTCCATTAAAGCTTTCCGGTGTGTCCTTGTTTCTCCTTTCCAGGCGCTTATACGCCTCGCTCAAAGACCTCCATGTGGTCTTTTCTGTCCTCTCTTAGCCGTTCGTTTGCAGAACCTATCTCAAAAATGATTTTTCAGACTGAGAGCGTTTTATCTTACTTGCCCAGCTCGGTCAGATGGTCTCTAGTTTCAGCTTGGAGATACTTAAAAACCTATCCGAAAACCTTTGTTATTCCTACCAAAACAGGTTCAGTAAACGAAGGCTAAGAAAAGCGTGTTAGTAAGAGAAAAGTAAGTCTGGCACAACTTTTCTGGTTTTCGGATAGAGTCTAGGAGGTACTTAAGCAGGGTAAAGACACGTGTATTCCCGCTGCGGTTTGGTGCCGCGCCTAGCCGGTGTTGACATGCACCTTGCTGTAAAGCTTGCGAAATGCGTAAGGTGTCATTCCCTCAGCTCGTCTAAATACCCGTCTAAAATACCCTGCGTCGCTAAACCCGCACGCTGAGGCTACCGCGTCGGTTGTCAAAGTGTCTTCTAAAAGGAGTTTGCGGGCGTGTTTAAGGCGGCGCTGGTGAACGGCTTCGGTAAGCGTGAGGCCGTAAAACTGACGAAAAACGCGCCCTAAATAGTCGGGATTGCAGTGAAGCTGCCGGGCTAGTCTCGAGGTACTTAAAGGTTTATGAAACTGTGTACGGATAAGGGTGTCGGCGCGGTTGGCCAGAGCAGCTGACGCGCTCTCTGACGCGACTTGCGGCGTATCGGGACCCGTAACCTCGCAGAGCATCAGCAGGAGGAGCAAATCGGCTGCGGGTGAACGCGCTGTAGCCGTCTCTTGGTCATCCAAAAAGCGCCTAAAAAGATTGGTGAGGTGATCAGGACGGCTCACCCGAGTGTGTTGCGGTATCTGCACCTCTTGGAGTGCGTCCGTAACGCGCGGCCCTCGCTGCGGATTTAGGTAAAAATGTACCCAGTAAAATGACAAGTTTGCCGGATAAGTGGCGACTCCTTTGTGGGGACGGCCCGGCCAGAGCAAAAGTGTTTCACCCGCATGTACTTTGAAACGGCGACTTGCTTCTTGAAGCTCGAGTATCCCGTTATTGACAAATATCAGCTCAAAAGAACTGATTATCCGGTCTGGATGTTTGCCCTCCCCACGCGACACGAACAGCCCGCCATTACTGGCCTTAAGAGGTAAAGCCCAAAAGAACGGCAGCACTTCTTTTGGGGCGGTGGCCTGAGTTGTCATGTGGTCGGAATCGTACCACTTTTCTACATAGTTCGCATCTTGCGGCGTAGGCTTAGAGGCAGCATAATAAAAAATAGCTAAACAAATATCGTTGAATTTCGTCACCTCCGGCCGGAAGTTACAAGTTGCAGCTTGCTCTGTGACTGTTGTCGGCGCTGTTGGTCACGAAGATGCGGAGGCGGCTAAAAGGGCGGAATTGTTTTCCCAAAGTCTGCGTTCTACCGTTTGGAGAAAGGATATCTATGACACACAACCGTTACGGGGCTGTGAAGTCGGCCTGGAGGCCCCTTCACATTTTTGGCGCTGCGCTGCTGTTGGCAAGTAGTTTAGGTACTGCTGGTGCTCAAGCCACTTGTGACCAAGACCTGACCTTTACCTTTTGGGGATCGCCACAAGAAAAGCGCGCCGTTGACGACATGATCGGGTCGTTTAACGACTCGCATCCGGGTATTACGGTACGTGGTCAGCATATTCCGACTGACTACGGCATCAAACTTACCACTATGATTGCCGGTGGCACGCCCCCCGCCGCTGGTTACTTGGGTGCAGATATGGCCCTGCCGTGGGCACAAGAGGGGTTGCTGCTCGACCTCACGCCCTACTTTGCCCAAGACCCGGCGGCGAGCAACCGTTTTCCAGGTACTTTCTACGAGCTTGGCGGCAAAACTTACGGCAGCTGGACGGTCGCCGAAACGATGATTACCTATTACAACAAAGACCTGTTCGACGCGGCGGGCGTCGGCTATCCTCCTGCTACCGCGCAGGACGCCTGGACTTGGGACGAGTTTGTCGAAGCCGCCAAAAAACTGACCAAAGACCGTAACGGCGTTGACGCCACCAGCCCTGACTTTGACCCCCAGAACATCGAGACTTATGGGGTTTCGTTCTCCAAGTGGTGGGCTGTGTACCTACCGTTTATCGCCTCTAACGGCGGCAGCTTCGCCAACGAAGCGGGCACGGAACTTATGCTCAACCAACCCGAAGCTGTCGAGGCGTTGCAAAAGATGCACGACCTCATCTATGTCCACCACGTGTCTCCGACACCAACACAAGGTGAAGCACTCCCGGCCGCCGCCGAGGTATTGATGCAGACCGGCAAAGTCGCTATGACCTTTGAGGGCCACTGGAAAGTGCTCGACTTCAGTCAGCTCCCCGGCCTCAACTGGGGGATGGGTGTATTGCCGTACTTCAAAACGCCAACAACGCTGCTCGTCTCGGCGGGTACAGTCGCGTTTAACGACGCCCCTTGTCACGACGCGGTTTGGGAGTTTTACAAGTTTCACAACGACCCGGAGAATGTAGACCTCTTCAAAAAAGGGTTATGGATGCCTTTACAGCTCGAGTACTACACGAACCCTGAAAAACAAGCCGAATGGTTGGAGGGTCAAGAGGGCGTTTATCCACCTGAAGCTAAAACCGTTTTGGGCGATTACGTGCTCAACAACGCCACCGTTCGCCCGCCTGACACCTACCTCAAAAATTCAACGCAGCTTTTTAGCGATGTTGTCGACCCGACCTTCGATACTTTTTGGAACAATCCAGACGCTACCGCTCAGGCCGTGACCGATGAGATTGCTGCAAAAGCGAAGCCGCTACTTAAGGGCGTTTGGTAACGGGGTACAGGCAGGGTTACACCGAAATGAGGTGTAACCCTGTTTGGGGAATGGAGAGCTCGTGGCCACAACCAAACCATTTGTAAGGGACGTCGGCAAACCCAAACGCTTGGGCATGTCGCGGCAACGGCGGAGCGAGGCGCTGTGGGGCATCCTCTGCGTCGCCCCGGCCATTCTGGGTTTTTTAATCTGGCAACTCGGCCCGATTGTGGCGAGTTTGCTGATCGCTTTTACCGACTGGAACATCGCCGGCAGCCCCAACTGGATCGGAGTGCAAAATTTCCAGCGGATGTTCTCGCAAGACGCCCTCTTCTGGAAGTCTTTACGGGTTACGGCGGTGTATACGCTGGGCAGTGTGCCTCTAAGTATCGTGTTCGCTTTTTTTCTGGCGATCTTGCTCAACCAAAAGATCAGGGGCTTGCCTGTCTTCCGCACCATCTTCTACTTGCCGGCGATTGTTCCGGTTATTGCCAGTAGCGTCCTCTGGCTTTGGCTGTTTAATCCCGACTTCGGCTTGTTAAACGCCGCCGCCGACTTTTTGCACCTGCCCCGCTCACAGTGGATTTACGGTGAAGGCTCAGTAATTCCCTCACTCATCCTGATGAGCCTCTGGGCGGTCGGCCCGATGATGATTATCTTTTTAGCCGGGCTTCAGGGCGTCCCGCGGCAACTTTATGAAGCCGTGGCCATTGATGGGGGCAACAACCTCCATAAACTGTGGCACATCACGGTACCGATGGTCACGCCGACGATTTTATTTAACCTGGTGCTGGCGATTATCGGCACGATGCAGACCTTTACGCAGGCGTACATCATGACGCAGGGCGGACCGAACAACGCTTCGTTGTTTTTTGTGTTGTATCTCTACCGCAAAGCGTTTCAAGAGTCTGACATGGGCTACGCTTCGGCGCTCGCCTGGGTTTTGTTCATCATCATCGCCGTACTGAGCTTTGTGGTGCTTAAAACTTCAAACCGCTGGGTCTACTACGAAGGGAACAGCTGATGGCGCTCGGCCGCGCTTCTACTCACCGCACGTCCCAGCGTAGCAGCTCCGGGCGCACACTAGGAAAGCTGATCGTCTACCTGCTCTGTCTGTTAGGTAGTGTGCTGATGCTGTTTCCACTCGCCTGGTTGGTGCGGAGTTCAGTCATGGGCTTAGGGCAGATTTTTACCTTTCCGCCCGAATGGCTTCCTGACCCCTGGCAGTGGCAAAACTACCCTGAGGCGCTCACCACCATTCCGTTTTTTCACTACTTTCTTAATACCCTGACCATTTTAGTTCCGGCAGTGGTCGGGACGGTACTGACCTCGGCACTTGCCGCTTACGGCTTTTCGCGGCTCCGCTGGCCGGGGCGAGACTTTGTGTTTAACGTCCTCTTGACCACGCTGATGTTGCCTTACGCCGTGACGCTGATCCCAACCTTTTTGCTGTGGGCACGCCTAGACTTAATCAATACCTTTTGGCCGCTGATTATCCCGCACTGGTTCGGCGGCGGTATCTTCTCGATCTTTTTACTCCGCCAGTTTTTTCGCACGATTCCTAAAGAACTTGACGAGGCGGCGCTCATTGACGGGGCCAACCCCTTACAGATTCTCTGGTATATCATCGTGCCGCTCAGCCGTCCGGCACTCATTGCCGTAGCCATCTTTGCTGCGCTCAACTCATGGAACGACTTTTTAGGGCCACTGATCTATCTCAACGATTCGCGGCACTTTACCCTCGCGCTAGGCTTAGCTGAGTTTACCGGACTCTACAGCTCGCAGTGGCACCTGCTAATGGCCGCCTCGACGGTGGTGATTGCGCCGGTGATTGTGCTTTTCTTCTTTGCCCAGCGGTACTTTATCGAAGGCATTGCCCTCACTGGCAGCAAGGGCTGATAAATTTGTAGGAACTTCCACGTGACTTAAACTCTCGTTCCCTTCATTCATAAAGGACCCTTATGACTCAGATTCAAACGCCTACGACACCCAAAACCGCTGCGCCTGTCGTTGATACCGGCTCGAGCCCCTACGCAGAGCTGCGCCCTGTCCCGCTGGGCAGCGTCACCTTGACCGACAGCTTTTGGGCACCCCGGCGGCAGATCAACCGCGACGTCACCTTGCCCACACAGTTTCGGCATCTCGAAGAGACCGACCGGCTCAACAACTTCCGGCGCGTTTCGGGCAAACTAGACGCCCCTTTTGTCGGCATTTACTTCAACGATTCGGACGTATACAAGTGGCTCGAGGCCGCCGCCTGGACGCTCGCCGAGGGGCCGAATCCGGAGCTGAAAGCGATGGTAGATGTGGCCATCTCTGAAGTCGCTGCCGCCCAACGCGACGACGGGTATCTCAATACCTACTTTGCGCTGGAAAGAGCCGACGAACGTTGGACAAATTTTGACCTGCATGAGATGTACTGCGCCGGACACCTGTTTCAGGCAGCGGTCGCGCATTACCGGGCCACCGGGGAGAGGTCTCTGCTGGACGTAGCGACACGTTTTGCCGACCATATCTGTGAGACCTTCGGCCCGGAGTCTGAGGGCAAACGTGAGGCGGTAGACGGTCACGAAGAGGTCGAGTTGGGCCTGGTCGAACTGTACCGGGTAACGGGTAAAAAGCGGTATCTGGCGCAAGCTCAGTACTTTGTCGAAGCTCGTGGGCGCGGCCTTTTAGGGAAACCCTACGGCCACTGGTCGCCTGAGTACGCCCAAGACCATCTTCCCGTCCGGGAACTGGACGCAGTCGTCGGGCACGCGGTGCGGGCGCTCTACTACACCGCCGGGATTACCGACGTGTACGCCGAGACCGGCGACGCGGGTTATCTGACGGTGTTGGAACGTTTGTGGGATAATATGACGATGAAGCGGATGTATGTCAGCGGCGGCCTCGGCTCGCGCTACGAAGGCGAAGCGTTCGGCGAAGATTACGAACTGCCGAATGGACGCGCCTATACCGAGACCTGCGCCGCCATTGCCAGCGTGATGTGGAACTGGCGACTTTTGGCCCTGAAGGGTGACGCCCGTTACGCCGACCTGCTCGAGTGGACCCTCTACAACGCGGTGCTGCCGGGACTGTCACTTGACGGTCAAGAATACTTCTATCAAAACCCATTAGCCGATGGTGGGACACACCGCCGTCAGGCGTGGTTCGGTTGTGCGTGTTGTCCACCTAACGTAGCGCGTCTGTTGGCGTCTTTGCCGGGTTACTTTTACAGCACCCAAGAAGGCGCGTTGTGGGTTCATCTTTACGCTGCGGGTAGCCTTGAGACGACCCTAGATGGGCAAAAGGTTACGCTTGAGCAGACAACTCGTTACCCGTGGGACGGCGACGTGGCGCTAACGGTTCAGACCACGGGGGCGTTTACCCTAAAGCTCCGCGTCCCGGCCTGGGCTGAAGGCGCGAGCGTTACCGTCAATGGTGAGGTGGTAAACGACGTGGTAGCGGGCAGCTACGCGAGCCTCAGCCGTGATTGGCAAGCGGGCGATACGGTTCGGCTATCTTTGCCGATGCCGGTGCGTTACTTAGAAGCGCACCCTTATGTGGTTGAAGCTGCCGGACGGGTGGCTTTGGCGCGCGGGCCGATCCTTTACTGCGCTGAAGGGCTCGACCTGGACGTTGATCCCAGAGACTTGGTGGTACCCGCGAAACCGGAACAGGTGACCCCGGTGCCGTCTGCCGAACTCGGCGGGGTCGTCTTGCTTGGGGCCGACGCGTCGGCCCAGACAGCTGCTACGGCCTATCTCTACCGGGCGGTTGAGGCTTCCCCTGCACAAGCTGTTGCCACCAAGCTCATCGCTGTTCCGTATTACAGCTGGGCCAACCGTGACCCGGCTCCCATGCAAGTTTGGTTGCGGCGTTAGCGCCGCAGCTAAATAACGAAAGCCGTGACGCCGCTAAGCTTGTCAGCACGGCAACCGGAATAGCGTCGATAGTGACCTCTCCCAAGCTCAAGCTCGCTCTGATCGGTACCGGTAACTGGGCACAGCAGCACGCCCGTATCCTCGCGCTCCGGCAGGACGTCAATTTTTGTGCGGTGGTAGGCCGCGATCAGAAGCGAACGGCTCTGCGCGCAGCCGACTACGGGACGAGCCCCTATACGTCGGTTGAGACGATGTTAAACGAGCAGCGTCCCGACCTTGTTTGTGTCTGCTTACCTAATCAGCATCATTTCGGCGTGACCTACCAGGTTATCAGCGCCGGCTATCCGCTTTTCGTTGAAAAGCCGCTCGTATTCGAGCTGGCAGAGGCCAAAACCCTTACCGAAGCGGCCCGCCAGCGCGACCTGTTTTTCGCCATCAACTTTAATCATCGCTACGCCAAGCCCCTGCTCCTCGCCAAACAAGCGGTTGACGAGGGCAAGTTGGGCGAGCTTATCTTCGCCACCTGGCGTTTTGGGGGAGAAGGAGAGAGCGACCATCCGCACGCGAACTTGATCGAAACCCAGTGTCACGCTTTTGACCAGCTCGAGTCGTTATGTGGGCCGATTGCGTCGGTGATGGCTGAAATGACCGACAAAACCGGCAAAGGCTTTTCAACGCTCGTTCTTTCCCTGAAGTTTGAGAGCGGCGCACTCGGGAGCCTGGTCGGTTCTTACGATTCTTCGTATGCGTATCCGGGTGCTCACCGCCTCGAGCTAAACGGCACCGAGGGACGTGTGGTGGTAGACGACACAGTGCGCCGCTTCAGCTTTCAACGTGCCGGGAGTGAGACGGCCGAGGTTTGGCAAGCTGGCTACTTTAACGACTTTGACCGCGACTTTCACCGAACCTTCGACCTTCATATGGACGCAGTTCTCGCAGCGTTTAGGGCCGGAGAGCCGCCGCCGGTCCCTGCCCAAGCGGGGCAGCGTGCCCTCGAGCTCGCGGTGGCGGCCACTGCCTCGTATGAAACCGGTACGCGTATTGAGGTCGCGTCCGAGCCCCGTTAGGAGGGTGGTACCACCCCTTCATCAGACGGCTGCCCGCCACAGGCCCAACCCGGCTGCCGCTTCATATAGTTCATGGCTGCTAGCTTATGGAAAGAGCCGCGATAGGTTTTGGGCGAAGTCCAAGCGGTCGTTGCCCTACGCCGAAGTCTCACCGACCACCTGTTAGCCACTCACTATGCCCAATCTGAAGTAGAGAAGAAGCGAACAGCAACTTGATCCAGCTGGTTGTTACGCCTAAAGACGTTTTTGGGTCTCGAGCAAAAACGTCCCGCTGCCACACATGGGGTCAACGATCAGCTCAAACTGCCTGAAATTGACGGTTTCTAAAATGGCGGCGAGCGTTTCGCGAATCGGCGCGTCCCCGATATGGATGCGGTAGCCGCGCCTATGCAAATGCTCGCCGCTGGTGTCTAAACTCAGGGTACAGCGGTCTTGAAACAGGCGCACATGAACACTTAACGTTGCCTCATCTGACAAGTCCGGGTGAAGTCCCAACGGTAAAACGGCCGTTTACACCGCACTAAAAACCGTCTCGGCATTTTTTGGCGGATAGCGAAGCCTCGAGCTGCGGCTGCTGACACTAAACCGAACCTGCTGTTCAAACCCGGTAAACCGTTCCCACGGCACTTTTGCCGCCTTGTTGTAGAGCATCGGGTACGATTGCGCTAAAAATTCGGCGACGCGCCACAACACGCGGTGGGCGCTGGCGAGCTGCAAATTGGCGTGATAGATCGCCGCAAACGGCCCGCGAAACTCGACCCCACCCCAGACGATTTTGGCGTTGTTCACATCAGGTAGAGCCTGAACTTCGCCGAGCAAGACCGCTTCAAACCCCGGCGCACCGACCGCCAAAAAGTCGTGGGTTTCTTTCGAGACGTAGCGTTTAAGGCGGCGCTCGAGGGCTCTTTGGGTCAGCGGTTCCACCCGTCCACTTTACCTATAAAAGACAACCCGTCTAGCTGTCCGCCGTAGCTGCAGCGTGCGTTCACAAAGCTTTCAGACTTCACCGGTTGCTTAGTCGGGCGAGCTTCGTTTGCGGCTCTACAAATTAGCCCTTTGGGGCTCTTGTCTGAACCCGACTTGCTACCTCGGCCTGCTACCTCGCCTTGGTGACCTTGTTCAGATGCCGTGGTGCGTCCGGGTCTAAGCCCCTCGCCTCGGTGGTGGTACTTGTGGGAGTTGTGGGAGCGGGTAAAAGCCAAATGGCGATGACGAGACTAAGACGCAGCGCCGATGAGAAAACCGCCATAGTGTTTCGGTCGTCTTGGGTTATAGTTTGGTACGGCCGAGTGGAAGCACTACCTGACCTGTGGCCGCTCCCTGCGAGAGACGGATCGTGCTTAGAGTGTTCAAGACGTTTAGACGTAAGAAAGAAAAACGTATGGCGCGTCTGCTGGCTTTACTTGCCGAAGAACCTGCTGTTTACAAAAGCGCGGGTGAGTTGGCGCGCCTGTCGCAGCTGGAAAACGTGGTCTATCCACTGCTGGCAGACCTGAGTCGCCAAGGTTTGGTCGAGCACCACTGGGTAGCTGTGGAGAAAGAATCTCGTTTGGTTTACCGGCTGACACCCGCAGGTCTCGAGCGCCTCAGTTAAGCTCGAGCAGCCATCTTGAAAGTGGGTAGGCTTGGCCGCCGTCAATGACCGTTACGGCGTCTCCGGCAGGGTGACAGCCTCGGCACCGTCAGTTGCCAGTGCGCCGATATAGCGGCCGTAAGGCTCTCTCTCCCACGTTTTCGCCTCCTCTACGGCGGTGCCTTCACCCCATTCGTTAAAGGTCGTGACCAGCTGCCAGGGATCACCGGCCACCACCATCTCCCGGATATTTTGCCGCCAGCGAGTAAGGTTCCGGGGCAGGCGCGGCGCGGCTTCGTCGGCACGCCAGAAGCCGGGTGAGATGCTGTAGGCAAAGCCGGTTTGCCGGTCGGTAGCCCGTGCAGGCGCGTACTGATGCCAGCTCGAGGGTTGTGCAAAACAGTCCCGGTAGCCCGAGAAAACCTTGAGCACGACGTACCAGTCCGCAGCCGCCGCGCGCCACCGCCTGGCTACCTCGCAGTCGGTATCGTCGGTGTTGTAGACGAAGACGACCGGCTTGCCGTCTACGACCGCGTAGCTCGGGCCGACATACGCTTTGAGATATTTTAGGTCGGCCTGAAGCTCGCTGACGCTCGGGTCGCCGACCCCTTCTTTCTCGTAGTACAGCGCCCACTTGAGCGGCGAATCTAGGCGCTGCGTTTGGGTGAGCAGTTGAGGAATACGCAGCTGCTCGTGGTGTGTCCCCCGGCCCCACCATGAGACGATAGCCACTTTGACTTTAGCGTAGTCGAGCGCCTTGATGTGCGCACTGATAACATCTGAGGCGTCGCTGTCGTAATAACCCAGCGCCGGATGATAAACGACGTGCTTACCGTTGACCCGCCAGGTTTCCGGATACCACGGATAGTAAAAAGCGGCTCGAGTGGGCAAGGTGACGTTGGTGTGAGGCGGATGAGGGAACGTGACTGGGACCGACACCCGGTTCGCCTGACACGCAGCGAGTAGCAGCACAAAACTCATAGTTACGAAAATCACAGTCATGAACGTAGCTGAGACTGAGAGGTGTTGTCGGGCTGGCCTAGTGTTTATGCGCATGTTGGTTGTTTTCCCGGTCGTGTCTTAGCGCCGCGTTTGCCCCCGCCTTGGCAGGGGCTAGGTGCAGCGCAAATGGGCTCAATGTATTTTCTAACGCGAAAACGCTCAGAACGCCGGACAATCCCGTTCGTCTTTGCCGGTGAAACGGTTTCGGGTGTACCGGGTCAAACCGGGAAATTGAGCAGTCTTTCGTCGGCCAAAAGCTGCTTGAGGTCCTGTACGCGGTCTTTACGCAGCAACAGTACAGCGTTGTGCCGCTTGACGATGACCAGGTTTTCAACGCCTAAGGTGGCGACGATATCCTCTTCGCTCTCCGTATAGATGATGTTGCCGGACGTCTCGAGCCCGATGTGCTGGCCTACGACGGTATTGGTTACGGTGTCGGGGTCGCCGTGTTCTTTATGTAACAAGCGCTCGAGTGCCTGCCAGTCGCCCACATCATCCCAGCCGAAGTCAGCCGGAACCACGAAGGCTTTTTGGGTTCGCTCCATCACCGCGTAATCGATACTGATTTTTGGCAAGTCGGGAAAAACCTCGTGAACCCGCCCCGCGCCGTGCGCTTCGGTAAGCGGGGTTAAGAGGCCGGGCGCGTAGCGGCGCAGCTCGTCTAAAATGGTCTGCACGTGCCACACAAAGATGCCGCCATTCCAGCTGTAACGCCCCGTCTCTAAGTACGCTTGGGCGCTCGCCAAATCCGGTTTTTCGACAAACCGGGCAACCTTGTAACCGCCCTCTACCGGCTCACCCTGTTCGATATAGCCGTAGCCCGTTGCGGGGCGGTCGGGTTTGATACCGAGCGTGACGATGCCGCGGGTGGCCTCGGTCAGCGAGGCAGCCTGCCGCAACGTGTGTTGAAAGCTGCTCACGTCGGCGACACGGTGATCCGAGGGGAAGAGCCCCATGATAGCGTCGCCGACTCTGGCGCGCAGCTCGAGCGCGGCGAGCGCCGCTGCGGGCGCGGTGTCGCGGCCGGTGGGCTCGAGCAGCAAGTTTTCCGGGGGCAGTTCGGGCAGCTGCTCAAAAACCAGCTCAGCGTAGCGTTCCCCGGTAATGACAAAGGTTTGTTCAGGTCCCCCGGTCAGTGCTTGCAAGCGCCCGAAGGTAGCTTGGAGCAGGGTGTGGCCGCAGCGCTCGAGGTCGAGAAACTGCTTGGGTCTGGCGGCGGTCGAGAGGGGCCAGAACCGCTGCCCTGAGCCACCGGCCATTATGACGGCTACAAATGACATGATGTATACACCTTTCTTTTGTCGCTAAGTGAGTGCCTGACCAGGCTTTAGCGGTGGTGACGGCCCGGTGTGTCGTTGCGTGATCTGTCAGTGACACAAGCCTTTCCCCTTATCGGTAAAGGTTTTACCAGCTTCCGGGACAAACTCCCAGTCGTAACTTTCCGGATGCAGCGTCAGTTTAAGAACGCCGAAGGTTTGTGAATTCATCACCTCGCTGTTCGGTTCCTCGCTGTTAAAGGTATAGAGGTTCTTGCCCCCGGTTCCCACTACGAACTGCCTGACGCCCTTTTTGGGGTCGGCCCCCAAGTCCGGGTTTTGCGGCGCGAAGCGCTCGTAATCGTGGTCGTGCCCGCTGAGGACAAGCTCGACCCCGGCGTTGTAGAGTGCGCTGAAAATGTCAGCCATACGGGTGTGGTTGCCGTGATCACCGGAGCTGACGCGCGGGTGATGCCAATAAGCGAGGGTGCATTTGCTCGGGTGCGCGGCGAGGTCGGCTACCAGCCACTGATACTGCGGGCTGCCGACATCACAGCCACCCGCGGCACTGCAGTTCGAGTTGAGCACGACGAGGTGCCACCGGCCTACCTCGAACGAGTAGTAAGCCGACCCTGCCTGCGAACCGTCGGCGTTGCAGTTGGCTATTGCGCCAAAATACTCACAGTAGCCCTCCCCAGCGTCCGCCGATTCGCCCTCGTGGTTGCCGATAGCAGGATAGAGTTTGTTTTTGAGCCGTCCCCACGAACGGTCAAAAGACGCCATAAAGTTTTCGTAAGAGGCACTCTCGTACTGATTGTCACCGAGCGTGAGGACGGCCGCGGGTGCCATGTCCAGCAGCAAGTCCGAGGTGGCTTTCATATGACAACTGTGGGTTGTGCCGACGCCGCCGTTGAAAAGGCGGGCGTCGGGGTCACAGGCGATGTCGCCTGCTGCGGCGATGGCCACAGTGTCGTCACCGACGGCTACCGAGGGCGCAGTGCGGTCGGCAGTAGGGTTGTAAGCAGCCGTCGCTATGCTATAGCTGGTAGCACTGGTTATACAGCCAGAGAGAAAGAGAAGGACTGCGATAAACGACGTTGGCTGCAATTTGACGCGCATGGTTAAGGTCTCCTGAGTTAGCGGATGAAATTAAGCCGGTCAGGGGTAGCTAGTGACACGTGCTGCTCCCGCTGTCGGAGGCCGTTTTGCCCGCTTCGGGGACAAACTGCCAGGTGTAGCTGGTCGGTTGAAGATTGAGTTTCAGGGCACCGAATGTGTTGGCAATCCTTATTTCGCTGTTGGGTAGAGGCGTATTGAGGGCGTAAGACTCCTTGCCTCCCGTGCCGACGACGAACTGGCGGATTCCATGTTCGGTGTCGAGCGCGCCGTCCGGCGTTTGCGGCGCAAAGCGTTCGTAGTGATGGTCGTTGCCGGACAGCACGAACTCGATGCCCGCGTCGTAAAGATCGCGCCAGAACGGGATACCCGAGGTGATGCTGCCGTTTTTCCCCGAGCTAAACCGTGGGTAGTGCATCACTGCCAGCGTACACGTTTTGGGGTTGGCCGCGAGGTCGGCTTTTAGCCACCGCTCCTGTGGTGAGCCGCTGCCGCAGCCCCCGGCGCGCGAACAGCTGGTGTTAAGGACGACGACATGCCAAGCACCGAGGTCGTAGCTGTAATAGCCCTTTGAAGGGTTTCCGGCAGCCGCACCGAAGTAGGCGAAGTAGCCCCCAGAGGTGTCGTGCGTACCGACTGCGGGGTAGGTGATGCCCTTAAACTGTCCCCAGGTTTGGTCGTAGACCTGCATAAATTTTTCCAGCGTCCCATCGGAGTACTGCTGGTCGCCCAAGGTAAAGACGGCTTCAGGGTTTATATTGCGGACAAGACTCGAGGTAGCGTTCATATGGCATCTAGTAGCTGTACCTACACCACCTTTGTAACCTAATTCAAGCGGATCGCAGGCGATGTCACCGGCAGCCGCGACCGTTACGGAGGTGCTGTTAGTCACGTGGAAGCTCAGAGTAGCTGTGTCCACGGCGTTCGTTGAATCCTTGACTGTCAGCGTGGGCCAGTAGCGCCCCGCTGCCGCATAGGTATGCGTCTGCGAGGTGGTGGTGCGGCAGTCGCTGATTGCGTAGTCGGCCACACCGTCGCCGTTGGCGTCTAACGTGCAGCGCAGCGGACCACCATCAGGGTCGGAGACCAACCAGGAAAAGTGCGCCTGTCCGCCCTTGACGACCGTGCCCGGACTTGCACTAAAGCGGGTTACACTGGGCGGGGTTTCCGTCGCGCTGTACTCGAGGTGAAGGAGCGGTGCTGCGGCCTGCTCGCCGTCGTAAGACCGGGCGACCCGCTGCCCCGAGCCGGTGATAATCAGTGCAAGGGCGTTGCCGCTCCGCCAACCGGGTCGGCTGACGATCTCCTGGATGATGGGAGTGAGGTTTGGGGTTCTCTGCACCGTACCGGCAGCTCCTGAAGTCCAGGCGGCGGGTGACCACGCCACCGAAGCCGTGGTTCTGGCTCTTGCAGAGACGTTGTATGAAGTCCCGCTAAAGTTTGTTGGATTGTCCGCAGCCTGACCCTGAATGGTTAGAGAGGTCGCCTCTGAGGTTGTTTTACTCGCCGTAAACTGAACGTAAGCGTTGGTGATGGCGACCCCTCGAGGCAGGGCTAAGTCGGCGAAGCGCAGCCCGACGGTCTGATCTGTAGTGCTGCGGACGAGCTCGAGCGTGGTGCTCGAGCGGGTGACACCACCGTTCGTAACATTTTCCTCGGCGTCGTCGCTGCTCGCTGAAACTCTATCCTCTACGGTGGGTGTCGTAGTGCCGCCACCGTCGGTGACACTATATTCTATGTGGAGCAGCGGTGCGGCGGCCTGGCTCCCATCATAGGAAAAAGCAGCTCGTCGCCCCGACCCGGTCACGATAAGCGTCAGCGCGTTGCCGCTCGACCAACCCGACCTTCCTACAACTTCTTGGAGGATGGGAGCGAGGTTGGGCGTTCTTTGTGCCGCCTCCTCAGCTCCCGAGGTCCAGGCGGCGGGTGACCACGCCACGGAAGCCGTAGTTTTAGCTCTCGCGGAGACGTTATAAAGAGACCCGCTAAAGGTCGGTGAGTTGTCCGCTGTCTGGCCTTGGACCGTCAAGCTGGTCGCCTCCGAGGTCGATGCATTGGCTTTAAACTGGACGTAGGCGTTCGTGATCGTTGCACCGGCGGGGATGGTGAGGCCAGTGAAACGCAAGCCGACGGTCTGATTTGTGCTGCTGCGAACCAGGTCGAGCGTGGTGCTCGAGCGGGTCACACCACCGCTGTTAACGCTCTCCTCGGCGTCGTCACTGCTCGCGGCGACCCGAACGTCTAGAACGTAGTTGCTGACTCCTGTTTCCAGCAAAGGTAAAGGTGGCCCAGATTGGAGCTGGCTGCTACAACCGAAAAGCAGCAGCGAGCTGCCCAGTGCTAAGGTTGCTCTCAGATATTTGTACATAAGTAGCTGTCTTTCTCCCCGGTTTATACAAAAGTTTTTTTGCACGGCTCGTCAATATTTAATGGCTGATTAGTGGCATAGACCCGTCCCCTTATCACTCGAGGTTTGACCCGCTTCCGGTACGAACGCCCAGTCGTAACTTTCCGGGTGCAAATTTAGTTTGAGAACGCCGTAAACGTTGCTGATTCTCGCCTCGCTGTGTGGTTGCAAGGTGCCGAAGCTGTATAACTCTTTGCCGCCGGTGCCGACGACGAACTGGCGGATTCCATGTTCGGCGTCGAGTGTGCCGTTCGGGGTTTGCGGCGCAAAACGCTCGTAATCATGATCGTTGCCGGAAAGCACCAGCTCTGCGCCGGCATCGGCTAGGGCTTGCCAAAAGTCGGTATTTCTGACGATGTTGCCGTGCTTGCCCGAGCTGAAACGCGGGTAGTGCATCACCGTCAGCGTACACAGCTTGGGGCTGGCGGCGAGGTCGGCTCTTAACCACTGCTCCTGGGGTGAACCTTTCTCGCAACCCCCCGCCCTCGAGCAGTTGGCGTTCAGTACGACGATATGCCACGCACCCAAATCGAAACTGTAGTAGCCCTTGGCCGGATCGCCCGCCGCCGCGCCGAAATAGGCGAAATAGCCTGCGCCGTTCCCGGTCCCGTCCTCCTCGTCCGCTTCGCTCGCGGTGTATTCGTGCGTCCCCGCAGCGGGGTGCGTGATCGCCTTGAGCCGTCCCCAGGTTGGGTCGTAGGATTGCCTCAGGTTATTCAGCGTGGCGCTGTTGTACTGATTGTCGCCTAAGGTCAAGACCGCGTCTGGTTGGAGGGCGAGCAGCAGCTCCGAGGTCGCTTTCATGTGGCACCTGTCGGCCACGCCTTCCCCGTGATTGAAGTATTCGGAAGCCGGGTCACACGCGATGTCCCCCGCAGCAGCAATTGTCACCGAAGCCGGAGTGCTCACGTTCGTCTCGGCGGTGGCGGTCGCCGTTGCGCCGCTGGCGGCTGTTGCGGTGAGCGTTGCCGGGTAGTAGCCGGCCAGCTGGTAGCTGTGGGTCTGCGTCTTGGTGCTCAGACAGTCTGCAATGGTGTAGTCAGAAACACCGTCCCCGTCGGCGTCCAGCGTGCAGCGTACCGCGCCGCCTGCGGCGCTGAGAGACCACGAGAAGGTCACCTCACGGCCTTGCTGAACCTTAGCGGGTTGGGCGCTAAAGGTGTCGATACTGACGCGCTCGTCTGCCGTAAAATTGACGTGCAGCAGCGGCGCTTTGGCGCGGCTGCCGTCAAACGACCGGGCCACCCGCGCTCCGCTGCCCGAGATAACAAGTGCCAGCGCGTTGCCGCGCGACCAGCCGGGTCGGTCGACCAGTTCCTGAATGATAGGGGCTAGATTTGCTGTTTGCTGCTCAGCTCCCGATACCTCGGGCAGCGACCACGGCGCGGGCGACCAGGTGACCGCAGCGGTCGTTGTCGGTTGCGACGAGACGTTGGTGCGCGCGCTGATAAAGGTCGGCGGGTCGTCTCTAGCGACCCCCCGGAGGCTAAAAGACGCGTTTTCACTCGACGCTTCAGCTGTGGTAAAGCTGACGTAAGCGTCGGTGATGGCCGCGCCCCTGGGTATATTGACGCCCGTAAAGCGGAGGCCGACCAGCTTAACATCAGCTTCGATCAAGTTGAGCTCAGGGCTCGAGCGCAGGATGCTCCCATCCGCCGTTTCCTCAACGTCATCGGTACTTGCGCTGACGCGGCTGTCGGCGGTAGTGCTGTAGATGATCCCGCTCGGCGTGCCGCCGCTGGAATTACAGCTTGAAAGTAAGACAAGTAATCCCAGCGCCACTGCGTTTAGCAAGTAGACGTGACCAATACGAAAGACTTTGTTGCAAAAGAACTTGGCGTGAGGACTCATACCTTACTCCCTGCTGCTTTGCCGAGCTGCCGCGTTACGGCCAGCACGACGCTGCCGACGATAAAAACAGCCAACCCGCCCACCACGGAAAGCCCGTAAAAGTTGCGCGGGTCGGTCGTTCCGGGATCGCTCGAGTCAACTTCAGCGGCCTCGATCCCGCCGTTTTCTCGGTTGCTGAGCAGCTCGAGTGCTTGGCTGCCGTAGGTTTCGCTGGGTTCGATCTGACTGTTTTCACTGAATTCGTTCCAGCTGATCAGCCCGATAGCGTCGGGCGCAGAATGCACCGCTGCGCTGAGTTGTCGCCGCAAGGTCTCGCCCCCCTTGCGTTTAACCACAGTCGTGCCCCCGATCAGGCGCGCGTCAAAGCCGGGGGCTGCCGGAGCGACCCAAAACCCGCCGTGGTTATGGACGGCTTTGCCCAGTTCATCAAGTTTGGCTTGGTAGCCCGGATAGGTATCGGGGTTGACCGAAGACCAGTAGTAGGCGTTGCCGTCAACCAATTTAGCGAGCCGCAGATACCCCCGCAGATTGCGTTCAGAGGCCAGCAGATAGAGCCGGTCGCGGTAAGGTTTCGTAACTGTGGCCACGTCTTCTGGACTAAACTTCCAAGTACCCGACCAGATCACGACGGGCCGGTCGTAGAGCTGTAGTGCAGGCTGAGCGGCGTAGTGGTTGGCGAAGTAGCTTAAATCGTGCGCCACACGGTTGAGCGGGAGCGGTCTGCGGTAAAAGTCGAGACCTTGATAGATAATCCAGATCGCAAAGTCGTCCGCGGCGGCGACCTCGAGCAGCCTCTCCAGACGGCGGTTAAGTATAGGGGTGCTTTTCCAGCTTACGATAAAGCCGCCGATACCCGCCGCTTTAGCCCAACGCACGTGCTGCTCCATCACGCTCCGGTCGTCGCTACTATAGCGCCCCAGCACCGGATAGTCGGTTTTGGCGCGGTCCCACGAGGTTTCGCTGTACCAGATATAGTAGTACGCCATCAGGGGAACGGGATTGCGAACGTCTTCAGTGGGCAAGGTACTGGCTCTCACCGGTTGCACCACAAATAGCATCGTTATTAGACACCAAAGCACCTTCCTTTCGGCCCCTCTGACCGGGGTAAAACCGAGCCGTATGCCGAGCTGAGGCGTGAGGTAGCGGGGCGTCGTCACATCAGCGCCATTCAGAGGATTTGGAGGGGGAGTGCTCGGGTCTAAGCGGCGCACGTCTCCGGTCGGGAAATTCGGAACGTCCAGTTTTGCGTTTCAACCCGATCAGCTGCGGTCTACCGAGGAGCAGCAAACTCAGTGCCAAGGTAAGGCCGAGCCCCAGCCCTACCCCCATATCGAGGCGGCTTAGAACCTTCAGCTCTACCGCCTGATCGCGCGAGAGGGCGACGGGCGTGAGTGGGGCCATCCCGTGTGCGCCGACCACCTGGACTTTATAAAGGCCACGGGCCAGTGGGCCTGTCGCAACGGTGTCGGCTGCGCCGAAGCGCAACAGTTTGGTGTGTCCGTCGGGATATTCTAAAGTCACGCCGGCCCCCAGCGGAAACCCGAAGAGTGCGTCTACCGCCCGGAAACGGGCGTCGTAGAGGAGCAGCTTAAGTTTCCAAGCCCCCTTGCGGTTGACCAAGAAACGTTGCTGGCCCCGGTTGACGACGTTAGACCCGTCGATCATCACGCTCTCGAGGACGTAGCTGATCTTTTTGGCCTCGAGCCCGGTCGGGCGGCGCACGACCTGGCTGGCTTGGACCCAGACGGGCTTGACACTGCCCGACGGTTCCCCAAACGATTCGGTTGTACCGTAGCTGCTCTTAAACGTCACGGCTGAAACCCGCCGCGCCGAAACGGGGTGTTGCTCGAGGTCGACGAAGGTCGGTGTAACCAGCTGTTCAACGTTAAAGCCCGCCCCTATCAGGCTGTCTCGGGGGAGTGTTACGCTGCGACCGGCCTCAAAAATCCCGTTGTCCCAGCGGATAAAGGTCGCCCGCGCAGCTTTGGTACGCCAGGGTAGTACCTCTAAGTGGTAACGCCCGCTCTCGCTTACGCTGATCTGGCCGCTGCCGTCCGCCGCAGTGCTAAACGCGCGCCCACCCAGCAAAAAGTTGACCCCTGCCAGCGGCGGCACCGTGCGCACCGTCAGGACTGCCGGTGCGACCACGAGAGTAGTGGTTGCCGCGCTGCTGAGGTAGTTTTCATAACCGGCGAAGGTGGCGCTAAGCGTATACCGGCCTGCGGACAAACCGGCCTCGAGCCGGACTTTGGCGACGCCCTCACGGTTCGTGCGCGTGCGCTTCGCTTGGTCAGCGCCGAGGAAAACCTCGAGTTGCCGGTACGGGAGCGCGGTTCCCTGTGTGTCGGTAAGGGTTAAGGTTACGCCGACCGAACGACCCAGCGGCTGTGCTGCCAGCGGCGCAAAGGTAATCACCGTGTCTTGCTGCAGCCAACTTTGCGCTGCAGCTGGTTTGGGCAGCGCCAGTAAGCTGAACGCTAAAAGGCACGCCGCTCGTAGCAGCCGGGAGCGTGTGCGGCCGCTCATCTTAAGCCTACCGACCGGTTGCGCAGGTTACGGCGTGAGCCGGGACGCGCGCGCACGGCGGCAAAGAGAAAAACGGCCAACGCCAAGCCGATCCCTGTACCGTAGGTGGCGTAGATCATCCCTATGCGCGGCTTCGGCCTCGTTTTGCTTTCGGCTCTAAAAAAGGAGAAAAACTCGGCGGCGCGGGGCGCTTGGGTAAAGTCAAAGGCGCTGTCCAAACTGTTAGCTTGGGCGTCCCGGGTGGCGAGCGGCTCGAGGCCGTAATTTTGCTCGATAAATTTTAAGATCGAGGTGAAATCCAAGGTGGTGCTGTCGATATACCCCCGTTTGGCGTAAGGGCTGACTAGGAGCGCCGGGACTCTAAAACCGTACCCATAGGCGTCGACTTGGGGTGGTAAAACATGGTCGTACCAGCCGCCCCAGTCGTCGTAGGTGAGCACAAAAGCGGAGCTGCGCCACGCTTTACTCTGGATCAGCGCCTGAAGTGTTTTACGGACAAACCGCTGACCGGGTTCGGGCTGTGCCGGGGGTTGTTCGGTCGCGCCCAGCGCGAGCATGTACGATACGGCGGGGAGAGTGCCGTTATTTAAGTCCTTGAAGTATTCGCTCATATCGACGATATGGCTCGACAGCTTGGGATCGTCGATAAAGCGGTCCATGCTTAGCAGGGGTACCCACTGAACCTGCGGGTGCAGAAAGGGACTGTTTTTTAGCATCCGGTAGTTGAGCTGCGGGTTGTAGTTGTTGATATAAAACTTCCATGAGATGCCCTTGGCTTCCAAGCGGTCGAAGATGGTCGGTACGTCGCCGAAGCCTGCTTTGGGAATCCGGTTTTCCTCGCCCAAGGCTTGACCGGCAACCCAGAAGGTGCGGTTCCAGAGGCTGCCCGCGTGAGCCGAGCTAAAAAAACGGTCGAACAACACGAATTCGTCGGCCAAGTTCCAGTAGTAAGGGAGCTCGCGGTCGTCGTAGTGGCCCATGGCCAGCGCACCGTCTTGTTTGCGCAAGCGTAGCGCGTGAACAAAGCCGTTCATTGCGCCGCCGTTCAACTGCCGCCAAAAGATCGTCGAGGTGTGACTTAAATCAGCCGATTGACCGTCGCCGAGGTAATACGGTTTGACGCACGCGTCCGCTTCGGGTTTGGTGATACTAAACGGCAGACAAACATCGCCCGGTATCCCGTCGGCCCCGGGGTAAGTTCCGAAGTAGTGGTCGAAGGTGCGGTTTTGCTGCATCAGCACGACCAGGTGTTTGATGGGGGTGTTGGGGTTCGGGGCCACCAGGGGAGCCGCCTTTGCACCTGCTACACCGCACATTAAGCTGCACAGCACTAGGCGTAGCACCAGAGAAGCTTTGTTCACGGACGCACCTCGTAGATAATGATGATGGGTTTGTCGCTGCTTAAACCGTCGGGTGTAGGGACAGGAACTGCCTCGAGATGAACAACCCGGCCATGATATTTCTGCACGTAGTGCAGGAGCGTTTCCGAAAAGAAGCTGGTGCGTCCGGCCGAAAACGAATCCCAGACCAGATACTGAACTTCGCCGCTGCGAATCTGATAGTCGAGGTTGTAAACGGGTTCGTAAGCCGGGTTCCGGTGCAGTGGGTTGGGGCTGACCGAGAGGCCGAACATCCGCCGGTGCCCGTAAAACTTGAGAATATTGGCCATCGAGGGGCCGATCGCGACGAAGGTCGCGCCCTGGGGCACGTGGGCGTCAATCCAGAGTCCGGTTTCACGTCCGCCGGGGATGCCCCCTGAACCGGCAAAAAAAGTGGTTGACGGCGCGGGGTCGATACGTGACCAGCTGGTGATAAACAGGCTCGAGGCGACCACCCCGGCCCCTAACAGCCCCGGCAGATACTGCGGTATACGCCAGCGGCGAACACGCAGGCGGCGCTTCGGCAGATAGGCCAGCGTGCGCGCCGCCAAGAGTGCCAGCGGCGGCGCAGCGGGTAGCAGATACTGAAACCCTTTGGTCGGCCACAGCTCGAAAAACACGACCGGAACCAAAATCCATAACCCCAGCAGCTTTTCCCGCCAACCGTTCTCACGGCGTAAAAACCACAAGCCCAGCAGCGCGGAGGCGATAACCAAGATACCGACTGCCGGCGGCACGACGCTCGGATAAAAGTCCCAGGGGTGGTTGGGGCGGCGAAAAAGCTGCCACACCAAATACTGCTGGGTTTTGCCGCCGCCCCCTCCCGCCAGCGAGACGGACAGGGGAAACGCGGCCATCACCGTGACCAGTGTAAAGAGTGAGATAAAGATGTCGATAATCCGTACTGGAAGCTTAGGGGAAAGCGCCAAAAATGCGTAGATCGCCCCGACCATCAGGATGCTCGTCTCTTTGGCTAAAAAAGTCAGGCCCATCCCGGCAGCTGCGGCGTACAACCATTCCGCGCGCCGCGTCTGCGTAAAACGAACCATAAAAAATAGGCTGAGCGTCGAGCAAAAGACCATCGGCCCGTCTAGCAGCACCTGCCGCGTGACGATCACGTGGTAGGGCATCAGCGCCAAAAAGAGTCCGGCGTAGAGTCCGGCGCGGCGACCGTAAAGGCTGACGCCCAAACAGTAGACCAGATACACCGTAGTGACGCCTACCGCTGCGGAGACGGCCCGCCCCAGCCAGTCGCTCGTTCCGAAAACACTGTAAAAAAGCGACAAGACAAACTGAAACAGCAGGGGGTGCGCCCGAAACACCGGGAAGATTTCGCTGAGTACCGGGTCTTGGGCGATAGCGGCGGCTTGGCCCGCATAGACGGCTTCGTCGCTGTTATACCCCAAGGTGTTGAGGTAAGCGACGCGGACGCCGATGGCGAGCAGCAAAACGGCGGCAAGGGCGACCAGCTGCAGCGTCGTTTGACCGATCCGCGAACGACTGCCATCCCGGCTCGTTACGGCCGAGGAAAAGCTTGATCTAGAGACGCTCATGGCTGGCTCGAGCCCGCTGTTGGTCGCGTCCGCTTACCTTTGTTGGGCTGCTGCACCCAAGTCAACACCAACGTCGGTAGGGCTGTAAGCAAACTGCCCACCCTAGTTGACGGCAGTAGGCGCAGTCTGAAAAGCCTGTGCCAAGGTTGCTTCGGGCGGGACGTCGGCATGAAAGCCCGCTTGAATAAGCCGGGGTAACCTTTCAAACCAGCCGTAGTCGTCGCGCCGTAAGAGGACGCCGGGAACCGCCCGAATCGCCCCGCGTACCAGCCGTTTCTCCTCTTCGTGCAGGTCTTGACCCTGCCAGTGGCTTAACTGCTCGGCGATCAACGGATACGGCGGAAACCCGTAGGCGTCCTCGGCGTTGGCGATCAGAATCTCGAGCTTTTCGGTTTCGGCAAGCTCACGTTCGGACTCGGGGCCGCGCTCGATCAACACGATCTGCTCGAGTCGGGACTGCTCGGTTAGCTGTGCGCCGGGAACGAGTTTACCGACCATAAACTTGGGTGGCGGAATCAGCCACTGCACAACTGCGCTCATGGTCGCAGCGGGCATCCGAATGTTACTGAGCCACATCCCGGCGCGGCGACCCTCACGCGAGTGTAACCGGCTCTGCACGCGTAAAAAGCTGCGTTCAACAAGCGACAGGTCAGCGCCGCCAACGGCCTGGAGCGTGTGCTGACTGACCGTCAGCGGTTTGGGAAAGCTGTAAACGGTTCCGTCCTCGGCAAAAATGGTCATATCGTCGCTTAAAAAGCGGCAGCTGCGGAGGTTGTTTCGCAGGGTATGCAAAATCGTCGTGGTTTTGCCGGTGTCGGTCTGAGCGGTAATAAAAAGTGCTTTAGCGCCGAAGGCCAAACACGCCCCGTGCATCAGCGCGTAGCCTTTACGGACCAGCGCCCAACGCAGCAGCGGTTCGACGACGTTGGTATAAAGGACGTGTGGCGAGCGGTTGATCAGGGGTGAGGCGATGACCTCAGTTGCGGCTTCACGGCGGTTGATGACGATACTGAACCCAAACCTACCTAAAATCTCGTCGTAGCTGATCGAGGCGTCCGTTTTGTAGGCGCTCGGGTCGGCTTCGATACGGACGTCGATATCAGGTGCTGCGGCGAGGCGTGGCGTGCGGAAGTACGCGAGTTCGGGCAGCCTTTGAACGGAGCGGATCAGCAGCAAGTTATGGACGTTATAAAAAAACATTACTCTCCCTGAGTGGCGGTGTTGACGGCTGCGGTGACGGCGACGGCGGGCGAGGTGACGGTGGGCGAGGTGGCGCTGCTGTTACGCCAGATCAGGCTGTCCGATACGGCGTAACGTAAAAAGGCGATGGCGATCAGGGTGACGGCGTTGGCGACGAGGTAGTTCATGTTGAGTGAGATGAGCAGAACCATCAGCGGCCCGCGTAAAAGGAGCGCGGCGTTATTCATCACCAAGAAGCTGCCCAGGCGTTGCCAGCGCGCTTTTTGCCGGACTTCGCGGCCCTTGTAGGCCCAGGTCTCGAGCAACCCGAAGTTCCACAAGGTCGAGGTCTGCGTCGCTACGGTTGCTGCGACGAGGTAATGCAACCCGACAAAGGTCGCCAACATCAGGGCCAGCGTATTGACCACTAGACCCGACGCCCCGACCATAAAAAAGCGCAGCAGGTGCCGGTGCGGCTCGAGGCTCAGCCGCGCCAGCTGCCGAAAGAGCTTCAGCGCCTCTTGCGTATTGGCCTTGCTTTCGCCGGTTAACCTTTCGCCAAACTCGAACGGGAGTTCGGCCAAGCGCAGATGCGGGGTGCGGACGAGAATCTCGAGCAAAATCTTAAAGCCCTCGGGCTGCAAGCTTTCAGGGACGAGCGCTTCTCGTTTGACCAGGAAAAATCCGGTCAGTGGGTCGGTCAGCTGCCGCAGACGGCTGGGAAAAAGAACTCGTGAGGCGAGCGCGAGCGTATAAGAGATGATTTTGCGCCGCCACGAGAGTCCGGCGGTGCTGCCCCCGTCGGTCAGGCGGCTGGCGGCGACGAGCGTCGAGCCCGTTTTCTGCGCGTGCTCGAGCAGCTGTGGGATGACCTCGGGCGGGTGCTGCAAATCGCCGTCCATCACACACACCCATTCGGCGGTGGCCGCCGTGATGCCCTCGACGACGGCCAGCCCGAGACCGTTGCGCCGCTCAAAAGGGCGCACGATGACCGAGACGTTAAAGGGGAACTCTCGGCCTATTTGCGCGATTACGTCCGGCGTATCGTCGGTGCTGTCGTCGACGAAGATGACCTCGACCGGCAGGTCAACCACGGCTTTGTGGATAAGCTGGAGCAGCGGCTTCACGTTACCCGCTTCGTTCCTTGTCGGGACGACGATCGCCAGACTAGGCTGCTGAACGGTCGGCTCGAGCCCTTCGCCTAGCGTCGTCATTGGCTGTCTCCGATCTTTGGCTGCGCTGTATGCTGTCATGATTCCGCCCCTGCCCCCCGAAGTTTAGATTTAGCTGATCGACTACTCACCAATTACTCAGTGAATTGCCACCTCTTTGTCAGCTGAACGTCATCCTAGAGTTTGTACGCTAAATTACACAAGCGACGAAGGGGGGTACAAGGAATAAACCTTTGGTATATATCTTTAGATACACTCCTGCCTTTTATCTAGGTCGTAAGTACCTTGCTAAGCTCTTGTTGCGACCCTCGAGTTTGGGTCATTAACGCAGCTCCGGTCGGCTGGTTCTGCAAACCTGCGGAGCGCGGCCAAGGTCTGCAGAGCAGCGTTGCCTGCATAAAAAGCCGTCTGGCACGTCCCTCCTCCAACTGTTGCAGTAGCTCTAAACTGGCGGAGCGGGCTAGGCCAATCGGCGCACCGCACTCACTGGGGTCGGCTCGAGCTTTCTATTCGTCTTTAAGCCTGAAGATATTTACGTTGGCGTCGGTACTTACGGCGTCCTCGACTTTAGTTGCGTACACATAGCTGACAAAACCTTGACAAAGTGGATTATTTGGTATAAAGATAATACCAAGACGACAGTTTCATCAAGAATTAATATTTCGTTAATCTTCAGCAAGCTATATCTGGCATTTCCTAATCACCTTTTCATCGCAACCTAGAGGAGCAAGCCGTGCATGTGTGGGTCCAGTCCAACTACCGAGTGTTTGCAGAATCCCTTGTGGCGCTGCTGTTACATTCGGGTGTCGAAGCGAGTCTGGAGCGAACCTCAGCATCCGAACTCTTACTTTGCGACCTGACCCTCTTGTCGTCACCCTATCCCCCACCTTCCGACCTGCCGACGGTTGCCCTGATCGAGGGCGAACGCGCTGACGCCGTGGCGCTGTTGCAGCAGCGTTACAGCGGTTATCTGCGGCCGGTAGACGACAGTTTCATCCTGATCAAGGCGCTAGAAGCGGTGAGGCGGGGTGAAATCTGGGCGGAGCGTCACGTGCTTACTCAAACGCTCGCCCGTTTTAGTACACCTCAGCTCACCACGCGTGAAAGGGAGGTTTTGAGACTTATCGCTAAAGGTCTGTCGAACCGTGCGATTGCCGAACAGCTTGGGATAACCGAAGGAACCGTCAAGATGCATATGTCGCACCTGCTTAACAAGATGGGGATGAAAAGCCGCGCTGAGATTATCGCTCACTTTCTTAACGGTAAACAACCTACCGAACTGTTTGAGGCGTGACGCGCACCTCGCTGCACCAGCGCACACGTCAAGGTATAAAGGTATAAACCCGAGAGCTGAGTGAATGACTCAGTGCTTACGAAAACCGCCGTGCCAAGTACAAGTTAAAGTTGTCTGTGATCGCTCAAGACCTCTCACCCTCAAGGCGTGGCTATGGCCCTGTACTCCTACCGCTCCCGCCGGTAAAAGCGTTACGGCTCACCGCTGCGTTACATCGTTTTCGTCACCTTATTTAGATGCCGCGGCGCGTCCGGGTCGAGTCCTTTAGCCTCGGCCAAATATAAAGCCAGCAGTTGACCGGTCAACATCAGTACGAACGCCTCCGTCACCGGTGCTTCGGCGGGTAAAGGAGAGACCGTTTCAGCCGTTGACTCAGCTGCACCGACGATGCTCAGCGCGGCACCCGCGGCGCGGAGCTTAGCGGCGGCCTCGAGGTTAGACGCTTTCGTGGCGTCATCTACGGAGAGCATCAGTACCGGGTCGCTCGGGTTGACGGCGGCAATCGGGCCGTGCTGAAACTCAGCCGACGAGTAAGCTTCGGCGTGAACGTAACACGTTTCTTTAAGTTTGAGAGCGGTCTCGAGGGCGGGCGCGTAAGAAAGCCCACGGCCTAATACATACATGCTGCGGGCGTGGGTCAGCCGTAGCGCCGTCTCTCGGAGGCTGCTCTGGGCGGTGTCTAAAGTTGTGCTCAGCGCGGCTGGAACAGCCTGCAACGCTTTTAACAGAGCTTCATCTTCACCCCAATACGCAACGAGGAGCGATAAGAGGAGCAGCTGCGTCATAAAGGTTTTGCTGGCGGCGACGGCCTGTTCAGGGCCGGCCCCTTGAAGGAGCGCGTAATCAGCGGTCCGGACCAAGCTGCTCTCAGGATCGTTGCTGAGGGCTACCGTAAGTGCGCCCGCACGCCGCAACGCACTCAGGCCCTCGACTACGTCGCTGCTCTCACCCGACTGGCTCACGCCGATAGCGAGGGTATTTTCGGCGTGCAGCCGCGCCGCGTAGACGCTCAGTAAGCTGGGCGGCAAGCTGGCAACCGGCAACCCGAGGGTTTGTCCGGCCAGGTAGCTAAAAAACGTTACGGCGTGGTCCGACGAGCCCCGCGCCAAGGTGACGATGAGTTTTGGTGCGTGCTCCCGAAGTGCGCCTGCCACCTCTTGGACGCTTACGTCATCTAAAAGTTTCGCTAAGACTCCTGGTTGTTCGCGGATTTCGCGTTCAAAGTGCGTTTGGGTTCGGGTCATGTCAGCGCCTCCCGGATGTGGTTATGACTCTCTTTTAACCGCGCTCTAGCTTCGTCCGGCTCGAGTCCTCCTAAAAGCATCACGATAGCGGTGCGGATGTCGCCCCCGGCTGCCAGGGCAGCTTCGGCTTCGGTAGCGCGGCACCCGGTCGCCTGTCTGACGATGCTCGCGGCGCGCCCCCGAAGCTTGATGTTTTGTGGCCGCATCCCGACCATCAGGTTGCCGTAGGCCCCGCCTAAACGCACCAGCACAGCGGTTGACAGGGCGTTTAAGGCGACCTTTTGCGCGGTGCCAGCCGCCAGCCGCGTGGACCCGGCTAAAACTTCAGGCGGCGTCCCCAGCAGCACTCCGACCTCGGCTGTTGTTAAGAGGGGGGTTCCGGCGTTGTTGGCGAGCCCGACGGTAAACGCGCCCTGCGCCTTTGCGTAGACGATACCGGCGACGGTAAAGGGGGTGCTGCCGCTCGCGGCGACGCCGACCACCGCGTCGCTAGCGGTAAGCTCGAGGGCGCGGAGGCGGTCTCGAGCACTTTCTTCATCATCCTCGGCCTCTTCGACAGCCCTGCCGTCTGCGTCGTCACCCCCGGCTAGAATCGCCTGAACCCTTTCAAATCCAAAGGTCGGCGGCAGTTCAGCGGCGTCTTGCACTGCGAGCCGTCCGGAGGTACCCGCGCCTAAGTAGACGAGGCGGCCCCCCGTTGTGAGTGCCCGTTCGATCCCGGCGGCGGCCCTTTCCAGCTCAGGGAGCGCCTGTCGGACGGCCGCAACTGCGGCGGCGTTACTGTCAACGAGTGCGGTGAGCGTCCGGCTCAGCGGCCAGGTATCTAAGTCGGCGTAGGTCTCGAGCGAGGTTTCAGTCTTTAGGGTCATCGTTAACTCTCTCATTCAGGTTTTGGGCGTCTGGGTCGGTTGTTCTCAGCGTGCTGATTTATCTTGTCCGGGCGTATGGTTGGCGAGTTGTTTGGGTTTTGAGTGTCCTTTATCGTCTGAACTTACGGGTCAGGGTCGTTGGTCGGCGTCCAATGAGAGCACCCGTTTATGACCATCTATTCGTTAAGGTGCCCGCAGCTCGAGCCCGAGCTGATATTTGTCCCCACGGTAGGCGCTGCGGACGAACTCAAACGGTTTGTTGTCTGCGCCGAAGGTGGTGCGTTCCAACGCCAACACCGGAACGCCGCGCGGTAGCCCGAGCAGCTCGCGCTCGCGGGGCGTCGCTTGGCGGGCGCTGACGGTCTGCCGGGCGCGGCGGGCAATCAGCCCGAAGTGCTCGGCGAGGGCGTGGTAGAGGCTGCCGCTCGCCAACGTCTCTTCGGGCAGCGCCGCGTAAGGGGGCGGCAGGTGCGCAAGTTGCAACGCGAGCGGCGCACCGTCGGCGGTGCGGAGCCGCGTCACACGGCGTACCGGTGTCTCCGGAGCCAGCTGCAGCGCCGCCGCGACGCCCGCATCAGCGGGCAGTAAAAGCGTTTCTAACAGGGCGCTACCGGCCTCGAAGCCCAGACTTTTAGCCTCCTCTGCAAACCCGAGTACCCGGTCTACGGTCTGCTCGAGCCGCCGCGGGAGTACATACGTGCCCGAACCCTGTCTGCGCTCAGCGAGTTTTTGCCCGACGAGCAGCTCGAGGGCGCGCCGCACCGTCATCCGCGAAAGTCCTAAAGCGTGGGCGAGGTCGCGTTCAGACGGGAGCGCCTCACCGGGGGCGATGTCGCCCTCTAAGATGGCGCTACGCAGTTTGTCTTGCAGCTGCAAATAAGCGGGCGTCGGGTGCGCTTTGTCAACGGTGATGCCTGAAGTAATACCTGAGGTGACGCCCGCGCCTACTCGCATCGGCTCCCTCTAGCAGTTCGTAGGAAGAACCGCAGCTTGGGCGAAGACCCGCTCCCCGACACACGTTGGTCCATAGTCAAGAGTATACCTATACTAGACCAGTTTGTACAGTGTGATGGGCTGCACGTGCTAGAGTTTCGGGTGTGGACGTGGCAAAAGCGAAGCGAGAGTTGGAGGCTGCAGTGGCGCGCCGCGAGGTGCCGGGCGCAGTTGCTGTAGCAGGAAATAAAAACCAAATTACATTGGTTACGGCCTGCGGCGTGACTCGTCTCGGTGGGCCGCCGGTAGCCAGTGAGACGCGCTTTGACCTCGCCTCATTAAGCAAGGTCGTCGGGACGTTACCCGCAGTGCTGGCGCTCGTGCAAGCCGGTGAAGTGTCATTGGAGGACCCCGTAAAGCGGTTTTTTTCTAACGCGGGCTGGTTTCAAACGCTCTCTTTAGGGGACGTGACCGTCCGGCACCTCTTAACGCACACGTCGGGTTTACCGGCGTGGCGACCGCTTTACGCCGAGGCCGGTACGCGCCTGAGCGCCCTGGGTAACCTGTTGCAATCTTCGCTGGTGCAGCCGGCAGGCAGGGTCGTCTACAGCGACCTCGGCTTTATGCTGCTCGGTGCCATCACCGAACGGGTGAGCAAGCTGCGGCTCGATACGTTTACCCGGACCTATATTTTTGAGCCCCTCGAGCTAAGCACGCTAGGGTACGGCGTACCGGCGGGGACCTCGGTCGCCGCTACTGAGGATTGCGGTTGGCGTGGGCGGCTCCTCCAAGGTGAAGTCCACGACGAAAACGCCTTTGCCTTTGACGGGGTAGCGGGGCACGCGGGGCTGTTCGGAACCGCGTTTGACTTGGCCCGCTACGCGCAGGCGTGGTTACGGCTCACGGCTCCTTTTGCCGCTCCCGAGCTTTTACGTGAGGCGACGCGTGAACATACTTTTGACCCAAACAACACGGCGAGTGGGCGGCGCGGCTGGGGTTGGCAACTCGTAGGGGAGGGCTCGAGCGCCGGTCACTACGCCAGCCCCAGCGCCTATGGTCACACCGGGTTTACCGGTACAAGTTTGTGGGTAGACCCCCAAGAAAACCGTTTTGCGGTGCTGCTCACGAACCGCGTTCACCCGTCACGGACGGACGGTCAGAGCATTCACGCGCTGCGCGTAGCGTTTCACGACGCGGTTTTCTCCTAAGTGCTGTTGGCTTTTTAAGCTTAGCGGTCGTCGGCAGTAAACAGTATGAAAGAAATAAGGATGAAGCAGCAAGCATTAGAAAGGCAGGTACTAAAAACGAAATTAGCGTCTCTCACGCGCTTGGGGCACGATAACAAGAGCAGCCGTCACCCTAACCGGGTTGTGCAGCGGTTTTTGTATGTGCTCGCGTATATAGCCTTGCTGCCTTTTGCTCAAGCGCAGGATGTCGGGCGGCTTCTCCTGCTGTCGTTTGACGGAACGCGTCCGCCCTTAGAGCAGCTCAAAACTCTAAAACCAGCGGGCTTTGTCTTTTTTTCGAGTAACATTGAAAGCTCCACACAAACCCGCACGTTGACCCGGCAGCTTCAGGCGGCAGCGGTTTATCCGCTGCTTTTCGGGATTGACCAAGAGGGCGGCACCATCAGCAGCTTTCGCCCGGACGGGGGGACGCTTTTTCCCGGCAACCTGGCGCTCGGCGCGGCGGGCGACCCGGCCCTCGCGCGGGCGGTGGGTCGGGCGCTCGCTCAAGAGCTGGCCTACGCTGGCTTGAACTTGGATTTTGCGCCGGTGTTAGATGTGGCCAGTGAACTGGACAATCCTATCGTCGGCGTGCGGTCGTTCGGCTCGAGTCCTGCGGCGGTCGGAACGCTTGGGGCCGCGTTTGCTGCGGGGTTAGGGGCGGCAGGCGTCGCGGCGGTCGCCAAACACTTCCCCGGTCACGGGGGTACGAAGACCGATTCACACCTGACTTTGCCGGTCGTCACGCGGAGCAAGGAAGCGTTGGAAAGGCTCGAGCTGCCGCCCTTTCGCACCGCCGTAAAAGCTGGGATTCCCGCCGTGATGAGTGCTCACGTTGTTTATCCGGCGTTAGACACGAAACCGGCGACACTATCGAAACCAGTCCTGACCAAACTCTTACGGCGCGACTTGGGCTTTCGGGGCGTCGTCGTCACCGACGCGCTCAATATGCGGGCGCTGAAGGGCTACAGCCCCGGCGAGGCGGCGGTTCGGAGCGTCCGGGCAGGGGCGGATTTGCTGCTTTTAGTAGGTGACGAAACCACCCAACGTGACGTCTACCGCGAGTTGCAACTCGCACTGCTGGACGGGCGCTTAAGCAGGGCTCGAGTCCGTGAGGCCGTCCGGCGCACCACGCGGTTGGCGCAGCGTTACGCCGTAAAAGGTAGGCCGCGCCCGGACTACGCGGCGCACCAAGCTCTCGCCGACCGGGTAGCGCGGCAGGCTGCCACCCTCCTTTGGAACGGTGGTGTGTTGCCGCTTAAGCCTTCGCAAACCGTGCTCGTCGTCGCGCCGCAACCGGCTGGCTACGGCGACGCGCAGCACCTCGGGAGTGTCTTCAAAGCGGTGCGGCAAGGGGTTCGGAGTGTGGTGATCGGCGAAAGGCCGACGGAGCGTGAACGCAGTGAAGCCGTCGCCAAAGCCCAATCTGCCGACGTCGTAGTGTTAGCGAGCTATCACGGCTTCGGCCCGTTTCCGGCGGGGTTGGCTGGGCTCGAGTCCGACCTCGCTGCGACCGGCACACCGCTTGTCGTCGTCACACTCGGCAGGCCGGACGACCTGCGCTTTTTCACAAAACGTCCTGATGCTTACGCCGCTGTGTACGGCTACCGCGACGCCAATTTGCGGGCGGTTCGAGACTTACTGTTAGGCGAGTTTTTACCCGAGGGACGGTTGCCGGTGCCGGTCAGCCCGTTTCGGGTCGGTGCAGGACTAAAGGGCGACTGATGGACCAACCTGCCTGCACGGTGCTGGGCCTGATGTCGGGGACGTCGTGCGACGGGGTGGACGCGCTCAAGGTGCGTTTAGAACTTGGGGCGGTAGGGCTCGAGTGGACCGTGCTAGACCGCGCCAGCCTCGCTTACGCTATCCCGCTACGTGAACGGCTCCTCCGCTCCCTCGTGCCTGAAACGTCAGATATTGCGACCCTAACCCAGCTTCACGCCGACCTCGGTGAGGTTTACGCCGACCTCGCCGAAACGCTTTTACCCTTTGACCTCGCCGCAGTGTCCGGCCAGACGGTCTATCACATCCCGCGTCAGGACGCTTTGAGAGACTGGTCTACGGTCAGTACCTTGCAACTCGGCGAACCGGCGAGGGTCACTGAACGTGTGCGGCGGCCCGTCTACAGCGGCTTTCGGCAGTCGGATATGGCGGCGGGTGGGCAGGGTGCGCCGTTGGTGGCCTTCGCCGACTTGGGGCTCTTCCGCGAACCCGGTCACGCAACGGGCGTCCACAACTTGGGCGGTATCTCAAACCTGACCTATTTACCCGCGGGCGGTAATCCTGATGAGGTCATCGCCTTTGATACCGGGCCGGGAAACTGCTTACTCGATGAGGCGGCGGCGCATTACTTTGGCCGCGCTTACGATGCAGGGGGCGAGTTGGCGGCGCAAGGGCAGGTGGTTGAAGAGGTATTGGTAGCGCTGTTAGGGCATCCCTACTTTTCTCTGCCTTACCCTAAAACGACAGGCCGTGAAGTCTTTACGCTCTCAACGTTTCAGGACATCTTAGCGGGCTTGTCCGGTTTTGACGTGCTCGCTACCCTAACCGCGCTTACAGCGGAGAGCGTCGCCCAAGCCTACCGACCTTTTGACGTTGAAAAAGTTTTCGTCGCGGGCGGCGGCGCGTATAATGTCACGCTGATACGTGAGTTGCAGGCGCGGCTGAACGTCCCCGCCGAACCGCTACATGTCCGGGGTGCAACGCCCAAAGACCGTGAGGCGCTCTGTTTTGCGGTGCTCGGCTATTACGCGCACCTCGGCCTCCCTAACACCTTGCCGAACGTCACCGGGGCGCGACGGGCAGTCGTCGCCGGAACGCGGACGGGTGGGTTTGAGCAAAGGGCAAATAATGACCAATGAAAAGTTGCCGAAATTTGTAGCTGACCTTCGGGTAACACTGTGCGACCTCTCGCAGACGGCGGGGACGCTCAGCGGCGTAGCGGACGGGGCGCTCGAGCCCACTCTAAGCGAGTACGCGGCGGCGCAGGGGTTGACCCTTCAAGTTGAGTTTCCCCAAGCTCGAGTCAGCAACGTCGTGTGGGGCCGAACGCCACTTTTTAGCCGTCCCTCAGCAGGCGCTGAAACCGTTTCCGAAGTCGGGTTTGGTGAACTCGTTAAGGTTTACGACGCTCAAGGCGGCTTTGTCCGCGTGGCGGCGCAGCGTGACAGGTATCTGGGGTGGGTTCCGGCGGCGGCGCTCGGGGCGTTGCCGGAAGGGGCGCACCGGTTGACCGCGCTGCGGGGTCACGTTTACGCGAGGCCAGAGGTCGAAGCGTCGCGGCTCTTAGACCTCGCTTACGGCGCGCCGCTCTGCGTACTGGACGAAGCGGACGGTTGGTCACGGGTTGCGCTCGCTGAGGGAGACGGCTACGTTCACACGCTTCAGCTGGAACCCCGTGCGCCGCTGCAAAGGCCCGACCCGGAAGCTATCGTCCGGTTTACGCTGCGGTTTTTAGAAACGCCTTACGTGTGGGGCGGTGTGAGCGCCTGGGGGCTCGACTGCTCGGGGCTCGTGCAGAGCGTCTACCGCGCGTTTGGTCTTACCTTACCGCGAGACGCCGACCAGCAAGCCGAGTGCGGACAGGAAATCTTACCGGACGAGGTGCGGGCCGCCGACCTGCTCTTTTTCCCCGGTCACGTTGCTATTGCCTTGGACCAAGAATGTTTCGTTCACGCCAACGTGCAGCATATGGCGGTGAGTGTAGACGGTTTTACGGCGGACGCCTACGGTAAGAGGCTCCGCGAGCTGTTGACCCAAGCCGTCCGGGTAGTGTGATGGCTCAGCGTGGCTAAGCGCATGAAAATCGGCCTCGAGGTTCTTCAAACCGAAGTCCCGGTTGCGTTGCAGGGCGCTAGGATTGGACTACTCGCACACGCCGCCTCGAGGCTTCCGACCGGCGAACATACGCTCGAGGTGTTGCAGCGTTTGGGTCTCAACATCATTCGGTTGTTCGGTCCCGAGCACGGCTTCTTCGGCGCAGCGGCGGCGGGGGAGAACGTTGCCGACACGGTTTACGGTGGGCTTCCGCTCGTCAGCCTGTACGGGTCGCGGCGTGCGCCTGGGCCGGAGCATTTACGTGACCTGGACGCGCTCGTCTTCGACGTGCAAGATGTCGGCGTCCGGGCCTACACCTACCTCTCGACGCTGAAGGCGTGCTTGCTGGCCTGTGCCGAGGCTGGCGTCCTACTGGTACTGCTCGACCGGCCTAACCCGCTCGGGCGTGCGGTTTACGGCGCAGGGGTGACGGGCGGTTTCGGCTCGTTTGTCTCAGCGCACAACGTCCCGTTTGCTCACGGTCTGACGCTGGCTGAGCTGGCGGTGCTTATCGCCCGTGATTTGGGTGTTGAGGCCAGCCTGCACGTCGTCAGCATGACCGGTTATGACGGGTCGCCCTGGCCCGTAACCGGGCTGCCGTGGCGTACGCCGTCGCCGAATCTGCCGCACCTTAAAAGTGCTCAGCTCTACCCGCTGACGGTGTTTCTCGAGGGCACCCCCCTCAGCGAAGGGCGCGGGACGGACTCGCCGTTCGAGCAACTCGGTGCGCCTTGGCTGGACGGGGCAGCCTTAGCCGGACGCTTAGGTGAGCTTGCGGGTTTACGGGCGGAACCGGCGCGGTTTACGCCTGTGTTGTCGAAATATGCAGGTGTGGAGGTCTCCGGCGTCACCCTCTCCCGAACCGGCCCCTTTGACCCGCTCCGAGCCGCAAGGATTCTTCTCGGTGAGGTGCGGCGGCAAACTCCATTTAACTGGTTGGGAAAAGAGCGCCCTTTTATCGATCTTTTGGCCGGGTCGGATGTGCTGCGCCGGACGGTTGACGGTGAGCTGAGTGAGGCAGAGTTTGCGGCGTGGTTGGCTGAGGGGAGGGGGCTCGAGGTCAACCACGTAAGGCTCTATCCCTGAGCGTTGCTAAGCTGCAACTCAAATTTTAGCAACCAATGATGCTGAGCACTTTTCTTCGCCAGCAAACAGATCATCAAAGGGCTGACCACAGGAGTCATCCGTTAGGAGCGTACGGCGGTCAAAAACAGGTAATACTTCCCGGTCAAAAAAACCTTAAAACGGTGCTGCTGCAAATACTTCCGGTAAAACGCGAGGTCTTTAATGGCGAGCGACAGGTCGGGTTCGGAAAAGTTCTTCATCTTCGCGCCGTACCTGACTTCACCGTCTCGGTAGCGGCAGTTGGGCAGAGCTAAGATCAAGCTTCCGCGCTCTGTCAGGTAGTTTTGTACCACTTCGCGGATGAGCGTATGCCCCCCTACACCGGGACTTTGAAAGGTGGCGACGCTGATGATGAGATCGAAACGGCCCAGTCCCTGTCCCCCCAACTCGTTTAAGTCGGCCTGAATAAAGGTGTAATTCTCTCCGGGAAACCGCTCACGCGCAAGGTTCAGCGCACTCGCTGAACGGTCAACTCCGGTAAAGCTCAGGTCGTAACCCCCAAACAGCGTTTCAAACGGCGTGAGTTCGTCGCCTCGACCTACGCCCAAACTCAGCACGTGGCTTCCCGGTGTCAGGGCGACGCGTTCTAAAGCTCTTATGTAGTCGAATAAAAAGGTGGGTTCCTCGAGCTTTTGTACGCGGCTAAAGTCTGAGGCTTCACCGTAGGTTTCAGGGCCTATTTTGTCCTGATGCCAAGACGTATCTGCCAATTTTGACAGTGTAAGTTTGATGAAGGCTCCTTTAGGCTCAGGCGTGTGCAAGCGGCACCCGAGCTGTTCGGCGAGCTCGAGCCACACCCGCAGGGGTCGGTGGCGGTAACGGACGCCGCCGTGCTCAAACAGCTCACCCGCAAAAAGCTCCGTGCTCGAGTCGGGGTTGGGGGCATAAAAACTCAGCGGTTCGCGTATTTGCAGAGGCCCCAAATTTGCTCTCAAGACCTCTACAACCTCCCCTAGCGGTTCATCAGTGAACGTCATCACTCACACCCTACCGTGACGACAGCAGCAGCGCCGCGCAGGGTGCGTGCTAGCATAAATCTGCCTATGCGCGTCCTCTTGGCCTCCCTACTCCTCTCGTTCGCCTCGCCTGTTTTTGCAACCGCGTCAGGTCAGCTTCGCGGCCTCTGGGTAGACGCCTACGGCCCCGGTTTTAAGTCACCCCAAGAGATTGACACGCTCGTTTCCGACGCAAAGGCGCTGGGTCTTAACGCCTTATTCGTCCAGGTCGTGCGGCGTGGTGACTGTTACTGTTTGCGATCAAAGTTGCCGGTTAGTGACGATCCTGCGCTGACGCCCGGTTTCGATCCTCTGGCCCTGCTGTTAGAACGCGCCCACGCTGCCGGAATCCAGGTTCACGCGTGGGTTGTAACATTGGCCTTGTGGGGCGCTGACGCGCCGCCGCCGAGTCCTGAACACGTTTACAATTTGCATGGTCCGAACGCTCCGGCAGGGGAGAGCTGGCTCAACCTGCGCTACGACGGCGTGACGCGCCCTGAAAGAGACGTTTACTTAGACCCCGGCGTCCCGGCGGTCGCCGACTACCTCAGCGCCGCCGTGGTCAGCCTCGCACAAAACTACGACCTCGACGGTGTGACCTTCGACCGGTTGCGTTACCCGGACTTCAATTTGGATGACGCGCCGAGTTGGGGGTATAACGGGGTGAGTCTGGCGCGTTACGCGGCAGAAACCAGAGAAGAAACCGGCGCGGTGGGTTTACCGCATCCGAGCGACCCCACTTGGACGGTGTGGCGGCGGCGGCAGCTGAGTCTGCTCGAGCGCCGCCTCTACTTAGAACTTAAACGCGCCAACCCCGCACTCTGGGTCGGGTCGGCGACCGTCGCCTACGGTGCGCCGCCGGAGAGCTTTGCTAACAGCGTCGCCTACCGCCTCGTGTTGCAAGATTGGGCGGGGTGGCTAAAAAACGGCTTTTTAGACCTCAACATCCCGATGAACTACAAACGATTCGGAGATGCTCGGGAGGAAGAATGGTTTCAAGCCTGGAACCGCTACGCTCCGACGCTCACCTCAGGCGGCGTGACGGCGGTCGGGCTGGGGCTCTACCAAAACGAACCCACCGAGGTGCAGGCGCAAGTGGAGGACGTTCTAAAAACGCCGGGGCTGTCGGGTTGGGTCGGGTACTCGTACCGCACGCCGAGTGCCGGAACCGATGCGGGGCTCGAGACGGCGGAGACCGCTAGAGCTGCGTTGGGGCCTCTCCTCAGCACTGTCACCGTCAGCACCGCCACCGTCAGCACCGCCACAGTGTTCGGTCGGCCACCACCGGTCACCGCATTACTGGGACGAGTCGAGGCGGATAAACCAGAGAACGTTGAACTGCTCCGTAGCGGAAAGGTCGTCGCTACCTCACCAACCGATGCGAACGGCGTTTACGGATTCGTCCTCCCTGCCTCGGCTTCGGTACAAACACCCGCTGAAGGGTACTTGCTGCGGCTCTCCGGCGGCGTTGCCGTCCCCGTCTCGCTGCGTACCGGAACGGTCGCCCGCGCCCCAACCCTGACGCGCAGCCCAGCGTGGTATTTAGCCGAAGACCAAAAAGAAAGGTCGCAAACGTACTAAGCTGGGGCATGACCAATACCCACCTGTATCCGCTCGAGCTTGACCGCTACCTAAGCCCGCGCCTCTGGGGAGGCGACCGGCTCATCTCATTTTTGAGCCTGTCAGAACCTGCTGGCGAAGAACCCTTAGGTGAAGCGTGGAGCATCTACAGCGAGAACCGCGTCTTAAACGGCCCGCTGCAAGGCAAAACGCTCGCAGACCTCACGGCTGAGCTGGGCGCTGACCTGATCGGTACCGCGCCCGCTGAGCGGTACGGTAACACCTTCCCGCTTCTGGCTAAATTTATTGACGCCGCCGACAAGCTCTCGATTCAGGTTCACCCGGACGACGCTTACGCGCACGAGCATGAGGCTGGCTCGGATCACGGTAAGAGCGAAGCGTGGCTGATTTTAGAAGCGGCCCCGGACGCGTACATCATCTGGGGCTTTAAGGACACCTTGACACCCGAAGAAGTTAAAGCGGCAGCGCGTGAGGAGCGGCTCGAGTCCTACCTCAATAAGGTACCGGTCAAAGCCGGAGACGTGGTGTATAACCCCGCCGGAACGGTTCACGCCATCGGCGCGGGGATATTCTTGTTTGAAATCCAGCAGGCGTCGGACTTGACCTACCGGTTGTACGACTACGGGCGTAAAGACAGCGCGGGCAAACCCAGGGAGTTGCATTTAGATAAGGCGCTCGAGGTCGCTGACCTGACCCCCGGTGAACATGCGCTGCTCACGCCTAAACCTTTGGGAGACGGTAAAACTGAACTGCTTAAAACAGAGTTTTTCGCGGCTGAACGGTGGGAAGTTTCCGGCGATTTACAAACCTCTACCGACCCGGCAAGCGCCGACCTGCTCAGCGTTTTGTCCGGTGAGCTTGCTGTCCGCGCAGGCGACACCGAAGTGACGCTTACGCAGGGCGGATCGTGTGTCATTCCTGCGGTGCTAGGCGGTTACACGCTTTCCGGCAAAGGCGTGCTGCTCCGCTGTTATGTGCCAGCCTGACCAGATTCAGAGTTCTGGTTGACCCTGACGCTGCGCGAAGATCCAGGCGTAGAGGTCGTCTTCAGCGTAGGCCCTTGCCCAGCTGTTGTGCCCGACGTCAGGGTAGACGGTCAATTTAGCTTTGCTGCCCGCCTTTTGCAATGCCCGCACCATCTTTTCAGACTCTTCTGGTGGGACAACCTCGTCATCTGCACCATGAAAAACCCACGTTGGCAGGCTGATGAGCCGCTGCGCCTCTGCCGGATTGCTCCGGCCACAGACCGGAACGAGCGCAGCAAAGCGTTCGGGTGTGCGGGCTGCCAGATACCACGCGCCTTGACCGCCCATGCTGAGCCCGGTCAAATAGCTACGTTGGGGGTCTACCGCGTAACGAGCAGTGACCTCGTCCAGGACCGTTGCTAACGCCTCTAAATGCTCAGTCCAACGCGAGTTTTCGGGGCACTGCGGTGCAATGACGATAGTCTCTTCAGGTAGACTCGCTAAAATCTCCGATAAGCCTTCGTCACCTACGTGAACGAGGTTGCTCCCGCGTTCGCCGGAGCCGTGTAAAAAGAGGAGCACAGGCGCGTCTTTTGTAGTGTTCGGGGTATAGAGCAGATAGGGAAGAGGCGCGTCCGTTATCTTTTTGGGTGTCATCTTTTGGGGCATCATAACCCACTTTAGCCCGTTCGGTAGCGCATTGCTGGGTGCAGCGCAGCAGGCGGCGGTAGGCTAAAGTAGTGACGCCCCAGCAGCAAATCTCCCCCCGCACTGCCCTCAACCGCCTTTGGCAGATGGTCCGCCCCCGCTGGCACCAAGCAGCGGGGCTGTCTCTCTTACTGACCCTGACCGCCGCGCTCAGCGCCCTTTGGCCAAAGTTCGTGCAGTTCACCATTGACGTGCTGATTCCGCGCGCCGACGTGCGGCTTTTTTGGTTAGCCGGTGGCGGGGCATTGTTCTTTTATCTCTTCTCAGCGTGGCTCGGTTACGTCGCCATGTACTACTCTTACGCGTTTACGCAGACCGTGATTTCTGAAACGCGGCTTTCTGCTTACAGCCGTTTATTGACCTTGCCGCTGACGCGCTTTACACAGGAGCGTTCGGGTTCACTGGTCTCGAGGGTCGTCTCGGATGTAAACGCTTTGGAAACCATGATTCAGTCTGGGGCGTCGCGGCTGTTGGGGCAACTTTTTAGCGTCGTGATTATCCTAGTCGTCTTATTTTTTACTAACTGGCAACTCGCGCTGATTGCCCTGGCGATTACCTTGGCGATGGCGTTTTTTACGGGCTACTATCAGGGGCCGCTCCGCAGTTCGGCGAGGAGCGTTCGGCAGCGCGTCGGGGAGTTGACCGCTACCGCGTCAGAAGCGATCAGCAACATCAGTGTGGTCAAGAGTTTTGCCAATGAACCGTTAGAGTTTCGTCGTTTTGCCGCCGACAACGACACCTATGTAGACCTTAACTTAGAACGCCGTAAACAGGTCGGTTACATGGAGGCGTTTGTCGGTCTCTCGGCTGACCTCGGACTCGCCGCCGTACTCGTCTTCGGCGGCTACCTCGTGTCGCGGCAAAACCTGACGGTCGGGCAACTTTCGGCGTTTGTGCTGTATCTAGGCAGTTTGATCGGGCCGGTACGCTCGGTTATGTTTTTTAACAACGCGCTGCAGGCAGGGTTGGCGGCCTTAGAGCGCGTTGACGCCCTCATTCAAGACGAACCTGAAACGGGCGGTACACGCACCTCACCAGGAGTCGGAGAGGTGGGGCTCGAGTTTCACAATGTCTCGTTCTCGTATCCCGAAGGCAAGGGCAACGCCCTCAACACCCTGAGTTTTAGCGTTCTACCGGGGCAAACCGTTGCGCTGGTTGGACCTTCAGGCGCAGGTAAAAGTACTGTCGCCAAGCTCGTCAGCCGTCTGTACGACCCTGATTCGGGTGCTATCAGGTTGGGCGGTCACACGCTACCTGACTTTGACCTCGCCGCGCTCAGAAGCCGAGTTGCTGTTGTGCCGCAAGAACCCACCCTCTTTTCGGGTTCGGTCCGCGACAATATCCGTTACGCCAAACCGGACGCTGCCGACGCCGAGGTTGAATACGCGGCCCGCCTCGCCAACGCCACAGGCTTTATCGAAGCACTTCCGTTCGGCTTTGAAACCGAAATCGGCGAGCGCGGCGTCAAGCTGTCAGGTGGGCAAAAGCAGCGGCTGGCGATTGCGCGGGCGCTCCTTAAAGAGACGTCGGTCCTGATTTTGGACGAAGCGACCAGCAGCTTGGACGCCGAATCCGAACGCGTGATTCAGGACGCTTTGGCAGGGTTGTTTGAAGAGCGTTCAGGCGTCACAACTATCATCATCGCGCACCGGCTTTCGACGGTGCAGGGTGCGGACAAGATTTTCGTCCTGAGCGGCGGGCATTTGGCCGAACAGGGGACGCACCGCGAACTGCTGCTACACCGTGGGCTCTACCGCAGGCTTTACGACCTGCAGCAAGACGACGGCGTCGGCGTGTTGTTGGATTAGGTCCGATTTGAGTTTGTTAGGATAGGGTGCAAGCCGCGGTGTAGACTGCTTTGTGGAAAACGACAAATATATCAAGGCTAATCACGACATGTGGAACCGAACGGCGGATATTTACCGTGACGAAGGTTTTGCTGAATTTTTAGCGAAAATCAGCCAACCCGACTTTACAACCTTTGATAAGGTCGAGCGTCAGCTGTCTGCAGAGATCGGCTTAGCAGACAAAGACGTCGCCCAACTCGGTTGCAACAATGGGCGTGAACTGATTAGCGTTAAAAAGGCAGGGGCGAGGCGCTGCGTCGGGTTTGATATGTCCGAGAACTTTCTCGAGCAGGGTAAAGAGCTCTCCAAAGCCAGCGGGCAAAATGTTGAATTTGTCTGTACCAGCGTCTACGATATAGACGAGACCTACACCGCTGCGTTTGATATCGTTTACCTCACGGTCGGCGTACTCGGCTGGTTACCTGACCTGCCCGCTTTTTTTGGCGTTATCGAGCGGCTGCTTCGTCCCGGTGGTTATCTCTTTCTGTACGACCAACACCCCATCCTGGGCATGTTTGACCCTACTAGCCTCGAGATTGACAGTTCGTATTTTCGGCAGGAGCCTTTTGTTGAGGAAGCTCTGCCTGACTACATGGACCCGGCTCAAACCGGGCGTGCGCAGTCGTACTGGTTTCAACACACGCTCTCGAGCATCGTTGGTCTGTGCCTAGCGTCAAACTTTACCCTGACCCATTTTGCCGAATACGGCCACGACCTCTCCAATAACTACAGAGCGTTTCAGGACTATGAACACAAACCGCCCCTCAGCTATTCGTTGGTTGCCAGAAAAGCCAGGGCCACCGCAAAGTCAGGAAGCGAGGAGTTTAAGGAGGTAGTCGCGGTCCCAGCCTGCGCGTAAGCGTTTGGCTTCGACACCTGCCTTGATGGTTTTGTTTCGTTTCAGCAGGTTCATGGCGAGATGTCTAAGCGCGACCCAGGTCGCTTGGGCGTTTTTGAGACGTGTGCGCGGGCGGTCTTCGTCAAAAGCCACATCCAACACCCAATGTAGGCCGTTTTCGATACCCCAGTGAAAGCGTACCGTTCGGAGAATACGCTCGGCATCGAGTGGCAAGCTGGTGATGAAGTAACGGCTGTGCGCGGTTGTGTGGTTGCCGACTGTACGGCTTGCGTAGACGCGCACGATGCTGGTCAAGTCGCGCCAGCTCTCACGTTCATGCAGCCACTCGGGAACCGCCAACACCCGGCATTCGCGTGTTTCACTGCGTCCATGCCCCTGCTCAGTCGTTTGGGTGTGGCTATGTTCAAGCTCCCAGTTGACTTTATCGGCGTAGCCGAAGAAGCCCTTGACATCTTCAAACAGCGTGGGGTGGTTGTCCTTGAGCGCCAGCAAGTAATGTACTAGGCCCACGAGGGCCGGGCTTTGCCCGTACTAGATGCTCTCGAACCGTCCACGCCACCTGCTTGTGTTCCCATAGCGTCTGTGGTGACAACCGCCCCGGCGGGGTTGACAACTTCCAACAGTTCGGGGATGACGGTGATCTCGTTTGTCTTCTCCGGCACCTGCTGTTGGGCTAAGACAACCTCAAGCGTCTTGGACAAAACGGCATGTTCGGCTTGCGCCTCCACCGGGCCTGTCCGCTGACTCGACCATACACTTACCGTGTGCAGTGCCCCTTCTTTGCCAGCAGAGCCTCTAGCACTCTTGCCGTCAAGCGCCAGCACCTCATCCTCTCCTTCAGCCAACGCCGGTAGCACCAGCGTCTGGGTTCAAGACAAAAAACGCGACTGCCAAGCGTCTGGACTCAGCACTGCAAACACCCGCTCAAACGTGGCTTGACTCGGTATCCCAGAAGGTAACTTTAGAAAGCTACGCAACCACGTCTCGTGTGCTAAGGCGTACTGATGTATCTGGCTATACGTGTTCGCCCCGCAGATAACCGCCAAAATGCTGATGCACACAATGTCTACTAGCTCATGCCGAATCCCACGGCGATCACGCGGGTCGGGTAAGTTGGCAAAGTGCTTGATCAGTTCAGGTAAGTCTCGTTCTGTCATCCACCAACTCTACGTTGCCGACTTTGCGGTTGCCCTGGTCCAACCCGGTCTAGGGTTTGCCTTTAGGTACTATCTGTGATAAGACAAAGCACTTTTGTGTAGAATAACAAGAGCACATTTCAACAGAGCCTAGCATCTGCTCAAGCACAAGAGATTGAGCCCGAATATCGAAAGGGTGCGTGATGCACCCCTCCTGAAACGTGTAGCCGGATCTAATGACTCTAGTTCCGTTGCTGCGGCACCTGCGCGAGTGTGACCTTGACCTGCTGCTCCTTGCCGCCACGGACGATGGTCAAGGTGACCGTATCGCCTTTGTTACGGCTCAAGATGTCGTTTTGCAGTTCGGCGGTCGTGGTCACCGGTTTGCCGTCAATGGCGGTGATGACGTCGCCACCTGCAGGAATCGGTTGACCCTGGTACATAACTTGGAAGTCAGAGCCTTTAATCCCGGCACGCGCTGCGGCGCTCCCTGGTTGCACCTCTTGCACGACGATACCCTGGTTCGGCAGATTGAGATTATTACGGACGCTTTCAGGATAATCCGACACAGTGCCGATCACGATACCCAAACGGGGTTTGGTATCGAGGCTGACTATGCCGCCTTGCTCGAGCTGGGCCAAACTTTGTTGTAACAGATTACTCGGCACCGCAAAACCGATCCCGATATTGCCTGCTTGCCCACCAAGACCGCCCCCACCGGCCAAAATCTGGGTGTTGATGCCGATGACTTCACCGTCTGAGTTGAGTAGCGGGCCGCCCGAGTTGCCGGGGTTGATCGCCGCGTCGGTCTGCACATACGGCACATCAACCTGCCCGATGCTCGGCGCGTCTCGGCTGACCGCCGAGACGATCCCCGACGAAACGGTGCTGTTGAGGCCGAAGGGGTTGCCGATAGCAATAGCTTTTTCACCGACCTGGATGTTGTCCGAATCGGCAATCGGAATGGGTTTAACGTTCTGGGGCAAGTCTTTAGGATTTTTAAGTTCGATCAGCGCAATGTCGTAGAGCGTATTGACCCCGACGACATTAACTGGATACTCGGTTTCACTGCCCGGAAACGTCACGGTAATGCTCGAGCCCTGCGTATATTTAACCGAGTTGTTTTGCAACGTGTCTTTAACAACGTGAAAATTGGTAATAAGTCGGCCGTCGTTGTCAATCACGAAGCCACTGCCTTCGGCCTGTTGTGGCGGTTGTGGCGGCTGTTGCTGCGGCATCTGCTGATTAAAAAAGTCGCGTAACTGCGGTGGCAGCTGGTCTAAATAATCCTGAAGCTGTCCCGGAACCTGCGTATTTTGCGTCTGCACCTGCGCCGTGACGTTGACCGAAACGACGCTCGGCCCGTACTCGTTCACGATGTCTATCGTATTTTGCTCGTATGAAAGCAGACCGGACGCGTCTTGCGTACTGGTTTGTGCGTTCGTGAGGCCGCTCAGCCCCAGAGCGCCGACGCCTAGTACGCCGCTCAGACCTGTGACCAAAGCTAACTGCTTTATCTTCATCTCAACTCCGTATCTGTGAGCACGAGTTTGCTAAACCAAGCTCTCTTTTTAACTGTACCCACCCCTTATGAGTCTGACCTCTTTAGCTTGTGAACTCTGTGAAGCAGGGCAACCTTGGGGCGTAAAGCTTACGGTGTAAAGGCGCGTTCACGGTGCTCTCAGCAGCAACTAATCTCGGCGTAGCCCGTCCAAATTTGGCTCGAGTTCGTGCTAGGGTGCGGCGGTGTCTACCGAAACGGTCATAACTACACTGACAGTGACAGAAAAAGGAGCACGGCGGCTCGCAACGGGGCATCCGTGGGTCTTTGCCGGTGACTTGCGTTTAGCAGGAGCGCAGCGAGACGTTGCGCCCGGTTTGGCTGCTATCTTCAGTGCCCAGGGAGAAAGGCTCGGCGAAGGCTTTTTCAACCCTCGTTCAAAGTTGGCCTTTCGGCTTGTCGCGCGGGGTGACGCGCATGTTACGCCGGAGCTGATGGCGGCGCGTATCCGGCAAACGGCGGCGTACCGGGTACGGGCGGCGGTGGGGTTTGAGGCGTTCCGGGTCGTTCACAGTGAAGCGGACGGTTTGCCGGGTTTGACGGTGGATAAATACGGCGACGTTTTGGTGGTGCAACAACACGCGGCTGCACTCGAGGCGTTCACCGAGGTCATCGTCCAGACCTTGACCGATATCTACGCGCCTAAAGGCGTCTTGGCCCGCAACGACAGCGCGGTGAGAAAGCTCGAGGGCCTCCCGCAACAGCTCACGGTGCTCGCCGGGTCGGTACCCGAAACGGTCCCCTTTACCGAAGGCGACGTGACCCTCACTGCTGCGCCTTACAGCGGGCAAAAGACCGGCGCGTTTTTAGACCAGCGAGAAAATCACGTGCTCGCTGGATCGTTCGCTTTTGGCCGGGCACTCGACGTGTTTTCGTATCACGGCGGGTTTGCGCTGCAGCTCGCCCGTCACGCTGACGAAACGACGGCAGTGGACTCGAGCGCCCCTGCGTTGGCTCAGCTAGAGCGTAGCGCCGCTCAAAATAACCTCACGCTCAAAACGGTGCGTGGCGACGCTTTTACCGTGTTGCGCGGTCTCGTGGCCGCCGGTGACAGGTTTGATACACTGTTTGAGACGGTCGTCCTAGACCCTCCGGCTTTCGCCAAGGGCCGCGCTCAGGTGGCGGCGGCGCTGACCGGCTACCGCGACCTCAACTTGCACGCGCTGAAACTGCTGGGGGTCGGCGGGCGGCTCTTTACCACGAGCTGTTCGCACTTCATCTCCGAAGTGGCGTTTTTAGAGATGTTGACGGGCGCGGCGCAAGACGCCGGAAGACAGGTGCGGGTGCTTGTCAAGCGGGGCGCAGCGCCGTGTCACCCGGAAGTTCTGGGTTTGCCGGAAACGCGGTATCTGACGTTCGTCGGGCTCGAGGTTAGCGGCCGCTACTAAGAAAGCAGGCAAAAAGTACTGCCCTAAAAGTAGGGTGCGGCGTTGTAACGCGCAAGTAAAGCAGGTAAAAGATTAGACAGGGCAAAAGGTCACCACGTTGCTTAAAGAGATTGGACCGAGATGAGCACGTTAGGAGAACAACTGAGCGAAGTGCTGGCGGCGCACGGACTCTCGCCGGAGCAGCTCGACGCCTTAGCCGCTCAGCTGCTGTGGCGTGTGGGTCGTCACGGAGACAACGGGCCGGTGACGGTACGCCTCGGGTTTGCCGAAAGCGCCGCGCTATTTGCTGAGCTGCCGCGCCTTAAGGGTGCCTCTGACGCTGAACTCGAGGAGGCGGCCCGGTCGGGTACACTACGCGTGGAATGGGTGGGCACACGCCCGCGTCCCTAGCTGTAGGTATTAACCATGATGGATATTGCTCACACGGTTCACTTTACCTTTGACCTCAGCCTCGACCCGGCGGCGGCGGTTACCTTTGTCCGCGACGTGCCGCGGAGTCTCGCCTACGCCGCCTTTATCCGCGATATGGCGGTCTTCGAGGTCGGTCAGCTCAAACACGTGCGGGCGCTCTTGCCGGTGAACGCTGCGTTTTTCGGTCAGCAAGAGCTGATGTTTGAGAGCATTTTGCAGCCGACCACGAGAGGCGCGGAGCTGAGCCCACTGCCCATCTCCGAACCGCGTCTAGGCTGGGCGGAGGTTGCCGGACGCGCCGAAGTGCAACCGCTCCCAAGCGGCAGCCGCGTTTCTTACGAGTTTGACATCACTATCCATCTGAACCTGCCCGAACCCGAAAAATGGGGCGGACGGGCGCTCCTTAAAATGATTCACTTTACGGCGCAGCGCGTGTTAGAAAATATCGCCGCCGACTTTCCCGAGGCGGTGCAGCGGGCCGCGGCTGAAACCGAAGCGGCGTATCAAGCGTGAAGGCTGGGCTAGTTGGGTCACTGTGAAATGGGCGGCGCTCGTTCCTGAACTCACGGTGCTAGACATTAGAGTAGTTCCCTAATAGTGAGGAGAAGCTGCTAAAGTAGCGAAATGCTAGCGAAGATACGAGACGAGCGACAATTAAAAGCACTGACAGGTCTATCAAGCGAGAAGTTCAAGGTTCTGGCGAAAGTGTTTGCGAAAATCCACCAGGCTGAGCAGGAGCAAGCGTATGTACAAGGGCTAAAACAGCGTAGGTCGGGTGGAGGGCAAAAAGGCAAGTTAGCCAGTGCCGAGGCAAAGCTGTTGTTCATGCTTTACTACTTCAAGAATTATCCGACGTTTGATGTGCTGGGAACCCACTTTGATATGGCGCGTTCAAAAGCTTGTGAAAACGTCCATGTCTTGGACAAAACGGCACCCGAAAGGGGCCTGTCCGCAGACTGACCCCTATCATGTCTAAGACTTTGGCAAGCTTGGGAGTTTTGCCTGAACGCACGTTTGCTAATGCCGAAGCACTTAAAATCACCCTGGCAAACGTAGACCTAGAGCATCTGCTAGTTGATGTAACTGAGCGTCTCTATCAACGTCCAAGTGATGACGAAAAACAACGTGAACACTATAGCGGACAGGCCCGGGAGGTGCCGTTTTGTCCAAGACGTGGTAAAAAAAGCGCCATACCTTGAAGAACACCGTTTTCTCCTCAGCGAACAAGGTCATTTTGTTCTTGGGTCAGACTTTCCCGGGTAAAACGCATGACTACACCATGCTTAAAACAGAGTTTCCTTCGGAAAAGGCTTGGTTTGCAGACACTGAAGTACTACTCGACTTGGGCTATCAAGGGATACAGACAGACTATCAAGGTCTCAGTATTCGCATTCCCCACAAGAAACCGCGCAAAAGCAAAAAGAAGCCTGACCCGCACCTTAGCCCCGAACAGAAGCAAGACAACCGTGCCTTAGCCAAGTTGAGAGTTTTTATCGAGCACGCTATCGGCGGAATGAAACGGTTTCGTATTCTTACGACTCCTTACCGCAACCATAGAGACAACTTTGAAGACGATGTGCTCGTCGTCTCAGCAGGTTTATGGAACCTCTGGCTCACTTGATGTCTATTCGGGAACAAGTCTATTGATAAGAATCTGGCGTTTTACACCGACCTGCTTGGATTTGAAGTGCTTTTCTCCCGACCTGAAACGCGGTTTGCGTACCTTCAACTCGGCGACGCGCAGCTGATGCTCGACCAGTACGCGGAGGGCCAGGGCTGGGGTACACCGGGAGGGCTCGAGCCCCCCTTGGGCCGGGGTATCAACTTGCAGATCGAGGTCGAAAAACTAGAACCTATCTTGACACGTTTAGCCGGGGCAAACCACCCGCTTTTCGTTTTACCCGAAGAGAACTGGTACCGGGTAGCTGACACGCTGAGCGGCAACCGTGAGTTTTTAGTGCAAGACCCGGACGGGTATCTGCTCCGCTTTAGCGAATACTTGGGCGGAAAGCCGGTTTAAGCAGCGACATCTTCATTTGCTCTGTTCAAGTTCTACCTTCTTGAGTTTGGGTGATTTGCAAACAATAGAATATCTTTGCGGGTTACCTCGGTTATAGGCTCGACCTTAGTACACGACAAAAAATAGTTTTACGAGTCTGAACGGGCTATTGAGCCCTCTGAAAAGTAGCGTTCATGTCCCCCGAGACTGCTGTTTAGGACGATGTTAAAAGTGATTTACCTGGTCATGATCATGCAGACGAAAATCCTTTTTTCGGGCTTATACAACAATCACGTTCTGGACAAGGCTTCTAAAGAATTGTCGTGTACTCAGGAGTTCGACTATTTCCCCACGCAGAAGTTCTTGAAAATATGTTCTAAGGTCTCCTCCGCTACGTCGCCGCGCCCCGTGAGTTCAGCGAGCGTCCGCAGGGCGTCGGCCAAATCGAGCGCCGCGAGGTCGTCAGGTGCGTCTCCAGCACGTAACAGATGCTCCCGCACGGTTTCCAAAGCGTGAATCTGCCGTTCGCCGCCCACCCACAACTCGCTCTGACCGGCGTCGCCGATAAGGGTATGGCGCACCTGGTCGCGGAGCGTGTCTAACCCTGCACCGGTCGCCGCTGAAATCCTTAGCACTTTGGCTGGTAATTCGGCAGGTGTCCACGCGGACGGCAGGTCGGTTTTGCTCCCTAAAACAAGCAGCCGCGCCGGGTCCAACTCTCCAATAAGCGTGAGGTCACCGGCCTCGAGTCCTCGACTCGTATCGAGCAGCAGTAGGGTCAAATCAGCGTTTTGGGCGATGCTCCGTGCAAGTTCGACGCCGCTCGCTTCAACCGCGTCGCCGGTCTCCCGAATCCCGGCGGTGTCTACCGCGGTGACCGGTACCCCGAGGATGTCTAGCGGAGCCTCGAGGTAATCGCGCGTCGTTCCCGGTGTGTCCGACACAAGTGAGCGTCCATACCCCAAGAGCGCGTTGAGCAAACTTGACTTCCCGGCGTTGGGACGGCCGATAAGTGCCAGCTTTGCGCCCCGCTGCGCGACGCGGCCAGCTTTGGCAGTGCCTAACAGCTTGTCAATCCGAGCCACCGCCCGTCCTAGCGGTTCAGCAAACTCGGCGTCAGGTACGCCTTCGTCCGGGTAGTCGAACATCGCCTGAAGGTTGCCGTAGACGCGTGTAACGTCGTTCTGAATCAGGTCTAGCTGTTCGCTAAGTACTTTGGAAAGCCCCAACGCAGCGGAGCGGCGGGCGCTGTCACTCTGCGCGTTTACCAGCTCTAACACCGCCTCAGCCTGTACCAAGTCGAGCCGACCCGAGAGATACGCCCGGAGCGTAAACTCGCCCGGTTCGGCGAGGCGCGCCCCGTGCCGGACGCAGAGGTCTAAAACTCGGCGCAATACGGCGGGGCCGCCGTGCGTCTGCAACTCCAGCACGTCTTCGCCGGTATACGAGTGCGGCGTGCGGAAGGTCAGGAGCAGACTTTCGTCTACCAGCTCAGCCCCATCGGTAACGCGGCCGTAAACGACGCGGCCTGCGGGTAGGTGGGTGACCTCGAGCCCACGTTTAGGCGTAAAAAGCTTGCTGCCAATCCCGTAAGCGTCCGGCCCTGAAAGCCGCACAATCCCGACCGCGCCGACGCCGGGGGCAGTCGCAATGGCAGCGATGGTATCACCTTGGGGCGGAAGCGGCACAAGGCATTAAAACGTTCTTGCCCAGCAAGGGGCGTCTCGAGCACGACGCCCACACCACCCCCGGCTAATACCTGCGATCCAAGTGCTGAAGTTCAAACCCCGCTCTTGTTCTAAAAATATGGGAAAACTGCAAAACGTCCGAAAAAATTTGTACGCTTATCGAAGCTCGGTACGTTAAAGTATAGCCGTTCTCGGCTTATTGTTTACAGACGTGCAAAAAACGGTTTACATTTGACACTTAAGGAGGTTTAGTGACAAACCCCGCACACGTATGCGTTCACGGTTAAAGATCGGGTGGCTTGGGCACCTTTTTGACTTCGCGGTGCCTTTGGTCGCGGCAGCGTTGGCCCTGGGACTAGGCGCGGTGATGCTCTTACTGCTGGGGGCGAACCCGCTCGAGGGCTACGCCGCGCTCTTCCGGGGCGCGTTCGGAAGCGTCAATGCGTTAGCTGATACGGCGGTTCGCGCCACGCCACTCCTCTTGGTCGGGTTGGGTATCTGCATCGCCTTTCGCGCCAACGTGATCAATATCGGCGGCGAAGGGCAGATGACTATGGGCGCGCTGGCTGCGACTGCGTTCGGTTTGGCGCTGCCGAGTGCGCCTGCCTGGTTTGTGGTTCCCCTCGCGCTCTGCGTTGGCGCAGTTGGCGGCGCGGTGTGGGGCGGTCTGGCGGGTTGGTTCAAGGCCCGCTTCGGCGTCAGCGAAATCTTAAGCACCGTGATGATGAACGTGATCGCGGTGCAGCTGATGAACTTCTTGCTACGTGGCCCCATGCTCGACACCGACCAGATGGGCGCGGCCGCGATTCCGCAAACCGCCCGTCTGTCCAGAACGTTTGACTTGCCGCGGCTTGCCCCGACGCAGCTTCACCTCGGGGCGCTTATCGCGCTGGTTCTGGCGGTGCTGGTCTATATTTTGCTCTGGCGTACACCGTTTGGGTTCCGCCTCCGGTCGGTCGGCCTCAACATCTTTGCCGCGCGTTACGCCGGGATTCAAACGGCCCGGATGATCGTCTTGTCGCTCCTCTTAAGCGGCGCACTCTGCGGGCTCGCCGGGGCGGTGCAGGTCTACGGCGTGGGTCACCGGATGGTCACCGACGGCACTGCCGCGGGGTTTACCGGTTCGGCGGGGTTTAACGGCATCGTTGCGGCACTTTTCGGTCAGCTTCACCCACTCGGCACCGTACCCGCGTCGTTCTTTTTCGGTGCGCTGTTGGTCGGTGCGAGCAGTATGCAAAGGGCCGTACAGGTGCCTGCCGCGCTCATCACGACGCTCAACGGGTTGATCGTTATCTTTGTGGTGAGTAGCACCTATGTGCGCCAAAAACGGGTTCAGCGCAGGGCGCTCAAAACTCCTGAGGTCAAAGCTGTAGAGGCGACCGCGCAACGTGCTTAGCGAATTCAGCACGTCGGTTTTGATCGGCATGTTGGCCTCGACGATTCGGCTGGCGACGCCGTACCTCTACGCCGCCATCGGGGAGATGTTCGGTCAGCGCAGCGGCGTCTTGAACTTGGGCGTTGACGGGGTGATGCTCTTGGGTGCGTTTGCCGCGTACTACACGCTGCTCGTCAGCGGCAACGTCTGGCTCGGGCTGTTGGCGGCACTGTTAGTCGGCGGGTTGCTGGGTGTTCTGCTCGGCGTGGTCAATGTAACCTTACGGGCGACGCAAGGAATCAGCGGCATCGGCGTGTATCTGTTCGGCCTGGGCTTGAGCGACCTGCTCTTTCAAAAATTCGTCGGAACGGCGCGGAGCGTCCGCGGCTTTCAAGAGCTGCCGATCCCTTTTCTGAGCGAGTTGCCGGTCGTCGGCAAGATTTTTTTTCAGCACAGCGTCCTCGTTTACGGCGCGTATCTGCTCGTCCCGGTGGCCTGGTTTGTGCTCAACAAAACGACGTTCGGCCTAAACCTCCGCGCGGCAGGTGAAAATCCGGCAGCGGCCGACTCGCTCGGGGTGCGCGTGTCGCGGACGCGTTACCAGACGCTGATCCTCGGCGGTGTGCTCTCCGGTGCGGCGGGCGCGTCACTTTCGGTGGCGCTGCTCAACGTCTTTCAGCAGAACCTGACCAACGGCCTCGGGTTTATCGCGGTCGCGCTCGTATATTTCGGCGGGTGGCGACCCTTCGGCGTCCTTGCCGGGTCGCTGATTTTTAGTTTTGTCAACGCGTTGCAGGTGTGGGCGCAGGTGCTCGGGTTGCCAATTCCCTCGGACATCGCCGTGATGCTGCCCTACGTTTTAACGATTCTCGTGTTGATCTTGTCAGCGCAGCGGGCGAGGGCTCCGGCTGCCCTCACCGTCCCTTTTGAGCGGGGGAGCTGATACCTCACCGTTTTAGCTCGAGCACACCCGAATCACGTCGCAGCACCCAGCAAAAATCTCAATGCCCCGGAGGTCATCATGAAAACCATCTTTAGAGTTTTAGCAGTATCTGTCCTGGCGTCCCTGGCACTGGCCTCAGCCCAAGACGCACTCCGCGTCGGGGTCGTGATGCCGAGCGCCGTCAACGACTTCGCCTTTAGCCAGAGTATGTTCGCCGCGCTCAGCATGCTGCAAGACGAAGGGCTCATCACCTTCGACTACGCCGACGGCACCTTCGTCGTTGATGACGCGGCGGCTGCGCTCCGCGACTGGGCCTCGCAAGGCTATGACCTTGTAATCGCCCACGGGACGCAGTACGGCACGGCGTTAGAGGAGCTCGCGCCGGATTTTCCTGAGGTGAGTTTCGCGTGGGGCACCGCCAACGACACCTTCGGTTTAGACAACGTCTACGCCTACGAACCGGCGGCTGACCAGGGCGGTTACGTCAACGGGGTGTTGGCCGCAACCCTCAGCCAAGACGACACCCTCGGGGTGGTCGGGCCGGTTGAAGCGGGCGACGCGAAACTCTACATTGACGGCTTCGCAGCGGGGGTCAAAGCGACCAAACCGAACGCGCGGGTCAACATCAGCTATATCGGTTCGTTTAGTGACGTGGCGCTAGCGACTGAAGCGGCGAACACGCAGCTGCAAGCGGGTGCGGACGTGCTGACCGGCACCTCACAGATGGTCGTCGGGCCTATCGGCGTGGCGCAAGTTGCGGGTGTTCCCTGGTTCGGCACGCAGGCGGATCAGACGGCGCTGGCCCCGGAGATCGTCGTCTCGAGTCAGGTTTACGATTGGACCGGCATCTTACGCGACATCATCGGGAAGGTGCAGAGCGGCACGCTGGGCGGCGAAACGTATACGGCAACCCTTAAAAATGGCGGCCTGACGATGGCGTATAACGACGGTTACGCTCTGCCGGATGAGGCTAGGGCCGCAGCCGACGTCGCCGTGCAGGGGCTTACCGACGGCAGCATCGTTCCGCTGGGTCAATAGGTTTTGTGAGCCAAGCGGTCATGGAGAATACCCTCTTGCCGTCAGGTCACCGGCGCATCGAGCGGCTCGAGCTGCGCGGTATCGTCAAACGGTTTCCGGGTGTTTTGGCCAATGACCACCTCAACCTCGAGGTCTGTAGCGGCGAAATCCACGCGCTGTTAGGCGAAAACGGAGCGGGTAAATCTACCCTGATGAAGCAGCTTTACGGTCTCGCAACCCCCGACGCCGGTGAGATTTTAATTGACGGCGTACCCCAAGGGATTGCCTCGCCCGCTGACGCCCTGCGCCTCGGCATCGGCATGGTGCATCAGCACTTTATGTTGGCCGACGCGCTTACGGTCGCTGAAAACGTGGCGTTAGGTCTTCCCGGCGGCCGTGGCCCTTTGACCGATTTGGGCGCGGTCAGAAGGCGTATCGGCGAGCTTTCCAAACGCTACGGGCTCAAAGTTGACCCCGACGCCTTTATCTGGCAGCTTTCAGTTGGCGAGCAACAACGTGTCGAGATCATCAAGGCGCTCTACCGGGGGGCGGCGCTCCTCATTTTGGACGAACCGACCGCCGTCTTAACGCCGCAAGAGGTCGCTGAATTCTTCGTCGTCCTCCGGCATATGGCCGCTGAAGGTCACGCCATCATCTTTATCTCGCATAAACTCGGTGAGGTGACGGCCTACACCGACCGGGTGACGGTCTTGCGCGACGGCCGCAACGCGGGCAGTGTGCCGACCTCTAAGACCAGCAAAGCGGCGCTCGCGGAGCTGATGGTCGGGCGACCCCTCTTGCGGCCCCCCGACCGACCGGCCCCCACTTTCGGCGCACCTAGTTTAGAACTCAAAAATGTTTCAGCCAAAGGCGACCGCGGTTTGGTCGCGCTTAACAACGTGTCGTTGAACGTCCGTGCCGGAGAGATTCTAGGCGTCGCGGGGGTCAGTGGCAATGGGCAGCTCGAGCTAGCCGAGGTCGTCGCCGGACTCCGGCCGCTGAGCGGCGGGCATATCTCACTCGGTGGCGCAGATATCACTATGATGACGGTCGCCACGCGCGTGACGCTCGGGCTCTCGTACATCCCCGAAGAACGCAACCGTGACGGGCTGATCCGCGATTTTTCGGTTGCCGACAACCTCATCTCACGGGAGAGTGGGCGGCCACCCTATGCGTCACACGGGCTGCTAAACTTTCGCGCCATCCGCGCCACAGCGCAAGGGCTCGTCGAGCAGTTCAAGGTCAAAACGCCTTCGGTTACGACGCCGATGAAAAACCTTTCGGGGGGCAACGCCCAAAAGGTCATCTTCGCCCGTGAACTGAGGCGTAATCCGGCTGTTTTAATTGCAGCACAACCCACGCGCGGCGTAGATTTCGGCGCGTCCGAGTTTTTGCGGACGCAGCTTTTAGAACAGAGCGAACAAGGCCGCGCGGTGCTCCTCATCTCTGAAGATTTAGACGAGCTGCTCGAGCTTTCGCACCGCATCGCTGTGCTATTTCACGGGCAGCTGATGGGCGTCCTTGACCGGAATGAGGCGACGGTGCAGCGGCTTGGTCTGCTGATTGCCGGTGAAGCGGCCTGAACAGCTGGCTTTAGACGGCCCTTTGCAAGCCCAGGTTCTGACGATATTTCACCGTAACCAGATGAAAGCTGGGAGCAAGCTTGCTGAACCTTGCAACGGCGGCAGTGCTCGAGCCTACTAACAAAGCACTCAGTGATGTTACCGGAGAGGCTCATACACGCTCGGCTACTTTCTGACTTCGTTCGTGCCTTTTGCCAACAGCCCAAACTCTAAGCATATTCCCAAGAGCCTAGTTTCAGACGGCTCGGGGTGCCACCTCCGCAAACGCTTCGTTCGCCGCCTTAATTATCGTCTCAATGTCCGCTTCAGTATACGCGTACGACAAAAACGCCGCTTCATACGCGCTCGCGGGCCAGTAGACACCCCGATCTAAGAGGCCGTGGAACCAGCGCCGAAACTGCGCGGTATCGGTGGTGCTGGCGCTCTCGAAATCCGTCACCGGCTGGCCTGTGAAAAACACCGTAATCATCGAGCCGACGCGGTTGATCGTTACCGGGACGCCTTGCGCCTTCGCCGCAGCTTTGAGGCCGATTTCTAGCTGTGCGCCTCTAGCCTCTAACACCTCATACAAATCCGGCACCGCGTCCATCGCCGCAAACGTCGCCAGCCCCGCCGCCATCGCCAGCGGATTGCCTGAAAGCGTCCCGGCCTGATAGACCTTGCCGACCGGGGAGACCTGCTCCATATAACGCGCTTTGCCGCCGTAAGCGCCCACCGGCAGCCCGCCGCCGATGATCTTGCCCCAACATACGAGGTCGGCGTCAATCTCAAAACGCTCGACCGCCCCGCCCCGCGCGAGCCGAAACCCGGTCATCACCTCGTCGGCAATCAGCAGCGCACCGTAATTACGGGTCAGCTCACGCAGACCTGCCAAAAACTCAGCGGTCGGTACGACCACGCCCATATTGCCGACGACGGGTTCTAAAATCACGGCGGCGATACCGTTTGGATACGCCTCAAAGAGCTCTTGTACCGACCCCAAATCGTTGTACTGCGCCACCAGCGTCGTCTTGGCCGTATCTGCCGGAACCCCTGCCGACGACGGCACACCGGTCGTCAGCGCGCCCGAGCCCGCTGCGACGAGCAGCCCGTCGGCGTGACCGTGATAATTTCCGGCAAACTTGATGATGTAGTCGCGCCCGGTCGCGCCCCGCGCCACCCGCAAGGCGCTCATCGTCGCTTCGGTTCCCGAGTTGACAAACCGCACGCGTTCGCACCCCGGGTAACGTTTTAAGACCTCTTCGGCCAGCGCCACCTCGCGGCTCGTCGGCGCACCGAACGAGGTCCCGTCTTCAGCGGCGCGTTGCACCGCCGCCACAACCTCCGGGTGGGCGTGCCCCAAAATCATCGGTCCCCAAGAACCGATGGCGTCCAAGTAGGTGTTGCCGTCGGCGTCGGTCAGCGTCACGCCTTTGGCTTTAGTGATAAAGCGCGGTGTGCCGCCCACTGACCCGAAGGCGCGAACCGGCGAGTTGACGCCCCCCGGCATCAGCGCACTGGCGCGGGTAAAAAGCTCTTCTGAAGTGCGGGTATTCATCCTCTTATGCTCGCACAGCGACGGCTTACAAAGGGCATATCAGCCTACTCAACGCCATGTTTGCCAGAATCCTCGAGAATAAAGCGAACATAAAGAAACAAAAATTTCACGAGCTAGACCGTTGTGAATTAAAGCACTTACTGCTAAGGTGCTCAGCCTCCTAACGCCTCACCTTTCGTCTGCTAAGGCCACAGAGAGGCTGCCGGATTATCTTTCCGTTACGGTTTGGTTTTAGCTGCAGCTCTCTTCATTCCTCATTAACCTGAAGTTTTGTGGTGGGCTGGGCTTGCTAGACTGCGCTTCAGACCCTATGGAAACCATCGCCGCACTGCAACAGTTCGCGTCGCCGACGCTCGACCACTTTTTTCGGTTTATGAGTGCGCTGGGCGGAACCCGCGCTTATATCATCTTGCTGCTCGGAACCTATCTGGCGCTCGACGCGCGGCTGGGGCAGCGGTTGGGGATTTTTGTCCTGGTCGGGTTTTATCTCAACTTTCACCTCAAAGGGCTGGTCGGCACCGAGCGGCCCTTTTTACTTGACCTTTCAGTTGCCCGTACCCCGGAAGCGGTCCCCACGAGTGGGCCGGGGTTTCCAAGTGGGCACGCGCAGCTCAGCCTGAGCTTTTGGGGGTACGCGGCGTGGTGGCTCAAGCGGCCGTGGTTTTGGGCGCTCGCTACCCTTGTTATTGTGCTGATTTCGCTGTCACGGCTCTATCTGGGGATGCACTTTCCGGTAGACGTCGTCGGGGGACTGGTCATCGGCGTGGTCTATACGGCGACGGCGGCGTTTGCCGAACCGCTTTGGGAGAGTCTCAAGAGAATGGCGGTACCGCTACGCGCGACTGTGGGGTTTTTTCTGCCGCTTGCCCTCTTACTCGTGTTGCCACCGCCGGGGCTCGAGGCCAACCTGATGATGGGCGCACTGGCCGCGTTCGGCAGCGCCCCGCTCCTTATGCCCTACGCGCCGCCCAAACCCCTGTGGGCGCGGCTGGTCGTCGCGGTGTTCGGCGTCGCGCTGGCGTTCGCTGCGCTCAGCGCCTCGAGCCTGCTCTTAAGCGAAGCCGTCAAACGCAGCGCCCTAGGTGGGTTTTTCCGCTACGCGGTGATCGCCTATCTCGCACTCTACCTGACGCCCTGGCTCGCGCAAAGAACTGGGCTCGCGCCCAAACCGCAACAGCTCAAGCGGCTAACCCATGCGCAAAGTTAAACTGACGCTCGAGTACGACGGCACCGATTTTTACGGCTGGCAGGTGCAGGCCAAAACAGGGGAGAGGACGGTGCAGGGGGTGCTCGAGGCGGCCCTCTCGGACGTTCCCGGCGCAGTGCCGCGGGTGATGGCGGCGGGTCGTACCGACGCGGGCGTTCACGCGCTCGCCATGACCGCGCACTACCTGACCGAAGACAAGGTTCCTATCGCCCGCACTGCCGCTGCCCTCAACGCCCGTTTGCCGAGGGACGTGCGCGTGTTACGAGCTGAAGACGCCCCGCCCGACTTTGAAGCCCAGTTTGGCTGCTGTTACCGCCGCTACGAGTACCGTCTGCGCTTACTGAACGGCCCGTGTGGGCTGGCAGGCTCGGCTTTGGACCGTCACCGCGTCCTTTTGCTGCCCCAACGCCTCGACGTAGGGGCGATGCAGACCGCTGCCCCTCACTTTGAAGGCACCCGCGATTTCGCGGCGCTGGCGACCCAGGAGACGCGGCCGACGGTCCGTACGGTGTTTCTCTGCCGCTTGGCCGCGCACGAGGCAGACCTGACGCTGCACGTCGCCGCCGACGGGTTTTTACGCAACATGGTGCGGGCGCTCGTCGGGACGCTCCTCGGGGTCGGTGAAGGCAAAGTGAGTCCTAGTGCGATACCGGCTCTTTTAGACACCAAAGATCGCCGCCGGCTGGGGCCGAATGTGCCGCCGCACGGTCTTTACTTTGCCGAGGCCGGGTATACGCCTTGGATCGCAGAACGTAGCCCTATCCGACTGGGCAAGCCCGAGTGATCTGTGGGTACTTACTCACCTGCCAGACTGCCGATACAAGCTAAACATACCGAGGCATTCCGGAGAGCAAAGTAGCCACGCTGTTTTGTAGAGAGACTGTCACGGCATTTTTTTTGCCCTGCTGAGCGTCTAAACGCTCGGTACTGGGACGAAGGTATGTTCATTGACCAATCCGGTGCTCGGCGCGGTGACTCCCGAAGCTGACTATTCGGCCGAGGATGCGTGCTTTCTAGGCTCGAGCTCGAAGGTGTAGTTAGAACCTATCTCAAAAATGGCTTTCTAGCGTGAGAGCGTCCTATCTTACTCGCCTAGCTCGGTCAAACCCTCACCGGGCTCCGCCCGCCAAGGGTTTTTGAGATGGCTTCTAGTCGTAAAACCAACTAAATCTTTCTAACCCGGCAGTTAGAAAAAAGAACCGGAACTTTCTCGGTAGTACTTTGCAAGTTTTGGAATGATTTAAGTGACCCTTGACATCTATTATCAATTTGAAATACTATATCGGCACCTCTAAAGAAGCGTGACGCCTCGGTTGCAGAAAGGTCTCCTGTGCTTAAGGGAACGAACCTCGAGTACGCCAAAATCTATAACGCCCGAATTGTACTCGAGACCGTTCGGCTTTACGGGCCGCTGTCACGTGCTCAGGTCGCGCGGCGCACCGAGCTGACGCCGCAGACAATTTCTAACATCACGGCTCAGCTGATCCACAGAAATTTGGTGGTAGAAACGGGCCGTAAACAGGGTAGCCGCGGCGCACCGTCGGCGCAGCTCGAGTTTCGCGCAGACGGAGCTTTCGCGGTAGGACTTGACCTCGACCGCGATCATTTAACCGGCGTGTTGGTCAATTTGAACGGAGCCGTTCAGCGGCGGTTTCATCAGGCCCTCGATTTTCCGGTACCGGCCGAGGCGCTGGCGCTGATGGCCTCAGTCACGGAACAGCTCATCGCCGAACAAGAGCTCGAGCGCAGCCGGGTTTGGGGCGTCGGGGTGGGGTTGCCGGGGCCTATTCGCATCAGTGACGGCCGTGTCATAGACCAAATCGTCAACCCGAACTCGTTTCCCGGTTGGGAGAATGTGCCGGTCGTAGACGAGCTCGCTCAGCGCCTCGACCTGCCGATATTTTTAGAAAACAACGCGACCGCCGCAGCGATCGGCGAAACGTTTTACGGTGTCGGTCAAGGGGTAGCGAGCTTCGTCTACGTCTTTTTGGGCGTCGGTTTGGGCGGCGGGATTGTGCTAAACGGTCAACCGTTTCACGGCTTTCAAGGTAACACCGGCGAATTCGGCTTTATGCCGGTTCGCCGTGCTGACAAAAAAGTTGACCGGGTAGGGAGTTTTTTCGACCTCCCGTCGCTTTATCAAGAGCTGGGGCGTGCCGGTCATCCCGTTACTGCCCCAAGTGACCTCGAGCCACTTTTTTCGGCGCAGAACGACGTGTTGCTGACCTGGCTCGAGTGCGCCGCTGAGCAGCTCGCGCCCGCACTCGTCGCCGGAGAACTTTTTGTTGATCCTGAAATCATCGTTTTTGGGGGCTCGTGGCCTGCGCCCCTGATTGACTATCTGCTCGAGCAGCTCGCGGCGCTTTTGCCGGAACTGCGTATCGCCCAAAAAGCTTACGAGCCACGCCTCGTTCACGCCGAAGCCGGTGAAGACGCGGCCGCTTTGGGGGTGGCGATCTTGCCGATTTACGATTCGCTGGTACCCCACCCCAAGCTGCTCGAAAAAAACGCTCAGAGCCCGCCCGCTCAGAGCTTGCTGCCCGGGAGGAGGTGAAGACGATCCAGTCCGCGTCGGTCCAGTACGTACGTTCGCACCTTTAAGGAGATGATATGAAAAAGCTAGTTATCCTTTTTGCCCTGCTCTGTTTTAGTCTCGTATCCGCTCAAACCATCACGATCTGGAATACCGGGGGCGACACCGACACGGCCATCTTAAACGCCGCCGGTGACCTGTTCAAACAGAGTCACCCCGACGTGAGCTTTAACATTCAGCCGATCTCGTGGCAAGACGCTCATGCTAAGGTGCTCTCGGCGGTGGTCAGCGGCTCCGGCCCCGACATCATTACCGGCGGGTTGTCGTGGGGCATCGAGTTCGGTAAGCAGGGCGGGATGGTTGACCTCAAAGCCAACTACCCCGACCTCGTTGCCAACGTGCAAAAGCTCGCGCAGCCGGGGATTTACAGCTCGGTGGTACCGCCTTCGGGTGAAGTGTACGGCGTTCCTTTCGACCTCACCCTGCAGACCTTTATCACGCGCCCCGACCTGCTCAAAAAAGAAGACGTCAGTCAGACGCCGGGGACCTGGGATGAGCTTTCAGCCGCGCTGCAAAAAGACGGCAACAAAGGGCTCGGCTTCGGTTGGGGTAACGCCAGCTGGCTCGGCTACTTCCCGTTTTTATACCAAGCGGGCGGGACGCTCTATAACGAAGACTGCAGCGCCGCGACGATTAACAGCCCCCAGGGACTCGAGGCGCTCAAGTTTTTCGCGAGCCTCTACACGGAGTACAACACCTCGCCCGAGGCCGATATTGACGTCGAGGGGGGGTTGGCCAGTGGCGAGTTCGTCGCCGGATATCAGGGGAGCTGGGTGCTTGGTTTAGAGAGCAGCCGCCCCGACCTTTACCAGCAGGTCAACTTTTCGCCGCTTCCGGCCGGGCCGACCGGGAAACGCACCTCGTTTATCGGGGGCCGCGTGATCGGCGTGATGGAAGCCTCACCTAATAAAGACGTCGCCGCGGAGTTTATCGGTAGCCTCTACACCCCCGAAGCTGCGAAAGCGATGCTCAGCAAAGCGTCTGAGGTTAATCAGGTCTGGATTACGCCGGTAGTTGCCTACGCTAAGCAGAGCGGCTTGTCCGAAAAAGTGACGGCTGCCCTCACCTCGCAGCTTAAAGACGCAGCAGGCCCTCCCAACTGCACCGGTTGGGAAGAGTCGAACGCTTTTGTAGATCGGCAGCTCCAAGAGGTCATCTTAAACGGCGCTGACCCGCAAGCGGCGCTCGACGCTGCTGCTGACGAGATGAACAAAAACCTTAACTAGCGGCGTCAAGGGGAGGGTACGCCCTCCCCACTTTACCGGGTTGTATTGACATGGGTCACTAGGGTGAAACGAGGTTATGATGAGCACAACCACGGAGACGCCGCACGTCGTTGTCGTGCGGCGGGGCGGGGGCCGCTTTCGCGGAGCGAAGGCGAGGCGTATTGCCCAAGGCTACTTGCTGGCCGCGCCGTTTTTAATCGGGTTTATGATCTTTACCATCTGGCCGCTGGGACAGTCTCTTTACCTGAGTTTTACCGAATACAGCGGCCTCAGAGCACCCGAGTTCGTCGGTCTAGCTAATTTCAAAGAACTCCTGAGTGACCCCCGCTTTTTTAAGGCGCTGCAAAATACCCTGACGTTAGTGGTGGCGCAGGTCTTAATTACCGACGTTTTAGGGCTGGCGCTGGCGCTGGTTTTTCGCGCCAACACCTGGTTGAACTATCTTTTGCGAACCCTTTTGTTTTTGCCTTCGGTCACCTCGGGGCTGGCGGTCTTAACGATCTGGATCTGGATTTTTTCAGGGCAGAGTTTCGGCGTGATCAACGCGCTTTTGACCCGCTTCGGTTTGGGCCGAATTACCTTTTTTGCCGACCCCGGCTGGTCTATTCCGGTTTTGGTTATTATCGGTGCGTGGGGCGGGATGGGCTACGCGATGGTGCTTTTTTTAGCGGGCCTTAACGCCGTACCCAAAGAGTTACACGAAGCTGCCGCCATTGACGGCGCGACCACGCAGCAGCGGTTTTGGCGGATTACCTTCCCGCTACTACGCCCGACTATCTTATTTGTCGTTGTTACGGGGATTATCGGCAGCTTTCAGATCTTCGAGCAAGCTTACGTGATCTTCGGCTCAGTCGGCGGCAACATCGGCGGGGTCCTCGACTCAGCTCTGTTTGTGGTGCCGTATCTGTACGAAAAAGGGTTTACCTACTTTCAGCTCGGGTACGCCTCGGCGATCGCCTGGGCGCTCTTTTTGGTGATTTTTGTCATCACCATGATTAACTTGTGGTTGGGCCGCGCCAACGACGCGTACTAGGGGGGCACGATGATCGGTGAAAATAAACCTTCGTGGCTGAGCAGCCTCGTCCGTCTACCTTTTGTTATCCTGGCGCTCTCGATGGTCGTACCCTACTACCTGATGGTGATCGGGGCCTTTAAGCCGGTGCCGGAACTGATTCGAAACCCGCCTACCTTTACGGTAGAAACCCCTTCGCTCAACAACTTTTACGACGCAACGCCGAACGCGCCGCAGCACATTCCGGGGTTGTTTCAGCGTTTTCAAGAAGCGCCTTGGGGGTTTGGTACGGCGTACTTTAACAGCGTTTTTATCACGGTCATCGTCACGGTGGTCTCGCTGCTGATGGCCTCGGCAGCGGGCTACGTGCTGGCCAAAGGGCGGGTCCCGGGGCGCAACGTGGTCTTTTTTATCATCGTCGCCTCGATGATGATCCCTTGGCAAGTGACCATCATCCCCAACTTTTTGACGATGAAAGCGTTTGGGTGGATCAATACCTTTGCGGGTATCGTCGTACCGGGACTCTCGAGGGCCTTCGCCGTCTTTTTTTTACGGCAGTACATGCTCGGCTTGCCCGATGAACTCATCGACGCGGCCAAAATTGACGGCGCGAACGAGTTCCGTATCTGGTGGAGCATCATCTTGCCGCTGGTACGTCCGGCGATGACCGCGATGGCAATTTTTGTGATGCTCTCCGAATGGAATAACTTCGTCTGGCCGCTGATTATCGTCCGTGACCAGGCGCACCTGACGCTGCCCTTAGCCCTTTCAAATCTGAACAGCGTGCTGAGCGGCCCCGGTAATGTCGGTGTGCTCATGGCAGCGGCGCTCCTGACCTCATTACCGACCGTTATCTTTTTTCTAATCTTCCAAAAACAGTTCGTTGAAGGCATCGCGCTGAGCGGGACGAAGGGCTAGAGCACGTGGTAAGAAATTGGATTTTGGCCTATGGGCTGACTTTGGTGTTTGGCTCGGTGGGTTTAGCGTCTGCCCAGCTACCTAAAGGATCAGCCAGCGTTACGGACGTGACCTTGATAACCGATCTCAACACCTTAACGACTTATAAACCGCTCGAGCTGACCCTCCAAATCTCTAACACGCCTAAAAACCCTTTTCTGACGGACGTTGCCCCGACCGTAACCTTTATTGCGCCGTCCGGTCACAAAACTTCGGTGCAAGCTTTTTGGTCTCAGGACTTTGATCCGCAGCTCAACGCCGTCGGTAAACCCGGCTACCGCGTGCGCTTTACGCCCACCGAGGCCGGGATTTGGACCACCGACCGAGGGTTGCGCTTTGAGGTCAAAAAGGGCGGTACCCACGGATTTTTGCGCGTTGCTGACAACCCGCGCTACCTCGCGTTTGACGACGGCACCCCTTTTTTCGGCGTCGGGCTTAACCTCGCCTGGGCAACGTCCGTCGAGACGACCCTGGCCGATTACGAACGCTGGTTTGACGCGCTCGCCGCGTCGGGGGGCAACGTGGCGCGGTTCTGGTTTGCGCCGTGGGGCTTTGCGCTCGAGTGGCAAGATACCGGTTTGGGCGACTACAGCCACCGTTTAGGCCGCGCTTGGCTGCTCGACCAAGTGGTTCAAATGGCCGAGGACCGCGGGATTTACCTGATTTTGGTGCTTACCAATCACGGCCAGTTCAGCGAAACGACCAACCCCGAGTGGGCTGAGAACCCCTACAACGCCGCCAACGGCGGCCCCTGTGACGTACCCGAATGCTTTGCGACCAACCAAGAGGCGAAGACTTACTTCAAGCAGCGGCTCGCCTATATTGCCGCCCGCTACAGCAGCCCCAATATCCTCGCCTGGGAGTGGTGGAACGAGGTCAACTTTACGCCGATTGGACGGGACGCGCTGAAGGCTTGGTTAACGGAGATGGGCGCTTATTTAGAGACCGTAGACCCGTATCATCACCTCACCACCAGCAGCTACGGGAGCGGCTCGAGCGGTGACCTGTGGACTTCCCCCGCCGTAGACCTGCTGCAAGTTCACCTCTACGACACTTTGGACCCTTGCTTGACGATGCTAAGTAGTTTCGGACGATTTGCTGATCAGGCAGATAAGCCCGTCGTTTACGGCGAATACGGTTTTGGAACGGGCGGCGAGGACGCCGACGGCCCGGACCGCGAGGGGATTCACCTGCACAACGCACTTTGGGCGTCGGCGCTGAGCGGCTACGCGACGACTGCGATGTACTGGTGGTGGGACACGTTGGTCGAGCCGCTTGACTTATGGGGGCATTACCAAGGGGTCAGCACCTTTTTAGCAGGCGAAGACCTCGCTACCCTGACGGCTGTAAAACCGGAGAAGAGTTCAGGCGTTTGTGCGGGCGCGATGACCTCACCGACTCGAGCCCTCCTCTGGGTACGCGGGGGCGAGTACACGGCGCAAGCGGCGTCGGACGCCTATACCGAGGTGCTGCGCGGCGGCACCTTGCCCGGCGCGGCTTGGCGCTACGAACCCAAAGCTGTTTCAGGTCAAAGTGTCACGTTAAGCGGACTCACGGACGGGCGTTATACGCTCCAAAGCTACGACCCGCAAACGGCGACCTGGACGGGCAAAGAGACGGTGCAGGTTGCAGCTGGCAGGTTGACGCTCACGTTACCTCCTCTAGCCCGAGACCTCGCGTTCAAACTAGCGAAATAAGGAAGCCCTATGAATCAATACCCGCTTAACCAGTCGCTAAGTAACCAGTCGTGGACGCTTCAGGCCGTGGGCGACCTGGGGCACGTACCGGGAGCCATCAAGGGTCAGCTTATTCCCGCCACCGTACCGGGGTGCGTTCACACCGACCTGCTCGCCCAAGGTCTTATCCCCGACCCTTACTTAGGCCAAAACGAAAACGAGTTGCAGTGGATTGGGCGTACCGACTGGCGTTTTGAGACGCAGCTCGAGCTTACCGCTGCACAGTTGGATCACGACCGGCTCGAGCTGGTCTGTCTCGGTTTGGACACCGTGGCCCGCGTTAAGCTGAACGGCCAAGTGGTCGCGGAAACCAAAAATATGCACCGCGCGTACCGGTTTGATATCAAACCGCTGGTTAAGGCAGGGGAGAACGTCCTCAGCATTACCTTCGCTGCGCCCGTAACCTACGCTGAGGGCGTGCGCGACGAGCACGGCGATCTGCCGAACGCTTACCCTGACGCGCCGTTTAACTTCATCCGCAAGATGGCGTGTAACTTCGGTTGGGACTGGGGTCCGGCGCTGACCACTGCGGGCATCTGGCAGCCGCTCTATCTAGAAGCTTGGAGCGGGGCGCGGCTCGGGGCGGTGCGCCCGCTCGTCTATCTCAACGACGACCTATTGAAGGCTCGAGTCGAACTTCACGCCGAACTCGACTGGACTACCGGTACCGGCGCGGCGCAACTTACGGCGGAGCTTGCCGGGGTGCAGACGACAGTCGAGGTGATTGCGGGACAGACCGAGGCGGTGTTTGAACTCGAGCTGGACAACCCCGACCTCTGGTGGCCCGTCGGCCACGGTGAGCAGCCGCTTTACGATCTCACCTTGACGCTCACACAGGGCGACGCGGCTCTTGACCGACGGACTAAGCGCATCGGCGTTCGCAAAACCGAGTTGGATACTTCGGTAGACCCTATCGGCTCGGCTTTCACGGTAAAAATCAACCATAAACCCATCTTTATCAAGGGCGCGAACTGGATTCCCGACGACTGCTTTCCCACGCGTATCACTAAGGCGCGTTACCGCGAACGCATCACGCAAGCCCTCGAAGCGAACATGAACATGCTCCGCGTCTGGGGCGGCGGTTTGTACGAGCAAGAAGCGTTCTTTGAGGTTTGCGATGAGCTGGGTATCCTCGTCTGGCAAGACTTTTTGTTCGCTTGCGCCGCCTACCCGGAAGAGGAGCCGTTTTGGAGCGAGCTCGAGGCCGAAGCGCGTTATCAGGTCACGCGGCTGAGTTCGCACCCGAGTTTGGTCTTGTGGGACGGCAACAACGAGAACATCTGGGGTTACTTTTCGTGGGGCTGGCAAGAAAAACTCGAGGGGCGTACGTGGGGCCAAGGGTACTACTTGGAGCTGCTGCCCCGTATCGTTGCCGAACTCGATCCGACCCGCCCTTACTGGCCGGGTAGCCCCTACTCGGGTTCGTTTGACATTCACCCGCTGGCCGACAACCACGGCAACAAACACATCTGGGACGCCTGGAACACGCTCGACTACGACGTTTACCGCGCTTACGTGCCGCGCTTCGTCTCCGAATTCGGGCATCAAGCTCCCGCGACCTACGCAACTCTGGCCGCGTCGTTGAGCGAGCGGCCCATAAAACCCGATTCACCAGGGATGCTGCATCACCAAAAGGCGGTTGACGGCAATCAGAAGCTGCTGGACAGGTTGCTCGAGTACTTTCCCGAGCCGCAAAACTTTGACGCTTGGCTCTACGCCACACAGCTCAACCAAGCTCGCGCGGTTGAATACGGCGTGACGCACTGGCGCAGCCATCAGCCGACCTGTATGGGTACGCTCTACTGGCAGCTCAACGACTGCTGGCCGGTGACGAGTTGGGCGGCGGTAGACGGGTACGGGCGTAAAAAGCCCTTTTGGTACGCCACCAAACGGTTTTACGCCGATAGACTCTTGAGCGTTCAGCCGCGCGGCGGCAAGCTCGTGCTCTTTGCCTGTAACGACAGCGATGAGGTGTGGACGGGGGAGGTCACGCTGCGGCGGGTGAGTTTTGCGGGTGAGGTCTTAGCTGCGGAGAGTCTAAGGATAGACGTTCCTAAGCGGACGACCCAGGGCGTGCTCGAGCTTCCCGCTACCCTAAGTACGCCGGACGATTCTCGAGCCGAACTCATCGTCGCCCAGGTCGGTCAAGAGCGGGCGCTGTGGTTTTTTGAGCGGGACAAGAACCTCCAGTATCCCGACGTGCAGGTTGAGGCAAAGTTGGCACGTGACGGCGACCTTTACACCTTGACCCTGACAGCTAAAACCTTGCTCCGCGACGTCGCTATTTTTATTGACAGGTTAGACCCGGACGCGACGGTCAGCGACCAACTCGTAACGCTGCTACCGGGTGAGTCGTTTACTTTCGAGCTTTGTTCAAAAAAAGATTTAGTTAAGGAGACGCTCGTCGTTGCGCCTGTTTTTCAGTGCGCCAACCTCCTAAACTCATCGAAAAGAAAACTTTCCGTTGCCGAGAACCAGGGCGTGGTACGTGGTTAAAGGCCGTCCCCGAGTTGTCATCGTCGGAGCCGGGGGCATCGCCGGGGCGTGGCTGCCGGGTGTCAAAGCTGAAGAGGTTGACGTGATTGCGGTCGTGGACTTGCAAAGAGAAGCCGCCCAGCGCCGGATTGATGAGTTTGGTTTAGGAGCAAAAGCGAGTACGGACTTAGCGGCGGTCTTAGCTGCCGAGTCGCCCGACTTTGTTTTGGACCTGACCGTGCCCGAAGCGAGGGCGCAGGTCGTTACGACTGCGTTAAAGGCCGGTTGTCACGTCCTCAGTGAAAAACCGCTGGCGGCGTCTATGGCCGAGGCTAGGGGGTTGCTCGAGCTCTCCGAACAGACCGGCAAACTCTTTATGGTCAGTCAGAACCGCCGCTGGGACGCCCTGCACGTACAAATCCGTCAAGCTTTAGAAAATAACGCGGTGGGAAGGGTGACGGCGCTCAACTGCGCCTTTTACCTGGGCGCACACTTCGGCGGCTTCCGCAATGAGATGACGAACCCGCTGCTCTTAGACATGGCGATTCACCACTTTGACCTGGCCCGTTTTTTTACTCGTGCAGACCCGCTTGCCGTTTACGCCAAAGGGTTTAACCCGCAGGGCTCGTGGTACCGAGGCGACGCGGCGGCGAGCTGCATCTTCGAGCTGACGGGCGGCGTCGTCTTTAGTTATCAGGGGAGTTGGTGCGCCGAAGGTCAGCCGACGAGTTGGAACGGCGACTGGCGTTTTGTGGGCGAGCGGGGGAGCATTTTGTACGAGCGTGACGCGCCGCCGCAAGCTCAAGTCGTTGCCGGGGACGAAGGCTTTCAGCGGCCGCTGAGAGACTTAGGGCTACCCGCCGTGACCGTTAAGTACACGCAGCAGCACGGGGCGCTGCGCGAGTTGCTGGCTTTTTTACGGGACGGTACCAGGCCCGCGACCGAAGCGAAGGACAACCTCAAGTCGCTGGCGATGGTCTTCGGCGCTACCGAAAGTGCCCGCAGGAGTGAGCGCGTAGTGCTCGAGTCGTAAAAAGAGCGACCCGAACTCGAGCCTCAGCGTTTTACGGAGGACGCCTGCGGTTTCATGTTGCTACGGCGTGTAGCTACACTGCCCGCCGGTTTTGGAAGAGTCCATATACGGCGGCCTATCAGCGAGCTAGGTTCTAAAGGAGATTTATGATGCCCTACCATCTCAACGACTTCGGTGCCGACGGGAACGGTGTCACAAACGACGCGGCCGCGCTGCAACGCGCCATTGATACCTGTTATGAAGCGGGCGGCGGCACGGTGCTCGTCCCTGCCGGACAGGTTTTTATGACGGGCTCGTTTGTTCTAAAAGCGCGGGTAGAACTGTACCTGGAGCGCGGCGCGACGCTCCTCGCCAGCCCCAACTACGCCGATTACACCCGCGAACACTTTAGTGACGCCGTAACGGACGGTCTCTTCGACGAGACCGAACTACCCAAACGCGCCTGGATCACCTCATTTAGGGCGCACGACGCGGCGATTACGGGCGGCGGCACCTTAGATGGGAACGGGCGGGCGTTCGTCGCTGAAGACCAGACCTATATCTATAAAATGCGGGACAATGGCGACGAACCGCAATATCTGGCGCGGCCTTACACCTTGCACCTCATCGGCAGCGTCGGACTGACCATCAAAGACGTCATCATTAAAGACGGGGCCTTCTGGACGCTGCGGCTAACCGGCTGTGAAGATGTGGTGATTCACGGCGTCCGTATCCGTAACGACCTCAAACTGCCGAACAACGACGCTATCGACCTGGTAAACTGTCGCCGCGTACGCGTCAGCGACTGCGACATCGTGTCGGGTGACGACGCCATTTGCCTTAAAACCAACCGGGCGACGCAAGTTTACGGGGCGTGCGAGGACATTACCGTCACCGGTTGTACGCTCATGAGCACCTCGAGCGCCCTCAAACTCGGTAACGAAATTTGCAGTCCCATTCGCAACGTCATTTTTGACGCTTGTACTGTGCGCAGTTCGCATAGGGGCCTGTGTATTCACGTAGGCGAACCCGGCGACGTTGAGAACGTCATTTTCTCAAATATGATCGTTGAAACGCGCATCTTTTACGAAGCTTGGTGGGGGCGGGGTGAACCGATCTACCTTAACAGCACCCCGTGGCGCAAACGAGACGGCTCGGGTCGGATTCGCCGTGTCCGTATCTTTAACGTCTTAGCTAAAAGTGAGAACGGCGTGATGATCTACGCCGAAAAGCCGGGGTGGATTGACGATATTGTGCTCGAGAATGTCCGTATCGAACTAAATAAGACCAGTAAGTGGAACGGCTCGAGGCAAGACCTGCGTCCACGTGACGAGGGGGACGGGATGCCGGAGCTGCCGACCAACGGCTTTACCGTCCATCACGCTAAGAACGTCACACTGCGAAACTGCGAAGTGGTTTGGGGCGAAAACCGTCCGGCCTACTACGGCAAGGCTGTCGCGGCGGAGGGTGCGGTAGGGCTCGAGCTTACCGGTTTTAAGGGTGAGGACGCCCACGTTACGCACGCCGAGCAGGGTACCGAGTGACGCCTTGCTGTTTCCATAAGTAAGTTGTTTTATAAACCTTGTGCGCCCGTTTTGCTTCTAACACCAACGGAGCAACCAGTCGTTGTGTCACAGGCGAACCACCAGCCGCAAGCTCACTTTCAAAACGTTATTTAACATCAAATATCTCCATTCTTAACAGCCTGCTTGCGGCTCATACAGCTGTCTCTAGACCCTCGAGGAAATAAATATTTCACATGCTAGGGTGTTGTGAAATATTTCATTTAATCGTATATAACGCTACCTCAGTCAATCCCTATCGTCTCGAGGTCAAATAACTCATTAGCCCGGGCACGCTCGGCAGTATAGACGTCCTGGCTCGTTGCGAGGCCAAGAGCTAAATAGGCTCGGTCACTGAGAGACAGACTGCAAGTTGCAGTGATAGGGTAGAGGGCGACCATGTGCTCGGCCCTAGAGGAGTGAGGTACTTGTTGCTCAGAGTTATCAAACTAGCCGCGCTGGTTACCTTACTTAGCAGTTCGGTCTTTGCCAGCTCAGACGTTTATAAAGCTGCCCCCGGTTTCCAATGCTGTCTTAGCCAAGCACCAGCTGAAGCGAAGCCTGTTTAAGCTAAACGATCTCTACATCTTTTTTACCGGCCCTGATGGACCTTTCACTCGAGCTGATGGCGAGCTGGTTATACCCCTAAAGGTTTGTGCCGATATCTTTAACGCAAAAATAGACCGAGCTAAAGACGGTACAATCTATCTCTCGTGGCCGACATATCACGAAACAGAAGAGCGCGTCATCTATACGCCCAACGACGCTACAGCCTTGTACAGAGGTAAACCTATCAAGACGGGGTTTAAGCCGACGTATCTTTACCGTAACAAAGCCCTGGGCAATACCCTTTACGTCTCTGCCAAACCTGTGCTGCAAGCACTCGGCCTCAAAGTCTCGTATGACCACACGCTAAGCATGATGCACGCCACCGGACAGGAAGTTTACTCTACCTTGACAGGTGCGCTCGCTGCTGTGCCGCGTTTTTCGTACAAAGTAACCACCAAACTAATCCCCAGGTCGTTTCACATGACTGCAAATTGGGGTATCGAGGTCATCCTTGCTCAACGACCGGGGGTAAACATAGTGCAAGGTCATCAGGGTTTATACATGTTGGTTAGTACACCAAGCCTTGGAAGTTATACCGTAGGTGGGCCGGGGGCATTTCCAGAGCTTGACGGCGTACCGGCGTCAACTGACCCATGTGTTAAGCAAAAACGTATCTTCGTCTGTAAAGACAGCTTGGGTACAACCATCGGGGTGATTGTGGCTAAAGTGAGTGTCAAACCTTGAAAGTGAGAGGGGATCGAGCAGCTGCACTGAGGTGACGTCAATTTACAAGCATCCTCTTACAAGCATCCTCGAGCTTTGTAAAGCTGCGTGTGCCTTATCGCACCTATGAAGAACAGCTATGGAAGCTCAGAACGAATGAAAGAGTCGTCCTGGCTTTTGCGAGAACCGCAATCCAGCGGACCAGACGCCAAGGTGTTCGCTAAAATCCTACTGCATGTCCACATGTTTGCCGCAACCTGCCTCAGCAAGCTGACCGCAAAAAATCGCAAAAAGGTCGCAAAGGGGTCGCAACTACCGCAGACTATGCTGCCTCATGGAACCAAATAACCTATACGTTCACATCGAGTCTCATCAAGACCACTCATTTTGGCATGGGAGCTTTATCGAGTTTTCTAGGACGAACAGTCTGACTCCGGGGCAAATGTACAGTATCTGCCAAGAGCTGGCGCTAGTCGGCCAAGTCCGTATCAGAGGATGTGACTCGACCTACTACACGCTAAGAAGCGAAACCCAGCCCCACCGCCAAAACACACCAGGTTTGAGAGGTACTGTAAAGCACTATTTGCGTCACTACTTGCGCCGAGGGGCGAGTTCATCAGGCTCAGGCTACGGCGTAAGACAGGGGTGAACGAGCGTTTATTTTGGAGAATAGCTCTTCGCTTTGCCGCGACACTTTTATTGATTCGACCTCTATCTAGCTATAGCTTATTTAGCTATAGCTGATCGGTATAGAATCCCCCATGCCGCCTTTAGAAGTCGCTCTGAATGGTTCACGCTCTAAGGAACTAGAGATAGAACCACTTGAATTTGAAAGTCTTTTATCTCGGACTTTATCTCCAAACCAACAGCCTGAGCCCGTTACTCCTGTATATTTCAGCGCACCACGGTTCGACCTAGAAACTGTGCTGGACGTTCGCCACGCTGACAAGGAAGACTGAGGCCGGGTGGTGGAAGCGTGAAGGGGTGGCGCGCAGGACTTGAGCGGGCGTCCGACTGGGCGCAAAAGTATGGATGGTCTATTCCAGTCTTTGCTTTCGGTATCCTATTCGGTTTATCGGTCACTGTTTCGCTCAGTATCGGTTCACAGTGGTTTGAAACTATTACAGCCTTAGGAACTATGGCTGCTGCGTTTGCGGCGTTCTGGTCAGTCTATTTTTCAAGGCGTATTCAGCAGCGTAGAGATGATTTGGAGGACAAGGTACGAAAACCTTACTTCCAAATCCTTCTGGAAAACACTGAATTGTTTGAAACACCAAAACAGCAGCCCACATATAAGTTCCACTTTGCCAACATGAGTCAGGGCTTTATTTTGCTCCGTCAAGCCGTTATTTTTGACTCGCAGCCCCACTACTGGGGTCCCGATTATCCAGACCGTCCTGGGCCGCTCGTGCCTGACATTCCAAACTTCATCATTGCCCCAGGTGAAATTAAAGAAAAAGTAATCAACCTCATAGAAATTCAAAAGCTAGGACGGACAAATATATACTTCTATTTCCAACACAGCGTGACTGGAACAGTGCTTTACAGGCTCAAGCTCCCTGTAGATATTTTTCTGAGTGACAAAACTGGGCAACGAGTGATGAGTCTTTCGGTCTATGAACAGAAGATTGAAGGCCCGGTTTCTCAACCATTTGGTGTAGCGGGAATCACGCTAACTATTCCTGAGGTTAGTTGGGAGCAATAATTCATGATTAAAAGACTCTATACAAACCTATCCTATTTTGGAGAACGAACATTCTCACTACAATCTTATTATGTATTTAGCGGTTACACTACAGCATGACTCTGACGCCCTACACACCCACGGGTGAGCTCGAGCAAGTCAGCCTTACCCGCCGTTTAGACGACGAGGCCCTCCGCCGTTTTGCCTTGCAAGCCGCCGGCGACCGGGACGCCGCTGCGCTCTGGGTGTTGACGCAGGCGTACCTCGAGGACACCACCGACAAGGGCAACTTAAGCCGCCTGACCTTTAAGGCGTACCGCCACGGCGTCGGACTTTTTGTCACGGCCAACGTTCACGAAAACCTTTTGCGCCCCAGCCGCCGCATGGGGAGCCGCTACCGAGCGTGGCTTAAAGAAACACCTTTTAATACCGGTACCGACGGCCCACCCCGTTACCGCTCGCCCTCGACCGTCAACAAAACGCTGGCCGCGGCCCGTGTACTCTACCGGGCGCTGCACTGGGCCGGGGCCACCGACGCAACCCCGTTTGCCTCAGTTAAAGGCGTTCACGATCCCGTCCCGGCGTGGGAAAAAGTTCAGCCTTATCCGCAGGCCGACCTGGGGGCGCTTCTCAACGTTGCTACTGACCCGGCTGACACCGCAGCACTCCTGCTCTGCGCCCACGCCGGGTTACGTGCTCATGAAGCGGCAGGGCTCGAGTGGCGCACGGTTGACCTTAAAACAAAGCGGCTCCAGGTTCGGGGTAAAGGTGGCTACGTGGACAGCGTGGCTTTGTCTCAAAGTCTCGTCACCGCGCTCGAGGTGCTCAAAACCGATACGACGGTGCGGCGCAAAGGTAAAACGAGAGCGGGCAAGGTTCTCCCCTACGGCGACGAACGTCTGCGCCAGCGGCTCCGGGCGCTCTGCGCCGCCGCCGGGGTTGACTACCGCGCACTCCATCCTCTCCGGCACCAATCGGGAACCCGGATGTACGAAGAAACCGGCGACCTCAGGCGGACCCAAACCCATCTGCGGCATAAAAACATCGCCACCACGACAATCTACGCCAAAGTCAGTGAAAAGGCGCTCGAGGACGTGACCCGAGACTGGTAGCACAGCTGTTGCCATTTCTGGGCAAGGCTACTACGCTACAGGTATCACAGAATATGCGTGCCGGTCGGTAAAAGCCAAGCGGACGTTGCTACCTGGACGATACCGGCTACAACCTATGACAGGTCACCTGGGGACGCCGACGCCTCAGCGGAACCACCCGTATGTAACCACGGCGTCAGCGGTTGCGGTTTGCCGATAGCAAAACCCTGCACTTCGTCAGCGCCGAGCGCGGTCAGCATCCCAAGTTGACCTTCAGACTCAGCGCCCTCGGCGACGACCCGAAAGCCGAGGTCGTGACCGAGGGCGATCACGGTGCGAATCACCGCCAGGGCGGTCCTTTGGAGGGTGCCGCCCTGATGGTCGAGGTCACGGACGAACGCCCGGTCTATCTTGAGCGTATCAATAGGGAGGTAACGCAAGTAGGCGAGTGACGAATAGCCGCTGCCAAAGTCATCAATCGCCACGCGGATACCCGGAAACCGCCCCTTGAGGTCGGTGAGCCGAGCTGCCACGCTGTCTAAGTTTTGCATCAGCAAGCTTTCGGTAATCTCGAGCTCGAGCCCTTTGGAAACTTCCGGGTCTTCGCCTAAAGCCGCCTCTAACTCACGCAAAAAGGTCGCGTCTTGAAAACTTACCGCCGACACGTTGCAAGAGAGCTGCACCGGTTTACCGGCCGCTGCGCCTTCGCTTAAGTAGCGCGTGACCTGGTGCAACACCCACGCGTCGAGTTGCGGCAACAGTCCGGCTTGCTGCGCACCCTCCAAAAAGGCTCCGGGCAAGAGCAAACCCTTTTGGGGATGTGCCCAACGTATGAGCACTTCGGAGGCCACCACCTGCTGCCGTTTAAGGTCGAAACGAGGTTGAACAAAAAGGCAGAACTCATCTTGTGCGAGTCCTCGTTTAAGCTCCGCCTCGAGCCTGAGCTGCGCCTCGAGCTGCTCGGTCATCTCACTCCGGTAGAGCCTGTAACTCTGCCCCGACCCGGCGCGGCGGTCGGCTTTAGCGGCGTACATAGCGGTGTCGGCCGCTTGCAGCAGCGCCTGCGGGGTATTCGCATCTTCGGGAAAGCGGCTGACCCCGATGCTGGCCCCGACTTGGAGCGTGCGCTCGCCCAGCCTAAAGGGAGCGGCAAACGTACGCTCGAGCTCGAAAGCGAAGCGGGCCGCGTCACCCTGATAGGCTAAGGGCACGGTCAAGACGAACTCGTCGCCGCCGCTCCGCGCCAGCGTGGTCCGCGGCGGCAGCTGCGTTTGCAAATGCGTCTGCAGTCGTCCGGCAACGGCGCTGAGCAGCGCGTCACCCGCTGCGTGACCAAGTGCATCGTTGACCCGCTTAAAGTCGTCGAGGTCGAGCAAAAAGACGCCGACACCCCCTTGCTCAGGTTGAGCTTGGGCCTGCCGCACGGCGCGCCCTAAATGCTCGCTGAGGAGTCTACGGTTGGGCAGGCCGGTCAGCGCGTCGTAGTGCGCTTGGTGCTCGAGCTGCGCGTAAAGCTTCTGCCGTGAAACGGCGATGGCGGCTAGCTGGGCGGTTTCACGTAACAGCCGCCCCTCGGTCTCGGTCGGCGTTTTCGGCTCGTTCGCGTAAAGCACAAAGGTCCCGAGACCTTCATTTTGGTCGCTTAAAATGGGCTCGGCCCAACACGCTTGCAGCCCGTTTTGGAGGGCGTAGTAGCGTTGATGGTGCCAGAGCGGGTCACGCCGAATATCGCTGCTGAGGACCCGTTGGCCTCGTAGCACCGCGGCCCCCGGCGCTGCCGCCACCGCGCTAAGGGGCAGCTCACGGACGATATGTGCAAAGGCGCTCGGTAGTTGCGGCGCGACCTCGAGCTGTAATGTCCCTTGATGGACGAGAAACACCGCGCCGATGAGCCCCCGGCACGACGTTTCTAAAAGCTTGAGCAGCTCGAGCAGCACCGCCGGGAGCGGTGCGCCGCGGGCGGTAAGCTCGAGCACCTCAGCGCGTTTTTGCTCGAGGGCGTCGCGCTGCTGCTGCGCCGAGGTGTCGTAGGCTACGACCGCTAAACCCGCCTCACCCTCAGCCCGCACCAAACATGTTAGCGTCTGCGAAACCGGAATCAGTGCGCCACTCCTTGTTTGCAGCGTCGTAGAGAGCTCAGCTCGCCCTTGCTCGAGGGCTTCATGAAAGGCGGCTCTCACCACGTCTTGAGCATTTTCGGCGTAGAGCGTGCGGTAGTGTTCAGGAGGTGAAGGGTAACCCAGCGCCCGTTTGAGGGTATCGTTAAGGTAGTCCAGACGCCCGTCAGCGGAGACGGTAAAGGCGTAGTAAGGGGCGTGCTCGAGCAGTTCGCCCAGATGCGTTTTGGTCTTGACCGCCTCGGCGCGGGCTAAAGCTTCACGCTGCTGCTCGAGCAGTTCCAGCACCGTTTGCGCGAGGGTTTCTAAAAGCTCGAGCTGACCCGGTTTGGGGGTATGGGGTACAGCGTCAAAGACGCTCAGCGTCCCGAGCACCGCACCGTCAGGAGCCGTCAGCGGCACCCCGGCGTAAAAATGTACCCCGTTTTGCTGAACAAATGCGAGGTTCCGGTATTTCGCTGCTTCAGTTGCGCCTACATCTTCCAACACAAAGGGCGTTTTCGCGAAAGCCGCCGCCGCGCAAAGTGTTTGACCACGCGGAAATGAACGGCGGCTCGGTTGACCGGCAGCACTGTATAAAGCTTGACTGTATAAAGCTTGACTGTATAGAGCTTGACCGTGCAAAGCTCGGTAGTAAAAAGCTTTGTAAAAAACCCGCTGCTCACCGACAAAGCTGATCGCTGCGCCCGCCACCCCTAAGCTACCGGCGGCCAGCTGCGCCAGCCGGTCGAAGGTTTTGCTAGGGGAAGACCCTAGGACCCCGTAACGGCGCAGCGTGGCTAACCGGTGAGCTTCGGCCTCAGGAGAAAGCGGCAGAACAGAAGGCGGCACGGTGCTCAGCGTACCAGATCAGGAACACAAAGGTCTGTTGTAACCGTCCTTACATTAAGGAAGAATTAATTTACGGTGAACCCGTCTTTAAGCGAGTAGTGCTTAGCCCTCGGCCGTCCCCCCGGCGTCACCGAGCCAGCTGTGATGGTAAAAGGTGCCTCTGGACTCATCAACCCGTTCAAAGGTGTGTGCCCCGAAAAAGTCACGTTGGGCTTGGAGCAAGTTCGCCGGGAGGTCGGCGGTGCGGTAACCGTCGAAAAAGGCGAGGGCCGCTGAAAATGCCGGAACCGGGACGCCCCACGCCACCGCCGTCGCCACCACCCGCCGCCACGCGGCTTGCGCCTTGGTGACCGCTGCTTGAAAGTACGGGTCTAAAAGCAAGTTGGCGAGCTCACCGTTGTGATCAAAAGCGTCTTTGATGTTGTCTAAAAAAACTGAGCGGATGATGCAACCGCCCCGCCACATCTGCGCGACGCCGCCGTAGTTGAGGTTCCAACCGTAAGTTTCGGCCGCTGAGCGCATCAGCATGTAGCCTTGGGCGTACGACACGATTTTAGCGGCGTAGAGGGCGTCCTCGAGGTCACTGATAAACGCGTCTCGTTCGGGAGCCGTGGGCGCGTCCGGACCGCCTAAAACTTTCGACGCGGCCACCCGCTCGTCTTTAAGCGCCGAGAGCGAACGGGAGAAGACCGCCTCGCCGATCAGCGTCAGCGGAATCCCTTCGTTAAGTGCCGCGATCACCGTCCAGCGTCCGGTACCTTTTTGTCCGGCAACGTCTAGAATCTTCTCGACTAAAGGCGACCCGTCTTTGTCTTTAACCGCCAAGATGGTTCCGGTAATTTCAACGAGATACGAGTCCAAGCGGCCCGTGTTCCACTGCTTAAAGACCGCGCTCATGTCGTCGGCGCTCAGCCCCAGCACTGTGCGCATCAAACCGTACGCCTCGCCGATCAGCTGCATGTCGCCGTATTCGATGCCGTTATGGACCATTTTGACAAAGTGACCCGCGCCGTCTTCGCCTACATAGTCGCAACAGGGGACGCCGTGAACGTGCGCGGCGATGCTCTGCAAAATGGGTTTAACCTCTTGCCACGCTTGCTGCGAGCCTCCCGGCATAATCGAGGGGCCGTGACGCGCCCCCTCTTCACCGCCGGAAATCCCGGTCCCGATAAAGTGAAAGCCTCGGTCCCTCAGTTCGTGGTCGCGGCGGCGGGTGTCTTCAAAGTTCGAGTTGCCGCCGTCGATAACCATATCACCGGGCTCTAACAGGGGCGTAAGTTCCGCGATCACCGCGTCAACCGGGCGGCCCGCTTCAACCATCAACATGACTTTGCGCGGGGTTGAAAGGGACGCGACAAACTCCGGCAACTCGGCGTAACCCGTGACCTCGGTATCTCTCGCCTCGCCGTGGGTAAAGTCGGTCATCCTCGAGGTCGTCCGGTTATAGACCGAGACCTTGTAGCCGTGGTCGTTTAGGTTTAAGACCAGGTTGCGGCCCATCACCGCGAGGCCGATCAGACCGATGTCTGCTTGTGCTTTGGTGGCGGTCGTTTCTTTAGGCGTTGTGCTCATCAAGTTGTCCTCTCGTCGTGCTTGTCTGCGTCAGTGTAGCGTACGTGCGCCGCACTGCACTACCTTTACAATGATAACGATGCTTTATGACCTACCTTCAAGCTCGTTGACGGCTAGGACCGTGTGTTAGCTCAAACGCGCGTCGCTGAAGCTGCCCGGAAGCTCTTGGGCCGGACCGACGTCCTGATCCTCGACACCGAAACGACCGGTCTAAAAGATGCCGAGGTCATCGAAGTGGCGCTCATGGATACGACCGGCGCGGTTCGGCTTAACACGCTTCTAAAACCGCAGACGCCGGTCATGAACCCGTACGCAGAGCGCGTCCACGGGATTTCACTTGACGCCCTGCAAAACGAGCCGAGCTGGCCCGAGGTGTTGCCCGAGTTTGTCGCGTTAGCCAGAGACGCAACGGTGCTGGCGTGGAACGCTTCCTTTGACGCACGGATGCTCGAGCAGACCAGCGCCCGCTGGCGTCTCCCCCACCCTAAGCTGCTCTACGTTTGCGCGATGCGGCTTTACGCCAAAACGCATGGTCGTCCCAGCTACGGCCTCCATAAAGCGGTCGTCACCGAGGGATTAGAAGAACTTTTAACGCAGCACGCCAGCCACCGTGCACTCGGAGACGTAGTGTTTGTCTATGAGCTGCTTAAATGTCTGGCACATTGGGAAACTGAAACGTAGTAAGACGATTTTTAAGTCGTAGGTTTAGCCAAAGACCTACAAGACCCTGGTCAAGTTACCCATATAGGACGGCAAGTGTTTTATTTCACAACACTACTGCTTGTGAAATAATTGTCCTTTATGGACTTTTCCTGTTTCCCAGCCGCTGTTCCCCAACGGTAAAACCGTAAGGTTGTTGTACCCAGGCTGCTCAAACAGTTACGGTTTGCCTATCATCTTCAGGTTGAGAAACTCCTTTACAGTCTAGACAAACCCGCTTACTCTGGGATAAAGGGGGACCCGTGAAGCTAACCGAAGGTACAACCGGCCCGAACGGCAGCTTTTGCGGGCGTTGACAGGGTGTTTTTAATGCGGCCACCGCAGCTGACGAAGATCAACAGAGAGATGCTCCCGGCGCTCGAGGTCGCCCGTGCCCAAGGGGTTCGGCACGTCGTTTTTATGTCGGTCCAGGGGGCGGAGAAAAACCCGCTGGTACCGCATCGCCGCGTCGAAGATTACCTCAAGACATCCGATTTTGAGGTGACGATTTTGCGCCCCTCGTTTTTTATGCAAAACCTCTCCGGCGTTCACGCTCAAGACGTCCGGGAACACGATGAGATTTTTGTCCCGGCGGGGCACGGTCGGACGAATTTTATTGACGCCAGAGACGTCGGCGCGGTCGCAGCCAAGGTGCTGACCGAAGCAGGTCACGACGGTAAAGCCTACGAGCTTACGGGGTCGGTGGCGCTAAGCTACACCGAAGCGGCGCAGATTTTTTCCGACGTGTTGGGGAGAAGGGTGAGCTACACTAATCCAAATCCCCTCACCTTTTACCGGAGGATGCGCTCACGGGGGCTGCCGCGCGGGTATATCTTCGTGAGGCTCGCGCTCTACAGTGCGTGTCGGTTTGGCCTCGCTGCCGGGACTACAGCCGACACCGCTACGTTGCTGGGACGAGGGCCTCTCAGCTTGAGACAGTTTGTCACCGACTATCAGGACGGTTTTGCACGTGCCTAAAGGTTCTTAGAACATGCTTCTCCCCTTTTCAGCTGCCATACAAGCTAGAGCTAATGATTTATTTCACAATACTCTTGCTTGTGAAAATTTTAGCTCTTAGTTAATGTTCGTGTTGGTCACCTCGAGTCGGCTCACCCTCGGCCAAAAGCTGCGCGTACTCTTCGTCGCTAAAAATTCGGGAGCGGATTAAAAACCTCACGCCTTCGGGCGCTTCGACTGAAAACCCGCTGCCGCGTCCTTTTACGACGTCAACCGTTAGATGCGTGTGTTTCCAGTACTCGTACTGCGACGCGCTGATGTAAAACGGTGCGCCCGCGACCGTCCCGAGATAGATGTCTACCTGACCCAGCCGGAAATCGCCGCGTGGGTAACACATCGGCGACGAGCCGTCGCAACACCCACCCGACTGGTGAAACATCAGCGGGCCGTGAATCACCTTAAGCGTCTCTAACAGCTCAGCGGCCTTCGGGGTGATACCGACCCGTTCGACGCGCCCGTCGGCGGTGCGTTTAACTGTATCCATACGTTCTCCTTTTTGGGTTTCGAGTAGGGTGACAGTTCGTTGTAAGTGAGAAGGTGGAAGGCAAAATGAAGAATACAGAAGCGTCCAGGATTCTGCCTTCTATATTTTTCATTCCCAACTTAAGTTTCCACTGTAAACCGCTGTCAGAAGCAGCCTCGAGCCCAACCTGCAAACGGGGCTCGAGGCTTGACGTCAGAGTCTAAAAGAACCCGAGCGCGTCTTTGCTGTAAGACACCAGCATGTTTTTGGTCTGCTGGTAATGGTCTAACATCATCAGGTGGTTTTCACGGCCTACACCCGACTGCTTGTAGCCGCCGAAAGCCGCGTGCGCGGGATACGCGTGGTAGTTGTTGACCCAGACCCGGCCCGCTTGAATGCCGCGCCCCATCCGGTAACAGATGTCGGCGTCACGGCTCCAAACCCCGGCTCCGAGGCCGTAGAGCGTATCGTTGGCGATAGCGAGCGCATCGGCTTCATCCTTAAACGAAGTCACCGAGACGACCGGGCCGAAAATCTCCTCTTGAAAGACGCGCATCTTGTTGTTGCCTTCAAAGATGGTCGGTTCGACGTAGTAGCCCTCTTCCAACCCTTCAATCTGCTTACGTTGCCCGCCCGTCAAAACCTTCGCCCCTTCAGACTTACCGATGTCAAAGTAGGACAAGATTTTTTCTAACTGGTCGTTCGACGCCTGTGCGCCCATCATCGTATTGGGGTCTAAAGGATTGCCCATCTGAATCTTTTCCACGCGGGCCACGGCGCGCTCCATAAAGGCGTCGTAGATCGATTCTTGAATCAGGGCGCGGCTCGGGCAAGTGCAGACTTCGCCTTGGTTGAGGGCGAACAACGCAAAGCCTTCTAACGCCTTGTCGAAGTAGGCGTCGTCTTCACGCATCACATCTTCAAAAAAGACGTTGGGCGACTTTCCGCCGAGTTCTAAGGTCACCGGGATCAGATTTTCCGAGGCGTACTGCATGATCAGGCGGCCCGTCGTGGTCTCACCGGTAAAGGCGACCTTGCCGACGCGCGGGCTGCTCGCCAGCGGTTTCCCGGCCTCGACACCGAAACCCTGGACGATATTGAGCACACCGGCGGGCAACAAGTCGGCGATGAGTTCGGCGACGAACATGATGCCAATCGGGGTTTGCTCAGCAGGTTTTAAGACGACGCAGTTGCCTGCTGCAAGGGCCGGCGCAAGCTTCCAGGTTGCCATCAGGATAGGAAAGTTCCACGGGATAATCTGCGCCACCACGCCGATCGGCTCGTGGAAGTGGTACGCCACGGTGTCGTTGTCAATCTGTGAAATCCCGCCCTCTTGGGCGCGAATCGCCCCGGCAAAATAGCGGAAGTGATCTACCGCGAGCGGCAGGTCGGCGGCCACCGTTTCACGGAGCGCCTTGCCGTTGTCCCAGGTTTCGACTTTGGCGAGCGTTTCCAAGTTTTCTTCGATTCGGTCGGCGATCTTTAAGAGGATGTTGGAACGCTCCGCCGGTGAGGTGCGGCCCCACGCGCCCTTGGCAGCGTGCGCGGCGTCGAGCGCTTTTTCGACGTCTTCAGCGGTCGAGCGGGCGACCTCGCAAAAGGTTTGACCGGTGACCGGTGAGGGGTTTTCAAAGTACATCCCCTTCGCTGGAGGAACGAACTCGCCGCCGATAAAGTTGTCGTAACGTTTTTTGAAATCTACGGGGGGTTTAACGCGGCTTTCTACATCTTGAATCATGGTGTTCCTTTCTTGTTGCCAAAAATTAAAGCGGCGGGCGAACGGACGTTAAAACTCCTTTCAGGGCACGAATTGTACTGTGGTCGTTATTGTAGCAAACGAAGCTGAAAACCTACCGTAGGCGGTGTTGCATAACGCCGAAAGCCTTATGCCGGTTCTCTCCTACGTGAGCAAGTAGCGTCTAATGGGTAGGACCGAAGTTCAGGATAGGACCGCTTTTCAGCATAAGTTTTTCTAATCAGGACCCACGCTCTGAGGTGGCGTCGGTTACAACCCTTGCCGGGAGCACTGTTCCGATGACTTTTAAGTGTTTTAATTCACAACACATCTGCTCGTGAAAAATTTATTTCTCTGAGATTCTTGGTGGTTTTATTCGAGGCGCTATACTCTGCAAATGGCAACTTTTGGGCGCAGTACCGCGGATGTAATCGTTATAGGTGGAGGCATCATCGGCGCTGCGTGCGCGTTTCGGCTCGCTGAACGGGGCTTTAAGGTGGTGGTACTCGAGGCTGCCCCCGAGCTGGGTCAGGGTTCGACCGGACGGAGCGGGGCCGGGGTACGGGTGCAGTTTAGTGAAGAGGTCAACGTCCGGCTGTCGTGGGAGAGTATTCAGGAGTACCGGACATTTAGGGAACGTTACGGGGTAAGTAGTGGCTACCGGCCTGTCGGCTACCTTTTTCTCGTTTCTGAGAAAGCTTGGCCGGAGCACGAACGGGGTATTCAGGTCCAGCGGCGCGTAGGGGCACCGATTTCTGAGCTGACGCCGGACGAAGCGCAGACGCTCGTCTCCTTTGCTGAAGCTGGTCTCTACCGCTGCAGCTACGGCCCTGCCGACGGGTACATCAACCCGCTGGCGGTTTTACAGGTTTACCTTCGTGAGGCGCAGACGCGGGGGACGCGGCTCTACTTGGACGCGCCAGTTTTAGAGATCACACGAGTTGCCGGGTCGTGGGTCGTCAGAACACCCCGCGAGACCTTGACGGCACCTTTGGTCGTCAATGCAGCGGGCGCGTGGGCCGGAGAGGTCGCGTACAAGGCCGGGTTAGAGGTACCGGTGGTGCCGGTTAAACGCTCGGTCTACCGCACGCTGGGCGGGAACAGCGCCCGTTCATATCCGCTGACGGTAGATACAACCAGCAATTTTTGGCTCCGTGGGCACGGCGATACCGTAATTTTTACCGTCAGCAACCCGGCGCAAGCCGCAGGGTGGCACGCAGGTATAGATTGGGCTTGGCTGAGGGAGGTTTACAAGGTTGCGCACCCCCGGTTTCCCTGGCTCGAGACGCTGACGCTCGACCGCGCCAACAGCTTTTGGGGATACTACGAGGTTACGCCTGACGGCGGCCCTGTTTTAGGTGAAATGACCGACGCCCCGGGGTGGTTTAACGCCTGCGGCTTTTCCGGTCACGGCGTTCAACAAGCCGCGGCGACCGGGCACGTCATCGCGGCTGAAGTCGCGGGGGACGCGCCCTTGATAGACGTTTCTACGCTCCGTTTAGAACGTTTTGGCAAAGCTCTAAAAAGGCGCGAACGTCACCTCGTTTAGTCAGGCTAAGTTGACGTGCTGCTAGGCCCATGCTACGCTTTTAGAGCTGAAACGCCGTCGCCTCGGGGTGTAGCGCAGCCTGGTAGCGCACTTGACTGGGGGTCAAGTGGTCGCATGTTCAAATCATGTCACCCCGACCAGAGAAAGTCGTCTTAGACGCAGAAGAGGAAGAAGCTACACAGCCTCTTCCTCTTTTCGTGGTTCTTTTTGACTACAACGGACGTAACGAGCTAGCTGGGAGCATGATGACTGTGTGCGCCTCGCTCGGACACTCCTTGCAAAAGGTTGGCCGGTCCAAGTGCTGTTGTGCGTCTCAAAGAACGATTATGTTGACCAAAGCTTTACGGGGGATGTGGACGCTGCCGGTAAGGGCTGATGCTCGGCATACCCCGTTTACGTAGGTTTGGTTTTTACCATCTAAAAAGTCTGTGTTTAACGTGTCAAAGAGCGTGCTCGAGACGCTGCCCTCACTGCAGACAAGGGAAGGCTCGGGCCACTTACAGCTTTGCCCGCGTTTGGGTTAAGTAGCTCGGAGACTAGGTATCCACCGGTAGTTTGATATTGCTCCAGAGAACCGGTTTTTCGGCTACAAGCAAAAGTGCCATTTCAAAAAGATCGGCCATACAGATAAACGAACGACTAGTACTCTAACCAGGTAGAACAGAGGGATAAAGCCTTTTAAGTTTAGTGCGAGCATCATCTGTAGTGAAACGCCAGTCCACCATGTTTTTGTGGTCATTACGCTGCCGAGTCCAGTGCCGAGTGTTGTTTTTGAGGGTATCCACAGAGGTTACGTGTTCAGCGAGACACTGTTTAGCTAAGACAGAGAGCTCTATTTCAGCCGTCTTGGGCAAAACGGCACCTGTCTTGGCCTTAAAGCAGCACCTACCGGGCTTGGCCGCTTCCGGGCCTGCCCGCATATTTAGCCAGGAGCCATGTACCGGCGTGTAGTGAACCTCAAGTTTTTGTACTAACCGCGCTGCTTCGTCAGGCGGGAAGGTTTGGTAGAGACTGCTGGCGTGATGAGTGCTCAAGTTATCCTGTACTAGTACGACTTTATCGGCTTGGGGAAAGCACTCATCGACCAAATAGCGGATGACGTGGGCATAATCGCTAGCATTGCGCGACTTATGAACGCACACCTCACGCCAAGCTTCGAGTGGCGCAAAGAGCATAAACAGGTTGGCTTGACCGTGGCGCTCGTATTCATAGTCCACCCGCACCGGTTTGCCTGGCTCTAAGGGCAAACTCTCTTGAGTGCTGCTGGTAAGCTGCTTGCAAGCTTCGTCCAAGCAAATCACGGGGCGTTTAGGGTCGTGCGGGCGCTGGTAAACTTCCAAGACATCTTCCATTTGAGCCACAAAACGGGCGTTCTCTTTGGGCGGAATGACCCAGCACCTTTTTAGCCAAGGTTTAAGTTCGTTTTTTTGAGCGTTTGGCGAACCGTTTCTTTAGCAACCTCGTCGACGTAACCTGCTGCAATTACTTTGTCTCGGAGAAGTTCCAGCGTCCAACGCTTTCGGCCTTGTGGAGCCGCACTGCAAACAGTGGCGATCAGAAACGCCTCAGCTTCACCACCTATCACCCGAGCTTTGCGACGCTTCTGCGCTTTACGAACAACCGACTCTATCCCTCGTTCAAGAAAAGCTTTCTTCACTCGTACCACCGTGGGTGGGCTAACCCGTAGCTTCGCTTTTATCGCCTCGACTTGCATACTACTTCCCTCACGGTTCGTGTCCGACAGCAGCAAGATACGTGCTCGCGTCTTTTCTCTGACTGAGCATTTGTTCGCACGCGCTATCTTCTCAAGTTCTCTACGTTCTTCGGCTTGCAAACTTATCTTTATCGTCGCTGGCATGTGAGAAAAGGTATCAGCTCTTGTCTTAAATTGCTACCTGGTCGCTGTACTAGGGCTACATCTTGGTCAGCTGATGATTAGGTCTTCAAGCCCCCGTGGATACTCCGTTAAAAACTCAGGCTCGCCTTCGGTCACGAGGATCGTGTCAGAGTGCCTGAAGCCGCCGAGACCCGGCACGTAAAGACCGGGTTCAACCGTAAAGAGCATCCCAGCTTCCATCAACGTGTCGTCACCCACGTCTAAAAAAGGCCCTTCGTGATAGCGAATCCCGATATTGTGCCCCGTATGATGCCGCCACGTTTCCATCAGGTCATGTCGCTCAAAATAGTCGCGTACCGCCCGGTCAACACTGCTGCACGGCTGCCCTGCTCGGCACAGGTCAATTGCCAAATCTTGTAGGGCTAACATATGACCGAAGTAGCGCCGCTGCGCTTCGCTCGGTTCACCGATAAACATCGTGCGCTCGAGTTCGCTGTAGTAGCCGAACATCGGGCAACTCGCGCCGGTGACGAGCGTGTCGCCCTCCTTAAAAACCGCGTTGACGTTGAGGCTGTGCGGCAACGCGCTGTGCTCCCCGACCTGACCCCGATAGGTCGCAAACGGGCCACTCCGCCCTCAGGCGAGTGCCCGGTACGCGCCGCCGTATTCGGCGAGCAGCTCACGGTTCGTATCGAAACTCGCCCGTTCTGCCACGTCACTTTCGTTCAGGCCGACTTCAGTGTAGTCTTGCAACCGCCGGTGCGCTTTGCTCGCCCACCGCGCGGACTCGCGGATCAGCGCAACCTCGTGCTCACTTTTGACGTACATCGTCTCGTCTAAGGCGGTGCCAAACGGTTTAATTTTGACGCTGAGCAGCTCAGAGAGTTTCGGCCCTCGGTAGCCCATCACTGCGCCGTACCCATCGCCGTCACCGAGGAGGTTGCCTTGCCCTATCTCGAGTTCTTTAAGCAGGTCGGCGAGGTAAGTAAGCGGGTGACGCACGTCGGGATATTCAGGATAAAACGCGACGCGCTTGACCTGGGCGTAAGCTTGAGCGTGCTCGAGTTCAAGCCGGGGCACCAGCAAAACTGCCTCACCCGCGCGGCTGATGACCAGCGCAATCGGGCGCTCGGTCGGAACAAACGGAAAACCGGTCAAGTAGAAGATCGCTGCACTACCCCACCAGACAAAGCCGCTGTCTCCTTGAGTGAGGTGTTCGCCTAAAGTTTGTCGCCTTTGGGCGTACTCGGCGGCGCTAATCGGCTGAGCAAGGTTTTCGGCGACGGTCATTGTGGTCTCCTTGATACACGTGAGATTGAGATTGGGTCGTTACTGACAGTGTAGCCATTTCAAGCTGTAGTTGGCGACTGCGACACTCTCACGGCAACCTGGTGTAGCCCTTTCAAAACAGAATGATAGACTGCCTCACGTTCGGAGGCTCTATGCTTGCCTTTCTCACTCGCCGCATCTTACTTGCTCTGCCTGCACTTTTAGGCGTTGCGCTCGTGGTCTTTCTGTTGATGTGGGCCGTACCGGGGGACGTGGTAACGAACCTCGTGGGGCTCGAGGGCAACGTCACCCCCGAACGCCGCGCCGAGTTGCAGCGTATGTTCGGGCTCGACCTGCCGGTTCACGTGCAGTTTGTCCAGTGGCTTGGAGCGGCGTTACAAGGCGACCTCGGCAGCTCGCTCCGGATGGGCCGCTCGGTCAGCCTCGACCTGGCGCTGCGGTTTCCGGTGACTTTACAACTCACCTTTTTAAGCCTTTGCGTTGCCCTACTTGTCGCAGTCCCTGCCGGGGTTGCGGCGGCGCTTAGGCGCGGCCACCTGGTGGATTACGCGGTGTCGGTGTTTGCCCTGCTCGGTCTGTCACTTATCAACAAGCGTAGCTCATGGTCTAAAGGTCGCCCTCTCTCTTTTGCAGGCATTAACCGTTGTAGATAGGGCGTAAGCACCGCCCACGCCCATTCTTCATCCTTTAAGTCCGTTGTATACTGCTTTCGATTCATCATCAACCCCTACTCAAGCACGAGTAGGGGTTGTTTCTCAAATACCCTCTAAATAAGTAGCCTAGTAGCAGCTGGGTCAGGTACAAACGGTAATACAGCAGCACCCCTAAAACCTGATCCTCTACCCCTAGTTCTGCCTTGCGTCCCCCGCCTACTGCACGTTGACGTAATTTGCCCTGGGTGCCTTTTGGTTCGGCAAGGCGTACTTCGACCGCTTTACTAAGCAACTTGAACTGCTCGACGCTTAAACCTGTGAAGTTATACAGATGCTTGGGCTTTCTCTTTAAGCGGCTCGCTTTCATCCTGCTAGTTTAGTCCTTTGACTCCTTCGGCGCTATTTCGCAGATGATTTAATTTATTACCTCGGGTGCTAGTTGACAGGTTGTAAGAGAACGAGAGAAGCTCAGGTTTATGCGAACCAAAGAACTTCTCTCGAAACAAACAGTAACAGACATCTTCACAGCTGTATATGTGCTGGTAGACGATTACTTACGAGCGGCGCAACAGCTCGGACGCTTCAAGCTCCCGCGAAAGTGTAATCAGCGGGTAAGCTACGCTGAACTTTTGACGATTGTTTTGGTAGGTGGAGTATTGCAACAGAATAACCAAGGGTTGTGGTACTTACTCGTCAAGTCAGACTGTCAACCGCTCTTTCCCGTATTGCCTGAGCTGAGCCGGTTCCACCGCATAAGCCGTAATTTCGAGCGTATCTATGCAGACCTAGCCTTACTGATTGCTGAGCAGGTCGGCGCGGCTACCGGTTCTAGCAAGGCTCGAGCCTCAACTAAGCTGGTCCGGTAGGTTTCTGCATGATGCGCCCTTAATCCGCCTAAATCTATGTTGGCAGAAATATTGCCAACACTTCACTTAGGGTAAGCAAAAATTGGAAAGTCGGTTCTCAAAAACGTAATGTTGGCAAGAATATTGCCAACGATGCAAATATGGCGTATAGTCAAAAAGGCTTAAAAATCACCAGGGGGTCTTTATGACGTTTGATTCAGGTCCGACCTACAGCGAATGGCTCGAGTTCATCAGCCACCGTGCTCACCGCAGCTTCGATGATCTTAGAGCGATTGCCAAGCGTATCGAAGAAGAGGGTAAGAGCTCGAGGTTGACAAGTGCTCAGCGGGAAGACTTGCTAGAGAGGTTAGGCGATTTACAAGTTGACGCTGCTAACCGCGCGGCTTAATAAGGTAAAGGATTAAAGGCTCGGCAGAGGCTCAGCTAGTAAGACGTGCGCCTAAAACCGTCTGTGTGCCGAAACATCATCTGAGTAGATAAGCAAATGAGTATCTGAGTATTTGCTTACCTACTTATTTGCTCAGTCCTCTTTGACGTTGCCGTCCTCGTCCCGCTCGAGTTTGGGCTTCTTGCCGGGTTGCGGTTCATGTACCGTATTTTCAGACAGGTCTTCGCCCTGCGCTTCTTTTTGCTCCATCGCCTTTTTGTCTTGAGCTTTGTCTTTTTGGTCCGGCATGTTGTCAACTCCTTTATGGCTCTGAGGCTATCGTAGCAGAACAGCGTTGGCGTGCTCGGGGGTCTCTCCTGCACCAGCTTGGCGACGATTTCTGTGAGCTTACCCAAGTCCTTGCCCCGCTTTTTGTCGCGCCGAAACGTCGTAGTTTGGACGATTTTCCGCAACTACAGCTCAGCTAGCAATGTTGCGAACGCCTCGAGACCCTCATAGCTCGTTACGCCCCGGCGTTCGTCGAGGTCACGAATCGCCCACACAGTCTCTTCGTTGGGGACGCGCAGCTCAAAGGAGAGCCCCAGCGCAGCTCCACCTGACGATAAAACACCTTCACCGCTTCACTGGGCGATAAGTTCAGCTTGGCAAACGCCCCTTCAGCCGCCCTTTTGATCGCACGCGCTCTTACAGGCTGAGCAGTTACTCACGTCGGACGGGAACCGCTACAAAACGGCTTACTCTGAACTGACACTGTTGCCGTAGGCTGTTTTGGTAGACGCTAATCTTCGGTTCTGTAAACGGCCCCCGCCGCCTGATGACCCGCTTTAGCTTCTGATCGCCAACAAAATTCTAGTTACGCGGCACTCTAACCGTCACCGAAAACTGCCGTGCCAACTCCCCTTGATACGACACCACCGCGCGCCAAAGGCCGTCTTTAAGCGCCGTCCGCGCCGGTAAAGACACCGCGACCGCTTGCGGTTTAGGGGCAGGCCCTATCCACACCGACTCGGCGGCCACCTCGTCGTTCGCGGGGTCAAACCACTGGACAGTCAGCCAGTCAGCTTCAGGAACCGTGGCCAGCCTCAAGTTGAGCTCGAGTGAGGTTTCGCTTTGCTTAAGCGCACTCTGATCCAAAATACTCAACCGGGGTTCGGGAGCCCTAGCCTCACGTAAGGGCGGAATATAGGTGAAGGTGCAGCCACCGAGTAGCAGCAACGCGCAGACAAGGAAAATGCGGGTCATAACGCCTCCGGGATGAGCAGCGCGGCAGCGACGGCAATCGGGGCCGTCTCCGCGCGTAAAATACGTGCGCCGAGCCGCACGCTGTGAGCGCCGCGTCCGGTTAAGTCAGTGATTTCAGCGTCGCTTAAGCCGCCTTCGGGTCCGGTAATAACGGTCACGGGCTCGGTGATGTCGTCGAGGTGACGCAGCGTTTGTTTAGCTTTGGGGTCCGCGACGACGCAAAGCCCATCTAAGGGCAGCGCCCCCAGCCCTCCTACGACCGTCACCTCGGGTACGACACTCCGCCCTGACTGTTTCGACGCTTCTTGGGCAACCCGCCGGAGCCGCTCCAACTTGTTCGGCGAGAGCGCCCGCGCGTCGCAACGTTCGCTGACGAAGAGGACAAACCGGTCTACGCCGAGTTCAGTCCCGCGCCGGACAACCTCGCTCAGTTTGTCACCTTTGAGGAGCGCCACCGCCAGCGTGATGTCTAACGCCGCCTCGACCGTACTCGGCTCCGGGTCTCCTAGTTGCACCGTTACACGGAAGGCGTCAACTTCAGAAACGAGCCCGTCCGCCTCGAGCCCCGCACCGTCAAACGCCCGGACTTTGGCCCCAGGTTGAACCCGCAAAACTTGCGCGAGATGTTGCGCTTCACCCCCCGTCAACGCCGTTTCACCCAGCTTTAGCGTAGGAACGAAAACCCGGTGCGTCCTCACACGCGTCCCTGTTCTTGTGCTCGCACAGGTTTTTGCGCCTTGAAGAGCACCCATTCGCCTTTAGTTTGGGTCTCGAGGTCACTAAAAAGCGCGTTCAGCGCGTCTCTGGCAATCTGTTCACGTTCAGCTAAAATCCCGGTTGCAAAGAGCGAGCCTCCCGGTTTAAGGGCGGCGAAGTAGGCCGGGGCCAGTTCCGCGTGCAGTTCGGCAAAGAGGTTAGCGACGATAAGGTCGGCGGGCTCTACCTCGTTTCTCAGTGTCCCGACGGAAAAATGCGCTCTGGACAAGTTGAGCACGGCGTTCGCTGCGGCTACCGGCACCGTATCGGGGTCAATGTCTAAACCTTCGGCGTCGGCTGCGCCCAGCAGGTCGGCAGCGATGGCTAGCACACCCGACCCCGAGCCCACGTCGAGAACTCGGAGACCGCGCAGGGGGGTTTGCTCGAGCGCCGCGAGTGCCAGATAGGTCGTTTCGTGATGCCCGCTGCCAAACGCCATCCCCGGATCGAGCCAGAGCGGGCGTTGCGGCGCGGCAAGCGTCACCGTATGATGGGTCGGCGCAACCACGAGCCGCCCGATAGTGACCGGCTGCAGCGTCCGGTGGTAATCCGCCACCCAATCCGTATCGCCGACCGTTTCCCACTGACCGTCAAAAGGAAGGTCAATGAGCGCGTCAAAATACGCGACGAGTTCACCGTCCACTTCTAAAATGCCGGTACAACCGTAGTCCCACAACCGCGCGACGTCCGGGTTTTCGGGACTTCCGGTCATCCGAAAGGCTACGCTTTGACTGGAGGCTGTCATCTAAAGCCTGTCATTTAGAACCTATCATCTAAAACCTGTCACGTAACCTCTAATATAGGCGCTGCTACGGGCCGCTGCGGGTCGCCGGTCACCACTTCAAAGCCGAGCCGCTCCCCTTCGGCAACATAAAACGCGATATTTGCCTCTTTCGTGTGCTCTCCAAGAGATTGGCGTTCAAAGGCGCGACTCGCCGTCATAATCATCGTTTCAGCGAGGCACGCTGGGACCAGGCCGTCGCCGAAGTGCAGATCGAGTGAACTTCGCGCCGCGCCCGGTGGCCGCACGACGCCGCCGGGAATCAGCTCCACACCCGGTACCTGACGGACGCTCTCGTCTACGTCGGCGGGGCGACCCAGGTCGAAGACCCACGCGCCCGGTTTGACGTGCTGCGCGAAAATTACCGGTTCCGGGTCGGATGTGGCGGTAAAAACCAGGTCAGCTCCCGAAGCCCGCCCTATATCGGTCGAGACGAGAATGTCGGTCTGTGGATATTTACGCAGGAGCGTACGGGCGCTTTTAGCTAACCGCTCGGCGTCTCGGCCAATTAGAATCAGCCGCGCCACTTCGGGGGCCACGGTGCGGGCGATGCCGAAGGCGACGACCCCATTGGCCCCGACAACGGCAGCGGTTGCCCCGGCAAGCGCCGCCCCCGAAGCCTCAAACCGCCTCAGCAACCCCGGCAGTGCAGCCCGCACCGTCCCGGCGGTGTACGCGCCACCGTTGGTTACGGGCAGTTCAGGCACCGCCACCTGAACGTCCAGACCTTTGTGGCCGACCGTAGACCAAAACGCGCCCAACCCGAACGCTTCAGCGCCCAGTTCAAAGGCGAGCCGCGCACCCTGCGTCGCCATCCGCAGGGCTTCGTCCGGGTAACGCCGAATCTGGTCGGGCAGCATCGGGCCACCGATGAGCATCACCCGCAGTTCGCGCCCGTCAGCAAGGGTCACCCCACGAATATCGCCGCGCCACTGCGGGCGGAGCCAGCGAACCGAAAGCCGGACGAGCGGTTCAGGTAGCCAGCCACGCCGAACCAACGGCCCCAACCAGTGTGTACTCGGCGACCCCCAGAGGTCGTCCAGCGTCAGCGGATGGATCATAAACGCGGCGTAAACCACGTTCGGGTCTACGCCCCGTACCGGCAGCGGGTCACCGAGTTGCGCCTCGGTCCCGTCCAAAATACGGGCCAGACTGACCTTGTGACGCCAGAGCCCCAGCAAGGTCACGCCGAGTAACGCAGGCAGATACCCGGGTGCGCCCAAAGCGAGCAGGGGCAAACTCAGCAGCCCCGCCGTCGTCGCTAGCGAGACGTAACGGTACCAGCTCAGCAGCGCGACGTAAAAAAGCAGCGGCACCAGCGTCAAGACAAAAGGAACACCGCCGTAAGCCCACAGTCCTGCGAGAATGCCCAGCAGCACCCCGTTCCCGCGCCCACGCGGAAGCTCACCGCGCCACCACGGGAGATACAGTGAGAGCGGATACAGATGCCCTGCGTAAACGCCGAGCGCCGCCCAAGGGTTACCGGCAAAAAACGCAAGGGCTAAGCTCCCCTTAACCACATCGAGTAAAAATGAGCCGAGCGCCGCCGGAACACCGACGAAGCGCAAGAGGTTTTCAACACCTAAGTTATGGGCGCTCGTCGTCGCCGGATTTTGGCCGCTCAGGAGCGCCACCCAGCGTCCACCTAACGGCAACGACCCGACGACGTAAGAGACGACGAGGGCGAGTAGGGCAGTAAAAACTGACACGGGCCTATTGTACTCGCCCCGGATGAGGCAGATTGGTCAGACAAAAAGCCTCGAGCTCCCTTCTAAAAAATTCATCAGCCTGTTGGGTAGCAGCGGGCAACTCGCTCAACGTAGAGACGCGGTAAAGCGCCTCGAGCCTCCCTATAACCTCACCCGGCAAGTCGGCGTAAAGATGCTTGAGGCCGTAGCCCCGTTTGGCAGGGCAGTAACGCAGCCGTAAAAGCTCGGTCAGCGGGTCTAAAACTTCTGTGTGATAGTAGCCGAGCGCCTCGAGCAGATGGCCTCTTCTAATTTCTTTAAGTACGAGCACCCGCCGCCACCAGGCAGCTGTTAATAACTGCACGGCGCGCTCGATTTCGGTACGGTCTAGCTGCATTTCAGCCGTTCGGATGACTCCGCTCCGGTCAAAAAGTACGAGAAACGGGTCAGCCGGGGTAAATACGGTCTCACGCCCGTGCTGCTGCAAACACACGTCAATAAACTAAAATGGTGACACGTCTGCGAGCCGGTAAAACCGTTGCTCGAGCTGTGGGTGAGGATGCGCGGCGTCTTGCTCTAAATCCAACGGGCCAAGCCCCAGAAGCGCCGCTCTAATACTCGCAAAGACCTGCGCTTCAGCTCCCGCTTCAACGTCAGCCCAGAGGTCAATGTCCGAATACTTATCGGCAGTTCCGGCAGCGTCGGCCCCCTCGAGCCACGCGGCGTAAACGAACGGTTGCTCTGCTAAAGCCCCCTCAACCCCATCAATCAGCGTCTGACGCGTTTCTACCGCCATAGTCAAGACCAGTATAGCGGCCGAGAAGAGCGAGCTGGGCGGTAAGCTGGGCGCGTGCCCCGCGTCACTTTTGTTTCTTCCGCCGGAATAACGCTGCCCCCTACCGAGGTGACTCCCGAGCAGACCACACCGGAGGGGTTGCGGAGAGCTTTTTTCGAGAGAACGGGCCGGGACGCCTTTGTGCTTCACGGCGGCGGTCTCGAGTTAGGCTTAGACCGTTTGGGTTTAGACCGAGAGAGTTTTGTGGTGAGGCTCGAGGATTCCGGCGCGGCCCCAGATTATCCGGGGCTCGAGCACGCGAGAGCGTGGCAGCAACCGGGTTGGTATAGGGACACGCTGGACTGGTTAAGTGAGGCGCTTGGTGAACCGCTGGAGACAACGGAGCAGGTCAGCACCAATGATCTCGTTTGTGTTTTACGGGTGAAAACTGAGCAGCAAACCGTTTATCTCAAAGCTTCGGAGACGGGGCTCGAGGCCGCCCTAACCGCTCAGCTGGCGGCGCAGCACCCCGACTTACTACCGAACGTCATCACTTGGGACGAAAAGCGCAGCGTGTTAGTCACACGAGACTGCGGCCTCCGGCTGAGCGAAACACGGGAACTAGCCCTTTGGAACACAGCCGTGACTAAGCTCGCTCACTTGCAGCGCCGGGCAGACGCGGCCGCACTGCAAAAGTTAGGGTGTCCGGTTTACGATTTTGCGGCGCTGGCAAATCAGGCCGAAGGCTTTTTACACGCTACCGACACCTTGCGTCGCTGGGGCTTAACCGAAGCGCAAACGTCTCATCTACAAGCACAGCTGCCTCGTATCAGAAACGCACATAACCGGGTGTCGGCGCTGAACTTGCCCCTGTTACCGGCACACGGCGACGCGCATCCGATGAACGCGCTTGTCGGCTGCGACCTCGTGTGGTTTGACCTGAGTGAAGCGTGCGTAGCTCATCCGCTGCTCGACCTCGGCTGGTTTTTAGCGTGGCTGTCACTTCCGGCGCGGCATACGTTGCCGCTACGTCAAAGGTACCCGGACGCCGCACCTAAGCTGTGGCAGACCTACTTGCGAGCGTCGGACTTACCCGACGACGCCGACCTTCTAAACGATGTCATGGTACTCGCCCTGATTCACCGCGCCCTCGTCTACCACGGGCGTTTTCGCGACTGGCAGGGTACGGTCCTGGGTTGGCGACCTCAATATGTGCCTTACTTTTTGCGTCTACTCCTCAAGCTGCTATAACCTTTTCCGGGCATTTGTCAATCCGGTACAATTCTTAGTCGTGACCCTACTCGCTCCCCCACCCGGCTCTTATCTATCTACCCTCGGTCATCTGTAATGGAAAGTCGCACCCCACCGCAAAACCTCGAGGCCGAACAGAGCGTGCTGGGCAGCATTTTGTTAGATAACGAAGTCTACGCGCAGATTGAAGGCACGCTCCAAGCCGAGCATTTTTACAAAGAATCGCACCGTAAAATCTGGCGGGCGTGCGAACGGCTCTTCCGGCGCAACGAACCGATGGACTTGGTGACCTTGACTGAAGAGTTGCGGCAAACAGGTGAGTTGGAGACTGTCGGCAGCGTTCCGTATTTGATCGGTTTGGCCGACAGCGTACCGACCGCCGCCTACGCCGAGAGTTACGCCCGGATTGTTGCCGAAAAAGCGGTGTTACGCGATTTGATCTCGGCGTCTGGCTCGATTATGCAGACGGCGTATGACCAGGCGCTACCCTTAGAGCAGATTTTAGATAAGGCCGAGTCGGGCATCTTTGAACTGTCGTCAAACAAGCGCACTCACGCCTTCGAGGGGATGCCGTCTTTGGTTGCCGACTCGTTTGCGCAGATTAACGAACTGTTTACCAACCCCGATCCGATTACCGGCCTCAGAACGGGGTTTAAGGAACTCGACAATATGACGGCGGGGCTGCAACCCTCGAGCCTGAATGTATTGGCAGCAAGGCCAAGTATGGGCAAAACGGCCCTAGCCCTGACCATTGGTCAGGCTGTAGCACTCCGTGAGGGCACAACCGTAGGCATTTTTTCGCTCGAGATGTCCGCCGTCCAGCTCGTCATGCGGATGCTCTGCAGCGAAGCCCGCGTAGACATGAGCCGGGTCCGGAACGGACAGCTCTCAGACCGCGATTTTCAGCGTTTGGCCGACACTGCCGGACGGATGTCCGAAGCCAAAATCTTTATTGACGACGCGGCCGACATGACGGTGATGGAGCTGCGGAGCCGTTCACGCAGACTGATGGCTGAACACAATCTGGGACTGATCGTGATTGACTATCTGCAGCTGATGCAGGGCTCGAGTCGGAGCGGGGGCGGAGAAAACCGGCAGCAAGAGATTTCAAACATCTCACGGGGTCTTAAAGCTCTAGCTCGTGAACTCGATATTCCGGTTTTAGTTTTATCGCAGCTCTCCCGGGCCGTTGAGTCGCGGCCCAACAAACGCCCGATGCTTTCAGACTTACGTGAATCAGGCGCGATTGAACAAGACGCAGATTTGGTGATGTTTATCTACCGCGACGAATACTACGACCCGCATTCGGAAAAGCAGGGCATCGCCGAGATCATCTTGGGCAAACAGCGTAACGGCCCGGTGGGAACCGTTGAGCTGCAGTTTCACAACGCGCACGTGCGGTTTAACGACCTGGCCAAACAGCAATAACAAAGCAGCAATGAGTCATAGGTAGCAAAGTCCTTGTATATTGCTACTTTTCCCCCATACATTTGTGCGCTGGACAGAGTAGACTAACCTATGGGGAAATTTCCGATACGCAGTCTTCTGATCGGAGCTGCAGTTTTAGGGTTTGTCGTCTTCGTCGCTTCGCAAAATAACGCCCGTAACCGTGCCGATACGCAGAGTTACACCTACTTCTCCCGGCAGCTCGCCGGTGCCCAGATTGACGCCATCACCGTTAAAGACCTCGCGCTAGACGTGAAAGCTAAAAGTGGCGAAACCTATACCACCCGCGTCAACGCGCCCTTAACGACCGACGAACTTAACGCGCTCGAGAAACAAGTCCCCAACCTCGAGGTCGCCCCGCGCAGCCAGAACTGGGGTGGACTGTTAATTGCTCTGTTGCCGATTCTCTTGATGGTCGCCTTTTTGTGGTACTTGATGCGCGGGATGCGTTCGGGCGGCGACGGCGCGATGCAGTTTGGCAAGTCTCGAGCCCGCGTCATCACCGAAGAAAACTCGCAGACGCTCTTTCGAGACGTTGCGGGGGTCGAAGAGGCTAAAAACGACCTTTTTGAAGTCGTCGAGTTTCTTAAAAATCCCAGCAAATTTCACGCGCTCGGAGCGCGAATTCCGCACGGCGTGTTGATGGTCGGTCCGCCCGGATCGGGTAAAACACACCTCGCTAAAGCCGTCGCGGGTGAGGCCAAAGTGCCATTTTTTAGCATCTCGGGGTCGGATTTTGTCGAGATGTTTGTCGGCGTCGGCGCAGCCCGTGTCCGCGACCTGTTTGAAAACGCCAAAAAGAGTGCGCCGTGTATCGTCTTTATTGATGAGATTGACGCAGTGGGGCGTCGCCGGGGGATGAATATCAACGGCGGCAACGACGAACGCGAGCAGACCTTAAATGCGCTGTTAGTCGAGATGGACGGTTTCGAGTCGAAGCATGACATCATCATCATCGCCGCGACGAACCGCCCCGACGTGCTCGACCCGGCCCTTTTGCGCCCCGGCCGTTTTGACCGGCAGGTTGTGGTAGACGCGCCCGATATGCGGGGCCGCGAAGCCATTTTGCAGATTCATTCGCGCGGTAAACCGCTCGCGAAAAGTGTTGAACTTAAAACCGTGGCCAAACGCACACCGGGCTTTGTCGGAGCTGACCTCGAGAACCTCCTCAACGAAGCGGCGCTCGTGGCGGCCCGCGCAAACCGTAAAGAGATTTTGCCCAAAGACCTCGATGAGGCCGCCGACCGCGTGGTGATGGGACCCGAGCGCCGGAGCCGGATCATCAGCCCGAAAGAGAAAAAGATCACCGCCTACCACGAAGGGGGCCACGCGCTCGCTGCATTTTTGCTGCCGCACGCCGATCCCGTTCACAAAATTACGATCGTCCCGCGTGGACGTGCAGGCGGTTACGTGATGCGCGTCGCCGAAGAGGACCGGATGTATATGTCGCGCGACATGCTCCTAGATACCGTCGGCGTCGCGCTAGCCGGACGCGCCGCCGAAGAGATCATCTTCGACGACATCACCACCGGGGCACAGAGCGACTTTCAGCAAGCGACGAACATTGCCAAACGGATGGTCACCAACTGGGGCATGAGTGACGCACTTGGGCGCGTGGCCCTCTCGAGCGGTTCCGAGTCTTACTTAGGTGAGATGGAGGGGATGCGCTCATACAGTGAAGAGACCGCCCGGATGGTGGACAATGAGATCAAAGAGATTATTGACGTTCAGTACACCCGCATTTTGAATCTCTTAAAAGAAAACCGGGAAGGGCTCGAGACCATCGTCCGCGTCCTGTTAGAGCGCGAAACGCTCCACGCTGAAGAGTTCGCGGCCGTCATGCGGGGTGAAACGCTCCCCGAAGTCCCTTACGAAGCGCCGCTCGACGTAGCGCCGCCAACCCCCAGCCAACCCGACAAACCGTCGAAAGGGCCGATGTTGCCGCCGGGGATGATGCCAAAACCGAGCTGACTTATCTGCTGTACAAAAAACGCCGCCGGGAGACTGGCGGCGTTAACAGTTCGTTCTCGCGGTTCACTTTGGTTCAAATGTATTTGGAAGCACTGGCCCGAGTAGGTCATGGTTCATTTGCTTATTGAGGCGACGTGACTCGTTGGTCCTCTAACGAATTGCTACTTTATAAACCCTGCTATGTTCGACTTAAGTGTTATGACGAACTTTGCTCAGGCCACCACCCTCCCCAAAATGTGTCTTCATCAGGGGGCGCGTGACCTGCCGCTCTGAGTGCCAGTAAAATTTGTCCCCGGTGATGTGCGTCATGGATCAGCATATGGACGAGGTAGAGATCAATAGAGGCGTAAGGTAACCCCCCTTTGTTATCGGCGCGTTCGGCAGTCTCGAGGAGGGTTCGACTGGTCTCCGCGAACACCGCTTTGATTTTCTCTATGTCTTCTTCAACAATGAAGGTTCCTTCTGTTTCCTGATAGAGGTCCGGCAAACCAGCCGCGTCTTCCTTACTAAGATGCGACGCCCACCACTTTTTGCTCCCCGCCAAATGTGCTAGGTAGCCTGCAACCGACCCGTTCTTGTCGGGTGTTTGAACGCTAAGCATGTCAGGGGTAAGGTGTTCGAGCAGCACCTTGTTCATCCCGTCATTGACGCGCCAAGTTTCTCTAACCAGTTGGCTAACGCTCACGTCGTTCTTCCTGAGGTTTCATCTTCTGTGTAAGGGCAAGGCGTTGGACTGCTCCTTGCTATACATTTGAAATACTTTACGCCCGCTGCGTAAACTCGAGGTACGCCTCTAACTTTTCCGCTGCGGCCCCAGTGTCTAGTAACTCGTCAGCCAGTTCAGCGCCCGCTTCTAAATCCGGTGCTTGGTCACCCAAATAAAGTGCCGCCCCCGCGTTGAGCAAAACCACATCGCGTTTGGCTCCGTGCAACTCGTTGTTTAATAAAGCACGAATGGTGACGGCGTTCTCTTCAGGGGTGCCGCCGGAGAGCTCGAGCCGGTCGTACAACCCCAGCCCCAAGCTTTTGGGATGCACCGTGTAGGTACGCAGCGTCCCGTCCTCGTCAAGTTCGGTGACGCGCGTTTCGCCGCAGACGCTCAACTCGTCTAAGCCGTCCCCATGAACAACGAGCGCCCGCTCGACGCCGAGACCCGCCAAAACTCGTGCGAGCGGTTCGGTCAACTTGGGGTCGTACACCCCCAAGAGCTGCCGATTCGCCCCCGCCGGATTCGTCAGCGGGCCAAGGCTGTTAAAAATGGTACGCGCCCGCAAGTCGGCGCGAATCGGCGCGACAAATTTCATTGCGGGGTGGTGCGTTTTGGCAAAGATAAACGCCAAACCCACCTCTTCGATACACGCGGCGAGCTGTTCGGGGGTTCCGTCAAGGCGTGCTCCCAACGCCTCGAGCACATCCGCTGCCCCCGACTTACGCGTCGCCGCACGGTTGCCGTGTTTGGCTACTTTGACATTTCCGGCAGCTAAGACAAACATGCTCGCCGTGCTGATATTAAAGGTACTTAACCCCGTGCCGCCCGTGCCGCAGGTATCGAGCAGCGGCCCCGACACCTTAACCGGAACGTGAACGGCCCGCTCCCGCATCGCCCGCGCGAACCCGACAATCTCGTCTACCGTTTCGCTCCGCGTGCGCAGCGCCGCTAACAGGGCCGCCGCCTGCATCTGACTGAGCTGCCCGTCCATCAGGTGACCCATGACCCACTCGGCCCGCGCCTGCGAGAGCGTTTGACCATCAAAGACGTCACCCAAAAGCGTCGTAATATCGAAATCGGTTTGTGCTTTAGACACGTTTCTCCTCCAGAGCGCCGAGCAGATAGGCGCGTTCGTAAGCGTACCGAGCGTCCAGCCGCCGCCACAAAAAACGCGGCGGCCCCAACAAGGCAAAGCGTTTAAGCGCCAGCAGCGCCCGGTGAACGCCCAGCCGGTAGGCAAGTGCCGGATAACGTTTTGCCAGCTGCTGTGCGTTTCGGCCCGCACTATACGCTTTGCTGAGGTCGCCGGAACGCGCCGGATTAGGACCAAGGTGCTGCGCGGTTGCGTCCGGTAAGGCTACAAAAGGCAGCCTTTTTAGGGCGTACCCGAGTGCAATGTCTTCCCCACCGTACCCCGACAGTGACGTATCAAAGCCGCCGACACGGTGAAACGCCGCCGCCGGGACGCTCGTGTTGGCCCCGTTGAGGTTCCAAAAACCTACCCGCTTGGGCTGCCAAACTTCTGTTTTGCTTTTAGAGATAAACTCGAGCCCCCCCACTGCCACACACGGATGTTTTTGTGCCTGCAGATGTTTTTGCAACGTTTCCGGCGCGGGCAAACAGTCGTCATCCGAGAAGTAGAGCACCCGGCCCGCCGCTGCCGCTACGCAGCGGTTCCGGGCCTCAGCCGGGCTCAACAACACTTGAGATTTCTCTACGCGTAGACGATAAGGTGTTTGGGTTTTCTCCAATAACGCTGCTGTCTCGTCCGTACAGCTGTTCTCCAGCACGACGAGTTCAAACTGCTCAGGCGGCAACGTTTGCTGCGCCAGGGCCGTTAGTTTTTGCCGTAAAAGCGGGGCACGGTTGTGCGTCACCGTAATGACGCTCAGCTGAACGCTCATTTTAGACCTCAACCTTGTAGGAGAGCTCCAGCTCATCCCCCGGCAAACCGCGAATCCCCCAGTTTGTGCGCGGCGTTTCAGTGAGAGTCAGCTCGAGATCACTTACGTCATACCCCAACTTAGCCGTAAAACGCTCGAACAGCAGCCGAATCAGCCGCTTTTTCGCCTCATCTGAGCGCCCTTCAAACATAGAGATTTCTAAAATCGTATAGCGTTCCGAACGCCCTGCCGGAAAGATAAAGTCTTTGTTGGCCAAGGGGAAAAACCTGTAAAAGCGTTTATCTTCAGGGAGTGCAAACGCGTCTACCAAGCAGCTGTGGACGGTGTCCGAGAGCTTTTCTCTTTGCCCGGAAAGCGTCGAAGCTAAAGCGTAGATTTTAACTTGGGCCACGCTAAAGTCACCCCCTCAGCTTGTAAATACGCTTCTAAACTGTACTCGTGCTTTGCTAAACCGTTGAGGAGTTGGTGAGCGGTCTCGAGGGCGTAAGCCGCTTCTTTAGCGTTTAGATGACCTTCCTCGATAGCAGCCAGATATTCGTCGGTATCAATGATTTCGGCTCTTTTGCCCTCGTAAACCAAGACATCTAAGTAAAGGTCACGGACAACCCAGCGTTCACCCTGTTCCACAACGCGCACCATATCCACGTAGTAATCAAAGTTGGCGTGTGGACGTTTAGGTTTACGGTAGTCAAACCGTACGATCTGAAGCCCTAAATCTGGCAGTACCTGAGCACGCATCGCTAAAGACTCTGGATGGTCATCGTATTCAGCGACATACACAAGCTCATTTGAGCCTACGTTGTAATACACGAGCCGACTGATTTCAACTCCTTCAACTTTATGACGTAGACGTTGACGCTTCTCAAAGTTGTAAACAGCTTCGGTAACCGGATGCATTAGAAGGTTGCCTCGAGTCCCGCTACATTTTTGAGCCATGCGTGCAAACTGTAGTCAAACTTTGCTAGACCGTTTAGCAAAGTATGCGCCGTCGTTAGAGCGTAAGCCGCTTCTTCAGTGTCCAGATGACCCTCCTCTATAGCGGCTAGATATTCATCAGTATCATCGATGTATGCAGCTTGCCCTTCAACGACCACCACGTCGAGGTAAAGGTCACGGCTCGTCCAATACGTTTCCCCTGTCTCAAACGTCATCACATCGACATAAAAGTCATACCAGGCGTACTCACTGCCTGGATGATGCTGCCAGCGGTTGACCTGAATCCCCAAAGCGGGCAACAAATACGCTTCCATATAGGCAATGTGCGGATGACCGACAGAAGGCCGCGCCATATAAAGCCAGCCGTCGCCCTCCTCAAAGCGGTCAACGGCAAATGCTCCGCGCGTTACAACATGCGTTTGAGCCAAGAGGTCACATGTTGACGTTTTTACGGCGTGCATCAGCAGAGGTCCAAAAAGTTTTTCAGCATCGCCTTACCGGTTTCGGTCAGCACGCTCTCCGGGTGAAACTGCACGCCCCAGATCGGATAGTCTCTATGCTTGAGGCCCATCACGACACGCTCGCCCGCTTCGTCTACCCAGGCGTTCGTTTCTAAAACCTCCGGCAAATCGCGGACAATCAGCGAGTGATAACGCGTCACCGTCACCGTTTCTGGCAGACCGATAAAAACCCCGCTACCGTCGTTTGCTACTTCGCTCGTTTTGCCGTGCATAATCAGCGGCGCACGCTCGACCTTCGCGCCAAACGCTGCGCCGATACTCTGATGGCCTAGGCATACGCCCAGAACGGGTGTGTTTGCGCCGTACTGCCGGATGACCTCGACCGAATGGCCCGCTTCCGTAGGGGTACAAGGCCCCGGTGACACGACGATACCGTCAGGGTTTAAGTCGTCAATGTCGGCGAGGTCAAATTGGTCGTTACGCCAGACGGTTATTTCCACGCCGAGTTCGCCCAAATATTGCACCAAGTTATAGGTAAACGAGTCGTAGTTGTCTATGATGAGGATGCGTTTCGCTGTTCTACTCACGGCGTCGTCTCCCGTAAATCGAGAATAAAACTGGCCGCGGCGGGCCGCTCGCTAAAACCGTGCTTAGCATAGTAACCGCGCTTATACGACGCTTTGGTGCGGAAGTTCTCGAGATGTAACCGCCCGCACCCCCGCGCTCTGGCTTCGGTTTCAATGTGCCCGAGCAGCCTTGTCCCTATCCCTTCACCGCGGCGTGAAGGTCTGACAAAAAGTTCGCTGACAAACCCACTGAGCTGCGACATCATCGGAATCCAGTGTGCACTGCAGTAGCCGATAAGCTCGCCGTTCTCTTCAGCGACGAGTAAGGTGTGCCGCTCACTCGTGGTAATAATCCCCAAGTGCTGCTCTACCCGCCTAAACGTCACAGCGGGAACCTCTTGGGTGACGCTCGAGAACTCGCCGAGGTCTCGTACCAAGTCGGCGAGGGCCGGGGCATCTTCTAGTTTTACGGCGCGGATGGTAGCGGCCATTACGCTAAACCTTCGGTTGCTAACTCTACCGCCCGCACGAGCGCCGCCAACTTGTTCATACTCTCCTGATATTCATACTCCGGGTCGGAATCGGCCACCACACCGCCCCCGGCTTGCAGGTGAATCTTGCCACCCGTAATCACCGCCGTGCGGAGCGTCAGCGCCATGTCCATCGCACCGGAAACCGACACGTAACCGAACGCGCCCGCGTAGGGACCACGGCGGACGGTCTCGAGCTCATCAATAATCTCCATCGCCCGGATTTTGGGTGCGCCCGAAGCGGTACCCATCGGCAACGTTGAGGCGAGTGCGTCAAGCGGCGTTTTGTCTTGGGAGAGTGTCCCCTCAACGCTCGAGACGATGTGCATGACGTGGCTGTAACGTTCAACGCGCATCAGGTCGGTAACCTTGACACTGCCGAACTCGCACACGCGCCCGAGGTCGTTACGGCCCAAATCCACGAGCATGATGTGTTCAGCGCACTCTTTTGCGTCGGCTAAGAGTTCGGTTTTAAGAGCGTCGTCTTCGGCGGCATCTTTTCCACGTTTGCGGGTTCCGGCAATCGGCAGCGTTTCAACCCGTAAGCCGTCACTCCGCACCAAGCTTTCAGGGCTGCTCGCCACTAAAGTTACCGGGCCGAGGTCTAAGTAGCCTAAGTACGGACTAGGATTGACGACGCGGAGCGCCCGGTAGAGCGCGAACGGATGGACGCCCAACTCGGCGCTCAGACGCTGGCTCGGCACGACTTGAAAGATGTCTCCGGCGTGAATGTAGTCAACGGCTTTGGTCACGGCGTCCATATATTGCTTTTTCGTCACGTTCGGCGTGAATGTCACGCGCCTGCCCGCCCGGTCGCCGGGAACCCCCGGCAGTGGCCCGCGCAGTTTGCCGTAAAGTCCTTCAATGAGGGTGTGTGCCCTAGCTTCATCCGCGCCATTATCAACTTCGGCGGGCGCAACTAAAAAGATACGCCGCTTGAGGTGGTCAAAGATAATCAGGGCTTCGGGTTCGATGAAGAGTAGGTCTGGAATACCTAACTCGTCAGGATTAGTATCCGGCAGCTTTTCGTATTGCCGAATCAGGTCGTAGGCCGCGTAACCGACGCTGCCCGCCCAGAAGTCGGGCAAATTGGGATCATGTTCGGCGTCACGGACGGTCAGGTCCCATAAGACGCGTAAAGGGTCGGCACTCTCGAAACTCTCCGCACCTTCAGGCGTGCTGACCTGCACCGCGTCCCCCCGCGCTTCAATCCGGCGGCGCTCGCCGGTGCCGATAAACGAATAACGGGCGACGCGTTCACCCTGCTCGACGCTCTCTAAAAGAAAACTCGGGTGTCCGGCAACTTTAAGGTACGCAGTCAGCGGGGTTTCTAGGTCGGCTAGAACTTCTTTGTAAACAGGTTTAATCCGGGGCAACTTGAGCGGGGTAATAAGCAAGTCTCCTTTTCAGGCTCGAGAAAACAGCAGGGTGACGCCAATATATAAAGCTTGGGTCAGAGACGCCATCGCTGAGGCTCGAGCTGAGAAGACAGCTTAGACATAAGGCAGTATAACAGGCTTCTACCGGTCAGAGTCACCGTTTAGGCTGGTTTACTCAGGGTTGCCGTAAAACTCGACCACAGCGCGAAGTCCCGGTACACGGCTTAAAGGTCTGTCGGTAGTGACAAGCGGCGCAGCGAGAGCTTCGGCGAGGGCGACATAGGCTGCGTCATAAGCGGTAACCGCCCCGCGCAGCTCCCAGATTCGGTCCAGAAACGGTTCGTGAGGGTAACGCGTCAGCGGCAACTCTTTGAGCGCAACTAACCGTAACGCTGCACGCGTCTCATTTAGTAGACCCTGCCTGAGTGCACGCCGTAAAACTTGCGTAACCTCGAGGTCGAGCAGGTGCGGCGCGTGCAAAGTATTCTCGTGCGCCAAACGTTCACGAAGCTGCGCCGCATTCGGCTGATTGAGAAGTAAAGCGGCGACTGCTGACGCGTCAATAACAACCACGCTAGTCACTGTCTCGGTGACGGCGAATCGTCACGGCTGGGTCTTCATCTAGGGCGATGGGCTCCTCTTCCGCAAGCCGCGCCAACATCTCCTGTAGAGTCGGTTTTTCCGCTGCTTGCCGCGCCTCGGAGAGCAGATAGTCTGAAAGCGTCATCCCAAGTTCGGCGGCTCGCACTTTAAGTTTACGGTGCAGGTCGTCCGGTACGTTGCGAATTTGAATCATCTTAGACATGTTTATGACATTAGCACATGTATGTAACATGCGACATTAGTTTACTTTGCTCCGAATTAAAGAAGTGCGGAATATAGTTCTGTTATGTCTTACGAATGTCCAGTTTGTAGAAACTCGGTACTAGAATTTCAACCTTCGCAAGATGACATCAAGTGCAAGATATGTGGTACGTATCGTCCCACGGAACGCTTTCTAATGGAGATTGAGCCAGCAAGCCCGTTTCAAAGCCCAAATATTGAACCAAGTTATCTTCTATCCGGAGTAATCAGAGAAAAATCCGAGACAGGTGTAATACCAATACTTCACAGTCTCAGTGAACTTCAAGCACAGATTCCTTTTAGGGACGACCCTTTAGCGTCCATAGATCGTATCCTTCTACATACCTATCGAAAAGCAGAGACTTTCACAAGTTGGGTACATTTAGATGTTGAGACCGATTATCCTATCGGATATGCACGAAACTCTGACGATTTTAAGTTTCTTGTAGAAAAGGCCAAAGAACTCAATTATTTAGAAGCCAAAGTCCCAGAAACTTGGAGTTTCGCAGACTTTCGCTTGTCACTCGGAGGATGGGAACGTGTTTCAAACCTTCGCCTTCAACAAAGTGATTCTCATCAGGCTTTTGTCGCTATGTGGTTCAGCGAAGATATGAACACGGCTTTTTCGGAGGGTTTTCTACCGGCGCTTGAGGCCACAGCCTATAAGCCCTTTCGTGTAGATATGAAAGAGCACAACGGCAAAATTGACGACCTCATCATCGCAGAAATCCGCAAAAGTGGTTTGTTAATAGCAGATTTTACGGGACAGCGGGGTGGCGTCTACTTTGAAGCCGGATTTGCTATGGGGCTTGGCATCCCCGTTATCTGGACTTGTAAAGAAGAAGACATAGGAAATCTTCATTTCGATACCCGGCAGTACAATCACATAGTTTGGACAGACGCTGCCGATTTACGTAAGAAGCTCCAATTAAGGATTGAAGCTTCCATAACGAATCGTCCGAAGTGAAAAGTTATTTTTGCTCGTCCAAAAACATCCCCATCGCATTGTACCCGGCGTCTACATACACGGTCTCCCCCGTGACGCCGCCGCCTAGTTCTTCAGTCAGGAGCGACAAGGCAACGCCCGCAACCTCATCCTGGGTGATGTTGCGCTTTAGCATCGAGAGTTTACCGGCGGCTTCAAACATGCTGCCAAACCCTGAAATGCTCCGGGCTGCCACGGTGCGCAGCGGCCCCGCGCTAATCGCGTTGACCCGGACACCTTGCGCGCCGAGGTCGTAGGCGAGGAATCTGACGCTGGCCTCGAGCGCCGCCTTCGCCACGCCCATCATGTTGTAGTGCGGCACCACACGTTCAGCCGCCAGATACGAGAGCGCCAACATCCCGCCGCCCTCTTTCAGTAGCGGCTGCGCCCGCTGCGCCATCGCCACGAGTGAATAGGCCGACACGTCCATCGCCAGCGCCCAGTCTTCGCGGGAAACCTCGTAAAAGGGTCGTTCAAACGTTGCTGGTGGGGCAAAAGCAACGGCGTGAATGAGGTAATCAAGTTCACCAAACTCGCTTTTCAGGGTTGAGAAAGCTGCGTCGAGTTCATCGTCTTGGGTGACGTCACACTGTAAAAGCAGGGGATTATTAAACCCGACGGTGAGCTTTTCTAAGGTGCCTTTAAGTCTTTCGCCTTGATAACCGAACGCGAGTTGTGCGCCTGCTTGTGAGAGTTTTTCGGCGATGGCCCAGCCGATCGAACGCTGATTGGTGACGCCAAAAACAACGCCTTTTTTGCCGCTTAGGTCAAGTGTATACATGGCGCTAAATTACCATACGCTTATTTGGCTTGCTCGAGCTTCTTTTCTACCTTGCGCAGCGTTTCCCATTTAAGGTTACGGTCATAACGTTTAATGACCCACGCTGTTATTCAGATGAAGAGGCCGACAGATACACTAGACCTCCGGCGAAAGTAGCTCGAAGATGACAACATGTAAAGATGCGCGAACAAACAGCACGGAGTCTAAAGTTGTCACCTGAGAAGTTCAAACGCAAACTTGGGGTCAAGCCCACCACTTTCAGAACGATGCTGGAGTTACTTAAAGCGAGAGAGGGGCGGAAGAAGAAACGCGGACGAACTCCCGCGCTGTGTCTTGAAGACCAACTTGTACTGACCCTATCGTTTTTACGAGAATACCGAACCCACTTTCACTTGTCAGAAGATTGGGGCGTAGACGAGAGCACCGTGCGGCGCACCATAGAACGCGTCGAAGACGCCCTCATCAGCTCGGGTAAGTTCACACTGCCGGGACGCAAAGCGTTGCGTGACGACCAGACGCTAGAAGTTGTGGTAGTGGATATTGCCGAGTCGCCGGTTGAACGTCCCAAAAAAACAAAGTGCCCCAAGCGCAGCGGCAGGGTAGCGGCGTTACTACTCGGGTAAGAAGAAACGACACACGCAAAAGAGCCAAGTATTTGTTGCACAAAACAGTCAGCGCATCCTATGTACGGCTTATGGCAAAGGCCGAGCACACGACTTCAAGTTATTGACACAAAGCCGCTGCGCTACGGTGCTCGCGCCAAACACCGAACTTCTTTCTGATAGCGGCTTTCAGGGCGTGGCTAAGCTTCATCCCAAAAGTCGTACCCCGCATAAACGTTGGAAGGGTAACGTACTTACCCCAGAGCAACAGCTACATAACCGCATCCTAGCTAAAGAACGCATCCTCGCTGAACACGTCATTCGTAAGCTTAAGGTCTGGCGTATCCTCAAAGAAACCTATCGTCATCGGCGCAGGCGCTTTGGACTTCGGCTTAATCTCATTGCTGCTCTCTACAACCATGATCTACAAGCCATTGTGTGACTTTCGCCGGAGGTCTACTAATTTTTACTCACGCGGTAGACCGTCCCGGTGGCAAAGCTGCTGACGAGCAGCGTGTTGCCGTCAACGAGCAGGTCTTGCGGCAGCGTGATGCCGGTTATAAACGGCGTCACTTTGCCCGTTTGCGCGTCTACTTGAACGACTTTTGAAAGCGTCCAGAGTGAGGCGAAGAGTTTGCCCGGCGAAAATGGTGACGCGGCGACGCTCGTCGGGGTTGCGCCGGGGGCGAACAGGGCAAGCGGAGCCTGTGTCATTTGGCAGAATTCAGACGTTCCGCCGGTATTTTTTGCCGGGAGCCGCCGCCCATAGCATTTGGGCCAGCCATAGTTTGCGCCCGGTTTAACAGCGTTAAGCTCGTCAGATGGGGGCGCACCGTTCATCGGGTCGTCACCGATCTCGGTGGTGTAGAGTGCGCCGTCAGGGGCAAACGTGTGACCATAGGCTCCCTTAAAGCCGGTAGCTAACGGTTCGGGGTTGTTGGGATTTTCGAGGTTTACACGCCACAAGATACCGGAATCTTTTTGTGGGCCGCTGGCGGTGAGTGCGCCGCTCGTTTCAAAGAGCAGGCCGCCGTCCGGCGTGAGAGTCAACGTCCCTAGCGAACGCCCGTTGTTAGGCAAATTTTGCAAGACGACCTCGAGCCTCCCCGCACCCTCAGTCCCATTTCTTAAGAGCGGCGCACGCAAAAGCTGGTTTCCGGCCATCACCCAGAGGTCAGTTTGGGTAACCGCCAGACCGGTCGGTTTGAACAGGTCACGCAGCAAGACTGTCTGCTGCTGAGTCTCGAGGTCAACCGCGACAATCTGACCCGTTCCGGCGTTTTCACCCCCGGCAAGTTGGGCAACCCAGAGTCGTCCGTCCGGGCCAAAGGTCATCTGCGTGGGACTGCGTAGCCCGGTTACGAGAGTTTCAGCACGGTAGCCGTCCGGGAGTTTCGGCGTTTGGGCGGTACTAAAAGAGAATGTAACCAGAGCTGTCAAAAGGAGCAAAAAAAGCTGCATAGACCATTGTAGTGCAGTTCCCCAAACTTGACCTAAGTAGGTCTTACCGAGTGCCGACTGTAGCTGTACAACCTCTGCTGTATAACCTTTAAGGTATACAGGGCTCGAGTTCTCCGAACGAAAAAACCTCGTGGACCGTAGACGGCCCGATACCCTGTTTGACGCCGCCCGCCGCGAGATAGACGCCGCCGCTGCAAACTGCCGCCTGAATCCCGTGACGGGGGGTAGGGAGAGGAGAGAGCGTTCGCCAGCTGTTGGTCGCCGGGGTGTACGCCTCGACTTCGGCGTGCGTGCCCCCGCTCTCACCGCCGATAATCAAGATTTCGTTGCCCAGCACCGCCGTAGCGAAGCCGCCACGTTCGGTCGGGAGGCTCGTCTCGAGTGTCGTCCAGGTTTGCGTAGCAAAGTCAAAGGCGTCAACAAAAGGAATCGTCGCGTTGATCTCCGCTTCTCGTCCGCCGACGGCGTAAAACACGCCGTTTAGGACCGCCGCGTGAAAGTGATCTCTGGGGTGGGGCATATCAGGTAGCTCAGACCAACTGTCGGCAACCGGGTTGTAGCGATAAAACGAGGGTTGCACTTCGGCGTCTTTCAGGCCCCCCGCGTAGTAAATCTTGCCGTCATATACCGCGACGCCGCCCGCGCCTCGGCTTTGGGGCAGGGGCGCACCCTCGGCAAAGCTGTCGGTCGCCGGATTGTAGCTATAAACCGTGGCAACCGCTGGACCCGGCCAACCTGCGAGTCCACCGATATAGTAGACCTTGCCGCCGAGCGTTACGCCCTGAATATGGTCGAGACTTTTGGGGAGGGGCTCGAGCTTCCTCCACGTCTTCGCCACCGGGTCGTAGACTTCATGCAAGGTGCTCCCGCCTGCCAGGTAAAACTTACCGCCGAGCTGCACGTAAGAGACCTCTTGCCGCGCCGCTGATGTGGGCGGCAGTGTTTTCCACATCCCTGTACCCGTAGGCGTTTCGGCAACCCTTACTTTGAGGTTATCCTCGGCACTAAGCACGCCGTCGGACACACTCAAGGTGAGCGTGTAGCTACCCACCCCCGAAAAGGTCACCGTGGTTTCTAGGGCAGCGTCATCGGCAAACGTTGCACCGTCACCTGACCACAGCACTTGCAACGGGTCCCCGTCCGGGTCGCTAGCGACGCCGTTTAACGCGACACCTGTCGCTGGGGGTGCAGTTCGGTCAGGGCCGGTTGACACCGTGGGAGCGCGGTTCGTTGGAGACGCAGTTGCTTCGTCGGTATTGCAGGAAACGAGCAGAAAGCTTGCGAGTAACTTTGCAGCTAAGCTTGCAGCGTGGACTCGAGAGGCGTAAACCATCAGGAACTCCTTTCGGGTTCGTTCTACCGTAGCCGATTTTTTAGAATTTGAGGTGACCGGGCGAACACCGGGTATACTTACCGCAGGGTCGTCAAACCCTCTTCACACCCCTCAGGAGGCTATATGCGTGCGTATCGGTGGTTTCTTTTAGTGTTGCTCGCGGGTTTACCCGCCACTCTAGCGCAGAGTGCGCGTCAGTCCACGCTCGTGATCGGGGCCGACCTCTCCGACCTCATCACGATGGACCCCGGCGTCTCGTACGAGTTTTCGGGGTCACTTATTACAGATAACCTCTACGAGACGCTCGTGCGGTTCGAGGGCACTGACTTAACCGAGGTCAAACCGGGGCTCGCCGAGTCTTGGGACGTGGCGCAGGCGGACAGCGGCACGACCTTGACTTTTAAGCTCCGGGACGCGACCTTTGCCTCAGGTAATCCGGTGACCGCGCAAGACGTGGTGTATTCGTTCGACCGGGTGATCGAGTTGCAGAGCCCCTCGTCGTTTCTTTTAACTGACGTCGCAGGCTTAAAGGTCGGTTCGACGGTCGCAGTAGACGATAAAACCGTACAGCTCAATCTGCCCAAAGGCGTCAACCCGACGATTGTCCTCAACCTGCTGACCTTTAACGTCGGCGGCGTAGTGGACTCGCAAACCGTCAAAGAACACGAGCAGGGCGGCGACTACGGTTCCGCGTGGCTGACCGAGAATTCGGCAGGGTCGGGGCCGTATGTGCTGGTGCGCTGGGACCGGGGCGCACAGGTCGGGCTCGAGGCCAATCCCAACGCGTCTCGCACCGGCAGCATCAGCCGGGTCATCTTGCGCAACATTCAAGAGTCGTCGGCGCAACGGGCGGCGCTAGAATCCGGCGAGATTGACGTCGCTTACGACCTCACTCCGGACGCGTTTAAGGCGGCCGAGTCCGGCAGCCAGTTTAAGGCGCTCCGTTCTGACACGTTTGTGCTCGAGTATCTCGGCATGAACTCCGGTGAGGGCTCACCTTTTGCCGACAACCGGGTTCGTCAGGCGGTGCGCTACGCGCTCGACCAAGACGGCATGGTCGAAGGGCTCTTAGGCGGGCTGGGCCGCAAAATCCAGACGATTATCCCAATTGGGCTCTTGGGCGCAAACGAAAAGATTTTTTACGAGCAAAACCAAGACCGTGCCCGTCAACTGCTCGCCGAGGCGGGCGTTAAGAACGGGCTGAGCGTTGACTTTTTAGTCCCGACCGGGGCGTGTTTCGGCGGCGTCCCGTGCGCCGACCTCGCCGCGAAGGTGCAGAGCGACCTCGCCGCCGTGGGTATTCAGGCCAACATCACCCAGACCGTCCAGGCCGAGCTGTTAGACATCTACCGCGCACAAAAGGCGCAGCTGGTGCTCATCAACTGGAGCCCCGATTACCCCGACCCCGATGGCAACGCGACGCCCCTAGCGGACTACAACGCCCAGAGCCTCGCGTGGCGTAACGTTTGGGAAAACAAAGAAGCAGAAACGCTCGCCAAGGAGGGTGCCACGGCTACCGACCCCGCTAAACGCAAGGACGTCTATAAAAAACTCACCACGCTCGTCGCTGATCAAGGTCCTTACGCGATTCTGTATCAGTCGTTAAAACCTATCGTCACGCTCGCCTCAGTCGAGAACTTCATCCGCAATGCGCAGGGTAACGTAGACTTTACGGCCGTGAGCAAAACCGAGTAAAAGGTGACTACGAGGGACTTCCGGGTCCCTCTTTTGCCTTACAGCGACGCCGTAAAAATCTCAGCCGGACAAGTTATTTTTGAGCATAGAAACGTTTGGTAGAGCACGTATTTTGTAATTGTTGGGAACACCCGGAGGTACGTTTGCTGGCCTATCTACTGCGGCGTTTAGGGTATCTGGTATTTGTGATTTGGGGCGTGGGGTTTGCGGCCTTTTTTATCTCTCGAGTCGTTCCCGCCGACCCTGCTGCCGCCGCGCTGGGGCAAAACGCCCGTGAAGAGCAGATTCAGGCGTACCGTGAAAAGTTCGGCTTAAACGATCCGATTCTTGTGCAGTACGCAAACTATATGGGTAACTTGTTTAGGGGTGATTTGGGCGTTTCACTGCGAACGCGCCGTCCGATTGTAGACGACCTCAAAGACTTTTTTCCGGCGACCTTGGAGCTCACCCTCGCGGCGATGCTCATCTCGCTCGTGTTCGGGCTGCCCGCCGGTCTGATTGCGGCGCTCTATCAAAACCGTCCCGCCGACCTGATCGTTCGTACTTTCGCCCTCTTGGGCGGCGCGACGCCCGTGTACTGGCTGGCGATTGTGATGCTCTATTTGTTTCACGCCCGCCTGGGCTGGTTGCCGGGACCGGGCCGGTTGGACGCCTACCTATTCGAACCCAAAACCGTCACCGGGATGCTGAGTCTTGACGCGCTTTTGGCCCACGACTACGAAGTCTATTGGGACAGCCTCCGGCACCTCGTCTTACCTGCTGTGGTGCTCGGCGCATTTTCAACGGCGCTTTTGGCCCGGATGGTGCGGAGCGCCATGTTAGAAACCCTGTCGCAAGACTTTATCCGCACGGCTAGGGCCAAAGGCGTGCGTGAAGGGCAGGTCGTCCTCAAACATGGCCTTCGTAACGCAGCCTTGCCGATTCTGACGGTTTCGGCGAACGTCTTGGGGAGCCTCTTAACCGGGGCCGTTTTAACTGAAACCATTTTCTCCTGGCCGGGAATCGGGAGCTACGCGACCTCGAGCGCCACCGCCTTAGACTTTCCCGCCGTGATGGGCGTCACCCTCGTCGCCGGACTGACCTACGCGCTGATCAACCTCGTCGTTGACCTGCTCTACGCTTTTTTCGACCCCCGGATCAGCTATGCCTGAGCCTATGGGGACAGCGTGAGGACTCGCAGACTTACACGTCCCTTTTTAGGCGGGATTTGGCAGAGCCGCGCCGTACGCCGCTTTTCGCGCGACCCCGGCGCAGTGATCGGCCTCGTGATCGTATTGCTGCTGATGCTGCTCGCCGCCCTCGCCCCCCTGTTAGCCGGTGACCCGTTAGCGCAAAACCTCTCAGACCGGCTGTTACCGCCGAGCAGCGCCCATCTATTCGGCACCGATCAACTTGGCCGCGACGTTTTAGACCGCGTGTTGTGGGGCTCACGGATTTCACTCGCCATCGGCTTTTTGGTTGTGGCGTTGTCGCTCGTAGTAGGTACAGCCGTCGGACTTCTGGCGGGTACCTTGGGCGGCTTCTGGGACAACGTGTTGATGCGCGTAACCGACATCTTTTTGGCCTTCCCTGCACTCATTTTGGCGATGGCGATCTCAGCGGCGCTCGGGCCAAGCTTAACCAATGTGATGATCGCGGTAGCCGCCGTCTCGTGGCCGAACTACGCGCGGCTGACCAGGGCGCAGGTTTTGGGGATTCGGGGGCTCGAGTTCGTGGACGCGGCCCGTTCCCTCGGGGCCTCGGGCGGGCGGATCGCGTGGCGGCATCTCTTGCCCAACAGCCTTTCTCCCCTCTTGGTGCAAGCGAGTTTCGATGTCGGCGGCGCGATTTTGACGGCTGCCGGACTCGGCTTTATCGGCTTCGGGGCACAACCTCCGACCCCGGAGTGGGGCGCGATGGTCTCTGAAACGCGCAACTTTATCGCCGAAGCGCCGTGGGCTTCGACCGCGCCAGCACTCGCTATTTTGCTGACGGTGCTAGCGTTTAACCTGCTGGGCGACGGTCTCCGCGACATCCTCGACCCGCGCGGCAGGCGTTAGCAACGGGTATTCGCAGCGCCCATACTCAGCAGCATACTGTGGTTTGCTTGTGGTTTGCTAAACTACCCCTATGAAACGCCAGACCGCCCAGCGCCGCGCCATCTTAGACGCACTCACGCACGCACCCGGCCCGCTGACCCCGCAAGAGGTATTAGACGCGGCCCGTGAAACGCACGCGGGACTCGGACTAGCGACGGTCTACCGTAATTTAGGTACGCTCGAGGCAGACGGTGCGGTCGTGCCGGTCCACCTCCCCGGTGAGAGCGCCCGGTTTGAGGTAGCCGGACGCGGCCATCATCATCACTTTAGCTGCGAAACCTGTGGCAACGTCTTTGAACTTACGGCGACCTGCCCGGTTGCGGTGTTAGAGGGCGTCACGCTCCCCGGAGGCTTTGCCGTCAAACACCATGAACTCACGCTTTACGGCCTCTGCCCAGAGTGCCAGGGTACCTGATCAGCTCCACTCGGTATCTGCCTTACAGCTGCAGTGCCCGACGTCATTTGGTTTAGAACGGCCCACTTCATGACAGCGCCTTTTCGCCTATCCTTGCCCCGCACCTAGATGACGCTTTTACTATGTTTGACTTTTTAACCCTCGTGGGCCGCGCCCTAGCCCTCGACAACAGCGTTTACGTGCTGATCAATCAGGCCCCGTGGCGTAATACGTTTGTTACGCTGATTGTCGTCTTGGCAGGGTTTTCCGAGGCGCTCGGGCAGTCGCTGGTCCTTTTTGCCAGCCGGGTTAAAAAGCGGCGCTTCGTCTTTTCGCTCCTCTTTTCGGCGTTTATCTATACTTTTAGCTTCTTTTTTTTGGCGCTCAGCATCTGGCTTGTCAGCACGCAGGTTTTTGGCCGCGCCACCGGCTTTGAAACGGTGGGCTTTGACACCGTGATGCGAGCGGTCGGGCTCGGCTACGCACCGTACTTATTTTCATTTTTTGTGCTCGCGCCCTATTTCGGCAACCCTATCGGGTTGCTTTTAGCGGTTTGGAGCCTGGTGGCGGTCAACCGGGGGATACAGGTTTCACTGGGCCTGACTTTAGAGCAGGCCCTGCTCTGCACCTTTTTAGGGTGGCTTTTGCTCCAGCTACTGCAACGCACCGTCGGGCGGCCTTTTGTCGGCGGCGTCCGCTGGCTGCGGCGGCGGGTGGCCGGTGCGCCTTTGGCTACAAGTCGCCAAGAACTCCGTGAACTCTTTGATTTGCCGCAAAAACCCAAAGCGTTTCGCAAATCCAGAGAGGAAGAGTAGGGTGCTCGAGCTACTCCTCTTTTTAGGCGTTCTCGTACTGACGTTTTTGCTGGCAGGCGTGCTCTCCCCCTTTGAGGCGCTCGGTTGGTGGGCCGGGTGGTACGGCGACGAAGAGAGTGGCATCAAGGACAAGCCTAAACCGCTCACAAACATAGAACCGGTTCACGCGGCACGTTTCGTCGTCTTTTTGTCAGGCATCAACAGCGTCTCCGGCGAGTCGTTGGCCGAACGCGAGATCACTTTTTTACAACGCTTAAAACGCGAATTGGCCGATTCGGATACGGTACTCGTCGATGACGTTTTTCCCTACTCGGTGACCGAACGCCCCTTGACCGGTCGCCGGGTCTTTGCCTGGTTTTGGCGGTGGGCGCTCCGCACCAAAATCAGCGGTGCGGGAGCCGCACGGTTTTTGATCAATATCCGTAACCTCTGGCAGGTCGCGGTCTCAGCGGACAGCCGTTACGGGCCAATCTACAACCAGGGCTCTGCTGAGATGATCCTTCACGGCCTGCGGCGCAACGGTTACACGCTCGGCAGTGGTGTGCCGGTTACGCTCATCGGGTATTCCGGTGGGGGACAAGTTGCGCTCGGAGCCGCGCCGCACCTGAAACGGACCGTCCGGGTGCCGGTGTCTATCATCTCGCTCGGCGGGGTGATGAGCGCCGACCCCGGCTTGCTGACGCTCGAGCACCTCTATCACCTTTACGGCGTCCGCGACAACGTGCAGCGCCTCGGCAGCATCTTTTTTCCGGGGCGCTGGCCTCTCATCCCGTCTCCGTGGAACACCGCTAAAAAACGCGGCGTGGTTGAACTTATCTTTATGGGGCCGCCTGATCACACCGGACCGGGGGGCTACTTAGACGACTCGAGCAAGCTCCCCGACGGGCGCAGCTACCTAGACGCGACCGTCGAGACGATGACGCGGCTGATCTGCCGCGAGGTTGAGCGGGCCGTGCGGGTTTATCCGGTTGCGGATTAGCGGTGACTATACTTGACAGCTATGGCAAATACTTTTTGAGCTAAGTTAGATTAAGCTATTAAATCATCTGCGAAATAAGTACACGATCAGAATAAAGTAGCTAGGCTTAGAGAAAGGGTTTAAGTCGGCTTACCAAGCCAGAGCATCTAACTTTCTGAAGTTATGAAGCCCCGCGATAGCTAAGAAAGTGTCATCATAAACAGCTTTTGGGCCTCGGTAGATACCCGCTAAGAGCTTAAAGCGTTTCAAGTGAGCCAGTGTGTGCTCGACAGGAAAACGCAGGCTGTTTTGAACTTTGTTGAGGCATTTCTGGATGAAGTCCAGGGGTTTGTTTCTTCTAGCTTTGCTGGGCTGATGGAAGGTTCTATGGGGAAAATCCTTATCAATACCGTCATATCCTTTGTCCACTCGGACCTCGGTAGCCGTAGGTAAAGCTCGTAACACCCCGGTACCTCTAAGGACGTTGACGTCGCTGAATTTGCCTGGTAAAGAACGTGTCACATGAAGGATAAGCTTTGTGTTGGTGGCAGTGATTTGGGTCTTGAGCGTATGTCGCTTTTTCTTACCTGAATACTTGTCTCTGCGTTCTTGCTTGTCTTTGGGTTTCTGGATTTCTTGCTCGGTAGCATCAACCAAGACTTCCTTGAACTCAGGATGCTGCTCAAGCAGTTCTTCTAGGCTTGCGATACGCTTTCTTTTAGCTTGACCAAAAAGAACTGTCTCGTGCGCTGGTAAGGGGAGAACCTCAAGTAGTACAGGTCGAAGTTTGCTGATCAAACGGCTGACGTTACTATCATCCAAGTTGAATAAGTAGCCTAGTAGCAGCTGGGTCAGGTACAAACGGTAATACAGCAGCACCCCTAAAACCTGATCCTCTACCCCTAGTTCTGCCTTGCGTCCCCCGCCTACTGCACGTTGACGTAATTTGCCCTGGGTGCCTTTTGGTTCGGCAAGGCGTACTTCGACCGCTTTACTAAGCAACTTGAACTGCTCGACGCTTAAACCTGTGAAGTTATACAGATGCTTGGGCTTTCTCTTTAAGCGGCTCGCTTTCATCCTGCTAGTTTAGTCCTTTGACTCCTTCGGCGCTATTTCGCAGATGATTTAGTGATAAAGTCGCCGCCATCCTGACTCTTCCTCCCTCATCTTGGGAATATCAGAGAAATTGTTTCGGCCGGAGAAGATAAACCGTTTCGCTTGCATAAGTTGAAAAGTGTTGAGGCTGAAAGCATTTCGTTTGCTCTGAACCCCTCCGTTTTTGCCAAGTAAGCTGTGAGGCGCTACAACCAAATCTAAGTGCGGTGTTATAGGAAGGAAAAATGCTATCGGAGGATAGGTCTCTACCAACTCATCAAGGTAAAAATCAACTTCACCGAGAACAGCCGCAATGACTAAACGGAAAGCCTCAGCATCTTTAGAACTGGACGTTGATAAAGGAAACAAAACGAGTGGATTATCAGACGTGTAGCGGTATACATCGTCAGCATATCTTTGAATTGACCATTCCATACCTAGTAGCCTCTCGGCAAACTTTGGTATAGATGACGAAATAGCTTGTGCGTGGATATCTGTAGGCACTTTCAGACGTTGTTCAATCCCCTCTAAATAGCCCTCGGGAACCTGGCCTCGTTCAAGTAAGTCTAACCCCGCTTTAACCTCAGCAGAGGAAGACTCAAACTGTCTCAGCTCTTCGTCTAAAGCGGGAAGCTGTTTATCCCGTTCTTCGGGAGAAAGCTTCATCACTTCAAGGCGACGGGTTGCGATGTCAATATGCATATTCGACAAACGTTGTTCTATCAAGGGTCTCGTATACCTGCTATTTTCCTTGATGAACGCTTCAAAACCTTTCGGGTCTTTGGTCGCCCCAACCAAAATCTCTCGTAGACTATCCACTTCTAAATCCCGAAACTTCCGGGTTCGGTAATGCTGAGCGGACAGAAAGAGTGCTAAGTCATGTAGGTCAGAGTAAGTTAGACCGTCCGTAGTTTTTGCCTCTATCAGCTTCTTCAGTAGTGGTGCGACACGGTTCTCGAGAGCCGTTAAGCTATCGTCAATAATCTGAGGTTTTTCACCCGTGATTCGGTAAAACCAGTCCTCCGACGCGATGTCCTCGACCATTTTATCGCCTATGTATCGGTCTTTTCCCTTGAAATATGTGTGTACACGTTCTTTACCCTCACGGGATTCAGGAGTCTTGAACTGCCTAAGATAAAACTGAGGCACGTAATGCTGATTTTTTCCACCCATCAGATATTTTAACGTCTTGGTACTTACAGAAAAGTCTTGGAATGCCGCTCACAAGGTACAGGTCAAGCTTTGTGTCATAAGTTCACAACAAACACCAAAAAGACGTGAGCAACGACCGGCAGCCTAACCCCGATACTCGCCCCATTCGCGGCGCAATACCCCGCACACTTCCCCGAGCGTTGCCCCGGCACGAAACGCTGCTAAAACAACCGGAAAGAGATTTTCAGATGTTTGCGACGCTGCTGCTAGAGCAGCCAGAGCCTCGTCAGTGGCGGCTCGGTTGCGGTTTTCACGGTAACTTTGAACCTCCTGGACCCTAACCCCTTCGGTCTCTGCCGAGAGTTCTTGCACCGGCACGCCCGCTTCTCTATCCAGCCGAAAGCGGTTGACGCCGACGACCACACGCGCCCCCGTTTCAACCTCACGCTGGAACCTAAACGCTGCCTCTTCGATCTCTTCTTGAATGAACCCGGACTCGAGCGCCCGCACCGACCCACCTAAATCTTCTACTTGCTGCATCAACGTGAGGGCATCTTGTTCTAACTTGTCCGTCAGGTCTTCGATCACGTAACTGCCGCCGAGCGGATCAGGTTCCCGTGTCACGCCCGACTCATACGCCAAAATCTGCTGCGTTCTAAGGGCAATCCGCGCCGAACGGTCAGTTGGAAGCCCCAACGCCTCGTCCATCCCGTTCGTATGGAGCGACTGCGTGCCGCCCAAAACCGCTGCCAGCGCCTGATACGCCGTCCGCACGATATTATTTTCCGGTTGCTGCGCGGTCAGGGTGCTGCCGCCCGTCTGGGTGTGAAACCTAAGCTGCTGTGACCGGGCGTTCCCGCCGAACTCGTCACGCATGATCTGCGCCCAGAGCCGCCGCGCTGCCCGAAACTTGGCAACTTCTTCTAAAATGTCGTTGTGGCACGCGAAAAAGAACGACAACCGAGGCGCAAAAGCGTCAACCTCGAGCCCCTTCGCCAGCGCCGCCCGCACGTAAGCTCGAGCATTTGAGAGCGTAAACGCAATTTCTTGCGCCGCTGTCGCGCCTGCCTCACGGATGTGGTAGCCCGAAATCGAAATCGTATTCCAGTTGGGGACGTGTTCGGCGCAGTAGGCGAACATATCGGTGACGAGCCGCACCGAGGGCTCGGGCGGATAGATATAGGTGCCGCGCGCGATGTACTCCTTTAAGATGTCGTTTTGAACCGTGCCGCCGAGCTTATCGCTGCTGACGCCCTGCTCTTCAGCGACTAAAATATAGAGCGCCAAGAGCATCATCGCGGGCGCGTTGATGGTCATCGAGGTGGTGACCTCCCCTAGCGGAATGTCCTTAAAAAGCCGCCGCATATCGTCCAACGTAGCGATCGACACCCCGACTTTTCCGACTTCGCCGTGTGCTAGCAGGTCGTCCGGGTCGAGGCCGAGCTGCGTCGGCAGGTCAAAAGCGACGGACAAACCGGTCGTACCTTGCTCGAGTAGGTAACGGTAACGGGCGTTCGACTCTTCGGCGGTGCCGAAACCGGCATACTGGCGCATCGTCCAGAGGCGGCCCGCCGAGTACATCTGCGGATAGATGCCGCGCGTGTAGGGGTAAGCGCCGGGGCGCTCGAGCTTGGTCGTTGTATCTTCAGGCATAGCTCAAGTATAGGAGCCGCGCAGCTACTGGTAGCATTTCCAAGAGAGATTGCACTAAGCTTATTTCAGAGTGTTGGACTTCTTATTTACTGTCAGAGGCTCTTTCTTGCCTCTACTCAACCGCCATGTGGCTTGCTGGATACGGGTTGACGACTAGAGGAGGCTTCAGCAAGAGGTGTCATCTTCTAAGCGACGCAACGAGTGTCTATAACGGCGTAACTGCACGAAGTACCCCGCTAGGGACGCCCTGCTGAGGACTCTTCATGACCATACAACCTCCGGGTTAATGCACGCACAGGTCAAGGCTAAGAACCTAGAGAGTTTTGCTCTAACCTAGCGGTGCATATCCGGCTATCAAGCGTAAAGCGGCTCGGTATCGGGCAACGGCAGCGTAGCCTAAAAAGCGAGGTCTGCAGTTCTGGTCTTGGCTGGTAAAGCTGATGCTACCTGGCCAACACCTCGCTTCTCTTAATAACCTCGAGTGCTGGTAGACAAACGACCCGTTGCAACCGAGGAAGTGCGTCTGTGACACAAAATGGTATTTCAACCATGACCGCTGGCCTACCCGAACAAATACTTTCGGTGAATCTTCAAGGCTGCTTGCCGCTCGTGGTTATTTTCTTAACCCTTCTGAGTGAGCTGGAAACAACGTCTATGACGCAATCGGTGAACTTTTTGAGTCTTCTAGATATCTCATAACCAACTAGCACTCGAGGTTAATATACGGATGCTACCTGCTAACGGTACGCTGAGTAGGTGAAAGGCTACCTGCTCATCTTTTTTGCCGCCGTGCTCTGGGGACTGATCGGGGTTTTCTCCAAAGGTATTTTGGGCGCAGGGGTAGGGCCGCTCGAGCTGGCCTTTTGGCGGGCGCTGCTAGCTGGTGGTCTGTTCGTTGCTCAGGCAGGTTTGACTCGGCAACTCGGCGTGACCCAACCACGTGACCTACTCGCTTTCGCCGCCTTTTCACTCGTCGGCATCACGCTTTTTTACGCCTCATATACCCTCGCCGTGCAGTACGGCGGGGTCAGTTTAGCGTCTATTTTGCTCTACAGCGCCCCGGCGTTCGTGGCGGTCGCCGCCTGGTTTTTTCTGCGCGAGGCGCTGACGCTCCGCAAACTCGGGCTCCTCACCCTGACGCTGACGGGCGTGGTGCTCGTCTCCCAGGGTGGCGGCGCAGGCGTGACGGTTTCAGCGCCCGCGCTTTTGTGGGGGCTCGCGGCGGCGCTGAGTTACAGCAGCTACTACATCTTCGGCAAATGGGCGTTGTCGCGTTACAGCCCCGTCACTATCAACGCGTTCGTGATGCCTTTGGGGGCGCTCGGACTCTTGCCGTTTGTAAACTTTGCGCCCAAGTCTCCGGCGGTATGGGGACTCCTCGTGCTGCTCGCCGTGTTGTCCACTTACGCCGCCTACAGCCTCTACTACGCCGGTCTCAAACAGGTCGAAGCGTCGCGGGCCGTGCTCGTGGCGAGTATCGAGCCGGTAGTGGCGGCGCTCTTAGGCGCGTCACTTTTTGGTGAGCGTCTAGGGCTCTGGGGACTGCTGGGCGGGGCGCTGATTTTAGGCGCAGCCCTGACCGCGAGCTTGCCGACACGTACGCCCGCCTTGGCCGAGGCTGAAGCCAGTACAGATTAGCCGGTTTTTGGGTCGGGCGCGTTTGAACTTCGTGCGGCAAATGCCAGAAAGACGTTCTTACTTTTTAATTCTTGACTCAGCTTACCTACAAGCGGTCAAAGGTACACAAAATCTGCCGAAAAGCTTGGGAATAGAGAACGCAGAGCACATAATGCTTGTTCTATTCTCCCTCCTGTATTCTTTATTCCCCAAACTCGTCTAGCGAGAACAAGCTGTGTAAGTTCTTACTTTTTACCGGCGCTGCACGACGCGGATTGCGCCGACTCGAGTCTTTAAGACGATGAGCCTCGAGCCCTGCCCCAGCACCAGCTCGCCTTTGGTGGGTGACAACCGCTTAAAGTTTTCCGGCAGTTGCCTCGAGACCGACGTCGCCATAATGCGGGCGTCCGTACCGGACGGTAAGAGGAGCGCAATATCGCCGACGTCCGCTTGAGCTAAGATCGGGGCTGCAACGCCTTCACCGGGTTGACTAGGGCGGGGCTCGAGCCAGATGTCGCCCATCAGCGTTTTGGCTTCGACGCCCCCGCCTGCGTCCGAGACGAACACGTTGCCGACGTCCGTCAGGGCGACCGCCGCACCCGCAATACCTACGAGCGTCACATCACCCAAGTTGGTATCAACCCGCGCTGAAGCGAGGTTGCGGGCCGTCACGTCGCCGCTCCGGGCGTCTACCGACAGCGCGACCCGGCGCGGTACCCTAGCCCGGAGCTGAGCCTCAGCCGCCCGTAGCGGTGTTTGATCCCACGCGGGCTCGAGCCCGGTAAAGGCGAGCGTTTGACCGCGCTGCGCCGTAAGTAAAGCGTCCGGGACGCCGCTTGCCTGTGCGCCCCAACGGTAGCGCGCCCGGAGCCGCCAAGGGCCGCCGGTCACCGTGATGTTGCCGTCCGTATTGCGAACTGTGAGACGCTGGACACCAGTCCACGCTTGCGCTTCTCGGGGGGTGCTCGAGACGGCCCGCACAAAAGCACTCGGTTTGCTAGCTGGCTCGAGCGTTTGGACGAAAATCTGTGCAAAGGGAATCACCACTACCACACCGAGCGTCGCAGCCAGCAGCCACACCCCCGGCCGCGGCCAGCGGCCCAGCCACACTGCCACGAATACAAGCGCGACCGGCCAGAGTAGAAGCGGCGCACACCACCCCAAAAGGAGCCCGACGGTTACACCTAAAAGAAGTCCTGCAACTATCCGAAGCCCCAGGCTTACCTGGGCGTTTCGCTGCCTATCCTGCCTGGTCACTAAACCCCCTACCCACCCGGCTATGCTACCTGTAAATAGGAGTTGCAAAACGCGCCCGGTCACGTTTGACCGCCTCCCCAGCTAACCTTTACCCCGATACGAAACGCCTATGCTTGACCCTCTCAAAAGGACATGCTAGAGTTTGCAAGGTTATCGCACGGTTTGCATATTTATCTAAGCTAAACCTGCGGTCAAAATTATGAGTGCACACCTTACCCGCCGCGTCCGACGTTAACGCCCGCTATCAAGCGAGCGCAACCGCCTTACGCCCAACTCGGGTGAGGTTTTTTCTTGTCTCGCTTCGCCGCTAATTACCACAACGTTAATCACCACAACTTAGGAGAACCGAATGTCAGCCCAACCCAGCTCATCACAAGCTAATCCCCGCTCAACCCAAGGCACGATCAAAAAGGTTGTCCTCGCGTATTCCGGTGGCCTCGATACCTCAGTTATTTTGCGGTGGCTAAAAGATACCTACGGCGCTGAAGTCGTCGCTTTTACCGCCGACATCGGCCAGGGTGAAGAGGTCGCCGAGGCCAAAGAAAAAGCCTTGCAGACGGGCGCAGTGAGCGCCTACGCCGAAGACTTACAACGTGAGTTTGTCCAGGATTTCGTCTTCCCGGTCTTGCGCTCGGGAGCACTTTACGAAGGGTACTATCTGCTCGGTACCTCGTTTGCCCGCCCTTTGATCGCGCAAAAGATGGTCGAAATTGCCGAAAGTGAGGGAGCCGACGCCGTAGCGCACGGCGCTACGGGTAAGGGCAACGACCAGGTACGGTTTGAACTCTCCGCCTACGCACTCAAACCCGACATCAAGGTGATTGCACCGTGGCGCGAGTGGACGCTGCGGGGCCGCGAAGACTGCGTGCGCTACGCTCGCGAGCACGGCATCCCGGTCGGCGTTACGAAAGAAAAGCCCTATTCGATGGACGCGAATTTGTACCACATCTCGTACGAGGGCGGCGTGTTAGAGGACCCGTGGGCTGCGCCGCCCAAAGATATGTGGCGGCTTACGACCGACCCGCAAGACGCGCCGAACACGCCTGAGACCATAGAACTCGAGTTTGAAGCGGGCAATCCGGTAGCGATTAACGGCGAAACATTAGGGCCGGTTGAACTTTTGGAGAAGGCCAACGCCTTAGGCGGCAAACATGGAATCGGCCGCGTGGATATTGTCGAGAACCGCTTTGTGGGGATGAAATCTCGAGGCTGTTACGAAACCCCTGGCGGCACGCTCCTTTTTCACGCGCACAAAGCGGTCGAATCGTTGACACTAGACCGACAAGTGATGCAGCTCCGCGACGAACTGATGCCCAAATACGCCTCAATCGTCTATAACGGTTTCTGGTTCGCGCCCGAACGCGTCGCCTTGCAAAACCTCATGGACGACATTCAAAAACCGGTGACGGGCACAGCGAGGCTCGAGCTTTACAAAGGCAGCGTTACCCTAACGGGGCGCAAATCGCCCAATTCGTTTTACCGCCAAGACGTCGTAACTTTTGAAGAAGACACGGTGTACAACCAAGCCGACGCCGACGGGTTTATCAAACTGAACGCGCTCCGGCTGCGAATTGCGGCGCAGCAAGGGGCCGAAACCAAAACGCCGCCGCTCAAGATTTCCCAGTACAGCGAATGATTACGCAACCTGTGGCAACCGAACCTCAGCCCCAAGCCGCGCACCTCAAACGGGCCACCTACGCCGACGCTGACGCACTCGCCGTGCTTTACCAAAAAGCCTGGGATGACCCTGCTGAAAATGAAGCACGAATAGCAGCGTGGTTAGAGGAAGGCGGCGCACTGACCTTCGTCTGTGAGGGAATCTTTATCAGCGCCCTACGTTGGCACGAAGCCCCTTACGGCTGGGAGGTCGGGCGGTTGGCGACGCTGCCCGAATACCGGGGACAGGGGTTCGGGCGCTGGCTGACGACACGTTTAGAAGCCCTCGCCATTCAGCACAATATCCCCGAGTTGCGCCTGAGGCTAAGCGAAACCCAAACCGACTTGCTCCCTTACTACACCCGGATGGGCTACCGGCCCAAGGACGCTGAGAGGCCGTTCGAGCTTTCCAAACGGGTCGGTGGGGTGTGGCAGCGGCAGGGATGATACGCTCATTTGTATGCAAATCGCCGTAGATTTGACTGACGAGCAGCTCGAGACCCTAACTAAACTCGGTGAGCAAAAAGGGGTCTCGAGCACAGCACTTATCCGCGAGGCTGTGACCGAATATCTGAATACTCACCGGATAGGTGACCTATCTGAGTCATTTGATTTATGGCGTGGCAAAACTATAGACGGAGTGCAATATCAGAGGCTTCTGCGTGGCGAGTGGAGAAAATGAACTTTTTGAAAGCTCTTTTAGTTCTTCTGTTCGTAACAAGTTTAGCGGGCTGCGACCAAGTTATAGATACTCAGCCTTATCTGATTGGCACGTTTGTAGGGACGTATTATCCTGGAAATCCTGAAGATTACATCAACGATGTCAATCCGCCGATGCCACCTATCACTACCGAAAGCCGTCTGGTTAGCACGACCTCAACCCGTTACGATTTTGAAGGAACCGTCAGCTTGGACGGCGAGGTCTACGCGATGACGGGTTATGAAGAGAGTAAATATGGCGACCTGGCTTATCTCAAACCGCAGGTAAGAGGTGTTTTTGGAGATTATTTGATCAAGCTGACGAATAACCCAGGTGTGACCTACACAATCTGCGGCAGCACAATATACGGCTCAGCTGGCTATAGAGTTTATCCAGAAGAGCCGAGGGCGTATGGTGCCGTTATCATTTCAGGCGCTGTAGCTTCGTGGGAAGACTGCCTTTACCCTGAGGGTGACACTATCTTGGGAACCATTGACGAACTCGCGAAAAAATAGATGACCAGATGACTAAACCAACCAAACGCATGTGGGGCGGACGCTTTGCTGAGAGCACCGACGCACTGGTCGAACAGTTCAACGCCTCGATCAACTTTGACCGGCGGCTGGCCCTGCAAGATATCCAGGGCTCGATCGCGCACGCGACGATGCTCGGTGAAACCGGTATTTTGAGCGAGGATGAGGCCGCGCAGCTTGTTCAAGGGCTCGAGGACTTACGAAAAGAAGTTGAAGCCGGGACGTTTAGCTGGCGCACTGAATTAGAAGATGTACATATGAACCTCGAGGCCGCCCTGACACAGCGCGTCGGGCCGGTCGGCGGCAAACTGCACACCGCCCGCAGCCGCAACGACCAGGTAGCGACCGACTTTCGGCTCTGGCTCCGGGACGAGACGCACGCGCTGATTGCACTTTTGCACGACCTTCGTATGGCATTCGTAGAGGCTGCCGACAGACATTTGGGCGTTATTATGCCGGGGTACACACATCTGCAGGTTGCCCAACCCGTGCTCTTATCGCATCATCTGTTGGCCTACTTCGAGATGTTTTCACGTGACGCGGAGCGGCTGCAAGACTCTCTTAAACGCCTGAACGTCTCACCGCTCGGGGCCGGGGCGCTTGCCGGGACGGGTTTTCCGATTGACCGCACCCGCACCGCCGAACTGCTCGGCTTTGACCGGCCCGCCCGCAATTCGCTCGACGCGGTGTCCGACCGCGATTTTGTCGTCGAGTTTTTGAGTGCGGCCAGCCTCGTGATGATGCACCTCTCGAGACTCTCCGAAGAACTCATCTTATGGTCGTCGCAAGAGTTCGGCTTTGTCACCCTGCCCGATTCGCATACGACAGGTTCAAGCATCATGCCGCAAAAGAAAAACCCGGACGTGTCTGAACTCACAAGGGGCAAAACCGGGCGCGTTTACGGGCACTTGCTAGGGCTTTTGACGACGCTTAAAGGTTTGCCGCTCGCCTACAATAAAGACACGCAAGAAGATAAAGAGGGCGCGTTTGACACGGCGGATACGCTGCGGCTCTGCCTGCGGCTGACGGCTGATCTACTACCGAAACTTAAGGTCAATGAGGTACGGTTGTATCACGCGGCCGGACGTGCCTACTCGAACGCGACGGACTTGGCCGATTATCTTGCCCGAAAAGGTCTCCCCTTCCGCGCTGCGCACGAGGTCGTCGGCAAGCTGGTGGCGCTCGGGGTGCGTGAGGGTAAAGATTTGCAGGAGCTGAGTTTAGGGCAGATGCAGGCGGTATCGGAACTTATTAGCGAAGATGTATACGAGGTGCTGAAGCTCGAGACCGTCGTAAACGTGCGCTCGAGCTACGGCGGCACGGCGCTCGGTCAGGTCGAAATGCAAGTAGAAATGGCCAAGGAGATGTTACGTGGAGACGACTGAAACCGCACCGAGAGCAAAATTCGGTTTAGTTACGGTACGGCCTGCCAAAGCCGAAGATGTCGTAGACATCTTTGAAACCATCGGCTACTGGGCGGGTCAGGGCAAGATGTTGGTGCGGCCCATGCAGAACATCTTTGAAAACCTGCGCGACTTTTTTGTCGCCGAAGTAAATGGACACTTTGCCGGGTGCGGGGCGCTGCATATCCTCTGGGGTGACATTGCCGAGGTGCGTGGGCTAGCGGTGCGGCCGGGGGTGCAGTCAAAGGGCGTCGGACGTGAGCTGGTCGCGGCGTGTGAACTCGAGGCGCGGCGTATCGGGGTGCCGACGCTGTTCGCCTGGACGTACTCGGTCGGCTTTTTTGAGCGGTGCGGCTTTCGGCTGCTTGACAAGACCAAAGAGCTGCACCCGCGCGTCTGGTCAGAGTGTCTGCGCTGCCCGTTTTTTGTCGGGTGTAACGAAAATGGGGTAGTGAAGCGGCTCGAGGGCGTCCCTGAACCGCGCAACCTACCGGAGCCGCCGCCGACCCAGGTACCGCCGGGAATTCGCTGATTCGGCAAGGCGTAAGAAGCAGGAATCCAGAAGTAAGCATTCAAGCGTCAGGTGTCAGAAGTTGGTAGCTACCGGTTTGACGAAGAAAAGCGTCTCTCAGACACTCAACAGGTGGCGATAAGAGCAATCAACCCAGCTTAGCTAAACAGCGAAAGCTCAGGCACATTGCGTGTGGGCGTACGTCTGACCCACGTGACACGTTCCGTTTACATCGCCTGTACGGGCGGCACTACCGGGATGGAACGAACAGCCGGAGGTTACCGGCCTGCGCCCGGTTTTTTGGCGGAACAACTCCGGGCATCGCCCTTTGACGCCGCTGAACTGCCCCAAATAACGCTGCACGAATACGCGCCGCTCCTGGACTCCGCCGAAATGTCGCCGCGCGACTGGGGCGTGATTGCCGGGGACATCGCCCAGAATTACGACGCCTTTGACGGTTTTGTCGTGCTCCACGGCACCGATACGATGGCGTACAGCGCGTCGGCACTGTCGTTTATGTTAGAAAACCTCGCCAAACCCGTCGTCCTGACCGGTTCACAGATTCCGCTTTCAGAGCTGCGGAGCGACGGCCGTGAAAATCTCATTACGGCGCTGCTCTTAGCGGCAACCGCGCCACTCGACGAGGTGTGTTTGTATTTTAGCGGCGTGCTTTTACGGGAGAACCGTGCCCGTAAGGTGTCGGCGTCGGGCTTTGGAGCCTTTGAATCGCCGAACGCGCCGCCGCTCGGACGAGTTGGCGTGGAGGTGGTGCTCGAGCCCACCCACCGCTTACCCCCGGCGACCGCGCCGCTCACGCCGCTGACACCTGTCAACGTCGGGTCGCTCAGGTTGTTTCCCGGAATGAGCGCGAACATCTTACGCAACGTGCTCCGGGAACCGTTGCAGGGCTTGGTGCTAGAAACTTACGGCAGCGGCAACGCCCCGCAAGACCCGGACTTTTTAGCTGTTTTAGGCGAAGCTACGGCGCGGGGCGTCGTGATCGTCAACTGTACGCAGTGCTGGCAGGGCGGTGTAGTGATGGCGAGCTACGCGACCGGGCAAGGGCTGGCAGCGGCGGGCGTCTCGAGCGGTTACGACCTCACGCCCGAAACGGCGCTAACTAAACTCACCTACTTGCTCGGTTTGGGACTTGCGCCGGAGGTAGTGCGGCTCGAGCTGCAAAAAATTTGCGCGGTGAGCTAACCCTACCTTAAAGTGCGGATGACCCAAAAGAGTATGCTGGCGCTATGGAATACATTGACCTCTTCGGCCAACGGTCGTTTGCGGCGGGAAAAATGCAAAAGGTTCCGGTTTTTGCGTCCGAGCGGCTGCTCTGTGACCAGTACTGCTTGGGGCCGGGGCAAGCGCAGCGCGTTCATACGCACGTAGCTGAAGATAAGGTCTATGTCGTGTTAGAAGGCGAAGCACTGTTCGAGATTGACGGTGAACGCGAGTTGCTCGCGGAGGGCAGCGCCGTGATTGCCCGTGCCGGGGTGCCGCACGGCGTCCGTAACGATTCGGGAACACAGGTCGTCTTGCTCGTCATGATGGCTCCGAAACCGAGCCACGTTAGAGGCTAAATTACGTTATGTCGGTCGGTTTACCTCTAGACCATCTCGGGATTGCCGTGCGTGATTTGGAAGCCGCTTCACAGACCTATGAGCTTTTGGGACTTGTCAGAGACGGCGACGACGAAGAGGTTGCAGGTGAAGGCGTCCGGGTAAGAATGTTGCGCGGGGGGGAAAGTTTGGTAGAGCTACTCGGGCCCCTCACTTCTGAGAGTCCACTACAAGGGTTTTTAGAAAAGCGCGGCCCCGGACTGCACCACGCCGCGTTTCGCACGCTTGATTTGGATGCAGATATTGAGCGTTTGACCGCTCGAGGTGCCGAGCTAATCGGGACACCTCGCCCCGGACGGCACGGTACCCGCGTTATCTTTTTACACCCCAACTGGACCGGTGGGGTGCTTGTGGAGTTGGTCGAGTATCCGCACGCTTAAACCGTCCTACAGAATAGTATTCGGCATCGCCACCGTGCTCTGGGCCGGGTTGACCTTTTGGCTCTCGTCGTCACCCGACGCGCAGGGGGTCGGCGGCTTTTTAGACCTCTCGCCGCCGTGGGACAAGTTCTATCACGCAGGCAACTTCGGCGTGCTGGCAGGGCTTCTTTATCTGGCGACAGGCCGCGTTTGGCTGGCGGTGCTGCTCGCGTCGGCGTACGGCGTCTCGGACGAGCTTCATCAGTCGTATGTACCGGGGCGCGATTCAGATGCGTGGGACTGGGTGGCCGACACGCTCGGGGCGAGCGCCGCTGCCCTAGTCGTTTACCTGCTTATCCGTCTGTGGCAACGCCGTAAAGCGTAAGCAGGCTAGACTAGGGGGATGCGAGTACCTTTTCAACTGACCGTTCTCTACGTCATTCAGGCTACCCGGTGAAGCTCGCGTTGGTCGGCGCGGGCAAGATGGGCGGCGCGGTCCTAACCGGGGCGCTGCGAGCAGGTGTGTTAGAAGCGTCCGAAGTCGGCATCTATCATCCGGACGAAGCGCGGCGAAATGCGCTTGCTGACATGTTCGGCGTCGCGCCCTTATCCGACGATGGGGTTCACGGGGCCGAGCGCATCTTGATCGCCGTCAAACCCCAATCATTTGCCGAGGTTGCGCCCCTGATTGCGCGGCGTTCAGCCGCTTACGTGTCGCTGATGGCGGGCGTGTCGGCGGAGGTCATCGCGCGGCGGGTCGGGAGCAGCCGGGTCGTCCGGGCGATGCCCAACTTGGGCGCACGGGTCGGCCTCTCAGCAACGGCGGTTGCCGCACTGCCTCAAGCGACGCCGGAAGACCTTCATACCGCCCATCAGCTCTTCGCCGCTGTCGGTACCGTGTACGAGGTCCCCGAAAGGCTCTTCGACGCGTTTACCGGACTCGCCGGGTCAGGCCCTGCGTTTGCCGCCCTTTTTGCCGAAGCGTTGGCCGACGGCGGGGTCCGGGTCGGACTGAGCCGAGAGGTGGCGCAAAGGCTCGCCCAACAGGTTTTGGCGGCGAGCGCGGTGCTGCTCGAGACCCGTACCCCCGGCAGCCTCAAAGATGAGGTGGCAAGTGCAGGCGGTACCGCGATTACCGGGGTCAAGGCGCTCGAGAAACACGGTCTCCGCTACGCGACGATGCAGGCCGTGGAAGACGCGAGCGTCCGGGCGCGGGAGCTGAGCGAGGCGAGCTAGAGCGGCGGCAGTACGAAGGTTTTCAGGAGCTGCAAAAACGCAGTTTGCTCGATAGGATAGGGGTTCGTAAGGGGGTTGGGTGGTCTCGAGTGCGTCAAACTGATCACGGGTCAAAGCCTGCACCGACCACCGCTGCCAATCGGGTGCGCCGCCCTCTCGCCTTTTGACCTGATAGTGCTGCGCGTAAGGCGGGCCGCTCGTCACCGCGCCGAAATATTCGTGGTGCGTTGCAGAGTCCGCTGAACGGTAAAAGAGTAAGGTCGCAGGCATGAGATCAGTATTAGAGCAGACCGCCGCCTAAAAACAAACGGATGACGGCAAACACGAGCACCACCGCGTTGATGTTACGCCCGGTCGTGCGTGCGTCAAACATCCCGACGATCAGCCCGACAACGGCGATAGGAATCGCAATCCAGTTGATGATACCTAAAAGGGGAATAAACCCGACGAGCGCGATGATCAGGGCGACGATCCCGATAAGGACAGAAATCACATTCATACCTTTAGTTTAAGCTGTTCCAAATCCCAACGTCGTCGCCCTACCGTTTGTAAGTCAGTATTTAGCCACATGCCGTCAATATCTCGAGTTGAGAGACTATGTAGCGTATGCACTCAGCGAAAAAACTCCGACATTCGGTAAACGTCTAGCATGGCCCTATCTAACTCAGTGACGCCGTAAGCTTTAAGAAATACTTTTGGCAAAAGAAGCTATCTCTGGAATAAATGGGACACCGGGACAACCCGGCAGAAGGTAGAGGTTCTGCTACCGACGTACCGCACATCTCACAGGCGTTTCCAGCAGAGGAACGCTCGAGTATGAACTCGTGGTGATTTGAACAGGAATATCTGTGTCAGTTCAACGAAAGTACCGCCTCAGTATTTAGTTATGACGACGTGATAGGGGCACTCTCGGATGATGTGCACCTACTTTTTGGAGGCGCTGTAAAGGGGTTTATCCTGAACGTTGATTCAAGGCAAAGTGCTGATTACACCGCGCTAACGATACTCGAGCGCACCTCGTATAACACGGGCAAAGCTATGAGAGGCAAACCGAACTCAACGGTTTACAGAAATGGGCGGCTTATCGCCGGGGGCGCTCATAAGAGATACCCGGTCTATAAACACCCCTACGCCGCACGCCGCCGCGGGCGTCTCCCTCTCGGCACGCCCGACCCGGCTCAGCTCGAGCAGTTATCGGACGAGCTATATAAGATAACTGGAACGCGTCCGCGCCTTGCGGCCGACGCAACCGGAACGGGCTGTCCGGTCATGGACACGCTGAGAAGTGCGGAGCTTAGGCCGGTGTCTGTAACGATGACCGGAGGTGACACGGTGAGCAGCGACGGGAGCGACTACCGCGTCCCCAAGCAAGACCTTGCACCGTACAAGTCTCGTTACAGAGTGAGCGGCTCGAGATCGCTAAGGGCTCATCCGAAGCGTCAACCCTGACAAGTGAGCTGGCGTTCAAAGTCTCAATTAGCTTAAAAGGTCACGACTCCTACGGAAACGACGTCGGGCCGTGGCGTGAGAACCCGCATGACGACATGGTGTTAGCCGTAGCCTTAGCTGCTTAGTATTGGGAGAACGTTAAGCCGGTAACGATGTCCGAACCGATGTCGTTTAGTTTTTCCAGCTTCTAAGCTAGGCGAAATACCCCATACTTACGCTGACATTCATCTGCTACGCTAAACGTCCCTTACCGGGTCAGCCCTGCACTCTCATCGCGGCTATGTGCGGGGCTGTCTTATCTCATGACGCTACAGTGAGCAGCTTCAGGTGAGGGTATACCTTGTGGTCATTAAAACGTCATATCCCCATACTCATAGCCCCTGGGGACATGACAAAAGAGAACCCTGGGACCGGGGTCGTCGGGCATTAGTTGAGCTGACGGGGCGAGCTGACGTTTTCGGCGTGAACTGTGCCTTCAAATCGAACGTCCTGTGTGCCTATATGCCTAGCGTTACCATCTAAATACTGTCTACCGTTTTCCCCTATACTGAGCGTCAAGCCGCCTGCAAAAAGAACGTATGTGCCGCCATAATCGTCGGGGTCGTTTTCCAAAGCCAAGGTGATATCTTGCGTGTTTGGGTTTCCTGTAATGTACCCGTTCCCATCAGCTGTGTTGACTTCACTGCAAAGCCTACCGCGAAGCTCGGTATGGCAAAACAGATATTTACCGCTGCCGTCAGTCATGATGTCTAGCTCATAAACATAAATAACTTCTGGTGTTTCGTCATTGCCACCCGTAAACGTCACCAGCCAGCGACCTACAAAGCTCTGCGGCTCCTCAGGAGCACCAGCAACCGTCACGGTGGCTTTGGCGCTCACGCTTCCTCCAGCGTTGGTTGCTGTAAGCGTGTAGGTGGTGGTCTTGCTCGGGCTGACGTTTGTACTTGTACCCGTGACCGCACCGACGCCCTTATCTATCTTGAGGCTTGTTGCCCCTGAAACGTTCCACTCGAGAGCGGCGCTATCACCCGGCTGGATGGTGAGCGGACTTGCACGAAAGCTATTGATCGTCGGCTTTGCCGGTTTAGGTGTGCTGGGGGGGCCAGGGTCTGGCGTCGGCGGCGTGGGCGTAGGTTGGGGTGTCGGGTCGGTGCCCTGAAGCACCACGGTCGTTTCACTCGAGGCGCTGCCGCTGGGACTTGTCACCGTGAGGCGGTAGGTTGTGGTCGTTTGCGGATTGACCGTGAATGACGTACCGACGACATTTAAGACGTTGGTTGAGGTGCTGTCGGTAAGTTGCAACGTGTCGAAACCGCCCGTAATTTGCCAGTTAAGGGTAGCCGGGTCGCCCGGTGCTGCGATAGTAGGCGGTGAGGCGGTAAAGCTGCCGATGCTGGGCGGTGGTACTGGTACCGGGTCAACAATGGTACCAGTACCGCTACAGGCGGCGAGTAACAGGGTGAGGACAATAAATACTGAACGCTTCATAAGGTCTCCCGTCAAGTAAGGTGTGCAGCTTCTAGCCCCGGCACTATGGTTGCAAAACCATGATAACTCAAGTTTCTCTCACTAGATTTTTGCAAAAGTTGTTACAAGGACACAAACAGTGAAGGGCAGCTACGCCTGCCCTTCAAGCCGTGCGAGTTCAAACACACAGCGGGCTTCTGTCAAGGCGTCCTCAGCTTCAGCTAAAGTAGTGTACTCGGGACTCAGCTCGAGCCTCGTTTACCCTCGACGCGTACACACATCTGTTCGACGAACAGCGGGCAAACAGCGCCGTCTTGCTCTTGGACTTTCTCCCTAAAGGCGACCCTAGCACGGCAAACTAAAAATCTTGTAGCTGTAATTAAGCTGTAAATCGGCACACAAGAGAAGAGCCCCGCACTTAGCGGGGCTTCTCTTTTACGTCTCTGACGGCTTTCTTATGGCGGGCGCAGAAGGACTTGAACCCTCGACCTACGGTTTTGGAGACCGCCGCTCTACCAACTGAGCTATACGCCCACAAGACTACGGAGTATATCAAACCACGCGCGTTTATGCCAAGCCCCGGACCAGGGCTTACACATACAACGCTCTAAGCAGACAGCCGTCATCCCGGCCCGCTCTCTTGCGTTTAGTTTTGATACTCGCTTTCAGAGCTTTTCTTGTTTAAGTTGGTTCAAAGCTAGATGGTGAACGCATGGCGTAGGAAAGCGTTTCAGCGTCACTCGAGCGGGCAAGTAACGGTTATACACGGTAGTCTCTCCGTTTACTCGTGTACCCCTGACCCGCCCGACACCCGCAAGCTCGCGCCAGGTAAAACGTTGGCTAAGAAGCTGAGGTCAGTAGCCACGTGTCTCTGGTTTCAGTACGTCCATGACCTTTGCTACGAGTAGACCTACCCTGTGCGTATTCAGTCTCTACAAACGAGTCTGCGCCGCAGATAACTTCACAGCTGGCAGTTACCAAGATGTCTCCGATCCGTGGCAAACGTTATGTGTTAGACCGGGGCCAACGGTGAGTGCCAGCAGGATCAGGAGTTCGTTTTCGTTCAGCCCCTGTGCCAGACCCGTATCTCTACCCGCATAAGGCCAAGCAGCCCATGCCCCTAAAGAACGAGCTGCGGTAAGATAGTGCGTTCGTAGCGCCGCAGCAGTCTTTCTAACCGTGATGCTTTTTAACCGTGGCGCTACTCGTGGAGGCTCAGATGACGACCAAACCCAGACTCAACCGCCGTAGCCGCACCATCACCGAAGGCGTGGAGCGCGGCCCCAACCGCGCCATGATGCGCGCGGTCGGTTTTACCGATGAAGACTTTGAGAAGCCGATTATCGCCGTGGCCAACGGACATTCAACCATTACCCCGTGCAATTCGGGTCTCGGTGAACTGAGCGACGCAGCGGTAGACGCCATTCGCAGAGCCGGCGGAATGCCGCAAACGTTCGGGACGATTACCGTATCAGACGGTATTTCAATGGGGACTGAAGGGATGAAGTGCAGCCTTGTCAGCCGCGAAGTGATTGCCGATTCGGTAGAGACCGTCTGCCGTGGGCAGAGTATGGACGGCGTGCTCGCGGTCGGCGGCTGTGACAAGAACATGCCGGGGGCGATGATTGCGATGGCGCGCCTCGATATTCCGGCGGTGTTCGTTTACGGCGGCACCATCAAACCGGGCCACTATGACGGCAAAGACCTGACCATTGTCAGCATGTTCGAGGCGGTCGGGGAGTACAACGCGGGTCGGATTCCGCTCGAGACCTACCAGCAAGTCGAACGCCGCGCTTGTCCCGGCAAAGGGTCGTGCGGCGGGATGTACACCGCGAACACCATGTCGAGCGCGTTTGAGGCGATGGGGATGAGCTTGCCGTACTCGTCTACGATGGCGGCAGAAGACGACGAGAAACTCGAGAGTGCAGCGCAGAGCGGTGAAGCGTTACTTAAACTCATTGAATCAGACCTCACCCCCCGTAAAATCTTGACCAAAGAAGCGTTTGAAAACGGGATTACCACCGTGATGGCGGTTGGTGGTTCAACGAACGCCGTGCTGCACCTGCTCGCTATCGCACACGCAGCCGAGGTTGAGCTGACCTTAGAAGACTTTGAACGCATCCGTGAACGCACGCCGCACCTCGTAGACCTCAAACCCTCGGGCCGTTACGTAGCGACCGACCTGCACGAAGTCGGCGGGATTCCGCTCATTATGAAGATGCTTTTAGACCAAGGGTTACTACACGGCGACTGCCTGACCGTGACAGGTGAGACTGTGGCGGAAAACCTTAGAGACGTCTCCGGTATGCTGCCTGAAGGCCAAGATGTGGTGCTGCCTTTTGACCAGCCGATGTACCCGCGGGGCCACCTCGCCATCTTGAAGGGCAACCTCGCACCCGAAGGCTCAGTCGCTAAAATCAGCGGCTTGCGGAGTACCAAAATTACCGGTCCCGCCCGCGTCTTTGACTCCGAAGAAGACGCGATGGACGCGATTATGAACGACCGTATCGGCGCGGGCGATGTGCTCGTCATCCGCTACGAAGGCCCCAAAGGTGGGCCGGGAATGCGTGAAATGCTCTCCCCTACCTCGGCGATTATCGGCAAAGGGTTGGGCGATTCGGTTGCGCTGATTACAGATGGACGCTTTTCCGGTGGGACGTATGGGCTCGTCGTCGGGCACGTCGCCCCCGAAGCGCAAGTTGGCGGGCCGATTGCGCTCGTTCATGAAGGCGATAGCGTCACAATTGACGCCGAGGCACAGCTGCTCCAGCTCAACATCGAAGCTGACGAGCTAGTCAAGCGCAGCGCCGAATGGCAAGCCCCACCCATCAAGTACCAGACGGGCGTATTGGCGAAATATGCCAAGTTGGTCTCGAGCGCGTCTAAAGGAGCGGTGACAGATTAGATGAAACTTACAGCTGTTTTTCAAAAACTTGACGAAGGCTACATCACTTTCGTCGAAGAGTTACCGGGAGCAAATACACAGGGCACTACGCTTGGAGAGGCCAGATCAAATTTACAAGAAGCCGTTACACTTGTACTAAATCATCTGCGAAATAGCGCCGAAGGAGTCAAAGGACTAAACTAGCAGGATGAAAGCGAGCCGCTTAAAGAGAAAGCCCAAGCATCTGTATAACTTCACAGGTTTAAGCGTCGAGCAGTTCAAGTTGCTTAGTAAAGCGGTCGAAGTACGCCTTGCCGAACCAAAAGGCACCCAGGGCAAATTACGTCAACGTGCAGTAGGCGGGGGACGCAAGGCAGAACTAGGGGTAGAGGATCAGGTTTTAGGGGTGCTGCTGTATTACCGTTTGTACCTGACCCAGCTGCTACTAGGCTACTTATTCAACTTGGATGATAGTAACGTCAGCCGTTTGATCAGCAAACTTCGACCTGTACTACTTGAGGTTCTCCCCTTACCAGCGCACGAGACAGTTCTTTTTGGTCAAGCTAAAAGAAAGCGTATCGCAAGCCTAGAAGAACTGCTTGAGCAGCATCCTGAGTTCAAGGAAGTCTTGGTTGATGCTACCGAGCAAGAAATCCAGAAACCCAAAGACAAGCAAGAACGCAGAGACAAGTATTCAGGTAAGAAAAAGCGACATACGCTCAAGACCCAAATCACTGCCACCAACACAAAGCTTATCCTTCATGTGACACGTTCTTTACCAGGCAAATTCAGCGACGTCAACGTCCTTAGAGGTACCGGGGTGTTACGAGCTTTACCTACGGCTACCGAGGTCCGAGTGGACAAAGGATATGACGGTATTGATAAGGATTTTCCCCATAGAACCTTCCATCAGCCCAGCAAAGCTAGAAGAAACAAACCCCTGGACTTCATCCAGAAATGCCTCAACAAAGTTCAAAACAGCCTGCGTTTTCCTGTCGAGCACACACTGGCTCACTTGAAACGCTTTAAGCTCTTAGCGGGTATCTACCGAGGCCCAAAAGCTGTTTATGATGACACTTTCTTAGCTATCGCGGGGCTTCATAACTTCAGAAAGTTAGATGCTCTGGCTTGGTAAGCCGACTTAAACCCTTTCTCTAAGCCTAGCTACTTTATTCTGATCGTGTACTTATTTCGCAGATGATTTAATGGAAGCTAATCGCACTTTTGCTAAGGAAACACTTTCAGACGCTTAACGCATACAGCATAATACACGGAGGTTTTTAGATAGGTGGCTCAAGAAATCTGTGAAGCCCAAGCAAAAGAGTTTTTTCAATCGTGTGAGCTGCTAGTTGAAAGCTACAGGGGAAGAACATTGGGTACAACTAAAACTCCCGACTTCAAGGTCTCAGCAACTAACGGAACCTTTTTTTATTGTGAAGCAAAGTCATTACCTGAGTTGGACTCTAATAAAAGCATCTTTCCAAATGCTTTACACAATAGCCTTGCAGACAAGATCATCAGGGCCAGTAAACAGTTCAAGTCTGTTAATCCTTTGCATCTAGTGCCAAATGTTTTAGCATGGAGAGCAAAAGACCCTCGCATAAATAGTCAGAGTCTTGAAGATTTGCTGAAAGGGAGTATTGAGATTGGCAACGCGGTTGTGGCTGATTTGAGCAAGCAACGCTTTGGAAGAGTAAGGTATCACCTCAAAGACATTGACTTGCATGTGTGGTTCTATCCTCATGGCAAGCCGGACTTCATATACACAAGTTCTGATCCACGTTTTCTTATCAATTTACAACGTACATTAGAGCACCGTTAAGGCGTCTGCGTCGCCAATACCCACCATTCCGGATACGCCTCTTGTAACGTCGCTGCCAGCAGCTGAGCCTCGTGCTGACTCTCGGCCAGACCAAAACACGTCGAACCCGACCCCGACATCAAGACGCCTCTGAGACCGGTTTGACGCAGCACCGCCAGAACTTCACCGATGACCGGCTCGAGTCCCACCACCCCGTCCGTCAGTGTATTGAAATAACCCGGTTCTTCGTTCCGCGCGAGTTGCCGCAAAATAGTCTCCAGCTCGAGCGGCTCCGTTATCTTCTCCAAACGCCCATAAGCGTCCCCCGCACTTACCCCCACACCTGGATTGACCAAGACTAAATGGAGTTCGGGAATAACAACGGGCTCGAGCCGTTCCCCACGTCCGGTAGCTCGGGCCGCGCCCAAGTCAGCGGCAAAAAACGGCACGTCTGAGCCGAGTTGTGCCGCCAGTGTCAAAATGTCTAGGTCTGCCGGGTAGAGCTGTTTCAAGCCTCGTAAGACGGCCCCGGCATCGGCTGAACCGCCGCCTAGACCAGCGGCAATGGGAATGCGTTTCTCGAGTCCAATCTCTACGCCGCTCGTGACTCCGGCTTTACGCAGATATAGCTCAGCAGCGCGGTAGGCGAGGTTTTGTTCGGGCGGAAGCTCGAGGTCTGCGCCGGTCAGCTCGAGCGTTAGCCCTTTTTCAGTCGGGTCTAAGGTCAAAACGTCGTGCAGCTCGAGCCTTACCAGCAACGTGTCAACGTCGTGAAACCCGTCGGCGCGGTGACCCAGCACGCTCAACCCTAAGTTGACTTTGGCGTAGGCGTTGATTAACATCTTGCGTCCCAAACGGTGGCTAGAGCTTCGGCCAGCTCGAGGTCGGCTTGGGTCGTGACTTTCAGCAGCCAGCTGCTCCCTTCGACGAGCGCGACGTCGTGCCCGAGCGCCCGCACCAACGCCGCGTCATCGGTGGCGGCGTAACCTGAGCGCAACGCGTAGTCGTGCGCTGCTAAAATCAGCTCTCGGCGAAAGCCCTGCGGCGTCTGCACCGCGCGGAGCGTTTGCCGGTCTACCACGCGCCCGGTCTGGGTTTCTATCAGCGTATCGGCAACGGCAGAAACCGTTGAAGCCGCGCCATGCGCTTTTACAGCCGCAATCACGGCACCGATAACCTCGCGGCTTAAAAAAGGTCGTGCGGCGTCGTGAATCAGCACGATGTCGGCGGTTGTCGCCTGCAAGAGGTTATAAACGCTTTCCTGACGGGTAGGGCCGCCTGGAACAAAACGCACAGCGGAAAGCTCGAGCCCACCTTGCACCACCGGTTGCATTGCTAGTTGCATCGCCGGTGAGACTGCTACGACAACCTCATCAGTTAAGCCTAAAAATGCCCGAACCGCACGGCTCAGCAGCGTCTCCCCTGCTACCGTGACGAGCGCCTTCGGACCGCGCCCGAGCCGCAGCCCCTCACCGGCTGCCGGAATCAGCGCCGCAACCTTCACCCTTACTCTTTCCACCCTAATCTTTCCATCTGGGGGCGCGGGTGTTCTCGAGCCCCAACAGATCGAGCGTCCGGGCCGTGACCGTCCCGACGAGTTCGTCTACCGTCTCCGGTCGGTGATAAAACCCCGGCGACGCGGGCATAATGGCGGCCCCGGCGTCGTGCGCGGCGAGCATATTTTGCAGCATGGGCCGCGAAAACGGCGCTTCACGCACCACCAAAACCAGCGGACGGCGTTCTTTAAGCGTTACATGCGCCGCCCGCGACAGCAGGTTGTCGGCGAAGCCGTGCGCCACTTTCGCCAGGGTTCCGGCAGAGCACGGCACGACGACCATCCCGTAGGCCCGAAACGACCCCGACGAGACGGCCGCGCCGAGGTCAGCATCTTTGTAGACCACCTCAGCTAGAGCCTCAAACGCTTGTAAAGTCTCATCAAGCTCCGTAGGAATCACCTGTTTGGCCCCGTTGGTAATGACCAGATGTGTTTCAACCGGCAGGGTTTGAAGCGCCCTCAGCAAATCGAGCGCGTAACGCAGCCCGCTGCCACCGGAAACTCCCACGACGACACGTTTGGGCGCAACTGACCTCGCAACAGGCACGTCTCTAAGATACCCTACTACGCTTTCTTGCGCGTCCGGCGCGTAAGCTTAACCCATGACGTTTGACGAATTTGGAAACACCCTAGCCGAGATGGTCGCAGACATCCCGGACGAGTTTTTAACCCAGCTGCAGGGCGTTCACGCACTGCCTGAGGTGAGGCTCGAGCCTCACTTTCACGAGGTCTACCGGTTGGGCGAGTACTTAGACCCCGGCCCCAGTAACTTTCTCGGCGCAGGTGAAGGGCTGGGACGGCATATCGCGCTCTATTACGGCTCGTTTGCCGCCATCGCCCAAAACGACCCGACGTTTGATTGGGACGCGCAGCTCTGGGAGACGCTTACACACGAGCTGCGTCACCACGTCGAGTCGCAAGCAGGCGACGTGTCTTTGATTGAAGACGATTTAAGGCGTAACCGAGCCTTTCGGCAGGCAGGCAGATGACCGGAGCTACCACGACGAGTCCAGCATGGGTAGAGGGCGTGCAACTTTTTAACGCAGGTGAGTATTGGGAAGCGCACGAGGCGTTAGAGCCTTTGTGGATGATTTCTGAGGGACTCGAGAAACGCCTCTGTGCAGGTGTGATTTTGCTCGCGGCGGCGCTGCACAAAGCCCGCAAGATGGACAACCCCCGCGGCGGACGGCGCAACTACGCCAAAGCTTTGGCGCACCTCGCTCTTTTGCCTGACGACTATGAGGGAATCAAAGTGCGGCGGCTCGAGGCCGAGGTTCACGCTGCCCTGCAAGACGCGTCGCTGTTTCCCCAACTCCCAGTTGCTAAGGTGACGGTATGAACCGAGAACACCCCTCCGACGACCCACTTTTGCACGACCAACGCCGCGCCCGTCGGCCGCAAACGAATGCTAAACTAACGCGCTCACGTGACGACCGGGTGCTCGTGGGCGTTTTGGGCGGAATCGCCGAGTTCGTCGGGACCAGCCCCAGGGCTGTGCGGCTTATCTTTTCGGTGGCGACCTTTTTATCCGGGGGGATTTTGGCAATTGGCTATATACTGCTCTGGTGGCTTATGCCGCAGGAGCCGGCATGAACCTCGCCCGCTTTCCCCGCCGCCGCTACACCCCGGCCCCAACACCTATTGAACCGCTCGAGCGCCTGAGCAAGCACTTGGGTGGGCCGCAGCTTTTTATTAAACGCGACGACCTGCTCGGGCTCAGCGGGGGCGGGAACAAAACGCGTAAGCTCGAGTTCTTGGTCGCCGACGCCTTGGCGCAAGGGGCCGACACCCTCGTCACGGTGGGCGCAGTGCAGAGCAATCACTGCCGCCTGACGCTCGCGGCCGCCGTTAAAGAGGGCCTCAAATGCCGTCTTGTTCTAGAAGAGCGCGTACCCCACTCATACAACCCGGAGGCGAGCGGTAACAACTTCCTCTTTAACCTTTTGGGGGCTGAAAAACTTACGGTCGTTCAGGGGGGTAGCGACTTGAGCGCGGCGCTACAGGCCGAAGCCGACGAGCTGAACGCAGCGGGGCGGCGAGGCTACCTTATCCCCGGCGGTGGTTCGAACGCGCTGGGCGCACTCGGCTACGTGGCGTGCGCCGAAGAGCTGATGCAGCAGAGTTTCGAGCTGGGCGTAGCTTTCGATCAAGTGGTCTGCGCGAGCGGCTCCGGGGGTACCCACGCGGGGCTGGTTACCGGCATGGTCGGCATTAACGCGGGCGTTCCGGTTATCGGAATTAGTGTCAGGGCGAAAAAGGAACCGCAAGAAGCGAAGCTGCACGCTCTAGCCTCTGAAGTCGCTGCGAACTTAGCTGTTCGGGGCGGTGTACCACGCGAGGCGTTCGCCGTCTTTGACAACTACGTGGGACCGGGTTATTCACGACCGACCGAAGAGATGGTCGAGGCGGTCAAGCTTTTTGCCAGATTGGAAGGGATTCTTTTAGACCCCGTATACACCGGCAAAGCAGCCGCCGGGCTTATCGATCTGGTGCGTCAAGGGCATTTCAAGCAGGGCGAGCGGGTGCTGTTTTTACATACCGGTGGCGCTCCGGCACTCTACGCTTATCAGGACGTGTTGCGTGACTGACGAGCCGCTGGTCGTTGGCGTCTTGGGGGGGCTCGGCCCGGAGGCGACGCTCGACTTTTACGCGAAGGTGCTCGAGCTGACGCCCGCGCAGCGTGATCAGGAGCATCTGCACCTTCTTATCGACAGCAATCCGGGGGTGCCGAACCGTAACGATGCGGTTGCTGGGACAGGGCCGTCGCCGGGACCGGCCCTAGCAGCGATGGCCGCGCGGCTCGAGCACGCCGGGGCCGACTTTTTGGTGATGGTCTGTAACGCCGCCCACGCCTTTCAAGCCGAGATTAAAGCGGCAGTGTCGGTACCTTTTATCAGCCTTATCGAGGAGACGTGCGCGGCGACGCTGCAGGCGGTACCAGGGCTTACAACGGTCGGTGTGTTGGGCTCGAGCGGCTGCCTCGACGCGGGTCTCTATCAGACGGCCTTTGCAGAACGCGGCGTCACCCCCTTGGTTCTCGAGGGCGGCGAACGAGACATCTTTATGACGCTCCTTTACCGCATCAAAGCGGGGGACAAAAGCAGCGAGGTCTGCAGGGTGATGCGCGCCCTTACGGATTCACTGGTTGCTCGGGGCGCTCAAGTTATCGTCGCCGGGTGTACCGAAGTGCCGCTGGTCTTAACAGCGGACGCGCTTCCCTGCCCGCTGGTCAACTCGACCGACGTGCTGGCTCAGCGCACAGTTTTTTACGCTCACAATGGTTTAGGTAGCTGCTAACCTTTGACGCCCCCCGCCGTCAACCCGCTGATAATCCGCCGCTGAAAAAAGATAATGAGCAGTACCAGGGGCAAAACTCCCAGCATAATCGCCGCGCTGATAATCGCCCACGGAAACGCATATTCACCCTGGTAGAGCGTAATCCCGACCGGTACGGTGCGCATCTGCAAACTGGTATTAAAAGTCAGCGCCAGCAAAAATTCGTTCCACGAGTTGACGAAGACGATAATTGCCGCCGTAACGATACCCGGCGCACTCACCGGGGCGACGATACGAAACAGGGCCGAAATACGGGTACAGCCGTCCACTAAAGCGGCACTTTCTAAATCGGCCGGAATCAGCTGAAAAAAGCTCGTTAAGATAAGAGTGGCAATCGGCAAACTGAGGGCCACATACGGGATAATCAGCGCCCAATAGGTGTTGAGCAAATTAGGCGTGAAAATCGGCGAGCCGAACAAGTCGCTTAAAAAAGGAATCTCAACGCCGACAAACAGCCGGTAGAGCGGGACGAGCAGCACGAGCGCCGGAAACATACTCGTCATGACGATAAGCGTGAGCAGCACGCGGCGTCCCGGCATCTTGAGCCGCCCGAGCGCGTACCCGGCGAGTCCGGCGAACAAAACACAGAGAAGCGTCGCTATGACGGACACGACCGCCGAGTTGAGCAAAAAGCGCCCGAACGGATTTTCGGTAAAGACCGAGACGTAATTTTGCAGCGTAAACTTTTCCGGCCAGTAGGTAATCGGGAGTTGCCGCAATTCGCCGTCGGTCTTAAATGAGGTGAGGAGCAACCAAATTGCCGGAAACAGCCCGTTGACAATGACGAGCAGAACAGCCACGTATTTGAACACCCGGTTCATTCGGTATAAATCCAGCGCAGATAAAAGAGGGTGATGCCCAAACTCAGCAAAAAGAGTGCGACCGAAAGGGCTGCCGCGTAACCGATGTCGAGCGTCAGCGTCGTGTTATAGACGTAGATGCCGAGCGTTTCTAAAGCCCGGCCCGGCCCCCCCCGGGTCATGGCAAACGGTACGTCAAACGCTTGAATCGCGGTCAGGGTACGGAAGATGAGCGCCACCGCAATCGCTGGACGCAACAGCGGCAGGGTAATCCGCCAGAACCGTTGCCACACACTCGCGCCGTCCACTTCAGCGGCTTCATAGAGGCCACGGTCAATAGACTGCAATCCGGCAAGCAGAACGAGCCCGACGAACGACGAGGTTTTCCAAATCAGCGTATAGTTCACCGCGACAATCGCAGGCGTCACACGAGCCAGCCAGATGGGGCCGTCAATGCCGACGCGGGCTAAGAGGTCGTTTACGACGCCGTAACGGTCTTGAAACAGCCACGCGAACATCAGACCGGTCAGAACCGGCGGCATCGCCCACGGTAACAGCAGCGCAACGCGCACCAGCCAGCGCCAACGCGTTTTGAGGTCGGCGATGAGCGCGAGCGGCAACCCGACTAAAAACGACCCGATCACGGTCACGAAGATGATCAGGAGCGAGACGCCGAACGCGTTGTAAAAGCGGGGGTCGTTCCACGACCCTTCCGGGCCTGGGTAGACGCCGAGCAGCGCCCACACCGCGACAAGCAGGGCAGTCCAGACGAGCGCCGTCCATGAGAAACGCCGCCATACCAGCGCCCAGAGTGCCACGAGCGCGGCTAACAGAAGTGAACGCCACACTAGCAAGTGCGTCACACTCCAGCTGAGCCCTTCACCCCACGCCATCTCGCGGAAATTGTCTAGGCCCACGAACGGCGTCCCCCGCGCAGGCAGGTTGAGCTTTTCGTAGTGCAGCGATTTCCACACGACGTTCACAATCGGGTAGAACATCACGAGTGCCAGGACCAAAAAGGTAGGAACCAGCAAAAGATACCCGAGTTGCGCTTCAGTCGGGTTCCCGGATGTTAAACGCGCCCAGAAACCTGGGCGCTGATAGGGTTTTTTAGGTGACGCTGTCGCCATCTACTGCTCGAGGATGTCTGTCAGTCCCGACTGCATCTCTGAAAGCGTCGTATCGGCGTCTTGAGCGCGGGCGAAAAAGGCGTTCATGTTGGTGCGGATGAGCTCCGAGACCTCGCTGTAAAAAGGCGTCAGGGGGCGCGGACGCGCGTTTTTAATCACGTCGAAAAACTGACCGAACTGCGGCGCGGCGGCTAACACCTCTTTGTCTTGATAGAGAGCGTCGCGGGCCGGGATATGACTGGCGGCAATCGCCAACTGCTTTTGCGAGTCGTAAGAAGCCATATACTGCATCACCTGAAACGCCTCGTCTTTGTTGCCGCTAAACGGGTTCATCGCCCACTGGAAGCCGCCCACACACGTCGCTGAGCTGTTGTCGGCAAACGCAGGCAAGGGCGCAACGCCGACCGCACTTTTGACCTCGCTGTCGTCGTCTTCTTGAAAGTGCGCCCAGGCGTAGCCCCAGTTGAGCATAAACACCACGTCGCCCGCCTGAAACGCCTGACGGCTCAGGTCGGTCGTCTCTTCGGCGATACCGGGTTTGGTGATGCCGGACGAAAGGGTTTCGTCGTACCAGGAAAGCGCAGTATGACCGGGGTCTGAATCTACGGTAACGGTGCCGTCGTCGGCTTGCCAGTTGCCACCCGCTGTCCAAAGCGCCTCTAAAAAGGTGCAGTTGGTGCCCTCAATCGCTGCGCCCTGATAGTTAAAGCCTTGCAAGTTGGGGTTGCCTTCACCCTTAGTAATGGCCAGTGCCTGTGTTTTAAGTTCTTCCCAGGTTTTCGGCGGCTTGAAGCCGTATTTATCGAGCAAGTCTTTACGGTAGTAGAGAAATTGGGCGTCCGTCCAACCGGGGATGCCGTAAAGTTTGCCGTCTACCGTATTGGCCGTAACCACGCTGTCTAAAAAGGGCTCGAGAAACCCTTGCTCAGCTTCCGGTGACTTGAAATAGCCGTCTAACGGTTCGGCCCAGCCTGCCGCGGCGTATTGCGGCGGGTTCACCACGTCCATCAGGTACAGGTCAATATCTCCGCTACGGCTGGTCAAAATCGTGCTGAGGTATTGGTCGCGCACCTCCGACGTGGCGCCGCCCTCCTCGAGTTCGGTCTTGATGCCGGTTTTGGCAGTGAACTGCTCTAAAATCGGGCCGATCACGTCCGGGCGCAGCGTCGAGCCGATAAAAACCCGTACCTGCGCGAAACTAAGTCCTGCCAGCGTACCCACGAGGGTAAGGCACAGCGCCTTGACAAATTTCATCTTCGCCTCCTTAAAGAACTGTCGCTCAGTAGCGTCTCCGCACTTTACCCTGTGGGAGCGTCTCGAGGCTACCCACTCAGGTCACAGACCTCGGCGAGGTCTGCTTGCAGCTTGGCTTAGCAGCGTCAGACCGACAAAAAAGAGGGTGCCGCAGCACCCCCCAATAAGGCCGACTAAACTGGCTCGAGCGAACTAAAAAAAGTGAAAGTTGAGACCACCCCGCAACCGTACAAAATAGGCGCTACGGCTGATAAAGTCTGAGCCGATGAGGTAACTCGGGACGATTTCGCCGAAAACGCCGAACCCACCGATCAGTCGCAGCTCGAACCCGCCGAGTGCGTGCGCGACCAACTGAGCGTCCTGCAGAGAACTGAGCGAGGTCGGTGGTGCGTTAAAAAGGGCGTCGGCGCCGAGGCCGGTATAAAACGAGTGATACGAAAGCGGTAAAAAAAAGCGGAACACCGCGTCGCCGCTCGCTAGTTTGAGGCCGCCGTTCACAGGGTTTCCCTCAGCAGAAACGCGTACCCCGAAACCGGGCAAAGGGTCAAACCCCAGCTGTGCGCCGAGTTCAGCGTAGTCGAGTGGGCTGTTAAAGGTTGACGAGAGCGGTGTGCCGACCGTACCGCCTAGATAAACGTGTTGCGCAAAACTCACCGGTAGGGCGAGCACAACCAGGCAAAAAAGTATTTTCAGGGTTTTTAGGGTTGATCCCACAGATTTCCTCCCAGGCGTACCTTACTTGGTTTAGGCGTAAGTGCGGTGAGAGACGCTAGAACACCTCTCATGGACGCCCCTCGTTGGCTTGGTGTAGCATAGTTACGCGAAAAGATAAAACACAACAAAAAGGGGCGCAGCACGCGTCGGTATTGTGGTGGCCTCCCCAAAAGAGCGTGCTGCGCCGTATTGCTGCGGAGTCGTGTGATGCACTCCTGATACACATCGTACTGACTTGAGGGAGGTTTGAAAGCTAAATTTCGTTCATTGTTCCTTAATCTACTGTGTTAGGCCAACACCTTGTTTGGGACTTTTACGGAAGGTGTTCAAATGGCCTTGAGCCTTTCCTACGTGGTGCGGTAACGTTTTCCGTTAGGTCAAGGAGGCTTAGATGACACGCATAAATTTGCCCCGCATTACCGTTTGGAACGAGTTTCACCACGAGAAGGAAAATCCCGTCGTTAAGGCCATCTATCCGGACGGCATTCACACCGCGATTGCCGAAGGATTACGAGACGGCGGTTTTGAGGTCCATACCGCCACGCTAGACGAGCCCGAACACGGGCTAAGTGCCGACGTGCTCGACACGACTGATGTGCTGTTCTGGTGGGGCCACCGCGCCCACGGCGAGGTCTCCGACGAAGTTGTCGAGCGGGTTCACGAGCGAGTCTTGGAGGGTATGGGACTCGTGGTGCTCCATTCCGGGCACTTTGCCAAGATTTTCAAGCGGCTTTTAGGAACGACCTGTAACCTTTCGTGGCGCGACGAAGGGGAGCGCGAACGGTTATGGGTCGTCGCGCCGCAGCACCCGATTGCTGAAGGATTAGAAAACAGCTTCGTCGTCCCGCAAGCCGAGATGTACGGCGAACCCTTTGATATCCCGGCACCCGACGAACTTGTTTTTGTGAGCTGGTTTGAAGGCGGCGAGGTCTTTCGCAGCGGCGCGTGCTACAACCGGGGGCAGGGCAAAGTGTTTTACTTCCGGCCCGGTCACGAAACGTTTCCGGTGTACTATCAGAGTGAAGTCAAACAGGTCTTAAAAAACGCGGCACGCTGGGCTGCGCCGACACCCAACCGTCCAAAAACGTGGTTTGGCAATAGAAGAGAGACGCTCGAGCCCATCACCTCAAACTCTGAAACCGCTAAAACCGAGGAACCTGTATGAACGTTGGCATCATCGGCGCAGGCGGCGTCTCGCTGTTTCACTATCAGGGCTACACCGCCGGGGGCGCGACCATCGCGGCGATTGCCGACGCCAATCCCTTGGCCCTCGCCAAACGTCAGCGTGAGTGGAACATCCCTAAAGGCTACAGCACCTTTGAAGAGCTCTTGGCCGACCCCACCATCGAAGCCGTCTCGGTCTGTTTGCCCAACGCGCTGCACTACCCGGTGACGTTGGCAGCGGCTCGAGCAGGCAAACACGTGTTGTGCGAAAAACCTGTGTCGCTCTCTTTAGAGCAGGCCGAGGAGATGATCCGCGTCTGCCGCGAGGCGGGCGTGGTGTTGCAGATCGGTCATCACCTGCGGAGCGACAGCGCCGCCATCCAAACCAAAGACCTCATTGACTCGGGCGCACTCGGGCGTCTGACCTTTATGCGCTTTCGCCAAGCGCACGATTGGGGGGGCTCAAAAACAGTACGCGGTGTGTTTGGCAGCCTCGCTCATTCGGGGGGCGGCACGCTCTTAGACAACGGCTGTCACATGATGGATTTGGCCCGCTACTTTGGCGGTGATGTGACGCAGGTTTACGCGAACATCGCCACGCTCGGCTTTGACATCGAGGTCGAAGATACGTCGGTTGCCAACCTGACCTTCGCATCGGGGGCGATGGGCAGCGTGGAAAACGCCTGGACCGCGACGGGTTGGGAGCAGGCGTTTTGGGTGTACGGCACTGAAGGGGCCGTAGAATACTCGAACCGCACCGGCGTCTTGACCCACCGCTTTCGCAGCTCGCCGGGAACCAACTTCGGTGAACCTGACATCTCACATACGACCTTCGGCGGCTATGATGCCCACACCACCTGTGAGCTTGACTTTTTGGCGGCCATTCGGGGCGAACGCGAGGTCGTGTGTACCGGGCAAGACGGGCTCGAGGCCGTCCGCTTAGTTTTAGCTTGCTACGAATCCGCCAAACAAAACGCGCCCGTCTCCCTAAGCAGCCAAGCCGTGCCTGAAACCCTGCAAGAACGCTGAGCTCGGCGCAAACCACGTAAAAACTAAGCCGTTCGTGTAGGGCGGCTTTTTTGCTGCACTTCCGTTATCAAGTTGTGCTTGACAGCCTTCAGCACCCCGCATATAGTCAAACACAAAGACCAACTATGACGACCTCGGCAAAAGAGAGGTTGTAACTGCTCGAGAAGGGATGTTGTGACCTCTACGGAAACCAGCGCAGCGATTGACGCCGATTTGATACCGGCTGTATTTCGGATTGCCGCTTTCAGCCTCTCCGCGAATCTGCTCGAGCTACATGCCTACACTCGCGGACGCTTACAGTGTCAGGGGCAAAGGTGCTAGAGACAACCGTGTTAGAGGCCACGCACCTCTCTAAAGATTTCGGACCCGTCCGGGTTTTAGATGACGTTTTGCTGACGCTCGCAAAAGGCGAAGTCCACGCAATTTTGGGCGAAAACGGCGCGGGCAAATCTACGCTGATGAAACTCTTGTCAGGTTACCTCCAACCGACCGGTGGAACCTTGAGACTGGAAGGGCGCGAGGTGTCGTTTCGCCGCCCCCGCGACGCTGAAGCGGCAGGGATCGTTTTAATCCACCAAGAGATCAACTTGGCTGACGATTTGACCGTTGAAGAAAATATCTTTTTAGGCGTCGAAAAACACCGGGGACCGTTCGTGCAGAGCCGAGTGATGCAGCGAGAGACCGCCGCTGTGCTCCGTGAACTCGAGACGCCCGTCCATCCCCGAACTCGCGTCGGGCGTTTAAGCGTCTCACAAAAACAGATGGTCGAAATCGCCAAAGCCGTCACCCGCGACGTGCGCGTCCTGCTGATGGACGAACCCACCGACGTTTTAACCGGGCGCGAAACCGCCGTGCTTTTTAAGCTGATTCGCCGCCTCAGCGCCCAAGGCGTGACGGTCGTGTATATCTCACACAAGCTGGGGGAGGTCGCCGAAATCGCCGACCGGGTGAGCATTCTCCGCGACGGGCGACTCGTGACCACGCAAAAGACGAGCGAGCTGACCCAAGACGAGATGGCCAACCTGATGGTCGGGCGCGAACTCTCGGACATGTACCCACCCAAACGCACACCGGGGACAGAAGTGGTTTTTACGGCACAAAACGTTTCGGTCCCCGGTTGGGCCGAGAATATTTCGTTTGAGCTTAAGCGCGGCGAGGTCTTGGGCTTCGCCGGACTCGTCGGGGCGGGGCGGACTGAACTGCTCGAGGGTATCTTAGGGCTGCGCCAAAAGACCGGTACGCTGACCCGAAACGGTCAACCGCTCACCATCAGCACCCTGCAAGATGCTGTGGGGGCAGGTATCGCTTACGTCAGCGAGGACCGCAAGGGCAAAGGACTCATTACCGAGATGGCGCTCCGGCCCAACCTCACGCTGTTGGCACTAAAAAAGTACGCCGACCCCTTTGTTCACCGAAAGCGTGAGCTGGCGGCGTTGGCGGAAGCGGTAGACGACTTCAGCATCCGTGTGCCGAATCTTTCGGCCAAAGTCAACGCGCTTTCGGGCGGCAATCAACAAAAGCTCGTGCTCGCTAAAACGATGGAAGTCACGCCCAAAGTTTTGATTTTAGACGAGCCGACTCGGGGGATTGACGTGGGCACCAAGCGGCAGATTTACTTTTTTATTCAGGAGCTGTTGGATGGAGGCAAATCGTGCATCCTCATCTCGTCCGAACTCCCTGAAATCGTCGGGCTCTGTCACCGCGTCGTTGTGATGCGTTCAGGGCAGCAGATGGGAACGCTGAGCGGGGGCGACATCAACGAAAACGAGATTGTCCGCTACGCGACCGGCTTGAAGCGTGAATCCGCGGCAAAAGGAGCCCCTCATGCAGCCTGAGCCTGAAGTTCGCACCTCTCCTGCAGAGCGCAGCGCACGCTTTGATATTCGGGCGCTCGGGCCGCTCCTCGGTCTGATTGCGCTCTTTGTCGTCGGCGCACTCTTAAACGACGCCTTTTTGTCGCCCATCAACCTCTTTAACGTCCTGACGCGCAGTGCGTTTATCGGCATCATCGCGGTCGGCGCGACGTTTGTGATTATCTCAGGTGGGCTCGACCTTTCGGTCGGTTCGATGGCGGCATTTATCGCAGGTGTGATGATTATCGTGATGAACCGGGCGGTCAATACCTTCGGCGCGGGCGTCGTGACGGTATTGATTGGCATTGGAGCGTCGCTGCTCTTGGGCGTTCTCGCCGGGGCGCTGAACGGCGTCATTATTACCAGGGGCAAGATCGCCGCGTTTATCGTCACGCTGGGCACGCTCGGCATCTACCGGTCGCTGGTGACGTATCTGGCGAACGGTGGCACGCTCTCGCTCGACTTTGCGGTGAGGTCGGTGTACGGGCCGGTCTATTCGGGGTCGCTGCTGGGCGTGCCGTATCCAATCTGGGTGTTTGCGGCGGTCGCCGTCATCGGCAGCGTGGTGCTGCACCGGACCCGTTTTGGACGCTACGTTTACGCGATCGGCTCGAGCGAACGGGTCGCGCGGTACTCAGCCATCAACGTGGGCCGCGTCCAGACGTTGACCTACATCATTCAGGGGCTCTGCGTCTCGTTCGCCACGATTATCTATGTGCCGCGCCTCGGGTCGGCGTCAGCGAGTACCGGCGTGTTGTGGGAGTTGGAGGCCATCGCCGCCGTCATCATCGGCGGAACGGCCCTGCGGGGCGGCTCGGGCCATATCTGGGGCACCGTCGTCGGGGCGATTATGCTCTCGACCATCGGCAACGTCCTAAACCTCACCGGCTTTATCAGCGAGTACTTAAACGGCGCGGTGCAGGGCGTCATCATCATCGCGGCGGTGCTCTTGCAGCGGCGCGAGGGTGAGGATGACTGAGGTTCATCCAAATCGGTACAGCTGGAGGTTCAAAATGGTGTGAATTGCGCTTACCTAAACACCAAATCGCCTCTGTCTCGAAGTACGAAAGGAAGTTACATGAAACGTATTCTCTTAGTCGCCACCGCCCTGCTCGCCTTGGGCGCAGCTCAAGCCCAGGACAAAACCGTCACGATTGGCGTCTCGATTCCGGCAGCCACCCACGGTTGGACCGGCGGCGTCAACTTCTGGGCGGAACAGGCCGCCAAAGAGCTGCAAAACACCTACCCGAACCTCAAATTTGTGGTCTCTTCGGCCTCAGACCCCGGTGAACAGGCAAACGATTTGCAAGATATGCTTGCGATCAATAAGATTGACGCGCTCGTCGTATTGCCCTTCGAGTCCGACCCCTTAACGCAACCTGTCGCGCAGGTCAAAGAGCAGGGCGTCTTCGTCACGGTCGTTGACCGTGGGCTCTCCGACCCCAGCATTCAAGACCTCTACGTCGCGGGAGACAACACCGCTTTTGGGCGCGTTTCTGGAGAATACTTTACCAAAAACTTGAGCAAAGGTGACAATATCGTGATTTTGCGCGGCCTGCCGACGGTCATTGACAATCAGCGGTTTGACGCCTTTAACGCGGCGTTAAAAGGTTCCGGGATCAACGTTTTGGACGCTCAGTACGGCAACTGGAACCGTGACGACGCGTTTACGGTCACGCAGGACATGCTGACGCGCTTTCCCGATATTGACGCGATTTGGGCGTCGGACGATGACATGGCCGAAGGCGTCGTCGCGGCAGTTGAGCAAGCCGGACGCGCTGACAACCTCTTTATCGTCGGCGGCGCGGGTAAAAAAGAGGTGATCAAACGCGTGATGGACGGCGACAAGCTTATTCCGGTCGATGTGACCTATCCGCCTTCGATGATCGCCACCGCAATGGAAGTGACCGCGCTGCAGTACACCTCGGGCGTCCCGATTGTGGGCCAGTATCTACTCGAGTCCGAACTCGTCACGCCTGAGAACGCCAAGCAGTTCTACTACCCCGATTCCCCGTTCTAAACTTCACGCTACACTGGGGCAGCTCACCTGATGGGCTGCTCCTGTGATTTAAGTTGTTGGACGTTTTTTTTGCCGCCGCGCGGCTTGACTGAGACCACTAGTGCTAAAATACGGTTCATTATGAAAAAATACGACAAACACGATCAGAAATTGATGGCAACTTGGGCTGCCGACTGTGCCGAACGAGTACTTCCATTTTTTGAAGACAAGTATCCAGAAGATGATCGGCCACGCAAAGCTATCGAAGCGTGCCGAACGTGGGTTGAAACAGGCGTGTTCAAAATGGCAGCTATACGCGGTGCGTCCCTTGCAGCTCATGCGGGTGCGCGCGAAGCAAAAGATAATGAAAAAGCTTGTTTTGCCGCCCGTGCCGCAGGACAAGCGGTAGCTACGGCGCACGTTCCCCAACACGCTTTCGGTGGCGCATACTACGCTCTCAAAGCCGTTGCAGCGGCCCATCCAAGTTGTGCAGAGAAAAGGGTTACCGAAGAGCGGAGTCGGCAATTACAGCTTATTCCGGCAAAGTTGAGGCAAGAAGTTTCAGAGAGATTAATCGTTGAAAAACGTGGCAACGGAGTTTTTATCAAAGTGCAGAAAGACAAAGATTTTTAGCAAGCAAGTATCAAGGCAGATAGAGCGCCCTAACCGTAGAGACGTCAAACCTACCGTAACGATTGGAGTTTTATGGCACGACCCGTCACTTTATTTACCGGCCAATGGGCCGACCTTCCGTTAGCCGAACTCGCACCCTTAGCTAAACAGATGGGCTACGACGGCCTCGAGCTCGCCTGCTGGGGCGACCACTTCGACGTACAAAAAGCCCTTTCTGAACCCGATTATGCGCAGGGCCGCCACGACCTGTTAGCCGAACACGACCTCAAGTGCTACGCCATTTCAAATCACCTGGTCGGTCAGGCGGTCTGCGACCCGATTGATGAGCGGCATAAAGCGATTGTGCCCGAACACGTTTGGGGCGACGGTGACCCTGAAGGCGTCCGGCAACGCGCCGCTGACGAGCTGAAAGACACGGCGAGGGCGGCAGCTAAATTTGGTGTGGGTATAGTGAACGGCTTTACGGGCTCTTCGATTTGGGGCAGTTTGTACGCCTTTCCGCCGACGACGCAGGCGTATTGGGACAAAGGGTTTGAAGATTTTGCGGACCGCTGGACGCCGATTTTAGAGGTTTTTGACCAAGAGGACATCAACTTCGGGCTCGAGGTTCACCCCACTGAAATCGCCTTCGACATCGCCTCGGCAAAACGGGCGCTAGAAGCCGTGAACCAGCACAAACGCTTCGGCTTTAACTACGACCCGTCGCATTTGGGCTACCAGGGCGTGGATTACGTCAAATTTATCTACGAATTCAGTGACCGCATCTTTCACGTCCATATGAAAGACGCTTGGTGGGGACACGGCACCGGCGAGGCGGGAGTCTTTGGCGGGCATACCGACTTCGGCGACCCGCGCCGCTACTGGGATTTTCGCAGCGTCGGGCGCGGCGACATCAACTTCGAGACCATCATCGTGGCCTTAAACGACATCGGCTACGACGGCCCCTTAAGTATCGAGTGGGAAGACTCACGCATGGACCGCGTTCACGGCGGCACCGAATCGGCAGCGTTTACGAAAAAGCTCGACTTTGCGCCTGCAGGCGGGGCGTTCGACGCGGCGTTCGGGCGCGAGTAACCTGACGTTACGCGGGCGCGGCTCATCACGGAAGTCCCGGTAGACGAATACCTCGAGGCTGAAGACGGTGCGGACGTTCGTCACGAATACGTCTACGGTGAGGTTTTTGCCCTAGCCGGGGGCAGCGTCACGCACAACGTCATCTGCGCGAACATCGTGCATCTGTTAGTAGGCGCTGCCGGACAGGATTGCCGCGTTTACGGCAGCGACATGAAGCTCCGGGTTGAAAACCGACTTTTTTACTATCCCGATGCGATGGTCGTGTGTGAACCCCTGGCGGATGACTTTTTTGAGACGTCACCATGCGTGATTGTCGAGGTCGTCAGCCCGTCTACCGCGCGTAAAGACAGGCTCGAGAAACGCTTTTCTTACCTGGCTTTGGAGAGCCTACACCTCTACTTGATGGTCGAATCCCGTAAACGCGAGGTGACAGGCTATTACCGGCAGTCGGGCAGCTGGGAAGAGCGTGTTTTCAGCGAAGACGATGCGCTGTTCGTTCCTTGTGTGGACGCAACGCTAAGTTTTGCTGAGCTGTACGATAAGACCATTTTATAGAGGTTGTGGATGCTTGAACGCTACGCAGCTACGGAAACAACACGGGGATGAAGCCGTACCTACTTGTGCTCAGAGGCCCGGTCGGGATCGGCAAAAGCACCTTAAGCCGGAACTTGGGTAAGCGCCTAGGTTGGCCCGTCGTTGATAAGGACGACTTTTCAGACGTACTGATGATGCACGTAGAGCATTACGGCCCACTTGCCTATGACAGCATGTTTTCGGTAGCTAAGAGCTTGTTACAGCGAGGGTTTAGCGTCATTTGTGACAGCCCTCTACGCGGCGAGGTAGGAGGGTTGCGTGCGGAAGCATCAGCAAGACAAACGGGAGCAGAGCTGCGTGTTTTAGGCTGCGTACTTTCAGACGAAGCCGTGTGGAAGGTAAGGCTCGAGACCCGCCACAAACGCCCCGCGCACGTCATCAAAACCTGGGCCGACCTCAGCAGATATAGACAGCAAGCTTCAGGCGGTTTTGACTATTCCATCAAAGCACCTATCCTTGAGGTAGATATGGCAGGACCGCTCGAGCAGCTGACAGAAGAAGTAATTACATGGCTTGGTAGACCGGCAGGTCGTAGTTAAGCCGTGGATAAGACAGCTCAGCTGACCCTTCTACTTATGCGGGGCCTTATGGCGTCGGGCAAAACAACGTTGAGCCTCGCGCTGGGTGAGCGGCTGGGCTGGCCGGTCGTTGATAAAGACGACATCAACGACGTTTTAAGCCGCCGTGTTCGCAAATCCGGCCCTCTCGCCTACGAAGCTATGTTCGGTATTGCCCTAAACCTCTCAAAACAGGGGTTCAGCGTGATTTGCGACAGTCCTTTAACCGGTCCCGAGGGGTACGGCCACGCCGCAATCATCTCGAGCACAACCGGGGCAAAGGTCCGGCTTGTAGACTGTCACTGTTTGGACGATGAGGTGTGGCGCAAACGCATCGAAACTCGGACACGGCGACCCGCGCAAAGGGTCAAACGCTGGACAACCTTTCTGCTCTACCGCAGGCGGTCTAAAAACCAGATGTTTTTAGCAACTGATTATCCGAGGCTGCAAATTGATACGGTGTTACCGCTCGAGCAAAACTTAGAGCGCATTCTTACGTGGTTACAGGAGGCAAAATGACGGCGAAGCTTAAAATGGGTATGGTCGGCGGCGGCAAAGACGCGTTTATCGGCGCAGTTCACCGGATGGCGGCGGCGTTAGACGGTCAGATTGACTTTGTGGCGGGGGCGCTCTCGTCGACACCGGAGAAAGCGAAGGCGTCCGGGATTGAGTTGGGACTCTCTAAAAACCGGGCGTACGGCTCGTGGGAAGAGATGTTGGACGGTGAGCAGGCGCTCCCTGAAGACGAACGGATAGATTTTGTCTCGGTCGTCACGCCCAACCACATGCACTTTCCGGTTGCACACGCGTTTGCCAATGCCGGGTTTAACGTTATATCGGACAAACCGCTGGTCCATACGAGCGAGCAGGCAAACGAACTGATTGCCGCCGTGGAAAAAACCGGCGTCGTCTTCGCCGTGACCTATAACTATTCGGGTTATCCAATGATCAAAGAGGCCAAACACCTAGTCAGTTCGGGACAGTTGGGCAACATCCGCAAAGTCATCGTCGAATACAATCAGGGCTGGCTCGCTGAAGAGGTGTCAAATAAACAGGCCGACTGGCGCACCGACCCGGCCAAAAGTGGTGTCGCCGGGGCCATCGGGGACATCGGCTCTCACGCCGAGCAGCTCGTTTCGTATGTCACGGGGTTAGGGCTCCACAGTATCTGCGCCGACCTGACCAGCTTTGTTCCAGGACGGCAACTCGATGATGACGGTAATCTGCTCTTACGCTTTGAAGGCGGCGCGAAAGGCGTGCTGGTTGCCTCGCAAATCTCGAGCGGTGAAGAAAACGGACTCCGGCTCCGGGTTTACGGCGAAACGGGGGGGCTCGAGTGGCACCAAGAAGAGCCGATGAACCTGCTCGTCAAACCGAACGGCGAGCCGGTGCAGCTCAGAAAACCGGGCAACGCGTACCTGAGTGAAGCGGCTCAGCGGGCCTCACGCCTTCCCCCCGGCCACCCCGAAGCCTTTTTAGAAGCGTTTGCGAACGTCTACCGGGGCGCGGCAGCGGCGATGCGGGCGCGTCAAGAAGGGGGCACGGTTCCAGCCGACGCGCTCGACTTTCCGACCGTTTACGACGGGGCACGGGGCGTACATTTTATCGAAAAGACGGTCGAGAGTTCCCAGAGTACCCAGAAGTGGACAGACGCGCGGTGGCGTCGGCCTTAAGGCTGGCGTAAAGCTGTGACTGAAGGGCCTCGAGGCGAATCACTTGACACACTTCTACCGACTGGATAAAGTACATCTTGGCTTAACTAACTAAATACACGCTTTAAGTACGGTAGAGCAGTTTGGTACGAGGGGTATCGGTACGAGACGTGTTGGTACAAGGTGCAAAGGTGTAGCGAGGTGTAACGCGGGGGCTAAAAAGAGCAACGACGCCCGCATGGGTGTTTGCTGCACGTCTAACTGGAGATTGGAAGGGATACACGATGAAGCGAGTGTTGATTATCGGACTTTTTGCACTGTGCGCGGCGGCGTCGGCGCAGACCATCGGCGTCAGCTGGTCGAACTTTCAAGAGGAGCGTTGGAAAACCGACGAGGCGGCGATCAAGGCCAAACTTGCCGAACTCGGCGGCAAGTACCTGAGCGCCGACGCGCAGAGCTCGCCGGAAAAACAGCTTTCGGATATTGACGCGCTGATTACGCGCGGTGTGGACGCGCTCATTATCCTGGCGCAAGACAACGAGGCCATCATCCCGGCGGTAACCCGCGCCGCCCAAGAAGGCATCCCCGTGATCGCCTACGACCGGCTGATCGAAGACCCGAGCGTGTTTTACCTGACGTTCGATAACGTCGAGGTCGGGCGGCTCCAGGCTCAGGCTGTGTTTGACGTACAACCGACCGGTAACTACGTTTTTATCAAAGGCAGCCCGACCGATCCCAACGCCGACTTTTTGCACCAAGGGCAGCTCGAGGTGTTGCAAAGCGCAATTGACAGCGGGGATATCAAGGTCGTCGGCGAACAGTACACCGACGGCTGGTTGCCCGAAAACGCGCAGCGCAACATGGAGCAGATTTTGACGGCGAACAACAACAACGTGGACGCCGTGGTCGCCTCGAACGACGGCACGGCCGGGGGCGTCGTTGCGGCGCTGACGGCGCAGGGGCTCGAGGGTCTCCCCGTTTCAGGTCAAGACGCGGACTTCGCCGCACTCAACCGCATTGCCCTCGGCACGCAAACCGTCAGTGTCTGGAAAGATTCGCGCACGTTGGGTGCCAAAGCTGCTGAAATTGCGATGTCCTTAGCGGGTGGCGCAGCCCTCACCGACGTCGAAGGGGCGACGACCTTTAATGGTGGTCCCAACGGTACCGAGATGAACGCTATCTTGCTCAAGCCGGTGCCGATCACCCGCGACAACCTAGATGTCGTAATTGACGCGGGTTGGATTCCCAAAGCGGATGTCTGTAAGGGTGTTACAGGAGCCGACGCGCCGAGCGCGTGTCAGTAAACTAAGCGGAAGCCGTCTACTTTGAAGTCATCTCAAAACCCCTTTTGGGCCTCGGTCTAAGAGGGGTTGACCGAGCTAAGCGAGTAAAATGGGACGCTCTCGGTCTGAAAAGCCATTTTTGAGATAGGTTCTAGTCAGAATGACCCCTCCCCTACAAGGTGGACGGCTCTCCTCTACATAGCGCAGGTATACCCTGGTAGGCACTTGGGGGCATGCGTCAGCTGGTTTGAGCCGAGCTAAGCGGGTAAGCACTGTACCCCTACGAGCTGCTTTCCTCGGCAAAGCCGGAATGACCTAAGCGAAAAGCTAGCTTGGTAACTACGGAAACCGCTATATTTATTTTATGGACCAAGAGGGTAAAATGGTTGTTCGAGATAAGAAGACGCCAGCTGAGAAGCCTAAGGGCGGTTTCGGCGGCTTGTTGGGGGCGCTCGAGCTTGACCCCCGGCTGCTCGGTATGGTCGGCGCACTGCTCGTTATCTGGCTGATCTTTAACGCCGTAACCGACGGCACCTTTTTAACGCCGCGCAACCTTTGGAACCTAGTCGTGCAGGCGAGCGTCGTCGGTATCGTCGCTACCGGGATGGTCTTGGTTATCGTCACCCGGCAGATTGACCTCTCGGTCGGTTCACTGCTCGGCTTTTTGGGGATGATCATGGCGGCCACGCAGGTCGAGTGGTTAGCGCCCAATATCCCGCTCGGTTGGCTTATCGGCGTACTTTTAGGTGTTTTAATCGGCGGTCTGGTCGGCGCGTTTCAAGGGTACTGGATCGCGTATCAGGGGGTGCCGTCGTTTATCGTGACGCTGGCGGGTCTCCTGATCTGGCGCGGCGGCGCGTGGCTCGTTACGCAGGGGCGCACGGTCGCGCCGCTCGACGCGCCGTTTCAAACCCTCGGTAGCGGCTCGATTGGTGGGACGTGGAGCTGGGTCGTCGGCGGCGTCGCTATTTTGGCGCTCCTGATCAGTACCTTGCGGGGCCGCGCCAAACGGCAACGGCTCGAGTTTCCCGTCAAACCGCTTTGGGCTGAAGGGGTCACGCTTTTAGTCAGCATCGGCTTGATTGCCGGATTCGTGGTGCTGATGAACGCCTATACACAGCCGCGTAGCGATATTCCGCGGGGGATTCCCGTACCTGCGCTGATTACGATTGTCATTGCCCTGCTGATGAACTATGTGGCGAGCCAGACCCGCTTCGGGCGTTACGTCTACGCGCTCGGCGGTAATCCTGAAGCGACCGCGCTGGCCGGGGTTGACACCAAACAGGTGCGGCTCTGGATGTTTGTCATTATCGGGATGCTCTGCGCGGTGGCCGGAGCCGTTGCGTCAGCCCGCCTCAATGCCGGGGCCAACTCGACGGGAACGCTGACCGAACTTTATGTGATCGCCGCTGTGGTGATCGGCGGCACCTCACTCGCGGGCGGCTACGGCACCATCGCTGGCGCAATGTTGGGCGCTCTTTTGATGCAGAGTTTGCAGAGCGGGATGGTTTTGGTGGGACTCTCGAGCCCCCTGCAACAAGTTGTGATCGGCGGCGTCCTGATCGTCGCAGTCTGGCTTGACGTTATCTACCGCCGCCGCAGTGGTCTGGCAGCTGACTAGGGTGAGCACCGATACAAGCACGCCCCTGATCGAAATGCACCACATCTCTAAGTCGTTCGGCGGCGTTCACGCCGTAGAGGACGTGTCTATCGACCTCTATCCCGGTGAGGTGTTGGGACTTTTAGGGCACAACGGCGCGGGTAAAAGCACCCTGATTAAAATCCTTTCGGGAGCCTATACCGCTGACGAAGGCGAGATTCGGGTCGCCGGACAACCCGCGACTATTCGCACCCCCAAAGACGCCAAAAAGTACGGCATTGAAACTATCTATCAGGCGCTGGCCCTAGCGGACAACCTCACCGCGTCCGCCAATATCTTTTTAGGGCGCGAGCTTACAGGTGCGTTCGGCGCGGTGGACGACGACAAGATGGAGGGTGAAACCCGCAAGATTTTAGACCGTTTAGACCTCAAAATCGGCTCCCTGCGTGACCCGGTACGAAACTTTTCCGGCGGTCAGCGTCAGGCAATTGCGATTGGCAGAGCGGTTTACTTTAACGCTAAAGTCTTGATTATGGACGAGCCGACCGCCGCGTTAGGTCCGCAAGAGACCCAAAAGGTGGGCGAACTGATTGCGCAACTTAAACGCGAAGGGCTCGGCATCTTTTTGATCAGCCACGATATCCACGACGTCTTTAACCTAACCGACCGGATCAGCGTGATGCATAATGGGCGGCTCGTCGGGACGCACCGCACCCAAGATGTCACCCAAGACGAAGTGTTGAGCATGATTATCTTGGGCCAAGATAGGTCGGCCTGAGCTACAACACTTACAGCTCCACCGCCTCGAGCCCCCGTACCGGGTCGTGGTGGCAAGTTGCGGCTCAGCAGTTTCTGGTCTCGAGCGGACGGTCACAGCTTGTGACAACGTGCGGTAGCCGGATCCGGCAGCCTCGTGCGAACCTCACGCTCAAACCAAACAGCTTAGGCTCAGGGACACAGCAGTTGCCGACGTTTTTGGTCAAGGAAATCCGAGCGGTCAGTTGCCTTTTAGCTGGCCCAAACACACGGCAGCTGCCGCTTACCTACGACGCACTACCAGGAGCCACGACTCGCTTCACGCATTGGGTGGGGGGGTTACAGCCTCAGCTACACCCAACGCAGCAGAGCTTGAGTGCAGTGCTCGAGGGTAAAACCGTCAAGGTCAGCGTAGAGGTCGAGAACACAGGCAAAATGGCGGGTAGCGAGACCGTGCAGGTCTATCTGAGCCGTCCGCCGCCGGGGGTGCTGACCCCAGTAAAAGAACTGGTAGGCTTCGCCAAAGTCGCGTTAAAACCGGGGGAGCAGCGGACAGTCAACGTTGCCGTACCATTGGAGCGTTTCGAGGTCATCCCAGGCGATATTTTGGGCGGAGCTGAGCCGGTAATATTGCTGGGGAACTACACGCTTCAGGTCGGACAGGCGCAAACCCAGCTCGAGCTGGGCAACTGAGCGTCAACTTATCAACTGGCTCGAGGCGTGTACCTTACAAGAAACAACGAGAACAGGAGAGTAGCCATGACCCTAACCCCGCAACCCTCAGACAAGTTCACCTTCGGCCTGTGGACCGTCGGCAACCCCGGCCGTGACCCCTTTGGTGAACCGACCCGCAAACCCTTAAAGCCCACCTATTCGGTGCAAAAGCTCGCTGAGCTAGGGGCTTACGGGGTCTCGCTGCATGACAACGACCTGGTGCCGTTTGACGCTTCGCTGCAAGAAAGGGACCGCATCGTCGCCGAGTTCAAAGAGGCGCTAAACGACACCGGCCTCAAAGTCACGATGGCGACGACGAACCTCTTTACCGACCCCATTTTTAAGGACGGTGCATTTACCGCCGCTGACGCACGAGTCCGCGCCTTTGCCCTGCAAAAAACGATGAAGGCGATGGATTTGGGCGCTGAACTCGGCGCACCGGTTTACGTCTTCTGGGGCGGACGTGAAGGTGCCGAGGTAGACGCGGGCAGCAATACGCTGGACGCGCTCGAGCATTTCCGCGAGGCGCTCAACTTTTTGGCGGAGTACTCGGACGCACAAGAGTACGGTTTTAAGTTTGCGCTCGAGCCCAAACCCAACGAACCAAGAGGCGACATCTACCTGCCCACCGTCGGCAGCGCCCTCGGCTTTATCACGACGCTCGCTAAGCCCGAACAGTTCGGCGTCAACCCCGAGTTTGCCCACGAGACGATGGCCGGACTATCCTTTCCGCACGCGCTCGCCCAAGCCCTCGACGCGGGCAAGCTCTTTCACGTGGATTTGAACGACCAAAAACCAGGCCGTTTCGATCAGGATTTGCGGTTCGGGGCGGAAAACCTCAAAGGCGCGTTTTTTACCGTCAAGCTTTTGGAGGAGTCCGGGTACGACGGTGTGCGGCACTTCGACGCGCACGCCCTACGTACCGAAGACGAGGCCGGGGTGTGGGCGTTCGCCGAAGGGTGTATGAAGACGTATCTGCTGCTCAAAGAGAAGGTGCAGCAGTTTAGCGAAGACAGCGAAATTCAAGACCTCATCGCAGCGTATAAGGTGAGAGATGAAGGGCTCGAGTCCCTCAGCCAGACGTTCACTTCTGAAAACGCGCAGTCGCTTAAAGATTATTCGTTTGACGTTGAGGTGTTGCGAACGCGGGGACCGGGGCTCGAAAAACTCGACCAGCTCACCGTAGAACTGCTTTTGGGAGGCCGCTGACCTCAGCAGATATTTGCAGTTAGAAAGGTTTTACGGCGTTCAACGTTTGAACGCCGTAAACTTTTTTCAGCGTGTGTTTAGCTCGGCTCAACTCAATGTGAGAGCGTTTATGACCAGCTCCGACCGCAGGGAGACCAACTTTGCTACCTGCTGTACAATCGTCTATGACACTCAACCCCAAACGCACCGTCGCTGAACTTAAAGACCTCCGCGCCCTGACCGGCGACGAAAACGGGGCGCAGCGCGTCGCCTGGAGCGATACCTGGCTGGAATCGCGCCAATGGCTCCGGGAAAAATTGGGCGCATTGCCGCTCGAGACCCATATGGACGCGGCGGGCAACGTCTGGTCAACGCTGCAAGGTGAATCCGAAAAAGTGCTCATCATCGGCGGACACATGGACTCGGTGCCGAACGGCGGCTGGTTGGACGGGTGCTTAAATGTGCTGGCAGGGCTCGAAGTTGTGCGTCACTTAAACGATGTTTACGGCGGCAAACCGCCCGTTACGGTGCGACTCGTAGATTGGGCCGACGAAGAGGGTGCGCGTTTCGGGCGTTCGCTTTTGGGTTCGTCGGCGTGTTGCGGCACCATGAACCCGGATGATGAGCGAGGTCGTACCGACAAAGACGGCATCACGTTACCGGACGCTTTGAAGCGGTGCGGCGTTGACTTGGACACCATGCACGAGGCGCATAAAGAATTGGAAAATGCGGCGGCGTATCTCGAGCTTCACATCGAACAGGGGCCGGTGCTCTTAGATATGGACTTGCCGCTCGGCGCGGTTTTGGGCACCTTCGGCGTCGAACGTCACGCCATGACCTTTTACGGTCAGGCCGCGCACTCCGGCTCGACTCCGATGGACAAACGCAAAGACGCCCTGTTAGCGGCTGCCCGGATGAGCCCGGAGGTCTACGCCATCACAGAGCGGCGCGGCGGCGTCTGCACGGTCGGCAGTTGCACGACAAAACCGGGCATCGTTACGAGCGTCGTCGAGGAGTGCCGCATCACCCTCGACCAAAGAAACCTGAGCGCGGACGACCTCGCCGCCATGCTGCAAGACGCGAAAGACGCCAGCGAACGCTTTGCTGAAGCGGGTAACGTCACCGTCAAGTGGGACAAGCTCTGGCAGATTGCGCCGATTTTGTTTGACGACACACTCGTTGACTTGTGCGATGAGGCGATTAAAGAGACGTGTGGCACCTCGCACCGGCTTCCGAGCGGGCCGCTCCACGACGCCGCCGAGGTCGCACAGGCCGGGATTCCGACCGTGATGATGTTTACGCAGAGCCTGCACGGGATTTCGCATAACAAGATTGAAGATACGAAGGAAGAGCATATTGAGATGGCGGTGGAGGCGATGGGGAGGTTGGCGGAGAAGACAATAGATTGGATGAAAGCACAAAAGCTTTAAGCTTCTTTACTCCTTATTTCAATAACTGCTCTTAATGCCTCGCGCACGGTTTTCTGGAGGTCACTTGAAGGCAACCCTTTAGTTAGATGAGTAAAATGCCCTACATAGTGCGCAAGCTGGTCTTCGGAAACGAGCTTTGCAACTTGCCTTTGGTATAGTCCCGCCTCAAACTCTCTTCCGCAAGTAGTCAAGCTTGTTGCGAGGTTGAAAGTATTTTTCATAAATCTTTCTTCCATACCAAGAACTTCAGCTATTTCACGGGCTTTCTTAAACTGCTTTACAGCAGCCCATTTTCCAGTTTTTTCGCCCATCAGTGCATAGCCTAGATACTCGTAGATAGTTGCCAGTTCGGGAGACAAAGGAGGCATAGACCTCTCTGCAATTTCTAAGCAACGCTCGAGGTGTCTTCTCGCCTCACTAGCCTTCCCTGACGTTAACAAGGTTCTCGCTAGGCTATGAAGATAAGCAACCAATTCATTTTCTGAAAACTCTTCATGTTCTACAGCATCCTCAGCGATCTTTAATGCTCTACGTTGTAATAGTTCTGCTCTTTCCAGCAGATTTTCTTTGACTGAAGACACAGCCATATCAACATACGCTGCACCAATTCGGTTAATTCCAAAGGCGTATTGCAGACTACCCTCACCATAGGTTTCAGCATCTATTTTACTGGCTTCTTCATACAAAGCGATTATTTCTTCTAGTGCAATATCAACATCGTCCAACGTCTTTACGAAAGATATGATTGTCTCAAGAGAGTTTTCTTTTAATTTCTCAAACGAGGGTAAACTCTCCCCGAATTGCTTTCTAAAGCGGTCTTTTCTTACGTCAGCCAGGAACTTCAGCAAAATGCTCACTGATCCATGTTTTTCGCCGAAGTGTTGTCTTCGTACAGCTATAGCTTCACTAAGTAAAGCGTCTGCAGCTGAGTACACCTCTCTAACTCCATAGTCAGAGCCTTTGAAGCTGAGCAAACGGGCAACTTCGTAAATTACTTCAGTTGTCAACATCATGTCAGCATCACTTTTCAAAGCAAATCTGGACGAAGCGAGTAGGTGAGGAGTTAGCAAGTCCGATATGGCCCAAGTTTCAGGATTCCTTACATCAAAAGGAAATCCGACCAGTTGAAGTTTCAAAACGGCCTCGAGTAACGGTATGGGTTCCGTAATGCTATCTCGTACAACAGCTTGAACGAGTTGATGAACACTCAGAAAATCGTCTTGACAGTTTAGAAGTGAGTAGTCGCTCAGAGCTGCTAAAACTTGATTGAGAACCAGAGTATCGCCCAAAATCGTTGTGAGGGGCTCTGGTAGAATCTCTTTTCCCCAAATGAATAAAAACAAAGGTATATCGTCAGGGGCAAAGAATGAGCAGACTTGTAGTAGCGGCAATGCTTCGGGAGAATCTTCTTTCATCTTCTCGATAGAGATGGTCCACGTTGTCGCTATTGTATAGGGATAGTCGTCTGGATGCGTTTCGTGCCGTCTGTCGCGCCACAGCTCTTCCCTTCTTTCTGTGAAGAGAAGACTATATGATTGAACGTTGGTAGGCGTGGCATTGATATAAGCAGCGGCTTGCTCAATTGCAAGCGGTAGGTTGCCAAGAAGATGCCCTAATTTTTTTAGTTCGTCTTCCTCGTCGTATTTGTCTGATTTAAGCCGAATCTTCAAAAACTGAACGGACTCTTCTTCTACCCAAGTATCCAGGCGAATTGATTGAACAGAGTTTCCCCAATTGCTATTTCGGGATGTGATTAGGATTTTGCCTTGAAAAGTCGGCTCTAAGGTCAGTACTTTGTGAAGTTCAGCTAAGTCTTGTAAATCATCGAAGATAAGTAGCCAACTCGAGTTTGCCGAAAGCCAGTTTCGCAGACGAGAGAGCTTGACGTCCGCTCGGTCTTCGTTTACTGCTAGCCTAAGCGTAACAGCGAGTTCTCCGAGATCAGTAGCTATAGACGAAAAGTTTCCAGAACGTATTTGCCATATGACATCATAGTTCGCTTCTTGAGTAAGTGCATATTTAACTGCTAGCTGAGTTTTCCCAACTCCGCCTAAACCATAAATAACTTGTACGTCACCGTGCAAACGCTTGGACAGTTCTGCGAGTGCTTCACTTCTACCCGTAAATGAGGAAGTTGATGCGGGCAAACGGCGTACTTTCAGCGAGCCATTTGAAACTTGGGCTTCTTGTCGGCTCTGTTGGTCCCTACCAAGGTCACTTCTTAACTGCTCAACGTCTAATTTCAGATTGTGTAACAACTCCTGGGAGTTAAAAGCCGTTTGGTGTCTCTCCTGCGCTCTACCGTCCAGGTAGTCAGCTGCTGATTGAACTTCATTGATCCTGTATCCAAGGAGTATCGCAGACACTGCGGTCACAAACTGTCCCACCAGGTCTTCTTGGTAGCTCGACCAGGATAACCCCGGTGCTTCAACATATGCATCCTTGAAAAGCTTTACTAGATGCTCTCGCTTGTTCATTCTTGTAGATGTGAGTTCGACTGCAACAGCTTGGTTTTCGCTCAACAGTCGCAGAACAAAATCTACATCGTTAGGAAAGATTTCATAAACACTTGACTTGATACTTTCAAGTGCTTGGTTTAGAGCCGCCTTGTCTTTAATAAGTTTTCCCACAACTTGATATAGAGCTAGCAAGTTAGAAGCAGTGCCTAAAGGGTCAAGTGGCATACGGGTATTCTTACATTTTGAGAGATACTCAGCTTTATACCAAAATACGATAGACACGCAATCAGCAGGGTTGCTTCAGCTAGCTCGAGCAAAAATATCTTTGACACGATCTAAGCTTTTTAGCTAATTCTATTGTCGCTGCACTTGCTGATTCGCGTGGTGCTGTGCCTACTAGACTCGAGTCTCTATTTCAACGAAACTTTGCTAAACCGGGTACTATTAACCTATGCAAGCTAAGCTGACTCTGGAACTCGAGCAAACCCTCATCGAACGCGCGGAGCATTACGCGGAAGTGTCCGGGAAATCTGTGTCGCAGCTTGTCGCCGATTATTTTGCCCAACTTGGCGAACCGCTTGATGAAGAAGCACTGCCGCCTATTACGCGTGCGTTAAGTGGTGTGCTCAAAGATGTGAACGTGAGCAGAGCAGACTATTACAAATATCTCGAGCAAAAGCATACTTAGACCGTTTGTCCGGAAGCCTCGAACCCAATTTTTCACACGCTGACAACCAGCTCTTAAACGACCTTGACGTGACCGGTCACCGGTACCTGTGTCCCCTCAACTGCCGCCTGACAAGGTACGATATAAACAGGTTTATTTTCATTTGGGTGACGCGGTTCCCCTACCTTCAGGAGTTTTTTAGATGCCTTATCAATCTATCGAAGACTACGGCGTCATCGGCGACTTGCGGACGGCGGCCCTGATCGGTAAAAACGGCTCGCTCGACTGGCTCTGTCTGCCGCATTTCGATTCACCGAGCGTCTTCGCCGCGATTTTAGATGACGACAAGGGGGGCAACTTTCAGATTGAACCGACCTGCGCCGACGTGACGACCAAACAGCTTTACTGGCCGGACACCAACGTCCTCATCACCCGCTTTTTGTCGCTCGAGGGCGTCGCCGAAGTTGTAGATTTTATGCCGATCAACGGGGTGCAGCGCCTGATCCGGCGGGTTCACTGCGTTCGCGGCGAATTACCCTTTAAGATCGTGTGTCGTCCGGCGTTTAACTATGCCCGCGACAGCCACGAGGTCGAGACCACCGCTGAGGGAATCGTGTTTCGCAGTTCGGCGTGCAGTTTGTCGCTGGCGACGCGGGTGCCGCTCGAGGTAGACGGTGCGGGCGTCCATACCGAGTTCACTATTCACGAGGGCGAAACGCTCAGTTTTGTGCTCGCGCCTCTTGCCGCAGGTGAAGACGCCAAACCTTGCCCCAGCGAGGGCGAGATGGAAAGTTCGTTTGACGATACCGTCACCTACTGGCGGCGCTGGCTCAGCAAATGCACGTACCAGGGCCGCTGGCGCGAGACGGTTCACCGTTCGGCGTTGGCCCTCAAGTTATTGACTTTTGCGCCGACCGGCGCGATTGTGGCAGCGGTGACCGCGAGCTTGCCGGAAACGTTGGGCGGAGGGCGCAACTGGGACTACCGCTACACCTGGATTCGGGACGCGGCCTTTTCGCTTTACGGCCTGTTGCGAATCGGCTTTACGGACGAAGCGGCGGCGTTTATGGAGTGGCTGGGCAATACCGCGCTGGCCCACAGCGAAGACGGCTCACTCGACATCATGTACCGTATCGGGGAGCAGACGCCCCTCCACGAAGAGACGCTCGCCAACTTGGAGGGTTACAAGGGCTCCACACCGGTACGGATCGGCAACGACGCCTCGAGACAGCTGCAACTTGACATCTACGGCGAGCTGATGGACGCGGTGTACTTGTACAACAAATACGGTACCCCGATCTCGTTTGAGCTGTGGCGACACGTGCGGCGCACGCTCAACTGGGTGTGCGACAACTGGCAGCGCCCTGACGAAAGCATCTGGGAACCACGCGGCGGCCCTTACCAGGCGGTTTATTCCAAACTGATGTGCTGGGTGGCGCTCGACCGGGGGGTACGGCTGGCTGATAAACGCTCGTTTCCGTCCGACCGTGAAAAGTGGCTTAAAATCCGTGACCAGATTTACGAAGAGATCATGGAGCGGGGCTGGAACGAAAAGCTGGGGACGTTCGTCCAGAGTTACGACTCGGACGCGCTCGACGCGTCAACGCTCTTGATGCCGCTCGTCTTTTTTATCTCCCCAACCGATCCCCGGATGCTCCGCACCTTGGAGGCCGTCCGTCAACCTCCGCATAAGGGCGGGCTCGTCTCGGACAGTCTGGTGTTTCGTTACAACCTGCATCACAGCGCCGACGGGCTGATGGGCGAAGAAGGAACCTTTAATATGTGTACCTTTTGGCTGGTCGAGGCGCTGACCCGCGCGGGGCAGACCGACCCCAAAAAGCTCGAGGAAGCCCGCCTCACCTTTGAACGGATGCTGGGGTACGCCAATCATTTGGGGCTCTACGCCGAGGAGACCGGCCCGAGCGGTGAGGCGTTGGGCAACTTTCCCCAAGCGTTTACGCACCTAAGCCTGATCAGCGCCGCTTTTAACCTCGACCGGGCGCTCGGGTCGCGGGGCTGAGTTTAGATTCTTAAAGTAAGGCGTAGCTTGTCGTAGGTAGCTTTACAAATGTTGTTTTTGACACGTGTTCCTTGAGGTTATACAATTGTTTTGTAAGTTACTTTGTCCTCTTTTGCCGTAGCAGGCTTGTAGGTAGAGCTTTTTTAGGCGTTACCAAGCTGCTTTTGTAGGCGTACACGCTGACAGTGCGCACGGTTACCAGCTAGCTTGGGATAGTTATTTTGTGCTCGAGCCTTCGCTACTGTCAGCTGCATCTTGGAGGAAACCCTGTGACGACGCCCAAACTCGCAAACGTCTGTGCTGTGATTGGCGTCGGGCCGGGGCTCGGTTTGTCCCTCTGCCGCCGCTTCGGGCAAGAAGGCTTTAAGGTCGCTATGCTCGCACGTCAGCAAGACCGGTTAGCGGCGTTTCGCCGCACCTTAGCGGACGAGGACATCCGCGCCTATACCTACAAAGCCGACGCGGGCGACGCCGAATCGCTGACCGCCGCTCTTGACGATGTTCAGGCGAAACTCGGGTCACCCGACGTGCTGATCTATAACGCCGTTCAGTTTCACCTCGGCGCGGTGAGCAGTCTGGAAAATCGGGCGCTAGGAGAAGCTTTACAGACCAGCGTGGTGGGTGCACTCGTCGCCACCAAAATTACCCACGGTGACCCAACGCAATACCGGCACGCTGTTTACCGGCGGCGGCGCTGCGCTTACGCCCCTACCGGACGCCGCCTCATTGTCTATCGGTAAAGCGGCGCTGCGGATGCTGGTCTTAAACCTCGCTAAAGAACTCGAAGATACGGACGTGCGCACCTCGACTGTGACCATTTCCGGAACCATCGGCAAAGATGAACACTTCTCCCCTGCCCAAATTGCCGAGGTGTACTGGCAGCTTCATGTGGGTGCGTGGCAAGCCGAGGTGGTGTACCGGTAGCTTAGCTTGTTCCAGCCCCAAACAGGCTCGAGCACTTACCGTTTGGTCATCATTTCGTCCTCGAACCTTCAGTTTACGAAAAGGTTGAACTGCTCAGTGGTTAGGTCAAGCGTGAGCTAAGCAAGCAGTGGTTTAATCGAGCTATGTACCGGCGGCTCAAACCTCTGCTCTTTCGGCGTGACCCGGAGCGTATTCACGAACGCGTCATACAGGGGCTCTCGTGGGCGGCTGAGCACCCCGGCGCACTGCGGCTTGTCAGTGCGGCGTGCAGCGTAAGAGACGCACGCCTCGAGACCCGCGCGTTCGGCCTGACCTTCCCCAATCCGGTAGGTCTCGCCGCCGGGTTTGATAAAAACGCTGTCGCCATCCCGACGTGGGCCGCGCTCGGCTTCGGCTTCGTCGAGGTCGGGAGCGTCACCGCGCACGCGCAACCCGGCAACCCGAAACCCCGGCTTTTTAGATTGCCGGATGACGCAGCCCTCGTCAACCGGCTGGGCTTTAACAACGAAGGGGCGGCGGCGGTAGCTTTACGGTTGCAAACCCTAAGACAAGAGGGGCCATTACCGGTCCCGCTAGGCGTCAACGTCGGCAAGTCGAAGATCACCCTGTTAGAGGACGCGCCGGAGGATTATCTGGCGTCACTCCGTCAGCTTTGGCCGTACGCCGACTACTTCGTTATCAACGTTTCGTCACCCAATACGCCGGGGCTGCGGGCGTTGCAGGAGCGGGAACGGTTGACTGAACTCTTAGGAGCGATTCAAACTTTTAGGGCTTCTCACCCAGCGAAACCTGTGCTCCTCAAAGTTGCGCCCGACCTGAGTGACCACGAACTCGCCGACATCGCCGAACTTGCCGTGCAGCATGAGCTGTCCGGTTTGGTCGCAACGAATACGACGGTTTTACGGCAAGGCTTGAGCACATCCCTTGACGAAACCGGGGGGCTCTCAGGACGACCGCTTAAAGCACGGTCTTTGGCGGTATTACGCTTTTTAACGAGTTTGGAAACAGGCTTACCGCTCGTGTCTATCGGCGGCGTCACGGATGTAGACGACGTTTTGGCCCGTTTAGAGGCTGGGGCCGTACTCGTGCAGCTCTACACGAGTTTCGTTTACGAGGGGCCGTTTCTGCTCCGGCGGCTGAACCGGGGGCTGCTGGCGAGGCTCGAGCAGCGCGGCGCAACCTTAGCCGACCTCAGCACGACAGCTTCATCACACCCATAAACCGAGGTTTTGCTGATGTTTCAGCCCAGCTGCTTAGCCCAATCAACCGTGTAACCATAAGCTTCTCTCTGAGCCTTTCCGCCAGCTTTAATCAAAGTAGGTAAAAGTAAATCTCTTATAAGTCCAACTACAACGTTGGGAATTTTTCCATCACTTGTTTGCCTCGCATGTTGCGCCATGCGTTCAATACGTTTTTTACGCAAGCCTTGAAACGTTTTGAAGGCCGCCCGAGCGTCCAAATCTCTCAAGCATTTAGCAAGCATGGCGGCATCCTCGAGTGCTACTGAAGCCCCTTGACCCGACGTTGGCGGAAGCGCATGGGCGGCGTCTCCCAAGAGGCAAACATGATTTGTGTGCCAATCAGATAGGACGGGCAGATCCCTCGAAACCCATTTGCCGATCGTCCGGGCGGGCGTCGCCTGAATCATCCGGGTCACCGGATCGGGGTCTTGGGCGTGAAGCTCGAGCAAGCGTGCTTTCCAAACATCAGGTAAAATGGCGCTGAGGTCTTCTCGACTAGGTTCTTGTGCCCAGGGCACATTGCTAAACCAGTAGACTTCCCCATCAGGCTTCACGGTATAACCAAAAAACGCCTTTTTGCCAAAAACCATATGTTGCGGGCCAGAAAGCTGTGTAAGCTCGGGCAAGGTAGTAAACCCGCCGGTGTCGATGAGGCCGAGATAGCTGGGGCTGGGCGCGCCAGGAAAGATAAGTCGGCGGGTCGTGGAATTCACGCCGTCCGCGCCGATAAGCAAATCGCCTGTCTTGGTTTCACCTTCTCGAAAGAAGACCGTAAGTTTTTCTCCGTGAACCTTGATGTCCGTGACCGGCTTGTCAAAATGAACGGGAACGCCTTGCCTTGTGACCTCATCTTGGAGGAGCTTAAAGATAGCGCGGCGTTTGATGACGTGTCCTGCGGCCCCAAACCGCGCTTCGTCCAGACGGTTGTCTATTTCTCCGATCGCTCGGCCACGCCGGTTGTAAAGGCGAATGCCGGTAGTCGCGTATCCTGCTTCTTTTACGGCGGTCTCGAGCCCTAACGCCTTGAGCACGTTCACACCGTTTGGCGCGAGATATAAAAACGCGCCCGCGTCCAACTCGGTCTCTTGTCGCGCCTCGTAGATTTCAGCGCAGATACCTGCACGCTTGAGAAACAGGGCCAAAGCGGTTCCCGCAAAACCGCAACCGACGATGACGACACGCGGGTAAGGTTTCGGGTTCATTTTAAGTGGCCTGCCTCAACCGGCTTCGGCCCAAAGACCCGCCACGACAGATCAGCTAGTTTCCAGGCGATAATCCCACCGAAACCCGGTTGGATAGGCCGAAGCCGGGTGTTGTGAAATGCGGCAAACCGCCAGTGCCCCTGCTGTTTCACGGCGACCAGCGTTTGTACCGATTTCCGCCCCGGCTCGGGCACCGCTTTACCCGCCAGCACCGTATCCCCGCGCGCGTGTAGCAGGGCAACCTCAGGTGCGAGAAAGCGGATACTCAAGGTGTCTCCGACCAGCCGCGAGTCCTTAAGCCACCGTTCAAAAAGCGGACGGTGCCCCTCGGCGATGGCCACGCGCCCCTTCTGGTTCGCCCCGTCGAAGGCAATGTAGTCCGCATCTTCGGTGAACACGTCGGCGTAAGCGTCCGCGTTGCCTGCGGCCCACGCCCCGAACAACTCTTGCTGAAGTGTGTGTAACGCCTCGAGGTCACGTTGCGCCGCTATCTCCGGACGCTGCTCAGCCACGTTTTCCATCTCTCCTCCAGTATGTTAAACTAGCCAATAAGTTTAGTAGAAAAGTATCTTAACCACTAAACTTTTTAGATACTAAGGTAATTGAGGGATGATGTCAAGTGTAGATGATAAAAGGAAGCAGCTCGAGCAGCTCAGCTTTTACTTGGGCCGGGAACTCAGCGCCCGCACCGTGATGTTTCATTCGGCAGTAGCGGAAAAATTAGGTCTGTCTGTAACTGAGCATAAGGCGCTCGATCTGTTAAGCCGCCACGGTGCGATGCCTGCCGGACAACTCGCCGAGCTGACCGGGCTTACCTCGGGTGCGATGACCGGCATGGTGGATAGGCTTGAGAAAGCCGGATTCCTCAGCCGTAAAGCCGACCCGAACGACCGCAGAAAAGTTATGGTTGAGGCAAAAATAGAGAAATATAACGAAATCGCCGAGGTGTTTCAATCGCTAGGCCGAAGGATGACCGAGTTGCTCGAGAGCTACAGCGACGAAGAACTGACGGTTATCCACGACCTGTTTTCCAAACTTCCAAAGCTGATGCAAGAAGAGACCGAAAAACTTAAAGGCATGAGCTCAACTGGAAAGGCTCGTTTAGAGTAGACCAAGTTAAAATTTAGGGATGACGAAGCACTCGCAGTGCGGCGCAACTTTGTCCGACATAAGGACTATCTCAACGTAGACGAACCAAGCACCGTAAAATAACGGTATGAGCGTAGAACTCGAGACCGTCTTTGAACCAACGCGTAGCTTAATTGACGAGATAGATGATGGACTCGAGCAGTTCAACCTGTCTCAAGTCGGCGGTTGGGCGTGTCACCATCTTGCCGTATTCGCCCGAAGAGACGGCAAGCTTATCGGCGGCGTCTCCGGTACGGCGCAGTGGGACTGGCTCGAGGTTGAGCTGTTATGGGTTGAGGCAGCGGAGCAGCGTAGAGGACTTGGCAGCCAGTTACTTGGAGCAGTTGAACACGCTGCCGCAACCAAGGGGTTTTCAAATAGCTACGTTCGTACCGGCAGCTGGCAGGCTTTGGGTTTTTATCAGAAACACAACTACGAGGTTTTTGGGCAGTTGGGGGACTACCCCGAAGGTCATACAACGTACTTCCTTAAAAAGCTAGGGATTTCGTCCAAAGTCACTGATTAATCATCGCAGGAACAACCCGCAAGGTTTCCGGCGACGGCTCGCCGTAAAAAAGGCCCTGTAACAACTCGGCTCCCCTCACCACCCGTGGCCCCGGACGGCTGAAGTACGCGTTCGCGTCCACCGCGTAAACTTGCCCGGTCTTAAACGCGCAGAGTTGTCGCGCTTCCGGGTGCGTGTAAAGCTCTTCGGCAAAGGCGGCGTTTTGCTCAAGCCCGTACCCACACGCGGCGAGCAAAACTATATCGGGGTCGGTTTCCAAGATGTCTGCCCACGAGACCCGGCGCGACACGGCTCCAGGCTGACCTAACACGTCAGTACCCCCAGCGGCTGCGACCATCTCCGGGACCCAGTGCCCGGCAGAAAAAGGCGGGTCGCTCCACTCGAGCACCAGCACTCTGGGCTTCACCGGCAAGGGCTTTTGCAGTTCTCGCCAGCGCGTCTGCAGCGCCCTCACCAGCGCGTCTCCCCGCTCCGGCACCCCAGCGGCCCGAGCGACCAGCTGAATATCTCTAAAAATCCCAGCGACTGTCGTTCCTGAAAGGGTGAGCGTTTTTGCTCCCGGCGGCAGGCAGTCGGGCAAAAACTTAAGCGTCTCCGCGACCGTCCCGGCCCCGACTGCGCACACGTCGCAGATGCCTTGCGTGACGATAAGGTCAGGGCGCAACTCTGCGAGCAGGTCGCCGTCAATCTGGTAGAGCGCCTGCCCTGAACGCACCGCTTCTACGACAGCTGCGTCAATCTCTTGCGGCTCGAGACCGTGCGGGATGATGCTACTCGTGATGCGGGGTTTCGCCGTCACTTCCGCCGGAAAATCACACTCGTGCGATACAGCAACAACCTGCTCCAGTAGTCCGAGCGCCCCTAAAATTTCGCTCGAGCTGGGCAGTAAACTGACGATCTTCATACGCGCTCCCCTTCGGTCTTCTGCACGATTTCAGCGAGCGCCCGGTAACCGTAAATCAAACGTGGCCCCGGACGTCCTAAGTAGGCTTCCGGCACCGCGTAGATCTGGCCCCTTTTTACGGCCTCGACATGTTGCCAAGCCGGGTTCCGCATGGCGACTTCAGGCCGGACTTTCTCCGGTTTGACGCCGCACCACGACACGACGATGGCGTCCGGGTTGAGAAAGGCGAGTTCGTCGTCGCTAATAGGGCGGCTTTTTACCCGCTCCCTACCGATGGGATTTTCTGCGCCGACCAGCTCTAAGAGGTCGGTCACCCAGCTGAGCGCCCCCGGTGCGATGGTCGGGCGGTTCCACCACTGCACGATAATGCTAGGTTTTTTTGAAGCGGTCCCCCTATCAATCAGCTCAGCTTGCATCTCCCTAACAAGGGCTTCACCGCGTTCAGCGACGCCGAGCGCGTGAGCGATTTCGCGGATGTTGGCGTACACGTCGTTTAGAGAAACGGGCTCGAGCACCAACGTCTCGAGCCCCGCCGCCGCCAAGTCTTCAACGACCTTTTCGTGCCCCGGCACGGTCAGTGAGGCCAGCACCAGGTCGGGCTCTAAAGCTGCTACGGCTTCCACGTCAATCCCTAAATCCGGGCCGACGCGCGGCAGCTCGGCGACGACCTCAAGCGGAAAATCCGAGTGGTTATCTACCCCGACGAGCAGCTCGGCAGAGCCCAGCGCACAGACGATTTCGGTGTTTGAGCACGCGAGTGAGACGATTCGCATTATTTGGTAGGCTTCCTTGCCTGCCATTCGGGGTCTTGAATCCCCGCCGCAGCGTTGACGGCTCTTGCCAAAACGAAGAGCAAGTCCGAGAGTCGGTTGAGGTACACCGCGACTTGCGGGTTGATCGCCTCGGTGTGGGAGAGTGTGGCGGTGCGGCGTTCGGCGCGGCGCACGACGGTGCGGGCGTAGTGAAGGCTCGCCGCCGCCGGGTGACCACCGGGCAAGATAAAGGCGCGGAGTTCGGGCAGGTCGGCCTCGAGCCGGTCAATGTGGGTCTCGAGCCTCAGCACATCTTTTTCAGTTACCGGAACGATGTTCTCGCGGTAACGGGACTCAGGCGCGGCTAAATCTGCGCCCACATCAAATAACGCGCTCTGCAACTCGGCCAGTAAAGCATCGAATCCTAGATTACCAAGTTGCGTGCGGGCTACGCCCAAGAGCGCGTTCGCTTCGTCTACCGTGCCGTACGCCTCGACGCGGGCCGTATCTTTAGGGACACGTTCGCCGCCGTAAAGTGCGGTCGTGCCCTCGTCCCCGGTGCGGGTATAGATTTTCATACTTCAAGTTTAAGCCGTAAGGACAGCCGGTACAGCAAGTATCAGCTGGGAACAGACGCAACCACTTTGAGTTAAGCCGACCGACACGCACGCTTTGAAGTGACTGCGGTAGCCTCTGAAGGCTTAAGTGCTATATCTCTACTACGGGCGGGCTGAAAGGCTAGAATCGGACATGACCCGTATTTCTTCATATGAGCTTTCGTTTCCGTCCGGCAAGCAGACGCTGCCTGCTTTTTACGCCCGTCCGGAGGGCAGCGGGCCGTTTCCCGCCGTCGTCGTCATTCACGAGATTTTTGGGTTGAACGACGCTATTCGCAGCGTCGCCGAGCGTTTTGCCGAGGTCGGGTACGCCGCTCTAGCCGTTGACCTTTACGGCCACGGCAACCGGGCGCTCTGTATGGCGCGTCTTATGAACGGCATGCTCTTACATTCCCTAGACCACGTGGGGATTGATGACCTCAAGGCTGCGCTGAGTTTTTTGGCCGAGCAGCCCGAGGTTGACGCCGAGCGGTTGGGAGCCACCGGGTTTTGTATGGGCGGCGGTCTGGCGATTGCGTGGGCGTGTACCGACGAGCGTTTAGGAGCTATCGCGCCCTTTTACGGGATGAATCCGCGTCCGTTAGAGGCGGTGAAACGCAGTTGCCCGGTCGTTGGATCGTATCCGGAAAAAGACTTTACCAAAGCTCAGGGTGAGAAGTTGGCGGCGAAACTAGGGACGTACAACGTCCCACACGACATCAAAGTTTACGAGGGTGCGAAGCACTCGTTTTTTAACGATCAGGGGGGCGCGTATGACGCGGCGGCGGCGGCAGATGCGTGGCGGCGGACGCTTACGTTTTTTGAAACGCGGCTCGGTGAGGCGAAGCGTAGTTGAGGAACTTTGTCTAAGTGCTCCGGGTCGAATAACCTAAACCATTAACCTAAACTGTCTGAGCAGCGTTTTTGCGTTCAAGACAAGCTTTGCAATCTTCTTTGGTTCAGCTTACTGCTACGCATCTGCTGATAACATCACATTCGCCGTAACATGGTTTTGTAAAAAGAGGTCGGCTCGAGCCCCATTCGTGGTTTACCACATCCCGCAGAGCAAGCTACTTTAGGAGACCTTTGAAATACGTTTTATTCGCGCTTACCGTACTGCTGACAAGCCCATTCGCTACCGCTCAGACCTTGACGGTGTTTGCGGCCTCGAGCCTCACCGAAGCGTTTGAAGAGCTGGCTACGGTGTTTGAAGCCGAGCACAGCGGCGTCAATATACAACTCAGTTTTGACGGCTCAGCGACTCTCGCCACGCAGATTACGCAGGGCGCACCCGCCGACGTGTTTGCCAGCGCCGACGAAGATCAGATGCAAGTCGTGGTAGACGCAGGACTTGCCGCAGATCAGCCCAAAATCTTTGCAACGAACCGCTTGAGCGTCATCACGCCTCAGAATAGCCCCGTCAAACGCCTCCAAGACCTCGCTCAACCCGGCGTGTTACTGGTGCTCGCCGCGCCCGAAGTGCCGGTCGGCAAATACGCACGTAAAGCCTTAGAGAAGATGGATACTCGGTACGGCTCGAATTTTTCGCAGCGCGTTTTAAGCAACCTCGTGTCAGAAGAATCGAACGTGCGGCAGGTTGCGCTCAAGGTCGAACTCGGTGAGGCGGACGCCGCCATCGTATATCAAACCGACGCGGCAGCCCTTAATGTCAAAACGGTTCCGATTCCCAGCCCCTTTAACGTGGTGGGCACCTATCCGGTTGCGGCGCTACAGGGCGGCGCACAGCTCGAGCTCGCCCAGGCGTTTGTGACGTTGACGCTTTCGGAGAAAGGACAAAAAATCCTGCGCGAATACGGCTTTGGCGCACCTTGACGCTTGTGGCCGAGCATTTGTGACGGTTAACAACAGACGTGTATAGATTTAGCTAAACGTGTAACCTCTTCCAATGGCAAGCTGTACCCTAATTTTCAAAACAGAGTGATGGTAAGCTCCGTCACGAAAGAGAAGGAGGCTGGACTATGTTTGACAAACTTAACGAGTTTTTTGGTCAGGACGATAACCGCAAAGAAGACTACCGTGATTTCGAGCGGCGTTACCGGGAAAATCCCGACTCTATCTCGGACGAAGAGGCGGCGCGGCGTTACCGTGAGATGGCGCAGCATCAGGGCGAGCAAGACGACCCTGAAATGGAGTCCGAGTACGAAAAGGCGTTTAGCAAACTTTCTCCCCAAGAGCGCCGCGCCCTTGCTGAGCACTACCAGCAGGCAAACAACGACAGCAGCCGCAGCTTTCAGGGTTACCGCGAGGGTCAAGACTTAGATCAAGCCGCCTCGCCCCGTGAACTCGGCCGGATGACCCGTAAAGCATCACAACAAGACCCCGATCTGCTGACCAGCTTGCTCGGCGGCAACAGCCCCCTCAACAGCACCGGTGGCAAAATGGCGATGGCCGGACTTGCCGCGTTCGCCGCGAAAAAGTTCCTCGGCGGACGCTGAGCTAAACCAGGCGGTACAAACGCGTCGGCAGTTGCCGACGCGTTTTTTTGACTCGAGTGGAACAGTACTTTTTAACCAATCCGCAGAAGCTGAGTGCGCTCGTCGCGGCGGCGCAAATTAGGACGGACGACCGGGTGCTCGAGCTGGGCAGTGGCGGCGGCACCGTAGCAGCGGTGCTCCCGCCTTGCGACTTAACTTTAGTCGAACTCGACAAAGGACTAGCCGACAGCTTATGCGTCCGTTTTCCAAATGCAAACGTGATTTTAGGCGACGCGTTAGTTGCTTTAGATGAGGTAGCAGCCGACGTCATCTTGTCTAACTTGCCTTACGTTCTGACCTGCAGCGTTTTAGCAAGCCTGAACCGCAAAACTTTCATGCGTGCGGTCGTCGCAGTTCGTGAAGACGATGACATTGACACTCTCGGCGCTGAGTTTGGTTTGAGGCTCGAGCCTCTGGTGACACTACTCGAGCGCGACTTTACCCCGCCGCAACCGTTTCGCTCCCAGCTTCTACTCGTCACACACCGATTGGCACAGCCGCACTAGCTACACTAGAGGTGTGACGCAACCTGCCATTAAACCCGTGACCGAATCTGTAACTGAACCTTACCCCGACGCGCCCACACCACCTGAAGCCCGCCTCGTCACCGTAGACATCTTGCGCGGTATTGCCCTGTTAGGCATTTTTACAGTGAATATGCTGTTTTTTAGCGGGTCTTACGGCTACTTCGGCTTGACGGCAGCGCAAAACGTTGGGGAACGGGGGCTCGAGGGCTTCGTCCGCATCTTTGCCCAAGGTGCGTTTTACTCGCTCTTTTCGTTTTTGTTCGGCTTGGGACTGGCCTTGCAGCTCCGGCGCGGGCCGGTCGCGCTGCCCCGCTTTCGCCGCCGTTTGGCCGTCCTGCTCGGTATCGGCCTCATTCACGCTATTTTGATCTGGTACGGTGACATCTTGCTGACCTACGCGGTCGGCGGCTTCGTCCTGACGCTCTTCGCTTTTAGGAAGAGCTGGGTGCTGCTTACGGGAGCAGTGACTTTTTTCGTACTTTCGGTTTTCTCGTATCTAACGCCTTTTGTTAAGAGCCTACCTGACTACGCTCTTTGGCGGCAAGCTTGGCTTAACTTGTATACTTGGTTTGACTTGCAAGCTCGGTTCAATCTGCAAAATTTTGTCAATCTACAGACTTTCAATCAAACGTTTGGCTCGGGCAGTTATGGCGAGGTCGTCCGGTATCAGGCCCAGCTCGCAGAACGCGAAATCCTCAATTTGCCGAACTTTTTACCGACGGTTTTATGGCTCTTTTTGCTCGGACTGTTGGCCGGACGGCACGGGCTTTTTGAACGCCCCAACCGCCGCGCGTGGACCGGCATTTTGATCGCGGCGCTGCCCGTCGCGCTCGTCTTTAAGGGCGTGTACGCCTATTGGTTTTTTACGGGGACGTACAGCCCGCTCGCGGTTGGCTACTCGTTTGCCATCGGCGGTCCTGCACTGATGTTCGTGTATCTGGCGCTGCTGACGCGGCTGTTAGAACGTAAAGCGTGGCAGCGGCGGTTAGCCAATTTTGGTTTTGCCGGACGGATGGCCCTGACGAATTACCTCACCCAATCGGTCGTCTGCACCCTGATTTTTAACGGCTACGGATTCGGCAACTTTAACGAGCTGGGGCTGAGCACTTCACTCATTTTGGTACTGGTTATCTTCAACTTGCAAGTCCTCTTCAGCCGCTTCTGGCTGGAGCGTTTTCGCTTCGGGCCTGCCGAGTGGGTGTGGCGGAGCCTGACCTACGGGGCGGCGCAACCCTTAGTTTTACGGCGGCAGGGCTAATTGAGGCGTATCCGCTCGGCGCTCGTGACCTGGCCGAGCGCCCTGGGTTGGCTGGAAACACTCGCCGTTATGCTCGTCTTTTCGGTTTTAGCACTGAGTTTAGGTTTGGCGAGCGGAGTCTTGGAGCCTCAGCGCCCATCTGTCCCCGTGCTGCCACTGACGCTGCGCGTGTTGGTGGTGCCGGGGCTGCTCGAGGAACTCATCTTCCGCATCGCCCCGCCCCCACGTTTTACGGGCTTTGCGCTCGTCGCCTATGTTCTCATACACCCGCTTAACGCGTGGCTATTTTTTCCGGCAGCGCGGCCCTTCTTTTATGACCCGGCATTTCTGCTCCTCATCACACTTTTAGGCGCTGGCTGCACGCTGCTCTACCGCCGTACCCGTTCAGTCTGACCGCCTGCACTCTTTCACGGCTTCGTGGTCGCGGGATGGCTGCTCTTTTTAGGGGGCGAGGCGGCCCTTCGTCCTTAGTCGGGGTAAACCTTGCTAAACCTCTCGCATACGACGGGCATCTATTCGTCAAAGGTACGGCCTATTTTAGGAAGCGCACGCCGGAAAAACCGTCGGTGCGCTTCACACACCAGTAGTTCAGCGAACGGTCGCCTTCACCCTCGTCAAAAGTAAAGGCAGCGTCAACTTCGGTAAAAGGTAAGGTGCAAACCTCGAGCATTTTAATCACACAAAGGGGCGAAACATTCCCGCCCAAAACGACGCTCAGTTCACCGACTTGGGGTAACGGCTCACCCGGTTCATACGACCAGAGCGCACTCGTCGTCGCAGTTTTGATGCCGTCATAGACAAGCTTGCCGAGCCGGTCAGCCATTTCAGGCGAATCGCCAAAGGCGAAGGCGTCTATGGGCTGTGCCGGGAGGCGACGTTCAGGCTGTGCGGCAAGGAAGGCGTCCCAAAAGGTTTGTAGGTTGCTCATGCGTTTTAGCTTAAAGCCAGCCTTTATCCCTTGCCAACCGTGCTGCCTATCGTCCAGCTTTCAGCAGCGGCGCGACCCAGGCCGCACCTGTAAAATCCAACGTCGCGCCTTCCGCTGCAAAGCGTAGTTGAGTAGCATGTAGGTTTCGAGTAACATACGGCTATAACGTTCAGTATTCGGTTAGACCCTACGAGCATCAATCGGAACCACTGGAACCACCGCCCTGAGATTTTCGGTTGAACTCTGTTTGAAGTAACTCTTGGAAACCGGTACCCTGTCTCCAGATCACCTGATTGGCGATCTCAGTCATTCGCCATCCGTCTGCTCCCAATATTACGTGCCCGGCTATCACGCCACCTGCTAGAAAATAGTTATCGTTTGGACTAACGTTCGGATCACCGTGACCCTCAGCCCAAAGGTGCATAGCAACCAAGTTCGCCCGAAACTCGGCGGAAGAATCATTTAAGGTAATGATAAAGCTGCTAGTAAGATGCTGCGTGGCTCGAAAACGGCTTAAGCTAGGGCGGTGGCTATCGCCAATTTCCTGTGGCCCTGTCGTGACTGCTCCGTTAGGCCGCACAATTTTTGCATCATCCGCAAAAATCCGACTCATTGTCGTTACATCGAATTGCTTCTGATCCAGAGCAGCAAAGTAGCGGTTGACAACCTCGGTTATCGCAACAGTATGCATGAGTCTAGCTTGGTCATTCATGGTACGAGTCCTTCCCTCTATCAGATCTGCGTTGTGCGAAAGAAAGTGTTGATACGCTGCCCCATTCGACACCGCACTAAAGCCAGCCTTTATCCCGCGCCAACCGCGCCGCCTCGACCCGGTTTCCAGCCCCGAGTTTGCCAATCGCTTCAGAGAGGTAGTTGCGCACCGTCCCTTCTGAAAGGCCGAGCGTTGCAGCAATCTCCGGGCCTGTCTGCCCTTGCCCCGCCAGCCGTAAACACGCTCGTTCGCGCTCCGTCAGCGGGTCGGGTTCGCCCCACGCTTCGGCGGCGAGTTCAGGGTCAACCGCGCGGCCCCCGGCGTGGACGCGCCGCACCGCCGCCGCCAGTTCCGACGCGGGCGCATCTTTAAGCAGATAGCCCGCTACACCCGCATCTAAAGCGCGGCGCAAGTAACCCGCGCGGGCGAAGGTCGTGAGGATGATGACTCGAGTTTGGAGGGAATCGCGGCGGACGGCGGCGGCTAGCTCGAGCCCCGTCATTTTCGGCATCTCGATATCGGTTAAAAGCACGTCCGGCCTATGTTCCTGAACGAGCGTCAACGCCTCGGCCCCGTCACGTGCTTGCGCGACGACTGAGAGGTCACCTTCCAGCTCGAGCAGCGCCGCCAGCGCCCCCAAAACCATCCCCTGATCTTCAGCGATCACGATGCGAATCACGAGGTTCTTTCCAAAGCTTCAGGCGTGTCGTCAGCGGTGAGAAGCGGTAAGGTCAACCGGAGCCGCGTCCCGGAATTGTTTCCCGTGACCTCGAGCCTTCCTCCCAGCAGTTCAGCACGTTCCCTCATCCCGGTGAGTCCCGCCCCGTCGGATGCACACTTGCCGGTACCGTCGTCGTCAACCTCGAGCCTGACTTCATCTCCACCCGGAATGATTATGTGTAACACGCGCACCGTACATACCGACGCCTGCGCGTGCCGCACGACGTTCGTGACCGCTTCGCGCAGGGCCAGTGCCAACGTTCCTTCTTGTAGCGGCGGTAGCGCCAGCGGCTCAGTAAAGTACTCCAAACGCACCCCGGCAGCTGCCAGCATCCCTCTGGCGTGGGTCAACTCACTCGTCAGCGTGCGGGCGCGGTACCCGCTGACCGCCTCACGCACCTCTTTAAGGGCTTGCCTCGAGACCCCCGCCACCTCGCGCATCTCGCGTTCGGCCCGCCTCGGGTCGGTTCGTGCCAGCCTCGAGGCCAGGTCGCTTTTAAGGGTGATGCTCGAGAGTGTATGTCCCAACAGATCGTGCAGGTCGCGGGCGATGCGTTCGCGTTCGGCAACTTTGGCAAGCCGCTCAATCTCGTCGTGGGCTAGTCGCAACTTTGCGTTGGCTCGGTTTTCCTCAGCTTGGAAGATGTTGATGACGCCGTTGATGGGGACGAAAATCAAGGCGGGCAGAAAGGCCCAAAGGCGGTCGGGCAGAGGCACAGCAGAGGTAACGAAGCTCAGCGCAATAAAACCGGAAATCGCTGCGATAAATAGCGCAGCTTGCCGTGGTTTGGCGACAACATGGGGCGCGCCCGCCGCCGCATAGATAAAAAACGAACTCGAGCCGGTATTGACAAACATTCCTACGACGCCGAGCAGCACAATAAGCCAGATACCGACAAATGCACGCCTGCCTCCGTAAGCAAAGTTGTTGAGATAAACGGGTAAAAAGACGGCAATCAGCGCCAACGTCAGCAGCCAGTCAAGCCGCCCAAACTCAGGGTCGAAGAGCGGCTGAAAAAACATAAAGCCGAGAAATACCAGATAGAGGTACGGTTCCCAACCGATGTTTTTCGGGGCGATGCGGGTGAAAGCGGTCATACGTCCTACCTAAACCGTTTGAGGTTGACGGGCTCAGTCACGGTACAACGCTTAGAACCGCTCGAGTAGGGCCGAGCCAAAAATAGCTGTGCCGCTGACCTTAAGTGTTGGAGCGTCCGCGCCAAACGAGGGTGACACGCCCCGCTCTTCTACACTGCCAAAAAACGGCTGTACGTCGAGCACCACGCGCCAAGCCGCCGGGACGCGCAGCTCTAAGTTGCCAAAAAGGATGAAGCACTCGCATTTGACCTCGCCGCCCACCAAGCTGGCCGCTCGCAGGTCAACTTCAGCTTCGCCGAAAATACAAGTGATCGTGGCCCCACCGACCGCCAGCCCCGCCCCGTTCACGTCTACGCTGCCAAATACCGCCGTGCGGTCCAGCTGCTCCGGTCTCGCTTCTGTCGTCATCTCAAAACCTCCGGTTATAAATGACCTGCGCCCGTGTTCCCACTGTGTATATGGCTAACGTGTATGGCTGTATGCCTTGAGCCACCCTACCAGGTCTTTTAACGGACGCTGCGCCATCGGCTGAAAGTTATCCTTGATGACGGTAGGCGTTTTCCCCAACGTATGCCCCAAACCCGGATAGAGCTCGAGCGTGTGGTCGGAGTTGCCGACACGCCCGAGTTCGGCGTTGAACGCCTCTGCCCCGCTCGCCGGAACGTTCGCGTCGTTGGCCCCATGCAAGATAAGAACGGGCATATTGAGGTTCGGCGCTTGCTTTATCACATCAGGAAGGGCACGCCCAGCGGCGTAAATACTCCCAAACCCTCGAGGGCTGAGGTAATCGTCTAACAGCTTCTTAAAGGCGGCGCGGGTCAGCTCGCTTTTTTCGAGCGTCCCGTCGTGGTTGGCATCGAGCGCCGTATTGACCTTCAGGGTTCCGGTTTGAAAGCTCGAGCTGTCCTCTAAATAGTTGAGCATTCCTTTAGCCACTAAACCGCCATCCCCCGCTTGAAGCTGCTTTAAGGTCTTGATGGTAACTTGCTCGTTTGGCGAAATTTGGCGCAGATAAGGCAACTCAACCTCAAAAATTTGATAGAGAAACAGCTCGCGCCAGGGTTCAGTAACCGGCCCCTGCACGATGAGTCCGGCCAGTTCAGGATGCTTGGCTGCTAGAGCCGCCGCTACTGTGCTCCCTTCGCTCCAGCCGTACAGAAAGACCTGTTTTTTGTCCACTTTCGGGTTCGCTTCTGCTTTCGCCAAGACTTTTCCCGCATCAGTGAGCATCTGCGGCAGGTCGAGCTTGGTGTAAAACTTTTGAAAATCCGCCTGCCCCGGCCCGGTGACGTAGTGCTTGTTGTAACGTAGCACCGCAAAGCCGTGTTCGCTCAGATAGTCCGAGACTTGCTTGAAAATGCTCGAGAGAATGACCGGTTTGCCGTCCGCGCCAAAGGATTGGATGGTCGCGTTCATATCTTCGGGACCGGAACCGGGAATCAGTACAACTGTGGGAAACGGACCTTGGCCCTCTGCGGGATAGGTCAGTTCGGCTTTGGCCTGAAAGTCGCCGAAATTGACGCTCAGCGGTTCTCTGGCAACTTTTCCCTGCGCGAGTACGGGCGAAACCATGACCATGACAACCAGCACCCATAAATTTTTTAAGCATTTATACTCCATTGTTTCCTCCTCAAGGCTCGAGAGCCCGGTACTGCGACTGTATATCCGAACTATGTTTCAGTGCCGTCATTTTAAGACCTTCAAACCGTTTGTACAGTTTGGGCAACAAACGCTGACGACACGTTGCGTAAAAATCTCAGCAAGCTAAACGATCTGCTCACTGAAGCAAAAACTACATAAACCATAACCACTTTGAAGCACACTACGGCTTAGGTCTTGCGGGGGCCGTCAAAAGGTGCTCGAGCCAGCTTGCGACAAGCTCTTAGAGGCGCACCTGATAGGGATAAGCTCGAGACGATCCGAGGGGGGATTAGAACTGCTCAATATCGTTGTCATAAAACAATTCGGATATGACTCGGGCTTTGACAAAGGTCACTGTTCAGGTTCTTAAATTTAAGCTCTGACGATGAGGCTGAAACGAGATGTCGTTCCTCAAAAGGAAAGGATTTAACGATGACCAACAACACAAGAACAACGGTGGTTCCAGTGCGCGGGGCACGCTGGCAGGACTGGGCAAACCTTATTTTAGGGGCTTGGCTGTTCATTTCTCCCTGGATACTGCGGAGTACCGGTATTTACAACCGTGACGCCTGGTGGGTCGGTGCGCTCATCGTGTTAGTTGCAATCTGGGCGCTGGCGATGCCCGCTACCGCGCTGGCGGAGTGGAGCAACATCTTGCTGGGTGCAGGGCTCTTTATCGCGCCGTGGGTGCTCAACTACCGTACTGTCCCGGCAACCTGGAACGCTTGGATCGTCGCTGTCTTGGTCGTTATCTTCGCGGGTTCGGCGCTCGCCGGAACACGGGCAGCCTCGCGGACGACTTAGCAGGGTTGTCTACCCCGCATTACGAACTGTAGGGCTGAGACGGAAGCAGTAGCAAAGTAGCTGGACCGGCTCGAGCCCTAAACGACACGCCCCTGGCTTATCCCTCAGCGCCCCCGCTGCCGCATCACCGCACCGACAATCATGCTGATCACCAAGGTCACCACAAAGGTAATTCCGGCGATAATGAGCCCGGTTACAAGATCGAGCCCGCCGGTCGTCAGGGCGTAAATGACTAGATAGATTACAAGAGCGATCACTGCTGCGACCAAACTACTGCGAAGATAGCCCATAAAGGTACCGGTGCGTGCTTCGATATTTCTTTCGGTCGGGGATTTCATGGTTTTACCTCCAGTAAAGCGTGTTTATATACCAAACGGACTTCAAAATCCTTTGTGCTACATTCTTACTTCTTATGACCTTCCAACTCATTGAGGTCAACCGCACCTGCCTCTAGCCATACGTCTTCCCTTCATCACGCCGGTACGCCCACCGCGCTACGCCGAGAAAGAGCGCCGTAAACCCGAGCAAAACGAGGACGTGAACCCACGCCGCGCCGCCTTGCCCTGCGCCCATCGTTCCGAGGGCGAGTTGCACGTAGTGATACGGCGGTAAAAAAGGTGCAAGGCGCTGCATAAACGTAGGCAGCTGCTCTAAGGGAATCCAGAGCCCTGAAGCAAACGCCAGCGGCAGGTAGACGAGGTTCACCACCGCCGCCGCCGAGTTCGGCCCCACCAGGTAACCGAGCGCCATGCCCAGCGCACAAAATGGGAGCGCACCCAAAAGCAACGTGCCAAGGAGCGACGCCCAGGTAGCTAGGGGCAACCGCACGCCGAACAGAAAAAAGCCGAGCACGAATAGCCCCAACACTACGAGCAAGCTGAACACGAGCGCCATCACGATTTTGGCGGTAAAGTACGCACTCGGCGGCATCGGTGAGGCGCGTTTGAGGCGCAACCAACCCTGCCCCCGTTCAGACGCCAGTCCCACACCGAAGCCGAACATAGACGCGCCGATCACCCCGAAAGCGCCGTAAGTGGCGAGCATGTAGGCGGCGATAGTGACCGGCCCCGCCGACTCGCCCCCGTAAGTCAGACCGAAAATCAGGTAAAACATCAGCGGGAAAGCCAGCGTAAAGACCGAATAAATCGGGAGTCGCCACGCCTTGATAATCTCGGTTTTGGCCTCGAGCCAGTACACCCGCGCCGCACGGGTCACGCCTTCACCTCCTCTTGATTTGCCTTTTGTGTCAACGCCAAAAACGCCTCCTCGAGCCCTACCCCGGAAACCTCGAGACCAGAAAGCGCCGCGTCGTGCCCCAACAAAAAGCGCACCACCGGTTCCGGCTTGCTCGCCCACAACTCAGTGACCGCGCCGTTTTGACTAACCCTCTGCACCTCCGGCAAAGACCGAACCCTCTCCAAAGGAATGACGGTTTGACAACGAACCCTTTGCCCCGCGACCTGCTGTTTGATGGCGGCGGGAGTCCCTTCGGCGACGATGCGGCCCCCGTTTAAGACCACGATGCGGTCGGCTAACGCGTCGGCTTCCTCTAAGTTGTGCGTCGTCAACAAGACCGTTTTACCCTGCGCGGCAACCTCGCGTACACTCTGCCATAAGGCACGCCTCGAGCCCACATCGAGCCCGGTCGTCGGTTCGTCTAAAAAAAGCAGGTCCGGGTTGCCAATTAGCGCCAGCGCCAGATGCAGCCGCCCCTTCTGCCCCCCTGAGAGTTTGCCGTACAAGCGGCGCTCGAGCCCCACCAAGCCGGTACGTTCCAACACTTCACCGCGCGGTAAAGGGTGAGGATAATACGCCGCAAACAGCTCCAGATGCTCTGCTACGCTCAGCGTTTCGGGCACGCCGGAGAGTTGCAACATCACCCCGACGCGCTCCCGGCTCGCCGCCTCGTGCGGCGGTCTGCCGAAAAGCCGAACCGTCCCGCTGTCCGGGCGCAGCAGCCCCAATAACAAGCTGAGCGCCGTCGTCTTGCCCGCGCCGTTCGGCCCCAGAAGCGCCAACACCTCACCGGGACGGAGCGTTAGAGACACGTCCGACAGGGCTGCAATGTTCCCGTAACGTTTGGAAACGTGCTCGAGCATTGCCGCTGCCGAATTCTGTGTTCGTGTGGGTTCTACTTTAGCCCCGAGTGCCCTTGAAATGACCATAGCCAACCTCCTGAGGCTTACTATGGACTCTCTGAACGCTGAAAATTAGTGCAGGGTGTCAGCTTTGGCGAATGACAGATGTCACGTCTTAAATCTTGCTCGTATCGTTAGAAAATCCGAATGGGTCGGTGTAAGGCGTCGCCCGAGTCGGGCTCGGGCCACAGCCCTTCTCTAGCATGACCTCAGACAGCTACGCACAAACCCGAAACAGCTCTAAACTACGCCTAATTTGCCTTGGCCGTACCCCGCCGAAACCGCTCGTTCATCGTCTTCTGAAACGTTCCCGTATCGTTGACATGTGGAAACGGCTCGTCCGGCACCGGCACCTCTAAAAAGCGGCAGAGCGGTTCCCAACCCTCTTTAACCTCGTAAACGAGCAACTTTTCAGGCGGTACGGTGCGTTTGACCTCTTCGATATGCTGTTCAAACACCGCAATCGCGTGCGCTTTGTCGTGTTCTTTACCGCCAAAGGTCCGCCGGGGGATCAGCCGGATAACCACCCAGATCGAGCGCCACATCCGGGGCGTCGTAAGGAGTTGCCAGAGCTGACGCGGCCCGCCGCGCGACGCACTAAAGATCGTTTCGCTCGCGCTCTTGTACCACCGCTCGGGGTCACGGACGCTCAAGAGCACCTTGGCGTCCGGGTACTGCGCCATCAGCTCTTGGTAAAAGGTGCAGCCGGGCCAGTCTACGGTTGCCTGATAGCCTTCAAACAGCTCGTCCCACGCGACCGGTTTGCCCCTCAGTGCCGCGTCCCAGTAGTGCGCGTGTTCGGGGTGATCCATAAATTCAAACATGTGGTAGCACGTGCTAAAGCCGAGGGTCTCGAGCCCTGCCTTCAACGACGCCGTACCCGTTCTACCGAAACCTGCACCGATCACTTGGAGAGCCATGTACCAAGTCTGTACCAAAGAGCAGGTACGCGCATGGGCGTGAACTACAGGTGGTGTACAGGTGTACGCTACGGCCAGCGTCTCGCGCGAAAAATCGGGCACTCAGGTAGAGTAACCGGATGAAACTCGCGATGCTCGCACCTATCGCGTGGCGCGTTCCGCCCCGGCATTACGGCCCCTGGGAGCGCGTCGTTTCGCTGCTGACTGAAGGCTTGGTCGCCGCAGGCGTAGAGGTGACACTTTTTGCTACTGCCGACTCAAAAACTGCCGCAACGCTTTCAGCAGTGGTGCCGCGCCCCTACGAAGAGGACAAAACGCTCGACGTCAAGGTGTGGGAAAGCCTGCACCTCGCCAATGTGTTTGAACAAGCCGGTCAATTCGACCTCATTCATAACCACTACGACTTTTTGCCGCTCACCTATAGTGGCCTCGTCTCGACACCTGTGGTTACGACCATTCACGGCTTCTCGTCCGAGAGCATCTTGCCGGTCTATAAACGCTATGACGCCAGCACGCACTACGTCGCCATCAGCGACGCCGACCGCCACCCGGAACTGCATTACGCAGCAACCATCCATCACGGGATTGACCTGAGTGAGTTTACCTTTCGGGCGGTTTCAGACAGACCGCCAGACGACTATCTGCTCTTTTTCGGACGTATCCACCCTGACAAAGGCGCAGCCGAGGCCGTTAGCGTTGCTCAAAGAACCGGCAAGCGGCTCATCCTCGCAGGCATCATTCAAGACGAGGGTTACTTTGAACGCGACATCAAACCTCACCTGAACGAACAGATTCGCTACGTCGGATCGGTCGGGCCTGCGGAGCGCGACAGGCTTTTAGGCGGCGCGGCGGCGCTTTTGCACCTCGTCGGTTTCGACGAACCGTTCGGCCTCAGCATGGTCGAGGCGCTGGCGTGCGGGACACCGGTCATCGCCACGCCGCGCGGGTCGGTGCCGGAGATTGTCCGGGACGGTATCAATGGGTTTAACGTGCAAAATGTAGACGAGGCCGTTAGAGCAGTTGAAAGGTTGGGTGAGGTGTCTAGGGTCCAGGTACACGCGTACGCCGAAGCGCATTTTAGCCGGGAGCGGATGGTCAGAGACTATTTGAACGTTTACGAAAAGATTTTGGCGGGTAAAGCTTAAAGCTTTAAGCTGAGTTTATGCCAGAACTTATCCCCGGTTATAGGTACGAAGTGATGTCTCGAGACGAGCTTCTTCCCTACATCAAGAAACATCAAACAGATATTTTTGCCCAAAACGGACACCTCGACTCCCTCTACGCACTTTCGGAAACCGAACAAAACGCGCTCGACACTTTGGGAGAAAGATTAGCGGGACGCTACCGGCTCGGTTTCGGCATCTTTCAGGGTGAAACGTTCGTCGGTTGGCACTTAGGGCAACAAACCTTAGCAGAAGTCTTTGAAATGTCGAGGACAGGCATCTTACAAGAACACCGGGGACGCGGGCTCTATACGGCGCTTTTACCGTTCGTTTTAGGACACCTCAAACACGCGGGGTTTCAAATTGTTACCAGCCGCCACAATTTGACGAACAACGCCGTTATCATTCCCAAACTCAAAGCAGGCTTCGTCATTAGCGGTTTTGAAATAAATGACCGTTTCGGTACCCTTGTGCAGCTCTCGTACTATTTCAACCCACTCCGCCGCAAAATGCTAGATGTGCGCGTTGGGCAGCGCAAACCTGACGAAGAAATCCGTAAACTCTTCTGAGTCTCAGTGCTAAGGTTGAGGCATGAGTCAAACTGTCCCACTCCCCCACTGGCAACTCACCTCAATCTTTCCGGGTTTAGATTCACCCGAGTTTAACGAGGCTAAGGCTGAGCTTAAACACGGGCTCGAGTCCCTCACTGCATTTATGGACGACCATAAAGTCGGCGCTCAAGAGGGTATCTCCGTCACTCCCGAAACCACCGCTTTGTTTGACGACTTGATTGGGCGGTTTAACGACCTCTACACCCGTTTCGGCACCGTAGGCCCGTACCTCGCAGGCTTTACCTCGACCGACGCGTTTAACGACCGGGCGCAAGCTGAAGCCTCGTCGCTGGCACCCCTGGGCAGCAAGCTGAGCTTTTTGGCGGTTCGGCTGACGGCGTGGCTGGGGTCACTCGACGCCGACGCACTGATCGAAGCGTCCGATGTCGCTAAGGCGCACAGCTATCTGGTTCGCCGCAGCCGCGAAGAGGCCGCGCACCTGATGGGCGAAGCGGCCGAAGAACTCCTCGCGGCGCTGAGGCCCAGCAGCGGGCAGGCGTGGGCCAAACTGCACGGCGACCTGAGCAGCCGCACGACGATTCGCAAAACGCTGCCGGGGCGCGAAGAGACCGAATATCCGCTGACCGAACTCCGCAACTTGCAAGGTGACGCCGACCCCGACCTGCGTAAGGCGGCGTTTGAAGCGGAACTCGAGCTCCTCAACCAAAACGTCGTCGCTTACGCTGCCGCCATGAACAGTATCAAGGCGCAAGTCAACGAGACAACCGAGCGGCGCGGCTGGGCGACGGCGCTCGATGAAGCGTTGTTTAGCAGCCACATCACCCGGAAGAGTTTGGGGGCGATGCAAGAAGCGTGCCGCGAACGGTTCCCCGTTTTTCGGCGCTACCTCAAGGCCAAAGCTAAGTTTTTAGGTAAAGACACGCTGGCTTGGTACGACTTGCTGGCCCCGGTCACGGCTGGAACACCCCGTATGTTCTCTTGGCCGGAAACGACCGACTTCGTGACCGAGGCGTTCAGCAGCTATTCACCTAAACTCGCGGCGTTCGCGCAAAAGACCTTTGACGAAAACTGGCACGACGTCCCACCGCGTAAAGGTAAACGCAGCGGCGCGTTCTGTATGAGCGTCCGGGGCGTCAGGGAGTCACGGATTATGCACAACTTCGGCGGCGATTTGGACAGCGTGTTTACCGCCGCGCATGAACTCGGACACGCCTATCACAATCTCTGCATCTTCGACGCCGGACGCACGCCGCTGCAAAACGACACCCCGATGACCTTGGCCGAAACTGCCAGCATCTTTTGTGAGACGGTTGTCACCAACGCGCTCTTAAACCGCGCGGACGAGGCTGAAAAACTGGCCATTTTGGAGCAAGACCTGCTCGGCAGCACACAGCTGGTCGTAGATATTGACTCACGCTTCCGCTTCGAGTCGGCGGTCTTTGAACGTCGGCGCGAACGCGAGTTGTCGGTGGACGAACTGAACGCCCTGATGCTAGACGCGCAAGCTCAAACTTACGGTGACGCCTTGGCCGCAGACGCCCGCCACCCGCTGATGTGGGCACAAAAAGGTCACTACTACAGCACCGGGCGGAGTTTTTACAACTTCCCTTACACCTTTGGCTATCTGTTCGGTTTGGGGCTCTACGCACAGTATCAGGCAGAGCCGGAGGGCTGGTACGAGCGGTACGACGAGCTTTTGTCTAAAACCGGGATGAACGACGCCGCGCCGCTCGCCGCCGAGTTTGGGATTGACATTGAGCGTGTAGAGTTTTGGCGTAAAAGTTTGGAGATTGCCGAGGGGCGCGTCGCGGAATATGAGGCGTTAGTTGAGCGGTTTACGCTTTAGTGCTGAAGGATGAAAGATGACTAGACACCCCTGGCAGGGGGCAACGTCAACACGGCCTCGCAGCGCGGTGAGGTAGTCAGGCGGCAGTTGAGCGCGGCGAGTCCGGCAGTACATGAACTGTTGGGGTATTTGGGGCGGCTCGAGGTTCCGCTTACGCCGCGGTTGCAGGGCAGTGACGAAAGGTACGAGTACCTGAGCTTTCTCCCCGGTGAAGCCGTCTTTCGCCCTTGGCCCGCTGCTGTCCTTACTGAGGTGTGGGTGACCGAGCTGGGCGCGTGGCTGCAAACCTATCATGACGCCGTGCGTGGGTTTCGGATACGAGGCACCTTCCTCTGGGGGCCAACTGAACCTACGCCGGAAATGCTCATCTGTCACGGTGACTTGGGGCCGTGGAACTGTTTGCAGCAAGGTGGGCGGCTTTCGGGCGTGATTGACTGGGATTCAGCGCGCTACGGTCATCCGCTCGATGATGTGGCAGAATTGGCACTCGAGGCCGTCCCTCTTCACAACCGCCTCAAAGACACGTCAGGTGAGGTCTCTAAAAGCGTACGCACAGCTAGGCTCAGCGCCTTCTGCCAAGCTTACGGCGTGTCCATGCAGGAAGTGCTCGAGCACGTTCCTACCTACTTGCAGATGGTCATAGACGACATACTCGAGCTGGCAGTTCAGGGTATAGAACCTTTTGCCTCATTTGAAAAGGGCGGTATTGTCACTGAGCTCGAGACCGATTTACAAGACTATAGACGTACCTGGGGCTAGTGTGCTACTCGAGAAAGCCGCCTGAGGATATTTTGGATAACTTTCAAGAACTTATAAAACTCGAGACGAGCCTGAGACTCGTCGGTGCTCAGGGCCGCGAGAAGCTTAAAGTTGGCCCGTTCGAAGCGTTTATTTCAGCGTCTAAAAACCCAACTCTGAGCTTTGCTACGCCCTACACCGACGTTTCGGATTGGTCAACTGCAGTTTATGCACTTACTGACGTCTTCGCTGAGCGGGGCCGTAGCGTACGCCTAGAATATATTCATGAGCTTCACCCTTCGCTAGCAGCTGCGTTAGAAGCTGCAGGCTTCGAGCAGGACAGTGCCGCGCCCGTCATGACCTTAACGCAAGACGCGTTAGCTGGACCACCTCCCGAGACTCACGGAACCTACCGAGGTTTACAAGCTGACGAGCCAGAACGGTTACGGGAGTTTCTCGAACGGCAAAACGTCGCGTATGGCGGTGTAGGCGGCGCGGACGACGAGGGCGCACTCGCTTGGCTGCCTCAACTTATCGGTGGGCTCAAAAGCGGCGTGGTAATGGCAGCAGGACTTGAGCAAAACCGTACTTTCGTCTCTGGTGCGATGATTCAGGTAGGCGGTAAGGTCGGTGAATTAGCCGGGGTGTGGACCTCGCCCAACCTACAAGGGCAGGGGCTGGCTTTTACGCTCTGCCAGCGGCTGCTCACCGATCACTTCACCGCCGGGTTTGAGCTGTGCTGGCTTTCCGCCGCTGCGGGTGCTGAGCAGCTTTATCAGAGACTCGGCTTTAAGCGGGTAGGGACACAACTCAATTACCATAAGGCTAAGCCAGAAACGTAAGAGTCGAGCTGATCTCGTTTCTAAGCTGTTAAGCTATACACGGGCAGAGCGACGACCGAAACGACTAAGCGAAGCTGATAAGGCGCTCGAGTCTCTCTTAAAAGAAAAAGAGGAATATTGTGCTCAACAAGCCCATCCTAAAAAGCGGCATCATCACCCTGCGGCCTATCACCGAAAGCGACGCCGACGCGATGTTCGCGGGCCTCAGCGACGAAGAATCCATGAGACTGACCGGCACCCAGCAAACCTTTACCTTAGAGCAAGTCCAGGCGTTTTGTGCGCGTATGACCAATGCCGACGACCGTTTGGACTATGCCATCACCCTGCCGGACGACCCGCGTTACCGGGGTGAAGTGGTCTTAAACGAGATTGACTGGACGAATAAGTCGGCAAACTTTCGGATTGCGATTAGCGGCACGGAAAACCGGGGCAAAGGTTACGGCACTGAGGCGGCGCGGCTTATTTTGGCACACGCGTTCGACACGCTAAACCTGCACCGCATAAGTCTAGAAGTTTTTGACTTTAACCCACGGGCGCGGCACGTTTACAAAAAGCTCGGTTTTGTGCAGGAGGGGGTCTCGAGAGACGCGCTGCTCTGGAAAAGCGAGTATCACAGTGCTATTCAGATGAGTCTGCTGAAATCCGACTACAGCGCTGGGCAAACGCGCACCACCTTTCAAGGTATTGAAACAGAACGACTCAAAATCCGCCGCTTGCGTAACGCTGACCTAGAAACGCTCGTCGCCTACCGCAACCTGCCGGAAGTCGCTTGGATGCAGCTTTGGGAAAACTACACCGCTGAAGAGTCGCGTGAGCTTATCAGCAGCTGTAAAGTGACCGAGCCGTTTACAGCAGGAGGCTGGTTTCAGTTCGGCGTTGCGCTAAAAGGTAGTGATGAGCTGATCGGTGACCTCTACTTCAAGCTGGACGAAGCGGGCCAACAAGCCGAAATCGGTTATACCTTTTCCCCAACATCTCAGGGGCAAGGGTTGGCGACTGAAGCGGTTAGCGCACTTTTTAGTCATGCGTTTACCGTTATAGGCTTACACCGCATCTGGGGCATCACCGACCCGCGTAATCTACCTTCGATTAAGCTCATGAGACGTGTCGGGATGCGGCAGGAAGCGCACCATAAGGAAGACTTATGGTTTAAGGGCGAGTGGGCTGACGATGTGGTCTTTGCAGTGTTGGCTAAAGAGTGGCAGCTAGATAACGAGGGTAACGCCTAAAACGACCACGGCAACGCTGATAAATCGCTCGAGCCTCTCACTCGGCACCCGCCGCGCCAGCACGTTGCCGATAAAGATCGCCGTAAACGTCAGCGGCAGCGCAAACGCGTAAAGCGTCCAGGTACGCGTCGTCCAGAGTCCGGCGATTCCCTGGGACGCGGCGATCGTCAGGCTGGTAACGATGAAATAACCCTGCAAACTCGCCCGAAAAACCTCGGGCGGCCAGCGCCGCAGGCTGCCGTACAAAACGGCAAACGGCCCGCTGATATTAAACGCGCCGCCGAACATCCCGGCTACAAAGCCCAACACGGGCGCGAGCGCCGGATGCGCGATACCAGGGACGTTGGGACGCAGCAACCGGTAGACGCCGAAGAGCGCAAGAAACACGCCCAGCACATGAATGAGCCACGCGCCCCCGACGTTCCGCAAGAAAAATACCCCGACAGGAATCCCGACGACGGCCGCGGCGAGGAGCGGCAACACGCTCCGCACGTCCATTTTGCGCCACGACAACCCCGACATCAGCAGCGCCGTTGAGACCGAAATCAGACCCACGAGCGGCGCAGCGTTATCCAGTCCGATGAGCAGCGTCAGCAGCGGCACCGACAAGAGCGCGTCACCAAAACCGACTGTTGAACGAACGAGGGCAGCGAAAAAGAGGATGAGGAGAACGAGACCGTCTGAGGGCATAGGCTCGAGTTTACAAGCTCAGAGCCCCGCACCCGCGGTTCAGGCCGATTTTTATAGGGAAAAATGCGGAAGCACTCACACAAACCACAAAAGATTTAGCAATCCTTCATCAATAACGTAACTCTAACCCATTGTTCCTCAGCATCCCCTATAGTTAACTGCGTTTGTTACGCTTGACTCACCCAATTAGAGCCCGGACCAGGCCGGGACAGCTGTACGAATTATAGGAGGAACGATGAGACACCTTACCCGCCTCGCTCTCGCCGCGCTCACCGCCGCCCTACTCAGCGCCTGCGCCCAACCCCTCACTGCGCCCCCCGCCGCCAGCGGCCCGCTTAACCAGCAAGACGTCACGCAGACGGCGCAAAACTTGTCCGACCAGCTGCTCGCAGTTCTCGACCGCGCCGCTCAAGACGAAGGGGTGATTGCGCTGCAAGGATTTCCGCAAGACAGTGTGATGACCAATCCGTTTTTTGGCTACGGTGTGAGCGCGGCGCAGCACCGCGCAAAAGGGGCCAATCGGCTGCTCGGGGCACTCGCCAAAAACGACCTGCCGCGTGGCGACTATACCTATACAGAGTCAGAAAACGGGAGTGCGTGGGTACGCACCGGCGACTCGGACGACCTCAGCTTGACCTGGCCTTACGGAAATAACAAGTCGGCAACTGCCGCTTTTAACTGGGACGCGCTGAGCCCGACCATTCAAGCCGACGCTTACGGTGAGTCTATCGAAGTACCGACCGGTCTCAATATGTCGCTGACGGCGGACGGTCAGAATACCGCTGATGTGAACGTCGAAACGACCTACTACACGGGCTGCGGTAACGCGACGCTCGAGCCTACCTCGGTAACCGTTAACGGCACGGGCAGCTTGTTACAACTCGAGAACGTCGGCTACAAGGTCCGCGAATCAGACGCGGGCGACTCGGTGACGACACAGGGCAAGGTGAGTTTGACAGGTAGCCCGCTGACGCTCGAGTGGAACGTTGCGGTGAACGGTGAATTAACCCGGCAGGGCTGCGTCGCTGAGAACTTCGTCCCGGAAGACGGCTCTTTATTTCTGAGCTTGAGCGGCTTTGAAGGCGACACGCAAAGCGTTGCGCTCAATCTGACCTTCTCGGGTACGGACGAACCCGACCTGCGCGGTTCTTTGGTCGTCAACGGAGACGATTCTCGGACGGTGACCTTCTCGGGTAAACTTTCGGACGCCAACGGTAACGGCGTTCCCGGCGACGACGTAACGGTGCGTTTCCCCGACGGCAGCAGCGCCACGCTCGAGGACCTGCTCGAGAGCATCCCGACGATGCGCACTTTAGGCAAGCACCACCGCTAAATTTGGGTTTGGGTCAGCGCAGGCAAACCGCCTGCGCTGTTTTATTTGCCCTTGTTATTTGCCGCCGGTACGCCCTAATTCGTCAAGCACCTGGCGTTTGACCGCTTCGCCAAAAAATGCGACCCCGCTGTTTAAGATCACAAGCCCCACCGTACCCCGCCAAAACCACGTCCAAAACGGTGCCTTCGCTACCCGTAACTCGGCTGCGTGCGCGGTGACGCTCACGCCGAACCCAATCAGCGCGAGTCCGAGCGGCGCAAAGACCTTCCATATCCCTGGCATGATGACCTCCTCTAACGGAGTGTCGCACACCACCGTGGCTCTGCAGCGTGACCCAAACCGACTTAGATGACCTAGACCCGACCGAAAAACTTGCGCAACGGTGAACCCACCTGATACAACCGGGGATGACCGACTACGCTAAGCTCTTTGACCTCACCGGCAAACAGGCGCTCGTGATCGGCGCGGGTTCGGGTATCGGCGAGGCCGTCGCGCAAGGATTGGCCGCGTTCGGTGCGGCGGTGACCTGCGCCGATGTCAATTTGGAGGCGGCTGAACGCGTCTCTCGAGAGATTGGAGGGGAGGCTCGAGCCGCAAAGCTCGACATCACCGATGCGAAGGACTTGGAGCGGGTCATAAATGAACTCGGTACGCTCGAGATTTTGGTCTCAACCCCGTCAATCAACGTCCGTAAACCGCTGCTGGACTACACCGAAGCCGAGTTTGAACGGGTGGTGACGCTCAACCTCAAAGGCAGTTTTTTGGCACTTCAGGTTGCCGGACGGCGAATGGCCGCGCAAGGACGCGGGAGCATCGTGCTGTTTTCTTCGATTCGCTCGCAGGTCGTCGAACCGGGGCAAGGGGTTTACGCCGCGACCAAAGCCGGGACGCTTCAACTCGTCAAAACTTTGGCTGCCGAGCTGGGGCCGCAGGGCGTGCGGGCGAACGCGGTCGCGCCGGGCGTCGTCGAGACGCCGCTGACCGAACCGATCAAAGCTAATCCTGAATGGTACCGAGCTTACGCCGAAAAGGGCGCACTCGGACGCTGGGCGTCGCCGAGCGAGATGGTCGGGGCCACCATCTTTTTAGCAAGTGACGCCGCCTCATATGTCACCGGGACGCTGCTCGTCGTGGACGGCGGTTGGACGGCGCAGGACGGGCGTTTTACGCCGCCCTTATGACGCTGGAAGAGTGGGCTGCGCTCGCCGCCGCTGCCGTAGACGGCGAACGCGCCGTAAAGCTGACCCGGAAGCTCGTGCAGATTCGCAGCGTCTTTGAACCGAGCACCGGCAGTGATGAAACCGAGGCCGCGAACTTTGTCGCCGAGACGTTACGTGAAGGTGGGTTCACGGTCACAGTCGAAGAGGCGGCACCCGGCAGGCCCAACGTGATCGCCGATTGGAGCGGATCGGGGTTTGACGAGGCCAAGCATAAGACACTGATGCTCGAGGGTCACACCGACGTGGTAACCGAAGGCGACGCGGAACGCTGGCGCTACCCGCCTTTTGCGGCTGAACTCGTGAGCGGACGCATCTACGGGCGCGGCGCGTGCGATATGAAAGCGGGCGTCGTTGCCGCCATCGTCGCAGCCGAGGCCGTCAAACGTAGCTACCCCGACCTGCCGGGGCGAATCCGACTGGGGATCGTTGCCGACGAAGAGGGCATGATGCAGGGTGTCAAACATTTTATCCGCCAGGGTTGGGCCGACGCGGTAGACGGCGCAATTATCTGTGAACCGGAGGAACTCGAGCTCTGCCTCTGTCAAAAAGGTGCGCTCCGCGTTGAAGCTCTCAGTACCGGCAAGATGTCACACGGCGCGATGCCCTACGCCGGTATCAATCCGATTCCACCGCTGTTAGACTTCTTAGCCCGTGTGCGTGAACTGGAAGCCTCCGAACAGATACGTTTGGGAACGCATCAATACTTAGGGCTGCCGTGGTTGACGCCGACTATCATTCGAGCACCCGCACAGGGCGAAGCGCAGCTCAATGTCATGCCCGAAACCGCTTACGCTGCGCTCGACGTTCGCACCGTTCCGGGGCAGGACCATCAGCAGCTTTGGGAAACGTTGCAAAGCTTAGCGGAAGAGGCTCGAGGTAAGGCGGAAATCTCCCTCACATTGTTAGAAGACAGGCCGTGGACCCAAACCCCGCCGGATGATCCGCTTGTTCGGGCGTTGGAACGCAGTTATCCAAAAGTCTTAGACGCACAACCGCGTTACGGCGGGGTGCCGGGTGCGACCGACGGGACTTTTTTAGCAGCGTGGGCCGGTATCCCCATCGTGACGGTCGGGCCGGGAACGCGTGAGGTGCCGCATCAGCGAGATGAATACGTCGAGGCTGAGGACATTATCAAGGCAGCTAAGCTTTACGCGGCGGCTGCCGTCTATTTCTTAACCGGGTAAGTACCGGTCGGTAGGCAAACGCGTTACACTTTCCTTAAGACAAACTGCGCAACAACATCTGAGGAGGACAGGATGAAAAGGCTTATCTTAGCGACACTTTTACTGGTTGGCTGGGGCGTCGGCTCAGCCCAAGACCCCACCCCACAACCCGGCGGCAGTATCACCGTCTCAATCGTCGCCGAACCCCCCGGTTGGGACCCGACGGTTTCAACGTCGCAAGAGATTGCCCGCGTGATGTATCACAACGTCTATGAGGGGCTCGTCCGGATTGACCGGAGCGGCAACATCGTTCCGGCACTCGCATCAAAGTGGGAGACTTCAGCCGACGGGCTGACCTGGACGTTTACGTTGCAAGACGGTGTAACCTTTCATAACGGTGACCCACTGACGCCGGCGGATGTCGTGGCTGCGCTCAAACGCGCCGCCGACCCCGAATCCGGGCATACGCATCCCGAGTATTACGAAGCGATTAAGAATGTCAAAGCTGAGGGCAATACCGTTGTGCTGACGCTGAGCAAGCCGACCTCGAGCCTGCTTTACAACTTGGCCCGCCCGGACTCGATTATCTATCAAGCGGGTACGGAGAAGACCCAAGCGAGTGAACCCGTCGGCACCGGCCCCTTCAAATTTGCGCAGTGGGTACGGGGGAGCGAAGTTAGGCTCGAGAAAAACCCCGACTATTACGGCAAACCCGCGTATCTGGACGCCGTGACCTTCCGCATCATCGAAGACACCAACGCGCAGCTCGCCGCGCTTCAAGCCGGTGACATTGATATGGTCGGCGTCGCGCTCAGCCCGGAAAACGCCATTCAGCTTCAGGGCGACCCCAACATCAAAGTCACCGAAGGCTCGGCCACCACTGAAATTACCTTGGCCTTAAACAACACCCGTAAACCGCTCGACAATCCGCTCGTCCGCCAGGCCATCACCCACGCGGTTGATAAAGAGACCATCGTCAAAGGTGCGATGTTCGGTTACGGCACCGTCATCGGCACGCACGCGAGCCCGATTGAGCCCTATTACGAAGACCTGAACCCGTACCCGTACGACCCCGAAAAGGCCAAAGCTCTACTCGCTCAAGCAGGCTATCCAGACGGCTTTACGATCAACTTTGAGTTGCCCCCCTATCCCTTTGAAAAACGCACCGGCGAGGTCATCGCGCAGCAACTTTCCGAGGTAGGGATCAAGGTCAACCTGACCAACGTCGAGTGGACGACTTGGTTAGACCGCATCTTTACGCAGGGCGACTATGACATGACGATCATCGGGCACTCGGAGCCGCGCGACATCGGCATCTACGGCAATCCAGGTTATTACTACCACTACAACAGCAAAAGGGTGCAGGATTTGCTCGCACAGATCGAAAAAACGAGCGACGAAGCCGAGCAGATGTCACTTTACAAAGAGATTGAGCGCATCATCGCCGACGACGCCGTCAACGTCTGGGTCTTTTCTCCGCCGTACCTAGTTGCTGCACGTAACGACCTTTACGGTTACTGGCAAGACCAACCGATTGTTGCCATTGACCTGACCGAAGCGTATCTGGCACAGTAACCTAGCGACGAACTGATGCTGGCCTTCGTTCTCCGCCGCTTTTTGCTGGCTTGCCTCAGCGTCTTTTTAGCGGCGGTGCTCGTTTTTGGTGCGCTGCTCGCCATCCCCGGTGACCCGGCCACCGCTATTTTAGGGCTGAATCCCAGCCCTCAGGCACTCGCCGTGGTGCGGCAACAACTCGGCTTGGATGAGCCGCCGGTCACCCGCTTTTTTGGCTGGTTCGGCGGCGTTTTACGGGGCGACTTCGGCGCGTCGATCAATTACCGCACACCGGTTCGGGCGCTGATCGCTGAACGCCTTTGGGTGTCGTTACCGCTCGCGCTCGCCGGGATGCTCGTCGCCTGCGTGATTGCGTTACCGCTCGGGATTTGGGCGGCCTTAAAGCGCGGCAGCTGGCTCGACCCACTCTTTGTCAGCGCCGCGCAGCTCGGGGCGGCGGTGCCGTCGTTTTGGCTTGGGCTGTTGCTCATTTTATTTTTTAGCGTCAGGCTTGGTTGGCTCCCGTCAGGCGGGTTTGTACCTTGGGCAGAAAATCCGGTGGGGACGCTCCGCAGCCTGGTCTTGCCGACGCTCGCGCTCGGGCTTGGTCAGGCCGCTGTGATTACCCGGATGACGCGCTCGGCGATGCTCGAGACCCTCAGCCAAGACTATGTTCGCACCGCCAAAGCCAAAGGTTTACCGGGGCGCACGGTCGTCCTCAAACACGGTCTGAGAAACGCGCTTGTGACGCTTTTAACCGTTTTAGGACTCTCTTTTTCACAAGTTTTAGTCGGCGCAATCGTGATTGAACAGGTTTTTTCACTGCCGGGGCTCGGGCGTCTGGCGCTGACGGCGATTGGAACCAGAGATTTTCCGCTCCTTCAGGGCGAGGTTTTGGTCTACGCCAGCATTATCGTCCTTTTGAGCTTTTTGGTAGATTTGGCCTACGGCGTGCTCGATCCGAGAATTCGTTATGACTGACAGCATAACTTATCAACGAGTACCCGCGAACCTCATCATCGGCGCGGTGCTGGTCGGGCTCGTTATCGTGTCAGCAGTGCTAAGCTTTTTTTGGCTACCGCAAGACCCCAACGCGATGGATTTTACGGCGCAGCTCTCCGGGCCGAGTGCAGCGCACCCGTTCGGTACCGATCAGCTCGGACGCGATCTGCTCAGCCGGGTATTGGTGGGCTCGAGGGGTGCCCTCCAAGTCGGCTTCGTCGCGGTCGGCATCGCCCTGACACTCGGTTGCCTCGTCGGAGCACTTGCCGGGTTTGTCGGCGGCTTAGTTGACGATCTCTTGATGCGCCTCGTTGACGTACTTTACGCGTTTCCACCTATCTTGCTCGCACTGCTGCTCGCCGCAATCTATACCCCTGGCACCCTAACGGCCATGAGCGCCATCGGCATTGCCACCGCGCCGGTTTTCGCGCGGCTCCTCCGGGCGTCGGTGTTAGAACTTAAACACCGCGATTTCGTCGAGGCAGGGCGCGCACTCGGCGCGTCGCAGCGGCGCGTCTTGACGCGGCACATCTTGCCGAACGCCCTCTCCCCCATCATCGTGCAGGCGAGTTTAAGTTTAGCTGTCGCCGTCCTCGCTGAAGCCGCGCTCTCATTTTTAGGACTTGGGACACCGCCCCGCACACCGAGTTGGGGCAATATGCTCCGCGAGGCGCAGGGATTTTTGCAGCTGAGCCCGTATCCGGTGTTGGTGCCAGGGTTGGCGATTGTGCTTACGGTATTGGGGTGGAGTTTGTTAGGGGATGGGATTCGAGATATGCGTGACCCACGTAGATAAGTGTCAGTCGGTAAATGCTGTTTCTTTACGGAGAGCCGTGCTAACTTCGTATATGGCGAAGCTACAGGTTAAAAATATCTCAGGCGACCTGCTTGAGCAGTTGAAGGAAGCATCCGCTGAAGACCGCACCACTATCAGCGAGTTTGTGCGCATTGCCATCGAGCATGAATTGGCTAGAAAAAAGTGGCAGCGTACCCTTAGCACGCACACACTTACCGAGCTTCACATAGCAGCTGCCGAGCTTTTGCAAGAAGAACGCGCTCACAAAAGCTGATGGTGCAGAACGCTCGACCAGCTCAGAGCATACGAGTTTGGTAGCTCAGTGTTACTCGTAATGCGTCCACAACCGTAAAACTTTGACGATACGTTCGTTTTTGAGCACTTGGTAGACCAATCGGTGCTGAATATTGATACGCCTCGAGGTCGCCCCAGCCAAATCACCGAGCAGTTTCTCATAGGGCGGCGGGTTTTGAAACGGGTTCTCCTCTATGACTTTGAGAAGTGCAGAGGCTTTTTGCTTGAGGCCAGTTGCTGCCAATCTTTTTGCGTCTTTTTGAGCCTGTTTGGTGTAGAACAGCCGCCAACTCACCAGTCCAGCGTTTCAGAAAGCTCAGACACATCGGTTTCCATACCTTCACGTATAGATTCGCGCATTCCGGGTACAGAGAGCAGATAAAGCGTTTCAGTAACGGCGTTCCAGTCTTCTTCGGACAGGAGCACCGCGTTACCTTTTTTACCCGCAATCACAACAGGTTCATGACTTTGTAACGTTTTTTCGATGAGCTTGTAGAGGTTGGCCCTCGCTTCAGTAGCTGTTAAAACAGACATAAACTAGCGTACGTCATAACGTACAAAAGATCAAACATAATTTGTTGACGGGACTTCATATTGCACAATTTTTACGGACTTACGCCAGCCGTTCTCGAGCCGAAATCCACGCAATGACCTCCGGGAGATTTGCACCGACAAATGCCCCATATATTTTTGCAGCCTCACGGTTGCTTTCGTGGTGGCCCCAACCCGTCGTCACCAAACAGCTTACAGCGTTTGTATTTGCGCCTGCCTCGAGGTCACTCGGCAGTGAGTTCTCCATAACAGAAGGTAAGATTGTCCAAAGTTTGCTCAGCCATGACAGTACGCTTTTCAAGATTAACGACCGACACGTCGCAGCTCAGTTCAAAGACGCGCGACAGGTCAACGATGGCAGGTTGAGCGTTCAGATTGTTAGAGCGGTAGGACATGTTGCGCCGATCTGAGTATTGGCAACTCCCAACATATAAAGGCGTGTCCATTTGCGCCTCACTGCCCGGGTAGTAGCTGAACCCAAAGTCTTCTCCATCAACGCCCTCTATGGGGTGGACTTCGCCCTGAAAATCGAAATTAACCGGTGTATATGGATTTACCTCGATGGTGTACCAGACCGTTTCAAACCCTGAAGGGCACACGTCAGTATATGCAATCTCGGGCGGGTAGCCTTGTGTGTAGAAGAAACGGTAGCCTATACCCTCAGGTTCAACTTCTTGGACAGCCGCTGCGCTACTTGGTATGAAGCCGTCATCTGAAACAGCATCCGCGTCGTAAATTTCGTAATTGACTCCCTCTAAAGGCTGCATCCCCACAAATATGTCCTGCGCCGAGCTCTGAGCATGGGCCAAGCCCACCACATATAATCCTGATAGCAACCACCAAAGCTTCATAATCCCTCCAGAAACAAGCATACGAAATGGGTACTCGATTACGTTGAAAGTATTTCATACCCTCCATGTCGTCAGCGTCCGACTAAGCCATGAAAAGCATCCTCAGTGCTAATTTCGTCACGCTAGACCTCGCCCAAATACGCCTTCTTCATCCCCTCATTATTCAGCAACTCCTGCGCTGGCCCCGACAGCACCACCTCACCAGTTTGCAGCACATACCCCCGGTCAGCAACCGAAAGCGCGATGTTCGCGTTTTGCTCAACGACAAAAACGCTGATGCCCTCTTCGTTGACCCGCTTGATAATCTCGAAGATTTTTTCCACAAATAAGGGCGCGAGTCCCATCGAGGGCTCATCCATTAAGATGAGTTTAGGGCGGCTCATCAGGGCGCGGCCCATCGCCAGCATCTGCTGCTCGCCGCCCGACATGGTGCCGCCGAGCTGCGACAAGCGTTCGCTGAGGCGCGGGAAGAGCGTAAACACATAGTCAATATCTGAGCGGATGGCTTTGCGGTCGTTACGCAGGTACGAACCCATCTCGAGGTTTTCTCTCACGGTCATCTTCGGAAATATCCGGCGGTTTTCCGGCACGACAGCCATCCCACGCTCGATGCGTTCGGCAATGGTCAGCGTATCTGCGCGCTGACCGCCGAAGTACATCTCCCCTTCCGAAACACCGACGATACCTAAAATCGTTTTAAGCGTGGTGGATTTGCCTGACGCGTTCCCGCCGAGTAAGCAGACCATCTCGCCGGGATAGATCACCATATCAACGTCGTGCAAGACGCGGATGGGGCCGTAGTAGGTGCTCACCCCGCGCAGCTCTAACAGTGGGGTACGCGTCTCCCCCGTTTCTGAAACGTTTGTAACCGTGACGGTGCTCACGCGGCACCGTCCGGGAGGTCTTCGGTCAAGTCGGCGGTGTCGCCCTCGTCGGCGGCCCGTTTGCCCAGGTACGCTTCGACGACACGGGGGTCATTGACGACCTCTTTGTAGGAACCTTCAGCGATTTTTTCGCCGTAGTCGAGAACCAGCACGCGGTCGCTGATCTCACCGACCAAGTTCATCTTGTGTTCGACCAGTAAGATGGTGTAGCCTCCTTCGTCGCGCATTCGCCGGATAATCTGGGTAATTTCGCCGGTCTCTTTGGGGTTCATTCCGGCGCTCGGCTCGTCTAGCAAGAGAAGTTTCGCGCCCGTCGCCATCGCCCGCGCCATCTCAGTGCGGCGGCGGTTCGCGTACGACAAGACGTACACGGGTTGATGGAGCCGGAAGCTCATCAGGCGAGGGCCGAAAAAGGCGAGTTTCTGTATGGCCTGCTCGTGCATCTCGCGTTCTTGCCGCCGGTAACCGGGGGTCCGCACCACCGCCGAGAGCCAGGTCGAGCGCATCTTGTGATGCTGCGCGATCAGGACGTTCTCGAGCACTGACAAGTCGGTAAACAGCCGCAAGTTCTGAAACGTCCGGGCGATGCCTAAGTCAACAATCTTGTTGGGTTTTTTGCCGACGATTGAACGCCCTTCAAAGCGGATGCTCCCGGAATCGGGTGTGTACACGCCGGTAATCAGGTTAAACAAGGTGGACTTGCCCGCCCCGTTCGGCCCGATAATCGAGACGATCTCGCCTTCGTTTAAGCTGAGGCTCATATCGGTCGTTGCTTGCAGGCCGCCGAACGATTTATTGACGCCTTCAAGCTCCAAAAGCGCCACTATTCTTCTCCTTTGCGGAGGTCACCCAGCGCGGCGGTGCGGTCTTGGTTTAGCTCGGGGTTCGTGAGCCACGCGTCTTGTGCCCGCTCTTCGTCCGAAGGTTGGTCACGCCGTTCCCGGAACAGCCACGCCCACGAGAACTCGGCGCGGCCCAAAATCCCTGAGGGCCGTGCGATCATAATCACGAGCAGCACCACCGAGAGTAAAATGGCCCGCATCCCGAACGCTTGAAACTCACCGGTTAGAAGACCGAAGTTGGGGGCGACGAAGGCGAACCCCAGCCCCAGCACGCCGAGTGCACCCAGACCGTAGAGCAGGGGTGGCACACGCGGACGGAGGCGGCGAGCGTTCCGCAAGATCACCGTACCGAGCACCGCGAGAATGACGAGCACCGCGAGCGCCCCGAACCACACGTTGACGGGATAGGGTTGCTCGAGCGGGTCCCCGTACTGCCGGACAAAGACGACGAGCGCCGTCCCGATCAACACGCCGGTATACGACCCCGTACCGCCGACCGAAATCGCCACCAAGAAGAAAAAGGTCAGCGTAAACAAAAAGTAGTCGAGCCGCGCCCCGGAGAGCCACGACGCGTAAAGGCCACCCGCAATACCGGCAAAAAACGCCGAGAGCGTAAACGCCAGAACTTTGTGATAGGCCAAGTTGACGCCCATCGCTTCGGCTGCAATCTCGTCTTCACGAATCCCTTGTAGCGCCCGCCCATACGACGAGTATTTAAGCTTGACCATCACAAAAACGGTGAGCACCAAGATGCCGAACGTCCAGTAAAGGCTCCGGCCAAAGAGCGCCGGGACGCCGGTATAACCTAAGGACCCGTTGGTAAACGGCCCGAACAGACTTGTCGAAGCGAGCAGCCGGATGATCTCGCCAAAGCCAAAGGTCACGATCGCCAGATAGTCGCCGCGTAGCCGCAAACTCGGAATTCCGACGATAAGGCCGAACACGGCTGCGACCAACCCACCTAAAAAGAGGGCGATCACAAACCGTACCCAGAGCGTTTCCGGGGTGGTGAGGCCGTGTAATCCAAGCGCGTCAAACCCGTTGCTAAGACTCAGCCCCAGGGTAAAGTCGTTCATCTGGCTGCGGGCACTCTCAGATATCTGTTGCCGCCGGATTTCAGGCAGCGTCAAAAGCGCGGTCGTATAGCCGCCGACGAGCATAAAGCCGTGCTGACCGAGCGACAAAATGCCCGTCGTCCCGTTGATGAGGTTGAGGCTGATGGCCGCGACGCCCCAAACTGCAAAGAGCGTACACGCCTGTTTGAATTTCGTCGTGGCGTTTCCGTCAATGAAGTAGAGCGCGAGCACCAATAGTCCTAACCCGAGGAGCGTCAGCAGGGTATTGCGGAGCCTCTTCGTACTCGGCAGGGCCGCCGCGCTCATACTTTCTCCGAAAGGTCTTCGCCGACGATCCCGCTCGGCCGGATCAAGAGGATGATAATGAGCAAAAAGAACGCGAAGGTGTCTTTGTATTCGGTGACACCCGAAAAAAGCGCCGGGACGAAGTTCTCTAAAAAGCCGAGCAACAGCCCGCCGATGACTGCGCCGGGCAAGCTTCCGATACCGCCGATCACGGCGGCAGAAAACGCTTTCAGACCGGGCAAGAGGCCGAACACCGCGGGTTGCGTCAAGCTGCCGAAGTTAAGCCCCCACAGGACTCCCGCCGCTGCTGCCAAGATAGACCCCAGAAAAAACGTCGTCGCAATCACCCGGTTGACGTTCACGCCCATCATCTGCGCGACTTCGGGGTCTTGTGCGGTCGCCCGCATCGCTTTGCCGAGCCGCGTCCGCGAGACAAACAGCGTTAGCGCCACGACCAAGATGAGGGTGACTACAGGAATTAAGATGACCATCGCTGAGGTGTAAATAGTGCTCTCACCCAGCGAAAACTGTAAAAACTGCGTCCAAGACGTAACCTTATTGCCAAGCAGGTTGAACTGTAACGCACTCGGCAGCGCCGTATCGGGGCGGTAAGGCGTCTGATTACGCGTAAAGACGAGGAGTCCAGCATTTTGCAAAAAAAACGACATCGCAATCGCGGTAATTAAAAGCGAGATACGCGGCGCACCCCGGAGGGGGCGGTAGGCGATACGGTCGAGCAAAATACCAACGACGCCGGTGATCAGCATACTGAGGAGCAGCGCCACTACCCAGTTGAGCGCCCCCGTACTGAGCGCGTAGGTAAACCCGACCAAGGAAAGTAACCCGCCTACGAGGACCACCGGGTCGGTCAGCTTGCCGCGCCAGAGGTTAAGCGCGTACATCAGTCCGGCGCTGGCCAGTGCTGCGACAAAAAGCGCCCACGGGAGCGCGTAAGGCGTTTGCGCGAATAAAAAATAAGACGAAAACGCGCCCACCATAAAAATCTCGCCGTGTGCGAAGTTAATCAACCGGATGATGCCGTACACGAGCGTGTAGCCGAGCGCAATAAGCGCGTAGAGACTGCCGAGCTGCAGTGAACTCAGGAGCGCCCCGACGAAAAAGCCTGAGGTATAAGACCCGCCGGTACTTAGCAGATACGCAACGCGTCCGCCGATAAGCAAGGCGATAACGAGCAGGACGAGCCACGGGGTGAGATTGACACGTCTCCGGGGTTTAAGCGTTTGCGAACGGACCAAAAGAACACCTCGAGATAAGAGCTAAAGCAGACTCAGGGAGTCTTAACGTGAAATATATCAATAATCTGGGTTGCCAGGCTGCACTTGACATAAAATGCACCGTTTGTAACAGTAGCGGCTACGGGCTCCGGTAAAGGGCTTGCATCCAGCTTGAAGCAGGTCAAAGAGAATCAGGGAGTGGGTCCAAGACCCACTCCCTGAACCTGACTTACGACCGAAACAGCAGCGGTCACAACTCAGTGGGTTGCGGAGGGTTGCGGGTTTACTGTCCGCCGCCGCTTCCGGTGGCCCCCGCTCCCTCAAACTGCCGGGTCAGGCCGCCGAGTGACGCTTTGGTGTAGGCAGCGCCGTCATCACCGGGTACCTTGTACTCAAAAAAGCCCATGATGCGGTTGGAGGGTGTGCCGTCGGTTCCGGCAAAGGTGATCGGGCCGCTAACGCCGGGGTAGTTCTCGAGTGCTGCCAGCGAGTCCCGTACCGCGTCCGTCTCAGCGGTACCGGCGGCTTTGATCGCAGCGACAATCACGTTGTAGGCGTCGGCACCCGCCAAGGTAAAGCCGTTAAAGGTGCCGTTGGGTTGCGACTTGTCAAACGAGGTGCGGAAGGCTTCGGCACGTTTGGCCGCCTCGGGGTCGCTCGAGAGCTGCGCGGGTTCGGCAAACGCCGTAAAACGGAAGTTGTTAAACGCTGCGCCGCCACCGTCGGGGCACTGCGCGTCGTCGGTACCGTCACCGCCCATCTTAAGCTGCGCGGTAAAACCCTGCTGCAACAGCTGCGGCACGAGCGAAGCGAGTTCGGGGCAAAAGCCGGGGGTGTAGATCGCGTCGGGGTTAAAGGCACGGATGTCGTTGATCTGCGCGGCGAAGTCCACCGTACCGGCGGTGTAATCCACAATGACCGTTTCGCCGCCAGCGGCCTTAAACGCGTCGTCGAAAAAGCCCGCTAAGCCGAACGAGTAGTCGTCGTCTTGCTGCCGAAAAACCGCCACCCGGCGTGCGCCGACGTCATCGCCGTAAAGGTAGTCGGCGGCCACCGCACCCTGAAACTCGTCGTTATAGGCGACGCGGAAGATGTAGTCGCCAATTTGCGTGGTGGCGTTGTTTGTCGAACTCGGCGTGATCATAATAACGCCCGCTCTTTGCAAAACTTCGGCGGCGGGAATCGCCTGTGACGAGCCGCCCGTACCCAAGACGGCAACGACACCCTCGTCAATAAAACGGTTCGCGCACGCCACCGACCCCTCAGGCGTCGAGGCGTTGTCACACACTGAAAGCTCGACGGGGCGACCCAAGACTTCACTCATTTCAGCTTGCGCGGCGCGCATCCCCTCGAGTTCAGGCGTTCCGAGGGACACGAGCCGCCCGGAGAGCTCTAAGTTGACCCCGAGTGTCAGCGGTTCTTGGGCGGACGCAACCCCCAAGCTTACGAGTCCGGCGGTTAGCAATACTCCGAGTTTCATCTTGCCTCCTTAAAATTTTCACATGTAGTACAGCTTCTATCATATGTAGGGAGAGATACACTGTCAACAACGTCAAAACGTGATCTGGTTTAAGGCTAAGCTGCGGTCTGCCCTTCCTAGAAGGTCCAGAGGTCATTACCGGCTGAGCACGCGGTTGAATCCGGTTAGATGTGCCATTGAAACTTATACAAGCCGCGCTGCGACTGCCAAGCGGCGCAACTCGTCTCATCTCAGCTGGGTTTGGGTGATGGGCTCGAGGCGCGTTCTCATAAACCGTACCCAGATGCCTTAGTACTCAGACGTCACGATACTTGGATGTCACAGTACTTAGATGTCGTAGTACATGGTGTATTCGATAGGGCTGGGCCGCAACCGGGCCATGTCCGCCTCGTCGCGTTTAAGGTCTAAGTAACTCTCTAACAGGTCTTCGGTAAAGACGCCCCCCTCGAGCAAAAAGTCGTGGTCGCGCTCGAGGGCCTCAATCGCCTCGTCGAGGCTCTTGGGCAACTTACGAATTCGCCGCGCTTCACGGGCTGAGAGCGAGTAGAGGTTTTTGTCCACCGGGGTCGGGGGTTGCAGTTCGCGTTTGATCCCGTCGAGACCGGCCATCAGCATGGCGGCAAAGGCTAAGTAGGGGTTCGCGCTCGGGTCGGGGGCACGGTATTCAACGCGTTTGGCTTTGGGTGACTCTGAGTACATCGGCACGCGCACGATGGCCGAACGGTTCCGCGCCGAGATGATCAGGTTGACCGGCGCTTCGTAACCGGGCACGAGCCGACGGTACGAGTTAACGGTTGGGTTCGTAAGCGCAGACAACGCCGGGCCGTGCGTTAAAAGCCCGGCCACGTAGTGCATCGCCATTTTAGAAAGTCCGGCGTAGCCGTCTTGATCGTAAAAAAGCGGTTCGCCACCCTGCCAGAGCGACTGGTGCGTATGCATCCCCGAGCCGTTATCCCCAAAAATGGGCTTCGGCATAAAGGTCGCCGTTTTACCCGCCTGCGCCGCCACATTTTTAACGACGTACTTGTAGGTCATGAGCTTGTCGGCGACGCGGGTCAGTTTGTCGAACTTGATATCAATCTCGTGCTGCGCCGTCGCGACCTCGTGGTGGTGCAGTTCGATCTCGATATTGAGCGCCTCGAGCGTCTGCACCATCACCGCGCGCAAATCCTGCGTTTTATCCGAAGGTGGCACCGGAAAATACCCCGATTTAGGCCGAATCCAGTGACCGTCGCCTAACGTGTCACCGTCGGTATGCGCCTCGTCTGCCAACACGCGGTAACCGTAGTTAAAGGGGTCGCTGCTAAACGACACCGCGTCGAAGACAAAAAATTCAGCTTCAGGTCCCATAAAGCTGGTGTCGGCAAACCCTGTTTGTTCAAGGTACGCTTCAGCGCGAATCGCCACCCCACGCGGGTCTTTCCCGTAGAGTTCACCGGTTACCGGGTCTTTGACCCCGGCCACGAACACGAGCGTTTTATGCTGCATAAACGGGTCTATAAACGCGCTGCTGGGGTCGAGCAAAAGGAGCATATCGGAGGCTTCGATCCCCTGAAAACCCTGAATGGACGAGCCGTCGAACCCTAAACCTTCATCAAACACGTCTTCGTCTAGCGCGTGCGCCGGAATGCTGAAGTGCTGCCACCGCCCCGGTACGTCGGTAAAACGGACGTCAATAAAGGCGACATTTTGTTCTTCAGTGAAAGTCAGGGCTTCTGCTGGAGTTTCGAACATAGAGACCTTTCTGGTTGCGGCGAGTATTGCAGCACCTCTGCAAACTGTTCCAAGTTTATGTCGGGGTCAGTAAAGTGTCAACACGCTTTGGTAACTTTGCTCAGGTTTTAGCTAACAACTTGCACATTTTTGACATTTGTGTTAGGAAACGCTGCTAAAAATAGTTCATTTGTCGAATCTAGTCTTTGAAGCACCTTACTATAGTGTTATCTTGTAAAGTGAACCCGCGTTGCTGGGGTTACTCACAGCTTTGTAAAGCAAAATTGGCTCGAGTGTTCCCAATTCTTGTCACCAACTCGGGCTTTGAGTTGACATTACCCCAAAACGTACGTCATATTGAGCACATCCGGCTCGGCCGGTAGGAGGTTATATGGCTTATTCACAGTCTGAGATTAGGCAGATACTCGAGCAAGAAAACGTCAAGTTTTTGCGTTTGCAGTTTACCGACATCATGGGGATGAATAAAAATATCGAGCTGCCTACCTCGCAGTTCGACAAAGCACTAGACGGCGAGATCATGTTCGACGGCTCCTCGATTGAAGGGTTTACCCGGATCGAAGAGTCCGACATGCTCTTAAAACCCGACTTCGACACCTTTTTGATCTTTCCCACCATTGTCGAGGGCAACGAACGGGGCCGCGTCGCGCGGCTGATCTGCGACATCGCCCGCCCCGACGACAGCCCCTTCCCCGGCGACCCACGTCAGGTCCTTAAAAGGCAGATTGAAAAGCTTAAAAAGATGGGTTTCGATGACCTTTACGCCGGTCCCGAACCCGAGTTTTTCCTCTTCTGGCGCGACCACGAAGGCCGCCCGACGACCCTGACGCACGACGCGGCCGGTTACTTTGACCTCGCGCCGGTTGATAACGGCGAAGAGGCGCGGCGCGATATGGTCAATGCGCTCGTCGAGATGGGGTTTGAGATCGAAGCGGCGCACCACGAGGTCGCGCCGGGTCAGCACGAAATTGACTTTAAGTACGAAGATGCGCTCACAACAGCCGACAGCATCGCCACCTTTAAGCTGATCGTTAAACGCATCGCGGTCAAACACAACCTGCACGCCACCTTTATGCCCAAACCGGTCGGCGGCATCAACGGCTCGGGGATGCACACACACCTGTCGCTCTTTAAGAACGGTAAAAACGCCTTCTTTGATGAGAACGCCGAGTATCAGCTCTCTAAAACAGCTCTCAACTGGATTGCAGGACTCTTGGAGCACGCCGAAGGGATGGTCGCGCTGACCAACCCGACCGTCAACTCGTACAAGCGTTTGACCCCGGGGTTTGAAGCGCCGACCAACATCGCCTGGTCCGCCTCGAACCGCTCGGCCATGATCCGGATTCCGGCGCGGCGCGGCGTCGGCACGAGGAGCGAACTGCGGATGCCCGACCCGTCGTGTAACCCTTACCTGGCCCTGACTGCGATGATGGCGGCGGGGATGGACGGCGTAGAAAACAAACTCACGCCGCCGCCGCCGATTCAGCGCAACATCTACCAGATGAGCGTCCGTGACCGCCGCAAGCACAAGATTAAAGAGTTGCCCGGTACGCTGAGTGAAGCGATCTCGGCGCTCGAGAAAGACCCCGTGATGAAGGCGGCGTTAGGCGAGCACACCTACACGCACTTTATTGACGCCAAACGCCAAGAGTTCGACGCCTACCGCGTCGCGGTTCACGAGTGGGAATTGCAAACTTATCTGGCGGAGTATTAGGCTCTGCAGCCCGAAATCAGCCCGCAGCGTTTGCGACGTGCTACGTGGAAGAAGTCAGAATACAGAATTGAGAAGTCAGTAGTACGCAAAAGAAAAAAGCTTCTCTTGTGTGCCCAGAGCGCGAAAAGCTAATGTCAAAGTCGTCTTACCCAGCTCAAGGCCCCTACGCTAACGGGGCCTTTTTTCGGTATGGTGAACTGTTGTGGTGAACTTATGAAGCAAGCCAAACCTGCTAATCCACTCGTTGTCGTCGGGCTCGACCCCGGTTTAGCCAACTTGGGGTTGGGAGCCATTCGTGAAATCGGGCGCGACGTGACCTGTTTGGGCGCTCAGCTCGTCCGCACCACACCCGCACAGACGCAAGCAGAGCGGCTCGAGACCCTCTACACCGCCGTGTCGGACTTTTTGAGGGCGTACCGGCCCGATATGTTAGCCGTCGAAGGACAGTATTTTCACCGCCAACGCGAGGTGTCGTTTAAGGTCGGTCAGGCGTTCGGCGTGTGCCTTTTAGCGGCCAAACAGCAGGGCGTCACCGTCGTCGAATACGGCCCGATGCAGGTCAAACAGGCGCTCGTCGGGTCGGGTCGGGCGAGCAAGGCGCAAGTTTCGTATATGGTGCGGGCGATGCTCTCGCTGAAAGAAACACCCGAAAGTCACCACGTCGCTGACGCGCTCGCGCTCGCGCTGACACATCTGAATGCGCGGCAGTTGCAGGCGTTACGCTGACGAGAACTAAAGAAGGCGACTCGAGCCGCCCTCCCACATCCCCAACTCTGCTCAACTCTTCTTCGGCGTTTTTTTCCGTTTTGACCTGCTTGGTTTAGCTTTTTTAGACCTGGTAGTCCTCGTGGCGGTACCTTTCTTGGTCGCGGGTTTTGTAGCCGTACTTTTAGAAGCCACAGTCTTGGAATCAGCGGTCTTGGTCGCAGTAGACGTTTTGGACTCTGAGTCAGTTTTAGAACCGGCTGACGCAGGTTCAGCGATTTTAGCCGGAGTCACCGCGTCATCTTTAGCTTGCGCGGAGTCCGTCTCAGGTTGTTCAGACGTACCGACCTCAGTATCAGCTTTGGGTTCAGAGGCTTTTTCAGCGGCTTTGGGCTGCGGCACCGCCAGCGCCGCCCATTTTCCCTCTGCCTGCTCTTCGGCCCGGCTTAGCTCATTCATGGTTGCAGCTAGGGGCTCGAGTTTGCCCGCATCGGCACTGAGGAGCGCGTAGGCGAGCGGGCGCACCGTGGCCTCGCGGTAGGCCGACTCGCTAAAGCCGTCGGTTTCAGCGTCGTAGCGAACGAAGCGTTTGGCGTCTTCATCAGTTTTGAGACGCCCTAGCAGCGCCTCAGCACCTTCTGAATAGACAGGACCATAACGCCGCAACAACCGGACGAGTAAACGGGCGCGTTCAGCGTCCGGGAGACCGGCCCCGACAAAGGTTTCGTGAACAAACACCTCGAGCTGCAAATTTTCAGTGTCCACGTCAGCTTGTGCAAGTGTGCTCAGCACCAGCGCAACGTAGAGCGTCCCGCTCCCCTCGTCGGTTAGCTTGGCTGAAAGTTCTTCTTCGATGGGCGCACGGTAGGCGCTGTCCGGGGCGAACTCGAGCGACGGCAAAGCGATCAGCCGCGCCAGCTGCGTTGCAAAAGTCGTTTTTTCAGCCGTTTTTTCAGAGCTATCCGTTTGGGTTGTCTCAGCTTTACCTGCTTGAGCGTCATCTGCATTTGTAAAGGAAGATGTATCGGCTCGAGGTTCAGAACCGGTTTCAGCGTCCGTAAGATTGAGTTTATCAACCTGTCCCCCGGCAACGCGGACAAGTTCAGTGAGCCTCGTAGGTAAATCGCGTTCCAACGACCGCAACCGTCCCTCGCCGCGCTCACTACGGAGTGTGCGAATCACGTCGGCACTGAGCACTTGCGAAAACGCTTGATGGACGGGCTCTAGCTGTGACCCGGAGAGTTCAGCCTCGAGGTCATAGACCCCGCGCCCGGCTAACGCGTCGTGAAGCCGCTCAAAGTGCCCGTCGGTGTCGGTCACCTCGTCAAAGTCAACAAACGCCTGATATTTGTACGCGTCGAGCGAAAGGGCCAAACCACCCTCCAAGTCACGGCTCCGGCGGATAAACCACAACCCCGAGACCTGTTCACGGAACCGGACAAAATCGCGTTCGCCAGCCCGTAGGCCGAGTCCTTGAAGCAGCGTCCGCTGCGCCTTCCCTGCTTGCGGCGTCGCCTCACGAATCCAACCGCTCGCGTGGCCAAAGTTGTTGTTAAAGGTCACCAAAGACGCCTGTCCGTCTACCAAATTCGAGTAGGCGTAGACGTCTTCGTCAATCCCGTGACTGGTATGCATATCGTAGAGCTGAAAGTTTTCGACTTCAGCAAATTGATAGCGGCGGTGGAGAAGCGGAAAGACCTCGCGGTGGTGGCGGTCTATCAGCCACGTGTCCGGCGTTTCGTCCAACTTGGCGCGGCGGTATTCCATCCCGTACTTTTCCGCGTAGCCTTCGACCTGCCCGTGCCCGAACATCGGCAACCCCGGCATCGTCGCCATCATCACCGCGACGCCGAAGTATTTATCATCTTTGCCGAACTGCGCCACGGCGGTCTCTTCGTCGGGGTTGCTCATGAAGTTGACGAAGCGTTTTAAGATTTCGGGTTCAAACTCCAAGACGTTTTTGATGCTCCGGCGGTACTGCGCGTTGTCTTCATTTTTGAACATGTGCATAAAGGCACTGTTGTAGACGCGGTGCATCCCGAGCGTGCGGACGAAGTAGCCTTCCATCATCCAGAAGGCTTCAGCGAGGAGCAAGGTGTCCGGGACCTCTTCGGCAACCCTATCTACAACCTCACGCCAAAACTCTTGCGGGATGGCCTTTTCAAAGTCCTCGGTACTCATGCTGCCGTACTGAGCGCGTGAGGCAATCGCGCCACCTGAACCGGGTTCCGGGTACCAGAGCCGCTGGATATGTTGTTTCGCCAACACCATCGCCGCGTCGAAGCGGATAATGGGTGACAGCCGCGCGACGTGCAAAATGGTTTGAATGACCGCCTCACGCGCCTCAGCGTTTAAGTAGTCAATCTGCGCGGTGTCGTTCCACGGAATCGTGGTGCCGTCGTTGCCGTGATAGATATATTTAGTGTCGCCGCTCGCTTTGTCTTGGCGCTTAAAGACCACCGCCGCGTCCGACGAATCGTAGTAATGGTCTTCCAAAAAGATGCCTACCCGCCCGTCCTGCGATAAGTCAGGGCCGTTAAAGGTATAGCTCGGATAGGGCGACGTGTCTAATTGTAAAAACCACTCGGGGTGCTCGACGACCCAGCGACCGTCAATCCCAAAGTGGTTGGGAACCATATCTGAAGCTACCCGGATGCCGCGTTGCCACGCCCTCGCTTTAAGATTTTCAAACGCTTCAGAGCCGCCTAAGTCGTGTGCAATCACGTAATCATAGAGCGAGTACGCCGACGCCACCGCGTCCGGGTTACCGCGCAGGTTTTTGATCGTTTTCGAGGCTTTGGAACGCTCCCAGAGGCCGATGAGCCACAAACCGGTAAAGCCGCGGCGGGCGAGTTCGTCGAGTTCTTCGTCGGGGATTTCGTCTAAGCGGGAAATGTCGCGGCCGTACTGTTTGGAAAGTTGCCCAAGCCAGACGAAGGTGCTTTTGGCGAGCATGACCACGCGCGGCATCCACGACGAATCTTGTGAAAAGGCTTCGTATTCGTCCGGGACGAAACCAGCTGCGCCGCCCCTTCTGGCCTGACTCGCCGCAACCGGATCAATAATCTCGGTGGGGCCGGGGCCGCCGCCGAAGCTGACCTTCTGCTCTTCGCGGAGCGTATCACCCGCGCGGAGCGCGTCCCGGAACAGCGCCTCTATCCCGCCAACACTCAGACCCAAGGTGCTGAGGCGTTCGCGGAGACCGCCGAGCTGACCTTCTAACGAGGTCGGCGCTCCGTCCATAGGTGCACGGAGGAGGTCGAAAAGTTTTTGCCCGGTTCCGGCGTCGGGTTCACCGGCAAAAAAGGTCTCGAGTCCCGTCACCACTTCCGGGTAGCGCGTTTCGGCTAAGGGCGTGTCGTCAAACAGGTCGCGGAACCGGCCCAACGCCGGGTTGAGGTTCGCCAGATAGAGCAGCATCAGGCTTTCAACGGCAATCTGCCGATTTGACACGCCCTCTTGTTCACCGGTCAGGTAAACGTCGGGAGTAACCTCACCGTCAGAGACGATTTTGGGTGGAAACAACCCAAGATACTGCGCCAGCGCCTTGTCGAGCTCACGGCGTCCGAGTTGGGACTCGAGCTGCGCCGTCGCACGCGCGAGCGCGTCTGGCCTTGAGGTGAGGTAGTCTGCAACGATCAACCGGAGCATCTCTTGCACGAGCGCCGCCGCGTAGAGTTCACCGGCGCGGACTACCGACTCCGGAAAACGCCGCGCGTCCCGCACCTCGTTGATGGTCTGACTCAAGGTCTGCGCAACCGCAAACGTCTCGATCTGTAGCGCACCCTGTGCCCCTAAAGTCTTTTCAGAAAAACTGTAACGCGTTTTTGCCGAGGCGCTTAGCGGCAGTTCAGGTGTAGCCCGCGCCCCCTTAAAATAAAATGTGTCCATGTCGTCCTCTCCAGACGGGTCAAGTGTCATACAGCCAGGCTACCGTTTGGGTCTCAGTAGTGACTAGACCCTACGGCTAAACGTGTATGAGAATAGCACGCACCCCCTGGGGCTCGATCAAGCAGGTTTCTGGAGGCGGCCATAAAACAGTTTCCCTTGTCACAACTGTGAGACAGACAAAGTCGGGTCTCCTCGAGCGCAGAAGCTGCCCTCGTTGCTGTTTTAGGGCGATGCCCCTTTGACCGAAGTAGTACGCACACACCGTCAAAACCGGGCTTAAACCTTAACATTTCATCTGAAAAGGCCGTGTTGAAAAATTACAGACGCCGAAACTTCCAAAGTAGAGAGCCTGGAGTTGACTGCTCGAGGTTGACGCAACTTCTACGCGCACGTTGCGCTTTCACAGGCGCAACCGACAGGTATAGTAAACCCTATGGAGTCACCGAATTTACCCAAAACCTGGTCACGGGTGATGGTCCTAACCGTCCGCCCCACCGTAGACGAAGGCCGCTTTTCCAGCAAACGCATAACCGGCGACAGCGTGACGGTCTCCGCCGATATCGTCGCCGACGGTCACGACGCCGTCGCCGCCGAACTCTTATACGGCCTTGCCGGAGAGAAACCGAAGAGTACACGTTTAGACTTTCTCGGCAACGACCTCTATGAGGGTACCTTTAGGGTGGACGCGGTGGGTATCTGGCACTACTCGGTACGCGCGTGGGTAGACACGTTTACGAGCTGGCGCGACGTGTTTGCCCGCCGGGTTGAAACCGGGAGCGGCGAGGCTGAGCTTAGGAGCGAACTTTTAGAGGGAGCCGGTCACCTCAAAAAAGCTGCAGCGAAAGCCAAAGGTGCCGACAAAAAGGCGCTGCAAGGTTATATCAAACGCTTTGAGGCAGGAGAAGCCGAAGCTGCGTTGGAGGAATCCGTCGCAGAACTCGCACAGACCTACGACCCCCGTGAACGCACCGCTGAGAGCAAACCTTTAGAGGTCTTGGTCGAACGCCCGCTCGCGCAGTTTTCGTCGTGGTACTCGTTTTTTCCGCGTTCGCTCGGCAAAGACGGGGCGCACGGCACGCTTGACGACGCGGCTGAGCATCTGGATTACATCAAAGAGATGGGCTTTGACATCGCCTATCTGACGCCGATTCACCCGATCGGCACGAGTTTTCGTAAAGGCAAAGACAACGCGCCGACCGCGCAGGAGGGTGAACCCGGTAGCCCGTACGCGATTGGTAGCGAAGCGGGCGGACTCATGAGTGTTCATCCCGACCTCGGCGGAATGCCTGCGTTCGAGCGGTTTATGAAGGCGGCGAAAACCAAGGGGCTCGAGGTCGCCTTAGACGTCGCGCTCAACTGCTCGCCTGACCATCCGTGGGTCAAAGAGCACCCCAACTGGTTTAAGCAGCGTTCGGATGGTTCCATCCGCTACGCCGAAAACCCACCGAAAAAGTATCAGGACATCTACCCGCTCGACTTTGAAAGCGACGACTGGCAAAACTTATGGGAGGCGCTCCGCGAGGTGTTTGCGTTCTGGGCACGGAAGGGCGTCCGCGTGTTTCGGGTAGACAACCCGCACACCAAAGCGTTGCCGTTTTGGGGTTGGTGTATCGCCTCGCTCCGCGAAGAGTTCCCCGACATCGTGCTGTTGTCCGAAGCGTTTACCCGCCCCAAACTGATGTACGCCCTCGCTAAACTCGGGTTTTCACAGTCTTACACCTACTTTACTTGGCGTTACAGCAAAGATGACTTTACCGAGTACCTGACCGAGTTGGACCAAACCGAAGTCGCCGAGTTTTTCCGCCCTAACTTCTGGCCGAACACGCACGACATCTTGCCGCCGTATTTGCGGAGCAAACCCACGTATCAGGTCCGGTTGGTGATGGCCGCGACGATGGCCGCGTCGTATGGGATTTACGGCCCCGCGTTTGAGCTGATGGACAATGTGCCGCACGAGCTGCGGGAAGAGAACAAAAATAACGAGAAGTACGAGCTAAAAAACTGGAACTTAGATGACCCGGCGTCGCTCAAACCGCTCGTGACGCAAGTGAACCGGGTGAGGCTCGAGAACCCCGCCCTACGCAACAACCGCAGCTTGCGCTTTCACGGCGTCGATAACGACCAACTTTTAGCCTATTCAAAACGCGACGGCGACAACAAACTCTTGATGATCGTCAACTTTGACCCGGACCATACCCAGTCCGGCTTTACCAACCTGGATTTAGACACTTTAGGGCTTCCGCAAAACGAACCGTTCATCGCCGAAGATTTGCTCAGCGGCGAATACTACACCTGGAACGGGCCGCGTAACTACGTCGAGCTGAGCCCCGACCGTTTTCCCGCCCATATCTTTCGCCTGTCGGGGCGCAGCACAGCGCACGCCGCACGGCAACGCGCCAGCTAGAGGAACTGTATGACCGAAACAACCACGCAAACAAAATCAGACGCACTTTCGACCCCGGCTCCCGAGAGCAAATCATTTATCAACGATCCGTTTTGGTACAAAGACGCCGTCATCTACCAGATTCACGTGCGCTCATTTTTTGATGCCAACGACGACGGCTACGGCGACTTTCGCGGTCTGCTCAAGAAACTGCCGTACCTGGAAGAGTTGGGCGTCAACACACTCTGGCTGCTGCCCTTCTACGAATCGCCACTGCGGGACGACGGTTACGACATCGCCGACTACTGGAAGATTCTCCCCGTTCACGGCGATGTAGACGATTTCAAAGCGTTTTTAGACGAGGCGCACGCACGTGGGATGCGCGTCGTAACCGAGATGGTCTTAAACCACACCTCGGACCAGCATAGGTGGTTTCAGGAGTCGCGGCAACCCGGCTCAGCGAAGCGCGACTGGTACGTCTGGAGCGACACCTCGGACAAATATAAAGACGTCCGTATCATCTTTACCGATACCGAACACTCGAACTGGACCTGGGACCCGGTGGCGGGCGCGTACTACTGGCACCGCTTTTTCGGCCATCAACCCGACCTCAACTGGGACAATCCTGAAGTCGAGGCGGCGCTGCACGAAGTGTTGTTCTACTGGCTCGATATGGGCGTGGACGGCGTGAGGCTCGACGCCGTGCCGTATCTGTACGAACGTGAAGGCACGTCGGGCGAAAACCTGCCGGAGACCCTCGACGCCATCAAACGCCTGCGTAAAGGCATCGAAGACCGCTACGGGCCGGGGCGTATCTTGCTCGCCGAGGCGAATCAGTGGCCAGAAGATACGCTGCCGTACTTTGGTGGCGACCCGGACGACAGTAGCAAAGGCGACGGCGTGCAGATGGCCTTTAACTTTCCGCTGATGCCCCGGATGTACCTGGCACTCCGCCGCGAGAACCGGCAGCCGATTGTCGAGATGCTTAAACTCACCGAAGACATCCCCGACGACGCGCAGTGGGCGCTATTCTTGCGCAACCACGACGAGTTGACCTTAGAGATGGTCACCGATGAAGAACGCGACTTTATGTATAACGAGTACGCGGTGGACCGGCAGTTTCGGTTGAATTTAGGCATCCGCCGCCGGTTAGCGCCGCTTTTAGGCGGGGAGCGCCGCCGTATCGAACTGATGAACGCACTTGTCTTGTCCCTAAAAGGCAGCCCGATTGTCTACTACGGCGACGAAATCGGCATGGGCGACAATACCTTTTTAGGGGACCGCAACGGCGTCCGTACCCCGATGCAGTGGAGCCCCGACCGTAACGGCGGCTTTTCACGGGCACCGTTTCACCAGCTCTTTTTACCGCCGATCAGTGAGGGCGTTTACGGTTATCAGTTTGTCAACGTCGAGGACGCGCAGCGCAGCGCCTACTCGCTTTACGGCTTTATGCAGCGGATTTTGCGGCTCCGCAACCAGCACGGCAAGACCTTCGGGCGTGGGTCGCTGCAAATCTTGCCGGTGGAAAATCAACGCGTGTTTGCCTTTTTACGCGAGTATGAAGGCGAGACGATTTTGGTCGTCGCCAACTTGTCGCGTTTTGCGCAAGCGGCGTACCTGCCGCTGCACGACTACACGGACGCCGTACCGATTGAACTTTTTAGCCAAGCCCCGTTTCCGCCGATTCCGCCGCTGGGAGACAGCGAAGACACCGGAGCCTACCCGATCACCATGAGCCCGCACGGGTTCTACTGGTTTGTGCTTAAACGTGATGCGGTCGGCGAGAGTGAACCCGAAGAGAGCGACGACATTCCCGACCGTAAACTGCCGACCTTTCGGCTTTCCGGCGGGCTAGAAACCCTGCTCGTCGAGACGATGGTGCAAGGCGACGCGCGGGTAAGGCTCGAGCGTGCCCTCCCCGAATATCTGGGGATTCAGCGTTGGTTCGGTTCTAAAGGACGCGCCATCCGGCAGGCACGACTGGTAGACGCGGTGCGGCTCCAAGCACAGCCGCAAAATTATTTAGCCTTGGTTCGCGCCGACTTTGAAGACGGCGGCGTCGAGCGTTACTTCTTGCCGCTCGCCGTAAAACAAGGCGATGAAGCCAGGGCGCTGATTGACGCGTACCCCCGCGCCGCCGTTGCGTGGCTCAGCGGGCCGTCGGGCCGTCTGCTGCTCCACGACGCCACTGCCGACGCCGACTTCTGGCTGTCTCTTTACCGCGCTACGCAGCGGAACTGGCGGGGGCGCTCCCTACAAGGTCTTTACAACGCCACCCCGACTTCAGGTGTCACGCTCCCTGACGCCACTGAAGCCAGGGTCATGGGCGTCGAACAGAGTAACTCGTCAGCCATTTTGGGTGATCAGGTCTTCGGTAAGCTTTACCGCAAGTTGGAGGACGAATCGAACCCCGAAGTGGAGATGCTCAGCTACCTGACCGACGCCGGGTTTCCCTTTTCGCCACCGCTGCAGGGCAGCTTGACCTTTAGGCGCGGCGAAAAACCCTTGACCCTCGGTATCTTTCAGAGCTTTATCGAGGGAGGAAGCGACGCCTGGGAGTACGCTTTGGAAGAATTTGGGCGCTACCTGGGCCGCACCGCCGAGACGAGCCTGCCCGAAAACGCCTATCCCGAGAGGTTTAATGACCCGGTTCCGGCGTGGCTCGAGGACGCCGCCGGGGAAAGCTTGCAACTCGCCAGCCTCTTGGGTGTGCGCACGGCTGAACTTCACAGCGCCTTGGCCCGCGCCCAAGCGCCCGCACTCCGGCCCGAAGCTACAACCGGCGAAGACTTACAGAGCTTTGCCGCACGTGTCCGCCGCGACGCGGAAACGACGCTAGCGCAGCTGAGAGCGCAAGGTCACGACGTTGACCGGGCGGCGTTAGCTAGAGGGCTGGAGCGGCTCGAGCAGTTCGCCGAGACCACCCCCGACTGGCAAAAAATCCGCGTTCACGGCGACTATCATTTAGGCCAAGTTATCCGCGCCGAAAGCCAGCTCTACATCCTCGACTTTGAGGGCGAACCCGCCCGCCCGCTAAGTGAGCGCCGCGAAAAAGACCAAGCGCTCCGCGACGTGGCGGGGATGCTGCGCTCTTTAGAATACGCTGGACTCGTCTCGTGGGAGAATTACGCAGGGGAGACGAGCAGCACCGACGACGTGTGGACCGACCTGCTCACCCGCTGGAGCGAAGCCGTCTTTTTAGAGGCGTACCTGTCAACTGCCGGAGACGCCGCCAGCTATCTGCCGCAAGACCCCGAAACCCGCGACCTCGTGATCTGGGCGTATCAGCTCGACAAGGTTTTGTACGAAGTGCGTTACGAACTCGGCAGCCGCCCGGACTGGGTGAGTTTGCCGCTTCGGGGGCTCGAGCGCCTGCTCAGCTAATAGCCTGATATTGCACGTCGAAAGGGAGAGCAAGGTTGCTCTCCCTCTAGTGTTTTGTTTTCGACTGCGTTACAAGTACCTGATACGGATTCCGCTTTATTCCCGATCACCAAGAAAAAGCCTCGGTGATCGTCCATTACGCTCTACCCGTATATTTGTTCCCACTCGCTCCGCTCGGATTGATCCGTTTATGCAAACAAATCAATCGGAATTAGTATGACTTGTCTCGCTCAAGTCAGTGAAGCTGCTAAGTCCTAATGTGCAGGGCTACTCAAAAGCGTTCCTAACTTGTCATGCTGCGCCAACCGCGCAATCAGCGCGGCGCTCGCCTCGTTTTGACCGACCAATTCGACAGTGACGCCGCGCCGCATCAGCTTTATCGCCACCTTATCGAGCGCCGCAATCGCTGAACCGTCCCAGATGTGCGCGCTCGATAGGTCAATGACCACATGGCTGACCTCTTCTTGCAGGTCAAAACCGTCAATAAAACCTTGCGTCGAGACGAAAAAGAGCTGACCGCTTACCGTGTAGGTGCGCGTTTGACCGTCGTCACTGAGGGTGCTGCTGACGCTCGAGAGTTGCGACACTTTACGGGCAAAAAACAGGGTGCTTAGGAGTACCCCGACGAGGACGCCTTGCGCCAAGTTGTGCGTCAGCACGGTCGTCGCCACGGTTGCCACCATGACAATCGCTTCGCCCCTGGGCACCACCGTCAGGCTACGGAGCGATGACCAGTCGAAGGTGCTCACCGATACCATGATCATCACGGCAACGAGCGCACCCATCGGAATCTGTTTGACCCACGGCGACAGTACCAAGATTAAAAAGATCAACACGACCCCGGCGACGAGCGTTGACAGACGACCGCGCCCACCCGATTTGACGTTGATGACCGACTGTCCAATCATCGCGCAACCCGCCATCCCGCCGAAAAAGCCGGTGACGATATTCGCCATCCCCTGGCCCCTGGCCTCTTTATTTTTGTCACTGCCGGTATCGGTCATATCGTCTACGATCTGCGCGGTCAGAAGGGACTCCAAAAGTCCTACGAGCGCCAAGGTCAGCGCGACTGGAAGGATAATTCCGAGCGTCCCCAACGTCAATGGCACCGCAGGCAGGCCAAAAAAGGGCAACGCACTCGGCAACTCGCCCATATCGCCGACGGTGCCCACATTCGCCCCCGTAAGAATACTTACGAGCGTCAGCACGACAATCGCCACGAGCGCACTCGGTACCGCTTTGGTCAGCCTCGGCAACCCGTAGATGATGGCGAGACCAGCGGCGACCATTGCGTACATATGCCAGTTTTCCCCGGCAAACTGCGGCAGCTGCGCCATAAAGATCAGGATGGCGAGTGCATTAACAAAGCCGATCATCACGCTGCGCGGCACAAACTTGAGGTAGCGCCCGAGCTTAAAGACGCCGAACAAAATCTGAATGACGCCGGTCATGATGGTGGTCGCAAAGAGATACTCGAGCCCGTAATCGCGCACCAGCGTAATCATCAGGAGCGCCATCGCACCGGTCGCGGCGCTGATCATCCCCGGACGGCCTCCGACAAACGCAATGACCACCGCAACCGAAAACGATGCGTAAAGCCCGACGGCTGGGTCAACACCAGCGATAATAGAGAACGCGATAGCCTCGGGGATGAGAGCGAGCGCCACGACGAGACCGGCGAGAATGTCACCGCGAACGTTACCAAACCACTCGCGTTTAAGCGTTGATGAAAACAAAATAACCTCTTTTTTAGAGTCAGGCAGATACCTGGGGAGAGGCGTAAAAAGTAGACGGCAGAAAGCAAACAGTTACGAAGATTTGTCCTTTTGAATTTAGAAGGATGCTGTTAGCGTCAAGAGGGTCGGATGGATAGGTGAGCCTCGAGCGTACAACGTCATACAACCGGGTGCGGGCGGTACGTCCAGCCCCGCGCTCTGTCTATTGTGCCCTACACGCCAGGAGAGTGCAACGCACTTTGAACGTTAAACTAGCTACACGTCTTTACGAGTTTGTCTCGGCAAGCACTCTGGAGGTTCCCTATGTTTGGCCGTTTGCTCGTACCGATAGATTTTTTGCCCAACTCAGACGCTGCACTTATGACTGCGCGGCAACACTTTCCGGGCGCAGCGGTGCAGCTTTTACACATTCTCAGCGCCCAACGGATTGCCACACTTTACACCGACACCTTTACCTCACCGGTTGACGCAGCCGAGGCGAGAAGGACGCTCGAGCTCGAGCCTTTAGAACAACTGCAAGAACTTGCCCAAGGGAACGAAGAATGCGCCGTTGTTGTGGGTCAACCCGCCGAGGCAATTTTAGAGCAGGCGGCGGCGTGGCACCCCGACCTGATTGTGATGGGGACGCACGGGCGTACCGGGTTGGCCCATTTTCTAAACGGCAGTGTTGCCGAAGAGGTGGTGCGGAATGCGCGGCTGCCGGTGTTGGTCGTCCATGAGCAGATTCAGAAGGAGGGATAGGAACGACATATAATATTTGCTATGGGTGCTGATCAGTTAGCAACTTTTTTCTATGAACACGTGCTACTTCCTTATAAAGAGTTTATCGAACTACAAGAGGCAGATGAAATAGGCAACGGAAAAGACACGCGCGCTGGCTCAAATGTGGCGATAGCTTTGTATCACTTCCGTGAGCAGCTCCCGTCACCATTTGCCATAAAATTGAAGGATGTTTTGACTCAGTGTTCCGATTACAAAATTGTCAAGGATATTGCAAATATTACGAAGCACCATACATTGACCCAAAACCCACCGTTGCTTGTCAAAAATGAGAGAGACGCCATAAGCGAAATTGTTGTTATAACTGCGTACAAAGATAAGTTCGGAGTCTATAAAGATTCCACAAAACAGATTGAGGTTAGTTTGCTCGATGGCAGTCAGCGTAACCTAACAGAAGTTTTAACTAATGTTCTAAATTTTTGGATAAGGCATTTGAGAAGTCGTGGGTTATCAAATATTAACCAAGAGGTGAAACTGAAGCAAAGAGTCGAACCTTTAGAAAGGCTTCAATGCAGAGAGGAACCACCCAAAATGTGTCTTGTTGCTGGATTATCTACTAAGTTTACACTTAGATTTCAGTCTTATAACTACGATAGGCAACTTATTGAGATTGAAGACTTAACAGACTCAAATATCTACATGCCTCTTTATGAATCTGACAACGCACCCATAGTGGATTTGAAGCTCTCAAACGAAAAAGTAGGGAAAGAGTTTACCAAGACAGTGCTGTTGTTGCCAGAACAAATAGAAAGATTGAAAACTTTGAAGTCAGGGGAAGAAGTGCAAATGTATATGTCTGGGCTACCCAAGGTTATCGAAGCCTTCGGATGGTTGTCGGCACGAATGAGAGAAGAAGAACGTAAGCTGCAACTCTCTCAGTCAGCAACGACCGACGAATAAGTCGAGCAATTAGTGAGCCCTCAAGAACAAGTTTCTCAAAAACTCAGTGTTTTATATTTCCTTTGCAAACCCCCCCAGCAGCGCCGCGCTCACCTCAATCCCCTTGTAGTAATTCACTAGATCGAACTTTTCATTCGGTGAGTGTGCCCGGTCGCTCTCGAGCCCCAAGCCGACAAACACCACATCTGCGCCTAAAACTTTTTGAAAGGTGCTCCCGACCGGAATCGTCCCGCCGGTACGGGCAAAAACCGTCTCTTTGCCATAAACCTCGGAAAGGGCGCGGCCCGCTGCTTGCACCGCGTTTGAGGTCAGTGGCGTCAACACCCCGTCGCCGCCGTGCAGGTCAACGATCTCGAGACTCAGCCCAGCCGGGACGAGAGAGCGCAGATAATCGCCGAGCTTTTGCGCGATCTCTTGCGGGGTTTGATTCGGCACCAAACGGCACGAAATCTTCACCATCGCCTCGGACGCGATCACCGTTTTCGACCCTTCGCCCTGAAAGCCGCCGCCAATGCCGTTGCAGTCCAAAGTCGGCCGTGCCCAGAGGCGCTCGAGCACCGTATAACCCGCTTCTCCCGGTAGCGCGTCCACACCCAGCTCTTTCTCCAGAGCTTGTTCATCAAAGGGCGCACGCTTGAAAACCTCGCGCTCTTCAGGCGTGATGTCGAGTACCGCGTCGTAAAACCCCGGCACCGCGACGCGGCCCTCACCGTCGTGCAGCGCAGCAATCATTTTAGCGAGGCCGTTGATGGGATTGGGGGCTGCGCCGCCGAACGCGCCCGAGTGCAGGTCCATGTCGGCACCTTTGACGTGAACCTCGATATACGCCAGCCCTTTGAGCCCATAGGTAATCGTCGGCGTTTCGGGGGCGGCCATCGCGCCGTCAGAAATTAAAACAATGTCACACTCGAGCAGCTCTTTATGCAGCTCGATAAACGGCATCAGGTTGGGACTGCCGATCTCTTCTTCACCTTCGACTAAGAACTTGACGTTCAGGGGCAGCGTCCCGGTTTCGGATAGAAGCGCCTCGACGCCTTTAAGGTGCGCAAAAATCTGCCCTTTGTCGTCGGACGCGCCCCGCGCGTAAAGTACGCCGTCCCGCACGGTCGGTTCAAAAGGCGGCGTGGTCCAGAGCCCTAAGGGTTCAGGGGGCTGCACGTCGTAGTGGCCGTAAATCAGGACAGTCGGGGCGTCGTCCGACACATGTTTTTCAGCATAAACGACAGGGTGACGGGCCGTGTCGTAAAGTTCAGAAGTAAACCCTAACGCGTCAAGCTGACCCAACACAAAGTCAGCCGCGCGGCGCACGTCGTCTTTGTGCTGCGGCGCGGTGCTGACCGAAGGGATGGTTAGAAAGTCTTGGAGTTCAGCTAACAGACGTTCACTGCTGTCTTCGACGTAAGTTTTGTAGTCGCTCATCCGCCGAGTATAACGCTGGCACCACCCGGTTGAGTCGGTAACAGGGTAACCGGAAACAGCCTGGTTAGTCGTCGTCTAATTCGGCGTCGTCTCCTGGAGCCTCGAGCACCCCTTGTTGCCGGTAGTCTAAAATGCGCTCACTGATTTCACTTTGCAGCACGCCGATCCGCGTCTCCATCCCGCCTTGGAGTTCGTCTAGCTGGCGGCGCAACCGGATGATCTCCTCAACACCTGCTAGGTTGACGCCGAGTTCTTGGGTCAGGCGGCGGATTTCGCGCAGGTGGTCAATGTCGCGCTGCGAGTAGAGGCGCGTTTGGCCCGACGAACGGCTCGGTTCGATCAGCCCTTTGCGCTCGTAAAGGCGGAGCGTCTGCGGATGCATGTCTACGAGTTCAGCAGCGACGCTGATCACGTATAAGGGCCGGTCCTCGTGTTTATGGGAGGTTTTGGTTTCTTTTTTCTTTGACATGGTTTCCTCCCTTCTAGCTGAGCGCGTTCCGAACACGCCGCCAGAGACCGCCCCAGACGTCTGTTTGCAGCGTCAGCACGAGGTCTTTGCCGCCCAAGCCGCCCTCAGGAACGTGCAATACGTCGCCGGGACTCGAGCCCGGTGGCACGGTGACCGGCACACCTAGCACCGTCGTCTGAACGCCCCGTGACGCCTCGAGGGGTAACACCGTCAGCGGTGCACGCAATGTACCATCTGCGTCTAAAGTGGCGTCCGGTGGGAGCTGTACGCTGACGTGGACGTAGGCGTCACCGGGGGGACGACCGGGACCCCCTAAGCCTTTAAGCTTGAGACGCAGGTCGTCTTTACGCAGGGGCGGCACGGTGACCTCGACACTGCCGCCGCCACGCGTTACGCCGCGCCCACCACACGTCTCACAAAATCCTGCGGCTCCCTGTCCGGTACCGCCGCACGTCGGGCAGACGCTCGGCCCCGGAACGTGAACGCGGCGCTCAGCCCCAGCTCTAGCTTCAGGCACCGTGACCGAGAGCGCCACCTCACGGTCTTCGCCAGGAAGCAGGCCCGACGAACGCATCATCCCGGTCATCACACCGAAGAGCGCGTCGAACATCACGTTGCCGGTCTGCGGCACCGTCTGCCGCTGACTCCAGTCCACCTTGATGTCCGCCTCTTGAAAGATCGTTTGCCAGTCAACGGTGCTAAAGTCGGGGCGACCCGGACTCGAGCCTGCGCCGCCATAGCCTGAACCGTACCCAGAACTGTAACCCGCTGCGCCGTAACGGTCGAAACGTGCCCGCAGTTCGGGGTCGCGGAGCGTCGCGTACGCTTCAGAAATCTCTTTGAAACGCTCCTCCGCCTCTTTACTCCCGGCGTTGCGGTCAGGGTGGTACTGCAAAGCCAGCTTACGGTACGCCGCCTTGATCTCAGCGGCGTCGGCAGTGCGGGCAACGCCCAGAGTGGTGTAAGGGTCGGCGAGCGTCCGTGTCACTACAGAATTATATATTATTTGAGTGTTAGAGAGTCAAATCAGCGGACCTAAAAGGCTGTAGCAGGCTGCGGTGCTATGCTACGATTATGAAGCCAAAGAAGATAGTCTGGTCTAAACGAAACACGCTGCTGCTCCTGACTGCGCTGCTGCTGCTTTCAGGTTTTCTCGTAGGGTGCCGCAACGAAACGCAAAACCGTATCCGCCGCGACTTACAGGACTTTACGGGTGGACGAATGTACATTACGGTGTACGCGCTAAACGGGACGCCCGTACATCAGGGGCTGGTTGACGGTAAGGTGACGCGTTCGGTTTCAGAAGTGACCAACGGCGCAGCGACCCAACCTGACGGTTACGTCTACTGGTACGACCCTTCGGGGCAATACTTTCAGACCGATATGCAGTATTTGCTCTCGTCAAAACCGCAACCTGGTCAGGAAGCAAAGTAGTTGAGCAGGGGCGGCTCGAGCTGCGCTGACAGTTACTCTTACCCTTTGCTGTTACCGCCGCGTTCCAGGTAGACCAAAAGCGTGATGTGAATAAGAAACGCGATTTCCGTTTATGAGCTACCAACTTCTGAACGCTGACGACTCAGCGACTGACTTTTGCCGAACAGCACAGGGCAAAACCTTGCACTTGGCGTTAGAATGTCGAGAAGCACTTAGATGAGGTTTTGCTGTAGAGTCATTGAGGTTTTTCCGCTCTTTTAGCCCGCACGGGCTTGCTACACTACCCGGATGAAACCCTTTTGGACAACCCTTACGCTCGCCCTGCTGCTCAGCGCCTGTACTTTTTACGTCAGCCCTCAACCTGACGCGAACGTCCGCGTCAGACCATTGCCGGGAACGCGCTCACAACCCGAGGTCACGGTTACGGCAGCGCCCGCCATCAGCGCCTTTACGCCGACGCAGGGCGCAGGCTCGGTTTACGGCTTGGGTGAAACGATCAGTTTTCAGGTCCAGCTCACCGAACCCGGTTACGCGACGCTGAGCGTGACCGCGCCGGACGGTAGCACGTCTACTTTGGCCCAAAACGTCTACCTGCCCGGTGGTACGGTGACCCTGCCGACGCCGGGGGAGCGCGCCGAATACGTTTTAGCGCCGCCGCGCGGGTTGCAACGCGCAACCTTAAGCGTCTCGAGCGACCCTTCAGCAGCGGTACAAGACACGGCCGAAACTACCTTCTATATCCAGTAACGTGCGGTCACAGATTTTACGGCAAGTTTCACGGCAGGCTTTGCCGCGAGTTTTACGGCAGGATTTACGGCGACTCGTGCTGTGGGCGCTGTTACTTATGGCAGTAGCACCGGTTTACGCCGCGCCGTATACACCACTTCCCGGCGACGCCAGCCTCGAGGCCCAGCTTCTCACACTTACAAACGAGGCCAGGTCAGACAATGGGGTGGGGACGCTCGAGCCAGACGAAGGGCTCGCCCAAGCCGCCCGCCACCACGCTGAGGAGATGGCGCGGCTCGGCTACTTTTCGCATACTTCGCCCACCCCTGAAAATGCTACGGTCAGCCAGCGGGTTGCGCGGAGTGGGTCGTTTATCGGCACACTCGGTGAAAACTTAGCGTTGGTCGGTGAGGCGGATACAGCCGAGGCGACGACCACGGGTTGGCTCGAGTCTCCCGGTCACCGCGCCAATTTGCTCAACCCAGAGTTTACGCACGTCGGCTTCGGTGCGGCCCGCTACCCGGACGGCCGCGTCGCCGTGGCGCAGGTGTTGGGGTATCAACCTGCGCCGCTCGAGCGTGCGCAAATCATTTCGGTCTTACATCAAGTGCCGACGCTCGAGGCGACCGTCTCGCTTTCGTCGTCCGGTGAAGTTGCGCTCTTTTACGGCGACCAGAGCAGCCGGCCCGAGACGTTAGACGCGGGCACCCGAACCTTGAGCGTTCCACTAGCTGAGGCTCCGGCCCTACCCCTCCCGGTGCAGCTCGGGTTGCGGAGCAGCGGCGCACAGGGCAGCTTTATCTTGCAAGACGACGGGTGGTTAAATAGCGGCGGGTTCTCTCGTTCGGGCGCAATAAGTGGCGAGTACGGCCAGCTGCTCGGGGTGACCTACACGGAAAAGCTCGAGCGCGGTCTCGAGTTACAGCTCACCTTTTCCCGGACGCCGCCGGAGGATCTCAGCGCGTGGCAGGGTAACAGCTTGGTGCCGCTTACGGTCAACGGAACCCGCGCCGGCATCAACCTGACCGGGCTCAGCGACGCTGAGCCGATTTACGTCGGTGAGGCGCAAACGGACGGACGTTACGCCGCCGCCTACAGTTTTCAGCCGAACTTTGCGGGTGTTCCGTCAGTGGCTCCAGTGACCGGTTCAAATTAGGTTAGGTTGAGCTTGCCTTTGCTTTAGCTACGATCAACCTAAGCGCGTAAGAGACTCCCTGCTCGAGCTATAGACTTCTTTAGGCTGCACTCTAAAGTCTCACTTCTCTTACTCAGCACGCTTCAAACGCCCCCAACTGAGCCCAAACCCTCAGACTCCAACCCAGACCTGACTCAAATCCGGCCTTAAGCTTTATACTCGTCTATATAAGCGTAGGTTAAAAGCGCAAATCGGAGGAGTCAGGGTTATGGCAGGTCACAGCAAGTGGTCACAGATCAAACGCAAAAAGGCCGTGAACGACAATCAGCGCGGCAAAGCTATCAGTAAACATATTCGCGCGGTACAGGCCGCCGTCCGTGAAGGGGGCAGCGGCGACCCCTCAGCTAACTTGCCGCTCAAAAACGCGCTCGCTGCCGCCAAAAGCGACGATGTACCGCAAGACAACATTGACCGCGCCATCGAGCGGGCGCTCGGCGGCGGTGAAGGCAACAATTTCGACGAAGTAGCTTACGAAGGCTACGGACCGGCGGGCGTCGCGCTCCTCGTTGAGGCGTTGACCGACAACCGCAACCGCACTGTGGCCGAAGTGCGGCACGTGTTCAGCAAACACGGCGGTAATATGTCGGGTTCGACGGCGTGGCAGTTTGAAAGCCGTGGCGTGATTGTTTTAGATGACATCTCTGAAGCGACCCAAGAACTTGCGATCGAACTCGGCGCGGACGACCTCGAGGCGGACGAACAGCTCACCATCTACACCGGCCCGACCGAGCTGTATACGGTACTCGAAGGGTTGCAAGCGCAGGGGCTCGAGGCTGAAGTGGCGCAGCTAACGAAAGTTGCGCAAACTGAAACCGAGCTGAGCGCGGACGACGCCGACAAATTGGTGCGGCTGATCGAGGCGCTTGAAGACCTAGACGACGTGCAGAGCGTCTACACCACCGCGAACTTACCTGCGTTACAGGGCGCGGCTTGATGCTAGGGGTAGACATACCGACCCTCGCCTGGGCCGACGTCCCCAAGATGAGCTGCGCACAGCTGCGGCAGCTGACCGTCTTAGCAACCGGCCGTTACGGGTTTCGGATGATTGACCTAATGGACCGGGCGGGCTCGAGCCTCGCCGCGCTCGCCGCGCACTATGCCCCCGAGGGTCCGGTGCTGGTCGTCGTCGGCCGGGGCCACAACGGTGGCGCGGGGATTTCAGCCGCGTGCTACTTGGCCGAACAGGGCCGCCGGGTTTGGGTCGTCCCGACACACGAGGCCGAAAACTACTCGGGCGTCCCCAAAGAACAGCTCGAGAAACTCGCTGCACATAGCAACGTGCGGGTAAAGAGCGGCTTACCTAAGATGAAGTTCAGCTGCGTGATTGACGCGGCGGTGGGGACAGGGCTCGAGGGACCGCCGCGGGGCCGTACCCTCGACGTGATCACGGTCTTAAACAACCTGGGCGCAACCGTGGTGTCGCTCGACGTTCCGACCGGGCTCGACGCCGATGACGGCAGCGTCCCCGGTGACGTGGTTCAGGCGACCGCGACGTTAGCCCTTGCTCTGCCCAAACCGGGAACCGCGCCGGGAGGTCACGTCGGCGAGCTTTATCTGACCGGTTTAGACCTGCCCGACGCACTTTACGCTGACGTGGGGCTCGAGCCCTTCGCTGTACCGGAGCCGTGGGGCCGTATCGTCTAACGTAACTTAACGCAACCGTACCGGCGCAGCGTCAACTTTGACGCGGAACAAGCTGTAGGGTTTGACGCGCAGGTCCTGACCGTTATGGTAGCTCGCCTGCCGGTGAAGCTGATTGGCGGTGAAGTAGAGGTAGCCGTCACCTGCGAGCGACAACGTATCGGGCCACAAAATACGCGGGTTGGACACGACGGTTTCATAAAGACCGTTTTGTTTCAGCCGTGTGACCGCATTTTGCTCATATGCGGTTGCGTATACGCGTCCCTCAGCGTCTGACTCGAGCCCGTCCGAAGCGGGTTTCATGCCTTCGTCTCTGACGGTCTCAGCAACTTGAGCGGCGCTCAGACTCGTGTCGAGCAGTGCGCCCGTAGCTACGCTGTAGAGCCTGCGGCTGGCCAGCGGGCAGTAGTAGAGGCGGCTGCCGTCACTGCTTATAGCAATACCGTCCGAGCCAAGCGCCAGATACTTCGGTGACTCGTTAGGGACGCGCTCCATCAGAGGGCGACCTTCGACAAACGGTAAAAAGTTTTTCTGAGCTTGAGTTGATGGATGGTTGTTAAGTAAACGGCGGCTGGTGCCGGAGGCCAAGTCAACGACGATAATTCCGTTGGGTCCGGTACCCGACGAATCGGTGATATAGGCAACCCCGCCCTCGCCCCGGCGCAGGTCGAAACGTACATCGTTCAGGTAAGTTGTAGGCAACACGACATCACCTGAAAAACGGATCGTCTTAAAAATCTTGTTCGTGCTCAGGTCAATCCCGACCAGCTTCGGCCCACCCTCAACCACCGGGGCAAAGTTGATGCTGCCCGTATCCAACACCCAGAGGCGGTCGTCCGGGTCAACCACGACAGACTGCACCGAGACAAACGTCTCAGCGGCGTTCGCTAAGTCGAGCGCCGTGACCTCTGCGCTGGGATAAGGGACAGCTTGTCCGTCTACGAGTTCGGCGACGGTGGCCGCTACCGGGTCGCCCCAACGCGGAAAGTTGACGAAAATGCGCCCGGTTTGCGAGACGGTGACCCCGGTCGGCATGGGGCCGTTAAAGGTGGCGACTTGCTCGAGCTCCCCCGTCGTCTGCGTTTGGGGCAACGTCACCGCCGCCGAACTAGCTGCCGGGGCACATGAAACCAGCAGCCCACCCAAGAGACCGAGTAACTCTAGTGGGGTACGTATTGCTTGCTTTTGCATCTTACCTTAACTCCTGTAGTATCCAAATGAAATCGTGTCCAGCTAGATACCCCCTGGCAGCCGGGGCGAGTTGGCCCGTCCGTCAAGGGGTAGGCGGAGGTTACTTTGACGCGGAGGTTCCGGGAGCTACTGCTCTTCCTCCCACTGCGCCTCAGCTTCCTCAGCAGTCATAGAAAGCGTGACGAACTCGTCCACGCTGGCTACGGCCGACACCGGTAAAAAGTGGTGCTTACCCTCAGCTTGTGAGTCGTGGTGGGTCAGCTTAAGGCGTTTACCCTCGAGCTTATCCACAATACCGACGTGCTCGCCGTCTGACCCGACGACTTCCATGTGCTCTTTGATCTGCTCAGTATCCATTTGACTCTCCTTTAGTTTAGTGACTCACAGCGCCGTAAATAGCTGAAACGTCCTGAACGCGTCTAAGACTGCCCGCGCAGCACGGCTAATTGCCCATCCCCGGTTTGAGGACGACCTTCGTCCAACCCTCGTCACGGTTGTCAAAGTGCTTGTAAGCGTCGGGTGCAGCCTCTAAAGACAGTTCTTGCGACACTATAAAAGCCGGATTTGCCTTACCCTTATGGATCAGCTCCATCAGTTCGCGGTTGTACGCTTTGACGTTGGCCTGCCCCGTACCCATACGCTGCCCTTTGGTAAAAAACAAACCCATGTCGAAGGCGATCTGTCCGTGAGCCGTCAGGTCATTGACTGGTTTCGGGTCTTCGGGCTCAAACAAACCGATGACGCCGAAAGAGCCGGTCGCACGTACCGACTTGACGAGGTTATTCATCGTCATATTCGGGACCTCGTGACCTTGTGGGTCGTGACACTGCCAGCCGACGCATTCGCAACCACGGTCCGCGCCTTCACCGTCAGTCAGGTCCATAATCTGCTCAACCGGGTCGCCTTGACTGTAATCTACCGGAATTGCGCCGATCTGCTCGGCGAGCCTTAGGCGGTCGGGATGTTGGTCAACGACCATAACTTGACTGGCACCCTTGAGGTTGGCTGAATATGCGGCCATCAGCCCCACGGGTCCTGAGCCGTAAACGACTACCGACTCACCCGGTTTAACGCCCGCAAGTTCAGTGGCGTGATAGCCCGTCGGCCAGATGTCGGCCAACATCGCATAGTCGTTTTCTTTTTCCTGGGCATCTTCGGGAAGGATTAAACAGTTAAAGTCCGCGAACGGTACCCGCAGGTACTCGGCTTGACCACCTTTGTAAGGTCCCATGTCGGCGTAGCCGTAAGCGCCGCCAGCGAACCCCGGGTTGACCGTTAAGCAAAAGCCGGTCAACCCTTTTTCACAGTTTTTACAAAACCCACAAGCGATATTAAACGGCAAACAGACGTAATCGCCGACTTTGACCCGAACTACTGCCGGACCGACCTCGACAACTTGACCTAGATTCTCGTGACCCAAGACCTTACCGTGTTCGACGCTGGTACGACCTTCGTACATATGTAGGTCAGAACCGCAGATATTGGTCGTAGTGATCTTCACCAAAACATCGGTTGGAGCTTCGATCTGCGCGTCAGGAACATCCATTACCGAAACATCTTTCGGGCCGTTGTAAACCAGTGCTCTCATATACTGCCTCCCAAAATTATCTTCGGGTTCCACAACTAAAAACTCTGTTGAAGTGCCTACAAACTCGTGTTCTTGCTTGCACACTGAATCGTCAACAAAAGAACAAAAAAGGGCAAGCAGTTAGGCTGCTTGCCCCTAAAAATGAGACGGAAGCAGCCTATTCAGGCAAATTTCCAGCCCACTCGAGGATTGCTGCGTTGGCTTCGTCCGCCGCTTCGAGAATCGCGGCGTGCGCTGCGCCGGGTAGAAGCACGAGTTCGGAGTTCAAAATGCCTTTATGCAGTGACTGGGCGACCTCATAAGGATAGAGCGTATCGTCTAAACCCGTCAGAATCAGGGTAGGCACCGTGATAGCTGAAGCTGTCGCCGCTGAGTCGGGGCGCGTCTCGAGCGCACTCGCACCTGCAACCGCCGCATTTTGTGACGCCTCTTTGATCAGGCTGCCGAGGTAGGTCACCAACTCGGGACGGTTCATCCGGGTTTCAGCAGTGAGCATGTCGGGCATCAAGAAATCCACGAGCGACGGAACACCCAGCGTTTGTACCTGTTTGCCCACGCCCTGCCAGAGGCCGGCCTCTGCGGGGCTCGACTTCGCGGCAATGGTGTCATTTAAGATCATGGCGCGAAAACGCTCCGGGGCTTCGCGGTACATCTCGAGCACAGTCGGTCCACCCATAGACATCCCGCCGATAATCGCCTGATCAGCGCCCACGGCGTCCATGACTGCAAAAACGTCCGAGGCGTAAGTCGCTACCGATCCCTGATCGTCAGGTGTCTCGCTGCGGCCGTAGCCCCGTAAATCGGGTGTGATGACCTGGTACTGCTCAGAAAGCGGCCCGATATTGTCGCGGAACAACCCGCTGTTAAGCGGGTAGCCGTGAACTAAAACCAGCGGCTCGCCCTCGCCGTGAACCTCGTAGTAGATGCGAGCGTCGCCGTTTTGGACGTAACGACCTGCCGAGGTAGCGCCGCCGCTCATCATGCCGCTGTTGCTCTGCGCTGCGGCCACACTCAAGACCAAACCGGCGAGTACCGTCCACAAACCTAGTTTTCCCAAATACTTCATCTCTGCCTCCCTTTCCCCCGTACCGAACTATGTCAGGGTTGAAGCGGTCTCTACAGGAAGGCAGCCTACCATCGCTAAAAATGCACGGTTTTAGAAAGATACCAGCGAAAAGTATAGGCGAAAGATGCAGGCGGTTGCTAAAACGGGTCCGTTTAATCCTCGAGCCGCTGCACCTCAGACGCACGTAGTTCGCCGTTACGCAGATTCCCCCGAACGTAAACCGTATCGCCTTCTTTAAGCGCAGCGAGGGGCAGCGCCTGACCAGTACTTGTATGCACGCTGTTTCGCGGGACCGTAAGGGTCAACAGGGGGGTGCCGGGAGCTTGCTCGAGGTGTAAGGCAGAGACCTTGGGTGAGACGCCAACCACCACGCCCCGAAACGCCGTCGGTTGGTCCAGTAGCGGCGCAGGACAACACGCGGCTAGCAGTGCCAACAACAGTGCTGAAACGAAAGAGGGCCAAACCTTCATAGAGAAAGTTTAGCCGCTGCTCACCCAAACGGTGTGAGAGGTGTTACGCCGCGCTGGGGGTTGGTATCTGCAGCTAGTAACCGTCGTACTCGCATACTGAACGTTGCCAGATGCGTTTAGAGATGTTTTGCAAGATTTTGGTCTGCTGCGTCGTCGAGATAGTGTTCGTCTCTTTGACCGTACGTGAAAGTGCGATAAGCTGTTTTAAGGTCAGGTCACGAGTTAGAAGGTGGTCAATCTGCTGCGTTCTAGTCATCATCAGCCTCCATAGACAACTTGAGGTCGCCCTCAAAAGAACACCGTTTGCTGCCAAAACGGGTGGCCAACAGCTAGAGCACGAAACCGGAAGCTGACGCGTCAGCTCGAGAAAATACCCGCTGGGAAGACTCCTTCGTAACCGAGAGCGGAAGCAGCCGGTTGATCCTGCTACAGTTGTTTACAACATTTATACTATACAGCAGCAAACTGTTTACCACGCTGAATTTTTGAGCATAAAGTACAACGGTGTAAAAGTCCGGGTTCTGTTGACTTGCCGGGATCAGTCAGAACGTTGCTAGCAGGCTCTGTAAAAAGTCGAGACTTATTAAGGAAGCGGCGTTTCTCACACGCTTATATCGTGGTAGCAATTAATATAACGGCAAAAGCAAAAGCTGACACAGCTTGGAAATTAACTCAAACGTTGCTTTTTAGACGAAGCTCGTTCTGTCTTACGTTGTGTCTAATCCGTATCCTGCGCCCAGAAGACGTTTGCAAGACTAAAGTTTAGCAAACTCTTCAACGCTTAAGACAAACACGGTTGCGCCGCCGACGGTCACCTCGATAGGTTCGTTGGGCATCACCGGCCCCATCTCGCTCATATGAGGTAGCGGACGGAGCATCTTGCTGCGCTCCCGACAGACGTCGTGAATAATCGCCTTCGTTTTGGTGACCTCATGGTCTTCAACACCGACGATTAGGGTGGTGTTACCTTCGCGTAAAAAGCCGCCGCTCGAGGCGAGTTTGGTCGAACGCAAGCCGCGCCCACTCAGCGCGTTTTGCAGTTTGGCCGCGTCCGCATCTTGAACGATGGTTACGATAAGCTTCACAGCGTCAGTTTAGCACGACCCTCAGGTTGGCAGGTACTGGGTTAACGGCGCAGCGCAGTCTACCGCAAACGACTGTTGAGTCTTGGGCCGCGCCGCATAAGAAGTGCGCAAGACCCCACCAAGTAGCGTAGCTAGAGGGTTGCGCGTCTTCTTGCACCTGCTCACCTCACGCTGCGCCGTCTTTTGGCACAACCCACTTTTAGCTGCACCTGTTCGGGCCGCAGGGACTGTTTTACGCCCCCAAAACCGTGATGCGTGAAATAGTAGAGCATATGCGTTTTCTTTTAGCCTTGGCTATCTTGTCTCTAGGTTTTTGGCCCATCTCGAGCGCCCAAACTTCTACCGCTACACCAACCCCGACGTTTAAGCTGGGCGCAGTGCTCCCTCTCAGCGGCAGCTCGGCGGGCACCGGGCAGGTTGCAGCGTCGGCGCTCAGAGCTGCGGCTGAGACGTTGCTCGGTCGCGGCATTGACCTTGATATCACAGTGCTAGACAGCCAAAGCAACGCCGTTTACGCGGCTGCTCAGGCAAAAAAGCTGGTTAGCGCAGGGGTTCACGCGCTCGTATGCTGCGAGACAGCGCAGGTCGCCGCGCAACTCGCACCGGTCGCTACAGCCGCCGGTCTGCCGGTGCTGAGCCTCGCACCGGTTGACAGCGCCGACGACAGCGCCCGGTGGCCACTGATGTCACTCGCCGCGGACGACGCGCAGGTCTTGACAAAGCTTGCCCTGAGCCCTCCGGGGTGGCCCCTCGCGCTGCTGGTCCCAGCCGATAAACTCGGCGACCGAGCGAGCCTTGCACTGCGAGAGGTGAGTCTCGGCGTCGTCCGGTACCCGGTCGGGCAGACGCCACTGACGCCCGAGGCGCTTTTAGCGGCGACGCTAGAGCCGCAAACGATCATCATTTGGGACAATGCCGGAGGAACCGTCCAGGCAGCTGAAGCACTGAGCGCACGCGGGTACACGGGCGTCCGGGTCGTCCGCGCGGAGGTCTGGGGCGAACTTGACGCCTTAAGCCGCGCGGAGCTGACCGGCGCGGTGAGCATCCTCAGTCCGGCAGTCTTAGGCTACCGGCTGCCCGACACGCATCCTTCAAAGGGCAGTGTCTCGAGCTTTCGGCGGGCGCTGAGCGGCGTGATTTCGGATTCGGACGTAGAACAGGTGACGACCGCCGCCGCCGCGTGGGACGCCGCCCAGCTTTTAGGGGCCGCCGCCGAGCAGGTATTGACCTATACCGACGCCGGTAATGATCCGGACAATACAGCGGCGGTGCGAGAAGCACTTTTGGGCGCACTCGGCGGCTTGGGGCCGGTGGTGGGGGCCGGGGGTATCTATAATTTCTTCGGCGTTTCGGATGACCTTGTGGCCGACCGCACTACGGGACTCCTGCCTGACTCACTGGTTTTTGGAGCGTGGCGCGGCGGACGTTTTTTGCCTTATCCCTAAGCCGTACCTCCTGTACCCTGAAGTCTTACCGACGACACCGGACAACGTAAAGCGGCCCTTAAAGAGTAGACTAGTTGTAATGATCGAGAAGCTGCAAACCCTAAACCGTGAGTACGAGGTACTCGAGGCGTCTTTGGGAGACCCCGAACTCCTAAGTGACCAGACCCGTTACCGCGAGACGATGCAGCGTTACAGCGAGCTGCAGGCCGTCGTCCGCGCCTTCCAAACTTACCGGGATATCTTGAGCAGCATCGAGAATGCCCGCGACGCCCTGGCCGACTCTGAACTAGAAGAGATGGCCAGAGAAGAGTTGGCTGAGTTGGAGCCCCAAAAAGCGGCGCAAGAGTCGCGGCTCGAGGCCCTGCTCTTGCCCAAAGACCCGTTTGACGACAAAAACGTCATCGTCGAGATTCGGGCCGCTGCCGGGGGCGACGAAGCCTCTTTGTTTGCCGCTGAAGTCTTTGAGATGTACGGCCGTTACGCAGGCGAACTAGGCTTTAAGACCGAGGTGTTAGACACCTATCCGAGCAGCGTCGGCGGACTCTCGAAGGTGAGCTTTGAAATTACCGGACGCGGCGCGTACAGCAAATTCAAGTTCGAATCGGGCGTGCATAGAGTCCAGCGCGTACCCGCGACCGAAACGCAAGGCCGTATCCACACGAGCACGATTACGGTGGCCGTCTTGCCCGAGGCCGAAGACGTGGACCTGCACCTCTCCCCCGCGGATTACCGCGTAGACGTCTACCGCTCGTCGGGTCCCGGCGGGCAGTCGGTCAACACCACTGACTCGGCGGTGCGAATTACCTACAAACCCGGCACCGCTGATGAGATTATCGTCACGTGTCAGGACGGTAAATCACAGCTTAAAAATAAAGAAAAAGCCCTGACGGTGTTGCGAGCACGGCTGTTAGAACGCGAGCGTGAAAAAGCGGCGGCTGAAGCCCGCGAAGCCCGTTTAGTCCAGATCGGTACGGGCGAACGCAGCGAAAAAATCCGTACCTACAATTTTCCGCAGTCGCGGATTACGGACCACCGCATCGGCTACACCACGCACAATCTGACAGATACGCTGATGGGCAAGCTCGAGGAACTCACCGAGGCACTTTCTGAGGCCGAACAGCAAGAACGTCTGACACAGTTGGCCGGTGACCTGGCCGACGGGGTGGCCAGCGGTGGCGCGGCGTGAGTTTGTCGTTGCCGCCGCCATACTGCTCGATGCGCGGGGTCGGGTTCTGCTGGTAGGCAACGACTGGCAAGGGTTTGGAAATGTTCGCTATACACTGCCCGGCGGCGTCGTCGAACGGGGTGAATCAACCTTAGACGCCTTGTCGCGTGAGGTGATGGAAGAAACCGGGCTCAAAGTGACGCACGTCGAACAGCTCGCGTATTCGGTTCACGTCGAAGATGTGCGCCGGAATGACCGTGCCCTGTCGTTTGCGTTTATCGCCGCGTATGATGGGCTCTTAAACCCCAGAGACCCGGACGGCTTTATCGTCGAAGCGCGCTTTTTTCCGGTCGAAGAGGTTGAGCAGATGATTCCGATTTTGCCGATTCGTGAACCGTTAGCGAACTATTTGCGCGATGGTAAAACGGGGAGATTTTATTCGTATGCCGGGTGGGACGGCCGAGGAGGAAAAAGCGTATGAGCAATTACGGACCCAGAGGAAACGCCTTTAGAAACACCTACCGTGCGGACTACGCGCGTGAGCTGCAAAATTTGCGCCGCTTGGCGCACCTGTTAGACGAGACCTTTCGGATTCCAATTATTGGTTACCGGATCGGCCTCGAGCCCATTTTAGGGCTGATTCCGGTCGTGGGAGACATCAGCGGGTTTATCGTCTCGGGTTACCTGATCGTCCGGGCCGCGCGGCTCGGCGTGCCCAGGTCGCTGGTCGCCCGGATGGTGGGTAACGCGGTGATTGACGCGGTCGTCGGCAGCATCCCGGTTGTCGGGGACGTGTTTGACTTTTTTTGGAAGGTCAACAAACGTAATGTGCGGCTGCTCGAGCGCCACCTTTCAGCGCGTGCGTAAACCAGCTGAAAAGTTTGGTACACAAGAGCTCGGTACACCGGACCGGAGCTGAACCGTAGCACGGCTCCGGTCGCTCAGCTACTTGCTCGACAGCTCGTTTCGGTTTCCCGTGCTTGGTACCCGGATCGGGCTCGACCCGATGATCGGTCTGATTCCAGGCTTCGGGGACGCGGTGATGCTCTTGCCTGCAGGGTATATCGTTTTTGAAGCGTACCGCTTGGACGTGCCGCGCCGCACAGTTTTGCGGATGGCGCTCAACATCGGGATTGAAACGCTCTTCGGGGCCGTGCCTATTTTGGCCAGTATCTTCGCGCGACCTTTAAGGCAAACTTGCGTAACCTGGTCTTGCTCGAGCATTACGCCTGACCCCTCGGCGACAAACCCCTAAACCGCCCTTCAAACATAGGCGTCACAGCTTTCTTAGGGGTGTCTCTGCTACTCTTAGCTGCAGGAGCCGGACTCGGGTCGTGGCTGGGCGTACGGCTGTTTCAGCAGCTGGTAATTTAACCAACGCTTATCCAAACTGAGACCTATCAAACCGGCGCGCTTAAAGACGCGTGTACGCTTCGCAACACGGCCCCCTGAAACGCTCAGGTAGGGTTACCTTTGCGGCGTAGCTACGCCGGGGATGTGATTATTAATGACCAAACCAATCCAGCTAGTCTACCAGGCAGTTTTCGTTTCTCTACTCCTAACGCTCGGTGCGTGCGACAGCGAGTCGTTTTCAGCGCCGCCCCAACCAGTGCCGCAGCCAGCGCCGCAACCACAACCCGGCGCACCCAACCTGTCATTAGAGATCGCCACGCCGGACGACGCTGAACTGATCTTCTCGAGCGTTAAAGGCACCGTGAGTGACGCCCAGCATATTACGCTTAAAAACGTCGGGAACGCGCCGCTTGACCTCGAGGCTTTGGCTTTGGCCGGTCCTGACGCCAGCGCCTTTACGCTTAAGGTGCCGAACCTGCCGCAAAAAATCGCACCGGGCGGTGCGCTAAAAGCTGCTATCTTGTTTGTACCGGGGTCTGCCGGGAGCAAAACCGCTCAACTCGAGATCGTCAGTAGCGACGTACAAGCGCCTGACGTCGGACTCTACGGCCTCGGCAGCGAGGGCGAACAGGGCGAAAACGAGCCGCCCCTCCAGCAGGTCGTTGATACCCTCGGGTATAACGTCAACGTCGGCGCAACCGGCCTCAGCTTAGGTAGCAGCGACGAGGTGGTAGGGGACGAAGTGCTCGCGCCCCTATTTGAAAAAGCCGGGTCGGGGCCGGTTACGCTCGAGGTCGTCGCCCGCTACGCCCCGGAAAAAGTTTTCCCTTACGGCTTTTTTACCCTCGACGCGGCTCAGCCCGTCACCCAAAAGGTGGGGGTTATCGGAGCCGCCGAAGCGCAAAAGCTGCTCCCGGCACGCGCGGCGGGGACAGCAACGTTCGACCCCGGCCCGGTGCCTTTTGGCGTTTACGGTCAAGCAGGGGGAGAAATCCAGTACAGCTTGGACGGGCTTAACGAGGGCGACATTCGGCACGCACTGCGCGTCTATCCGCTTAAAGACCGGAGCGGCGTCCCCATACCCAACAGCTTTTTGATCGGCCTCGAGGAGGCCCAAAACGGCGATTATCAAGACGCCTTGTTTGTCATCAGCAACGTCAAGATCGCGAACATGACCCTGCCTGCGTCACTTCGCTGAACCTAAGACCCGGCTCGCCCCGAGGTCATGTACTTTTACGTCCAGTAGGAACGCTTTTTCGCCTATAATCCGACCTATGCCTGAGCCCATCTTCATCGTCGGTGCGCCACGTTCGGGGACGACGTTACTCGCTTCGATGTTGGCGGGGCATTCGCAGATCGCTTGTGGGCCTGAAACGCAGTTTTTCAACAAATCCGACGCTCGGTTAAGGGCGGCGCTTAAAGACCCGGCGTGGCCCCGGCAGGCGGTCAAACTCGTGACTTCGCTGACGCTCGCTGAGCAGCCGGTCGCTGAACTCTTCGGTCACAGCGAACGGGACATGCAGACGTTTTTAGCGGCGAGAGAGCCGAGTGTCCAGGCGATGCTCGAGTCGCTAACTGCCCTTTACGCCGCGAAACAAGGCAAACCGCGTTGGGCCGAAAAGACCCCCAACCACCTTTTACACCTGCTCAAAATTCGCGCCCTTTATCCCGGCGCACCGATCGTGCGGATTGTACGCGATCCCCGGGACAGCGCCCTTTCGGTGCGGCAACTGCCGTGGGCGAGCCGCTCGGCGCTGGCCAACGCTTACTTAGGGGACACTTGGTTCCGTAAAAGCCAGCCGTTTTTCGGTAGTGACGCAAATACATTCACCGTACGCTACGAAGACCTGGTAAAAGAGCCGGAAGCGGTGCTGACGAGGGTATGCGCGTTTATCGGTGAAACCTTTGAACCGGGGATGCTCGAGACGCAAAAAACAGCTCGGAACGTCTCATCACCCAACGAAAGCTGGAAAGCCCAAAACGCCCGCGCACTCGACCAAAGCCGGACGCAGCTCTGGCAAAAAGAACCGAACCCTACGTTGCAGCAGGCGCTGACACACGTCTGCGCAGCCGGGATTGAGGCGTTCGGTTACCCTTGTCCGGCGCACCCGAGAGAAACACTTCGCGCGTATCCGCTCAACCTCCACGCGGTCGCAGCGTTTGAAGGGGCGTTGCTCGAGCTCTCCGCCCAAGGTATCGGATTAGCAGAACCGGTACAGCTTGGTAAGTCTGGACTTATCCTGCTGCCCAGCGTGGGTGAAGGTAGCACACTGACCAAGCTGCGAAAGCTGCTGAAACTCAGCCGTCTGCTGCTCGTCCGCCGCTTCAGCAACGAGGCGACTTACTATCTAAAACCCGTTTATCCAAAACCTCTGATAGGTTTTAGGCTCGGCCTCGAGGCTCTGTGCCGCACGCTCGCCACGCCCTACACGCTCCCTACAGCGCCCAACTCTCAGCCCGCAGACCCCGCTCAGCCCGCCGCGCCGCGTCTGTAGAAGGTGTCCCAAGGTTGTCTATACGCAACGCGAATATTGCGTCCCTGACAGGTTCATTCCTTTTTTACACAATCTGTAGTACACCGACCGTCTGTATAGTCTGCCGCGAACTCGGTACTGAGCGGAACGCTCGAAGTCGGCCCAGCCTGCGCGGACGAGCTCGAGACTGACCTGCAAAAACGTCTCGTCACTGAGGTTCCACTCGCCGTTCGGACACCAGCTTGATCAACCTTTGTAAGATGCCAGGCTGTTTACGGTGCCCACTTGCGCCACCCTTGGCTATGAGACTTTCGACGATCAAACCGATTTTTGAAACAGCTACGCTCGAGCTGCTCCCTACCCCTAAACGCGTCCGCACGATGTTCGGTGGCAAGACTGTCGCCGACAGCAAAAACGCCACGATGCTCTTTGAAAAGGGTCATTTACCGCTCTACTACCTGCCCAAAGCCGACGTAGACATGTCTCTACTCCGCGCGACCGAGCACCGGACTCACTGCCCACGTAAAGGCGACGCGGTGTACTGGACGGTGCAAGCCGGGGGCAAAGAGGCTGAAAATGCGGTCTGGGGTTATCCCGAACCGCTGGCAGGAGCCGAACCGTTAGCTGACTACGTGGCGTTTTATTGGGACAAGATGGACGCCTGGTTTGAGGAGGACGAGCCCGTTCACGTCCACGCACGTAACCCCTACCACCGCGTAGATACGCGGCTGAGTTCGCGGCGCGTCAAAGTCGTACATGGCGGTGAGGTTGTGGCCGAAACAGAGCATCCAACGTTACTTTTTGAAACCGACGTGCCGACGCGCTACTATATTCCGGTAACCGACGTGCGTTTGGATTTGCTTACGCCTTCTGATACGGTAACGCACTGCCCCTACAAGGGCGACGCGAGCTACTACTCGCTCAAAGTCGGTGAGAACGCGCAAGACCTCGTGTGGTACTACCAGACGCCGCTCCCTGAAGCTTTCGATGTCCGCGATAAACTTTGCTTTTACAGCGAAAAGGTTGATGAGTTTTATGTGGACGGGGAACGGCAGCGTTGAGCGAAGCTCGAGACGTTAGAACTTACCTTTTGATGAGCTCAGAGTCTGCGCCGGTCGCGTCACTGCGGTAGCCCTTAAAATACCTAGCCCATAAAATACCCAGGTTAAAGGCGCTTATGACCTCGAGCGCCCTTAGCTAAAACTTAGGCGTAGAAACCGCCACCTTACATATTCTCAACTACAGCCTCGCCGAACTCGCTGCATTTAAGGAGCGTCGCACCCTCCATCTGCCGCTCGAAGTCGTAGGTCACGCGCTTTTGCGAGATGGTTTTGTCGATTCCGGCGATGATTAAATCCGCCGCTTCGTGCCAACCCAAGTGCCGAAACATCATCTCGCCCGATAAAATGACCGACGCCGGGTTGACCTTATCTTGCCCCGCATACTTGGGCGCGGTGCCGTGTGTCGCCTCAAAAACCGCGTGCCCGGTCTCGTAGTTGATGTTGGCCCCCGGCGCAATGCCGATGCCGCCGACCTGCGCAGCGAGCGCGTCGGAGATGTAGTCGCCGTTTAGGTTCAGGGTCGCCAACACGTCATACTCAGCCGGGCGCGTCAAAATCTGCTGCAACATCGCGTCGGCAATCACATCTTTGACGGTAATACTGGTGCCAGTATCGGGGTTGTCGAAGGTGAGCCAGGGGCCACCGTCGAGTTCAGTTGCCTTAAACTCAGCCTTCGCCAGCGCGTAACCCCAGTCTCTAAAGGCCCCTTCGGTAAACTTCATGATGTTGCCCTTGTGGACGAGTGTCACCGACGTGCGGTCGTTTTGAATGGCGTAGTTGAGCGCAGCACGGACCAGACGCTCGGTACCTTCTTTCGACACGGGTTTGATGCCGATGCCTGAAGTGTCCGGGAAGCGAATCTTTTGGTATGAATTAGGAAAATTTTCTTGCAAGAGCGACAAAAATCGTTTTGCCTCATCCGAACCTTCGCGGTATTCGATACCCGCGTAGATGTCTTCGGTGTTTTCCCGGAAGATGGTCATGTCCACCTGTTCAGGGTGCTTGACCGGGCTCGGGACGCCGTTAAAGTACTGAACGGGCCGCAAACACGCGTAGAGGTCCAAACGCTGGCGGAGCGCCACGTTGATCGAACGGATGCCGCCGCCGACCGGCGTCGTCAGCGGGCCTTTGATGCCAACTAAATACTCGCTCAGCGCCTCGACGGTTTCGTCGGGGAGCCAGACAACCTCGCCGTAAACCTCGTTGGCTTTATCGCCCGCGTAAACTTCCATCCAAGCGATTTCGCGTTCGCCGCCGTAGGCTTTACGCACCGCTTCGTCAAAGACGCGAACCGACGCGTGCCAGATGTCCGGGCCGGTCCCGTCACCTTCGATAAACGCGATGATGGGTCGGTTGGGTACCTGCAATTCACCATTTTGAATCGTGACTCTATCCCCGTCCGGGACTCTAATTTTGTTATAGCTTGTCGTCGTCATCGTTCTCCCTCCAAAGCAGCGCCGAAACGTGCCCTATGCTTGGCTTGCGTAATATATCGCTCTTATTCGTCGCGCAACTAGAGTCTATCATGAGGCGGTGCCCTAAGTACGGGACAAAAAGTGAATACAGAGAAGCAGGTCGTCATGCTTGAGGTGTAGATTCTTAAGCAGATGCCTGAGATAGTCAAGACCGTGACGGAAGAAAGACTTTTCTCTGCGTAGGTGAGACTTGATACGCAGAAGCTTTCGTTTGCTGTCGTGGAGCCATTCACCTACATGATGCGCCCAGGTAAAAGCCAGAGCCAAGAGGGTAAAAAGGGTATCGAGTTTATAAAGCCGAGTAAGGTGGCTAGCTTCAAGCTCAAAGCCGGTTGTTTTCAAGGCGGAAAAAAGCATTTCGATCTCCCACCTACGCTTGTAAACCACAAAGGCTTGAGCAGGCGCACGGTTGGTGACAACTATGAGGTAATCGCTACCAGAGAGCTTCATACCAGCGGCACGCAAGTTACAGCCGTAAAAGCCATAGCTATTGTTTAGAACCTTGAGTTCGCCTATAGCTAAGTGGGCGAAAAGCGCACGAACGGGACACCAGTTGTCACATAGGCTGTCTTTACGGATACGAATGGCAAAAGGAACCTGGCGTTTATCCAGATAGTTAATCCAGGTTACTCCGATAAACTCCCTATCAGCCAAGAAAAACGCTACGTCTTTGGAGGCTATAAGCTCGAAAAAACATTGGAGCAGGCTGATACGTTCTTCACTAGATGAATTTCCACCTTTATTCAGAAACGACCATACGATAGGAAAAGCAACACCTCTATGGGCTATGGCAATCACTAGAATGTTGATGTCGAGGCTGCCAAACTGCCAGTTCGTGCGGTCAACGCAGACGGTGTAAGGCGGTGGTGGTAGCAAGTTGAGGATAAACTGAGCAACTTTCACCTTGTCTAAGCGTACTTCTGTAAAAAATCGCTTGATGCGACGGTACGCTGATTCTGGCTCCGCTCTACCCTGAAATGCTAAGCTCAGACTTACTAGGTTGACCGTCTTCTCTTGAATCAGTACGAGTAGCAACGTGCTCAGGCATGTCAGCCTTGCTCCATTCATAGGCAACTTTGCCGCTAGTATTTGTTTCAGGCTTGTCTTATGCTGATAATGGCTTCCACGAGATTCTTTCACACAGCTATTCTCGCTCAGGAAGCCTTTTTCCTTTGATTTGTCCCGTACTTAGGGCGGTGCCTCACAAGTTATAAGGACAAATTGTGTAAGGCAAAAAAATCTGTCAGAGACGCGAGGTTCACGCCGAGCACACAGTTTGGGACACCTTCATTGAAGATTTTGGGCCTTGACTTGACCCAAGTGCGCGGTTTGAACGCTCCTTGAACAGGAGTAAAACCGTCATGCTTGTTGGTAGCATAGTCCGGTGACGTATCAGGGTAAGACCTATCCGAGTCAGCTGACGGTAACCGAGGCGCTGAGGGCTCTCGAGCAGCAAGCTCCAACCCTCCCTACCGAGCGGGTCGCGTTAGGAACGGCGCTAAGCCGAACGCTCGCGCAAGATTTGGAGAGCCCGGTAGACCATCCGAGCTTAGACAATTCCGCGTTAGACGGCTACGCCTGCCGCGCCGCAGATACGCTCTCTGCAACCCCGGATACGCCCGTCACGCTGCGTGTTGTGGGAGACATCCCGGCGGGCAGCGTTTTTTACGGCGAAGTTGGGCCGGGTGAAGCGGTCGGGATTTATACCGGCGCGCCGGTGCCGCAAGGGGCCGACGCGATTATCGGGGTAGAGCATACCAAAGTGTCAGGAGGGCGCGTCGCGCTGAGCCAACCTGCCAGCGGGGGCGACATCCGTCCCAAAGCGCAAGATTTACGGCGCGGCGACGTTTACCTTCGCCGCGGGCAACGGCTTACTGAAGCGGCGGTCGGGATTGCAGCGGCGATGGGTTACGCCGAAGTCCCGGTCGTCAAACGACCTCGCATCGGCATTCTAGCGACCGGCGACGAACTTGCTGAACCAGGCGAATCATTCCGTGAGGGGCAGGTCTACAACTCGAACGCCTACGCGCTCGCCGCGCTCGTTACGAGTGCAGGTGGCGAGGCGGTGCGCTTGCCGAATGTGAGAGATGATTTAGAGCTGTTAGAGGCTGGCTTGGCGGGGCTCGAGCTCGACCTCCTCCTCACCTCCGGCGGCGTCTCGATGGGGCGTTACGATTTCGTCCGTGATTTGCTCTTTACTAGAGGCACCGTCTACTTTTGGAAAGTTGCCATGAAACCGGGCGGGCCGGTGTTATTCGGGCGCTACGGCGACCTGCCGCTGCTGGGCTTACCGGGCAATCCGGTCTCGAGCCTCGTCGTCTTCAAACTTTTAGGTGAAGCGTTTTTAGCTACGGCTTTAGGGAGCACCGAACCTCTCCCCTACTATCGGCGCAGACCCGCCTACGCCGCCACACCGTTTAGGGGCGCGGGATTTAAGGAGACGTTTGCCCGTGTCACGCTAAGTTATGACGCCGACGGGCGCACTGTGGCAACGAGCACCGGGAACCAGAGCTCGGGGGTGCTGCGCTCCCTACTGTTAGCAGACGCGCTCGCTGTCGTGCCGCCGCACACGGACATTGGAGTGGGTGAAAAGCTCGAGGTCATCGTACTCAGGTGAACCTTCAAGCTCCAAAGACCAAGCTGTGGCGTATCCCAGACCTTGGCAACCTCGAGCTACTCCGCGCCGAAAATGTTACGCAATTTTTCCCCAAACACACACATGAACGCTACGCTGTGGGCGTGCTCGAGCGGGGCGCGTTGGGCTTTTTTTACCGGGGCGAGAACGTCGTCGCTGCAGCCGGGGACGTCAACTTGTGCGTTCCCGGCGAGGTTCACACCGGACAGCCCGCCGTACCCGAAGGCTGGAGCTACCGCATGTTTTACCTTGACGCTGCTACGCTCGGGCGCGTTGCCACCGAGGTCGCTGCTAAGCCGCGTGACCTGCCGTTTTTTCAGTCGGGCGTGATTAACGATGACGCTTTAGCACGGGAACTTTACAGCTTACACTGCCGGTTAGAAATATCCGCATCTCGCCTCGAGCAAGAAACGCATCTTTTAGATGTGTTGGCGCAACTCGTCAGTCGCCACGCCGACGACCCGCCACCCGTCGCGGCTACAGGCCGAGAACCCCGCGCAGTGACGCAAGTCAAGGGTTACCTCGAGCGCCACTACGCCGAGGCCGTTTCGCTGGGAGATTTGGCTCAGCTTACGCAGCTCAGCCGTTACCATCTCGTCCGGGTTTTTTGTAAAACCGTCGGGGTGCCGCCGCACGCCTACCTCCGGCAGGTGCGGATTGGGCGCGCAAAAGAGCTGTTAGCTTTAGGGCAAACGCCCGCCGAGGTCGCGCTGCTCACAGGCTTTACCGACCAGAGCCATCTGACGCGCTGGTTCAAACGGTTGTGGGGCTATACGCCGGGTCAATATCAAGGTAGCAACCCCGTACAAGACAGCGCAGTTTTGGGTTAGGTAAGCTCCGAAAACGCAGCAGCTGGGCTGCGCGAGAGGGAGCTGCATGATTCAACTCGAGGTTACAAGCCGCTGGCACAAAACCTTTCCCGGCGCACACGTCGGCGTGTTGCTCGTCGGCAAGGTAGACAACACAAAACGCCAAACCCCGCTAGATGAGCACAAACGAAAAGTTGAGGCGCGTCTGCAGGAGAAATATGCCGGGTTCTCCAGAGCCGAGCTGTTAGAACTCGAGGTCTTAAACGCCTACCGAGACTACTACCGACGCTTCGGCAACACCTATCACGTGCAGCTTCAGCTCGAGTCTATCGTCCACAAAGGTAAAGCACTCCCGAACGTAAACCCTCTGGTTGACGCGAACTTCGCCGCCGAGTTGGAAACGTTCGTTCTAACAGCTGGGCACGACGCGGACTTACTCGAGTTGCCCCTCACACTTGACGTCACCCAGGGCGGCGAAACCTTTACCGGCATGAACGGCTCCGTCAAAACACTTAAACCCGGCGACATGATGATGACGGACGCGGCCAGCGTGATCTGCACAATCATCACCGGTCAGGACGCACGAACCCCGATTTCTCCAGGCACCCGCCGTGCGCTTTACGTGGCTTACGCCCCTGCGGGCGTACCGCTGGAAAAGGTGCAAGCGCAGTTGGAGGCCGTCCGCGACAACATCTTGCTTTTCGCCCCCGACGCCGAAACTGAGCTGAACATCTACGCCGCGAGTGGTTCCAAATAACGCCCATGCTCAGCACCGAGTTTTTACTGACCTCACTGGTCGTCGCGCTGATACCCGGCACCGGGGTCATTTACACGGTCTCGAGCGGACTCTTTTACGGCTTCCGGGCAAGTGTCGTAGCAGCGTTGGGCTGCACGTTGGGCATCATTCCGCATCTACTGGCGAGCGTTCTCGGTTTATCTTTCGTTTTGCAACTGAGCGCGACTTTTTTTCAAGGGCTCAAGTTTGCAGGCGCGGTGTACCTGCTCTATCTCGCCTGGACGCTGTGGCGTGAGCGCGGTGCGCTGTCTTTTGAAGCCGCACCCGAGCAAACCGCGTGGCAGATTGTGACCAAAGGCGTGTTGCTCAACGTCTTAAACCCCAAGCTGACGCTCTTCTTTTTTGCTTTTTTACCGCTCTCTATTTCGCCGGACACGGCTTCACCTCTGGCGGCGCTGCTCTTTTTGAGCCTTATGTTTATGCTGATAACCCTCGTTGTTTTCGCTATTTACGGCGCTCTGGCAAGCCAAGTCCGGCAATACGTTGTGCGGTCACCCAAAGTCATCGTCTGGCTGCGGCGGTCTTTTTCGGTAGCGTTTGCAGTTCTTGGGCTCAAACTTGTACTGACGAGCCGGTAAGCCGTCTTAGCTGAGAGCAAGCAGTTTTTGGGCCACCCCTAATAAATCTCTGCCTGTCATATCCGGTTGGAGTGCCAACGGGTCTAACACCTTACCGGGCCGCGCCACAAACGCCGTTTTGCAACCGGCGCGTTTCGCGCCCGCCACGTCCCAAGCGTGCGCGGCGATAAGCCTCAGACCTGAGGTTGGGACGCCCAACTCAGCCGCCGCGTGCTGATACGGTTCTAACGCAGGTTTCAAACGTTTTACGGTATCCGCCGAGAGGATATGTTCAAAATAACCGGAAAGTTCGGCGTAGTCTAACTGCGCGCGGGCGACCTCGAGCGTTGAATTGGTCAAGGTCGCCAGCCGGACGCCCGCGTTCTGCAAAAGAGACAACGCCTCGGCAACGTCGGGGTGAGGTGGTAAAGCGCGAATCTGCTTCAAAACAGCCTGGGTATCCGCCTCTTTAAGCGTAATGTCTTTACGAGCTGCAACACTCTCCAGCGCCCCCTTCGCCACCGCCCCGAAGTCATGATAGGTGTCGGTAATAATGCCTAACATCGCCGACTGAATCATCGTTTCAAACCATTCGGTGCGGATACCAGCGTCACCAAAGATGCGCTCAAAATGCCCATCGAGCGCGGCCAAGTCCAGCAGAGTTTCATTAACGTCGAAAACCAGAACATCGTCCATACTGCACTATAGGCTCTCTAGCCAAACCCTCGAGTGCTTTGACCCTTGCAGCGATAAACCTCACCGAACTTGTGACAAAGGTTATCGTCCCGAATACAGCCTCCTTATGCTGCACAAACTACCCGTTCCGGCCGTGCCACACCTCTAACTTTAAAACTGGCTGGCCTTAGCCTCGAGCCTCTGACCTGCAAAGTGTCTTTTAGCAGGTTTTAGACGCCGAGACACTCCCAAAGCTCCGTAAAGCTTCAACTGCTGCACGGCAAAATCCGCTTCCAGACGTTAAGGTTCCAGACATTAAGATTGACGAAAAGCTGATTCCAAGTCTTCCAGCTGCGCCGGACATACACGTTTTGGTCTATCGTCTCGTAGATGCGTCCGGTCCTGGCTTCCTACCAGTTAAGCTATGTCGGCCCTGTTCGTGATGGTAGGGCAGCCGCGAAAAGTTTCTGCTAGAATGGTGTGTTTGCACGACTAAGACCGTGCCCAAGGAGACTCAGATGAAAAAAGATATTCACCCTAAAATGGTGCCCACCAAAGTTTATTGTGACGGCGAAGTGGTGATGGAGACCTACAGCACCAAACCCGAACTGCGCGTTGATGTGTGGTCGGGGAACCACCCGTTTTACACCGGGCAGCAGCGGTTTATTGACACCGAAGGGCGCGTCGAGAAGTTTCAAAAGCGTTTTGGTGAGTCGTACCGGCGTAACCGCAAGTAAGCCTTATAAATCGAGCTTAAGAGTCCCTTTCGGGGCTCTTTCTTTTTGTGTTCACAAAGCCTAAGCTGCGCGTATGTTTCAGAATGTTAGAAGAACGAACTGGCCTACCTTCGTTATAGTCGGACTTTTCGTAGGATTTTCTCCTATTCTCGCTCTTTATCTTTTGCCGATATACATGCCAACGTCAACACAGTACATAGCTACTGTGACGGAAACGCTAAGTTACGGGCTACTCAACTTTTACACTCTTTACAACGCTGCAACCGCTTTCTTAGTCGTCATTTTTATCCTACTTACTAGCAACTTAAAGCTCCGCGACCTAGGCTTATCATCTTACCTCCGCAAAGCCGCTATTTTTACCGTGCTGCTCTGGGCACTGACTCAAGTGGCACTACTTATCTGGCAACTCGTCGTTTTAGGTACGTTGCAGTGGAACAGCGCGTGGCAAGAAGTAGGCCCGACTTTCGTGCTAGGTACATTTGTCTCGCAGATTCTAGGCAACGCGCTCTACGAGGAAATCGTCTTTCGCGGATTTATTTTTGTGCAACTCTATTTGTTTTTAGCCCACCGTAAAATCCGTTATCTGTTGTTGACAGCTTTGGTAACTTCGCAAGTATTTTTTGCGCTTATCCATATCCCGAAGCAGCTTATCGTAGAAACCCACGGTTGGTCTGAACTACCACTTTGGCTATTGGCCACAGGTGTTGCGGGCATTATTTTTGCTTTATGCTACGTCAAGACACAGAATCTTTTTATTGCCGTAGGTGTACACGCGCTTTTTAACGCACCTGTTCAGCTGTTTTCGCCACCAACCGAAGACTCACAACTTCCCGCCACGTTTGTAACACTTTTGGCGCTTGCTTTAATCTTTTTGCCACCTTTTAGCCGTTTGTGGGAAACAAAACTAAAACTTTTGACTAAGCAGGTTTACTCGGGCACTGACGCGTAAACCCGCGTCCCACCACCCGGCTCTGAAACTGCCTCAAACTGCCCGCCCCTGGCCTGTACCCGTTCACGCATCTGCTTGAGACCTAAGCCCCCGGCGCTCGTCACTCTGTCCGACACAGTAACAGGGTCAAAACCCTGACCGTCGTCGCGGACTTCGACGTAGCCACATGAGTCGCAGGTTTGCCCGACGGTCACAAACACGTAACGGGCGTGCGCGTGCTTGGCGATGTTGTTCATCGCTTCTTGAAAAATGCGGAAGAGTACCGCTTCGGATTTAGCGCTGAGTTGCGGCGTACCGTCTACGGTCAAGCTCACGCCGAGGTCGTTTTGCTCTTCAAAGTCAGAGCAGTAGCGGCGGATGGTCTCGAGAAACCCGTGCCGCTCTAGGTCAATCGGCCGAAGTGCAAAGATCGAACGCCGCACCTCGCGGATACTTTCCCGAATCGTTGCTTGCGCGGTGCGCAGCTCGCTGGTCGCTTTGTCAGGTTGCGGCGCTTCGCCGGTAAAAAGCCGCGCCACCAAATCGAGTTTAAGGGCGCTGAAGGCGAGGGCCTGCGCCACGCCGTCGTGGATTTCGCGGGCAATCCGGGCACGTTCTTCGGCGATGGCTAACTCTTCGGATTGCAAATAGGCCCTCGCGTTCCGAACTGCCAAACTGACCTGACCGGCGAGTAGGTTGAGAAACGGCAAGTTCGTTTCGCTGAAGTGCGCGGCTTCGGGGTGACCCAGCACGACGACGCCCAAAAGCCCCTCTTCGCTGACGAGCGGTAAGGTTACGGCGCTCTGGGCTGCACTAAGAATCGGCCCCTGCTGCTCGGCGGCGGCCAGCTGATGCACGACTTGCGGCTCAGCGGCGGCTTGACCGACAAACCCTTCACCGAGGCGGAGCGCAGGTTCACGAACGCCTCGTACGGCGCGAAGTTGCAACAGGCCGTCCTCATCAGCCAGGTAGACGCCGCCGACACGGGCGTCGGTCCGCTGCATCATCTGCGTCAAGAGCTTTTCCAACAAACGGCCCAAGTTCCCTTCGGCCCGGATGCTGCGGTCGGCTTCAAAAAGAGTCAGCAGGTCTTTGGTGCGGCTACGACTTGCTTCGGCAGCGGCAGAAAACTCGTTGGCTAAGATAGCGAAGCTCTCCCGCGCTTCGGGGCTCGGCGGCGCGGGGAAAAAGCTATGTACGCTGCCCTCGAGCTTCCCCCCCCAATAAAGTGAAAAAGACAGCGCCCAACCCTCCGCTAGCCCTTCGTTTAGCGGCTGACCCTGACGCAGCTTTTCGTGGCGGGCTGTGGCAACTTGCTCTTGCTCAGCACTTAAGCCGTGGGTATGGCTGATTTTAAGCCCACGTTCGCCGAACAAGATCGCGGTACCTTCGGCCCCGGTGACCTCGGTCAAGCCTTCGGTGGCGACGACAAGCACCGAATTAAGGTCGGTCGAGAGCGCAAATTGCTCAGTCACCCGCTGAATCTGGCCTAACAGTGCGTGCGAGTGACTGAGCGCGTCGTAAAGCCCGCGCAGCTCCCCCTGCGCTTGTTCGCGGCGGCGCACCTCTGACGCGATCCAGTTGAGCGTCAAAAACGTCACCGCAGGCCCTAGCGTGCTGTAAAAAGCTACATTGACCCAGACCTGCCAGCTCGCCTCGCCGAGCGGCCCAACGATAAGTTGTTGCAACAGCACCACTCCGACGATCGCAACCGGTAGCCAGAGCCGCGCCCGCCGAATCTGCTGATAAAGGCTCCGAGTCGGCACACCAGGAGCCTCTGTACCCGCAACGGGGGCGGACGTACGCCGAGTCAGTGCCACGCTAGTACCATGTCAACGCCATAAGCTCAGCCTAGCGTCCGCTACGTTTGGGCCGAAACTCGCTCATCAAAAAAGGATATGCGGCGATGTAAACGACGAGCATCACGCCGAACTGAAGCCACCAGGTTTGAAATACCGGGACCTTAAACGATTGCAGCAAGATAAGGAGCAGCGAAACCAAGATGGCGAATCCCAAGCTTTTAAGGACGAGGCGGAACATCTTACCGGGGGTAAAGCGTCTTGCTTCAGCGACGGCCTTAGCGTCGGCTTTACGTTGTTTGGTCGTTTTAGCCATACCTTATTGTAAAGACTTTTGGCACCTTACCAAGTTTCGGGGCGCAAGTTTTGGGGCGATAGAGACGGCTAAACTAAACACGTGAGACAAATCTTTTTAGCTTTTAGCTTTCTCCTCGCCACACTCGTAAACGGCGTGTTCGCTGCACCCTCAGGGGGCTGCGTCACAAGTTCTGCCCTACAGTCAGGTTTGCAAACGATTTCGGTTGATGGGCAACAGCGGCAGTTTATCTTGAGCCTCCCCGAACCCTACGTCGCGGCTACACCCTACGCGCTGGTCTTCGCCTTTCACGGCCGCACGAGTCCGGCGGCTGAAGTGCAGCGGTACTACGACCTCGAGCCCCACGCACCCGAAATAGGTTCAACGATCTTCGTCTACCCGGTTGCGCTCACTCAAGCCGACGGCACCTTCGGCTGGTGGGACCCCGGTGACGCGCCGGACAAGCTCCGCGATTTTAGGTTATTCGACGTGCTCTTAAAGAACTTAAGCGGGCAGCTCTGTATTGACACAGCAGAGGTGTTCGCCGTCGGTCACTCGCTCGGCGGCTCGTTTGTCAACGCCCTCGGTTGTCACCGGGCGGGGGTACTGCGGGCGGTTGCCAGCCTCGGCGGAGGACCAGCAGCGGGGACGTGTCAGGGCAAAGTAGCGGCGATGGTGTTACACAATCCACATGACCGGCTCGTTCCCTTCGAGCTGGGAATTGAGGCCAGGGACCAGTTTTTAGCGCAGGACAAGCTTACGGGGCCACCTGCGCCGAGCGAACCGCGCAGCCTGAACTGCGAACGCTACGGCGCACTCAAGATTCAAAATCCGGTGCTGTGGTGTCCGCATACGCAAGATTACGGCTTTGATGGACGTTACTACCCGCACAATTGGCCGGACGAAACCGGCGCGGCGGTGCTGCGGTTTTTTGCGGCGCTACGGTAAAGTGTCGCTTAACTCGCCCGTGCGTTCAACCAGGCTACGAGGTCGTCTATGACCTCTTCTTTACCGGGGTCATTTAAGATTTCGTGGTACGCGCCTCTGTAGAGCTCGAGCGTCTTGTCCGCCGAACCTACCGCGTCAAAGAGCGCCTCGACCCCGGCGACCGACGCGAGTTTATCGGCGGTGCCGTGCTGAATCAAAACCGGCAGCTCGATGTTGTGTGCGCGGCCCATGACATACGGCCCAGTGCGCAATATCTCAAAGCCGAGCCGAGCCCGAACTTTGCCATGATAGATGAGCGGGTCGTCTCTATACGCTTGCACGACCGCAGGGTCTCTCGAGACATCTTCGGCGTGAAGCTCTTGAACCGGCAGGTCGGGTAAGGCGGCGCTGACGACACCTGCAGCAAATTCTAGAAGACGCGGGACCGGTACTGCGTTCTGTAAGAGCGCCCCTGACACCGCCAAGCCTTCGACCTTTTCAGGATGCTCCAAAACAAGCTGCAACGCAACCAGGCCGCCCATGCTGTGACCGAACAAAAAGCGCGGCGGTTGGGGCCGCGTCTCACGTACCCGGTCAATAAACCGTACGAGGTCGTCTACATATTCACGAAATACTCGGATACTCGCCCGTTTGCCGCCGCTCCGCCCGTGCCCGCGGTGGTCGAGCGCGTAGACCGCGTAACCTTCTCTAACGAGCCTATAAGCAAGTTCTTCATAACGCCCCGAATGTTCGGCGTAGCCGTGCGCGATGATCACCGCCGCCCTCGCCGCGCCGTCCGGCAAGTAGGTACGGGTAAAGAGCGTCGGTCCTTGGGCTATACGAAACGAACCGGTATAGGCGTGCAACGTGTCTCCTTTTGACATCAGAGTCTACCGTAAAACGCTGCCGAGGGCTCCGGGTAGGTTCGTCTCAGCTTTGCACCGCAAACTGCGCTGACACGTAGACCAACCGGCACGTATGCTGAGTCAATGGAACGGCCTTTAACAACCGTCGGCGCACTGATTCGTAACCCGGACGGACAGGTTTTGCTGATTCAAACGCATAAATGGCGAGATACCTGGGGTGTACCGGGGGGCAAAGTGGAGTACGGCGAAACCATCAAGGCCGCCTTAGCACGTGAAGTTTTAGAAGAAACCGGTTTGAGCCTCGTTCGCAGCTATTGGGGACCGGTCCAAGAAGCGGTGATGAGCCCGGAGTTTTACCGAGACGCGCATTTTATCTTGCTCAACTTTATTGCTCTTACCGAAGATTCTGATGTTACCCTCAACGACGAGGCGCAACGCTACGTTTGGGTCACGCCGGAGACCGCGCTGAGCTATGACCTCAACACGCCGACGCGGATACTGCTTACGTTCTACCTGGCGCATCTCTCTTTAGAAATGCACCTCACATGCCTGTAGCCCTGGTGACCGGCTCAGCGAAGGGCGTCGGCCGGGCGCTTGTACTGGCGCTCGCCGGGGCCGGGTATGACGTGGCGGTGCATTACCGCTTTTCGGCCGCTGAAGCTGAACAAACCGCTCAAAAAGCCCGCGCTGAGGGCGTTCAAGCTCACACCTTTCAAGCCGACGTAACCAAAGCCGACGAAGCCGAAGGACTCGTTCAAAACGTCTACCATACGATGGGCAGTTTAGACGTGCTCGTCAACAACGTCGGCAACTACCATCAGGGGCCGCTCGCTGAGCTGAGCGTCGAAACCTGGCTAGAGATGTTTGACTCGAACCTGCACTGCACCTTTTATCTCTGCCGCGCGGCGCTGCCGCTGATGCAACGAGCGGGCTGGGGACGCATCATTAACTTAGGCTTTGCCGGGGCCGAACTGCTTAAAGCAAGGCCCAGCATCGTCGCCTACAGCGCCGCGAAAACCGGCGTGATTTTGTACAGCAAGGCGCTCGCCAAAACCTATGCGGGGGAAGGGATTACCGTCAACGTCGTGAGCCCTGGTGTGATGGAGCAGAGTGTCGCGCAGCCTGCTGATGCGTTGCCGCTAGGCCGTCCCGGACGCTTTTCTGAGCTAAGCAGCGCGGTCTTGTATCTCATTTCAAACGAGGCGAGTTACGTGACGGGGGTGACGCTCGAGGTCGCCGGGGGCTGGAATCTCTAGGTGGCGAAGGCTCAGCGTTTTAAGCCGTAGGGCCGTTTGGTATCAGGGGTCGCCTTAAACAGCTTTGACCAACCTAGAGGCGTGTGCGGACGTGGTGACACAGGAGAGACGGAAAAAAACTCAGTACGCGGCTCCGGCGACCAAGTGACGACATCTTCATAGCGGCTTAAGAGCACCTTGAACGTGCTCGCGTCGGTTTTGGCGTCGAGACAGTCAAACCGCAAGCGGAGGCCCTCGAGCCACACCGTACATCCGGCACGCTGAAGGTCACCGACGAGCGACGTCAGGCGCGGGCTAAACGCCGGTGAGATGAGTGTGGCTTCGCCGATAAGCATCTATCCCGTATCTCCCTTGTGCGCACCGCTCTAATACGCGGCTCTACGATGCGTTGACCCTTCGTGCGCAGCTTACGCGCACCGCTCTAACAAAAAAATGAATTCCTAAAACCCGTTGGCGCTAGCGAGTCGGTTTTGGCAAAACTCAGATGTCGGTTTACAGTGCTGCTAAAAGTATTTGAGAAGTATAAAACTGCACAGCGGCGCGGCGCAAGTCTCGAGGCGAAAAAATTACAAAACTGCCCGGATACCTTGCGGCGTCCGGACAGACAGAGTGAGCAGACAGGGTAAAACGCAGCGTAAGACTCAGCAGCTTAGGCGAGGAGCGCCCCGTCTCCCCCATTATTATCGTTGCTCTCGTTTTCCCCGAGCACCTGCTCTAAGGTCTCCTCGGCGAGCATCACCATCACCGAAACGACCCGGTCGCCCTCACCGAGGCGCATGATCGTTACCCCTTGCGACGAGCGCCCATAACGGCTGACTTCGCTGACCCTCGTCCGGATCAGCACGCCGCCCTCTGAAAGAACCAAAAGCTCTTCGTCACCGCGCACGCTCCCCAAAGAGGCCAAGTTACCGGTTTTCGAGGTGACCTTAAGCGTCACGACGCCCTGACCGCCGCGCCCCTGCACCGGATATTCGTTGAGCAGCGTGCGTTTGCCAAACCCGCACTCGGTTACCGCGAGCAGTTCGGCGGCGTCTAGCTGCGCCTCGGCGATCACCGACAAGCTGACCACCACGTCGTCTTTGCGGAGCTTGATACCGCGTACCCCTTGCGTCGCGCGGCCCATCTCACGCGTATCAGCCTCGGCAAACCGGATCGCTTGCCCAAAGCGCGTTGCCAAAACGACATGTGCGCCGTCCCAGCCGTGATGGACCGACACGAGTTCGTCACCGTCCATCAGGTTGATCGCAATCAGGCCCGACGCGTTGAGGTTGCCGTACTCGCGGAGCGCGGTTTTTTTAATCATCCCCTGCCGAGTAGCAAACACGAGGTAGCCTTCAGCGTTAAAGTCTCGAACGGACAAAACGGTTGCCACCTCTTCATCTTCAACGAGCGGCAAAATGTTGCGGAGGTGGCTACCTCTTGCTGCACGCTCGGCTTCGGGCAGGTCGTAGATTTTTTCGCGGTAGACGCGGCCCCGGTTGGTAAAGAAGAGCAGATAATCGTGCGTGTTGCCGACGATCAGCATCGAATTGATGTCGTCTTCTTTCGCCTTTTGTGCGCTGACGCCGCGGCCACCACGGTTCTGGGCGCGGTAGCTTTTAAGTGCCGTGCGTTTGATGTACCCGCCACGGGTCAAGGTTACAACCATATTTTCTTCAGGGATCAGGTCTTCTTTGGAGATGTCGCCTTCATGGTCGGTAATCTGCGTGCGGCGGGGGTCGGCGTAATTTTTCTTGACCTCTTTAAGTTCACGCCGGATAACCTTACGAAGTTCATCGGCGTCGCCCAAAATGCTTTCGAGCCTGGCGATCTCTTCTTGCAGCTCGCGGTACTCACCCTGAAGTTTTTCGCGTTCTAAGCCGGTCAGCCGCTGTAACCGCATATCAAGGACAGCCTGCGCCTGCACATCTGACAAGCCGAACTCAGCGACTAAACCGGTACGCGCCGTCGGCCCGTCCGACGAGGCGCGGATCAGGGCAATGACTTCATCGAGGCGGTCCAAAGCGATGAGGTAACCCTCGAGGATATGCGCACGTTCTCTCGCTTTACGCAGCTCAAAGGTCGTGCGGCGGCGAATCACCTCGGCGCGGTGGTCTAAAAACAGGGAGAGCGTGTCTTTCAGCGGCAAGACCCTCGGCGACTTGCCGACAATTGCTAGATTGTTAACGCTAAAGGTGCTCTGGAGCTGGGTGTATTTGTAAAGCTGATTGAGGACCAGCTCGGGGTGCGCGCCGCGTTTTAAGTCAAAGACGATCCGCATCCCCTGCCGGTCGGACTCGTCACGCATGGTGGCGATGTCTTCGATGCGTTTGGTGCGAACCAAGCCCGCCGCCGTCTGAATCAGCGAGGTCTTATTGACCTGATACGGGATTTCAGTGACCACAATCGAGTGGCGGTTGTTGCGTTCTTCAAAGCGTACTTTGGCGCGGACCCGGATGCCGCCGCGCCCGGTTTCAAACGCTTGGCGAATCCCGCTCCGGGTCATGATGCCGCCGGTGGGAAAGTCGGGGCCTTTGATAAAAACCATCAGCTCGTCTAAAGTGATGTCGGGGTTGTCGAGCAAAGCCAAAAGCCCGTCAACGATTTCGCCTAAGTTGTGCGGCGGAATGTTCGTCGCCATCCCGACGGCAATGCCCGACGCGCCGTTGACCAGCATGTTGGGTACGGCTGAAGGCAGGACTTCAGGCTCCTCAGTGGTGCCGTCAAAGTTTTCCTTAAAGTCCACGGTTTCTTTGTCAATGTCGGCTAGGATGCTCTCGGCGACCGGCATCATCCGGGCTTCGGTGTAGCGGTAGGCCGCCGCCGGGTCACCGTCGATCGAACCGAAGTTACCTTGACCGTCTACAAGCTGATAACGCAAGTTCCAGTCTTGCGCCATGCGGACCATCGCGTCGTAGATCGAGGCGTCGCCGTGCGGGTGATACTTTTTGATGACCTCACCGACGACCCCAGCGGATTTGGAGTATTTGCGGTTGCTAAATAAGCCTTCTTGCTGCATCGCGTAGAGAATACGGCGCTGCACCGGCTTGAGGCCGTCGCGCACATCAGGGAGTGCCCGGTCAACAATCACCGACATCGCGTAGTTGATAAAGCTGGTTTTAATCTCGTCGGTAATCACGACGGGGACAACTTGACCTTCGTTCAAGGGAACCTCCGAGCGCCGAATGTGCGCTGCAAACACACAATTCTACCATTTAGTAGGCGTTTTGCGGGGCGTGAGACTGCAAAAACGGCGCACTTAGGCCACGCGGCAGCCAGCCACATTTTTTTACGAGACCAAAGCACAATTTTATACATCCTGACGTTTGGCCTTTTCTGGTTCTATCCTATTGTGACAGTTTATTGTCACAGTACACCGGCGTTTTCCTGAAAGCCTAAGAGCGGTTGCTACACAACCTCGAGTGCTAGTAGACAAACGACCCGTTGCAACCGAGGAAGTGCGTCTGTAACGCAAAATGGTATTTCAACCATGACTGCTGACCTACCCGAACAAGTACTTTCGGTGAATCTTCAAGGCTGCTTGCCGCTCGTGGTTACTTTCTCAACCCTTCTGAGTGAGCTGGAAACAACGTCTATGACGCAATCGGTAAATTTTTTGAGTCTTCTAGATATCTCATAACCAACTAGCACTCGAGACTAACCTATGGTGCTAGTTCATAAGGAGAACTCAGCGATGCTCATTCTGAAGGGTCAGTTTCAGGATGGAGCTTGTGAAAAAGACGTAGAAGTACGTTGAACATGGCGGTCACAAAGGCCAAACGCGCCTCGATGTGAGCGGCTAAGCGGTGCCGGATACGTTTGAGGTCATAAACAGTCGTCACCATAGCCAGGGCTGTTTCTACCACCATGCGTTCATTCCAAGTTCCATCCCTTCAAAACCGTAAGACCTCAGTGTGCTAACTTTAGTTCGATGAAAATTTGCCTGCTGAGCTTCGTTCTAATGCTTACGTGCGCCTTTGCCCATAGCACCGCGCAGATTAAACAGTCGGCGCTCGAGAGTGCCCTCGCCGTGTTGACAAGGCCGCTTGACGGCTACCCCCCCAGGTTCGTCAAAGCTGGTTGTCCTCTACGGGAAAAAAGGCTTTACGTGGGAAAACCTGTTTTTATTCGCTCTCTCGTACACCCTACAGCAAGAGACCGGCAACGGCTGCGCCGACGCATTGAGGACGCTCGAGCGAGGGACTCTGACTTCGCAGATGCTACAGAGTCTAGAGGGTGTTTGGGAAATAAAATTAAGCTTTTCTAGCTATCAAGTCCAAACCGTGAACCTTCTGAGAAGCCCTAATATCAGTGAATTCGGGCGTATTTCTGAGAATTCAATAGTCAGGTTTGATGCGTCAGGGACGAAGAAGGGAATTCCAAAACACCCTCTAGTTCTTTTGACCCCTACAAGGATTACTACCGCATTCCCATCTTCGACCGCGTTTGTGGCTACTTGTTCCATGCGGAACTCGAGGCTAAGTCACTTGCCTTCGGGAGGATAACCGGTCCTCTTTCCCTTACCCGTCAAGAAGCTCAGCGCCGCCTCGCTTCGGCTACGCCCCCGGCTCTCGTCAGATTTATAGCACTTACTTATGTGGGTGACGGCTACATGTGGGTGTCAGACTCAAAGATGATTATGGCTACAGCGTATAGAGTAACTAGCGAGCCCAAAGTCTACCTCATCGTAGACCGTTCAGGCAAACCTATTTCGCCACTCAAGACCAAATTAAACGACCACCGCCAGAGGCGGTGGATTTGAAAATGACTCTAGAAGAGAAAGTCCTGCTGATTGCGTTCTTCCTCTTTTTCGCGCTTCTCTTGGTACTTCACATAACGACGGATCAGGTCTTCGTTTATACCTACAGTGTTGACAAAGTAACCGCGTGTCCAAAAGTGATTCCCCCAGTATGGTTTCTTCCGTAAGCCTGGCTAGCTTTTGAACAACTTGATGGCAAGCTTCCCTTTGAGAAATCCCATGAAATCCGATACTGACAACTTGGGAGGAATTGAACAAACCAAGTGGATGTGATCGGCTTGAACACTCAGCTCTATTACTTCTACAGAGCGCCACTCACAAAGCGTATGGACGTCCTTCTCAACCAACTCTTTGACCATACCCGTCAGCACTCGGTAACGGTATTTAGGCACCCACACAATGTGGTAATTACACTGATAGACAACGTGCGCAAGCTTTCTATACTTCCCCACGCCTTAGGGTACGACCTATGTGTCCCAGGCGAAACAGTAAGGCATAGCCGACGTTACATCACCACCGCCAAAGACGGTGGGTTTTCACGCTAAACTAAACGAACGCTAAAGGCTCGAGCAGAATACGCCAAACGTAGCGCCACCCAACAAAGTAACACGCGCCCGCCCAAGCACCCCAACTACCGCACTTGACACAAACAGTCGAGCACCTTTTACCTTAGTTTTACCTTGTTGCCGTAGCCTTTTGTCGTGAGCACTCAGGCAAGTTCGGCGCGTAAGGTTTAGGCTGATGGGCGCGATGAATAACCTTTTAACGGTCCTTTTATTTTGTATGTATATGAGTGTTCCGGTCGCCATTTTCGCGTTGTTTATGCAGGGGTCTAAAAAGCGTTGGGGACTCAGCAGCGCCGCCGCGCTCGCAGTGCTCGGGGCAGTTGGCGCTATTTTAGTCCGTACCTTACTGCTGTGACTAGAGGTGACCTATGAACGAACATAGCCTCGCCCGCTCAGCTTGCCGCATTTTCGGACATAAGTGGGGAGAGGTCAAATACCACGCCTCGAGAACCGCCGACCCCTACCGTAGAGCGCGTACCCTGACCATTCAGCGGCAACGGGTCTGCTTACGTTGTGGTGAGGTCGAGGTAAGAGAACGCTAGCATGCAAACCAAACGTTCAGCGGACCTCAGCGCCGTAAAATACAGTCAGGTTAAAGGCACAACCCTTAACGCTTAAGTAGCCACCTTTCAGCTAACTGCTTGATCCGCCGACTTCTCGCTGACCTCTACGACAAGGGCGATTTTTTAGGAGCTATTCGTGTTCGACTGGATTCAACAAACGATGACGGCGCTCGGGTATCCGGGCGTCGCTTTGCTGATGTTTTTAGAAAATGTCTTCCCTCCGATTCCCAGCGAGCTGATTATGCCGCTCGCAGGGTTTAGCGCCGCTAGGGGTGAACTTTCGTTCGTCGGGGTCGTGCTTGCGGGCGCGTCCGGGTCACTTCTAGGGCAGCTGCCGCTCTACTATCTGGGCCGCTGGGCCAGCGAAGACAAACTCGTCGCGTGGGCTGAACGTTACGGCAAATGGCTGACGGTTTCAGGTCAAGATGTCAAAAAAGCTGACGACTGGTTTGACCGACACGGGCACAAAGCGGTGTTTTTGGCCCGTTTGGTTCCGGGGCTGCGCTCGCTTATCTCCGTCCCCGCGGGGATGAGCGAAATGCCGCTCACGACTTTTTGGCTTTATTCAGCACTCGGCACGGCGCTTTGGGTGCTGCTGCTTACCGCGCTTGGCGGACTGTTGGGTCAGAACTACAAGCTCGTTGACACGTACCTCGGGCCGATTTCATTTGTCGTCTTAGGCGGGCTATTGATCTTCGCAATCTTTTGGGTTGTCCGGCGGCGAAACAGAAGAGCATAAAGCTAACAGCAGGTAGTATTTAGTCAGCAATCCTCTCCGTTTGAGTTTCGCTGACCAGAACGCACATTCTGAGATAAAGTCCCGTTACCCTAATGGGCTGAGATTTGGTGCAAGCTCTTTTGGAAATACCAACTGAGGCTTTACTACAGCGAAAAAACAGGCGGCTACCCGAGCCGCCTGTTTTGCTGCTCTTACGGGTGCTAGAAGTTAAACCCAAGCCTAAAACCAAAAACGCCGGTTGGGTTTCTCGGGCTGATACCGTAGTCGAAGCGGAGCGGCGGCAACGCCAACCCGCCGCCAAAACCGATGTTGAGCTGTACCGCCACACCGATGCTCGGTAACAGTGGCGCGAAAAGCGTTCCCGGCTCGAGTCCGGCTTCGTTGGCAGGAACGTAGCCCAAATCTATAAAGCCGATCCCGACAATCGTTTGTGTTACCGCCGTAGAGAGCCCGAAGTCGTAGCGGTACTCAGCGGTCGTGGCCACATAGCTCGAGGCCGGACTGAGGTCGTCACGGCCATAGCCGCGTATCTGCGTGGCCTGGTTGTTCGTATTGCCGATAATAAATAAGCGGCTGGCAGGATAGTTTTCTCGGCCTCCAAACTGCTTACCGGCGTTGACGCGGAAGGCGAAGACGTGACTCTTGTTTTCAAACGGCGTAACGTAGGTGCTCGCGCCGACCTCGAGCTGCTCATACGTGTAGCCTTGCTGAACATCATTGCGGGTAAAATCGTTGCCAAACCCGACCCCGCCGCTGATAGAAGCGCGGTAGCCTTCGTGCGGGTATTCGGGATTGTCGCGGTTGTCATAGGTCAGACCTGAGCCGAGAAAGCTCGAGAACCCGCTCTGCGGCGCGTATAGAATAGCCTGCTCATAGGGGAGCGAGCAAGTGCTAGACGGAGCAGCCGGATCACACACGTTACCGGGCGGCTCAACGGCGTAGTTACTCTGCGTAAAGCGCGTCGAGACGTTGAGCGACAGGTCGGGCAAGATAGGCCGACCGACGCTAAAGCGGAAGCCGGTATCGCGCTGGGTATATTCACCGATTAAAGCCTGATCGGAGGCGGTGCAATCTTCTTTTGCACCTGGTACCGGGACACCTGCGCCCGCACCAAAAGGCACGCACCGTCTGCCGCCGCTACTGATCGGTTGGTTGCTCGTGGTCGTGCTAAACAGTTCGGCGCTGACGCTGGTCGGTACCTCTCTAAAATCGAGAAAATCAGCGTCGAGCCAGGGAACCGTATACGAAAGACTGCCGCCGACTAAAAAGCCTAAGTCGGACGTTCCGGCGTTGACCGACGCACTCGCGTTGTGGGCTAGACCGAAAAGGTTGGTATCGGCGACGGAAATGTCCGCCCCAAAAGTGACGCCGCCTTCGGTCGTCAGCTCAGCTGAAGGGGTAATAGTCCGCGACGGCACCTCTTGGGCGATAAAACGGACGATCACCTGTGCGGGGTTGTCAGTCGACACGAGCGCATGCGAAATACGCGTGCCAACCTGGGTCAGCCGGACGATCTGGAGCGCGTTGATCTGCAAAATCGCGCGCTCGACCTCGGGTTGGTTATAAACACTGCCGACTTCGGGCAGGTAACGCGTAATCACGCGGTTTTTGGTACGCGGGTTAGCGGTCTGCAAATCAACCTGGTACCCGGCAATTTTGACCTCGCGGAGACGCTGGGAATAGGTGCCGTCACGAAAGTTAAAGTTCGGTTCCTGAACGAGCAGGTAGCCCGCTTGCGCGTAAAACTCTAAGAGCCGCCGGAAGTCGTCGGTAGCGAGCGCCGAGGTGAAGGTCTCACCTACTTTAAGCCCGAGCTGCTGCTCTAACTCCGCGTCGGTAAAGACCGTGTTACCTTCAATGTCAATGCGTTTAATGGGACCGGCCGACGCGGGCGGGCCGGAAGTAAAGACGACCGCGACCCCGTTACCGACCGGTTGCGCCTCGAGCCGAATGTCTTCACTCCGACCCTGAGCGAGCCGCGTTACGTCAGAGAGGAGCGTGTCGTAGTTGTACAGGTCGCCGGGTTTTAGGGAAAACTTCGCCGGGTCAATTCCAATCGCAGTTGTGTCTAAACTCAAGATGCGCAGCTCGTTAACGACGACACTTAAAGTCCCGTCAGCGAGGCGAGTCTGGGTCCGGTCAATGCCCGAGCCCCGGTAGCCCGCTTTGTTGTAGGCGTCGGCGACACCCTGTACCGCCGTTAGATAGGTGCTCAGATCGAAGGTCTCAGCCGCGGTGACGTTGCGAAAGAGCGTCTTTAGCTCAGCTTCAGGAACGACGGTCTCACCGGAAAAAGTTACGGTGTCAACCGGCGGTGCTTGGTTGATGGTATAGATCAGCCGAACTGCAGCGGCGTTCTCGAGTGTGACCGGCGCAGCCTGTATCTGGGCTTCACCCGAACCTTGGTTCGCAGCTTTTTTAGCAACCGGGCGTACGCTCAGCGTCACCGGAATAGGACCGGGAAACCCAACCCCAGGCGCGTTGTAGATCGCTTGCAAGGTATTGATCGCTTCTTGAGCGCGGGTCGTGTTATAGATTTGCCCCGCCCCGAGCTGATTTTCTTGAAGCAAAATCTGCCTAACCTGCTTTCTAAAAGCAACATTAGGTATGCCTTGTAAAACCACCTCACGAATCGGCGGATTTTCTTTGACACGGACGAATAAGACCGGCCCTACAGAGCGGTTTTCAACCGACAAACTCACCTCTGAAAACGCACCGAAGCCCAAGATAGTGTTGCGCTCGGCAGAGAGGTCAATATCAGAAACAGGCACACCGGGTCTCGAGACGAGCAGGACACGCACCAGACTCTCGATTGTAGAATCGCTGATCCCTTCAAAACGGATTTCGGCGAGCTTGGCGTCTGCGGGAATGGGCTCAGCTACCGCCTCTTTTGGGGGAGCAGTCTGAGGTGTGGTTTGGGGTGGGGTCTGGGTCGTAGTCTGGGCGGTAACGGACGTGAATGCGGTTAGCGAAACGCATAGACAGAGCAGGAGAAAGGGCTTGGGCAAGGCGTTAGGTGACATGGCGCTCAGTTTAACCTTGAGGGGGGTGAGAACAGGTGAAGGGGTTTCGCCGCCTCTTCCTAAGGTTGTAAAGAGTATCGCAGTAACGCATTACCGTGCAGTTGCCTCATGATGATGCACATATGATAGGGGTATGATTGACACGCCCGCAGAACCTTCAAGTGCTGAACCTTTAAGTATCGCCGTTGCCGCCGCAGCCAACGCTGTGCGGCGCAAAACTGACCTCGAGCCCGAACTCGCGCTGATTTTAGGCTCTGGCCTCGGCCCCTTAGCCGACGAAATTGACGCCGACGCCGTGATCCCTTACAGCGAGCTGCCCGGCTTCGCGCCGAGCACGGCCCCCGGTCACGCCGGCAAGCTTGTGTTAGGCACACTCGCCGGTCGCCGTGTCGTGGCGATGCAGGGACGGCTGCACTTTTATGAAGGGATGACGGCGGCGCAGGCCGCCTTTCCAGTACGGCTGCTGCACGCCCTCGGTGCGGGGACGCTCTTAGTCAGCAACGCCTGCGGCGGCCTCAACCCGAACTGGCGCGCAGGCGAGCTGATGCTGCAACTCGACCTGATCAACTTCACCTTTGCAAGTCCGCTGCTAGGCCCGAACGACCCGGAACTCGGCCCACGGTTTCCGGTGACCTTTGACGCGTATGACCCGGGACTACTGGGGCTGGCCCGCGACACGGCCAGGGCCGAGGACATTTTGCTCCGTGAGGGCGTCTATTTAGCCGTCAGCGGCCCGAGCTACGCGACCCGGGCCGAACTCCGGATGTTCCGGGCGTGGGGTGCAGACGCCATCGGCATGTCTACCGTCCACGAGGTATTGGTCGCGCGGCACGAAGGGCTGCGGGTGCTAGGAATTTCCGTCGTCACCGATATGGCGCTCCCCGACGCCCACGCCCACGCCGACGAGACCGAAGTTTTAGAGACCGCCGCTGCGAGCGGGCCGACCTTTAGAAAACTCGTCAAGGCGCTCGTCCCACAGCTTTGAGCTCTTCGGCCCCTGGACTACCGATTTTAGCGGTGCGGGAGCGGTTGGGGCGCGCCTGTTTACGCGCCCACCGCGACCCCGCCGAGGTTACGCTGATTGCGGTGACGAAGGGTCATGGTGTCGCGTCAATACAGACGAACATCCTAGAAGCTGGACAAACTGTGTTGGGTGAAAGCCGAATTCAGGAATGGCGCAAAAAAACAGCTGAGCTAGCGGGGCTCGAGTGGCACCTGATCGGCAATCTGCAGACCAACAAGGTCAAATACTGCCTTCCCTTTCATACCCTGCATACGCTCAATTCGGAGCGGTTAGCCGACGCGTTAGAAGCGTTTGGCGAGAAAAAGAGCCATACGTTTCGCGTCTTACTCGAGGTCAACGTCGCGGGCGAAGCGAACAAACAGGGCGTCTCCACGGCTGGAGCCGCAGAGCTGGCGCGTTACGCCGAGAGCTTACCGCACCTGGACCTCGCCGGGGTGATGACCATCGCCCCGTATCACGACGACCCCGAAGCGGCGCGGCCTATCTTTAGAGCCCTTAGAGACCTGCGTGATAAACTCGCGCTCAGGGAGCTTTCGATGGGGATGAGCGGCGACTTTGAAGTGGCCGCCGAGGAGGGTGCGACCTATGTACGGGTCGGGTCGGCCCTCTTCCCGGATTAGCCAGGAGGTACGGTGAAGTTAAGCCCGTTAGACATTCAGCACCACGAGTTTTCCAACGCCATGCGCGGCTACGACAAAGCGCAGGTCAGGGACTTTTTAGACGGTGCAGCCGAGGCGCTCGAGACGACGCTCCGCGAAAACCAGACGCTTAAAGCCGAACTGAGTAAACGCGACGACCTAATCGCGGAACTTAGGAGCGGCGAGAGCGAGCTGCGCCGCGCCGTCGTCTCCGCTGAGCGGCTCGGCAGTGAACTCAAAGCGCGCGCACAAGACGACGCTGAACGCGTATTGCAGGGTGCCCGAGACGAACGCGCCGTGATTTTACGCGACGCCGAACGCGAACTGCGCGAGCTCAAAGCCGAAGCCGCCCGAACCGAACGTGAGCACCGGCTTTTTCGGGAACAGTTTCGGGGGATGCTGCGGGCGTATGAGCGGAGTTTAGACAGTGTGCCGGAGGTGAGGGGGCTCGAGCCGCAGGAAGATTAGCGAACCTCGACAGTTCGCTCGAGCATCGTCATCGCTCCATTACTTTGCCCGTGAAAAACAATCGTGGCTGTTCCTTTGGCGGCAAAACTCAGCGTAGCCGTATGCTTGTAATCTTTACCGTAGAGAAGACAACCGCCGAACAGCGGTGTAACCTCGTAATCGTAAGGTGTGATATTGGCCCGTGAGCCTTGAAGCTGAACGTCAGTTTCCCCCTGCTCCATACAGCCGCCGCCCAAAGTCGTTACAGTAACCTCGAAAGACGCCCCTGATTGCACCGAAGCAGGAACGGTAACGGCGTCGCGTTGACTAGAGCGTGTTATGAACTCTAAGACGATTGTAATGGCTGAGTGCGCGTCCTACACAGCAGGTAGATTGTTTGGCTGTTTCGGCACCTCGGACTCGAGCCTGCGTTTAAGCTCCAAGCACACTAAAAAAATACCGTCGAAAGGGCGTTGTTGCACAAATTAGAATCAGAAGGTCTCAGCATGCTTTTACTTATAAATCGTTTGCGAGTATTTTTCACCTCAATGATGGAAAGCTACTTTCTGACGATTTTCCGTCCTCGTTTCAGAGACTTACTTTTGATTCCAGGATTCATGCAACAAAGCCCGTCGAAAGTACAAAAAGCTGGAGCAGGACGGATTTTCTAAGCGTTAACCGAACAGCTCAAATGAACCTTGAAGGTTCATAACAAGCTCTAAACGAGTCAATTTCGCCAACGACATGCGTACGCCTTTCAAGAAGGTTACATGAAGTTAGCAAAATCAGTAACAATCCGGCACTAACCCATTGACTGAGTTTCGTAGCGGAGTGTAGCAAAAAAGCTGCGGTCAGTTTCCCGACCACAGCCTTTCAGGTTGATTAAGTGCAGCTTTTAGAACCCTTGCGAAATCTCGTCTAGCTCGTCAGGTTGCAAGAGGACAATCGAGCGGTAGCCTGATTCAATAAGCCCCTCACTGCGCAGTTCGGTGATGATTTTCGACACGCTTTCACGCGTGCTCGCGGTACCCTCGGCGATCAGCTCGTGGGTGGCCGAAACGACCATGTGGCCCTCGCTGTTTTTAGCAGCCAGCGGCGTTTCCGACAAGTTGATAAGGTAGCGGGCGACGCGCTGACGCAGATCACCGGTTTGGAGGTGATACTCGTAGTCCATCAGACGCTGCATCTGCTTCGAGAGCGACTGCGTAATCGTCATCAGGTCGTGATGATTGATGAGTTTCGGGTCAATCGCTTCGACCTGCGCGTTGGTCAAAGCTTCGGCAATCTCTTCGCGGCGACCGTCCATAAACGCTTCTTCGCCGAAGAAGTCGCCGGGCATCACGTGGCGCACCGTCAGGATGCGGCCTTCAGGCGTCATCCGGGTAATACGGATAAGACCGTCATGAACGCGGAAGACCGATTGGGCCGGGTCACCGTTATGATAGAGCGTCTGTTTGCGCTGAAACCGGAGCAGTTGGCTGGGAGCCTCGAGCGCGGCCTGCGGGTCTTGTCTGCTGATTTCGTTCAGGATGTTGTTCATGGTCTGCCTCCCGTAAACATCGTGTTGCTACCTATTTTCGTTGCCTGCTATAACTACCTGCACACCTACTTCAGCCTGCTTCGTACATTTCTGGACGCTACCCTATTACACCTGCTGAGGTTAGACGCGCCGATGTCAGCCGCTACATCGGTGGGGTCCAGACTACTGGGCTGCAACTCATCTTAATCCCTTAGGCGCTTAGCGCGCCGTGCTGCTCGATGAGCCGAGAAAACTGCCTCACTGCGCTTTGGGCTTCGGGCTCGAGCAGCGTACCGGTCAGAGCCTCGGCGAGGTCGGGCCGTTGGTTAAAAGCTGCGCCGCCGAATACGAGTACCGGCGCAAGCTCTACCAAGTGGTTGCGGGCTTCACCGAGGAGCGTCGCCGCTTGCGCCGACGAAGCTAGAACCATGACGCCAAGTGGCCTAAGCGTCTGCGTCAGCTCACGCAGGCCCCCGACCGGGGTGTTTGCGCCCAGATAAACCACTCGGTGACCGGCTCGGCGCAAAAGCGTGGTGAGAACAAGTGCGCCGATTTCGTCATGCTCTAAAGGCGCACAGGCGGCGACCACTACGGCCCCCGCAACGCAGTTAACAGTGGCGCTCAGCAGCGACCGAAGCCGTCCCTCGAGGTAAGCCGTGGCAAAACGTTCGGTCGTAACCGGCACCTCGCCGTGACGCCGGAGCACACCTAACTCAGCCGCCGTAAACTGTGCTAGGTCAGTCAGAACCGTGTCAACGCCGTGAAGACTGTACGCCTGACTAAATATCTCATCAGCTTTCGCTTCGTCAAAGCTCAGCAGGGCGTTAACAAGCGCCTTTTGTAAACCTCTGACTGAGCCCGGCAGTGCCGCTGACGCGTCACGGCAGAGAAGTGCAGCGGCGCGTGAGGCCGACACACCTTGCGCGATATGTCGCTTCATCTGTTCGATGTTGCGAACGTCGCCGTCACAGTAGAGCCGGTAACCCGACCCGGAACGCTCCGGCTTGGGAAACCCGTAACGGCGCTCCCACTGCCGCAAGGTACTTGCAGGCACCTTAGTGCGCTCCTCAACCTCATTGACGGTGTAACGGCCCCGACTCACAGTGTGTTGATCTCCTCGTGTTGCGCTTCTCTAGCAGACTTGATAGCGTGCGTATAACCTCTGTACAAACGTTAAAGGGAGTATAGCCTTAGCACGGGGTTGCGTCAATGCTTACAAATGTACCTGGTTGTACCGGCGCAGAGCGTTTGTTAGGTTTTACCAAGCGGTCTACAAGTGGGCCTGAAGCGTCGCCACAGTACCGCTCGACCAGCCGATAAGATTCTACAAAACCTTGCACGTCTCATTAAAGTTGAATGAGTAACAACAGAGTTCTACAAAGGTTTACGTCTGTTTTACAGCTGGTTTAGTTTGCGGTTAAACAAGGGGCAGGGCTGCAACTAGAGCTATATCCAGGGTTACCGCTCAAGCCGGTTCCGGTACAAGTTAGACTCGGTACACGCTACACTTAGGGAATGACGAATGACGAGAAGCGCGTACAACGCGTTGAAATTTTTACCGACGGGTCGTGTGATACGGCGACCGGGCGCGGCGGTTGGGGCTACTTGCTGCGCTGCGGCGGCCGGCATAAAACCGCCTCCGGCTTTGAAGCGGCGACGACGAACAACCGGATGGAGCTGACCGCCGCAGTCGAGGCACTTTCGGCCCTCAAAGCGCCGTGCGCCGTAACAATAGTTACCGATTCGCAGTACCTCAAAAACGCCTTTACCGCTGGCTGGCTCCGGAATTGGCAGCGTAACGGCTGGAAAACTGCCAGCAAACAACCCGTAAAAAATAAAGATTTGTGGCTCAGACTCTTAGACCTCGCAGGCGAGCACACCCTCACCTGGTCGTGGACCAAAGGGCACGCCGGACACGCTGAAAATGAACTGGTAGACAAGCTGGCGCTGCAGGCGCGGCGGCGCGGCGTAGGCAGTTAAAGTTCGTAAGCTGAGCCGGGAGCGTTTGCAGCGGGTCGTCCGGGAGAAGTAAGCATTCAGAGTACAGCAGCGGGTGGCTCGACCACAATCACGAAAGCCGCTGTCAACAAAACTTAGGTGCGCAGGTCAGGTGCTTAGATCGTGGGGTGACAGGGCGCTGAGGCGCTCGAGCAAACGTCCCAGCACGTCTAATCCAACGCCGAGCGACTCGGGCTCGAGCCACTCGCTGAGGCGGTGCGCGTCGCCGCCCCGGTAGACCCCGAAGGCGATCGCCGGTAGTCCGAGCGCCAGCGCCGCGTTCGCGTCGGTGCTGCTCGCCGAGAGGTGCGCCCGCAACCCGTGGTCACGGAGCGCCGCTTGACCGGCGCGCACAAGACCCTCGTTTGGGGAAACTGCCGCCGGACGGTCACCGACCTGCTGAACACTCAGCTCAACCTCGTGTCTCGCCGCAACGCGTTCTACACGCGCCTGCGCGTCGCGGCTCAGGTGCGCTAACAGTGCAGCGTCGGTACTCCTTAAATCGAGGTTGAACCCGGCACGCTGCGCAATCGCGTTGACCCCGGTACCGCCCCACACCTGCCCAACGTTGTACGAACTGCGCGGCCCGACCCCGAGCGGCAGCTTGGCGAGTGCCGTGACCGCTTCACCGAGTGCGTGCGTCGCGCTCGGACTGGGGAAGTCGCCCCACGAGTGCCCTCCTTTTGCCGAAAAGCTAAACTCAAAACGCTGAGACCCGACCGCCGCATTGATCAGAGCGCCGAGGTGCCCGTCTACGGCTATCACAGCGTCAAAGTCAGGCGCTCTGCGGGCAAGTAACGCGCGGATACCGCGGAGGTTACCTAACCCTTCTTCACCGACGGTTGCCGCAAAGGTCAAACGCGGATGAGACTTAGGATCACGCTGTACGCGCCGCAGATAGGTCAGCAGCACAGCCAGACTTGCGCTGTTGTCACCGATACCGGGCGCAGCCAAGCGGCTACCCACTTTGCGGACGCGCACGTCAGTGTCCGCGCCGAAAACGGTATCGAGATGCGCTGCGAGCAGCAGACGCGGCCCCCGGCCACCCGGTACCTCGGCAGTGACGTTACCTACGGCGTCGGTGACGGGCGCAAGCCCCATTTCGCTTAAAAATCCCGCAACGAGTTCGCCGCGCGCAGTTTCGTCAAAGGTCGGGGCCGGGGTTTCGCAGATCGTGCGCAAAAGCTCGGTGATTTCGCTCAGGTCAGCCGTCACAGTTCAGGGTTCATAGAGCTTTATAGATCAGGGCTCGAGCCCGTCACGAAACCCGGCCAGCGCCGCGAACGGATTCGGCGTATCAACCGGTAACCAACGGCAAAAACTAGCGGGCGCTGAACTTGAACCCTCAGGCTCGAGGCGGTGCGGACACCCCGGACATTCCGGGTAGGCGAGCGCGGTATAGGCCAGCTCAGCGAGGTCGTCGGGGCCATCACATTCGCGTTTACAGCCTGCGCGAAACCGCGTCACCGGCCGCCCGTCATCGAGTCGCCTTTAGAGAGCGTAGCGATGCCCTCACGGAGGGCGTAAAGTGCCGCTTGGGTGCGGTTGTTGAGCCGCAGTTTAGAGAAGATTTCTGAAAGCCGGTTACGAACGGTTTTTTCGCTGACCCCCAACTCGTCGGCAATCTGCACGTTTGAAGCGCCTTGCGCCAGCAACCTGAGAATCATCGCCTCGCGTTCGGTCAGTTCCGACATGTGGCTCGAGGCCGCCGGACTCTCTTTGACCCGCCGAAACTCATCGAGTACCGACGACGCCAGCTCAGGGCGTAAAAGCAGTTCGCCCTCGGCCACCCGGCGAATCGCGCTGATCAGGTCGTCCGCCCCGGCATCTTTTAAGAGGTAGCCGTACGCGCCCGCCTTGATCGCCTCGAACACATAACGGTCTTGGCGGTACATCGTCAGGATGATAACTTTCGCGCTCGGAAACTCTTCTAAGATAGTTTTAGTCGCCGCCACGCCGTCAAGGTCGGGCATCTGAATGTCCATGACAATTACATCCGGGTGTGTCGAGAGAGCGTAACGCACCGCTTCACGGCCGGTCGCCGCCTCACCGATCACCCGAAAGCCCTCTTCAGTCTCCAAAATACTGCGCAAACCCTGGCGGAACATCGTATGGTCGTCGCAGAGCAAAAGGCGCGTCATAAGGCTATGCTAACGCTTTAAGGGGCGCGGTAAGATAGCCCCTACGACGAAGCTGATCCCCGTACGGGAAAGGTAAAAGCATGACTAATACGATCAAAGGAGTCAGATGCAACACCCCAAAGGCGTCTTAATTGAAAGAGCGAAACAGCTGGGCCTCGGCAAGCCGACGTTTGAAACGCACAACACCGGCCCCGAACACGAACCCCTTTTTGAAAGTACCGTAACGATTCGCAACGTGGTTTACGGCGAAGGTGAAGGCGGTACCAAACGAGACGCTGAACGCCGCGCCAGCGAAGAGGCGCTGGCGACCCTGCAAGATGGCTCAGGGCAAGATGGCTCAGGGCAAGATGGCTCAGGGCAAGATGGCTCAGGGCAAGCTGTCTCACGTGACGGTACAACTGCGCCGAGACCAGCAGCGCACGTACAAACCGAGACCGCCGACGCCCAAGAGCCGTTTAACGGCCCTTGGCCTATCTTCGCTGAAGTTTTGGCTGCGAGCCTAAACGTCGCGCACGCACGCCTCAACCCGACCTTGACCGGGCCGGCCGCCGTCAATGAAGTTCAGGCACTCGCCGTTCAGCTTTATAAAGGGACGTTAGAACAGCTTGGTGAGGTCGTCGAGTTAGACGAGGACATGGAACCGGAGCTGAGCCGGGGCTAGCTCAGCTGGAGAATTAGCTAGTCGGCAACGCTCTGCTCCAATTTCACCTTCTGGTACATGCAGCTATGCGTACACGGCCTACAGCTAGGCTAGATGTTAGGTAGGATTATCTTTCGCCCACCGCTCGATCCGGGTCAGTTCTTCGGTCGCTTTTTCTTTTTTGAGTAGCTCGAGCACTTTCGGCGGGGCGTTAAAGTCGCCGGTACCGACAATCTCAATGACGTCAACCATCTTGGCACTAAACGCGCGTAGGGGCACCTCGATCACGTCTTGCCGCTCAGCGTTCGGGCGGCTGAGCTTAAAGAGCGGCCCGTCGAGGGCGTTGCGCGGAGTTTCGTCAAGTTCAGCCAACACGTCGCCGTAGTCGTCGGTCAGGATAAGGTAGCGTCTCATTAGGAGAGCCTAGCATTTGCTGACCTCAAAGCTGAGCCAAATTAGTGGCGTATTCGAATAAGCAAAAGCAGAGCCGTCTTCAGGTCGCCTTACCGAACCCTAGAGACGCTAAAGCGTATTTTATCAAGCAGCAGTGACTTATCAGACCTAAAGTTATCGGACCCAGCGTTGTTAGACCCGGCGAACACAAAAAACGCCCGGTGCAAAACCGGGCGTTCGTTCTTTTAGGCTGGTACTGCTTTTACAAACCCTGGTTGCGGGTTAGTAGCGCGAACCGCGCGATGAACGCTGCGACGCGGGCGCAGCGTTGGTGACCTTGACGTTGGTCGCCTGCATCCCTTTTTGGCCGCGTTCGGTGTCGAACTCGACTTCGTCGCCTTCGTTGAGGTTGCGGTAGCCGTCGCCGGTAATCGCTGAGAAGTGAACGAAGAGGTCTTCGCCGCCGCCTTCTTGCTCGATAAAACCGAAACCTTTTTCGCCGTTAAACCACTTGACTTTGCCTGTTGCCATTCTATACCAATCTTTCTTCTACCGCACAGTACACGTAAAAGCTGTATTGCTGTAAGCGCATTGCAGTAGACAACTTCGGGCCGCTGCCCGAACCACAACGCTCGCTTTGTTGCAGATACCCCGATTATAGACTATCTCAAGCCCTAGCACAAGCCGTCTATTTACAGCTGAGCAACTTTTAGCCGTAATACATAGCTAAAAAGCGTTGTCACCGTCTCTTTTGTGCTCGAGGTTATCTTGTAAGACGCTGTAGCGCCTGGGCTCTTCAGCCGCACTTTTGAGGTCGCGCTGAACTTGGGTATTGATCACGTCCGCGCTCGGCAGGTCGTTGTCCCAGCGGACGCCGCTGCCGTGCTCGAGTTCGGCCATCGCCGCCGTAACCGCGTTTTCAGCGTCGGGGATAACTTTACCGGTCAAGGTCGAGGGCACACCCTTTTTAAGCTGCGCGGCGCGCCTACCAACCACAATAGACAGGCGGTAACGCGAGTCGGTGGCTTCTCGTAAAACATCAAACCCTTTTTGGGACATGGCGCACTCCGTTTCGGTGTCCGGCCCTAGCCACTGCCGAAAGCACAACCCGCTTTTTGTGGGGGTAGCTTCAGCGTAGCAGCTTTAGCGGCGTACCCGTGTCACGTGCCCGGTTTGAGCTCGAGCACCCCGACCACCGAACGAAGTGGTTAAAGCACCGCCAACGGTTGAGTTGGTTAGGTTCAGGACTCATCAATCAGCTTCAGAGAAATTGCCCGTATATTCTATGGTAAGAGGGATTGCTATGAGCACACCTTTTTTACTGACAGAGCCGCAGCTTGAGCGCATCAAGCCGTATTTTCCACGTTCACACGGGATTGCACGGGTGGATGACTGGTGGGTGGTAAGTGGCATCATTTATGTTCTTCGTAACGGTCTGCAGTGGAAAGACGCACCACGTGCATATGGCCCGTACAAGACGCTATATAACCGTTTTGTTCGCTGGAGCCGTCTAGGTGTGTTCAACCGGATATTCGAGGAACTGGCCAAAAGTAGCGAGTCCGAGCGGCTGATGATCGACGCCACGCATCTGAAAGCCCACCGCACGGCCGCAAGCCTGTTAAAAAAAGGGCTGTTCCTCGCGGTATCGGACGTACAAAAGGCGGCCTGAACTCCAAGCTTCATGCGGTATGTGATGGTGAGGGCAAGCTGGTGGCGTTGCTGCTGACCGAAGGGCAGACAAGCGATTATAAAGGCGCAGCCCGTTTGCTTGACGTCTTGCCCAAAGCCAAAGAGATGATTGCCGATCGAGGCTACGACGCCGACTGGTTTAGAAGCGCCCTGAAAGCCAAAGGCATAACGCCTTGCATACCGCCGAAGAACAATCGTAACGCCTTCACCGCTTATGACGCCAACCTCTACAAAAAACGTCACAAAATCGAGAACATGTTCGCTAAACTTAAGGACTGGAGGCGCATCGCCATGCGCTACGATAGCTGCGCCCACACCTTCTTCTCCGCCATCTGCATCGCCGCAACCGTTATCTTCTATCTCAGTTAATGAGTCCTGAGCCTAGGATGTGTGACGTCGTGGGCTGGACTAAAGTCTGATCGTTACCGTTTGGCTCTACTAACTCCCACTGCTACCTCAAGGCAAAGGGTTCTGCTTGCTGTGCATGCCCTTCTAGCAAAAGTGAGCTTCTATTGGCTAAGGCTACAGGCGAATGTTCAGGGGCGGTGAAAAAAACGCTCACAGATCAAGCGCCCAAAGCAGGTATGTCCCCGAAAGTAGGCTGGTAGTAAGCCTTTGTGAAAATGTTGGAGTTAGGGTTCAGGCTAAAACCTGGAGGCTGCGATGAACTTCCGAAGCGGGTCTTGCTCAGTTGGGAATGCTCGCAGTGTTCCGTCCTGCTGGGCTTTTCTAAGGCTCTACTTGGCTTTTACAAGCCTTACGGAACTTGTCCTTGACGGTTGGGTAGTTGCCGTACCTGAAGGTGCGAGCAGGCTTAGGGCCGAAGCTTGCGTCTACAACGGCTTCCAGGAACTCATCTTGTGACTGGAGTTCATAACACGCTCTAGGTGTCTTGGTAACGGCTCAACCTCGAGCGCTGTAACCGTCGGCCTAAAAGAGCGTTGCAACCTCCTGTTTCACAATAAACGACCGTCGGCATCTTTTTACAAATCAGCTCCCGAAGATAGCTGCGGGTTTCACCCAACGTCACCTCATCCAGAGTTGACTTTAGTTGCCCGACTCGTAGCATCATGGTCATTATGGCGTCCCCTACGACTACCCAAATTTTAAGCCAAACGGCGAGTTTGCTCGGCGTCTCGAGGAACTGCCCGGAGCTTTGCCCGTACCGGACTTTAAGGTGAGTACGCTTACCCCTCGAGCCTTGGAGCGCCGCCTTAAACGCTACGTCCTTAAAGAAACGCACGACTTTTTAGCCGTTGGCGCACCGGGGTTTGAAGCGGTGTTACTCGCTGAAGTTCAAGCATTGCCGAACATCAGCGACGCTAAAATTGTCCGTGGCGGCGTCGAGTTTCGGGGGCCTTACCGGGCGATGTACCACGCGAATTTGCAACTCGCCAGCGCCCACCGCGTCTTATGGCGGATGGCCGAATTTTTGGCGCAGTCGTATCCGATGCTCTATAACAAAGCGGTCAAAGTACCGTGGGAACGGTTTGTCGGCTTCCAACCACAGGTGAAGTTTAGCGTCAGCAGCCGCAGCTCGAGGCTTCACTATCCGCCGAAAATTGCCGAGACGGTTTTTAGTGCGGTGCAAACGGCCCTGCTACCGTTGGGACTTCACCCGGACTTGTCAGATGAGGCAGCGTTAAATGTTCATGTGCGCCTGTTTCAAGACCGCTGTACCTTGAGCTTAGATACCAGCGGTGAGCATTTGCACCGGCGCGGTTACCGGACGCACGTCGGCGGCGCACCTTTACGTGAAACGCTCGCCGCCGCCATTTTAGAAACGGTAGATTTCAAGCAATTTGACCTGATCGTTGACCCCATGTGTGGCAGCGGCACATTTTTGCTCGAGGCCGCCCGCCTTTTACGCGGCGCTATGCCCGGAGGTGGGCGCACGTTTGCCTTTGAAGCCCTCCCAGGCTTTCAAAGTCCTTTGTGGGAACGCCTCAAACGTGAGGCCAAAGCTGGGGAACATCCGGCCGGTGTTCAGCTTTTCGGGTTTGATCAAGACGCACAGATTTTAGGTGCCGCGCAGCACAACGCCGAACGCGCCGGGGTTGCGGGCACTGTGCAGTTTAGCGCCGCAGACGCCCGCACGCTTCCCTACCACACGCTTAAAACCAGTGCCGAACACGCCCTGCTCGTGAGCAATCCGCCCTACGGCAGACGGCTGAGTGCTAAAGACGCCCGCCAGCTTTACGCTGATCTGTCGGCTACGCTATCCCAGTCGCCGGGATGGACCTTTGCGCTGCTTACACCCGACCCGAGTTGGGTCACATTAGACGTGTCTAAAAAACGTGAGTTTCATAACGGCGGCGTTAAAATTGCACTTTTAGTCGGCCAAACTTAATTTCTCGGCTAGATCGCCGTAAAAACGCCCCACTAGGACAACATAATCGTAGGCTACCCTTACGCAAAACCTAAGAATTCTGCTATAGTAGAAAAGTTACTGATCCCCGCGTCGCACAGCTTGTTCGTAGTTTCGGCTCAGTCTGCGTTTTAGCTAAGGTCGATACGCTTAGATAACGTCAGCAAGCCTTGTGTACCGCAGAGATTCGTGCTTAAATAAGAATGTTGCCACAGCTTAGGCAAGGAGGAACCCCCTTAACATGGATCAAAAGGAAAACCAGACCGGACACCCTGTATCCGGCACCGACCAAGCCCAGAACCCCGGTTCGACCGAGGCACCGACCACTGCGCCCATTCAGGGTGAAAGCGCAGCGTCGGCTGAGACCCCTAACTCAGTTTCTACCCCAGAGGACGCCGACGCCAAACCCACTCAAAGTACTGAGGACGACACCGTAAACGCCGCTGCAGATACAGGAGCAGCCCTGGCAGAAGCTGCGGAAGAAACCCCGGTTGCGGCCGACGTCATCCCCCGAGAAGATGAAGCCAGGGCGACGGACACAGCTCAGACTGACGCTTCTCAGGCAGACGTAGCCCAAAATGCCAGTCAGAGCGCATCAGCGAGCAGCCAGGACACGAGCAACCAAGATGACGACGGCCAGGGTATGACCATGGAAGAAGTGATGGCCGCCTCGGACGAGCAACTCGCCCGCAAACCCATTCACCGTGGGATGCTCACCACCGGCACGGTCATTATGCTCTCACAAGAGGGTTTAGTCGTTGATGTGGGCCAAAAAGTTGAGGGTTTGGTCCCTTACAACCAGCTCTTCGAGTTTGAAGCCGACGCCACCGAAGCTGCCAAATACTTTAAGCCCGGTGACGAGTTGCAAGTTTACGCGATCCGCGTAGACATCCCCAACAGCACCATCATCTTGTCGAAAAAACGCGCCGACCAAGAGCGTGCGTGGAACCTCTTGCAAGACATCTTTGACAAGAAACTACCGGTTGAAGTTGAAATCGTTGAAAAAGTTCGGGGCGGTTTAGTCGCCAACTTGGGCGTGCGGGCGTTTTTACCCGCCAGCCAAGTAGATGTGCGCCGGATCAACGACCTTTCGCCGTATGTCGGGCAGCGGATGCGGGTTCGGATCATCGAACTCAACCGCCGCCGCAACCGCGTGATTATCTCGCGCCGCTCGATTATGGAAGAAGAGCTCGCGGGCCTTAAAGAAGAGACGCTTAAAAAGCTCGAGCCCGGTGCCAAGTTGGAGGGTGAAGTCGTTGAAATCACGGACTTCGGTGCGTTTGTCAACTTGGGCGGCGTAGACGGCCTTGTTCACCGCAGCGAGATCACGCACGGCCGCTTTAACCACCCCCGCGAAGTTTTAGAAGTCGGGCAAAAAGTTCAGGTCGAAGTTATGGACATGGACTTGGAGCGCGAACGTATCAACTTGTCTATGAAGTCTCTCAAGGGCGACCCGTGGGAAAACGTTTTGGCCAACTACCATATCGGCCAAAAAGTCGCCGGTAAGGTCACCAACATCACGCCGTTCGGCGCGTTTGTCGAGATCGAGTCGGGGCTCGAGGGGCTGATTCACGTCTCGGAGATGAGCTGGACCAAGCGCGTCCGGCACCCTAAAGAGGTCGTCGAAGAGGGCCAAGAAGTCGAGGCGATGGTCCTCAAGATTGACGTGCCGCAGCAGCGGATTTCGCTCGGTTTACGCCAGACCCAACCCGATCCGTGGTCGAGCCTACCCGACCGCTTCCCGCCCGGTACGGAAGTTACCGGCCCGATCACCGGCCTGACCGATTTCGGCGTCTTTATGGAGATCGAAGAGGGTATCGAGGGCTTGGTTCACATCAGCGAGCTAGCCCACGAGCACATCGAGGACATCAGCCAGCACTTTAATAAGGGTGACGAGATCACCGCCGTTATCTTGAACATCGACCCCATCGAGCAGCGCGCCAGCTTGTCGCGTAAACGCACTCTGCCGTTCAGCGCGGGCGAAGGTAGCTATGAAGGCGGCGCACCGCTCGGCGCACCGCAGAGCCGAGGCGGAGGCCGCAAAGGGGGTCGCCGTGGCGGTCGCCGGAGCCAGGGCATTGACTACGACTACTCGTATGCGAGTGCCGACGCAGGCAGCAAAACCACGACCAAGTTGGGCGACGTTTACGCCGACCTGTTCGCCCAGTTTGGTTTGAGCGACAGCCAGTCACAACCTGACACGGATACGCAAGCTCAGGACGACGTAGGGAGCAGTTCGGGTGATGAGGTAAGCGCCGATACAGCGGCCTCCTCAGCACCAGCAGCTGACACCGGCACCGCTGAACCGCAGACCTCAGTGGCCCCAGCTGAACCGGCTCCGGTCGAGCAGAAAGAAGCGCCCAAAGCGCCGGAAGAAGAACCGGAAAACGCGATAGACGCGGCTGAAGCTGCGGCACTCTTAACCGCTGCGTTCCGCCAGGGCAGACGCCCAGCGCCCAGCACGCCTGAGACGCAGAGTGAAACCTCAGAGACGGCTCAACCTGAAGAGGAAAAAGAGCCTTCTGCATAAAAAGTTTTGACGATGAACCCCCGCACTTAGTAAAGAGTGTGGGGGTTTTTGATTTGAACAGGTTTAAGAACCTATCCGTAAAATGCTTCTTATCGTGCTAGACGGCTTTCTACCCAAACCAAATAGCTGGAGATATACGCTCTCAAAGGGCGCAAGCGATATTCCAAAGATGTCTCCGACCTAGCTCAGACAGGCGCACCTGATTCGGACAGGTTCTAAGTCTCAGCTAAACGACACTTTCGGAACTGCTCGTTCGGTTTCAGGGGTCTCGAGCGCAACCTGCGGCGTTTTACCCATCGGCCCTGCTACAAACACGCCGGGAACTGTCTGAATAGCGTTGTTAAATTGGAGCACCGCATCATTGTAAAACTGCCGCGCGTAGGCGATTTTATTTTCAGTTTGGGACAACTCGGTTTGCAAAGCCAAAAAGTTTTGGTTGGCTTTAAGTTCAGGGTAATTTTCAGCGACGGCAAATACACTCCGCAGGGCGTTCGTCACCTGATTCGAAGCTTCGGCTTGTTCGGGTACTGTCGTTGCCCGGAGCGAACGTTCACGCGCCTCACCGAGTTGGGTAAACAGCTCACGCTCGTGGGTAGCGTAGCCTTTGACCGTCTCGAGCAGATTTGGAATGAGATCATTACGGCGTTTGAGCTGCACATCGATCTGCGCCCAAGCGTTTTTAATCCGGTTTTCTAAAACGGTGATACGGTTGTAAAGCGTGACCCCGATGAGGGCGACAACAACGAGCAGTCCAAGTACGATCCACAGCACGGCGGGCCTCCTGCGGTCAGTGTAGCGCAGTTGTAGGCCGTCAGCAAAAAGATGTACGGTTTTTACAGGCTTTTATAACGAAATTTTAGAGCTTGTTATGAACCTTGAAGGTTCATTTGAGCTGTTCGGTTAACGCTTAGAAAATCCGTCCTGCTCCAGCTTTTTGTACTTTCGACGGTATTTTTTTCAGTGTGCTCGGAGCTTAAACGCAGGCCCGAGTCCGAGGTACCGAAACAGCCAAACAATCTACCTGCTGTGTAGGACGCGCACTCAGCCATTACAATCGTCTTAGAGTTCATAACACGCTCTAGTCGTGCCGCTCGACAATGACGCCGCCACCTAGAAGGCGCGGCCCATCGTAAATGACGGCCGACTGGCCGAGTGTAACGGCAAACATCGGGGTGTCGAAGCTCAGCTCGAGCTTCCCCTCTACCAGCCTCAAAGTTGCAGGCATCGGTGCCTGCCGGTAACGCGTTTGTACCTGAACCCGTTCCGGCAGTTCATCTTGATCTAGCAGCAAGTTGACCTTTTCAGCCGTAAGCCCGTGCCAGTGGCACATCTCACGCGTGCCGACGACGACCTCATTCGTGTCAGCGCGGAGTTCGGTGACAAACCGCTCGAGGTGGGAGTGAACCATTCCCAAACCGCGCCGCTGCCCAATCGTATAGAACTGCACGCCGTTATGTCGCCCGACCTCTTTGTAACTGTCTGCGGCGTCGAGCACAGCTCCCGGACGCACCGTGCTAAAGTCGTTCAGATAATCTTTCACGCTACTGGTAATAAAACAGAGCCCGTGCGACGAGGGTTTATCAGCCGTGACGAAACCCCTCGCCTCAGCCAGTTCCCGTACAGCTGGTTTAGTTTTATCGCCCAGCGGGAAAAGCAGTTGCGGCAACACCTGCCGGTCCAGCGCCCATAAAAAATACGTCTGGTCTTTCGAGTCGTCCGCGCCCCGGTGCAGCTCGACACCGTTCGGCCCGTCTATACGTTTGACGTAATGACCGGTCGCGATATAGTCGCAGCCGAGCCGCTGCGCTTTTTGCAAAAAGGTGCCGAACTTAATCTCACGGTTGCACCACACACACGGGTTCGGCGTCTGGCCACCCTCATAGGTCGGCACAAACGGACTGATGACTACCTCGTCGAACTGGTCTCTCGCATCGAGCAGATAAAACGGCACGTCTACTTTGTCGGCAATTCGGCGGGCATCGTAGGCCGCGTCGGGGCTACAACAGAGGTCGAAGGCACCTTTAGGCCGCTCATCCGGCCAAAACCGCAACATCGCGCCTTGTACGCCATACCCTTGTTCTTTAAGGAGCGCCGCAGCCAAAGACGAATCTACCCCGCCCGACATGGCACAGAGAACGCGGCCTTTTTTAGGCGCGGCTTTAGAGGCATCAGGTGCAGATGTGGGATAAGGCGAGACACTCACAGTTTTCCAGTGTACGTGAAGAAGGAGTGACTTAGGCAAAGCTCACGACAAACCGGATACGTTTTCAGATAAGCTAGAAAGCGTTAGCCACGCAAGTCAAAACTAAGTTTTCCACTCAAATAACGCCTACAATTGAGCTTAGCTGCAAAGCAGGTTCAATTTGAATGAAGTAAGTTATTAGGACGCTGTCTCGTTACGCGCTTCCCATGTGGCAAGAAGGTACAGTGCAAGTGCCCCAGATAGATTGACCGATAGCTCAGCGTGACGTGAGGACGGCCTTATACCAATCTTTCCCTTGCCATGAGCATCACTTAGACGATTGCGCAACGAACCGAGCCCCACCACAATTGCCGTACACCCTCCTAAGATTTGTTTGAATACTTCCTCAGTGTGCTGAGAAGGGGCAAGGTTAAGCATCTCTGCCGTTTGTCTGTATAGCTTTGGAAGGTCTGCTCTATCATCGTAGGTAGAACCGGACTCATCAAGAATGTGTTTGCATACCGACTCAATTAATGTGCGAGCAGACGTAATTGCTCCCTCCGGGTCAGAAGACCGCCTGTCAAGAGCTTTAGACCAGGCAGCTTGAACATGAGTAGCATCAAATTTCTCTAACCTCAGTGATACAAATGCGTCAGACGGTGTAAGTGCGCCGCGCTCTAACGTTTCTAGTAGTGGACTGAGTTCAGTCCAAATGTAGTCACGGCGTTCCGCATAAGTGCCAAACTCGAGCTTGATATACTGCCAGAACTGCAAAAGGTTACGGCAGTTGCGGAGAAATTTTGGAAGTAGAGGTTTGAGTGCAGAGTTCATCAATACCTCTTGCCTTAGGCGGACATACTCTGCATTATCTTCATTTCCACCAGTTGCGCATGAGATTAGAAGATTCTGCAATGCTTCTATTTGGGCAATATTTTCCTTCATTATGACTAGCAGCTTAACAACTTGAATTCAAACGTATAAGCAAATGCCACAACCAAGTGAATCTTCAGAGTTTCGTCAGTAGGGTGCGGTAGACTGTGCTGATGAAGGCCGCCACTAGGATCGTCCGCGTTTTGCAGATTTTGGGTTTACTGTTGCTGATCATCTACCTGGCGCTTATCGGCCGCGCAAACCCGAACACTGTTTTTTTACCCTTGCTGCTTCCGCTACCGACCGAGTGGGTGATCGCTATCGCGTTGCTTTTAGGTTTCATAGTCGGCTGGCTATCACTCTCCAGGCGTATATTCAGGCTCAACCGGCAAAATAAGGCGCTGCACCAGCAGTTGATTAAAGCGGGGCTCGAGACTGAACCTGTCCCACCCGAACCCGCGCGTAAAGGGCTCGAGTCTCCCCGCCGATGAGCAAAACGACCGTTTTAGCAGCACCTACCCGGACACCTGAAACACGTTGGACGGTGCGCCCCGCTGCGCCGCCGCACGCGGTCGAAACGCTTGTACGAGAGCTGTCGCTACCTCCCCTGTTGGCGAGTATTTTGTGGGCTAGGGGGGTCAGCGTCGAGGCGCTCAAGCCGCCCCTCGAGCTGACCCGTATCCCTGAACTGCTCACGGCAGCAGAACGGCTCGAGGGCGCACTAAGGAACAAAAAGCGCATCGTCATCCACGGCGATTACGACGCCGACGGTATCAGCGGGACGGCAGTCTTGACGCTCGGCCTGCGGGCACTCGGCGCGAACGTCACGCCGTTTATTCCTAACCGTCTGCGTGAGGGGTACGGCGTTCACCCGGACAAAGTAGCTGAACATGCCGACAAAGCCGACCTTTTTATCACAGTGGACTGCGGCATCAGCAACCGCGCCGAGGTTCACGCGCTCCAGGCTTTGGGCACCGAGGTCATCGTCACCGATCACCACCACCCCGGTCAAGTGCTGCCGGACTGTCTAACGGTGCATCCGTCCCTGTCGCCTTACGCACAAAAAGGCTTGCCGGAGCTGACGGGTGCGGGCGTCGCGTATCACCTCTTGTGGGCGCTGCATGAGCAGCTGGGACTTGCGCCTCCGACCGAATACAGCGACTTGGCCACACTCGGCACCATCGCCGACGTTGCCCCGCTGATGGGCGAAAACCGCGCGTTGGTCAACGCCGGACTCGAGCAGCTCAGCGTCTCGCGCTGGCCCGGACTCCGAATGATGATTAAACGGACGCTCATGCACGGTAAAGAGGTGACTGCACGCGACGTTGCGTTTGTGCTGGCCCCACGCCTTAACGCAGCGGGACGGTTGGGTGAGGCGGACTTGGGTCTCGAGCTGCTCACTACCGCGTCGGAGCGGCGGGCGTTAGAGCTTGCAAGCTACCTAGACGCCCGCAACGCCGACCGCCGTAAAGTTCAAGATGCGATGCTCGCCGAAGCGCTCGAGCTGGTAGACCCGAAGGCTCCGGCACTGGTGCTCGAGGCCACGGGCTGGCACCCCGGTGTGATGGGGATCGTCGCCAGCAAACTGTTAGAACGCTTTTACAAACCCGTTTACATCGTCGCGGGGGGCAAAGGTTCGGTGCGTTCGACACCGGGGATTTCGGCAGTGGGTGGGTTAGAGCACGCCCACGACCTGTTAGAACGCTTTGGCGGCCACTCGCAAGCTGCCGGGTTTTCACTCCGTGACGGTCAGTTAGAGGCGTTTAGGACGCGTATCTACGCGTACGCCGCGCAGCACCCGGCCCCGCAACCGGCGCTGGTCGCCGACGCGCTCCTCTCTCCTGATGAGATTGAAGACGACCTCTATAAAGCCGTGGGACTCCTCGAGCCCTACGGGACCGGTCACCCCGCGCCGCTGTTTGCGCTCTCAGGCAGTCTCGAGACCGCTCGGGGCGTCGGCGCGGGCGGCAAACACCTAAAATTGCGGCTCGGCGGGGTCGGCGGGATGGCGTGGAATCAGGGCGACGCCGCCGACGCGCTCCGAACAGCCGGTCAGGTGAACGCAGCCGTCAGCCTCAAAGAAAACACCTGGCAGAACAAGACGACGCTGGAGTTTTTAGCTGACGGCGTGCGTGCGGCAAGGCCGCTCGAGCTAGACGTGACTCAGACTCCTTTATACCCAATTTTTAGAGGGACGGCACCGGCAGACTTTAAGGGAACCGAGGTGCTCGAGCTGTCCCTCAGCACCGACCTGCTAACGCTTACCAAACCCCTTCAAGACCTTGTAAAAGAGCGTAACGGACTGCTTTTCAATCTTTCAGACGGTGAACTGAAAAAGCTTGACGGGCTCGAGCTGCCGCCCACCTTACGCGAAGTCCGGGCAGCCTTCGTCCGGCTTCAGCGCGGGTCACCGCTCGGGTGCAGCGATGCCAAAGCGCAGCTGTGCCGCACGATTTTAGAAGAGTTGGGTCTACTGGGCGCACAAGGCCGCACCCTTAAGGGACAAAAGCGCGACCCGTACAGCTCCAAGACGCTCGTGCGCGGGTTGACTGAACGCTACACTTTGACAACTTTCTTAAAAGCGTACCGGGCACTGAGTGACGCGGCGTTTGCTGAAACGGTCTGGACGCTTTTTGGAGAAGTGCAAAAATGAGACAAGACGATCTGCACACGCTCCCCGACACGCTTCCAGCACCTATAGATGATGGCGCTTGTGACCATCTTGTAGGGAAAAAGCTTCCTTCTATAGTGCTGCCCTCGACCCAGGGAAATCAGGTTGATTTGAGCACCGGCGCACTTTCTCGTACCGTTGTCTACATCTATCCGCGTACCGGTACACCGAACCTCGAGCCACCCGGAGGTACAGACGCCTGGAACGCAATCCCTGGCGCACGTGGCTGTACACCCCAAAACTGCGCGTTTAGAGATCATTATCAAGAGCTCCAGGGACTAGGCACGGAGGTTTACGGTCTCAGCACGCAAACAACGGCCTATCAGCAAGAGATGGCGGCACGTTTGCACCTTCCTTTTGAAGTGTTGAGCGACGCTGACCTGGAATGGTCACAGACACTGGCGTTACCGACTTTTGAAGCTGAAGGAGAAATGCTGCTCAAACGTGTGACGCTCGTCGTTCAGGACGGCGTAATTGAAAAAGTTTTTTACCCGGTTTTCCCCCCTGACCAAAACGCTGCTGAAGTGGTCGCCTACTTAAACGCACATCCTACCGCCAAGTAAGCAGCGCCGCTAACACAAGCGTTATGTCATCGAACTGTTGAAAAGCTTTGGCTAGTATGCTAGCATGTTAGTTAACTAAGCTATTAGGAGGCTGGTATGCGTTATCCCGTCTATCAAGCGGCAGCAGATCATCACACGCAGCTTTCGGCTGAGGCAGAGTTGATTCGATTACGCCGAGTTCAGGGTGTTGTACTCGAGCTGCGCTTGCCCGTTTCACAGCGGCGCGGACTCCGCATCATGCTGCTACGCCTGTTATTTTGGCCGAACCGTTTGGAGATAAGTGTATGAGTGATGAAAAAGCGCAGTTTAATGTCTATTTGCCACGCCCCTTTATCCGTGAGGTCAAAAGAGCGGCGATTGACGCCCACGACGACGGCATGACGCTCTCAGATTTTGTCGAGGACGCCCTGCGCGTCTACCTCGGCCTGCTCGAGACCGACGAAGGTATCCAGATTATGGACACCTATAGGAGTGCAAAATGACCTTGATGCCTATCGTTTATGTGACCGATATGGCGGCGTCTACTGCGTTTTACGCGGCGCTCGGCGGCGAAGTGGGGCGCTCGAGCCGCAGCAACAGCTGGAATGAACTCAAGCTGGGCGGCGCAATCTTGGCACTTCACGCGGCGGAGCGTTTGCCAGACAACCGTACTTGCGGCCTCGAGCTGGCGTTTAACAGCACCGAACCGCTCGAGACGCTCGTGGAGCGGTTTAGGTCGGCGGGCGTCCCGCTCTACCGTGACATCACCGACGAAGCGTTTGGCCGGTCGCTGTTGGTTCAGGACCCGGACGGGCTGCTTATCCAGATCAACGAACACGACGCCGACCTCCATACCTGACACGTAGATGCTCGCGCGGCTCAAACAGCAGGCGAAACACCTCAAAGGTGAAATAACGGCGCTCGCCTACGCGCAGCGGCACCCGGATACGCCCTGGTACGCCCGTGCTGCTGCACTCTGCGTCGTCGCCTACGCGCTCTCGCCGATTGACCTGATTCCCGACTTTATTCCGGTACTGGGTCTCTTGGACGACCTCATCTTGTTGCCGCTCGGGATTTATCTGGCACTTAAACTCGTCCCCGAACATGTAATGCTCGAGGCGCGGACCAAAGCCACCACGTTGCCGCCTTCAACCTGGGGCGCAGTGGTCGTCATCTTGACCTGGCTGGCACTGCTCAGCGCAGCACTTTACCTCTTCTTTAGGTGACTTAGGGCGGCTCGAGTTCTAAGCCACACGTGCGATACTAAACCTATGACCCTGCCCGTTTCAGAGGCTCCCACGCGTTCCGTACCTACTCAGCCCAGCGAAGATGTGCTCGAGCAAATTGCTTCAGAGCTGCAGGCAGTTATTCAGGGTGAAGTGCGGTTCGACACCCCGGCCCGCACCCTTTACGCCACCGACGCCAGCCCCTACGAGATCAAGCCTTACGGCGTCGTCTTGCCGAAAAGTACGGACGATATTCGGCATACGCTGGCAGTTGCGCGGCGCTACAAACTGCCGGTGCTGCCACGGGGCGGCGGCACGAGTCTGGCAGGGCAAACGGTCGGCGCGGCGATTGTCGTGGACGTGTCCAAATACCTGGATAAGATTCTGGATTTTGACGAGGCGGCGCGGACGGTTAAGGTAGAGCCGGGCGTCGTCCGCGACCAGCTCAACGCGTTTTTGAAGCCGTACAAGCTGCAATTTACCCCGGACGTTTCGACGACCAACCGAGCCAACCTCGGCGGGATGGTGGCGAACAACTCGGCGGGGACGCGCAGCATCAAATACGGCAAAACGGTTGACCAGGTTGTTTCCATGACGGTCATGCTCATCGACGGGACCATCACCGAGTTTCGGGCGCTGTCACCGGGTGGACTGAAAGGAAAACTCGAGCTACCGGGGCTCGAGGGTGACCTTTACCGCACCGTCTACGGCGTCGTCACGGAGCACGAAGCGGAGATTAAAGCGCGGTTTCCTAAAGTCATGCGGCGCGTCGGCGGCTACAACTTGGACGAGCTAACCGAAGATCGTCCTTTTAACCTCGCCAAGTTGGTTTCGGGTTCTGAAGGTACGTTGGCATTTATTTTAGACGTGACAGTCGCTCTCTCCCCCGTCCCGGCACATCGGTGTCTGGCGCTGTTGCATTTTGATTCACTTAAAAAGTCTTTGCAGGCCGTGCAGTACATCAACCGGCACGGGCCGTCAGCAGTGGAGACGTTAGACGATACGCTGCTGGAACTAGGGCTCGAGAACCCCAACATCGCGCCCCTGTTGGGCTGGCTTCAGGGCTCACCCGGTGCGGTTTTAATCGTTGAATTCGACGGTGAAACCGAAGCCGAGATGCGGGCCGGGTTGGAAAGTATGAAAGCTGACCCCAAGGTGATGCGGCTCGCCTATTATCTGCACGTTGCCGACGGCGCCGCAGAACAAGCCGACGTGTGGAACGTCCGTAAGGCGGGTCTGGGCGTTTTCAATACGATGAAGGGCGCAGCGAAACCCACCGCCTTTATCGAAGACGCGGCCATTCCACCCGAGCATTTGGCCGATTACATCCCTCAAGTCGCGGCGGTCTGCGCCAAATACGGCGTCAAGATGGTCTCGTATGGGCACGCGTCGGTCGGCGTGATACACGTGCGGCCCATTTTGGACCTCAAAACGAAAGAAGGTCTGGCAGCGTACCGCAAAATCAGCGAAGAGACTTTTGCACTGGTGCAACACTACGGCGGGTCGTGGTCGGGCGAGCACGGCGACGGGTTGATTCGTTCGTACAAAAACCGCGAGCTGTTCGGCGATACGCTTTACGAGGCGTTTCGTGAGGTCAAACGCGCTTTCGACCCGAACGGGCTGATGAACCCCGGCAAAATCGTCGAAGCGCCGCCGATCACGGAAGCTCTGCGTTACGGTGAAGATTATCAGGTTTTGCCGCTGGCGACACACTTCGACTTTTCCAAAGACGGCGGTTTTATGGGCGCGGTTGAGATGTGCAGCGGCGTCGGGGCGTGCCGTAAAACCGGTACCGGGACGATGTGCCCGTCATATATGGCAACCCGTGACGAAGACCACTCGACGCGAGGGCGAGCCAACTTGTTGCGCGAAGCGATGAACGGTCGGCTCGAGGGCGGCCTGACCAGCAAGGCGGTGTATGACGCTTTGGACTTGTGCCTTGAGTGCAAAGCGTGCAAAGCCGAGTGTCCGAGCCAAGTTGATATGGCGAAGATGAAGTACGAGTTTTTGCAGCACTACTACGACGACCACGGCACGCCGCTCTCAGCTCGCGCACTGGGGAACGCTGCGACCGTCGCTCCGCTAGGCCGCGCCTTTGCGCCGGTGGCGAACGCCCTGTTGCCGCTGCCACCGGTACGCTGGCTCGTCGAAAAAACGGTCGGCGTAGACCGCCGCCGGGTGATGCCCAGCTACGCAGCGCAGTCGTTTGACGGCTGGCGCAGAGCACACGAAAAAACCCGGCCCCAAACTCATGGCGATACTGAGAAACCCAAAGTCGCACTCTTTGCCGATACCTGGACGATGTACAACGAACCCGAAGTCGGCGCAGCGGCAACGCGGGTGCTAGAGGCGCTCGGTTACGACGTTGAGCACGTGAACTACGGCTGTTGCGGTCGCCCGCAACTCTCCAAAGGTCTGTTACGCGACGCCAAAAAGCTGGCGGTTAAAAATGTCGAGGCGTTGCACCGTTATGTAGAGCGCGGCGTCCCGGTCGTGGGCCTCGAGCCGAGTTGCGTCGCCTCGTTCCAAGACGACTACCGTGACCTCGTACCGGGGGAAAAGACCGAAGCGGTCGCCCGAAACGTCAAGATGATTGACCAGTTTTTAGCGAAAGAATGGACGCAGGGAAGGCTCGAGCCCGCTCAAACTTTCCACAAAAACGACACGCCCGTGATGCTCCACGGGCACTGCCAGCAGCGGGCCATTCAGGGCACGAGCAGCACCAAAGCGGTTTTAGGGTGGCTGTCCGAAAACGTCGCTGAGGTTGATTCAGGGTGTTGTGGGATGGCCGGAAGTTTTGGTTACGGCCATTTTGAGCTGTCAATGCAGATCGGTGAGCAGCGGCTCTTCCCGGCGGTCAGAGCGCACGAAGGTGAAACGGTCGCGTGCGGCTTCTCGTGTCGGCATCAGATTAAAGACGGGACGGCCAAACGTGCGAAACATCTCGTTGAACTCATGGACGAAGCTCTCCACCCCGAAACGGAGTAGAGGGCTGTAAAGAAGGCGTAACTTGCAAAAAAGGCTTAACTTATTCGGCTTCTTGGCTAGTTTCTCCGACCGCTTCTCCGACGCTTTCTCGGGTCACCTTGCGCCCGTCGGCCCGCTGACGGCGAAACTCGAGCGCCACCGGAATCAGCGACACCACTAAGACGACGGCGATCACCAGCAAGATGTAGTGATCCAGGTTGGGAATCAGCCGCCCGAGATAGAACCCGGCGACCGGAATTCCTGCGCCCCACAAGATACCGCCGACGACGTTATACAAAAAGAATTTTGGATAGTGCATCCCGCCGACCCCGGCCAGCGTCGGGACCAGCGTCCGCACAATCGGGACAAAACGGGCGATAATCAGCGTGGTCAGCCCGTAACGTTCAAAATAGCCCCTGGCACGTTCAACGTAGCTGGGTTTGAAAAAGCGACTTTCGGGCCGCCGGAATACAGAGGGACCAAAGCGTTTGCCGATCCAGTAGCCTGTCGAATCGCCCAGCACAGCGCCCAAAATAGCGGCGACGACGACGCCCCAAAGCGTCAGGCTACCCTGAGCGCAGAGCAGCCCGGCAGTAATCAGCAAGCTGTCACCGGGAAGCATAATCCCGATGAGGAGACCGCTTTCAGCAAATAAAATGGCGAAGATACCGGCGTAAGAAACGGTTTGGAGTAAGGCAGCAAGGTCAGGCAAGGTGTCATTTACCTTTCAGCGGTACCCCGGTCGGGGCTGATTAACTTAGCTGACCGTACCACAGGTTTAGCCATTAAAACCTACGCTTTAACCGCTCGTCCGGCGTCCTAACATAGTTGCGCTCAAGATGACCATTACGCCTTCAACGATTAATGACGCGACGCCGAGCGGTTCGCCCCAGTTGCCGATGTCGTCGGTGGCGGCCGGTAGCCCTGTGGTGCGGCTCAGGCAGTAAGCGACAAACGCACCCAGTGCTAGCAAGCCGCCGAGCGTCCAACCGGCGCGGGGCCGGTAAAAGAGTAGTCCAGCAGCCAACACCGACCCGATCATCAGGGCGATATACAGATAGCCGAGATACGGCGTTTCTGAAAGCTTGCCGCCCAAATCGAGGTAGTGAATGACGGCAATCGCCAGCAGCAGCAGCGCTCCCAGCACGCGGGGCAAAACAGCCGACGACGAGTCGGTCTCGGTAACGATCACAGCGGGTTGGTTGCTCATGATGATCTCCTTTAACCTCGGTGGTACGGCCTTTTAGCGCACACCCGGGTTAGCTGGAGCTTAAAGTGACGCGGTTAAAAAATGGTTTCAAGGGTGGCAAGTAGAACCAAGGTCATTGGGCAAGCACTCGAGACGACGCCAAAAGATTGGCTCGGTTCAGCGCCTTAAGCCTCACTTAAGTTTTAGGGCGTCAAATTGGTTTTGTTGATGATTTTAGGAGGCACTATGAAACGCTTAAGCTTAACGCTACTCGTGTCACTCGCCCTGCTCGGCGGTTGCAACTATGTTCAGGACGCGGTGAACAGGTACATCACGCCGTCTACCGCGACGCTCAACGGCTACACCGTAGGGCGTGACGCCAACGGCGCGCCGACCGGTCAAGTTGACCTCAACGTCAGCGCACTGGACGGCAGCGGCGACCCCATTGCCGGAGACATCACGAACCCGGTCGTGACCATTTCCAGGGTGACCTCGACCGGCGGAGCCGTCACCCCGGCGCAAGCGTACACGGCGAGGGCTGAAATTAAGTTCGACATCAAGGTACAAGAGGTGATCAACGCCGTTTTAGACCTCGACCAGAGCGGCAGTATGAAAAACACCGACCCGGAGCGCAAACGAGTGGACGCGGCCGGGTCGTTTATCGGGCGTATCACCGCGCAAGACCGCTTAGCGGTGATGACCTTTCGCGGTGACGGCGAGGGCTTCCGGGCCTCGAGCCTCCTCCAAGACTTTACCGGCGACCAAGCCCTGCTAAACGCCGCCGTCCAAAAGGTCGGACAACAAAACGACACGCCGATCTGGGATTCGGTACTCGACACCCTCGAGCTGCACAGCGGCGATGAGGGCGGCGGCAACGCCTCACGCGTCGTGGTCCTCTTTACCGACGGGCAACGTAAGGGCGGCACGGTGGACTTTGCCGAGGCGCTCGGCGCGGCCGAAGGGTCGGGCGTCAAGTTCTTTACGGTCGGTCTGGGTGCGGGCCGCAAGCAGCTCGACCTGACCGAACTGCAAACGCTCGCCGAGGCGACCGGTGGCACCTTTGCCAACGTCGCGGACGCGGACGGGCTCGAGGTGCTCTTTGAAAAAATCTTTAACGCCATCCGCGCGTCGGGCGTTATCACCTTAAATATCAGCCCGGTGCCGCCCGCCGGAAGCCTGGTGACCGGTACCATTAAGTTCGACATCAACGACAAGACGTTCAACTTGCCTTACGCCGTTCAGCTTTAGCTACTCGCGGCGTTGACCCAAGCGGACTTCGGCTCGCTTTTTCTTTACACCCTTTCTTGACAGTCGCCGTAAAACCGCGCGTTCTGTAGGCCATCCCAACAAAGCTCACCCAGCCCCCGGATAAGCTGACGACAGCGTTTAGCTACACGTTTTTAGTATGCTCAGCTTTAGGAGGCTCAGATGGACAGATTCAAAGATGTAACTACAGCGGCTTCACGCCGAACGATTGCGACGTACCCCACCTACGCCGAAGCGCAAAAGGCCGTAGATTACCTTTCTGACAACAAGTTTGAAGTTGAAAAAACAGCGATTGTGGCTGAAGGTCTCAAGTTTGTCGAGCAAGTCACCGGCCGCCTCAACTGGGGCCGCGTAATTTCTACAGCAGCGAGTAGCGGCGCACTGACCGGCGTTTTAATCGGTCTCTTTCTCGGCTTTTTCTTCGGTGGCCCACTCCTCAACATCGTGCTCTACGGCCTCGTCGTCGGGCTTATTATCAGCATCCTCTTCGCTGTTTTTGGTTACGCCGCTACGCGTGGCCAGCGCGACTTTAGTTCAGTTGGCGGGATGCAGGCCGAGCGGTATAACGTCATGGCTGATACCGACGTGGCCGATGAAGCTGAGGGGATGTTGCGGGGAATGAGCTGAGAGCTAGAGTATAGTGCCGTAGTGACGAGGCTACTTAGCACCTTATTGGGCACTATGTTACTTACCTTTTCGCCTGTACATGCTCAAAACAGCTTAAACATCCGTTTCGGCAGCAATTTCAGTTTCGAGGGTGACCTTGCTGTCGCAGATTCTGTAGATATCATCGCTGGGATAGGCTTAATTCCCCTTATTACCATTATTGATTCGGTCAATCCTGGAGTAAGCTACCGCTTCGCTTCTACACCTAGTCACTTTTTTACCCGTGCCCGGTCACTTTGGTTCCCTAGCTCACTACCGGGGCATTGGGAGGTTTGGTAACGGGCAGGTACCGACTTTCTTTAGGTGGCGTTCACCTCGAGGGCGAGCTGGGTATAGGTGTAAATGACGGTGTACAGGACTCGAGCGGCCCTTTTGTCAGCCCGACGATACGCTTGGGTTTGGGTTTCCCACTTTAAGCTCTTAGACGCAGAAACCACTTTGGCGGTAAGATACTCGCCAAAGTTTTTGTTGTCTTAACTTTGAGGAGCGCAGACCATGTTAAAGATCGGAGCTATCGTTTGGGGTGTGCGCGACCTCGAGCGCAGTGTGAAGTTCTGGAGCGAAGCGTTGGACTACAAACTGCGCAACGAGCCTGACGTTGATTTTGCGATTCTTGTTCCCAAAAACGGCGAAGGTACGCAGTTATCTCTAAACGCGGCAGTCACCTCCGACAAACCCAAGCGGCACCACATGGATTTGTTTACAGACGATCAGGCAGGAGAAGTTGAACGGCTTTTGAAGCTAGGGGCAACTAGGGTAAACTGGAGGTACGAACCCGGCGCAGATTACGTCGTATTAGCTGACCCCGACGGCAATACCTTTTGTGTGGTTCAGGTCTAGAGTCTTTTAGTGCGTTAGACGGGCTTGCAGCTGGTTTGACTACAGCTAGACAGCAACGTAGAGCAGTGCAAAACCTGCCAAGATGAAGACGATTCCGGTAATTTGGGCAAACCTAACGCTATCCCTGATGCCGACAATTTCAAATGTCGTACCGTTGGCAAAGGGAAACACTACAAAGACAATGCCAAAGTAGCTAACCACAGCTGTTTCTCCTGGTATCCCCCCAAGAACAGCGAAAATCAGCGTCGCCATAGTGCCGAGCAGAACGGCTAGCAGAAAGACTCGAGCATACCTGTAAAGGCGTGCGTAGTAGCGGCGCGTTTCGTCTCTATGTTCGGCATGAACCAAAACCTCAATATCCTGCTCTTTATCACTAAAAATTGGAACGTTAGGAACGCGGACACATAACGGTTCGATGATGCCCCCTGTTTTATGGCACCACACGCAGCGCGGTTCATCCCAACTCATGTGCAGTTACATCTCCTACATTTCTTGTGGTGCTTCAATCCCGAGCAGACCCAAAGCGTCAGCCAGCGTATCTCTGACTTTGCGAACAAGGGCAACTCGAGCTTCTCTAAGCCCTGGTTCAGCCTTCAAAACCTGCGTGTCGGGTTTGCCCTCGGCGTTACGGTGGTTGTAAAACCCGTTCCACGCGGTCGCCACATCTAGGCAGTACTGTGCGACGATGTGCGGTGCGAACTCTCTAGCGGTACTTTCCGTAACTTCCGGCAAACGGGCGAGTTCTTGAGCTAGTTTGACCTCGAGCCCCCCCACCCGGCTCCAATCCGCGCCCGCTTCACCTACACCTGCCGCGTCTGCCGCCCGCAAGATGCTACACGCCCGTGCGTGCGCGTACTGCACATACGGCGCGGAATCACCCTGCAAGTTAAGCGCCTGTTCCCAGCGAAAATCAATGATGCGCCGCGCTTCGCTCCTGAGCATGGCAAAGCGCAGTGCGCCGATACCGACCTGCCGCGCTACGGTGTCAATACTCGCTAAATCCGGGTTTTTCTCCTCGACCACAGCCCGCGCTCGCCGCTTCGCTTCGGCAATTACGGTGTCAATCGCGAGCGTCACCCCTTTACGCCCGCTCATCGCTTGACCTTCTAAGGTCACGACTTCATACGCCAGATGGTGCGAGCTGTCGAAACCTTGCGCGGTATCGGTTAGAGCTAAAGACGTTTTGACAATGGTTTGCGAGTGGCTCTGCCGCGTGTCAATGACGTTAATGACTTCATCACCGTGCGCAAAGGTGCGTCCGTCCGGGTGCGTCTCCCCTGTTGGCGAACTCGTATAGAGCGGTTTACCCGAAGGTTGCGTGTCGAAGGTCGTAAACTTTAAGCCTTCAAACAATCCGACTTTCCAGAGCTGCGTGCCGATGTCTTTGGCGACGTACATGGCGTTGCCGTCACTTCGGACGAGCACGACTAGAGGTTCCTCGAGCCCTGGTAAAAACTTCGATACGTCCATGACCAGCGCCCCGGCAAACTTACCTTCGGTCGCCATAAAAACATCTTCACTGCCCTTCAAAACCTCTAAAGCCTGCGCTAAAAAGCCGCTATGAACGATGTCGGATTCCCACACCAAAAGGTCATACTCTGCGCCGAGCGCGTAATAGGTCTCGAGCTGTGAGCGCAACACCTTCTCGATGTCCGCGCGGAGTTCACCGCGCTCGAGCTGGTGCATGACTTCCGACACGCCGCGCTCAATCGCCTCGCCATCGGTTTCTTTGGCTTGCGTGAGCCGCACGTAGAGCTTACCGAGCCAGTGGTCGTATTTTTCTTCACCGTTGTAGGTTTCGCCAAAGTACGACACTGCAAAGAGCGATTCCGCCGCCTGACGGCCGGTGTCGTCAATATAGTTCTGCACCTCGACGTCAAACCCGGCAGCCCTTAAGATACGGGCGCAGGCGTCGCCTAAGACGATGTTACGGAGGTGCCCGACGTGCGCCTCTTTGTTCGGGTTGACGCTGGTGTGTTCGACGATGGCCTTTTCGCCGCGTTTGGGTAGCGTCAGCGGGTTTGAGACCAGACTTTCGACGAACGTGCCGGGGTCGAGGTGAAAGTTTAAGTACGGCCCGACGGCTTCGGCGTGGGCCACACCGGGGGGCAGGGTAAGCGCCGCTAAAATCTCGTTAGCAATCGCCACCGGATTTTTTCGCAACGTCTTGGCCAAGCCGAACGCAACCGGCGAGCCGTAGTCACCCGCTTTGCCCTCCGGTACAGCTTGTACCGAGACCTCAGCTTGTGCGCCGAGCTTCGCTACTGCGCGTTCCAGCGCCTCTTTTAACTGTGTTTTAACGTCTGTTTGAACCATCGCGTCCATAGCTCAACGCTATCACGCACCGGGGTCTACCTCACGTCGGGACGGCCCGGTCGGGTTTACACTGGTGAATGGCTCCTCAACAACACGCTCAAAGCTGTGGCCTAAGCCCTGACCGATGTAAGCCAGCTTCCGGCACTCGTTGCAAATTTGGGTAAACTTGATATATCAGCACTAAGGTTTTTAGAGTGCTACCACAATAAAGGAGCTTCTCGTGGACGAAACACACGCAGAACCGCATAACGAACTCTTTGACGCGCCGATTCCGGTTTGCCCGGTTCGGGGCTCAGTCTTATACCCGACGATGGTCATGCCGATTGACGCGGGCCGCGGCGTCTCAATCCGGGCGATTAACGCTGCCTTAGACCGCAACCGCACCATCTTAATTGTCAGTCAAAAAGACCGCGACACCGAAGACCCGACCGGCGACGATTTATTCGACGTCGGCACAGCTTGCAATATCTTGCGGATGAAACGCAACCCCAACGGCAGCGTGCAGATGCTCGTGCAGGCGTTTGCTCGCGTCCGGATCGCGCGTTACACCACCGGTGAACTGATCGAAGCCGACGTCGAGCCGTTTGATGTGCCCGTCGGCAACGAAGTCACGCTCGAGGCCGCTTTCCGCGAACTCAAAGAGAAGTTTGGCGACATCGTTGAAGGTGGCGTCCGGAACATCCAACCCGAGGTTGCGCAGTTTGTCATGAACCTGGAAGACGCCGGTCAGTTCGCCGACTACGTGGCGTATCATCTCGATTTTCGGCTCGAGGACAAACAGGGCGTGTTAGAGGCCGAGTCGGTCGAAGCGAGGGTTCGCCGCGTGTTGATTCTCATTGATACCGAAATCGAACTCGCCGAAACGCAGCGCCGCGTGCAGCGCGAGGTCAAAGACGAGATTGACCGCAACCAGCGCGAATACTTCTTGCGCGAGCAGATTAAAGCGTTGCAACGCGAGCTTTCGGGCAGTGACGAGGGCGACGACGAAGCCGAGGCTTTCCGGGCCAAGTTAGAAGAACTCAACCTTCCCGCCGACGCGATGAAAGAGGCCGAGCGCGAACTGAGCCGCTTTTCGCGGATGCACCCCGATTCCGCCGAGGCGTCGGTCATTCGTACCTACCTGACGACCTTGACCGAATTGCCGTGGAACATCCGTTCGCAAGACAAGTTGACGCTGGGGGCCGCCGAACAAATTTTAGACGAAGACCATTACGGCTTAGAGAAGATCAAAGACCGCGTGGTCGAGTACCTGGCTGTGCGTAAACTCAAAGCCGACCGCGCCGCCAAAGGCGAGCTGAAAGAAGAGGACGTCAACAAAGGCCCTATCCTCCTCTTCGCCGGCCCTCCCGGTGTCGGGAAAACCTCGATTGCCAAGTCAATCGCTAAGGCACTGAACCGCGAATACGTCCGTATTTCGCTGGGCGGCGCACGCGACGAGTCCGACATTCGCGGCCACCGCCGCACCTACATCGGCTCGATGCCCGGACGTATCATCCAAGGCGTCCGGCAAGCCGGGACTAAGAATCCGGTGTTTTTGCTCGACGAGATTGATAAGCTCGGTTCGTCGTATCAAGGCGACCCCTCGTCGGCACTTTTAGAGGTGCTCGACCCGGCGCAGAACAGCACCTTTGTAGACCACTACTTAGGCGTCCCGTTCGACCTCTCCGAAGTGCTCTTTATCGCCACGGCGAACTACGTCCAGCAGATTCCTGAAGCCCTGATGGACCGGATGGAGCCTCTGGAGTTCTCTTCCTACATCGAGCAGGAAAAGATCGAGATCGCCAAACGCTACCTGTTGCCCCGGCAGATCGAAGACAACGGCCTTAAACCCTGGCAGATCAACGTCTCCGACGGCGCGATTGCCAAGGTTGTCACCTCGTATACCCGTGAGGCGGGCGTACGGAATTTGGAGCGCACCATCGGTACCTTAGCGCGGAAAGCGGCGCGGCGCATCGCTGAAGGTGACGCCAAACGCGTGCGCATCGGCGAGCGGAGCCTCGAGCCTTTCCTCGGCCCGGAACGCTTTACGCCTGAGTCCGAGAATGAAGAAAACCTCGTCGGGGTCGCTACGGGGATGTACTACACGCCCGTCGGTGGTGACATCTTGTTCGTCGAAACCTCGATCACCCCCGGCAAAGGCGGTCTGGTTCTAACCGGTCAACTCGGTGACGTGATGAAAGAGTCCGCGCGGGCAGCCCTCACCTACGCGAAATCGAACGCTGAACGCTTCGGGATTTCGCAGGAGCGGCTCGAGTCCGAAATCCACATCCACTTCCCGGCGGGCGGCACGCCCAAAGAAGGCCCAAGTGCAGGCGTCGCCATCGCTACGTCACTGATTAGCGCCCTCACCGGTATTGCCGTGCGTAAAGATGTGGCGTCAACCGGCGAAGTCACCCTGCGCGGACGCGTTTTGCCCATCGGCGGACTGAAAGAAAAGGTCTTGGGAGCCAAACGTGCGGGTATCGCCCACATCATCTTCCCGGAGAAAAACGTTCCGGATTTGGGCGACATTCCGGCGCACCTGCGGCGGAGCTTAAAGTTCCACCCAGTTGGCGACCTCGACAAAGCTCTCGACGTCTTTTTAGTCGGCGGGTTGGAAGGGCTCGAGAGTCGCGGCGGCGGCAGTAAAGGCCCGAAGAAACCTCGCCGCAAAAGCGAGACCGGCCCCACTGCACAGGCGTAAACAAGTCTCGTAACAGAGAAGGCTCACTTTGATGGTGAGCCTTTTTTATGCTCCAGATTTGCAGAACATGTAAAAGATGAGCTAAACTGTACGAGTAAAATCCGAGGAGGTGACACCTGTGAAACATATAATTGGTGCTGTTTTACTTGCCGCGCTGCTTGGGGGCTGCGCCACGCAGTCGTTTGACGTCAACCCGCCAGTTGCGCCTGTTAAACAAGCGGCGCTCGAGGAGAGCCAACCCTTTTTTCTTTATGGGGTCGGTCAGGACAGCTATGTTGACGCGGCTGAGGTTTGCGGCGGCGCACAAAACATCGCCCGAATTGAAGTAGAGCAAAATGCGCTAGACAGTGTGCTCGCCTTTTTAACCGGAAATATCTACTCGCCCCGGACGGCGCGGGTTTACTGCACGAACTCGTAACGAGTTTACTCAGAAAAAGTAAGCCCCTCGAGCTCGAGGGGCTTTTTGCGTATTTGATTAGTACTTAGCTAAGTACGGGACAAAAGCCGAATACAGAAGTGTAGATCGTGATGTTTAAGGGGTAGATTCTTAAGCAGATGCCTGAGATGATCGAGACCATGCCTAAAGAATGATTTTTCTCTGCGGAGGTGTGACTTAAGGCGCAAAGGCTTTTGCTTAGTGTCGTGGAGCCATTCTCCTATATGATGCGCCCAGGTAAAGGCAAGAGCTAGCAGCGTAAAAAGGGTGTCAAGCCGAGCGAGTTGAGTGAGATGGGTTGACTCCATATCAAAGCCTGTTTTCTTTAGAGCAGCAAAAAGCATTTCTATCTCCCAACGACGCTTGTAGGTGAGAAAGGCTTGAGCGGGCTTACGGTTGGTAGCAATGATGGCGTAGTCGTCGTGGGCGAGCTTCATACCGACAAGGCGTAAGCGGCAACCATGGAGGTTGCAAGTGTTGCTGACTATCTTGAGTTCACCTATAGGCAAAGATGCAAAAAGCGCATAGGCTGAACACCAGGGGTTGCATAAGCTATCCTTGCGAATACGAATAGCAAAAGGAACGTGGCGCTTATCCAGGTAGTTAAACCAAGTTACCCCGATAAACTCTCTATCTGCCAAGAAAAAGTCGATATCTCGGGGCTTGACAAGCTCGAAAAGGCGTTGTAGCAGGTCAATGCGCTCATCGTCTGACGAGTTGCCTCGCTTCTCCAGAAAACTCCAAACTATAGGAAAGGCAACGCCTCTATGGGCAATGGCGATTACCAGGATGTTGATATCGCACCTGCCGAACTGCCAGTTCGTCCGGTCAACGCAAACGGTATAAGGCGGCGGCGGTAAAAAGCTCAAAATCAGTTGGGCCACCTTGAGCTTATCCAGACGCACCTCTGCAAAAAAACGCTTGAGGCGGCGATAAGATGATTCCGGTTGAGCTGCGCCTTGAAACGCTAAGCTTAAACTGACCAGGTTGATGCTCTTCTCTTGCACAAGTACCAGCAACAAGGTACTCAGACATTTCAGCCTGGCTCCATTCATAGGCAACTTCGCTGCTAGCGTTTCTTTCAGTCTTGTCTTATGCTGATAGTGGCTTCCTTGAGATTCTTTCACACAGCTATTCTCGCTTAGGAAGCCGCTTCTTGTCTTTTTGTCCCGTACTTAGAGTATTTAGTCAAAGTGATAGTTCGCGCCGAAACGGAGGTTCGCCCCGAAGCCTGGAATAAAGAACCCCGCCGCAAGCGAACGGGGTATTCCAGTCAAACAAGCTCCCCTGCTGCGTCTGGTGCAGTTGTTGATAGTGCTTTCCCTGCTTTCTTACATACGAGCCTATCAAGCCTTCATCACCATGTTTGCCTACGGTACTGGCAAAGTAGCCATCCGACCAGAACTCTCCCCCCCAAAGCTTCTTCTTGACTTGTGGACATTGCCGGAACACTTCACGTGCGGTAATACTTTTGATCGTTCGCACGATCTTTACAACCGTGTAAGTGGGCACCGATTGCACCAGAAAATGGACATGATCCTTGTCTGTGCCTATCTCTAAAAATATGATCTCGTAACGCTTCTCAATCTCCACGCAGACTTCTTTGAGCACGTTGTCAACTTCATCGTCTATCACCGCGCGACGGTACTTCGCCGGAAAAACTATGTGGTACATCAGAATATCTACGTTGTGGCTCTTGTGGATATACTTGCTCACCTTGTGAGTCTACGCCGCAAGCGGCGGGGAATCAGACCCCAAGAGATTGAAACGCACGTAGTATTGAGAATTCTTTGATCCAATCGCAAGTTCAGGGTATCGTTTACGCATTTCGTCGAAGGCAAGTAATAAGTTCGCAACCTCAAAGGTTCTTACAACGTGTTCATCATTTCTATCTATTAATTCGATTTTGTACCATTTCACAGATGGGTTCTGAAGTGTATCAGACTCTGCTGTAGGTGTAACTAAGTAACCACTCCGGCCTTCTTCAAGAACAGTTGACCAAACCGAAAATTCAGCGCACTCAATTTCCTTTTTATTGCTGCCAGCCCGAACTCTAGTTTCTCCGTTACGTGTAAACTCAGCGTCCGGATAAAAGCGTATTTCAGTCCCTTCGTCTTTGGCGGCTACAACTACCTCGATCTCTTGCCCATCAATACTGGTAACTTTTGTTATTCTGCCTTTTTCAATTTGCCAACCCTCAAACATATTCTGCTTCTCGGCGGAATTGGACACGTCAATAGGTCGAGCCTGATCACCATTAGGTGCCATTGTACCGATTTGTGCTATGCCGAGTTCAGCAGCCAGCTCATTGTAGGCACTTGGAAACCCTTTGAAGATAAACCGACGAAGAGCTGCATCGCCGTTCTTGTCTGTCATTTCAACATCAACAAACCCATCTGCTTTCGCCCAACGCATGAACTGCCTTATAAAATTTTGCGAAGCAATCACGCTTGTGGCACCGAAGAAATTAAGCGTTTGCCATTGTTCTGATGACGGGTCTGCCATCTGAATATCTCGGTTAAACGAATAACGAACTTTTGATTCGGCAAACATGCCAAGTTCAAGTTCGGCAGATATAGTGATGTGTACTTCGCCATTTTCTTCTACCATCACCATCATTAGGCCCGGATTGTTCTCTTCTGGGCTATATGAAAAGAGTTTAGCGTTATTCACGTGCCAATACTTTCCCACCGCTTGGTCAAGTTGCCACTGCTCTTGGGCAAACACCGTTCCAGACAGTAGCAGCACCATGAATGACAGCAATGCAGCGTAGTGCTTAGCAGAAGAATTCATCTTGGGCCTCCACATAATCTCTAACAGAATACCCCCCGGCATCCTCATCTGCTATGTAACTTTTGGCTAAGCCTCGAGCGCCCCCGCCGCACCACTCCCATAATCCCGCCGCAGCGCCGCCATCTCCTCTTTAACCTTGCTCCACGCCCACGCTGACGGCTTCTTGTAACCCGCGACTTTCGCCTCCTGCACGCGCTCGATCATCTCTTGAATGAGCACCCAGCCCTTTGTCGTGCCGCCGTACATCTCAGCCTTCACAGCCGTCCAGAGCGCCCTGCGCCAGAGGTCGGTAAAGCCGTCGTAGTGCGTGACGTGCTTGTCTGACAGGTGATGCGGCAGCGGGCGGTGGTCGTCGTGCCGAGCGGCTAAAACTTGCGCCGCCGTATCTACTCACCGAGACCGCGCCCGTTTGATGTTCGCGCCGCTCTCTCGAGCCTCGGTCAGCAACAAAAATTCGACAAAAGTTAGACCACTGCGCCGCTACTCGACCGTGACACTCTTCGCCAAATTGCGCGGCTGGTCTACATCGCGCCCGAGCCGTACTGCTGTTTCATACGCTAACAGTTGCAGCGCCACCACGTTGACGATGGGTGAAAGGAGCTCGAGCGTCTCCGGTACATACAGCACAGCGTCGGCGTGCGCGGCGATGCGTTCGTCTCCCTGGCTGGCAAGCGCAATGACGATACCGTCCCTGGCTCTGACCTCTTGCAAATTTGAAATCGTCTTGTCGTACAGCGCCGACGCCGTAGCAACCGCGACGACCGGCAGGTCGGCGTCTATGAGCGCAATCGGCCCGTGCTTCATCTCGCCGGTGGCGTAGGCTTCGGCGTGGATGTACGAGATTTCTTTGAGTTTGAGGGCACCCTCGAGCGCCGTCGGATAGTTCGCGCCACGCCCCAGAAAGAGGTAATCGCGTTTGTCTTTATAGGTTTCGGCAATTCGGGCGATTTCGTCGCGCGTTTGTAGCGTCTCTTCGAGCAAACCCGGCAGCTGGCGCAAGGCGCGGATCATTTCGGCGGCGCGTTCGCCGCTGAGCGTCCCTTTGGCGCGGCCCAAAAAGATGGCTAACAGTTCAAAGGCGGTAACCATCGCGGTGTAGGCTTTCGTGCTGGCGACGCCGATTTCGGGGCCTGCGTGGATATAGAGCGTATCATCGACTTCACGGCTGATGGATGAGCCCTTTGAGTTAAGAATCGCAAGCGTTTTCGCCCCCTGGAGTTTGGCTTCGCGGAGGGCCTCGAGCGTATCAATCGTCTCACCCGATTGCGACACCACCACGCAGAGCGTGCGGGAGTCTAACACGGGTTCACGGTAACGAAACTCGCTGGCAATCTCGACATCTACCGGGATACGGGCGAGTTTTTCAATCAGGTATTCACCGACCATCCCCGAGTAGTACGCCGTGCCGCAGGCAGTAATGACCACCCGGTCGATCTCGCTGGGCTCGAGGGTCAGCCCTAACTGGACATCGGTTCCGCTGCTGGCAAAGCGCCCCCCAAGCGTGTGCTGCAACACGCGCGGCTGCTCGTAGATTTCTTTAAGCATATAGTGCTCGAATCCGGCTTTTTCAGCAGCTTCGGCGTCCCAGTCAATTGTGGTGGCGCTGCGCTCTAACACGTTACCGCCGAAATCGGTAATCGTAATCCCGTCTTGGGTTAAGAGCGCCATATCACCGTCGTGCAGAAATATCACCTCGCGGGTGTACGGGAGCAGCGCGGGCACGTCGCTAGCGACGAAGTTTTCACCGTTACCCAGGCCCAAAACCATCGGACTCGTGGCGCGGGCGGCGACGATTAGATCGTGGTCTTTATGCGAGACAACGAGCGCGTACGCGCCGGTCACTTCGCAGAGCGCGTTTCTCACAGCAGCGACCAAATCACCCTGATAGTGCGCTTCGATCAGATGCACGATGACTTCAGTGTCCGTTTCAGAAGCGAAGACGTGCCCTTCTTTTTGCAGCCGTGACTTGAGCGGCAGGTAGTTTTCGATGATGCCGTTGTGAATCACGGCCAGCTTGCCGTCTTCTGAGAGGTGCGGGTGCGCGTTGACGTCGTTGGGTTTGCCGTGCGTCGCCCAGCGCGTGTGCCCGAGACCGAGCGTGCCGTCAAGGGGTTCGGTTTGGAGCGCGTCCGCTAAAACTTTGAGTTTGCCCGCCCTTTTAGTGACGCGGAGTGCGTCGTCGTCACCGGAAATGACGACCCCGGCGGAGTCGTAGCCGCGGTACTCGAGCCTTTTAAGCCCGTCTAAAATTACCTCCGCCGCTTGGCGGTGTCCCACATAACCCACAATGCCACACATAAAAATCTCCCGTATTGAAGAACTAGGTCAAGGAACTGTTCATGCTTAGCCGCAGCCACACGAACACGTGCAGAACTATTAGCTGCAGAACAGAGACACCTTTAGGTTTGCTTGTAACGAATTTGCGCCGGTTGGGATTCCGGCTCGGCTCGAGCATCAAAAGACGGGAGGGGCCCGCAGACAATTTCGCATTTTCGGCGCAGTCTTACAAAAACTATCGCCTTATCTTTTACGACCCGCACGCTGTTTGCGCATATAACCGGGTGTAAAAGCCCTCCACCTCGTCACCTAAACTGCAATAGTCGGCATCTGTACAACCAATATCATCTTATAAAGCTCATTTGGAACGTATCAGCTTAAAGTGACAGCGTTCTTGACCAGATGACTGGATGAGATAAAACCTGCTACAGCTCAGGGCTTGCGCTTTCTCGAGAGTTGTCCCTCAGCCTCCTTCCACGGCTGCCCAACGACGAACATCGTGTGCAGCGCACTTAAAACGTCCCGGTTTTGCGGCGAAACGTCACCGCGCTTTTCCAGCAGCGGATACAGCAAAATAGCACGTCCGAACGCAACCAGGCGTGAGCGTTCAAACAGCGCGGAAAAGGGCATCTCTTCGGCGGGGTACTGCACCGCGCCATTGAGGTCGCGGCCTAAGGGCAGCGAGACAAGCAGCGTCAAGACCAGAGCTATCCCCAAAACAGCGCCGCCGAGCGCCCCCAACAGGTAGCCCCAACGGGGTTGGCGGTAGCTCAAAGTGGGAAAAGGTCGTACCAAGAGCGTTACCAAAAAGCCGAGCAGGAGCGCCACCCCGAGCGCGAGCGGCGCACTGGTGTTGGCCAGTAAAAGGAGCGGTTTAAGAAAGACCGCCCCGGCAAGCCCCGCGATCAGCCCGACCAACCCCCGCTGCGCCGACACCACCACGACAAAAAGCCAGAGCAGTGGAAGCAAAATGTCCACAGGCGTCAGAGTGGGAAGCGGTAGGGTCATCGGTCGCGAATATCGTACCCTTCCCTTGCGAGCGCCGTAATGACATCTTCCATACGTGCGTCGACCTCGTCGTTACCCAGCGCACGTACCGGGTCGCGGAAACGCAAACGCAGCGCGACGCTCCGCTTATCTTCAGGGATGGGTTGGCCCTCGTACACGTCAAAGGGTTGGACGCTGCTGAGCAGCTTACCGGCAGCGGCTTTGACGAGCGCCGCAAGCTCTGCGTACAAGACAGTCTTGGGTGCGATGACGGCGAGGTCGCGTTCAGCAAAGGGTTGACGGGAGAACTCGTAAAAGTTGACCGTTCGGCTCCCCAGGGGCAGCGTCAACTCGGCCAGGTGGGTTTCGCCCAGCTCATATTCAGCAGCAACTGCCGGGTGTAGCCGTCCGGCAAATCCGACCTGAGCCCCGTCCCAGAGGACGGCGGCGCTGACGCCCGGATGCAGCGCCGGGAAGGAGGCGGGCCTCAACTTCACCTCAGCCCCAAGCGTCGCGGCAAGTTTTTCCAGCACCCCCTTAAAAACGTAAAAGTCTACCGGTTGCTCCGGCAACCAGCCGCCCCCCGACCACGCGCCGCGCAGCAGGATACCGAGCCGCTCCTCTTCGTCGTCCCCGAACACACGCCCGACCTCAAAGAGCGCGAGCGGTTCCCCCCGATTGGTCTGCGCCGCGCCAAGTAAACCCGGATAGAGTGCGGTCCGCAGCACGCTCCGCTCCTGACTCGGCGGACTTGCAAGCCGCACTTGCGCCGCCGGAGCGCACGAACGTAAAAGCTCATCGTCACTGCTAAAGGTATAGGTCATCGTCTCTTGCAAGCCGAGTCCGACGAGCAGGTTTCTAAGACCTCGGTGCGTCGTGTCTTGCCCCATCGGGATAAAAGAGAGCGTCGGCACGCTCGTCCCGATGTGCTCGTAGCCGTACAGCCGTGCGACCTCTTCAACCAGATCGGCCTCGAGAAAAAGGTCAAAGCGCCAGCTCGGAGGCGTGACGCGCCACTCGTCTTCGGCAGTTTGTTCAACGCTGCAACCGAGCGCCTCCAAATACCGCTTTTGCTGCTCTAACGGCACAGTAAGCATCGTCAGAAACGCTACACGAGAGGGCCGAAACGAGATCGTTGGGCGCGTGATGTCGTCCCCGACTTCACTGACGCCGGAATGCAGCGTGCCGCCGCCGAGCTCAGCCATCAGTGAGGCTGCTCTTGCCGCTGCGAGTGGGGGCAAGTTCGGGTCAACCCCACGTTCAAACCGGGTGTGGGCGTCCGTCGAAAGGCCAAGTCGTTTGGCCGTTTTACGAACTGACACCGGGTCAAAGTGCGCCACCTCTAAGGCCACGCTCGTCGTGTCCGGTTTGACGCTCTGATGCAGACCGCCGATCACCCCGGCAACGCCGATGGGGACGGTTTTACCCTCAGCGTCAGGTGTCGTGATCAGCAGGTCAGCGGGCGAGAAGGTCAGCTCGGCTTCGTTCAGTGCCGTCAGCGTCTCCCCCGCGCGGGCTCGCCGCACCACGAGTTCGCCGCCGCATAGGTCACTCAGGTCATACGCGTGCGACGGTTGCCCGAGTTCAAAGGTGACGTAGTTGGTGACGTCTACCAGGTTGTTACGGGGCCGCAACCCCAGCGCTGCAAGTCGCCGCTGCAGCCACACCGGACTCGGTTTGACGGTAAGGCCGTCCACATGTTTTAAGACCATCCGGGAGCACCCGGCAGGGTCATCTACGGTGATGCCTAAGCCGTCGTCCTGAGCCGGGTCACCAAAATCTAACCCCGTTGCTGGGTGAACAAACGGGATGCCGAGTTTGGCCGCGAGGTCACGGGCGACGCCTAAGATGCTGAACGCGTCAGCGCGGTTGGGGGTCAGCTCGAGCTCAATTATGGTTTCAGCAGGCCACAGCTCGGACAAATCAGCCCCGACCGGCGCGTCGTCCCCTAAAGCGATGAGGCCGCCGCCGTAGTCGTACACGCCCAACTCGCGGGGGCTACAGAGCACGCCTTGGCTTTGCACGCCTGCCATTTTGCGGACGGAGACTTCCAAACCCACCGCCGGTAATACCGCCCCCGGCGTCGCCAGTGCCGTTCGCAGGCCGACGCGGGTATTCGGCGCACCCGTCACGACCTGCGCCTGCCCTGAACCGGTGTCAACTCGGGTTAAGAGCAGATGATCCGAGCCCTCGACCGGTGTCACTGAGGTGATTTCTACGACGATGACCCCTTCCGGGACCGGCGGCGTTTCAAAGGTCCGTTCGACGCTGAGGCCGAGACCGTCTAAAAGTTGCGTCAGCGCCCCCAACCGCGCTGCCTCTTTATCTAAGCCAACGTCATGAACGGCTACCTCGTCCAACTTTTGCAGCAAACCGTTCTGCCCAGTTTCATTATCAAAAAAGGTCAACAACCAACTCAGCGGGACGTTCACAGCGCACCTCGGAACTGCCGCAAAACGCGTAAGTCGCCGCCGTAAAAGTAGCGAATATCGGGCACGCCGTAAGAGACCATCGCCAGACGCTCGAGCCCAAACCCAAACGCAAACCCGGTGACGCCTTCGTACCCCACCGCCTTAAAGACGTTCGGATGGACCATCCCGCAGCCGCCGAGTTCTAACCAGCTCGCTCGACCGGTGCGCGGATTCGTCCACCACACCGCAAACTCCGCGCCCGGTTCGACGAACGGGAAATAGGTCGGTTGGAGCCGTGTTTTGGTCTCCGGCCCGAGCAGCGCCTGCGCCATCTGCGCAATGGCCCCATGCAGGTCGGCCATCGTGATGTGCTCGCCCACGACGAGCGCCTCGAGCTGGTGAAACATCGCTTCGTGCGTGGCGTCTACCGCTTCGTTGCGAAAAACTTTACCGGGAACGACGATCTTAAAAGGCGGGTCGTGCGCCTCCATATAGCGCACCTGCATCGGTGAGGTCTGCGTGCGCAAGAGGCGTCCGTCTTCGGTCCAAAAGGTGTCTTGGGTGTCGCGGGCCGGGTGCTCGGGGGGAAAGTTGAGCTTTTCAAAGTTGTAAGCGTCGGTCTCTAGCTCCGGGCCGACCACCACGTCGTAACCCATGCTGCGAAACACGTCGGTCAGGCGGTTGGTAACGCGGGTTAAAAGGTGCAAGCCGCCGACACGTTCTTGAACACCGGGGAGCGTCACGTCGAGGCGTTCGTTGTCGAGCTGCCGGTTGACGGCCTCTTCTTCCAACACTTCACGGCGGGTTTTGAGGGCGGTCTCGAGCTCCCCTTTAAGCGTGTTGATGCTCGAGCCTGCTGTGCGCCGCTCCTCCGGGGGCAGACTCCCCAAACCTTTAAGCTGCCGGGTCAGCTCACCTTTTTTACCCAGGTAGCGCACGCGCAGTTCCTGTAGCGCCGCTAGGTCAGCGGCCGCCTCGATCTCTTGCAAGGCTGTTTCTCGCACAATCTCTCCTTATATAGCTCCTGATTCGTAGCCCCTAAAACCCACAAAAAAACACCGCCCCAAAGGGCAGCGTCAAAGGTCGCGCAGAAACTCTGCGCTAACGGCTAAAGGGCGAAGCTAGGGTGCTTTTCACAAGAGAAAGTCTAGCGTAAAGCGTCATCGTAAAGCAAGCAGCGCAGTTACAACACGGTCAAACGACAATCAAATCGTAATTTTATACGAACGTAAATTTTTTACTCGCCGTGCTGCCTGTAGTTTGTGCCGATTTTACAAGATGCACCGAATATAATTACAGCGTAGCTTGTGTACTCAGCATTAAGTATACTGCTCGAACCACCGCGCATATCGTCTACACCAATCGCCACGGGTCGGTACTGGTTTATATCTAGAGGGTGTTTGAGAAATAACCCCCACCTGTGTTTAGACAGGGGTTGATGGTTAAACGAAAGCAGTATACAACAGACTTAAAAGGTGAAGAGTGGGCAGTTCTGGAGCCTTAGCTAATGAGCTTGACGCCCCCAAAAGAGCGGGGACGACCTTTGGACCATCAACTACGCTTGCTGCTCAACGCGTTGCGCTACCTGTTGAAAAACGGCTGCACCTGGCGTGACTTACCAGGAGATTTTCCGCCTTGGCAAACGGTCTACTATCACTTTGCCAGGTGGCGGGACGACGGGCATTGGCGCAAACTCAGAAAGAAGCTGGGACGCAACCAAGAACCAAGTACGGGGAAAACTAGGCCCACTAGAGCGTGTTATGAACTCTAAGACGATTGTAATGGCTGAGTGCGCGTCCTACACAGCAGGTAGATTGTTTGGCTGTTTCGGTACCTCGGACTCGGGCCTGCGTTTAAGCTCCGAGCACACTGAAAAAAATACCGTCGAAAGTACAAAAAGCTGGAGCAGGACGGATTTTCTAAGCGTTAACCGAACAGCTCAAATGAACCTTCAAGGTTCATAACAAGCTCTAGGTGCACGGAGGCACTCCCTAGGGTCGCTGGGCTTTGCCCGTTCTAGGTGTGCCGACAGTCAATCGGTCAAAGCAGGCAGCTTACATAACAACGGCTATGACGGCGCTAAAAGTGTCAACGGCAGGAAACGTCACTTGCTGGTGACAAGGGCAAAGGTTCCAGAACGTAAAGGTCTATCGTTACTTCTTCAGCAAAGTAGTCGCACCTCCTCAAGCAAATCCTTCATCTACCTAGCGAGCTGTGACCTCATCACCAGACGTTTAGCTGCCACAAACGGCAAGTCGTGGAGGACTAGATGATTCTCAAATATCCTCTATCCCTACGGCCCCGAGTACCTTGGCGCTTTCAGACGACGGCGCGCGGCTTTACGTCACGAACATGAAGGGTTTGGGGGCAGGGCCGAACCTCAGAGGGGCAAACCCGACACTTGCAAAAAGTCCGCCTGACGAGCAGTACATCGGCAATATGGCGCGGGGTACGGTGTCGGTGATCCCTGTGCCGGGTGCGGACGCTTTGGCCCGCTATACCGCCCAAGTTGTGCAAAATAACGGCTTCGACGAGACGAAGCAAACACTTACCCGGACGCCGGAGAAAACGCAAGCAAGGGCTGTCCCACGACGTGTAGGGGACCCAACGCCGATCAAACACGTCATCTACGTCATCAAAGAAAACCGTACCTACGATCAGATTTTAGGCGACCTGCCTCAAGGCGACGGCGACCCGAGTCTGGTGCTTTTCGGTCGTGAGAATGCATCCAACCATCACGCGCTAGCTGAGCAGTTCGTCTTGTTCGACAACTGTTTTGTCAACGCTGAAGTCTCACCGGACGGGCACAACTGGTCGGTTGGCGCGGTCGCCACCGATTACGTGCGAAAAACCTGGCCGACCGGCTACTCCGGGCGTGACCGGGCTTACGATTGGGAAGGCGGCTCGTCGACTCCAGCACCAGAGGGCGGTTACCTGTGGGATTTCGCCTCGAGAGCCGGTGTCAGCTTCCGCGTCTACGGCGAATTTACCTCGGCTGAGCCGCCCGACGTCGAACCTGCGCCTTTCGGTTCAGTCGAGAACGCGCTCAAAGGCAACGTCGCCCCAAACTTTTCCGGCTATAACCTCGAGGTGACGGACCCGTCCCGTTATGAAGCGTGGATCTACCTACGGAGTGGGTATAGCACCCACTTGATAATGAGGTCATAAGGTGAAAAAGCATGTGCCGAAAAGTGTTTATCAATCCCAAGGTTTCTTTGATAGCGTGTTTGCTCGAGCCGCCCGCACGACAGCTTTCTTAGCTACATGAATCTGAAACCACCCGGAAGCAAAGTCCTGACATACCTCTGACGCGGTTTTGGTCTACTATTGGATTACTTTGTCTACGAACCGGAGCCAGCAAACACCTTGAAAAGGTTTATAGGGCCACTACTCACGCTTCTCCTCATCGCAGGGGTAGGCGTCGGGCTCTACGTCTCGCCTGTGCGTGTGGCCCACCTTCGGCGCGGGGCGCGGGCGGCAGCCCTACGTTAAGAGAGGCAAAGCAAGCTCTTGCTATATCCGAACAATAGGATAAGGATAGTGGTTACAACACGCCAAGCTCGGCACCTGTGGGTTATACCCTGGCTACACCTGGCACACACACATAGGGTATACAGATAGGCGCTCGAGAACTCAGGGAAGTAGCGCCGCGTCGAGGGCCACAGCGCCCCCTGTCTGTGACGCCTTCGTCTACGCACTGAGCGAAGCGGGCGTGTTGTAAGTCTGCTAGAGGAGGTAGACCTTAGGACGTTACCATCACACCAAGCTAAGACCCACAGCTACTCGCCGTTTGATCTTCTCAAGAAAGGATACTTCTATGCGTCAACTTTTCGTCCTCCTCCTCACTGCCACCTTAAGTATCAGCTTCGCGCAAACTACAAATCCACAAGACCTTACCATCACCCTGATTCCGGGGCTGACGACCGACGCGTTTTACATCACCATGAACCGGGGTGCGCAAGCTGCCGCGAAAGCCCTCGGCATTACCGTCAACTTTCAAGGAGCTGAAGAGTTTAACCCGACTTTGCAGGTGCCGGTGCTCAACTCAGTGATTGCCCGTAAACCCGACGCGATTTTGATTGCGCCGACCGACAGCACGCAGCTGATCGCGCCGCTGCAAGGTGCAGCCAACCAGGGGATTCCGGTCGTCACGGTTGACACCTTTATCGGCAACGGTCAGTATCAAACCGGCAGCGGCAACGCCGACTTTCCGCTTTCGTACATCGCCTCGGACAACATCGAAGGCGGCCGTATCGCCGCGCGCGCGATGGCTGACGCGATTGGCGGTTCAGGTTCGGTCTACGTCTCGAACGTCCGGCCGGGGATTTCAACCACCGACCAGCGCGAGCAGGGCTTCAAAGACGAGTTAAAAGCTAACTACCCCGACGTGACGGTGTTAGAAACGCAGTACAACGAGAACGACTCGAGCACCGCCGCCTCACAGTTTCAGGCCGTTTTAGCCCGCACCCCCGATCTCAAAGGGGTGTTCGGCGCGAACCTCTTTTCGGCGATCGGCGCAGCTAACGGCGTCAAGTCGGCGAACAAAGAAGGGGACGTCACTGTGATCGCCTTCGACGCGCCGCCAACGATTGTAGATAACATTTCTTCCGGGCTGATTGATATGGCCATCGCCCAGCACCCGGCTGAAATCGGGTTTTACGGCGTTGTGACCGCCTACGCCGCGCTGACCGGCGAATCGGTACCCCCTTTAATCGGGACCGGCTTTACGCTGATTACCGCTGATAACGTGGACGATCCCGACGTACAAAAGTTTATCTATTCGGAATAGCTGTTCGGAAGAGCCGTGTGGGGAGGTTCAGCCTCCCCATCTTTGAAAGGACGTTATGGTTGCATTAGGAGGCGGTCGTGGCGCGTAGCGTGCCCGCCGAACGCACCCGCCCAAACCGCCGCGTGCAGTTCTTAAAGGCGCTGACCGGGGCCTGGTCGTGGTTATTTTTACTCATGGTGCTGATCTTTTTTGAGGTGTGGGCGCGCGTGAGTTACGGCGGCACCTTTTTGGGCCGTCTTTACAGTGTCCAAAGTATTTTGCTGGCGGCGACACAGATTTTGCTAATTGCGCTCGGTCTGACCTTTGTGATTATCTCGGCGGGGATTGACTTGTCCATCGCTTTTACCGCAGGTCTCGCCGCTGTCACGATGGCCGTGGTGATCCGCGCCCTCGCCGCACAACCGCCGCTCTTAGGGTTTTTGGTCGGCCTCGTCGTCGCGCTGATCGTGGCAGCGGTGCCCGGTCTGGTCAACGGTTGGATGATCTCGAGGCTGGGCGTCCCATCGTTTATCGGCACGTTGGGCATGTACGGGATTGCTAGGGGCATGGCGTATCTGGTCGCAGGCGGCGGCACGGTTGCGATCAGTAACCCGGTGGCGACCGAATTCGGGAACGGCACCGTTTTTAACGTCATCCCGGTTCCGGTGCTCGTCGCCGTCGTCTTTACGCTGGTGTTTCGGTACCTCTTGTCACAGACCAAGTTCGGGCTCTATACCTACGCGATGGGCGGCAACCTCAACGCAGCGGTGCGAGCAGGCGTCGCTACGAAGCGCCACACGCTGATCTTGTATGTAATGAGCGCCCTGACCGCCGGAGCTGCCGGAATCATCTATACCTCTCGGTTTTCAGCGGGCGCGGTCGAAGCAGGCGAACCTGTTCTACTCTACGCGGTGGCCGCTGTCTTTATCGGGGGTGCAAGTTTGACCGGAGGGAGCGGCACGATCAGCGGAACGGTCATCGGGTCGCTGATTATCGCAGTAATTCAGTTCGGCTTGGTGTTTATCAACGTCCCGCCTTACTATCAGTTCGTGGCGGTCGGGCTTGTTATTATCGTCGCGGTTTTAATTGATCAGTCGCGCGACCGCTTGGCTAGGTTGACATGACAAAAACAGCTCTGCTAGAAGTCAACGACGTTTACAAACGCTTTGGCGGCACCTACGCGGTGCAAGGGGTATCGCTCGAGTTACATGAAGGTGAGGTTTTGGCCTTAGCCGGGGACAACGGTGCGGGCAAATCCACCCTGATCAAGATGATTTCCGGCGTCCATCAACCTGACCGTGGTGAGATTACCTACCGGGGCCGTTCGCTGGTGGGTCAGACGCCGCAAGGGGTGCGCGAGGCCGGAATCGAGACGATCTATCAGGATTTGGCCTTGGCTGACAACCTAGACGTCGGGATCAACCTCTTCCTGGGCCGTGAAAAGCAGAAACGCTTTTTGGGCTTGCCATACCTAGACCGTAAAACGATGCGTGCCGAGGCGAAAAAAGCACTCTACGACCTCGGCATCGTCGTAGATGAGATGAACCGGCCGGTGCGTGACCTATCCGGCGGGCAGCGGCAAGCGATTGCGATCAGCCGCGCGGTGTACTGGCAGGCCAAGGTGCTCATTATGGACGAACCGACGGCGGCGCTAGGCGTTCCTGAGCAGCGTGAGGTTGTAGATTTGATCCACCGCCTTAAAGACCAAGGAGTCGGGATCATCTTTATCTCGCATAACTTGAACGATATCTTTGCGGTAAGCGATAGGATCGTGGTCTTAGAACGTGGCCGGAAAGCGGGCGAGCGCCCCATTACGGAGACCGACGAGGACGAGGTGGTCAAGTTGATGATGGGAGCTGAGGGCCTGGGGCAGCGCGCCCACGCATGACGCGAGAAGACCTGCAGGTTTCGACGCTCGCGGTTTTGACTTCGGGGGGGGACGCGCCGGGAATGAACATGGCGGTGCATACGCTGATCGACCACGCGGAACGCTTACGCTGGCAAGTTTTAGGCGTTCGTGAAGGGTTCGGGGGGCTTTTACGTGCGGACTTTACCCCACTTCGTACGCTCGAGACCACCCGCTACACGCGCCACGGGGGGACGTTTTTGGGGAGCTCGAGGCTCCCTGACTTCAACACCTTTTTACCAAACTTCAAAGAGGTTTTAGCCGCGAACAACATCAGCCATCTCGCGGTGGTCGGCGGCAACGGTTCGTTTCGCGCCGCTGCCCTGCTCTCCGCTTTTTTGCCCGTCGCCGCGCTCCCCGGCACGATTGACAACGACGTGACCCCTTCAGAGCTGAGTATCGGTTTTGACACGGCCGTCAATACCGGCCTTACGCTCCTTGATGGAATGCGCGACTCGGCGGAGTCATTACCCCGGTTGTTCGCTTTAGAAACCCTCGGCGGCGACACCGGTTTTTTAGCGCAAGCGGTCGCTGAAGCGGGTGGGGCTGATGTACTCCTCGTTCCTGAACAGGTACGTTCCGAAGATGATATTTACATGCTGTTGCAAAAGGTGGTGGCCGAGCAGCGGTACGCGCTCATCGTCGCTTCGGAAGGCTATCCTGACCTGCTAGGTGTGCTGGAAAGGGCTTCAGCAAGGCTCGAGACCCGCATCCGCGTCTCCCGCGCCGGACACGCGCAGCGCGGCGGGCGTCCGAGTGCGAGCGATAGACTCTTAGCCAGCCGTTTAGCTACTGCCGCGTTTGGGTTACTGCAAAAGGGTCAGAGCGGGGCGGCGCTCTGGCAGCGCGGGCGGGCTGTGACCGAGCCGTTCAGCGAATTGCCCCTCCGCAAACCCTTTTCATTTGACCCATTATGAGCGCCGCACAGCAACACACCGGAGACGGTTTTTATGGCATTGTCTTACATGATGCGTGGTGACCCCTTGACTGCTGACCTCTCGGAACCTGTGAACTCTACCGCCAAAAGTACCGTCGTGATCGACCTGGGCGGAACCAACTTACGCCTCGGGCATATCGGCAGGGACGGGCCGCACCCGGCTGGCGAGGTGGTGCCGACCGAACGTTTACGGCAAGCTGAACCCATCGGGTTTTTAGCTGAGGCAGTTGAGCGTTATGTGTCTCACAACGAGCTGGACTTGGCCGGAGTCGTGATCGGCGTCCCCTTTACCCCCGACCGTGAACTGAGTACGGCGGTCTCGAGTCCCAACATCCGCAACTTAGAGGGTGCGCCGCTTAAAACTGGGTTGAGCGAAAAACTCGGCTGCTCGGTGAGGCTCGAGCGCGACATCAATCTTTTGGCGCTCGGTGAATGGACGGCGGGCGCAGTTAAAGGTGTGGCGTCAGTTTTTGGGATGTTCGTCGGAACGGGCGTCGGAGGTTGTTATTTGGACTCCGGTGAACCTTACCGCGGCGCGACGGGGGCGGCGCTCGAGCTCGGTCACATCCCTATTCGGGCTGAAGGTCGGGTGTGCGTTTGCGGCAACGTAGACTGTGTTGAAGCCTATGCGTGCGGGAGTGTCTTAAACCAAATCGCTAATGCGGCACAGCTCAGTGTCGGCGAGATTTTTGCTCAGGGTTTGGTGCGCTCTGACTTAGAACCGATACTTTGCACCTTTGTTGACGACTTGGCGCGGACGCTCTCAACCGGCGTCAACTTGTTTCACCCGGAGGTGGCGCTCGTCGGTGGCGGCGTGATGGAGATGCCCGGGTTTCCCAAAGAACACTTTCGGGAGACGTTTTACGCCCATCTGCGCCGCCCTATTCCGTCTGAAACCGTAACGTTGCGGTGGGCCGAGTTGGGCTCGAGGGCCTCACTCTATGGCGCTCAGGTACTGCTGCAAAGGGTAAATACGGATGGCTAGCGGCGTCATCGTCAGCCTCGGCGAGCTGCTCGTTGAGATCATGAGGGCGGATAAAGATGAGCCGCTGGGCGTCTCCGGCACTTTCCTCGGCCCTTATGCGTCGGGCGCACCCGCGATTTTCGCGTGGGCGGCGGCGCGGCTGGGTGCGCGGGTGCGGTTTGCCGGGGTGTGTGGCAACGACCCTTTTGGGACGCTGTGTCGGGGGCATTTGCAAGAAGCGGGCGTTGAGCTTTATGTGCGCACGGCTCCTGACTACGAAACGGGCGCGGCGTTTGTCAGTTACGACGGGGCGGGCGACCGTGAGTTTCTCTTTTACCTGAGGCGCACTGCGGCGGCGCAGCTGTCCCCGGCTGACCTCGCACCGGAACTATTTAGAGATGTAGGCTGGCTGCACGTGACCGGTTCGTCTTTAGGCGTCTCCGAGTCGGTGCGTCAGGCTGTCTTCGCTGCCGTTGATAAGGCGAAGGCTAGGGGCGCAACCGTCAGTTTTGACCCCAATGTCCGCCCTGAACTGTTTCCCGACCAGGCTTTAAGCGAGGTTTGCCGCCCCGTCCTAGACGCTGCCGACGTGATTTTGCCGAGCCGCGCCGAAGCGGAGCAGCTGACCGGCTTGGCCGACCCCGACGAGGCGTGCCGCGCACTTGTAGAAGGTGCGAGCACCGTGCTTCTAAAACGCGGGGCTGAGGGCTGTACACTTTATACAGCTGATGAGGTACGGTACATTCCGGGCTTTAGCGTTCAGGAGGTTGACCCGACCGGCGCGGGCGACTGCTTCGCTGCCGGGTTTGCGGTAGCGTCACTTAGAGGCGCGGCCCCGCTCCAAGCCGCCCGGTTTGCCAACGCCGTCGGCGCACGCTCGGTCACGGCGTTCGGTCCGACCTCGGCCTCACTTGCTTACGACCAGATAGATGACTTGTAACGAAGGGATACCCCATGCAGATCACTCAGCGAAAATTCGACAACCTTCAGGCGTGTGCGCGGCCCAGCGGCGTGATTGCGGCGCTGGCGATGGATCAGCGCGGCTCGCTCCGCAAGGCGCTTCAAGCCGACGGTGACACCTTCGATGATGCCCAACTAGAAGAGTTCAAAACGGTCGTTACCGAGGTCTTGACGCCTTACGCGTCGGCGATTTTACTCGATCCGCAGTACGGTTTAGCGGCGAGCCGCGCCCGCGCTGAAAATGCAGGCTTGCTTTTGGCGTATGAAGAGAGCGGCTACGACAACTCGAAGCCTGGGCGTCTACCCGACCTCGCGGCGGGGTGGAGCGTGCGCCGCCTGCAAGAAGCCGGGGCAACGGGCGTGAAACTGCTCGTCTACTACAACCCCTTTGAGGGCGATGAGATCAACGAGGTCAAACACGCCTTTGTCGAACGGGTCGGGGCTGAATGTGAAGCACTCAGTCTGCCACTCTTCCTCGAGCCCGTCACCTACGACGACGCGTTGCCGGACGCGGCCGAGTTCGCCGCCAAACAGCCCGAGTACGTCTGCGAGACCATCCGCGAATTCTCCAAAGACCGTTACGGCGTGGACGTGCTCAAGGTCGAGATGCCGGTGTCGGGCAAATATGTTGAGGGCCTAAGCACACCGCCGCAACAGGCACTATTCAGCCGCGACGAAGCCGCTGAGCACTTTCAAAAGGCGGCCGAGCTTGCCAAACGCCCCTTTATCTACCTGTCGGCCGGGGTAGACATGAAGATTTTTGCTGAGATGTTAGAGCTGGCCGGGGAGCACGGCGTCCCCTATAGCGGCGTGCTTTGCGGGCGCGCAACCTGGAAAGGGGGCATCTCGGTCTACGCCCACGAGGGCAAAGACAAGATGGCGAGCTACCTTCAAGAGCACGGCGTCGCCAATATTGAGATGCTTAACGGCGTCATTGACCGCTACGCAAAACCTTGGTTTGACACCTACGGTGGTCTGGACGAGCTTACGATTACCGAGTAGGGCTCGAGCTGGTTCCTACCTATACTGAGCGCGTCCTAGAGAGGTTAAGGACGCGCTTTCTACTCAGGTTACGTTAACTTGAACTTTTGTCAGCGGATTTTAAGTGCGTCAGGCTTTGAGCACATGAGAGGTGTTTTGTACTCTTTACTCTGACTTCTTGATGCTCGCTTCCCACAAATACCCATGACAGACGCTCCCGGCTGAGGTTGCGCCAACCGCCGCTACTCCGCCACCCGCTGAACCCCAGGGTCGGTAAACTCGTCGAACTCGTCGTGGCTGGGGCTCGAGAATTCCGACACCACGGCCCCTTCGTCAGCCCCCTGAAACCAGTGCCAGGTGTTGGGAGGGATAGTGTACTGCTCGCCGGGGTTGAGTTCGACTTCGTGAAACACCGTGTAGTATTCGGCGCTCTTGTCGGGTACCGTGGCCTGAACCGGCGTCTGTTCACCTTCGACGTAGAGCCAGACTTTACCCCAGCGGCAGCGAAACGTCTCCATTTTGCCTTCGCCGTAACGGGTCGGCGGATGGCGGTGTTGCGGGCAGGTCTGCCGGGGTAACAGTACGAGTTCTTTGGCGCAGTAGCGGTCGTTGTTGACGTATACGACGAGAAACAAACCCTGAATTTTGAAATCGTTTAGGCCAAGCTCGGCGACCTCCATGTTCTGCACTTCTTCAAGTTGCAACACCGTTCCTGAACGCTCGAGCAGCTCTACGGCCCTTTGCCGAATGTCTGTTTCCATGTCGCACTCCTTAAATGTTGGTCAACGCTAGCAGCCTAGCCCTTACATGCTGTTTTTTGGAGTTGACAGGGGCTAAACGGACACGAAAGTATAACTTACCGCGGCTGCTAAGGGATAAAGAGATGAGCAAAGTTATGAGCTGCGATTTTACGGCAGGTATAGCAGGTACTATTTGGGAACAGACGCAACCATGTTCAGCTAAACTGTCGAGCACGCACATTATGGGGTGATGTGATTAGCGTAGCCTCTAACTGCTTAAGTACTCTATGGGCGCGGCTAGAACAAAACGGATTGTGCTGAGCTAAAACGAGATACTTGGTACGGGTTAAGGAGAAAACACCAAAATGAGCTTTCGGGTGGTGTCCATGAGCGAAGCCGAGATGGACGAACGCTTGGCCCATTATCAGCTTCCTACCGCTCTGCCCTTGGTCGCCCAAAGCTTGCGTTTTGACCGCTGGAAAGACCCTCCGGGCGTCACCGTAGCGTTTCGCAGCGCCTGCCAAAAGGACTCGAGCTCAACCCAGTCCAGGTGCTATTCGTTACAAGGTAGAATGCTCTCGTCACAAACAGTTACACAGCTGATCCAGCGAAGCTGACGAAAGCTCCGTCAGGTTTTAGCCGTCAGGTGTTAGCGGCGGATTTGACTTTTATAGTCTCAGCGCTTTACTCAGCCGCGCTGCTTTACGCCCGACCTCCGGGTAGACGTTTGGCCTATTTCGCTTGTTAGAATAAGTAGAGGCGGCAAAACCCAGGGGGCATAACGGCGTAACCTATCAGGAGGCAGGCATGACACTGGGTACGACATGGCCCTGAGTACAGCATGACCCCGGACACGGGTGGTTCAGTGCAAGCCCGCCAAGAACGCGATGAGGCGCAAGCACGGTTTCAAATCGCCTTCGACGCGAACCCGGCTCCGGCGATGATCGTCCGGCTCTCGGATCAACAGGTGCTCGAGACCAACCCCGGACTGCCTGAAATCACCGGGCGGCCTAACGCCAAGGTTAAGGGTCGGCGCATCCCCGAACTTAGGTTGTTTCCCAACCGGGACGCTGGTAAGTTTGAGCGCATCGTAGAAAACCTCAGACAGGGCGAGGCGACCTCTAAAGAGACGTTAGCGGTGTGCTCCACCAGCCAGGGTGAGCGCGTCGTCCAGGTTAGCGCCAAAGCTATCGAGCTGGACGCCGGAGCGTGCGGCATCTTTACCTTTACCGATGTGACCGAACTCGAGCACGCTCAGGAACTGTTCGCCCAGGTGTTCAAGCTCGCCCCCGTCCCGATCACCCTGCTTGACACGAAGCAGCGGTTGACCGAGGTCAACGAAAGCTTTGAAGTGCTTACCGGCTACGCTCGCAGTGAAGTTGTCGGGCGCTCGAGCCGCGAGCTGCAGCTGTGGTCGTCAGAGGGAGACCAGGGGCGTATCCAGAGCGCACTTAAAGCGCAAGGTGAGTTTCATAACTTAGACCTCAGTTTGCGGACGAAAGGGGGCGACGAGCGCCACATCATCGGCTCGGCTAAACCCCTGACCGTAGCAGGCGAACGGATTTTGCTCCATATCTTTTACGACGTCACCGAACGTAAACGCAGCGAAAGCGAGCTGCACCGGGCCATCCAGACGGTCATGAACGACACGACCTGGTTTAGCCGCAGCCTGATCGAGCAGCTTAACCGTATTCATGTGGGGGGGCACGCCGAAACGCTCGAGCAGGTCGCGTTGTCTCGGCGTGAACAAGAGGTTTTAGTGCTGGTGGCTCAGGGGCTTAGCAACCAGGCCATCGCCGCCGAGCTGGGTATCAAAGTGCAAACGGTGCGTAACCACCTCGCGGTTATCTACAGCAAGCTAAACGTCCATTCCCGAGTTGAGGCGGTGGTCTGGGCGAGAGAACGCGGGCTTGTCTAGCTACAGCTGTGTTGGGAAGGTCGCCTATGTTAGGAAGGTCGCCGCGGTTAGAGCAGCCGACTTGAGGACGATGTTGTCGCCTCTAAATTGTCAAGTGCTCTACGCAAGTCCTCTGTTGGTGCAGCTATCTCTGCCCGGATAAACCGAAGTCGGCTGGGCTACTTTTGCCGCCGGGAAGCAGCGGCGGTGCGGCGTTACCTCTTTACGGGGTAACCCGGAAGCGGGTCGCTTTTATAGTGGTTCTCATAATTGCCCAAAGACCCTGTTGCCCAGCACAACCGCCGCCGCTGACGACCAGCCGTGAAACGGCACGCTCGGGTAACGCTCTACGGGGAACTCGAGCCCACCCGTAACGACGTTGTACTTCTCCCATAACTTGCCCGTCTTTTCATAGTGGTGCAGCATCAGCCCGACGAATCTGCGGCTGATACGTTCTGCTTCTTTTTGGTAGCCGTAACGGGCCAACCCTTCAACGGCGATCAGGTGTAGCGGCGGCCAACCGAGTGGGTACGCCCACTGCAAGTTCCCAAACTCGGGGTGCGGGCTGGCGTAAGTTTGATCCGTTACGCTAAGACCGTGCGCCATCTCGAAGTCTCCGAGTTGTAAAACCAATGACGCTGCCTGCTCCGGCGTGGCAACCCCGGCCCAGAGTGTCCAGTACGCGCAAAGCGAGCGGTAGGGCAACCGTTTTTTGAGCGCGTAGTTGTACTCGCGAAAAAACCCGGTCTGCTCATCCCAACAGAGTGTCCGCAGCTGCTCGGTGCGCCGCTGCGCTTCACGCCGCCACGTCACTACACCTGGAGCGTCACCAAGCGCCTCGGCAATGTCAGAAAGTGCTTCGGCGTAGCGTACCAACGCACAATTGGTCAGTAGCGGAACGCATTCACGCACGTCGCCCCCATAGATGGGCGTAAAGTCGAGCCCGGTTTCCGCTTCGGCTGCGAGTGCCGGACGCAGCGGCGAAGCGAGTAAATCGCGGTTGGTGGAGAGTCCAACCGGCGTCTGGTGATGCTCGGCTCCCCAGTACCCTCGGTACTCTTTTTGCAGGAGCGGATAGGCTTGGTGAACGACCTCGGCCGCGCCGCCCGCGTGTAAAAACCGCCGCACCGTATCAGCTAAAAGAGGCGGTTGCGAACGCCCCAAGTAGTAGGTTCGGTTGCCGTTTAAGACCTTGCCGTAACGCTCTATCATATAGAGGTGGTTCAAAATATGGTTTTGCACCAGGTCTAGGCGTCCGTGCGCAAGCAACCCCAGGTTGATGAAGTGAGTGTCCCAACCGTACATCTCGTCAAAAGCGGCTTCGCTACCCGCTGGGGTCAGATAAGGGTAAGGCAAAAATAATAAAGTGCCTTCGGGAGCAGCGTCTAACGCGTCTTTTTGGTCGCCGTCCCATCAGTTGCGGATGGTGTTGTCAAGCACTTTCCAAGCACGTCTGTCAGGTAGCGGCACTTCAGGTTCAGGTGCCCTGGATTCTTTGACGCAGCTCGTCAGCACAGACCCGGCGAGTACCGCGAGCGTCCCTTGGGCCACACGTTTGAGCAGGGTACGCCTGCTCATGGCGGGGGCAAGAGTGTAAAAGGGAGTAGACATAGAGGTCAACCAGGGTCTCGAGCTTCTCTGTAATTCTACAAGGTCAGTAACCAAGTCAATTATTATTCCAGCACGCTGATTCAAAATTATGCACTTTAGTGCAAGCCTTTTAGTTGCTACTCAGTTTTTACCTTTGACCGCAGGCTTCTATCACAAGGTCGAGGCCCGACTCAGGGCGTGCTTCGTAGGCCGAGACTTTGGTCCATCTCAAAATGAACTTTTAGTGCGTGGGTGGTTTAGTTGATGCGGGCGTAGACACACGTATCGCGCAGTGCGCCTTGTGGGTCTCTGGCCTCGTGGCGCAAAATGCCCTCGAGCCCAAAGCCACACGCCTGGGCGACGCGGGCGCTTCTGACGTTACGCGTATCGCAGCGAATCTCTAAACGCACAGCCCCAAGTTTTTGTTCAGCCATGTCACAAAGCGCCGCGATCCCTTCACGCATCAACCCTTTGCCAGCAGCTGAGGTGCGGAGCCAGTAACCGAGCTCGAGCCTCGGTACCGCCCAGTCAAGATGGTGAAACGAGCTGTACCCGACGAAAGTTCCGGTTGCACGGTCAAAAAGACGGTAATGCAAGCTTTCTCTAGCAGCAAATTGGGCCATAGCCTTGCGGGTGGTCTCTTGGGACGTCGCCAGTGAATACTCAGGTGTCGCCCAAGCCATCCAGGGTCTCAGTTCCGGGAGCGAGTCACAGACAGCGGCGTAAAGTTCCGGAGCGTCTTCTAAACGCGGGGCGCGGAGCAGCAGCCGGGGCGTCTCGACGCGTTCCGGTACGGTTTTTGGTACAGTTGGCCTTACAGAACGTGTCATAAGGATAGTCTAACGGCGGGGCCGGACGCAGAAAGATAGCCGACGGGCAACATTTGGGCGACCTGCTAAGCTTAAACCGTGGATGTTGAGACCCCCGGACAACAAAGACGTGTCGGGCTGATTTTAAGCGGCGGTGCGGCGCGGGGCTTTGCCCATATCGGTTTGTTGCGGGTTTTAGAAAAAGCCGGGATTGAAGCCGACGTGTTAGCCGGAACTTCGATGGGCGCGGTTTTAGGTGCGTTTTACGCGAACGGCTACAGCGCCGAAGAGATTTATGAGATTGCCAAAGGCGTTTCGTGGCGCGACATCATTGATTTTTCGTTTGGCAATGGGCTCTTTAAGGGTGCGAAGCTGCACGCGTTTTTGGCGTCGCATCTACCCGCAACTTTTGACGAACTCAAAAAACCGCTGGTCATTTCAACGACCGACATCGAGACCGGCGAAGAAGTGTTTATCTTTCGCGGCGACCTAATTACGGCGGTTCGGGCCTCGAGCTGTTTTCCCGGCGCGTTTGAACCGGTGGTGTTTAATGGGCGCACCTTGGCTGACGGCGGCATCGTCAACAACATCCCCGTCAACGCCGCGGCGTTTTTACACGCCGACTTTACGATCGCCGGGGACGCGACGATGGCGCGGCGGGCGTCTCTTGCCGGAACCTCGGAAGAAGGCGGCTGGTGGGAGCGGGTGGTCAGCCGGTTTCGGTTCGAGCGCCGCAATCCGATGGCGCAGATGATGCTCCGCGCGACCGACATCACCGGGAGCATCTTGACCGAACTTCAGTACAACCTGCACCCCGCCGACCTGCGCGTCCAGTATTCGATGCCGCACCTCAACATCGAGGCGTTCTGGGCGTTTGAAGAGATCGTCGCTATCGGGGAGTGGAGCGCACTCTATGTGTTCGTCGAGGCAGGGTTGTTACCGCGAAGTGCGTTAGACGAGGCCAAAACCCCCGAACCCGTCCGGGCGCTCACGACCGGTCGGTCTGAAAACGCAGCTTTTAAGCTGCTGCCCGCCGATTCGACGCCCAAACCTGTAGAGAGCCGTGCGGCGCTCGAGCAAAAAAAGAGTACAGCCAAGTAGAAGTAGCTACCTAGTTCAACTTGTAGAGACGACTCAGCAAAGAAATACATTGCAATAGACCTAAAAGTCTGTCACCATACCCCTGATGCTTCCTGAACCCGCCAACTCCCTTGAAGTCAGAATGGCGGCACTCAGGCCCACTAGGGCCGGGGCGAGCCTTGAAGGGTCTTATGAGCAGATTGATAAGCGGCTGAGTACGCTCGAGGCCCGCTTAGAAAACGGCTTCAACGACCTACGCGCCGAAATCCGAGCAGCCCGAAACGAAACAGATGCTAAACTCGACAAACTAGACCGTGAAATTGACGCCCGCTTTAGCCTGATTGCACTCCTCGGCGGCGTTATCGTGGTTTTGCAGGTACTCGGCGCATTAGGGATTATCTAGCTCAAAAGACTAAGCCTAAAAAGCCCGGTAATTTGCGCCCAAAGCAGCGCGGGTAGAGTAGACTGCTCGTATGACATCGAACGCCCGCGATACGCGGAAAAACGACCCCCCAAAATCTGGCTCCCAACGCTTCTGGCACGAGGTTAGAGGCTACGCGGAAGCTTTGATCGTCGCCTACTTGATCGTGACTTTTGTCTTTACGACGGTCGGCGTGGTGGGTTCGTCCATGCGCCCTAACCTTAACGGTGGGAGCGGTCAGTTACCGCAAGCCCTTTTTACCGGCGACCGCGTATTCATCCCCAAATTTGAAACCTGGCTCCGGCGCGCTGGCGTGATGGGCGAGTACGACCGTGGCGACATCGTGGTGGTGCGCGAACCTGAAAATGCCCCGACGCTGCAAGAGATGGGGGGTCGGCGGTCGTTTTTTATCAAACGCGTCATCGCGCGGCCCGGTGACCACTTTTATATTCAAGACGGTCAGGTTTATGTCAACGGTGACCCGATCAACCAGAGGTTTATCAGCAGCTCCGGTGAGATCACCCCCGATCCCGTCAACTATCCGGTCGTCACGGCGCAAAACGGTAAGATCACCGGGTTTCAGGGGTTTATTCAAGGTACTTACGACCCAAATACCGGTGGCCCCGCACCCGTCGGGGGCAAAGAGACGCAGTTTTATTACGGCAGCACTATCGCGGCGCTCGCCCCGGTTCCGGCAAATGCACCGAGTGGCAAGCCCTTTTTACACGAGCTGATTATCCCCGAAGGGCGCTACTTTTTAATGGGTGACAACCGTCAGTCGAGCAAGGGCGGCAGTGAGGATTCGCGCTACTTCGGCCCGGTGACGAGTTTGTCAATTGCCGGACAAGCGACCGCGGTCATCTGGCCGCCACGCCGAGACGGAGGGTGGAACTGGCGGCTCCTAAACCCACCCGCCGCCTTTGACGACGTGCCACCGGCAAGCCAGGCGGCGAACTAAGCATTTAGAGATCATTGGGATTCGGAAGCTCGAGCCCACTAAGGCTCGAGCTTCTTTTAGAACTTATACGCTGACTGAATAGCCTCAGCTACCGCGTCCGGGGTCAATTCATCAGTTTCGACGAGCAAACTCTCGCGCCCCTCGAGCTGTCCAAACGGTTCGTTAAGCGTTTCCAACTTTTCCCTCAATCCGGAAACCGTGGTAAGTTTATCAAACGCTTTTCTTGAAGGTTCACCGACGCGGGCCTCGAGCGTTTCCACTTTACAGCTCAACTGCACCAGATAAACTGCATCGCCCTGCGCCTCTACGCTGTCGCAAAGACCCAAAATGTAAGCGTCGCGGTCTCTGGCGTAAACATAAGTCAGGATGACGCCGGGGAGATTTTCAGTGCGGGCAGCGTCTAAGCACATTTCACGTAAACGGCGGGTGAGGGCTCGAGCTTGGGGCGTACTCCGGTCGAATAAGGTACAGCTGAGGTCTGTTAGCAGATGGTTGTGCAATACCCGAAACCCGGTACGCGCCGTTAGCGCCTGCGCCACGCTCAGTTTACCCACCGCAGGTGGGCCGTAGAGCATCACCAGCTTCACAGTATTTTTCCCCGTGCTCTCACTGCGCTAACGAACCGTCGAGCCCTAACTTTTCCGCGTCCGTTTGCATCGCCGCCAAGACGAACACGACATGTTCCCAAAGTTCAATATTCAACTCTTGAGCGCCACGAATGACATCTTCCCGGTTGACGCCGCGCGCAAACGCTTTGTCCTTGAACTTCTTTTTGAGGCTTTTAAGCTCAACGTTTCGCACGTCTTTGTCAGGCCGCACGAGCGTCGCCGCAGTAATCAGGCCGGTCAATTCGTCGCAGGCGTAGAGGGCTTTAGCCAGCAGCGTTTCACGTGAGACGCCGGTATAGTCGGCGTGGCCCATGATAGCGTCTAAAACCTCATCCGGGTAGCCCTGTTCACGCAAGTAACGCACGCCCACGTAAGGATGGCCGTTTTCATCCGGCGTCGGGTGCTTTTCGTAGTCAAAGTCATGCAACAGGGCCGCGACGCGCCACAGGGTTTCGTCTTCACCGTACTTGCGGGCGTAGGCAGCGGTCGCCGACTCGACCGAGAGCATGTGTTTACGCAAACTTTCCGAGTCCGTCCAGCTTTCCATCAGCGCCGCCGCGTCTTCGCGTGATAGGGTTTTCGTTGAGGTCATCTGGACAGTTTAGCAAGGAGCACGGTAGGTTGCAGCAGAAGTGGCGTCCATAAAGTTTTAGGTCCGGCTGACAAGACAGCCGTTGACGGGGTAGTTGCCCATAAAGACCCTTAGATTTTTAGGTCCTTGTTCGGGTACCCTAAGAGGGAGAGACCAGGGTTTATGGGCCTACCGAGCTAAAGCTCGAGCTCACTTAAACAAAAGGAGTCACGATGATTAAATACGTCAAAGATGTAGCCGAAGCTGCCGAAGCACTTTTTATCAAAACGGCCAGGGAGAGCGTCGCCGCGAACGGGCGCTTTGTCGTGGTTCTTTCGGGCGGCTCGACTCCACTTAAAATGTACGCAAAGCTCTCTGCGGAGCACGCGGACGACCCCTTTTGGCAAGACACGCATATCTTTTGGGGTGATGAACGTTTTGTCCCGCACGACTATCCCGACAGCAACTACGGCGCGGCAAAAAAGGCGCTGTTAGACAAGGTAACGGTGCCGCCGGAGAACATCCACCCGTGGCCGTACTTGGTGGGTGACCCGGAAGCCGCCGCGACAGAGCTGGGCGACACCTTACAGACATTTCTAAACGAAGCCCTCTTCGACCTGACTTTTCTGGGCCTCGGCGACGACGCGCACACCGCGAGCCTGTTTCCCGGTACCGGCGCAGTCTTCGATGAAGGGCTGACCACCGTGGTCAAACCACCCGGCAAAGAGACGCGGCTCAGTATGACGGCGGGGACGCTCAGCCGAAGCCGCACCGTCGCCTTTTTGGTGCAAGGCGAAGGGAAGAGAGACGCGCTGACGCGTACCCTCTCCCCCGAAAAAACGCCTAACTATGACCAGACCCCGGCGCGGGCAATTCGCGCCCAAGCTGAGGTGCTCTGGCTGACTGACGTCGAACTCAATCTTCCAGAAGCTGAGACTGACTAACCCGGCGTCGGCACGGTCGCGGGCGCAACCGGAGCGGGCGGCGTCGGGTCATTGAGCAGACTGTTTAACCAGTTGGTGAGCAAAACGCCGTTGGTCGTAAGGGTGTAAAAGTCGGGGCGGGTGATAATGCAGTGCGCCGTACCGTCTTGCAAATTGTCATTATCGTCTAAGAGTGAGGTGTAGCTCGAGAAACTTCCCGGCAGACCTGTTTGAATTTTTGTCAGTGACGCTCCTAGACCCATCGCCCATGCTCGCCCCGCAGCTTGAACGGCAGGGTCGGTGGGATCACGCGGATCAAGACCTAGCTGTAGCGCGTAAAAGCTGATTTGAGTACCGTCCGAGGCGCTGTTGTACTCCGCTAGTTTCGCTTTTAGGTGTGCTTGACCAATCGCAACGTACGCATCGGCCAGGAATGTCGTAGGAATGCCGTTGGTGAGGTCAACGCCAGGGGGTAACACCGCATTGATATTCCAGCGTTTAAGTCCGTCTGGCTTTGTAACAAACGACTTTGGGATGATGCCCGCACCGCTGTCACCGAGTTCAGTAACCTTAGCGTCTGGGTAAGCATCAGCGATTTGAGGGGTGTAGATAGCCGCACCGTAAGCACCCGCACTACAACCCGTAACGAAGATGTCTTCCAGCGCTTTGAAATTTTTCTTGACCCAGCCGAGCACCGCCGCAACATTTTTCTGACCGTTGTGATAAATCTTTTTAGGTCCTTTCGAGGTGTCATAAGTCTGCACGCTGTCGCCTAGATGAATATCGGCGGTACAGTAACTTATAAAGACGTGATACCAGTCTTCTACAGGATTCTTAGAATTCGTGTGATCATAAAGTCCAGTAGGATTTTTTTCTCGATAACCGGGGCTCGAGGAACTGCCGATGTTGGGCTGATAAACAGGGCTACCGCATGTTCCGCCACTCCAGCACGCACCGCCGCCCTCAAAATCCACCACGAGTTTGTTGACCGTACCGGGCCGCACATAGTAGGCGTAGGGTGAGCCGTCGGCGCAGAGGGTGTCGCCCCCCGGTGAAAAGGCGGTCCACTCACCTGCGGGCAAGCTGGGTAGCTCTGGGCTTATCGGCTTACTCGGCTGGCTGGGTAGCGTTGGCGCTGGAGCACTACAGGCGACGAGCAGCGTCAAAAGAAACGCTAACAATATAGGAACCGAAAGATATTTTGGCTTCACAAAAACCTCCAGTTTCAGCGTAACGTAGCGCACCCTGGTAGAAATAGGAGATAAGGCAGTGTGCTGTTTAGGTAGCGTTTAAGCCTTCATATTCGGTGTCACCCACTTGATTTTTACGACTCCAAAAGCTTTTCGTAGACTAACGGCTTTAGCGTCAGCTCGAGACAACACGTCCAAAGCTGAAGGCTGCTTGAAGACCTAAAGCGGCAGCCGCAAGCCAAACCGCGTCCACACCCCGTTGGTGTAACCGAGCGTGCCGCTCATACTTACCGGTGCGCCGTAGTTAATGACCGAATCGAGCGACACGGTGAGGTCGCCGCCCAGGTGGAGGGCACCGTCTAACCAGGTGCGGAGGCGGGGCTCGAGCGTCACCCGCTCGAGAGTGTAAAGCCCGTCGCCGACGCGCAGTTTGAAAGGAAAACTGCGGGTGCTGCCGACAGTGACGAGCGCGGCGAGGTCAGCATTGGCTTTAAGGGGAATCGGCCACGCGGGGCGGTAGCCTGCGCGTACGCCGAACTCGAGCCGCCCTACTGCACTCAGCGGCCCCTCTACCGGCAAGGTATAGCTGCCGTCCCCCCACGCCCCGAGCGAAGGCGCAGCCCCAGTTGCGCTCAGCAAACCCGTTCCCGAAACGCGCCAGCCTTCGGTGCGGTAACCCCAGGTGTCAACCTGTCCGGTTGCTACGGCACCCTCGGCGCGGGCATCTAAGACGAGGCCGGAGCTTTGGCCTAGAAAGTGTACGAGACCGGCCTCGAGACCCCCACTCACTAATGTCCGGTCTTCGGGTAACCGCGCGGTGACCGCAACTTTCGCGCCGGAGACTGTCGTAAGCGTCCCGCTCAGGTGCGGCGCGAGCGGCCACGCTCCGGCTTGTACGGCGTAGCGCAGCGGGGGCGGCGTCGCTTGCAGGGCCAAACCGCCGCCAAAGTCGTAACGTGCAAAGCCGTAAAAGCCGGACAAAGCGGGAAGGCTCGAGTCAAACCCGAGCGTCGTCCGCAGGTTGTGGTCTAAGCTGTCGTCTTGCGCGACGAGGGAGAGCTCGAGAAACGTTCCCAGGGGCGACAGGTTGACCCCGGCGTTCGTCGGTAGCCAACCGTAAAATCCCAAGCTGCCTAACGGGTTGTAGGGAAATACCGGGAACTCTGGTACGCGTAGGGGCGGGGTCGGACGCCGCGTCACTGACGCCTGGGTCCGGGCAAGTGGCGGCGCGTCTGCTAACCACGCGAGGTTATAGCCGTGCCCGCCAAGGGACGCAAACCACGTTCCGCCGCTACCAGCTTCGGGCGTAAACGCGCCGCCTACACTCTGACTCAAACGCGCCAAACGTTTGTCGGAGAGCCTCAGGTCGTAGAGTTCAAATACCTTGGTCCGGTCGGAGCGAAACAGCAGTGTGTCTTCGCCCTTCCAACTCGGCTCTAAGTCTTGCGCGGGGTCACGGGTCAGGTACCGCAGGGTGCCGTTTTGCAGCAGAGCCAAATCAACCCAACCCCGCTGCCACACGCTTACGGCCACCTGCCCCCGGCGGCTCGTGGCGAGTCCGACGACGTGGACCCCTGGTTTGCTCCGCCAACGAGTCGAAATAGGTTTTCCGGGGCAGAGCTGCTCGAGCGTTGAACGCGTCCCATCGTCGGTCACGTAGAGGACGCACCCTCCCGGCAGCGGCGCAGGCAAGTGTGCCCGTGTGCCCCCCTGGTCTCCCCCGGTCAACTGCGTCTCGCGGCCCGTGCGGGTGTCTAGCGTAAAGACTTCCGAATAGGTGTGATAAGGCCGCCGTACCGGACGGGCGTAGAGGAGCGTGTGGTCGTCCAGCCACTCGAGGCTCCCCGGTAAGCGGTTGTCCAGCAACACGCGCTTTCGGGTGAGCGTGCCGCCGCCAGCATTTCTGTCAACGTCCGCCAGCATAATCGCCGCAGGCCAGCCGACCCATGCGAGCTGACGCCCATCCGGGCTGAGCGCCGGGGCGCGGGTATACCAGCCGCTGTCCGTCTCGAGCATCCCGGCCCGTTTAGTCTGGGTGACCTTTTGTGCCCTCGCCTTCGCCTGCTTGAGCACCTCGCGCTGCCACGCCCCCCACTCGGCTTCTAAGTCGGTACCGACCGCGAGTCGCCACGACCCCTCGAAGGGCCGGATAAACCCCCCGGCATTGTGGAGTGCCAGCGCCTTTTTGATGGCGTCAAACCCGTGTTGCCGAATCAGATAGCTCGTAAAGCCAACGCCGAACAGATATTCGGTCTGACCCCCCGGCCACACGCCGTAGGTCCTTAAACTCGCGTCGGTCAGAGACGGCGCAGTTCCGGCGAGCACTGCACTCTCTATCAGCCCCCGCGTCAGCGCGTCGTCGCGGCGTCCCCCCGCCGTAAACTCCGACTCGTCCCAAACCGCCAGCCCCTCGACCAGCCACGCCGGAGGCACGTTGGCCACGTTTTCACCGACCAACCCGAGCCGCAACCCGGTGCCACGCCCGGTAAGGTAGCCAAACTGCATGATGTGCGTCAGTTCATGAACGAGCAAAAACCGCAGCTCGTCCTCCGCACGGTAGCCGAATGAGGTTTCGGTGGGAAATAAAAGCCGCAACCCGACACTGGGGCGAGGGAGCGGCGACGCTAACCCATTATACACGTCGGTCGTATCTTCTAAACGCAGCGTGATCGGCGGCGGCGCGTAGCCAAAAAGCGGAACGAGGACGTCCAGCGCCCTCTCAGCTTCAGCAGCGACGCGCTCGGCGTAAGCGGTTTCGGCGGGGTCGTCAAAGATGACCTTGACGCGCGGCGCGGCGACCTCTTGGGTGGCAAAAGCGAGCTGAACTAGTAGCAGTAAGGCGAGACAGACGGGTTTATAGGGCACTGCTAAAGTATACGGCGCGGCAGACCTAGAGATAGGCCGATAAACCCTCAGGGACGAGTCTCAAGGTGCCGTTTTGAAAATCTTCTACAGCCAACCAGCGGGCGGTAAAGCTCGAGCCGTCATCCTCAACGGCTTCCAGGCTGTCTTGTTCGTAGACGGTTGGGTCGGCAAACCGCCCTTCATACACCAGCATGAGTTCGTGAGCCGGGGTGCCCGCGTAGGTAAACAGGTTCTCGAGCACACCTAAAAACCGGATATCGGTCAGGTCTTGTCGGGTTTCCTCACGCAACTCCCGCTTGACCGTTTCATGACCCCGCTCGCCAAACTCGATACCGCCGCCGAGCGGTCTATAAAACCAAGACTTTTTGGCTTCGTCAAAACCCTCCATCACCAAGAGGTCTCGGCCTTGCGTACCCTCACGGTAGATGAGGCAGATAGCCAGAGGCCGAACGCGTGGTGACATAGGCTTTAAGAGTTCGTTATGCGCGAGTCAGACTTGAGAGTAACGGATTCGTCTCGCGGTGGGTCGGGCTCGAGCCACGCCAGCATTGCCCAAGGAAGAAAAACCACAAAAAGTGCTAACGAACTAAACACCGTTACAAAATCCACAGGTCGCTGTAAGGAGGTGAGGAGCGTAACGATCAGCGCCCTTGTAGTCTGCTCAGCAACGACAAACAGCAAAGTCATGACAATGGGAATACTGACGGATATAACCGAGAGCAGTAAGTAAGTCCTAAAGTACGAGCGGTTACGAATATCGCGCTGGCGCTCATCCATAAATTTGCTTTTGATTTGAGGCTTTCCCCATCTGAGTAAACCAGCAGCAAAGAATACTCCCAAAACTTGAAGACCTAAAGCTAATTGGTCAAGATTATCGGCTAAGAGTCTCAGCATCAAACTCGCTACAAAAGTGCTTATGAAGCCAATTACGAGTAAGCGGCGGCTACTCTGATATAAGACTATACGGCGTTTCATGCAGTCTCCTTAGCGAAGTTATCTTCTTGCACAAGGTTAGGCTCGAGCCACGCCACGAACAGAGTTGGCAAGACAATGAACAAATATATGTTCATGCTGAGTAGTTTGAAGATGAAGGTCGTTTCCCCTACCCCGTAAGCTATAGGGATATTGAGGTCGCCAAAGTCAAAAGTGTAAACAGAGAACACGAGGAACGCATAAAGGTAGAGAACCCAGTACGTCAAGCGGTGGGCTTGGTCATGTACACGTCTCTGCCGCTCATCGAGCTTACTCACTTTTTTGGTCGCTATATTCGCCGTCGCTCTATCCAGCCATATGATGACAAAAATAAGAGGAATGGGCGGCAGAAGGGCTAACCAGGCGAACTCCCTGCCTAGTGCGCCCGCAAAAAAGGTGAGGAGCAGCGCCGCGAACGCAAGGACGCTTAAGAGCCGCCGAACGCTCCTCCTTAGAGGTTTGCGCATCAGTGCGCTCCGCTCGAGGTACGAAAAGAGGTTTCTTCGGTAGGTGGGTTGGGCTCGAGTGTGCCAGCAAAAAACCCAAGCTTTTTCATGCAACTTTTTCCTCTCTGTGATTTTGAAGTTCATACAGAGCTTCGCTCAAGGGTTTGAGGGGCTTCGTTGAAAAGATAACCTCGATAGGCAAGCTGAAGTAGTCGCTCAGTTTGAAAGCCAACTCTAAACTCGGGTTGTAGTCGCCGCGCTCCAAGTAACCGATAGTTTGATAATTCACCCCCACCGCGTCCGCCAGCTCTTGCCGCGACAGCCCGCGTTCGGCCCGTAAAACGGAAAGCCGGTTATAGATCGTTAGTTTGTTTTCAGGCATCGTCACCTCAGTTCGTAAAGCTAAAACGTATTGTTGTACAACTACAACATTTTGTCAATAGTTGAAATAACGTAATGAGAGATGGCGGCAACTGAGACAGCATGGTATGAAGAGGCAATGCCGGTCTACATCGTTGACAAACCGCTCGGCCTGACTTCACATGACGTGGTGGCAAGAGCGCGTAAACTTCTCAAAACTAGGTCGGTCGGTCACGCCGGGACGCTCGACCCTTTAGCAACCGGGGTGCTGGTTATCTTGAGCGACGAGGCGACCAAGCTCTCCCCTTTTTTGACGGCTTCGGAAAAACGTTACCTCGCGTGGGTCTCGTTCGGAGCCGGAACGCCGACACTCGACGCTGAGGGGCCGATTGACGAAACGGCGGACGCGTCCGGGCTGAGTGCTGAGGACATTCACGCTGCGCTGCCCCCATTTTTAGAGCTTTCCGAACAGCTGCCGCCGCAGTATTCGGCCGTGAAAAAAGGTGGCGTCAAAGGTTATGAGGCGGCGCGTAAGGGTGAAGTATTAAAGCTCGAGTCCCGCCCTGCCGGTTACAAAGACATCAAATTATTAGGGTTTGCGCCCACCAGAAATGATTTAGACGTACCCCAAAAACCTACACCGTTACCTCCGACGCTCGGTGATTTTCCTACAGCCCTATTTGATGTCCGCGTTCAAGCCGGGACCTACCTGCGGGCGTTTGCCAGGGACTTAGGCGCAGCTTTAGGCATTCCGGCACACCTTTCGGGTCTCGTCCGAACTCAAGCCGGAGCTTTTGCTTTAGACCAAGCTGTACCATTAGACAATCTCTCTAATACGCCCGGTTTTGCCCTCGCCGACGCACTGCCGTATCCGCTGCTCGAGCTAGACGCTGCACAGGTTGCTCGCGTTAAACAGGGTCAGCGGCTGCCTTCAGAAGCGTTGGCAGATGGGCGTCTCGGTCTCGTTGACCATTCGCACACCCTCGTCGCCGTGGCTGAGGTCACGGCGGGCCGGATGAAGTTTTTGCGCGTCTGGGCTTAAGCGGCCATACTCATACTAAAACGTCTCTTGTCGCACAGGTTTAGCGGCACACCTCCAACTCTCAACCGGCTTTTAGAACCCACCTGACCCATAAATAGTACCGAGTATAGAGAACATAGCCAAGCAGCTGAAACCTGCTATAAACTGGGTTTAGGCTATGTATAGCGAGGTGAAGGGTATGAATATCGGCGTTCCTAAAGAGGTCAAAACTCACGAGTACCGCGTTGCCGCGACCCCCGGCACGGTTCACGGGCTCGTCGCTCACGGGCATCAGGTCGTAGTGCAAACCGGGGCCGGGGTCGGCAGCGGCTTTTCTGACGCCGAATACGAGGCGCAGGGTGCAACGCTGGTCGGAAGCGCCGCCGAAGCGTGGGCACAAGCGATGGTCTTAAAGGTCAAAGAACCGATGGCGCAAGAATACGAGTTTTTGCGTGACGACCTGCTGCTCTTTACCTATCTGCACCTGGCTGCCGACCGCCCGCTGACCGAGGCACTGTTAAATGCTGGAACCACCGCCGTCGCCTATGAAACGGTGCAGCTCGCCAACGGGTCGCTCCCCCTTTTGACCCCGATGAGTGAGGTTGCCGGACGGATGGCGACGCAGGTCGGGGCACACTATCTGGGCAAGTTTTTGGGCGGACGCGGATTACTACTCGGCGGCGTCCCAGGCGTGCAGGCCGGTGAGGTTGTCATTTTAGGCGGCGGCATAGTTGGCACGAACGCGGCAAAAATCGCCGTCGGACTCGGCGCACGGGTGACGATTTTAGACGTCAACTACGCGCGGTTACAGTACCTCGATGACGTCTTCGGCAGCAGCTTACAGACGCTGGCGAGTACTCCGGCCAACATTGCCGAGATGGTCGCGCGCGCCGACCTGCTCGTCGGAGCCGTGCTGATTCCGGGGGCCAGGGCTCCGCATCTGGTGACGCGCGAGATGATCGCCACCATGAAACCAGGCAGTGTGATTGTTGACGTGGCGGTAGACCAAGGCGGCTGTATCGAAACGATTCACCCAACCACCCACGACGACCCCACGTTTGTGGTTGACGGCGTGGTGCATTACGGCGTCGCCAATATGCCGGGGGCGGTGCCGAATACGAGCACGACGGCGCTGTCAAACCAGACGCTTAAATATGCATTGGCCCTGGCCGAATACGGCACCGAGGCGTTACAAAACGACCCGGCCCTACTCTCGGGGCTCAACACCTATCAGGGTCAGCTGACCTACCGGGCCGTCGGCGACGCGTTTGGACTCGAGTCCGTCTCACCAAGTGTGGCGCTCAGTGAACCTGTTAAGTTGGCAGGACAAGAGAATTTCGCCTAGAGACAAGCGGCGAGGAAGGCACTAGCCTCTAAGCCAGAGCAGCGCGAGAAAAAACGCGATTACAGGTGCAAAAGCCACGAAGCGCCAAAATGTGGCCCACCTCGGCTGCGCTGGAGCGTCCCGAGCGCCGCGCGGTTCACGAAACAAAAGCTGCCCAGGGAAAAGTGCGAAGGGTAGGAACGGTGCGACGGTCGGCGCGACGGGCCGCAGTACCAAAACGAAGGCAAAGACCAAAGGTGTGATTAGGGTACGCCCCAGCACCGTCCGAACGTGCTTGGGGTCTCGCTGCTCTTCTTTTAACAACCCCGCCGCTGCCGCGTAGCCCCACAGAGCCGCCTGGGTCACACCGATCAAAATCATATTGACGCTGTAAAAGGGATAGCCGAGGTTATTGTCTCCGAATAGTGCCGCTGCACTAAAAGGTAGCAGGCCCACCGAAAGCAGCAGCATCAGGTTGAGCCACAGCAGTTGGGGGGTAATAACACGCAGCGATTCGACAAGGCGGTTATGGAGAATCCAGTACACGCCCGCGAGGACGAAGGTGATGAGATAGCCTGAAAGCGCAGGAACGAGCAGCCTTAACAGCTCACGCGTCGAGGCCGACGCGCTCACATTCTCCGGCAACTTGATGTCGAGTACGAGGAGTGTCAGCACGATGGCAAAAAGCCCGTCGCTGAGGGCGTTTAAGCGGAGAGCGTCAAAGGTTTGTTCAGCTCGAGGGGGGCCGGGAGTCAGCATCGTTTAAGTATAGCCAAGCGTCCAGGTCAGTTGGGGCGGCTCGAGCCGCCCCTTAGCAGCAGACCCGAAAACGCGTCTCAGTTTGTACAGTTCCAATTTTTTTACGGCTATAGTTTTTACAGCTATGAGTCGTGACCCTCTGTGTGGACAACGCCCGGTGAGTCCTGTAAAGACCTCAGAATACGCGCCGCGTGCGCCACGACAATATCGCTGATCCGCGCCCCTTTGTCGGCACCCGCCGCTTTAGGTACCCCGACGACACCGTTACGCGTCATCGTGTTGAAGGGGCGGTAGAGGCTCGCGTTGCCGCGCCGGAGCATATCACTCTCGGCCCACGTATAGGTCGGTGCTAAGCCGTTATCGGGCAACTTATCTTTTTGAACTAAAGCCTCAGCGAAGTAGAGCAGCAGCGATGTTTCAAACTCACCGGCGTGCCCGACGCCGCCGGGACCCGTTTCGCTGAGTTCAAGCAGCTCAGCCGTAGCGAGCTGCCACCAGGTCATCATGACAACCTGGCACTCGGGGCGTCGTCGTCCGAAGATTTCTAAAATCGTCTGCCCGACGGCTAAATTGCCCCCGTGGGCGTTAAACATCACTAGGTTGGTAAACCCGTGGCTCTGAACTGAGGTGAGCACATCGGTTACATACGCCGCAAAGTGTTCGTGCGTCAGCGTCAGCGACCCGCAAAAGTCCAGGTGATGCTCCGAGCAACCCACCGCGACCGTCGGTAAAATAAGAACGTTTTCCCTAAGTTCCTCGTCTAAGCGCGTCATAAAGTGCTCGGCGATCAGGCGGTCGGTAGCGAGCGGCAGGTGCGGGCCGTGCTGTTCAGTCGCGGCGAGCGGCAAGACGACCGGTACAGTTTTGGGGAGCGCCGCGAGCTGCGGGCTCGTCAGCTTGTCCCAGATCATAATCTGCTCCAGATCACCGCGCGGCCCACAGTTCGACTTCGACCAAGATACCGGGTAAGAGCTGGGTGCCGACAGCAGTGCGGACCGGTTTAGGGTCGGGAAAGCGTTCTCGGTACACCACGTTAAACGCCTCCCAGTTGGCCAAATCAGTCAGGTAGACGTTGACCTTAAAGACGTCGGCAGCTCCTAATCCGGCGCTCGAGAGCTTCGCAAAACAGTTATCTAGAGTATCCTCAGTCTGCGCCGTAAAGTCGTCACTGCGGACGCTGCCGTCAGGTGCGACCCCGACCTGCCCCGAAATCACCACGAGTTCGGTGGCCCGGACGCGCAGCACCGGCGAGTACGGCCCGGCGGTCGCGTGCTGGCTCGAGCCCACCGGAACTTCTTTGACCAAAGCGGTTGCACCCGCTGCGGCTTCACCCAGTGGATTGAGTAAGTACCCTACGAATCCAGCGATTTTCCACTCACCCGCCACCTTGCGGCAGTGGTAGAGCGTCTGCCAACGGAGCGTCTCTACCGAACCGTCATCAAAGCGAAGCTCACCGTCAAATTTTTTGTGCGCGACGGCGCTCTCCCCCTTCAGCTCGATGTCTCTAAGCGTCGTCGCGTCCATGAGCGCCTCACTCAGTTTGACCGGAGTTATACGTCCAGCATTCGCATGAGCTTGCTCCAGCCACGCCTCGCGGTAGCTCGCCAACGTAGGAAAGCTGAGCTGCCACGAATCGGGATTCGCACGAAACCGGGCGTCGAGACCCCAAAAACCCGGTTCGATAAAGTCGCCTGCGACTTGTTCCCAATCTTGCGCGACAAACGCGGCGATGTCGCGCGTGACAAGCATCTCCCAGATGGCGTAGCGGTCGGGGTCGTTTAGAAACGGATTAGCCGTCACGCGTAGACCTCTTGACGGGTGGTGTAGGTCTCGAGCGCAGCGAGGTCCAGTTCAATGCCGAGGCCGGGACCGGTGGGCAGGTAAGCGTAGGGAGGCTCGAGCCGGAGCGGGGTTTTGAGCAGGTCGTGCGTCCGTACCAGCCGTCCGAAGATGTCACTCGGCCAGATACACAGTTTGGCGGCGGCGCACTGATGCAGGTACATGGCCTCGAGCACGCCTAAATCTAGCTCACTACCATGCCAAAAGGGTAAGTGCGCGGCCCCCGCGATACTGCTCAGCTGCCCAAACTTGGCGAGCCCGCCGTTAAAGTTAAAGCCGTCTACAGCGTGCTGGGTCAGGGCGTTGATGGCGTCTGAAACCCTCTGTCCGTGGGCAAGATAAGGCAGCGAGACGTGCAGCGCAATCGCCACGCTGCTGTGCGCGCGAAGTTCACGGTACGCGTCTAAGTTCCAACGCGGCAAGGGGTCCTCGAGACACAACACGTTCCCAAGCTTGGCAAGTTCATCTAGGCGGGCACGCGCCTCGAACGCAAACTCCCAGCGTTCGTTGGGGTCCAAGACGACTTTCATCCCGGGGGCGGCCTCTTTAATGGCCGCGCACCAGGCCGCTACATCGTCCTCCAGGTCGCACTTGAACTTCCAGTGCCGGTAATCCTGCGCCGCAAACCGCCGCGCCAGGTCGGGAATCTCAGCGACCTCGCGGTGACCCGTCCACGCCCCGACGAGCACCCGCTCACGCACCGCGCCCCCTAAGAGCGTCACTAGCGGCAAGTTATGCGCTTTGGCCGTGCTGTCCCAGACGGCGCACTCGAACCCGTCGTATTCGCGGCACGGGCTGATCGGCAGCTCTTGCAGGGTTAAAGACGCTAGCTCGAGGCCGAGCAGTGAAGCCGAAATCGTTGCAACCGTCTCCCAATCGTGGTCGCGGTAGCATTCGCCCAGCCCCACCAGGCCGCCCTCCCAGTGAAGCTGTAACAGCAGCTTCGGGAGCGTATCGAACTGCTGCGTCCAGGCCGCGCGGCCTTTGCTGCTTAGTTTGTGCAGGGGACGCTCGAGCCCCTCGCTATTGATCGTCCCGGCTTTGGCAGGCACCACGACCTCGGTCGCCGTAATCTTTTTGAGCTTCATGCGTTCTCCCTAACGGGTAGCTGTTGTAATCACCGGTGGTTGAGCCCGGAGGCACACGGCTTTTACACCGTAAACCTCCACAGAATAACTTGAAACCGTTTGAACCGGGCTTGTCAGCCGCGCTGCGATTTGGGAGAGGCTCACACACGTTTTTTCACCTGAGCAATCGCAAAAAGCCTGTCGCTGAGCACGTTGAGGCGTAGGGCGTCAAAGGTTTGCTCAGGGCGCGGCCGAGCGTCCACGAATAGGTCGGGGTTCGGTAGGACTTCATGTAGAAGTCAGCTAGGCAGACGGGACGCTTCGGGGGGTAACGTCAGCGCCCCCTCGACTTTAAGCCCGACGCCCGTCAGCTGTTGCCGCAGAGCTTCGCGGATAAGAACCGAAAGCAGCTGCGCCGCCGCCCGGTTTGAAAGTCCGGCGGGGTGAACGTTCGACACGCAGTTGCGTTCCGAATCGAGACGGCCGGGCCGCGGCGCGAAGCTCAGGTAGGCACCTAAGCTTTCCGGAGAGCTGAGGCCGGGGCGTTCGCCGATTAACACGAGGCTCAGCTTTGCGCCGAGCGCGTCCCCGATAGCGTCGGCGAGGGCGACTCTAGCTCCTTGCGCCAAGACGATAGGAGCCAGCGTATAGAGCTCGAGAAGTGGCCCCAGCGTCTCTAGGAGCGGGACCGCGTGCCGGTTTACAGCTACCGCCGAAAGCCCGTCAGCAACGACGATCACGAGGTCGAACGCGCCGCGCCGTGCCCGGAGTAACGCCTCATCTGCCGGGTTGAGCAAGCGGCCCAAGTCGGGGCGGGTGAGATAGGTTTCGTGGGACTCAGCTTGGGAATGGACGCTCAGCACGTCTCCGTCTCGAGACAGCTCCCGTGTTAGGTGCGTTACGTCAAGCGCCGCGTAAACCGCGTCTTTGGCGCGTGCGTGAGCCAGCTCGAAAGCCAAAACCTCCTCGGTGGGTAAACTGCTCCCGGCGCGGCCCAGCGCGATACGAGCCGCCGTCAAGTTTCTGAGGTGCTCCCACGGCGTTCGGATGACGGGCATTTCAAACGCCCGCCAAGGTCAGCAGCCGCTGCGCCGCTCCGGGCGGGGTAAGTCGGTGTTCCCGGACGATACCGAACTGCTCCAACCACCTTTCAAACTCCGGGGCAGGCCGTAGCCCCAAAGCTTGCCGCACGTACCACGCGTCGTGATATGAAGTGCTCTGATAGTTGAGCATGATGTCGTCGGCTCCCGGCACACCCATGACAAACGTCACACCTGCCGCTGCGAGAAGCGTCAGGAGCGTATCCATATCGTCCTGGTCGGCGTCGGCGTGGTTCGTATAGCACACGTCGCAGCCCATCGGCAACCCTAAAAGTTTGCCGCAAAAGTGGTCTTCCAACCCTGCTCGGATGATCTGTTTGCCGTTGTAAAGGTATTCCGGCCCGATAAAGCCGACGACCGTGTTGACCAGCAGCGGCTCAAACGCCCTAGCCACCGCGTAGGCCCGCGCTTCGGCGGTTTGTAGATCGAGCCCGTGATGTGCGCCCGCCGAAAGTGCCGCGCCCTGCCCGGTTTCAAAGTACATCACGTTATTCCCTAACGTGCCGCGAGCCAAAGAACGAGCTGCATCGTTCGCTTCGCGGAGTAAGGCTAGATTGACGCCGAACCCGGCGTTGGCAGCTTCGGTGCCCGCCACCGACTGAAACATGAGGTCGAGGGGCGCACCCTGCTCAACGGCCCGAAGTTGATTGGTGACATGGGTCAGCACGCACATCTGCGTGGGGAGCTCGAGCGCCCCCCTCAGTTCGTCGAGCATGGTTAACAGCGACACCGCCGACGCCACACTGTCCGACGCCGGATTGATCCCGATCACCGCGTCGCCGACACCGAACATCAGCCCGTCTACGATAGACGCCAGGATACCCTTGGGGTCGTCGGTCGGGTGGTTCGGTTGTAACCGAGTAGAAAACCGGCCTTCTAAACCTATCGTCGTCCGAAACCGCGTGACGACTCGGCACTTACGGGCGGCTAAAATCAAATCTTGGTTACGCATGAGCTTGCTGACGGCGGCGACCATCTCCGGCGTAAGTCCGGGCGCAAGCGCCTGAAGCGTTGCTGTATCGGCCTCGTCGGACAAGAGCCAGTTACGAAACTCACCGACACTTAACCCCGCAACCGGGGAGAACGCGCTTGCGTCGTGCGTATCTACGATAAGCCGCGTCACCTCGTCTTGCTCGTAAGGGACGAGCGGTTCGTCCAAAAAAATCTGTAAGGGCAGCTCGCTCAGCACGTACTTCGCGGCAACGCGCTCTTCGGCCGAGGTCGCCGCGAGACCCGCCAGCACATCGCCGGAACGGTGCGGTGAGGCTTTGGCCAGCACGTCTCTAAGGTCAGTGAAGCTGTAGCTGCGCCGCCCCAGCTTCAGATGATAGGTTGCGCTCACGGCGTGTAGAACCCAGAAGTCATACTCGAGACTATAAACGTTTCTTTCAGCAGCCCTTTACAACCGGGATAAAGTTCGCTCGAGCATCCTCACTTCAAAAAGCCATTTACCCAACCGGGCCGTGTAAACTTCTTGGTCCCCGGCGCTCACTGGGACGGGCAACTGCAAAAGCTCATCCAAACTTAAATCCGCTCTGGCTTTTTTAAGGCGCTCGGTAAAACGCAGCAACACCGGGTCGGGAATCGCTCCTTGCTCGAGCTGTTCTCGGGTCACCAGTGAACCCAGACGGGCGAGCGGCGGCGCGTCCCCGGCGTAAGAGACAGCCACCACCGAGGCAGGGTAATCACGCAGGTAAGTAAGAACTTGCTCGAGCCTCGCGCGACTTACCGGCTCAGCGTCTGCAGGTGCGACTTTCATAAACAAGTGACTCACGGCCTAGCGGAGCCTCGAAAGCGCCTTCCGAATCAGCGCCTCGGCCGTCGCTTCATTCTCTTTTAGCGCCAGTTCGGCGACCACGCCCTTGACCTGCGTCTCACGGTAGCCAAGGGCTAACAGTGCCTCGACCGCGTCTTCGGCGGCGGGCGTCGTGAGCGTCATGACCCGGCCCGTCGCGCCCGGTGCTTGCAACTCTTCGGGGAGTTTATTTTTGAGGTCTAAGATGATGCGTTCGGCCATCTTTTTCCCGACGCCCGGCGCACTCGCTAAAAGTCCGGCGTCACCTTGCAAAATCGCCCCGGCAATCAGCGAGGTCTGCATTCCTGACAGGAGTGCTAACGCCAGCTTCGGCCCGACCCCCGACACGCCGATCAGATAGGTAAAAAGCGTGTGGGCGTCGCGGTCGTGAAAGCCGTAGAGCGCCAACAGGTCTTCTTTGACAAGGAAATAGGTGTGGAGCCGCAGCGCCGTCCCGACTTTGGAGACCATCAGGGTAGATTTGGGGGCAAACACCTCGAGCCCGAACCCGCCCGTCTGCACCACCAGGCTGTTCGCCCGCACCTCGGCCACCACACCGTCTAAATAGGCAATCACACGCTAAGTTTACCGCCCTTCGGAGACCGGGACGCTCCGCACCCCGACGTTCTCGGTGACGTTTTCAGCAACGCTAGAGTTAGCGTCCGGTGAGGCGAGCCGCCCCGACGTCCACACCGCCCCAAAAATCAGCAGCAGACAAAACCCGAAGGCCCACGCGACGCCGAGTTGTTCCGACAATCCGAGCTGCACGGAGAACGCGAGCAGCGCCCCCCCGATGCCGGTCGAAAGCGCCGAGGAAAACTGATCGGCGAGTTGTAAAGACGCCGAGACCGCCCCGCCCTGCCCGGCCGGGGCTGCCGCAAACGCCAGCACCGAGGCCGTCGAGTGCGCCAAGCCGATGCCCAGACCCGCCGTCCCCCAGCCCACCATGCTGATCGGCAGCGAATACAGCGGCGCGAACAGCGCCACGAGTTGTACCGAGAGTCCGGCACTCATCAGCAGCGTCCCAAAGCGTACGCGCCGCGCCCGCCCCGGTTCGCCGGTCCCGCGCTTATCGAGCTGTGCCTGCAAAAATGAGCCGGTCGCCCAGCTGAGCGCCCCGGTTGCAATCACGACCCCCGCGACGGTCTCCGTATAACCGTGAACGCGGGTCAGCATAAAGGCCAAAAACGCCTCGACCCCGGCAAACGACGCGTAAAAGAGACCCCTCGAGGCCACCACCGCCGGAAGTCCCCGCCGAGCCCGGAGCGTCCCGGCGGGCATGAGGCGGCGTAAACTCATGAGTGCCAACGGCCCACCAACGGCGAGCAGCGCAGCGCCCCACCACGAGGCGAGCGTCAACCCTGCCAAAAAGAGCCCGGTGCCAAAAGACAGACCGAGCGCCTGCGGCAGGCGGCTCGGCGGCGTCGGCGCGTTCGGACGGGGAAAGCGGCGGAAGGCCGGGACGGTCAAAACGGCGACCAGCACCAGCAGCGGGATAAGACCCCAAAAGACGACGCGCCAGCCCACCGCCGCCGCGATAAAGGCGGCCAGCAGCGGCCCGACGAGCCCCGGCACGACCCACGCGCTCGACATCGCCGCGAACAGCGCCGGGCGCAGACGGTCGCTGTAGGCGAGGTTGGCCACCGCGTAGAGCGCCGTCCCGAGCGCACCGCCACCTAGACCTTGCAACAGCCGACCGACGAGCAGCACCGGCATCGTCGGCGCAGCGCCCCCGACCGCGAGCCCCAAGCCGAAGATAATCAGCCCCAGCAAGATCACCCGCCCCGGCCCCCTGGTGTCGGCCATCTGCCCGCCGATCACAGTGCCTAACAGCGAGGTCAAAAGCAGACCGCTAAAGACCCAGCCGTAGAGATGGGTGCCGCCCAGTTCAGCGGCAAAACGGGGCGCGATGGTCACGACGGCGAGGGATTCAAAAGCGATGAGGGTGACCCCTATCAGGATGCCCAAGGTAAGGGTGCGGTGCTCAGCATCGAAAATACGGGGAGACGGTGAAGCCATAGTTCAAGATACCAATGCGTAGCCTCCCAAACCTCCGCCTATCGTCCGATTTAGGGAGCTCGAGCCCCGCCCTAATCTCATTCAACTTTCTATGAATAACAGCTCAAATAGACAAACGTGATAAGTCAATTTTTATATTTATTAATTTTTACTTGACATATTTACGTTTTAGGTTTATCTTTTAGCAAAAGGAGGCGGTATGGACAGCATCAGGTTTTACGCCGAAGTTAGTAAAGTAGAGGGTCGCGCCCAAACGCTACAACGAGAGGCCGAAGTACGCCGCCTTCTGCATGAAGCCAAGCCCTGCCCGTTATGGCGCTCGAGACTTGCCGCGCAGTTGCGGGGCGTTGCCGAACGCCTCGAGCCCCAGTCCCAACCCACGCCCCAAGCTATATCCAGGAGAGCGCAATGAGCCAAGCCGAACAAGCCCGTGTCCAAGCCCTACTCGAGTCAGGCCGCATTACCGAAGACGAAGCCGAGATTCTTTTCGCTGCACTAGGAGAAGAAAGTGTTAGAGAGGAGACGCCCTCAATACCGCCACAAGCTTCAACTGACTCATCTACTAACGATGACCCTTTAGGACTCACGGAACTCGCGTCACTGAGCCAGGATGTGACAGACGAAGAGCTAGGACTTACCGAGCTAAAACCGGTACAACCGCCGCCTTCAACCTCAGCCCTACCGCCAGGCCCGCCCGAACCCCCACGCGGTCCCAAAATTGCTGATACAACCCAGCAGACGCAGTGGGTCAAGCTGAGCGGGTTTTGCGGCGACCTCTCGGTCGAAGCCGACGCGTCGCTAAACAGCCCGGTGGTTACGGGTAAGGCGACCTTGGAGCGCACCCCTGAAGGGGGCTACCTCATCCGTACCCCACCGCAGGCCAAAGGCGAGAGCAACTGGTTGACAAAGCTTCATCAGGCTGCCGGAGACGTTCATGTGCGCCTTCCCGCCGACGTGGGCTTAGACCTCCGCATCGCTGCGGGTGACGGCGAAGTTCGGGGCGTTAAAACCGTCAAAGGCAGCTTTACCGGGGGCGATTTTGAGCTCTCAGAGGCCGAAACCCTCGACCTTACAGTGACCGCTGGCGACGTTACCCTGAAGCTGCGACCCCGAACGGGCGACCAACGTTTGCGGGCGACCTCGGGGGACATTGACGTAACCTTTTTGGCAGGCTCTTCGGTGACGGTTTCGGGGAGCGCGACCTGCGGCGACCTGAGCCTGCCGAAGAACTTTGCACGTAGTGGCGGCTTTATCGGGGGAAACTTTGAAGGCACGCTAGGCGCGGGTGAGGCCCGCCTCGAGCTGCGCCTGACCGCGGGTGACGTGACAGTCAGAGGTGACGCGTGAGTTTACCGATGCCGACCCGTTGCCCGGTCACGGGCGACCCGTTAGAGGTCACCCGGCTCGAGTGCCCCACCAGCGGCGTGGCGATTGAAGGGCGTTTTACGCCCAACGAATTCGTCATGCTGAGCCCGGAAAACCTCGAGTTCATGCGGCTATTCCTGCGCGTGCGCGGCAACTTAAAAGAAGTCGAGCGGATTTTGGGCGTGTCGTATCCGACGGTGCGCAGCCGCTTTGACGGGATGCTCCGTTCGCTCGGCTATGAGTCGCCCCCTGAAACCCAGGAAATCCGCGAGGAACGCACCGACATTTTAGGGCTGCTCGAGCGCGGCGACATCAGCGCGGCGGAGGCGGCGACGCGGCTCCGGGGGCTTAAGCGTTAGACATAGAAGAACAGCCTAAGGTAGCTTTCTCCTCAATAAACTTGATGAACCTCAGCAGCCACGTCATGAGCAAAACGAGGGTTTAGCGGCTATGAAGCCGGATACGAGATAAGGCGTTATTCTGTAGCAGATGTTCATCTACAAAGAAATACCGGTAAACCTGTGAGTCACGCGCCCCCTCGAGCCGCTCGGCTGGCCGTCCTCACTATCTTTTTTGTCAACGGCGCAACGATTGCCAGTTGGGTGCCGCATATCCCGCTCGTTCAAGACAAACTGGGGTTGTCCGACGGGCTGCTCGGGCTCGCCCTTTTGGGCGTTGCGGTCGGCGCGGTTTTATCCCTGACGCTTTCGGGTTGGCTGATCGCCCGCTTTAGCAGCCGCGCCCTTACAAGCGTCTCGACCGTCGCGTTTTGTGTGGCGCTACCGCTCCCCATCTTTGCCCCGAACTTCGGGCTGCTCGTCGCCGCGCTCGTTTTTTTCGGTCTTTGCAATGGCGCGATGGACGTTTCGATGAATACGCAGGCTGTGATTGCCGAAGAGCGGTACGGCAAGCCCATCATGTCTTCGTTTCACGGCTTTTTTAGTTTGGGCGGCCTAGTCGGAGCCGGACTTGGCGGCTTGGCTTTAGCGAGTGGGGTCAGTCCACCGCTGCACGTCGTTGTAGCGGCGCTCGTCTTCGGCGTTTTGGGGGTGTCAGTTTTGAGTAAACTTCTCCCTGACGCTGCTAAAACAACCGACGAAGGTCCCGCGTTTGTCTTACCGAAGGGTTCTCTACTCGGGTTGGGTCTTTTAGCGTTCGTCGTGTTTGTCGGCGAAGGATCAATGGCCGACTGGAGCGCCGTCTATCTGCGCAACGTCTTAGGTACGGGCGCGGGCTTGGCCGCTGCAGGCTTCGCCGCATTCTCTTTGATGATGGCGCTCGGGCGTTTGAGCGGCGACCGCTTAGTAGGCTGGCTCGGGCCGGTCACCACAGTGCGTTTAGGTGCGGCGGTCGCCGGGGTCGGGCTCGGGCTTTCTCTGCTTTTTGGCAACCCACTGGCCGCCATCGTCGGCTTCGGCTGCGTCGGCCTAGGACTCGCTAATCTGGTGCCGGTTTTATTTAGCGCAGCTGGGCGAACGCCCAGCGTCGCGCCCGGTACGGGCATTGCCGCTGTTGCGACGCTCGGCTATCTGGGTTGGTTGGCGGGGCCACCGGTGATCGGCTTGCTGGCAGAACTTATCACGCTCGCGGGGGCTTTAGGCGTCGTGGCGGCGGCCCTCGGGCTCGTCGTAGGCTTTGCGCGGTTGGTGGGGGCGTCACGCGGTTTGAGTTCCTAAGTTGTCGGTACTCTTCTAATCCAAGACCGGCAGCCATCGTCTATAATTTCGGCACCTTAACTTTATACGGGAGAGGAGCCGAAGATGAAACGTACGGCGAGAATTGTTTTAGGCAGCTTTGTCTGCAGTTTGCTTTTTTGTGGCGTCGCGGCAGCGCAGACGTATACCCCGGAGGGGAAGTCGACCTATTCCGAGGCGCAGATTGCAAAGGCTATCGCAGCTTGTGTAACGCAAATCGAGCAAGCAGCTAAGACCGCACAGCAGTTTCCGATGCCTAAATTTGGTAACTTCGTCGAACCGACCGTTACCGAACAGTTACAAGCGTGTATTGTCGGGAACCTCGAGGGTCGCCTTTTAGAGATCGAACCACTCGGCTAAAGCTCACTAAAAAGCGGCGCAAAGATCGCTTCGTACGAGATGTCGGCGAGCGTCGCACAGCCGGTTAAACGCATCGCGTAGGCGAGTTCGGCGCGGAGGTTAAGCGGCGAGCGGTCGGTATCTACCACGACGGCTTCGGCTCCGAGGGCAAGGTAGCGAAACACGTCAATGCCGCTCCGTATCGGCCCGCCCGCATATACAGAAATCGTTCCGGCTACGGCGTCTAAGATGTCGGGGAACACCTCAGCTGTTGCCGGTGCGCCCAGAAACACTCCGGCTCCGGTATTGACCACGACACCCTCGAGTCCCGCTTCGCTGGCGACTTCGGCGTCAGGCACGCTACACACGCCGTAGAGCCACAAGGAAACCCCGGCAGCGGCGCGGAGTTCGGCCAAATCTTCACGGGTACGCGGGTGCCACTCGAGCCCGCCGTACGGCGGTGACTCGGCGAACGCGCTCAGGTCGAGGACTAATCCTGGCACCCCACGCGCTACCAACTTTTTAAGTTTGGGCATCAGCACGCCCATCTTTTCCGGTTTTAAGAGGGGCAAAACGGCCGGAAACTCGCCGTCTTGGGCAAGCAGGGTCTCAGCTTCTACCAAACTGAGGGTTTCTGTCCCCGGACTCGGCAAGTCTGCAAGGGGCAAAAGCGGCGCGGCGAGGTCGCGGCCCAGGAGCGTCAACCGCGTATCGGGGTCACTCACCCGGTGCAGCAGACGCGGAAGCAGCTGCAGGCTGTCGAGGGCGGCAAACTCATGCTCGGGCACGGCCCTATGATACACGCGCCGTCATAAGGTTGCGGCGGAAGTGCCGCAGACGTGAAAGTGCGTAACTTCAGGCGGCCCGGTGCGCCCTATGATGCAGAGATGATTGTGGTCGAAGCTTTAGGTAAAACCTTTGACGAGACGACCGTACTCCGCGGCGTGTCGTTCTCTGTCTCTCCCGGTGAAGTTTTCGGGCTCCTCGGCCCGAACGGTGCGGGGAAAACGACGACGCTGCGTATTTTAGCGACGCTGCTCTCCCCTACCGAAGGGTGCGCGGAGGTCGGCGGTTTCGATGTGCTCAAAGACCCCGAAGCGGTGCGGCGGCGGATCGGGGTCGTCAGTGGTGGGATGGGCCTTTACGACCGCCTGAGCGGACGGGAAATCCTCCGCTACTTCGGGCGGCTTTACGGCCTGACACGGACTCAAACAGACGTACGGATCGGCGAACTCGATATGCTGCTCGAGTTAGCAGGCACACTCGACAAACGTGCGGGCGACTTTTCCACCGGCATGAAGCAAAAAATTGTGATCGCCCGCGCAGTGCTGCACGACCCGGAGATCATCTTTTTTGACGAAGCGACCAGCGGCTTAGATGTGATGGCGCGGCGGAGCGTGTTGGAATTTGTCAAAACCTATGCGGCGACGGGGCGCACCGTGCTCTACTCGACGCACGTGATGAGCGAAGTTGAAGAACTGTGCGGCCGCGTTGCTATCCTCTATGAGGGGACGCTGATCGCGCAAGGGACGCCCGCGCAGCTCGTTCAGGAGACTGGGGCGCGGGGGCTCGAGACCGCCTTCTTTACCCTCGTCGAACGCAGTTTGAGCCGCTCGGATACGGTTACACCAAAGGCCAAGCTGTGAGGCCCGGACTCGTCTGGGCCGTCGCGCACCGCGAAGTTTTAGCGACCCTAAGAGACCACCGCGCCGTGCTCGCCAACTTGCTGATTCCACTCGTGGTGTTGCCGCTCGTGATGCTCGGTTTGCCGCTGCTCCTCGGCGGGCTGTTCGGCCGCGAGGCGCTGCAGAGTACGACGGTCGGGGCTGAAGGGTTGGAACGCTTGCCGCCAGCGTTTGTCCAGACCTTAAAACGTAAAAACATTGAGCTGATTTCTGTCAAGGACGCTGAAGCGGCCGTGCGCACAGAAGAGGTCAAAGGTGCCTTTAGGGTACCGCAAGGTTTTGCCGTAAACCTGCGCGAGGGCACCGCGCCGCTCGTGCTTTACCGTAAAAGCGGCGGCTTACGCGACGAACTCTTGAACGAAAAGCTCACCGGAGCGGTTGAAACCTTTCAGAAGTCGCTGGTACGGCAGCGGATTGAGCGGGCCGGATTGGTTCCCGAAGTCCTTACTCCGATTCGGCTCGAGACCCGCGACGCAAGCACCCCGGCGGAGCGTGCGAGCGGCTCACTCGGCTGGTTAATTCCCTTTTTCGTAATGATCTGGACGCTGACCGGCGGGCAGATGGTGGCCATTGACGCGACAGCCGGGGAAAAAGAACGTGGCACGCTTGAGGCGCTCCTTGTAGCTCCGGTGCGGCGCTCGGAAGTCGTCGTCGGGAAGTTTCTAGCAACCCTGCTGTTCGGCCTGAGCGCGGCGTCGGTAGCGCTGGTCGGGTTCTTAGGAAGCGGATGGCTCTTAAGCGCCACATTTGGGGGGCGGTTAAGTGGCAGTGCGGGGGGCATCGCCCAAGGTCTCGGCGGCACGTTGCGGGTTCGTCCGAGTGAACTTTTCGCCCTGCTGGTGAGCGCCCTGCTGTTAGCGGCGCTCGTCGCGGCGCTGCTCATCGCCATCACGCTTTTCGCCCGCTCTTTCAAAGAAGCGCAGAGCTACGTCGCACCGCTCGCGCTTGTGTTGGTGTTGCCGGTCGTGAGTTTGCAGTTTTCAGACTTTTTCGGCTCGAGTCCGGTCGTCTACGCGCTTCCCGCGTTCGGCACACTCCTCTTAATGAACGACACCGTAAAGGGAGCTTTCGACCCGCAGTTGGCAGTGTGGGCGTGGGCCTCGAGCCTCTTACTCGCGGCGCTGCTGCTCTGGTTTGCCTTACGGAGTTTTAGGCGTGAAGATGTGCTATTTAGAACCTAGCGAACACATATCAGTCCGTACTCGGTAGCTGACAATTGGCAGACAATTGGCGAACAGTTAGCAATTTTGCTAACATGTGGTATCGTTGTTACCATGCGCTATGAAGGTAAAAGACCTTATCAAGCTGCAGCTGCTCGAGGCGAGCGGTTGGGCACAGACTCGGCAGACGGGGAGTCATCGGCAGTACACCAGGCCGGGGGCAAGACGCCCCATCCCCATTGCAGGCAAGCTTTCAGATGAGGTACCTAAAGGGACGCTAAACAAGATTCTCAAAGAAGCTGGCCTTAAATAACGTTTTAGGACACCACAGCAGAAAGGAAAAGATGAAATATCCCTTCGTCATCGAACCCGCTAGGCTTAACCTAGCAGCTAGCGCGGTTCAATTTGCAACGCTGGCAACTGCAAATAACCGCGCTGAACTAGGGCGCTTGATGGCTGAACAACTTGCGCTCGAGCTGCACAGCTACGCCGAACGTAACGAAACGCCACCAGCTCCGCTAGACGACGTGGACATTGACCTGTCTAACTATGAAGCGGGCAGTATGGTCGTTTACGTCGAACCTGCGCCACTCAACCCGGTTTCACTTACGCTGGCAGCAGAACTCGAGCAACTCGGCGTCAAACCGAGCGAACTTGCCAAGCGGTTGGGCACCTCTCGTTCGGTCGTAAGCAGGCTGACCAATCCGTTTTATTGGGGCCATTCGGTTAAGACCTTAAACCGCGTTGCGGAGGTTTTAGGTACTGAGCTGAGAGTTAGTTTTGCAGCACCCGAAGCAGCACCCAAGCCGGAACGACGAGCGACCACTCGAGCTTAACGCCAGCACAACGGGCTCGAGCCTCTTACTCGCGGCGCTGCTGCTCTGGTTTGCGTTACGCAGTTTTCGGCGTGAAGATGTGCTGTTTAGAACCTAAACCTTCCCAACCTACTGAAACAGCACGCTGATACTCTCTTTATCGTGAATCCGCCGGATGGCCTCGCCAAAAAGTGGGGCAACCGAAACGACCTCGACGATTTCGGGTAACGCCACAGGTTGCGTTTCGATAGAGTCGGTGATGAAGAGCTTACGGATGGGGCTGTCAGTCAGCCGCCCTAGTGACCGCTCAGAAATCGCGCCGTGCGTCACCGCCGCGTAGACCTCGCGCGCGCCTGCCTCTAACAGCTTGGCCGCCATCTCGACGAGCGTCCCGCCGGAAAGCAGCACGTCGTCAACGAGGAGCGCCGTTTTACCGGAGACGTTGCCGATAAGCTCGAGCACTTCGGCACTCTCATCGTGAGTTTTACGTTCTTTATCCCCAATGGCCAGCGACGCGCCCAGGAGTGAGGCGTACTGCCGCGCTTTTTTGACGAACCCGGCATCGGGTGAAACCACCACCAGGTCGGGCAGTTGCAACTTTTGGACCGCCTCACCCAATACCGGCAGCGCGTAGAGGTCGTCTACCGGAAGCTTGAAAAATCCCTGAATCTGCGGGGCGTGCAGGTCGAGCGTGACTACGCGGTCGGCTCCCGCTGCTTCAATGGCGTCCGCGCAGACGCGGGCACGAATCGAGACGCGCGGTTCGTCCTTTTTGTCGCCTTTGGCGTAGCTGAAGTAGGGCATCAAGACGGTCACCGACTCGGCGCTCGCCCGCCGAAACGCGTCAACCCAAAAGAGCAGTTCCATAAAGTTGTCGTTGGCAGGAAACGCCGTAGACTGCACGAGGTAGATGTGGCGGCCCCGGACGTTCTCCAAAATCCGCACGAACAACGTCCCTTCAGAAAACCGCAAGACTTCGCCTAGACCCGGCTCGAGTCCCAAGTAGTGAGCGATCTGCCGGGTGAGTTTAGGGCTGCCTGAACCGCCGAAGATCAAGATGTCGTCTAGCGCCATAACTCCTCCTTGACAATCTCAAGTAGTCTCGAGGTCATCGTACATCAACGTCAGCGGCACCTTCCCGGACGTTTCACAGTTTTTTAGACGGTATGAGAACCTAAAGGGCGCAACTCGAGGCTGTTCTTATTAGCACCCAGCTTTACAAAGCTTCACAACAACACGTAGTGCAGCCCAAATATTGGAAAATACTTGGGGCCAACTTAAACGTTGGCCCCCAAATAAGTTTAGGACGCGTTTAGTTGCTTGCGCTCTGGGTTTCCGGACTGAGCTTATAGACGGTGCCGCTCGAGTCGTCCGAGATAAACAGGTTGCCCTGCGCGTCTACAGCGGCATCTACCGGACGCCCCCAAGCCTCACCGTTTTGAGCGTTCTCAGGCAGCCAACCCGTTACGAGGTCAAGCTGCTCGCCTGGTGCGCCGTTTTGCCAGGGAAAGTAAACGACCTTGTACCCGGTCGGCACGTCGCGGTTCCACGAGCCGTGCAGCGGCGTCACTGCGCCCTGATACGCGCCCGGAAACGCCGTATGTTGCAAAAACAGCAGACCTAGAGGGGCCGAATGCGCCTGAATCCCCCGGTTGATCCGGTCAGCTCGGTTGCAGTTGAGTTGCTGCCCGTTAGGATTGGTCTCCACATCGCGGTTAAAGGGTATGTCGTTGTAGCTATTTTTAGTATCGGGATACGGATTACAAAAAGGCCAGCCGTAGTTGCCGCCTTTAACGACCCGGGTAAACTCATCGGGCGGATGGTTGTCCACGTAGCTCTGGAGCACCTTGCCGTAATCGTCCGAACCGTCGCCGTCAAAGTCTCGGTGAAAGGGGTAGGCGATCTGGTCGCGGTCGTTGATCACAGCCCACAGCTCGTTGGTACCGGGCACGAACCCCAACCCTTCAGCGTTCCGCAGTCCCTGAGCGAACAGTTCTCCCGCCGTGGCGTCTACGTCCGTGGCGCTGGCGTCAAAAGTGTAGATTGCGCCGCGTTTGGGGTCGTCGGCTAAATCTTCAGGTCCGGCGTTGGTTGACGAGGCGATCATCGTGTAGAGCGTCCCGCTGCTGTCAATCGCCAAAGATTTGAGCGGATGCCGGTACGGGTCGGCGTCGGGCAAGCCTGCGACCACCACCTGCTCGTTCGTAGCGTTACCGTTCTGATAGGTAAAGCGTGAAATCTGATCGCTTTCGGCGACGAACAGATACGTCTTACCGTTCAGCTGGTGAAAGACCAGATCATGAGGGCGGGTCAGTCCGGTTAAAAAGTCGGAGACGGTCGCGTTTCCACCCTTCCCTGCAACCACACGCGAAACTTTCCCCTGGTCAGGTTGCGAGACGAGCAGGTCGCCTTCAGGCGTCAGCGTCATAAAGCGGGCGTTCGGAATGCGGGCGTAAACCGAAATGCTAAAGCCTTGGGGGACGTTGAGCGTACGCGTGGTGTCAAAAGGTGGCGTCGCCATCTCGCTGGGAACCTCGAGCTGAACCGCTTTGGTTGCAGCCAAGGGCGATGACGTTTTTTGTGCTGTTTTTTGTGCTGAGTCCTGAGCTGAACTTGCCTGTTTTTGCGTAGCCGACTGGCTCTGAGGCTGGGTTTGCTGAGCTTGTGACTCACCACCACGCTGCGCGGCGACCTGTTTGGCGCTCACCTTGCCGTAGCTGTTGCCGAAGCTCGAGCGGATATAGCTCGCCACCGCCGCGACTTCAGCGTTCGACAACGAATCGTAGGCAGGCATTCCACCCCCACCGTGCAAAATCTGGTTGATGACGTAAGGGGCTTTTTTGAGATGTTGATCTCCCGCTAAGGCAGGACCGCTGCCCCCGCCACCCTGGGTGCCGTGACACGCCGCGCACTGTCTGTAAAGGCTTTCGCCGTTTTGAGCGTAAACCAAAGACACGCCTATCGCCGCGGCGGTCACAAGCACGAGATACATTTTTTTCATGGCTGACTCCTTATTGACTTGACGCTTTGTGTAGCTGGCATGTCGGGCGCTTGGTTTCTTTTCGTGTACCCCACCGGACACGAGCTGGTCTTTAGCTGAACCAAGTTTATTTTGAGGTCGGTTGACGGCCACAGACCGTAGGCCCTGGTTCAGTTTTGGGACGAAGTTGGATTGCGTTGCTCGAGGCTCTTGCAAGCATCTGTCTCAACCACGACTTACGCCGTAAAAAAGACGGTTTAGATTAAGGCTGATACGCAGAGGAGTTACCACGAGGTTTTTGCTACAGAGCTTTTACTATAGAGAAGGAGATGACGATGATACACCCTTTGTTTCCGAGACAACCCGTTCCGAGCTTGAACGTCCCAACGGTGGGCGGCGAAACGTGGCAGCTAGGTGACCAGACACCCGAAAACTTTACTCTGGTCGTGTTTTACCGCGGCTTTCACTGCCCGATTTGCGCCACCTATCTGGGCGACTTAGAGAAAAAGTTGGACGAGTTTGAAAAGCGGGGCGTGAGCGTCGTCGCTATCAGCAGCGACAGCCGGGAGCGAGCAGAACGGTCTAAAAACGAGTGGGGTCTGGAGAACCTTACCGTGGGGTACGGTCTGGACCTCGAGAAAGCCCGCGAGTGGGGTCTGTATGTTTCGGCAAGCCGGGGTAAAACCTCAGCCGGGGTTGACGAACCGGCCCTGTTTAGCGAACCGGCCTTGTACCTCGTCCGGCCTGACGGCACGCTCTATTTCGGCAGCGTCCAGACGATGCCCTTCGCCCGTCCGAACTTCCGTGAGGTTTTAGGTGCGCTCGACTTTGTGATGAGTAAAGACTATCCGGCGCGGGGTGAAGTGACCGACGCGCAGTTGGGGGCCGCACTCCAAGCTCCGACAGCAAAATGACCCCACTTCAAATTGGTGAAGCTTTGCCGCCCCTAAAGCTCGAGCAAAACGGACAACCGTTTGACCAAAAGGGCATTTTGGGCACGCCGACGGTCTTCTACTTTATGCGCTCCGCGACGTGCGGCATCTGCTTGGGGCACGTTCAGCGAATCGCTAAAAAGCTCGCAGGGAACGACAAAGACGCTCAGGTTTTTGTCGTCGTCTCGGAAGGTCCGGAAGAAGCTCGGCAGGTTGCGGAGCGCGTGCCGTTTCCTGTTTTGTCGGGTACAGAGGCGCACGAGGCCGTCGGTTTAGGTCGGCGGCTCTTAGGCGCAGTTCAGGGGAGCGGAACGCTGCTGCTCGATCAGGGGGGCCGCGCCGCTTTTTTCAAACACGGCACGCTCCAAACGCAAGCCTACGACGAAGCGGGGCTGTTTAGAACGCTCGATACGCTGTAAAGGTCGTCTTAAAGTCGGTCTTGGCCGAGTTCTGTTGCCCTCTACTTTTGCCGTCATCTTGACTGAAGGACAACACAGACTTTACCGAGGCAGCACCTTCTAAATTCTGTATTCTGACTTCTTTCTCCTGATTTCAGAACTCAGCTTGCAGGCATTAAGGGTATAAGCTGGGGGGGTGAGCACGCGCCTGTGAACCCACCTATGAACCACTTTGACGTCGCTATTATCGGCTCGGGGATTGCGGGCTCGTCGCTCGCGGCGATTCTCGCCAAACACGGGCAACGTGTGGTGGTGCTCGAGGCCAAAACGCATCCGAAGTTCAGCATCGGCGAATCGATGATTTTAGAAACCAGCGAGACGATGCGCGCACTCGCTGACCTTTACGGTGTGCCTGAACTTGCGTATTTCAGCTCGGAAAACTACCTGCCTTTAATCGGCAGCTCGCACGGCGTCAAACGGCACTTTTCGTACCTGCACCACACCGCCGGAGCGGAGCAAGACCCCACGCAGGTACTGCAAGCGGTCATCCCTAAAGCACCTCATGGCCACGAACTACACCTCTACCGGCAAGATGTAGACGCGTTTTTAACCACGGTGGCAGTGCGTTACGGCGCGACGGTCTTGCAAAACACGCCGGTCAAGGCGCTCGAGGTCACCGCTGAAACCGTCACCTTAAAAACCGACACTGGGACTTTTACGGCTGATTACGTGGTAGACGCAGGTGGGTTTAAGTCACTCTTAGCCGACGCTTTCGAGCTGAGAGATTTTGAGCTGCAGACACACTCGAGGGCGCTCTTTACCCATATGGTCGGGGTTCCCGACTATCACAGCACGTCGTCACAAAACCGGAGCCGTCTTCCCTTCCGCGCCTCCGAAGGTACGCTCCATCACATCTTTGCGGGCGGTTGGCTCTGGGTCATCCCCTTTAACAACCACGCTAAGGCGACCAATCCTCTCTGCAGCGTCGGGCTGCTGCTCGACCCGCGCCTTTACCCAGCGTCAGATGAGAGCCCGGAAGACGAGTTTCGGACCTTTATCAAGCGGTTTCCAAGCATCGAGCGGCACCTGGCCGGAGGTAAAGCCGTGCGCCCGTGGACGCGTACCGGACGTATCCAGTACAGTTCCAAACGCGTCGTCGGCGACCGCTTTGCGCTTCTGGGGCACGCTGCCGGGTTCGTTGACCCGCTCTATTCCAAAGGACTTTACACGTCTTTAACGAGCGTATCGGTGTTGGCTGATCTGCTGTTAGAAGCTAAACACGACGGGGATTACAGCGCCGCGCGTTTTAGGCCGCTCGAGACCACCACCTTGGCCTTTATCCGAGCAAACGACCGCTTAGTCGCTAATTCGTATCGGTCGTTTATCAACCCCAAACTCTGGACGGTCTACAGCGTGGTGTGGCTGTTGGGCGCGTATACCGAATTCGTCAAACTGAGCAGCGTCCGGGCGCTCGCCACAGACCGCCGCAGCTATTACGCGGGAACCCAAGACTTACGGCTCGTCGGGGGCGGCTTCGCCGAGTTTCGGGAGGTCGCCGACGCCGTAGACGCGCGTTTAGAAACCCTTGACCTGCAAGACGAGGCGGCGGTAGACCGAGCGGTTGCTGAGATTCAGGCGCAGCTTAGGAGGCTCGAGTGGCTTCCCCAAGCATTTAGAGACGTGTTGGACGGTAAAACCTACCTGCCCAAACGCAAACTCCGGCTCGGCCTGTTAGGGCGCGATACGGGCTTTTTGGGGCGCGGAGCCTTCCGCGAGCACTTCTTTAAGGACGTGACGACGACCTCACTGCTCAAGACCTTTGTACAAGAACGACTGACCTATTCGGCGGCGGCGGTTCGGGCGCGGCGCACGGTTAAAAACGCTTAGATTTTGACGGTATTCTAAACTTAGCTAACAGTGTTGGCAGAGGGCTATTTAGAAGAAGTCACAGTAGTAGGTAGGGATAAGTAGGTATAAACCGAGGTTAAGCCTACTCACCTATCGCGCGTAAGACCTCACAGGCGGAGCAAGTGGACAGACCGATAAGGGTTTTTAAGGCGGCTTCCGCCGGGACGCGAATCACCCCTCCGTACCGTGTTTATTCTAGGTCAGCCGCGACCCAAGATAATTTAGAGGGAAACGACCACCTTCTTAGCCGAGACACCCTGCCTTTGAACGTCAAACCCAGCTTGGATGGACCCCAGACCCTTGCCGACGACGTAAGGCTCCGGGGCGGCGATATATTGGCCAGCTGCGAGAGCCTGGGGCAGGAAGTCTTTATAGATGACTCTGCTGACCTCGTTGTCCTTTAAGGTAGAGCCGAAGATAGACTTCGTGCGGACGCGCCGCGACCGAGTTTTCACCTGCAACGCTAAACTTGACGATAAAGACCGGAGCAGCAGCGGAAGGGTCACGCCATTTTCAAAAGAGACGGATTGGCTGGCTGTGGAGACGAACTTGTGACCGTTACAGGCGGAGGCGATGTCCACACAAGGCTCGGTTGACCCGGTTCCGATAGCGAGTGCCCCGGCGCTCGTTTTGCCTTTGAAGGCCGCGATAACGTCTTTGACAACGGTCTTGCTGTGATAGTCAAAGACCTGGCTTGCACCCAGCTTGCGAACGTAGTCGAAGTTTTTAGCTGACGCCGTGGTGATGACCTCGTAGCCGGCGGCGACGGCGAGTTGGATAGCGTTGCTGCCGACGCTCGTCGAGCCGCCCCAGACGAGCAGCGTCTTCCCCGTAGGTTTCGGGGTCAAAGACGGATAGTCAAGCGCCAGCTGATCTTTCTGAAACAGGCCACACGCGGCGGTAGATAAAGCGAGGGGGAGAACAGCGGCGTTTTCGTACGGCAGGGTGTCAGGGATAGGTGCGGCCAACCGCTCTAAGACGACGGTATAGTTCTGGAAGGCCCCCTCCGCCGATGTGTTGCGGTCCTTGTCTGTTCCTACAGCGTGAGCGAGAACCCGGTCGCCTACGCTAAACCGCGTGACCGCGCCACCGACCTCGACAACCTCGCCGGCAAGGTCGCAACCGAGGACAAAAGGATATTTAATCCAGGTAAAAGCGATATTGCCCAGAACGGGAATGAGCCAATCAATAGGATTGATCGCGACGGCGTGGTTTTTGACGACAATCTCGTTCTCGCGTGGAGGCGTGTAGGGCGCGGGCCTGACCTCGAGCTTAGCCTGCTTTGTCCCTAACCACGCCGCCGTATTCGTCGGCATTTGGAGTTATCCTTTCTTGGAGCTGCCGGCTGCGCTAGGCGTAGCCCATTCGGTGGCTTCCCCGGTACGAAACCGTTCTCTTAAAAACCAGCGGTAGCGCCGGTAAACCCGGTTGCGCCAACGACGAGAACACGTCTTACGACTTCTCCGCTGTTAACGCCTGTTCCACGGCCTGACGGTAAGACAGCGGCGGCCTCGGTAAAAGTTTGCGGATGGGCGTGGGATCACCCACGAGATCGTCCGCCATGCCGTCCACCAGGCCCTTAATAGCACCTTTTGGGAGTTTACTTACCCGCTCGATAACCGGCGCGAACACGCCTAAAAGGGTTCGCGGAACGTGTATTTTGACGGGATGATGGTGACCGAGAACCTCTGCCGTAACGTCAACCATCTGGTCGCTCGTTAGAACGTCATCCCCGCCCACTTCGTAAGCTTGGCCGTAAGTCCGTGAATCGCTCAAGACGCCGATAAGATAGTAGACCAGATCGTTGACGGCAATATTGCGCGACTTTTGCTTTCCACTACCGATCATCAAGGTAGGCGACCTTTTCGCTTGGTTCACCATCATATTGAAGCCGTTTCCGCCCACACCCACGATCTGACCGGGCTGGATCACGGTGACCTCGAGGCCGCTCCCAAGCAAGAACTGTTCTGCTTGCCAGCGTTCACGTCCCCATTCACTGCGCGCGCCTGGCGTGTTGCCGAGGGAGGTCAGGTAGATCAAACGGCTTACACCATTCGCCTTACACGCCGCCACGATGTTCTGCAAGCCCTGCAGCTCGATGTCCATAAAGCCTTGACCTACCGTACTGGAAGGCTGAGGTGAAAGGGTGTGGACGGAGATATAAACGGCCTGAACAGAATCCAATGCACGCTTCATAGACTCGGCGTCCAGAATGTCGCCTTGGACAATCTCATAGCCTATGGCCGCCAAATCTTTTATCTTCTCCGGCTTCCGTGCCAGACAGCGGACGGCGTAGCCTTCAGCCAACAGCCCCTGAGCAAGATGCCTACCGACGAAGCCCGAAGCTCCGATAACTAAAATTCTCATAAGCTTATTCCCTCTTTTCCGCCTCATCTGCGAGGATTCCGTTCTGCAGCAGTACAGCTCACGCCGACTGCTAATGAAATTTGCGTTAAGGTTTATTCCAACAGAATGTCAAACTCCAATCCGATTTTATGTTGCAGTCCTGCTAGACCCTTTTACCGCGTTGTCAAAGTGATGACACGTGATGACATCACTATAGCATAACGATGACACGCGATGTCATTTTGTATAGTCGGTTATGGGTCGGTGGCAGTCGGGTGCACGCAAGCGGTTGGAACGCGCCGCCCTCGAGCTGTTCCTCGAGCAGGGTTTTGCCGAGACGACGGTTCCCGAGATCACCGCTAGGGCCGGGCTGACGACCCGCACGTTCTTTCGTCACTTCGCGGACAAGCGCGAGGTGCTCTTTGCGGTCGAGGAGGAACTGCCCGCGCTGGTCGCGAGGCTCATGGCCGACGCCCCGGCTTCGCACGGCCCGATGAAGGTGATTTTAGAAGGACTCGAGACCGTCGCGGCGACCAGGTTCGAGGGCCAGCTCGAGTACCTTCGGACACGCGACGCCATCATTCAGTCGGACGAGGGCCTGCGCGAGCGCGAGCTGCGGAAGCTGTCCGTGCTGTCGGAAGCGATCAGACTAGGGTTCCTGAATCGCGGCGTCGACGAGTTGACCTCGACGCTCGCCGCCCAGATTGCGGTTACCGTCTTTAGTGTCTCCTTAACGCGTTGGCTCGAGGGAGGCAGCGAGCGAGAGCTTACCGAAATCGTCGCCGAAGTCTTCAGTGCTCTCCGGCTCGTTGCCGCAGACACACCTGCGCAGTCGTAACCGGGTCCAACCGCACTAAGAGAGCTCGGATAGAACTTTTATTCGGTAACTCGGATAACGTAAGCACATTTGGCGTATAGGCGTTCTCACGGCGTTCGGAACTGCTCGGCAAGTACAAGCTGCGGAGCAACGCGCTCCGTTTAAGCTTTGCCGCTCAGCACGCACTTTTTGTAATGACCGTCTCGTAACAACTGTAGCAAGCTCTTCTATAAAGGCCAATCTTCGGGTCAGCTAGCTATATTATTAAACGCGACTGCCGTATAGAGCTCTCGGTTACCGAACTGTGAAGGGCGACGCCTTAGTTCTTTTACACCTTGCAACCCCACCGCCGCCGCGAGCTTTTTGAAACGCCCCGGCGGGACCGGATACGGGTTCCACGGTGACGCTCTTTGTTCGTCGTATTCGACGAGCAGCATCCGCCCCTGAGGGCGCAAATAACTCATAAGTTGGCGGAGCACCGCCTCTTGCCGAGCGACAAAATGGAGCGAGTTGGCGAGCAGCAAGCCGTCTAGCGGGGGAAGCTCGAGCGCTCCCCTAAAGTCTGCGTGGTAGCGGCGTATCTCGCCGCCCACACGTCGTGACAAATCAGGTCGCGGTACACAAATCCTTTGCAGCACCCGCGCATCCCGGTCAACGGCGATCACAACCCCCGTCGGCCCCAGCAGTTCGCTGAGCGCACGGGCAAAAACGCCGCTTCCGGCCCCGAGGTCGGCCCAAATTTGACCTTCACCAACGCCTACTGAAAGACCTGGCGCGATAAGCGACAACGCGTCTGCGTGATCCATACCCTGAGCCTAGCCCGTAGCGAGTGAACGGGCAGTCATTAGATTACCGTTACTGAGCATGAGTTGGCCCAAGCCGCCTAACGCCTACCTGCAACGTAGCGCCGCGTGATCGCAAACCCCGAATCCCACACCTTGTAAGCAAACGCCAAGAGCGGATGCGTCCAGTTGCCGGACACCTCACCCGCGCGAAGTGCGGCCAACAAACCCTCCGGCGTGCTGACATCCTGCACAGGCGTGGTAACCCAGGCGTCGCCGACGTCGGCGAGCGTGTGCGCGTCCGACCCGGCACTTTTGGGAAGCCCACGAGCGTCGGCCCACGCTGCCCCGGCGTGGTTCCATTTGGGCCTCGAGATACGCGCGTTAAACGCTTCAACGAGGTCTACGTCCTCGGCAATCCGCGCCAACGCTTCAGGTTTAAGACGTTTCTTTTTGAGCGGGTCGAAACCGTGCGGCAGCAAGACCAACCCACCCTGCGCCCGAATCTGCGCGACTGTCTCCTCCGGGCTCAGGTCACGGGGAATTTGCTCGGTCAAAAACAGTCCGATAATCTCGCCTTCGCGGGTACTGACCTCTTCGCCGACGATAATTTGCGGCGTACCTGGGTGCGTTTTGCGCCGCGCGTCAGCCAGCGCCTGGAGCTTTTGTGCGCCCCAGATTTCGTTATGGTCGGTGACCGCTTGAACGTCAACGCCCCGCACCACCAGCCGGTCTAACAGCTCGGGCAGCGGCACGACGCAGTCGAACGAAGCTTCAGTATGGAGATGCAGGTCAATTTTCATCGTTTTCCAGCTGGCTTTGGCCAGGATTTTTGTCTGGTGTTTTTGTCTGAATTTTTGTCCGGGTTTGTCATCTGGTTGGGGACGCTCTCAGGGCACAAAGAACGGGGTGTTGTGCAGTTCTCCGGATTTACGGCGATACTTGAGGTGCCGAAAGTAGCAACCTCAGCAACACGCAGTATACGGTTAAAAGACTGCGTCAGGTGAGCTGGGAAGCCATAAGGTCAGCGCGCCGGCCTGCATGGTCAGCTCAATGTCGCCGCCGGGTTCACGCGCCGGGTCGTCGCCGCGCACCTCTTCGTCAAAATGCAGCGGTAGGCCGTTCCAACGCAGCTTAAGCCGTTTACCCCGGTTAATCTCGACGTTAGGTAATGTTTCCAGGTCGCCCTCTGCGAGTTTGGTCAAGTACGCGCCGAACCCTACGGTATCGTCCTCCTTCACGCGCACCACGTCAAACAGACCGTCACTCGGGTCTGCGTGCGGCGCGAGGCGCAGGCGTAACCCCATCGCCTGCGTGTTCATCACCTCGAGCATCAGGTAGCGCCCGGAGAGGTCGCGGCCGTCGAGTTCACATTCCCATTCGCCGGCTTCGTAGTGCGTCAACGTCTCGAGCGCCGCTTGCGCCATCCGCACGAGGCTTTTTCTTTCGTCCGGACTGTACTGCTTGAGCCCTGCAGCGAAGAGCCCGACGCCGAACGCCTCGAGAAAGCGCACCTCACCCCACGGGGCGCGGATCAGGCCGAGGTCAAAAGGGCGTGGTTGGGGGTTGGCAAGACCCCGCAGCAAGGTTTCGGTTTTGTCGGTCAGCCCGAGCGTACGGGCGATGTTGTTGGCCGTTCCTAAGGGCGCGAGCGCCAAGGGAACGCTCGAGCCTGTCGCAGCCAGCGCCAGCGCCACGCCGCGGATCGTTCCGTCGCCGCCAGCTGCGACCACGAGGTCACCAGGGTCTTTGAGGGCGGCGGCGAGGTCGTCTTCGTTTTCAGTCGGTACATGCTCGGCGTCGTACCCGGCCTCACCGAGCAGCTCGAGAATGCGCCCGGTCGAAAGCCGCAACCGACCGGCGGCGTGGGCGTTATGGATCAGCGTCGCGCGGCGACTCATAAGGTAGCCGGGGTCACGGCAGTTGTTCGATGGTTCTGGAAACGCTCGAGAGGACCTTGAGCGCCTCTTGACGGAGCTGCCGCACCTCGATCTCGAGGTCACGGGGCGCAAGCAGCGCGCCCTGCGTGTCGGCCTCGAGCTGCTGCATCAACTCTTCGTGCCGCTCGCTAAGCTCTGCGAGTTGCGCCAGTTCGGTGGGCCTTAGTAACGCGTAACGCCTCATAGAGGTTATTGTAAGGGGTTTTTTAACAGAAGTGCGAATCAAGAGAGCAGCTTGAGACTTTTTCAGCCTACTTACGGCCCGGTTCACCGCTGGCGTTCTTTACAAAACGGTGCAAAGCGAGGTTGAAACGAATTGCAACCGCATTGTCGCGTTATAAAGTAAATCTTCTGCGAAATAGTGAGAAAAACGGCTACTTTCTTCGTTCAGGACAAGACAGTTAGCCCCTCGAGCCGCACAAGCAGATGTTTGCTGTTCAGCACGCTATAAAGCATACTTTGCGGGCTTATTACGCAGAACATTTAGTTGTACAAAAGGGCGCTGTCACACAACTTGTCGTTAAGTACAGCGGCGCAGTTGGACAGTCTGCTAGTCTGCTTTTATGCCGAAGTTGCCGAGAACACGCTCCCTGAGAACAGGGTTACCGAGAACAGGGTTATTGAGAAGGGGTAGATCAACTTGAACTATAGGACGCCGTATTTGCTGCTGGTGCTCGGCCTAACGTTGGCGGGGTGCAGCGCAACTAAAGAGACTGTTGAACCTGGAACGGACGCACCCCAACTTAGCCGCGACATGCTCGTGTTTACCGCCGGGGGGAGTATCGGGCACGATTCGCAAACGCTCCGAATGACCAATACGGGGACGGACAAGCTCGAGGTTTTCCCCGGCATCACCGGCGAGGACGCGGCGCAGTTTGCGCTGCCAAACAGTGCGCCCTTCGAGCTTAGCGCGGGGCAGGCCCTAGACCTCACCGTGACCTTTACGCCGGTTGCCGGTGACTTCGGCCCGCAACACGCCACATTAGAGCTTGCCGGCGGCAGCGTTGTGCTGGGAGGGCTCAGTGTCAGAGACCAAAACGGTACCGCCGAACCTTCGCTTCAGTGGATTTTTGACACCTACGGCTTTCCGCTGCAAACCGGTGACCGCGACCCGGCTACCTCGCCACTGGTAGAGAAACCGGCAGATTATCTTTTGGGCGACGAGGTTAGAGCGCAGACCTTCGTCCGCGCTGACCCGGCCAAACCGGTGCGCGTTCAGGTGCTCGCGGCGTTCGCGGTGCCGGACGTCGAACCGGTTTTTGAATTCGGTTATTACGAAGCGGGCGAAGCGCAACCGACGCTGCAAAAGCTCCTGAGCCTGCCCACCTCGCCGACGCTTAACGGGCAGCGGCTTGAACCTGCGATCGTTCCAGCAGGCGCAGCTTCCGCGGGCGTCGTGAGCTTCTCCCCCACTGCTGAACCCTTTGGGTTTTATTCGTTTTGGCCGACGACCCGTTTTTTCAAAGCGCGCACGGTTTATACCGAAGACTTACGCAATACCTTCGACACGACCTCGCATCACGTCCGGGTCTATCCGTTAGCCAGACAAAACGGTGAGACCACCTACGTCCTCGCTACCGACGAGTCGAACCGGCTCAACGATTTTAACGACGCGGTGCTGCTCGTCCGTAATGTCCTACCTGCGACGCCTTAAACGGCCTTAGACATATTCAGCCTGTAACAGCCTAGGTGCCGACCTCGAGCATCCAGGCTGTTTACCTTGTCTCCGTAAGCGTGCTGCTAAACGCTCGCCTATGACGCTGGCTGCCAAACCGCTTGAACCGGCAACGCTTCTAAAGATTCGCCGCCAAAGTGATGTTTGCGTACCCGGCAGCTGCTCAAAACCAAGAGCTGGCCGACCGAGCGACTAATAAGTAACTAATTTCACAATATTCTTGCTCGTGAAAATCTTATTTCTTCCTGAGCAGTGCTGGCAGAATTTACCAAACCACCGGACTTACTGTCTATACACCAGCCTCGAGTTAGGGGCGGCTACCAGGAATCTTTTGTTCTGTTCTTGCCCGTCTCCGCGCTTTATTGACACGGCGACCGTCAGAGCTTTCAAAGTCGACGCCGTGCGTGCGTTATCCTACTCGGATGGACGCACGTGAACGCAACGAACGCACCCTCGTCCGCGCTTTAGGCGAGCTGATCCCACAACTTAAAGACCCCCGGATTCCGCTCGTCGTGACGGTCGAGCGGGTCAAACTTAATAACGATTATTCGCAGGCCAAAGTGCTGGTGAGTACCTTAAACAAAGCTGATATGCCCGACTTTCAGGACGCTCTGGCGCGGGCCAGCGGTTTTTTACAACGTGAGTTGGCCAATGATTTGGACCTGCGCCGGACGCCGAAGCTGATTTTTACGGATAATCCACTCGAGGTCCTGTAGCTTGCTACCAACTCGCTTTGTGCGTAAGCTGTCAGTACACAAATGCCGGGAAGCTCCAGAGTGCAGAATGCAGAACACAGAACACCTGTTTGATTCTCTCTCCTGTAGGCTCCATTTCTTACACTTGTCTCCAAAGCTAGCTGCCGAGAACAAACTGCGTAAGGTAAGCCGGTAACATGAACCTACGCGTCCGTTTTGCCGAAACCGATCAGATGGGCGTCGCGCATCACAGCGCCTATATCATCTGGTTCGAGGCGGCCCGCGTCGAATGGTTACGGGCCAGAGGGCTTGACTACCGGAGGCTCGAGGACTCGGGTATCTCGCTCGCCGTAAGCGCGGTCAATGTAGAGTACCTAAAAAGCAGCCGGTTTGACGATGAACTTTTCGTTGACGCTAACCTGACCGAACTCAAAAGCCGCCGCGCCCGTTATCACTATGTAGTCACCCGGGGCGACGAAGTAATTGCCACCGGCGACAGCCTGCACATCCCGGTAGATCAAACCGGACGCGCCTTGAGACTGCCGAAGGTGTGGCTTGAGGCGCTTTACCCACACGTGGCAACCCTTTAGGATGGAGTACCTCGAGCTGCCTCAAAGAGCGCAGCCAAACTCAGTCCTACCTGTGCTAAATGTCAAGAAAGTGGGTAATCCGTGACTAAGCCGCTAGACACCCCTCAACAAACCCAAACCGATAAGTTTCGCGGCGAAGCCCTCACTTTTGACGACGTGCTGCTCGTCCCGGCGCACTCGCAAATCCTGCCCAAAGACGCCGCGACGCAAACGCGGTTTTCACGGAACGTTGCGCTCAATATCCCTATCAGCTCGTCGGCGATGGACACCGTGACCGAGACGCAGATGGCGATTGCGATGGCGCGGCAGGGCGGGCTCGGCGTCGTTCACAAAAAGCTCCCGGTTCACGCCCAAGCCGAGATGGTCATGAAGGTCAAACGCTCCGAAGCCGGGATGATCACCGATCCGATCACTTTGCCCCAAGGCGCGACGCTGCAACAGGCCGAAAACCTGATGCGCGACTACCGTATCAGCGGCGTGCCGATTGTCGAAGCGGACGGGCGCTTGGTCGGCATCTTGACCAACCGTGACCTGCGTTTTGAAACCGACTACCGCAAACGCGTAGACGACCTGATGACCAAAGACAACCTCATTACGGTGCCGGTTGGAACGACTTTAGAGCAGGCCAGAGACATTCTCAAAAATCACAAGGTAGAAAAGCTGCTCGTCGTTGATGACGCCTATATGCTTAAAGGACTGATTACGATCAAAGATATTACCAAGAACCTCGAGTACCCTCACGCCGCCAAAGATGAACTTGGGCGTTTACGGGTTGGCGCAGCGGTCGGCGTATCAGGTGATTTGGAGGCGAGGGCCACCGCACTCGTTCAGGCCGGGGTGGATGTGCTTGTCCTGGACAGCGCCCACGGTCACTCGCAAGGCATTTTAGACGCGCTCACCTACTTGAAAGAGAGTTTCGAGGTGGACATCGTAGCAGGCAACGTCGCCACAGCAGAGGCAGCCCGCGACCTGCTAAAGCGTGGCGTAGACGGCATCAAAGTCGGCATCGGGCCGGGCAGTATCTGCACGACCCGCGTGGTGACCGGCGTCGGGATGCCGCAACTTACGGCAATTATGGACGTGGTTGAGGCGGCGAGGGGCTCAGGCGTCCCGGTCATTGCCGACGGCGGCATCAAGATGACCGGCGATTTACCCAAAGCTCTGGCAGCGGGCGCAGACTGCGTGATGGTCGGTTCGATGCTCGCGGGCACGACCGAAGCTCCCGGTGAAGCCATTCTCCGCGACGGCCGCCGTTACAAAGCGTACCGTGGGATGGGTTCGCTCGGCGCGATGGAGACCGGCAGCGCCGACAGATATTTTCAGGAAGACGCCAAAAAACTCGTCCCGGAGGGTATAGAAGGGATGGTCGCGTACAAAGGGCCGGTCGGGGACGTCTTATATCAGATGTTAGGCGGGCTCAGAAGCGCGATGGGGTACTGCGGCACGGAAAGTATTAGGGCGCTGCAAGAGCGGTCGCAGTTTGTCACCATCACGCAGGCCAGCCTGATCGAAGGGCACCCACACGACGTCACGATTACGAAAGACGCGCCGAACTACTCGAGGCGCGGCGAATAGCTCCCGTCAAACTGCTACCTTTTGAAACGTGTCACCTTGCCCAAAGTGCCGAGGTTTTTGTGCGCGTTTTTAACGGTGAGCCGTGGGGCGAGGCTTGGACTTCGGGCAAAGCACGGACCTACTTGCAAGACCTTTTGGCTACGCCGCGTTCGTCGGGCGTCGTTGCTGAAACCGAAGGTAGCGTCGTCGGATTCGCTTTAGGACGCGTCGAACAGCGGGACCAGAACATGCAGTTTTACCTTTCAGAGATGTGTGTTTTGGCTGAACATCAGGGTCAAGGGGTCGGGAAAGCGTTGTTAAAAAGGCTCGAGGCCAACCTCGAGCAGCAAGGCGTAGCTAAAATATACTTGCTGACAACCGGCGGCCGTTCCGCCGAAGCGTTCTACCATGCGTGCGGGTTTTACACGAGTGAGAAGATGGTCATGCTCGGCAGATATTTGTAAAGTAAGAAGTCTCAAAGTGTGGCGAATAATGAGTTCGGAGCATAAAAAGTTTACCCAAGATTCAAGGTAGTTCCGCGCAACCACAGCACCATGTCATTGGGTAAGCTGTCGCCGTACTGCGTGTTTTGAACAGGTGCCGGTGCAAACGCCGCTTCTGTAGCTGCAAGCGCACTGTCATTTAGGTAGACCTCAAGCGGGTCGTCGGCAAGCTCCCGAGTTGTCCAAATTTCGGTACTCTGCGGCCCGCTTATATAGACGCTACCTCGAGGACTATCGAGAAACCGCTGTAGCGCCCTGACAAAAGCGTCGGTTTCCTCTCCCCTCTGAAAGCTAAGTTTATGGTACAGATAATTTTCGGTTGGAGTTTCCGAAACATACCCACTAGCCACATCCAGAGCTTTAGAAAGGGTTTCGGCTTCCTCGAGTTTACCCAAACGTTCATATTCCGCTACCGCAGTCTGCAATTCTTCGACTTCACCCCGCAAAACCTCACGTATTTGAGCTTCACTCAAAGCTTTTCTTGGTACATCGTTAGCCCGCCCTATAACGAAACTAGATGACGTACCGAGTTCTACAGCTTCTGCATTGTCAATAGCAGCTAACAGCGAACGGAGCACCGTAACAGTTTGGCTTTCGCGTGCTTTCATCGCTTTTTTCAGGTCAGCTTTTAAGCGTTCACGTTGTGGCATCTTGAACATCCTCCTTCTTGGCTATTTTACTACTGTCTTCAACAGGCTCGAGCCCCCTCCTTCAAAACTTTAAGCCCTCAGTGTGCTAACTTTAGTTCGATGAAAATTTGCCTGCTGAGCTTCGTTCTAATGCTTACGTGCGCCTTTGCCCATAGCACCGCGCAGATTAAACAGGTGGCGCTTAAAACGGCTCAAACCATGATTCAAACCCCTTTCTTTAACGCTGACGGGCGGTTCTTCGGTAAAGATGAAGGTGCGAACCGCTGTGCGCTCAGTAAAAACCAGCTTTATGTTGGGCGTCCTTTTCTAGTACGCACCCTTATACATCCGACTCGACGTGATCTCGAACGGCTACGGACGCGGGTCGCTCGGGCCATGAAAGAACCCGGTTTCATCGGTGACCCTAAAGGTGAAGTAGAGGCTGCCAAACTTAACCGAGATTTTTATGAAGTACCTATTTATGACCGCGTATGCGGTTATCTTTTTCATATCCGGTCAAGAACCGGGCTATATGCTCCCTCAGTAGCGGGAGAGTTCAAACCTATAAGCGCGAAAACAGCACAAAGGCTGCTTGGCACTAAGCAACTTCCTGTATTTATCGCTTTCTACGAGTCCCTTACTCCTGAAAATGACGGTTATCTTTGGGTATCAGACACTAAGGCTGTTGAAGCATTTGGCAAGCATAAGGTTTACCGGATTGTAAACCGTTCGGGCAGACCTGTATCACCGCTAAAGACAAAATTGAAAACGCGCATCTTTCGTGAGTCGTTTGTAACTTCGATGGGCGACCCTTCGGCGTATTGGCATTTTCAGCTTCCTATTAAGCTCGAGCCCCTCCCTTCAAAACCGTAAGACCTCAGTGTGCTAGATTTAGCTGAATGAAAGTCTGCCTGCTAAGCCTCTTTTTGTTGCTCACATGCGCCTTTGCCCAGGAGAACACCGCACAGATTAAACAGTCGGCGCTCGAGAGTGCTCGAGCTGTGCTGGCAAGACCCACTTATGGTTATCCCCCGGCTTATCTCGAGAAAAGCTGTTCTCCCAAAGCCAAGAGACTTTATCCGGGAAAACCTGTTTTCGTTCACTCCCTCATTCACCCCATGTCACAAGATCGTCAACGGTTGCAACGGCGCATTGCAGAAGCGCGGAGGAAACAACCTGATTTTGTTTTCACGCCCCAAGATGACTTTTACAACTGGGATGCCTACCGCGTTTCCATCTTTGACCGTACTTGTGGTTATGTATTCCATGTGGAGCTGAGCACTAACAAAAAGGGAACTTTCAGAGTAGGTGGACCACTTCAATTACCTCGTCAAAAGGCGCGACGCTACCTTGCTTCTGCCGCGTCTCCAACCCTTGTCGGGGGCCTCGGCTTTTCCCCTGAGAAATATATGTGGGTGGCAGGTTCCAAAGCCGTCGGCGCACTTGGCAAACCGGGTGGCCCAACAGTTTACCGCATCGTAGATACTTCGGGGAAACCCGTTTCACCGCTCGAGACCAACCTAAAGCTCCATATTCTTTGGCAGCCTTTTACCCTGACCGACGGCACACCCTCTGCCTTTTCACACTTCTACCTACCTGTCAGACTCGAGCCCTCGCCTGAAACCAATCCCCGCTAAACTTCATCCCGCCACGAATGCTCCGGCTCATACCCCAGCACCCGGCGCGCCTTGTCAATAGACAAAAGCGTTTCATTCGGCTCAACCTCGCGTTTCATCGGCACACCTGGAAACACTTCTTGGATTAGTTCGGCGTTGGGCCGGGTCATCACGGTGTCGGCGTTGGCGATGATAAACACGTCCGCGCCTTTGCCTTCGTGTTCAACCGCTTTACGGATGGCTTGAGCACCGTCACGGGCGTCAATATAAGCCCACAGGTTCCATTTGCGCGTCATCGCGTCGGCGTCGAAGCTCGGAAATTCGGCGTAGTCTTCCGGGTCCATCACGTTGGAAAAGCGTAAACCGATAATCTTCAGCTCGGGTTCCCAGCGGCAAAACTGCTCCGCCATCACCTCACCGAGTTCTTTGGAGAGCGAGTACGACGATTCGGGGCGTACTGGGTAATCTTCATCCAAAGGAATGTAGGGGGGCGGGTCGTTAAAGGGAATGCCCAAAAGGGTCTCCGAAGAAGCCCATACGACATTGGTAATGCCTAAAATGCGCGACGCGGCGAAGACATTGTAGGTGCTTAAAGTGTTGTTGGCAAAGAGTGCGGCGTTGGACACGAGACCCGGAGCCGGGTACGCGGCGAGGTGAACCACGGCGTCTACTTTCGGGTAACGGTCGTCCGACCCGGCCAGCGCGTCTATCGTCGAACCGAAGTCGGCAAAATCGGTTTGGGTAAAGTGGCAGAGTTGCGGGTGCGGCGCGTTTGCGTCGAGGTTGACAACGGTGTAGCCGTGAGCCAACAGGTCTTTGATACAGGCGCGACCTAGTTTGCCGCTGCCGCCGGTTACTGCAATCGTAGTCATGACTCCGAGTCTACCCCGCGCGGGTAGTGAGACAGTTGCTCAGCGCCAGATTATAGCGGCATTTTGGGAGTAGAGCTTAATCGTACGTTTGCTCGCCGGGTGACTCGGCAGCTGACGCGTCGGCGGGGAGCAAGGAGGACACGGCGGCCATAACCTCGAGCCCCTCTAACAAGGCTTGGGCGTGACCCCCAGCGCCGCGGTGACGAACCATTGACGCCTGGAGCCAGAAAAATCGCTCGGTTAATCTCTCTCTCGCCGTATCTACGGTGTCGGCCTCTGCTGTGCCGGTTTCGCCGGCAGCCAGCTTGAGATAGTTGCACGCCATCTGCAGGTGCCAGACGCTGCGCTCCAAGTCACCGACCGCTTCGCCGGACGCTACCTCTGCCAGCGCGTACAATACGCCTGAGAGCACCTTTTGCAGATGGTCTCGAGCTTTTTCGCGGTGCTTTTCACAGCAACATTTTTCACGGCGGTGTTCTTCACAACAGTCAGCCGACTCGGAAGCTGTGGCTGTCCCTGACAAAGAAGCTTGACCGACGAGGTTAAGGCCCATGGCTAAAGCTCTAAGGCTGAACCCGTAGCGCCGCACACGGTCAAAACCACGCCAGAAGTTACCGGATCAAGCTGAGTATGTTTAGTAGCGATAAGTACCTCACTGGACGGGGTGCTGACCACCCACAACTGCATAATCACTGTATCATCATAAGTACCGCGGCATAATGAACCCAAGCCTTAGGTAAAGCGGATGCTAGGCCGCGCACTAGCGTCAGCCGAACCGCATCATAAAGCTGCTCGAGCCTCAGCCTAACTCTTTTAGTCCAAACCCTCTGCACAGCGGCAAAGCCCTCAACTTGAAGTTGAGACCTACTGCTATACTCAGCTTTGACATGTCTGATGCCCGGTTGCCGGTTACCTTACGCCCTATAGATCAAACCAATTGGCGGGCGGTGGTGAGCTTAGGGGTCACCCCGGAGCAGCGCACTTTTGTCGCTGAACCAAGCTTTTATCTGGCACTTTGCTGCCACGGCGGAACTTGGAACCCACTGGCGATTTACGCGGGCGAGCGGGTTGTCGGTTTTATGATGTGGGGGATTGATGACGGTAAAAGCTGTTGGCTCGGCGGTGTCTTTGTTGACCGGGCGCAGCAACGGCGGGGATATGGCAAAGCAGCCGTCACTGAAGCGGTAAACGTACTGGGTGAACAAACCGGTAGCAACAAGTTTGCGCTGTCGTACTCGCCTACAAATACCGTGGCAAGACAGCTTTACCAAACTTTGGGTTTCGTTGAGACAGGAGAGCTCGAGGACGACGAACTCGTCGCGCGTAAAGTCGTGTCGTAACTGCCGGAAGTCAGCGTAAAAAGGCTTTTACAGCGCCACCGTCCAGTTCATAACTCTGACCAAGCTGAGGTGATCTTTGCCCTGCACGAAGGGCAGTTCGGCACAAATTTGCAGTATCCAGGGGTTTTCAGCGTCAATTTCTGCCCGAATGGTCTCATAACCGTGCGTTTTGGCGTAGGCAATTTCACGCGCTTTGATGGCCAGCATAATTTCTTTGTGATGATGCCGGTAGCGGCGTTTGGTACCGAAAGTACCGGTCTCGAGTTCACCTGGGTCGCCACGAAACAAGTTACCGAAGCCGACGAACTCACCGTCTCTTATGGCGATAAAAAACGCTTCGGGAATCACTGCGTCAGCTTTGACAGTGGCTCCCAGCCACTCACTTTGACTGAACTGTTCGGGTGTGGCAGGAACGACGGTTGAGGTGTCCCTATAGACCTCGACATGAAGCGTGTACAGCTCAGTTTCAATCTCAGACCAAGTTAAATCTGAAAGCCGAACGAGCTCATACTCGAGCGCCGCAAAGGTGGTTTCGGCCTCTTTAAGACGCTCGAGGTCAAACGCAGCAACATCTAATACTGGGTTGTAAACTCGTCTGTAATCCCGAAATCCCAGCGCCCTAAGCGCAGCGTAAAAAGGATCGCCTTCGTCTACACCTGTTCGCAACAGCAGCGGTCTGTGCGGTTGTAATTCCTGAACGAGACAGTCATAAAGTTTGTGCGCAACCGCCGCAACATCTACACTGGTAGCAAAGTTAGAAAAAGCCACTGTATAAATGCGGGGGTGATAGTGAAACCTGTTGTGAGTAAAGGTGACCGCGCCGACCCGTTGGCTACCCTCGTAAGCGGCGAGTTGGGTTGGTGTCTCGAGCTTCACTTCAATCACCATGAAAGCATAACGAAAAAGACGGCCCGAAGGCCGCCTGTTTGGTAGGTATTTGCTGGGTAAGCAGGACTTAGAAGTCCATCCCGCCCATGCCACCCATGCCGCCCATGCCCCCACCGGCACCAGCCATCGCTGCCGCAGCAGCTGAGTCTTCTTTTTCCGGATGGTCGGCGATCACGGCTTCGGTCGTCAGCAACAAGGAGCCGATAGACGCGGCATTTTGTAGCGCCGTACGGGTTACCTTGGCCGGGTCAACGATGCCGGCAGCGATCATATCGTCAACAAACTCGCCGGTTTCGGCGTTGTACCCGTAGCGGCCGTCGTTTTTGCCTTTGATGGCGTTGACGATGACGCTGCCTTCAGCGCCGGCGTTCGCGGCAATCTGACGAGCGGGCTCTTCGAGGGCGCGCATCAAGATCATCGCGCCGGTACGCTCGTCACCCTGGAGGTCTTGCGCGATTTTGGACACGGCGCTGACGGCGTGAATCAGCGTGACACCGCCACCGGCGACGATACCTTCTTCGACAGCGGAGCGTGCGGTTGAGAGCGCGTCCTCAAAGCGGTGCTTTTTCTCTTTGAGTTCGGTTTCGGTCGCTGCGCCGACGCGGATGACCGCGACGCCACCGGCGAGTTTCGCCAAACGCTCTTGAAGTTTTTCACGGGCGTAGTCGGAGTCGGTGTTCTCGATTTCGCCGCGAATCGCTTTGACGCGGGCTTCGATGCCGCTCTGCTCGCCTTTACCTTCGATGATGGTGGTTTCATCTTTCGAGATGCGGATGCGGTTGGCGCGGCCTAACATGTCGGCGCGGGTGTTCTCGAGCTTGTAGCCGAGTTCTTCGCTGATGACGGTACCACCGGTGACGGCGGCGATGTCTTTAAGCATCTCTTTGCGGCGGTCACCAAAGCCCGGGGCTTTGACGGCGGCGATGTTGAGCGTGCCGCGCAGTTTGTTCACAACCAAGGTCGCGAGGGCTTCGCCTTCGATGTCTTCAGCGATGATCAGCAGCGGCTTACCGGTTTGAGCGATCTGCTCCAAAACGGGTAAAAGGTCTTTTAGCGCCGAGACCTTTTTCTCGTTGATCAAGATGTAAGCGTCCTCGAGAACGACTTCCATCGAATCCGAGTCGGTGATGAAATATGGGCTGATGTAGCCTTTGTCAAACTGCATCCCTTCAACCACGTCGAGTTCGGTGTCGAGTCCGCGCGACTCTTCAACAGTAATCACACCGTCGCGGCCCACTTTGTCCATCGCTTCAGCGATCAGCTGACCAATCTCTTTGTCGTTCGCGGAGATTGACGCGACTTCGGCGACCGCTTTGGTATCTTCGACGGACTTCGACATATTGCGAATTTCGGCGACGGCAGCTTCGACGCCCTTGTCAATCCCGCGCTTGAGCGCGAGCGGGTTGGCACCGGCAGCAACGTTACGCAAGCCTTCTTTAACGATGGCCTGACCGAGAACCGTGGCGGTGGTGGTACCGTCACCGGTGATGTCGTTCGTTTTCGAGGCGATTTCGATCAGCAGTTTTGCGCCGATGTTCTCCAGCGGCTTTTGCAGTTCGATGTCTTTAGCAACCGTTACACCGTCTTTGGTGATGGTCGGGCTGCCGAACTTTTTCTCTAAAACGACGTTCCGGCCTTTTGGCCCAAGTGTGACTTTTACGGCGTTGGCAACGGCGTTGACGCCGCGCTCGAGGCTTCTACGCGCTTCTTCTTGGAAAATCAGGTCTTTTGCCATAGTAAAACTCCTTTACGCAGCTGTTTTACGCAACAACCGCGATAATGTCGCGTTCTTGCAAGATCATAAGGTCTTGGCCGTCTAGCGTTACCTCGGTGCCGCCGTATTTAGCGAACATCACGGTGTCGCCTTCACTGACTTCAACCGCCGCACGTTCACCGTTGTCGAGCAGCTTGCCCGGTCCTACGGCAATCACTTTCCCGCGTTGGCTTTTCTCTTTGGCGGTGTCGGGCAAAACGATCCCGCTCGCCGTGGTTTGCGGCTCGTCAACAACTTCGACGATCACTCGGTCTCCCAGTGGTTTTAGTGCCATCTCTACTCCTCCTCAAAACGTCTCTGCAATTTTTTAGCACTCGCTTTGCTCGAGTGCTAACTAAGGCTTATCATATGCACGGTACCCGCCGAATGTCAAGCGGATTTGTATCAGGTAGCTTGAGCGTACCTCACTCAGAATGTTTACGGTGCTGATTAATAAAAAACGGGCAACTCAGAACTGACTTTAACTTGGGCACTCCCGCACTCTAGCCTAAAAGCAGCTTATAAACTGCGCTTTAACCGCGCTGCAAGCCGAGCAACAAACCGGGGACGAACGCACCGGCAAAGGGCAGATTGAGCGTCAGCAAGTCAACCAGCGAGCGCCACAGCGCCTGCAACGATTCGGGGCGGAGGAGCGGGTCAACGCCCTCTTGAATCTGTAGCCAGTTGATCTCCACCAGGCCGTAATACGCCAAGAGCTGAACACCGAGAAAAAAGAGCCCAAGCGTAATGGCTGCAAACTTACCGATTTTTTTAAGGGCGTACCCCGCCGCAAAACCGGCGAGCGCACCGAACGTGAGCTGACCTAAAATCGGCGCGAGCGTTTCGACGTTGGGAAGCTTGAGTTCAGGTTGCGCCACGCGGACGAGTTTAACATATGGGCGGTGAGAGCTTTTTTAGGTTTCGTTCGGCTTAGCTTTAGCAAATAAGGTTGTATCGTCACCTATGGCTAAGTCCGGGTGTGAGTTTAGGTCTGACGTTTGGCTTTTTGATCTCGACGGTACGCTCGTTGACCGACTGCCCTCCCTCGAGACGTTCTTACCCGAACAATATAAAAAGTACGGCGCGGGCAAGCCGTTGGCGGAAAGCTATACCCGGCGTTTTCTGGAGCTCGAGCAAAACGGCCACGCGTCTAAAGTAGAGGTCTATAAAACGCTTACCCGCGAGTTTGAGCTGAACGCGTCGGTAGCGGAGTTGGTAACTGACTTCAGGTTAAACGCTTTTGAGACCTGTACGGCGCAACCGGGCGCACTGGCTGTGCTGCGGCAGTTGCGTCTGCAAGGTGCTGGACTTGGCATCGTCACTAACGGGACAATCTTGGCACAAAAACAAAAGTTAAGAGCCTCTGGGTTAGATAGTCTAGTGGACTTCAGCCTTATTTCAGAAGCAGTCGGAATGCGTAAACCTGAACCCGAGATATTTTTAGAAGCCGTGCGGCGTTTCGGCGCTGAACCGTCGTCTTGTACCTTTGTCGGCGATCACCCGGAGAAAGATATCATGGGCGCAAAGAGGGTGGGAATGCAGACCGTTTGGCTGCGGCACGGGCGTGTTTGGCCTCAACATCTGAGCCCGCCCACGTTTGCAGTGTCAGGGCTCGAGGACTTACTCGTCCTCTATTCTTATTCTGAGAAACTGTAGCTCAAAGCCTTATCTCAACTCGCTACGTGCCTCTAGTATGTGCCCTACCAAAAGCAGTAGCGACGGTTCGGCGAAGTTAGCGAGGTCCTTGATGAAAATCCTTGTTCAGGCTCACTGTACGCTCGGGGAAAACCCGCTCTGGGACGACCGCGAAGGGTGCCTCTACTGGACCGACATTGACGGCGGCACTCTCCACCGTTACCAAGCGGGCCGGCATGACGTGATCTATCACGGGGAAAAAGTCGGGGGCTTTACCCTGCAAGAAGATGGCAGCCTGCTTCTTTTCCGGGTGTCGGACATCGCGCGGCTCGAGCCCGGCGGTCAACCCGAAACGCTGCTCGAGGTGCACGAAGAGGGCATGGCGCGGTTTAATGACGTGACCACGACCCCTACCGGCGATGTGCTGGCCGGAACCATCGGCTCAACCAAGACCTCAGGCGGCGTCTACCGCGTGTTTCAAAACGGCGTGTTGGAACGGCTCTGGGACGGTACCCAGGTTGCCAACGGGATAGGCTTTTCTCCCGACCTAAGGACGTTTTACTGGACCGATTCGACCGCGCAGCATATCTACCGCTTTAACTACGATGAGACGACCCAGCAGCTGACCGGGCGTGACCTGATCTACGAAGCGCCCACTGAAACCGACATCCCCGACGGTCTTACGGTCGCTGCTGACGGTACCTTTTTCTCTGCGCGGCATAGCGGCGGGAAAGTCGTTCACCATGACGCGGACGGGCGTGTCTTAGATGAGTTACCGTTAGACGCCAAAAATGTCACGTCATTGACCTTCGGGGGCACTGACCTGAGGACGCTTTATGTGACCTCGGGGGCAGGCGAAGGCTCAGGAGCGGGCGCAACATTCGAGCATACGTCTGAAGCTGGAACAGGCGTCCAGGGTAAGGCGGAGTTTCGCTCACGGATACTGCTTGGGCCTTGACTCGGCGGTAGAGCCTTAGCTACCAGAACACCCTGACAAACTGCGGCCGAACGTTTGACATTCAGTTGTCGCACACGTAACTGAGTGATAGGCTCACCTATGGCCCCGACTGCTTCACCCGACCCGGAAATGACCGCCGTAAACCCCGATGCGAACCCGGAGCGGCTCGTTTCGGAAAACTTTTTAACCGATATTTTGGACCGGGCCGCGCAAACAGGGGTGCAGATCGTCACCCGCTTTCCGCCGGAACCCAACGGCTACGCCCACATCGGGCACGCGGTGGCCAGCTATCTCAACTTCGGTTTGGCCCAAGATTACGGCGGCTTGACGCGGTTACGGATGGACGACACGAACCCGCTGACTGAGAGGCTCGAGTACGCCGAAGGCTTCATCCGCGACATGCGCTGGCTCGGCTGGGAGTGGGCGGGGGCGGTCAGCTACGCCTCAAACTATTTCGCTGAGCTTTACGAGATGGCCCAAACGCTCATCCGGGCAGGCAAAGCTTACGTGGACAGCGTGCCTGAAGAGGAAATGGCGACGCTGCGCGGGACGGCGACCACACCCGGCACCCCGAGCCCGTACCGTGAACGAAGCGTCGAGGAGAACTTAGAGTTGTTAGAAAAGATGCGCAGCGGTGAGTTTGACAACGGGGCGCACGTCTTGCGGGCGAAAATTGACCTGACGAATCCGAATATGAAACTTCGCGATCCGGTCTTATACCGCATCGTCAACGCGCCGCACTACCGGACCGGCGAGGCGTGGCACATCTATCCGAGTTACGACTTTGCGCAGGCCCCATCGGACGCGCTCGACGGGGTAACGCACTCGTTTTGCACCTTGGAGTTTAGCGACAACCGCGCGGTGTATGACTGGCTCATGGAAAATCTTTGGGAAGGACAGAGGCCGCATCAGTACGAATTTGGGCGGCGAAGCCTCGAGTACACCGTCGTCAGCAAACGCAGGCTGATCGAACTCGTTAATGTCGGCGCGGTCTCAGGGTGGGACGACCCCCGGATGCCGACCCTGACGGGTTTACGGCGGCGCGGTGTGCGGCCTGAAGCCGTCCGCGACTTCGCCGGACGGATCGGCATTTCACGGACCAACCGCACGGTTGATATTGCGCTCCTAGAGTACGCCATCCGCAGCGACCTGAGCCCGGTTTCGCCGCGTGTGATGGCCGTGTTGGAACCGCTCAAAGTCACCTTGACGAATTATCCCGAAGGTCAGAGCGAAATGCTCGAGGCCCCCTATTGGCCACACGACGTGCCTAATGAGGGCTCGAGGCTCCTGCCCTTTGGCCGTGAACTGTATCTCGAACAGAGCGATTTTCAAGAGACGCCGGAACGAGGCTTTAAGCGGCTCTCGCCGGGAGCCAAGGTGCGGCTCCGGCACGCCTATGTGATTCGCTGTGATGAGGTCGTTAGAGACGAGGCGGGTGTTGTAACCGAACTGCGCTGCACTTTTGAGTCTGACACCTTGGGCCAAACGCCGCGCAAAGACGTTAAGGGCGTCGTTCACTGGGTCTCGGCTAAAGAAGCTGTCCCCGCCGAGTTTCGGCTTTATGACCGGCTTTTTAGCGTTCCTAATCCTGAAGATGACGATGTGCCATTCGTCCAAAAGCTCAACCCCGACTCGCTCACAGTTCGGCGTGGGTTCGTTGAGCCGAGCGTCCAAGGTGACCCGAGTACGACGCACTATCAGTTTGAACGAACCGGGTTTTTCGTTCAGGATTCGGTAGACAGCCAACCTGACGCACTGGTTTTCAACCGCACCATCACCCTCAAAGACGCCTGGGCGAAAACGCACGACGTGCAGGCACATTCCGGCACTCAAAGCAGGCTCGAGGCCAGAGGCCAAGTTAAAAAAAAGGAAAAGCGTCCGCAAGAAACACCTCGAGATGTAACAGCTGAGTTCTCCCCTGATGAACGGGACCGCTTTAACAGCTTTACCGCGCAGGGCGCGAGCCCCGAGGAGGCCGCCGTCCTCGTTCGGGACAGTGCCCTCGGTGAGTATTTCAAAAACGCCGCAAACGTCCATATGAGCCCACAGCTGGCGAGTTGGGTTGTCGGCGACGTAGCCCACGAACACAAATTAGACGGCGCGTTTAAGGTCTCACCGGAAGACCTCGCCGGACTCGTGGCGCTCGTTGATGACGGTACCCTCAGTGCGCGTCTCGCTAAAGAAGTGTTTGCCGAGATGGTCAGAACGGGCAAAAGCGCACCGGAGATTGTGTCGGCGCGGGGGCTCGAGCAAGTCTCAGATAGGGGCGCACTAGAACCCCTCGTAGACGCGCTCGTCAGCCAAAACCCCGACAAAGCCGACGCCTACCGGGGCGGGAAAACCGGCTTGCTAGGATTTTTTGTCGGGCAACTCATGCGCGAGACGAGAGGGCAGGCCAATCCGCAGTTGGCGCAGGAGTTGGTTAAAGAAAAACTTGAGATCTAAAATCTCTAACCGGTTGAAGATGTTAATGAGCTTATGACGTTTGCTGAAGTTTCCACTCGTTAGATGGTTCTGGTAGATGTTGCCTGATTGCCGCCATATCCTTATGAACATTCCAAACTCCGGGCGATATCTCGAGCAAGTAACCGTCTTGTTGTTCTCCGTGCCAGACATAGATAGGTGTAGATTCGTCAAGTCCGAGCATTGCCCACAGCGACGTAAGAAAGCGCGGGTCACGCTGGGGCAAAGCATCCCATATTGACTTGTATGTCCACTCTTCATGTCCTCTTGATTTTGCAAGATATGCTAATAGCCAGGTTGCCGAATAAAACTTGTCTTTAAGGATTGTATCTTTTGAGAGCAGTGGGTCAAATGCTATTGATAGTGTAGGCCGAAGTTCTCTATACCGATTTTCGTCAAACATCTGCACTAAATTGTTGTCGCCATTTAGAAAAGATAAACTGCTTGTACCAGAGTCTTCAAGCTGAACGATAGCTAGCTTTTTCCATTCCATAGGAAACAAACACTTCTGGCCTATACTCATTAAGGTCGTCAAGTCGCTGTTTTCTATGGACTGTTTAGTCCATAATACTGCGAGAAATAAGGTATTCTTGTGAGTAAATTCGACTATGCGATCAGGCACAGCTTCTGGCGTTCGCCAAGTGTTTGCACTTCTTCCAGACCGCGAGAGGCTATGAAAGGTTGACACTTCATAACCACGCCACGACAGCCTTTCTTCATCAAAATCGCTCAGAATGTTACCTTCGTCGCCCCATCCCCTGATGCTTCTTGAGTAGTGAACTACTGGTAGAGAAACTCCGTCCCAAGCAGCAATTCTCTTTTCTGGATGTTTCGGGTCCCTTATTCCTTTAATCCATTTCATATCATCAACTGAGGGCAAGGAACCTGTTGTAAGAATATGGTTTAGCAGAGCGAATTTTGACTTTATGTTTTCACGCAGCAGCTCGTCATACATGTTTTCTAAGTCTTTATATAAATCTCGTAACGCAAGCTTAAATGCTTGGCTAAGTTCTATACCCTTCCTGTCAACCGAAAGTAGTCCTACGTCTGATGAGTATGTATCTACTTCTACAATCGCCGAAAAGAAATTATTAACAGGCAACGCTAATTCATAAAAACGATTGTTACGCCCTGTGGATAATGTAGAAACCCCTTTCCACCCAATATCCATTTGCCAGTCGGGAAAATATATGAAATCACGTTCTTTTACATATTCCATATAATCAGTTTGACCTTCTTGTCTGATTTTGAGATATGCCAGCGACAGATGGCTTGCAAGGTCAAAGTACGGGATTTGTACCCTATATCTTCCTAGATTATTTCCAAACGTGCCCTCTACAACTTTCCATTTCAAGGAGTCTCGGGCCTGCTTGTAAGCTGCATCCTGGCGCTCCTGCATCTGACGTAGTTCTTGACGAGCCTCTACCGTCAGAACGTCAATCATTTCGTTACTGGTTAGACTGTAGTGTCGCCAATCTACATTCTTTAGAGCGTCTAAAACATGAGGCTCAAAACTATTAGTATCTTTGAACCAGCCAGGTTCAAAGACCACAGGCTCGCAATCTGTCAACGAACTGCTCAGCGTGAATCTACACGGAATATACAATAGCGTTTCTCTAATATATTTCTCTAAGGCAGAAAACCACGCTGAAGGTTCGTTTCCAACAATGTCACTACGCAAATGCAGCGTAAGTTGTGTCCCAACTTTTGACATCTTAGTAGTGCGCAGTTCACCAAATGCTTCAATGCCTCGCGTTTCAAAGGCCCATCCTGTCGCTTCGCTATCTCCAGCCTCTTGGCTGCGCTTCGTTTGTATCGTCAATTTGTCTGCCAGCATGAAATAGCTTAGAGCGCCTATTCCAAACTGCCCGGTTCGTCCTAAGTTGACACCTGCTTCCCTATACTTGCGTTCTAAAGCAAGAATATCTTGCCTTTTGGAAGTACCACTGACTAAGAAGCTGTCGCTGATGATAGTTTTAGTCATTCCCATACCTTCATCCCCACAAATAAGTTTGAAGGTGCTGTTGTCTTCACCAACTTCGAATCTCAGATGTACTTCATGCAGTGACCCTAAAGACTTCTCGAGATTAGGGTCTGCCGGATTAGACTTTTCAAGACGCTGATACGCTATGCGTTCCCTGACGGAATCGAAAGCATTTTGTAACAGCTCTCGAACTGCCGCCAACGGGTCTTTGTATAGTTCGACACCCGAAAGAAGTTTGAGCAAACGCTCTGTGTTCGGGCGAAACGCTCCGTTTATGTACTCATAAGTGTTTTCTGAAGGTTCAACTGAAGCATTAGATGATGCAGGTAAGTCCCAGCGGTGCGGTGAATCCTCCTGTAGCTGAGGTATTTTCGAAAAGTGCAATTCATCAGCTATTTTTCGGCAGATGCGAAGCTCAGTGTCTATTTGTTCTACAGTTTCTTCGAGTGCTTTGTGTACATACGCATTTGACGGACGTGCAAAGACCTTTATCTCTTCCGAGCTAAATTCAGAGGAAATCTCGTGGTCTTTATGCCAAAATATCTGACTGCCTTCCGAGACACTACGATGTCGGAATATAACATCTGGTGTACGCTTCGGGTCAAACTCGAGAACATCTGAGATGCGGAGTACACACGCTAGATATCTTAAATGGACGATTCTGAACGGTTGCCCTACTTTTCGAGGCTTAAATTTGCTACCTACAAGGTCTTTGTACGTCTCATGGTGACTTCGGCACAGAAGAATAAGGTCTTCTAACCAATGGGAGTAACCAGCAATACGGTTCTTAGATAAGTGTTGCCGAACCCAACCTTCACTCCAATCGTTGTGTTTGAAACGACAGTAATGAGTCGTCAATAGTTCTACTTGCTCTAGCTGCTCACGAGAGGGGGCTCCACGCGCTAAAGGTGGCTCTATACTCGAGCCTTGGTGATCTAACCAGCTTTGAAATTCAGCTCGCGCTTGGGCGTCTAAACCTCTAGCATCACCTGTAAGCAAATAAGCATAATGTTCATGGACTTTTTTTCTCTCAGGTGTCATACCTATATCGTGCAAATATGCTGAGAGTAACAGCAACATCAACTCATAGATAGAAAGCTTGGACAAAACATCGTGAGGAACGATTTTTGTCATGGTCTGTGCTACCCTAAAAGCGTGACCCTCATCGTGAAGCGTGAAGTCTGTAGATGAAGTACCACCTTTAGACAAAACAGTTTCAACACTAGGCATCACACTCTCGAGCAAAGTGCGGACGGATTCTGCTTCACTATCTTGGGAATTTTCTATAAAGCGCCAAAGTTCAGTGGATTTCCAAGTTTCATCTTTTACACCTGACATTATTCTGAAATTATACCGTCTGAGATGCGAATACTCACAACGTTGGTAAGCAAAAAGCCTAAATGTTCCCAAACGCTGTGGGATAGCTTAGTGCTAGAGCGCGCAACGCCGCAGCTGGTCGTAAAGCGGCGCGCAAACCTCGAGCAGCGGCTTTAGATGCTCGGGAAACGGTGCAGTTTTGGGCGTATACGGGGCAAAGGTGCTCGAGGCGTGAACGTTTTTATACCAATATTTTGCCCACACCCCGTCTTCAGGTTTGGGGCCTTCGGGCCACGAAAGCATCGCCGGGTCAAAGGGCAACGCTAACGCGCTGCAAAGCGCACGCAATATCCCTTCAGGATTTTGGAGCAGCCTCCTGGCTTCGATCACAACGGGCACTTTACCCGACATTTGAATCTTTTCGAGCAGCCAAACCTGTTCTTGCAAACCGGTATCGCGGAGCGTCGGATCGGGAAGTTCTTGGGCCAAAGACGGGAGCATCTCAGCGGGGTCACGTACTAGCAGCACGTTATCCAGTTCGTCTAAAAAGGCGGGATTCAGACCCGGCAGATGGTGCGCCATGTTCTTAAACATCACAGTGCCAGCGTCATAGCGACCTAACAAAACCTTACAGACGACCCGCTCACCGTCTGTATCCACCGCCTCTAAGACTTCAGCCTTGCCCGGATGCGGCGCGTCAGTTCGTTTGAGATAGTGCCCATAGAGCGGTTCGTCTACAACGACCGGCGTATCGGCGCGTGAACGAAAGCTGTACATCAGCGCGGTCGAGACGTTGCGCGGCCCCGACCAGATTGAAATACGTTTCGTCACAGTTTTGGTCACAGTGTCGCCTCGGCAACCGCTTCTTGGTAAAGGCTACTGAGCCGCGCCGTAACCGGGCCGAAGCCCCCCCTCAGATTTGCCCCGAGGTCGCGCCCATCTACCGAGACGACCGGCGTCAGACTGCCAAAGGTGCCGGTGACAAACGCTTCGTCGGCGCTGTACACCTCGGTGAGGGAGAAGGGTTTTTCAAACGCCGGAATACCGTTCGCGTGGCAAAGCTCTAAGACCAGCCGCCGCGTAATCCCGTTCAGGCAGTACTGCCCGGTTGACGTCCAAACTTCACCCTGCCGGACGATAAAAAAGTTCGTCGCATTACAGGTCGCCACAAACCCCTCGGAGTCTAACATCAGCGCCTCGTCCGCGCCCGCGTGAAGTGCCTGCACGAGCGCCACGACCTCGTGCAGTTTACTGTGGCAGTTGAGCTTTTGGTCTAGCGTGTCGGGTGGCGGACGGCGCACGGTTGCCGTAAAAAGCCGCACCCCCGCCCTCGTCACATCCGGGTCGGCGCGTTTATGCTCGGCGATAATCACGATGTTGGGGCCACCCACCACTAACCGCGGGTCTTGCGACGGTGTTTTTTTGGTACCGCGCGTAACCATCAGCCGGACGTGAACATTACTTTGCATGTCGTTTTGCCGAACTGTTGCGTAGAGTGCGTCAGCCAGCTCTTCTTTGGTCTTACCAATGTCCAGGCTAATCGCCTTTGCCCCTTCAAAAAGTCGGGTCAGATGCCGGTCTAAAAAGGCAAACTTGCCTTTGTCCAGCCGGATACCCTCCCAAACGCCGTCACCGACTAAAAAGCCACTGTCGAAGACAGAGATTTTGGCTTCGGTACGGGGAAAGAACTCGCCGTTGATGTACACTTGGACGGTTTCGTTACGGGGGTCGGGCAGAGACGCGTGGGTTCCTCGCATAGTATTGAGGCTATCATCTGTGTGTAGCAGCAAGTAAGAAGTTCTCGGGACGCAAAAATACCAGCTAAAAAGGCGTAAGCCGAGCCACGCTCGTTCTTCGTGATATACGCCTTACGGACGCTGCGGAAATCGTTTCTTTAATAAAAATCCCCGCCGCAAGCGGACGGGGTATTTAGGAAAATCTCGTAAGCTACGCTTACCTTGATACGTTCCTAGTTTCGAGGCAAGCCTCGGGAAATGTATCCCCCTGAGATTCAACTGCCCAGGTTTTAAGCTTAGGTGGTGTGGCGTGGGAGAAAGTTACAGCTCAACTTACTCCTGCTAACTGCGGCTGTAATACTAGGATAGCCAACTCTGCAGCACCCGGAATACCAGCTAAACCAGCCGCCACATCCGGCACGGAGTTGTTTAAGCAAGCTGAGGTTCGTAGTCGTCGAGCGCCTTTTCCGGCGAGCCCGAGGTCGGTGCAGCTGACACGCTCAGTTCAGCAAAACAGCGTTCAAGACCTCCCGAGAGAGCCTCGAGTGAGAACCGCCCCTGCACCGCTCGCCGCGCCGCCGTTCCCAGAGTCACCGCCCTTTCAGGCTCCGCTAAGGTTGTGCTGATGGCGGCGGCTAAGGCGTTGGCGTCGCCGGGTTCAACCATCAGGCCGGTTTCCCCGTCGCTGATAATTTCAGGAATCGCGCCTGCGCACGTCGCAATCACCGGTTTTTCCGAAAGCATGCCCTCAACTACCACCCGGCCAAACGGTTCAGCCGTCACTGAGGTGTGCGCCACAATATCAACACACTGCATCAGCTCGGGAATATCACGTCTAAACCCCAAAAAGTGAACGCGGCCGCCGAGCCCCAAACGCTGCGTCTGTTCACGTAGGCGCTCGGCGTAAGCATCTTCACCAAAGAGCGCGTCACCAACGAGGACAGCGTGAACACCCGGCAGCTCAGTGAGCGCCTCTAGTAGCACGTGCTGACCTTTCCACTCAGACAACCGGCTAAACACGCCGACGACCGGCGCGTCGCCGATCCCAAGGTCGCGGCGCAGGTCGGCGGTTGCGAGGTTGGTCGCAGCGTCAGACTTACAGTAGGCGTCAACGTCAATACCGTTATAAACGACTCTGACCTTCGCCGCTCGGCCACCGGCCTTGACAAACGCGTCCGCCGTGGCTTGCGAGTTGGCGACGACGAGCGCCCCCGTCAGATTAGCGAGCGTAATCACAAGTTTGCGGTTGGCCGCGCTGAAGTGCCCGGCACTCAAGATGTCGTGTAAACACCAGACGAGCGGTTTACGCGAGGTAAGGGCCGCGAGCGCACCGACCATAAACGCCTTTTGCGAGTTGGCAAAGATGACGTCGTAATCAGCAGCCGTGCGCGCGACTCGGCGGGCCAGCCCCAAAAGTTCAGACGCGGCGCCGAGGCTTTGGTAGCCTTTGGCCTCCCTGGTCACACCGAGCAACTTTTTTGGCGCGGCCATCACCTCAACCTCAGCGCCTACACCACGTAAGCTCTGCGCAAACTCACCTTCGGCGAAGAGCAGCGTTTTACTGCCCTGGCCCTGATGATGGCGTTGGCAGTAGGTTAGATAGTCGAGTAAGTACAGCTCAGCTCCCCCCAGAGCGGCGGCGTGACTTAGATAAAGGGTTTTCATGCTGTATCCTCTCGAGGGGGCCAACGGCGGTAGACACCAAGCTGGCCGACTTCACAAATGTCAGAGTTGAGATTAAAGGTGACGGTTGACGTTGCAAATAAAGTAAGTAGGCAGTGTTGCGACCAAGTGAGACAACTAAAACACTGTTGAGAGCGGTTGGGATTCAACATTTTTGGAGCGTTTAGCCGAGCGAATACAGGCTACCCAGCGCATAGCTGGCAGTTCTCCGTCGCTGCCTTAGTCTTGCTCATCTAGCTCAGCCAACAGCGGAAAACTGCCTCCTCCACAAAACAAAAAAACGTTAAATATCACCAGAGCGGTTAGAAGTGAGAGAAGTCCGAGTGACATGCTTCACATTAGTCGCTCATGGAGTTTGCGTCAATGTTCGAAAGGACAATACCTATAAGGCGTGAAAGCTGTTCTGGACGGTGCTTTTAGGTACATGGCCTGATCTGAGAAAAACTGGTTGTTGTTTTAGAAAAAGAACTACGCCTTTAGGATTAACGGCGTAGCAGAAAGTGTAGCAAGCAAACTAAGGCTCAGCACTTTTGCTGCGGTTTTATCCAGCAGCTGGTTACCGTTGCCACACTTAGGTGATAACACGCAGCGCGGGCACCCGTTTTGACACGGGCACCGGGTGAGCAGCTCACCCGCCGCCCTCAGCCACTCGGTAAACCTTGTCGCGCCTTCTCTAGCGTAGCCTACCCCGCCGGGGTAGCCGTCGTAAATAAAGATAGTCGGTGCGCCGCTAGCCGGGTACGCCGGATACGAGACGCCGCCGACATCGGCACGTTCGCACAGGACAAAGGCGGGTAAAAGGCCGATGAGGGTGTGCTCGAGCGCGTGTATGGCGCTCGGCAACAAACTTGGCGGCACCGCCCCGGCAACATCAGTCACCTCAAACCAGAGCGCCTGCGTGAGAAAACTCGCGTCGGGTAGGTCTAAAGGGCGCTCGTCTAAGATAGTCTCGCGGTAGAGGCGTTTACGGACATACGAGGTAAAACTCGTCGTGACCTCGACGCGGCCCGTATGGACGCGGCCAAAACGTTCGGACTCAGCCAACACGGTCACTTCGGTTTCAGAACGCGCCTGCGTATAGGTGTCTTCTAAGTGCGGCAGTAAGTAGGCTTCGCCTTTTTCCAAGTCCAGGTTACGCACGAGGTAGTTCTCGCCCTGATGCAAGTAGACTGCGCCCGGATGCAGCTCGCGGAGGGCGCTGACCCAATCGGCCTCGCCTAAATTGCGACCTAGATTGTCCCGCAGCTTGATACGCCCCACACCCGTCCCGCGCACACTGAGCGTGCGGTGCGGATAACGGCCCCGGTAAACCCAGCGGCCCCGGTATTCCTTAAACCCGGCTAATGACGCCAAATCTACCCCGCCGACGAGCGGCTCATAAGGCTCGAGCGGCCTCTCAACCGCCGCACACGCCAGGTGTTTTGGGTGCAGTTCGGTATTCAAGGCGTCGGCTACCGCGTGCTCGACGCGGCCCTCGGTGACGGCTTCGGGATGCGTGAGGTAGTACTCGTCAAGCGGATCACCGCCCGGAATGAGGAGCGTTAAAGCCCGTGTACTGCCTCTGCCCGCACGCCCGGCGCGTTGCCAAAACGCCGTCAACGACCCTGGATAGCCGACCAACACCACCGCGTCTACCCCGCCGATGTCCACGCCCAGCTCGAGCGCACTCGTCGCCGTCAAGACCGAAAGCCGTCCCGCCTTAAACGCCGACTCGATCATGCGGCGGTCCTCGCTGCTGTACCCTGCCCGGTAGCTCGACAACCGCGCCTTTTCAGCGTCGGTCAACACTTCGGCGGCGTAACGGCGGAGCAGCTCGGCAGACTTGCGCGAGTTACAAAAAAAGATACTCTTAAGCCCGGTTTTGACAAACAGCGCTGCGAGGTCGGCAGCTTCGGCGTGGGTGCTGCGGCGACGCCCGTCCACCCCTGCTTGACCGGGCAAATCCGGGGGCCGCCAGAAGAGCAGTTCACGTTCAGCCCTGGGGCTTTCGTCTTGGGTTACCGCTTCAAACTTAAGCCCGGTGAGGTTGTGCGCGTGCTCGGCCGGATTCCCGATGGTTGCGCTCGCCGCAACGACTTGCGGCGTCGCCCCGTAGGAGCGCGCCAACCGTAACAGGCGCTGTACGATATTGGCGACGTGCGTCCCCATGACGCCGCGGTAGGCGTGCAGTTCATCTAAGACGATGAGTTCTAAGCAGCCCAAAAACCGTGCCCACCGCGCGTGTTGCGGCAAAATACCGTAGTGGAGCATATCCGGGTTCGTCAGGATGCAGCGTGCGTGCTCACGAACCGCTTGGCGGTGCTGCGTGGGTGTATCGCCGTCGAACGTTGAGACAAAACCGCCGAGCTTTAACTTCTCAGCAAGCTGGGTGAGCTTTTCTAATTGGTCGAACGCGAGCGCCTTGGTCGGAAACAAGTAGAGCGCGTGAGCACCGCGTGCCAGGACCTCGAGCGTCGGTACCTGATAACTAAGCGATTTGCCCGAAGCCGTCGGCGTTGCTACGACAACATTTTTCCCCGCTGCGCTGTAGGCGAGCGCCTCAGCCTGATGTTTGTAGGGTGTAATCTCGAGCTGCGCCAACAGGGCGCGGTAACGCGCCGGGGGTAAAGCTCGCTCACCGCCGACTCGCCCCGGCACGTAGCTAAAAAACTCAATCTGCCCGCGATACCCCGCTTGTGCTCCCAACCAGCCGTGATACGAGCGGTGCTTAGCGAGTGCGTCCGGCAGCTTCACGTCTACAGCGTACCGCTCAGCTGCGCCACCGAGCAGTCGCGTAGAGCTTGTGTTGTCAACTTGTATTGTCTGAGCGCCGACAGCGCACATATTCTTATGGTCTATTTCTTATAGTCTATGGATCTTTATTATTATGGTCTATTAGGTTTTGGGTCACGGCTTGGAGCAAATCCTTTTGAAAATAAAAATATGAGGTGAGCTGCGTAGCTGAAAATTTGTATGGCTACGGCTCAAACGAACTCAGCAGGTCGGCTCGGCGAGTTGTCCGACGCTCAGCTGATTAACCCGCTCGGCCCAACCCGCGTAACCTCTGTAGCGACACGACCCTTGCGGTACTCTTGAATAAGTGGGTGCTTAGGGCGCTTTCGGCTGAGAGGCCCCTATGCTAGACTCGGGCGTGCAAGCCTCAGGTTTTAACTTATGACGTTACTTTTAATTTTACTCTACGCGCTCGTGTTACCCTATATCGGTCTGATGCTGATGGTCATTGTCGGCCTGCTCAGACATAACGACCGCCCCCAAAACGCTGCAACGCCGAGCGTCAGCGTGATTATCCCCGCGCATAACGAAGAGGACAAATTAGCTGCGACGCTCGCCTCGCTTTCCCGGCAGGTTTATACGGGGGGGCTCGAGTTCGTGATCGTCAACGACCGCTCAACCGACGCGACCGAAGCCATCATCGAACGCTTTGTGGCGCAAGACCCGCGCTTCCGCCTCGTCAACGTTCACCTACCGAGCCGCCGCTTATCACCCAAGGTCAACGCGGTCAATACCGGGATTCAGGCGTCAACCGGCGAGCTTATCTTAACCTCGGACGCCGACTGTCAGTACCCGGAGACGTGGGTGTCGGGGATGGTCTCACACTTCGCGCCGGACGTGGCGATGGTCGTGGGCTACGTCGAAAGCACGCGCCCGAATGACGGCTCGAGCGCCGTGCAGCGGTTTGAATCAACCGATTGGTTATCCTTAATGATGACCTCGATGGCCTTGACGCACTTCGGTTGGAAGTTCGCCTCCTCCGCCAACAATCAGGGTTACCGCCGCAGCGCGTTTTTGCAGATCGGCGGTTTCGGCGCGTCGGGCCGTGCCCCTTCGGGTGACGAAGACCTCTTGACGCAGCGAATGGGCCGCTTGCAACAAGGCCGCATCGTCTTTGCCAATACCCCCGATATCCGCGTCTATACCCAACCGATGCCGGGCGTTTACGCGCTCTTAAATCAGCGCCGCCGCTGGGTCAGCCGCTACTTTCACATCATGCACTACCATCCGGCCTTTTTTGCCGCCATTTCAGTTTTAGGGGCGCAGAGCGTCGTGCTGAGCCTCGGCGTGGTGCTGGCCTTTTTTGACCCTGCGCTGATGCCGTGGGTGTTCGGGCTCTGGGGTGCGAAACTCATCGTTGAGGTTTACGGGATGCACTTAGGCGAAAGATTGATGGGGCGGCGCGACTTGGGCGGCCTTAACACCGTGACCTGGGCCGTGCTGCACCCGTTTTTTATCGCAGCTGTGGTGATCTGGGCAACCGTTAAATCCGGCGAGTGGAAGGCGGGGGCGCAAAGTTACCGCCGCAGATTCGTCAAACGGCAGTGGCGCGAGTGGCTCCGTAAGGTGCGCGGAGGCGGCAGTATCCTTTGAGCTTTGGGTTTTGTTGACCTTATCAGCTAAGGGCGTTGGTAATATCTGAGACTACAGCCAATAAGATCACAGCCGAGCTACAAAAAACGGCATTCAAGCATCTGCAGCCTGTGAAAAGTGTCTTTCGTGTATTCGGCGCAGCAGTTAGAGAGCAAAAGCCGGGCAAGCTGGCAAAGAGGCTCGAGCAGACCTAAGGTCTGCTTTTTGTAGCTCTATTCTTGTCGTTTACTCAGCCTGTTTAACCGTACATACGAAGTGCTAGACTGACAGGTACTTTGTTGGGGCAAGCCTGCCCCACGCCTACGGAGGCACGATGAAAGTTTTTATTTTGGGCGGCGACGGCTTTTGCGGCTGGCCGACCTCGCTGCACCTGTCGAACCTCGGTCATGAAGTGGTCATCATAGATAACTTGTCACGGCGCAACATTGACAACGAACTCGGCGCAACTTCGCTGACCCCGGTTGCGCCGATAGACCAGCGTATTGCAGCCTGGAAAGAGGTTTCAGGCAACGAGCTGGGGTTTTACAACCTCAACCTGGCGACCGAATACGAGCGGTTTTTGGGGATTTTAGAGGCTGAACGCCCCGACGCCATCGTTCACTTTGCCGAACAACGGGCTGCCCCCTATTCGATGAAGTCGCCACGGCATAAACGCTACACCGTAGACAACAACGTCAGCGCGACCAATAATGTGCTTTGCGCCGTGGTCGAGTCGGGTCAAGACGTTCATATCGCGCACTTAGGCACGATGGGCGTGTACGGTTACGGCACCGCCGGGATGAAGATTCCGGAGGGCTACTTAGACGTCGAGGTCGTTACCGAGACCGGCGAACGGGTGCAGCAGCAGATTCTCTACCCGACGAACCCCGGCAGCATCTATCACATGACTAAAACACAAGACCAGCTGTTGTTCGCGTTTTACAACAAAAATGACGGTGTTCGCGTGACCGACCTGCACCAGGGCATCGTCTGGGGGACGAATACGAAAGAGACGGCCCGCGACGAACGCCTCATCAACCGCTTCGATTATGACGGCGATTACGGTACCGTTCTGAACCGCTTTTTGATGCAAGCAGCGGTCGGGTATCCGCTGACCGTTCACGGCACCGGCGGGCAGACGCGGGCGTTTATCCATATTCAGGACACCGTGCGCTGCGTCGAGCTGGCGCTGACCCATCCCCCGGCTGTGGGTGAGCGCGTCCGTATCTTGAACCAGATGACCGAAACACACAAGGTGCGCGACTTAGCGCAGCTCGTCGCCAAGCTTACGGGTGACGACGTAGCCTACGTCCCGAACCCCCGCAAAGAGTCGCCGGAAAACGAACTGCACGTCAAAAACGACCTGTTTTTAGATATGGGCCTAAACCCGACGACGCTTTCCGAAGGGTTGCTGTTAGAAGTTACTGAAATTGCCAAAAAGTACGCAAACAGGGCCGACCTGAGCAAGATTCCGGCAATGTCTCTATGGACCAAAGCACAACATGCGGGGATACCCAAAGCTGGCGTTCCTAAAAGCAGCGTGGGTACGGAGAAGCTCGAGCCCACCACCTGAGTAGGGGCCGAGTTGTGTACAACCTTTTGAACGTTCAAGCTGGCTACCATTCACCCCTTGTGCGTGTGAGGGTAGCCAATTTACCGGACGGTTCACGGCCTATCAAGGAGCGGACAAGAAACGTCGTGCCGCACCTTGCGGGTAAGTTTGAAAGCTGGGTAGCCCATACTGACTATGGCGCATCTATTCATAACGCTTTTAGAACAACTAGGTCCGACTCGTTCCGTTTTGACCGGCCCAGGTACCGACAACGCATCATAGGTCTATCATAGCCGTGCGTATCGCCTACTTTACCGAAACCTTTCTACCCAAAATTGACGGCATCGTTACCCGGATGCTGCGGACTTTGGAACAGCTCCAAAGCCTCGGTCACGAAGCCATCATCTTCGCGCCGCAAAACCCGCCCGAGAGCTTTCAAGGGTTTCCCATCATCAAGGTTCCGGCGGTGTCATTTTACCCGTGGTATCCCGAACTTTTTTTAGGTCTCCCCCGCCCCCGTTTGGGCCGCGAGTTGGACCGCTTCAAACCCGATATCGTGCATGTCATCAACCCGGTCGTTTTAGGCATGTGGGGCACCGCCATTGCCAAACAGCGCAACCTGCCCCTTTTAGCGAGCTTTCACACCGACCTGCCGCACTACGTCGAGCACCTCAACTTAGGCTTTCTCAAACCGTTGTCGCACACCTGGATTCGGGATGTTCACAACCAAGCGCACGTCAACCTCTGCACGAGTCAACCGATGGTCAATTCGGCGCGGGGGCTCGGTATCAACCGGGTGCGGCTCTGGCCGAAAGCGGTAGATACGGTGCGCTACACCCCCGGCAACAACTCCGGCGACATGCGGCTGCGCCTCTCAGACGGTGAGCCGGACAAACCGCTGATGGTCTACGTCGGGCGGCTTTCATTTGAAAAACGGCTCGACTGGCTTTACGCGCCCGTCACCCAGCTTTCCGAGGTACGGCTGGCGTTTGTGGGTTCCGGCCCAGCTGAAAAAGCGTTACGCGAACAGTTCGCCGACACGCCGACCGTGTTTACCGGCTATATGAGCGGCGACGAGTTGGCGCAAGCCTACGCGTCAGCCGACGTGTTTGCCTTTCCCTCGGACACCGAAACGCTCGGATTTGTGGCGATGGAGGCGATGGCCTCGGGTGTTCCAGTAGTTGGGGCTAGAGCTGGCGGCATCCCCGATGTGATCAGCGAGGGAGAGAACGGCCTGATGTTTACCCCAGGTGACCTCGGCGATTTGACTGACAAACTCGGCACGCTGCTCTTTGACGCAGAGCTGAGGCAGAGGTTCGGGGAACGCTCACGACTCGAGATGGAACGCTGGAGCTGGCGGGCGTCTACCGAAAAGCTCTTGGATTATTACACGCTGGCGCAGACGATTCACCGCCGCTACGACCCACCGAGCAAGTATTGAGGGGGAACACAGTGCCAAATAAGCCAGCTCGAGTCCCGTTATCATCCTGCTCGAGGCCACCTGTCAAATTGTCCCTTCAAGCAAGCAACCCAGCCGTGAGCCAGCAGAATAGCACTCCATCTAAACAACGCTATTTTTTTGCAACGCCGCGATGTCTTCAGGTGAGTAGCCCAGCTCGAGCAGCACCTCTTCGCTGTGCTGACCCAAGGTTGGGGGCGGCGTTTTAACCTCACCGGGCGTTTCGGAAAGTTTGACGGGAATCCCCGTGACGGTCATTTCCCCGACCGTCGGGTGCTGCAATTTGACAAACATGTCCCTGGCGGCGGCGTGCGGGTCTTCAACCACATCGGCAACACTTTGAATCGGCGACACCGGCACACCACGCTGACCGAGTTGCTCGATCCATTCGTCTGTCGTCTGCGCCTTAAATACGTCACTCAAGACGCCGATCAGTTCATCCCGGTGCGCGGCCCTGGTCTCGTTCGTCATGTATTTGGGATCGTCTCCCAGCGCAGGCCGCCCTATCGCCACGACAAACTTCCTCCACAAACCGTCGTTACCGATCGCGATCATGACAGCGCCGTCGCTCGTTTCAAACGCCTGGTACGGCACGATGTTGGGGTGCGCCGAACCGTGCCGCTCAGGGTTTTTTCCAGTTGCAAAGTAGTTTCCGGCGACGTAAGTCAGCCATGACACCTGCCCTTCAAAAAGCGAGGTATCAATGTATTGACCGCGCCCGGTCTGTTCACGTACGTGTAGCGCACTTAAAATCCCCACCAAACTCCACATCGCCGCGCCGAGGTCGGCAATTGCGACGCCAAACCGAACCGGCGGCAGCTCCGGGTAGCCGGTTACGCTCATCAGTCCGCCCATCGCCTGCCCCACCGCGTCGTACCCCGGTTTATCGCGGTAGGGGCCGGTCTGCCCAAACCCGGAAATCGCGCAGTAAATCAGGCGGGGATTAAGTTCTTTAAGCGTGTCGTAACCGATGCCGAGCTTTTCAGCGGTACCGGGGCGGAAGTTTTCGACAACCACGTCCGCCCACTTAGCTAGCCGCAAGAGGACCTCTTTACCTGCAGGCGTTTTGAGGTCCAAAGTGAGGCTGCGTTTGTTGCGGTTGACCGACAAAAAGTAGGCCGATTCGTCGCCGATAAATGGCGGCACCCAGCTCCGGGTATCGTCGCCACTACCGGGGCGCTCGATCTTGACTACATCTGCGCCGAAGTCGGCTAAGACCATCGTGCAGTAAGGACCGCTCAAAATACGGGAGAGGTCTAAAACGCGCAAATTTTCAAGAGGTTTCATAGCGGTACCTACCGTTTGGAATTGTAGTGGTGACTGTACGCTTAGCGAGAGACGGGTTCAGCCGTCCTAAACGCTGCTAAAGCCGTTTGGCCAGCTCCCTTGCCAGCACGACCTGCTGTTTGGTCGCGTAAGCTTCGTGGTGCTCGAGCATCTTTTTGGGTTCGTACTGATAGTTGACCATCAGGCCGAGGCTTTCTTTAAGCCCTTTGGCTGAGAGGTCGGCTCGAGGATGGATATGGAGCAGCCTGGCTCCATTATTTAGGTGAAAGCGGGCCACCGGGTCAACCGCCGGGACACCCGAAGCGCGTTTGGCCTGGGTAAAGTAGCGAAGCGCCAAGGTCTCGAGGTCACGGTCATAAGGCGCTAGCTGCTCGCTGCGTTCTCTCAACGGAGTTGCCAAAACACCTTCTAAATCTCCCTGCAACTCAGTCACTTTCGCTGCCGCATCTGCTTCAGCGCCCTCGTCGGCGTCACCAGCGTCACCCTTCGCCAGCCAGCGCGTAAACCCGGGTACCGGCGAGAGCGTCACCCAAGTCGTTAGGTTCGGATAGGTTTGGCTCAGCTCTTGAAGAACTTGTTTGATCAAAAATGCGCCAAACGAGATGCCTTTAAGACCGGGCTGACAGTTTGAAATCGAGTAAAACACCGCCGTTTTCGCCTCGTGCGGCCGGATGATATCACGGTCAGTGGCGAGGAGCGCCTGGACACTGTTCGGTACGGTTTTGGTCAGGGCCACCTCGACGAAGATCAGCGGCTCTTCCCCTAAAACCGGGTGAAAAAAAGCATAGCAGGCACGGTCGGGCGCGTTGACCCGGCCCCGCAAATCTTCCCAGTCGGCGATGTCGTGAACGGCTTCGTAGCGGATGATGCGTTCTAAGAGCTCGGCTGGACTATTCCAATCAATGCGTTCGACACCCAAAAAGCCGCGATTAAACCAGCTCGAGAAGAGGTGATTAAAGTCGAGATCGAGCGCCGCCAAGGTCTCGCTCTTCGCTTCACGCAGGTAACGGAGCAGGTCTTCACGCATCCGCACCAATGCCAGCGTCCCGCCCGGCGCAGTATTAAGCCGCCGCAACACCTCTTGGCGAGGCGGTTCGCTCGTTTTCATCAGCGTTTCGTAGTGCCGCGCCGAAGGTTCTTTCAGGTAACGCTGCGACGCGCTGATAATCTCAGCGGCGTCCGCCGCAAAATCTTCAGCTAAGTGGTGTAAAAAGCGTTTTTTTTCGGCGTCGTCCAGAGCTTGATACCGTTGCAAGATGTCCTGCGCGAGGACGATACCCGCCACCTCGCCGCGGGTGGAGAGAAGCGCCGTCAATTCATCTTCAGCCTCGCCCGAACTGTCTCTAAACCGCGTCAGGTAGTCGCGGCTCGAGCCCAGAACGTCCCGCGCAATACGCCCAAAGGTGCTGAAATCCACCTTCATCTCAGCCCATCAGCGTAGTGGGTAGCCAAGTCGCCAAGCTTGGAAACAAGTAGAGCAGCGCCATTCCCAAAATCAGTAGCAGCATGAACGGATACGACCCCCGGACGATCGCGCCGAACGAGAGGTCGGGCGCAATCCCTTTTAAGACGTACAGGTTGAGGCCGACCGGCGGCGTAATCAGCCCGATCTCCATATTGAGCGTCATCAACACACCGAACCAGATACGGTTAAACCCGGCGGCGTCAATAATCGGCAGCAAGATGGGAATCGCCATCACGATAACCGAAACGGGCGGCAAGAAAAATCCGGCGATCAGCAAAAAGATGTTGATTAAAATCATCAGCATGACCGGGCTCAGGTTCATCGCAATAATCGCCTCGGCCGCCGATTGGGTGATGTACAGAGACGAAAGCGCATAGGCAAATAACGCCGACGTTCCGATAATTAGCATCAGCATGACCGATTCACGGACCCCTTCGGTCAAAATCCGGCTGATAGCCGCAGGTTGCCAGATGCGGTAGAGTACTACTGCAAAGATAAACGCAGCGAACGCCGCGACCCCCGCCGCCTCTGAAGGGGTCGCAACGCCGCCGTAAAGCGCCCACAAGATCAGCACGATAATTGACATAAAGGGCAGCACGCGCGGCAAAAAGCGCAAACGTTCGCGGAGCGGAACCCGCTCAGCTTTGATGTCTTTGCCGATACCGAGCCAGCGTATCCGGACGACAATCCATAACGAAAAGAGCGCGACCATCATCAGACCGGGGATAATTCCAGCGATAAACAGGCGGCCGATTGACGTTTCGGCGGCGACGCCGTACACAATCATCGTCACCGAGGGCGGAATCAAGATACCCAAAGTACCCCCGGCGGCGACGGTTCCCGCTGAAAGCGGCGCGGGATACCCACGTTTTTTGGTTTCAGGAATGGCAATCTTGCCGACGGCGGCGCTCGTTGCCGGGGACGAACCCGAGAGAGCCGCAAAGATCATCGAAGCAAAAATAGTTGAGATGAGGAGCCCACCGGGAACGCGGTAGAGCCACTGATGGAGCGATTCGTAAAGGTCGCTGCTCGCTTTGGTCGAGGCGATTACGGTGCCCATCACGATAAACATCGGGATGGCGATCAGGCCGAAGTCGGTCAGGCCGCCGAAGAGGATATTCGGCAAGAACTGTAACGAGAAAAAGCCGTCGAAGAGCAGCAGTGCTAAAAGTGCGCTGAGACCGAGCGCAAAAGCGATCGGCATCGAGGTGCCGATCAGGGCAAAGGTGATGAGTAGGGTGACCGCAGTTTCCATCAGTTGGTCCGCTTTACAGCCGTAACGACCGCAGGTTCTTCGTACTCGATTTCACGGCCGGTATAGAGGTGCTCGAGCAAATTCGCCACGTATTGTAATGACAATCCGGCCATCCCGACGGGCAGCGACAAGTAAGGCAGCCACAGCGGAATCCGGATCATGGTCGCGGTGGTGCGGCCGCGCTCCAGAGCGTCATACCACCATAGCGCACTGTAATAGGCCATCAGCACACAAAAAACGAGCGACAACACGCCGCCGAGCAGCTCGAGCCACCACTTACCCCGGTCATTAAGCAAGGTTGCCACTAAATCTACGTTGATATGCCCCCGCCGCTGCAACACGTAAGAACTCCCGATAAAGGTCGCAGCGACGACTAAAAAGATAATAACGTCGGTTTGCCAGCTCGTCGAACGGCCCAGCGCGTAGCGGTACAAGATAACCTGAATAATCAGCAAAATAGCGGCGCAGATCATCACCACCGCAAACGCGCCGAGGGTCTTTGACAGACCCCCGACGAAACCTACATAGTATCTGGCAGGCTTAGGGTATCTGGCAGCCTTGGGCATTACTCGACCTGACGGGCCAACTCGATCAATTCTTTGCCGTCCGGAACCTCACTCATAAAGTCAGCGTAGGCCGTTTTTTGCGCGAGGTCAATCCACTGTTGCCACTGCTCGCGGTCCATGTCGGCAATCTCGACCCCGTTTTCTTTGAAGGTGTTGATTAAAGTCTGCTCGAGGTCGGCCGAGGCGCTGTACGCGTACTCGCTGGCCTTTTTGCCCGCCGCCATCAGCGCGTTTTGCTGCTCCGGCGAAAGCCGGTCGAAGGTGCGGCTACTCATCAAGATGGGTTCGTACATAAACCACAAGGCGTTGTCACCTGAAGGCGTCAAGCACTTGACCTGTTCGTAAATGCGGTACGAGAGAAACGACGCGTCGGAAGTGTTTAAGCCGTCAATGACTTTGGTCTGTAACCCGGTGTACGCTTCAGATGACGGCATCGAAACGATGGACGCGCCCGCACCTGCGAGCATCTTCTCAAAGTAGGGTCCAGCGGCGCGGTAGTTTTGCCCTTTGATGTCTTCAGGTACCAAGATGCAGTTTTTGCTCGAGGTAAACCCGCCTGCGAGCCAGGTATCGGCGAGCACCACTGCGCCCGCATCGTTAATGATCGCTTTGATCCGGTTCATAAACTCCGACTTGTCAATCCGCTGCGCGTGCGCGTAGCTTTTAACCAGACCCGGCATCAGCGTCGCGCTAAATTCTGGGTGGTCACCGCTGGCGTAATCGAGCGGCAACGCGGTAATGTCGAACTGGCCCTGCGTTACGGCGTCCCACTGCTCGTCCGCACCGAAAAGCGAGCTACCCGGGAACACGCGGATATCAAGCCCGACGTCCGCCGCTTCGACCTCGGTTTTGATGAGCTGAACCATTTCGTCACGCAAATCACCCTGCGGCCACTGGTGTGACGCCCGAAGCGTCTGCGCTGACCCGAGCGAGCCAAAAACCAACATACAAGCAAATACAAACCTCGGCATAGTTATCCTCCTATGAGTTAATAAACCTTTGTTCAGACATTAATCGGTGAAACTTTACTCGGACACTAGATAGTAGCTGTGGTTTGCAGCGGAGGTGTCAACACGTTGCAGCTTGATACAAGCCGAGCGAGCCGTTGCCGTTTTGGGCTCCAACAAGCGAAACTCGTTATCCAAATTTAAGCGCGGCGTCGGCAACACCCGCCGCTGACTCGTTTTCGACTGAAGCGGTTCAGACCCCGGCACGACCGACAACTAAAATTTAGCCGGTTTTTGGGAGTTTTATACGGTGTTTCAGATCATCTACTTTCAAAATCTCTAAAGGTTTGTCGAAACTATTGTCGGACTGACCTGCTCGAGCAGTTGGTCTACAGGTGGGACGGCTTAAGGTGGAACGGCTTAGGCGGGCGTAGGGGCGAACAGGGACAGCAGAGCTTAGGCAGTTTTGCAGTAGCATAAACCATGACTGTCCGTCCGTTTGAAAACCGCGACTTACCGGGGCTGTTAGAGCTGCTTAAAGCTCAAGACGAGCGGGCGTCGCAGCGCAGTATGACGCCGGAAAGCCGCAGCGTTGAAGAGTTGGCCTTAGAACTCGGGGAGCTGAGCCCCTATACCGAGATGGTGCCTTTGGTGCTCGAGGAGGGTGGCCTGCTCGCCGCTTACGCCGCGCTCTGCAACTACGAAGGCGAAGTCTTTTTAGAAGGACCGCTGCTGCACCCCGAGGTCAATGTAGATACCAAGCCGCTCTTAGAGCGGCTTGTCGCCGAGGCCAGAGTACACGGGTACAGCTACCTCGAGGCGTTTGTAGACCAGGAGAATCGGCGCGCCCAAGACGCCCTCGCTGAAGGCACCTTCGAGCCGTTTCGCACGACCTATATCTACGAGTTTCGGCGCGAGACGCCGCTTCGCCCCGTCAGCCCAAGCCTATTCAGGTTTGAGACAAACCAAAAGATTGATGTGGGGCTCTACCGCGACCTTTACCGCGACACGAGCGACAACTGGGCCACACGGCTCGCGTGGTCTGATGAAGACCTGTTAGAACGTTTTAACGACCCGCAGGTAAGTCTGACGGTTGTTTACGAGGGCGGGGTTCCGGTCGGGCATTTGGAACTCGAGAAACTCCCCGACGAAGGTTACGCTGAAATCGCCTACTTCGGGGTGCTGCCCGCCGCACGTGGCCGCAAGTTGGGCCGCGACCTCCTTTTACGGGGTCTGGCCGAAGCACTCCAAGACGAGCAGATCGAGCTGGTCTTGGCGCGGGCGCACGACGATGAACGCTCAGCGTCGTTTGCGCTCGAGGCCGTCGGCTTCAGGCTCTCACACGGCGTGGTGGCGTACACGCTCGAGCTGGCCTAAACAGCCTAAACGACATTGTTGAATTAAGAAACCTTAACCTGAGTCTTATATTAAGGGGGAATGAGAAACCCTATACTCCCGCTATCTTACCTTCTAGGAGTTACAATCTGGGCTAAGTCACCTATATTCATTACGTGAAGGTCAACCAGTTGTTGTAAGCGATTTTGTACCAGAGAGTAAGAGTATAGGAGACAAATACGCAATCTACCCCCCTCGCTAAGTAAGTTGTTATGTCTCGCGTTTATACTAACGTTAGTTGCCTGTAGCAAGACTGCAGACGCACCTCTAGTAATCAACAGTATCGAAAACCCAGAACCATTCATTGGCGAATATGCTCCCAACAAACCAGGGGAGATTAGGTCAGCTGAGATAGATGGTGAAACGTTCACTTACCGAGTTGTGGACGGTTTAGCAGTTATCGGCGGTGATATGATTCTCGGACCAGTTGAAGAGGTAGAAGCTAAAATTGAAAAGGCCAATGACGGCTCGCTCTCATCCCAAGCGTTTGGAGCTACCGATATTTTAGGTAACTATAAGTTTTGGCCTCATGGTCAAGTTTATTACGCGTATGAAACTAATTTGACTGTTTCACAGCGTGCAAACCTCAATACAGCTATTGAGCATTGGCAAGATGCAACGATGCTACGCTTCTATCCGCGCAGTTGTGGGGCACGTATTGTCTTCCAGAGAGCTGCAGAAGAGACCGACTGCTCATCTTATGTAGGGTACTCTGGAGGAACTGTTAATACCTATCTCGGTACAAGATGTGACTTAGCAAATACGATCCACGAGATCGGACACGCGGTTGCTTTGAATCACGAACACTCTCGGTGCGACCGGGACAACTTCATAAATGTCTATGGCGGGCGTGCATATGACCCAAAAGGTCAATTAAACAAGAATTGCTCTACCGGCGCACAACTTTCAACTTATGATCCTTACTCCATTATGCACTAGACCTCCGGCGAAAGTAGCTCGAAGATGACAACATGTAAAGATGCGCGAACAAACAGCACGGAGTCTAAAGTTGTCACCTGAGAAGTTCAAACGCAAACTTGGGGTCAAGCCCACCACTTTCAGAACGATGCTGGAGTTACTTAAAGCGAGAGAGGGGCGGAAGAAGAAACGCGGACGAACTCCCGCGCTGTGTCTTGAAGACCAACTTGTACTGACCCTATCGTTTTTACGAGAATACCGAACCCACTTTCACTTGTCAGAAGATTGGGGCGTAGACGAGAGCACCGTGCGGCGCACCATAGAACGCGTCGAAGACGCCCTCATCAGCTCGGGTAAGTTCACACTGCCGGGACGCAAAGCGTTGCGTGACGACCAGACGCTAGAAGTTGTGGTAGTGGATATTGCCGAGTCGCCGGTTGAACGTCCCAAAAAAACAAAGTGCCCCAAGCGCAGCGGCAGGGTAGCGGCGTTACTACTCGGGTAAGAAGAAACGACACACGCAAAAGAGCCAAGTATTTGTTGCACAAAACAGTCAGCGCATCCTATGTACGGCTTATGGCAAAGGCCGAGCACACGACTTCAAGTTATTGACACAAAGCCGCTGCGCTACGGTGCTCGCGCCAAACACCGAACTTCTTTCTGATAGCGGCTTTCAGGGCGTGGCTAAGCTTCATCCCAAAAGCCGTACCCCGCATAAACGTTGGAAGGGTAACGTACTTACCCCAGAGCAACAGCTACATAACCGCATCCTAGCTAAAGAACGCATCCTCGCTGAACACGTCATTCGTAAGCTTAAGGTCTGGCGTATCCTCAAAGAAACCTATCGTCATCGGCGCAGGCGCTTTGGACTTCGGCTTAATCTCATTGCTGCTCTCTACAACCATGATCTACAAGCCATTGTGTGACTTTCGCCGGAGGTCTACTATCCAAAATGGGCACTTGGTAAGACCGAACAGGCCCAACGTGACTGCCTATTCAACAATATTGACTCAGCATGTACGATTTTACCTAGAGCGGGTTCCGGTATTGACAAAAACCGTATGGGGGAAAGCGAAAGACTTACTAGTAGAGACGCCTCAAGCATTTTCGGTTATTACCGTGATCAGTCGCCTTGTGTAAATAGCGTCGGATTACCGAACTGCACATGGCGTGGATTCAACCTCACACCCACCAAGGGGGGAAGTTACGAGTTTACTTTGAGCTCGTCAGGTCAAAGGTTTATGGCTGTTCAAGGAAATCAGGTGCCTATCGCAGCAGGCTTGAACAAGCGAAAAGCTGACGGCACGTATCAAAATCTTCAATACAAGATTATTCCGAAGGACGGGTACTATCAGCTCGCTTCAGGCAATCTAGCACCGGGTAGCTATCAGTGGTACGTCCATGTCGCAGACCGTAGCGATAGCGGTAGTGTAGATATGTTTATCAGATACTAGGTTAGGAGAGATTTCACATGAAATATTACCTCACTCTTGCACTCATCTTGATGCTAACCGCTTGTGGCTCGACGCTTGTCGTTGACCGGGCTCCGTCTCTCGCTATGATATTGACTGACAGCGTACCCGAAGACGAAGGCGCAGGAACATTTTCTACTGCTCTTAGGCAAGACAGCCTTGCCGATGTACGAAAGCTTCTTATAGAAGCAGATGGTCCCTATACAGCGTTCGTCCCAACCAACACGGCGTTTGAAACGTACTTCAAAGCTCGAGGCATTACCGAAGAAGCGTTTATGGAAAGTAGTGAGTTACCCGAGTTTATTCGCACCTACATTGCACCAGGCAACTACTATCCTAAAACGCTGTTTGAAACTGACAACCTGAGTTTCAAAAATCTCAACGGCGATACCTTAGCCATTAGCAGACGAGGAGATGATTTTTACGTCAACGATGCGCTGATAGATGGCCCCATACTCAAAGATACGAAGAAACAAGATGACGGTGCTTTCTACAATCTCTTAAGCGTGATAGAGCCTTAAACCGATATAGCAAGCGTCTATATTTATAGAGCAATTGGCGTGCCCTGACGCCAACGTTCAGGGCACAACTTGCTAAACTATACGCGTGCTACTTGCGCTCGAGCTAGCTGACTTTGCCATCGTAGACGCCCTGCGCGTCACCTTCGCCCCCGGCTTAAACGTCTTGACCGGCGAGACCGGCGCGGGCAAGTCTATCTTGGTTGACGCGCTGACCCTATTACTCGGAGGCCGCGCCGAGTCGCGGGCAGTTCGGGCGGGCGCAAGCAGCGCACTCATCCAGGGATTTTTCGGCACTCCAGGAGAAGCTGAAGATAACGCCGAGGCCCTGACACGCCGCGTGCAGGCGTCGGGCCGGAGCAGTGCCCGCTTAAACGGTGAAGTCGTAACGCTTGCCGAACTCTCAGACAAAGGTGCGGCGCAGCTCGCCATTCACGGTCAGCACGCCTCGCAGACGCTACTGTCCGCGGGCGAGCAGCGGCGGCTTTTGGACAACCAGTTGGACGTTCACGCGCAGGACACGCTCCACACGGTCGGTGAACGCTACCGCCGGTTGACGCAGGTAACCAAAGAACTGAGCGACTTGCAGAGCGCACTCCGCGAGCGGGCGCGGCAGCTCGACGTGTTGCAGTTTCAGGTTTCAGAAATCGCAGCGGCCAACCTCGTTCCCGGCGAGGAGGAGACGCTCCGCGCTGAACTCGAGAGCCACCGCCACGCCGAACGTATTTTGCAAGGCAGTGCCGGAGCCTTGGAGCGCCTGAGCGAAGGTGAGCCCAACGCGTTGGCACTTTTGGCTGAGGCTGTAAGCAGTTTAGAGAGTGCCGGACGCTATCACGAGGTTCCGGCGGCGCTCGCCGCCGAGTTACGCGGCGCGTTAGAAAGTGTTCAGGCGACGAGCGCCGAAGTCGAGAGTTTCTTAGCTGACTTTAGTGGTGACCCGGCGACGCTCGAGCGGCTCGAGCGCCGCCTCAGCCAGTTGGAGACGCTCAAGCTCAAATACGGGGGCTCTATTACCGAAGTTTTAGAGTTTTACGCCACCGCTGAAGCTGAGATGACCCGGCTCCACAACGCTGAGTTCGATTTAGAGCGGCTCCAAGCCGAGCAAACAGCGCTGAATACAGAACTTACTAAACTGACCGGCACGCTCACCCAAGCTCGCCGCAAAGCTGCCAAAAAACTAGCTGAAGACGTAACCCGTGAGCTGCGCCCGCTCGGACTGACCCATGCCCAGTTCAGCGCCGAGTTAGACGCGCTGCCTGAACCCACCGCGACGGGCCGCGACAAGGTGACCTTCTTTTTAAGCGCGAACTTAGGCGAACCGCCTGCGCCACTCTCGGCTGTTGCTTCAGGCGGTGAATTGTCAAGGGTGATGCTCGCCTTAAATGTCGTCACCGGTTCACAACAGCCGACCCTTGTCTTCGACGAAGTAGACGCGGGTTTGGGCGGCGAGACGGCCCGCACCGTCGGGCACCTCTTAAAGCGTTTGGCCGAACACCACCAAGTTTTGGTCGTCACGCACCTGCCGCAAGTCGCCGCCTTTGCCGACGCGCACTTTAAGGTTGAAAAACTCGAGCAGGCAGGTCGCACCGTCACGCGTGTCACGAGGTTAGGGGGAGCAAACCGCGTGGCCGAACTCGCCCGGATGCTCTCGGGCGCGAAGACCAAAACTGCGCTCGCCCACGCCCGAGAACTCTTGGAAGAGGCTCGAGCGGGTGTCCCCTCAAATTAAGCCTCCAGACACGCCAAAATGGACTTCTTTACTATAATCTAACTGAACATGTCAGCTGACCGTATCCACGCAGTCGTTGCGATTCTTCAGAAGTCCGACGCTTTTTTGTTCGTCAAACGCTCCAATTACACCGAAGCGGCGAGCGGGTACTGGTGTCCGGTCAGCGGACGCATAGAAAAAGGCGAGACGCAAGAGGACGCGCTGAAGCGTGAAGTCATGGAAGAAGTCGGCCTCGAGGTCACTGCAGTCAAGAAAGTCGCTGAAATCCTCTCACATGACGGACAATTCGTGTTGCACTTTTGGACAACTGAAATCATTGTAGGCGAAGCCGGGACAGGCAGTCACAGTCACGAAGTAGAAGCGATTGCGTGGGTTACATTGGCAGAGCTGAGACAGCTGCAGCCGACGTTTGAAGAAGACGTCAGGGTCTTTGAAGGGCTTTTCGCACTCTAGTAAGACTTAGACGGCTTAAATGCTCTCGGCAAAGTAATTTTTTAGGGCTCGAGCGTAAGGAGCTCTCTCTTCCGGGGTCGTCCAGACTTTTTGCGGCTTTGTAGCGTAAAACTCGTCATCCGTAAAGCGCGGAATGACGTGCAGATGATAGTGCCACACATCTTGACTGCCCGCCGGTTCGTTGTGCTGCCGTAAAAGTACGCCGTCACAACCGTAGACCGTCTTAAACGCCAGCGCGAGGCGTTTAGAGAACGCGTGTAGTGTGCCGAGCAGAGTGTCGGGCATGGCGTAGAAATTTTCGTAAGGGATATTGGGAACGATGAGCGCGTTGCCGCCAACAGCTTGGCACCGCGCCGCAGAGATAAACGCTGTCAGCTGTGCGTCCCGGTAAAAAACGTCACTCTGTTGGGTCAATAGAGTAGTTCCCTAATAGTGAGGAGAAGCTGCTAAAGTAGCGAAATGCTAGCGAAGATACGAGACGAGCGACAATTAAAAGCACTGACAGGTCTATCAAGCGAGAAGTTCAAGGTTCTGGCGAAAGTGTTTGCGAAAATCCACCAGGCTGAGCAGGAGCAAGCGTATGTACAAGGGCTAAAACAGCGTAGGTCGGGTGGAGGGCAAAAAGGCAAGTTAGCCAGTGCCGAGGCAAAGCTGTTGTTCATGCTTTACTACTTCAAGAATTATCCGACGTTTGATGTGCTGGGAACCCACTTTGATATGGCGCGTTCAAAAGCTTGTGAAAACGTCCATGTCTTGGACAAAACGGCACCCGAAAGGGGCCTGTCCGCAGACTGACCCCTATCATGTCTAAGACTTTGGCAAGCTTGGGAGTTTTGCCTGAACGCACGTTTGCTAATGCCGAAGCACTTAAAATCACCCTGGCAAACGTAGACCTAGAGCATCTGCTAGTTGATGTAACTGAGCGTCTCTATCAACGTCCAAGTGATGACGAAAAACAACGTGAACACTATAGCGGACAGGCCCGGGAGGTGCCGTTTTGTCCAAGACGTGGTAAAAAAAGCGCCATACCTTGAAGAACACCGTTTTCTCCTCAGCGAACAAGGTCATTTTGTTCTTGGGTCAGACTTTCCCGGGTAAAACGCATGACTACACCATGCTTAAAACAGAGTTTCCTTCGGAAAAGGCTTGGTTTGCAGACACTGAAGTACTACTCGACTTGGGCTATCAAGGGATACAGACAGACTATCAAGGTCTCAGTATTCGCATTCCCCACAAGAAACCGCGCAAAAGCAAAAAGAAGCCTGACCCGCACCTTAGCCCCGAACAGAAGCAAGACAACCGTGCCTTAGCCAAGTTGAGAGTTTTTATCGAGCACGCTATCGGCGGAATGAAACGGTTTCGTATTCTTACGACTCCTTACCGCAACCATAGAGACAACTTTGAAGACGATGTGCTCGTCGTCTCAGCAGGTTTATGGAACCTCTGGCTCACTTGATGTCTATTCGGGAACAAGTCTAATATCGTGGGAGGCTCGAGTCCTTCCACGACATCTAAAAAGGGACTTCGGTAACCCGGCGGCGCGTGCGTCAGCTTCATACTCATAAGTGTACCGAACCAACTGATTTTACCTGGAAGCGGGTTAAGTCACCTTTTCAAAACACCGCTCGTTCTACGCTGGGTTTAGAATGACCATTAAGGGAGGTTGACCGTGAATTTTGACGCTGAAGGTCTCGAGCTCGGCGAACTGTGCCCGCAGTGTGGGGGCAGCGATACCGTCACGTATATGTACACCGAAGGCTTTTCCGAGCTCGAGTGCCGCCGCTGCGCCTACACCTCGGAGGCGTTAGAGATTTCCGACCTCGCCCGTTTTTGCGGTGACCTCAAAGAAGCGCGGACTGAAAACCTAGTAACGCCGCCTATCCCGATTAAAAAGCTCGAGGCGTGAACCGCCGCCTTGATTTGACCAACAGCTAAGTTTTCGGTCTTGTCAGTTGGCGGTGTCGGGTTGCAAGTTTTTTATCAGCTTGTAAGTTTTACGGCTCGAGAACGCCACCACTTCTGCTCGAGGCGTTTAGCTTAGGAGCCAGCTGACTTGTTTGGCGAACACCGCTACGCTAAGACAGACCTGCTATAATCCGGGGCAATTATGTCAACAAAAGCTTCGGCATTACACAAGGGGGCGTAACTGATGGATGTAAGGGTTGTGTTAAGCTCAGACGAGATTCTTAGAGGACTTAAGCACTACCGCCGCATCGCCAGACAAGACGTACTGAGAGCGCCTGAGACCGATAATCCTGAAGCCTTTTGTGCGCACGCCGAAGCGCGCCGCAGCATCTACGCCCGCCTCGCTGAAATCGCCGAAACGCAGCCCCCGAACGCCGTCGTCATGCACGCGCTCAACTGTTACAAAGAGCTGCCGTTTGTCACGGGTACCGGCGAAAGCGAACATATTGACATCAAAGGGCAAGAAAACGCTCTGGAAAACTTTTTTTTGATGATCGGCCTCGAGCCCAAAGTTCGCCGTGAGGTACGGAGTCAGCGGCCCAAGCTGTCCCAAAACGGTACGCACTAAAAATACACGCACTAAAAATATCGGCAACGTGCGGGGGCGTTACCAAACTTAGCTTCGGCGTAAGTTCGCACCCTGACACGTGGTTTGGGGCTGGGGGCTAGGGTAAAATCTGGCTATGACGCTTTTGGAATTAGAGCAACAAGCCAAAGACACGGCCCGATCCGGTGCGCTCTCAGAACTGGCGGCCAACCTCGTGTTCGGCGAAGGCAACCCCGACGCCGACCTCGTGATTATCGGCGAAGCGCCCGGTGAAGACGAGGACGCGCAGGGCCGCCCCTTCGTCGGGCGCGCCGGACAGCTGTTAGACCGCATTTTAGAAAGCGGGCATATCGAACGTGAGGACATTTACATCACCAATATCCTCAAGTACCGCCCGCCAAATAACCGCAACCCCAAACCCGACGAGATTTTGGCGTCCGAGCCGGTCTTATTAGAACAGCTCAAGCTGATTCGTCCGCAGATCATTGCGACGCTGGGCAACTTTCCCACGCAGTATTTTGCCGGAACGAAAGACGGCATCACCAAAACGCGCGGCAAATGGTTCGAGTGGCACAACATCCGCATCTTTCCGATGTTTCACCCCGCCTATTTGCTCCGTAACCCGAGCCGCGAAAAAGGCTCTCCCAAATGGCTTATGTGGGAAGACATCCGCACGCTTAAAGAAACGCTCGACGCCCTCGGGCCGAAACCGGCGAGTTCGCTGGTGATTGACAGTGCGCAGCAAGACGGGCTTTTTTAATGAGTACCAGAAGATGAGTGATCCCCGCTTTATCGGCCTGGTGCATTCGCTGCTCGCCTCGGCGGAGGCCGCGTTGGGCGAGGCCGACAGCCCGATGGTGCGGCACCTCGCCCGAGACGGCGTGCTCGCGCGGCGAACCGGCGAACGGAGTTTAGACCTCCTCAAGATGCTCCAGCAAAAAACGAACGGCAACTTAGATGAGACCGAGCGGAGTACGCTGCACCACGCGCTCGAGACCGTGCAGGGGCGGCTCGCCGAGTTTCCAGCCAAGCACCCGGACAAATCACCGCTCGAGAGCTGAGCTGGCAACCTAACCGTGCGCGCACTTTTACAGCGGGTCACTTTTGCCCGTGTGACGGTCGCAGGGCAGACCGTCGGCGAGATCGGGCCGGGTCTCCTCGTCTTGCTCGGCGTCGGTCACGGTGACACTCAAAAGGACACCGACACCCTCGCGGTGAAAATCGCCAAACTGAGAATCTTTAACGACGACGCGGGCAAGATGAACCTCAGTGTGAGAGAAGCTGGCAACGCCGCGCTCGTGGCGAGTCAGTTTACGCTCTATGCCGATACCTCGAGGGGTAACCGCCCGAGTTTTACGGGCGCAGCACCTCCGGCTGAAGCCGAGGCACTTTACCTTTACTTTGCCGAACAGCTCAGGGCACAGGGGCTCGAGGTACAAACAGGTAAGTTCGGCGCGGACATGCAGGTGAGTTTACTCAACGACGGCCCCGTGACGGTGTGGCTGGGTCCCGCCCAATAGCTAAACCCGGCAGTTAAACAGAGCTTCATCAAAGTAGCTAGTGGCGCTCATCAAAGCCACAAAAGCCGCTTTATACTCACCTTGAACCTCCTGATGCAAGCTAAATTTTTTGCATCTGTTAGGGCAGTGTTGACATAGAGTAGGGGTCTGCGCAGCAGATGCCAGGGAGCAAATGTCAGGGAGAAAGTATGCGTCACACCAGTTACACCAACCTCTTGTTCACCCTCTTATGCAGTGCTACGCTGTTAGCCGCGTGTGCCCGTGTTTCTGATGCACCGCAAGCGGCCACAGACACCGCAGCCACGATTCCGGGTCAGTATATTGTCGCGCTCGAGCGTCCCGAACGGGGTGCGCAAACTGTACAACCGCAAATGAGCCTCGAGCCCACCGCCGTGGCCGCCTCGCTCGGCGTGCAAAACGTTCAGACTTTAGCGGTAATTTACGGTTTCGTCGCCGCTGGAGTAGACGAGGCGGCGCTCGCACGACTCGAGTCCGACCCGCGCGTCCGCTACGCCGAACCCGACCGTGTGGTTAAACTGAGCGGTACCCAAATTCAAACCCAGAGTCGGCCGAGCTGGGGTCTCGACCGCCTCGACCAGCGGAGTTTACCGCTAAACGGCCGCTACCGTTACCGGGCGACGGGGCGAGGCGTTACGGCGTATGTGATTGACTCTGGGATTCGCGGCGGGAGCGAGTTCGGTGACCGCTTGGTCGGCGGGATTACGGCGGTTGACGACGGTCACGGTTACACCGACTGTTACGGTCACGGCACGCACGTCGCAGGTACCCTCGGCGGCAAAACTTACGGCGTGGCTAAAGGTGTCAAGCTGGTTGCGGTACGGGTATTTAGCTGTAACGGCGAATCGTCGAACTCAGCGGTGATCAGCGGGATCGATTGGGTGAACTTCAACCACACCGGCCCGTCGGTAGCGAACATGAGCCTCGAGTCTCCGAAATCTCGAGCGATTGACGAGGCGGTCGCGGCGCTCGTCTCACAAAACGTAACGGTCGTCGTCGCTGCGGGCAACGAAGGTAGCGACGCCTGCAACGTTTCACCGGCCCACGTCCCCGAAGTGCTGACGGTCGGGGCCAGCAACCGTCAAGATAAACTCTGGCAGGGCAGCAACCGTGGACGCTGTGTAGACGTCTTCGCTCCCGGTGAAGACGTCACGTCGGCGGGGCTGAGGGGCAGCCTGACGATGAGCGGAACTTCGATGGCAGCCCCGCACGCCGCCGGGGTCGCCGCGCTTATCTTGGAGAAAAACCGGAGCGCGTCCCCTGCTTTAGTGACGCGTCTTCTCGAGGCGCAAACGACGAAGAGCAAACTGCATGATACCGGTGGGGCTCCCAACCGGCTGCTTTACAGCGGGCTTTAACCCTTAGAAGTAGCAAGTGAGAAGCAGGCATCAAGGCTCGAGGCAGCTCAGTTCTGGACCCATCAATAAAGGCAGCAACCTTCCGTGCTGCCTTTGCTGGTGCAGCCTCCTAACGGTGAATGTAGGTAAAGACCCTTTGGTACGCACTTTAAGATCGTACGTCAGCCTTTAGTGCGTTAAATGACGTACATCCATACTACCGGGACATGCGATAACGTAAAACATGGACTTTGATCTCATTGTTATCGGTTCCGGGCAAGCAGGTGGCCCGCTGGCAAGTGCGGCGGCAGCGGCAGGCCAACGCGTCGCGCTTATCGAACGTAAACACGTCGGCGGAACCTGCGTCAACGAAGGCTGTACGCCGACCAAAACAATGGTGGCGAGCGCCAAGACCGCGTATCTTGCGGGCCGCTCCACCGACTTCGGCGTGCATACGGGGCCGGTCAGCGTAGCTATGGCGCAAGTGAGGGCGCGTAAAGACGAGGTGGTCGCGTCGTTTAGAGACGGCAACCAGAAGAGCCTTGAGAAAAATGAGCAGATCGAGCTGATCTGGGGCGAAGCGACGTTTACAGGTGAGAAGACGGTCGCGGTGGCGCTTAATGGCGGCGGCCAGCGAATGCTCAGCGCCGAGACGATTGCCATCAACGCTGGGGAACGGCCCAGTATTCCGCCGGTTGAAGGACTTAAAGATACACCCTTTTTGACCTCGACGTCGATTATGGAACTGGGCGAAGTACCTGAGCACTTGGTCATCTTGGGCGGCGGGTACATCGGGCTCGAGTTTGCCCAGATGTTCCGCCGTTTTGGGAGCGAGGTAACGATTATTCAGCGCGGTAAGCAGCTCCTCCCGCGTGAAGACCAAGACGTCGCGGACGCGGTAGCCGATATTTTACGTGAGGACGGCGTGACGGTGCTGCTCGGCGCAACAACCGAGAAAATCAGTTCTGAAAACGGTGTAACCCTCTCGCTAAAAGGCGGCGAGAGCGTTTCGGGTTCACATCTATTGGTGGCGACCGGACGCACGCCCAACAGCAACTTCTTAAATCTGGGGGCGGCTGGCATCCACACGGACGCCAAGGGTTATATCGAGGTCAGCGACAAGCTCGAGACCAACGTCCCCGGTGTGTACGCCCTCGGCGACATCAAAGGCGGACCGGCATTTACCCATATCTCGTATGACGACTTTCGTATCCTTAAGGCAAATCTATTAGATGGCGGCGACCGCAGCACGGAAGGTCGCATCGTGCCTTACACGGTCTTTATGGACCCGCAGCTCGGGCGGGTGGGGCTAGGCGAACGAGACGCTGAGGCGCAGGGGAAGGCGTTTAAGGTCGCCAAACTGCCGATGAGCAGCGTGGCGCGGGCGATTGAAACGGGTCAGACTCGGGGCTTTATGAAGGCGCTCGTAGACCCGGAGACCGACCAAATTTTAGGGGCAGCGATTTTAGGACTCGAGGGCGGCGAAGTGATGAGCGTCTTGCAGGTAGCGATGCTGGGCAAGCTGCCTTACACCGCGCTGCGCGATTCCCCCTTCGCCCACCCGACGCTGAGCGAATCGCTCAACAACCTGTTTATGACGCTTTAGATTTTAGCTGAAATACAAAACGAGAAATTAGGGCAAACGTAGGCACCTACTGACTTCTGAATGCTTACCACTGACTCCTATATTTTCCGCAACGTCTAGTCCAACTGCCCTGGCTGTGTCCGTTAGACTAAAGCATGGCCGAAACCGTCTTTAGTCTTCTCAACGTCTTGCCGCTCCCGCTCTGGCTCGGGATGCTGCTCTTTCCCAAAACGCGTTTTACGCAGCGGCTGGTGCAGGCGTACTGGCCGTATATCGTACTGGCTGGAGTTTACACGCTCCTTCTCTTAGGGGCGCTAGCTACCGGTTCAGGCTTTGATTTGTCGCTTGACGGTTTACGGCGCGGGCTGAGCCTCGAGTGGGGCTTTTTGGCGGTGTGGGCACATCTGTTGACCCTCGACCTCTTCGCGGGCGTGTGGATTTTCCGTGACGCTAAATACTGGGGCATGGAGCCTCGAGTCTATGTGCTCATCACGCTTTTTGCGGGGCCGCTCGGGTTGGGCGCGTACTTGTTAGCACGGCAGCGACGTTCAAAGGACGATCCGATCAAGTTTGTTCGGCCGCTCAACTGAGCTTGGTGCCGGACAAAAGTACGCCGTTTTAGGTTGCTGGGATGTTAGCGTTGGGGAGCATGATTCGTACTCTCTCGCTGTTCGTCAAACGTGCACTCGACCTCACCGTCGCTTCGGCCGTCCTATTCATTTTGTCTCCCCTACTGCTCGTGACCGTACTGCTGATTTTGCTCGAGGACGGTCGCCCGGTCTTTTTCAGCCAAAAACGCGCCGGTCGGGGTGACACCGCCTTTAGTATCTTCAAGTTTCGCAGTATGAAGGTCAATGACGCCGACGTCACGACGATGGGCACGGTGACCGGAGCGCACCCGCTGGTCACGCGCACGGGCCGGGTGATCAGACGCCTGAAAATTGATGAACTCCCGCAGCTCTTTAACGTTTTACGGGGCGAGCTGAGCCTCGTCGGGCCGCGCCCCACCCTGCTCGAGCAAGCAGCCCTGTACGACACCTTTCAAAAACGCCGTTTACGGCTTCAACCCGGTGTGACGGGCTGGGCGCAGGTCAACGGCAATATTGAACTCACTTGGGACGAACGCATCGCCCTCGACGTCTTTTACGTGGATCACTGGTCGCTTGGGTTTGACCTGCAGATTTTACTCCGCACCGCCGAAGTCGTTTTGTTCGGTGAAAAACCCAATCAGCACGCGCTCGAGGAGGCGCAGAGATATGAACATCGTACTTATCGGCGCGGTTGACAGCACCCGCGTCGCCCTTGAATGCCTAATTGACTATGGGACGCCGCCGCTCGCGCTTCTGACGCTCCCGCTCAGCCGCTCGAGCAGACACTCCGACTTTGTTGACCTGCGTCCGCTCGCAGCAGAGCACAACGTCAAGGTCATCGAAACGGCCAACGTCAACCGCCCCGAGGTGCTAGCGCAGCTCCGCGAACTGGACCCGGATTACCTGATGGTCATCGGCTGGTCGCAGATTTTGCGTGAAGGATTTTTCGCGCTTGACGCTCAGCTGCTCGGTTACCACCCGGCCCTGATCCCGGAAAATCGCGGTCGCGCCGTTCTCCCCTGGACGATCTTGCAGCGGCAGCGCCGCACCGGGGCGACGCTGTTCTGGCTCGACCGAGGGGTTGATTCGGGAGACATTTTGGTGCAGCGCGAGCTGGCCTTACACCCCGACGAAACCGTCACCACGCTCTACGCCAAACAGCTCGAGCTCCTGCGTGAGTTGATGGCCACAGCGTTGCCCCTTTTGGAGAGTGGGTCTCCGCCCCGTCACCCGCAACCCCAAACGGGCGCGAGTTACTGCGCTAAACGCACAGCCGATGACGGTCTGATTGACTGGCATGAAGGCGCAGACGAGGTGTGGACGCTCATCCGCGCCGTAAGCCGACCGTATCCGGGCGCGTTTACCTTTTACAAAGGGGACAAGCTGGTGCTTTGGGAGGCGACCTTGGTGGGCGAGGCCCCTTATTGGGGGTTGCCGGGGCAAGTGCAGCAGCTCTCAGCTGACGGGGCGCTGATTCAGTGCGGCGACAAGCAGCACATTCTGGTCTCAGAAGTAGAAACGGCTGACGGTGTTCGCCCCGCTCGAGAGGTTCTCAAAGTCCACGACCAGCTGGGTATCAACTGGCTCGAGCTCTACACGTCGCTGTCACGTACCCAGGAGACGCATGACTAAACCTATGATTAAACCCTTGACTGAGCCTCGAGAAACCGTTCTCATTTTTGCGCCTCACCCCGACGACGAAGTGCTCGGTGTCGGGGGTACCATTGCCAGCCTCGCGGCTCAGGGTCACCGCGTCGTCGTCTGTATCACCAGTAAAGGGCAAGCGCGTCACTTTAGCCCCGAGCAGGTCGAGACCGTCAGACGAGAAGCGGCGCACGCCCACGAGCTTTTAGGGGTCAACGAAACCTATTTTTTAGACCAGTTGCCCGCAGCTTATCTGGACACAATTCCGCAAGCTGAGGTCAACGGAGCACTCGCCGAGGTGATGCAGAAGGTCGCGCCGACCACGCTTTTCGTTCCCTTTTTAGGTGACATTCACCTCGACCATCAGATTATTTTTAACGCGGCGATGGTCGCGGCGCGCCCCAACGGTGTGGCAGTACCCGCACGGATTTACGCCTACGAAACGCTGTCTGAAACCAACTGGAACGCGCCGCTCCTTACGCCCGGATTTTTGCCGACGGCCTTTTTTGACATCACGGGGACGCTCGAGGTCAAACTGGCAGCGATGCGCGCTTACAGCAGTCAGCTGCGGGACTTTCCCAATGAACGCTCGCTCGAGTCCATCACGGCCCTCGCGCAGCTGCGCGGCTCTACTGTCAACCTTAGAGCAGCCGAGGCGTTTGTTTTAGTCCGCGAAGTGCGCCGCTCGAGCGCTACATAAAAAGCTCCGCTGATATTCTTACAGCAGAAGCAGGTATCATCTGGTCAGCAACGCGCTCTGTCTGAGTTTAGCCGACCAGCACGTACCCCTAAGAGATGAAGCTTGGTACAGTCTCTTTTGGAAATGCTATAAATCGTCGAGTTGTTTCGCTGCGGGTAGCGCCGTTGCCCCCTCAAACGCGTTGACCTCTTCGATAAAGCGCCGAAACGAATATGACGCGTCGTGCGGGCCGGGGCTGGCTTCGGGGTGATACTGCACGCTAAACACCGGGTAACGGGTGTGCGCCATCCCCTCTAAGGTCCTATCATTTAAGTTCACATGCGTCGCGCGAAACTGCCCGCTGGGAATTGAAGCGATGTCTACGGCGTAGTTGTGGTTTTGGCTGGTGATTTCGACCTCGCCGGTTACTAAGTTTTTCACCGGCGTGTTGGCTCCGTGATGGCCGTGTTTGAGCTTGTAGGTCGTGCCGCCGACGGCTAAGCCTAAAAGCTGATGACCCAAACAGATGCCGTAGGTCGGCAACAGACCCAACATCTGCCACACCGTATCGTGCGCGTATTTCGGCCCGGCCGGGTCGCCAGGGCCGTTGGCGATGACTAAACCGTAAGGGTTGAGCGCCATAATCTGCGCGGGCGTTGTTTGCGCCGGAACGACGATGACCTCGGCGTTGGCCTGCTCGAGCTTATAGACAATCGAGTGCTTGATGCCAAAATCCATGACGACGACCCTGGGGTTGTCCTTAAACGTCGGCCGCGCGTAGGGCAGCGGCGTCGTCACTTCGGGCGTCAGGTCGCGCCCGTCAATGTCGGCGTGAGCCCTTGCCTGTTCGACGAGCGCCTCGCCGCCCGCCTTACTCAGTTCACCGTGCCGAATCACACCTTTGACGACGCCTCCTTGCCGGAGCCGCCGAGTCAGAGCCCGCGTATCAATCCCTTCGATGCCGACAATCTGATGCTCTTCCATAAAGCTCTGGAGGTCTTGATTAGCGCGGTAGTTCGACGCGGTACGTGAAAACTCGCGGACGATAAAGCCGCGTGCAAACGGCCGGTTCGACTCCATATCGTAGACCGACACGCCGTAATTGCCGATGTGTGGGTACGTCATGGTGACGATCTGCCCGAAATACGAGGGGTCGGTCAGGATTTCTTGGTAGCCGGTCATCGAGGTGTTAAAGACAATCTCACCGACCGTTTCGCCGTGGTAGCCAAAGGCGTAGCCGTAGTAGATGGTGCCGTCCTCTAACGCGAGTGCGGCAGGGGGTTTATTTAGCAGCGACATATGAACCTCATAACGATAAGGTAGCATCCGCGAGTATAAAGATACAAAAATGGTCTGACTTACCTGCTGACTTACTTGCCAAGTTTAATGTGCCGTGGTCGGCCGCTCATATTTTATGGGGCTATAACCGGTCTGAGTGAGCTGGTGCTCGAGCCGCCCCTGCATCAGCTGCACGATGTCTGCGTACTGCGGCTTGCCGATGAGATTGCGCAGCTCACCGGGGTCTTTTTTAAGGTCGTAAAGTTCGCCGATATCTTCAGGCAAATCCGGGTAGGTGACGTACTTGTAGCGTTCAGTGCGGACGCCTAAAATCGTCGGCACGCCGGGGCCGTACTCCTGAAAGTATTCATATAAGAGAGTATCGCGCCAAGCTACCTGCTCGTCTTCTAAAAGCGGCCAGAGCGATCTGCCTTGCACTGTCTCCGGCACCGCAACCCCGGCCAGCTCTAACACCGTCGGGGCGAGGTCTAGGCTCGAGACCATCCCCTTAGGTTTCGACCCCGCCGTAATCCGTTTCGGATACCGCAGCAAAAGCGGCACGCGGAGCGACTCTTCATACATCACCCGTTTGTCGAAAAGCCGGTGCGCACCGAGCAAAAACCCGTTATCGCTGGTGAAAATAATTAAGGTGTTCTCGAGCTGCCCGACGCTTTCGAGCGCCGCCCGCACGAGCCCTACGCCGTCATCTACGGCGAGTAAGGTACGCAAATAGGTCAAAAGCTCGTGATCTTGTGGGTTCCAAGGCTCGAGCGGTAGTGATGCCGGAATATCATCAGGGTTGCACGCGTCCCACGTGTCCGGCCCCAACCCGCAGAGCTTGTAACGGCGCTGCCACGCGGGTTTACCCTCAAAGGTTTCGTTAAAGTTGGCCGGTTCCGGGAGCCGCGCCCCGGCAAAGGCAAACCGGTGCCGCGCCGCCGCCTCGAACGGCACGTGCATGGCCTTATGCGACAGCATCAGGCAAAAGGGCCGCTCACGCGGACGCTGCACCCACCCTGCCGCGTAGCTACTTAGCAAGTCGGTGACGTAACCGTGCGCTCGATACTCCCGCCCGTTTTCGTTCAAAACCGGGTTGTCGTACACACCCTGCCCCGCAAAACTGAGCCAGGTGTCAAAATCCAAACGCGGGTCGGAGCGGGCGTTGTCCATATGCCATTTGCCGACAAAGCCGGTTTCGTAGCCAGCCCGTTTGAGCAGTGACGGAAAGTTGGGCGGCTCCGCGCCCAAGTCTTTAACATCGTTGATGAGCACGCCGTGGGTGTGCGGGTATGTCCCGGTTAAGAGACTCGCGCGGCTCGGTGAGCAGACTGAAGTCGGCACAAACGAGTTGGGAAACGACGCGCCTTCACGCGCTAAGGCGTCTATATGCGGCGTCTCTAAAAAGGGGAAGCTCGAGCTCCGGCCCACCACCCCCGCCGCCAGGTCATCGACAAGCACTAAGGTGATATTCGGGCGCTCCCCCCGGTAGCGTGGACCGGGTGGTGGCGCGGCGAGTTGCGGACGGCGGTAGCCCTGGTCGCGGATGAAGGGCTCGAGCAACGCACCACCGAGCGTCGCCGCGCCCAGTCCTCCGGCGTAAGCGAGCAGTTTTCGGCGGGAGATCACACGCTACAGCGTACCGCAAAAACAGCCGACCATTACCCTACTCATACTGAGACAGACCGTCGCCTACGAGGTTGAGCAGCAGCCTTACGAGGTCGTTTGGGCAACGGACGGTTCAGGCGTTACCCCCGGCGTCGCCAGCTGCGGCGTGTACCCGGTGTCGGCAAGCTACTGCGCTAAAGAACTCTGCAGTTCACCGAGCATGACGGCGTGGGCGGGGTCGGCAATCAGATTGCGCAGCTCTAGGGGGTCAGTTTCTAAGTCGTAAAGCTCGTCAATATCGTCAGGCAGGTCGGGATAGTGGACGTACTTATACCGCTCAGTACGGACACCCAACATCGTCGGCACCGCTGGGCCGGGACCTTCTTGAAAGTATTCGTATAAGAGCCGGTCACGCCACGGCACGTTTTCATCCCCAAAGAGCGGCACGAGTGACGCGCCCATCATCGTCGCGGGGACGCGCTGCTGACCCAACTCCAGAAGCGTGGGGGCAAGGTCGAGCATTGAGACCAGCCGCTGACTGCGGCGGCCCGCGCTGAGCCCTTCGGGATACCTAATAACGAGCGGAATACGCATTGATTCTTCGTACATCACGCGTTTGTCTTTGAGTCGGTGCGAGCCCATCATAAAGCCGTTGTCGCTGGTAAAGATAAACACAGTGTTGTCTAACTGCTCCATGTTGGTGAGTGCCTCAAAGATGTCACCCAACCCTTCATCAACGGCTAACAACGTCCGCAGGTGAGTCAGGAGGTTTTCGCTATGCGCGTCCCAGGGCTCCACCGGGAGCGGTTCGGCAACCTCACCACACGCTTCCCATTTTTTGCGTTCCAGGCCGCACTTTTTGTAGCGCCGCTGCCACGCAGGTTTACCTTCCATCGTGTCTTGAAAGTTAGCGGGTTCGGGCAGTACCGTACCCTTAAAAGCGTTTTGATGCCTGGGAGCCGCCTTAAATGGCACGTGCCCCGCCTTGTGCGAGACAATCAGGCAAAACGGGTTTTCTCTGGGTTGCTGAATATAGTCCACAGCGTACTTGCTCAAAATATCGGTGATGTAACCGTCTTCTTTGAATTTGCGCCCGTTTTCGTTTAGGACGTTGTTAGTATAAAAACCCTGTCCTGCAAAACTCAGCCAGTAGTCGAAACCTGGTCGTGGCTCCGAATTTGTCCCGTCCATATGCCACTTACCGACAAAGCCGGTCTCGTACCCTCCCGCTTTGAGAAGTGACGGAAACGTCGGGATAGTGCTCGGCAACTCCTCTATATCGTTGACTCGGACCCGTTGTTGTGGGCGTAGACGCCGGTCAGTAAACTTGCGCGGCTCGGTGAACAGATTGACGATGAGACGAATGCCCGGTCAAAGGTTGCACCTTCGCGTTGCAACCGGCTGACGTTGGGAGTCCCTAAAAACGGGTAGCGGCTCCCCTCACCCATGACGCCGGTCGCCAAATCGTCTACCAGCACCACGTTAGGCCGTTCACCCCGGTAACGAGGTCCCAGAGGTGGTTTTTTGACTGTCTCGACTTTTTTCGGCGTTGAACTCAGTAACCCACAACTTGTGAGTGCTGAAGCGACTGTCGCTCCCGCGCCCAAACGTAGACACAGTTCTAGCACTTTGCGGCGTGACACTTCTGCTGGCATCACACTCCCTTTAACACGTTGGATTGAGCGTTCAAAGAGCTTTAGGGTCTCTCCGAACATGAGGGGACAGCGGAGTCATCATACTGTATCTAGGCTTACAAAGCGTCTAATTTACAAAAAGTGTGAATGTTAATTCAGAAATTTCTCATAATGTCCGTTTTCTCCCCTTCTGCACAGGCTTTTAGTAGACAGGTGAGAGTAAGTTGAGCTACACTCTCTACATCGAGAGAGCACCTAACAGTTGCCTTCAAAAATTTATTCTGGAGTGTGAAAAAGTGGCGTCAGGACAAAAGCGAAGGCTGACGAACCGGAGTGCCCTAAAAGAAGTATCGCGGCGTGACACGCTGGGGCTGATCGGTAAGACTTCACTGGTAGCACTGCTGGCGTCAGCTTGTCGTATTGACTCACCGCCTATTAAAAACACCGACCCCAAGCGTCCTAATATCGTCTATATCCATTCACACGATACCGGACGCTACACCGAGCCTTACGGCCACCACATCTCGACACCACATTTGCAAAAGTTCGCCGACGAAGGCATGGTCTTTCGGCAGGCGTTTAGTGCGTCGCCGACGTGCTCGCCCTCGAGGGCCGCCCTTTTAACTGGTATGACGCCTGGTTGTAACGGCATGTGGGGGCTGGCACACCGAGGTTGGAAACTCAACGATTATTCGCAGACTCTAATCCAAACACTGAAACGGAGCGGTTACACAACGGCGCTCGCGGGGATTCAGCATATTGCCGGGGGCGACCCACAAGAGGCTGCGAAGCTTGTTGGCTACGACACACTTCCTAAGATAAATAGTCCCTATTCAGTTGCACCTGTTGCAGATGCAGCCGTTGAGTATCTTGGTAGTTCTCCAAAGCAGCCCTTTTTTCTCGACGTCGGCTTTGTTGCCACTCACGCCTTACCTAAAATGCCCGCAGGATCGTATTTTGGCTATGAAAACGGCGATTTGGTCAATGCAGAGATTCCTACAAACTTAGGTGACGTTCCCGAAACGCGGCGTGACATGGCCGACTTTGGGGTCGCAGCCAGCAAACTCGATGAAGCTATCGGGCGAGTTTTAGGGGCGCTCGAGCGGCACGGCCTCTCTGACAACACGCTCGTCATGATTACTACCGACCACGGTATCCCGCTCCCCGGCATGAAAGCCAACCACACCGACGGCGGCCTCGGCGTTTCGCTGATGTTTCGCGGCCCTGGCGGATTTTTCGGCGGCAAGGTCAGTAACGCCCTCGTCTCGCAGATAGATGTTTTCCCGACCCTTTGCGACCTTTTAGAGCTGCCCAAACCCGCGTGGCTCCAGGGCAAGTCGCTGAGGCCGCTCATCCGAGGTGAAGTCGAGGAAATTAACGACGCAGTTTTTGCCGAACACGAGGCGCACGCCGTTCCTGAACCGCAAGCCTCAGTTAGAACCATACAGTACAAATACATCCGGCGGCTCGACGGTTATGACCAGCCTCGGCCCGCAAACACCGACCTCACCTATACCAAAGAGCTTTGGGTTAAAGAAGGCTGGGACACCCCCCTTGTCGCTCCTGAACAACTCTACGACCTCAAAACTGATCCACAAGAACGCAACAATCTCGCGGCGGACCCAAAGTACCAAGGCACCCTATCTGACATGCGTAGTCTGATGGTCGCACGGATGAACCGGTACAACAATCCGCTTTTGCGCAAATACGACGTCGCCGACGCGCCGCCCGAAAAACGTGCATTGCCAGTCGTGCCACAGTTCGTACCTCAAAGCCTGAACTCGAGTAATTCAGAAGTCGGCGTGATCTATACCGGCGAATAAGTTCAGGTCATTTCAGCGTGCCCGCGCCACCACCGCGTAGAGCGGGTCGCCGCCGAAACCCAGCCTTCTCTTAAGTCCGGTAGGGCTACGGTCAAGCTGTTCGGTCTCGGTCCAGTTCCCTGCGTCTTGTAAGTAGCGGGCGACCAGTTCCAAGTGTCCCTGGTCATCTAAACGGTGCCAGAGCGCCACCGCTTTGCTCGGAAAACAGCGGTTGGAAAAGCTGATCACTACCGGCGCACCCGGCCTCAGCACCCGCCCGAGGTCGCGGAGCACGGTCACCGGATCGGTCAGGTAGTCAATCGAAACCGTGATCCCGGCCCCGTCAAACTCATTGTCGGCAAAAGGCAGCGTTGGGTTGGTATTGAGGTTTTGCACGACAAACGAGGTGAGCCGGTTGTTTCTCTCGAGCTCTGCTCGGTTAAGCCCGAGCCCGACAACCCGGCTATAGCTGACCGCGGGCGGCAGATGACTGATCCACGAACTCATCAGGTCTAAGATTGCGCCGCCAGCCGGTAGATAGTCACGGTAAAGCTGCGTCACGGCGGCGATGGCCGCGTCGTCTATATGGGTGACAAACCGGGGCTGCTGATAAAAAAGCTCGTCGGGCGTTTCGTCGGCGCGGCGAAAGGCGTCTTCGGGAAGGTCGGTCATGACCCCAGTATGGGCTCGAGCCCAGCTAGACGCTGGAAGGCGCACCTCAATCTGGATAAAAAAGCGCCGCTGCGTTCTGCCCTTTGCCGTCTACCGCTTGGCTTTAGACGGCCTGAAAGGACCTCGAGCGAGTTCCCAGCAAACCTTCGGGCGCATCCTGAAACCCGGACAAAACTCAATTAGCTGCGTTTAGCACGGTGTTTACACGTGAATCTCCGTAAATAGACCTTTTCCCCTTGCTAAAGGAGGTTTTTTGCGAAGCCCAGGCAGCGTTATACAGACTTTTGTCCGGTCAACAGTGCATAATCTTGACAGATAGTGCATATGAGTATATACTCATTTTTATCAGCGCCTGAGAGGGCGCATTTTTTATGGCTGCTCGGCATTTACCAAACAGCCACATAAGTCCCTATTCAGCGATATAGACCGTCTTCACGTTGACAAACTCTTTAATCCCCAGTTCGGAAAGCTCTCGCCCATAGCCTGAATGTTTGACGCCACCAAACGGGAGCCGTGAGTCGGACTTGACAAACGCATTGACAAAACAGTTTCCGGCCTCGAGCCGCTCATTGGCAATCCGTTCACCCTTTGCTAAATCCCGGGTAAAAACCGCTGCGCCGAGGCCGTAGGAGGTTTCGTTGGCGAGCCTAATGGCGTCGTCTTCATCTTTGGCTTCAGTCACAGCAGCCACCGGCCCAAAGGTCTCTTCGTCAAACGCAGGCATTCCCGGCGTCACGTCGGTCAGCAGCGTCGGCGGGTAGAACGCACCGGGGCCTGCCGGAACTTCGCCGCCCAAAAGGAGCTTGGCACCCGCCTCGAGGCTTTTTTTAACTTGCCCGTGAAGCGTATCGCGCAAATCAACGCGGGCTTGGGGGCCGAGGTCGGTCGCGTCGTCTAACGGGTCGCCCATCTTAAAGGTCTGCAGCTGCGCCTTTAACGCCTCCTCAAACTCATGTTTGCGTGACGCCACGACGATAAAGCGTTTGGCGGCGATGCAGCTCTGACCGCTGTTTTGTAACCTGCCGGTGGCGCACGCATTTACGGCGAGCTCCAAATCGGCGTCTTCCAAGATAAGGTACGGATCAGAGCCACCGAGCTCGAGCACCGTCTTTTTCAGCCGCGCCCCCGCTTGAGCTGCGACGGCCCGCCCCGCCCGTGTACTTCCCGTCAGGGTCGCCGCGACGATGTTGGGATGGTCTAAAACCTTTTCAACTTGTGGCGTCTCGATCAGGAGTGCCCGGAACAGTCCTTCGGGAAATCCAGCGCGTAAGAGCAGGTCTTCAGTAGCAAGCGCCGTCCCGGTGACGTTTTCGGCGTGTTTGAGCACTCCGGCGTTACCTGCCATGAGGTTAGGCGCAGCAAAGCGGAAGGTCTGCCAGAAGGGAAAGTTCCACGGCATGATAGCGAGCACGACCCCGAGTGGCCGGTACGAGACGTAGCTTTTACGGGCGTCGGTTTCGATGATCTGGGACTCTAAAAGCCGCGCCCCGTGTTCGGCGTAGTAGTCGCAGCCAAGCGCACATTTTTCAATTTCAGCGACGGCTTGTTTGAGCGGCTTCCCCATCTCTGCGGTCATCAAACGGCCCAGTGTTTCTTTTTCAGCTCTTAACAGCGACGCCGCCTTTTTAAGCGCCGCTCCCCGAGTCTCAAAGCTTGTCTCACGCCACCCTAAAAACGCCTCGTACGCCGCGTCAACGATATTTTTGGCTTCGTCATCCGAAACCGTGTCGTATTCATGAACCGTTTCCCCGGTCGCCGGGTTGATAGATTTGAGCGCCATTACGCCTCCCTCAGCTGAGCTTAGGATTAAGCTTAGCTCGAGCCCTCCAGCGCCGCACCCCCTTAAAACGTACCTGATTAGCGGTACCGCGTCTTCTAAGCTCATAGGACACAGCCAAGAACCGCGTAAAGTAAAGGATGACCCCCGTCTTTATCCATCAGCTGGCGACCGCCGTGCCGCAGCATAAGATCCCTCAGACCTATGCTCGGGACACCCTCAAGGCGCAGCTTTCTGACCGCCTCGCCCAGCGCCTCGTTCACCGTCTTTATAGTCAATCGGGCATTGAAACGCGCTACAGCGTCGTCCCGGACTTTGCTCCCGACAACGCGCAGCCCGACGGTCTCTTTTTAGACGAACACGGTACGTACACCTCCCCTTCGACCAAAGTTCGCAACGACCTCTATACCGAGGCGGCGCGGCCCCTGTTTAAGGAAGTGGCGGAAAAGGTCTTCGTGGGCTCGAGCTTTAGTACAGATGACGTCACGCACGTCGTCACGGTCTCATGCACCGGGTTTTGTGCGCCGGGGCCGGATTACTTTTTGGTCCGCGACCTCTGCTTAAACCCCGGTGTGCAGCGGTTTCACGTCGGCTTTATGGGCTGCTACGCGGCGTTTCCGGCACTTAAGATGGCGCGGGCGTTTTGCCAAGCCGACCCAAGCGCGGTGGTGCTGGTGGTGTGTTTAGAGCTCTGCACCTTGCACCTGCAACTCGGCGGCGACGTAGACCGCTTGCTGGCGAGTTCGGTGTTTGCCGACGGTGCGGGCGCGGCTCTAGTCAGTGCGCGTCAACCTCAAGCTCCGGCTTTTGAGCTGAGCGCCCTAGCGACCACCCTGACCGCCGAAGGTGAGGGCGATATGGCGTGGTCGGTCGGCGACGAAGGCTTCGATATTGTCTTATCGAGCTATGTGCCCGAGATTTTAGAGGCGAATATCGGCGCGGCGTTGGCTCCCTTGTTTGAACAGTTCGGTTTAGGCGTCCCCGATATCGAGCGGTGGGGCATTCACCCCGGCGGGCGAGCGATTTTGGATAAGGTCGAAAAGAGTTTGGGGCTGGCAGATGACGCGTTGGAACCCTCTCGCACCGTTCTCCGCGACTACGGCAACATGAGCAGCGCGACAGTTTTATTCGTCTTGCAAGAGATTTTGGCGAACTCGGCAAGGGGTGAACGGGTCTGCGCCGTCGCCTTCGGCCCCGGTCTGACGGTTGAAAGCGGGCTCTTAACACGCTGCTGATGCCGCTCATTTTGCGCCACAGAAGGCCAGAGCTGCGCGAACAGATGGACGACCCGGCGTGCAATCTGAGTAAGCTCGAGGCGACCTACGCCCATTTCGCTATAGTCAACCGAATCTTTTCAGGGTGGTGGACGCTCTACCGGCAGCACTTGCGACCACACTTGGTGCAGGGACGGACAAACTATCTGTTAGACGTAGGCTTCGGCGGCGGTGATATTCCGCGCCGACTTCTCGCTTGGGCTGAGCGCGATGGATTGGAGCTTTCCATCAAGGCGATTGACCCTGACCCCCGCGCGGCGGCGTTTGCTCACAATCTGCCGCCTCAGCTAAGACTTTCGTTTGAACAGACCGACACGAGCACAGTACGGGCGCGTGGCGATACCTTCGACGTCGTCGTCTCCAACCACCTGCTGCATCACCTGTCCAACGAAGAGGTTAAAGCGTTGTGCGACGATAGCGCCGCCCTTGGCCGCGTGGTATTGCATAACGACATCGCCCGCGCCGACGTTGCCTACGCCGGATTTGCTGCTCTCACCAGTCCGTTTTTTCGCGGTTCGTACATCACCCCGGACGGCCTCACCTCGGTGCTGCGCTCGTACACATCCGACGAACTTCGCGCTATCACACCTCCCGGCTGGCATATCTCGAGCCCTTACCCCTACCGGCTGCTGCTGAGTTACGGCCTAGATGCCCCGGATGTCTAAACCGGGGTTTGACGCTGAGGTCATCGTCGTGGGTGGCGGCGCGGTCGGCCTCTTTTTGGGCTGCCGGTTGGCGCAGCTCGGCGTAAGCGTACGGGTGCTCGAGCGTCGCCCTACACCCGCCCTGCACTCGAGGGCCATCGGCGTCCATCCCCCGTCTTTGGAGCGGCTTGCCGTCCTCGGTTTAGCCGACGCTTTCGTCAACGAAGGTGTACAGGTCACACGCGGGCACGCTTTTGCCGGTACCAAACATCTGGGAACGCTTCCCTTTTCAATGTGTCGGCCGCCCTACGCGTTTATCCTCACCTTGCCTCAACCACGAACCGAGGCGCTGTTAGCAAGCCGGTTAGACGAGCTGTCGCCTGGGGCTCTCGTCAAAGCTGGGGTGGTGAAGCTCGAATCTGGTTCAAACAGCGTTAGCGTGACGCTCCAAACCGGCCAAGCCCTGCGGAGCCGCTTTTTGGTCGCAGCCGACGGCAAAGACAGCTTCGTCCGGCAAAGTTTAGGTGTCTCCTTTTGCGGTAAACACTATCCCGACACCTACGTGATGGGCGACTTTGCCGACACGACTGAGCTCGGCAGCGACGCGGGGCTCTACTTTACGCGTGCGGGCCTCGTCGAGTCGTTTCCGCTCCCCGGCGGCGTGCGGCGTTGGGTAGCCAAAACCCCGCAGTTTGTCAAGGGGCCGAAACCGGAGCTATTGGGAAAGCTGATCGGTGAGCGGCTGGGCGTCGCGTTGCCCCTCGAGACGAACACCATGGTCTCGAGCTTCGGCGTCCAGCATTTTTTAGCCGACCGCTTGACGGTGGGCCGCGTCGCTCTGGTCGGTGACGCCGCACACGTCGTAAGTCCGATCGGCGGGCAAGGGATGAACCTCGGTTGGTTGGGCGCGTGGCGACTGGCGGACACGCTCGCTAAAGGGGAAGGCTTCGGCACCTACGCCGGACACCGCCGCGCCGCGCAAAACGCCACCCTCCGCGCCGAATTCAATACCATGATGGGCCGCGCTACGCCGCTCGCACCGCTCCGCGACACCTTAGCGTGGAGCATCTTGCACACGCCGCTTAAAAAACCCTTTGCCCAGGTGTTTACGATGCGGGGGCTTTAGGCTTGGCTGACCTCTCAGCTGGGAGCGTTGGCAGCGTGCCGCAAAGGAGAATTCAGAATAAAGGACTGAGAAATTGGTAGCCAGCTAAAGACGGTGTTTCTCACGTACTTAAGCTATGACACCAAGACATGACGATAACAGTAGCAACGCGGCCTAGTCCGGGTCTACCCCCTACCGTGAGGGCTGAGTAACGTAAAGTGGACGGGTGTCCCCCCTCAACACTTTTTTCTCCGGCGTGCGGGTCGGTCTACCCATCATGCTCGGCATCGTCCCGTTCGGCCTCGTGGCAGGCGTCAGCGCAGCGAGTGTCGGGCTGAGCAACCTTCAGGCCGTCATGCTCTCCGCGCTCGTTTTTGCCGGTGCGTCCCAACTTGCAGGATTACAACTGATTGCTTCGGGTGCGCCCGTATTCGTCATTTTGCTCACGACGTTTTTTATCAACCTGCGTTTTGCCATGTACAGCGCCTCGCTCGCGCCCTATCTGGCGCGGCTTGGAGTGGCCTTTCGGAGCGCCCTCGCCTACCTCATGACCGACCAAGCCTACGCGCTCAGCGTCGCCCGCTTCGTCCGTGAGCCCGAGATGCGACATAAAGGGCTCTATTATCTGGGCTTCGCTGCGCCGATCTGGTGCGTATGGATGGTAGCGACCACTGTCGGGGTGATTGTCGGCGCACAGGTCCCTGAAGGATGGTCTTTAGAGTTCGCCATTCCACTGATCTTTATGGCGCTCATCGTCCCGGCCGTCACCGACCGCGCCTCGGTCACAGCGGCCCTTGCCGCCAGTGTGACAGTTGTCGTCATGCACGCGCTTCCCTTTAACCTGTCGCTGATCGTCGCGGCGCTCGTCGGCATCGGCACCGGCGTCGTAGCCGAGACTGTCGTTAAAACCAACACCGGACAGCGACCATGAACGAAACACTGAGCGGTTGGGGGCTCTGGCTGACGATGCTTGCGATGGGCGTCATCACCTTTGCGCTACGCGCGTCGTTTATCACACTTTCAGGCTGTTTTAGACTGCCGCCAGCGGTGGCGCGGGCGCTCCGCTTCGTTCCGGCGGCGGTGCTTTCAGCCATCGTTGTTCCGGCGCTCGTTTTTCAAGAGGGGCGGCTCGCGCTCACCCTCGGCAATGAAAAACTTATCGCCGGACTTTTGGCAGGTGTCGTGGCGGGGGCGACCAAAAGCGTGATCTGGACGCTGTTAGCGGGGATGGCCGCGCTCTGGACGCTGCAAGCGGTGTTTTAGGTAATGCTGAGTCTGGGTGCCGCTGAGGTTTTGACAGCTCGAGACGTCGGCGGCAAATCGGGCGGAAGAAGTAGGAATAATAGAGTTCAGCAGCTCGAGCAGAACTATGTTTACCAAGACGTATCGGTATTGAGATTACGCCCAAACAGGTTGCAAACGGCTCGTCGGACTACGCGCCAAGCTCATTTGAAACCGACACTTAAGCCGCCCCAATCAAGTTCTCAACAATTTTTGAACTCGACAATACCCCCGGCAACCCCGCTCCCGGATGCGTCCCCGCACCCACAAAGTAGAGGTTGCCAAACTCCTCACTGCGGTTGTGCGGCCGAAACCACGCCGACTGCGTAAGAAGCGGCTGCACGCTAAATGCCGACCCTTGATACGAGTTGAGCGTATCTTGAAAATGCAGCGGGTCAATCATGTGCTCGACGACGATGTTCTCTTGCAGATCGGGCAGGTAGTTATCTTCTAAAAACTGCATGATGAGGTCGCGGTAGGGTTTTGCAGCGGCCTTCCAGTCCGTCCCCGAACCCAGATGTGGTACCGGCGAAAGCACGTAAAACGACTCGCACCCTTCCGGGGCCATGCTCGGGTCGGTATAGGTCGGCATGTGCAGATACAATGAAAAGTCGTCAGCGACGTGATGCTTGTTAAAGATGTCCTGGAGCAGCTCTTCATACCGCTCACCCAAGATGATGTTGTGGTGTTTGAGTTTGGTGTCCAGATAACGCTTTTTCGTCCCGAAATAGATGACGAATAGCGACATCGCGTATTTCATGGATTCGATTTTTTTGTCGGTGTATTTGCGGCGGTGCTCGGGCGCGATCATGCTGCGGTAGGTGTAGGCCACGTCCGCGTTGGAAACTACGGCGTCGGCGGTGCGCACACTCCCGTCTTGCATCCGCACGCCTTTGACGCGCCGTTCGCCCTCACCTTTGTCTACGACAATCTCGTCTACTTCAGCGTTTAAGTAGATTTCGCCGCCGAGTTCGGTGATGAGCCGCCCCAAGCCCTTGACGATTGCGCCGGTACCGCCCATCGCGTACCACACGCCCCACTCGCGCTCGAGGTAGTGAATCATCGCGTAGATCGAGGTCGTATCGAACGGGTTGCCGCCGACGAGCAGCGGGTGAAACGAAAACACTTTACGTAAAAATTCGTCTTCAACAAAGCCTGACGCGTACTTGTACACGCTCTTATACGACTGCAAGCGAACCAAATCAGGCGCAACCTTGAGCATATCCCAGACGCTCAGAAAAGGCTTATCGGCAAGTTCGACAAAGCCTTTTTGAAAGATCGCCTTGGTCGAGCGGATAAAACGCAGATACCCTTCTTTATCTTTCGGGTTGCGCTGCTGAATCTCGCTTAAGGTAAACATCTCGTCGTCGTTGTAGTCGAAGGGCCGCCCATCCGCGTCAAAAATCCGGTAAAACGGGTCGCACTTGACCAGCTCGAAATAGTCTTCGCGGCGTTTTCCCGCCGCCTCGAAGATGTCGTCAAACATAAACGGCGCGGTGACAATCGTCGGGCCGCCGTCGAACTTAAAGCCGTCCAACTCGTAAACGTAGGCGCGGCCCCCGAGCTTGTCTCGTTTTTCAAAGACCGTGACGTCGTGTCCGGCGGCAAGGAGACGGGCGGCGGCCCCGAGTGCGCCGAAGCCGCTACCGATAATGATAATTTTCTTCTTCACATCCCACTATACCGGAGCGGGTTGCAGGGGTGAGAGCGGCGGGGGCACAGTTTTGGAAGCGTGCTGTTAGCAAGACATTAGAAATCAAGCCGACGAGCGCAATGATCAGGGTAACAACCCCGATAAGGACAGAGACAACGTTTATAACTCCAGTCCAAACCAGCTTCACTATTCTGGCGGTCAGGCTGACGTAAAGAGCAGCAAGCTTGCACGCATAAGTTTTACTCACGCTCATTTCGAGACGGCAGATACCTCAGTCTTAGACAAAAGGTCGATCTTCTTCAAACGAAAAAGACTCTAACGTTCGGTAAAAGTCCAGTTTTTTTCGGTCTAGCTCAGTCACGCCGTAAGCTTCCAAGAACACGTCGTCATACCCTTCGCTGTAGTTATAGCCCAAGCTCCAGCACGCACGCTCGAGGTCACGGGTGCGGTCACCGAGCCCCATAGCGCCGAGGTCAACAAAGCCCGAAAGCTCACCTTCTAAAACCAAAACATTGGGTAAGCAAGCGTCCCCGTGAGTTAAAACGAGGTCTTCTTCGGGTCGCATTTGATAGAGTGCCTCGAGCTTTTCCCGTGCAGCCTCTAAATTAGAGCTGTCGCCCGCCGACGCCTCACGCTCTGAAAGCTGCATTTCCAGCCGCCCCAACTCCTTTGTGACGCGATGGTCAAACGGGCAACCGCGTGCGTCTACAGCGTGAAACTGTTTAAGGGCTCGAGCAAGCGTTACCGTCATCCGCCGCTTGACCTCCGGGCTAGAATCGTTGAAATGCGTCAGATTGACACCAGGAACGGAGGTCATGACCAACGCTGTGCCGTGCGCATCTTCATGCAAATAGATAAGCTCCGGCACCAGCGACTTGCCCTGTAGCCATTTGAGCCGCGCCGCCTCAGCACGCAAATGGTTGCTATGCACTGTTGTCCCTTGTTTGACGAAGAGTGTCGGCTTGCCTGGAGAAACGAGCTGAAAGACCTCTGCGCCTGAGTGTCCCAAAACGACAGGCTTTCGGGTGTAACCAGCCAACATTTCAAAAAGCATCTCAATTACCTGTCAAGGTATAGTCAGCAGCCCCTAACCACTCCCGCTTCAACTCCGCAAACGTTCCGGCCTCGAGACTCGCCCGAATCTCCTCCATCAGCCGCGCCATAAACCGCAGGTTGTGAACTGTCGCTAACCGCTGTCCGAGCGGTTCTTCGGCTTTGAAAAGATGGCGCAAGTAACCGCGAGAAAAGGTTTTGCACGTATAACAGTCGCAGCCTTCCTCGAGCGGCCTGGGGTCTTTGGCAAAGCGAGCGTTGCGGATATTAAGCCGAAACTTGGGCGCAGATTTACCCTCATCAAACCGTACCAAGATACCGCCGTTCCGGGCGTTCCGGGTCGGGGCCACGCAGTCAAAGGTGTCGCAGCCACGCTCTACGCCGTCAAAGATGTCCGCGACTTCACCGATACCCAAGAGGTGACGCGGTTTTTGCGGCGGCAACAGCGGCGTCGTCCACTCGAGGACGCTCCGCATCTCGTCTTTGGTTTTGCCCAGATTGCCGCCAATCGCCAGCCCGCCGAAATCCATCCCGGCGATGACCCGCGCACTCTCTTTACGCACTGCCTCGAACGCGCCCCCCTGGACAATGCCGTAAAGCGTCTGTTCAAAGCCGTGCTGCGGCTCGCTCTCCTGAAACGCGCGGAGCGAGCGTTCAGCCCAGCGGTGCGTCCGGGCGGCACTTTTGGCGGTGTACGCTTCATCATGCAAAGGGCTGGTGCATTCGTCGAAGGCTAAGATGATATCTGCGCCGAGTGCTCGCTGCACCAGCACGGACTTTTCCGGGGTAAAGACGTGCGCCGAGCCGTCAAGGTGGCTTTTGAACCGCACCTCTTCTTCGGTCACGGTCATCAGGGGCTTCGAGCTGGCAGCGCGTTTGCCGGTCAACACGCCGCCCGCTTCACCGGGGAAGATGTTGGCGACCTTGCCGACGCCGTGCTCGAGCCCTGCCCCCAGCGAAAATACCTGAAAGCCGCCCGAATCGGTCATGATGGGTTTGTCCCAGCCCATAAAGCGGTGGACACCGCCAGCCTCTGCGACGAGTTCCGCGCCGGGGCGCAAGTACAGGTGATAGGTGTTGGCAAAAATCACCTGTGTCCCGACCTCTTGGGTTTCTTGTGGGGTCAGGGTTTTAACAGCGGCTTGTGTCCCCACTGCGACGAACGCGGGCGTGTCTATCGTCCCGTGCGCCGTACTTAGGCGGCCCAGCCGCGCCGCGCCGCGCTCTTTAAGAGTCTCAAAGGAGAAAGTCGTAGGCAACTGTGCTAGCTCACCACGCATTGCCGAATCAACACCTGTCTTCACGCCTGAGTATACCTGTGCGGTTTTAAGGTTTGGACTCGAGGCCCAACTTCCCACAATGTTTTCGTTTTACCCCTTTATAAGCCCGCACTGAGAATGTCAAACTTCTCATACCGGGCAAACGTCGTCACCCGGTAGTGTAGAAGGCGCAGCAAACGCTATAAAAGCCGGGAAGGGCTGAGATGAAATATCTAACAGAGTTTATCGGTACGTTTTTTTTAGTTTTAACCATTGGTTTGGTCGTCGTGGGCGAAAGTCAGTTTGCACCGCTGGCGATTGGCTCGGCGCTGATGATCATGGTCTATATGGGCGGCCATATCTCGGGCGGACACTATAACCCGGCAGTTACCTTAGCGGTCGCAGTGCGCGGCAAACTTGGGTGGGGCGACGTGGTTGCTTACTGGCTTAGCCAGCTTCTCGGGGCGTTCGTCGCCAGTTTCGCTGTGGCAGCGATTACCGGAGCGGCCTTTGCACCTGCGCCAGGAGTTGGAGTAAGTACAGGTAGCGCACTCTTGGTCGAGTTTTTGTTTACCTTTGCGCTCGCACTGGTTGTCTGTAACAGCGCCACCACGGTCGCGACCGCTGGCAACTCGTTTTACGGCCTAGCTATCGGGTTTACCGTAGTGGTCGGCGCGTTTGCCGGTGGGAGCATCTCAGGCGGAGCGTTTAATCCAGCGGTAGGTGTCGGCCCTATTGTCTACTCGGCGCTGGTGGGCGCAGGTAATTACAGCAACTTATGGCTTTACCTCGTCGGGCCGTTGGCAGGCGGCCTCGTGGCGGCGCTCGTATCGAACTACCAGCACAGCAGCGAAGGCGTCACACCGCCGGTCGGTGAAACCGCGCCTGTACCTAAAAGCACATAGCTCTCACTTAGCAGCGCCCCAAACACAGCTGCAACGTTGTCCTTAGCCCTTGCTGCTAAAGCACAAACTTCGTGCCGGTCGCCCAAACTGTAAATAACCGATGGTTGCCTTTAACCGAGGACGGTAACGCTCAACTTGAGACGTTGCGGCCGAGTGATAAGCTAGGGCCGATGCCGCTACACGTCCCTTCTGAAGCAGCTTTCCCCGCTTTTATCCCGCCCCCCCGCTTCAGCGAGACAAGTTTTGCAAGTTTTAGGCCACAACACCCTACTCAGGAGATCGCGCTGGCAAAGGTACAAGCCTTTGTCAAGGACGCGGCGCAGCCCGCGAAAAGCACGCGGCGCTGGCCGTGGGGTAAAAAGGACATCTCAACGGGGCGCGGGCTGTACCTCGACGGCGGTTTCGGCGTCGGCAAAACGCACCTGTTGGCCGCGGCGTTTCATGCGTGTAACGTACCCAAAAAAGCCTACCTGTCGTTTCAAGACCTCGTGTACATCGTCGGCGCTCAGGGCGTCGCAGCGGCCAAAAAAGAACTCGGGGACATTCAGCTCTTTTGTATTGACGAGTTTGAACTCGATGACCCCGGTAACACGCTGATCGTCAAGAGCTTTTTGGCGCACGTGTTCGCTCAGGGCGGCTCGGTCATGACCACCTCGAACACGCCGCCTGAGGCGCAGGGGCAGGGGCGGTTTAACGCCGACGATTTTAAGCGCGAGATTCAGAGTGTGGCCGAGCGGTTCAGCGTGGTGGTGTTAGAAGGTCCCGACTACCGCCACCGCGACCGGCTGGCCTCACTGCTAACGGACGCTGAACTCGAGACCCGCTATCACCACGAAGCGGCGCTGGAACCTAAAGAACTGCTCACCTGGGCCGAGCTGCTCAGCTTACTGACAGACGTTCATCCGGTTCGTTACGGCGCGCTGATGGCGCAGTTCGGGACGCTTTACGTCAGAGGCGCAAAGACGCTACCCAATCAGAACGACGCGCTGCGGTTTGTTCACTTTGTTGATAAACTTTACGAACTGAATAAAGGCTTGCAGCTTTCAGGTGCGGACGAGTTAAACGGTGAGCTCGAGAACCTCTTTAGCGCCGACTACCGTGGGTCAGCTTACGCTAAAAAGCACTACCGCTGTTTGTCACGGCTTTCGGAACTGATCGGGACGTCCCTTGAAGTAGCGCCGATCTGAAGTGTCGTTACCTATATCGTCTTTATCTTTGAATACGTGAGAAACGCTATTCTCTTTTTTGAGCTAACACCTTCTAGATTCTGTCTTCTCAATTCTTACTTGTGAGCCGCAGTAAACACCCCAGCTGAGTTTATAGAGCCAGCAAAACCTAAACCGTCGTCACATCGGTTCCCGCGACTTCATCTTCTTCGCCGAGTTGTGCCCCTAAGCTCGGCAAACTCACCGTAAACCGAGTTCCCCGGCCCACTTCGGACACAACCGAAATTCGGCCGCCGTGCTGCTTAGCAATCTGCTGCGCGACACTTAAGCCCAAGCCGGTACCGCCCTGTTTACGGCGGGTGTAAAAGCGTTCAAAAAGGTGCCCGAGTTCGTCCGGCGGGACTCCCGGCCCCCGGTCTTCAACGCACAGACTTACCTCCGTGCCCGAGGCGGTCACCGCCAGCGAGACTTTTTCCGCGCCCGCCGCCTGCACCCCGTTACGAACTAAATTGCGCGTCAGCTGTGAGAGCCGTTCGGGGCTGCCCGCAACTTCGGCGTGCTCGAGCGTACCTAACTGCACCCCCGGATACTCGTACGCGATGCGTTCAGCAACGCTACCAAGGTCTAAGACGGCTAAGTCGAGGGGGCGCTCGAGTTCGCCCCGTGCCAGCGTCAACAGGTCTTTAGAGGTGTAGAGCAGTTCGTTGGCCGCTCCCTGCGCCGCGCCGAGCTGCGCGTCCCCCGGACGCAGCGCGGTCAGTGACTCCAAGTGTCCGGCGACCAGCGTCAGCGGCGCGGCGAGTTCATGGGCGATCTCAGCTAAAGACGCCCGCTCCGCCTGCTGCCGTTTACGAATGCCCCGGAGCGCCCGGTTAAGCGCCTGCGCGACGTAAGCCACCTCGTCGTGCGGGCCTTGGTAGCGAATCGTCGCCGGGGACGCCGGGTTGACCTGCCGCGCCTGCGCCGCCAGACGGCCGAGCGGCGCGAGCGAGCGTTGCAACAAGACCAAGTTAATGACGCTGACCGCGAGAGCAATAATGCCGCCACTGACCAGCAGGCTGCGGAGGAGAGCCTGCCGCTGTCTTAGATCGGCGGTGACGTCGAGCGCAAGACGCAGCGTCCCCAGTTCGTTGACTTCCCCGTCTGCTTGCGTTACGAACCAGGGTTTCGAGGCATAGAGCAGGGTCCGCCCGTTACGTTCCGTAAGTTGTGGACGAGTACTCTCCGGCAGCGCCTGTGCCCCCAGCGGAATCGCAACGACGTCCGCTGTAGAGACGAACTGTAACATAAAGTCGCCGCTCTTGGAGGTAAACTGTGCGCCGATCGCCTGCGGTCCTGCCTGCACGAGCGTCTGCACCCGCGCGAGGTCACGGAGTAGCAGCTCATTAAGCTGGACCCGCTGCTGCCGCCCAAAAGAAGCGTAGGCGAGCGTCCCGAACAGCACCAGGCCCGCGAGCAGTGCAGCCGTCACGAGTAAACCGAGGCGGGCGCGCAGCGTCATAACGTCAATCTACCGATTATCTTTACCGCACAGATGAGCGTCAGAGTCAGTCCGGCAGGTAAGCAGCCCGGTGCAGCGCCACTTGTGCTCGCCGGAGACAGGCTCACTTGATAACGTTTTAGCCTCGTGCAAGACCCTCTTTTCTTTTGTGCCCTTTAACGAACCCTACCGCTTACTGCTTGCTTTTCATCTCTCAGCGCACGACGTAGCCCATCCCGCGAACGGTTTGAATCATCTTGTCAACCCCGGCAGCGGCGAGTTTGCGCCGTAAGTTGGAGACGAAAACCTCGACGGTATTTGACCCCGGCAGCTTAGCCGCGCCGTAAAGCCGGTCCTCTAAGTCTTCTTTGGAAAATATCCGGCCTTTATGCGTTAAAAACAGCTCGAGCAACCGAAACTCGAGCGAGGTCAAGGACAAGTCGGCCCCCGCGACCGTACAGTGACCGGCGGCGGGCTCTAAGACCAGCTCCCCGTACGCCAAGACCTCCGCCGGTTGGCCTTTGTCACGTAGCCGCACGTGGACCCGCGCCCGCAATTCCTGGACGCTAAAGGGTTTGGTCAGGTAGTCGCTCGCCCCGGCGTAAAGACCCTCAACCCGGCTGCTCACGTCGCCGCGCGCGGTCAGCATCAAGATACTTACGTCCGAGTCGTGCCGGAGCCGCGTGGCAACCTCAAGCCCGTCCATATCGGGTAAGTTGAGGTCTAAAATCACCAGGTCGAACACCTCTTCGTCGGCGCGGAGCAGCGCGTCGGTGCCGTTATGCACCGCTTTGACCGCGTACCCTTCCTGGGACAACTCCTGCTTAAGCAGCGTAGCTAAACGCAGATCGTCTTCGACAACTAAAATTTTATTCATCAGACCTCACGGCGCTCTTCATAACGAGCCCTCGGGTTCGACCTCGACCCGGTTGACAATCCCGGTTTCACCGTTCTCGAGTTCGACGCTTAGGGCTTTACGACTGTGGGGAACAAGTAGCTCGAGTTCGTAACCCGAATGCAGCACCGGTGGCCGTACGCTCCCGTCCACCTCAAAAAGGGCGACGAAACGCCGGACCCGGGCCTCGGGCGCACTTAGCAGGTAGGTGACTTCAGCCTCGATATGCGCCGGTTTGCCGGTGACCATCGCCTCGACCATGACACGTTGTTTTTCCGCATCACTAAAAGGAAGGCTGCCCCAAGCACGCTCTGAAAAGAAAAAGGTCACCAGACGCTGCTCGTCAACGCGCTCGGCCGAAGCCACACTCGGCTCTTCAGTTGACCCGGAGGTCTTGAGTCCGGCACTCTTGAACCCGGCGACCTTGACCGGTGGTGACGCGGCCAGCGCGTAAAAGGGCGGCGTCAACCTTCCGGTTCCGCAGCTGCAAAGCAGATAAACGAGACAGATACCAAAACCTGCTCGAGCAACCAACTTGACCTTTTCGACTCCCATCGTTTCCTCAAGGACCGTTAGGCGCAGGCGGCGTTTCTTCACCGGTCGCACCCGCATCAGCTGTCCCGTCATTCCCGGTTTGAGAACCGTCCGCCTCACCGGTCGCGCTACCCGCACCTGCAGAAACCCCGCTGTCACCCTCGTCAGTAGGGGGCGTCGTGGGCGCTGTGGGTTCGGGCGCTGCCGGTTCAGGCGCTGCCGGCTCAGCTAAACCTGTGTCTCCCGCAGCACTATTGTCCGGGGGAGACACTTCACCATCATTACTGTTGTCCGGCGTATCCGGTTCACTAGGGGGTGAACCGGGATCAGCAGGTCCTACTTCAGGTTCAGTATTTGGCTCTCCGGTACTGGGCTCGCTTGCACTGGGCTCACCGGTACTAGGCTCATCAGCACTGGGGGGGACGGTACCGCCGGGATCGTTAGCACCGGGATCATCAGCTGCGCTGCCCTCATCAGGCACGGTCGGCGGCGTTTCGCCCGCGTTTTCACCGCTACCGCTACTGTTGTCACCACCACTGTTGTCGCCGCTGTCACTACTGTCGGCCGCACCGCCATTTTGAGAACCGTCTTGAGGCGCTGGTTGGGTGCTCTCATCCGGTTCCGCAGGCGGCGCGTCAGGGTTGATACCATTATCCGTACTATCGTCTGCGCCGCTACCGGTGCCGGGGTCTGTGGTGCTAGGGTCTGTGGTGCTAGGGTCTGTGGTGCTAGGGTCTGTGGTGTTAGGGTCTGTGGTGTTAGGGTCTGTGGTGTTAGGGTCTGTGGTGTTAGGGTCTGTGGTGTTAGGGTCTGCGGTACCGGGACCCGTGTCAGGGTTCGTTGTGTCCGGTGAGGTACTCTGTCCCGCTGAATCTTCGGCGGAACCGTCAGCAGCGTTACCGCTATTTAAGGTCGGCTCCGTTCCGGCGGCACTCTCAGGTACCGGAGTTCCGGGGGTAGGGGGCGCTCCTTCCCCTGCGGGCGGTAAGGCGGCGTTGGGCGAGGTAGAAGGATTAGCACCCTGGTTGGCTTCAGGTTGAGTTTGAGATTGCGTAGGCGGCGCAGTTCGCGGCAGCGCACTCTCTACCCCCGACTCGCCGCCGATATCGGGCGTTGACGGGGTAACGAGCGGCGCTTCAGCCTCTGGGACCCGCTCGAGCTTATTGTCATCGTTGACTCCAGGTTGCAGCTTGTCGGCCAGCGTTTGAGATAACACAACGTTTCTAGACGCCAGCCAAGTCGCCAGCGCAACTTTGCGGCCACCGTCGTCAACTTTGATCGTACCGTCGTCTTGTACCGTTCCTGAAAGTGGGATGAGCTCACCCTCACCCTGAGGCGGGGCGAAAACAAAGTCGATTTTCGTACCGGGGGCGGCACCCGAAAACTCGAGGGTCATCTCACCGTTTGTCACCGTACCCCAGCCCAACAACGCACTCTGATTCGTGTCGGTAATCATCACTTGAGTTTGGTCGGCAAGTCCTGCCGCCAAAGAGAATGGGGTAGCGCCGACTAAAACGGCAACAAACGCAGCTAAAACTCTGTTCACGTCAACCTTTCACTAGTAGCCCAAAACCTCGTTCGGTTTTTTCGGCGGTAGTTATGCCCTCGCCGCCCTCGCTGCCCAAGCTTAGATGAGTATGCCGCACGAAGCTTAATGGAATCTTAATAAAATCTTACGATAGTTTTCCGGGACACAGTTATTCTCTGCTCTAATACTCAGTGGGCACAGATGTTGGTAGACGGTATACCCGAAATCAAAATCCGTGCTCTACCAACCTTCCAAAACCTGTTAGGGGCGTTTATAGCGTCCTATAAGGGAGCACTAAGGACAAATCGGCAATCGCTGGCTCGATAGAAAGAACGGCGTTGCTCACGCACTCGGAACACAACGGCGAAAACAAAACCTGGTACAGCCTAGCTAGAAGCCATCTCAGAAACCCTTTTGGCCTCAACCCAAAAAGGGGTCGACTGAACTAGGCGAGGTAGAGAGGTAGATATGAGTAAGATACGGCGCTCTCGGTCTAAAAAGCCATTTTTGAGATGGGTTTTAAGTTAGTGAGTGCGCTAAGATGTCCGTGGCGATCGCGGCAGCGCCGCCTCGCCCGCCCATCCGGGTACGCCCCGCTGCGGCTGCGGCTTGATAACGCGCCTGGTCGTGCCAGAGTGTCTGCAGCTCGAGGGCCAGCGCACGCGGCTCCGCGCGGCAACGTGTGAGCGCCGCCCCTAAGAGCCGCTGCTGATTGGCCAAAAACGCCCCCGTATAAAGCGGCGGCACCGCAAAGGCGACAATCGGCTTGCCCAGTGACGCGGCCTGCTCACTGGCCGTACCCGCCGTGCTTAAAACGAGGTCGGCTGCGTTTAGAACGTCCGAAAATCTGTGGTTGAGCAGCCAGACGCGTTCGCCACGCCGCCAGATACCGTCGGTAACCACTTGCCACGAGCTGTCGGGTGGCACAGGGTCGGTCCAGGCAACGAGTCCGGCCGCCTCCGGCATGACGGCGAGCGCACCGAGCATCATGTTTAGCGCAGCGGTTTTGTAACGCCGCGTCCCCGGTAAAAGTGCAACGACCGGCGTTATGAGCGGGAGCGGCAGCGGTGCGCCCGGCTCCAGCGCGTCAAGCATGGGGTTACCGAGTGCGCTGACCGCCAGTCCTGAACGCGCCAGTAAGGACGCGGTAGGGGCGTCACGAACATAGGTATGCGTGTTCCGGCGTATTAGCTGCCGCTCTAAAGGGCTGAAATGCTCCATAAAGTAGCGGTTAGGATGGTTGAACGTGCGCTTAGCTGTGCCGTCAGCTTTGTGGTCAGCTTCATCGTCAGTTTGGTAGTCAGCAGTGCTGTGGTAGCTCGAGATGAGCGTTTGCACGTAAAAACGGTATTTGGTCTTAACCAGGTTGCCGAGGAGCAGCGCGTAAACGTCACCGACAACGATAAGCGCGTCAGTCTCGAGGCGGCTGAGCGCACCAAGTTGACGGCGCGTCAGGGTCAGAAACCCGGCCCGCAGGTCTTGCCAGAAGGCGTCCAAACTGTGCAGCAGCAGGCCGCCGCTCGGCAGTTCACGGCGCGGCCCTAACAGCGGAACCTGGGCGCGTTCATACGCACGGCCCAAGCCGACTGTGGGAAACGCGCGGAGGGTCAGGGTGGGCTCGAGCGCCCACAACTGTTCAGCAAGTAGCGCCCCTACCGTATCTTCACCGTGACCATTAGAAAGCAGGGTGATACGCACTCGATTAGTTTAAGTCAGGCTGAGTTTAGCAGGGTTATAAAAGGTAGTAACGGTCCTGATTAAGCAGAGTATCTTGGCTAGAAACTATCTAAAAAATGATTTCCTAGCCCAGACTTGGAGCGTCCTATCTACCTCGCCTAGCTCGGTCAAACCCTTTTGGGCCTCAACCTAAAAAGTGTTTGAGACAGCTTCTACAAAGGAGTCCAGTCGCCAGCATAAACACTCCCGAATAAAGTTCCGTTACGGATATACCGTAAAAACTTGCGGAGCTTACGCGCAGCAACACTATAGTCTTGTAGCACTTCCTTAATGAATTGCGCCAAGCATTACCTTACCTGCGTGCTGGTCAGCAAAACTTAGACGGAGAGCGTTGCTGACTAGATGATATTTGCTGAAAAGACGTTACTGCTTAAACGCCCAGATTGCGTAAAGCGGGTCGCCGTCTGCGGGTTCAAAATGCATACTGTGGGTGCCGCCAAACATCGGCGTCGCCTCAAAGTAAGAACGCACCAGCCGCACCCGGGCCGCGTCATCGGCGGAACGCCACGCCAGCACCGCTTTAGACTCGAACATCCGGTTGGAAAAGGTTACGATAGAAGGTGCGCCGCTTGCCAGACTACGGGCGACTTCGGCAAAGGTCACCAAGGGTTGCGTCAGGTACGCGACGCCTTCGGTACAAACCACGCCGTCAAAGGTTGCGTCAGCAAAGGGTAAAAAGCTCATTTGGTTGAGGTCTAAAACGAGATAATCGTCGAGGGAAGGGTTGTGCGTCAGCTCGTCGCGGTTAAGGCCCAACCCGGTGACGCGCCCGAATACAGGCGGCAGGTGAGACACATAACCAGCCATCAAGTCAAGGACATAGCCGCCTGCCGGTAAAAGGTCGCGGTAACGCTCTAAAGCGGCGCTCGAGGCGGCGGGTCCTAGGTGGGTCGTAAAACGCGGCGCGGCGTAAAAGCGTTCATCAGGCTGCTCATCGTCACGGCGAAAAAACTCGGGGAGGAGCTTAGCCATGACCGTAGCCTGACGCTTTTGCTGTATAAACTCAGCAAGCCGCACCACGTTTAACGCAGTTTTGCTGCGCCGTCAGCCGAGTGATCGGCGGTTCAGCTGAACAGATTTAGACAAATTCTAGACAGGTTTTAGACAGAAGCCAAAGCTGTTACAAATATTGTGACACTCACTGTGACGCTCCAAGAAAGCACGTGTTGGACAGCGATAGTCAAATAACATCTATAAAGAACGACGTTTTACGCAGTTTTACGGTAGCCTGAGCAACCTTGTCAGCTCCATTTTTGCCGTCACGTTTTGAGTGCGCGAGGCACTTTCTTTTGCTCGAGCTACCAGTTTCTGACTTTTTATTCGTCACACCAACAAACCTAAGCTGACCCTTAGATTTCGCGTAGTCCCGGCGAACTGCCCCACCCCAGTTTGGTCCGCAAGATATCGAAGTAGCTGCGTTTCCCCGACGAAATCAGCATAAAGTCCGTGGGCGCGGCGCACACGGTAAAGCGGTCACCGGGGCGGAGGGGGTAGCGTTCATGCGAATCAACGACGAGCGCGAGTTCATCAACCGGGCCGGATACTCTGAACCCCACCTTAGACGAACCCTCGAGCACAACCGCACGGTTGGTCAGCGCGTGCGGCGCGTTCGGCGTCACGACAAAAGCCCGGAGCCCTTGGCTCAAAATCGGGCCGCCGAGCGAGAGCGAATACGAGGTTGAGCCGACCGGCGTCGAGATGATCAGGCCGTCGGCGCGGTACTGCGACGCGTGCGCCCCGTTTACGTCCATATCAATATGAATCAGCCGGGTAATGACCCCTTGAGAGATCGTTACTTCGTTGAGCGCGTAGTAAGTATGAACGTTCGCGGCGTCCCCTGAGGTGGTCTCGTCCGTATCCGGTTGAATGGTTGCTTGGAGCATCATTTTGGGGTTGAGCTGCCAGCCGTGAACGTCTTCACCGGCCAGATACGACCGCAAATCGGCGACACTGTGCTCCGCCAAAAAGCCGAGCTTCCCGAGGTTGACGCCGAGCGTCGGGGTGCAGTTGCCGACCAAACGGCGGGCGGTCGAGAGGAGCGACCCGTCGCCGCCGATACAGATCACCAGGTCGGCCTCGAGGTCGGCTAAATGAAGCGCCCCGTCCGGGTCCTCGGTCACAGCTGCGCCCAGGTCCCTGAGCTGCGCCGCCGTCTCCGCCACCAGGTCGTGTGCTTGCGGTTTGTAACGGCTGCTCGTGACGATGACACGCCTGAGCTCGCGTGCGCTCAGAGAAAATTCGGCCATTAACCTTCGACTCCAAGTGCCCACAACACTTCCTCAACCACCCCGGCCAGAGAAAGCGCACCCGTATTGATATGGCGTGCGTCCCTTGCTGGCCGCAGCTGCGCGGCGTCGAGCGCGTCGCGGCGTCTCAGCGCCGCCGCCACAGCCTCGAGGTCGGCGTGACGCTCCCCCGTGCGCCGCGCGGCCCGCACTTCGGCGGGCGCGTCGAGGTAAAACTTGTGCGCCGCGTTCGGAAATACGGCGGTTCCCATGTCGCGCCCTTCGACCACAAACGTTCCCGTAAGTTCGCGGAGCCGCGCGTCTACCCAGGCGCGTACGCGCGGGTGCCGCGCGACTGCCGAGACGCCCGCATCTACCGTATCGGTGTGCAGCAGGCTTTCCCCTAGGAGCGCGCCGTTTACGCTGACGCGGTTAGGGAGGCCCACGCGAGTCTCGAGCCCGACTTGCACGCCGCCGAGCAGCCCGGTGAGCGCCCCTTCGTCAGTGAGCGAAACGTCGCCCGCTTGGGCCAGATAGGTCGCCGCCCGGTACAGCAGGCCGCTCGAGACGTACGGCACCCCCAGCGCCTCAGCGACGAGCCGCGCCACGCTCGATTTACCCGACGCGGCGGGGCCGTCCAGGGTAATCGCATTTACAGCGCCGTCAGGTTCAGACCCTTTCACAAGCTCTATCATAGAGGGCATTCGAAACGCTACTGTCACAGCGCCGCCAAAACCTGAAAGTAGTCAGGAAACGTCTTGGTGACGCACGCCGGGTCTTGAATCACGACACCGGGCAGACGCAGACCTGCCAGAGCAAACGCCATCGCCATCCGGTGATCCCCATACGTTTCGATTTCAGCAGGTTTTGCTGCTTTAGCGGAAAGTGGGTGAACTACCAAAAAATCGCGGCCTTCTTCAACGCGTGCGCCGAGCTTGCTCAGCTCACTGTAAAGGGCGCTTAAGCGGTCGGTCTCTTTGATCCGCAAGTTCCAGATATTTTCAATCCGCGTCGGACTGTCGGCAAAAAGCGCAACGACGGCCAGCGTCTGCGCCTGATCGCTCATATCGTTGAGGTCAAAGGTACCGCCGCGCAACGTCTCAGGTGCGACGACTTCACAGCTTTCGTCCGTCCAGCTGACCTTACAACCCATCTGAGCAAGCACATCCGCCAGCCGCTTATCCCCCTGGACTGAACGTGAACCGACATTTTCGACCCGGACCCGCCCACCGGTAATCGCCGCTGCCGCCCACAAATAACCCGCCGCCATCGCGTCCCCTTCAACCTCAAAGGTGCGTGCCCGGTAGACGCCGGTCAGGACGGTAAAGCGCACGTAGCCGTCTCTCTGAACCGTGACGCCAAAATCTGCCATCAGCGCCAAAGTCATGTCAATAAAAGGCTTCGACTGCAACTCGCCGGTCACCGCAAGCGTCACGGGTTCCGCCGCGTAAGGAGCCGCCATTAACAGAGCTGAGAGATACTGCGACGAACTGCTGCCAGAAACTTCCGCTGCGCCGCCCCGGAGCCCGGCAGCCTCGACGATGACCGGCGGGCAGCCTGTTTTAAACGCGGTTTCAGCCCGGACCCCTAGCTTTGCGAGCGTGTTCAGCAGGTCTTGAATCGGCCGTTCGCGCATCCGCTCGTTGCCGTCCAGCGTGTAGCGGCCCTGTCCGAGAGCGACGAGCGCCGTCAAGAAACGAACCGAAGTGCCCGACAGCCGCAGCTCGAGCTGCGCCGCCGTCGCCGGTATGGTGCCGCCCTGTCCGGCAATAGTCACGGTGGTGCCACGCTGCGTGACCTTCAGCCCAAGCGTCCGCAGCGCCGCGATCATCACCTCGCTGTCTTCAGCGACCAAGCAACCGCTTAGGGTCGAAACGCCGTCGGCTAAGGCGGCGATGGTGAGCGCCCGGTTGGTCAGACTTTTAGAACCGGGAACGCGGAGCGAGGCGTCTACGGGAGGTTTAGGAGAGATCGGGAGAGCGTCCGGAAAAGCTTGCATATGGGCTCAGAATAACACTCGCCTTGTACGAGGATGACCCCTAAGGTTTGCTACAAGCAGGGCACCTCGAGTATCCACGGGTGGTTAGACGGGCATCCCAGGGCGAAGTTTGCGCACAGGAACCGGCACGTCAGTTCAGGTACGTTCACCGGATAAAGGCGGTTCTATAGTAGAAAAATGGTTCCCGAAAAACTTCAAACGATCGTCAACACGTTTCAGAGCGCCCCCAAACAGCTTCGGCTCCAGCTGCTGCTCGAGTATTCTAAAAAAGTTCCGCCCCTGCCCGAGAGTTTCGAGGGTCAAGACCTCGAGCGCGTCCACGAGTGCCAAACGCCCTTTTTCGTTGCCACCGAAATTGACGACAACCACGTCCATTTCTTTTTCGACGCGCCTCCTGAAGCGCCCACCACGCGCGGCTTCGCCGGGGTTTTGTCCGCAGGTTTGGACGGTCTCAGCCCGGACGAGGTGCTGGCCACGCCCGACAACTTTTACGAGGACCTCAAACTCGGCGAGGTGATTTCACCCTTACGCTTGCGCGGGATGACGGCGATTATGGGTCGCTTGAAGCGGCAAGTCCGTGAGCAGACGGGGCTCGAGTAGCCGTTCTCTCCCCTATCTCTACGCCAAGTCAAGCCCAGCTTGCAGAAACCGCTCGGCCCACACGTTATAACGAGCGTATGAGCGACCAAAACGAACAACAATTGTGGGACAAAATTAAAGACGTCCGGGTGGCGATGCTCACAACCGTAGAAGATGACGGCAATTTGAGGAGCCGCCCGATGTATACGCAGCAGGCCGAGTTCAGCGGCGAGCTGTGGTTTTTTACCGCCGACGACTCAGGTAAAGTTGATGAAATCAAGCGAGAGCGTGATGTAAACCTCGCGTACGCAGAACCTAAAGACAGCCTCTTTGTATCGGTCTCGGGCAAAGCCGAACTCACCAAAGACTCGGCCAAGATGGATGAGCTGTGGAACCCAGCGCTTAAAGCTTGGTTCAACGGTGGGCGAGACGACCCACACCTGGCGCTTTTACGGATCACCGTCTCCGGCGCTGAATACTGGGACGACAACCACAGCAAGATGGGTCAGCTTTTCGGCATGGCCAAAGCTGCTGTAACTAACGAGACCTATACCGGCACGGATCACGGCGTCGTCGAGCCGTAGTCGTAAGCTCAGCCGCTGTAAGCAACTATGCCTTCCCGTTTGGGAGGGTTTTTTAGTGAGGTAATTTGGTTGGCAGCACGTTGGTTTCCAGCGCGCCGGTTTGCGACATACAGCAAAGCCAGGTCTCGAGCAAAAAGAGAGCGACGCGGTACGGTACAAGCTGCTCCCGCCGCTCCGATGTAACCAAGCGTTAACCCATTGACCCCAGCAGACGCCAGCAGCGTGAGGCGAGCGCCAAAAAGGTCACATAGGTTGCTTTGCTATCTGAGCACGTTGCCAGCTCGAGTACCCTCCGGCCAGCTCGAGGATATTTGTAAAGCCGTTGGCCCGGAGCAAGCTCGCCGCGCCGGGGGAACGTGCGCCCGACTGACAGTGAACGACGACAGGAACGTCTTTGGGCAAGCTGGAGAGTTGCCCCGGTAGTCGTCCGGCATAGACAAGCGTCGCACCGGGGATGTGACCGGCGGTGTATTCGGCGTGCGTCCGCACATCGAGCACGAATTTATCCGGCAGGGCGTCGAATTCGGCAGGGTTGAGCAGTGGAGCCGCTTGCACGGGCAAACCCGCTAAACTCGTCAGATACCCCACTATGTTGTCAAGCCCGACGCGCCAAAGCCTTTCGCGTAGCGTTTGAGCTGCTGACGCATTCTCAGCGAGTAAGACGAGTGGACGCGACTCGAGTTCCGGGTCGAGCAGCCAGCCTGCCCACGTTTCAAAGGTTTGACCCGAAGTGAGGTTGAGCGCGTCAGGCAGTGACCCTAAGTGATACGCCTCGCGTGAACGGGTATCAAGCAGGAGTTTTCCGGTGAGGTCTCGAGGCTCCAGTCGCCTTAGCTTTCCAACCGGGACAGGAGCCGGACCCGCCTTATTCTGACGTTTCAGCCGCCCGAAATAGCTGGGCGCGTCAGGTTGACCGCTGAGCAGTTCTCGCGTAAAACCTTCTTTATCGCCATCTGCCAGATAACGCGACCACCAAGCAAAACGGCGCTCATAGCCGACGGTGGTACTCGCAACCGCGCCGAGCGCCTTGCCGCACGCGCTACCGCTGCCGTGCCCGGGCCACACCTGAACAAAATCGGGCAGCGTTAAAAAGGTGTCTTTTAGGCTTCTAAATAACGCTTGTGCGCCCGCGAACCGCGTATCAGTGCCGCCCGCTGCTGCGTCTAACAGGTCGGGTCGCCCCAAATCACCGACGAAGACAAAATCGCCGGTTAAGAGCAGGACGGGTTCAGCGGTACGTGCGCCGTCAGCGATCAAAAAGCTGAGATGTTCCGGGGTGTGACCGGGGGTGTGCAGTGCTTTTAAGGCGACGTTGCCGAGCCCCAGCTTACTGCCGTGACGCAACCCTTCGTGGGGAAAGTCGTAAGACCAGTCCCCGCCTTCATCACTTAAATAGAGCGCCGCGCCCGTTTGCTCGGCTAGCTCACGCGCTCCGCTCAGATAATCCGCGTGGATATGCGTTTCGGTGACGGCAGTGATACACAGGCCGTTTTTTTCGGCAAGCTCCAAGTAAATGCCGACATCGCGGCGCGGGTCAACGACGATAGCCGTACCCGCTTGCTGACACCCGACGAGATAACTCGCCTGGGCAAGCCCTGCGTCATAGACACGTTCAAAGTACACCGGCCACCTCTTTCACGCTCTACCATATAGCTTTTAGAGCGTCGTCACCGGCAGTTCTTATACCGACCCAAAAGGCCGTTCTACTGCAAGGCCGTAGGGTTACCCCCAACCTTTATTGCAGTCGGGGCTGACGAGTCTTTAACGTACACGCACTGTCTTATACGGGCCGGTGTACCCACCGAACTACGTGTGTACCCCGGTGCATCACGCCTTTGAGATGAGGTGATATGAGGGTAAAAGAGACGACCGTAAGCTAAAACTTTACTCGAGCCTGGACCAGCGCCCTTAAACGTGGTTTAGGACTGTAAGTCGTTGCCATAGGTCGTCAGGTTAAGGGGTAAGCTCGAGCCTCTCCCCCACCGCTTTGGCTACGTCCGACCCAAACAGCTCTTTAAGAAGCTCCAACCCAGCCGTTAAACTCTTCTCGCCGCCACCAGCGAACCAGCGGCTCCCGTGCTCGAGCTGATTTTTAACAACCGGCACATTGATGATTTCACCAACGTCGTAGTCGCGGAGCCGTTCCAACGCCCCGGCCCACGTCGTCGCGTCCATATCACGGACCAAGCCCAGCTCGCCCAACAAAAACGCGCCCGTCCCAACCGCTACGCAGATGCGCACCTTCGGCGCGTGCTCGGTCAGATACACCATCACCGCCCGGTCTTTTTTGACGGTATCCACGTCGCCACCCGGCAAAATCAGTACGTCCGGCGGCGGCGCACTCATAAAGGCCCAGTGCGGCGTGACGACGAGGCCGCCCGCCGTCGTCACCGACATCCGGGAACGGGCCACGGTGTAAAGCTCTATATCTTCGGGCGAAACGGTTTTGGCTGCGCCCAGCACGCTGTACACACCCAGCGCGTCGAGGTCGGCGACGCCGTTATAGAGCAGTACGGCGATCTTTACAGTAGGCTCGTCAGTGCTGGTTGAGGCGTTCGTGACGTCGGTATCCATGTCTGTACTATATGGGTAAGCTAACAGGGTGAACGCGCCCAACCCTGTACTACTCAGCGTACTCCCAACCTCGTTTTACGCTCGAGACGCCGAAACCGTCGCCAAAGCGTTGCTCGGTAAGGTGCTCGTTTTTGAAGATAAACGCCTCCGCATCGTCGAGACGGAAGCCTACGTCGGCACGCACGACCTCGCCTGTCACGCTGCCAAGGGCCGCACCGCCCGGACTGAAGTGATGTTCGGCCCACCGGGACGCGCTTACCTCTACCTGATTTACGGCGTGTACGAGCTTCTAAACGTGATTACGGGAGCTGCAGAGGACGCACAGGGGGTGCTCATCCGCGCCGGTGAACCGCTGGCAAACCTTACGGGTAAAACCGACGGCCCCGGCAAACTGACGCGGGCTTTAGGGCTGACCCGAGACTACAACCGCCACGACCTGACCCAAAGACCGCTAACGCTGAGCGACGGGCCACCGCCGGAGCACATCGTCACCACGACCCGTATCGGCGTTGATTATGCCGGAGCCTGGAAAGATGCGCCGCTACGGTTTTACGACGCGGAAAGCCGCTCGGTGTCGAAACGTTAGGTCTCGAGGTGCTAAGCGTATCTATAGACTGAACGTTCAGAGAGTAACGCCTCCATTCTGTGTTCTATATTCTCAATTCTACTTCTTACGCTCTGAGCCCTACGTCTTACCCCTCAGCCAAGCGCACCCTAACTTAGCGAAACTCGTCTCGAGGCGTTCTGGGGCCTTCACGTACCCCGACCTCGGTAGGTTCGACGTGAACGGTGGTGACGATTCCCGGCAAGGAGCGTTGCAGGGCGGCCTCGAGGTCACTCACAAGTTTGTGCGCTGCGCCGACGCTCATCAGCGGGTCTACAAAGATGTCCACCTCGGCAAAACGACCCGAGCCGCTGCGCCGTGACCGCAACCGGTGATAGCCCAGTACCTCGGGGCGACTCTCGAGGGCGTCCATAATCAGCCGCTCTTCGGCTTCGGGCAAACGCGCGTCGAGCAAATCCGAAAATGAACCCGAGACAACCAACCAGCCCTCACGGACGATATTGAGACCGACGAGCAGACCGATGATCGGGTCGAGCACGAGCCAGCCCGTCAGCGTCACGAGCACAACCGCGACGACCACACCGACCGAGGTCCACACGTCGGTCCAGAGGTGGCGTGCGTTCGCCCTGAGCGCCGCCGACTCCGCTTGCCGTGCCAGACGTTGCAGATAGAACGCGCCGCCGCCGTTAAGGAGGGTCGCAGCGAGCGCGATACCGGCACCCAGGAAAGGTTCTGCTAACGGTTGCGGGCTCAGCAACCGGAGCCCCGAGGTCACAATGATGACCACCGCTGCAACCAGAATGAGCGTGCCTTCAAAGGCGGAGGAGAGGTATTCGGCTTTGCTGTGGCCGTAAGGGTGCAGATAGTCGGGCGGCGTCCGGGCAACCCGGAGCGAGACCATCACGCCGAGGGCCGCCGCCACGTTGACCAGAGACTCGGCGGCGTCTGAAAGAAGCGCCACCGACCCGCTCGCGGTGTACGCGCCCCCTTTGAGGACCAGCACAACGACCGCGAGCACGAGGCTCAGCCACGCGCCCTGCGCGGTCGTCAGCGGCAGCGGCCGGACAGGGTGCTCCGTACTAGGAGGTTTCGGCATCCTCGTCAAGACCTTCGGTTTCAAAACCCTCGGCTAGGAGGGCCTCGAGTTCTTCCCCTTCGTAATCGGTGACCGTTTCAGCGATAAGTTCAAGCGCCGCTTCAGCCTGCCCTTCAGGGACGAGCACCAAGGTCGTTTCGCTGCTGACGCCGCCCAGATGCGTCAGCACGTCGGCCATCCCCGCCGCGACTCGGACAACCACTGTGAAGCCCTCTTCTTCTAAAATTGTCGCCACCATCTCAGCGAGGGGTTCAGCCGGGGCTACGTCTACGACGGTCCAGAGGTCGCCGTTAAGCCTTACGGTGTTGCCTTTAACCGTGTCGCCTTTCACGCGCCACTATCCTTGTGCCCTAGATAAGCCCGGAGGAGGGCGGCGTAACCTTGTCTAGCCAGCTGCAGATGGTCTAAAGGAACACTTTCGCGCGTCGTGTGCGCGAGTTCTTCCTCACCGGGGCCAAAGCCGATGACCACGCCGCCGCCCGCAGTTTTAACAGTGGTTTTTGCTAGATGCGGCGCGTCGGTACCGAACCACCAGTGACCTTCACCGAAAGGTTGACCGGCGTCTTGCATGACTTGCATAAGGGTCTGCCGCGCTATCTCCACGTCCGGGTGGTCACTCGGCGCGGCGTAAACCGGCACGATACGCGGGAAGGTGTAGGAAACTTCGCCACTTTCGCTGACGGCGTGTTCGTCGGGGATGGTGAGGGTGGCAGTAGACTCGAGCCCACCCAACCGCGCCAAAATCTCTTCAGGTTCATCACCGGGGATGTTGCGGTAATCCACCGTCAGCTCGGCGCGCCCAGGGACGACATTTTTGCCGTCCAGCGGGAATGAGGTCAAACTCGTCGGGGTTAGAGACGAACCCCCGAGCGGCCCGCCGGAGGGCAAAGGGAGGGTCTCGAGCCCCGCTAAAAACCGCCCTGCCCGGTAGAGCGCGTTGTCGCCGAGTTCATTTTTTGCTGCGTGTGCGATCTTGCCGGGTAGACTCGCTAAAACCTCGACGCGCCCCCGGTGCCCGAGCATCAGCTTGAGTTTACTCGGTTCACCCAGAATCACCACGTCGGCTTGCATGGTTTCGCCCACATAACGTGCGCCGAGACCACCGACCTCTTCTTGCACTACCCCGGTAATCACGACCGTGCCGTCCAGCTCGGCTTGGGCGTCTTTGGCCGCGTAGAGCATACACGCCAGCGCCGCCTTCATGTCGCACGCGCCGCGCCCCCAGAGCCTGCTCTCAGAGAGTTCACCCGATAAGGGCGGGTGGGGCCACTCACGTTCGTCACCGAGCGGCACCGTGTCAATATGCCCGTTCAGCATCACCGTGCGCCCGGTTCGGCCTTTGCCGCCGTAAAGAATGCCGACCGCGTTCCCGGCAGGGTCTAGGTACGCCTCGTTAAACCCCTCTTGCCGAAACGCTGCCAAGAGCACCTCAGCCGCCGGTGACTCGCGCCCTGAAGGGCTAAACGTCTTAACTAAACGCCGCGTCAAGGCCACTTCAGCAGAAATACCAGCAGAAGTCTTTAGGCCCTCGGTATAAGATGATGTCGTCATCGGGCTATTATACGGCCCGCCTACTGGGGAGAGAGGGCAGGAGTGCAGCAACCTTACAAAAAGATTTTAGTCATTATGAATCCGGTTTCCGGGCAGCAAGACCCGGACAAGGTCACCGGACTGATTGAAATACGGGCGGAAAGAGCCGGGGTTGAGGCTGTGGTGCGCCGCACCGAGGGCGAAGGGGACGCGGAACGGTGGGCCGGAGAAGCCGCTGACGAAGGCTTTGATATTGTTTTGACTTCGGGAGGCGACGGCACCGTCGTCGAGGCGATGTCGGGGCTGATTCGGGCGGGCAACCCCATTCCGCTCGCGCAGCTGCCGTCGGGGACAGCGAGTCAGATTGCGCTGGCGTTAGAGATTCCTAAAAATGTGGGGGAGGCGCTCGAGCTCCTTTTCGATACCCCGTCTAAAGTCGTGGACTTAGACGTGGGCTACCTGCCCAACGCCGACCGCTATTTTGCGCTGATTACCGGAGCCGGGTTCGACGCAAGTGTGATTGAAAACTCACCGCGCGAGCTCAAACGCCGGTTGGGGTTTCTCGCCTATGTGCTCGTCGGATTGCGGCAGAGCGTCCGGCTTAAACGCAGCTCGCTGACACTTATCTTAGACGGTAAACGCCAGCGGGTCCGGGCGCACACCGCCATGGTCGTCAACATCGGCCGGATTGACAACGCTAACATCTCGATCGGCCCCGATATCTGGCACCACGACGGGATTTTGAACGTCGTGACGATCGGCTCGGTGGGGCTCCGCGACAACCTAAGGCTCGCCTTTAAGGTGTTTCGCCGCGACTACAGCACCGACCGCGATCTGCGCTACTTTAAGGCCAAAAAGATCAAAATCAGTGCGCGTCCGGGACTGCCGACCGAAATTGACGGGGATGAACTCGGGCGGACGCCGCTCGAGGTCGAAGTCGTCCCAAACGGCGTCCGGGTACTCGTTCCTGAATCTTACGACCCAACGACGCCGCCCGATACCGCAGTTCAAGTAGGACCGGACAAACCAAAGTCAAAACGGTAACGCGCCAAGTCGCAGCGTCCCCGCGCGTCGAACTGCACCCCTTCAGACGCTAACAGTGCCCGTTGCAACTCGCCCGCGCCGACCTTGTAGGTTGAAATCCCGCCTCGCGCGTTGATCACTCGGTGCCACGGCAGGGTCTCAGCGTCCGTTCCGGCAAGACCGTACAAGACCCCACCTACCTGACGCGCCGCGCGAGGCTGACCGGCTAACAGCGCGATCTGCCCATACGTCGCTACACGCCCCTGAGGAATCTCGGCAACTAAGCCCAATACCTTCTGTCTAAACCGCCTCAGCTCCGCGGGATAGCTTTCACTCTTTTCGGCGCTCACACCTTCATAATAAAGGCATGGTGCAGACGGTTTCAGGGATTATCTTATTGGTTATCGGCCTTTTTTTGATTGTACAAAATTTGGTTCAGGGGCAGCGCGACGATGGTCGTAAGGAAAAGGGCTTTATCGGACGTTTCGGCACGCTGATGCTGGGGCTCGTGATTGCGTTCTTAGGCGCGGCGCTCGTGCTCCCGGCTAGAAACGCTACGCCTGTTCCCGGAGACAACACGAATCCGGTAGACAACGCCGTCGAAGATACCAATACTTCACAGTAACGGTTCAAACCCTGGAAGTTCAAATAGCATAAGGCGCAGTTCGCAGTTATAGCTGCGCGGCTATACTACCTAGACATGGCTGACCCTCTACTTTTCAGCATCTCAGTACTGTTTCTACTCGGCATCTTGATGGTCACAGCTTCAGCGTTCGCAGGCGTTCGCGCACGTTACCCGCAGGTACTGCTGCACGGCTTTCTGGTCGCGGTGCTAAGTTTTGTGCTCGTGCTCATCGTCGGGATTGTACGCTAAAGCAGATGAAGCCGGTGCGCCGTTCGCTCATGCTCATATTCTTTTTGGGAGCGTGGCTTCTAAGTGCCTGTGCGCCCGCAGTTCAAGCTGCGCAGACCGCTCCGGCAGTGTACGACGCGCCCTATAGCGCGGTTTTTACGACCGTTTTAGAAGTCATTGCCGCCGACCCCGGCGTCGCGCCTTACAATCCAGGAGGTGTGAACGGTTACCGGCGCGGTGCGTCAACGCCGTGGCTCATTACGGTAAGTGACCGGGAAGCCGGGCTGATCGTCGCTGAGGCGCGCTCGAGAGCAGCAGGCTTCGTCGGGTCGGACGCGCCCCCGGACGTTCACCGGATCAACGTCGAGGTAACGCGCCTCAGCAGCGACCCGCCGCAGACCCGCGTTACCGCTCTCGGTACGCCCTTTACCAGGGCCTTTTTGGAACGGCTCGAGCAGACCCTCAAAACTCGCTTTGCGCCTCCAAACTCCCGGTAACGCACAACTTACCTGCCTGAAAGCAAGCTGGGCCGCAGCCAAACCCTCAGGAGGTTGCCAAAATAAGGTATGAGCTTTAACCATACCCCCGATGAAGTTCGTGAAATGATCCGAGAAATCGAAGACACGCACGCCGACGTGATCGAGATGAGCGCAACTGAGATTGCGCAGAGCGATAAGGTCGTGTACTGGCACGCCCGCCGCACCCGCTTTATCGAAATGGTTGACATCTTAAACTGGGTACTCGGCGACACCACCGACAAGTCGAAGTATCCGTGTATGGACGGCTGGGCCGAAGCACTGGGCGAGGCAGGCATCTCACCCTGGGCTGAGAACGAAACAGCGTAACCCGACCTGTAAACCGAGACCGTAGAGACCGGGACGCCCAAACGTGGCGCTTGACCTTAGCGACTTTTTAGCGGCCAGCATTTCCAGCAGAAATTTTCACAGCTATCATCACAGAATGTTCGTGATAGTCGGCAAACTTTAGATAAAGAGCGTTTGATGACACCTGCTAAGCTTGACGAAGGGCGCACAATGACCAAACACGAAGACTATACCGCTGACCAGATGGACGCGATCTGGGTCGCGTACCAAACTCAAGGGGGCGCACTCTGCCCCTACTGTGAAAGCGTTTTAGAGCTTAAGCTCGAGCGCGACCCGGCAGAAAGTGGGGGCGGCGACCCGCTCATCTCGGTTGATTGTCCCGGTTGTGGGCGGCACGGCACGAACGACCCGGCTGAGCGCAACGACTCCGAGCAAGACCCGATTTAATTTTTGGCTCTGTGCGATGTTGGTAACCCCATGATTGAAGAACAGGTACGTTTTCAAAACGAGGAGAAGAGCACGCTTGGAGGCACACTGTACAAACCTGAGAGGGTTGCTGAATATCCAACTATCATCGTTGCACACGCCTCTCAAGGTGGCACACGAGACTGGGATGTTTATCAGCATTTAGCTGAAACTTTGACACAGCTTGGCATTGCCGTCTTAGTATTTGACCGTCGAGGGGAGGGGCAGTCAACGGGCAACTCTCACAATACTTCTTTTGAAGACCTCACTGATGATTTGCTCTTTGCAAAGACACCTTGAAAGCAAGGCAGGATATTAAGCAAATTGGCTTATGGGGTATGAGTCAAGGGGGTTGGCTTGCACCGTTTGCCGCAGCCCTCTCGGAAAATATCGCATTTTTAATTGTCGTCTCCGGCGCAACTATAACCCCTGCTGAGCAAATGCTTTATAGTGCGACTTTTGCCCTTGAAGAAAATGGCTTTACAGACGCAGAAATTGATGAGATGCGTGCCTTAAGAAAGCTCTACGACGACTATTACCGTAATAAAGCGAGCCGCGCTGCTACCCAAAAAAGACTTAAGGAAGCCGAGTCACAAGCTTGGTTTCAATTTTCATACATGAGCACTGATTTGCCTGACAATGTTGAGACGACAAAATGGCACAAGATACTTGACTTTGACCTGGGTACTTTTATAGACCGTGTTGAGGTTCCTACTTTGCTCATGTATGGGGAAATAGACCCCTGGATTCCGGTAGATGAAAGTATCTCACAGTGGCAAAAGGGAAAAACGACAAACCTCGTAGTTAAACGGGTAAAAGATGCCAATCACTTTATGCTGAGCATTTCAAGCAGTGGCGTTGACGGGATGCGGGAACGGTATCGAGCCAGTATCAGCAGATTATGGTGAATTGGCTGAAAGAGCATGTGCTATAAGGTCAAGTGTGCTCTTTGCTATGAGCCGTAAGGAAATATAGACCCATTCCTCTTAAAGAGCAAAAAACAAACTTATTTTACGCAGTCACATCTTACGCACCTTACAGTTTGGTAGGATGATGTGTGCGTGCTGTATTATACTGTCTTTTATTTTTGCTGGTCTCGAGCACCCCCACTTATGCTTCGGCCCAGCGGTGGACCGTTCAGGTGTTTGCTTATTCGCAAGCCGCGCGTGCTGAAGATGTCGCGGCGCAGCTTCGGGACGTGGGTTACGACGCCTATACGGACGCTACACCGGGAGCCTCACTCACGCAGGTCAGAATCGGCTGTTTTGGCGCAAGGGCGGACGCTGAGGGACTAGCGCAAGATGTGCGGCAACGCGTCGCGGCAGACGCACTCGTCGTTTCTTTATCAGCAGAAGCGACACCGACCGTCTGCGCCGAACGCGAACTCGGGTTCGTTCCACCTGCGGCTTGGGGGCTCGAGTCGAGTACGGCGAGCCGAGTGACCTTCTGGCTCGAGGCGGACGGCAAACGCACCATCACCTTTGACGGTCAAAACTGGGCCTTGGGTCAAACTGTAAGCGGCGCGTCAGCTAGCGAGGCCGGTTCAGAATGGTTTGACACGCTTCTCCCAGTGGCCTCATCCCCCGGTCTTGGCGAAACGTTGCGCGCAACGTTTCGCGCGACGCAGAGCCGGGGTGTGCCGCTCGTCCGCGCCGACTTAGGCGGAGGGTCGCTGCTTGTTACCGCCGGAAAGTTGCTCTGGCGTTCGGCGGGGGTCGCCGTCGTACAACAAGGCGCAGATGTCTTTGCGCTTAGCCTCACCAGGCCGTAAGGTATAAGGGTGAGGTTTGTCATTTTAACAGGGCTTTCAGGGGCGGGGCGAACCACCGCGCTCGCCGCTTTGGAAGACCTCGGCTATTTTACCGCCGACAACGTGCCGCCCGCCTTATGGGACGAGCTGGTCTCTCAAGCTGACCCGGTTCAACCGAGAGTTGCTGTGGGTGTCGGGGTGCGCACCGCAGTCTTTTTACCCAAACTCGGCGCGGCGCTCGGGTCGTTGCGCGCACGCGGCATCATCCCTGAAGTCGTTTTTTTAGACGCCACGGACGAGACGCTGATCCGGCGCTACAACTTTACCCGCCGTACGCACCCGCTCGGGTTTGCACCCTTGCAGCAAGATATCGCCAGCGAACGCGTGGTTTTAGGTGACCTTCGGGCGGTGGCCGACACCGTGCTCGACACCTCGAGCCTCTCAGCTAGAGAGCTAACTGAAGAGTTACGAGCACGCTTTGGCGACGACCGTAAATTTCGCCTGCGCCTCTCATCGTTCGGGTTTAAGCGGGGCGTGCCGATTGACGCGGATAACGTGTTCGACCTGCGCTCGCTTCCTAACCCCTACTACGATCCAGCCTTGCGCCCTAAAAGCGGTCAAGACCCGGAAGTCGCGGCCTACGTCTTTACCGCTGAAGGGTTGGCGTTTTACACCGAACTACGCGAGTTTGTCCGGCTCCTAGCGACGCGGGCACTGGTGACGGGGCGCTCGAGCTACACCGTTGCAGTAGGTTGCACCGGCGGCCAGCACCGCTCAGTCGCCTTTGCCGAACGCCTCAAAACCGATCTCGCCGACGTGTTCGCCACCTACGCCGAGCACCGCGACTTGGCGCAAGCTCTGGCTGAATACGACCTCGCACACGGAGCCGCACATGGCTAGACCGCGCGGGCGCGGCTTCAGACCGGTCTCCCCGAGCAACCGGCTGCGCCCCACGGCACCTGAACAGACAGGGCCTAAACAGAGAGAACTCAAACCGTGGGGACGGTTCGGCAATCTCCGCTATTGGCTCATGCCGGGAATGGGCGTCAAACGGCACGTCGTGGTGATCGGTGCGGGCGTTGGGGCGCTGCTCGTTGGGGTGCTCGTCGGCGCGTTCTGGCTCTGGAGCCGGGGTTACGGGCTAGGTCCGTTTGGTAGCTCTGTCTTAGGAAGCCTTTGGTGGCGGCGTTGGGGCGGGCTTTTGGCGCTCCTGTTAGTGGGTGGCGGGAGCGTGCTGGCGATTGGGGCCGTAGGCCGCCTGAACCGCTCGCTGTTATCAAACTGGATGCCCAAACCTAAAGACGCCGCCGTCTTGCTCCACCGCCGCGTCTCGCTCGCCAAAGGGCCGCGCGTCGTGGCGTTCGGCGGCGGCACCGGACTCTCTAACCTGCTGAGGGGGTTGCGGCACTACACCTCGAACATCACCGCGGTCGTGTCTGTGAGTGACGACGGCGGCTCGTCGGGACGTCTCCGGGAAGCGTACGGGATTCCAGCACCGGGCGACCTGACCGACTGTTTGGCGGCACTCTCAGACAATGAACTGCACGTGTCTCAGCTGTTAGAGTACCGCTACGCTCGGGGCGGCGAGCTTAAAGGCCACACCTTCGGTAACCTTTTAATCACCACCTTGACCGAGGTCGAGGGAGACTTTGCACGCGCCGTGCGCGTGTTGAATTCGCTCCTCAATATCTGCGGCGCGGTCTACCCGATTACGACTCAACCCACGACGCTCAAGGTCCTCAAACGTTCCGGCGCAACGGTGGTAGGCGAAAGTCAGGTGCGGGCCGTACCGGGCGCGGCTGCGAGGGTGTCGCTCGAGCCCCCCGACCCGACAATGGTACCCGACGTCGGACTGGCGCTCGCCGCCGCCGACGTCATTGTGCTGGGTCCGGGCAGCTTATTTACCAGCACCCTCCCCCCCCTGCTGGTCCCGGAGAGCCGCGCGGCGGTTCTCGCTTCGCGCGCACCTTTGGTCTACATCTGTAACGTCATGACCGAAGCGGGAGAAACCGACGGCCTGAGCGCCTGGGAACACGTCGAGGCGCTTTACGCGCATCTGGGGCGCTACCCTGATTGGGTCGTCGTCAATACCGGTGAGGTCAACGCTGAACGCCTCGAGCGTTATCACGCCGAGGGCGCAGAGGTCGTTGCTTATGACCCGGCACCCTTTGAGGCGGCCGGTATCGAGGTAGCGACGCTCAACCTGTTAAGTAGCGGCCTCCAAGCGGGGCATGACTCACAGCGGCTCGCCCGCTGGCTCTACGCATTTTGCAAAGTGAAGGCGGGCGCAGATGTTTAAGGCAATAGCTGTTTGGGGTAGCAGATGTTTGAGGTAGAGGGTGCTTGAGGCGCTTTTCGTCGCTGCGCTCCTCAGCGTCACCGACCCTCCCGGCGATGTCGGGCGTAACCTCACTCCGCCAACTGCAGCGGCGTTTCGGCAAGCGGGCGCGTTTGACCTTCGGGGCGTCACGGTGTACCGCACGCCGACCCTGACGTTTAGCGTCGCGTTAGAGAGTCGGGCGCAGTTTCCGGGAGCGATCCTCGAGCTTTATCTCGGCAACTCAGCAAACCAAACTGCCGGGGCAACAGCCCTCTTGCCGGGGTCGGCGCTGAGACTGCCGACCGGGGCCTCATGGCGCTACGCGTTTCGTATCGCCGGTGACAAGGTTCAAGTGTTTCGCGGACAAGGCGGCGGCGCGGCGGATATCACCGAGGCGAGTGGCGCACGGCTCAGTGTAGCGGGCACAACCCTGACGGTCACAACCCGGTTACCCGTTCCGACGCCCCTGAGCGTCTACGGTATCGCCGGTTCGTACGACCCTTTTAGCTCGAGCGGTTGGCGGGCGCTCCGCGCGGAACCTTCGCCGTGGGGCTTTGCAGGCGGGGCGGCGTCACCGGTTCTCGACGTCTTGGCCGATACGCCGGAGGTGCAAGAGAGGGCGCTGGCGCAGGGCGTCTTGCCCGAAGTCCGCGCCTCGGTCAGTGAACCCGGCTGGTTGGCCTTAGCAGGTGCCGGTGCGCTACTCGCCTTGGCCGGTTTGGGGGTCAGTTTGGGGTTGGGTCGGCGGGCCAACCTGCGGGTCAACCCGCCACCGACCAGCTACTTGGCCCCGTTTACGAAGGCGGATAGACGCAGGCGCACACGGGTGCTGCGGGACCTGAGCCGGGTTGAGGGCAAGCTCACCTTAGCTGAGGAGCCGGTTGAGCTCGAGGCAACCGCGCCGCCCGCTGAGCCCATTCTAAACTAGGTCTTGGGTATTTTCTGTAAGCAGCTGACGACGTACTAAAAAGGTTGGCAGCCGGGAAACATGGTTAAGTTGGCGGCTTGTAAAACAAAGTAGTGTCCCTTACGCAGCCAGAACGTAACGGTAAAAAACGTCAACATTGCCCACATACTAACCGACGAAGCAGAAAAGGCACAGAAAAACTGTGCCCTTCTTTGCTAGGTACTCAGGTCAAACCGAAAGCTCAGTCGCCGTACGTTCCTGTGCCCAGTACAGTCGTGGGAGCCGCGCCCACGTGGATGTCCGCGCCCAACGTGCTCAAGCGTTCCGCCAAACGTTCGTAGCCGCGCCGGATGTACTGCACGCCGGTAATCGTCGAGTGACCCCGCGCTGTCAGCGCCGCAATGACGAGTGCTCCACCTGCCCGGATGTCGGCGGCGTGCATCGCCGCGCCGTGCAGCACCCCTCCTTGAATGACAAGGGTGTGTTCACGGAGCGTAAGTTGCGCCCCGGTCCGGGCCAGTTCACCCACGTGGGTAAAGCGGTCGGGATACACGCGGTCGGTCACGACGCTCGTGCCGGGAATCGTCGCGAGGTACGCGCCGAAAGGCGCTTGCAGATCGGTAGGAAGTCCGGGATACTCTGAGGCCACCACGTCAACGGGTGAAAGTAGGCCGGTGGCGTCGAGAGAGAGCGTGTCGGGAGAGAGCTCGAGCACCGTAGCGCCGCTCTCCTCCAACTTGGCGATCACCGTCCGCAGGTGCTCAGCCCGGACGCCCCGGAGGGTAAGCTGGCCCCGCGTCGCAGCGACGGCGAGCAGCAGCGTCCCAGCCTCGATACGGTCGGGTAGCGGCTGATAGGTGATCCCTGAAAGCGCCGGAACGCCGTCAATGGTGATCGTCGGCGTTCCGGCTCCCGAGATACGTGCCCCCATCCCGTTCAGCATCTCGGCGAGGTCAGCGATTTCGGGCTCTAACGCCGCGTTTTCGATAATGACCCGTTCACTTCCAAGCGCCGACGCCAAAATCACGTTTTGCGTCCCGCCAACCGTCGGCACCTCAAAGACGACTCGCCCGGAGAGCGGCGCGTCCCTTTGCGCGTGGAAGTCGCCTTTGATCTCGGCGAAGTTGACACCGAGCTGCCGAAACGCCTTGATATGGCGGTCAACCGGGCGCGGCCCAAAGGCGCAGCCCCCCGGCACCGAGATATGCGCCTCGCCACATCGCCCCAAAAGTGCCCCCATCGCAACGAAGCTCGCGCGGAGCTGACTCACAAGGGCGTAGGGTGCGTCGGTCGTGACGAGTTCAGCGGCGTCAATCTGAAGGTCGCGGCCAACCCAGGTGGTGTGCGCCCCGAAATGCTCCAACAGCTCACAGATGGCTAAGATGTCGCTGAGGCGCGGCACCTCTTTGAGGACAACCGGCTCACGGGTTAAGAGCGCCCCTAAAATCAGGTAAAGTGCAGAGTTTTTGGCACTATGAACCGTGACCTCACCGCGTAGTGGGCGGCCCCCGGTTACATGAAACGCGTCAAGATGTGTTTCCATCGTCTCCTCACTAAGCGCCGTCGGCGCACCCCAGGGTAGCATCTTACAGAGACGCAAACCCGGGAAGATGCTACATCATATACACAAGTTACACACAGAAACTTTAAGTGGTATATCCGTCATTGTCAAGGTGTGTAAGGTGATGCTAGACTTGACGTGGAGGGAACGATGCCCAAACGCGAAAAGAGCAAACGGCTGCAGGTGGTCATCACCGAAAAGCAGGACTCGCTACTGACCAAAACGGCCTATCAGCTCTCGAACCCCGAACGTTTGGTATCGAAGTCCGAAGTAGTCCGGTTAGGGATTGAGATGCTTAACAAAGCCGTTGAGCAAGGTGAACTCGACCCTAAACTGCTGAGCGCCTTAGCAGAAAACGAAACGCCGGACGAGTAATTGCTCGAGCAGCGACCGAGCAAACGATGAATGACTGGTTAAAAGGCGATATTCTTAATTTTACGCAACATCGCGCGTTCAGATGGTACGGTTACGGCGGCTATCCCGGCACGTTGCCTTGAAGATTCGGAAAAATATCTGGCCGTTTACATCGCCAAAGGCACTCCGTTTAGAGATAACTACGCCGTAGCTTCGGACAAACGCGTAGCAGCGGTTGAATCCTCAGCGACTTCAACACAGCGTTTTTACAAAGTTTTGGCGTGGTAGCAAGGCACAGTACGTCTTTATCTGCCCTATACCTTTTACTCTGTTTGGTTTTTCTACAACGAGCAGGGAGCGTTCAGCTCGTATTACGGGAACCTCGAGGCCCCCTTTGCAAGAACGCCTATCGGGATTGATACAAGGGATTATGCACTCGACGTCGTAGCAGACGCACAGGGTCAGTGGCACTGGTAAAGATGAAGGAGAGTTCGCACAACGCTTAGCCGTAGGGATTGACTCCGCAGCACATCAGGCCAGGGTACAGGCAGCAGGTAGAGACTTTATTCAGCGTTTAGAGAATAACCTGTTTCCTTTTGCTCAACACTGGCAAACGTAGCACGTACCAAAACAAAAGTTAGTCCTAAGTTTATCCGTAAACTGGGCGCAGGATTACGGCACACACACAGGCTTTTATCACCAAGGTTGTAAAAGGGAGCGGCCAAAGGAATGATGCGTAGTTATGGAGACCACGCATCGAGGAAATATACCAAGCCCCTTGCCGTATGTCATAAAAGTAATAGACCGGCGTGACAAGGCGCGTTGTCAGTACTCCTTTGAGATGCTCTTTAAGCTGGTGTTGATGGTGGTCGGTGCCAAGTCGGAGAACATCTTAGCCATTAGCCAGTGGTTAGACGATCAACAGGAGAGTTTATTCACGCTGGGCTTTAGAGACCTTCGGGGGCAGCGGCGATTGCCTTCACAAGCGACGTTATACCGTTTTTTCTGGACTTTAGAAGAACGTATAGAAGACCTTGAACATCACTTGCAGCGTTGGTCATTTGCAGTGCTTAGCGAGGTGCGAACGCCCGGAGAACTGGTATGCCTAGGCATAGACGGTAAACGAGTCAGAGGTTCTAAACGTCCCCGCCAGGGTGAGCAAGCCAGACAACTTTTGTCCTGCTTTATTCATGATGTGGGACTTAGCCTGGGTCAGACCTCCGTTCAAGGTACAGAAGCTAAAACGGCACAACGGCTGCTCAGTCAGCTGCCAGGACTCGGAACGCTGCCTTGGCTATTCACCGGTGATGCTGCTTTTGCCGAGCGCCCTTTGGTAGAAACGATTCTCGATCAGCGCGGCTCGTATCTGCTCGACCTCAAAGATAACCTTGCCGACGTCAAAGCTAATGCTGAGTGGGCGTTCAGTTTACCGTCTTGCAAGCAAGATAGTCGCTTTGAAACAAGTGAAGTGCGTAGCGGCGAACTGTGGCTGCGCGAGCTTGAAACCCGCCCGGCACCGCCTGAGTTGACCAACAACTTTCCCGCTGCTCAGCAGTTTGTTCGCTGCGTCCGTACGGTAATAGCTAAAGCTACTGGTGAGCTTCGCTTTCAAGAAGTCGAATATGCCCTCACCAGCACCCATGCTGAGGCCGCCACACTTTACAAGTGGTGGCGAGGCCATTGGCAGATAGAAAACCGCTCGCATCATAAACGTGACACGATCTGGAAAGAAGATGCTTGTCGTGTCCGCAAAGCTGCCCAAGCCTTTGCTGCTCTTCGTAACCTGCTACTCAGTCTCTTTCACCTGAAAGGACACAAACAAGTCCTACGCCAGACGAGGCGTTGCCATGCTCAACCTCGTCTGGCCCTCGAGCTGCTCGGTTTGGGGTGATGATAAAAGCCTGCACACACAGTGTTCTTAGTAACTACGCAGCCTAACGGCTCAGGGCTACCGCAAAGTCGGCATCCCAGTAAGTCATAGGGACAAATGGCTTTTCTAAAAGCGCAGCCTCGCGAGTAAAGCCGGCAAACGTCGTTAAACTGCTTTTCAACCTGAACCTCTATCTTCGTCAAACTTTCGTTTCAAAAGCCGTTTCGGACTTTGCGGTAGCCCTGAGGGTACAGACCGGTAAGCTGTTCTGAAAGCTCTCGAAGCTGCTTTCTGGCCGCACTATCGTAAGCCTGGGCGTTAGCTCGAGCTTCCCGCTGCTGATCGAAATAGCGACCCGTGATCCCCGATAGGTCGCTGGAGGTCGCCACGTAGACAATAGCCTCCGCCCCCTCCGCTACGCTGCTCGTCGCGCTTCCTTGTCCAAACGATTCGTTGACCATGCGGGTATTCATCAGCGAAGCTGGATGTAAGGCGTTGACGGTAACGCCGTCGCCCCTGAGCTGTTCAGCCAAGTCGAATGTGAACATGATCTGGGCAAGTTTGCTCTGACAATAGGCGTCGATGCCGTCGTAGGCGTGCTCGAGCATCACGTCGTCAAAGTCAATGGGGCGCTGACCGACCGATGATACGTTGACGATGCGAGGCGACGCGCCCTTACGCAACACGGGCAGCAGAAGGCGCGTGAGCAAAAAGGGCGCGAGGTAGTTGACCGCGAAACGCAATTCGTAGCTGTCGTTACTCACCTCCCGCTGCGCCTCACCCTGCTTGCCCCCACCGATGCCCGCGTTGTTGATAAGGACATCCAGGCTCTCGTGATCGGTCTGCAGCTCCTCAGCCAGCCGCCGCACCTCAGTAAGCGAGGAAAAATCAGCGAGATAATACGTGAGTCGGTCGTTGCCCGTCGCTCGGCGTATATCTCCGAGTGTAGCTTCACCTTTGGCACGGTCTCGTCCGTGCAGTAGCAGGGTTGCGCCTCGCTCAGCCAGATCGTGTGCCGTCTGTTTGCCCGCGCCATCGGTCGCGCCTGTAATTAAAATAGTTCGCTGGTTAAGGTCAGACATTCAGCCATCCTTTTCCGTGTGATGTTCACCCGATAAAACGGAGACCGAGTTAAGCCTCTGATGCACAATGGAGGCGATATGAAAGAACGTAGGGTCTACACGGCGGAATTCAAGCGCGAAGCGGTCAGGTTGAGTGAACAAGCGGGGGTAAGCGTGGCTCAGATCGCCCAGGAACTGGGCGTGTCCGACTACAGCCTTTACAAGTGGCGGAAACAGGCGCGTGAGGGCGGCGAGCTGGCCTTTCCCGGGAACGGCAAGGTCGCTTTAACCGCCGAGCAGCAAGAGAACGTGCGCTTGAAAAAAGAACTCGAGCGGGTGATACAGGAGCGTGACATCTTAAAAAAAGCGGTCAAGTTCTTTGCCGGGGAAAGTCGGTGAGGTACACCTTCATCAAGGAACACCGTAACTTTTGGGCCGTCAGCTTGATGGCCGGGGTGTTGGCCGTGTCGGTCAGCGGCTTCTACGCCTGGTCACGGCGAGGAAAAAGCCAGCGAGTCAGGAGCGAGTCAGGGAGGACGAAACGTTGAGCGAGAAGATCGTGATGTTCCACTGCGGGAGCCGTTGCACCTACGGCTCGCCGCGCATCCACAAGGACTTACGGGCTGCCGGACACAAGGTCGGGCGCAAGCGCGTCGCCCGTCTGATGCGCTCAGCAGGCATTAGGGGCAAGACGAAACGAAAGTTCAAGACCACCACGACCTCCCAGCACTCGCGCCCTAAAGCAGCAAATCTCGTTGAGCAGAACTTCGACGTGGCAACCCCCAACACCCTCTGGGCCAGCGACATCACCTACCTACCCACCGCCGAGGGCTGGTTGTATCTGGCGGTGACGCTCGACCTCTTCAGCCGCAAAGTCATTGGCTGGGCCTTCTCCGACGGACTCACCGATGACCTCACCCTCTCGGCGTTGACGATGGCGACGCGGCAGCGGCCCGATACGGCGACACTGACGCATCATTCAGATAGGGGCAGCCAATATGCCAGTCGTGCTTTTAGGGCCGAGCTCGCAGCCAACCGCATCACACAAAGTATGTCGGGCAAAGGGAATTGTTATGACAACGCCGTCGTCGAATCGTTCTTCGCTACTCTGAAAACCGAAGAGGTCGAGGGCGCAAATTACCAGACCCGCCAGCAGGCTAAGACCAGCATCTTCAGCTACCTAGAGGGTTTCTACAACGCCAAGCGTAGGCACTCCTCTCTGGGGTTTCTATCTCCTGACAATTTTGAACGGGTACACTTCTCTCAAGCTGCTTAACTACGACTCCATAAAAGCGGGTGAAGATCAGTGTGGGTGTAGAGGTTACGGAGGTTTCATGCCACGAGCCGCTGCTCGAGACACAGTCAAAATCCAGCCTACCCTACGTTTGCGAAACGGCTGCCACAAGGTCAAGAGATAAAAGTCGTCGATCAGCCACGGGGTATAGGTAGCAGTTCAAACAGGCGTAATTAAATTTAGCCCTGATGGAGTTCGTCGGCAATCCTTGACTCGTCCCTTAGGGGCGACTGTAAAGTGGCACTCAAAGGAGCGGTGGATGCACAATCTAATCTCAATCGGCAGTTTTGCCCAGATAACGCAGCTAAGCATCAAGGCGCTGCATCTTTACGAGTCGATGGACCTGTTACGGCCAGCGTTTATCGACTCCGCTTCGGGCTACCGCTACTACAGCATCACCCAACTTCCGCTGGCGCGCCGTATCCGACTGCTACGCTCGGTTGACATGTCACTCGACTCGGTCCACGCCGTGGTACACGCCCCTACCCCTGGGGCCATGAAAGTACGGCTGCTCGAGCAGCAGCAACGTATCAACGAACGTATCTTAAAAGACCAGCAGGCCCTACAGCTGCTGCAGCAGGTCATCGATCATCAGGACGATGATCTGGTGTTCAGCGTGCAGGTTAAAGCGGTGGCCGAGCTCCTTGTCGCCGGTGTTCGCCTCCACACGACGCCCGAAGACGAGCAGCAGCGCATCCCTGAGCTGCTCGCCGAGTTGGAACGCTATACAGCAGGGCTTGGGGCACATGACGCAACCGCTGCCGGCTTGCGTATCTCGCATGCCTGGAGCGATGAGACGGTAGACAGCGAAATTGCGGTACCACTCACCCAGCCCATCGCTGGATCGGGGCGTATCGCTGTTCACGTCCTGGAAAGCAGTACCGTTGCGTATTCGGTACACGTTGGCCCATACACTGACCTGTGGGCGGTCTACTGGGCGGTGCTCGAGTGGATTGACGAGCATGGCTACGAGCGTAGCGGCCCGCCGCGCGAGCTGTATCTGTGCGCCCCTGCGTCCGGCCAGGCACCGACGTATCGCACCGAGGTGCAGTGGCCGATTCGCCGCGCAGCTTCAGCAGCTACATCGGCAGGTCATCCGTATGCCGCCTCGTAAACGGCCGCGAGCGGCACTGGGGCTGATCTTTGCCATTTTGCTGCTGGACGTGGTCGGCCTCAGCATGCTCTATCCAGTTGCACCGTTCATCGTGCTGCGCTACAGCGACGATGCCCTGATGGTAACGCTGCTGACGGTCATTTATGCGGCCGCGCAGTTTTTCGCAGCGCCGGTGCTCGGCAGGCTTGGCGATATTTTCGGACGGCGTCCGGTGTTGCTCATCAGCCTACTCGGCTCGGCTATCGGTTACCTGGTGCTAGGTGTCAGCGGGGCGCTGTGGCTCGTCCTGCTCTCGCGGCTCATTGACGGCCTCACGGCCGGCAATCAATCGGTCGCCACAGCCTATATTGCCGATGTTACGACCGACAAATCACGCGCCAAGGATTTTACGCTGGTCGGTATGGCGTGGGGTGTCGGCTTGGTGGTGGGACCGGCAGTTGGAGCGGCGCTCGGGCAATGGCGGATCGAGGCTCCGGCATATCTAGCTGCCGGTCTGACGCTGGTTAGTCTGCTGCTCAGCTTGTTCTGGCTACCCGAGTCGCTTCCGCTCGAGCGGCGTGAGGCGCGGCGGCTGCAGCTGGGTGATTTCAACCCGTTCGGCGCGATCCTTGACTTTTTCGGCCGACCGGGGCTCGGCAGCTTGATGCTGGTAATTTGCCTGTTCAACTTCGGGTTTCAGGGCATAAGCAGTACCGAACCCTTGTTTCTAATCGAGTGCTTTGCCGCGCAGCCGTGGCAACTTGGGGCACTTTTGGCGTGCGCCGGAGTCACGCTCGTGCTGGTGCAGCGTCTCGTCGGGCCGCTGGTTGCGCGCTTCGGCGAGCAGCGCGTCGCTAGGAGCAGCCTGCTCGTACTCGCACTTGGTGCGCTGGCGATGTGTGTCATGCCTGGGCTATGGCTAGTCGTTCCGATCAGCGTGCTGCGTAGCAGCGCCAGCGGCCTGGTGTTCCCGACCACCGCCGTGCTGATGACGGCTCGCGTCGCGCGGCGTGAGCAAGGCACGCTGCTGGGCGTCAATACTGCGCTGGCAAGCTGCATGACCGTGTTTGGCCCACTCTGGGCTGGTGCGGTTTACGAACGTGTGATGCCGGGAGCGCCGTACTGGATGGGAGCCGTGCTGTTTGCTCTCGCGGGCTATCTTCTGCTCGTGGCACGCTCACAGCAGGCCAACCCAACCCCTAACTGACACCGCCGGCAGACCACGGCGAAATGCCAGCAGAATCATCGTCGTGTCTCTCAAACTGTGCTGACTCGTCCTTTCGCGCCGTGGCCTTGTCACCTTAACCTGGTCTAATGCGACTGAGTATAGCCTGCTTAGTCAAATAGCTACCCCTTCTTAGTCTGGGCCATGTTTGGAGTTGTTATTAGACGCTTTTTGACCAATCCAAGAGCCTCACTTCTCTTTAACTTTGTGATGGCTGGCTTGTTGGCAGGAACGGTTGTGCATTTGTTTTAACCTCGTCAAAGCTTCTGCTTATATCAAGCGCGAAAGAAGATAGAGACGAGGTGCGCCTTACAAGATTCTTTGGACGCTTTACACAGTCGTTCACCCTAATGGTTGCACGGACGGTTCAGTAGCTTTGACTGCTGTAACCTTCGTGGTAAACCTCAGCGGCTTTGGGGTAACTCGAGGCGAGTATAGGGGTTTTAAGTATGTTATTACCCTCTAAAGTATCGCAGTATAAAGTCAAGCTCGGCCTTAGCTTATAACAAAACGTTTATAACCAAACCTTAGAACACTGGAACGCCATACCCTAGAGAAACACGTTATCCTAAACGCGTGTCACGTATCCCTACCGGTGAACTGCTCGATGAACGCTATGAAATCGTCGGCGCGTTGGGACAGGGCGGCATGGCGCACGTGTACCGGGCATTTGACCGGCATTTGGAGCGCGAAGTCGCCCTCAAGGTGTTGCGGCCCCACCTGACCGAAGCCGATTCTGAACGGTTTCGCCGCGAAATTATGACGCTCGCCAAACTCAGCCATCCGAACATCGTCAGTATCTACGACCTCGGCCGGGGTGAGCACGTGTACTTTGCAATGGAGCTGATTTCCGGCGGACCGCTGACCGAGTTGGGACCCGTGGGGGCCGACCCGGAACCGCTGCTGCACTTTTTGGAAGCTGCGATTAGAGTGGCTGAGGCGCTCGCGTATGTTCACCGGCTCGGGATGGTTCACCGTGACCTCACCCCGCGCAACATCCTCTTAACGCCTGAGGGCCACCCCAAGGTGATGGACTTCGGCTTGGTCCAGCTCGCCGAATCGAGCCGTCAGCTGACCCGTACCGGCCTGACCCTTGGCACGCCGCAATATATGGCCCCGGAGCAGGCGCAGGGCGGCGCGACGGGCGCGCACACCGACCTCTACGCGCTCGGAGCCGTGCTTTATAAAACGGTGACCGGCGTCGCACCCTTCGAGGCGGAAAACGACCTTACGCTGCTTTATCAACACGTTTACGGCGCACTCGCGCCACCTATTGACCTCAACCCGGCGTTGCCGCGAAGCTTGTCTGACTTGATTGTCAGTTTGCTTGCCAAAAATCCGCTCGAGCGCCCCGCCTCCGGTGAACGGGTCGCCGACGCCCTTAAGACGATTCGGGCCGTGACCGTGCAGCAGAGCAGCGCAGAGCGGCTCGGGGGTCCGGGGCAGCACGGTGTCTTTTCTGGTGGGCCGGTCAATCCGGGTAAGCTTCACAGGGTTTGGAACATCAAGCTTACCGAAGGCCCGCAGTGGCCGGGGGCGCTCACTGCGGCGGCCGGATTTTTGCTGCTGGGTTTGCGCAGCGAAGAGGTCGTGGTGCTGCATCCGAGTGACGGCAGCGTGCAAACTCGGTTTGCAACCGATGATGAGGTCAATAGCGCCGTGGTGAGTGTCGGCGATACGCTCCTCTACACAAGCCGCTCGGGGAGCTTGAGCGCCCACCGTTGGCCGGGGGGCGAACTGCGCTGGCGCAGTGCGGACGCCGGGGTAACCGGCTTTGTCCCGTATGCCGGGAGTTTGTTGGTGGCAACCGAGGGGGGGCTCGAGCGCCGCACTTTACACAACGCTCCTCTGTGGCACTACGCCAGCGAGCCTGCCAGGACTGCGCCGACAGTTTGCGGGACCGCGTCTAATACCGTGTGCTACCTGACGCGCTCCGGTTGGCTACACGGGGTCGGGCCGGACGGTCAGAGCCAGTTTAAGGTCGAGTTCGGGGAGGTTACCGCGCAGCCTGCAGCGAAGGGGCAACTCCTCTTGTTACCTGAACGTAGCGGCGACCTGCACGCGTTTAGCTTAGAAACTTTTACGGTGCTCTGGAGCTACGACATGGAAGGGCCGCTGTGGGCTTCGCCGCTGGTTTGGGGACCGTATGTTTACAGCGTCTCGTGGGCCGGGGTGATGCGCTGTTTGTCGCTGCAAACCGGCGACGACATCTGGGAAACGCCGCTCGGGGGCCGCGTGACAGCGACGCCGGTCCTCGCCGGGGGTATCCTTTACGTCGTCACCGAGACGGGTGAACTCTTTGTTCTAGACGCGCGGCGCGGCGCGGTACTGTTCCTTGAACAAGTCAGCCAAGACCCTATTCAGGCAAGCCCGCTGGTTTTGGGCGATACGCTTTTTGTCGCCGCGCTAGACGGCACGGTGCGTGCCTACCGCGCATAGAACTAAGGTGTGCGCCTACCGCGCATAGATACGCTACAGACGTAGGGATACACACTTACCGCGCTTAGGTCACTCGGCATTTGCCCTGTCAGTAGCGGCTATCGTCAGCTACAAGTGGCCCCAATAGGGTCAACAAACTGTGCTAAGTACACGACAATTTTTTAGCAACCTTGTCCAACACGTGCTTTGTTGCATAAGCTAGACAAGAAGATGTTTGTCTGCCTAAGCATGACCCGGTAGATCGCCTTAAAGATCGTCCTAGACAGCAGTCTCGGGGGACATGACCGCTACTTTTCAGAGGGCTGAATAGCCCGTTCCAGACTCGTAAGACTGTTTTTTGCCGTGTACTAAGCAAATTGTGATAAACCTTATAGTGAGCGGTTTCGCACACGGTTTTGCAGGTCACCTCAGCCAACAGTCCACCAACCTCGAGCTGACGGGGCGTTGACAAGTACCTGACAAGCTGACCTTGCGAGTAGAAACGTAGATACATCTGTCAATAACGTATCTGGTACACTGCTCAAAGCGCCGTTTTAACCAAAGGAGAGTTTATGAAACGTCCGTTACTCTTGTTAGCTTTTACGCTGGCTGCAGGTCTGGCCTCGGCTCAGGCTCAGACCCAGCTCACCTTCTGGCACGCCTTCACCGACGAACCACGGTCAAACTGGATTGCCGACCGCGCCGCTGAGTGGAGCCAGCAAAACCCCGATTTTGTCATGAACGTCGAATCGAAAGGCTCGTACCCGGAGACGCTGCAGGCGGCCATCTTAGGTGCGCGGCAGGGCGACACCCCCAATATCGTCCAAGTTTACGAGATCGGGTCGCAGCTCGCGCTCGACGCCAACATCTTTACCCCAGTTGGTGACGTCGAGGGCGATTTTGATTTTTCAGACTACATCGAGCCCGTGCTGAACTACTACACGATTGGCGGGCAGGTCAATTCTATTCCCTTTAACTCGTCGTCGCCGATTTTGTACACCAACAAAACGCTGATGCGACAAGCCGGTCTCGACCCGGAAAAGCCGCCGCAAACCTACGGTGAGATGATGGACGCGTGCAAAACTATTGCGGCGTCGGACGTATCGGCCAAATGCTTCGGCGTGAGCTTAAACGGTTGGTTTTTCGAGCAGTGGATGGCCGAGCAAGGGGCCGACCTACTTAACGAAGGTAACGGCCGTGACGGACGCGCGACTGAAGTCAACTATGAGAGTGACGCCTTTAAGAACATCGCCAACTTCTTTAAGCAGATGAACGACGCCGGTTACTACACCTATACCGGCAAGCTCGAGGATTGGGACGGCTCCGACGCCATTTTTACCAATCAGCAAGCTGTTTTTCACATCACCTCGACGGCTGATTTGGGCAACATCACTGCCGCCGCCAAAGAGAGCGGCTTTGAACTCGGGGCCGGTCTCTTACCGATTGCCGACGACGCGGAGCGTAACGGCGTCGTCATCGGCGGCGCGAGCTTGTGGCTGGTCAAAGACAAACCCGCCGAAGAGCAGAGCGCGGCGCTCGACTTCGTTTTGTATATGACCAACACCAAAAACATGGTGTCGTGGCACAAGCTGACCGGGTACTACCCGGTACGCAATTCGTCGGTCGAGGCACTTAAAAAAGAGGGCTGGTTTGACGAAGACCCGAACTACAGCGTCGCGTTCGACCAGCTGTTAAACACCAAGGTCAATCAGGCGACCGCCGGGGCGCTGAGCGGCAACATGCAAGAGGTTCGCACTATCACCGAAGAGACGATGCAGCGTATTTTTCAGGGCGGCGCAGTTGACGCCGAGCTTGCGCGCGCTGCTAAACAAGCGGCCGCCCGCTTAGCGGAATACAACAGCAACTTTTAGGGAAGGACTGTCCCTAGCTTTGGGCTGCGCAGTGCGCAGCCCTTTTGGTATAAATGAGCCGGTATCATCTCAGCGCGTGCGTTTCAGATTCGCGTTTAGTCAGAACCCGTTTTTAGTGAGGAGGTAAGGTGCAACCTGTTTTTAAGAGCCGCACGTTAGCGTGGCTGCTGCTACTGCCGACACTGACTATTTTGCTGGTGTTTATCTATTTTCCGCTGCTGAAATCGTTTGTCTCGAGCCTCTACCGCAGCAACCTTTTTTTGGGGACGTGGCAGTTTGCCGGACTGGAAAACTTCCGCTCGCTCTTTTCCGGCCCGCTCGCTCCGGCCTATATTCAAGCACTTGCTCAAACCGTGGTGTTTAGTCTGCTGGTCGTCTTTATCGGCCTCTTGCTGAGCCTCGGGATCGCGGTTTTAGCCAACCAACCCGTGCGCGGCGCACGCGTGTACCGGTTGCTGCTGATCTGGCCCTTCGCCCTCTCCCCAGCGGTCGCCGGAACTATCTTTCTATTTCTCTTTAACCCTCAGATCGGGATCGTCAACGACTTTTTGGGCGCAGTCTTTAGCATCCGCCCGCGTTGGCTCGATACGCCGGTGTTGACCTTTTCGCTCGTTACCGCCGCCGCCATCTGGAAAAACTTGGGCTACAACATCGTCTTTTACCTCGCGGCGCTGCGCAACGTTCCCGGTGAACTCGGTGAAGCCGGACAGCTCGACGGGGCCAACGGCTGGCAGCGGTTTTGGCGAATAACCTTCCCGCTGCTGAGCCCGATGACCTTTTTTTTGGTCTTTACCAACCTGACGTTTTCGTTTTTCGATACGTTCGGCTTAATTGACATTATGACGAGCGGCGGCCCCATCGGGCGGCCCCCTCTCGAGCAAACCGGGGTCACCACCACGCTCATCTACAAAATTTTTCAAGACGGCTTTAGCGGCACCGGTAACTTGGGCGTCGCGGCGGCGCAAAGTGTGGTGCTGCTCTTTATCGTGGCGGGCATCGCACTTTTGCAGTTTCGTTTCGGCAGCCGCCGCGTCTATTACGGCGGCGACCAGTGAAGACTAACCTGTGAGAGGTAACCTGTGAAGCGTAATACGTTTTGGATTCACCTATTGCTGATTTTGGCGTGCTTGCTCGTCACCGCGCCGATCTTGTTCGCGCTCGTTAAGGCGACGCAGACGCGGGCGCAGGTTCTTTCACCGAGTTTACTTCCCGGTACGCTGCTCTGGGACAACGTCCGGGCCGCGTGGACGGGAGGCAATTTAGGCGTCTATATGCGCAACTCGCTGATCGTCGCTTTCGCTGTGACGTTTGGGAAGACACTCTTATCGTTGATGGCGGCGACCGCGCTCGTTTTTTTTGACTTTCCCTTGCGGCGGCTCGTCTTCGGACTGATCTTATTTACCTTGCTCACGCCTTTAGAGGTGCTCGTCTTACCCTTGTTCGACCTCGTGTCGCAACAACCCCCGGCGTCGTGGGCGGTGTTCTGGGAATGGTTTCGCAATCCAAGCCAGGTCGTGCTCGAGCCCATCAAATACGGGTTCGGGTGGGCGAACACCTATTGGGCCATTATCGTGCCGTTTTTAGCGTCGGCAACCGGCGTATTTTTGTTTAACCAGCATTTCCGCTCGCTTCCGCGCAGCCTAGCTGACGCGGCCAAGATGGACGGCGCGGGGCCGGTCCGTTTTTTACGGAGCATTCTGATTCCGATGAGCTGGAATACGATTGGCGCGCTCGCAGTGATTCAGTTTGTCTATGTCTGGGATCAGTACCTGTGGCCGCGGATTATCATCCGGCGAAACGAAACGCAAGTGGTGCAGATCGGTCTGAACGCACTCGTTTCGGGCGACCGGGTGGAGTGGGGCCAGGTGATGGCGGCGGCGCTCCTCACGATTATCCCGCCCCTCATCGTCTTCGGACTCCTGCAAGAGCAGTTTATGCGCGGCTTTGCGCTCTCGAGCGATAAGTAGCGTTGCCAGCCGAGGCTATCAAATAGGGTGAGCAGTACGTGAGCCTTGCGCTTTGCCAGCGGAAACGAGCCCTTACAATACAGCTATGCAGCTTACGACACCGGCCGGGGCAGCCTGATGAACAGCCTAGGAACCCGCAGTGTATTTGTCGCCGAGCACGATGGACGACTCTTAAAACTTATTGATTTGGCACTCACTACCGCAGGCTACACCGTTGTCAGTGCGCGGCGCGGCGCGGAGGTGCTGACGGGGCTCGAGCATACTACTCCGTCACTCATTATTCTCGGCCGACTACCCGACTTAAGCGCCGCCGAACTCTCTCGGCGTATCCGTCTCGTCCCCCATCTGCAGGGTGTTCCGCTACTCTTAACCGACGGCGAAACCACCTCAGCTGACACCGGTGCGACTTTAGCCCGTCCCTTTACCGGCACCGCCCTGACCGGCGCAGTAGAGCGCCTTCTCGGTGTCTCAGCGCCCAAGCAACCGGAGAAGGCGCATACGGTGATGGTCATCGAAGACAGCGCCGCGCTGCGCGGACTTATTGCCGACATCTTGCACCGGCAGGGTTTTGGCATTGAAACCGCCGAAAATGTGCCGCAAGCGGAGGCGCTGATCAAACGTCAGGCGAATAAAGTGAGCCTCGTTTTGCTCGACGTGAACTTACCGGGTGGAACGGGCTTTGAGCTCTTGGAACTCATCCGGCAGCACTCAGCGGTTCCGGTGTTTATCCTTTCGGCGCTGCGGCAGCAAGAGCAAATTCAGCGTGGGCAGGCACTCGGCGCACAAGCGTTTATCGAAAAACCGTTTAACCCGCGCGAACTCGTCCGTAAGATTAGGGATGTGTTGACGTGAGGACCGGGTTTTAGCGTGAGCAGGCAGCGTTTAACCGTAAGATAAAAAGAAGCAGTAAAAAGTCAGTAGCTTAGTATTTGGCAAAAAAGATTATATCTCTCGCACATTTGAGAACATAACGCCTAAAACAACCGTCAGTACGGCTTAGTTTTGCCGCTTTGATGCGATATATCTTTCCAAAACGGTAGCGCCGCTCAATCAGATAAGCGGCGCTGCTACGTTTCTTGGTTATCTTTACAGGTTTAGTCGGTGCCGAGGGCGGCGGGTTGCTGCGCCGCCTGTAAAAGAGATTCGAGCCGCCCCGTCCCCAACTCCGGCGCGTCCGTTTTAGGCGCAACTTTCCAAAATGAGCCCAACACCGTGTCCCAGCGGCCTAAAAGGTCGGTGGCGTGAGCACTCCCGGTCAGCGCCGCGTGCCGTCCGACGAGGGCCTTAAGCAGGTCGCGGTCAACTTGCGCTGAAAGCCGCGCCAGCGAAACCATCTCTCCGTTCAGGCGCTCCTCAAAGCTTACGTCTTCGTCAAGCACATAGGCAACGCCGCCCGACATCCCTGCACCGAAATTGCGGCCCGTACTCCCGAGGACGACCGCAACGCCGCCGGTCATGTATTCACAGCCGTGATCCCCGCAGCCTTCGACCACGACGCTCGAGCCCGAATTGCGGACCGCCAACCGCTCACCCGCACGCCCCGCAGCAAATAAGCTGCCGCCCGTCGCGCCGTAGAGCACCGTATTCCCGATGATGGTGTTGTCCGCGGCGACAAAATGCGCGTCAGGCGGCGGTTTGACGACGATCTCGCCGCCGGCCATCCCCTTACCGACGTAATCTTGCGCTTCACCTTCTAGGATCAGCTGCACTCCCCTGATGTTAAAAACCCCAAAGCTCTGCCCGGCGACGCCGGTAAAGCTGTACTGAACCGTCCCATAAGGTAGTCCGGCGTCGCCGTGAACGCGGGCAATCTCACCAGCGAGCCGCGCCCCGACCGAGCGTTCACGGTTGGTAATCGTGTAGTGGTTAGCCAGCGGCTCCCCCGACGAGATCGTTGCCTTCGCATCTTGGTAGATCGTCTCGTCAAGCGGGAGCGTGGGTTCAGGGCGGTCGTTGTGCCGCCCCTGCGACCGGCGCGGCTTGCTGCCGCCTGGGTCGGCGTCGCGTAAGACCGCGCTCAGGTCGAGCGCAGCTTTGGCGTGGGACGGCGTTTTGGCGCTGAGCAGGTCAACGCGGCCGATCACCTCGTCGAGACTGTGAAAGCCGAGTTCAGCCAGGATCATCCGCACCTGCTGCGCGACGTAGACGAGAAAGTTGACCACATGTTCGGGTTGACCCGGAAACTTGGCCCGCAGGTCTTCGCGCTGCGTCGCGATCCCGACCGAACAGGTGTTGAGGTGGCACGCACGCTGCATCGTACAACCCGCAGCCACCAGTGCCGAGGTGCCGAAGCCGTACTCTTCCGCGCCTAAAAGCGCCCCAACGATCACGTCGCGGCCCGTTTTCATGCCGCCGTCTACCCGCAAAGAGACGCGGCCCCGGAGGTTGTTTTCTAACAAGACCTGCTGCGTCTCAGCGAGGCCCAACTCCCACGGCACGCCCGAGTGCTTGACCGACGATAAGGGCGACGCACCCGTCCCCCCGTCGAACCCCGAAATCTGGATGTTGTCGGCGTAGCCTTTGGCGACACCTGCCGCAATCGTCCCGACGCCTGCCGACGCGACGAGCTTAACGCCAACTCTAGCCTCTTTGTTGACCCGTTTGAGGTCGTAGATGAGCTGCGCCAAGTCCTCAATCGAGTAGATGTCGTGGTGGGGCGGCGGTGAAATAAGGGTTACACCTGGAACCGAACGGCGAATGGCCGCGATCTCCTCATTAACCTTGTGGCCGGGAATCTGGCCACCTTCGCCCGGTTTGGAACCCTGCGCCATCTTGATCTCGAGCTCACGTGCCGACACCAGATACTCCGGCGTTACCCCAAACCGCCCTGAGGCGATCTGTTTAATGGCGCTGTTGCCCCAGTCGCCTTCTTTGGGGTGCCAGGGCGCGTGCGACAGCTCGGGCATGTCACGTGTGTAGGGTTTGAACCGTCCGGCGTCTTCGCCGCCCTCGCCCGAGTTGCTTTTGGCGTGCAGGCGGTTCATGGCAATGGCGAGCGTTTCATGCGTTTCGCGCGAGACCGAGCCGTGGCTCATCGCCTGTGTAGTAAAGCGCGTGACGATACTGTCTACCGGCTCAACGTCATCCAAGGGGAGCGGCGTGTCGGCTTTTTTGTACTGCAGCAGGTCGCGCAGGTTGCACGCGGGGCGCTCGTCTACCAGCTTCGCGTACTCGCCGTAAGCTTCAAATGAGGCCGTGCGGACCGCCTTGTGCAGCGCCTTAAAGACGAGTGGGTTGAGCGCGTGGTACTCGCCCGCTTTGCGGAAACGGTACAACCCGCGGTCTTTGAGTTTGGGGTCTTCGCCGAACGCTTCAGCGTGAAAGTGAAGGGTGTCGGTGGCGAACGCCTCGAGCCCCGCTCCACCGATTCGGCTCGGCGTGCCCCGAAAGTAACGGTCAATCACCTCTTGCGAGACGCCCAACGCTTCAAAAATCTGCGCGGCTCGGTACGAGGACACCGCCGAGATGCCCATTTTCGACATGATTTTGAGGAGGCCCTTCTCGAGCGCCTTCAGATAATTTTCTGTCGCCGTAGCCCCGTCAACAGGTTCTTTGGCCTTGGCCGCTGCGTCCCTAGCTGAGGCCAGCGCCAGATACGGATGCACGACCGCCGCGCCGTAACCGACCAGACACGCGAGGTGGTGGTCTTCACGGGCGTCGCCTGACTCTACGGCAATCGCCGCGAGCGTCCGCAGCCCCGTTTCGATCAAGCGGTGATGGACCGCCGCTGTCGCCAATAAACTCGGCACCGGAGCCCACTCCGGCCCAGCTTCGCGGTCGGACAAGATGATAAGCCCGGAGCCTGCTTCAACTGCCCGAACCGCCTCGTCACAGAGCGCAGCGAGCGCCGTTTCCAGACCTTCAGGTCCCGACTTTACGGCAAACCGTGCCTGAAGCACATGTGGGTTAAGCCAGTCCTGTGCTTTTAACCAGCGAAACTGCGCCTCATCAACGACCGGCGAGGTAAACGTGACCACCTGCGCCGAACCGGGGTCTTCCTCGAGCAGTTTGCCGCGCGGCCCCAAGATGGTCTCTAACGACATCACCAGACGTTCGCGCAGCGGGTCAATCGGCGGGTTGGTCACCTGCGCAAACCGCTGCTTAAAGTAGCGGTACAGGCTCTGCGGCTGCTCTGAGAGCACCGCGAGCGGCGTGTCGTCGCCCATCGAACCGACCGGAATGTCCCCGGACACCGCCATCGGCGCGAGGATGCGGTCGTAATCTTCGGTGCTGTAACCGAACAGCTTTTGGGTCCGTAACAGGGCCGCTTCGTCCCACGGGCGCGTGCTGATTTCGTCAGCTTCGGCTTGCGCCTCCCCGTAGGTCGGGGCACGGACCATTCGGTCTGCCAACCACTCACCGTAAGGGTACTGCGCTGCGGCGTGGGCTTTGACCTCATCGTTACGCGAGAGAACGCCGTTCAGCGTATCTACAACTAAGATCGAACCGGGCTCGAGCTTCCCTTTTTCAACGATGTTGCTGTCGCCCAGCGGCACCATCCCGGCTTCGGAACCCACCACGACAAGGCCGTCTTCGGCAAGCCAGTAGCGTTGCGGTCTGAGGCCGTTTCGGTCAATCGCAGCCACGGCGAAGCGGCCATCGGTCAGCGCCAAGGCTGCCGGACCGTCCCACGGTTCCATCAGGGTGCCGTGGTACTCGTAAAAGGCGCGCACGTCGGGGGCCATGTTGTCTAACTCTTCATACGCCTCGGGCACGAGCATCATCAGCGCCTGCATCGGGTCACGGCCCGAAAGGACAAGCAGTTCAAAGGCGTTGTCGAGCGCCGCCGAATCGCTGCCGCCGGGGGCAATAATCGGCAACAGCTCGCCTATGTCGTCGCCCCACAGGGCGCTCTCTAGCACCGCTTCACGCGCCCGCATAAAGTTGACGTTGCCTTGGAGCGTATTGATCTCACCGTTGTGCGCCAGAAACCGGAACGGCTGCGCGAGCGACCACCGCGGCATGGTATTGGTGCTGTAACGTTGGTGAAAGACCGCAACCGAGGTTTCAAAATCCGGGTCGGCCAAATCATGATAAAAGCTCGGGAGTTGCGGCGCGACCATCAGCCCTTTGTAGGCGATGGTCCGGTGCGAAAACGAGGGGATGTAAAAATTGCCGAGCTGTGTTTGGGACAAGCGGCGCTCGAGGCGTTTGCGGGTCAGGTACAAAAGCCGTTCAAACGCGTCGTCGTCTAAACCTTTGGGGCGGCCCAACAGCACCTGCCGTATCACCGGGAGGCGTGCTAAAGCGTCGTCGCCGAGCGCCGCGTCGTCTATAGGAACCTCGCGCCAGCCTAAGAGCGTCAGGTGGGACGCTTCGATCTCTTCAGCGGCAACGCGGTACAGCGCTTCAAAGTGCGACGCGTTCGAGACAAAAAAGACGCCGACGGCGAGGTCGCCGTCACACTCTAAAGTAATTCCCTGCGCCGCTAACTCACGGCGAAAAAGCTTGTGCGGCAGCTGCGTCAGGACACCTGCACCGTCGCCGGTCAACCCGTCGGCGCTGACCGCTCCCCGGTGGCTGAGGTTGCCCAGCGCAGTGAGGGCGTGCTGCAAGACCTTGTGCGATCTGCGCCCGTGGGTATCGGCGACGAACCCGACCCCACACGCGTCGCGTTCATTGGGCCAAGCTAAGGTAGTAAAGTCAGATTTTATATATTCAGGCTTCGTATATTTGGACTTCAAGGGGGCGCTCCTTTCAGACAGAGACGGATCAGCTGGGCCGTACTGTTAGCTACCGCCTATCCGGGCAGCGTTCGGCGTTGTAAAAACGCGGTGTTACAAAAATGTTGTGTGGCAACACTTAGGGCAACACTGTGTGAAAGCTATGAGAAAACAGCTCGAGTCGCTACAAAAGCTGACGAAGCAGCGCCCCTAAGTCTAGCGGTTCTGCCCCGGTACTGTCAATTTTCATGCAACGTCGGCACAACATTATGACAAGAAGCTCACACGTTAAACTTGCCTTCGTCAACCAGGACGCATCTTTGCGAAGAGATGAGCGGCGCATTTTGTATAAAAACCCAATTATACAGCAGCCTTTACAACCTTGGCCTGTTGCGGCGCGACTTTATCTTTATAGAGTTTGTATTCGATGGCGTCGATGAGCGCGGCGTATGACGCATTGATAATATCGCTGCTCGCGCCAACGGTCCCCCAGGTGTCGGTGCCGTCAGTAGTTTCAACCTGAACCCGGACGACGCTCGAGGTGCCCGTCTCCCCGCCCGACAACACCCGCACTTTATAGTCGGTCAGTTTCAGCTCACGGAGCGTCGGGTAAAACCGTCCGAGCGCCTTGCCGAGCGCCCGGTCGAGCGCGTTCACGGGACCGTCACCGGTCGCGGCGGTGTGCTCTAACTGGCCGCCGACCTCGAGCTGTACACTCGCCTCCGAGTACGGGTAAAGGTCGCCGTCGCGTTTGTCCATCAAGACTTTGTAACCGTGGAGCGTAAAGTACGGCCGGTAGTGGCCCCGCACCTTCTGGCTCATCAGCTGAAAACTCGCCTCGGCCCCTTCGAAGGCGTAACCACGGTGCTCGAGTTCTTTAAGCCGCTCAACGACTGCCGCCACCTCTCCCGGTGCGGCCCCCGCCGACTTTGCCAGCACGTTGGCGCGGCCCGAGAGGTCGGACAAGAGCACCTGACGGCTGTTCCCGACCGTTTCCGGCGGGATGTGTTCGTACGTCTCCGGATTTTTCGCCACCGCCGAGACGTGAACGCCGCCCTTATGGGCGAACGCCGCGTCGCCGACGTACGGGGCGCGTACGTTCGGTTGCAAATTCGCCCTTTCGTCCACGTAGCGGGCGAGTTCGCGCAGCGCACCCAGGTCTTGGGGCTGCTCAAAACCAAGCTTGAGTTTAAGGGCCGGAATCACACTGACGAGGTTGGTGTTCCCGCAACGCTCCCCATACCCGCCCACTGTTCCCTGCACCTGCCGCGCCCCAACTTGCACCGCCGCTAGCGCGTTAGCGACCGCCAGCTCCGCGTCGTTGTGGGTATGAATGCCGACCGGCACACTAAACCGCGAACAAACGAGCTGCGTTGCCTCAGCAATAAAGTTTGGTAACGAGCCGCCGTTTGTATCACACAAAATGAGGCGTGCTGCACCCGCACCCTGCGCGGCCTGCAGAGTTGCCAGCGCATACTCGGGATCGGCGCGGTAGCCATCGAAAAAGTGCTCGGCGTCGTAAAAGACTTCGCGGCCTTGATTTTTGAGAAACGCCACCGAATCGCGGATCATCTCCAGGTTCTCCGGCAGCGTCGCGCCCAGCGCCTCGGTAACGTGCAGCGGCCACGATTTACCGAAGATCGTCACAACGGGCGTCTCAGCCAAGAGGAGCGCCGTCAGGTTGGCGTCGCGCTCGGCCGTGACACCTTTGCGCCGCGTCGAGCCGAACGCAGCTAACCGCGCGTGCGCCAGCTTAACGCCCTTCATCCGCTCGAAAAACGCGACGTCTTTGGGGTTCGATCCCGGCCAACCCCCTTCAATCACGTCCACGCCGAAGGCGTCGAGGCGTTTAGCAACGGCAACTTTATCATCTGAGGTGAGGCTGAAGCCGGTACCTTGGGTGCCGTCGCGGAGGGTGGTGTCGTAGATTTCAATCGTTTGATCAGGCATGAGGTCTCTCGAGCGCAAAGTCTACCGCTGCGTGCGCGTGTAAGGTCGTCGTATCAAAAATAGGGACAGGGCTATCTGCTTGGCTTACCAGAAGCATGATCTCGGTACAACCTAAAATCATTCCTTCGGCTCCGCGTTCAACTAATCCGTTCATAATTCTGACGTAGTGAGCCTTCGAAGTGGACAAAACTTTGCCCTGACAAAGCTCGTCATAAATAATGCGGTGGACGGCCTGACGATCTGAGGCGTCGGGGACAACGACTTCTAAACCGAATTCTCTAAGTCGCTCTTTGTAGAAATCCTGTTCCATCGTAAACGCCGTACCGAGTAAGCCCACTTTTTTCAGCTTCGCGGCCCGAATCTTTTGCGCGGTGGCGTCCGCAATATGGATAAGCGGGATTGTTACCGACGCTTCAACCTGACGGGCGAGCTTGTGCATCGTATTGGTGCAGATGACAATGCAGTCGGCACCGCCCCGCTCGAGCCGCCGCGCCGCGTCGACCAAAACCTTAGCGGCTTCGTCCCAACGCCCGGCGTGCTGCATGGCTTCGATCTCGTGAAAGTTCACGGTGTACATCAAGCTCTTGGCTGAGTAGAGCGGGCCGAGGCGGTCTCTAACGGTTTCATTGATGATGCGGTAGTACTCGGCGCTCGATTCCCAGCTCATCCCGCCGATAAGACCAACCACCCGCACGCCGCTAGACGCCCTCAGCTATAGCGGTAGGCTCAAAAATATTTTGAAATGAAAAAGCCCGCTCGGTGTCGCCGTAAAGCTCACGGTGCTCGAGCCTCCCCTTCGCCCCTAAAACGTCCGGGATATGCTCCACAGGAACCCACCAGAGCGCGTAGTGCATTCCAATAAACCGTTCAAACCACGCCTTACGACGCCGCACGAAGTCCACATATCGGCTTTTGTAGACGTAACCTTTAAGTGCCTGGGCTGAAGTCCACACCGATATGTTGACGATGATGAGCGTGTCGTCAAATACCTGCAAACGCGTCGCGTCGCCGTCTTCAGTCTGCAAACGCCGGACAAACCTCGGCGCAGCGTCGGCAAGTGCGTTGATAGGTTCCAAATTCTCCATGAACTCCGCCATTACGGGGTCGTCCGTGGGTGCAAGCATCTTGGCCACATTGACCTGCGCTAGTTGAATCCTCATTCTCACCTCATCAAGTCACTTTGCCCATACGCGCAGATATATTATTCGCTCCGAAAACTCAGCTGACTTTAGGAATGCCCAGATCGTTGCAGATTTTACGGGCGAGCAGATCATCTATCTCGTTATGCCTTGGTACGGCAGTTCGTTTAGCTTGCGTTTTGTTTCCCCACCAAGAGTGGTTCGCGCCTTCTCGAATAAGCTCACAGCCGTTCTCACTAAGATGCTTGATGAGCTTTCGGCGTTTCACACCTGAACGAGTTCTTCGGTGTAGTCTCTTTCAGCAGCTGAGCGAGCATCCTCACGGTTGAACTCGAGCGCCTCTCCAAGTACCTCTTTAAGGCTCCCCAGAAGCTTTTCTCTTGTCCGCTCCTGTGCGTTGACTCCCGGAACCTCTTCAATCCAACCGACCCACCACGCTCCGCTCTTTTTGACAATCGCTGTGTAGCTGTTCATTTTTTACCTCGCTTCCCGCTCATCATAAGGAGATTTGGGCTTACGTCGAAAATAAAATCGGGTACACCCGTACCGAATTCTGTAAAGTCATACTCGTCCCAAAAATTACCCATAGCCCCAAGTGTGCCAACTTCAGACACGCCAGACACTGCTGCAAATGACGTATCTTCCAGAAGCTTATCCACAGCTTACGGCGTTGTCATCGTAATCTGATTCGCCGCCGCTTTGTTACGCCCAACCCCCGCCGCCAGCTTGTTCAAAACGTCTACATATGCCAACACCGACGCATGAACGACATCGGTCGAAATAGCCCGTCCGTGGACAATTTGCCCCTCGCTGTTTACCCGGATCGAGACCTCACCGAGCGCGTCAGTCCCTTTGCCGATAGCCTTGAGGTCGTAAGACTCTAAAACAAACGGCACTGGCGTCAGCTTCCCGAGCGCCTTAAACGCAGCGTCTACCGGGCCGTCACCCAAAGCGGTTTCTGCCAGCGTACCTTCGGGCGTGCTGATGCGTACCAACGCCGAAGGAGTCATCTCACCGGTGCCGGACTGAAACTGAACGTGCTCGAGCTTATACGTCTCGGCCACCTTCATCACTTCGTTTTCGACGAGCGCCCGAATGTCGTCGGTATTCACAGCCCCTTTACGGTCGGCCAAATCCTTAAAGCGTTTGAACAATACGTCAACCGAATCGGCGCTGATGCCATAATCGGGAACCTCATTCTCGAGGTCGTAACCCATATCGGTAAGCGCCTTTTTGAACGCGTGACGACCCGAGTGTTTGCCCATCACCAAGACGCCCGCCTCACGCCCGACGAGTTCGGCGTTCATAATCTCATACGTTTGCTTGTGCTTTAACACGCCGTCCTGATGAATCCCCGACTCGTGGGCAAACGCGTTGTCACCGACGATAGCCTTGTTCGGCGGCACCATCATCCCGGTATGCCGCTGCACGAGCCTCGAGACGTTGTAAAGCTCCTGCGTTTTAATCCCGATGTCTGCGCCGTAGTGGTCTTTGCGGGTATAGAGCGCCATGACGCATTCTTCTAACGAAGTGTTCCCTGCCCTTTCGCCGATGCCGTTGACCGTGCATTCGATCTGCGTCGCGCCGTTTTCAACTGCTGCCAGAGAGTTTGCGACCGCCATCCCCAGATCATCATGGCAGTGCGTTGAGATTGCAACGTTATGCGCTTCAGGAACATGGCTGAAGATGCTCTTAATCAGTGCACCGTATTCTTCAGGCGTGCCGTAACCCGTCGTATCGGGGATATTGACGGTTGTCGCGCCCGCTGCGATTGCCGTGCGAACGAGTTTGTAGACGAATTCAGGGCTCGCCCGCATACAGTCCTGCGCGGAAAACTCGACATCATCGGTAAACCGTTTTGCGTACCGCACCATCTCGTCGGACAGCTCCAAAACCTCGTCTTCAGTTTTCTTGAGGATGTACTCGAGGTGCACTTTCGACGCGCTCGTGAAGGTGTGAATCCGGCCCCGCTCAGCCGGTTCGATGGCCTGCGCCGCCCGCTCGATGTCACCTTTATGCGTCCGGGCCAGACCGCAAATCACCGGGCCTCTCACCTCTTTAGCAATCTGATACACGCAGTCGAAATCGCCGTCGCTGGCAATCGGAAAGCCTGCTTCGATGATGTCTACGCCGAGGCGCGCTAAGGCGTGCGCAAGCTCGAGCTTTTGCCCGGTGTTAAGCGCCACACCGGGCGACTGTTCGCCGTCTCGGAGGGTCGTGTCAAAAATTTTAACGTAAGCCATAGAGTTCGTCCTTTCTAGTAGAGGTTGAGGGCACAAGGGCAGATGACAAACTACGGTAGTCGCAGGTTATTACCGATTAAAAATGTGCCCTCAACCCTCACCGGACTAACCTTTGTTGCCGATAAAAGGCATCATCTGCCGGAGTTTGCTGCCGACTTCGGCAACTTGTGACTCGCCCGTGGCGCGTCGTCCGGCCTTGAGGGTAGGTTGTCCAACCTGGTTTTCCAGGAGGAAGTCTCGAGCGAACTTGCCCTGCTGAATGTCTTTAAGCACGCGTTTCATCTCTGCGCGGGTTTCGTCGGTGATAATGCGCGGCCCCGTCACGTAGTCGCCGTACTCGGCAGTGTTTGAAATCGAGTGGCGCATCTTTTCAAACCCGCCTTCGTAGATCAAATCGACGATGAGTTTCATCTCGTGGACGCACTCAAAATACGCGCTTTCGGGTTGATACCCTGCCTCCACAAGCGTCTCAAAGCCTGAGCGCATCAGTTCAACGACGCCGCCGCAAAGCACAGCTTGTTCACCGAACAGGTCGGTTTCAGTCTCTTCAGTAAAGGTCGTTTCCAATACGCCGCCGCGCGTTCCGCCGATGGCTTTGGCGTAGGCGAGCGCCCGCTGTTTGGCGGTGCCGGTCGCGTCTTGGTGAATGGCAATTAGGCACGGCACACCCGCACCCTCGGTGTAGGTACGACGCACGAGATGCCCCGGGCCTTTGGGCGCGACCATAAACACATCGACGTTTTCGGGCGGCTGAATCTGACCAAAATGGATATTAAAGCCGTGAGCAAAGAGCAGCGCGTTGTCAGCTTCTAAGTGCGGCGCAATCTGCTCGGTGTAGACTTTGGCCTGCGTCTCGTCGGGCAACAAAATCATGATGAGGTCGCCCGCTTTGGCAGCTTCGGGCACCTCCATCACCGTAAGTCCGGCTTTTTCGGCTTCCGCCCAGCTTGGGGAGCTTTTGCGCAAGCCGACGACAACGTTTACGCCGGATTCTTTGGCGTTCAGGGCGTGAGCGTGACCTTGCGACCCGTACCCGATGATTGAAACCGTTTTACCCTCTAAGTGAGACATATTTGCGTCGCTGTCGTAGTAGATGTTGGCCATAACTAAGTGTGTGCTCCTTCTAAGCGGTTCTAAGCTGCTCTAGCGGTGGGACGACTTGCTGGTTTGGATTCGGCGGCGCTGCGGGTAAGGGCGATACGCCCGGTGCGGATGAGTTCAGCGATGCCAAACGGCCGCATCTGCGCGATAAAGGCGTCCATCTTGCCTTCGTCGCCGGTGACTTCAAAAACGAGGGCGTCACGGTGAACGTCAACGATACGGGCACGGAAATCTTGCGCGATCTGCCGCAACTCTACTCGGTCTTCGGGCGAACGCACCGAGACCTTGATGAGCATCAACTCGCGGTCAACGAATTTGGCTTCGGAGTGGTCAATGACTTTGATGACGTCAATGAGTTTTTGCAGCTGCTTTTGCACCTGTTCGATGCTGTCTTCGGCACCGGAAACCGTAAAGGTCGTGCGTGAAATCCCTGGCGTTTCGGACTGCGCCACCGAGAGCGATTCGATATTAAAACCGCGCCGCGCGAAAAGTCCGGCGATCCGCATCAACACGCCCGGTTCGTCGCGGACGGTTACGCTCAGAACATGCTGTGACATCAGTCGCCCGCAACCTTTTGCACGCTGTCAGTCTCGTCAGCTTGCTCCTCTGTTTTAAGGGCCTCTTGCGCCGTAACCTCTTCGGGTTCCTGGTCACCGATCAGCATCTCGTCAACCCCTGCCCCCGAAGGGACCATCGGAAAGACCTTTTCAGCTTCGTAGACGACGAAGTTCATCACCGCAGGCTTACCTTTGGCCAGCACTTCAGGGATCAGCCGCGCCGCTTCGTCCCGGTCAAAGACGTTATAGCCGTCAAGTCCATACGCTTCGGCAAGCTTGGCGAAGTCGGGGTTCGAGTCGGCTAAGTACACCTCGCTGTACCGCTGCGCGTGAAACATCTCCTGCCACTGCCGCACCATCCCGAGCATTCCGTTGTTGCAAATGGCAATCACAATCGGCAGCTGATGCTTGTAAATGGTGGCGAGTTCCTGAATGTTCATCTGCACGGAACCGTCTCCGGCGATGCACACAATCTGTTTGTCAGGCCGGGCGAACGCTGCGCCGATGGCAGCGGGTAGGCCAAAGCCCATCGTCCCGAGGCCACCCGAGGTGATAAAGCTGCGCGGCGCGTTCGTGGCAAAAAGCCGCGCCGCGAACATCTGGTGTTGCCCTACTTCGGTGGTAACAATGCAGTCGCCGCCGGTCGCACGTTGAAAGAGCTGAATGACCTCTTGAGAGACGAGAGGTTTGTCCTTTTTGATTCGCTCGGGGTACATGCCTTTCCACTCGGAGAGCTGCGCCCACCAGTCAGGAATAGCGAGGTTGTCTAACATCTCTCCCAAACGCGGCAACACGTCGCGCAAATCGCCCACGACCGGCACGTGCGCCTTGACGAGTTTGGAAATTTCCGCCGGGTCAATATCAATATGAACGACCGTCGCGTTCGGCGCAAAGCGTTTGATATTGCCCGTGACGCGGTCGTCAAACCGCAGTCCCGCACCAATCACCAAGTCCGAGTGCGTGATCGCACGGTTGGCCGTCACGGTTCCGTGCATCCCCGGCATCCCGAGGGCATTGTCAGCTCCGGCAGGGTACGCCCCTAAGCCCATCAGCGTGGTGATGACCGGAATGCCGGTACGTTCAGCAAAGGCAGCGATCTCCGGCGAGGCTGCCTGACCGCCGCCGCCGACCATCATGATGGGCCGTTTTGCAGCGCGAATCGCCTCCGCCGCGCGTTTGATCTGTTTGGCGTGGCCGACCGCGGTGGGCTTATAACCGGGTAACTCGAGGTCAGTCTTAAATGTCCCAGTAAAGTCAGCCTGCTGAATATCTTTAGGCACGTCAATTAGCACCGGCCCCGGACGCCCCGTCGAGGCGATATGAAACGCCTCATGGACGATTTTGGGAATGTCGTTGACGTGTTTAACGAGGTAGTTGTGCTTCGTAACGGGTAAGGTGATGCCGTACACATCGGCCTCTTGAAAGGCGTCGGTACCAATCAGGTTCGACGCTACGTTACCCGTGACTGCCACGACCGCCGACGAATCCATATGCGCGGTGGCGAGGCCCGTGACGAGGTTCGTCGCCCCCGGCCCGGAGGTCGCAAAACAGACCCCGACCCGACCCGACGCGCGGTAGTAAGCGTCGGCAGCGTGCGCCCCTGCTTGTTCGTGGCGCACCAAGATATGTTTAATAGGGGAATCGTAAAGGGCGTCATAGGTCGGCATGATCGCGCCGCCGGGGTGTCCAAAGACGAGGTTGACGCCCTCAAGCTCGAGCGCGTACAAAAGTGCCGCCGCCCCGTTGAGCTTCTCTGGATGCACTCTTGGTTTCTCAGGCGTCCCCTGGGGCGTAGCTACCTCAGCCGTTCTCTCAGCGACTACAGCGGGTTGCGCCGCACGCCCATGTTGCTCTTGCATGACAAGTCCTTTCTACCCCTCAAAAAAACCCCCGCCGGTGTGGTTGGCGGGGGCACTTACTCCTTCGTCCGTTACGACTATAAGGCACCCTGCCGACCTACAATAACTAGGTTTAGACCTAGGTCTAGCCCCGCTAGGTTTAGCGTCGCCGGGTTCGGTATAAAAATACCTGTGCTGATAAGCGTGCCTTTCATCTAGTGCGAGTATATAGAGGCCGTTTGGGAGTGTCAAGCCAAACTTCAGCGCGGCCTCGCCGGTAGTTACGCCCCACTAACGAGTTGTGCAGGTCTAAACCGGTGCGGTTGAGGACCCTAAAGGGTGCTCTGGCTTTTTTCGTCCGGTGCCGCTATGATTGTGAGAATGACCGTGAAGATTACTAAAAGATGGCTTGGGGTTGGTGCAAAAATATACGGGGTAAACGCGGCAGCACCGGCTGAAAAAGACGCTGAAGCGTAAGTCAGCGTAGATAGAGAGAGAGGGGTACACCATCGAAACGCTACGTGTCTCGGGAAATTCCCGGCCCAACTCCGTCGCCGGAGCCATCGCCGCACTTTTGCGCCAAGAGCAGGAGGTTGAAGTCCAGGCGATAGGACCCCAAGCCGTCAATCAGGCGGTTAAAGCGATTGCGATTGCCCGCAGCTATATCGAACTCGACGGCCTCGACCTGACCACCCAACCATCTTTCGTCAAGCTCGAGCTCCAAGACGAAGAACGCACCGCCGTACGTTTTTACGTGCAGTCATTCGCGCTCGTGACACAAGATTGACGTCCTGAGGCTGCAAAACCGGTACTATAAAGCAACACTGTTTCAAACTTCCTCAGGGATAGACGCTTAACAAGGCACGCTTTGCCTACCTGCTCGACTGGGCTCTGTTTATAGCTTGTTCATTCCCAAAACACATGAACCTGTATTCATAAACCTGAGCACACCACACTCAGATTTGCCGTGGTAAACTCTTCTTATCAGGCAGACACTGCGAAGCTGCTGCCTCAAGGAGGAAAGGCATGTTTATAGGTGGAGGTTCAGGAATCGGTGGCTACTACCTTATCGGGATCGTCGCGTTCATCGCTTCGATGGCGGTCAGTGGCTGGCTCCGCTCAACGTACAACCGCTGGTCAAAAGTCGCGAACTCGTCAGGGCTTACCGGCAGGCAAGTCGCTGAGGCGATTTTGAGTGCAAACAACGTCAACAATGTCCAAGTCGAAGCAGTTAAAGGGCAATTAAGTGACCACTACGACCCTCGTACCCGGGTTGTACGGCTCTCTGAAGGTATCTACGACAAGGCCAGCGTCGCGGGCATGGCGGTCGCCGCCCACGAGGTCGGGCACGCAATTCAGCACGCCAAAGCTTACGCGCCGTTAGCGTGGCGCAGTGCGATCGCGCCGGTTGCGGGCATCGGCTCGCAGTTTGGGATTATGCTGGCCGCGCTCGGGTTGTTTATTCAGGCGGGCGGACTTTTGCAGATCGGTATCGTCCTCTTCTCTGCCGCCGTCTTGTTTCAGATCGTTACGCTCCCCGTTGAGTTCGACGCGAGCCGCCGCGCCCTCGTTCAGCTCAACAAGTTGGGGCTCGTGACCAGCCGTGACAGCAGCGGTGCAAGGAGCGTATTGACCGCCGCCGCGATGACCTACGTGGCCGCCGCCGCGACCTCAATCGCGTACCTGCTCTACTTCATCTCGGCCAGCCGCAGATAAACGCTCGAGTCACTGCTTTAGAAGTCTTGCGCCGCGTCCACCGCGGCGCATTTTCTGCGCCGTCTTTGGCCGCGGCTCTTTCAAAAAGTTCTCTTACCGAACAAGATAAAGGGTTCGTCACCGCACTCGTCTACGGGATGCTGCGGCTCGAGCTAGCACTTGACGCCCAATTAAAGCCCTTCTTAAAACGGCCCGATAAACTCCCAGCTGAGGTTTTGGACGCGCTCAGGCTCGGCGCATTTGAAACCCTGTACCGTGACACACCCAGATACGCCGTCGCTAATGCCTGGGTCGAGATCGTCAAAAAACAGAATCCGAAACTCTCCGGTCTGACCAACGCGGTTTTACGGCGGGTAGAAAGTCTCGAGCTTCCCCCTGCGACCGCCGCCGGACTTCCCAAATGGCTTTACGGCGAGTGGGTGACGCGGTTCGGCCTGGAACGTGCGAGCAGTATCGCCGCCGGGATGAACGACTCCGACCCGCTTTGGTTCACGTCTTACAGCCCGGAGGCGACGCACGCGCTGATTGCCGACGGTTGTGAGGTTCAGTTCGGCCCCTTAGACGGCACGCTCCAGGTCCGGTTGGGAAAACCTCTAGCTGAGCTCAAGGCTTATCAAAACGGTTGGGTGCAGCCGCAAAACCCGGCGTCAACCTTGCCGGTGCGGTTGCTCGAGCCCACCCCCGGCGAAAGGGTGTACGACCTAGCGAGCGGCAGCGGCGTCAAAGCGGCCCAACTTGCCGCGGCTGGCGCGGACGTGACGAGCGTTGAACTGCACGCGGGCAAACTCGAGCGGGCCGAAGTCAACCTCAACCGTTTGGGACTGCACGCCACCGGCCTGGTTCATGACCTCCGCACCGTCCCTGAGCTGACGCCTGCCCCCAAAGTTTTGCTCGACGCCCCGTGCAGCGGCACCGGCACCCTGCGCGGCAACCCGGAACTGCGCGGACGCGTCACCCCGGACGAGGTGGCTTCACTCGCCGCCTTACAACGCGCGTTGCTGAGAACCGCTGCTGCTCTGACCGCGCCCGGCGGCGTCTTGGTTTACGCGGTATGTGCCCTTACTGAAGCTGAAGGCCCGGAGCAGACGCGTTGGTTTCTGGACAAATTTCCAGAGTTTGAAGCTGAACCGTTTTTGTTCGACCTGCCCGCCGACAACGGGCCGGAAGGGTCAACCATTTTGCCTCTGGGCGGACTCGACGGCTTTTACTTAGTGAGGTTTCGCCGGAGCTGACACGAGGTTTTGCTAAGGCTAGACGTTACACTCAATACTTATGGCACAAGATATTTTAGAACTCGGCGAAGGCGTTTACTATCTGCCGGGAGCCGTCAACATGGCGCTCGCTGTAGGGCCTGAAAAAGAGGCAGTCATCATTGACACAGGCGGCGACAAAGATGCGGGCAGACGGGTTAAAAGGGCGTGTGAGGCTCTCGCGGTTACGCCGGTCGCCATCCTCAACACGCACGCCCACGCCGACCATTACGGCGGCAACGACTTTTTAGTCAGAAATTTCGGCTTACCGGTCTACGCGCCACCCTTTGAAGCGGCCATCATCGGAAACCCGTATCTCGAGCCCGTCTACCTTTTTAGCGGAGCCAAACCGCCCGCCGAACTCATGTCTAAATGGTTGCTGGCGAAACCCGTCCACGTTACGCGCCTGTTAGCACCGGGAACGCTGAGGCTGGCGGGGCTCGAGCTGGGCGTCATCAACACGTCCGGGCACGCACACACGCACTACGCTGTCAAAATTGGAGAGGTTCTGATCGCAGCCGACGCGGTTTTTGGCGCTAGCGTGCTGGAAAAATACCCGCTGCCGTTCGGTCAGGACGTCGGCGCACAGTGGGCGAGTGCGGCCCGAGTCGCAGAGCTGGGCGCAAGGGTCGTCTTACCCGGTCACGGCGACCCGGCTGAAGCTATTGAGGCGTTGGTAGAGGCGAATCTGGCGGCGTTTGCACGGGCTGCCGACACCATTGAAAAGGTCTGCACAGGACTCAGCACCGAAGGCGTACTCAAGGCTGCGGCGGACGCGCTCGGGCTCGAGATACACGACTTGCCGCGTTACTATCTGAACTTGTGTGTGGTAAGTGCGTATTTGAGCTTTTTGCGAGAAACCGGGCGGGTAGAGCTAAAACTCGAGCACAACGAAGTGCGTTGGTGGACGATATAAGCGATATGACACAGAGGACGGTTCTAGTTGTCGGCGCAAGTGGATTTTTGGGCCGAGCGGTGACGGCTGAGCTGCGTCAACAAAACGTAAGCGTATACGGCACGTACTGTCAGCAAGCTGTAGCCGACTTTTCCTTTGACTTTTGGCACGATGACGTGACGCCGCTGCTCGAACAGACCGGAGCCGACACGGTGATCTTTGCCGCAGATGTCGAACCGGATGCGCCGACTTTGGAACTCCAAGAGAGGGCAACGCACTTTTTTAAGGCGTGTGCGGCGCAGCGCGTCGTGTACTTGTCGAGCGACGCTATTTTTGATGGCGCAAAAGGCAACTACAACGAGTCAGACCTACCTTCACCCACCACGCTCTACGGCCGAAACTTGGCGGTGCTCGAGCCCCTCGTTCTGGGCAGCTGCAGAAACGCTTGTATCGTCAGACCGAGCTACCTCTACGGCTTCTCAGCTGGCGAGCTTGACCCTAGACTTTCAGAGGTGCAGCGACGTCTTCTGGCAGGTGAAGATGTCTACTACGCGCAGGATATGTTCAAAAGTCCGATGGAAGTTGGATTGGCTGCCGAGGCCGTGGCCAAACTCACACTCTCTAGCACCACCGGGACCGTTCACATCAGCGGCGCACGGACGAGCGTTTACGACTTTTACCAAGGCGCGATGAGCGTTTTAGGGGTGCCGACAGAGACGCTGCACGCCAACACGCTTCCGGCTGACACGCCTATAACTCGAGACACTGTGCCTCGAGACACTTCCCTTGACGCTACCTTGATGACGCGGCTTGCGGGTGTTCATGTGCTCAGTGTAAAGGAAGCGTTTACCGCTGAGACCGGCAGACCAGCGCCTAAAAACACCGCATGGGACACTCGCGGCCGCTCTAACCAAGTGCCTAGACGCTCTGACTAAAACGGGCTGATACTGCGTCAGCAGGTACAGCAAAAACTGTTTTTATCTCGGTACAGTTAGCCTTTTGCAAGGTGCGGCGGGCTGGTGTCCCAAAAAGGTGCTCTACAGGTCCCCACCTGTAGAGCGATAAAAATATATTGCGGCGTAACCGGCCAAGGCTGAAACCGCCAACGGCAGTGTAAACGCAGCAGCCTTCGCCTGGGTGTAAAAAACTATACTTGTCTGACGGCTCGAATATGTTTACGCAATTTGGGACACCCGCTTTTTGGCGTCCGCTTCGCCGTCACCATAGACGAGCCGAACATAGTAGCCGCCGCGCGGGTCGGCAGTGCGGCGGTAGCTGTCGGCCTCGCTTAGCGGAGCGTAGGCGTAGGTATAGAGCTGCTCCCACAGAGAGCTTGTCGCATCACATTTTGATGTAAGGCAGCGTTGACCCCGTCCTCCGGCCCATCGCCACTTTTAGGGGTCCACTTTTATACTTAACCGAGCTTCCGAGCTAAGGTGGTTAAATCCTCTAACATCGTCAGAAACGCTTGACGCCGCTCGGGCTCGAACCCTTCTAACAGTGTACCGAGTTCGCCGAATACAACGCGCTCGGCCTCTCGCAACCGGGCTTCACCCGTTTTACTCAGCGACAGGTTGAAGCTGCGCGCGTCGGCCACATCGACCGTACGCTCGAGCAGACCCGTGCGCCAAAGAGGTTCGATCATGCGGCTCGCAGCGTAACCGGGGAGGTTGAGGGTTCTGGCGATGTCACCCGTTCGGTTGACGCCCCCTTCAACGAAAGTCAGGAGCAGGTATTCACGCAGACTTGCCCCCTGCTCCTCCTTTAACCGGTTGTCAACGCGTGCAACCAGAATTTCATGCAGGTGCCAGAGGGAAAGCATAAGACGCTGAGGTTCGTTTTCAAGCATAGGTCTCTCCATCTTAACGAAGTGTCCTCAGCAAGTTTGTATACCTGCTTCATGCAGCTAATGCAAAATGCAGCTAATATAACCGGGTAGACGTAGTAGCTGCCGTCTACGCCTGGAGGCAACCATGCAGTCAACCCCCTCGTTCGGTGCCGGTTTTTCTGGCGATTCCTTTGCCGCCTTTGCCCAACTACGTCAGCAGGCCCCGGTTTTCAAGTTCAGCGTCTATGAGCACGACGCTTGGCTCGTCACCCGCTTTGAAGATGTCGTCGCTGTGCTTAAGGACGCACGCTTCGGACTCGGCCCTACCCGCCAACTGAAACTGAGCGAAGACACGGCCAACGCCGCCAACGTCGGCCCGCTGGACGGAACGCCCCATCTGCTCAGTACCGACGGGCTTGACCACCGCCGCTTGCGCAACCTGGTCAGCAAAGGCTTTACCCCCAAGTTCGTCGAAGGGTTGAGACCCCAGGTGCGGGGCCTGGCCCGGGAACTCATCGACGCCATCGAAGCGTCCGGTAGCCGCGAGTTCGACCTGATCGACAGCTTTGCCTTCCCCCTCCCTATCAACGTGATCTCGGGGATGTTGGGGTTGCCCTTGGAGGACCGGGAAAAGTTCCGCGCGTGGTCGGATTCGATGTTTAGAGCAGTTGGCGTCACGGCCGACGAGCAGCTCGACAACACCGCGGAGATGACCGCGTTTACCGACTATCTGCTCGGACTGTTCGAGCTCAAAAGGCGCGAACCGGGCGACGACCTCGTCTCGGCACTTGTACGCGCCGAAGATGCGGGCGACACCCTTAGCGAGCAGGAGCTGATCTCGATGGTCGCGCTGCTCATCTTCGCGGGGCACGAAACGACGGTGAACTTGCTCGGCAACGGGATGTTGGCGCTCTTCACCCACCCGGCTGAGCTGGCGAAGCTGCGCGCCCAGCCGGACCTGCTGGGGTCGGCGGTTGAGGAACTGTTACGGCTCGAGGGTCCGGTGACCTTAACGGCCCCCCGCTTTGCACTCGAGGACCTGACGCTCGGGGGTCAGCAGATTAAGGCGGGCGAGATGGTGATGGCCGCTCTTTCTTCGGCCAACCGCGACGAAACGCAGTTCACCGACCCCGATGAACTCGATATCGCGCGCAAGCTCAACAAGCACATCGCGTTTGGTCAAGGGGTGCATTACTGCCTGGGCGCTCCTCTGGCCCGGATGGAGGCAGAAGAGGCGTTAGGGGCACTTCTCGAGCGTTTTCCGGACCTCTCCCTAAACGCCGCCCCGGATACGCTGACCTGGCGCGTCAACCCGCAACTACGGGGGCTCGAGGCCCTACCCCTTAAGTATTGACCGAACCGGTCAATACAACCTTTTAAGACGCCAAAGGTCGGCTCATCGCCACTTCTGGTGTCTCACGGTCAGCTTAGCGCAGCTGAGGCCGGTGCACTGCCCCTGATAGAAGCTCTCAGCGAAGGCCCCTAGCACAGCTCAGGCAACCGACCTCACCGGCAAAAGACGCGTTGTACACTCTAATAGATGCTCTGCACACCCTCTCTTGACGCCTCACAACGTGTTTATGGCTGAGACACCTCCGGCTCCGGCAGACCGTAACGGTCACAAACTCGTTATTATCGACGGTCACGCGCTCGCCTTTCGCTCGTACTACGCCATCCGAGACCTGAGCAATTCCAAAGGTGAAACGACGAACGCGGTTTACGGCTTTTTACGGTCTTTACTGCGCATCATGAACGAAGAGGGTGAGTTCGACGCGACCATCGTGACCTTTGACGCGCCCGCCAAGACCTTTCGGCACGAGCAGTTTGACGGCTATAAAGCGGGCAGGCGCGACACGCCCGAAGATTTGCCGCGCCAGATTCGGCAGATTAAACAAGCGGTCGAGCTGTTAGGGCTCTACCAGACCGAAGTACCGGGGCTCGAGGCCGATGACCTCATCGGCACGATTGCCACCCGCTGCGCCGAACTCGGCTACAAGGTCGAAATCGTCACGTCCGACCGCGACGCCTATCAGCTGGTGAGTGACCGCATCACCGTGCGGGGGCTCTCTAAAAACGACTCTTTCGGCCCGCGAGAGGTCTTGGACAAGTTCGGCGTCACGGTCGCGCAGTGGGTAGATTACCGCTCACTAACCGGTGACGCCTCGGACAACATCCCCGGCGCAAAGGGTATCGGCCCGAAAACAGCCGCAAAGCTCTTGCAAGACTACGGCACGCTCGACGCCATTTTAGACAATGTTGAGGCGCTTAAACCCGAAAGTGCCGCCAAAAAAGTCGCAGCCAGCATGGAAAACGTCAAGTTCTCGCGTCAGCTGTCACGGATTGTCACCGACGCCGACTTAGAGATCGCCCCCGAACGGTGGGCCAAACGCGAGTTGCAACGTGAGGCGCTCACTGAGTTTTTAGAAGGTTTAGAGTTTGGCTCGATGCTGCGCGAGTTGGGGCTGGTGGACGAGGCTGCAAGCAGCACGTCAGCAGTGGCGAGAGACGGCTACCGTAAAATCGCTTCAGCAGATATTTTCTTCGGCGGGGCGCTGGGCTTTGTGCTCTCGAGCGTCTCCCCGATGAGCGCCGAGCTGACCGAGCTAGCTGTCGCCTCAGCAGGAACAGTCGCCACCATCGAACCCGAATGGCAACAGACTATTTTGGCGAGTGAAGGCGTGCTTAACGCGTGCGACGCCAAAGCCCTAGCGGTCTACGCGTCGCGTGGTGAAAGGGGTGAAGCGGTCTCCCCCGGCGACGACCCTTTGTTGATGGCCTACGTCCTGGACCCCAACACCGCCAACCCGGAGACTGTCGCACGGCGTTACGGCGCACCTGACTGGGGCGTCACAGCGGCGTCACGGGCGGTCACGACTGCCGAACTCTTCAAGCTCTTGCCGCCCAAACTCGCCGCCGAACCGCGCCTCAAAGACCTTTACGAGCAGATCGAACGCCCACTCGCGGGCGTCCTCGCGCAGATGGAGCGCACCGGCGTCAAAATTGACACCGCCTTTTTAACCGCGCAGTCCGAAGCGATGAACGAAACCCTAGTAGGGCTCGAAGAGCAAGTCCGGGAAATCGCTGGTAACAATGCCTTAAACCTCAACTCACGTGACCAATTGGCCGAGTTACTGTTTGAAAAGCTCGAGCTCCAAGCAGGCCGGAAAACTACGACCGGCAAACGCTCAACAGCCGTGAGTGCCTTGGAACCCCTCAGAGACGCGCACCCGGTCGTCCCGCTGATTTTGGATTACCGCGAACTCGCCAAGCTCAAAAGCACCTACTTAGACCCACTGCCGCGCCTCGTCAACCCTAAGACCAGACGGCTGCACACGACCTTTAATCAAGCGGCTACCGCGACTGGGCGGCTCTCGTCCACGAATCCGAACCTGCAAAATATCCCGGTTCGCACCGAAATCGGCCGTGAAATCCGGCGCGGTTTTATCGCGGATGAAGGCATGACGCTCTTAGTCGCGGATTATTCGCAGATTGAACTGCGGATTTTGGCGCACATCACCGGTGAAGCGGCGCTCCTAGAAACCTTTCGTTCAGGCGAAGACATCCACCGCCGCACCGCCGCGCAAATTTACGGCGCAGACCCGGAAAAGATTACGCCGGACATGCGCCGCGTCGCGAAGATCATCAACTTCGGCGTACTTTACGGCATGTCCGCGCACCGCCTGACCCGCGAGCTGAGTATTGACTACGCCGAGGCCGACACCTTTATCAAAACGTACTTCGCGCGCTATCCGAAGGTGCAGAAATATATCGAGACGACGCTCGAGTTCGCCCGGCAAAACGGCTACGTCGAGACGCTTTTGGGCCGCCGCCGGATGATTCCTGACATAGGCAGCAAAAACCGCAACGCCCGCGAATACGCCGAACGCACCGCCTACAACATGCCGATTCAGGGCACGCAGGCCGATATTGTCAAGCTGGCGATGTTAGAAGTTGCCCCCAAACTCGCCGCTTCAGGCTCCAAACTCCTCTTACAAGTTCACGACGAACTCGTGATCGAAGCGCCTAAAGGTGACGCCGAGGCGGTGGCCGAAACCGTCAAAGCGGCGATGGAAGGGGCTTATGAGCTCGATGTACCGATCACCGCTGAGGTTGGGTTGGGGCAGAATTGGCTCGAGGCTAAGTAAGTTAAAAGGCTCGGGCTCAAACGCAGTCTATCTACTCAAAAATGCTTGAAGTATTTCGGGACGCGTCGCTTCTGTAGTCAAGCTGAGTCGTACGTCTGGTTGACGTTTCTCCTCTGCTGACACCATTTCATGAGCTTGGGCCACGACTTTGCCACAAAACGCAAAGTTTTGGGGTTTTAGTTTGTCTGGACATTTGACAAGCCTGATAAGCTTCCGTATATTAACCAGGTAGTTTACAACTTGCGTCGCTTCGGCAAAAGGTGCTTTCTGGCACCGAGATGTCAGCGCGTCTAGTACATTTCTAGAAGCCATCTCAAAAACGAATAGTCAGCTGGATAGCTGCTAAAAAGTGGTATGGAACTAACAGATGAACAGTGGACGATTCTCGGGCCACTTATTCCCGAGCCGGTTCGACGTAAAGACGGTAAAGGTCGGCCTAGACGCCCTTCACGAGAGGTACTTGAAGGTATCTGCTGGATACTCAGAACCGGCGCACAATGGGCTGACCTGCCCAGCAGATATCCGCCCTACCAGACGTGTCACCGGCGTTTCCAAGAATGGGAGAGAAACGGTGTACTACAGAGTGTTTTAGAGACTTTAGCGCAAGATTTGGAAGAACGTGGTGAGCTTGATTTAAGCGAGTGCTTTATAGACGGCACCTTCGTAGCGGCAAAAAAAGGGGCTCGGCAATTGGTAAGACTAAACGGGGCAAGGGTAGCAAAGTCATGGCAATATCGGATGCTAGTGGTGCTTGTCTCGCCCTCTACGTTACATCTGCTTCACCGCATGAAGTCAGACTGGTACAGCAAACTCTCGCATCTCGACACGTCAGAGGTAAGCCCGAGAAGTTAATCGGTGACAAGGCGTATGACAGTGACCCTTTAGATGCTGAACTTGCCGAAGCGGGCGTTGAGATGATTGCACCTCATAGGAAAAACCGCAAGAAAGCGAAGACTCAAGATGGACGTAAACTAAGGCGCTATAAAAGGCGTTGGAAGATCGAACGGCTCTTTGCCCACCTTGGCAACTTCCGGCGCTTAGTCGTCCGCTACGAACGCTACTCGCAAAACTTCTTGGCCTTCCTTCAGCTTGGTTGCATCAAACTGCTGCTTAGGCGTTTTTGAGATGGCTTCTAGTAGATGTTTTGTAGAGCAGCAGTGCGTAGGAGGCTTGGGGGGTCGGCGCTGGGCAGGCAAAAGTATCTTAAGGGAGGAACGAACGGATGAAATGGCAGCAGAGTATTGGAGTTTTGGTGATGGTGCTTGCAGGTTGTCAACAGCTGGGAACAGCTGAACTGAGCGCGCAAACAAGCAATAAGTACGAGAATCCTGTCCCTATTCGCGCAGCAGGTATCGGCAACGGTCTCGTTGAAAGTTGCGCCGACCCTTCAACCTTTTACGCTCAAGATGGTTACTGGTACACCTACTGTACCCGCGACCCACTCAATGACGAAGACCGCAACGCTCAAGGTGAGTTTAACTTTCGCAACCTCCCGATCTTGCGCTCCTCGAACCTCACCGACTGGACCTACCTGGGAGAGGCTCTAGACGAGCTACCCACTTGGGCTGATCCGGGAACAACGGTATTTGCGCCTGAAATCGAATATCACAAGGGCACCTACTATCTCTACTACATCGTGACGAACGCCAGCGCCGAGGTGAGCGGCGCACCTAACTGTGACAGTGACCAAGCGATTGGGGTGGCGACCGCGCCGAGCGCAGCGGGACCGTGGACGGACTCAGGAGCCGTGGTCGTCGAACCCCAATATAACGGCAATCCAAGCAGGGCGTTTGGCGCACGCGAGTGCAATTTTTTTGGTGCCATCGACCCTGAAGTTGTCACAGACGGTGCGCAGCGTTATCTGTACTTCGGCGGCTTTTATGGGGGCATCTTTGCTCGCCCTCTCTCAGAAGATGGGCTGGCGACCGATCAGGCGCGGCAAACACGTATCACCATCGACAACCGTTATGAAGGCTCTGAGGTTGTTGAAAAGGATGGTTACTTTTATCTATTTGTCTCGGCGACTGACTGCTGCCGAGGGCCATTAACCGGATATTCTCTGTTCGCCGGACGGTCGCGCAGCCCACTCGGCCCTTATGTTGACCGTGAAGGGGTGTCGCTGCTCGAGCCCCGCGTCGGCGGCTCGGTGGTGCTCAGTATGAACGGCAACCGTTGGGTCGGGACGGGTCACAACACCGTCTTAAAAGACTTTGACGGCCAGTGGTGGACGCTCTATCACGCGGTTGACCGTCATGATCCCTACTTTGCAGGGGCTGTCGGCTTTACCAAACGGCCACTACTCCTTGACGCGCTCGACTGGCAAGACGGCTGGCCGACGGTACGGGGAGGCAATTGGGCTTCGGACAACAACCAGCGCGGGCCTGCGGCTCAACCCGGTGAGCGCAGTAAGTACAAGACAAAGCCGTTCCGCGGCCTCCGGCTCGGTAAGCTGATCGACCGCGACGAGTTCGATGGGAGAACACTCGACCGGCGCTGGAACTGGGTACGGCAACCCGACTCGAGTCAGTACCGCGTCACCGGGGGTGTACTGGCGTTCAACACGCAACCCGGCGACCTTTACGTCGACAGCAATACCGCGCCCGTCCTGACCCGGCCTGCTGATCGGCGCGAGTACGTCGTCGAAACACGCCTCAAGCTGGACGCGCCGCTCGACAAGTGCGGTAGCGACTGCAACTTCAACCAAGCGGGCCTAGTGATTTACGGTGATGACGACAACTTTATCAAGCTGGTTGATGTAGCGATCTTTAATACCCGGCAGACGGAGTTTGCCAAAGAACTTTCACCGGTGCCGGAGGGCTACCCGCGGTACGGCAACACGGTCGTCGGACCACCGGCTGAGTGGACGCTGCTGCGCATTGCCAAAGAGCAGGTCAAAGGCGAAGAGCGTTACACTGCCTACACCAAACGCGATGTACCCGGGGGTGAGTGGGTGCGGGGCGGTACCTGGACACACGCACTCGGTTCAGCTGCCAAGATTGGCTTAGTTTCCTTTGGTGGTGCAGGCTACACCGCGTCGTTCGATTATGTTCGCGTCTACCGCCTTGAAGCCGGGCAAAAGTTTCGCTGAGCTGCGTTTCCGGTTTCTAGGTCAAGACAGACGGAAGCAAAAGCCATCTAAAAAACCCTTATGGGGCTCTGCCCCATAAGGGTTAAACCGAGCTAGGCGAGTAAGATAAGATGCTCTCAGTTTGAGAACCATTTTTGAGATGAGTTCTAGGGAGTATCCGAGTAGCTCGAGGTTTTCTAAAAGAGTGCCAACATGCCTGGCTGGAGATCGACACTTGACCTTTTAATTTCCTATGGAAGTTTCAGATCAGCTCAAGCAGTTATCATGCTTTTTCTCGGTCGGCGGCGTAGCTGAAACAGACTAGGATATCCTCATTTGTCAGATAGGGAAAATCCTCGAGTATCTCCTCATGGGTCATTCCGCTGGCTAAAAGCTCGAGAACATCATAAACCGTGATACGCATCCCTCTGATACAGGGTTTCCCGCTGCGCTTTCCCGGCTCGAGGGTGATGACGCCTTTATAGCTCATGACCAGATAGTACGCCTAGCTGAAGATTGCGGCAAGACAACACTTAGTCTTTCTTTTCTTGTTTTGGAGGTTGTACGGGTGGAGTCTGTGGCGTCACTTTAACTGGAAGTAATCCCTTATCTTCGGAAAGTGGTTTCGGTCTGCGGTCATCTTGCGGAATGTAGACCCTTTTGTCGTTATCAGACATACTTATACCTCCGAGGGGTAGAAATTGTTGACGTAAATGTCAGCCGACTCAACTGCTTTTTCATGAAACTTTGGTTTCTCCGGTAAAGAATTAGAACCTAGATGCTCGTGGACGGCTTTGGTCTTCCTTCTCCGTATTTCAAACTGCAACTCATGAATCTCTCTTTCTGTCAGCGAACCATTAGAAACATAGTACCAATTCATTTCTGTAAAATTGAGTAACTCCTCGAGTTCTGATAACAAACCCGTAAGCAACTTCAGTCTTGTCTCATATGGCAGAAAACCTTTTATGGCTGCAATGACCTGAGACAGAGCTATAACTGATGCCCATATAAAACTATATTTCTGCCATATAGCCCAACCAGCGATACTGGAGCTGGAAGCAACGGCAAGAATTATTTTTACAGCTTTGTCTTGACCTTCAGACCGTTGATGGTAGAGTTCCAAGTAGTTTACGTGAACTCTGAGTTGATAAAGCTCTTTCCAGTATTGGTCTTGAACGCCCACCTATTGCTCTAAAATCAGCGCGAACATCAAAGGTGCCACAATCGTCGCGTCACTCTCCACAATGAACTTGGGCGTATCTGCCGAGAGCTTGCCCCAGGTAATCTTCTCGTTCGGCACCGCCCCCGAATATGACCCGTAACTCGTGGTCGAATCGCTGATCTGACAAAAATAGCCCCACATCGGCACACCTTCGCGCCGTAAATCCTGATGCAGCATCGGCACCACGCAGATGGGGAAATCCCCGGCGATGCCGCCACCGATTTGAAAAAAGCCGATGGAGTGCTCCGGCGCGGTTTGGGTATACAGCTTAGCCAAGTACGTCATGTATTCGATACCGGTCTTGACGGTGTGGACGTTTTTAATATCACCGGAGATGCAGTGCGCGGCGAATATGTTGCCGGTAGTCGAGTCTTCCCAACCGGGAACGATAATCGGCAGGTTTTTTTCGGCAGCGGCGATCATCCACGAGTTTTTAGGGGCAATCTGGTAATGCTCCTCGAGCGCCCCCGAGCGAATAAGGCGGTACAAGAACTCGTGCGGAAAGTAACGTTCTCCGGCGGCGTCGGCGCGTTGCCACTCATTTAGCAGCGCGTCCTCGAGCCTCCGCATCGCCTCTTCTTCGGGGATACAGGTGTCGGTCACGCGGTTCATGTGGCGGTCTAAGAGGTCTTGTTCATCTTGCGCGGTGAGGTCACGGTAATGCGGGACGCGTTCGTAAAAGTCATGGGCAATGAGGTTAAAGATGTCTTCCTCGAGGTTTGCGCCTGTACAAGAGATCAGCTGCACCTTGTCTTGCCGAATCATCTCAGCGAACGATAAGCCGAGTTCGGCGGTGCTCATCGCTCCGGCGAGCGTGACCATCATGTGACCGCCGTTTCCCAAGTGCGCGGTGTAGGCGTCGGCAGCGTCCACGAGGGCAGCGGCGTTGAAGTGGCGGTAGTGGTGGCGGATAAAGTCGGACACAGGGGTTTGGGCTTTGGTGTTGGTAGACATTAGAATTCCTCACAATCTCTAGGGCAATTCTAGCAATGAGTAACGAGCAATGAGTAAAAGCCCAAAACCTCATTGTCCATTGCTCGGTACTCATTGCTAACGCTTGAGTTACCAAAGCCCGGTTCCGACTTTGGTAGGGTTTACGCATATTCCGCACGTGCAAAGAAAGGCGAGGAGAACTATGCCGCACTGGACAGCTGCAAATATGCCTTCACTAACGAACCGCGTCGCCGTCGTGACGGGGGCGAACAATGGAATCGGTTTTGAGACCGCCAAGGCGCTCGCCGCCAAAGGTGCCGGGGTGGTGATGGCGTGCCGCAACCTGCAAAAGGCCGACTTCGCCGCCGACCGCATCCGCGCTCAGCTACCGGGCGCACAACTGACTATCATGCACTTAGACCTCGCCGACCTCGCCTCAGTCCACGCCTTTGCCGAGGCGTTCGGGCGTAAGTTTGACAAGCTCAACCTGCTGATCAATAACGCCGGAGTGATGGTGCCGCCGTTTACCAAAACCAAAGACGGCTTTGAGTTGCAGTTCGGCGCGAATCATCTCGGACACTTTGCGCTGACCGGCCTTTTGCTACCACATATCCGGGCGACACTGGAGGCCAGGGTCATCAGCGTGAGCAGTGGGGCGCACCGGATGGCCAAACTCGAGTTTGGCAACTTGCAGGCCGAAAAAGGGTACAAGCCGTGGGCCGCGTATGGGCAGAGTAAACTCGCCAATTTGCTCTTTATGCGGCAACTCAATGTGTACTTTGCCCGTGAGCAGCTAGACGCGCTCGCGGCGGCGGCGCACCCCGGCTATACCGGCACCAACTTGCAGGCAACCTCCGGCTTGTTCAAGTTCCTCAACCCTGTGCTCGGTCAAAAACCCGAGATGGGCGCACTGCCGACGCTTTACGCCGCGACTGCGCCGGACATTAAGCCTAATGATTACTACGGCCCGGACGGATTTCAAGAGATGCGCGGCTACCCAGAAAAGGTCTCGATGTCGGCGGACGCGCAAAACAGCGCTTTAGCGGAGCGGCTCTGGCGCGTATCGGAAAAGCTGACTGAGGTTCATTATCCTACTGAAAACGCGGTTACTGCGTAAGCTCTAATCTTTGCCGACGACGAAGGGGGCGTGTAGGTCACGGTTGTCAACGGTAAACGTCGCGTGACGTTGTGGCGTACTCTCAGCTAGATAGAGCTTTTGACCCTCGATGTAGCGCCGATGTTCCGGGGCATCCGGGGTAGGTGAATTGTCGTCACGCTGCGCCATCCGTGGGACGGAAACGCTGAAAGGAACCTCGAGCCACACGGACATGTCCCAATAGTCGCGCAACTCCGGGCGGTGCAGGAATATTCCGTCGAGGAGCAAGATTGCACCGGGTTCCGCTCGTCGTTCAGGCACCGAAACAGGCATTTCAGCGTCAACGTCGTGAACGGCTGTGCGGTAGCATCCTGACCCACTGGGGCTGAGCGGGTTTAGTAGAACCTCTTTGAACGTTTTGTAATCGTAAGCGTCGTGGTAATAGCCTTCGGGTGAGCCGCGTCCCAGCCGATAACGTATCTCTTTAGGATGATGAAAGCCGTCTACCGAGGCGCGAATCACATCTCGTCTAGATTTTGCTAAACGTGGCCCCAGCTCATCGGCAAAATACGTTTTTCCCGCACCGTCTACGCCGTCAATGGCGACGCGGAGAACAAAAGGCGAAGACACGTTCAAGATATATGTAGCGACCGTTTCCAAAACCTGTTGACGTGACACTAAGCGCAGCTTAAGCGGTGAGGAGGCGCTTGACAAGCGCGTTTGTTCAACCACTTTTGGATTAAATTCGGCTCGAGACGCGTTAAACGGTAAACTCAACGTTATGAATGTATCAGGCATCAACCGCCAAGCGTGGAATCGGCGCGTAACAGAGGGTACAAGTCCCTACACGCAGCCTGTAACCTCCGAACAAGTCGCAGCGGCCAAACGCGGCGAGTGGCAGATACGCCTGACACCGGGGCGTCCCGTTCCAAATGCTTGGTTAGAGGTGGCGGAACGTGACGTGCTCTATTTAGCGTCCGGCGGTGGGCAACAAGGTCCGTTGTTAGCCGTCACAGGCGCACGCGTTACAGTGTTTGACCTCTCCGATGAACAGCTCGCCCAAGACCGGTTGGTCGCTGAGAGAGACGGGCTCGAGCTCCAAACTGTTCAGGGCAGCATGACCGACCTGTCAGCTTTTGCCGACGCCAGCTTTGACACCATCGTCCATCCGATTTCAAACTGTTTTGTCCCCGACGTGAACCCGGTGTGGCGTGAAGCGTACCGGGTTTTGCGCCCCGGCGGTCTCTTGCTTGCCGGGATGGTCAATCCGGTGCTCTACGCGCTCGATGACGAGAGTGAAGATGACCGACTCGTCGTTCGGCACAAGATTCCTTATTCTGACCTGGAGAACTTAAACCCGGACGAGCAGCAAGGGCGTTTTAGTGAGGGGCAAGCGCTCGAGTTTGGCCACACCTTAGATGACCTCATCGGCGGACAGTTGGCAGCAGGGTTTGTGCTGACCGGCTTTTACGAAGACCGCTTTCCGGGCAAACCGGTTGACGATTATTTAGCCGTTTTGCTGGTGACTCGAGCCCTAAAACCGCATTAGTCCAGCTTTTACCGGGTTAGCTTTTTTAGCTCGAGCACCGCTGCCGCCGGGTTTTCTCCAAGTGGCTCCCGGTTCCAGTTTTCGTACTGCCCGACGACCTCAAAGCCCGCGTTTTGAGCCAGGATGAGGAGCGCCTCGAGTGACGTAAATTTGAGGGCTTCACTCGAGGGCCGCTCCGTACCGTCGTCGTAGACCTCTTTCATCTCATAACGCAAGACGCCATGCTCGGCGTCGTAAGCGGCTTGTTTAACGAGCCAACGGACAGAGTTTCCGGCTGCGTCATGGTACTCACTCCAAAGCTCAAAGTCATTCAGCGTAAGGTCATACCCTTCAGGTAACCGTGTATCGAAGATAAACATGCCGCCCGGACTAAGGAGGGCGTAAACCTTGGCAAAAAGCGTGATTAGGTCTTTGTCTGTCAGAAAGCACTGAAAGGCGTTCCCGGTCATCAAGGTGAGCCCAAAACGCTGTGAGGTACTGAACTCGAGCGCATCTTGCAGGTAGAACATCAGGTTTTGCCGACCTTTGGCTTTAGCCTGCGCCTGCGCCAACATCGCTTCCGAGATATCTACCCCGACGACCTCGAGCCCGGTTTCTGCCAGCGGGATCGTCACGATGCCGGTGCCGCAGCAGAGGTCGAGAACCCCGCCACCCTGCTCCTTCGCCAACTCGGTCAGGGTACGGATCTCAGGGTCGTAGGCTGCGCTGTACTGTGCGTCGTAATCCGCAGCAAAGTCGTACTCCCTCATCCTTGCGCTAACGCCTGCGCTAAATCTGCAATCAAATCATCAGGATGCTCGAGCCCCACCGACACCCGCAACAACCCTTTGGGCGTCCGGCTCTCCGGTCCTTCGATGCTGGCGCGGTGCTCGAGCAAACTCTCCACGCCGCCCAAACTCGTGCCACGGGTAAAAAGTTGCACGTTCGCCGCAACTTGCATCGCCGCCGCTTCGCCGCCGCCGACCTCAAACGAGAGCATCCCTCCAAACGAAAGCATCTGACGTACTGCCACGTCATGGTTCGGATGCGACTCGTGCCCCGGATAGTACACGCGTTCGACCTGGGGCTGCGCGGCTAAAAACGCGGCGACCTTCCCGGCATTCTCAGAATGCCCCCGCATCCGGTACGGCAGGGTGCGTAAACTTCGGAGGACGAGCCAACAGTCGAAGGGTGAGGGGACGGCACCCTCGAGGTTTTGCACCGTCCGAACCCTCTCAAAGACGCCCGCAGCACGTTTGGCAATGACTGCGCCGCCCAGCACGTCCGAGTGACCGGCCAGATATTTGGTCGTCGAGTGCAGCACTAAGTCTGCACCCAGGTCGAGCGAACGCTGCACCGTCGGCGGGGTCCAGGTGGCGTCACACGCCACAAGTGCGCCCCGGCTATGGGCCAGCTCGGACAGGGCTGCGACATCGCTGATTTTTAGAAGCGGATTGGAGGGGGTCTCGAGCCAGAGCAGCTTGGTATCCCGCCACGCTTTTTTTACGGTGTCAACGTCGGACGTGTCTACAAAGTCAACCTCGAGACCCCACGGGACGAAGACCAGTTTTAAGAGCTTGGTAATGCCGTGATAGAGGTCATCCGGGGCTAACACATGGTCGCCGGGGCGGAGGGTACGGAAAATAGCTGCCGCTGCCGCCGAACCTGAGGCGAAACAGGCGGCGGCTTCCCCGCCCTCGAGCACTGCCAGCGCACCTTCTAACGCCCGCCGGTTCGGGTTGTCGGTGCGGCTGTAGATGTACCCGTGCGGATAGCTCCCGTCAGCGTTGCGTTCAAAGGTCGTCGTCAGGTGAATCGGCGGCGTGACGGCCCCGGTTGTGGGGTCTACCTCTGCGCCTGCGTGGACGGCTACGGTCTCGAGCTTCCAGTTCTTCTCCCCCACTAGACGAGCCTCACATGAACGCCTGCGTCTGCCAACAGCTGTTTAACCTCACCGACCGTCGTCTGACCACTGTGAAAGATACCTGCCGCGAGCGCCGCGTCCGCTTCAGCGTCACGGAGCACGTCGCGCATATGCGCTGCGTTTCCGGCTCCACCCGAGGCGATGACCGGGATGTCTACGGCCCTGGCCACCGCCCGCGTCGCCCCCAAGTCATACCCCGTTTTCATCCCGTCGGCGTCCATACTGTTTAGGACGATCTCCCCTGCCCCAAGCTCCTGACCACGCACGGCCCACTCGAGTACATCTAGCCCCGTATTTTTGCGCCCACCGGCAACGTACACGTCCCAACCAGAGCCGTCCGTGCGTTTTTTAGCGTCAATAGAAAACACCACCGCCTGTGAGCCGTAGTGCTCGGCAGCTTCGCGGACAACCTCAGGATTGGACACCGCGCCCGAATTGATCGAAACCTTGTCGGCCCCAGCCAAAAAGAGCGTACGAAAATCACGAAGCGTCCTCACGCCGCCGCCGACCGTCAGCGGCATAAAGCACATCTCAGCGGTGCGGGTGATGATGTCCAAAATCGCGCTGCGGCCCTCAGAGGTCGCGGTTATATCGTAAAAAACGAGTTCGTCGGCACCCTGCTCATCGTATTGCAAGGCTAAAGCTACGGGGTCACCGACGTCTCTTAGTTCGCCCGCTTCGGCGCGGCCAAACTGTTGACCACGGGTGGTGCGGCCGTCGTGAACGTCGAGGCAGGGGATGATGCGTTTGGCTAACACGCTTATAAGTTTACGCCCTGAACGCTAAAGTAGACGTTGATAGCGGCTTCTGTATACAAGCTCATAAGAAGTAGTCAAGCTGAGGGTCCAGCCCCGACATTCGGGCAGCTAGTTTCATCTCCTCATAGGTGTAGAGCGTGTGGATTTGGTAACGACCTGCTGTTACCTTGCCCACGTAATCGTGTTTTACGGTAAGCACGGTGATAAGACCCCAGTAAATATGTTTACCTTGACGGTTTTCGACCAAAAAGTTTTTTACGGGCGGCTGCTGAAAGTTTCTGATTTCTTCTTTGCCCCAAAAAGAAAACGTCCGGTTCTCAAACTGTGCAGCGTTCAGGGGCGACTTCCGGTGACGTTTAATGTCAAGCTCTTCGGGAAAACCCTGACTCGCCGTAATTTGCAGCGTATCATTGGCACGAACGGTACTTCCCATAGTTTCCTCCACACAGAGATAATCGGTGATAGGCAGTTCTAAAAATAGATGTTGACGCCCGCTCGAGCTTGCGGGAAAGGAAACGGTAGAAAAACCAGTGCGCCTATATCAGCAAACAAAGCGACCGGCCCGGTACGGTATTCGCCGCCCAGAACGGCCTCGAGTGCCAAGGTGCTACGTGCAAAAGCTGAGCTGAACCCCAAACCGCCTCCAGCGTAACCACGCGCCGCACCCTCAAAAAGCGGGAACGTGCCGAGCAAATCGGCTCCGGCGTAAGAGGCGTAGGCTCCTCCAAAAGCCAGATTGGTCGTAAATCCGAGACGCATCTCGAGCCCGTCCTGAATAACGCCCGCCTGAAGGTGCAAAAAAGGTGTTTCTGCATCGGCCCACGTCGTTGGCGCACCCCCGGCACCCAAGTAAAATTGCTGCGCCTGAACGACGCTCAAGCCTAAAACCAAAGATACGCACAGCAGACGTTTTTGCATTTACACCCTCTGAGAACTCGTGATCTACATGCGGCTCACGGAGTGAGTATAACCAACTTCTCATCAAAGCGGTTGCTCAGCGTGTCAGCAGTGACAGCATCTCGATGTGGTGCGTCTGTGGGTAAAAGTCAAACGGTTGTGCTCGCCCTAACCGCCAGCCCGCCGCCACAAATTCAGCGACGTCTCTAGCCCACGTTGCGACGTCACACGAGACGTAGATGAGCCGCGCCGCTTTAGACGCGGTGACGGCCTGCCGCGCCGCCTTAGCGAGTCCGGCCCTGGGCGGGTCTACGGTGATAAGCTCAGCGTCCGGCAAGGCCGAGAGCTTGCGGGCGTCCGCGTGAATAAACGACAGATTGTCAACGCCTAGACGCGTCGCGTCGTGCGCTCCCCGAATGACGCTGCTACGGTCGAGCTCTAGCGCCGTGACTTGCCCAAATCCTTTAGCCAGATGCAACCCGATGATGCCGCTCCCCGCGTAGAGGTCGAGGGCGTGCGCTCCTGCACCGGCCCAACGAGTCAGCTCACTGTAGAGCTGTGAAGCCGCCGCCGGATTGGGTTGCGCGAAGCTCGTCGCGCTTACCGTCAGGTCAAAGTCGCCGTAACGCTGCGTGATGCTCCGCGCTCCGGCAAGCCGCTCCGACCCACCGCGAAATCGCCCACGCGGGTCGTACTGCGCGTAAGACACGCCGACAATGCCGTTACCCAGAAGTCTATGCGCTGCGTCCAGATAGTTTTTTGCCGACGCGCTTGCAATCAAGCAGACGAGCACTTCGCCCACGTCGTTCCCACGCAGGGCGAGTTCACGGACACCTTTGGGTAAGCCTTCTTCCTGCAGGCGTATCCACACCCGGTTAAGGCCCGCGTTGGCGGTCGGGTCACCCCCCAGCGGGACAAAGGTGTCCGTCTGCGGTTGCCTATAGCCGAGAGCGGTTGCTGTACCCGCTTCTAAACCCGTGCGAGAGACTGCAGGTTGTACCGCGCTGCGGTAGCCCCATGGTTCAGGTGCGGCAATGACCGGAGAAACCGGCACGCCAGGCCCTACTCCGGACGCTTGGGCACTGGGTTTAAGCGCCCTCGAGCGCGCATCTTCAGCAACGCTGCGTTTAAGCTCGAGTTGGTAGCCGTAACTGCTGTGGCTGTAATCGAGTCCGGGATGTAGTCTCCCGGCAGATGTAGCGCGGTGCGGACTCGCGTCAACGACTTCGGTTACGACACCCTGCAACACCCCGGCACGCTCCCGGACCTCGGCCTTGACCCGTTCACCCGGAAGGCCGCCCCGAACAAGCGCAACTCGCCCGTCAGCAAGGCGAGCGAGCGCGGCTCCACCATGAACCATTTTTTCCAGCTTAAGTAGCACGTAGGCCAGTCTACCGCGCCGATCTCCTAAAACCCTAGCCGAAAAGACGAGGATAGGTCACTGAAAAGGTGAGAAAAAATGCAAAAAACCTTATAACCTGAGCCAGCTTACAATTTGGGGGCACATTCCTAAACGGTAGCGGAACTTCTTGCTATACTCACCTGCATATGAAACGCTCTATTCAAGAGATTGTCGAACTCGTCGTTTTTGCCGTTATCGCCCTTTTAGTCGCCACCGGAGTCATCTGGCTCGTCGGTTGGCTGATCAGCCTGGTCGGGCTGCTCTTTATGTGGATTGCCGGAATCCTCTGGTGGCTCTTGCGCTGGATTATTCCGATAGTCGTGATTTTAGCCGCAGTGTACGCGCTCTTCAGGCTGCTGCAACGCCAAAACCAAAGACGCGCCGAAGCGCCCACGCGTGAGCCGGTCGTCAGCGGTCCACGTAGTAGCGGAGCACCTGCGGCAGGTCCCCAGGCCCAAAATTCTCAAACACAAGCCCAGACGGGCAGCTCGCGCAGCGTCATCGTGTCGTCAAACACCGACTCCGACGCCGCGAGCGGGAAACCGGCGGGAATACCACCGGCGGCGGCCCCGATTACAACACCGCCGGTTACGGCCTCCGGCGAACCCGTCAGCCCCTTGGGAATACCCCCCGAAGTCAGCTCGTCCCCGAGTGAACCCGTCGCCGATTCAGGTGAACCTGTTCCGGCTGGGCTCGAGCTTACCGAAACAGAAGAACCAACACCGGTCGCAGAGTCCGGCGAGCCGGTTGGGGAGGACGAAACCCAAAGCAGTTCAGACGACGAGAAAAAATCGTAACGCTGTAGCCAAACTTGGACTCGTAACCCTCAGCTTTTGGCAGCTGAGGGTTTTTTATAGAGGCGTCCCGAAGTATTTTGCTGCGCCTCAAGGCTCGAGCGGTAAAGGACAGATTGGGCTCGAGCTGACTTTTCACCAAAAACCCAATTTTTTAGAACCACCTGATTTGAAATGTCATTGACACGTTTTTAGCGCCCGTGATAGGCTCTAGTTCCTGGCGCCGTAGCCAAGTGGTAAGGCAGAGGTCTGCAAAACCTCCATCACCGGTTCAAATCCGGTCGGCGCCTCCAGCACCTCGCTTTGAAGGGACATAGGCGCGTAGCTCAGTGGGAGAGCGCTACATTGACACTGTAGAGGTCGGCAGTTCAATCCTGCCCGCGCCTACCAAAAGAAAAGTCGCGAGAGACAGCAAAAGCGAGAACCCCGCAATAAGCGGGGTTTCTTCTTTGAATGGCATTTAAGACCAATTTAAGACCACGAGATTTAGTTTAGTACGTCGGGGTCGCTCTTAGGTAAGAAATCAAGCAAGGACACCGCGCTCTGCGCCCTCTGCGATTCAAAAAGGTGCGTATAGCGGTCTAGCGTAAACGACGCGCGGCTATGGCCCAGACGGTCGGCTAGCACCTTGGCGTCCATCCCGCCCTTGATTGCGAGGGAAGCGTGTAGGTGTCTCAGATCGTGCAAGCGGACACGGGGCACGTCGGCTTTCTCCATGAGGTAATCGCGTACTCGCTTGAGGTTGTCAGGGTTCAGGGGTGTCCCGACCTCGGAGGTAAAAACCAGTTCAGGGTGTTTCCAGGTATCGCCGAGTAGAGCACGCTCGGCGTCCTGGCGCTGACGGTGCAAGAGAAGCACCTCGAGTACGTCCGGCGATAAGGCGACGGTGCGAAATCCCTTACGGGTTTTCGGCGTCGAGAGGATGAGCTGACTCCCCACCTTCACAAGCGTTTGCTTGACGTGCAAAAGGTTCTCTTCTATATCAATCCAGCGCAGCCCTAACAACTCACCGCGACGCAACCCTGTGGCCATGCCTAGATAAAAGAAAGCGTAGAGCCGGTGTCCCCTTGCCACATCGAGAAACCGTGCCGCCTGTTCCGGCTCCCATAAGGTCATTTCTCGGTGCGGCTCTTTTACGGGCTCGGTCACCTCTACAGGGTTACGAGTCACAAGCTGCCAGCGGATTGCCTGTTTATAGGCGCTGAAAAGTACCGTTCGACACTTTGCCGCCCTTGCCGCTCCCGAAACATCGTATATCCCGTTGACGAGGTTTTGCACCTGCAAAGGGGTAAGTTTATCGAGCTTGGCACTCCCGATGATCGGCACAATCGAGCGGTTGATACAGCTCTCGTACTGCTCGAGCGTCGAGGGCTTTAGCGTACGCTTCTTCTCCCCTAGCCAACGCTCGAGGTAAGCCGCTATCGTCAGTTTTGTGTCGGTGTAAGTGCCGCTAGACACCTGCTGTTTAAGTACCTCGATCTTCTCACGGACTTCGCCCTGGGTACGTCCGTAAACGGTTTTGCGCTTCCGTTTACCCTCACCGTCGTAACCCAAGCTGATTTTAGCTTCCCAGGTGCCGTCAGGTCGTTTAGAAATTGTGCCCTCACCGTCTGCTCGTTTACGCGCCATCTTTACCCCTTTCCTAACCGTTTGCTAGCTACTCGGTACACGTCTTTCTTGTCGCCTTCCTTGCGGATACCCACCACCACGACCGTCACCACACCCTCGAGACTCGCTATCTGATACACCACTCGGTAACGTTGCCCTGCGGCTCTGACAACGCGGTAATCGCCTAAGTCTCTGCCTAGCGCCTTGCCTTGCTTGTCGGGTTCGGTACTAAGGTCAAAAGTTTTGCGAATGACTGCTTTACGGGTTCGCATGTCGGTAATCGCGTCTAAATCGGCTTCAGCTAGAGGCGACACAATAACCTCATAGGTCAACGCTTCACACCGTACTTAGCCGCAATCTCTCGGAGCGGCTTACCCCTTTTATCACTCTGCTCAAAGCGTTCTATGCGCTCACGTATATCGTCGGGTACGCCGTCGGGAAACTCATATTCTGAATCGTCAACCGCCACGCCGCCGTCTTGGGTATCGCGCTCGAGTAGGTCGTTAAACGTGACCGTCTGCCCGGTGAGCTGCTCAAGCCCAGTAATGACCTTATCCAACACAACTAGGTCTACCCGGCCCTGGTCGCCACGCGCCAGCGCGTAGACGGTGTTGGGGGCTAGGTCAGCTGCTTTTGTCAGGGCGTAGGCGCTGACCTTATGAGCATCTAAGTATTCGCGTAGTTTCCAAGTAACCATGTCTTTATACTAGCATACCCCAAGCTGCTACACCCCTTGTATTACTAGCATACGCATGGTAGTATAGAGGCAGTTAAGGGCAGACCCGCAAAAGTACAGCCCCTAACTAGAAACGGAGTTCCACATGAACAATACCATCACCCTTCACAAGCAAGACGGCGCAAGCTACCGCACCCCCGTTAAGGCGTATGACCTCGAGCGTAACGGCGTCACGGTCGGCACGCTTCAGACTTGGGGCACCGTCTGGGAGGTTTTAGACGCTGGCTTTAACTGCGTCTCTAAGCACACCACCATCAAAGCAGCAGTACGTGTCGCAGCGAGGGCTCTTTAATGAGCCCCTTTACTTTCGTGGACATCGAGATGTACAGCGACCGTGAAGAGGACTTACAAGCTCTTTACGCAGAGTTGGCAGCTGAAGACGACGGGGCAGACGATGAACTGCCCCCCATCATTCAAGACGAAGTACCTGACTATGACTTCTGGGGAGAGGCGGCCTAATGGCCCCTCTCTTATCCCAACTCACCCAAGCTAAGAACGGCTTAGAGGATACTCAGATCACCTTATGCGGTGCGGTCACTGCTCACGCTGAAGCCAAGCGAGGGCTCGAGCTGAGTGAAGCACACAAGCTCTGTGAAGGCGTAGAAGGTAAGAACGAACGGGAGCGGACAGCTAAGCTACGGCTCGAGCTGAGTTCGGAGTATGCGGCGCTCGCTGAAGCTGAGGACGCGCTGATAGAAGCTCGCTGCGCTTTTGAACTCGCGCGGCTCGAGTGGGATTTGGCATGTTACAGCGTGCGGCTGTTTGAACCCTACCGCGAGGCAGCATAACGATAGAGCCCCCCAAATCGGGGGGCTTTCGGTTTCTATGTAGAGACTTAAAAGAAAGGGCACAAACCGACCGGATGCCTCTACGGCGGTGTTGTAACAGACAGCGCGTTCCTGGGGGTAAACTTTCAACACACCGCATCAATTAAACATATCCCCACTACTGGTCTGTCCAACGCCGGTTGCCCTGGCCATCGGTGCGGCGCAAGAAGCCGTCCTGACCGCCACGGTAGGTGGTGTCTGCGAGGGCTCCGCCTACCTCACCGCCCAGGTAAAGTTCACTGCTGCTGTAGGCCGCTACCGCTTCACCATAGTCGTTGCCCGGTGAGCCAATCTGTTTAGTCCAGAGAGCTGCACCGCTGCCGTTATACTTACGCAAGAAAACATCGCAGCCACCTGGATCAACGCTGCCGCCGAGACTGCCGCAGGTGTAACCCGTGACGTAAAAGCTGCCGTTCGTGTCGGCTGAGAGTCCCAACGCGCTGTCACTGCTTCGGGTACCGAACGTTTTCTGCCACTGCGGCACGCCGCCGAGCGTGTATTTACCGACGAAGGCATCTCTCTCCTCACTGTCAGGGTTTTCATAGTTGTAGGTCTTAGAGCCCGCGACGTAGATAGTATTACCTGCTACCTGCATGTCCCAGATACTCGTCAAGCTGGACCTTCCGGCGCTGAGTTCCGTTGAAAATAGCAGCTCGCCGCCGGGGCTCAGCTTGATAAGGAAGTTAGTAAACCAGGAATCGTCGTAGTCGTTGCCGCCCGCGTAGACGTTCCCAGCAGCGTCGGTAGTCAGAGCTTCGACCTCTTGAACAATACCGTTACCATAAAACACATAAGTCCAGAGCACCGCTCCCGAGCCCGAGTATTTTCTGACAAAGGCTCCGGTGGCTCCACCCAAACTTCCGCCGACAAAGACATTGCCACTCGGGTCGGCAATGACGGACGTAACCTCAGTAAGGTTGTCATCAACCCTAAATCTGCGCGTCCACAGGCGTGCGCCATTGGCGGAGAACTTCTGAAGTAGGCCGTCCCCGACGTAGTAGGCACCCTCTGTTTGCGTATAGCCAGCAAAAACCGAGCTGTTCGGGGCGACCGCGACGCTGAAGGCGGTGTCTTGCGGGGTACCGCCGAGTTGCCGCTTCCAGACGACTGTGCCGTTCCGGTTGTAGCGTCTGAGAAACACGTCGGATCCGCCCCGGTTGGTCCCGTCGAGCGAGCCGGTCGTGCTGCCGATAGCATAAACGGCCCCTAGCGTCCTATCGACGGCGACGTCGGCAACCGAGTCATAGGCAGCCGTACCCAAACGTTGGGCTGAAAGGTCAAGGTGTTCAATCGGCGAGACGGGAGCTTGTGAGCAAGCGGCGAGAGCCATAAGTCCTGCGACCAGCAAAACGCGTTTAAACATTTTTGAACCCTCCTTACGTCCCTCGGACGCTGAACGGTGTTGTGAGCCCCTTTTCACCCCAAACCTCACAGCACGACGGTGGTGTGTTAGACGGACGCTTACGGCCCTTCCTCTCGTTAAGCTTTTGATGTGAACATACTAAGAGGCGAAGCTTAATGGCTGCTTAAGTTTCATGGAGTTAAAGGTTCGATTAGGAAAGCTCTGCCTGTTTTATCGTGATAAGAACGTGTGCGTTTGAACTCGCTGGGCTCAAGTGGGATTTGGCCCGATATCAGCTTAGAACCCTTGAAACGATGGTCTTACCTAACGCTGCTTAAATCACCGTTTCAAGTGCGCCAGCCGTGATGTTAAAGCTGGCGCACTGATCGGTTGGACGTGCAGAAGATAGCACACTACGTTTGGCTAAGTTCATACGAAGGGCTAGCTGTGACTCCCTACACCGCCCCCATATCGTCTTCAAAGACCTGCACAATCTCCATCAGCTTGCCGACGATACGTTCAAAGACGGTCTTGCGCTCTACAAGTTTCGGCTTGGCCTCGAGCGCCGCAAATACCTCTTCGCGCAGCGGTTCCTTGCCTGAAAACTGGTAGTTACTGAGGAGGCGTTCAACGGCGGCACGGTCAATCTTCTCTTGCTGACTCAGCGCGTCGAGTGAGGCGTCTTTCTCAGCCGACCAGTACATGCTAAACGCTTCGGTCACGTCGTCTTCAGGCTGCAAGGCGGGCATGTTCTTGTCGATAAACCGTTCGATTAGCTCGCGCTTGCTGCGGAGCTGCACCTCTTGCGAAAGAGTGTCAAGGACTTGCTTCCTCTGCTTCTCGTAGGCTTGGCCCTTACCCTTTTTAGTCTCGGTCTCCTTAAGCTTGGCGAGTAGCTTGAGGATATAGGCCACGTTGATCTCATCACGTTGAATGAGTTCCAGCTCGAAGTCCACATCGTCGATGATGCTTGTGCCCTCGCCACCGCCCCCGGTTTTGAAACGGTCGTGAATGTCCAGGTACTTGCTCTTGAAGTCTTCAAACTGCTGTTCAGGTAGCTCGAGGTCGTGAAAGCCAAATTCAGTAAACGAAGTGAGCACGTTCAGCTCACGGATGAGCCCTCTAAAAGCTTGAACAAACTCGAGCTGTTCGTCTTCGCTATCGAGGTCGTTCACGGCGTCCGGTGTTTCGCTGATGGCTTTTAGAGCGACGACACCTTGGTTGAAGCGCTCGACATAGTGCTCATAGGGCTCCAAGAGCACGTTCTCGTTGGCGTTTTCGTCGGAGTAGAGTGCGACGGCTTCATCGGTCTTGTCTTTGAGGTTGCGAAACGAGACGATATTGCCCTGGCTTTTCAGTTCACCCAAGGTGCGGTTGGTGCGTGAGTAGGCTTGAATCAGCCCGTGATAACGCAGGTTCTTATCCACATAGAGGGTGTTGAGCTTTTTGGCGTCGAAGCCGGTTAAAAACATGTTGACGACCAGCAAAATGTCGGCGCGGTCGGCATCTAAAAAGCCCTCACGGTCGCGCTCTTTCATCCGCTTGGCGATGTCTTTGTAATAGGTATAAAAAGCGGTTGAGTCCTTTGCCGAGTGCTGTGTGCTGTACATGGCGTTGTAGTCTCCGATAAAGCTTTCGAGCTTGTCTTTGCTGTGGCTGTTCACGTCCGCCGCATCAACATCCATATCAGGGTCGCCGATCAGCCCGTTCGCGTCGTCGTCGGGTTCGTTGTCGGTAGGGGTAAAGATGGTGATCACCCGCAGGTCGTGCTCTCCCGCGTCTTTTTTCGCCTTAAAGATGTCGTAGACCTTGATGAGCATCTCGACGCTCGAGACGCAGAAGATGCTCGAGAACTGCTTGCCGTGCGTTTTGCGCCCGTGGTTCTCAATAATCCAGTCCACCACCCCCTCGAGGCGCTCTTCATGCTCAAAGACCTCCCTAGTGTTGATTCTCTCAACCTGCTCGTCGATCAGGCTGCCGTCTTTGCGTTTGAGCTTGCCCCAGTACTCGACCGAGAACTTGAGGACGTTCTGGTCTTTGATGGCGTTAGTGATGACGTAGCGGTGCAAGCACTCGTCGAATAAGCTCTTGGTGGTGCGCTTTTTGATGGCGTTGTCGGCGAAGATAGGCGTGCCGGTAAAACCGAACATCTGCGCCTCAGCGAAGAAGGTGACGATGGCGTTATGCGTCTCGCCAAACTGCGAGCGGTGACACTCATCGAAGATAAACACGACCCGCTTGTCTTTCAGCCGTTCCATCGCCCGTTCATGGCGGCTCGACTTGATGGCGGTGTTGAGCTTTTGAATGGTGGTGACGATAAGCTTGTTCTTGCCTGCAAGCTGATTGACCAAAGCGCGGGTGTTGGTGGTGCCGTCTACGCTGCCCTCGCTGAAGTAGTTGAACTCCCTTGTCGTCTGGTAGTCCAGATCGGCACGGTCAACGACGAAGACCACCTTGTGAACGCCATCTATGGCCGTCAAGAGCTGCGCCGCCTTGAAGCTCGTCAGGGTCTTGCCCGAGCCCGTCGTATGCCAGATGTAACCGTTTTTGCGGGTGTGCGCTACCCGGTCCACCAGCGCTTCCGCCGCGAAGTACTGGTAGGGGCGCAAGACCATCAGCACCTTGTCCGACTCGTGCAAGACGATGTACTTGCAGATCATCTTAGACAAGTGGCATTTCTCCAGAAAGGCGTCGGCAAACCTGTCGAGCTGGGTGATGAGCCGGTTTTCCCGGTCGGCCCAGAAGAACGTCTGCTTAAAGTCCTGCTTGCGGTTGTTCGCGTAGTACTTGGTGTTGACGCCGTTCGAGATGACAAAGAGCTGCACGTACTGGAACAGCCCGCTCCCTGCCCGGTAGGAGTGGCGGTGATAGCGGTTCACCTGGTTGAACGCCTCTTTAAGCTCCATGCCGCGCCGCTTGAGTTCGATCTGCACCAGGGGCAGGCCGTTGATCAGCAGCGTCACGTCATAGCGGTTCTTGTGCCGCCCCTCTACGCTGACCTGGTGCGTGACCTGATAGCGGTTCTGACACCAGTTTTCGCTGTCTAAGAACTGAAGGTAGGCGGTGCTGCCGTCGTCGCGGGGGAGCTGCATCCGGTCGCGCAGGGTCTTGGCCCGCTCGAAGACGTTGCCCTTATTGAGGTGGTTCAAGACCTTTTGAAACTCGCCGTTCGAGAGGGTGAGCCCATTGTGCTTCTCTAGCTGCCGCTTGAGGTTCTGCTCGAGCGCCGCCGCGTCCGGAACGACTACCCGTTCGTAACCCAAACCCGTGAGCTGACTTATAAGACTCTCTTCTAGTTGCGCCTCGGACTGAACCATGCTAAACGCTATCAGAGCGGCGAAGAGAACCCGCAGAAAAACCCGACACCTCAGCCCTGCGCATTCAGAACTCGCTGCACAAACGCCGCAGGGCCGAGGATGGGCTTGCCCCCAAAAGACTCGAGCCCAAGGAGCGCCTTATCGCCTGTAACCAGCGCCACCACCAGAGGATGCTCAAGCATCGCAAAGAGGTAGCGGTCATCCAGGTCGGGCGCGTCGGGGTACGGCTCGGCAATCTCAATCAGGACACCGAAATCGTAAAGCTCACTTATACGCTCCTGACGCTCCGCGCCCTCAAAGTATCTGGCAAGGTGCTTGTAACCTGTGACCCGCGTATATTCCTCTATCAGGGTTTCGGTCACGGCGATGTCCAGCTTGCCCGTCAACCAGGCGTCTCTGATGTGCGTAATAGGGGGACGATTGGTGATAGAAAAGGCGATCAGGATATTCGTGTCTAAAACGACCAGCACAGACGTTTAGGGCTTGACCGTTTCTTTGCGGGCGTCTTTGCTGGCGCTGACCAGTTCGTCCATGAGCGCATCGAAGCTTACACCCTCGCCGCCCAGCAACGCCTGATTACGCTCAGCTTGCATTTTCAGGTTCTCTAGCGCCTGTTCCCGGCGCTTCTCCCAAGCTTCAAAGCGGGCCACGGACACCATCACCGCTTTGGGTTTGCCGTCGCGCTCAATGACGATACTCGCCCCAGTAAGCTCTACCTCGTTAAGCAAACTGCCGAACTGTTGCCTTGCTTTGACTGCCGGGACGGTCTTGATCATACGCCTATCGTAGCATATCGGTCATATTGGTCGGTATGGCTTGAAGCTAGACAAACATTTGTTGCAGTAAACCCTTTTTGAAGTGCTGCGTCTGTGAAATTTGCGCGTTTACGGCGTCTAGTTTGGTGTCGATGGCGGAGAGGAAGGCGGCGATTTTTTGTTGTTCAAGAGTAGATGATGGAATGCTCAAAATTAAGCTTTTGATGTCTTTAGCATAGATGTGCTTGATAGTCGTACCCGTTACCAAACGAATGATCTCAGCTTTTTTTGAGTTTATCAAGTACGACATAAATATTGGGGATTGATTACCTTGTAATCTAATAATGTTGATGTCCCCGCCTAATCTGACATCGTCTTTCATAATTACACTTGCGGTTGCCAAGCCATTAGGTGTCACATCAGAGGTAGGCATGAGAATATCACCGGATTTGCTAGGTAGTCCCAAATCTTCGTTGGTTTTAGAATCTACCTCGTAAATGACTTCGGAGTAACCTGTGAAAAGCTCGCCGTAAAGAATACAAGAATATAAACCGTCTGCCACAATCGAACTTCTACTTAGACCACCACCTTTATGTACACTTGCAATTTCGCCCAAAGTAGTTTCTTCCCAATCAGGAAAGCTCGAGCCGTCCTCCCTCTTAAACCGCACCTCTTGCGAAAAGAGCTTTTGCATCACGCCGCGCTTGTAGGTCTCTAGCAAGCTCACATTGACGCCTTTAGGTTCAGGGAGATTTAACTCGCGGCAAAATCTTGCAATGATTGCATCGGCTTCCTCAAATGCCTCTTGAGAATCGTCTAAAAGAAGAACTACATCATCTAAATTTATTGGCTCTTCCGCCTCAAAGGTGTCCACATAGCGCGGGATGTTCAGGTTGTAGTCGTTCTCTTCGATTTCGCTTAAGGGCGCAACATGGCTGTACCTGGGCTCTGCTTTGCGCTCCCGGTAGGTGCTGACAATCTTCTCCACGTCCGCGTCACGCAGATAGTTCTGGTTGCTCGCCTTTTCAAAGTGGGCGCTGGCGTCGATAAAGAGGATGTTCTCGGGGTTCTCGCGGCACTTCTTGAAGACCATGATGCAGGTCGGGATGCTCGTGCCGTAAAAGATGTTAGCGGGGAGGCCGATCACCGCGTCGAGCCAGTTCTGATCTTTGATGAGGTACTGCCGGATGTGTCCCTCGGCCCCGCCCCGAAACAGCGCCCCGTGCGGCAAGATGACCGCCATCGTGCCGTTTTCGCCGAGCTGGTAGAGCATGTGCTGGACAAAGGCGTAATCGGCTTTCGATGAAGGGGCAAGTCTGCCGTAGGGACTAAAGCGGTCGTCGCTTTGAAAGATGGGGTTGGCGTTCCACTTCGCGCTAAAGGGGGGATTCGCCACCACCGCTTCAAAACGCATGTCTTGGTGCTGGGGGTGCTCCAAGGTGTCCTCTTGGCGCAGGTTGAAGTTGCGGTAGTGAACGCCGTGCATGATCATGTTCATCCGGGCGAGGTTGAAGGTGGTGCGGTTCATCTCCTGCCCGTAGTAGTCGCCTACCGAGTCCACTTCACGCGCCACGCGCAACAGTAGCGAGCCCGAGCCGCAGGTCGGGTCATAGATGCTCTTGAGCTTGACTTTGCCGGTAGTGACGATCTTGGCAAGAATCGTAGAGACCTGGCTGGGGGTGTAGAACTCCCCGGCTTTTTTCCCCGCGCCGCTGGCAAACTGCCCGATCAGGTATTCGTAGGCGTCGCCTAACACGTCGCTATCGGTTTGCTCGAGCTGAAAGTCGATGCTGTCGAGCTGTCCCATGATCTTGGCAATGAGGGTGTTTTTGGCACCCTCAGACCGTCCGAGCTTGGTACTGGTCAGGTCTAAGTCTTCAAAGAGGTGGTCGAAGTCGTCTTCGCTCGCCGTGCCCATCGTGGACTGTTCGATGTTGTTCAAGACCGTTTGCAGCTCGCCCAGGATAAACTCGCCCTGTTTACCCCGCCCCGCTAAAGTGTGAAACAGCTCCGCCGGGGTTAGAAAGTAACCGAGTGCGCCGAGCGCCTCTTCGCGGAGTGCCTCGAGCATTTCGCTACCGTCGGCGGTCGTTTCGTCTAAGGCTGTAAACGTCACCCCTTCGTCTTTTAAGATGCTGTCTGCCCAGGTCTCGAGGCGTTCGGACAGGTATTTGTAGAAGATAAACCCCAAGCAGTAGTCGCGGAATTCGTCGGCGTTCATCTTGCCGCGCAAGCTGTCGGCAATGTTCCAGAGCTGGGTCTCGAGCTTTCTCTTTGTCAAAGTTGTCAAAATATATTCTCGGCTTTCGGTCAAGTAAATGTGCTGCTTCTACTGTTTCATGATAACAGTGCGTGACACAGCTAAGTTTTACCTAATGTCGCAAAATAAGGGTAACACCTCAAAAGATAAAAGCTGAACGATGAACAGAAGAAAGCCGCCCGAAAGCGGCAGCAAAAAAATGTTGACCGTCGGCACTATTTTTTAGGGTGGGCGTTCGTCTGCTCGCGGCGGCGCATCTGCTCTTGCACGAGTTCCTCGAGGCGTTGCGGCGAGATAGCAGACACCGAGCTATCTACATACGGGGTGCCCGAACTTGAAAACTTTACCGGGACGACAGCCCTTTTAACCTCTTTCGTGCTGTTTTGTGGTGCGCGGCACTTTAGACCAATCGCCATAGCTTGACCTTTCTAGCAACGGCAACTCACCGTTGCACGTCACGTGTAAACGAATTTACCAACTTAAACGCATTTTATACCCCTGAGCTTTTTCACATCTCACAGATGGGAGTTAAACGTAAAAACGCCCCAGACCGCTAACTGGGACGCCGCCCAAGGGGTATGAGCTGGGTTTAGTGTAGACTTTATTTATCAGCTAAACCGTGCGGAAACTATAAAGACGGCTCCGCACAAACCGTAATAAGACGTGTAGAGCGTCCTTTATATGGGATTTTTAGCGCATGTCAAAACATTGACATGCGCTAAAAATCCCCTTAAAAACTCAGTGGGTAATTAGGTGATGACAGTGCTAGCGCCACCTCACACCAAGTCAGACAACAGTAGGCGAACCGAATTGGATGGCTTTTCGGGCCGTCAGTTCACACCCTGCCACGCACAGTGAGCTTGCCAAAGACACCGTAGCGCCTCGTCATGGTCGCCGACAACGTACCTACCCACACAGCCGAGAACGTAACGGTTGAGGTCAGGTACGAGCCCAGAGCTGAGCATCACCGTTTCGGGAAGCACGTTGCTACCAGCAGCCCTGACAAGTGCCTCGAGTTTCCGGGGAAGCCGGGGCACGGTGTCCGCTATTCTTTCGGGACGGACATCCTCCACTTTTGACTCGAATAACTCGAATAACTGCTTTTCGTCCGGTTTTTCGAGTTTTTCGAGTTCAAAGTCAGGGGTTTTCTTCTCGTTCTTTCGAGACTTCATGACAAACTCAGCCATGCTTACCACCTATCGTTTTTGGATTCAGACGTATCTGTTTTGTCGGCCTTGCTCCGGGGTTAGGTATTTCTTCGACCCGCAGCCAGTGGCAGGACTCGAGAACACCCAGTGCAGCGGCTACTTCGTCAGCGGTTTTGAGATTGGGCCATTTGTGCCGGTAAAGGTCTGAGACGTTTTGACTGTCTTGTACTTCACCCTGCTCAATCCGCTCTGCTAAAGCATGGACGCTCGCGGCTTCACGGTTGAGTTCTAGGGCGTAAAGCTTTCGCGCGTGTAACTCCAGAAAGTCACACCAGTTGATAGCAAGATCGGCGGCGTCTGCCGAGACCGGGCCGGATGCTCTACCGTCGGCAACGTCTACCAGATGAAAGAGCAGCGCCAAACTTGGCATAAGTGACGGGTACTTACTGAGGTGTGCATGAAACGCCGGGGTCGCCTCCAGTTCGGGCGAGAGCAAGCGCCCCATCAGCGACTCGAGCCAGTCGTTAAAGAGCCCTTGAGCTTGTGGGCTAAAGCGCAGTGCCGGGATACTGTCCGGATTCAGCTCATCTTTTTTTGCGCCGAGTTCTTCGCCCGTTTTCGAGTCTAAAAACTCGAATATCTCAAAAGCACGGCTCTTAGCGGCGGTGTCAGCGCAGCGGTCAACGTTGACGTAAGGCCGCTGACGGTCGGGCCAAACAAGCAGCTGAAAACGCTGTAAGAGTCCGTCAGCGCCTCCCTCACCGTCAACTGCGCCGCGTACATAGCTCGCTAACGGCCCCGGCTGAATCCCGCCCAACACTGCCAGGGTCAACGCCGGAATATGAAACGTGCCTTTACCTACCCGGTCGATGGTGTGGCGTCCTTTGCCGTTCCAAGCCTCGAGATAAAAAGCGCGGTCGGTTTCGTGCCCTGCTTTATCGCAGGTTCGCAAGAGCCCGATCAGCTCATCTCGTTTGACGAGTAGGCCGCGTGGGTTTGCTTTTAGCAGTTCAGCAATCTTTTCGATGGTGCCATCGTTCGTAAGGTAGCGGCGTTCGGGTACGTCGTTCTCTTCGAGTTCACTTAACTTGGTTTGTAGTTCGTCCCGAAAATCTCCAGGCTTGGCACCCTTTTTCCGTGCCTGTTTTTTGATAGTTTCAAGCTCGAGTTTGATGATCTCGGCGTCGGCTTCACGCTCGGCTTGGGCGTTGGCGTAGGCTTCAGCAGAGAGGGCTGCAAGACGGTCTAAAGGTGCGGTGCCTTCAGCCATAGCTGGGGACTTTTTCGACGACGGTGGGCCTACTGGTGCGCCCCATAAGTTCGGCACCTCGAGCCAGTCGTCATACTGTTTAGGGTGAATCCCGACGGTGCGCCCAACCACTGCACTGAGCGAAACCAGAACGGGTATGGCGATGTATTCGCGGTGAACACAGAGCCGTTCGGCTCCATCGTCAACCCACGGGCGCAACGGCTCGGGTATCATTTCAGCAGGTAGGGTCGGTACTTCAGGTACGGATTTGGGTAGCTCGAGCAAGGCTTCCCATTCGGGCAGCTTCACTTCGGTCGCCCCTTTCATTCCAAAAGCTTTCTGAGGGCAGTACGGCCCTCTTGACCTGCTATATCGCACGCATCCATAGGCCATGGGTCAAGGGTGTAAACCTTGCAAGCACCCGCCTCGAGCGCCTGCGTCGCCCACTTATCACGCGCTTCTTGACCTGCCTCATCGTCGTCGCCATAAACGTAAGCGGTGCGGCCTTTGAGTACGTCAAGGTGTGGTTTTCCACCACTACCTGCTACACCCATGACACCCAAGTCAGGTCGTACTAAGGAACATGCCATCGCGTTTAACTCCCCTTCAATTACAAGCACTTCGTTATGGTTCAAAAAGCCTGGTGAGCACCACGCCGGACTACCGTGACCTGCCAGCCCGATGAAGCGGTCGTTTTTGGTTTTCGGATGCGCTTTGCGACGCTTGATGTTAAGAACGGTTCCGCTCGGGCCGAATACGGGAAAAAGCGCGTCGTCCCGTTCAGCGCGGAAGCCGAGCTGTTGTAAGTCCCCCAAGGTAAACCCGCGCCCCGCCATTGAAAGGGGAACGCGGCATAACTGGGCGGCTTGGCGGTAGTGGCGCTCGAGCACCTCTGGTGCAACCGGTTTGAAGGTGGGGGCAGGTTTGGCAACTTTGACAGGTACGCGGGTTAGCGTAACGCCTACCGCACCGCCTGCACGCTGCTCGAGGTCTCGTATGGCTTCGGCAGTGTCGAGGTTGTAAACCGCCTCGAGCCAGTCCACAGCGTCGCCGTGAGCCCCACACGCAAAGCAGTAAAAGCTGTCCGGGTAAATATGGCAGCTTGGGTTGCGGTCGTCGTGAACCGGGCACAGCACCTTACCGTTACGCCCAAACTCATGCGTTTCGCTGACGAGTTCGGCGAAGAGAATGGCAGCCTTGAGCACTGCAACATCAGCCACCTCAAAACTTCTTTCCGATGTTGTCTTGAATCCACTGCTCTAATGCCGTAGCAGGAATACGGAGGGTGTTGCCAATCCGAATGCACGGTAGAACGCCCGCATTGGCAAGCCCGTAGGTGCGGTTGATACCCAAGTTCAGTATCTTGGCGGCTTGGCGCACGGTGAGGAGGACGGGTTGGTTGACCTTCGCGGATGTAGGGATGTTCTGTGAGTCAATCACGCACCGAGTGTCCCGCCCAAGTCAGCAAGTTTCTGAATTGTTTCAATGGGTTATGATTTATCACGATTGATACGGGATTAAAATAGGTTTGCAAAATTCAATTTACTTTTTGAGGTAAAATGCTCGAGATTACCAGTCCATTCGATCTAGCTGAGGCTTTGGTTCAGGCGGCGACAGCCGACTTCAGAAGTGTAAGAAGACGGTGGCTTGTGCTCTGTTTGGTTTATCAAGCCCCTACGCTTATGCTCCCGCAGGGTGAGGGAACCACGAAGCGTGTGACCGCAAGATGGATTGCCAAAAAGACCGGTTATTCAGCGTCGAGGGTGGGGCAGATTGTACGCGATTACAACCGTGACGACACAGAGATATTTACCCGCTCGACCAAGCGGCCCGGTGCTGGGCGGCCCGGTGCGCTAAGCGAGACGCAGCAAGGCATCCTGGCAAGATTTCTTCACGAACGCGGCATCGACACGCCGCTCAAAGTCATTTGTGAGTTCATAGAAAGGGAGCTCGAGAAGCCGATACACACAGCTACCGCGTCCCGTTACCGAGAAAAGGTTAGAAGGGGTGACATCAAGGTTCCCCCAGAACCTGAAGCTAACCTCCAGCCCGAACCCACCGAGGAAAAAGCTTTTACAATTCAGAAGGGCAGCAAAGCAAAACCAGAACAGTTGGAAGAAACCGAACCGCAAGTTGTCGATGTGCCCACTACGCCAGAGAACCAAAGCCCACTAGAGAAAGCAGTCACCCTAGAAGGAATAGACGAAAGCTCACCACCCAAAAGCGACGCCACCATGAAAAAATCGGAAACAGTAAAGCCTCCCCCACTGCCGAAGAACTTAGGAATGTTTGAATCTTTATTTGATGATCAAACTTGACCGCTACCATAGTGGAAGGTCGGTTTTGCTCGAGTTATGGGATTAGAGTACAAGCACGCTTCCCCTACAACAGCCTTTTCGCACTACTCAGCTTAAATAAACAGTTCCGTACCGCTCTCGCTCGTTTGGAACACCGCTCGCTCAAAAAGCCGTAACCTAAACTCAAGGAGGAGAACATGCAGGCTTACAACGCTGCACTCGAGGAGACGTAAGACCAAAGGAGGGTCTTATGTTTTTTCGAGCACCTAGAACAACACGGAAAAAGCGCTACGACGCACTCTTTCACACCTAGCTTGCCGAGATCGAACGCGACTACGGCCCGTTTCGCTCGCGGCTTCGTAACGGAAAAGGCGGCGCAGGGTTGCCCACCACTTACGATGACATTTTGGTTAAAACCCAGCGCACTTGGAAGAAAACGCGCCGGACGCAGTACCGCAAAAAAGAAACCTCGCTAGAAGAAGGTGAGATCTTTTTTACACTAGGTAAAGTTTGCCGACTCTATCTTCAAAGCGAAACATGTGCTGCTTAAAGTTTGTTGGCTATCCCTTGACTGTAGGTAATTAAGTCTGCTAATGTGATTGCATGGAACAAAAGAGCCTAGAGATAGAACCGCTACATGAAGGTATGCACGTGGGTACGCTTAAAATTGCCGATATTGGTATTTCGTGTGCTGTCTTAAAAGATGGTATTCGAGTGCTATCTCAAGGCAGTTTCTTAACTGCTCTTAGGCGTAGTGCTACGCCACCTGGCGGAACGGGCGCGTCGGTAGTCGAGGAAACCCCCTTTTTTATCAGCGCAAGGAACCTTCAACCCTTTGTAGCACGCGAATTGAGGGCCTCGAGTAAACCTATACTTTTTCGCTATCCAGACACCGGAGTGAAGGCTTTTGGATACCGGGCAGAACTCTTGCCCGAAGTCTGTGAGGTTTACTTGAAGGCTCGTGAAGCAGGTGTTTTGAAGGGGGCACAATTAGCGATTGCCGCCAGGTGTGAAGTTTTAGTAAGAGCTTTTGCTAAGCTCGGGATTGTTGCCCTAGTTGACGAGGCAACAGGTTATCAATACTCGAGACCGCGCCAAGCGTTGGAGCAGCTTTTAGAAGATTGGATAGCTAAAGACTTGCGGAAATGGCAAAAAACGTTCCCCGACGAGTTTTATAAACAGCTTTATCGTCTCAAAGGATGGCAGTACGATGATGTGGTACCTAGAAATAGACCCGCTGTTATTGGACATATCACTAATGATATTGTCTACTCCCGTTTGGCACCTTACGTTTTAGACGCTCTACGTGAAATAACGCCCCGAAACGACAAGGGACGTCCAAAAGCAAAGTATCACCAATCCCTAACTCAAGAACAAGGCCGGTTACGCCTTCACGAACATCTAGACTCTGTAGTAACACTGATGATGGTTAGCAGAAACTGGAACCAGTTTATGCGTTTTATCGACCAAGCAAAGCCTGTACAGAATGGTTTGCAGCAAGTGCTAGATCCAGACGATGTTGAGGACGGGGAAGCTTTGAGCAACGCAAATTTCACCCGAGGCGAGTTCCAAACAGCACTGGAAAAAGTAGTTGGTAAAAACTAGACTGCCTTTACGCCTGCTTGTTTCATAAGGCTTCTAAACATCGGCGTATCGTCCTTCCGGTATAACCACCGGAAGGCGTATTCATTTAGGTAGCTTTGCAGGTAGCACTAATGCCATGAAAGACACCTACGATGCCTGTCTTGACGAGCGCCCAAAAACCTTCAATGGTGTTGGTATGTACGTCGTCATTCACATACACCTTTAACTCGTGCATAATGCGCTCGTGCTTATAACCTTTTTCGAGCAGGTTGTCGTAAATCACGAATTCGTCCGTATGAACGAGGGCACCCTTTTCTACCGCATTCTCGAGCAGCGGCATGACGGTTTTGCGCTTCACGTCGAGTACAACTATGACTTTCACGCCGCTTTGACGCTATACCACGCTAAACTCAGCGGTTTTCTTTTCGGCATCGCGTCCGCGTTTGCCACCTAGAGTCTTACCACCCACATAGGTTTCATTGGCCTCAACGTCGCCGTTATCACCCTTAAACGGGTCGCTATCATCGGCTAGGCGGTCACGAATAAGCTTACACATACGCCATGCAGTCTTGTACGTCACGCCTAACTCACGCTCTACCTGCTTGGCACTGATACCGCAACGGGTTGAGGCCATTAGGAACACAGCGTAAAACCACTGAGTCAGGGAGGTTGAGGACTTATGAAAGATAGTGTTAGCCGTTGGATGTACGTGATGACCACATTCTTGGCAGCTGAACGACCTGCGGCTAAGAACGAGGTGATGCTTAGTTACACGTCCGCATTTCTCGCAATAGATACCATCAGCCCAGCGATAGTTTTTGAGCCACGCTAAGCACACGGCATCATCAGGAAATTCAAGCATGAACTGTTTAAGCGTGTACCGTTCCATGCCTTAAGTATACTCTTGGTAGGTACCTACAGTAAAAGTATAATTGTCTGAAGTTTTCGTCAAGCCTGTGCCGAAACTTAAGTAACTCATAGATTTATTCGTGGGTAAAAAGTAAAATTTCTTAAACGTATTGACCAGAAATGAAATCGCATACGCTGACCGACTCGACTGATTTATATCTTTCGAGGTACATTATGCTCACTATACACCGAAACAAACTCGAGCTGACTTGGGTAGGAAAAGACGACCGACAGCGCCCAGAACCGCGCATTCTAGTAGAAGACCAAAAGCTTTCGTATCATGCTGATTACAGCTATGGCGACGCCGACCAGTTTGATAATCGACTGATTTTCGGGGATAACCTGCTGGCGCTTAAGGCGTTAGAGCAGGAATTTGCAGGTAAGGTCAAATGTATTTACATCGACCCGCCTTTCAACACCCAGCAAGCGTTTGAACAATACGACGACGGTCTAGAACATTCTGTTTGGCTGTCACTCATGCGTGACCGCTTGACCATCTTGCACAGTCTTCTTTCTAACAGTGGCTCTATATGGGCACACTGCGACGACAACGAACACGCATATCTAAAAGTGATGATGGACGAGATTTTCGGACGCGCCAACTTCGTCACGACTTTTATCTGGAGAAAAGTAGACAGTCCTAACGACAATAAAGTTTCGATAACACCGGATCACGAATATCTCCTCTGCTATACCAAACAACCAAATGGCGTTAAATTTGGGCGAAAATCAGACGCAAATATTCTGAATGCCTACCGTGCGCCGGATGAAACTTCCGAAATACCGTATAGAGATCGACTGCTCAAAAAAAATGGAAAAAACAGCCTGCGCGAAGATAGACCATCGATGTACTTTCCAATATTAGACCCGGATGGTAATGAGGTGTATCCGACGCATGACGACGGACGCCCAGCACGCTGGGCGTCTGGAAAAAAGTCTGTTCTTTCGATGGTAGAAAATAATTTACTCATCTGGAAGCGGCGCGTGATAGCAGGAGAAGAGAGATGGGTGCCCTACACGCGGGAGTACGCGCCGGACAATCCATCGAGACCGTTTCCTACTATCTGGGGTGATTTACAAACCACTAGACAGGCCAAAGCCCACCAACGGGCGTTACTGCCGAACGTTAACCCGTTTGAGACTCCCAAACCGGAACAGCTCATCGAGCGAATTTTCGATGTCGCTACGGAAAAAGGCGACCTGACACTAGATAGTTTCGGAGGTTCCGGAACTACTGGTGCAGTGGCGCACAAGATGGGTCGGCGCTGGATTATGGTCGAGCTTGGCGAGCACTGTCACACGCATATCATTCCCCGTCTGAAAAAGGTTATCAACGGTGCCGATGCGGGCGGTATCACTGAGGCGGTGGGCTGGAAAGGTGGGGGCGGCTTTCGCTACTTTAAGCTGGCACCCTCACTGCTCACGCGCGACAAGTGGGACAACTGGGTCATCAATAAGGACTACAGAGCTGAGATGCTAGCGGAAGCCGTGTGCAAACACGAGGGGTTTAGATATAGCCCAAGCAAAACGGTGTACTGGCAGCAGGGCTCCTCAACTGAACACGACTTTATCTATGTGACGACGCAAACCCTGACCCATGAGCAGTTGATGGTGCTTTCCGATGAAGTAGGCGAGACGCGCACGCTGCTCATCTGTTGCAGCGCGTGGCGTGCGGATGTGTCGCACTTTCCGAACTTGACCTTAAAGAAGATTCCGCAGGCTGTGCTGCACCGCTGTGAGTTTGGCAAGGATGATTACAGCCTTAACGTTACGAACTTGCCCCCGGTGCCCACATCGGATACGGAACAAAAAGCAGAGGCGGCGAAAGAGCGCCCACACGCTATGAAGCCCTTGTTTCAAAATGAAGCGGTAGAGCAGTGACGCAACCTTTAGCACCTTTTACCCTCAAAACTGGCACACGCACCATCAACGCGATCAGCGGGCGGCTCAGCTTGCGAGCGCCGCAACGCCGTTCGCTCGAGATTCTAGGCCGCGTTACCGACATCTTAGACATGACCGGAGAGCTGAACCCGCAAGAGGCGCTCGAGCTTGTCCGCAGCGAGTTCCCTACCGTCGAGGACTTCGAGCGGACGTTTCCTTCACTCTGTTTTGCCTTGGCGACCGGCGTCGGCAAAACGCGCCTGATGGGGGCGTTCGTCACCTATCTATACGCCGAGAAGGGCATCAAGCACTTTTTCGTCGTCGCGCCGAACCTTACCGTTTACGACAAGTTGATCGCCGACTTTACGCCGAACACGCCCAAGTATGTGTTTCAGGGGATTGCCGAGTTCGTAACGACGCCGCCCGACCTCATTACCGGCGACACCTATCAGCAGTACCGGGTGCAACCGCCTTTGGGTTTGTATAGCCCGGTCGAGATCAACATCTTTAACATCTCTAAAATCAACAGCGAAGTGCGCGGCGGCAACGCACCCTTAATCAAACGTTTCCGCGAGATCATCGGGACGAGCTATTTCGACTACCTGGCAGGGCTTAAAGACCTCGTGCTCCTGATGGACGAGTCGCACCACTACCGCGCCAGCGCCGGAGTACGCGCCATCAACGAACTTAAGCCGGTGTTGGGCCTCGAGCTGACCGCGACGCCGCAAGTAGAGCGCGGGGGCAAGGCGATCCTATTTAAGAACGTTGTGTACAGCTATCCACTCTCGAGCGCCCTTAAAGATGGTTTCGTTAAAGAGCCGACGGTCATCACCCGCGAAAACTTCAATCCCGAAAACTATAAAGGCGACGGGCAATTAGAGCGGTTGAAGCTCGAGGATGCGGTGCGACTTCATGAAGACACCAAGGTCGAACTCGACCTCTACGCCCGACAGAACGATACGCTGCCGGTTAAACCGTTCATCTTGGTTATTGCTCAACACACCGAACACGCCGGGATGCTCCTAGAGACGATTCAGAGCGACAACTTTTTCGAGGGGCGTTACAAGAACCGGGTGATTACGGTTCACTCGAGCCTGACAGGTGAAGAGCGCGAGGACAATGTGCAGCGCCTGATGCAGGTCGAAAACCCGAAAGAGCCTACCGAGATCGTTATTCACGTCAACATGCTTAAAGAAGGCTGGGACGTAACGAACCTTTACACCATCGTCCCGCTACGCGCTGCCAACTCAAAAACGCTTATCGAGCAGTCCATCGGGCGCGGGTTGCGGCTACCTTTTGGACGGCGCACCGGGGTCAAGCCGGTAGACCGGCTCAACATCATCGCCCACGACAAGTTTTCGGAGATTATTGCCGAGGCGAATAAACCAGAGTCGATCCTCCGTACCGGGCTTGTGATCGGGCGTGACATTCACGTCGAGGCACGCACGGCGATAACTGTAACCTCCGGGTTGGATGAGGCGTTTGCCGAACCGCCTACAGATGAGGTGCTAAAGGATGAGGCTGTTCCGGGCGTAGTGGAAACGACTCCCCCGAGCAAGGCGACGCTCCCCCCACAACCACGCATCTTTGAAACAGGGCTCGAGCGCCAGATGGCGAGGCGCGTCCGCGCGGCGATCAGTGAGCAGTACAGCCACCTGCCAACCTCCCAGGCGCTCTTACAGCCCGAAGTACAAGCAGGGCTTAGAGAGATTGCCCAACGTGCGGCAGTGGTGCAGCGCCTCGAGGACGCCGGAGAGGGTGCGGCAGAGCAAGAGGTGCAGCGACCCGATCCCGACCGTATCGTCGCTACGGTCACAAGCATGTTTATGGAGCGCACGATAGACATCCCGCTGATCAGGTTCACGCCTATCGGACGTGTTACCGGTAAGTACGAATGCTTCGACCTGGATTTGGATTTTGCCCTGCAACCCGTGTCGCAGGACATCTTGATTCACTACCTTCGCACCCACGAACGCGAGCGGTTACGGGGCGTGTACGCCATCTGGGAGGCCCGACCGGAAAACTATCTCGTCAACCATCTACGCCTTTACGATGACGTGTCTTACGACACGCACGCCGAGGTGCTTTATGACCTGGCAGGGCAAGTCGTCGCGCACGCGCGGGGGTATCTGGCGAACGAGGATGCGGTAGACAACGTGCTGCACTATCACGGTAGGCGGTTAGCTGAACTCGTTCATACCCAGATGCAGGCGAATTACTGCGAAGAGAGTACGGCTTACGAGGTGAAGGTGGTGCAGGGGTTTAGCCAGTTACGCGCGAACAGCTACGACGCGCCCGAAGGATGCGCGCCGGTAGATTTTCAGCAAACAGTGAGCGACCCGCAACGCATCCGCCGGATGATCTTTTCAGGGTTTGGCAAGTGCTTGTATCCCCTGCAAAAATTCGACTCGAACACTGAACTCGAGTTCGCCCGCTTGCTCGAGCGTGATGAAGACACGCTCAAGTGGTTTAAGCCTGCCCGGACGCAATTGTCGATTCATTACGAACGAGGGCACTATTACGAACCGGACTTCGTGGTCGAAACACGGACACATAAGTACCTGTGCGAGCCTAAGCGCCGGGATCAGGTAGATGACGAGACGGTGCAGAAGAAGGCTCGAGCGGCGGCGACGTGGTGTCGCCACGCCAGCGAACACGCGCAAGCTAACGGTGCAAAGCCCTGGGCGTATCTGCTCATTCCACACGATGCCTTCAATGCAGCAACGACGTTACAGACGCTTGCCGACACATACACTGTGACTTAAAATCTCAAGTTCTGTAGCGTTCGATCTCATCTATGCTATAACTAATGCTGTGGAAAACGATGCGTTGGCGACAAGTCAAGATTTCGCTGATACCTTTACCGTTTTTGCCGCAGGCATAACCAGGAAGGCCAAGACGAACAGCTCCACACGCTTTAGTATGGCAAGCTCTGCCGCTTTACTCGAGCAAGTCAAGACAGCTTCAAACGAGCGTTAGCAAAAATTACCTGTAACTCCAAAGCACCTGGCCTGTCCGCAGAAGCAAACGCGCTTGGTGACTTTTAAGAACCCTTTTTTAACAACATAGATTTTTGCACGTGTAACTCGAGCGTTAGCCGCGTCTATTTCGTTGGTGTTGCACGCAAACATCACTGGGTCGAGACATAGCCGCTTGCCCTCGTTTGGGCTAAGCCTTGCTTTAGGAGCAGCTTGATGAAATTTGAACGCCATATTTACCACCAGCAAGACGCCGTGTATCCGGGAACAAACCCTTACACCTACGCTTGGCAGAAAGGTGCAAGAGTTATCAACGTACCCGAGTGGCCTAGCGTCAAGCGTTTTGGCGCTGCGCTCGAGGGCGTAAGCGCCTTGCACCACGGCGTAACCTGGGAAGGGCTACAGTTTAGGGACGGCAAAAAAGCTGCTGTTGCTGCCGTAGACCTGGGCGACAGACCGCTGGGCTTTTGTCTCTATGAAGATGAAGAGACGCTAGCCTTTGAAGTCCCGCTACTCCGCCCTTTCGTCATGGGTGGGGATTACCATGAAGTTTTTATCTTTGGCACCCTACAACGCCGTCACAAGCTGCTTACCTACGCCTTCACTACCAAGCGGCAAGACAGCAGTCGTATTTGGATAGAGTTTGTCGTCGGCTACAACGAAGTCAAGCTCGAGGAGGTGTTAGCCAGCTTTGCGGATTTCTTTGCCGAACTGACACGGCAGATTACAGCGACGCTCGAAGACCTCAAAAAGTACGACAAAGCTGAGCAACGCAGGAAAAAGAAGGATGCACGCAAATTGTCAGAGAGTACCGAACGGATGACACGGATCAGGGAAGGTCGAGCAAGGCAAGAGGAGCCGTGGCTGAGTTATGAATCCCAGCAGCGTCACCTCTATCACTTTGGTTACGCTGTACATGAGCCGAACTACGAAGCGTTAGGCATCAGCGAAGCCGACACCGAGAAATATCTGGTAGTGCGGAACAACGTCTGGCGGAAAACCTTATTTGTCGAGCGGCTCAGCGACGACCGGGAACGGCTGATTTCCGCTTATCGGAGGGTCAGAGACATCTTCTGGGACATGGGCCGCTACACCGTCACCGTGCTCTACGGTAGTTCGTGGGCAGAGATTGTGCAAGTACATCCTGACTATGCCGACGGTGAACTTGAAGAGGGAACGCCCAAATACTGACCCTCAATAAGAGCTGCTGAAACGGTCTGACCTAATCGTCTATGTCAGACCCTTCTAACCTCTTCACCCTGACCCATGGGGTTATGTCCGGTTTCTGATTCAAGCTCTGACCACGCCTGACCCATACCTAGATTAAACGTGTCAAGCTCGAGCCCACCAGCTGCGTCTAGTATCTACAATCGCGTATACTTTGAGCACAACAAGTTTTCAATGGGACGACGCCAAAAGCCAACGAAAAGAAATCGTATAGGAGGCGCACCGTATGAGTAGAGGACTGATCCCTTTAACCGACCCCGGCGAAGTGCCTGAAGGCATGAGCGAGGCTGAAGCCCAAGCGTTCTGGGATACCCACGAAGTAACCGAAGCGTACTTGGCAAAAAACGAACCCGATGACGACGGACCGCCCTAAAGTCCAGACGCGGGCCACGTCTTTACGACTCGAGCGCAATACCGCTGAGCGGTTGCAGCGCCTTGCCGATAAGAAAGGACTGGCGTACCAAACGCTGCTCAAGCAGTTCGTGGTCGAGCGGCTTTATGAAGAGGAGAAACGCGAGGGTTTTTTAGACTAGGGTTTGGTAACAAACCGTAGCTCCGCACTTAAACGCTCCCTGAGAGGATGTCATCATCACGACGACGCTTACCCTCACCATCTAAACCGAGTTGAAGGGGCTCGAGAACACATCGGTGCGTGCGGAACACGTTTCCCGTGCCGTAAAGCTGTTCTCTAGCTATCCTTTTCGCAGCAGCCCGTATACGTCTGTCTTGGTCTCGATCCTTTTAAGTGCGAGCTGATGATAGCCCCAGAGGAGTGCGTCAACCGGGTGTACACCGGCTAGAGGAGCGTTAAGCAGTTCAACAAGCGGGTATGGCTGCGTTCGCAAGAGCGCTTCGTGCTTAAGCACATCTGAGAGATAGTCGATGTCGATACCAACGAAGGCTTCAGTACGGTCATCGTGAAAGACGGTGATCGTAGTATCACCTAGAAAGTCGGCATAAGCTGCCGCGTCATCCTTGTATGCGTTAGCAGTCCACAAACAGAGTTGCTCGCCACCAAGACGGTCGTGCCAAGCGATAACAGCTTTTAGCAACGCACTTACCTCCTAAAGCCGCCAAGTGGGTGCAACAGATTGCAGACACCGCGAATGCGTAAGCACAGCATAACTGGAACTCAGCCTATATGTCGGCACTATTTGTATCATCTCCAGACCTGCTCGAACGCAAACGGTGAGGCGACGAGTTGGCCCAGGAGCCAAGAGTGAAGATGAAGGCGCTGAACGCATTGTTCTTGGACATGCTTGAGCGTTACGCCCCTCGTCAAGTGCCCGGTTAGCGGTAGCGCAGTCCAAAGTCAACGCATTGAGCAGCTTTGACCTTGGGTTATGCGTTTGACCTGCCCACCATTGACTCATGGGGTTATGACCGGTTTTGATTGAGTGTTTGACCTGTGGGCTATGAGTCATGGGGTTATGTGAGGTTTTTAAGTTAGGTTATAAGTGATTGAGCATCAGCACGATAGTTCCTTTTTTATACTATTGCGGAGCCTTTCAGTCGGCTCGTCTGTGTCAGCGCCTGCTGAAGCTGTTCGCCTAAAGACGAAGGTTTTAGACCTGGTGCGTGGAAATAAAATATTCAAATAACCCTGTTTGTGACGCTAATACCAAGCCCACAATTTAAGACCAATTTAAGACCACAGGCTCAAAACAAAGCGTGAAAGCTCGTGATGAAATAAAAAGTGCAGTTGATATATTTGCGTCAGGGTCGAGTTATTTAGCTTGTTAAGTGACGATGCGTGATTAACCGTGAAAGCCTTTTTGACCTTGACACTGTAGAGGTCGGCAGTTCAATCCTGCCCGCGCCTACCAAAAAAGATCGTGTGTGACGCAACAAAGGACCCCCGTCGGATGCGGGGGTTGCTCTTTATAAAGTCGGTTTACACCTTATTTACAGCTACATAATTCGGTTCACGGCCTTGAGGTCACTCTTAGGTAAGAGGTCGCTACTCCCCGTCATTCCCTCAACCGTTGGCCTCTACCTGACTTCCAAAAGATCGAGACGTGCCAGAACACTGTCTCCTGCTGAGGTCATTGTCTTTGATAAACCCACGGCAATTTCGAATGTAGCCCGGTAAGAGCGAGTCGTTAGGCTGCTGGGCAACTCAGCAGAGACGCGTTGGTGCTCGAGCGGCTAAGAGAATCTTCGACTGAGGTCGCTAAGAGAAAAGTAGCCTGCAAAAGGGCAAAAAAAGAGCACTCGTCTTGAGTGCTCTGATTCTTTAAGGGTATACCTGTATGCGCTATTTGTCAAGACTATGCACTCAAGCCCGGACAAAAGTCTGTATAGCTAGCGTCAAGGTAACGAAAGCCAAGCAGCCACACTCTAAAGATGCCTTTCTCACAGCTTTGATAAGCCTTCATTCGTTCAAACGAGGTCAGCAAAAGCTCGAGTCACCTTAGGTACAGGTTTATTCAGTGTCGGTGGATGTCGTCCGGGGTTCAGGTTGCACAGAAATACCTTCAGCAGAGAAAACGCGGTGTTGGTCACCTTTTTGCGTCACAGTGCTACATCATCACGTCATGCCGCTTGGCCCAGACGATCACCTCAGCCCGCGAATGCACCTCGAGCTTTTTATACAAGCTGGAAAAGTAGTTTCTCACCGTGTTGCCGGCGACGCCCAGCTTCGTCGCAATCTCAGCCGTGCTTAGGCCGCGACAGATCGCCTCTAAAACCTGCCGTTCGCGTGTCGTCAGGCGCTTGAGTTTGACTTCGGTTTGCGGCGTAGGTTTTTTACCTCTGACACTCATCAGCTTTTTAACGACCGAGTTGCTAAACCACTCGGGGTCTTTCATGACCATATTGACCGCTTCGATCAGTTCGGCTTCGGTACGTTTCCACTCGGTTACATCTTGAAACATCGAGAGCACACACGCCTCTTCATTGATCATGACCGTTTCCGCTGAAACCGTGACGTCACAAACCTCGCCGGTTTTGGTGTGGAGTTTAAGCTCGAGACCACTGTAGCCCCGCTTGGTCTTTAGCAAGTTCGTCACGAGTTTTTCCCCTTCATGCCGCCACAGCCCAAGCTCAGCAGGGGTACGCCCGACGGCCTCACCCGGCGCGTACCCGGTAAGTTTAGTGAAGGCGTCGTTGATATTAAAGATGCGGCCGTCGGCCACGGCGCTGATCACGCCCGCTACGGGCGCAAGCGAGAAGGCTTTAGAAAAGCGTTCTTCACTCTGCCGCAAAGCGTCCTCGGTGCGTTTGCGTTCATCGAGGTCAATAAATGTCAGGAGCATACACGGCTCGTTGTTGACCTCGAGCGGCTGCCCCCCGACGACGACGAACTTTTTACCGCCCGACCGGGTAGCGAGATACGACTCGAGCGGCGAGATGGTCTCCCCGGCGTGAAACTTTTTAAGGGCCAGCTCCTTCCCCTCAACCCCGGCCAACACGTCAAACTCGTACGCCGTGCGCCCGATGACCTCTTCACGCTTAAACCCGGTCATGGTCAGAAACCCCTCGTTGACCTTGATAAAGCGCAAATCTGAAAGCCGGTTGATCAGGGCCGGGGCAGGATTGGCTCCGAAGGTGCGTTCAAAACGCTGCTCGGCGTCGTACTGTTCGGTGTCGTCTTCAATAAAGAGCGCGTAAAAGTCAGTATGGCCCTCGGCGTCCTTGATACAGATACCCCGGCACTTATGTACCAATACGTCGCCCTCAACCGGGACTCTGACGTTTAAGTCGGTAAACGTTTCGCCGTTTAAGAGCCGCTCGAGCGGGTAAGCACCCGCAGGCAACGGGACGCCGGTCAAATCCATTAGCCGAAAACGTTCTTGGTACACCTGCGACGAACTGCCTAACGCTTTAGCGTCGGTGACGTTGTGCAGCTGCAACGCGGCGCGGTTGACGTAGCGTAAGCTACCATCGGTTTCAAGCGTGATAATGCCGGTACTTAGTCCAGAGATCATCGCCTCGAGCTGAAACCGGTGACCTGCAGCAGTAGATGATTGGTGCGTCATAGTCTATCATCTGCCTTCTTCACCGGTTAGAATTGTAAGCTTGACTTACCTTGTTTTGCAGCTTAGCCTTGCTTTATAGATGTTTTAACTCGAACTCTTCTAAATTGCACTAAAAAATAGTGCGTGTGGACGGTGTAAAATCTTACAATATAATTGGTACAGTTCATGAGATGATACCAATCACTCACGACAACACGGGGCAGTCTTCCGCGTTCGCGAGCCCGAGGCGTCGCAACAGGTAGGTAAGTGGGTATCACCGGCCTGCCTGAGACTTTGTTACAGGCGTCTGGAAAGAGGGAGTTATGGCAAGCAACGTTATCGGTCTATTTAGCAGCGAAGAGGTCGCCCAGCGGGTCATCGATGATCTGCGGGCACAAGGCTTTAATCAGCGTAACATCAACCACCTGCAAGGCGACCGGGAGGACCTCGAAGATGAACTAGAACGTGAAGGTGTTTCAAACACCGACGCGAGCTACTACGCCGAAGGACTTAGACAGGGTGGAGCGCTGGTTTCTGTACGCGCCGAAGACGATCACGTCAATGAAGCCGTCGAGATCATGAACCGGCACGCCGATACTGAAGACGAGTTTATAGACGACGCCAGCTATACGGCACCTCTAACCGGTACCGAGACAGATACCGTTGATCCGGAGATAGTGGGCGCAGATACCCTAGCCAGCGAGGTTACCGGCGAGAGCAGCACGGTCGAACCCAACACCGACGAGGCCCACCTGAACGTGGTTGAAGAGCGGCTTAAGGTCGGCAAACGCGAAGTGCAGCGCGGCGGGATGAAGGTGCGCCGGGTGGTAACCGAGCGCCCGGTTGAAGAGCAGGTCGTACTGCGCGACGAAACCATCCGCGTTGACCGCCGCCCGGCTGACCGCACGCTTGACGGCACTGAGGGCGACCTCTTTTCTGAACAGACCTTTGAGTTTACCGAAACCGATGAAGAGGCCGTGATCGCCAAAGAAGCGCACGTCATTGAAGAGGTCATCGTCGGCAAAGACGTCGAAACCCGGACCGAAACCATCCGCGACACCGTGCGCCGCGCTGACGTCGAGATCGAAGAAATGGCTCAGAGCTACGGGCAGACCCTAGCAGGCGATACCCGTTACCAAGACCGCGAGTGGCACGACTTTGAGGACGAAGCGCGGGCCGACTATGAACGCGACAACCAAGACGGCGAGCCGTGGGAGAGCGTCCGCGACAGCGTTAAAAGCAGGTGGGAGGAGAACCGCAGCAACCGCTAAGGTCCTGACGGCAACCGGGGCTCGCCCTAGCTCCTAAGACTACTCGGAAGGCAGGGCGACACCCTCACTCGACTTTTTAGTTCAGCTTAGTTTAGAGGAGATCAAAATGAACAACGTGATGGGTGTGTTTGAAAGTGTCAGCGTCGCTGATGAAGTGATCAGTGACCTGACGAGTAGCGGCTTTAGCAGCAGCGCGGTCACCCGCTATGACGGCGACGGCAAAAACTTAGAAACCCAGCTTTCTAGCGCCGGGATTGAGCCTGACGACGCCCGCACCTACGCCGCGAGTGTGACCCGGGAGGGTGCCATCGTCGTGGTTCAGGCCGACGACGACAAAACCGACGACGCCATCGAGATTATGAACCGTTACTATCCCGCAGCCGACCGTGACGAGGCTCAGTACGCCGCCGGTGACAGCCAAGCAGGGGTAGCGGCAGACGGTGAGCAGCGCCTCGAGGTCGTTGAAGAACAGCTGCAGGTCGGCAAACGCGAGGTCGAGCGCGGCGGGGTGCGGGTCAAGCGGGTCGTATCTGAACGCGAGGTCGAAGCCCAGGTCACGCTCCGCGACGAAACAATCCATGTTGACCGGCAGACCGTCAACCGCAGCGTCGCCGACACCGACGACCTCTTCTCTGAAAAGACCATTGAACTAACCGAAACCGACGAAGAAGCGGTCGTTGCCAAAGAAGCACGGGTCGTCGAAGAAGTCGTCGTCGGTAAAGAGGTGGAAAATCGCACCGAAACCGTGCGGGACACGGTGCGCCGCGCCGACGTAGAGATTGAAGAACTCGGCTCGAGCTACGGCGAATCACTGGCGTCCGACCCGAAGTATCAGGGCCGCGAGTGGCACGAAGTCGAGGGCGACGCGAAAACCAACTGGGAGAGCAACAACCAAGATAAAGGCACCTGGGAACAAGCGCAGAGCAGCGTCAAAAACGCTTGGGACCGGCTACGCGGCAAAAGCTGAACTTGGCTTAAAGGCGTAGCAGCCCGGTGTGAAAACGGCAGGTCATCTAGCTTTGAGCAAACAAAGCCAAACACTCGAGAGGATACGCGTGAACGGAGCAGAAGCAGTCGTTATTGCCGATGCGAGCGGCTTAACCTTTAAGGCGTGGTTAAAAACTGCCGAGGGTAATGAGACCGACCCGCAGCTTATTTTGCAGCTCACCGACGGCACCCAGTTTCTCGTGTCCAGGAACCTGCTGGTTCCTGCTGGTGAGGGGCGCTTTAAGCTGAGCGTTAACCTCCGCGATTACGCCAGAAGCTCCCGAGCAGAGGCATCTGAAGATACCGTGATCCCGGTTGTCGAAGAAACCTTACAGATCGGCAAACGCAGCGTCACCAAGGGCGTGGTGCAGCTCAGCAAACGGGTCGTAGAGCGCCAAGAAACGGTTGACCTCCCGCTGCAACAAGAGCGCGTCGAGATCGAGCGGGTCAGCGTCAATCGGCTTGTCAGCGAAGCGGCCCCGGTACGTTTTGATGGCGACACGATGATCGTTCCCCTTTTTGAAGAGATTTTAGTCGTCAGCAAACAGCTTATGCTCGTCGAAGAAGTGCGGATTTCCAAGGCGCGCAGCGAGCGCCGCGACCCGCAACAGGTCACCCTCCGGCGCGAAACGGTCGAGGTCAGAAGAAGTAGAGATTAGGCGTCAAGCGGCCAAACCCAACGACTAGTGACGTGACAGAGGAGGTGATATGCGTTATAACCCAGCATATAAAGCCGGTAATGAGAACCAAATACTCGACTTAGAGGTCACGCTGGCGCAGCGGTATGGTGCCGAAATTCAAAATCTCATTGCTGAACTTCACGCGCTTTTACCTACCTACCGCAAGCAGACGAGCGACAAGACCTACCGCCTAGTCCGAGAAAACCTCGAGGTCTTGACCGATTGCTTTGCCACCAACGCGTTAAGTGTCCACGCGCTCGGGGTAATGCGTGACCACCTCTGGATGCTTTCACGGATGTTCACCTACAGGCTGTCCGAACCTCAGCGTCAACGCAGTCAAGGCAGTCGTACGGCTTAAACCCCTTAGGAGGGCAGGTATGTTCGACAAACTTAGCGAGTTTATGGGTCAGGGCAGTCGTGAAAACGATTACCGAGATTTCGAGCGGCGCTACCAAGAAGACCCGGACAGCATTTCACAGGCGGAGGCGGCGCAGCGTTACCGCGACATGATGGCGCACGCCCCCGACGACCTTGACGATCCGAACGCTGAAGCCGAATACGAGCAGGCGTTTAGCAACATGTCCTCCGAGCAGCGGCGCGAACTCGCACGGCAGTATAGAGACGCCAACCGTGACAGTAGCCGCAGTTTTGAGGGCTTTCCTCAAGGTCAAGATTTAGACCAGGCCGCCTCACCCCGTGAACTTGGCCGGATGACCCGGCAAGCCGCCCAGCAAGACCCGAACCTGCTCTCGAGTCTGTTAGGTGGTAACAGCCCGCTCGCCAGCCCCGCCGGTAAGCGGGCGCTTATGGGACTAGCGATGTTCGCGGCGCGCCGCTTTTTAAGCCGCCGCTAGCTACAAACCTTAGGGGGCAGCATGAAAAACTTGTTACCGAGAATAGTTTGGGACTACCTGGTCGGCGCGGTCGTCGGCGTAAGTATGGCGCTCGTCTCGCTTATCGTCAGCGGCTTTGTCTTTGGCGTGGTGCTACGCGCAAATGCAGCCCGTCCGTTTGCAGGGGGACGTTTGATTTTTGTAAGCGTGCTGACGTTTCTCGCGGTGCTGCTCGTCGTGGCGCTTTACGAAGTGCTGCTCAGCTACCGGGCGCGTGGCAAAATGCTCGAGCCCGGTCAGACCGAGTCGAGGCTGCTTACCCGGGAGGTTCTCCTCAGGGCCGCGCTAAGCGGCGCAGTAGCTGGCCTTTACACAAGCCTTATCATCGTCCTCTTTGCGCGCTTAGCGCGTGGCGCTGCCGACCTCAACGTACTGAGCGTTTTTCTCCTCGGCCTCTTACCCGGTATTTTTCTTATCGCTGCCGGTGCTTTGGCTTACGCCTATATCGGCGCGGCTATAGACGAGCAGCAGACCGAACTAGAGGACTGGGAACGGGTTTTTCTTCTTACCTTACCGCTTACCCTGAGCATAACCTTAGGCTTTTTGTTCGGCGCAGCCGCCGGGAACTGGTTAGGTATCTTAAGCGCCCTGATCGCTGCCCTCCTAACCTACGGCCTTATCACCGGACTGACCAGCCTCCGGTGGTACGTGCTGCGCCGTTCGTTCACCGGACTTTTACGTGCTCGTGGTGGCCCGACGATCAAGGTCGTGGCTACTCTCCGCGCGTAAACCATTTTGAGCTCGAGCTTTAGGGCTCACCCCCTTCAAAGGAGTTGTTATGGAAAACCGTGCAGACCGCGTTATCGTTCAACCCGAAGCTACCCACGGTGCCCTCCGGCACACAGCTTGGAGCGCCGTCTTTGCAGGCGCACTGATCGCGCTGATGATCACGTTTTTGCTCAGCCTGCTGTTTGCCGGAATCGGCCTTCAGAGTATTGACCTGACGTCAAATCAAAATCCGCTCTCAGGCTACGGTACGGGTGGGATCATCGCCGCCGTAGTGACCAACCTTTTAGCCCTCTTTTTGGGCGGTTGGGTCGCAGGTCATTTAGCGGGCACCTCGCGCCGTAGCGACGCTTTTATCCACGGCGTTTTGACCTGGGGCGTGCTGACGATCCTGACCGTCTTTCTTTTAACGACCGCACTCGGACGCTTTGTCGGCGGCGTGACCAGTCTCGTCGGTAATACGGTCTCAGCTACCACCCAAGCTGCTGCTACGGCTGCGCCCGACTCGGCGCAGGGTGCAGCAAACGCCCTCAGCCAGATTCCGGGTTTTAGTGCGGTTCAAGGCCAAATTGATCAGTTCCTTAACCAAAACGGCGTGCAAAATCCGGCCCAGGCTGGTCAGGAGTTAGGACAGCTCATCGTCAACCGAGTTCAAGCGGGCGAAAGCCTCACCTCACCCGACGCTCAAGCTGAACTTAAAAACTTCTTGACGCAAAACTCGAACTTGACCGACCAAGAAATCAACCAGCAGGTGCAACAGTTCAGCCAGCAGCTCGAGCAAACCCAGCAGACCGTGGTGCAAGGGACTGAGGAAGCGGCGAACGTCTCAGGTGTCGCTGCTCTGGGCCTCTGCGCTGCACTCCTGGTCGGCGCACTCGTCGCAGCGTTTGGCGCAGCTGCGGGCACTCCCAAAGACCCTTACGCCGTTTAAGCGTACCTTCAACCTTGAGGCTTGACTCAACACTTACAAGCCTCAACTTCTTAACCGCGCCAGCGTCATTCTCTTACATTTTGAAAGGTTATTCGTGAGTGACAAAGTTGTCGTCCGCCCCGTGCCCGAAGAAACCGAACCCCCACTCGTTAAGCGCCTTTTAGCTGAACTGATCGGCACTTTTTTTCTCGTCGTGGCCGCCCTGCTCTCGCCCCCGCAGCTGACGTTTGCGCTTGTTGGCGCGGTGCTGCTCATCATGGTCGTCGTGATCGGCAAGGTGTCGGGGTCGCATATCAACCCGGCGGTGACCGTCGGTCTCATGAGCGTTCGTCAGATAGCCGTTGGAACCGGGCTACTCTACATCGTCGCGCAGCTTGTCGGGGCGCTTACGGCGCTCGGCTTGGGGAGTCTCTTGGACCGCAACTTGCCGCAGACCAACCCCGAGGTCAACGCGCTGTGGTTTGAGATGTTGGGCATTTCTCTTTTAGTCTTCGTCGTCACCCGAGTTGTCTTAATGGACGCGCCGCCCGCAGCCAGTGCGCTCGCCATCGGTACTGCGCTCACCACGGGGATTGCCATTGCCGGAGCCAGCAGCGGCGGTATCCTCAATCCGGCCGTCGCCACCGTCTTTTTTGTCGGCGACCTCGTGCGTGGTAAAGAAATCCAGGGTATGACCTATATTGTTGCGCCTCTCCTCGCAGCAGTGATCGCGGCGCTTCTTGCCCGAGCCCTTCACCATGACGCCGAAGCAGCTTAGATATAGGCTGGCGTCTGATGTAAGACGATGTTAGCCGGTGGACTATAACGCGGCAGGGACGGCCCGCCTCGGTTTCAGTTCACTTCGGCGGTTTGGATCTCTGATTAGATTTCTGAGTCGGATACTGGCGCTTATAGGCTTTGGCGAGCTGCCGCCAAGGAGCCGTCCGTGTTACACCGTGGCTTTTACGGTGGAGCTTGCAGTCTCGAATGTTAGCAAGAGGCCGAAGCTGCTCGAGCTGAGCGGGTGCGCTCACAAGCGGATAGACTCAATTCCCTAATCGGAAAAAATACTTACGTTAAGCAGACTTTCACTTTTACGACGTTTGGATTCGTCCCTTTCTTGCTGACCTAATTCTGGTTAAGGTTAGACTATGCAAAAGCATTTAATCGTTATGTCTGGACTCCCCGGTTCGGGTAAAAGCACCCTCGCTGAACAGCTAGCTGTCGCTTTGTCACTGCCGATACTATCCATTGACCCTATTGAGGCTGCCATGTGGCGGAGTGGGTTAGCTAAAGAAAAACCGGCGTAGCAGCTTACGAGGTCGCCTGCGCACTAGCTGACGAACAGCTCAAATTTGGGCTTTCAGTCATTGTTGACGCGGCGAACTTGATTGAGACCGCCCGTGAGGTGTGGCGAACACTCGCCGCAGAGCACGGGCTTGAGGCGGTAGGCGGTCATGATCGAATGTGTTTGCAATGATGGTGCGCTTCGCCAGCAACGTATCGAGCAGCGGAGACGCAACATCCCCGGTATGGATGAAGTGAGATGGGAACAGGTCGAGAAACGCCACACAGAACCTCGGGACGACGATTATTTGGAAGTTGATACCAGTCAGCCGGAAACCGATCACCTAACTACGGCTTTACGCTACATTGAGAGTCAACTCAGGTAACTGAGCAGGCCATACTGATTTAAGTAGGTAAGTAAATAAGTAAGTACTCCAGCAGAAATAACCTAAACTGTAGTGCGTGGGACGTACCAAAACGATAACCCTCAGTGAACAGGAGCGGCAAGTACTAACCCAGGGATATAGAACGGGAAAGACACATAGCTATAGACAGTGCTGTAAGGGAATACTGTTAAAAAGTGAAGGAAATAAGTCAAGCGAAGTTGCTGCTGAGCTAGCTTGTCATGCTATCACGGTCAATAACTGGCTCAAGCGCTATAGAGAAGAAGGACTGGCAGGACTTGAAACCCGTGCTGGCAGGGGACGCCATCCAATTCTGGAAGAAGCAGATTTGGAAAAAGTCAAGGAACTGGTCACCAAGCATCGTCAGAAACTGGGTCTTGCGAAAGTCGAGCTCGGGCAGGTTCTGGGCAAGTCTTTTAGCGACGATACCTTGAGACGTTATGTTAAAAAAACGCTTGCCGTTATAAACGAATCAGAAAACGTCCCCTCAAAGAGCCGTGTCCGCAGCTCTACAAGCTTAAAGCCGAAGGCTTAAGCTTGCTCGAACAGATGAGTGACCAAGGCTTGATCGACCTTTACTACGGGGATGAGTGTCGTGTTTTGCTTAATCCTAGCGTGCCTTACGCCTGGCAGTTCGCTGATGAGGAAGTCTTTATGCCCACCAGTCAAGGTCAAGGACTCAACTGTTTTGCCCTAATCAACAGAGCTAACACCCTACTTTTTGAGACCACCACGAAGAGCGTCAACAGCGCCTTGATCGTTGAACAGCCCGAGCAACTCAGCTACAGTATCGGCAAAGAGACGGTGGTTGTGCTCGACAATGCTAAACCGCATACGGCTAAGGCTGTCCAAGAACGGCGTCCTTACTGGCAGCAACGTGGCTTAACCTTGTTTTATCTGCCCCCCTACTCCCAGGGCTTACGCATGTACCAATCTTCGTAAGTGGCTTGGAGAAGTGAGGGCGTAAAAACAGCTATTTTTGACCTAGATGAACTGATTAAGAAAAACGTCACCTTCAATAGTTACGTTAAAAACATGGATAGCTTTTGAAACAAATCAACATACGTAAGCCCTGCCCCCTACTCCCCACAGCTCAACATCGCTGAAATCCTCTGGCGTAAGCTCAAGTACGAATGGCTCGAGGCGCAGGACTATCTTTCTTTTGGAACCCTGGCCTAGGCAGTGCGTTTAGCCTTAGCTGCAGTTGGCGTTTCGCTCAACATCGCCTTCTCTATCTTTTACTAGGCTCAGGTTATTTCTGCAGAGGTAGCTTAGAAACCGTCTACAATCTTCTAAGCAGCAGTCGGATGAAGGCAAGCTGCATCATGGCAAGACTTGAAGAGACGAGCCGCTCACAGTTTTTCCAAAGCCTCCTGCACTTTTCTAGCCAGGAGAAGCTGCGCGTGTCACTTCGTTGGGCAACTTCAACGTCGGCAGCGAGCAGATCTTTGAGGCAGTCGGCAAAGGTCTCGCCTGTATAGTTTCCGTCCACCAGGATCTTAACTGTTGTGAGCTGTACTTGAGCAGTTCCCAGCATGTCTATTGCCCCGGTTCGGTCGGTCACGTTGGCAGCCGTAACAGCTAAGGCGTGGGGTAAGCCCTGCGTATCGACAGCGATATGACGTTTGATCCCTGACACCTTTTTGCCGCCGTCATAGCCTTTAACCTGGGCTATTTCAGTATTCTTTACGCTTTGCGCGTCAACTTTAACCATGTTCAAACAAGCCTTTCTGCCACTGCTGATACGCTCTCGCACGACCTGTTTTTGAGACCTGACTGAGGATACTTTCGCCCTGGTCATTCACTTCACTCCAAATGCGAAAGTAGCGTTGTACGGTGACGTACTTAGGGTAATCTTTAGGAAGAGCGCGCCACTGACAGCCGGTCTTGACCACATACAGCAGAGCGTTGAACACCTCATATAGCTCAAGCTTTCGCGGCTTCGTTCGCTTCCGCGCTGATTCTAAGTACAACCAACCGAAAAACGAGCAATAATTAAGGAATGGCGAACCGAGCAAACCGCTATGTAAGCTTGAGCCCAGAAGAGAATGAGGCGCTGAGGGAGTTAGAGCAGAACGCCTATATCCATTCTAAAGTACGTTTAAGGGCACAGATTCTGAGGTTGTCAGACAAAGACTTAGGCATGAAGGAGATAGCGGAGCAGGTGGGTAAGAGCTATAACATGGTGAGAGCGACGCTGAATCGTTGGTCAAGCGAAGGATACGCTGGTCTAGCGGATCACTACGAACATCATGGGCAAAAAGCGATTATCAGTGACGAAATCAAGGGCTTTATGCAAGCGCAGCTAAGCGAGGAGAGAACCTGGACCTGCGCCCAGCTTGCCGAGGCGGTAGTCGAGCATTATCAAGTAAGGGTGGGGCGAGAAGGCATCCGTAAACGTCTAAAAGAACTGGGTTACAGCTGGAAAAAAGGACGCTTTGTGCCTCAGAAGCGTCCCAGTGATGAGGAACTCAAAAAGCATCAAGCGGCTTTGGATACCTTAAAAAGGGGGCAAGTGAAGGACGCTTGAAGCTGTTTTACCTGGATGAAACAGGCTTTAGGTCGGGTAAGGAGATGACATTACTGTCATCCCCTCCCCTAAGAACCGGACGTGCGAGTTTCCCCGCATCCGGCTCAGGCTGTTCAAAGTCCCTTTTTGGGAACCGGCGTTACCACGTTGAATCTTGGGCTATGAATCTGCCTATGGCAGTTAGGGTGGACCATCATCAAGTTGGAGAGCCGGTCGTCTTTGCTTATTACCCAAGGAATGATGTGGTGGACGTGCCAGCCACGCTTCTCCGTGAGCTTTTCGTTGCATACCGGGCAGATTCCTTCTTGACGTAGCCAAAGGGATTTAGGCCGTCCGACTAGTGAGTCTTTCATCTCCAGGGTCTGACGACTCTCGAAGTAAGTTTCCCACTGTGGGTCGAACGGGTTTGAATCTCCTTTGATTTTGATGTGTCGCCGTATAGGTATGTCGGCAGTCTTAAGTAGCCGGACCACTACGGGTTTTCCATCCGCCAGGGTCTCTCGTGTATCCGCCCTGAATACCCATCTCCGGGTTCCTTCTGAGGCAAAGTATTTATCTTTTACCCAGGGGGTACCCTTTTTGGGATGGCGGCGTTTAGACCACTGCCATAAAACTTCCCAAATCTTGCTGTCCACTGACCGAAAAGTCTCTTTGGCAACCACATGCCGATGATAGTTAGCCCATCCTCGTATCACTGGATTGAGTTCTCTAACTACGTTGGCTTGTGTTGCCGTTTTCCGACCCTTCACGATTTCTCGAACTTTACCCGAGAACGCCTTGACGTTCTCTTTTGACGGTTTAATCAACAGCTTGCCGTCGTACTTACGGATATTTTGCCCTAAGAAATCGAACCCTTCATCGATATGCGTGGTTTTGGTCTTCTCTTGCGAGAGTTCCAGCCCTCTGACTTTCAAAAAGTCAGTCAGCAGGGGTTTGACTTCGTTCTCCAGTAACTCCTTAGAGCCTCCCGTGATGATGAAGTCATCCGCGTATCGAATCATATTGACCTTCAGGTTAGTTCTAACACCAGCTACCGTTCTTGGTTTGAAGTTTTGGGTTAACAGGTGTTCAATACCGTCCAGGGTCATATTTGCCAACGTTGGCGAGATAGGACCACCTTGCGGCGTTCCCGCTTCCGTCGAATAAAGGGCTTTGTTATCGATGAACCCAGCCTTCAGCCACTTAGGGATATGTGATCTTCACCCGCTTTTATGGAGTCGTAGTTAAGCAGCTTGAGAGAAGTGTACCCGTTCAAAATTGTCAGGAGATAGAAACCCCAGAGAGGAGTGCCTACGCTTGGCGTTGTAGAAACCCTCTAGGTAGCTGAAGATGCTGGTCTTAGCCTGCTGGCGGGTCTGGTAATTTGCGCCCTCGACCTCTTCGGTTTTCAGAGTAGCGAAGAACGATTCGACGACGGCGTTGTCATAACAATTCCCTTTGCCCGACATACTTTGTGTGATGCGGTTGGCTGCGAGCTCGGCCCTAAAAGCACGACTGGCATATTGGCTGCCCCTATCTGAATGATGCGTCAGTGTCGCCGTATCGGGCCGCTGCCGCGTCGCCATCGTCAACGCCGAGAGGGTGAGGTCATCGGTGAGTCCGTCGGAGAAGGCCCAGCCAATGACTTTGCGGCTGAAGAGGTCGAGCGTCACCGCCAGATACAACCAGCCCTCGGCGGTGGGTAGGTAGGTGATGTCGCTGGCCCAGAGGGTGTTGGGGGTTGCCACGTCGAAGTTCTGCTCAACGAGATTTGCTGCTTTAGGGCGCGAGTGCTGGGAGGTCGTGGTGGTCTTGAACTTTCGTTTCGTCTTGCCCCTAATGCCTGCTGAGCGCATCAGACGGGCGACGCGCTTGCGCCCGACCTTGTGTCCGGCAGCCCGTAAGTCCTTGTGGATGCGCGGCGAGCCGTAGGTGCAACGGCTCCCGCAGTGGAACATCACGATCTTCTCGCTCAACGTTTCGTCCTCCCTGACTCGCTCCTGACTCGCTGGCTTTTTCCTCGCCGTGACCAGGCGTAGAAGCCGCTGACCGACACGGCCAACACCCCGGCCATCAAGCTGACGGCCCAAAAGTTACGGTGTTCCTTGATGAAGGTGTACCTCACCGACTTTCCCCGGCAAAGAACTTGACCGCTTTTTTTAAGATGTCACGCTCCTGTATCACCCGCTCGAGTTCTTTTTTCAAGCGCACGTTCTCTTGCTGCTCGGCGGTTAAAGCGACCTTGCCGTTCCCGGGAAAGGCCAGCTCGCCGCCCTCACGCGCCTGTTTCCGCCACTTGTAAAGGCTGTAGTCGGACACGCCCAGTTCCTGGGCGATCTGAGCCACGCTTACCCCCGCTTGTTCACTCAACCTGACCGCTTCGCGCTTGAATTCCGCCGTGTAGACCCTACGTTCTTTCATATCGCCTCCATTGTGCATCAGAGGCTTAACTCGGTCTCCGTTTTATCGGGTGAACATCAATGGTTGAGCATCCATTCGTGGTTGATGGTGTCAAAGCAAGCTTTGATGTCGCCTTCCAGAATCCACTGAGCAGACGCTTTTGTTGAAGCCACCTGGCAAGCTAAAGGTCTCTATCTACGCTACCTGCCCCCTTATTCGCCGCACCTTAACCCTATAGAAGGCTTCTGGCGTGTGCTCAAAGGTTTCCTTTTACCTAGACGTTGCTACGCTTCTTTAGCTGAACTTAAACAAACTGTACTCAAAGCCCTTGATCTGCTAGGCGCTATTAGTGTTTGACTTTAGGTTGGTTGTACTTAGTGCGGGTACAAGGTAAGCTTGGATTTTTGCGCTTAATTCGTTACGCTTATACATAAGCCAGTTCGTTGCTTTCGGTTTTGTTCACACCTCAATCATCGCACAGACTGGTTTCCTCTTTTTTGTCCGGGTAGTGAGGAATGTTCCATTAAATGCACATATTAAGAGCGCACAAGAAAGCCTATACTCTCGCTAAGCTGGGATTCAGGAGCTATGACTTGAACTAAGCAACAGATGATGTCTAACTTAAAACCTTGATCTGTTGCACTGATTTACTGGGCCTAATGCTCGAGGTTCATGAGCAAACTATAACGGTAAAACCTAAGTACACGACAAAAGCCCAAAAGTGCTGAGTAGGGGCTTGTTGTCGAGAGCAAGATTAGAAATAGCACGACGGATAAAGTCAAAGCCGAGACGAAAACCGGATTTTTTGCGGCGACCATGAGACTTGAGGCGGATAGGACGTTGTTTATGGAGCTAGTGACCGACCTTGAGCGCCCAGAGGAAAGCCAAACTCACGATAGCAACGAGGGTAGTGATACGGTTGATGTCTTTAAGGTGCGTGTCTTCAAGTCCAAAGCTGCTGGACTTCAAAGCTTTGAACAAAGACTTTATCTGCCAACGCGTTGCGTAGGTGGCAAAGCCCAAGCGGGTTGACGGTTGCTCACGACGATGACAAGCCCACCGTCTGCACTTTTAGTAGCCGCCACGCTAAGGGGGCAACCACAAATCTTGTAACGGTGGTAGAGACACTTCTTTTGCGCCTTCTTGAGCTGCGGGAAAAAGCAGAAAGGCGAAACCACTCGTCTGCCAAACTATTTTCTCTTATGCGGATAGCAAAAGGAATGTTCTTGTCGCTCAAGAACGTGAACCAGTTTTGTCCTATAAACTCTCTGTCTGCGAGTAAAACCTCAATTTGCTCTGGTTTGATAACTTCCAACACCTGCTCTAACAGTTGCGTGCGCTCTAGCGTGTTGGAGTTGCCACGTCTCTCTAGCAAGACAAAGGCCAAAGGTATGGCAATGCCCTGATCTGCAACAGCCACCATCAAAATGTTGATGTCAAACACCCCAAACTGCCAATTCGTTCTGTCCAGGCACAGCGTGTAGCGCGTTTTCGCCAGCAACTTGACCATGACTTTGGTGAACAGCAGTCCGTCAAGCTCTAACTCGGCAAAAAAGCGTTGCGTGCGCCGGTAAACCGAATCTTCTTGAGCCTGACTCTGTACTGTTCCTACCACTGTCTTTAGGTTGACTGTACTCGCTTCAACCATTCCCAGCATCAACATGCTCAAGCATTCCAACCTCGACTTATGCAAGCCCAAGCTTACCGCTAACAACGCCTCTACTAATCCTGTATGCTTCATCTGAGTTCTCCTTAGATGTTTATCTACTCAATAAACATTCTCCTCGGAGAACTCTCGTTCGCAAAATTGTCGTGTACTTAGCACCGTCACACCAAAACGCGGGCAGGGTTCGGTAGGCCGCTGCCCGGCCCGCGCTTACGACCCGGTGGGAGAAGACAGGGACTGCGACGACTTCTCTATGCCGAGACCTAAGCATTTTTTGAGGCAGCGGGTAGGCCGTCAAGCGGTCTACCTACACCACTTAGATAGCGATAGCCAGGTATGTGGGGCGTCACCTCAAGCATTTTGTATTACTGTAAGGACGAAGAGACATAAGGCCAAATAATTTAGGATTTGCCATGCACTGGAAAACGCAGTTTCAAACCTACGCTGAGACTTTCTTCGAGACCGAAGGTATGCCAGGTGGCGCAGTGACTATCGTGCAGGGTGGCGAGGTCGTTTTCGCCCAAGGCTTCGGTTTGCGTGATGTAGCAGCCGGGGAAGCCGCTACCTCCGACACTATCTTCGGCATCGCGTCACTTACCAAGTCGTTTACGGCGCTCGCGCTTCTTCTGCTCGAGGCCGAGGGCAGACTTAAACTACAAGCGCCGCTCAGAACCTACCTATCTAACTTTCGTTATCCCGGTCTCGGCCGTGACCACGGAGCTGACGTAACCCTTTTACACGCCGCGTCGCATACAAGTGGGATACCGTCTTTACCAGGTCTCAGCTACGCATTACGGCCTAGTCAGCTGGGCGACCCCGGTGAGCGTTATCTTCGCTCTTATCCTGAAGGCGTTCCGACCCTCCAAAGCACCGCCGACCTTCTCGCCTTTCTAGCGGCGCAGACCGAGCCGCCGGTCGCCTTACCCGGTCAGCTGATGAGCTATCAAAACGACGTCTACGGACTTTTAGGTGCGGTGATCGAAACAGTTTCTGGCGTTCCATACGCGCAGTTTGTTGAAGCGCAGATTTTAGCTCCGCTGGGGATGACCCGTTCAACCTTTGACCTTACGGCTGCTGAGGCTCTAGGCAATGTAACGACGCTTTACGCCGAAGACCCGCGAGACCAAGTGTACGCCTCGCCGCAGTGGGAACAGGCCCCGGCGCATTTAGCGACAGGATTTTTGAAAGCGTCAGCTCACGACCTCGGACGTTACCTGAACTTCCTGCTCAACCCGGCCAGCTCCAAGCTACCTATCTCACCTGAGCAGGTGCGGCAACTCTGGACCCCACGCGCTTGGTGCGCACCTCAGCCTTCTTATGGCCTTGGTCTAACGATTAGGCCGAACTACCACGGGGTGACGCTCGTGCGGCACGGGGGCGGCTTAAAGGGTGTCTCGAGCCACCTGGGGTTTGTCCCTGAACATAACCTCGGCGTTGCAGTGCTCTCAAACCTTGAAGACAAACCGGTGAGTCGGGTGTGGTTGGCGGCCGTCAATGCGGTACTTGGTCTCGAGCTCGAGACGCCGCTTTATACGCTGCCCACTCACGAAGCGCCGCTAGCAGCGAAACAAAACTTGGCAGGTCGCTATCGTTCCCTCGAGCCGTGGGGCAAATTTGACGTGCGACTAGAAGATGAGACCCTCTTCGCTCGCTCCGGTAAAGAGTTAGCTGAAGCAGGGCGGGTTTGGCTGGCACCGAACGGCGAATTTTTTGTCGGCTCGGGTCCTCATTATGACGCTGGGCGTGTTGTTTGGGATGATGTGGGCGATGTTCGCGGCGTACAGCTAGGAATGCGCTTTTTGGCGCGGCAGACTTTAGAACAGTAAAGACTGGTGTCAAGCACGCGCGGTATAGGCTATCCACTCAGCCTGTGCGCACTTACTACTGATATAGTGCTACAACACAATTACGCGTTGTGCAGGTCTACCGCTGTAAAGCCAGCTTTAAGGAGAGCACGATGTTAAAACGACCTGTTCTACTACTAAGTACCGTTTGCTGCCTCGTCACCGGTGTTCAGGCACAGGGAACGCTCAACTATCCGATTGACTCGGACCCCGAAAGCCTCGACGCCTAGCGCACCACGACGGTGGCCTCGAGGCGCATTTTAGATAACATCTACGAGGGCTTGACGACCTTTGACCCGGCAACTGCCGAAGTTGTCTCCGAGTTGGCCGAGTCGGGGACGACTTCAGACGACGGACTGACCTACATCTTTAGCGTCTGGTGGTACTCGGTTTTTCCGGGTCTGACGATTATGCTCGTGGTCCTTGCGCTTAACTTCGTGGGCGACGCGCTGAGAGACGCTTTGGCAGTAGAAGAGCACTAAACCTATGGTGCGTTTTTCGGTGTCACCTTTGCCATAACGCGAAAATGAGCTTATCCTAGGTTGAAAAACGTGGCTTCTCCCTGATGCAAAGCTCGGTAAGCGTAAACATAGAGTCCCACTGACCATGCTTGCAGCGGATAGCCTATCGGCCTGCCCGTAACCCCGTGATGCCACTCGTTAAATTCCCACTCACCGTGAACGCCCTGCCGAACGGCTTCAGCCAGGAGGTGAAGCTGCGCTTCGGCCTGAGCTTGACGAGAGCGACGACGTAAAAGCCACCCAAAAAGGGCCAGCTGCCGCCGTTATGGTACTGATGCGGCAAGTTCAGATGACGACTGCGAAAATACTCACGCCAATCGCGCTCACCAGGGTAGATAGGCGGCGAAAACGCTTTGAACGGATAGGGATGATCTGCGCCTGATGCGTGGGCGTAATCCAAGATGCGTTGGCTTTTCGCTTCATCGGCGACACCGGTCAAAATTGCCAGGGTATTCCCGAAGCCGTCGAAGGTATGCCCGAATTCACGAAATCCGACCCACGGCAGATAGTAAGACCGTAATTACCAGTTGCCATCCATGTGGGTGACTCCTAAACTGATGTTTGAGGACATGAGTTTGAGGAGGCACGGCACATGGACGACAGCTTTATCATAGCTGCATATAGCGTTATTGCGGAGACCTTGGAAGAACTCGGGCATTACAGTCACCCGCTTGCCACCGTTAGCGATCCGGAAGTTTTGACCGTTGCGGTGGTGGCAGCGAAGTATTTTCAGAACCATCAGGAACGCGCCCTGTGCGTCATGGTCCGCTCAGGTTATGTGCCGCGTTTAAGCGTGTCACGTTATAACCGACGACTCCATGCTCTAGCGGCTTGGTTCGAAGGGTTGCTTGGTTTGCTTGCTGTGTTGTTTACACAAGGCGACGTGTTTATCATCGATAGCGTGCCTTTGCCTGTGTGCAAGCGGGTTCGCGCTAGACGCTGCAAAAAAGTCAGGGGTAAGGCGTTCTGCGGCTACTGCGCTGCTAAAAAAGAGAAATTCTTCGGCTGGCGACTGCATCTGGTCTGTACGCCTGCAGGTATCCCGGTAAGCTTTGCTCTTTTAGAAGCGAGTCATCAGCATAGGGGGCAGTGCCCCGGCCCTCTTGGGCCTGCTATACGACCTCACACCAGTTCATGAGCTGTGCTACGCCTTACCCCAAGGCGCACGTGTCTACGCTGATAAAGCCTATAACAGTGTTGCAGACACCGGGGTTAAGCTTGTGCCGTCACGTCGTAAGAATATGAAAGAGCAAAATACACTCGCTGAGTTCTTCGCGCTTCAGCGTTACCGCAAAAGCATTGAAACCCTCAACAGCCAGCTAGAGAGTATGGGCACGCAACGGCTCAGAGCTCGCACCAATCAGGGCTTCTTTATCAAGCTCAACGCCTCTTTACTCGCGCTCGTTCTCTCCAACCTCGACTGAGTCTTACTGGCAATTAGGGTAGTAAGGTATTTCAGTGAGCGTTGCCGTGTTCTGGTAAAGCAAAAACCACTCGAGCCGCATCGCCTTGAGGTGCTCGAGCTGCTCTCCAAACACCCGCCCATCCCAGGGCCGGTCGAGCCAAAAAAGTAGGTTAAGTTTGTACGCAACGTCTTTTGCTCGCTCGAGATACCCCACGTTTCGTTCACCCAACCGCTCAGCCAGCTGCGCCATCATCCGCAGGGCTGCGACGTACAGCACGTTATAGCGAACTGAATAGAGGTCGGCCCAGTCTCCCGCTTCAGGGACTTCTAACAGGCCGCAGTCGTTCATGTCTTGATACCGTAACCAGAGCAGGGCTTGGGTTAGCTTGGACCACTGAGCGCGGACGAACACTTCGTCATCCGTGGCCTTCAGATAACAGAAGTGCCCGATAATAAACCACAAGTTCGCGTCAACCGCACCGGCATTTTCGGTGGTCACCTCGCCTGTTCGCGTATCGACGTTCAGGTGAATCATGCCGAGGTCGGTCTGTTTGCTGCTGAGGGTCTCGAGTGAAGCCCTAGCGCACGCGATTAACTCAGCGTCGCCCGTTAAAAGTGCGCCTAACGAGGTAATCGGGGCGTCTCTCGCCCACACCTGTGGGTAGCCACCTGCGAGTGCCGACGCTTTGAACCCAAGGGGCGAAACGCAGCGGTGCAAAACCTCCAAGGCTTTTTCGTTTCGTAAGCCGTGTCAATGAGCGCCACGTCAGCGGCCGCCAAGCCCTGTCATCGCAATGCCTTTAATAAAATAACGCTGAGCAAAGATAAACACGAGTAAAACCGGTACCAAGGCGATCACCGAGCCTGCCATAAGTAAAGTCCAGCCCGTGTTGTACTGTCCTTGCAGCGTTCGCAAACCTACGGTTAAGGTCAGCGCGAGGTGCAAGATGTTTAGCTGAGAAAGGTTTCAGATGCTCCAGAACGTGCTTACCTGACCGCTCTTAAGAAAGGCTATGGCTCAGATTGATGGCGGAAATAGAAGCGTCTGCACGACCCCAACGTCTTTCACAACCACCAGCCCTTGAGCGCCCACACCCAGCAGCCTTATACTGGTCTCGAGCTCGAGCCCTCGCAAGAGCCTTTCCGCCTCTCGCTGTAGTTCGCCGCCACTCGTCAGCAGATAAGGCAGCGTAGTGCGGCGGGTGATCGTGCGGAAGTCTTGGTACTTGAGTTTGACAACTACAGCTTTGGCCGCTAGACCCGCCTGCTCGAGTATCACCTCAACTTGCTTGGCTAAGGGCGCGAGTTCAGCAACCAACGGCTCGAGGTCATAGAGGTCAGTCTCGAACGTCGTTTCCGCGCTGACCGACTTGTACGGTCGGTTAGCGACAACCGGGCGCTCGTCAACACCCCGGACGATGTGGTAAAAGTGCTCTCCAGCTTTGCCGAAGGTGCCCTTAAGACCCGCGAGCGTTTGTGCTTTGAGATCGGCTCCAGTGTAGACAGCTAGTTCGTTAAAACGTTTGGCGGTCACCGGGCCAATCCCATGAAACGCTTCTATCGGGAGGGCCTCGAGCACACGCTGAGCCTGCTCGGGCAGGATCACGGTGAGCCCAGCGGGTTTGTTCGTTCCCGAGGCGAGCTTAGCTAAGAACTTGTTGTACGACACGCCCGCTGACGCTGTAAGCCCCGTCGCGGCTTCAAGGTCGCGTTTAAGCTGTTCGGCAAGCCGAGTTGCCGAGGGCGGTCCTCTTTTGGGCGCTGTGACATCGAGATACGCTTCGTCGAGTGATAGCGGCTCAACGAGGTCGGTGTAGCGGTAAAATACCCCCCGGATAACCTGTGAAACCTCTTTGTAAACGTCCATCCGGGGTGTGGCCAGGACAAGTCCAGGACACCGCCTGAGCGCCGTCCTTGTTGCCAGGGCTGAATGAACGCCGAAGGCCCGCGCTTCGTAGTTGGCGGTTAAGATCACCCCGCGGGGTCCCCTCCACGCGACAGCGACAGGTACGCCGCGTAAGGCAGGGTTGTCGCGCACTTCGACGGCTGCGTAAAAGCAGTCCATGTCGAGGTGGATGATTTTGCGCACGGTAGCAGGCTCAGGTAGCAGCAATGAGGTCTGGAGCGTTGTTTTTAGGGCTGTTAACGGCGCTTAAAACTGGATACACGCGCGTCTTCCCCGTAAAAGGTTGCAGCGGGGCTTTAACCGCTTCGACTTGGTTCAACGTGGGCTCGAGCCACCTTTCATCATCAGCTGCCGATAGAATCATCAACGTCCGGTCACTAAGCTTTGCCATCGTCTTGTAAGGTACGTTAATCTTTAAGTGATGCGACCATTGCTCTACACCGGAGTGCTTGATGAAGTATTTCGTCGTAAGGGTGTAGTGACCGCACATGGTTAAATTGTAGCAACGAACTTCGGTTGAAAAGGAACTCCTATGCAATCACCTATGTCCCGGCGTCTCCCTCTAACCCTTTTTATTCTCTCGCTCGCGCTGGTTTTTGGCGGCAGCTTCCTCGCTTCGTGGGTGCAAACCGCCGGTGGACAGATCAAAGTGAGCAACGTGCGTTTTGCCGGTACAGACGGGCTCATGATGAGCGGAAAACTGTATCTTCCGGGGAACGCTACCGGCGAGACCCCGGCACCGGCAGTGCTAGCTATTCACGGTTACATCAACTCGAACGAAACCCAGTCGCCTTACGCCATCGAGTACGCCCGGCGCGGTTACGTTGTGCTTGCGCTCGACCAAACCGGGCACGGCTATTCGGAACCCCCTGCGTTTGCCAACGGCTTTGGTGGTTCCGACGGACTCCGCTATTTGCGTACCCTTTCGTTTGTCAATCCTAAAGCGGTGGTACTCGAGGGACACTCGATGGGTGGTTGGGCTTCGGTCATCGCTGCGGCTGCCTTTCCTAACGGGTACCAGTCAATTATCCTCTCAGGTTCGTCAACCGGGACGTTCGGTGCCCCCGACGGCACGCCGACATTCCCCAGAAATCTGGGGCTCGTGTTCAGCCGCTTTGACGAGTTTTCAGAGCTGATGTGGGGCAGCCCTACGGGTGCCGGGGTGGTTGACACTGAGAAGCTCGAGAACGTCTTTGGAACCGACGCCCCGGTTGAGGTCGGCAAAGTGTACGGCTCGGTTCAAGACGGGACGGCGCGGCAGCTCTACGCGCCGCCGGTAACCCACCCCGGTGATCACATCACCCGAGCCGGGGTCGGCGCGACGATTGACTGGCTGCAAAAGACGACCACCGCTCCCAACTCACTACCTGCTAGCAATCAGGTTTGGTTTTGGAAAGAGACCGGGACGCTCGTCGCCCTGGTAGGAGCGCTGCTATTTTTGTTCGGTTTCGGCGGCTTGCTGCTCACCACCTCAGCGTTTGCCGGGTTACAACAACCCATCCCGGAAGCTAAGGGGGCGAGCGGCAGAGGCTGGTGGGTAGCCGCCCTGCTGACCACGCTTATCCCCACACTGACCTACTTTTACTTTCAAAACCTCGGTGTAAAGCTGTTCCCTGCGAGTGCGCTGTTCCCACAAGAACTTACCACAGGTATCGTATTTTGGGCACTTGCCAACAGTCTCATCTCACTGGTCTTGTTTTTAGTTTGGCACCTGACGACCGCTCGAGGTCACAGTGCAAACGCACGCACGTATGGGTTGCGTGCCCAAAACGGTCGGACGTTCGCGCTTTTCGGCAAATCGCTTCTTTTTGCGGTAGTGGTCGTTGCCGGTGCCTATACGCTGCTAGCGGTGTGCGAAGGGCTTTTTAAGACCGATTTCCGCTTTTGGGTCGTGGCGCTCAAGCTGATGAGCGCCCTGCAGCTGCGCATCTTCTTAAGCTACCTGCTGCCGTTTACGCTGTTTTTTGTCATGCTCGGGGTTGCGCTTAACGGTCAGCTTAGAAGGCCGGGTGACGAGGTTCGTAGCGGCCGGATCATGTGGCGCAACGCCCTCATCCTCGTTGCGGGTATCGCCCTGCTCCTGGTTATCCAGTATGTTCCGCTCTTTTTAGGCGCACCGTTACCACTCGGGGAGCCGCTACTTACGATTGTCGCGCACCAGTTCATTATCGTCTTGCCACTTATCGCCCTCATTTCAACCTACTTCTTTAGTCGAACCGGACTCGTCTATCCGGGAGCACTGATCAACGCACTTTTCGTCACCTGGCTGATCGTGGCAAGTCAGGCCACACAGTTTTCTTTGTAAAATGGCGCTACCCCGGTCCGCCCGGTGGTACCGGATCAACAATCGGTTCGGGGTCACCCGGGTCGTCAACCGGCGACGATGACCCCGCACGAGTGACTCTGTATGAGATGTTTACCATTTCAAGCTCAGAAGTTCAGCTTAGGGACGGCGTAGGGCTAGGTTATGACTGCTTTAGCAACCTCGACAACCGTTTGAGGGCGGCGATAAGCTTCATCCTCATACTGAGATCAGCTTTGTATCAACAACTTTTCTTCGTAGATACGCCTAATCGTCGTTTCAGCGTCAGGCTCACGAACCGTGATGTCACGAAGGCTAAAGTGTGCAGAAAGCCGACCGATCAAGTCAGAAGCACTTAAAACTTGTCGGTCAAACGCATAGACCGCGCGAAGGTCAGTGAAGTGTAAGAGCTTTGCCCCATCAACGGAGACATCGGGATAGGCTTCGGCAAAATCCACCTCGAGCTGCCACTTGCCCCCAAAACGCGCTTGCAAAACGCTGAGTGTGCCGTCATAAAGCAGCTTGCCGTGGTCAATAATGAGCACGCGCGGACAGAGCTTTTGAACGTCGGCGAGGTCATGTGTCGTCAAGAGCACCGTCGTCGCTCTAACCTCGTTGATGTGCCGAACGAACTGCCGAATACGTTCTTTCGCTACAACGTCGAGGCCGATAGTCGGTTCGTCTAAAAATAGTAGGTCGGGATTATGGAGCAGTGCGGCGCAGAGGTCGGCGCGCATCCGCTGACCGAGTGAAAGTGCCCGTACCGGCGTAGACAAAAACTCACGCAGCTCGAGCATCCCTTCAAACTCTTGTAGGTTTTGTTTGAAAATCCTTTCGGGAACCCGGTAGATATAGCGGAGCAGTTCTAACGACTCAATGACCGGCAAGTCCCACCAAAGCGTCGTGCGCTGACCGAAGACTGCACCGATTCGTGCAACGTAGGTGCGCCGCGACTGCCAAGGCGTCAAGCCGTTGACTGTTACGTGACCGCTCGAGGGCACGAGCAAGCCGGTCAGCATCTTGATCGTCGTTGATTTGCCCGCTCCATTCGGGCCTAAGTAGCCGACGACCTCGCCTCGAGCAACCCCAAAGCTGACCTCATCAACAGCTTTGATTGTGCGCGTTTCACGCGTCGTAAAGTCACGCAGCGTAGCAAACCGCCCTTCATGGCGTTTGCGTACCCGAAAGTGTTTGCTCAAATCTTGAACCTCAATCATGCTTAGCTCCCGGTGCTGTGGTAGTGCTTAAGGCCGAAGCGCCAAAATGCGAGCGCAGCAGCGAACACCGCGCCCCCCGCCAGCGGCGCGATAAATGGGGCGAAGGTAGGAAACCCTAAAGGGTCGGGTTTGTTTAGGAAATAAAGCGCCGGGTAGTAGTTCAAAAAGATAGCTGGAATCACGAAGGTGAAGATGCGTCTGAGCCACGTCTGATAGATGCTCATCGGGTACGAAATGAGGTAGCTGCCGCCGCAAGTCAGGATGTTCATCGCTTCAAACGACTCCACCGTCCAAAACGTTACGGTCGAACCGATGATGAAGAGCCCACCGAAAAAGAGCACCATGCCGAGGACGACGAAGGGCAGGTAGAAAAGCTTGGCAGCCGTCCAAACCAGCGGGTTGAGGTTGAGCGCGAGCGCAAAGATACCGACGCCTAGCGCAACGCGTCCAACTCGCCTCAAGGTCAGGTCGGAACCGAGCACCTGCCAGGTCAACGGGAGGGGCCGCAAAAGCAGGCGGTCGAACGTCCCCTTACGCACCTCTTGGCCGAAACGTGAAGGGTCGAAACCTGCAAAAACCATATCCATCAGCCCAAACGACAGCTCGACCAAGCCGTATAAAAACGCCACTTCGCCGAGCGTCCAACCGTCAAGCTCGCCAAACCGTCCAAATACCAGTGCAATAGCACCGAACTCGGTCAGCGTCACCAGCATCGTCGCCAGCACATCGAGAATAAACGAGGTGCGATACTGCAGTTGACTGCGGAGTTGTGCGCCTAACAGACGCCGATAACTCCCTAACGTGTGGCGCACTTAGCCTCCCAAAATAACAAGCCGACGTGTTGCTCTGACTAAGACAATTTGGCAGAGCGCAACTAAGCCGACCGCCCAAAGCGCTTGCGCCGCCAATGCCTGCACAAGGGCAGGTCCCGTCAGCGTTCCAAGATAGACCTCGACGACTGTATTGAGCATGTGCGGAAACGGGGTCAGGTACGCTAGTCGCTGTACCCAGTCGGGAAAGAATCGCAGCGGCATCAAAAACCCCGAAAGAAACATCACGATAACGAAAGCGAAGCGCCCGATGCCCCTTGCGTCCGGTGACCAGAACGCTGTGAGATTGACCAAAAAGCGGTAGGCGAAAGAGAGCAGCCAACTCAGACCCAGCGAGACCCCGAGTGCTGCCCACTGCGCCACCCCGACCGGATAGATGATGTCAAAAATTAGCGCGTAGACGAGCATAATGGTGAACCCCCGTAATACGAGCCCGACCAGTGCCCGGCCCAAGTCTTGCGCTAACCAGAATGAAAAGAGGCGCATGGGTTTAAGGAGATCAGCAGTAATTTCGCCTTGATGCACCGCGTTCATCAGATCGAACCAGCCGAAAATGCTCAAGTAAACGATGACAGCTTGCGTCAGCCCGGTATAGGTAATCACGCTTTGCACGTCGAGCCCGGCAACGACCTCGCGGTCACCGTAAAGCGCCATGAGAACAGCCGCGCGTACCAAGCCGAAGAAAATATTGGTGATGAGGCCAGCTAACGCGGCGGTACGGTAGGTGAGGTGGCGGCGAAAGGCACGGCGAACGATCTCCCAAAACAGCCTCACAGCGAGTTTCTCCTTTGACTAGAGGCGTCAGGTTACAGAACGGTCGAACTTGTAAGACTTTGGAGGTGGACTGGAAATTTACGGTAAAGACCAAAGAGCAGAAGGAGAATTTAACACGTAAATCAGGGCAAATGCAAGTAGGTGTGGATGACGCCCCAACCGTCTGCTAAGAGGTTTTAGCAGACGCCTCGCGTAGTGGTTTCAACCCGCTTGTCTTACGAATAATTCGTTAAGACAAGCAGGTTGGGTGCGTGCTCTACCTTAGAGCTTGGCCATTCGCTCAGTGCTAGCGTTGACGAGCACTACTCCAACCCCATTGGCTACGACGTCGCTCTGCAGCACCTCGCGTAGCGGGGTCACGACCGCCTAATTATAAGGTTATTTGGGGTTTCGCTCGAGCCCACTACTATGCAAAACAGGTCGCATTTGGGCGCTACGCACGACAAATTTTTGACCACAACGGCCTCGTGAAAAACTGTTACAGATCGGATTAGGCCGTGGCAATCGTTGCGTCCAGAACAGCCGTTTGGAGCTAAGTATATCCTACTGTGAAGGCAGCGTTTTGCCTGGGGGTCAAGTGGTTGCATGTTCAAATCATGTCATCCCGACCAAAAGAATAGCGTGAGGGACAGCAAGAGTAGAAGCAGTAGGGTTTTAAGCCTTGCCGCTTTTTTGTATTTATGTGCCTAGTGCCAAAAGTTTTTCAGGTTAGTTGAGCGGGCAAGTATCCGGCGCATCGTCTCACAACCTTATGATCGAAGCTCAAAGGCTAAACAGGGTCATATGGACGCTCTAACGGGATAGCTGCTATCCTTACGGTGAGCCCAAATCAAAATATGCGTAGCCAGACTTGTTCCGAGGCTTACGCTGCGTTACGCTTGATTTAGCATTATGCTCAGTTCAGAAAGGTGACATAGATGATTCCAACGCACGTTTTTGGCCCTACCGGACACGAAAGCAGTCGCACGATTTTTGGGGCTGCCGCATTAAGTCAGGTAACGCAAGCTGAAGCCGACAGGACGATGGACCTCTTTTCACAGTACGACCTCAACCATATTGACGTCGCCGCATCTTATGGTGACGCCGAGCTGCGCTTGGCTCCCTGGTTAAAGCAGCACCGTAAAAAAGTATTTCTGGCAACGAAAACGGGTGAGCGTACACATAAAGCAGCTTATGACCAGATTAGACGCTCGCTCGAGCGCCTCCAAGTTGAGCAAGTTGATCTGATTCAGCTTCATAACCTCGTTGACCCGGCTGAGTGGGAAACGGCGCTCAGCCCTGGGGGTGCGCTAGGGGCGTGCATTCAGGCGCGGGACGAAGGGTTGGTCCGGTTTATCGGCGTTACCGGTCACGGCGTCGAGGTCGCTGCGCGGCACCGGGCGAGTTTGGAGCGTTTCGATTTCGATTCGGTGCTTTTACCCTACAGCTACGTGATGATGCAAAACCCGCAGTACGCTGCCGATTTTGAAGCCCTCATCGCGTTGTGCCAGGAGCGGAATGTGGCGGTGCAGACCATCAAGGCCGTGACCCGGGCACCGTGGGGCAATAAAACGCAGACCCGTGCGACCTGGTACGAACCATTAGAAGACCAAGCTGACATCGATACTACCGTTCACTGGGTTCTCGGCCGGGATGGGTTTTTCCTCAATACAGTAGGCGACGTCCAGCTCTTGCCGAAGGTGCTAGACGCCGCCAGCCGTTTTGCTACTAGGCCCACTGACGCACAGATGCAAGCCGTCGTAAACAAGCAGCAGATGTCACCGCTTTTTACCTGAGCTGCGCGACCCGAAGAACATGACTAAGGGAAGCGGCTAAACCGTGCATTGACCCCTTTTCAGGGGTAGTTTGCCGACTGCCCCGGAATACTGGTGGCGTTTTCGGGCAGCGTAGACAGGGTTGCCGGTGAGGTCAGAGAGACGTTGGCATTTTTAGGGGTCACGACCGAGAGTTATAAACCGGGGTTACCGGCATCGCGCGATTTGGCCTCTTACCCCAACTTAGGTTCAGGACTCATCAATCAGCTTCAGAGAAATTGCCCGTATATTCTATGGTAAGAGGGATTGCTATGAGCACACCTTTTTTACTGACAGAGCCGCAGCTTGAGCGCATCAAGCCGTATTTTCCACGTTCACACGGGATTGCACGGGTGGATGACTGGTGGGTGGTAAGTGGCATCATTTATGTTCTTCGTAACGGTCTGCAGTGGAAAGACGCACCACGTGCATATGGCCCGTACAAGACGCTATATAACCGTTTTGTTCGCTGGAGCCGTCTAGGTGTGTTCAACCGGATATTCGAGGAACTGGCCAAAAGTAGCGAGTCCGAGCGGCTGATGATCGACGCCACGCATCTGAAAGCCCACCGCACGGCCGCAAGCCTGTTAAAAAAAGGGCTGTTCCTCGCGGTATCGGACGTACAAAAGGCGGCCTGAACTCCAAGCTTCATGCGGTATGTGATGGTGAGGGCAAGCTGGTGGCGTTGCTGCTGACCGAAGGGCAGACAAGCGATTATAAAGGCGCAGCCCGTTTGCTTGACGTCTTGCCCAAAGCCAAAGAGATGATTGCCGATCGAGGCTACGACGCCGACTGGTTTAGAAGCGCCCTGAAAGCCAAAGGCATAACGCCTTGCATACCGCCGAAGAACAATCGTAACGCCTTCACCGCTTATGACGCCAACCTCTACAAAAAACGTCACAAAATCGAGAACATGTTCGCTAAACTTAAGGACTGGAGGCGCATCGCCATGCGCTACGATAGCTGCGCCCACACCTTCTTCTCCGCCATCTGCATCGCCGCAACCGTTATCTTCTATCTCAGTTAATGAGTCCTGAGCCTAAGCGTCATTGTATTCCATCATAAGACTGTAACTGCCAAAGCCAACTGACTGCCAAAAGGCAGTGCCACGGGAATTACTGACGAGGACCTCGAGGCGCAAACGTCTATTGCTGCTCCAAACATCTTCTTTAAGCTTCTGGATTGCCAGCTTTCCCAACCCTTTACGGCGAAACGCCTGCACGATAAAAAAATGACGGATGTAAAGGAAGTCAGTTTCTTGGCGAAAAAGGACGTAGCCAACTGTGCTTACGTCATCCTGAATCATTAGAGCTTGGTAGTCTTCAGCTAACCACCCGCGCATTCGCTGATAGAGTTCGCCAAGCGTCATCGGATTGCGGTGGCCTTCGTCTTGGATAAGTTGCCGATTCATCTCTGCAAGCAGCTGCACGTCGGCATCGGCTTTCGGTTTGTAAAAGGTCATTGTGAGAGCACCAGTATTCAGCCTCGCTTAATAGAATGAGTTACCCGAGTGCCTCTCTAAGCGCCTTAAACATCGCCTCAGTCGGTGCTTCCTGACCCGTCCAGGCCGTGAGCGCCTCCGCCCCTTGATAGACGAGCATCGGCAGTCCGTTTTGGGTTTTTAAGCCTGCTTTAGACGCTGCGCGTAGGAGCGGCGTCTGGGCCGGGCGGTAGATAATATCTACCACCATCTCACGGGGCAAAATGCCGAGCGGTAAGGGCGAGCTGTCCGGCGCGTAGGTGTCGTGACCGACCGAGGTGGTATTAACTACGAGAGACGCACGTAAAACGGCCCGGTCGAGGTCTTCGGGCCGAATCGCCGCCACGTCACCGAAACGCTCGAGGTCGCGTTCCAAAGCCTCGGCTCTGGCCGAGGTGCGGTTAGCCACGCCCAAGGTCGCTCCGGCCCGTAACAGGGCGAGCCCAACGGCTCTCGCTGCGCCGCCTGCCCCGAGCATCACCACGTCGCGGCCTTCGGCGTCAAAGCCGCCTTCTGTAAGCGCGTGGGCAAACCCGCCCATATCGGTGTTGTGGCCGGTCAGGGTACCATTATGGTTCAAAATAGTGTTGACCGCGCCGACGGCCTCCGCCTCGGGGGTCAACGCGTCAAGCAGGGGGATGACAGCGAGTTTGTGCGGAATCGTGACGTTTGCGCCGTAAACGTCACTCTCGCGGAGCCGCTGGGCGACGCTGGGCAGTTCAGCTTCGGTCACGCTCAGGGCTTCGTAGTGAACGTCAAGCCCCAGTGCCCGAAAAGCCGCGCTGTGCATCACCGGGCTAAGGCTGTGTCCGGCGTTGCCACTAAGTAGATAGGCTTTCATACCTTTTAGCTTATACGGTAGAGCTCAGGCAGAAACGGTGTCTAAAACCTGTTCAGCTGCCCCAAGTACACGGGAGATGTCGTCATCGGAAATTTCGTAGTGCGTGACGAACCTCACCGTTTCCGGCCCAAGTGCCCCGGCACGAACCCCCAACGACGCTAACTGCTCAGCAAAACGCGCGGCGTCCGGCACGCGCACATAGACCATGTTGGTCTGGACCGACTCGAGGTCAACGCTGACCCCGGGCAGCTCTAAGAGCCCTTCAGCGAGTCGCCGCGCCCGGGCGTGGTCTTCGTGCAGTCGCCCGGACATCTCCTCTACCGCGACAAGTCCTGCCGCTGCAATCACCCCGGCTTGGCGCATCCCACCACCCAACATCTTGCGGTAACGGTGCGCCTCCTTGATGAACGCACGTGAGCCTAATAGGACTGTTCCGACAGGCGCAGCTAGCCCTTTGGAGAGGCAGAGCGATACCGAATCAAACGGTGCGCACAGCTCGGCAAGCGTGGTTCCTAGCGCAGCGACCGCGTTAAAGCCCCTAGCCCCGTCTAAGTGCAGCGGTAAGCCTTCGTCACGGGCAAGTTGACTCACTTCTGCAAGGCGTGCTAAGGGAACGACCGTTCCGCCCGCCTTGTTATGCGTGTTCTCTAGCACAATCAGGCCGGTCGGAGCTTGATGAATGCTGCGGTGGACAGCTGCCCGGATGTCCGCAACTTCCGGTACGCCGAGCGGCGCAGGTACTGTGCGCGGCAAAACGCCGCTGATGACCGCCATGCTCCCGAGTTCGTATTCGTAGACGTGTGCGCCTTCGGGGATGATGACTTCAGCGCCGCGCGTGGTGTGAACGGCAATCGCCACCTGATTGCTCATGGTGCCGCTCGGCATCAGAAGAGCGGCTTCAAAGTCGGCTCGTTCTGCCAACACCTCTTGAAGGCGGTTGACCGTCGGGTCTTCGGCGTAGACGTCGTCGCCGACGCTCGCTTGGGCCATCGCGCGGCGCATCGCGGGAGTTGGGCGGGTTACGGTGTCGGAACGCAAATCTATCGTGTCTGGCATAGGTTTACTATACGCCTACAAGGGAGGTCGTTAGACCAAATTTTGGCACCGTGCTTAGTCCTTACTCGAGACGCCCTCCTAAAACAGCTGGTCTCGTCTATTGCTTTACAAAACGGCGTTGTTGCACAAATTAGAATCAGAAGGTCTCAGCATGCTTTTACTTAATAAATCGTTTGCGAGTATTTTTCACCTCAATGATGGAAAGCTACTTTCTGACGATTTTCCGTCCTCGTTTCAGAGACTTACTTTTGATTCCGAGATTCATGCAACAAAGCCTTACAAAACCATAGAGTTGGAGAGGCAGATGAACATAACCGACTTGCAAAAAGCAGCCAAACGTGGCGTCGCAGAGTTCGAGACGCCCTACCGCTCTGGAACTGAGATTATGTTGGCGCTCACCGAAGAACTTGGCGAGGTGGCCACTGAAGTCGCGCTTTTAGAACGGGTAGGAAGCAAATCACAGTGGCAGAAAGAGCCCAGTGTGGCCCGATTAGCGGAAGAGATGACCCATTTACTCAACAACGCCTTTGCACTCGCCAACTATTTCCAAATTGATTTAGCCGAGGTTTATCGGCACAAAATAGCGGAAAGCACGGAATAGCTAGGGCGTCAGGCCATTTGATCAATGACCGTAACGCCGCGCTGCGCAAACGACCCCATCGCCTCGAGCTCTGCCCCAGCTTCGGCTAGGGGAATGGTTTTGGCGATCAGTTTTTGCGGGCTCAGCACACCGGCGGTAATCAGCTCTAGGAGTGCCGGATAGCTGCGTGCGGGCATCCCGTGGCTACCGACAACCTCGAGCTCTTTGGAAATGACCTCACCGAAGGGGAGCGGCACCGGTTTTCCTTCGCCGATCAGCAGGCCGACCTGAACATGTCGCCCCTTTTTACGCAGACACCGTACCGAGTTACCACAGGTTGCGGCGCTCCCGAGCGCGTCGAGCGAGACGTGTGCGCCGCCCCCGGTCAGCTCGGTAATTTCCTTCACCGGGCCTTTTGACAAGATGACATATTCAGCGCCCAACGCGCGGGCCGCCGTCAGTTTTTCCGCGTCAATATCTACCGCGATAACTCGGCCACCGAGCGCCGCAGCGATCATCACGGCTGAGAGACCGACGCCACCACAGCCATGAACCGCCACCCACTGCCCCGCCGTTACGCGTCCCTGGGCGGTCAATGCGTGAAACGCCGTCATAAAGCGGCAGCCTAAACTCGCCGCTTCAACAAACCCGAGCGTTTCAGGAAGCCTGACCAGGTTAGTCGCGGCGTAAGGTAGCGCAACGTACTCGGCAAATGAGCCCCATCCGGAGAAACCCGGTTGATACTCGTTGTCACACAGATGTGTCGAGCCCTCGGCGCACATATTACAGTGGCCGCAGCCGCAACAAAACGGTACGGTGACGCGCTCGCCGATTTGCCAACCTGTGACGCCCTGACCAAGTTCGGCAATAGTCCCGGCGAGTTCGTGCCCGGGAATGTGCGGCAGCGTAACCGCCGGGTCGTGCCCCCTCCACGCATGCCAATCGCTCCGGCAGACCCCGGTCGCTTCGACCCTGATCACGACGCCGCCTGTGGGTGCTACCGGGTCGGGGACGGCGGTGAGCTCGAGGGGTTCACCAAACGTGCGCAAAACAGCGGCTTTCATAAACACCTATCGTACAGCGACAAAAGTTAGAGGGATAGACACTCGACCGTAGTCGTTAAAAGGCGGTCGTTAAACGTAACGGCGCGGCTGCTTGGCCCCAAAGTGTTTCCGCTGCTCGCAAGCGGCGTAACCGTAAACAGTCCTAACGATGAGCGGCTTACGCTCAGGGTAGTTGGATTCAAGTACCCGTTAAACTGCAGGCGACTTTAACCTACGCGCAGTTCGTCTTCAGGCTCCCTCGCAAGGCTTTTGACAATAGCTTCGGCAACCGCGCGGGGCTCGAGCGCATCTTTCGGCGGTTTCCCGACATTTTCCCAGAACCCTGTGTTGACAGCTTTAGGCAGCACCAGCGTCAAAGACGCCTTGCGTTTGTACTCTTGCGCCGCCACCTTCACAAGCGCCGCAACGCCCCCTTTAGCTGCTGCGTAGGCTCCAAAGCCGCGAAAGGTGACGAGCTCGGGGCGGGCACCCAGCACAAAGATACGGGCGTCCTGGTTGAGCTTGGCGTCAGCGTATTTAAGGACGTAAAAAAGCCCGGTCAGGTTGGCATCCAGTACTCGGGTCCAGGTGTCAGCCGAGGTAGTAGCCAAAGGTTCGGGCTGAACATCACCCGCTGCGTAGACGATCAGGTCTTGGAGCGGCAGGTCGGCGAACAGGGCTTCGACCTCGAGTTCGCTCGTCACATCGGTCGGCACCGCTTGGCCGCTGAGCCCTTGCAGGCTGCGGGCGTCGCGGCCCACCAGCGTCAGCTCATATGTTGGCTCATAGTCTGTTAACGCCTCCACCAGGGCCGTCCCGATGCCGCCGCTCGCGCCGATAATCAGTGCTCGTTTCATGCTTTTAAGCATACCCAAAGCTGCGAGCGTTGCCGCCGGGTACGGCCCCATAACGGCTCCCAAAACTCAACTGGTCGGTATAAATTCGCGTCAGCCACCTTACGGTAAAACGCGCCCCGGTGCTGTTTACTTAGATTTATGGAATGGGAATTACCAGTAATCGCTTTACGAACCGTGGTGGTGTTGCCGCGCACCTTAGAAAACGTTGACGTCGGCCGCCCCAAGTCAAAACGCGCCCTCGAGGAAGCTCAAGCTTCAGACAACCGCGTGCTGCTGTTAGCGCAGCGCGAACCGAGAGTTGACGACCCGACCGGCGACGACCTATTTGCGGTCGGTACCTTGGGCATCATCAAACAAGTTATCCGCCTCCCCGACGACACCCTGCAAGTTTTGGTCGAAGGTAAAGAACGTGCCCGCGTCACCAACTTCGTCCCCGGCGCGACGCTCCGTGCCCAAGTTGAAACGCTCCCCGAAACGACCAGCACCGATGAAGCCCGGACCCGCGCCCTCGTCGAGCAGGTCAAGTCGGCGTTTGGCGACTACGCGCAGCAAAACAAAAACTTACGTCTCGATTCGTTTCACTTAGAAAACCTCCGCAGCTTAAAAGAGCCCGGCGCACTAGCCGACCTGACCGCCAAGTACAGCACGTGGGAGGTCATGGACAAGCAGAACATCTTAGAAGAGGCCGACGCCAGCAAACGCTTGGAACTCGTTTACGGCCTGTTATCACGCGACCTCGACCGTTTCGATACCGAAAAACAGATTTCGGCGAGGGTCAAACAGCAGATGGACGCTAATCAGCGCGAATACTACTTGCGCGAGCAGATGAAAGCGATCCAAAAAGAGCTTGGCGGCGGCGAAGAGACGCTCTCTGAAATTGAAGACCTCAAACAGCGCGTCGCGGATAAAAAGATGCCCGAGGAGGCGGAAAAGCGGGCACTTAAAGAGATCGAACGCTTGGAAAAGATGCCCGGTGGCTCACCTGAAGCGACGGTTGTCCGCACTTACCTCGACACGCTGTTAGACCTGCCGTGGTCGGAGATGGACGAAGAGCACTTAGATATCGCCCATACCGAAAAAATCTTAAACGACGACCACTATGCGTTAGAAGAACCCAAAGCGCGCATTTTGGAGTTTTTAGCGGTGCGGCAACTGACTAAAGACATCGAAGGCACCGAGTACCGTGCGCCGATCTTATGTCTCGTCGGGCCTCCCGGCGTCGGTAAAACGAGCCTCGGTAAATCTATCGCCGGTAGCCTCAACCGTGCGTTTGTTCGGATGAGCTTAGGCGGCGTCCGTGACGAAGCCGAAATCCGGGGTCACCGCCGCACCTATATCGGCTCGCTGCCGGGCCGCATCATCCAAGGGATGAAAACAGCCGGTAAGGTCAACCCGGTCTTTTTGTTAGACGAGATCGACAAAATGACGGCTGACTTTCGCGGCGACCCGTCATCGGCGCTTTTAGAAGTCTTAGACCCCGAGCAGAACAACACCTTTGCCGACCACTACTTGGAGATTCCTTACGACCTCTCGAAAGTCATGTTTATTACCACAGCGAACTCGCTCGCGACGATTCCGCGGCCGCTCTTAGACCGGATGGAAGTCATTCAGATTCCGGGGTATACGCTTGACGAAAAGCTCGAGATCGCTAAACGCTACCGCGTCCCACGTCAGCTCAAAGCGCACGGGTTAGACGGCAAACTCAAGCTGACTGATGATGCTGTGCGCCGTACCATCACCGAGTACACCCGCGAAGCCGGGGTTCGTAACCTCGACCGGACGCTCGCTAAGCTCGCGCGGAAGTCAGCCAAAGAGTACCTCAGCACCCCTTGGGAGGGTGTACGCACGCTCGACGAAGGCTCGGTTCGCAGCCTCTTGGGGGTTCCGCCTTTCCGCGACGAACGCGCCGAACGTGAACCGCAGATCGGCGTCGCTCACGGCCTCGCGTATACGCCGGTCGGCGGCGTCACGCTCGACATTGAGGCCCTCAGTACGCCGGGCAAAGGTAAAGTTACGCTCACCGGGCAACTCGGCGACGTGATGAAAGAGTCCGCGCAAGCCGGGATCGCCTACTTACGCGCCCACGCCGCAGACTTCGACATCCCCACCGACTTTCACGAAAAACGGGACCTGCACGTCCACGTTTTAGAAGGGGCGACGCCGAAAGACGGCCCGAGTGCCGGGATTGCAATGGCAACAGCAGTCGTCTCAGCGCTGACCGGACGACCCGCAAGGGGCGACGTAGCGATGACCGGCGAGATCACCTTGCGCGGACGCGTTTTACCGATTGGCGGCGTGAAAGAGAAACTTTTGGCCGCGCATCAGGCCGGGATCAAACACGTCATCATCCCCGAAGCGAACGAAGCGAACTTAGAAGACGTACCCGACGCAATCTTAGAAGACCTAACCGTGACGCCGGTCAGAGATTTCAGCGAAGTTGTCAAGCTGATGCTCTTAGCAGAAAACGCCCAAGGTACTTTTATCCCGCCGACGCCCGACGATTCGGTGTCGCCTTCAGCGCAACTCTAACCGTTCAACTACAAGGCAGTGTGCGCCCCCCAGCCGTTCGTCCGGCTGAGGGGCCTTACTATAGAAAGATGAAACAGCTTTTTATAGGTAGTACACTTTTACTTTTGGCTAGTTGCTCGTTCGCCCCCATCAGCATCAGCGTGCCTGACGTAAAAATCCCCGGTAACAGCAGCCAGGGACTGATCTGCTATACACCCGCGCCAATTACCGAAGGGGCTCCGGCCAATTTTAGCGGCGCGGACTACCGGGCTACGGCAACCTATACGTCGGTGGGAGTGGGTAACGCAACCGTAACGGTTTATGGTCGCACCACACCGCCCCCGTCACTCCTACCTTCTATACCTTGTGTGGTACCCTCTGTCGCCGATTTGCAGCTCTCAGGGCCGCTTACCCTGACTCCCGGCGTCTCGCAAGAGGTGCTGATCGGCGGGCCGGACTACAGCGGCACCCTCGCCGACCTCATTGCCCAACCGTCTTACTATATCGGCGCGTCGCTCTCAGGCGGGGTGCTAGCGAGTAGCCAAGAACGCATTGAACTGACGAATGGGAAAATCAGCGTGTATTACTGAGCCCGGTCTAGAACCCAGCCTTTTCAAACATAGTTTCAATCACAGTTCGGCTACTTTAGCCGAAAGTGGTCGTCAGTTTTTAACTGAGGGTTAACCCGAGTGAGTTAAGTTGTTTTAGAGACAGTCGGATTGTTTGACTGATTGCCTAACCAGGCAAAAGGGTGTGAGGCGTGGTGAACCATTTGGGGGCTCGTGTGTCATGTAGACGCCAAGATAAAAAATGAGTGACCCAAAAAAAGGACCTTCACCCCCAACTTGGAAACTTATGATCGTTCAGTGGCTCGGTCTTTTCCCGCCGCTCCTCATCTTGTCGTATGGGTTTGACTTTATTAGCAAACAGTTCTTGCCGGAAAGCTGGCCGATTATCAACTCGCAAGGTGCGCTTGTTTTGTGGCTCAAGCTGATCCTCGAGTCCATCTTAGTCACGCTTTTACTCAACCTCGTTTTGACCTCGTGGTTAGACGACGTATTTGAAGGGTTTTTGTATACCAAAGAGCAGCGTGCCCAGATGCACAGCGAGGGCGGCAAAAAAGAGACCACAAAAAGCGAAGCGTGAGCTGCCGAACAGCTCACGCCGTTTTGCAGGTTAAAGCTTAGAGCGGCCAAACTAGAGGCGCAATCAGCAAGGTAATCGTCGCCATCAGCAGGTTCATCGGGATGCCGATACGAAAATAGTCGGTAAAACGGTAGCCGCCGGGACCGTAAACCATCAGGTTGGTCTGGTAACCGATCGGCGTTGAAAAGCTTGCCGAGGCCGCCATCATAATGGCAATGGCAAAGGTGGCAAAGTTGGCGTCTAAGCCGTTGGCAGTAGCTAAAGCGATAGGAAACATCAAGACGGCTGCGCCGTTGTTGGTAATCATCTCGGTAAAGAGCATGGTGACAAAGTAGATAATAATCAGGCTCAAGTAGGCGTTACCGCCAGCCACGCGGACCAAGTTCCCGGCGATAACCTCGGCTGCGCCGGTGACCTCGAGCGCCTTGCCGAGTCCAAACGACGACGCGATCACGATTAAAACCTGCCAGTCCACGCTGCGCCGCGCCGCCGCGCCGGAGATGCAGCGGGTCAGGAGCATCAGTCCGGCCGCGAGTAGAGACGCTTGCAACATGCTTAAGACGTTCAAGGTCACGAGTAAGATCATCCCGATCAGGATTGAAAAGGCGACGACGGAGCGTTCGTGTTTGGGTGGCGTGGAGTTCGCTACCTGACTGACTAAGAGAAAATCTCGAGAATTGCGGTGCGTCCGGGCAAAGCTTGGGGGAGCCTCGAGGAGCAGCGTATCGCCGACTTGCAAGACGATATCGCCGATCTTTTGATTGATACGCTCGCCGTTTCGGGCCACGGCGATAATGACCGCGTTGTAGATTGTGCGGAAGCCTCCGGCTCGCACACTTTTGTTGACCAAAGGTGAACTGTTCGAGACCACCGCTTCAATAAGCGAGCGCTGCGAACGCGGCGTCGTGAGTTTGCTCACCTGCTCGGGTGCGGGCATCAGCCCCCGAATCTTGTTAAGGTCAACGACCGATTCAACGACGCCCACAAACACCAGCCGGTCGCCGCCTTGCAACACCTCTTCAGGGCCGACGGCGGGAAAGACGCGGTCACCACGTTCGATCTCGCCCAGGTAAAGCTGCGGCAGGCTGCGGAGCCCCGCCTCTTCGATGCTCTTGCCGACGAGCGGACCGCCCTTTTCAACGAGCATCTCGAGAGTGTATTCGCGCGGGTCACCCTGCTGACTCATGACCGAGTTCCGGTCGGGGAGGAGCCAGCGCCCGACCAAGACGATAAAGGCGATACCGACGAGCGCACACGGTACCCCGACCCAGGCGATGTCAAACAAGTTAAAGCGAACCTGAGTTTGTTCAATAAGTAACCCGTTGACCACCAAATTGGTGCTCGTCCCGATGAGTGAGCACGTCCCGCCCAAAATCGCGGCGTAAGACAGCGGAATCATCAGCCTCGAGGCCGACAAACGGTTGCGTTTCGCCCAATCCGATACGGCCGGAATCATCATCGCTACCAGCGGTGTGTTGTTGAGCACTGCGCTCAGCGCCGTAATCGGAGCCATCAACCGAAACTGCGCACCGGACAGCGATTTGGGCCGCCCGAAAAGATGTTGTCCTAACCAGTTGACGCCGCCTGTCTCACGCAGACCCGCGACGACCACATAAAGCACACCGACGGTGACCATCCCTTCGTTGGCCAACCCTGAAAGCGCGTCAGACGGCGACAGGATGCCAAGGAGCAAAAGCACCGTCACCCCCGAGACGAGCACGATGTCCGCGCCGATACGCGTCACGATGAGCAGCAATACATTTAAGACGATCACGCTGACACTGACCCAAGCTTCCCAACTCATGAAGACCTTTCAGACCGCCGTAGGTCGTAGCTCTCTGCCCGACCATCAATCTGCGTAAGTCTACAGATTAGGTTGGTTTATAGAATGTGCATACCGCACACTTTTTACGCTGCGCCGCTTTCCCGTGCGTGCAGAACGTACTCAGTGTAAAGCGCGTACGACTTCGACCCCATTACGGGCCAACTGATACAAAAACAGCAGGTGATAGAGGTCGCCGGGATGATCGGGCGCGTCCCAGGTTTGAGCACACGACTCGGGCACGACGATGCGCTGGCCCAGGCCACGCGCGAAGGTGCGGACTTGCAAATGCAGCGCGAGCGTGTAGAGGCACAGATCGGTCACGTCCCCCACCGCGATCATCGTGTCTACGTCTTGGGCCTCGAGCCACCTGTTAAACCCTTCACTCGTATGGCTGGCGATGCTGTTTTTTTCAAAATGCTGATACCGCGCCCAATTCGGCAGGTCTTGCAAAACCTGAGCAGCGTCGGCTTCAGCCGTGCCCTCAATACAGTGCGGCGGATACGCCGTGAACTCTTCCGCGTTTTGCGGGTGTGTATCTTGCACAAACGCAATCTGAGACGCGGGCACACCGAGATCATCCAAGTGGGCCACGAGCGCCGCTACGTTGGGCACAATCGCACCGACGCGCGGGCTGGCGAGTGCGCCTTCTTGGGTAAAGCCTTCGATGACGTCTACGCTGACTAGGGCGGTACGGCTGGGCTCGAGGCTGGTCAGGTCAAAATCCGGGAGCGCCTCCAACCACTTGTCTAACAACTCGGCGTGTTCAGTTGCTTGTGTCTGTAGTGAAGTGGCCATCTGCTAAGTTTAGCGTTTATCTAAAAAATGACCGCAACGCACCGATGGTTTGCCGCTCGGCAGCAGTTCTGGTCACGCTCGGAAGACCGTCTCCGGCTTGTGGTCCGTAGCGTCCAAAAAAACTGTGAACCGAACCGCTGATGACGGTGAGCTGGGCTGATTCAGGAAGCCGCCCCAGCCCGGCACGCACTTCTGCTAGTGAAGCCAATCTATCATTCTCAGCCGCGAGTACCAATACATCCAGCGGCAAACTGCTCAGGTCGTCACCGTCGGCACTGTAAGCCCCCATCAATACGAGCCCGGTCGCCGCGTTCGGATGCCGCACCACGTAACGCGCCGCCATCGCCCCGCCGAGTGAATGTCCGCCTAAAACGACGGGTTTACCTTCAGCCAGCGGCAAAAGTTGGTCGGCCCGGTTGGGTGCAGTGACCGCCAAATCAACCGGGAATACCGGTATGAGCGTCCGTATCCCAAGCGGCGCCAACACCACCCCGAGCCAGGTGTAGGCTTGCGGACGGACCAAACCGCCGGGGTAAAAGATAAACAGCGTGCGGAAGTCTCTCGGCCCGACGTCTATAAATCCGCCTAAATCCGGGTTGTACGAAACCGGCACCTGCGCAGGGTTGACGCCTGCGACCACCGCATCTTGACGTGGGATGAGCGGCGGGCGGCGCAAAACGGGGTAGAGTCGTCCGGCAGCGAAGGCGAGAAACACGAGCAAAATGACCAGCAAACCGCGAAGAAAGCGTTTCATCTGTTCAGCTTACGCGGGTGGGGTCAAGTAACGGACGCTGGCAGGCGATGATCAAGCTTTTCTGGCAGGGCAACCGCAAAGTCGGCAACGTAGAGTTGGTGGATGACAGAACGAGACTTACCTGAACTGATCAAGCACTTTGCCAACTTACCCGACCCGCGTGATCGCCGTGGGATTCGGCATGAGCTAGTAGACATTGTGTGCATCAGCATTTTGGCGGTTATCTGCGGGGCGAACACGTATAGCCAGATACATCAGTACGCCTTAGCACACGAGACGTGGTTGCGTAGCTTTCTAAAGTTACCTTCTGGGATACCGAGTCAAGCCACGTTTGAGCGGGTGTTTGCAGTGCTGAGTCCAGACGCTTGGCAGTCGCGTTTTTTGTCTTGAACCCAGACGCTGGTGCTACCGGCGTTGGCTGAAGGAGAGGATGAGGTGCTGGCGCTTGACGGCAAGAGTGCTAGAGGCTCTGCTGGCAAAGAAGGGGCACTGCACACGGTAAGTGTATGGTCGAGTCAGCGGACAGGCCCGGTGGAGGCGCAAGCCGAACATGCCGTTTTGTCCAAGACGCTTGAGGTTGTCTTAGCCCAACAGCAGGTGCCGGAGAAGACAAACGAGATCACCGTCATCCCCGAACTGTTGGAAGTTGTCAACCCCGCCGGGGCGGTTGTCACCACAGACGCTATGGGAACACAAGCAGGTGGCGTGGACGGTTCGAGAGCATCTAGTACGGGCAAAGCCCGGCCCTCGTGGGCCTAGTACATTACTTGCTGGCGCTCAAGGACAACCACCCCACGCTGTTTGAAGATGTCAAGGGCTTCTTCGGCTACGCCGATAAAGTCAACTGGGAGCTTGAACATAGCCACACCCAAACGACTGAGCAGGGGCATGGACGCAGTGAAACACGCGAATGCCGGGTGTTGGCGGTTCCCGAGTGGCTGCATGAACGTGAGAGCTGGCGCGACTTGACCAGCATCGTGCGCGTCTACGCAAGCCGTACAGTCGGCAACCACACAACCGCGCACAGCCGTTACTTCATCACCAGCTTGCCACTCGATGCCGAGCGTATTCTCCGAACGGTACGCTTTCACTGGGGTATCGAAAACGGCCTACATTGGGTGTTGGATGTGGCTTTTGACGAAGACCGCCCGCGCACACGTCTCAAAAACGCCCAAGCGACCTGGGTCGCGCTTAGACATCTCGCCATGAACCTGCTGAAACGAAACAAAACCATCAAGGCAGGTGTCGAAGCCAAACGCTTACGCGCAGGCTGGGACCGCGACTACCTCCTTAAACTCCTCGCTTCCTGACTTTGCGGTGGCCCTACGGGTTGGACTCGAGCCCTCGCAGCTTTGTTGCGGCAAGTCTATTTTTATGTGCGTCAGCGGTTAAAGTGTTACCGTTTGCTTTTGCCGTTAGTCAAAGTACCACCACCAGAGATAGTGGCTTGGGCATCTGCCCCTGAAAGGTGGCAAGTGGTTTTAGTTACTCCTTGAACAAGCCTTGTTGTTCAAGCTGCTTCTCCTTAGCCTCCTGCCATTTCACATACTTCCTGATTTTCTCTTCGTCCAGCCCCACCGTACTCACGCAGTAGCCTCGGCTCCACAGGTGGCGACCCCAGTACCGCTTTCCCAGCTTCTCGTAGCGCTGGAACAGACGAATACTCGCTTTTCCTTTCAGGTAGCCCATGACGCTTGATACTGCGTACTTCGGCGCTACTTTCAGCACCGCGTGGACATGGTCCGCCTGCACGTTTAGCTCTAGCACTTCTACGCCCGCTTTCTGTTCCACCAGTTTGTAGAGCAGGCGTTCCGTGTACGCTCCGACTTCTCCTTTCAGCACCCGAAACCTGTACTTCGGGCAGAACACCACGTGGTATTTGCATTCATAGATGCTATGCGATAATCTTTTGAATCTGCTCACTGAATCATCTGCGAAACAACTTTCTAAGCAACCTGCGTATTCCACCGAATTTGGGCAGTCAATTTACAGCGACGTGACCACGCAATTTACCGAATCTGACCAGTCTCGGAGCGAAGCGACGCAAGCTTCGTTATTATGGCGCAGTCACCTCCTCTTTCGTCAAGCGTCTGCGCTTTCTTAAACTTTCCCCTTTGAGTTCAAGGCGGTAGGCACTATGCAGCACGCGGTCGAGAATAGCGTCGGCTAAGGTGGGGTCACCGAGAAACTCGTACCAGCTCTCCACTGGAAGCTGGCTGGCGATCAAGGTTGAGCCGCGTTCGTAACGGTCGTCGAGCAGTTCAAGCAAGGCTTGCCGCCGAGGAAGACGACGAGCTGCCGCCGATTATCGTGCTCGAGCCCCTAGACCCTGAAGACGACCCCTTCTGGCCGGTGACGGCGTGATTCAAGAGAGAGTTTATGAGGTGGCGAGTTTGCGCCGCCTCTTAGCAAGCGCCGAAGAAGCCATGAAAGAAGAAAAACGGGCGTTTGAAAACCAAAACGCCGAGCTGCTTACAACCCTTAAAGAGCTGAGTGCGGGCTCGAGGCCTGTGAAGCTGCTTTACGGCGTGACGCCCTCACCTACGTCCAGCAGACCGGCGACCGCTGCCCCGCGCACGGCGTCGGCGTGCGGATGCTCACCACCTACGATTACGACCCCCACCGGGCGTTTGGTCAGCTTGTCTAGTCTCGTGCGGACGAAGGTCGACCGTTGGGGTTCGTAACTGTTGCCGTCGAGCCGCAGATTGTGCTGAGTCGGCACTTACCCGAGGGGCGCAGATGATGCGCCTCTCTCCTGCCGAACTTGCCGTAAACCTCGCGCACTTTAGCGGTTCTGAAAGCTACCACCGCACGCACCCCGGCTTGTTAGGCACCGACGGGGCGTATTACTTAGCCGAACACGCCGGGGCGTTCTAGGTTCTGGACCCCGCGTGGAGTGTGCTCTCTAAAATTGACGATGATTTTGCGGTGCTCGAGCTGAAAGTAGCGGCGCGTAAAGGGGCGCTCGAGCTTCATGACGGGCGCGAACCCAAGACCGTGTATCACGCTCAGCACATCCCTTTTACGGACTTTCCGTTGGGGTTCACCAAGCTCTACTTGCAAGACGCCGGGGGCGAATGGGTGGTGATGTTGCCGAGCGAGTATTAAGTCCGCGTGCCAGGTCAGGCCCACTAGGGCCTTTAACCTAGCGGGGGCGGCGGTTGGCCGCCTCCGCACCGCTGCGTTTACAGTGAGCGCGAAACGGCAGTCCACGCTACATCGCTCCGCTCGTGCCGGGGAACCCTGCCTCTAGTCGTTTGTGCCGTCGCGTCGTCAGTGAGAGAGTTGGGCAGTCCTGCGCCGCATTGCTACACTCGCGGCGGAACCCTGCCACGATGAAAGGAAACTATGAGCCAGTCCCGAAAGCCCCACAGAGACCCCTACGTGCTACCTGAGCCGCTCCGCGCTGAGACGCCCGTAACGAAGCTCTTGTGGGTGTATCTGCGGCCTCAAGGGACAGTGAGCTACACCGTGCGCGGCGTGGCAGAAGCGTTGGGCGCGTCGCCGCCTTCAGTTGCAGCGGGGATAAAGCGGCTCGAGGCCCTTGGGCTGCTGTGCTACGTCGGCGAGCGGCAGCCCCGGCAGCGTCCGACATTTGAGGTATTAGGAGAACCATATACTTACTAGCGGAAAACGGTAATGCCCGCTGGAGTATCGAAATGGTGCTCTTTTTCGCTCTAGCTGGGTTGGCTTTAGCCCTCTTTGAGCTGTCTCAACTGCTCTTTGGTAGAGAGACCCAAAGAATGTTTGAGTGGTTGAGGTCGGGGGAGCCCCGAAAGCGTGAAGAAAAGTAGACTTGAGCAAGTTCTAGGACGTGAATGCTTACACTTAATGTCGCTGTTCAGTCAGCTCTCGTTGGGGGTTTTACGGCTTTAGCGGTCGCTTTGCTTAATAACTACTTCGTCTCAAGATCAAAAGAGGTTGAGCGTAGTCATAAGCGCCGCGAGTGGTTCTTAGAGAAACAAGCTCGAGACGCTGAAGAAATAATTCAAGCACTTGACGGTTTTATAAAGGTTTTGGCTGAAAGTTTTGCTGAGGTCGATAGATTGATTTCTAACGCATATACTTTTGAGCGTTATCAAAGTTCAGATAATGATAAATCTGAAGAGATTAAGGTTCAATCTGGAGAGCTGCTATCAAAGTTTGACGCTTTAGGTTCCATGCGTCAGTCTTGGTTTACCTACGACTTAGCGCGTCTAACGGTATGGTTTGACGGCTCTATCCAAAAGAACTCAGATATTGTTGAGTTAGGTAAGGCTTTCAAGAAAGTGGAGAATCTCCTGAAAATCGTCCCTTTTGGTTTGTGGGGCGTTTACGAATTTAGTTTACACCCTCGTGAGGCTGAGCTCGACAATGTGAAGAAAGACTATCGGGAGAGCGAAACCGAATGGAAGAAGTTGATCGAAAAAACCGCTGAGGTTCAACGCAAACTAGTGCAGCAAATGCAAGAGGGATAACCTCATCTATGACCGTCCTCACCGACCCGCCCCCACTCCCCCCGGCCCTCCAAGCCGAAGCGCCGACGACCAAACTGCTCTTTGTCTGGCTAGGGCCTCAAGGGACGGTGAGTTACACCGTCCGTGAGCTGGCCGAGCTGCTAGGGGTCACGCCGACATCAGTACAAACAGCTCTCACCCGTCTGCGCGAGATGGGGCTACTCGAGGACGTAAAGCTCGCTCGAGGCAGTGCGCCGGGGCGCTACCGTATCAAGGGCTAAGTGCCAATCACAGTAAAATGTCGAAATGGCGCTCTTTTTCGCTCTGGCTGGACTAGCTGCGGCCCTCTATGAGCTGTCCCAACTGCTGTTTGGTAGAGAGGTCCAAAGAGTGTTCGGATGGCTGAAGAAGTGAAGCCGCCAGAACCTTTTGAAAGGTGGCTAGCGATTGCTCAGATTGGAGTCGTCGCTTTTACGCTTCTAGGTGTGTTGGGTTTCTCTGTTGCTCATATATCTGTCTGGCCTCTGGCTGTCACAGGATTAGTTACTCTTGTGTTGTTGCAAGTTGACGAAATCGCTAGCCTTACCTTTAAGGGTCTTGGTGTTGAAGCTGCTATCACACAGGCAAAGCAAGCGGAGAAAGACGCTTTGAGGGCTGCTGAAAAGGCTAAAAGTATGGCGGCGGAAGCTGGGAAAACGAATAAAGAACCCCGCCGCAAGCGGACGGGGTATTCCAGTCAAACAAGCTCCCCTGCTGCGTCTGGTGCAGTTGTTGATAGTGCTTTCCCTGCTTTCTTACATACGAGCCTATCAAGCCTTCATCACCATGTTTGCCTACGGTACTGGCAAAGTAGCCATCCGACCAGAACTCTCCCCCCCAAAGCTTCTTCTTGACTTGTGGACATTGCCGGAACACTTCACGTGCGGTAATACTTTTGATCGTTCGCACGATCTTTACAACCGTGTAAGTGGGCACCGATTGCACCAGAAAATGGACATGATCCTTGTCTGTGCCTATCTCTAAAAATATGATCTCGTAACGCTTCTCAATCTCCACGCAGACTTCTTTGAGCACGTTGTCAACTTCATCGTCTATCACCGCGCGACGGTGCTTCGCCGGAAAAACTATGTGGTACATCAGAACGCTGCTAAACCGGATTGGGCAGCTCAACCCGGTGCTCAACACGTTCGTTACGGTGACTGCAGAAACAGCGCGACAAGAGGCGAAACGCGCCGAAGTGGAGCTGTTTAGCGGCCTAGACCGAGGACTTATGCACGGCGTTCCGGTGGCACTTAAAGACCTTGTTGATACCGCCGGGGTACGGACAACGTACGGTTCCAGATTGAGAGCAGCGCACGTTCCGGCAAAAGACGCGGCGGTTGTGCGCCGCTTGAAAGAAGCGGGCGCGATCAGTTTAGGAAAAACCAATCTGCTCGAGTTCGCCTACGGCGTCGTCCACCCGGACTTCGGTCCGACGCTCAACCCTTGGGATCACGCGCACACTGCCGGAGGCTCGTCGGGTGGCAGCGCAGCGGCGGTTGCTGCAGGGCTGTGTTTTGCGGCGGTAGGTACCGATACGGGCGGTTCGATCCGGATCCCGGCGTCCTACTGCGGCGTTGTTGGGTTTAAGCCGAGTTACGGTTTGGTTGACGCAGAAGGAGTTTTTCCGCTGTCGGGGTCGCTCGACCATGTAGGGCCGATTGCCCGCACTTGCCGCGACGCGGCGGCGCTGCTAGGGGTTCTAACCGGCCGAGCGTTTCCGTTAGACATCACGCTTGAAGGTTTGCGGTTCGGCGTTGATCCCAGCTACTTGGAAAAAACGGAGGTTCAGCCTGCTGTTTTAGCGGCGTTTGCAGAGGCTTGTAACGTGTTCCGCGCCGCTGGCGCGGAAATTGTCGAAGTTGAACTGGGACTCGAGGGGGCCAGCCCCGCCCTGTTAGACATGTTGCTCCCCGAAGCGAGTCTGATTCACGAGGACACCTTGCACCGTAAAGAGGATTATGCGCCTGGAACTTTGGCGCAGCTCGAGCAGGGCTTGACCGTCTCCGCTATAACTTACCTCAAAGCACAAAAAGTTCAGCAAACCTTGCAGCGCCGCGTGGCCGAGCACTTTCTTGCGGTAGACGCGCTGCTCACACCGACCGTGCCGTGGGTTGCGCCCGCCGAAGACCCGAGCGTCACCGGTGACGAAGGAGCTGCCGAAATGCACTTTACCGGCCCTTTGAACCTGCTCGGACTCCCCGCGCTCTCCGTCCCATGCGGCCTTGGTGACGGCTTACCGGTAGGGTTGCAAATAGTTACTGCACGGCAAACCGACGCCCAAACGCTCAGTATCGGCGCGGCTTTTGAGCAGTTGCAGCCGTTTTTGCCACTCGGCGTTAAAGAAAATTTTAACAGTTGACTGCATATTGATTAACTGTTACAGTCGGCCATAACAGTTGCGTCATCCCTAGCAGGAAATCTGCGGACTGTTACCCGGAGGTCGCTTGTGAGAAGACTCGTCCCCCTTCTACTCAGCTTGTGTCTGGTCTTATTCGGAAATGCGCTCGCACAGACGCGCGGCGGTGAACTGACCTACGGCCGCTACGCCGACTCGCTCTTTTTAGACCCTGTTCTGAACGACGCCAACCTCGATATTTGGGTCCTGACCAACCTCTACGACACGCTTTTGCAACCCACCGAAGACGGTACCGGCGTGCAGCCGGGGCTTGCCACCGAAGTTACCCCGTCAGATGACGGCCTGACCTATACGGTGACGCTCCGCCCCAACATCAAGTTTGCCGACGGTTCGCCGATTACGCCCGAAGATGTGAAGTGGTCGCTCGACCGGGCACGTAATCCTGAAAACGGGATTTGGAACTTTCTGCTTACGTCGATTGATTCGGTAGATACTAGTGGCAGCGGCGTGACGATTCATCTGGCGCACCAAGACGCAACCTTACCTGCTGCGTTAGCGACCTTCAACGCGGCAATTATGTCTAAAAGCCTGTTTGAAGCAGCACCCGGCAAAACCGACGCTGACAAAGCTGAAGCGTTTGCCGAAAAACCTATAGGTTCAGGTCCGTTTATGGTCAGCGAGTGGCAACGCGGCTCATCTATGGTGCTGGGGCGCAACCCCTACTACTGGGAAAAAGGTGCTGACGGGAAGCCGCTACCGTACCTAGACCGTGTGCGTTTCGAGATCATTGCCGACGATAACACCCGGATTCTGCGGCTTCAGTCCGGAGAAATCCAAGGTGCCGAGTTTATCCCGCTCAGCCGCGTTGCCGAACTCAAAGCCGATTCGCGTCTTGATATGGAGCTGTTTCCCTCGACGCAGGTCAATACGGTGTTGATGAACAACCGCCCGAAACTCAACGACGGCTCGGTCAATCCGCTCGCAGACGTGCGGGTCCGGCAGGCGCTCAACTACGCGACCAACAAAGAGGCGCTCATCCAGGTGGTGGCGTTTGGCAACGGGACGCCGATGAAGTCGTTTATGTCTTCGACAACGCCGCTCTATGACGATACGCAGACGGGCTATCCGTTTGACCTCGAGAAAGCCCAATCACTCATGTCCGAGGCTGGCTACGCGGACGGTTTTAGTGTCTCGATCCTGACAACGACGGGCAGCGCCAACGACGTGGCCTTGGCAACCACGTTACAAGACATGTGGAGTACGCTTAACGTCAAGGTCAACGTCGAGCAGCTCGAGGCCGCCACCGAAACCGAACGCTACCGCAACAACGACTTCGATATGCGCGTCTCTGGCTGGACAAACGACATCAGCGACCCCAGCGAGATCACCTCGTACTTTGCCGTTTACGACAACGTCGAATCGCTCCACACCGGGTTCAAAAGTGACAAGATTGACACCCTGTTTGCCCAGAGCCAGAAAGAACTCGATACGGCCAAACGCGCCGAGGAGTACCGCCAAATCCAAAGTATCTATATGGACGCGGCTCCTATCGTGTTCCTCTACGAAACCCCCTATCCGGTCGCGCTCCAAGCGTCGGTCAAAGGGTTTGTGCAGATTCCTTTAGGTAACAACATCTTTAAGGGGGCATACCTCGAGCAGTAGCCTTAACCTTAACGCAAGCAGCCCTGTGATACGCCACAAGGCTTGCTTGAATCACTGGTTTAGCTGAGTTGTGTTGATCTCTACTTGCGAGAGCTTTACTTAACTGCATAACTGATATTACCCACGCAGAAGGCTGAAAGCTTTTGGCTACGGACTTCTGATACCTGACGACTCACGCGTCCGGCGGCAGAAGTCGTTATAACTAAAGCAAAAGGGCAACAGAACCTAGTAGACAGCTGTGCTTGTGAGGGGGCTGAGTGAACAGGTGGCAGTACGCGCTAACGCGGCTTTTACAGATTATCCCGACGTTTTTTGTAGTGATGCTGCTCGTTTTTGTGATGGTCCGCCTGTTACCCGGCGACCCGGCGAGCGCCATCTTAGGCGAGCGGGCCACGCCTGAAGCCGTTGAGCGGATCAACCGACAGTTGGGGCTTGACCAACCGCTGCCGGTCCAATTCGGCATTTTTATCAAAGACTTTTTTCAGGGCAACTTAGGCTCGTCGATCAACCTCAAAGTACCGGTGCTGACGCTGATCGCTCAGCGGATGCCGGTGACGCTCTTTCTGACGCTCTACGCCGCCGTTCTCGCCGCGCTGCTCGCGGTGCCGCTCGCTATTTTGGCTGCCTTTACCCGCAATACCTGGGTGGACGCGCTCATTCGCGGCGTGTTTCAGGTCGGGCTCTCGGTCCCGGTTTTTTACGTCGGGTTACAGCTTTTGACCTTTTTCGGCGCACGTTTAGGCTGGTTTCCCGTCGGCGGTATCGGCCAAAACTTCGTCCAAAACCTATACTACCTCTTTTTGCCTGCACTTTCGCTCGGGTTTTATCTGGCCGCTATTTTGATGCGTAACCTGCGCGCCTCGATCATCGAAGTCTTCAGCGCCGAATACGTCGAGTTTGCCCGCTCCAAGGGTCTTAAACGGCGCGTCGTGGTGCTCAAACATATCTTGCGTAACGCGCTGATCTCGACCGTCACGCTCTTCGGCCTCAGCATCGGACAGCTCATCGGCGGCGCAGTGATTACCGAAACGGTCTTTGCCATTCCCGGTGTGGGACGCCTGATGGTAGACGCCATCTTCGGCCGTGACTACGCGGTCATTCAGGGCCTGACGCTGACCTTCGCGCTCCTCGTCTCACTGGTGTTTTTACTCACCGACCTCGTGTACGCCGCGCTCGACCCGCGTACCGAGTACGCCTAGAAAGGGGTGTTGTGGCCTCCCCTACGCTCAGCACCGAACGAAACGCCCCCCGCAGTCTTCTGCGTGTTCGCCCTAAACCGACGCTACTTGTCGGGCTGTTACTGTTGCTTGTCTTTTTAATCACCGCACTGTTCCCGGCACAGCTCGCCCCGTATAACCCGGCTGAATTCGATTACACCGCCCTGATGCAACCGCCGAGCACCGCGCACCCGTTCGGGACCGACAACTTCGGCCGCGATATCTTTTCACGGGTCATCTGGGGCGCGAGGGTTGACCTGCAGATTGCCCTTTTTACCACCCTGTTTCCCTTTATCTTCGGCACCTTCGTCGGGGCGCTGACCGGCTATTACGGCCGCTGGCTTGACGCGATTTTCGGGCGCATCGTTGACGTCGTCGTCGTATTTCCGTTTTTGGTTTTAGTCATCGCTATCGTCGCGGTGTTAGGCCCTGGACTCTTAAATATGTATATCGCTGTGAGTTCGGTGGGCTGGATTTACTACGCGCGGCTCGTACGCGGCGAGATGTTCGTCCAGAAAAAAGCGGAGTACGCGCAAGCAGCTAAGGTGATGGGCTATTCGCCCTCGAGAATCATCTTCCGCCACCTGTTACCCAACGCTGTCACCCCCGCTATCGTCTATCTGATGACCGATATGTCGCTCGGGATTTTGCTCGGTGCGTCGTTAGGGTATCTGGGTTTAGGCGCACAACCCCCGACCGCCGAATGGGGCGTGATGGTCGCCGACGGCAAGAACTTTATGGTCACCGCGCCGTGGATGACGACGTTTCCGGGTTTGGCGCTTACCGCTGCGGGGGTGACCTTTAGCTTGATTGGAGACGGGCTGGCCGATCTGTTGAGGCCGCGCGCATGAGCAAGCCTATCCTTTCAGTCCGCAACCTGAGCACGACCTTTGCCACCTCGAGGGGGCCACTGCAAGCTGTCAACAACGTCAGTTTTGACGTTTATCCCGGTGAAGTCTTGGGAATCGTCGGCGAATCGGGCTCGGGCAAAAGCGTCACACTCCGCTCAATCTTGCGGTTGTTGCGACCACCCACCAAACTTCAGGGCGAAGTGCAGTGGCAAGGCGAAGACCTGCTGAAAGTATCGCAAAAACGGCTGCGCAAGGTCACCGGGGGCGAAATCAGCATCATCTTCCAAGAACCGATGACGGCGCTGAACCCGGTGTTGACCGTCGGCGAACAGATTTTAGAGAGTTTGGACGAGCACGAACAGCTTTCTAAAAAAGCAGCGAAAGCGAGGGCCGAAGAACTCCTGTCTTTGGTCGGTATTCCCTCACCCCGCGAACGCTTAAAGGATTACGCCCATCAGTTTTCCGGCGGGATGCGGCAGCGGGCGATGATTGCGATTGCGCTCGCGTCAAACCCCAAGCTCCTACTAGCCGACGAACCGACCACGGCACTCGACGTCACCATTCAAGACCAAATCTTAAAACTGCTTTTGCGTCTTAAAGACCAGCTCGAGATGAGCGTCGTCATCGTCACGCACGACCTCGGTGTGGTGGCGCAGACGTGTGACCGGGTAGCCGTGATGTACGGCGGACGTATCGTCGAAACTGCGCCGGTCACGGAGCTTTTACGGACGCCACAACACGCTTACACGCTCGGGCTGTTACGCTCACTTCCCGGCGAAGGCTCGAGGCGTCAACCCCTGTCGCCCATCCCCGGTGCGCCGCCCAACCTACTAGACCTGCCTGACGGCTGCGCCTTTGCGCCACGTTGTACTTACGCTGACGGCGCGTGTAGGGCGGGCGTACCGCCACTTAAAGAGGTGGCTCCCGCCCAACGTTCAGCGTGTATTCATCATGACCTACTCCCTAGAGCTGAGGTGGCAGCGTGAGCGAGACGCTCCTCCGTGTTCAAAACCTGACCAAGACGTTCCCGGTCAAAACACCGTTTTGGGGGCGACTTCGGGGTACACCGAAACCGGTCGTGCGGGCGCTGACGGGGGTCAACCTCGAGGTCAAGCGCGGTGAAACCTTGGGCATCGTCGGTGAGTCGGGTTGCGGTAAGTCTACCTTGGCGCGCTGCTTAGTCCGGCTTTACGAAGCCGAGGGCGGCACTATCGAATATGGCGGCGCGGACGTGCGAGCACTGCGCGGTGGGGCACTGCGGGCGTACAACCGCCGCGTCCAAATGGTCTTTCAAGACCCTTACAGCTCACTTAACCCACGGATGAGCGTTGAACAGACGCTTGCTGAAGCTTTGAGCGTTCACCGTATCTGTGCGCCGGAGCAGATTAAAGGAAGGATTGCTGAACTGTTGGAGCTTGTCGGTCTCCCCCAAAGCGCCGCGCAGCGACTACCCCACGAGTTTTCCGGTGGCCAGCGTCAGCGTATCGGCATCGCCCGCGCCCTATCGGTCGAACCCGAGTGTCTGGTCGCCGACGAACTCGTCTCGGCCCTCGACGTGTCGGTGCAGGCGCAGGTCGTCAACTTGCTCTTAGAACTGCAAGACAAGCTCCACCTGACCGTCTTGTTCGTCGCGCACGACCTGCGGCTAGTCCATCACATCTCACACCGCGTGGCGGTGATGTATCTGGGTAACGTCGTCGAAGTGGCCGATACCGAAACCATCTTTGCGCGTCCGCAACACCCGTACACGCAGGCGCTCCTCGCCGCGGCCCCCGACCTCGACCCGGCGAAAAAGAGCACGGTGGCAGCCGTTCAAGGTGAGCTGCCGAGTCCGCTCAAGGTACCCAACGGCTGTGCGTTTCATACCCGCTGCCCGCACGCCTTTGACCGCTGTAAAACCGAGAAGCCCAAGCTCGAGGCTCACCCCCCAGCCGACCTTAAACTGGCCGGTCTATCAGGTCACCTGACCGCGTGTCACCTTTACGACGATATAGGCCACCGTAATGACGGGTCCCGGAAAGGTAGCCCTTCAGCTTCCGAGACAGTCAAAACGACCTCACCCGGCACCGTATAAACCTCGAGCCGTTTACGAGTCACCCTGATATGCACTTTTACCTCGACCGCACCCTACCCATCTCCGTTGGCGTCCAACTTCGCGGCCAGCTCGAGTATGGTGTCGCACATGGCGACATTGGGCGCGGGAGCAAGCTGCCGTCGGTTCGGGACCTCTCACGCACGTTGGGCGTCGCGCCCGCGACAGTGTCGCAAGTTTATAAAGAGCTGTTGCAAGAGGGGTTGCTCGAGACCATTCCCGGTAAAGGCACCTACGTCACCGAGTCACCCATGACTCCTGCGCGCGATTTTACGGCGCTCCACCACGTCGCTGACGAACTGCTCGAGCGTGCTTACGCCCTCGGGTACGAAGCCGGTGAACTCGCGCACCTCGTCCAGCTCAAAGCGCGCAGCTACCGACCAGCCGAGCCGCTCGAGCTCGTCTTTGTCGGGATTTTTCCCGAGGCGACCCGCGCCTATACGGACGCGCTGAGGCTTTTCTTAAAACCTACCGACCGCCTCCGGGGAATAACGTTAGACGCGTTGGCGCAACCTGACGGACGGCTTCAAGTGGAGAAGGCCGACCTCGTGGTCACGTTGGGCCACCGCGAGGGCGCGGTCCGCAAACTGCTCCGCCGCGCCCAGCCGCTCACCTCAGTCAACTTTTTACCCGCTAGCGAGGTTTGTGCGGCGCTTGCTGCACTCGTCCCAAAAACCCGGCTCGGGATCGTAGCGACGTTTCCAGAGTTTTTACCGACGATGAAACGCGGCGTCGTCTCCTACGCGCCGCACGCCGAGGTGCGCTCGAGTACCCTTCACAGCCCCGACCTCCCTGAACTCCTCACCCGGAGCGAGGTCGTGGTGTACGCCACGGGTTCAGAGGCCGTTGCCGCGTCAGCGCCGCCGCACGTCGTAACCTTTGAGTACCGCCACACTCCCGAACCCCATTCGGTAGAAACAAAGCTTCTCCCCCTCACCGAAAAGTTACGCCATGAAAAGAGGAACGATGACTATCCGCGAGCTGAACTGGCTGCAAGTTGAAGATTATCTCAAACACGATGACCGAGCTGTCCTGCCCCTCGGCTCGACCGAGCAACACGCTTATCTGAGCCTCTGCGTGGACAATATTTTAGCCGAACGGGTGGCGCTGGAAGCTGCCGAGCCTACCGGCGTCCCGGTCTTTCCAACCGTCAACTACGGCCTGACGCCCTACTTTCGCGCCTATCCCGGTAGCGTCACCTTACGCACGGTGACCTACCTGAACCTGGTCAAAGACCTGCTCGACAGCCTCGCTGAAAACGGCTTTCGGCGTATCTTAATCGTTAATGGGCACGGCGGCAATACTCCGGCGCAAGGGTTCGTCAGCGAGTGGATGGCCGACAACCCTGGGTGCCGCGTCAAGTTTCACAACTGGTGGAACGCTCCCCAAACGCTGCAAAAAGTTCACGAGATTGACCCGCAAGCTTCGCACGCCTCGTGGATGGAGAACTTTCCCTGGACGCGGCTGCCGGGGGTTGAGTTACCCAGTGAGCAAAAGCCGATGATTGACGCGGCGCATATGCGAATGCTCGCGCCGCAAGAGCTGCGTGAATATCTAAAAGAGGGCAATTTCGGTGGCTATTTTGAGCGTCCTGATGAGGATATGGACGCGATCTGGAAAGTCGCCATTGCGGAGACGCGGGAGCTGCTGGAAAAGAATTGGGGCAATGCGTGAAGGTTTTAATCTGGGGTGCAGGCGCAATCGGCGGCACCTTGGGCGCTTATTTTGCCAGGGCGGGTCACGAGGTCACGCTGGTAGATACGGTGGCTGAGCATGTCAAGGCCATTTCGGATCAGGGTTTAAGTATTAGTGGACCTATTAAGACCTTTAACGTCCGCGTTCCGGCATTTACACCCGGAGAACTTACCGGGCAGTGGGAGCGTATTCTACTTTGCACCAAAGCGCAACATACCGAAACGGCTTTGTCCGCTCTTCAGCATCACCTCACCGAACAAGGTTACGTCGTCTCCGTCCAAAACGGACTGAATGAGCTGACTTTAGCGGATGTACTGGGAGAGGCTCGAGTCATCGGCTCATTTGTCAATTTTGGGGCAGATTATCAAGAGCCCGGCGTCATCCACTACGGCGGGCGCGGCGCGGTCGTCTTGGGTGAGCTGGACGGTCAGGAAACACCCCGACTTAAAGAGCTGCACGAGCTCTTTTTAACGTTTGACGACGACGCGATGACGACGCCCAATATCTGGGGTTATCTATGGGGCAAACTAGCTTACGGCGCGATGCTCTTTGCTACTGCTTTAACGAACGCTTCAATCGCCGACGCGTTAGACCATCCCGATTACCGTGCGCTCTATATCGCGCTGGGCCAAGAGGTTTTACGCGTGGCTGACGCTCTAAAGATTCATCCCGAAGCGTTTAACGGTTTTGACCCGCAGGCGTTTATGCCGAATACGCCGGAGGCGGTGTCGCAACGCTCACTTGACGAGATGGTGGCGTTTAACCGTAAATCAGCCAAAACGCACAGCGGCATCTGGCGAGATTTAGCGGTGCGTAAACGCCGCACCGAGGTTGACCCGCAGCTCGGGGCGATTGTTACGGCGGGGCGGCGGGTAGGGGTTAAAACACCGATTACAGAGAAGCTTATCGAGTTGATTCATGACGTTGAAGATGGAAAGCTCGAGCAGGGTTGGAAGGCGCTCGAGGCTTTAAGGCAGGCTCAGCTGGAACGCGCGTGACCTTTGACTTTTCCGGCCAAACGGTTATCGTCACCGGCGCAGCGCACGGGTTTGGGCGAGCGATTGCCGTTAAGTTCGCCTCACTCGGCAGCAACGTGTGGGCGTGCGACGTAAACGAAAAAGGTTTAGTCCAAACGGCAGTGGACGCAGATGGTTTATCCGGCTCTCTCGAGACGCGCACCGTTGACGTGTCGGATAAAGCCGCCGTCGAGACGTTTGTGCAAGAAGTGACCGAAAAACGCGGCCTCGAGGTTTTGGTCAACAACGCCGGGGGCGTCCTCGGGCAGGTGGGGCAGCCCCTCGAGACCATCACTCCTGAAGACTGGGCGCGTATCTTCGGCGTCAATGTAGACGGCGCGTTTTACTTTTCTCAAGCCGTCGCGCCGGCGATGAAAGCCGCCCGGTTCGGGCGCATCATCAATATCTCGAGCGGAGCCGGTTTGGGCGTCAGCCTTACGGGGATTCAGGCGTATGCGGCGGCGAAAGCCGCGCAGATCGGTCTGACGCGGCAGCTCGCATATGAACTCGGGCCGTGGAACATCACGGTGAACAACATCGCGCCGGGGTTTGTCCGGTCAAATCCGACGACTGAAAAGCAGTGGCAAGCTTACGGTGAGGCGGGGCAGCAGGCGCTTGTCGAAGGCATCGCCCTTAAACGGCTGGGCACGCCTGACGACATCGCCAACGGGGTCTTATTTTTCGCGTCGCCTTACGCAAGTTGGGTGACCGGGCAAGTTTTGTCTATCGACGGGGGTAAATAGATGGACGCCCACGAGTACCTGGACAGGCACAAAGACGAGATTTTACGGGAGGTGCTCGAGTTCGCGTCAATTCCCAGTATCAGCACCGATACGAACTATAAAGATGAAGTCGCCCGCGCCGCACGTTGGGTGGCAGCCCAACTAACCGAAGCGGGGCCGCTCGAGCCCCAAATCATCGAAACCAAAGGCCACCCGATTGTCTTTGCTGAGTGGCTCGGCGCACCGGGCAAACCTACAGTCCTTGTCTACGCCCACTACGACGTGCAACCTCCTGACCCGCTTATAAAGTGGCATTCCCCGCCGTTTACCCCAACCATCCGGGATAACCGTATCTACGCACGCGGCGTCTCCGACGACAAAGCGCCGCTACTGACCACCATCAAGGTGGCGCAGGCGTTTTTTGCAACTGAGGGCCGTTTGCCGCTCAACGTCAAGTTTTTGTTTGAAGGTGAAGAAGAGGTCGGCAGTCCGAACTTGGAGAGTTTTGTTCGTGAGCACGCCGAACGCCTCCGGGCAGATTTTGTCATCTCCGCCGACGGCGCGATGTGGCGGGCCGACACGCCGTCTCTAAACGTCAGCAGTCGGGGTTTAGCGGCTTTAGAGTTTACCGTTCGCGGCCCCGGCAAAGACCTCCACTCAGGCAGGCACGGGGGCGGCGTCGCTAATCCGTTGCACGCTATGGCGAGTCTGATCGCCGGTTTGCATGACGAGGACGGGCGCGTCGCCGTGGCAGGATTTTACGATGATGTTGAAGCCTTGAGCCCAGCTGAGCGTCAGGCAGTGGCCGCGTTACCCTTTGACGAAGCCGCCTATCTAGCCGAAGTCGGGAGCCCTGCACCCTACGGTGAAGCGGGGTACACGACGCTCGAGCGTGGGTGGCACCGGCCCACCTTAGAGGTCAACGGCATGTGGGGCGGCTACCAGGGCGAGGGGGGTAAAACGGTCATCCCGAGCGAAGCACATGCCAAAATCACCTGCCGTTTGGTCCCAAAGCAAGACCCTAAAGACATCGTGCAAAAGGTAGCCAATCACTTGAAGGTGCATCTACCCCAAGGCGTCCATTTAGAAGTCCGAGAGTCCGAACATGGAGCCGACGCGTACCGGTTACCCCGTGAGCATCCCGGTTTGCAGGCCGCTCGAGCAGTGCTCAACGACCTGTACGGCCAAGACCCGCTGCTCGTCGGGGTCGGCGGAACCGTGCCCGTCTGCGCCACGTTTCAGCGGTTGCTGGGCATGGACACCATCTTTTTTGCGTTCGGCGTCGGGGACGAAGACATCCACTCGCCTAACGAGTTTTTTAGACTCCCACGGCTCTTTGAAGGGTTACACGCGTGGACGCGGTTGTGGGAACGTTTGGGAGAGATATGACCGCCTTTGAAACCTTGACAGAACAAGTGGCCCAGGTCAGCGACATCTTAAACGCGATGTCGGTCTTGACTTGGGACGCCCGCACCCAGATGCCCCCCGGTGGGGCCGAAACCCGTGGCGAACAGCTGGCGACACTCTCGAGCCTCGCGCAAGAGCGGCTGACGAGTGAACGCCTTAAAGCTGCGCTGGCGGAGGCCGAAGAAGGTTCTGCTGACGACCTTATCCAAATACGCACCTTGCAGAGCGTCCGTAAGGCGGTGAGCCTGTTTGAACGGATTCCGCCCACGCTTACCGCCGAACTCGCCCGCCTCAAAACCGTGTCGCAAGACGTTTGGGCAGAGGCGAGGAAACGCTCGGATTTCGGTCTCTTCGCCCCTTATCTGACGCAGATGGTCACGCTCAATCAGAAACTCGCTGAAGCTATCGGTTACAACGAGCACCCCTACGACGCGCTCTTGCAGCAGTACGAGCCGGACCTGACCACCCGCACCTTACAAGACCTTTTTGCCTCGCTTAAAGCGGGTCTACTGCCGCTGTTAACAGCGATTCGTTCACGTGAAGAACCACGCTGGGACTTTCTGACTCGAGACTTTCCCGAACCTCAGCAACGCACCTTTAACCTCTACACGGCTGAGCTGTTCGGTTACGACTTCTCCCGCGGGCGACTCGACGTCTCCGCGCACCCTTTTGAAATTTCGTTCACCCGGCAAGATGTTCGCATCACCACGCGGTATGAGCGCCGCTATTTGCCGATGAGCCTGTTCGGAACGCTGCACGAGGTCGGTCACGCCTTGTACGAACAGGGCGTCGCACCCGAGCTGACGCGGAGTGCGCTGACCAGCGACTTTTTAGGACTTTACGCCGTAGGCGGCGCGAGTTACGGCACGCATGAATCGCAGTCGCGCTTATGGGAGAACCTGGTCGGGCGCTCACTCCCTTTTTGGGAGCAGCACTTTGCAGAGCTGCAAAACGTGTTTCCCGAACAGCTGGGGGACGTAGACATCCCCACCTTTTACCGCGCCGTCAACCGCGTGTCCCCGAGCCTCATCCGGGTCGAGGCTGACGAGGTGACCTATAACTTACACATCATGCTGCGCTCTGAACTCGAGACCGCCCTCCTAGAAGGAACGCTCAACGTCACCGATTTACCCGAAGCCTGGAACGCCAAACTAGGCGAGTATCTGGGCTTGACGCCACCCGACGACGCTTCCGGCGTACTCCAAGACATCCACTGGTCTGCGGGACTGTTCGGGTCGTTTCCCACCTACACGGTTGGTAACGTGATGGCGTCGCAATTTTTCGGGGCGGCTAGAGCGCAGGTTTCAGGTCTGGACGAGGCGTTGGTGGCGGGCGATTACGCGCCGCTGCGGGCTTGGCTGACTGAGAATATCTACCGGCACGGGCGGATCTACACGCCGCACGAACTTTTAGAGCGTAGTACCGGCCAAGGGCTAAACGTTAAGCCTTACTTAGGGTACCTGAACACTAAATACCGTGAGCTCTATGACCTCTGATTTAGACCTACAACAGCTACTCAGTCAAGGAAGCCTGACGTGTGATTTGAGCGACTCGAGCGATGAGGTTGCAGTCCTTCCTATGACGTTCGTTTGGCGAAGCCTCGAGAAGCCGTTTTTCGGCCCTGCCCATACGGTTCACGCTCCCCAAGGAGATTTAGACGCCGTTTATGAAGGGATTCGTACTGCGAAACCTGGTTGTGTGCTCGTCGTGGCAACCGGCGGCAGCGACCGGGCTGTGTGGGGCGAAACCACGACGCGGGAGGCGCTCAGCCGGGGCGTCGCGGGCGTTATCCTTGACGGCGCGTGCCGTGACGTACTCGCGGTAAGATCAACAGGTTTGCCCGTCGTGGCGGAGGGCGTCAGTCCAAAACGGGCGATGCGGACAGGCTGGGGAGAAGTTGGTAGGGCACTCGAGCTGCGCGGCCTGACCATCAACCCCGGTGACCTGATCGTCAGCGACGAAAACGGTACGGTCGTCGTGCCCCACGCACAGATAGATACTCTCATTGATGAAATCGTAAACGCATACCAGGAGGCTTGACATGGATTTAACCGGCAAAGTTGCAGTCATCACCGGCGCGTCATCAGGGATCGGTGAGGCGACCGCCTTAGCCTTGGCCCAAGCAGGCGTCAAGCTCGTACTCGCCGCGAGACGTAAAGCGAGGCTCGAGGCTCTCGCCCAAAAGATCAGAGATGCAGGTGGAGAAACCGCTATTTTTGCAGCCGACCTCCGGGGCGCGGACCAAGCCGCAGCGTGTACCGAAAAGGCTACCGAGGCGTTTGGCCGGATTGACATCTTGGTCAACAACGCCGGGACGATGCTCCTCTCCCCCATTGACCGCGCCGAACCGAGCGATTGGCAGAGCATGATCGAGATCAATCTGCTCAGTTTGATGTACACCTCGAGGGCGGCGCTGATTAAAATGCGGGCGCAAGGCTCGGGGCACATCGTCAACATTTCATCGGTCGCCGGACGAAGCGCGGGGCCGACGGCAGGCGGTTACAACGCCAGCAAATGGGGTGTGAACGGGTTTAGTGAAGCCCTGCGCCGCGAAGCGCATGGGGACGGGATTCGGGTCACGGTCATCGAACCGGGCGTGGTGGCGACAGAACTCACCGAGCACATTCCCGACGAGGAAACCCGGACGAATTACGAAGCGAGGGTTGGGGAGATGGAACCGCTCGAGAGTGAAGACGTCGCCGCCGCTATCCTCTACGCCGTGACGCAGCCTCGGCGGGTCAACGTCAACGAGATTCTGATTCGGCCGCTCGACCAAGCCTGACGGGGCGAAGTGCCAGCTGAGAACACTACAGCCACCCATAGCCGCTTCGCTCCGGCACATGCTAGTGTCTCTGTCAATTGTTTCCAGGTCTCGGTTGTCTCTAGGTTTCGGTTATCTCTAAAAGGAGTTTAAGCCGACTCTAAAAACCTCCGCGCAGCTGCTTCGTAAGCTACCGCGCTATAACTTCTTCTTGGGGATTTTACGATAGCCTGTCTGCAAGCTTGACCAGCGCCGGGGGGTGCAGCTCATTTGGTCGACCCGTAGGTCTAAAGGAGCTTTTATGGCGAAGGTTGTTCCCGCTGCCCCCCCCACTTCCGAACCGCAACTTCCTCAACCCAATCTCAGCAAATGCCTCGTCGCCGAAGTCTTCGGCACGTTTTTGCTGACGGTTGCCGCGCTGCTCTCGCCGCCCAACCTGACTTTTGCCATCGTCGGCGCAACGCTCCTCATCATGGTGCTCGCCATCGGGAAGGTGTCGGGCTCGCATATCAACCCGGCAGTTACGGTGGGACTGATGGCTTCGCGGCAGTTTCCGGTAGGCGCGGGGTTTGCGTATATCGTCGCGCAGATTGTCGGGGCGTTTCTCGCGTTGGGTCTCGGTCAGCTGCTCGACCGGCAGTTGCCCGCGACCCACACCGAGGTCAACGCGCTGTGGTTTGAAATCTTGGGAACGACGCTCTTCGTCTTTGTTGTCGTGCGAATCGTTATCGCCAAACTGCCCGAAGTCGCCGCTGCGTTAGGTATCGGCGTGGCGCTGCTCGTGGGGATTGCCGTGGCTGCGCCGAGTAGTGGCGGCGTGCTCAACCCGGCGATTGCCAGCGTGCTCTTGACCGGTGATCTTTTACGGGGTCAGCCGGCCGAGCTGCTGACCTACTTGGTCGGGCCTATCGTGGCGGCTCTGATCGCCGCCCTGCTCGGCCACTATCTGACCCCGGACGCGCCGTAAACAGGTGCCTGCTGAGGCTGACGACCTAAAGCCTGTTACAAATGAGGCGATTGTAACTGCTGTTATGGCTGCTGAACGTGCGTCTTGCACAGCAGCTAAACTAAATGTTTGCTTCGGACTCGAGCCTACCTTTAAGCACGCCCAAAAAGATGCTGCCGAAAGTGCAAAAGGCTGGACTGGGACGGGTTTGCTACGCGCTAACCGAACAGCTCGGGGGAATCTTCAAGCTTCACACCACGCTCTAGCCAGGTGTTGTGTTGTCGTCAGCTTTTTACGGTACTAGATGACGCGAGTGGCGACTCGGCCAAAGGCTTAGAGGCTGAGAGTTATCAAGGAGTAGCAACCGGACGAAACGGCTCAGCCTGGGCTATACGGGTCATAAACGTGTCGGCGGCGGCGGCGGGTAGCGGTTTGGAAAAGTAGTAGCCCTGCATATAGTCGCACCCCAGCGCGACGAGCAGCCCCAGCTGTTCGGCCGTTTCGACCCCTTCAGCTACGACCTTCATCCCTAAATTGTGTGCCATCGTAACGATGGTGCGCACCAACTCTTCGCCTTCACGCCCCGCACAGAGCCGGTCAATAAACGAGCGGTCAATCTTTAAGGTGTCGGTCGGAAGATGCTGCAAATAAGCGAGCGACGAGTAACCGGTCCCGAAGTCGTCAATGTGGAGCTGAACGCCAAGCGCCTTGAGGCGGGCGATAGTGTCTTGTACGGCTGCCGACGAACTGAGCATCACCGTTTCGGTCAGCTCGAGGCGCAAATAGCGACCCTCAAGGCCGGTTTCGTCAAGCACCGCCGAAACGTAATCTACGAGGTCGGCGCGGAGAAACTGCTGGCTCGACAAGTTGACGTTGAGCGTCAAAGAGGCCCGGTTCGGACACCGTTGCCACGCCGCAACCTGAACACACGCACTTCGCAGCACCCAGCGGTCAATGGCGATAACAAGCCCGGTTTCTTCAGCGAGCGGGATAAATTCAGCGGGCGAAACGGAACCGTGGACCGGGTGCTGCCAGCGCACCAGCGCCTCGAAACCGGTGGTCTGACCCTCGGGTGCAGAGACGATGGGCTGATAGTGAACCTCGAACGCTCCTTGCTCGGCGGCCTTGCGCAGGTCGGACTCGAGCGCCAGCAAACTTAGCGCACGTTCGCGCATCGGCGCGTCGAACACAGTGGTGCGGGCGCGGCCCAAGCTTTTGGCCCGGTACATGGCGATGTCGGCGTCGCGGAGCACCTCTTCAGCCTCGTTATACCCGACGGTGCTGGGGACGACCCCGATACTCGCAGAGATGTAAAGTGCGTGCTGGCCCAGTTCAAACGGCCGGACAAAACTCTCTTGTAACCGCTCGGCGGCGCGGGTCGCTTCATCAAAGTCGGTTAAATCCTCGAGCAACACGGTAAACTCGTCGCCGCCTAAACGAGCTACCGTGTCACCGGGGCGCACACGTTCACTCAGCCGTTTGGCGATGGCGACGAGCAGCGCGTCACCGACCGAGTGCCCGAGCGAATCGTTGATCACCTTGAAGCGGTCGAAGTCCAGATAGAGCACTGCGAAACCATTGTGCGGATTGCGTTTTTCGCGTTCTAACGCGTGCGCCAACCGGTCGTAAAAGAGAGCGCGGTTGGCGAGGCCCGTAAGCGTATCGTGAAACGCCTCAAAGTGGAGCTGCGCGTTGGCCCGCTCGAGCTCCTGCGTCCGCGCTTTAACCCGCGCCTCCAACTCCAGGTTAGCCAGCGTCAGCGCGTCTTCGGCCTCTTTGCGGCGCGTCACGTCATGCTGCACGCCGATAAAGTGCGTAAGTCTACCCTGCTCGTCGTGAACGGGTGTCAGCGTCAGTTCGTTCCAAAACGGCGTTTGGTCTTTGCGGTAGTTTTTGAATAAGGCGGTGCAGCTGCGCCCGTCTCTCACAGCTTCACGGATCACACTCACCATCTCGGGGTCAGTTTCAGACCCCTGCAAAAAGCGGCAATTGCGCCCCAGCACCTCTTCCGGCGCGTACCCGGTCACGGCGGTAAACGCCGGATTACAGTAAACCACCGGGCAGTCGGGTTGTCGCACGTCGGCAATCGTGACGCCGCTACCAACTGCTGCGATGGCCCGTTCTTGAAGGCGCAGCACGTCTTGAACGTGAGGCGAAACACCGTCGGTCTGGCTGCTGTGCCAGAGGGAGGCGAAGTCAAACGTTTGGCGGGAGCCCAAACTGCTGTGAGAGGCCGGTTTGAGAGACATAGGCAAAATGTAGCAGGAGGATTGTTACAAGTTTCTTACAGAATGTTTACGCCTTACCGAATCGTCTAAAAAGTGTGAACCATCGTAATCACGTTTATCAAGCCAGTCGTCGGCATAGTTTTCTGTATCTCTTTGTCTGCGAAGTCGTCGGGCACAAAATCAACGCCCGAAACTCGGCGGCAGCACGTTAACCTTTCTTCTATGTTAGAGCGTAGAAGGAGGGAAAGCCAAACATCTATGCTGACAACCGTAGAAAGACAGACCTATTACCAGGCGCTAGTCGCCAAAGACCCCGGATACGAAGGCATTTTCTATGTGGGAGTCAAGACGACCGGCGTGTTTTGCCGACCGACTTGTCCGGCCAGGAAACCGAAATTCGAGAACTGTGAATTTTATAAAACGGCACAAGCAGCACTGCTTGCTTCATTTCGTCCTTGCAAACGCTGCCAACCCCTGTCGCACCCTAATCAGGTGAGTAAGCTCGTCCAAACGCTCGTTGAAGCAGTTGAAGCCGAGCCGGAGAAAAGGTGGCGAGAGGAAGATTTTCGGGCACTTTCGGTAGATGTATCCACCGCACGCCGTCAGTTCCAAAAACGCTTTGGGATGACCTTCACCGCGTATGCGAGGGCGCGGCGTATGGGGCTGGCGCTGAGGCAAATTCAAGCAGGAGAAAGTGTTATTGGGGCTCAGCTCAGTGCCGGTTACAACTCAGGTAGCGGGTTTAGAGAGGCATTTACGCGCACTTTAGGGGCGACTCCAAGCCGGTGCATTTCAGCTGTACTTAGGGCTGCGTGGCTCGATACACCCCTCGGCCCGATGCTCGCTGTTGCCGACGACGACGTACTCTATCTGCTCGAGTTTGTTGACCGAAGAGGACTCGAGCGTGAGCTTGAACGTCTACGGGAAAAGACCAAATTAGCCATTATTCCTGGACAAACAGAGCCTATCCAACTGATTGAGCGGGAGCTGATAGCGTATTTTGCAGGCAAGCTCAAAACGTTCAAGACGCCGACAGCCTGCTTCGGCCCGCCGTTTCAAAAAAGCGTGTGGAACGTTCTCAGAGAGATTCCCTTTGGAAAAACGAAGTCCTACACCGACGTAGCTATAGCTCTTGAAAAGCCCTCAGCAGTTCGGGCCGTCGCGCAGGCTAATGGGGCTAATCAGCTCGCTTTGATCGTTCCGTGCCACCGCGTAATTGCGGCTGACAGTAGCTTAGGCGGTTACGGCGGCGGTGTAAGCCGCAAAGGGTGGTTACTCGAGCATGAAGCCAAAGGTGACAAAGGTGACTGAACAAAGAAAGCGCGCTCAACACTTCAAGAAGCTGCACGTCAAGGGCGAGCCGCTCATCCTTTTTAACATCTGGGACGCAGGGAGTGCCAAAGCGGTTGCAGATTCCGGGGCTAAAGCGGTGGCGACCGGCAGTTGGTCGGTGGCAGCAGCCCACGGCGCTAGCGACGGCGAAGCTCTACCTATCAGTTTAGTGTTGGAAAATCTAAATCGAATCGTCGCGAGTGTTGAGCTGCCCGTAAGCTGCGATATAGAAAACGGATACGGCTCGCAACCAGCCGCTGTAGCTGAGATGATTGCCAAGGTCATTGCTACGGGCGCTGTCGGCGTTAACTTAGAAGACCAAATCATTGGAGGCAAAGGATTGTACTCAGTCGAAGCGCAAAGTGCCCGTCTCCGAGCGGCGCGTGAAGCTGCCGACGCGACCGGCATACCGCTTTTTATCAATGCCCGAACCGACATCTTTCTCGAGCTCGAGCCAGCAGCTCATGACGCTGCCGAGCTTGACCAAGCTTTAAGACGCGCTGAAGCCTACGCTGAAGCGGGTGCCGACGGGTTTTTTGTTCCCGGCTTAACCGACGTGGCGATGATTGAGAGGCTGTGCCAACGTTCGCCACTTCCCATTAACATCATGGTTTTGCCTACAACGCCACCTTTGCAGCAGCTTGCCGACCTTGGCGTCGCACGTATTAGTTATGGTCCCGGTCCGTACCGTCAAGCTATGGCGGCGCTTACCGAGGCGGGGCGAGCGGCACTGCTCTAGCCAAAACTTTTTATTTGACCCCTGTCAGCACCACTCCTTCGATAATCTGCTTTTGAAACACCACAAACACGACCAGCACCGGGATAATCGCCAGCGTCGAGGTCGCCATAATCAGGTGCCAAGCCGTTGACGCCTCGCCGGAAAAGAGCGACACCCCGACCGGGACAGTGCGCATCTGCGGACTCTGCGCGATAATGAGCGGCCACAAGTAAGCGTTCCAGTTGCCGATAAACGAGAAGATGCCGAGCGCCGCCAACCCTGGCCGCACGAGCGGCAGGCCAATACGCCAGTACAGACCGAACTCGCTCAGACCGTCAATCCGCGCGGCGTCGAAGAGGTCGCGGGGCAACGTCGAAAAGAACTGCCGCATCAAAAAGACGCCGAAGCCGGTGATAAGACCCGGAAAGGCGATACCCCAATACGAATCCACCCAACCGTAATCCGCCGACATCACAAACCAGGGAATGACGAGCATCTCAGTTGGGACCATCAGGGTCGAGAGAATCAGGACAAAGACAATCGTTTTGCCGGGAAACCGCAACAGGGCGAGCGTATAGCCGACTAACGAGCAGAAAAAAAGCACAGACACGGTGGTCAACACGCCGACAATAAGGCTATTTAAGAACCAGCGGGGAAAATCGGTGCCGAAGATGACCTCGCGGTAGTTCCCTAGCGTCCAGGTTTGCGGCAAAAAGTTCAGCCCGAAGATTTCGCGGGCGTCCTTAAACGAAGTCAGGATCATCCATAAAAACGGGAAAAGCATCGCCACCGCGCCTAAAGCGAGCAGCAGATAGCTCACGACGACGCCGGGCCGAACACGGGCGCTCACGAATACTCGACTCTGCGGGAGAAAAAGCGGAGCTGCACTAGTGTAATCACTAAGATGAGCGCGAACAAGAGCACTGTGACGGCGGCGGCGTAGCCGAGGCGCGAACGGGCAAACGCCTCTTGGTACATGTATAAGGCAATCGTCAGGGTGCTGTTTAAGGGGCCACCCTGGTCGGTAAAGTTGATATTGACGACCTGATCGAAGAGTTGCAGCGAGACAATGGTTGAAATCACCACGGAAAAGACCAGCACCGGGTTGAGCAGCGGCAGCGTGATGTACCGGAATAAGCGCCAACCGTCCGCACCGTCAATCTGCGCAGCTTCGTAGAACATCCGGGGGATGCCTTGCAGCCCGGCTAAAAAAATCACCACCTGAAAGCCCAGGTTTTGCCACACTACCACAGCGGCGACGGCGTAGAGGGCTTGGCTCGGGCTGGTTAAAAAGGGTTGGGGCTCGAGCTGTACCCAGCCTAACCCCAACCGCTCGGCTAAGAGGTCAAGGTCGATCAGCAGCGTGTTAAAAATCCCGAAGTTGACCGAGTACATCCAGCCCCAGACCCACGCTACCGCCACCGCCGGAGTGATATACGGCGCAAAATAAACAGCCCGAAAAAAGCCCTTGAACGTTTTGACGTTCTGCAGCAGCGAAGCGATCAGCAGACCTAAAATAAGCTGTGCGGGGACGGTGATAACGGTATAGAGCAGCGTATTGAGCAGCGCGCGGTGCAAGTCGGAGTCGGCGAGCATCTCACGGTAGTAACCCAGCCCCACGAACTCACGCTGCGCCGGATCGACGTGCCAGGTAAAGAGCGACAACTTGAACGACTGAACCGCAGGCCAAATCCGTAAAAAGAGGAAAAACGCCAGCGGTACGGCGAGAAACACATACGCCCAGATCGCCTCACGCGTAGCGAGTTTAAGCTGACGCGAACGCCCCGGCTTACCCTCCTTTCGTGAATTAGTTTGCTCAGCTCGAGACGCCACAAAACTCCCCTGTCAACAAGCTCGGAAAATAGGTCGGCATAGCGTTTAGCTTTCTACTTGAAAAGCTGACTTGGGAAACACTTCTAGGTTGAGGGGTAGAGCACGAAACGAACGCTCCACCCCCTACGAGGCTCTACTGATTAGCCGCGTCTAAAATGGCCTGATCTTCTTTCGCGGCTTGCATCAGCGACGCGGTGGGGTCTTGCCCCTCTAAGACGACGCGGTTGATGGCGTCTAACATCACGTCGCGCTGGGCTGCCTCGTCCACAAAGCTGGTCGCTTCGGCGAACGGCAGCGAGGAGATAAAGGGGCCGTACACCGGGTCTTGCGCGAGTTTGGGGTCATTGGCCAGGGACGCTCTCGCGGGCAGTTCGCCAACGGTCTCGAGCCAGAGCCGCATGGCGTCTTCGGAGGTGATAAACTCTAAAAACTTTGCTGACGCCGCCAGCGTCGCCTCGTCCGCCGACGCGTTCGGCGTCAAGCCGTTCATCCAAAACGAGCCGAAGTTGGCCTTGGTCCCGCCCTCTTCCAACACGGGCAGTTCGGCGACGCCCCAGTTAAACTGTGCGCCCTCTTGAATGTCACCAATCGCAAACGAACCGTCAATAATCATGGCAATGTTTTCTTGTAACCGAAAGCCGTCGCGGTAACCGTTGTCGCCGGGGATAAATTCGATCACGCCGATCTCATCTTGGGTGATCCAATCGGTGTAGAACTTAAAGGCTTTTGCGCCCGCTTCGTCGCCGTACAAGACTTTGGTGTTGTCCTCGTTGTACGGTTCGGTGCCGAACTGCTTCATCAGCACGGTACGAATCAGGTTGTGGTCTTGACCGTTCGGTGAGATGCCGTAGCCCTCTTGAGAGAAGCGGGGGCCGCGTTTGACCGTCAGTGCCTTAGCGATGTCAACGAATTCGGCCCACGTTTTAGGCGGACCGTCGAAACCCGCTTCTTTAAGCTTATCGGCGTTGTAAAAGAGTGCGAGGCTGCGAACAGCGGTCGGCAGGCCGTAGTAATCGCCGTTAAATTTGGCGGCTTGGACCATCGGCACAAACGCTTTGTCGAGCGTTTTCGGGTCAAAATACTGGGCGGGGAGGGGCTCGAGATACCCCGACCGGACAAATCCCGGCAGCCAGCCGTAAAAGAGCTGTAACACGTCGGGACCTTGACCGGCAGCAAGGGCCGCCGCGATACGCTGCTGATAGGCGTCATACGGGAACGTCTCTTGCACCACTTTAATGTCAGGGTTGGCTTTTTCAAACTGCGTAATCAGTTGGTCGATGGCGGCAACGCGGGTTTCGTAGTCGTACTGCCAGTAGGTGATCGTCACCGGTTCCTGCGCGGCGGCGATAGCTAAGATGACCGGCAAAAAAGTTCCGAATAGAACGGCGGCTAGCTTGACCTTTAACTTCACAAGTGTTCCTCTCCCGGCACACGCAAACTGCGCTGCGCCTCTTTAAGCTGAGTTTGTACCCCGTCTAGTTTAGCTGAGTTTTCGGCCAGACGTTGCGCGGCGTGAAGCAGATGTGCTTTCACTGTGTCCGGGGCAGGGCCGCCCAAACCGTTGCGGCGGCGGACGAACAGTTCCGGGTTAAGGGCGTCGCTTAGAGCAGTTTCAGCTAACACGGGGCCACCTAATTCTTGTAGGTCCTCAGGGATTGCACGTTCCAAAGGCTCCCCACGGTCTTGTAGACGCGCAACCAAGCGCCCGACCAAACGGTGCGCCGCCTGAAAGCTGAGGCCGCGCCGGGTCAGTTCGTCGGCTAGTTCGGTCGCGGTCGTGTCGGTTGCGGCGGCAAGTTCAGCGAGTTTTACGGTGTTGAAACGGCTCTCGCTGAGGCACGCGTGCAGCAAGGCCAAGCCGCCGCTGAGCTGTAAGAACAGAGTCTGGAGTGCGCCCTGAATATCGGGGCCGAAATCGTTCAGATCGCCGTAAGGGATGTTGTGCGACGAATAGAGCACCATCTGCGACGCGCCCAAAACGCGCGAAAAGCGCGTGCGGGCGTGCTCTAAAGCCACCGGATTGCGTTTTTGCGGCATAACTGAGGAGCCCTGCACCAAGCCGTCCCCCAACCGAAACACCCCTTGCGACGCCCAGTTGAGGAGATCGCAGACAAACCGTGAGGAGGTCACCGCGCAGCTCTGCGACACCCCAACGATGTCGAGCTGCCAGTCCGACGCAGCTACCGCATCGTAGGTATTTTCGACCGGTGCATGAAAGCCCAGCAGTTGCGCGGTGTAAGCGCGGTCTAGTGGGTGACTGCTCCCGGCGAGCGCCGCCGCACCCAGCGGACAGGTGTTGAGCCGCCCGAACGTCGCCAGAAGACGCTCGGAGTCACGCGCCAGCGCCCCTTCGATAGCGGCTAGATAATGCGCGACAGTCGTCGGCTGCCCCGGTTGGTGGTGCGTGTAGGCGATGAGAACAGTTTCCAGGTGCGTTTCGGCCTGCTTCAAAATTGCCCCTCGTAAGGCGCAGAGCTGCTGCCCGAGACTGAGCAGCAGTTCGCGGGCGCGGAGTTTGTACACCGTCATATCGAGGTCGTTTCGTGAAAGCCCCAGCCGTAAAAAGCTGACGGTCGGCTCGCCCAACGCGGCCTCGAGTCTACGGTTTACCGCAAAATAGAGGTCGGGTACCACCGGGTCGTAAGGGACGGGCGGCTCCGCGTAGAGCTGACGAAGCGCCGCCAAAAGCGCCTTGACCTCAACTTGGTGAGGATGTGAAATAGACAGCCGCGCAACAGTCTTGACGTGTGCGCTCAGCGCGTCTAACAGGTACGGGGCCAGGTGACGTTCGGCAAAGGTGTAGTCGGGCTCTAACACCCGCTCGCGGTAGGCGCTATGCCAGCTCACCTTGTGCGCACGGCCCCAGGCTGACGGCTCGAGATCATCTGCTTAACTTTACGCTAAATCGTGACGCTAACTACTGCCGTAAACCCTAAGGTTTACGGCAGCTGACAAACGCGCTTCTCATACCCCGTTACAAAAGAGAAAAACAGCACTAAAAAACCGGCTGACTTTATCGGATCAGCCGGTGAGTATTCAGGTATTTACGGTGGGTCGTTACGCTAAGAGCCGACGAAATCTCTCAGGCCGCGGTTGCGGCTCTCGAAGTACTTGAGTTTGCGGAGCGCCTTGTTTTCAATCTGGCGAATCCGCTCACGGGTCACGCCGAGCTGCTGACCGACCTCTTCTAACGTGTGCTCGCGGTCGTCGATCAGGCCGTGACGGAGCTTTAAGACCATCGCCTCGCGTTCATTGAGCTTTTCTAACGCCGAGCTTAACTGCTCGCTCATAGCATTTTGGCTCGCTAACTCGAGGGGCGACTCGAGGCTTTCGTCGGCGATAAAGTCGCCGTAAAACGAGTCGTCTTCTTCACCGACGGGCGTTTCCAACGAGACGGGCTCGCGGGTCAGCTGAAATACCTCTTCTACCCGGTCGGCGGTCCAGTCCGGCCCCATTGTGTGCGCGAGTTCAGCGAAAGTCGGGTCACGGCCCAAATCCTGGTGCAGTTCGCGTTTGACTCGGTTGAGCTTGTTCAAAGTCTCACCCATGTGAACGGGGATACGAATCGTGCGGCCTTGGTCGGCGAGCGCCCGGTTGATCGCTTGACGAATCCACCAGGTCGCGTAAGTCGAGAACTTAAAGCCTTTGCGGTAGTCGAACTTTTCTACAGCGCGGATCAGGCCCTGATTGCCCTCCTGCACCGTGTCCATAAAGCCCAAGCCGCGGTTGCGGTACTTTTTAGCAATCGAAACAACGAGGCGCAAGTTGGCCTCGGTCAGCTGGCCTTTAGCGAGTTCGCCGTCTTCGACGATGCGTTTCAGGGCACGTTGGGCGCGCTCAGTCAGCGTCGCCCCTTCTTCAGCGAGCTTAGTTTCGGCGGCGCGGCCCTCTTCGTAACGCCTCGCGAGCGAGATTTCTTCCTCGAGCGTCAGCAGCCTGACCTTGCCGATCTCTTGCAGATACTGGCGCACCGGGTCGCTGGTCGAGGCAGCGGTGCTGAGCTGCGCCTCCATCCGGGCCTCGAGTGCTTCACGGTCTTCTTCTTCGGCAACGTCTTCGTCGAGCTCGTCTTCGTCTATCTCTTCAAATTCGTCGGCAGCGGTCTCGAGGTCATCGGACTCGAGGTCGGCTTCAGTTTCGTCTGTTTTAAGGTTGTTGGGCATGGTCCCGTCCTCTACTTCTTGAGCCGTTCCTTGTCGGCTTACGGCGCGTTTATGTGGTGCTGTTTGGCTGGGCATCTTGACCTCCGGCGTGAGCGCGTATCTATAAGCTGGGCTTACTCACTGCACCAAACAGATGGGTTGAGTGCAGCTAAAAGGCGTAAGCGAGCGGTTATGGATTTGAAAGAAGGGTTTGGAGCATCACAAAACTATAATTAGTATAGTACTAAAACGCGCTTTTGTCAAGTCGGTTGGGGGCTGGATTCTTCCGTTCCAGGCGTGATTTCAAGCTCCAAGATAGACCCTTGGAGAGATATTTTAGAGTCTGCTGCCCGCGCTATGTTGGCGGTACGTCACCTTTACGCTTGACCAGTCCGACGTAAACCCCTTTGGCGTCACGCCCCAGGGTGACTTGTGGGTCCATTTTGATCCCTTCAGGCAAGCGTTCGGGCAGCGGACCCGCCAGCGGCGGCAGCCGCAACGCGTGTTGTGACAACGCGTACACCTCTAAAAAGGTGCTCACTGCCGCCGTCAGTTCTGCTTTTTTGGCTCCCTGTGCTTTAAGGGTTTGCAACCGGGTCACCGCCTGAAAGAGCGGCGCAGCTACAGCCCTCGGTTTGGCTCCGGCCTTTGTCACCGACACCCTGGCGCGCCAAGCCTCGAGAAAAGCGGCGTACTTGAGGTCGTTGTCAACCGACCAGTCGGTCAGCTCGCGGTCGCGCTTAGCGGGCTTTGGCTCACCCGGAAGGAGCGCCAAGAGTTCGTTTAAGCTGCTCGGCAGTGCGCCGCCTGCAGGCGTCAGCCGAGCCTCACGTAAGGCGGTTTTAAGTGCGTCGTAAAAAGCCAGCAACTGTTTGCGGTCGGTAATACCCAGATGCGGGGCGTCGTGCTCGAGGATTTCGCTCAGTCGTACCATCCCATAGGGTAGCAAGGGGGCGGCTGACCAAGGTCCCTTCCGCCATACAAAACTTTGAAGCGCAAGGTTTTTTGAGGTGCGAGGTTTAAGGTGAAAAGGTGGGCTCGAGCAGTTATTCCAAATGACGCCAGGGCTTACGCCTGTGACAAGGTTTCACCAGCCCAGTAAAGGTAACGTACGGCTTTCGGTGGCCATGCCAACCTCGGCGTAGCTTCTGCACGTTCAGCGTCGGCGACGTTGGTAGAGAGCAACCTATAAGCTGGTTGACCTTCGATAGGGCAGTGACGGAGACACAAAAACTTCGCTGTAGTCCATAGGCGTAAGCCCTGAATGACGCCGACTTCTACGCTTATTTCTTGTTGTTACGTGTTGAGTAGATGGGAGACACTGTTTCTTGACCAAGCTGGGCCGTATTGCTTACGTCGTTACGCGCTAAGCAGCTAAAAACGCACGCTCCGCCTCCAAATTGGCACTTTATTCTTTCTACCGACTTCTTCTCCCTAAATATTGAGATATTCGGCGACAGACTGCCTCCGGTCCCTGCGCTACACTGGCCTATGCACATCTTTGCCGCGCCGTGGGTGCTGTTAGGCTTGCTGCTGCTCCCCCTGTTACCCGGCCGTGCCCGCTTCGGCCCGTGGCTTTTGCGTCTGGTGACGCTCGCGCTGCTCTTAGTGGCGCTCGCGCAACCTTCACTCCCGGCCAAGAACTCGTCTTTAGGTGTTTTGGTAGATGTCTCTGAAAGTGTCGGCAACGCAGCAGAGCAGGCCGCCGCACCCTTAGTTAACAGAGGTGACGTAACGCTCGAGTTTGCCGGGGACACCGCTACCGCAGCTGGGGGAGCGCAAAATACTCAGCCGGATACTACCCGGTTAGACACTGCCCAATTAGATACGCTGCGGGGTCGCACCGACATCGGGCGGGCACTTCAGGTCGGAGCCGCGACGGGCGCGGGGCGGTTGCTGCTGGTAAGTGACGGAGCCGAGTCACAAGGGGACGCGCTCGCGTCCCTGCCGGATGTGCCGGTAGACGTGCTCTACACCCCCAGCCTCGGCAATGTGCAGCTCCGTGAACTGTTGGCTCCGGCGCGGCTCAGTCCGGGGGCCAGGGCCGAGATTACCGCAGTTATCGAGAGTGACCGCGACACCACCCTGACGCTGCGTCCCCGTGTCGGCGGCAAAGAGCTCGCTCCCATCACCAAGCGTGTCACCGCAGGCCAAACGCCGCTGCGTTTTACCGTGTCGGCTGCCGGGACCGATGGGGGCGTGCTGGACGTCGAGGCAGCGGTTGACCTGCCGTTTAGTCAACCCCTCCAAGACGATGTGGCGCGTACCGAAATTGACGTGACTAAAGATGAACCCGTCCTCGTGTTGGGTGACCCGGCGCTCGCCAGACTTTTAACGGCGCAAGGGTTTACGGTCGTCCGGGGCGGCCCGGAGCGTATCCGTGCGCCGCTCGCCTACAGCGCCATCGTGTTACGTGAAGGTGCAGCAGCCTTTTCGACGGGGCAGCTCGAGCTCCTCCGCTCTTACGTCGAGGAAGGGGGCGGCCTGATGATGGCGGGCGGCCCTGCGAGTTTTGGTCTCGGCGGTTGGTACCGCACCCCGGTCGAGGCGGTGTTGCCGGTCTCGACTGACGTTCGCAGCAACGTCAAACTGCCTTTAGTCGCGCTTGTCATTGTCATGGACCGTTCGCAGTCGATGTCTACGGGCAACCCGACGAAGCTCGAGCTTGCCAAAGAGGGTGCCATTGAGGTTGTGGACTTGGCGTATGAACGCGACCAACTCGGGTTTTTGACCTTTAGCGATTCTGAACAGTGGGTATTTAAGCTCCGCACGGCCACGTCTCAGGGCAAACGCGAGATGTTGCAAGCCATCTTAGATGTGCAGGCCGGGGGTGGCACGCTCTTAGAACCCGCCTACCGCGCCGGACTCCGCAGTTTACGGGGGAGCCGCGCCTCGATCAAACACATTATCCTCTTGACCGACGGGCGCGTCTCGGACGGGGGCGGCCCCTTTAGCAGCGGCAGTAACGGCTTCGATTTTAGGGCGCTCGCGGAGGCCGGGAGGCGCGACGGGATTACCACCTCGAGCATCGCTATCGGCGCGGAGGCTGATACGGCGAGGCTGGCGGAAATTGCCAGAGCCGGGGGCGGGCGCTACTACGAGGCGCTCGACGTGAGCACCTTGCCCCGCATCTTTACCAGCGAGGCGTTGACCGCAACCCGCTCGCTGCTCCGCCAAGGCCCGCTACCGGTCCGGGTGCGGGCAAGTCCGCTGACCCCGAATAATTTAACGCCACCCAAAGTTGGGGCTTACATCGCCACCACCTTAAAAAACGGCAGCGACCTCATCTTTGAAGGCGAAGACAAAGAACCTGTGCTCGCAGTCAGCCGTCAGGGACTGGGGCGCAGTGCCGCACTTACCACCGATCTGAACGCTTTTGCCGGAGATTTTGGCAGCTGGTCCGCGCTCCCCGGGGTGCTCGGCACCGTGACGCACTGGCTGCAAGTTCGGCCGGAAACCTATGAAGTCACCGCCACGCCCGACGGCGACAAGCTGCACGTGGTGCTCGACGCGGTAGCCGGAGGCGAGTTTATCAACGGCGAAACCCTCTCGGCGCGGTACGGGGGCGAGGTAGTGGGGCTCGAGCAGGTTGCCCCCGGCCGTTACGAAGGCGAGTTGCCCCGCTCCCAAGGTACGGGCAGCCTGAGCGTTTCACGCGGCGGTGAAGTCGTCGCTCGGACGCAGGTGAACGCCCCTGACAGTGAATTTGAGACGGCGGGCGGGCAAGCTTTGCTGCGCGAAATTGCCGCGCGGACCGGTGGCCAAGTGATCGAAGACGCTGCTGCTTACGCGCCTGAGCTGCCCAGAGAGCGGAGCACGGTGTGGCGGTGGTTTGCGCTCGCGGCACTGGGGGTGTTTGTCGTGGAGTTGGCGGTGCGCCGGTTTAGACCTTCGTAAACCCTTGCTGGTTCAACTGGTTTTGAGGTGCTCGTTTGCGGGCAGGCTGTTAGAAGCAGCAGAGAAGCGAAGATAAAAAAGGTTCCAAGACGTTTCATTGGTTTCCTCCAATTTGCGAAGTAACGCTGCTACTGAAAAAAGTGCGGGTGTACCGAAGTCACGCCCGCACAAACTCTAGCTAAAACAAATCGCTGGCGATACAGATTGGCGGACCACGCTGCTCTGTGAGCTTTGAGCAGTCATCAACACCAGGTTGGTAAGGATACAGGGTACTAGGCGCACGCGCGTCAATTGTCAAAATCTGTGTGTAAGCATAAGGTCGCGTCACCCGAGCGTAAGCGACCTCCTCTCCACCCTCGCCGTAGCACCACGCCTCGGTCGTCATCTCCGTACCTGCCGGAGCGGTCTCAGGCATTAAGAAATCGGTTTCGGTACCGTCTCCCAGAGGTGCCAGCGATGTTTCAGCTACAACGCTGCCTACAGCTACACGCGTTTTCAAGCCCCCCGCACAGTAGGTGTTTTTATCGCCCGGACTACTTTGTGCACCCCAATTCGTTGCACTGACAAAAACCGTGAAGGGAGGCCGCAGGCCGCAAGCCGACAAAGTAAGTGTAAGTATAAGCAAGCTAACAAATCGCAAACACGCCGGTTTCGTCATCGTATATATCTCCTAACGACTATCTAGTTTGTCTCCCCTGTTTAGATAGTAGTCAAAAGGACGCGATTTGTAAACTCACGACTTATTTCAACGCTACGCTTCGTCGTCTTCCCCATCACCAAGCGGTTCATCCACTTCAACTTTCATCACTTCGCGTAGCACACTCGTTGCAAACGACCCTTTTTGCAGCGTAAAGGCGAAGATATAACCGTCGTCCTCCGGTGTAAGCACGGCGTCGTCTAAAAAAATACGGCTCGGGCGGCGTGAGCCCTTGCGGGCGGTAAAGTCGCTCCAGCGGAGACCGAAGTAGGCGAGCGTTTCCGCTTCTAAAGCGCCCGCGTCAAACCCGCTGACCTTGACCTTTTTGCCGTAGAGCGGCAGGGTTGCGGAGATGTCGCCGCGTTCAGCTCGAGGCTGTTCGACTTCAGCATCTTCGACGACGAAGACGCCGCCCGTCTCGCGTTTTTTAGCCCAATCGCCCTGCACGACGCTGCCATAAAGTCCGCGCTCCAACCGCACGCTCAGCATCTGGTTAAACAGCAGCGACTGCAACGCCGACAAAAAAAACCGTTTAAGCCGGTGCCCGCCGGGAACGTGTTCACCCCGGATGAGTTTCAAGCCGTCTACGGCGTTGGTTCCAAAACGGCCAAACCGCTGGGGACCGAAGTAGTTAGGGACGCCCGCTGTTTTAAGAACCTCGAGCACAGCCGCCGCCGCCGCCGGGTCGCCTCCCCGAACACGAATGCTAAAGCGGTTGCCGCGCAGGTGCCCGATGCCGAGTTTGTTGCGGTGTCTCGAGGTCTCTAAGACTCTCACTCCGTCGAGCTCGGTGAGCGCCGCGAGCGCCGCCGCGTGACGGTTGGGGACACTCAACCACTGCGTCGTGACGGCGTATTTATCTTTAAGTCCGGCGACGCCGATCTCTTTTTCTTTGAGTCCTTGACGCAGCAAAGCTAATACCAGATCGCGGGTCGTCAAGCCGCGTTTTTCAACCCGCGCGTAGGCGTGCGAACCCGAACCTTCGGGCAGATAGAGCGGCACCTCTTCGACCGTAAAATCTTCCAGCACCTCACGGATACGCCCCCCGCTCCCCGGTAGCTGAGCGGTCAGGGGCGGCAACTCGCTCCAGCGAAAGCGAAAGTCGGGCTGTACCGGGTTTGTAGCTGGGCTCGTTTCGGGAGTCATCTAAAGGTCATTTAGTTGAGGTCCAGCCGTTCGGTACTGGGCGAATAACTCCGGAGTTGCTCCTCCATCCGGCGCTGCGCCGCGCTAAAACGCCCGATGAGCGACGGGGCCTCGAGCAGTTCCTGACGCACGCTAGCGGGAAGCCTCAAGTTGGCGCAGATAAACGAGGCTTGAAAAAGGAGGTCTTCAGGGAGCGCCTCCTCGAGCTGAGCCTGGGCACCTTCGGCAAAAAAAGCTTGCGCGTACCGGTAAAAGACCTCGAGCGCGTCCCAAGCCGCGAGCCGCTCCCGGTTCGGGTCGTCGCGCTCTAAAAGATAGGGCAAATCTTCGGTGTAGTGAAGCTGACTAGTACTGCCGTCGGGCGCGGTGACGTCTTCGCTGTGCGAAAGTCTGATATAACAGCGTTCTTGCCCGTGCGTCAGGACGTTAAAGGTTCCGTCGGCATTTTCCATTACCGATAAGATATCTACAAACGAACCTATCGCGGCGATCCCTTGCAACTCGGGTACGTCGCTGATCTGCGCTTCCGGTCCGGCCAGCACGAGCGCGACGCGGCGCTGACTCTGCTCCACACAGTCTCGGATCATCTTACGGTAACGCTCTTCAAAGATAAATAGCGGCAGCGTCATACCGGGAAAGACGACGAGTTCCGGCAGCGGGAAAAGCGGAATAGGCACGCCTTACGGTATCAAGAGAAAGGCGGGGAGAGTGCAAGATGTACCCTATAGTTGACGCCCTAGCCCCGGTCGTTCCGACGACTTTTATAGAGTGCGCAGCAACCGTGGTAACAATAGAGTCATTCATAGCTGGAGAGGGCCTTATGAGACTGATGCGCAACTTGGGTAGCTCGCTGCTTTGCCTGCTCCTGTCAGGTTTGGCAATCGGCAGTGGCGTCACTAAAAATTCGGTTGGTGACGACACAGTCAACGGCCGCAGCAGACCAACTTCTGTTAGCGACAGCCCGTTTTATGTGGACCCCGGTAGCGCGGCGGCTAACTGGGTTAGCAGCAACCCTGTAGACCCCAAAGCCGCAGTGCTGCGGGACAAAATCGCCCGTCAGCCGCAGGGTAAATGGGTCGGTGACTGGACGCCGGACGTCAGGCAAGCGGTATCGGCGTATGCGGGAGCCGCAGCGAAGGCGGGCAAGACCCCTATTTTGGTCGCGTATAACATTCCCGGACGCGACTGCGGGCAGTTCAGCTCCGGCGGTGCGGGCAGCGCCGAGGCGTATAAAACTTGGATTCGTAACTTTGCGGGGGGTCTCGGGCAACGTCAGGCAGTGGTCGTGCTCGAGCCCGACGCGCTGCCGCTCCTACTTGATTGTCAAAAGGGCATAAATACCGAACTCGTCACGGGCTTGCTCGAGTTTGCCGTAAACGAGTTTAGCCGTCAGGCACCAAACGCCAAAGTCTACTTGGATGCGGGCAATTCGAACTGGAAATCTGCGGCGGACATGGCGGCTCGGTTAAAAGCAGCCGACGTCGGCAAGGCGGCAGGCTTCGCGCTCAACACCTCGAACTACCGAACGACCGAGGAAAGTCGAAGCTACGGCGACAGAATCGTCCGGTTGCTCGGCGGCCACACGCGCTTTGTAATTGACACGAGCCGGAACGGGACAGGTCCGGGCAACGATTGGTGCAACCCGGCGGGGCGCAAGCTCGGCGTGACGTCGCGTAACGTCGCGGGTAAGACGGGGCTCGAGTTTCTTTTGTGGGTCAAAGCGCCGGACGAATCCGACGGAGATTGCGGCGTCGGTCAGGGCTCCACCGCAGGTGAATTTTTACCTGACGTGGCCTTCGAGCTGGCGGAGTAAAGCACGGCCTGAATACGAGAAAACCGGACAGCCGTCCGGTTTTGACTGTGTTTTGCCTGTCTGGATTTTTTGTGGCGGAGCCGACGGGATTTGAACCCGCGACCTTCTGCGTGACAGGCAGATATGCTAACCCCTACACTACGGCTCCACGCCTAAGCTCGAGCATACCTACTCGCTTGTGGGGTGTCAAGCACGGGTTGTTAAGTACAGGTGAGCGCCCGCTAGTCGGACGCTTCTAAGAGTACCCGGTCGGTAAGCCCGAGCCGTACCAAGGTCTGCCGAATCCCTTTGGGTCCGTAACCATACGCTTCGTGCTGCGCTACCGGGTCACCGTGTGGGACGTGTTCGTCGGGAATGCCGAGGCGAATCAGCGACACGTCGAGGTGTTTATCTTGCAGAACTTCAGCGACCGCGGTCCCGAGCCCGCCGGTCAGCACATGGTCTTCTACGGTGATCAGCACGTCGGCTTCACGTGCGAGGCGCGTGAGCATCGCCTCGTCGAGCGGTTTGATAAAGCGGGCGTTGACCACGCCGACGTCGTCTAAGCCTTGGGCGGCCTCGAGCGCATAGATGAGCGTCGGGCCGAGCCCTAAAATGTAGGCGCATTGGCCGGGTTTGATGACCTCCCACGTCCCCCACCCCAGTTCCGGCCACGTCTCTGCGCCGCCGTCGGGAGCCTCGAGCGTCTTGCCGCGCGGCCAGCGGAGCGCCTTGGGGCCGCCCAGCCGGAGCGCCGTTTTCAGCATCGCGTGCATTTCGGCGGCGTCTTTGGGCATCGCCACGGACATGTTCGGTAGCGCCCGCAAATAGGCCAAATCGTAGACACCCTGGTGCGTCGCACCGTCACCACCAACCAGACCGGCCCGGTCAACTGCGAAGATCACGTCTAAGTTTTCAAGACAGACGTCGTGAATGACCTGATCGTAACCGCGTTGTAAAAAGGTGCTGTAGATGGCGACGATCGGTTTTTCACCGCGCAGCGCGAGACCCGCCGCCGTCGTCACCGCGACGTCTTCGGCAATGCCCACATCGAGGTAGCGTTCCGGGTGTATTTTGGAATATTCAACCAAACCGCTGCCCTCACGCATCGCCGGGGTAATGACCCACACGCGGTCGTCAAAGTCAGCGAGCTTGCTCGCGGCGTCGCCGAACGCGCCTGCCCAGGTGTAACCCTTACCCGCAACGATGGGATTGTCCGGGTCAAACTTCGACGCGCCGTGCCAGTTGATCGGGTCGGATTCGGCAATCTTGTAGCCTTTGCCCTTTTTGGTGACGATGTGGAGCATGGTGGGGCCGTCGAGCTGTTGGACGTGCTCTAAGTAGTAGAGCAGTTGGTCAATATCGTGCCCGTCGATCGGCCCGACGTAACGCACGCCCATCGCGTGAAAGGGGTTGCTCGAGGCCGGGTCGAAAAACCGCCGGAGCGCCTTTTTACTGCGGCTGCCCAAATCCACGAGCGGTTCCCAAATCTGCGCGAGCGTCGCCTTGCTCGTCGCCTCGGCTTTGTGGAGCCACGGTTTGACCTGCAGGGTGCGCATAAAGGTGTTCAATCCACCCACATTTTCGCTGATCGACATCTCGTTGTCGTTTAAGATGATGGTCATTTTCGGCTTCACATGACCGATTTGGTTGAGCGCCGCGAGCGCCATCCCACCGGTCAGTGACCCGTCCCCGATGACTGCGATGACGTTGTAAGGGTCGTGGCGGGCGTCACGGGCTAAGGCCATCCCGAAGGCCGCCGCCAAACTCGTGCTGGCGTGACCGACCGTCAGCGCGTCGTGTGGCGATTCCGACGTGGTGGTAAAGCCCGCCAGACCGCCCGGTTGCCGGATGGTATCAATCCGGTCTTTACGCCCGGTGATGATCTTGTGGCCGTAGGTCTGATGACCCACGTCCCAGACGATGCGGTCCGTCGCCGTGTTGTAGAGGTGATGCAGCGCCACCGTGAGTTCGACCGCGCCGAGGCTCGAGGCCAAATGCCCACCGCCAAGCGAACATACCCGGATGATCTCGCTCCGCAGTTCGTCAGCTAGCTCGTGAAGTTCGGGTTTTGACAGCGCCGAAACATCGTCAGTCGAGTTGACGCGTTCAAGAATCGCCATATTGCGCACCTCCTCGACATGGGACACTCGGCGAGCAGACTAAGGCATAAAAAGGGTCGGACATAGGCCAGTCTACCAAGCCTCGGCCGGATTGCTTTGTAGGACGTGTGGGGTAAAAGCCGTACAAGTAAGTGTACCCAGACCGCCTCAGCTTATCGTCAAGCATGGCGTTTAGCGACTGTTCATCGCTGGGTTGGGCCGCAACAACCTAGTTCGGGTCTTCAGGAGCCGCCTCGTCAGAGCGTAGGTTTGTCTCGAGCAAAAAAAGTCCGGTGTCGGTTTTGACCTCACCGATAAAGGGCGCAAACCACAGCTCTTGCCGCAAGATCTCTTGGGTCTCCCCTGTTTCGCCGTACGAACGGCTTTCAAACGAAACGACGAACACGTCAAAGGTTCCGGCGGGCGTCGTAACCGGGCGCTGATCTACGACTTCGTAACGGTACTCGAGCCGCACCTGTTCGCGTTTGCCCGCGTCGGTAAAGTTGATGGTCGCCGTGGCTTCGCCGCCCCAGCTCGAGCCAATCTTGAGCGTCCGTTCACGGGGCCACTCACGGATGGCGGGCGTGATGGTCGTCACGTAACCGGGGCCGGTTTCACGGGGGATAAACACGCCGTCGCCCCGGTAATCGCGGTAGGTGCGGGTATCAAAGCCGCGTCCGGTCGCGTGCCACGCCGTCAGTGTCCGTCCGTCAATCAGCGTCGGACCTTCGACACGTTGGGTAAGAACGGGCGCAGTTTCTGCCTCACCTTCGGGGAGATACGACCACACCGCGCCTGTCGGGTGCGGGTAGTAGGTCGGGGCTTCGCTGAGCTGGGTGACGCTGATCCGCGCAGCTGGAGCGGGCGCACAAGCGGCGAGTCCGAGACACGCTGCAAGAATGTAGAGGGGCCGGGTCATGGGTCAGTCTACCTACTAAGCCGCGTAGAGCCCCGCTAGTTTGTACAGGCGCAGCTCATTACTTAGCAGGCATTTTCAGACGTCCACCGACGTCACGCCGCAGATGTGCGCTAGGAAAATCTACCTGAGCAACGCCCCGGTAGGCGTCAGCGACTGCTTCAGGTAAAGTTTCCGCCCACGCCACAACGTTTAAGACGCGGCCCCCGCTCGAGACCAACCCACGCTCTCCTAAAGCTGTACCCGCGTGAAACACCCGGATATGTTCCGGCAGTGTGTCGGGCAGTTTAAGCGGCAAGCCCGTCGGATACCCACCCGGATACCCCGGCGCAGCCAGCACCACACACGCCGACGCTTCTTGCGACCACCTCGGCGTCACCTCGCTCAAACGTCCGGCAGCGGTAGCTTCCAAAAGCTCGAGCAAATCACTCTTCAACAGCGGCAAGACCGCCTGCGTTTCAGGGTCACCGAAGCGGACGTTGTACTCCAAAACTTCGACCCGCTCATCTGTGACCATCAGCCCGATAAAAAGCACGCCCCGGTAGCTCATCCCTTCGGCGCGGAGCCCGGCGAGCGTCGGCGTTACGACCGTTTTCATGACTTCGGTGAACTGCGCGTCACTTAAGAGCGGTACCGGCGCGACGACGCCCATCCCGCCGGTCATCGGCCCGAGGTCGCCGTCAAACGCTTGTTTATAATCTTGGGCGAGCGGTAAGGGCCGTACGGTGTCTCCGTCGGTCAGGAGCAACAAACTCACCTCTTGGCCGGTTAAAAACGCCTCGAGCATCACCTCGCCACCATCTTGTAGAACGGCCCCCAACGCCCCGACCGCTTCGCCGCGCGTCCGGGCAACCGTCACCCCTTTGCCCGCCGCGAGGTCGGAATCTTTAACGACGACCGGATAGCTCTCGGCGTTTGGGTAGTGGGTCTCGAGGTAGTTACGCGCCTCGTCAAGCTCGGTAAAACTCCGGTACGCCGCTGTAGGAATCTGGTGCCGCGCCATAAATGCTTTAGCAAAGACTTTAGAACCCTCGAGCCTCGCCGCCGCCCGGTTCGGCCCAAAGATACGCCTTCCTGCCGCCTCGAACACGTCTACGACGCCTGCGACCAAAGGCACTTCCGGCCCGACAACGGTAAAGTCTATGTTTTCACGTTCGGCCACCGCCAAAAGCGCCTCCGGGGTCAGCTCAGCGTCTACACAACACGCCAACTCCGCAATGCCCGCATTGCCGGGGACCGCCAAGATTTCCGTCACCCGATTGGGCTGCGCCAGCTTCCACACCAGCGCGTGTTCGCGCCCACCGCTACCGACGACCATCACCTTCACGTCGCCACTCCTTTGTCAATCTCTGCTTGCACCAGCCCGGAGAGAACCAGCCGCACCGCTTCGGGGTACGCTCGGTGTTCTTGAGCCAAAATACGTTCAGCCAGCGTGTGTTCGGTATCTTCTGCTAAAACCGGCACCCGCCGCTGCACGATAGGTGCCCCTGTATCCACCCCGGCGTCAACGAAGTGAACGGTACAGCCCGACTCAGGAACGCCAGCACTGAGCGCCTGCCGCTGCGCGTGCAGCCCTGGAAACGCTGGCAGCAAAGACGGATGGATATTTAGTAAACGTCCCACGTAACGCGCTGTAAACTCAGGCGACAACACCCGCATAAACCCGGCTAAACAGATGAGGTCAATCTCGAGCTTTTGTAAGAGCGCGTCCGCCTCTCTTTCAAACCAGTCGCGGTCTGCGCCAAAAGGCAAGGCGTAAGCCGGAACACCGTGCGCCTCAGCCAGAGCAAGTGCGCCCGCGCCGCGTTTGTTACTCAAAACCAGCGCAACCGACGCCAGCGGGTCACCGGGCGGAAACGCCTCTACAAGCGAACGCAAGTTTGAACCGCGCCCCGACGCAAACACGGCGAGCCGTGCGGGACGGCCTAAGGGAAACGTCATGGGCGATTGTATACCGGGCCAGACTCTGCCATCACTTCAGTCTTACCCAGTCAGATAGCCGAGGGCAACTTGTCACACCCCAGACTCAAATGGTGTATGGTGCTCCTCAGATACCAGCAAACGCTGTAACGGCGTGGAGGTCAGCTGTGAAAACAACCTACTTCGAGCACGACACCGCTTTGACTGCGTAGCGAGTCTTGCGCACAGTTTGGCAGCTAGCATCGTAGTTAGATGCTGAGGTGTGTTCTGTTTACGTGTCAGACGCACTCTCTAAATACAGCGGCCTAAAAGTCGTGCTTTGGCGAACGAACAGCTGAGCAACTAGCAATGCACCGTCTATGTGGCTTACATCTCGCATTGGCGTCGCCTGCAGCTAGCTGAGTGTCGTTCGCCGCCAATCCATACTTGCCAATTTAGCTGTCTACCGTTTCAACTTGTGAGTTGGACGTACATCTGCGTTTAGCAATACTGCTGGACGCGCGGAGGAACATGTTTGTAAATCTCAGGGGCAAAAAGTTTTTGTCTTATTACCGCCCTTATAAGGGGTTACTCGCCGCCGATTTAGCCTGCGCTCTGGTCGTTGCAGCCGTGACCTTAGTGCTTCCCTTAGGCGCACGCTACATCACCAAAATCTTGACAGCAGGAAACATCCCTAACGCACTGGGTCAAATCTACGCAGTCGGCGCAGCGATGCTCGTTCTGATCGTCGTTCACGCGCTCTGTCTGATGTTTGTGGATTATCAGGGTCACGCGATGGGCGCGTTGATGGAACGTGATATGCGGCAGGAACTTTTTGAGCACTACCAAAAGCTGTCATTTAGTTTTTACGATGAGCAAAAGGTCGGTCAGCTGATGAACCGGTTGACCAACGATACCTTTTGGCTCGGTGAGCTGTACCACCACGGCCCCGAAGATATCGTCACCTCGTCGCTGAAGTTTTTGGGCACGTTCGTCATTTTACTGACGGTCAACGTCCCGCTCACTCTCATCGTCTTCCTTTTTTTGCCCGTTATGGCTGTTTATGCGTTTTACTTCAACAAACGGATGAACCTCGCCTTGCGGACGACTAAAGACCGAATCGGCGATATCAACGCGCAAGCTGAAGATACGCTCTCGGGCTCACGAATAGTCAAATCGTTTGCCAACGAAGGGATTGAAGCCCAGAAGTTTGCGTTTGAAAACAACCGTTTTTTGGAGAGTAGAAAAAACGGCTACAAAAGTGAGGCTTACCTTTTTGTCGGCCTCGTCGCCTTTACCCAACTTATCACCGCTGCAATTATCGTCTTCGGCGGCGCGGGCATCGTGCGGGGCTCGCTGGATTTAGCCGATCTAGTGACCTATTTGCTCTATATCGGCCTGCTGCTTGAACCGATTAGGACCGCCCTTAACTTCACGGTGCTGTACCAAGAAGGCGTCACCGGGTTTGACCGGCTGATGGAGATGTTGGAGGTTACGCCGGAGATTGAGGATAGACCCGGCGCTATAGAGTTAAGGCGGGCTCGAGGTCAGCTCGAGTTTAACAACGTCAGCTTCAGCTACCGAGAAGGCTCGGCGCACGTCTTAAAAGACCTTTCGTTAACCGTCAGAGCCGGCGAATACGTCGCTCTGGTTGGGCACTCCGGCGTGGGCAAAACTACGCTCTGCTCACTGATTCCCCGCTTTTACGAAGTCAATGAGGGAGCCGTCTTGTTTGATGGGTATGACGTCAGAGACCTCAGCCTGCGCTCGCTGAGAAAAAACATCGGCGTCGTCCAGCAAGATGTTTACCTTTTTTCAGGCACCGTCGCCGACAATATCCGCTACGGCAAACCGGGGGCAGGTCAAACAGAGATCATCGAAGCGGCAAGAAAAGCCAACGCGCACGACTTCATCATGGCGCTCCCGGACGGTTACGACACCGACATCGGTCAGCGCGGCGTCAAACTTTCAGGTGGGCAAAAGCAGCGGCTCAGTATCGCCCGCGTTTTCTTAAAAAATCCGCCGGTCATCATCTTTGATGAGGCGACGAGTGCTTTGGACAACGAAAGTGAGCGGGCGGTGCAAGCGTCGCTGGAAGGTTTGGCCCACCAGCGGACCATGCTCGTGATTGCACACCGTTTATCAACCATCCAAAACGCCCAAAGAATCGTTGTTTTAACCGACCACGGCGTCTCTGAAGAGGGAACACATAAGGAGTTGCTCGAGCTGGGCGGCGTCTACGCGAATTTGCACGGGATACAGCTCAGACTTTAAGACCCAATCCGGTTAGGCGCAGCAGGATTTACTGCGCCTAGTTATTGCTAATTTCTGCTAAAGCTCTGGCATGAGACTTGGAACGCTGGGATTGCCGGAGCTTTTTATCGTCCTTATTTGGCCCACAATCGCTATTGGAACCATCTGGTTTGTCGTTTGGACGCTGCTGGCTACCTTACAAAGTCAGCGAAAATTTGAGTGAGGCGTTGGAGCGGATTGTAGAGGGACTCGGGCGCAACTCATAACGAGCTTGAACGCACTACGGTAAACTCAGCGCGTGTCTGACCTTACCCATCTACTAGAAAAAAACCGTGCTTGGGCCGAAGGAATGGCCGAGCAAGACCCTGAGATTTTTCGGCGGCACGCCGAGCAGCAGACACCTAAATACCTGTGGATCGGTTGTGCCGACTCACGGGTTCCGGCCAATCAGATCATGAACTTAGGACCCGGGGAGCTGTTTGTTCACCGCAACATCGCCAACGTCGTCGTCCATACCGACCTCAACTGCTTGTCGGTGATTCAATACGCCGCCGAGGTCTTAAAGGTTGAGCACATCATCGTCTGCGGACACTACGGTTGCGGCGGCGTCGAGGCGGCCTTGCGCGGCAAACAGCTCGGCCTGATTGACAATTGGCTCCGGCATATTCGGGATGTGTACGACCAACACCGCACTGAGATAGACAGTTTAGACGCGCCCGCTCAGCTCCGGCGGCTCTGTGAACTCAACGTCACCGAGCAAGTAAAAAATGTTTCGCAAACGACGATTGTGCAAGCTGCGTGGGAGCGGGGTCAAACTTTAGCCGTTCACGGTTGGATTTACAGCCTGGAAGACGGCGTTATTCACGATTTGGGTGTTGAGACGACCGGCCGCTAGAACACCTTACCCCTCGAGCCTTGTATACTCTTTGTAGATACTTTTGGAGGTAACGTGAAAACTAAGGTTCAAAAATGGGGAAACAGTCTAGCGGTTCGTATTCCCAAATCATTTGCAAGCGAAACCTCGCTCGAGCCCGACACCGAGGTTGACCTCAGTTTGGTTAAAGGCAACTTGGTCATCACCCCGGTGGCCAAACCCAGTTGTTCGCTCGAGCAGTTGTTGGCAGGTGTGACCGAAGAGAACCTTCATGCTGAGGTAGAAACGGGCATTTCAGTTGGGAATGAGGTTTGGTAACGGGTGAGCTATACCCCTCAACCTTACGTGCCTAAACAAGGTGACGCCGTATGGCTCGACTTTAGTCCTCAAGCAGGACACGAGCAAGCAGGCAGACGTCCTGCACTGGTTTTGTCACCTCACGCGTACAACCGCAAGGTTCGTTTGGCCCTTTTTTGCCCCATTACAAGTCAAGTGAAAGGGTATCCGTTTGAGGTCGTGATATCCGAAAACGAAAGAGTTTCCGGAGTTGTGTTAGCGGATCAAGTCAAAAGCTTGGATTGGCAGGTTCGGCGAGTTGAGCTTATCACCGAACTTCCGCCTCAAATTATCGGAGAGGTGCTTCAAAAGCTCAAAGCTCTGTTGCCAGCACCGCCTTACTGACGCCTATCTAAAATGTCCCCACCCTTATAAATCTAAACCGTTAAACACTTGTCAAAGTTTGGCGTACCGAACGTTCATTCAACACAGCGTCCGGTACCCAACGCAGCGCGTCTCTCACAACTTCGGCCCCGGCTCCCGGTTTATGGACGTTTTCGCTGATGTGCCTGCGCCACGCCCGCGCACCGGGTTGTCCGGCGAAAAGTCCCAGCATATGCCGGGTCATGCTGTTTAAGGGAACACCCTGAGAGCCTTGCGCTTCCAGATAAGGCAACATAGCTTCGGCGACCTCGAGCCGTGTCGGGACGTGTTCAGCCCCGTAAAAACGCACGTCGGTTTCGGCTAGAGCATAGGGCGTTTCGTAGGCGGCGCGGCCCAGCATCACCGCGTCTACGTGCTCTAAGTGAAGCTGAACGTCGTCTAAGGTTTTGACGCCGCCGTTAAGCTCGAGCTCGAGTCCCGGAAACACCTCTTTAAGCTGGTAAACCGTCTCATAACGGAGTGGCGGCACCGTCCGGTTCTCTTTGGGGCTGAGGCCCGAAAGCCACGCTTTGCGGGCATGAACGCTGAAACGGGTGGCCCCGGCGTCAGCCACCGTCCCGACGAATTTTGTAAGCAGCGTAAAACTGTCCAGGTCATCAATCCCGATACGGTGTTTGACCGTCACCGGTATGTTTACGGCGGCCTGCATCGCCGCCACGCACGCCGCGACCAGCTCGGGTTGCGCCATCAAACACGCGCCGAAGTTGCCACTCTGCACCCGCGCCGATGGGCAACCGACGTTGAGATTCACCTCGTCGTAACCCCAAGCTTCGGCGATGCGGGCACACTCAGCGAGTTTGGCGGGGTCGTCCCCCCCGAGTTGTAACGCGAGCGGTTTTTCAATTTGTGAGAAGCCCAGAACCCTGGCCCGGTCTCCCAAAAGCACCGCGTTCATCGTGACCATTTCGGTGTAGAGCAACGCGTGACGCGTCACCCCGCGCATAAACACGCGTTGGTGCCGGTCGGTCCAGTCCATCATCGGGGCGACGCTGAGAGGGTAACGGGCGAAGCGGTACATATCAGGTTATTTTACCGAGACTCGGCTCTCTAGGTGCTAGCGGCCTGACATCTGCCAGACTTCTAGCGAATGGCGCAATAAAACTTTATAAAGCCACTATCAAGGAATGTGCGTTACATACTTTTACCTGCAGCTTGTTACGATTGCGCCATATGGAACGGATTCATGGAACTACGATTATCGCTGTTCATAAGGACGGCGTGACGGCGATTGCCGGAGACGGGCAGATCACCCTCGGTGAGACGATTGTCAAAAAGGGTGCGGTCAAGGTACGGAGCCTGCAAGACGGTAAGGTGCTGACAGGTTTTGCGGGCGCGGTCTCGGACGCCTTTACGCTGCTGGAAAAGTTCGAGGGCTATCTGGCGTCGTACCGGGGCAACCTCACCAAAGCGGCGGTTGAAACCGTCAAAGAGTGGCGCACCGACAAGATGCTCAGGAACCTCGAGGCCATGCTGATCGTCGCCGACGACGAACAAATCCTGACCCTCTCCGGCGCAGGCGACGTTTTCGCGCCCGACGAGCCGGTCGCGTCCACCGGTTCAGGCGGCGCGTACGCACAGGCGGCGGCGTTGGCACTCTTACGGCACAGCGACATGGGCGCACCTGAAATCGCCGAAACCGCGCTTAAAATTGCCGCTGAAATTGACCTCTATACGAGCGGTACGGCAACCGTTTTACGGGTTCCGGATAACCAAGGCGCAAGTGACGAAGACGATGGTGACAAAAGTGATGTGGAGATCATCGAAGGAGAAGCGTCGTGAGCGTCAATATGACCCCCTTAGAGATCGTTGAAGAGCTCGATAAGTACATTATCGGTCAGCATAAAGCGAAACGTTCGGTCGCCGTGGCGCTTCGCAACCACTACCGCAGGCGGCAACTCGCGGGCGACCTGCAGACCGAAGTCACGCCTAAAAATATCTTGATGATCGGGCCGACCGGCGTGGGTAAAACCGAGATTGCGCGGCGCTTGGCGCGGCTCGCCAAAGCCCCCTTTATCAAGGTCGAGGCGACTAAGTTTACCGAGGTCGGCTACGTCGGGCGTGACGTTGAGTCTATGGTCCGCGACCTGACGCAGGCGTCTTACGTGATGGTCGAAGAAGAGATGCTCAGCGGGGTGCAAGAGCGGGCCAAAGAGAACGCGGAAGAAAAGCTCTTAGAGTATCTTTTACCCGGCGGCACCGAAGAGGGACGCGGCAAGATGCGTGAGCTTTTGAAAGCTGGCAAGCTCGAGGACCGCACCTTAGAAATTGAAGTGAGTGACGAGCACCCGCAGCAGCTGATGATGCCGGGGATGGAAGAGATGGGCATGAACTTGCAAGACATGATGTCGAACTTTATGCCTAAAAAACGGACCAAACGCAAGCTCCGGGTGTCCGAGGCGCGGGAGGCGCTCCGCAGCGAAGAGGCCGACAAGCTCATTGACCACGATGAGGTCTCGAGCGAGGCGGTCTCGAGAGCCGAAAATTCGGGTATCGTCTTTATTGACGAACTCGATAAGGTTGCGGGCGGCGACAACAGCGGCCCCGACGTGTCGGGCGAAGGGGTGCAGCGCGACCTCTTGCCGATTGTCGAAGGCACGCAGGTCAATACCCGTTACGGTCAGGTTAAGACCGACCATGTGCTCTTTATCGCGGCGGGCGCGTTTACCGTCTCGAAACCGAGCGATTTAATTCCCGAACTGCAAGGACGGTTTCCCATCCGCGTCGAGTTAGAAGAGCTTTCTGCTAACGATTTTCAGCTGATCTTGACCCAGCCGCAGCACTCACTCACAAAGCAGTACACCGAACTCCTCAGGGTTGACGGGACGCGGCTACACTTTGAAGACTCCGGGATCGAGGCGATTGCCGAATACAGCGCCCAGGTCAACGCCGACGTCGAAGACATCGGGGCGCGGCGGCTGCATACGGTGTTAGAAACCGTGTTAGAAGATGTGTCGTTTGCCACTGAACTCGGCGACGTGACGATTGACGGCGCGTACGTCAAGAAAAAGCTCGAGGACATCGTCAGCGACGAAGACTTGTCGCGTTACGTGCTTTAACTTAAAACGCTTAGAGACCCGAAAAGGCGTCAGCTTATCGAGCTGACGCCTCAACGGTCCAGCCTAACGAAGACGCAGGCTGCGCCGCTGCTCGAGCGCCCGCGCCACACCGGTTGCCTGCGACCGTCTACGAGCCAACACCTGAACCAAACGGACGTTCGACCCCGTTTTCACGGTTTTTTGATTTTTCATGAGATTAGTATAAGACAAAAACGTGCGCGATGTTAGGGATACGGTACAAAACCTAGGGCAAACGCACTAGCTCACTCCGCTCAGGCCCAGGAGACTTAGGAGATAGTCGTCGTTGAGTAAGGCTCTGAACCGCTTGCGCCGCTTGGAGGCGGTGAAGCTGGTATCGAGATTGATAAGGTTAAGGGCCAAACGGCGTAGAGAAGCCAAGTTCTGAGCAGCAAAGCCTTTGCGCGTGCGTGAGGCGTCCTCACGGAATAGGACGTCGAGTGGGTAATGCTGCTGGTTTTCAATCGACCAGTGCTTTCTGACCCTGCTAAGTGCTTCGGAAGCAGAGAAGGTGTGTGAGGTAAGGAAGAAGCGGCGTTGGTAGGATTCTTGACCGTATCTCAACACGTGGGTATCGACGACGATGACCGCGCTGAGTTGTGCCCAATCTGAAAGTCCACAATCTGCTTTTTCGAGATAGCTCAGATCCCGCATCACCCAGCAGGTTCTGGTTTCCTGCCGCCCGTGTGCCACATCGAAAGTTTCAGCCCTGTCCAACGCCCCGACTTCTTTAAGCTGGTAATCGAACAGCCAATCAACCTCGTTAAACAACACGCCATGATTGGCTTTGAGTGACAAGACATACTCAGCCCCCTGGGTTGTGATGTGCTCAGCAGCCTCCTTGTGACAACCCGCCGCGTCAATGCTTACGCTAGCACCCTCCAGGTCAAGTAGGTCTAGCAGCTCGGGAATGAGGCTGAGTTCATTTGCGTTGTTTTTAAGGGCAAGCTGTGCCAGTACAAGTTCATTTTCACTTGCCCAGGCGCTCAACATCGTTATAGCAGTCCGGCTAGGCTCGCACTTACTTTTCCCCTTCGATTTGGAACCGCGCAACATCTTTCCGTCAATGCTGATGAGCTTTTCCTCGCTCAGCTGACTTACCGTATGCATCCAGCGTATAAAGCATGTCTGCCAAGCAGCGGGATCGAGTTGTGCAAACACGCGGGTAAAGGTGTCGTGAGATGGGATACCGTGGGGCAACGCTAGAAACTTTCTCAAAAAGTCTTCTTTCATAACCCCGTAATCTGCTATCTCTTCCCAGGTTTCTGACTTGGCGATGACGGCGCATACGGTTATCACCACAATGTCTATCAGTTTGTGCAGCTTTAGGGGGTGCTCTCTGCGTGGGTCGGGTAATTCGGTAAACGCCTCTAGTATGTTCGTGACCATCCCACAGCTTAGAGCATGGCTAGTGCGTTTGCCCTAGTACAAAACCGGGGGCTTACGCATGTACCAATCTTCGTAAGTGGCTTGGAGAAGTGAGGGCGTAAAAACAGCTATTTTTGACCTAGATGAACTGATTAAGAAAAACGTCACCTTCAATAGTTACGTTAAAAACATGGATAGCTTTTGGAACAAATCTACATGCGTAAGCCCTGGTACAAAACCGGGGGCAGTATTAAAAGTTGATGAAACCGTCTTTTAGCTGATGCTCGTTCGGCATTTTTACTCAGCAATGTCTTTATACAAAAGCGTTTGCCTCCAACTAACTGGACAACTGAGTCGGTCGGTTGCAAAAACGTCTCACATAACATTAAACGACCACCGCCAGAGGCGGTGGATTTAAGGGATGACTCTAGAAAAGGAAGGCTTGGCGGTTTTGCGCTACTTGCTTTTCTTGCTCTTCCTGATACTTCACGTAGCGCCTGATCAGCTCCTCGTTCATCCCTACCGTGTTGATGAAGTAGCCACGTGCCCAGAAATGATTTCCCCAATACGGCTTTTGCTTCAGTGCCGGATAGCTCTTGAACAACAGAAACGCCAGCTTTTCCCCCTAGAGAACTCATAACATAAATGCTGATGTTGACAGTTTCGGTGGAACAGAGCAGACAAGGTGGATAGGATGTGCTTGCACACTCAGTAGCACTTCTACCTCTTTCCACGCGCATCGTGTCTTAATATCTTTCTTCACCAGTTCCGTAATCGCTCCCGTTAATATCCGGTAGCGATATTTCGGTGCCCATACGATGTGATAATCACACTGATAGACGACTGCGTTAGCTCTCGGTACTTCAGCACGCCTTATTTTATGGCCCAGCCGAACATACCTCACCACCAGAGGTGGTGGGTTTCCACAAGAGACTAAAACTGTTTATCTCTAAGCAACCCTTTACCCTGACCGACGGCACGCCCTCTGCCTTCTAGGATTTTCTGCTAACCTATGGTGCTAGTTCATAAGGAGAACTCAGCGATGCTCATTCTGAAGGGTCAGTTTCAGGATGGAGCTTGTGAAAAAGACGTAGAAGTACGTTGAACATGGCGGTCACAAAGGCCAAACGCGCCTCGATGTGAGCGGCTAAGCGGTGCCGGATACGTTTGAGGTCATAAACAGTCGTCACCATAGCCAGGGCTGTTTCTACCACCATGCGTTCATTCCAAGTTCCCTTAGCACAGAGCTTGAGATTCTCAGGCGTGCCTTTGGCAGCTCTAAAGCCTAAGTCGGAAAGCACAATAGCTTGTCCAGCAAAGCATTCGATGAGCGAGTGAAAGGTCTGGTCGTGCGCGTTCATACCCGTCCAGTCCCAGCCGACTACCTGCCCTGTATCGTTCAAGAGCCAGCAGAACTTGATGCCCACGCTCCTTCTACCTTTGTCCCTGCCTTTCTTGCCTACTTGCTGCTTGCTCCGTCCTTGACGAATGGGGAACAGCAGTTCGATAGGGTAAGCATCAATCACGGTGAAAAAACTGGGTTTAGCAAGCAGCACCTCGCACCAGTCTTGATGCGCCTTGAGCAGACGTTGTAGACGCGTGCGTTCAGGTACTAGGCCCACTAGGGCCGGGCTATGCCCGTACTAGGAAGCCCAGCGAACAACGCGTCATAGTCGCGTTTCAACCAGCGGTAGAAAGCCCGGAAGCCCCGACCTTTGAGTGCGAACAAGATACCAACGGTCACAAGTTCACTGGGGTATAGCTTGGCTTGCGGGTGTTTACGCATCTCGGGCAGCTGGTCATCAACTTCTACAAAGATGTGGATGATAATCTCTTCTGTGGTCATAGTTACCCTCCTGTGTTTGTCGCTATTCACAGTTTCAGGGTTTTCTATGACCTCTTCAACTAGTGGGTCATCCGACACGCACATGGCCTTAGCGTTTTCGTACATCGCGAGGAAACTCTGGGTCTGCCCAAGGTGCTTGGCTCTTACCAAAACGGAATTTGAATGGCGACAACCGTACCAATTCACCCAATAGCACCATTGGTTACATAGTTGTTTTGCGAGGAACCGACCTTCACCTCGCATCGTCAGTGAAGCAGCAATTAACGAAATGTAAGAGCTTTGTAAGAGTCTCGAGGCTAACCTAGCCCTATGACTACCGTGCCGAGAGAACCACTGCTCGAGACCCCTGTACCCAGCCAACACGCCGAACTCCGCGCTCAGCTCGTCGTCGAACTGACCCAGCTCGCCCTCTCCGCCCCGGATATTCCCAGTGCGGTGATGCCCGTTTTGAAAGCCCTGGTCGAACGTACCGCGGCGGTAGGCTCCGCTTATTTTCAGCTGGGCGACAAGATGTTTAAGGCCCGCTCCGCGTCCGGCGAGCTGCCCGCAGGTCCGGTGATGGACGCGATTTTGGCGCATGGGCTACCTGATGATACGCCGCTGATGAGGGCGCTCGAGACCACCCGCGTCCCGCTATTTTTCGACGACACCGACGCCGCGCCTGAAACCGCCGGATTTCCCGAGTTAGGCGTCGCCAGCCTCGCCGCTGCGCCCGTGCTGAGCCGGGGCGGAACACTGCAAGGCGCTTTTTTGATGCACACCTTTAGGGCACACACCTGGAAACCGCGAGAATGCGATCTTTTCGGTACCGTAGCCACAACGCTCGCCGCGCTCGCCGCCCGCTTGGCCGCCGAGGAGCAGGCGTTTGCCGAAAAAGAGAACGCGCTACAGGCCAAAGAAGGGGCGATCAAAGCCTTGGGCGTCGCGGTTGAGAGCCGCGACGCTGAAGTCAAAGGGCACACCGACCGCGTGACCGACCTCGCCATCAGCGTGGGTGAGGCGCTGAAATTAGACGGCCAGCAGCTCGAGGCGCTGCGTTGGGGCGCGTATTTGCACGACCTCGGCAAAGTGGCGACCCCCGACGCGATTTTGCACAAACCGGGCAAGCTCTCGGCCAGCGAGTGGGAGGTGATGCGCCGTCACGTCGAGGCGGGATACAAGGTCGCGTTGCAGCTGCCGTTTTTGCCTCAAGAGACGCTCGAGACCATCCTCTACCATCATGAACGCTGGGACGGCGGTGGTTATCCGCACGGCTTAGCAGGCGCAGAGATTCCGCTTTTAGCCCGTATCTTTAGCGTTTGTGACGTGTACGACGCACTTATTTCGGTCAGGCCGTATAAGAACGCTTGGCGTCACGACGACGCCATAGTTGAGCTTCAGGCGCAAGCCGGACGGCAATTTGACCCTGAAGTGGTCGAGGTTTTTGTCTCGCTCTGTCTCCCTGAAGTGAATGAGGTGGTTTAGCGTTTCGAACATTTTTTTGCACATAGCATTTCCAGGCTACTATCAGCGCCATCGTATAATGTGCGTGCTAGAGAGCGAAGCCCAAACAAATAGCGTTGCCGACCAGAGGGTACCTGCTAACATTCGGTACGATCAAATCTTTTAGAGGTTTCCTTTGAGGGCTCTGTAGGATAGAGCTTAACCGAAAAGACTTGGCTGTTGTACCTCCGGGCTCGAGCCCGGTACTCGGAAGTGATCTACTGAAAGCCGAACCCGCGACTTAGGCAACCCGGCGCGTTTGCAAGCTAAACGGTGTAAACTGGCAAGTTGCTCCGCAAAAGGGCCTTCACCGCGCATCCGGTGACCAAAACGTGGATCGTTGAGCTTGCCGCCGCGCATCTCCCGAATCCGGTTCAAAATCTTGTCGGCGCGTTCTGGAAAGGTCGCCCGAGTCCACTCGGCAAACATCTCTTTGAGGCCGTAGGGCAGATGAACCACGCCGTAACCCGCGAACTGTGCGCCCACTTCGGCGGCTGCGCTCACCAGACTGGGAATTTCAGCGTCGTTTAGGCCGGGAATAATCGGTGAGGTTAAGACGCCGACGTGTACGCCCGCGTCGGCAAGCCTGCGAACCGCGTCTAAGCGGCGGGCCGGGGACGCGGCCCTTGGCTCCATCAGCCGGTAGAGGTCATCATCGAGCGTCGTGAGCGAGACCGCGACCGACACTGCCTGAAACGCGCTCAGCTCCCGTAAAAGGTCTAAATCCCGCGTGATCAGATGGCTCTTGGTCACCAGCGTCACCGGATTGCGAAAGTCCAGAAAGACCTCGAGGCAGCGCCGGGTCAGCTCGAGCCTCCGCTCCACCGGTTGATAGATGTCGGTTACGCCGCCCATCCCGACCACCTGTGGCGTCCAGCGTTTGGCGGCGAGTTCGCGCCGTAAAAGACTAGGCGCGTCGTCTTTGACCATAATTTTGCTTTCAAAATCGAGACCCAGCGAAAAGCCCAGATATTCGTGCGTCGGGCGGGCGTAGCAGTAGACGCAGCCGTGCTCACAGCCCCGGTACGGGTTGAGAGACACGTCATAGCCGATGTCGGGTGAGGTGTTGCGGGCTAAAATGGTACTCGAGCGGTCCCGGTAAAACGTCGTGCGAGGTCCAGGCGTTTCAGCGGTGTCCCAATCCGGGTCGAAGGTCAGCTCGAGGGTTTCAAACCGGTTTTTAGGATTGTGCCCCACGCCCCGCCCTTTAATTGGCTCTGTTACAGCACACCTCATTTCTAAGGGCATAATACCTTAATTTTTAAGTGTTTTGTTCACCATCAAATTGCTCCGTGTAACGCTCAACCGGGTTAGATTTAAGCCGATGATTGCACGTTATAGCACCCCCGAAATGACCGCTTTATGGAGCGAAACGCACCGCTATCAAACGTGGTTAACCGTCGAACTCGCCGCAACTAGAGCGTGGGAAGCCCTCGGCGACGTCCCCGCAGGCACCGCCGACGCGCTGCAAGATAAAGCGCACGCCGCTCCCTTAGATGACGCCTTTGCCGCAAGAGTCGCTGAGTTGGAGGCCCAAACCCGGCACGACATCGTGGCCTTTACACGGGCGCTGACTGAACGCTTCGGCGAACAAGCCCGATTTATCCACTTGGGGTTGACGAGTACCGACGTGGTGGATTCTGCCCAAAACCTCGTGTTGCAGGAAGCTCTAACCTTGATTTTGGCTGACGCCCGCGAACTTGCCGACGCCCTTAAAGAAAAAGCCGTGACGTATAAACACACACCTACGATTGGCCGCACCCACGGCGTCCACGCCGAACCGATGACGTTTGGGCTTAAGTTTTTGAACTTTTACGCAGCGGTGCAGCGCGACATCGTGAGGTTAGAGAGGGCTCGAGACACTATCTCCGTATTGATGCTTTCAGGTTCCGTCGGGACTTACGCGCACGTTCCGCCGGAAATTGAAACGCGCGTCGCTGAAACGCTCGGCCTCTTCCCCGATCTGGTGACCAACCAGACCGTCGCCCGTGACCGGCACGCCGAACTGCTGAGTGCGCTGGCAATTTTTGGGACGACCCTGGAGCGCGTCGCCTTAGAAATCCGCCACCTGCAGCGCAGCGAAGTCCGTGAGGCGCAAGAGGGGTTTGCCAAGGGTCAAACCGGCAGCTCTTCGATGCCGCACAAAAAAAATCCGATTGTCACGGAGAACATCACGGGCATTGCGCGGCTTCTGCGGAGCAACCTGCAGGCGGGGCTCGAGAACGTCGCCCTGTGGCATGAAAGGGACATCTCGCACTCATCCGTCGAGCGCGTAATTTTGCCCGACAGCACCACTCTGGCAAGTTATGCCTGCCGTCGCCTGACCAAAGTCGTGCAAGGTTTAATGGTCTACCCGGAGACGATGCTTAAAAATATGGACGCGCTGAACGGCCTGATCTATTCGCAGCGAGTGCTGCATAAACTCCTCGAGTTAGGTCTGATGCGCGAAAGCGCGTATGACATCGTGCAGCGGGCGTCTCTTACGACGTGGGAAACGGGCGAACATCTGCGTGAGGTGTTAGCCAAAGACCCGGACAGTACGCTGAGCGCCGAGGAGCTGGACAACGCCTTTAGCCCAGCTTGGTATCTGCGTTATATTGATGAGGTCTATGGACGTTTTGGGCTTTAGTTACCGGGAGGATAGTCGTGAAACTGTACCTTGTACTAGCTGCGCTGTTCATTTTAGGTCTTGCCGCTTGTGGTGGGCCCGGTGGTCCAGCGCCGACACCCAACCCGACGCCGGTTCCGAGCCCAACTCCTACGCCAACTCCGGTGCCAGGGCCGACGCCTGGACCCAGCGCCACTCCTAACAACTCGGTAGTGCTCTCCGGCACGGCGCTCGGCCGAGGTACGACGCCGAACAGCCAATTACGTAAAGAGCTAGGTGCAGGTTTGACGGGTGAAAGTACAGCCTTTCGCTTAGGTAAGGCTTACGCGACAAGAGGTAGCGCCACTTCGGAAACGCTTTATTGGTTTGTTGCTATTACGAATCAGAGTGACAGCCTTCGGTGCTTTATCAGAGCTCGTGAACTCGAGTTAAAAGACAGCGCGAACCGGGTGCTCGTCACAGAGACATTTGCCTTCGTTGGCGTAAGCCGGTCAACAGGTACCTATACAAACACTTGTTTGAACAGCAGGGAGACGGGTTACTTTTTCGGGATTGAACTTGAAGACATTACCCCTGCTATCTACTCCTCAGTTAGCAGCGTCAGTATCTCCGGGATTGAAGACGATTCTGATTTCGACGCTCCTACCGCACGTATCATTCCGCAAAGTTACTCAGCTTTAGAACCACAAGGATTTACCGTAACAGCTCGTAACGAAGGAACCGGCGCCGCTAGGGTAAGCAATTACTCAAGCTATTTTCTTCTAGATGAAAACAATTTGCCACTGTTCTTCGGCTACTTTGATGGCAGCTTAGACGCTCCGCCTGTTATCAATGTTGGAGAAACAGCTAAGCTAAACAACACATATTTTTTCTACGACGGGCTGACCACTAAAGTGCAACCGCAAATAGATTTTACCAGCCCAACAGATACCTCTAGCACCGAGCCTCTGGCTTTTTCAGCGAGTATGCCAAACACTGAAGCAGCGAAAAAACAGTACGTGGCATGGCGTAATCAGCGTGAGCAGACCAAACGCAACCTGGTAGAGAAACTGGGGCGCGCTCACTGAGACTTACAGCAATCTTTCTGGGGCATACCTTTATCCGGCCCTAGCCTGCTATAGTCAGGCCGTGACCGGGGTTCCAGAAAAACAAGAGCAACGCTATGAGGGCAAGGCCAAACGGGTTTACGCCACCAGCGACGATACGCTTTACATCGTCGAATATAAAGATGACGCGACCGCCTTTAACGCACAGAAAAAAGGGCAGATTACGGGCAAGGGTGCGGTGAATAACGCGGTCTCGAGCCGAGTGTTCGAGTGGCTAGAAACGAAGGGTATCGAAACGCACTTCGTCAAGAAGCTTAGCGAGCGTGAGCAGCTTGTTAAGGCTGTGACGATCATTCCTTTAGAGGTCGTGGTGCGGCCCTACGCCGCCGGATCGTTTGCCAAACGTTACGGGACGGGCGAGGGCGTAGAGCTTACGCCGCCGGTGCTCGAGTGGTGCCTTAAGTCCGACGACCTCGGCGACCCGCCCTTAAACGACGACACCGCGTTGGCGCTCGGTTTAGCGAATATCGCGGAGCTGGCACAGTTGCGGCGGCAGGCCCTTGATATCAGCGCACTCCTCACCGGCTTTTTTGCCCAAATTGACCTCAAACTCGTTGACTTTAAGCTCGAGTTCGGTCGCCTCGGTACCGGCGAGATTGTGCTGGCCGACGAAATCAGCCCCGACACCTGCCGGTTGTGGGACATACAAAGTGGTGAACGTTTAGACAAAGACCGTTTTCGCCGTGACCTGGGAGGCGTCGAAGAGGCGTATCAAGAGGTGGCCAGACGGGTTTTGAAAGGAGTGTGATGGCTGACTTTTATGCCGAAATCGAGGTGATGCTAAAGCGGTCTATTTTAGACCCGCAAAGCCGCGCGGTCGAGACGACGCTCCACCGTTTAGGGACGACCAACGTTGCTGACGTGCGAATCGGTAAACACCTGACGCTGACCTTGACGGGTGAACGCGCCGAGGTCGAAGCGCAGCTCCAGACGCTCATCGAAGCGGTGCTGAGCAATCCGGTGATGGAAGAAGCACACTACACGCTGACAGAATTGACGGCGACGGAGCTCGAGACGGCAAAATAAGCCATGCTGGTCTGGATTTTTTTCCTGCTTGTCCTCTGGCTCCTGTTCTGGAAACCGCGCCAACTCCCGGAAGTCACGCCTAAACAGACGCTGCTGTTAGGACACCGGGGCGTCAGAGAGAGTTTGCCGGAAAACACCCTGAGCGCGTTTCAGGCAGCGTTAGACGCCGAGCTCGACGGCTTAGAGACCGACGTCCAGCGCACCCGTGACGGTGAACTGGTGCTCTATCACGACTTTGCCCTACCGGACGGCCGTACCCTGAGCGCCCTCACCCACGAGGAATTGCAAGAAGCCGACCCGAATATCCCAACCCTCGAGGGCCTCTTGACCCTCATCCGCTGTTATCCGGGCACGCTCCTAAACCTCGAGCTGAAAACGCGCGGTTGGCGCAGCGGGGGGCTCGAGCGGGCCGTAGCGAACGCCGTCGAGACCTCGGGGATTGAAGGGCGGGTGCTGGTCTCGAGCTTTAACCCGCTCTCAGTAGCGCGGCTCCGCCTCTACGCGCCTGCCGTTCGCGTCGCTCTGCTTTACAGCGAAGGCGGCCCCCGCTGGCTCCGTACCAACGCGGCGGCAAAAATTTTTGCACGGCTTTTACATGTTGACGCGCTGCACCCGCAGTACACCTTAATTGATCAAGACCTCGTGCGCTGGGCGCAGCAAAACGGCGTTATGCTCAACACCTGGACGGTCAACAGCTCGCAAGATGTGAAACAGCTTACCCACCTCTATGTGAACGGTCTTATGGCAGACAATCCGGCTGCGCTTAAAGATGCGTACAAGGAGGCGCTGTGGAGCCTAAAAACGGTCTAAACCCTTTCGGGGTAGAAAAACCCGGTGCCGGACGGCTGGTTTTAGCCGTAGACGATGAACCCGGGATTCGCAAACTGCTCGAGCTGACCCTAAACGCTGCCGACTTTGCCGTCCTCACCTTTGAACGCCCACAAGACGCCCTCGAGGAACTTGAAAACGGCCTCCACCCCGACGTGATCTTGTCCGACGTGACGATGCCGGGGATGAGCGGGTTCGAGTTTTGCGAGGCGGTGCGCGAGTTGCCGGGACTGCAGGGCGTCCCGTTTTTATTTCTGACGGCGCTCTACGAACGCGCCCATATGCGCCGCGGTATGTCGCTCGGCGCGGACGATTACTTGACCAAACCCTTTGACCGGCATGAACTGATCAGCGCCGTCAAGAGCCGGATCGCAAGATTTGCTGAAATTCGCACCCCGGCGGCAGGCAAGTTGCGGGTGCGCGGCTTTGGACCGCCGGTTATTGAAAAGGGTCGCCACCGCCTCGAGTGGGACTCCTTAAAGGCGCTCGAGCTGCTGTTTTACCTATTAGAGCACCAAGGCGGCTCGAGCACCTTCGAGGTCGCCGAGGCGCTTTGGCCCGGCAAAACCGAAGCCAAAGCGAGCAGTTCGTTTCATACGACGCTCTACCGGTTGCGCAAAGCCGTCGGCGGTGAGATTGTCCAGTCGAGTAACCGCCGCTACTACCTTCACAGCGGCTTTCGGGTGGACTACGACGTTGAACACTACCGGGTAGCAGCGGCTAGCGCCCGCTCGAGCCGAGCTATGGGCGACTATGAACGCGCCGCCGAGTTCTACCGCGCCGACTTTCTCCTCGGGGTTGATTCGGACTGGGCCGAGGACACCCGCCTGGATTTGCACGCCGCCCATTTAGAACTACTGGTGAGCGCCGCTGAAGGTGCTACGAGCAGCGGCCACTACGAGAACGGCGTCCGTTTTTACACCGCCATCACCGAGCACGAACCCTACAGCGAGAGCGCCTGGGAAAGCCTCGCCGAACTCTGGGAGCGGCGGGGCCACGCCAACCGCGCCGCCGAGGTGCGGGGCCGCTTTCAAAGCTTGATGAACGATTTCTAGTGTGTTTAGAGAACAGTCTCGAGGCTAACGAGCCAGTCACGTAATGTGAAGGAAAAAAGGGAGAATTGAAAGTGCAAAACGCCTTTATTCTCCTCAGACAACTTCTATGCGCTCCATTACCGTTCCGCCCCAAGCGTCTCTCGAGTTCGTGGGGGCAACGTCTTCGTGATCCGGAAGCTCGACCGTTTGGACCAGACCGTTAAGGGCTCGGTTGATTTTGTTGCCGAGCTTGCCGAACAAGAGGTTCAGTTCAAAAACCTTACCGGTGGCAGCAACCCCACGACCTCGAGCGGTCACTTCTTTCACGCGATAGCTTCTCCGGCCTAGATGGAACGAGAACCGATTGCCGAGCGAACTACCGCAGGGCTTCAAGCTGCTAGACAAAGAGGGCGGATCGGCGGACGTAAACGCCGGATAACCCTCAGTGAGATAGCGTCTGCCAAGAAACTTTTGCAAAGGTGTCCCACCCAAAGAGGTACCCGAAATCTGGGCGTATCGGTGCCGACGCTTTACCGCTGGGTACCCGCCTCGCACAGGTGACCTCAACGCTTAGTGTGGATTTACGCCCAACTTATCTGGTAACTCGCCGAAGGCGGGGCTGGTCATGCCACCTCCTGCGGCTGCCCTTCGACGCTGGTCGCCAGCGGTTTCTGCCCGACTAGCAACCCCAGCGCCGCCAGCACCAGCGCCGCCGCCGTACCGAAGGTGGCACCGGGACCGAAGCGCGAGTACAGCTGCCCGCCGCCGAGCGGCCCCACCACCTGCGCCAGCGAGCCGAACGACTCCGCTCCGCCCTGCACCTGACCCTGCGCTTCGGCGGGCGCGGCGATGGAGATCAGGGTGTTCTGCGAGGCGGTAAAAATTCCCTCGCCGACGGCAAAAAACAGCGTGCTGAGATAGATCAGCGCCGCGTGCGGGAACAGGGGCAGCAGCGCCATGCCGAGCATCCCGACGGCCCCCAGCGAGAGGCCCAGGATCGCCACGCCGCGTTCCCTGAGCGCTTTGATTAAAAACGGCAACACGAAGCCCTGCGCCACGATGTCGGTTGCGCCGACGATGATGAACAGCGTGCTGGCCTGCGACGGCCCCCAGCCGAGGGTATCGCGCCCCAGCAGCGCCAAGGTCACCTGCATGACCGACAGCGGCAGCAGGAACATGATGCTGACCGTGACCAGCCGCCGCACCGCTGGATACGCCAGCGCGCCCGAGAGTTGCTTGAGGGGATTGAGGTGAGAGGCGTCGAAATGCTTGCTGCGCCGCGAGATTGGCAGACTTTCTGGCAACACGAACAGGCCCCACAGGGCGTTGAGCGAGCAGACGCCCGCCGCCAGGAACATCGGGGCGCTGAGGCTCAGGTGCGAGGCCAGGCCGCCAATCGCCGGGCCGATGATAAAGGCCGCACCCGTCGTCGCGCCGATTAGCCCGAACACCCTGCCGCGCTCCTCTTCCGGCGTGGTGTCGGCCACGTAGCCGAAGAGTGCGCCGAAGCCGCCCGCACACAAGCCTTCAATAATCCGGCCCAGGAACAGCACCCACAGGCTGCCGCCAATGCCGAAGATGACGTAGCCAATGGCCGAACCTGTCAGGCTGAGAATCAGAATAGGACGTCGTCCGTAAGCGTCGCTGAGCGCGCCCAGCACCGGTGACGAGAAGAACGAGACGAAGGCGTAGGCCGCGCCCAGCAGACCGATCATGGCGGCCTGCTGCGAGACCTGCGGCACGTACCTAGCGACGATGAACGGCAGCACCGGAAAGACCAGGCTGATGCCCATCGCGAACAGAAAGGCGGTGATGAGCATGAAGATGAGTGGGGCTTTCTTGGTGGGAAGATCAGGAGACTGAGTCATGCCTTCAGGCTACGCGCGGGGACAACAGCGAGTCTTGAAGAAAAGCGACACCACGTTCAGGAGTTCGGGCGCTCAGCCTCCGGTGAACCGGTCGATACAGCGCGTGACTCGTCAAGTTGCCTGACCTCAGCCTGCGTCACTATTCTGGGTGGGCGTGCGGCTGGTATCTAGCTGCACAAACTGCCCGAAACTGCGCGGCGTCATGAAGGTCATGGCCCTAAATTCCCGCGTTAGGTGCGCTTGGTCGGCAAAGCCGAGTTCGTAGGCGAGCTGGGCCAGCGAAACCTTCGGATCAAGCCACAGGCGGTTGCGGACTTCCTCAAAGCGAATCAGGCGCGCCAAGGTTTTGGCATTTACCCCGACTTCCGCCACGAATTGCCGCTCCAGTTGCCGGGAACTCAAATTTAGTCCTTCAGCCAAAGTGCCAATCCGAGCCTGACCCAGACTTTCGTAAAGTTCCAGGGCGGCCCCAGCGCCTGCCTTCAGCTCCTGTCCACGCTCTGAGAGCAATCCCAGTAGCCAGTTTTCTACGAGTTGCCGCGCCTCGTCGCAGGCGTCCAGCCGCAGCAAGGCGCTGATAGCGCGGGTCAGCAGCGGATGCTTCAAGCTCAAATCCAGGGTAAACATAGTGGAGTCCCAGCCAAACAGTTGCCGCGCCGCCCAGGGATACAATTCCACGCCCAGCGCCTTGGTGGAGCCGAGAGACACCGCCCGCTGAGGCGTCAGCGTCAGCCCTCTCAGCGACGCGCTCGGCATCAGCTCTAAGTCGCCCCCCAACAGCGAACCGCGCCAGGTTGACCCGGCGTAGAAGGTCAGTTGCACTAAACGTTCCGGCATGAAGCGGTGTTCTTCCTGACCGATATCGCGGTACTCGTCCATCTGCCAGTAGACCCGCACCAGCTGACTCAGGCGGGCGTCAGGCTGGAACTCGAGGTAAGGCACGTCTCACTTTGGCACAAGTGGACGGTGCAGCGCGTCGGCTGTCCGGGCAGGGATAGAATGTCGCCTTTGTTCAAGACAGGGCGGGTGAAATCGTGCTGCGAGGGCGCGTCCTTCTGACCGTTCCTTCAACTAGACGCGAATGAAACACACTCTTTCTGATTGGCGACATTCACATTTAACTTTGCTTTTAGAAGCAGTTTTTGAGTGCTTAGTGCTCGAGCTGCCCCCACGGTGCCGGGAATTGGTCGAACCAGTTAGGGGCATCGTCCGAGTCTATAGGGTCAGTTCAGCAGCTTCACGGCTGACCTTCTCTAACCTCGTTAGCTATGAGCGTCGCTGATTTTCGTTGGGTTGGTTGCTATACCTCTTAGCGTAGGTTTGCTCCCAATTTATCCGGTGACTCACACTTACGCGGCAGAGATCAGTGCGTTACTCGTGGCCTGTTCTGCCGAATCCGCTCAGGGCTGAATGTTCTCCAGGTCGTCGAGGAGACTAGGGTGCGTTGGCTGCCACCCGAGGGCTTCGCGGGTGTAGGTGCTGGAGGCCGGCTGGTCCATCGCGAAGATAGGTCCGAACGGGCCGAAGTTCTCCTCTGGCACCGCCTCGACCGGAAGACTCAGCCGCCGGCCAATGACTGTCGCAATGTCGCGTACCGCGTCGCCCTCGTCGGCGACGGCGTGCCAGGCTGTCCCGGCTGGGGCCGATTCGAGGGCGAGCCGGAACAAGACGGCTGCGTCGAGGGCGTGCACGGCCGGCCAGCGCTGGGTGCCGTCGCCCGGGTAGCCGGATACCCCGCTGCGGCGCGCTTGATCGGTCAACAGGCCGGCGAATCCGCCCTTGCCCTGGTGGTGGACCGTGCGCGGCATACGGACAGCCGTGGCGCACACACCGCGCGAAGCCAGCTCCAGCAGCGCCATCTGCGAACGGCCCCGAGCGCCCACCGGTCCGTCGGTCGGCACCGGATCGGCCTCGGTGGAGGCGCGGCCCGCCACTCAAGGTGTTCCGGAGACCGCGACGATTGGGCGGTCGCTGCCGATGAGTTCCTCCCCCAGAGCGGCGAGAGCGGCGCTCTCCTCGGTGATAGCTGCCGCGAGCGCGTCCGGGCTGCTGTAGTCGCGTCCGAACGCCAGACTGATCACGCCATCGGACTGCGCGGCCCCGGCCCGCAGGACGTCGAGGTCGGCCAGCCCCCCTCGTAGCACCTCGGCACCAACACCCTTGAGAGTCTGTTCAGAGCTGTCCGAGCGGGCCAGCGCGAGAACGGTGTGGCCGTTGGCGAGCAGTTCGGCGACGACGGCCGAGCCGATAGTGCCGGTACCGCCAGTAACAAAGATATGCATAAGTTCCTCCTGAAAAGTGATGGGACGATTGTCCCATCTCCCAATCACTGTAGTACATATGCACGGGACATGTGTCCCATCACCTTACAATGGTCTCATGGCTCGATGGCAACCGGGGGCAACCCAACGACTCGTTATTGCGGCCGTCGACCTGTTTACCGAGCAGGGGTACGACGCCACTACGGTGACGCAAATTGCCGAGCGCGCCGGGGTTACCAAAAGCACTTTCTTTCGACACTTTCCCGACAAGCGTGAGCTCTTGGTCGCGGGCCAAGAGACCTTGAGCAAGCTGCTCGCGGACGGAATCTCCGAGGCACCTGCGAGCGCCAGCCCGCTCGAGGCGGTTGCTGCCGGTCTCGAGCGGGCCTCGAGCGCAATGAGACCGGCGAACCGCGAGCTTGGCCCCCGCCTCAAAGCGGCTGTGGCGGCCAGCACCGAACTCCAGGAGCGCGACGCCCTCAAGAGTGTCGGTCTCGCGGCCGCCATGACAGCCGCGCTCGTCGCCCGTGGTGTCCCCGATCCCACCGCGCACCTCGCGGGCGAGCTGGGTGTCCTCGCGTTCAAGCGGGGCTACGCTCAGTGGTCTGAAGGCGACCGTGATGACAACGTGGGGCTCGCATACCATGCACTAACTGCTCTGGACGACCTGCGTATGGCAGCCGTGACGTTGGGTTAACCGATCCCCACCGACTAATAGTAGTTTATTGACAACATTTGTTGTCAATAGCAGTACAGACAAAGCGGTTTGCCCTAAAAAGTCCAGTTTGGTAGTGCTTGCAGCTCAGCGGATGGGGGCTTTTTGGACCAAACCCTCTAGTACAGTCCGAGGTAGGGTTCAAGCCTATCTCGAACCTTTTTTAGTGCCTCCGGCCAAGTCTACAGGGACAGCAGCGGTTTGAACCGTTGTTTCCGACGCAGCTGCTTGTGCCTGTGCTGGGTCAGAAGCACCTAAGCTGGTAACCTGAATCTCTACCTTAAGTTTGCTCCCAATTTATCCGGTAATTCGCTAAGAAGCGGGCAGCACCGCCAGCGTACAGCGGGACATACAGACGAGCTTGCCCGCTTCGTCTCTGATCTCGATACTCCAGAGTTGGGTCGTGCGGCCCTGATGGAGCGGTATGCCGACTGCTGTAACGACGCCTTCTTTTTTAGCACGTAAATGGTTGGCGTTGATCTCGAGCCCCACTACCCGCTGCCCCGCTGCAACACTGACCGACCCACCCACCGACGCGACCGTCTCCGCGAGCGCCACCGACGCGCCGCCGTGCAAAATCCCGTAGGGCTGCTGAACCCGCCCGGAAACCGCCATCGTCGCCTCGACACGTTCCGGGGTCGCCAGCGTAACCTCAATGCCGAGCGCCTCCATCAGCGTATCCGGCACCGTATTTAACTCTACCTTTGATGTCATGACGCCAGCCTACCTCGCCGCGTCTAGCTGAGTGAGCTCTGAGATGCTAGACTAGCTTTCAAAAGCTCCGGCAGGCTACCTGCCGGAGTAGGCAGCAGAGCGGGAAAAGCCCAGTCTCAAAGCCGTCAACCCTAAGCTATAAACTAAGCGGGAGGTGACATCACCGCTCTCAGGAGCTTTTATGTCTTTGACCCGCACCTCTTATCTCCTCTGGTCTACCCTGCCGCAGTTCGTGTGCTGGGCGCTGCTCTGGGTCGCACGTACCTCGCAAGGGGTCGCATGGGCGCAGACGCTTCCGCTTATCGTGCTGATTTTAGTCGGCTTTCTTTTTGTCGGCGGAACCTACCGGTTATCGCAGCGGTTGTCACCCAAGGCAAAACCGCTCATACTAGGCGCTGCGCTCGTTCTCAATTTACTATTAGCTTGGCTGATCAGCTGGCTGAGCGTTATCCCTTTTGTTTTCGTGGTCGCGCCGCTGGTCGCTATTTTCGCAGGCGAGGCTTACCGTGTGTTCGGCCCCTACGCTCCGATGCTCGCGGCGATGAGCGTTTACATCATCTGTACGCTATTAGCGAACTTTACCTTCGATTCATTTTTGGCGCTGCCGGTCTACGGTCAGCTCTCGGTCGGAACACTCTTTTTCGGCGTGACCTTTACACAGCGGGACCGCGTTCACGGCTTCGGTAAAAACCGCGCCTATCAGATGATCGCGGTCGCCGCGCTCGCCAACCTCGCCCTCTCAGCGTACTTGGGTATCCCACTGAGGTTTTTGCTCGCCGGATTTTTGGCGATTTTGGTTGCCGAAACTGCCGATACCGAGGTCTACGGTCGGCTGATGCAGCGCCGCTGGCTGACCCGCGTCCTCACCTCGAACGCGTTTAGTATCCCGCTCGACTCGGTGACCTTTACGGTCATCGCGTTTGCCGGAACTCTGAGCGTCGCAACCATGGGTGAAATCGTCTTTGCCGATATTTTAGCAAAAACCGTCGTGGGCTTTTTGGCAGCGGCGAGGGTCATGCGGCGCACAACACCGGTTTCACCTTCATCCGCAGGTAAGGGAGTTTAAGCAGGCTTACGGTCGTTGGAGACGCGCTTCTCTAAGATAGCTTTAAGGGTAGTGGAGAAGAGGAGAATCATGGCGGACAGCGAAAGCAGCAACGTCGTTGAAAACGGCAAAGTATCGTTTGTAGACCTCGGGATGGCGCTCTACGAGCGTTTAACCGGGCGCGGCGCGGCCATCAACTATGAGTTTGAAAATATGGTGGTCGAGGTGCCGCGTGATACCGGGGCAGACGCTCCTAGAGCCACCTGGAAACTTAGCGGCAAGTTGCGTATTACGACCGACGAACCGGGTAGCCCGACCCGGCCGAGCTAAGCGCTGTGGCGCTCTCTATAGACGCTGACCTAGAGCTCGAGATTGACGGTCAACCCGCCACGCTGACAGGTGCTGGACAGACGCTTAGGCTCACGCTCAGCACGATTCGCATCCTGCGTGCGCTGCGCACGGTCAGTTTGCCCAATATTACGACGATGGACGGGCGAGAGCCGGACTTTCGTGACGCACCCGGCATTTTAGCGGCGCAAGGGCTGACTGTAGAGGTATATGACGAAAAAGGGTTGTTGCTGACTCTGGGCCGCGGTGCAGAGGGCAAATCGCTGAGTTTACCCGGTTTCGGGAGGCTCGAGCACCTCACACTAGGCGGCAAACGCGCAGCACTCCGGCTGCTGGGTAGTATTTAGAGACACTTTAACTGAGCTTGACGAACGCTGAGGCAGATTTCAGTGGTGGCAAAAGTGGCTGCATTTGAGTTTTTATGGTGGCCACTGAAATCTGTAGCGATCAAATCAGGGTAAAAATCGTCTTTCTCAGGCAAGCCGCACTTTTTGCAAACGCTTCCTTAGCGTTTGAGTAGTTAAAGACTGGACTAATACTTGTCTCCGAGGTACGTTTCTTTTACACGCAACCAACTTTTAGATGCTTACTTTTTCCGGGTAGTCTACCGCAACAAAACCTGTTCCAAAACGTTCTCTAAAATCCTAGATGCGCTGTGTCGTTGACGGCTTGCAATACTGCGCCTTGGTTTCCTAGCGCCACACGGGTCAGACTGCCTGTTTGAACAGCAAAACGCCACGCGGCCCGTTCGGGCAAACCGGTAAAGCTGTAAAGCAGTGAACGAATCGCGCCACCGTGCGTAAAGGCGGCAACCCGCCCGGACAGGGGTAACTCAGCCAGCCACGCCGAGGTCCGCAGCAGCACGTCTTCATAAGACTCACCGCCCGGGGCGCGCGTGCGGTACGGGTCTTTACGCCAGCTTTGAAGCGCGTGGGCGTCGTCTCCGGTCAAGTGGTCCCAGTGCTGCCCCTCCCACGACCCAAAGTCAACCTCGCGGAGGCGTGGCTCGAGCCGCACCTCAGCAGCCGGTAGTGCCAGCCGCGCGGTGTAACGCGCCCGCGTCAGATCAGACGCGTAGACCTCGTTAAAGGGAACATTAGCGAGTCGCTGCGCCAGCCTTTCAGCCTGCTGAATCCCAAACTCAGAGAGCGGCGGGTCGCCCTGTCCGAGCGCGCGCCCTTCGCTGTTCCAAGGTGTTTCGCCGTGACAGATAAGCCACAGCTCTAACACGGTGCACCCTCAAATGCGTTTGTCTTTAGCAAAACCCAACCCCACCCTCGTTACCGTCGTTGCCTGTTGTCGTCTCGTCGTCAAGCCACACGGCCTTTTACCAGTATGCCGTACGCTCGGAAGTAGCGTAACCGGCTTGGGTTAAGCCCCGCTTAAGTTGCGCTCAGCTCAGGCTGAGCTTCGAGTTCAGACTCAGCTTTAGGCCCGGATTCAAACACAGCTTCAGCCCAAGCCTCGAGGTGCGCCGTGTCGTTGACGGTAACGAGCCGGACTCCGTTTCCTTTTGACCTGAGTTTGGTAATCCCCGTATTATCCGCTGAAAAGCGCAAGTTCGCCGCCCCTTCAACCCCGACGATGTGGTGCAGTAGTGCAAAGATAACGCCGCCGTGCGTGACCGCAGCAACTTTACCCGACTCGGGCAGACTTTCCAACCACGGCACCGCCCTGGCAGCTAGGTCGCGGTAATTTTCGCCGCCGGGTGGCCGAACATTAAAGAGGTCGCGCCGCATCGCCGCGTACACGTCCCGCTGTTCACCGACCAGTTCGGTTCCGAGGCGGCTCTCGAGCACTCCCCGCGAAATCTCCCGCAACCGTTTGTCGAAAGTAAACGTACAACCAGGAAACGCAAGCTCGGCAGTTTGGACTGTCCGTTTAAGGTCGGAGCAGTAAATCTCATCAAACCGTTCTCCTGCTAAGCGCCGCCCCAAGCGCCGCGCCTGACGCACGCCCAGCTCACTCAGGGGGTTGTGCTGCTGCCCCTGAATCCGCCTTTCAGCGTTCCAATCGGTTTCTCCGTGACGAATCAGCCAAAGCTCGAGCATAGGAGTAATCTACCTTTTAATCTTCCCCGGCACCTTCAGTTTGGCCTACACCTTTTAGAGGGCTAAAGCACTGTTCCACGAGCACTGTTGTCTACAAGCACGGCTGTCCACCCCGCAAGCAGCGGGAAAGACCTGAATTCACCCTGACCGGGCTTGTTTATACGCCGTATGGTGTATGGTGCGCATAGTTGTGTCCGTCTCCGTTCTGACTTAAGGGCCGTGTGAGGAACTTAACTTGACCGAAACTTAAAAGCTTGGTGGGTTGGTTGTTCAGCCGGTTTTTTACGGCGCTGCGTTCAAGCCGGTTTGTAAGGGCGTCATGCAAGCTACGCAACATGACCTAAACTTGCGAGGTGTAGTATTTGCACTGTGCAAGTAGTTTCCACGGCCTCAACAACTCGGTTTATGCACGGGTTTTGGAACTTGCGCCAAGTGTTTGTTGAGCAAGTTTCACCAAAACTGCGTGAGCAGCTTGGTTTGGAGGTCCCGGAAGTTTTTTTACTGGAGTATATCGCTAAGAGCACCCTCAGCCCTTCGGAAATTGCCGCGCAGATGCGGCTGCCGCCCCACGCCATCAGCCGCAAGCTCGACGTACTCGAGAAACGCCGCCTCATTACCCGCCGCGTCGGGGAGGGCGACGCGCGGCGGCGCGTCCTAAGCCTTACGGCCAAAGGTAAAGCGGTCTCTAAAGAGGCGTCAGCACTCTTAGACGACTACGTGGCCGAAATGCTGAGCGTGCTCGAGCCCGGTATGCTAGCTACACTGCTAGAGGGGCTCGAGCGCCTGACGCAACCCGAAGCAGCTGTTTAGACGCTTGTTTCTCTGCACCACCTGACTGTTTAGAACCCGACTTAAGCCTTTTAAGACCTGCCGTCAAGGAGCACCCGTGACCCTATCTAACCGCGATAAAATTCTGACCCTGACCGGTATCATGCTGGCCCTGTTTTTAGGCGCACTCGACCAGACCATCGTCTCGACCGCGCTCCCCCGTATCGTCGAAGACCTAAACGGCTTGGGCCGCTACGCCTGGGTCGCCACCGCGTACCTGCTCGCCTCGACTGTACTGGTCCCGATTTACGGCAAACTCGCCGATACCTACTCGCGTAAAGCGATTGAGCTCTGGGCCGTCGGAACCTTTTTAATCGGGTCGTTTTTGTGCGGACTCGCCGGTGAGTTCGGGACGTTGCCCCTCTTGGGTGACGGCATGAACCAGCTCATCATCTTCCGCGCGATTCAGGGGCTCGGCGGGGCCGGACTTTTTGCGATGGCGTTTATTATTATCGCCGACCTGTTTCCGCCGTCGGTGCGCGGTAAATACCAGGGGCTTGTCGGCGCGACGTTCGGCGTCGCCAGTGTTCTGGGGCCGGTAATCGGCGGTTTTTTAACCGACTACGGCAGCAACATCATCCCCGGCATCGCAGGCTGGCGCTGGGTTTTCTACGTCAACTTGCCCTTTGGCATCATCGCGCTCTGGTTTATTTCAACCCGGATGCCGCCGCTTGTGCCCCAAGGTAATAAAGACCGGCTCGATTTGGGGTCTGCAGCGTTTCTTATTTTGGGCCTGGTACCCCTCATTTTGGGTTTACAACTTGACAAAACCTCATGCCCGTGGTTTCCTTCGCAGGCAGCGTTTTCGGACATCTCAGGTAACCTTAGCGAGTTCGTCACGCTCGGTTCACTCGTCGTAGCTGTAGTTTTTTTAACGCTCTTTGTCCTCCGTTCACTTCGCTCGGCCAACCCGATTTTAGATATGAGCTTGTTTAGGAACCGAGTTTTTAGCACCTCGAACATCGCACTCTTTTTTATCGGCGGCGCATTTTTAAGTATCTTGATCTTTTTGCCGCTCTTTATGGTCAACGTCGTCGGCGTTTCGGCGACGCGGGCCGGGGTCAGCTTGATTCCGCTATCGCTCGGACTCGTGGTGGGCTCGACGGTTGCCGGGCAGCTCGTCTCGCGCTGGGGACACTACAAGTACTTCATGTTAGGTGGCGGGGCGCTGCTTTTTGCTGGAGCGTATCTTTTATCTACCATGAGCGCCGACGTGAGCTATGGCCGCGTCACCATCTATATGGTGATCTGCGGGCTCGGACTCGGGCCGTCATTTCCGCTCTATACGCTCGCTATTCAAAATGCGGTGGACGTTCGCAGACTCGGGCAGGCAACCTCGGCAAGTCAGTTCTTTCGGCAGATTGGCGGTACCGTCGGGGCCGCGCTGATGGGAACGGTGTTGGCGACGGGGTTGGCGACGGCGTTTTCTGCAAATACGCCTGGAACGGCCGCGGGCGCGCCACCTGCAGGAGCGAGCAGCGAACTTAACGGTGGCCTCGAGGCGATTGGCACGTCCGTGCGGGCAGGGTTTGACCAGCAGTTTGCGCTGATTCAAAAGGTTGTGCGTACCGGCGACCCGCAGGCGCTTTCGCAGCTCACTGCCAACCCACAGCTCCCGCAAGAATTTAAGGCGCGGCTGCAAGAGCTGCCGGGGCTCGCCAGAGCGCCCAAAGCGGCGCAAGACCGGGCGCTTAGCGGTATCCGTAACCAGCTCAACACGCAAGCTGACGAAACGGTAACGCAGGTCACCCGCACCGTCAAAAACGCCTTTTCCAACGCGATTACCAACATCTACTTTTACGCTGCGATTTTAGTCGTCCTCGGCTGGATCACGACGTTCTTTATCCCTGAAGTCAAGCTCCGCACGACCAACGCGCCCGCCGCCCAAGCCGCACACTAAAAAGCCGCCTATTAAACGACCACCGCCAGAGGCGGTGGATTTGAAAATGACTCTAGAAGAGAAAGTCCTGCTGATTGCGTTCTTCCTCTTTTTCGCGCTTCTCTTGGTACTTCACATAACGACGGATCAGGTCTTCGTTTATACCTACAGTGTTGACAAAGTAACCGCGTGTCCAAAAGTGATTCCCCCAGTATGGTTTCTTCCGTAAGCCTGGCTAGCTTTTGAACAACTTGATGGCAAGCTTCCCTTTGAGAAATCCCATGAAATCCGATACTGACAACTTGGGAGGAATTGAACAAACCAAGTGGATGTGATCGGCTTGAACACTCAGCTCTATTACTTCTACAGAGCGCCACTCACAAAGCGTATGGACGTCCTTCTCAACCAACTCTTTGACCATACCCGTCAGCACTCGGTAACGGTATTTAGGCACCCACACAATGTGGTAATTACACTGATAGACAACGTGCGCAAGCTTTCTATACTTCCCCACGCCTTAGGGTACGACCTATGTGTCCCAGGCGAAACAGTAAGGCATAGCCGACGTTACATCACCACCGCCAAAGACGGTGGGTTTTCACGCTAAACTAAACCAAGCCAACTTAGCTGTACACCGTTTGTTAGACCGGGCTGTAAGAGGCACTTCTTTACAGCCCGGTCTTTTGCTTTCTACCGACTCATCTTCGGCTTGATACACTCGCCTTGTGATTAGTGAGACCCGCACCGCGCTCAAGGCTGCGCCGCCCCGGATGCTGATCGTATCCGCCTCAATTGGCGGCGGCCACGTCGCAGCGGCGCGGGCGCTCAGTGAGGCGGCTAGGGCTCAGGGACTCGAGCCTGAACACATCGACCTGTTGGCCTACACCGCGCCGGGGTTTCGCCGCCTTTACCGCCAGACGTACTTTGATCTGGTCCGCACCGCGCCGGATTTTGTTGACTGGCTCGGCAAACGCCTCGACCGTCGGCCCCAAGAGCAGCGTACCCGGCAAGAACGGGTGATGGCGCGGCTGACGCAGCTTTTATCACGTAACCTGGTATGGCAAGTGCGGCAACGTGCGCCTGAGATGGTCGTGCATACGCATTTTTTACCCCCGGCGGTCGTCCGCGCCGAACGCTACGACATCCCTGAAGCCGTGGTCGTCACCGATTACGCCGCCCACAACCTCTGGTTGCAACCGGGGATAGGGCGCTACTTTGTCGCGACCGGCGAGGTAGCCGCGCACCTGCAAGCGGTTGGGATTGAGGACGACCGGGTCCGTGTGTCGGGCATTCCCATCAGTCCCCGGTTCGGAACGCTACCCGCTAAAGCTGAAGCGAGGGCCGCGCTCGGCCTTGCACCGGAGCGCGACGTGCTGCTGCTGATTGCGTCGGGGCTCGAGCCCGCCACCTTAAGAAGCTTGCTGACCTACCTGCGCGAGTTGCGCTGGCCGCTCACCGTGCGCGTGATCTGTGGCCGCTCAGCTGAACTGATCGCCGTCGCCGAACGTGCGCTCCTCGGTTACGCCGAACTGCTCAGCTTTAGTGTCGAAGGCTTTAGCGACGACGTGCCGCTGCTGATGGCCGCCGCAGATTTGCTGGTCGGAAAACCAGGGGGCCTGACCACTTCCGAGGCGCTCGCAGCAGGGTTACCTTTTGCCGTGGTCAGCCCGTATCCACTGCAAGAAGAGGCCAACGCAAACTTTTTACTCGAGCACGGTGCGGGCTTACGGCTCGAGCCGCTGACCGTCACGCCCTACAAACTCCGCAACTTTTTTGCCGACGACGTGCGCCGCGCCCAGATGCGCCGCGCCGCTCTGAAGCTCGCTCAACCCAGCGCAGCTGAGCAGATTGTCGGGTCACTGTTGACCGAACCACTCCGCTAATTAGACAGAATCCAGAAGTCAGCAGACAGTATTCAGTAGCCCGTTGGTTTGATAAAACATGGTCTGCCGTAAACGTATGCGGTGGCCGGAGCAGCCGCGTGTCTGAATGTGAGGGCTCGAGGTACCGTCCGAAGCAGTAGAGGTCAGCAAAACTTTAATAAAGCTTGCTGCTTTTCAGATGACGCCCCAAGCTATACCTGGTACGAACAGCAACCGGCCTAAAACGTACAGTGTGCATCCGGCTCGGTATGCTGGTTCCTTATGGACACCTCTGCATCTGCCCCGAATACTGATTTAGAACCCGCCGACCTAATGCTAATCGTGCCGCACCCCGACGACGAAGTATTTTCGTGCGGGGGCATCTTTTCTAAGATGAGCGAAGCAGGGCAGCACATCGTCACGGTGACGCTGACTAGAGGCGCGTCGGGCCGGACGCTCTCGCTCTGCACGCAAAAGGAACTGCCGACGTTCCGGGAACGCGAACTCCGCGCCTCGCTGCGCGTTTTAGGCGTTCAAGACGTGTATATCTACGACTACCCCGATTTTGTACCCGACGCCGACCGAGGCTTGCCGCAAAACGGCGGTTTGCGCGACGTTCCCGAGGCCGAAGGGGTCAAAAAACTTACCGCGTTACTTTTACGGCATCAGCCCAACGTGGTGGTGACGTTTCCGCCCAACGGCTCAAACGGCCATCCCGACCATGTAACGACGAACGAGTGGGTGCTCAAAGCCTTAGAAGCTCTACCTGTCAGCCCGGCGCTCTACTATTTTGCGGGTGAACGCCCTTACGTGTCGGAGGTGCCGCGCACCGGATTTTTGGGTGCCGAAGAGGTTAAAGCGAAGTTTTTGGCCCCGACGCACTACCTTGACGTCGGCCCATACTTTGAAAACAAACTTCGGGCGATGGCGCAGCACGAGACGCAGGCGCGGAGCGTGCTGGCCTTTATGCGGAGTAATCCGCGGCGGCTACTGCTCGAGTCGTTTCACCGCGTCACCCCGAGTTATCCGGCAACGGAAGGCCCGCGCACCGCCTTGTGGCTCCGCTAAAGGGAAAAGCTCCAGCGCACACGTTAAGAAAACCACAGTCGCTCTGTGTAACACCCTTGTGTCCTTAAGCGTGTGAAAGGTTCTATGAGCTGGGCCTGAGTGCGTGATAATCTGACCTGTGTTTTTCCGCCGTCCCAGCTTTAGTGACGCGTCCAGTGAAGTCGCGCCCGCTCACCGTGCGCTCGCCGAAGGGCACTTTGAAACCGCCCTGACGCTGCTCGAGGGTGCCACCCGGCGGCAGCGGCGGCGCAGTTCGCAGGCGCAGCTCAAGCTCTATCTGGCGGCGACCTACGCGCTCTGCGGCCCCGGCGGTTCGGAGTGGGGGGCACAAACGTTGCGCGAAGCCGCCGAAGCCGACAGTGACGTCACACAGTCAGCACTCTACCGGGCGCTCTACTGGGAGTTCGCCGCTTACCGCGGCGACGCAGCGGCCAACGTGCGTAAAGGGGCGCTGGCCGCCGCCCAACTCGGCGATCCGTTTGCGGTCTATCACGCGGCCTCGGCCCTGTTTGCGATTCGGGCGTATCGCCGCGCGGCGCGGCTTTTAACCAAGCTCGAGCCCCTCAATTTGCCCGACTATTTAAGATGGCGTTACTGGTCGCTGCTCGGCAAAAGCTGCAGCGCGAGCGACCGCTTGGACGAGGCCGCCGACGCCTTTCGCTGTTCGGCCTCGCTCGCCGTCGGCGAAGAAAAGCAGCGCGAGCGGCTTCACCTGGCCGGGACGCTCTTAGAGCTGCACCGCCCGGAGCGGGCGCTGGGCATCTTAAAAACCGTGGCTGCACCTGAGCTCGGACCCGACGAACGGCTGTTACACAGCTACTTCGAGGGGCGCGCGCAGCTGTTGATGGGCAACCCGAACTTAGCTTTAGAGCACCTGCAACGTGCGAGCGCCTTAGAAGACGAGGCGGGCAGCCCTTCGTACACCTACAAACTGGCTTTGGCGCAGTGCTACGGCGCACTCGGGCGTTATCCGCAGGCGATCTCGAGCTACCGTCAGGCCGCCGAGCTTGCGCCGAAAAAACAGCGCGTCTGGACTCTGCACGAATACGCGCTGCTACTCATCGAAGCTGAGTATTTGCAAAGCGCACGGGAGCTGCTCCTCGAGGCCCTGCACGCCGAGGGTTACACCTACCGCGCCGAAGTCTACGCCGACTTAGCCGAGGTCGAGTACAAGCTGGCCAACTTGAGCGGGGCTGCCGAATACGCACTGCGGGCGCTGGATTTGGGCGCAGTCGGTTCGGCGTGTTTAACGCTAGGTTCGGTCTCTTACGAGTATTACCATTTAGACGACGCAATCGGCTGGTTTGAAAAAGCGGTGGCGTCTTGCCGTGCAGGGGAAACCGACTGGCTACACGCCCAGCAGATGCTCGCCGACATCTTTGTACAACAGGGATTTTCGCGGCCCGAACGGATCGTTTTTCACGCAGAATTGGCGCTCAAGTATCTTCATGAAGGCGATGAGTGGGCGCTTATTTTGCGCGGCTACGCGGCGCAGGCAAGAGAGCTTTTGGGGGGCCACTCGAGGCGTTTTAATTAGGGTTGGTTGACCCGCCGGGGTTGGCTCGAGGCGTTGGCGGTGTGGCGTAGAGAAGTAAGAATACAGACTCAACACCTATGCACTGAAAGTACCTAGGTTGGAGCACGGACTGAAGTCCCGCTGCTTGCAAAAGATACTTTGCCTGTAGACTATTCTCTTTCACAAGTCAAAAGCAAAGGTCAAAGGCATTGAGGTGAGTAGAGACTAAAGTCTTGGACTAAAGTTCATAGTTTTGGACTAGCGTGCTGAAACAATAAAGAAGACCGAAGTCAGTAACTTGCTCGAGAAAATCGCGCTCACTCACCTAATCCGTAACGACAGAAACAACTCCCAGCGCCTCAACCCACCGAAAAATCTTCCGTAACCGCAGGTCCTTTGTCGGGCAGTACCATGCTAAAGACCGCGCCGCTTGCCGGGTGATTGGCCGCGCTGAGCGTCCCGCCGTGCGCCTGAACGATAGCGCGGGCAATCGAGAGCCCTAGCCCTGAGCCCTTTTCTCCCACCGCGCTGCGCGTCCTCGAGGCGTCCCCCTGATAAAAACGTTCAAAAAGCCGCTCAGCGTCGTCCGGCAACCCCGGCCCGTGGTCACGGACCCAAATTCGTACGCCGGTAGCGGTGGCTGTCGCCCCAAGTTCAACCGCGCCCGGTGACGCGTAGCGCAGCGCATTGCTGAGCAAATTGCTGAGGACGCGCTCGAGCTGATCAGGGTCAAACGTCGCCGTTAGCTTGGGCGAGATGCGCTCCAGCGTCAGCGTCACCCCGACCTCGGCGGCGCGGGTCTGAAAACTCTCAGAAAAGTCTTCTAAAAACGGTGCGAGCAAAATCGTTTCCCGTTTGAGCGGCAACCCGCCCCCTTCCGCGAGTGAAAGTTCGCGGAGTCCACTGACCAGCGCCGAAAGCGTCAGCACTTCGGCGTGCAAACGGCCTAAAGCCGCATCGTCTAAGACGATCACCCCGTCTTGCATCCCCTCGACTTCACTCCGCAAGATAGACAGCGGCGTCCGCAGGTCGTGCGCGATGTCGGCGACGAGGTTGCGCCGCCACGCCTCTTGTTTTTCGATACCCGTGACGAGGGTGTTAAACGCCTCGGTCAGCGTCCGGAGCTCGTCTTGCGAACGGGGCACCCGGAGCTGAAGCCCGCGTTCCCCCGCGCCAAAACGCAGCGCCCCGTCGGTCAGAGCTAAAAGCGGCCGGATCAGCGCCCTCGTCAGCAGCGCCGCCGTCGCTGACGCGAGAAAAAACGACAGTAACCCGGCAAAAAAAGCCGTCCGAGTAATCTGCGCGAACGCTGCCCGCGCTGGCGCGAAGTTGCTACCCCAGTCCCCCCAAGGTTGCAGGTTGCTCCTAAAGAAATCTGCACCGGGGCTGCTCCCGGTAAACAGCTCGCGCTGCGCCCCAAACACCGCGCCCAGCGTTAAAAAGGTCGTTAGGCTGACCGCCATCAGTGCAACAAAGGCAAAGGCAAAGGTCAGGCGGCGGCGGAGTCCCCAGCGTTTGTGGTGGCGTCTATAAGCGTGTGGCCTGCGCCCCGGCGGACCATAACCGGGGCCGTAGCGCCACCCTCGCCTGCCGCGCCACCGAGACATCAGGGACGAACCCGGTACCCGACGCCGCGCACCGTTTCTAACTGTTCCCCACAAGCCCCGAGTTTACGGCGGATATTTTTAACGTGTGCGTCTACCGTGCGGAGGTCGGCAAATGAATCGTCGCCGGTGGCCGTCAAGAGTTCGGCGCGCCCGCGCACGACGCCCGGTTCTTTGGCGAGGTGCGCCAAGAGCCGCACTTCGCTCGGCGTCAGCGCCACCTCTTCACCGTGGCAACGGGTCAGATAGGTGCTGAGGTCAACTTCCAACGCGCCTACGGTGACCGGCCCTACCGGAGGCGTTCCGTTGGTGCGGCGGAGCACCGCCTTGACGCGGGCGACGACCTCACGGGGGCTGTAAGGTTTCACCACGTAATCGTCTGCGCCGAGCCCCAAACCCACGAGTTTATCCACCTCTTCGTCGCGGGCCGTAAGCATGATAATCGGCACTGCCGACTCCGCCCGAACCCGCCGCGCGACCTCGAGCCCGTCCAACAGGGGCAGCATCAGGTCGAGCAAGATCAGGTCGGGGCGAGCGGCCCGCCACAGCTCTAAGGCCCGCTGCCCATCTTTGGCCCGTTCGGTCCGAAAGCCCTCACGTTTGAGGTATTCACCCAAAATCTCGGCGAGCCGCGCTTCGTCTTCGACAATCAAAATAGTCTTCGTCATCTTATACTCAACCTTACGATACAAAAAAGAGGCAGCTTGACTGCCTCTTTCTAGTGCGAGACGAGCTCAGTTTGTTAGTACCCGGCGAATCGTCTCGAACTCGTCCGGGGTAATTTCGCCTTTGGCGAGGCGGAGGCGGGCAGTCTCGAGAGCGTTGTCGCCCCGGAGCCAGCTCAGCGGGCCGCCTTCGGGACGGCCTCCGTCACCATTTGAGCCGCCGCTTGAGCCGCCGTTCGCGTTGCCGCTGCCGTTATTGCCGCCGAGTTGCGCTTTAAGCCGCGCGTACTCGTCTTCGCCGATCTCACCTTTAGCAAGCCGTTCACGGATCAGCTTGTCAGCTTCGTCTTGCTCCCAAGGGCGACCACCGCCGCGGCCCCAGTCGCCTCGTCCGCCGGAGTGCTTCATATAGCCGCGCCACTTGGCGTAACGGCCCCGGCTAAAACGCCCATCTCTAAAGCCGCCCCGGACGAAAAACCTTATCGCCCAGATGAGGGCAATCCAGAAGAGAACGGTACCGATCAGGTTCAAAAACCCGAGTCCGAAGCCCATACCCATCATATGTCCATGCATTAGTCATGCTCCTTTCGCCTGTCAGGGTGACCCTGTTCAGTGCTAAGTAGAGCTTAGGGCGAGGGCCGTGAAGGGTAGGGGGCGGGAGTGTGAACGTGGTGTGAAGGTTGGGTTTCGCTGACGTTTTAAGCTTAGCTGCGTGGGTTTACAACGTGGCTTAAGAAGTCAGGAGTCAGAATATAGAATTCAGCAGCTTACAGAGAAAATGGCCTCTCGCGTCTTCAGAGTATGGTGACAAAAAAGGTCAACCACGAAACTACAGTAGACAGTTTGGGTCTATCTTTAACGCTCGAGCCCAATCCGAATATCTCAGGCTAGATGCCTTAAGCTGCACTGATGTCTAAAACCATGTCTAAACCCGCGCCTGATGCCGCCTCTAAACGCACCGTGTTTTTGCTCGACGTAGACAATACACTGCTCGATAACGACCGGGTAACCGCCGACCTCCGGGCACATTTGGAAACCGAACTCGGCCCTGCTGCTCGCAAACGCTACTTTGAGCTTTTTGAACAGTTACGTCACGAACTCGGGTACGCCGATTATTTAGGGACGTTGCAACGCTACCGGCTCGAGCGTCCGCACAGCCGGTGCCTTCTGGCCGTTTCCGGGTTTTTAATTGATTATCCCTTTGCTGACCGGCTCTTTCCGGGAGCCTTAGCAGTCGTCAAACACTTACAGATATTGGGGCCGACCGTCATCTTGTCTGATGGCGACGTAGTGTTTCAGCCTCATAAAGTCAGGCGTTCGGGACTTTACGACGCGCTGCGCGGTGAGGTTTTAATCTATATTCACAAAGAAGGAGAACTCGCCGAAGTCGCGCACCTCTATCCCGCCGAGCACTACGTCATGGTGGACGACAAACTCCGGCTGTTAAGCGCGATGAAGAGCGTGTGGGGCAATCGTCTAACGACCGTTTTTGTCCGTCAGGGCCACTACGCGTTTGACCCTAAAGCGACTGAGCCTTATCCGGCAGCGGATGTTACCGTAGGGCGTTTGGACGAGTTGTTAGGGTTTGAGCTCGAGGACTTTGCCCTTTCTCGCTAACTGCTCACGACCTGCATCTTGCGCTCTAACAGCGGTTCAGCAACGCCTAAATGGTTGAGGATAAGCTCGAACACGTCGGTCGCTTCGATCTGCTTGCCTTGTAAATACTGCGCCTGCTGCGTGACAAAGACCGGCGCTTTGGTTGGTGTACGGCTCCGCAAACCATGCGAACCCTTCACAAGCGTTGCGTCAAGGCCGATCACGTCCATCAGGTAGCGAAAGCCCAGCTTTTTCTTCGCTAAAACGCCAGCCGCTTTGAGCTTAGGATTTTTGAGTTCGGGATTCATGAAGAGTTCGGCAGGGTCGTAACCGGGTTTGCGGTGGATGTCTACGGTGCGGGCAAAGTCGGGGGCTTTTCGGTCGTCTTGCCAGTAGTAATAGGTAAACCACGCGTCCGGTTCAGCCAGAGCTACGAGGTCACCTGCTCGAGGATGATCTAAACCGTACTTCTTCTGCCCTGCGCGGTCTAAAACTTCGCCGACGCCGGGAGTGGACTCGAGCAGCCCCCGCACTTGACTTAACTTATCGGGATTGTTCACATACACATGCGCAATTTGGTGGTCAGCCACCGCAAACGCCTCACTCATGCCGAAGTTAAGCTGTTCCAACCCCAGCTCTTCACGGATGCTGACCAAGCCGTGTTCGCGGAGCACGCGGTTTAAGTGAACAGGTTTGGCTACAAAATCAATGCCGTACTCCGAGACCAGCGTCACCTGTGCGCCCTTCGCCTCGTAAAAGTCGATCAGGTCGCCGGTCACTGCGTCGATGTCGCGTAAATCCTGGGCCACTTTAGAGATGTCCGGCCCAAATCGCTGCAAGCCGTAATCCAAATGCGGCAGATAGACGAGCGTCAGCGTCGGGTCGTGGCGCGTATCAACGACTTTGGCCGCGTCCGCAATCCAGCGGCTCCCTTTGATGCTGCTGTTCGGTCCCCAAAAGTTAAACAGCGGAAACTCGCCGAGTTCTTGAATCAGTTCACCGCGCAAATCGTGCGGCCACGCGTAGATGTCAGGCAGCTTGCGCCCGTCAGCCGGGTACATCGGGCGCTCGATAACCGCGTAATCCGCCGACGAATAGGTCGCGTACCGCCAGTGCAGGTTGGCTACCGTAAAATCCGGGTCGTAAGCCCTCGCTACGTCCCACAACCGGGGCCGCTGAATGAGCCGGTCCGAACGGTGCCAGAAACGCACGTCGCATTCGTCACGGAAGTACCAACCGTTGCCGACGATGCCGTGTTCGTTCGGTAAGGTGCCGGTCAAGTAGGTGGCGTGGGCACTCGAGGTCACGGCCGGAACCACCTCTTTAATCGTAGCGAGCTCTCCCCGTTCGGTAAACTTTTTGATCTTCGGGGTATGTTCCCCGATCAGTTCAGGGGTGAGCCCAACGACGTTTAAGACAACTGTTTTTTGCATTTTCAACTCCTTTTAGCGCGTTCAGGTCCCGCGAATATAGCGTTGTAAAAAGAGCGTCAGCCCAAACGCCACAAGCGCCCAGACCACGCCGCCCACAGTGCCGGAAAGTGTGCCGAAGAGCAAAATCACGAGCGCGTCCAAAAGAGATACGCCCGCAATCAGCTGACCGATCGCTTGCCCGACCTGCCGCGACAAATAGACAAACGACGCGCTGTAGGTGACCCAGAGTGCCAGCACGAGTGGGAGCCAAAACCCAGCCCAGGGTAGGGCAAGTGCGCCGATAAGCGCAGGCAGATAAAGGAGCGCCGCAGGCCAATACCCGGTCAAGCTGTCGGTTTCAGTTTTGGCGATATAGGTCAGACCGACGATATAAAGACCGAGCAGCAGCGCCCAAAAAATCAGCGCGAAGGTAAGCACTGGGGAGAACGCCACAAACGCTGTGATGTAAACCATCATCCGGGTACTCGCCATTAACGTGGGGCTGAGCGGATTGGTCTTGTGCCACGCGTCGTAAAGGACGATTAAAGCCACTAAAATCAGGCCGCTAACGAGCGGGGCCGTTCCCAACAGCGATAGGCAGAACGTCCCAATGCTAAAGAGGAAAACCGCTGCGCCCAAAGCTTCGTTTTTGCTCAGGTGACCCGCAGGAAGGGGGCGTTCGGGGCGCTCACGACGGTCAAGCTCTAAGTCAAACAAATCGTTCAGGTACATCCCGGCGGTGTAGTAGAGCACCAGTGCTAGAGCGAGCAGCACCACACCAGTCAGCGTCACGGGCGCGGCGACACTCGCCAGTGCCGCGCCAGCCAGAACGTTGCTCACGACTGTAGGCGCGTTTGAGATGCGGGCGAGCGACAGATGTGCCTGAGCCTTGGCCCGTACTGAGGTCGAAAGGGTCAACGTTTACCTACACGGAAAAGAGGACTACGGTCAGAGTAGGCTCGGAACATAGCGTTAGTTTACGTGCCTGAGCGCAAGGTGGGTGTAATGGGTGGCTCGAGCCGCCACAGAGCTTGATACCCGGCAGCTACGCTCGAGCCTTACAAAAACCAGACGAGTAAGCAGAGACTCTGACAGCCAGCTCTCAGCGTGTTTTGCAACCTAAACGATGGTTTACACACACCAAAGGATGCAAATACCAGGTAGATGAGTGCGGTTAGCTTTAAGCTACAAAAGTAAGATTTTTGTGCGTGTGTTTTTGTCATACTCGCTTTAGTACCGGCGGACTGCGCTTACTATGGACCTACCTTATACTCCTCTACCTTCCCGCACAGCGGCCTATAGTGGTGCCGAGGTCGGGAACGCTGCGGCTCTCTGAAGTCGTCGCCGCGATGACCTACGCGCTCGACCTGACCGAAGGGCAACCCGAAGGTCACGCGCTGCGGAGCTGCTTAATTGGAATGGCGATAGGTGAGGAGCTGGGCTTAGGGACGCAAGACCTGTCTGACCTTTACTACGCGCTTCTGTTAAAAGATTTGGGGTGCTCGAGCAACGCGGCCACATCTTCGGCGCGGACGATTTTCAGGTCAAACGGGCCTTTAAGCGCGTCAATCTCGACAACTACAAGGAGGGGACACCGTTTGTGCTCGCTAACGCCGGGAGCGCCGCGCCGCTGCACCGGCGGCTTAAACACGTGCTCGACGTGGGTTTGGGGCGGCGCGGCGGGCACACCGCCCTGACTCAAGTCCGCTGCGAACGCGGAGCCGACATCGCGCGGCAGATGGGGTTTTCCGAAGGTACAGCGGCGGCGATTCGCGCTCTGGACGAGCACTGGAACGGCAACGGCCATCCGTATAAACTTGAGGGCGAGCGTATCCCGCTTCTAAGCCGGATGTTGTGTCTGGCACAAACCGCCGAAGTTTTTTATACGAGCGAAGACCCCGAAGCAGCGTGGCAGGTTGCCCTGGCGCGTTCGGGCAGTTGGTTTGACCCGGAGGTCGTGACGGCTTTTGGCCGAGTGCAGGCGCACTCTAGCTTTTGGGAAAGTTTGGAACACACCGGCCTCGAGGCCCGCGTCAAGGCGCTCGAGCCCCGTGACAGGTTTTGCCTACCAACGACAAACAGCTCGACCTGATCGCCGAGGCGTTTGCCCGCGTGATCGACGCCAAATCGCCGTGGACGTACCGGCACTCCGAACGGGTGCAGCAGTTTGCGCTCGGCGCAGCCGGACAGCTTAGCGGCGACGCAGCCTTCTCCGAAGCGCAGCTCCGTCGGCTGTCGCGGGGGGCGCTCCTGCACGACATCGGCAAGTTGGGCGTGTCAAACCTCGTGTTAGATAACCAATGGTGCTAGTTGAAGCGGTCATAGAGAACTCTGAAACTGTGAATAGCGACAAACACAGGAGGAGCACCTATGACCACCGAGGACATTATCATCCGTATCTTTATGGAAGTCGATGACACTATGCCTAAACTTGCCAAGCACCCCCAAGCTAAACTGTATCCGAGCGAACTTGTGACTATCGGCATCTTGTTCGCCCTCAAAGGCAGAGGGTTTCGGGCCTTCTACCGTTGGCTCAAGCGCGACTATGATGATCTGTTTGCTGGACTTCCTGAGCGTTCACGTTTGCAGCGTTTGCTCCGGGCACATCAGGATTCGTGTGAGGCATTGCTTGCCAAACCGAGCTTTTTCACGGTAGTCGACTCTTATCCCATCGAACTGCTCTTCCCCATCCGCCAAGGATGGAGCGAGCAGCAAGTAGGCAAGAAAGGCAGAGACAAGGGGAGGTGGAGCGTAGGCATCAAGTTCTGTTGGTTCTTGAATGACCTGGGTCAGGTGGTCGGCTGGGACTGGGCAGGGATGAACGAGCACGACCAGACGTTTCACCCACTGATTGAGTGCTTCGACGGGCAGACCATCGTGCTCTCGGACTTGGGTTTCAGAGCTGCCAAGGGCGTACCTGAAAATCTCAAACTCTGTGCCAAGGGGACCTGGAATGAACGCATGGTGGTGGAAACAGCACTCTCTATGGTGACAACTGTTTGTGACCTCAAACGTATCTGGCACCGCTTAGCCGCTTACATCGAGATGCGCTTGGTCTTCGTTACCGCCATGTTCAACGTACTTCTACGTCTTTTTCACAAGCTCCATCCTGAAACTGACCCTTCAGAATGAGCATTGCTGAGTTCTCCCTATGAACTAGCACCAATGGTTAGATAAACGGGGCAAACTCACCGCGACGGAGTTTGCCACCATCAAACGCCACCCGGCCTACAGCGAGCTGATCTTGTCACGGGTCGGGCCGTTTCAAGAACTCGCTGCGCTCGCGGGGGCGCACCACGAACGCCTCGACGGGCGCGGCTACTACCGCGCAGTTTCAGCAACCACGTTAGCTTTCGAGGTCCGTGTGCTCTCGGTTGCCGACCAATTTGAAGCACTCACCGCCGCGAGACCCTACCGTGCGGGTTTAAGTCCTGAAACAGCCCTGGAGATGTTGTACCGCGACGCCGGGAGCGGCGTTGACCCGGTTGCAGTAGGAGCGCTCGAGCGGTTGCTAACGACGCCCGAGGCCGCGCCTTTGCTGCTGCCGCTTACCGATCCCGAAATACAGTCAAGCTTTTAGAGGCGTCTACCCCATCTTTACAACGCACAAGCCTATGATAAAGTCATGACCCGCTCCCGCATTCTCGGCGCTGTTCGGTTGGCTTTCGCACTGCTCGCGCTCGCCGCAGTTGGGACCCAGCTTGCACTCGGATTACAACGAGAGACCTTCGTCGTCGCCAACTTTTTTAGCTTTTTCACTATCGAGAGTAACCTCATCGGGGCGTTTGTTTTGCTCCTGGCCGGAGTTGGAGCACTGCGTTCAGCCGATCCGGGCCGTTTTGCCCTGCTCCGCGGCGCAGCGACACTTTACATGACAACGACCGGCATCATCTATTTTTTGCTGCTGCGCGGCCTCGAGGCGTCCTTACAAACGCCCGTCCCGTGGATTAATACCGTGTTGCACTACGTCATGCCGCTGGCGCTCTTAGCAGACTGGTTGATTGTGCCACCGAAAAGGCGTATCGCCTTCGGGCAGGCGCTCGTGTGGCTGCTTTTTCCTCTCGCTTATGTGGCGTACAGCTTGATTCGCGGCTCCATCGTCGGTTGGTATCCATACCCCTTTTTGAACGCAAATGAGCAGAGTTACGGCCAGATCGCCGTAACGGGTTTGGTTATACTCGCTGGATTACTCGGCGTCACCGCGCTGCTGGTAACGCGAACACGGCGTAGACCCTGATTTATATCATCAGGATTGATGTGATCAGCTGATGCTGACCTCGAGTCCCGAGAGCAGCCCCAACGCTTCAGGGAACGATACTTTGAGTCCTCTAACCTGATTTTGTTTGACGCTGATTTGATAACCGTGCGCTCCCTGGAGATCGGCACCCGATAGATCGCACGCTCTAAAGACTGCACCGTCAAAATCCGTCCCGCACAGTTCGGCGCGGCTCAGGTCTACGCCGTCCAAAACCGCTTCGCGTGCAGCACAGTCCGTCAAGCTGCAACCGCTTAGGTCAAGACCCTTAAACACCGCGTAGGTCAGGGTACAAGTGTCGAAGGTCAGCTCGAGCGGTCCCAAACTCGTCTGTGACAACAGCGAAAAGTTTACGCCGACGAGCGCCGTGTGTTCAAAACGCACGTCGCTCAGATCAGTGTCGGTCAGGTTGGCAAGGCTCAGGTCGCAGTGCGAAAAGGTGCAACCGACAAAGCGTGAACGTTTGAAACTCGCGCTACTAAAGTCGCAGCGTTCAAAGCGGCAGTCGTAAAAGGTGGCGTCCCCCAACGCCCTCTCTTTAAGCGCCAAATCTGCGAAGGTCTGGTTATCACCGTTGTGAAGGCTCGAGTCCATAGCGAACAGCTTAATACAGCTTAACGATTGTGACTCGAGCCTCCTCAACTTGGTTGTATGTATTTACGCGGCCTCATCAATTCCAAGGTTCCGCCGTAAGAGCGCCGCCTGATCGGGATCACGCCCCATAAAGTCGCGGAACAACACTTCGGGTGCGTCGCTGTCACCTCTCGAGAGGATCGTGTCCACATACGCGCGGCCCGTGTCGGGGTTAAAGAGCCCTTCGTTTTGAAAGCGCGTAAAGGCGTCGGCGTCTAAGACTTCGGCCCACTTGTACGAGTAGTAGCCCGCTGAATACCCGCCCGAAAAGATATGCGAAAAAGCCGTCACGAAGCTGTTGTGCGCGAATTCCGGACGAATCGCAAAGGGTTCTGTCACCCGCTGTGTGTACGCCACCACGTCACCGTCGGTTTGGGGATTGTAGGCCGTGTGGAGCGTCAGGTCGGCAGTCGCAAGTGAGAGCTGGCGCATCTGCATGTTCGCGCCCATAAAGGTTCGAGCTGCCCGCATTTTCTCGAATAACTCGTGTGGAACCTTTTCACCGGTTTCAACATGGCGAGCGAAACGGTCTAATGCGGGCTCTTCCCAACACCAGTTTTCCATAATCTGACTCGGCAGCTCGACAAAATCCCAGGCGACGCTCGTGCCACTCCGGGCTGGAATCTCGACGCGGCTCAGGCAGTGATGCAAGAGGTGGCCGAACTCGTGAAAGATAGTTTCAACTTCACCGTGGGTCAGGAGCGCCGGTTGCTCACCTTCAGGCGGCGAAAAGTTACACGAGATAAGACCGATATGCGGCTCAAAACCGCCGGTAGAACCTTCAGGCGTCGGCCCACCGGTAATCAGACCGTTCATCCACGCGCCACCGCGTTTGTCTTCACGGGGAAACCAGTCAGCGTAAAACGACCCGAGGTGCGTTCCTGCTTCGTCGTGTAGGTCATAGTATTCAACGTCTTTATGCCACACTTCGGGATTGTCGCGGCGCGTCACCGTAACACCGAAGGTATCTTGAGTAATTCCAAAAAGCCCGTCTAACACGCCGTTTAGCGGGAAATACGGGCGGAGCGCCTCTTCGTCAAAATCATAGTTTTGCTGCCGCAACTTCTCAGCGACGAACGACACATCCCACGGTCCCAAATCACTAAGGCCCAACGTCTCGGCAAACGCTTCTAACGCCTTTACTTCGTCGTTCCAGTAGGGCCGGGTGCGCTCGGCAAGGTCGCGGACAAAGGTCAAAGCCTCGTCGCCGGTGCTGACCATACGGGGCTCCAACACATAATCCGCGTGCGTCTTGAAGCCCAATAACTCAGCACGTTCGCGGCGCAGCTCCAAAATCCGAACCATCAGCTCACGGTTGTCAAACTCACCGCTTCCGGCGCGGCTCGTATAGGCGCGGTACATGCACTCGCGTAACGCCCGGTTTTCCGCGTAGGTCATGACCGGGTAGTACGACGGAAACTGGAGCGTCAACCGCCAGCCTTCTTGCCCCTTGGCCTCAGCGCTGGCTTTGGCGAGTTTTAAGGCTGACTCGGGTAACCCGGCCAGCTCAGCTTCGTCGGTCACGAGCAGTTCAAACGCGTTGGTGGCGTCGAGGACGTTTTCAGAAAACTTTTGCGAGAGCTTAGAGAGTTCGATGTTGACCTCTTCGACGCGGGCTTTGTCTTTTTCGGATAAATCGGCCCCGGCCCGAACGAACTCTTGCACGGTTTTGTCTAAATGGCGTTTGTAAACGCCGGTCAGCGCCTGCGACGTCGGCATTTCAGCGGCCTCTTTGACCACCTGCCACAGCTCGGCGTTGAGCCCCAAACGCGTCATAAAGGCGGTGTAGCGCGGCAACACCTGATTAAACACGTCACGCAGTTCAGGCGAGTCTTTAACCGAGGTCAAGTGCGACACGAACCCCATCGGGCGCTCTAAGCGTTCGGTCAAATTGTCGAGCGCCAAAATCGTATCGAAACTACGTTCAGGCGACGCGGTAAGCGTCTCTAAGTCGCGCTGCGCCTGCGCCAGCGCCTCGTCAATCGCCGGTAGGGCGGCTGCCGGCGTCATCTCCGCAAAGGGGATTCGCGCCGCTCGAGAGAGAAATGGATTCATCTTAGTACCTTTCTTCGGGTCAGGTGGGTTTAGTAGCGTAGCCGTCGTTGCTTAACCTTAGCAAGTTTACCCCAAACGACTTTTACTAGTACTCTCGTAAAGGACTACGGCGCAGCCGCAACTTGCGGAGGAGCCTCGAGCGAGATCAGCGTCAGCTTGAGCGTCACTGCGCCCTGCCCAACCTTTACGGTACGCAATTCTAACAGGTCGCTTCCCTGAACGAAACTGTCGAGACGCTGCACCACACCCGGTTTGGGAGCGGGTGCTTCGCTGACGTTAGGATGCGAAAGCCAACCCTGCGTGACTAAATACGCTGTCACTGCTTTTGCAGCGGCCGGGACGTCTTCGGGTACGCTGACGCTGTAGCGGGCGGTAAGTGCGTCACTCTCTTTGAGAGTAACCGTAAACCCCGGCGCACCCTCTAACGCCAAACGTGCGCCGAGCGTTCCCGGTGCAGGCGGCGCAGCGAAGCTAAACGCGAGCACCAAAGCCAAAAGTGTAAAGGTGAGCCGTAATCTAACGGGTACAAGCACCGGAAACCTCCCTAAAGTAAGCGGCAAAACCGTCTAAAAGCACGCCCTTAAGCTTGACACGAACGTGCTTCTCAAACCCGGCTCACCCCTACACAACTGCCGGGTAACCGGCGGGTGGACTGCACCTATGGACTATGCCAGCGAACTGGGCTACAGGTCTGCGCGTGCCACCCGGGTCCGTACGCGTCACCTGCCCTTCATCCATGAACCCGGCACCAAGCTACCTAGCGGCGTTTATTAAGGCGGCGTTTGTCAATAGCGGTGTACCCCAACTTGTGTCAGGCGAAAAACTTGTCGGAGACGTAGTGTTCACGCCTCGCACACAATTTGGGGCACCTTCATGTGGCTAGTAAGCGCAGACTCTGTACCCGAGCCAGAGCCTGTCAGCCGACCTTTTCCAACAATTCTTGCGTAAGCTCTAAAAGTCCTAGATACGCCGCTTTATACCGTTCGGTTTCCCCGCGCAGTCGCTCGAGCGTAGCCTGAGCGTCACTAAGTTCAGTGTGTAGCCGCGCCCGCTCGCGTTCGTCTACTTGCCGACGCAAAAGTGTGAGGACAACGCCCAAAAAGCCCAACCCGCCCGTAATCAGCGCCGCTACAATCACCTCACTCACCATTCCCTCCTAACCATAACAAAAGTTATAACCTGCGCCCTGCCTTTTGCTACTTTGTAACCCTTTGGTCTTGAATCGGCAAGCCTCGACTTCAAGCTTAGATTATAACTAAAGTTATGTCAAGCTTAAGGCTCGATCACCTTTGCATAAGTATTGTGATAAGATTAAAGTGTGAGGATGTGAGCGATGGCGCAGGCTAAATTGCCTCCTAAATTAGGGCTACTGCTCGGCGGTCGCCGCGAGGCGTTGCGGGGCACACCCGAAGAGTTCAGCGGGCAGGCAGTCGCTGACGCGCTCGGGTTTTCGCAGGCGTATATCAGCCATTTTGAAAGTGGCAAGTTGGAAAAAACCATCCGCCGCTGGAAGTCCGACCGGGTATGGGCGCTCCTCAAAGCGTACCGTTTGGGCGACGACGAAGCTCGAGCCTTAGCTGAGGCGCACGGCCTCGAGATTCCCCATAAGCACCTGCAAAGTGCCGTCTTACCCGACCCGCTTTTACGGTTTAGCGTTCACCCCGAGTACGAATATTTTCCGGTCTATCACGGGGCCGCTGCCGGGGCCGCCGAACCGGACGAACTTGACCCTTCAGAACTCGAGGTCGTCGCTATCCCTAAAGCGCACCTAAGGGGCCGCCTTAAGGAGAATGTCCGGGTCGCGCTGATTAACGGCGACTGTATGATCAGTAAAGGCGTGCGCGGGCTGCCTAAAAGCATCGCGCAGGGCGACCAAGTAGCGTATGACACCGCGAGCCTCTTGCCACAACATAACGACGTCGTGGTCTGCTTTGACCATCAGGAAGATAAGCTCATCGTCAAACTTTTTAAGGAACAAGAATCTGAGAGCGACTTTATCGTCCTCTATCCGGCCAATCCGAACCATCCGCCGGTGGTGCGCCCCAAAGACGACCCACAGCTGAGTTTGCGCGGGGTGGTATTTTGGCGGGGGGGGAATATCTGGTAGAGGCCCGAGCAGGCTACGCATCTTCAAAGTCCCAGCTCGAGCCCGCACCTACTTGTACGAGCAGTGGTACGGGAAACCTAAGTTTCTTGCACAAACGCGTCTACTAAAAACCCCCTCAACTAGGTTAAACCTAGTTGAGGGGGTTTTTATGAAATCAAATTTTGGTTTGCAGAAAAACGTGTGTCCCAGCTGTGGCAAAAACTTAGAGCAGTTTTTGGTCAAACCTGTTTTTTCGGGAAATGACAATCACTTACAAGCTCTCAACGTCGCCTGTCCACACTGCGGGGTAGGGGCCGATATAGAAGTTGCAGAGCTGACTCAAAGCCTGGTTCAGAGGGTGGCAAGACCACTAAAATAGCCATTCTTTAGTTACGGAAGTTTTTAGTTTTAGCGGCTCGAGAGCACCAGCCGTAAGCCTAACAACACCAAAAATCCGCCTACAGCTCGGTCAATATAGCGTTTAGCCTTGGCATAAGCTTGTTGTACCTTCCGCGCCGAAAATACCACTGCGACCAGCGCGTACCACCAGAGCGCATTGAAAAAGACTAGACCAACCGCTGCGCCCCTTACCCAAAGAGGGAGCGAGGGTGAGAGCAGAGCGGCGAAAATACTGCCGAAAAAGACGGCTGCTTTAGGATTTGTTAGGTTGGTCAAAAAGCCGGTGCGAAAAGAACGCCAAGCAGAACGAGTGGCAAGAGGCGCTTCGGAACTTAGTAAGAGCTTTTTGGAATGCCGCCAGCTCTGGACGCCAAGATAGATGAGGTAAGCCCCACCCAGCAGTTTGAGCAAACTGTAGAGCCAGGTCGCGGTCTCAAACAAAACGCTTACGCCTAACAGCGCGACAAGAGCCCATAACGCCGACGCGAAAGCGACGCCTACGGCGCTCGAGAGTCCCGAATAGCGCGAGTCCCGAATAGACGTCTGGGTAATCACTAAAAAGTTGGGGCCGGGACTGATTACAGCCGCGAGATGAACTGCCATAATGCCGCTCAGTAAGCCAAGATAAGACACCACACCACCTCCGGGTAGAATTATACGTTAGCTTATGTTCCAGCTACGGCTTTAGCCTCTTTACGTCCAAAACGGTTCGCACAGTTTATCACCGGCGGCCTGAGCAACTCGCTCACGTCTATACCCTCGAGCCCTTTTACGGTAAAGGTGTAGCTCTCCCCCGGCAAAAGCGTGACGCGTTGATCGTCAATTTCAGCGTCCGCTCCCAAGCGGTCAACGAAAAGAGTCAAGTCACGAACGGATGTCTGCGTTGTCACCGTCAAGCGGTCGCCCGCGAGCCTCCCTGTAAGTTTAGGCTCAGGGTACGCGAGGTCTTTGTCCGCTGCGGAAAACCATGTCGCCTTTTAGTTTCCCGTCCGGGCGACTGAAAATTCACGCTCGGGCTGCTCCGTTTTGAACTGGTCACGGTGAACGGTAAGCGCCGACGTTTGCCGAGGGTTAAGCCAGTACAACACGGTCTCTTAGGCCTTGACGGTGCTGTCGAAGTTGAGCTTTTACACCGGGATTTCACCGGTAGCCACCTCACTGCCGCAACCGTAGTTACTGCTGGCAGCTTAGCTCGAGCCTCACTCAAAGCCTTTACCGGGGTTGTCGGTTTGAAGTCTTTCGACTTCGGGACGTTCACCCCGCGCCACCCGGCGTTGCGGTGAGTTTTGGTCGAGTTCCATGAGTTCGATGGCGTTGCTGTCGGGGTCGTGAATCCAAGCTTGGAGGTTGCCGTCAAGTCCCGGCGTCGGTTCGCGGTCAATCGGCACGCCTGCCGTCCTAAGTTCGGCGACGGTCTCGAGCAGATCGTCCGTCAGCAAACAGATATGCTTGAAACTCCCCGGCCGGTCGGGTTCGGGGGTTGGGCCGCCCGGAAACACCTCGATAAAGTGGTCACCCGCGACGTGCAGATAGACGAGCATCAATGAGCCGTCGTCGTGATGGAGCCGAAACGCTTCACGGACGCCCAAAAGCTCGTAAAAGTTCAGGGTTTGCTGCACGTCCGCTGCAGCCAACGCCACGTGCGCCAGGTCGGTAAAGAGCGGTTGATTGGTAGCATGACTCATAAGAACCTCTCAAGGGGCGCGGGCCAAAGTCCACTGGGACTACAGCAGCGGACTACAGCAGCCGAGCCCGCGAGTTACAGCTTAGGTGTTAGGCGGCACGGCGCATTGGGCTGATACGCACATTTTTGCCGTTTTTACGTGCCGCATTTGTTCAGAGCCGCCCCGACGGATACGCCTTGACGCGGCACTTAGTGCTCGAGCTATCCCTATTCCCTCGAGACAGACGCCGCTCTAACAGCGTCAGCACAATTTTAGTTCGACCTCAGTGCAGCGTCGGCACGTCCGCAATCAGTGAACGCGTATACGGATGCTGGCTCTGCGCCACCACCTGTTCGGTCGGTCCGCTTTCGACGAGTTCACCCTGATACATGACCAAAAGCCGGTCGCTGACATAGTACGCTTGGCCGAGGTCGTGGGTAATGAGTAAGAGCGTCGTCCCGGTCGCATCACGAACGTCTTTAAGCTGGTTTAAGATGCTTACCCGCAAGGACGCGTCTAACATCGAGGTCGGTTCGTCGGCGATGAGCAGCTCGGGTTTAAGCATCAGCGCCCGCGCCATCATCACCCGTTGCCGCTGCCCCCCCGACAGCTCATACGGGCGCTTGTTTAAGAGTGATTCGGAAAGCCCAACCTGCGAGAGTGCTTCTTTAAGTCGCCGGTCTTTTTCAGCCCGGTTCGGTTGTTTTTTCAGCACACCCAGCGCCGAAAGCATCACCCGCCGGACGTTGTAAAACTGGTTAAACGACGCAAACGGGTCTTGAAAGACGGCCTGCACCTCGCGCCAGTAGTCGCGTTTGTGCCCCTGGGTGACGTTTCGTCCTGAGAGTTCGATGTCACCGGCAGTCGGCGCTAACAGCCTCAGTAGCAGCCGCGCCAGCGTAGACTTGCCGCTCCCGGACTCACCGACCAACGCGACAATTTCGCCGGGGTAGAGCTCAAACGAAACGTCTTTCACCGCAGTTACAGTTTCCGCGCCACTACCGAACGTCCGGGTCAGGTTGCGGACGACCAACAGCGGCTCCGCTTTCGCCGTATTTTCAGGTGCGGCAGACGGAACGACCTGCACCGCACCGTTCGTTTTCGCTACCTTAGGCGTGTTCATCGAACTCCCTCAACCAACGTCTGCTTTGCTTCGTACACACGCCAGCAAGCTGCAAAGTGCGTCCGGTCGCCGACCTCCGGCGGGTCCTCCAAGCATCTCTCATTGGCGAGCGGACAGCGCGGATGAAAGCGGCACCCTTCGGGCATGGCCGCAAGGTCGGGCGGCGAGCCGGGAATGCCGCGAACCCGCTCAGCCCGGATATACGGCTCCGGGACTAAAATTGAACCGACGAGCGCCTGCGCGTAGGGGTGCTCGGGCGCGCTGATGACCTGCTCGGTCGGGCCGAGTTCAGCGATTTTGCCCGCGTACATCACCGCTACCCGGTCGGCGATGTGGCGCAGTAGCGGCAGGTCGTGGGTGATAAAAAGGACGCCGGAGATAATTTTACGGGCCAGCAGGTCTTGCAGCATTTCGGTCACCGCGCGCTGCGAAGAAACGTCTAAGGCCGAGGTCGGTTCGTCGGCGATCAGAATCTTGGGGTCTAACAAGGTTGAAATCACGGTAATCACGCGCTGCCGCATTCCACCGGAGAGTTCGTGCGGGTAACGCTCCAACACCCGGGTCGGTAAGCTGAGTTGCTCGAGCCTCGCCCCCGCCCTATTCCACGCCGCTTTACGCGAGATGCGTTCGTGTGCCCGCAGCACGTCAAACGCCAGGTCACGAACCCGCGTCGTCGGGTTGATCGAGTTCATCGCACTCTGCGGCAACACTGAGATCAGCTTGCCCCGTTCGCTGCGGGGCAAAGCGTCGCGTTTTCTCAGGTCGGCGCGGTGTCCCTCGAGTTGGACAGTGCCACTCTCAACATAGAGGGGCGGCGCTGCGTTGAGGGCTAAAATCGTCGCCAAGGTGGACTTACCGCAGCCCGACTCCCCGACGACGCCCAGCACTTCGCCTTCCCGCAATTCTAACGACACGCCGTCAACAGCGCGTAAAGTCTTGCCGTTCGGCAACCGGTAGGCGGCACGCACGTCGTGGACACTTAACAGTTGATCCATCAGCTGCGCCTCAGGCGGGGATTAAAGAGTTCGTCCAGGCTCGACTGGAGGAGTAGGAGCGAAAACGCGATGATAGACAAGAGGATCGTTTGCGGCAAAATCGCCCAGTACGCGCCAGTCCTCAGCGCCTCACCTTGGAGGGCGCTCTGCAACATTTTGCCAAGCGAGACGCTCTGGCTCGGGCCGAGGCCCAGGAGACTCAAACCCGCTTCGTTCAGAATGCCGCTCGAGAGTTGCAACACAAACGCCATCACCACGTACGAGGCCATATACGGCAAGATTTCACGGACGATCACCCCGAACGTTCCGGCCCCCGAAAGTTTGGCAATGTCCACGTGTTCACGCGTTTTGAGCGAGCTTGTCTGTGCCCGCACCGCCCGCGCCGTCCACGGCCAACTCGTCACGCCGATAATGACGCCTAGTAAAAGTGTCGAACGGTTTTGGAGCGCGACCGACAAGAGCACCAAGATCACAATCGTCGGGACGGTAATCAAGATATTCGTCAAGCCCATCAGAATTTCGTCGAGCAACCCGCCGAGGTAGCCAGAAAGCGTCCCAACGGCAACACCGATCAGCGTCGCCACGATCCCTGCAACGAGGCCGATATAGAGAGAAGTGCCGAGGCCGTGCATAAGCTGTAAAAAAACGTCGTTGCCGATGGCGTCGGTACCGAGCCACACCCCCGCCGACGGCGAATCGTAGCGACCACCGACCGCAAACCGCGGGTTACGGTCATCGAGCAGCGGCCCCACTACCGCAGCGACGACGATTAAGACGATAAGAACAAACGACACGCGAAAACGCCCGCTCCGAAACAGCGCCCGGATCATGCTTCCGCCCCCGCTGTGCGAATGCGTGGGTCAATCAGACCGTAGGTCAGGTCAACCAAAAAGTTGGCGGCTAATACGGCCACGGTAATCAGCATCGTCACGCCTTGAATGACCGGATAGTCGTTTTGCCGGATGGCGTTAAACAAGACGGTACCGAGGCCCGGATACGAAAAGACGATTTCAGTGATCAGTGCGCCCCCGGCGAGTGCGCCGATTGATAGGGCCAACCCGGTAATCTGCGGCAAGACCGCGTTACGAAAGATGCCCCGGACGATACGAGGTTCGCGCAAGCCTAAACTCCGTTCGTACCCGACATAATCCGCGCCGAGTTCATAGATCGCCATCGAGCGCATGCCAATCGCTTGACCGCCTACGACGATTAAGAGCAGCGACAAAAACGGCAACACGTAGTGCTGCGCGGCGTCGGTGATAAAGCCCCAGGTCCAACTCGGGGACGACGCAAACCCGTACGCGCCGCCGGTCGGAAACCACGGCAACGCGACGGCGAAGACATAGAGGAGCAAAATAGCGAGGCCGTAGTAAGGGATGCTCGAGAACGCCAGCGACCCTAAAAACGCGCCCCGATCTACCCAGCCGCCTTTGTACGCAGCTAAAGCCCCCAAAATGTTACCCAAAATCCAGCCGAGCAAAATCGTCGGGAGTTGCAGCGCCAACGTCCACGGCAGCGCCGCGCCGATAATCTTATTGACGCTCGTCGGATAGTTGCCGAGCGAGGTCCCGAGGTCGCCGCGAAAGAGGCTGCCCAAATAGGTGATAAACTGCTCTACCGGCGATTTGTCGAGCCCGAACTCCGTGATATAGGTGTCGTACACGCGCTGCAGCGCCTCGCCCGAAGTGCCGCCACCCCGCGCCATCTGTGAGACGATACCGTCTACCGGATTACCGGGAACCAGGCGGGGCAAAAAGAAGTTGAGCGCCATCGCTGCAACGAAGGCGAGCAGATACCAGAATAATTTATTGAGAAGATAACGTTGAAACGGTTTCATATTTTCATAAACTCAGTTCCGTAAGGTCTCTTGAAGGGTGCCGGAACAGTCAACAGTCCGGCACCCTACTAGGCGTTAGGCGGCTATTTCGCCTGACTCGTCTGCTCTTCGTTGGTGATGTTAAAGATCACCTTGATCCCCGACTGGCTGTGTGCAGGCGGCGCGTAGGGGTTTTCGGCGGTCGGGAAGTTATGCCAGACGCCGGTGTTATAGGTGTAAAACTGCTGCGGGCGGTACATCAGCGGGATGATCGGGATGTCCTGGCGGAAGATCGTATCGAGCTGGGTGTAGTACTGACCCTGCTCATCGGGGCTGGCCACGGCAGCTTTGTCGAGAAGGTCGGCAACTTTAGGGTTGCTGTAACGGCCGTAGTTCCAGAAGGCGGTTTCGCCGACTTTAGGCACGCCGCGAATATCCATCACGTCGCGGAAACGGGGCCACGGACCGGCGGCGTTCACGCCGGCAGCCCACCCCATCGCCAGCTGGAAGTTACCGTTTTGCCAGTCGGTCTGCCAGACTGAGGCTTCGGGGAAGTTCGTTTTGATGTCGAAACCGACGGCTTGCGCACCTGAGGCGACGATCTCGAGCGTCTGGTTCCAGTCGCTCCAACCGTACGGCGCAGTCACTTCCCACGGCCCTAAACGCGTGCCGTCAGGCAAGACGTAGATACCGTCGCCGCCTTTTTTCGCGCCGAGTTCGTTCTCGAGGATGTCAACTGCTTTGTTCGGGTCATAGCTCCAGCCTTCGCTGTCCACCGCTTCGCTTTCGGCGTTAAAGTAGGTCTCTTCGCTGCCGGAGGGGATAATCAAGCTGGCTTTGGCGGGTACCGAGTAGTCCGACATCGCGGTCTGGACGATGAGCGGGTAGTTGATGGTGTAGGCGAGGGCGCGGCGCACGGCCGGATTATCTAAACCGGGAAGTTGGACGTTAATCCAGAGCATCGGAATCGAACCGGGCAGGTAATAGGGAGACTTATTCGTCCAAGTACCGATCGGCTTGCCCGCATCCTCGAGCTTCCAGACTTCAGGAATAAAGGTTTGCGACAGGTCAATTTGGCCCTGCGAAAAGGCTAGGTTGGCGGCGTCGTTCGAGGCGAGAATCGGGTGAACGATGTTGACGGGCGCGGGTTTGCCGTAGATGCTCTCGCCCCAGTAGTTGTCGGCGCGTTTAAGAATGATGCGCTCGTTGTTCGCGCTCGCAAGCGTGTACGGCCCCGACCCGACCGGTTCCATGTTGGTAAACTCGGCGAGCGATTTGTTATTTTTCTCAATGCCTTCCCAAATTTTTTGCGGCAAGATGGCTACGGTGGTCATGTAATTACGGACAATGCCGGGATTAAGCTTGTCGGGATTAAGCGTAAAGGTCACGGTGCGATCATCCGTCGCTTCGACTTTGGTGATGTAATCCCAGATAGACGAGTAGTCCACGCTCTGACGTTTGCCGAGTTCAAACGAGTACACCACGTCGGCGCTGGTGAGCGGGGTGCCGTCTTGAAACGCGGTACCGGGTTGCAACGTCACGACAAAGGTGTTGCCTTTTTCTTCTAACGATTTAGCCAACCGGGGGTCTAAGTCGCCGGTGACTTGGTTAAAGGTCAACAGGGATTCGTAGATCAGGTTAAAACCGCCGCCTTCGTTGACAGGCCAGGCGCGAACCGGACCGACCGGGTTAAACGACGTGGGGGGTCCCCACTGGTGCCCTGCGATATAGAGCGTTTGGTTACGCGGCAGGTTTTGCGCACTTGCCACGCCGAGTAACGCTGCGGCAAGAAGTGCTAGTGAAACAAACTTTTTCATGTGTCTCCTCGAGTCACTGAGAGATGTGAAGGGTTGACGGCGGACGCTAAAGCCTCCTTTACAGGCCCAGGCACTAGCTACGGGCTCATGACGTATCTCCCGGCTCGAGTAAACTTGGAATCACCACTTGCTGTGGCAGCCTTTGGGGGTGCGCCAGTCGTTCTAAGAGTGTGCGCACCCCCGCTGCGCCGAGTTCACGTTTGTCAACGACGACTGTGCTCAGGCGCGTGCGGCGGTACTCGGCTCCGGCAGTGCCGTCGTACCCGATGACGGCCACGTCTTCCGGCGTCCGAACGCCGAGCGTTTCTAAAACCTGTAACACGGAGTAACCCACCACGTCGTTCGCGCAGACGATCCCGTCGGGGTGAAAGGTGAGCAAAAGGTGCCGAAGCTGCGTGCAGAGGTCGGTAAAGCTCCAACCTTCGATGACGGGACCAGGCTCCAAACCAGCTTCAGCGAGCACCTCACGAAATCCTCCGTAACGTGCTCGAAAGTTGGGTTGCGTCAGGGTACTCGCCGCAAAGCTCAGTCGCCTGCGCCCCCGCGCTACCAGGTGCTGCGCCGCGCCCCTCGCCCCTTCGACGTTTTGACTGACGACACTGCTCACCCCGTCAACCTCGCCGTCAACCACGACTAAGGGAATAAGGCGGCTCAGCTCACGTAAAAAGCTGGGCTCGAGGTCGTAGCCGATATATAAAACGCCGTCGGCGCGGCGCTCCGAAGCGAGCCGTAAAAGGTCGTCACCGTACTTAAGGCTGGTTAAGAGCAAATTGAGGTCGTGACGCTCGAGTTCAGCCTCAACCCCGGCTAAGACTTCACCGTAAAATGCGCTGGCAAACACCGGCAAAAAAACACTCCGCACCGCCACGGCCACGTTGCCGGTATGTCCCCGCGCCAGCCCCCGTGCCTGCGCCATCGGCCGGTAACCGAGCTCACGCGCAACTTTTTGTACGCGCACCCGCGTCGCTTCGGAAATCTCGCGGTCACCGTTGAGTGACTTTGATACGGTTCCGATAGTGACCCCTGCGGCCTCTGCCACACTCCGAATTGAGACACGACTCGACAAAAAACTACCTTTCGTCAGGCGGTCAAAGAGCAACCTAAGGGGCCACACCTAGACCGCGAAAACGGTTTCGTAAACTGAGCTAATCGCCCAGAAGCGTAGCACGAAGTCCGGCAAAGTGCAAGCGTTCAGCCTAGAAAAACCTCTGAGTTAACTTATGCACATCGTAAGCCGACGTTACAAGCACCCAGCTGCGCAACTTTTGGCAGCGTTTCCGAACAATATCTGCCCTGGACTCACCTATACTCATAGCTATGACCCATTTTGAAAACGGCAAGGCCGTGATGGTTGACGTCTCAGGCAAGGTGGAGACGGCCCGCGAAGCAGTCGCACGTTCGCGTGTTCTTTTGCCCGAAGAGGTGTACCGGGCCTTAGAACTCGGCCCGGAGAAGGGCGACCCGGTAGCCGTCGCCGAACTCGCCGGGATTATGGCGGCCAAACGCACGAGTGAGCTGATTCCGCTCTGTCACCCGCTGAGTTTGACCAAAGTCTCGGTGCGGGGTGAAACGGACGCGGCAGAGCGGCGCGTGACGTTTACGGCGCTCTGCCGCGTCAACGCCCAAACCGGGGTCGAGATGGAGGCCCTCACTGCGGCGAGTGTAGCCGCGCTGACGCTCTACGATATGCTTAAAGCCTACGGCAAAGGGATGGTGATCGAGGAGATCAAGCTGCTTTCAAAAACCGGCGGTAAGTCGGGCGCTTGGACAGGGCAGGCTTAGGATGGCCTCTCTGACTTTTGCCCGTCCACTGATCCCGGATGACCAAGAGCTGTTGGAGCCGCTCGAGACGGCCTACGCTGAAAAATTTGGCTTGGAACCTATCTTGACGAGGAGCAGCGTGTCGTTTTACGTCCGCACCGGTCACGCCTTTGTTGCTGTCAGAGAAGGCCGAGCTGCCGGGTTTGTCTTGGCGCAAGCTGTCTGGAACGGCACGCGCCCAACCGTTTACGTCAACCGCCTGAGCGTCCCCGAGACTGAAAATGTTGAGGCTGACACCGAGGCGAGGGCAGCCTTGTTAGAAGCCGTGACCAAAAGTGCCTACGACGCCGCTGTTTACGACCTGCAGGTACAAGTTCCCGACGCTGACGACGGTGCGGCGCTGGCGTTAGCTACCAAAGACTACGCGCTGCGCCCTGAACACATCTATGGGCGAGTGTTGGGCTCGAGAGGCCAAAAGAACTCTGGATGAAAGAACCCTTGTGAGAGATACCAATGTCTATGTCGGAGTGTACCAAGCCCGCCTCGAGATGCCCTGGGTACGCTCGTTAAAAGAGAAACGCGGACTTGTGAAACCGGTCGTTGAAAAACTCAAGGTACGTTTTTCGGTGTCGGCGGCGCGGCTTGGCGGCGCAGATGAGCACACTTGGGAAGAGATCGGCGTCAGCGTCATCAGCAGCGACAGGGTGGGACTCGAGACACTCTTGCACCGTATCGAAGCGTTTGTGGCGGCGCAGGGCGAGTACAGGGTGACCGAGAGTCGGCTCGAGGTCGAACTGTGGGATTCACTATAGGGTTGAGCAGCGCAAATCTACCTTCTTTCGCGTCCCAATCAAACTTGAAACACACCGAAAATTGTGTTTAGGCGACGATTGCAACGTGTTACCCGAAGATTTAGATTTAGTGTATTTCTCTTTACTGATCCGGAAGGACAAGGCACACCGCTTACGGCAACTTAAACGATGTTGGCCCCAAGCTGAAAGAAGTCCCGTAGGAAAAACTTCGTGACAGGCTCGAGCCACCAGCAACCGCCTAAAAAGCCGTAGATGAACGTCTAATACGGGGTTTATTACTCAGTTTATTTACAGATGCGGTAAGATTGCCCTATCAAGCCTTGGTGTATATCACTCGGCGCTAGGGAGAATCATGAACTTGTGGTTTACAACCCGCTCAGCTTCAGGGCACATTACCGGTTTAGAGGCAGCACAGGGGACAGTACAGTGACTCAGGTCGCTCCGGTCGAACCGCTGCTCGAGGCTCCGGCTTTAGCGTGCGCCTTCGCCTACGCGACCGACTGGCTCGGCGTCTACGTCGAAGAGGTCAACGCGCTCAACGTCTACCCTGTCCCTGACGGCGATACCGGGACCAACATGCACCTGACGATGCAGTCGGTACGGCAGCAGCTCAGTAACGCCGCCCCTAAAACGATGGGCGAACTCGCGCACGCCCTCTCTTACGGCTCGCTGCTCGGCGCACGTGGCAACTCGGGCGTGATTTTAAGTCAAATCCTTAAAGGCTTTGCCGAAAGCATCAAAGGCCAAAGGACGCTTGGGAGTAAAGCGGTGGTTGAGGCACTTAAAAGTGCGTCGAAGAGTGCCTACGCTGCCGTAATGAAACCCGTCGAAGGCACGATTTTAACCGTGGTGCGCTCAGCGGCGGAGGGTGCTGAGGGCGCAGCATCGGTGTCTCCTTTAGAGGTGCTCCGTGACGCCCTAAAAGCCGGGGATAAGGCGCTCCAAGGCACGCCCGACCAGCTTCCAATGCTCAAGCAAGCGGGCGTCGTAGATTCGGGTGGTTTAGGGTTTTTACGCGTGCTCGAGGGCATTATCGCGTCGTTTGAAGGGCGCGAGCTGCCACCGCCCCCCACCGTCACCAAGCACGCACAAGAGGCGTTTGCAGAGCAGGAGTTCGGGTTTTGTACTGAATTCTTGCTTTCCGATGTGACGGTACCGACCGAAGAGATTCAGGCCGAGGTTGAGAGCTTTGGCAATTCGCTCCTCGTCGTCGGCGCAGAAGGGTACGTCAAAGGCCATATTCACACCGAAGAACCCGAACAACTCCTCGCCCTCGTCGCGCGTTACGGTACAGTCGTCAGGACCAAAGTCGAAGACATGAGCGAGCAGCACCAGGAGATTCTGGCCGGTGCCGACCCGAGCGGGATTACGCCGCCGAAAACGGCGCTCGTCGCGGTCAGTGCGGGGTTTGGCGTTACCAAAGTGTTTCGCAGCCTCGGCGCACGCGTGGTCGGGGGCGGTCAGACGAACAACCCGAGCGTGCAAGACATCGCCGACGCAGTGCGGAGCGTCGGGGCCACTGATGTGATCATCATGCCGAACAACAAAAACATCATCATGGCCGCCGAGCGGGTCGGCGAACTCATTCCCGAGAAGCACATCCGGGTGCTGCCGACGCGAACTCTCGGTGAAGGTCTGGCCGCGGCCGTCTTATTCGATGAAAACAGCGAGGTAGACGAGCTTTACGGTAAGCTGCAAGAGGCTGCCGAGCACGCTTGTACCCTCGAGGTCACCAAGGCGAGCCGTACGGCCGTGGTTGAAGGCGTTGCGGTCACCGAAGGCGAGTTTATCGGGTTGCAAAACGGTCAGCTCAAGGCTGCGGCAGCGTCACCCGAAACGTGCATGAGCGAGCTCGTCGAAAACGTCGCGGCGGACTACGAGTTGGGCGTGCTTTTTTACAGTTCAGCGGTAGGCCGCGAACGGGCCGAGGCGCTTCATAAACAGCTCGCCGAACAGTTTGACGGGCTCGAGCTCGAGTTGCACGCCGGTAGCCCCGAGCTGTACGCGTTTGTGTTGACGCTCGAGTAGGGGTGCGCGTAGCCGTAATCAGGGCGCACGCTTAGGCAGCGGGCTGGTGCAAGCCAACGTCACGCTGTGTACGCGGCGGTTCGCTGAAACGTGGGGTCGCAGCGTCGCATGGTGGACACTCGGCAACTGTTAAAGACCAACCCCCAGCTCAAACTCCCGGTAAAAATGGGTTACTTCAACAAAATAGCTCGAGTGAACCCATAACCGTATCGCCTTGATAGGTTTTCAACGCCAGCTTGGGAGATTCTGCGTTATGGGTCCGAACTCAGCTCAAAACAGGTCACGTCTTCCTGGGACATCCCCGGTCGGATGCACATAAAATCGGATGCACACAAAAAAGGGGCCTGCCAAAGCAGACCCACTCTGTTATCGCCTCGTTCTATCAGTCAGCAAGTTGAGGTGGCTTCGGCGTGCGCTTCCGGCACGTCGTAACGGTCGAGCATCATCACTTTGTGCCAAGCTTTAGCGAAGTCTTTGACCAGCCGCTCGTGGCCGTCGTTTGCAGCGTAGACCTCGGCGATTTGGCGCAGCTGCGCGTTCGCGCCGAACACCAAGTCGCAACGTGTAGCCGTGAACTTAGTCTCGCCGGTCTTGCGGTCGGTGATGTCAAACGTCAGCTCGCGCCCGTCTTGCGGCTTCCACGCGTAGTCCATCGAGGTCAGCACCTTGAAAAAGTCGTTGGTCAGGACGCCCGGCCGGTCAGTGAACAAGCCGTGCTCAGAGCTGTCGTAGTTGATACCCAAGACTTTGAGGCCGCCCGCCAGGGCCGTCCACTCGGGGGCGGTCAGGGTCAACAGCTGCGCCTTGTCGAGGAAGAGATGCTCGGGCGCGACGTTGTATTTAACCTCTTCGTTGACGTAGTTGCGGAAACCGTCCACAACGGGTTTAAGCCACTCGAAGCTCTCACCGTCGGTCAGCTCCTGGGTCGTGTCCATCCGGCCCGGCACAAAGGGGACGCTCACCTCAACGCCCGCGTCCTTGGCCGCCTGCTCAACCGCGGCGACACCGCCGAGGACGATCAGGTCAGCCATAGACACCTTTTTGCCACCTGACTGGGCACTGTTAAAGTTAGACTGAACGCCCCCGAGCGTTTGAAGCGTTTCTGCCAGTTGGTCGGGGTGGTTGACCGCCCAGTCCTTTTGCGGCTCGAGCCGCACACGTGCGCCGTTCGCGCCGCCGCGTTTGTCGCTGTCGCGGTAGCTCGAGGCCGAGGCCCAAGCCGCCGACACCAACGCCGACACCGACAGACCGCTGTCTAAGATCGTCCCCTTGAGCTGGGCGATGTCCGCGTCATTCACGACCTCGTGTTCGAGCGCTGGAATCGGGTCCTGCCAGGGGAGGACCACCTCCGGCACCTCCGGGCCGACGTAACGGTCTATCGGCCCCATGTCGCGGTGGGTCAGCTTGTACCAGGCCCGCGAGAAGGCGTCGGTGAAGTAGTCAAAGTCGCCCAGGAACCGCTGGCAGACCTCGTGATACGCCGGGTCCCGCTTCAGCGCGATGTCGGTTGTCATCATCATCAGGTCGTTCTGCTGGCCCCCTATATGAGCGTCAGGCGTCTTGGGCGCGTCCGGGTCAACCGGTGTCCACTGAAGCGCACCTGCGGGACTCTTCGTCTGCTCCCACTCATACTTGAAGAGGTTCGTAAGGTAGGCGTTGTCCCACATCGTCGGGTTCGGTGTCCACGAGCCCTCGATGCCGTTGGTCATCGTGTGCTCGGCGTTGCCGCTGCCCTCGGGATTGTGCCAGCCGAGACCCTGGAGCGACATGGTAGCCGCCTCCGGTGCGGGGCCGATTTTGTCCGGCGCGACCATCCCGTGCGACTTGCCGAAAGCGTGACCCCCGGCGATCAGCGCGACGGTCTCCTCGTCGTTCATCGCCATCCGCGCGAAGCTCTCGCGGATTTCGCGCGCACTGTCCAGCGGGTCGCCATTTTTATCCGGACCCTCCGGGTTGACGTAGATCAGCGCCTGGTGCGACGCTGCGACCGGGTTCTCGAGGTCCCAATAGTCCTGTTTAGGGTTGCCCTGCCAGCGTTTGCCCAAGTTGACCATCTCGTCGGGGTGGCCTACGTGCTCCTTACCCTCCCAGCCTTCGGGACCCCAGTAGGTAGCGGTGTCGGCCGCCCAAGCGTCAAGGCGGCCACCGCCGAAGCCGAAAGTCGGAAAGCCCATCTCCTCTAAGGCGACATTACCAGTCAAGATCAGCAGGTCGGCCCAGCTGAGCGCCGCGCCGTACTTCTGCTTGATGGGCGCTAAGAGCCGACGCGACTTATCGGTGTTGCCGTTGTCCCACCACGAGTTAATCGGCGCAAAGCGCTGCATCCCCTGCCCCGCGCCGCCACGCCCGTCGGCGATGCGGTAGGTACCCGCCGAGTGCCACGCCATCCGGATCATCTGCGGCCCGTAGTTGCCGTAGTCCGACGGCCACCAGTCTACAGAAGACTGGAGGAGCGCCTTGATGTCGGCTTTGAGCGCGTGGTAATCAAGCTGCGAGAACGCTTCCGCGTAGTTGACATCCCGGAGCGGGTTGGCCTGAGGCGGGTTCTGATGCAAGAGTTCGACCTTGAGGCGGTTCGGCCACCAGGTATCGAGCTGCGGTTCCGAACCGATAGCGCCGCCGATACGGGTGCCGCGGAATGGGCAAGCGCCCGTAGTTGCCGCGCGGCCCGTGACCTTCGTGGTCGTGTCATGGCCGCCGTTAGTCATGTCAGGGTGATCTTTTGCAGATGTCGTCATGGGTTTTATCTCCGTTTCTAGTTTCGCTCTCGGCAGTGGGTGGAGGGAGAAGCCGTTTTGCCCTATTCGCCAACACGTACTCAGTGAGCTTGGTGCAGATGTTAGTGCTGTGTTTGTATGCTTTGTTGCTTTTCTGATCTGCCTCCCAAGACCGCACCTAATTACATAGATGGAGATATTTTTGGGTCAACTCGCTGGCGTTATCTGTGAGGTGTCAGCTATAGATGCGCTAGGTAGTACTACCAACTCAGCACTACCTTGACAGCTCACAGCTTTGAGGCAGCGGGGTTGAGGTCTCTGGTACGCTGGCTACTTAGAATCGGTGCGCCGCGCTCGTCAGCTGCTTGTGGTTTTTCCCACCAAAACCTTCTCCCTCCGACTCATCTGCAAGTCGCTACCGATTTTAATAGCTGCTGGTTAACGCTAGGTAAAAGGCTGTGAAGTCAGGTGAAGTTGTACTTATCGCCGAACTCTAGTTTGAGCGCACCCTAAAAAGCTACGGACTTTGTAAGCAGCAAAGTCCGTAGCTTTTTAGTTGAACTAGGCTATGCCAACGCCGCGAAGGACGCTTTACTGCTCGACTTTGACGACTGCGTACTCTGTATCCGGCGTCGGATCAGTGCCAAACCGGGCGTTGACCGCGTAAAGTGTGCCGTCTACAGCGGCCAGCGTCGTCGGTACGTCAAACGCAGGATTGGTCAGCGTGTTGCTGATGGTGCCGCTTGCAAGGTCCGCCGACAAATCTACTACCGCGATCTGGTTATCCCGGTTTTGCACGACGTAGAGCGTGTTGCCATTAAGTAAAAGGCCGTCGCCGTTGGTGACGTTAGCGTCTCCTAAATCAATCTCTACCGCTTCGCCGGTCTCCGGATTGACCTTAAAGAGCTGCCCGGTCGCACTCTTGACGATAATTAGGGTGCCGTCGTCAGCTGCGGCAATGCCGTTGGCGTTGAGCGCCGCCGGGTCCGGCGCTAACGTAAACGCGCCGGTAAGCGGCAGTTCGGTCACGCCGCTGTTCTTTTTAGGAAGTGCGCCCTCTTCACCGAGTGCTAAACGGTAAAAGACCGACCGATTCGAGTTCGTAAAGTAGACATTATTGCCGCTCAGAACAGCGTCGTTGACAAACGTCCCGTTGCTGTTAAGGGTATAGGTTTGCAGCAACTTTCCGGCTTTGGTGTCGTAGACTTGAGCTTTACCCGTTGGGCCACCAGCGGCGAAGAGGTAACCGGTACGGCTATCAAAGGTCAGACCGACGTTGACGCGTCCGTCTTTGCCTTTAACGAGGAAACTTCCCTCACCCGTAGCGACGTCAAGCTGGTAGACCGCCCCATCTGCCAGTGAGCCGGCGTAGAGCGTCGTCCCTGTACCGGCAGCGATGCCTTCAGGTTGAAAGCCGTTCGGCAGGGCAATCGTTGCGGGCGCGGCAGGAGGCGTCGGGGTTGTGGGCGGTGCGGGCGTTGTCGGGGGCGCAGGCGTCGTGGGCGGTGCGGGCAGCACTGGAATTTCATTTCGGTTACACGCAGCGGTAAATAGTAAAAGTGCGGTACTCAGAGACAACAGGGGACGTTTGGTGACAAACAGCATATCAACCTCCAGGTGATGATCTGTTTTTACTATTACTACCCTAAAATAGGATGGAGACGCGTACCGGCAGGTAGCTTACACATACCTCAAGTGGCTTCGGGAGCGGCGACGCGCCCGTAGATACGCCTCGAGACCTCGCCAATCAGCAGCATCCCTTCTTGCTCAAAATGAAAGCGCCGGTCTCGAGACCCACTGGTCATCACGACAAGCGCGTAAAGCGGTTGCCCCTCCGAAAAGACGATTCCGGCGTCGTGCCACACGCCGCTCAAGCACCCACTTTTTGAGGCGACCTCAATATAAGGCGTGTCGAGCTCCGGGTCGGTCGGGAGGTAGCGGGCCAACGCCTCGGTATATTGCTGTTTTTTGAGGATGTCTAGCGCGAGTTCGGTCTCAGCTGGGGGTAACAGATCGCCACGGACTAGACCTAGCAGCAAGCCCAACATATCGGCGGCGCAGGTCGTGTTGCGCTCACCGCGCCGCTGCGCCTCGTTTTGCCCAATTTCCGGGAGTTGCAATTTACCGACGAGCTTCGTCCCGCTGAGGCCGTGCTGCTGACAAAAGGTATTGATGGCGTCTTGCCCCACACGCCCAATCAGGATATTCGTCGCGGTGTTGTCGCTCACAATCATCATCAAGGTTAAGAGGTCGTGGAGCGTCGGCTCGAGACCGGCCTGCAACGTGTGCAAGATGCCGGAGCCACCGACCTGATCGGTAGCTTTCAGCGAGGTACGTTCATCCAGCTTTAGTTTTTCCTGAGAAACGCGCTCTAAAACCGTGAGCAAAATCGGCAGCTTGATCAGGCTCGCAGCTGAGGTCGGTTCGGTAGCGCGGTAGGTGTAGCTTTCAGCGCCGTCTAAGCGTGCATAGGCGACGCTCACCTCGCCGGAAAACGTCTTAAAAAGCGGAGTCAGTTCTGCCCCAAAATCGTCTTTACTCACGCTCGAGCCTCCACAACTCTTCTACCGTTTCGCGTTTTGTGACGAGCCGCAGCTGACCGTGTTCGATAATCGCCTCGGCTGGCCGTAACGACGACGCGTAGTGCAAACTCATGCTCAGGCCGTAAGCGCCCGCTTCGGACACTGCCAAGAGGTCACCAGGTTGAACGTCAGGGAGCTGTACGCCGCGCCCCAAACGGTCGGCGTTTTCGCACAAGGGGCCGTCAACATCTACCGTTTGCAGAGGACCGTCTTTACTCATGTTTTTGCCAAGCGCACGAACCGGGTGACGCGCACCGTAGAGCGCCGGGCGCAAAAGGTCGGCCATGCCTGCGTCGCAGATCACATGCTTTACGGGGCCGTTTTTGACGTGTAAGACTCGAGTCACCAGCGTCCCGCTCTCCGCGACGAGAAAACGTCCGGGCTCGAGCAAGAGCCTCCGCGCCCCGACAAACGGCGTGACCTTTTCGGCAAACGCCCCCAGCGGGAAATCCGGCACGGCGAAGCCGCCGCCTAAGTCAAGCGTCGTGACCTGGGGAAAACGCTCGAGTAAGCTTGCCAGCTGACGGAACACCTCGTCATAAACCGCAAGTTCCGTAATCTGCGAACCGATATGAATGTGAAAACCGGCCAGCCTCTCCCCTAACCGCTCAGCGACGTGAATTGTCTCATCAAAGGTCATCCCGAACTTTGACGTAGCCGCGCCCGTCGCCAAGTGTTCATGCGTGCGGGGGTCGAGCGCCGGGTTGAGACGAACTAAAAACTTGATCTCGTCAGCGTGTTGCGCCCAAGCTTCAGCTTGAGACAGGCTATCGAGGCTGACCCAACCGATTCGGGCAGCACGAGCCGCCGCCACGAGCCGCGCATCTTGGCGGGGGCCGCCCAACAGGATACGCTCTTTGGAAATTCCGGCGCGGAGGGCGCGGGCCAGTTCACCTTCGCTGATGACCTCCGCACCGAGCCCTAGATGGGCCAAGTGACGCAGCACCGCGCCGCAAGGATTGGCTTTTACGGCAAAAAATAGCTCAGCCGTGGGAAGGGCTTTTCGTGCCTGCACAACTTGGGAGGTGATGGTGTCCAGGTCGTAAAGATAGAGGGGCGTACCGAAACGGACGGCGGCGTCCCCCAGCAGCGCGTCGGTAGTCGGTAAAAGTTGAGGTGGAGCGTGCGTCATGCCTGTATCGTAAAACGTCCACGCTACGCTGTGTTCAGCTGCGCCGCGACTTGGGGCGTTTACACACCGTCATCACGTCGTCGCCGTGTCGGAGGCTGGCTTTACCGCGCGGTCTAACCGCTAAACTAGTGGAATGAAGCAACCCAAAATTGTCGTTGTGGGCGGCGTTGCCGCCGGGATGAGCACCGCCTCGAAAGCCAAACGCAGCTGTCCGGAGCTGGACATCACCGTTTTTGAAAAAAGTCACTATATCTCATACGGCGCGTGTGGCCTCCCCTACGCCATCGGGGGCGTCGTCAAAAGTTTAGACAAGCTGATCGCGCGTACCCCTGAGGACATGGCCGAACAAGGCGTCACGGTCAAGGTGCGGCACGAGGTCACCGAAGTTGACCCGGACGCCAAAACCGTCACCGTAAAAAACTTGAGTAACGGTGAGAGGTTTGCCGAACCTTATGACAAGCTCGTCTTGGCCACCGGAGCGGTGCCGGTCAAACCGCCGCTGCCGGGGATTGACTTAGGCGGCGTTCACGTCTTGCGGATCGTGGAAGACGCCGCCGAGATTCAGAAAACAGTACAAAGCGGTGCGAAAGAAGCAGTGATTATCGGGGGCAGCTATATCGGCCTCGAGCTCGCTGAAGCTTTGGTAGCGGCGGGTCTGAGGGTGCGGGTCTTAGAGCAGCGGGACGTGCTCTTGGGCAATTTTGGGCCGGTGCCGTCAAAGACTGCACTTGAAGAGGTGCAAAAAAACGGTGTCAGCGTGCATTTGGGCGCAAAGGTCACGGGGTTGGGGGGCGACACGCAGGTCAGAGAGGTCGTGACCGAAGACGAACGTTTCTCCGCTGATTTGGTGGTGGTCGCAGTCGGCGCACGGCCAAGCAACGCCCTGGCGAAAGCGTTAGAACTCGAGCTCGGCCCCGCAAACGCCGTACTGACCGACGATCAGCTCCGCACCAGCCGCTCCGACATTTACGCCGTCGGTGACCTTACGGCGGTGCATCATGTGGTCACCGGTGAACCCACCTGGTTACCGCTCGGTGACGTGGCCAACAAGCAAGGCCGTGTGTTGGGCAAGCTTTTGGGCGGGCAACCGGGGCGTTTTCGGGGCGTCGCCGGAACCGCCATCACCAAAGTTTTTGAGCGGGCGTTCGCTACCACCGGCTTGACGCTCAAAGCGGCGCAAGACGCCGGGTTCGACGCCTGCAGCAAGGACATCAGCACGACCGACCACGCCGGGTATTATCCGGACAACCGGCCGCTGAGCGTCACGCTCGTTTGGGAACAGGGTTCGGAGCGACTTTTGGGCGGGCAGATTGTCGGGTACGGCGACGCCGTAAAACGTATTGACGTCCTCGCGGCGCTGCTTTTTCAGCGAGGGACGCTGCGAGACCTCGCTGACCTGGACCTCGCCTACGCGCCGCCTTTTAGCAGTGCCTGGGACCCTCTCTTGGTCGCAGCGAATGTGGCGCTCGGATAAGGGACAAGGAGGGATGCGTGACCTCAAACGGATGCGGTAGGCTGAACGGGTGAACAGGCAACTTAAACGGGCAAACGAAAAATCCGACAAAAAGCGTGAACGCGAGCAGGAGCGGCGTAAAGAGCTGCGCCGCACGAACCGTGTGCGGGTAGCGCAGACCAAACGTGCTTCACCAGCGAAAACGGCAGAGACCAAAACGACGGGGACGAAGAAGGGTGAGGGGGGTAACTCGGGCCAAAACGAGCGTCCGGCACCTGGGATGGGCCGCTCGGTGTTTAATACGGCGTACCTGCTCTTTACCACCACCGTCATCGTCTCGCAGGCGTTCGTACCCCAGCAGACGACCACGCTTTCGTTCGTGACACACGTATTTATCTACCTGATCCTGGGCTACTTCTTCGTGCTGTGGCTTTACCGCCGTGGGGTCACGCAGGCGCTTACCATCACGCTTTTAGCCGGTTTTGGCTTAGCACTCGGCGTCGAAGGGCTTAAGGCGCTCTTGCCGCAGCTCGGATTTCCGCAACTGCCGCCGCTCGAGGGTGCGTCATCGGCCCCCAATCCGCTCTACGTCGCGTTAGCGGTACCGGGTTTGCTGGCGGGTACGTGGCTGGGGCGTTACATCTATAAACGCAGCTAAGCTGACGCTCAGGCGTTCAGTACCAACTGCAAGCTTTTGACGAAAAACACCTTTACTCGGCCCCAGGGACGAAGAGGAGGTTTTTTTCTCTTCGTCGGCTTTGCGCTCGGCTAACAACGTTTCCACAAAAAGTTGCGACCAAAATCACGTCCAAACGTGCGTGCTCGTCAGCAAGGCTTGTATAGTGAGCGTTGCCGCCCCGATGATACCTGCTCAATAAAGACGCACCCGTGACGCTTGTAGTCCGCACCATTGTTTGTCCGAACGTTTTGTTCGATAGTCATAACTACCGCTGTGCAAGCCGGGGGACGGCGTAAATATTACCCCAAAGGAGTGTACACCTATGCCTTTTCTCAAGATCGAAGGACAAGGGACCGTCAGCCTTTACTTTGAAGACTACGGGCAGGGAAAACCAGTCGTGCTGATCCACGGCTGGCCGCTAAGTCACCGCATGTGGGAGTATCAGGTGCAGCCGCTCGTCGAGGCGGGCTACCGCGTGGTGTCTTACGACCGGCGCGGTTTTGGCGATTCGGACAAACCGTGGGACGGTTACGACTACAACACGATGTCAGCGGATTTACAGGCGCTCCTTAGTGCGCTCGAGCTCCAGGACGCCACGTTGGTCGGCTTTTCGATGGGCGGCGGCGAAGTGGCGCGTTACTTTGGACAGTACGGTTCTGAGCGTGTGTCTAAGGCAGTCTTCGTCAGCGCCGTGACGCCGTACATGCTTAAAACTGACGACAATCCCAGCGGCGTTGATAGAAGCGTCTTCGATGAGTTTAAGCAAAACGTTAAAACAGACCGGATCGGCTTTTTGGAAGGCTTTAACAAGATGTTCGTCAACCACGATAAAGGAGTTGGGCCGGACGGTACAGCGGTCAGTGACCCGGCACTCGGTTACACCCTAAGCATCGCTTCTTACGCGTCACCTAAAGGAACCTTAGACTGCATCACGGCGTTTGGCGAAACCGACTTCCGCCCTGATATGGCCAAAATTGACGTGCCGACGATGTTCGTTCACGGCGACGCCGACCAGATTGTGCCCTTAGAGGTCAGTGCACAAGAGGCGCATAAACTCGTTTCAGGGAGTAGGCTCGAGGTGTTTGAAGGTGCGCCGCACGGTTTAGTCTTGACCCACACCGAAAAGTTTAATCAGTTGCTGCTGGACTTTTTGCGCGACTAACTCACGCCAACTTGCTTTACTTCAGCTGAGCGCCCGGAGACCATCCAGGCGTTTGAATTGCTAGGCCGTTCTAGCCCTGAGCAACCGGTCAACGTGCGCCAACTGCTTTTGGTCGTTGACACCCAAAATCTCGGTCTCGTCATCGCCTAAAACGGTCTGCACCGGGCGATGGGCACGCAGATAGAGGTCTACGAGATCGGTGAGGTAGTATTCACCCGCCGCATTGTCGTTTTTAAGCTCAGCTGCCAAGTCAAACACGTGCCGGTCAAACACGTAGAGCGCAGGGTTCATCTCGTGAATCTCTCGTTCTGCAGGCGTCAGGTCTTTTTCTTCAACGATACGGGAGACGCTGCCGTCCCCCGCACGGATAATGCGTCCCATCCCGTGAGGGTTTTCCATCATACACGTCAAAAAGGTCATGCCTTCAGCCTGAGCAGCTTGCCTTTGGGCAAGCGCACGGAGCGTCGCTGTACGAACTAAAGGAACGTCACCACTTAGCACCATGATGTTGTCCCCAAAGTTAGCAAAAGCGTCCTCAGCTTGCTTAAGTGCTGCACCTGTGCCGTACCCCTGCGAAAAGTCTTGCCGTACAAAGGTCAAGGGGTGGCCATGAACAAGGTAGTCGGCAAAACGCGCCTCGACCTGCTCGGCCTCGTGCCCGACGATGACGACAGTTTGGGCGGGCTCGAGGGGTGCTACCGCGCCCAACACATGTTCTAACAGCGGCTTTCCGGCCGCTTCGTGGAGCACCTTCGGGAGCGGTGAACGCATCCGTGTTCCTTGCCCCGCTGCCAAGATGACCACCCCCAGCACTAACGTCCCCTGGCCTTCCGGGTCAGCGTGTCGCGTTTGACCGGTTGGTCGGGGTTTAACGTCAGCAAAAAGTAAAGTGACACCAAAATCAGCGGCACACTGACAAGCTGCGTCAGCGTAAAAAGTCCGATACCGGGCGAGTTGACACCCTCACGCAAATACACATTCCAAAAGAGCGGATTGTTACGAAACGTCTCTTCAAACACCGACCGGAGCACCGAATACCACAAGACAAACTGCCACCAGACAAATCCCGGTGCGCGGCTCCGCCGAAACGCCCACAACAAGATAAAAATAAGTGCAATGCCGATCAGCACACCGTACCCTTGCGTCAGGTGAACCGGCCCGTAAGCGACCTGACCGTTGACAATGACCTGCGGCGAGTTGGCCCAGAGGTCGTCGCCGAAGATAAAGCGCCCCACTGCGCCGAAGGTCTGCGTTCCCGGTTCAGGCCAGGTAAAACCGATAGGCCAGCCCGTCACCCGTCCGGTCGTGTCCGAACCGTTCATAAAGTTGCCCAAGCGCCCGCCGATGACGCCGAACGCGCCGACCGGCGTCAACACGTCTAGGTATGACCACATGTTGAGCTTATGGATACGTGAGTAAAGCCAGACGGCGACAAAAATACCCAACACGCCACCGTGAATGCTGCCGCCGCCCTGCCAGATGGCCACGGCGTTCCACGGGTTCCCGCCGGGTCCAAAGTAGGCCGCCGGACTCGTCAAGACGTAGACGAGGCGTGCGCCGACAAGTCCGGCGATCACCAGCCAGAGCGTCATGTCGAGCAGCTTGTCGGTGTCAAGCCCACGTTTTTTGGCTTCATAAAGCGTCCAATTCGAGCCGATCAGTACGCCCAGCGCGATAAAAAAACCGTACCAGCGCAGCGCCAGCGGCCCGAGTTGCAACATAATGGGGTCCATCTAAACCTCTTTCAGATGACGCGCCGCCCGAATATAGGAAGGGGCAACGTCAAGACAAATGCGCTCTAGTATAAACGTTAAAAAAACTTCGGGTACACCACGAAGGCGATACTGACCAGGATGATGATTTTGGCGACGATACCCCCGAGCGTCCCGACAAACGCGCCGATACCGGCCCGAAACGCCTCGCCGAAGGGCCGTCCGACAAAAAGTTCGGCAATGACCGCGCCGACGAGCGCCCCAACGATAAAGCCCAAAGGTGGGAAAAAAATGCCGACGATAGACCCGATGATGCTGCCCCAAAGACCGGCTGGGCTCGAGCCGAACTGCCTAGCCCCCAAAACCGCCGCCAGGTAGTCGAGCAGCCAGGCGAACGCCGCGAGCGCCGCGACGATCAGCACCGTGGTCCAGGTCAGCGTGTGAAACCCGCCTATCCAAGCGGCTAAAAGTGCGCCGACAGCGACCACCGGCACTCCCGGCAAGGCAGGCAGCACGACGCTTAAAACACCGACCAGATAAAAAAGCGTAAAGACCAACCCGGCCAAAATCAGCGTCGTCATCAGGGCATCATACGGGCGCAACAGTAAAGCTCTCTGAGCCAGCGGTAGGCCGGAAAAGGCGGCTCGAGCCTCCCTTACGCGTCAGCACCTGCGTGTTAGCATCGGCTGTGCGAATTAGCTATCTCACCGCTGCTCTGAGCCTACTCCTCGCCCTGTCTTCTTGCACCGTACCCGTAAAAACCGGGCCGAACATCGTCTATCTCATGACCGACGACCAACCCGCCGAACTCACCGCCGTGATGCCCAACGTTCAGCGCCTCTTGGCCGCTCAAGGGGTCACGTTTAGCAGCGCCTTTGCGACGACCAGCCTCTGCTGCCCGGCCCGCACCACGGTTTTACGAGGACAATATGTTCACAACCATACGGTCTATTCCAACGGGGGGCCGCAGGGGGGCTTTCCGAAGTTCTACCAGACCGGCTATGAAGCCTCGACCTTGGCAACGTGGTTACAAGACAAAGGCTACGAAACGGCGCTGATGGGCAAATACTTAAACTCGTATCCGTTCGGCCCACCTGAAGACAATCCGCCCAACTACCGGGAACCCCGGCGCAGCTACATCCCGCCGGGTTGGAACGAGTGGTTCGGCTTTTTTGATGCACCCGACAACCGGCCCTATCAGATGTACAACTACCGCGTCAACGAGGGGGGCCGAGCCGTCTGGTACGGCAGCAAAGCCAGCGACTACCAGACCGATGTGCTTTCAGACCAAGCGGTGAACTTCATCCAGCGCAACCGGCGGAGCAGCAAACCTTTTTTTCTCTACCTAGCCCCGACCGCGCCGCACCTGCCGGTTATTCCCGCTGAGCGGCACAAAGATAAACTCTTGGGCTTGCAAGTGCCCCGGTCACCCGCCTTTAACGAGGCCGACGTCTCCGATAAACCGCGCTGGGTCAGGGAACGCCTGCCGATGAACGCAGCGCAAATCGCGGGCGAAGATGAGACTTACCGTAAACAAGCCGAAATGCTCTTGGCCGTTGACGAAATGGTCGGCAGACTGATAGACACCCTTGCAGCAGCGGGTGAGCTGCAAAATACCTATATCGTCTTTACCTCGGATCAAGGCTTTCACTCCGGCGAGCACCGTTTGATGCGGATGAAGCTGACCCCTTACGCCGCCGCGAGTCAGATTCCGCTGATTATCCGGGGGCCGGGAATTCCTACAGGACAGACCAAAGGCGAGTTAGTGCTTAACACCGACCTCGCGCCGACGCTGGCCGGACTGGTCGGTGCAAACGTCCCGGCATTCGTTGATGGGCGGTCGCTTAAACCCCTTTGGGACGGTGGAAACAGTGCCGACAGTGCCGCGGTCCCGTGGCGGCAGACGGTGGGAACCGAGTTTTGGCCTCGGAGCGTGTTAGAGGAAAACTATCCTATAGGGCCGGTTCCCAAATACCGCGCTGTGCGGAGCAAACGACATTTGTTTGTCGAATACAGCTATCAGGACGGCACCCAAGAGGGTGAGCTTTACGACCTGCAAAACGACCCCTTTGAACTAGATAATCTCTATTCTCGCACGGACCCGGGAGTCCTCAAGGCGTATTCAGACCACGCTGCACGGCTCCAGGCGTGCGCGGCGGAAACCTGCCGTGAAGCCGAGGATGAGTCACCGGAAGGACTGTGACAACCTCGTCACTTTTTAACAACTGCTTCGTCAGTAATGAACGTATCAAAAAGTGCTTTAGAGACGACTCTAAAATTCTTGTCGAGGACGACAATGTTGAGGCCACGCCCTGGCTCGAGTAACATCTTGCCGTCTAAAAAGACGTTGGCCGCGCGTGCAGCGGGCGTCCCGACCGAATAGACCTTGAGAGTTTTTGGGACGCGGAACGCTTCGGTGCCGGTCCCCAATACGTCGCCCTCGTGCCACGTTTCTTGCGCAATTTTATCTTCGCTTACCTCTTCAAACGACACGTAACCCTGATGAATCACAGCGGCGTAGGAGCCGTCACGGGGCACGGGCGGGGTGCTCGCACCTCTAAAAAGGGCGCGGCTCGCACGGGCCGAAAGGTCTCCAATACCTTTTTTTGCCACGATCACGATGATTTGCTTGCGGTAGGTCTCGAGGTAATCGGCTAGCTCGACACGTTTGTACCCCTGCGGAATGTAGCTAGGAACGTTGATTTCCGGCCCCATCCCGCCCACCTTTTCGACTTTGTCGTTGTAGCAGGCGACGTAGGCGTTAAGTTTGTAGCAGCGCAGACCGGGAGCGATTTCAGGAGCGTAACGTTGGGCGAAGGCGACAGCACTAAAAATATACAACCTATTGAGGCTCCTCGGTCCCGCAAGGGCCTCCACCCTTAACCTGTCCCTGGCGTTAGACAGCTCTAGCGGCAGCCTCGCTACGGCCCCGGTCGTGACCTGTTTTCCCTGACTTGCAGCGAGGTAGGCAAACGCCAGGTAATCGTCTCGGTTCGCGGTCTTGCGCTCAAAAGCAGGAATCAGGGCAAGCGTCTTAAACGGCCCTATCAGCTGCGCCCACCTGTTGTCCTCAAGGTTTCTGGTAAAGGTCTGTTGCCCGTCTCTAAAGGGTAGATTGATCTTCAAATCGCCTACTTGCAAGAGTAGGCCTGCGCTCAGCACGAGCGCCGCAACGCTGCGGGGCAGCCGCCGCACGAGATAGACCAAGACGACGAGGTAGATAAGGTAGTAGGTGGGCCAAAAAAAACGTCCGGGGGCGCGAAACGTCCCGGTTAACGTTCTGAAGTTAGCGAAAAAACCGAACTCGAACAGCTTGGCGTCGCCGAACGTTACGAATTTGCCGAGCGAGTAGAGGGCGAAGCAGAAGGCGATAACAGCGAGCGGTAGATGACCGGACGCGCGGAGGCGTTTGAAGACGCGCTGAGGCGCAGTGAAGGCCGAGCTGCGAAAGAGCAAGGTAAGGGCAACGAGGCTGAGGATGATCATCCCGAGCCCCAGATAGGCGAGACCTTCGTACTGCCCGCCACCGGTAGGCAGCGTCGGTAACAGCCGGGAATGGGTCATTGGGTTAAAGAGCGCGTTGAGGTTCATTGAGAAGTAATCAAACCCCCATTTCCCCAACTCTTGCCCGGTTCCTAGCAGACCCGACAACCACCACTCGAGCGCCAGCACGCCGCTCATCCCCAGCAGCAGACCAAACGCAGAGACGAGCGTCAGCTTTTTGCGAAGCCGCTCACGTAGCAGCGACGCGAACGCGATCGGAAAAACCATCGCCGCTAAGTAGGGGTGAATCAGGCCGACGAGGGCGACGATGAGAAGCCATACCCCGGCGTAGCGGCGAAGCCGAAAGCTCGGCTCCTGAGCTGTCTTAAAGTAGTGCCAGAGCGCAAACAAAAGGATCCAGTGGCCGGAGAGCGCGATGTGTCCGGCGCGGAAGATCATAATAGGGCTGACGAGAAAAAAGAGTCCGGCTAAAAGCGCCAGCCAGCGGCTCCGGCAAAAGGTTCGCAGCAGCAGATAGCCAAACACAGCCTGAAGTGCATAAGAGATAAACAGCCACAGACCTAGATACTGAAAGTCGGGGGGCAACGCGGCGCTAAAAAGCTTGAACGGGAAAGCAAACAGTGGCAGACCGTCGGCGCTGCCGATACTTGTGCCGAGCGGTGCGAGCAGGCCGCTAATCTCACCGGGGGGAAACCTCCAGGGCTCACGCCGGAAAAAGTGCCACGCCAAAAAGTGCCCTACCGAATCGCCCCGAAACCAAGAGATATTTTCTGGATTAAGGACGTGGAGACCAAAACGGTAGAGGGCAAACGCAGCGCCTAGCAGCGCGATTAGAACGAGCGGCAGGGATAATCGGCGTGGCGCTGTAGCCTTAGACGTGGCAGGTAGGGGTTTCATACGCATATAACCTCTTAAATATCAGGTTTTTCAGGTTGGTAAGAGTTAAAAACTCCGCCACACTTATCTTTACACAAGCATATGGTAACGCAGATTTGATCAGCTCGAGCTTTGGGCGTTGCCACCTGCCGCGCTTTCAGTCAAGCTCTCCGCGCTTTTGAAAGGCGTAGTTTGGAAGGGGCAACTGCCCAGCCTTGTGGTGCGCGTGTTTTCCTCTTCATTATGCTTACTTAAAGACAATCCACCTTTGATAAACTTCGGTAGGCTGTTTCACGGTCCGTAATGGCTTAGTTCCAGGCTCATACTTTTAGAGCAGCACCTTATGATAGATTAAAAACCGTGAAACGCACTTCCGTCACCTCGCCGGTCTCTTTACGGCCCAAACATTCCGCAGGGCGAGCCGAGACGCGTCGGGGCGAGCACGGCAAACCGGTCACGCACGTTATCACGCCCGCCGCCTGTACCTCGTATGCTCTTTCGCTCGTCGTACCCGCCTTTAATGAAGCGAAGCGGTTGCCGGCCACGCTCGAGCGTATCGCTGAATATCGGTGTGCGCAGGGTCTCTCAGCTGAGCTTTTAATCGTAGATGACGGCTCGCGCGACGCGACGCGCGAGGTCGCTAAGGAGTTTGCACGGGATAAGGCGTGGGTGCGTGTCGTACACTACAACGATGACAAAAACCGGCCCGTCAACCGGGGCAAAGGCTTCGCGGTAAGGCAAGGCGTCCTCGCTTCGGTTGGGCGCGAGGTGCTTTTTACCGACGCCGACCTGAGTTATCCGGTTGAAGAGATGGAAAAACTGCTGCCGCCTATTATGCGTGGTGACTGTGACATCGCCCTCGCTTCACGCGCACTGCCCGAGTCGGATTCAGCGCATCAGCCGTGGTACCGGGAGCTGATGGGACGCACCTTTAATAAACTCGTGCAAACCGTCATCCGTACCGATATTCGGGATACGCAAAGCGGCTTTAAGGCGTTTCACGGCGACGTTGCCAGGCGCTTGTTCGCGCTCGCCAGAATTGACGGATTCGGTTTTGACACCGAGATCATCTACTTAGCCAACAAATACGGTTGCCGGACGCGTGAGGTAGGCGTCGTCTGTCGGCACATGAACGAAAGTCGCATCAATCCTCTGCTCTCGCCGCTGGCAATGACACGGGAACTTTTTGAAATCCGGCTTAATGATCTGCGCGGCGTCTACGCTGAGCCCTACCAAGAGACCAGCGGGGTTTAGACGTTGGGTAGTCTGTGTTTAGGAACTATGTCAACGCGTTTGTACAGAGCACGGGTAATGGGCTCGAGCTGCCCCTCCTCGTAATTTTCAGATACAGCCATCTTTATCCGGCGGTCTGGGCGGCACCGCAGTGGCGATGATCTTGCTGCTCGGCGTGACCGGTGCGGGTGTAACCGATGCGGGCGCAGCGACACTCCTTTTGCGACTTGCGACGCTTTGGTTTGCAGTCGTGATTAGGATGATCGCTACGCTAGGGCTTAGGCGTGTAGAGGTGCCTCAAGAGGCACGGAGCTAGCTGACCTGACCTCACCTACTGGTGCCAATCTTCGGGCGCATTTTCTTTCTCGGCTTTTAAGGTGTCAACCGCATGCGGGAGAACCTCCAAAATTGCCTCTAACGACTCTTTAGCTCCCTTCGGACTCCCCGGCAGGTTGACAATTAACGTCTCCTTCCGCGCACCGACGAGTCCCCGCGACAACGCCGCTTTTGGGTTCTTCTTGACACCTTCGGCCCGCATCACCTCGGCTAGACCGAGAACTTCAAAATCTAAGACGGCCCTCGTTGCTTCGGGCGTCCGGTCACGCGGCGCGAGTCCGGTGCCGCCGGTCGTTACAATCAGGTCAACCTCGCCCGAATCGGCCCACGTCTCGAGCTGTGCCCTTATCTTCTCCGGCTCATCCGGGACGACCTTGTAATCAGTTTCAGCAAAGCCGTCTTGCAGGAGCGCACGAACCCCGTCAACCGTGGTGTCGCCTCGTTGACCTGCCGCACCCTTATCACTTACCGTTAAAATGGCAGTCCGAATCATAGCCAACAGCATACCCGCCGCTCAAGCTCGAGTCTTGATGTGTACAGAAGGGAAGCGGGCGTGTGGCAGCCGTCCACGCGACGCGGTAGGCTAAAGCGGATGAGAACAGCTCACTTATACCGATACCACTGGAGGCAAAGGTGAAGATTCACGAATATCAAGCGAAAGAACTGCTGGGGGCACGCGGCATCGCCGTTCCCGACGGGCACGTCGCGCGAACGGTCGAGGAAGCGGTCGCCGCCGTGCGCCCGTTGGTTGAAGCGAGCGGCAACCCTGTGGTCGTTTTGAAGTCGCAAATCCACGCGGGCGGACGCGGCAAAGGCCGCTTTAAGGAATACCCGGATGTAGCGGGGGTCAACGTTGTTACCGACGGGATCAAGGGCGGCGTTCGGGCCACCGAAGAGCGCGTGCGTGAGCTGGCCAAACAGATGCTCGGCTCGACGCTGGTTACGGTGCAGACCGGCCCTGAAGGGCAGCAGGTCAATAGGTTATATCTCGAGCAAGGCATTGACATCGACCGTGAGCTGTACCTCTCCGTCGTCTTAGACCGCGCCACAGGCCGCAACGTGATGATCGCGTCAACCGAAGGCGGCGTGGAGATCGAAGAAGTTGCTGAGCACACGCCCGAAAAAATCTTACGCGAAGAGATTGACCCTTTAGTTGAACTCGCCAACTTTCAAGCTTCACGCCTCGCGCACGAGCTGGGGCTCTCCGGCGACGCGCTTAAAAACGGAGTCAGGTTTATGAAAGCTTTGGCTCAGGCCGCTGAAGATTTGGACGCCGATTTGCTCGAGATCAACCCCCTCGTCGTCACCAAAAGCGGTCAAGTGATGGCGCTAGACGGCAAGATGAGCGTGGATAACAACGCCCTCTTTAGGCATAAAAATATCGCCGAAATGCGCGACGCGGGTGAAGAAGACCCCGCCGAAATCGAGGCGGGCAACTTCGGCCTGTCGTTTATCAAGTTGGACGGCACCATCGGCTGTCTGGTCAACGGCGCAGGCTTGGCGATGGCGACGATGGACATTATCAAACACGAGGGCGGCGAACCCGCCAACTTTTTAGATGTGGGCGGCGGTGCGACCACTGAAAACGTCACGGCGGCGTTTAAGATCATTACCAAAGACCCGAACGTCAAAGGGATTTTTGTCAACATCTTCGGCGGCATCATGAAGTGCGACACGATTGCTAACGGCGTGGTCGAAGCGGTACATCAGGTGGGGCTCGAGGTTCCTTTGGTCGTCCGTTTAGAAGGCACCAACGTAGATTTAGGCAAAGAAATCATCCAAAACGCCGGGATTCCGGGCTTATCCAGTGCCGACGACATGAAGGACGGCGCACGCAAGATTGTGGAGTTGGCCAAGTGAGCATTTTAGTTAATAGAGATACAAAAGTTATCGTCCAAGGTCTCGGCGAAGCAGGAACTTTTCACACAGACAAAGCGATTGCATACGGTACACAGGTTGTCGGCGCGGTTCGGCCCGGTAAGGGGGGACAGACAGTCCACTTCGAGGGTGAAACTGACCACAGCGGCGTACCTGGCCGCAGCGACACGTACGATGTAGATGTACCTAGCTTTGATACCGTTAGAGAAGCTGTAGAAGCGACGGGTGCAAATGCCTCGGCTATCTATGTTCCCCCAGCTTTTGCTGCTGACGCTATTATGGAAGCTGCAGAAAGCGAAATTCCACTTATCGTTTGTATAACTGAACTCATTCCCATTATGGATATGGTCCGGGTCAAAAGATATTTAGAGGACAAACATGTCCGCCTCATCGGGCCAAATTGTCCCGGCGTCATTACCCCGCACGAATGCAAAATTGGGATTATGCCCGGATACATCCATCAGGCAGGTAAAATCGGCGTCGTCTCGCGCTCGGGTACGCTGACCTACGAAGCGGTGCATCAGCTCACCCAAAACGGTCTCGGCCAGACGACCGCTGTGGGTATCGGCGGCGACCCCGTAAACGGCACCAACTTTGTAGACGTCTTGAAAATGTTTAACGACGACCCGGAAACCGAAGGCGTGGTGATGATCGGTGAAATCGGCGGCACCGCCGAGGAAGAAGCCGCCGCCTGGATCAAAGCCAACATGACCAAACCCGTGGCGGGCTTTATCGCCGGGACGACGGCCCCACCGGGCAAACGTATGGGGCACGCCGGGGCGATTATCTCGGGTGGGAAAGGGACGGCTGCCGATAAGATGGCGGCCTTAAAAGACGCCGGGGTGGTGGTTGCGCCGACGCCGACGGATATGGGGGCGGCGATGATGGGAGCGATGAAGAATAGAGAGTTAGCCTAGAGACTAAATTTCACGCTGTACAGGATGGATGGCATACCGCTTTGGTAAGAAAATTATGCCATCTATACAATTCGGAGCAGGTAAACTAGTACGTGCCCGAAGTAAACGCCCGATTGACAACAGTAACATTTAGTCAGTTCAAAGCATTCGCAAACTACACGCTTTCTCTTGATCGTATAAATTTGCTAGTTGGCCCTAACAACTCTGGTAAATCAACAATACTGGGCGCTTTTCGGACTCTTGCGGCTGGGCTTCGCGTCGCTCGATCTAAATCTGCCGAAAGAGTTCGCGTATCTGACGAAGAAATTCTTAGTGGATATATTATCAAGAACGAACTCCTTCCGATTTCTCTTGAAAACGTTCACACTGATTACTCAAACGCAGATACTTTTATCAGCTTCAATCTCAGTAATGGCTCACGTCTGAAATTGATTTTTCCTCGAACTGGAGGTTGCTATCTAATCCCAAAAAGTAGGGATGGTTCACTTGTCACGTCTCCTAGCAGCTTCCGAAAACACTTTCCTTTGGACATAACAGTAGTGCCCGTACTTGGTCCTGTAGAGCATAGAGAAAAGCAGCGCGAGAAAGACACTGTTGTTGCCGGTCTTAGCACACACAGAGCTTCTCGCCACTTCAGAAGCTATTGGAATCACTTTCCCCAAGGATTCTCTGAGTTTGCCGACTTAGTTGCAACTACCTGGCCTGGAATGGAAATTCAGCCGCCCGAACTTGCAGACCCAATCAACGGTGAACTAGCGATGTTTTGCCTCGAGAACCGTATCACACGTGAACTCTATTGGGCCGGTTTTGGTTTTCAAGTTTGGTGTCAATTACTTACTCACGTGTCTCGATCAAGGCATAGTTCATTACTTATTGTTGACGAGCCCGAAGTTTACTTGCATCCAGATGTCCAAAGACAACTGTTAGGTTTGCTTCGTGAAGCTGGGCCAGATATCTTACTAGCCACACATTCGACAGAAATTATGGCTGAAGCTGACCCCACCGAAATTTTACTAATTGACAAAAAGAAACAACGTGCAGAACGCTTACGTGATATTACAGGAGTTCAGAGAGCACTAGCTACAGTAGGTTCGATTCAAAACATCACTCTGACAGCACTGGCACGAAACAGGAAAATTTTGTTTATTGAAGGCGATAGCGATTTTCGTCTGCTGCGACGTATTGCAAAGAAAATTGGGCTTACAGAACTTTCCTCTGGACTTGGTATCACTGCGCTCGAATCTGGAGGATTCGGCTCATGGCAAAAAGTGACTACACTTGCCGAAGGTATCGAGGATGCATTAGGAACGAAGTTACATATCGGAGCCATCTACGATAAAGACTTTCATTGTGACGAAGAAATCGAACACATAAGCTCTTCTCTCAAAAAGAATCTTGTGGTAGCGCACGTTCATGAACGCAAGGAAATCGAGAACTATCTACTTATCCCTTCCGTACTTGATAGAGCAGTTAAACGAGCTGTAGCTGAACGTGCTGCTCGAGCTAACGAGGAACTCCAGCCAGTTCCTGACATGCAGGATTTACTCCGCAACATCACAGACTCCAAAAAAATCATGTCGTTGCTCAGCTGCTCAAAGAACGTGAAAACTATTTTCGATCCAACAAAAAAGACTCTTCAACTATTCATCAGGAAACCCTTGAGAAAGTTGATGCCCAGTGGGAAGACCTAGATACACGTATGAAACTTGTATCAGGGAAAGAAGTCCTGGCTGAACTACGCACCAAATATCAAGAGTTCGGTATATCTCTCACCAATGCTAGAATAGTTGAGGCAATGCATAGAAACGAGATACCACAAGATTTACTTGAATTGTTATCTGAACTTGAAGCGTTCAGAACCAAACAGATATAGATGCCCCAGTAACTTCTAGGTGTCACCCCACGACAAATTCAAAAGGCTCGAGCCCCTTTCCCCGTCCTATACTATTTCTCGAGGTTGGTGACGACATGCTCGATTGGTCAAGCTGCTCTGCAGTAGAACGCGACCTTCAAAAAGTCAGTGGGGCTTGGATGTTTAAGGGCTCGAGGGTTCCGGTCAGAGCCCTTTTTGAAAACCTGGAAGATGGTGCAACCGTAGATAAGTTTCTCGAGCCGTTTCCCGGCATCTCTAAAACGCAGGTTCAGGCAGCGATACGCCATAAATGCATGACACAACTGTTGATTTGATAGCTTATAACTTCTAGTCGGAGGTTGCCATGAACGTTGTAGCCGGAGTGGTGGGTATCTTGTTCGCAGCACTTCATGGTGGCCCTTCTTTGGCTCAGCTAAGAAAGTCCGAGACTTCCCAGAAGTCTCAAGCGTTTGAAGCCGTTCCTGTCTGGGCGCGGTTTCTGTGGCTGCTCCTGTCTCTGATCACCCTAGTTGGGTCAGTTGCTTACCTTATTTCGCACACCGCAGAAAATGCAGCAATCATCACTGTAGGAGCAACTGGTATATGGCTACTTGCTATAGCCAACGGTTTCTGGATACACGGCCGTCCAACCTTTAGTCATCACCTCATTCGAGGCGTCATTCTCGTAGTATTGCTAAGCTTGACATTCTTGGGGTTGGGATAGCTTTTAAGCTTATTATCTAAAGCCGGTAGAGCTGTTCGGGAGGCTCGAGCTCCTATTTGCTAGGCTTGCGTGGGAGATAACTAATGGCAACTCAAATAACCGCCAAAATCTTTGCTGAGTTAAACGAACTGCCGCTCGAGGAGCAGCAGAAAGTCCTGGCGTTTGCGCGTTCGCTAAATCAGCCTAAAGGGGTTAAAGGGGCATCTCTATTGACCTTTGCCGGAAGCATCTCCCCTGCTGAGCTTGAACAGATGCAAGAGGCTGTTAAAGACGGGTGTGAGCGTATCAACCCCGATGAGTGGTAGCGTTCTGCTCGATACAAATATCGTCATTGCGTTATTTGCCGGAGACCCGGCTGTTACCGAAAAGCTCGCTGAAACTGAAGAGGTGTTCGTCCCCTCCATCGTTCTGGGCGAACTTTATTTTGGAGCGCACAACTCGGCCCGAGTTGAAGAAAACGTTGCACGTATAGCAGCATTTGCTGAAAGCAATACCGTTTTACGTTGTGACGACAGCACGGTCAAGCATTACGGGCAGATCAAGCGTCAACTTAAGGTTGGCGGAACACCCATTCCCGAAAACGATATTTGGATTTCTGCGATTACCATACAGTTTGGTCTTATTCTTATCAGCCGTGACGGGCATTTTGGCGCAGTTGAAAGTTTGAAGCTCGGTGGTAAATAGTCTCGAGTGGTTTCCCGGTACCACCGAAACTCAGGTTCGGGGGGTGCTCGAGACGTCTCCCAACTTGACCTCTACAAACGCCAAGCCTAAGCTTTACCCATGAACTATCAGGACTACATCACGATTGATCCCAACAAACGCGGCGGTAAACCGTGCGTGCGGGGGTTGCGAATCACAGTTTACGAAGTACTCGATTATCTAGCTTCTGAGATGACCGAAGACGAAATCTTGGCAGACTTTCCCGATTTGACACGCGAAGACTTCAAAGCGTGCATCGCCTTTGCAGCCGAGCGTGAGCGGCGACTTGCGGTCATTCCTCCAGCAGCATAAAGCACGGGGTGAAATTACTGTTTGACCAAAACCTTTCGCACCGGCTTGCACAAACGCTCCGCGACCTCTTCCCCGGTTCGTTACATGTAAGGGACGTAGGACTTAAAGAAGCAGCTGACACTGTGGTGTGGGACTATGCCAAAAAATACGGCTTTGCAATCGTCTCAAAAGACATCGACTTTCATCAGCGGAGCTTTGTTTTCGGAGCCCCACCTAAAGTGATTGGGATACGCTTGGGCAACTGTTCGACGGCAGAAGTTGAGTTGCTTCTCCGACACCATACTCAAATGATTGAGGCTTTTGGCGCAGATGCAGAACTTGCTTTCCTCAGCTTGTCTCGTAGGAGCGGAACTTAATGACTGAACCTTTGCGGTACGAACTCATCATCTACTGGAGCGAAGAAGATAGCGCGTTTATCGCTGAAGTTCCAGAGTTGCCGGGTTGTGCGGCAGGTACGAAGTTTGCGAAGCAACGGCGCAACTTACACCGAAGCTGTGAGTAATGCCGAAGTCGTTATTCAGGAGTGGCTCGAGACAGCTGAAGAAGTAGGGCGCGATATACCGCAACCCAAAGGGCGACTTTTTTACGCTTGACCACCTCTAGTACAGCGTCAAACATTCGTTGTCCGGCGAAAGTAGCTTGGGCTCTTACCTCAACCTCAAAAACCCTAACCTGGCGTTACCTGTCAAGGTAGACTCAGCCCTATGACCATCCGCAGCCTCGTGCTCGATATGGACGGCGTGCTCTGGCACGGCAACACGCCGCTTCCCGGCCTGAGAGAGTTGTTTGACGCGCTAGCAGACCTCGAGCTTCCCTTCATCTTAGCGACCAACAACGCCACCAACACCCCTGAGCAGTACGTTCAAAAATTAGGGCGCTTCGGCGTAACAGTCACGCCTGAGCAGGTTCTCACCTCGCCGGTTGCTACTGTCGGCTACTTAAAGCAGCATTACCCGGAGGGGACGACGGTTTACGCCGTAGGTGAGCTTGGCTTACGGCAAGCTCTGACGGACGCCGGGTTTCAGCTCATCGGCCCGGACGAGGTGAAGGCGCAGAAAACCGCGCCCGTCGTGGTTGGCGGTCTCGTTAGAGAAAGCCTCAGTTACGACCTCTTGGCGATGGGGGCACTCCTCGTCCGGCAGGGCGCAGCGTTTGTGGCAACGAACTACGACGCCACTTACCCCTCAGAACTTGGACAGCTGCCCGGTGCAGGCGCGGTGCTTTCAGTCATCACGCAGGCGACGGGCGTCACGCCGACCGTTATCGGTAAACCTCACCCGGCAATGTTCGAGGAAGCGGTGCGCCGTTTGGGGACAGAGCCTTCGGAAACGCTGATGGTGGGGGACCGCCTCGAGACCGACATTGACGGGGCTTACAAAGCAGGTCTGCAAACGGCCCTCGTCCTGACCGGCGTCTCTACCCGTGACGACATCGGCGAGACCTCGCCCGACTATGTATTGGACGACCTCTCGGCCCTTATTCAGCTGCTCCAAAAGGATAAGGCGTGACCACCCGCGCTCTCGTCACCGCGTTTGAGCCGTTTGGCGGTGAAACCATCAATCCGACGATGCGGATTTTGGAGCATCTTTCGCCGCCACCTGGGGTACAGCTCGAGCGCCTCGTCTTGCCGGTCGTCTTCGGGGAGTCGTTACGCTTACTCGAGCAAGCTTTGGAAATGTTTAAGCCAGATATTGTGCTGGGACTCGGACAAGCCGGTGGGCGGGCACTGGTGTCGCTCGAGCGCGTCGCCCTCAACTTGAATGATGCCCGCATCCCTGACAACGCCGGTCAGCAACCCATGGATACGCCGGTTATCAAAGGCGCAGCGGCCGCGTATTTCAGTACCTTGCCGCTCAAACGAACCCTTAAAGCTCTTTTAGACGCCGGGATTCCCGCACATGTCAGCCAGAGTGCCGGAACGTTTGTCTGTAATCATGTGATGTACGGGCTGTTGCATACGTTGGCGCTTCACTATCCTAAAACTAGAGGCGGATTCGTTCACGTCCCTTTTTTGCCCGAACAAGCCGCGCGGCACAGTGCGCCAAGCCTCGGTTTAGAGCTGCTGGTACAGGCTGTAGAAATCTGTTTGGCTCTGAGTTGTGACCCGTCGCCCGACCTCAAACTCGCAGCCGGGACAACCCACTAACGCACGCCAAAACCCGTGATACCTTGGGCCATGAAGCCTAGTTATCCCGAAACCAAAACGGTCGAACAAACTGATGATTACCACGGCGTGACGGTTCGTGACCCTTACCGGTGGCTCGAGCAACCCGCCAGCACGCCTGAAGTCCGCACGTGGATCGAAGCGCAAAATGCCCTGACTGAGAGTTACTTAGCAGCTATCCCCGAGCGTGAAGCAATCAAAGCCCGTCTGACCGAGCTGTGGAACTATCCGAAACAGTACGCGCCGTTCTCCAAAGGTGGGCGCTACTTTCAGTTTCGCAATACCGGGTTGCAAAACCAAGACGTGCTCTTCGTGATGGACGTACCCGCAGCCGAGGGCCGCGTGCTGCTCGACCCCAATACACTGTCAGACGACGGCACCGTCTCGTTGCGGATGCTTTCAGTTAGTCCGGACGGGCGGCACCTCGCCTACGCCACGTCGCAGAGCGGGTCGGACTGGCAGACGTGGTTTGTCAAGGACATCGAAACGGGCGAAGACCTTGCCGACGTACTGCCGTGGAGCAAGTTTTCCGGGGCCACGTGGCTACCGGACAGCTCGAGCTTTCTGTACAAACGTTACACGGAGCCTCAAGCGGACGACGCATTCGTGACGAAAAACGAAGCCCCGGAGCTTTTTTTGCACACGCTGGGTACGCCGCTAGAGGACGACCCGCTCGTCTACAGCCGACCCGACAGGCCCGAGTGGAGCTTTTATCCTATCGTCAGCGACGATGACCGCTACTTAATCTTGCATATCGGTCTGGGAACACTCAACAAAAACTTGCTGTTCATTCGTGAACTCGGCTCTGAAGATGCGTTTACCGAACTCATTGGCGAGTTTCGGGCTGAGTATCTGTTTTTGGGGAACGACGGCGAGACGTTCTATTTGCAGACCGACGACGGGGCCGACCAAGGGCGGATTGTTGCGGTTGACCTGGAGAACCCCGACCCGGCGAATTGGACGGAAGTCGTGCCGGAAGCGGCGGACACCCTCGAGCAAACTGCCATGCTCCAAGACGAGTTCATCTGCCTTTATCTACACGACGCCAGCCACCGGCTCGGGCGTTACCGCACGGATGGTACGGCTTTAGGCAAAATCGAGCTGCCCGGTCTCGGTTCGGTCGAGGCGCTGAACGCTGAACGCAGCGGCACCGAGCTGTTTTATAGCTTTACGAGCTTTTTAGAACCATCCCAGAATTTCCATTTCGAGCTGAGCACCGGCGAATCACAAAAGCTGGGCTCTCCGACTTTGAACTTCGACGCCGACGCTTATACCGTCCGGCAAACCTTTGCGACCAGCAAAGACGGCACCCGCGTCCCGCTGTTTTTAGTCCATCAAAAGGGGCTCGAGCACGACGGCCAAAACCCGACGCTACTTTACGGTTACGGCGGCTTTAACATCTCGCTGACGCCTGAGTTTTCGGTCAGCCGGTTGGTGTGGTTGGAGCACGGCGGTGTGCTGGCAGTGGCGAACTTGCGCGGGGGCGGCGAATACGGCACCGGCTGGCACGAAGCCGGGACGAAAGAACGCAAACAAAACGTCTTCGACGATTTTATCGCCTGCGCTGAACACTTAATTGCTGAGGGAGTGACCTCGAGCCCCAAACTCGCTATTCAGGGCGGGTCGAACGGCGGGCTCTTGGTCGGCGCGTGTATGACGCAGCGGCCCGAGCTGTTCGGCGCGTGCCTTCCGGCTGTCGGCGTGCTCGATATGCTCCGGTTTCACCGTTTTACCATCGGTTGGGCGTGGACGTCGGATTACGGGTCGGCAGAGGTAGAAAGTGAGTTTCCGGCACTCTACGCCTATTCGCCGCTGCATAACCTCGAGCCTCAATGTTATCCGCCGACTTTAATTACGACCGGCGATTTTGACGACCGTGTAGTCCCGGCCCACTCGTTCAAGTTTGCCGCTGCGCTCCAAGCTGTGCAGCGTTGCGACAACCCCGCGCTCATTCGGATTCAGACCAAAGCAGGGCACGGTCAGGGCAAACCGACCAAAATCCTGATTGAAGAACAGACCGACATCTGGAGCTTTTTACAGAGCGTATTGGGGAGCTAACGCTCGTGCGCGGACGTTACGCTCCCTCCCCTACCGGACAGCTTCATTTGGGCAACGCCCGCACCGCGCTGTTAGCCTATTGGCAGGCCAAGGCACGAAACGGTCAGTTTGTCATGCGGGTTGAAGATTTAGACTCACAGCGGAGCCGCCCGGAGTTCGTTCAGGCCAATTTGGACGAGTTGCGTTGGTTAGGGCTTAGCTGGGACGAAGGGCCGGATGTCGGCGGGCCTTATGCCCCGTACCGGCAGAGCGAGCGGTTTGGGCTTTATCAAGAGGCGCTTACGACACTTCAAGCTTCGGGCCACCTTTTTGAATGCTACCTTTCACGCAAAGATTTACGGGAAGATTTGCAGAATATCGCCAGTGCGCCGCACGGTGTAGGTTTTGTTTACGGCGAGTCGCAAAGAGAGCTGAATGAACGGGTCAAAGAGCAGAAACAGCGTGAAGGCAAAACGCCCAGCTCACGGTTCGCCATAAAACCGCAAACCCTGACCTTTTATGACGAAGTGTTGGGCAACGTCACCTTAAATCCGGCCCAGGACACCGGCGACTTCATCGTGCGCCGCGCCGACGGCGAGTGGGCGTATCAGCTGGCAGTTGTGGTGGACGACATCGCAATGGACATCACCCACGTCCTGCGCGGTGACGACTTATTACCGAGCACCGGGGCGCAGCTTTTGCTTTATAAAGCGTTGGACGCTGAGCCGCCGACGTTCGCACATGTGCCACTTTTACTAGATACAGACGGCTCGAGGCTCGCCAAACGCAGAGGTTCACTGACGCTGACCTCACTTAAAGAAGCGGGCGTAAAACCGGAGCGGGTTATCGGACTTTTGGCTTTCACAGCGGGGCTTACCGAAAAACCAGCTGAGGCTCACGTCAACGATTTCACCGAGGCGTTTGACCTTAGTTTGATTCGTAAAAAACCCTTCAGGCTGACTGACGACCTGTTAGCGTGGCTTTATGGCTGACTCTTTGACGCTGCCGCCCAATTTAGTTCAGGCGCTACGGGATATTCACGACGACGCTGACGTGTGGTTAGAAACGCTGCCTGAGATTTTAGCGGGGCTCGAGTCCCGCTGGCATATCCGCGTCACCGGCCTCGTCCCGCAACTCTCTTACAACATCGTGGCTTATGCCGAGCGTGCTGATAAAATCCCTTGCATCCTCAAACTGAGCCCACCCACTGACGAAATGATTCGTGAAGGCGAAGCTCTAAATTATTACAACGGCGACGGTATCTGTCGGCTTTTAGAACGAGATGACAGTGTGAGTGCGTTGCTTTTAGAGCGCATCACACCCGGTGTTTCGCTGCAAGAACTCTGGACACCGGAAGAAGACGAAACCCATACCCGCATAGCGGCGGAGCTGATGCGGCGGCTTTGGCGTCCGGTAACAGCACCCAATCCGTTTCGCACGCTGACGAGCTGGGCACAGGCGCTTTGGGAAGACTATGAAAGCATTCCGGCTGATTTGCAAAAACGAGCGCAGAAGTTGCTGCTCGAGCTTGGCCCCGATAAAGACCCCGTTTTACTTCACGCCGACTTGCATCACGGCAACATTCTCACGGCGACGAAAGAGCCTTTTTTAGCGATTGACCCCAAAGGCATCGTTGGCGCAAAGGGCTACGACGTAGGGACATACTTCCACAACCCCATGCAGGCCAACGCCGAAGAACTGATTGCACTTTTGCCGAGTCGCCTCGAGACCTTCAGCGAAATGCTCAACCTAGACCGGCAAGAACTCGCTACGTGGGGCTTTGTTCATATGGTCTTATCCGCGTGCTGGGACGCGGAGATGAGCGGGGATTGGGAAGTGCGGGCTTTGGCGGTGGCGCGGGGGCTCGAGCGATATTTGTAAGCTCTATACTGGCTTATGACCACCCAACCAAAGTTGATGAGTGCTGAAGCGTTGCTCGAGCTGCCACGGGGTCAGCTGCGCCGCGAACTCGTCCAAGGAGAATTAAAAGAGATGGCCCCAGCCGGACACCAACACGGACACGTTGCTCATGAAATCGCTTTATCTTTAGGTCTACATGTCAAGGCCAACAAGCTAGGCGGAGTTTACGCTGCCGAAACAGGTTTTAAGCTTACCGAAGACCCGGATACGGTACGTGCGCCTGACGTGGCGTTTGTTGCGGCAAGTAGGCTCGAGAATCTCCCCGATACCGGTTACTTCCCCGGCCCACCCGACCTCGCCGTTGAAATCGTCTCACCGAACGACCGCTTCAGCGAAGTTGAAGAAAAAGTTGAGATGTGGCTTTTTTACGGTGTTCGGATGGTCGTGACGATAAATCCGCAGACGCGCACGGCGACGGTTTACCGAAGTTTAGACAATATCCGTATGGTTCGGGATGAAGGGCGGCTCGAGGGTGCAGACGTCATTCCCGGTTGGGTTTTGCCTTTGGCTGAAATCTTTGAGGAATCTTAGCGTGTACAAACTTTCAGACGATGAGCAGAGCTTACTCGAGCGTTTTGAAGCCGCTTACAACCGCATTGACCGCGAACTACGCGAGCGTACTGACCTAGACGGCACGTTCAGCTCTATCTTGTACCGCTATGAAGAGCGTACCCGCAGCTGGCGCGACGGCGCAGAACTTAAACGGCTCTCCAAACTCCGCAACGTCATCGTTCATGACAAAGTGTCGGCTTACCGCTACGCCGCCATTCCTACGCCCGAAGTCGTTGACCGAATTGAAGCCATCTACCAGCGGCTGACCTCACCCGAAACGGCCTATTCAGAGTCGCGGCAAAACGAAGTCGTCAAAATCTCTACAGGTACAGCCGTCGAAGCTGTTTTGGGACTGATTCACAAGCACGATTTTTCGCAGTTTCCCGTTTACGAGCAGAACAGATTTGCCGGGTTGCTCACCGAAAACGGCATCACGCGGTGGCTGTCGCAGTATGTGCAAGATCATGAATCTTTGGTTGAACTAGGCGACTTTGAAGTTAAAGATTTGCTCGAGACCGAACAAAAGCGTAGCAATTACGTGTTTGTCGGGCGCAACGAAACGCTTGACGAGGTGGTTTACCTATTCGAGAAAAACCCGCTGTTAGAAGCGGCGCTGATTACCGAGGCGGGCAAAGAGCATCAAGCACTGCTCGGGATTGTGACGCGGTGGGATATAATCGGAGCACAAGAAAATTAAGGAGAAGAGCAGATGCACAAAACGGTAGAGGCCATTATTGACGCAGATGGGCAGATTCGGCTTTTAGAACCGCTAACTCTTTCGCACCCGGCCCGCGCGCTCGTCACGGTGCTCGAGGGCGATGCAAATGATACCGCGCTCCTTAGTGAAGCGGCGCTTGCTGAAGATTGGGAGCGCGAAGAAGAGGATGAAGCGTGGCAGCACCTTCAGCTTGCCCGAACTGTCATGCCGTAATTTATAGGTTTCAACCCGTACGGTCTATTGCCGAACTGAAAAATATGCTTTTGAACTAACGAACAGTGGACAATCCCTGCTGATAGCTATTAGACTCTCCTTATGAAGCCACTTTCGCGCATCCGCGTCAGCTCGCTACCGAGGCGAAGCCGTACGCCGCGCAGCTTCAAATGGCACCACCAACGCTGGTGGCGTCCTTAGTCTTGTTCTGACCTTTCCCTTACCTAAAAATCTACCTTTTTTGGAGGCTTTATGCTTTTTCCACTACCTAACGCTCGAGGTCGTTTCGGCGAATACGGCGGGCGCTTCGTCCCCGAAATGCTGATTCCGGCCCTCGACAATTTGACCGCTGCCTATACCGAAGCGATGAACGACCCGGAGTTTAAGAAAACTTTCGAGTTCTATCTGAAAACGTTTGTCGGCAGACCTAGCACACTCTACTTCGCCGAAAACCTGACCAGGCACGCGGGCGGCGCAAAGATTTATCTCAAGCGTGAAGACTTAAACCATACGGGCGCGCATAAGATCAACAACACCATTGGGCAGGCACTCTTAGCGAAACGGATGGGGAAACAGCGCGTCATTGCCGAGACGGGTGCGGGACAGCACGGGGTTGCGACAGCGACGGCGGCGGCGCTCTTTGGCTTAAGTTGCGTCGTCTATATGGGCGCGGAGGACATCCGGCGGCAGGCGCTGAACGTCTTTCGGATGAAGCTCTTGGGTGCTGAGGTGCGTGAGGTCACGAGCGGGACGAAAACGCTTAAAGACGCGACGAACGAGGCTATTCGTGATTGGGTCACGAATGTGCGGGACACGTTTTACATCATCGGCTCGGTCGTCGGGCCGCACCCGTACCCGATGATGGTGCGCGATTTTCAGAGCGTGATCGGGTTTGAAACGATGGCGCAGTTGGAGGAACTTGAAGGTCGCCGCGTCCCCGACGCTATCGTCGCGTGTGTCGGCGGCGGCTCAAACGCCATCGGGCTCTTCGCGCCGTATGCATATCTGCCTGAAAACGAGCGGCCCCGGATGATTGGGGTCGAAGCGGCGGGGCACGGGATGGATTCGGGTGCACACGCTGCCAGTATCACTGCAGGGAAAAAAGGTGTGCTGCACGGGGCGCTCATGTACTTGATGTCAGATGACGACGGCCAGATTACCCCGGCGCACTCGGTTTCGGCAGGGCTCGATTATCCGGGTGTGGGACCGGAACATTCGTATTATGCGGACGCCGGGGTTGCGGAATATATCGGCGTAGACGATACGCAGGCGCTCGAGGCGTTTGGGCTGCTGAGCCGAATTGAAGGGATTATCCCGGCGCTCGAGACCGCCCACGCCGTCTCTTACGCCGTCAACCTAGCGCCCGAGATGAAACCCGAAGAGCTTATCGTCGTCAACCTCTCCGGGCGCGGCGACAAGGACGTTTCAGAAGCGATGCGCGTCTTAAAAATGCAGGAGGAGAATCGTGAGCAGAATTAAAGAGGCATTTGCGAAAGCTCGAGAAGAGGATCGGGCCGCGTTCGTGCCGTATCTGACGGCAGGTTTTCCCGATGAGGCCGGATTTTCAGAGCAGGCAAAGACTTTATTAGAAGTGGCCGATGTGCTCGAGGTCGGTCTTCCCTATTCCGACCCGTTAGGCGACGGCCCGACGATTCAGCGGTCGTCCGAACAGGTGTTGCGTCAAGGCATGACGACCAAGAAAACGTTTGAGCTGATCGCCAAACTGCGCGAGACGAGCGACAAAGCCATCGTTTTAATGACCTATTACAATCCGATCTACTGTTACCAAGGTGGCGAAGCTGAGTTCTTGAGAGACCTGCAAAAAGCCGGAGCGGACGGCGTGATTTTGCCCGATTTGCCCCCGGAAGAAGCCGAAACCTTGATTCCGGCGGCGCGTGAGCTTGACTTCGATACAGTCTTTTTGGTCGCCCCGACCTCAACGCGGGAAAGGCTCGAGACCGTGACCGCCGCGTGCCGCGGCTTTATCTACGCCGTCTCGGTCACGGGCGTGACGGGTGCCCGGACTGCGTTGCCGCACGAAGTTCCTGAACTGGTACGGCGTGTTAAAGAGGTGAGTTCGTTGCCGGTCGCGGTGGGCTTCGGGGTCTCGAGCGCAGAGACTGCTCAACCGGTTGCCGCCGTTGCCGACGGTGTAGTGGTCGGTTCAGCCCTGATTAGCGCGATTGCTGAAGGGAAAGATGTGGATGCGTTAGCTCAAGAGATCGCCTCGGCGTGCCGTAAACCTGTCGCCCAAAGATCATTTTAGAGGTAGCTTTAGCCAATCATCTAACCGCCGTGAGGTAAAGACGCTCACGGCTATTTTTTACGGTTTAGTTTGTTTTCTCAGCAGGTATTATCTGGTTGGCAACGCTCTCCGTCTAAGTTTTGCTGACCAACACGTACATTCTAAGATTCTAGGATGATGTTTGGTGCAAACTTTCTTGGAAGTGCTATTGACGGGATTTACGGCCCCGACACCGACACCGGTTCAACCATCAGCGAACCCAAGTCGAGCGAGTCGTACACCGGCTGAGAAAGCAGTAAGTCGGTCTCAGCCGTTTCGGGTAGACCGCCGACCACACGCAGGAGCACCGATTCTCCGGCGCTTTTTAAGAGCAGCAGTTCACCGGGGCGGTGCAGCCTCGAGAGCGCGTCATACCCCGTAACTTCAGGGGATAAGCCGACGCGCCAGCTCGCGGCGGGCATCTCTGAAAGCAGCTCGAGCCTCACCCGCGCCGTTCCGCTCCCGATCATATCGAGCTTTTCCGCTGCTGCTTGTGAGAGGTCCAAGATACGCCCGCCGACGAAAGGTCCACGGTCATTGACCCGCACCACAACGACCCGGTTGTTTCCCAGGTTCGTCACACGCACCAACGTGTCAAAGGGTAAGGTCTGATGCGCCGCCGTCAGTTTGGTGGTGTCAAAGATTTCGCCGTTCGCGGTCAGTTTGCCGTCAAAACCGGGGCCGTACCACGACGCTGTACCTTCTTCGGCGTTGGGTACCCGGCTGAGACCGGGCGCACAGGCGCTCAGTAGATATAGCAGTAACAGCAGAGCAGATAAGCTAAATACTTTGCGAGCAGATGTGCGGCGCATCGCCTAGTTTACGCCCGGCTGCTGAGTTCTTGCTGACAGATCACAAACGCTTCGTAATCTTCAATCTGTGCCCGTCCACCCTTAATCGTCTCTTCGCAGCGCCCAACAATTAAACGGAGTTCGCGGCTCGAGAGATAAGACGCGCGTTCACCCAAATGACCTGTCTGCTGATAAGTAGGTTGTGCTAAAGGCTGTTGATAGCTCGGTTGTGGATAACCAGGTTGTGGATAACCCAGTTGTGGGTAACCAGAGCTAAGGGGCTGTTCGCTACAAGGCTGAGCTTGTGGTTGCACTTGGGCACGTGACTGGGTAGGTGAACGAGTCCGTTTCGCGTGCGGCGGGCGAGCGTCGTGCCGGTAGCCGAGCGGCGAAAAGAGCATACGGTCGAGATAACGTGAACGGTAGATCATCGGGTCACCTGCACTTGACAAACGCAAAACGCGCCTCCTCGTATTGCACTATTTGGGCTCAACCTTAAGCGCAGCTTAAGGCGGCGGGGCAGGACGGGGCTTTGGGGGAGCATAGTCTCAGCAGGACGGACGAGTCGGGATGCCTTAGCCGGTGTCATAAAGGTAGGGTAAAAAGCGCACCTTGCGGCGGACTTGCGGTGAGTTTAAGCGGTGTCTGTCAGCCCAGTGTGTTGCAGCGGCCTACCGTTATGCTTATGGAATGATTGATACGCACTGCCACCTAGACGCGTGTGACGACCCAACTGAGGCTGCCGACCCCAGCTTAGCCGCCATCATCAGCGTCGGTACCGACGAGGCGAGCTGTCACCGCACCTTGGAGCTCGCTGATAGGTTCCAAAATGTTTGGGCTGTGCTGGGCGTTCACCCAAACAGCGCCGATGAAGCCACCCCGGAAGTCAGAGCCGAGATCGAAAGGTTGGCCGAACACCCGAAAGTCGTCGGCATCGGTGAAACCGGCTTTGATACCTACTGGGACGCGGTCCCCTTAGCGGTGCAAAGGGACGTTTTCTTCTGGCACGCCGAGCTTGCGGCGCGGACCTATAAACCGCTCGTCTTGCATGTGCGTGATAAGCAGGGTCAAGAAACTGCCTCATTAGCCGCCAGGGACGCACTTTTGAGAGCCGGTCACACGCAGGGTATTTTGCACTGTTTTAACGGTCACGAAGGGCTTTTAGAAGCTGGCCTGGGGCTAGGCTGGTACGTTTCGTTTGCCGGTAATTTGACCTATAAAAGTGCCAAGAACTTGCAAGCTGCGGCGCGAAAGATTCCCGAAGACCGGCTTTTGGTCGAGACTGACAGCCCCTACTTATCCCCTGAACCTAAACGTGGTAGGCCGAACGTACCTGCTAGGGTGCGCTACACCGCAGCATTTTTAGCTGAGCTGCGCGGGACGAGTTTAGGTGGGCTCGAGCCCACCTTAGACGCCAACGCGCACACCGTATATACATTACCCAACTAATAATACTTGCCAATGTGCTGCAGAATTACTTCAGTAGTTTCTCGCGGCGTCTGTTCAGAGTTATCGATACGGACGCCAAATCCGGGATTGTGCAGGTTCGTGCTGTAATGAACGGCAATCTTTTCGACTTCATGTAGGCTCAGTACCCGGTCGCCGCGTCTGCTCTGAGCCACCTCCAGAGATGGAGACAAGACGAAGGCATAGGTAGCTGACGCAGATTTGGAAAGTGCATTACAAAGCTCTTTATAGCTAGGCTGGGAAAGTGGATAATCAACTACGACGTCAAAACCTGCCAAGAGAAAATTATTTGACACCACCCTGATGTTTGCAAACGTGACAGGTAACGCGTCCTCGAGTGACAACCGAGTTACAAAGTGACGTAGCGCGTCGCCCTGTACGTGAGCAACACGTGTTAGGCGTTCGGTCAAGCACTGACTAACCGTTGTTTTACCCGAATTGATCAAACCGCTAACAAAGATAAGGGTTGGCACTTAAAACCCTTCAGGTCCCACCCCAACGCACCCCCTTGAGCGCCTGCCGCCGTGTCGGAGCCTGGTCATACCGTAAAAGTTCAGCGAGCCGCGTTCTCGAGACCGGGCTGTGCGCTTTGACCGGAATATACGCCGTAACGATGTCTACCCAACGCGGGCGGGCGTACTCTAACACGACGTGGAGCGGAATCCTAACCGCCGGACTCGGACAGATGTAACCGAGCGCCAAAAGCCGTTCATCCTCTAAGTAACGCACCAGTTCTTGACCGTAAAGCGCGGACGCCACCATATCTTTTTCAGAAAACCCTTCACAGGCGGCGTGGCGCAGCGCGTGCGGTCCGACGCGGTAACGCCCGTCTTGAATCAGCGGTTGCAAGTCATCAAGTGTGCGGACGCGTAGCCGCCGGTACTGTTTTATAGAATCGTTAGATTTTGGAAAAGAGGTCATGATGTTCCTCCTGAGCGAGCTGAAGTGTAGATGCTGGTCAGGCCCGTAGGCGAAGGGGAACAATAAACTGTTACATAAATTTACGTTAGCATATTCGGCCGCAAGAAAAAGCTAAATTTCTTCATCTCGCCTTAAGACGCGTTACACTGGGACGCGTGACGTTTTATGAACTTGCCGGAGCGGACGCCAAGGCGCAGTTGGGGGCGTTGGCAGAGACGCTTCTCAGGACAGGAATCAAGGCGGAACTGCTCGAGAGCCAAACTCAAGCTAGACTTTTCTTGCTCGTCTGTTATACCGACGACGCACCTTCCGTTACAGTTCCCCAAGGTGCGAAGGTCTGGCAGTTCAGACGAGTTAGCTAGTAGGCGGAAATATGGATAGAGATGATACAGACAGCAACGTAGCAGACGCATTAGATTACAGCGCAGGCTATAGTTCAGATATCTTCGACGAGATGTACCGCTTAGACACGCTCGACGCCGAATTGTATTTTGAGTTGGTCGGTCCGGCCGATGCGCCGGTGATTTTTTACTTGCACAGCGGCCCCGGCTACAACAGCCATTCGTTTCGTGAACTGGCTGAAGATGAGCTGCGCAGCTTTCGGACGATCTACGCCGACCAACGCGGTGCGGGCCGGAGCCTCGCCGACACCGGGGCCGACCTCGGCGTTGAGGCGTTAGCGGGGGACGTGTTCGCTATTTTAGACGCGCTCAGAGTGGAGCGTGTGACGCTGCTCGCACACGGTTTCGGGGCGCTGATTGCAGCGGCGGTAGTAAAAAGGTCGCCTGAGCGCGTCGAACGCGTCGTGTTAGTCAATCCTTGGGTAGATATGCCAGAACTCGCCAAAACCGTGCAGCTCGCCTCGGCGCGACTCTCAGGCCGTGAGGTCAGTGAAGACGACCTCGCTGAGCTGCCGCCCGCCGAGCGCGTCTCCGAAGCGGCTCAGAGTGCGGGCGGTAAAGGCTTATTCGATTCGCTCTTTTTTTCAAGCACCGGCAGCCGAATGAGGCTCGAGCACACCGACGCCGAACTATTTACCGAGTTGCAAGAGAGCGTGTTGACCGGTTGGCAAGACATCTGGGAGCTGACCGCCGACCTTACGCCGCTCCGTGAGGTTTCGACTGTGGTCATCGTCGGACGTGAAGACGGCAGCTGTTATCCGCGCCAAGCCGAGCTGGTCTTAAGCGCCCTGCCGCAGGCGCTCGTCAGTTTGTTAGAAACCGCACATTATCCTTGGTTAGACGACCCCGAAGCGTTCGGTGAGACCGTAACGCAGGCGATGCTGGTTCCAGCAAAAGCGTCGTAAACGCGCTTTTCTCGAACCGGGTGTGAAGCTAGGCTCCTGAGTAATCCTCAATCTCACCCGACAGAGACCTAAACGTTGACCGTGCGACTTACACAAAGTCGCCGTAGCAGACAACGAATTTCGGCTCAGCAGAGAGGTTGAGGTAGCGAAAGCGTAGCAAAATCTTTAACGAGGGTTTAGTACGCCGTGAAGTTTCGTGCTAAGTGCGCCGGACACCTCATGATAAATTGCCGCTATGATGTTACGCCCCGACGCCGTGGTCATTTCAGTTACCGAGGTGACCCCGGACTTTTTACACGCGCTCGGTGTGCGTGCGGTACTTGTTGACCTAGACGACACCCTGCTCGCCGCCGGGAGCGACCTGTTAGAGCCGCTTTTTAAGGTGTGGCTCGAGTCCCTCCGGCTGGCGCAGATTCCGGTCGCCATTTTAAGTAACGGGACGCGTATCCGGGTCGCACGTTGGGCGGCGGAGCTGGGGCTCGAGGGCCTGCCTTTGACCGGCAAACCACGGGGCCGCGCCTTCCGGCGGGGACTCGAAAAACTCGGGACGCCCGCCCGTGAAACGGCGATGGTCGGCGATCAGCTTTTTACCGATGTGCTCGGGGCCAACCGTGCCGGAATGGTTTCGGTTTTAGTCACACCCCTCTCCCCCGGCAAGCTGCCCCACACCCGCGTTTTACGGTACCTCGAGACGTTCTTACTCAAAAGATTTGCCAGGCGACCCCACACTGCTCGCCGTATAGGAGGTGCCGCGTGCCCGTTTTGTCCATAGGCGACAAACGCCTCGGCGCGATGCTCTTAGAACGTGGCTTCGTGTCTGATGACGGCTTGCAACGCGCGATCGGCCGCCACGCCGAAATGGGCGGACGTTTGGCCGAGGTGCTCGTGGGTTTAGGTGTCGTCTCGGAGCAGCGGATTGCCCGCGCCATCGAAGAAGCCATCGGAATTCCGCTCGTGGCGTTGCCGCGCGCCCAAGTTGACCCCGAAGCGTTGAACAAAGTTCCGGCGGAGACAGCCCTAGAGTTGCGCGCCTTCCCCTTTCACGTGACGAATAACCGCTTACGCGTCGCCTTTGTTGACCCGCTCGACGCGCTCGCAGTCGAAGAACTCGAGGACGTCTCGGACTGTATCATCGAACCGTATCAGGCGCTCTCGGCGGAACTCGCGTGGGCCTTGGCGACCTACTACCCCGAACTCGGCCTGACGCCCCCCGCCGAGGTCAATCCGCAGCTGGGGCAGCGCGTCGGCGACCTCGCCAAAAGTTTGGGTCTGATCACCGACGAACAGCTTAAAAACGCTTTGGAGCAGCAGGGGCGTACGGGCGGACTGTTGGGGCACATCTTGCTCGAGCAGGGGTTTTTAAGCGAAGTTCAGCTCGCCGAACTGTTGGCGGAGCAGGCCGAACTCCCGTTTGTCGCTAAGCTCGAGGGCCTTAAGGTCAGCGAAAAGATCGCCTCGAGCCTCCTGCGCGTAGACGCCCTGCAGTACCGCGCCGTGCCCTTTAGAGAAGATGACGGCGTGCTGGTCGTCGCTTTAGCCGACCCGCGTAAAGGTACCGAAGTCGCCGAAATTATCCCACGTCCGGTGACCTTTGTCGTTGCGCCCGAAAGCCAGGTGCAGCGGCTGACCGAACGGCTTTACGACGCCGACAAGGGCCGTTTGGGTGAAACGCTGATGGCAAGTAACAAACTCCGCCGCGAACAGCTCCGCGAGGCGTTAGCTAAACAAAACAAACTCGGCCGCGTCAAACCGCTCGGCGAAATCTTGGTAGACCTCGGCTACGTGACGCGTGAAGACGTGCAAAATGCGCTGTCAAAGCAGCGTATCGGGGGTGGCCGGTTAGAAGATACGCTCGTCCAATCGGGCAAAATCAGCCCCGAAATGCTCGCCCGCAGCCTCGCCATGCAGCTCGGGTACGAGTTTGTCGAAGAGAACGTCCCGGTTGACCCGTTTGTCGTGACGCTCGTCCCTGAAGGCACGATTCGCCGCTACAACGTGATGCCGCTACGACTCGAGGGCAGCGCCGTCGTGCTGGCCATGAAAGACCCTCGCCACATCTTCGCACTCGACGACATTCGGCTGATTACCGGCCGTGAGATCCGTCCGGCGGTGGCCACCGAAGAGACGCTCATTCGGCTGATCAACCGCTACTACCGCTCCGGCGATTCGATGGAAGACCTGGCTAAGGCCGCGTTAGAAGAGATCGGCGATAAAGAAGAGATCAGCGACGACTCGAACTTAGACGACACGGCGCTCGTCAAGGTGGTCAACAACATCATCCGCGAGTCGGTGTTAAACGATATTTCGGATATTCACATCGAACCACGCCCCGATAAAGTAGTCGTAAGGGTCCGTAAAGACGGTGCGCTCCGCGAATACATGACGATGCCCAAAGGCGTCGCGGGCGCGATGTCAGCGCGCATCAAGATCATGGGCCGCTTAAATATCGCTGAACGCCGATTGCCCCAAGACGGCCGCGTGCGGTTTAAGGACAAAAACATGGAGGTTGACCTGCGGTTGTCAACCCTGCCGACGGTTTACGGCGAAAAGGCCGTGATGCGTATCTTAAAAAAAGCGACCTCGATCCCGGAAATCGAGCAGCTCGGGTTTGCCGACTATAACCTCGAGCGCTTTACCGACACCATCCAAAAACCCTACGGGATTTTTCTCATCACCGGCCCCACCGGTTCAGGCAAGTCGTTTACCACCTTTTCGATCTTGAAACGTATCGCTACGCCGGACGTGAACGTGACAACCGTGGAAGACCCGGTAGAATATGAGATTCCGGGCATCAACCAGACGCAGGTGAACGTCAAAGCGGGTCTGACCTTTGCGAGCGCCCTACGCTCGTTTTTACGCCAAGACCCCGACGTCATTATGATCGGTGAGATTCGTGACACCGAAACCGCCAAAATCGCGGTCGAAGCGGCCCTGACCGGCCACCTGGTCATCGCCACCTTGCACACGAACGACTCCGCCGGGGCCGTGACCCGTTTGGAGGAGATGGGTGTTGAACCGTTTAATATCTCCGCGTCGCTGCTCGGCGTCCTCGCGCAGCGCCTCGTTCGCCGAGTCTGTAACGAGTGCCGCGTCGCCTATACGCCCGACCCCGACATTTTACGGCGCTTAGACCTGGACGAAAAGCAGCTCGCGGGCGCGAGTCTTTTTCGCGGCGTCGGCTGCGACAAGTGTAACGGCACCGGCTACAACGGCCGCGCCGCCATTCACGAACTCCTAAGCGTCGCAGACGGGGTTGAAACAGCGATCGTGCAGGGCAAATCGTCAACTGATATTAAAGAGATCGCCGTTCAAGGTGGGATGAAAACGCTCCGCGACGACGGGGTGTTTAAGGCGTTTTCAGGGTTGACGACCTTGGAAGAAGTGTTGGCAAAAACGACCGACTAACAGTTTTATGAAGCCCGGCAGCACCGTCTGACGCAGCTGAATTTTCGTTAAGTGCGTCACCAAGCGGTACCTAAAAAAGGAGAACGTTATGCAAACCGACATCGTCGACCTGTTAAAGTTGACCAGCGAACGCCGCGCTTCGGACCTAATCGTCACCGTCGGCTTGCCGCCGATGCTCCGGCTCGACGGCGAGTGGCAACCGACCGAGTTAGACGTGCTGGGCGCGAGCGACACCCGCCGCCTCTTATACACCATGATGGACGAAAAAAAGCAGCGCGACTTTGAAGAGCACCGCGAACTCGACTTTTCATTTTCCCTAACCGGGCACGGCCGCTTCCGCGTCAACGCATTTTTTCAGCGCGGCTCGATCGGCGGCGTGCTGCGCACGATTCCCAGTGAGATTTTAGGATTTGACAAGATGGGCTTGCCCGGCATCGTCGGCGACGTGGCCAAAGCGCCTCGAGGTTTGGTGCTCGTCACCGGCCCGACCGGATCGGGTAAATCTACCACGCTCGCGGCGATGCTCGATATGGTCAATGCTGAAACGCACAAACACATCATGACCATCGAAGACCCCATCGAGTTTTTTCATACGCATAAACGCTCGATTATCAATCAGCGCGAACTCGGCGACGACACCAAAAGTTTTGAGCGGGCGCTCCGGGCAGTGCTGCGGCAGGCCCCGGACGTGATTTTAGTCGGCGAGATGCGCGACTTTGAAACCATCGGCGCGGCCGTAACCGCCGCTGAAACCGGCCACCTGGTCATGGGCACGCTGCACACCAACTCCGCACCCGAAGCCGTTGACCGCATCATTGACGTATTTCCCGAGGCGCAACAGGCGCAGGTCCGGGTCCAGCTCGCGAACAACTTGCAGGCGATTTTGACGCAGCAGCTCGTTCCCAAACAGGGCGGTGGCCGCGCCCTAGCCTACGAGTTTTTGCTCGCTACGCCCGCCGTTCGCAACCTCATCCGTGAGGGGAAAACCTATCAGATCTTGTCCGCTATTCAGATGGGTGGGCAACACGGGATGCAGACGATGGACGCGTGTTTAGCCGAGCTGCACCTTAAACGCACCATTTCGTATGAAACGGGGATTTCTCGGGCCGTTGACGCCAAAGAGTTTGCCCGCTTGGTCAGTACGGGCGGCGTGTCCGGCGCAGCGTCCCAAGCTGGCGGAGCCATGCGCCAAGCTCCTGCGCCGTTGCCGACGCAGACAACCTTTGGCCGTGGGGGGCGCGGCTAGGCGGCGGCTTTGTCTAGGTTTTTACGCTAGGTCTTTACGCTAGGTTTTTACCTCGGGTCTTTACACTGGTTTACGCTGGGTTTGCCCTCGAGCCTGGTCACCGGGCCGGGTTTTGGGCCACGCCAACAACGCCGAGCTGTAAAAGCTTTGCATCTACCACCTGCCGTCTCGAGAAAGACGCCTTAAAGAAGACGCGCCAAGCGCGACTTTCATTTTGGTAAAAGCACCCTTTACGCAACTTCTGACAGCTGCCCGCTGGGATGAGTATGAAGGCAAAACGCCCCAATCACGCCGACTTTTGCGGAAATTTGTAAGAACAGGTACTTTCACGGGGTAGTATGGTTCAACACAATTAGGGAGGCGTGGCAGTAGCAGCCGGACAGAACCAGCCGAGAAAACTTCACCACCGGGCTTTTGTACGGTGACAAGCAGCCCACAAGGGTGCGGGAACGGAGCATAATGTCAGACCAAAAACAGCAGGGCGATAAAAGCAGTCCCGAGAAAGCCACGGAAAAAGCCGAGGACGCGGCGAAACAGGCGTCGCAAAAAGCCGAGCAGGGAGCCAAAGACGCTCAGCAGCAGGCAGATGCCGCTGCAAAAGAGGTCAAGGAGCAGGCGCAAGACGCCACCCAAGAGGTCAAAGACCGCGCCGGGGACGTCAAAGATCAGGTGAAGTCACAAGCTCAACATGCGCGGCGGCGCGCCCAAGCAGAGGCTGAAAAAGGCTTTAAGCAGGGTAAGGGACAGGTTGCCTCGCAAGTTAGCAGCGTCGCAGAGGCGTTTCGCAAAACCGGCGAACAGCTCCGTGAAGAAGACCAAGGTGACTTGGCCGGGTATACCGAGCGTATCGCCGACCAGGTTGAGAAGGTGTCGGGCTACCTCGAGGGCAAAGACCTGCGCGACATGTTAGGAGACGCCGAAAGCTTTGCGCGGCAGCGGCCCGGTCTGTTTGTCGGCGGTGCGCTCGTGGTAGGTCTCTTTGCCGCCCGGTTTTTACGCTCGAGTGGTTCCCATTCAGACACACAGAACCGTTAGGGGCGGCGCAAGGTGACAGGTGATCTGTGATGAGCGAACGATGGCAGGTGAACGATGATAGGTGAAACCTCGGCAGGAGACGCCCCCGGCGAGAACCGCTCGTTTAGCACCCTTTTTTCCGGATTGATGAGCGACATCGGGCTTTTGATCCAACAAGAGGTGGCGCTCGCTAAAAAAGAGTTTCAAGGAGCTTTGGCGCAGGCAGTAGTCGGTGTGGTCGTGCTGGCGGTCGGCGGTATTTTAGCGTCGGTGGGCCTGATCGCCGTTTTAACGTCGATCGTTTTGGCGCTCGCTCTCGTAATGCCGCACTGGGCGGCGGCTTTAATTGTCGGCGTCGTCTTTTTAATCTTGGGCGCGGTGTTCGCCTTAATCGGCGTCAACCGGATGCGCAAACTTAAACTGATCCCTGAACGCACCGCACAAACGCTTAAAGATGACGTAGCGATGGTCCGGGAGAAAGTCGGATGAGCCAAGACAATAAAGTTGAGGTAGGGCGGCTCGAGGACGACGTTGCCCGCACCCGGCAGAGCCTCGGACGAGACATCGAGGCCCTAGCCGACAAACTGAGCCCTGAACGCTACCGCAACACATTCAAAACGCAGACTGAGCAGACGCTTAGAGGCGCACAGGAGGTCATTATGGACACCGTACACGAAGTAACCGACAACGTAACCCAGCGGGCACAAGAGGCCGGGACGAGCTTTTTCGATATGGTCCGCCGTCACCCTTTGCCGACGGCGCTCCTGAGCGCAGGTGTACTCCTACTCGTCGCCGGGGGCGGCGTCGGTATCAGACGTGCTGGCGACGACGACGATGAAGGCTATACCGGCTACGGCACCCGTTACGGTTACGGCGAGGGCGACTACACGGGTTATGTGCGCCCCGGTTACGGCGACACACAGTCCAGCTATCAGTCTGACTATCAGACGCGCGGGCTTTCCGGACAAGGGTACGATTACGGCGCTTACGACAACGCCGGGACGAGTGGGAGCGGTTCCAGCACGGGCGGTTCCAGTACGGGTAGCTCGAGCGCTGGGAGCTGGCTGCAAGACGAGGGCAATGACCTGCGTGACCGCGCAAGCAGCGCCGCCAGTCAGACGAAAGCGAAGACCAGAGAAGCCGAACGCGGTCTCGCCGGGTTTATCGAGTCCCAACCGCTCGTCGCCGGACTGATCACCGCGATTTTAGGTGCGCTGATCGGGCTCTCACTCCCCGGTACCCGCCAAGAAGACAAGCTGATGGGCGACGCCCGCGATCACTTAGCTGACCAAGCCAAAGACGCCGCCGAACGCGCCCGTCACGTAGCCCAAAAAACCTTTGACGACGCTAAAGAAACCGCCAAGCAAGAGTTTAGCCAAGTCGCCGACGACGTAAAAACCGAGGGCAAAAATATAGTAGAAGAAGGTAAAGACGCCGCCAAAAAGGTTGCCGACGACGCTAAAGAAACCGCTAAAAACGAGTCGAACAAGCAAAAACCCAGCTAGCTTTTAGCGGTTACTCACAACCGGCCGGACGCTGTAAACCGTCCGGCTTTGGTTCCGACATAAGGTGTGAGCTTTACGTTGACAGGTCCTTTAGAGAGCACGTATACTCAGCCCTAGATGTCAACAGCCGCGCCTTCTACACAGCTAGCCCTAAGCCTAGTCGGTCTAGCCTGTTGGCTCGAGGTCGCTGCTGCGTAAGTTACGCGCCTAGCCCAAAGCGCCCTCGGGAAATCCGAGGGTTTTTTCGTTTTGTCCGCGAATAGGAATCAGAGAGGAACTTATGTCATCCGAGCCGCACCCCCAAAACCTGTTTGAAAAGGTCTGGCACGCCCACGCCGTTAAAACCTTAGGCAACGGTCAAACCCAGCTGTTTATCGGTACCCACTTGATTCACGAAGTAACCAGCCCGCAGGCTTTTGGGATGCTCCGTGACCTGAACCTCAAAGTGCGCCATCCCGAACGCACCTTTGCCACCGTAGACCACATCGTCCCGACCGATACACGTGAAGAGCCTTTCGCCGACCCCTTGGCCGACGAGATGATCCGCGAACTGCGCAAAAACTGCGCCGAGTTCGGCGTGACGATGTTCGACACGGGGAGCGGCAAACAGGGCATCGTTCATATGGTCGGGCCGGAACAAGGCATCACCCAACCGGGGATGACGGTCGCGTGCGGCGACTCGCACACTTCGACGCACGGCGCGTTCGGGGCCATCGCCTTTGGGATTGGCACCTCGCAGGTCCGCGACGTACTGGCGACCCAGACCATCACGATGAGCAAACCCAAAGTGCGGCGGATCAATGTAGACGGCAAGCTCGGGCCGGGGGTTTACGCCAAAGACGTGATTTTGCATATTATCCGTACCCTCGGCGTCAAGGGCGGCATCGGTTACGCCTACGAGTACGGCGGCAGCGTGTTTGACACCATGAGCATGGAAGAGCGGATGACGGTCTGTAATATGAGTATCGAAGGCGGCGCACGGTGCGGGTATGTCAACCCTGATCAGACGACGGTGGACTATATCGAGGGCCGTCCTTACGCGCCGAAAGAGAGTGAGTGGGCAGCAGCAGGTGAACGCTGGCTGGCGCTCGCTTCGGACGAAGGCTGCAGCTACGACGACACCGTAAACATCCGCGCCGAAGACATCGCGCCGACGGTCACGTGGGGTATCAATCCGGGACAAGCCATCTTTATCGGTGAAACTATTCCAACTGTCGAGGACGCGCCCGAGGGTGAAAAAGCCAATATTGCCGAGGCGTTGGAGCACATGAAGCTGACCCCCGGTGCCCCGATTGCCGGAACCAAGATTGACGTGGCTTTTTTCGGGTCGTGTACAAACGGGCGGATGTCGGACTTTACCGAAGCGGCCAAATATCTCAAAGGGCATCAGGTTTCACCCGATGTAAAAGCCATCGCCGTACCGGGCTCGCAAATCGTTAAATATCAGTGCGAAGAACTCGGGATTGATCAGGTTTTTCGTGACGCGGGCTTCGAGTGGCGCGACGCGGGCTGCAGCATGTGTCTGGCGATGAACCCCGACAAGCTCGTCGGCGACCAACTCTGCGCGTCGTCCTCGAACCGCAATTTTAAGGGGCGACAGGGCAGCGTCACGGGCCGCACCGTACTGATGAGTCCGGTGATGGTGATGGCGGCAGCGGTCACGGGCAGAGTGAGCGACGCGAGAGACGTGTTCAAAACCGACGCGTCAACGGTTTCTGCTTAAGATGACCGGGGCAATTCGTGAGGCCGCTCAAGAGTTGGGTTTTACCCAAAGCTCAGATGACCTCACGGGTGGCTTTTTGGCAACACTCGCGGCGAGCAAACCCGGCGGCCGGTTTTTAGAACTCGGGACGGGTGTCGGCGCGGGGAGCGCGTGGCTTTTACGGGGGATGGACAAAGCCTCGAGCCTTATAACCGTTGAACAAAACGCCGAGCAGGTTGACGTAGCTCGCAAATATTTGGGCCACGACCCACGGATCAGCTTTTGGGTGGGAGACGGACTCGAGTACCTCCGCCACACCTCTACCCTGTTCGACTTTATCTTCGCCGATACCAAACCCGGAAAAATCAACCACCCTGAACTAGCTTTAGATTTAGTTGTGCCGGGCGGGTTTTATGTGGTGGATGATATGAACCTCGGTTGGACGGATGAAGCTGAGCTCGTAGATATGGATAGTTACTTGCTTACTGTCTGGCAAGGTCAGCGGACACTGATGGAGGTGTTAGGGGCTCGAGCCGACTTCCTCGCTACCCGTTTGGACTGGTCTACCGGTCTTATGGTCTGCGCAAAATGTGCATAAAAACGTACATAGAAAAGGAGCATCACGATGGCTTTAGAAAAAATCACCTCAGTAACCGGACGCGGCGTTGTCGTCCCCGGCGACGACATTGATACCGACCGCATCATCCCGGCGCGGTTTATGAAGTGCGTGACCTTTGACGACCTGGGGCAGTACATGTTTTACGACGTGCGGTTTGGCGAGGACGGAGGCGAAAAAGCTCACCCCTTAAACGACCCGCGTTTTGCCGGGGCCAGCATCCTCTTATCGGGTGAGAACTTTGGCTGTGGTTCGTCCCGCGAGCACGCGCCGCAGGCGATGTACCGCTACGGCATCCGCGCGGTAATTGCGGAAAGTTTCGCCGAGATTTTCTTCGGCAACAGCACCACGCTGGGGATACCCTGCGCTGAAGCGACCGCTGAGCAGCTTGCAGAGATGGCGGCCACCATAGACGCCGACCCCAACACCGAAGTGACCTTAGACGTGGCGCTCGGCACCTTGACCGTCGGCGATAAAGCGTTTGAAGTGACCATCCGCGAGAGCGCCCAAGACGCCCTGTTAGCCGGACGTTGGGACCCCATTGCCGAACTTTTGGAAGCTGACGACGCCATCGCGCAGACCGCCGCGCGTTTGCCTTATCTGTAATATTTGCTAAGCTTGTTGACATTTCACCTAAGCCAGATGAGAGCGGCGGCGAAGTGTAAGAAGCTGAGGTCGTTACGGCGAGCTTGTCGAAGCGAGAAAAACAGCGTCTATACTGTTTAAGCTTGTTGAAAAAGCATTCTACGAGGTGACGTTCTTGGTAAAGCCCGTCATCGTAGTCGCGTTGCTCTTTGCGGTTTGATTTAGGCGGGATGACTACTTGCGCCTGCATTTCAGCAATCGTCGTGAGGATAGGTTCAGCATCATAGGCTTTGTCACCTAACACGTAGTCAACCTCGTAGCCTGCTAGTAACGCTGTCGCGTAGGGCGGTGCGCTTGTCCAGCACTAAGGAGCAGACGTAAGGGGTTGCCCAGAGCGTCTACGGTGACGTGGATTTTGCTGCTGAAGCGGACAGGCCCAGGAGGTACCATCTTGTCCAAGACGCCGCCACGACTGTAGCCAAGTGCTTGTGCCTCTCGCCCCCTTCTTTATCTGGCGCACCCTAGAACGGGCAAAGCCCGGCGACCCTAGGGAGTGCCTCCGCGCACCTAGCGGGCCTAGTTCCCGGCGCTCGGTTCTTCATCCCGTCTAAGTCGCTTTCTTAACTTGCGCCGCAAGTGCTTATTGAGCTTGCGCCACAAGCCTTCGTCTCGCCACTTGGCAAAGTGGTAGTACACGCTCTGCCTAGGTCGTCGGCTCTAGCCGAAGGGTCTAGTGACCCTAACCTGCGGGGGAAAATCACCGGACAAGTCTTGCCAAGTACAGCCGTTTCTTAATTCGTCCTTTAGGTCTATTGCATACTGCTTTCGCTAGCGAAGCGACGGTCTACAACACCGCAGACGCTATCTGGAGGAGGGCGTACAGTGTACGGTCGAACGCAAAACCCGTAAGGACAAAGGCGTCCCAGTAAAGGTCGGTGGTCGGGTTGAAGCGCATATCATCGCTCTAGCTTGTTCGGACACGCCCAACAAAGAACCCGTCTGGACCCTGTCCTTACGCGTGGTCAAGCTCGAGCTGGGAGAGAGCATCTCGCGGGAGAAGGTACGTCAAGTTCTAAAAAACTGCGCTCCGGCCTCACCTGAAGAAGCAGTGGCACATCCCGCCTGAGAAGAGTGCTGCTTTTGTCTATGCGGTGGAAGAGGTGCTAGACGTGTACGAGCGGCCCCTCGATGAGAGACATCCGGTTATCGGTTTTGATGAGAAGCCTTGTCAGCTTGTTGGTGATATCTTGATCTTGGTACCTCCAAAACCGGGCAGGGTCAAGCGGGTGGATTCAGATACGAGCGGCATGGCACAGCCAACTTGTTCGGCTGGACCGAACCGTTAACAAGCAAGCGTTTGGGTGTGGGTCACCGAGCGCCGCACGGCTGTTGACTACGCGCACGCCTTGAAGCGCGTTTCAGAAGCTTTTCCCGAAACCCAAATCATCGTCATCGTGCAGGACAATCTCAACGCCCACAAGAAAGCCTCTTTATATGAAGCCCTCGAGCCTCACGAGGCGCATCGTCTTGCCAAGCACTTCGAGTTTCATTTCACGCCCAAGCATGGTTCTTGGGTAAACGTCCAAGCGTCGGAGTGGTCGGTGTTAGAACGCCAAGCTCTAGGCGAGCGACCTGGAGATAAACAACGTTTGGAGCAGGTGGTGAAAAGCTGGCTCGAAAACCGCCGCGAGCGTGCTGTGACCATCGACTGGCAATTCACAACCCCGAACGCCCGTTTCAAGCTCAAGAGGCTCTACCCTGATGTAAGCGGTTGATGGAGCACTAGGTCAGGCTTGCCCAGCTCAGTATGGACGCGGTGAAAAAGGTGCTCGACAGCCCAGAACGACACCTCGTCAAATGTGACGGTTACATCCCTAGAAACGTGCTCGAGGCTGTTATCCGGGACGACGGCAAAGGGGCGTTTATGCCCGCCTTCGTAGTCGTCTCGCGGCCCGTGAGAACGAAAGCCGTTAAGGTTTACGGCGCTGTCTGTTTGCGCGGCTGTGAGCTTCTCGAGCCGATCTGCTACAGCCCAGTGCTCGTAACACAGATGCAGCCCGTTGTGTTCAATATCGCCCTCAATGCCGCAGACATCAAGATAACGTCTAAAACCTCCCAGACGGTGCCCCAAGTCTGAAGCGTGCCGACCGTCACACCGTTGCGCTCGAGGTTATACGCCTTAACGGGGGTGCGGTAACTTGCGCCGTCTTGCTTGTGAAGGGTAATAGTATGGTTTATGTAGAACTCCGTTTCTAGCTAGGGGCTGTACTTTTCGAGGGTCTGCCTCTAACTGCCCTTATAATAGCATATACCTGCTAATAATGCGACAGGTACGATGTAACAAAGTATATGCTAAGCTACGTGTGTGAAATGGGTTTTGAAAGACTACTTAAACCGCCATGAGGTGACGCCCTATCAGCTTGCCAAAGCTACCGGGCTGAGTGTGAATACTGTTTATCCGCTGGCACGAGGTGAGGCGCAACGTATCAGCTTAGATACGCTTCAGACTGTTTTAGATGCCCTCGACAAATTGACAGGTGAGCGGGCAGAGCTGGGCGACGTACTCGAGCGTGAAGATGATGAATACGAGTTTCCGGATGAAGTCCCTTCAGACATTCGGGAACGTATAGAACGCTTTGAGCGGGGTGAAGTAAAGCTTATTCCGGCTGCGGACATCGCCGCTAAATACGGCGTCAAGCGTTGACCTATGAGGTCATCTTTACCGATGAGGTAGATCGTAACTTGGAGGCGATTACCGACGTGCGAACCCGGAACGCGGTCATTCGTAAAGCTCTCGACCTCGACACCGAACCCGACAAGCAAGGCAAGGCGCTAGGCAAAGACTTAGGCGATTACCGGGTTGTGAGGGCCGCAGGGCAACGTTACCGAGTGGTGTATCAGATAGCGAGTCTCGAGGGTGTGGTGACAGTCGTGGTGGTGGGTATCCGCAAAGAAGGCGATAAGAAAGACGTGTACCGAGTAGCGAGCAAAAGGTTAGGAAAAGGGTAAAGGTGGCACGCAGACGTAGCACGAGACGCGGTAAGGGTGAGGGCTCTATCTTTGAACGGCCCGATGGTACGTGGCGAGGCAAGGTCGCAGTCGGTTATAACAATGAAGGTAAGCAAAAGTTTAGGTGGGTACCGGGCAAAACGCAGGGTGAAGTGCTGGCTAAAGTAACAGAGATAAAGCAGCGGCTTTCAAACGGCACCTATACCGATACCAAGCTGACGGTAGGGGACTACCGGAAAGATGGCTCGAGCATAAACAGGGGCAGGTCAAACCACGCACCGCTGAAGCCCATCAGCACGCCGTCGTCAAACACATCATTCCAAGTATCGGACGTAAGAAACTAGACCGGCTTACCCCACTCGACGTGCAAGAGATGGTCTCGAGTATCGCGTCTGTTTCCGGGACATGTACCGCGAACATGTGCGACACGAAGTCGCACAGTAAGAGTGTTCAACCCTCATAGGGTTGAACTAGGCGAGTGCCTGAAGCCTATCTCCACATTCGGCGTGCGTTGTTGGTAACGACAGGGTGCGAAGCCCGAATGAAAGCCCAAGAGCCGTTAGTCGTCAAAAGGCCACAGGCAAGGAGAAGATCGGAAGGATGAACGAAAGTGAACCTTTGTAAGCCTCGTAAGGTAGAAAGATCGCTGGACGACAGCAAAACGATCATGGTTCAAGGCGTAGCTCTGTGTTCAAGCTGCGCGGCGTCATGGGTGCATAGCGCTCATGCAAGGGCACCAAGAACCCGGGGTACAAAAGGCATCCGCAACCGATCACATCTCTTACGTGCGGAACGTGGAAACCCCGATGGAGTCCACACAAGTGGTAGGCCAAGCGCAAGCGAGGCACAACCCTCCAGCGGGAACAAGAAGTCCCGAAAAGCGAAAGCCGGTAGCCGAAAGGCACGGGGAATTCATAACCCACCGGATAGGGCCGTATGACGGGCATACCCATCCTGAAAGGGAGCTGACGCGGGACTGGTGGAAATCCTAAAGACCAACGTGAAAGTTGCGAATTGAGGTGCAAGTTAGATGCAAGCGCCAAGCTTAGCAAACGGAACCAAAAGCCCGACCGATTGGCAGGTCATTGACTGGCGTAGCGCCAATCGGCAGGTACGCAACTTGAGACAGAGAATCTTTAGGGCATCAAAGGAAGGGAACCTTAAAAAGGTTCGTTCTCTCCAAAAGCTGATGCTACGGAGTTACGCCAACACTGTTGTTAGCGTCCGTCGCGTCACTGTGGACAATGCGGGTGGAAAAACCGCAGGGGTGGATAAAGAGGTTGCCTTAACCTCGAAAGCCAAGGCCGCTCTAGTAGACAAATTGCTAGAGTCCCAACCTTGGCATGTCAAACCTGCGCGCAGGATTTATATCCCGAAGCAAAGTGGTGCTAAACGCCCGCTTGGGATACCAACCATTGGCGACCGGGCTCATCAAGCACGCGTCAAAAATGCGTTGGAACCTGAGTGGGAGGCTCGCTTTGAGCCAAGTAGCTACGGTTTTAGACCAGGGCGAAGTACCCACGACGCCCTGAGTATGACCTATAGCTATTGCAGGGCACGCGCTACTAAGCAGTGGATACTGGATGCAGACATCCAAGGGGCATTTGACAATATCGACCATACCCACCTGTTGCAGGCCATCGGTCAGTTTCCCGCCAAGGAACTGATTAAACAGTGGCTAAAGGCAGGCTTCATGGACGGTACCGTCAAGCACGATACGCCTGCGGGTACTCCGCAGGGAGGTGTTATTAGTCCCTTGCTGGCTAACATAGCGTTTCACGGCATGGAAACGACCCTTGGTATTGCTCGTTATGCCAATGGTCAGACATCCAGTAAGAACCGCTATGGTCTCGTGAGATATGCAGACGACTTTATCGTTTTCTGCAAGACTCGTGAGGAAGCAGAACAAGCTCGCACAAAGCTGAGAACGTGGTTTGCAGATCGGGGACTCGTGTTCAACGAGGCTAAAACCCAGATCAGGCATCTCACGGGAGGTTTTGACTTTCTTGGGTGTAATTTCCGGCTTTATCAGCGGAGAGATAACCCAGAAAAGGTCGTCGGGCTTGTCAAACCCAGCAACGCTTCAATCGCAAGGTTCAAGAAAAAGCTTACCGAGATGTTTGTGCGCTTAAGGGGGCACAATGCTCAGGTGCTCATCCACCATCTCAACCCCGTTTTACGTGGTTGGGCGCGTTATTTTCAACCCGTTTCGTCAGCAAAGGTGTTTGCCTCGCTTGACTCTTGGCTCTTCCAAAAGCTGGTCAAGTGGATAAGATGGCAACACCCGACAAAATCGGTTGGCTGGCGCGTAGCTAAATACTTTGGGCAGCATCATCACTTAAGAAAAGCTCGGTGGGTCTTTGGCGACCCCGACGGCAACACTTATCTGGCGAAGCTCGCTTGGTTCAAAATCACGCGGCATCGGTTGGTATTCAACCTTGCTGCACCCGATGACGCCTTGCAGAAAAACTATTGGGCAAAGAGAAGTCGAAAGTACTCCGGTCTCTCAGGTCTTCACTATGAGGTGGCTAAGCAACACGACTTTATCTGCCCCGTGTGTTTTGGTTCGCTGAATAACGGTGAGCCACTGCATCGTCATCACTTGATTACTGACCAAAAGAATTTAGCACGGCATGACTTTGCAAAACAGCGGATACTGCATCTAACCTGTCACCAACAAGTCCACGGCTCGGTGAAAGATAATCTTCCCCGAGCTACGAGAGAATTACTCCTTTGATGCTTCATTTTCTGCTTGAGCCGGATGCCTTGAGAGAGGCACGTCCGGTTCTGAGGGGAGGGGGCGGCAGTGATGCCGTCTCCTTACCCGATGAGCCGGACAGTGCTTTTTAGCGCACTTAAACAGGCGATTCGTTGGGAGCTGCTTAACCGCAACCCGGTTGAGGCAGTAGACCCGCTGAAGGAGACGACTAAGGAGATAGTCTTATGGTCGCCTGAAGAGGTTATCCGGTTCTTAGCGGTCGCTAGACCTCACCGCCTTTTTGCCCTGTCTACCTTGCTTTGTCTACCGGGATGAGGCGGGTGAGTTTTTGGGGCTACGCTGACGAGACCTCGAGGGCGACGCTCTTAAGGTGCGGCAAACACTCGTGCCGGTCGCTGACAAGCTTGTGCTGAGCGCCCCTAAGACACATAAAGGTCAGCGGACTATCCCTGTTACCCCAGATGTACTTGACGCCCTAGAGATGCACCGGTCGCTGACAGTAGCCGAACGTGCCCGCCCCGGCGTGGCCTGAGCGTGTCAACGTGTATCAGCAGCGTGATAAGACGCTCGAGCTAACCGCGGTCGCTAACGATTTCGTACTTCCTTCAGAGACCGGCACGCTGCTCTACCCTCGGAACCTCGAGCGGCACCTGGTGCGCCTTACAAGACAGCGCCCGCGCCGCGTGGCTGACAGCCGCAAGGGAAGCGGGTGACGGGGCTACGGTAAAGGGGCTCGAGAGCGGTAAGCTTTTGCCGCACGTCCGCTTACATGACCTTAGACACCTCAACGTTTCCATGCGGCGCAAGTTAGGACAAGACGCTAAGCTGATAGCCGACCAGATAGGCCACACCGACCCCGCCTTTACGACTCGGCTCTACACACACCTGTTTGACGACGATAGAAGAGGGGCAGCGGTGAGCCTCTTGGATATGCTTCCCAAAGGCGACCCTGACACGGCAAACTGAACCCTGTAGGTGCAAAATAAGGTGCAAACTATTCCGTAAAACAACGGCCCCGCACTTGGCGGGGCTTCTTTTTTGCGTGCTGCACGGTGTTTCTAGTGGTGGAGCCTATCAGATTTGAACTGATGACCCCCTGCTTGCAAAAAAGGCAACTTGTATTTCGCAGCGTATTACGCTGTTTCGTCCCGTTTTGAAAGACCGTCAGGGATAGAGTTCTTAACGCTTTAGTTTTCATTGTATACCGTATGGTGTTATGGCGTCTCGCAGCGTAACCTGTAAACAACCTGTACAAGTAGGTCAAAAATTTACGGTTGGCGCGCGCCTATTTGCTATACGCCCATCTGCACCTCCAAAGAAATTATCCTGTCCGACAATCAGCTTTAGCGGACGGTTTACGAACGTCTTAACAAGATGTATTTACCTAAAGCGATTAGAGACTGGATTGCCTGTTTCACACAGTAAAGTGTAGCTGACTAGCTTCTTCACATCAGGCAACTGTGGCGTAGTAAGCGAGGTGGGCAGTTCATCTGTCGGCTCTAAAGCTCATATTTGCTGGGCAACACCTCGCCTTTCTTCAATATACGGATATCTGCCAGCTTATCTACAACTTCTTAAGTCCCTCAATCTTGCTCCTACACGCATCTGCTTGAGGTAGATGTCAGAAGAACTCAGACTCTTGATGGGCGACAAAAGTTTGGTTTCCAGCCTCGAGTTCTGCCCTCTTTCCCTCTACAAACCTGTAACCCTCAGGGAGTATGAGCGTCGCTGTGGTGTTCGGTGGAACTGTGACCTCGAGCTGCAGCATCTCAGCCTCTAAACGCCACGACACCGCAATTTGCCCATAGGGAGAAGCGAATGAGGCTCGAGCCCAGGTCAAACCACCCCCCGGTTGAGGCTTAACCAAAATATGTTTGTAACTGGGTAGAGCGGGCTCGAGCCCCGCCACAGTCTGGTAAAGCCACGCCCCGATAGAACCGTAAGCGTAGTGGTTAAACGAGTTCATGCCCGCATCCTGAAACCCGCGCTCCTCCGTCCAGCCGTCCCAGCGCTCCCAGATGGTCGTCGCACCCTGCGTGACGGAGTAAACCCACGAGGGCCAGGTCGTCTGCGCCAAAAGCTTAAAAGCCGTCTCCGTTTTGCCGTGGGCGCTCAGCACATGCGGCAGGTACGGTGCGCCGACAAAGCCGGTTGACAGGTGCAGGTCACGGCGTTCGATGTCGGCGACGAGTTCGTCAGCGGCGAGAGGTTGCAGGGCGTCCGGCAAGAGGCCGAAGTGGAGCGCCAGCACGTAAGCGGTCTGCGTCGGGGTGAATAGCTCTGTGTCGAAGACTTCTGAGCTGACCGGGCCGTAGTCGATGACCTCGAGGTTCCCCCGTGAGATGGCGTCGGCTTGGCTGAGGTCGGGTCTCGAGGCTTTCGCCGCGTCCGTCTGGCTTCCCCCCTTGAGAAAGCGCGCCTGAAACACGTCTTTTATCTCGCCGTAAAGGGCGCGGTACTTTTGGGCGTCGTCGGCACGTCCTAGAACCTCGGCGATGTCCCCCATAAGGTACGTGTCATAGGCGTAAAGAGCTGTCCCGATGAGGTCGCGGGGCGTGTCGGCATTGATAGATAACCAGTCGCCAAACCCCTGCCAGCCCTCATAATCGGGGGCGCAACGCACCAAGCCGGGACTGGTATCCCGTAAAAAGTCCATAAAGCGGGTCATAACCGCGTAGTTTTCTTCCAAAACACGCGTGTCGCCGTAGCAGAGGTAAATCGTCCAGGGACAGATGACGGCGGCATCGGCCCAGGCAGGCCCACCGTCGTCGAAACCTCCCATCACCGACGGGACGACCGGCGGGACGGCCCCCGCGTCACTCTGCGCGTCGGCAACGTCCTGCAACCATTTGGTCATAAACCCGGCGACGTGCATGTTGAATGCCGCCGTGCGCGCAAAGACCTGAATGTCTCCCGTCCAGCCCAGGCGCTCATCGCGCTGCGGGCAATCGGTTGGTACGTCGAGGAAGTTTCCCTTTTGACCCCAGAGGATGTTGTGCTGGAGCTGGTTGATAATGTCGCTCGAGCATTCAAAGTGTCCGGTCTGCGCCATCTCAGAGTGCAGCACGACGCCGGTAAGAGTGTCGGCGTTCACCTCGCCGGGGTAGCCCGTCAGCTCGACGTAGCGAAAGCCGTGAAAGGTAAAGCGCGGTTCCCAGACTTCCTCCCCCTCACCCTTAAAGGTGTACACGTCGGTCGCGCGCGCGTCGCGCAAGTTAGTGGTGTAGAGGCTGCCCTCGGGGTTTAGAACCTCAGCGAAGCGGAGGACAACCGTCGTACCCGCAGGTGCGCTGCCCTGAAACCGAACCCAACCGACCATGTTTTGACCCAAATCGAAGATAAAGCGCCGCCGGATAAAGTCGCTCACGTCAACAGGTTTAGAAATAGGTTTCAGCTCTTCAATCTTCCGGATGGCTGGCCCGTTAGTTGCCTTCAACTGAATACCAGGGTCGCTAAAAACCCGGACGGGCAACCAGCTCTGCGCCTCATCCTCGGCGTATTCGGGCGTGTCCCAACCCGGCAGCTCGAGCCGTGCGTCGTAAGCTTCACCCATAAACATGTCGCTTTCAATCAAGGGGCCGAACTGGTGCGTCCAGTTCTCGTCGCTGACGATAATCTGCCGCCGTCCGTCGGGAAAGGTCAGCTCGAGTTGCGCCAGCAGCCGAGGCTGGTCGTAGTAACGCTGGCGCTGCCCTAGACCGATAAACCCCACCGCCCAGCCGTCACCCAAAATTGCTCCGAGCGCGTTTTCGCCTTCATGTAGCAGTCCGGTCACGTCGTAGGTCTGGTAACGCACACGCTTTTGATAGTCCGTCCACCCCGGCGCAAAGATGTCTTCGCCGACACGCACACCGTTGATGCGACACTCATACAGTCCGAGCGCCGTAACGTAAAGCCGAGCGGACACGACCTCAACGGGCAGCTCGAAAGATGTGCGTAAAAAAGGAACGGGGACAGAGGAGCGTGCGCCGCCGGTCAGTGCTGCGCCGACCCATGAGGCTTGCCAGTCGTCACGGGACAGCAGGCCCATTTCAAACCAGTTGATGTCGCTCTCTGCCGCTGCGCCGGTTTCGTCCCACACCGTCACGCGCCAGTACACCCGCTGGCGTGAGCGGAGCGCGTCGCCCCCATAAGGTACATGAACCGATTTATCGGACTCGATTTTGCCGCTGTCCCATAGCTCGGCGTTGCCTCCCTCGAGCGTTTCGCGGCTGCTCGAGGCCAAAACTTGGTAAGCCGTCTGCCGCGCACCCTGCCGGGATGTCCCCAACTGCCAGCTCAGGCGTGGCTGCGTCACATCGATACCTAGAGGGTTGGTGCGGTATTCACAGGTCGGGTTGACAATTCGGATCATCGGGGACCTTCTTTATAGGTCAGGAGGCTAATGGGGCCAAAGAGTCCGGAAACGTCTTGACCCGGACGCACGTAATGGGTAGGGCTGACGGCATTTAGATACGGAGCTAAAGTGTTGAGTACCAAGACCTCGAGCTGGTTTTCCCCGACGGTCGCGAGGGGCGTAAGGTCGAAGCGGTAAGGCGAGAGGATACGGACCCCGGCGGTCTGCGCGTTAAGCTGCACTTCCGCTGTACCGCGCACCCGTCCAAGGTCGAGAATAAGCAGGCCGTCCGGTAACGTGTCTAGTACGAACGTATGCCGATAACGGACGCCACCCGAATAGGTTTCTAAACCCTGCTCAGCCCACGCGCCGAGCCGGGTGGTGCCGCCTGAAATGTCGTAAGTGATGGGGCCGGTAAATACGCTCCCACCCGTGCGCCCCCGTTCGGGAACGACCTCCAGAAGCGCGGTACGGTGAGATTTTTCGGCGTTGGGGAGCATGAAACTAGGACCGTCCCCGGAGAGTGCTTCACCGTTCACCCAAAGGCGAACCTTTCCGGCGACTGCGAGATGCAGCTGCGTCGCACCGACCGGCAGCGTCCAGCGGAAGCGTTCGGGCGCAGTGCGGCCTGCTTGTACAGCCGGAACGAGCGGCAGAACGGTTTCGTCGGCGGGTTCGCCCTCCAACCATAGCGTACCGGGAAGCGGTGGCGGTCGCCGCCATAGCAGGGCAAACGCCGGGTCGCCCAGCGGTTGCCGAACAAGCGTGACGGGTTGCGCCTTCCCATCATCGCGCTTGACGTGCCACGACTCATTGCTGATGAAGCTCTGAGTGGTTCCATCGGCAGCGCTTACGAGGCCATCTATCAGCACGGAGAAAGGCCTGCCAGTATCCTGAAGCTCGACCTCGAGCGTATTCGCGCCTTGGTTCACCTGCTCGGTGCTGTAAGGTTGCACGCGGGCCAGACTGTAGTAGGGGTCGAAACCGCCCTGCCGCCCCAGCTCGAGCCCGTTTAAGCGCACGGCGCAGGCGGCGTCGGCGGCGACTTGAACGCGCAAGCTCAAGGGTAGAAATGGTATCTCAAAAGTGTGCGAAAAAACGACGCGTGAATCCTTTTGCTGCGAACCGGAGAGCGTCAGCCGCTCGGGACGACGAAACGCTTCGGGGTCTCTCACCAGGGCGTAGTAGGCGCGCAACTCGGTGTCGGTTTGGGCGACGAGGCGAAACTCGAGCAGATTTGCCCCCGCTCTAAGCGTGACAGGGTAGAGCTGCAGGTAGCCGCCCGCATCTTCCGGTAACTCCGAACCGTTCAGCCACACCTGTTTGTAGGCCGCCGCGCCGAGCGCCAACTGCAGCGTCGTCTCGTGCTCGAGGTGAAGCACTGTGCAAAACTGCACCCCTTCGCCCGCAGCAACCCTGCCGAAGGCTAAAAACTCCTCGGGCACGTGTCCTTTGGGGCCGAGCGTCGGGACGTGGAGGGCGTCTTTGTAGATACCGCGCTCCAGCGAGTAGACTGCTTCTTGCCAACCCTCAGCGAGCGGCACGACAATACTTGTAGTTGGTTCCGGCAGTCTCGCCTTAACCCCAGGACCAAACCAGAAGCCGTAACAGCCGAAGGTCGCCTGCACGGTTTTCTCCGGGGTGTCTTCACCGGTGCTGTGGCTAAAAGCCCACGTTTGCACGGGCGGCGCACCCGCAAAATCCGGCTTGTCGAAATCACCGTAGCGGTTGTCAAGGGTGGGCTCGAGGCTAAAATGCCACGTATCGGGCAGTGTTTGCAAGACGGTTTCGTACGTCTTCTCCGGCATAGGTGCGGTGTTGTGAGTGTCTGACCAAACGAGCAGCGCAGCGGGGGAGCGGTCAAAGGGTACGGTGAGCATGGTTCGGTCGCCGTCGCGGGTGTGCGCCACCGGGACACGTTCGCCGCTCAGCGCGTCCCACAGCTCCGGTGTACCTTCAAACCCTCTAACTGTCACCTCTATTTTGCGCGCGTAACGTGCCGGGTCGAACGAGTAGTCAGCTCTGAGCCAGCTTGCGTTTTCGTCTTCGGATTGCGACGCGTGTGGGTAGACTGCGGGGATGAAAAGAACCTCGTGTTCACCGATGCGACGGTGCAAAACAGGTACGGGCGCATCGACGCGGCGCTCGAGCCCCTGCAAGTGCTGCGGTAAGTCGTCGGCGCTCGGAATCAGTGTAGCCTGCCCCTGTTCAAAAAGTGCGGTAAGCCGCGCTAAGGTTTCAGGACTGCCCAGCACATGTTGGGGGCGCTCTGCGACGGCGATGAGCGCACCACCCCCCTCTACAAACGCGATGAGTTGTTCGGCAGTGGCGGCCTCGAGCGTACTGCAAGCGGGCAACACGATGACCCGAAAGTGTTCGTCGGCTACCTCGAGCCCGCCGTCCGTGACCTTACCCCGCTGCACCGAAGCGTCGTCGAGCACATCGAAGTCGCGCCGGTCGCGCCTCAGCACCCCCGCTTCGGAGGCCAGAAACATCATGCTGCCGACCAGTGCCTCGTACACGTCGTTGGCGAGTTGAGCGCGGTTTGTGGCGGTGCGCTTAAAGCTCTTGCTATAGGCCGAGCCTGCTTCGGTGAGTTCCGGGGCGAGGGTCTGACCTTCAGCGGTGAGATTGGCCTGAACGGTGGTAGTCGGGTGGAGGACGCCGATGTCGCAAACGTGTCGCCCCTGGCTGAGCAGGTACGACAGTCGGCCTACCGCCGCGGCGAAAACGGGATAGTGCCGCCAGTAGGGTTGCCGCCAGCAGGTCGAGGGGGGTGCCCACTCCCACCAGCCGCCCCAAGTGCTGTAGTAGACCGCGTGCGGGTCGTAGAGCGTCGCACCTGCGCCGAGCCACGGCAGCAGCCAGTCGAAGGTCTCCTCGAGCGTCCCACCCCAACCGCTGCTGTGAAACGACTCGATCCAGACGCGTTCACGGTTGTAGAGGTGCGCGAGCGAACTGTGAATTTTGCTGTCTCCGTGGTGGTCGCTGCCAGGTGCGCCGAACCAGCGGTGGGTACGCAGATAGTCGGCGTAGAGCTGTACCGTGCCGAGCGGCTGCCCAGCGCGTGCAGGGCCTTGCTGGTCAAACCCACAAACGAGGCCGTGGCGTTCATGCCAACCAAATAGGGGCTTGAAAAAGGCTTCTTCGGCGAGTACAGCCCGCATCTCCTGATAGTCCGCCCGCACACGTTCGGCCTGTTCGTCCGTGCCCTCCCAGAGGGCGGTGAGATGCCCTAAAAGGTCGTAGCCTTTACGCTGCCTGAACGCCTCGGCAAAGTCGGCGCTCCAGCTGGCGAGGTTGGGTAGTTCGTCCTGAAATGAGCCGGCGATGGTGGTGCCGAAAAAGCGCCCCAGCCGCCTTTCAAACGCACCGTGAACGGTGTCCAGCAGGGCTTGACAAGCTGCAGGGCTAAAGTAGTCGAAGCCGCGCCGGACGCTGTAGACAAGGCGTAAGCGGCCCGCTTCTTTGGCGGTGATGTGAGCGGTGCGCCCGCTAAGCGCAACCCGCACCCTTTCGCCTGCTTCGGTGGTGAAAAATGCAGCAAGCGGTTGCCCTTCAGAAGGACAGGTGAGGCTCAGGGTGGTGCCGTCGGCGGCCAGAGACTCGAGCGACTCCCCACTAAAGTTTGGATTATTTCGCACCAGCTCGGCTTGCAGGTTCGCACCCGAAAACCCGAGCTGATCGTAAAACCAGAGGCAAAATCCCAGCGTCTCAGCGTCCTCGCAAACCCTTGCAAAAAGCGTCCACCACGCCTCACTTAAAAAGGGCGGGTCGTCAGGGTCGGAGCCGTAAAGCGGACCGGTTGGAGCCAGGTTCAAAATGACGGCGTTATAGACGCCGCCTTCGGTAAGCCGCTCCATCTGCCAGCGGAGCCGTTCGCGCGTCAGCGTGTCGCCGCTCCACCACCAGATGGGCACGGGAGAATAGGCTTTCGGGGGTGTAGCAAAATTTTGTGCGAGTTCGTCAAACGTTAGGCTTGGGTTTTGGGCAGTTCGGGTGTCAAGCATAAGAAACGTCAACCTCACACGCTGCCGGGGCGTCATACTCGAGCCGCATGTTGCCGTCATCGCCCAGTTCCCACGCGACGTAGATGGGGCCGAGCGGGGTAGGAACTTGACCGCGCGCCCAGCTCAGGTGAAACGCGCGCGGGGCAATCCGCACCTTGCGGTAGCCGGGAGCCGTGGGGGTAACGCCCAACACCTGGGTGCTTAAAAAATAAGCGGGAGCCGCCGACCAGCCGTGGCAGAGACTGCGGCTCCAGTGCCCGCCGCCGAGAGTACCGGGGAATGTTTCCCAAAAGGTGGTCGCACCCTTGTCGAGCATCCGTTGCCACTGGGCTTTCAAAATTGTCATCGCGTCTTCGGCGTAGCCCTCGTTGAAGAGGGTCTCGAGGGTAAAAAATAAAAACCAGGGGCTACCGACAGGCACGATGTCATCGGTGCTGCCGTAGCGGGCAAACTCCGGACTGGTCCCGACAAACTTACCGTCTTTAGCTGCCAGCACGAACTTTAAGACAGCCTCGCGGCGTTCCGCCGGAACCGCGCCGCAAAGGAGCGCCAAAGTGTTCGTTGGTTCGCTGATGCGTGTTTTGGACTGAAAATCTTCTTGGCTGTCCGGCGTCGTCCCGTTTTCGGCGCACCGCGCTTGGTAAGCTGCGAACGCCTCTTCATCTCTAACCGTATCGACGTAACCCTGGTGCGTCTCGGACCAGCCATAGACGTTGACTGCCCGGTCTAGGCGTTTTCCTAACGCGGTAAAGTGCTCGGCGTCTCCTGGATGGTCAAGTTTTTTTGCCATCTGAGCTGCAACCCGGCAGCTCTGAGCGAACAAGACGGTATTGCTGACGACTTCACCGTAGGGCTCCAAATCTTGCGCGGCCCAGTCAACCAGGTTCCACACGTCGGGGATAGCGAAGAGGTCACGCGGGCTTAAAAACCCTTCGCAGCGCCCTAAACACTCCCGGACATCGGCGTAATAGTCGCGCAACGCTGACGCTTCACCGGTATATAAGTAATGCTCCCACGCCATCCAAACCCACAAAAACGTCCACATCGGGATTTCGTTGAACCAGCCGCTCACCACGTGCGAGGTCACCAGATGTGGGCGCTCGAGGTGCGCTGGTTTCACGACGCACATCTCGTCGGAGAGTGACTGCCCTGCTAAACGCACGCAGTGTTCAGTCAGGTCGAACGCGCCGAACGCCACCGCGTTGACGAGGGCGCTGTTGCGAGCGTCGCCGACCCAGTAGGCCTGCTCGTAGGCGGGGCAGTCCACGTAGGTGTCGAGCATACAGAGTTGCACGGTGTAGGCCGCGACCTCCCAAATCTTGGTAAGGGCGTCGTCTGAGCAGGCAAAATGTCCCGTTTGCGCCACGGGATAGGTGCTCAAGTCGGTACTCAGATAACGAAGTTTGAGCGGCGCGCTGAGTTGCCGGACGGTGAGCGAGAGGTAGCGAAAGCCGCGCCGCTGGTGTGAGGTGAAGGTTTGCCGACCCGCGCGGCAGGTATAGCGCAGACTATTACGAGTTCGGCTCATAAAGAACAGGCCGCCGTCGTCAATGCCCTCGAAAAAATTGAGATCGAGGATCGTGCCTTCAGAAGCTTCGAGGTCGAGGTGCAGATGCCCGATCAGCTCGCGCCCGAAGTCGATGACTAGATGCACGTCGGCGTCTTCTTGCGGATAAAGCGTCGTCCAGGTGGCGTCATCGTGTAGCAGCGCCTGTGGTGCGTTTACAAGGTCACGGTTTGTGTCGAGCAGGGGACGAGGCGTTGCTCTCGTAATGTCGTAGCTACAAAAACCCTGTGGGCTGGCGTAAAAGTCTTGCGTTGCAGTAAGAAGCGCGACGTCAATGTAGTCTCTGTCCACTCTGACAGGTAGCCACGCATCCCGGCGGTCAACCGCTTCTAGGTTAGGAACACCCCAGTAACGCTCGGCCTCGCCGCTGTTCTCATCTAGGTCACCGAGAAATGCCCAGTCCGCACCGGGTAACAGGCGCTCAGCAGAAATCGTAAACGTTCTCTCGCAGACGAAGAAAAAGGCGGGCCACTGAACGTCCCGAGTCATCAGCAGGTTGCGCCCGGCGTGCAGCTCTACTCGCCAGCCTTGGGTCACGTCCGGCGGCTCGGGGTCGTCGCCGAACACTTCGTCGTTGACGCGCAGACGGATGTGCTCGTAGTTACCGAAGGTGTAGACTGTAAGCGTACAAGCCCGTTCGACGGTGAGTTCGCTAAAGACGATGCGTCCGCGTTTACTTGGAACCCCGGCGGTCATCCCTAAGTCGGTTGCACCCGTGAGCTTTCGCAAATCGAGATAGTGAAGTGTGCCTTTTTTGATTCTGGCGAGTTCGGTGGCTTTGACCTCCACGGGCGAAACCGTATCGTCGGTAAGCTGTGAGATCGGACGCGCGTAGAGGTCGCCCCAGGGTTCTGAACCATACACTCCTTGCAGTGTCGCCTCGTCCCAGTCGCTGTCGTCGTAATCCAAAGTTTGCCAACCTGACGCTTCGAGGCGCGCGTCAAACTGCTCTTCGAACTCAAGTTGCAGCGAGATACGCGGCACCGCTTGGTGGAAAGCATCACAGCGTTTTGTACGCCAAGTTTCATCCGATAAGACGTAAGGCTCTTCAGCGTCACCCAGCCGCAGCTCGCACAAGAAGCCGGGACGTCCGACGATATAGCCAAAGGTCGGGTCGCCGAGGTAGTTAGCGAGGACGGCTAACACATTAACTTGTCCCGGCTTTAGGTAGGGCGTCACATCGTAGAGGTCGTAATGGTAGTGAAACGGGAAACCCCGCGCCGGGCCGCGTCCGAGCTTCTCGCCGTTGACGTAAAGTTCATAGCGCGAATCAGCAGTTATCAGTAAGGTCGCTGCTACGCCTGTTGTCGGCCCTGTAAACGTTCGCCGGAAGTAACGCCAGACGTTTTGCTCGGACGTGTCGTCTTGTCCCCAGAGCCACTGACTTTTAGCAGAAAAGCCTGAGTTTGCGGTAGCCATTATCACCTACCCTATGCCGCCCTGCAACCCGGCCATAAAACGCCTCGAGGCAAACGAAAAGAGGATGATCAGCGGCAGCGAGGCCAATACATAACCGGCGAACGAGGTGCCGTAGTCGGTACTGAACGAACCGCTAAACGAGAGCACGCCGATAGAAATCGGTTGCAGGTCGCGTTCGAAAATGACGATGAGCGGCCAGATGATATCGTTCCAAGTGAAAAGTAAGGTCAGGATACCGACGGTGCTCAGCGCGGGGAGAGCTAGCGGCACGGCGACCCGCAAAAAGAGCTGCAGGTCGTTGGCCCCGTCAAGGCGGGCAGCCTCGAAGTATTCGGTAGGCAACGTTTCAAAAAAGGTGCGCATCAGGTAGACGCTGAAGGGTATCTGTACCGCCGCCCAAGGCAAGACGATGGCTTGTGGGGTGTTGACCCAACCTAGTCCCACTATCTGCGCGAACATCGGGATGACCAGCAAGATACCGGGCAGCATGATAAGAATCAGCATCGCGAGAAAAAGAAATTCACGGCCCCAAAAGCGGTAACGGGCAAAGGCGTACCCGGCTAAGCCCGAGAGCAACACGACTAGAATCACGGTCGGTACCGAGTACACCGCGCTGTTTAAGATGCTCCTAAAGATGATCGGCCAGGCTTTGATGTAGTTCTCGAGGTGTAGCGGAAACGCCGGGAGCCAGAACTGGGTGAAAAACTGCCGTGCGTCCTTGAATGAGTTGATAAGAATCGAGATAAAGGGGATGTAGGTCAGCAGGGCTAAAAAAAGCAGTATCAGGTTGAGCGGTAGGTCTTTACGTTGAACGCTCGAGCGCCGCGTGGGTGGCTTATTCACCACGGATTTGGTAGGCACGGGTTTAGACAGTGACATCGTGGGCTCCTCTATATCTCGAGCGGAGAATAAACCAGCTGAACGCCAGCGTGAGAAGCATCAGCACCGTACCGATAGCAGTCGCGTAACCGTATTTGCCGTAGGCGATGGCCTGCTGGTAAAGGTAAAGCCCAGGCGACTGGGTAGCGTTGATCGGCCCGCCGCCCCCGGTGACGATCAGCATCGGGGCAAACTCTTGCAATCCGGCGTTGATACCTAGAATGATTACGAGGGCAAGCGGGCCGCGAATAGACGGCAGATCGATAGCGAAGACGCGCCGAAGACCGCTACAGCCGTCGAGCAGGGCGGCTTCGCCGATAGAACTCGGCAGGTTTTGCAGTGCCGCCAGCAGAACCAGAAACGCCACCCCGGTGACTAGCGGAAAGCCGATCAGGATGAGCGCCAAGAGCGCGGTATTAGTCTGACCAATCCAAGGTTGAACCCACTGCGAAAGTCCGACGGCTTTTAGAAACTCGTTGAGGAGCCCTAGCCGCCCCGAATAAATACGCTGCCAAACTAAAAAGATGACGGTTGCAGGAATAACCAGTGGGACGGTAAACACCATCCGCCAAAACGTTCCGGCCCCGACGCTACGCAAGTTGTAGATGAGTTCAGCGCCGAGCAGCGCCATCGCGGTACTGATAACGGTGCGCGCTAAGGTGTAGATAAAGATGTTTCGCAGCGATTGGAGAAAGATACCGTCACTAAGGAGCGCCCGGTACTGCTCGAGCCCTACGAAGTTAGCCCCTGGTGAGCCGTTCCAGTCGGTAAACGAGTGATACACTGCTGAAAAAGCCGGGGTATACCTGAACCAGATAAGTAGGGCCAAAGCTGGCAGCAAAAACAGGTACGGAATATACGCGCCTCCTGCACGCTTACGCTTTACCCCGGACTGTGAAACCTTATTGCCTAGCTGGGTTGCCACAATACAATCTCCAAACTCACCGCAGGCTTGAACGTTCTTATGTGTGGGCGTAATAGATTGAGCACTACCGGATTAGAAAAGCAAAAGACGAAGAGGACACGTTTAGGCGTGTCCTCTTTACCCCGTAGTTTACGTTAGTTGGGGCACCACTCAAAGTTTTGCTGCTCGCAGAGATCGTTCGCGCCGCTGACCCAGATTTCCTGAAGTTGGTTTTTTGTCTCTTCTTCATCGGCTGCGCCGAGAAAGTAAGCCTGCATCGCTTGCGACCAGGCGTCGCCTGACTCGAGCGTCAAACGCCCGTCAGGATCGGTAAAAAGGCGCTCGGGTAACTCGGCAATGTTTTGAAATCCACTCATTACTGCACCCGTCTTAGTGCCTGCAACCATCGGGATAAAGCCCGCATAGCTAGCAGCCAAGCGACCAAAATTTTGCGGGGCAGAGACGAACATCAAAAAGTCCGCCGCAAGGTCCAGTTTGCCGTTTTCAGCCGCGGACTGCGCAATACCGTACTGTCCCGCACTGCTTGGACCACCGACTCGGTACGCCGTACCTTGAGCGTGGGGTGTATCGGCTTTGGTAATTGGCGGTAGATAGGTAACGCCGTAGTCAAACGGCACGGAATTAGCGTAAAGCTTGGTTTTCCAAGTTCCAGCCCAGACAGAAGCAACCTGCTCACCGAAGAATAGCGGGTCCAGATCGTCGGCCGAGGGAATTCCTGCATAGTCAATAGGAAACAGCTCGACAAACTCTTTTGACATTCTTAAGTAGTCGTCCATTCGGGCGTCGGTCGCGTCAAGCTTGCCGTCGAGAATAGCTTTGGCGATCTCTTCAGCTGCCAGTTGTCGCCAGGGCCGCTCGGCGTCGTCATATTTTTTCATGTAAAAGGTGTCGGCCTGATCAGCCCACGCCGCTGTAAGCAAAGTATCGTCCGCCCACCACCAGTTCGACCAGCCCTGCTGTTTTATAAACATACCGAGTGGGTCTGCGCCAGTAGCGTCTCTCAGTGACCGCATATCGCTTACGAAGTCGCTCCAGTTCGTCCAACTTTCAGGGTTGATGTCCGCTTTCTCAAACATAGCTTTGTTGTAGTAGAGGCCGGTCTCTACCCAGTCGAGCGATACCTGATACCAGTTTTCGTCGGGCGCACGGGTCTGCGCCAGGACAAAATTGGGCAGTGAATCCGACCACTGCTCGTGTCCCGGCGTTCCTTCGGCAATGTAGGGGTTAGGCATGTTTAAATATGGATTGAGCGGTACCCACCAGCTGCTACCGCGTAGGTTGCGGGTGCTGAACTGTTGCCACATGATATCCGGCGACTGGCCCGCTGACATTCGGGCCGCCAAGAACGTTTCCAAATCTTGAGTCGCCGGTAAGTTTTCAACCAGTTTGATGGTCACATCCGGATGGAGTTTTTCGTACTCGGTAGCGATCTGCCGCGCGATTTCGGCAGTTTCGGGGTCATTAGTGGGGTCATAATAAGCTTGTAAGTAAACTGAAAGCTCACCGGAAAGTTTTTGCTCCTGCGCTACGGCTGACGCACTCCAAATTAAGCAGCTGACGAATCCTAGGGAAATACCTTTAGCAAGGTGCCTTTTCATTCGATCCTCCTAAGCAGTTCTTTGAGATGGACAAACACTGCCGCTAAGCGCGACAGGCAATAGGGAAACTTCAAAGGTTCAGAGCTGCTTTTTTGACCAAGCCAAGCCCCCTTTGCCGACAGCAGTTTTACGTGAGGTAGCGGTAGAAAACGTTTCAGCACGAAACTGCTATCTAGCTGTAATCAACTGAGAGCTAGCTTACTAAAATAATCTTCCGTTTGTCAACATGGTGATGTGACTTTATACTAGAAATTGTTACATTCAACCTTTTTGGAGGTAGAGATGACCGGATTAGCCCCGCTCAAGCCACCCAAGTGCGCCCGGATTGGGCTTTACTCAGTAGGGCTTGAGGCCTACTGGACACAGTTTCCCGGCTTGGCCGAACGTCTGACTGAATATGGCAAACACATCGAAACGCAGCTTTCAGCGTGGGGCGAGGTTTTCAATTACGGGTTGGTCGATACCGAAGCGGCGGGGCGAGAGGCCGGGGAGTGGCTGAATACTCAAAATGTCGATCTAGTCTTTTGCCATGCGGCGACCTATGCAACGAGTTCGACTGTTCTACCCGTGCATCAGCGGTGTGCGGCTCCTGCAGTCGTCCTCAACCTTCAACCCACCGCCCGAATCAACTACGAACACTCGACCACAGGAGAGTGGCTAGCCTACTGCGTCGCGTGTCCGGTGCCGGAGTTTGCCAACGCATTCGAGCGAGCGGGAATCCCTTTTCGAGTGGTCAACGGGCTATTAGGACTCTCTTATACACCGAGAGCTTCACTCGCTAATGAAGTGACCCATGAGCGCCCGGAGGCGCTGCGGGCTTGGCGTGAAATACGGGAATGGGTGCAGGCCGTTTCGGTTAAAAGGACGCTTAGAGAAAGTCGCTTTGGCTTTTTGGGTAACACCTACAGCGGAATGCTTGACCTGTACAGCGATTTTACGATGATCCAAGCACAAACGGGAATTCACGTTGAGGTGCTCGAGCTGAGCGATTTAACGCGCCTACTACGTGAGGTCACCGCGCGTGAGGTAGAGGCCAAACGTTCCGAAGTTTACGAGATGTTCGAAGTGAGTGGCGATTCGCCTGCCGATCCTCTGGCTAAAAGGCCGACCGAAGAGCAGCTCGAGTGGTCGTGTAAGGTAGCTGTAGCCCAGGAAAAGCTCGTACAAGCGTTTGCCCTCGACGCACTCGCATACTACTGTCACGGTGCGCCCGGCAGCGAAGAGGAGCGAGTCCAGGCAGGGTTTATCGTTGGTCACTCACTCCTTACGGCCAAAGGAATACCTTGTGCCGGTGAAGGCGACCTGAAAACAGCCGTAGCTATGAAAGTCTGCGACACTTTAGAGGTGGGAGGCAGCTTTTCAGAAATCGTCGTCGTTGACTACCTTGATGAGACTATCTTGCTCGGTCACGATGGGCCATTTCATATCGCGATTGCTGAAGGTAAACCGATTTTGCGCGGTATGGGGCTCTATCACGGTAAGCAAGGAGTGGGCGTCTCAGTCGAAGCTAAAGTTCGCTCAGGGCCTATCACGACGCTAAATGTCACGCAGTCTTATGCGGGCAAGTTAAAACTTATCAGTGGTCAGGGTGAAGCAACACCTGGACCTATTATGCAAATTGGTAATACTCAAACGCCGGTAAAGTTTAGGGACCATCCCGACACCTACATGACACGGTGGTTTGCCGAAGCGCCGACGCACCACTGCGCCTTATCCCTCGGGCATAACGCTGAGCTGTTCGCCAAAGTTGGGAATCTCCTCGAGCTTACCCACGTTGCGCTCTGAAAAAGAAGCATTTGAGAGCTTGAGACAGTTTAGCTATTCCTTAAGCTTGAATCTTTTAAGTGCGTTGATTTACGAATGGTTTGAACCGAGGTTATGTCAAAGCGTCTCCCAGCTATGTGTTAGGCGCGAAGTATGCAAAATAGATTGCTAGCCTGTTTACTAAGAGGTTTTAGCGGACGCCCCATATTCGGTGATTACTATTTTTTACGTCAGTCAATATCTAAAAAGGCAATTCTAAACAGCGGTAGCAGTTCGAGAGTGTCATTTAGCTACTATCCTCGAGCCGAGCTATCCGTTTGTACAGCGCGTTGATGAGTACTGTAACTGTTCAGAATGTCAGAACTGTCCAAACTATTAAATACCCAAAGTTTGACCTGCAGACGATTACCCAACACCGAAAGGAAAAGCTGCTTACTAGCCGCGCCGCGCTCAATAGTCAGCTACAAGGCTACGGTACTCTCTTTAGTGGTGGGCAATGACTTAATCATGACAGACATCACTCGGAACGCCTCTTCGAACGGTTAGAAAAGTTTGATTCTAAGAGTTTAGATGTTCTTGAAAACTTGATTGACCTAATGCCTCAGATGTCTGCACTGTAAGACGTACTCAAACAGAGACTGCTTGGTAAGTACGTTGCGCGTGATCTCCGAACTTTCTTTCAGTTTGACGCGTTTACCAACGTAGTAGACGACGATACAATGTGCCCGGACTAGGAGGGTGACAGCATGTTGACCGGGCTTATCTAAGAGTTGATGACCAGCGTTTACGCCGTGCGAGTTTTCATTACCCCCGATACCTCACCCGAAAAGACTTGTGCCCTACTACATGCGATTGCTAACTTCATCGCAAAGGACGGGTTCACCTTTCATCAACCTGAATTAGAGGGCCGCGATACAGTAGAAAAGTCTTGCCACCGTACAGAGGAGCCATTCTGATTTTGTTGCCATTTCTAACACTTTAGCTTTAATGCCCGAGCCCGCCCGCCGTCATACCGACCGCCTTCAGGTGTCGCCTTGCTGTGTCTGCGTTCCAGCCTAACAACCGCGACCACGGCCGTTCGTTCTGTAAAGGTCTAGCACCGGTAAGTTTGGTACATGCTACTAGAGCCGTAACCCCTAGTTTGACACTGCGTTTTCTGTAACCAAGAAGACGCCGCTGCTTGAGTTCAAGGTCAAAACGTCGGCATGAACAGATTTCCGGCACACTCATACCAAGGTTTAAGAGGGCAACGAGCAGCTCGAGCCTGAGTGCAGTTAGAGGTTTTTGTTGGGATAACAAAGCTGGGTCTAGCTTGTAAATTCGCTTCGGCGGCAGTAAGGCAACATCTTTGAACGGATCAGCTGTATCCGTCGGTATGGTGCTGAAGTCGTTCAAGACACGAATAAGGGCACGCGCTCCCGCCCGATAACCTCGGATAGTAGTGCGGGCTAAGCCCCGAGCTTCTAGCTCAGTGAGGAAGGCTCGAGCGTCGTCACCGTCTAAAGCGCCGAGTGGAGGCCGCGACGTCGGGTCAAGCGCGTCCCACCACATAAGTAAAGCGCCTACCCCGTCCCACCGCGCTCGGAAGGTCTCATCAGTCCAGCCCTTGCGGTCGGCGTAGTAGCGCAAGACGTAGCGAGCAGCTTCGCGGTCGCCCTGATGAACAACTCGTTGTACATGCTCGTGTAATCGGCTCATCTAGTGGGTGTAACAACTTAGATAGGGGAGAAACACGGCACTGAGGGTGTGCTTGAAAAAGTAGCAGTTTGGAGGCGGAAACCTATGACTTGTGTCCCGGCAGAGAAAAGATTTGGAAAGAACTTAAAAGATGCGTCCTCAACGCATCTTTTCAAGGTCGGCTCAGCAAGCTCGTGCAGGTCAAGGCACTTTAGGTGTGCCGTGTTTTACACGGTTGCTGCAGCACACAGTTCGTCCCAGCGGGCCTCGAGCAACCGAACGTAATGGTGCGACGGCAACCCGTAAGCTCCAAGTGCGTAGCCGTCATTGAGTTCGACGAGCAGCGTCTGTCCGTTACGGGTAATGCCCGCGTCAAGGGCGTAGGCTGCTGGGGACACGGTATAAGCGCCAAGCATTGTTCTGATGACCGAACTGTCTGGGAACAGAAGTGGATCGCCGTGGTAGTGCCCAACACCTAACACTTCACCCTTAAGTACAAACACCCGCCACTCGCTGCTGAACTCTACCGGCGTTTGCGCGAGCACCGGTAGGTTGTCAGGGAGCGGCGCGATTTCGATAAGGTCTCGAAACGCCCCAACAACATGGCCGGTAAATGTCTTGCCGCGCTCGAGCGGTTTGATAAATATGGGCACCTGCGCTAAACTTCGCACCTCACCGAGTGTACTTACCCACTCGTCGCGGCCCAAAAACGGTTTAAGACATTTAGGTGTCAATAGATACGGTGGCTGCGGTACGCCCAACTTCTCCAGTGCTCGCCACACTGTCCCGATATTGCCGACGACGATAGCATTGGGGGAGAGCGGGAGAGTCTCGAGGTCGCCGAGTACAAACGTTTTAACCTCATAGCCGAGCGTCCTGAACGCTTCAAAAGCTGCGAAGACGTTGATGTTCAAAAAGCGGCCATCCGAGTGTGTTTGAATGTAGACAAGCCTCACGATTCTCCTCTCGCTCCTGCTTGGTCAGGTCTAACAGCACTTTATCTGACGCCATAAACCGCACAGCGTTAGCGACCGAAAGTATTTTACAATTGCCTCTACATGAGCGAACCTAGTGAGGCCGCAACCCGCAAAGCGCAGATTGACCCCAAGCTCGAGGCGGCAGGTTGGGCTGTCAACGACTCCACCCAAGTCGGCCTAGAAATTCCGGTGGACGGTGATGCTGGAGCTTGGCACGCGCTTAAAGCGCAGCTCGCGCACGAAGGCGTCCCGACCGAGGCGACGTTTCCAGCAGGTATCAGTGATTATGTCCTCTACCGCGAAAATGGTGAAGTCCTAGCGGTCGTTGAAGCGAAGCGTGCCAGCGTTGACATCCGCTTAGCCGAAGCGCAGACCCGTTCCTACGTTGAGGAAATTGCGAAACGTCAAGCTATTCGCCCCTTTGCTTTCATGACCAACGGCACCAAAACTTATTTTTGGGACGTAGGCGACGCACCTAAACGCGAAGTACAGGGTTTCTTTTCCAGAGCTGACCTCGAGGCGCAGCTTTTCATGCGTCAAAACGCACTCGCGCTCAGCACCACGCCGCTAGACGCCGAGATTATCAATCGGCCCTATCAACACGAGGCCGTCCGGCGCGTCGCCGAAGCGTCTGAAGCGGGGTGTCGCCGTGCACTCTTAGTGATGGCAACCGGCACCGGCAAAACTCGTACCGCAATGGCGCTCGTCAAACTGTTTTTAGACAGCAATCAGGCTAGGCGGGTGCTATTTGTTGCCGACCGCGACGCGCTTGTGTCGCAAGCACTTGTAGAAGGTTTTCAAGACCATCTAACCGATGAACCTGCCTCACGTATTTATGGACACCGCATCGAGCGTGAGAGCCGCTTGTTCGTGGTGACGTTGCAAACGCTCAACCAGTGTTTTCGAGAGTTTACGCCTGCGTTTTTTGACCTCATCATCTTTGATGAGGTTCACCGCTCGATCTTTAACAAATGGAACGACGTGGTGCAGTATTTCGACGGGCGGATGATCGGCCTGACGGCGACACCTGCTGAGTTCGTTGACCGCAACACCTTTGTCGAGTTCGGCTGTCCCGACAATGTGCCGACCTGCAACTACGGCTACCGTCAAGCCATCGAAGAGGGCTACCTGATGGATTTTGACCTGCAGGCCGCGCAGACTAAATTTCAGCGCAAGGGCATCAAAGGGGCCGAGCTCGACGAAGAGACCAAGTTTGCGCTCCTCGAGCAAGGGATTGACCCCGATGAGTTAGACGTCTCGGGGAGCGACCTCGAGCGCACTGTGAGCAACAAAGACACCTTGCGGCGGCAGTGGGACGAACTGATGAGTGCGTGCCGTTATGACGACGCGGGGCTTATCGGTAAAACCATCGTCTTTGCGCTGACCCAAGACCACGCCCTCCGGCTCAAAGACGTTTTCGACGAGATGTACCCGCAGTTTCCGAACCTTGCCGCCGTCATTACCTATAAAAGCGAATACAAAGGCACGCTGATTGACCGTTTTAAGAAAGAAAGTCAGCCGCGTATCGCTATCAGCGTAGATATGCTCGAGACCGGCGTCAACGTCCCGGAGGTTATCAACCTAGTTTTTATGCGCCCTGTGCAGTCGGGCATCAAACTGGCGCAGATGATCGGGCGCGGTACCCGTACCCATGAGGCGTGTACCCACCCCGAGTGGTTGCCGGACGGCAAAAAAGAAAGCTTTCTCATCCTCGATTTCTGGGAAAATGACTTCAAAAAAGACCCGAGCAAAGCGCCCGCGCCAAGTCTTCCGGTGTTGGTTTCGGTCTTCAACACCCGCCTCAAACTGATGCGGGCTTACCTACCGAATCAGAACGTGCCCGAAGCGCAGGCAACAAAGGAGGTACTTCGGGAGATGGTGGCACGCCTCCCCCGCGATACCTATAAGGTTCAGCAAGCTGAGGCTGAAATCGGGAGCGTCTGGGACGAAGGCTTTTGGACGTATTTGAACGCGAACAAGTTGGATTTTCTGAAGGCCAAGGTCGGGCCGCTTCTGCGTCTGACGTCCGAAGTAGACGTGGCTGGGGAGACGTTTACCAACAAAGTTGAACGGCTCAAGCTCGAGACCCTCACCAAAGAGGCGACGAACGCCACCTTGACCTCAATCCGGGATGACGTGGGTCGCTTACCCGCGTTTGTAACTGAAGCTCCTGAAAAGCGTGCGATCTACAACTTCGCCCTTTCCGAAACCCTCGCTACCGGAAGCGCGGGTCAACTTGACGACCTCATCCATCAGCTTGCACCGGAGATGAAAAACCGTCAAAACCGTGAAAGTATCTTTGTCAACCTCGACCTTAAGGACATAATTGACTATCGTAGTCACATCGTTTTGGACGAACACGGTGAACCGCTCTATGCCGAAGCGTACCGTGAGCGGGTTGAGGGGCGCGTCCACGAAATCATCAAAAAGCACCCGACGATGCAAGCCTTGTCTACCGGTCAGCCGATCAGCGACAAGGAGCTTATCGCCCTCGAGCGCACCCTGCATGAAGAACTTGAAGAGAGCTTTTTGCAGTTTTCGCCTCGCACGACTAAACGCGTCTACGGCGTTAGTGTCGGCAGCCTTTTAGGATTTTTACGTTATCACCTTGCGAATGAGCAGTTGAGCGAATACGCCGAGGTCGTCGGTAGGCAGTTTGACGCCTACATCGCCGCGCAAACCTTCAACGCTAATCAGATACGCTTTTTGCGGGCGGTTAAGAGCGTGCTGGTGCGGCAGCGCCACCTGCACATCGCCGACCTTTACGAAGCACCCTTAACAAGTTTTGGTCAGGACGCCGCCGACCACTTCTTTACCGAGGCTGAACGTAAGAATATCCTCGCCTTTACCCAAACCCTTTCTATCACGAACGCAGGAGCTTGAACCACATCAAGCTTCAGAGCGCCAAGTGAAGCCGCAGGGCACTGTTAAGTTGCACCATAAGCGGCGCGGGAACGCTCCCCAAGCGTCGCCTCAGCCGGTCTACGCTCACTGCTCTTACCTGTTCGGCCTGCGCCTTGCTGTCTTCGTTAAGACCCGTATCTTCGCTTGACAAAAATACTTGAAAAGAAAGCACCCGCGTGATGTTACTGGTCAGTGGCACGACTGTAACCACGCCGTATCCGCGTTCATCAACCACCTCGTTGAGGGCGTCGCGGCTCACAATAACTGCCGGACGGACGCTGTTAGCCTCGCTTCCCCTTACTGGCTCAAAGTCGGTCAGGTATACGTCGCCCCGTCTCAAGGCGCTACTCCCACCGCTCGCCGGGGGCGATGCCGTCACCTACGGTTTGATCCCAAAGCTTCGCGTCCTCCGAGCCTTCCCACTCTTCCATCGCCTGTGCGTATTCTTCAGATAGAACGCGCTCACGCAGGGCTTCGATGGCCCGTTCTAAAACTTCGCTGCGGTTTTTGACGTCGTGCTTCTGCTGATATGACTCGAGAAACCCTGCCAAGCCTTCGTCAATACGGGCACTGATTTGAACTTTCATAACAGAACTGTACTACAAAACGTACTCCAAACTGTCGTATAAAGATTTTCTCGACAAGACGCCGACGTGCGTTTTATGCTCGAGCGAAGGAGACCCATGCTTACCGACCCCAAACTCCGCAGCCAAGTTGACCAACTCTGGGACAAACTCTGGACGGGCGGCCTGTCGAACCCGCTCGACGCCATCGAACAATTTTCTTACCTACTCTTTTTGAAACGGCTTGATGAAAACGAAACGGCCCGTGAACGCAGCGCGTCAATGCGCGGCGCAGCGTACACCCCAAACGTCCCTCAAAAGATGCGCTGGAGTCACTGGACGAACTTTCAGGCGCGGGAGATGTTAGACCACCTGCGCGGTACCGTGTTCCCTTGGTTCCGGGCGCTGAGCAACGACAGCGAAGGCTCGTTCACCCGCTACATGCAAAACGCCGAGCTGAAACTCAACAAACCCGGCACGCTCGTCGAAGCGTGCAACCTCATCGGCGAGATGCAAATCAGCGCCCAAAACCGCGATGTACAGGGCGACCTCTACGAGTACCTGCTGAACAAGCTCTCAACGGCAGGCCGTAACGGTCAGTTTCGCACGCCGCGCCACATCATTCGGATGATGGTCGAGATGGTTGAGCCAAAAGCGCATGAACGCATCGGCGACCTGGCAGCGGGCACAGCAGGATTTTTGGCAAACGCTTACGAGTACATCCTCGAGCAAAACACCAGCGAGGACGTGTTGGAGCGTGACCCTGACGGCACCATCCACAACGCCGTCGGCGACCTCTTGAGCCCGGAACTGCGCGCCCACTTAGAAGGTCCGGAAGGGCTGCGCGGCTTCGACAACGACTCCGGCATGACGCTTCTGCGTATTGGCACGATGAACCTGATGCTGCACGGCATCAACGCGCCACAGTTCGAGCACGCGGATACGCTCTCGAAAAGCTTTACTGAAACCAGCGTCTACGACGTACTGCTGATGAACCCACCGTTTAAGGGTGCGGTAGACAAGGGCGACGTGTCGGACACCTTGCCGACGACCATGACCAAATCCGAACTGCTTTTCTTGCACCTGATGCTCCGCGCCCTCGAGATGGGCGGACGCGCCGCCGTCATCGTCCCGGACGGGGTGTTGTTCGGCTCGTCCAAAGCGCACACTGAGACCCGCAAAAAGCTCATAGAAGAAAACCGTTTGGAGGGCGTACTCTCGATGCCCTCGGGCGTCTTCAAGCCCTACGCGGGCGTCTCGACGGCGGTACTGTTTTTTACCAAGGGCGCAAAAACTGAACGCATCTGGTTTTACGACATGGCGTTTGACGGCCTCAGCCTCGACGACAAACGCCAAAAGGTGCGCGAAAACGACATCCCCGACATCCTGACGTGCTGGCGCGAACGGCGTAACCCTGTATTCACCAAAACGCGCCAAGCGCACATCGAACAGCTCAAGACCGAACTGGCACCGCTCAAAGAGAAACGCCTGCGGATGCAGGCTGAAATCAACCGCCTGACCTTTGAAAGCGTGATTGCAGCGGACGGGGACGCGGCGGAGGCGGCTCGGACGCTGTTAGACACCGACCAAGAGAAACTGAACGCCGTAAGCGCACAGATTGCACCCTTGCAAGCGCAGCTCGAGCAGCTCACACGGCAGTTTTGGGTCAGCAAGGAGAGGGTGCGGGCGAACAAGTACGACCTTTCGGCGAGTCGTTACCGGCAAGTCGAGCAAGACGAGACGTATTATGAAAGCCCTCAGGTGACGATGCAGCGGCTTTTGACGCTCGAGGAGATTATGGCGTCAGAAGCGCGGCAGATTATGGGGTTGTTGGCTTGAACCGTCTGGGTGATGAAATAACTATTTTGAAAGGACGAAAAGCGCCTGAAGTTTACACAACTTCTCAAGAGAACACGCAACGTTACATTCAAATTGACGATTTGCGTACTGACAGTTTCTTACAATACGCCCGTGATGAGCAAGGCGTACTTGCGAACGAAAACGACGTGCTTATTGCTTGGGACGGGGCTAACGCCGGAACAATCGGATTTGGATTAGATGGCTACATAGGCAGTACAATCGCAATTCTTCGCTTCAACAGTCGAAATATATTTACACCGTACTTAGGCTATTTTCTAAAAAGCAAATTTGACTACCTTCAAGAAAATGCCACAGGTGCGACTATCCCGCACGTCAGCCGTAGAAGTTTAGAAGATTTGGAGTTAGAAATCCCGTCACTCCTCGAGCAAAAACGTCTCGCTGCTATCCTCGCCAAAGCTGACCGGTTGCGGCGGCTTAGAAGGTACGGGCTTACGGTTTCTGATACCTACTTGCAAACGGTGTTTTTAGAGATGTTCGGCAAAGAAGCGGCCCAAAAATGGCCTCGCGTAAAAGTTTCCGACGTTGCAGCACAAAAGAAAAACGCAATACGCACGGGGCCATTCGGTAGTCAGCTATTACACTAAATCATCTGCGAAATAGCGCCGAAGGAGTCAAAGGACTAAACTAGCAGGATGAAAGCGAGCCGCTTAAAGAGAAAGCCCAAGCATCTGTATAACTTCACAGGTTTAAGCGTCGAGCAGTTCAAGTTGCTTAGTAAAGCGGTCGAAGTACGCCTTGCCGAACCAAAAGGCACCCAGGGCAAATTACGTCAACGTGCAGTAGGCGGGGGACGCAAGGCAGAACTAGGGGTAGAGGATCAGGTTTTAGGGGTGCTGCTGTATTACCGTTTGTACCTGACCCAGCTGCTACTAGGCTACTTATTCAACTTGGATGATAGTAACGTCAGCCGTTTGATCAGCAAACTTCGACCTGTACTACTTGAGGTTCTCCCCTTACCAGCGCACGAGACAGTTCTTTTTGGTCAAGCTAAAAGAAAGCGTATCGCAAGCCTAGAAGAACTGCTTGAGCAGCATCCTGAGTTCAAGGAAGTCTTGGTTGATGCTACCGAGCAAGAAATCCAGAAACCCAAAGACAAGCAAGAACGCAGAGACAAGTATTCAGGTAAGAAAAAGCGACATACGCTCAAGACCCAAATCACTGCCACCAACACAAAGCTTATCCTTCATGTGACACGTTCTTTACCAGGCAAATTCAGCGACGTCAACGTCCTTAGAGGTACCGGGGTGTTACGAGCTTTACCTACGGCTACCGAGGTCCGAGTGGACAAAGGATATGACGGTATTGATAAGGATTTTCCCCATAGAACCTTCCATCAGCCCAGCAAAGCTAGAAGAAACAAACCCCTGGACTTCATCCAGAAATGCCTCAACAAAGTTCAAAACAGCCTGCGTTTTCCTGTCGAGCACACACTGGCTCACTTGAAACGCTTTAAGCTCTTAGCGGGTATCTACCGAGGCCCAAAAGCTGTTTATGATGACACTTTCTTAGCTATCGCGGGGCTTCATAACTTCAGAAAGTTAGATGCTCTGGCTTGGTAAGCCGACTTAAACCCTTTCTCTAAGCCTAGCTACTTTATTCTGATCGTGTACTTATTTCGCAGATGATTTATTAAAAAAATGGCGTTTGGTGAGATTTCAACCGCTTGTTTGTACCATTCACCCGACTGAGCGTCGGCTTGGACTTTTTGGGCGGCGCTGGCGGCAACGCCGGGAGCAGGCGTTACCTCGTACGGGTTTAAGTCGGGGTCGTCGCTACCCGCTTCAGTGCGGCTCAGCTCAGCAACAAAGGCTTGCCACGCTGCGGGGTCGGGGGGCGTAGCGGGGTCGAGACCGTGGTCCTCGAGCAGAGATAACAGGCGTGGTGCGGCTGACATGTGGGCAGCTTAGCAGTACAAAAGTCACAAAAGCCTTACAAAGGTGTGTTCTTCACACGCTTCATAAGCTATGTAGGCAGGTTTTTTAGCATAACGACTGAGGTGTCATCTTCACGAACCGGCTTAAACCCCAGCTTCTGGTAGAGGTTGATGGCTGGGTTACCTTTAGCAACGCTCAAAGAAATAGTGTCGTAGTACGGCCTAGCGTCTCTAAATAGTTGCTCCAGTAACCCTGTCCCAACACCTTGACCACGATAAGCTGGGAGCACCGCAATTCCGACTTCCGGCGTTCTATCGTCAACGTAGCCGTAACCTTTCTTCTCCCCTTTCAAAAGGCGAAGCCAAACTGCGCCCAGAGGCAAATCGTTTTTTGGATCAGTTGCAAGCAGGGCTATGTCCCCCACTTTTCCCCAATCTTCTACATACCTGGCGAGTTCAGGACGCCTGATAACCTCCCTGGCAAAAGGCTGATGACCTTTAGGAACGTAGAGTGACTGGTAAAGCATCTCTTCTAAAAACGCTTGGTCTGATGGTGAGGCTTTGCGAATGTAAACGTTTGTCAAAAGATAAATCCTCACTAAAGTTGCCGACGTCTATACAACCAGCCCGCACACTTAGCCCATAAAAATTAGGTGCTTGCCGAACTCGAGGTGCTTTTCCAGATACCGAGCCGTCCGGTCGCCGTCTCTTTCGCCGAGCAGTTTAAGGAGCGTTTCATGCTCCAGACTATTTTGCTGTACCCGCTGAAAAAAGCGGTCGTCGCGGTAGAGCTTGTGAACGGTGCGAAACAAAACGTCGTGATGCCACCATAAGGCCCGCAGCAGCTCTTCGTTGCCCCAAAACCGGCACAGGGTCAGGTGAAACTCAAGGTCGCTCGAGGCCGCGAGCGCCACGTCGCCGGTTTCGAGCGCACGGTCGTGTTCGCGTAACTTCGCCTCGAGTTGCGTGCGCTGCGCCGCGTTCAGCGTCCCGGTCAGCCGCCGCACAACAAAGGTCTCTAAAGCAATGCGAAGGTCAAAGTGGTTGCGAATCTCTTCAGGGGTCAGCGCCCGGACGACGACGCCCTGCTGCGGTGAGACGCTGACAAAGCCTTCGTTCTCGAGGCGTTCAATCGCTGAACGCACCGGCGTTTTGCTCATCCCCAGCTTGTCGGCGAGCGTCCGTTCGGACAAAAAGCTCCCCGGCGGCAACGCCTCGCTCAAGATCAGCGTTTTCAGCTCTTCGTAGGCGCGGTCTTTTAAGAACATGCGGCGGTCGTCGCTGCATTTTTCACTGTTTTTAGGTTCAGACAAGAACTTGGGGCTTGGTGAAGTGACCATCTAGCTTTTCAAACCAGCGGCTCGAGTCCAAAACCTAAGCGTGACAGGGTTTAGTGACCTCTTCATACCTCTATTATTGACAGCAATTGTGTGAAGTTGCTAGTATCTCACTGGTATACCAGTAGCCAAATTAGGAGGAAGTGATGAAGCGATCCGCCGCAACACTCTTTTCGGCCGTGCTTTTAACGTTAGGCGCAGCTTTCGCTCAAGATACGCTGCCTATCGGCGTGATTACCAGCCTGACCGGGCGCTACGCCGAATTCGGCAAACAGCACCAGGCCGGGTTTGCTGTCGCGCTCGAAGAGATCAACGCGAACGGCGGGGTCAACGGTCAGCAAGTTGAACTCGTCCTCCGCGACGACACCTCGGACGTCAACGCCGCACTTTCCGCCGCTGAAAGCTTATCCAGAGACGTACCTATTGTGCTCGGCGCGTACTCGTCCTCGATTACCAATCCGCTCGCCCAGTTTTTTTCGCGGCAGGGCTACCCCTTTTTGGTCTTCACCTCATCTGAAGACGCGATTACCAACCCCGGCTCAGAGTGGACTTTCCGCCTCAACCAGCCCGCTTCAGCCTACGCGACGGTACTTTTCGACATCTTCGACCAACTTAATAAGGCCCAAGACGCCGGACTTTCAACCATCGCCCTGATTCACGGCAACGGCCCCTTCGAGTCGTCGGTCGCTGACGCTGTGGTGCGCCTTTCTGAAGAACGCGGGTTTGACCTCACCGAGCAAGAGAGCTACGACCGCGGTGTGACGGATTTTCGCCCGATTCTAAACCGTTTCGCGGCAGACGCGCCCGACATCGTGTTTATGGTCTCATACGCCGAAGATTCGGTCGGGCTGCTGCGCCAAGCGAGCGAAGTCGGCTTAAATCCCAAACTCTTCGCCGGGGGCGCAGCCGGGTTTGCCCTGCCGAACTTTATTGACGGGGCGGGAGCAGCGGCCAACTATGTGGTCACCGCGACGACCTGGACGAAAGACGCGGCCTATCCGGGCGCTGAGGACCTCTATACGCGGCTGAAAGAAGAGCTGGGCGGCACCGAGCCGTCGTACCACGCCGCGCAAGCCTACGCCGGTCTGATCACCGCCGCCGACGCGCTGGGCCGCGCCGCCGATACGAACCCCGACGCGGTACGCGACGCACTTAAAGCGACCGACCTTACCGAAACGGCCTACGGCCCCATCAAATTTGAAGATTACGACGGCTTTCAGAACCAAAACCCGCTTTCGATGCTCGCACAGCAGGTGCAGGGCGGCGCGTTTGTCACGGTCTTTCCTAAAAACTCAGCCCAAGCCGACCTCAGTTTTCCCACCCCTGCTTGGAACGCCCGTTAAACGGTCCCAGTGGTCCTGACTGTTTCTACAGACTAGTCAGGGCCACTTCTTAACTTATGGAACCTTTTTACGGCTTTTTACAAAACCTCTCCGGCGGCCTTTTAATCGGCGGCGTGTACGCCCTTCTGGGCATCGGCTTGTCGCTGATTTTCGGCGTGATGCGGGTGATCAACTTTTCGCACGGCGACTTTGTGGTGCTCGGGATGTACACGGCCATTGTGATGTACACGCAGCTCGGCTGGGACCCGCTGCTGAGTCTGGCCGTCGCGCTGCCCTTAGGGTTTTTGCTGGGGGTGGGGCTCGAGCACCTGATCTTAAGCCGTTTGGTAGACGCGCCCCTAGACAGTACGCTCTTAGCGACGCTGGGTTTATCACTCGTGATTCAAAATATCTTGCTGCTGACTTTCGGGGCGTCGCCGCGCTCGTTAAACGTCGCTTACGGCACCGCGACCGTTGCTTTAGGTCCCATCACACTTTCTTTAGTCCAACTCGTTGCCGGGGGCGTCGTGCTGCTCGTGATCGTCGGCCTCTATCTGTTTCTGACCTTTACCGAACAGGGTCAGGCGGTGCGGGCTACGTCGCAGAACCGCCTCGGCGCTGAACTCGTCGGCATCAATACGCGGGCCATTTACAGCCTCGTTTTCGGCGTCGGGGTGACGCTTTCGGTTGCAGCCGGGATTATCTTAATTCCGCAACTTTTTGTGACGCCCGTCATCACCGGGCCGGTCTTCACCTTAAAAGCGTTTGTCGTGACCGTTTTGGGCGGTCTCGGCAACGTTTGGGGTGCGATCGGCGGCGGCTTACTCCTCGGCGTGGTTGAAGTTTTAGGCGCATCGTATATCTCGTTTGACTACCGCGACGCTTACGGCTTAGTCGCCTTTTTGCTGATCTTGCTCCTCCGCCCGGAAGGGTTGTTCGGTCGGTCGGTCAAACGCGTATGAGGCGGCTGGCCGTACCGCTGGCGCAACTCGCGCTCTTCCTCGGCGTCGGGCTCCTCCTTCCACTGTGGTCAGGGACGAACTTCAGCTTGATGATCACGCTCCTGCTCTTCGTCGGGCTGGCTACCTCATGGGATATTTTAGGCGGTTGGACGGGGCAGACGAGCCTCGGACACGCGGCGTTTGTCGGGATCGGCGCTTATGCGCTGGCACTCGGAACGGGCAAACTTGGACTCGACGCGGTTTCGGCGCTCGAGCTCGGTCTTATCGTCGCCGCCCTGTTCGCCCTGCTCTGGGGTTCTTTAACGTTCGGCCTGCGCGGGTCGTACTTCACGCTCTCAACGATTGCGATTGCCGAAATCTTACGGCTCGTGGCGATTAACGAAGCGTGGTTTACAGGCGGGTCGGCGGGGCTGTTTATCTCTGAACTCCCCGAGCCCTTCGGCCTTGACTTATTTAGCCGCCAGGTCGAATATTACCTCGCGCTCCTCTACGCAGCCGGGGTCATCGCGTGTGTGATGTGGCTTTCGGGCAGCCGTTTCGGGTACGCGATGCGCGCGGTGCGTGAAGACGAAGCGGCGGCGCAGGCGGCGGGTATCAATCCGGTGAGAATCAAACTGCGGGCGTTTGCTCTTTCAGGGGCGCTAACCGCGTTAGGGGGCGGCATTTACGGCGCGTATCTGTCATTTTTAGACCCGCACAACCTCTTTTTCTTGCCGCTCTCGGTGCAGATTGCGCTGACCGCGATTATCGGCGGGCGCGGCACGGTCTGGGGGCCAGCTTTGGGGGCGGCGCTGCTGATTTTAGCCGCCGAGCTGTTTCGCAGCGTGTTTGCCGAGGCGAACTTGCTGATCTACGGCCTACTGATTTTGGTCGTGATCTTATTTGTGCCGCGTGGTCTGATCGGTGAATTATCGCGCTCCTTGCGGCGGAGGCGTTATGCTCGAGACCAACGCTAAAGCTCCCGGCGTTAAAACTCCCGCCGAGAGCATCTTGCACGCTGAAGGAATCAGGGTCACGTTCGGCGGTGTAACGGCTGTGGATGACGTGTCACTAGACCTAGAACGCGGCAAGATTTTAGGACTGATCGGCCCGAACGGGGCCGGTAAGACGACCTTGTTTAACGCGCTGACCGGCTACGCCCCGCTAAGTGGGGGCAAGGTCACCTATTTGGGCCGCGACATCACCCGCATGTCACCCTTTGAACGCACCCGCAAGGGGATGGGCCGAACATTCCAGATCGAGCGCCCCTTTGAGGGCTTGAGCGTCCTCGAGAACGTCCTTATTCCCGCCTTTTTACGGTTTCCGGCCCGCAGTGACGCTGAACTGTGGGCTGAAGAGTGCTTGACACGTGTGGGTCTGATTGACCGCCGCAACCAACTTTCAGCCGAGCTGAACCTGGCGCGGCGGCGGCGTTTAGAACTCGCCAAAGCCCTCGCCCTCAAACCGCGCGTCCTCTTTTTAGACGAGCTGATGGCAGGTCTAAACCCACCCGCCTTAGCTGAAATGATCGAATTTGTCCTCAGCTTGACGCAAGATGGGACTGCCATCTTGATGGTCGAACACATCATGCAAGCTGTAATTGAACTGTCCGACCATATCATCGTCTTGGCGTTTGGCAAAAAGATCGCCGAAGGTACGCCGGAAGCGGTGACGAGTAATCCGCTGGTCATCGAGGCGTATTTAGGAGGGGTAGACGATGACTGAGTGCGCACCCGTTTTACAGGTCGAAAACGTGGACTTAGGCTACGACGAATTGTTAGTCGTCATGGACGTCAGCTTAAATGTCCATGAGGGCGAGTTGGTTGGGCTCGTCGGGGGGAACGGGAGCGGTAAATCCACGATTTTACGGGCCGTTTCAGGGATGATTCAGCCGCGCTCGGGGCGTATCCTCTTCTTCGGTCAAGCGGTACGTAGGCGCAGCCCCCACCAGATGGCCGAACTCGGCGTCGCACATGTTCCGATGGGGCGGCAGCTTTTCCCAAATATGACCGTAGCTCAAAACCTCTCGCTCGGGGCGTATTTACCGGAGCCGCGCCGGAAGCGTGCAGAGAGTCTCAAACATGTGTTCGAGCTTTTCCCCGACCTTTACGACAAACGCAAAGTGATGGCCGGAAACCTCTCGGGTGGACAGCAGCAGATGATCGCCATCGGCCGTGCGCTGATGTTAGAGCCTAAAATGCTCATCATGGACGAGCCGTCTTTGGGGCTTGCGCCGCGCCTGGTCAAAGAGGTGATGCAGGCGATTCGCCGGGTGTCGCAAACTGGGCTACCAATTTTATTGGTCGAGCAAAACGTCAAACAGGTATTGCAGATTTCCGACCGGACGTACGTGTTAGAAAACGGCAAACTGGTCGTCGAGGGACCCTCGCAAGAACTGATGGGCAACGAGAAGATCAAGCGGGCGTATTTGGGGCTTTAAGGGTCAGGATTCAGGCATAAGCTAAGTCGGACGTAGCTTGCCCTGACGATAAGAACTCGCACCAAGGACCTCACTCTGAACAAAAGCCTCGAGCTTAACTACCTGCATGGGTCTACGCATAACCCTACCAGCTTTAGGCAGGTCAACCTAAACATCAAGGTTTATGACCGCTCGAGCCCCGCCAAAAATCTCCTCAACCGCGCCGCTAACTGCGGAAACTCGATTAAAAACGCGTCGTGACCGTGCGGTGAGCTGATGCGGGCGTACTCGGCGTTCGGTAATCCTGCGACTAACGCAAGTTGCTCGGGTTCGGGGTAGAGCACGTCGCTGCTGATGCCCATAACCAGCGACGGCATGGTCATCTTTTGGAGCACGTTTTTGAGGCGGCCCCGCCCCTCGGCGAGGTCAAAGTCGTCCATCGCTTTGGTCAGGTATAAATAGGTGTTGGCGTCGAACCGCTTCACGAGTTTGACCCCTTGATAGTCCAGATACGACTCGATTTCAAACGAGTGCGCCAACAGGTCGCGCGAGGCTGAGACGCGTTCACGACCGAACTTGGCCTCTAAGGAATCCACCGAGCGGTACGAAAGCATGGCGACGGCCCGCGCTAAGCCGAGACCCGCTTCGGGTTGTGACCCGGGCGTGTAGTCGCCCCCACGCCACACCGGGTCGCTGGTGATCGCTCTCCGCGCTACCTCGTTTAAGCCGATGGCCCACGCCGAATGCCGTGCGCCGACGGCGATACTGACCAAACTCCGCACCCGCTCGGGGTGCGTCGCGGCCCACTCGAGCGCCTGCATCCCACCCATACTGCCGCCGATTACGGCCCGCACCGAGTCAAGCCCCAACGCGTCCAGCAGCCGCGCCTGCACCGCGACCATATCGCGGACGGTGTAGCGCGGAAAGCTCAACCGGTAAGGTTTTCCCGTTTCGGGGTCCGGGCTGCTCGGGCCGGTGGTGCCGTAACAGCCGCCCAGCACATTCGGGCAGATCACGAAGTGCTTGCGCGTATCCACCGCCTTACCGGGACCGATGAGCGGGTCCCACCAGCCCGGCACTTCACCTTGCAGCGCAGCTTCCTGCGTCAGCCCTTGCACCCCGGCAGCGTGCGCCGAACCGGTCAGCGCGTGGCATAGAAGTACGGCGTTGTCTTTGGCCGCGTTCAGCTCGCCGTAGGTCTCGAAGGTGACGCACACGTCAGAAAGAATGCCGCCATACTCGAGCCTCAGCGGATTTTCAGGGGTGGCTACAGTAACTATTTGCGGTTTGACGACCCCGACGCCTGCGCTGCTGCCCTGTGAACGGGCAAGCAGCGCGGCGTGGTCGCCCCAGGTTTCGTGAACGAGCGTGGTCATTTGGTAGTCATCTGCCAGTCATCTAACCCTGTCACTTAACCCTGTAAAGCCCGGGCAAAGTCGACTTGAATATCAGCTAACGCCTCGAGCCCCACCGACACCCGGACCAATTCCGGCGTCACCCCGGCTTCACGCCGCGCCGTTTCGCTTAGTCCGGCGTGCGTCGTCGTCCAGGGGCTGATCACAACCGTTTTGGCGTCCCCGATATTCGCCAGATGCGACGCGAGCTGTACACGGTTTAAGAACCCCTGCGCTTGTGCGGGCGTCTCGGTCTCGAATGAGAGCACCGCGCCGAAGCCGTGCGAAAGCGTCTTTTGCGCTGTCTTATACGAAGGATGTGACGGTAAACCGGGATAGAGGACGCGGGTGACTTCGGGTTGAGCTTCCAACCACCTTGCCAACTTTACGGTCGTATCGCACGAACGCTGCACCCTTAAGGGAAGCGTCTCGAGCCCTTGCAACGCCAACGACGCGGCGTAAGGCGATAAGGTCATTCCCATCGTAAAAAGTCCCAGGTCGTAAGCACGCAGCGTCAAGGCCGTTTCAGGCGCACGCGAGACGTAGGTGCGCCCCCGCGTATCCGGTTTGACGAACGCCGGAAACCGCCCCGGTTGCGCCGCCCAGTCAAAGCGCCCCGCCTCGACGATGGCTCCGCCGACAAAGGTTCCGTGTCCGCCGATCCACTTCGTCGCCGAATGCACCACGACGTCTGCGCCGAGCGTGAGCGGCCTGCACAAGTAGCCGCCGCAGCCCCAGGTGTTATCCACAATAAAAGGGACCCCCGCGCCGTTACAGAGTTCGGCAATGGCAGCAATATCCGGGACGCTGCAGCTTGGATTGGCGATGGTTTCGACCCAAACACCGACGGTTTCGTCGCGGATGGCGCTCTTTATAGCGTCCGGATTCGGGGCGACGGTCGCAACTTCGCAGCCCCACGGCTCGAGCACCTTCCTTAACACGCTAAAGGTTCCGCCGAAGCACTCGCTCGAGACCACCAGCTGCGCACCCGGACGCGCCAGCGCCAAAAGTGTCGCGGTCGTCGCAGCCTGCCCCGAAGACAAACCTAGACCGGCGACGCCAGCCTCGAGCGCGACGAGTCTATCCACAAACACGTCTACCGTCGGGTTGTGCATCCGCCCGTACTGATTGCCCGCGACCTCGCCAGCAAAGAGGCTCGCGGCGTGGTCGGCGCTCTCGTAGACAAACGACGCTGTGGCGTAGATCGGCACCGCCCTCGAGCCCGTTGCCGGGTCGGGTTTTTGACCCGCGTGAACGCTCAAGGTTTCAAATGCGAGAGTTTGATCAGGTACTTCGGTTTCGAGCGTAGGTGCGGGGGTAGGAGTAGGTACAGGTTTAGATGCAGCTTTAGACACAGTGTTCCCTTCGTACGTTCTTCCGTAAACAAGTTAGTCATAGGCTGAGTTGACCGTAATTATTAAGCAAAAGAGTTATTAAGCAAAAGCTGGCCCCGGCTGCGCCCAGTTCGCTCTAGTTAGTAGCAACCGGGCTCGAGCCGAGCAAAAGCTAAGACATTCGTTTTACTTGGACCAGCTGAGCTAATTTGCCTGCTAGGTCTTGGCCTAGATATTTTGAGTACAAATACATATCGCCTCCATTGTCGGTGAGGCGTCAGCGCCTCTATCTCTCCGGGACGCGTCATCGTAAAGCGACCACGGCTGGAAGGAGCACCCGCCTAGATGAAGGCTGGTTGCTGCAGCGTCTTGGGGCCAGGTCCCTCGGCTGCTCTTGATAGGGTCCACGGCGGGGCGTGGGTCAGGGTTAGTAGACCATAAAAATGTTCAAGATAGCAATGAGTAAAAAAGCCGTGAGGTTCCGACTGCTCAGGGCTTCTTTTAACTCAACTGCCCTATAACTCCTTGGCGTACCACTCCAAAATAGGGCGTGCGTCAATGGCGAAGCGGTAACCGAGCGAACGCCAGAAGCGTTTGGCACGCGGGTTGCTGCTATAGATGCTGGCTAAAATGCGTTTGGCGCGGCCCTGCAACCCGGCCTCCAAAAGTCCGATTGAGCGCCGCCCATACCCGCGACTTTGCAGAGCTTCGGGGATTAGGAGCAAGTTGACCGTCGCGTCGCCAGGTTCCGGGTAGTCGAGTTTGTAATCGAGATAGCCCACGACCCGGATGTTATCCAGCTGAGTGGTGTCAATCAGCAGTTCAACGCAGCGTTTGGGGTCTTGGGCGGCGGCTTCTAATTCGCGCTCAACTTCAGGCAGCGTCGGAAGTTGAGCGGACAGAATGTCGAAGTAGCGAGGTGCGCCGCAGTAGACCTTAAAAACGTGTTCGGCGTCGGCCACGGTTGCAGCCCGCGTGTGTAGATGGATGGTCATAGACGTATTTGACGTATTCACAGTTACTCCCCGAAAAGCGAGGTATACGGGCTAGGTGGCACCCCAAGTATACCGAGCGTTCGTCATAAAAAAGTAAGCCAAGTTCAGGCTAGTATAGCGGTTTTTTGCAGCTTAACTGTGACGGATTAAGAAATGATGTAGCTTCCCTTATGGTTTTGTCAGCTAATTTCGTTCTAAAGGTGGCAGCGCGGCGCACAGAGACGGTTTGGCCGTCCTCAGGTTTTACGCGCCGCCTTCAGTTACACTCTCTGGCATGACCGAACACCCGACTGCTCCCGTTCAGCCTCTGATTGACGGCCACCTCGACCTCGCCTATAACGTTCTGGCAGCGGGGCGCGACCTCACCCTGCCGCTAGACGAGTCACGCCAGCAAGGGCATAAGGACGCGCTCGTCACCCTGCCCGAGCTTCGTGACGGCGGGGTCAGCGTCATCTTTGGCACCATCTATGTACAACCTGCGGCGGCGCAGCTCAGTACGCCGGGTACGCGGCTTCCGGGCCGCGTCTATGAAACGCCCCAAGAGGCGCGGACGCTTGCTCTAGCGCAACTCGAGCTGTACGAACGCTGGGAAGACGCAGGGCTTATCCGTATCATCCGCGTCCAAAGTGATTTAGAACCTTACACTGCGCCAAAGGCTGACACGCCGACGGGTCTGGTGCTCCTGATGGAAGGAGCCGACCCGCTCCTCACCCCGGACGATCTGAGCGAATGGACAACAAGGGGGCTCCGCATCGTCGGCCCGGCTTGGCAACGTACCCGCTACGCGGGCGGCACTAGAGCGCCGGGACCTTTGACCCCGCTTGGGCTCGAGCTGCTGGCCGCCATGAAGCAAGAGGGTATCATTTTAGACATCAGTCACTTGGCTGAAGAGAGTTTTTGGGGGGCACTTGAGTCTAGCCCCGCGCACGTCATCGCCAGCCACTCGAACGCCCGCACCTTCGTTCCGACCGACCGTCACCTCTCAGACGAGATGATCCGCGCCCTCGGCGCAAGGGGCGGCGTGATGGGCTTGGTCATCGCCAACGCCTTCTTAAAAGCAGGCATCACCCCGGACTCGCCCAAAGAGAGCGTCACACTTGCCGAGGTTCAGCGCCACGCCGCACACGTCGCCGAGCTGATCGGCTGGGACCGCGTCGCTGTCGGCACCGACTTTGACGGCGGCTTCGGGGTTGAAGATATTCCTGCTGAGCTGAGTCGCGGCGCAGATTTCGCCCGTCTCGGTGAAGCGGTACCGGAGGCGGCCAGAGCAGACTTTTTGGGGGGAACGTGGTTTCGGTTTTTGCAGCAGGCATTACCAGAGTAACCGCAGTAAGACCTTTACTCACGACCTCTCACGCTCGAGCTTTCAGGTAACCTAAAACGATGACACAGGCTGACACCTTCTACACCCGCAAACTCGCCGAAGGCCGCGCCGTGCTCGCGCCGATGGCAGGTTTTACCGACGCGCCGTTTCGGAGGCTCTGCCGCCGCTTCGGAAGTGGTTGGGCCGTGACCGAGATGGTCAGCGCGAAGGCCCTCGTGCAGGGTGACCGGCAGGGGCTTCACATCGGCGCACCGTACCCGGATGAACCTGACCTGGTGATTCAAGTCTTCGGCGGCGAACCCGACATCGTGGCGGCGGGCGGACACATCTTATATGACACCTACCGGCCCGCCGCGTTAGACCTCAACATGGGGTGTCCGGTTAAAAAGGTCACAGGTAAAAGCTGCGGTTCACGGCTGCTGCAAGACCCGGAGCGGGCGGCGGCGATCGTGTACGAGTTAGCAAGGGCCGTACCCGTCCCCGTCAGCGCCAAACTGCGGCTCGGCTTCGATACGGTCAACGTGCTCGAGGTCGCCCTAGCCCTGCAAGGAGCGGGCGCAGCCCTCCTCACCGTTCACGGCCGCACCGCCGCGCAGAAGTACAGCGGCGCGGCTGATTGGGACACCGTGGCCGAAGTCGCCGACCAGCTCCGTATTCCGGTTGTGGGCTCAGGTGACGTCACGACTAGAGCGCAGTTTGACCACTACCGTAATTCAGGTCTCGGGGTGATGGTCGGGCGCGGCGCACTCGGGCGGCCCTGGCTTTTCTCGACCTTTCGCGGTGAACCGGAACCGAGCCACGCGGAGAAGGTGGCGCTGGTGCTCGAGCACGCCCGCCACGCCTGCGCCTGGTACGGCAGCGAGCACGCCGTCGTCAAACTGCGTGGGCAACTTTTGCGTTACGCCGAAGGTTTACCGGACGCGGAGAGACTACATACCGCTTTGAAGCAAGTCAGCACACTCGCGGACCTCGAGACCCTCCTTTTAGGAGTCGGTAATCCCCCTGTTCAGCCTTCAGCTCAACATCCGGTTGCGTTTGACCCGGTACCGCGATAAGATAGTTTGTTTTGCGGCACACCTCTTAGTGAGCAACCGCTCACGCCGCATGAAACCCGTGCCGGGATGGCGGAATTGGTAGACGCAGTAGACTCAAAATCTACCGGCTTCGGCTGTGCGGGTTCGAGTCCCGCTCTCGGCACCACTCTACCTTTTTTCTGTGTAGCTCTCGGCTCACGCGCTTTTAGCCCACAGAGTTAGCTGTCGGAGGCTCCCAAGTGTTTATCGTATTCTGGCTGATCTTTTTACTTTTCGTTCTCACGTCGTTTGCCCTTACGGGGGTTGTCATTATGCAAGAACCCAAACAGGGCGGTCTCGGTGAAGGGCTGGGCGGCGGCGGACAGGACTTTACCGCCTCTACCGGCGGTACCGCAGGCGGTTTGCAGCGTTTGACTATCTATTTGGGGGTTATCTGGGGACTGTTGGCCCTGGCCCTCGCCATCGTACCGAGGGCGTAGACAGAGTACGCTTCAGCAAGACAACAAGAGCCTCGTCCCCAACCGGACGAGGTTTTTTACTTGGTACCCAGCTTCTTTCTCAGGGTTACGAGAAGACAGTAAAACCGAGCACTACACAAGTTTCGTGCTGATTGTTCTGATTTTTTGGAATATTATGTCTAGCTTTGTAGACTTGCTGTACTTTCCGGCTGCTGGATGTGCAGCGCGTCACCTAAGACCGTTTGACGCTGCCCTTACAGGGTGCTAAATTGCAAGAGGAGAGGGCACGTTGCCACGCTCATTTATGAGAACCGGGCAGCTTGATTTTTAACCCCTGTGAGGTTAGCCTTTTAGGGTCATACGTTATAGGTAAGACTTTGGCATAGGTTCATGAACCTATGTACGCCCTTAATAGGAGGAAACGATGAAAAGAGGACTTTTTCTCGCAGCTGCGCTAGCTGGTTCGCTGGCCTGCGCGCAAACATTTCAGTGGCCGGAGAACTACGCGCCGACCGCCAATCAAGGTGGGGCAATCAACGAAGTACTTTACGGCGACTTTTTAACGCTTAACCCGGTGCTCAGCTCAAGCGCCCAAGAAACTGCAGTTTTGGGCATGGTCGGCGGGCCAGACCTTATCTACCGCGACTGGCTCGGCAACCGTTCATTTCGCAAAGAAGACGGCTCATTCAATCTCGTTCACGCGGCCTCTATAGAAGAGATTCAAAAAGAGCAAGAGTTCATCGTCACCTTAAAAGAGGGTTGGAACTGGTCAGATGGCACTGAGATTACTGCCGACGACTATATCGCCGCGCGCACAATTATCGGCGATCCAGATGTGCAATCAAACACTTATTCTGCGACAGTAGTCGGCGACAACCAAGAACCGATCAAGTACGAAAAGCTCGGCAAGTATAAGTTCCGTATCACCTCGCCCCAACCGCAAGTCAACTTGATGGGTAACATTGCCAGCATTGGAGCGGTTCCCGCCCATATTTATATGCCGGTTTATAAAGACAAGGGAGCGGAAGGTATTCTTGCTCTTTGGGGCGTTGACACGCCTGTCAAACAACTCGTTTCGGGTGGCCCATACATGATCACCGAGTTCCGCCCCGGCGAACGCATCGTACTCTCCAAAAACCCTGAGTACGGTAAGAGCGTGCAAGCTGCAGACGGCTCACCGCTCCCCGGCCCAGACACTTGGACCGTTGACTTTGTAGCCGACCGTAACGCGCAGGTTGCGCTCGTCACTACAGGTCAAGCCAGCTTCGATTGGCCGCAAACTGTAGACGATGTGCGCGCGGTGCAGCAAGCTGTCCAGAACGGTTCAATTGGCGGAAGTTTCTTTCCAAATATCGGCCCAGACGCGCTTGTAGACTTTATCACCTATAACTTTCAGAAGAAAAACGAGTGCAAGCGCAGTATGTTCAAAACGCCCGAGTTTCGTCAGGCCATCGCCATCATGATTGACCGGCAGGCGCTGGTTCAGGCGGCCCTTGGCGGTCTCGGCTTTCCGGCGAAAGACTATAACAGCGGCTCAGCCAAACCCTTTGACGCAGCCAACCTCCAGCCGTTTGAGTTCGACCCCGAGCAGGGCGTCAAAATGCTTAACGACATTGGCTTTACCAAAACCGGGCAAGACGGCGTGCTCATGAATCCTGATACGGGTTGCCGCGTCGCCTTCGATTTGCAGTTCAACTCGGGTAACGACCGCCGGGGGCAAGAGGCGCAGGTCATTGCGCAGACGCTTTCGCAGTACGGTGTTAGGGTTAACCCGCGCGAAGTCTCATCAGAAATCTGGTCGGATTCGATCACCGGTACCCAAGCTGAAGGTACTAAAGTTGATTACGACGCGCAGATTTGGGGCCTTGCCGGTGGTGACGTGGACAACCCTTCATCAGTCAACGTTGTAGGTTTGGGTCAAAACCTCAACTCGTGGAACAAGAGCACTACCAACGTAGAGCCGTGGGAAATCTCGATGGACCGACTGAGCCGCCGGATGGACCGCACGCTCGACTTAGATGAGCGCGTGGCGGTTTACAACGAACGCGCCGAGCTGATGCGCAAATACCTGCCAATGACCCCGCTCATCAGCCCTGCGTTTAGCTTTTACGGCAATATGGGAAACATCTGGCCGAAAGAAGCCCTTGACGCGAGTAGTATTGCGTCTCCCTATACGCCCGGTGGCTACCGCAGCAACCTCACCGCACCACAATAAAGTCAAGTTTGTAGTAGAGCAGTATTGCAAGGAGCTTTTGGAACTGTCCAAAAGCTCCTTGCCACAGATTTAGAGCGTAGGATTCACCTTACAGTTAAATAGATTTATTCAGGAGAGACCGTTGACCGCTTATATTCTTAGACGTTTCGTCAATCTTTTACCAACGTTTATCTTGGCGACCTTTTTGGCGTGGATCGTCATTGAGATTGCCCCCGGCGATTTTGCCAGCAAGTTTGCCTTTGACCAGGTTGACCCGAATAAGGCGCAGCGTATCCGCGAAGCTCTGGGGCTCGGTCAGCCGTGGTTCGTTCGCTATTTTTATTGGCTCAGAAACGTTGTCACAGACTTTGACTTCGGTACCAGCATGACCTCGAAGGGGAGCGTCACCAGCCTTATCATTCCCCGCATGATCAACAGCTTGCGCCTGCTGCTACCTGCGACGATCTTGACCTATCTTATCGCGGTACCTATCGGCGTCTTTTCAGCCGTTCGCAAATACTCTATCGGCGACCGGTTTTTAACCGTTTTCAGCCTGATTGGTTTAGCGATTCCTAACTTCTTTCTTGCGCTCCTAGTGGTGGCGTTTGCGGTGCAGTGGTTTCAAGCAACCAACGGATTTTTAATTCCGGTCGGGGGAATGACCAGTCAAGACTTCGGGCAGCTCGGCGCGTGGGGGCAGTTTCGGGACATTGCTTGGCACCTGATCGCGCCGACGATTGTCGTGATGCTCGCGGGCCTTGCGTCGGTCTCTCGGTTTATGCGTGGGGAAATGTTGGAAGTCCTCAGTCAAGATTATGTGCGCACGGCCAGGGCCAAAGGTCTTTCTGAACGTGTCGTAAACTATAAGCACGCCCTTAGAAACGCGGTGATCGTTATTGTCGCAACTATCGGCGGCTTGCTGCCCAGCCTGATTGGTGGAGCCGGTTCAGTTGAGTACGTTTTGCGTTGGCCGGGTATCACCCCGCTTTTTCTCAGTTCGATCTACGCTCAAGACACCTACGTCATCATGGCGCTCTTGACCATCCTGACCGTCTTGCTGATGATCGGTAACCTCATCTCCGACTTGGCCCTTGCCCTGATTGATCCCAGGATTCGTTACTGATGGCTGACATTCCAGTTATGCCCACAGGTGCCGCGCAGCCGCCTGAAGAGGTTGTAAAGCAAGGGGAAAGCCTTACTTCGATTGCTTGGCGGCAGTTTCGCAAACATCCGCTCGCACGTGTGGCTCTCGTGATTTTGGGGATTTTATATTTTTTGGCGGCCTTCGCCGACTTTTTTGCGCCTTATTCGGAAGGTTACATCAACCCCAACACGACCTTTCAGCCCCCCAACCGGATTTACTTTTGGAACGAAGGTCGGTTCGTTCGGCCCTTCATCTATGCGAGCACGCAAACGCTCGATATGGAAACGTTTGAAACCACCTGGACAGAAGACAGGTCAACACGTTATCCCTTAGAGTTTCTGGTCAGGCGCGAAGGGATTAGAGAACGGTATGTGCCGTTTCCGGTCAATCTTATCCCTGAGCCGCTCCGCCAAACTTTAGGTATCCGGCCGTGGGCAACCCTGCACCTCTTCGGGGTTCCTGAACCGGGACGTGTTCACCTGTGGGGTTCAGATGACCTCGGCGGCGACGTCTTCGGCAAGATTTTGTTCGGCGCGCGTATCAGCCTGACGATTGGCATTTTAGCGGCCTTCGTATCTATCCTTATCGGGATGATCATGGGCGGTATTGCAGGGTTTTTTGGCGGTTGGGTTGACGAGCTGATCATGCGTTTTATCGAGGCGCTTACGGCTATTCCCGACCTTTTTCTTTTGATCACGCTCTCTGCTGTTTTTTATCCACTCAACTTGCCCTCGTCAACGGTTTTTATCCTGGTCGTCATCGCGCTGTCAGTCATCGGTTGGGGGGGGGTGGCGCGTACCATTCGGGGACAAGTTCTCTCACTACGTGAGCGCGACTTCGCCTACGCTGCCCGGTCTTTAGGGGCCAGTAACGGCCGGATTATTTTCCGTCATATGTTGCCGCACACGCTCAGTTTCGTTATCGTTTACATGAGCATCGTCATTCCCGGCTTTATCATCACCGAATCCGTACTGAGCTTTTTCGGCTTGGGGATTCAGCCGCCCTCGACGAGTTGGGGGCTGATGCTGGCGACTGCACAGGGTTTTGCCGGGGTGTCAGGGCTCGCGGCTCGCTGGTGGGTCTTTTTACCCGGCTTGTTTATCTTTATTTCGGTGTTGACCTGGAACCTTTTAGGTGACGGGCTGCGCGACGCCTTCGACCCGCGCAGCAGTCAGTAGCTTATGATGACTTATGGCAGGCACGATGATTGATCTTCGTAAGTTCTCTGTAGACGATTATCACAAAATGGCTGAGGCAGGGCTTTTCGCCGAGAACGAGCGTGTAGAGCTGTTAGAAGGGCGGATTTATGCCGTGACCCCCGTTGGACGGCGACACGCCGCAATTGTCGCTAAACTGATCGCTTTTTTTGCCCCGCTAGAAGAGCGTACCGTCGTGTGGGTCCAAAACCCGCTCCAACTCCCACCTTACGGCGAACCCGAACCGGATGTGGCCCTCCTCCGCTTTCGCGAAACCTTTTACGAGGATGAAGTTCCGAAACCCGGAGACGTGTTACTGGTCATCGAGGTCTCTGACAGCACCCTCAGGTTTGATCGCCACGTCAAGCTACCCATTTACGCCGAGGCGGGCGTCCCGGAGTTTTGGATCGTTGACCTGGTTCACAACCGCACCGAGGTGTACCGCGAACCGGCGGGCGGAGACTACAACCTACGGGATTTAGTACCGTTTGGCACCCCGCTGAGCCCGTATCAATTTTCTGACATTTCCCTTACACTTTAGTGTCGAGTACAATTTTAATTACGGCGTAGCGTGCTACCCCGCCGAGGAGACTTTATGGCTGACAAAGAACGTATCCTCGAGGTCAACGACCTCAAGACGTACTTCAACACCGACGAAGGCACGGTCAAGGCCGTGGACGGCGTAACGTTTCACATTGACCGCGGCGAAACGCTCGCCGTCGTCGGCGAATCGGGCTCGGGCAAATCGGTCACGAGTCTATCTATCATGCGGCTGATCGCCTCACCTCCCGGACGGATCGCGGGCGGCGAGATGCTCTTTGAAGGTCAAGATTTGGTCCAAAAGAGCGAATCGCAGATGCGTAAAATTCGTGGCAACGACATCTCGATGATCTTTCAAGAACCGATGACCAGCCTGAACCCGGTCTACACAGTCGGTGACCAGATCGCCGAAGCCATTCAGCTTCACCAGCACAAAAGCCGCAAACAAGCGATGAAACTCTCCACCGAGATGCTCGATTTAGTCGGCATCCCCGAACCGGGCAAACGCGTGCGTAACTACCCGCACCAGATGTCGGGCGGGATGCGCCAGCGCGTGATGATTGCGATGGCCTTATCTTGCGGGCCAAAACTCTTGATCGCCGACGAACCCACCACGGCGCTCGACGTGACCATTCAGGCGCAGATTCTGGACTTGATGCGTCAGCTGCAACGCGAGATCGGGATGAGCATCTTGTTTATCACGCACGACTTGGGCGTCGTGGCCGAGATCGCCGACCGCGTGGTCGTCATGTACGCGGGCCGCGCCGTTGAAGAGGGCAGCGTCCGGGACATCTTCGCCAAACCGCAGATGCCCTACACGCTCGGGTTGATGAACTCGATTCCGCGGGTAGATAAGGCCGCCGAGCACCAGGACAGGCTCGAGGCCATCCCCGGCAACGTGCCTAACCCGCTCTATCTGCCGGCAGGCTGCTCGTTTCACCCGCGCTGCGCGTTTGTCGAGGACAAATGCAAAGAGGCCATCCCGCCCCTCGAAGATACCGGTGGCGGGCATATGGTGCGCTGCGTCCGCTGGGATGAACTCGAGCTTAACGAAGAGAAGGTGCTGGCGTGAGCAACGTTCAAGTCGTCCACGAACCCGAAAAACGCTCCTCCGGCGCAGACAAGCGCAGCGTCACGCAAGGTGAGTACCTCTTAGAGATTAAAAATCTCAAAAAGTACTTTCCGATTAAAGGCGGCGTCTTTTCGCGCACGGTCGCCAACGTCAAAGCGGTTGAAGACGTGTCGCTCAACATCAAACCCGGTGAGGTCGTCGGGCTCGTGGGTGAATCGGGTTCAGGTAAAACAACCGCCGGTCGGACCATCTTGCGGCTGATCGAACCGACCGAAGGCGAAATCATCTTTAACGGCACCGACATCGCCAAGGTGTCGCGCTCACAGATGCGCGACTACCGTAAAGAGATGCAGATCATCTTTCAAGACCCGTTTGCGAGTCTTAATCCTAGGATGACCGTCGGCGACATTATCGGCGAAGCGTTAGATATTCACCATCTGGCGCGGGGTAAAGCCAGAGAAGAACGCATCGTGCAACTGCTGGAACGTACCGGGCTTTCGCCGCAGCATATGCGACGTTACCCGCACGAGTTTTCGGGTGGTCAGCGGCAGCGTATCGGGATTGCGCGGGCGCTCGCGGTAGACCCGCAGTTTATCGTCGCGGACGAACCCGTCTCGGCGCTCGACGTTTCGATTCAGGCGCAGGTCGTCAACTTGCTCCAAGACCTCAAAGAAGAACTCGGTCTGACGCTCCTTTTTATCGCCCACGATTTAGGCGTCGTCGAGTACATCTCCGACCGCGTCGTGGTCATGTACTTAGGCCGCATCATGGAGATTGCCCCCGGCAAAGAACTCTACCGTAACCCGGTTCATCCTTACACCGAGGCGCTCCTCTCGGCTGTGCCGATTCCCGACCCGACGGTTAAACGTGACCGTGTGATCTTGCAGGGCGACATCCCTAGCCCGATCAACCCGCCCTCAGGGTGCGTCTTTCGAACACGTTGCCCGATTGCCATCAAAGAGTGCGCCGAGGTGGTGCCGCCGTTAGAAGAGGTGTCACCGGGTCACTTCAAAGCGTGTATTCGGCGACCCGGCCCCGTTTAAGCGAGGCAAAAGCAATAAAGAGACCCGCTCAGGCGGGTTTTTTGCTGTTCATCCTAAGTGCCTAAACTACACCGTCGTCTTTTGCAGGTCAGCAATTTCTAAACCCTCTTTGAGTTCGTACTTCTTCCGTACAGCACGCAGCACGTGGCCTAGCATTTCCATAAGAGGTTGCCACAAGTATCATCGCAGAATGTGCGTGCTGGTCAGCTGAGCTTAGATTGAGAGCGTTACCGACCAGCTGATACCTGCCAGCCCTAACTGAGTTTGAATGCTCAGCGCCTAGAGCAAGTCGTGCAAACTCGGCGTGTGAAGCCGGTAACGGCCACGGCTCCCCTCGACAAAGCCTCTGGTCCGCAGCTCGGCAAAGGCCGTTGAGACTGAAACCCGCGTTGCACTGACCATCGAGGCCAGCTCATCGTGACGGAGCTCGGTATGTAGCTCGCACCAGCCGTCCCCTAGAGGTGTGCCGAACCGCTCGGTTTGCTCGAGCAAAACCCGCGCCAACCGCTGCGGCACCGGGTCGTAGCTGTTCGAGAGTTGGTCGCGGCAACCGAACAGCTGACCGGCCAAGATTTCAGCGAAGCTCAGGGTAAAGGTCGGAGCGCGGAGCGCCAACTCCAAAAATTGGTCACGGCTCATCGGACAGGTCACGGCGTTGGTTAGCGCCACCGCGTCCACACGGTACACTTGCGCTTCTTGTAGAAACGCCTCACCGATAAAGTCGTCGGGGCCGCAGATTGCTAAAATTCGTTCGTGACCACTCGGCGCAGCCGTCACCAGTTTGACCTGCCCTTCAGCGATGACGTGCAGGCTCGTCGCCGGGTCACCCAGCCGAAAGATCGTCTCACCGCGCCTGTAACGTTTCTCGGGGCAGACGCGCATAAACATGCCGCGGTCACGCGCGTCGAGGCGCACGCTGAAGTCAGTTCCGTGGACAAACCAAGGTTTGCTCATATCACCGCTGCCTTACAGCCGGTTAATTGAACACTGCTCTGAAACGGGCGGGCTATCAGCTCACCCGGCAGCTGAGCCCACACGGAGGTTCTCATTGGGTAGTAGGTCATCACGGTACATCTTTAGTATGCCTTTAACCCTGACAAGGATACGTTAGGAGTAGTACGTTTGGGGAGGGGCGAACCTGGGGCCAAGACTGTGCCCGGATTACGTCAAGCCTTTGACAGACCAGCAAGTTTTCCGGCTCCATAATGACTTTGGGCCAAGGAGGTTCTATAGCGTACACAAGTTGTAACTCTGAACCCGCTCGCTGTAACCGGACGAACGCCCAAACATACTCAGCACTTAGGCTAAGTTAGCCGCTACCGACGGCAGCTTAGGCTACCCAGGCAGGTAAGCTCAGGGTGAAATAACGGTCATAAGGAGTTGCGAGTAGACGTACCCGCTCGTTTTAAGCTGCCGGAAAGCTCGAGGTAACCATGAACCGTGTAAAGTCAGTTTTTACAAACCCCGCCAAAATGATAGTCGTTGTGCTGGCTGTACTATCAAGCGCAGCGTTCGCTCAAACCGATTGGCAGACGCTGCCCCTGACCGACGCCCGCACGGGCGAAACCTTTACGCTCGGGGGTTTTGCAGGCAAAACCGTCTACGTCGAGCCGATGGCGACCTGGTGTAGCAACTGCCGTCAACAACTCGGCAACGTTCGTGACGCCGCCGCGCAGCTTAAGGGCGATAAGGTAACGTTCGTGGCGCTCAGCGTCGAAACGACCCTCAAAGCCGACGCCCTCGCCCGTTACGCCCAAGAGCAAGGCTTCGACTTTAAGTTTGCCGTGCTGACCCCTGAGCTGCTGCGCGCCCTCGCTGCCAACTTTGGTCAAACGATCGCCGTCCCCCCGTCAACGCCGCACTTCATCGTCTATCCGGACGGCACCACCAGCGACCTGCTCACAGGCTTTAGCTCACCCGACGCGATTCTCGCGGCTGTGCAACCCTAGAACTAACGTGAATGAACTTTCGTGAACCAACTTTTTGGCGCGTTCCTCTTGGGGAACGCCGCTATTTTAACGAACGTCTGTTTGCTGCCGCTCTACCCCGGCTTGATCGCTTTTTTAGCCGGGAACGCTGCCAGTGAGCGGGCCAAACGCGTGACGCCCTGGCTCGGCCTGATGGTGCTTTTAGGCGTCCTCAGTTTGATGACCTTGGTAGGGTTTCTTCTTTACGCTTTGCAAGCGACCTTCGGAGGCGTTCTCGCTTGGCTGTTGCCGGTAATTTACGGCGCAATTATCCTCCTCGGTGGGCTGATGCTCTTCGGCGTCAACCCGTTTGCTCGGCTCGGCGGCGTCTCTACGCCGGTCCTGCGCAATCCCTTGGGGAGCGCCTACCTCTACGGCGTGCTGCTCGGCCCGATGACGCTGCCCTGTACCGGCCCCGTCGTCGTCAGCGCGTTTTTGCTCGGCGCGGGCAGCGCCGCAGCGCTAGCAAGCAGTCTGCTATATTTTTTTGTGTTCGGGCTCGGCTTCGGGTGGCCGCTGGTGCTGCTGCCTTTTGCCGCGATGCCCTTGCAGCGGCGCGGGGTGGGTTGGTTGACGCGTCATCACACGCTGCTGACACGCATTTCAGGCGTACTCTTGCTCGGCATCGGCGTGTTCGGAGCGGTTACTGAACTGCTGCCGCAACTGTCGTAAAAATTGGGTCTATAAAACAGCTAAGGTCTACCTCGAGGCACCCACACGATTTGTTATTTAGCGCGTTTTACGGCGCTGTCGCCGCTTTTGCAAGGTTGCTGAGCGCAGCGGAAACTTTTTCAAGCCCTTTCCCCTTGGGGGTCAAGGCCGTGCCGCTCAGCTAAATAGGCCGGGTCGTTGTACGCAGCGTAAACCATGCCCGCGTCTTCCTAAATGAGCATCTTTTGCGGCAGGTCGGTGGCAACCGTGCGCTTTTCTTGCATCAGCGGCGTCCCAACCTTGGGATTGCCGAAAATAACGAGATAGGTCGGGGCAACGTAAGCCCGACACTCTCGGCGTTCGCGCTGTGGTCAACCTCGGCGATCACAGTAAGTCCGTTTGTCTCGAGGTCGTCTTTAGTGACGGTTTGCGCCACGTTGTGTGGACTTCTGACAACCACCAAACCCGGCACTTCGGGTGCAGCTGCCTGAGCACTAACGGCGGCACATCCAACGAAGAGACCCAGGACGAAGAGGGTACGTCTCACAAATATAATCATGTTGACCTCCACGTTCAGCCTAGCCGCTCTGGGGAAACTCATCACGCAAAGACGGTGCTTGTTCGGTGCTGGGGGTCGTTACGCCCAGGTTGTTATACTCAGGCCGTGACCGTCTCCCCTTTCGACCTCGCACCCCTTCAGGCCGAGTTAGACGCCGCTATCTACCGCGAGCTACCGGCGTCACATTTAAGGCCCGAACTAGGGCGGTTTTACACACTTTTACGCGATTATCCGGGGCGCGGCGGCAAACGGTTGCGCGGGCTTTTACTTCTGCTGTCAACTGCGGCGCACGGCGCGCCGTGGGAACAGGGGGTAGGCGTCGCGGCGGCGCTCGAGCTGTTTCAAAACTGGGTCTTAATCCATGATGACATCGAAGACGACTCCGAAGACCGGCGTGGGTCTCCGGCCCTTCATAAACAGGTCGGGCTCCCGGTCGCGCTCAATGTGGGCGACGCGCTGCATATCTACATGTGGCGGACGCTGCTACGGCACACGTGGGGGTTAGGCGCACAGGGACAGAGACAGGGACAACGGATCGTCGAGACGTTTGAAGAGATGATTTCACGAACGGCTGAGGGGCAACACCTAGACCTCACCTGGGTCGCTGAAGGGCGTTTTGACATCACTGAAGCCGACTATTTGGCGATGGTGACGCTGAAGTCCGCGTACTACACGGTCGTCGGCCCTCTCGTCTTAGGGGCGCTCTGTGCCGGGGCCGAACCCGACCCCAGGTTGAGCGAAGCGGGCCTCGCACTCGGGGTGGCGTTTCAAATTCGGGACGATGTGCTCAACCTCATGAGCGACGTGGCTTACGGCAAAGAGTTTGCGGGTGACCTGTTCGAGGGCAAACGCACGCTCGTCCTCGCCCATTTTTTTGCCCACGCTGCACCCGAACTGCAGCAGCTGGTCAGAAGAACGCTGGAGAAGCCACGGCGCGAAAAAACCTATGCGGAGCTCGAGCACATCTTGCAGCTGCTGCGCACCGAAGGCTCCTCCTCATACGCGCAAAGCGTCGCCGAAGCGAAAGCCGAGGCCGGTCTCAGGTCACTAAAAGCGTGTCTCGCAGAGCTGCCGGACCAGGCGGCGGCGGAGGTCATCTTGAGCACGCTGGCCGAGGTTGCGCAGCGCCGTACCTGAACAGCAAAGGTTAAAGCAGGGATTAACTACGGGCTGTACTTACCAGTGTTAGCTTGCTGAGATTGAGGGTAGTTAGACGTTTGCATTAACGGGCTAAAAGTGATATTTTGGCCTTCTTGGGCCAGGCTCGAGCCCTGCGTCAGCTTTATAGGTAGCTATGTGGTGGATGTAGCTCAGTAGGTTAGAGCACCGGATTGTGGTTCCGGGGGTCGTGGGTTCAAATCCCATCATCCACCCCAATAAATGAGGAGTAGCATCCCTGATAAGGCGACACCTCCAGAGGTATCATCTTCGGTACGTGACGTGAGTAAGTCACAGATGATACCTCTGATCTTTGCTCAAAGATGATACCTCTGGCACGCGAGGATGGCGGAACTGGTAGACGCGCTAGACTTAGGATCTAGTACCGTAAGGTGTGTGGGTTCAAGTCCCATTCCTCGCACCAACAGCAAGCTTCGGCTTGCTTTTTTTATGGCGACTTTTTGTAAACTTTAGTCACACAGGTGCTTATACCTGGAAGCCGGACGATACTGCGTTTGCGCCCGTAAGGTTGACTGGAAACGTCTATAAACGCGGCTCAGCAACAATTCTTTGTTGTAAGGACGTTTATAACCAGAGACGGGTAGCTGGCAGGTTAGACTAGACCGTTTCGCCGCAGCTTGCCAGACGTTGAGGGTGCGGCTCGAGGAGATGCCAATGCAAACACAGATTATTGAAAGAGACGCCGGACGCGCCAAGATTAAAATCGAGGTTCCGGCGGACGACGTAACCAAAACCTATCAGCAGGTGTTAAGCAGTATCTCGAGGCAGATTCGCGTCCCCGGCTTTCGCCCTGGAAAAGCGCCGCGCGGCGTGATCGAAACGCGCGTCGGCAAAGACGCCATCGCCCAAGAGGTGCGGGACGCGCTCGTCCAGACCTATTTTCCGCAAGCCGTCGAGGAGTTGTCGCTGACGCCGGTCTCGCAGCATATTCACGCCCACGAACCCACGGACGGCGAAGATTACAGCTTCGAGGCCGAGGTCGAACTCTATCCTGACTTTGAGCTGCCCGACGTGACGCAGATCGTCTTAGATACCGAGCAAGAACCCGTCACGGACGAGCTTCTGCAAGAGAATATCGAGGCGCTCCGCAATCAAAATGCGACGCTCATTCCCGTTGAGCGCCCCGCCGAAGCCGGGGATTATCTGCTCGTTGAAACCGTCAGCGAAGACGGCGGCGAAGGCTCGAGCATCCCCGTAGACTTAGAAAACGTTGCGCCTGAACTGGCCGAGCAGTTTCTGGGCAAAAGTGTCGGCGACGAGATCGAGCTAAGGCTTTCGGAAGATGACGAAGATACGAATGAAGACGTAGTAGTCGAACCGGAAGCCCTTACCGACGCCGACATAGCGGTTGACGCGGCAGTAGCCGAAGCTGAAACGGAGCCGGAACCGGCAGCCGAACCCACGACGTTGCGGGTCGTCGTCAAAGACGTCAAAGACAAAGAACTCCCTGAACTCGACGACGAGTTTGCACAGACCTTGGGCCTCGAGACCTGGGCCGAGGTCGAAACGCAGTTGCGGGCGAACCTCGAGCTGCAACTCGCCCAAGACGCCCTCAGCGCCCAGCAAGAAGAGTTTACCGAAAAGCTGCTCGTAGAGACCAACGTCTCCGTGCCGCCGAGCCTGAAAACGCGCCGTAAGAGCAGCCTGCTGCAAAACCTCGCACGTGAACTCGAGACGCAAGGTGCAACGTTGCAGGGCTACCTAGAGAACTTAGACGCCGAAGAGGGCAAACGCGCCGAGTTTGATCAAGAACTCGACGAGGCCGCTGAAAACGCCGTTAAACGCGATTTGGTGTTGGAGAGACTGCTCGAGCAGCACGGCACCACCATGCCAAACGAAGAGTTCGATGCGGCCCTCGCCTACACCGCCCAGCGCCAGAACAGCACGCCGCAAGCCCTGCGGCAAGAACTCGGTGAGTCGGGCTTAGCCAACTACCGCTTTCTCTTAACCCGCGACAAAGCTGTCCGTGAGACGGTGCAAGAACTGCTCGCCGCACAAGGTGGAACCCAGGCCGAGACGTCACAATTTGCCGCACCAGGTCAAACTGAGGCCGACGGCTCGAGCGACACTCAGGACAACAACCAAAGTAACGACGACCCGCGTGACAACACCGGCGAAACTTCGGTAGAATCTGAAGTACGTTGAGCCACAGTAGAGTAGACAGTAAACCAAGAAGTAGACCCAACTGCTTTAAGAGATTTAAGGTGAGGAGCCTTTTATGCCCTTAGTCCCCTACGTGATCGAACAAACCGGGCGCGGTGAACGGATGTACGACGTTTACAGCCGCCTCTTAAAAGAGCGCATCATCTTTTTGGGTTCGCCGATAGACAGTGAAGTTGCCAACGTCATCGTGGCGCAGCTTCTCCTACTCGATTCACAGTCGTCCGAACAAGAGATCAGCGTGTTTATCAACTGCCCCGGCGGTGAGGTCTACGCCGGACTCGCGATCTACGACACGATGCAGTTTATCAGCGCACCGGTAGCGACCACCTGCGTCGGTATCGCCATGTCGATGGGTTCCGTGATCCTGATGGCCGGAGCCGAGGGCAAACGGGCCGCCCTGCCGCACAGCCGTATCATGATTCATCAGGGTTCGTCGGGGTTTCGCGGCAATACGCCGGACGTCGAGGTACAGGCCAAAGAGGTCTTATACCTACGTGACCAGATGGTTGACCTCTACGAACGCCACACGAACCGCAACTACACCCGCGAAAAACTCTTGCGCGATATGGAACGCGACCTTTTTATGAACCCGCAAGCCGCGCAAGAGTACGGTCTGATTGACCGGGTGGTCGAACCGCGAGGGTTGGAGCGTTTTAGCACCCCCGGACTCCCCGAGGGAGACGAATAGGTGGCGCAAGCCCGGTGTAATTTCTGTGGTCGGACGCACGCCGAGGTGCGTCACCTCGTCGCGGCTGAAAACGGTGTCACGCATATCTGTAGCGACTGCGTGGTGCGTATCTCGCAGGTGTTGGCGCAGGCTAAAGGAAGCAGCGCACCGCTGCCGCACCCGGTGACGCCCCGCGAGATTAAAGCGCAGCTAGACGCCTACGTCGTCGAACAAGACGAGGCGAAAAAGACGCTCGCCGTCGCGGTGTTTAACCACTACCTGCGGCTCCAGCACCCCGACTCGGAGTTACAAAAAGCCAATATCTTGCTGCTCGGCCCAAGCGGAACGGGTAAAACACTTCTCGCCCAGACGCTCGCACGGATTTTACAGGTACCCTTTGCCATTGCCGACGCCACCACGCTGACTGAAGCCGGGTATGTCGGTGACGACGTAGAAAATATCATCGTGCGGCTTCTGCAAACCGCCGACTACAACGTCGAAGCGGCAGAGCGCGGCATCATCTACATTGACGAGATTGACAAAATCGCCCGCAAAAGTGAAGGCACGAGCATCACCCGTGACGTCTCAGGCGAAGGCGTCCAGCAAGCTCTCCTTAAAATCGTCGAGGGTTCGGTCACGCACGTGCCGCCACAAGGTGGACGCAAACACCCACACCAAGAACTGATTGCCGTTGACACCTCGAACATCTTGTTTATCTGCGGCGGCGCGTTTGAGGGACTAGACAGCATTATCCGCAACCGCACCGACGTGTCGAAAGTCGGTTTCGGCTACCAAGGCGAGACCAAGGGTGAAAACGTCGCGGCCAAAGTCACGCCCGAAGACCTCGTACGGTTCGGGCTGATACCTGAACTTATCGGGCGCTTAGCGGTCACTGCCAGTTTGGATCAACTCAGCCTCGAGGCGCTCGTAGACGTGTTGACCAAACCGAAAAATGCGCTTGTGAAGCAGTACCGGGAGCTGTTTCGGCTCGAGCACGTTGACCTCAGCTTTAACGAATCGGCTTTATATGAAATTGCCAAACGTGCCAAAGCCAGAGGCACAGGCGCGCGCGGTTTGCGCTCGGTCATGGAAAAAACACTTTTAGAGCTGATGTATGAGGTGCCAGGAAACGACCTCTCGGCGATTAACATCAACCTCGAGAACTTGGACGACCCACAGAGGATTTTGGCGCAGGCAGAGCGGCAGAGGACGGCTTAATACTCTAAGAATAGCAACGTACAGCAAGCGACGGACGACATGTTACGTGAATATGTTATTCGTCGCTTTTCAAATCTTGAAGAGGTAGAACATGGAAGACAATAAAGACGAAAATCTTGTTCAAGAAACTCGAGAGATTTGGGAGCAAAATGCTACCTTCTGGGACGGCATTCTCGGCGATCTTGGCAACCGCTTTCACCGAGCGATTGTGGAGCCCGCTACGCTAGACCTTCTTGCACCAGTTAAGGATGAGTCTATACTAGAAGTCGCTTGTGGTAATGGTGCTTTTGCACGTACACTTGCACGGTTCGGCGTCCATGTCGTCGCGTCTGACTTTAGTGAGACATTACTCGAGCGTGCCAAAGCGCGGACGCTGAACCCGGCTGAATCTATTGACTACGTGCTAATTGACGCAACTCAAGAAAGCGAGCTTTTAGCACTCGGGGAGAGGCGTTTCGACGCTGCCGTATGCAATATGGCGCTGATGGATATGCCTACAATCGAGCCTTTACTTTTGGCGCTAGGCCGCCTTCTCAAACCCCAGGGGCGGTTTATTTTTTCGGTTCAGCACCCTTGTTTCAACTCGAATGGTGCTGCAAAGGTAGTAGAAATGGAGGACCGCGACGGTAAACTCACTACGGTTTATTCGGTCAAAGTTTCCCGGTATCTAACGCCGCAAGCGGAACGCGGCATCGGTATAGTAGGCCAGCCCGCGCCACATTACCTTTTTCATCGTCCCATCAGCTCTCTACTTAAAACTTGCTTTCAAGCCGGTTTCGTATTAGACGGGTTGGAAGAACCTATAAGTAGCTCGGGGCCAGACGAGAACAGGTGGTCATCGTGGGAAAACTATAAAGAGACGCCACCCGCTTTAGTTGTACGTCTCCGCTTAAAAACTGCGGTATAGAAAGCTCAACGAAATCAAGCACAAGTTCTATACAAGGACGCGGCACCGCTCTACAACCTCAGCAAACGCTTTCGCCGTAAAATCTACCATTTCAGCCGTAACCCCGCGCCCTAGCGACAACCGGATACTCGCCTTCGCTTCACGGTGACTCAGGCCCATTGCCAACAAGACGTGAGAGGGCTCGAGCGTCCCCGCTGCGCACGCCGATCCCGCGCTCGCGTAGACTCCAGCGGCGTCTAACCCCATCAACAGGTCTTCCCCGTCTACCCCGACAACCCGGACATTGAGATGCTTTGGGCTGCGCGGCGCACCGGGGGCGTTGAGGCTTACGCCGTCAATTTTGAGGAGTTGGGCCTCGAGCCTATCCCGTAACCGGGCAGTCTCGAGTGGGTCTGTCGCCAAACGCTCTTGCGCCAACTCTGCCGCCCGACCAAACCCGACAATCGCCGGAACGTTCAGAGTTCCTGCGCGGAGACCGCGTTCTTGCTCACCGCCGAGCAAAAAAGGGGGAAGCTCGAGGCCACGCCTGACATAGAGCGCCCCGACCCCTTTGGGGCCGTAGACTTTGTGCGCCGAGAGCGCCAGCATATCTACGCCTAGCTGCTGCACGTCCACGTCCATCACGCCAAAAGCCTGCACCGCATCACAAAAAAGCACCGCGCCCGCTTCATGAACGATTTGGCTGATGGCCGGAACGTCGGTAACGACGCCGGTTTCGTTGTTGACGAGCATCAGCGCAACCAAAAAGGTGTCGGGTTGTAATGCCCCTTGCACCGTGTCCGGGGTGATTTCACCGCGTGCGTTGGGTTTTAGGTAAGTCACCTGCCAACCTTGGGTCTCGAGATACCTGCACGTGCTTAACACGGCGGCGTGCTCGAGCAAACTCGTGACGATATGCCCGCCCGGAAATTTTGCGGCGTAGGCGCGCAGGGCGTGGTTATCGGCTTCGGTCGCGCCCGACGTAAAGGTGACTTCGCGGGGCTGAGCATGGACGGCCCCAGCAACTTGCTCTCGCGCCGTCTCGACTGCGCTACGTGCCCGCTGACCCGCACGGTGGAGAGACGCCGGGTTGCCGTAATCGGCGCTAAGTGCCGGGAGCATCGCCTGCAGCACGAGGGGCTCGAGCGGGGTTGTGGCAGCGTAGTCAAGGTATACGTTCATGGGTTTATTTTAGGTGCTGTAAATAGAAAAAAGCGTCAGCTGGCAAGAAAAACGGCGTGATCTCTCACGCCGTAAAGTGGATAAAAGGCTTTTAGTTGATACCGGCGAATTGTTCGGGCAAAGGTTCTAACTGCAAGAGCTGCCGCTCGGAGACGAGCTGCGCCAGCGTGGTGTTACCCAGCACGTCACGGACGGCGTTATCTACGCGGTTCCAGAGTGTCTCGGTCGAGCACTGCCCGGTGTGTTCGCAAGCGTCGGTGTCTTCGATACACGCGACCGGCGCGAGGCTGCCTTCCATCAGTTCGACAACCTCTAAGGCCGTCACCTGCTCTAAGGGCCGAGTGACGCGGTAACCGCCATACGCGCCCCGTGTAGATTCAACGATTCCGGCACGGCGCAAGACTGCGATAATCTGCTCTAAATAGTGCTGGCTGATGTTTTGCCGGTCAGAAACGACCTTGAGGCTGGTTGGTTCGCTGCTAAGGGCAATCTCTACAAGTGCCCGCATTCCGTATTGTGCGCGTGTCGAAACCCACATGCTTTCCTCCTGGATTCGCTTAAACGACTATAGAACGTGCGGCGCTACCACGTCAAGAAATCGGAACGATTCCGAGGTTCACTCTAGCCGATGGATGGGCGGTTGCTGAATACCTGGCCGACACTGTAACAATAAGTATCACGGTTGAGGAAAACGCCATCTAAAGGCGAAACCTTAGCAGTTACAGGAAGCAACTTAAGCGAATCTCGGAGAAACAGCTGAAACCGCCTACGCCGCGCTGAGAGTTAGCAGAAACGGCGCGTGGCATTACGGCGTAGAGCTTTGGTGACACGGTTCGCCTCTAGTTGTTTAACCTTGTCCCAGTGACGACAAGAACTCGCCGTTAGTTTTAACGCGGCTCATCCGTGATAAGAGCATATCCATCGCTTCAGCGGGGTCCATATCGGAGATGACTTTGCGCAGGAGCCACATCTTCGCCAGCACATCTTCGCCTAAAAGCAGGTCTTCGCGGCGCGTGCCCGATTTGAGGATGTCAATCGCCGGGAAGATGCGGCGCTCTTCCAAGCGGCGCGAGAGGTGCAGTTCCATGTTACCGGTACCCTTAAACTCTTCAAAGATCACGTCGTCCATGCGGGAGCCCGTTTCAACCAAGGCAGTCGCTAAAATTGAGAGTGAGCCGCCGCCGCGAATGTTGCGGGCCGCACCTAAAAAGCGTTTGGGCCAGTGGAGCGCCGATGAGTCGAGACCACCCGAAAGGGTCCGACCGGTCGGCGGCGTCACCAAGTTATTCGCCCGCGCCAGACGCGTGATCGAATCTAAGAGGATCATCACGTGACCACCCTCTTCAACGATACGGCGGCTGCGTTCGTGGACAAACTCCGCGACGCGGATGTGGTTGGTCGGCGGCTCGTCAAAGGTGCTGGCGATGACCTCGACACCCGAAACCGACTCACGAAAATCGGTGACCTCTTCGGGACGCTCGTCAACTAAAAGTACGATGACCTTGATGTCGGGCTCGTTTTGCACGACCGAATTAGCAATTTTTTTGAGCAGGGTCGTTTTACCGGCTTTAGGCGGCGCGACGATGAGCCCGCGCTGACCGCGCCCGATGGGAGCCAAGAGGTCAATCACGCGCGCGGCGACCTCATTTTGGGTGGTCTCGAGCTTGATCCGTGCGTCGGGAAACATCGGTACCAGGTCGTCGAAGCGGGGACGTTTGGCCGCTTGAAAGGGGTCAACGCCGTTGACAGCTTCAACTCGGATCAGCGTCCCGTAACGTTCGTTATCACGCGGGCGACGCGCTTTACCTAAGATAAAATCGCCGGTACGAAGTTTGAACTGCTTGATCAGCCCCGCTGACACGATCACCGAACGGGTATTATTTTGCAGCAGCGATTCTTGCAAAAAGCCGTAACCGTCGGAAGAAATCTCCAGGTAACCTTTGACGAGGCGTAACCCTTCGGCTTCCGAGGCGCGTTCTAAAATAGCGACCGCTAGCTCATCTTTGCTCAGCTGCCGGTAATCCGACAACCCAACTTCGATGGCAAGCAGGTGCAACTCGGGTAAGATTTTGGCTTGTAAGTCGCGGTAGTTAAGCGTCGGGCGACGCGAGTTGCGGCTATTGCGGCCACGGCGCGGGGTGGTTTCAGTATCGCCCCGGTCACTCGTGCGGGCTGCGGGTTCGTCGGACTCGTCGGCGTCGTCTTCGTTATTACGGGCGTCGCTGGTTCCGGCTCGAGCCTCGTTATCCCTATCAGTATCTCTTTGGGTGTCTCTGCGGGCGCGTGTGTCTTGCTCGGGTTCCGCCGCTTCGCTTTCGCTCGGCTCGGGCCGTGGACGGTTTGGACGGCGGCCCCGGCGTTTGGGTGGTTCGGCTACTTCATCACTGGCCGCAACAGGGTCTGCAGCGGCTGAGGTAGCAGCTACAGTTGTTCCCGTGGTCGTTTCTATGGTCGGTTCTGCTTGGGTTTCCGGGTCTTTTTTGCGCCCGCTGCCCTTGGGCCGACCTCGGCGGCGCGGTTGCGGCGCAATCTCGTCAGTCGCCGTTAAGGTCTGGGTATCGTCATTGGCTTCGCTCATGTGGACTCGACTTTCGTGCGTAAATAGCTGGTGAAGCTGGATAAACTAAATGGTCAAGCTAGAATCTCAGGCAGCCTTAAAAGGCCCACGTGACAGCAAAATTGTCTAGCTTCATAAGGCTGCGCCACCCGGATGTTAACGCCATTGTAACTATGCACTATTGACGGGCACTAGGTTGTCAGCGGGTGTGCAGCGCGGCGTGTTGACGTGCCTATAAAGTGCTGCTAACCTGAGTATACGCATGGTTACGCGCGGATGTAAAGCGCAGACGATGCAAAACAGTAGGGATACAACTTAGAAAGGCGATGACAGGCACGAGTAGGGGTTTAGAGGCGGTCTGAAGCGAACCGGGGACGGTGAGAGCCCGGCGATACGCGAAACTTACGAACATCAGCCTCGAGCCGTCCACCGAAAGGGTTTATAACCTGAGTAGACTGGAACGTGAGCCGCACGTCACAGCGGCAGGTTCTCCCCTATTTTAGCTTGGTTTTACCAGCTTAACGTGGGGGCAATCACAGAGGCCCGTGCGGTGACGCACCGGCGAAGTTGGGTGGTAGCACGCTCGTTTGTTAAAACATTCAGGCGTCCCAATCATAACTTGGGGCGTTTTTTTGGTGCCCCGGTCAGGGGAAGACGATGGTCAAAGCTGTAGCTACGATGTTCAGCGAAGTTAAAGGGGCCGATTTTCCGGGGCTCGAGCAAGAGGTCATGGCGTTTTGGCGCGAACATGAAATTTTCAAAAAATCTGTAGAAAAGCCTTCGCCTAGGGGTGAGTACGTCTTTTACGAAGGGCCACCGACCGCCAACGGACAACCCGCTTTACACCACGTACTGGCGCGGTCATTCAAAGACCTGTTCCCGCGTTTTAAGGGTATGCAGGGCTACCACGCCCCGCGGCGGGGCGGCTGGGACACGCACGGCTTGCCGGTTGAAATCAGCGTTGAGAAAAAACTCGGCTTGCAAGGACGTAACCACGACGCCACCCGCGAAGAGTTGGAGACCTTTAACCGCCTCTGCCGCGAGTCGGTGTGGAGTACCATTCAAGACTGGAACACCTTTACCGAGCGCCTCGGATTCTGGGTTGACTTGGGCGACGCTTATATCACCTACGAAAACCCGTACATCGAATCGGTGTGGAACCTGCTCAAACGGCTTTGGGTCAAAGGTTTGGTTGCCCAGGACTACAAGGTGGTGCCGCTCTCGCCGCGTATTGCCACGACGCTTTCCAAAGCTGAACTAGGTGAAGAAGATTCGTACCGCGAGGTGGACGACCCGAGCGTCTATGTCCGCTTTCCCGTCAAACCGGAAGCGACGCCGCAGGCGGTGCTGGACGAGCTCGAGGCGCAAGGCGTTAAGCTTGAGAACTTGCCGGGGCTCGCACTGGTAATCTGGACGACGACGCCCTGGACGTTGCCGTCAAATACGATGGCGGCGGTGAACCCGGAACTGACCTACGCTGTTTGCAGTTCTCCGAACGGGCCAATCATCGTCGCGCAAGACGCCGTAGAACGGGTGTCGGCGCTGCACTCGGAACCGCTCACGGTGCTGGCAACGCTAAAAGGGCACGATATGGAGTTCTGGGCGTACACCCAACCGTTTCCCGAAGTCGCACAAGAACTCGGTGTCACAGGCCGGATGCACTTCGTGGCGCTCGCGGATTTTGTCAGCGCCCAAGACGGCTCGGGCGTCGCGCACGAAGCGCCGGTTTACGGCGCGGAAGACTTGGAACTCAGCCGCGTCTACGAGACGCCGTTAGTATTCGGGACCGACGATCACGGCGTGATGCAGGTGACACACGCACGCGGGCAGTTCTTTAAGGACGCCGACAAAGCACTTATCGCAGACTTGGAGACTCGAGGCTTGATGGTCTGGGCCGGAACGTTTCGCCACCGTTACCCGTTTCACGACCGCACCGGTGACCCCATTTTGTATTTCGCTAAACCGTCTTGGTACGTCCGCACGCAGCAGATGGCTCCTGAACTTTTAGAGCAAAACGAAAAGATCAACTGGGTACCCAAAAACATCAAGCACGGACGTTTCGGCAGATGGCTGGAAGGCAACGTTGACTGGGCCATCTCGCGCGAGCGTTACTGGGGGACGCCGCTCCCCTTTTGGGTCGCTGAAGACGGCAGCGAGCTGATCTGCGTCGGCAGCGTGCAAGAACTTTCAGAGCTGGCAGGGCGCGATTTGTCGGAGCTGGACTTGCACCGTCCATATATCGACGATGTGACCTTTTCCAAAGACGGCAAGCTGTTTCGGCGGGTACCGGAAGTGCTCGACGTGTGGTTTGACTCGGGCTCAATGCCGTATGCGCAGTGGCACTTATTACTAAACGCTGACGGTGAGACGCCGCTACCCGGGACTGAGGAAAACTTAGCGCAGTTCGAGAGGCATTTCCCCGCCGACTACATCTGCGAAGCCATCGACCAGACACGAGGCTGGTTTTACAGCCTGCACGCCATCAGCACGCTGCTTTACGGTACTCCGGCGTACAAAAACGTTATCTGCTTGGGACATATCGTTGACGAACACGGCAAAAAGATGTCGAAATCCAAAGGCAACGTTATCAAACCGATTCCGCTCTTCGATCAGTACGGCGCGGACTGCGTGCGCTGGTACATGTTTAGCGCGTCCGAACCCGGCGATCAGAAGCGTTTTTCACCTGCTTTAGTTGAAGAGACGCAGCGTGACCTCTTTATGACGCTCTGGAACACCTACAGCTTTTTTGTGCTGTACGCGAACCTCGACACCCCCGACCTGACGCAGACGGTTCCTGTTGCCGAGCGCCCCGAGATTGACCGCTGGCTCGTCGCCAAAACGCACGCGCTAGTTAGAGATGTAACGGAGCGGCTCGAGACCTACGACCCGACCGCTGCCAGCCGTTTGGTCCGCGACTTCGTGGTAGACGACCTGTCGAACTGGTATGTGCGCCGTAACCGCCGCCGCTTTTGGAAGTCCGGCGCAGATACCGACAAACTCGCCGCTTATGGGACGCTTTACGAAACGCTGGTGACTTTGACCAAACTGATGGCTCCGCTGGCCCCGTTTATTTCTGAAGCGATCTACCGCAATCTAGTCTTAGCCGTCACCCCGGACGCGCCCGAGTCGGTGCATCTGTCACAGTGGCCGGAGGCCGACGCCGCTCTAATTGACGACGCTTTGTTACGCGATATGAACGCGCTCGTTCGCGTCGTCGAACTCGGGCGCGGGGCGCGGGCTGCCTCGAAGGTCAAAACGCGGCAACCGCTTCCCGAAGTATTGGTGCGAGTACGGAGTGCTGAAGAGTTGGAAGGACTGAGGACGCTCGAGCCCCAACTTTTAGAAGAGCTCAACGTCAAAAAGGCGACCTACTTAGATGTCACGGCGGATTTCGTCGCTTACGACGTGAAACCGAACCTGCCGCTAGTCGGTAAACGCTTCGGTAAACTCATCCCGGCGCTTAAAAAGGCCATCAATGAACTCGACGGGCGCGATATCACCAGAAATGTACGCGAAGGCAAAGAAACCCCTCTTACCTTAGATGGGCAGGAGTACCGGCTCGAGCCCGAAGCTTTTTTGCTCGACGCGAAAAGCCCGGAAGGGTACACAGCCTTAGAAGAACGCGGGTATTTGGCCGCCCTAAACACGCAGCTCACGCCCGAATTGGTGCAAGAGGGATTGGCTAGGGACGTCATCCGGCTCGTGCAAAACGCCCGTAAAAATGCGGGGTTGGAAGTTTCAGACACTATCCAACTGAGCTTACAAACAACGGGCGAACTCGCTGAAGCAGTCAAAACGCATCTGGAAACCATTCAAAGTGAGGTTTTAGCTGCTGAGCTTGACCTCGAGCCCCTGCGCGACGCCGCCTACAACGACTATGTTGAGGTTGAGGGGACGCCCTTGGTCATCAGCTTGAGCAAAGTAGAAAAGCCGCAGCCTGTGTAGATTGTCGTTATGACCGTGACGTAACCTTTAGGAGAGTGAATTTTGTTGTCTCACTCTCCTCTATCTCGCCCACAATCTGTGTAAAGTTCAGCCTGTCCACGGCATTGTACGGTCTCGCCACACCTCACCGACAACCCCGCGTTTTCCGGCGTAAAAGTCGGGAATGGCAGCTCGAGCATCGTTCGAGACGAGCTTTGGAACCGCATTTTGCTCGACCCACTCGAGCTGTTCAACCTCCTTCGGGTCTGCCGCATGGGGTTTTCCTGAAACGACGTGAGCTTTATACACCGACGCAAAGATGTCGGGCCAACCGCCTCCGCGTAAGAGGTAGGTGCCAATGAGGTACTCTAAAGCGACTTCAACGCCAATCTCTTCTTTGGCCTCGCGCACAGCGGCTTGCGGCGGCGTCTCACCGGGCTCGACAACGCCCCCCGGCAGGCCGTACGATTGTCTGGGTTGCCAGAGGAGCAGCACCCGGTTCTGGTCATCGGTCAAGATAACGGCGGCACACTGGCGAACGGGCTCCATCACGGCACGATAACCTTTGCAAAGCCAGATATGGCCGCTTGGACATCAACTACGCCCGGTTAAGTTGCGAGCACGCTACCTTGAGCGAAACCCCACAGGTTAAACTCGGTGAGGTTGTTGAGTCACCTGTTGTTTAAGCACCCATTGTTTCACACCTTTGGAGGTAACGATGAAAGTAGGCATCAACGGATTTGGACGTATCGGGCGGCAGATTTTCCGTATCTTGCACGCGCGCGGTCACGACGTCGTAGCGGTCAACGACCTCACCGATAACAAAACCTTGGCGCAGCTCCTCAAATACGACTCGAACTACGGCAAGTTTGACGGCGAGGTTTCGTATGACGACGAAAACCTCATCGTAGACGGCAAAAAGGTCCGCGTCACTGCTATCAAAGACCCGGCCACACTGCCGTGGGGCGAAATGGGCGTAGACGTCGTGGTCGAGTCCACCGGGCTCTTTACCAAACGCGAACAGGCTGCTAAGCATCTGCAAGCGGGCGCGAAAAAGGTTTTAATCTCTGCGCCTTCGCCCGACGCCGACCTAGACATCATGATGGGCGTCAACGAGAGCGAGTACGACCCGTCAAAGCATGACATCTTGTCGAACGCGTCGTGTACGACCAACTCACTCGCTGCTGTAATGAAAGTCTTAGACGAAACTTTCGGCATCGAGCAGGCGATGATGACGACGATTCACTCGTATACGAACGATCAGAGCATCCTCGATATGCCACATAAAGACCTGCGGCGGGCGCGGGCGGCGGCCGTCAACATCATTCCGACGACGACCGGCGCAGCCAAAGCGGTGGGCCGGGTGTTGCCACAGCTCGAGGGTATCTTCGACGGTGTAGCGGTGCGCGTGCCGACCCCGACCGGCTCCCTGTCCGACGTCACCGCGATTCTTAAACGCGAAGCGAGCACCGAAGAGGTCAACGGCGCACTCAAAGAGGCGGCTGAAGGTCCCTTAAAAGGCATCGTCGAGTACAGCACCGACCCGCTCGTCTCAAAAGACATCGTAGGGAACCCGCACTCAGCGATTGTAGACAGCGAGCTGACTAAAACGATGGGTAAGATGGCGAAGGTTTTCGTGTGGTACGACAACGAATGGGGCTTTAGCGAGCGGATGGTGGACGTGCTCGAGCTCATGGACAGCAAACAGTAAGTTACAAAAACCCTAGTGCGGTCAGCTTCTAACGCTGGCCGCCTTTTGGTGAGGAGTGACATGGCGCTGAGAACCTTAGCTACCCTCGACGTAAAAAACAAACGCGTGCTGGTCCGCGCGGACTTTAACGTCCCGCTTAAAGATGGCACAATTACTGACGACAGCCGAATTCAGGCAACGCTGCCGACGCTTAAGAAACTGCTGGATGAGGGCGCGACGCTTATCTTGATGAGTCATTTAGGAAGGCCCAAAGGCCCGGAAGACAAAAGCCGGTTAGCGCCCGTTGCGGCGCGGCTGAGCGAGCTTTTAGGTCTCGAGGTGCGTTACAAGCCGACGGACGGCCCCGCTTCAGAGGAAGAAGCACAGTTTGTCGCTGACGCGGAACCGGGCAGCGTCACACTGTTGGAAAATACCCGCTTCGACTCACGCGAAACCAAAAACGACCCGGCGTTAGCCAAAAAACTCGCAGAATACGCCGACGTGTATGTAGATGACGCGTTCGGCGCGGCGCACCGGGCGCACGCAAGCACCGAGGGCGTCGCCAAACTGTTGCCGAGTGCGGCAGGGCTGCTGTTAGCACGTGAAAACGAAGTCTTGTCGAAGCTGCGGGAAGACCCCGAAAAACCTTTTATGGTCATTCTCGGTGGGGCCAAGGTTTCAGACAAAATCGGTGTGATTGACGCTATGCTGGACGTGGCCGACGACATCTTGATCGGTGGCGCGATGGCGTACACATTTTTTAAGGCGCAGGGTGGCAGTGTCGGCGGGTCGCTGGTTGAAGACGACAAGCTCGACTTGGCGCTTGATTTGCTGGAACGAGCCAAAACTAAAGGCGCGACGCTGCATCTGCCGCAGGATTCGGTGTGTGCCCAAAAGTTGGGGGCCGGAGCTGAAACCAAAGTCTATCCATCGGACGAGATTCCAGAGGGTTGGTTGGGTTTGGACGCTGGACCGGAGGCGGTTAAAAGCTATCAAGCGGTGCTAAAACACGCCAAAACCGTCCTCTGGAACGGGCCGCTCGGCGTGTTTGAGACGCCACCTTTTGACGCGGGCACACGCGCCATCGCTGAAACCTTGGCAGACTTGGACGCCTATACCGTGGTCGGCGGGGGTGACTCGGTGGCAGCGGTCAACGCGGTGGGGTTAGCGGAGAAGTTCGACCACATCTCGACGGGGGGCGGCGCGAGTTTGGAGTTTTTAGAAGGTAAAACACTGCCGGGTATCGCCGTCCTTACCGACTGACGTTTCTTTAGGGCGCTGCTACTCAGCCCAACCCTCATCCCGGCGTCATTTTCTTGTGCGGCCGTCCCGTTACACTAAAAAAATGAGACGTGCGCTTCCCTACCTCGCGCTCGGCCTGTTTCTCGGGTTGGGCGTAGGTTTTTTAGTGAGGTTGGGGAATAAGCCCACCTATTTTTGCCCTGCAGCCGAGGCTCCGGCAGCGTATCAGGGACGGTGGTTTTATCGGCTCGAGGCCGGACCGGAGGGGTGGCTTTTGCGTCACGACGACCTCGCCACGACGTTTACGCTGAACCGAGAAACGCTTACATATTTAGTGTCACTCAACAAAACGCTCGCAGCTCAGAGCGTGACGCTTATCATCGCAGCGCAACCGCCGCGCGGGGTGGCGTTGGCGGCGGACAGTCTGCCGGAGTACGCACCCGGCGAAGCTCTAGCCCGTTATGAAGCGGTGCGGACGACGTTACAAAATGCTGGACTACACGTGGCCGACCTTGGCGAGGTCGTAGCAAAAACGCCGAACTATTTTTTTCGGCGCGACCATCACTGGACGCCGGAGGGCTCGAGGGCAAGCGCCCAGGCCGTCGCTCAAACCCTTACCTCAACACCCGAGTTTCGTTCGGCCACGTTTGAACAACGCGAGTTTAAGACGAAAGCTGTGGAGACTGAAGAACAGCTCGGCTCATTTGGTGAGGCCATCGGACAGATTTGCGGGAAAAATCCGCCCGCTGAGAAACTGACGCGTTACCGCACCACGGAGGTGACAGCAGAACGTGGCGACCTGTTTGGGGCATCCGCGCCGCCGATTGTGCTCGCCGGAACGAGCAACAGCGCACGTGAAGACCTCAACTTCGCCGGTTTTTTGGCGCAAGCGAGCGGGTTAGACGTCCTTAACGTGTCGGCCATAGGCGGCGGGCCGCAAGCTGCGCTGGGGGCATACCTCCGCTCTCAGACGTTCCGCGAGTCCAGACCTGCCTTTTTAGTGTGGGAGTTTGCCACTTTGTTCGATGTTCCGCAAGACCCACTCTTTTACCGGCAGCTCGTTCCGAGCGTGCAGGGCGCGTGTAGCGCAGCTCAAAGTGAGACGCTTGTAACGAAGCAGCTCAGCCGTAGCGTGCTGCTTTTTACAGGTTTGCAGGGCAAGCATATGGGCTTTTTGTACCTCGTGCTATCCGACCTGGCGCAGACTTCGCTTACATTAAAACTCAGCTATGAGGGCGGAAGGGTCGAGAAGGTAACGCTCGAGCACTCCACACGTGAACGCAACGACGGCAAGTTTTTCCTCTCGCTCAGTCAATCTCTAAAAGCAGTTACGCTTGTGTTGCCGGGCGAAGCAGACGGTACGGTTCAGGCGCGGCTCTGTCCCGAAGCTTAGCCTTCACGCACCACTGACGACCGAAAAAACTGTTCTTGAAACGCCACGGCGTCCATCATCTGCGCGTCGGTTAAGACTAAACCTTTAGGGACCACGACCAGCTTGTCGTCGTTATCGTCGGCGCGGTGAATGATCGCAACAGCCTGACCCGAAAACGTTGTCAGCGGCACCGTCACACCCAAAATATACGCGTCTAACGCCTCACCGTCCGGCGCGAGCGTCCCGGGTAGATACCCGTAATTGACCCCATACAGATGTCCGTGACGGGGGTGCCGCGACCCGAGCGGGCGGTCAACCGTAACCGTGACGTGTCGGCCTAAAAAAGTGCGGGCTAGGGCTAACGAACGGCTCACGGCTTAAAGATACAACTACGGCATTTTTGTGCGGCGTTTAGGTGTTTCATCATCTCTGCGACGAAGGCTCACGTGTGCCCCGTATGGTGAGCCTATGAAACGCTTTGCTCTTATGATATTGCTCGCCCTCGCGCCGCTCCCCCTCGCTTTTGCCAAGACGCACACCTATACCCTCGAGCTCTTTTTAGACGGTAGGCCGATACACTGGGACTCGGGCGAAGGCACCGACCGTAATGACGAGTATTTTAGTGTTGAAGACCCGTCTGAGCCGCTCACCGTTTATTTTGAAGGAGGTCAGCTCGAGCTGCACTTAGCCGACTTCGGTACCTTTAACCAGCCGCACGTCATCGGGATGCGTTTTAGCCGGGGCACCGACCCGAACACCTTTAGCATGGGCGCAACCGTCCGCCACCACGACCAGGGGTGGGACGACTACGCCGACACCATCGTCTTTGAGGGTGCGGAGAATGGCCGCCGCCCGCTGCTGCATCCGCACGATGAGGAGCAACCCTTTACTCGGTCAAAAGATAATGTACGCGCCGATGGGCCGGTCCGTATCTACGCGCTCGACAATGTGCGGAGTGGTGAGGGTAGCGCCATCATCATAGACTTTTCCAAAGCACCGTTTAAGGGATTGGGGCGCGGGACGCTTTCGTACGAACTCACACCACAACCCAAGAATTAGGTTTTGTCGAGCTTTTGAGTCAGTAGGGCGGCAACCATTTCTTGGCCTTTTTCGCTTTCGGCTTCGGTAGGGGCAGCGCAGCGGCGGTAAGCCGTACGAGTTCTCCCAGCCATTCTCGGTCATCCCAGTGCGCTTCAGAAACCAAAAAGCTGGGTTTGGCCCCCTTGTAAGGCGAGGCTTCCTCAACCTCACCGATAAACGCGCGGCCCGCCTCGGTCGGCTTGACGAAAAACTGATCGTCGCAAATAAGCGCAACCAGCTTGCCTTCACAGTAAACACCGTATTCACCAAACATCTTGCGGGCTGACACGTCGCCCGCACTGGCAAGCTATGAGGTAATCAACAATGCTTTGTTCGGACGCCATCTAAAAAATATTATCCCAAACCGAGACGTCCGTAGCTCGAGCAAGCTAGCATCTTCCTACAAAGACGTAACGATAAGAACAAACGTCAACGGAACTTAGGTGCTTTGAGCGGCAATACCTTCCCCCAAACGTTCGCTGAGCGCCTCGGCCCGCCGACCTCCGCGTAACAAGAGCGCGGCGAGTCCGGCAACGACGAGCGAGAGCGCGAAGATGCTGAGCGCCAGCGGAAACGACACCAACAGGAGCGTCCCACCGAGTTGCGCGGCAACAATACCACCTGCCCGCGCCGCTGCGCCCATCACGCCGGTGCCGGTTGCGCGGACTTCAGTCGGGAAAAACTCGGGCGTCGCCGCGTAGAGTGCGCCCCACGCGCCGAGCAGCGACGCGGAAAGCAGCAAGCTCGCGGTAATCACGACGGCGGGCGTGGTGGAAAAGGCAAAGACCATGCTCGAGACCGCGCTCACCCCTAAAAACACAGCCAGCGTCGGTTTACGTCCGAACCGGTCTAAACTGAGTGCCGCGAGCGCGTAACCGGGCAGCTGCGCGAGCGCCAAGACGACTAAAAACCAATAGGTGCTGAGCACCGCGACCCCTTGCCCGACGAAGATAGGCCGGAGCCAGGTAAAGACGCCGTAGTAACCGAACGACAAGGCAAACCAAATCACAAGTAGCCAGAGCGTCCGAGAAACGAGTTCGGGGGCAAACAGTGCGGCGGTCGTGTTACGGCGCGGGGCGGGGGGCGTTTGCTTAAGTCGGGTTAAATTCAGCTCGACCCGGTTGATTTTAGCAACCCGGTGAAGCACCTCTTTGGCACCCGCCAGGTTTCCGCGCAAAAGTAAAAACCTGGGCGACTCCGGCACGCTGAGCCTGACCCAGAAGCCTAAAATACCAGGCAGCGCGTTGATCGCTAAGAGCCAGCGCCAACCGGTTTCGGGTAAGTTTGAGACAATCGCCCACGCTAAAAGTGCCACGATGACCGTACCGAGCGCCCAGAAACTCTCGAGGTACACCAAAAACCGACCTCGTTCGCGTTTGGGCAAGTATTCAGCCATCACCGCGTAGTCTACGGGCAGCGTCCCGCCGACCGCCAGACCGTTCAAAAAGCGGAAGATTAAGAGCAGCGTAAAACTCGGTGAAAACGCCGACGAGAGAGCAAACACGGCGTTGAGCGCAATCGTCAGCAAGAAAACCCGCCGCCGCCCGATACGGTCGGCGAGTGAGCCGAAACCCCACGCGCCGAAGAGCATTCCGGCGAAAAACAGTGAGCCGATGAGCCCCGCTTGCCCGCCGGTGACACCAAAGGTCGCAATAATTGAGGGGATGATAAACCCAATGCCGATAACTTCCATCGCGTCACCCGCCCAGACGAGACCGTTGACGCCTAACAGCCGCCACTGAAACCGGCCCAGACCGATCTGCTCAACGGCGTCATCAACACTTCTTACCGCTGCGCTTGTTGTAGACGAAGCCATCAGCAACACACCAGCACAAAAGTGCAGGGGACAAACTTCACATTTTTCACGGTAGCTCCCATTGTTGTAACGTTGCGTTATAGAGTACGCGGAGGCCGATTGGGTAACGCCTACCGCGCCAAAAGCCGTTTGGCTCGCAACAAGCTCAATATAAGACGTTTGGCCGGAGCAGAATGTGAGATGGTAGAAAGATGACGCGACACCTAGAAAAGAGGTTGCTTGTCCCAGTACAGGCAACCTCATGGGTAAAGATGGAGCAGCGATGAAAGTCGGGATCGTTTTAGGCGGCGGCGGGGCACGCTGTTTTGCCCATATCGGCGCGTTGCAGGCACTTACTGAGCACGGTTTTGAACCCGTCGCCATGAGCACCTGTTCGGCGGGCGCAATCGTCGGCGCGTTTCACGCGGCCGGTCACTCGCCGGAGCGTATCGAAGAGATTTTTCACGACATGAATATGCTTAAAGTCCTAGACATTGACTTTGACGGCGGGAACGGGATGATCGGCTCAGACGGTCTCCAAGAGATTTTAGCGCCGCATCTGCCTGAGACGTTTGAAGAACTCCGTTATCCCTTCGCCGCCGTCGCCGTTGACGTGCAGCAAGGGCTTTCGTGTGTTTTGCGGCGTGGCCCGCTGGTCCGGCGTATCTGCGCCAGCAACGCTTTTCCCGGTATCTTCGACCCCGTAGAAGATGAAGGCCGCTTTTTTATTGACGGCGGCACCCTCAACATCGTTCCGGTAGATGTGATTCGCACGCTGACCGACCGGCCGGTGATTGCGATAGACGTCACCGTACCGATAGACCGGCCTATCAACCTGACCGAGGGCGATAAAGAGCACTTCTGGCAAAAGCTCGCGGCGCGTTTTGGCCCCAAGCAGTTGACCGTTCCGATGGAAGTTGCTGAAAAAGCCTTTACGATTACCCAAGGTAAGCTGGCCGAGCTGACCTACGCGATGCACCCGCCCGACCTGATCGTCAAACCGCCCCTCCCGCACAGCTTTATGCCGCACCAGTTTAACCGGCTAGACGAGGCGATTCGTTACGGCTATGAGGGCGTGCTGAGGGCACTCCAAGAGGATCTGCCGGAGTCGCTTAAGGTTCCGCCGGAACCCTCGAGCGGTACCTCCGTCACCGTCCCCGAAGAGAGCCGCCGCTAACGGCTGCCGTCTTTAGCGTTGAGTGAACTAAAATTGTCAGGGACACATAGAGATTACTTCATGAAAACGCTGTGGACTTGGCAAACGTTGCAGGAGAAACGATGACTGACTCGACCACCGAAGCCCCTACCCCGCTCGAGCTGGGCTTTGCCATGCCTCCCGAGTGGACGCCGCACGCCGCTACCTGGACGAGCTGGCCTTTTGACGACGCGCTCTGGGAAGGACAACTCGAGGCCGTCCGGGACGAGTTCGCGGCGCTCGTTGCGACCATCGCCCGCTTTGAGCCGGTGGTGCTCAACGTTCGGGACGGGGAAACCGAAGCGGACGCGAGAGTGAGGTTGAAAGTCCAACACGCGCCCTTGGAAAACATCACCTTTAACCGCATTCCCTTAAACGACGTCTGGTTTCGGGACAACGGGCCGTTATTCGTGAAAAACACAGCAGGCCAAGTCGCGCTGACCGATTGGGGCTTTAACGCCTGGGGTGAAAAGTACGCGCCCTGGGACGACGACGACCGCGCGCCCGAAGCCGTCGCCAAAAGACTTTCGATGAAGCGGTTTACGGTGCCGGTCATTATGGAAGGCGGCTCGTTAGAGCTGAACGGGCGCGGCGTTTGTTTAACGACCCGGAGCTGTTTACTATCGCAGCGGCGCAACCCCGGTCTAGGCGAGACGAACTTGGAAGAGATTTTACGGGCAAACTTAGGTCTCAAGCATGTCGCGTGGTTGGCGGGAGGGCTCGAGGGCGACCACACCGACGGCCATATTGACACTATCGTCCGCTTTACTGATGACCAGACCATCGTTTGTTCCGTCACTGAAGACAAACTAGATGCCAACTTCAGCCCCATGCAGCGTAATTCGATTCAGCTTCAGAGCTTACGTGACCATAACGGGAACCCATATAACGTTGTGAAACTGCCCTTACCGAAAACAAGGCTCGAGTTTCAGGGGGTACGTTTGCCCCCAACCTACGCGAACTTTTATATCGGTAACGGCTTTGTCATCTTACCGCAGTACGGTGATGAGAACGACGGAAGGGCTTTAGAGATTCTAGCGCCGCTTTTCCCAGGCCGTGAGGTGATTGGGCTCTCATCAAAGGCGCTGATTACCGGGGGCGGGTCGTTTCACTGTGTTACGCAGCAACAACCCGTTGGGGAACCACTAGCTCCATGACGTTCGTTTTGCTCTATGGGCCGCCCGCGGTGGGTAAGTTGACCGTAGCAAAAGAGCTTGCTCGTTTGACCGGTTTTAAGGTTTTTCACAACCATCTGAGTATTGATCTGGTTGAAACGGTTTTCCCCCGAGGTACGCCGTCGTTCGGGCACGTCGGTAAGTCTATCAGACAGCTCGTTTTTGAAGAGGCTGCTCGAGAAAACGTCTCCCTCATCTTCACCTACGTCTACGCTTATCCGCAGGACAACCCAGAAATACAGTGGATGTTAGAAGCCGTCGAAAAATACGGTGCCAGAACACTGCTCGTCCAGCTCACCTGCAGCCGTAAAAAACTTAACGAACGCGTGGGCTTGGACTCGAGGTGCGCTAAGGGCACAATCTTAGATACCGGTTTCTTAAATGAACTGCTCGAGACTTACGATCTCTTTACGCCTTATCCCGACCTGCCGAGCTTGCAGCTAGATACGACTGACACCCCACCGCAAGAGACAGCCGCCGCTATCGCTGCCCATCTTCACCGTTAAAAGGAACCTGATTATGTCCACCGTTAAACTCGCTGTCGTTCAGATGAGCTGTTCGGACGTTTTAGAGGAAAACTTAGACAAAGCCGAGCATTTTGTCCGGGAGGCCGCCGGAGCCGGGGCCAACATCGTCTTGTTGCAAGAGCTTTTCGAAAACCTGTATTTTCCGCAGCTCGAGCGCGACGAACTGTTCGAACTCGCGCACCCGGCGGATTCTCACCCTTTTTTAGAACGTTTCGGCAACCTTGCCGCCGAACTCTGCGTCGTCTTACCCGTATCGTTTTTTGAGTCGGCGGGGCAAGCGTACTTTAACAGCCTCAGAATGTTTGACGCGGGCGGTACGGCGCTCGGCACCTACCGCAAATCCCACATCCCCGACGGCCCCGGTTATGAAGAGAAATTTTACTTTAACGTTGGCGACACCGGCTTTAAGGCGTGGGAGACGCAGTTTGGCAACGTCGGCGCGGCCATCTGCTGGGATCAGTGGTTTCCCGAGGCGGCGCGGGCGATGGCCTTACAAGGTGCAAACTTACTGCTTTACCCCACCGCCATCGGCTCTGAACCCCAAGAGGTCGGCGGCTTAGAAACCCGCGACATGTGGCAACGGGCGATGCTCGGACACGCTGTCTCGAACAGCGTCTACGTCGCGGCAGCGAACCGGGTCGGGCGAGAGGGTGACGCCCGCTTTTACGGGTCGTCGTTTATCTGCGACTACACCGGGTCCAAAGTGGCCGAGGCCGACGAGACTTCGGAGACTGTCATCTACGCTGAGCTGGATTTTGCCGCAGCAAGGCGCTTTCGGGCCGGCTTCGGCTTTTTTCGTGACCGCCGCCCCGAACTTTACCACCGCCTCTTGACCCTCGATGGAGGACTTGAACAGGAATAAAAGACAGAGAACGAAACGCGTCACAGCTTCTAAGTTTGTGGCATATCGCCAAGAACGCTGGCCGTATTGGGTTTCAACTGAGCTGATTTTAGGAGCTCCGGGGTACCTAAAACCGCGTCTGCGGCGTTCAGCACGGGCTTTGGAACGACTCGAGCAGCTTCACAGTGCATAAGTCATGTGAGTACGAGGTGTAAGTGTCTTCACACGCGCTAAACATTTCTGTTACACTGCTCCCGATGTCTTGGTCACGCGTCTTTGTTTCTGCTATCTCGGCGGTACTGCTGCTGACTCTGCCTTTAGCCGCCGCCCAAGAGACCTATACAGTCGAGCCGGGTGACACCCTGACCGCTGTAGCTAGTCGCTACGGCACTACCGTCGAGGCAATTTTAGCGGCGAATATGCTGACCGGCACCGATCTGTTAGCAGGTGCCACGCTGATTATTCCTAAAGGCGACACCTATACGGTCGAGCCCGGCGATACGCTCTCAGCCATCGCCCAGGAAACGGGAGTTCCAGTCGAAGAGCTGATGGCGCTTAACAGCCTCTCGGATACAACGCTCGTGATCGGACAAAAGCTGGTGTTAGGCGGCCCGACCCCCACAACCCCGGCAGTACCACTTAACGTGACCGTCGAACCCGGCGATTCGCTCTGGTCTCTGTCACAGCGTTACGGCGTCCCGGTCGGGGCGCTCAGCAGCGCGAACGGCCTACGCTCAGATGAGCTGCTGACCGTCGGTGAAACCCTGACGATCCCCAGTGTACAAGCCGACGCCGCACCGGGTGACTTAGGGGGTGGCGCAGAGCCGAGCATCACTATCGAGTCAGGTGATTCGCTCTCCGCTATCGCCTTACGGCACGGCACGAGCGTCGAGGCGCTCAAAGAGCTGAACGGGTTAGACGGCGATACGCTGAGTGCCGGTGCGACGCTCAGGCTGCCCCCGGCCTCGAGCCGCGCCGCTACGACGCACATTATCTGGCCACTTAACGGTGAAATCACCTCATATTTTGGCCCTAGGGCCCTCCTCGGGATGACCTACCATTACGGGATAGATATTGACGGCGAGACCGGCGACCCGATCATTGCCGCGATGCCCGGTACCGTGACCTATAGCGGGTGGCAGGGCGGCTACGGCTACCTGACGGTGATCGAGTCGGGCGGAGTTGAATACTACTACGGTCACGCTTCGGAACTCCTTACCCAGGTAGGTCAGCAGGTTGCGGCGGGTGACGTGATCGCTAAAGTCGGTTCGACGGGCCGCTCGACGGGTTCACACCTGCACTTTGAAATCCGGATCAATGGTCAGGCCGTTGACCCGCTGCCGTACCTCGAGCGCACCGCCTCATTACCTTAGACCCAGCAGGTTGTTGGAGCCGGCTCAATCATGCCCAAACGTGAGGTAACCGCTTGGGGTCACCCGCTAAGGGACTGCTAAACTAAACCGTGCCGACGCCGCCAAAAGCCGCACAAACATCCCATCAGCCTGACGCCGAAACGCTGCTCAAGCGTTTTGGGGTGAGCGCGTTTCGTCCTGGTCAGGAAGAAATTATCCAAGCGGTGCTGAGCGGGCGCGACGTTTTGGCGGTGATGCCGACCGGCGCAGGCAAATCGCTCTGTTATCAGCTGCCGGCATTAAGGGCGGACGGTCTGACGGTTGTGGTCAGCCCCTTGATCGCCCTGATGAAAGACCAGGTTGAGACGCTGCTAAGGCGCGGCGTCAGGGCGGCGGCGCTGAGCAGTCAACTCACGTACCCTGAACAAACGCGACTTTTAGCGCAGCTCGGCGACTTACGTCTCCTCTACCTCGCCCCCGAACGCTTGGGGAATAAAGGGGTGCAGCACGCGCTCTGCCGCGCCGGAGTCGCTCGCTTAGTGGTAGACGAAGCGCACTGTATCTCGAGCTGGGGCCACGATTTTCGCCCCGACTACCGGCAACTCGGGCGCGTCCGTGAGCTGCTCGGCAATCCCCCGGTGACGGCACTCACCGCGACTGCGACGGCCGCCGTGCAAGAAGATATCGTGCAGCTACTGAGGCTGCGGGGTCCGGTACGGGTGCTGACCGGGTTTGATCGGCCTAATTTACGCTACCGGGTGTGGCCGGTACCGGACGAAACTGCGCGTAACGAGGCGCTTCAGACGCTGCTCGTGCGTACTCCCGGTCCGTGCCTCATTTACGCTGGTACCCGTGAACGTACCGAAACGACCGTTCGGCAGCTTTTAGAATGGGGCATAAACAGTGCGGCCTATCACGCCGGACTCGGCGCGGCGACCCGAAACGCCGTGCAAGACGATTTTTTAGCGGGCCGTGTGCGTGTGATCGTAGCGACCAACGCCTTTGGGATGGGCGTTGACAAAGCGGACGTAGATCAAGTGATTCATTTAGAATTGCCCGCGTCGCTCGAGGCGTACTACCAAGAAGCCGGACGTGCGGGCCGTGGCGGGCAGCGGGCGACCTGTACGCTCCTCTACGCGCCGGGGGACAGCGAACGGCAAGAGGGGCTAATGCGCGCCTCGAGCCCCACCTTACTCGAGCTCAAAAGGGTTTACGTCGGGCTCCGCAACACGCACCCTGAAGGGGTCGCCGTAAAAAAATTGGCGGAGTGGTTCGGCCTCAACCGGGGTAAGCTGATCGGCACGGTGCAGCTGTTAGAAGAGCAGGAAATCGTCAGCCTCAGCCGTGAGAACCGAATCACGCTTACGTTGACGCTGCCTTTTACCCGGTCAGCACCTGACTTTCAAAGTGCCTGGACGACGCGTTACAACGAGCGGCGCAGCCGACTTCTCCAGGAGATGATCCGTTACGCCGAACTGAACAGCTGCCGCCGTAAAACGCTGCTCGGTTACTTTGGTGACCTGGCGAGTACAGGCGTGTGCGGTTGCGACGTTTGCCAACCCGAACCGTATCTAACCCGGACAGGGCTCGAGACTCTAGCGCAGTTCCGGCGACCCCGGCGGCAGACCGAGGCAGGCGAACGTGCCGACTGGTTTTTGAGGCGCGGGTATTTGGGGCTGAGGCGGGGGCTGCGGGGCCGCCGCTACACCCTTTCGCAAAAAGGTGTCACAGCTTTGGAAGCCGCAACCACGTGACGCCCGAAGCTCGTCAGCTTACCGCCGACAAGCTCGTCGTCGTCGGCGATATTCACGCCCAAGCTGATAAGTTCTGGCGTATTTTACGCGAAGCCGGTCTGCTCGCTGAGGATCAGCAACCCTCTGCTGAACTAACCAAGGGCGAAACGCACCTTATCTTACTCGGCGACCTCGTTCACGCCAAAACGCGTGCGAGTTACGCCGCTCTGATCGGTCAGCGCACCTTCGACGAGCATCACCCAGCGGACGTTGTCAAAGCCGAAACCGCACAAGAGGCGTTTTTACGTGAGGTCAAAACGTTTTGTGACCGCGCTCCCGGAAACGTCACGATTTTACTCGGCAATCACGACCACAACGCGCTTAACGCAGGCGAGGGCGTGTTACAAACCGATACACTGCCCCACTACGAATGGCGTGCGCCCGGTCGGTCACTTCCTGCTGACTTAGCGGCGTGGCTGGCAACGTGGCCGCGCGAGCTGGTCGTAGACGGGCTGCACTTCCGTGGCCTACACTTCGCCCACGTCGGGCCGAAACCTGAACACAACCGCTACGACGCAAGCTTTTATTTAGAAAACCGCCGCGACTGGATTTTAGAACCGCGCGACGTGCTGGCTGAGACGCCCTACCGCTTCGGCGTTTACGGGCACACGCCGGTCCGGGGCGGCGTCCATTTTGTCTCGCAGGGGCGGGCGCTGCTCTTAGACATGAACGGCGTCGGGGACGAGTACGCTTACCTGACGGTGGTGCGCTTGGAAGGTAAAGTCAAGCTCGAGCTGCACGGTACATTTTTTAGCGCAGAGCTCTAGTTTTAACACAGTGCTTTAGCTACAGCGTCCCTAACAGAGCAAGGTAAGCTGAGGCATGGTTGAAACGCTCTCTTACGCTCTCTCACTCGGTGCCAAAGCCGTCGGATCACAAGTGCTTAAAACGTCGGTGACGCCGCGGGTCACGACGCTCGAGAGCCGCGCCCTGTTTCAAGGCGCACTCGGCTCGCACAGCTTAGAGCAGACGAGCCGTATTTTAAGTGCGAGCGGCGAAAGCTTATATTTTAGTGAAACCGACACGGGTGGGGAAAAACATACCTTTGAGGTCACCTTCGACGCACGCAGCGGGGTGGTTCAAGCAACGCGGCAGCTTGGCACGCAGCTTGGGCGCACCGAAGTTCCTTATCTGCGCCCCTACAGCGACCCGCTCGGGCTGCTTCACATCATCCGGGGACTCGCGCACGGCTCGGCGCTGAAAAAGCGTGTGCCGCTGCTCGGCAAAGATGTACTGGTCGAGAGTTTGGGCGAATGGCCGCTCGAGACCGCCCAAGGGGAACGCCTCACCTACGGCTACGTGCTCCGCCCCGGTCCCGCGTACGTCTATGTAGACGCAGAACCGCCGCACGCGCTCGTGCGGCTGCTGCAACCGACCCAATACGGCCACGTCGAGGCGTTTTTAGTGCGGACGGTCCAAGAAGACGGCACGCTGAGCGCCACCAAAGAACCGGCGAAAGAACGTTCTGGAAAACGGCGCAGGCGGGGCGGGCGCAGACGGCGACACGCCCCGTAGTAAAGGATGTTCACCGAAGCCATCAGATTTTTGCAAAAGGTCGCCATTTTTCATCCCGACAGTCCTAAAGTTCTGCTTCTCAAACGAAGCACCGACGATAGCTTTAGACCCGGCGACTGGGATTTTCCGGGAGGCAATGTCGAATGGGGCGAGCTTCACGAGGTGGCACTGACAAGAGAGGTTTTTGAAGAAACCGGGTTAAAACTCGAGCAGTTCACCCCGCTTAAAGTCAGCAGTTTGTTTGACGCGGAAGAAAACGTTTACGTTCTCCACATTATCTATACCTGCCGCTCCGCCTCTGCAACCATCACGCTCAGCCGTGAGCATGAATCTTATGGTTGGTTTGGTCAGGGAGAGCTCGAGACCCTACCTAGCAGCAGGTACGTGACGCTCGGGCTCGGGGCGCTCAAAACTTTAACCTAGCGGGATCAACTTTGAGTGGCCGCAACCCACGCCAGATGGCTCTCCCAAATACCGGGCCAGAGGGCGGCAAGGTCGGGGTGCTCGAGGCCAAACCTACGCTTTAGCACAGTACCGAAGTCAGCGGCGTTTTCCAGCACTCGCTCATTTGCACCTGCCGCCGTCACCGTGCGCAGCGTTGCTCCACGGAGCGCGGCGTACCCGTTGGCGTTAAACCGCGTACAAACCGTGACCCGGACGAACCCCGACTCGGGTGAGGTTTGCAGCGCGTGGCATACCTCGGCGAAATCCCCCAGTTGGTACGGCGTTAAATCAAAACAAAAGCCCGACGCCGCGCCGTAAGGTTGGTTGCGCAGGTACCAGTTTGCTCCAGAACGTGTAAGTTCATAATCCAAAAATCCCTGCTGATAGTGCCCGACTGTTAGGGGGATAGGCCCAAGTAACCCATCGCCGAACCCTACGTCGCAAAGGTAAGGCTGCTCGAGCTCGACCCGTAGCGCCAGATGACCCCGCGCCGCACCGTCGAGCTGAGTCCGGTTGACCACCGCGCCTAGAAGCGTTACGTCAAAGCCCAGCTCGCGGAGCGCCCAGGCAAAGAGCCCATTCATCTCAAAGCACCAGCCACCGCGCTTTTGGGTGACGAGCTTGTCAAAAATTTGGGGGAGCTCGAGCGTAAGCGGCTGTCCCAGATGAATACCGAGGTTTTCGTAAGGGATAGAAGACAGGTGCGCCCGGTGCAAGTCTTTAAGGGTTTCAAAAGTAGGCTTATGACTTCCTGTGTACCCAATACGCTTCAAGTAAGTCGCTGTATTCATAAGTTCAGCTTAGCGAAAAAGTTTAACCAACGCATAAAAGCCTAAGATTTTTATGAAGAAAATGAAGAGATGATACTCAGGTGAGCTTAAGGTAAGGCGACTAAATTAACCCTTGTAAAACAATTTAATCAGGGGAGAACCGTATGAAACACGTCCGTTTACGTTTGTTGGTTGCGTCAGCTTTTACACTTTTAGTGGCAGCTTGTAGTCAGCTACCTACACCGCAGGCTCAGCCTGAGACGCTTGCGCCGCAGTTTGGCAAAAGCAATGCCGATATAGGGGAACAGGTTCTTGTAAGTAAACAGGCTGGTGCTGTCTATGTGATGGGTAGCATAGACGAATATGAAGACTACGGACTTCGTAGGATTAACGCGCACGCGTTTCTGCGCCGCTATACATCAGCCGGTACATTAGTTTGGAAAAAGCTATTCAACGCCACAAACAGTGAGTCTTTAACTGAGTTTACGGAAGATTTTGGTGGGAACGTTATTGTAGCTTTAGCTACAAGCAGTGGTAGCGGTGATGGTACGAGCGAACTGTTCAAATATACAGCGGCAGGTCAAGAGCTGTGGCGTCGCTCTTTAGATGGGGTTCGTATAGTCTTCAGCATCAACGCTACTCCGACCGGTGAGTTTTACGTTATAGGGCAAAATAGCAATTTTAGAAGCCTCGTTCGTAAGTACGACCAAAACGGCGGCTTGATGTGGGCCAGACAGCTACCTGACAAAAGTTTTTCTGGCCCTTCAGTTACAGATACGGGAGGCAACCTTTATACAGTTGGAAGTGGCGGAACCCAATACGTTTCCGACACCATCTATAAGTTCGATCCGTCAGGTGAACTTATCTGGACACGGCTTATGCCTAAAGGCACAGCTGACAGTGTTGAGGTCCAAGACATGGTTATTGACCGAGATGCACTTGTACTGCTCGGCCTTAAAACTTGGGTTTTACAAGATAACGAGTATGCATCCGAAGAAGAATCTGATGTAACCGTCACTGAATACGGACTCGATGGTAAGCGGGTCTGGAACAGATCTTTTGGAACTAAAAAGCCTGATTACGGTATCTCGATTGACGTAGATAGCAAGCACAATATCTATGTCGTTGCGGGCTTCTACGGTGTGAAATCACTCATTTTGCGTAAGTACGCACCCTCAGGTCGCCTGCTCAGCCAAACTATGTTTGCTGGAGACCTTAGAAAAGGAGGTGACGAATCAAGAATAAACGATGTGGTCGTGCGCCAAGCTGATGAGTTATATATCACAGGTGAGACGAAGCATAATTTGGGTGCTGGTTATAATGGTGGCTACCTTGACGCCTTTCTCATACGTTTGAACGGTGAAGGTAGGCAAGTTTGGGTGCGCTAAATAAAAGCGTACTGTCTAACTAAAAGCCGTAAGGCGAGAAGCTGCAACTTCTCGCCCTTTATTATGCTCGAGCCCCGAAAACTCAGTTCAGTAACCAAGGCCGCGCCAACACCGCAAACCCCAAAAACGACGCAAACCCCAGCACGTCGGTCACAGTTGTCAAGATGATGTTCGACGACTGCGCCGGGTCCTGCCCGAGCCGCTCCATGATGAGGGGGATTCCGGCCCCGGCCACGCCCGCCACGAGCAGATTGACGGTCATCGCAGCGGCAACGACGACCCCGAGCGCAACGTTGCCGCTAAAGAGCGATGCGGCGGCCCCGGCCACGACACCGGTTGCCGCGCCGTTGACTGCGCCTACGATCCCTTCTTTTAAGAGCACCTTGCGCGAACGCCCGATGTCTACGTCTTCCAGGGCGAGCGAGCGGAGCATGACGGCTTGAGCTTGTGCGCCCGCATTGCCCCCCTGACCGGCGACGACCGGCAGAAAAGCCGCCAAAATCGTAATCTGCGCGATGATGCCGTCGAACGCGCCGACAACTGCCGCCGCTAAAAATGCGGTGAGCAGATTGACCTGCATCCACGGCAACCGTTTGCGAATTGAAAACCTTGCCGATGATGACGCGTGCTCGTCCGATCCGGCTCCGAACATCTTTTGCGCGTCCTCGAAGCCCTCTTCTTGCAGCTCGCTGACGAGCTGCGTAGCTAAGATCACGCCGCGTAACCGCTCGTGCTCGTCAATGACCGGAACTGAGAGCAAGTTGCGCTCTAAAAGCGCGTCTCGCACCTCGTCGAGCGGGTCTTCTGCGTAGACGTGCAGCACGTCGGTGACCATCACTTGAGCGAGCGGCGTCAGAGGCAAGTTGAGCACGAGGTCGCGCATCAGAAGCACGCCTTTGAGAACCCTCGCCTCATCTACCACGTAAACGTAGTTCACATCACGGCCGACGATAGCGAGGCGGCGCAGGCGGGTCAGCGCGTCGGCAACGATGGCCCCTTCGCGGAGAGCGACGTAATCACGCGACATAATGCTGCCCGCCGTGTCTTCTGCGTACTCGGCGAGTTCTTCGAGCTCTTCGGCGTGGGCACTCGGGAGCCGCTCCAAAAGCGCCTGCCGCTCACGTTCGGGCAGGTATTCAAAGATGTCGTTGGTATCTTCTGAAGGGAGTTCACGCACCAGTTGGGCGGCCTCTTCGGGGGACAACTCTTGCAACACGCGGGCAGCAAAATCCGGCGAGAACCACTCGAGCACCGGAGCACGCAGGTCGAGCTCAAAGTTTGATAACTCGTCAACGACTTCACGCGGCTCGAGCCGCTCGAAGATGCGGGCCGCCTCGAGCGGGTGCGTTTCGACTAAAGCGCGGGCTAGGTCAGCTTGAATCATGCTTCTATTGTGACCCATTCGCCACTGGTTAAGACGCAACGAGGACAGCGGGAGCTGTTACAGAGGCTCGCTCCCAACGGACCCCCGCCAAATACGCTATGCTGCAAAACTGCATGTTAGGACCCCGCTCCGATCTGACCTATACGCGTGCGCTCGAGTGGCTTTTTGCTCAGACGCGTGGCGGCGCGGTGCGTGACGCCGCGCGGATGCAGCGGTTTATAGAGACGCTCGCGTTACGCTCACCCCCCAACGTTGTGCATGTAGTCGGCACCAACGGCAAGGGGAGCGTGACGGCGATGTTAGCCGCCGGGTTTCGCGCTTCGGGTTTCAAAACGGGACAGTTCATCTCACCGCACGTCGCTGAGTTTCGGGAACGCATCACGGTTGACGGCAGCTGGATAACTGAGGCGGAAGTCCTCGAGTTTATCCAAAAGCTCCCTGAACTCGACCCGGCTCCAGCTTTTTTTGAGCTGACTTTGGCGCTGGCGCTAGGGTATTTCACCCGTGAAAGGGTCGCGTGGGGGGTGATCGAGGCGGGGGTTGGAGCCAAACACGACGCGACGCGGGTGTTGGAGAACGTCCGAGCTGTCGTGATTACCAACGTCGGGCGCGACCATTTAGACACGCTCGGGCCGAGTTTGCGTGAAGTGGCCGAGGATAAAGCCGACGCGATTCGCCCCGGCATCCCGACCTTGACCGGCGCGACCGGTGAGGCGTTAGAAGTCATTACCGAGGTTGCCGCACGGCGGCGCAGTCCACTCTTTTTTAGCACGCCGCAGAGCCCGCTTTTTCGTCTGCCTGTGGGTCTCGAGCCTACGACGCCGACAGTCAGGAGCAATCAACAGTTGGTTGCAGCGGCGCTCCGGTTGCAAGATATTCCCGAGGTGGCCATCTGTCAGGGACTTAGGGCGACGCTGCCCGCACGCGCCGAGCGGTTTCAGATATGGGATAAAGAAGTTTTGCTCGACGGGGCGCACAATCCGGACGCAGCCGTGGCGCTGCTCGAGCACACCCACCCGCCCTTTGTCCTGCTTTTTGGGGCGCTCCCCAAAAAACTTGGCCGGGAGACATTAGCCGTTTTAGAACCCTACGCCGAGCACATCATCCTGACCAACGCTGTACCGGGCGAGGCGAGCACGTTGCAGCGAGCAGGGCTAACCTTTGTAGAAGACCCGGAAGCGGCGCTCGAGGCCGCACTAGCCCGCTGCCAACCGGGGGGTCAAGTCGTCGTCACGGGGTCGTTTTATCTGGCTGGGCGGTTGCGGCCCGTGCTGCAGAGCATTTCAAAATAACGCTTTTTTCGGCTAGGCAGCGGTTTCGTGAGCACACCTGATTAGAACATCACTGAAGGTTTGACATTTTGCGAAGGCGAGAACATAGCTTAGCGGCCCCCGGCCACATCTAACAACGTGCCGGTGATACACGACGCTTGATCCGAGAGGAGCCAGAGAACCGCGCGGGCGACCTCTTCGGGTTGGCCGCCGCGCCCCATCGGGACCGTGGGAGCGAGCCGCCCCAACCTCCCCGGTTCGCCTCCCTGCGCGTGAATCTCGGTGTGGATAAACCCCGGCCTGACCGCGTTGACCCGGACGCCCTCCCCGGCGACCTCACGCGCGAGCCCGAGCGTCATGGTGTCGAGTGCACCTTTGCTGGCGGCGTAGTCAATGTATTCGCCCGGTGACCCGCTCGTCGCAGCGAGCGACGAGACGTTGACGATGGCCCCACCCGCCCCGCCGTGACGCCAAGACATACGCCGCACCGCCTCACGCGCACACAAAAACGCACCGAAGACGTTGGTCGAGAACACGCGTGTCAGCCGAGCTAAGTCCAAGTCCTCGAGCCGACCCTGCTGCTCGAGCGTGCCCGCGTTATTAACCAGCGCACGGAGCGTGCCAAAATCATCTACCGCCGTAAAGAGCTTGATTACCTCCCTTTCAACCGAAATGTCTGCCTGAACCGCGATAGCTTCTGCCCCAGCCGCTCGCAGCTCTGAGACGAGCGCCCCAGCCGCCGCTTGCCGCTGCCGGTAGTTGACGCACACCGCGTAACCTTGCTCTGCCGCTAGCCGCGCGGTCGCTGCGCCGATGCCCCGGCCCCCGCCGGTAATCAGCACAACCTTACGCATGTGGAGCCTTAGCCAAGTCAAGTGCCAGCTGCGCCGCCGCTGCGACCGGTTCAGCCTGGACCAGCCGGACCGAGGTGTTGAGGTTGGTCTCGAGCCCCTCTTTAACCACCCTACTAAGGCGCGTAATCCCACCCGCGAACGCCACCGGTAACGGCGCAGGCAAACGCCCCTGTACGGCCGTAACAAGTCGCGCCAACTCAGCGCCCGCTCCTTCTAAAATCGCTCGCGCTACCTCGTCCCCGGCGCGTTCGGCCTCCCCTACCGCCGGGGCGAGCGACGCCACGAACTCACGCCCGCCCGCGTAGATAACCGGCATGATCTGGGACCAGTCACGACTACCGAGTCGCGCGTAGAACGCCCCAGCTAACGGCGTTTCGGACGGCCTTCCGGTTGCATCAACTTGGCGAAAAAGCACCCTGAGTCCTTGCTGACCGATCCAGAACCCGGCCCCAGCGTCGTCAACCAGATAGCCGTAACCCCCGGCCCTGACGACCTCACCTGTAACCGTCTCGTGATACGCGACGCTGCCCGTTCCGGCGTAGACGAGAATCCCTTCACCCGGTCTAAACGCACTCCTAAACGCGACGTGCATGTCATCGGCTAGAACGGTGCGCTTGGGACTCAAGCCCAACACCTTCATCACAGCCTGGGCAAACAGGTCAAGGGCAACTGTTCCCGGATGAAGCCCCGTAATCCCGGCGACGAGCGCGTTCGGCGGACGGACCGCTCGAGCCGCCTCTAGTATGCCAACAAACCGTTCCAGCTGCGGGTCGTTTTCGCTAAAGATATGCCCAGTCAGCGGGCCGGTCTGACCCTGTGCCAAGACGGTGCCGTCAGCTATAAAGAGGAGCCAACGGCTGCTCGAGCCCCCCGCGTCAATACCTAGTCCTGCATAGCTGTTCATAACCCAGCTTACTATTTGGAGAAAAACTCTAAAAGTGCGGGACTTGACAAATGTAAAACTCCACGTGAATACTTACCTTACGGCTTGAATAAAGATAAGCGTTCGCAGGCAGTTGTTAAAACCGGAGCCGGAACGTCGTCAGGGCCGTTTAGGAGGCGTATAAAACGTATACTGCTGGTTTTGGCGCTGCTGAGCGCAGGGTTAGCCTCAGCACAAACCCTCGAGATGTGGACCCTCGCGTTGTCCCCGACCTTTGACGATTACATCAACGGCGTCATCGCCGACTTTGAAGCCGAGCACGACGGCGTCACGGTCAACTGGATTGACCTGCCCGACGGCGGTTTCCCCGACCGTTTTTTTGCCTCGATTGCCGCTGGCACCGCGCCCGACGTGGTGAACTTAAACACCTCCCGGATGTTGCAAGCGCAGGCGCAGGGTGCGCTGGTAAACTTGAGCGAGCAAGCTTCAAGTGAGCAGCTCAGCATCTACTTTGACAATCTGCTCGAGTCGAGCAGCGTCGGCGGCAACGTCTACGCGTTCCCGTGGTATCAAGCGCCGACCGTACTGATGTATAACAAAGCGTTGTTTGAACAAGCTAAGCTTGACCCAAGTGCGCCCCCGGCGATCTACACTGAAGCCATTGACGACGCCCGCACCATCCGCGAAGCGACCTTGTTAGAAGGCATCGCGCCGCTGCCCTTTCCCGAAGATTGGCTCGTCCAAAACGGCGTCAGTATCTTAAACGAAGACGGCACCGCGCCCGCCTTTAACACGCCCGAAGGGGTCGCCGCCCTGCAAGTTTACGTGGACGCCGTGGAAAGCCGCGCGGTGAGCCGTGAGGCAGCCTCATTCGATTACGAAGCGGCGATTCGCAACTTCGCTGGTGGACAGTCCGCGATGCTCGTAACCGGGCCACAGTTTATCCGCACCGTCGAGTCGGATGGCCCCGACGTTTATGCGAATTTGGGCATCGCGCCCTACCCGCAGACCGCCACGGGCATCATCCCCAACGCAATTCAAAATATGGTCGTCCCTGCCGCGAGCGACAACGTTGACCTGGCTATCGAACTCGCTAACTTTATGACCAACGACGCCAATCAGCTGGCGTTCGCCAAACTCGTCTCGATCTTTCCCTCGACCAAAGAGGCGGCCGCCGACCCCTTCTTTTGTAGCGATCAGGAGTCTTTAGAGGGTCAAGCACGCTGTATTCAGTCCAAATCTATTGACCGCGGCTTTGACAATCATGTCCGTGAAGACCTCCGTGACCTGATCCGCGAGCAGTTTGCCGCTGCGATGCTCGGTTAAAAAGTGGGCAAAATATCTTGTCGTCTCCGCCGACGCTCCTCCCCAACCCGGTTAGCTTTGACTCGTACGTTGACGTGTGGACGGCGCAAAATATGCCCCGGTACTTGTGGAACACCTTGCTGATTACCTTTTGGGGCGTGTTCGCTAACCTGGCAATGTCTTCGACTTCAGGGTACGCGCTCGCCCGCATCCGGTTTCCGGGCCGCGATATCGTGTTTTTTCTGATTATCGCCACGCTCGTCTTGCCTGAAACGCTCACCATTGTCGTCAACTATCTGACCACCGTGCGGCTCGGTCTAGCCGATACCGTCATCGGGGTCATCTTGCCGAACGCGATCACAGTCTTTAACGTGTTTTTGTTGCGGCAGGCGTTTATTTCAATCCCGCGCGAGTTAGAGGACGCCGGGCGGATTGACGGGGCGAACGAGTGGGTGATCTGGTGGCGCATCATGCTGCCGCTCGTCCGACCCGCCTTACTCACCGTAACGATCTTGCAGTTCGTGGCGATGTGGAACCTCTATCAGTGGCCGCTCATTATCTTAAGTGACCCGAACAAGTTTCCGCTCTTGGTGGCGATTGCCCGCCTGACAGTCGGCGAGCTGGCGCTCGACTTCGGCAACATTGCGGCGGCAACCGTGATTTCGATGATTCCGGTGATCTTGATCTTGATCTTTTTGATCTTGCAACGCTACTTTGTCGAAGGTCTGGCCGGGTCGGTGAAAGGATGAGTAGAGGCAAAATCCCTGCAGGAGGTCTCATCGTCTCGTGCCAGGCAGACGAAACCAGCCCGTTTGACGCGCCTGAGTTTATCCGGGCGTTTGCGGTAGCGGCCCTTCAAGGAGGCGCGGCGGGGCTGAGGCTCGAGGGCACCGCCAACATCCGCGCCGTAAGGCTCGTAACTGAACTGCCCATCATCGGCCTGACCAAGCGGCGCGGCGTCTTTGAGCACGTCTATATCACCCCGGAACCTCGTGACGTGGCCGCCATTGCTGAAGCTGGCGCGGACATCATAGCCTTCGACGCGACCTCACGTGAGCGGCCTACAAGTGTTGCCGAACTCATCGCCGAGGTTCACGCGCACGGCCTCGTCGCCCTGGCTGACGTCGCCACCGTAGACGACGCGCTGCACGCCCTTTCAGCCGGGGCCGACCTCGTGAGCACGACGCTTTCCGGGTATACGGACTCGAGCCCCCAGCAAGACGGCCCAGATTTCGAGCTGATTTCAGCCCTCGCCGCCCAGGGTATCCGCCCCCTCGTCGAAGGCCGACTCCGTACCCCGGCAGAAGCGGCCGAGGCGCTCCGGCGCGGCGCACACGCGGTGGTGGTTGGCGGCGCGATCACCCGGCCTGAAGTGCTGACCGCCCGGTTTGCTGCGGCGCTCCGTGACGCTTAGTAATGGGTACTTAGCGATGGCCGTTAGTTTGCAAGGGGCGGGGGCGCTCTCACGTCTCCGCGCCGAGCAGCCGCATCTGACCCCGGCGCTCCGGCGGCTGGCCGAGGTTGTCTTGGCGTCGCCGCAAGAGGTGATTTACCAGTCGGTCACCGAACTCGCCGACCTCGCGGAGGTGGGTGAAGCGAGTGTGATCCGGCTCTGCCGCGACCTGGGGTTTAAGGGCTTTCAAGACTTTAAGCTGGTGCTCGCCGCCGACCTTGCCCGCGCTTCGGAGGTGCATCCGGGCGCAGGGGCGCTCGAGCACGTGACCGAAGGTGCACTGCGGGCCATCACTGAAACCTCAGCGATGCTCGCCGGGACACTCGGGCCTGCGTTAGCCGCGCTGAGCGCGGTGCGGACACTCCTCATTTACGGGGCTGGAGCGTCGGGCGTGAGCGCCCAAGATTACGCCTACAAATTCGTGCGGCTGGGTTACACCGTCAGCGTCTACTTAGACGCCCACCTCGCGGCGATGGCAACCGCGACGCTGCCGCTGGAGTCCGTCCTGATCGCGCTGACCCGCTCCGGCTCGACGTTAGATACCGTGAAGGTGCTCGAGCTGGCCCGCACCTGCGGCGTCACAACGCTCCTCGTTACCGAACGGGTTAAAAGTCCAGCGACGGTGGTGGCCGACCTCGTTCTCTATACCGCAAGCAACGAGTCGCCGCTGACCGGCGGCTCGATTGTCAGCAAGATGGGTCAGCTACTGATTCTAGACGCCCTGTTTGCCGAGCTGTTAGGCCGCTTGCCAGGAGCCCAAGACGCAGTGGCAGCGACCGCTAGGGCCGTCACCGACCGTAATCTGTAACATGAAACTGCTCCTCGTCCCGCCCGACACCCGGCCACCGACGCTTGATTTCCCGGTTGCCCTGGCACAGGCCGTCGGGCTGGATGTGGCTGTCCCCCCCGCCGAGGCACTCCCCTACCTCAATCAACCCAGCAACTTGACTGTTCTCGCCGAGTGGTTGAAAAGCGCCGCCGAACACGCCGATATGCTCATCGTATGCCTCGAGACCCTCACACTGGGCGGGATGATCCCGGCGCGGCGAGTAGACGATTCGCTTGAAGCTGCTTCGGCGAGGCTCGAGCTTCTCCCCCGCCTCAAAACCCGGTTTCCGGCACTCACCATTTTGGCGCACGGGGTCATCGTCCGCATCGCTCACGGTGACGATCCGGTTGAGGAAAAACCCTACTACGGGCGTTACGGCCCCGACCTCCGCCGTTACAGTGAGGCGTTTGACCGCCACGCACGCCGTCCTGACACTGGACTAAAGATAAAACTCGAGAGGGCTATAGAAGCTGTTCCCCCGGATATTCTGAGAGATTGGCTGGCAACACGCGAACGCAATCATGCCCTACACTTACGCGCTTTGGACCTCACCCACGCAGGCGTTGTCAACCACCTCTGCTTAACCCTCGACGACACGAGCCCTTACGGTCTGGCCGCGGTAAACCGGCGGGCGTTGGAAGCTCGTACCGACGCCCTCGAGCTCTGGCCCAACGTAGACATCTATCCCGGCGCTGACGAAGTTCCCGTTACCTTGCTGGCCCGCGTCATCAGTCCTGAACCGACCCCTGTTTTTGTCCGCTACTCCGGCGCGCTCGGCGCGGCGGCGGGGCTCAAGTACGAAGACCGGCCAGCCGGTGAACTCATCAAAGCGCAGCTCCGCGCCGCCAACTGCTACGGTGTGGAAACGCCCGCCGACGCAGCCTTTATCCTGGCGGTCAACACACCGGGCCGAAGCCAGAGCGAGCCCGCACCCAACTTTGAGACTGTGGACACCGCCGACCGGCATCTGCCTGAATTTGTAGACTTTATCGGGCGCGTGTTGGCGGCAGAAAAGCGTGTTGCAGTCGCCGACATCGCCTATCCGAACGGGGCCGAAGCGCGGTTTTTTAAGATGTTGCAAGCTTTGCCGCTCGAGCACCTCGCGGGCTTTAGCGCCTGGAATACGGCGGGCAATACCCTCGGGAGTGCTATCGCTCTGGGGGTTGCAGCCGCCAAGGTCAAAGACCACGCCCGCTGGACCAAGCTGCGTTTCAACCGCTTGGTAGACGACGCGCTCTATCAGGGTGCGGTGCGTGCTGAGCTTTATGAGCTACTGGGCAATCCAAGCCCCTTTGATTTGGACGAGCAGCACGCTGAAGCTGAAGTGTTGTTAAACATGTTACTCGAGCCCCGTGCTAGGGCCTTGTGGGACGCGCATTATGCGGGAACGGGGTACGGGCTCGAGTGGCACCCGCCTACCTTGCCGTGGCCGAGGCTCTTTACCGGACGCTTTCCCTTTAAGGTCGTATAACCTGCTTAGAGACCGACGTTGCCATCATCGGCGGCGGCTTGGGCGGCGTTGCAGCGGCCCTCGCTGCGCTTTCGGGCGGCGCACGCGTGGTGCTGAGTGAAGAGACCGATTGGCTCGGCGGACAGCTCACCAGTCAAGGCGTCAGCGCCCCCGATGAGCATCCGCTGATCGAGCGGTTCGGCGGCACCGTCCGTTACAACGCGCTGCGGGCGCGGGTGCGGCGGCACTACTGCGAGCCTTACGGTACGCCCCAGACGATGCCGGACGGTCTGCCGCTCAACCCCGGCAACGGCTGGGTCAGCCGCCTCTGTTTTGAGCCCAGGGTAGGCGTCGCAGTCATTGGAGAGATGCTCGAGCCTTATTTGGCGTCAGGACAGCTTACCGTGTTGTATGAGCACACCCCAATTGCGGCTGAAGTCAAAGACGGATGGGTTGAGCGAATAACGCTACAACGTGAGGGGGCGGGGCTCGAGGTCACCGCCGCTTATTTTCTCGACGCCACCGATTTAGGCGACCTGTTACCCCTCTGCAGCGCACCGTTTGTGACCGGCGCAGAAGCGCAGACCGACACCGGCGAACCCCACGCGCCCTCAGCGGCTAACCCGAACGAAATGCAGGCGATGACTTACGGCTTTGCTGTCGAGTATTGCCCCAGCGAATCGCACGTTATCCCTAAACCGGGAGACTACGAGCGTTTCCGCGACGCCGGACTCTATACGCTGACGTTGGACAACGGTAACGGTAAAACCGGGCGACGCTTTCGGATGTTTGAACCCGGCGACGACGGCGCTCTCCCCTTTTGGAGCTACCGCCGCCTGCTCGACGCCAGTTTGCTGAACGTGCCGCACGACGTTGCGCTGATCAATTGGGCAAGCAACGACTACTTTTGGCGTAGCGCCTTCGACCCGCTGGCACATACCGAAGCTAAAGCGCAGGCTCTAGGCTTTCTCTACTGGCTCCAGACCGAAGTGCCTAGGGGTGACGACGGTGCGGGCTACCCCGAACTCAAACTGCGCCCTGACGTGATGGACACCCCAGGCGGCCTCAGCAAAGCGCCCTACATCCGTGAGGGACGGCGTATTCGGGCACACCGGCGCATTGTAGAGCAGGACATCAGCGCAGCGTGTCAGTCAGGCGCAAGAGCAGCCCCATTTGACGATGCGGTCGGCGTCGGCTGGTATCCCATTGATCTGCACCGCTGTATCGGCAACCCGGACATGGCGCTGTTTGAACCGACGCGGCCTTTTCAGATTCCACTCGGCAGCCTTCTGCCCCTTTATCCGAGTAACTTGCTAGCCGCAGGTAAAACGCTCGGCACGACGCACCTAACGAACGGCGCGTACCGGCTACACCCGGTCGAATGGGCCGTCGGCGAGGCGGCGGGGGCGCTCGCAGCGTCCTGTTTGGCAAAAGAATGTACGCCCCTCGAGACCTTTCAAACCCGCCGTCATTTACGCCAGTTTCAGCTCACGCTGCTTCAAAACGGTATTCCGCTAGCCTGGACGGTTGACGTTCCGCCCGAACATCCGGGCTTTATCGCTGCCCAACTCCTAGTCGTCGCCGGGGGCATCGAACCGGGGAGTACGAAGGCGGGGAGGCTCGAGCTTACTTTGGACGCACCCCTGACCGAGCCGGAACGCGCAGCACTCACCCTTGCTGCCAAAACCCTTTTGACCGACCTCTGCATCTTTCCTGACCCGCCAGATATTCAAACCTGGGCTGACGCCTGCCACTGGCTCCGGCAAGCTCTCACCCAAATCTGTTAAACTCTCCGCGTGAGTTTGTCCGATATCGACGTTCGCATCTTAGGTTCGCTTTTAGAAAAAGAGCGTACCACTCCCGAAAACTACCCGCTCTCGGTCAACGCGCTCGTTTTAGCGTGCAACCAAAAGACCAGCCGCGCCCCGGTGACGGATTACAGCCAACGCGACGTTGAAACGGCCTTACAGGGCCTCCGCGACCGGGGGTTGGTGGGTTCTGTGCAGGGCATGACCGAACGCGTCGTCAAACATCAGCACCGTTTGAGTGAAGCATTTGACCTTAACGCGCAAGATTTTGCCGTCCTCGCTGTGTTGATGCTGCGCGGCCCGCAGACTGCCGGAGAGTTGCGGAGCCGCACAGAACGTTATACGACCTTCCCCGACGTATCAGCCGTAGACGCCAGCCTCCGCCGCCTCGCCGCTTATAAACCGCCCCTAGCCCGTGACGAGGGCCGTGCGCCCGGTCAGAGTCAAACGCGCTGGACGCACCTGCTCGGCCCCGACCCGGAGCGGCTCAAACCCAGGGTGCGGCCAGCGGCAGAAGGGGCTGCGCCATCAGAAGCATCCGCTGAAACAGGAACGCTCGAGACTCTCCGGCATGAAGTCGAAATGCTTAAAGCGCAAGTCGCAGAGCTTAGAGAGCATTTAGGTTTAACGGGCGACAACCCGGTTTCAAGCCGCCGAAGTGGTAGCCTGAGCTAACACTAGGAGGCCACACGTGACGCTTGGGTTTGGAGAAATTGTACTTATTGGGATTGTTATCGTTTTGCTTTTTAACGGCAAACGGATGGCGCGGCTGATGGACGCGTTTCGGCAATCGAAGACGGAGTATCAGAAGGGGCTCGAGGAGCCTGTAGACGTTGAGTTTAAGAACGTGCCGGAGGATAAGGAAAAGGTCAAGCGTTAAGCCGTGGACGCAGCGGTCTACGAGGTTGAGGGGGTAGAAAAAGGAAAGAGCTACTTAGCGGGGCTCGACCACTTTAGGCTTCGCCAAGTAGCTTCGGTTTCTGCTGAGGTGCTGCTGAACGCATCCCACATTTCTCTGTACGCCTTTAACGATATTGAGCGCCGTGCAGTTTTTGTAGAAACGCTACCCGAAGTTGATTTGACGACCTCTCCGTTCTACTATCTTGCGCAAAAAGAACACGCACAGCGCGTATTTACTGTTCCTTACGAGACCTTTAACGAACTTGCTCGAGCCCTTCCCGGCCCCGCTCATTTGATTTTGCTTTACTCCGTCGGACGGTGCGGCTCAACGCTGCTTTGCAAAGCACTTGGAGAACTCGGCAACGTTACGACGCTTTCAGAACCGGACGCGTACACGCATATCGCAGGAATGCGCCCGCCTGACGGCTCCCGCGACCAAGAGCTGACAGAACTCGCCAGAAGCGCCACACGCTTTTTGTGCTGCAGTAAAATACCTCAGCAAGATACCTGGATCTTGAAGTTTCGCAGCCAGTGTATTGAAATGGCAGACCTGTTGCATCAAGCATGTCCAGATGCCCACGCCCTTTTTCTGGTGCGTGACTTCGCAGGTTGGACGCGTTCGATGGGGCGATTATCGAAAATTCACGACCCAGGCCGAGAGGCGAGTTACCAGCGGAACAAGTCAAACCCCACGATGTTTAACTACCCGCGTGACCGTTACATCTCGCTACTGCGTGCTGACCCGACGCCGCCTAAGACACGGCTCGAGGACATCGCCCTGCACTGGACATCTGTTACCAAACGGTTTTTGGATTTACATAGACGCGGCGTCATCCGCAACTCGCTTACCTACAACGACCTGATTCAGCATCCTGAAGGTACTCTGCAAGCCGTTGCAACCGCGTGCCACCTTCCAGTCAGCAACCTTAACGACGTACTCGCTGTTTTTGAGCATGATTCGCAAGCGGGTACGGAGCTTTCGGGCAGGACGCTGCGCGAACAAAGTGTGCATGAACTGAGTGATGAAGACATCGGGCGTGCTGAGGTTGTTGCGCGGCAGTATGGGCTCGAGCCAAGTCTTGTCGAGCATCTACCCGGAGCGTTGCTAAACAGTTAAAACGGAGAACTGAGCAAGAGTACGATATAATCTTTGAGCAACAGTGTTTCAAGGTTTAAGCCGGTACAAGCTCGTCAGCGAAAGCGTCAGTAACCATATTACCGAGCCACTCGAGAACCGGCACAGCAACAGCGTCGCCGAAGGCGTGAAGCCCCGCTACCTGATTTTCGGGAATCCAAAAGTCATCGGGAACGCCTTGAAGTCTCGCATATTCGCGAGCAGTCATATACCGCACCGCAACCGAACCGTCTGGTCTGGCCTGAATAAGAAGTTGCTTGCTACTTCCTCCGGTTATAGCCCGCAAGCATCCTGCCATACCGTCGTCACGGAGTTCTAAGGAAACCAAGTTGCCACGCATACGGCGAAATCCAGCTAAGTAAACTGGGCTTCCCGTCACCTGTGCTGTAGATAAAGCTTTAGCCAACCGTAACCGGCTACCACCACGTATATAAGATAGCTCTTTTGCTAGCCTTTCTCCTGTAAAACCGTTGATATCTTGTTCGACAACATCTTCGAGTGACCTCACGGTCCGAGAGGGTAGAGTAGGTAAATCTAAAAAGCCCCAGCGAATATCTCGGTTTTCCAGGAAAACTTCACGAATCTTCGCGCCTCTCAGTTCATGAGAAAGCGCCACCTTTGCAAATACACCGTTCGGTTGGGTCGCCTTAGCTTCCTGAAGACCTATTACAAAAACTCTTACTCTGCTTTGAGGAACAAACCTCGCTGCGTCAACTACTAGCAAATCAACCGTGTATCCTAGCGATGTCAGCGAACTGAGCACTGTTCTAATATCTCGGCCTTCATGAGAGGTCAACAGTCCCATGACATTTTCGATGATGACCCCGCGGGGTTGGCGTCCATCCCAGCGGAGGTCCCTGAGTATTCGTACAAAGTCGTTAAATGTACCGCTCCGTTTACCCGCAAGTCCTTCGCGTTTTCCTGCAAGCGACAAATCTTGACATGGAAAAGATGCTGTGGCAACGTCGAATTCTGGAAGTCGGTACGCTTCTAACTCAGCAATATCTTTAACAATTAGGTCATCTTCGCCGAAGTTGCGTCGGTAGATTTCTGCCTTGCGAGGGTCTATATCGTTAGCGAAGGCACAAGTCCAACCGCGCTGCTCGAGACCAAGCCTCACCAATCCAATTCCAGCGAAAAACTCCGCAAATTTTATCAAGGTTGTTCGAGCTTCACTTTAATGACGTGCAGATTTTCTTTCCTAAAAGGTTGCTCCGATTCAGGCAAAGCGCACATATAATACCCAAATTTATTGACCCCTTGCGGGCGCAACGCTTTTTGATAATAGTGATTGCCGTGATTTGAACCGTCAGTAATAATTAAACCGCCTTCGGGCGGCATTCTTTCGAGCACTGTAAGCAGAAAAGGTTTGGCCAAAACAAGTACGTTGCTTCCTCCTTCTCCTCTACTGTCCCTTCGGTAAAATAGAATATCTATACGCTCGAGCGTCTCTATTCCACGTCTTGCGCCATCCGAAATCAAGCGAGCATTGGGTAGGCGTTCACCCCTTTGGGCCATCAAAGATATGAACTCGGTCTTCAAATGCGGATAGGGATCGCAAAAGATGACTTCATCAACATAGCTGCTGAGTATCTCGAGCGGTTCTAAAAAGTCTCGAGCGCAACAGGGATAGAAGGCAGTTTTAATCGGCGGCTTCACCCAGAACAACCTCATCTCCGTAAATTTGTTTAAGGACTTCATCTTCAACTTTTAAGCTGTTGACATATTCAAACCATGCGGATAAAAATTTTCTGAAATCTTCAGGAGCAATACTGAGGAAAGCGTAACCTTCTATCCACACAGCAGCATCCTTAATTGCTTTTTTCAAAGCTTTTCTCTGTTTACCTTGTAAAGACAGTGCCAAATTTGAGCATTCTGCTTTGACTGTAGCGTCAATTTCTTCCTTTATAAAATCTTGTTGGATAAATATAACTTGTGTAATCTCACCCGACTTAGCCCGGAAAAACAGATTTCCATGAGCAAAAGCGTTTCTAAGATGTTTAAGGAACATCTTGACTGTAGGCGGGTTTCCAGAGTTCTCAAAATGCAGCTCAATCAATTTAGAACTATAAGTGACTCTACTTTCCCACTCTTTAGGCTTACCGCTCCACCTCCCATAACACCACGTACCATTTTGATGCAGATGTGATTGCAGATAGCTACTTTCTAGCAAATCTGCAAAATCTTGCTGCGCGACACTATACTGTTTGTTGTCACCAGACAAAGGATTGAGTTCCAAACGCTCAAGCGGTATCCCAATGGCCGCGTTAGCTAAAGCCAACATATGAGTAACTTCTCTATTTAATCTAACATCGTATGCAAGGTTATCATCCAAAATTTTTTTACATTTTTTTGATACTTCTTTGAAAAAGTGTGCGTACATAGACATAGGACAAGTATAGGACTCGGGAAAGCACATTCCGCGATATACTAGGCGGTTGTGTAATTTGCTTGGTCTTTTCGGAGTGGAGTTTTTAATGTCTGGCAAAGTCGGTTTTGTAAGCCTGGGCTGCCCCAAAGCCCTAGTTGATAGCGAACGCATCCTCACCCAGCTCCGCGCCGAGGGTTACAGCGTCGTTCCTAGTTACGACGAAGCGGAAGTCGTCGTCGTCAACACCTGCGGCTTTATCACCCCAGCCGTCGAAGAGTCTTTGGGTGCCATCGGAGAAGCGTTGGAGCAAAACGGCAAGGTCATCGTCACAGGTTGCTTGGGTGAACGCCCCGAAGAGATTATGGCGCGTCATCCGAGCGTCTTAGCCGTGACCGGACAGGCCGATGTAGACGGCGTGATGGACGCGGTTCACCGTACCCTGCCTCGAGACGATAACCCTTTTACCAGCCTCGTTCCGGCGCAAGGCGTCAAGCTTACGCCGCGTCACTATTCGTACCTAAAAATTGCCGAAGGCTGCAATCACAAATGCGCGTTTTGCATCATCCCGCAGATGCGCGGGTTGCAAGTTTCGCGTGACGCGGGTGACGTGCTCTACGAAGCGTATCGTCTGGCAGCGAGCGGCACCAAAGAGCTTTTAGTTATCGCGCAAGACTCGTCAGCATATGGTTCGGATATTGGGCATAGAGAAAGTGAGTTTCAAGGCCGCCAGGTCGGGGCGCACCTCGTCCCACTCGTCACAGAACTCGCTGAGATGGGCGTCTGGGTGCGGCTTCACTACGTCTACCCGTATCCGCACATCAAAGGGCTCATTCCGCTGATGGCTGAGGGCAGACTTGTCCCCTATTTAGATGTGCCTTTGCAGCACGCGAGCCCCAAAATCTTAAAAGCGATGCGGCGACCTGGCGGGGCAAAAAGTCATTTAGAAACGATTAAGGCATGGCGCGACATCTGCCCGGAGCTGGCGATTCGTTCAACCTTTATCGTGGGTTTTCCCGGCGAGACCGAAGATGACTTCACGCAGCTTCTGGACTTTTTGGGCGAGGCGAGGCTCGAGCGTGTCGGCGCGTTTACCTACAGCGAGGTGCCGGGTGCGGCGGCGAACAGCTTCGCGGGTCAGGTACCCGAAGAGGTCAAACAGGAACGGTTTGAAAGGCTGATGGCGGCGCAGCAAGAGATTAGCCTGAGTATCAACCGGAGCAAAGTCGGGCGAGTGCTCGAGGTCATCGTAGACGATTACGGCAAGTTTCCCGGCGACCTCGTGGGGCGCACAAAGGCTGACGCGCCGGGGATTGACGGCAACGTTTTTGCAATAGGTGACGGCACCGTAAAAATTGGCGATATCGTCAAGGTCAAAGTTACGGGCGCGACGGCTTACGATTTGACGGGTGACGTGGTTGGCGCGGTGGCGTGGAAGCCTAACGTTTTGACGATGGCTTAGGAAGCTAAAAAGAGCTGATAACGGCTTTAGTACCTATCAGCATTTCCAAAAGAGGTTGACACAAGTACCATCTTAGAATGTATGCGCTGGTCAGCTAAATCTATGGCACTGCTCCCCAGCGGATACCCGCTATATGTCAAGGAGCCAAGGCCCATATATCGGTGTATATCTACTTAGACTGCACCGCACCGGTGGCCGAGCTGCTACTTTACTGCGGCCCGTACTGCTCACTTAGTCCTGCTGCTGCCGTCTAAGTGCTAAGCTTGCAGCCTCACGCCGTGCGTACACTTGGCGGTGCGTTTCTAGGTCAAGAAAGGAGGGTCGAGCGTTATCCCACTGGAACGTTTGGAAACCGCTCGCGCAGCGCTCACATCCTAGTGGATTTAACCGGCGGACGAAACGAACCTGTGAAGCCCCTCTACTGGAGGTACCCCTGATGATACGTTTAGCTACTCTGCTCCTAATGGGCCTTTCACTCGCCGCCTGTCAAGGTGATGAGGTGACCACACCCACCCCGACCCCCGGACCAGGTGTGGTTCCAGCTGAGCTAGCTGCGCCAGCTGGTAACGCCGAGTTTTTACGGGCCACCGGGCGCGGCGTACAGATTTATACCTGTCAGCAAGTTGGAGGTGCCGCTCCTGCTTGGTCATTGACTGCGCCCGACGCGGTGCTCGAGAACGCTTCTGGCTTTGTCGCCAGCCACGGAGCCGGTCCCAACTGGACAGCTCCGGACGGCTCGAGCATCCTCGGCAGTAAGCTTGCCGAAGTTCCCAGTCCTGACGCGAACTCGGTACCTTGGCTGTTAGTCAAAGCCGAAACGAGAGGGCAGGGGCTACTTAGCAACGCGACCTTTGTGCAGCGCTTAGATACTGCGGGCGGCGTTGCGCCAGCAAGCGGGTGCAGCGCTGAAACGCTAGGCGAAGAAACGCGGACCGCTTACAGTGCTACCTATGTTTTCCTCGAGCCCACTTTAGCCATTTCACAAACCATAACGCAGGGCGTTAAGTAACACCTCCAGCTCATGGTCCGTGCGACTTCTTGGTTTCAGCATCAACTGTCACAGATGAGACTCGGAGATGTACCATTTAGCGTCTCTGAGTCCATTTTACAAAGCGGTTTCCGTAGTCGCTGAGACCGGGCTAGGTCCTCGCTCACGCAATTTCGACGCGGGTGTGCCGATGCCGGACAATCAGGTGATGAAACTCCGCGACTTGCTGCCGCGTCACTGGCTGTAAAGAAGAGAAGCGCCCACAACGTTATGGGCATCTTTGGACAAAAAGTTTGACGTAACGCCGCTTGTGACCTTGATGAAGTTGTCGGCTCGGTCGGGTAGAAACCTAGCGTTTTGACAATGGCCTAAACTGCTATCTGAGATTTAGCTGCGGTCCTCTAAAACACTCGAGATAAAAGCTGTTTTCGCTTCGGTATAGGCAAAGCGGTCAGTTTTATGGGTTACTGCAAGGTTGTACTTTAGCTCTTGGTAACTCCTAGCTATTTCTGGGTAGGACCGGAGACAATCACGAAACTTGAGTTGGTGCTGCCACGGCTCACCACCGTAGACGACCAGATGCAGGTGATGAGTACGAATTCCATTGGGCCAGCGCAGCAAAAAACGCCGGTCGGAAAGCGTCGCGTTAAATTCCGGTGACGTGTCCCAACCGGCGGCACAAAGCGGCTCTAATAGAGCGTCGGCTTCGTCCATTGACGCCACGCCGCCGAGTATCTTAACCACCACCGACTCGAAGTCGGTGGGTTGAAGAGCTAGGCTGGAAGCCGGAGGTCACTCTAAAGAGATGTTCTCCTCGCCGCTTTGCTTGTGAGCATCGTAGTGGTTGTTGATGTACTCGTCGATCATCTCATCGGTCACGTTCCCACTCGTGGCGCTAAAGTAGCCTCTCGCCCAAAAGTGACGTCCCCAATACCTTTTCCTCAACTCTGGAAACTCCTGTTGCACTTTCCTTGAACTCCGCCCCTTCGCCCGTTTGATAAATTCGCTCACGGCTAGGTGTGGTGGAATCGACACAAACAGGTGGATGTGGTCACTCGACACCACCCCATTCAGAATCTTGACCCCTGGCTCTTCAGCTACCTGAGCAATAATTGTCCGTACTCGCCGCTGCAACTCACCCCTCAGCACTCTATAGCGGTACTTCGTGATCCAGACCAAGTGATAGCGGTGGTGGTACAGCGTATGACTTCCCTTGGTATAGCGTTCCATCACTGCAATTTACACGCTGAAGCGTCGCCCGTCTCGAAGACGGGGGTTTGAATCCATTTATGAGGACTATCAATGACCGGTTTCGCGTCCAGACCGGTAACCGCCGTACTGCCTGAGTGTTCGATGGCGATAAAGCGCGAACCGAAGTCAGCCAGCAGCCGCGCCTTTTCCTCTTCAAACAACCTCGGCCAATCGGGATTCGCGGGCTCGAGGGTGATGTTGTCAGTCATACGTCACCCTAGCATGTACACGACGCTTTACTTCATTGAGCTTGCGGAGAGGAACCTAGAGGAAAGTTGTCCCCAAGTCTCTCTCTGTCATACACAGTTCTTAATCTTTCGCCGCTTTCAAAATCTTCGACAAAAACGACTTGGTGCGCTCTTCTTGCGGGTTGTTAAAAAAGTGCTCAGGCGAGCCGACCTCGACGATTTGCCCACGGTCCATAAAGATCACGCGGTCACCGACTTCTCTAGCAAAGCCCATCTCGTGCGTCACCACAATCATGGTGATACCCTCTCTAGCAAGGTTGACCATGACTTCCAAAACTTCACCGATAACTTCAGGGTCGAGAGCTGAAGTCGGTTCGTCGAAGAGCATGACTTTAGGTTCCATCGTGAGCGCCCGCGCAATCGCCACACGTTGCTGCTGACCCCCTGAAAGCTGACCAGGATATTTGTCAGCCTGTTCGGGAATGCCGACTTTTTCCAAAAAGTACCGCGCCCGCTCTTCAGCTTTTGAGCGTTTCCACTTCCGCACGCGGACAGGGGCCAAGATGATGTTTTCCATGACTGTCAGGTGCGGAAACAAGTTGAACTGCTGAAAGACCATACCGGTTTCGCGGCGGATTTGGTCAATCTTTTTTACGTCATCGGTCAGTTCAACGCCGTCTACGGTGATGCGGCCCTGCTGGTGTTCCTCGAGCCGGTTCACGCAGCGAATCAGCGTAGATTTACCCGACCCCGATGGCCCGATGACGACGACCACTTCAGCTTTGTTGACCGACAAATTGATGTCTTTAAGGACGTGAAACTCACCGAACCACTTGTTTAGGTCGTCAATTTCAATGATCTTTTGTCCACCCTGCGGCGCGTCGGCCCGGACGGAATCGCTGGATTTACTGGTGGCATTTTTGTTGACAGTTACAGTCATACTTGTCTCCTCATGGTCTTAACGCGTGCCTACACCGAGTTCAGCCTCGAGCTGCCGACTCGCGCGGCTCATCCGAAAGGCGAAAAACCAGTAGATCAGGGCTAAAAAGAGGGAGAGCTCGAGCCTCACCCCGCCCTGGACTTGCAACGACGCCGGTTGCTGCGCGACGATGTTGTGAATATTAAAAAAGTCTTGTAACCCGACGATCAACACGAGCGAGGTGTCCTTAAAGAGCCCGATGGCTTGTCCGACAATCGCCGGGATGACCGCTTTAAGCGCCTGCGGCAAGATGATCATCCGCATAGACTGCCACGCCGAGAGACCCAAGGCCCGCGCCGCCTCCCCTTGCCCTTTAGCGACAGCTTGCAACCCGCCGCGCACGTTTTCGGCCATATACGCCGCCGAAAAGAGCGTCAGGGCGACGAGCGCCTTGTTAAGTGCGCTCACCCGGTCGGTGTCGATGTTGAGGAGCAGCGGTACCATCAGCGAGGCGATGTAAAGCCAGGTGATCAGCGGCGCACCGCGAATCACCTCGATAAAGGCGATGCAGACGTATTTGATGGTCGGCAGACGGCTCCTACGACCGAGGGCGAGCGCGATACCGAGCGGAAAACTGACGGTGATGCCGACAACCGACAAGATGAGCGTAAGCATAAACCCGCCCCACTCACGAGTCGGAACCACGCGCCACTCGCCAGTGCGGATTCCCGGCACGCCGTATAGCAGCAGAAACCCGATCACGAGCGCCCCGAGCCACGCCCATAACAGCCCGGACATGACTTTGGGAAACAGTCGGCCAAAGGCAAAACCGACAAGAGCCGAAACCGCGACCGCCAACCAGCCCCAGCGCACCGCCTCCCAGTAGAGCAGTCCAAGCACCGTTAGCACGGCGACGAGCACAAAGAGCTGGACAAAAACACCCCGGACGATGCGTCCGGTGCCTTCTTGAGCTGCCCCCGCCGTCACGCCTAACAGCGCCATAAACATCGCAGCGATTGCCAGCGGTCGGCTCAGCAGATCAGCTGGGTAGCGGTAGACCGCAAACAGCTTGAGGTTGTTCCAGAGCTGCTGCCACGACGCTGCCAAGACGATCCAGCTAAGCAGTTCGTACAACACGTAAACCGCAGCTGCTGCAATCACAACCGTAGCGACGCTGCTCAAAACCGAACCAAATAGGTTGCGGCGGAGCCACGCAGCTGCGCCGGTTTCTAAAGTTGGGGGGCGACGCGCTTCGATCACCGTTCGACCAGCGCAAACCGGGCGTTGACCACGTTAAGGATAAACGCAAAGACGAAACTCACGAGCAGATACCCTCCGATAATGATGACGATAATCGGCACCGTCGCGCCGGTCTGGTTCCCGATAATCCGGCCGATGGCGAAAAAGTCTACAAAGGTAATTAGGAGCGCCAAAGACGAGTTTTTGGTGAGGTTGAGGTACTGGCTTAGGAGAGGGGGCAAGATGATACGGAGCGCCTGCGGGAAAACGATAAGCCTGAAAGTCTGAGCGTCACTGAGGCCGACCGATTTGGCCGCTTCACGCTGGCCTTTGTTGACCGCTTGGATACCGCCACGCACAATTTCAGAGATAAATGACGCCGTGTAGATGACCAAACCCAACAGTAGCGCCAGAAACGGCGCGGAGAGCTGGACGCCGCCTTCGTAGCTGGTCAGCGGGACGGTCGGAAAGCTGGCGACGAGCGGACCGCTGGGTAAGATGGTGACAGCTTCCTGGATAGGTGCAGGAGCGTTTGCAGTGTTTGTAGCCGCACTGCTGTCACCGCCAAAGAGGTCGCTGGGGCTCGAGGTGTTCTCCCCCGAACTGCTGCTCGCACCGCCGAACAGACCTGCTGGGCTCGAGGTGTCCCCGCCCCGGCTGGTCGTGCTCTCTTCTGCGGGTGCGTTTGCGGCAGCTGTAGCCGCCTCGTCAGCCGCGTCAAGCTGCGCTTGTGACTGAAACGGCGGCAGACGAAACTGTCCGGTGCGGTCGGCGGTCAGGGTCTGCTCGAAGCCCTCAACGGTCAGACGGAGAGGAACGCCGTTAAACCCACCTTTGTCAGGGTTCTCTATATTTTGCTCTTCACCTTTGTCGTACTCGCCGTTGCCGTTACGGTCACGGTAGACAAGCCCGGACGAAGGAAAATTGAGGTAGTAAATACTGAGACCCTGCGCCACTTGGGGGTCGGCGAACGTCACCTCGGCGCTGCTGAATTGGCGTTCTTTCAACGCTGAAAAACGAAAGGTGCTCTGAACCCGCCGCCGCGACTCAACAATCGTCTGCGTATTTTCTGCGAGCACCCCTTGAGGGACGCTGACTTCGACTCTGGCGTAAGGGAGCGTGCGTTCGCCCCGGTCTTGCACGCCGTCACCGTTGGCATCAACAAAAATCGTGCCGCGCCCACGTTCAGGACTGAAGTCCGCTTTGGTCCCCTCGGGGAGGGGTTGCGACGAGAGCGGAAACCCGACCCCAGCAACTAGAAGCGCCGCCAAGAGCGGCCACAACCACGCGTTGCCCGGACGCTCCGAACGGCGTATCTGCACCCGCCGAAAGATGTAAAAGACGATATAGAGAAGGAGCGCGCCGCCCAACCACGGCAACCATGCGTTAAAGCTGTAACTCGGATAAAGCCACGGCAGCGCCAGCCCGACCTGACTAAAATAGGCTCCGAAGGGCAGTTCAACCGGATTACTGATCAGGGGCGGCAGCGGGATCAGCACCGCATAAAACCAAAAGACGAGCTGCACCGCAAGGGGGGTGTTACGAATGGTTTCAACGTAAACGAGGGCGATTTGGCGCAGCAGCCAGTTTTTTGACAGCCGCATCACCCCGATTAAAATCCCTAAAAGCGTCGCCAATACGACCCCGACGAGCGCCACCCGCAGGGTGTTAAGGACGCCGACTAGCAGCGCCCGCGCAAAGGTATCACTGGGGCTGTAAGAGATCAGCGACTCACCGATAGGGATTCCGGCACGCGAATCCAAAAAGCCGAAACTCGCCGGGATACGGGAACGCTCGAGGGCTGAAGTGACGTTAAAATACATCACTAAAATACCCAACACGAGCGCAGCGACAAAGACCACCTGCGCCAGCGTTCCGAGCACTTTGACGTTGCGGTAAAAGGGTATACGCTCTGACTGAGTTTGTAACGTACGCGCTCGCGTCGCCATCTCGACCTCCTCACAGTGAATAATTAGATAAACGTCAGCTGGCTAGTCGCAAACTGTCCCATTCGTGGGTGCGCCGCGCTGACTAGTTACTAAGATAATACTGCGTTTGATAAATAAAAATAGGGGGTGGTTAGCCCACCCCCTATGGCGCTGCAAAGCTTAGCGGAAGGGCATTCCGTAGAGGAGGCCGCCGTCACTCCACTCGGCGTTAAGACCGCGCGGAATGTTGAACTGAGTATCCGGCCCTAAATTGCGGTTATAGATTTCGCCGTAGTTACCGACGGCTTCAATGGCAGTAAGCATCGCCGTGGGCTCGAGGCCGAGCTGTTGCACCGGCTCGGGTTCGGTGCCTAAGAGACGCTGCACGTCAGGAATCTTTGAAGATTCGGCCATCTGAGCAGCATTGTCGGCGGTGATGCCGTACTCTTCAGCGTCAAACAAGGCGTACAGCACCCAGCTCACTACGTCGTGCCACTGGCTGTCACCCTGGAGTACGGAAGGCGCGAGCGGCTCTTTGGAGATGGTGGCGTCTAAAATTTTGTGGGCGCTGGGGTCCTGCAGGGTCGGTAAGTAGCTGGCCAACCCCGATTTATCGGTGGTCCAGGCGTCAACCGCACCCTGGTCGTAAGCGCGGACGAGCTGGTCAGCTTGCTCGAAGATGACCGGTTCGTACTGGACATTAAGCGCACCTAGCACGTCGGCCAAGTTGAGTTCGGTCGTGGTCCCGGACTGCACGCCGATACGGAGGCCCTCGAGGTCTTGAAGCGTGTTGATCCCCGAGTCGGCGCGGACCATAAAGCCTTGGCCGTCAAAGAAGTTGACCGGCGCGAAATCTAGGCCGACGTCGCTGTCGCGGCTGCTCGTCCAGGTGGTGTTGCGGATCAGCACATCAACTTCACCGGTTTGCACGGCCGTAAACCGCTCTTGGGCGGAGAGGGCGCGAAAGCGAACAGCCGTCGCGTCGCCGAGAACAGCAGCGGCAATCGCGCGGCAAAAGTCCACGTCGAAGCCGACGAACTCACCGGCGTCGTTGACACTGCCAAACCCCGGCAGCTGGTCGTTGACGCCGCAGATCAGCTCGCCGCGCTGCTTGACTTCAGCGAGCTTGCCGCCCTGAGCGAAAGCGTTGCCTAGTAGCAACGTTGCCATAACAATTAGTAAGGTCCATTTGCGCATCGTGTCTCCCTTTAGATGAGTGTTTTTACCTTGAGGCCGATCCCCGCTCTCTGTATACTACCTGCTAACGTGAGCCGTTGTAAAGAAGTTTGTGAAACCGGCGCACATAATTGGCCGAAAGAAAAGCTCAGGCGTTAGCAAATACGACACCGTGTCAGGCTTAGGTAGAACGCTTGGTAACAAAGCCGTTTCCTACATCATAGCCTGTCTGATACGCTTCTGAGACGAGTTTGCTAAAACCGGCCATGAGCCAAATGCTCGAGCTTAAGCCCTTTTTGCGGTAGTGATTATGCCTAGCTAAGCCGCTTTCATAACCTCTTCATAAGAGCAGCGGCCCCCGGACGGGGGCCGACTAGAGATGAGAACGGACGGAGTTTTTACGGAAGTTCAGGCGGACGTCTCAGCCATTGACGCCTGTTTTTTGAGGGCGTCTTCCTCGGCTTCAGCGGCTTCTCTGGCATCGAGTTTGGCCTTAATGCGTTTTAAGACGGTGGTTTCCTCGAGCGCCCGCTGGTCCAACACGCTGCGAATATCCCGAATCTGCGCCTGGACACCGGGAATCACAATCTGCTCCAGGGCGTTCACCCGGCGGGAGGTCTTCTTGATCTCTTCACCGACGAGCCGGAGGCGTGTTTCAGTCGCCGCGACCTGGACGAGTGCTTCGGTCAGCGCCCGAAACTGTGACGCCGCGTCGAGCGTGCGTGCGCCTGCCCCGACCGGTGAAAAGGGCAACTCGCTGTCGAATTTAGGCGGCTGCACCTGCGGCACTTTGACGCCGAACAAGTTCTGCACCTTGAGGTCGAGCTCGAGCTGCTTGTCCCCCGCTAGGCTTAGACTTTCAACCGCTTCAGGGCCGTCCCACGCTTTGGCTAAAAAGAGGCTAAAGTACGCCTCGCGGCTGCTGCTGTTTAAGGCCCGCCGCGCCTTTAGAGACTCCTGCACCAAGCTAAAGAACTCGCCGATCAGCGCGTCGCGTTTACGCTTTAACAGGTCAGCGCCGCGGTTAGCCAGTTTGAGCTGGTCGCGCCGCTGCAGCAGGTTCGAGCGGGTCGGGGCAATCTGCTCCGCCATTACGCTTCCTGCGCCGCTCCCCACAGCTCGTCCATCGTCGCGCCGTAGTATTTGTCAATCTGGTCGCGTGACAAGCGGGTCAGCTCGGACTTAGGCAGCGTAGACAGGATCGCCCAAGCAATGTCGAGCGACTCCTCGATGCCACGGTCCTCCGAGCCTTGGTTGATAAAGTGCTTTTCAAAGTCGTCGGCAAATTTGAGGTAGAGCTTATCGTTTTCAGACAAGGCGTCCTCACCGGTAATCGCCACCAAACGGCGCAAGTCGAGGCCGTTGGCGTAGGCGGACTGCAACTGGTCGGCGATGTTTTTGTGGTCGGGGCGCGTTTTACCCTTGCCGATGCCGTTATTCATCAGCCGCGACAAGCTCGGGCCGGGGTTGATCGGCGGGTAGATGCCCTGGTTGTGCAGGTTACGCGCCAAGTAAATCTGACCTTCGGTAATGTACCCGGTCAGGTCGGGGATCGGGTGCGTCACGTCGTCGTCAGGCATAGATAAAATCGGTAGCTGCGTAACTGAACCCTTACGGCCTTCGACAACCCCGGCGCGTTCATAGATCGAGGCAAGGTCGGTATACATATAACCAGGATAGCCACGGCGACCCGGAATCTCTTCCCTGGCACCGCCGATCTCGCGGAGCGCCTCACAGTAGTTCGTCATGTCGGTCAAGATGACCAGCACGTGATAGTCTTTTTCAAACGCGAGGTATTCAGCAGCCGTCAGCGCCATCTTCGGCGTTAGGAGACGTTCGACGGCGGGGTCGTCGGCTTTGTTAAGGAACAAGACTGAACGCGCCAACGCGCCCGTACGTTCAAACTCCTGGGTAAAGTAGGTAATTTCGCGCTGCGTCACGCCCATCGCAGCGAAGACGACGGCGAATTCAGAGCCTTCACCTAAAACTTTAGCTTGACGCGCAATCTGCGCGGCCAGTTCGTTGGCCGGCAGACCCGAACCCGAGAAGATCGGCAGTTTCTGACCGCGAACGAGTGTAATCAGCGTGTCAATCGTTGAGACACCGGTCTGAATAAACTCCTCGGGCTTTTGCCGCGCCACCGGGTTGATCGGGGCACCACCGATAGGTAGGCGCTCATCGGCCACAACCGGCGGCAAGCCGTCAATCGGTTCACCGATGCCGTTAAAGCGGCGGCCAATCATCTCGGTCGAGACGCCTAGCCGGGCCACATCTTCAACGAGCCAAACCGTAGTGTCCGAGAGGTCAATCCCCGAGGGTTCCTCAAAAACCTGTAAAACGGTAACCTTATCCGAAACTTCGATGACCTGGCCGCCGCGCTCACGCCCGGAGGCGTCTTTGATACGCACAATCGCGTTATAGGCGAGGTCGGGGGCGTTTTCGAGAAACAGCAGCGGTCCCGAGATATACGAGACCTCACTGTACTCTTTTTTCATAAACTTTTTAGTCCCAGCTTTGGCCGTGTCTTTCGCCGCTTCTTTCGATTTTGCCGAATTTTTAGCCGTGTCTTTAGCCGTATTGACAGTATCTTTTGGGCTGTCTTTGGTTGTGTCTTTCGTCGTAGCCATATCTCCCCTTCCTAAGCTTAAGCAGGAACTGCAAAAGCGTTGTCGAGTTCTTTAAGGGTCTCGTCTTTGTACGCCTCAAACTCGTCCTCAGGAACGTAGCGGGCGCGGCTGACCTTTTCGACAACTTCGTTTTTTAAGATGTCGTCAACCGTTGCGCCGCCGTCTAGAGCCCGCCGCGCCTGGTCGTTCAGCGTCGTCATAAGCTGCAACAGACCGTACGCTTTGGGCATCGAGCACGACGCGTCTACGGGGTCGAAGCCGTTTTGCTGCAAAAAGTCTTGCCGGAGGATACGGCCAACCTCGATGACCAGGCGCTCTTGGTCTTGTAGGGCGTCCGGCCCGACAAGCTGTACAACCTCTTGCAGTTCAGCTTCGCGCTGTAACAGAGTGACGGCGCGGTCGCGGAGGTCACTATAGTCAGGGGCAACATTTTCGGCGTACCAATCCTCGAGAATCCCCGTAAACAGCGAGTACGAACGGTTCCAGTTGATCGCCGGAAAGTGACGACGGCGCGCGAGTGAGGCGTCGAGCGCCCAGAAGCAGCCCGTAATCCGCAGGGTCGCCTGCGTGACCGGTTCGGAAAAGTCCCCACCGGCGGGTGAAACCGCGCCGATGATCGAGACGGCACCCTGGTCGCCGGCGAGCGTGGTGACGCGGCCCCCGCGCTCGTAAAACGCCGCGAGGCGCGACGATAAGTAAGGCGGATACCCCTCTTCTGCAGGCATCTCCTCTAAACGTGAGGAGATTTCGCGGAGCGCCTCGGCCCACCTCGAGGTTGAATCGGCCATGACCGAGACGGCGTAACCTTGGTCACGGAAGTATTCAGCCAAAGTAATGCCCGTATAGATCGAGGCTTCACGCGCGGCCACCGGCATGTTCGAGGTGTTCGCGATCAACACGGTGCGGTGCATCAGGGGGTTGCCGGTCTGCGGGTCTTCTAACTCCGGGAACTCGACCAAAACGTCGGTCATCTCGTTGCCGCGTTCACCGCAACCGACGTAGACCACGATATCGGCGTTGCCGTATTTGGCGATGGACTGCTGCGTCACCGTTTTACCTGACCCGAACGGCCCCGGAATGGCGGCAGTGCCGCCCATCGTCAGCGGGAAAAGTACGTCTAAGATGCGCATCCCGGTTAAAAACGGCGTGACCGGGTCGAGTTTTTGTTCAACGGGTCTAGCCTGACGAACCGGCCACGGATGGTAGAGCCGGAGTTCGGTGCCGTCCTCGAGCGTCGCCACCACGTCTTCAACGGTGTAGTCGCCTGCTTTAACGATCGATTTAATTTTGCCCGACTTATTCGGTGGCACCAAAATCTTGTGCGTAAACGAGAATTCAGGCACCGTCCCGATGACCTGACCACCTTTAACTTCATCCCCGACTTCGACCTCGGGCGTAAACGACCATTTAGCCTCGCGCGACAGCGAGTTTACGGTGATGCCGCGCTCGATATAGGTGCCTGACGCTTCGTAAATCTTATCTAACGGGCGCTGAATCCCGTCAAAAATGCCGTTGAGCATCCCCGGCCCGAGTTCAACCGCGAGCGGCAGGTCGGTTGACACGACCGGTTCACCGATGGTCAACCCGCCGGTATCTTCGTACACCTGCACGAACGCGGTGTCGCCGTCTAACCGGATAATCTCACCGATCAGACTTTCTTTCCCGACGCGCACGATGTCTAACATCTTTGCGCCCATCATGTTCTCGGCGATCACCGCCGGGCCGGAGATACGCTGTACTTTTCCTTCTATCGCCACAGTTCCTCCTAATGTGTGCTGTTTACTTTCTCTAGTGTAGACCGCGCCGGGTTCTTTTGCGCGGGTTTACGGTACGAGCTTACTCGAGCTTGACGTCAAAGCCGATGGCGCTGCGGACGAGCTGCTTCATATAGTCGGCCGCGTCGCCGCTCTCTTCGTCAAACGCCGCCCCCAAGCTCGGCATCGTCAGGAGCACCGGCAGTTCGCGGCCCCGCATCGCCCGCGCCGCCGAGCGGTTCGGGTCGGGGATCAGCGATTCGTCAACGGCGACCAAACCGAAGTCGTTGGATTCGATCAGCTCCTCGAGCGCCTCCTGTGCACCATCCGGGTCGGCCTCACGTACTTCGACGCCCGCCAAACGAAACCCGGTCGCCGTCTCGCTATCGGTTAAGATCACCATTCTAGGCACGGCCGAGCTCCTGTTCTAAACGGTTTCTAGGGACGCCGTAAAACTTGCCGCGGGCCAAGAGTCGCAGACGGGCCGTTTCGTTTTCTTTAAGCCGCAGGTAGTGCAGCACAACTCCCACCCCCAACGGGTCGCGGAAGTAGAGTTTGCGGGCGTTCCGGTCGAGATTCTCACGGATCGCTTCTTCTGCACTACTAAGGGTTTCAGCTTCGCCAACCTCAGCGAAGCTGGTGCTAGAGAGCGCCTGCGTGTCGCCGCCCAGCAGCGCGTCGAAGGTAGCGCGCTGCACCTCTTTACCGCCGCTAATGAAGAGTTCGGCGTGGTCCCCTTCTGCGTCCTGCAGCTTAAGAGCGGTGCGGATGTTGGTCGCGTCAACCTCACGTTGGACGTAGCGTCTAAAGTCGGCGGGGAAGCCGCCCTTTTGGGCCGTTTCGCCGATAACCTGATAGTAGGCGCGGTCGAGGCTCAACTCGAGGTCGTAGAGGTCACCGTCCGAGCTGAACTTGGCCACTGCGCGGGTAAACACGCCGCTAAGCGGATGTCCGGTCGCGGCGACCGCCTGCGCCGCCGCCGGTAGATCGCTCGCCTGCGCAATCGTCTCTAAGACCGCTGGTTTCAGTTCTCCAGCCGGTAGGAGACCCACCTCGACCTCTTCAGGGGCGCGGCCCGCACTTTTGGCGCGGGCAATCGTTTTGAGGTTACCGAGGTCGTAGCGGAGCAGCAAAATCTGCAGCAACCGTCCCGGAAGGCCGTCAGCGACGTTTAAGAGCGAACGGGTCGTGGTATAGAAGTTGCGGGCGAGCGCGTCGTCTACAGTGCGCAAGGTGTCGCCGTAACGCGCCTGCGCGTCATCAGCTTCACGCGAGTAGGGCGTCTGCGAAAAACTGCTCAGAAATGCCCTAAAGTCAGAGTCGCCGAGCGCACCTTCGTAAAACTCGTCACCTAAAAGCTTGGCTTTAAGGCCGCGCACACGGGCGTTGATGTAGCCAAAGTCAGCGGGCACCTTACGGCTCCGACTTAGCTGCGGGCTCTGTTTGCGTCGCCGCCGCGTCAGGTTCGTCTGGAGACGTTCCTAAAAGCCTCGAGACCTCCGACGCCAAATCTTCGCGCGCGGCTTGCAAGCGGTCGAACAGGCTGTTTTCAATCGTTACGTTTGAGCCCGCTTTGATTTTGACGCCGCCTTCGACGCTTTTATCAGTCGCGATTTTGCTCTCGAGACCGTACTGTTTCGCCGCCTCTTTTGCAGCTTGCTCGTCAGCCGGGTTGACGGCAACCTTCGCAACTTTGTCCGGGCCACCGAGCGCGTCCACTGCCTCACCGAGGAGCGACGCTAAAATCGGGGCGTAACGTTTTTTGTCTTGGGTGAGCTTACGGAGTTCAGTTTCCGCCGATCCGAACACATCCTCGACCGCGCTGTACTGAGCACGCAACTTCATTGACGACGCTTCTAGCTGCGCCGCACTTTGCGCACGTACTCGGGCCGCCTCGCTCTGCGACTGCGACAGGCGTTCGCGTTGGGCCGTCGCCGCTTTAGCGTCGTCTTCGGCCTTAGCGACGATCTCCGAGGCACGTTGCCGCGCCTCGGAGAGGAGTGCTTCGATCTCCGCGCTCGCTTCTTTGTCAAGCAGAGCCGAAAGATTTGCCATAGTTAACCGATCTTGTTGTTTAAGAAGAAGGCGATGACGAAACCGAAGATGATCAGCGTTTCAGGGATAACCAAATAGATCAGGATTTGACCGAACGCTTGGGGGCGCTCAGCCAAAGTCCCGGCCCCGGCACTCCCGATCGCCGCCTGCGCGATACCTACCCCGATGGCCGCCAAGCCAATAGCAAGGCCCGCGCCGATACCTAAAAGGCCGTCACCGATACCGCCGACAGTAGCAGCGGCAGTTTGACCTTCCTGCGCGAAAGCTAAGCTTATGAGAACGAACAGGGACAACAGACCGAAAACTTTCTTCATGCTTTTCCTCCAAGGAAACGAAATGGACGGTACGCCGTACCGCTTTCATCATAAAACCCGAACTTGGTAAAGAACTCGACGTATTGAAGACGCAAAGGTTGCAGTGTATGACCGATAATCGTCAGCGCGACGGCGATAGCGTGGACAAAAAGCGCCACGATGATTCCGATGATCGGCCCGATGATCGGCGCGAAGCCTGCTACCGCGAAACCTAGATCAGTGGCCAAATTAGCGATAAGGGCAGCGGAGAGGCCGACGGCAAAAAGTCGCAAAAATGACAAGATGTTGCCTGAGTTAGAGATCAGCTCGACTAACATCAGCGGTAAACCCGAGAGGATCACGCCCACGATAAAGATCAAAAATCCGACGATCATGATCAACCAGACAAACCCGCCGAGCGAACCGTTGAGAAACGCGTAGGCGAAAACGATGATCGCGGTAAGGCCGCTAAACATGCCGACGCCTTCCCAGACGTGCTTCATATCGCCGTGTTGGAACCCGTAGTAGACCCGCAGCGCCCAACCAAACAACACCTGGAACACGCCGAAACCAATCGTCAACAGCAGCAGCGGCGTGTAGTTTTCGGTGCGAAGCAGCGTGATCGGAAGTAAACCGTGTTCACCGTGTCCGGGAAGATAAAACACGGGGTTGTCATGCGGCCAGTGTTCTAAAAAATTACCGAAAAACTCGCCGTAGATAAAGCCCCAGACGATACTCCAGGCCGAGCACCAGATGACGACGGTGCCGATCGTCGGTAACGCTCCAGGGGTCAAGGTGATGCCGAGCGGCCCTAAACCCAAAGCGTTACCCCGTTTGCCGCGCGCCCGCAGCCAAAAACCAAGAGCTAGAAAGATCAAGCCGAAGCCGATATCGCCTAAAACAATCCCGAAATAAAGCGGGAAAAAGATGGCCAGCGTCCACGACGGGTCGAAGTAGCCGTATTTGGGGGGCGCAAAGAGGGACAACAGCCCCTCGAAGGGTTTGACCCAGCCAGGGTTCTCGAGCCTGACCGGAATCGCCTCATCGTGATGATCGTCGGCGCGGCGACTCTCTAAGGCGATCCCCGAGCCGAACTGTTTCTCGAGCGTCGCCACCACGCGTGAACGCTCCTCAGCGGGAACCCAGCCCTGCAGCGCAAAGCTGTAACGCCCCCCGGCGAGGTCTGAAAGCGCGTCGTAACGGGCGCGGTAGTTGATCGCCGTATCACGTACCAAGAGGAGCTTTGTGCCGTTCGTCTGGCCGAGCTCTGAGAGCTCACTCTCGATCGTTTGACGGCGTTTGGGGAGCGACTGCGCACGTTCGGTCATCAGGTGAACGGCTTTGGCAACCCCTTCGTCCGCGTAACGTTCGGGCAGGCGCAACTCGCCCAGGCCGAGCCGGGAGAGCGTCCCTAAAAGTTCGGCGTGGTCGGCTTTCATCACCGCGACTACCGCAGCGTAAGCTTTGCCTTGCGGTTTTAATGCCAGGTCGTAACGTTCCGGAAGCGCCTCATCAAGAGCCGAACGCACCTTGGTTAACGTATCGTCGTTCGGCACCAAAAAGGCGGCGCTGCTTAAGTAGCGGCTGCCCTCTAAAGGCGCGAGCAGCGGCGCAAGGTCCCGAAACTGCGGCAGGTACACGCTAATGACATCTTGCTCGTCGGTGATTTCGCCGCGTTCGGCGACCAAGCGGTCGGCTTGTGCGCCAACTTCAGCGAGGTAGTCTTCGATCTCGCCGAGACTGCTCGGTAAGCGGTCTTTTTCGCGGTTGCTCGTTTTGGGGGCCGGTACGCCCGCTAGTCCAAAGCTCGAGAGTAACCCCTCGCTCCGGGCGACCGCCGCGTTCCACGCCTCTTCGGTTTGCTGGTCGGCAGCCGAAGTTTCAAACTGCCCAAGTTCTTCGGCGCGTAGGGGCACAAGCTGTACGACGCCGAGCTGCTGCAGACTGGCGAGCACCTCTTTGACGATACTTTTGCGCCCGACCACGAGCAGTTGGTCCATCGTCGAAATCACAAGCTCACCTGTAACTCTGCCGATAGTCCTACTAACCTCACTGTACTAACCTCACGGCAGTACCTGCTCTAAAACCCGCTCAACCGCCCTGTCGTGACCTTTTTGTGCCCTCATTTTCGCCTCGGCAACCTCTTGCTCTACACGCTCTAGTATTTCGCTTCGGGCAGTGCTGCTGTTGCGTTCAGCTTCACTGCGGCGCTCCTGAGCAGTTTTGTCCGCGCGTTCAGTCGCGTCCCGGCGAATGCTCTCAGCTTTACGCTCCGCCTCGGCGACAATAGCAGCGGCCTCGCCTTTGGCCTGTTCGATTTTGGCTAAAAGCTGCTGCTCTTCGTCAGCGAGACTTTGCAATAGTTTTTCACCCTGCGCTTCCAAGCGGCTCTCCTTCCTTATGAGTAAAGATACAGCTTTCCCAAATTATGGCGCGGCACTGGCAATCATATAGTTCCAACAACCCTACAGTTTAGAACCATATCATTTAGCAGCCGAAGCCGGATTTAGGCTAAGCTTGCGTCTTACGGCATAAAAAAACGCGAAATGAACCCTCGCGCTTTACGAGTTCAAGCATAGCAACCCGTTTTGTAGGTGTCAACGAACGCACCTAGTTGCCGCTTAAGCTTTAGTATAGGCGTCCGGACGCTGCCCCGGTCGGCGCAAAACCCGGCTACCGGACAGGGTTTTGCACGAGCTGACAGTTACCCTCAAAACCGGCGCACTAAGCTCTTACGTCAACTCGCAACTGTGAGATAGGGGCATATGTCTCTAACGTAGCGAGCAGTTCGCCGCTCGGCGTGTATTTGCGAATCCGGCTGCTCCCGCGCACGGCAAGAAACAGCTGACCGGCGTCGTCAACGCCTAAGTCAAGCAAAACGCCCGGGCGAGCCGTCTCTGTTTGCCCCAAGCTCAGAGTTTCAATAGCCCCACTTAGGGGCGAAATCCGGTGAACCTCGCCACTTTGCGCTTCTCTCAAGTAGAGGTCGCCACTCTGAGCGAGCGTAAACCCGTTTAACAGCCGCAGTTCCGCAGAACCGGCCAGGGTCGTTGTGCCGGGGTCTTCATCGGCCTTACTCGAAGCACGAAACGCCCAGCGATTTTTGTAACGGCCGTCCGAACCGAAGTGTTGTACCTGACGGTTGCCGTAGTCGAGAACAAACAGCTCGCCTTGGGCGCTAATGAGCAGGTCCCGAGGATCGTTAAACCGCCCTTCGCCCACGCCCGGACCGCCAAACCCGCCCAAGTAGAGGCCATCTTCGCGGAAATGCTCGAGCCGGTGCGTCTCCGCGTCGAGCACCCAGACGCTGTCGTCCGGGGCAGCGGCTAGGGCCACCGGCCGCAAAAACTCCCCCGGCCTCATCCCGTAATGCCCAAATGACCCGAGCAGTACACCGTCCGGGGCCAATTTGTAGATCAGCGCGTGGCCTTTAGCGGACCGTGGGTTCGGTTCTGCGCCGGGGTCATGCTTGGGTAGAGGGTTAGGTTCGGCAGCGTCGGCCACAGCAACATAAAGGTTGCCCCGACTGTCGCTGGCACACGCCTGGGGCAGTGCGGGGAGGGCGGTCCCAAGGTCAGCCGACGCGCCGATATTCCCCGCAGTATCGAAAATACGGAGTGAACCCTGGGTTGCCCCCAGCGCACATAAAAGCCGACTTTTACTCCTGAGTTCAGGCAGCTCGAAGGGTGCTAGCAAGCGGTGCTCAATCTCCGCCAGGCTGGGGCGTGCCCCGGGTTCCTTGGCAATCATCTGCATCACCAGGCGCTCGAGCTGTAGCGGAATCCGGGGCTCGAGCTGCCGGGGCGGAGGCGGCAATTGGAAAATCTGCTGATGGACAATAACCTCGTAGCCCCCCCGAAAGGCCGACTGCCCGGTTAACAGCTCGTAAAAAACCAGTCCTAAACTGTAGACGTCGCTGCGCTCATCCGAACGTAAACCCCTGGCCTGCTCCGGCGACATATAGGTCGGCGTGCCGACGCGCGCGCCCATGACTGTAAGCTTGCTGACCTGCCCCCCGGCGACGCCGAAGTCCATCAGCTTGAGCGCGTCCGGCGCGACGCCGCCCTCACTATCGTCAGCGTTATTGTCAGCGGCTTGATGGTCGGCATCTTCAGCCGCCAAGCCGCTCTGCCGGAGCATCATGTTCGCCGGTTTGATGTCGCGGTGGACGACGCCTGCGCCGTGAATATAGCTGAGCGCACAGACAGCCTGCCGCATCAACTCGCAGCTCACCGCGTAGTCGTAACGCGCTGTTGCCGCGTCAATATAGTTTTCCAAACTGTGACCCTCGACAAACTCCATCACGATAAAGTGTTTGGCTCCTACAGTGCCATGTTCAAACGTCCGGACGATGTTGGCGTGAACAAACCGCTGCGCGACCTCCGCTTCTTGATGAAAGCGGCGGATAAACCCTTCGTCGCCGACAAAGTGTTCGTTTGGAACCTTTAGGGCGACGAGCGCCCCGTCGCGTTTACGGTGTGCCCGGAACACGCTCGCCATCCCTCCGGACCCGACTTTCTCCAAAACGTCGTACCCCGGAATGTCCCACAGGTCAAAGGGGGAGCTGGCGTCATAATCAGCTCTATGGTCGGCCGAAGCTTGAGCAGCAGGCGCTTCGTAAGAGCCGGTAGCGAGGGTGGGTGCGGCTAAGGTCAGTTTCGCCGTCAAGTTGGGTAATTTGAATGGAACCTTGGGGAGGTTCCAACCGGCTCTGCTGCTCTTACGCGGTGTTTTGCGCAATGTCTTGTGCGGTGTTTTATGGGGTGTTTTGCGCTGTGCGACGCGGGGCGCACGTTTGGGGCGGCTCGGGGGTAAAAAGACGCCGAGTGCCAGGGCCTGCAAGAGAAGTGGCGTGGTGGCGCGCCCATCCCCCCCGAGAAAGGCGCACAGCCCACCCAAGGCGAACAGCGACGCTAGGACGCCCGCACCCAAAAATTTGGGCGAACGCAGCAGCAGCGTCATCCCCAAAAGCCATAGTGCCACACCCGACCAAAACACCAACGCCTCCATCACCGCGCCCTCGTCACCTTAAGAGCTGCAACTCAGCTCTTAACAGCCTACAGTTTAGAGCAGCAAGTCTTACAAAAAATGCACGTCAAGTCTTGAGCAGTGTTTAGAACGTGATCTAGCCCTGAGTCAGGCCGTAGCAAGCAAAGCTCGGTTTGATAGGGGCAATTCCCCGCTTTGATCAAGATGCACTAATGAGCCTTGGCGAGACGCGATTTTCTCTGCTAAGCCGGCGACCACCGACTACGGTATTCTCTTTTCCCTTACACCACGCTATAGACGTACGCCGTAAACGCCGCTAGCTGAGCAGGCCAAAAGCTTCCAGTTTTAATTGCCTTTGGGCCGGGGCCGTTTGACCGTCTCGAGATAGGGGTAGTGCTCGAGCAGGTCGCGGTAGCCCGAAAAGAGGGCGACGGCCTCTGCAGTTGTGCGCGGCAGCTCTTTAATTCTAAAATAGGCGGTGTGGCCGCTTTCAAAACTAAAGGTCGGGGTCCCGAAGATGTTTTGCGATACCGCGTGATGATGTTCGTGCGCTAGGACGGTCCGGCATTCGGGGTTCGAGAGGTCGGACTCGAAACGGGGCAGGTCGAGAGCTGCACGTTGGGCCACCTCGCGCAGCGTTTTCAAGGTGAAGGGTTTGTGGTCACGGTGACGCGCACGCATCAGCTCGAGGCGGAATACCGCGTGTTTTTCTCCGCCCTGACGCCGCGCCGCGCAAGACGCCATAAAGGGCAGGAGTCCCTTGTCGCCCCCCTCATCATCAAGCGACAACTTCTGGTTCCAAAGCTGCCAACCGCTGCCGCCCGCGTAGTTACTTTGGTAGAGAGAAAAGTGTCGCCACTGAAAGGTAAGTCCCAGCGCGGGCGCAACCTGCTCGGCAAGTTCCGCGCCGCGCCAGGCAAAAGGGCAGACGTAATCGTAGTAAACCGTGACCACTTCAGGCATGAGATTATTAAAGCCCCCGCACCGCCGAATGCAGGTAAGCCGAAAAACAGCATCCAGGGCTACAGAGGCGTAAAGCGTGCCAAAAGAGGTTTGCCGACAGTGGAGCAGTAAGTTAAAAGTAGAGAGCACCGAGCAGCGAGTAAAAACCAAAAGCTTTGACTCACGGCTCGAGACTCGTTACTGTATTTGTACTGCGCCTAGTTGTCTTCTATGTTGGCTTACGCTAGTTATCTTCTGCCGGAGGACGCGGCGGCTCGCCGATCATGCCAAACCGCGCTTCGTATTTGCGCACGTTGTCTTCTAAGCTGCGCAAGAGCGCCTTGGCGTGTTGAGGGCTGGTAATGACACGCGACCCGACCACCGGCGACTGCCCTGGGTAAGCGAGGGCAAAATCTAAAATAAACTCGTCTTTGGTGTGCGCGATAATGGCGACGTTCGCGTAGCGTCCCCGAGCCGTTTCTTTATCAACCTCGAGCTTAAGCTCTCTGACACTCATCAAAACCTCCAGAGCCTAAGCCTACCGCACGCTTACAGTATCTGGTCGGCTACCCAGTCACCGCAGCGAAACCCAGCCTACTGCCCCTTACACCGTGCGTTTGCCACGTGCGAAACTAGCCAGATACAGAGACCTGAGCCGCTTCAGGTAAAAGCCGCTCGAGCCCGGAACGTACTCCGCCTAAGTCGCGTACCCCGCAGAGCGTGACGACGCGGCACGGCCTACCGCTGAGCTGGGTACTCAGCGTAAGCAGCACCGTTTCGGAATCAAACTCTAAAAGGGTCTGGAGCGGCGTTTCAGCGCCCAAAAGCTCGGCGAGTACCCGGTCAGAACTCAGGTAGGTCGTAAGCGCCTTTTGAACGGGCGCAAGTAGCTGTGCCCCTTGTAGAGGCTCGAGCGGCTCCCCCGACGGGCCGATCAGCGCCGCGTCCAGCACACCGTCGAGGGCGAGCAGCTGCGCCAAAAATGCCGCAGGGCTCACCTAAACACTCCGCCAATAAGCAGGTGAAGACGCAAAGAAAGGGAACGGTTGACCCATAGAGTTACAGCCTACGCCGCCAGCTAAGACGGCCATGTAGAAAATTCGCCTTTTACGGAACTTAGCGGCGTCCGGCAGTGCCTGCAAAAGTGGTGTCTACAGCATTGTCTACAAAAAACATGTCGTGAGTCGTGCGCCTAGTACATCCGGTAAGAAACGTTACCGTCTTCATTGCTAGTTACAACCCTAGTTGCAACCTATGCTGCGGCGTTGCATCATTTATTTATTGCGATTTACGCGCTAGCATCTCCGAATGAACCGTAAACAGAATGATTCTGCCGAGCAAACAAATCAAGAAGTTAGCGGGGGGCTGCGCCGCAAAGTGATCGTTACAGTCAACGTGCTCGTCGCTGCGGCTTCAGGCATCTTTGCTGTTGCCGCTCTCATCAATCCCAACATTTTGCTGCCAAGTGAAAGCGTAGTAACGTCGGCCGCTGATCTTTATGTGAGGTTTTACGCCGCTCGGAGTCTGCCGCTCACCGGCTTTATTGCCGCTTTAGGGTTACTCGGGTCTACGAGTTGGTTAGGCGGTCTCCTCGTTTTAGCGGGGCTTGTCCAAGCTTTAGACGCCCTTATCGGAGTGGAGTGAGCTACGGTAACTTGGGACAAACGCTGTTTCCTGCGGTTGCAGCAACCCTCCACCTCGTTTCAGCAGATTGGTTGCTCCGTCGTCGTCTACATCCCTGGCGTGACTGACACCTTACCGGGGCTTTATGCCCCTGAGCTGGTATCTTGAGGGGTGGCTGAACTTCACCTGCACGCCGAACCCGGCGACGTCGCGCCGTTCGTGCTCTTACCGGGCGACCCGAACCGCGCCAAATTCATCGCTGAGACCTTTTTCAGGTCGCCGCACCGCTATACCGACCACCGGGGCTTGTGGGGTTATACGGGTACCTACAAGGGTCTGCGCGTCTCGGTCCAAACAACTGGGATGGGTTGTCCGAGCCTCGCGATCGTCACCGAAGAACTCGTCCGGTTAGGGGCGAAGACGCTTCTTAGGGTCGGTACCGCCGGAATTGTTTCGGACACCGTGGCTCCCGGTGACCTGGTAGTGGCGAACGCCTCGGTGCCGCAAGACGGGACGACCCGGATGTACCTGCGCGGCGACCCCTACGCGCCCTGCGCCTCATTTGCCGTAACGAAGGCCCTCGCTGACGCTGCGCCGGGAGCCCACATCGGACTCATTCAAACCGAAGACGCCTTTTACGCGACCGGCCCGGACGATGTGCCGAAGCTCGCTGAACGCGGCGTGTTGGCCCTCGAGATGGAAGCCTCCGCCCTCTTTTTACTCGGTAAACTCCGGCAGGTTGAGACCGGCTGTATCTTGGTCGCCTCAAACCGTATCGGCGATTCACAGCTGATTGACCCAAACTTTTTGCAGGCACAGGTTTTGGTGATGACAAAGAGTGCGCTCGAGGCGTGCCTTACGTTAGGAGGGGCGAGATGAGTCAAGCCGAAGGTCAAGTCGGCGTCGTCGGTGCGGGCACGATGGGCGCAGGGATCGCGCAGGTCTGCGCGGTCGCCGGGATGAACGTCACCTTGTACGACCAGCAAGAGGACGCACTAGCTAGGGGCGTCAAAAGTATCGAGAGCAGCCTCGCGCGAATCGTCAAAAAGGGCAACCTGACTGACGAGGAGCGGGGAGCCGCACTCGGGCGTATCACTACAGCAACCGATAAAGAAGCGTTGAGCGGCGCTGAAACCGTCGTTGAGGCCGTGTTTGAAACTTTAGCAGTTAAACGGACGGTGTGGGCCGAACTTGCGGAAGTCGTCTCTGACAATGCACTTTTAGCGACGAACACCTCGAGCCTCTCCGTGACTGAAATCGCCGCGGGCGTTCCGCAACCTGAACGCTTTTGCGGCCTCCACTTTTTTAACCCTGCGCCGATTCTGCCGCTCGTCGAAGTTGTGCGGGCGCAGCAAACCACTGAACAAACCGTAAAACGTGCCCAAAGTTTAGTCGAACGCCTCGGTAAAACGGCTGTCGTGTGTGACGATAAGCCCGGTTTTATCGTCAACCGGCTTTTAATTCCGTACCTAAACGACGCCGTATTTGCCCTCCAAGAAGGGGTCGGTACGCCCGAAGCGATTGACACCGCCATGAAACTCGGGGCGAATATGCCGATTGGCCCGCTTGCGCTGATTGATCTGGTGGGCCTAGACATCGCGCTGGCCGCTGCAGAATCTTTGTACGGTGAGTTTCAAGACCCCAAGTTTCGGGTACCGACACTTTTACGGCAGTACGTCCGGGCCGGTAAGTTGGGGCGCAAGAGCGGTGAAGGTTTTTACCGCTATGAGGAGAACGAATCATGAGCGACGCACACGAGCACGACCACGACCTTTTAGACGAGTACGACGAACTCGAGCTGAGCGACCTCAGTTCAGAATTGCAAACGTTAGAGTTTGACGTTACAGACGGCGTAGCCGTTATCACTATCAACCGGCCCGAGGCCCTCAACGCGCTGAACGCGCAGGTTTTGTACGAGCTCGGCGTCGCCTTTGAGTTGGCGCAAGCCGACCTTGGGGTTCAGGCGCTCGTCATCACCGGGAGCGGGCGGGCGTTTGTTGCCGGGGCCGATATTGCCGGGTTACAAGGCTCCACAGACAGCTTTAGCGGGCGTGAAAGTGCCCTAGCCGGACAAGACGTGATGAACACGCTCGCCGCCTTGCCCATCCCGACTGTGGCCGCCATCAACGGCTTTGCGCTTGGGGGCGGGCTCGAGCTGGCCTTGGCCGCCGACCTGCGCGTCGCCAGCCACGCCGCCAAACTAGGACTTCCCGAAGTCGGTTTGGGCATCATCCCCGGTTACGGCGGCACCCAGCGGTTGCCCCGACTGATCGGGCAGGGGCGAGCGTTCGACCTGATCTTTACCGGGCGGCACGTCAGCGCGGACGAAGCGTTGCAGATGGGTTTAGTCAACCGGGTGGTAGACGACGCCCTCGAGGGGGCGTTAGACCTCGCTCGCCTCACTCTGAAAAATGCGCCGGTCGCCCTCGGACTTGCCAAAGAAGCGGTGGTGCGCGGGCAAGATTTGAGCTTGGGGCAGGGGCTCGAGGTTGAAGCCGACCTCTTTGGGATGGCCCTGCAAACCGAAGACGCCAAGGAGGGGACGAGCGCGTTTTTGGAGAAGCGGACAGCGGAGTTTAAGGGGCAATAAGTGGAAATCGTTCAGGCTACGCCGGAAGACGCTGAAGCCATCTCCAGAATGTGCAGTACCGCGTGGCGTGAGACCTATCAAGAGCTTTTTGCAAGCGAATATATAGACCGCATCGTTGCCGAGTATTACAACCTAGAGCGCATTACTAAGGAAGTAACCGGGCCACCCAGACGCGAATGGGGCGGTTACATCGTTGCCAAAGAGAACGGTGAAGTCGTCGGCGCTATCGGGGGCGGGATGACTGCTACCGCAGTTGGTGAAGTGTTCGTCCTTTATCTCAACCCGGCTCGTCTCGGCCAAGGGATTGGCACCCAATTGCTAAAAGCTCTGACTGAGCAGCAACGCGGATTCGGAGCAACCGAACAATGGGTAAGCGTCGAGAAACGAAATAGCAAAGGCGTACCGTTCTACTTAGCTAAGGGTTTCGCCTTGCGCGAAACGGAGCCACGAACAGCAGATGGTGCGCAGACGCTAAGGCTGTGGCGCAGCCTCGAGGTTACCTGAACAGGTACAAAAACGGTGGAAATTATCCATGACCGAGAACGTGCGCCAAATCTGGGAGAGTTCTTGTTACGTCCACTTTTCGCGTACCTGGCAACGACTTCAGAAGACGGCCCGAGGGATTCCCCAGTCTGGTTTTTGTGGGAAGACGACGCACTTTGGATCATTGGCAATGAGAAGACCGATACTTTCCCAAAGCGTATTCAAAAGGACCCTCGCTGCGCGGTCGGCATCGTTGACTTTGACGTTCAAACCGGTTTGGTCGAACACGTCGGGATGCGTGGGCGAGCCGTTGTCGAACCTTTTGAGGTTGGGCGAGCGCGTACCTTGCTGCGCCGCTACCTGGGAGCTGACGAAAGCGCCTGGGACGAACGCTTTAAGGCTGCGCTAGCCGCTAGGGACAGCTTGCTCATCAGATTTGAGCCTCAGACTATTGTTGTAAGAGACGTGTCTTACACGAAAAGTGCGGGCGGAGCTGGGAGGGCAAACTATGACTGAAGAACTGGGCGATTACAAATCTCGAGGCGCAAGAGCCTTGGTTTTGCTGCACGAAAAGCACCTGCGGCAGTGCGTAGAGGTCTGGAAGCAGGCCAAAAAAGCGAACATTAAACTCCCCGAAACAAACGATGAGAACTACCGATCTCTAGAAACGCTGCTCCAACATATTTTGAGTGCTGCCCGAAACTACATGGTCGGAATATGTAGGAACCTCGAGTTACCCGACCCTGACATCAAACCGGTTCCGGAAGTTGACGTTATTGAAGTGGAGGCAGAGAGTTATCTCGAGCACGTCTTAGCACGCTGGCGTCTGCCCCTGGCTGATATCTTGGACGACAGGCTCGAGCCGCCACCCGGGACTGTTTTCACTCCTGGTATACCTTTTTGGATTAACGCAGTGTTAGAGCACGCCGTCATGCATCCCATCCGCCACGAGTTTCAGCTAAAAGAATTGCTGCGAAAACAGGTGAGTTAAAACCCTAAGCCGGGTATTTGCGCTTGAGATACCCCAGCACTACCCGGTCAATCTGACCCGGTTCTAACAGGCGTTCCTCTAAGTTTTCAATCCCCGCGAGTCCTCTAAGTGCCGCGTCTGCTTCGGCGTCCCAGGTGTCTCGAGGTTTATCCAGCTGCCCTGCCCGGACGAGCACACCTTGCACGCGTTTGGAAAGAGCGTCATCAATCGTTAAAATATCGTTTGCACTTGGGCGCTCAAAATAGAGTCCGTGTAGTTCTAAAAGGCGCTCCAACTCCCCGACCGGCGCAGGGTGGTCGTCTACGCGCAGGTCCAAATAGCGGTCGTTAAAGCCGCCGTAGCCACCTTCCTGACGAACGACCAAAAGCGCCGCCGACTGCCGCCCGCGTTTGTCGCCGCCCGCCGCGTCTCCTGCTTTAAGTGCCGCAATCAGGCGCTCGGCTAGTGATCCTTTAGTTCCCCCGAACGTTTCACAAAGCGCGTCTACCACCTCCGGCCCGGCGAGCAGATTACCTTGCGCCGCGTAGCCCTCACCGGTGCGGCCCCCGGCCCACGGATGACACGCTGCGCCGGTAAAGGTCAGCGCGTGACTGTGCGCGTCTACCAAGCCGTACTGCCGCTGATCGTGCTGCTCGTCGGATTCGGCGAACGCTTGGGAGATAAGCTCTAAGGAGATGCCGCCCCGAAGAGCCATTAGGGTACGCGGCCCGAAGGTTGTATTGGCATAAGACTGAGTGGCAACCGCGCCGAGCCCCGCTTCGGCAAAGGGGACGACGCTACCAACAGCTAAAAACCTAGACGCTGTAGCGACGCCCAAGTCGCCGGTTTCCGGATCGAGCGCGACGATAGAAAAAGTTGAGACGGGTTTCGTAAAACTCACCCCTCGAGCTTAGCACGCGCCGCACGAGTGAGACTAAACCGTTAAAATCTCGCTATGACCGCTTTTCGTGTGCTCGAGTCCCTCCTCTGTTCAAAAGCCGGGTCAGCCGACGGTGGGGATGACCTGCTCGTCGTGACACCGCATTTTGCGGCGGTGCTGGACGGCGCGACCGACGGTTCAGGCGCAACCTACGGGGGTGTCGGCGCAGCTCGGTTTGTCGCCCAGACCGGCACACGGGTCATCGAAGCTTTACCGCCGGACGTGACTGCCTACGAAGCTGTAGCCCAAATGTCTGCCGCTGTTGGTCAAGCCCTGCAAGAGACCAAACCGAGTCACGCGCCCTCGAGACCCCCGTGTTTTGTGTTCGTGCTGTACTCGGCGGCGCAGCGCGAGCTGTGGCGCGTGGGCGACGCTCAATATCTGCTGGACGGGCAGGGCCACAACCCTGAGACGGCGGTAGACACTGTGGTACTCAAGGCTCGGCAACTGGTGACGCAGGCGCGTTTGCTGGCGGGCGATACGGTTGCGACACTCCGCCGGGACGACCCCGGACGCGAAGCGGTTAAACCGCTGCTCGAGCTGCAAACGCACTTTATGAACCGGGCAGACAGTTCTTACGGCTACGGGGCCATCGGCAGGCGTGAAATTCCAGAAAAGTTCATCGAGGTCATCGAAGTACCGGCAGAAACCCGCGAGGTTGTCTTGGCAAGCGACGGCTACCCCAAGCTCGAGCCGACCTTGCAGGCGAGTGAAGCACGGCTCGAGTATGTGTTGGAGCACGACCCGCTCCTTACCGAACTCCACCTAGCGGCCAAAGGCTGGCGTCCGGAAGCTGCTTCGTTTGACGACCGCGCCTATGTGCGGCTCGAGCTAGACGTTTAGCGGGTAAACCTAAATGAGCCCCTCGCGTTTCTCCTCTTCGTAAAGCCGTTCATTGACGAAGTTTTTAACGAGCGTCTGATAGTTGGTGCGTTTTTTGCTCGCGAGCTGCTTGAGGCGTGTCAGAGTGTCGTCATCAAAGCGGATTGACACGGGGCGTTTGCTGACTCCCCTGGGGCGAGCGGGCACAAGCCGGTCAAGCTCGCTCACGTCTCCGCCTAAAAGATTTTCAGCCATAGTATGCGTGTCCCAAAACGCTGCTTCTTCAGCCTCGCTATCGAAGTCAGGAATGTCGGCCGGGTCATAGATAATGACGAAGCCGTCCTCAGTTTTTGTTGGTCTACTCACTGTTTTACTCATCGTCTGTATCTCCGTTTCTCCGCTGCGTTCGCTTCGCGGAGATGAAAAGGGCGTACTCTACCATTACGGATAACAAAGACGACATGGAGAATAGCGCCGCTCGCACTCCTGCCAACAATGCCAAAACGTTTTTCGCCGTTTTCACTCTGTTTTGCAAAAGACGAGACACGGTTGGAATCCAGAATGGCAACTTCGGCGTCGTCTGCTGTAAAGCCGTGCTTCTCGATATGCTCGAGATTTGCCTCGTCCCAGTCAAAAATGACCACAGCCTGAGTGTACTACAAATGTCTATACGAAAAGCTGTTCAAACGGTTGTCGAGGTGTGAGGCGAGCTCGCGCCGCGCAAGCCGGACCCAAAGCCCTCTCAGCTGCGCGTGGTGTAATACCCCATATGCCTTTTCGCCTCCGCTTAACCGTTATCTTTTTCGTGGTAGCCCTGCTTTCTGCCGCTATCTTGCCGCTCATCTATCCGGTTCCTGAACTCGAGACCGTCCCGCCCCAAAGCCTCGCTCAACCCGGCGACAAATTTGCCGAAGTTGACGGGGTGAACCTCCGTTATACCGAGACCGGCAGCGCACCCCCGACGCTGCTCTTGCTGCACGACTTCGGCTCGAGCGTCTTCTCGTGGCGTAAGGTGACCGGGCCGCTGGGCAAAGAGGCGCGGGTCATCGCCTTTGATCGGCCCGGTTTCGGCCTGAGCGAGCGTCCTGCTGTCGCTCCCGGCGAAAGTGGCGTCCAAAATCCCTACACGCCCGAAGCGCAGGTCGCGCTGAGCGTCGGTTTGCTCGACGAGCTGGGCGTCAAAAAAGCTGTGTTGGTCGGCAATTCAGCGGGCGGCGCGGTCGCTGTCAACCTTGCCCTTACTTATCCCGAACGGGTCGCAGGGCTGATCTTGGTTGACCCGGCGTTGCAAAGTGGTGGCCCGCCCGCGTGGATTCGCGCCCTTTACAACACGCCGCAAGGTAGACGTATCGGGCCGTACCTGATGCGGCCTTTTGGTGAAGACGCGGGGCTCGAGCAGCTCCGCCGCACCTACGCCGACCCGAGTCGCCTTTCTGAGGCCGACATCGCAGGCTACCGCCGTCCCCTCAAAGCTGATGGTTGGGACCGGGCGCTCTGGGAGATCACCAAGGCTAACAAACCCGGCGATCTTTTCTCCCGTCTCGGCGAGCTTAAAGTGCCGACGCTGGTCGTCAGCGGCGCGAAAGACAACCTTATCCCGGTCGAGCAGAGCCAAAAAGCCGCCGCTGATATTGACGGTGCCACCATTAAAGTATTGCAAGATTGTGGCCACGTCCCACAAGAGGAGTGTCCGCAGAAGTTTTTGGCAGCTGTCGCACCTTGGCTGAACGCTTTGCAGGCCAAACCGTCAGCCAACTAGCAAAACGGTTGGATCAGTACAGAGACGTCCGCTACTAAGTAACACCTTGCAGCGCTCCGCTCCGGCCCATATAGTTGCGTATGACTGAAGCCAGCCCGACACACGATAAGACGCTCCTAAGCGCCCAGGGCATTACCAAACGGTTTCCGGGGGTCGTTGCCAACAGTGATGTGTCATTTACCTTGCAGGCAGGCGAAGTTCATGCGCTTTTGGGTGAAAACGGCGCAGGCAAAACGACGCTCATCAGTATGCTCTACGGCCTCTACCCGCCGGACGAGGGCAAGCTGCTTCGTTCAGGTCGTCCGGTACGGTTTCGCGCGCCGAAAGACGCCATTGCCGAGGGAATTGGGCTCGTCGCACAGCATTTTATGTTGGTCGAGCGGCACACGGTCGCGGAAAATATCGCGTTGGGCCTACCGAGAACGCCCTTTTTTCGGCCGACGCGCCGCCTCAAAACGAAGCTGCGTGAGTTGGGCAAGCAGTACGGGCTCGAGGTTGACCCGGACGCGTATATCTATGAGCTCTCAGCTGGCGAGCAGCAGCGCGTCGAGATTATGAAGGCGCTCGTGCGTGAGGCCAAAATCTTGATTTTGGACGAGCCTACAGGCGTCCTGACCCCCGGCGAAGCCGACAAGCTCTTTGAGGTCGTGCGGCGGATGAAAGGTGAGGGGCACGGCGTTATCTTTATCACCCACAAACTCGGTGAGGTTTTGGATGTTGCCGACCGCATCACGGTCTTGCGTAAAGGGGCCGTGGTCGGCTCCTTGTCCCGCGCTGAGGCCGACGCCAAACGGTTGGCACGGCTCATGGTCGGGCGGGACGTGGTGCTTGAACGCATTCCGGCTCCGCCGGTCAAGGCCGGGGTGGTGCTCGAGCTCAACAACGTCTCTGCCCGTAGCGACCGCAAAACCGAGGCGCTTAAAGACGTATCGTTTACCCTGCATGAAGGTGAGATTTTAGGCGTCGCCGGGGTCGCCGGAAACGGGCAGCTCGAGCTGGCCGAAGTCGTCACCGGGCACCGCCCCGTGACGGTGGGCAGCATCACCTTTTTGGGTCAACACCTCGGTCATGCAGGCGTCCGTGAACACTTTGAGCGCGGCGTCGCCCATATCCCCGAAGACCGGCGGGACACCGGCACCGTACCGGGGTTTTCAGTCAACGAAAACTTGGCTTTACGGCACTACCGGTACGCGCCCTTTTCGCGCGGCGGACTCCTCGACGCGGGCGCGGCGCGGCACTTTGCTGAGGCGTCGGTACGTGCCTACGACGTGTCTACCCCGTCGCTACAGACGCGGACGAGCCTGCTTTCAGGCGGCAATATCCAAAAGCTCATCTTGGCGCGTGAACTCTCGAAGCGCCCGACCGGTGAGGTCAAGCTCGTCGTCGCGGCGCACCCGACCTACGGCCTCGACATCGGCGCAACCGAAGCAACGCATCAGGCGCTTCTGAATGAGCGTGACCGGGGCGCAGGGGTGCTGCTCCTCAGTGAAGATTTAGAAGAGTTGTTCCGGCTCAGTCACCGGATTTTGGTGCTGTTCGGCGGTGAGGTGATGGGCGTTGTTGATACCGAAAGCGCCGAGCGCGAGCAGGTCGGGTTGATGATGGCGGGTTCGGCGCAACCCCCTATACCTCAACCTACGAACCAAGAACACACAAAGGATGTAGCACATGTTTAAGCTCGGGGGGTGGCGGCTCGAGCCCCGCCCCAATCCCTCAGCCGCGCTCGTCTTTTTCGTCTCGGTCGGCGCAGTTTTGGCCGCGCTACTCCTTACCGGCCTCATCTTTTGGGCCTATGGTCACAGCCCCGTTACGGCCTACCGTGACATTTTAACGAGTACGCTAGGGAACTTCAGGGGCTTCGCTGAGGTCTTACGCAAAGCTATCCCGCTGCTTTTGGCAGGCGTCGGACTAGTCTTAGCATTTCGCGCTCAGTTCTGGAATATCGGCGCGGAAGGGCAGATTTTAGCAGGTGCGATGGCTGCGTCGGGCGTCGCCCTATTCGTTCCCATCGGCGCACCGTGGCTTTTAATCCTGATGTTTCTCGCTGGCTTTTTAGGCGGCGCAGTGTGGGGTCTGTTGCCCGCGCTCCTCAAAGTACGACTCGGCGTGAGCGAAATTATCACTACCTTGATGCTCAACTATGTGGCGATTTACCTCGTGCAGTACCTGATTTACGGCCCGTGGAAAGGTCTGAGTACGCGCGGCATGGCGATCTCTGACACGTTTGTCCCGGCGGCGTGGCTCCCGGTTCTTCCGGGAACACGGCTGCACTGGCCGACGCTGGTGCTCGGTGTCGTGCTGGCCTTCGCCGTCCTCTTTTTACTCTCCAAAACAACGCTCGGCTTTGAGACGAAAATCCTCGGTCAGAGCCCTAAAGCCGCACGTTACGCGGGTATCAACTTTACCCGGACGACGGTGCTCCTGATTCTCGTCGCAGCGGGCGCGGCGGGGCTGGCAGGCGTCGGCGAGGTCGCCGGACTCCATCACCGGCTGATCGAACCGAGTCAGCTTTCACTCGGCTACGGCTACACCGCGATTATCGTGGCGCTGCTAGCGAGGGGTAATCCGCTCGCAGTGATTCTCACGGCGCTGCTGCTCGGCTGGGTGTCGGCAACCGGCGACGTGGTGCGGGTCACGCTCCGGATGCCCGCTGAAATCACCGGCGTAATGAGCGGCCTGATTTTGTTTTGCCTGATTGGGACTGAACCACTGTTACGCTACCGTTGGCGGCGTGAACCGCGCTCAGTTGTCGCTACTGCGCCCCAACCCGCGCCCGAAGGAAGTGATTAGTGGACCTCGAGTCCTGGCTCGTTCCCACCATCGCTCGCTCCTTGGCCTTTAGCACGCCGCTGTTATGGGCCGCTTTGGGTGAAATCTACGCTGAACGCTCCGGCGTGGTGAATCTAGGCGTCGAAGGGATGATGATTTTAGGCGCGATGTCGGGGTTTATCGCCGCGCAGACGACCGGCTCACCCCTGCTGGGTCTCGCGGCAGCTGCAACCGTCGGCGGCCTTGCCGGACTCTTGCACGCGTTCTTTTCAGTGACCTTGCGGGCCAATCAGTACGTTTCCGGGCTTGCACTGACGATTTTCGGCCTCGGGCTCTCAGGGCTCGTCGGGCGCAACTACGTCGGTATCCCGCTCGCCGACCCGATGCAGACCGTGACCGTACCCGGACTTGCAGCGATGCCCATCCTCGGCCCTGCGCTCTTTTCTGAGCAGTACCTGCTGACCTACGCGGGCCTCGTCGTCGCTATTTTGCTCGGCGTGGTTCTTTTTATGACCAAAGTCGGCGTCATCATCCGCTCGGCGGGTGAGTCTCCGGCAGCGACCGACGCGCTCGGTATCAACGTCTTTTTAGTGCGTTACCTCTGCGTCACTTTTGGCGGCGTGATGGCCGGGATTGCCGGGGCCTATTTGTCGCTCGCCTACCGCCCGACCTGGACGGACGGCATGACTGCTGGAATGGGCTGGATTGCGCTCGCTATCGTAATTTTTGCGGCGTGGCGACCCGTGCGGGCCATTTTTGCGGCGTTTATTTTCGGCGCGTGTTTTCACCTGGCGTTTCGGTTACAAAACGTCTTCCCTGCCGAGTTTTTGCAGATGTTGCCGTACCTGGTGACGATTCTTTCGCTGACCTTGATTGCACTTGGGCGTGGGGGCAGGCGGGCGGGGGCACCGGCGGCACTTGGGGAGCCGTATACGCGGGGCGAACGTTAAATCAACGAACTTTGCTTGAGCTGCCATTGAAAGTGACTCTACTAACGAGAAACCGACTTACGATATATTCACATATTTGATTGGTTTCGGTACGTCGTAATCAAATTCTTGAAGTACTAACGAAGTCTCCACAACGAAGTTTATACAAAAGTCTATATCTTCTTGCTCAATAGAAGGCTTCTCAAGACGATTGGCAATAAATATGTAGTCTTTATTGATGCCTCTTACAAGGTTGGGAGTAAGCAGCTTAAATCTGGAGTAACGTTTGAAATCCACTCCCAAAGCTAAAATCTCTATAGATTCCTCTATTTCATCGAACGCCTTTTCTGCTTCTCGCTTCACCTGTGCAAATTCTTCCTCGATAGGCTTCAGTTGGGAAGGAAGTAAAGATGTTTGACCTCTATGAGCTTGCAGTTTAGAAAACGGGCTGAAAGGATGTCGAATCCCTATGTCGAGAGGAGAAATGCCATAAGTTATTTTTCTATCTTTGTAATCATCTAGAAGCACCCTGAAAGAAAGTGCAACTAATTTTAATGCTTCAGGATAATCTCTTGTCTCTCTTAATTTTTCTACTTCTTGAAGGTTTTCCCTGACCTCTTCAGGATTTACAAATTCCACTAACGTTATTTCGGCGAACTCCAAGTCGAACAGTAAAGGAGTATTTTCCAGAAAGAAACTCCTTACAGAAACCCTAAAAGACTCTATGTCAAGCTTTGATGGAAGCGTTCCATGATGTTTGAGCGCAACCCTAGCTTTATCCAGCCGCCTTACGGCTTCTTTTTGAGATAGCTCTTTACCTTCCAATACTTTTGGATTTAGTAAATCAAAGTAGTTCATGATCAGTGGACATTTATCTCCTACATTCAGATGTTCTGAAGCAATTTGAAGGTAAAGTTCTACTGAATCATGAAAATAAAGAATTGAGGCTGAAGAGAGAGGTTCAGCCTGCTGCGACTGCTCAACGGCCAAACCATAAAGGTACTTCGCGAACGCTAATCGCTGGACTATAGAACTATTGGGCTTCATCGTTTTTTACTTTACAACTTGCTATACGATGAGCTTCTATAGTATCCGACAACTCGATAACTATGCCGTCCCCCGCTCCACCCCCAACTCACTCAAATACCGCCAATAGGCACACAGCTAAAATATATCGGCTGCTCGTAAACATATACTTTTATTCGTGAACAAGTCGCTCTTCCAAGTTCCTAAAATGGACTGCGCCGCCGAAGAAAACCTAGTACGGCTGAAGCTGGATGGCCTTAGGGCCGTGCAAGGGCTCGAGTTCGACCTCTCGGCCCGTAAAGTTGCGGTCTATCACAAAGGACAGTTGGGCGAAATCGAAAGCGCCCTCACGCAGCTCGGCTTAGGTGCAAAGCTGCTAGAAGCAGCGCAAACTGATGGGGCCGTGCCGGAACACACGCAGCAGCGCCGCCTGCTCTGGGCCGTCCTATTAATTAACTTCACATTTTTCGTGCTAGAGATGACCACCGGCTTTATCTCCGGCTCTATGGGGTTAGTAGCGGATTCGCTCGATATGCTGGCGGATGCACTGGTATACGGGCTAAGCCTATTTGCGATTGGCAAGGCGGTCGTCCGGAAAAAGAACGTCGCTAAGTGGAGCGGCTACTTTCAAATTGTGCTGGCAGTATTGGGCTTTACCGAAGTGGTGCGCCGGTTTATCGGAACCGAAGCGTTACCTGACTTTAGAACCATGATTATTGTCGCACTGCTGGCGCTGATTGCAAACGGGGTGTGCCTCTACTTGTTGCAACGTTCAAAAGACCGTGAGGCGCACATCCAGGCCAGCATGATTTTTACCAGCAACGATGTGCTAATCAACTTAGGCGTTATCGTCGCCGGGGTGTTGGTGTTGTGGCTGGGCTCGAGCCTCCCCGACCTCATCATCGGCGCGGTTGTCTTTGTTATCGTCACACTGGGCGCGGTGCGGATTTTGCGGCTGGCAAGGTAAGGGCAAATTGGATTAATCCGTTTCAAGAACTGCTCGAAGTCTTTCAGCATCTTGGTCAAGTTGTTCACGCGCCGGAAAAGCACCGAAGTAACGTTCCGGCAGGTTAAAGCTCAGCTCATCTCCGGCAAAACGTGGCACGACGTGGAGATGGACGTGAGGCACCTCTTGCCCCGCCGTAGCGCCGTCAGCCAAAAACATAAAGACGCCTGTACACGGCAAGCCGGAGGTGCGGATAGCCTGGGCCACCTGCCGCCCCACGACGAAGATACGCGCCGCTTCAGCCTCGCTTAGCTCAGCTAAAAACCGGGCTAGTCTCAGCGGCACGACGAGTGTGTGCCCCTGATTGATTGGCTGGATGTCCATAAACGTTATCACTAAATCGTCGCGGTAAACCACCGAAGCAGGCGCGTCTCCGGCGATAATTTCGGCAAAGACATTGTTGGTTGCAATCAGGTCGGCGTCGCTCTCGAGCGGCAGGATACGTTTTGCGTCCATGCGTAACTCTATCGGTTACGATCAGCCTTCGTAAGACAAAGTCAGTCGGACACAGCGACAGTGCTCTCAGAAACCCACATCGTGTACGCGGCTCGGGCCTTCTTTTCATGATCGGTAGCCCATTTGGGGACTTCATCAAGGTGCCAATAGCGTAGCCCTAAACCTTCATGAGATAGCGTAAGTTCTCCGCCTACGACGTCACAAAGATGGACTATGGCGCTCATGCTGTGTAGGCCGGTCGTTTGGCTCGCAGGACGTGAAAAAACACCGACTAGACGTCGCACTTTGACCTCGAGCCCCGTCTCTTCTTTCGTCTCTCTGACGGCTGTATCAGCAGGCCGCTCGTTAGGTTCGACCCAACCGCACGGCAAACACCAACCGCTGCCGTCTGCGCGGTCCATAAGCAAAACACGCCGTTGATCATCAAAGATAGCGGCGTCACCGCCAAGCTTCGGGGTGATATGGCCGAGTTCTTGGCTGAGTTTGGTTTGAATCTCGTTGGTGGGACAGTCCAACAGCTCGCTGTAACTTTGAACGCTCAGCGCCAACAGACGCTCATAACGCTCGCGGTCGTAGACATTTTGCGTATAGTTGAGGCCATTGCGGGCAATCGTTTGTACTTCCTCGAGGAGTGCTGTGGTGTCCATTAACTAGATTTTACCCTTACAAAAGGCTGCAGCACTTCCGGTAGACCTGTGCGCCGAGAGCCAACCACAGTAGAGATGTTACGCTGGCAGACGAACCACTAAATCGGGCTACGCCTGAAATTTTATAGTCTTCGGGACCGGAAAGGGGCTCTAAATGAGCCCACACAGCGACCAACCCTTGTGGTCAAGGGGTTATATCACCAACCTCACCGCAACTTTCGCCTTTTGGTTCAATGTAGATTTTTTACTTTTAACCTTGCCGCTCTATATGCGTAACGTAGGATTTGACCCTTCAGCTATCGGACTTGTCTTTGGCGCAGCTGCTCCCGCAGCTATCGTAGCCCGGTTACTCTCAGGTCGTCTCATTGACCGAACAGGCGGACGCATCTTTTTGTTGGGCGGCGCAGCAGCTTGGGCAGTCGGTTCGGCAGCAATGGCTGTTACTGAAAGCTTCCCCATACTTATCGCTTTGCGGCTTCTGCAAGGTGCTGGACTAGGCATCTTCACCAATGCATCGCTTGCTTATGTTAGCTATAGCGTACCACCCATTAAACGCGATGAGGCGCTTGGTTGGTGGGCGGCAGCAACCCCTACAATGGCAACGCTAGCGCCAGTCGCCGCAGCTTTTGTCACCCAGCGTTTCGGCTTTACTCCGGCGTTTCCGGTCGCAGCTTCAGCAGGCAGTGTCGCTACACTTTCAGGTTTTCTGCTTCCGCGCCTCGAGCGTACACAATCCTCAGTCAACCCAACTTCCAACTATCGCCCTTACGTGCCTGCAGCTCTCGTCCCTGGTTTGTTTGGCGGCGCGGTAGCTGTCGCCTCGGGGTCATTTGCGGCTTTCGCTCCGCTGCTTGCTGCCGGTAGAGGCGTTGAGAACGTCGGTTTGCTGCTGACTTGCTCGGCACTTGGTTCCATTTTAGTAAGGTTTGTGGCTGGGCCTCTTGCAACACAGAAAGGAAGAAGTTGGGTCGTTGTTCCGGGGCTTGCACTCGCATCTCTGGCACTAATTCTGCTCGGCACCACACACTCGGATTTGTTTCTTTTTGTCGCTCCTTTTTTCTTTGGAGTGGGTACAGGTGCAGCCATGCCGGGACTTTTAAGTTGGGCCGTAGCACGAGCTGGCGAAGCAGAAAGGGCAACTGCCGGAGGTACTTTTTATGCATTTTTCGAGGTCGGCTTGTTTACGGGGCCACCTCTTTTAGGAGGAGCCGCTCAAAAGTTTGGATTTATATCCTTTACATTTCCCGCAATCATTTTAGCTATAGCTCTGGCAACCTACCTCGTTATTACAAGGCGCTTATACCGCCCTAACACTCAGCCATAAATCGTCTGTCTACACCTACGCCGTCCCCCGCGCTACCCCCAACTCATGCAGGTACCGCCGATACGCAATCGCCAACCTGTCCGACTTGAGGTGCAGCTCCACCTGTAAATCTAACGGCAAGTTCTCCGGTCGCTGCGACTCGATAATGCGTTTGTCCTGCGCCATCAGCGTGTTTTGAAAATCTATATACGTCTCGTCGGGTGCGTCCAGGTCGTAATTGCGCGATAGCAGCGCGTAAGCGAGCGTCTCCCCTGCGGCGGTCGGCGTCGCGTGCAACAGCATCGAAAAGACCTCGCCGGTGTCCGGGTCGGTTTTGCGGAAGCGGGCCGTGGTCGGGGCCAAGACTTCGTAGACGTAGCGGTTCGTGAGCGCCTTGCCGCGTCCGTCGGGGTCGGGTTGAAAGATGTCTATTGGGTCGCTTCTAAGCGTGTTGCTAACGCGGTGAACGTGGTGCTCAGGGATTTCAGCGTAGTCAGGGACGCCCAACAAGCCTTCATGTACCCACATCAGGTGCGAGACGTCTAAAAAGTTTTCGATAACCCTAGGCGGTTCGGCTTGTAACTTATAAGGGCCGACGCTGAGGGTGGTGAAGCCGGGTTCAGTAGTCTCGAGGTACTCCGGCACGTCGTTTTCGGGAGCTTCTAGTGCTACCCAAACCAATCCATACCGCTCTTCACACGCATACACGAGCGCCCTGGCCTTCGTCGGCACTTTAGCCTCGGCAGGTTGCGCCGGAATCCGGGTACAGGCCCCGTCCCCGCCGTACCGCCAACCGTGGTATAGGCAGACAAGTTCGCTCCCCTCAACGCGTCCGAGGGACAGAGCTGCGCCCCGGTGGATGCAGAGGTCACGAAAGGCGTGCAGGCCGGTTTCATTGCGCCACAGCACCACCGCTTCGCCGAGGAGTTCGGCACGTATAGGCGCGTCTGTGACATCTTCGCTGCGAGCCAAGACCATCCACTGCCGCGCCAGCACCGGGTCGCTCGAGCTGGGTTTAAGGCGGTCAGACTCTACTCTAGCGGTCGCCAGTTCGGTCTTGCGGTTAAAGTCGGTCAAAGACATGCTGTACGGTAGCAGAGGCGCACAGGGGCGTCAATTGGGCTTTTTTGGCAGGGTAACGCAGCTGAACTTAGCAAAGTGTAAACAGAAAAATGACTTTTTGTTGACCTTAATGATTGCAGCGTTGCCAACAAACTTCATATACTGCTGCTAGCGGGCTCGAGGCCGGGTATAACGTTTCAAGGCTCGAGTCTCCCCTAGGAGGTCAATGTGCGGCGTTTTTCGGTTTTAGCTATCTTTCTCTTCACAGGTCTTTTTACCTCGGCTCTGGCTCAGCAAGATCATGTTACGGCAGGCTTTATCTACGTCGGCCCGACCGACGACAACGGCTGGACCGAAGCGCACGACCAGGCGCGGCAGCTGCTCGACGATGAGTACGACTGGTTAGATACCATCGCCGTCGAATCGGTACCCGAAGCCGACGCCGAGGTCTTTATCGACCAGCTTGTCAATCAGGGTGCCAATGTCATCTTTACGACCTCGTTCGGCTTCATGGACGCGACCTTAGCCGCCGCCGCCCGTTACCCGGATGTGGTCTTTGCCCACGCTACCGGCTTCATGCGCGCGCCGAACGTGGCGACCTACACCGCCGAGTTTTATCAGATTTACTACTTAAACGGCCTGATGGCGGGCGCACTGAGCAAAAGCGGCAAGCTCGGCTACGTCGGCGGCTTCCCAATTCCGGAAGTCAAGCGGCACATTGACGCCTTTACGATGGGCGCACGGGCAGTCAACCCCGACGCGACGGTCAACGTCCGCTGGCTCAACTCGTGGTACAACCCCGCCGCCGCGACCGAAGCGGCGCAGGCGCTTATTGCTGACGGGGTAGATATCTTCGCCTTTACCGAGGACTCGCCGACGGTCGTGCAGGTCGCCGCGCAGAACAACTTGCCGAGCTTCGGCCACTACTCCCCGATGCTCAAGTTTGCACCCGATTACGTGGTCTCCGGGCAGATTGTCCACTGGGACAAAATCTACCGCGACATCCTGACCAAAGTTCACGACGGCACCTATACGCCCGAGAATATGCAAGATGTAGATTACTGGTCGCTCCTAACGAGCGGCGCAGTCGAGACCGGCGCGGACGTAGGCACGGTCATCAACCCGGCCTTTACGGACGCACTCAAGGCCAAAAAGGTCAACGACAGCGAACTCGGCGAGATCTCTGTTTATGACTTAGTGAACAAACGCTTGGGACAGATGTCACAAGAAACGCCTGCGTTTGAACCCTTTACCGGACCGCTCACCGACCGCAAAGGGAACGAAGTCGTCCCCGCCGGGACTGTGATGAGCGTCGCCGACCTGACGAGTATGCAGTGGGCCGCCCAAGGTGTCGTCGGGTCGTGGCCGGACGAGCCGTAAGCTCTTAGTTTGAAGAAGGTATAAGTTAGCTGTGAACCCCCTCGAGCCCTGAGGGGGTTTTTTTGTTCGCGCTAGACTAAGCCTATGAAAGTACCTACGTTAGCCGAAGCCGAACGACTGTTAGACAAGGCTGAAGCAAAAAATCCCGGCGGCTGGGCTGACCACGCCCGTTACGTCGCGTTAGCGGCCAAAAACATCGCTGAAGTTCATCCTGACTTAGATCCCAAAACTGCTTATATTTTGGGCTTGCTGCACGACATCGGACGACAAGAAGGTGTCACCGGCCACCGTCATATCTTAGACGGCTATACCTTTTTGGAAAATTTGGGTTACTCGGACGCGGCGCGCATCGCCCTGACGCATTCGTACCCGCTGCAGGACATCAAAGCTGGGTCAGGCAGGTGGGACGGTTCAGCTGAAGAATTAGCTTTTGTCGAAGCGTATTTGAACGGCGTAAAGTACGACGACTATGACCGCCTACTGCAACTCTGTGACGCGCTTGCATGGCCTTCAGGGTTTGTGATGATTGAAAAGAGGCTCGTTGATGTGGCGCTCCGGCTTGGCATTAACGACATGACTGTGGAAAAATGGCGGGCGTTTTTAGAATTGCAGGGATACTTTGAAAAGGCGATTGGACGCTCGATTTACAGCGTCTTACCAGGTGTAGTTGAAAATACTTTTGGCTTTACGCCGTAAGCTCGAGCGGGTCAATCACAACAAAAAAGGCGAGCCGAAGCCCGCCGTACTTCAAAAGACTACTTTAACGGCTCTGATCTATCCGCTCGATTTCTCCACTCGGCAAACTGATCCCGATGGGCTCGAGGAGCACCTCACCCGCCGCAATATCTATACCCTGCGGTGCCAGCGAGTTACAAGTTGGCGAGCATGAGGGCAAGCTGTAGGCGTCGGCGGCACCCTTATTGACGGCGTAGCCCATATCTTGCAGCGTCCCGACCGTCATCCGGCTGAGCGGCATACTGCCGTTTTCGACGTAGCCGGTCATCAGTTCGGCGTTAAAGGTCTCCTCGTCCCAGTGACCACACCCCGTACCGGGGCCGCCGTCTTGCTCGACGGGGATGTCGCCGCTGCCGCCGAGTGCGTTCCATTCGCTCCGGGCGCTGGGGCCGCTGTAGCGTGGGTTGCTCGGGCAACCGCTGCTGTAGTTGACCAGACCAAAGTTGGGCCAGAGCGTTCCGATACCGAGCACGTGCCCCATCTCGTGAAGAATCACGTTGGTCAGGTTGATACTGCCCACGTCGGCACTGTCAAAACTCATCACGCCGTAGCTGGTGACGCCGCCACTCCGAACCAAACACGGTCCGGCTTGCGCTAAGACGCCTCTCGCCCCGTCAATCGGCCCGACTTCGGCGTAAATCACCACGTCGTCAACGGTGCCGTTATAAGAGGGTTCACCTGCGCCGCAGAGATTGCTCTGCTTGTTGACCGAGACGTTGGCAAGGTCGCCGGTAATGACCTGTTCCCAGCGCGTCGCCGCCTGTTCAAACGTCGCCTTTTGGCTGCTCGTCACGTTCGGCCCGAAGACAAATTGAATGTTAAAGCTGCCGGTTGGAGCGGGCGGGTTGGTCGTCCCGCCGCTGTAGCTCGCATTTAAGATCACGCCGCTATAGGCCGTATAACCACGAATCATGATGTAGTACGTTCCCGTACGCGGCGCACTAAAGCTGCACGTTTCGTTGTTGCCGGTGCGGTAGGGGCGGCAGTCGTAGCTGCTGGTCGTCGGCGCAGCGCCGAAACGTACATAGAGGTCGGCGTCACCCGACCCGCCCGAGATGCTGATACGAAGGTCCGTGGCCCCACTCGGCACCTCGAGACTGCCGGTGCGCTGACTGCCGCGCGACCCGGACAGATTGCTGACCGGTACCCCACTTGTCACGGCTGCCAGGGCCGTTTTCACGTCCGCGGACGGGGCGGCGTCCAGAGGTTTTTGCACCACGGCTTCGTTTTGACTACACGCAGCGACAAGCAAAAGTAAAGAGACGGACAGCAAACGCAAAGCTGATTTCATCGTTGCTCCTTAGATTCGAGCGTCCTGCCGGGTAGTACCTTTAGGAAGCCCCCGCCGAGTTTAGGCAGCTTACAGGTGACGCTTAGTTGTGCTCGAGCCGTCTCTAACGTATTGCCCTGGCCGATGTATTGAGACATCATAAAATTAACATATGGTTAATGAAAAAATCATGAAACTTTACTGTTTACTCACGTTATTTGCATGTTGCCTGGCGGGTATCCTCTAGTTTGAGCCAGTCCGGGTAGATAAAGCGCGGTTTGGCACGCGCATTTTGTGGTGACAGCTGCGACAAGCTCTCTTAAAAGTGTTAACAATTTCACAGTAAGGCCGGGTCAGACAAAAAGCGGTACCTGCTCCATCCCCGGTACAGTGACCAACCCCTTGTCGGTAATGCGAATTTCAGGAATGACCGACAGCGGAAGCAGGTTAAACCCCATGTACGGCAGCGTACAACCGAGTTCGGCCCAAGCTTGTTTAAGTTCAGCGGTCGCCTCGGCAACGTCAGAAGCGCGGCCCTCGGCTAAAAGTCCGGCAATCGGCAGCGCGACCTCGGCTAACACCTCGCCCCCACGCACGACGACGACCCCGCCTCGGCTTTTGCGGATGGTTTCGACCGCTAGCCGCATATCCGCTTCGTCTCTGCCCGCAACGATGAGGTTGTGGGCGTCGTGCCCGACGCTGCTTGCGACTGCACCGGAGGTGAGGCCGAAGTCTTTGAGGAGCCCGTGCGCTACCTCGCCCGAGTTGCCGTGACGCTCTAAGATGCTGACGAAACAGAGGGGTTCAGCCTCAAAGTGTGCGGCCCAGCTCTCCCGCACCGGCAGGTCTACGCGTTCGTGAAACAGAGTAATGCCGGGGAGCGCCGTGCGGATGACGTTGGCGGTGCAAGGTTCCGTCGGCAAGTCGGGCGTCAGCGTGTACGTTTCGGGCAGCATGACCGTTGCAAACGCAGCTTTAGGGTAGGTGTAGCGTTTGGACAAGGCTTCGTCGAGTTTCGAGGTGATTTTCTTATTTTCAACGACCAGCTCGCCGCCGTACCAAGTGGCTTGGGGCTCGAGCCCATCGTTTAGTAAGACAATATCCGCCCGCCGCCCGTGCCCGAGACCACCCAAATCGCCGTCCAAGCCGTAACGCGTCGCCGCGTGCAGCGAGCCCATACTCCAGGCTAAGGCCGGTTTTAAGCCTGCTTTGACGGCTTCCCGTGCCACCCAGTCGAGACCAAACATCAACAGGTCGTCGGCGTCGCGGTCGTCCGTGCAGAGGCAAACCCGGTTGGCACAAGCGCCGAGTTCAGTCACCGCTTTGATCGCTTCAGGCAGGCTGTGCCACGGCGTCGTGGGGGGGCCACCCCGGAGGAAGAGGTAGAGACCGGCCTCGAGCAAATCCTCAGCAATCTCCCGGTCTATCGCCTCATGCGTATCGGTCACGCCACTCGCCGCATACGCCGCCACGAATTCACGCCCGTAGACGTGCCCGGATACAGGTTTCCCACGTTCTAAAGCAGCTCGGATAATCGCGTGACTGCGCGGGTCACCCTGCGTTACCTGCACAAAATCCATCTTTTCGCCAAGTGCCGCCGCTTCGGGCCACGCGTCAAAGAGTGCGCCGATCTTCTCTGCGGTGAGGTCGCCGCCCGCCGTTTCAAACGTCGGTGACGTGGCCGGAACCGTGCTCGGAACCGTTAAAAAGATGTTGAGCGCCGCTTGACGGGCGTCCTCTAACATCCACTCGATCCCTTTAACGTCACAGACGTTGCCGATCTCATGCGAATCGCAAAAGATGGTCGTGGTGCCGTTCAGAAGCGCAGCTTCAGCATACGCACACGCCGTCATCATGCTCGATTCGATATGGATATGTGGGTCTACCAGACCGGGCGCAAGGATGCCGCCCTGGACGTCATAGACAGGCGCATCTTTCGCAGTTCCGGCAGGTTTGACGGCGGCGATGCGGCCGCCGCAGAGCCACACTTCGCGGTCCTTTAAGATGCGCTCGGTATAGGCTGACAAGATACGCGCGTTCGTTAGGACTGAATCGGGCGTTTGCCGCCCGGACGCGACAGCGGCCAGCTCACGCGTCATCTCTGCAAGTGGGCGTACAGAAAACCGGTTCACTGCCGCACCTGCGCCGTTGGGTAAAACGTTAGCCTCCACGTTATCCTCATCATCTAAACCTCCCGGTGTGACGCGCTAAGCGCATTACGCAATCTTAAAGGAACTGCCGTAAGGGTCATCGGGGATAGGATTTACGGCGTCGTTGACAAGTTCATCGGTCGGCTCGAGCTGGTACGCTTCCAGTTTTTCAGAAGCGAGAATGGCGTCAATCAGCCCCTGTGAACCTGCGACGTACGTCGTGTTGAGGTCAATCTCGGTGTGAACGCACCAGGCGCGGTCTTCGGGCCACCAGAGGTTAGCACTTTGATAAGCAACAGGCATGGCGTTGAGAGCATCCAACGATGCGTGAAGTTGCTCTTGAAGTTTCTCAGGTGAAAGTATTGCTTCTTCATCTGAAATCGCTACAAAGACCGTTTCCATAGTGTCGTGTTCGGCTCCCGTGTAAAAACTTTGTTCAACTGTCTGGATAGCGTTTCTAAAGAGGTGAAAACGCCTTGCGGGAATCTCAAATGCAGGCGCTTCGTACACATATTTCGGCAGCCCACCAAAACCCTCCCAGACAGCGAAAAAGCACGTGTCAGGGGTGCTCGTATGCTGCTCAAAAATGAGCTGTAAAGTTTGGGCCAGCTCGAGCGGTAAACTACCTCCAAGGGGAGCTCTGATATAAATATCCTCGGCTTTAAGCGCGGTGTAATCGTGAAGTTCAGGATGCGACCCCTGAATACTTGCCCACTGCATCAATCGGTGCGGCGTGCGCCCGGTCAGTTCGGCAACCTCCGCCCAGCTCAGTGGTTCAGCAGTAGACGTTTGGTCGGCGTCCAAAGTGCAGGTCACTTTAGCAGCCGGGTGAAACACCCTTGCGTACGCTCCAAACCCGCTCGGAACGACCGATAAGACGTTGACCGCGAAGTCGGTCAGCCGCTCGACTAGCCAATCCGCCGGTTCAGCACTTTCAGCAGGGATAAAGGGACGTTCGCTCATACCCGAACGCGTTTGCCACCGTCTCTCGAGCGCGACTTCCAAATCAGGCGTATCGGCACCTCGGCAAACCCCAAATCCTCCCGAATCCGGTTCAGGATGTACTGCTCATACGGGCGCGTGACGAAGTTTTCATTGTTGACCGAAATGACAAAGGTCGGCGGCGCAACGTCGGCTTGGGTACCGTAGAGCATTTTGAGCGGTTTGCCCCGAAAGTTGGGCGGTGACTGCCGCAGCGACCAGACGTCTAACCAGTTGTTCACGTCACTCGTCGAGATACGGAAGCGGGCGGTGTCGTAGACGCGAATGACAGCAGCTAACAGGTCGTGGAGGCCGTAATCGTTGATGGCGCTCGTATAGACTTTGGGCGCAAACGAGATATGCCCGAGTTCTTGGGCGATGTCTTTTTCAAACTCCTGCAGCGTTTCGTCCGGGACCAAATCCCACTTGTTGATGGTCAACACGACCGGCTTGCCCGCGTGCAGCGCGAGATTGGCGAGGCGCAGTTCGTGGTCGCCGAGTTCAAACGGGTCAACAACTAAAACCGCCACGTCAGAGCGCATCAAGGCTTCTTCACTGCGGAGTTTTGAGTAGTATTCGACGTCGCCGTCGGGTTTACGGCGGATGCCGGCGGTATCTACCAAAACGAATAACCGGCCACCGAAGTCAAACTTCACGTCTACGCTGTCCCGCGTTGTTCCCGGCAGATCAGCGACGATCACCCGTTCATCACCGACCAGGGCGTTTAACAAGCTCGATTTGCCGACGTTGGGCCGTCCGATGATGGCGACGCGGACCTCTTCGGGTTCGGCTTCGTCGGCATCTTCAGGCAGACGTTCAAAAATCGTGTCTGAAAGTTCATGCGTGCCGCGAGCGTGCTCTGCCGAGACGAAGTGCGGTTCGCCGAAGCCGAGGGCGTAGAGTTCATACAGCTCGGGGTCTTCTTCGTGGCGTTCGTCGTCAAGTTTAGTGGCGACCAGCAGCGTCGGTTTATCGAGGGCGCGGAGCCAGTCGGCAATTTCAAAGTCGGCGGCGCTCAGGGGGGTGCGGCCGTCTACACAGAAGAGAATCAGGTCAACGTCACGAAGCGCAAGTTCGATACGGCCCCGAATGGCCGCTTCCCACTCGTCATTTGACCAGAGGCCGCCGGTATCCAGGAGTGAAAAACTGCGGCCCAGATCGTCTTCGACCTTCGCTTCTTTGACGTCTCGCGTGACCCCCGGCATATCCGCGACAATCGCTTCACGCCGTCCGACGAGGCGATTAAAGAGGCTAGATTTACCTACGTTGGGCCGTCCGACAATCGCCACTCTAGCCATGACTTTCTCCTTGCCCGTCTCCTAAACGTGTCCCGACCCGGACCCCGTAACCGTTCGCCCAACTAGACGCGGGCATCTTTGGTTTTCCGGCAGGTTGAATGCTCTCTAGCAACACCACGCCTGCGCCGCACTGGACGGTAATACCTCGGGGAGACGTGGCGATCACTTCACCGGGTTGGGCACTCGAGTTCATCCCTGCAACCACACTGAGCTGAACGACTTTAAGCGGTTTTTTGTCATGCACCGTAAAGCTCCCCGGCCACACGAACACGCCGCGGTAGCGGTTGTAAATTTGCGCGGCGGGCTCATCCCAGCGGAGACGCCCGTCGTCTTTGCTGAGCATAGGGGCAATCGTCGCCTCAGCGCCGTTCTGGGGGCAACTCGGCAGCTCACCGCGCTCTAGTTTGTCTAAAGCGTCCGTCAGCGTGTCGGCACCGAGCACCGAAAGTTTGTCGAAAAGCGTTAAAGAAGTGTCATCCGGGTCTATAGGGAGGCGACGCTCGAGCCGTACCGGACCCGTATCGAGCCCCGCTTCGGTCTGCATGATGCTAATACCCGTCTCTGTTTCGCCGTTAATGAGCGCCCACTGAATCGGCGCAGCGCCGCGATATTTGGGTAAGAGGCTCGCGTGGACATTTAAGAACCCGTGTCGGGGAATGTCCAAGAGGATTTGCGGCAAGATTTTACCGTACGCAGCGGTAATTGCAACGTCTAGCTCGAGACTCCTGACCAGCTCAAAAAAGCCTTCGTTGCGTTTTAAGCGAGGGGGTTGCTCGAGCCTTACCCCCAGCTCCCGCGCCCGTATCGCTACCGGCGGCGGGGTCAGCTTGTTGCCGCGTCCGGCAGGTTTATCGGGCTGAGAGGCGACTAACGCCACCTCATGCTTCGCCAGTAGCGCGTCCAGCACCGGCAGCGCAAACGTCGGTGACCCGAACAGCGCGACCCGCATCAACCTACCCGTGCGTCGTTATGGCCGGTTACGTTCTTGGTTTTAAGTTCTTTAAGGTACCCTTTAGCTTCGCGTTGCAACTCCGCGAGCTCTTTGCGGTGCAGCTCCAAAAACTCGCGTTTTTCGGCTTCGGGCAAGCGGTCGAAGAAGAGCACGCCGTCTAAGTGGTCGAGTTCGTGCTGAATCACGTGAGCGAAGTGGCCCTCGGCGTCGCGTTCATGCTGTTTGCCGGTGACGTCTTGGTAGCGCAGACGGACGCTTTGGTCACGTTTCATGTCTTCGACGAAGATACCGGGCAGACTTAAACAGCCGTCGGTACCGTACTGCACGCCCCCTCGAGCAATGATTTTGGGGTTGACCATCACGTGTTCGGCCTTGACGCCCCACTTCTCACGTTTTTCGCGGCTGGTTAAGACTTCGCCCTCGGTCTCCTCTTCGGCTTCTTCGGCTAACTCGAGTGCGACAAACACCCGTTCCGAAAGGCCGATCTGCGGCGCAGCTAAGCCGACACCGTTGGCGTCATACATCGTCGCCAGCATGTCTTGCGCGAGTACCGCGAGCCTTTTATCAAACGCCGTGACCGGTTGGGCGCGCCGCCGCAGCACCGGGTCTCCGTAAAAACGAACTTTGTAGATCACAGTGTCTCCTCACAGCTCGGGCTTGGTAAACGGTTCCCAAAAGCTGTCGTTAGTCGTCAAAAAGGGTTCCGGGGGCTTACCGGAGCTGTAACTCGAGCTGCGGCGTTTCGAGCGCCGTCACCCCCGCCGGTAAGTCCAGGGTCAAGGCTAAAGTATACCGCCCCGGCCCCCGCGCGGGCGTCTCGGGCAGTGTCGCCGTCACTGCTGAAAGCTCGGCCAGAACGCTTTCGGGGCCGACGACCCTGACTTCGTTCTGGGTTGAGGCCGCCGACACGACCTGCCTTCCGGGTACCGTGACCGGGGTCAGGTGCAAAGGCAACGTGCGAACCGAGAGCACAGCCCTCACTGCGGCGCTCACGCTGACCTGCGCGGGCGTCACGGTGACGCCGGGGACAGGTTCGCCCTGCGCGTCAGCGGCGTAGACCTTTTCAGCACCTTCAGAGGGCGTAGGGGTGGCGGGGTCGTAGGGCGCTAGTACCTGCGTGACCTGCGCGACCCGCGTTTCCGCGCCCTTAATCTGAACGCTAGGGGGTTCCGCGCGTAACCTCAGCGCCGTATCCGCAGCGGGCGTACCGAGCGTGACGACCTTGACCGGTACCTCGTTTCGCGCGAGCGTTTCAACCGTGCCGATAAGCTCACCTGGAACGACCCCCACGGCGGTAATCCCTTGCGGCGGAAAGACGCGCAGGCCGCGTTCAAAGTTGCCGGTGACGCCGCGCAGGTTCAGCACGACGTCGAGGCCGTCCGGATTGAGGGTGCGCAGGCGACTCTGCGGTCCCGAAAGCCGCACGCTCACCCGCTCCGGCAGCCCGAGTACACGCTGCGTATCGCTCAGCCCTTCGGTATGCAGGGGTGCCCGCAGCGTTCGCTGCGAGATGACGGCGTCATCGGTACTGACAAAAAACCAGAAGACGATCGCCAGCAGCAGCGCGCCGAGCTTGAGTGGTAGGTTGTGGAGCAGCGTCGCCCAGAGCTGCGCACCAACCTCTCGGAGCGTGCGGAGGTTGCGGAAGCGGTTTACCAGCTGCCGGGGCAAGCGGCGGATGGTTTCCCCGGTGCGGTTGTTTGGGGTGCGGTTGTCTCCGGCAAGAGTCTCTCTCGTGGTATTTTCTTTGCCGGAGCTTTCTTTGCCGGAGCTTTCTTTGCCGGAGCTTTCTTTGCCGGAGCTTTCTTTGCCGGAGCTTTCTCTGTTGAGAGTTTCCAGGGCCGGGTTTTCTGTCACCGGGCCAGCCTGCTCCCGGCGTTCACTTCGCCGTTCACCGCTCATACGCCTCCCGCAACGCCCGGAGCACCTCAGCGGGTGCGACGTCGCTCCTTAACACGCCGTTTTTGCCGTACGAGACGCTGCCCCGCTCTTCACTGACGACGAGAACGAGGGCGTCGGTGACCTCGGCTAAACCGAGCGCCGCCCGGTGCCGGGTGCCGTGTTTGGCAGAGAGACCCTCGAGACTTTCCGACAGCGGAAACACCGCGCCCGCGTAGGTGATGGTGTCGTCTTTAATCAGCACCGCGCCGTCGTGCAGCGGGCCGCGCGAGTCAAAAATGGTCTGTAAGAGCGCCGCTGAAACCGGCGAATTAAGTCTGGACCCGACCGCGCCGTACTCGGCTAACGGTACCTTTTGTTCGATGGCGATGAGCGCCCCCCGCCGCTGCCCGGCTAACTCACGCACCGCTGCCATAATTTCAGGCACCGGGTCTTGCTCGACGGGCCGCGTTCCCCGCCCTTGACCGACCCGCTCCAAAGCGGCCCGCAGTTCGGGTTGAAAGATCACGATCACCGCAAAAAGCGCGACCGGGGCTGCGTAGTTGAAAATCCAGCGCGTCGCCCCCAAGTTAAGCCGCGTCGCTAAAAGCCACAAAAGCAGCAAAAAGGCAAACCCACGCAGCACGTTCCACGCCCGCGAATCGACAAAAAGTTTGTACCCTTGATAGATCACCACGGTGATAATCAAGATATCGAGTACATCTAATAAGGTTAGTCCCTCCGGCAAAGGTGATTCACCGTCCCTCTACGCTCGCGCTCAGCGTCCGTTTTGCAGGTCGTACTCAGCTTGCACTTCGCAGCCGACGTCAGCGGCTCTAGCTCAGCAGTTCCTGTTACGTGAATTGCGTGAATATTGTGATGACCCGTGTGCTGCGCCGTCACAAAGCACGCGGCTACAAGCTACTTGGTCTGTTGTTCCTAAACCGTCAGCCAAACACAACGCGCGAACTTGTAACTTTACGGTAACATACCTTTTGGGCAGTGCATGACGCAAAAAGCGTACGCAGCGCCGTAAAGAGTAGAGCCGTCTGCGCAGCCCTAAAGGAGACACCGATGTTTAACCTGACCGACCAGCAAAACCAACTTCACGCCCTCCGGGGGTATCTTTGACGTCGCGGGCAAAGAGGCGCGGCTACGAGACCTAGAACCTAAACTAAACGACCCTGAGTTGTGGAACGATCCTGACGAGGCGCGGGCCGTAACGCAAGAGGCGGCGCGGCTCACGCGCGTAGTCGAAACGTATCGGCGGCTCGAGGGCGACCTTACCGGGTTGGCCGAGCTCTTAGAGGGCGCGTCCGAAGAAGAGGCCGAAGAGCTTGGGAGCGAACAAGCGGCGCTACAAAAAGACCTCGACGCCTTGTACCGCGAAACCTTATTTTCAGGCCGTCACGACGAGAGCGCCGCGATTGTGACCATCAAACCGGGGGCGGGCGGCACCGAATCGTCCGATTGGGCGGGGATGCTCTGGCGGATGTACCGCCGTTACGCCGAACGCCAAGGGATGAACGTCGAACTTTTGGACGCCGTGGGCAACGACTCGGCTCCGAACGGGGTGGATTACGCGCAGCTGATTGTCCGCGGCGAACGCGCTTACGGCCTGATGCAGGTCGAGTCGGGCGTTCACCGGCTCGTACGGGTCTCCCCTTTTGACGCGCAAAACCGCCGCCACACCTCGTTCGCCTCCGTTGAAGTGATGCCGGAAATCGCCGACGAGGGCGACGTGACCGTTGACCCCAAAGATGTCCGGGTAGACGTGTACCGCTCTTCGGGACCGGGCGGACAATCGGTCAACACCACCGACTCGGCGGTGCGGGTCGTCTACAAACAGGGCACGCCCGACGAGATCGTCGTGACGTGTCAAGACGGTAAATCGCAGATCAAAAACCGTGAAAAGGCGATGACGGTCCTGAAATCGCGGCTTTTTGAACGCGAGGAGCGCCGCCGCCGCGACGAGCAGGCCGCCGCCCGTGGCGAGCAAAAAGCTATCGAATGGGGCTCGCAGATTCGCTCGTATGTGCTCGATAAACAGTACGTCAAAGACCACCGCTCGGGCGAGATGCGGCACGACCCGGACAATATCTTAGACGGCGACATCGAAGGGTTGGTCTGGTCGGGGCTCGAGTGGCGTGCTCGGGAGCGTGGGGGCAGCTGAGCGGCTTTTTAGGCGCAAACTTATCCTGGGTCCAACATGAGGGCTCGAGACACTTTTTCTGAGATTTTACGGTATAACCGCCTGTGCGTATTTTGGCTATTGCCGACGAGGTTTCGCCGTTTATCTATTCGGCAAATTTCCCTAAAAACCTCCCGTCCTTTGACATGGTGCTCTCCGCCGGGGACATTCCGGGCTACCTTTTGGAATTTGTCGCCACGCGCCTGACCAACACCCAACCGGTGTACGTTTTGGGCAACCACCGCGAAGAGTACGTGCGGCGTGACGACCCGGAAACAGCGCAGCAGGTCAGCTTGCCGGGAGGCTGCATCAACGCGCATGAGCGGGTGCTCGAGGTCGGCGGCGTGCTGATCGCCGGGATTGAAGGCAGTCCGCGCTACCGCCCCGGCCCCCACCAATACACCGAACTGCAGATGCGCCTGATGACCCAAAAACTGACCCCGCGCCTCCTTTACAATCAGCTGCGTTACGGCCGCGCCGTTGACATTTTACTCACCCACGCCGCGCCCCGAGGCCCGCATGAAGGCGCGGACTACCCGCACCGCGGGGTCGGCGCCTTTAACAGTTTTGACGACCGCTGGAAACCCAAAGTGCATATTCACGGCCACGTCCACCTGAGCGGAGCCAACGCGCCGCGCGAATATGTGACCGACGCGGGCGTCCGGGTAGTCAACGCGTTCGGGTTTACGGTGCTCGAGCTTTGACTTTTGGACTCCGGCCGCAGCTACCGGGCCTACGCACGCCGCCGAACACTGTAAAAATCCCACGTTGATCTGCAGCGCACCCTTAAGTGAGGCTTCAGGAAGACTTGTCACACTATATTTAGGGCATTTTTCCCTACCTCCGGGAGCATAGGTGTGCTCTATAATAAGGGTGTAGGTAACATGCGCTGAACTGCACGTGGCGGCAAATCACATCACATAGTCTTTACAAAGTCCAGTTACGCTTACAGCAGAGAGGAGGGTGCAGTGGACGGAATATACCAGCGCCGAGCACGGCGAGACGCAGAAAAGGCGCGGAGTCGGGCGTTTTGGCATAACGTTACGCACAACCTCCGGGGGATACCTAACGAACTTCTGCCGTTCAGCGCCGTTAAAAACTTGCATCCGGCAGGCGAAAGCTACGGCGGCGTCAAACCGATTCCGATTGGGCAGATTGTCGGCTCAGTTGACCGTTACCGCGACTTCGACCACTACTTTTTGCCCCGGGTGGGTCACACCGTCGAGCGTTGGGCCGGGATTCGGCAAGCGGGACTCGAGGGCAAAGAGCTGCCGCCGATCAGCGTCTATAAGGTCGGCGAGGTCTACTTCGTTAAAGACGGTCACCATAGAGTGTCAGTTGCCCGTAACGCCGGACAGAAGTTTATTGACGCCGAGATCATCGAGCTGAGCGTATCGGTACCGCCCAACTCAGCGGACACCTTAAAAGAAGTGATTATCAAGGGTGAATACGCCGACTTTTTAGAAAAAACGCAGCTGAACCGGGTGCGCCCCGGCCACTACGAGATTTTGTTTACCGTAACGGGCCGTTATGACGTGTTGCTCGAGCACATCGGCACCCGGCAGTATTACCTGGGCCTCAAGTATCAGCGCGAGGTCTCGTGGGAAGAGGCGGTGGGCTCGTGGTACGACCGCTTTTACCTGCGCGTCGTCGACGAAATCCGTGAGCACCGCGTCTTGCGCCGCTTTCCGGGGCGTACCGAAGCCGACCTCTACTTGTGGATTATGGATCACCGCTACTACTTAAAACAGCAGTACGGCCGCGACGTCGGTTCCGAGCAAGCCGCCACCGACTTTGCCGAACGCTACGCCGGATCGTCAACGCAGCGGGCGTGGCAACGGGCGCTCTACCGCTGGCGCGGTGGCCGCTTGTCGAACTCGGAGTAAGATTTAAGCTTACCGAAGTACCGGCACTACCTCACCAAAAACCAGAGCAGCCAGCCGTGTTTTGCGTGACGTCAAACGTCCGTGCAACTGTGCTATGAAAGCGTATGACAACGACAGATACGCAAAACGACCTTTGGCTAGACAGAGGCGCACAGCTTAAAGAGGGCCGCGTCAGGAACTTTGGCGACCCTGCAGCCGAATTTGGCAGCCTGGAAACTGTAGGTCTCGTGCCGCTACTCGGGACAGGTGCGCTCAGATTGACCGGAAACGACAGGCTCGAGTTTCTCCACGGCCAGGTCAGTAATGAGGTCAAACGTCTGCAACCCGGTGAGGGCCGCGCCGCCTTGAGGCTCAACATTCGCGGCCACGCCCTCGCGCTGCTGCGCCTCTACCGCCGGGACGACGACCTCTTCGTCGCGCCCGAAGGGGGTAGTGCGGAGGGGCTCGAGGCTGGACTACGCGCCCATATCATCTTTGACCAGGTAGAGATTGAAAACTTGGAGGGCAGCTTAACCGCGCTGACGCTTCAGGGCGAGAAGGCAGCACAGGCGTTGCAAAAGGTTTTTAACGCTGAATTACCCGCACCCGACACCTTTATTCAAGTCCCGTTCGCCTCAGCTAAGGTGCTTGTGAGCCCGGTCGCCCGGAGCCGCGCCGGAGGGTTTGACCTGCATGTTTTAACCAGGGACACCGAAGCGTTGGTTGGGGCGCTGCAAGACGCCCGGGCAGGACTTGCCGGAGAAGACGCTTTAGAAGCTCACCGTATCGCCGCCGGGATTGCCGAGGCAGAGTTTGAAGGGGGCGAAGGCGTACTGCCACAAGAAGCGGGGCTTACCTACGCGCTCTCGTACCGTAAAGGCTGCTACTTGGGCCAAGAGATCATGGCGCGAATCGAGGCGCGGGGCAAGGTTCGGCGACGGCTCGTCGGACTTAAACTTACGGCGTTCCCCGATCCCGGCGTACGCGACCTTACAAAAGACGGCAAAACGGTCGGACGGTTGGGGAGCGTCGCGGTACATCCGCAGTTGGGCGTGATTGCGCTCGGCAGTGTTCGCACCGAAATCGAAGCGGGCGAGCTGCTTACGGTAGCTCAGGTACAAGCGGCCGTAACCCGGCTACCCTTCACGAATTAGGTCTATACGGTCAAAAGAGAACGCGGCGGCGCTATACTAGCCTTATGAAACCGAAAAAAGCGTGGCTCGAGGCGAGTTACCGCGCCGCCACCCTGCGTGTGCCTGAGCGTCCTTACCCGTTTCGGACACTTTCAAACCTTCCGGTCGAGCCGGTTTATACCCACGAAGACCTAGAAGGTTTTAACCCGGACGAGAAGCTCGGTTACCCTGGCGAGTACCCGTATACGCGCGGCGTCCAGGCGAGCATGTATAGAAGCAAACTCTGGACGATGCGGCAGTTTGCCGGGTTTGGTTCTGCCGCGCAGACCAACGCGCGGTTTAAGAAGCTTTTAGCGGCAGGCCAAACCGGACTCTCAACCGCGTTTGATCTACCGACGCTGATGGGCTACGACGCCGACGATGAGATGGCCCGGGGCGAGGTCGGCAAGATGGGCGTGGCGGTCTCGTCTTTGGCCGATATGGAAATACTTTTTGACGGCATTGACGTGGAAGCTGTGACCACTTCGATGACCATCAACAGCCCCGCCAACGCAATCTGGGCGATGTACTTGGCGAACGCCGAAAAACGCGGTGCTGACCTCGGCAAGGTGGGCGGGACGCTGCAAAACGACATCTTAAAAGAGTTTATCGCGCAAAAAGAGTATATCTTTCCCCCCGCACCCTCGGTTGAGCTGGTCATCGACACCTTCGAGTGGGGGCCGAAGCACGTACCGAAGTGGAACTTTATCTCGGTCTCGGGCTACCACATCCGTGAGGCGGGCAGTACAGCGGTGCAAGAGTTGGCGTTTACCCTTGCCGACAGCATCCACTACGTCCGCAAGGCGTTAGAGCGCGGCCTCGACATAGATGAGTTCGCGCCGCGCATCTCGTTTTTCTTCAACGTCCACAACGACTTTTTTGAAGAGATCGCCAAGTTTCGGGCGGCGCGGCGGATTTGGGCGCGGCAAATGCGCGAGGTTTACGGCGCAAAAAACCCTAGATCTTGGATGCTCCGGACGCACGCGCAGACCGCTGGGGTCTCTTTAACGGCGCAGCAACCGCAGGTCAATATTGCCAGGGTTGCTATTCAAGCTTTGGCGGGCGTGCTGGGCGGGACCAACAGCCTTCATACCGATTCGTTCGATGAAGCCCTAGCACTCCCAACGGAAGAAGCTGCAACGCTTGCACTTAGAACGCAGCAGGTGATCGCTTATGAAACAGGCGTCGGCAACACCGCCGACCCACTTGGGGGCTCGTACTATTTAGAGACACTGACGGATTCGCTCGAGGGAGCCTGTCTCGCCTACTTTGAGCAAATTGACGCCCTCGGCGGCGTTGAAGCCGCGATTGACGCAGGTTTTTTTGCCGCTGAAATCGGCGACGCGTCGTATCAGCAGCAGCGCGAGTTCGACACCGCTGAACGCCTGACGGTCGGGGTCAACGCCTTCGTCTCGGAAGCTCAAGAGACGCCGCTGTTGCCTTTCGACCCAGAAGTAGAAAGGGTGCAGCAGCAGCGGCTCGAGCAGGTACGCCGAGAACGAGACCCACAAGCTGCGCGAGACGCGCTCGAGAGTCTGCAAAAAGCAGCCAAAGAGGGCCAAAACACCATGCCCGCATTTATGGCGTGTGCGCACGCTTACTGCACGTTAGGTGAACAGATGAACGTACTCCGCACGGTTTACGGCAGCTACCTGGAACCGGCGGTCGTCTGATGACGCAAGCTGAAGAAACCAAACCTCGTCCCCTCCGCATCTTGATCGCCAAACCCGGTTTAGACGGTCACGACCGGGGCGCAAAAGTTATCGCCCGCGCCCTCCGCGACGCCGGGATGGAAGTCATTTATACGGGTCTCCGGCAGACGAGCGACATGATCGTTTCGGCCGCCGTCCAAGAAGACGTAGACGTAGTGGGCTTGTCGGTTTTATCGGGCGCACACCTGCACTACTTTCAAGAAGTGACCGACAAACTGCGAGCCCGTGGAGCCGAGGACATTTTAGTCTTCGGCGGCGGCATCGTCCCGGATGAAGATTTGCCGAAACTCAGAGCGATGGGCGTGGCGACGATTTTTACGCCGGGGACGAGCACGCAAGACGTGGTGAAGTTTTTGCGTGAAGCCCTGCCGGAGACTAAAGCGACGGAGCTTTGAGTCGTTTTTCAAACATGACGCCGTGCCAGTCGCCAAGCATAAGTAAAGCGGCCTCAGAGAATCCGGCGCGGCGGTAGTACGAACGTAAAACCTCATTTTCAGCCCAGCAGTCGAGCCGGAGAATGTCTGAGCCTCTACTCAGAGCTTCATGCTCTGCCCAGTTCAGCAGAGTTGTACCGACACCTTGTCCGGCGTAGTCGCGGCGAACGGCGAACGCCTCGAGGTAGCTACCCGGAACGCGTTCACCACAAGCGTTTCGGGCATAGTCCGGCGGTTCCGGACTGAAAACGAGTGTCCCGACAACTTCTCCATTGAGCTTTATCAGAAAGAAGTGTCCGGCTCTTATCCAAACTGCAAACCGTCGCCGCTGCATTTCATCTACCGAAAACGGTGCGCTACCCCACTGCTCTTTTAGACCACAGGCGACGAGCCAAGCCTGCACCGAATCGAACAGGTCCAACACCTCTCCCAAATCATTAGCATATGCACGTTGCACTTGGGCGTTCACCGGTAATCCACAAAAACTTTGATCGGCCTATCTATCGCCAGCTTTTCAAACGTTTCAGGGAGTTCGTCAGCCGTAATCCGCAGGGTGAAAAGCTTGCCCAACGGCGCTTTATTTACAAGCCAATACTCGAAAAAAGTCTGAGCATAGCCCGGATAATCTTCCCCAGCTGACGACGCGACGATTGACAACTCGCGGGCGTGGAACTCAGGGAGCAGAATGAGCGGCTCGAGGTTTCCGTCCGCTAAAACACACTTGACCGCCCGGTTGCAGATGACGTTGCAAGGTAGCAAAAGCAGCTTGGGTGCTCGAGCACTCCACCCCGGCGGCGTACAGCTCATCTTTAAGTTCGTCAGGTGAAAAGACGTTTCGTGCGCCCAACGTAAGCGCCAACCTTCTCCGCTCCGGCTCGGGTTCAACGACGTCAACTTGAAGTCCCAACCAGCGCAAACGGTAAAGCGCCAACAACCCTATCGTTCCGGCTCCGGTAATGAGCACCGTATCTTCAGGTTTGAGGTGTAATTTGCCGACGCCCCTACTCGAGTCGTTCGCCAAAATAGCTAAAAGCGCAATTTCATCAGGTATACCTTCCGGCACACGCATCAGCTTAGCAGCCGAAACGCACGCGGCGGTGCGGTGACCGTAAGTTGAGACAACCTTCTCGCCTACCTGAACGTCTGCATTTTTTCCGGTACGGACGACCTGGGCCAGACTTTCGTAGCCGGTCATCAGCGGATAGACAGATGGGCTGACTCCGCGTGCGTCGCCCCGGTAGAGCGGGCCTTCGGTGCCGACACTTATACTTCCGGCAAGGGTCCCCAACCACACCTCATTCGGTCCAGGCGGCGCTAACTTACCCTCAGTCCAGCGCAGGTCATGAGGCCCGTACAAAAGCAGTTCAGCGTAACGCATCGCCGCTTAGCTCGTCGGCTGCGCCTCTTTTGCCCAGAGCAGCCGCCCGCAACTCGGGCAACGCGTCACGCCTTTGCCGCTCCGCGACTTTTGAATGACGTGAATCGGCAGCCGCACATTGCAGCCGCCGCACCGCTGATTGTCCACAATCTCAACGAGGCCGACGCCGCGCCGCGCTTTGCGCACCTGCTCATACTGTTTTAAGAGCGGAGCGTCTACTTCTTCAGCGACCTTTTCACGCTCGGCTACGAGCGTTTCGATCCGGTCGTCTACCTCTTTGACACGGGCGGATTCGGCTTCGGCGGCGCTCTCGAGCTCGGGTTCCAAATCCTCGATGTCGCCGCGTAACCGGTTGACGTCTTCCTCAAAGCCTTCCAAACGTTCCATCAGCGGCAGGGTATCTTCCTCGAGTTCTTGGTAACGGGTAGCAAACTGCATCTCTTGGTTTTGGTACTGCGCGGCTTCTTTGGCGGTGGCAGCCTCGAGCGCCCCCTGCGCCGAACTTTTACGGCGCTCGTCGAGGGTTTTAAGCTCCATTTCACCCCGCGAAACCTCTTTGCGGAGCTCGCCGTAACGCACTTCGGCGGCTGCCAGCTCAACCTGAAGGTGCGCGATCTGTTCGCGTAAACGGGTAAGTTCCGTCGGCGTCTGTCCCCGCTCTTCTAAAAGCGCGTCGAGGTCTAGGTCGCGCTGCTGCACCTGATTTAGGGTCTCGAGCATCATATCCTCCTGCGCCCTCTGATACCGTACACCACAAAAATCCGCCCAGCCAAGCGGCGGGACGGTTTAGACGGGGCCAAAAGGCGACTTCACTAGCTCACTCTAGCACACGCGCCCGGAGCAGCCCAGTCGCCGGTAAACCTCGAGGGTGTTTCGGCGCAGCGTCCCGGCACCTTGACAAAGGCGCGTTTAGCTGTCCTCAGCGGTGAATACGTGAGGGCAAGCTACACCTTAAGCCTTAAGCCGCAGTCAAGCGCCGCGCTCGGCAGCTTGGTAGACTCAGCGCATGTTCGAAGAGTCGGTCGAAAGTTTTATCACTCAGTGGCGGCCCTACGCCGCCGACGTTACGCTCTTCGCGCACACCGAGGGGAGTCCGCTGCTCGAGTGCCGCGCCGCCGGGGTGATCTTCGGCGTGCTAGAGCGCACCGGCCCCTACAGCGCCCCTATCGGCCCCGCCAAACTTATCTTGTCTCTAAGCACCGAGCAGGTCGAGCCAGCTGAAGAAAAGGTGCGTAAAGTGGTTGTCCTCGGCCCAAGTCACTTGAGAGCGTGGGGCGTCGTGGTGTTGCGGCAGGGCCGGATGATCGTGATTGACGCGGGTGCGCCGCTCGTCATCGGGAGTTTTGCACCACTGTCTGACACGCTCGCGGCGGGCGACTGGGTGACGGTCACGGGGTTGCCGCCGGTTCATGGGTTTTTACTGCCGCAGGTGAACCGCACGGCGCTGGCTGCGGCCGATCATGAAATCTAAATGGTGAAGGGGTAGGCAACGCTGCTTTTGCAGGTTGTACCTTGCCCGTACGGGTTTTAGCTCGAGCGCCCACGGCCGAGCAGCGTGTCTAACGCGTAGGCTCCAGGGCCGGTTAAAACCAGTGCGAGCGTCAGAACAAACTCGTAGCCCCCGTTTTGCGCCGAAAAGCCGTTCGGCAGGTGAACGAGAAAGAGTGCGGCCAAGATGTCAAGGGCGAGCAGTCCGGCGATAGGCCGTGTAAAGAGTCCTAATTAGCGCAATTCCCCCGGCAAACTCGAGCACCGCCACGAGCGGCAACGCCTGGCAGCGGCGCACCGATCTGCGTAAAAAACCCGGTCGTCCCGGCGATTCCCGTTGCGAAGAACTTGTCGTAGCCGTGATAAACGAACACAATTCCGACCACGACGCGCAACACTAGCGAGGCCGAGGGAGACACTGTTCGAAGTGGCAGCGGGCATAGAGGTAACGGTTACGTCAGACATCATTTTTCCTAAAAGTTCAGCCCTACGCTTGAGTTAGCTCGAGCAGCCCTTGCAGCGTTTCTAACTGTGCTTGGTCAAGGGCGGCAAACTGACGTTGGTGCAGCTCCAGCAGCGGCGTGTCGAGGTCAGCGAGGAGTTGGCGTCCTTTGTCGGTCAGGCGAACAGTGACGACCCGCCGGTCCGTGGTTTTACGGCAACGGGCAATGAGCCCCTGCGTGCCCATCCGGTCTAGGAGCCGCGTCAGGTCGGGCGCGTGAACGAGCAGCCGTTCCCCGATGTCGTGCGCCGAAAGGCCGGGGTGTTCTAGGTTCCTCCCGGCCGCGCCGCGTAAAATCCGCAAGATGTTAAATTGCGGGGCACTTAGGCCGTACGCCTTAAACAGTTCGGCGGCTTCGTAGCTGAGGGCGGTGGCGAGACGTTGCAGGCTTAAATAAACTTCGTGCTCGAGGCTCATAAAAGGCTTTTGGCTTTGCGTAGCGAACGGCGTAGAAAACCTCTTCAAATAAACTTGTTGCAGCAATAGCTGTTTTAACAGCTATTGTCAAACATATAAGCTGAGCCACTTTTAACAAGGCTCAGCTATCGAGATGATGCTAACAGAATATTTAATCGTCCAAATTATTTCTTTCTGTTCCGTCGGGATTTGAAACCGGAGTTTTCACCCCATTAACTTCACGTACATGGTAATTTTTGTATCCACCTTGTTCTATCTCACGGACGAATCCTGCTCGGGTCATACTTTTACCCGTGTAGTTATCGAGGAACTTCTGATTTCTACCAGATTCGCTTTCACTCATTACAGAAACTCGTTTTCTGCCCATTTCTTACCTCCTTAATTTTTAAGTATACAACATGGTGCGTTTATATACAACGAAAGCGCAACATGTGGGTGTATTCGTCTATGTCAAATGCAAGTGAAGCTGCGAAAGCCTCATCTGCTACACTGCTTTGTTATGCCGCTCGCCGCTCCTCTTCCCGACACACTCTATCCCGCCGCTATCTCGCAGGTGCAACCCGGTTCACCGGCGGCGCACGCGGGCGTCCGGGCAGGCTGGGAGTTATTACGGGTCAACGGCCGAGCGGTTACCGACGTTCTGGCGTATCGGCGCGAACTAGAGCACGGTGACGTGGAGTTGCAAGTACGCGATCCTTTAACTGGCGAAGAGCTGAGCTTTAGTGCGTCATGGGAAGACCCGGGGCTCGAGTTCTCGGAAGTCATCTTCGACGGCCTCAAACTCTGCGCCAACAAGTGCGAGTTTTGTTACGTCCACCAGATGCCCAAAGGCTTTCGCAAAAGCTTGTATGTGATGGACGACGACTTTCGCACCAGCTTTTTGTACGGCTCGTTCGTCACCTTGACCAACCTCTCGGAAGGCGACATCAAGCGGATTTTGGACGAAAACCTGAGCCCTTTATACGTCTCGGTGCATACCGCCAACGAAGACCTGCGCCGCGACATGATGAAGTGGTGGCGTCTGAAAGTTAAAGACCCTGAAGCGACGAAGATTCGCGGCATGTTGGAGCGCCTCGCCCCGATTGAGCTGTACACGCAGATGGTCTTGTTGCCGGGGCGCAACGACGGGGTGCATCTCGAGGAAACCTTGGAGCACCTGGCCGGTTACGACAACATTCAGGCGGTGGCGTGCGTGCCCGTCGGCCTGACCGACCATCGCCGCAACCTGCCCGAGCTGCGCCCCTACCGCCCCGACGAAGCTCGAGACGTTTTACGGCGCGTTCACGCCTTTCAAAAACGGATGCTCGCCGAACGCGGCACCCGCTTTATTTTCCCTTCCGACGAGTTTTATCTGTTAGCCGACGAACCGCTGCCGGGTGACGAAGCATATGAAGGTTTCCCGATGTTAGAAAACGGCGTCGGCATGATTCAGGACTTTTTGAGCGACCCGCTGCCGCCCTTGCCGACGCGGTTAGACACGCCGCGTAAGGTCATTTTAGGCACCGGCAAGCTGTTCGCGCCGGTGTTGGAGCGCGCTGTCGCCCCTTTGCGGGAGATTGAAGGCTTGACGCTCGAGGTTCGCCCGCTTAAAAACCGCACGTTTGGTGAAGTCACGACCGTCGCCGGACTGTTGGCCGGACGGGACTTTTTAACGCAGATTGCGCCGGGTGAGGCCGATTTGCTGCTCGTCTCCCCTAACGTCCTCAAATACGGCACCGAAACGATGTTAGATGAGCGCACCTTAGACGATTTACGGGACGGCTTAGGGATGCAGGTCGAAGTGGGCGGCACAAATTTAGCTGAACTCGCCGGGGCGATTTTGACCGGTATTGGTGAGGCGCACTTGCCGCAATTCGGGTTTTCCACCCACGCGATTAAAGAGGCGGGGCGTCAGCACTAGCTGTTAATCTATAGGCCAAGGCCACACTTCGGCAGCTAGGTGAGAAAGAAATATACTTCTCTCAATTATCTCGCTTTCACCCCATTGAGTTTTATCTGATATGCCTTTATTCAAAGTGATCTCCGAACTCAGAAAAGCCAGCTTTTTTGCGGAGAAAGCGTGGTTAGATGCTCTACGGTTTAGTTCTCCTGATAAAAGCGTCAAGTTCCCGATCATACAAGATAGTCTTACTCCATCCTCTTTACTTGACACTTGAGACTCACGCAATGCTTCCGAACTAGGATTACGCGGAAATATATGCTCTACATGTACTCTTTGAGCGTTGCCTATCGTAGTTTCCCCAGTAGATAATTGATCATTGAGCTGAATCAGAATTTGTCGCCAAACTTCAGACACAGAAGTGACGCTGACTTCTGAAAAATTACGTTCGAACTCTCCTCTTGAAAGAGAACGAGCATCTAAGTATGTCTTTAGCATTTCGGAGACACTTCTTTGCTTGTTTTTCAATGCCCTTGCAAGTTGTGCATAGCTTCTCTCTAAATCATTTGATCCAAGATTACTGACGACTGAATACCGAACGGTGATGAGTTCGCAAGCTTTTGCAATTTTCAACATATCTTCGGGCCTATGCTTGGCGCAAGATAGTAGAGCAGGTCTGCAGCTACGAGCTTTGTAAATTGAAAGTCTTTCCAGAATCTCGTTTGTACCCGTTTTCCATATCTTTTTTTCCCGATCTGGTTTCACAATTTGCTTATATGTTTGTGCCGATGATCTTAGATCACGTGCGAGTGCTAAGGCTGAAATAGGATTCATTCTGTTGAGAAGTTCCTCAAAAGCTTTATAAAGTTCTCTTTGCCGAACGTTTCCGTAAAATGCAATCCAGTAATAACGCAAAAAGTTTACTATCTCGTCTTCTCCTACGGCTTCAACAATTTGGCTCCAGACTTCTACTGCTTCATCTATATATTTCTTTTCCCTACACCTTGCAAGGATTTTGTTTTTCACTAAGTCAGCAGCGTTGAGTGCTAAACCTCTATCGTTTAGCGTTTCGAACAGACGAAATGCGTCTGCTTCAGACGGCGCAACGATCTTTACCAATGTTGTATGACTAAGTATTCTGTCGAGCATAGACAATAATGCAGCTTCTGTAGTGGCACCGGCTTCCGCAGCCTTAGCCAAATAGTCCTCTACTTTTTCTAAAATGGCTTGAGCAGCTTTTGCTATAAGACTACTGCTCAGCTCTTTAGCTTTATATTTTGCTGGGTCACGCACGAGAGTTCTATAGATTGTCGCGTCCTCAGGCTGTAACTCGAGCCTAATTCGATCTTCTCCTCTTATTTTTCTCGAAACTTTCCTCAGATATTGATCAACAATACCGGCTTTCTCGGAATTTTCTTCGGTCAGTTTCTTTCTAATTACGGATAAAAGTAAAGATATTGAAGCCAAACGCTGTTGACCGTCAAGCACCATATCAACTTCATCTACAGTGGCTATCACAATAGAACCAAGAAAGTGGGACGGCAAGACGCTCAAGTCTTCATTTGACCAATCTATTTCGTCGAAAAGGTCAAACAGTAAATCATCTACTTCTTTCTTTGTCCAAGCATATTTTCGTTGAAACTGAGGGATTGTGTAGATGGCGGAGTCTAAGCCCAATGCATCAGCAATAGTTTGGTTGTCTACATCGTAAGATTTCTGTTTTGGAACATTCACTTTGTCAGTTTACGATATTCTGTAGCAGGACTAATATTTTACTTAACTCTCATGTTCTCCTGAATCTCTTCAACGAAACTTTCGGCAAACCGTTCCGCGTAGCGCGGGTGCAGCTGTGTGTAGATACGCGGTTCGGTGTCCGGCATCTCAACCAGGACATTACACGCTTGTTTGCAGAGGTCAAAGCACTCGTGCCGTAAAACCTGCGCGTTTATCCCTTTACGGGCGAAGGTCTCCTCGAGCCCCCTAGCAAGTTCACCCGCGCCCCTTTTCGTGCAGCTCTTGGCACGACAAACTTGTACGGTAATTTGTTCGTCGGTGACATGTTTTTTAGCTTCCTTCGTCATCATTCAAGCTATCACGCTCACGTATTCACGTAGGTTATGCTTGACAAAAATAACAGTGTTAAGTAGAGTATGGGTGTTATGACAGATGTAAAGACTCGAGCCACCCGCCTACGCGAAAAGAGCAGCGCCCGCCGTCAGCAGCAAAAAGCTGAAGTGCGGCAAGCGATTTTGACAGCGGCGAGTGAACTGTTTTTAGAGGGTGGGTTGGGGGGCTTCTCCCTGCGTGAGGTGGCCGAACGGGTGGGTTACTCGGCCACGACGGTTTACCTGTACTTCGACAACAAAGACGACCTCCTCTTTTCGGTGTCGCTCGAGGGTTTTGAGAGGTTTGGGCAGGCCCTAAAACAGGCTTACGATTCGGTAGGCGACCCCCTTGCCCGAATCAGCGCCATCGGCCGCGCTTACGTCGCGTTCGGCATGGCGCATCCCGCGCACTACCGCATGATGTTTATGGAACGCGGCGAGTTTCTCTCAAAAGAGAATCCAAACGACTGTGAGCCCACAATCAACTCGTTTAACGTCCTTGTTCAGGCGGTTCACGAAGCGCACGCAGCGGGTGTGCTCAATACAAAAGAACCGATGAATCTCGTATACACACTCTGGGCCGCCGTTCACGGCCTCGTCGCGCTGACGCTCTGCGTTCCGGTGATGGATAAAAGCGAGCTGGAAAAACGAACTGACAATCTGCTAGGGACGCTCCGGCAGGGGTTTGCAAAGGAGGCTTAAGATAGCGATTTTTTTGGCGTAAAGAATAACGGCGTTAAGTAAAAGATAACCGCTCTCTCAAAGATTGGAGACTCCCCATGTTCAGCCGTACCCTTCATAAACTCTGGCGAACGCACGCACCCCTTACCGTTTCAGCTCTCGTCACGGCGCTCGTCACCGTATTTTTCATCATCGGAATTTTTGCCGACCCACGCGTCATTACCGGCGCTCCGGCGTGGCTTAAACCGACCAAGTTCGGCGTTTCGATTTCGCTCTACAGCCTCACGCTGGTGTGGATTTTAGGGTTTGTTCGGGGCAAGCGGCGGTGGGTAAATATCTTGGGTTGGGTCGTGCTGACGGTACTCGGGCTCGAGTGGTTCGCTATCATTACGCAGGTCGTACGCGGCACCACGAGTCACTTTAACGTTGCGACACCCTTTGACGCTGCGCTCTGGGGGATGATGGCCGTTGCAATTGCCGTTTTATGGGGCACAAACTTCATCGTTGCAGGTTTGCTACTGTTTCAACCCTTCGAGAACCCGGCGTTTGCTTGGAGTTTGCGGCTCGGCCTCACGCTGAGCATCGTCGGGATGGGTCTCGGTTATCTGATGACAGTTCCCACCGCGCAGCAGCTAGCGGGTTGGCAGACGGGCGGCGCGGTCAGCATCGTCGGGGCGCACACGGTTGGTTTGCCTGACGGCAGCCCCGGTTTGCCGATAACAGGTTGGAGCACGCAGGGCGGCGATCTGCGAATTCCGCACTTTACCGGGCTGCACGCGCTGCAAGTGGTGCCGTTTTTGGGCTGGTGGCTTTCTCGCCGCAAACGCCTCCCCATACGGACGCGGGTGGCGCTGGTGTGGGTCGGGGGCAGCTTTTACCTTGGGATGATCTTGATTTTGTTGCAACAGGCGCTCCGGGCGCAACCGCTTTTACGGCCCGACGCATTGACGCTGGGACTGTTTGCCGGACTTGCACTGGTTACCGGACTAGCCGCCTTGGTTACACTCAGACAGTCCCAACAAGCTGCTCAGCACGCCTATAGCTGAGCACGTAAATATTGGCCCCGAGCCTCGCTAGACTCGGTTATCGTGCAGGTGCTTTCCCAGTCCTCCCAGCAAACTGAGCACGGCGTAGAGCCCGCGTCTGACCTCACGGTCGTTAAGTTTGCCGAGCAGAGCGAGCCTCGAGGGTGGGTCACGCTGTAAACTCGTTTGCGCCGCTGCCAAGCCCTTTTGCGTTCCGGTCAGAAACGCCTGCGCCGTGTCCGCATCGGTTTCCGTCAGAGCTTTAAGCAGGACGGTCAGGGTACCGAGCGCGTTTTCACCTTTTTGGGACTCGAGCTGTCCCAAAGCCACGCTGAGTACGCCGTCATATTGGCCCACGAGACCGTTTAGGAGGCGGAGCGCACCGCGTTCGTGCAGGGTTTGGAGGAGACGTTCCAGGTCATCTTGGGCGGTGTCTTGAGGAACCGGCATGGGGGTATAGGTCAGCGGCTTGGCCACTAGAGGTTCCCCCCTTCGGGTCGGTTTTGGGTCGGTGACACGTAATCGGCCCGTTCCCACTTGCGCTCAACCTCGACGCCGGGTTGCGGGGTCGGGTGGCCGTAACACGGGTTGGTTTCGGGGAGCGGCGGGGCACCTCGGCGACCCAAGGAGGTGAGTTTGACCGCCGTTTCTTTATAGACGGGCGTGTCGCTGTCGGGGTCTACGACGCTCGCGGTGAGCATGTTGACCGGCGCTTTCGACGAGTTATTCGGGACGTAGAGCTCGTGGCTCGTTACCCGGTCGCTCAGCAGTGCCCGGAGTTCGATGCTACCCCGCCTCGAGGTCAGCCGTACCCAGTCACCACTCTCTAAGCCACGTTCTGCAGCCAGCTCAGCGGAGACCTCGACAAAGGTGTCAGGCACTTTGGCGGTGATGCCGACGCTTTTATAGGTCATATTGCCCTCGTGAAAGTGCTCTAAGATGCGGCCGTTGTTGAGGTGCAGGTCATACGTCTCGTCTGGAGACTCGCTCGGATGCAGCCACCCCAAGGGGTAGAGCCGCGCTTTGCCGTCGGGAAAGTGAAACTCGTGCTCGTATAAAAGCGGGGTGTCGGTGCCGTCCTCGGCGACCGGCCATAGAAGCGAATTGTAGCCCTCTAAGCGCGGGTAGCTGACCCCGGCAAAAAGCGGTGTCAGGCTGGCAATCTCATCCATGACGTCGCTCGGGCTTTCATAGTTCCAGTGGTGACCCAAGTGCCCAGCCAGCTCAGTCAGAATCTGCCAGTCGGGTTTCGAGTTGCCGAGAGAGTCTAACGCCTGGTAGAGCCGCTGAATCCGGCGTTCGGTGTTGACAAACGTCCCGTCTTTCTCTAACGACGGCACCCCTGGCAACACCACATCGGCAAACTGCGCGGTGCGGGTCATAAAGATTTCTTGGACGACCAAGAAGTCCACTTTTTCGAGCGCCTCTTGCACGTGTTCGGCGTTGCCGTCTACAAGCGCCAGCTCTTCCCCGACGACGTAGAGCGCGTGAAGCTGGCCGTCGTGAATGGCGTCAATCATCCTGAAATTGTTGAGCCCCGGTTCGCCGGGGATGGTTGCGCCCCACGCCTTTTCGTAACGCGCTCTCGCCTCGTCGTCCCCAATCTTCTGGTAGCCCGGTAGATAGCTGTTCATCGAACCGAAGTCGCTACACCCCTGCACGTTGTTGTGACCGCGCAGCGGATACGCGCCGGTACCGGGACGGCCGTAGTTACCGGTCACCAGTAAGAGGTTGGAAATCGCCGTCGAGGTGTTAGAGCCGCCGTAGTGCTGCGTCACGCCCATCGCCCAGAGTCCGCAGACGCTCCCGGCTGCCGCAATCTCCTCAGCGACCGTTTTGAGCGTATCTTGACTTAGGCCGGTGACCTTTTCGGCGTACTCCAACGTAAAGTCCGCCAAGCTCTCCCGGTATTCGTCGAGTTGATTGACCCTATCACGTAAAAAGTTTTTGTCTTCCAAACCGTTGTCCAAAATGTATTTGGTCACCGCCGAGAGCCAGACTAAATCGGTGCCGGGGTTGGGCCGCATAAAGATGTCGGCGCGGCGAGCCATCTCGTGCTCGAGTAAATCCGCCACGATAATCTTTTGCCTGCCCAGTTTGTGCGAGCGTTTGATCCGCGTCGCCAAAACCGGGTGTGAATCGCAGGTATTTGACCCGACGATAAAGACCAACTCGGCTTGTTCGATGTCTTTAATGGTGCCCGAATCGCCGCCGTAACCCACGGTGCGCCACAACCCGGTCGTCGCCGGAGCTTGGCAATACCTCGAGTCGTTGTCCACGTTGTTGTTGCCGAAAATCGCCCTCGCCATCTTTTGCACCAAATACGACTCTTCGTTGGTGCATTTTGACGACGCGATAAACGCGGTGCTGTCGTCGCCGTGTTGCTGCTTCGTTTCCCACAGCCGTTTGGCGACGAGCGTCAGAGCTTCATCCCAACTCGCTTCACGAAAGCCGTTACCGTCGCGGATCAGCGGCGTGGTGAGGCGCTCGTCGCTGCTCACATAATCCCAACCGAACTTGCCCTTGACACACGTCGAGATGCTGTTGGCGGGGCCGTCTAGCTGCGGCGCAATCTTGAGGATTTTACGGCCTTTCGTCCACACGTCAAACGAGCAGCCGACGCCGCAGTAGGTGCAGACCGTTTTAGTTTTTTTGATGTCCTCATGACGCATCTTCGCTTCGGCGTCGGACAAGGCCATAATCGGGGCGTAGCCGGTGTAAGGCTCGACCGCCTTGACGAGTTTGGTGGCGGGTTCGCGCACCGACTCGGGCCACGCCGTAAAGTAGCCTGCTTCGCCGACCATATTTTTTTCCATCAGCGCGTTACACGGGCAGACCGTGACGCAGTGCCCGCACGACACGCATGAAGAATCGTCAATCGCCGCGCCGCCGTCCCACAAGACGCGCGGGTGCTCAGCCTGCCAGTCAATCGAGAGTGTTTCATTGACCTGCACGTTTTGACACGCCTCGACGCAGCGTCCGCAGAGGATGCACTGGTCGGGGTCGTACTGGTAAAACGGGTTACTTTTATCTACTTCGTAAGGCTTGGGCTGAAAGGGATATTTTTGATTCTCGAGCCCTAACAGCTTAGTCGCGTTATGGACGTCGCAGTCGCCGTTATTCCGGTCACAGATGGTGCAGTAAAGGTCGTGGTTGCCTAAAATACGGTGCATCGCCTCTTGCCGCGCGGCAACGGCTCGAGGGGCCGCCGTCCGCACCTCGAGCCCCGCCTGAACCGGGATACCACACGCACGTTGCAGCGTCCCACCGATCTCGACCGAGCAGGCAGGTGTCACACGTTTGCAGCGGCCCTAGCGCCGAGTGATAGCAGACGTGGGCCACACCGGACTTGAGCCGGTCGAGCACCTCGACAAGCGGTTCACCCGCGGGTGCATAAACGGTCCAGCCGTCAACTTCTAAGGCAACCTCATCACCATAATCGTGAATCATAAGCCCCCTCGAGCCAGCATCTCATGCGCTTACGCCACGCATCGCCCCAAAGTATAGCTCCCAGGATTCTGAGATATTAGCCTACCTTTAGGTTTGAACTGAGAAAAGCTCGCTTGCGCAGTTTGGTCGTTGGTCATGGTAAACGCGTCACCAGAACGTATCCTGATCTGCTCTCAGTTCCTGAGCCCCTGAGCCAGAACATAGTAGAGATCGTTCTGCCGCAACTCGTTTTTGAACGCTCTGAGTCTGGTGTCGTCATCAATGACCACGAGCTCAATCCCGGCGACTTCGGCAAAGTCCTCCATATGCTCACTTTTTAGCGCGTAGCTGTAGACCGTGTGATGTGCGCCGCCCGCATAAAGCCACGCAGCTAAGGCCGTCTTAAAGTCGGGTTTACAGCGCCACACCGCCCGTGCCACCGGCAGGTTTGGCAGCGGCGGGTGCGACACCGCTTCGACTTCGTTGACAATCAGCCGGAAGCGGTTCCCCAGATCAATCAGCGACGCGTTGAGTGCCGGGCCGGGGGGCGCGTCAAAGACCAAACGCACCGGGTCGGCTTTGCCGCCGATCCCCAGAGGGTGAAGCTCGAGTCTTGGTTTTTCAGCCGCAATGCTGGGGCAGACTTCCAACATATGCGACCCTAAAACGAGCGGCCCTGCCGGGTCCAGATGATAGGTGTAGTCCTCCATAAACGAAGTACGCTCGCCCCCCGCCATTACCTTGAGGGCACGTAAGAGCACCGCCGTTTTCCAGTCGCCTTCTGCGCCGAAGCCGTAGCCGTCAGCCATCAGGCGCTGCACCGCTAGACCGGGAAGCTGTGCTAAACCGTGCAGGTCTTCAAAGGTCGTCGTAAAGCCTTTAAAGCCGCCTTCTTCCAAAAAGGCCTGGAGGCCGAGCTCGAGGCGTGCCCCATACCGCAATGATTCGTGACTTTCTTGACCCTGGTGCAGACCGTCAGCGACGTCGTAACTCGTTTCGTAAACGTCGGTAAGCTCGTCTATCTGAGCGTTTGAAACCGCGTCTACACGTTCGACTAAATCACCGACGCCGTAACCGTTGACCGAAACGCCGAAGCGGATTTCAGCGGCGACCTTATCGCCTTCGGTGACGCCAACCTGCCGCATGTTGTCCCCAAAGCGGGCGAACTTGGCCCCTTGCAAGTCGCTCCAGGCGTGCGCGACCCGCACCCACGTACCGAGTTGCGCCTGCGCTTCGACGTCTTGCCAGTGTCCGACGACGACCTTACGCCCTAAACGCAGCCGGGTGTGCATAAAGCCCGCTTCGCGGTCGCCGTGCGCGGCTTGGTTGAGATTCATAAAGTCCATATCAATTTCTGCCCACGGCAAATCGCGGTTGTACTGGGTATGGAGATGACATAAGGGTTTGCTTAAGCTTTGCAGGCCACCGATCCACATCCGTGAAGGGGAAAAGGTGTGCATCCACACGACCAACCCGGCGCAGTCGGGGTCACGGCTCGCGTCTAAACAGAGGGTGCGAATCTCTTCAGGGGTGGTTAAGAGGCCCTTGTAGACGAGCTCGAGCGTCACCGCCTCGGACGCGTTCAGGGTTTCGGCGACCTCACGGGCGTGACCCTCGACTTCGGCTAACGGGCCGGGGCCGTAGAGGTGCTGTGAGCCGCAGACCAACCAGATTTGCGGCGCGGCGAGATTGTACATAGTAACTCCCATCAATATTTATCTAGAACCTGTTTGGTTCTATAGCCCTATAGTGCGAAAGTTTGATTACCCGTATTCGACTATACTCTGTAGTACACAGTCGATATCGGTCACAAACTTGGCTTAAGGTTGACTAGCGTACTTATCAGTAGTCAGAACGCATACACCGAATGGCCCTAGTACTACTGATTCCTGCCCTTGTTCCTTTGTGATTAAATTAGTGACAGCCCCGCGGAAATCTAATACCTGTTCTTCAGCACTATAGTTAAGTAGAAAGATCAGTTTTTCCCCGGATCGGAAGTTTTCTCTGATACACAGTTCAACCACTTGTGGTAGATCTATCAAATCGTCAAGTGGCGATACCAAGCCAAGTTGCGTGATCAAGGCTGCTGCCGCTTCCTCGTTGAAAACCGCGCCATAGTAGTAGGCTTCGCCATCCCCTAGACGGTTCCGTATAAGCGCGGGTAAGCCGGTGTAGTAACCACCGACATACTCGGCTAACACATCTGCGCTAGACGCCTCTACTTGTAAGACATCGTTAAAGCTGTCGGCTGCCGCGTCGAGGCCGCCCTCCACGAACCACCGCACGGTAGGTGCCTGTTCATTTGGCCCAATACGTGTAAAGTCTGTAACTGTAATACCACATAGGTCTGCCACAGGACCTGGAAACGGTCGCATATAGCATTGCCCAGTTGTGTCCTTATACCCTGTACGACAACCAAAGACGAGTTTCCCACCTTGGTTTACGTACTTGGTGAGTAGTGCGGCCGTGGTGTCGCTCAAAATAGCAGGATGCGGGTAGATGAGGACCTGGTATTTAGTTAGGTCTTGAAGCGTTGTGGTAGCCCGTAGATACACCGCGTCTACAGGGACATGTTTGTATTGCAAAGCGGCAAACCAAGACTCAATACTTTGACGCGTATAAGGACCATGCCAGTTGTCTAGCTCACCGTCCCAATCATTGTCGTAATCGCACACCATACCGACTTGAGCCGATGGCTGGGTCCCGACAATACGTGGTCCCAACACCTCGAGCTCCCGCCCAATCTGCGCGGCTTCAGCAACCCGCCGGTTCGGTCGGTTATGGTAGTCGTTAAGGCCGTGCCAGTAGATTTCTGTCCCCATCGTCGCGGTGCGCCAGCGAAAATAAAGCACCATATCCGCGCCGTGGGCTACCGACTGATAGGTCCAGAGACGCATCTGCCCTGGTTTAGGTGAAGGTTGCGCAATAATATTCGTCCATCCACCCGGTCCTGACTGCTGCTCCATCACACAAAAGTTAGGTGAAATGCTCCGCACTTTGCTTAGATTCCAGCTCCAGTAACGGTCAAGCAGTCCAAATCCTTTGTCCAAAAGGGTGCTAAAATTAGGGTAAGAGTCGTACGAAATAAAGTCCAGCGCCTCTTCAGTGAGTTGATGGCTGTCTAGGTGACCGAAGAGACCGTTGGTCGTAACCCACTGGTCAGGCGCAAGTTCGCGCAAAATATTGCTTTGAATACAGGCAAACGAAATTGCGCTGGCTGAAAAAAATCGCTTTTCATCGAGTGCTTGATGCGGGTTGGGCGAGTGACTGGGTGTCGGCCCGGTCAGCTTAACCTGCGCCCAAGCCGTATAGGTTTGGTTCCAAAAGGTAGTTCCCCAAGCGTGGTTGAGTTCAGCCAAAGTGCTGTACTTGTCTTTAAGCCAGCTCTGAAATGCAGTTTGGTCAGCCTCCGCGTAAAATACATCGATCTGACAGTTGAGTTCATTGTCAATTTGCCAGCCGATGACCGCTGGATGGTGGCCATAGTGTTCAGCTAGTTTGCGAACGAGCCGGGCAGACAGCTCACGGTAAACTTGAGCGTTGTAGTTATAATGCCGCCGCTCACCATGCTGGTACTGAACGCCTGCTTGGGTTACATTTAGGACTTCAGGATATTTGTGGGTCAGCCAAGCGGGTGGCGTCGCCGTTGGCGTACCGAGGATAACCTTTAAGCCGTGTTCGTGAGCCAGGTCGATAGCCCGGTCGAAAAGATCAAAAGAGAACGACCCTTCTTCAGGTTCAAAGATCGTCCACGCAAACTCCGCGACGCGGATGACTGAAAAGCCAAGGTCGCGCATCCGCTGAAAATCGTCCCTCCAGAGGTCTTCAGGCCAGTGTTCAGGGTAGTAACATACGCCTAAGCTAAAATGTTCTGTCTGCAGTGATTTTTTCATGAGTTAACCCTTGACAGCGCCCGCAGTAGCCCCGGCGCGCCAGTAGCCCTGCAGTGAGAAAAAAAGGATGACAAGCGGAATACTTGCAATTAGTGAGCCGGTAAGAACGAGGCTGACAATATCGGGATTGCCGAGTGCTTGACCTTGCCACGCATAGAGGCCGAGCGTGACCGGAAATAGCTCGTTTCGGCTGAGCACGACTAATGGCAGGAAAAAATTGTTCCAGATGGCGACAAACTGAAAAAGAAACACGGTTACGAGGGCAGGACCCATAATCCGTAGCACCATCGTAAAAAAGGTCCTAAACTCGCCGGAGCCGTCAACCCGGGCAGCCTCGAGCAGTTCGTCAGGCACAGAAGCTTCAGCGTAGACGCGCGACAAATAGACCCCGAACGGACTGACCAGACTCGGTAGCAAAACCCCTAAATAGGTGTTGGTCAGTCCGAGCTTACTGAGCAGCAAAAAGAGCGGCAGCGCGAGCACTGCGCCAGGGATCAGGACGCCGCCCAAGATGACGCCGAAGATCAGCTCCTTTCCGGCAAACTTATGTTTAGCCAAAGCGTAACCAGCCAGCGCCGAGATCAACATGCTCAGCAAACCGCCTACACCCGCATAGATAACTGAGTTGAGCATCCAGCGGATAAAGATACCGCCGTCTTCCGCTCCGAGCCGTCTTAAGTTTTCAAAAAAATTGAACTTAGCAAACCAGAACCCAAACGTGCCGTAAAGGTCCCCAGTGCTTTTGGTTGAGGCAAAGATCAGCCACGAGACCGGCAGCAAGCAGTAGCCGGCTACGACAAGTAAAAATATCAATGTGAGTGACCGTGAGCCAAGTGCCGGTACGAGTGTACGACGACGAACCGTACTCACGAGCTAGCTCCCCGTTGTGCCAGCTTCATAAAGGCGAACGACAAGATAAAGGTCGCGACGGCGAGCGTGACCGCAACCGCCGCTGCGTAGTTGGGGTTGTTGTTCCCAAAAGCGATATTGTAAGCTGCCATGTTCGGCGTAAACTTCGTTGTAACGTTATTGGTAAGCGTCCTAACGATCATTGGTTCAGAAAAAAGTTGCAAGGTCCCGATAATTGAGAAGACCGCTGTAAGAATGACTGCTGGAATCACGAGCGGAATTTTGATGCGAGTATTGATCATCCATTCGTTTGCGCCGTCAATTCGGGCAGCTTCAAAAACGTCGTGCGGCAGAGCTTGCAGGGCCGCAAAAATAATAAGCATGTTATAGCCCGTCCACTGCCAGGTGACGATATTGGCGATTGACCAAAGGACTGACCCCGGACCTAGAAAATTATGAGGCAAATTCAGCGCCTGGAGGACAGCAACGACTGGACTTACACCAGGAAGATAAAGAAATGACCAGAGAATCGACGCTACAATACCGGGTAAAGCGTAGGGCAAAAAAGCCGAGAGCTGAAAAAACGACTTAAAAACAGCAAACGAAGAATCGAAAATTAGAGCTAGTAGCAGAGCTAGACCAAGCATGATCGGGACCTGAACGATGCCGAAAAGCAGCATCCGTAAAACACCGGCGACAAACTCTTGATCTTGGAGCGCCTGCATGTAGTTTGCTAGTCCGACAAAGCGGACGGTGGCCGCGCCGATTCCCAACCCGGACCTCGAGGTTGCGTGAACGCTTTGCCAGAGCGCGTAGCCGACCGGAATAAGCTGAAAAACGAGAAAGATAACCATAAACGGCGCGACAAAAGCGTAGCCTGCAAGTCCTCTCCAATTAAATAACACCCGCCTCTGCCTGACCTTGGGAGTTTTTGCTGTAACGCTACTCATCATCCAAACCTCCCGAACAAAAAAAGCGGGTCGGTCGCTTGGACGCACCGACCCCACCGAATGGACATACTAGCGTACGACCGTTAGACCCAGTTGCGTCATCGCTGTCACAGTGTTTCCTTGTACTGTATCTAGTGCTACCGAAAGGGTCTCGTCACCGTTCGTGGCGGCCGTAAACTGGTCACCGAGGTTGGCATAAACCTGGTCCATCGTCGGCCCCCACGTCCAAGACGGATCGACACTAGTTGCCGCTTCAGCAAACACGTCGTTGACCACCTGCCCGCCGAAATAGGCGTTACCTTCTTTCATGATGGGCAAGTTTGCACCCTCTTTCGTCGCCGGGAAGATGTTTTGAGCTTTGATCATCGCCTCGAGCGCACCCGGATCACTGTTAAGCCAGACAGCAAACGCGACGGCCTCATCAACGTGTTGGCTCCCCGTGATCACGGCTGTGGTCGAGCCGCCCCAGTTCCCCGCTGCCGCAGCGCCGGTAGTCCATTGGGGCATGGGCGCTGCCGCCCACTTGCCTGAACCTCCAGGAACGTTAACCGCCAATGTTCCCGCACCCCAAACGGCAGTAATCCAGGTAGCAATGTTTCCGTCTTGCAGGTCTTTATACCAAGCTGGGTTAAAGTCTGTTTCGACCTTGACGAGATCGCGGTCAATAAGACCTTGCCAATAGTCGGCAACTCGTTTCGTTTCAGCGCCGCTTAAACTCACCTGCCAAGCATCGCCATCAATTCCAAACCATTTAGCGCTATTTTGCCAGGCATAACCTGCAAACTGACCTACCTGAGCGGGCGAGAAATGCGCGATGTATTTAGACGGGTCCGCTTTATGAAGCTTTTCTGCGGCAGCAGCATATTCATCCCAAGTGGTCGGTACCGTGATATCGTACTTTGCAAAGAGCTCTTTGTTATAAAACATCCCCATCGGCCCAATGTCTTGCGGAATGGCGTAAACATCTCCGCCGAGGCTGACCTGCTGCCACGTCCAGTCGATAAACTGATCCTCCGCCGAAGCTGCTTGTTGCGTGATTGGCTGAACCGCACCAGCCACGACCATACTAGTCAGCAGTTGAAACTCAACCTGCGCCACATCGGGGCCGCCGGAACCTGCGGTGACCGCGGTTTTAACCTTGTTGTAGTGCTCTGTGCCGGCTGTTGTACGTGTGAAGTTGACCTGTACATTAGGATGCGTCTGGTTCCACAACGCGACGGCTTCTTCGCTGCCATCAACCCAGCCCCAGTACTGAAGGGGCGTTTGAGCCGCTGCGGTCGTAAAGATAAGTGCCGAGGCTGCAACCAAGATTCCAAAAATGCGAAAACCCGGCTTTAAGACTAGATGGTCACCATTTTTCATGAGCAGTTTTATCTCCTAAGTCTTGGATAGATTGAGAGTTCGCAGGATTAGTCTCTCAAAATCGTCTGTAATGTCAAAAAGGTGTACGCCTTCACCCTGCTGATACACAAGTTTGAACTACATAGCGAGCAAGTCTGCGTAAAGGCAGTCAGCGCAGCTAGCGATGATCTGTAACCTTGCGGCGTCGTTTCGGTACTTACATAGCAACCACCCTTCATAAGGTTGACAAGAACCCAAACCATTCAATATTTTGTTAACGCTAACAAACGGTAGCATATCTGGTGTATCTTGTCAATGAGCGTTAAGACTACAGTTTGTGTGTTTTCAAAAGCTAAAATCTACGTTTTGTTACTGTCAAGACAAGGCTTAGCTATATTGTCTACATATAAATATGTCTAGTTTGTTAGCGATAACGTCTCTGCAATCCTTCTTCTGGTAAGGTTTGTCTGTGGTCACTTTTGGCGACAAGCAAGCCACTCTTGAGGATGTTGCACGCGTTGCCGGCGTCTCGCATCAGACCGTCTCGAGGGTTGTTAACAACCACCCTAATGTGTCTGAAAAAACGCGCCAGCGCGTTCTAGAAGCTGTTCACGCCCTGAGATACCGACCTAACCGCACGGCGAAAGGGTTGGTGACGCGTCGCTCTAACATTATTGGAATAGTTAGCTACGGGACCAACTATTTTGGCCCAGCGCAAATGTTTAGCGAAATTGAGAAGACGGTAAGAGTGCGAGGTTACGGTTTCGCCCTTCGTAACATCGACGTGCCTTCTCCTCAGCAGTTGCAGGCAGCGATAGACGATCTTGCCAGTCAATTTGTCGATGGAATTGTCATTATTGCGCCGTCGGTCAATCTCGAGCCCAGCCAGCTTTTATCTCTTAAAAGACCACTACCGGTGGTTATGACCGACGTCCCTAAACACGCTAAGTTGCCCTCAGTAGTTTTAGATCAGACTGAGGGCGTAAGGCTTGCCACACAACATCTTATAGATTTGGGGCACCGAGAAATCGCAGAAATCTGTGGCCCTCTTAGCTGGTACAGCGCCTTAGAACGGCATAGAGCTTGGGAGGCAACGTTACATGGAGCCAGACTAGTTCCTGGACCTAGAGCCGTAGGAGACTGGACGGCTCGTAGCGGCTACAGTGCCGCTAAACAGTTGGCAAAGCCGTTCACAGCTCTAGTTGTTGCCAATGATCAGATGGCACTTGGAGCAATGAGGGCACTTCGCGAGCAGGGCTTAGAGGTACCCAGAGATGTTTCAGTTGTAGGTTTTGACGATATCCCGGAAGCTAGCTTCTTCGAGCCGCCGTTAACGACTGTCTATCAAGATTTTGCAGCTATGGGTCAGCAAACGGTTGATTACCTTCTGGCTCTGATCCAACAGCCAGATACCCCCCGCCATCAGCGCACGCTCTACCCTCGACTGATCGAACGGTTAAGCACGGCACCGCCGCCATCATAAAACCGGGTTGTGAAGCACTCAGCAACCTTTTACGCAGGCTCGAGCGTCATGTCTAGAATACGGACTGCTTTGTCACAAGCAAAGAAAACTTATTTATCTTCGCACGTTAGTCACTACGGCATGACGTGACACAGCTTCACCGAAGTAGCCGAGACTTGACGCTCCTATGTCGAGCTCAGCGGTAGTATCTTATCCTCCCAAAGTTTAGGATAAGTGAAATGACCTCTAAAGACCCTATCCGTGTATGTTTGATTGGCACTGCGGCACGTTCAGATTACCTTTACGGCCCCATCCTGAAGGCGCTCGCGAGCGAGGTGTCACTTGTTTCAGTCTGGGGGCGCAGCGAAAAGTCGGCGCAGCGTTTGGGCAAAAGCTTAGGGGTACCCTGGTATACGAATTTAGACCACCTCATCCGAGATACAGCCCCCCAAGTCGGGATTGCCTCGGTCTCTTACAGCGCCAACGGTGAAGTCGGACTCATGGCTGTAGAACATGGCCTTCACATGCTTTTAGAGACCCCTATTGCTCATAAACTCAGCGAAGCAGACGCGATCATTGCTGCTGCTGCTAAACGTGACCTGAAGATCGAAGTAGCTGAACAGTTCCACCGACGCCCAATGGAGCAGATTAAGCTCAAACTCCTCGACACGGGGCTTTTTGGGCGTGTATACAGTTCATTTAACGACTTTGCTGGTCACGGCTATCACGGCGTGAGCGTGATGCGGAGCTATCTGGGTTTTGATGCCAAACCAGTACAAGTAATGGGTCTGGTACGCGACTATGGTCTTGCGCCGCACTGGGCGCGGTTAGCTGGTACGAACGGTTCAAGGACAGAAACTCAGGAACACGGCATAATCGAGTTTGAAGACGGGCGGCTGGGTATATTTCACTGGACCGACGTTGGTTACGACTCACCGTTACGCTGGTGGCGGAGCAGTCGTTTTCTGGCAGAAAAAGGTATGGGTATAACCGTTGGACTCGGGTTGGAGACTGTAGAAAAACTCAGCGTACTAGCTGCTGGCGAAGAAGCACCTCACTTCCTTACAATAGAACGCCGTTTTGAACGTAGTGACGGTGGTGCACTGATCGCTGTTGTCGCTCACACCGGTGACCCGAACATCCCTATGGTCCGTTGGGACAACCCTTTGATAGAGACCAAAAAGGGCCACGGAGTGCAGTGGCACGACGACGAGATTGGCGTAGCCTCATGTTTGCTAAGTTTAATAGAAGCGGTACATACAGGAAAAGACCCTAGCTATGGTCCGCAACAAGCACGGCTTGATCAGGAGATCATTCTGGCCTTGCAGCAGTCATCGCTAAAAGGCGGAGAACCTGTATTACTAGAACCCATCTCAAAAACACCTGGGCAGTAATTTAATGTAGCCAAGTTAGAGAAAGCTAAAGAAGTTTTCTGCTTAACGCTCATAACGAACGACTAATGCCGGAAGTTACCGAGGTGAGCGAACAGTAGTTCTATTTTCTGACGTCGTTTGTAACCCCTTAACTGCCTATGGATATTTGCACCCAGAAGCGTGCCGAGAGCACAGCTTACGCGCAAACCCGGTGCAGGGACAGCCGCAACGACGCTCGCCCTCAGTTCAGTTTAGTGCTAGCGGTTTCTCGAGGTGGACACACTTGCCCGCCGCAAGCGCCCGCAGCGTCACTTCAGCGTGCGCTTACGGTACGGTAAGGTCCAAAATGACATCTATATCAGAACGAGTGACAGTGCTTTGACGCTTAGTGCCTCGACCTACTACGTCTAAGCAGCGCGTTCGGCAGCTTCTTGGTTAAGGTCACGCAAGCTACGAGCTCGAGCACCGGAAACAGCTGCGCCTGATAACTCTGCCCCTTATGCGACACAACCCTGCAGCTTTAGCTTTGAACCCCACTGGGTAAAAACTAGAGCTTCTCCGCATTTCATTCGGATATCTTCTCCTTCATACCTAAAGCGAGATGAGCCCAGTTGACGCACGACCCAAAATGTCTCACTGGCCGTAAACATTTTGATAACGGTCATAGAGCTTGGCGATGTCTTCCGGGGCAATAGACAGGGGCTGGCCGAGTTGCAACGCTAAAAACGACGTCCGCGCCACGTCTTCACACATAATGGCGGCTTTGACCGCCGCTTGGGGCGTTTTGCCGACCGTAAAGACGCCGTGGTTTTGCAAGATAAGTGCAGGTGATCTGTGATCTGTCAGCACCCGCACCACCTCACGCCCGATGTCGTCACCCCCGATCAAGGCAAAGCCGCCGCAGGGGATTGGGCCGCCGAATTCATCGGCCATCGCCGTTAAAAAACAGGGAATCTCTTGACCGATTGCGGCAAAGGCAGTTGCGTAAGGGCTATGGGTATGGACAATTCCGCCTACCTCGGGCATATGTTGGTAGATATAGGCGTGGGTAGCAGTGTCAGATGAAAACTTGTGCGGGCTTTTATTTGTTAGCGTCTCGAGCTCAACCTCACACATGTTTTCCGGCGTAAGGTCTTCAAACACGATTCCCGAAGGTTTAATGACCATGCGGCCTGAACCCGCGACTCTGCCGCTGATATTGCCGCTTGTCCAGGCAACGAGGTTGTTAGCCGGTAAGAGAGCGTGCAGGTCGCAAACGGTTTTTTTTAAGGCTGCCGTGGTGCTAGGCTCGAGGCTCATTCTCTCACTCCGGCCTCAACTGAGGTTTCCTTCGTGGCTGCGGTAGTCGCTCCTCTAAGTTTACGCAGCCGCTTCATCACCCCACCAGGTTCTTTGACGGTACTCCGGCCGAAGAGGTCGTGCAGGTAGCAGTAGTCTCTATAAAGCTCGCCGTAAACTGCAACATTTTCGGGGCTGGGCTGATAGCTGACGTCGCTGAGACGCCCCATCTTTTGCGCGGCTGCGCCGATGTCGGGGTAGGCTCCGGCTGCCACCGCCGCGTGCATGGCGCTCCCTAAAGCCGGACCCTGTTCACTCCCGATTACAAAGATGTCACGGCCCAGCACATCGGCGTAAATCTGCATCAGCAGCGGGTTTTTTGCGGGCAACCCACCCGCTGCAATGATCTTGGTCACCGGCACCCCGCTCCCCTCAAACGCTTCGACGATAAGGCGTTTGCTGTACGCCGTTGACTCTAAGAGGGCGCGGTAGATGTCGGGTGCCCGTGTCGCCAAGGTCAGCCCCACCAGCAGCCCCGATAAATCTGCGTCAACCAAAACGCTGCGGTTCCCGTTCCACCAGTCGAGTGCCAACAACCCGTGTGCTCCCGGCCGCTGCTTAGCCGCCTCGCGTTCTAACAGTCCGTGTAAGCTGAGGCCCTCGGTCTCGGCTTGGTGGTGAAACGCCGGGGGCACACTGTGGTTAAGAAACCAAGCGAAGATGTCGCCGACGCCCGACTGCCCCGCTTCGTAACCGTAAAAATCGGGGATGATGCCCCCTGCGACGACGCCGCACATCCCTTCAGCCTCGTGCAGTGCTTCGCCCACCAGCACGTCACAAGTCGAGGTGCCCATAATCATCACGAAGGTTCCCGGCGCGACCTCACCCGTTGCCGGCAGGGTCACGTGCGCGTCCACGTTGGCGACAGCTACCGCGGTACCCGGATTGAGACCCGTCCAACGCGCCGCTGCTTCGCTTAAACCTCCAGCTTTTGCGCCGAGCGGAACTAAGTCTCGAGACATCTTGGTGTCCACCACCTCGGCAAAGTCGGGGTGCAGCGCGGCGAAGTAGTCGCGGGAGGGAAAGCTGCCGTCTTGATAGATGGCTTTGTACCCGGCGGTGCAGGCGTTGCGCGTCTCGACCCCGGTCAGCTGCCAGACGAGCCAGTCGGCAGCTTCGATCAGCCGGTCGGCCCGGTCATAGATTTCCGGCGCTTCTTCTAAAATCTGGAGAGCTTTAGAGAAAAACCACTCCGATGAGTACTTACCGCCGTAACGCGCCAGCCACGGCTCGCCGCGCTCGGCAGCCAGGGCGTTGATCTTGTCAGCTTGGGGCTGCGCGGCGTGGTGTTTCCAGAGTTTGACCCACGCGTGCGGTTCACTTGTTAACTCAGGCAAAAAACAGAGCGGCGTCCCGTCGCCAAGTGTCGGTAACATCGTACATGAGGTGAAGTCAATCCCGACGCCGATCACCTCGTCGGCACTGACCCCACTCTCTTTTAGCACGGCAGGTACCGCTTGTTTCAGAACCCCGAGATAATCGTCCGGATTTTGCAGCGCCCAATCGTTTGGCAGCCGAGTCCCGTCAGGGAGCGTGCGGTCCAGCACACCGTCACCGTAAACGTGAACGGCGGTTGCCAGTTCAGCGCCGTCGTCTACGCGGACCAAAAGGGCGCGGCCCGACTCGGTGCCGTAATCTATGCCGATGGTGTACATCTCTGACCTCCTTACAAGGTTTGTCTCAGTTTGTCCGAGCCGGTCACAGCTTTAAGGCGTGGTTTTAGGACACTACTGTGACGGGGCGGCGGTGCTCGAGCGCACCACGAGTTCGGGCCTGAGCAGCAGCTGCCCCAAGGGCGGCTCCGGCGCTTCGATCAGGTCAACGATAAAGCGTGCGCTCTCCTGCCCTAAAACCTCGAAATCTTGCCTCACCGTGGTGAGCGGCGGACTGTAAAAGCGCGCCTCGGGAACGTCGTCAAAACCGACCACCGATACGTCTCCCGGAACACGCCAGCCGTGCTCACGTAGTGCGGCAACGGTCCCCAGCGCCATCTGATCGTTGCCGACGACCAGCGCCGTAAAAGACAACTCCGGCGCAGAACGTTTTAGCAGCGTTTGCGTCGCCCGGTAGCCGCCCACCGCCGTCCAATCTCCTTCGGCGCTCAGCCCCGGCGAGACGCCCGCGCGTTGCAACGTATTTTTCCAAGCGTGGTGGCGCTCGAGCGCCCCCGACCACACCAGCGGCCCGCTGATTTCGTAAACCGTGCGGTGGCCTAAATCCAGCAGATGCTGCGTTGCCAGCTCGCTTCCGTAGGCTTGGTCGAACAAAACGGAGGGCAATTCGGCTCCCTTACGAATGTCAATCATCACAAACGGCAGGTTGCGGCAGAGCGCCCGTACCTCTGCGAGCCGCACTTTAGAGAGCGGCGTGACCAAGATAAGTCCGGCCAGCTGATGCCGCTCGAGGTCTTTTAACGCGCGCTTAACCTCGGGCAAGCTGAGCGTGTCGATCGAGGCGAAGACAAACCCGTAACCCCGAGCTTTCAGCGCCCGCTCGACGCTGCCGACCATCTGCGCAGGCCCGTAGTAGCTCGTTCCAAAACTGATGATACCGACCGTTCTCGAGGTCCCGGTTACGAGCTGCCGGGCCGCCGTGTTGGGGCGGTAGCCGAGTTCAAAAACTGCAGCTAACACCCGTGTGCGGGTCAGCTCGGCAACTTGCGGACTGCCGTTAACGACCCTCGAGACCGTCTGATGCGAGACGCCGCTGGCTTCGGCAACGTCGCTGAGCGTCACCGCCCTGGGCGACTTACCGGACACTCTACCGGGCGACTTGAACGTTTGGGACACCTTAGCGACCTCGGTTTGCGGTTCGGTTCGCGGTTAAGACCACGGTTAAGATAAGCCTTTATTTTTGTTGTACACGTCAAAAAACACCGCGAGTAGGAGCACCAAACCTTTGATGACCTGCTGCCAGTCGATGCCGACCCCTAGGATGGACATCCCGTTATTCATCACGCCCATGACAAACGCCCCGATCACCGCGCCGACGACCGTTCCGACACCGCCGGTTGCCGACGCCCCCCCGATAAAAGCCGCCGCAATCACGTCGAGTTCAAACGAGGTTCCGGCTCCCGGCGTGGCGGTATTCAGCCGCGCCGCAAAGACCAGTCCGGCCAGCGCCGCCAAAAACCCCATATTCATAAAGGTCAAAAAGGTCAGGCGCTGGGTTTTAACGCCGGAAAGTTTTGCCGCCCTGACGTTGCCGCCGAGCGCGTAAAGCCGCCGCCCCACCGTCGTTTGGGTCGTGACAAACGAATAGAGCAGCAGCAATACGAACATGATGACTAAGACGTTCGGCAGTCCCCGGTACGACGCCAGCAGATAGCACAAGTACATAATCGCCGCGACGACGACCGCATTTTTCAGCACAAAAAAAGCGAGCGGTTCGGTGCTCAGCCCGTAACGCAGCTGAGCGCGACGTTGCCGCACGCTCAGCACGACCAGCGCGAGCGAGACGAGCCCACCCAATAGCAGCGAGGTAAGGTGCAGTTCACTGCCAAAAAAGTCCGGGATAAACCCCGAGCTGAGTTTTTGGAAGGTGTCCGGAAACGGCCCGACGGATTGCCCTTGTAGCAGCGCCAAACTCAGGCCCCGAAAAACCAGCATCCCCGCGAGCGTGACGATAAACGAAGGCATCCCTAAAAACGCCACCCAAAACCCCTGCGCCGCGCCGACGAGCGTCCCGACGAGCAGACAGACGATGACGGTTAAGGCCCAGTTAATGTGATAGTTGACCATCATGATGGCGGCCAGCCCGCCGACGAACCCGACCACCGAACCGACCGACAGGTCGATATGACCGGCGACGATCACTAAAAGCATTCCAATCGCCATGATGACGATGTACGAGTTTTGTAAGAGCAAATTGGTGACGTTGAGCGGTTTGAGGAGCACGCCGTCTGTTCGTACCTGAAAAAATAACATGATCGCTAACAGCGCGACCAGCATCCCGTACTGCCGAACGTTGCGGCGAAAGAGTTCACCGATACCCTGCGCCCTGCTTTTTCCTACCGTTACGCTGCTCATGCGACGTTACTCCCCTCGAGACTGACGATTTCGCGCATAATTTTCTCTTGTGACGCGTCTTTACGGAGCATCTCTCCGACGATTCGCCCTTCGTTCATCACGTAAATACGGTCGCTCATGCCCAAGATTTCCGGCAACTCCGACGAGATAAAAATCACCCCTTTCCCTTCGGCGGCGAGCTGACCTATAATCGTATAGATTTCAAACTTCGCCCCGACGTCAACGCCCCGGGTCGGCTCGTCTAAGATCAGCACGGCAGGGTCGGCAAACAGCCACTTGCTCAGGACTACCTTTTGCTGGTTGCCCCCGGAAAGGTTGAGCGTCTCTTGTGACACGCTCGAGGAGCGGATATTGAGCCGTGTCCGGTAGCGTTCAGCGACCGCAAACTCTTCAGGTTCGCTGATGACCAGCCCGCGCGTTAACGCGTCCAAATTGGCGAGCGTGATGTTGTGTTTGATGTCTTGCCCCAAAATCAGGCCGTAACTTTTGCGGTCTTCGGTCACGTACGCGAGACCGCTGCGAATCGCCTTACCGACCGAACTTACGTCGGCTTCTTGACCCCGCAGCAGCACCTGACCACTGATCCGCTGACCGTACGAGCGACCAAAGAGGCTCATCGCTAGCTCGGTACGCCCTGAGCCCATCAGTCCGGCAATCCCGACAATCTCCCCCTCTTTGACGTGCAGGTTTACGTCCCGGACGATCTGATGTTCACTCCGCAGCGGATGAAACACATTCCAGTTTTTGACCTCGAAGATCGTTTCACCGATACGCGCGTCCCGTTCGGGGTAACGGCTGGTAAGTTCGCGGCCCACCATCCCCCGGATGATCTGCGCTTCACTGACCTTACGCGCGTGACAGTCAAGCGTTTCTATGGTCTCGCCGTCGCGCAAAATTGTCACCGAATCGGCGACTTTTGAAATTTCACTCAGCTTATGCGAAATTAAAATCGAGGTGATGCCCTGTGCCCTAAACTCACGGAGCAGCTCTAGGAGCGCCTCACTGTCGCTTTCACTCAGGCTCGAGGTCGGCTCGTCTAAGATCAGCAGTTTGACCTTTTTAGCGAGCGCCTTAGCAATCTCGACGAGTTGCTGCTTCCCCACACCGATATCGGCGATCAGCGTGTCCGGCGCTTCGTTAAGGCCAACTTTGGCGAGCAGGTCGCGGGTTTGCAGCGCCACTTCAGACCAGTTGATGACCCCGAACTTTGAACGCTCGTTACCCAAAAAGATATTTTCAGAAATTGACAGCAGCGGAATCAGCGCCAACTCTTGGTGGATAATAATAATGCCGAGCTTTTCGCTGTCGCTAATATCTCTAAAGCGGCACGGTTGCCCCTGATAAAAAATCTCACCTTCGTAGCTGCCGTAGGGGTAGACGCCCGAAAGGACCTTCATCAAGGTTGATTTGCCCGCTCCGTTTTCACCGACGAGCGCGTGAATTTCCCCCTCCCGAACGCTCAAATTGACGTTGCTAAGCGCCTTGACGCCCGGAAACGTCTTGGTGATGTTGCGCATTTCTAAAATCGTTGACTTAGACTCTAACTCAGGCTTTAACCTGGCTTCTAACTTGGACTCTGACATAGCCTCTCACTCATCAGCCGAAGTTGACTTAACAGACTTTCCAAATCTTGCTGCTAGTAGTGTCACAGAAAGTGCGTACTTATCGGCGAAGTTTAGACTCGGTTTTTAGACAAACGGTGCTTCTCAAACTTTGACCGTGCCGACTCGCCGCTAGAGAGAAGCGTATGTGCGCCGCTCACGCGCACATACGCTTGCCGCCTACATATCCGTCAGAAACCTTTGAGCTTACTGAAGGTCGGCCGCGGTATAGTAACCGCTATCAACCAGCACTTTTTTGTAGTTCTCAGAATCAACTAGGACCGGTGAAAGCAGGTAAGACGGCACGACTTTAACACCGTTGTCGTAAGTTTTTGTGTCGTTGACCGGCACCTTGCCCCCGCTCAGTACGGCGTCTACCATCTCAACTGTAACTTTGGCTAGTTCGCGGGTATCTTTGAAGATCGTCGAGGTCTGCTCCCCAGCGATGATCGACTTGACCGAAGGAACTTCTGCGTCTTGACCGGTAATAACCGGCATCGCCAGGTTGCCGCTACCGTAGCCGACCCCTTTAAGAGACGAGATAATCCCGATGCTGAGCCCGTCATAAGGTGACAGCACCGCGTCAACATGGGCGTCCGAGTAGTACGCGCTTAAGAGGTTGTCCATTCGTGCTTGCGCCGCCGAACCGCTCCAGCGCAGCGTCGAAACTTTGTCCATCCCGGTTTGACCGCTTTTCACCACCAGCTTGCCCGAGTCAATGTAGGGCTGCAACACCGACATCGCGCCGTCGTAAAAAAAGTAGGCGTTGTTGTCGTCGGGCGACCCGCCGAAGAGTTCGATATTGTAGGGGCCGTCGGTGTTTTCTAAATCGAGCGCGTCTCTGATATAGCTGCCTTGTAACACGCCGACCTGAAAGTTGTCGAACGTCGCGTAATAGTCAACATTTTCAGAGTCGCGGATCAGGCGGTCGTAGGCGATCACCGGAATACCCTGGTCTGCAGCCTGAGCCAGCACGTCGGAAAGCGTCGTGCCGTCAATTGACGCGATGACCAGGGCGTCCACCCCTTTAACGACCATGTTTTCAATCTGCGCCAACTGATTGGGGATGTTGTCTTCGGCGTACTGCAAATCGGTGTCGTAACCCGCCGCCTTAAACTGTTCGACCATGTTATTCCCGTCGGCAATCCAGCGGGCTGAAGATTTGGTCGGCATCGAGATACCGATCGTGCCTTTGTCCTGCGCAAACGCGAGGGTCGTCAGGGTAAAAAGTCCCAATACTACACCGCTAAGGGCCAGCCGAAGTGCTTTCATAAAGGTCTCCCGGTTGTAAATTTTATTTCTTGTTAACGTTAACACTGACTTCAGGTTTCGTCAAGCTTTGATACAGGTTGTCGTCCGATATAGGCTTTTTAGGCCAAAGCTATCTGCGCCGACAGGCTCGAGCGTACCCGGATGAACCGCTGAATTCATAACAAGAAGGGTAGGTTGTCAGGGTAAGTGCAGGTTTGACAGTCTAAAACCTATTGCAAAAATGATTTTCTAGACTTAGAGCGTCCTATCTTACTCGCCTAGCTCGGTCAAACCCTTTTGGGCCTCAGCCCAAAAAGGTTTTTGAGATGGCCTCTATACCGCTACAGCCGCTGCCACTGCCAGCCGCCGTCTGTAGTGCGGTAAAGTGCCTTACGTGTCAGGAACCAACCTGTTTGCGTGTTGACAAAGGTAAACGCCACCACCGGCTCTTTTGGGATTCCGGTTCGGCACCAACTTTTACCACCGTTGCTGGTGCGGTACAAGGTAGACCCGGCCGCGACAAAGCCCCACTTTGTACTGAGAAACGACGCCTTAATCTGCGGCGGCCAATCCGGGAGCGCCGTAAAGCTCACCCGTTGCCCATGCTGATAAGTCTGTCCACCGTCGTGACTGACGTAAAGCGCAAAGCTATGAGCATTTTTGGCTTGAAGGCGCTCGAGCCTCGCCACAACCAGGACTGTTGGACCGAGCACCACCGGGATGTCCGGCGTCATCATTGTAGAGGTTTCCGGCGCAGCGATACGCGTAGGCGTCCAGGTCTGACCCGCATTTTGACTTTTTAGGAGCAGCATAAACCCCTCCTGTGCAAAGGGGCTGATCCCTAAGTAACCGTCACCTTTAGCGTCATAAGTCGGAAACGTCTGGCCGTTTTGACCGAGCGGCCGCTGATTTTTGGTATTCTCAACTTGCCAGCTTTGCCCACCATCAATAGTTTGGGCAAAGCCGAAATCTACGTGCCCCATCCCCTGCGCGATCAAGGTCGTGACGTAACCGAGCTGTTTATTTAGACGCTGAACGTAAACGCTGCCCCCTAACGGTAGCGGACTATGCGCCCAGTTCTCTCCCGCTGTTTCCGTCCGGTAGAGGGTACCTTCGGCTTGCGTCACAAGGCTCGAGTGCAGCGGCGTGCAGGCTACCCAGACCGCACGCCGTGTCGCGCCGCGCCCGAGCGTACAAAAGGTTTCGTCGGCAAGCCGCCCGAAAGGAACAGTTTGCCACCCCTCGCCTCCATCTTCGGTACGGTAGAGCTGCTGGGCGCTCAGCCCCCAGCCGACCTTCGCATCAACCATGATGAGGTCTTGCAGAGAAGGTATGGGGGCGGCTCGAGCAACCCCTAGTAAAAAGAGGATAGAGACGAGCAAGTAACGCATGTTAGCGCCGCTGCGCCGTCGCTTTACGGAGGTCGTCTAACGTGACTTTGGGGGTGCGGTCGCTGAACAATAGGCCGTTTTGCTCTTGAAAGGTGTCGGCAAACTGGGTGTAACAAAACCCTGCTAGACCGGGGCTCGAGGCCGCCGCAACGAGCGCCCGATATTTTTCTAAAAGCGCCTCGGAGCTTTCCACCTGGTCGTAACCCCATCCCTCGCCGTCACGGGCGTAACGCACGCCACCGAATTCGGACAACACGACCGGCGCGTCTCCCAGATTTACTCCGTCTAACAGCAGGTCACGCCCTGCCGGACGCACGCGCCAATCCCGCTCCCCGGTGCTGCCGTAACGCGCCCGCAACACGTCGGGGTTGCTGGTGTAGTCGTGGATGGTAAAGAGGTCGGCGGCGACGTGCTCCCAGCCGTCGTTACCGACAACCGGCCGGGTAGTGTCATACGCTTTGGCCAGATGGTAAAGCGCCGCGACGAGGTTACGCTGCGCCGCTGAAAGGGGCAAATCCGGCACACCCCACGACTCGTTAAAGGCGACCCACGCCACCACGCACGGATGGTTGTAATCGCGTTTCAACGCTTCCAACCACTCCTTAGTGAGGCGCTCACCGGTTTGCGGCGTAAAGGCGTAGGCGCTCGGCAGTTCCGTCCAGACGAGGAGGCCCAGCTTATCAGCCCAGTAGAGATAGCGGGGGGTCTCGAGCTTTTGGTGTTTACGCACCCCGTTAAACCCCATCGCCTTGGCGAGTTCGACATCTTTACGGAGCGCGTCGTCACTCGGCGCGGCCAGCAGTGAGTCGTCCCAATAGCCCTGGTCAAGCGCCAGCCGTAAAAAGTAGGGGCGCTCGTTGAGAAAAAAGCTGCCGCCACGGGTGCTGACCGAGCGCAGCGCGGTATAGCTCGTTACCTCGTCCACAACTTCGTTTTTACGCTTAAGTACGAGCTCTAAGTCTAACAGCGTCGGTCGGTCAGGACTCCAGACCAACCGCCTGCGGGCGTCGTCAATGCCGGGGTCTTCCAGGTGAAGCGTCCGTTTAACGCGTCCGTTCACAACACCGAAAGTATCTTGGACGAGTATTTCGTCGCCCAAACGCAAGGTGACCTCGAGGCTCAAGGGTGAGTTTTGGTCGGCGCTATCTCCCACAACTTGCGCCTCGAGCGTAATCCCGAACGCCTTTGCGTCAGGCGTCAGCCGCAGCTCGCCGAGGTGCGTTTCGGGGATAGGCTCGAGCCAAACCGTCTGCCAGATGCCGGTCGTGCGTGGATACCAGATGCCGTGCGGCTCACGGAGCCAGTCTTGTTTACCGCGTGGTTTAGCCAGGTCGTGCGGGTCGTCTTCGGCGCGCACGATAATCTCTGCCTCTGCACCTGAAAGCGCGGGCGTGATGTCGGCCCAAAAAGGCGTATGGCCCCCTTCGTGCGTGACGACGAGCTGACCGTTGACCCAGACCTGCGCCCGATAATCCACCGCCCCGAAATGCAACCGTACCCGCTGCCCGCTCCACTCAGACGGTACCTGAACCGTCCGGCGGTACCACACGCACGGGTGAAAGTCCTCGTCGTGAACGCCTGAAAGTTTGGACTCGGGCGGAAACGGGACGGTGATTTCATGCGTCCACGAGACCTCGCCGGGGACTTCACCCTCATCAAAGGAGAACTGCCACTGCCCGTCCAGACTTTGCCAGTGTTGCCGCTCTAATTGCGGTCTCGGATATTCGCTCATCGTTGCTCTTTTCTGCACCCTTGCCTATCATCCGGTGTGCCACAAAGTTTTACAGACCGCTTTACGTTTTACCGTGAGGCGGTCTTGATGTCAATTTTTCAGTCTATGTACAGTAGCTAAGTATGCGACAAAAGCCTAAAACAGGTATCCAGCACTCCGACAAACAAGTTTTGTTACAGAGGCTCAAGCGAAACTTTTGTCTGGCACGAGTCATTTCTTTACATCTAGCCGACAATAGATGTTGAGTGAACTACTAGCCACCCAACACCTTCGCGGTTCACGGATAAGGCAAGAAAGGTTGTCAGGGACGAAGCGTTGGTGGATGCAGCGAAGTAGAAGTAAGGAGTCGAAGCCGATGCAAAAGCTACTGCGGTCTCTTCTGGACGTGCGGTCGACCAGCTTACGCAGTCCCCACTTGATGACCTGGGAGTCAAAGGCAGCGAGCCAGAGATAGAGCAAACAAACCGACATCGGGGACGCCTTCGATTACGGGCTCGTCGAAGGCGACGTGCAGCGTGTTTACGGCAAGATTGTCAAACACGAAAAAGACGTCGGGCGGTATGAACTTGACCCGACCGACTTTGTGCCGAACCCGGAGTGGCCGCAGAAGTAACACCATAACTTAAGCAAGCACCCCGCACCGTTTGTGAATGTGGGGTGCTTTTGTCAAAAGACTCAACGTGCAATATAATTCGAATTTCCTAAAACCGATAGTCTTCAGCTGCTCTTATCCTGTAGCTCCTTCACAAGTAGAAGGTCAACTTCTTCTGCAAGGCGTTTGTGCTCAGTAGCATTATCAACTACTGCATTGAGATCAGGGACTGTTTGCAGTTGCTCAGCCATCAGCTCCATCCAACGGTTCTTATGCTGCTTGCGGAGTGCTGAATGCTTGCTTTGAAATGCTGCGTAAAGCCACGGTGCCGCAACGTAGATAATGAGTTCGACAAGCGCCTTGCGCCAAATCTCAGCTTCAGATACTTCGTTTTCTACTTTACTATGTCCAAATGCCAATCTAAAAACTTCAACACGCCACTTCTCCGATAATGGTTCAAGAGAGTGAGCTACAGCATTCCTCGCAGAATTCAGCACACGACAGATCCGTAATTCATCTTCACCAATAAGGTTCATTGCTCGAGCCAAGTTCACTTTGTCACGGTAATCAGCCCCATCTAGCCAAACTGAAGGATAGAAAAGTTTTGTCTCAATCATTTCACTAAGCAGACGCTCAGAAACGAGGTGCGCGGTGAGCAAAAGCGTTCGCTGGGTATCAGGTTCCATCAGATGCGCAGCGTAATTTTGTAGCCGTTCTTGCTCCTCATTCAAAAGAATGCTTCCAAATTTATTGATACTCATCTGCTGATCAACTCCAAAATTGGACGATTTATTAAGTGCAACGCCAGTACATCTTCGTTTTGAACAGCTAGCTTAGCAGAAAACCGGAATTATGTGATCTCTTCTATTCCAGGTAGATCATCATTTTCAGAAGGCTATTTATGTGAGGGGTGAGCACATAAAGATACGAAAAGCCGAATAAAGATAGAGCCTCCTACAATGGAGAAAGCGAAAACGCCATGAAGGAGGCATTGGAGAATGATAACACTAGACCTGAAGAGCTACTTGAGCCTGGTTGATGAACTGGATTTACCTAAAACGCTAGACCGTTACAGCTACGGAGAAAGCAGCCTAATCAAGCTGTTTTTGTATGCACTCGTCAAAGGCATCAGCGGCTTCAAGACGCTGCATGATCATTTACTTGAGCGACCTGAGGTGCTTGCTCTAGTGGGACTCGATCAGTTGCCCCACCGCACCACCTTGAGTCGCAGATTCAAGCGCATACCTAAAGGCTTGCAGCAGGCGATGACGACCTTACACGAGCACTTTATAGAAACGGGTATCGGTGAGGCAAGCGTCATGAGTGCCGACTCCAGTTTAATGCACGCTGAGGGCAATGTCTGGCACAGTAAAGATAGGAAAGCCCGCAAGCTGCCCTCATGTGGCAATATCGACCAAGAAGCGCATTGGGGTATTTCAGGGCAGGGTGAGTGGGTGTTTGGCTACCGCCTACACTGCCTCGTCAATGCTGACGCAACTGCCCCGCTACCACGCAACATCTGTGTCTATCCCGCTAACGTCAAAGACGCTCAGGTCTTCAGCCGAGAACTCAGCGCCAGCTTGAGCGAAGACACTAACCTTGTCTTAGCTGACGGCGGCTATGACGAACAGCCCCTTGTTACGACGCTTGCGACGAGCGGGGTATCAGCCTCATCGCCCCTCTTCAAGTCAAAACTAACACCCCCGAAGACCGTTGTGAGCGCACCCGACTCTATAACGACCCTGAGGTTAGAGAGGTCTTCGCCTTGCGCAAAGCTACTGTCGAACCTTTCCAAGGTCGTCTCAAGGCACTCTTCAAACTTGAACATTTACTCGTTAAAGGCTTAGCCAATGTCAGAGCACTCGTGACCTTGGCTGCGCTCGCCTACTTACTCCTTGCTTACTTCAATCTTCGCCTGGGTCGTGACTTACTGTGTCTCAAACAAACCATGTTGGCTTTACGCTAGTCATGCACACCCCTCAGGTATGTTCGGATGCAATGTGCGCAGTATACAAACCTCGACCGAAAGACCTTTCGTCGTAAGCAACCTCGAGACCCGCCTTTATAAAACACTCGAGCATCTCTTCTTTCATATAGAGAACGAGTTCGTGAGCTTCCTCAAGATGCTCGACGCCCTGTTTTGTGGCAACGAGATAGTGAAAGTTGAGTACGGAGCGGTTATCGGTTCGTTCGGCGACGTTCATTCGGCAGATTTTAAGATCATTCGATTCAGCCGTGACCATAGTTGTATGGCCAACTTCCCAGTTCTCGGGCGTAATCCAGGGTTCGACAAAGATGACACCACTGGGGTTCAAATGTTTTTTGAAGCTCTCAAGAGCAGCAACGACTCTTTCTTTCGCCGGCAGATAACCGATAGAAGAGAACAGGCACAGCACAACGTCATACGTTTTAGACAAACTAAAACCGCTCATGTCAGCAAGCCAAAACTTGCCGGAAGGGACTTTTCCTCTGGCTATCTCTACGAAGGCGGGCTCGAGGTCAATGCCGTCAACTTCAAACTGTTTGGAGAGCGACTTAGCGTGTTCAGCAGTGCCACAGGCTACGTCTAAAATCGTTTTTGCAGTCGGCAGTTCTTCGCGTATAAGAGCTGTGATTTTCTCAGCTTCCGCGCTGTAATCTTTGAAACCGTAGATTAAATCTTAGTATTGAGCAGTTCGGCTATACATAAACCATTTTACTCGGTAAGCAGCTGAACACCGGCTATTTTTAGTGTGACTAGGGCTCGAGTCTTACCCAAGCTGGTAGCAAACTACTCGTTCGGCTTTTTGAGGTAAGGTGCAGCCTCATGTACCCATTTCGAGAAGGGCGTTTCTGGCTCTCCAGGAAGCGGCGACAGGATAAGCTTATCGCTTTTTCCTAAGTACAAGTACGCATTACTCCATGCGCTAGTGAGCGTCCCCCACCAAGATTTAGAGCTGCACTCGGGGCTATCTAAAAAAGTTGCTAAGGCTGTGTCTCGAAGGGACGTCAGGGATGGAACTGGGCCTGACTCGAGCCGCGCTTCCAGCTGCCGGTTACAAAACGGCTTGGGCAAACCCCAGTGATTTTGGATAAGAAAAAGCTTGCCGGGATAGTAAGCATCTATACACGCTCTAACGTTGTACCTATAGGGCAGTCTATATTTGCATTCAAAAATTGTGGCGGTACTAGCCCTCAAGCCATCGTCTACAACATGTCCTGCCCCGATGACGAGCAGCGCCTTTTTACCTTTTGCTAAAATCTTTTGCAAAACGATATCGGAAAAGAACGCATCCCGGTCTGGAGGCCGTTCAGGGGTGTAAGCGAGCGGGTCGTCAGGGTCTGTAGGCGGGTCGCCCAACCAGACTTTTATCTTTTGGCCTTCTGGCAAGGTTCGATTTGCTTCTCTTACAGCCTTGTAGAACTGCCCATACATCACTGAAATCTTGTCGGAACCCATCGTCCCAACCATAGTTGTCCAAGCTTTCTTCACCTCTTTATAAGGCACCTCTTCGCCCGCCAGATACTTGTCTATAGTGGGCTGAAAGAAAGCGTTGCCAAACTCAAAAACTACGTTGCCAACATCTTTTGCAAAAGTCGGCTGGCTTACGAGATTGACGTAAAAGTTACCCAACTCCTGCAAACCGTGCACTTCGCCGATACCGACGACGGGATAGGTGTCGAAAAGCTTTAGAGTAGCCGCAACCACCGGTTTAGGTCGAATCTCAGACAATGGCGGCTGCGCATAACTTAGCTGAGCAGCAAAACCGAGCAGCAAAAGCGTTTTACAGATATTTTTCAGCACAGTGCAGCTATTGTTGCATATCTAGCCAGCCATACCAATCTTTTATCAAGCTGCGTCCAGAGAACGCGCAGCGAGAACATCTGTGTCGCCGAACAAGTGAACATCAGCTGTTTTTAGCGTCACTAACGCTCGAGTCCTGCCTGAACCGGTGACGAACTCGACCTCGAGCCCATCCGGTTCGTACACCTCGACAACTGCACCGACGTCGTTATGACGTAAACCCCGGCTCGGCAAATCTTTGTTCAGGACAACCGTGTCAAGCACTTTCAAGTTCAGCCTCCTTTACAAGTCATTGCGAGCCGGGTGCTTTTGCTTGGAAATCTTTAGTTTCCACCTGAGTTGAATCGCTCAGCTAATCTTCTTTCGCTCTTTGGCTCGGGTGTACAAACCTTCTATCCTGATAATCTTCTAAATAGTCGGTGTGGCTCGGCGTCATCAGCTCTCTTGATTTAACATACACATAGGCAGACAGTGTATCCGCTGTCTCTAGGGATTCAACTTCAACTACTTCGCGGTAATTACCAGACTGATGAACAGATTCAAGCTTGTCAAGAAGCTCGAGTGTTTTAGCATCTACCTCGTACAGCTCACCTTTAACGCACAATCCAGTGCCGGGTTCATAGGCCATCATAGGTGCGTACCAACGTCCGGCAACAAGCATCGGATACTTCTTGACCGTTTTGTACGCGCCGAGACACGTCGCACCATGTAGACCCTCATCATGTAGAGGAAAGCCCCGCTTCAAAGTTCCAAATACAAAAACCCTACTTGCATTTTGACTCATTGCAGCTCCTCGTACGCTATCTGAGTTGCCGCTCAGCATAGCTCTATCTAAATGTCATCTTCTCGCCCCGGCAAGTCATCGTTTTCAGACGGCTGCTCACGTCCGGGTGAATCCAGCGGCGCATCGCGGTTGGGTGTTTCGGGAACCTCGAGCGGTATATCATTCGGTTCGTCACCGGGTATATTCAGCGGCTCTTGCCCCGGTACGTCGGGCATCTCTTGCGGGCCGGTGGGCATCGGTACGTCGGGCGCAGGAACCCCTGAACCCACCAAGCTGTAAGCGTCATCAAATGTTGTCATTAGCGTGCCTCCTAACTAATTATGCGCAGCAGCCACGTACTTCTTTTTAGAACCCGCTACACTTTCTTATGGCGGCGTTTGACTATGACCTCGACTTTGAGACGATCAATTTTCGGGAACACCCCGAGCTTTACCGTATCGGTAAGGGGGAGCAGGGCGTGCTACTCGTAGAACCATACAAGAGCGAACTCCTCCCCCACTGGCGCTTTAAGAACCCGGAAGTGGCTGAAGTGTCCTCCAAAAAACTCTTTGAGATGTTTCAGGCTTACCTCGAGGCTGAGGACTTTCCGGGTGCGGATATGGCGCGGAAGTTTTTACAGATGGGTTGGACGCGGGCGCGGCGTTACGCGAACCATAAGGGCGGCAAGAAGTACGACGGGCCGGTACCCGAGGACAAAAAAGGGCAGAGCGGCGCACACGGCCGTGCCACCTTGCCCCGAACCGAAGACCCCGTAAAGGCGGCGGCAGCGGCCATTTTTTACGAGAAGTACGTCCAGGCTAAGGAAGACCCGGAATATGTGCGGCAAAGAGCACGGCATAAGCAGCGGTATGAAAAGCAGGACTAGCAGTCCTATTTTGTCAGGTTCATTCAACTTCCTGTTGTAGACCGGTGAAAAAGCTATCTATCAGCTCCTGAACAGCAGCCTTGGCGACTTCAAAGTTTTGGTATTCGTTTTCAGATACTACCCGGCCATGAGCAACACAGTTGCGAACCTTTTCCAGAGCATCCATATGTGGACGAATTGACGCGAAGAAGTCACGGTAGTATTCATTCTGCACACCCCTATATCGGACATAATCCCTGAAGTCTTCAAAGGTTTCCGCTTTAGATGCAAAGTTTAGCAGGTCTGGCTCTTTCAGCTCACGCGGCTCGAGCAGCTTGTGATAATCGCTAAATGAAATATGGAAGAACTCATTTTCAAAGCGGCTTTTCAGTCTGGTTTCTTTGTTATTACCGCCCTGGTTAAGCTCTGTGCTGGAGAGTTTCACCTTCGTCTCTCGGATATGGTCAAGGTAGTTGCCCCGGTAGGTATCGGCAAAGATCAGCGTGGCAATTTCGCGTAGTTTCATCTCGAGCGCAAAGATTTCAGCGTAGAGCTTCTGCAATGAACCAAAAAGACCTTCGTCGTGAAACTTGAAGAATACAAAGACGCCTTCAATAGCTCTAATACGCCGGTGTATATCCTCCATAAGCCGTGCCTGCTGAATCTCCGTTTTCTCGGTAGGGATGTCCAACTCGAAAGCGATTAGCGATTCGTCCTCGTTGAGCGGATGTTCGTAATGTACCTGAAAGTAGTCGAACACATCCGCCTCACTCACCTCCTCGTATTCATCGGCAAAGGCTCTTTGAAGTTCGCTCGCCAAGAGGTCGTCAAAACTTTCGTCGCTGTCCAGGTCGCTTCTGTACCCAACCTGATACGTGATTTTCACGCTACGTCCCCAAGAATCACCCGCTCAACTTGTTGTTTGGCTTGGGCGACTGTTTGACTTGCTTCCTCTCGAATCTGGTTGACCTGTTTTTGAACATCTCTAACTTCTTCACCAATGTTTTTTTGAACTGTTTCATCCGGCAAAGGAATCAGTAAGTTTTCCACATCGGAAGTTTGCAACCTAGGGAGCGTGTTACCAGTCATTAGGCAAGACGTCTGGTTGACAATAAGTCGAGAACGTAGACATGCAGCTAGGTACTCCTCGAGCCCTTTCGCTGCCGTCAAGACGTGAAACTCTGTTGAACAAACCCCATCAAACGAAGCTAGGTGTACTTTGTTCAGATACGGTCGTAATTTTGGAAACAAAATATCACCCTTATAAAAGCGGAGGGCGCTATTAAACGTTTCCTTCTCCACATTGGAGCTTATATATTCCCCTGTGTTTGAGCGAACGTTTTCCAGTCCGATGTAAGGCAACCCTTCTGCTTGTGTAACAACTTCTTTACGGAACAGAAAAACATCGTGCAAACGTTTTTTGGGAAGGTGAGCTTCATCAATCGCTCGGATAGCTTGCATACGACGTTGCTGATATGGGAAAGGATCAAGCCTTGTAGCATTCAGCTCACGGAAACTACGGAAGAACTTTCGTCCCTCGAGTCCCCCCTCTTCCTCAACAGGTAGGTTGATGCCTAAAGCCTCGAGCACCACACCGTCAATAGACTCGAGTAACCGCTCAGCTTCTTGCTCTTTCTTAGCTTTGACTTTATACGCTGTTTCAAGAAGGTCAATCACTGTGTTTTGTACATTCGAGGGCGGAAGCGGAATAGGTAGGGACTTGTATTCATCGGCATTGATGTTCGGTTGTCCTGTCACCCGCTGTACTGCCTTTACCCAATCTGCATAGGCTCGAGTCTGAGTAAAGGCGAAAACATAATCAGGACTTATCTTTTCGGCATCAATAGTGAAGCGAATCATATACCCGGCGAAGAAATGCGCGTGGGACTTATCACTCGATTTATGCAGATAGCTTTTGCCTACAGTGTTGCCACTTCTGGCAAAAAGTAGGTCGTTATTTTTGAGAAAGTATTTTTCCTCGACGTTTGTTGCCGTAACTCCCAAACCGGGAACTAAACTTCCATACTCGTCAATGTCGGTAATCCTTATATAACGGGGTTCACTATCATCGAGTCTCAGGATGCCAGCTTCATTAGCTCCATATTGAGGAGGAGACGACAAGAAAGTAGCCAATCTCTCAACGGGATAGTTAAAGTTAGTGGCTCTGCTATTGAACAGAACTATTTCAGGGTCTAATCTTTCTTTTGCCAAGCCCCAACTAGATATAAATATAGTTGGATTATCTACGCCGGGGCTTATGCGAAAAAATTATCACGTCCCTCTTGTACAGCACCTATGAACCGGCTCAGCTCTTCTATTATCGGTTTCAACTCGCTTTTGCCGGTCGCTCTTCCCGTCGCGTCATAACCTATATCTTCGGCAATCGCCATAAAGATAGGGTAGTCGCTCAGCTGGGCCTGAACCTCTTCGGCAAAGGTACTTGCCAAGCTCTCTTTAATGGCGTTGATGCGTTCGTTGTAGCTGTCGGTAGTGGCTTTGCGCCACTCTTTGTGGGCGTCGGTGCGCTGGTGTGCTTTGATTTTCTCGCGCAGCTCGCGTTTGAGGGTGCGTTCAGCAGCCTTGTCTACCTCGCCAAGCGCCTCGAGGTGATCTTCGTGTGCTTCCTCGAGTTGCCTCATCGTATCGTCGCCGCGTTTCAATACGCGGTTTTTCTCTTCTTCCAGTCTCGCAATCGCGGGGCCGTACTCGTCTTGCCCAAATAGGCTGTTCTGCACAGCTTCTTTGGTGCTTTGAATGTGCGCGGTCTCTGTGTCGCTGTACTTTTGCAAAAACATCACGGAGCTTTTGACGCCTGCGCCGGTCGCGGTAAAGGCGGTTTGCGGCATCGAGACGACACCCAAAATGCGGTAGTGTTCAGCTATCCAGTCACGCACGTACTGAAGGCTCGAGTTCGTCAAGATACCGTCCGGCACGACAATAGCGAGGATGCCGCTGGGTTTTAAGAAGCGGTGGCACTGCTCGATAAACAGCACTTCAGAGCTTTGACTGTCGCGAGTCGTTACAACTTCGCCTTTTAGCTCAGCGTCTATCCAGTCAGTGTAGCGTGTGCCAAGGTCATAATCTTGCATGTAGCTGCGCTCATCCGACAAGATTTTTGCGCCGAAGGGCGGGTTCGTAATGATGAAGTCGAAGTGATTTTCTTTGAAACCTTGATTGCCTGTTTTGCTGCGCATCCGTTCGGGAGACTGTAGTCCGTCGAAACTTATGACGTTGGTATGCCCGTCGTCGTGGATAATCATGTTCATCTTGGCGGTACGGGCAATCATTTCCGAGATTTCAATCCCAAAAAGGCGTTTTTCAGCGAAGTCGTGCCAATAGTTGTACATCTGCGTTTGGGGGTGAATGTTGCGTTGCCTGAACTGACCTCTATCAAGTTTTTCTTGTGCTTCACGACGTACCTTGTCTAACGCATAAAGCAAAAACCCGCCACTGCCGCATGAGGTATCGAGCACGTGAGACTCGTTAGTGATAGGCAAAACATCTACGATAAACTTAACAATCGGGCGCGGCGTAAAGTATTGACCGAACTCACCCCTAAAAAAGTCGTCCATAAACTCTTCAAAGGCGCGTCCTTTACTGTCCAGATCAGTTGCGCCCAAATCTATCTCGGCGAGGTAGCCCACAACGGTCTGGAGTTCGTTGCCTGTCAAACGAACATCTTCTTGAAAGACTTCAGGGTCTTTTTCTCGTCCTATTTCGTACAGCTTTCTTACGCGTTTCAAAAGGTCGTCCGGGTCTTCGCCGGTAAATACCTGAAAGTCATAGGGTTCACCGTCGTCACGGTCTATACGTTCGTCCCAAAGCTTGCAAAAGATGAGCTTGTCGAGTTCGTCAAATGCTTGAGTCGGATTACGCTTTCCACCTGCCCAGAGCGCGTCATGGGCTTGTTTGAATTTGCGGGTCAGGACATCCTCGCTGACTTTCTCGAGTTCTTTACCACCTACGCCGCCCACGGCGTATTTGTAACGCGCGACCTTTGCGCCATAGCTCGGAATATCAGCAACGAGGTTGCTCTCGCGCTCCATCGGGTAGAAAGACTTCGCGTCGTAAGCTTCGGATTTGAGTCCCGATGTTACCCAGACAAAATCGGCACTTAAGGCGTTGGCATAGCTAAAGCCTTGATTGACGGCTTCACTAAAAGCCGCGTCTGATACGTCAGGCTTTTTAGTTTCGACAATCATAAAAGGTTTCTTCTTCTCGTCATCTTCGTAAACGATGATGTCCGCGCGGCGTGTGTCCGAACCCATCTTGACGGGCACTTCTAGGCTGAGGCGCTTAGCAGGATAGTGGTACTCGAGGACGAGCTTCATATATGCTTCAGCGCGGACGGGTTCTTCCGGGTTGGCAAGGCGCTTTTTTTCGCCTGCCTTGAGGTAGGTTAGATACTTCTGCTCTTCGTCTATCTGGAAAAGACCGGCGTCTAATCCTGCTTTTAGAGATTCCGTAATACCTTGATCTCTGTCTATAACTTCCATAGTTTACCCTTCGCTGCTAATGGCCTTTAACTAGCCACAACTATAACAAGTGTAGTTTTTGCTTTGAAAAGGCGATCTATATGTTTAGTCTTGAGAATCCCGAAAACACTTAGCCGCTAAGTCTTATGCAACAGTCGCCAGTAGAGGAGCACCGCCGGAAGCAGCAACACCCCGGCTGCCCCGAACGCACCGCGTAGCGACACATTAGCCAAAAGACCCAAAAGTGGCCCCCCGGCAATCTGCCCGAGCGCGTCGGTCTGGCTGTTGAGCGAGAAAACGGTGGCTCGAGTTTGAGGCTCCAAGTACCCGTTCAGCCACGCCGCAAAAAGGGGTGCGTTCACCCGCCTCAGCAGGTACGACGCCCAGTAAAAAGCCAGAGCTACCGCGAAATTACCGGCTAGACCAAAGCCAATGACGCTCAGCATCAGCAAGGTGCTGATACCCGCGAGCAGTTTCACCGTAAAACGCGGGCCTCGGTCTGTGTAGCGCCGTACCCCTTCGGTGGCGAGCAAGGCCAACAGCATCGCCCCGGCGCTGATCAGACCGAACCAAGCTATATCGGGAAGTGCGTCCAAACCGGGCAGGCCGAGTCGTAACACACGCGCCTCCCAGAGCCGGTCGAACGTTTCCGACGACGCGCCTAAAATGCCGGTAATGACGAGAATTGTAAGCAAGGTTGAGTTTCGCCGGACGAGGGTCAGACCCTTCTGCAGCGTCTCCCCCATCGCAGCGAGTGGGTGAGCGGTTCTGTCTGCAGGGCTAAAGCCGTGTTCGCGCATAAAGCGCAGCAAGAACATACCAACCATGAAAAAGCCGACCCCACCGACGACGAGCGGTAACCCGAGGTAGATGCTGCCGAGGGCCACGGCGACGGCAATCCCACCGAGTGAGGCAAGTTGTCCGACCTGTACCGCCCGAAGATATGCTGCGCCAACCCGTTCCGCGCCGAGTTCGTCGGCGATCCAGGCTTCGGTTGCGCCGCTCTCGAAGGTTGCGCCGACGCCCCAGATGACCTGCGCGACGAGCATGGTGGCGAATACCGGCAAGAGGCCCTCGAGCACAAACCCCGCGCCAATCAAAAACATGCCGATAATCACTGAGCGGCGGCGGCTGTAAAGGTCGGCGACGATACCGGTCGGCACCTCGAAGACAAAAACGCTCAGCTCGAGCACCGTCCCGATCAGCACGAGTTGAAACGGACTCAGGCCGGCTGTTTGAAGCCGGTAAACCGACGACAAGGTACCGAAAACCGTCAAGGAAAAAGCCGTTGCCCCTGCCAAGACGAGATAGACGGTGTAAGACGACAGAGGAAACTGCAAACGTGGAGACAAAATGTACCGCCCAACTAAGATGAGGTCTACACCCCAGCTTTGCCAAGACGCGGGCACATCGCCGCGCTACAGCTGTAAATGATGTCAATAAGTTGTAAATGGCTCGAGGTCGCTTAAGTTAGGCGGTGGTTATCATGATGCGTTCAGAGTAGCCGGGTCGGAGAGGCTTGTCAACTGTGGGTTTAAGCCAAGCAACTGAGGTCGAGCTGCCCGGTACCCTTAGAAGGCCGTCTCAAACCAGATTATCCTACTACAGATAAAAACTTAACCAGTGTAAAAACCGCCGCGTCGGAGAGGAAGGCAGCGGGCTCGGGCGCACAGCTTTACGAGTCCCGAATTCGGTGCGGTAGAGCGCCAAAAGCGTTTCGTTTAAGCGGATGTTACGGCTGAAGTGCCGGTCAAAAATCGGGGTAAGCGTTTCTAAAAGTGGCCCCAAATCCTCTTGCGGAAGCGTTTCGCACTGCTCGAGGTGGGCCTGTAGCCGTTCCCACTGCACTAGATAAAAGATGCGCTCAGCGTCGCGGAGCGTAACGTTGAGCGCCCCTAAGTCGGCGAGCGTCATAGTGCGAAGGTGGTACAGGTTGTGCTGCGCTCCGGCTAAGACTTGCGCCAGCGTGCGCCGCTCGACACCGAGCGCGGCGGCGAGCCGAGCGCACTGACGCGCAGAGGGTGCGGCGCTAACCGCCCGGTACTGTACGCTGTCCACCTGCCACCGCCTTTTTAGACCTCTATTAGAGGGAAAGTTCGGTTAGTAAAGCGCGTAAAACTTAACTCCGGCTTAAGCGCTGCGCCGAAGTGAAGACTTTCACCTTCAGCTTTCCCAAAATCCAGCTGTAAAAACGAACCGCGCAGGAGTACACGCCGAGCCGGGTATACTTGGGACGCTTGTCGCGTTTGACCCGTTATCTCCTAAAGAACCAACCCTATTTTACGGAGGAGTACGTCATGCCACTTATCGTTACCGAAGGCCCGATAGGAGCCGGAAAAACCAGTTTGAGCCGCTTGTTAGCCGCCGAACTCGGGGCGCGGCTGGTGCTCGAGGTTGCCACAGAAAATCCCTTTTTAGCCGGGTTTTACGGCGACCCCAACCGCTACGCCTTAAGCGCCCAGACGTTTTTTTTGCTCTCGCGCTACAAGCAGCTCCAAGAACTAGTGCAGGGCTCACTTTTTTACGACGCAACCGTATCTGACTATCTCTTCGACAAAGACTTTATCTTCGCTTCACTTAACCTCAAAGGCGACGAGTGGCGGCTTTACGAGACCCTTTACGCGCAGCTGAGCCCGAAGGCCCCACGTCCCGACCTGACGGTCTATCTGCGGGCGTCGCCGGAACTGCTTTTGCAGCGTATCGCGCAGCGGGGACGGCCCTTTGAACGGGCGATTGAAGCGGACTATCTAGAGCGCCTGAGCAGCGCCTACGACCGCTTTTTTGAAACCTACGACGCGCCGCTTTTGGTGCTCGAGGCCGCCGAGTACGATTTTGTAGGGTCTACAAGCGACCGCGAAAAGGTTTTGGCTGACGTTCTTCGCCGCGTTCAGGTGGCCTGATGCGGACCCTTTGATGTTTGTCGCCGTAGCTGGCAATATCGGGGCGGGGAAGTCGAGTTTAACCGAGGTTTTGGCCACGAGTTTTGCACTCGAGCCCGTGTTTGAAGCCGTAGATGAAAACCCCTATCTAGCCGATTTTTACGCCGATATGCCGCGTTACGCGTTTCACTCACAGCTGTTCTTTTTAACCAAACGTTTGGCACAGCACGTTTCGCAGGTCAATCCGGGCCGCCGCGTGATTCAAGACCGGACACTCTACGAAGACGCCGAGGTCTTTGCCCGTAATCTTTTCGAGACGGGCGTGCTGGACGCCCGCGACTTCAGCGTCTACAGCGCGCTGGTTGAGGCTGTCCGGGACGTGCTCCGGCCCCCCGACCTGCTCATCTACCTGCGGGCGTCACTGCCGACCTTGCGCCGCCACATCGCGCTGCGCGGGCGCAGCTACGAGGCGGCGCTCTCAGACGCGTACTTGCTCCAACTAGAGGCGCTTTACGAACGCTGGTTTACGGCGTACGACCTTTCGCCCAAAGTCGTGCTGGACGCCGACGCCCTCGACTTCGTTCACGACGAGGCCGCTCTCGAGGAGCTGCTCGCACGACTACGCCCCTACCTCGCCGAACCGATCTTATCGCCCTAGCACGGGAGCTCGAGACACGCGTCTCATCGTCAAAGCGACGTGACTCGGCTGACAGCTACCGCACACGGCACGACTCGTGATATTTTTTGACAGGGCGACTATACTAGCTGAGATAGATGCGTGAAACAGCTATGAGCTACCAAGGTGTGCAGCAGATGGGGTGTCAAAGGTCGGCAGCATGAAGCTCTCAAAGCTGGTTCGTAACGCGCTCGGGTTACGCCTAACACTGCCCGACACCGATGTGCTGCGCGTGTCGCAAGACACCCGCGACTTAGAAACGGGTATCCCCTCGGTTTTTGTAGCGAGGCGGGGCGGCGCACTCGACGGTCACCGCTTCGCGGAACGGGCGATTTCACAAGGCGCGGTCGCCGTGGTCGGAACCGCGCTGCCTCAAGAACAAGAGACGTTTCCCTGGATTTACGCGGTCCCGTACATCTATGTGCCCGACGATAAGGTGGCCTTAGCGAAGCTCTCGGCCACGCTGTACGACCACCCTTCACAAAAACTCTATACGCTGGGCGTAACCGGTACCGACGGCAAAACCACGACGGCCCATCTTCTCTATCATCTGCTCTCAGCCGAGCTTCCGACCGGGCTCTTGTCAACCGCCGGGGTCAAGGTCCGGGGCGAGACGCTGACGTTTCCCGGCCACTTTACGACGCCCGAAGCGCCCGTCGTTCAAGGATTACTCGCACAGTTTGTCGAGGCCGGCTGCCGCTACGCCGTGATCGAATCGAGTTCACACGGGTTTGCGCAGCGCCGCCTCGATGAGGTGGACTACGACGTCGGGGTGTGGACGAACCTCACGCCCGAACACCTGGACTTTCACGGGACGATGGCCGCCTACCGTGAGGCTAAGTTGCAGCTCATTGACCGTGCCCGCGTCAGCGTCCTTAACTTTGATGACCCGGAGTACCGTTTTTTTGCGCAGCGGGCGGCGCGGAGTATCAGTTACGGCACGGCTGACGGGGCGGTGTGGCGCGCAGCTGAGGTGCGGGAGCTTCCCGGCAGACTGGCGTGGCTACTCGAGCTCCGCGGTGCCCGCTTTGAGGCGTCGTTACCGATGGTCGGGCGTTACAACGTCCTAAACGCGCTGGCTGCACTTGCAGCCGCGGCTGAAACAGGCATGTCTACCGGCGTGCTGCTTCGGCGGTTGGCCACCTTCCCCGGCGTTCCCGGGCGGATGCAGGTCGTGCAGCAGGGGCCGTTTACAGTCGTGGTGGATTTTGCCCATACGCCCCCGGCCCTGACTAAGGCGCTGCAGGCCGTGCGGCCCCAGGTGTCGGGGCGGCTGATCGTCGTCGTCGGTGCAGCCGGCGAGCGTGACCCCGGCAAACGCATACCTTTAGGTGAGAGTGCCGCCCGCAACGCCGACCTCGCCGTTTTTACCGAAGAGGACTCGCGTTCGGAAGACGCGCAGAGCATCTTGGCGCAGCTCGCCGAAGGTGCAAAGGGCGGCGGCGGCGGCGAAGGCAAGACATTCTTCGTCGTTCCCGACCGGCGTGAAGCGATCCGGCAGGCACTGGCCCTCGCCGAACCGGGTGACCTGGTGCTACTTACGGGCAAAGGGCACGAAACGACGCTCGAGCGCCGTCACGAAACGCTCCCGTGGGATGAAGTGGCTGAGGTTAAAGCAGCGTTGGGACACGCTTAGAAAGGTAGCCGGGGCAACGCCGACGTCAGCTTCGGCAAACTGCTCGAGGTTTTATGGGGTTAGCAGGAGCGGGGGTGCCCGAGCTACGTCCCGGCAAAGGGTATCAACGCTTGTAGAGATTGCGTTTTTAGACCAGGTTGTTTAGGCTATGTGAAGACGCTCAACTTGCACGAGGTGAAAGCGCAGCTCTCTGAACTTATCGAGCAGGTCAGCAGCGGCGAAGAGATCATCATCTCTCGTTACGGCAAACCTATAGCGAAACTTACCGGTTTGGGCTTACCGCAAAAGCGCAGCTTAGGTTTTTATCCCATCCATTTTGAGAGTAACTTGCTCGAGCCCACCGACGACGAAGTTATAGCGACGTTTTACGGCAAATAAACACTGAACAAATACTTAGGTGCGCTACCTGCTTGATACCCATACGTTCGCCTGAGCAGTCGGTGACCCTACTAGGCTTGGCGCTACAGCACGTTTACGTTTGAGCAACTCGGCAAACACTTTGCTAATTAGCGCAGTCTGTATTTGGGAGATGAGCATCAAGCACTATCTGGGCAAATGGCCCGAAGTTGCACCCTTTTTGGATGATGAGCTTTACGAAGGGTTTTTGCTCCAACTCGGCGCACAAGAGCTGCCGATACGAGGTTCGCACGTGCGCCTAGCAGGGAGGCTCGAGGCCCCGCACAAAGACTCTTTCGACCGGATGCTGGCAGCGCCTGCGCTGCCAGAGGGTGTAACCCTGCTCAGTCAAGACCCAGCTTTTAAGGTTTTTCCTATCTCGTGCTGGTAGTTTAGACGCTTGAATAGCCCTGGCACCAGTGCGTTATATTGCCGTTAGTTAAAGACGGCTGAACATCTAATAGATGCCGAATAGCTTTAGCCCGAACCACCGACCTTGTTAACCTCTGCACTGCAGCTAAAAGCAAACACTGTGTGCCAATTACGGCATACGCAGCAGATAAAGATACCGCTGCTCCTCCAGAGGAAATCCCTCAGCCTCCTTACCCTCGTCCCACTCTGCATCAAGCTCTTCTAAAGTGCGCTCATCACCATGAAACTGCCGATAAGCAACGAAATCTTGTTGCGTCGGCAAAAATCCTCTGACGCGGACGTGCCACTCGGCCTCCGGTTCTAAACCTGCTTGTGCCAGCCGCTCCGTAACACGTGCTGCGCCGCTTTCGGGATGGATACAGAGAACCTGGGCGTCAGGAACACATAATTCCGGCAAGTGCGGAATCACACTCGTAGGGCCGCGCCGCGAAACCACCAAGTTAAAACGCTTTTTGAAATGCTCCGGCAGAGGTTCACGGCTCGAGTCCCACACCACAAACTCGGCTTGGGGCACATCTTTCCCAGCACGTTCAATATAAGCGGGAGTGAAATCATAACCGGTATAACTTTGAACCCTGGGCGCGTACCGTTTGGCGTCTCGGCCATGACCGCATCCGGCCTCGAGCACCCTCAGCTCAGGCGTCAGCAGGTTTTCCAACAGTGCGTCAAAAAGCTCTTCACCACTAGGCGCACTCAGCACCTGCGTCCACGGGTACTCGTAGACGCCAGTTTCAGCGGCCAGATTTGCGTACCAGGCTTTTGAGCGATGTTTTGCGATCATCTGTGCCTCCTCAGCGTACTGCGTGTAAAATCTTAAACTGATTGTCTGAAAAAAGTGTCTGCCAGCTCGAGAACCCTGTCAGCTCCCGCTCGTATGGCAGCGCCTTATTCGCCACCAGCGTCAGCGTGCCACCGGGCTTTAGCCGCTCATACGCCGCCGCTAAAAACGCGTTCGGCACGTCCAGCACGACCTGTTTACCGACGTGAAAGGGTGGGTTCATCAGCACGGCGTCAAAAGTTTCGTTTTGCAACTCGGAATCTACGTCCGAGTGCAGGGTGCGCACGTCCGCGCCGTAGTGCGCCGCGTTGCGGTGGGTGCTGCGCACAGCTAACAAATCGTCGTCGGTAGCCGTGACAGCGGCCCCGGCCAGCGACGCTTTGAGGGCGATGACGCCGTAACCGGAGCCGAGCTCGAGCACCCGCTGACCGGCGAACTCCGAGAGCCGCACCGCGCCCAGAAACCGCGCCGTACCAGGGTCGAGCTTTCCGGCGGCGAACACACCGGGGTCGGCTTGTAAGTTCAGCTCGGCGACAGAAAACTGTAAAGGGAAAACCTCGAGCCCTTCAGCTCTAACTTTTTTGGCCCGGACGAGCCGCCAGCCGCCGTCTTTAGCGAGCACGCTCAGCGCACCGAACAGCTTTGCAGCTTCCTTTTCGTAGCGTTTTGCGCCCTGGTCTTTGTGCATGACAATCAGGGCCGAACCTCCCGGTTTAAGCGCCGCGTGCGCACCGGCCAGTTCAGCTAGGACGCGCCTACTCCCCCGGTCGGTCGGCGGCGCGAGCGCGATAAGGTCAGCCGTGCCAGCGGGCGCGTCCCACGGCGCACCGGCGACAATCTGCGTGTCAGAATCCACGCCCGAGTCAGTAAAGGTCCAGGCGGCACAGAGAAGGGCGGCTTTAGAAGTCTCGAGCACCACCTTCCGCTCAGCGGTTGCGGCCAGCGCGAGGAGTCCACCTGAGCCGGTGGCGTCAATCAGTATGCCCGTCTCTAGGTCGGCCTTGGCGAGCAGCAAGGCAACGCCGGGATGGAGTGGATATCCGCGCAGACCGGGCTTGACGGCGTAACGCGCCCACCCTAGATACCTAGACTCCAACGCATGGTAGCGTTTTAAGGTTTTAGCAAAACTCACCCTACAAGTCTAGCAATACGGGTTTGCAGGGGCGTCAATGCTAGGCTGGCCACGTGAACGAACGCATCATTTTAGGGATAGACACCTCGTGTGACGATACCGGCGTCGGCGTCGTCCGGGGTGGCCGCGTTATCGCTAACGTGGTCGCGTCGCAAACCGCGCTGCACGCAGCGTTCGGCGGCGTGATGCCTGAGCAGGCAAGCCGTGAGCACTTGGCGGTGATAGATACTGTGTTTCAACAGGCGCTGGCTGAGGCTGAGGTGACGCTGGATGACGTGACGCACATCGCGGCGACCTACGGTCCCGGTCTGGTCGGGGCACTGCTGGTCGGTCTGGCCTACGCTAAGGGGCTGGCTTGGGCTCGGGGCTTGCCGTTCGTGCCGGTGCACCACCTCGAGGGCCACATTGCCTCGAGCCTTGCTGAAGGAGACACCAAACCACCGTTTTTATGCCTCATCGCGTCGGGTGGGCACACGAGCCTTTTTGACGTGCGGGCGTGGGGCGACTACCGAGAGTTGGGCCGCAGCCGCGACGACGCCGCCGGGGAAGCGTTTGACAAAGCCGCGCGGCTTTTGGGTCTCGGGTATCCGGGTGGAGCGGCGCTGGGCCGTCTGGCCGAAACCGGCGACCCGGACACGTTTCCTTTTACGCTGCCGCTCAAAGGTCAAAAAGGGTTTGATTTTTCATTCAGCGGTCTTAAAACCGCCGTGTCGGTGCTGTTACAACGTCAACCGGACGCCCCTAAAGAAGATGTGGCAGCAAGTTTTGAACAGATCGTCGTTGAGAGCCTCGTACAGACGACGCTCCGGGCCACCGCTGCTACGGGCTACAAGACGCTCGTCGTCGCGGGTGGGGTGGCGGCCAATAAGAGGTTACGCGAACGTTTTGCAAAGACCGGGCTTGACGTGCGGGTCCCGCCCTTAGCACTCGCAACCGACAACGGCGCAATGATTGCGCTGGCTGCGCACGCCCGGTTGGAGGCCGGTTTAGGGGCTAAAGGGGGTATGGGGCTTGACGCGACGCCCTATCTGCCGCTCAGTGAAGTCTCAGGTGAAATTTCAGGTGAGGATTTGCGGAGCCGTGACGAGATCGCGCGTTCGTAAGTCTCGAGGTAGAGCGGCAACACGTGTGCTTCGCTAAAGACACCGACGGCTCGAGCCCGAGCCGCGTGCGAAAACGTCTCGTGTAAGCTAGGGTTTTTCAGAAGCGTCAGCGCCGCGTTCGCCATCCCCGCCGTATCGCCCAGAGCGCACAAATAGCCGGTTTTGCCGTCCACGACAACTTCTGGTATCCCACCAATCCGGGTGGCCACGACCGGCACGCCGGACGCCATCGCCTCTAAAGCTGCCAGCCCAAACGACTCTTCGCTGCTCGGCAACAAAAACAGGTCGCTGATGGCTAAGATGCTCTCAATCCGCGGAAACGACCCCAAAAACGCCACGCGCCCACCAACCCCGAGTTTCGAGGCCAGCTCGAACGCCTTGGGTCGGTCGGGACCGTCGCCGATCATTAAAAGGCGTGCACCGGTTTCGCTCGAGACCTCCGCAAACACCTGCACTACATCTTCAACGCGTTTCACCGAGCGAAAGTTCGACACGTGCGTTAAGAGCTTCTCTTCCGGGTGCGCGTACCGCAGACGCAACTCCGGCGACCCGTTCGGGGTAAACCGCTCGCTGTCTACTGCGTTGGGAACGACTGCGATATCACGCTTCACGCCCATTTCAGCGTAGGTGTAGCCCGCGAGGTAATGACTGACCGCTGTTACCGCGTCGGAATGCTCAATGGAGTACTGGGTCGTACGCAAATACGCACGGTCGAGCCCGACGAGCGTCACGTCGGTGCCGTGCAAAGTGGTAACGACCGCCGGGGGCACCGGCACCTTCGCCATATCACGCGCGAGAATGGCTGCTGCCGCGTGCGGGATGGCGTAGTGTGCGTGGATAATGTCAATCCCGTTTTCTTCGATGACCTCAGCGAGTTTAGACGCTTCGGCGAGGGTCGTCAGGGGCGCGTCAAAGAGCGGATACGACATGCTCTCAACTTGATGAAAATAGATGTTCGGGTGGCCGTGCTCGCTCAGGCGAAAGGGGACGCTGCTCGCCACAAAGTGAACCGTGTGGCCCTGCCGCGCCAACCCGACCCCGACTTCGGTCGCGACGACCCCGCTGCCGCCCGCACCGCTATGAAGCAAAACTGCGATATTCACGTCTCTCCTCATCTCTAGTTGCGCTCTAGACGCCCCCGCCACCTTGACAACCCGCTCGAGCGTTTCCAGCCTGCAGCTTTGCACCTTATGCTCAGGGCAGTGTAAGGGCGAAGCAGCTACCCCACGCGTGTTCTCCCCTACCTTCTAGCCGGTACACTGCGTTTATGTTCCTCGCCATTTTTTACCTGATTATTTTGGGTGTACTTCTCGCTTTTTTAGTCAACTTAAACCGTCCGACCAACGACCGGGCGTGGCGTACTGACCTCGTTCGTCCGCCCCGAATAGACTTTGACGGTGACAAGGTGCTCGTCCACGACGTACGCAATATCCGTTACGGTGCGCCGGGAACCCCGTTTGTAGGGCGGTGGGACGACCGCGAGTACGACCTGAGCAAGCTAAAGCGCGTCTGGTTCGTCGTCGAATCGTTTAGCCGGATTGAAGCCATCGCCCATACCTTCGTCAGTTTCGAGTTTGGGAGTGGCGACTATCTGGCTTTTTCAGCCGAAGCGCGGGTCTTGGAGGGTGAATCCTACGACATCTTGCGCGGTATGTTTAACAACTTTGAACTCATCTATACGCTCGGCGACGAACGCGACTTCATCTTGCGGCGGGCGGTGTATCAAGACCACAACGTCTACCTCTACCCGCTGACGATGCCCCCCCACGAAGCCCGGAAGATGCTCCGCAATGTATTCCACGAGGCAAATATCTTGCGCGAGCAGCCCCGCTTTTACAACTCCATCAGCCGCAACTGTACCAATCTGCTGGGCCTCCACGCCGACCACGCGCGGCCCGGTTCGTTTGGTTGGTGGCGGCCCGAGCAGGTTTTACCCGGCCTTTCCGACCGGCTTCTCTACCGCCGGGGCTGGATCGATACGACGCTGCCGTTTGAAAAGATTCGGGATTTTTACGACATCAAAGAAGTTGCACAAAAGTATAACGATGACCCCGATGTGTCCAACAAGATGCGCGAAGGGCTTTTAGACTACAGCCAGGGGCAGGGCTAAAAGCTCCCATTCACTCGAGTTTTCAATGATGCCGACGCGTGTGACTGAGGCAGAAACGGGTGTCACCTTTTGGCAGATACGCACAGCTTCTAAGGTCGCTTCCGGCGTCAAGTTTACGGCGAGCGTGCAGTGCGGCGTCCAAAAGTCGGGGCGGTAGTAGAGGCTCGAGCCCCCTCCTTGCGCCTCTGCTAGCGCCGCCACATCACGGTGCAGCGTCCAGAGCGTCTGGGTCATCCGCGCCGCCAGATAGAGAATCCCTGAGTCGAACAGTCCGAGGCTGGTAAAGGTCAGGTCAAAGGTGGGTTGAGTCTCGAGCCTCTCCCGCAAAGTTGCGACAAAAAGATTAAAGTCCAGCTCCAACCCGTGCGCCAGCGTGACATGGGGCCGAATCGGGCCATTTGCAAACGTCTTGTCTACGCCTGTATCAGCCAAGCTCTGCCAAACAAACTGAATCTGCCTTTCTGCACCTTCGTCAAACCATAACGATACCGAATAGGCCACCCTTACTCCCTTAAATGCTCCGGTTTGTCTACATCTGCGCCGATGCTGGCGTGGGGCGTCTCGAGCGCCCTGACCGGCAAGCCCAAAATACGCGTAGCCCGCGCCTCAATCGCCCGCAGGCTCAGCTGTCCGGCGGCTAGTTTGACGATAAAGTCGAAGCCGAAAAGCCTTGCTAACGCCAGCGGATTTTTACGGCCCTGATAGGCGCGCTCGGTAAAAGGCAACAAAATCGGGACCATTTCAGGTGATAAAAGCATCAGGTTGCCGCCGGTAAAGCGTCCATCTTTGAGTTTGACGAAGGTGCGCTGCTGTTCGGGAAACTGTGCTAACGCCGTTTCTTTGCGGACAACCGGATAAGTGAGCGCCGCGCCCGCAGCAGCCGCCAAAAAGTCGTCTAAAACTGCCGCGCGGAGCCACGGTAAGTCGGCAGTCGTGACGAGCACCAGGCTCCTTGGAGCAAGGGCCAGGGCCGCCTCGAGGCCGACCGAAAAGCTCTGCATGAAGGTTTCTCCGGCGGGTAAAACCTGCGCGGTCTGCGCAGTAATGGCGGGGGTCGCTTCACCGACGTAGACAATACGCTCGACTTTAGCACTCTGGCACAAAGCCCCCAGCACATAGGAGACGAGCGGTTGACCCCTAAACAGCACCAAGGCTTTGGCTGAGACCCCCGCTGCCTGAGACAGTGCGTCACCGCCGCCCCCACCGAGGACAACAGCAGTGACGGACTCAGGTAGCGCGGCACGTTCAGAAGCGGACATGAGGGCTAGTCTAACGCGGCGCTCGCTATTCCCGTCGCCCTAACCTCAGCGTAGGCTTCAGTACCGGCCTTAGCGACTCCTCTGTGACACCGTTAAAGACGTCGCTTGCCCCGCTAAAATCTCAAACTCGCCGACGAAGGTGCTGTACCCCGGCGCGGTCACCGTAATCTCGTGCTTGCCCGGTGAGAGATTATCAAAACTGAGGCGGCCGCTACCGTTGGGAATCGTTCCGGCACGCGACCCGTCGATAAAGACGTTCGCCCCGCCGACGTTGCCGGTCAGCTCCAAGGTCCCCTGCTGAGCTTGCAAAACCCCGCTGACATTCTGATAGCTGCCTGCTCTCACCGTAAAGGTGATGGTATCTTCGCCAACGCTGTCTAGCACAAACCGTGCCTGATGCTCTCCGGCTGTAAGGCGGACGTTAGTCATCGGCGTCGTCCCGACGAGTTGCCCGTCAACATAGACCTCTGCGCCGCTCGGCGTGCTGTCAAACCCGGCTTGACCCAGTGGTTGCGCGGGCTGTTCTGCTTGCAGCGTCGTTTGCACCCCTCTGGTTTCACCCGCGACCACGTCCAGGTTCGTCTCAAAGGTGCTGTAGCCCTCGGCCTCAACCCGGACGCGGTGGGTTCCGCTCAGCACGCTGTAACGCAGCGGCGTCGTCCCGACAGCCAGGTCGTCAATGAGAACTCTCGCCCCAACCGGGTCGGACGTTACGGTGATGGTACCGACTTGCTGCGTCTGAGCCGGAGCCTCGGCCCCGCCGACGTAGACCAGCACAGTGTCGGTGACCCAATCGTTTTGCGGCAAGGGCCGAACGATGACCGAGAGCCCTTCGGCAAAATCTTGTTCGCCGAGGTTGCTCGAGGCAAAATTCGGGTCTTGCTGAAAGGTTGCTAAAGTTGACGTGTCAAGCGGCGTCTGACTCGCGACTGCGATCACCTTATCTACCCCTGCCGGTGCCGCAGCCGTAAAATTGTACTGTGCCCCTTCCGGCGGAAAGTACTTCGTCTCGTCTGCCCGGACGAAGTTGTTTTGACCGTTCGCGTCGTATCTGTTCGGTAAAATCTGGTTGATCGAACCGTCTGAACGAACGTCAAACAGGTACACGTAGGCGTCTTCGGTAACCCTTACACTTACGCGGATGGCCTCACCGACGGCGAAGTTCGTCTTCGTATTGCCGTCAAGGTCTTGCGTGGACACCTGAACTTCATAAGCCGGTACCGGATTGACGACAATCGCTTCGGGGCTCAGTACCGCCCCCTGCGCCTGCACGACCGGCAACAGTCCTATCAACCCCAAAAAGGCTAAAGTACGCATCTTTTCTCCTCTCATATTCGTGTCAAGTTCTTACTTTATTGCAGCTTACCCTTAAACATTGACGACGTGAGGCTAGCACACCGATTGCAAAAGCTCGCGTGTGCAGGTCCTAAACGCACCTTCATGTCGCTGCGCAGAGGCGTTTAGCACCTCTTTAACGTAAGCTCATCTAAGCTTTAGCGGCGTGAGCCATACCTCTTTGACCTATGCGTGTGCGGTAGTGTAGAGCAGTGCGCAACCACCCAACCGTCCATAGCCAACCCTCGAGGAGACCCTGATGAAGTGGATTTTAACCCTAACCCTACTCGTACCTTTCGCCTTCGCCCAGAACCTGAGCGCCAACGAAGTTTTAGGAAAGCTCGAGGCGAAGAGCAACTCGCTCCAGGACGCCAGCTTCCGTTTGACCGGGACGCTCTTTGATACCGATGGGCAAAAGATCACACTTGATGTTGACATTCAGTTTATCCCCGGCCAAGAGCTTGCCAGAGCCTACTTTAACCAACCCGACGCGCTAGCCGACAACTTTATCATCGTAGACGGTAGAACGGTTTACAACTATCTTTTCGTCACCAACCAGATCACCATTCTAAATGCGAACGATCCCGAGGCTTTGGGCGGCCTGTTGCCTCAGGATGCGGCGCAGGGCAGTATCAACTTGACCCCCGACTTAGGCAACTTTTTTAGCTCGGACAACTGGAAAGCGACCGTCAAGGGCTACAAAGACTCACCGGACGGCCCGGTTTATAATCTGCGTTTTGACAACCTCGACAAAGGGGCCAACATCGGCTACGTGAACGCGACGATTTTAGATAATCAGTGGCTCCCTGAAACGATGACCTTTGTCCAGCGCAGCGGCGACTCTTTGGCCGAGCTCAAGTTTCAAGACTACCAGCTCGACACCGGCCTAGACCCCGCCGAACTCCGTGATATTCCGCAAGACGCCGAGCGGATTGATCAGAGGAAGTAAAGTGGTGAGCAATGAGTAAAAGCTTAAAGCCTCGTCACTCGGTACTTATTGCTCCTATCCGCTTGGTCATATTGACGTTGGTGACTTCGTAACCAAGCTTTTCGTAAAGCGCCCAGGCCGCGCGGTTATGACCAAACACATGCAGCGAAATAGACGTAACGCCTAGAGCTTTAACTTTTTGCTCGAGGCCCCTCAGCGCCCCCTGGCCATAACCTTTTCCCCGAAACGCTTCGTCAACAGAAAAGTCGTAGATAAAGGCGGTTTGCTGTCCAGCTTGTTCTCGAACCGCAAACCAGATCATCCCGGCGTTTTGACCGGTCGCTGTATCTTTAAGCGAAAACAGGTGCTGGTCTTTTGAGGCGACGCCTTTAGGAAGCAAGCTGAGATAGTCGCGTTCTGAGCTCTCGAGCGCACCTTCAGCAGGCCAATTGCCCGCCTTGACCTTTTCGTCGGCGTAGTTTTTTATCGCTCCGGCTAAATACCCCTCAAACTCGTCCTTCGTCATCGGTAGCAGTTCGATCATGCTAGACCATTTTCTCCGGCACCACCAACTCGTCAAACTCCGCTTCAGACAGGTGTCCCAACTTGACCGCCGCCTCTTTTAAGGTCAAGTTCTCTGCGTGCGCGGTTTTGGCAATCTGCGCGGCTTTGTAGTAGCCGATATGGGTGTTGAGCGCCGTCACCAGCATCAGCGAATTGTTGAGGTGTTCACGAATCCGGGTTTCGTTGGGCTCAATCCCGACCGCACAGTTATCGTTAAACGAGCGGCAGGCGTCACCTAAAAGCTGCGCCGACAGCAAGAGGTTATAGATCATCACCGGCTTAAAGACGTTGAGCTGAAAGTGCCCGTGCGTTCCGGCTACCGTAATCGCCGCGTCACAGCCAATCGCCTGAGCACAGACCATCGTCATGGCTTCGGCCTGCGTCGGGTTGACCTTTCCGGGCATAATCGAGCTGCCCGGTTCATTCGCCGGAATGGTGATTTCTCCGATACCGCAGCGCGGCCCGGAGGCTAACAAACGCATGTTGTTGGCAATGTGCATCAAGCTGACAGCGAGCCGCTTGAGGGCACCCGACGCCTCGACCACCGCGTCATGAGCAGAGAGCGCCTCGAACTTATTTTCGGCGGTAACGAACGGCTTGCCGGTCAGTTCGGCAATCACCTCGGCGACACGTTCAGCAAAGCCTTCAGGTGCGTTCAGTCCGGTCCCGACCGCCGTCCCGCCAAGCGCGAGTTCGGCGAGGTGCGGCAGCGTATTTTCGACGGCTTGGATGCTCTTCGTAAGCTGTGCCGCGTAGCCCGACAGCTCTTGGCCCAACGTGAGCGGCGTCGCGTCCATCAGGTGCGTGCGGCCGATTTTGACAATCTCGTTAAACGCTTCGGCTTTGTCGGCCAAGGTCTTTTGCAACACCCGGACACCCGGCAGCGTCCCTTGGGCGATAGCAGTGTATGCGGCGATAGACATGGCTGTCGGAAAGGTATCATTACTAGATTGTGATCTGTTTACGTCGTCGTTCGGATGAATCGGCGTCTGTGACCCGATGTCGCCGCCCAAAAGCTCAATCGCCCGGTTCGACACGACCTCGTTGACGTTCATGTTCGACTGCGTGCCTGAGCCCGTCTGCCACACCACCAGCGGAAACTGCTCGTCGTGTTGCCCCGCTAACATCTCGTCACAGACTTGGGCGATGATGTCGGCTTTGTCTTGTGGCAACACGCCCAGCTCGGCGTTGGTGAGAGCAGCAGCTTTTTTAAGGACGGCGAAAGCGTGGATGACCTCTAAGGGCATCTTTTGTCCGCCGATTTTGAAGTTCTCCAAGCTCCGCTGCGTCTGTGCGCCCCAGTACACGTCCACTGGGACCCGGATTTCGCCCATTGTGTCTTTCTCGGTGCGGTAGTCGCGGTTCTCAAAGATGTTGTCTATGGTGTTGTCGGAATTGTCCATAGGCTTATGGTAGCTCACGCCCGAGTAGAAAGTTAGGGTGAGACGGGTTTATTTGTGCTCGAGCCCCGCCTCAACACGTCGCTCTGCTAAAAGCTCAGTTGCCAAGCTGCCCGAAATATCTTGATAACGCGCCCTGAGACGGTGAAGGATAACGTCTTGAGATTCAAACACATACTCAACCGTAGGCAAAATATGAGGTGCCAGATAAGGACTCAGCGATTCAGGTGTCACGAGTTCGACAGGTCGCTGCAGGGCGTCCTCGAGCCAAAACGCCAACTCTATAAACGCCGCAAAGCTCTTTTTGCCCGCCTCAAATTCAACGAGAATATCTACATCACTTTCCGATGTTGCTTCATCCCTTACGAACGAACCGAACAAACCTAAACGTGAGACGCCCAAACCACGCAGTTCACTCTGATGCGCCCTCAAAAAATCCGTTATTGCTTTTTTGTCCAACTTTAGCGGCATAAAGTTAGTTTACTCGTTTACGCTCGCCATCTCCCCTACAATTTTCTCAGTTGCCACACTCACCGCACACACCCGCCGTAAAAGCAAAATCACCTCCTCTTTATAGTCCGCAAACCGGTAGGTATTAAACCGCTCCGCCACCGTTTTATCTTTCGGCGTATGCCTATGGCCTTCCTTCGGGACCCGCTCTTTGTACCGCTCCAGAACCCACTCGAGCCCCGACCTACTCCTCAACTTATAATCCCACGCCGCCGCCGGAACCCCGGAAAGCGTCGTCTGAGTATCAAGGATGATGTCACCCGCCGCCTTGTCTGCTTTGAGTTTCGCCTTAGGATTTTTGACGTTCGGCAAATCAGTTCTGTGAAGCGGATACGGCTCTACCGTTTCAAAGTTCAGATGCAGCTCAAGTAACCTTTGATTCCACGCCAACTCATCTTTACGCCAGCTACCACTCATAAGGTATTATTTCCCTGCGGATACTAACAACGGGGATGTAGTGGCGCAGGTTTTGCCGTTCCAAATTTTGGAACAGTATAAGAGGAGACTGATGAGACGAGTTTTGCCCTTGGCCTTCGTTTTTTTACTCGCCGCGTGCGGCAGTCAGACTGATATACCCACACCACCAGAAGAGCCGCCAACCAGCTCACCCTCGGAAACACCCAACGATCCTAACGCCATACCGTTTGCAGGCGAGTGGCGTGTTTCTTTTGTCTCGAGCGCAAGTGGTGAGGTTTCCACCTATGCACTTAACATCACCCGTGAGGTGACTTCCGATGGGATTACTCGGGGAGCTGGCTTGGCAATAGTCTGCCAAAGCAGTACCGTATGCGATTACGTCAGTGGCGCTACCACAAAAGGTTTTGGTCTTATTGGAGACTTCAAATATAGCTCCGGCAGAGTGGCACTATCAGTGTCCATACTTGATGGTGAATTGTTCTTTACCGGCGACGATACGGACAATATGGCCGCTACAGATTCGCAAGGTAGACAAGTCATCGAGGGGTCCGGCGAGATGCTGGACAGCTCAGATGCATTTATAGAAGGTTATATCTTAGCGACTCGCATGGGTGAAGCAAGGGCCTTACAACCGGCACCGGTTGAACCGCCAACAACGCCAACCCCTCCAACTGAGCCCACCCCGCCGAACGACCCGACACCGCCGACTCCACCTACTGACCCAGAGCCTGTCTTAAAGCCTCCCGTCATCAACAGCTTCACGGCGAGCTTGGGGTCAATCGAAACCGGCGACTCAGTTACCTTGAGCTGGAATGTTGATGATGCAGATACCTTGAGCATCTCTCCTGATGTAGGCAAAGTGACAGGCTCGGATGTCGCGGTTAAACCAGGAAAATCTACAACTTACACGCTCACGGCGACCAATACCGACGGGAGTGATGACGCGAGTGTAAAGATAATGGTACAAGACCCCAAACCACCGGAGCCTCAAGAAGCAGCCTTGCGATATTGGGTCAACTCAGATTGTGGGCGCGTTTTGACAACCTACGCCACAGCAGACGGCGGAACCGCTCAGCGCGACTTTGGTAACGGCTATGTCTACACCGTTGAGAGCGGCGTTCGTAGAGGCACCTTCTTGTACATCAGCGCACAAAATCAGTGTAATCGGGGCGAAGTGACCGTTCGCATCTACAAGCGGGGCAATATCTACAAAGAAACTTCGTCGTCAGGCGCTTACGTTATTGCTACAGCCTCTGGAACGTACTGATATTATCTGCACAAAGTGTTGTTTCTTCCGTGCCTATATTTCTTCGGCACGGAGGTTTTTAGTGCGGGAACCGCCGTAAGCGATGAGACGCTCGAGCTTCGCTTGGTACTGACTGATGAGTTGCAGAGACATTAAGCGAACAGCAAGCGGCGGCCTTTGGGCTCCGGGATAGGATCGCCGAATCCTTGGGCGGTCTCGAGGGAGAGCTGCATCGCTTCTTGCGCTTGGCTCAGCGCAGCTTCGGGCGTGTCACCGTGAGCCGCGCACCCCGGCAGTTCAGGAACCTCGGCGATAAAGGCGTCATCGTCATTGCTCCAAAAAATGATGACTTCATACTTCAGCATCGTCTCCTCCTAAACCGTACTTAACAATAACGGCGCGAACCTGCTTCACCTGATACGGCTTAGCTTGGCTGCCGTCTCGTTGCAAGTTGATACGTTCTTCGACACCTGCGCGTCTAAAAATATGGTGGCTACCGCGTACCCTCTCGCCAAATCCTAGGTAGCTGAGCAGGTGATTAGGTCTCTAAACGTGATGTTGGCGTCTGAAGTACCTCTAAGCACTTGAAAGAGCAGCTCGTCATAGCGTCCCATATCAAGCTCGAGAGTTTTCGTTATAGAGCGCGTCTTTTTTTGGAACCACCTAGCGCCACTCCGAAGCCTGATGCTGCAAATCAACAGAAGTCGTTCCGTCCTTCAAATCGCGCAAACCCCCGGCCCAAGAAAAAGAAACCCCTTTTGGCTGCGCTGCGGCACGTTTGGACAGCAAAGAGTCAACGAAGTCCTCAACCTCTTTTTGCAGCGGTTCGGGGAGAGCCTCGAGCTTTTAAGGTTTGCGTCATAAGCTTAGTTTAGCGCGGTGAAGAGGTCTTAGGCTGTACGAAAGAAAGATAACTAGGATTCCTCAACATTGTGTTCCATCACGTCAAGCCACACCGCCATCACCTGTGCGTGTTCGCCGAGTCGGTCAAAAATTGCTTCAGCCAACGCTTCGTTATAGGTGTGAACGCTCAAACGGTCGTCAACCATTTTGAGGGCAAGGCGGGTGGCGGTTTCGTCCAGCATGCCAACTTCGAGAGACGCGCGAATCGTTGCTCGAGGTGACGCGGCCCCCAACCCCTCGACTTCAGATAAATATGCCTGCGCCACCTTCCAGGTCGCTTCAAAGCTGTACTCAAACCGCTGAATCGCTGCGTCTCTGACGACATCTGTCACGTCTGTAAGCAGCAGTGTTTGCAATGTCCCGAGTGCTTTACGGGCAACGGCTAAGCGTTCTTGGGTTCGTGCCACGCTATCCCTTCGGCCAGGACTCGAGCCCGAAACGCGTCATCGGTATTGCATAAATCTACAAGGTCTACGGTGAACGGAATCAGACTTTCTTCTAAGGCTTCACGGATGAGTGCGAGTGTCCCAACCGGCAACTCAGCGAGGGGCCACACCGCCACGTCAATATCCGAGGCGGGGCGAGCGTTTCCGGTGGCGCGTGAGCCGAATAAGTACACCCTTGCCGGAGCGTCACCCAAACCGCCTAATACAAGCTGCCGGACGAGTTTCAGGTCATCGTGGATTGTCAGCACAACTTCGCCCATCAATTTATTTTACGGCTAACGCAAACGTCAACGCTCCCTGAAAGCCGTTTTTCCAGTTCGTCCAGTTGTGCCCCGCACTGCGCTCGGCGTAAACGTGTTCATAGCCTCTTTCGTCTAGGACTCGAGCCACTTTACGGTTGATGTCCGTAAGCCACTCCAGGGTTCCGACTTCGGTGTAAAAACGCAGCGGCAACGTGTCCCGTTTCTTAAGCTCATCCAGCACCCACGACTGCTCGCTGCGGTAAAAGTCTCTGTCATCCGGGGAGCCCAAAAAGGCCCCCGAAAACGTCACCACGGCGCGAAATAAGTTGGGGTCATTTAGAGCTAAAAGCACACTGGCAAGGCCACCTAAGCTTGCACCTAACGCAATTCGCTCGTCCGTGACAGCAACAGTTTGCTCAACTTCCAGAAGGGCTTCCTCTAAAACAAATTTTTGATAGAGGTCGTTAAAGCCGTACTCTTGCGTGCGGTCGGTGGGCTCGAGAAATACCAGCTGCGCCGGACGTACCAGGCCGTCCCGCAACAGGTTTTCTAAGATCAGGTGCAGTTTGACGTAGCGGTACAGCGCCACGCCGTCTTGCACGTAAACAGTGGGTAAGGGCTCGTCTTCGTAACCTTTAGGCGTGTAGATACTGACACGTTTGGTCTGATTTAGGTGGCGGGACTCGAGCCTCAATCTCTTCGTCTCCCCGGTCGGCAGCTCATCAGGGTCGGCGTAAGGATTGGGGTAATACTCAGGGCCGTAAACGGCCCTGACTTCTTTATACCAGGGGTTGTCGGCGCGTTCTTCGCGCTCGGGATCGGCACGCATCTTGCTTGCTTCGTCTAAAAAGGCGTACTCGAAATACACGTCGTCGGGTAACTCGAGAGCGAAGCTCGAGACTTTACGGGCGTCTACCGGGTGCGGATTCCGGTCCATATCGGTCAGGTCGGAGACGATGGCGGCGGCCCACTCGGGCACGTTCACGTGAAGTTTCATAAGGGCAGTCTAGCGGCTGTTACACTTATGCTCATGACCTCTTTTGACGTGACCATAAAGGCGATGCGTGAAAAAAACTGTATGAAGTGGACGCATTATGAGGGTGACGTGTTGCCGCTCTGGGTGGCCGACATGGATTTCCCACCCGCCGACGTGATTACACAGGCGTTGGCTGAACGCGCCCGGGGTGGCAATTTAGGCTATCCGACGGGTTACGCGACGGGTGAGCCGGGATTGCGTGAGGCGCTCGCCATGTGGCTGAGTGAGCGGCACGGCTGGCAGGTTCAAGAGGACGACATCATGCCGGTTCACGGCATCGTACCGGGGCTTTATCTGGGTGCGCTGGCGTGCGCGTCGGCGGGCGAAGGGGTGCTCTTACAAACGCCCATCTATCCGCCCTTTATCTCGGCGGTGAACGACACCGGACGGACGGCGCAGTACAGCCCGCTGGTCTGGTCGGGGTCGCGTTGGGAGATGGATTTAGCGGGCTTGGAAGAGGCTATTACGCCCGAAACCCGCCTGCTGATGATCTGCAACCCGCACAATCCAACCGGGCGCGTGTTCGAGCGGAGTGAACTCGAGGCGCTAGCTGAGATCGTCCTCCGTCACCGCTTATGGGTTGTTTCGGATGAACTGCACAGCGACCTCGTCTATCCCGGTCAGCAGCACATTCCCTTTGCGTCGCTGAGTGATGAAATTGCAGAGCGCACGGTGACGCTGTTGGGACCGACGAAGACATTTAATATCGCGGGGCTTAAGGTCGGCTTTGTCATCACGCAAAACGCGGCGCTTCGTGACCGACTCAAACGGGTGGGTGCGGGGCTCGTCACGCCGCCCAACGTGATGGCGCAAACAGCGGCGAAGGCGGCCTATAAGGGGGGCGGCGCGTGGCTGTCGGGCGCTTTGGAGTATTTGCAGAGTAACCGTAACCGGGTGACGAAGTTTGCTGAGACCTACTTGCCGGACGGTCGTTACGCAGCGCCGGAAGGAACGTATCTGGCGTGGCTCGAGCTCAGCAGTCTAGGCTTAGGTGACGGTTTATACGAGAAACTCTTAGCGTGCGGCGTCGGGCTCAACGAAGGGCCGCCTTACGGCCCCGGCGGAGCGGGCTTTGCACGGCTTAACTTTGCAACTTCAGCAGCGATTGTAGACGAGGCGTTGGCAAGGTTGAAAACCGGGTTGGGGCTTGGCTAAGGCTAAAAGCTACGACCCGGCCCCGGACGCGCTGCTGACCTGTACCCGTTGCCCGAGGCTGGTTGCCCACCGCGAAACCGTTGCAAGGGAAAAACGCCGCAGCTACCGAAATGAACCGTACTGGGGTCGTCCGGTTCCCGGCTTCGGTGACCCGGACGCGCGTATTTTGCTCTTAGGTCTCGCCCCCGGTGCGCACGGTTCAAACCGGACAGGCCGGATGTTTACCGGCGACGGCTCGGGGGGGTTTCTCTATCCGGCGCTTTACCGCGTCGGTTTGGCAAATCAGCCTCTGGCACAAAGCTTAGACGACGGTCTGACGCTTAAAGATGTGTTTATCAGCGCAGCCGCCCGCTGTGCGCCGCCCGGTAACAAGCCGACTAGAGGCGAGCTAGCAAACTGTCAGAGCTGGTTGGAACGAGATTTTGCGGGGTTGCCGGAGCTTAGGGTGGTCTTGGCACTTGGCAAAATTGCCCATAACAGTTACCTTGAGCTGTTGCAACGTCAAGGTTACCAATTGACCAAAGTCGCCTACAAATTTTCTCACGGTGCGCTGCATACGTTTGGCAAGGGTGTGTTGCCGCTGCTCGACAGCTACCACGTGAGTTTGCAAAATACCAACACGGGCAAACTGACGCCGGCGATGTTCGACGCGGTTTTAGCGCAGGCCAAACAGTTAGCTGACAACCGGGCTGAGCTGCAAAGCTGACGCGTAAAGTTTGCATAAGCCCAGTACAGAGGACCGGTACCAGAGACTCATGTGTAAAATTGCACTTCACGGCTGAACCGAGGATAGTGTGACAGCTTTTTTGTAAAAAAAGTCTCGAGTTGCTAAGGTAACGGTATGGCTAAAGTACAAGCAGGTGAAACTCACCCCGCAGCCCCGCAGTTGCAGGTACCTCGGGGTAGATATGGGCATGGTCTAGGGTATAGTACCCCCCTACTTCCTACGCCCGAACCTAAAACTGTTCAGCCGGGCACCGCTCGAGCAGCCAGCTCAGCCGCCCCGAGCTTTTCTGCTTACCGGCAGCTGGTACGTGCCGACCTTTACCGCAAAACCGGAGCTTCAGGGTTCAACGTTTTTGTCAAGGCGCTCGCCACCGATATGGGTTTTAAGCATATGTTTTGGCTCCGCACGACGAGCTTTTGCCGAGCGCGTCCGGTACTGCGCCGTACCCTCTATCCCTTAGTACGGACTGTTTACCATCACTATCAGCACAAGCACGGGGTTTGGATTCCGCCCACGACCAAGATTGGACCGGGGCTCTTTTTGGAGCATCTCGGCGATATTGTCATCAATAGCCGCGCTGTGATCGGTAAAAACTGCAACCTCGGTAACGGCGTAACCATTGGGCAGTCGAACCGGGGTGCGCGTCAGGGAACGCCGCAAATTGGAGATAACGTCTTTATCGGACCGGGTGCCAAAATTATCGGCGGGGTAAAAGTCGGGGATCATGCAGCGATTGGCGTGAACTGTGTGGTGGTTAAAGATATACCGGAAAACGCGGTGGTCGTCGCGGGTGCGGGGCAGATCGTCTCGTACGGGGGCTCAAGCGGGTACGTCAACCGGACCGACTACTAGCGGCTGGCGATTCGTTAAGCTGAGGAGTGGCCCCACTTCTAACAGTGCCCCTTAGCTCAGCAGTCCTCATCTTAGACCCCGGCTTAGAAACCGCCTTAAAGTCGGGTCATCCGTGGGTTTACCGCAATCATTTGTCTAAACACACGTTACAAACGGGTGACTGGGTAAGGGTCAGAGCCGGTAGCGCCGAGGCTTACGGACTTTTTGACGCCGAGGGGCAGATTGCGGTGCGGCTTTTGGGGAGTGAGCCGCTAGGGGGCAAGTGGATTGAAAACCGAGTAAGAGACGCCTTGACGCTGCGCACACAGACTATCGGTGCGGAGACCAACACTTGCCGCCTCGTGTACGGCGAAGGCGACTTTTTACCGGGGCTTACGGTTGACCGCTACGAACGGTTTGCCGTCCTAAAAAGCTATTCGGAAAGTGTGGCGGCGCTCGTACCCGAAGTTGCCAAAGCTGTAGGTGCGTCACTCAAGTTGCGCGGGGTGGTCTCGAGGGATTCCGGCGAAACACGCGCCTTGTGGGGCCAACTGCCGCCGCCTGAAGTCACGGTTCAGGAAAACGGAATCAAGCTTCTCGCCAACCTTTACGACGGGCAGAAAACCGGCCTTTTTTTAGACCACCGCGACAACCGGCAGACACTTTCCCGGTTTGCGGCGGGCAAGCGTGTGCTTAATTTGTTCAGCTATACCGGCGCGTTTTCGCTCTACGCGCTCCGGGGTGGGGCGGCGCACGTGACGAGTGTAGATATCGCCCCGGCCGCGACCGAAGACGCCAAACGCAACTTTGCCCTCAACGGTTTCAACCCGGACGCCCATACGTTTTTAAGTACCGACGTGTTTTCGCTGCTTACTGAATATACAAAGCGCAAAGAAAAATTCGACGTGGTGGTGCTCGACCCGCCCACGCTGGCCCGTAACAAAAAAAGCCGGTTCGCGGCGCTCCGCGCCTACGGCAAACTCAACGCGCAGGCGCTGCGCTGCGTTTCACCGGGCGGTTTTTTAGCCACCGCGAGCTGCACCGCGCAGGTCTCACCCGAGGACTTTCGCCGCGTTTTAGGTGAGGCAGCCGCTTACGCGGGAGTCCGCGCCCAAGTTATTCACGAAGCAGGCCACGCTCCTGACCATCCGGTTCCGGCAGGATTCCCTGAAGGGCGCTACCTCAAGTTTTTGGTGGCTAGGGTTTTACCCTGAGCCCATCTAGCACTAGCTTGACGCCTGTTCAGATCGTCACACATCATCAAGCTGTGACCGATACTTTAGTAGGTTGGGTTGACGTTTGCTTTTGTACCAAGCTTCAAGCAAGTGAAAAACGCCAGCTTCGCTGTTCGGCTGCTATTTTCTTGCTTCTTAATCTCTACTCCTCCGTACTCCATGACTTTCGCTAAACTTAGAAGGTCAATAAAATCTTACTTTCTACTTCTCGCTCCCTACCTCGCACAAAACCACAATCTCAGTACATTCACCTTATAGACCAGCTTTAGACCACATGTAAGGGCGAAACAACTCTCATTTTGGAGGTTGTGTTAGCTTAGGTCTTGCTTGCAGGAGGGCCGCTGTGCAGACCTTAAAAGACCTTTTTCATTACGTCCGCCGTTATCCGGTCGCGTTTTCGCTCGGCGCGGTGATGCTCGTCATTTACAGCGCCGCGTTTGTGCAAACGCCGCGTGTCATCGGCGCTGCCGCCGCCGCATTTGAAGCGGGCAACGTTACGCTCAGCACACCCTGGGCTTTTATCCACGCGATTTTTGCTGGAGCCGGTTCACTTTCTGAGGTTTATACCCGCCTGCAAAATCCACCGGTCGGGTCGGTTTGGATTTACGTTTTTGCGGTTTTGGGGCTGGCGGTTGTCGCGTCAATCGCTATGATCGTTGTGCGCCGCTTGATGCTTAACGCCTCGTGGGAGATTCAATTCGATATCCGCCGCGACCTCTTCGCGCACTTTACCCGTCTGGGCACCGACTATTACGACGACACCCGCGTCGGCGACCTGATGGCGCGGCTGACTGCGGACCTAAACGCCGTACGGCAGTTTATCGGCGTCGGGATTTTTCAGGGCCTCAACACACTTCTACTCCTCAGTTTTACCTTCTGGCGGATGTTCGCCCTGGACGCGAATCTGGCGTTGCTGACGCTCATTATCGTGCCGCTGATTACGCTCAGCTTTTTTATCTTGCTCCGCGTTGTGATCCGGCGCTACGAAGCGGTGCAGGCGCAGCTTTCGGACGTGTCGGCGATGGCGCAAGAAAACTTTAGTGGCATCCGGGTCGTCAAGGGCTTCGGCATCGAGGCCCGTGAAACTGAACGCTTCGGCGCACTCAATAACGAGTTTATTCGCCGTAATTTGTCGCTGACCAAAGCCGACGGGCCGCTTTTTCCGCTCATGGAAATGCTGTTCGGCCTCACCGTGTCGGTACTGCTACTCTTTGGTGGCCGGGCAATTCTTACCGGCACCTTTAACATCGGCGGCTTTATCGACTTTTTGTTTTTATTTTTGCAGATACAGTGGCCGATTTTGGCGCTCGGTTGGATTGCGTCGATGGCGCAGCGCGGCTTTACCTCGTGGGGAAGACTTCGGGAGATTTTAGACGCTCAGCCAAGTGTGATGGACAACGCCGACACCGATTTTAGCTTGAAAACGGTGCGGGGAGCCGTCGAGTTTAGGAACGTCACCGTTCGGTTTGGTGAGGTGGCTGCGCTAGACAACGTAAGCTTTAAGATTCCGGCGGGGGCCAAGGTCGGCTTGACCGGTCATACGGGGTCGGGCAAAACGCTGGTCGTCAACCTGATTACTCGGTTGATTGACCCGGACGAGGGCGAAGTTCTGATTGACGGCGTCAATATCAAACGTTACCCGGTCGAGGTTTTACGTGAAAATATCGGTTTGGTCCCGCAAGAGCCGTTTTTATTTTCCGACACAATTGCTGAAAATATCACCTACGGCGTACCTGAAGAAACGCCGGAAGACACGCGGGCGCACGCGCAGCGGGTGGCGCAGTTGGTTCAGCTTGCCGGTGACGTGGAAGACTTTCCGCAAGGGTACGACACCTCACTGGGGGAGCGCGGCGTGACGCTTTCGGGGGGACAAAGGCAGCGCACGGCGATGGCCAGGGCGATTGTTCGCGAGCCGAGTATTTTAATCTTAGACGACGCTTTATCGGCTGTGGACACGCAAACCGAGGCGCTGATTTTGGACAACCTCGAGCACGTCACGAAGGGACGCACCAGCCTGATCGTCGGGCACCGCGTGACGGCGTTTGAAGGCACCGACTTTATCTTGGTGTTAGACGAGGGCCGGGTGGTCGAGAAGGGGTCACACGCCGAACTCGTCGCAGCGGGCGGCTGGTACGCCGACATCAATGAGAGGCAACAGCTCGAGGCGTCTTTAGATGCCGCGTAATGAGGTGACGGTGGATACAGTGCAGAACAACAATACAGCGCAGAACGTAACAGTGCAGAACATAGACCACTACGACATTAGAGAAGCCAAACGGCAGGCGCGGCAAACGCGGGCAGGTAAGGTTAAGGCGCTCCGGCGCGAAGGACGTTTTGACGAAGAGGGTGAAGCGGTTGATCGGGGCCTGAGTGGGGGTATCTCGAGGCGGCTTTTGCGCTACTTACGCCCTTACCGCACGCACGTCTTTGGGGCCATCGCGCTGCTTCTTATCTATAGCGCCGTCGTTCCGGTGTTTCCTTACCTGATTACCCTGGGAATTGACCGGTATCTCAAACCGGTAAACGCGCCCTATACTGCCCTCAGTGAAAGCGCCCGCTACAGCGGTGTGGTAACGCTGGTCCTCGTCTATATGGGCCTTAGGGTGCTCAATTTCGCCCTGCGCTACGGCTACACCTACCTGGTCAACTGGCTCGGTCAACACGTGATTTTTGATATTCGCAGCGAGATTTTTAGCAAAGTGCAGCGGCTCCACATGGGTTTTTTCGACCGTACCCCGGTCGGACGCCTGATTACGAGAGTCACGAGCGACATCGAGGCGATCCAGCAAGCCGTGGTAGACGGCGTGGTCGGCATTATCGCCGACGTTGGGTTGTTAGTCGGTCTAATGGTCTATATGTTTACCATCAACTGGCAGCTTGCGCTGATTACGCTCGCAGTGATGCCCGTGTTGTATTTCGTCCTCAACTACGTCCGTAGCCGCATCCGCGACGCGTTCCGGGCTGTGCGGCTGCGCACCTCGAAGTCAAACGCCTACTTGTCTGAAAACCTCTCGGGGATGAAAACGGTGCAGCTCTTTAACCGTGAACGGCGTAACGAGCGCGAGTTCGACCGTATTAACCTGGACCTGCTCGACGCCTACGCCGAACAGGTCCGTTGGTTCAGCCTCTTTTTTCCGGTGGTGCAGCTGACCAGTGCGGTCTCGGTCTCGCTGATTCTTTACTACGGTACGGCGCAGCTGACCGGCACGGCTCCAGGTGCGGGCGGCGTGATTACCATCGGCCTGTTGACCGCCTTTTTGCAGTATTCACAAGATTTTTTCCGCCCGATTCAAAATTTGAGTGACCGCTTTAACATCTTGCAGGCGGCAACCGCCTCGGCGGAGCGGATTTTTGGGCTTTTAGACACGCCTGAAGAGATTATGTCCGAGTTAGACGCCGACACCTTTGAATCCGGCTTTCGCGGTGAGGTGACCTTTGATCATGTCTCGTTCGCTTATAACGAGGACGAGTGGGTGCTGCGCGACCTCGACTTTACGATCCAACCGGGGGAGTCGGTGGCGTTTGTCGGGCATACTGGCGCAGGCAAAACCACCATCATCAGCCTCGTGAGCCGGTTTTACGACGTGCAGCGGGGCCGCATCCTGTTAGACGGTAAAGATGTCAAAGACTATGACCAGATCGAGCTTCGGCGGCACGTCGGCATCGTCTTGCAAGACCCGTTTTTATTTAGTGGCACGGTGCGCAGCAACATCACCTTAAACGACCCGAGTATCTCCTTAGAGCGCGTGACCGAAGCCGCCAAGTTCGTCAACGCACACAGCTTTATCGAACGTTTACCGCAAGGCTACGACACGCCGGTACGTGAGCGCGGCGCGGGTTTTTCCACCGGGCAAAAGCAGCTCATCGCCTTTGCTAGGGCTTTGGTACAAAACCCGGATATTTTGCTGGTGTTAGACGAGGCGACCGCCAACGTTGACACCGAGACCGAAGAACTGATTCAAGACGCGTTAGAAAAACTCATGCAGGGCCGCACGAGCATCATCATCGCGCACCGCTTGTCTACCATTCAAAACGTTGACCGGATTATGGTGATGAAAAAAGGGCAGTTACTCGAGCAGGGCAACCATTTTGAACTCTTAGCGCAGGGCGGTTACTACCGTAAGCTCTACGAACTGCAGTATCAGCATCAAGACGGCGCAGCTCAGCGTACCTCGGTACCACGGGTCCAAGGCGACTGAGCGGAGCTTGGGCTCTTCAGCGGGGCAGTTAGCGGTCATTTCCTGCCGCTCAGAGCTCCAGTGAGTGCGCGTAGACCGTAAAAAGCTTAAAGCAAAGGTTACGCCCCGGTAAGCGAATGACTTTTTTGAAGTTTAGGCGGCGCGTTCTTCAGCGTTGTCAAGCTGGTTCAACTTGCCGACGGGAAGTTAGCACACACGCTGAGGCTACGATAGGAAGTTTTTTACAAATCACTGTAGTCAGTCGTCACGTGAATTATTTACATCGTGTAGTATCTTCAGATATGCGCGTTCTCGCCTGGCCCGGCCTTCACTACGTTCAGCAACCGTACATTACGCAGCTTTATACACACCTAGAGCAGCTGGACGTGGACGTGACCGACTTTTCAGCTTATGCACCGGTTAAAAAGTCTTTCGATGTATGGCACATGCACTGGCCCGAAAACCGGCTGATCGACCCCAATCCTTTTTGGGCCGGTGCGCAGGCGACCCGGCTTTTAACCGAGATGCACGCGGCCAGGATGCGCGGCACTAAAATCATCTGGACGGCGCACAACTTAAAGCAGCATGAAGGCAGGCACCCTCACCTCGAGCCTCACTTCTGGCGGCAGTTTACGCGGCTCCTAGACGGCTGGATTGCGCTGAGCCCGGACGGACGCGAGCTGGCCGAAGCGCGGTTTCCGCAGCTTAAAAAGCTCCCGTCTTTTATCGTGCCACTCGGTCACTACCGGGGCTACTATCAAGACACCGTCACACCGGCTTCAGCGCGGCGGGCGCTGGGCCTTTCGCAGAGCGCCCGCGTGGTCAGTTTTACCGGTCATATCCGCGCGTATAAAAATGTCCCTCACCTCGTCCGCACCTTCCGGCAACTTCCCGAGGGTGACCTCGCCCTCTTGATCGTCGGGCGCACTAAAGACGCGTGGCTCCGGGACGAACTCCGGGACGCGGCGGGCGACGACCCACGGGTAAAACTCGTGCTCGAGTTCGTCCCCGACGACGACCTGCAGCTTTATCTGCGTGCGAGCAACCTGATGGCGCTACCTTACAAAGACATTCTCAATTCGTCGAGCGCGGTGCTTTCGCTTTCGTTTGACGTCCCGGCGCTCGTCCCGGCGCGTGGCGCGATGAGTGACCTGCAGCGGTACGCCGGACACAAATGGGTCAAGACGTTTCAGGGCGACCTGACCGCTGAGACGCTCCGCCACGCCCTCGAGTGGGCCGCCGAACCGCGCCCCGCGCTTACGCTGAGCGACCTGAGTTGGGACACTATCGCGCTAAAAACCTTGGACGCTTACGAAGCGGTCTGTGACCGTACTCCGGCCCAAACGAGCGTGACGCACCCTGCGCCGGTTCAGCACAGGCTAAGGCTCGGCACGCTGCCGCCACCACGCCGCCGCACCCTGCCCCAGGCCGCTGAACGCAATCCTGCGCTCTCCGAACGTTAAAACGGCTTCGGCCGCCCCGTTACAACCTTACTTGAGATAGGGTCTGAGCAAAATAGTGACGCGCTGGCCTGACTTTTCAGAGAAGATAGTTTGCGGTAGGCTGCGCTTACGATGACCAACCCTACTACAGTTATCTCTCTCAAGCTATGAACATCGTCTGTTTCGGTGAAGCTCTGATTGATTTTAAGGCGACCGGCCCATTGGCGTTTCAGGGTTTTGTCGGCGGCAGTCCGCTCAACGTGAGTCTGGCGGTGGCGCGGCTGGGCACCCCGGTGGCTCTCGCCTCACAAGTGTCGCGCGACCTCTTCGGTGAAGCGATTTTAGAACACCTCGAGGCCAACGGTGTAGACCGCTCGCTGATCGTAAGAGACGACGCACCCTCGGCGCTGGCGTTTGTCGCCGAGTCGGGCGGTGATGTGGACTTTACCTTCGTCGGCGACCTCTATACACGCTATGATCCTCACCCTCGTCCCAAGCTGCCCGACGAAACCCGGTTTTTGGCGTTCAGCTCGCTGAGCCTGGTACGTGAACCCGGCGCTACTGCGATTTTAGAGACGCTGGCTGCACACCAAGAACGCTGCACCGTCTTCGATCCCAATATCAGACCGGCGCTGATACCCAGCCGGGACGCTTACGAGCCCCTACTCGAGACTGCCCTAAACCTCAGCCGTCTCGTCAAGGTGAGTTCGCAAGACTTAGGGTGGCTCTACCCGGGCGCTGACCCGCTGGCTGAGGCAGAGAACTGGTTAGGCCGAGGTCCCGAAGCGGTAATCGTCACACAGGGCGGTGCCCGCACGGTGCTGCTGCGTTCCCAGGGACGGCTCGAGGTGCCCATTCCCCAAGTTGAGGTTGCCGATACCGTCGGTGCGGGCGATACTTTTATGGGTGCGCTGCTCGTCAGACTGCTCGAGACGGGCGAAACGACCGGCTTGGCTGCGCTGCCGGACACCGTATGGCAAGACGCGCTTGCTTTTGCGGCGGCGGCGGCGGCGCTTAACTGTACGCGGCCCGGTGCCGACCCGCCTACACGCGCTGAACTTGCAGCGTTTTACCCCAAAGTTTAACCTGGAGCCCAAAAATAAAGAGACCGGATGCGGCCTCTTTAGCTGGCTTTGACGCTCGTTTTTTACGGGATAACGAGGACCGTCCCGATGTCAGGGTACTTGGCGTTCGCGAGGTAACGGTTCGCCGCTAAGATGTCGGGCCAGCGGTTGCCGTCACCGTAAAAGGTCAGCGCGATATTTGAAAGCGAATCGCCGGAGCGGACGGTATAGGCCGCCTGCGCGCCCGTAAGCCGCGCGACGTTTTCTTGCGTCCGTTTGAGGTTCTGCCGCAGCGAGTTGTAAGTGTTTCGCTGTGCGTCACTGAGTTCAGCTAGGCTCGGCGAAACCACTAAAAACTTGCTGAATTGCTCCGAAAGGGTTGCCGCACGGGCGCGGGCGTCTTTCAGCTGCGCCTCAACCGGCTTTAAGAGTTGTGACTGGCTTGCACCCGTCGCGGCGCTCAGCTGCTGCGCCAAGGTCTCGCGTTCGTTATTGAGGTTCGTAACTCGCTGATTGAGCGTACTGTTTTTCTGCTGAGCGGTTTTGAGCTGCGCCTGCGCCTCGGTCAGCTGTTGGTCTTTGGTTTGCAGGTTGCTCTGGGCGGTTTGCACCTGAGTTTTTGCCTGTTGCAATTGGGTTTGCGTCGTTTTGAGTGTTCCCTGCGCCTGTTGAAGTTGAGTCTGCGCACTGTTTAACTTTTGGGAGACGTTTTCTTGGGCATTTTTAGCTTGCTGCAGGTTCGTTTGAAACGTATCGCGTGCGCCCTGCGCTTGCTCCAGCTGGTTGTTCAGCATTTTGACACGTGTTTGAGTATCGGCCAGGTTGCTCTGCAGCTTGGTGGTCTGTTCTTTGGCGGCTTGTAGCTGCTGGGTCAGAGTTTCATTTCGCGTTTGGCGTTCGCTGGCTTGATTTCGCGTGGTCTCGAGGTTTGTGGTCAGCGTTTTAACCCGGTTTTGAGCTTCGCTCAGCTGAGTTTGCAGCTGATTCTGCTGCGTTTTGGCCCCTTGGAGCTGCTTGGTCAAGTCTTCGTTTTGGGTTTGACGTTCGCTGGCCTGAGTTTGCGCCGTTTTGAGGTCGGCAGTCAGCTTTTGCACCTGGGCCTGCGCGTCTTTACGTTGCGTTTGCAGTTGGCTCTGCTGCGCCTTCGCAGCTGAGAGCTGCTTCGTTAAAGCTTCATTTTGCGCCTGACGTTCACTCGCTTGATTCCGGGCCGTTTTGAGGTTGGCGTTAGCCTGTTGCACCTGGGTTTGAGCCGCTTGCAGTTGGTTTTGCAACGTTCCCTGCTGATCCTGAGCCGTTTGTAAGTTTCCGGTCAGTGTTTGAACTCTTTGTTGAGCGGTGCTCAAACGGTTGGTCAACTGCTCATTTTGAGTGCCGCGCTGCTCGGCTTGCTGCTCCGCCGTCTTTAAGTTTGTCGTCAGCTGTTGCACCTGGGTTTGCGCATCTTGAAGTCGCGTTTGCAGCTGGCTCTGCTGCGCTTTGACCGTGTTTAACTGCTGGGTCAGCGTATTGTTCTGCGTGCCCTGCTCTTTAACTTGGTTTTGAGTCGTCTCGAGTTGCTGGGTCACCGTACCGAGTTGGTTTTTTTGCTGCGCCGCGTTGTCCTGCGCAGTTTTAGCGTTATTTTGAGCAGTTTTAAGCTCAGCGTTCAGCTTTTCGATCTGGTTTTGGGCGGCCTCGAGACTACGCTGGCGGGTTTCTCCTTGAGAGTTTGACTGTTGCAACCGGGTGCTCAGCTGCTCGTTTTGCGTCTGGCGCTCTGCCGCCTGGTTTTGTGCGGTCTCGAGGTTCCCTTGCAGCGTTTTGACCCGAGTTTGAACCTGGCTCAACTGATTTTGTGCTTCTTGTAGCTGAGTTTGCAGCTGGTTCTGCTGCTCTTTGGCCGCCGAAAGCTGCTGGGTCAAGGTGTCGTTTTGGGTCTGATTGTCTTTGGCTCGGGTTTGAGCGTTTGTCAGCGAGGCACTTAGCTTTTGCACCTGAGCTTGCGCCGCGCTCAAGTTCTTTTGCAGGGTTTCGCTGCGGGTTTGCGCCGCGTTACGCGCGTTTTGTGCTTGCGTCAGAGCTTGCTTTGCGTCCGCTACGGCGGCGTTTTGAGCGTTTTCAGTGGCTTGGGTCAGTGTGTCTAGCCGCGTTTGTAAGGTGCTGAGCTGCTCGAGTTCGGTGGGCGTCGGTTTGGCGTTATTTAGGCGAGTGCTCAGCGTGCGGATCGCCGCGCTTAGATTTCCCTTTGGCCCCGTGTTCGCGGTGTTCTGCGCGGACGCAGCGCCCAGAGAGAGCGTCAACACCAGCGGTGTCAAGACGAGTAGACTGGGACGGACAAGTTTCATAAAAATCCCTTCAGCGTGCCGTAGGTGTGGTTGTAGCTTCGCATATAACTAACGCACTCTAGCAGGATTTGCTCGGCAGCGCGTTTGAATTTTTATGCTTTCAGATCTTCCGGTCGTGCCGAAACAGTTTTCACTACAGTTTTCTCGGGGGTTTCTACTGTTGTTTTCTCCGTGGTCAAGGCCCAAAACAGTCAAGCACCCGACGTCATAAATACACGCCGCTGCGGTATCTTTAGTAAGCAGGGTTTCGCCCTACGGAAGACCCGTCAGCGACGGGCGAAAAACCTAGTAACGCCAGCTTCTTAACCGCGACTTAACCTAACCTACGCTGCTTGTTAACAGCGCCCGTTCAAACTGATAAGAATGAGCGCGTGTACTGCAGACACCACGCGCGTCAGACCTCTACAATCAGGGGGTGCTTCGGAGGATTATGACCGTTTTACGCCGCTTCAGGCGAGACTTATCTTTTTTAGGCGCGGCGACGCTGCTAAGTGCGCCGCTCGCCGCAGCGCAAGCTATTCAGCCCGCCGCTACCCCCGTGCAGTCTCAAACTAAGCAGTCTCAGGCCAAACAGTCTCAGGCCGAGCAGTCGCTGACACGCTTTTTAGGAGCACTCGGGGGCAATCCCGAGTTGCTCGCGGCGCAAGCAGGGCTCGAGGCTGCGCAGTTGCAACTGCGGGCGGCGCGCGACCCGGTGTCGCTCGAGGCGACCGGCGGTTATAGCCGCTTTGCGTTAGACGACTCGCTGACAGGACTGAACCCGGCTCAAGTTCCCACTGATCCCACCGGTCCGGGCGCGGCTCCCGGCGCAGGCGACTTGGGTACGGCCATCTCCGAAACGGGCTATCAGCTCGGGGCGACGCTGGTGTTTCGGCCTTTTCCGTTTGGTGACACCGCCGACTTGTTGACGCAGCGCCGGATTGAGCTGCAAACGAGCCAGCTCGACCTCAGCAACGCGCGAACGGGTTTAGAAGCGCGGGCGCTCGTCGCGGCCTTGCAAGCACGGCTCGCCGAACGCTCGGTCAGACTTTCGCAAGAGGGCGTCGCCGCGGCGACGCAGGGCCTGGAAGCGGCCCGGTTGCGAGTACGCAAAGGGGCCGCGAACAGGCGTGATCTCCGCGACGCCGAAGCTGCGCTGCTCTCAGCGCGGACCGCTTTAAGTAACGCGCAGCTGGACGCAGAAAGTGCGCGCCTTAACTTGCAAAGTTTAGTCGGCGACGTTCCAGCGCCGAGCTATCAGGCGCTCGCTAGTCTCACCCCTCCGGGGCCGCGTACGCCCCTCAGTGTGACGCAGACGCAGCTGCAGACGCAGCTCGCCGCGCTGCAGATTTCAGCGGCGCAGCGTGAAATCCTCCCCGTCGCCTCGGCGAGCTACGCGTGGAACGTCTCGGATTATTCGACGGTGACCGCCTCGTTGGAATCGCGGACGCTGCAACCGAGCGTCGGCTTTTCGTACCGCGACCCGGGCCGCACCTTGCCGCAAAGTGCCGTCAACGGCACCCTGCAACTCGGCGTTTCAGCAAAGATTTCAGTCGGGGCGCTCGACGCGTTAAACGCCGTCAAACGTCAGGCGGCGGCGGCGCAGGCGAGTTTACAGGCGGCGCAGCAGGGCGGGGCGTTGCAAGAGACGACCTCGAGAGCGGCCTACACCAAAGCAGCGCAAAACGCGGCGCTCGACCGTCTCACCTTTCAAAACGCCCGCACGACCTATCAAGAAAACGTCACCCGTTTGGATTTGGGCTTAAGCACCCCGCTCGAGACTCAGACCTCACTTTTAGACCTGTTACAAGCTGATTTGCAGCGCCGCAGCAGCGAACTCACCACCCTGAGCGCCCTCTTAGACCTTTATCAGCTTTACGCGTTGCCCCCTTCGGAGACCCTACGATGAGACGCCGTTTATTTATCCTCACGCTGCTGACGCTCTTAGCCGCCAACGCCTACGCGCTCACCTTGACGCAAACGCTAGCACGCACCTCGACGCGTAGCGGCGTCGTCACCGCGCAGACTGAACTTAAAGACGCACAAGCAAACTTGGACCGGGTAAAGCGAGACCCACTCGCCGTACGCGCCGACACCTTGCAGGCCGAGCAGCGGTTGGCGCTCGCCCAAGCGAGCCTCGAGCGCACCCGTTACACCGCCGCCGGGGACCTCACAAGCGCCTATACAGGCGTGCTGGGCGCGAACGCCCAGGTTGAGCTGGCTCAGAAGAGTTTAGACGTGAGCCGCCGTTCGCTGAGGGTCGCCAAGATACGCCTCGAGAACGGCAGCGCCACCCGGCTCGACCTGGACGACGCGCAGGCGTCACTCGACCAGGCGCAAAACGGCCTTCGCGCCGCCATGGACGCGCAAGCACTGGCGCTCAACAACTTTACGAGCGTTTCAGGTGAAGAGGTTGCCGCCGGTGACCTCGAGGCGGTTCCCGAGGGGGTGTTGCCCGAGCTGCCGCCCTTAGACGCCGCCCTTAGGAGTGCCGAACGCCATCCCGACCTACTCAGCGTCAAACAGCAAGCCGCCCTCGCCCAACTAGGGACCGACGTCTTAGACCCGCTGTACGCGGCCCAAGCCCAGATCGACACCGCCCGGAGCCAGCGGGCGAGCGCGGAGAGCGCCTTAGCGGACGCGCAGCGGAGCTTTCGGTTGCAGGTGCGTAACCTCTACACCCAGGCCCAAAACGCCCGCGCGACCTTACGGCTAAACCTCAGCGCGTTGCAAAATGCCCAGGTAAGGCTGCGCACCCAGCAGCAGCGGCTGAGCGGCGGGCTCATCTCCCAGATTGAGTTTGACCAGGCGCAGCTTACGACTTTGCAAGCTGAACTCGCGGCAGAGAGCGCCCGGAGCGACTACTTAAACGCGCTGCTCGCGCTGCAAACCGGCAGCCTCGTGCCACTCGGGAGTCCGTTTAGCAGCACCGACCTAGCCACAGCCGCCGGGAGACCCACATGAACGCCCGCACTGCCCTACCTATCCTCCTCGCCCTGCTCCCGCTCGCCGCGTGTGCGGTCAAAGCCCAGGACAGTACCACTGGCTCGAGCCAGACTCAAACCCAAAGCCAGTCCCAACTGAGCCGCAGTGTCCGGGTAATTCGGGCCAAAACCGGGACGCTGAGCGTGACCCGGAGCGCCTCGGCGACGATTGAGCCGCTCCAAGAGAGTCAGGTGTCCGCCGGGACGACCGGCCAGGTTAAACAGATTCTCGCCCGGAGCGGCGCACAGGTTAAAGCCGGTCAGGTCGTGATTCAACTCGACGACGACGCGCTTCAGCTCGGGCTCGACAACGCGCAGCTGTCACTCCAAACCGCCCGGGTCAACCTGCAAAGTGCCGAACGCTCGAGCGGCCTTAACACCGCACAGAGTGACGCGGGGCTTCAGGCTGCGCAGACGAGTTTAACCATTGCTAAACAGCGGTTTACCGAGGGTCAGTCGCTCTTAGCAGCAGGCGGGATTTCACAGAATGACTTTGACCAGCTCAAGGTGGGGCTCGAGCAGGCGCAGACGACACTTTTACAAGCTCAAGCCGCTGCCGACCAGAGCCAACGTGCACCGGAAGAAGATTTGGAACTGTTGCGTTTGCAGGTGCAGCAAGCCCAAACGCAGGTCGCGCAGGCGCAACAAAGCCTTGCCGACGCCAAACTGACCGCCCCTTACGCGGGTGAGGTCGCTGAGGTGTTGGTTGAAGAGGGCGAGTTTATCGGTGCAGGCAGCCCTGCGTTTCGTCTGGTCAGCACCGACCGGCAGCTTGCCAGTTTCAGTGTTGCTCCCGAAGACGCGCAGCGGCTACTTCAGCAGGGCCGTATCTGGCTGCCGTATAACGGTCTCGACTACGCTGCGCAGGTCACGCAGACCTCGCAGACGCAAGGCGGCCGGTTGGTCGAGGTTCAGGCCAACATCTATCCGTCCGACACGCCGATTCCCAACGGGACGGTCACGCAGTTTGACTATCAGCTCGTGTTAGCCAAAGGCATCTTGATTCCAAGCGGCGCACTTCGGCAAAACGGCGGCCAAGTCAGCGTGTTGGTCGCGCAGGGGGGCCGCGCCAGAGAGGTACGCGTCAACCTGCTCAGCGAAGGCGGCGCACAGGTCGCGGTGTCCGGGCTTAGTGAAGGCGCACGCGTGATCTACCCCCTGCCCGCCGACCTCAATCCCGGTACCCCGGTCGAGGTTTTGGGTGAGGGCCAGACAAATGCTACGACTTTAGGAGGCGGCGTATGAAGAGGCTGATTCAGTTTTTTGTTGACAATTATGTCTTGACCTTTAGCGTTTTCGGCGCACTCGTGCTGTTTGGCGTGATCAGCGCACTCAACGTTGGGATTGACCTCTTACCTGAGATTGAAATTCCAGTCGTCGCCGTGACCACGCAGTATCAGGGCGCAGGGCCAGAGGAAGTCGCGCGCAGCGTGTCTGAACCTTTAGAGGGACAACTCGCTACACTGCCGGGGATCAGCTCGGTCACCTCGGTCTCGAACGAAGGCTTTAGTTTCGTCATCGCTCAGTTTGACGCAGATGTTGACGTCAATGAAGCGGCCATTGACGTAAGTGGACGCGTCAACGCCGTCGCGTCACTTTTGCCCGACGGTGCCGACACGCCGAACGTGCAGAAGTTCGACCCGTCCGACCAGCCTATCTTGAGCGTCGCCGTCGCTGCGCCGGGGGTCGGCCTGAGTACCATCCAAAAGTTTGCCGAAGACGAATTGCAACCCGTCCTACGCCGCGTTGACGGCGTAGCTGACGTGTCGGTGGTCGGCCCCTCGGCGCGTGAAATTCAGGTCTTGCTCGATCCGGCGCAGCTCAACTCATATGGCCTGACGCCGCAAGCCGTGACCGGCGCGATCGGTGCGTCGGCAGTAGACAAATCCGCCGGGAGCCTGACGGTTTCGGACAACCGGCTGCTGTTAGCGGGGCGGGCGACGCCCTCAAACCTCCGCAACATCGAGCAGATTCGGGTTGATTCGGCCAGGGGCGTCCGGGTTGGGGACGTCGCTACAGTGCGCGACGCGTCTGAAGATCAGACCACCTACGCGCGGCTTAACGGCGAACCGGTGGTGCTCTTAGACGTGCGCAAGCTTTCAGGGGAAAACTCGGTTGCTGCGGCGAGCAACCTGCGCAAAACGCTGGCTGACTTCAAACTACCCAAAGGCTACCGTACTGAAATCGTCGGGGACTCGTCGGTGTTTGTGGCCTCGAGCGTCAACGACACGCTGACCGAAACGGTGTTGGCGGCCTTTGCCGTATCGCTGATCGTTTTGCTCTTTACCGGGCGGTTAGGGTCGGTGCTCGCCGTGGTGCTGGCGATTCCGGTTTCGATCGCAGGCGCACTCATTATCATCAATTTTTTCGGTTTTACCTTTAACATCATCACGCTCTTGGCGATCACCGTAGCTATCGGTCTGGTCGTTGACGACGCGATTGTCGTCGCCGAAAATATTGACCGCTACCGCGAAGAGGGGATGTCCCGGCGCGATTCGGTGATTAAAGGCGCGGGTGAGGTCAGCACTGCCGTACTCGCCGCGACGCTCTCACTGCTCGCGGTCTTTATCCCGATTTCACTGTTGCCGGGTGTGATCGGCCAGTTTTTTCAGCAGTTCGGTGTGACGATGGCCGCCGCCGTCGCTTTCTCGTACCTCGAGGCGATGTTCTTTTTAACCGTCCGTTTGGCCCTCTCCCCCGACCCACTCCCCCCCGGTCCCCGCGAACTCGGCGGCGCAGCGCGTAAGTTCGGCATCGACGCACGTTGGGGCGTTCGTAACCTCCGCCGGGTGTGGTTTTGGGTCGTGATCGTCGGGGTGGGCGCGGCCATATACCTCCGCCTCGCACCGCAGCAACCCCTCATGCTGCTGTGGCTGTTAGCTGTACCGGTCGCGCTCTTTTTACTCCGTTACCTTGTCCGGCTCGTACTCTACGTGCTCGGCGTGTTGGCCTTAGGGCTCTACCGCACCGGCAACTTTTTGGTGGGCGGGGCCAGACGCGGCTACGTCCGTTCGCTGCGGTTTGTGTTGTCACATGCATGGCTGGTGCTGGGGATTTCAGTTGCACTTTTCGGCAGCCTCTTTTGGGTTTTTCCCAAGATCGGCTTTAACTTTCAGCCCCCGGACGACTCGGGTCTAATTGGCGGGACGCTCGAGCTTCCCCCTGGCACCAGCCTCAACCAGACGAACCGCGTTGCGGGCAGGTTGGAAAACCGGCTCTTAAACGACCCTGAAGTTGATACCGTGCAGGTCACGGTGGGTGCAGGGGACGTGTTGGGCGGCTCCTCGTCCGAACGGGCTGACCTAAGCGTCCAACTCGTTCCCAAAGATGAGCGCACCCTCGACACGACAGAATCGATTGTGGCGCTCGAGAAAGAACTCAACAAAGTCCTTAAGCCCTTCCCCGAAGCTGAACTCAACCTCAGCAACGAGGGCTCCGGCGGGCCACCCGGAGGCACCGGTTACACCCTGTCACTCGGTTCAACCGACCTGAATCTGCTCCGTAAGCGGAGCGAAAAAGCGCAAACCGTGCTGGAAAAGGTGCCGGGGCTGCGTAATGTGACTTCGGACTTGTCGAGCACCACCGACGAACGCGTCTTCGTCGTCAACCCCGCGCAGCTCGACGGCACCGGTTTGACGAACAGCGACATCTTTAATACGCTTTCGGCGTATAACGTTGGCAGTGAGGCGGGCCGGTTGCGGCAAGGCGGCGACGAAACCCCGATTCGGGTTCGCGCCGATCCACTTTTAATCCGTGACGAACAGAGCCTCTTAAGCTTACCGATTCAGGCTCCGGCGTTGCAGAGCAGCCTGCCGCTGTCCGCTCTCGGCAGCTTTAAGTCGGGGTCTGCGCCCGCGACCATCAACCGCTCCGACCAAGCGTACAGCGCGACCCTGAGCGCCGAGCTGACGCCGGGGAGCAACCTCTCGCAGGTGACGGCGACCGCCAAAACGCGGTTACAGAGAGCAGGCGTGTTAGATAACCGCGTCTCCCAGATTCAAGGGTCGAACTTCGACCTTTTAGGCGACCTGCTCTATTACGCGCCAATTGCCTTCGGTCTGGCGTTGCTGCTCAACTACCTCGCTATCGGCAGTCAGTTTAACTCGTTTAAGTACCCGCTTTATATCCTCCTGACGGTGCCGCTCGCCCTCGTCGGGGCGGTCTGGCTCTTTTACTTTACGGGCACCTCGCTCGACATCATCAGCATTTTGGGCGTGGTGATGCTGATCGGTCTGGTGACCAAAAACGCGATCTTGCTCCTCGACGTTGCACTTTCGGAGACTAAACGCGGGGTACCGCTGCGTGAGGCGCTACTCGAGGCGGCTACCGTGCGTTTTCGCCCCATCTTGATGACGACCTCGACGGTCGTGGTGATCAGCTTGCCGCTGCTCCTAGGTCTCGGCGAAGGCAGCGAGTTTCGGTATCCGCTCGGCTTAGTCATTTTAGGCGGCGTCTTGACCTCGGCGCTCCTGACCTTTTACGTCGTCCCGGCGGCATTTTATCAGTTTGAACACAAACGCTACGAACGCGACCAGGCCGGTGCAGCTCAGCCGGACAGAGTTAGTGACGTCATTAAAGAAGACGAACGCACCCCGTTACCTTCAGGCCGCTCACCCGCGTTGGGCAAAAGTCAGATTTAGGCTGAGCCTTTTATCAAGCTTCCCGAGGGGAGCTTTTTAGCGTACTCGAGGCGATTTACAGCGACCTGCGGTGGTTTTTTTTGCACGTTCGCCCTATGCTGGGTTAAACGCGGCGCACGTGCGCCGCAACAGGAGGGTTTATGCCTGCTACACCCGCAGTAACCGTGTCGTCAGCCCCTGAGCGCAGCTTGAGACTGCTCCCTGTCCTTAATATCGTGGCGTATGTCTTGGTTGTTTTGGTCAACGCGCTCGCCAACATCTTGCCCTTAAACGGCCTCACCACCGGCGCGATTTCAGACTCGTTTCCGAGCCTCTTTACCCCGGCTGGTTACGTTTTTGCCATCTGGGGACTGATCTATCTGCTTTTGGGTGTGTTTGTCGTCTATCAGGCGTTACCGGCACAGCGCAATAACCCGCGACTAGGGCGACTCGGTTATCTCTTTATCGTGAGCTGTGCGTTTAACATCGCGTGGCTTTTTGCGTGGCACTTTCTCCAGATTCCGCTTTCGATGCTCGTGATGCTGGGGCTTTTAGGCACGCTTGTAGCTATTTATCAGCGTTTAGAGACCGGTAAAAGTCAGGTCACCCGGGCGGAAGCGTTGGCTGTGCGGCTGCCATTTAGTATCTATCTGGGCTGGATTACCGTGGCGACGGTTGCCAACGTTTCGGTGCTCCTGCTCTCGCTCGGCGTGCGCGGCGGCTGGGCCGCACCTTTTTGGGCGTTTGTCGTGGTTCTCGCCGCAACTGCTATCGGCCTCACCATGTTGCAGCGGCGCGGTGACGTCGCCTACACACTCGTTTTGGTTTGGGCTTTTTTCGGAATTGCCGTGCGGCAGTGGGGCAACGAGGCGCTACTCGTTTTAGGCGCGGCGGCGGCTGCGGTTTTTTTGGTGGTGCAGCTCGCGCAGCGCGTCCGCTCGCCTAAAGCGGTGTCCAGCTAGAGACCAGTGTGAACCCTCAGCGTGACGCCTCGCGTTCGGCGAGCGCGAGTTCGCCGCTGAAGTAGAGCACCACCCCTACGACCATCAGCCCGATACCGGTCAGGTCTTCGTACAAGCAGAGCGTGAGTACACCCTGAATGATGCAGGCTAAAAAGAGCAGTAGGAGCACCGCAGCCAGAATGCCCATCAACGTGCGGTAAACCTTTCGAGCCGAGGGCGCTTTAGGTTTCACGAGGCTAACGTAACACGAAAGCCGGGTTTCCCCGGCTCAGTTTGCGAAGTTCGTCTGCTTCATTGACGGTTTAGTTGATGGTTACGCGGTAGATAAAACGCTCTTCTTGACCGGGCTCGAGCTGCCCCAGCAGCGTCCATTTAATCGCGCGGTAGGCGCTCGCACCTTCAGTCGTTTCAGGCGTTTTGCTGAAATTTTTGCCGTCGAGTGAAAACTCGGTGCGGACCTGCTCCGAGGTCGGCGTTGCTGAACCGTCAACGTAGGTTGAACCGTCCGGAACCGGCCCAAGCACACTGACCGACTCTGCGGGTAAGGTCGTCGCGTCGTTGTTGGTGGCAAAGACTCGGTACTCGACAACTTGACCCGGCCTCGCCGTAGTTGATTCGCTAAAACGTTCGGTAACGCTGCCGTCTTCGGCGGTTACTTGCGACACGATATACGCTTCGATCCGTACTGAAACCGGATTGTCTTGCGCAAACCCGGTGCTCCAAAACCCTAACAGGATGCAAAGTAGCACCCAGCTTAGTTCTTTTCTCAAAGGTTGTTTGCTTAGGAGCTGTTTTTTTAAGGGTTGTTTTCTTATGGGCTGTTTTGCCAAACGTCGCGTCATGGAACGCCTCCCTACCTACTTTATAAACCTATCCCGCTATAGAGCGTGAGTAGACCGTTAAATCAGTTTAGCAGTTCAGCGCGGGGCAGCCCACGACGTTTGTACCTGCTAATTGCACACAGTTTGCGTGGGTGTGCCGTTTAACTCTATTTTGGGTCGTCGTACAACAACCGTACAACAAAGGCCGAGTTGCAACTCGGCCCTATGGCTCAACAAATTTCAGTATATTACCAGCCCCGCGCCGCCATCAGCTCACCCTCGGCTAAGGTGTCAAGGTTGATGCCGACCATCGGTTCACCCAAGTTACGCGACACTTTGGCTAAGATGTCAGGGTCTTGGAAATGGGTGACCGCCTCGACGATGGCTCTAGCGCGGCTCGCGTGGGCGCGGTTACGCTCTTCAGCACTCGTCAGGGTCGCCCCGGCCTTAAAGATACCCGAGCCGACGAACACGCCGTCCATCCCGAGCTGCATCATCAGCGCGGCGTCGGCGGGCGTGGCGACGCCGCCTGCTGCGAAGTTGACAACCGGCAGTTTGCCGTGTTCGTGGATATACAAGACCAATTCGTAAGGCGCGCGGAGGTCCCTGGCAGTGCTCATCAGCTCGTCACGGGGCAAGGACTTAATCCGGCGGATTTCACCCATAATCGTGCGGGCGTGCCGCACCGCCTCGACGACGTTGCCGGTCCCGGCTTCACCTTTGGTGCGGATCATCGTGGCACCTTCGCCGATACGCCGGAGCGCCTCGCCCAAATCTTTGGCACCACAGACGAACGGCACGGTAAAGGCGTGCTTATCCACATGGAAGTTTTCGTCGGCGGGGGTCAGGACTTCAGATTCGTCAATAAAGTCAACGCCCAGAGCCTGCAGGATTTGCGCTTCGACAAAGTGACCGATTCGCACCTTCGCCATCACCGGAATGGACACCGTCCCGATAATCTCTTCGATCATGCCGGGGTCGGACATCCGGGCGACGCCGCCTTGGGCGCGAATATCTGCCGGAACGCGCTCTAAGGCCATGACCGCCGTCGCGCCCGCGTCTTCGGCAATCCGCGCCTGTTCCGCGTTTACGACGTCCATAATGACGCCGCCCTTAAACATCTCGGCGAACCCAGTTTTAACCCTCAGTGTTCCAATCGTTTGCTCTGGTATTTGTTCTGGCATTGCGACCTCCGCAGCTACGCCCGGGGGCGTTGGTATAGTCACTATACGCTCTAATAAAACGGATAGAACGTGTCGGTGGCAACTGGGGCGCGTAAAAAGAGGGTTTGCAAGCAGAAAGTTCGCTCGTCGGCTCCACCGCAGTTTTTATGACCAAAGTGTGAAGCTTGTAGTGCTTCAACGCTTTTACGGCGTAGCGGTAACGGTTCGGCTCAGACCGTGCGCCCCCCTGAAGGACTTGACTTCAGCTTTTTTGTGCCCTGTGACCCGGCCTGACTTGTGAAGACTGCTACAGTGGGCGTCAAAAGCCAAAAGCGAAAATCTTTATCTCTCCGGCAGAGCGCAGCTGTTAGCGTAGCAGTAGTGCTGGAGGGAACACGATGAACTGGTCTTCATTTACACGTCTTTTTAATCCACGAACCGTCGCGGTCGGGCTCGAGATCGGGACGAGTAGCCTCAAGGTGGTTGAGCTGCAGGGCACCCCGCCGAAGCTCGAGGCACTCGCGCTGCGCCCCCTGCCCCCCGGTTTGGTACAAGACGACCAGATCGTTGACCCTGAAGGGCTCGCCAAAGAACTCGACGCGCTCTTTAAGGACGCTGGAATCAGCCGCCGCTTTGTCGTGACCGCGGTCAGTAACCGCCTGGCGATCACCCGCAACATCCACATTCCCAAAATGCCCTTAAAAGAGCTCGAGAAGGCTGTTCCCTGGGAGGCGGAGCGGTATATTCCTTTTCCACTCGACGAAGTAGCGATGGATCACTATATTTTAGACAACCCCGGCGACGTGGCCGACGGCAGCGATGTTGAAGTCGTCATCGCCGCCGCCCGCCTCGATATAGTGACGCAGCTCACTGAAGGGCTGAAAAAAGCGGGGCTCGAGCCCACCGTTATCGACATCAAACCATTTGCCCTGCTGCGCTCGCTCAAAGCGTCCCTGCAAGGCGAAAAGTTTAACCGCACGACCATCTTTGACGAAAAATACACCGAAGAGGGCGAGATCGGCGCGATTTTAGAGGTCGGGGCGTCGTCAAGCACCGTCACGCTGGTACGCGGTGAACGCGTGGTCATGAACCGCAACTTAGGCGTCGCCGGCGACGACTTTACCAGCGCCTTACAACGCGCGTTCGGTTTAGATTTTGACACCGCCGAAGAGGTCAAAATCGGTCACAGCAGCGCCATTATGCCGAGTGAAACTGAAGCGTCACTGTCAACCAACACCCAGAACGAACGCTTTTCGCCGGTGCGGGTGCACGAGGCGCTGCGCCCAACCTTAAACGACCTCACCACCGAGATTCGCCGCAGCTTGGAGTTTTTTCGCGTGCAGTCGGGGGACGCGAGTATCAACCAGATGTACCTTTCCGGCGGCGGCTCGAAACTGCGCGGTTTAGATCAGGCGATAGGCCGTGCGCTCGGCTTCAAAGTCGAGTTCGGCAATCCCTGGCTGAGCGTTATTCAGGGGGAGCGGTACGAAGCGGCGTACTTAGAAAGTATTGCGCCGGAGTTCGGCGTCCCGCTCGGTCTCGCCTTAAGGGGAGCCCTCGGCCTTGATTAACGTCAACCTCCTCCCTAAAACGCTGCGCCGCGGCCGGAGTTTCGACCCGTGGCAAGGGGTCGCGGTGGCGGTGCCACTTGTGACCTTACTGACCTGCGGGTTTTTACAGATGCAGGTCTCCAGCGAAAAGGGCCGCTTGACCGAGCAAGGGGCCGAACTGCGTAATGAAAAGGCCGTGCTGCAACCTTTTGTCGACGAACAGGCGGCGCTGGGGGCCGAACGCGGCGAACTCGCTGGTATCTCAACCGTCGCGCAGACCGTGCGGACGGGCCGTATCTTCTGGTCACGGCAGCTTTACGCCATGCTCGAAACGCGCCCTGCGCCCGGTCCCAAGCTCGCCTCGCGGATGGCCTTTACCGCGCTCGAGATGCGCACCCTCGACCCCTCGGCGAGTGCCCAACCCGTCGGCGCAGAGATGTACGAAGGGCTCCAAGCGGTCGCTGAAATGAGCGTTTCCGGGATTGCCGGTAGCACCGAGGTCGTCGCCAACTACCTCCGCAAGCTGCAAGCCGCGCCCAATTTCGCCGTGTCGTTTAGCGACCTGTCACAAGACCCGGAAACGAAATTTTACAATTTTAACCTGACGATTGGGGCAGCCCCGTTAGAGGGCACCAAACCTGAACAAGCTGCGCAGGTCGGTACACCCTCGGAAACTCAGACTGCCGCTAACGGGGGGAGAGAATAATGCTGGCAGGACCCAAACTCGGCTCCGGGAGTGCGAGCGGTGCAGGCGGGTTCAAGCTGCGCGGGCGCGAGTTGGCGCTCGTCGCCATCAGCGTGTCGGTACTGCTCGGAATGCTCTGGTACTTTTATCTGTACACACCAACCAAAGGTCAACTCGAGGTGTTGAGGAGCGAAAATGGGGCGTTGGAGGCCGACATTGCGCTGGGCCGCTCCGCCAGAGCCAATCTGCCCGAACTCCGCGCCGAGGTCGCGCGGCTTAAAGAAGAGCGTGACGTGTTCTTGGCCCAACTGCCCGAAGAAAACGAAGTGGCCGAGCTGCTCGATCAGCTGCGCAGCGCCGCCCGCGACGCCAAAGTGAGTTTTACGGGCCTGCAAAACGGCGGCCCCGGTAGCGAGGTCGTGCCCGGTGTCAGGTTGCTCAATTTTACGCTCGCCACCGAAGGCAACTACGCCCGTACGATCGGGTTTTTACGCGCGTTGGAGGCGCTCCCCCGCTTTACCCGCGTGCAGCGCGTCGGCCTAAACGCCGCCACCGATGGGGGCGCGGACCCGAGCTTAAGTGCGTCTTACGATTTTACGGTCTACGTTTATACCGGCGCGGGCACAGACGCCCTACCTGCCGAGGGCACCTTGACCCCGGAAACGCCTGCCTCAGACACGCCCGCCTCAGACACGGAGGTACAGTGATGCGCCTCACCCGCACGGTTCTCTTGGCGGTTTTAGCAGTCTCGCTGGGCACCTTACCTTGCGGCGTCACCTTCGCCGCCACACCTAATGACCCGCCTGCTCAAGATATCCCCGCCGACACTGCAAAAGAGCCGGTCAACCCAGCGCCGACCGACCCAGCACCAGCCGAGCCGAGCGCCAGTGACGGTGCGCTCCCGCTGTTACCGAACGGGAGCGAGCAGCCTACACCTGCAGAACCTACAGACGTAAGCAGCGGCGCACTGCCCCTGCTACCCGACCCTGAAACCCCGGCGGTCGCCCGCGACGTCGGCGTTGAAGAGCTGCCCTTACTCGTCACCGAACCGCCTAAAAAGCAGGCTAAGATCAAGGTTCCGGCACCCGTGACCGGGAGCGGTGACAGCACCCTCAACCCTTTTTCACCGCTGCTACTCCCGCCAGCCGCCGAACCCGCGCCCCCACCAGCCCCTCCTGTCGCCGCGCCACCTGCGCTGCCTCAACCCCCGGTTGCTGCGCCCCCAACGTCCTCCCTGACAGCTCCGGTACCCTCGGCACCAGCTGCCGCCACACCTGCGCCGCGCCCGACCGCGCCGGTTCCTCCGGCTCGAGCAGCCCGCCCGACCCTGCCGAAAAGCCTCGGAGCCAGCTTGCGTATCCCTGCCACCGCTACCGGTAACCTGAAAACTGATCCTTTAGGCCGCGCGATAGGCGTGCAGAGTACCCAACCCGGTGACTTGGCCTCTCCCAACACCCTCGCTGCGATTCGTGCGCCCTCGAGCCTGACCCCCTTAGGCACCGCGCCCATAGCGGCGGCGTCCCCTGTCCCCAGCAGCGCCCAACAAGTCGCCCTCGGCTCCGGGCTCACCGCGTTGGGGCTTGGTACAGGTAATGGGCCAAGTGACGGAAATTTCACATCTTTGGGCGGCAACCGGGTCAGCCGCGCCCTCAGTTCGCTCCAAGTTCACTTTACGGCGATGGCCACCGGTACCGCGATTTTCCGCGTAGGAGACAGTACGACGCCCGTGTTGCTGGCGCTCGGCGAGGCGCTGCCGGGAACCAAGCTCACGCTCACCAATCTCACGAACCGAGGCGCACAGTTTACTGAGGACGACGTTCGTCACACGCTCTTGATGACCCCCTGATTACCCTTAGGGGGCGATGAGAAGACCTTCAGCTCCCCCCGCCCCCCGTCCTGTTCTACTCGCCCTGTCGGTGCTGGCGTGCGCTTTTGCCTTGGCACAAAGCACACCGCCTGCCCCAACTACAACCCCAACAGCGCCCAGCTCAGCACCCGCACAAGTTCAGCTCGCGCCGCTGCCCGACACGCCGCAGTTCAGTCAAAAAGTTGACTTAAGTACCCGCCCCGCTGGAGAGTCGTTAGACGCCCTGATTCAGGCGCTCGCCCGCTCGGTGGGCCTGAGCGCGATTACGCAGGGCATCCCCCCGAGACGATGGGCCGCTACAACTTAGGTGCGCCCAAACCGTTTCGTGAGGTGTGGGATATTGTGCTGACGCTGAACGGGCTCGAGTACGTGTTACGCAGCGACAATATCGTCGTGGTCGGACCGCCTGAAACACTCGCCGGGTTACAACCGCAACGGAACGACACAAAGCAACCAACAGTTTTGAGAACCTATAGAATTCCTAATGCAAGTAGCGATGCTAATGCGTCTGGAAACAATAGTACCCTTGGTCAGCTAGCATCCTACTTGACCAGTCAATTTCCAAGGGGTAGCAACATAACTGTAATTCCTTTTGGTCAGCTGGGTGCGCTGTCAGTCCGCGCCACAGTCAGCCAACAAGCTCGCATAGCGAAGTTACTCAAACCTTTCAATGCCGTAAACGAGACAAAAGTGCGTCGTGTCTATGCACTTTCTTATGCCAAGGCTGAAGATATAGCAACTATCTTTCAAGCATCTCAACCCGCCTTGCCTGGAACACCAGCTACAACAACAACTATTTCAGGAGGCAACACAGCAACTAATTCGGGGGACAGTGCCGCGACAACAACAAATCGTGATACATCAGCTAGCGTTTCTACACCTAGCACATCTGGACGGGCTGCAGTAGCTGCAAGCTTTGCGGAAGGTGAGCTGGTAGTAACACCAGACCCTCGAACGAACCGTATCCTTGTTTTTGGTTCCGAAAAAGTTCAAACAGAAATTGCAAGGCTTATTAGGGAGCTTGACCAGCCTGAAAAGCAGGTCAATGTACAGGTACGGATACAAGAGGTCAGCTCGGACGTAACCAAACGCTTAGGCATTGACCTCACCTCGGCGGTTGGCAACTTCACCACTACCCTTTTCGGTGGAGACAGCACCAACGGACTTAACTTTGTCTTTGACGCTCAAAATGCGATAAGTGGGTTTAATCTGGGTGCGGTACTTGACGCTTATGAAAACCAAAACCTAGCCCGCAGAGTTGATGATAGTAACTTAACGGTGCTCAACAACGGTGAAGCTCAAATTCAATCGGGTGGTACGTTATTTATCAGCATTGCCGGTAACGGTTCGCTTCAAAACATCGAACGCACCATCGAGTACGGTGTACAAGTCAACGTCGTCCCGCAGATTGCGAACGACGGCGAGGTCATCCTAGACATTAATGGTCGAGTAGACACTCCACTTGGCGACATTACTGATCCGGCGCTGCTCAATGTTCAGACTCGTAACCTAACCTCGCGAGTCACACTTGCCCCGAATCAAACCGTGGTGCTCGGCGGCCTGATACAAAACCAGGTAAACGATACAACACGCAAAGTTCCAGTGCTCGGCGATGTACCTATTGTTGGCAATCTTTTCTCAACTAATAACAACTCCGAAACCGGCACCGAACTTTTGGTCATCGTCACCGCGAACGTGCTCGAGTAACCCCCAAAAATCCCCGCCGGAAGGGGCGTGCTAAGCTCGTACTATGCTTAGATTTCTCTCCGCCGGTGAGTCCCACGGCCCCGCTCTGACCGTCATGCTGGACGGTGTTCCGGCGGGGTTGCCGCTTGTCGCCAGCGACCACATTGACCCCTGGCTTCGCCGCCGTCAAGGGGGCTACGGGCGCGGCCGCCGCATGGTGATCGAAACTGACAGTGCTGCCATCCTCTCCGGCGTCCGAGCCGGACGCACGACCGGCGCACCCTTAAGCCTTCAGATTGAAAACCGCGATTGGCGCAACTGGACTGAGATCATGTCGCCTCTGCCGGGGGGTGAACCCCGTAAAAAGGCGCTGACCGCCGCCCGCCCCGGTCACGCCGACCTGACCGGCGGCGTTAAATACGACCACAAAGATTTGCGAGACGTTTTAGAGCGGGCCTCCGCTAGAGAAACCGCTAGCCGCGTCGCTGCGGGCGCAGTGGCGCTGCAGATTTTAGACACCATCGGCGTCAGAGCGTGTGCCCGGATGGTCTCACTGGGCGGCATTCCGTGCGATGGTGACCTCGACTGGAATAATCTGGCGGTGCTTGACGAAAGTCCGCTGCGCACCTTTGACAAAGACGCTGAAGCTCGCATCATCACCCGGATTGATGAGGCTAAACGAGACGGCGACACCCTCGGCGGCGTGGTCGAAGCGCGGTTTCGGGGCTTACCGATGGGTCTGGGTAGCCACACGCAGTGGGACCGCAAACTCGACGGGCGTTTGGCGCAGGCTGCGATGAGCATTCAGGCGATCAAAGGCGTTGAAATCGGCGACGGTTGGAGTGCTGCGATGAGCCCCGGCAGTCAGGTTCACGACGCGATCTATCACGGCGAGAGCGGCTACTACCGTGAGACGAACCGAGCCGGGGGGCTCGAGGCCGGGATGACTACCGGTGAAGACCTCGTGGTGCGGGCCGCGATGAAACCCATTGCCACGCTGATGACGCCACTCCCGACCGTTGACGTCACCACCCACGAAGCCGCCGCCGCCGCCCGTGAACGGAGCGATACGACTGCCGTGCCCGCCGCCTCAATCGTTGTCTTGGCGATGAGCGCCCTTGTGCTGGCCGACGCGGTGATGGAAAAGTTCGGGGCCGACACGGTACGTGAGATTAAAGAACGCGCCGAGGCGCACCGCCGCCACGCCGCTGCTTTTTAGGGACGTAGCGCGTGAACGGCAGACGCCACCGGCTCGAGCGCCCCGTCACCTGGGTCGCGCTGGCCGGGTTTATGGGTACCGGTAAAAGCCGGATCGGGTGGGAACTCTCGCGGCGGCTCGGGCTCAACTTTATTGACACCGACCGGGTGATCGAACGTGTGTCGTGTTTGCGGATTCCCGACCTCTTTGAGCTCTACGGTGAGGCCGTCTTCCGGGAGTACGAGAGCGAAGTGGTGAGGCGGTCGCTGAGGCTCGAGGATGTCGTGATTTCCACCGGCGGCGGCACCGTGATGCGCTCTGAGAACCGCGAGATGCTCCTCAGCCGGGGGCCGGTGATTGTGCTCGGCGCGAGCCCTGAAACCATCTACAAACGCACGCGGCGGCACAAACGGCCGCTCTTAGAGATCGGTAACCCGGTCGAACGTATCCGCGAACTCACTGACGCCCGCGCCGCAGCCTACGACGCGGCGGCGAGCCTCAAAGTCTCGACCGACGGGCGGCAATCTGCCGACGTCGTAGAAGAGATCGTCGAAAGGCTCTGGGCGTGGCGCGAAGCCGCTGAGGAGGTGCGGGCGTGAAGCTGACCGTCGCGCTCACGCCACCGTATGACGTGGTGGTCGAGGCTGGCGTGCTGGCCCGCGCGGGCGACTATATACTTGCCCCTAGACTGGCGCTCATCAGTGACGAGAAGGTCGCGCCGCTTTACGCAGACACAGTGCAAAAGAGTCTCGAGGCTGCCAATAGCCAAGTATTTCTTTACACCGTTCGGGCAAGTGAAGACAGCAAATCATTGGGCACGTTAGAGACGCTTTTGAGTCGGCTTGCCCAGGACGGGTTTAATCGGCAAAGTGCAGTCGTCGCTTTAGGCGGCGGGGTCGTCAGCGATTTAGCCGGGTTTGTCGCTGCGTCTTATATGCGTGGGCTGGATTTTTATACGTTGTCTACCACGCTTTTGGGCATGGTTGACGCGTCGGTCGGCGGCAAAACCGGCGTCAATCTACCCGAAGGTAAAAACCTGGTCGGCGCATTCTGGCAACCCAAAGCCGTGCTGATGGACGTCTCAACTCTAGCAACGCTGCCCGAACGTGAGTTTCGCGGGGGCGCAGTCGAGCTGTTTAAGCACGGGCTGCTGGCTGACCCGAAGCTGTTAGACGACGTTGTAGATGCTCGCTTTCACCGTGATGGACCTGCGGACTTTTTAGAGGCTGCCATCGCCCGTTCCGTCAAAGTCAAAGCCGACATCGTAGCCGAGGACGAACGCGAAGGCGGACGGCGGGCCTATCTCAACTTAGGGCATACGTTAGCGCACGCGCTCGAGGCTTACACCGACCACGCCCTGTCACACGGCGACGCGGTAACCTACGGCCTGCTTTTTGCTACCAAACTCGCAGCTGCTAGAGGCTACGCCGACGAAACCGGGCGCGTGCGGGCGTTTGTACGTTGGGTCAATCCCACTCCGCTGCCGGATATTCCTTTAGACCCACTTCTCCCCTTTATCGCCAGAGACAAAAAACACCTGAGCAAACAGCGGTGGGTACTCTTAAAACGCATCGGTCAACCTTTTTTAGCCGACGACGTACAAGAGAGCGAACTACAAGCTGCTTGGGTTTATCTGCAAAAAGCCGTCAAGGAACCTGTATGATTAAAAAACCTGTATGATTTTGGTTTTGAACGGCCCCAATCTGAATTTGCTCGGACAACGCGAACCCGAAGTTTACGGTCACGCGACGCTCGCTGACCTCGAGGCTCAATGTGAACGCTGGGGCGAAGCAGTTGGCACAAACGTTGTCTGCCGCCAGAGTAACCATGAGGGCGTCTTGCTCGAGTGGCTTCACGGGGCCGCCGCCGAGGGCGTGACCGGACTCGTCTTAAACCTCGGCGCACTGACGCACACTTCAGTCGCCCTCCGCGACGCGGTTTCAGGTGTCGCCCTCCCCGCTGTTGAAGTGCATATCTCAAATGTGTACGCTAGGGAAACGTTTCGGCATCACTCGTATCTGTCTGCCGTTTGTATCGGCACCATTACCGGGCTCGGGTTTTACGGCTACGGCGCAGCGATTCGGTTTTTAGCAGAGCGCCTAGCTATTTAATCCTGGAGCGTGAGTAAGCTCAGTTCGACTTAAGGACCCTGACTTTGGCCCGCCGCGCCACCCGGCCGACGGTGAGCCCCTGCACCAGCACCGAAAACACCACCACCCCGTAGGTCAGCGCAATCAGCAGGTCACGCTCGGGGCTCGGCGGGAGAGAGAGTGCCAGCGCGACCGAAATCCCACCCCGGAGGCCGCCCCAGACCATCAGCCGCACCGTGTAGGGGTGAAAGGTCCGGCGGAGCCGAAACAAACTGATCGGGATATTGACGCTGATGAGGCGTGCGCCGAGGACCACCGGAATCGCTAACAGCACTGCCCAGAGGTAACTCGGGCGAAAGTCTAAAACGAGCAGCTCGAGGCCGATCAGCACGAACAGCACCGCGTTCAAAATTTCGTCAATCAGCTCCCAAAAGGTGTCTAGGTGTTCACGTGTCGTCTTCGACATTGCAAACATACGTCCCCGGTTGCCGATAAAAAGCCCGGCGACGACGACCGCCAGCGGCCCCGACGTGTGCAGCGACTGCGCCAGCGCGTAGCCGCCGGTAACCACCGCCAGCGTAATCAAGATTTCGGCGGCGTAGTCGTCAATACTTTTAAGCAGCCGGTAGGCGATAAAGCCTATCACAAGACCGAACACGACGCCGCCAACCGCTTCTTGGACAAACAATAGCAGCCCTCCGGCGAGGCCCCCGCCGCCGTGCTCCCCGGTAGCCGCTGTGCCCAAGAGCACACTAAACACCACGACGCCCACCCCATCGTTAAAAAGTGATTCGCCGGTAATGAGCGTTTCGGTCGCTTCGGGAACGCCCGCACGTTTTAAGATTGAGATGACAGCAATCGGGTCGGTCGGTGAGATCAGTGCGCCGAACAGCAGGGCGTAAGGATACGACACCGAAAAGCCCACAAGCTCGAGTAAAAAGAACATGACCGTGCCGACCAGCAGCGTTGACAGGACAACCCCCACCGTCGCCAGCGTCAGGATCGGCCATTTGAGGCGGCTGAGGCGGCCTAAATCAACATTGAGCGCACCGGCAAAGAGTAAAAAGCTCAGCAGTCCCTGAAGCACCAGGTCGTTAAAGTCGAGCTGCGTCAAAAAACTCTCGGCGTTTCCGACAAAGCCGGTGCTGCCGAAAAGAATTAGCCCGAGCGACAAGACGAGCGAGACCAGCAAGCTGCCCACAGCGGGCGACAGTTTGAGAAAACGCGCGTTGAGGTAAGCAAAAAATGCGGTCAAGCTTAGGAGGAGCGCAGCGGCCTGAAAGATGTTCATGTCCTCGAGCCTAACGTATGGGGCCTAGAAAGCACAGGGCTTCGGCGCTGCAACCCTGATCGTCAGGGCAAGGAGGTGACGTGGGTGTTTCCACAAGATTCCTAAGGTTTCTATAGCCGGAGCCGTAGCTGACAATAAGGGCTGAAAAAGGTATAGTACGTTCGGGCAGCACAAAGCAGGTAACGAATGACGCAGCTAGCAGCGCACAAGCGGACTCGCAGCGTGGCCGGTACGCTAAATGTACCCGAACGTCTGACGCGGGTTTTTAGTGCGCCGGTCCGCCTATGGCGACGCCTCGCCGCCGAACCTTTAGACGCCGCCTATTATGTGCAGCTCGAGGGGGGCGCGGAGCAGGTGCTGTGGATCAACCAGCGTGCGCCGGACCAGCCGAGAGTCGCACGCTGCGCCGCTGCGATCGGGCTACTAGGCGGGTTTAGCACGCCGCTCGTGCGCGCCGACACGAGTTTGACGCGGCTCGAGTACCCTTACCTCATCACTCAATATCTGGACGTCCCAACCCTAGCCGACGTTTGGCCGCAGCCCAGCTCGGCAGAGTCTGAGCGTATCGCCGCCGCTTGGGGCGCGGCCATACGCTTTTTGCACCGCACCCGCTTTGAGCTAGCCGGAGACCTCGCCTGCCCAGAGACGAGCGGCGTGCGTTTGGAAGATGACTTTGCCGCGCTTTGGAAGATGCCCCTACGTCTCGCGGTCAAAGATTATATGCTCGATACGCCCAAGTTGGTCTCAGCACTAGCGCGGGGCCGGTCGCTCCTCCGGGACGCGCCGATTACCCTGACGCACGGTCATCCGGGACTCAACGCGTTTCTCTACGACCTCGAGAGGGCCGACGTAGTAGCCGCCCTCGACTTTGGCGACGCCCGCCGCAGCGACCCCATGACCGACCTCGCCGCGCTGCTGCCTGAGCTCGAGGCTTACGGTTGCCGAGACGCCTTTTTAGCGGGCTACGGCGCACTGTCACGGTGGGAAGAAAAGCGGCTTACTTTTTACGGGCTACACCGCGACCTGTTAGCCTACGCGCGGGCACTAACTGTGTTACCCAACGAACTCGCGCTCCGCCGGATGCGCTTGGCGAAGACGTTAGCTGCACTGTCAAGCTAAGTTCTGGCAGCTTTCTTAAATCGTTGTTTGGAATTATGCAGCTCGGTAGAAAAAAAGGTCGTTTGTATAGTTACGGCGTGGCGACAAGCACAGATACTTTAGTATCCGAAGACAAGCTCATGAATTTGCTCGAGCTGCTTGTATTTGACGCTCTTTGCAAATGGCGGTTTTCATCCCTCACCTACGTCTCCAACCCGACCAAGCTTTAATTCCTACCCCACTACTATAGATTGTCTAACCGCACACTAGGCGCATATAGGCGCACGGTGTATACTTAATTCGGAATGAGTCCTAAAAAGGGCTCGAGCAGTCCCTGTTACCGTCTCAATTACAAGCGAGGTCAAGATGAGTCAAACGCTGGAAATTCGTAACCTTCACGCCACCATCAACGGCGACCCGATCCTGCGCGGCGTTGATTTGGTCATTCCTAAAGGCGAAGTTCACGCACTGATGGGACCCAACGGTTCGGGTAAATCAACGCTTTCTAAGGTCATCGCCGGTGACCCGGCCTACGAAGTTACTGAGGGTGAGGTTTTGATTGACGGCGAGAGCGTCTTAGAATTGGAACCCGACGAACGTGCCCGCGCCGGGGTCTACTTGGCGTTTCAGTATCCCGTCGAGGTGCCGGGCGTCTCGATGGCGAACTTTTTACGGTTGGCACTTAACGCTCGCCGTAACGAAGGTGATGAAATCGGTGTGATGGACTTTTACAACAAGGTCCAAAAGGCCGTTAAAGAACTCCACTGGGACGAAAACATTTTAGAGCGTTACCTCAACGAAGGCTTTTCCGGCGGCGAAAAGAAACGCAGTGAGGTGTTGCAACTGCTGGTTTTAGAGCCCAAATACGCCCTGCTGGACGAAACCGACTCGGGCTTAGACGTAGACGCGCTTAAAGTCGTGTCGCAAGGGGTCAACGCGGCGCGCGGCCCCGAGTTCGGCGCGCTCGTTATCACGCACTATCAGCGCCTCTTGAACTACATCGTGCCCGACAGAGTCCACGTGATGTACCGGGGCAAAATCATTAAAGAAGGCCCCAAAGAGCTGGCGATGGAACTTGACGAACGCGGTTACGACTGGCTCCGCGAGGAGCAAGAAGCGGTCGGCGCGTAAGGGCTATTGACTCGAGCCTTAGCTTAGCGGCGCATCACTTCAACGGGAAACACCTAAAACAGCCTCTACACCAACGCATTACTGAGGGAGATATCAACACTATGGCCGACACATCAGGCACCAATTTGCAAGGAATGCAGCACGAACGCCAGTACGAGTTCAGCCTGCCCGAAGAATACTTTTTCCGCTCTGAAAAGGGCCTTAACCGCCGCGTGATCGAGCAGATTTCTTATCACAAAAACGAGCCCGAATGGATGCTCAAGTTCCGGCTTAAGGCGCTCGAGATTGCCGAGAAAAAAGGCCGTCCCAAGTGGGGACCCGACCTCAGCCGCCTGAACTTCGACGACATCTACTTCTATATTCGCCCGCAAGACAAAGCCGGAACCAACTCGTGGGACGACGTACCCGAAGAGGTCCGCGAAACCTACCGCAGACTCGGTATTCCCGAGGCTGAGCAAAAAGCCCTAGCAGGCGTCGGCGCACAGTACGAGTCTGAAATGGTCTACCACTCGCTTAAAGAAGAGTGGGAGAAAAAGGGCGTGATCTTCGCTGACACCGATTCGGCGGTGCAGAAGTACCCAGAACTTTTTAAGGAACACTTTGCGACGGTCGTCCCACCTGAAGACAACTATTTCGCCGCCGTCAACTCCGCCGCGTGGTCGGGTGGGTCATTCGTTTACGTTCCGGCAGGTGTCGAGGTTGAGGTGCCGCTGCAAGCGTACTTTTTAATCAACGCGCAGAGCATGGGCCAGTTTGAGCGGACGCTGATTATCGGTGAAGAAGGCTCGAAGTTTCACTACATCGAAGGCTGCACCGCCCCGACCTACAACTCGGATTCGTTTCACTCGGGCGTGATCGAGATTATCTGCAAAGAGCGCAGCCAGGTACGTTACTCGACGATTCAAAACTGGTCGCACAACGTCTACAACCTCGTGACGCAGCGGGCGCTGGTCTACAAAAATGCCTCGATGGGCTGGCTCGACGGTAACCTCGGCTCGAAGGTGACAATGAAGTACCCGTCTTGCTACCTGATGGAAGAGGGCGCAAGGGGCGAGGTTTTGTCTATCGCCTTTGCCGGTGACGGGCAGCACCAAGACGCGGGTGCGAAGATGGTTCACGCTGCGCCGCATACGAGCAGCAGCGTCGTGTCAAAGTCTATCTCCAAAGACGGCGGGCGCAGCTCATACCGTGGGTTGGTTGAGATTCATGAAGGTGCGACGGGTGCCCGGAGCAACGTTGAGTGTGACGCACTGCTGCTAGACGACACTGCCAAAACGGACACTTATCCGTACATTCAGATTGACGAGAAGACGGCGCACGTCGGGCACGAAGCGTCGGTTTCAAAACTCAACGACGAGCAAATTTTTTACCTGCAATCGCGTGGGTTGGAACAAGCCGAAGCCGCCGCCCTGATCGTTCGCGGGTTTTTAGAGCCGGTTGCCAAAGAACTGCCGCTCGAGTACGCTGTCGAACTCAACCGTTTGATTGAACTCGAGATGGAAGGGTCAGTCGGCTAAACCGGCGAGTATTTATGGCAGATACCTTTGAAACCCCTGACAACACGCTCGACCATCATCATTACCTTACGGATGCTGAGGGTAAACGTACCCACGTGCTTTTGACCGTTGAAGAGTACGAAGAGTTGCTCGAGGAAGCGTGGCACAGGCGAGTTCTAGCCGAAAGACGTGACGGTGAGACGATTTCACTCGATGAGATGAAGGAGCGTTTAGGTCTTTAGTGGCCTATTCGCTCCATTTCGATAGACGCGCGGAGAAAGATTTACAAGCGTTACCAGTTGAGGTTCAGCGGCGTATACTCACTGCACTCCTTAAGCTGCAAAACGACCCCGCTGCCGTCCCTAGCAAAAAGTTGGTAGGTGAAGCCAGTTACCGCGTCCGTATCGGTGATTACCGCGTCGTTTACAACGTAGATGCGGCAAAGCAGGAGATTACTGCCCTTAAAGTCGCGCACCGCAAAGATGTCTACCGACGTTAGGACATTCTTATGACAACTTGCATGACCTGCCACCTCACCGCCATCCGGCACCAAGAACCGCTCTGTGAACGTGTCTATGAAACTGAGCACTGGCGCGTGGCTCACGCGTTTGATACCTCACTCCCAGGTTGGTTGGTCGTCGTTTCAATGCGGCATGTAGCGAGCTTTGCTGAACTAACCGAGGCTGAAACTGCAAGTTTTGGGCCGTTTTTGCACCGTGTCTCGAGGGCGCTGCAAGAGGTGACGGGCGCGGTGAAAACCTACACGGTTTTATTTGCTGAAAAGGTGGAGCACTCGCATGTTCACTTTCACGTCATTCCAAGAATGGTCGAGTTGCCGGACGACAAAAAGGGGCCTCGCATTTTCGATTACTTAGGCATTCCCGAAGCCGAGATTGTGCCGCTTACTACCCGTAACGCCCTCGCCACCCGCCTCCAAGCTTTGCTCCAAGAAAGGACTTTATGAGTCAAACCCAAACGCTTTCCCCCCAAGTTATCGAGGGGATCGTCAAGCACAACAATGAACCTACGTGGCTCGCCGACGAGCGCCGCGCGGCGCTCCGCAGTTTTGAAAAGATGCCTTTTCCCACCAACCGCGACGAAAACTGGCGTTACACGCAGATGAAGCGGTTTGCGTTAGACGGTTTAGAACTCGTCTCTGCGCCGGCGGACACCAACGTCTCTAAACGCATCGAAACGCGCATTACCGACTCCGACGCTGAAGGCGTCTTGGTCTACAAGGGCGGCGAGGTTGTCTACCGCGACTCGAAAATCAGCGAAGCAGGCGTGATCTTTACTGACCTGCGCTCTGCGCTGCGTGAGCACGAAGACCTCGTGAAAACGTACCTTTACAGCGTTGTGAACGCCACGCAGTCTAAATACACGGCGCTGAACGCGGCGGTGTGGCAAAATGGGACGTTTTTATACGTGCCGAAAAATACCGAGGTTGCGCTACCTCTAGGCGCGTTTTACTCAGCAGATGCGGGCGGCCTCAGTGCGCCGCGTACGCTGATTGTGCTGGGTGCCAACGCCAAAGCGACGTTTATTGACGAATACACTTCTGAAGAGTTCGGCGAACGGCTCCTTAGCACGGGGTCGGTCGAGATCATCTTGGGCGACGGCGCGAACTTGCGCTACGTGTCGCTGCAAAACTGGAGCCGGACGGTCGCGCAGATCAGCCGCATCAAAGCGCGGCTAGACCGGAACAGTCGGCTCGAGTCCCTCACCGTCTCTTTGGGGGCCGACGCTGCCCGCGCCGAAGTCGAGTGCGTTATGGACGGTCCCGGCGCAGAGTCTGAAATGTTGGGACTTTATTTTGCCGACAAGGGTCAGCACTACAACCAGTATACCTTGCAGCACCACCACGCCGACCACGCGCACAGCGACCTGCTCTTTAAGGGTGCCTTGCGCGACGGCTCGACCGCGGTTTACTCGGGCATGATTCGAGTAGACGAGGGCGCACAAAAGACCGACGCCTACCAAACGAACCGCAACCTGCTACTCGATTCGGGCTCGGACGCGGTGAGTATTCCGCAGCTAGAAATCGGCGCAAACGACGTACGCTGTTCACACGGGTCAACGACCTCGCCGGTCCCTGAAGACCAGCGGTTTTACCTGATGAGCCGTGGCCTTGCGCCCGAAGTCGCCGAACACGTCCTCGTCACCGGCTTCTTGCACGAAGTTACGAGCCGCGTCACGCTGCCCAAAGTCGCCGAGTACGTCGAACGCATCGTTCAGGCCAAGCTCGGGGTACCGGGTGTAGACGAGAAGCTTTAGGAAGGAGTGACGGACGAGCAAGCGATAACGCAACGCTTGTGTCCCCTTGTTTATGACCGAGACATTTACCGATATCGGCGCTGTGGGTGACTTTCCCGACGATTCGATGCGCTCTGTAGAGGTCGAGGGGGAAGCTGTACTCGTCGTCTATCAGGACGGGCAGTTCTACGCGCTCGCCGACCGCTGTACTCACCGCGAGTACCCACTTCATACCGGCGAGCTCTTAGAAGGCGCGGTCAAGTGCGAGTGGCACGGCGCGAAGTTCAACTTAGAAACGGGCAAAGCGACGCTGCCTGCGATTAAAAAAGTCCAGCTTTACCAAACTGAGGTTCGAGACGGGCGCGTCTTCGTCTCGGTTCAAACAGTTTAGCAGCGGTTGGTTCAAGTTATAGCGTGGGCCGTCTAGCGCACGCTTTTTTAGCTTAAGACGGTAGTCCCTGACGCGTTAAGTCACCCTCTAAGCAGACTTTAAGAAGTTATTAAAGGTAGAGACAGCTCGGTATTAAGGTGAACTCATCATACTTTTTGTAGGGCAGGTTAGTGTGACGCGGGTACTCTGGTTGCTAGCGTACCCTTTGAGTTCACTATCGGTCGGCAGGCCCGTACGGTTAGACCGGTAGTGTTGCCCAGCAGTGGCCGAGGCTGTTACACTCGGTACCAGAAAAGAGGTCCTAGATGAAAAAAGGTTTACTTACATCGGCCGCCGTGCTTGTACTTGGTGGAACACTAGGGGGGGCGCTCGCGCAGAACAGCTTTCCCGACGTGCCCGCCGACGCTTACGCCGCCGACGCGGTCTCGCAACTTGCCGAGTTGGGGATCGTCAACGGCTTTCCGGACGGTACCTTTCGTGGCAACGAAGCCTTCACGCGTTATCAGGCTGCGCTTGTCGTCAGCCGCCTCCTCAGCGTCATTGACGAAAACAACGCTGCCGCCAAAGCCCTAAGTGAAGAGGATTTGGCTACAGTCAACAATGCGGTTGCCGAACTGCAAAACCAACTCGGTTCACTGACCGACCGGATTAGCGCCCTCGAGAACGCCCCCAAAGGCGGCGAAGCCCTAAGTGCATTGACGAAACGGGTGACCGCGCTCGAGCAGGCTGCACCTTCAGGCAACCTCGCCGATTCGCTGACCGCGCTTGAAGGCCGCGTCGCCGCACTCGAGCAGGCTCCGGCACCCACCGCCCCCAGCCCCGACGTCACTGCGCTGCAAGAGCAGGTCACAGCTCTTAACAAGCAGGTCAACAACCTCCGCAATCAACTTGGCAGCGCGAGTACGGCTGCCCCAACACCGACCCCCGAAGAACCGGCAGTCACCGTCAAGCCGCCGGTCTCTGCTCCTGCGGCAGTTGCCGTCAGCAGCGCACGCGGCAAGTTCTACCTCGGTATCGGCTCGTTTTACGAAATCAATGCGGTTGATAATCTCCGTTTCCGTCCCCGCGTCAAAATCGGGATTGACAACATCGTCTCCGGCTTTGGCATCCGCGCCGCAGCCGACTACGGTCGTCAGTCTCTTATCCAATCCGGTTCGCTCGCCACTTCAGGTCACCTGACCTATACGCTCGGTACGGGCGGCGTCAGTGCTTACCTCGGGGTCGGCGGCGGTTATCAGTTTGCCGACGTGCTCTTCAATTCGGGCGTCAACGAAGGTCCGTTTGCCGGTGCGCTGCTCGGCGCAGAGTTCGGCAACGGCCCGATCACCTTCTTCGTTGAAGGTACCGCCGACTACTACTTCGATCCAATCACCGTTCCGGGGTATAGCCAAGACATCTACCCGACCGTTGCCGCAGGTTTTAACTTCCGCCCCTAAGTTACGCTTAAACGACGTACTCAAACCTATACAATCATAAAAAAGCCCCTCACCTGAGGGGCTTTTTTATACGCAGTTTACCTTTTTTTGGCAGGTATTACCTGGTTGGAAACGCGCTCAAGATAGATTTCGCTGACCAACACGTGTGTTCTGGGATGATATTTGTGTCAATCCCACAAATGCTATGTCATTACGCCTTAAATGTGTGAGCGAAACTGGTTTCTCAGTCAAGCCGCCAACTTCTGACTTCTCTCAGGTGCCGCAAACGCGTCCAACTGACCTAAGACCGAGCAAGCTCAAACCGACTAAGACGACACCGGCTTTCTGACCGTGGGTGCCGATCCTTCGATGAGGGCGGCGTTTCCGCGTACGTGTTCGGTGCGGCGTGCGGGCAGGCGCTCAGTCAGCGAAAGCGCGTAGTCTGAAAGCTGCGTCAAGTTTTCAAAGACACCTTGCCGCAAAGAGAACTCACCGCTGTCTACCCGGCTGACGAGGTGAAAGGGCGCTTCACTGAGGAGGTTCAGCGTCATCATTACCTGGTCGCGGGTTAGGTTCGTGTCAACCATGACGTCCTCGAGCAAAAAGACCGCCGGGGCGCGGAGCGCGGCGAGGCGCTGTAACACAGCGGAGAAGTCGCCACGGGCGTCAACACGCCGTTCGATCATCCTCTCAAACCGGCGTAAACCCTCCTCGAACAGGCCGCCCTGCGCGAAGTAAGGCTCGAGGTCAAACGGGCTCACCGGTACGGCGGCCACCAGGTTAACCGCTTGGGCCAGACCTTGCCACGACCAGAGCGTTGCGCGCGCCTGCGCTGCGGGCGACTGCAGCCGTAACAGGTCTTCGTGAGGGCCGAATACTGCCAGATGGGTCACCTTGAGTTCGCGGCGGCGGGCCAAAAGCTTCGTCCAGTCGAGGCGCGTCCCCTCGGCTAGCAGCTGCACCAAGACGCTATAGGGGCGGCGGCCCAGGTCGGCGTGTGCGACGAGCTGCACCGAACTACGCGGCTCGAGTCGAAAGCCAAAACTCCGTAGCGCCTCTCTCGCCCGCGTGTGCAACGACGCGTCGCCGGTTTTTACGCCTGACTCTGAAGGCGGGACAAACCCTTCGGTCGCCGGTGCAGGGCGGTAGGGGTTGACCGACGCTCGGCCCCTGTCAATTTCCCCGGCAGCTTCTATTTGTGCACCTTCCGGCACGAACTGCCAGCGACCTTCGTACTTGTGTAAGCGGCCGTCTTGTTCTAGAACCGTGTTCAGGTCAAACTGACTCGGCAAGTCAGGAAAAAGCGCCCGAATCTCCCGCTCGGACAAAGGCGCTTGCTCAACCACCCGGTCAACGAGCCCGCGCTGCGTCTCCGGGCGGGTGTAGTCGGCCACGCGCGGTTTCGCCGTCGGGGTCAGGGTATAGGTTTTACCCTCTCTGGCAATCAGCAAAAGATCGTTGGGCTCGAGTCCGTGCCGTTCAAAAAGTGGCCTCAGGCCCGCCACCGTACGCGCGTCTACCCGGGTCAAGGCTAAAGTCTCACCGCTCCGGGTATCTTTGGCGTCGAAGGGTCCTTCGGGCGGAAAGAGCTCTTGGGCCGACGGCGAAAGGAACATACAACCGCTTTTTAAGCAGTTCCGGGTGATGTGGTAGGTATGGGTGTCGGGCATCGTCTCCACCTTTTAAGCGCAACTAGATTGGGTTAGCTTGGGTCTTGAACGCTTGTCTCGAGCGTCTAAGCGTACGGGGTTATAGCCGAGTTTATCAGACCGGCCGGACCGGTGTGACGAACCCCCGGCTCGCATAAGGCTTGAACCGTGACGTTCCAAGCGAGCCGTAGGCAAACCCGCAAACTTTACGGTTACGCCGCAAAAGCCGTCTGACACATGCTTTTAGAGTCTTACGGATGCAATTTAGTTGCTTGTAGGCGGCTCTTAAGCACTGGCCTGGCGGTCTTACAACCGCTTTTAGACTCTGCCTTTATTTACGGTTTGGCTAAGTAGACGGAGCTAAGCGAAACTCGTCCGGGTGAAACGCCGGGGCGACGATACACGAGACCAAGGTCGGTTCGGTACCGCTGTTCCGCGCGGTTTGCCACACCCCCGGCGGCACGAGCTGTTGCGGCCTTTCACCGGTAGCAATAGTGGGGCCGAGTCGCAGCTCTTCGCCGGGCTCAGCAGGTGCGTCGCCGCTACCGCTCAGCGTCAAAGTTAAGGCGCTGCCGAGATGATAGAGCCACAGCTCGGCGGAGACGACCTTGTGCCAGACGGAGACCTCGCCGGGGTGCAGGAGAAAGTAGATGCTCGAGGCGCTCGCCCGCGCACCGCTGTAACGGCCCCCAAGCTGAGCGTGCGGGACAAAGACTTCAGAACGCCACAACTCTCGGTAGTACCCGCCTTCAACATGTGGTTCCAAACCCAGCAGGTCAACGAGGGGCGAACGCTCAGTCACCGCCACAACCACCGTAAGACCGCGCTTTACTTTTTATGAAAATCGCCGAAGACCAAAACGCGGCGTTTGCGGGCCGGTTGGTCAGGGACAGTGGTCGAAACTTCAGTAGGCTTGGCGTCGGCAGGGTCAGTCTGCGCTTTACGCCCGTTTCTATTTCGTTCGCTCCGTCCAGAGCCCCGCGTCGGTCTGACTTCACGCCGCCGCAGGTCGTCACGTACCTCGTCTTCACGCGAGACCGAAACCTCAGCCTCGTCCGGGTCGGCGCTGAGCGCCCCCGCGTGACGCTCCGGGCCACGGTCTTTGGCACCGCGCGCGACGCCATTCGACGACGCACCGCCCGACGCGCTCAGCGGCGTTTTGAGGTGACGCGGCGCACGCTCTTGTGGGCGCTCCTCTTCCTCGGGCTCGTCCGGCACTTCGGCGCTGCTCGGACCCAGGTCAATCTGCCGAATAGTCGGGTTCGCGTTTAAGATACGCACCTCCATCCGCCCACCGAGCCGGAACTTCTTTTTACTCGATTTGCCGAGCATCATCATCTGGTCTTCGATATACATGTAGTAGTCGTCCTCGAGCTGCGACACGTGGACAAGCCCCTCAACGCCGTTTGGCAGCGCCACAAAAATGCCGAAGTTCGTCACCCCCGTAATCAGGCCGTTAAAGACCTCGCCCCGGTGCTCTTTGGCCCAACGCGCGTGGTAGTAACGCGTCAGGTCGCGTTCGGCGTCTTCGGCCAACCGTTCGCGTTCGCTCACATGTTCGGCCAGAGCCGGAAAGTCACTTTTAAGCCGCTCTTTAAGCGTTGGGGAAAGCCGATTTTGCAGCGACGCCCGCAGGACACGGTGAACCACCAGGTCGGGGTAACGGCGAATCGGCGAGGTGAAGTGCAGGTAATGCTCAAACGCTAGGCCGAAGTGACCTAGGTTGTCGGCGCTGTAACGGGCCTGCTTCAAAGAGCGTAGCAGCAGCGTATTGACGAGCTGCGCTTCAGGCTTACCCGCCGCCTCGCGGATGATGGCCTGCAGGTCTTCAGCCTCGACTTGCGTCATATCGAGCTTGTAACCGAGCCGCCCTAGACTTGCCACTAATGCCTGAACCTTGGCTTCACTCGGGTCCTCGTGGACACGGTACAAGGCGGGGATGTCTTTGGCCGAAAGGTCTTGGGCGACCAGCCGGTTGGCTAAGAGCATCAGCTCTTCGATGAGCTGCCGCGCCTGATTGGGCCGAATCGGGGTGACGCTGAGTTCGCCTTCGTCGGTCACATCTACCTTGGCTTCAGTAAACTCGAAGTTAAGCGCCCCTTTGTCGAGACGTTTTTCGCGGAGCGTCTGCGTGAGCTTTAAGAGCTGGGTGATGTCGCGGCCGAGTTTACCCTTACCTTTGGGTAACTTTTCACCCTCGGCAAACGCTTGCACTTCGTCGTAGGTCAGACGAGCGTCGGAGGTGATAACGGTCTCTTTGACCTCCATGTGTCTGACCTCGCCGTCTTTGGTCAAATCGGCGAAGACTGAAAGGGTCAGGCGCGGCTCCCCTTCGACGAGTGAGCAGATGCCGTTCGAGAGTTGTTCGGGCAACATCGGCAAGACTTGCCCCGGCAGATAGACACTCGTCGCCCGCTCTTTGGCTTCAGCGTCCAAACTGGTACCCTCCGCGACGTAGTACGACACATCGGCGATGTGAACACCGACCCGTAAGAGCGCCGTTTTGCCCTTGCCGAGACGTTCTAAAGAGATGGCGTCGTCAAAGTCTTTGGCGTCGGCCCCGTCAACCGTAAAGGTGTTGAGGTCACGGATGTCGGTCCGGCCCGCCATCATTTCGGGTGAAACGGTGTCGGGCACAGCCTCGGCTTCGGCGAGGGTTTTAGCGTCGAACTCGTCTTTGAGGTCGAATTTGACGATGACCGCTCTGGTCTCGATTTCGGGTGAGTCGCCGTCGCCCAAGGACTCCTCGAGTTCACCAAACGGCTCTTTTTCGCCCGAATCTTCAGGCCAGATGATCTTCACGACGATGCGCGAGCCTGCCTCGAGCTTGCCTACTGAATCAGGCAAGAGCAAGATACGTTCACGTAATCGCGGCGAATCGGGACGCAAAATCGCGTAACCGCGCGAATACTCCAAGGTACCGACCACGCGGTCGTGTTTGCGCTCTAATACCCGGACGATCTCACCCGAGGGTTTTTCACCACTGCGCTGGTCGGGCCGCGCCAACACCCGGTCGCCGTCCCACGCGCCGTTTAGACTCTCCGCTGGAACGAACAGATCTTTTTCGCCGGTGTCGCCGTCTAAAATGACAAACCCATAACCACCTGAAGTGACCTGTAAACGGCCGGGCCGGAGGTTCATCTCTTGCGGTAAGCCGTAGGTGCGGCGGCGGGTACGGATCAGCCGCCCGTCGTCAACGAGTGAGGCGAGTTCGCGGCGCAGGTCTTCGCGGTCGCTGAGTTTGAGCTGCCGCTGCACGTCCTGCAGGTGCCAGGGTTTTTCAGGGTGCTGCTGAAAGAATGTGTAGAGGGCTTCGCGGTCAATATCCATTAAGGCTATTCTAGCGCGTCGGGCGTAGCTATAGCCCGCATAACCCTACCGCAGAGCAGATATAAAGCAGAATTGGGACATTCCGCCCCGCACGGGCACTGCGTCCTGTTAAAATGGCCTGATTAGGGTGTCCCGGAGGAGTTACATGATCACCAAAGGTTTAGCAAGGCTTTTATGTCTAGGGTTATGTCTGGGTTCGGCTGCAACTTTAGCGGCTTGCAGTTTTAGCCCTAACACGCAGCAGGGCCAGAGCACCGCGCTAGCCGGGGGCAACAACATCCAGATTTCCGGCGTCATCATCGAACAAAGTTCGGCGAGTGGCGGTGCCAGTGCCACCCAGATTGCAGCGGCCAAGGCCAGGGTCCCGCACCAGTTTAAGACCAAAAAGCCTCTTAATCTGCTGGACTTTGCGACCAACTGGAATCCCGGCAGCAACCGCTAAGGGTTTTGGCAGCGTCGCAGAGGTGTAGCGGGTAATCGAATCAGAATTGAGCGATAATATACCTTAGAGTATCCGGCTCGTTTCGGTTCGCTCCAAAACTGTCGAAGTCCCTTCTGTGAAAAGCAACAACGACTGCATTAGCTGTGCAACCCCCCACCACTTAGGCCGATACATGGGTATGAGGGAAAGCCTTACTAGTTCATAAGCACACTACTTGAGCAGCTTCACCTAAGTGTTCGGCTTGACACTTCCGTGATTGCACACTTATCCTCTAGGAGGAGCTACGCTGGGGGAGCTGTTGAACATGGAACGAGCCGAACGCGCAAACGACCCTTCAGATGCTGCCTTAGCCGGGCATCGAGGGCTTTTGTCACGGTGCAACGCATCCCTTCTAGCTTCACGGTTCCGACGTCCTACCCAAGAACTACGGGAGAGGTCTGCCGATTTTTAGACATCTAGCCTAAACATCTAAGCCGCAGGCCAGCCTGCGGTTTTTCTTGCTACCTCATTTTCAGAACTGAACGACTTTTTGCCGACCAAGCGTACCCTGGTCCGGCGTGGCAACGATGCTCATCTCGTCTTACTAAACGGGCAAATCCGTAAAACATACCGGCAACAATCTCAAGTGAGGTACACCGATGATACATGCAGCAAACACGCAGCGGGCATTAGCGGCCTACGGCTTAGCTGACACGTGCTTAACACGCCTGGGCGGGTCCGAGAACATCAATTTTCGAGTAGACACCCCCGACAGGTCGTTCGTACTCCGCCTGCACACCGCCGCGCGTCTCAACCTTCAAATACTCACCGCCGAGTTGGTTTGGCTCAACTTCTTAAACGCTGCAAACAAGGGGCTCGCCCCCGAGCCGATCCGCAGTACCGAGGATGCGTGGGTCGTGCCGCTCGGCAACACCAAACAGACGCCGCCTTGGGCGACGCTGCTCTCGTGGGTTGAAGGGCAGGCTCTCGACGCGCCGCTCGACCTCATCCAAGCGTCCCAAGCGGGCACACTTTTCGCGCGGCTTCACCGCCACGCCGAAACGTTTCGGCCACCTGCTGACTTCAAGCGCGATACCTACGACCTCGCGTACTACCGGCATCGTTGGAAGGCGTTGCAAGTGCTCCTCGGCCCTGAGCACTTAAGCCCTGATGAAGTGGCTGTTGTTGAAGCCGCTTGGAGTACCCTCACGGCGCTGCTAGACCCTATACACGAGATTCCTGGCGGTTTCGGGCTCGTTCATGGCGACGCACACTCCGGCAACTTCTTGGGGCACGGCGGTGAGCTGCGGGTTATCGACTTTGGACGGCTCGGTTGGGGTCCCTACCTCCTTGACGTAGCCGACTGCACGCTCGATATGGAGCCACCCGAGCGGGCCGCGTTCTTGGAGAGCTACCGGCGGGTACGCGGCCTGCCCGAGGGGTTTGAAACGCACTTCCGGGCGCTGATATACCTCTCGGTACTCGACAACCTCGCCTTTCTAGCTCCGCACCCGCACGAGCTTAAAGGGGTACTTGAAACCTTGCAGAGTGTGCTTAGCGCGGTAGCAAAGCTTGTCGAGGAGGCTAGGACGGCATAACAGCATTTTCAAGCGTTTAGCCACTGTCAGTTTTTCGCTTGTAACGCCAACAAGAGGTTGCTTTCGTTTTCTGCGGCCTCTATTTTTGGTGCTGCACTGCTATAGAATGCCCTTTTTGTGTTGGCTTATGCGGTTAACGAGCACATGAACTGCGGTGGCGAAAGCCCAGGCGTGTCAAATATGTTGCTGTTGCTGCCTAAAAGTCGTTTAGCAAAGCCTCGAGACTTCAACCGTGACACCGAACTGAGCGTGTCTAAGAGCTACAACTTGCGCTGCTTGGAAGTGAAGATTATTGGAGGTAAAGATCAACTGTGTGGAAAACAGCTGCGCAGAGAACAGCCGACTAAACTGGATCATGTACTTTTTAGACCAACCGCTCTACTTTTTAGGGCGTAGTCACGGGCACAACTGTCTCGGCATCCTCGACCCGGCACTGCTGCGAGTTGGAAAAGAGCGGGTCGCGCTAATCTTTACTGACGACACACTCCCGGCGGCCCACCTCTCAGCTTTGCCTAGTGGTAGCGCCGTAAACGTTCAGTGCGCCGCCGACTACCGGGCCAAAGAAGAACTGCTTGAGGCAGCCTTAGCTAGAGGAGCCGCAGAACTCTGGCTCGACGCAGCGCCGGACGGTGACCCTACCTTGACCTATCCTTTAGAGCGGGCTCGAGACTACGTGCTGTCGTTCAAGCAGCAGAGCGCCTGCCTTTAAGTCATCCCTGCCTTTAAGCCACCCTTGACTGAGGCAAAGTAAAAAAGAGCAGGCGTACCTGCTCTTTACGAAACTTTTTAGAGAGTTACGCCCAGCGAATGGCGTGCGCGTCAAAAGGGCTGACTAACGCCTGATTCGTCGGGTAGACCCGGACACCGTAGGCGAGTTGTCCGCTGACTTTGGGAGCAAAGGTAGCGCGGTACAAGCAGCCGCCGTCGTCGTAGCGTTCGGCGCACGTCAGCGTCACCGTGTGCAGGTGGTGCTCTAAAGCGTCCCCTTCGGGGCTGTAGACGAGCTCGACGCAGAGCGACCCTTCGTCAAAGTCGCGCGGGTTGACGACAGCTTCAACTTGCAGCGTCTCGCCAATTCGCGCCGCTGAGACCTGCAAGGGCTTCGCACTGACGTAAACGCCGTGCCAGTTGTGCTGAACTTTTTGCCGCCACTTGGCGAGCGCCGCAGCCGGCGCGTAGTCGTCTTTGGCAAGCTGACGGGCACGTTCGGCAGCCGGGGCGTAAAACGTCTCGACGTAATCGCGGACCATCCGGCGGGCGTTAAAGGCTGGGGAGATCGTCGCCATGGCGTTTTTCGAGCGTTCCAACCAAGCTTGCGGGATACCCTGCTCGTCGCGGTCGTAGTAGAGCGGCACCACTTCGCGTTCTAACAGGTCGTAGAGCGCGTCGGCGTCGGCAGCGTCGGCAGCGTCCGAGACGGACATATTGACGCCTGAGCCGATCGCCCAACCGTTATCGCCGTCAAAACCTTCGGGCCACCAGCCGTCTAAGATAGACAAGTTTAAGATGCCGTTCATCGCAGCTTTTTGCCCACTCGTCCCGGACGCCTCGAGCGGTCGCCTAGGGTTATTAAGCCACACATCAACCCCGCGCGTCATCGCCCGCCCAATCGCCATATCGTAATCTTCGATAAACAAGATTTTACCCGCGAAACGCGGTTCTTGCGACAACGCCTGAATCGTGGCGATGAGCGCCTGCCCCGGTTTGTCGGCGGGGTGCGCTTTGCCGGCAAAGACAAGCTGAACGGGCCGATCGGGATCACCCAAAATACGCGCCAGCCGGTCTAAATCACGAAAGATCAGGGTGGCACGTTTATAGGTCGCAAAACGCCGTGCAAACCCGATGGTCAGCGTGTTTTTGTCAAACAGCCCTTCGGTCTCGCGGACAGCGGTCGGGGAGGAGCCGTAACGGGTGAGCTGCCGCGCCAGTCGGTCGCGGAAAAACTCGATGCTCTGCTGATTAAGTCTCTGCCGCACCGCCCAGAGTTTAGCGTTATCTAAAGTCTCTACCTTTGCCCACATCGCCGCGTCGTCAAAGTGCTCCCGCCAATCTTCGGGCAAGACCGTGCTGAGCAGGTCGTGAATTTCAGGCGCGACCCAGGTCTGCTCGTGAACGCCGTTGGTGATGTGCATGATCGGTACCTCGTCGGTCGGTACTTCGGGCCAGAGGTCGCGCCAGATTTCGCGTGAGGTTTCGCCGTGGAGTTTAGCGACGCCGTTACGGCCGGTGGAAAAACGGAGCGCCAGCGCGGGCATACTAAAAACCGGTCCCCAGCCGTGATCGTGACGGCCTAAGTCGTGAAACTCGCTCTGACTCAGGCCCAAGCTACCCCAAAATCCGCTAAAAAACTGATTCATAAGGTCAAACGGGAAGGTGTCGTTCCCGGCAGCGACCGGGGTGTGAACGGTAAAGACCGTCCCCGCCGCGACGACTTCACGCGCTTCGGAGAACGGCATCCCGGCTTCGACGAGTTCGCGGCAACGCTCCAAAGGCATAAACGCGCTGTGTCCCTCGTTCATATGCCACGAGGTCGGCGCGATACCGAGCGCCCGCAAGAGCCGCACGCCGCCGACTCCTAGCAAAATCTCCTGCGCAATTCGGGTTCTTTGGTCACCGCCGTAAAGCCGTGAGAATAGCCCTCGGTCTTCAGGCGAGTTTTCCGGCACGTCGGTGTCAAGGAGATACACCGGCACGGTGCCGACCGCTAAGTGCCACGCCCGGAGCTGCACTTCACGGCCCTGTAAGGTGACGCCGACGCGCACCTCTTCGCCGTCCTTAAGAACCGGGGTAAAGGGCATTTCACTCGGGCTCAGCCGCTCGTAAAACGCTTCTTGTTCACCGGTTTGCGCGACGCGTTGGTGAAAGTAGCCTTCAGGAAACCATGGCCCGACGGCGACGAGCGGCACCCCTAAATCCGACGCCGCCTTGGTGTGGTCACCGGCCAGCACCCCCAAACCGCCCGAATAGAGCGCCACGGCTTCGTGCCAGCCGTACTCCATACAAAAGTAGGCGTAAACGTCCTCCGGTTGACCACTCGAGCGTTCGCTAAACCAGCTTTTAGAGCGCGTCATGTACGCGTCAAACGCGCCGACAACCTCGTCGTAAAGCGCCAGATACTCAGAATTTTTTGCCGCAGCCTCGAGCTTCGCTTGCGAGATGTCGCGTAACAGCTCGACCGGGCTGTGCCCTACCTGCTCCCACAACTCGGGGTCGAGACGGCGAAAAAGCCTACGCGCGTCGGGCCGCCAGGTCCAGTAGAGATTATTTGACAACTCGCCCAAACGTGCGATGCGCCCCGGAACGTCGGGCAGGACGGTCATATGTCCGAGAATGTTCATACTCCTCTTTTCCATTTGCCACGACCTATTTGTCACGGTAGCGGACAAAACTAATTCAACACGGAGGCTGACCGGTAAAAGTCTGTACCTGTGGGCAACAAAGCCGACTTTTACCCAGATGTGCCCAGAAAAAATGTACCATCTCTACGCCGAAACCCCGCTACTTTTGCACCGTTCCGCTTTTTTGGCGAGGTTGCCTTACCGAACCGGGCGCGGTCTTCACGCTGAGCCGCTATAGTTTGCTATGGCCTATTCTTACGACCGACCCACCGTGATGTTCTTTTTGCTCCTTATCTTGGGGCTCGTGCCTATGGGCAACGCCCAAACCTTCGGCGTCGCCCTGTCTTACGACGGCGTGCTCGAGCCCGAAGTGCAACTCCGCGAGCTCGACCTCGGCGCGACGACACTTGATGTGCGCGTCGCCGACGGGGTGACAGGACCGCTCGAGTTGGGCGCGGTTTTACGCTTTCGCTCGTCGTTCGGCCCACTTGGGACCGTGAGCGTCGCCGGTCACGCCGACGCTGACACCGGCGGGGCGTTTGACCTCGGCGCGGACGCTGCGGGCGCACTCGCCGCGACCGGCGTGGACGCTTCGCTGACAGTTTTTAATCGCAACCCCGGCGCGTTTTCGCCCACCGCCGCCTACACCTTAGATAGCCGCCCCTTTTTACCCCCTGCCAGTGCAGTCACACAAGTAAATCTGGACGAGAGCGTGGGAACCGGTGCGTACCTGGCGGTCGGCGCGACCCAGCGCCTCGGCCGGACCTTACTGCTAGAGGCGACGCCCGCACTCAGCTATCAGTCCGGGACGGGGCTCGGCGCAGGCTTTGACGCGCGGCTACAGCTGCGCCGCCTGGTAGAGAGTGATAACGGTGTCGTGCTGTTAGAGGGCAACACCGGGCCGGGAGCCGGACGCGCGTTTTTAGCGGCCGGGGCAGAGTATCAGCTCAACCGTCAGGAACTACCGGCTCTGACCGGTGCGGTGCTGCTTGGTTCGGGCGAGCTGGGTATCCGGCCGGGGTTCCGGGGGAGCGCCGCGGGGGAGCTGGGCCGTTTTTCGTACCGCGCCGAACTCGCCGCTGAACCTTACCGCGCCACCGCACCGCCCTACCGCGCGAATCTTTCGGCGGGGACGGCGCTGGGGCCTGGTGCGCTGGGGCTCGAGCTGGGCGCAGCTTTAGCCAACGATTTCGGTGTACCGCCTGTTCTTTTACGGGGGACTTACGCGTTTCGGTTTTAACGCACGTCAGTCAACAGCCGCATACATCAGCCGAACGTAGCACTGCACTTAGGACTACATACCTAGCGCCTTTGTCAGGTGGCCTGCTCGTCAGCCGGAGCAGTTGTCTGGAATGAGGAAGTTTTTGCCCGTCTCGGTCGTATCAGGGCCAAAATTACAATGCCTGCTGTGACGTAAACGACACCTTGGACATTGAGAACCGGTACGACGCCGATATGGTCACCTAGAACACCTGCTGTTGCCATGCCGAGAATCATGGCAAGCGCCGAGGTAGTACCTACAGCGCCGAATACTCTGCCCAAGAGTTTGTCTGTAACGTTCGTTTGCATCAGTGTGGTGTAACCCGCCCCGAAGCCTGAGGCAGGAATTCCTACAACGGCCATTAAGACGAGCGCCGGTATGAGACTCGGAAGAAAAGCTGGATAATTGAAGATGACGAGGTCAATAATTCCTAAAAGCAAAGCTCCAAACCCAAGTAGGGAAGCACAGGAGAGATGCGCCCGCCCAGCCAGCCAATCGCAACACCACCCACGATGCCGCCTATCGCCTGAGCCGATAACACCCAACCGAGCTGCAACGCCCCACCCCTAAAGACTTCGGTCACGAAGGGCGCGAGGGAGACGCTAAACACACCCTCACCCAGGGAGGTAAAGGTTCGGGTACCCACTAGCAGTGCAACAATCCGGCGACGTGAGATAACTCGCAGCCCTTCACGCCACTCATGTCCCAAACTGCGGAGGACGTCCGCCAATGAGAGCCGTTCTCGACGAACTTCAGTGGTTGTGACCTTAGGCACTTTCATATAAGCGATAAGAACTGCGGCAATGAGGTAAGAAGCTAGATCAAAAGCGACAACCCCCGTGAGTCCTGAGAAGCTGACCACGATCCCGCCCGCAGCAGGCCCGAGGAGACGTGCCAAATTGTCATTAAGCGCGTTGAGCGCGTTGGCCGACGTGAGCCGTTCGCGGTCCACCAACGTTGGTAACAGGGCGTTCTCGGCAGGCCCGAAAAACTGGTTGACGGATGACTGAAAGATCGCCACCACGTATACGATCCAGATGGGGCCACCCAGCGCGACGAGTAGCAGGGGGGTGATGCCTAGTGCTAAGAGCAAATTACAGACGACCATCGTCCGCTGGCGCGACCACCTGTCTACAAAAACACCTGCGACCGAACCCAGCAGGACACGAGGCACCGCTCCAGCCATAAACATCAAGCTCGTTGCCAAGGTCGAACCGGTCATCTGGTAGATGTAGATCGGTAGCGCAACGAAAAGCATGTAGTCTCCTATCATCGAGACTAATCCTCCCCACCAAAGCAACGAAAAGTTTCGATTGCGGAGAACGCTTATCACCGCTGTATCCTTAAACGCATGTTTAGTTTCGTCATGCTTTTAGTGTCGAGGGTAAGCTACTTGGAATGAAACAGGCGTCTTCAAGTAGAAAGTGGTTAAGGATAGAGGAAGCAGAAGCTGCGAGAATCGTGACTGACCCGGCAGCGCGGCGCTTTCTCCTGCCGTTCATCGGTCAGGAAAGGTCCATCAGCAAGGTGGCGGCGGAACTAGAGGTTGATACGAGTTCCATGCTTTACCGGGTCAGGCAGTTTGTTCGCCTTGGCCTAATCGAGGAGGTACGTGTAGAGCCTCGCCAAGGTCGCCCTATCCGCGCTACTACTGCGGCGTAGCCGACGGCTTTTTCGTCCCTTTTCAGGCCACCTCGCTCACGACGCAAATGTCGTTGTCGCCCCACGCGTTTAGCCAATTACAGGAAAGACTGAACGAGAGCATAGGTCAGGCATGGTTAGCTGCCTGCGACGAGCGTCAAACCTTAGGTATGCTTGTTTTCCGTAACGCTGAGGGCAACATCACGCACAACATCGTCCCCGACCCGGAAGATGATAAACCCAATCGCTTTTTCGACCAGCTTCTCGAGCCGGACGCCCCTGCTGTATGGGATACCTGGGGCAACCTCAGGCTCACGCAGGCGGATGCCAAGGCGCTACAAATAGAAATTGCAATGATATTAAAGCAGTATCGGCCAAAGGAAAAAGAAGGGGAGCAAGAGTATCTCCTGCGCTTGGCGATGGCACCCACGAAGCAGTAAATTCAACTAACCAATTTGTTCATTAGGTTATCTAGGGCCGCGTGCGTAAGTAGTATCTGGCAGGCGGTCCCCAGCAACCTGGAACTACTCGAGCTTCATCAATTTGTGCGTTTGCAAATCGAGTTCAAACACACCGGGGCGACGTAGCTCAAAAGTAAAGGGAATGTCTATCCCACGCCGCGAGAGCACCGCCCGGTGCGTGCCGGGTTGTAAGTTGGCGGCGAAATTGCGGGGGCGCGCGATTCCGTCTACCGAAACGCTAAAGCCGGTCAGCGGCGTCCAGTAGACGAGGTTTTGATAGGTGGGCCTGAGCCTGACTTGCGGGACTCTCGAGACAAAAAAGTTCCGAACCGTCACCGACTGCGTTTCGGTCGCAAAACCGGGACGAGCGAGCCGGAGGGTACGGACTCCGGGCTCCGCCTCGATGGTCAGCGGCGTACGCCCGACCCGGCGACCGTCGAGCAGCACCTCAGCACTTGGAACGCTGCTCACCAAGATGCTGCCGCCACGAATCTCAGTGAGCGAAAAGGGCAAAAACTGCGTTTCGTTCATTCCCAGTGTGACTGTATCGCTCTCCGGCACATAACCGTCTTTACGCACCTCGACCTCGTAGCGTCCGGGCGCAAGGGGTAACAGCGGGTTTGCCGTCGTGCCGACCTCGACGCCGTTTAGGTAGACCGACGCGTCATCCGGTTCACTGGTAACAAAGAGGCTGGCCGAACCGCGCGCAGGCTGGCTGGCCGGGTTGACGAACGCGCCGACCGCCCGTGTCAGCGTGGCGACGGTGGCGGGCAAATCGGTCCGTTCTAAGGGTTGGCTAAAAAGGTCGGACGTGCGCCTCGTCCGGGCGTCGGTAACGAGCAGATTGACGGTGTAGTTGGTTTCGCTTAAACCCGTATCAAGCGCGATAATCTCACCGGCAACGCTGTAGCGGCCACCGCCCAAGGTTGCAATCGCCGCCGCCACGTCGGGCTCGAGGCGGCCCACCAAGGTCTGCGCGGCGGTGGTTCCCGGTAGCACACTCAGGCCCGTGCGAAGGCTGAGTTGTTGCCGAAAAATCTTCATAAACCGCTCGACCATAACGCTGGGAACGTCACCCTGAACTCCAAAATCGGGAACGACCAGCTGAGCGTAGGCGCTGCTCCCCAACATCACCCAGATTCCTATAAGTAGCGCAGGTCTTAAACCAGCCCCGACTCGTCTTAGCGTACGCCTCACCCTGCAAGTATAGCGCGGTGCGTTTGACACGCACCCCCAAAGACACGTGAGCGTTGGCTGGAACTATGTGGCTGCTGCCCCGAAGCCGAATCAATAAGTCGAGTTAACCTAACAGGGCCGCACGAACGCCTTCATAACCGCAGCAGGTATACCCCGTTGGGGTACCTGGGGCATACCCTCGTAGGGCACAGGCAGGCATATCCTCTGGTCAGCAGCACTTTCTGTCTAACTTTTGCCGACCAGCACGTATATTCTAAAAAATCCCGTTACCTCGGTGGAGTGAGGCTTGGTACAATCTCTTTTGGAAACGCTACCGTAGGGACGTACTCTTGGCGTAGGCGTAAATCCGGCACGGTCAACTACTCAAAAAGTTTCCCCAACCGCTACATTTTGCAAGCTATTTGCGCTTACTTGCGTTCAGCCGCAAAGGTTCACGCGCCAGCAGCCTGATAAACTGATAAGAGATGCGTTACCTGCTCCTTAGCGACGTTCACGCCAACGCTACCGCGCTCACCGAGGTCCTTAAACACGCCGACGCGAAACGCTGGCAGCAAGTTATCTTTTTGGGTGACGCCGTTGGCTACTACCCGCAACCTGAAGCGGTCATTACGGCGTTGCAAACGCTGCCGCTAAAAGCAGCCTTACTCGGCAACCACGACGAGCTTTTGCTCGAGCCTACTTTGGGCGGTGGCTGGAAAGGAGTGGTCCTAGACGTTTTAGACAAACAGAGAGCGCACCTAAATGGACGCGCTCACAGCTTTTTAGCGCAGCTGACACGGCACGCGGCCGGTGACAGTTGGGAGGCGGTTCACAGCACCTTAGCGGGCTCGTGGGACTACGTGGACTCGCTCGAGCGGGCACAGCTCGAGCTGCCCCGGATGTCGCGCCTACTGCTCTTTTTCGGTCACACCCACGTCCCGATTATCTATCTTTTTGCCGAACAAGGCGGGAAAAAACTCGCCCGGAGCTTGCCGTTAACCAAAGACAAAACGCTCTACCGCCTGCCCCCCAACGCCCGCGTCCTCTTTAATCCGGGGTCGGTCGGGCAACCCAGAGACGGCATCCCGCTCGCCTCTTACGGGATTTACGACGAGGATGCCCAGACGCTCGAGCACTACCGAGTCGCGTTTGACGTCGCGGCGGTGCAGCGGCTCGTCAAAGAAGCCGACTATCCGGCGTCGCTGGCAACCCGGCTCGGCAGAGGCCGCTAGGGTGAGCAGTACACGTTTTGCAGGTGTGCTGACATGACTACCGTCCCACCTCTGATCGGTCACGACGAAGCCAAAGGCGTCCTACGTGAACTTGCCCGCACACACGCCCATACGCTCCTCTTCGTCGGGCCGCCCCGCGTCGGACGGCGGCGCGTCGCACGGTGGTACGCCGAGCTGCTCAACTGTGCCAACTCAGTTTCCGAACCGTGTGGCCGCTGCGAGAGCTGCCGCTTATTCCAAGCTGGGGCACACCCCGACCTGCGCGAACTCGCGCCGCTATGGGAGACCAAAACCGGCCGCCGGAGCCGCCGCCCGCAACTCCGTATCGGTGATCTTGTCCCCCGTGAAGACAGCCCCGACACCCCGCTGAGCACCTGGCTCGAGGCCCGCCCGAGGTTCAAAAAACGCGTTGGGATCATTGACGGGGCCGACCTGCTGAGCCCTGCCGCTGCCAACGCCTTTCTCAAATTTTTAGAAGAACCGCCCTCGTACGCGGTCATCATTTTGATTGCGCCGAGCGTGGAGAGCGTCTTGCCGACGATTCTCTCGAGGAGCGTGACGGTTCGTTTCGGTGCGGTGGACGTGGCCATAGACCTGCCCGAACCGCACCCGGCGGCAAGGCTCGGCCGCGCCGGTGAACTCTTCGAGGCGGCCGAGCACACGGAGGAGTTCAGCGCCCAGCTGAGCCTCGTTCACGATTATCTGCTGGCGCTGCCCAAAGGGTTAGAAGAGGCGTTTGAAAAGGCCGACGCCCTCGAGAAAGCCTGGTCGGGCGAAGGCCGTTTTAGCGTCTCTGAGCTGTTACGCGCCCGCCTGAGCGAGTGGCCGAGGGGGGCGTATGCTGCCGGGTTAGCTGCTTTAGAGCGGTGTGAAGCGGCGATCGGGGCGTATGCGTCACCGGGGGTGGCGGTGCAAGTTTTGACTTTGGAACTTCGGGAGATTTTAAGAGAAAGCAGGTAACAGTGCGCTCCGTTAAGGTTGGCATGAATGGTCGATTTTTTCCTAATAACTGGCGTCCGGCACCGCAAGAAATTCAGTTTGCTCACGACGCTGGTTTTTCTGCGTTACAGTTTCAAGGCAAAGAGAAAGGGTTGACCGAAGAAGAGCTGGGGGCTTCGTTCACAGAGATAAAACAGGCTCTAAAATTAAACAATCTCACCCCAACGATGGAGCTACTTATTCGGCTAAACGGAGATGGACGCACACAGTCAGGTAGAACGCCGCTAGAGATTTTAGAGGCCAACCTACCAGCTATCCAGAGCTTGCCTTGTCAGCACGTTCATTGGCACCTGGTGCTCGAGCCCGCTCCTAAAGAAACTTCACCGCTCGAGCCCACCCTTTTGCCGGATTTCAAAGCGGCAACCGAGCTGGGTTTGCAGCACGGCTTTACCTTCGCTTTTGAACACAACGAACCTGCGCTCAACTTTTTTTCAGTGCCGCAAAGCTGCGCGGCAGTGCTGGAGGCTGTACCGGGACTCGGCTTCGTTTGGGACCTCAACCATACTGTGCCGAAAGACCTTCACGATTTCAAAGCCCCAGCTCCCCGGATGAGTCTTTTACACGTGGCTGACACACCGCTACCTGAAGTGAACTATCATCTTCCCCTCGGTCTAGGTACCATCAACTTTACAGATTATGCACGCCCCCTCCTCCAAGCAGACTTTCGAGGCTTCGCTATCCTCGAGATCGGCGGTTTGCCGAAGTCTGGGGGTTATGGACGCGACACCGACGACGCTTTAATTGATTCAAAAAATAGGTTGGAAAGAGCTTTTGCTGCAGCCCGCGAACAACGCCTACAAGGGTAACATGCAAGTTCTAACTTTATTGTGGGGGATTTAAGGAGAAGCCCCCGAGAATAGCCAGAGAAGATGCGTACCAACACTCGAGACAAAATCAGGAGAGCGGTGCGGCTCCCCTGACAGGTAAAGAATAAGAAATGTGACGTTCGTCTAAACCTTAACCCCTAATTTGGGCAGAAAGCTGCTTAAACTGCTCGTCGGCCTGCTTCGCCTCTTCTAAAGACTGGCCCATCGCCTGCTTTGTGCTTTCCAAACCGAGCTGTTCTGTGTAAGCGGCCATCGTGCCGAACGAAGCGATCCAGTAGTGCATCGCCAGCTGACCCGCAGCGATAATGCCTAAGTCACGAACCTGATCGTCCGGCGCAGCGTTGCGAATTTTTCTGGAAACGTCGTAGTGAGCCTCGAGTATTGGATTCTCCCCTTCACCGCTCGCACCAACCTCGCTCATCGCCTGGTCAATTCGTGATTGCCACTCTTTTGAGATATCGTTGCCTAAAGCCGACTTCAGCTCAGAGTTTGTTGCCGAGTCCGCGATTTCGTCAGCACCGGCAGCGGTGATGCGCACCCCCGCCTTAAGTGCCGGAAGACCGCTAGCGACGAGTTGTTTAAGGTTGTCTTCGTTCATTTTTGACCCCCCAGGTCTGTTATCAAGATTGTGTATCAACCTCAGCTTTTATCGTAAAAAGAAAAACAAAAGAGAAAAGCACCTCAAAGACCATTTGCGGAAGTTGAGGAAAAACTGCCTCAGCTGCATTTTAGGAGAGGTTAGAACCGCAGGAGATTTTACGGGAAATCCCTCGAGCGTAGGGCTCGAGGGGTCAAATTGCTTCTGAACTTAGCACTTGCAATTGCTATTCAAACTGCACTTCGACGTCTAAGCTGTTTCTAAAAGTCGGGCGAGAAAAGCCCTCAACAACTATCTGGCTCATGGCAGAAAGTTTGACTAGCTTAGGTTCTACTGAGGTAAAAGAAAAAGTATGTTTTAGAGCGACCTCTTCCCCACTTTTGACGACTTGCCTACCAAAAGCCTTTTGATAACTCTGCCCCTCGGCAACCACGATATGTGGAGGAAGCGGAAGGTCACTACTTAAACATAGCCCTCCTTCGTTCTCACCTAGTAGGTCTGCAGCGTCACGGAAACAGGCACCGAGCCTAAAATTCGGAATGATGTAGTCCGGCGAACGCGCCTCTGTGAGGTTGACGAAGCCGCCTGTCAAAGTGACCGTGACAGGTTCTCCCACAGCTGCCTGAGGTTTGCTAACGGTAATTTCTAGTGGTTCCGTTAGCCTACCGTCAAAACGTTCTGGACAAGCTGAAAGCAAAAGCATTAGCAAAATCCCAGGAACGACTCGCTTCACGAGGTCCCTCGGCGTTGTGATTTTGAAGGCCGCTCGAGCTTCTCCGGCGACACCTCTTCATAGCCGCCCTCGTCGTAGGCGACGTCTACGGTGCCTTTCAGCGCGTTGAGTTTGACCACGCGCCCACACGCGCCGGTCTCGGTGTGGCAGGCTTTGCTGCCTTTTTTGGGCAGGTCGGCGAGCAGGTCGCGGTACATGTCGTGCTCGTACTGCAAACAGCACATCAGCCGTCCGCACGGGCCGCTGATCTTTTCGGGATTTAGGGGGAGCTGTTGGTCACGCGCCATACGGATAGAGACGGTGGTAAAACTCTGCAACCACGTCGAGCTGCACGAGCCGCTGCCGCACACGCCTAACGTGCCGATGATGCGGGCTTGGTCGCGTGGGCCGACATTGTCAAACTCGAGCCTTGCCTTGGTAAACGGGGTGAGGTCTTGGACAAAGGAGCGGAGCGGCACCTGTTGTTCGGTGCTGTAGGTGATTAACAGCAGTGATTCGTCGAGGGTGAACTCGAGCTGCACTACTTTGAGCGTCAAGTTGCGTTCACGCGCCCGTGCTTTAAGAAACCATTTGAGTTCTTCGGCTTTTTCTTTGAGCTCTTCAAACCGCGCCAAATCGTCGGGTTGCGCGGTGCGGACAAAGTGTCCACTCGGTTTGTCCGAGTTGCACACCGTGGTGCGCACTAAGCCGAGCTCGAGGCCCCGCCGGGTTGAAACGACGCAGCGCACCCCGACTTCGGGTGCTTGCGTCGGCACTTCTAGGTAGTGAATTTTCGGTCCGTTGTCGAACCGGACACCGATACAGTCGGGCATGACGCCTCCAAAAACGCTGCACAGAACCGCGTAGAGACCGTGCGGCGGAAAAAAGTTAGGTGCTCCCCCGCATTCAGTATATGAGACGAACGCAGCTACCATAAAGCTACCGTAAATTTACGGCGTGTTTACGGCACGTTTATGGGGTACGCCCGAGTTTTGCTACCTCGGCTACCGGTGCAAAGCTGAGGCGGTGGGCTTTACTCGGGCCGTGCTCGGCAAGTGCCCGTAAATGTAGTGGTGCGCCGTAACCTTTATGAGAGGCGAAACCGTAACGGGCGTCATGGGTGTGGAGTTCGCTCATCAGGGCGTCTCGAGTTGTTTTGGCCAGGATGCTGGCAGCGGCGACCTGCACGCTTCTAGCGTCGGCTTTGGGAGGTGCAAAAACCGGGCCGGGAAAGTCCAGTTTGAGGTAGTCGGTGACGAGCGCATCTAGCTGCGTAACCCTTTGCAACACCTCGAGCGCACGTCCCGCAGCCAAGTGCGTCGCCTGCAACACGTTCACCGCGTCAACTTCCGCGGCGCTCGCCTGCCCCACGCCCCACGCGAGCGCCACTCGTTTGATTTGAACCGCGAACACCTCGCGCCGCTCTGCCGTAAGTTTTTTAGAGTCATCAAAAGGAAAGTCGCTGTAAGGGAGTAGCACCGCTGCCGCAACGACCGGCCCCGCGAGTGCGCCCCGCCCCGCCTCATCTACTCCGGCAACGCGGGCGTAACCACGCGACCAGAGGGGGCGCTCGAGCCCCCACCCCGGTGATTCAGAACTCTCCTCAAAGCGTTCTAACGGCATATTCGGAGTCTAGCAGGCAGCCTGTGAGCTATATTTATTCTCAATTCTTGCTTCTAATCCGCTGATTAAGCAGGCTAAAGTACACCCTTCGCTCAGGTTAGCAGCAGATCATCCGCCTCGACCGGCGTGCTAACATTGACCGGAATGCTCAGAAAAAAGGTGCTCCCCCACCCGACTTTCGACTCGACCCAAATTTTACCGCCGTGCTTTTCAACCGCCAATTTGCAAAAGGTCAAACCCATCCCGGTATCAAACCGCTCGTGGTGGGTATGTTGCGACTGCTCGAACGCGTTAAAGATACGTTTTTGGTCCTCTTCGGGGATGCCTTCGCCGTCGTCACGTACCGACAAAACGTAGTTCTGCCCTTCTTGCCACGCGCGAAAGTCTACATGTCCGCCTGAACGCGTGTGTTTGACTGCGTTGGCAAACAAGTTGGCGAGCATGCGGCGTAAGAGCGCATGATCAGCGCAGAGGCTCTCGGCTTCGGGGCGTACGATAGACGACACGACACGCTCTTTAACCGACAAGTTCACGTCTCCTAGAGCCGTACGCGCCAGTTCGCCGAGGCTTTCTATTTGCCCCGGATAGTAGGGCATATTGCCCTCTTTCATCCGCCGCACGTCTAAGATATTCACCGCCAGATTTAAGAGGTGTTGGGCTTCGCCGTGGGCCAAGCCTAAAAGTTCACGCAAGCCGTAAATGTCTGACGATTCACGGGTAATGTCGAGCGAATGCTCTAAAAGTCCCATCACGCTGGCAATCGGGCTTTTCAGGTCGTGAACGAGCATGTGGGTGAGGTCTTCTTTGACCCGTTCGGATTCCCGGTGCGCCTGCTCGAGCTGCCGGAGCCTCGAGAGCGCCTCACGCAGGCCCGCGTCGGCACGTTCACGTTCCAACGTCATGGCGAGGTAGCGCGTGACGAGCTTGGGTGAGGTCGAGTCCCCGAGGTAAAAACTTGCGCCCGACTCGAGTGCGGCCAAGTGACGTTCTAAACTGTCAGGCCCAAAACAGACGATCTGGGTGTGCGCCAGATGTTTGCGGCGGCGCAACAGGGCAATCAGGTCGAGTTGCGCGACGCTTTGCACCGTGGTGTCGTCGAGCAAAATCGCTAGCGGCGCTCGGGCGCGGGTGTGGTAGAGCAGCGCCTCAGCGGAGTCTACCGCCGTAACCGGGATGTTAAGCGCGGCGACGGCCCCAGCAAAATGCTCGCGGTGGTGGGGTGGGGCTGCCCAGAGAAGATGAGTGGCGGTGAGCATGCTCCCGCAGTGTAGCAAGCACAGCCGTACCGCTGGGCCGAAAGTGAGAGATTTAACATGCCGCCAAGCTGGGCTTGCAATGTAGCCAGCGTTCATACTTCGTTGGCGTGAGACCAGCTTGGGACGTTTGCAGCAGATCACGAAGAAGTAAGCAAGACGTGCTGGCTTAGAAAAGTCCCGCGTACTTAGAAGACAACCGTATAAGCAGTCAGTAGTCCCGTACCTGACCTAGCGGTTCGAATGGGTATAAGTTTTGGCAAAACCAAGCCGATAACGCACCCCTCACAATTGTTTCTCACATTTTTTAACAGTTGTAGCACTGTTTTAGTATTGTGCTTGCGCGTTTGTGTGAGGTCGTGCTACGCTTTGGCGTAACAACTTAACCTCGAGCCGTAAGGTGCTGACGAACCTGTCTAGAGCGTCGGTACAGCAGTTATCCGGCGGCGTATGAGTTAAAGGGGTGCAGGTTTGTCCTCGGCGCGTTATCTTTATACGTTTTACCGGCAGCTGACGTACCTTCCTGACAACTTGCCGGGATCATGACCACGCTGTTAGAACTGACGGGCGTATCCAAAAGTTTTGCCGGGGTTCAGGCACTTCAGAACGTCAGTTTCGACGTGCGGGCCGGTGAAGTTCACGCACTTTTAGGCGAGAACGGTGCGGGCAAATCTACGCTGATCAAGACGATTGCCGGGGTGCATCAACCCGACAGCGGCGAGCTGCGTTTTGCGGGGCAGCCGGTTCGGTTTAACACGCCTAGAGACGCGCAAAAACTCGGCATCAATACGATCTATCAAGAGCTGAGCCTCTACCCCGAACTCACGGTCGCTGAAAATATCTTTATGGGTCACGCGCTCTACCGCCGCGTCGGACCTTTTAGCGTGATGGACTGGGACACGATGTTTCGCCGCGCCAAGGAGCTGTTGGCCGAGTTGGATGTGTACAATTTGGACGTGCGCGGCAAAGTCGGGGCGCTCAGTATCGGCAACCGGCAACGCATCGAGATTGCCAAGGCGCTCTCCCTGAACGCCAAGCTGCTGATTATGGATGAACCGACCGCGGCGCTCGGTGAGACAGACACCTTGCACCTCTTCCGCACAACTCGGCTGCTCCGTGACCGGGGCGTCGGCATCGTCTATATCTCGCACAAACTCAGTGAGGTTTTTGAACTCGCCGACCGGGTGAGCGTGCTGCGTGACGGGCAATATATCGGCACCCAAGACGTGGCGGATACGAGCGAACGTGAGCTGATCAGCATGATGGTCGGGCGCGACGTCGGGACGCTGTTTCCCAAACAACCCAGCCAAGTAGGTGAGGTGGTGCTCGAGCTCCGCCACGTCAGCCGCGAACCGCACACACACGACGTCTCATTGATACTTCGGGCCGGTGAAATCGTCGGGCTCGCCGGACTCGTCGGCTCAGGCCGCTCTGAAACGGCGCAGGCCATTTTCGGCACGCTGCCGGCGCAGAGCGGTGAGATTTTGGTCGCCGGTCAACCCGTCACGATCCGGGACCCCACCCAAGCGGTCGCGCACGGCGTTGCCTATGTTCCCGAAGACCGGGGCACCCAAGGGCTCATCAAAGAGATGAACGTGCGTGAAAATACCTCGCTGGCGGTGCTCGAGCAGGTCGCCAGGGGCGGCTTTATCAGCACGGGCCGAGAGCGAACCCTAGCACGAGAGGCCATCAAAAAGTTCGGCATCCGCGCGTACGGCCCTGAACAACTCGTCGGAACGCTTTCGGGCGGCAATCAGCAAAAAGTTGTAGTGGGCAAGTGGTTAGCGAGTAGTCCTAAAGTCCTGATTATCGACGAACCCACGCGCGGCGTTGATGTGGGCGCGAAAGCTGAGATTCACCGGTTGATCGGTCAGCTCGCAGCAGAGCAGGGCTTAGCGATTTTGATGATCTCGTCGGAACTGCCCGAAATTTTAGGGATGAGCGACCGGGTGCTGGTCATGCGTGAGGGCCGGATTGTAGCGGAGTTTTCACGGGACGAGGCCACCCCGGAAAAGGTCGGCGGCGCGATGATGAGTGAGCAGGTCGGCAAGCAGGTCGCAGCGTGAGCGCCGTCCGTTCACCGCTGGCTTGGTTGCCTCTCTTACTTGGCGCAGGTCTTCTTGTTGCCTATATCTTCTTGCCCTTCGTGAACCAACCGACGCTGGGGCCGAGCACCTTTCCGGCGGTCAACGCCTCGAGAGACGCCAACGAGTTTGACCTCGAGACCAACGGCGCACAGCTTATCCTCTTCGCTGCCGGGATTACACTGCTGGCCGGGGCCTGGGGCTTGACGAACCGACAGCTTAACCGGGCCGCTTCTGCTGTGACCGCGCTCGGCGGCGTTTTGGTTTTAGAATACTTCGCCGTCTTTTTTCTCTCATACCGCGGTGATGAAGGAACGTACCTCAACGCGATGGGCTTGGGCTTCTGGTCCATGCTGGCGCTCGGGGCCGTGATGGTCATGCAACTTGCCCTCCCACGCGCCGCTGCGCCGCCCGAATACCGGCTAAACCGCCTGTTAGCCAACCAAGAGAGCGTCATCGTGGTGGCGTTAGTCGCACTGTTTATCATCGTCGGGCTGAACAATCCGCGTTTTTTAGCCGAACGCAATCTGCTCGACATCTTGCAGGGCAACGCCTATATCGCGGTTGCGGCCATCGGCATGTCAATGGTCATCATCACCGGCAACATTGATATTTCAATCGGGTCTTTGATCGGCTTGTTAGCCATCATCAGTGGGCGTTTAGTCGTGAACGACGCGCCCGTCGTCGTCGCGTGGCTCGTGCCGCTGGTTATCGGGGGCGGCGTCGGGGCCGTGATCGGGGCGTTCGTCGCGTATTTAAGGATTCCTTCGATTGTCGTCACGCTCGGGATGCTCAGCATCTTAAAAGGCATTTTGATTATTTGGACGAGCGGCAAACGCGTGACCGGGATGCCGGAGGCGTTTTATCTGGCGCAGGCGCGGCCCCTCGGCGTGCCGATGTCGGTTTATTTTATGGTCGTGTTGACGCTCTCGGCGGCGCTCTGGCTCCGTTACAGCGGCCTGGGCAGAGCGTTTTACGCGCTCGGCGGGAACGCAGAGGCGGCGCGGCTCTCGGGATTTTCGCAGACGCGGTTGGTACTGCAGGTCTTTGTCCTGAATGGGGTCTTTGCGGGCATCGCCGCCGTCTTGTACGCGACGCAGCTCAACGTCATTCAGCCGACACCGCCCCCGAGCCTCGAGCTCTTCGTCATCACCGCCGCCGTCGTCGGCGGGGTCAGCATTTTAGGCGGTAAAGGCACCGTCATCGGTGCGATGCTGGCAGCCATCTTGCTCAACACCATCCGTTCAGGGATGATTTTTGTCAACGTCTCACCGTTTTGGATTCAGGCGGTGCAAGGCGTGCTGATTCTCGTGACCGTCTTGCTCGACCTGCTCAGACGCCGGAGGCAGCTGCTGTGACACGGCAAACCACGCAAACACCTAATTTGGGAAAACGCGTGCGCAACGTTGTGCTGAGCCAAGAGGGGATTTTATTCGTTATTTTGGTCGTTGTCGTGGCAGTGCTGGCAAGCCGCAGCAAAGCGTTTTTTACGGCGAGCAACCTTATCAATCAGGGCCGTTTGATGAGCGAAGTCGGTCTCGTCGCGTTGCCGATGACGTTTATTATCGTTACGGGCGGGATTGATCTCTCGGTCGGCTCAATTTTAGGACTTTGCGCCATTTTGCTCGGGGTGCTCTGGCAGGGGTTGGGACTACCGCTCGGCTTGGTGCTCGTGTTGGTGCTGCTAGTCGGTATCTTGGCAGGGATGTTTAACGCTGCGTTGATCGTCCGGGTCGGCGTCCCGCCGCTGATTATGACGCTGGCGACGCTGGCGCTTTACCGGGGCTTGGCGCAGGGCATCAGTCAGGCGAGAAGCGTAACGGGCTACCCCGAATGGTTTTTTTGGTTCGGTCAGGGAACGGTGGCTGGACTCCCCGTACAGCTCTGGGCCTTTATCATCATGGCGGCCTTGTCAGCGGTAGTGCTGCGAAGTACGACGCTTGGGCGCTCGCTCTACGCGCTCGGCAACAACCCCATCGGCGCACGGTTTTCGGGGCTTCCGGTCGGTCGTAATCTGGTTATCATCTACAGCTTTTCCGGCCTGATGGCGGCGCTTGCGGCGATTATCTTCGTCTCGAGAGTCACCACCACCCGCAGCGATATGGGGACGGGGCTCGAGCTCGACGCCATCGCCGCTGTGGTGTTGGGCGGTACCAGCATCTTCGGTGGCCGGGGCAGCATCTTCGGGACGATTTTGGGTCTCGTCTTAATTCAGCTGCTTAAAAACGGTTTAGCCCTGACCGGCGTCACGAGCGACGCGACGATTATCGTTATCGGCAGCACCCTCATTTTGGCCATCTTAGTTAACAACCTGATTCAGCGTCTTCGAGGAGGGTCTATGTAGAACGTGAATTCATCAGCAAGCCCTTGCCCCCAACCACTCACTGTTTCACCGGAGGATATATGCACCTTAAACTTGTAGCCGCACTCGCCACCGCCTCACTTCTTGGTATCAGCAGCGTCAGCTTGGCCCAAGGCTCATGGGACGGCGCTGATACCTTGCCGACCAACCCGCTCCCTTGCGGCACTGAGGCTGCGCCTGCCCCCGCGTCACAACCTTACGACGGCGGCAGCGTCAGCGGCGCACCCGACCTCAAAGATAAACCGCTCAGCTTTGTAGATGTTCCTAAACTCGTCGGCATCGGCTACTTCAACGCGACGACGCAAGGGATTCAGGAGGCCGCAAAAGAACTTGGCAACATGACCGGGCGTACCGACGGCCCGACCGAAGCCAACATCGACGATCAGATTGCGGTTTTGGAGAACTACATCTCGAGCGGCAGCGTTCAGGGTATTTTGTTCGCCGCCAACGACCCGGTAGCCATTTCACCGGTCTTGAAGCGGGCGCTCGCCAAAGGGATTCACGTGATTGGTTACGACGCCAACAGCCAACCCGACGCGCGCGAGTGGTTTGTCAATCAAGCCGAGTTTAACGGTATCGCTAAGGCGATGATCGACAGCATGGCCGCCGAAAAAGGTGAAGACGCGCAGTTCGGCATCGTCACGAGCACCTTTACGACGCCCAACCAAGCCCGCTGGATCGCCGAGATGCAGGCGTATCAAGAATCGTGTTTTCCAAACATGAAGTGGCTAGAAACCCTCGAGGCCCAGGAAGACGCCGTGCAATCGTTTAATCAGGCCAATACTTTAATCAATAAATACGGCAATGATTTGGACGGGATCTTCGGGATGACGAGCGTCGCGACGCCTTCATCGGCGGACGCCGTAACCCAAGCCGGACTCTGTGGTGAGGTGGCCGTCATCGGGCTGGCGACACCCAACGATATGAAACCCTACGTCGCCTCGGACTGCGTCAAATCGGTGGTGCTCTGGAACCCGGTTGACCTCGGGTACGCCGCCGCCTACACGTTACGAGCAGTCGCTGACGGGACGCTGACGCCCGACTCAAAAACCGTCTCCGCCGGACGGTTGGGCGATCTGCAGATTGTCAACGGTTCAGAAATCTTGCTCGGCGCACCCTTCATCTTTACCAGTAAGAACATCAACGATTTTGACTTTTAGGTTGGGACAGCTGGCAAACGCTGAAGAGAACACCCGTAGCACTAAAGCTACGGGTGTAACTTTAGGTATCACATCTCTATATTGGGGTCACCGTGACTGAATTTCAATCCACGCTTCAACAAGAGCTTACCGATCTTGCCCAAACTCTTGGCGACCCGGCCAGGGCTCTGGCGATTTTAGGCGAAGGCAACGTCAGTGCTAGGGCTGACGATGCGACGTTTTGGGTCAAGGCGTCAGGCAGCAGTTTGGGCACGCTCTCCCCTGCTGACCTGACTCAAGTCCGTTTTGACGAGGTGCTGAGGCCGCTCGAGCACGAAACGTTGAGCGAAGCGGAAGTCGAGTCGGTGCTCGTGAGCGCACAGGTTGACCCGGCACAAAAAAGACCCTCGGTTGAGACGTTTTTACACGCGCTCTGTCTTACGGGTGGCGCAAGCTGGGTGGCGCACACGCACGCAGAGGCCGTCAACCAGATTTTATGCAGCACGCTCGGGGCCGAACCGTTTCGTCAGCACATCTTCCCCGACGCGGTGGTCGTTTGTGGCCGCGCTCCGGCGGTCGTGCCCTATGTAGACCCCGGTTTCGGCCTCGCCAAAGCGGTACAGGCGGAACTGGGGCGGTATAAAGACACTTACGGCACGCCGCCGAAACTGCTGCTGCTGGAAAATCACGGCCTAGTCGCGCTCGGCGGCAGCGCCCGTGAAGCTCTGAATATCACCTTGATGGCGGACAAGTGGGCGCGGACGCTCGCAGGTACCTACGCGCTTGGGGGGCCGCGTTTTTTACCCCAAGAAGAAGTCGCACGGATTGATAACCGACTAGACGAGCACTACCGCCGTAAACGGTTGGTTGAATAATGGCTGAGTCAGCGAACTTTCTGGCCGTTGATTTGGGGGCCTCGAGCGGCCGCGTGTTGCTCGGCACGCTAACGGGTGAACGCTTCGAGCTGCGTGAACTCCGCCGCTTTGCCAACGGCCCGGTAAGGGTCAGAGACAGTCTTTACTGGGATGTGCTCGCGCTGTGGCGTCAGCTTCAGGAGGCGCTGCAAGGCTATGCTCGTGAGATTCAGGTACCCCTTGCAGGCATCGGCGTAGACACCTGGGGCGTAGATTTTGCGCTGCTGGACGGGCGCGGTAACCTTCTCGGCAACCCGCACCACTACCGCGACGCACGCACCGACGGGGTGATGGAACGGGTGTTTGAGCACGTTCCAAAGCTCGAGCTCTACCGCCGTACCGGGTTGCAATTTATGCAGATCAACACGCTCTACCAGCTCTACAGTATGAAAGAGAGTCCGCAATTAGCAGCGGCAGAGACTCTCCTGATGATGCCCGACCTGTTCCACTACTGGCTCACCGGTGAGGCTATGGGAGAGACGACGGTCGCCTCGACCAGTCAGCTGTTAGATGCAAGGACACGGCGGTGGGATAACGATCTTTTAGAAACGTTAGGGCTACCCGGTTATATCTTGCCGCCTTTGGTTCCGCCCGGAACCGTTTTAGGAACGCTTCACCCCGGCGTGGCTAAAGACACCCGCCTCTCACCCGACACGCCCGTCATCGCGCCAGCCAGCCACGACACCGCGAGCGCAGTTGCCGCCATCTCAGGCGGCGGGATGTTCGTCAGCTCGGGGACTTGGAGCCTCGTTGGAACCGAAATCGCCGAGCCCGTCCTGAGCACTGAGGCGTTGGCCCTGGACTTTACCAATGAAAGCGGCGTCGGCGACGGTAAACGGGGTAGTGTCCGGCTGCTTAAAAATGTGGCGGGCTTGTGGCTGTTACAGGAGTGCCGTAAACAGTGGGCCGCAGAGGGTCATGATTCAACCTGGGAGGAGCTGTTGGCCTTGGGCGAGCAAGCACCCGCGTTTCACAGCTTGATTGACCCCAGCGCGGAGACGTTCTTAAACCCGGACAGTATGCCGGACGCCATCCGTACCTTTTGCCGCGACCACGGTGAGCCGGAACCGCAGAGCGTCGGCGAGCTGGTGCGCTGCTGCTTAGAAAGCCTCGCCCTCAAATACCGGAGCGTATTGGACGACCTCGAGTCCCTCACTGCCGCCCCGATGGAGGTCGTGCGGATCGTCGGCGGCGGCTCGCAAAATACGCTGCTGTGTCAGTACACCGCCAACGCCTGCCACCGCCCGGTCGTGGCCGGTCCCGCCGAAGCGACGGCGCTCGGCAACCTGATGATGCAGGCACTGGCACGGGGTTTTTTACCTGATTTAGGGGCGGCTCGAGCCGTCGCCTCAGCGTCGGGGGAGCAAACGACCTACGAACCACAACACAGTGAAGCTTGGGACGATGCCTACGGCCGCTTTTACCGGCTTTTAGCAAGTACCAGGTCCAAATAGCAGCGCCTGTGTAGCGACGCTGTAAGCAGTTGTAAGCTCGAGCTGACTCTTTATAAGCTTCAAACATAGGGAAGTAAGAGCACCGACGGGTTAAGCTAAAACTTTCATGGACGCACCTATCATGACACCCTTAACAGACGCCCTGACACTTGGACTTGACCTTGGTACCACCGGGTGTAAGGCCGTCGCGCTCAGCTCTGCAGGAAAAGTTTTGGGCCTGAAGTCGGCAACGTATCCGCTCTTAACCGACCGTTCTGGGCGGGCCGAACAAGACCCGCACGCCATTTGGAGAGCGGTTTGCCAGAGTCTTAAAGAACTCTCCGGCTGGTTGTCCGAGCAAGGGTTGCCGCGCCCCGCAGGGATGGCGCTAGGCGGCGCGATGCACAGCATTTTGCCGCTCGGTAAAGACGCCGAACCGCTCGGTAACGCAACCACGTGGGCCGACAGCCGCGCTAAAAAAGTCGTTCCCGACGATCTTGCAGCTGCTAGACGGCTCTACGAGGCGACGGGTTGCCCACTACAAACGCCCTATCACCCGGCGCGGCTGCGCTGGTTTCGGGCGGCGCAACCGGAGCTTTTCAGCCGTGCCCACACCTTCGTCTCGCTGAAAGATTACGTCGCTTACCGGCTGACCGGAACCTTGGCAACGGACGTGGGCATGGCCTCGACCACCGGACTTTTAGACATTCACAAGGTGCGCTGGTTTGACGACGCCCTGGCCTTGGCGGGTATCTCCGCAGCGGCGCTGCCTGAACTGATCGGAGCAACCGACCGGCTCAGCACTCTGACGTCAGGAGCAGCCGCAGCGACCGGGCTCACCGCCGGACTCCCCATTTTTGCCGGTAGCAGCGACGGCGGCTTGGCTAACTTGGGTTCCGGCGTCGTTCGGCCCGGAGAGACCGTCGTCACGGTTGGAACGAGCGGCGCAGTGCGGCAGGTTGCCCCCGCGCCGCAGCTCGGCCCCGAAGGGCTGACCTGGTGCTACTTGCTCACTGGAGGGTACTACTTTGCGGGCGGCGCGATCAACAACGGCGGCTTGGCGCTCGAGTGGCTCCGCGCCACCTTGTACAGCGAGCTTCCCCAAGCTGAAGGGTTCGAGCAGCTCTTAAAAGACGCTGCCGGCGCAAAACCGAGCAACATCATCTGTTTGCCTTACCTGACGGGGGAACGCACGCCGCACTGGGATGCGTCGCTCCGCGCAAGCATGTTCGGCGTCGGCAGATACCACACCCGCGCCGACCTTGCGCGGGCGGGGCTCGAGGGCGTCGCCTTCTCGTTAGCGGATGTGTACGAACTGCTTAAACCTAACGCGTTACCGGTACAACTCGCCGGGGGTGTGACCCGTTCCCCTTTTTGGGCTCAGCTTCTCACGGACGTGCTCGGCACGAAGACCGAACTCAACCCTGTCGCCGACGCTTCAGGCATCGGTGCGGCCCTTTTTGCCCAGGTTGCCCTCGGCTGGGTGAATCTCGAGGAAGCTGCTCAGCTAGTCTCAGAAGGAGCAAGAACCGAGTTGACGCCTGACCCCAAAAATCACGCCCGGTTAAACGAAAAACGCGCCCAGGCCCAAGCCCTGCTAAAAGCGACTCGAGACCTCAGCTGATGAACTAAATAACGTTGCCGATGAACACTAGCTCAACCGTAGAGTATTTCACAATCCGTAAATGGCCTTGCAGATGCCAAACTTTTACCTAAGAACCTGTACCTTAGCCGGTAAAGTGTGAGCATGAAAGACCTTTCCCCCAACGCCCTCCTCTGGTGGTGGTCGCTCTCAGAAAAGCAGCAGCTCGAGATCGAAGTGAGCTGCCTCGAAGAAGCGGTTGACCTTAGCGATATCATCTACTTACTTTCGGGACAGGTCTTTACCGACCTTCAACCTAACGACTAGAAAAAGTTTCGCCCGACTTCGCTAGAAACGCCGCGAGGTGTTCGCTAAAAAGTCAGGCTTTAAGGTGTACAAAATACGAGCAAGCTTTACGGATAAAACCTTGGGCTTGTAGGTATTTAGACAAGCTGAACGAGCTGAACGCTGGTGTTGGGCTCGAGCCCTTGCGCCGGGGCCAAAAAGCCGCTCGCGTAAAGATAGAGGGCGACGCCGCCCACACAGACGCAGACCACCGTAAAGATGATACCGCCCGCTTTGTCGAGGTCGGCGCGTTCAGTCGGCGTTTCGTCGCTGGTTCTAAAGGTGCGCAAAACCCAGAACACCCCGAGGATTGCGAGCGCAAAACAGATAAGGGAAAGAAAAAGCATAACGTCCCATTATAGCCTAGCGCCGCCGCAGTTCAGGCATATAGACCGCAATGTCGGGCGTGGGCTGAGGGTGAGTGGGCGAAGTTTCTGTGCGTCGCCGGATAGAGCCGTTCGTACTGCACCAACCCTTATACTTAAGCTATATGCAAAAGACACCGAAAGGCTTTTGGAGACGGTGGAGCCTTGCGTTTTTAACCTTACTCACTGCAGCTTGGGGCGCGGCGCAGGCACCGCGTCCGGTCTGGGTCGTACCCATTGAAGGTGTGATTACGCCTGCGACGGCGCAATTTGTTAGCTCGAGGTTAGAAGAGGCTGCAGCTAAACAACCCCTGGCGGTCGTTTTTGAGATTGATACCCCCGGTGGCAGTGTTGCCGCCGCCGAGGAGATTGCCAACAGCATTTTGAATGCGGGCGTCCCGACCATTGCCGTGGCAAATCAGGCGCTGAGCGCGGGGGCACTGATTGCCATGAGCGCCGAACAGCTTGCCATGCTCCCCGGCGGCACCATCGGCGCAGCTACGGCGATCAACGGCATTACCGGCGAGACGGCCTCGGAGAAGATCAATTCGGCGTGGCGCGGACAGTTTCGGAGTGTCGCCGAGGCGCGAAACCGTAACGCCCGCGTCGCGGAGGGGATGGTCTCGGAGCGTACCGAGATTCCGGGGCTGTCAACGAACAAAGAACTTATCACGCTCACCGCCGCGCAAGCGGTCGAGTACAAGATTGCTAACTCACAAGCCGACAGTTTGCGGGGGGCGTTAGACGGACTCGGTTACGGCGATGTGGCCTTAGAAACGCTCGAGCCCAGCCCGTGGGAGCGGTTTGCCGGAGCCCTGACCAATCCGCTGCTAGCTGCGGTGCTGCTCGCGGTCGGCGTTATCGGCGTTGCGATTGAAATCTTTACGCCGGGGTTTGGGATTCCGGGCGGCGTCGGGATCGTCGCGCTGCTGCTGTTTTTCGCCGGGTCGTTTGCGGCGAGTCCGCCGGGAATCGTTGACGTGGCGCTCATTTTGGGCGGCGTAGTGTTAGTGGCGCTCGAGCTCTTTGTCATCCCCGGTTTCGGCGTCGCCGGGGTAGTGGGCTTTGCTACCTTAGCGTGGGGTATCGCCCGGATTTTTCAGGGCAATACGCTGACCATGCTCAGCTACACGACGCTGATCGGCGCGGCGCTGTTCGGCCTGGCGCTCTGGCTTTTGCCCAACTCGAGGCTGATGCGTCCCCTCACGCTGGCGGCGCGGCTCTCGTCTGCGCCGCCAGAAGAACAGCTTTTTGCGCAGAGTTCCCCGCAAGCACTGCTCGGTCAGACCGGTACCGCGCTCACTGATTTGCGGCCGGCCGGAACGGTGCAGATCGGTGAGCAGCGCGTTGACGTCGTCACCGAGGGAGGTTATATCGCCCGTACCAGCCGTATCGAAGTTATCCGTGTCGAAGGCAACCGTGTTACCGTGCGCGACTTAAGCGCCTGACCTCTTCTAGCACCCCTATCTTGTATCATCTAGCTACGCTAAAGGAAACCCCAGCAGCTGGTTAGCCGTAACTCCAAAGGAGCTTTTTTGTGGATTTTACTGTACTGATTATCGCCGCTATCGTCATCGTCTTTTTTATCATCTTACTTTCGTTTGTGCCGATTGGCCTATGGATTTCCGCGATTTCTGCGGGGGTAAGGGTAAGCCTAACGAGCCTCGTCGCGATGCGGCTCCGCCGAGTGCCGCCCAACCGCATCATCTTGCCGCTGATTAAAGCCGACAAAGCCGGGATTGACGTGACGCAGGATTTGCTCGAGGCCCACTTCCTCGCCGGGGGTAATGTTGATAGGGTCGTTGACGCGCTGATCGCTGCCGACAAAGCCAAAATCGGCCTCCCGTTTGACCGCGCCGCCGCGATTGACCTCGCCGGTCGTGACGTGCTGGACGCTGTAAAAGTGTCGGTTAACCCGCGTGTTATTCAAACGCCGTCGGTAGTAGCAGTCGCCAAAGACGGCATCCAGCTGATTTCAACGGCGCGCGTCACCGTACGGGCAAACTTAGAGCGCCTCGTCGGGGGTGCGGGTGAAGAGACCATCATCGCCCGCGTCGGCGAGGGCATCGTTTCGTCGATCGGGTCATCGTTGAGCCACAAAACCGTGTTGGAAAATCCCGACGTGATCTCTAAGACCGTGCTTTCTAAAGGTCTCGACTCAGGCACCGCCTTTGAAATTTTGTCCATCGATATCGCCGACGTGGACGTCGGTAAAAACATCGGCGCGATCTTGCAAACCGACCAAGCCGAAGCGGACAAGAGCGTCGCACAAGCGAAAGCCGAAGAACGCCGCGCGATGGCGGTCGCCTCTGAGCAAGAAAACCGCGCCAAGGTCGAAGAGATGCGCGCGAAAGTCGTTGAATCCGAAGCCGAGGTGCCACGCGCACTCGCCGAAGCGTTCCGTAGCGGCAACTTCGGGGTGATGGACTACTACAACCTGCAAAACCTGCAGTCCGACACGCAGATGCGCGGCAACATCGCCCGCGCGACCGATAACGGCGACGGGAGCTAAAGGTTGAATTTTCCCTTTGAGCTGATCTTAATCATCTTGTTTTTTGTGCTGCCCGCGCTCGGCAGCATCGTGCAGCGGCTGCGGGGGCAACAACCCCCTACAATCGGGAAGCCACGAGGACCCCAGCAGGGACCACAAGGTCCAAACCGCGCCGACACCAGCACTAGACCGGGAGAAACCAGCGCCAACCCCGATGTCCCACGTTGGCTCGAGGAGGCGCAGCGCCGCGTCCGCGAAGCGCAGCAAAATGAAACTGGGCGTGGTAGAGGCAGGACCGGGCCTCAACCCGGCAAGAGACCCCAAGCAACTCGGCCCCTCGTCTCGAGCCCTACACCCCGCCCCCAGGGTTCAAATCAGCAGCGTCCGGCACCTGCAAATCCGGCAACTGCGAGCCTCGAGGATTATCGCCCCAAACCCATCAGTTTAGAGACTATACCGGCACGCGAAGTGCGTAACCCGGTGCGCCGAGCGGCTTCAGCCCAAAATCCTGCACCACCCCTACGCGTACAACGTGTCGAGGGTGCAAAAGGCGCTACACTTAGCTCGTACAAAATGCGGTTTGACAAGCCTACACTGATGACCGGCTTTGTCTGGCACCAGATTCTCTCGCCGCCGCTTTCTCAAACTAGGAGGACCCGTCTATCGCGACGTCGACCCTGAAGTTACGCTCGCCCGCCGAAGCTATGTTGCTCTTCGGGCAAAACGATGAAAATCTCAAAATGTTACGGCACAAACTGAGCGCCAAAGTCGTCGCCCGGGGGGACGAACTCCGCTTGTCCGGCGATGACCACGCGGTCGCCGAGGCGGAGCGCACCTTTACCTCACTCTTGGGTAGCATCCGGCGGGGCGAAACGCTCAGTTTAACCGAACTCACCCATCTGAGCCCTGAAGCCCTGAGCAACCCGGCTCCGAGCGAACCGTCCACGCAAGGCGCAGCCGAACGTCTCCCACGCCGCGCCCGCCCGAAAACAGCGGGGCAACGCCGCTACGTCTCAGCCATCGAACATAGTGAGATCACCTTTGGAATAGGCCCGGCCGGAACGGGCAAAACCTATCTGGCGGTCGCCATGGCGGTGCAGGCACTGAAAGACAAACGGGTCAAACGCATCGTCTTGACGCGTCCCGCCGTCGAAGCCGGGGAAAGGCTCGGCTTTTTACCCGGCGATTTACAGGCCAAAATTGACCCTTACTTGCGCCCCCTGTACGACGCGCTCTACGACATGTTAGACGGTGACAAGGGCGAGCTACTCTTTCAAAACGGCACCATCGAGGTTGCGCCTCTGGCATTTATGCGGGGCCGCACCCTCAACGACGCGTTTATCATTTTGGACGAGGCGCAAAACACCACGCCCGAACAGATGAAGATGTTTTTAACACGGATGGGCTTTAACAGCCGAGTGGTTGTGACCGGCGACATTACGCAGACCGATCTGCCGCAAAATATCACCAGTGGCCTCAAGGTCGGTGAGCGCATCTTAAAAGACATCGAAGGTATTGACTTTATCTACTTTAACGAAAGCGACGTGGTGCGGCATCCACTCGTCGCGCGGATCGTCAAAGCGTATGACACCTTCCAGGGACCTTAGACCTAACGCTAAGCTCGAGCTGCGCTTCGGTCCCCGGCGGCGGCGCGAGCTGTCAAAACGGCGTTTCGGTTTAACCGCCGCACTTTTTTGCGTAACCCTGACCTGTCTTTTTTACAGTGTTTACGGGCTCTATCCGGCGGAGGCGCTCCGGGCCGGACAGCTGAGCCCCCGGACGTTTTTAGCCCCGCAGCAGATTTCAGCGGTAGACGAAGTAGCGACGGCGCGGGAACGGCAGGCAGCCCGGAGTCAGGTCGGAACGATCTACAGTTCAGTACCCGAGCTGCGAGACTTGGTGCTCGAGGAGGTCGCCAGCAGCAGGCTCCCGCAGAGCGTCAAACGGTTTTTGCAAACGGCGTATAACCGCCCCGAGGGGGTCACGGCACCCTCTTTAGAAACTTTGCTGCAAGAGGCCGCTGCGCTCGCCCCCGAGGGGCAGCGTCCCCGTGTCTCTCGTACGCTGACGCAAACCCTCCTCGCCAGCGCCGAACCCAACGTCCGGCTGACCGAAGCAGCGCGGGAGGCGGCAGCTGAGAGCGTTATCCCGGTGCTACGCTCGCTCGCAGCCGGTGAGGTCATCGTCGCGCAGGGCAAGCCCTTAACACAAAACAGTCTGAACGTGCTCGAGGACACCGGGCTCTATAACTCAACAAGTGAGCGAATAGGGCGGGGCGTCCGCTTGTGGCTCGTCTGCACGGTGTTGGCGCTCCTGTTAAGTGCGCCGCTGCTGTACTTTTACTACGCGCTCCGCCGGAGTACGACCGTCGGGCAGATGTCGTTTTTGGTCGTGTTGTGGGCGCTGGCTCTCGTCGCGCAGCGTTTGGCGCTGCTCGCCGACAGCCATCTGCTTTTCGTCGCCTTTTTGCCGCTGTTAGGTGCCGTGCTTTTCGGCGAACGGCTGGCGTTTGTGCTGGCAGTGTGGCTGGCCGTGATCACCGCCTTTTTAACCCCGGCGACGGGTCTTATTACGCTGCTCGTCGTGCTGAGCGGGAGCCTTATCTCGCTCTTACTGGCAAGAAGTTTCGGCGCACGGGCGTCGCTCTTAGTCGCTGGACTTTTGGGCGGCGTGACGGGACTCGTGAGTTTCGGCGTATTTACTGCGCTCAGCGGCGGCTTTGAAACCCTGAGTTTTGAAACGATGGGGACCCTGGCTGGAGGCAGCTGGATTTTAGGCGGCGGCCTCGTGAGTGGGATATTGGCACTGGCGGCGTTGCCTTTAGCCGAGAGCAACTTCGGGTTTTTAACCGAGTTTCGCCTGTTAGAGCTGATGAGCCCGTCGAATCCGCTGTTACAAAAGCTGCTATTAGAAGCGCCCGGCACGTATCAGCACAGCCTGATTATCTCAAACTTAGTCGACCAAGCGGTTAGCAACATCGGCGGCGACGCGCTGTTGGCCCGCGTCGGCGCGCTCTACCACGACGTCGGCAAACTCAAACGCCCGCAGTTTTTCACTGAGAATCAGTTTGCCGGGGAAAACCCGCACGACCGTGTGTCGCCGCACCTGTCGTATTTAATTATTACCAGTCACGTCCGCGACGGCGCGGAACTTTTACGTGAGTACGGCTTGCCCGCCGCGTTAGAGCCGTTTGTCCAAGAGCATCACGGCACCACCGTGTTGGCCTACTTTTACAAACGGGCGCTCGAGGGCTCCGAGAGCGTGAAAGAACTGAGTTTTCGCTACGCCGGTCCTCGGCCCCGAACGAAAGAAACTGCCGTGCTGATGCTCGCCGACGCGGTCGAGTCGGCGTCAAGAACACTCGCCGACCCGACGCAAGGGAGCATCCGGGCGATGATCGACCGGCTGTTTGAAGCGCGGCTGCAAGACGACCAACTCGCCGACAGCCCGCTGAACTTTCACGACTTAGAGGTAATCGCCAACACCTTCGAACGGATGCTGACGGCAGTGCTTCACCGCCGCGTGGCTTACCCCTCATCCGAGGAGATACAGAGGTTGAAACATGATCGAGATTCTCGGCGAAGCCCAGCGTTACCCCTCCCGTAACGCCCTCAAAAGCGCCTTAAGGACGCTGAGCACCGAACTCGGCGTCGAGGATAAACAGCTCACGGTTGTGCTCGTTGACGACGAAGAGATTCACGAACTTAACCGTGAGCATTTGGGTGTAGACAGCCCGACCGATGTGCTGTCGTTTCCCCTGTTTGAACTCGGCGACGAGGGGTTTCCCGACGTGCCGCACTTAGGCGACGTGGTGATCAGCTTAGACACCGCGCAGCGCCAAGCGGACGCCGCCGGGCACACGCTCGAGACCGAAGTCGCCACCCTCGCCGCGCACGGGCTGACCCATCTGCTCGGTTACGACCATCCTACGGAGGACGAATGGGCCACCTTCCGCGCCAACCAAACGCGCATCGTGGCGCTGCTCTCTCAGTAAAACGGCTCCGCGCAGCTTTTCGGGTCGCCTTCGCAGGCATCGTTGCAGTGTGGCAAGTTAGCGGCAACTTTCGGCTCGAGACTACCGTCGGCGTTTTTACCCTGATGCTTACCTTCGTGGTGCAAACGGGCGTCGTCCCGGTTCTGATCATGTGCGCCCTCGTGTTGTCGTTGGAGCTGCTAAACAGCGGGCTCGAGGCCACCGTAGACCTCGCCTCACCGGAGCTGCACCCGCTCGCCAAATATGCCAAAGACGCCGGAGCCGGAGCCGTGCTCGTCGCGGCGCTGTTCTCGGTTATCGTTGGGGTGTGGGTACTCGGGCCACCGTTATGGGCGTTCGTCACTAAACTGTTCGCGTGAGGTTGTTCGTGAGGTTACGTGCTACCTGCGCGTCGGTAGCAGCCCTTCAGCTTCCAAAACCGACACACCACGTCTAAACCCCTAGCGTTTAAGCCCATAGCGTTTAAGCCCGTAGCCAACTCTCACAAATAGCTTGCATAGTCAGAACATGACCTACCCGAAAATTTTCCGGCTACTGGCGTGTTGTGGCAGCTTGGCGAGCCTGATTCCCTTGGCAGTGGCGCAAACGGACAAGCTTCCTCCCGGCACCGAACTCTATCCGGGCCTCGAAAAGGCCAACCCGCAAGCTGTCCCCGACATTTCCGAGATAAGGCTCGAGCGTACCCGCTGCCTCACGTCATGCCCCGCGTACACTGTAACCATCCGCGCCGACGGCAGCTTCAGCTATACCGGCAGCTTTAACGCCCCGCATATGGGGCAGCACACCGGACAGATCAGCGTCGGGCAATTCCGGCAGCTTTTGCGTTACATCGGTGCAATAGATTTTATGAATTTCAACAAGAGCTATCTTTCGCCGTTTCTGGACAACGCCACGGCGATCACCAGCGTCGTACAAAATGGGACGCGCAAGACAGTCACGAATGATGCCAACAGTGGTCCGGCAACCCTGTGGGCACTCGAGACCCTCGTTGACACACTGTTAGAAACCGCGACCTGGGATACGGGTAGCGGGCAAAAATAAGGAGTCCTTTAGAAGACTTCTAAGGCTACACAGTGACGCGCAGAAATTACACAGAAATTGCACAGAAGTTACGCGGTGACCGCTCGAGAAAACCGATCTTACCTTCGGATGAAACCGTTCTGGTAGAGCCGAGCAGCTTCTCTGCTTTTGGACGGCCGCCGTTTGAAGCGTTTGCGCTTTGTGGTCGCCGCGACGAGAGGGCCAAGTACCCAACCAAGTACAGCGCCAAGTAAGGCGTCATCTCGCCGGGACTCACACCGAAAGCGACGCGAGAATAAGCCCTTGGCCGGTGTACCGGGTCATGAAGTGTACTGGTGCAGACCATGGGGCAATGCCGGGGTAGCTTCATGAGGGCATTTTAAGGTACGCTTACTCTTGACTTTCAGCGGGGCGTTGTGACGGGACGCGTATTTTTCCTCTTCGGTGAGGAGTTCCGTATGCTTAAATGTAACGCGCCTTGTACCGAGCACTTCACAAAAGCTTGGCTAAGGGAAGAAATAGAGGGAGGCGTCCATTAACTTGTACAGGTTTAACTGGCTGAATCAGGGTTTAGCGCGTTCTTTTTCGGAGGTTTTATGAAGCTTTATCCGCGCAGTTTTGCCTTAGCTGCTCTTGCGCTGCTCGCGGCCTGTTCGCAGACCGCTGCGCCGCCGCTCGACGCAACGACCTGGAAACCGGGTACCGGCAGCGTTTCGGGGTACGTCGTCAACCGCAAGGCCGGAACCGATGTCGCCGGTACCGTAGTGACGCTCGCCGGGACCGAGGTCAGCACCACCACCAATGAACACGGCTTTTATCGCCTTTTCGGTATCCCTACGGGGTTTGCCGACCTGACGTTCACCCAAGACGGTTACGCAACTTCGGCGGTCGAGGGACTGCGGGTCGGCGACCGCGCCGAAACGAAGTACAGCACCATCCAAGCCGAAGCGTTCGATCCCTTTTTACCCACCGTCTCACCCGAGCTAAATGTGAGCCTGGAAAACGGCTCGAGCGTCCCCGGTGGCGACGACGGCAGCTTAAGCTTTACGGTTAGCGGCAGCGTCGCCAGTCCCAACGCGAACAAATTTTACAGTTTGGGCACGGTCGGCCTCGGTCAGTCGCGCGGCACCTCGGGGTTTCTTAACGCCTCGGTACCGGGCACGTCCTTCGGTTTTGACGGTAGCGAGACCGAGGTTACGGTCTCAACTGCCGGGTTTGAAGGCGATACGAGCGTTCATATCGTCGCCTACGACGGCAATTTCAACCGTACCGAAGTCGTCCGTTACGTCCAAGTCGGCGCTCCGGCAGACGAAGCCGAGCTCGGCGACGTTACCAACTTAGGCGCGTTCGCCGTAACGTTCGGCGATACTGCTGTCTTTGGTTCGCTCAGTACGGGTAGTCAGGTAGGTGCGAACGTCGGTTTTAGCGGTAGTAAGCTGATGAAAGCCGTGCGTGCAGGTAATCTAAACGCGCTTAAAGACTTTGCCCCGGCCCAAACGGGCGTAAAAACTCAGGGCTACTTAGATGAAGGTCTGATCTGGACCGACCTCACCTTTGAGTACGACGGCGACATCCTCCCAACCGGGTTCCGCATCTACCGCAAACTGATCGGGCGGCCTGCCGGAACTCTCTTACCCATTGCGCAGATCAGCCCCGCGCAGGCGTCTCTCGACCCGAAAAACAAAGACAACACGCTCTACGCCTACCGCGACGCCAGCGCCGGCCTCGAGGCCGGCGTCAAGACCAAGTACCGCGTCGAAGCGTTTTACGGCGACTCAGTAAGCATCTCAAAAGATGCCTTCGTTACGCCGCTGCCGATCTTAGGGGTTGACGCGCTCAGCCCCGGCAACGACGCCGTTAATGTATCAGTTTCTCCGACTTACGACATTGCCGTAGACAACCGCCAGAACTTGCTCTACATCGGTGCAGCCGTCCTCGACCGGGTACACGCCGAGGGCAGCCCTATCGAGTGGCTTTTTCTCGGCGGCGACCTCGGCGACGCAACTGAACTGAGCCTCCCGCATAACCTGGACGGAACGGCGGTCAACGAGAAGCTCCAACCCTTCCACGGCTATGACTGGCAGCCTATCGCTATTACGAGTAATGGCAAGGTCAATAGTAAAGGCGAGGTCGAGGGCGAGAACGCCATCTCGGTCGGGGCGGACTTCTTCGACGTTTTTGGGGTGGGCTTCGGCGTTTCCGACGGTCCCGTCAACACCTTTTCAACCGGCGACGGCAGCTTTTAGGAGTCGTGATGAAACGTTACTTTACCGGCGCACTACTGCTTTTGACGCTGGCCGCCTGCCAGACCGACGTTCGGGTACCGCAGGCCAGCGCCCCCGACTACAACTACAAGATCGACAGCCGCGGCTTTATCGAAGGCGAACTTGTGATCGGCTACCGTGACGGAACCGACGCTGCTGAACTCGCCCGCAAGCTCGGCGGTACCCTCAAAACCGACTGGACGCAGATCGACGCGGCGCTCGTAACGCTGCCCAAAGGTCTGCCGGTCGCCAAGGCGCAGGCCAGCGCACAGCACCTCCGGGGGCTCCGCTACGCCGAACCCAACTACGTTCATAAGCTCGCGGACCCCGCTGGCGCAAAGGGCGTCAATACAACGTCGCTGAGACCCAACCAGGTCAGCGTTCCCGACCCGGACTTTGACGTGCAGTGGATGCACCGCCAGCTGAACTCGCTGGGGGCGTGGGACCAAGGGATTACCGGCGACGGTATCCGCATCGGGATTCACGACGACTTTATCGACCACCGCCACCCCGACCTGGTAGACAACATGTTTTACCCGGGTTTCGACGGCTTTAAGGCGAATGAACTGCTCGCCGGTGGCGAATCATTCGCTGCAGCTTTTACAGACGCGCAGATCACCCCCGAAACGCCGCACGACGGTATCGGCGACCACGGGACCTCGGTCGCCGGAACTGCCGCCGCGGTCAGCAACGAACTCGGCGGCCTCGGAACGGCCTACGGCGCTTCGATCGTGCCGCTCGCGATCAGCGAACCCGAAGACGGCGGACTCGTCGATTCGGCGATTATCAACTCGGCGATCTTCGCCGTGCTCGGACCCGATCTCAAACCCGGTGGCGACGACCGTGCCCCCGGTACCGACCCCGAGACCGGCGCTTATGTCCACGTGCTCAATATGTCTTGGGGCGGTGACTTTTACAGCCAGGCCATCAAAGACACGATGGACCTGATGCTCAGTTCGGGTATCGTACTGGTGACTTCGGCGGGCAATACCCCGACCGAAGGCCCGTCGTTCCCGGCGTGGACCCCCGGCCTGATCAACGTGGCGGCGACGACTCCGCAAGATGAACGCACCAGCTTTTCGAACCGTGGCCTGCATATTGACGTGGCCGCGCCCGGTGAAAATATCTGGGTACCGACGACGCGCAGCTGCATTTTTAACACGCCCGACGGCAGCTCTTGCGGTCCTAACGCGCCGGAAAACGCCTACACCTATATCAGCGGTACCTCGTTCTCGAGCCCCGCGACCGCCGGGGTTGCCGCGCTGGTCCTCGAGGCCAGCGCCAAACGCGACGCGAGCGGCAACATCACAGGCGTCTTAAGCGCCGCGCAAGTCACCAGCATCCTCCGCGACACTGCCTTTAAGCCCAGCGGCTACGACCGCAGCGCCTTAGGCGCGGGAATTGTCGATTCGGCGGCAGCGGTCAAACGTGCCCTAGAAGTGGCCTCCAACCCGGTTAAAGACGGCGGTTCAGTTTTGGTCAGCGCCGTACTCAAAAGTAACCCCAAGGTGCAAATTCCCACCGTCGGCCTGACCCTAATCCCTAAAAAAGGTGACAACGCCGTCGAGTACACCCAAACTTCCGACGGCTCACTCTTCATCCCCTTGGGTCTCGGGTTGTTTCAGCAGATGGAAGCGGGCAACTATACGCTCCAGGTCAGCGGACCGCACACCGCCACGACCGGTATTGCCGCCGCGACCGCCGAAACGGACGTGACGATCTCTCCAGGCGACAAGACCAACGTGCAGGTTGCCCTCGACGTCAATACGTTTGACGATCCGTTCGAGCCCAACGGCAAGATCGGCAACGCGGCGGAACTTAGCGCAGACAGCCTTACGCTGCGCGCCAGCCTTTACGACGAGAACGCCGACACCGACGTAGACGTCTACGCGCTGCCCGTAACCGGCGGTGAGTCCTACCGCGTCAACTTCGAGACCGCCCTCGGCAACTTTGACGCAGCCCTAACGGTCTACGCCGAAGACGGTTCGGTGCTGGCTGAAAACGACGACAATCAAACCTTTAGCAGCGACCCGCTCGTGAACTTTACGGCCCCGGACGACGGCGTGGTCTACGTCGAAGTTTCTGAAGTAAGTGGCGCGCCGGGGACCAACAGCCCCTTTAACCTCTACGACCTCGACATCGCGCCCTTTATCGGTGACGAAGAAGAGCCCAACGGCAGCGCCGAAACCGTCAGCACCACGATTCAAAACGTCAACTTTGACGGTGCGCAGAGCGTCCCGCTCGGTAGTGCCCTCAACGCCGCCATAGGCGAAAACGACGCCGACATCTTTAAGGTTGACGTAGCGGCCGGTCAAACACTCGTCGCCGACGTTGAGACCGAAAAGAGCGGTAAGCCCGATACGCTCTTAGGCATCTATAACGAAGACGGCCAGCAGGTCGCCTTTAACGACGACTACACCGGCCGCGAATCGCGCGCCACCTACACCAGCAACTCCGGCGGAACCTACTACGTCGTCGTTATCGCCTGGGACTCCCTCAACCCGGAAAACGCCACCACCGGCGACTACGGGCTGATGCTGACGAGTTACCTGAACCCACCAACCGAATAAAGCTCTAAACCGAGCCGCGAAAGCCTCACCTACGGGTGGGGCTTTTTAGTCTTTGTGGTCGTAACGAAACACATGCCCGGCAAGGGTCCTCAGCTATACACCCTATAAACCTCGAGTGCTAGTAGACAAACGACCCGTTGCAACCGAGGAAGTGCGTCTGTGACGCAAAATGGTATTTCAACCATGACCGCTGACCTACCCGAACACATACTTTCGGTGAATCTTCAAGGCTGCTTGCCGCTCGTGGTTACTTTCTCAACCCTTCTGAGTGAGCTGGAAACAACGTCTATGACGCAATCGGTGAACTTTTTGAGTCTTCTAGATATCTCATAACCAACTAGCACTCGAGGTTATAACATCTTTTGAGTCCGAGCTTAAGGAGAATCACAAGGTGTTAGAGCAAACCTCAATCTAAGCCGCACGCTCCTTTAGCGAAGAGCTTGAGTGCCCCTTTGGTTCTCACCTCAGCAATTTCATCTCAGCAAGGAGGCTTAAACGTCCTTTCTAAAGTGCGCTCAAACTGGCCTCGAGCCCCCCAATCAAGCCTTCAGCCTCAGCTAGACGGCGCTTCTCTTCTTCAACGACTTCAGCCGGGGCATTTTGGACGAACTTGGCGTTCGAGAGCTTTTTGGCGCTCTTGTCCCGGTTTGCCTTCAACTCTTTTAGACGTTTTTCTTGCCGCGCCCGCCACTCGCCGATATCTACCAGGCCGGTTAAGGGAAGAGTGAGCTCGAGTTCCGGCACGACTTGCGATAGTGACGCGCCCTCGACCGGAGCTTCTAACACGTTGGCCCGCGTCAACGCCTTAAACACCGCCGGGTTTGCCTGCAAAGCTTCCGCACCCGCGCCACTAACCGACACCGAAATCTCTTGTGACGGCGGCACGTTCGCCTCAGCGCGGAGGTTGCGCACACCTGTCACCGCGTTTTGTAACCGTATAAAGTCGCGTTCGGCGTCAGCGTCTAGTAGCTCCTTATCAACCTGCGGCCAGCTCGCCCACCCCAGCTGCGTGTCAAACTCGAGGGCCTCGTAAAGTTCCGAAGTGATAAACGGCACGAGCGGGTGCAAGAGTTTCAAGATATCGGTGAGGGCCAGGGCCAGCACCGCCTTCGTCGCCGCGTTCCCTTCACGCAGCTCAGGTTTGGCCGCCTCCAAGTACCAGTCGCAAAACTCCGACCAAACAAAGTCGTAGGCGGCCCGCGTCGCTGCGCCTAGATCAAACGCGTCTAAGTGCCGCGTGACCTCCCCGATTGCCCGTTGCAGCCGGCTCAAAATCCAGCGGTCAGCCAGAGTTTCAGGGACAACGTTTTGTGTGTCCGGCATACCGTCCGAGAGGTTCATCATCACAAACCGCGCCGCATTCCAGAGTTTGTTGGTAAAGTTGCGCCCCATCTCGACGCGCCGGTCGTCCCAGCGGATGTCTTGCCCACCGGTTGAGGTGTAGGCCATCGCAAACCTTAGGGCGTCCGCACCGAAGGCGTCCATGACGGTCAAGGGATCAATCCCGTTACCTTTAGACTTCGACATCTTCTGTCCGTGCTCGTCTAACACCAACCCGTGCAGCACGATGTCGGTAAAGGGTTTTTCGTCCAGCAGGGCGTAAGACGCGAGCTGCATCTTCGTCACCCAGAAAAAGATGATGTCGTAACCCGTGATGAGCGCCGAGGTCGGAAAGAACTTCTTAAGAAACGGGTCTTCGGTATCGGGCCAACCGAGCGTGGAAAAGGGCCAGAGGTTCGACGAAAACCAGGTGTCGAACACGTCCGGGTCTTGCGTCAATACTTTACCTGCATAACGTGGGTCGTCGGGTGGGTCGAGCTCGGGCGTCTCCGGGTCGGGTACATAGACGTTGCCGTCGGCGTCATACCACGCCGGAATCTGATGGCCCCACCAGAGCTGACGAGAGATGTTCCAGTCGCGCAAGTTTTGCAACCAGTCGCGGTTGACTTTGGTGTAGCGTTCGGGGATGAGGTGCATCTCACCGGCCTCGAGCGCCGCCAACACCTGCGGCGCAATCTCGCCCATCTTAAAAAACCACTGCGTTGACAAAATCGGCTCGACCGGGACCCCGGTACGCTCGGATAACCCAAGAGGAACCGTGTAATCTTGCGTGCTGACGAGGTTGCCCGCGTCTTGCAGGGCGGCAACGACTGAGGCTCTGGCTTCAAATCTATCGAGTCCCCGGAACGCTGCGGGTACCAGCTCACCCGTCAGCTTGGCGTTTAGGTCAATCACAATCGGGTGCGGCAGGCCGTGACGCTCGCCGATTTCAAAGTCGGTCGGGTCGTGCGCGGGTGTAATCTTCAAGGCTCCGGTACCGAAGTCCATCTCGACGGCTTCGTCGGTAATGATGGGTATCCAACGCTCAGTCAGCGGAACCCTGACCTGTTGGCCGTGCAGGTGGGTAAAGCGCGTATCGTCCGGGTGAACGGCCAAAGCAACGTCGGCAAAGATGGTTTCAGGGCGCACGGTGGCAATCTGCAACGCGCCGCCGCTCTCTAGTTCATACGCTAAAGTATAGAGTTTGCCGGGGCGGTCTTCGCGGTCCACCTCGAGGTCACTCAGGGTCGTCTGAGTGACCGGGTCCCAATTGACGATGCGTTCGCCCCGGTACACCAACCCCCGGTGGTAGAGCAGGGCGAACTGTTGCCGTACCGCTTTTGAGAGGCCGTCGTCAAGCGTAAAGCGCGTCCGGCTCCAATCGGCCGAAATCCCTAGACGCTGCAGCTGTGACAAGATAATGCCGCCGTACTGCTCTTTCCAGGCCCACATCCGCTCTAAAAACGCCTCGCGGCCCAAGTCTTCTTTGGTCTTACCCTCGGCGCGTAACGCCCGCTCGACCTGCACTTGCGTCGAAATCCCTGCATGGTCGGTACCGGGTTGAAACAGCGCCTCAAACCCGTTCATCCGCTTGAAACGAATCAGCGTGTCAATGAGCGTATTGTCAAAAGCGTGCCCGAGGTGCAAGTTGCCTGTCACGTTCGGCGGCGGGATGACGATACAGAAGGGCGGTTTGTTACTCGTCGCGTCGGCCGTAAAAGGCGTTTCCGCCCAGCGCCTTACCCATTTTCCTTCGATACTCAGCGGGTCGTACTGTTTGGCGAGTTCTTTCACGTTATGCTTCCTTTCTTGTAACGAGCATCATGCGAGGACTTTGGGCCGTATAAGGGCCAAGTTGCCAGTCGCCGTAAACGGTAGTGAAAACGAGTCCGGCAGCTTCGGCAAGTTTTATGAGCTCGGTAAAGGTGTAGTGGTAGCGCGTCAGGGTACGCTCTTCAGTGTGACCGTCTAAAAAGACACGCCGTTGGAAGATGGTTTGGCTGCCGATTAAAAGGTCAAATCGGCTTTCCTCCAAAAGCCAAGGTAGCTCTCCACCACCCCGCCATGAACGGGTGTTCTCTGTTTGAACCAACCGTTCACGGTTTTGCGTATCGAGCAAAAAACGCCCACCGGGTCTGAGGGCTTTGGCCACAGCTTGAAAAACTTCTTGGGCAGCGTCAGCATGGGAGAAAAGTGCGTTAAAGGCGCAGTACACGGCGTCAAACTTTGTGTCGAATTCAGCGTCAACCTCGAGCCCCGTCACGTCACGCTCGAGCATCACGACACCCTCGAGCGGTTCTAAAAACGCGCCCTGCACGTCTACCCCAATAAGGTTCGTAAATCCGCGCTGCTTCAACTCAGCTAGGTGCCGCCCCCAACCACAGCCGAGGTCTAAAACGCGTTCAGAAGGGATCAAGCCGAGAGCTTGAACGAGCGTGTCAACCTCGAGCCCCGTTCTCTCGGGCGTAAAGTGCTGGGTGTGCTCGAGTCGGTACACTTCGTCAAACTCACTAGCAACTGTCACTAAAAAACCTCCTCCACACGTGGCTATTAAGCCGAACACTGCGGACGAGGCGATCCCCGCGGTACCACCGCATTTCTTAGAGGTATCAGTAGCGGCTATGACTTACTGCTATGACCAACTGATACAGCTAAGCACTTCTTTCAGGCTGCGACAGGCAGCCACCGGGAGGTCTAATCAGCTTACAAAGCCTTTCTTCCCCTGCTCACGGGCGACGTTCACCTGCTCGTTTCTTGCTTAGGCTCTCAGCGCGTCACCTAAGCTCTCTGGTAAGACGTTCGCAAGCTACTCTTCCCGCTCAACGCCCCTGAAGTATAGCAAAATGTATAGGGTGTAAGCGAGGTTTTAGGGGGAGAGGGCTCGAGCCCCTTTCCCTTTGTTCAATCTGTTAAAGCACCGGCAACGCGTTGAGATTCTGAATACTGATTTGACCAGCTAACACGCGGGCTGCTTTGCGCAGTGCCTGTGCGTCCGGCGAGTCGGGTGACGACACCACGAGCGGTTCGCCAGCGTCCCCCGCTTCGCGCATCGCCCGCGTAACCGGAATCTGCCCGAGGAGCGCGAGCCGCTCGGCGTCGGCAAATTTGGCCGCGCCACCCTCACCGAAGATGTAATCGCGGGAGCCGTCCGGTAGTTCGTAGTACGACATGTTTTCGATAATGCCCAACACCGGCACGTGCGTTTTGCGGAGCATCGTGTAGGCGCGGCGCACGTCTAAGAGGGCCACGTCTTGCGGCGTCGTCACCATCACTGCGCCCGTCAGCGGGACGAGTTGTGCGAGCGAAAGCTGCACGTCGCCGGTACCGGGGGGCAAATCTACGATCAGATAGTCGAGCTCGCCCCAAACAGTCTGTTTGAGCATCTGCGTCAGCGTGCCGTGCAAAATCGGGCCACGCCAGGTGAGGGCTTGACCGTCTTCAACCAGGTTGGCAATCGAAATCACTTTGACGCCGTAGTTACGCAGCGGCAAGATACGTTTTTCGTCGTCGGCCATCAGGCGTTTGCCTTCGACGGCGAACATCTTGGCTTGGCTCGGCCCGTAGATGTCGGCGTCCAAGAGGCCGACATCGGCCCCTTCTAACGCCAAACTCGCCGCCAAGTTCGCCGCCACCGTAGACTTCCCGACGCCGCCTTTACCCGACCCTACGGCGATGACGTTTTTCACGCCGGGCAGCTCTTTTTGCGCTGACGCCCGAACTTGCGCGTCAAACGATAAATTGACCTTGTGGACGTCAGGAACGCGAGCTAGGGCGGTGCGCACGTCACGTTCGATCTGCGCTTTCATCGGGCAAGCGGGCGTAGTGAGGTTGACGGTCAGCGTCACTTCGCCGCCGCTGATACTCAGGTCTTTAATCATCCCGAGGCTTACCAGGTCGCGGTGCAGCTCAGGATCGTTGACGGTACGGAGCGCGTCAAGTAACGCTTTTTCAGAGGGTGTTTCTAAACCTGCCATAAGGTACGCTAACCCTTTCAACCCGCCCCCACAAGGGTCTGCAACACCTGCTTGGCTAAACGGTTGAAGTGAGAAAAACATATCACCATTTAGAGATACCCACTGCGTTTGAGGTGAACGTTTTAGAACAGCTTGGAGCTTAGCGCCTTTGTCTGTTGTCTGTCTTTGGAGCTGTGGTAGCAGCTGTGGTGGCCTGAGCAACCAGCCGAGCGCCGCGTCGCTTCTGAAGTGGCCCGAGTTGGGGCTATACTAGGCGGGTGAGCTGCGAGTATGTAACATGCCGGTGCGTAAGCTGTGGACAGTATCTACTCCCGTTTTTCGGCAGCCGATTTTCTGAGATGAAACATGGCTAAACGTTATCAATCCCATGAGCTGCTCGGTGAGCAGGGCGGTGTACAGACGTTTGCCGGACGTGACGCGGTCAACGGTCTGCCGGTGCGTTTATATAGCTTTATGGGCGAGCCGACGAGCCGCGAGGGAGAGTTGCGTTCGAACTTTATTCCCCCGGTTTTGAGCACAACGTTTACCGGCACCGCCGGGGAGGTCGTGAGCGCCTTTTCGGGCGAGTTTAGGCGGCTTAAAGGCGCGGTCGAACCCAAGCAGGTCGAGGCGCTGTTACGCGAAACGGCGGCGGCCTTAGACGACGCGGCCAGAGCCGGGGTCATTCACGGTGACCTGTCGCCCGAACGCGTCTTTTTTGACCGCGAAGCGGGAGCGTCGGGACGGTTTGTCTTGGAAGGCTACGGGGTGCCGTGGCCCGTACGCCCGAGCGAGTTCAGCGCCCCGGAACGGATCGGCGGTGCGTCGTTCTCCGGAGACATCTTTTCGTGGGCCAGGACAATCAAGCACCTTTCCGGGCCGCTTCCGGGTGATCTGCGCGACCTACTCGACCGTTGTTTAAGCGCCGACCCTAAAGAACGCCCACACGCCCGCGAGGTGTGCGCAGCTTTGGAACGTTATCCGTTCGGCAACGCCGCCCCAAGACCCAACCGGCAAGCTCACCGCGACACCTCGGCGTTTGAACAGTACGCCGATTACAGCACCGATGACCGTGGCGGCTACGCGGACGATGCGGCTGAAGGTACGGGCGCTCAGGCAGACAACCTGAGCGAGCTGACGCTGCCGCCCAAAACGATTAAATTGGAGGAGTACCGGCGACAACAAGCGCGGGTCTTGTCCACTCGAGAGACCTCTCCTCAAGCCGCGCCCCAACCGGAAGCCACCTCACAAGAGCCCACCTCGAGCCCCCCTGTATCCCCGTTACCAACGCCGGTCAACACGCAGTCAGGGTCGGCTAAGGCTCCACCCCCCAAAGAATCGCTCAAACAGCTCGACGCCACCGCAGCTTACCGGGCACGTTTGGCTACCTACAAGGCTCAGCACGGCAACGCGCAGCCGTCATCCAAAGCGCCAACTACCCAGGCAACCGCTGAAACCGCTACCTCTAATCCAGCACCTAAAGCAGCTAAAGTGTCTACGGCGTCAGCTTCAGAGTCCGACTCTGCACCGGCCACATCACCTGCCATATCGCCAGCCACGGCTGCAACTCGGCTTCCCGCTGTGCGCGTGATACCGGCGGCTGAGTCGCCTGGTTCTGCCCCACAACCAACGCAGACCGGGCCGAACGTCCGTATGCGTGCGTTCGGTTCGGACACAGCGCCGAACACAGCCGACGACGAACCCGATTTTGAGGTCGTTGACGACATTGACGACCGCGCCCCCGACCCGACGCTCTACCGAGGCGGGCGGCGGGTGCTCCTGTTAACGCTGCTCGGTATCGCCTTATTGGTACTGCTCGCACTTCAACTTATCAACGCGTGATTTGGACGAACGCTGCGCAACACGCCGACCACGCGAAAGGACCCTATGGCTAGTATCGTCGTCCTCGACTACGGCTCTCAGTACACGCGCCTGATCGCGCGGCGGCTCCGTGAACTCAATGTCTTTTCCGTTATTTTAGAGGCTGACGCGACGCTAAACGATATTTTGGCCCAAAATCCTCGGGGCGTCGTCCTTTCAGGTGGTCCCGGCAGCGTCTACGACGAGGGCGCACCGGGTCTTCCCGAGGGCTTGCTAGAGGCGCGTCTGCCGATTTTTGCCATCTGCTACGGGATGCAACTCGTCGCGCAGGCGGCGGGCGGCAAGGTCACCGCGAGCCGCGTCCGTGAGTACGGCAAGGCGCTCTTGTCGGGCTACCGGGGTGAGCTGTTCAGCGGGGTCGAGGGGGATTTTGTCGCGTGGATGAGTCACGGCGACTCGGTGATGCGTTTGCCGCCGGGGTTTGAAGTCGTCGCCAGCACGCAAGATACGGAAATTGCCGCGATGGAGAGCTCCGCGCGGGGCGTGTACTGTATGCAGTTTCACCCGGAAGTGCAGCACACGCCTAAAGGCCGGACGCTCTTAGAAAACTTTGTCAGGCGCACCAGTATCACCCGCGACTGGACGCCCGAACACATCCTCGAGTCCCTCACCCGTGAGGTCAAAGCGAAGGTCAAAGATGAACGAGTCTTGTTGGCGATTTCGGGCGGGGTGGACTCGAGCACCCTCGGCCTGTTACTCAACCGGGCGCTCGGCGAGAGGCTCAAGGCCGTCTTTGTAGATCACGGCTTACTCCGTACCGGCGAAGCCCAAGAGGTCGAAAAAGCCCTGCGCGGCGTCGGTATGAACCTGACGGTCGTCAACGCCTCGGAGACATTTTTAGAGGCGCTGATCGGCGTAGACGACCCCGAACAAAAACGTAAAATTATCGGGCGCGAGTTTATCGAGGTGTTTGACGAGGTGGTTAAACGCAAACAAGCGGAGGGTCCGATCCGCTTTTTGGCGCAGGGCACGCTCTACCCGGACGTCATCGAATCAGCGGGCGGGCACGGCGCGGCGAACATCAAATCGCACCACAACGTCGGCGGCTTACCGGTTGAAATGCAGTTTCGGTTGCTCGAGCCCTTTCGTACGTTGTTCAAAGACGAAGTGCGCGAACTCGCGGCGCTGTTAGGCTTGCCCCCGGCGTTGGCGGGCCGTCATCCGTTTCCGGGGCCGGGGCTCGCCATTCGCTGCCTCGGTGAGGTGACCCCGGAGCGGCTCGAGGTGTTACGCCGTGTGGACGATATCTTCATCTCGGCCCTGTGCGAGTTCGGGCTTTACGACGACACCTGGCAAGCCTTAGCCGTCCTGACGCCTATCATGTCCGTCGGCGTGATGGGCGACCAGCGCACCTACGCCAACACCGTCGCGCTCCGGGCTGTGTCTTCGGTTGACGGGATGACCGCCGACTGGACGCGCCTGCCGCACGACTTTTTAGCCATCGTCTCTAACCGGATTGTTAACAGTGTGCCGGAAGTGAACCGGGTGGTCTATGACATCACCAGTAAGCCGCCAGGGACGATTGAGTGGGAATAAGAAAAGCTCCGGCGCAAACCGGAGCTTTTTGCTTAAAGTAGAGGGTTAGCGTTCCCAGACCTTTTGGCCTTTGCTATTGAGACGGAGGAGAAAAGCGTCATCACCACCGTTATTTCTGCCGTTAATCTTGCCGTCACTTCTACCTACCGCATAAATTTCGTCAGGTGTTCTGGAGGCTACCCCAAATGCCGCCTCATTATTTCCAAGGAGCTTAGGGTTATACGTCCATGCGTGACGAAGTGAAGGCGAGAATTTGCTTACAAAGACGTTATCTTCGTAGGTGTCATAAGGGTTGGTGCTTTTGGGATTGTCGCTGTAGATGAAGCCCGCGAGATAGAGGTTGCCAGCTTCGTCCGCACCTACCCCTCTGACTCCGGTGTAATCCTTAACGCCTGTGGTGAGGGCACGTTTTAGCAGTAGCTTGCCCGAAGTGTTATATCTTTTGACATTTATAGGAACGCCCGGAGAACCTTCATCTCCGTAAGCAACGTAGACAGAACTTCCCCCGACCGCCATGCCGTAAACACCTGAGTCTCTCGCGAAGCTACGCTCGAATTTGAGCCTGTATCCAGAATCATGCTTCCGAAGTACGCGGCGAATATAGCCTTGACCCGTGCTCGAGTTGTAATGGCTGTAATCGTCACCCATGACGAACAGCTCGTCTTTGTCTGAAACTGCCAGTTGAGTAACAGAAAAATCAGTTTGAACACCGCTTTCCCAGATAATTTTGCCACTAGGAGCATACTTGTAGAGATTTGACGCAAAGCCATTGGTAGCCGCGTAGATGTTTCCTTTGCTGTCTAGTACGAGCGGACCCACGACATCATCGTTTAGTATTTTGTTCCAGATTTGCCTTCCGCTTTTATCAAACTTAGCAAGGTGATTTTCATATACATAGGCAAATGGGGCAGGATCGGTATCACCGTTGTAAGCAAAATAGACGTTTCCGGTTGCATCGGTAACAACGTCTTGAATATACGAAGACCCAGCAAACTCCGGTATAAGGCGCTGCCACCTCAAGCTACCATCCCGGTTGAAACTGCGTAAGAAACTCCTGCCTTGCTCGCCCTCTTTAACAGAGCCGTAATCTCCTACAGCAAAAATATAAGGGTGGGCTGCGTTTGTAGCGACCTCTGTAGCCGAATCATAGCCACTTTTACCAAACTGAGGCTCGAGTCCCCCCCTTGACCTCTGCAGGTGCCTGACTACACGCCGAAAAAAGTACCCCCTACTGTCAAAACCCCTGCCATTAGTCCAAACCGTTTCACAATTTTGCTCCTTTAAGACAAGAACGTTAAGCCGACCCGACACTGCTCTGACCCCACCGCTATAGCCTCGTCCAACGCGCCTTCTCTCATCCGCCCTCATCAGGCATTTAGGTAATGTGCCCTGCTAGTGGGGTCAAGATAGATTTAGAAGCTTAAGCGAAGCTTAAGGTCTCATATTCATTAAGTTTCTTAAGGTTTACTCTAGCTGGCTTTGGAGTGGCGAACCTCTCGAGCGTTACCGCTGCAACGCCCGAAACCTAAACGCCGCTTTAGACTGGCCTGCGTGCCCCGCTTTGCCTTCCCCCTTACGACCGCTTCATTTTGGCGCAGACTGTTTCAGCTCAACCTCGGCCTGATGGTCTTCGGCTTGGCCATCTCGCTGATGCTCCGCGCCCACATCGGCTTAGACCCCTGGTCGGCGCTGCACGAGGGCCTGAGCGAACGCACCGGTTTACCCTTTGGGCGCGTTACCCAGCTTGTCGGGCTGCTCTTAATCATCTTTAGCTTTTTTGTACTGCACCAGCGGCCCGGTTTAGGGACGGCGCTTAATATGCTCTTGGTCGGTCCCTGGATTGACTTTTTTCAAGCGCAGAGTTGGCTGCCGGAGGTTCCCACAGGGGCTTGGGTTTGGGGCATTGTACTTTTTGTCGCGGGTGTTGTGCTGACTGGGTTAGCAATTGGGCTTTATATTACAGCGCGGTTTGGGGCAGGGCCACGCGACGACCTAGTACTCGGGAGCGCCCTTAAGCTGGGGCGGAGCATCCGGCTCACAAGGGGCGTCCTCGAGCTCTCGGTACTCATTTTGGGGTTTTTGCTGGGCGGCTCTGTCGGGCTCGGTACGGTGCTGTTTGCCCTCTTGATCGGCCCGGTGATGCAGTTTTTCCTTCAGGTCTTTCATTACGAGCCCCCTGCCGTCAAACCTATTCCTGTGCCCAACACCGGAGACTAGCGGGGCGGTGGCGTGGCTCTTAAAAACCGAACCGGACGTTTTCAGTTTCAGTGATCTGCTCGCCGCGCCCGCCCGCACGACCCTTTGGGAAGGTGTCCGCAACTATCAGGCACGCAATTTTATGCGGACGATGCGCGTGGGTGACGCTGTTTTGGTGTATCACTCGAGCACCCACCCCGCAGGTGTTGCCGGGCTTGCCGAGGTCGTCTATGAAGCCTATCCCGATCCGACACAGTTCGACGCACAGAGCCCTTGTTACGACGCCAAAGCTACCCAAGACGCGCCGCGCTGGGACGCCGTCAAAGTTCGGGGCGTCGCGGCGCTACCGCAATTCGTCCCCTTATCTGAGCTGAGGGAACAGCCTGAGCTGCGGAGCTTAAAAATTTTGCAACGGGGCAACCGTTTGAGCGTGACGCCGCTGACCGAAAACGAGTTTCGCGTTATCTTGAGCTTGGGACGTTACCCACACCCGGAGGACAGATGAGCACGCTAAACACAAATCTAGGCACAAACCTGGACACAAAAACTATGCTCGAGATTCACGACGCGGCCCTCGCCGTCTTTGACGAAACCGTGGTGCAGCGCCGCGATTTTCATATGCACCCCGAGACTGCCTTTGAAGAGGTAAGGACGGCCCGTATTATCGCGGATAAGCTCGAGGCGCTCGGGTTAAAGGTGCGGCGCGGGATTGCTAAAACGGGTGTAGTCGCGGTATTAGAGGGCTCGAGACCGGGCCGCACGGTGTTGGCGCGGGCCGACATTGACGCGCTCCCTATTCACGACGAAAAAGACGCGCCTTACCGCTCGCAAATCGCGGGCAAGATGCACGCGTGCGGTCACGACGGGCACGCAGCGGTGCTCTTGTCGGTCGCCAAAATTTTGAGCGAACGCCGGATTGAACTTTCAGGCCGCGTCGTCTTTGTGTTTCAACCTGCTGAAGAGACGGTCGGCGGCGCGGCGGTGATGCTCGCTGAAGGTGCTCTCGAGGGTCTCGCGCCGGACGCAACCATCGGCCTTCACCTCTCGTCGGACTATCCGGTCGGGACGGTGGCGCTGCGCCCGGGGCCTTCGATGGCGGCAACAGATTCGTTTCAGGTTGTCATTCACGGATCGGGCGGGCACGCGGCCAAACCGCAAAACTGCGTAGACCCTATCGTCATCGCAGCGCGGCTCGTTGGGACGTTACAAACCCTCGTTTCGCGCGAGACCGACCCGCAAGACAGCGCCGTGGTGAGTATGACAAGTTTTCACAGCGGTACGGCGTATAACATTATCCCTGAGAAGGCTGAACTTAAAGGGACGCTCCGCACGTTTTTGCCGGAGACGCGGGAGTATCTTAAAGGCCGTATTGAAACTTTGTGCCGTGCTGAAGCCGAGGCTGCGCGTGGCACCGCAACGTTTCGTTGGATAGACACGTCCCCGGCGGTCATCAACGACGCGGCGATGACAGTTAGGGTCCACCGCGTCGCGCAGCAGGTAGTCGGCGCGGAAAACGTGCTGGAGAGTGCTCGGACGATGGGCGGTGACGATATGGCGTGCTGGCTCGCGCAAGCTCCTGGATGCTACTTTTTTGTCGGGGGCCGTAACGAAGCATTAGGGGCCGACAAACCGCACCATCACCCACGGTTTGACCTCGATGAGCAGAGTTTAGGCGTCGCCGTCGAGACCTTGACGCTGGGCGTGTTGGATTTTCTGGAGCCTTCCTAACTTCAGTGACCCTTGAGCAGCTCGCGACTCACCCGTCGTCTACGCGTCAGGATGAGCGGGATGGTTCACTTCAGCACCGTTCGTTTCGGCGCAGGGCTTGAGCCTCACACTCTACTGCTGACTGTGCTGCTAGTTGTGCTGCTGGCGTCGTGTACAGTGACGCTTACGCTTGACCCGGAAGGTGAGCTCGAGCGAAGCGGCGCTATGACCGCTCAGCTCTGCTGCTAGCGCACTTTAAGCCGAACGGCGTCTAGCACAAAGTTTACTTTCTTCACATAAACGCTCGTGTAGGAGCCTAGATGGTAGACTGCTCAGGGTGAACGCCCGCACCGAGCAGATTTTAGAATTGGTAGCCGAACGTCATATCAGTTCCGCGAAACCCGTATCGTCGGCCGTTATTGCCGAACAGTTACGGGTCAGCAGCGCCACGGTTCGTAACGAGTTCTCGGTGCTCGAGGCTGCAGGCTACTTGCGACAACCCCACACCTCGGCGGGGCGGGTACCGAGTGAACGAGGCTATCACCGCTACGCCCGTAAGTTTCTACCTCCCGGGGTTCTCCCCGACGCGCAGCGCACCTTATTGCTACAAAGTTTTCGCGGCGCTCACGGCGAAGGACTGTTAGAACGCGTGGCCAGCGTGACCGCTGAACTTTCAGGTTACGCGGTCGTCGTGAGTTTGCCGACCGATGACGAATTGCAGATTTTAGAAGTTCACCTGTCGGCGCTCTCGAGCCGCCGCACCTTGGCGGTCGTAGTGCTCGAGAACGGCCTCGTCCGGCAGCTCGCCCTCGAGCTCTCCCCTACCCCCGCCGACGGCGATCTACTCGAGGCTGAAAGCAGCCTCCGCCGGTTGACGCTGCCGGTCCGCGAGGTGCCGCAGGCGCTCTTAGACATCGCCGGACGTGCCGGGCGTGAGGTTGCCCGTACCTATCTGGCACTCGCCGAGGCGTGGCCCCAAGTCAGCGCCCCGCGCGTCTTTTCCGGCGGGCTCAAACACCTCTTTAGCGAACCCGAATCGGCTGATCCGAGCTTTGTACGGCAGGTTTTAGAACGTGTGGAAACCCCGGCGACCGCAGCCGAGGCGCTCGCCCTGATCGTCGAAGAGTCGCTTGCGCTCGTGTCGGCGCAGCTCGAGTTCGGCGGGGGTCGCGCCGGACTGCTCTTACTCGGGCCGATACGGATGCGTTACCCGGAAACCTTGATGATCGCCCGCGGCGTCACTGAAACGCTCACCGCCACAACCCGCGAACCTAACTGATACGCTTACTTGATGACCTTAGAAGTTCTTTTTTTTGCAACGTACCGCGATCAAGTTGGGCACAAAACCGTCAAGCTCGAGCTGCCTGACGGAGCGACCGTCAGAGACGCGGCTGCTAGGCTTGAAGCTGAGCACCCTACACTTAAGCTTAAGGGGGCGCTCGCCGCCCGTAACGAGGTCTACGCGGCCCCGGACGAAGTCCTCGGAGCAGGCGACACGCTGGCTTTTTTCCCACCGGTAGCAGGCGGCTCGGGCATATGGGAACAAGGTGGGGAAGCGGACGGTGAAGCCGACCATTTTTTTGTAACTGAAACCCCGCTTGATATCGCTGCGTGCACGGCGCGAGTGAGCCGTCCGGAATACGGCGCTGTAAGCAGTTTTCTCGGCACGGTGCGGTCACCCAACGCTGGCCAAAACGTATCGTTCATCGAGTATCAGGGCTACGAGGCAATGATCGTCACGCAGATGCAGCGCGCCGCTACCGAATTGCGCACTCAGTTTGAGCTGGGCCGAATCGTCTTTGGTCACCGCCTCGGCAAGCTGTTACCGGGCGAGGCGTCTATTATCATCGTGGTGTCGTCTAAACGCCGCCAAGCGGCGCTGTTAGCCACGCACGCTGCTATAGACCGGCTTAAAGAGCTGTTACCGGTATGGAAGCTCGAGGCCACCCCCGAAGGTCAGCAGTGGGTCGAAGGCTCAACCGCCGCGAGCGAGCCTCTCTAGTGCTAACTTCGTGCGGAACCTAACTTTGGTTGATGAGAGATAAACCACAGCCACGCGCCTGATTGTAGGGCAAACTGGCACTACACGCGTTTGGGCTGCAGGGCTCGAGCTTAGTTACAGGCACAGGTTTACGGCTGACGATACGCGCGAGGAAGTTTCAAAGCGATAACACCGTAACCTCCGGAGGCTGTTGGCTAAACGGTTACAGAGGTTACCTTGGCTGGTCAGGTTAGGGGTAGCTAAGGCCGGAAAAAACTGTGTCGGAGGAAACACCGGGTGAAAAATACACTGCTGGCCACGCTGTGCTTGCTGCTAGGTCTGACAGGCTGCGCTACCAAAGCAAACTTTGGTACCTCAGAGGTAGTAGAGGACGCGCTCGTCGGTCAACTCTACTTTGTCCCCGAAGGAACGTCCAAACTGCCCGACTTTACGGCGCTCGAGCCGGTAGGTACGCTCTACACCACCACTTTAGATATCGCGCGGCGCGACTTTGAGGAGGGTTTTCCTGGAGTAACTGACCGCCTCGAGTGGTTCGGGTTGCAGTATCAAGGCGTGTTGCGAATCGAGACTGCCGGAACGTATACCTTCGGGCTCAACTCAGACGACGGCTCCAAGCTCTACATCGGTTCGGCGCTAGTTGTTAGCAACGACTTTGAACACGACCCGGTGCTAAAAACGGCGAGTATGACGCTGGACAAAGGCGAGTATCCGCTGACGCTTACGTATTTTCAGGGGCCACGCTACGAACTTGCGCTCCAATTTTTTGTTACCCCACCGGGTCAGGCGACGCAGATTTTTGACAGTACAAAAACGTATTAGGGGCTGGCAGTCTCACAAACTCAGTCGGTTGGGGTGTTTATCAACGTTTTACGGCAAAGAAGTTTGAACTAAAGAATGCCGCAGTCAGTAACTTAGTGTAGCGCCTCTCACGCGTCCAAACCGTTGTAAAAGCGAGCGTCAACCCGGCTCTAACCGGCCTCAAGCGCCGCTGCGACCGACAGCACCAACGCTTCTTGTCCCGGCCGCGCCGCGACCATTACGCCGATCATCGGCGCACACGGCACGCTGAGCGCCGGAACACCCAAGAGATTAAAAATTGCGGTGTTACGCAGCACCGCGCTGTTCGCCGTAAAGTACGCTTCATCGGTCTGCAGGTCGGTCAGCTTAGGTGGGAGCACCGCCACCGTCGGCGCAAGCACGACGTCAAATCCGGCGCACGCCGCCCAGAAAACACTTTGCAGCCGCGTCCGTTCAAACCCCAGCCGGATATAGTCCGCGGCGCTGCGGCTCCGTCCGGCCAAAATACGGGTGGCGACGCGCGGGTCAACCTCGCTACCGGGGCCTAGCAGGTCTTCGTACAGGGCCAGCGCCTCGAGCGCCGCAAAGCTCCCAAAACGCCTGTAAAGTCCGTTCAGCTCGTTTAACACGGGTAGAGGGCGGGTCTCGAGCTCTACCCCGAGTTCCGTAAGCTGCTCACAGACCCCGGCAAAAGCCGCCGCAACCTCAGCGTCTAAATCCTCTTGCAACACCGTTGTTGGGGCGAGCACGCGCAAACCGGTTACGCCGGTCGGCATAAAGGGGGCCGGAGCCACGCCTACCAGCGCCCACCACACGTGCCACGCGTCTTCGGCGGTGCGGGTCAGTGGCCCGAGCGTATCGAGCGTGGTTGAAAGTGGGACACATCCCTCGAGTGGGACAGCCCCGTCCGTGGTTTTAAGCCCAACGAGGCCGTTAAACGCCGCCGGAATCCGTACCGAACCGCCGGTATCCGACCCGATGGCCGCGCACGCCAACCCCGACGCCACCGCCACGCCTGCACCCGACGACGACCCACCGGGAACGCGCACGGCGTCAAAGACGTTTGCCGGGGTGCCAAAGTGTGGGTTTAAGCCGAGCCCCGAAAAGGCCAGTTCGGTCATGTTGGTTTTACCCAAAAACACTGCGCCCGCCGCGTCTAAACGCGCTGCCGCAGGACAATCTTGCGTTGCAGTCGCACGGTTTAAGAACAGCTTAGAGCCCGCCGCGGTTACGTCGCCCTTGGTATCCATCAGGTCTTTAAGCGCCAGCGGGACACCCTGCAGCGGCCCCAAGTCGGTACCGGCGTCAAAAAGAGCGTCGGCCTTCGCCGCTTGTGCCCGCGCCCGCTTAGCGGTAACTAAGCGGTAAACGGGACCGGGCTCGAGCTTCGCCAGATACGCCTCGGTCACCGTGCTCGGACGCAGTTGACCGGTCCGGAACGCGCGGGCGAGCTGCGTCAGCGTAAGGGTGGTGGGGTCGGTTAGCTTGCCGGTCATCCTGTTAGCATACGCACATTTTTTGGTTTTTGGCAGATATAGTCAGCGAGTACGAAGCTCGGGGAACAACGCTCTCCCGATAGGTTTTGCTGACCGGCACACACATTTCATCATGGTTCTACAGTAATTTCACAGTAGTACTGGTACTAGTTGCAATTTCTCGTGGCAGTGCTGTAAGTAGGGTTTGAGATACTAAAACTAAGCTGCGCTATAGGGCACGCTCATCACTGCCTTTTAACGCCGCCTTTTAGTATTGGTGGGTGCTTAAAACACCGCCGAGGAGAACCTCTGTCGAGCGCCGCATTGCGGCGCATCGTCACTTTGCCCAACCCTTCAGCTTGCGAAATCGTCAGCGCGGCGGCAACAATCCCTTCACGGGTCCGCACCGGTTTTGCCGGTCGGCTTTGGGGCGTAGTCTCCCCGTTTGAGCTTACAGCCAAGTCTCTAAGACACTGTAACGACGAGCTTGCCGACGGTGTGCCCAGCCGCGTTTTCAGCTTGCGCCTCACCTGCTTGCTCGAGCGGAAAAGTCTTCTCGACCGGCAGCTGAAACGCACCCTCGGAGAAGAGCCGCGCCGCCTCTGCAAAAGCGTCCGCGGCATTGCTAAACGTGTCCGAAACCTGTGCCCCATACTCGGGCGCACTAAAGTCGGCGATAGACAAAACCTTCGCGGGTTCGCCGGTGAGTTCGATCAGCTCGGGAATGACGCCGGACCCGGCGATATCTAGGGCCGCGTCAACCCCATCCGGGGCCAAGGCGCGGACCCGCTCGAGCAGACCGGGTCCGTAGGTCGTAGGTACCGCACCGAGTTTTTGCAAATAGTCGTGATTGCGTTCGCTGGCTGTGCCGATGACCTTAATCCCGCGCTCGCGGGCAAACTGAACGACGGCCGAACCTACACCGCCGCTTGCGCCGCTTACGAGCAACGTCTCACCCAGCTGCACGCCAACCTGAGCCAAAATCCGCAGGGCTGTCTCAACCGCAGCCGGATAACCGGCAGCTTCTTCAAAGGGCAGCTCGGCAGGTTTTTTTGCCCAGCTCGAGAGCACCGCGACCTCGGCCAACGTCGCGGAACCGTAGCCAAAGACAGCGTCACCGACCTCAACCTCGGTTACACCTTCGCCCACTTCGTCAACGACACCAGCGGCTTCCATCCCGGTTCCGGCCGGGAGCGTGAGCGGCATCGCCTCGCGCATATACCCTTCCCGGATTTTCCAGTCGAGCCCGTTGACTCCAGCGGCGCGAACCTTGATCCTTACCTGACCTTGACCGGCGTGGGGTTCATCAACCTCGACCAGCTGTAACACGTCGGGGCCACCGTATTTGGCAAACTGTACTGCTTTCATCTTTTCTCCTCTCGACTACGTTATAAGAGCATGTTACGAACGCGTTTGTTGCGATCATGTTTGTAATACAATCTGTAGACAGAGAACTTTGTTAAGTTCTAGGCCAACCCGGCCTCGTTACAGCAACAAGTTTCGGTTAAGGTTTGTTTGACTCGAGCCTTCAATCAGTTTCCACACGATTTAGAAAGCTTTTTCAAACGGCGTTGCTTTTGTCATAGTCTTAGCCCTATCTTTGGCAAGGCTCAGCCTTTTTCAAGCGGCGTACCCGTTGACACGCCCAAAACCGGGCCGTATAGTTTTCTCGTCACATCTCAATGTGCGGCGGTTCGCCCTAAAGGTTAAAAACGGTCTTATAGGAGTGAAGCGCCCACCCTAAAGGAGCCTGTATGAAGCGTTTGGCCTTTTCGTTACTCCTGCTCACCGGTTTTACCTTTACGTTTGCTCAGGATGTCAAACCTCGCGGAGACATCCGTATTGTCGTCGTCACGCACGGCAGCGCCTCCGATCCGTTTTGGTCGGTCGTCAGTAACGGCGTCACGCAGGCCGCTAAAGATATGGGCATTCAGGTCGAGTACCGCGCCCCCGAAACCTTCGATATGCCCCGAATGGCGCAACTTATAGACGCAGCCGTCGCCTCACAACCCGACGGCCTGGTCGTCTCGATTCCTGACGCCGACGCGCTGGGCGATTCGGTTCGCGCCGCGGTAGACGCCGGGATTCCGGTAATGTCTATGAACTCGGGTTCGGACGTGTTTAAGGACCTCGGCGTTTTACGGCACGTCGGGCAGACAGAATTTGAAGCCGGGGTTGGCGCAGGTGAGCAGATGGCTGAAGCCAACGTCAAAAACGCCATCTGTGTCAACCACGAAGTCGGTAACGTCGCGCTCGACCAACGCTGCGACGGGTTCAAACAGGGTCTCGGCGACGGCGCGACGGTCAACGTGCTGTCGGTTTCAAGTGACCCAACCGAAGTGCGCAACGCGGTCTCGGCGGCGTTTACCCAAAACCCTGATATTCAGGGCGTGTTAGCCGTCGGGCCTTTGGGCGGCGAACCCACCATCGAGGCGCTCCGTGAAGGCGGGCAACTCGGCAACGTGCAGGTCGGTATCTTTGACCTCTCACCGACCATCTTGCAAGCTTTGGTAGATAAAGAGATCAACTTTGCCATTGACCAGCAGCAGTATCTGCAAGGTTACCTGCCGATCGTGTTTTTGACCAATTACATTCAGTACGGTCTGCTTCCGGCTGACCCTATTATCTTGACTGGCCCCGGCTTTGTGACACCCGAAAATGCCGAGCAGGTCATCGCGCTGAGCGCCAAAGGGATTCGCTAGTAACGTTGGAAGACAGTTTCAGCCTGTGGCTTTCGGGTAAACTTAAAGCTACAGGCTTTACTTATGTATTTCTTTACTTATGTCTTTAGCCGTCTTTTATGCAGCTCGAGACCCGCTGGGAACCTCTTGAGACCGTAAGGAGCCAGTTTGAGTACCACGCCCCTAACCGATGAACGCGTCCGGGCCGTAAGTTCCTGGCGTAAACTCCTGAGCCGCCCCGAACTCGGCGCGGTGGCAGGCGCTATTTTAGTCTTTATCTTTTTTGCCGTGGTCGCCGGTAATTCGGGTTTTCTCAACTTTCGCGGCGTGGTGAGTTGGCTCGAGGTCTCCGCCCAACTCGGCATCTTAGCGGTGGCCGCCGCTTTACTCATGATCGGCGGCGAGTTCGACCTCTCGATCGGTTCGATGATCGGCGCAGCCGGAATGGTCATCGCCATTCCCGTCTCGATCTACAATTGGCCCGTGTGGGCCGCGATCTTGCTTGCCTTTGCCTTTGCGCTGCTCGTGGGGCTACTGAACGGCGTCATCGTCAACCGGACCCGGTTGCCCTCGTTTATCGTGACGCTGGCGTCGCTCTTTATCTTGCGCGGCCTGACCATCGGCGCAACCCGCCTCATCACCGGACGCACGCAGGTTTCAGGTCTCAAAACAGTAGCAGAGTCCGACCCGCTTGCCCAGCTTTTTATCGGCAACGTCTTTGGCATCCCCGTATCGGTCTACTGGTGGCTAGTATTAGCTGCGGTGGCGACCTGGATACTGACTAAAACGCGCCCCGGCAACTGGATTTTCGGCGTCGGCGGCGACCCCGAGGCGGCGCGTAACTCAGGCGTGCCGGTGAGCCGCGTCCGCATCGCCCTCTTTATGGGAACAGCGGTTTCTGCAACGATCTTTGCCGCGCTCCAAGTTCTTGATTTCGGCTCCGCTGACGTAACTAGGGGCACCGGTAAAGAGTTCGAGGCCATTATCGCCGCCGTCATCGGCGGGTGTTTGCTCACAGGTGGTTACGGTTCAGCCATCGGCGCAGTGTTCGGGGCGCTGATCTTCGGCATGGTGCAGCAAGGCATCTTTTTTACCGGCGTCAATACCGACTGGTTTCAGGTCTTTTTGGGCGCGATGCTGCTGATTGCCGTTGTCTTTAACAACTTTATTCGCAGACGTGCGACGGAGGCCAAATGACCCGCGCCCCTGACGCCCCGCTTATCGAAGTCAGCGAGCTGTCGAAGTTCTTCGGATCGGTGATCGCGCTCCAAGACATCTCGATGAAGGTCGCCGCCGGTGAAGTCATGTGCTTGTTAGGCGATAACGGCGCAGGTAAATCTACGCTCATCAAAACACTTTCTGGGGTCCATGAACCCAGCAGCGGGCAGATTTCGGTTGAGGGGCGTACCGTCCATTTTCATTCACCCAAAGATGCACTCGACGCAGGGATTGCGACGGTACATCAACATCTGGCGATTCAACCGCTGATGAGCGTCACCCGCAACTTTTTTATGGGCCGTGAACCCACAAAAGGCTGGGGACCGCTCAGGCGTTTTGACCTGAGCAAGGCTGAGGAAACGGTACGTGAAGAGCTGCGCAAGATGGAGATTGACGTACGCGACCCCGGTCAGGCGGTCGGTACAATGTCGGGTGGGGAGCGGCAGTGTGTGGCGATTGCTCGAGCGGTTTACTTCGGGGCCAAAGTTTTGATCTTAGACGAACCGACCTCGGCGTTAGGCGTCAAACAAGCGGGCGTGGTGCTGCGCTACATCGCGCAGGCTAAGGCGAAGGGACTCGCCGTCATTTTTATCACGCACAACGTCCATCACGCCTATCCGGTGGCCGACGCCTTTACCATCTTAAAGCGCGGGCAGAGCTACGGCACCTTCCGCAAGTCCGACGTGAGCCGTGAAGAGGTGTTGGAGATGATGGCGGGCGGGCAAGAACTGTCTGACCTCGAGGCCGAAATCAGGGAGTTTGAACGGGATAATGAGCAAGACGTAACCGAGTCCCATGCGTAAAGTCAGTGCTGCACTTGTCGGGGCCGGACGGATGGCGCAGACGCACGCCAAGGCGCTGAGAGCGGTGCCGGAGCTCGAGCTTCGCGCCGTCTGCGACCCCGTAGCAGAAAACGCGGCGCGTCTCGCTGAAACTTTAGGCGTCGCCGTAAAAACGCTCGAGGAAACCCTCGCCGACCCTGAACTAGACGCTGTACTCATCACCGCGCCGACACCGACCCACGCGGCGCTGATTCAAAAAGCGGCGGAAGCTGGCAAGCATATCTTTGTTGAAAAGCCTCTCACGGCAACGCTGACGGAAGCACAAGATGTGCTTCAGGCCGTTCAAAAAGCACAAGTCCAGTGTCAGGTAGGCTTTCAGCGCCGTTTTGACCCGGCGTATATCGAGGCAAAGCGGGCCATTACAGCAGGTGAACTCGGTCAGCTGCTGACATTCAGGGGCGTGTCCAGGGACCCTGCGCCGCCGCCGCTCGAGTTTCTTAAAACGTCCGGTGGGTTGATGCTCGACTTAGGGATTCACGACCTCGACACGATGCGTTTTTTGGTCGGTGAAGTCGCTGAGGTTCACGCGACGGGTTCGGTTCAGAGGATGCCGGAATTAGCGGAGTACGGCCTGTTCGACAGCGCCGTCGCTACCGTCCGGTTTGAAAACGGCGTGTTGGGAACGCTCGAGCTGGGCCTCTACACCGTTTACGGCTATGAGATTCGCGCGGACATACTCGGTGAAAGGGGTAGATTACAGCTCGAGATGACCTCGCCCCTACATCTGACCCGCTACACTGCCGAAGGCGCAATCACGCGCGGCCCGCAGAACTTTGAAGAGCGGTTTTTGGCGGCTTATACGGCTGAACTCAGGGCGTTCGCTTTATGTCTACTTGAAAACCGCCCCGTTTCTCCCAACGCAGAAGACGCTACAAAGACTCTTAAATTGGCGTTGGCTGCGCAGTACGCGCTTACGAACAACCAAACCGTTCAAGTTACAACGTTTTCAGAGAAGGTTCCAGCATGACCCAACCATCTATCCGTTTGACGGTTGCGCAGGCGCTCGTCAGGTTTTTAAGCGTGCAGTATTCAGAGCGAGACGGCGCAGAGCAGCGCCTCATCGCCGGAACCTGGGGCATCTTCGGTCACGGCAACGTCGCGGGGCTGGGGCAAGCTCTGGCTGACACCGACCCAAGCGTGATGCCCTTTTACCGCCCGCAAAATGAACAGGGACAAGTCCATCTCGCCGCCGCCTACGCTCGGCACAAGAACCGGTTGTCAACCTTCGCCTGTACCGCGTCCGTCGGCCCCGGCAGCTCGAACATGGTCACCGGCGCGGCGCTCGCCACCATTAACCGTTTGCCGGTGCTCTTACTACCCTCGGACTTTTTTGCTAACCGAATCCCCGACCCGGTGTTACAGGGGCTCGAGCACCCTACTGAACACGACCTGAGCATCAACGACATCTTCCGGCCGGTCTCGAGGTTTTATACCCGCATCTCACGCCCTGAACAGCTCCTCAGCGCACTACCCGAAGCCATGCGCGTTTTGACCGACCCCGCCGAAACCGGCGCGGTGACGATTTCTCTACCTGAAGACGTGCAGGCTGAAGCTTTCGAGTGGCCTGAGAGCATGTTCGCCAAACGAGTGTGGCGGGTACGCCGTCCGCCGGTCGAACCTGAGCTGGTTGAACAAGCAGCAGAACTTCTCAAAAATGCCGAACGCCCTTTTATCGTGATGGGCGGCGGCGTCAAATATAGCGGCTCGAGCGAAGCCCTAGCCAACTTTGCCGAGCGGTACGGCATTCCTATAGGAGAGACGCAAGCGGGCAAGGGCGGCGTCCCCTGGAACCATCCCATGAACGTTGGCGCAGTCGGGGCGACGGGCGGAAGCGCCGCGAATCAATTAGCGGTTGAGGCCGACGTAGTGCTCGCTATCGGTACTCGGCTCGCCGACTTTACGACCGGCTCGAAAACGACCTTTGGGCCGGAGGCAACCTTTATCGGGCTCAATGTGTCACCGTTAGACGCGCATAAGCTTTTTGCGTTGCCACTTGTGGGAGACGCAAAACGGGGGCTCGAGTCCCTCTCCTCAAGCCTGCAAAGCTACACAGGCACCACTGAAAGCTATCGTAAAAAGATCACCGAACTCAAACAAACATGGGACGGTACCGTAAACGAGATTTTTACGGTGGACGACCCTGAAGATTTGGCGCAAGGTGCAGTGATCGGCATGGTCAATGAAGTCATGGGCAAAGATGCCGCCATGATCTGCGCCGCTGGCAGTATGCCCGGTGATTTGCACAAACTCTGGCGGACCCGCGACCCGCGCGGTTACCACGTCGAGTACGGCTACTCGTGTATGGGCTACGAGATTCCGGCAGGGCTCGGCGTCAAACTAGCTGAACCGGAGCGTGACGTCATAGTGATGATCGGTGACGGTTCGTACCTGATGCTGAACTCCGAAATCGTCACGGCAGTTGCTGAGGCGCTAGACCTTACCATTGTTCTAGTGGACAACCACGGCTACCAGAGTATTCACGGCTTGCAACGCTCGACGGGGACGCCGCACTTCGGGCTCGAGCTGCGTTCTCGCAACGCTCAAAACCTGTTAGACGGCCCTTACATCCCAGTGGACTACCGCGCTCACGCCGCTGCGATGGGGGCACACGCCGTCTATACCCGCACCGAAACCGACTTTCAGCAGGCGTTACAAGAGGCCAAGTCGCGTAAGGGCGTGAACGTCGTCGTCGTAGAGGTCAATCCTGAAAAACGCGTCGGCGGTTACGCGTTCGGCGGCTGGTGGGACGTTCCGGTGGCAGAGGTGTCAGAGTCCGAGAGTGTAAGAGAAAAGCGCCGTCAGTACGAACAAGACAAGAAAAAGCAGACCGTATTTAAGTAAAGGATATAGACGTTGACACATTCTTTAGGCTTTGGCGTAATCGGCGCAGGGCGTATCGGCGCACTTCACGCCCGTAATTTGGCAGGCAGTATTGACGGGGCACACCTCGTCGCGGTGATGGACGCGAATCCGGACGCGGCGCAAAAGGCGGCTTACGGCGGGGCCGTCGCTTTACAAAACGCTGACGAACTGCTGGCCTATCCGGGTGTAGACGCCGTACTTATCGCCTCACCGACGACGCTTCACGCGGAGCAGATTACGGCGGCAGCTGAGGCGGGCAAAGCCATTTTTTGCGAGAAACCCGTCGCGCTCGAGCTTAAGACGACGCAGGACGCGCTAAACGCCGTCAACGCGGCGGGCGTCCCCTTCCAAATCGGCTTCAACCGCCGCTTCGACGCGGGTTTTCGGGAGGTGGCGCGGGCCATTCACGCCGGTGAGCTGGGCCGCCCCGAGATGTTCCGCTCGCAGTCGTCCGACCCGACCCCGCCGCCGGAAAGCTACGTTGAGACTTCAGGCGGGATGTTTATTGATTCGGTCATCCACGACCTTGACATCGCCCGCTTTATGCTGGGCGACGTGACGCGGGTGACGGCACTCGGGCGGGTGCTCGTGGCTCCGTACATGGAGGCGCACGGCGACGTTGACACGAGTATTTTGACCCTCGAGTTCACTTCAGGCGCAATCGGCGTGATTCAAAACAGCCGCCGTACCGTCCACGGCTACGACCTCCGCGTCGAGGTTCACGGTGAACGCGGCAAACTCGTCACCGAAGCGGAGCGGGCGACGCCGGTGTGGAAATACGGTGAGGCCGGGATTCAGGGCGATTACGTGTACTATTTTCTCGAGCGTTTCCGGGACGCCTACCGCGCCGAGGTGCAAGCGTTTGTAGACGCCGTAAAAGCAGGTCAAGCACCGACGCCGGGAGCTGAGGATGCGCTTGAAGCTCTCCGATTAGCCTTAGCAGCAACGAAAAGCCTTAAAGAAAACCGTCCGGTTGAGGTTTCGGAGATTACGTTGTGAACGGGTTCGGTGCAGTGCAAAGTTGGGGGCTCGAGAACTAAGATGTTTTCAGAAGGCCCAGCTTTAACGATGCCGTTTAGCTTGCGCGGTTTTTCAGGACGCGTGGTTGTCCACTACGAAGCGAATACGAACCCGCAAGCTTGGGGTTTCGGTCTGCTCAATTTACCCTTTGACTTGGAACTCATCAAAGGTTTTCCTGTTTGCGAGGCTGAGATTGAGTATGAAGGCCCCGGTTACTACGCGACGATGGGTTGGATTCAGCTCATTACGGTCAACGATACGCTCTCTGGAGAAACGCGGACGGCGATAGACCAGACGCCGAATCAGCACGGCCTCGAGCTGCCATTTACGCCGTTCGGTGAGAAACCCACCATGTTCGACGCTCCCGGCCCCAATCCGCCCCGTTCTGATGAAACCTGGCTAGCTGAAACGTTTCTTGCGATTTGTCCCGATGTCGGCAGAACGCGCACGGTTGAAACTATCGCCAGGTTTAGCTGGGGGTATCGGCTCGAGCAGATGCGCCCGACCCTTTTACCCATAAAAACTTGTTCAGCTGAACGCTGGAATCAACATCTTCCTTACCTCGAAGAGACGTTCCCAAGCTGGACCTTTCTATCGTCGGCGTATGGTGAAACGTGATAACTTTATCTCAGGTAGTTAGCCTCTAATGCTCAAACAATCATTCACCTGGTGGAGTTTTTATACCCCCAAAACCGACCCCGAAACGCTCCTGCGCCGCGCCGCCGAAATCGGCTACGACGGCGTAGAACTGCTTGACGAAACTCTCTTTCCGGTAGCCCGTGCGATGGGCTTAGACATTACGACGCACCGAGCACACGAGAGTTTGGAACGGGGCTTAAATCACCGCGACTATCACGACGGCATCGTTCAGGAGACCGAAGCAGCTTTACGGCTTGCTGAACGCTGGCAGATTCCCAACCTCATCTGTTTTAGCGGCAACCGGAACGAGCAGAGTGACGAGGAGAGCGCCGAGATTACGGCGGAAGGACTGCGCCGCCTCGCACCGCTCGCGGAAGGTGTGGGGATGACGCTTTTGCTCGAGCTGCTCAACAGCCGCGTTGACCATCCGGACTATGCGGGCGACCACACAGCTTGGGGCGTTGACGTTTTAGAACTCACGGGCTCGGCAAACGTCAAACTGCTTTACGACATCTACCACATGCAGATTATGGAGGGCGACCTCATCCGGACGATTCAAAACCATCACGGCGCGTTCGGGCATATTCACACAGCGGGCAATCCCGGACGCCATGAGCTAAATAGCGCACAGGAAATCAATTATCCGGCGGTGTTTCAAGCTATTGCCGAAAGCGGCTACAACGGCTTTATTAGTCACGAGTTTGTCCCTACCGGTGACGCGGAGAGCAGTTTACGGCGGGCTTACAGTCTCGTTTTAGACGCTGAGCGGCGCTCACAAGGGTTTCCGGTCTCAAATGAGGACGTATGGTGACGCGGTTCAAACTCGGTAACGCCCCTTGTTCGTGGGGCACCATCGAAGGCACCGGCACGGAGGCTGAACGTATCCCCTACACGCAGATGTTAGACGAACTCGTGGCGGCGAGGTATACGGGTACTGAACTCGGGGATTACGGCTTTATGCCGACGGACGCGGGCGTTTTACGGCGAGAGTTGGAGGTCAGGGGCCTCACCATGTTGGGCGCATATGTAGACGTTGCTCTTGCCGACTCTGCTGCATTAGCCGAAGGCAAACACCGCGCCCTCACTGTCGCACACCTCTTAAAGAGCGTGGCGGACGTAGGTGACCTGAACTGGCAACCGTACCTTGTTCTAGCCGACGTTCACAGCCGCGACCCGCTGCGATTTCAGAATGCTGGACGCGTCACGTCAGAGATGAAGCTTTCAGACGCCGAGATGCAGACCTTCGCGGAGAAGGCAAACGCTGTAGCAAGAGCTGTGCTCGAAGAAACCGGACTCCAAACCGTTTTTCACCACCACTGCGCCGGATTTGTCGAAACGCCTGAAGAGATTGCCCGCTTTTTAGCCCTCACCGACCCTGAGTTGGTAGGCTTGGTGTTCGACACCGGGCATTATCTTTACGGGAGCGGCTCGAGCAACCCGGAAACGGTTTTAGAGGGATTGGAACGCTTCCGAAACCGCATTAAGTACGTTCACCTTAAAGACCTCGAGCCGACCTTAGCAGCCCAGGCACGTCGGGAAGGATGGGACTATAAAAGGGCTTTAGAACGGGGGATTTTTTGCGAATTGGGCAAGGGCTGCGTTGACTTTGGCGACGTGCTCGAGAAACTCAACGGACTCGGTTATGAAGGCTGGCTGACCGTCGAGCAAGATATGCTGCCGGGGCTCGGTACGCCGGAAGAGAGTGCCACGCGCAACCGAACGTTTCTAAAAGGATTGGGGCTATAGCTGTGGATAAAGGTGTTGATAACACTGTGGATAACCCGGATAAAGCTGTGGACAAGCCTGTGGATAACACCGAGCACATCGTTCACGCCGATACGAATAACGCGTTGCAAACGGACATCACGCCTCAGAGGGCAGGTTGGAAGCTATTAGGGTTTCAGGTTTACGCGCTGGCAGCAGGCCAAGCACATGAGGCGAACAGTGAGGGCAACGAACTCTGTTTGGTCTTTTTAGGTGGCGACGCCACCGTAAAAGCTGGCGGTGAGACGTGGCAGATTCGGGGGCGGCGCGGGGTGTTTGCTGGGCTGCCGTACAGCGTCTACTTGCCACCGGATACGAGTTACAGCGTGCAGGCCGAGGGGAGGCTCGAGCTGGCTACCGGGTCCGCGCCTGCCGAGGGCAAACTCCCTGCCCGCCTCATCACCCCGGAGGACATCAAGGTTGAAATCCGCGGCGGTCACAACGCCACTCGGCAGATTTCACATATCCTCGACCCGGACGACGCCGAACATCTCCTGTGCGTCGAAGTCTACACGCCGTCAGGCAATTGGAGTTCGTACCCGCCGCACAAACATGACGTGCAGAACCCGCCCGATGAAGTTGACTTAGAAGAGGTTTATTATTACCGTATGCACCCCGAGGACGGTTGGGCCATGCAGCGCCTCTACACGGACGACCGCAGCCTGGACGAGCGGCTTTTGGTCGGGCAGGGCGACGCAGTATTAGTCCGCCGGGGCTATCATCCGGTGGTGACCGCGCCCGGTTACGACGCCTACTATCTCAACTTTTTAGCCGGGGAAACGCCCTCGTGGATCGCCAAAGACGAGCCGCAACTCGCGTGGGTACGCGGGTCTTGGGAAGGTTCTGAGGACCGGCTGACATTGCCGCTACAAGGCACAGGGAGAAGATTATGACCGTAGCTGACAAGCAAGAACTCCTCAACTATATCGGCGGCAGCTGGGAGCGCCCGCGCAACTCGGAGACGTTTGACGTGCGCAACCCGGCTACCGCTGAGGTGATCGCCACCGCGCCGCAGAGCACCAAAGATGAGGTAGACCAGGCGGTTAGGGCGGGTTTAGAAGCCTTTAAGACTTGGCGGATGACGCCGGTTACGGAGCGCATCCAACCGCTGTTTAAGCTTAAAAGTTTGCTCGAGGCCAACCTCGATTCGCTCGCCCGGACCATCACCAACGAGTGCGGCAAAACCTTCAAAGAGTCTTACGCCGAGATGCAGCGCGGCATCGAAAATATCGAAGTCGCGTGCGGCATGCCGACGATGATTCAGGGCTATAACAACGAGGACATCGCGCGGGGCATCGACGAGCATATGTTCCGGCAGCCTTTGGGCGTCGTCGCGGCCATCACCCCGTTTAACTTTCCCGGCATGATTCCGCTATGGTTTATGCCCTACGCCGTCGCCGCCGGTAACTGCTTTCTCTTAAAACCCAGCGAAAAAGTCCCGATGACGACGCAGCTGATGTTTCACCTCGCAGAAGAAGCTGGTTTTCCCGAAGGCGTGCTGGGGCTTGTCAACGGCGGTAAAGAGACTGTAGACGCTATCTTAGACCACCCCGACATCCGGGCCGTCTCGTTCGTCGGGTCAACCCCGGTCGCCAAATACATCTACAGCCGCGCCACCGCGAACGGCAAACGCGCCCAGTGTCAGGGCGGCGCGAAAAATCCGGCGGTCGTCTTACCCGACGCCGATATGGAGATGACAACGCGCATTCTGGCAGATTCGGCGTTTGGCTGCGCGGGTCAGCGCTGCTTGGCAACGTCGGTGGCTATTACCGTGGGTGACGCCAAAGGTGAGTTTACGGAGCGCATCACCGCTGACGCTGACTCTCGTAAGGTCGGGTACGGTCTAGACGACGGCGTGGCGATGGGACCGGTGATCAGCGCCGAGAGCAAAGCGCGGATTCAAAGCCTCGTGGACGCAGGCGTCAAGCAAGGTGCGGAGATGCTTACGGGCGGGCGCGAAGACGTAGACGGTTTTAAGGACGGCTACTTTTTACACCCCACGGTGATGGGCAACGTCGCACCGGGGAGTGAGTTCGCGCAGACTGAAATCTTCGGCCCAGTCTTGTCCATGATGCACGCAGCTAATATTGAAGAGGCGATTGAAATCGTGAACGCCCGCAAGTTCGGCAATCAGGCGTGTTTATTTACCTCGTCGGGTGCGGCTGCGCGGCAGTTTCGGTACAGCGTGCGGGCGGGCAACGTCGGTATCAACTTAGGCGTCGCTGCGCCGATGGCGTTTTTTCCGTTTTCGGGGTGGGGCGAGTCGTTTTTTGGTGATTTGCACGCGCAGGGGCGGCACGGCGTCGAGTTCTATACCGAAACCAAGGTTGTGGTCGAGCGGTGGCCGAAGGAGTGGAGCCGGACGTTCTAAAAAGGTAGTGAGTGCAGGGGAAAGGAGCTGACGGTATGAAGCGGATACTTCTAACAGGCATGTCCGGAACCGGCACCTCGACAGTCACCAGCGAACTGGCAGTGCGCGGCTACAAGGCCGTAGACGCCGACAGTGACGAGTTCTCCGAGTGGGTCGAGGTGGGCGGCGACTCGAGTCCAGGAACACCCGTAGAACCGGGTAGAGATTGGATGTGGCGAGAAGACCAGGTGCAAAACCTTTTAGCGACCGAAGACACCGAGGTGCTCTTCTTAAGCGGGTGTGCGGCGAACATGGGAAAGTTTATGCCGCAGTTCGACCATGTTGTCCTGCTGAGTGCGCCCGCTGAAGTTATCGTGCAGAGGTTGGCGACGAGAACAACCAACGCTTACGGTAAACGTCCCGAAGAAGTGGCTCGAGTCCTGGATTTGGTAGAAACTGTCGAGCCGCTTTTGCGAAAAGCTGCAGACTACGAGATCGATACGAGTGCTGAGCTCGAGGAGGTTATAGCAACCGTACTCCAACTCGTTTAATTACAGTTTGGCAAAGCTTTCACAGTAGAGCCGGACGTTCTAAGGGGCAGCGTGACGAAAGCCTATCCGGGCCACGCTGCCCTCGCAGTTCTACTGGTTTTCGATGTACTTCTTGTTGGCGTATTTAGCTTCGTCGTAGGGCTCGAGCACCCGCATCACAGCGCCGTCATAGGGCAGTCCCAAACGCGAATAGGCTCTCACATAGTAGGTCGAGTCGTTCAGCTTGGACATTACCAACCGGCTGATAAATAAATGCTCGAGCCCGTCGAAGAATAACTTGGCTTGAACACGGCATTTTCCGATTTCTTCGGTACTGAGACCCGCCTCGGAGCGGTGCAAGAAGGGCAGCAGCGCAAAAGTACCTAAGGTGACCGCCAGCAGTGGAAAAAGCCAACGTTTGTACACGACTTAATGTACTTTAGAGAACCCGTCTCCCTGAGCCAGCGAGAGACAAATCGGCTGAATGAGTTAAACCACTATCTGACCTTTAACCCAAACATTCCAGAAGTACCGGGGTACTCTGAGCCTATGACCTCCGAGTTGACCTTTCTGGGGTGCGGCGACGCGTTTGGCAGCGGCGGCCGGTTTAACACCTGCTTTTCTGTCGTGTCGGCCCAGACACGCTTTTTAATAGATTTTGGTGCAACCTCGATGACGGCGACCAAACACTTCGGCGTTGACGTCAACGAAATTCCGCTGATTTTTATCACGCATCTGCATGGTGACCACGTGGGCGGACTGCCCTTTTTGCTGCTCGAGGCCGCCCTGATCACCAAACGCACCGCGCCCCTGACCATTGCCGGTCCCCCCGGCCTTAAAGCGCACATCCCTAAGCTGACCGAAGCCCTTTTCCCCGGTACGCCGTTAGAACTGCCGTTTGAGCTGACGGTGCTCGAGCTGCCCCCCGACAAAACCACCGACGTTTTGGGTATCCGCGTGACCTCGTGCCTCGTCAAGCACGCGCCCACACTGGTCTGCACCGGTTTGCGTTTGGAGTTTGGCGGCAAAGTTCTCGCGTATTCAGGCGATACGGTTTGGACGGACGCGCTACCGAGCCTCGCTCAGGAGGCTGATCTGTTCATCTGCGACGCTTATACGTTTGACCAGGCGACACCGCAGCACCTCGATTACGAAACCCTTAAAGACCACTTCACCGAGCTTGAAGCTGATAAGTCTGGCCCTAAACGCCTCGTCCTCACGCACTTGGGGCAGGCGTTTTTGGATAAACTGGCAGAAGGCTTAACCCCTGAGTTTGAAACCGCTAGCGACGGACTTACCGTAAAGTTCTAACTGGGACGTTCTGAGACAGCTAAACTAAGCCCATGTCTAAACCTATGCCTGAGCCGACGTTTGACCTCATCACGATGGGCCGGTCTTCGATTGACCTTTACGCGAACGACGTAGGCGCACCCTTTGAAGAGATCGGGAGTTTCGCCGCGTATGTCGGCGGTAGCCCCTTAAATATCGCAGTTGGCGTCAAACGGTTGGGTCTCCAAACCGCGCTTTTAACCGGCGTCGGTGAAGACAAAGTGGGCGACTTTATCCTGCATTTTTTAGAGCAGGAGGGCGTCGCCACCGAGTTTATCCCGCGTAAACCAGGTCACCGGAGCAGCGCGGTCGTGTTAGGGATTCAGCCCCCTAACACGTTTCCGCTGGTCTACTACCGTGACAACGCCGCCGACATTCAGCTCACGATTGACGATGTGTTAGCGGCTCCTATTGAAGCGAGTCGGGCGCTCGAGCTTTCCGGCACCGGCTTGGCCCAAGAACCGGGGCGCAGCGCCACCTTTTTTGCCGCCGAACGCGCCCAGGCCGCAGGGAAACAAGTCTTTCTCGACCTCGATTTTCGCGCCGACCAGTGGCACGACCCGAGAGCTTTTGGCGTCAACATCCGTGCGCTGTTGCCACTCGTTGACGTGGCGTTCGGCACTGAAGAAGAGATCAACGCGGCGATGTTGACCGACCCCAGTGACCTCGAGATCATCCAGCAGCAAATCTCTGCGCCGGTGATTCGCGGCGACATAGAAGCGAATATCAAGGCGATTTTGGCCGTCCCGAACGGCCCTGAAACGCTTTTAGTTAAACGCGGTTCGGCGGGCGTCAGTATCTATGGGAGAGACGGCACAAAGCAAGATGTCCCGGGGTTTCCGGTTGAGGTTTACAACGTTTTAGGAGCCGGGGACGCGTTTGCCAGCGGCTTTATCTATGGTCAACTTATGGGCTGGAACGCTTACAAAAGCGCCCGGATGGGCAATGCTTGCGGCGCAATCGTCGTGACCAAGCACGGCTGCGCCAACTTCATGGGTTTTTACGACGAAGTGATGGCGTTTGTTGAGGAACACGGGGGTTTCTAAAGCGCGACAACGACTTCTGCGGTAGGATTGTGCCCCAGTTCGGGTGTACCGCAAATGATGAAGTCAGCTCTTTCCCAAGGTCTCTGCTCAGCTAGGAAAATCAGTTCCGCCGTCATCCACTCGTCCCAAAACGCGGTAGCCGCCGCGTCGCCGCCATCACGGGCAATTCCCCGTACTCGAGCTTTGTCCCTATCCGACTGAACCCACACCGCCACATCAACGGCGTACGCTAGTTCCCGGCGGCCCGCACCGACACCCTCGAGAATCAGCAAAGAGCAATCCGGTGGCACCTCAACCTCTCCCTCTCGGCCTCTTTCAATCCAAGCCGAGGGTCTGTATGAGACACCCCGACCCGCTCGTACCGGCTCTAACACCTCTTGCAAGAGCAGCTCTGACCAACCGAAAAACGAGTGATGCCACGCAATATCGTCGGTGTGAACAGTGGCTGAACCGGAAACTGCCTTGTTGATACGCTCCGCTAGCGTAGTTTTCCCACCTGCGCTGCGTCCGTCAACCGCTACGATACCCGGCCTATCGTTGGGAAGCTTTGCTCGGACCGACCGAACAAACGCCTCTATCGGTACAGCCTGCCAGGGTCCGAAATGCGGCTCTTCGGGCGGTAAGATCATGTGTCAGCCTAGCACTTAGCTACCCCTGCGCAAAAAACTGGCAGATAACTACAGCTCACGTTAGAGTTGTCGGATGAACATCAAACTCGCCCAAACCGACGCCGAAAAACTCGCCTGTTTTCCGGTCATGAGGGAGTTGCGGACGCATTTAGAAGAGGCCGACTTTTTACCCCAACTCAAACGTTTAGAAACGCAAGACTATCAGCTCGCCTATGTCGAGGATGAGGGCCAGGTTGTCGCCGTGGCTGGGTTCTGGCTGAGTGAAGCGTTGGCATATGGCAAATACATGCACGTTTATGACTTAGTAACGAGCGAAACGGCGCGGTCTAAAGGTTACAGCAAGGCGCTGCTGGATTATCTCAAGGACTTAGCGAGAGAGGCGGGGTGTGCGCAGCTGCATCTGGACTCGGGCGTACAGCGGTTTAGGGCTCATAAATTTTATCTGCGTGAGGGCTTTGTGATCGCGTCGCATCACTTTCAGCAGGTACTCTGATTTGTCTCAAGCTAGTTCATAGGTTCGGGCAACAAAACATAGACCGTCCCGCCGTCTCTCGCCAGCACACTGCCGGGGGGTAGCTCTGGCCCCAAGTCTTTATAAACCTCCGGGAGTGTCAGGCTGCCGGGTTTGATGGGGAGCGTTTCACCCGGCTCTAAGACGCCCTGCTGACCACTCCTCGAGACTGTGCCGATCTGCGGCGCTGTTCCGCTAGCAGCGTTGCCGCCCCACGTTACAAAGACGTCGGTCAAAGGGTCGGGGCCGCTGTTCACCACAGCCTCACCGTCCCACCGTAGAACGGTGGGCTCTAAGTGCGGCTTCCCGACGAGCAGCACACTGCCGTAGGTGGGCAGGGTGACCCCTGTGCTCTCCGGCCCCGACCCATACCCCGAGACGCCGGTCACCGGCAGCGGGTGCGCCGCATAAGGCACGTCTGCGGCACCCCCTGGAAAGCTGAACAAATAGTGAAGGTTGGTGCGGAGACCTAATGCGCCGCGGCTCAGCACCAGGCTCCGGTCGCGCAACAGAAGCGGTTCAACCGGACGGGTACGCCACGCCGCAAGCGACAAGAGACCGGCGAGGAGCAGCGCCGCCACCACACCCGGCCCGCCGCCAAAGCGGAGTAAAAGCAGCAAGACCAGGGCGTACGCGCCGACGCGTAGCGCCAGCCACGCCGAACTCTGACCGGTGGGGGCGCGGGTCAAGTCGTCACTTGTCAGCGTAGCAGCGAGCGTGTCAGGCGCAAGCACTTGGGTTTGCAGCGCCCTTTGCACTGAGGTTCGGTTCACCTCAACCAAGCGGCTGAGCGTTCCTATACCCAGCGGCGTGTTCGCTAGCGGAACCAGCGCCGAGATATCGTTGTAGGCTGCGCCCAGCCGACCACCCAACATAACGGTGCTCCCTGCAGTTGCAGCGGCGGCCAACGCAGCGGGTGTCGGCGGCGCAGTTTGAGGGAGCAGCAGCACGCTCTCGACGCCGCTATAGGCTGCAGCACGTTCGGGCAGGTCGGCACCGGTAACGTCAACGACCCTGGCACCGTCTTCAAAAAACTGGGTACCTGCACCTGCTTCGCGGCCCTGAACGAGGTTGAGCGGAGTAGTGTCAGCTAGATAACGCGGCAGCGTACCGCTCGCCAGCACCTCGTCCGGCGTTCTGATCAGCCAGCTGAACGCCCGCCACGCCGGAAGGTACACGTCGTCTTCAAAGGTGTAAACGCCTCGGCCCCCGGCGAGTTCAGCGGTATAACGAAACGCCACCGGCCCACCCCGCAGGGTGCCGACGTCTAACTCGAGCACCAGCTCAGCAGGTGGCGCGTCGCGGAGCGTGACGTGGAGCGGGTTCCACGTGTTCGCCACCAGTTCACCGGCAAACCCGAAGTTGACCACCGCGTCTTCGTTAAAGCCCTGTGCCAGCGCACTAAACCAGAACGAAAACCAGAACACCAGCGTACAACCGGTAAGTAGCGTACAACCGGTAAGTTTTGCAGCGCGTTTCACTAAAGCTAGTGTAAAGGAGAAGACGGGTATTGCGGTTAGAAAGACGTTTGGCGGGCACCGTCAGTTGCCGACACACTCGTTAAAACAAAGCTTGCCTCTGGTAACCATGAAAACGCCGGCTGAGCGAAACGTGGTAAAGGGTCTAGGACTCGAGCTTCTAAAACGCTAACCTGTAGGCGAGGGCCGACCTACCAGAGCCGAGCGCCCACACGAGAACCGGGCGCTCGGCAGCTATGTTAAGCACGCTAGTTCTTCGACCTACGGCGCAACCATCCCGCCGTTGACCGAGAGCGTTTCGCCGGTGACGTAACCCGATTCGGCGCTAGCCAGGTACACGTACGCCGGGGCAAGTTCGGCGGGTTGCGCGGGGCGGCCCAGCGGCGTTTGTCCGCCGAACTCTTTAAGCGCCTCGGTCGGTTGACCGCCACTGGCTTGTAAAGGCGTCCAGACCGGGCCGGGAGCGACGACGTTGACCCGTATGCCCTTTTCCCCAACCTGCTGTGCGAGCGCCTTGCTAAAGGTATTGATAGACGCCTTGGTGGTGGCGTAGTCGAGCAAGATAGGCGACGGCTGATACGCCTGAATAGACGAGGTGTTGATAATTGAACTGCCCGCAGGCATATGTGGGAGGGCCGCCTTACACGTCCAGAAGAGTGAATACACGTTCGTCTTAAAGGTCTCGTCAAACTGCTCGTCACTCAGCTCGGCGATGCTCTCTACTGCCTGCTGTTTTCCGGCGTTATTAACCAAAATATCTAGGCCGCCAAGTTCAGCCACCGTGCGCTCGACCAGCTCAACACAGTACGCTTGCTCTTTGAGGTCACCAGGCATAAGCACGGCTTTTTGTCCAGCATCTTCGACGAGTTCAGCGACCTCTCGAGCGTCTTTTTCTTCGGACGGCAGATACGAAAGCACCACGTCGGCACCTTCGCGGGCGAAGGCGATCGCAACCGCACGGCCAATCCCGCTATCCGCGCCGGTTACAAGTGCTTTACGTCCGGCTAGGCGGCCGGTACCCCGGTAGCTCGTTTCGCCGTGGTCGGGTTTAGGGTCCATCTCGCTACTTAGCCCCGGCTCCGGTTGCTTTTGTTCGGCAAAAGGCGGTTGTGGATACTGATCGGTGGGGTCTTGGAATTTGTACTGGTCGTCTGGCATCGCGTCTCCTAAAGTAGATTAAAGGTTGAATTTCGGGCTACTGAGGTTTGGGGGTGTTAAGTCAAACCAAACGCTGGAGCTTAGCTCCTCAGTGCTGTGTTCTTAATGTGTATACTCTCGGTGTGTATATCCTTAGTGTCGTATTTTTACTGGCATCTTCACCCCGCTAACCCCGCTGCTCGAGCCTCCGGTCTAGGTGCAGCGTCCTTATAGCACCACGAATCCGGAAGGGATAAATAGGGGTCAAACCTACATGCGCGTCTCTACACGACCCTACCTAGAGGCGTGACCCGGCTGAGCGTAGGGCGCGGGACGCTTGTCTCACTCACGGCAATCTGTTAGGCTCCCGTAAACCTCATCTGGAGGAGGTCACCTATCTATGCAACCGCTCCCTATCGGTATTATCGGCGCAGGTAACGTCAGTTCTCAGTACCTAAGCGCCGCCAAATTCTTTCGCGCTTTTAGAGTCGCGGCCATCGCCGACTTAGAACTCAGCCGCGCCGAGGCTAGGGCCGCCGAGTTCGGCGTCGAAAAAGCCCTCAGTGTTGACGCGTTACTCGCCGACCCCGAGGTCGAACTCATCATCAACCTGACTGTTCCGAACGCTCACGCTGGCGTCAGCCAAGACATTTTGGCCGCGGGTAAGTCGGTCTACAGCGAAAAACCGCTCGGGACGGTTCGTGAAGACGCTAAACCGATTTTAGACTTGGCTGAGCAGCAAAACCTGCGCGTCGGTTGTGCCCCCGACACCTTTTTAGGCGCGGGCTTACAGACCTGCCGCAAACTCATTGATGACGGCTGGATCGGCGAGCCGGTGGGCGCAACTGCCTTTATGCTGAGCCGCGGGATGGAGATGTGGCACCCCGACCCGGCCTTTTTTTATATGCCGGGGGCGGGGCCGCTCTTCGACATCGGGCCGTACTATCTGACGGCGCTGGTGAACCTGTTGGGGCCGGTGCAGAAGGTCTCGAGCACCGCCAAAACGACCTTTAGCGAGCGCATGGTCACGAGTCAACCCAACTTTGGGACGAAGGTTCCGGTCACAACGCCGACGCATATCAGCGCCCTCTTAAGTTTCGAGTCGGGCGCAGTCGGAACGCTGATGACCTCGTTTGATGTGTGGGCGTCGGAGTTGCCGAGGCTCGAGGTTTACGGTACCGAAGGCACGTTGAGCGTTCCTGACCCTAACACCTTCGGCGGGCCGGTCAGGATTAAACGCGGCGGCGCGGACACCTGGACGACGCTGCCCCTGACGCACGGCTACACCGAAAACAGCCGTGGTTTGGGCGTTGCCGATATAGCGCAGGCCCTCGCCACCGGACGACCCCACCGGGCGAGCGGGAGCTTGGCGTATCATGTCCTGGATATTATGCAGAGCATTTTAGAGGCCGCTGAAGCCGAAAAGACCTTGACACTCGCCAGCCGCACCGAACGCCCCGCGCCCTTGCCGCTGGGCCTGATCGAAGGGATTTTAGATGACTGATACCGCACAACCCAAATTAGCCGTTCAGATGTACAGCTTACGCAAACTTAGCGCGCCGTTAGACGAGATTTTAGGTGAGGTTGCCGCAGCTGGTTACGACGGCATCGAAACCGTCGGCACGCAGGGCGTCAGCGCCGACGAACTTCAGGCCATGCTGGATAAACACGGGTTGGTGGTGGCCTCGAGTCACACCGCCCTAACCGACCTCGAGTCCGATATGGAAGGCGTCGTCGCGTTTAACCAAGCTGTCGGCAACGATACGCTCGTCGTGCCGTGGCTCGACCCCGGCGACCGTTCGGACACCGCCGAAGGTTGGCAAGATTTAGGCGTGCGTCTTGGTGAACTTGCCAAGGCAGCCCAGAACAGCAACATGAAGCTGCTCTACCACAACCACGACTTCGAGCTGAGGCTGATTGACGGGAGACCGGCGCTCGAGTGGCTCGTCGAGGGCGCGGGCGAAGCACTCGGGCTCGAGCTCGACCTCGCCTGGGTCGTTAAAGGCGGCCAAGACCCGCTTGACCTGCTCCAGACTTTTTCAGGCCGCGTCACACGCGTGCATGTTAAAGACATCGCACCCGACGGCGAAAACGAAGATGAAGACGGTTGGGCCGATGTCGGCTCGGGTACTCTCGAGTGGGACACCCTGCTCCCCGCTGCTGAAGCTGCCGGGGCGGAGTGGTTCATTGTCGAGCACGACAATCCCAAAAACCCGGTTGAGAGCGTTCAGAGTTCAGCAACATTTCTGAAAGGCAGGTAAGCGGTGGACTACGAACTTTTACAGCGGCTTTCCGAAGGGGCCGGGGTTCCGGGCCGTGAAGAGGCGATTCGTGAGCTGATCAGCGGCGAGTTAGAGGGCGTTGTAGACAGCTTGGAGACCGACACGCTGGGCAACCTGATCGCGCATAAAAAGGGTTCAAAAGAAGGGGCAAAGCGGGTGATGCTCTCGGCGCACATGGACGAGATCGGTTTTTACGTGCGCTTTATAGATGACGACGGTTTTTTACGCGTGCAAAACCTCGGCGGTTTCGATACGCGTAACTTGTTCGCGCGGCAGGTCACGGTTCATACAAGTAGCGGCGACCTCATCGGGGTGATGAACCCCGGCGTCAAACCTATCCACATCTCTAACCCCGACGAACGCGAAAAGGTACCGAAACTACCCGAGTTTATCGTCGATACCGGTCTCGAGTCCGACACCGTAAAAGAAAAGGTGCGGCTCGGCGACCCGGTGACACTCCGGCAACCGTTTGTAGATTTGGGTGAGGTCGTCAGCGGTAAAGCGATGGACGATAGGGTCAACTGCTTTATTTTAGTCGAGCTGTTAAAGGCGCTCAAAAATCCGGCACACGACGTGTACGGCGTCTTCAGCGTTCAAGAAGAGGTCGGTTTACGCGGCGCACAGACGGCTGCGTTCGCCGTCGAGCCCGACATCGGCGTCGCGCTCGACACCACGCTGGCGGTTGACATTCCGGGCACGCCGAGTGAGCAGCGGGTCACACAGCTCGGCGGCGGCGTCGCGCTCAAGGTAATGGATTCGGCCTCGATCAGTACGCGTTGGCTGTTAGACGAGTTTATCGCCCTTGCTGAAGAAAACGGCGTGCCGTATCAGTTTGAACTGTTGCCCTTAGGCGGCACCGACGCGGGTACGATACAGCGTTCACGGGGCGGCGTTGCCAGCCTGACGCTCTCTATTCCGTCACGTTACGTGCATACCGTGACCGAGATGGTCGCCAAAAATGATGTCGAGGCGTCTTTGGCGCTGCTGACCCATTATTTGAGCTAGACGAGACCGGATTTTTAGAGAAGACATGTCCATCGGCTTGCTAGGGCGAGCTGTTTTGATAGAGCGAGGCGCTGCGATAGTGAGTTGCAGCGCCCAGCTCTATAAACTTTATTGATAGTCCTCTAAATGGATTCAAACCCCCGTCTTCGAGACGGGCGACGCTTCAGCGTGTAAATTGCAGTGATGGAACGCTATACCAAGGGAAGTCATACGCTGTACCACCACCGCTATCACTTGGTCTGGATCACGAAGTACCGCTATAGAGTGCTGAGGGGTGAGTTGCAGCGGCGAGTACGGACAATTATTGCTCAGGTAGCTGAAGAGCCAGGGGTCAAGATTCTGAATGGGGTGGTGTCGAGTGACCACATCCACCTGTTTGTGTCGATTCCACCACACCTAGCCGTGAGCGAATTTATCAAACGGGCGAAGGGGCGGAGTTCAAGGAAAGTGCAACAGGAGTTTCCAGAGTTGAGGAAAAGGTATTGGGGACGTCACTTTTGGGCGAGAGGCTACTTTAGCGCCACGAGTGGGAACGTGACCGATGAGATGATCGACGAGTACATCAACAACCACTACGATGCTCACAAGCAAAGCGGCGAGGAGAACATCTCTTTAGAGTGACCTCCGGCTTCCAGCTAGCTCTTCAACCCACCGACTTCGAGTCCGTGGTGGTTAAGTTTGAACCCTCGAGCCCCACCCCCGAATCCTGTAACTGATAGTGAGAGAGCGGCGAACTCGAGCCCCCAAAAAGCCCGTACGCCGGGGTGTTCTATCTATCGACCTTTAGCTGAGAGCCGAGTTTTAGCTACAGAGACTAACTTCTCAAGCAACTTTTTACGTCCCCAGACAGATAAAACTCAACATCACGCCAACATCACGCCCCCTTTTGTAGACTGCCCTCAGTTCAGAAAGAAGGGAGGGCGCAGAATGAAAACCAAAGAAACCCCCAGCTCGAAGCTGATTGTGAGCAACTTCCGCAGAGGCTAAAACGTAACCTGAACCAAAGGCTCGAGTCCTCCGGCTCGAGCCCTCTTCAAAAGCATGAAGGAGGTGACGATATGCGTAAACAAGAAACCCCTAGCTCGGGGCAAGTTGTAAACGGTATTAGAGTCCACTGAAATTACGACCCAAACTTATATTTTTCAGCTGGGTCATTTTCGGCTTTTTAAGCTTTAGAGGCGTGCTCGAGAAGCTAAACCACTCGTTACTTTTTTAGAATTTCTTTTCGTCCCAGGCTCTGCTATAGTCCGCTCAACTGTTTAACGACTTGGAGAGGGTTGCTAAAGATGGATACCATGCATTTACGTTTCGATACGGATACGGAAAAGTGTCTTGAAGCTTCTTTTGACGGCGTGAGTTTTCAGCCCGTCTATATCTGCTCATTACATAAAATTACGAGCTACATTCCTCTGATAAACAGGTGGGCAGATAAAGACTTGCAAGAAAGATTGAGTTGTTGGAAGATTCTGCCCCCTGTAACTGACCCTGATCCGAACTTGCCTGATAAACCCAGTTCAGTCAATCGCAAAGATGAATGGGGTCTTCAGGCTACTTACAGAGGCTATCAGCTCTACATCTATAGCAGCGACAAAGATGACAGCACTCTCCCTAATTTTTGGGAACCTGCTCACAAAGATAGATTGCAGTCAGAGCCAGCAGATAGGTCCCCGTTACCCAAGGATGATGACGGCACAATCATCCTACCGGTTTCGGCTCGAGGCCCCTAGTTCATTTCTCTTTCAGTTATTTCACCCTCGAGGCCAAAAAAAGTGGGAACCCAGCGCTCGAGCGGCACACTATCGGTTTGCAGCAGGTGCTGATGTATTCCCGACTGCCGAAGAAACCGCTCGGCATCACAGCGGTTTACCGCTGACGCGGCAGGGTGTCTCATCACCCCGACGAGCAGTTGAAGGGCTCGTTCGTGGGCATTTTCGGAGAACTCAAGCTCGGCTAAGGCCAGCATATCTTCAAGTATTGTAGGTATTTCTCGGTGCTGCCAAGCCAGCAAAAAACTTTTGACCAGATACTGCCTCGCCTTAAGCTGCTCGCCTCTTTGTGTAGCGATGTAGCCCAGTAGGTTAAAAACCTGCGCTTCGTCCCAGGTATGCCCCGGTTTGGTGGTAAGGCTCATGATTTTGTGGCAAACAAGTTCAGCCTGCACCGTATCACCTAGCCGGTAGAGCGCTCGCGCCTTCGTAATTAGAAGCACTGAGGTGAGATCGGCAAATTCCTGCTCGTGGGCTAGCTTGAGCGCCTCTTCGACAACCTCTAGGGCGCGCGCGTAAGCAGGTTGAGTACCGTAGATATGGATACTGCCCAGATCGAGCAAGGTCATCACGACGCCATAAGTATCGTCAGCAGCCCGGTGCAGGTTGAGAGCAGCTCGTGAAGCCTCTTCCGCACGGTCATATTCACCCAACGTGATACACGTCGCCCCCAGGTTGTTAAGGTACGCTGCAATGCGCGTCACCTCGCCGAGTTCACGGGCCAGCGCCAGCGCCCCTTCGATATACTGGACAGCCAGCAGATAACGGCCCTGTTGCCGGGTGATGATGCCGAGCGTGTTGTAGGCTTTCATCCGGGTTTTTGTACTCAGCGCCGCGTCGAGACTATCTTCGGCGAGCGCTTCAGCCTCGGCGTAGCGTCCCAAACGAAACAGCAACCACGCCCGGTCGATTCGCAGGTTTGCGAGCGTCTCCCGGTACTCCGGGTCTGCCAGGTCAAAACAACCCGAAACTGCCTCGAAAAACTCGAGCCCTTCCAAAAACCGCATTCGCCGGTCGAAAAAGATCACCGCGTCGTTCGGCACCCAGAACTCCGGTAAGCGCCCACTCGGGACGGCCCACCGCCACGCGGCGCGGAGGTTGTTCAGCTCGGCGTCGAGTACGGCGAGCGAGGCCGCTTCGTGGTCGCTCCACATCTCGAGCGTTCCCAGCAGCCCCAGATAGTAACGGGCGTGCTCGGCGCTGACTTGCTCGAGTACACCCTCCGCCGTGAGCTGTTCGTCGGCGTATTGCCGGACCAACTCGTGCAGCGTAAAACGCCCGTCCGCCGCCCGGTAGAGCAGCGATTTGTGAACGAGCGCCAGCAGCACGCCCAGCGACATGCCGGTGACGGCCTTCGCCGCCGTATACGTAAAACCGCCCCGAAAAACCGACAGGCGGGCCAGGGTGCGCTGTTCGTCCACCTCCAGACGTGCCCACGAACGGGCTAACACCCGCCGCATGTTCCGGTGGCGTTCGGGAAGTTCGGTGTCCGGCGCGACGAGCAGGTCGAGGCCCGCGCTCAGCTCCGTTTTCACCTCCGCGGGGGTGAGGAGCCGGAGCCACGCGCTCGTCAGCTCGAGCGCCAGCGGTACCCCTTCGACGAGCGCACAGATGTCGGCGGCGTGTTGCAGGTCGGACTCACGCCGCAAGGTCACCCCGACCCGGCGGGCACCGTGCAAAAAGAGGGCCACGGCGTCGGCGGGTCGGCTACCTTCACCTTCGAGCGAAAGACCGCGCAGCTCGAGGGGCACCTCCTCCGGAACGCCCAGCCGCTCGCGCGTGGTCAGCAGCAGCTTGACGCCGGGGGCGCGCGCCAGTAACGTGAGCAAAAACGCCTTACCCTCCAGTAACTGCTCGAAGTTGTCGAGGATGAGCAGGCATGTCCGCCCGCTCAGGTGGGCGATAACTTGTTGTTCGGGGGTTTCGGGCGCGTCTAAAGAGAGCCCCAGACAGGCCGCGACGGTCGGTGCGAGCAGCTGCACGTCGGACACGGCCTCGAGCGGTACCATCACCACGCCGTCAGGAAAGCCTTCGGTGACGGCGCTCAGCTCAACGGCCAGCCGCGTCTTGCCGACGCCCCCCGGCCCGACTAACGTAAGCAGGCGGCAGGCCGGGTCTGCAAGACACTTCTGCACCACATCCCGCTCTCGACGGCGGCCCACAAACGCGCTCGAGGCCCGGAGCGTCAAACTCGGCGCAGACAAAACGGGGGCGACCGGTTCCGGGACGTCTAAATCCGGAAGCAGGGGCGCTGTAGCCGGAACGTCGGTGGCTCGTTTGCCGAACGTCGGTGAGGGCTCGGACGGACCAGACGCTTTCTGCTCTTCGGCAGCGCGCACCTGCGCGGCCAGCTCACGCGTCGCCTTGCCGGGGGCCGCGTCCAGCTCACGCCGGAGCCGCGCCCGAAACGCTTCGTAGGCGGCGAGCGCCTGACGGTAACGACCGGCCTCCATGAGGGCGCTCAGCCGTTCGCACAACACGTCTTCATCGAAGGGATCGTGGCGTAACAACTCGCCCAGCACCGCCGCAAGCTCCTCGACCGCGCCGCGCCGCCGCAACTCCCGCGCTCTTGAAAGCGCCGCACTCCGAAAGGCAAAAAAAAGCCCATCGCGCTCCGCGACAAGCCAGTCGCCGAAGCTGCCGGAACCGGCAGGGTCGAAGTCGGCTGACAGCGGCCCCGCGTAAAGCTTGGCGGCGGCGGCGAAGTCGTCCGCCGCCAGCGCCGCTCCGAACGCCGCAACGTCGGTGGCGACGGGCCAACGGACGCTCGAGTCCGTGACCTCGAGCCCCGTCAGATAGGGCAACCGGCGCAGCTTGACCAACAGCTGCCGCAGGTTCGCCCGCGCCTGCTTTTCCGGTGTTTCAGGCCAGAACAGCGCCAGCAGCGATTCGCGCCGAACCCACCCGCCCCGGTACGCCAGATAGACGAGCAGCGCCGCCCCCTTGCCACTTCTGAGGGTGTAGCTTCCGGTGGGCGTCTCGAGCAAAACCTCGCCGAACAGCGTGAGTTGAGGCAGCATTCGCCAGCATACCAAAAATTAGAGTCGGGTGAACGTGCGAAGTCTAACCCGGTGGCTCCATAGTGCATATTTTTCTGATAGGTGCGTATTACGCTTTGCAGCGTTTCAGAAAAAGTATGTATCTGTCGCAAAAATGCATTTCGCCAAAAAGCAGCTCGGCGGCTGCCGGAAACTGCACCTCGGCGCTCTTACCGGAGGCGTGCGGCAACCGGGTATCACAGAAAAGTGAAACAAATGAGCGTGCGCCCCTGGAGAGCGCACGCTTAGGTTGGGCCGACGCTTTAATCAGCCGGGGCGAAGGGTGATGATCGAACCGCAGGAATCTGAAAGGATTGGCGTGAGTTCGCTTGTCAGCCTAGAGCGAGATGCGTGTCGGATTTCCAGGACACGATGAAGTCCAACCTTTGCTCGTTGAAATCCAACCACAAACTTGCCAATAGTAGGTTCTGGCAGGCCCGCGAGCCGTCCATGTTCCCGCACCGGGGTTCGTTCTCGGAGCTACATTTGGGGTGTAATACCATTTCCCGTCACCGCCGGTAAAGCGCATAAAGGTGTAGAGATTGCTGTAAGTATTATTGATCTTCCAGGTTCCCTGTGCGTAGGTAACGCCAGCCTGGTCGCGCCGGTAGCTCGTGAAGGTTACGGCGGCGGTAGCGTTAAACGCCGGTGCTACATAGATCGGCCTGTTCAGCGTCACAGCAGCCGGTGAAAGCTCAACGTCCGGCGCTGACCCAAGCTGTTCGCACGCCCCCAGCACCAGCAGCAAAAGTAGCGCCGCCATACCCTGTCCCGTCCGCCTAACCCAACCCGCTCTTGTATTCATGCTCATCCTCCTACAGATGTGTTGAAAAGGTGATCTTTTCGAGGGTGAGCATAAAAAACAGCCCGTGATGTGAGCGTGACGCAGGCGTGACGCGACTTAAGTTTGGGTGTGCAACCCAACATCACGGCAACATCACGCTAACATCACACCCCCTTTTGTAGACTGCCGTCAGTTCAGCAAGAAGGGAGGGCAGAAAATGAAAATTAAAGAAACCCCTAGCTCGAAGCTGATTGTGAGCGTCTTCCGCAAAATATAGAACGCAGCCCGAACGCTCTAAAGGCTCGAGTCCCCCGGCTCGAACCCATTTCCAAACGCGAAGGAGGTGAAGCGCGATGAAACCCCAACCTGAATTCTATAGAGGCCACTAAATTTACGACCCGAACCAGCTGTTTTTGAGCTGAATTTTCGGCTCGAGGCCCATTCCCAAATGTAAAGGAGGTGATACTATGCGTAACAAAGAAACCCCTAGCTCGAAGCAAGTTGTAGAAGCCATCCGCAAAGTCTAGATTTACGACCCAAATTTATATTTTTCAGCCGGGTCATTCCCGGCTTTTGTTTTGATTTCTCGCTAAAAACGTTTTGGTCTTCGCTCACTCGTAGCGGCGGGAAATCAAACATACGGTTGCACTCATAGCTATACCGCCGACAGTCCAAGAAAGAGGGACGAGAAAGGGATATGCCGAAACCATCATGCAAGTATTACGCAACGTGTGGGAAAGCGTCGGACAGGAGCTACAGAGGATGAATATCTGGAGTGCGCTTGGAATTTCTAATCCCTTTGACCAGCCCGAATTCGCCGTGGCTTTCGCTGTCATACTCATCTATACATTCTTTTGGTTGATCAGTCGTTGGCACAATGTCGCGTCACCCACACATAGAAAGCTTCTGACACAAATTGCAGGTGTTGAAAACCACCTTGACAGTGCAGTTAGCTCACCTAACGATTTTCAGAGAGCGCAGATTGATGGATTAAGAGAGTCCCTTAGAGAAGCACGTAAGGGCGTGGAAACCTGGGCTTTCGGTCTAAACTTTTTTCTGTGGAGTAGAGGCGGCGAGATAGCTGGCTGGCGACGTGTTCACGAGGTTGAACGCCGGTTAGTCGAGTTCTACGAGAGTGAGCAGGTAGCTGCTCAACTGGTCACTATTAAGAACAGCCTCCAAAATATTTCTACAGCCGAAGCTCGAGGTATTGCAACAGCAATCGATGCGCTAAATCTTCCAGATATGAATATAACCGCTAGAGAGTTTGTTAGATATAAAAATCTCCTTCAGGACGCTTTGCGGGTCAGGTACGACTATCTCGATACCGGATATACAAGGCTCGTCACTTGGCACAACAAAGCGGCTTGGCTAATGGCGGTGTCGTTACTGTTCATCATCGTTATTGTGGCGATTCTGCCTGGTACGGCGATTATTCTCTTTGCCGGTGCTGTAGGTGGCCTCCTGAGTCGCCTTGTGCGTTCGGTGAGAAACCGACAAGCGTTCCCTACTGACTATGGAGCGTTTTGGACGAGTTTTTATCTTGCTCCAGTAACAGGTGCGTTAGCTGCTTGGACAGGTATTTTGCTGATTGTCTTCTTAGCGCAGATCAATGTTTTAGGCGATGCTTTTGACAAATTTGGGTGGGAGAACGTAATTGCTCAGGCTTACACGGTTGAATCGTCTACTTCAGTTACTCCTAGCACACCTGATGTCCAAGGTAGGGACGGCGCGGCTTTGGCATCATCTGGTACAACCTCCTCAAATGGCACCAGTACCGAAAATGGACTTTTGCTGACGTTGGGCCTTGCTATCCTTCTCGGTTTTTCCGAGAGGTTGCTATCCAATTTCTTAGAAGGTGCCGAGGGTGCTTTTAGCTCAGGGACGGCTGAATCGCAAACTAATCCTGGTGAAGGAAGTGCCCCATGACCCAACCCACTCGTCCGCCCTCACCTTTCGCCGTCTTCAAAAACCGCTCGTTCTCGCTCATGTGGTTCGGGCGGCTCGTCTCGACGTTCGGCGACTCGCTCACCCAACTCGCCGCCGGAATTCTGGTCTACCGCCTCACCGGTTCGGTTTTAAGCGTCGGGTTGATGCTGGCGGCAACGTCGCTGCCGAGTCTGCTGTTCGGGCTGGTGGCGGGTGTGTACGTTGACCGCTGGGACCGTAAGAAGATTCTGGTTATCGCCAGCTTTTTGCAAGCGGGACTTGTCGCGCTGATTCCTTTGTTGCTGCCGTTCGGCATCGTGTGGCTTTACATTTTGGTGGCACTTTCCAGCACCGTCCAGCAATTTTTTATGCCCGCCCACGACAGCGTGCTGCCCGATATTGCCGACGACGACGCGTTGGAAGCCGCCAATTCGTTTATGTCCATTAGTGCAACCGCCTCATCGGTACTCGGTTTCGCGGCGGCGGGCCTGCTCGCTTCGTCGCTGAGCTTAAACATAGTCTTCTGGCTCGACGCGCTGACGTTTGTAATAGGTGGGGCGTTTCTTCTGGGCGTCACAGTACCGCACCACGCCAGCGACCACGACGAGGGGGTTCGCACGGTGCTGGGCGATGTTCGCTCCGGTCTGGCACACCTCTTCGGGACGCCGCTGCTCCGCGCTATCTTCGGCCTGAGTTTGGCTATCTTCTTTGCTTTGGGTATGGGCAACGCGCTCTTTTTGCCTTTTGTGCTGTCCGAACTTCCTGGTGGTTCGGAGTTTGTCTTCGGCGTGCAAGAGGGCATGATGTCGTTGGGCTTCGTACTCGGCAGTGTGGTGATGGCGAGCTTTGCAGCGCGGCTTAAAGAACGTGCCTGGATTTCGCTCTGTCTGTTGGGGATGGGCGGCGCGGCGCTGGTTTATGCGCTGAGTCAATCGGTCATCCTGACGGTTGCACTAGCAGGGCTTATCGGTCTGTTCAATGCACCCGCTGTTATCACCATCAAGACGGTGTTTCAGCGTAAAACGCCGCCTAAGCTGCGCGGGCGGGTGCTGGGCGCGTACTACGTGGGCGTTGACGCCGTGATGGTGCTCGGCTTGCTCGCCGGGGGTCTCGGCGACCTGCTCGGTATTCGCACGCTGATTATCGTGTCGGCGCTTTTGACGCTGCTGCTCGGTTTCGTGGCGGCGGTGCTACCTGGACTCAGGGCGGAGGCAGGAGAAAGCAAACCTGTGACCAGTGGCGCTTTGTAAGGCTGAGGTTCGGGCGACTTAATGGAGAGGTGCTGTGGACACGCTAGACCCTAGAGCTGCAACGGGCGTTCTTAAACGGAAGGTCTTAAACCGCGTGACGTTCAGGAGCAGCGAGCAACCTTCCTGTTCACCAAATAGCGTGGCTTGGCTGATGATTCTCAGCAGAAGGGAAACGGATATGACTCGAGCGGAAGCAAAAAGAGCACTGACTCACACCTGGCTTTTTAAGCCGGTAGCCGACACCATAGCGCTGCGGGAGGTGGCGCTGATCGAAGCCGTTCGTGAGCAGGGGGGCGTCGCTCCCGCCCTCCTCCCGTATAGGTTACGCCACTCACCGGTTACCCTGGGCTGCTCGAGCTTTCAGCGGACTTGAGGAGATTGCGCCAAAGTAGACATACCGCCCAACCGTAAGCTGCTTTTAGTCACGCGGCGCACGCTTCTCCTTATTGCGAGCGCGTTCGGCTTGTTCGGTGTTGTGTTCGGCACCTGGCTCGAGTTGCTTGAAACTATAAGTACATTGTCTGAAAAAGCAGTGAACTTCACACATCTACGCCTCACTTTGTTTCGCAACTATGGTATCGTGTGTTTATCCCATCCCGTTGTACTGCTTCGGTAGGTCATAAGCCCCTACGCCGAACCCGAGTACGACGCTCGAGGACGCACATGTCACAACCTACGCAGCTTTCACCGTTCGCTGTTTTTAGAAACCGTTCGTTTACCCTCATGTGGACCGGTCAGCTCGTCTCGACCATCGGCGACGCGCTGACCGCCCTGACCGCCGGAATTCTCGTCTACCGGTTGACGGGTTCCGCGCTCAGCGTCGGGCTGATGCTGATGGCGACCTCGCTGCCGAGCCTCATTTTCGGACTTTTCGGCGGGGTCATCGCCGACCGTTACGACCGCAAACGCATCTTGGTGCTGAGCAGTTTTGTGCAGGCTGGGTTTATCGCCCTGATTCCCCTGATCATCCCCTTCGGGCTGGTCTGGCTCTACCTGCTGGTGGGGTTCTCGAGCTGTGCCCGTCAATTTTACTCGCCCGCGTATGAAAGCGTCTTACCCGAACTCGCCACGGACGAAGAACTCGCCGCCGCCAACTCGCTGATGTCCATCAGCACGGTCGGTTCGACCGCCGTCGGTTACGCTGCTGCGGGCCTGTTAGCCGCGCAGTTTGAACTCGGTTGGGTCTTTTTGCTCGACGCTTTGACCTTTGTTTTTGCCGGAGTTTGCTTGATGGGTATCACAGTCGTCAAGCTGGGCAACACCGAAAAGACGACCTTTACGATGGTCTCGCGCAATATGCGTAAAGGACTCGACTATCTCTTTACACACCGGGTACTGCGGGCCGTGCTGACGATAGGCTTAGGTATCGGCTTCACCTCGGGTATCTTAAACACCCTGACGCTACCCTTCACTATTACGGTGTTGGGCTCGACCGAAACCGCCTTCGGGATTCAAGAGGCGCTGACCTCGGTGGGCTTTGTCGTCGGCAGCTTTGTGATGGCGAGCTTTGGCAACCGGCTGTCGGAACGCAACTGGATGGCGATAAGTATCGGGAGCCTCGGACTCGCGGCACTTTTTTATACCTTTACGAATACGGTGACCTTGGCCGTCTTATTTTTCACCATCATCGGCTTTTTTAACGCTCCGGCGATTATTGCGATTCGGCTGCTGTTCCAGCGTAAAACCCCGGCAGAGTTGCGGGGCCGGGTGATCGGCGCGTATTTTGTCGGGATCGAAGGCTCGATTGTGCTAGGGATGGGCGTCGGCGGGCTGGCCGACCTACTCTCGATTCGGGCGCTGCTTGCGTTTGCGGCGCTGCTGACGCTGGCAATGGGCGTGTTGGCCGCGTTTTTACCGGGCCTCAGGCACGAGGGGACACTCGAAGAGGGTGTTACAACCGGGTTAGAAGCCGAAGGCTAGCTGCTGTCGGCCTTTTAAGTTCAGCTGGCAGCGTCCGCAGCGGGCCGCAGAAAAGAAGTTGGGATTAAGCTTACAGAAGTCAGCGGCTTATGGGCGAAGACGTCTCTTACCTACCTATAAACATGACAACAAAAGCAAAGGTCAACCTGGCCGAGCATTGTCAGAAACCATATTGTTAGAAACCATATCGTTCAGCAAAGGTATCCGTAACCTTCTGCCACAAGTTGAGAGATTCTTGCTATCCGGGTACCGGGGCGCGGTGCTACACTTTTGGAGTGCTGCAGCCGCGAACAACCGTAACAAGAACCAGGCAGCGAAGGCTTGAACAGCTGTGGTGCTAGGGCTGATCAGCGATGTTCACGCCAATGTGCTGGCGCTCGAGGCCGTCATCGCAGAGCTTAAACGTCAGGGCGCAGAGAGTATCGTCTGTTTAGGTGACCTGCTTGGCTACGGGCCGTCACCCAACGAGACGCTCGAGCTTATCAGGCAAGAAGGCGTGCTCTGTGCTCTTGGGGCAGCCGACGAACAGGTCGCGTTTGACTTTGCACGCAGTGACCGGCCCAGAGCGGGCGTCGCCGACGAAATCCTAACCTGGACACGCTCGGTCATCGAGCCGCAACACGTCGCTTTTTTACGTTCACTCCCCACACAACTCCGCCTCAGCACCCCGGTGGGCCGCCTCCGCGCCCTTCACGGTACGCTCGACGTTCCGGCTAGAGTTGGTTTGAGCGGGACGAGTGACGCCCTCGGCAAGCTGTTAGCGTCGCAACGCTGTAAGGTTTTGGCCGTCGGCAACTCGCACGTCCCGTTTTACCGGCAACTCAGCAGCGGCTGGGTCGTCAATCCGGGGTCGGTCGGCTTGTCGCTCAACGGTGAACCGGGCGCAGATTATGCGCTCCTGAAGTTTTCCGAAGCGGGGCTCAAGGTCACGATGGATAAGGTCGAGTACGACTTTGCCGCCGTCGCGTTTGACATCATCGCGTGGGGGCTGCCGCAAACGGTCGCCGAGGCGGTGCAGCGGGGCCGGATGCCCGACTCGAGCAAAGTTTAAGTATCCACATATTCCTTGTTAACGAGTTAGCTCACGCTCGAGATAGCGCACAGCGCCAACTCTCATTACAGAATATGCGCGTCGGTCAGCAAAAGCTAGACGGAGCGCGTTGCCAATGAACTAACCGCTACCAAGCAAGTTCTGTTTGTCTAGCAAATTAGTATGGCTCAAGGAACGCTAAGTGCCAGTGCTAATGCCTCGCCACCCCCGATACAGATTGACGCCAGCCCGCGTTTTCCGCCGCGTTGCCGCAAGGCGTGCAGCAGCGTCACCACGAGCCGTGCCCCCGACGCGCCGATGGGGTGACCTAAAGCCACCGCGCCGCCGTGAACATTGACCTTTTCCGGGTCTAAGTTTAGCTCCGTCATGGCGGCCAGCGTGACGACGGCAAACGCTTCGTTGATTTCAAAAAGGTCGTAATCTTCCGGGCGCGTACCCAATTTGGCAAAGAGCTTTTGCATCGCCCCAACCGGTGCAACCGTAAACCACTCGGGTTCGGTGGCAAAACCGCTGTAGCCGTCAATCTCGGCGAGAACGGGCAAGCCACGCGTGGCTGCCGTCTCTGCCGAGCACACCGCCACCGCTGCCGCCCCGTCGTTGATGCTCGAGGCGTTTGCCGCCGTCACCGTCCCGTCCGCCTCAAACGCAGGCCGTAGTCCCGGCAACCGCTCAAAATTGACTCGCCCCGGTTCTTCATCTTCTGTGACGATAACGTCGCCCTTACGACTCGGTACGGTGACGGGCGCAATCTCTTCGGCAAAGTAACCGTTCGCCGTTGCTTCTTGAGCACGGCGGTACGACTGTTCGGCAAACGCATCTTGCGTCTCGCGGGAAAAGTTGTAATGCGCCGCACACGACTCAGCGCAACTACCCATCGCTCTACCGCTATACACATCTTGAAGCCCGTCGTAAACCATGTGGTCTACGAGTTCTTTGTTGCCGAAGCGCAACCCACCCCTAGCCCCGGGGAGTAAATACGGTGCGTTACTCATAGATTCCATCCCGCCCGCGACCACGATGTCAGCGTCCCCTAAAGCGACGGTGCGAGCCGCTTGGATGACAGCCTCGAGCCCGCTCCCGCAGACCTTACTGACTGTCACCGCCGGAACACTGTCCGGAAAGCCCGCGTAACGCACGACCTGCCGCGCCGGGGCTTGGCCCATCCCGGCCGGAAGCACATTGCCCATATAGACCTGCTCGACGTCGGTTCCGGTGAGGCCCGCGCGTGAGACCGCCTCACGCACCGCGACCGCGCCCAACTCCGAAGCCTTAAGCGGTGAGAGTGCTCCCTGAAAACTTCCGAACGGCGTCCTTGCCGCACCGACAATCACGGCCTTTGAAGGCCGTCCCTGTACATTTTGGTTATCTTTCATGGCCTCTCAGCATACGCGGGCACAGAGTGGGCTGGCGTAAGACGGTAGGTGACAGCACTACTCATGGTTATCCTCACGTACCGACGTAATCAGGTCTTGCTTAAGCTGCCAGAGCTTGTCTGAAAGCGAGACGTGATAGATGTGCGGATTGACCAGACGGCGCACCCCGGTATTTAGCGCGTCAATGTCGTGAACGCGCCTTTCACGCATCTCGGTGATGTCGGGGAGGTCATAGACCAAACGGCCTTCGTCTAAGATGGTCGCGAGCAAGGGTTCAACCCGCGTGACGTCTCGAGCTTTTAAGGTACGCGTTCTGGCCGGGTCAGACGGATGATGCAGACGCAAGGGTTCGCCTGCTTTCGGCGCTTCGTCCGGGAGCGTCAGCAAGTCGGCGGTCGCGTGGTTCCGGGCGTCGTACACGCGCCACGCCCGTTTATCGCCGGGGTTGGGCACTTTGTCACGTGAGTCCGAAAGTTTGATCGCCGGTTGCCACGCGCCGTCTTTAGCGATAGAAACGAGTTTGTAGACGCCGCCCAGAGCCGTTTCTCCAGCAGAGGTGATGAGGCGGGTACCGACACCAAAGGTCAGGCGGTGAATCAGGGCGTCGGGGTCCAAACCATACGCGGGCGCTTCCTGGGTAATCTGCGTTAGGATTTGCCAGATCACGAGTTCGTCTAAGTTACTGCTCAGCGTAATCGAAGTGTCGGGAAAGCCCGCGTCGTTAAGCATCTTCGCCGCTTGGATGCTCAAGTAGGCTAAATCGCCTGAATCGAGGCGGATGCCGACCGGCGCGTGCCCTTTGCGCCGCAGCTCTTCAAACACCGTAATCGCGTGCGGCACGCCGCTGTGGAGCGTGTCTACGGTGTCTACGAGCAGCAAGCACTCGTCTGGATAGGTCTCAGCGTAGGCGCGGAACGCCTCGAGTTCTCCCAAGCCTAATGCGATAAACGCCTGCACCATCGAGTGCGCGTGCGTACCTTTGGGCGGAAACCCCAACACGTACGAGATACCGGTATTCGAGGTAAAGTCTGCGCCACCGATTAAAGCGGCCCGGGTTCCGGCGTTGGCTCCCCGGTCGTGAGCGCGGCGCACGCCGAACTCCAAGACCATCCCGCCCCGCGCACTCTCTTTGACTCTGGCCGCTTTGGTGGCGATCAGCGTCTGATAGTTGAGCTGCGCCAAGAGCGCCGTTTCTAAAATCTGCGCCATAATCAGCGGGCCTTCAACGACTGTGAGGGGCACACCCGGATGCACCACGCGCCCTTCAGGAACAGCCCGGAGCGTCAAAGATTCGAAGGTGCCGTAAACTTTGAGCCAATCTAAAAAGTCGTCGCCAAAAAGCCGCGCCCCGGTACGCCCCGTCAGACTTTTTAAGACTTTTAAGTCCTCATCGTTGACCCGTGCGCCCTCCATCCAGTCGAGCAGCCATCCGAGCCCCGCGTTGACGCAGTACCCGGCCTGATGGTCGCCGTAGTTGGGGTACTCACGAAAAAAATGGTCGAACTGGGCGCAGGTCTCCCCCATCCCGGTACGAAAGTAAAGCTGCGCCATCGTAAGTTGGTATAAGTCGGTAAATAAAAAGCCTTCGGCGAGGCGTTGTTCATGGGCGTTCATGCGTTTAAGCATGGCATATTTACGGCTCAGCGGGTGCAGCTTAATCGTGAGCAGTCCCCGCTTTGCCGACTTATTAAACTGCGCACAGCTGTCGTTTCGGCGCTACCCAAAAGGGCAAAAATGCGTTACACTAAACCATCGTTATGTTGAGGTTGACGTACGTTTAACACGTTCCAAACGGAACACGCCGCAAAGGTGCAGCACTGAACGCTGCCGCCTTTCGTGCAGTATGCGCATGTGTGCTGCTAAATACATCCCTGTCACAATTCACGTATAAAAAGCCTTTTTGGGGCGGTATTACGCCGCTCGTCCCTTTGGAGGGTCCCAATAAATAAAGTTCACGGCAAACTCTCTTCGCTTAAAAATGCCCAAATTAAACGCTTATCGAACTTGTATCGCCGCCGCTTAGACCCCGAGGTTCCGGTCTCTTTGGAGTTTGCTAGAGATTTGGGCGAATTGGCCCTGGAACTTCGCAAAAACGTCTCGACCCTCGTTGACCGCCGGGGCCGCGTCGTGACGGTTGCTCTGGGTGACGCTGCCGAGACGCCCTTACCGAGCCTGATGGGTGAGGCCGACTCGAGGCTCTACGGCCTGCGTCTCATCCACACGCACCTCAAACCGGGCGGGTTATCGAATAGCGACCTGTCCATGCTGTTTTTGAACCGCCTCGACGCGGTGATTGCCGTAGATATTCAGGAAAATAGCCGGGGTCACACTGAAGTCGGGCAGGTGCATTTGGCGCAGGTTGCGCCGCCGGGGTCTGAAGAAGAAGATTGGCTGTTAGAAGCGCCGCTGAGTGCCAGAGACGCCGAAAAGATCAACATCTTAGAGCGGATTCGGGCGTTAGAAGAAGAACTCACGAGAAGCGTGACGGCCCGCGAGACGACGCGCAGTTCACAAGAACGGGCCGTGCTGATCGGCCTCAACACCGGTGAGGGCACCTTTGAAAGCGACGCGCGGCTCGCTGAACTCGCCGAACTTACCCGGAGTGCCGGGGCGACGGTCGCGGTGATGAGCAAACAGCACCGCGCCGCACCCGACCCGCGTACTTTGATTGGACGTGGCAAACTGCAAGAACTCGTTTCCAAGGCGTATCACGAAGACGCCGACCTACTGATTTTTGACCGCGAACTCAACCCCGCACAGGCCAGAGATATCGAGACCGAAACGAAGCTCAAGGTCGTTGACCGGACGCAGCTGATTTTAGACATCTTCGCGCAAAACGCGCGGGGCCGCGAAGCGCAGCTCCAGGTCGAATTGGCGCAGCTTCAGTATCAAGTGACGCGACTTGCCGGTCGGGGCCGCGCGATGAGCCGTCTGGGTGGGGGCATCGGCTCACGGGGGCCGGGGGAAACGAAGCTCGAGGTGGACCGCCGCCGTATCCGCGACCGGATTACCGCGCTCGAGGGCAGCGTTGGCGAAATCAGTCAGCGCCGCAGCGAGAGCCGCAAAGGGCGTACTCGTTCGGACGTGCCGGTGATTGCGTTAGTCGGTTACACGAACGCCGGAAAATCCACGCTCTTTAACGCGCTCGCCAAGGCCGACGCGCTCAGTCAGAACAGACTCTTCGCTACGCTCCGTCCGACGACCCGCGAGGGCTGGCTGCCCGCGCTGGGTGACTGGGGTGCAAAGGCACTTTATACCGACACGGTGGGCTTTATCCGCGATTTGCCGGACGAACTCTTAAACGCGTTCCGGGCGACCCTAGAGGAGCTTCACGACGCTGACCTGCTCTTACACGTTGTTGACGCCGCGACTCCCGGCGCACCCGACCGCGTAGACGCCGTCAACCGGATTTTAGACGAGCTGGGGCTCGAGGTTCCCCGTCTCGTCGTGCTCAATAAAGCTGACCTCGCCGACGCACACACAGTGCGTGACCTCGGGGAACGCTACGACGCGAGCAGCGTGTCAGCCGTGACGGGTGCAGGCTTAGATGAGCTGAAGGCGCTTTTGGCAAAGACGCTCGAGGGCGAAAAGCACACCCCGCTGCCCGAAGATTTTGCGGCGGCTTACGGCGTCGCCACGTCACACGATTAACGTAGCTCAGGGTGAGGCGACCTAAAATGCACTTCACCCTGACAGGCCAATCTTTAATAGTTACCGCGTGAAAACATAGTTTTAGCATTTAGCTTAGTATCACGACAAAAAACAATTTTACGAATCTGGAACGGGCCATTGAGCTCTCTGAAGAGTAGCGTTTATGTCCCCCTAGATTGCTGTCTAGGACAATGTTCAAAGGAGTTTACCCGGTCGTGCTCATGTAGACAAAAATCTTCTTTTTGGGCTTACACAACAATCACGTTCTGGACAAGGTTGCTAAAAAATTGTCGTGTACTCAGAGCATTTAGTACAAATTTAGTGCAGAAATTCCGGTCGCTTAAAGCGTAAGTTTTGCCCTACCTTCAAAATAACAGGGCCAACACATGTAGATTTCTTTCAAAAGCTATCTGCGCTTTCAACACAACTTTTGAAGGTGGCCTTTTCTTGAGTCAGCTCAGCCAGGCCAAAAACAGCTGTTTTTATAACCTAAACTTTTTAGGTCACTTACGAAAACTGGTACATGCGTAAGCCCTGGCCTTCAAAATAACGACCCGTGATATTTCGCACACCATTGCGGTACGATACGGGGCGTGAGGCGTATTCATCCAACTGTTCAAACGGCGCTACGTGAGGGCCGCGCGGTCGTCGCGCTCGAGTCTACGGTCATCACCCACGGCCTGCCGCGCCCGCAAAATTTGGCGCTCGCTGAAGCCCTGGAAAAGACCGTCCGCGAGACGGGCGCAGTTCCGGCGACGGTCGGGCTGATCGGCGGCGACGTGGTCATCGGACTCTCCGACGCTGAACTCCGTCACCTCGCCGATACCGAAGACGTAAGCAAGGCGTCCTTGTGGAATCTGCCCGCACTCGTGGCTCAAAAATGCGACGGCGGCACCACAGTTGCCGCGACGCTCCACCTCGCCGCACAGGTCGGGATCAAAGTTTTTGCCACAGGCGGGATCGGCGGCGTGCATTTCGACGCGTTTGACGAGTCCGCCGACCTCTTGGCGCTGTCTAAAAACCCGCTGGTCGTAGTCTCTGCCGGGGCCAAATCTATCTTAAATCAAGGGGCGACCTTAGAGCGCCTCGAGACCCTCGGCGTACCCGTCGTCGGGTACGGCACCGACCGCTTGGCCGGATTTCACGTGTCGGAAACCGAGTGGCGCGTCCCAGCCCGCTGTGACACACCCGCTGAGGTGGCCCAGACCTTCCGCGCGGCCCTTGAGCTAGGGCTACCCGGTGCGCTCTTAGTCGCCAAACCTGTCTCTCAGGGGCTGGACGCAGGTGAGGTGGCGGGCTGGTTAGAGACCGCCCTCCGCGAGGCTAAAACGCAGGGCTTTAGCGGCAAAGACCTGACGCCGTTTTTACTCACCCGCTTCGCCGCGCTTTCAGACGGGCAGGCGCTGGACGTCAACCTCAGACTATTACAAGAAAATGCCCGTTTGGGCGCACAAGTAGCGCTCGAGCTGGTCCGCCCTAAGAGTCCCCAACTCGCCTAAGTTCAGGTATTAGGAGCGCGTTATGACCGATTCGTTTTCTGAGTTCACCGGGGCCCCGGCGCGCCGCGTCCGGGTCACGTCACCACGCCCGAGTCGGCTCGGCCAGACGCTCCGCGAGGCGCGGCAAGACAGCCGTTTGGGGCTCGAAGACCTCACAGAGCTAACGGGCATCCGGCTCGGCTACTTAGAGGCGCTCGAGGCCGGCCGCTTTGCCGAACTACCCGGCGACGCTCACGGCAAAAGTTTCGTCCGGCGCTACGCCCAGGCCGTCGGCCTCGACCCGACGCGGGTGCTGGTGTTATACAAGCAAGAGCGGACCCTGGAGGCGGCGGACCCGGTAGAAAGGCTTAGGGGACTCGAGCTGCCCGCCGCAGAGGGCGCACTTACGGTACCTCCACAGTTTGGCCGATTCGTCCGACTCTGCGCGTCACTATTACTCGTCGCCGCCGCCAGCTGGCTTGCACTACGGGCGTTTGACGGTGCGCTCGTGCCAGGGGGATTTGCGCCAGCGCAGGCAGATGTAGACCCCAACACAGCGACCGGTGTAGGGGCAAGGGCGGCCCCGCACCGCACGACCACTCCGGCACCCGCCATGATCTTGCTTTCACTGCAGACGACGCCGCCGGGTGCGGAGGTCAGTATCGACGGCTACCACTTTGGGCAGAGCCCCATCGTTGACGCGCCGGTACGCGCCGGAAACCGCACCATCAAAGTTGAACGCAGCGGTTACGGGACGTTTGAACGCACCCTCGATTTGAGCCGGGGCCACCACTTAAACGTCACGTTGTCCCCTCAAGGCGCAGAGAAAGCCGTTGTTACGTCTTCTACACCTGCCGCACTTGTACGCACTGGGACGACCCCGACGCCCGCGGCGCAACAGGTCGTTGTCAGTGTCACCGCAGAGGCTTGGCTCGAGGTCTACCGGGGCAGCGCCAGAGCTGGCGAGCGCCTCGTTTACGAAACGGCGCAACCCGGCGAGACCTACAGCTTTACCACGCCTGTCTACGTCTTTAGCGGCAACGCGGGCGGCGTTTCAGTTGCGCAGGGCGACGCTCCGGTACAACCTCTAGGTGCGCCCGGAGCAGTTATCGGCCAAGCGTACCGGCAACCGTAAAGCCATAACCATCAGCATTTCCAAGTAAGCTTGCACCAGCTATCATCACAGAATATGCGTGCTGATCAGCAAAATCTAAACGGAGAGGGCTGCCAGCCAGATGATACCTGCCACGTAAGCTTAAAGAGGGCGGCGGCGCTCGGTCACCGGTAGACTAGAGGGGTGAACGTATGATCTGGTCTCTCGCGTTACAATCGCTTCGCCTCCGCCCCTTAAGGACCTTTCTGACCGCGCTAGGTATCGCCGTGGCAGTCGCCTCGACGGTGATCTTTTTGTCGCTCGGGGAAGGGTTGCGGCAGGTTTTTAGCCGCGAAATCGGCGGCATCGGCCCCGCCGTTCAGGTGAGTTACGGCCCCTTCGATACGACTGCGCTGACCGCTGTGCCCGAACTCCCGCTCCGCTTCGCCGCTGAGCTTCGTACCCAAAGTGAGGAGTACGGCATCACCCGCGTCACTCCGATCTTGCTCTACGCACGGGGCAGCTTTTCACTGGGAAATTCGTTTTTGTTTCAGGGGTTGCCCCCCGGTTTAGAGGTGGGCAGTATCTACTTTGATTACGCCGTAGTAAAAGGGCGCGGGCTGACTCAAAAAGACGAGACTGCCAACGTCGCGGTGGTCGGTGAGCAGGTCGCTGAGAGAAACAGCATCGGTGTCGGCGACACGCTTCGGCTTAATCCGCAGAGCAGCCTTAAGATTGTCGGCGTGGCGCGTTCGGGGAGCGGGCTGGTTGACAACGCGGTGCTCGTGCCACTGAAGAGTTTGCAAGCGGCCATCGGGATTCGTAACCGCGTCAGCTTTTTCGCGCTCGACTTAGCAGAACCCGCCAGGGCCGGTGAGGTGGCTGCGGCGCTCACTCAAGCCTACCCGGACCTCGGGTTTCAAACTCAGGGTGAAGTTTTGAAGGTGCTCGAGCGCGGCATCCGTATCAGCGACGTCGTAAGGCTCGGGATCAGCGCCATCGCCCTGATCGTCGGGGCCATCGCCGTGGCCAACACCGTGTTGATGAGCGTCTTTGAACGCACCCGCGAGTTCGGCGTCATCCGCGCCGTCGGCGCAAAACCGCGCTTTTTGTTCGGCCTGGTCTTGAGCGAGTCTGTACTACTCAGTCTAGTCGGGGCTGCGTTCGGCGTTTTGCTCGGCTGGTTTGGTATTTTGGTGGTCAACCGGATTGCCGAACGTTTAATCGGGCTGGATGTGGCCGCCCTCACTCTGCGGCTCGGCGTGTTCGCGGTAGCCATCGCCTTTTTGATGGGTGTGTTGTCCGGGCTGTTACCTGCCGCCCGCGCCGCCCGTATCCCCATCGCGGTAGCGATGTCGAGAGAATAATGTGTTCTAGCCAGTGACACCTCAAAACGCGTAAGCTCAGCCCTATGAAATGGTTTTTTGTAGGGCTTTTTTTTGTCGGCTTAGCAAGTGCTCAAGACTTTACCTGGCAGGGCGTGGTGCAACAGGTCAACGTTCAGGCCGACGGCTCGGTCATCGTCAGAGACGAACGAACGCTAACGACTGATGAGGATTTCGGTGAAGCGTATATCTGTATCGACCACACCGCAGAGCAGACGGTGACGCTGCTAGAGGGCGGTGCGGTCTCCCCCGGTCCGGCAGCACGGGCGTTTCAGCAACCGTGCGAAGACGGTTCGGGGGGAACTGAGCTGGTGGTTCAGCAAGAAACACGCGTCAGCGAGCGGCGCGTCTTTTACCGTTACCGCTTAGAGGGGTCGCTGGACCCCTACAGCGACGTGGTGCAGTGGTATTGGCACATCCTCGGACAAAGAGACCAACAAGTACAAGGCTACGACCTGACGGTGCAGATACCGGGGCCGATGCGTGACCCTTATAACGCGTATGTTCACCGGCTCGGTAATACCGAACTACCGACCGTCAACCTGTCAGACGACCGGCAGACGCTCGAGGTTCACTACAACTATATTCCAGCAGATACCGGTGTCGAAATCCGCTATTTCATGCCGCCGCAACTGTTTAGCGTCAAGGGTAAGCAACCTGGATTTGAACGCCTTTTACGCAACGAAACCCAAGTCGCCGAACTCGACAAAGCGCGGCGTAATCCGTTTTGGGGTCTGCTCGTGCTGCTACCGCTCAGCGGCCTAGTATTCGGCATCACACGGGCAGCGCGGCGCTATCGCCCGACCGCTCCAGTGATGCAATATCCGTTTGAACCTCCAGCTGACCGGCCCCCGGCGACGGTGCCTTATTTCGCGTCACGATTTGCTAATAATTCCAGCCCCGCGTTTCACGCCACGATTATGGATTTGGCGCGGCGCGGCTACGGCGTGTTCGATTCCAAATTGGGCAAGTTCAATATGCAGCTCTCAGACAAAGACGACACTGAGTTGTTGCCTTTCGAGTGCGACGTTTTGAATTACCTTAAACGCGCTGCTAAAAGTAGCCAAGGCGACCCCGATTACCTCGAGTTCCGTGAACTCAAACGCTATTCCGAAAAAAATCTGAGGGGGTTTATGAGCGGCTGGTGGAATGGGGTCGGCTTATGGCTCAGTCAAGAGTTAGGCGGGACGAGGCTCGAGCCTGCGAGCCAACGCGCCGCCGGGGTGTGGTTTGCGCTGGCGCTACTTTCAACGGCCGGGTGTGTTTTAGGAATTGTTTTAACCCTCGGCGTGGCCCAGGTCGCCTTTGTCGTCGGAGCTGTGCTCTGCGGCAGCTTGGGGGCAGTCGCACTATTCAGCATCCCGGCGTGGCGTCAAGAGGTCGCACCCGAAGCTCTCGGTTGGCAGGGCTTTAAGCGCACCTTGTCCGACTACACGCAGATGAAACGCGCCCCCGACGATTTTTTCAAGCTCTGGGAAGTGTACTACTGCTACGCAGCGGCGCTCGGGGTGGCCGACAAGTTTCTTAAAAACATGCAGCGGGCCGCACCCGAACGCGGGCAGAGTACCGCAACCTACGCCCCGCTCTGGCTGGGAAATATGTCAACGGGGCAGCTTCAGAGTTTGGGTGAGGTGACGAGTTCGCTGAGTTCACTTAGCAGCGCCCTGAGTGCAGCAGGCGCGTCCGCGTCGTCGGGCGGGTCGGTTGCAGGCGGTGGCGGGGGGGGTGGCGGGGGTGGGGGCGGTGGCCGCTAAAGCCCTTATGACAACACTTGCTGGTAAGGAGTCAAGCTATACTCGAGCGTGAATCAGCAGCTTAGTGCCCGTCAGTTACGCAAAGTTTACCAAGACCCTGGCGGCGAGGTCGTCGCGCTTGCGGGGTTTTCTTACACCTTTCCAACCGGTTCGGTTACGGCCATTATGGGACCGTCGGGTTCGGGTAAAACGACCCTGCTCAACCTCTTGGCCGGACTCGATACCCCGACCGCGGGTGAAGTCAGGCTCGGCGACAGGGTTATCAGCGCCTTACCAGAAGACGCACGGGCTGAGCTGCGGCTCCGGTACTTCGGCTTTGTGTTTCAGTCGTACAACCTCATCGCGGTGCAAAACGCGTGGCAAAATGTCGCCTTTCCGATGGGGTTAGCGGGGGTTCACACAGCGCAATGTAAAGCGAAGGCGCTCGAGCTTTTGGGACGTTTTGGGTTGGAGGGACGCGCCCATCATCTGCCGCACAAGCTCTCCGGCGGCGAGCGGCAGCGCGTCAGCATCGCACGCGCTTTAGCCAACGACCCGAACGTCGTCTTTGCCGACGAACCTACCGGCAACCTCGACTCGAAGAGCGGCAAGGTCGTCGTCGCGGCGCTTCGGCAGGCCGCCGAGGAAGGCCGAACGGTCATCTTGGTCACGCACGACGCGCGGCTCGTAGACGAAGTAGACCAGGTGCTCACCTTTTCCGACGGCATGTTGGAGGCTGAACACCTTCCGGCCACGGTCGCCCTATAATTAAGAGATGGCTGGCACTGTTCAAACTCGCACATCCAGACGCGCCCGCGTCAACCCGGCTCAACTCGGCGCACTGCTCGCTTTTTTAGGCGTTGCGTTGGGGGCTTTTGGCGCACACGCGCTTAACGGCGTACTGACCCCGGATCGGCTCGAGACCTACCAAACTGCCGTCCGCTATCAGATGTTTCACGCCCTCGGGCTGCTCGCTCTAGGTGCATTGCCGCTCAAAGCGCAGCGGGCTGCGCCGTGGCTTTTCATCGGGAGTATCGTCTTTTCAGGGAGTCTTTACACGCTCGTCTTTAGCGGCGTGAGCATTTTGGGCGCAGTCGCCCCTATCGGCGGTGTACTGCAACTCACCGGTTGGGCTATTTTATTTTTTAGCTTCCGTCAAAAAAGCTGAGGTCTCCCCCAGCTTCTTGTTAGCGGCTAACGCTTGGCATACTCGGAAAGCAAAGCCTTAGTTAAATCCCTCTTAGTAACCCTGTTTGAAATATACGTGTATTTTGTCGCTTGCCATGAGTTCGTATGGGTATACCCAAAATCCAAGGCCCGGATCAAGGTCAACTCCCAAAACCCATAGCCAGTCTTTCCAAACGAGGTACGAACAGTACCACCCGCAAGACGCATTGCCTGAACAATGATCCCACTTTTTCCGTGTCCAGTCGTATTTACCAGGGTCTTGAGCAAGGGCAAAGTTTCTTACCGCAATCCTTTGGTTATTTGTCATGCCCCCTGGAATACCAACTAGAGCTTGTCTCCCAACACCTCCGAAAGATGTCCCTATAGGCCATTTAGCAACTTCTTGAGCCCGAGTTTTGACATCACTGTTTGCAGAAGAGCCACCTGATGAGCCACGAGCCTCAAATGTCATCGTTCCTTTTGCTGTTCTGCTTCCTCCCGTAAGGCCGCCGTTATTTAAGGCTACAACAATGCCATTATGACCTGATATAGCTGTTTGGCTTTTCTGCTGATTAGTCCAGGCAAAGTCGCCAACAGCAGTAAGCGACGGTAATGCAACAGCTTGCGTAGAAAGTTGATGGGACTGCGCCTCTTCAAGTTTCGTCTCTACGAGCTTCGTCTGTTCTGCTGGAGTACGATACTCAGTCTCATAAGCATCAAAAAGATAGATTTTGCCTTCTGTTTGAGTATCAGTTGAAGAGGTGCTAAGGCTAGAATCCAAAGGTTCGGGTGCGGAGAGCGCGTATGCATACCTCGGTTGTAGATATTTTATCTTATCCAAGTTCGCCGATTTCAGAGATTGATTTCCATCAAGCATTGTTCTGTAAGTTTGAAGGTTGGTAAAGTACGTTTTAGTACCTTTGAAGTTGTCGTTAGTTTTAGTATTTTTCCTGAGCATGTCATTGAACTCTGTTGTTGTAAGCAAGTGTCCATCTGCCGCGAAAACTACAGGTACAATAGCGTTCTCAGGCGAACCTCCGAGTGAAAGTGCCTCGAGCTTGTCAGTCGTTAAATCTCTGACCTCTTCTGAAGTATAGAGTTTTGCACTCTGAGTAAACAGCTGTATATCCGAACCATTGGCATCAGAGGGAAGGTTGTTGCTCGTGCCACAAGAGATAAGGGCAACGCTCAACGAAAGGACTGAAGCTACACCTAACAAACGTGAAAAGCGCAGGTTTTTCATGCTGTTCTCCTGGAAATTAACTTACAACACAAGGTGTTGGCTCAACACTTTTAAGGGTCATGTTTGGAAGTTTAGACCAACAGTTACTGTCTGAACTGTCCTGTGGGCCAACTACAATAGTGATTGCGCTCGCGTATGATCCAGGTGGATAAAGCTCCCTTTTTCCTTCAAAAATACCGGTTTGCTCTCCGTTAAAGCAATTTACCTCTATAATGGCTTCAGTTCCCGGAAGAATCGGCTGCTTAGCGGTTTGGTTAGACTGCTGACCTGCTTCAACCTTCGGGCTTTCAATCAAAATGGCCTTCGTTTTCGCGTCGAACAGTGTGGCTTGTAAACCGTCTGCGCAAGTCGGTGAACCCACCGCGCTTTGATTGCCGACAATCATAATAGTTGTGAGCGGCTGCTTGCTACAGCTCGATAGACTTGGTATCAGTACAGCAGTTAGAACTAAGACTAAAATAGTGCGCCGATGTGGACGCATACTTTGCTCCTGACTTTAGAGATGAGGTCTCAACCGGCATAGAAGTTGGTTGGTGAAATGAAATTATCATCTTTTCATATGGAAGTCAATACCTTGTTTGCTAATGTTAGAAACATTTTTGTAGTCCTTCCATACTCCGCTTAGTAAAGACAACCGCGCTCTTTGTTATCAAAGGATTGAGCTGAGGTTTCCCTCAGCTCAATCCTGATTTAGAACACTTGATGCGTCTATAGATTTCGTATTACGGTCGAGACTAGTTTGGGTAACCTTGTTTGAAGTCGAAGCATTTTAAGACCTACTAATTCCAATTTGTGCGGCAACGCCACTTGCAAGCAAGGTTATTGTGTTCTCTAGCTGCTCAGTCCCAGAGTGTAATGGTGTAGTGTAGGTAGACTTACCCACAATACCTACAAAGGAGGCGCTACGTCTAACGTGTACTGCTTAGCGTTTAGCACTTTCACGCCTACCGTCAGGGTTATTCGCCAGCAAAAACAGCATCTCAGCGGAGAGGTTGGCGCGGCCCATCGTGTAATAGTTGTCGTCTAGGTCAACCTCGTTATAAGCCCGTCTGACGGCGCGCTCGAGCTTGCCGGTCGCGTCCCATTTGCCGACAACTGCGTAGGGATAGTTGACGAAGTGAAACGTAATGCCGTCGTCTCTACCGGAAGGCCGGAGTCCGGCCTGAAACCTACCACCACAGATATCGCCGGCGAATGAACGGTAGCTGTCTTTCATCACGAGAGAGGTCATCGCCGTCGCTATGTACTGCATAAAGGTGTCGTCAAAGATGCTAAAGCCTTCTAACGCTAAATCTTGAAACGTCTGGAAAGTAAGCCGCAGATAGGCAAACGGTTGGCAACCTACCGCGTCGCTCCTTTCAGCTTCGGGCAAGAACCGCTGATCCCACACGTAGGCCGGTCCACCTGCGGTATAAACCTTTCTGACCTGCTGCGTTACCTCGCGCGCCATCCGCTCGGCTTCGCTGTAGTAAGCCGCGTCGCCGGTTAAGTCGTACATATAGAGGTGATAGCGGATAAACTCGACGTAGGGGTGCATGAGGTTACGGACAAGAAACGGAAAGCCGAAGGGTACGCCGTTACGTTTGCGCCACTTGGCCTCGAAATCGTTTTTTAGGTAGTCTTCCCAAAAAATGGCGTGTTCGCGGTAACGCTCGTTAAACGCTGCGTTTTCATAAAGGGCCGCAGCAGCGGCGGCTACAACAGAATGCGCTAATATTTCTTCCATCGTGTAGTAATCATTACCGTAGTATTCCGCGTCCCCATCTTCATCTAGATAACGCCAGTTCCTAAAACCGTCGCCGTCGTAATCTGCGAGTTGCGTCCGGGCTATTTCCATGAGGCGATCAATTTCGTCAAGTAGCGCCAGGTCTTTCGTTACGCGCAGAGCTGTGATCAGCGTCGTAATGTAGTTGTTAAACTTTCTACCTATGGCGGGCAAGTCGCCGCTGGCCGCGAGCTCTTCCGGATTAAAACTGCTGTCGCTGTCATTGACGTATCTGATCCCGTCCCACAGGCGCGTATGCCAGAGTTTCATCTCACCGGGAAGCTGGTTGGGGTCGAAGTTCGGATCACCCCTTAAACTGTACGTCCCTACTGGCTTAAGCGGCGGACTTACGCGGGAAACGGCTTGCGACCTTACACCGGGTAGGGTGCAGCTCGTCAGTAGCGTTATCAGGAGGCAGGTTAGCAGGCGAATTATCACACTTTATCGTACTGAGAAAAAGTGAAGGCCGTGTGACGTGCGTCTCTTCATAAGTTCATTGTGAATGTAGCAACTGTAAAAGTCCGACACCGCTATGCGGTATTTTTTCAGCTCTAGCTGTGTTTCAGGGAGCTAAGACTTCGACGGGCGAGGCCAAAGGGCTTTGCCGCTGGCTCCAGCTTTGTAAACAAACTCAAAGAAGATCAGGGATAGAGACGGCTTTTCTTAGGAGACATCCTGGTACACGGTCATAACTTAAGCAGCGGCTTGCAACCGTAGGTGTCCACTGCTGTCCCAGCCAACGATTAAACGTGCGGCAACCTGTAGGTGTACCGACAAGTCCGGCGTGGGGATAGACGGTAAGTTCTCCCAACATGACGCCCTGAGACGTGTCATAAAGGTCAACACGCACAAAATCTATGTTCTTTCCGAGTAGTTCAGCTGTAACGATCATCTCCCCAAGTGTATCCGGTTTATCCGGTACAGGCGAGGGCAGCGCTTCTGCGTAACGGCTGAGTTTGATCACGTTCCACGCAGGCGTAAAAAAGACGTTCAACTTGCCCTTGCGGTAAAGGGGCGAACCTAGACTGATAGCTCTAACCTTGCCGCCAAACGTGTAAAACCGGTAGTCAAAAAGTTGCTCGCCTTCGCGCTGAATCAGTGGCGCTTCGACGATGAGGCGCGGTTTGATCTTGGTATAAGCCCACTCTGACGCCGAGTAAGAACGACTCAACCAGTCGTGACACAACGCTATACATGCCTGCTTGCTCAGCTTGGGTATAGGGGGCCTGGAAGTAGGGAGCAGGGGCGCATGGGTCTCGTGGGCGCTGGGCGGTTTGACCAGGTTCGCACCGTTACGGTAAAGGTAAAGCTGCGACTTAGCACAGCGGATGTTCCAGTTTTGACCGTGCGTCGCTTTGATAAAGTAGTCTGACGGGAGTTTCTTGAAAGGTAGGGTTGCCGCTTCGTCTGTTACCCAGAGCAGTTCAGCACTCTTTATACCCCGCTCGAGCGCATAAAGTTTGGCTTCGTATTTGTCCTGAAAAGTGACCAACAGAGGATTTCGGTCTTGGCGCTTGCGCTGCCGGACCTTCCAGGCAAAATGTTGTTCGGCGGTCTCAACCAAACGTTCCCAAAACACGGTGCTCCCCTCTTCTCGCAGCTCCGAGCTGTTCAAGTCACCCCACTGACCCCGGACGCCCCCAGCAAAGTTTAAGCAGAGTCGCTTGCGGGTAAGTTGCGACCGGTTTGCGAAACTTCCTAACGAGTTTGTTACGCAGGCAGCTTTTGCCTACTCGGAAATAAGTGCTCGGTGGTTTAGGGATATTTGGATATATCAGGGACTGGTTCGCATCAACTCAGTTTCTCTTGCGCAGCAGAGTGGCGCTAAACTACCGAGTTCCGCACTGTTTACCCCCCAGCCTCCACCAGCGCCCTAAACACCGATTCAAAGACCTTTCGCCCGTCGGTGCCCCCTAAAAGCGGGTCAACTGCCCGTTCGGGGTGCGGCATCAACCCGCAGACGTTGCCACGTTCATTCACGATTCCGGCGATATGGTTCAAACTGCCGTTCGGATTGGCTGTACTTGTCACTTCGCCGTCAGGGGTGCAGTAGCGAAAGACAACGCGGTTTTCATGCTCGAGCCGCTCTAACACCGCTTCATCCGCAATAAAACGCCCTTCGCCGTGAGCTACCGGTAGTGCTAAAACCTCACCGGGTTGACACGCCGAGGTAAAGCTCGAGTCACCGTCGGCGCGAACATAAACCCGTTCACAGACAAAGTGCAGGCCGGTGTTGCGGACGAGCGCCCCCGGTAAGAGCCGCGCTTCGGTCAAGAGCTGAAAGCCGTTACAGATACCCAGTACCAGGCCGCCCCGCGCGGCAAAACGTTTAACGTCGTTTATGACCGGGCTCAGAGCGGCCATCGCCCCGCTCCGGAGGTAGTCGCCATACGAAAAACCGCCGGGAAGCACTACCAGGTCGGCGTCGCCCAGCGCACTAGTGTGCCACACCCGCGTCACCTCAGCCCCAAGTGACTGAAGCGCAAATACGGTGTCTTCGTCGCAATTTGAACCGGGAAACTGAACCACCGTGGCGCGTACACCGACACCCGGAAGCGCAGCAGCAGACCTTGACACGCTACTCACAGCGTAGGCAAAATGAGGTTAGCTGAAAACCTGGGCAAAATAAACCTGCATGAAATATCTGCAAAATTGCATAGCTGTTCAAAGCGCAAAAAACCGTTCACGAGCTCAGTTTAGCACTGCACCCCGCTACTTTTTGCAGCTTGCTTGTACGCCAGCGCACAGTTCGGCCTGGTCCGGCGCGGTGCGGGTTTCAGTCAGTTGAGCGTCAGGAATTAGTGACGCTGCGCCCGCTCGTCACCATGTAAGCAGCTACCTTGGCGTTTGGTAGGGCTTTAGGGTACGATGTGCAAGTTACACGGCTGGCACAGGCTCCTCGCCCGACCGCCAGTTTTAACGCCTCGCCTGCGGTAGCAACATAAAAGTAGCAAGTACATACCGGCTGAGGTGCAGAGATAGACGCTACTGAGAGCGCCGCGACCGGACTTTAAGAGTCTTGACAGCTGGCAGTCTTGACCGCAAAGTCTCGAGGGCAAACCCCCGAGCGCAAAGTCTCGAGCACGGGTTCTCTTGCAGTTTCTTGGCACCGACGCTCTGGAGGAATCTTTTGTCAGACACAGCAGTTGATACCGTTACTAAGACGATCAGCCCGGAAGTTTCAGAAGCGCCCCCTCAGGCCGGGCCGCCCAAACCTGATACGGCTCACCTTGCGACGCGGCCGGGTGATATTTTTAGCAAAGCCTACAGCTTTACCCGCGCCGACGAAGCCGTGGCCGCCGGGATGCACCCCTACTTCAAGCCGATTGCCGAGCAGCGCGGCGGTACGGTGGTCGTAGACGGGCGCGAGATGATTATCACGGGTTCAAACGATTATTTGGGCTTAACGCAAGATACGCGTCTTAAAACGGCGTCGCGGCGGGCGTTAGACAATTTCGGCACGTCGTGTACCGGGTCGCGCTTTTTGACCGGGACGCTGACTCTGCACGAGGCCCTCGAGCGCCGCTTAGCTGAATTTTTACGCGCCGAGTCCGCGCTGACCTTTAGCGCCGGATTTTTAGGGTCGCTGGCTGTGTTAAGTGCGATTGCCGGACGCCACGATATTTTTTACTTCGACCGTGAAAACCACGCCTGTTTATACGACGGGGCGCGGCTCTCTTACGGGACGCTGCGCAAATATGAACACCATAATTTAGCTGAACTCGAGACCTTGCTGCAACGCGACGCCGATAAGCCCGGTGGCCGCATGATTGTGACCGACGGCGTTTTTTCGATGACCGGGCATATCGCCAAGCTGCCGGAAATCGTCACCTTGGCCAAGCGTTACGGGGCGCGGGTCGTCGTAGACGACGCGCACGCGACCGGCGTGTTGGGTAGAAGCGGGCGCGGCACCGCCGAGCACTACGGGTTAGAGGGCGAGGTTGACCTGATTTTAGGCACCTTTTCTAAATCGTTCGCCTCGGTCGGCGGGTTTGTCAGTGGGCCACGCGAAGTGGTCAATTACATCAAGCATAAAGCGCGCCCCTTTATCTTTACGGCGGCGCTCCCGGCCATGCAGATGGCCGCCGCGTTAGAAGCGTTGGAAATTATGGACGCCGAACCAGGGCACCGCGAAAAACTGTGGCGTAACGTCGCCCACTTACGAAACGGGATGGACGCGCTCGGCTTCGACACGTTGGGTTCCCAAACGCCGATTGTTCCGGTGTTAGTCGGGGACGACGACCTGGCGATGGCCTTTTGGAAAGGGCTGTGGGACGACGGCGTGTTCACCACCCCGGCCTTGCCCCCGGGTGTGCCGGTCGGTCAGAGCATCATTCGCACCAGCGTCAACGCGAACCATACGCCGGAGCAGTTAGACCGGCTGCTCAGCTCGTTCGGCCGTATTGGGCGTTCGCTCGGGGTTATCTAAAACGTGACGAGCACCTTGACAACGCCCGCCGTGCAGATTCGGCAGGTGTCGGGAAAACGTGAGCTGGACAGATTTATCGGCTACCCCTACGAGCTCTATAAGAACGACCCGCACTGGGTGCCGCCCCTGCGTATGTCAGAGCACGAGCGGTTTGACCCGAAGAAAAATCCTTTTTATCAGCACGCGGTCGTCGAGCTCTTTTTGGCGGAGCGTTCGGGACGGGTGGTCGGGCGTGTGGCCGCGGTTGACGACCACAACCACAACGCCACGCATCACGACAATCTGGCCTTTTTTGGTTTTTTTGAAGCCGAAGACGAAGCGGCCGCCCAAGCACTGTTCGAGACGGTCGAAACCTGGGCTAAAGCGAGGGGCCGAAGCGCCGTTCGCGGCCCCGTCAACCCGTCGATGAACGACGGCTCGGGCTTTCAGCTAAACGCGTTCGACACCGATCCGTATGTGATGATGCCTGCGAGCTTACCCGCCTACCCGCACTACGCCGAAGCTGCCGGCTACATCAAAGTCAAGGACCTCTATGCGTGGTTGTTTGACCACTACGAGAGCGACTTTTCGCGGCTGCACCGCCTCGCGGAACGGGCTAGAAAACGTTACCCGCTGCGTATTCGCACACCTGACCTTAAAAACAACTTTGAGGCCGAACTCGGCGTGCTCAAACATTTTTATAATGAGGTCTGGGAACACAACTGGGGTTTTGTCCGCTATACCGAAGCCGAATTTGACCACCTCGCCGCTGAGCTCAAGCTGATTATTGACCCTGAAATCGTCTTTTTTTTGGAGCTGGGCGGTCAGGTGGCCGGTTTAGCCTTGACGCTGCCCGACGCCAATCAGGTTTTTAAGAAGATGAACGGGCGGCTGCTACCCTTTGGCTTTATCCACTACCTAAACCGCAAACGTCTGATCAAGCAGGCGCGGCTGCCGATCTTAGGCGTGGTCCCGGAGCACCGCAACAAGGGGCTCGAGCTCGTCTTAATCGATGAGGTGATCCAGCGTACCAAGGCCAAAGGCTATCTGCGCGGCGAGTGCTCGTGGATTTTAGAAGACAACGACGGCATCAATAAGGGGATTGCCGCGACGGGCGCGACGCTTTACAAAACCTACCGTTTGTTTCAAAAGTCGCTGTAATACGGTGTCGGCTTTTCTCGAACGTAGAAGGCTCGAGCTCTATCTGAGCGCCGCCGTGCTCGTACAGATCGGCTACTGGTATCTCGGCAGCCCGGGGCCGACGCTGGGAGGCGCACCTAGAACGTTACCGGCAGCCGTTACCAATATCGGTTGGGCGCTGCTCTTTCTACTCATCATCCCGGCAGCTCTGCTCTTCTGGCGTGGCGACTTGGCGCGTATCCCGACAAGCTGGGGACGCTGGCAGCTCGGCCTCCCACTTACCGTCGGGCTCGGTCTCATCCTGGCAGGCGTTATCTATCTGGGTAGCGGTGATACGGGGTTACAGGGGACGTATCCGTGGGCCGGGTCGTGGCCGGGACTCTCGCCTTGGCACTTTGCAGCGTGGGCCGGACTGTACGCGCTCTACTACATCTCGTTCGAGTTTTTTTACCGAGGTTTTTTACTCTTTACGCTTAAAGATTCGTGGGGCCTTTCTGCGGCGGTGTGGACACAAGTGTTGCTGTCAACGCTGATTCACGTCGGCAAACCCCTGACCGAAACGCTGGCGGCGTTTCCCGCCGGATTTTTATTTGCAGTTTTGGCGCTGCGTACACGGTCACTAGTTTGGCCCGTGTTGCTGCATCTCACGATCGGCTTGGTCACGGACGCAGCAGTTTTGGGGCGTCAAGGGCTGCTGTGGTAATCGGTTGGTGGTGATTTGGGTAACCGGGTGAAGATAGCAGCATGAAGGGAACCGTGTGAAAGTCCTCGTCACCGGCGCACACGGGTTTATCGGCAGTCACTTGGTTGACAAGGTGCTCGCTGAGGGCGCGTCGGTACGGGCGCTGGTCAGCCCTTGGGGGCAGTTGGATAATCTAGCAGGTGTATTGGGTAGGCCCAGGCTCGAGCTCGTCCGCGCCGACATCACCCAACCGGAGAGTTTGGTAGGCGTTTGTGACGGCGTCGAGCTGGTCTATCATGCAGCCGCCAGAGTCGCCGATTACGGCCCTGAAAAAGCGTTCTGGCAGGCTAATGTAAAGGGAACCGAAAACCTTTTACGCGAGGCGGAACGCGCCGGCGTCAAAAGGTTGGTGTTGGTCTCGAGCGTCGCCGTTCACCGCTACAGCGGCTTTCGGGACGCCGACCCACGTGTACAACCCAGGGACGGGATGATCAACGCCTATGCGCACTCGAAAGTTGCAGCTGAAGATGTCTTAAAGAGGGCGGGGCTCGAGACTGTCATCGTCCGCCCTGGACTGTGGCCCTTCGGCCCCCGCGACCCCAACTTCGTGCGCGTCGCCCAGGCACTTAAACAGGGGACATTTCCGCTGGTGGGCGGCGGCAAAGCCGTTCTCAACACCGCGTACAGTGAAAACTTAGTTGCCGGGTTGTGGTTGGCCGGGACGGTGCCGCAGGCTGCAGGCCGAACGTATGTCCTGGCAGATGCGGGTGCGCCGACTTGGAAAGCTGTGTTTTCTGAGCTTGCCGCCCTGTTGCACGCCCCTGCGCCGCGTCTCAGCTTGCCGGGGTCACTGACCGAACCTTTGGGCGAGGCGCTCGAGCGGACGTACGCACTGGCAGGCTCGCGGGAACCCCCGCTGACCCGTTACCGGGGCGCACTGATGCGCCGCGACGTGCATTTTTCAACTGCCGCCGCAGCCCACGAACTCGGGTATTGCCCTGAGGTCAGTTGGCAAGAAGGCTTGGCGCGGACGGTCACTGCGCTAAACACGCGTGACTAAACCGCATATCTTTTTTGCCACGATTGCCGCCGGCGGCGGTCACGTTGCGACGGCTAGGGCGATGGCTGAGGGTTTAGAAACCTATTATCCCGGCACGTTCCAAACGACGATTTCAGACTATATGTTGGAACTGGGACTAACCGAACAAGATGCGCAGCACAAAAAGAGCTGGGCGTGGATGCTCGCGCACCCGTGGAGTGCCCGCTACGGGCAGCGGGTCCTCGACACCTTTCCCAGGCTCACCAACCGCTATCACCGGCTCTTTTTAGATGAGTTTGCGAGGCGTGCAGCGGCTCATCTAAAAGACTTAAGCCCTGCTTTAGTCGTCGCCAATCACGGCTGGGTCAGCGTCGCGCTGACCAGGGCGCAGCGGCGCTACGGACTGCGCGTCCCCATCTTGACCTTTGCTACCGAACCTCTAGACGCCAGCGCACTCTGGGCCGAGCCGGACGCGGAGCGGTTTGCGGTACCCTCGAAAGGGGCGCTGCGTGACTTGGGGCACTTCGGCGTCCCGGCAGACAAAATAGACCTGATCGGCTATCCCATACAAAACGCCTTTTTACACGCGCCGTCTAAGAGCGCGGCCAGGGCCAAGCTCGCCCTCGCCGAACACCTGACCTGCCTCGTCTCGTTGGGCGGTGAAGGGGTAGGCCGGAGCACCGACAAGGTGATTGAAACCCTGTTAAACCATCCTCTAAAGCCTCAAATTATCGTGATGACCGGGCGTAATCAGGCGTTAAAAGCGCGGTTAGAAACCCTCGAGCGCGTCCACGTGGTTGGGTTTACCGAGCACATGGCCGACTATCTGGCAGCGTGTGACGTGGTGGTCGGCAAAGCTGGTCCGGCGTCGGTTTTAGAGGCGCTCGCGGTCGGTCGGGGGGTGCTGGTCTCGAGCTACGCCGGTCTCAACGAAGCCAAGCTGGTGCGGTTTTTAGAGCAAAAATCGTTGGGAGCGTATGTTCCCAAACCGGCGCAGTTGGCCAAAACATTAACTGAGCTTGCTGCGCCTGAAGCCCAAGAGCGTGTTGCTGAGCTTAGCCAAGAGCTTCAGCTCAGTACGATGATGCGAGACTTCAGCCGTTATCTCGCTGAAGTTGTTACATACGGATTTCCCGAAACGCCTGTAAGGTTGCGAGGATTGGGGTAGGGCCAAGACGCAAAACTCTCGAGCCGACCTCTAAACCTTCAAACGCTGGACTCATCAGCTAACCGGAGGATCAGCTTCACTGTACTCGGGCTGAGCCGAAAACCCAACGCCCTCAGTGTATCAAGCACCGGCGAGACAGCCTCAAGGAGGTGCTTTCGTTTGGCGTCGAGGAGCAGACCGAGTGTTCCGGTAAAAGGCACCGCTAGCGTCTGGGCGAAACTTCGCGCCAGCTTGTCATCTAAAACAGTTATGTACCCCGGTCGCTCGAGTGCCAACGCCAAAACCTCCGTTTCACCTCTCCCCAAATCTGTGACTAGGGGCAGAACTGACAAGCTTTTTGGCAACTGAACAGTTAGCCAGCCGAGTTCCTCAACTTTCGGGACATTTACCCCTGCGCTGCGTCCGGCTTCCAACTCTGCAACGACCGCTTCAGGGACAACGATGTCCTCAGCTAGCGCGGGCAAGATAGACAAAAGCTCTAACTGGTGGAGATATTGCAAAAGCGAGGTGTTACAAATCAGCTTAGGCAAGACGCGCTTCGAGACCGAATGCTTCATCTGTCAGGTCAAAGCTGTCTATCCCGTAGTCCGCTAACTTCGTCAAAAATAGAGGTTTAGGGATACCGGCCAAGTTAGCTGCCGCGCCTGACGAGAGTTTGCCCAACTCATAGAGTTTCATGGCTGCAGCTAAACGCAGTTCCTGCCCCATTTCACTCGGCCTGAGCTTCAAGCTGAGCAGACTTTCCGAGGGTAGCTCGAGTACAATTCGTTCAGTCATACCGGATTGTACTCGCTACTTACCGGTTCGGGATGGTGGCACGGAACTTTGGCCGCTACCTTGCTGAAGTTGCACGACCTAGCTTTCTCAAAGCTTTTTAACCGTTTTCGTATAGAGCTACTTAGTCCCACTGAAATAAAAAAGTAGCATATTTTCGTCTCAGAGCAATTTGCCTATCATTCTGAGGTAAGTGGGTTCCGCTCGGATACACTAGAATTCTGTTAAATGCCTTACCAGACTCAATTCGTTCGCGCAGAAGAGCTTCACCCTCACCTGAAATGAAATCGGCTGTAGCGCCACGCATAGGCATAAAGTTAGCTTGAGCGCCCGAGTAGCTCGCAAAGTGGTCAGATTTTTTCACAAAAACAACAAAAGTAGCCGTCTCAGCGCGAAAGCGTACAGCAAGTCCAAGTAAACCGCCTTCCTTAAGCTGACCAAACCAGCTGGGATAGATATCATTGGAAGACGTTGACATAACGATACAGTCATAAGGTGCTAGTGCTTCAAATCCGAAGTGACCGTCCGCTCGGTAAACATCAACGTTAGTTACTCCAGCGTTGTCTAAGTTTGCCTTAGCTTGTTCGACAATATCACCGTCAAAGTCCAGGCTAATGACCCTTCCTTTATCCCCGACAAGATGAGCAATGAGGGCAGCATTGAAGCCTGTACCTGCACCGATTTCTAAGACTTTTTGACCTGAGGACAACTTGAGCTCCTCAAGAATTTCAGCTACGACACCAGGATGGGAAGCTGAACTGATAACTTCACCTTCGATACTGTGTTTCGTGGGTATGTTCTCATTCTCGTAAGCTTCTTCTGGACTGAGATGAGGCAAAAATTTATGACGAGGGACAGCTAGAAATGCCCGTTCTACAGCCTCGCTTTGTATAGATTTATCAGCTTTTAGTGTTTCTACAAGTCGTTTATGTTGTGGGTGAAGTTCTTCTGACATAGCTATAGGTCTCCAATGCACTTAATACTTAAAATTACTGAAAAATTCCTATTCGGTAACTTCATCTTGCACGTTACGGCGAACTACGCTCATTACTCAAGCTGAACGCCCTCCGCAGAATTTGAAAAACTATGAAGTGTCTGCGTGTTTGAACCGTTTTTCCACCCCACTCTACGTTATACTCGGACGCTGTGACTCATGGTTTCGATTATCTTATTGTTGGGGCCGGGTTCGCGGGTAGCGTCCTCGCCGAGCGTTTGGCAAACGGCCGGAATGCCCGCGTGCTAGTTGTGGATAAACGCCCGCACGTCGGTGGCAACGCCTACGATCACTATGACGACAACGGGATTTTAGTCCACCGCTACGGCCCGCATATCTTTCATACGAACTCGCGAAAGGTCTTTGAGTACCTGTCACGTTTTACGGCGTGGCGGCCCTACGAGCACCGCGTCCGGGCCAGTGTAGACGGACAGCTCGTACCGATTCCCATCAATTTGGATACGGTCAATCAGCTTTACGGGCTCAGTCTAAACAGTTTTGAGCTCGAGCGATTTTTTGCCGAACGCGCCGAACCCGTCGCTCAAATCCGCACTTCCGAAGATGTCGTCGTGTCCAAAGTCGGCCGTGAGCTGTACGAAAAGTTTTTTCGCGGGTACACCCGCAAACAGTGGGACCTGGACCCCAGCGAACTCGACGCGTCGGTCACAGCCAGGGTCCCAACCCGCACAAACCGCGACGACCGCTATTTTACCGATACCTATCAGCTGATGCCCAGAGACGGCTACACCAGATTGTTTGAAAAACTTTTGGCGCACCCCAACGTCAGCGTGCTGCTGCAAACCGACTACCGCAGCGTCGTAGAGATGATTCCACATAAACATCTGATCTTTACCGGCCCCATTGACCTCTTTTTTGACCATCAACTCGGGGCGCTCCCCTACCGTTCGCTCACTTTTCATCACGAAACGTTTGACCAGGAGAAAGTGCAACCCGTCGGCACGGTCAATTTGCCCAACGACACGCCCTATACCCGCGTAACTGAGGTCAAATACCTGACCGGGCAGCGGCACGCGCAGAGCGTCTTGACCTTTGAGGAGCCGCAGGCGGAGGGCGACCCTTACTATCCGATTCCGCGCCCCGAAAACCGCGCCCGCTACGCCGAATATAAAAAGTTAGCAGAGGCGCGCCGTGACGTGACCTTTGTCGGACGTTTGGGAAATTATCAGTATTACAACATGGATCAAGTTGTTGCGCAGGCGCTGCAGGTCTATGAGAAACTGCCGGATGTTTAACCTTCCATTTGACCAGCCTTACTGGAGTCCCTATGCGGCTCGTTAGACCCCTGTTACTCTCGCTCGTTTTCGGTCTTTTGGGTCTCGGCGCGGCGCTGTTATTCGGCAAACCCACCGATTTGCGCGACATCTTTTCCCTTTCGGGTAAAGCACTCCTTTTTAGCGCCCTGCTCCTCGGCACGTCGTTTTTCTCCGGCGGGTTGCGAATTTTGCTGTTGGCCCGGACGCTTCGCTACCGTTTGCGGCTCTTAAGCGCGGTTCGCTGTCACATCTTGGGCGCGTTTAGCGCGGCGGTGACCCCGAGCGGCAGTGGCAACGCGCCCGCTATCGCGCTGATGCTCCGGCGTGACGGGCTCGCTCCTGCACACGCCTGGTCGGTTGCGCTCTACACGAGTGTGATTGATCTGCTCTTTTACGCTTGGTTTGCGCCCGCTTCGTTGTTGACGCTTTATCTGAGTAAGCGTCTGCCAGGTGGCAGCTGGCTGCTGCTAGGCGGCGTTTTGGCGAGCGCCCTTTTTTTCGGGCTCTGGTACCTGCTAGTTTTTCATCTTTCAGTCGTCACTACGCTGGTAAGCCGGGTGTTTCGGTGGCGTCCGCTGAGGCGTTTTAGCGCCCGCGCCGACCGGTTCGTGTTGGGTTTAACAGCGACCGTCGCGCGGCTTTCGGCGACCACGTGGTTTCAGCACATCCTCTTACAACTGCTTTCGGTAGGGGTTCACATCAGCGTATTTGGGATTTTTTTGGTCGTCGCTGCCGATTTGGGGCTCTCGCTCCCTATCTTGCCGACGCTGGCAATCTTGTTTCTGGTTTTTGCCGCGTCGCACGTCGTCCCAACCCCCGGCGGCAGCGGTGTTTACGAGCTTTCACTCCCGCTCCTGCTCAGTTCGGGAAATCCGGCGGCCGTCGTTCCGGCCGTGATTGTCTGGCGTCTGCTCGCGTTTTATTCGTCGTTTTTGCTGGGGCCGACGCTCGGAGGAGTAGCCCTTGCTAGACGGTTGGGGCCGGAAGCGGAGACCGCCGCGCCTGAGGCGGCAGCACCGGGCACCGCGCCACGCGAGCCCAAACCCAAAGCAGTGCAGTCCGGCGAGCGCAAGTAGGTTAGCTCACCACCCGCCCGTCTTTATAAAATCCGGCGTACCATAAAACCCGCCGGAGCGTCCGGTAGCTCAGGAGGCTCGAGAGCGTCGTGCCGTGAAACGCGCCGACGGCGCGCCGCATCGCCGGTTTGGGGAGGGGGCGACGCGTGGTGGTGCGCTGATACCGGTGCGCTTCGCGCAGCGCCCGGAAGTAACTCTTCAGTGACCCCCGGCCGAGCGTCGCCAGCAAGATAAAGCCCGTCACCATCCGGCCCAACAAGATGTCGTAGTAACGCCAGCCGTGAAAGTAACGCCACGCGGTTTGCAGGTCGTTGCGGAGGCCGTAAAAGACGTGCGACTGACTAAAGCCCGACTGACGGTTGGGCATCTTGTGAAACACCCGTGCGTCGGGTAAAAACTCGATGTCATAGCCGTGCAAAAAGACTTCAGCGGCCACCGGCGCTTCGTTAGCGTATAAAAAGAAGCCTTCGGGGTAACCACCGATTTTTTGTAAGAGCGCCGTACGGATTAAAAACCCACACCCTAAAAAGCAAAACCACGGTTGCGGCCCGTAGCCGGGGTGCAGCGGCAGATACGCGAGGTCCCAGCGCTTATAGCTTTTAGGCTCCAAGATATCGCACGTGATGAGCCCCAAGCCGGGGTTTTGTTCAAACCGCGCCACGGCCCGCTCGATGGTCCCCGGTTCGGGCCACGAGTCATCGTCTAAGACGAGCACGTACTCGCCTGTGGCCGCCGCAAACGCGGTATTGAGCGCGTCTATCCCAATATTTTTGGGATGCGTAAAGAGGCGCACCTCGGGAAACTCCTGCGCTAGCAGTTCGGGCGTGCCGTCTTGCGAAGCGTTATCGGCGACGAGCAGCTCGAGCCGCCCATAAGGGTCGTTTTGAAGTAGTTGAAGGGTGTGGGTGAGGTCGGTTTTACGGTTGTACGACAAGATACAGACGCTGACGAGCGGGTGGGTCATAAAGACGTTGTAACATACGCTTAAAGACGCCGTGATGGGTCGCCACACTGTATTTTTGTGGGCCGCCATACTATATAACAGACTTTTTGACAGCGAGCTTTATAGACTACTCAGGCAACCTCGAGCCAAGCTCGTCCTAAACGTAAGAAAGTGAGCAAGCTATGGCTGACACAGCTCGAGCGTCCCCAACGCCCGTTTTACTCCTCGGCACCTTTCACGTCGACGATAAGGGGCGCGACCGTTACAAATCGCAGCACAGGCTCGAGCTTCCGTCGCGGCAAGCCGAAATCCTAGAGGTGGTCGAACGCTTGGCCGAGTTTCAACCCACCAAAGTCGCCGTTGAAGTTGACGCGCTTCAGCAAGCCGCCTTGGACCGTGACCACCAGAAGTTTTTGCAGGGAGACTTCGAGCTTCCGGGTAGTGAAGCGTATCAGCCCGGGTTTCGGATAGCGGAGCGCCTGGGACACAAACGCGTCTACGCCGTCAATGCTTGGGGCCGCGCTTACGATCCGCCTCGTGACTTTGACCTCGAGGACGCTTTGGGCAAACCGGGCGAAGCTTTTGACCTCCACGAGAAGCTCGAGACTTACGCGCGTGAGTACGCGCAAACCGAGGTATTAAACCAGTGGACAGAAGCGTATCTTGAACGCGCCGCGGCGGAGGACGAGAAAAAGATGCAGCAACCCTTACGGCAAACGCTGCTCAAAATGAACAGGCCGGAAAATATCCTCGAGTGGCATGGCGTCTATTTAGTAGACCACTTTAAGGTTAGGGTCGGGCACGAATACCCCGGCGTGGACGCGGTGGCGGCCTGGTATAACCGCAACCTGCGTATCTTTGCCAACTTGCAGCGCATTACCGGAGCGCCAAATGAACGCCTACTCGTCGTGTACGGCTTCGGTCACACCGCGATTTTACGGCATTGCTTGGGGGCTTCACCTGAATACGAGCTGGTCGAAGTCGGCGCTTATCTGTAACGCTGAGCAGGGATAGTGAGACGAGACTGCTTAGAAAAACTTCAGCCAAACGGCCTCAACTTACCTCGGAAACCATTCCAGTATCACCCATCCTGTTAGACTTATGCGGATATGCCTGTGCTGCTGCGCCTCGCCCGCCGAAACCTGTTCCGTTACAAAAGCCGTACCTTCGCCACCGTGCTTGGGGTCGCGCTCGGGATTGCGGCAGTCTTAGCCACGCTGTCCATCGGCGATAACGTCGAGGCGAACGTCTCGAGTGCGCTCCAAGCCGCCGCCGGAAAAGCCGACCTGCTCGTCACCCCTGGCGCAGAAGGCCGCTCCGTCTTCTCGGTTGACGACATTCTAGCGACCGTACGAGACACACCCGGCGTGCGGAAGGTCTACCCGGTCCTTAATACCAGGGCCGAGCCGGTTCGTGACATCGGCGATGTAAGCGATTCGGTGATTCCCGGCGTGGATTCGGGCTTTCAGCTGTCAGGCCGTGTGACGAGCGTCCCGGCCGACCTACCGAGCGCCTTGGCGAAAGGGACGTGGCCGGAGGCGGGGTCGCAAGGCGTCGCGCTCGCTGAGGGGTTTGCGCAGGGTCGCGGTTTTAAGGTCGGCGAGGTGGTCACCTTTGCTGCACAGTTCGGCGACCTGCCGCTTAGGGTCACCGGCCTGTTAGACGACAGCCTCGGTTACGCCACCACCAACGGTGGCCGCGTCGGGATCATGGCGCTTCAAGACCTACAAGACGCGCTCCGGCTGGGCGGACGGGCGTCGTTTTTCGAGGTCTTGACTGCGCAGGGTCAGAGCAGCGCGGTGCAGACGGCGCTGCAAAACAAACTAGGCGAAGATTACACCGTGACGTTGCCTGCAGGTAGCGGCAACTTGGCGACCGGCGTGGTGGACACGCTCCAGTCAGGGCTCCAGATTTTAGCCGCGACGCTCATCGCCTTGGGCGGTTTTATGGCGTACAACACCTTTGCCGCGAGTGTGTTAGAACGGCAGCGGGAGTTTGCCCTGCTCAGAACAGTTTGCCTGACGCGCGGGCAGGTGCAGCGTTTGGCGCTGCTCGAGGCTCTTTTAGTCAGCATTTTAGGTATCATCTTCGGGCTGCTTTTAGGCGTCGGTTTGTCTGCGGCGATCACCTATCTGAACGCGGTCGCACTCGGGTTCGAGTTTCGGACGCTCGTCGTCCCGGTTCCGGCCGTGCTCCTCGCCAGCCTCGTCGGGGTGGTGATTTCGCTCCTGGCCGGATATCTGCCCGCCCGAAGCGCCTCGAGGACGCCGCCTTTAGCCGCAGCCCGCGCGGTCAGCAGCCCAGAGCTGCGCGGCGCACCGTTGTGGGGTTTTGTGCTCCTCGCCGCCGGGGTCGCAGCTTCGCTCGCGCCGTGGCGGGGGTTTACCGCGCTCTTCGGTGCGGCGCTGGCGATGGGCCTACTTTTTACCGGTTTTAGCCTCGCCACGCCCGTCTTGCTGAAACCGACCCTCAGGGTGTTAAGTCCTCTTTTAGAACGGGCTTTCGGCCTCGCTGGGAGGTTGGGCTCGAGCTTTTCCCTGCGCAACGCGACCCGCAATGGGGTCGCCGTCGGCGCGGTCGTCGTCGGGATGGGGCTCACCATCGGTGTCGGCGCGATGGTCGCGGGGATCAACCATTCGATTCAGAGCTGGGTCGATACAACGGTCGTCGGTGACCTGTTCGTCACCTCACCCGTCAGTTTCCCTAGAGATTTTGCGGCGCAGATCAAAGAAAAGGTGCCCCAAGTCGCCGAGGTCAGCGGGATCGGTCTGCGGATCGTCCGCTTCACCCCGAAAAACGCCCCACAGGGCCGGAGCGTCGCACTCGTGCTGGTAGACCCGGAACGCTTTAATCCTGCGTCGGGCTTCGGCCGTTTTCAGTTTGTCCCCGGTCAAGGTGACGCTGCCGACGCCTACACCACACTTAAAGCGGGCGGCGAGGTCTTAGCGGCCAATACCATCCGTGACCGCTACAACGTCTCAAAAGGCGACGTGGCGACGCTTCGCACCTCGGACGGCTACAAAGACTTTAAGGTCGGCGGCGTGGTCGTTGACTTTACCGGCGGCGGCGAAACGTTTGTCGGCAGCTTGGGAGACGCGGAGCTGTTCGGCGGCGGCTCGCCTGACCTATTTGTCATGACTGTTCCACCCGGCGCAAATGCGGCTACGGCTAGAGACGCCCTCATCAAAGCGTTTCCCAAACTCTACCTAGACGTCACGCTCAATCAAAATTACCGCGCCCGGATTTTGAACCTGACGCAGCAGACGTTTACCACGACCAACGGTCTGCTTATCTTAGCTATTTTTATCGCGGCACTAGGTGTCGCCAATACCCTGGGGATGAACCTCTCGAGCCGGCAACACGAGGTTGCCGTCCTCCGCACGCTCGGGCTGACCCGGCGCGGCGTTCGGCGCTTAGTGACCGCTGAAGGGATCGTCGTCGTCGCGCTCGGCACGGTACTTGGGGTTTTGACCGGGCTGCTGTTGTCGCAGGTTATCACCACCGGCGCGAGCGCCCTGACGGGTTACCGCATTACGCCTATCTATCCGTGGCGACTGATCGTTGTCGCCCTCATCTCGTCGCCGCTGGTCGGCCTGTTGGCGTCGCTTGTTCCGGCGCGGCGTGCGGCCCGGTTGTCACCGGTCGTCGCCTTGGGCGGCGAGTAATGGAGAACTCTGTGCAAACTACGTTAAACCCTGAGACTATAGAGACGTCTGCGGCTGCAACTCGGCCTCCGGCCCTCGTCGCTAAAGGCTTGAGCAAACGCTACCGGTTGGGTAGCGAAGTCGTTGACGCGCTCTCTCAGCTCGAGCTGAGCGTCCCCCAAGGCCAATTCGTGGCCGTGATGGGGCCTTCAGGAAGCGGTAAATCAACGCTTTTACACCTGCTGGGGCTCCTAGATAGCGCCGACGCTGGGACCGTTGAGATTGCCGGGAAACCGACCGCCAACTTGTCCGACGACGCGCTGACCGCGTTGCGGCGTGACCAGCTGGGGTTTGTCTTTCAAGGGTTTGAACTGATCCCCAATTTGAGCGCCCGCGAAAACATCCTCTTGCCCGCCGAAGTTGCCGGACGCCGCCAAGAGGCGGAAGGGACGCTCGCCCGCCTTGCAGCTGTGTTGGGGATCGAAAGCCGCCTGACGCACCGCCCCGCGCAGCTTTCGGGGGGGCAGCAGCAACGCGTCGCGCTGGCCCGGGCCCTGATCAACGACCCGGCGGTGATTTTGGCCGATGAACCGACCGGCAACCTCGATTCGCGTACCGGCGAAGAGGTTTTGGAGTTGTTTCAGCGCGGGGTCAGAGACGAGGGTTGGACGGTCGTGATGGTCACCCATGACCCAAAGGCGGCACTTTACGCTGACCGCATCGTCTTTTTACGTGACGGGCAGCTCGTCGGTGAAACTTTGACAGGTAACGGCGAGGCGAGAGGCACTATCGAGCAGTTTGTTGGCGTATGATACGCTGCTAAAGCACCACCGAACGTGAGCGTTCCGCGCCGTACGGTGAGCGTGTTGCGAGGAGCTATGTACTTACTTCGACTAAACCCGGCCCATGCTTAGATTCCTGAGTCGGCTGAGTACGCGCTACCCGCGCCGTGTGCTGGCGCTTTGGGGGCTTTTGCTCGTGGTCGCGCTGCCTTTAGCCGGACGCGCCGAAGAGGTGTTGACGACCGACTCGGGCGTGGCGCCTAACAGCGTCGCTCAAGATGTGCGGCGTGCCCTGCTACGCGAGTTTCCGGGCAATAACAACTTTCAGCTGATCCTCGTTGCTAAGGTCAAACCTGCGCCTTCCGGGGGGGACAAGGCCAACGCTGCCCATTTTAAGGCGGTGCTCGCCAAGCTCCGCACGCTGGGGGCGGTTGAAAGTGTGACCGACAGCGCCTCAGGGAGCCCACTCCCTCTACCCAAACTTTCGCAGAGCGCCCGGAGCGCGGCCCTGATCACGCTGTCGGGGCGAACTAAAGCGAACGTTGACGAGGCGACGACGCATATCCGTGAGCTGCTCGCCGAGTTTGAGACGCCGGGGCTCGAGCTCCTCCTTACCGGCAGCGTCCCGGTAGACCAAGAGATCAATCAGATCAGCGCCCGTGATTCGCTCCGCGCTGAGCTTTTCGGTCTGCCCCTCAGTTTGCTCGTGTTGACCGTGGCGTTCGGCGCACTCGTCGCCGCCGCCCTGCCACTTTTTGTCGCGGTGTTGTCGGTGACGCTTTCGCTGGCCGTACTTTTTTTACTCGGTCATGTGTTTGCCTTTGCCACCTTTGCCCAGATCGTGATTACGATGCTGGGGCTCGCCACCGGCATTGACTACGCGCTTCTGATGGTCAACCGCTTCCGCGAAGAGTTGCCCCGCTGCGAGAGTTCGGCGCAGGCTGCGCAAAAAACGGTGCAGACTGCAGGTCGGGCGGTGACTTTCAGCGGTTTGACCGTTTTGGTCGCGCTGATGGCGCTCTTGGTACCGCCGCTGGCGTTCGTGCAGTCGATGGGAATTGCCAGCGTGATCGTCATGACCTTTAGCGTCTTGGTGTCGCTGACCGCGCTACCGGCTGCGTTTACCCTGCTCGGCGGCCGAGTCAACCGGTTTAGTTTGTCACGGGTCGCCCCCGGCAGTCGTAGTCGTAGTTTCTGGCAGGCAAGGGCCGAAGCTGTCACCAACCGGCCCTTGCTCTGGACCATCGTCGGCACCCTTATTTTATTGCTGTTAGCGTTTCCGCTGACGGGGATGCAGGTCGCTTTTTCCGGGGTACGCGGGCTGACCGAACAGACGACGACGCGGCAGGCACAAGAAGTTTTAGACGAGCTGGGGCTCGGCAGTTTGCTCCGCTCGTACGACGTACTCGTTGACTTTGGGGTACGCGGCTTTTATCACCCCAACTCGGTCCGGGCGGTCTCGAGCTTTTCGCGCCAAGCCGCCGGACTACCCGGCGTCGTTCAAATCCTAAGCCCGACTACCGCCGGAACCTTGCCGCCCCTGTTTGTCAGCAGCTACTACGCTACCCCAGAGACGGCGCAAAAGAGCCCGCTCGCAGGGCTGGCTAAAGCGACGCTCAGCCGTTCGGGGCGTTACGCCCTGCTGCGCGTGTTTCCCAGAAGTACCGCTACCCCGGCAGCGGCGGCGAGGCTCGAGGCCGACTTACGTCACCTCGCGGCAGCCGAGGGGTTGTCTGCCAAAGTAGGCGGTAGTCCGGTCATCGAGCGCGAATGGGCCGGGGTCCTCTACCGCTCGTTTCCGCTCGCCATCGGCCTGGTCTACCTGGCAACGTTTATCTTGTTGGGGCTCGCCTTCCGCTCTATTTTAATTCCGCTTAAAAGCATTGTGCTCAACACCCTGACCGTCGGCGCGGCCTTCGGGGTCATCACGCTCGTCTTTCAGCACGGCTGGGGCGCTGGCGTGTTCGGCTTGCCGGGTGGTCTCGGCTTTGTTGAGACGAGCGTTCCCATCTTTATCTTCGCCATCGTCTTTGGTCTCAGTATGGACTACGAAGTTTTTTTAGTCTCACGGGTCGTCGAGCACCACGATCAGGGCGCGTCCGACCGTGACGCGGTAGTCGCCGCCGTCGGCGCAACCGGGGGCGTGATTACGAGCGCGGCACTGGTGATGGGCGTCGTGTTTGCCGTTTTTATGTTTTCGCACGTCGTGCTGATTAAAACGCTTTCGCTGGGCCTGACCGTCGCCATCTTGCTCGACGCGACGCTTGTGCGGCTCGTGTTGGTACCGTCGGTCATGCTCTTATTCGGGCAGGCAAACTGGTGGCTGCCGCGCCCGGTCGCGGCGCTCAGCAAACGGGTTAAATTAGGGCACGATTATGAAGGCTAATGCAGCTAAGCTGGAGCTACGCCAAGACAATTTGAGCGGGCAAGAAATCGCAGGGTTGCTCCAAGAGCATTTAGAGGACATGCACCACATCACTCCGCCCGAAAGCGTTCACGCACTGGATTTGGAAGCACTACGCACACCGGATATCACCTTTTGGACGATTTGGGAAAACGGTAAACTGCTCGGTTGCGGCGCACTCAAAGAGTTAGACTCAAAGACCGGCGAGATCAAATCAATGCGCACAACACCGGCGTACCGTCGCCGGGGCGTCGCTAAAAAGATGTTAGCGCACATCGTCAGCGAGGCCGAGCGGCGGGGTTACGACACGCTGAGCTTAGAAACGGGGGCGATGCCTGAATTCACCCCGGCAAGGTCACTCTATCTGCGGCACGGGTTTGAGGTTTGCGGCCCGTTTGCCGAGTACCAAGGCGATCCAAACAGCGTCTTTATGACGAAAAAACTCTAAAGCTTACAGAGATTGCCGGCTACGAAGCGTCGAGAAAACAGCCTGAATGTACTGATGATGTAGCTGTTTGCACTGCTAGGTACACGCTTAACTGTCTTGTACTACTCAGCTGACGGTACAGCGAAACGCGGTAGCTGCCGCAGCGAGAATGTCTGCAGCCGTCCAGCGTAAGCTGTCCGCGTTTCTCCCTGTTGCAGCAAAAGCCTACCACTGGGGTCAACTCCGGCGGCCACGCCGGTCTCGAGCCCGGTTGCCGTGAGGATTTCAACTTGCTCGCCTAAAAGCAGGTCAAAAGGGGCATATACTCTGCTCAGACTCAACGCCTCGTCTTCCAGATGGGCGAAACCACGACCCAAACCCTCTAAGACAATCATGTTTGCCCCCTGCACGTCCCAGCCGCGCAGCCCGACCGCGCCCTCCGGCACCTCGTTATTGACGTTCAGCCCAACACCGATAAGTAGATGCCCTTGGACCTGTTCGACGAGCAGCCCCGCTAACTTTTTGCCCCGGTAGTAGAGGTCATTCGGCCATTTGAGCCCGACCTGTACGCCATAAGTCGGCATCACTTCAGCGATTCCGAGAGCAAAAACGAGCGCCGCGTAGGGCGGTGGGGCGCTTTCAAATCGGACGGCGAGTGTTTGGTAGCTGCCGCCTTCAGTCGCGTGCCAGTCCCTGGCACGCTGCCCCCGTCCTGCGGTCTGCTGCGCTGCTTGGATGACCAGCCCATGAACGTCTTCGCCCGCTTCTAAACGCCGCCGCAACTCGTCTTGCGTCGAGGGCAACGTATCAAACGCTTGGATCTTAAAAGGGATCATCTCAGGGCAGCTTCAGCGGCCTCACGGCGAATGCTAAAAACCCGGCTCACGCCCCCCTGTGTCGTCACACCCCACAGGGACGACGCGACCTCCATCGTCGCTTTTTGATGCGTAATCAGCACAAACTGCGTGCCACGTTCTGAAAGTTCACCTAAAAAGGCGCAGAAGCGGCGGATGTTAGCCTCATCTAAAGGCGCGTCTACCTCGTCTAAGATAGCGAGCGGCAAGCCTGAGGCCGTATCCGAAGTTGAGCCCATCAGCGCGAACAAAAAAGCGAGTGCGCCCATCGTCCTTTCGCCGACCGACAAGAGCGAGAGCGCCCGCGTCTGTTTGGTGGGCGGTTGTAGCCCGAGTTTGAGCCCCGCCGGACGGCCCTCTTCCCAGATGAGTTCGGCGCTCGCCTGTGCGCCCGTACCGAAAAGCCTTTCGGCGTAGTGCGCAAACCCTTGAGCAAGGGCGTTTGTTCCGCTCACGAGGCGGACACGCACGGCGTCGTCCAGGTCACTCAGGATTTTGGCGAGTTCGGCGGCGGCGCTCCGCGCATCGTTCATCTGCCCGGACAACTCTGCTAAACGCGCCTGCTGCGCGGCGTACTCTTGGGCGGCGCGGTGGTTGACCGGGCCGAGGGTCTCGAGTTCACCCTCCACTTCACCCAGACGGTCGCGTAACGCCCTGAGCCCTCCAGAAAGGGCAACGACGCCCGCCGGAAACCCTCGGTGCTCGGTTTCAGCGAGTTCGGCGGCGGCCTCGCGGCGGGCCAGTGTGAGATTGAGGGCTTCTAATTCACCGGCAAGCGCCGCCTGCTGCCGAGTCAGGGTATCTAAATGCGCCTCCGCGTCCCGCTCGGTCTGTTGGGCCAGCGCGTACTGCGCCCGTTCGGGGGCGTCCTCAGTAGGCAGCGCAGCTTCGGCGGCGGTTAGGGCGGCGGCGGCCGTATCCCTGAGCGCCTCCGCTTCAGCTGCGGAGACGTTTAGGGTGTCCAGCTGCGTACGGAGTGCTGAGGCGCGTGTCTGCGCCTCGGTAAAACGCTGTGCGGCAGCGTCGAACGCACGTTTGCGTTCGCGCCAGACGGCCAGGGTGCCCTGCGCCGCGGCGACACCCGTTCGCGCGTCTCCCAGCGCAGTTTGCAGCTGCTCTTCTTCCAGCTGAGCTGTTTTCAGCGCCTCTTGTAGGGGCGTGAGGTCGGTGCTGTCAGTTTGAGGGGGAGCCTCGAGTCCCGCCAGCGTGTCCCGAAGTTGCAGTGCGCGGCGGGTCAGCTCAGCTTTCAACGATGCGCCTGCCGCTGCCTGCTCCCGCGCCGTGGCAAACGCCTTCGCCGCCGCCTGCTGCCGCGACTGCCCCGCCGCGACCTCGAGCTGTTTCGCCTTTACCTCAGCTTGTCGGTCCTTTAAGGTCTGTGTTAGTTCATCGGCGAGGGTTTGTGCAACTTCGGTGTCGCGTTCGGCGCGCCTCAAATCGGCGGCACCCCCCAGCATCAACCCGGCACCCCCCGAGCGCCCGCCGGAAATGGCCCCGTACGCCTCGAGCACATCCCCCGTCAGGGTCACCAACCGGGGCCGCATGCGGTGCCGTTTGGCGAGGGCCACGGCGTCGGGCAGCGTCGTTACCAGAGCTGTCCCGCTCAGCATTCCTTGAATGAGACTGCGAAATCGCGCGTCACTTTCGGTGACGTCACTCGCTAGGGCGATCACGTTCTCTTCAGCGGCCAGCGCAGGCGGCAACGTCTGCACCCGGTTTTGCATAAGGTCGAGCGGCAACAGCGTCACCCAACCGCCAGCTTGCCGGACGTGCGTCAACACCCGCTGCGCGACCCCGGACGACTCGACGACGACGTGTTCGGCGCGGCGGCCCAGCGCGCCCCCAACCGCCTGCGCGTATTCGGGCGGCACCGTAATCAGGTCGGCGACTGAGCCGATTACCCCGGCGATACCGGAGGTCAACGCACTTTTCGGCCCCTGCGCGTACCCGCGCCGCGCCTCGAACGCGGCCCGCTGCCGCGACAGGGCCTGCGTCCGCGCCTGTGCGTCGGCAAAAGCTGACGCGTGCTCACGCTGTACGTTAACAAGGGATGCTTGGAGGGTCTCAAGCCTCTCCCGCAAAACCGTAAGCATCTCGTCTGCCTCACGTAAGGCTGCCTCCGGCGTATGAACGTCGGTAGGTGCCAGGGTTTGCGCTTGGGACTCGACCTCGGCAAGTTGCTCGAGCAGCCCCTCTTGGTTGGCCGCGTAACGCGCCCGCGCCTGCGCCGCTGCTGCTCCGGCACGCTCTGCCGTTAACAGCGCCTCACGCCGCGCCGCAACCTCTGCACGCACCGCCGCGTAGCTGTGTTCGAGAACTCTTTCTTGCTCTCGCGCGGTAACGAGCGCCGCCGTAAGGATGACTTCAGTACCCCCCAGCGGCTCCGGCGGGGTCAAAGCCGCCAAGCCCCCAAGTTCTTCAGCAATACGGGTGTGCTCGCGCTCTACCGCCGCGACCTGCGCTTCAGCGCCCCTGAGCTGCTCAGCCGCGACGCGCACATCACCCCGGCGAGCCTCAGCGTCGGCCATAAACTGCCGGTAACGAGCTTCTGCTTCACCGAGTTGATGTTTGGCAACTTGACGCGCCGTTTGCGCGTCAGAAAGAGCTTCACGACCTTCTAAAAGTTGCGCCTCGAGTTCCGACCCTTTTTCACGCAATCCCGCCAGCTCGCCACTTAAGCCCTCGACACGCCGCAGCGAGAGCGTAAACCGGAGCCGGAGCCCTTCGCGGGTCAGCTCGGCGGCGCGTTCGGCTTCAGCGGCCTCGAGCGCGAGCATTTCAGCCCGTTCGCGCAAAGTTTCGCAAAGGTCATCTAGGCGGGTGAGATGCGCTTGGGCCTGCTCGAGACTCGCAATCGTCCCCTCTCGCCGTGACGTTAACTTAGCGACGCCGACGCTCTCTGCAACATATGCGAGCAGTTTTGGTGGGTCCGCCATCAACACACTGCTGACCTCGCCCTGGCCGATCACCGCTAGGCCGCCGCGCCCAAGGCCGGTCCCGGAGAGTTCGTCCTCCAAGTCTAAGAACCTTGCCGTCCGTCCACCGACCTTGAGTTTGCTCTCACCGTCGCGCGTCAAGGTGCGGGCGACGGTGAGAGGGCGGCCCCCGTGCTCGAGGCCAAGCGTCACCTCGGCAAAGCCCAAACTCCGCTTGCCTGACGAGCCGTGAAAGATGAGTTCACGTTTGTCACTCGCCCGAAACTCACCCGCGCGCCCCCCGCTCGAGGCCCACCGGAGCGCGTCAATCAGGTTCGACTTACCCGAGCCGTTCGGCCCGACAATCGCCGTTACCGGGTCGGTAAACTCGACGGTCGTCTTGTCGGCGAAGCTCTTAAAACCTTGGAGCGTGAGGGAGACGAGGCGCACGTAGGTGAGTCTACCAAGCCGGGAGAGGGAGACGCGAGAAACTGTTCAGAACAGAGTGGGCAGAGCGGTGCGACCCTTAGGCGTTGTCGTCATCAAGCATTTTGATGATATGGCGAGCAAGTCGGTCTTTGACTTCACGGTGTCTAGGTATAGGTTGCGACATCTTTGTACGCGGATTTATATACCAGTCGTGGTTTCCGCCATGACGTACAAACTCGCACCCTAGCTCCTCAAGACGTCTGATAAGGTCACGCCGTTTCACGCAACATCGAGTTCAGCTACCCGGCGGACATTTGGGACTGCGCCGCTGCTCAAATCTTTGAAGATGTCAGTAAGGTTAGCGCGGAGTTCTGCTTCACTTTTGCCTTGCGTCCAGTAGTCGGGATAGTCTTCCAGATACCCCAGCCACATTTCGTCATCTTGCCAGTAGATATATCTTTGTTTCATGGCAACAGTATATCAAGCTCAAGCGATTCACCGGTTTTAAGATAGTCAGCAGACTTATCTACTTCAAATTTATATTGAAGAACAATTCAACTCTCTTCGCAACACCTGTGGTAAAGACATTAGACCTCCGGCGAAAGTCACACAATGGCTTGTAGATCATGGTTGTAGAGAGCAGCAATGAGATTAAGCCGAAGTCCAAAGCGCCTGCGCCGATGACGATAGGTTTCTTTGAGGATACGCCAGACCTTAAGCTTACGAATGACGTGTTCAGCGAGGATGCGTTCTTTAGCTAGGATGCGGTTATGTAGCTGTTGCTCTGGGGTAAGTACGTTACCCTTCCAACGTTTATGCGGGGTACGGCTTTTGGGATGAAGCTTAGCCACGCCCTGAAAGCCGCTATCAGAAAGAAGTTCGGTGTTTGGCGCGAGCACCGTAGCGCAGCGGCTTTGTGTCAATAACTTGAAGTCGTGTGCTCGGCCTTTGCCATAAGCCGTACATAGGATGCGCTGACTGTTTTGTGCAACAAATACTTGGCTCTTTTGCGTGTGTCGTTTCTTCTTACCCGAGTAGTAACGCCGCTACCCTGCCGCTGCGCTTGGGGCACTTTGTTTTTTTGGGACGTTCAACCGGCGACTCGGCAATATCCACTACCACAACTTCTAGCGTCTGGTCGTCACGCAACGCTTTGCGTCCCGGCAGTGTGAACTTACCCGAGCTGATGAGGGCGTCTTCGACGCGTTCTATGGTGCGCCGCACGGTGCTCTCGTCTACGCCCCAATCTTCTGACAAGTGAAAGTGGGTTCGGTATTCTCGTAAAAACGATAGGGTCAGTACAAGTTGGTCTTCAAGACACAGCGCGGGAGTTCGTCCGCGTTTCTTCTTCCGCCCCTCTCTCGCTTTAAGTAACTCCAGCATCGTTCTGAAAGTGGTGGGCTTGACCCCAAGTTTGCGTTTGAACTTCTCAGGTGACAACTTTAGACTCCGTGCTGTTTGTTCGCGCATCTTTACATGTTGTCATCTTCGAGCTACTTTCGCCGGAGGTCTATTTTATAAACCACTTCTAAGTACGGGACAAATCAAAGGAAAAAGGCTTCCTGAGCGAGAATAGCTGTGTGAAAGAATCTCGTGGAAGCCATTATCAGCATAAGACAAGCCTGAAACAAATACTAGCGGCAAAGTTGCCTATGAATGGAGCAAGGCTGACATGCCTGAGCACGTTGCTACTCGTACTGATTCAAGAGAAGACGGTCAACCTAGTAAGTCTGAGCTTAGCATTTCAGGGTAGAGCGGAGCCAGAATCAGCGTACCGTCGCATCAAGCGATTTTTTACAGAAGTACGCTTAGACAAGGTGAAAGTTGCTCAGTTTATCCTCAACTTGCTACCACCACCGCCTTACACCGTCTGCGTTGACCGCACGAACTGGCAGTTTGGCAGCCTCGACATCAACATTCTAGTGATTGCCATAGCCCATAGAGGTGTTGCTTTTCCTATCGTATGGTCGTTTCTGAATAAAGGTGGAAATTCATCTAGTGAAGAACGTATCAGCCTGCTCCAATGTTTTTTCGAGCTTATAGCCTCCAAAGACGTAGCGTTTTTCTTGGCTGATAGGGAGTTTATCGGAGTAACCTGGATTAACTATCTGGATAAACGCCAGGTTCCTTTTGCCATTCGTATCCGTAAAGACAGCCTATGTGACAACTGGTGTCCCGTTCGTGCGCTTTTCGCCCACTTAGCTATAGGCGAACTCAAGGTTCTAAACAATAGCTATGGCTTTTACGGCTGTAACTTGCGTGCCGCTGGTATGAAGCTCTCTGGTAGCGATTACCTCATAGTTGTCACCAACCGTGCGCCTGCTCAAGCCTTTGTGGTTTACAAGCGTAGGTGGGAGATCGAAATGCTTTTTTCCGCCTTGAAAACAACCGGCTTTGAGCTTGAAGCTAGCCACCTTACTCGGCTTTATAAACTCGATACCCTTTTTACCCTCTTGGCTCTGGCTTTTACCTGGGCGCATCATGTAGGTGAATGGCTCCACGACAGCAAACGAAAGCTTCTGCGTATCAAGTCTCACCTACGCAGAGAAAAGTCTTTCTTCCGTCACGGTCTTGACTATCTCAGGCATCTGCTTAAGAATCTACACCTCAAGCATGACGACCTGCTTCTCTGTATTCACTTTTTGTCCCGTACTTAGGCAAGATAGACATAATCTTTATGGAACAACCTTCCCTACTTACTTAGGCTTAGAAGTCTAAATCCTCTATAGCATCCAATTAGGAAATAGGCAACGGTAAAGATATTCTGTAAACCACTTCGTCAAGCACATTGCCCGCCATACCTTTGTCAACCTTTTCTTCTATAACCTGGCCACCTAACGAGATAGGGATGTTACGACTGGGCTGGTTTCGCTTATCAACGGGGTAGATAAAAGAGTCAATGTGCATATGGTCTTGCGCCCAGTAAACGAGTGTCCAAACCGCTTCTTTCCCCAAAGCTTTGCCATGAGCAGATTTTTTAAGCCAGATGCCGATTTCAGGATTTTTGACATCATCTCTACCGTGTAAACCGCAACAACCGAGAAATGCACCCGTGGTTTTGTCTAAAATGACCAGCTGAAGATTATCCCCTTCACCGAACGCTGCTAGGCTCGAGCGGACAAAAGCTTTTGTTTCTTCGATAGAATCAGCGGGTTTAGGAGTCATGTAGGTCGTGATGTCGCTGCTGAACTCGGTAAAAATGTCCTCCGCAAACGCTTCGGTGATACTGATAAGGCGGATACGCTCGCCCTCAATCTCGAGCTGAAACAAATCCGGCTTAGGGCCGATGAAAGCAAATTGAGTCATTTTGTATGCTTCGGCATACTTGTCTCTTATGGAGTTACCGAGTCTGCTGAAATCATATTCAGGTTTCAGATCGTCTTTTGCCATGCTAACCTCCTTCGTAAAACTTTTGCTCTTGTTAATGTAAGTGTAGGCTGTAAGGCTCAATGCTCTGAATAATGTCGCTCTCGACTTGCTGCGCCTGATACAAATCCCAACGTGTTTGCAGATTCAGCCAAAAACCAGCAGAGTTGCCAAAAAATCTGGATAGCCGCAGAGCAGTGCTGGGCGTTATTCCCCTGCGTCCGTTGACAATTTCGTTAAGACGCTGATACGGTACGCGAATTGCAGTCGCAAGTTCACGCTGGGTCAGGTTCATGGGTATCAGAAACTCTTCTGACAACATCTCACCGGGATGGGTTGGTTGGCGTTTTGTCGGTACTCTGACCATAAGCAAATCCTTTCTAGTGGTAATCCACGATTTCTACGTCTTCAGGCTCGTCATCTTCCCAGACGAAACAGATACGATATTTGTCGTTGATACGGATGCTGCATTGCCCTTTGCGGTCGCCTTTAAGTGCTTCTAAACGGTTAGCCGGAGGAATTTTAAGTTCGTCCAAAGACTCCACCGAGTCAAGTTGGTCGAGTTTTCTACCAGCTATTTTCCAAATCGTTTCGGGACAAGTTTTTCGGGCAGCTTTGGTGTTTTCGCCGTTAAAGATGTCTTCAGTACCCGAATCTTTGAACGAGCGAATCACTTAGACATAGTAGCACGGATACCATGCTAGATAACTCTTCAGGACTTACCCATCGAAAAGGGCTAATCTAAAACGACTCCCACTGCCTGCAAAACAAAACCTGCCACGATTAAAATTGAGCTGACTATTGCTGTAACCAAAGCACGACGGGGTAAGAACGCTCCCCTAGCTCTGTCGTAAGTATCTTCCGCTTCAGTATTGGCTCGGATAGGCTTATCATCAAATATTAAGTACTTGGCATAGAAGTCTTCCGGTAGGTTATCTTCAGCAGCCTCTTTACGGCGCGTCAGGATTTCGTTTCCTATCAGCGCAATGACTCCAACTATATCGAAAGTTAAGCCAGCAAGAGAAAACCATTTAGCTATCAGAATAGTCTCCTAGACAAAATACTCAGAAATAGGTTGCACAAGGACTTCACGGAATGACCTTCCCCACCCACTCGAGCGGATTCGTCGCCTCCTCATCCACGCGCATCTCCCAGTGGAGGTGCGGCCCCGTCGAAAGCCCGGTCGTCCCGACTTCTCCAATAACTTGACCGCGTTTCACGGTCTCCCCCACTTTGACCAGCAGTTTTGACTGGTGAAAGTAAAGGCTAAAGATGCCACCACCGTGGTCAATCACAATCAGCCCGCCTTTGATGGGATAAAACCCGGCGACGCGTACCGTCCCGACGTTCGTTGCGTGAACGGGCGTGCCTTCAGGTGCGGCGAGGTCTGCGCCCTGATGGTACGAGATATTTCCGCCGGGGCCGTACTGCCGCGACGCGCCGAAGCTGCTCGTGGTGATGCCGTTAACGGGGAGCATAAAAGGACGCCGCCAGTCCGGGTACGGGGCGCTTTTGGCGTAGGCGGCGGTGAGGGTGGCCTCCTCGAGCGCCTTGTTTTCCGGTGTCGAACTGCTCAGGACTTCAGGCGAAAGGTTCAAAAGTTCAACGCTGCGCGGGTCGGCGGAGACAGCGACGGTGCGTGACAATTTGGTCACCCGGCCGAACTCATCGGTAAGTGAAATCTCCAGCGGCAGGGTGCTCGTTTCCGAACTGAGCGGCACACCGCCGAACGCGATTGCGCCGGTGCGGTTCCAAAAGGTCGGTACAGGTTGACCGTTTAACGTGGTTGAAACCTGCTCAATTTTTGGGTTGGAGCTATATTCGAGCCTCACCCCCACCGGGTCACCGGCGACAGCGGTTTGGGTCGTTTGAGCTGCGACTTTCGGCGCAGGAACGCCGACGACGATATACCGAGCCGTCGTTTTGTTATCAGCGCCATCCGTCGCGGTCACCTCGAGCACGTTCTCCCCTGCTTGGGCGCTCAAGTTTAGGCGCAGGTTTTGTGTCACAGCCTCGGCGGTTTGGCCGCCGTAAGTGTAGGTATAAACGACGGGTTCGCTCGAGCTGACTAGCACCTCAAACTTTCCGTCAGCAGCAACACGGTTCGGGATTTGGGCTTCTAGTTGCGGCGCAACCCGGTCGAGCCAACCTTGCGAGAGCGCCAGCGAATAAAAGACGAGCAGCCCGAGCAACAGCACAAGGAGAACACGCCGCCGGCGTTTGGCGCGGTGGCCCCTTTGGTCGGTACGGAAGGTGTGAGCCACCGGTTACTCGGTTTCCTGGCTCGTGACAAAGGGCAAATTGCGGTACTGGTGCGCCACATCTAAGCCGTAACCATAGACAAAAGCGTCATCAATGTCGAAGCCCACAAAGTCCAGGGGCACGTCTACTTGCCGCCTCGAGGGTTTCGATAAAAGCGTCGCCACCTTGACTGAGAGCGGCCCGCGTCCCTGCAAATAGCTCAGCAGGTATTTCATCGTAAGGCCCGTATCTACGATGTCTTCAACCAAAATCACGTGTTTATTTTTAAGTGATTGGTCGAGGTCTTTGGTGAGCCGCACCTCACCTGAGCTTTCAGTCCGCGAGCCATACGACGACACTGCCATAAAGTCGAGCGTCAGCGGCAGGTCAATCGCCCGCACGAGGTCGGCCATAAAGATAAATGCGCCGTTTAAGACGCAAATCAGGTGTAACGGTTGGTCTTGATACGCGGTGGTAATCTCCTGACCCAGCTCCTGCACCCGCGCTTTGACCTGGTCTTCAGAGAGTTGGACCGAACCGCTACCCTGCTTGAAAATCGTCACCGAAGACCCCGCGTGTCAGCTAAGCTATATTGAGTTTTGCTTTTGGCGTTACGGTTTAAGTACGTGAAAAGCGCCGCTGTCCTTAGCAAAGTTGTCTTTAACATAGTTGCCTTAATCAAAGTTATTTGTGTCAAGCTACCGACCTCTAAATTCTTTATGCTGAATGCTTACTTCTTTTTCGGAGCACATTGTAAACGCTTCCAGTTGATTCTGAAAGACAGAACCTAGTATATGCCCAGCGGTTTGAGGTCGGTCTCGGTAAGTTCTCGGTAGTCACCCAGCCCCAAGTCACCCAACGTCAAGTGGGCGACGCGGGTACGGAGCAGGCGCGTCACGTCAAACCCGAGCGCCCCGAGCATCCGCCGCACTTCACGGTTACGCCCTTCCCGTAAAACGACAGTGCAGCCACCGGGCGAAAGGTGCGCCGTAAAAGCTCTTGCAGGGCCATCGTCCAGTTCGACGCCACTTCTGAGCGCGTGCATGTCGCGTTCGGAAAGCGGCGCGTCGCACCACACCCGGTACTCTTTTTCGTGTTCATACCGCGGGTGCGTGAGTTGCAAGGTGAGCGCCCCGTCATTGGTTATGAGTAAGAGACCTTCGGACTCGAGGTCAAGCCTCCCGACCGGATGCAGCCCCGGTACTTTCGGCAACAGGTCAATGACCGTTTCCCGGCCCCGGTCGTCCGACACCGATGAGAGGACACCCACGGGTTTGTAGAGCAGATAGGTCACGTGCTGCTGCACTTCTGCCCGAACACCGTCTACACGTACCTCGTCGTCCGGTTCGACCTGTTGCCCGAGCTCAGCGCGGACGCCGTTGACCGTCACTTTGCCCTCACGAATCAGCGTTTCAGCTTTACGGCGGCTGGCGACTCCGGCCCTCGAGAGAAACTTTTGCAGCCGTTCAGCCATCTATCAAGACTTTTCTAACAGCGATCACAAAAAGAGCTGACCTTCCCCAACTTTTACGGCGGCACCGCCGACCGAGACCTCGACACCCATCTCGACTCGTTTTAACCGTACGAACAGCTCACTTTTTCGGCCCATCTCAACGCCTTGATGACTCACAAACTCAGCCTCGTTGCCTTGCAAGATGTCCGTGTAAGCCGCCAAATACGCTCCGAGCGGCCCGTGGGCGCTGCCGGTCGCGGGGTCTTCATAGACGCCGAGGGCCGCGCCCAGCATCCGTGCCCGAATATTGGGCACATCCTTGTCAGTTTTTTGCTCGGTAACTTTAGCGGTTATCATCCGCGCCCGAACATCAGACTTAGAAGTGTGACGGGTAAAGGCAAAGACCGCCCGATGTTCGCCACGTAAAAGTTTAGATAGTTCAGGTAGCGATACCTGCGCCCGTGCCAGCGCGTCCAAAGAACGAACCGGAACGAGCAAAAATGGATTTCCGGCACTACCGAGTTGAACGGGTAAGTCGGGCTCGAGCTCTCCTTCACTCAACCCGAGCGCCGCTGCTACGTTCGCTTTGTCAAACGTGTCTAACAGCTCCGGTACACCCTGATTCATCCACACACGGTTTAAGGTGTCGCCCTCACGCTCTAACGTCATCTTGATGGGGCCGACCTTTAACGTCAGCGTCACCTCGTCTTTGCCCACCAACTTGCCTCGGTTTGCCAACGCAAAGACTGTCCCGACACTCGGATGCCCCGCCATCGGCAATTCTTGCGTCGGCGTAAAGTAGCGAGCACGAACATCAGCAGCTTCCGAAGGAAAGACAAAACTCGTTTCTGAGAGGTCAAACTCGTTGGCGACGCGTTGCAGCTGCGCGTCACTGAGGCCGCCCGCGTCCGGCACGACCGCTAGCGGGTTACCGTAAAAAGGTTCGGTCGTAAATACGTCCCACAGTTCGTAAGGTAGGGTTTTGTCAGCTGTCATTGAGGCAAGTCTACCCGGAAAGTTTGAGCGTCGGCGCGTGCTAGCTTGGGAGGATGATCTATCCTCTTCATGAACGCTACGCTCAGCTTTTAGTCGGTTACTGCACGGACGTGCAGCCTGGTGAGAATGTGCTCTTAAACATTGAAAGTCCGGCGCTACCGCTAGCTAGGGCGCTGACCCGCGAAGTCCTCCGAGCAGGCGGGATTCCGCATTTGCGCGTAGGCTATCCAGAACTCACAGCCGATATTTTAGAGCTTGCTACGGACGCTTATCTGGAGTCTGAAGCGGGGCTCGAGCTCTCCGAAATCAAACAGGCCGCTGCCTGGATTCGCGTCGGCGCGCCGAGCAATACCCGCACGCTGCAAGGGGCGGACAAGTCCAAACTTGGACGGCTGCAAAAACGGTTGCGGCGCGTGTCCGATATTCGCGTTCAAGAGACCAAATGGTGCGGGACGCTCTATCCGACCTACGCGGGTGCCCAAGACGCCGACATGAGCTTAGACGAGTACGAACGCTTCGTTTACGGCGCGATGTTTTTGTTTGAACCCGACCCGGTAGCTGAGTGGAAAAAGCTGCACGAGCTGCAAGCCGGACTGATTGAACGGCTCTCACAAGCCCATGAAGTGCGCATTCAAGCTGACGGTACCGACGTGACGCTCAACGTCGGTAGACGCACCTGGGTCAATTCGGACGGCCACCGCAACATGCCCTCGGGTGAGGTGTTTACAGGACCGCTCGAGACCAGCGCCGAAGGCACCATCCGCTTTGATATTCCGAGCGCCGTTCAGGGAACACTGGTCAGTGGCGTCGAGCTGACGTTCAAAGAGGGCAAGGTTGTGTCGGCCCACGCTGACGAAGGCGATGATCTCTTACAAGCGCAATTAGAAACCGACCCCGGCGCAAGGTTCTTAGGCGAACTCGGTATCGGCACGAACTTCAATATTCAGCGCCCAACTAAAAGCATCTTGTTCGACGAGAAAATCGGCGGCACCGTGCACCTCGCGCTCGGGCAGTCGTACCGGGAGACAGGCGGGACGAACGCTTCGGCGATTCACTGGGATTTGATCTGTGATCTGCGGCAAGGCGGCGTGATAACACTTGACGGCGAGACCTTTCAAGAAAACGGGCAGTTCGTCTAAGATTGGCCGGCGTCCAAATCTAAGCTGCTACACAGCTTTTTCAGCCTGTAACTGCTACCGTAAAGGTGGAGGTTACACCGTGGTTCGTTTATCTTGGCAGCACGCGCTGCTTCCCTTAGTCTTTACCCTCGCAGCTTGCGGTAGTCCCCAAGCTGACGCAAGCACACCCGTTACAAGTCCGGGCACCGCTGAGGTAAGGCTCGAGCCCGTCGTTTCCGGTTTAACCCAGCCCACTTCAGTCGTCAGCGCCGAAGACGGTTCGGGGCGGCTTTTTATCACCCAAAAAACCGGTTTGCTCAAGATCGTCAAGGACGGCAGCGTCCTAAACAAACCTTTTTTAGACCTGACGAGCGCCGTCTCGACAGATAGCGAGAGAGGGCTTTTAGGCGTCGCCTTTCACCCTGACTACGCCCAAAACGGTCGCTTTTTCGTCAATTACACCCGGCAAGACGGCGCGACCATTATTGCTGAGTTTGCAGTCTCGAGCGACCCCAACGTCGCTGACCCGGCTTCTGAAAAAGTCTTGCTGACTATCCCCCAACCCTACAGCAACCATAACGGCGGCAACCTCGTATTCGGGCCGGACGGTTACCTCTATATCGGGACCGGCGACGGCGGCGCGGGCGGCGACCCCCAGGGTAACGGCCAGAATAAAGACGCGCTGCTCGGCAAGCTGCTCCGTATTGATGTGGACAGCGCCCCCAGCGGCGAGCCTTACGGGATTCCGGCGGACAATCCGTTTGTCGGCTCCGGTGACGCTCGGCCTGAAGTGTGGGCGTACGGGCTGCGTAACCCGTGGCGTTTTTCGTTCGACCGTGAGACCGGCGACTTGTGGATTGCTGACGTAGGTCAAAACGCCTTTGAAGAGGTTGATTATCAGCCTGCAGATAGCAAAGGCGGCGAAGATTACGGCTGGAATATTATGGAGGCCGACAGCTGCTATAACGACGCTGCTCCGACTTCACCTTTAGGGACGTGCGCTGAGCAAGGTTTAGTGAAACCGGTGCTCGAGTATTCTCACAGCGAAGGTCAGTCCATCACCGGCGGTTACGTGTACCGTGGCGAGGCGGTTCCGGCGCTTGGGGGCCGTTATGTTTACGGCGACTTTTCCAGTGGCACGATCTGGAGCGCAGCGGCGCAGGGTGGCGGCAGCTATCAGAGCACCACCTTACTAGACAGTGGTTTTAACGTCGTAGCCTTCGGTGAAGACGAGTCCGGCGAGCTTTACGTGGCCGACTTTAGCGGCACACTCTACCGTTTTGCGCCTGCCACAGAAACTAAAGCCGTGTCTACCGCGCGGGCTGCCAACTAACCGGTGAGTCGCTGATGCTCGACTCCGTACAGACTTCCGACGGACGCCTCCGCGTCTGGGACACGTTTAGAGATGTCACGCCGGGTGAGCTTTTTAGCTACTGGATAGAACCGGAAAAGCTCAAAACGTGGTGGCCGAACGAAGTCACAGTAGACCCGGTTCCAGGGGGACGCTACTGTTACGAGTTTGCAGCAGGTCACATCCTTACCGGAACGTTTTCAGACGTAGAACCCGGCAGACGGTTGGCATTTAGCTGGCGCTGGGAGCATGAAACGGACAGAGAGCAGCGCGTTGTCGTTGACTTTGAACGCCGAGACGCGGATACTTTGCTGACGGTAACCCAAGGACCTTACACCGTAGGTAAAGCGGGACGTGAGCGGCAAGCTCAGCTGGACGATTGGACCCATCTTTTGGGTAGATTAAAAACGGCGGTTCGCCGCACGTAAAGATAAAGCGCCTACCTTATGAGGTAGGCGCTCAGCGTGTTAAGACTTGTCGTGCTAGAACCTATCGTGCTAAGACCTGTTAGTAGCGGGCGCGTTCCTGCACGGGTGCGGGGTTTGTCACCTCGACGTTTTTGGCCTGCAACCCTTTTTGGCCCTGTTCGACCTCGAACTCGACCTCATCACCTTCGTTAAGGCTGCGGTAACCGCTGCCGCTGATGGCGGAAAAGTGACAAAATACATCTGCGCCACCGTCGTCTTGTTCGATAAAGCCGAAGCCTTTTTCGTTGCTAAACCATTTGACCTTGCCTGTTGCCATGTTAACCTATCTTCCTCCTGAAAACTTACCAAGCTGGTAAGCCCTCAGCAAAAACTGTCTCGAGACGACCTCGAGCTGCAAAAGCTCTACCTCTGCAGAACCTAAGTTTACCTTGAGAAGCCCGCCTTAACAAGTCTTCAGCATTTTTTAATCTAAGACTCAGGTACAACGCTGCTGCGCTTATAGTAACGGCATGAAAATCTACCTTGCTCTCGTGCTCATTTGCTTTACGGTTCCTGCTTTTGCTCAAAATGAAACCAGCTCTAAACAGTGGGCTGGCGTCGGCGCAGCGACCCGGTTTAGCGGCTCGGGGCTAACGCTCAGCTATGGTCAGCAAAACCTGCTGGCTCCCGGTACCGACGCCCGCTTTAGCATCTCGTACTTTAACGCTGACCCTTACAATACTACAGGTTTCGCCGCTGAACTGAGCGCCGACGCGCTCGCTTATACTTACGACCCGAACCCGGAACGGGGTCTCGCGTTAATCGCCTACGGTGGCCTTGGCCCCCGCTTTCTCGTTCGGTCCGATATCTACTACTATGCCTACTCGTTCGACGGCCCTTTTACCTCATATCTGCTCGACGTAGGCGGGGTGGGCGGCCTCGAGGCCCGTTTGGGCAACTTTGGGCTGCTGCTCGAGCTAGACGTCTCACTCCCTGCTTTCGGACTCGTCGGCCCTTACTTTAGGGTATTTCCTGTTGAAGTAACCCCCGCCCCCAAGCTGACGCTCGGCGCAAACTACTATTTTTGATACCTTTAGCGGGTATACCCTGGGGGCATACCCGCGTAGGGCACAAGCAGGCACGTCAGCTGGTCGGGAACGCTCTTCATATAGCTTTCACTGCCTAGCACATATTTCACGATGGTAACGGTGTCACTCTCTTTTGAAAATGCTGCTTAATACCTGAAAACAGTGAAGCCAGCTCGCTAACTTCTCCCCTAGGGCTGCGGTAAAGTGGCGTATAAAAGACGAACGTACCGAATTAGAGGTCAGTAGCGACCTGGAACGCGGCGTATCAGCAACGTCCGCACCTAAAAGCTCGGTGTCAAAAAGCTCGGTGTCAAAAAACTCGGTGTCAAAAAATCTGGTGCCGAAGACGCTCGGTGGTCTCGTCCGGCAATCACCGGTGCGCGGCACCGTCTACTTGCTTTTGGATCACTCGGCGAGCATGGCGGACCCGGGCAAGATGGCGCAGCTGACGCGCGGGGCGCTGCGGTTATTTACCGAGGCGCGTCAACGCGAGTACGCCGTGGGGATTGTCGGTTTCGCGCACCGCGCTCAGCTTTTGTTGGGTGCGACGTGCGACGCGGCGCAGTTTCAGAAGCAGCTCGGGACGCTCGAGCCCTACGGCCGCACCGCGATGGCTCAGGCGCTTAGGCTCGGCACTCGGCAACTCCGAAGGCGGCGCGGCGACAAGGTGATACTGCTCGTCACCGACGGAATGCCGAACAGCCGCGCGGCGACGTTAGACGCCGCCCGCCTAGCGAGAGCGCAGGGCATTACGGTAATCGCTATCGGGATCGGCCACGCAGACGAGGCGTTTTTAGCATCTTTAACGCCGAGACCTGAACTCGCGGTCAAGGTCGCGTTGGGACAGTTGGAGGAAACTATCGAGGCTGCAGCCAAGGTGCTTCCTTAAGGGTATAAACAGCCCAAGCAGGCGTCTCAAAGTAAAAGAGCTGACTTAGCGTCAGCCCTCGTTCTTACGGTATTTTTTAGCAGGTATCCTCTGGTCGGCAACGCTCTCAATCTAAGCTTAGCTAACCAGCACGCACATTCTGCGATGATACTTGTGGCAACCTCTTATGAAAATGCTATTTACGGCAGCTAGTTAAGCGAGTGAACGTTCTCCCGCCATCCGATCTTCGGGTACCCGCCGTTCGGTCAGCCGCGCCGCTGCGATGTACATCACGACGCCAGCCCCGACTTTGTTGATCACGTCGAACACCGTAAACGCGATATGCACCCAGTTGAGCGATAGTCCGGGGGCCAAAACAGGCAACATGTACCCGATCGGGTAAACGCCCCAAGTGGTCACGGTCGCAAAGGCCAAAATCTTAAAGGCGGTGCGCTCTTCAGATTGAGCGTCGGCTTGAAACCGGCGGTAGAGGCCGTAAAGGGTAAGCGGGATGATCACGTAGCCGATTGTCGAGATAAAACCCCAGAAGTAGAGCGGGCCTGCTTGAACCGCGCCGTTCGCCGTAAACTGCTGTTCACCGATGTACCCGGTAACGATCATAAAGACGTCGGCAAGCAGTAGGAGCGTAATCGCACCGGCGGCCCTGGCAGGTTTGATCCGCAGGGACATGACCGTTTTAAGCAGCAGCAAGGGCGTGGTGATGAGCCAGTCAATATAACGAAACTGACCGATAGCCAAAAACGAATCCTGAATTAGTCTGGCCTGCGCTGCGGGAGCCGCAGTGCTAGAAAGCTGCGTGAGCATACTGAGGTACAAGTCGCGGATAAAAAAGTACGATATGCCGGCGACCCCGACGATAATTGCAGAAAAGACGAGCGAGTCGCGGTGCTGCGGCACGACGCGGTCTCGGTTCATCACAAACCAGATAAAACCGCCGAGAAACGCGAACTGCGACGCGAAGAGAATGTAGTAAGTAATCATCGGCAATAGTCCGACGTTGGCTGCTACCGGTACGAAGGTGTTGGCAAAATTCATAACTGCCCCCAGAAGGTCCGCTGAGTTTGCGTTCGGCCTGCCGAACGCTCGAACACTCCGAGCATAGGGCCGCTCATAAACCGCTTACTGTAACGCAATACAACGTTCGCTTTACGAACTGGTCGCCAGTGGGTTTATCGCGTTTTTAGTGGGAGAAGTTCGGGCTAAAAATGGGGTAAAAAGGTCCGGCTGACAGGCGCTCGAGCACCATTTTTAAGTCCTGTTCCCTGCTCGAAGGAGGTTAAACAGCAGGCGTAACCGGCAAGCAGAGCAACCGGCAGCTGTAGTTAAGCAGTGTCGTCATGATGCGATTTGCTTTGAACTAAACAACCTATGCACTGAAAGTACATAGGTTTGAGTTGGACTAAAGTCCCGACTCATGCTCGAATAGCGCCCTTTTCTTCTCGCACCTCGCGGCACAGGTTGGTTCTATCGTCGGTGGGTGACGACATAATGGAACTACTTTGTTTTTCAACGCGGTCACCTCTTTAGAGATGAGTAGCAACTAAAGTCTTGCCCTAAAGGGCATAGCTTGAACTAGCGGGCTGGGACAGTCAAAGCATTTGAGAGAAGTCAGCAGGCCCCAGCACCCCCACCACCCGGTCTAAAATCTCTTCAGCCACCGCCCGTTTACTCATACGGGGCAGTTCGTCAGCGTTACCTTGCGGCGTCACAAACGTGACCTGATTGTCGTCGCCGCCAAACGCCGACCCCGCGCGCGTCGGGTAGTTGAGACAGATGAACGTAAGCCCTTTGCGCCGCGCTTTGTCCGCCGCCCGCTCGACCCCTTGATGCGTTTCCATCGCAAACCCGACCATGATCTGTCGGTGTTTTTGGAGAGCTAGAGCACTCAGAATGTCAGGCGTACGGATGAGCTGAAGCTCTTGCGCTGCGCCGGTTTTGGGTTCTTTTTCGGTCTTGACTTTAGCAGCTCGCCAATCGGCGACGGCGGCGCTCATAATCAGCACGTCGCAGGTGTCAAAGTGAGCAGTAAGCGCCCTTAACATCTCTTCGGCACTTTCAACCCGGACGAGCTTGAGACCGTGCGGCTCAGGCAGCGAAACCGGGCCACTGACCAGCGTCACCTCCGCGCCCCGGTCTCTCGCCGCCGCCGCAACCGCGTACCCCATCTTGCCGGACGACGGATTCGACAGGTAACGCACCGGGTCGAGGTATTCACGGGTCGGCCCCGCTGATACGAGCACCCGGCGACCCTTCAGGTCGTGCGGGCCGAGCAGTCCGGGAAGAAGCGACACGATGGTTTCAGGTTCAGGCAGCCGCCCGACGCCTGTGCCTTCACCCTGGGCCGCCAGCGCACCGGTCGCAGGCTCGACAAGGTGATGACCAATGGCTTTTAAGGTCTCGAGGTTGCGTTTTACAAGTGGATGCTGCCACATCGCCGTGTTCATCGCCGGAACCCAAACGACCTGCGGAACACCTGCCAAAATGAGCGCCGAAACCACGTCGTCGGCGCGGCCGGTCGCGGCGCTGGCGAGCGCGTCGGCGGTTGCCGGGGCGACTACAAGCGCGTCAGCCCAACGTGCCCACGAGATGTGACGAGCTTCACCGTCCGGCGTAAACCAAGCGGCGCGGTCGAAAACCTCAGCGCCCGCTGCAACCGCGAGCGAGAGCTTGGTGACAAAGTGCAGCGCGTCGTCGGTGGCAGCGGCGCGCACTTCGTGACCGGCTTCCGCAAGCCGCCGTAAAAGAGACGGCGTTTTGAGAGCGGCTACGCCCCCTGACGCGGCGACGATTAACCGCACCGGAATATCAGCAGACAAAAGTGGGGTGAGGATTGTTGCCAGCTGCCCATATGGTTAACCTCGTACACTTCACTCAGTTTTGTGGGCCGATAGCTGTAATGCCGTGGTGCGTCAACTGCTCGGCGCTTCCGACTTCTACAACAAGAGCAAGACCTGTGTCAGCTTTGGGAGCTCAGCAACGACCGGTTAGTCGTCGTCCTCGTCACGGGGGCGGCGTGAGACGCTGTAGCTGCTCGGTTCTTCGCGGCGTTCGCGTTCGATAAGCGTCCGAAGTTCGTCGGTACTCGGGAGGTCGTCGCCCCAGCGGACGCCCGCACCCTCCTCGAGCTCTTTCATCGCAATCGTCACGGTGTTGCAGGTGTGCGGGGTTTCGTCTTTGGGTAAAACCGTCGGAATCCCAAGCTTGAGCTGCGCGGCGCGGCGCGCGGTCACCATCGAAAGCCGGTAACGCGACTCGGTTAAAGCCATCAGGGTATCGAAGCCTTCTTGGGCCATGGTTGTCTCCTTAGTTTAGCTCTGCTGCGTCCTAGCCGCGACAAAGCGTTACAGTTCACGCAAAAAGTTGGCGATCTCGCGCCGACTCAAAAGTGACGTGCGAGCACGCTCAGCGTAGATAATACTGCAAAAATCGCGGACTGCCGTCGGCAAGGTGTCATTAACGACCACGTAATCAAACTCTTGAACGGCGCGAATCTCTTCACGAGCGCGGGCGAGACGTTTTTGAATCCGGCTTTCGGAGTCGGTCCCGCGCCCGCGCAAACGGCGCTCGAGCTCGCTCAAACTTGGCGGCGCGATAAAGATCATCACCGCGTTGGGTAGCCTTTGTTTGACCTGTCTAGCACCGACGAGCTCGAGCTCTAAAAGCACGTCTCGGCCCCCTGCCAGTGCAGTTTGCACCGGCTCTACCGGCGTCCCGTAAAAGTCGCCGACGTATTCGGCGTACTCTAACAGCGCGTCCTCGGCGAGCAGCGTTTGAAACGCCTCTTTTTCGTAAAAAAAGTACTGTTTGCCGTGCGTTTCACCGGGACGGCGGCCCCGCGTCGTCGCCGAGATGGAAAAGTAGAGGTCAACGTTCGGCAGAGCTGCCTGCCGAATCGTATCTTTCCCGACGCCCGACGCGCCGGTCATGACAAACAAAATACCGGGGCGCTCAGCCGGGGTGGGCGCACCGGTTACATCAGCGGGCATCGGGATCCGTACGGGCGTCTACGCCACCTAAAGAGGACGCTGTAAGCACTAATAAACACAAAGATACGGCTGACGGCGCAAACAGCGGTTACAACCTTGATGACTATGGGGGTGACTGCAGGGTGAAAAGGCCAGAAATGCAAACGGCATGGGAAAATGTAACACGGCGTAGCGTAGCAAGATAGTAAGAATGCCGACGCAAGCAGAGACGCCGATCCAAACGGTTACTAGCTGATATTTCACACCTGGACGCCCTACTCGGCAGTATGCTGGGCTATTCAAACCGGTCTTTAGAGCAGCTCTGGCAAGTTCTCTAAAACGCGCCCAAAGACCGGCTTCGGTACTCGGTTATGGCTACTCTACCCTCCGGGGCGAAACTCCTAAGGAGCCCTTGATGAAACCCCCGACAAAACGTCCCCAACTGTTACTTACGACGTTAGCCACCCTGTGCCTGCTCGGGTTGGGCTCGAGCCTCGCCCAGTCCCTCTTAAACGAGTATCAAAACGCGGCCACGGCGCTAAAAGAGAGCGTCGCGGCGTTTTCAACCGACCAAGTCGAGAGTTTGGACGCGCTCAGAAAAGCCGAAACCGCCTTTGCACCGCTGGGACAGGCGCTCGAGCCCGCCCTACGCAGCGGCCTGCAAGAGACTTTTAGCCGCGCGGAAGAGGCCATCGTCAATCAGAGCGAAACCGACCTGCAGGTTCAAGCAGCGGTGCTGCAAGGCGGTTTTGGTCGAGCCGTCTATCAGCAGGCCCTCCGTGACGCGGCTGGTGGCGACGCCGCAACTGCGCGAAACCTCTTAAACATGCTGGGTCAGGATTTAGGGTTGGCGAACGCCCGGTTTAAGGGTACGTCGCAGCGTGAACTGCAGGGTGCCTTTGAAGCGCGGCTAGCGAAGCGCGGCCTCGCTCAGCTGGCCGGGTTCGGCGGCGATCTAGGCAGCCGCTACCGGACACTCGCGCAGGTGTACGGCTATATTTTCCTCGTACAAGATTCACCGAGGCTGCCCCCGGAAACGCGCGACACCGTGGTCGGAACGATTCGGGCGCTCGTCACCGAGCAGCCCACCGAACAGGGCGTTACCTTGCTCAAGGCGCAGCTGGCCGGTTTTGCCCACAGAGCCGAACGTGTTGGAGCGAACACAGGTGCTACGCAGGATAATACGGGTCAAAATAGTGCTGGTCAGAACTCGGCGGCGCAAACAGCGGCGCAGAGCCCCATCCCAGCCGCAGAGAGCGCCGCGACCGGTTCAGCCGACGTAGCTGCTAACACGGCTACCAGTACACCCACCAGCACACCTGCCACTACGACCGATCCGGCTACCGAGCCGTTTGTACCGACCATCACCGGTGCAGCCATGACCGAAGACCTTGCGAGCGGTACCGCAGACGCGCCCACCACAGCGTTGCCGGGTGATCCGGTTCAATCTGATCTTCAAGACAACGCGGTTCAACCTGATTTTCAAGACAGCACGGTTCAAAACGGCACAGTTCAACCTGAGACGATCACGGCACTTCCCTTTTTAACGCCGGAACGCTACACCATTTTCTTGATGGTGGCGGGCTTTCTCGCTTTAATCGGACTCGTCCGGCTGCTATTTGCCGTGAGCGTTTCGCCGTGGCGAGATGCGGCGCTCGCGCTGCTACTGTTACCGGCGATTGCTGAAGGGCTCGTCGCGCTCGCCGGATTTTTAGTGCCGCTCACTAACCAACCACTCCTAAGGCAAGCAGCAGCTTATTCGCTCTTCATCAACCCGGTCATGCAACTTGCCTGGACGCTGCTGACTGCCGCAGCGGTGCTCTGCCTTGCACTCAGTAGAAGCACTGCCCCGGCCCGCGCAAATCAGAAGCTAGCAGACAGCGACCCACACGCCGAGTACGAACCGACTCGGGCAGAGCCTACACCCACCGCTACGCCGCAACCTACCCAAGCTACCCGGTCGTCACCCCTGACGACGGGTACCCTCAACTGGGACGACGACTTCTAAGGTATGGCGAACGCCCTTTATAAAGCAGCGGTTCGTGAACTCGAGGCGGTGCTCTCTCCTAGACTCGTGTCGCAGGCGCTGCACGAAGGACTGGCGAGCGCCGGAAAAACTGCAGAGACGCTTACCTTACAAGACGCCGAAGCCATCTTGCAAAACCGGGTACTGCCGCGCCTGACGTCTTCACTCGGCGAAGTCAAAGCCAAAGAGACGGCGCAAGGGATTTCAGGGCGGCTTATCGAAGCCGCGGCGGGGTCAGCCAAGGCGCTTACGATGAGCACGCAAGCTCGGCAGATCGGGCTGTTACAGGCCGCCGCCAAACCGTTTAATATCTACTTCGAGTGGAGCGAAACGCAAAAGTTGCGGGCTCAGCTCTCGCTGATCGAAAACGAACACGCAGCGGGCCGCAGCGCCGCTGAGCTGATTGCGGCGGCTGGGGTTCAACTCGGGGTCTTGCAGCAGAAGTTAAATGACCAGCTTTCGGTGCAGGCGCGGGAACTGGCCCTGTTAGAAACCACCTGGCAAGAGCACAGTATGCTTAAAAGCCCCAAAGTGCGGCGTCTTAGCGGGCTTTTAGAGCTGATTCGGGGCGCACAAGAGGCGCAGCAGCGCGTTCCGGCCGAGGTCGAGCGGGCGCATCAGTTAGCCGGTGACCTGCGCGCTGAAAAGCTCAGAATTTTGGGCGAAGAGGCGCGGGAACTGCGGGCGCTCCCCAACACCTTCAGCACGCTGCTAAATCTCGAGCCCACCCTTGCCGAAAAACTTACCGAGTTGCAAAAGCAGGTTGACGGCGGCACCCTGTTAGGCGAAACCTTAAAGACCTTTCGTAGCGAGCTGGAAGCGCGGCGCGAAGCTTTGAGAAGGGAATTGCAAGCGGAGTTCGGGGCGCTTAACGACCAGCTTGGTGGCGCTGAGTCCGAACTCGGGCAGCTGCTGGCACTCTCGCTCAAAGTTTTAGACAAGATGCTCCCGCCCGCGGCCGACGTCATTAGGATTCGTGACCTCTTACGTGGGAGCGACTCAGGTTCTGCGCAGCTCGCCGACTTTCACCGCCTCGAGACGGACGCCGCCGATTACCGCGCTGTCCCCAACGAACCGGGCCGCGCGTTGGCGGCCTTTTTGGTCGGCGTAAGGGAAACGCTCGAGGCGGGCCGTACGCTCCCTGAGTTAGAGGCGGGTTGGGCGCTCTTAGGAGCAGCTAAAGCCGAACAGCAGCGAAGTGCCGAAAGCTTTGAAACGCGCCTACGCGCGGTGCAAGACGCCGCCGCGTCCCTCTCGAGCCTTAATTCCGACGCGGCGCTGACGCTGCGCGGGCAACTCAGGACGCTGACTGCGCCCCGCCGGTCACTCCACGCCGCAGCACAATTTGCAGCGCAGTCGCCCAAACAGCAGGCGAAGCTCGAGACACAGTTGCAAGACACCGAGACGCTGATCTCGAGCTTGCAAAGAGAGGCCGAAGCGACGCGCGCCGTCGCGTCGCAGCTACTGGCTGGCAACGATTCGTTAGATGACCTGCTGGGCGGCTTTGATTTTTTCGCTGCGCCCACCAAACCCGCGACCTCAGCGCAGAAATTAGAAAAGGTAGAGCTAGAAGATGAAGGACCAGAAGATACAGGACTCGAGCAGAAGGCTGCTCAGCTTTCAGAACTGCCCATCCCACCGCACGGGGCCGGTACAGTGCAGGGATGGCTCGAGCGTCAAGCAGCGCAAGAAGGCGTCACCGGACTCGCCCTTTTCGCCGACCACGCCGCCACGCTCGTTTCAGGAGCTTTGCCGACCGAAACCAAAACGCTGCAGCGAGCCGTGCGCCTGAGCAAACGCCGGGCCGATACTTTGGGCAAGGGGTTAGAGCTCAGCCACACCGCGACCCTGACGGTTGAAACCGAAGGGTACACGCTGCTGATTTTTTGGTTGTCCCGCGCCCATAGCCTCGCCCTTGTGACCTACGCTCCGGGCTGGCTCGGCGTGGCGCGAAAGTCCGTCGCGGGCGCACTGCCCGAACTGACCCGGCTCCTCGAGCCGGTCGCTACACCTTCTTAAACCGCTGCAAACCTGCATACGACCTGCACATAATAAGGGTATGGCCACGCTCGGCTCACTCGCAGACACGCAAAGACTCGCTCACGAACTCGTCCGCCACGCACCGCCCGGATCGCTGCTCATCTTGCTAGGGCCTCTCGGCGCGGGCAAAACGGCGCTGGTCCAGGCGCTCGGACGCGCCCTCGGGAGTAGCGCACAGATCAGCAGTCCTACCTATACGCTCATCCACGAATACCCGACGCCTGAGGGCGTGCTCGTTCATATTGACGCTTACCGTTTAGAGGGCACGGAGGCACTTTTTGAACTGGGTTTGGAAGATTATCTGGCCCGCGCACGGCTCGTTGCGGTCGAGTGGGGCAAAGGTTTGTTAAAGACGTTTCCGGACGCGCTGGTCGTGCAGTTGTCGCTGACCGGCAGCGCGCGCCGCGCCGCCGTAACCCAAGGCGATCAAGTCCTCTTTTAACGCTATGCTTAAAGCTATGGCTTATCTCGGTGTGGACTGTTCTACGCCTTACCTGGCACTCGCACTTTATAGGGATGGTCTGCTCGCCTCGAGCTGTGAAACCGTGGGCCGTGACCATGCAGCGCGGCTACCGGCCGCGCTAAGCGACCTTCTAAAAGAGGCCGAGCTAACCCCGGCGCACCTCGAGGGTGTCGGCGTCGGCGTCGGACCGGGCTCGTATACCGGGTTGCGGGTCGGCGTCGCGGCGGCTAAAGGGATTGCGCGAGGTTTAGGCGTTCCTGTGCGCGGCGAAAGCACCTTGGCAGCGATGGCTGCCGGTGTGTTAGGCGCGTACGAGCCGCGCGGCGTCGTCGCGTTAGACGCCCGCCGGGACAACGTTTATGCCGGTGTCTTTGGCTGGCAAGCGGGCAGACTAGTGCAAGAGGGGGAGCTTAAAAAGCTCGAGCGGACGGCAGCGCAAAACCTGGCCCAAAACTCGGATTTCCCCTATTTTGAAGGGGTACCCCCGGCTGCGAGTTATCTCGCCCGATGCGCCGAACAGTACGCTGGACGAGGTGCCGAGGCGGGCACAAGCACCGTTTCACCTATCTATCTCTAAGCGACTGCTTTGTCTTTATTTGTCTTTAAGCGACTGCCGAACCCCGATTTGTACAGGGTTCTAAGTACACGACAATTTTTTAGCAACTTTATCCAGAACGTGCTTTGTTGCATAAGCTAGACAAGAAGATGTTTGTCTGCCTGAGCATGACTCGGTAGATCGCCTTAAAGATCGTCCTAGACAGCAATCTAGGGAGACATGAACGCTACTTTTCAGAGGGCTCAACAGCCCGTTCCAGACTCGTAAAACTGTTTTTTGCCGTGTACTAAGCAGGATTTTATGTAGCGGCTGAGTGGACTCGAGCCCTAACCCGGATGAGGTCTGACTTTGGTGCGCAAGGTTCTAGTGCGCAAGGTTCTAGTGCGCAAGGTTCTAGTGCGCAAGGTTCTAGTGCGCAAGGTTCTAGTGCGCAGGGTTTTAGTGCGCAGGGTATACTGCACCTCACCGTGATGACCGTAACTTCTGCGCTGACCCCACCGCTTATGTCCCTCTGGTATACGCCCGTCTGGAAAAAGTATGAGCGCCCGCTTTAGACCTCAGCTTAAACCCCAAGAACTCGGCGTTGATCTGGGTACGACGACGGTGCGCATCTGCGCCGGAGGCAAAATCGTCCTCCGCGAACCTGCAGTCGTCGCTCTCGCTAAAACCGGCGAGGTGCAAGCCGTCGGTGACGACGCCTACCGGCGGCTCGGCCGTGACCCCGGCAATACTGTAGTGGTGAGGCCGCTGCAAGACGGCATTATTGCCGACCACGCGCTCACTAAAGAGCTGCTACAGGCGCTTTTTAGCCGCGTAAAAACCGGGCCGAGCCGCTTGCTGGGGCAACACATCTTGCTCTGTGTTCCCGGCGGCGTCACCGACGCCGACAAAAGGAACGTGTTACAAACGGTCCGCGACACCGGCGCAAAGCGTGTTCAGCTTATCGAAACGCCGCTCGCGGCCGCGCTCGGTGCCGGGTTGCCCGTAACCGAACCGACCGGCTCGCTGGTCGTAGACGTCGGCGGCGGTACGGCGGACGTGGCTATCATCAGTTTGGGCGGCGTCGTGGTGGGCGAATCGTTACGGCTGGCCGGCAACGAATTTGACGAGGCGATTGTGCGGTTTGTCCGGCAGCAGCAAAATGTGCTGATCGGTGACCGGAGCGCCGAGGAGATCAAGCTGCGCGTCGGCACGGCGCAAGTCGGCGTCGGTCTTGAACGAACCGACAGCTTCGAGGTTCGTGGACGCGACCTCGCCAGCAGCGTGGTTAAAGAGGTTGTGGTCACCGCTGACGAAGTAGCCCAGGCTCTGCGCGACCCGCTCGAGAAGCTCGCCGCCGGGGTCCAGCGGGTGTTAGAAGCCGCGCCGCCCGAACTGGTCGCAGACGTGATTGATACAGGCATGGTGTTGACCGGAGGCAGCGCCCCCATCGCCAACTTAGCCGAGCTTTTACAAGAGACGACCGGTATTCGCGCCAGAGTCGCCGAAAACGCCTCCGACGCTACGGTGCTGGGTACCGGCAAGGCGCTCGCGCTCACCGAACAGCTAGACCTTGTGCTCGAGCAAGCCAGGTAGATCGTCCCGACCCGAAAGGTAGTTGCCCGACTCCGTTATGATTCTTTATCTTCTACCGCTATGAAACTCCCCCTTATTACCCTCAATTTGATTTGGGCCAGCTTCAGCGCCCACAAAGCGGGCGCTTTCGGGGCGTTGTTACTGGGTATTTTTGGTGTCAGCGTCGCCTACGCTGCAACCCCGACATTCCCGCTTACGGCGCTGAGCGCCGGTCAGACCGGGTACGCCCTGACCGCTGTGGCAGGAAACCGTATCGAACGTTTTAAGGTCGAGGTTTTGGCGCTGCAGTACGACGCCGGGGCAGGTTTTCCGCTGGTGCTGGTACGGGCCAGCGGCCGGGTTATTGAAGAGGCCGGGGGCATCGCCTCGGGGATGAGCGGCAGCCCGGTTTATCTGCAGTTTAAGGGCAAAGACGCACTGTTAGGTGCCATCAGCTTTACCTTTCCCGAGAGCACCGGTGGTCTGGGTCTCGTGACTCCGGTTGCAACGATGCGCCGCACCGACCCACGGAGCGGCGAGCGCCTACAAGCCGCCGCATTCGGCCCGAGGGTCAACTTTAGGGACGCCGCGCCTGTCCGCACCCCGTTACTCCTCTCGGGGGTGTCGGAGCGGGCGAGTACGTTTTTAGGGCCGCTGTTAGCCGACGGGCTCGAGCCCCTCACCCTCCCGACGGGCGGATACAGCCAAAACGGGTACGCCAAGCAGGATAAAGCGTTCGTCCTTCAACCGGGGAGCGCCATCAGCGTACAGCTCGTCCGGGGAGACGTCACGGTGGCAGCGGTCGGGACGCTGACACTCACCGAAGACGGCGCGTTTTGGGCGTTCGGGCATCCGCTCTTGGGCGGCGGCCCGGCGTCGTTTGCGCTCGCGCCCGCGTATGTGACGGCGCTCGTACCGAGCCGCACCACCCCGTTTAAGCTCGCCGACAGCGGCAGGCGCGTGCTCGGCAGCGTCACCCAAGACCGGCCCTACGCAATTAGTGGCAGGCTGGGCCAAGCACCTAAGTTCATCCCGGTCACGCTCAACTTTAGCGGCGACGCGGGCGCACTTAAAAAACGCTTCGAGGTGACCGAAGACGAACGTCTCTACGCGCCGCTCCTCGCCTCGGCGACGTTGCAAGCGTTTGATGAACTGTTAGAGGCGCGGCGGAGCGGCACCGCTGAGCTGGCCTGGGACCTTACCCTTAAGGGAGGGCGACGGGTGCGGGCACTCGAGCAGACTGCCTCCCCCGACGATGTAGCTTTTGCCGCCGCTCAGCTTGCCGCTGAACCTCTGGCCATTTTTGCCGACAATCCGTTTCGGGCCGCCGAGGTTGAGCGCGTCTCTATGAGCATCTCGTACAACAGGTCGCAGCAGGGCGCTGAACTCGTTAAGGTTGTCCCGGAGCGAAAAACGCTCAAGGCGGCGGCGACACTCTTCTTAAATGTGCGGCTGCAACCCTACCGTGCGGACCCGGTAGTTGAGCGCGTCAAAGTGCGGCTGCCGCCCAGCTTACGCGGCGCGGTGACGCTGACGGTGCGCGGCGGCGCAACTCCAGCGGACGGCGAAGAACAGCGCCCGCTGCTGTCGTTTGCCGAGCTCTTAGCGGGGCTCGAGACCAACGTGCAGGCGAGTGAACTCGTCGTCGAGGCCAGGATTGACGGTGAACCCCGGCTTTTGACGCGGCTCAGTTTGCCGTACCTGGTCTCGGGAAGTGAAGTGGTAGACCTAAAGGTGCGGGGTCCAAAACCTGCGGCTAAACCCCAAAAACCGGGGACGAAACCGGGTGACGAACCGGGAGCGCCCGAAGTCGCGCCTGATTTGCCCCAGACGGAGCCTCGAGAAGGTCCGCTCGAGGAACCGCCGCTCGAGCCGAGCCTCAATCTAGGTTTTACGGACGTTTTTACGCCTATGCTGGAGCGTCCATGACAGAGACGGTGCCGGACACTGCCACAGATACGGTCGTCCAACCCGCCCCAGGCGCAAAAAACTTGGGCGACGCGGCCACCTTAGCCGCGCAGCTCGGCGGTCAACTCGTCGGAGAAAACCGCGCCATTACCGCGCTGGTTGCGTCCAGCACTCTGAACGACTCACCTCTGTCCGGCAGCGTCGTCGTCTTGTCCGCCGAAGAAGTTCAGGCGTTTCAAACCCGTGAGGATTCGGAACGTGTGACACAATTTTTGGGTGCGCTTGTCGTACCGGAGGCTGGCGCGGAAAGGCTGGGTTCCGTCTTTTGCCCGGTTATCACCGTACCCGACACCCGGTTCGCGTTCGCAAAGCTGACGGCCATCTTCGCGCCTCCCACGCCCAAGGCGACTATCGCAGCAACAGCCGTCGTTCACCCGGACGCCGTGCTCGGTGAAGGGGTCAGTATCGGGGCGGGGACCGTAATCGGCGCAGGCGTTCAGCTAGGTGACGGTTGCCGTATCGGAGCGGGGTGCGTCGTCGGTGAAGGTGCCTTGGTCGGTGAGGCAACGCTGCTCCACGCCAACGTTACGCTCTATCCGGGGGTCCAGCTTGGGGCGCGGGTCATCTTGCACAGCGGCGTCGTGGTCGGCGGCGACGGCTTTGGTTACGCCTTCGGGCCGCAAGGTGCGCTCAAAATCTATCATCACGGGACGGCCGTGTTGGAAGCTGACGTCGAGGTCGGGGCGAACAGCTGTATTGACCGTGGGACACTCGCAGAAACCCGTATCGGCGCACGGAGCAAAATTGACAACCTCTGTCAGATTGGGCATAACGTGGTGATAGGGCCGGACTGTGTAATCGCAGGCGCGTCGGCGGTCGGCGGGAGCACGGTGCTCGGGCGCGGCGTCGTGCTGGGGGGGCAGGTCGGTGTCACCGACCATGTTCAGCTCGGCGACGGGGTCAGGGTTGCGGGGGGCTCGAGCGTCCTCAAAAGCGTTCCGGCAGGCGAGACCTGGGCAGGCTATCCGGCGCGGCCCCACCGCCGCTGGGTGCGTGAGCTATATTTGCTGGGTAGGTTAGAGGCCATCTGGGATTATCTTAAAGGGGACATCAGAAGCCAGAAACCTTCCGAAAAGGGGAGCGAAGGGCGTGATTAGCGGGTACGGCCTCCACACCGGTGCGCCGTCGTGGGTGCATCTGCACCGGGCGGCGGGCGGGGTGCGGTTTCGGCGCGGCAAAGAGGAGATTCCGGCGCGGCTCGAGTACGTCACCGAGACGAACCGCAGTACGACGCTGGGCCGGGGCGGGTATCAGGTTTTGATGGTCGAGCACCTGTTAGCGGCGCTCGCGGTGCGCGGTTGGTGGGAGGGTCTAGTGATCGAGGTATCCGCCGACGAAGTGCCGATTTTAGACGGTTCTGCTGCGCCCTGGTTAGACCTGTTAGACGCCCTCGGCGCACCGCCACCTGCACCACCGGGGTTTGTCGTCGGTCACGAGTTCAGCTTCCAGCAAGGCGAAACGCGCGGCCGCGCCCTACCCGGCAGACCCGAACTCTGCGCTGAAATCGCGTTCGCCCACCCCGCCATCGGGCAGCAGCGGTGGTGTGGGGGGCCGGAGGCGTATGAAACACTCCTGCACGCTCGGACGTTCGGCTTTTTAAGCGATCTCGAGCAGCTGCGCGAGCACGGTTTGGCAACCGCTGCAAGCTTAGACAACGCGGTCGTTTACGGCGACGAGGGGCCGATGACGCAGCTCCGTACGCCCGACGAACCGGTTCGCCATAAGGCGCTCGACGCGCTCGGGGACTTTTATCTGCTCGGACGGCCTGTGGTGGGGCGGCTCGAGGTCATTCGGGGCTCACACAGCGCCCATGTCGGGTTCGCGCGGGCCATGTTAGGTGAAGCTATGTTACTCTCACTCGAGCCTTCGCCTGCGGGTGAAGCCGGGGAGTTACCTTGACCACAACTTGCAGCCCACCCAAAAGGCATTTCAATTTTAACGAGAGTACGGGGGCAGGTACCGTATGAAACGCCTCCGCGTCGCCGTCGTTGGTTTTGGGGTGATGGGTAAAAATCACGCGGGCGTTTACGCCGCGCTGCCGCATACCGACCTCGTCGCCGTCGTTGACCCGAGCGAAGAGCGCCGCGCCGAAGCTGCGCAACGCTTTGCCGTCGCCACCTATCCCGACGTGGCCTCACTGTTAACCGCAAAAACACTTGACGCCGCGAGCGTCGCCGCACCGACCAGCCATCACTGCTCCGTGACTGAGCAGCTCTTACACGCCGATGTTCACGTGATGGTCGAAAAACCGGTCGCCAGCAGCGTTGCTCAAGCCGAGCGGATGGCCGCACTGAGCCGCGCCCGGAGTCTGATCTTACAAGTCGGGCATATCACCCGCTTTTATCAAGCTGTTGAACTTTTAGGCGAGCGTATCAGCGAACCCTACTTGATCGAAGCGCGGCGGCTGACGCCCAACGCCCGGATTCAAGATGTCGGCGTTATTTTAGACCTGATGATTCACGATATTGACATCGTGCTGGGCATCGTGCCGCATCCGATTAGGAGCGTGCACGTCTCCGGGCACATCTTGAGCGGCACCGGTCATGAAGACATCGCCGCCGCGCAGATCACCTTTCAAAACGGCTGTATCGCCCGATTTTTGGCCTCACGGGTCGCCCCCGACGCCGAACGCACGCTGGTCATCGCTGAAAGGAAGCAGACGCTCCGGGTAGACTTCGGCAAAGAGCCGCACACTGAAGTTTCGGTTTACCGGCCCGTAACTGAGAGTAGCGGCCACACGACCGGGCACTCTGAAATCCAGATGGACCGCGTGATTGTGCATGAAGATAATCCGTTACGGCGCGAGTTAGAGCATTTTCTTGCCCGTATCCGCCGCAACACGCCACCAATCGGTACCTTAGACGACGATGTGCGGGCGCTGCAGCTTGCGACGCAGCTCGTCACCGAGTTGCACGTGCAAAACCAGCTCCGGCAGACGGTGCCGGTATGAGTACTGGCTCGAGCCCCAGCCTAAGCACCCCTTTAGACCCACTCGACTTACGCACGCTGCTCCCGCACCGCTACCCTTTTTTGCTGGTAGACGCCTTCGTCTCGCAACACGGTGACGCGTTTGAATGCCGTAAGAACGTCTCGTTTAACGAACCGTATTTTCAGGGCCACTTCCCAGGCGAGCCGGTGATGCCGGGGGTGTTGATTTTAGAGGCGCTCGCGCAGGCGTCGGCGGTCGGCTTAGCCGTCCGTGAAGGCTGGACCGGGCCGGACGCCGAGCCGCAAATCGGTTACCTCGCCGGGGTAGACGGAGCCAAGTTTAAGCGCAAGGTCGTGCCCGGTGACGTGTTGCGGCTGACCGGAACCATCGTGCTCTTTCGCCGCCGGTTATGCCGAGTTGAAGCCCAGGCCCTCGTCGGTGATGAGGTTGCAGCCGAAGCGATCTTGTCGTTTGTTTTTGCTGCATGACCGTTGCAGCGACCGTTCATCCTTCAGCGGTCGTCGCAGCGAGCGCCGAACTCGGTGAGGGGTGTATGGTCGGGCCATTTGCCGTGATCGAAGCGGGAGTCCGGGTCGGTGACGGCGCGGTCATTCAGACCGGCAGTGTGCTCCATCCTGGGAGCCGCGTCGGAGCCGGGTGCCGTGTCGGACCCTACGCCGTCGTCGGCGGTGAGCCGATGGACAGTGCGTTTCGCGGCGAGCCGAGTTTTGCTGTCTTGGACGAGCGCGTGACGCTGCGTGAGTTCGTCACCGTTCACCGGGCGAGTGGCGAAGGTCATGAAACCAGAGTCGGCGCAGACACCCTAGTCATGTCTTCGGTTCACGTGTCGCACAACGTTCAGGTCGGGCGGGGCTGCGTCTTGACGACGCAAGTTCAACTCGGCGGGTACGCACAGGTCGGCGACTACGCGGTGCTCGGGTCAACGGCCATCGTCCATCAACATGGCTGTATCGGAGCCTATGCGATGCTCGGCGCGGGCAGCGCGGCAAACCGGGACGTCCTGCCCTACAGCATGGCTCGGGGCAATCCGGCGCGGCACTACCGCCTCAACCGGGTCGGCCTCAAGCGGCGCGGCGTCAGTGACGCGCGTTACCGCGACCTGGAACGGGCCATCCGCGCCTTTCGCCGCCGCGACTGGGCGCTGTTAGAAGAGCTCGCGCTCTTAAGTGATGATGTGCAGCTGATGCTCTCCTTTAGAGACGCTTCTAAGCGTGGGCTCTCTTCGTTTATCTGAGCCTGTGACAACTATATGGTAGCTGTATGGTGACCTCTCACGACACTGTGAACAATACCGAGAACAACACTGCGAACGACATCGTATTAGTCAGTAACGGCCCCGGCGAACTCTACACCTGGGTGCGCCCGGTCCTCGCTGAACTGCGGCGGCAGGCCCCCGAGCGGCGCGTGAGTATCAGCCTGATTCCGTGTCAATTTGCCAGCGGCCACGAAACGAAGATCGCCGAGACCTTTGGAGCCGACAGAGTCACAAGTCCGAAAGATTTTTTGGGCTTGCTGGCGGGCAACCGGTCGGCGTTTGGCCCGGTAGCACATCAGGGGGCAGCCGCGCTCCTTGGGCTCGGCGGCAGCGCGGGGTTGGCCTTGCAACTTGCAGCGCGGCTGCGCGCCCCGGCTTACCGCTACTCGTTCGTCCCGTACTGGCACACCAAACTGCAGGCGCTCTTTGTGGACTCGCCGCGTACCGCACAGCGGGCGCGGCTTTTGGGTGCGCCGGGAAGCCGCACGGAAATCGTCGGTAACCTCGTGGCCGACGCGGTTGAGCTGAGCGAACCGGTAGCAGAGCCCGGTTCACCCCATATCGTGATGATGTGCGGCTCGAGAGACGGTTTCGCCGTTCACATCATTCCGTTTATGCTGGCGCTCGCCGACGCCCTCTATACGCACTACCCAGACGCCCGCTTCGTCTGGCCGGTCAGCCGGTTGCTGAGCGAAGAGGCTTTAGCGCAGGGCATTGCCGGGGCTGAAAAAGACACGCTGGGGGGGATTGCCGGAAAAAGGGATGAAAACGTGGTCTTTACGCCGGGTGGGGCGAGGCTCGAGCTCATCCCCGAGTCCACCCGTTACGCCCATATGCGGGCTGCCGACCTCGCCGTAACGATTCCCGGTACCAACACCTTAGAACTTGGCATCGCGGGCGTCCCGTCGGTGGTGCTTTTACCCCTCAACAAACCCGAAGTGATCCCGCTCGAGGGTCCCGGACACTGGCTCTCACTCTTGCCGCTCGTCGGCCCCAGCTTAAAACGCCGCGCGGTGCTCTTGGCCGCGCCGCACCTGCCGGTCAGTTTGCCGAACAACCTGAGCGGCGAAACGCTAATGGTGGAGCTTAAAGGCACGCTGACGCTGCAAGGCGTGTTGAGTGAAGTTCTGAGGTTGCTCGAGGACGAACCCGAACGCAACCGGCGGCGTATGAGGCTGCTGGGGACCATGCCCAAACCGGGTGCCGCCGCGAAACTCGTCGCCCACCTTTTAGAATAACCTCGTGGCAACGCTGCCCAACCTGCTCTTCCCGCGCACGGCGCTGACCCTCTGGGGCGCACTCGCCGCTGCAGTCAACGCGCTCGTCCGGGTCGCCGTGGCGCCGCTCTTGGTCCAGCCGCTGTTGGATCAGGTATTTGTCCGCGGCAACTTTGACGCCTTAGCACGCGTGCTCTGGCTCGGCGGCGGCGTACTGCTGCTCGGGGCTATCGCACTCTGGGCACAAGATGCACTGTTCGGCACCCTCGCGGCGCGTGTAGCGGCGGCGTGGCGGCGGGGACTCTACCGCATCTTACTGGGTCAGACGGAACGCAGTGCGCAAAAAACCAGCGGCGGCCTGACCGGGCGCGTCTTAGCTGATTTGTCGCAGGTCGAGGCTTTTATTCAGGTCGGTCTTGGTACCTTCATCGCCGAATCGCTCACCCTCGCGCTGAGTTTTGCGTACCTGCTCTACGTCAACCCCGGCGCGACGCTCCTGTTGCTCGCCCTCTCGCTGCCGCTGGCGGGGGCGCTCGTGTGGGCGGGCGGGTTTATCCGGCGGCGGAGTTTGCAGACGCAGGGGATGTTAGAAGAGACCAGCGCCCATCTGCAAGAAGGGCTCGCGCAGCTCGAGGTCGTGCGAACATTTGGGTTAGAAAAGTTTCTACTCGGACGTTTTGAAGCGGCGAACCTCGGCGCGGCGCACGCACAGGCGAGCCGTACTCGTTGGGCCGCGCTGCAAACACCCCTCGCACAAGCTCTGGGTTTTGCGGCCCTCGCCGGACTTCTGTTGTACCTCACCCGGAGTGTGCAAAACGGTGCGATGAGCTTAGGCGAAGTCGGCGCGTTCGTCACGCTTTTGGCGCTCTTGTCAACGCCCGCCCAGCTTTTACCGAGAGCTTACGCGCATCTGCAGAGCGCACGGGCGGGCGCGTCACGGCTGTTGGAACTGCATGATACTGAACCTAAAACGGCGCTGCCCCCGCTCGAGCCTCCGCCCCCACGCTCCCCGGTGATGAGGCTCTCGAGCGTCACCTTCAGACACGACCATGAAACCGTTTTAGATAACCTTACTTTAGAACTGATCGGCCCCGCCCTTATCGCCCTGACCGGGCCGAGCGGCGGCGGCAAGACGACGCTCTTAAAGCTGCTCTTAGGTTTGCTGACGCCGACGACTGGCACCGTCACACTGGCCGGAACCGACCTGTCACGTTATCCGCCAACCGAACGTCAGCACCGCCTCGCTTACGTCCCACAAGACACCCTCCTCTTTCGCGCCTCGCTACGCGACAATCTGACGCTCGGCGAACCTTTCCCCGACGAGGCGCTTTGGACTGCACTGCAAGCCGTCGGACTAGCTGAGACCGTTCGGGAACGCGGTTTGGACGCGGTGCTCGCGGAGAGTGGTGCAGGGCTTTCAGGAGGACAACGGCAGCGGCTGAGCGTCGCCAGGGCTCTCCTCCGTGACCCCGACGTGCTGCTCTTAGACGAACCGAGCGCCAGCTTAGACGCTGAGAGTGAACGCGTCCTCGTCGAGGTGCTTAAGGCGCAGGCAAAAACGCGGCTCGTGATCGTCGTCGCCCACCGTCCGGCGTTGGCCGAGGCCGCCGAGCGGGTTTTACGGCTGAGGCGCGGTCACCTCACCGACCTGACCCGCGTGCCGGTGTGAACCCGGTATGAACCCGGTATGAATTATGACTCTTTAGCCGAGCTGTATGACCTCCAGTACCGGCACTACCGCGACGACCTCCCCTTTTACACCCGTTTAGCAGATGATTACGGCGGCCCGGTGCTTGAACTCGGCGCAGGCACGGCCCGCGTTTCAGCGGCGCTCGCACGGGCTGGGCATGAGGTGGTGGCGCTCGAGCCCTCCTCTAAAATGATCCGGCGCGGTCAAAAGCGTCTGGCAGAAGCGAACCTGAAGAACGTCACCTATGTCCAGGGCGATATGAGAACAGCACGCCTAGAACGGCAGTTTCCCCTCATCATCGCTCCCTTTAACACATTGATGCACCTCTACACCTTGTCCGACCAAGACACAGCGTTGCAGACGGTCAGAGCGCACCTGGCACCGGGCGGACGCTTCGCTTTTGACCTCTACACGCCCAACTTCAACGAGCTCAATGTCTTGCGGCTCGAGCCCGAATGGAGCCATTTAGACCGCGATACTGACCTGTTGTTACTCCAAACCCACGACTCGGATACCCAGACCCTTACGACGCGCTATTTTTTGGATCGAACAGACGCAACCGGGATGTTGCGGCGACAACGCAGCACCCTGACGCAGCGGTATTTCTACCGGTTTGAACTCGAGCGCGCCCTCTTACAAAACGGCTTTACCCATATTCAAATTTATGGCGACTTTGACCGGAGCCGGTTTTACGCCCACGCGCCGCACATGGTTGTCATTGCATCTTAAATTGCGAGTCTCTACGGGCTTCAATAGCGGCAATCACCTCGAGCAACTCCAAAGGTTCGTGAATGGTGTAGTTGGGAACCTCGAGCTGACTCTGCGGCACTTTGGGGCGGCGCGGCGACCAGTCGAGCCAGACACTTGTCAAACCCAGTGCATTCGCCCCCGCAATGTCCCGTGCCAGATAGTTACCGACCATCAAAACGTTTTTGTAGTCGTTCTTTTGAATTCCCAGTTGCGAGAGCGCGTACTGAAACATCTTTGGATGAGGTTTTTCTACGCCCAGCGTTTCGGAAATGGCCACCGCGTCAAACAGCTCGAAAAGCCCATAGTGACCCAGCACATTTTTGAAACTGGCGACTAAGCCGTCGGCCACGAGCGCCAGCGGGTAACCCAACGCCTTAACTGCCCGAACGGTTGCCGCCGCGCCGTCTATCAGCTCGGCGGCGGCGACGACGCCCTCTTTGGTGACCTCCTGACCTTCATCAACTAAGGTGTCGCCTGAATCGAAAAAGACAGCCTTGATGACACTCACGTTCTCAGCATATTACGCGTCAGGGGGCCTGCTCAGCTCAAACTCAGGACGCGATAAGACCGCGTACCCGGCTAGCGGCCACGTCTGCCACAGCTCAAACGGACTTACCGGGTTAAACGCCTGGGCAAAAAGCGTATTGACCGTACCGTGTGCAACGATGGCAACAGTTTGGGTAGGGTAAGCCTCGAGCACCTCTTGAACCGCTCCGACAAACCGCTGTTTCGTATCGTCGGCGCTCTCACCGCCGAATACCTGCTCAGCCGAGTTTTCAAAAAACCTTTTAACCGCCGCTTCAAACTCCGCTATATCATCGAAAAACGGGACGCCGGTGCGGTCGTGTTCGTGTAGGCCGGGGGCGCTGCGGCAAGACAAGTCCAAAGCGTCAGCAATAATTTTACCGGTTTCAACAGCTTTGGGTTCCTCACTGGTGATGATGATTTCAGGGCGATACGCCCGGAGTTGTTCAGCGGTATGCACCGCCTGTTGTCGCCCCTGCCCGTTAAGCGCCCAGCGGTTACTAGGCACATCCGGCTGAATCTCAGGTTGTGCGTGTCTGACGAGTAAAAGCTGGCTCACCGCTTTACCTTGCAGCTAACCGAGGACATTCAGCGCCGCTGTCAAACCTCGGCCCGGTGATACGTCTTGCCCCAACTCACGCAAAATCTCCTCGAGCGCCGCGACGATGACAAGCGCGTCGTAACGGTCGGCGTACCCCATGACCGAGGGGCGAAAGAGCACCGGTTTGGCGTCGTCTTGACCCCCCGCAATCCGCATTCCACGCGCACTAAAGCCTTGACAATCTCGGGCGCAGCGACACCTTCAGGGGCGTAGAGCGCGGCTGTCGCGGCACTCGGACGCTCCGCGTAGGGGTTGCAGCCGAGCGCGGCGGCCCCGACTAACACGGCACGGTTGAGCGTTTCACGCCGTCTCCAAACGTTTTCTAATCCCTCTGCTAAGAGCATCTCGAGAGCGACCTCGAGCCCCGCCACTAACCCCACTGCAGGCGTATAGGCCGTCTGTCCCACGCGCTGCTGAAGGCGTTCTTTACGCAAATCCAGATAAAAGGTCGGCAACAAGTTCTCAGACCGTGCCCACGCCCGCTCGGACAGCCACGCGAACGCGAGCCCCGGCGGGGTCATCAGGCCCTTTTGACTGCCGGAGAATATTCCGTCCAAACCCCAATCTTTCGGCCGCAACTCGGACACGCCCAAACTTGTAACCGTATCAACTAAAAAGAGTGCGTCCGGCACCGTTTCTTTGACGACTGCGGCTATCGCTTGAACGTCGTGCAGCACACCCGTCGAGGTTTCCGAGTGCGCCGTCAGCACAGCGGCAACGTCCGGATGAGCTTGCAAAAAAGCCTGTACCGCTTCGGGGTCGGCGGCTTGTCCCCACGGCAGGGTCAGCTCAGCGACCTCAAAGCCGTAGTGCCGCGCCAGTTTCACCCAGCGTTCGCCGAACTTACCGGCGTTGATGCCCGCGACCTTCGCACCTTTAGGGACACACGCGAGCAGGCCAGCCTCGAACCCGGCGGTGCCGCTTGCCGTCAGGATCAGTACATCGTCACGGGGAACGCACGCGACTTCGGCGAGTTTGGCTCGAGTCCGTAAAAAGAGTTCCTTAAACTCAGGGGTGCGGTGATGCACGACCGGACGCGAAACAGCTTCTAAAACCTGCGGCGGCACCTCGACGGGGCCGGGAGCGTAAAGGCGGGGCTTAAACATCAGTTCTCCCCCAAACGGCTAAGGTCAACACGGCTAAGGTCAACACGGCTAAGGTCAACGAGCAGCTCGAGCCTCTCGCCCGCTTCCCAGGTTTCCTGTTGAAACGCTTGATGATACGCGTCAGCGTCGTGCGTTGACACCTTCGCAGCTTCCGCAGCTTGGCCCAGATTTCCGGCCCGGATGTACCCGATCAGATAATCCCCATGCTCGGACGAATCTAAAAAGAACGACTCGAGCACGATACTTTCACCTGCAAGGGTTGCTAACGCCTCAGCTTCATGGGCGCTGATATAGTTGGCCCACTCACGCACGCGCAGCAGTGAACCCGGTTTCAATTTGATTTTGACGCAACTCGCTTCCATCAGTTCAAACCCATCAGCGCCGCACCATTAAAGTCTTACTACCGTCAGGCTCGCCAAGACGTTCGGCAGACCGCGCAGCACCTCTAACACACTCTCCGGCGGCTCATGGTCGAGACCCAGCGCAAAGATCGCAAAGCCGTCATCGCCAACTCTCGAGAGCTGCATCCCGGAGATGTTCACACCTGCGTCCCCCAAAACCGTCCCGACCTTACCGACTGCGCCGGGGCGGTCGTAGTTCGTGCAGATGAGCATCGTCCCTTCGGGCCGCAGTTCGATGGGGTAATCGTCAACCGAGACGATCCGCGGTTCTGTCCCCAAAACCGTTCCGCCGACACTAAAACTGCCCTCGTCGGTCGTGAGTTTGACGTGGACGTGCGAGGTGTAGCCGCGACTCCGCGACGCGGTGACTTTCGAGACGCGGATGTCGCGCTCTTTGGCAATCGAGGGCGCATTGATGTAGTTGGGCGCTTCGTCCAAGATGGGTTCTAACAGCCCTTTGGTAACCGCAATCGCCACCGGATCGGGGTCACGGGGAAACGTCCCGGAGAACTCAATTTGCAACTCGCGCATCCGGCCCAGCGAGAGCTGCGCCACGAGCTTGCCCAAAGCCTCACCGAGTTTGAGGTACGGCCCCAGCACCGCCATCACATCGGGGGCTAAAGCGGGCGCGTTGACTGCGCCGCGCGAGAGGTCACCGTTTAGAGCCAGCGCGGTGCGTTCTAAAATCTCTGCACCGACCCGCGCTTGCGCTTCGGCGGTGTTTGCGCCTAAGTGTGCGGTCAGGACGACGTTATCGAGGGCTAACAGGGGGTTGTCGGGTGAGGGGGGCTCGAGCACATACACGTCTAACCCGGCCCCGAAGAGACGTTTTTCAGTGAGGGCCTCGAGCAAGGCCGCCTCATCAATGATGCCGCCCCGCGCCGCGTTCACCACCACCGCATCCTGCGGCAGCCGCGCCAACTCTGCCGCCCCGATGATGCCCTGCGTCTCTTCGGTCAGCGGGGTATGCACGGTGACGAAGTTCGAGCGCGAGAGCATCTCGCCTAAATCGTCCATAAGTTCGACCTTGAGGTCGGCGGCCCGTTGCCGAGAGATATACGGGTCATACGCTAATACCGTCATCCCGAGCCCCTGCGCCCGCCTCGAGACCAGTGACCCGATCCGCCCGAGCCCGACGATCCCGAGCGTCGCATCTTTCGCTTCACGGCCCAAAAATTTGCGGTCCCAGGTCCCCGAACGAATCTGTTTGTCCGACCGGCTGACACCCCGCGCCGCCGCGAGCATCAGCGCAATGGCCAGCTCCGCCGCCGACACATTGTTCGATTCGGGCGCGTTTAAGACCAAGATACCTCGGCGCGACGCGGCCTCCAAATCAATATTGTCCACCCCGACGCCGCCCCGCCCGATGACCTTGAGGCTCTTTGCAGCGCGAATCAGCGCGTCATCTACTTGCGTGCGGCTCCGGGTAATGATCGCGTCGTAGCCGCCAACGATCTCTATCAGGTCAGCCCGCGAAATCCCTTCGCGGTAGTCCACCTGGATATTGTCGTAAGTTTTATCGCCGAGTTGAATCGTATCTGTAACGAGGACTTTGTACGCCATACCCGCGAACTATACCCTGTCTGCTCACCTTAAGCGGCCTTTACGTTAGGGAATAGCGAGCTGTTGCCCATAAGTCTGCGGTAGGTTGACCTGCTCGGCTTCAAGCTGTACCGAACTAGCAGCGACAGGGTGAGCAAAAAGTAAAACGCTTACTCTCATCTGCTCGTCATCACGCCCACTAAACTTAACGGCATGGAACGGCCCACCCTCAACTTGCAACGGCTCCGCGAGCACTTCCCGCCGCACATCTTTGAGCGCGGGCAACAGTATCAGCGGAGCGGCGAAGTTTTGAACCTCACGCTGCGCAGCAACACGGTTTCAGCGGGCGTGCAGGGCAGCGATAACCGGCCCTACCGGGTGACGCTCACGCTTTCTGAAGATGACCTCGAGAACGCCGACTGCACCTGTCCTTACGGCGAGAACTTTGGCGAGCTTTGCAAACATATCGCGGCGGTGGCGCTCGAGTACTACTTTTGGCCCGAACACATCGTCAGCGAGGCCAGCGTCGGCGAACTCTTGGAACCGTTAGGTGAAAAAGACCTGCGCGGCGCGTTAGACCACCTGCTGATGCTTCACCCGGAGATGAGTGACGAACTCGAGCTTTATCTGCAAAAAGCGCAACTAGGCCGTAAAAACCAAGCCAAACATGTCTCCAACCCGGAGCCGAACAGCACGCCTCCCGCTGAGATTACGGTAGACACTCACCTTTTTGAAAAGCTGATGCAGACGGCGGTGCGCAGCGCGGGGCAAGACTGGGACGGCTTTCCCGAATATGACGAAGCCTACGGGGTGATAGCAGAGCTCCAACCGTTTTTAGAACGCGCGGCTTACCGGGACGCGCTGGCGCTCACTTGTGCTCTGATCAACACCTTTATCAGCGAAGTGAACAGCAGCGAGATGAATGAGCACGACAACATCGGCTTTAGTGACGAGGGAATTTTTGACGAATTCGACAAGTGTCTGACCGAAGCCGTTTTGGGTCTACCGTTAAACGACGCCGAGCGTAAACGACTGCTTTACGAGGTCTTCGCCTGGAACGACCAGATCGGCAACGAATGGACGAGTCCGAGCCTCAGCATGGCGGCGCACGCGCTGGCCCAGGGCTTTGAGACCAGGGACGAAGAGACCGAAGAACTGCTCGCTGAGGTGGCGCGGCTCGAGCCCGGTAACGCGTATTCAGAGATTCGTCTGCGGGTGCTGCGGGAAACGGGCCGGAGCGACGAGGCGTTAGCGTTTGCCAAAACGACCGGCCAGGGCGCGGGGTATCTGGGCGTGCTGCTGGAGCAGGGAAAACTGAGTCAGGTCATGCGCGAGTACCGGGAGCAGCTTAAAAACGAGCGAGACGCGCTCTCGGTAGCGCAAGGGCTCGCCGACGCACATCCTGAAGCAGCTCTAGAGGTGGCGCAGTACGGTTTAGCGCAAAGTACAACTCAGCGCAGTTCGGTGCAAAACGACCGCTTGCGGGAGCTTGGGTTAGGTTTCCTCAGCACAGATCATGGACAAAGCGACCGCCTCGCCCTCGCCTCGTTTACCAAAGACTTGGCGAGCCGTTTGAGTAACTACCAAGCTACGCTAGACGCCAGCCTGATCGAGTTTGAACTCTCAGCGAGTTTGCCTCGTTACGACGCGTTGCAAAAGCTCGTCGGCGCAGATTGGCCGCGCGTTCAGGCGAAACTCCTCGAAGGTTTACGGCAGGCGGACTATCCGAACCGCTACGCGGCGGCGGATATTTTTCTAAAAGAAGGCTTGGCGGCTGACGCGGTGAGGATAGCCTCGAGGTTTTCCAGCGACGATACTTTGCTGCAAAAGGTGATGAGCGCGGTGATGGACACGCACGCGCCGTGGGTCGTCACCACTGCACGCGGGAAGGCCGAGCCGATTATGGACGGGGGCCGCTCAAACCATTACGACAGCGCCGCACATTGGTTGGGCTACGCGAAAACGGCGTATGGTGCGAGCAGACGAGAGACCGAATGGCGGGCTTATATTGCGGCTATACGCGAAAAGCACAAACGTAAGTACAGATTGATGGAGGCGCTAGGGGGTTTGTAACCGGGTGTCTGGTCCCGAAGTGGGCTTACAAGTTCAACCCGCTTATAAGTTCAACCCCGTGAGAATCACTACGGGAGTCTTTTACAGTAGCGCCGTAAGCCGGGTTCAGCGTACGATCCAGAGTACTGTGATACCGAGCTTTATGAGGCCAAGTACTGTGAGACCAAGTACTGTGGTGTCAAGCACGGTACCAAGCTCTACCGCCGAGCACCGCGGTGCAAAACTCAGTAACGATAATAGGAGAACATGCTACCCAGCCAAGGTCTGACAGAGCGTGAGGTGAGCCTTCGGCGTGGACGCGGCGAAGGCAACGACGTCAGTATCCGCCCCAGCCGTACCTACTGGCATATCATCCGCTCGAACTTGTTTAACTGGTTTAACACCATCTTGTTCGCCATCGGCGTCGCCCTGTTAGCTTTGGGGCGCGTAAACGACGCGGTGGTTAGCGCAGGCATCGGTCTCGTCAACGCCCTGATCAGCACCGCTCAGGAGGTCAGGGCGAAGCGCCATCTAGACCGGATCGCCCTGATCGCCGATCCGAAGGTCACAGTGATCCGTGAAGGCCGGGAAAAAGTCGTCGCCCCGGCTGAACTGGTCAGGGGCGACGTTGTCAAGGTCAGTGCGGGTGACCAAATCGTGGTAGACGGAGTGATGCTTGGGAGCGGCGCGCTCGAGCTTGACGAGTCGCTGCTGACCGGCGAATCGGACCTCGTCCGTAAGGAGGCCGGGGACGAACTCTTCTCAGGTAGTTTTTGCGTAACCGGTACGGGGTACTTTGAAGCCCGAAAGATGGGGTCCGACAGCTTCGCCAATCGCCTCACCGCGACAGCGCGTCAGTTTCAGGTGACGCAGACGCCGCTGCAACGCGAGATCGAGCTGGTCGTCCGGGTCGTGATGCTGGTCGTCGTCGTTATGAGCATTATTATCTTGCTCTCCGGCTTGCTCGAGGGGTTACCGACCGTGCGCCTGGTGCAGATTGCCGCCGTGCTAAGCGGTCAAGTCCCGTACGGCCTGTTTTTAATGACCGTGGTGGCCTACGCGCTGGGCGCTTCGGCGATAGCCAAGCGAGGGGCGCTGGTGCAGCAGATTAACGCCGTCGAGTCGCTGGGCACGGTTGATATAGTCTGCATGGACAAAACCGGCACGTTGACGGCCAACCGGCTGGTCCTAGACGCTATCTACCCACTCCACGACGCGCCGCTAGGGGCGCTTAGAGCCCAACTCGGCGATTTCGTGCGGAGCAGCTCAGCGCAAAACAAAACCGGTGAAGCTGTCGCCGCCGGTGTCCCGGGCGAAGCCCGTCCGACCGTTGCCGACGTGCCCTTTAACTCTGCCCGCAAGTGGAGCGCGCTGGCTTTTGACCAGTCGGCGCGGCGCGGGGTCTACGTGCTGGGCGCGCCCGAGCTGCTCGAGCCTTATCTGCCCCCGGCTACCGTCACCCCCGAGTCGCCGCTCTCCCGGCAGGCCGGGGCTTGGTCGGGACAGGGTCTGCGCGTCTTGCTATTCGCGTATAGCCCAGAGGTCACCCATTTGCACGACGAACAGGGGCAGCCGCAGTTGCCGCCGCTAATCCCTTTGCTGCTCGTCAGTTTTCGTGACGAACTGCGCCCCGACGCGAAAGAAACCCTCGCTGCGTTTAGAGAGTTAGGCCTCGAGCTAAAAGTCATCTCCGGGGACGACCCGCAGACGGTCGCCGCCCTCGCTAAACAGGTGGGGTTTCCTGAAGGGGTCCTTGTATCCGGCCCGGAATTAGCCTTAATGAGTCCAAGCGACTTTGCTCAGGCTGCAGGTGACGCGACTATCTTTGGCCGCGTCACCCCGGAGCAAAAAACCCAACTCGTCGAGGCGCTGCTCAGGCGGGGCAAGCGCGTCGCGATGCTGGGCGACGGGGTTAACGACGTACTGGCGCTTAAAAAAGCTTCGCTCGGGATTGCCATGCAAAGCGGCAGCAGCGCCGCACAAAACGTGGCCGACATGATCTTGTTGGAGGATTCGTTTGCGGCGCTGCGCCCAGCGTTTCACGAGGGTAGGCGGATTATCGGTGGGCTCTCTAGCGCGCTCTATCTGTTTTTGACCCGCGTCGCTACGACCGCCCTCATTATCATCGCGGTAACGATGGTCGGGCTTGATTTCCCCTTCGATCCGGCTCAGGTGGCGCTGACCACCTTTACGGTCGCCGTACCCGCCTTTTTTTTAACGTTGTGGGCGCGTCCGCAGCAGCTAGAGGCGAACCTTTTGGGTTCTTTGATGCGGTTCGTCTTTCCGGCTGCCATTATTGCCATGCTGATAGCGGTAAGTATCTACACGGCCGATTACAACTTTTTACTCAATGTCCCGCTGACCGGGGTGAACGCAGCGCGGGCCAGGCAGGTCTTCGAGTCGTACACCGGCGTTTCGGCTGAGAACGCGGCGTACCGCAACACCGTGGCGACTGTACTGGCCCAAGGAAGCGTATCTATCTTCATCTCGTGGGTCGCCTGCGTGATTATCTTGTTTCTAGAACCGCCCAGCCGCTTCTTTTTGGGGTGGCGCAAAGAGGTCAGCCCGGATAAACGCCCGGCTCTGCTGGCTGCCGGGCTTTTTGTCCTCTTTTGGATCGTCTGGTCGGTCGGCCCGCTGGGGTACTATTTCGGTATTTTCGTCAAACCGTTTTTGATCAATCTGGGTCTGATGGGTTTAGTGATCGTGTGGTTTTTTCTCGTTCGGGCCGTCTGGCGGGCAAACCTTCTCGAGCGCTTTTTAGGGCTAAACAAGAGCGGTGAATCAGGTTGAGGCGCGGGCTTCAGCGCCTTGTCTCGAGGCTGAGACCGGCATAACTACCGTCTACACGCTGCAGCGATGAACGTTTAGCGCCGCCTGACGATCCCCTTAGGCAGCGGCAACCCGTAAGTCAACAGCCCCGCTGAGACGAACAGCGTCGCAGCGACGAAGTAAAGGTTCGGCAGCGTCCCGAACGAGACCTCGGTAAAAAGCACCCAGATACCTAAGATGAGGCTGTGACCTGCCAACAAAAAAAGTGGTATGAGTCCAGCGCGGCGTCTATCATGACGGTAAAAACGCGGTCCCAAACGGAAGCTAAGGGCAGCCAGCGCAACGTCTAAAACGCCAAAGATAACCGCGCCGACGACTGCTTGGTAAACGCTGACGGCCCAGCTGAGCGCGTAGATCAGGTGGACAGCCCACGGCAGTGCTGAGATGACGACGGCCTCAGGTGTCTTTTCCGGGTAGACACGGCGCAGCAGGAGACCAAGAATAAAACCGGCGAGGATGAAGAGAAAGCCGAGGCGTAGAAGGAGGGTCATAACGGGGTACCGGCTCGAGCATACAACGCCTGACTGTAACGTGACTACGGCATTACGGTGACGTAGCTGTGCCGCAACTGGTGTGTCCGGCGGCGCAGAAGCCGAACGCCCAAGCAGATTTTGGGGTTTTAAGCACGCAGCGTAGCGAAGTCACATAGGTCGTTGGTGAATAGTGCGGTCTCCTGGCCCTGGATGTACAAAAAGTAGACCCGCAACCTTTTCTCCCTCAGACGGTGCAACCCAATAGGCTTTGACCTTGCCGTGTATGGGGCTGGCATAGCTTAGGTCAAGAGCAGAGACGCCATTTCTTGTTTGTGTGCCGTGTTCTTCGACGTTTAGGGGTAACGTTTTGTCATAGTCAAATTGAGAACGCAACTCTTCTATAGCGTTGGGATTGAGTTTCATGAGTTTCTCCTTCCGAGGCTTATCCTCCGTAAAAAGCATAACGACAAACCCGGACATGAGCTGACCGGGTTTAGGACCATCTTTGGTTATGATGCTTTTTAAGATGAACGGTCTAACGGATAGACTTTTTACCATCGTCGAGCTGTTGCAAGGTCAACAGAAGCTGACGACTCAAGCACTGGCAGAACATTTCGGCGTAAGTGAACGCACCATCCGGCGTGATCTGATACGGTTGCAAGACTTGAATATTGATTTAGAAATACTGCCTGGACGTAACGGTGGCGTCAAACTATTGAAAGGAGCCCTGCTTCAAGCGGTGCGGTTTACCGATGACGAGGCGTTGGTGTTGGCGCTGGGGCTTAAACAAACGCAGCAGATGGGGAATCCTCAGCTTGCCAAGGCCGCCGCGAGTGCGTTTAGACGACTCGAACACGTCCTCACCGAAAAACTCGGTGAGCGGATAGACTCAGTTCTCCAAACGCTTACAACCGAACCTACAGAAAACTTGGCAGTAGAACAAATAGGGAGTAGCACAGTCCTTGATGTATCGGAAGCCGTGCAGCAGCGCCAACGGCTCGAGGTACGTTACCGTTCGCGTAGCAGCGGCTTTACCTATCGCAAGCTTGACCCTTACGGCGTCGTGCATGTCAATAAACACTGGTACGTGGCAGGCTACTGTTACTTACGAAAAGACGTTCGCACTTTCAGGCTAGACAGGCTCGAGATATTAAAAGCCACAGATGAAAACTTTGAATTATCCGGAACCTTTGACGCTTTTAAGGTCATAAGTGATTCACTGGCCCAAGCACCGTCTCCTGGTAGCGTCACCTGCCGTATCTGGTTACAAACCACGCTCTTAGAAGCCAGTAAGCACATCCCCTCGTACATTGCCATGCTTGAACCTTACGATGATGGCATCCTGCTCACGCGGATAACCCCTCCGAAATGGCTTTGGCGCGTGGCCCTATATTTGTTAGAGTTTCCCTTCCCCGTGAAAGTGCTTGAACCACCCGAGTTACAAACGGCGCTTGTAGCGTTAAGTCGGCGCACTGAAACGCTCAGCCGAGGGGAATGCGCGTAGACACGGTTATCACTGAAGCACCTGCATAAGAGACCACAGACCCAAGCCGAAGCAACGCGCCCACCCCTCAGATAATCTCCCGGAACGCTACCGCACGGCTCCGGCGTTTGAGTTCTTCGCGCAGCCTTACCGCCCAAGACGCTTCCAACTTCGGGTCAGCTTCTAACATCCGCTTTGCCAAATCCCTCGAGTGCTCAATGATTTCAGTGTCCTGCGCCAAATCGCCCAACACCAAATCCGGCATCCCCGACTGCCGCGTCCCGCGCAGTTCACCGGGGCCGCGCAGCTCCAAATCTTTTTCGGCAATTAAAAACCCATCCGAATTTTTTTCGATCACGCCGAGGCGCTGCTGCGTCTTTTTCGAGCGGTCGCCCGCAACCAAGATGCAGTAGCTCGAGTGCTCCCCACGCCCGACCCGGCCCCGGAGCTGATGCAGCTGCGACAACCCGAAGCGTTCAGCATTCTCAATAATCATCACGCTGGCGTTCGGAATGTCTACCCCGACCTCGATGACGGTGGTCGAGACGAGCAGGTCGTACTCACGGCGGCGAAACGCCTCCATCACCTCGTCTTTTTCCTGCCCCGTCAGCTTGCCGTGTAAGAGCGCAATCCGGCAGCCCTCGGGCATGATGGCCTTAAGGTCGTCATACATCTGCGTGGCCGACATGATTTCGCTCATCACCTCGGCTTCGCTCTCTTCGATCAGCGGCGTCACCAGATAGACCTGCCGCCCCTTTTGAATCTCACCCCAGGCAAAGCGGTACACGTCGCGGCGTTTGGCGTCACCCACCAAACGGGTTTCGATACCCTGACGACCGGGCGGAAGTTCGTCAATGATGCTCAGCTCGAGGTCGCCGTAATACGTCAAGGCTAGCGAGCGCGGAATCGGCGTGGCGCTCATGACCAGTACATCCGGGCTGTTGCCTAAAAGTTTGCGCCGCTGCTCGACGCCGAAACGATGCTCTTCGTCTACAATGGCTAGGCCCAGATTGCGAAACTTGACGCCCTCTTGAATCAGTGCGTGCGTCCCGACTGCAAGGTCCGTTTGCGATGATTGCAACCGCTCCCGCGCCTCACGCCGCTCCCGAAACCCCGACGAGCCGATAAAGAGGTCGCAGGTGACGCCGAGTGGTTGCAGATATTGCATCAGGTTCAGGTAGTGCTGCCGCGCCAGGATTTCAGTCGGAGCCATGAGCGCGGCCTGAAAGCCGTTTTTTACGGCGATGTACGCCGCTGCCGCCGCCACCGCCGTTTTACCCGACCCCACATCACCTTGCAACAGCCGCGCCATCTGTTTGGGATTTTTCATATCGCTCAAGATTTCATCTAAGACACGGCTTTGCGCGTTGGTGAGCTTGAAAGGCAGGCTCGAGGCAAACGTCGCAATATCTTTTTGCTTGACCTTAAACTGTTTACCGACCAAAGCCGTATCGCGGTTTAACAAGACGCGCAGCTCGAGAAACAAAAACTCGTCGAACTTTAAGCGCCGTAGGGCTGCCGAAAGCGCCTTTTCGCCCGTGGGAAAATGGACTTCGCGCAAGGCTTCATCTAACGAAATCAGGTGGAAGCGTTCAACAATACTTTTCGGCAGATGGTCCGGCGCGAGTTGAAGCGCGTCTAACAGCCTTCGCGCCGCCCGCCGCACATACGCTTGGCTCAAACCCTGCGTGCTGCCGTACACCCCGACGATCCGCCCCGCTGAGAGGGACTCGGCGTCATCGTCAATTTCATGATGCGCCGCTGAGAGCTCGACCACGCTGCCGCGCCGTTTGACCTTGCCCGTCACAACGATGCGCTGACCGGGAAAGAGTTGTTTCTCGAGCCACGCCTGGTTAAACCACACCACCGTGAGCCGCGCCCCGTGCGCATCTTCTAAAAACGCCCGCACGACCGTCATGCCGCTTCGCGCCCGTGTCAGTTTGCGCCCGGTAATCGTCCCGATAACCGTGACCGATTCTTGCTCACCGAGCGCCGAAAAACTTGGCAACGCGCGGCGGTCTTCGTAGCGTTTGGGGTAGTAAAAGAGGAGATCGCGGTAGGTTTTAAGACCCAGCGGCGCGAGTTTTTTTACGGCGTTCTGGCCGACGTTGAGAACGCTAGTGTCAAACTCAGCGTCGAGCTGGGCACTGACGAATTCCGCCGCTGGTGCCGCGACCGTAGGTGCAGGCGCAACCGTTCTTTTCGGAGGCTTTGCTGACGGTGCAGTTTCAGGCGTAAAAACCGGGGCTTCGGGTGGGCCGAGGAGGGTCAGGGCTTGCTCGAGCTTCTCTTCACGTTCACCGGGCGAGAGTGCACTGTAACCGTCCATCAAGGCCCGCACATCGCCAAACGGTCCGCCGACAGTTTCTAACAGGCGCTCGAGCCCGCCCCGAACAGCTGTATCTTGGCAGCCACTCCTGAGCTCGAGGGTCAGCGGCCCCCGCAGCCGGTTTCTAAGTTCTTGAGCCGTCGCCGTCACCCTTCTATTATGAACATATGAGGTTCAAAAAAGTGAACCTTGCTGCTGAGTAAGCGCCCATCCAAACCTTATTTTTGCCAGCTCTTCCATTTCTATGCTGTAAAAAAGTTTCTGTTGATGTCAGCCTATAAACCTCGAGACAACCCTAATTATGCGTCAATAACATCATGACCATAGAGAACAGCCATAACTTCAGGCGCGTCAACGATTTCCTGACAACTTCGGGCGTCGTGGGAGCAGGTCGTCTAGCAGGTCTCAGGTCGGAGGGGTACGACGTCGTTATCAATCTGCTCCCGGACGAGAGCGAATACGCTGTTGAAAACGAACGGGAAATCATCGAAGAACAAGGGGTAAAATACGTCTATATCCCGGTTGATTTCAAACATCCTACCCTCGCGGATTACGATCGATTTGTCTCGGCAGTTGAAAGAGCAAAAGAGAGGAAACTCCATATTCACTGTGCCGCAAACTACCGCGTCAGCGCCTTCTACGCCCTTTACGCTGAGTCACACGGGTTATGGAGCCACACCGAAGCCGAGACGTTTATCCATAATTTGTGGAGGCCGCAAGAGCGCCCAGGCTGGCCCGAGTTCATCGCCGAGGTTAGAAAACGAACCTTTGGTACATGACAACTTGTTGGAAAAAGTCGTTTGTTCCGCACGTGCGCTCTACGAAAGTCCCTCAGCTCAGGCGTTAAGGATTGATTTTGAAAATGCACCGGAGCTTCGCCCAAAGGACAATCCGCTCCGGTGCCTGGAGAATTAGTAGGACGACGGCGAATTCAGCGGACGATCCAAATAGGCGATTGTTGCGTGCAACCACCAGGCAAGCTGTTTCAAATTCTCTATCTTCTCAAAGTATAAATCCAGCAAATCCCCACTACGATCGCTAAACTTTCACCACATCCAACACTCCTATAGGTTAAAATAAGCACCGGAACAAAACGTGAACGAACAGGAGTAAAGATGAGAAGACTGGCTGTTATTTTAGTTGCCGCCTTGCTGTCGGTATCGCAGGCGCAGAGGCTCGAGATTTTCTCGTGGTGGGCCGGGGACGAAGGCCCCGCGTTAGAAGCTATGATCAAGCTCTACAAACAGCAAAACCCCGGCACCGACGTGGTGAACGCGACCGTCACCGGGGGCTCAGGGGTCAATGCCCGCGCCGTGCTAAAAACGCGGATGTTAGGCGGCGATCCGCCCGACTCGTTTCAGGTTCACGCGGGTCAAGAACTGATCGGCACCTGGGTCGCAGCGCAGCGGATGGAAGACCTCTCGAGCATGTTTCAAGACGAGGGCCTAAACGACGCCTTCCCCGAAAGTCTCCTCAACCTGATCAGCACCGATAACGGCATCTGGAGCGTCCCGGTTGATGTTCACCGCTCGAACGTGATGTGGTATATGCCCGCTAAGCTTAAAGAGTGGGGCGTCTCCGCGCCGACTTCGTGGGACGAGTTTTTGCAGCTGTGCCCGACCCTTCAAGACCAAGGTGTGACGCCGCTCGTTGTCGCCGAACCCTGGACGCAGCAGCACCTCTGGGAATCGGTAGCGGTCTCGGTGCTCGGACCCGACAACTGGAACGCGCTCTGGTCGGGTGACCTGGCTTTCGACTCACCTGAGGCCGTGTCTGTCTGGGATACCTTCGGCAAGATCATGAAATGCACCAACGACGACGCTGCCGGACTGTCGTGGCAACAGGCCACCGATCGGGTCGTGAACGGTGAGGCCGCCTTTAACGTCATGGGCGACTGGGCCGCCGGTTACATGACCACGACCCTAAACCTTAAACCCCACAAGGACTTCGGTTGGGAAGCGTCTCCCGGAACCGACGGTACCTTCGTCCTGTTAGCCGATTCGTTCGGCTTGCCGGTCGGTGCGCCCGATCCCGACCAAGCGATGGCGTGGTTGACGCTGGTCAGCTCCAAACAAGGACAAGATACCTTCAACCCGCTGAAAGGCTCGATCTCGCCGCGTCTTGACGCCGATCAGAGCGTCTACAACGCTTATTCAAAGTCAGCGTATCAGGACTACAGCAACGACACGCAGGTCGGCTCGCTCGTTCACGGCGCAGTCGCCAACGAAACCTTTATGAGCGAATTCGCCAATGTCTTAGAAGGCTACCTCAGCTCGGGTGACGCCGCCCAAGCCGGGGCCGCCGCCCAAGAACTCGCCACCCGCACGGGTATCGGCGGGAGCTGAGCTTTTGTAACCGGAGAACGCCGAGGGCCACACGCCACTCGGCGTTCTTTTTTGCAGCACAGGTCTGGGTTGGGTTTTTGCTGATGTGTGATGTTAGCCCCAACAAGACGCGTCAAAGACACAAAGAGCTGGCAAGCTTCTGACGATTGGCTTCATGACTACCGACGTACCAGACGGCAACAGTTGCGACAAGGCGGTAACAGTCGGTTCCTTAAACACCTTGAACCTGTATGCTCGAGCTGGCTGAAGTAAGGCTATTTAATTAGGAGATATTCGTATGAGGTTTTCTCGAGACCGCCTAACAGCCGTCCTGATGCTGCTCCCGTCCCTCGTTTTGCTCGGTGTATTCGTCTACGGCTTCATCGGTCAGACGTTTTACACCTCACTGACCAACTGGGGGCAAGACCCGGTGCAGGCGCTGGCGCTTAATCCGATACTTAAATTTATCGGTTTTGAAAACTACCGCGAGCTCTTTACGGCCGCGAGCCAAGCACGCTTTCGCCAAGACTTGGTCAACACCTTCTTTTTTACGGTGTTCTTTTTGGCCGGTTGCCTCGGGCTCGGGTTGGGTCTGGCAATCCTCTTAGAGCAAAACGTCCGGGGCGAGGCGTTTTTCCGCACCGTGTTTCTCTTTCCGATGGCGCTCGCGTTTATCGTCACCGGGACCATCTGGCGCTGGATGCTCCAACCCCAAGGCGGCGTCAACGTCTTACCGACGGCGATCGGTCTACCCGCCGGTACGTTTCGCTGGCTCTCGTCGCGGGTGCAGGTGTGGCAGTTTAACTGGCAAAACCTGCCCTTTTTTACCGGCCTGATCGTTTCCGTCGTGCTCATTTTTGTTCTCATCGCAGCGTTTCGTAACGGACGGCGCACGCAGGGCGTCGTCGTTAGTATCATCACGCTCGGACTGTTAGCGTGGACGTTGACCGGCGCACGTAGCACCGTCATCTTGGCGAATCCTGAAGTACACGGCTTTAACTTGGCGTTTATCGGCATCATTTTAGCGGCGGTCTGGCAGATGTCGGGCTACACGATGGCGCTTTATCTTGCGGGTCTGCGCGGGATTCCCGATGACCTGCGCGAAGCCGCCCGGAGCGACGGTGCGAGCGAGTGGCAGCTCTACCGCTTTGTGATTTTGCCGCTGCTAGCACCCATTACGCTCTCGGCGATGATTATTTTGGGGCACATCAGTCTCAAGATTTTCGATTTGATTTTCGCAATGGCCGGGGCTGACAACGCCACGACCGATGTCCCGGCGCTTTTAATGTACTTGCAGGCGTTTCGCGCCAATCAGTTTGCGCAAGGAGCCGCGATTGCCATGATCTTACTCGTACTGGTCGCGCTCGTGATCGTCCCTTACCTGTACTCGAGCCTCCGCGGGGAGGTGCGGCGATGAGCGCGGTAACTGTGGTACGCGAACCCAATACCAAAACCGCCAACCCACGGCGGTTTCGCTGGGTTGTTTACGTGCTCCTTGTCATTGCAGCACTTTTTTATCTGTTACCGATCTATCTGGTGGTCGTTACCAGCCTTAAAGCGCCCGCCGACATCAGTTTGCAAAATACTTGGCGGCTGCCGACGGCCTGGAACTGGTCGAGTTTTCAAACGGCCTGGGCGACGTTTGCCCCGCAGCTCCGTAACAGCTTGGCCCTAACGGTTACGGCGACGCTCGGCTCGGCGATTTTGGGGTCACTCAACGGCTACGTGCTTTCAAAGTGGCGCTTTCCGGGCGCGAACATCGTCTTTCCGCTGATTTTATTCGGCATGTTTATTCCGTATCAGAGCATCCTGATTCCGCTCTTTCAGTTCTTGAGCGATTTGGGACTTTACGGCTCGCTCTGGGGCCTGATCTTGACGCACATCGTGTACGGGTTGCCGATTACTACCCTAATTTTCAGAAACTTTTACGCCGAAATCCCCGATGAGATGCTCGAGGCGGGCAAGATAGACGGGGCCGGATTTTTCGGCCTCTACTGGCGAGTCGTCTTTCCGCTCTCGGTTTCCGGCTTTGTGGTGGTGATTATCTGGCAGTTTACGCAGGTGTGGAACGAGTTTTTGTTCGCTATTACGCTGACCAATCAGCAGACGCAGCCCATCACCGTGGGGCTTGCTAACCTCGCAGGCGGGCAAGCGGTGAACTGGAACTTACCGATGGCCGGGGCGATTTTGGCGGCGCTGCCGACGCTGCTCATTTACATTATCCTGGGCCGCTATTTTATCCGAGGGTTGCTGGCGGGGTCGGTCAAGGGGTAGAGGTGACTTAAATGAATGATGCTGAAGCAGTTTTGGCTCTCGAGGAAACCTGGAGCAAGGCTCCTCGAGAAGGCGACCTCGAGACTGTCAGTAACGTTGTTGCCGACGATTGGGTAGGCGTCGGGCCAGCAGGTCAGACAATGACAAAGCAAGACTTGCTAGAAATGCTGGCGTCACACCCGAACCTTTTTGATTCCGTCACGTATGAAGACGTCAGGCTGTTGCTTTTTGGGGACACAGCCGTAGTTACCAGCGCTTTTTACGGCGTTGGCAAAACGTTAGAACTTAAACAGCGCTATATGCGGGTCTACGCCAAACGTAACGAAAGCTGGCAATGCGTCGCTACGCAGATTGTGCCTAAATCCGCCGCACCAAGCTGAGTGTTCACCTAGACCAAGACCCCAGCTAACCGTGAAGTACCCCGCTAACGAGCCGCGTGGGGTACTTCATGCTGAGAACGTGACCTTCTCTAACCCTTCGTACTGGCTCTGCACCACACCTCGTAGCGGCTCTTCGGCGCTCGGGGACGCGCTCGAGCGAACCGGCGTCGCCGGACGCCCGACCGAATACTTTAACCGCCGCTTCTGGCCAGGGCTTTTTGGGCGCTTCGGGGCCGCTACCGCGAGCAGCTATCTGGACGCCGTAACCACGCAAACAGCCACCGCCAACGGGGTCTTCGGGGTTAAAGTCATGCTCGACGTGGACGCCAATCCTACCTTCGACGCCCTACGCGAACGGCTCGCTGCGCCGCAGTTAAGCGACGCCGACGCGGTGCGGCGGGCGTTTCCGGGCCTCCGCTTTGTCTATCTAACGCGGCGCGATAAGGTGCGGCAGGCGGTCTCATACATGCGGGCGAGTACCTCGGGGGTATGGGCACGTTACCGAGGTGAAGCACCCTCAGTTGCGGCAGGTAACGCCGAATTTGACTTTGCCACGCTCAACAGTTGGGTTCACGAACTAGCCTTACGTGAGGCGCGCTGGCAGAGTTTTTTCGACGAAGTCGAGGCCACACCTTACACCGTCGTCTACGAAGATTATGTGCGGGCACCCGAGCGTGCGGTACGCGGAATTTTAGACTTTTTAGGGCTCGAGCCCGCCCCCGGCTGGTCGCTCCCGGAACTGCCGCAAGAACGGCTTGCCGATGAGGTTTCGGAGGCTTGGGTCAGACGTTACTTCGAGGTCAGCGCGGCTGAGGGTTTCGGTAGAGCCGACTTAGCTGGATAAGCTTGCAAGCTCGATGCTTTATCCGGAAACCTGCGCCTCTTTCGCCTTGGTGACCGCCTCAGCCAGGAGCTTTTCATCCGTCAGGTCGAGGCGTAAGGGCGTCAGCGAGACGTAATTATTTTCCAGCGCCCAGCGGTCGGTGCCTTTTTCGGCTCCGGTACGCGGATAGGCCGCGAACCAGTAGTGCGAGCGGCCCATCGGGTCTTCACCGGGAACGACGCTGCCTTCGTAGTGCCGGACCGACTGCCGGGTCCAGCGGACGCCTTGGGGCTCGAGGGGTAAGTTCACATTCACCAGCGGCAGCTTCGGCTCCTCCAACAGGCGCGTAACGATGTCCCGGACAAACGGCTTCAGCACCTCATAGTCCGGGAGCGTGCCCTCATAGGGAGCACTAAAGGCAATCGCCTGAATCTCTAAAAAGGCGGCTTGTTTCGCCGCAGCGACCGTCCCCGAATGCCACACGTTGTGGCCCAAGTTGAGGCCCAGGTTAATACCCGACAACACCAAATCCACGTCGGCCCAGAGGTCGGCCCCAAGTGCCACACAGTCTGCCGGGGTACCGTTGACGCGGTACGCTTCAAAGCCTTCAATCGGCGTTTGGTGGTAGGTCAGCGGCCTAGAAATGGTAATGGCGTGACCCATCGCCGACTGCTCAACGTCGGGCGCGACAATACGGACTTCGCCGAACTCACGCGCGACTTCAGCTAAGGCGCGGATACCGGGGCTGTAGATACCGTCATCGTTAGAGATTAAAAGGCGCATCCCCCAGGGTAGCACAGCCGTATTAGCCACTAAAATCGCTTTTACCATACGGAACATACAAGGGGAAAAACTATCGGAAAAAGTTTGTTCGGTAGCTTAAGGACGTAGAGATGATAAAGCGTTGACATGAACTAGATTATTTGCTAGTATCCTCTTGGGTAATTATTCAGAAGAGGGGGCTTGGGGTTCTAATTGTGTTGGGCATAGTGCACTCACTAAAACAGTTCAGAAAGGAAAACAATGCGTCTACGATTGTTTAGGCTCTCAGCTTTATCAACGATAGTGTTTCTCTCAGCTTGCGGAGGAGTTGGACCAACAAAGAATGATGTTAGTAGCTTGGAACCGACTAGTTGCGACTACATCAATGATTTCTGTACATACAATTCGAAGATTACGAGCGGTAGCAACGATGCCGAAGAGGCAAACCGCTACACACAACTTGGAAGCTCGACTTTGGAGTTAGGCGAGAGTAGCGTCGAACAGCTAGTTGGCCTAAGATTTACAGTTCCCATAGTCAAAAGCCAAAACCTTCTTTCAGCTCGTCTTCTCTTCTACGCAAAAGGAAATTCAAGCCGTAATAACTCGTATTTGTATATTTTCGGCAATGACGTTGACAATGCTGCTTCTTTTATTAACGGTCGTCCTAGCATCAGTAACAGAGTAGAAACCTATGCGGGTGAGATATGGACACCATTAGATTGGACTAGTGGCAAGCTGTATGCTGTTGACGTTACTAGAATTGTAAGAGAAATCATATCTCGCCCTGGTTGGCGCAGTGGAAACAAGATGGCATTTATGATTCAAGGATCAGGGACACATAAAGCTTATTCTTATGAATCGAACTCCCGCTTAGCCCCCTCGCTATATATACAGTATGGTGTTAACGTTGGCGCTTTTTAACGCCGTTTGGATGAGCTGGATTACTTGAAGCAATCCAGCCCATCTTTGTCTTTAATATTGATTTAGTGTAGGGGTCATTAAATCCAAGCGTAGTGGAACAGTTGTATACACGTCATAGTCTGTGATGATATCAACTGTGTTCAGTGCTTACGCTGATACGACAATGATAACAGCTTGTCTTCCAGAACAGACTTACTACTACATTCCGCTCTCTGCTTTGTCCCTTCGGCGTTATTAAGCTTGTAGGGTTACCTTTACAAGAGGTTGAAACTTACGCTGCTAAAAGCTTTAGGGCTGAACTTGAGAAACGAGTTCGGTTCGGTTTCTGACACCGTGTTTATCAAATAGGTTCGACACGTGCGCCTTGACGGTGCGCTCTGAAATCCCCAGCTCTTTAGCAATCGCGCGGTTACTGAGACCCCCGGCCAAAAGCTGCAGCACTTCGCGCTCGCGTTCGGTCAGTTGGGGGGCGGCAAGCGTGCCCAACGTGCGGGTCAGCAGCTCACGGCTCGCCCAGATTTCACCACGGCGAAGCGCCTCGAGCGCCAGCTTCAGGCGGCTGAGCGGATCGTCGGGTCCCAAATAACCACGGTAGCCGCGTTGCAACAGCCGGATCACTTCGTCTTCGTTGCCGGAAAAAAGCGCCAGCGTCGGGACCGGCGCAGGTGCCGGATAGGGCGGCAGCGTCCGCGTCAGGTAGACGAGGGCTACTTCGACCTCGGGCGTTTGGGTATTATGCGCGTGAAACCCTAGGCTCGAGACGAGTTCAGTCAGAGCTTTGTTAAGAACCTGAAAATCTGTAATGACCCAGACGTGCATAACGACTCCAAAATTCCGGGATAAGGCTACCCGAGTAACACCAAACTACTTAAGGTAGCTCACCTTCTTAAAGGACTCTAACAGGTTTACCGGCGTAGGATATGAGGCAAACTGCGCATTAACGGCATTTCCTATGCTACTTGTTTACGCCGAGAGCTTTTACCCTATTAAAATTTGCACTGTTAAAAAGTGCACAGCTAAAGCGTGTGCAAAGTGGTATTAAGTCGTGAAGACCTGCGTCGGCTTAAGGCGTGCTACACCGCCAAACTTGCCTGCTGCCGACAAAATATTTTTACGATTTGCAGACCGGGTGACCGTTCGGTCAATTGCAGAAAACAGGTGAGGTCAAGTGGCGAACGCCCATTTTCTAAAAATGTCTTCGCAGCTGCCTTTTGCAGTTTTTACGGTCTTTGTGGCGGGCTGACAGCTGCCTGGGTGCTGAGCGACCTGCAATACTTCTAAAGTGAGGATAATCCTACTCAGTGCGGCCGACAATCCTGTAATGTCTGTACCCGACTGATTCAGCTCAGGCTTTTACAATATCAGTGTGTAACGTACTCTAACGGTGCGTACCTAAAAGTAGGACAGGCAGAGCACCAAGCCGCGCCGTGTCCGCGTAATCCCTGGAGGTTTTTATGTTAGCCGCACGCCATCTTCTGCTCCGCTGTTCCCGACAGGTCACTTGATGAACCAAGGTTTTATAGCCTCAGCCCGAACGAAACGTTTTCTTACGCAAGTCTTGGGCGTCACCGTTCTCGCCGTAAGCCTGGGAGCATGTGGCCTCTTTTCCCCGCCCGGATCAGGCGCACCCGGCGTAAGCAGTGTTGCTCCAACCAACGGCGCGCCCAACGTCGGAACGAGCAGCAGCGTCCGCGCGACGCTGAACTTACCGGGTAGCGGGCAACTCAACGTGACCACGCTGACCGATCAGTCAGTCTCCTTGACCGACGCGGCCGGGGCTGTAGTTCCAGCCGCGCGGACGATGGAAGGCAACACCTTAGTCCTCGATCCGACCACCGACCTCGCCACGATGACGGTGTACACCTTTAAGGTAACCGCCGACGTGCAAACCGCCGACGGCACCGCTCTGACGCCGTTTACCAGCACCTTTACCACCGGTACAGGTTCAGGCCCCAGCACGGGCGGCAGCCTCGCCGCAAATCCGGCGCAGGTTCTCTTTACGGCGGGCGGCTCGACCTCGAGCGACACCCGCACCTTGACCCTGACGAACGGCGGCAGGGAGACCGTCAACGTCTCGAGCCTCAGCATCGGCGGCGCAGACGCAGCGCAGTTTTCACTGGCTGACGCGGGTGCGTTTAGCCTCGCGCCCGGCGCAACCCGCGACCTGAGCCTCAAATTTACCAAAAGCAGCAACGGCCCCAAACTCGCCACTCTCAATATTCAGAGCGACGACACGACTGCACCTAACCTCTCAGTTCCCTTGGGCGGTCTCGGCGTCGAGGGGCAAGGCGGACAAAAAGAACCGTCGCTCCAGTGGATTTTAGACACCTACGGCTTCAAAATTGCTACCGGCGACCAAGACCCGAGCACAACCAACCTCGTCAATGCTCCAACTGAAGGTCCTGTCGGCCAAGAAGTTACACCAGCCCAAACATTTACCAAAGCGTCGCCTACAAGCCCGGTCACCGTTCAGGTTTTAGCGACGTTCGGCGTTCCAAACAACCCGGTGCTCGACTTCGGCTACTACACCGCCGGAGACGCAGGCGCACAGACCGAAATTTTTAGCATCGAGCAGACGCCGACCCTCAACGCGCAGCGCCTCGCCCCGGTTGTTACGGAAGCGGGCAAAGGCACGGTTAGCGGCGATACCGTGACCTTTGACCCTGGAACGGAAAGTTTCGGGCTGTACTCAGCGTGGCCCAGCAACAAGTTTTTTAACAAACGCGAGGTTTTTACCGAAAATAGGCTTAACAACTTTGATACGCTCCGGCATCATGTTCGTACCTACCCGTTTGTCAACGCGGACGGCACCACCGAACCCAACGCTTACGTTATGGCAACCGACGAGTTCAACAATGGTAAGGGCAACGACTACAACGATATCGTCGTTATTGTACGTAACGTCACGCCGGGCGAGGCAACCGAGGAAACACCTAAAGTTCCCATTCCACCTGTACCTAACACGCCACCGGCTAACGGTATCGCCGGACTCAGAGTCTCAAACGCGCTTGGTCTGCCCTATAGCGACCGTTTGGTATTGCAGAAAATCGAGAAAACCACGGGCAAGCCCTGCGACCCTGCCGTGAGCCCCAGTTGTGGTCCGACCAGAGAGCGGTGGACAGGTATCACATTTCCAACGACCGGCACGGTCAACCTGCAAAACACCGGCGGCAGCGCCCTTCAGCTGAGCTTAAGCTTTCAGAACGATAATCTGTTCGTGTTACCGAACGGCGAATACAACTTGACCCTTCAACCTGGTGAAGAACGTCCGATCAAGGTCGAGTTTAATCCAACCGGCTTTAATTCGAAGGGGGTCTATCCGGCGGGTTTGCTGATTCAGTCGGGTACACAGCGCGCAGGGCTTCAGCTCGCCGGACTTTACATGTTAAAACCTGAAGGTGCCCGCGAAGTCTACTTCGCGCCGCTCATCAATCAGCTGTTCGGGTATAAAACCAAGCTGGGAGAAATCAGTAGTGGCGGTCTGCTCAACCCTGCACCGAATTCACCGCTGGCGGGCGAAGAGATACGTTCGGCGTTTTGGGAAGCGGCCGACTCGAGCAAACCCATTTCTGTTCTTCAGATCGCAGCTTTTTACCCTTGCTGCAACATTGCGCAGTTCAATATGAAGCTAATCAGCCGTGGTAGCTCTAGTCCTTTTGCGGTCCTAAGCCACTCAGGAAACGACACTGAGTCTATCTACCCACGTCAAAATAACGGCAGCCTCGCACAGTTGACGGTAAACCACCAAGGTGCCTTCGAGGTAGACGTTGCCAGCTACAGTTCGAACACGCGCGGAAACCTTGGTGTGCGCTTCTGGCCGCTACGTGACCGCTCCGGTAATCTTGTAGCAGACAGCTACATCATCGCGCAAGACTTCGTAAGACCTGGCTGTAACGGTTACGGAGTTCCAAAGGTGCCTAGTGACGGTGGGTCGGCAGAGCCACCCGGAAATTGTGATTACAACGATAATATGTACATCATGGAGAACATCAGGCCGGTTAATTAACCCCAGACCGGTCGGAGGTGACGGGCTCAACTCCGTCACCTTCAAGCTGTAAAAGGAGTTTAGATGAGACGGATAGGTATTTTGTTTTTGCTGTTCACGCTTGCGGGCTGCGGTATTTTTCAGCCTCCAATGCAAGGTAATCCAAAAGTTAACAGCGTGACTCCGAGCAATTCAGCTACCAATGTTTCAGTCGGTGCCAGCGTTATCGCTCAGCTCAGCTTGCCCAACGGCGGCATCAACCAGACCAGTATCAGTGACAGTTCAGTACGCCTGGTTAACACCTCAACCAACGCCCCTGTGCCTGCCAATGTCATGGTTCTTAACGACCAGGAAACGCTGACGCTCGACCCTTCGTCACAGCTCGAGTTCGGCACCACATACCGCTTTGAGTTGACTTCAGGCGTGACTGACGCAAGTGGCGCGTCATTTGGAGATTACAACAGCACCTTTACGACGGTTTCAGCGGATGTGCCTTCGGTTGTCTCGTCAGCTCCGGCAGACGGCGCGGTTGATGTTCCGCTAGATGCAGGTACAAGCGGTATTTCAACCGTCATTAATACCCCCCTTGGTGGCCTTGACACATCTACGCTGACAACCGATTCGGTCTATTTAGAAACAATAGATGGACAACGGGTACTTACCAGCGCACCAACCACTTCAGGCGGCGGTGACACGATTATCCTTCAGTCGTCACGGCTGCTCGAGCCCAATACGACGTACCGTTTCAATGTAACGAGCGCGGTAGAAGATGACGGCGTGCCGTTCACGCCTTACACCAGCACTTTTACGACAACTTCTGCAGGTGGCAGCGAAGTCCCGACGATTTCAAACATTGTTTCTACCAAGCAACCCGGCACGACCGGAACCAGATACAGTTCTCTAACCTTCGGCCCTGATGGTAATCTCTACGGCCTTACAATCTTAGGAGAAATTCAGCGTTTCCCGGTTGCCGCCGACGGTACGCTCGGAACACCGAAGATCATTAATTCGTTACAACAGGCTGAAGGTGGCCCGCGTCTAGCAATTGGTTTGACTTTCGATCCAAGTTCGACAGCAAACAACCTTATCGCTTGGGTCACCAACACCTACATCGATGTCAATAACTTTGACGGCTCGGTGGGTAACGGGATCAATCAGCCTTGGGCGGGCAAAGTGACCCGGCTAAGCGGCCCAAACCTCGAGACCGTTCAAGATGTTGTCGTTGGGTTGCCCCGCTCGAGTAAAGACCACGTCACCAACTCCATCGCCTTTAACCCGGCTGAACCCGGTGTTCTCTACTTCATGCAGGGAAGCAATACCGCGATGGGCGCACCCGATGCCGCCTGGAAGTTCCAGGAAGAACGTGCGCTTTCCGGCGCTGTATTACGCTTAGACACCAATCTTTTGGGCGGCAACTTGCCTCTCAACGCTCAGACTGAGGACGGTGGCAACTACAATCCTTTCGCGCCCGGTGCGCCGCTGACGGTCTACGCGAGTGGCACACGTAACTCGTATGATTTGGTTTGGCACTCGAACGGTCATCTCTATGTACCGGCAAACGGTTCGGCAGGTGGCGGCAATATCCCGCGTTATAACCCTCTTCCCGGCACTTGTGACCACCGAATTGACGGCAAACCCTATACCGGCCCGATGCTCGCCAACCCGTCAGATGTAAACGCCCCTTATAGCAACGATAAAACCGACGGCTGGAAAATTACCGAAACCCTGCAGGACTACCTCTTTAAGATCGAAAAGGGTGGGTATTATGGCACGCCTAACCCCAAACGTTGTGAGTGGGTTCTAAACGGGGGCGCTATCGGCTTTCCGGGTCAGCCTACAACTCAGAGACCCGAGTACCCTGCTGGAACCAGCTACGATCCCAACTACCGCGGGCCTGCCGGCGACTTTGGCAATAATGTTTCGCCGGACGGAGCAATTGAATATACAGGCAACGCGTTCCCTAACCTCAAAGGAAAACTACTAGTCACCCGCTACAGCAGATATGACGACATTGTTGCAGTCACGCTTGGGAGCGACGGTAACGCCACTTCGATTGATCCTATTATCCCAAAACGGGAAGACCTTCTTGATCCGATTGATATTGCTCAGAGTCCAACTACGGGCTACTTGTATGTCTCATGGTTCGATCAAAAAGACGACGAAACCCCCAACGCCAGACCCGTTATCACCCTTTTACGTCCTAAGTAAACTCTTTCACTGAACCGAGCGCCCTAAACCGGGGCGCTTTTTTCGTGGTTTAGCTTTGCTTTTCTTAGTTACGGCGAAACCGCGCCACCTCAGCGACACCAAAACGGATACAAAAAGCTAGATATAAGAGTGCGCTGAGGCTACCCCCTAAAGTCACGCTCAGCGCCGCGCCCCACCAACCGCCCGGAAGCGGCAGCGCGGCTAAGAGAAGCCAGCCCAGCCCTACAGCCAGAAGTGCGGCCAGCCATACCCGGCTGATTTGCACTGCCAGACTCCTAAAGTTCAGGTGCTCACGTTTCCCCACTAGGTAGAGCAGTGCGCCCAGCTGAACCCAGCCTGCTATAACCGCGCCCCACGAAAGCCCGGCAACTCCGTAACGCGGGGCCAAAACCATATAAAAAAGTGCGCTGAGGCCGGTATAAAGTGCGCTAATGACGACCGGAGCCCAGACGCGGCGGCGCACGTAAAAGGTGCGGATCAGCAAGTTGCTGAGGCTGACTGGAAAGACGGCTAGGCCGAGAGGTACGAGGGCCGTTACGGAAAATGAAAGCGTCGCAGCGTCCATCCCTGGACGCCCGAATAGCGGAAACCAGTTGAGGACGCTGACCACTGCGGGTCTGGCATAAAGGGTTAAGAGCAAGCCCGCCGGAACGCTGAGAAAGGTGATGAGCCGTAGACCCCCCAAGAGCGTCCGCTGAAAGTCGGCTGGCTTTGTCGTATAAGCCGAGAGGCGTGAGTAAAACGCCAGGGCCGGAGAGATACCAAAAAGCCCTAGTGCTAAGCTCAAGAACAGGTCGGCGTTACCAAACGCGGTGACGCTACCGGCGGGTAGGGTAGTTAACAGGCGGCTCGAGACCAAGTTCAGCAGTTGCCGCGCCCCGGTCGAAAAGGTAAAAGGGATCATCAGCACGAGCACGCTCGCAAGCTGTGGGTGCCACCATACGCCGAGCTGCGGCAAAAGACCTGAACGAACGAGCGGCGGCACCTGAAAGAGCAGCTGCGCTACACCGCCGAGCACAAAAGCGACGGCCAGCATCAACGCCTGATTTGGATAGAGCAGCATCAGCGCCGCCGTAACGACGTTGAGAATTACCGGTGCCCAAGCCGGAGCAAAAAAACGCTCTTCAGCGTTTAAGATACCCATCGCCAAAGCCGAAAACGAAATCGCGCTTAAAAACGGAAACACGGCCCGCGTCAGGATGATGGTCAGCGGGACGTTAATCTTAGCCGGGTCGGAGACGAGCAGATTGACGATGACCGGAGCCGCCCATACTGCCAGTAATAGCAAAAGCCCGTTCAAAACGACCAGCAAACTCAGCAGCGCACCCGAGAGCCGTTTGGCGTCAGCAGGCGGCAGCGCCTTGTACGCCGGGACGAACGAGTTGATCAGCGCGCCCTCAGCTAAGAGTTCCCGAAAAAGGTTAGGAATTTTTAGCGCGATGAGAAAAGCGTCGGTGACTTCGACGCTAAACAGGTTATTGAGCAGCGACTGCCGTAAAAGTCCGGTGACGCGGCTCGCCAGCGTTCCGATCATCAGGGTCAGGGCACCTCTGGCGGTACTTCGCTGGGGAGTTTGGGCCGCTGGGGTTGTTGAAGCTTCGGAGGAGGTCAAAACAGAGCTTAGTATGACACTCTGCGCCGGTTGGAGGCTCGAGTCCCGCCAGCCTACTTACCTGCGGCCACTGATTCGCAGAAGGTTACCGGTAATTTTTACAGCCAAGCCCAGTTGAAACAGCGGCTGCTTGCGCTCGAGCGACTCCGTTTACGGTGTCACGGGTTTATATACGATTACCCGTTGAACAAATCATATTATTCATTTGCACCAAGTAACAAAACGTTTAACACAATTTACGGTTTTTTAGACGGTTTGTTATGAAAAAATTGAACGTTTAGCTAGTTAGTCCTTGACACTTTGCATCCCAGCGCATATTCTTGAGTAGGTCGCCGCACCTGAAACGGAATCCCAGGAGGTCAATTAGATGATGATAAAAATTGCAGTTTTACTGTTGTTTTTTGCAGCGGGAAGCGTACTGGCTCAGGGCCAGGGCGAAGCGGTCAGAGGGCTGACCGTCGGCGTTGATACCCTTTGGGTGCTCGTCGCAGCGGCGCTCGTTTTCTTTATGCAGGCAGGCTTCGCGCTCGTCGAGGCAGGGTTACAGAGCGCGAAAAACGTCGTCAATATCCTGATGAAAAACTACATGGACTTTATCATCGCCTCGATCGCGTTTTGGGCGGTCGGGTTCGGCTTTATGTTCGCTGACGGTAACAGCATCTTGGGTCTGGGCGGCTGGTTTTTAGGTGGGGCGGACTCGAGCCCGCTCACCGGCGACGCCTACGCGGGCATCTTCTCGTCACTCAGCTGGACCGGCGTCCCCCTCACTGCCAAGTTCTTTTTTCAACTCGTCTTTGCGGGTACTGCCGCGACGATCGTTTCAGGGGCTATCGGCGGACGGGTCAAGTTTCCTTCCTACCTGGTTTTTTCAGTCGTCATGACCGCGCTGATCTACCCGGTTCTGGGCCACTGGGTCTGGGGCGGCGGCTGGCTTGCACAGATCGGCTTTTTAGACTTTGCCGGTTCGACGGTCGTCCACGCGGTCGGCGGCTTTTCGGCGCTCGGCGCAGTTCTTGTACTAGGCCCACGGATCGGACGTTACGCAAACGGTAAGATCAACGCAATACCAGGGCATAACATGACCTTCGCCGCGCTCGGCGTGTTTATCCTCTGGCTCGGGTGGTTCGGTTTTAACCCCGGCTCGACGATGGGCATCGTCGGTGACCCCGGCCTCGTCGCCCATATCTTTTTAACGACCAACCTGGCCGCTGCTGCAGGCGCAATCGTCGCCTTGGCCGCCTCGTGGTCGCGTTTCGGCAAACCCGACTTTTCGATGACGATTAACGGCGTGTTGGCAGGACTCGTGGCGATCACTGCGCCGTGCGCGTTTGTGAGCCCGGTCGCCGCGATTATTATCGGCGGCGTCGGTGGCGGCTTGGTGGTTTGGGGTATCTTGACGCTCGACGCGAACAAAATTGACGATCCGGTCGGCGCAATTGCAGTTCACGGCATCTGCGGCATGTGGGGCACAATGTCGTTAGGACTGTTTGGACTCGCCTCACTCGGTGCGAGCGACGGCCTTTTTTATGGCGGCGGCTTTTCTCCTCTGCTCGTTCAGGCACTCGGTACCACCGTCATCAGCCTGGTAGCGTTCGGGAGCAACTTCATCCTCTGGAGTATTCTTAAAGCTGTAATGGGTATCCGCGTTAGCGCCGAAGAAGAGATTAGCGGGCTCGACGTAGCCGAACACGGCACTGAAGCCTATGCCAGCGGCGACACCCTCCGCGACCCCGTACTAGTCAGCTCGGTCGCTGCTGGAGACTGATGAAACTGATTACCGCGATTATTCGCCCCGACAAACTCGCCGCCGTAAAAGAGGCGCTCTTTGAAGCCGGAGTCACGGGTATCACCATCACCCGTGTCAGTGGACACGGCGGCGAACGCGAACAGCTCGAGCAGTACCGGGGCTCGAGGTTTCTCGTCGAGTTTCACGAAAAAGTGCAACTTACCATCGGCGTCAGTGAAGCGTTTGTTGATAAAACGGTTGAAGCCATCGTTAAAAGTGCCCGTACCGGCGAGGTGGGCGACGGCAAAATCTTTGTGCAGACGATCGAACGCGCGGTGCGCATCCGCACAGGCGAAGAAGGCAGTGAAGCCTTAACGCCCGTAGCCCCGGCACCCGTAGGGAAAGCTCGAGGCTAAACTCGCGGCGAGGCTTACAAAAAGTTGCGGATAAGGAAGCGCAAAGACACCTGCGCTTCTTTTTTGCGTTTGGACGGGGTAGTCAGAATGCGTGGGCGACGCCCTTACTGGTTTGTCTAATACCTAGCCTAACTTCGTCGGTTGGTGAGGCTTTATGACACCCGAAAGAGGAGGCTCGAGCGCCCCGCCACTGTGCCGCTCAGGGCGTTTACCTGCAGTGTAGCCTCCTCTCCCCCAGCTAACAGAGCTTCTACGTTGTCTCCTTGAACCTCGAGGGCGAAGCTCAAGGGCTCATCAGCTACGTTAAGGACACCGACCAGCCGTTCGTCGCCAGTCCCGCGCTCAAATGCATAGACGCCGCCCTCAGCGTAGAGCGTTCTAAATGCTCCACTACGCAGCGCCGGGTAACGGTGCCGCAGGGCCACCAGTGTTTTGAGATAGTCTCTGAGCACCTCGTTCCAGCATTGCGGCTGGCTCCACGGCATCGCCTGACGGCATTCCGGATCGTGCCCACCTTCGAGCCCCAATTCGTCACCGTAGTAAAGGCAAGGGGCTCCTGGAAACGTTAGGAGCAAAAAGAGTGAGAGCCGCAGCGCCGCCTCGTCGCCGCCAACCACGGTGAGGGCTCTGGGTGTGTCGTGACTGCCGAGCAAGTTGAGCTGTACCTCGGTCGCTTCCGGGCGGTGCTGCGTTAAGAGCGCCTCGACCTCATGGGCAAAGGCGGGCGCGTCAAGTGGGGCGATGTGCTGATACCCGCAGCGGCGGATTTCGCTGTGCTTTAGGGTCCGGGCCGCTGTAAAACCAAACGCCGCCCGCGTAAAGGGATAGTTCATCACCGCGTCGAACTGGTCGCCTTGCAGCCAGTGGCCCGCGTCGTCCCAGATTTCACCGACGATATAGCACTCCGGATTGACCGCGCGGCAGCGGCGGCGAAACTCCTGCCAGAAGGTGTCGTCCCCGATTTCGTTAGGGACGTCTAAACGCCAGCCGTCAATCCCGAACTCCAACCACCTCGTCCCGACGTCCCACAAGAATTCGCGGACGGCCTCTGTGCCGGTATTAAACTTAGGCAGCGCGGGCAGGTTCCACCACGCCGAATAGCCCGGGTGCTTGTCGTCATGATAGGCGTAAAGCGGAAATGAACGGACGTGAAACCAATCTAAGTAGGCGCTCTGCGGGCCGTTCTCGAGGATGTCGTGAAACTGGAAAAAACCTCGGCTGGCGTGGTTAAATACACCGTCTAGCACGACCTTTATGTCGCGTGCGTGGGCCGCGTCTAACAGCTCACGGAGCGCACTATTGCCGCCTAACATCGGGTCAACTTGGGTGTAGTCGTGGGTGTGATAGCGGTGATTCGAGCCTGACTGAAAGACCGGGTTAAAGTAGAGTGCCGTAACGCCCAAGTCTTGCAGGTAGTCCAAACGTTCAGCGACGCCTAAAAGGTCGCCCCCTTTGTAGCCGCGCGTAGTCGGCGGCGTGTCCCAAGCTTCTAAATGGCTCGCTTTGGCAACGCGGTCACTTTTCGCAAAGCGGTCGGGAAATATCTGATAAAACACCGCGTTTTTTACCCATTCGGGGGTATGCATCGTCTTATCTTTAAGCGTCATGGGTTCAAGCATAAACCGCGTTTTCTCAGCAGGGGACGCGACCTGCACAACGCTGCGCTAAGCTCTTACCTCGAGACTAAACCCAGCTATAAGGATAGCCAAAAAAGTTTTGATAAGAGAGCGTTTCTCGGTAGGTTTTCCATGTAGTGAGGCCGGCTCGAGCCGGCCAAATAATTTTTAAGAAGCGGCATAACCGTATATCAAGGTTGAGTTGCCACGAGCAGTTCAGAAAGCTTCTTACGCTAATTCGGAAAAGACTCTAAGCCTGTCTAAACTGGAGAAACTTAGTATTAAAACGGTTGAAGAGACCGGTGTAAGCGCGTTTTTACAATTCGGACATCTTGTCTAACCGTTCTTGGTAAACCGGAAACGCGAAGCTAAAGTCTTTAATCGGGGTAGGGTTTCTTACAACCTCTCATGCTAAGGTGCGTTGAGCATTTAGATCACCCTTGTATTATCACCCCTGTATCAGACAAAGGCGTCATGGTTTCGGGAGACGAGACGACTCAGATAAGTTGGGTACCACTCAAAGCTTAAAGTCCAAGCTTTGAGCCCGGTTCGGTTGGAGCGTTCTACCAGACATTTGGTAATGAGCTACTTGATAAAACAGCGTCCGTTCACCCGAAAATGAGTACGCCTCTAAACGACTAAAAGACCCGACAAAGCAGCCGTTCATCGGCAGCGTCGTACTTTCTATGAAGGTGTAGAGAGCATGTTTTCATACTTTGATCATAAAAGGTTAATAATCTTCATAAGAGCACACGATAAGTTCATAGAGGTGTTGAGCGGATGGCCTCCCCTTAACCAGAACCAAACAACGTGCTCGCTGGATTCGCAGACAAAAAAGTCGGTTTCCACAACACAAAAGTCTCCCCAATCAATGCTGGTCTGAGGGATGTGGTAAGTGTGCGTCTAAACAGAGCAGCGGAGAGGAAAAGGATATTGAATATGACGAACCTCACACCAGAGGTAAAACGTACTCGAGGCTGGCTAAAGTACCTTACGGTTTCCGGCGTAGCCCTGCTGCTAGCAGCTTGTAGCAGCGGTCTCAATACGAGCACGCCGACTCAAGACGAGCTTGCGCCGCAGGCGAGCAGCTGCCTTAACCGCCACGGTAATAAAATCAATATGAGGAATAACCATCAAGGCCGCGTATTCAGAAAGAAAAACGTTATTGTTGATGCGCGTGGCGTGACTTTTAATGATAAAAAGAATGCTTTTGTCGGCGCTTACAACCACGGTTTCCTCTGCATTTCGGGCGGAACCTATGTAACCGGCGCACGCCTCTCAGCGCCTTGGGCTTTCAATCACAGTAGGGCGGCCTTTTGGTTTCGTGATACACCTAACCTCACACTTGAAAACGCTGCGATAGGGGTAGGCGGAAGAATCGTCGGTGACGGCTTTACGGTCAAGGAAAACATGCCGAACTGGACTTTCCAGAATTCGTATGTTGGCCGTGCAGGTGACGACGGCATCGAAAACGACCGTTATAGCTCCGGTACTGCTGACAATGTACTGATTGACAGTGCTTTCACCGGTTTATCTTGCCGCGCAGAAGGCAGGGGTAAGCCACGTAGATATAACTTCAACGTTAAAAACACCTTGATTTCACTTAAAGGCCGTAGCAACGACCTTTTCAAGGTAACCTTTCGCAGCAAAAACTACTGCAAGCTCAACCTGAGCGACAACGTCTTCTACTTGCCTAACCGCGACGGCGGCAAGATCGAGAAAAAAGTTCTTAACGGCGGCTCGTGCCGGAACAACACGATTGTTTATACCGGGGGCAGCAAAAGCTACCTCAGCTACCTCAAGCGCAACAGCTCGAGCTGCTTTAAGGTCACGACTGACAAGCACGTTTGGGAAAAAGCACGCGACAACTGGTTCAAGCGCCACTCGCAATTCTCCAAGTATCGCTAGAACCGTAAAGCAGTAAAAAAGAGGCCAAGTATAACGCAGCAGGCGGAGGTAGAGCTTAAGACTCTACCTCCGTTTTTTAGCTGTTGCTCAGTATTTGCCGCGTTATACCAGAAAAGTCTGCACCGAGCATCTTTACGCTAAAAGTAGCCTTGCACAAACCTTGGTGCTACGGTTGCCTACGAAAGTAGCTATAGACTATTGTCAGCCGTGTAATTACAAGGCTGGTGCAGGTCTAAGAATTCCTGCTTTACTCCGGTTTTAAGAGTGGGAACAAGATGACGTCCCGGATACTCGGCGCGTCGGCTAAGAGCATCGCCAGACGGTCAATCCCAAGCCCTAAACCGCCGGTTGGCGGCATCCCGTACTCGAGCGCCACCAAAAAGTCTTCGTCGAGTTGCTGCGCCTCGTCATCACCGGCGTCGCGTAAAGACTGCTGCGCTTCAAAACGCCGCCGCTGATCAACCGGGTCGTTGAGCTCACTAAAGGCGTTGCCAAGTTCCATCCCCGCGCAGACCGGTTCAAAGCGTTCGACTAAACCGGGGCGCGAGCGGTGAGCTTTGGCTAACGGACTGATCGCTAGCGGGTGGCCCATCACAAAAGTGGGCTGCTCTAGGTGCGGCTCGAGGTAGATATCGTAGAGCTTGTTGTAGACCTCGCCGATGGGCCGGTCGGCAAGCGCCTCTCCCCCGTTAGCCGGATGGTGCTCACGAACCCACGCCCGCAGTTTAGCTTCGTCGAGCAAGCTAAAGTCTAACCCGGCACGTTTTTCCAACTCAGTGGTGTAATCTACGCGCGGCCACGGCGGGGTAAAGTCGAGCGTCGCTCCTTGATAACCGAGCTTCACCGAACCGGTCAGTTCTTGGATAAGTTTGCTGTACATGTCTTCGACGAGCGCCAAAATGTCTAGATAGTCGCGGCCCGCCCAGTACAGCTCGAGCATCGTGTACTCAGGGTTGTGCTTGTAATCTATCCCCTCGTTACGAAAGTTACGGCCAAGCTCATACACCGCGTCAAAGCCGCCGACAATCAGGCGTTTGAGATAAAGCTCTAAAGAAATCCGCAGGTGAAAGTCGTGGTCCAAAGCGTTATGGTGCGTGACAAAGGGCCGCGCTTCAGCGCCGCCGGGAACGCCTTGCAAGACCGGCGTTTCAACCTCTAAAAAGCCCAGGTCGTCCAGGTAACGGCGGATAAACGAAACTGCCCGCGAACGCAGCACGAACGCCCGTTTGACCTCGGGTGAGAGCAGCAGGTCGAGGTGACGTTGGCGGTAACGCGCCTCTTTGTCGCTCAAGCCGTGATACTTGTCGGGCAGCGGGCGCAGCGACTTGACGAGGGGACGAAACGCGGTGGCTTGCACGGTCAACTCGCCGGTTTTGGTGACGAACAAAGGGCCGGTGACCTCGAGCCAGTCGCCCAAATCAACCTTTTTAAGCGCATTGTACTCGCTCAGCGCATCTTTTTGAAAGTACGCCTGAAGCTGCCCCGAGGCGTCTTGCAGCGTCGCAAAACTCGCCTTACCCATCCCCCGTAAAAGCATGACGCGGCCTGCAACCGTGACGCTTTCGTCAAAGTGCTCGCCCGGCGTAAGCCCATCTTTAGGGTGCGCTTGGTGCAGCTCGGCGGCGGTGTGCGTTGGACTATAAGCATAAGGGTAAGGGTCAAAACCGCGCTCACGCAGCGACTCGAGGTTTCTGAGCCGCTGTTCGCGCTGTTCAGCCAAGGACTTTTGTTCGGGTTGGGCCATACGTCAGTCTACCCCGCAGTTTTGCGTGTCCCAGCATCCTTAAAAGTAGCTTTCAAGAAGCTGGGTACGCGAAGATAGGCTGACGTTCGCTCTCATCTTTGCCAAGCCGCTCACTTCTGACTTCTGTATGCTGAATTCTGACTTTTTCGGGAGCGCACACGGCAGACGCTGCCAGCTGACGGTAGACGCTCAGCAGAAGCTAGTGAAGCTCGAGCACCTCGTATTCGGTCATGCCACGGCTGGTCTTGACGCCAAACTTTTCCCCGACTTTGCGCCCGAGGAGGGCCTTACCGAGCGGTGAAGCGTCCGAGATATGCGGAATGTCTTCTTCGGCAATCCCAGCTTCAACAGGCGAGACAAGCTGAACCGAGAGCGTTTCCGCGCCGCTTTTGAGCGTGACCACCGAGCCTAAATCTGCTTGGGTGCGGGCGTGGTCAGGGATCACCACGGCGCGGCGAAGCTGGTCTTCGAGGTCGTCCACCCGCGCCTCGAGCCGCGCTTTTTCAACGCGTGCGTCCTCGAGCCCCGAATCTTCGTAATCGTCTGACGAGCTCGTCAGCTCTTGTAAGATGCTCGTCGCCTCCTCGAGCCGCCCCTGTTCGTCTCTGAGCTGTAACTGAAGTCTCTCGAGCCCCTTTTTCGTCAGCTGAACCGTTTGCGTCACAGTTGGCCTCCTTAGTGCCTATTATCTCAGCGCCTATTAATCTAGGTGTCTACCTACCTAATGGCGGGTATCTTATACCACTTCGCGGCCTTTAGGCTGTTCTATACGTCGCCTTTGCAAAGGAGCCCGAGCGCCTTGTGGTGGCCTGTATAATGACCTGTTGTGGTCTAAGGCCAATATGTCTTGGGCCAATATGATCGAAAGGTTGCATCATGACAAAAAAACCCGTACAGCTTACCCCGCAGGGGTTTGAAAAGATCAAAGAAGAACTCAAGTACTTAGTCGAGGTCAAACGGCAGCAGATTTCAGATAATATGGGCACCGCCATCGCCGACGGCGACCTCCGCGAAAGCGCCGCCTACGACGAGGCCCGGATGGAGCAGAGCGCCAACGAAGCGCGGATTGCCGACCTAGAAGAGATCATTCACCGCGCCGTAGTCGTTGAAGCCAAGGCCGGTGAAGAGGCGGTTGCTCGGCTCGGCGCAAGTCTCGTGCTAGAAGACGAAGCGGGAGCTCAAGTTACCTATCAGCTCGTCGGCACGCACGAAGCGGACATTTTGGACAACCGCATCTCGGACGAGTCCCCGCTGGGCCGCCAACTGCTCGGTCGGCGGAGCGGCGACCACATCAAGCTTAAGATGGGGCGTAAGCAGACGCAGTACACCGTCGTCAACGTAAGCGTCGAGTAACTCGAGCGGCCAAGGTCGCAATAAGCCGCGGGCAGGTAGCGTAAAGCCGACCTGCCCGTTTTTAGTTTGACCATGTAGCGTTGCAGTTACTGAGCCAGGTTCTCGCAAGTATCATCCCAGAATGTACGCGCCAAGCTACGGCTTATTCACTAAATCATCTGCGAAATAGCGCCGAAGGAGTCAAAGGACTAAACTAGCAGGATGAAAGCGAGCCGCTTAAAGAGAAAGCCCAAGCATCTGTATAACTTCACAGGTTTAAGCGTCGAGCAGTTCAAGTTGCTTAGTAAAGCGGTCGAAGTACGCCTTGCCGAACCAAAAGGCACCCAGGGCAAATTACGTCAACGTGCAGTAGGCGGGGGACGCAAGGCAGAACTAGGGGTAGAGGATCAGGTTTTAGGGGTGCTGCTGTATTACCGTTTGTACCTGACCCAGCTGCTACTAGGCTACTTATTCAACTTGGATGATAGTAACGTCAGCCGTTTGATCAGCAAACTTCGACCTGTACTACTTGAGGTTCTCCCCTTACCAGCGCACGAGACAGTTCTTTTTGGTCAAGCTAAAAGAAAGCGTATCGCAAGCCTAGAAGAACTGCTTGAGCAGCATCCTGAGTTCAAGGAAGTCTTGGTTGATGCTACCGAGCAAGAAATCCAGAAACCCAAAGACAAGCAAGAACGCAGAGACAAGTATTCAGGTAAGAAAAAGCGACATACGCTCAAGACCCAAATCACTGCCACCAACACAAAGCTTATCCTTCATGTGACACGTTCTTTACCAGGCAAATTCAGCGACGTCAACGTCCTTAGAGGTACCGGGGTGTTACGAGCTTTACCTACGGCTACCGAGGTCCGAGTGGACAAAGGATATGACGGTATTGATAAGGATTTTCCCCATAGAACCTTCCATCAGCCCAGCAAAGCTAGAAGAAACAAACCCCTGGACTTCATCCAGAAATGCCTCAACAAAGTTCAAAACAGCCTGCGTTTTCCTGTCGAGCACACACTGGCTCACTTGAAACGCTTTAAGCTCTTAGCGGGTATCTACCGAGGCCCAAAAGCTGTTTATGATGACACTTTCTTAGCTATCGCGGGGCTTCATAACTTCAGAAAGTTAGATGCTCTGGCTTGGTAAGCCGACTTAAACCCTTTCTCTAAGCCTAGCTACTTTATTCTGATCGTGTACTTATTTCGCAGATGATTTACTCAGACTGTCTCAAACCAGATAAATACCTACTACCTTTCGCTAAAGGTGGGTATACGCGTCAATCACTGCGTCCGTAAACTCTGCCGTCGTCGCATTTCCGCCCAAGTCGCCGGTACGTGGTCCATCTGCTAACACCTGGTCAACAGCGCGGTCAATTTTAGCAGCCACTTCTGCCTCTCCCAAATGGCTAAACATCAGCGCAGCAGTCAAAAAGGTTGCCGCAGGGTTTGCAATCCCGCGTCCGGCGATGTCGGGGGCGCTACCGTGAACGGGTTCAAAAATGGCGTGCTGCTCGCCTAAGTTGGCGCTCGGCGCAAGCCCTAGACCGCCGACGAGTCCGGCCATCAGGTCAGATAAGATGTCACCGAACAAGTTGGTCGTAACCAGGACATCGAAGCTCTGTGGGTCACGGACGAGCTTCATCGCAGCGGCGTCTACGATAATGTCGTAGGCGTGAATGTCAGGAAATTCTTGGGCAACGTCTAAGGCGGTCTCGAGAAACAGCCCCGTCGTCAGCGGCAACACGTTCGCCTTATGAATGACCGCGAGTTCTTGACGCCGCTTCTCCGCTTCTTGTAGCGCCACCCGCGCAATCCGCTCCGACGCACCTTTGGAGATCACACAGTCGGCAATCGCTACGTCGCCGTAACGCCGTTCTTGCTCGACGTAGAGCCCTTGCGTGTTTTCACGGACCATCAGCATGTCAACATTTTGGAGCGACCCCGGAATCGGCCGTGATTTAGCGGGGCGAAGGTTGGCAAACAGGTCGAGCGTCCGCCGCAGATAACGAATCGCGCCGTGAAACCCCGGTACCTTTTGACTCCCGCTCGGGCTCGTAAACGCCCCGGCAAGCGTCGCGTCGGCAGCCTTGACCTTTTCTAGTGTTTCGTCAGGCACGCTGTTGCCAGTTTTTTGAAAGGTGTCCCAACCCGCGTCGCCGTAGCTCAGCTCTAAAAGTAACCCGGTTGCCTTGAGCAATTTTTCAGCAGCGGGGATGACCTCGAGCCCAATCCCGTCGCCGGGAATCAGTAAGATTTTATGCACACTTCACCTCATCGGCCCGAACGCTCAAGCGCCGGGCAAGTATCAGGTCAAGCTACCATGTGGACGAAGGTGTTCTTAGATTTTTGAGAGAATTAAAAACCACTTAGGTAACTTTACAGAATGTTTCTGCATCCTCTAGCGCGTGAAGACTCGGCGCGTCGCCGCAGCTGGGGCACGCTGGGTTACGCCTCAGTTTGATGCTCTGAAACCCGCTAGAGAGGGCGTCGTAGTGCGTCAGTTTAGCCGTCTTATGCTCGCTCAAACCCACAATATGTTTGATCGCTTCGGTCGCCATCAGGCTACCGATCACGCCCGGCAACGCACCAAAGACGCCGCCTTCAGCGCAGCTCAGCACCGTGTCAGCCAGGGGCGGCTCCGGGTAGAGGCAGCGGTAGCAGGGTCCCCACGCGTCACTTTCAGGGACGTGCAGCAAACTTAGCTGTCCTTCAAACTGCGACATCGCGCCGTAAAGCAGCGGCTTGCCGAGCAGCACGCAGGCGTCCGAAACAAGGTAACGCGTCGGCAGGTTGTCCGACCCGTCAATGATGAGGTCATAGGGTGAGAGCAGCTCGAGCGCGTTTTGAGCGGTTAAGCGGGTGGGGTAAGGCTCGAGCCTTACCTCCGGATTGAGCCCCGCCAAGCGTTCTTTCACCGAGTCAACCTTTTTGATGCCTAGCGTCTCAACGCTGTGGAGCATTTGCCGCTGCAAATTGCTCAGTTCTACGCGGTCGTCGTCTACGACGCCGAGCGTCCCGACGCCTGCCGCAGCTAGATAGAGCAAAACCGGCGAGCCCAACCCACCCGCGCCGACGACGAGAACTCGAGCGTCTAGCAGCTTTTGCTGACCCGCCGCGCCGACACCGGGCAAGATGATTTGGCGACTGTAGCGGTCGAGTTGAGCTTTACCGAACACCCTTACAGCGTAGCAAGCGCCTCAGAAATCGACGTGTCGCCGCTGACGACCTCGAACGAGGTGTTGATAACGAGGTCAGCTAAAAGAACTTCAACCACGACGGCGGCAACGTCGGCCCGAGGGATCATGCCGCTCTGGTTTAAGATCGGAGCAACGGTCACGTTGCCCGTTCCGGCAACGTCGGTGAGGCCGCCTGGTTTGACGATGGTGTAGACCAGCGTGCTCGCCTCGAGCGCCTGTTCAGCTTTGTGTTTAGCCTGCAAATAAGGCCCCAGCATCTCCGGCATCCGCTCCGCGTAACCCGTCCCAAGCGAAGAGATCATCACAAACCGGGAGACGCCCTGCGCCTCCGCCGCTTCCAAAAGTTTGACTGCACCCCGGTTGTCTACATCTTCCGGGTCGCCGCTCATCCCGGCCCCGGCTGCAAAGACAACCGCGTCACACCCCGATAAAGTATGAGTAGCGCCGCCGGTGAGGTCGGCGACGACCGTTTCCGCGCCGAGCGCCGCTAACTCCGTCGCCGCGTCTTCTCGCCTGACGAGCGCCTTGACCTGCTCTCCCCGCGCCAAAAGTTGCTCCACTACCAAACGCCCGGTTTTACCGCTCGCTCCTGCTACGAGTATCTTCATTTGCGCCTCCACGTTATTCTTAACACGCGCCTCGGCACCAGTAAAACAGCCTACAGCAGCTTGAGCTCGAGTTCAGTCCCTACACCGCCCTGCATACAGAAGGCCCGCACTGTATCTTGCCCGACGATCAGTTGAACCGCGCCCGCTTGCGCTCCAGCAAGGTCAGATGGAGAGAGCCACGCGTCGCTCTGAGGGTGTGAATGATAGCTTCCTAAAACCTGTTCACTAAGGTCATCAGCCTCCGCAAAGGCAGCTAAAAGCTCTTGCGGCAGGGCAAAAAACCGAGTTTGCGGGCTTTTAGCAGCGTTCGTCAGGCGGCGTGTTCTCGAGACCTGTTGAGCTTGGCCAAAAAGCAAGCCGACACACTCTTCAGGCGCAGTTTCAGCGGCGTGAGCGCGAATGTCTTGTAAGAGGGCTGGGGGCAGATAAAGCGCACCCATCCCGACTACCGGGGCGTTGCTAAGATAAGCGGCGGCGCTTTGGTCGGCGTCTCTGAAATTACCACAGTACCTTCTAAAAGTGTCAACGCTTCCTCCAAACCTCTACCCCGGTGGTAGAGCGTCAGGAGCGGTTCCCCACGGCTTACCTGAGCGCCGACTTTGGCGTGGAGTACAGCGCCGACGCCGGGGTCTATCACATCGCCTTTTTGTGCCCGTCCGCCACCTAAAACTTTGACCGCTTGTCCAATCGCAAGCGCCCCGAGTCCAGCGACAAAGCCACTTTTCTCGGCGCGTAAAAGGTGCTGTTCGGGGGCCGTCTCGAGCCTTTCCAACGCACCCACATCGCCGCCCTGCGCCGCAATCCAAGCCGTAAACTGCTCAAAAGCACGCCCGCTCGAGATCGCCTCTTCTAGCTTCCCTCGGTCTCCGTCCAAGCCCGCTGCCGTCAGCCCTTGTTCAGCCAAAGTTAGGGAAAGCTCGAGCAGATCATTCGGGCCTTCCCCTTGCAGGGTGCGCACCGCTTCGGTGACCTCGAGGGCGTTGCCCACGGCCAAACCGAGCGGCTCGGACATAGCGGTCAGGAGCACCCGGACATTTCGCCCCGCACGGACGCCGATATCTTGCATCGTGTGCGCCAACGCCTGCGCCTCAGCGAGCGTTTTCATAAACGCACCGTTACCGACTTTGACGTCTAAAACGATGGTTTGTGCCCCGCCTGCCAGCTTTTTGCTCATAATTGACGCGGCGATTAAGGGCAATGAGCCGACCGTTCCGGTCGCGTCGCGGAGGGTGTACAAGAGCCCGTCTGCTGGCGCTAAATCTTTTGACTGCCCGGTAATCACAACGCCAATATCTTTAGCTTGAGCGTAAAACGCACGTTCTGAAAGCTCAGCGCGAAAACCGGGGATGCTCTCGAGCTTGTCCACGGTGCCGCCCGTATGCCCGAGCCCGCGCCCGCTCATCTTGGCCACCGTCGCGCCGCACGCGGCTAACAGCGGCGCAAGCACCAAACTGGTTTTGTCGCCTACCCCACCCGTCGAGTGTTTATCAACGGTGTTGGGGAGGCTCGAGAGGTCTAAAACGTCGCCGGAATGTGCCATCGCTAGGGTCAAATCAGCGGTTTCCTCTGGGTTCAGGTCCTGAAGGTAGACCGCCATCAGCCACGCTGCGACCTGATAATCAGGAACGTGGCCCGCTACATAGTCTGTGATAAACGAGGTCAAAACTTCTTTGGTATGGGCCTCACCACGTCTTTTTTGCTCGATAAAGTTAACTGCGCGCATGGTTTAGTCTACGCTCCCGGCTTAATCAAAACATCTTTTAGCTTAGCTGCGGTTGACCTCTAAAAGCACATTTGCACTTGTTAGAGCAGCTAGGAGGTCTTAAGCTTTTATCGAGCTAGTGTCGTTAAGCTCTTGAAAGCATAAAACTACCTCAAAAGTTCGGGTTTACCCACGAGTCTTGTTTTAGGGAGGAGAAAAACCAGATGGAAGCGAAGCGGTTTAGATTTTCGGGTTCTTTGCTGGTAGCGGTAGCCTTAACAGGTATGACCTCATTATCTCGAGCACAGCTTGAGCTGTGTGACGAGGCGGGAACGCTTACTCGTAATACCGACGGTTCATTTTACTACAGTTCGGACCTGCGCTATGGTCAGGATTTAGGGGAGCTCACAACCTGGATGCAAAGGCTTAACGAAACACTTGGGGCTGACGGAACGCTGCTCGTCGTCGTGCCTACCCCACTACGAGGAATGGTAAATGGTGAAGTTGTCACCGATAAACCAGCGTTAGAAACCCTGAACATCGAGTTTGACGCGGCCGAGGCAAGCGCGTACTACCGAGATTATGTGGCGTCACTCGAGCCGATCGTCGCAGTTGACCTCCTAGACGCGGCTGAAACGTTAAAGGGCAAAACAGTTGGTTACCATCAGAAACTCGACCGGCACTGGACCCCTGAAGGCGCACGGGCCTCGGCCCAAGCTGTTGCGCAGGTACTGCGCGAGAACCCTACCTATCGAACGCTCACCCGCTCAGGCGGTGCAGCGTTTACTACTGCGCTGACCGGTACCGAGCCAGGAAGCAACAGAATTTTTGAAACAATTGAAAAAAAATGTGGTGACCTACCAAGTGAGCTGCTGGAAATGATCAACTTGTACACGACCAAGGAACTAACCAAAGGGGATTTATTTACCCAAGAGACGCCTGTCGTCGCCTTGGCAGGTAGCAGTTTTAGCACTGAGACCTATAATTTTGACGGCTTTTTAAGCGAAGCTCTAGGTCAACCTATTCTTAACGCTTCGGTCTCAGGGGGCGGGCTCGATATCGCGTTGCAAGACCTTTTGCTGAAGCGAGACAAGGGCGCGAACCCCAAGGTGATCATTTGGGAATACCGTATGAGTGACGCGACGATAACCGAAAGAGAAGGTGACTACACCGCCTTTCGTCAGATGATTCCATCAGTATACGGTCCTTGCAGTTCCGAAGCCGCGCTTGTCTCGGGAAGCGCCGAAGTCTCGGGTGAAACGGTCAATCTCTTGACCTCGACAAATCCGGACATCTTCGGCGAAAACTACTATCTACACTTACAGGCTTCCGACTTGTCTTTAGTAGAGTTTGAGATCGTCTCGACGTACGAAGACGGCAGTGCAGATACGGCTCCGGTTGACCGCTCGACGCGGGTTAGCAACAATGGTGAATACTACCTCGAGCTCTCCCGCAATATCAGCAGCCCCCTTAAAGAAGTGTCGCTCAACGTTCCGGCCGGTACAACCGGTACCATAGCGGCGCAAGTATGCCGCGCACCTTAGCACTGTACTTACGTCTACCGTAAACTTGGCAAATAGCGTAAGCTACGGTCGTTTGAAAAATCCGAACCTAATCATCAACACGTAGCTGTCACAGGGAGGGTCAACATCAAAAAGTTAGCCTTAATCGTTAGTGGTTTTTGTTTGGTTTGGGTTTTAGGCTGGGCAGCCGCGCAAGACGAAGGGCTGTACGCGCCCGCGCCCCCCGCCGACGCCGCCTTCGTCCGCATTCTCAACACAAATCAAGGTGAGACAACGCCGACGCTCGGTGACACGAGCTTTCAGGCGCTCGCTTACGGCAAGGTCAGCCCGTACCGCGTGGTACTTCAGGGCAACGCCGACTTAAGTGCTGGAAACGTCACGGACACCTTAACCCTGCAAGCGGGCCGTTTTTACACCGTGATAATTGGGGACAGCGCCACACTGATTGAGGACCCAACGTTAGACAACCGCGCACAAACCCTGCTACTGCTCTACAACACTTCGGCAAAACCCGTCAACCTCAAAACGGCGGACGGTTCGACCGCTGTCATCCCGGACGTCGCTCCCGGCGAGGTCGGGAGCATTCCGGTCAATCCGATTTCGGTAGCGTTCGGCGCATTTCGTGGCAGCGCGGCGCTCACCACCTTTGCTGAGGTGCAGCTCGAGCGTAGCGCCGCCTACAGCACCTTTGTCTTGCCCGACGACACTGCCGTCTTTGTGCAAAACACCACTACGACCGAATAACCGAAACGAACAACCCGTATGGTTTTCTCTACTCCCATCTTTCTCTTCCTCTTTTTACCCCTCTTTTTGGGGGTCTACTACCTCATCCCATTTCGCTTCCGCTCACCCCTGATTTTGGTCTCGAGCTACATCTTTTACGGTTGGTGGCGGGTAGACTTTCTGGGTCTTTTTTTCGGTGTCACGTTGCTTAGCTACCTGGCCGGGTTAGGGGTCGCCAAAGCTCAAACCAAACGCACTGCCAAACTCTATCTAACTTTGGGCGTTACCTTTGACCTGGCGGCGCTCGGCTACTTCAAATACTTTAACTTCGGTGTGGACAGCCTCAATGCGGCGTTCTCGAGCATCGGCGTTCCGACGTTTACGGCGTGGGCGGTCGTTTTGCCGATCGGCCTGTCGTTTTACACCTTTCAAGCGATAAGTTATGTGGTTGACGTGTACCGGAGAGACGCGCCGCCCGCCCGTAACTTTTGGGACCTGAGCGCCTTTATCGCGCTGTTTCCGCAGCTGATTGCCGGACCCGTTTTACGGTACAAAGACCTCGCCGACCAGTTTTACGAACGCACCCATACCTTCGACAAGTTTTCCGAGGGCGCACTACGGTTCATGGTCGGATTTTGCAAAAAAGTCCTAATTGCCGACGGGGTAGCGACGCTGGCTGACCGCGTCTTTGCCACCTCCGACCCGACCGCCGCCGCCGCGTGGCTCGGCGCACTCGCCTATACGGTGCAACTTTATTTTGACTTTTCCGGCTACTCGGATATGGCGATTGGGCTCGGGTTGATGATGGGCTTTCGGTTTATGGAAAACTTCAACTACCCGTATATCAGCCGCTCGATCACCGAGTTTTGGACGCGCTGGCATATTTCACTCTCGAGCTGGCTCCGCGACTACTTGTATATTCCGCTAGGCGGCAACCGCCGCGGCGCGAGCCGCACCTACGTCAATCTGCTTTTAGTGATGCTTTTAGGCGGGCTCTGGCACGGCGCGAACTGGACGTTCGTCTTGTGGGGCGCGTGGCATGGGGGTTTTTTGGTCGTGGAGCGGTTTTTAGGTAAACGCAAGCTCTGGCGGCCGGTTCCGGCCTTTTTAAGCGTTCCCAAAACCATGCTGATTGTCATCGTTGGGTGGGTCTTGTTCCGGGCCACTTCGGTCGGACAAGCGTGGCATATAGTGCGGGGCATGGCCGGGGCGAACGGCTGGGCGCTACCCGAGAGCTTTACCTGGGAGCTGACGGGGCTCGAGGTCACCACACTCATTCTCGGCCTTGTGCTGATCTACGTTGCTCCGTGGTGGCGCAGCCTTCTGTGGCGCTTCCCTGAAGGTCGGCAACGCACCTTGCAAAACATCCATCTGCTGATCTTGCCCTTATTTATTTTAGGCGTTTTCCGGCTTTCGGCCCAGAGCTTTTCACCCTTTTTGTACTTTCAGTTTTGATGGGACAGTTCTAATGGAACGAACAATTCCTCAAGGCGCTGAGCGTCCGGTAACCCACCCCGACCCGGCAACAGACGTAGAGGACATTCGTCACAACCCGCTTCCGGCGTCCCTGCCCCGGCTCCCTGGCATCTTTTTACTCGTGGTACTAAGCCTCGGCTTAGGTGCGGCACTCCTAACACCCGAGACGTTTAGGTGGCCGCGTGAGGGATCGTTTTTGCGCGGTGAACAAGCGGCCCGCTACGAAAAAGCGTTTAACGAAGCCTTGCCCTTCCGGGACGCCGCGATTGCAACTTGGGGGGTGCTCGAGTACGGGCTCTTCCACGAAGGGCGACAAGGCGTTGTGGTCGGTCGAAAAGGCTGGCTTTTTACCGGCGAAGAGGTGGCTTTTTACAAGAACGCCGCCGCTGAAACGGCGCGTAAACTAGCCTATATCAAAAAGGTTCAAGCTGAGCTTGCTGAAAAAGGCGTGACGCTTATCGTCGGCCTCGTTCCCGACAAGTCGCGGGTTTACCCAGAGTTCGTGGGCCGCACCTTGCCGAGTTATACAGAAGACCGTTATGAGAGTTTCCGCCGCTCTCTCACTCAGGCCACTATTATTGCGCCCGACCTGCTGACGCCTTTGACCCACGCTAAGGAAAAAACGCAGGTTTATCTGCGTACCGATACGCACTGGACGCCTGCAGGAGCTGAAGTCGCCGCTGACACGCTGGCAAAAGCCGTGCGCCGAACAGATGTGACCGGCCTTTTTGAAAGCCGCTATAAGACGGCCCACACAGGACAGACTCAGCATCAAGGTGACCTGCTCAACTTTTTGCCGCTCGGTGTGTTACAGGACCGTTTGGGGCCAGCGCCGGATATGCTCGAGACCCGCCGAACGCGAGCCCTGAGCAGCTCAGCCGGAGGGCTTTTCGGCGCACAGACGGTTCCGGTTACCCTCGTCGGGACGAGCTACAGCGCCGACGAGCGGTGGAACTTTGCCGGTGCGCTGCAGCAGGCGCTCGGCGCGGACGTGCTCGATGTGGCGACCGAAGGGCAAGGCCCGCTGCCGCCGATGCGTGACTATTTGAAGAGCAGTGAACTCAGAGACGCCCCCCCTAAACTCGTCGTTTGGGAGATTCCCGAACGCTATCTGCCGCTGCCGGAGGCTCCGTGAACCCCGTCTACCCACGTCTTTCTTCTCTGGTCTTGCTGATATTTTTAGGCGCTTGCGCCGTCGTACCGCAGATTAAACCCAACCTAAACGCTGAACTAAACTATAAAATATGTGATCAGGCGCTCGAGCGCCCCGCCGCGTATCGCGCCTTTCAAGGGCTAAACGGCTGGTTTTACTTTGCGTACGATCTCGAGGAAACGCTGCCGATATTTGAACAAACCGACTTTATCGCCGAGCTGAGCGGACGCCTCGCGTCGCAAGGCGTCACGCTTTTGGCCATGCCGATCTCGAGCCGCGCGGTTGTCCGGCCCGATACGCTCTACCGGGACGACCCGCAGCAAGCCGCCTTTGACCCGGAAGAAGCTGACGCCGTTTACAAGGCGTTTGTGAGCACGCTCGAGGAAGCGGGCGTCCAGGTTTTTGATGTCGTAGGGGCGGCCAGAGCCTTTGACGCAGGCGGCGGACAAACTTTTTTCAAACGTGACCTGCACTGGAACGCCGAGGGTGCGAACGCGCTCTTTAAGGACGTGGCGGCGCAAGTTAAAGAGCTGACTGGAAATTCGTTGCTGCAAACCAAGTTAGTCTTAACGAGAGAACCGGAGGATGACCAGCACCGAGGTCAGTTCGTCAGCAACTGGACGTATTCGCAGTGTGGCTACGTCCTCCCCACCGAACCCCAGGGTATCTATACGCTTTCCAGACCTGACCCTGGAGGCGGACTCTTCGGCGGCAGTGCGCCCGAAGTTGTGTTGGCAGGCTCGAGCTTTTCCCTGCCTCCTTACGGCTACGACTTTTTAGCCGCTGCGCTGCAAAGTGAGGTCTTAAACGTCTCGGTCGGCGCAGGCGGCGCTTACATCGGGTTACAGAGCTATTTGCTCGACGGCGCGTATCAAACCGACCGACCAAGCGTCTTGGTGTGGGAGTTTCCTACCTTCGCCGACCCCATCCCCGAGGGGGCACAACGCGAAATTTTAGGCAGCGTTTACGGAGGCTGCGCGGCACCCGAAACACGGTTTAGCGACGCCAGCACCGCACGCGGCGTACCGCTCGCCAGCCTCGCTGACGGCACGGGCGTCTCTGCGGCTCAGCATTACCTCGAGCTGAACTTCGACGACTTAGGCGTGCTGAACTTCAAGGTGACCCTGAGCTACCGAGACGGCACGAATGAGACGGTGACGCTCGAGCGTTCAACCCTTACCCCCAACCGTGGGCAATACTTTTTATCGCTTAAAGATGACCCGAAAGCTGTCTTAACGGGCGTCGAGCTTGGCTTGCCTCGAGGGATAACGGGCGGCGTTAGTGCGCAGCTTTGTAAGGTACCGTAAAGACCCTGAACTGAGTTCACCGGCGGTTGACTGAGCGTGATAGCGTTTTGTCATCCGACTTGTTAAACTAAACCAGTTTTTGGCAGCTTTACAAAACTCCTCTGAGAAGGTATCTATGTCTGTCAACAAGCTTGTTACTCGCATAGGCGCGTCTGTCATGGTCTGCACTCTATTAGGGCTTAGTGCTTGCCGCCAAGAGCCGGTCATCCAGCCCGGTTCCGGCAGCGTGCTCGAGTTCGACATCTGTCCCAAGGCCCTCGCCACACTGCCCAAGCGGGGCGGTTATCAGGGCTATAAGGGTTGGTTTTACTTTAATCACGACTTCTGGAAAACCTATCCCAACTTGCAAGAGGCCGACTTTTTCGTTGAGATGAAAAAGGTGCTCGAGTCTCAGGGTATAAAACTTGTGCTCGTACCCCTACCAGGCGTCGGGATGAGCAATCCCGAGTTTTTGTACAAGGAAGATCCCTGGCAGGCAGCGTTTTCACCTGAAAAAGCTCAAGCTGATTACAGAGCGTTTGTTGAAAAGGTGCGTTCAGGAGGCGTTGAGGTCGTTGACGCCCTCGCCGCGATGCAGGCGTACAGCGCCGAGGGTGGTTACACCTTTTTTAAGCGCGACGTTCATTGGTCACCTGACGGTGCGAACGCCGTACTTAAGGTGGTTGCCGACGCGGTAAAGCGGGTTGCGCCCACGCTCCCCAAACGTGACACTAAACTCTCCCGCGTTTTGCCCGATGAACCCTATTACGGTCAACACGTCAACAGCTGGTTAAACGACAATTGCGGCTATCACCTGCCTCCGGAGCCGCTCAAGCACTACGCTGTCGAGCCCTCCAGCGCAGACGACGCGAACGCCGAAGTCATTCAATCCGGCTCGAGCTTCAGCATCCCGCCCTACGATGTCGGCTTCCTTTCAGTGTGGCTTCAAAGTCCAGTTTATAACGCGTCAATCGGTGGAGGTGGGCTGGTGTTTCCGCTCGAAACGTACCTTAGAGGTGACGTTTACACAGCTCACAAACCCAAAGTCATCGTTTGGGAGTTTCCTATCTCTGTCACGCCTATCGTTGAACCGCAAAAGCGGAGGTTAATTGCCTCGGTGTACGGTTTATGCCGTGACGACAACGTAGCCTTCCAAAAGACGTACCCCGTTCAAGACAAACTGACGATTAGTTCGGACTTACCTGCTTTAGCCAGCTCGGAGCAGCGTTACTTGTCGGTTATCTTGAGTGACCTCAAGATAACCGACTTTAACGTGAGCTTTCACTACCGAGGACAGGAGCTGGACGCATTTTCTTTCCATCACCCGCGACCTGACGCCAGCAGCAATTCAGGGCGCTTTTTTGCCATGCTTAAAGACACGCCTTCACCGCTCGAGTCGCTCGAGCTAGAACTTCCTAAGACCGCTACGGGTGAGGTTACCGTGCAGCTATGTCAGGTGCCTTCGTAACAACAAAGTATCCCTAGCAACAAGCTGATGCCGCTAGGGATACCCGCTATACAGTCGCTACTACCAGGCGTAGGCGTTCGGCGCAGCCCCCCCCGGTCCCGGAAAGAGCTCGTCGAGTTTCTTAAGAGTGTCTTCGTCTAAGGTCACTTCAGTGGCGCGGACGGCACTCTCGAGCTGCTCCATCGTCCGGGGTCCGATAATCGGCGCGGTCACGACCGGGTTGTGTAACAGCCACGCCAGCGCGACGGTTGCGGGTTCTTCGCCCAGGTCTTTGCAAAGCGATTCGTAACGCTCGAGCTGGGGCCGCTTCGCCTCAATCTGCTTGGTCATCCCCTCGTTCATCCGGCGACCCCCTTCGATTTTGCCCAAAACGCCGCCTAAGAGTCCCCCTCCGAGCGGGCTCCAGGGGATCAGGCCGACGCCGTAATGTTCACACGCCGGGATGACCTCGAGTTCGACCATCCGGTTGTCCAAATGATAGATGCTCTGCTCGCTCGCCAAGCCCATCATGCCGCGCTTTGAGGCTTCCTGACACGCGGTTGCAATGTCCCAACCGGCGAAGTTGCTCGAGCCCGTATAGACGATCTTGCCCTGCTCCCCTAGATGCGAAAACGCTTCCCACAGCTCATCCCAGGAGCAGTCGCGGTCAACGTGGTGCATCTGGTAGAGGTCAATCCAATCGGTTTGCAGGCGCTTTAAGCTGCCCTCACAGTGCTTTTTGATCTTCATCGCCGACAAACTGCGGTCGTCGGTGTTGGGTTCGGCGAGGTTGCCTTGACGCGTCACCGGGTTGTAAACCTTCGTCGCCAAGACCACCGCGTCACGCCTGCCGCCGCCCTGGGCAAACCAGTTGCCCAAGATGATCTCGGTATCGCCCGATTGTCCGCTGTCACCGCGGCCGTAAACGTCGGCGGTATCAAAAAAGTTGATGCCGAGTTCTAACGCCCGGTCCATAATCTTAAAGCTGTCTTCTTCTGAGGTATAGGGGCCAAAGTTCATCGTCCCGAGGCACAAATTACTGACCAAGACGCCGCGTTGACCCAACCGTTTATGCTGAACTGCCATATGTTCTCTCCTTTTCGTTTAACGTGCTGCCGTATTACCCTACGAGAGTTTGGCTGCGCGGTGTGTCTTGCAAACTTCAGTATCAGCTTTAGAAAGCGGTTATAACTCCCCAACTGCGCGACCCACGCCTTGGGCCGAAGTGTGTTATCACGGAACCTGCATGATGAAGCCCTTACGCCGTTACCTCCCTTTTTTACCCAGCCTCTTGACCGGACTCGTCGGCGCGGGGTGGCTGTCGTTTTATCCGGTCAATTACGGTCTCCCCGCAGGTCTCTTAACGCTCGCGCTCGTCACAGTAGCACTGATGGTCGGGCTTCTGGGCGGCGCGTGGCTTTTGGAACGAACATTGCCGTCGTTTCGCTACGCGTCGGGACTGCTCGAGCGTGCCCTCGCGCGGCTGCGACCGTCGTGGCTCGAGGCCCTTCTCTTCGCCGCCCTGACCGCCGGTGCCGAAGAGCTGTTTTTCCGGGGTGCGCTCCAGGGCCTGATCGGGGTGTGGGGTCAAGCTCTCGTGTTCGGCCTCTTACACCCGATGCCCCGCAAAGGCTGGAGTTATACGCTTTACGCGGCCCTATCAGGGCTGGCGTTTGGGTACGCAGCGGTGCTGACCGGCAGCCTCTGGCCGGGGCTGGTTGCGCACTTTTTGATCAATCTGCAAGGACTTTTAGAACTACGGCGTCAGAGCCGCAAACGCCTCCGGCGGGCGCAGTAGTTTCCAGTTGAGCTGGCCGTCTCGTCGGGGAGGCCAAATCACCGCTTGCTCGCCCTGCAATAGACAAAAAGGGCACAGGGCCGTAGAGCCTCGAGTCGGCACTATGGGCGCGGTTGTCGCCCATGATGAAATAGTCTCTTTTACCCAGGGTGAGGGCCGGAAAGCTCACTCGGCCTAGCGGCGTAGCACCGAGAAAGCGTGAGTCTAACCGAACGCCGTTGACCCACACCTGACCGGCCCGCCCTTCTACAGTGTCTCCCGGTACACCGATCACCCGTTTGACAACAAAATTACGCCGTCCTTGCCGCGCAGGTGAATCGGCAAGTTCACGGGCGATTACGATGTCGCCGCGCCCATAGCCGCTCAGCACGCCGAGCCGACGCAACCAGGTTTCACATTTTGGAACGAACACGCGGTCACCGACTAAGAGCGACTGGGGCAGCTTACCGGAGCCGCCGTAAAGTGTCGGCTCCATGGACGGTCCCGCAACGCCCACGGTCGTAAACCCAAAGGTCACGATCAAAAAAGCCACAACGAGTGCGCTCAGATATTCCCTGACTTCACGCCAGAAACGTTTCAAGCTGTGACCTTCACAAACGCTTGAATTTTCGCCACTGCCTTCACCAACACCTCCGGCTCCCGCACCAGCGCAAAACGCACGTAGCCTTCGCCTTGTTCGCCAAAGGCGCGTCCCGGCGCGAGACACACGCCCGTCGCCTCGGTCAACGTAAGCGCAAAGGCGAAAGAATCGGTGTAAGGGTGCGGTAGCTGCGTCCAGACGTACATACTCGCCTGCGGGAGCGGCGTGGGCCAGCCTGCGGCGTTGAGGGTCGCAACGAGCGCGTCCCGGCGCGTTTGAAAGGTCTTCGCAGCCTGCCGTACGTCGGCTTCGGCATGTTCCAGAGCCGCGACTGCCGCCGCCTGAATGCCCCGATATTGGTTGAAGTCCACTGCGCCCTTAACCTTGGCGAGGGCGGCGAGCGCGTCCGCGTTGCCGACGGCCCAACCGATGCGGAAGCCGCCCATATGAAAACTCTTCGAGGCGCTGTAGAGCTCGACAGCTGTGTCTAGCGCGCCGGGTTGGGTCAGCACGCTCGGAGCGCGGTAATCGCCGTAAACCATCTCAGCATAGGGAAAATCGTGAACGAGCAAAATCTCGTGCCCCCGGCAAAAGTCCACAGCCTCCCGTAAAAACGCCTCGGGCGCAACGGCCGCTGTCGGATTGTTCGGGTACGACAACACCATGACTTTGGCGCGGCGGGCGGTCTCAGCGGGGACGGCGCTCAGGTCGGGGAGATAGCTGTTCGCCTCTAAAAGGGGCAAGGGGTAGAGCTCGAGCCCAGCTAGCGCCACCGCGCCGTAGTATGAGGGATACCCGGGGTCGGGCGTGAGGATCACGTCACCGGGGTCGGTGGTGGCCAGCAGCAGATTGGCCAAGCCCTCTTGCGAGCCGATCAGCGGCAACACCTGCGTGTCCGGGTCGGGCGTCCAACCGAAACGCCGCGCCGTCCAGTTTGACACCGCCCGACGCAGGGGTTCCGTCCCGCTAAACAGGCAGTAGCCGTAGGTTTCAGGTTGGTAAGTTGCGTTTCGCAGGGCCACTAACGCCACTTCGGGGGGTGCCACGTCCGACGAACCGATGGAGAGGTCAACGATCTCTCTACCTGCCTGCCGCGCCCGCGCTTTGGCCCGGTCGAAGGTAGCGAAGACGCTTTCGGGCATGTTTTGAGCGCGTCTCGAGGCGAAGCGGTTGTCAGAGTGATTCATGTTGAAACCCGGCTGGTCACGTCGGCCAAACCCTCTTCAACCTCAGCCCTGGGCAAGCCCCCTTTTACGAGCGCCTCGTCGGAAAGCTCGAGCAGGTCGCGGTAAAACGTTTCTGCCCACCCCCGCACAGCGTCTTGTTCCGTGTCCGGTTGGGCGTCACGCCAGCGGTAAAGCCAGTTTTCCGCCTCATCGAAACGGCCGACGGCGCGGTAGACCTCGGCGAGGTCGCGCGCTGTAGTGGCCGGTAACGCTCCGGCTTGCGCCAGGAGAGCGTCGGTCAACATGTCTAGACGCGCCGCGTAGAACGGCGCAAAGCCCGGTTCAGCGTCTAATACGGCAAGGTAGAGGTCCAACGCCTTTTGCGCTGTGGCGGGGTCGGTGTCACTCCGAAGGGTGTGGATACTGAACTCGGCGCGGAGCAGCTCGGCGCAGACCAGCGTTCTTTCGATATCGGGCGTTCCGGCAGGTCCCAAGAGTTTGAGCAGGTCGGCGCTCGGCAGGCGGCTTAAAAGCGTGTGCTCGAGGCCCAAGTTCCGTTCGGCAGCCCACACCTCTGAGAGCGCGTCGTCTAAGCGGCCCTCGGTGGCGAGTGTTTGCACCTTCTCTAGCGTCTCTCTAAGCTGCGCCTGTAACCGAGATAAAAAATCGTCTTTTTGCGGCATAGCGTATTGTACGGAAGTGGTGAGCCGGGGTGGGTAGATCAGCCTGTGAGATTGGCTACCCCGGCAGGTATGAGCGACCTTAATATTAGGCGAACTCGGGCAACCCCACACGCTCTAATTGCGCTCAGACCTTTACACTGTGTAACAACACGCAGCGACGCCTGCGCCTTAGAACGTCAATAGGAATATATAGAGAGAGCCCTATGAGCCAACCCTTACCGCCCCCCATCAAAGCTGACCCGGACGAGCCTACGGGGACGTTAGCGCCACTGATTGCCGAACTCCTGACCGGACTCGGCGAGGACGTCACCCGTGAAGGTCTAGTCAAAACGCCCGAACGCGTCGAACGTTCGCTGAGATTTTTGACCGAAGGCTACACGCTGACGCTCGAGCAAACCGTCAGCGACGCCGTGTTTAGAGCTGAAGGTTCCGAACTTGTCATCGTCAGAGATATTGACTTCTACTCTTTGTGCGAGCATCATCTGCTGCCGTTTTTCGGACGCGTCCATATCGCCTACGTGCCCGACCAGACGATTTTGGGGTTGTCGAAGTTTGCCCGTATCGTCAACCTGTTTTCGCGGCGGTTGCAGGTGCAAGAGCGGCTGACCGCCGAGATTGCCGACGCCTTGATGCAGACTCTAAAACCCAAAGGCGTGTTGGTCGTCGCCGAGGCCAGTCACCTCTGTATGATGATGCGCGGCGTGGAAAAGCAGGGCTCGGTCACGCGGACCCTGACGACGCGAGGCGTGTTTCAGGATGACGCCGACCTACGCCGTGAGGTGCTGGAGGCGTTCAGGCAGGGATAAAAATGGGCGACGAGTTGTTGATCGTCGCCCTACAGCTTTGTTGAGTTTACTCGAGCAGTCTTTGTACTTTAGCTGCTCTAAGCGTGAAAAAAGCGCCGGCAGCTTTGGAGGCCAAAAGGTCAACGAAACCCGGCTCTCAAAACGCTTCGTAATATGTGGCAACCAGCGGTTCTAAATCTTTTTGATCGGTGAGTGCAACCCATACGTTAGCAAGCTCGGTCAAGCTCCGGTAAAGACGCCGCACATCACTTTCCAAAACCGCCAAACTCGCCTGACACGCGCGGCCACAAAGGTCACCCGAGGTGCTCGCTAAAGAATCATCTACCAGACCGGCCAGTCCCGGATGCGCTTCGTTTTCGGCGGTGTAACGCGGGTGCGAGCGGACCGCTTCGGTCAGCTTGTGCAGTTCAAAAAGCGCCCGCCTGCGGTCGTTTAAAAGCGCGTAGCGGGTACGGTTGGTTACAGCGGTTTTGTGGTCGTTGGTCATTACAGCCTCACCTAAAATATAACGTCTTCCAACTTCTAATGTCTACTACTATAGTCAGGATTTAGCTTAACAGGATTTAGCTTAACCGCTGTTCAGCGGCCTACCCGCGCTGAAACACAAAGCCGAGACACAAAAAAACGGAACACAAAAAAAGCGGATCATCAAGACCCGCTTAGAAACGCTTCAGACCTTATTTGCTGCTCTGCAGGTGCGCCTCGAGGAAGTAGAGCGCTTCGTCAATCTCGCGCGAAAGCTCGGTAAAGAGGTCTTCAGTTGACGGCTCACCGAGTTCTTGGCAGCGGCGAATCGCAGCGCGGGTCGAAGCGGCGTAAGCGGACCAACGCTCAGCCATCAAGGTAACGACGGCCATGCCTTCAACCGTGTCAACCGGGTACTCGGGCAGGGTCGAGTTCTGCGCCGCCATGCGCACTGTGCCGAGGGCCATGCCGCCCATCGCCGTAGCACGTTCGGCGAGTTTATCCGACTGCTTACGGGGGATTTTGGCGAGCATATCGAAGAGTTCGTGAAGCTGGATAAAATCCGAACCCTTGACGTTCCAGTGCGACTGCTTGGTCTGAGTGAAAAGGTCCGTGGCGTCGGCAAGTTGCTGATTGAGGACACCGATCAGTTCGTTACGAACGTCGGCTTCAATGTCAATTCGGGTATCAAAGGTCATTACTTTTGCTGTAGTTGTCACGTTCAAACCTCCAAACGTTAGTTTAACGCGCCGCTACAAGGGCAATTGGAGCCAGATTACATATTAGGAATGATTCCGATTTACGCATTAATTTATACGCCGAGAGCTAGCGTCAATACCTGCGGAAGTTAGGATGAGCGGTGGTCAATATCCTAAAATCAGCGGGTTGAGTGCGCCTTGCAGCGTTAGGATCATAACCCCCAAACCGTAAGGTAAGATACAGTAAGGGCCAAACCCTAAGCTAGAGCCGAGATTTAGGCCGAAAAAGCACATAGTGTCCGTTTGGTGACTGTCCGGTAGCCGTTCGTACGGCGCAGCGGCAACGAGTTTTATAGAGCTGTATTGAGTTTTGCTTCAGCTGTTACAGTTTACGCGTGAAACGCGCTATTTCTCGGTTAAGCCAGCAACTACCGAATTCTGACTACCGACTTCTCAATGCTTACTTCTTTCACAGAGCACTTGGAGAACATCTTAAACCGATTGAGCTAAGCGTTAAAGCAAACTTACCCGTCCAGCTCAACCCCGCACCCTTTAGCCTCACGAATTGCGTAGACCATCCCCACGAGCTGGAGCTGAATCACTTCAGACATATGTGTAAGTTCGTCCGCCGAATAAATCTCGATAAGCTGATGTTCTAGCCGCTGCACCTCACCGGCGGCGTAGTAGTAGGGTGCCGCGCCGCAAAAGTCCCGGTAAGAGGGTAATAACCCGCGCAGATGCTCGAGCGCCTGCACCGCCACACCTTTTTCCGGTATACGGGCCTCCGGTTGTAGTATTTTTTGGCAATCCCCCATAGCCCTATAGTAGACGACCTAGCTGATGAGAAACTAGGCATGGACGTACGCAAAACTACAAACTTTTGTACCGCTTTTTATGGCAGCTTACTCACGGTTACGGATACTAAAAAAGCAAGCCGAACCGCCCTGTAGCTCAGGCGTTCTATACCTCTCGCTAAACCCCGACGCTGAGCAGGTTTTGCTCGAGCCAGTCCGCTACACCGCCCTCTTCAGGTTCAGCAACATGGTCGTCCGAAGCGGCGAGCACATCGGGGTGCGCCCGCCCCACCGCAACGGCGCGCCCCGCCCAGCGCATCATCTCGACGTCGTTCACGCCGTCACCAAAAGCCACCGTGTGGGCCTGCGCAACGCCGAGTTCGCGGCTGATCCGGGCGAGCGCGGTGCCTTTATCGGCCCCTTCGCCGGTGATTTCAAAAAATCCGTCGGACCAGCTGTAGGTCATTAGTTTGGGGTAGTCGCGGCTCAGCTCGAGAAGCAGTCGCGGGCCTTCTCGGTCGGCTTCAAAGACCACCTTGTCGGCGTCTTCGACGGCGTCCGGGTCAAAGGCCAAAACGTTACGGTTTAAGGTATGTGCCCACCCCCAACGTGGGTCGTGCGGGTCCCTAGCAAAGATATCGTCATCTTTCATAAAGGCGTACTCGAGCCCCTGCTCGGTCCCGTACGTTTGAATCAGCTTAGAGGCGTCCGCAGCAGCGATCAGCGAACGACTTAAAATCTCACCGTCCGCGCCGAACACGACTGCGCCGTGGTTGACCGCGTAGGGGCCGGTCACACCGAGCTGTTCGACAAACGGCAACGCCGAGGCGTTCGGGCGACCGGTTAAGACGGCGACCGAGTGCCCCGCAGCTTTGGCAGCCTCAACTACCGCCAAGATGCGGGGCGGAATCTCGTCGCCACGGGTGACGACTGTGTTATCTAAATCAAAAGCCAGTAACATCCTCTAAGCTTACGCCGAGCATGTCAGGAAAAATGTACTGACGAGCCGGTAAGCTTTGGAACGTTAGGGTGTAGGTAAGGCGAGCTTGATCTCCTCGACCTTGCCGAAATCACTTAACGGCCGGTCAAACTGTGCTGCGTCGCCGACGACCATCAGCAGCATGTCTTGCGGGCGAAAATCTTTGCGGGCGACCGCCTCGACCTTGGCCGGGGTCATGGCCCGAACGTCTTGGATATAACGGTCGAAATAGTCGGCGGGTAAACCCAAAACCTCAACTGCTCGCGCTGTGCGCTGCACAATCGCGTCCGGCGAGGTAAAGCGGAACACCGCACCGTTTAAGATGTTGCTTTTTTGCACTGCCAGCTCTGCTGCTGATACGGGTTTGGCCGCCATCTCTTTCATCTGCTGTTTGAGGAGCGCGATCACCTGGCCCGTAGCGTCGGTGCGGGTAAAAGAAAAGACTAAGAAGGTGCCGGGATAGGCGAACCCTTGGCTGATCTGACTCCCGACTGAGTACGCCAGCCCGCGCTTGGTCCGAACTTCGGTAAAAAGCCGACTGCTAAAGCCGCCGCCGCCAAGTACGGCGTTCGCCACGTCGAGCCGGTTGTATTCGGGTGTGTATGCGTAGGCGCTCGGATGACCCATAATGATGATGCTCTGCCCGACATCTTTTTGGGCGTGATAGATTTTCGGAGCCGGATTGGGATTGTAACGGGGCAACTTAGGATAGCTGACCGGGCCACGCCGCCAACTGCCGAGGGCCTGCTCGAGCGCCGCCACCATCTCTTGACGCCTAAAGTCGCCGCTAACCGCTAACACCGTTTCGTTGGGTTTGAAGTAACGCTTATGAAACGCCACCATATCGGCTCGAGACACCGCGTTGACGGTTTTTGCTGTGGGTACATACCCAGCGGGCGACCCCTGCGCGAGACGTCTGAAAAACTCGCGTACGGCGATTTGAACCGGATCGTCGTTTTCACGGCGGATGCCCTCGAGCGCACTTCCTTTGGCCAATTTGATACGTTCAGGCGCAAAGGTGGGTTTCTCCAACACCCCAGCGAAAATGTCTAAAACTTCGGTGACGTTTTCAGTCAGCGCCGAAAAGCTCGCCGTGGTGTAGAGGTCGGCGGCTGAGACTTCGACGGACGCCGCGAGGGTCTCGAGGCGGTTGTCAATCTCGTCGGCGCTCCGCCCCGCCGAGCCCCCCGAACGCATCAGGTCGGCGGTCAGCTCGGCGAGCGAGATTTTCGCTTTGGGATCGTAGAAACTTCCCGTTTTAACAAACGCTGCTCCGTTGACGAGCGGCAACGTGTGGTCTTCTAACAGATAGACCACCAGACCGTTCGAGAGCACCGTCCGCTGCGGCTTGGGACTTTTGAACGTCACCGCGTCAAATTTGAGGTTGGCCGGGTCGGGCCAGCTTTCGGGAACGCCGGTCTCGAGGTTGACCTGCGCGGTAGCCTGCGTAGCGGGAGCCTGCGCTTGTGCGAAAACTCCGCCGACAAGCGTCAAAGCTAAAAGGGTAAACGTAAACCGCTGGATCAAACCCATTATTGCCCCTCCTGCGAGGTCGTCGCTTTCGTGACGAGTGTCGCTACCGTCCGGTTTTGCTTCGTAAACGTGCGGTTGACAGCGTTTTGCAGCTCGGCTGCGGTTACGGTGTCGTAGGTATCCAGGTCATCAAAAAGTTTTTGCCAGCCGCCGGAAAAGAGTTCGTTATAGGCCAGATTCGCCGCCAGACTCTCGCCCGACGCGAGGCTGCGCAACACGTCGGCGCGGAGCAGCGTTTTGGCCCTTTTGAGTTCAGCGGGGGTTACGCCCGACTTGCCGACCTTGGCGAGCTCTTTGTAAAGGGCAGTCTCGAGTTCTTGTGAGGTGTGCGGCGCTCGCGGCACGAGACTGATGGTAAACAGGTTCGGGTAACGCGTTCCGGGTGTGGAGGAGCTGGTATCCACACTGACGGCCAGTTGCTGCTTCGTCACGAGGTCGCGGTAGAGCCTGCTTGTGCGCCCATGCCCCAAGATATAGTCGAGCACGTCCATGACGTAGGCGTCACGGTTTGGGTAGGTCAGTTTGTGGTAGCCCACAAGCAGCTGCGGTCCCGCGGCGTAAGGCACGGTGACGCGGCGCTCAGCGGTTTGCTTGGGCTCGACCGGCAGCTCGGCTGCGACGTCCGGCCCTTTCGGGACGACGCCGAAGTATTTGCGGATCACCTTGAGGTCGCGCCCCGGTTTGAGGTCACCGACCAGCACGAGCACGGCTCGGTTCGGATAGTAAAAGGTCTCGAAGATGCTCTTCGCAGCCGTCTCGGTGTAGTCCGCAATCTCGGCAGCGGAGCCGATCAGCGGGCGACCGTAACGGCTTTTTTGGAACGCTTTAGCGAGAAACGCTTCGCTCAGCACCCCATCGGGTGAGTCTTCCGAGCGTTGACGGCGCTCCTCACGCACCACATCACGCTCTTCGTAAAACGACCGAAAAACAGCGTTCATCAGTACGTCGGCGTAGACGCGGGCGTAGAGCTCGAGCCGATTGGCCGGGAGCGACACCACGTACGAGGTCCGGTCATACGCCGTACTCGCGTTGAGCCCTTCGGCTCCGTTATCGGTAAAAAGCGTGTCGAGCGCGTTCGGACTCGCTAAAGCTTGCGCTTTCGCCTGAGCGTCCGCCAGTTTTTGCTGAAAACTTTCTAAAGTTTTGCCGGTCGCGCCCGCTTCACGGGCGACGATCAGCGTGTTGGCTGCAAGCTCGAGTTCTTCTAAGGCCGCTTGTTCAGCTTTGATGTCATATGACCCGATCGAACGTGTACCCTTAAACGCCATGTGCTCGACCATGTGCGCGACGCCGCCGAGACCGGGGGGTTCATCAACGCCGCCGACGTTAAACATCAAATTAAAGTTGATCACCGGCGCAAAGTCTTGTACCACCATAATGACGCGGAGGCCATTCTTGAGGGTGTACTTGTGAATGTTCTGAGTTAGTTCGTTTTGCGCGTAAACCTGACCCAGCACCAGGCCCATAAGCAGCGTTACTACGACTCGGGGTGCTTTCATCTATTCACCTTTCCAGTCATGCGTAGTTTTGTCATAAGGCTATTCTAGCTATTTTGAGGGCAGGGAGAATGTGAGCGTTCGGCTGATAGCGGCGTGTCGTCAGCCTGTCCGCTCGAGCCCCGGACGAGCGTCAGCCGAAGCACCGAGTAACCGCCAAAACCTGCCTTCGGTTACCAGCTCTTTTGGGGCTGCATGATAAACTGTAAGTGTTTGAAATTCACGGTTTGAGCCCTGTGGCACGAGGCAGGTCTAAACTACATTAGCGGAGGATTTATGTACCGAGGAAGAGAAGGGCAGTGGGCGTTTGTGCTGCACCGCCTCTCAGGGGTGGCGCTCGCGCTCTACCTGATGCTGCACGTACTCGACATCAGTTTGGTGATGTACGGCCCTAAGGGTCCCTTTAACGCGTTTCTGGCGTTTTATCACCAGTGGCCCTTTCGTATCGGCCTGATTTTAATTATGGCAGCGGTGGTCTATCACGCGTTTAACGGGCTCCGCATCATCTTGATGGACCTGACCAGTTGGGGCACGAAGTATCACCGGCAGCTCTGGTACGGCGTATTAGGCGCGACGACGCTGATTGGGATTCCGGTCCTGCTCAAGGTTGTGCCGGAAATCTTTGGAGCCGGACATGGCGGTTAAACATGGCTGTTAAACCACGTACTCTGCGCGAGGCGAAAGCAACCTATAGCACCAACGGCGAACTCGCGTGGTGGGTCTTTATGCGCGTGTCGGGCTTGGTCTTGATCTTTTTGGTCTTCGGCCACGTGTTTTTCAACAACATCGCCTTTAACGCCGGACATATCGACTACGACTACGTCGCCAACCGTTTTTCACAGTCTTGGGTCAAAGTTTACGATTCTTTCTTACTCGGGTTTGCCATGCTGCACGGCGTAAACGGTCTACGTTACAGCATCGAAGACTATGTGCGGCGTCCGGGACGACGGTTTTGGACGAAGATTTTGCTCTACTTCGTCGCCGGGGTCATGCTCGTTTTGGGCGTAATGACCTTGTGGACATTCACCTATAAAGAGATGGGCGACGCGGTTCGTGCGCTTTAGGTTAATGAGGGAGGATGATGTCGCAGCTTCATAAATTCGATGTACTCGTCGTCGGCGCGGGCGGTGCCGGACTGATGGCCGCTCGCTACGCGGCGCAGCACCCGGGCGTATCGGTCGCGGTAGTCAGCAAACTCTACCCGACGCGCTCGCATACCGGCGCAGCGCAAGGGGGCGTCGGCGCAGCTTTGGGGAACGTTTCGGAAGACCACGCGGAGTGGCACGCTTTTGACACCATCAAGGGTGGCGATTACCTGACCGATCAAGATGTCGCGGAAATGTTTGCCCACGAGGTTATTGAAGCGGTGTACGAACTCGAGCACATGGGTCTCCCCTTTTCCCGCACGCCCGAAGGTAAGATCGCGCAACGTAAATTCGGCGGTCACACCCGCGAATTCGGCAAGTCCGCCGTTGAACGCGCCTGTTACGCTGCCGACCGCACCGGCCACATGATCTTGCAAACGTTGTATCAACAGTCCATCAAAAATAATGTGACCTTTTTTAACGAGTTTCACGTGTTGGACATCATCATCAAAAACGGCGAGTGTGGTGGCGTGGTCGCGTATGAACTCGCTACGGGCGAGCTGCACACCTTTCAGGCGAAGTCTACGATTTTGGCTTCAGGCGGTAACGGCCGGATGTTCAAAGTCACCTCGAACGCGCACGCGCTGACCGGCGACCTGATGAGCGTGGTGTACCGCCGCGGCGTGCCGTTAGAAGACCCCGAGTTCTATCAGTTTCACCCGACCGGGCTCTACAAGCTCGGGATACTTCTGACCGAAGGGGCACGCGGCGAGGGCGGCATCCTCCGCAATAAAGACGGTGAGCGCTTCATGGAGCGTTACGCGCCCAGTATTAAAGACTTAGCCCCCCGCGATGTGGTGAGCCGCGCCATGTACATGGAGATCCGTGAGGGACGTGGGGCCGGGCCGGACGCTGACTACATCCTCCTAGACCTCACCCACATCGACGCACATATAATCGAGGAGCGCCTACCAGACATTACCGAGTTTGCTCGAATCTATTTAGGCGTTGATCCCATCAAAGAACCTGTGCCGATGCAACCGACCGCACACTACGCGATGGGCGGCATCCCCACGACGATTCACACCGAAGTCATCGGCGCAGCCGACAACAGCATTATCCCCGGTCTGTACGCGGCGGGCGAAGTTGCGTGCGCGTCCTTGCACGGTGCCAACCGCCTAGGGACGAATAGTCTGGGCGACCTGATTGTGTTCGGACGGCGAGCCGGAATCTACGCGGCGAAGTACGCGGCCGAGGCGTCTTACAATGAATTGCCCGAACAGCCGCAAGACTTTACCCGCAACTTGCTCGACAAAGCCTTGAACGGCCCTGGCAAGGAGCGTGTCTCGCACATCCGCAAAGACCTACAAGAGACGATGCAAGACAACGCCTCGGTTTTCCGCACCGATGAGACGCTCTCGAGGCAAATTGAAATCGTCAAAAACCTTAAAGCGCGGTATAAAGAGATCGGCGTGGATGACCAGGGCGAGCAGTACAACACTGAACTGATGGAGGCGCTCGAGTTAGGCTTTTTGCTCGACAACGCCGAAGCCTTAGTCTACGCGGCGCACAACCGTAAAGAGTCGCGCGGCGCACACTCGCGCGAAGACTACAAAGAACGCGACGACGGCGAGTGGCTCAAGCACACTTTGATTCATAAAGACGGCGACGGCGTCTGTATTGATTACAAACCCGTCACACTGGGTAAATACGAACCTAAGCCTCGCGTCTACTAATCCCCCGGTAGGCAGGCGTTAAAACACCTGCCTACACCAAAGCAAAGGATGATATGGCTGAACCCGCCATGCAAGAAAAACAGATCAGCGTCAAGATCAAACGCTTTAACCCTGAAAAAGACAAGCGCCCATACTGGGCTGAATATAAGCTCAAGGCTCGCGGCACCGACCGCGTGTTGGACGTGCTCAACCAGATCAAGTGGGAAACCGACGGCACCTTGTCGTACCGCCGCTCGTGCGCCCACGGCATCTGCGGCTCGGACGCGATGCTGATCAACGGCGTCAACCGGCTCGCGTGCAAGATTCTGGTCCGCGACCTCGGTGACACCATCAAAGTCGAGCCGATTCGCGGTCTCACAGTCATCAAAGACATGATCGTCGATATGGAGCCGTTTTTTGACTCGTATAAGGCGGTACTGCCGTACTTTATCAACGACGAACCGGCCCCTACCGGCGAACGGTTGCAGAGCGTTGAGGACCGCGAAATCTTTGACGCGACGACCAAATGCATCCTCTGCGCCGCGTGTACGACTTCGTGCCCAGTGTTTTGGACGAACGGCTCGTACCTAGGACCAGCTGCGATTGTCAACGCGCACCGTTTTATCTTCGACTCACGCGACGAAGGCACCCCCGACCGCTTGCAGGTTCTGGGTCAAGCGAACGGGCTTTGGCGTTGCCGCACGGCGTACAACTGCACCGAGGCATGTCCGCGCGGGATTCCGATTACGCAGGCGATTGAAGATGTTAAGAAAGAGCTGCTCTGGCGACGCGCTTAAGAAGACAAACTTTAGAGTTAGTGAGGGCGAGCGTTTGACTCGCCCTTTTGTGTTCCGACAGCAGACCGCTCACGCCGCCAAGCGTCCACCAAGTTTTTGTGATATTTATCCGCTGCACGCTGCTCAGGTTGGAGGAGGGCTCGAGCGATAAAGGACGTTAGCACCGCTGCTGTGCCTATCGCCATACAGCTAGCAGGGCTGGAAGACGCTGGTAAGTCAATAGGCTTTTTTGGAGAAGACAAATGACGAGATTAATAAAGGATACAAGTACCAGCGCCAGTACGGTCTGAATTAGAGCTAACCAGCCACGACGACGCTGCATAGGCGAAGTGAAGTATAGACCTATTAGCGGACTCGAGCAATTACTTTTGGAACCTTTGGAGTTATAGAGCAGTTTCACATGACAGTGAAGGTTTAGTTAGTAGACCCCATGTTACCGTAGCCGAATGCAGCACGACCTAACCGGCAAAAGGGTTCTGATTACGGGCGCTTCACGCGGCGTAGGCGCAGCTTTAGCCGTCATCATGGCGCGACGTGGTGCAGACCTCGTACTTAATTACCGGAGCAAGCGTCCTCGAGCCGAGGCCGTAGCTAAAGAGATAGAAAAGCTGGGACGCCGCGCGGTGCTCGTCCAAGCAGATATTACCGTTCAAGAGGATGTCACGCGCATGATGCAAGAGACCGGTTCTGCTCTGGGCGGGCTGGACATTCTGGTGCTCAACGCTTCGGGGGGGCTCGAGAAAAACCAAACCGACGACTACGCCATGCGCCTCAATAGGGACGCTCAAGTTAATCTTGCCGAGTGCGCCCTGCCGCTGATGCCGAGGGAAAGTCGAATTATTTTTGTGACCAGCCATTTAGCACACTTTTACGGAGAAAAGCCGGTGCTACCCGGTTACGAACCCGTCGCTGAAGGAAAACTGGCAGGTGAACAGGTATTGCGGGCGCGTATCCCGGTACTGAGCGAACAGGGCGTTGACCTTGTGGTGGTCAGCGGCGACCTCATCGAAGGAACGATTACACCCAAGCTTTTGCAGCGGGCGAACCCCGGCCTTATCGAAGCGCGGCGTGAAGCAGTCGGTGACCTACCGACCACCGAAACGTTTGCTGAGGCGATTGCCGACGCCGCTGCTGACACCGCCGTAAAATCTGGTGACACGGTTTATGTCGGCAGCGTAGATTAGCGTCGGTTTAGCCGTCAACGACTCGAGTTCGCTCAACTTAGAGTTGTTGGACTACTTCTAATAGGGCGTGACTGTAGCTAAACCTGTGGGGTGGTAGCACCTCAAAGCATTTTGGTCTTATGACCACTCCTTAATCAGCCGTTACCCGAGCTCGTCGGCGCAATGTTCAAGTTAAGGCTAAATACATTGTCCGGGTCGTAACGAGCTTTTATTTCACCCAACCGCTGGAACTCAGCCTCACCAAACGCTTGGGGAACGCGCTCTTTCTCGTTCCAACGAAGAAAGTTATAATACGCTTCTCCGGTAAAAACGTCGCCCACCGTGTCGAAGGCTTGTCTTGTAACTTTAGCCAGTTCGTCCATAGACGTCTTGAGGGTCGCTGGCGAGACCAAGTGGAGTAAGTAAGGTGCGGTTGACGCGTGAAAGGCCCCGTCCTCAGCGCCCCACCGTAAGAGCGCCCCGCCGAGCTGTTGAACCTCGAGCTGCATGAGCGGTGGGATCATCGTGTTCGCTACAGCGACCAGTTGATCGATGACCTCGTCTGAAAGTGCCTCGAGAAACTCGACGCCGCTGTAGGTCGGGGAAGCCGACAAGTGAGAGGCAGGGTCGAGCTGCGCCATGTCGGAAATCGTCCGGCGCTTGACGTTTCGCAATAAGGGCTCGCCAAAACTATTGAGGGGCTGCAGCACCGCATCAGCGGTCTGCGGATCAGCGTGGCACAAACCGATCATGCAGGTCTTTTTGCCTTTCAGCGCAGCGGGCACATTTTGACCAGGCGGCGGAGCCAGAAGTCGCAAGATGGTACTCGTCTCGTCAGACAATCCCGACGACCAGTCGCGGTAGGCACGGAGAATCTCGCCAGCGCGGGCTAGCGGGTAGTAGATTTCGCCACCGACAACCTCTTTGACCGGGGAAAGTGCCAAGTCGAGTGCTACCACCACGCCGAAATTACCGCCGCCCCCACGCAGCGCCCAGAACAAATCCAAGTTCTCGTCTGTGCTTGCGTGAACCAGTGAGCCGTCCGCCAGCACGACAGTAGCGCGACGAACCGTACCCGCCGCCGCGCTGAGCTTGCGGACAAGCCAGCCCATGCCGCCGCCGAGCGTGTAGCCGATCACGCCGACGCTACTCACTTGGCCCGTCGGATAGACCAAGCCGTGCGGCTCCGTCTTCGCTAGGAGCATCCCAGAATCGACGCCTGGGCCGACGGTAACAACGTTAGTCTCTAAGTTGAGCGTCATCTCGGTCATCTTCGATAAGTTGATCAGCAGGCCGTCGTTGCAGGCAGCGGCGATACCGTGCCCGGTCGCCATCACGCCGAGCGGTAAGCCCTGAGCACGCGCGAAGCTAACGGCGGCACTGACATCATCTGCTGAGGCTGCTTCAACGATGATAGTCGGGCGCTGCTCGAGCACCTCGAGCCAGGGCGTGCGCAACGAATCGTAGTCCGGGTCTCCCGGTGCAATGACCCTACCGTCTAAAGAAGCGGTAAGCGTAGAAAGTGCTGCTTCATCAACTGCAGATGTGTTTTCTCGGGTCATATAAAGCTCCCTTGAATCCCTTTACTAAGGCTCGAGGACAATTTTGCCTCTGGTGTGGCGCTGTTCGAGTTCGCGGTAGGCGTCTTGAACTTCAGCTAGCGGATAGACGCGGGCGACGGGAAGCTCGAGCTTCCCGTCGCTAATCATCCCCACCAGCTCAGCGAGTACGTCGGCGTGCAGGGCCTCCGTGGACCCCTCCGCTTTGACGCCGTGCTTTTTGGCTGCCTCAAAGTCGATAATCGTGTCGATCCGTTCAGGCTGAACCCCGAGTTTTAAGGCCAACTCAACGTAACCGGAACCGAAGGTGTCGATAAAGGCGTCTACCTTTCCGTCAGACGCCTCCTGAATCCGCGCTTCTTGACCGTCGCCGTAAGTGATAGGAATGACGCCGTGGTCTCTGAGCCAGCTATGATTGCTTTCGCTCGCCAGCCCGATCACCTTCGCGCCTGCGTTTTTGGCCAGCTGCACCGCCAGTGAACCGACGCCGCCCGCTGCTGCGGAGACGATGACCGTATCTCCTGCACCGGCTGACACGGCCCGCACCGCGGCATACGCCGTCGCCCCAACGATAGGCAGCGCCCCGGCCACCTCCCAAGCGACGTTGCTCGGGCGAGGGGTGAGGTTTTCAGCCTCGACGACGACAAATTCGGCTTGGCTCGAGCGTGTATTGACAAACCCGATCACCTCGTCGCCTACTGCAACGTTATTCACACCTTCACCGAGTTCCTCCACGACCCCGGCGAGGTCGCTGCCCTGCCCAGACGGAAACGTTGCAGGTGACATCTCTTCAAATGCACCTTCGCGGATAGCTGCCTCACCCGGGTTGATGCCAGCGGCCTTCACCTTGACGAGCACCTGCCCGGAGCCGGGGTTTGGACGCTCAACCTCAGCAATGTACAAAACGTCAATGCCACCGTAATGGTCGAATCTGACTGCTTTTGGCATATCTTCATACTCCTTATCATTCAAATTTGGGACGCTACCAAGCTCATTACTTTTCAGTGTTCTCTTCAGCCGCAAGTTCCTCGAGGTAAGCACGTAGCGTCCTCGGCTCACGGCCCAGAATGGCATGCAGTGTAAGTGCGTTCCCTAAAAGTCCGCTATGGTCATACCACCTAAACATCTGTTTTAGCGGCGAGGATTGATCATTGCTAGAGCCGCCCGTGGCTTTCTCCGGCTCGAGCTTGACCGCTTCGATCTTGCGGCCCAGCACCTCGCTCATAAGGCCAGCGACGTCGTAACGGTCGAGGTGTCCCTCGGCGCAAAGTTGGTAGGTTCCGTAGGTCAGGCGGTCCTCGGTTAGTGCTATCGCCGCAACTTCAGCAACGTCGCGGTAGTCCACCCGGCTAAAACGCGTTTCGTTCGACCACGGTTCGGCGAGGCTGCCGGTCTCGAGTACCTTCGGCCAACTCTCGGCCAGGGTCTGGAAAAACAGGGTCGGCTGCAAAAAGACGTATTCCATCCCTGATTCCAGCAGCGCCTCTTCGCCCGGCGCTTTGGCGCGGTGGTTGACGAGCGCACTGAGGATGGGGTGAATGATCGACGAGAAGACAAAGCGGCGTACTCCTACTTGCTTTGCCGCTTCAACAACGTTCTGACCCACCTCGGCTTCGTGGTCTAAAAAGGCTGGCGCGATGTAAAAGACCGAACCTACGCCCTCGAGCGCGGCCGCTAAGCTCGCAGCGTCCGTCAAATCACCGACAACGACCTCCTGAGCGCCCTGCTTGCGAGCCTTTTCCTCCTCTGCTTGGTGGTGGACCAAAGCTCTTACCCGTGCGCCCCGTTTGGCAAGTTCGGGAACCACGAGCCCAGCAAACTCTCCGCTAGCACCGAAAGCAAGAATCGTCGTATCGTTCATGTCAACCCCTTTCGTCTGCTTGCATTTTGTGGCCCTGCTGTTCAAGACCACTGAAGCAATTGTAATGACCTTACAGCCAAACGGATGAAAAATTCCGTTTCCCTGAATACATAATGCGTGACATACTAGCGGGATGAAGGCGACGAAAACGAGTCCGTGCGAAGGAAGTTCTGTACGACGCGCCGACGCTAAGCGGAACCACGAGCAACTCCTGAATTCAGCAGCTGCCACCTATCTAAATGAAGGCTCGAGAGTCACGATGGAGAAGATTGCGCGAAACGCTGGCGTCGGCGTGGGGACGCTTTACCGGCACTTTCCCGACCGCGCGGCGCTGGTTGCGGCGCTCAGTGAACGCGCCTACGAGGTGGCCGTTTCGGTCGCTCGTCAGGCGCGGGCCTCGTTAACCGATGATCCGCTCGAGGCCATCCGCACGTTCCTTTTTGGCCTGATCGAACGTCGGGACGTCATTGTCCTGCCGTTTACGGGTGGCCCTGTCTATCTGTCGCCAGCCAACAATAGGGCAAGGCAAGAAATCCACGAACATCTCGCCTACATCCTCGAGCAGGGGTGTGAACAAAAACTCGTCCGCCCTGACGTCGGTGCGCTCGATATTATGCTTGCGGGCGCTTACCTCGTCAGGCGTTTACCGAATTTGCCTGACGAGCCAGCAGCAGTCCGGCGACAAGCACAGATTTTTGTTGATGGTCTCCGTCCCGTCAACCGGTCACTAGACGAACAAGCGATAACGCTTACGGAGCTCGAGCACGCTTGGCGCAGCTCCCAGAGCTAAGTGTCTTCCTAACGCAAACACGCACAGCTCCCGACAACAATACAGAAGTATCCAGGAGCGTACATTAGAGTTGATACACGAACTAAAAACGAGGTCCGAGAAGCTACAACACTTAAGCAGTTAGAAGCTACGCTAATCACCCCGTAATGTGCGTGCTGGATAGCTTAGCTGAAAGTGGTTGCGGCTGTTCCCAGATGATACCTGCTGTACAGGTTGCCCTTATTGTTTTACGGCAAAAGTGTAGACCCTTTTTTACCCGACTCGAGCAATCGCCTCGATTTCAATCTTGACGTCCCTGGGTAACCGCGCTACCTCGACCGCGCTCCGGGCAGGCGGAGAGCCGCTAAAAAACGTCCCATAAACCTCGTTCATCGCTGCGAAGTCGTTCATATCGGCTAAAAAACAGGTGCATTTGATGACGTCAGCGAGACTCGAGCCCCCCGCTTTAAGCACTGCTTGAAGGTTTTTCAGCACCTGCTCGGTTTGCGCTCTGATATCGCCTTCCAGGAGTGTTCCATCAGGTTTTAAGGGAATCTGACCGGAGGTAAAGAGCAAGGTGTCAACTCGGACAGCTTGTGAGTACGGGCCGATGGCGGCGGGCGCTTCGTTGGTGTGAATAGGGGTACGCATAGCTTATGATACCGCCCATCGGCGTTTGGCTTTAGCGAAAGCTGAAAAAGATGAATAGGACGACGAGCGCGAGACAGCCTAACAGCCACCAGCGGTAAGGCCAAAATGAGTGCCGCTGTAACCACGCTGAACGGCTCTGATACGAAAAAGCCTGTTCAACCGTGCTCAAGCCTGCAGCACCTTCACCAAGTGTGACCGACACGGGCGTTTCAGCGGGCAGCGCATAGATTTTGGGTTGCGCGATCACCTCTTTAACTGCTAAAACGAGCGCCGTGACATTATCGGGACTCCCGCGTTCGTTGGCGCGGCGTACAAGTTCGTGGGCGGCTTCTTCGGGCGGGGTTCGCTCCAACACCTGTAAGAGCGCATCGTCTGGTAAAAGAAGGGTAAGGCCGTCGGTGCAGAGCAGCAGTTTGTCGCCGGGTTGTAGGGTTAAGGCCGAAAGCTCGAGCCTCACTTCGGGTTGTGTCCCGACCGAATTGGTAATGATATTACGCCACTGATGCCGCTTCGCCTCGTCTTGACTGAGGAGTCCCTGCCGCACCCGGTCGGCTACCCACGAGTGGTCGCGGGTGAGTTGGGTGATGACGCCGTCCCGGATGAGATACGCCCGCGAGTCCCCGACGTGCCCGATGACGGCGATGTGGTCATCAATCACCGCGACTGTCAGCGTCGTGCCCATCCCGTGATCTTCGGGATGCGCCGCCGCGTAATCAAAGATGTCCAGGTTGGCCCGCCCCACCGCCTGAGCCATCGCCAGGGGGGGATATTTAGACCCGCCTTTAAGAGCTTGGACGAGCGCGTCCCTAGCTTTACGGCTGGCGAGTTCACCACTGACGTGGCCGCCCATCCCGTCAGCAACGAGCGCGAGCGCACCCTGCGGGGTCATGTCTAAAAAAAAGCTGTCCTGATTCGTCTCGCGCACCATGCCGGGGCTGCTGTCACCGGCGAGCGTGAGGCGCGGAGGCAACGTGGACATTTAGCTGAGTATAGCGTGCGGCTTACGCCTTTGTCGGGCCAAGCAAGCAGGACAGGTCTCCCTTCATTACACGAACGAATTACCCTGGAGATGAGATAGCATTCCCATAAGAGCTTGCCCCAGGCATCATCATAAAATGTACGTGCTCCTCAAACATAGTCTGAGCGCGGTGCTTTACAAAACGTCGTCTCCGAGCGTTGCTCGAAGCTTACACCTGCCGACCAGTTGCTCTTTGCTAGAGGTAAAGAATGTAAAATCTGTGTTCCTGAAAGGTGCAGCATGATCCTTCCTAAAGTCCGCGACCCTCGCTTTATCACCCTCCGCCGTGGGGGAACGCTCACCGACGCCGACCATCGGCTCCTGGCGTTGTGGGCAGCCACGTGCGCCGAGCACGTTTTGCACCACTTCGAGGCGGCGCAGCCCGCAGACCCACGGCCCCGTCAGGCCATAAAGCAGCTTCGGGCATGGGCTCGCGGCGAGACGAAGATGATGGAGACGCGGGCGGCGGGTGGCCGCGCCATGTCTGCTGCGAGACCGCTGAAGGGAGCTGCTCGGCACGCCGCCTACGCTGCCGGTCAAGCGGCGGTGACGGCGCACGTCGCCGCGCACGAACTCGGCGCGGCGGCCTACGCGATCAAGGCCGCGTGCGCGGCTGCGCCTGAAGGCGAGGGCGAGCGCACCGGCCTGCTCGAGTGCCGCTGGCAGCGCGACAGGCTGCCGGAAGAGGTTCGTGAACTCGTCTTGGACGATCAGCGGTTACGCAACGATATCTGCTGGTCGGTGTTCGACTGCTGATAGGTGCGCGTAGGCTGACGGACGGTGATTGAGCGCGGCTCGAGCACAACACGTTATGCTGCAGCTTATGATGACGGCTTCGGAAACGGCGGCGGCAGTACAAGCGGGTGCGTTGAGTGCGGAGGAGGTGGTACGCGGCGCACTCGCCAGGGCAGAAGCGGCAGCCTCACTAGGCGCGTTTATCACCCTGTTACCGGAGGCGGTAGAACGGGCTCGAGCCCTCGACGCTAGGCGAGACGCCGGTGAAGCACTCGGCCCTTTGGCCGGTGTCCCGGTCGCCATTAAAGACAATATCTGCACGCTGAATGTCCGAACGACAGCGGGATCGAAGAGTTTAGACACGTTTGTCCCGCCCTATAACGCGACGGTCGTGGCGCGGTTGGGGGCAGCCGGAGCCGTCGTTATCGGTAAAACCAACTTAGACGAGTTCGGCATGGGCAGCTCAAACGAAAACTCGGCGTACGGCCCGGTGCATAACCCGTGGAATCCGGCCTATGTTCCGGGCGGCTCGTCGGGTGGCTCGGCGGCGGCGGTCGCGGCGGGTATCGTCCCACTTGCTCTCGGCACCGATACCGGCGGCTCAGTGCGGCAACCCGCGAGTTTTACGGGCGTGTTGGGTTTTAAGCCAACCTATGGGGCGTTGTCCCGTTACGGCGTGATCGCTTTTGCAAGTTCTTTAGAGCAAGTCGGCGTGTTGACGCGGAGTACCCGTGACCTCGCGCTCGCCCTCTCAGTGATGTTCGGCCATGATCCGTGCGACGCGACGAGCTTGCCGACTGCGCCCGACCTCGAGGGTGCGTTTACGTCAGGTGACCTGAGCGGCGTCCGTATCGGTAAAGTCACCGAGCTTTGCGGTGAAGGCAACAGCGCCGGGGTTTTGGAAGCTTTGGCGCGTACTGAAAAGGTGTTGCGAGACCTGGGCGCTGAAGTCGGTGAAGTCTCGTTGCCGCACGCTCCCTACGGCACGGCGGCCTACTATCTGGTGGCTCCGGCCGAAGCGTCATCGAATCTGGCCCGCTTTGACGGGATGGTCTACAGCCACCGCAGCGGTGAAGATAAACTCGGGCAAGCTGAGGTGATGATGCGCTCGAGGGGTGAGAGTTTCGGCCCCGAGGTGCGCCGCCGTATCCTGATGGGGACCTACGCCCTCTCCGCCGGATACTACGACGCCTACTACGGCAAAGCCCTCAAGGTGCGCCGCCTGATCGCAGACGATATGGCCCGTGCTTTTGACACTTACGACCTTTTGCTGACGCCGACCGCTCCGACGGGCGCGTACCGCTTGGGCAACAAGGTAGACGACCCACTCGCTATGTATTTGGGAGACATAGATACAGTTTTGGCGAACTTGGTAGGCGTTCCGGCCATCAGTGTTCCGGCAGGGATAGCTGAGGACGGATTGCCGTGCGGAATGCAGTTTTTGGCTCCGACTTTAGAAGACGCGAGGCTCTTAAGGGTTGCGGGGGCGCTCGAGGCCGCTGCGGGAGAGAATTTTTCACCTGTAGCGCCTGGCTACGCCTTATGACTAACTTTTGGCGGGGTGAAAAGGTACAGTTACGCGCCCTCGAGGTTGAAGATTTCGAGGCGGCAGAAGCAGGAACGTTGCCTAGCGACACCGAAGCCGAACGTTTCGAGGACCGCATCTACTTTCCCGCTTCTCGTATACAGCACCGTGAACTGCTCGAGCAACTCGCTGCACGTGAAGCTAAGAGCGATACATTTTTCTGGGTGATTTGCAATCTTGAGGGCAAGCGTGTTGGCAATATCAACACGTTTGATTGCGATTCGCGCATAGGAGCTTTCAAATACGCTGTAGTCATCTTTCAGGAGCAGAGGCGACAGGGTTACGCCCGTGAAGCCGTCCGTATCGTCTTGCGTTACTACTTTTATGAGCTGCGCTACCAAAAGGCCACGGTTATCGTCTATTCATTTAATGAGCGTTCGCAGCAGCTACACGAAAGTTTGGGATTTAAGCTCGAGGGTCGCCTCCGGCGCACGGTCTATACCAAGGGCGCGTTGCACGACGAACTTTACTACGGCCTGACCCGAGAAGAGTTTGATGACCTCAGGCTCTGAGCTTCTAAACGTGCTCGCCTCACCTAGCATGGCTGCGGCCGTTTGTGATATGCTTCTACGTCTTGTAGCGGCGCGGCCGAGTCCGGCTCCCGCTACGCCGTTATAAAAGTTGCGAAGGAGTACCATGAAACGCACGTATCAACCCAACAAGCGTAAACGCGCCAAAACCCACGGGTTTCGCGTCCGGATGAAGACCCCCGGAGGCCGCAACGTCATCCGCCGTCGCCGCGCCAAAGGCCGTACCAAGCTCTCCGTTTCGGACGAGTAAGTACCCGCCCGGTAGCCTTTATGTCGGTCATCCAGTCACTTAAGGGTGACCGCGCCTTTAGGCGTTTGCGGCGCGGCAAAGCCGGACATGCTCGGCTTTTAAGCCTGCGTTGGCGTCCTGCACGCGAAGGTATCCACGTCGGCATTGTCGTTAGCAAAAAAGTCGGTAAAGCGGTCACACGTAACCGGGTCCGCCGCCGCCTTAAAGAAGGACTTAAGGCTATTTTGACGGACGCAGGTTTGGTAGACGCAGAAGTTAAGCCTGCTTTTGAACTGGTTGTTATTGCCAAACCGGAAGCCGCCGAAGCCGACTACTGGCAACTCAAGCGGGCGCTCGAGCACGCACTCCGTAAAGGTCAAGCGTTATGAAAGCTTCTATACACCCAGCAGATACCGCAACTGCTGACGCCAAACTGAGCGTCTTACAGACGGTTGTCTTAGCCCCTATCTATTTTTATCGCCGTTTTTTATCACCGCTTAAAGCTGCGCCGACCTGCCGCTTTACCCCAAGTTGTAGCCACTACGCGGCCCAAGCCATCCGTACTCACGGCGTCCTCTACGGACTTTTTTTAGCAACTGTAAGGCTCCTCAAATGCCATCCGTTTCATCCGGGCGGCTACGACCCTGTTCCACCCCGCTCCTCGGAGGCATCTTGAACCGTAAGTTTTTGTTCGCTCTAGTCGTCGGTCTCTGCGCAGTTTTTTCTACCGCAGGCTTTGCCCGTGTAAGTTTCGGCATCCGGGACTTTAAGCCCGCTGACTTTAACAACGCCGCAGCCTTAAAAGAGCTGTGTACCCCTAAGGCGACCTCGTTTTGGTGTGACAAGCAGAATAAGGCGCTTAAACTCGTGACCTCAAAGGGCGTGGATTACCTTTTTAGCCCGAGTGGTGAGGTGCTCGCGTACTACTACCGGGCGCAGCGGGGGCAAGATTTCGGCGGCAACTACGCCTTTGACGGTCGGCAAAACCTCATCCCCGCCACCTCCGATATTCCCGGTGGGGCACTCCTCTTAAACGGCAAGTACCAGGCTCCAAAAGATGTCAAAGGCAACTGGGTAGAAAAACGCTTTGACGACGCACCGGCGCTCGAGGGTACCTTTAACTACCGGGTCGGGGGCGTCCAGGTTGAAAAGACCATCTTAATCAGCGCCGTTCGCAACTCTATCGGGGTCTCGCTCAAACTGCGCCGCGCCGCGCCCGCACAGGGCGAAACACTCGTGCAGTTTGCCTATCCCGGCATCGCCAAACAAGTTGCGCCGGTCATCAAGCTCGGCCAGGGCGACACCTTTACCCTAAACCCGCCGCAAAAAGAGGTGGCGAATCCGAGTTATATCTCGCTTCAGGCCAACAACCGCAACACCGGTACGGCGCTGGTGATTCGCCCCAACCCCAACGTCAAGGGAGCCGGGGGCAAGGCGCTGGTCGCTGAGCCGTTAGCAGCTGCGCAGATTGCCATGGGTAAAACTCTAGGCGCAGCTAGAGGCGCTGAAACGTCTTTAGAGCTGCAAGTTTACGCCGGTCCCAACGAGATGGTTCACTTTTTACAAGAGGACTATCTCGACTTACCCGGCCTTTTTAACCCCAATATCTTAGGCCGCTTGTCACTCGGGATTATCGTCGTGTTGCGGGCGATTCACGGCGTTATCGGGTCGTGGGGTTTGTCGATTATCTTGCTGACTTTGACCTTCCGGTTGCTCGTCTGGCCGCTGATTCACACGCAGATGAAGTCTATGGTCGGGATGCAAAACATCCAGCCTAGAATTAAAGAGCTGCAAGCTAAGTATAAAGACGACCGCGAAAAACTCACCCAAGAGACGATGGCGCTCTATAAAGAGGCGGGCGTCAACCCGGCCGGGGGCTGTTTACCGGCAGTTGTGCAGATGCCCATCTTTATCATCTTGTGGCGCGTCTTTATCAACTTCGAGTTTAACCAAGGGTTTTTGTGGATTCCCGACCTGGGCCTTAACGACCCGATCTATCTGCTGCCGATTCTTTACGTTGCGATCATGGTCGCGCAGGCGTTCGTATCGTCAAAAGGTAACCGGCAAACCTTGCAGCAGCAGCTCCTGATCAGCGGTGTCTTCGTGTTTTTCGCCTTCAGCTTTCCGGCAGGGGTGACGCTTTACCTGATTACTTCGATGCTCGTTCAGGTGACTCAGCAGTTTTTGATTCAGCGTTCGCTGTCCGCACCGACACCGGTCGCTGCAACTGGGCTTACCCCGGTACCGACGCCAGCTGCGGTGAAAGCCGGGCCGAAAAACCAGAAAACCCGGAGCAAACCCAAAGCGAAAAAAGCTAAAGCGAAGTAAGGGGAACCGTGGCTGAAGACGAGACCCATAATGACCTCGAGAACAGTGACCTCGAGAACAGCGACCTCGAGAACAGTGAACTCGATAAATATCTGAGCGACCTCGGGATTGCAACCGGTGAGGACGACGCGTCTTCACCGCCCCCTGCAGTTTCTAAAGCTGAGGTTGCCGCTGTTACCGACGCCACGTCACGTGAGGTCAGCGCGGTACTGCAGGTACCACCGGCAACCGGCGAGGGACAGTTGGGGCGCTGCGAATCGTTTTTGGTCGGTTTGCTGCTGAACTTAGACCCCGGTTACGCCGCTGAAGTGCGCGAGGTTGAGGGCGGTTTGCAAGCCGATATTTACGGCGGTGATTCGGGCAAGCTTATCGGGCGCGGGGGCCGGACGCTCGTAGCCCTCGAGTACCTGACCAACGCGGTCGTCAACCGCGACGAGTCTGAGCCGCATGTCCGCGTCTCGGTTGATGTCGGCGGTTACAAAGTGCGGCGTGATGAAAGGTTACGCGGCGTCGCGCTTAAAGCTGCGGCGCGGGCGCGTAAAACAGGGTTTGCCGTGGAACTCGAGCCTATGAGTGCCGCTGAGCGCCGCGTGATTCACATGACCCTGGCCGATGACCCCGCCGTTGACAGCGAGTCGTCGGGTGAAGGCAAAAACCGCCGTGTCGTTGTCAAACCACGGTAGAGGCTTTATAGCCAAAGTGAAGGGCTTCGCTACGGGTCAACTCAGACGCAACAAAACGGACAAACGCGACGCCGAGGTGATCGCCGGATACGTCTAAAAAATAACGCCGCGAGTCTGGACTGCACCTGGTAAAACAGAGCGTGAGCTTAAACAGGTGCGTTACCGGCACCCGGAAACGACGCTTCGGCAACCCAAAAACCGTTTACGCAACGCGCGTTCGTAATCTGTCCGCGACTCCCCAAATGTACCCTGGGGCAGTTAAAGGGAGAACTTAAACAGCGTAGTAGCATTTCCATGAGAGGTTGCCACCAGTATCATCGCAGAATGTGCGTGCTGGTCAGCTGAACTCAGATTGAGAGCGTTGCCGACCAGATGATACCTGCTATAGTAAAAGTATCCGACGTACGGCCCGAGCCGATGAACAGCTCAGCCGCCAGCTAAAACCGCTCGGCTCGGTTTTTAATCTGCGCTCGAGACCGGCACCCCTTCGGCGTCTTCAGGGCGTTTCAGGGTGATCAGCGTCAGTTCGGGTGGACAATTTAACCTTATCGGCGCGACGCTGCAGCCAATCCCCCGCGTGATGTAGAGCCGGTTCCCGGCCTTGCCGTACCGCTTGGCCCAGTCCGCGTTGTAGTTTTGCCCGTCACGGAGCCAGGTCAGGAGCGAACGCCCGGACGCAAACGGCAGCCGCACCTGCCCGCCGTGGGTGTGTCCGGCAAACGCCAGCGGCGCTCGGTGCGGCAAAATCTCCGCGTAGGTGTCGGGATGGTGCATCAGCACCAGGCGCGGCGCACCCGCAGGCACCGCCGTAAACGCCTGCTCAGGGTCGTCATCATCTGGCACGTGCGAGCCGATACCTACCAAATAGAGCGTCTCCCCCTGTTTTTCTAAAGCGACACTCTGATTATGCAGTACCCGAATCCCCATAGCTTCTAGCGCACGCTCTAACTTTTCTGCCAGCGCCCGGTTTTCGGGGTCTCTAGCGGTCGGCATCGCGTAGTCGTGGTTGCCCAACACCGCAAAGGTCGGAATCCCGGCCTTAACCAGCGGCGCTAAAATCTCCGTCACCGGTTTGATGCCCCGCGCCGTGTCGTGGATAAAGTCTCCGGCGAGTAAAACCAGCTCGGGCCGCAGCGCCACCGTACGCCTGACCGCCCGCCGCACCGTCGCGCGGTTGTCCATAAAGAGCCCGACCTGAAAGTCTGCCAGCAGCACCACCCGCGCCCCCTGCCAACTTTCCGGCAAACCCGGTACCGGCCCGTCAACCGCGTCAGTTACCAACCGGTACGGTTCTAACACCCCCTGAATCAGGAGCACGACCAAGACCAACAGGGCGAACAGGGCGACGTTCATGAAGCTTTACTTTACGACGGCCCTGCCATCACGTTGTCAGTTATCATCCATTTGCCGCGTCACGCCGGTGCTACGCCGCAGCAATACGCCCCAGTCAGCTCTTCATCCCCAGCATTAAGCTTTAGTTAAGTATTTTTGTGTTATATGATAGAGCAGCACCGCAAAGGTTTGACCGGCAACCGTAAAGGTTGACCCCAACACTCTGGAGGAGAGATGCACACAAAACACAAGCTAGCCAGGTTCGCGCCCCTGCTACTATTCGCCGCGCTGACGGTTCTTTTGACCGCCTGCCCCGGCGTTTCGGGCGGCGGTAATAACAGCAGCGCACCACAAATCACCAGCTTTACCGCCAGTCAAACCAACGTCGCTGCCGGTACCCCGGTCACGCTTAACTGGGTCATTACCGGCGTCCCCACCAGCCTCAGCCTAAAGGGCAGCGACGGCACCAACCTCAGTTCGATCAGTGGTGTGAGCACCACCGTGACCCCGACCGCCACGACAACCTACACCCTGACGGCCACCAACAGCAGCGGCAGCGACGACGCGATGACCACCGTAACCGTCGGCGGTCCCGTCACGCCCCCAACGGACGGGAGCCGGACGGTCTCTTTCGGCGTCAGCTTGTCACAAACCGGCCCCTTTACGAGTGACGCCGACGGCAGCATCACAGCAGGTGACCCCCGAATCGTCAACGTTCCTGCCAGCGGCGGTACCTTCTACGCCCAAGTTACCTATAGTGGCCCTGCCCCGGTTACCGGCGTGACCATCTACTTAGCCAACCGTAGTCCGGCAAACTTCATGGCTGACCTGGTACAAGACACCGATGTCAACGGCTTTACGTTAAATGCGGAGACAACCGGGTGTGCGCTAGACGGGACTCAGACTTCGATCACGTGTGTTTATCCGATCAAGGTTGCCGCGGGCACGCCGAACATCACGGCTTTACCGGGTGTCAGTGGTGAGTTTGCGTATGTGTTGCGGACCCGGATTGCTGATACAGCTGGGGGTGACCCGTATAACCAGCCGCCACGGGGCTATGTCACTGTGGGGGGCTCGACGACACCACCGCCAACCAACCCACCACCTACAAATCCGCCGCCTACAAATCCGCCGCCTACAAATCCGCCGCCCACGAATCCTCCTGTAACACCTCCAGGCCCGACTGCACCAAAAATCAACTCATTCAAAGCTGACCCGTCAACTATCACCAGTGGTCAGAGCAGCAAGCTTTCATGGAGCACTTCCGGCACCGTGACCTCACTCAGTATCAGTAACGGTGTAGGAACTGTGACAGGTACGACGAGCAAGTCTGTCAGCCCAACTAAGACGACGACCTACACGCTCACAGCGAAGAACGGCTCAGCGTCAACGACGAAAACCGCAACTGTTAAGGTTGGCGGTGTTACCGAAACACCAGCATTTACTGTAAGTATTGAAGCCGTTGAACCTGTAACGCTCAACGCTCAGGGGTTAGCAATGGTCTCTCTACAAGCTAGTACAGAAAATGAGCCTACCACTGGTACTACAACATATCGATGGACAGCCACTGGTGCTAACCCCGGAAACGTAGTTTTCTCTGACTCCATTTCAGAAGACACGAATGCTACATTTGAGGAAGCCGGAAACTATACATTAAGGTTAACTGCCACTAATGGCAAATCAGTTTTTGACGATGTAAATGTCGAAGTCAGATCTGTAGACGCGACTGCGCCGAGTGTAACCATCAAACAGGCCAACGGACAAGTTGATCCTGCAACCACTAGCCCCATAAGATTTACCGCTACTTTTAGTGAGGAAATACTAGGCTTTGCAAGAGACGATGTGACGATTGAAGGAAGTACAACAGCTAATGCTTCTTTACAAGGGGGTCCCACCACTTACACTATTTCCATAGCTGGAATGAAAAAAGGTGAGACAATCAAAGTCTTTATAGGTGAAGCCAGGGCAACTGACAAGGCAGGGAACCCGAATACTGCATCAACTACTAAGGATAACTCGGTCACATATGACGGCGAGTAGACAACGTTATTCCGTACACAAGTAGGTTGTGAGTCAGTCGAACTCTAACTACTTCTCTTATTCAGCTCGAGCCCTCCTAAAGCGGGGGCTCGAGCTTTTTTACGGCGGCTTTGGGGAGACTCGAGGGTTTTGCACCAGCTATCAAGGGTTACTCTCGTCGTACCAACTTATAACTTTCAAACCTTCAACCCGGCTGAACTCTCTAAGATTGCGGGTTACCAGGGTTGCGCCATGCGCTAGAGCTGTGCCTGCAATAAGGACGTCTAAGGGGCCGATAGGTAGACCACACGCCTCGAGCTCGCCACTAATTGTGCCGCTGCTGCTCCTTCGGTGCGTCCAAAAGGCAAAATGGTAAAAGCAAAAATAGAGCAAGTTGTTCTCGTTTTTTGGACGATCCTGCTTTCAGGACGCCACGCTCCAGCTCATAGACAACGATGCCGGGTATAGCGACCTCTCGCGGTAGGGTGGCAAGTAAACGGTCGGAAACGCCGCCTAAACCTTTGAAATAGTAGATAACCGTGTTTGTATCAAGCGCGAACACTAAAACGTTTCGCGGGGTACGTCTTGGTGATGCTCCCGCAACGTTTCCGCGTCGGGAAAGTCGGGCCAAGCGCCACTAAGTTGCCTGACTGAAGCGGGCCAGCTTTTACTCAGTCGCTCTTCAACAAGCTTCACAAGCCATTCGTCACGTGTCAACCCTTCGCGTTCGGCAGCTTCTTGTACTTTTGAGACTGTTTCTTCATCTAATTTGAGGATGAGCTGAGTCATGGCGTCATTATAGGGGATGCTCGAGCTTTCTTTTACCCATCAGCCGTTATAACATCGTCTTAACAGGAGGCCGTAATGCGCAAAAAGCTGACCAAAGTAGGGAACTCTCAAGCCATCATTTTAGGTAAGGAGACGCTCGAGCTGTTGGGCGTCCCTTCAGGTGGAGAGGTCGAGGTGCAGCTGCTGGGCAAGGTGCTGACGCTTCACGCGCCCGGTTTGGAAAAGGGTGAAGTGCGGGCGGCAATGGCGTTCGGGGCGGTCTTGGCAGAAGACGAAACGGTGTTGGGGCGACTTTCCAACGCCTGAAGAACCCGTCTTTCTAACCTTGCCGACCGTGTTACAAATCCATGACACGCTCATCGAACGTTTCGGCGGGTCGTTCGGCCTTCGGGACATGGGGCTGTTGGGGTCTGCGCTAGCTTCACCCCAGGCGAGTTTTGGCGGACAACGTTTGAATACGGGTTTTGCTGAAATGGCCGCGAGCTATCTCATCGGCTTGGTTCGGAATCATCCCTTTATAGACGGCAACAAACGTACGGCTTACGCGGTAACAGCTACTTTTTTACGGTTAAACGGCCTTCGCCTCGGGCTCTCTCAAGATGAAAAGTTTGACTTGGTTTTAGGGGTCGCGGAAGGGCGTTTAAGTAAAGCTGACGTTGTAGGCATATTGGCTGAGAAGCTGGAACAGCTGTAGCTCGAGCTTTTTTAGGGGGACTTGGGTGGGCTCGAGGGTTTGCTTCATTCACCGTCTAATCCTTAACTTGCCGTTTTGATAAACCGCAAACCGACCGGCTATGTCGCCCGCGTAGTTTTCGATAAGGGTCTTGATTATGGCTACCTTTTCGTCACCTGTCGCAGCCTCTAGGCGTAATAACAACACCCCGGCGTGGGCGCGCCTCGAGCGGTAGACCAGTTCACCAAAATCCTTATCCATCGTCACGACGAGTCGCATTTCAGAGACGGCAATATCAAGAATATCGCTGTCAGGCAACCTTGGGTCGAGGTCACGGACAGCTTGAACGTCGTGGCCTTGCGCTGCTAAAAACTGCTCGGCTTTTCGTCCGACACCGACGTCGAACAAGAATTTCATAAAAATGCTTTAGGCCGCGTCGGTAATAGGAATGACGCGTTCTTCAGCCACGAGCGTACCTGCGTAGAGGAGAGCGGCGGCAATGTCGTCGCGGCTCAGCTCCGGGTAATCGTCTAGCAGGTCGGCTTCGCTGACCCCGTGGGCAAGAGCCGAAAGAAGCTGCTCTACAGTAATTCGCAACCCCCGGACGGTTGGTTTACCGCCCATCAACTCTGGAATGAGGGTGATGCGCTCGAGCAGCTCAGCGTCTTGGGTCATCATGACGTCAGTATAGCGGACGCTCGAGCTTTTCTGGCTACTCTAATGGGCTCGAGGGTTCTAAAATGCTTGTGCTAGGCTTTCCCAAGCGATGCACTTTGAAATTATCGGTACCATCACCGAAATAGAAACTATCGCAGCTGGAAACGGTATCCGTGAATTGGCTCGCCTACAAAAAATATACGGCCCCGGTCGTTGGCGTAAACTCAAAGGTGTGGCTGTCGTTTCGCTGGCCGGTGACACACTACGAAGGGTAGAGCTTCACTGGTACGAAGCTAACGGAATCGGTCGCAAAGAATTTAAGATTAAACGCTTTTTGGACTAAGCTGATAGGTATGGACGAATTAAGAGCAACCGACCCACGATTTGTTGTGTGTATTCAAAATACAGACTATGAGGTTTCGCTCGAGTTGCACAAAATTTACCGCGTTTTAACCGATGACGCCGCCGAAAAGGTCGGGTTTCTGCGTGTGCTAGACGAATCCGGTGAAGATTACCTTTATCCCAAAGCTTACTTTGTCGCGATAGACTTACCTGAAGCATTAAGAGATATGCTGCTGCACGCGGCTTAGACGCAACCTCACTTACAAAAGGCCGTAAGCCATGAGCGCAAACTTGTTGAGGCTGTGAAAGAGAACCCGTCAAAGACCGATTGGGCTAAGGTAGACGCCCTGACCGACGCTGAGATTGACACCAGCGAGGGTCTGCTTGACGAAAATTTTTTCAGACGGGCCGAGTTGCGTTTACCCGAACGCCGAACAGCCGTGACACTCGAAATAGACTCGAGGGTGCTGGCTTGGTTTCAAGCGCAAGAGGATTACGAAACGCGGGTCAACGCAGCCTTAAAACTTTACGCCGAAGCGCATAAAGCTGTTTCTTAAGTTTAAGCCCTCCTTGGGACTCGAGAAGATTTTGTCGTTGCTCTTAAGACACGTAAAACAGCAGTAGGTAAACGGTTAAACTCTTGCAGGTGGCCCTCGCTGACGAAATCTGCACAAAAATTGCTTTAGGTGAGTACGAGTTCTCGCGTCACGCCGTTGACCAGAGCATTTTACGCCGCATTACGTTTGCAGAGCTGCGTGAAGCCCTACTCGAAGCTGAGATCATCGAAGACTACCCGTATGATAAGTACGGCCCAAGTTGCCTACTGTTAGGTTTTACTGACTCTCAGCGACCTCTTCACATTCAGTGTAGCTACCCGTCACGTGCGCTTATTAAAATCGTTACACTTTACGAACCTGACCCGACATTATGGTTTAACTTTAGAGAGAGGAGGCAAAAAGGTGATACCTGAAGAATTCGTAGAGCGCACCGTGACCTACACCCTCGAGGTGCAGGGAAAACTCGTCATCATTGAAAATGTACCTGCCAGAGTAAGTCTTCAAACAGGTGAGCAGCTTTTTGCGCCGGAGACGGTCGAAAAGCTTCAGCGTATGGCGTGGGGTCAGAGAGAACCAAAAAGGATGTTGCAGACGCCGGTGTACGACTTTTTGGCGTAAAAACCTCGGGTGTTGACCTATAGCTTCCCACAGCTCGAGCTTTTTTACAGCGGCTTTGGGGGCGGCTCGAGGGTTCTGAAACACTTGTGTTAGGCTCTCCCCAACTATGAGTCGTTTAGCGGCGACCGAACCACGCTTCGCTGTATGCGTTTATATAGGCTTTGAGGTTCTGCTCGAGCTGCACAAGCTTTACCGCGTTTTACCGGACGATGAGGCCCAAACATCGGGTTTTTGCGAATTACGGACGAATCCGGCGAAGCTTAGCTCTACCCTGAAAGCTGTTTTGTCGCGGCTAACCTGCCTGAAGCTTTGAGTACGCTGTTGCACGCGGCGTAACATCTGGGTGCGGTCGGTGGGGCTCGAGCCGCCCTCGCTATACCCTGCCATTCGCCGTAAAGTTTCGCCGTAAAACGCTCTAAACCTTGACGCCAGCTACCAAGATAGGTCTAAAATAATAACGCCCGACCCTGAAGTACACGGTTTCGTTAATTGGGTGAGGCGTGTACGGGGACACCACAGCTAGTTTGGAGGAGATAACTATGCACTCTTTACAACCGGCGCTCCGGCGCTTTTGGCCTCTTTTTTTGGGCGGCTTGGCGCTTTTGCTGACGGCCTGTCCGGGCGTTTCAGGCGACGGTAATAACAGCAGCGCACCACAAATCACCAGCTTTACCGCCAGTCAAACCAACGTCGCTGCCGGTACCCCGGTCACGCTTAACTGGGTCATTACCGGCGTCCCCACCAGCCTCAGCCTAAAGGGCAGCGACGGCACCAACCTCAGTTCGATCAGTGGTGTGAGCACCACCGTGACCCCGACCGCCACGACAACCTACACCCTGACGGCCACCAACAGCAGCGGCAGCGACGACGCGATGACCACCGTAACCGTCGGCGGTCCCGTCACGCCCCCAACGGACGGGAGCCGGACGGTCTCTTTCGGCGTCAGCTTGTCACAAACCGGCCCCTTTACGAGTGACGCCGACGGCAGCATCACAGCAGGTGACCCCCGAATCGTCAACGTTCCTGCCAGCGGCGGTACCTTCTACGCCCAAGTTACCTATAGTGGCCCTGCCCCGGTTACCGGCGTGACCATCTACTTAGCCAACCGTAGTCCGGCAAACTTCATGGCTGACCTGGTACAAGACACCGATGTCAACGGCTTTACGTTAAATGCGGAGACAACCGGGTGTGCGCTAGACGGGACTCAGACTTCGATCACGTGTGTTTATCCGATCAAGGTTGCCGCGGGCACGCCGAACATCACGGCTTTACCGGGTGTCAGTGGTGAGTTTGCGTATGTGTTGCGGACCCGGATTGCTGATACAGCTGGGGGTGACCCGTATAACCAGCCGCCACGGGGCTATGTCACCGTGGGGGGCTCGACGACACCGCCGCCGACCAATCCGAATCCGCCGACTCCACCAAATCCTCCAACACCGCCTAACCCGCCGACGCCCCCAACCCCACCCAACCCGCCTGTAACACCTCCAGGCCCGACCGCACCAAAAATCAACTCATTCAAAGCTGACCCGTCAACTATCATCAGTGGTCAGAGCAGCACGCTTTCATGGAGCACTTCCGGTACTGTGACTAAGCTCAGCATTGATAATAGTGTGGGCGATGTAACAAGTAAAAAGAGTGTGTCTGTTAGCCCAACCGCGACAACGACCTATACCCTTACAGCAAGTAACGGCTCAGCGTCAGCGACTAAAACGGTAATGGTGACTGTGAGCGGTAGTACCACACCACCCGGTAACAAAGCGCCTACGGCGGACTTTACTTTCAAACAGGTACCGGACACGTTAGCGGTACAGTTTGATGCCAGTGGTTCAAAAGACTCTGACGGTAAAGTTGTCAGTTACGAGTTTAGTTTCGGAGACGGTGGGGCCGTCGTTAATACCGGAAATCCGGTGTTTACGAGGTCATTTTCGGCAGCCGCTACTTATAACGTAACGCTCAAGGTAACCGACGATCAAGGGGCAACCGCCTCGGTGACTAAAAGTGTAGCGGTCGCTCCAGTTGATGAAACGCCGTCGCCGAGCACCTTTACGCTTAAGATTGAGCAACCGGGCAACGAGACCGGCAAGTACGGCAACGTCAGACTGTCACCGTCCGGTAAAAAGTGTGGCACTGCTTGTAACATCTACGACGCCGGTACCAAAGTTGAGCTAACAGCGGCAACAAAAAACGGCTCTGCCTTTGTAAACTGGGGCGGCGCGTGTAGTCCTGCTGGTACTTCGCCAACCTGCGTCCTGGTGATGGACAGTGATAAAAACGTCGTGGCCAACTTCACCGCGCCGTAAACTATCCGTATCGTGCTGATGTTGGTGATTTGTTTCCTCGAGCCCCTTTTACCTGGGGCTCGAGGCTTTTATGTAGCGGTTAAACCGGTGTTTACGAAAAACATACACGCTTTCTAAACTCATCTGCGGATAAGTAGTGACCAAGTTCTTACTTCTTTTCATCGTGCTTAGTTGTAGCGTCTACCTTGGAACCTGTCCGAAAACCCTTGTTATTCCTACCAAAACAGGTTCAGTAAACGAAGGCTAAGAAAAGCGCGGTAGTAAGAGAAAAGTAAGTCTGGCACAACTTTTCTGGTTTTCAGATAGCGTCTCAGTTTGAAAGGAGCTTAACATGTTTGAACGCTTACGTTTAACTAAATTTGCCGCAGGAGCCGCGCTGTTAATGACGCTGGCGGGCTGTGTCAGTACCGGCAACGCGCCGACTCCTCCTCCAAGTACCGATGACCCGGGGACGCCTGAGATCGCAGACTGCGCTTCCGGGGCGGAAACTTTGCCGAGCCTCGAGATACCAGCGGGTAAAGAATGTTCTTTAATCAGCACGACCATCGAGGGCGACCTTACGCTGGCCTCCGGCGCTAGTTTGGTAGAAGCGATAAGCATCGAAGTCAAGGGCAATATCACGGGGCAGGGAGCAGCGGACGTTACTTTAGACAGCGCAGTCGTGGGTGGCAATATCGAACTCGCCGGGGGCAGCACGGTTGACATCGCTAACGGGACGGTTGCGGGTAGCGTCCAGCTTACCGGTAACAGTGACGGTGTAAGTGTCGCGGATACAGTCGTCGGGGGCGACCTGCAAGTGTCGCAAAATACCGGCGACGTTTATATCAGTACCAACATGGTGACGGGCAACCTGCAGTGTGAGGGGAACAACCCCACCCCTACAGGTGAAGAAAACGTTGTGACCGGCAGCAACGAAGGTCAGTGCAGCGGGCTGTAGCTCCGCTGAGGGTTGACACCGGTGTCAACGGTGCGTTTAGCTAGCTGCGGTTTTAGCACCGCAGCTAACGTATTCGTATGTGAGGCCCGTAGCCAGGGTAGCGCGGTATCAAGGTCTAGCCGCACTAAACCTCGTTTCGCGCTCCATCAGTTTTACGGTGATAACGTCGGCGAGAACGTTGCTGTACCAGCATCTTTTTAGTCGGCGCTTTACGGTGGACAGCTAAGCCTGGTGCTAAAGGTACCTGACCGCGCTGCTATAAAAAAATTCACCGCGTTATCCACGCAGTTTTGCTGCGCTGCTCAGAACATATACACAAAATTTGCAAAAACGGTGTGCAAGCGTCATGTGTTTTTCATCTTGTATCTTGTAAAGTAGAAAGAGTAGTGGCAGTATCTTACTCTTTTGCGCTTATGCTGTATCGGGTGCTGCCCGTAACGTAAGAGGAGGAACTTTATGAACGCAGGCAAGTTAGGACTTCTATCTGTCGGGCTGACGCTCAGCTTGGCAGCTTGTAATCTTCTACCAGGGGGCGGCTCAACAATTACCAGCTTTTCCGCAAATCCCTCGACCATCATGCCGGGTGACAGCTCGACGCTGACCTGGAACGTTGCTTCCAGCGCGACCAGCATCTCAATTTCGGGTGTCGGCGATGTTACGAATCAGACCAGCGTCACAGTAACGCCTACGACCACAACGGAATACACCCTGACGGCGACCGGCTCCGAAGGGACGAGCACGAAGTCAACGACGGTTACGGTCAGTGGTGGCACCGGGTCCGGCGGTCCTGGTGGCGGCGGCGGTAACACCGGCGATCCCGCGAGCTTTCCTGAAGGCAACTTCGGCGTCAATACGAGCGCGACCGGTACGTTTGAAAATGATGCTGATGGCGCTATCAACACCGACAGCGATCCCCGTATCATTAGTGTGGGCGCACCCGGTACCTTTTACGCACAGGTTGACTACACCGATCCTGACGGCATTCAGAGCATCGAGATCATCCTTCAAAATGCCAGCCCCCCAGACCTCAGAGGCTCACTCAGCAGCACGCCACGCGGCGGGTTTACCGTCGGCGAACCTACCGGTACCGGTTGCGACCTCAGCTCGAGCCCAACGCAAGTGACCTGCGTTTACCCGATCACGGTCGCGGCAGGCACGGTTGACATCTCTCAGTTAGACGGTGCAGGCAGCGAATTTGCCTACGTCTTCCGTGCACAGGTAACAGACACTAAGAGTAACAAAGTGCTCGGCGGAGAACGCGGTTACGTCAACATTCAGTAAGTTTTGACGGCTTTGAAGCGCAACCTTACGGGGTTGCGCTTTTTTAGCTTTCGTAATCGGGTTGCTTTGACTTGTTATCGTAGTTTGTATGCGTGAGAGACGATATTTTCGCAATCAAGCTACCAACTTCTGAATGTTTACTACTTCTTTGTAATGTGCTACAACCGCCTCGAGCTTATCTAAGCGGGTCAACAGAATCTAGCTGACGCTTTCAGACAGCGTATTGACCTCGCGGCGCAGGGTGCGCAGGGTGGTGGTAGCGGTCTCGAGCTCACCCTGAAGGGTCTCGAGCCGTCCTACTTCACTTTTGACAAACCGCGTATACGGCGAAATCGCCGCGTTGAGCTTTTCCGCCGAGCGGTCTAGTTCGCGTTCAAACTGTCCGTTCAGGCTTTCTGAAAGCCCGTCGCGGAGGCGCTGCATCTCTTCGTGCAAGTTGCGTTTAGCCGTGCGGCGGCGGTTGGGCAAGACCAAAAAACCGAGTCCGGCAACGGTCAAGCCCGCTAAAATCCCGGTTGCGTCGAGCGCCGCGCCCGACAAAAAGGCGACCATCGCTGCGCCGAGGCCCAACCCGCCAACTTGAATCAGGCCGGTTTGCAGCGCCGAACTCTGCATCGCGTCGGCTAAACGGCGCGACTCGGCGTCTTCGTTGTAGCTCGTCATCACCGTTTCGGCGCTCTGACTGAGGCCCCGAATCAGCGCGTCACGGTCGTACTGAAACCGTCCGCCGACCTCGCCGATGACCCGTTCGTCGGAGGCTTGCCGCCTTTCTTGCACAAACGTCATCACGTCTTCCCAGAGTTGCAAATTACGGCCGATAAACCAGTCCACCATCTCGGCGACGGCCCGGTCAATCTCTTTGTCGGCTCCGCGAATGACGCGGGCACGGAACGCTTCGCGCATCCGCTCGTTGTCTATGAGCTGCAAAATTTTAGTCAGCCGCACGGTATCGTCAAAAAATACGTCGCCGCGCCGCTCGACCTCTAAGAGCACCGTTTTCACCCTCGAGAGGTAGCTTTCAAACTCACGCCGCATATCTTTTTTGAACTGTCTGACCTGCCGCTCGACCTCTTCTAAGGTGCGGCGGTCGCCCGCCAACAGGCCCAATTCGCCACTGATCACGCTGCCGTAACGTTCAGCGAGGCGTTGTGCGACCCCGAGCGGGGTTCCGAGTTTGAGCTGCAAACGGGTTTCTCCGGCAATGGTGGTGCTGATAAAGTGCTCGAGTTCCGGCAACCCACTTTTTTTTAAGGCGGCTTCGTCCCCGGCTGCCCGAGCCTTAAACGCGTTTCTCGCGGCGACGCCGAACACTTGGGGTGCGCCGCCGACGGTTTCTTTAAGTGTTTCAGCAGCGTGTTCCTGAACGAACGCCAGAACCTTTTTTTGTTCTTCTTCGTCCAAAATGTCAATCTTGTTGACGACGACCACGACTTTTTTACCCCACGAGCGGATGAGTTCTAAAAACTGCCGCTCGGATTCGGTAAAAGGGCGGTCGGCGGAGGTGACGAATAACACGAGGTCGGCGCGGGGGACAAAGCGTTCGGTCAGCTCTTGGTGGCGTTTGATGACCGCGTTGGTACCGGGCGTATCAACGAAGGCGAGGTCGCGCAAGATCTCGGCGGGGGTTTCGCGGCGGAGGATCAGGTCGCCCTCTTCGGTGTCGCGCCGCGCGTCGCCGTAGGTCACAATGGTGATGCGGTCGGTGGTTGGGGTGACGCCTTCTAACATCACTTTTTCGCCCAATAAGGCATTTAAGAACGTGGACTTACCGGCGTTGTATTCACCGCACACGACGAGGAGAAAAAGGCCCTCGAGGTCACTCAGCGCAGTTTTGAGTTCAGCTTGGTCTTCGGCGCGGGCGTCTAAGCGGCCCAGCAGCGCCCGGAGGTCGGTAATGACGAGGCGTTCACGTTCTAACAGCGCGCGCGCCGCCTCAGACATATGGAGGTTCATATCTCTGCACAATAGCACGCAGCTCCGGGCCGCTAGGAAGGGGGTTGACGACGTTTCACACAAGGTGCGTTAAGCTAGCCTGTATGACGGTTCAAGATCTCGAGCACCTGCGGGCGCAGCTCGCCCCGACGATGGACTTACTGCAAGCCCAAGCTCTCCTTAGTTGGGACCAAAATGTCTACTTGCCACCCGGCGCGGCCGCCGCTCGCGGTCAGCAGCTCGCCACGCTGGGCGGCGTAATCCATAAACGTGCGACCGACCCACAGTTGGGCGAGTGGCTGGAGGGTTTAGAAGCTGCCGGGGCCGACGAAGGTGACACGCCTGACGCCGCGCTGGTACGCGTCGTCCGCCGCAATTTTGAGCAGGCGACGAAGCTGCCGGGGGCGTTCGTTGAAGACTTTACCCTTGCCCGGAGCGCGGCACAAGCTGCGTGGGTGGGGGCCAGGGCCGCTTCGGATTTTTCGCAGTTCGCGCCGCACCTCGCCAAGATGGTGGACTTTAATCTCCAACAAGCCGAGCTGCTGGGTTACGACGCCCACCCTTACGACGCGCTGCACGACCTGTTTGAACGCGGCAGCAGTACCGGGCGGCTCCGCACCGTCTTCGCTGAGCTGAGGGACGCGCTCGTGCCGCTCCTGCGTGAGCTTAGCGATAAGGAAAACTCGGACGCGCCGCTCCGCCAAGCCTTTTCAGAAGCTGAACAAGAGGCGTTTGCGGTGGGCGTCATCCGCGCCTTCGGTTACGACTTTGAGCGCGGCCGCTTAGATCGCACCGTGCACCCGTTTGCCACGAGCATGAGCAAATACGACGTGCGCGTTACGACCCGTTACGACGCGAACTTTTTAAGTCCGGCGCTGTTCGGCACGCTGCACGAGGCGGGGCACGCGCTGTACGAGCAGGGTATCAGCAGTGAGTACGACCGCTCCCCGCTCGGCGTTGCCGTAAGTCTGGGAATCCACGAGTCGCAGTCGCGGCTGTGGGAAAACCTGGTGGGCCGCTCACAGGGTTTTTGGCGGTGGGCCTATCCGAAACTGCAAGAGACCTTTCCGGCGCAGCTGGGCAGCGTTGCGCAACAAGACTTTTACCGGGCCATCAACCGTGTCTCACCGAGCCTGATCCGGGTTGAAGCCGATGAGGTGACCTATAACCTGCACGTGATGGTGCGCTTTGAACTCGAGCTCGCCCTCTTAGAAGGCACCTTAAAGGCCGCCGACCTGCCCGAAGCTTGGAACGCCAAATACGAAGACTATTTGGGCGTGACGCCGCCGGACGACGCGCAGGGCTGTTTGCAAGATATCCACTGGTCTATTGGAATGTTCGGCTATTTTCCGACCTACACGCTCGGCAACCTGATCAGTGCGCAACTCTTTGACGCCGTAAAAGCCGCGCAGCCTGAGCTTGAAGAAGACATCCAACATGGGCAGTTCGGTAACCTTTTGGGCTGGCTCCGCGAAAATATCCATCAGCACGGTTCACGTTACGAACCTGCCGAACTTTTAGAGCGGGCGACGGGACAGAAGCTCGAGGCTGGCCCGTATATCCGTTACTTAAAAGAAAAATTCGGGGCGCTTTACGGGGTTACGGCGTGAGGAGATCGGCTCTTCTGCTCTTCTGTGGCGTTCTAGCTTATGGCGTTGCTCTAGCGCAGGTCGGTCTGCCACCTGCGCAGTTGCTACAAAAATTAGCACCGAAGCCGACGAAAACGGCGCAGGGATATAGCACAGACGGTGTGACGTTTGCGCTCACCAAGCGTAGCGGCGCACTCTACCGCGTTTCGGGTGACGCTGTGCTCAGTCCCAAAGGCCGAACGGCGCTGGCGCAGCTTGTCGGCGCGGCGACCGGGTACGGAGCGGGACTTACTGGACCTATGACCGACTTTTTAGAGACGCGGGCCGCTGAACTCGCCGGTCGGGGCGAAGTGTCTATCAACGTCGAAGAGTTCATCTTGAGGTTGGCCGTAACCGGGGAGGTCGCACCGTACCGCACGACATTTTCTCTAAACCTTGCCGAAACTCAGGGGTTTCCGCCGTCCAACCACACGCTCGGGCCGAAAGACGCTCCCGTAGTCATCCGTGAGTTTTCGGACTTTCAGTGCCCTTTTTGTGCGCAGTATTCAGCTCAGGTGTTGCCGGAACTGAAAAAAACTTTGTTGGCGCGTGGTGATGTGCGTTTTGAATATCACTATCTGCCCTTAACCAGCATTCACGCCAACGCCTTACTCGCAGCTGAGGCCGCCGAATGTGTCACGGCAGCGAACACGCCCGAAGCCTTTTGGACGTATCACGACGCGCTTTTTGGGCGGCAAAAGGCTTGGGCAGGTCTCGGCGACGCGGCTCCGTACTTCGTCCGGTTGGCTCAGGAGGTCGGGTTAGCAAACGAAGGCGTGGCGGCGTGCCTCGCCGACGGGCGGTTTAGGGAAGAAATCCAGAATGACTTAGCGGTCGCCACGCAGCAGCTCGGCGTGAACAGCACGCCGTCGGTGTTTGTCGGCCCTTACCGGGTGCCCCGCGCGGGTGACCTGGCTAGTTATAACAAAGTGATCTCAAGACTGAGGGCGTTCGCTCAGTAATGCTGCTCGTTTTCGCTGTGCTGCTACCGTTTTTGGGGGCGCTTCTCGCGCCGTTTTTGGCGCGGCCCTTGGGCGCGAGAGCGGGCTGGCCGCTGGCGCTTGCTTTTGTCCCGGCTTTGGCTCTCGCCACGCTGATTCCGGGAGCAGAGCAAAATACCCCCGCGCAGGGGAGCGCCGCGTGGGTTCCCGGCCTCGAGCTCTCACTCTCGTTTCGCGCCGACGGCTTTTCGCTCTTGTTTGCCCTGCTCGTCGGGGTGATGGGCGTTCTGGTCATGGTCTACGCGGCGTCGTATCTCGGGCCGAAAGAACGGCACGGGCGCTTTTACGGGTTTTTGCTGCTCTTCGGCGGCGCGATGCTCGGCTTTGTCCTGAGCGACAACTTGATCGCCATGTTCGCCTTTTGGGAGCTTACTTCGGTCGCCTCATTTCTCTTAATCGGCTTTTGGGACACGCGCCGCGCCGCGCAAGACGGGGCAGTCAAGGCGCTCGTCATTACCTCAGCGGGCGGGTTGGCGCTCCTCGCCTCGGTGATCTTGCTGATCCTCGCGGGCGGCAGCGTCAAGGTGTCGCAGCTCGACTTCGCGGCGGTGCGCTCGAGCCCCTCTTTCGTGCCGGCACTGGTGCTGCTACTCTTTGCCGCCGTCACTAAATCGGCGCAGTTTCCCTTTTATATCTGGTTACCGACCGCGATGGAAGCGCCGACGCCGATCTCGGCGTACCTGCACTCCGCGACGATGGTCAAGGCCGGGATCGTCCTACTCGCTAAATTTGCACCGCTTTTTGTCCTCAGCGCGTGGTCAGGCGGCCTTCTCTATCTGGGACTCGTCACGATGATTTGGGGTTCGTATCTGGCCTTGAAGCAAGACGACCTCAAGGCATTGTTAGCCTATTCGACGGTCTCACAGCTCGGTCTCTTGACGGCGCTTTACGGCGCGGGGTATCCGTTTGCGGCCACCGCGCATCTAGTCAACCACGCGGCGTTTAAGGCGGCGCTCTTTTTGGTCGTCGGCAGTATTGACCACGAAACGGGGAGCCGCAGCGTCCGGGAGCTCTCAGGGCTCGCCCGCAAACTTCCCTGGACCTTTCTGATCGCGGTTCCGGCGGCGCTCTCGATGGCGGGGCTGCCCCCGTTCGGCGGCTTTATTTCCAAAGAGCTGTTTTACGAAGAGATGCTCCGTAGCGGCACCTTGCCAATGGTTCTGGCCGTGGTCGGCAGCGTCATGACCCTCACCTACAGCCTCAGATTTTTAAGCGTGTTTGTCGGGCCGTACCGTTGCCACCGGCCTAACGTTCACGAAGCGCCTTTAGGGATGCTCCTCCCGACCGCGCTGCTGAGCGTGCTCGTCATCCTTTGCGGCGTTTTCCCGTGGAACGCGACGCTGGCGACGCCGGTCGTCGCGCTCGCAGCCCCGGCCTTGGCGTTCAAAGCCAAGGCGCTCTACCTCTGGCACGGTCTCAACGCGGCTTTGGTCTGGTCGTTGTGGACGTGGGGAGCCGGGACCTTACTGTACTTCCTCCGTGGTCCCTTTGGACGGTTGCAACAGGCGCTGACGCCTGCGCGGAACCTCAATACGGTCTACTACGCGCTGATGGGCGGCTTGGAGCACTTCGCCCGCTTCGCCACGCGGAAAACCCAAAATGCGACGTTTGCCGCGCAGCTCCGGCTCTTGTGGCTGCCGGTCGCGCTCCTCGGGGTGGGGTTTACCTTCGTTGGGCTAGGGCCATACCTACCGACAAGTGTCACGCCGGTTCCGCTCGAGTTCCTTGCGGCGGCGCTGTTGGTGGTTGGAGGGTCATATGGCGTCATCATCGCCCAGACCCGGATTTCAGCCCTGATCTTCGCGGGTTTGGCAGGGTTCTCGCTGGTACTCTTGTTCGTCGCGCTCCGCGCCCCCGACCTCGCGCTGACACAACTCTTGATTGAAACCGTGACGGTGATTTTGTTCGTCTCGGTGTTTCGCTATTTGCCTAAACTGACCCGTTACCGGCGCTCGAGACGCGCGGCCGTCGCCGATACCCTGATTTCCGGCGCGGTCGGGCTGACGGTTTTTGGCGCACTCTTGGCCGTGCAAACGCCGATTGGCGAGCGGTTGCAGACATTTTTTCTGACTCAGAGCAAAGAGGGTGGCGGCGGCTACAACGTCGTCAATGTGATTTTGGTTGATTTTAGAGGCTACGATACGCTCGGTGAGATTACCGTGTTGGCGATTGTCGGGATCAGCGTCTACGCACTGCTGAAGACCAGAACCGTCCCTGAAGACGCTGATGACAGGTCAACATGACAGATAAACGCGGGCTCGAGCTGCTCTTCGGAACCTTTGCCAGACCTGTCGTGTTGGTACTGGTGTTTTTAGGGTTTTACCTCTTTTTACGCGGTCACAACGCGCCGGGGGGTGGGTTTATCGCCGGACTGGTGGTCGCGGTTGCGGCGCTCTTGTCGCGGATCGTCCTCGACCGGCCCTTTTTGAACTTGCCGCCGCAACGGTTGCTCCCGTGGGGGCTCATGCTCGCGCTTCTCACCGGCGTCGTGCCGCTCGTGAGCGGGCAAGCGTTCTTAAAATCCGGTCACGGTTACCTGACGTGGCCGCTGATCGGTAAGTTCGAGTGGGCGACGGCGGTGCTCTTTGACGCCGGGGTCTTTTTGGTGGTCGTCGGCGCGACGCTGACCATTATCGAACTCTTAGCTGAAGACTCGGACATGACGCTTTCACCGTTTGACCCCAACGAGGATTTGTAATGGAACTTTTGCTGCCGCTGCTCGCGGCGCTGCTCGTGGGAACCGGAGTTTTTTTGGTCTTATCGCGGGCGATGATTCGCCTGATTATCGGGCTCTCGATGATCGCTTACGGTACCAACTTGTCCATCTTGCTCGTCGCCGGGGCGCGGCTCAGCGACCCGCCCTTAACCAACCTTAAAGGCCCCTATGTTGACCCGTTGCCCCAAGCCCTGATCTTGACGGCGATTGTGATCGGGTTTGGGACGACGGCGCTGCTCTTGGTCCTCGCTGTGCGGGCGTTTCAGGCGACCGGGACCGACCACGTACAAGAGTTGTTAGAAAAATCCGATCCGGCGACGCCGCAACGCGTCTACGCCGACCCTGAACACCCGTCGGTCTCGCCGGAAACTCATGAAGGACCCCGGCAAAAACTGCGGCGGCGTTCATGAACGCGCTGATCTTGCCCATTATCGTGCCACTTTTCGGCGGGGCGCTCTCTTTACTCCTCAAAACGCCGAGGGCTCGAGCTGTCGCCTCGGCGGTGGTTTCGCTGGTTACTTTGCTCGTGTCGCTCTGGCTCGCGGTGCTCAGCTTTTCCGGTGAGGTGCTCGTCACGCAGCTCGGCAGTTGGCCTGCGCCGTACGGCATTACGCTCGTCGCGGACGGCCTCACGGGGATTATGCTGCTGCTTTCGGGTGTGACCGGGTTACTGAGCACCATTTATGCGGGCTCGAGCCTAGCCCACGCGCCGCGCCGGGGGGCGTCGCCGACGCTCAACCAAACCCGCGAGGTATTGGGCACGCAGGCGCTCTTGCAATTTCTACTGATGGGCGTCAACATGTCGTTTTTAACCGGCGACCTTTTTAACCTGTTCGTCTCGTTTGAGGTGATGCTGATCGCCTCGTACGGCCTGCTGCTGATCGGCGGCACGCTCCCGCAACTCCGCGAAGGCTTTAAGTACGTGGTCGTCAACCTCGTCGCGTCAGCCATTTTTGTCGCGGCGGCGGGGCTCGCCTACGGTCTTTTCGGCACCCTTAACCTGGCCGACATCGCGGGGCGGTTGCAAGGCGTGACCGGCGACCCTAGAGTCACGCTCGTCGTTGCACTTTTAGCACTCGTGTTTGCGACCAAAGCAGCGACGTTTCCCTTCGGCTTTTGGTTGCCGTACAGCTACCCGGTCGTACCGGGCGCGGTCGGCGCATTTTTCGGCGCGATGCTGACCAAAGTCGGCGTTTACGCACTGTTACGGCTTTTTACCTTGATGGCTCCCGAAGAAACTGGGGTAAAAAACACGCTGCTGCTGCTCGCGGGACTCAGCATTTTGTTCGGTGCGCTCGGTACAGTGGCGCAGCGGCGTTGGCGGCACCTCTTGGCGTTTGCCAACGTCGCCTCGGTCGGCTACTTGGTCATGGGGCTCGCCAGTGGCGCATTAGCCCCGACACTCTACTATCTCATCAATTCGGTGTTAGTCATCTTTACACTCTTTTTACTCGCCGGTCTCGCGGAACTCGTCGCCGGTGAACGGTTTAGTGATCATGCTGAAGGGCATCTAGGCGCGTATCCCCTATTGGGCGCAGTTTACTTTGTTGCCGCGCTGGCACTCGCCGGGTTGCCGCCGACCAGCGGCTTCGTCGGTAAGTTCGCGCTGATTCAGGCGCTGTTACAAACCGGTGGGGCGCTCCGTATCGGCGTAGCGACGGTTGCTGTCGCGTCGGGGCTGCTGCTGCTTTACGCCGGGATTGCAGTTTGGCGCGGCTTTTTTTGGGGTGACGAAGACGCGGTTCACAAGGTTACGCTGCCCAAAGGGATGTGGTGGGTGAGCGTCATAGCAGGGACGCTACTTGTTTCGCTCGCCGTGTTAAGCGGCCCGGTTTACGCACTTTCGGAACAGGTTGCCGCACAACTAGGGACGCCGGACACCTATATCAGGCAGGTCTTGCCGCAACTGGGACGGGGGGCCACGCCGTGAGCCAAGTTTTTACCCTGTTTCTTTTTGCGCTGCTCTGGCCGATCTTAGTCGGTGAGCTGACTGCGTTTAATCTGCTCGTCGGCGGCGCGCTCGCCGTACTGCTCCTTAGCGTCTTACGTGGTGGCGGTGAATCATTTGCGCGGCGTTTGGGTGCGTTTGTACGTTATTTAGGGGCGTTTCTTTGGGAACTGCTGCTCGCCAATATTCTGATCGCACTACTCGCGCTGCGCCGCCGTCCGGTCTTTTATCCGCATATTATCGCCGTGCCCCTACGTCTGCGGAGCGACGCTGCCATCTCACTCTTAAGCGCGACGATTACGCTCTTGCCCGGAACCGTGGCGATGGGCGTCTCGGCTGACCGCAAACTGCTCTACGCGCACGCGATTAATATCGAAGATATTGCCGCCGCCAGAGAAAGCGTGACCCGGATGGAGACGCGTATTTTGGGGTTTATGCGGTGACGCTTTACGCTGTTAATGAAACGCTGGGGGGTGCTTGGGGTCACTGCGCTGCTTGTGCGTTTAGTAGCAGGCACACCTTGGGGAGCACCCGTCATCTGGTCGGAAAGGCTCTCAGTGCAACTTTTACTGACCAGCGCATACACGCTGAGATGATCGTGGTGTTCATCTCTCGCAAACGTGCCGGTAAGTTACTGAAACGTCCGAGAAGACCAAACTTAGATAGCCGTTGCCTGACAAGAAAGGGGCTTAGATGACGACACTTGCGCTTGTTTGTCTGCTGCTCGCGGTAGCTGTCGCTGTTTACCGCGTCATTCGGGGACCGTCGTGGGGCGACCGGCTTACCGCCTTCGATTTTTTGTCGGTCAACTTGGCGGTGCTGATCGTGGTGCTGGCGATACGCACCGGCTTTGAAAGTTTTCTCGATGTGGCGCTGCTGGTGTCTATCTTGGGTTTTTTAACGACGATTGCGCTGACCCGTTACCTGCTCTTGCACCGGGTGCTCGAGTGAACCTTATATGAAACTCATAACCGACCTGTTTCTCCTGTTCGGCAGTTTTTTTGTTTTAGCCGCCGCTATCGGGATGCTCCGGTTCCCCGACTTTTATACCCGCCTGCACGCCTCGACCAAGCTCGTCACCCTTGGTGGCGTCGGTATCTTTGTGGCGGCGGCGCTCGACTTCGGGACGCCCTTAGCCGTGTCGCGGATCGTTTTGATCACTGCGTTTTTCTTTTTGACCGCGCCGCTGTCAGCCTACGCCATCGCCCGCTCGGGTTACCTGCGCGGGTTGCCCTTTTACCGTGAACCGGGCAGCTTTGACGAGTGGGACGCGTGTGGCGCACAGCTCACGGCTGAAGATGAGTCTTAACTTTTACGTGTTGAACAGGTTCTTTTACCTGAGTTTAAGGAGTAAGATTTGTCACGTGAGGAATGTGAATAAAATGAATAAGTACTGCGCTACACTACTTCCATGACGCAAGAGTATCCCAGTTTAGTCTGGCACTTAAAGAACACACAACTGTTCGAAGACCTCTCAGAAGAAGAACTCGAGAGCCTCTCGCGCATTACCCCTTACAAACGTTTCAAAGCCGGCGACGTGATCTATCACATGGAGGACCCCGCCGACGCGCTCTACTTTATCCGCGAGGGCATGGTCAAAATCTCGATGTATTTTCCCAACGGCAAAGAGATGATTCTGGCGCTCTTCGGCAAATACGACGCCTTCGGTGAGCTGCTGCTGCTCCCATCCGAGCGCCGCCCCAACCAGGCCGAAGCGGTGATGGATACAACCCTGATCGTGTTACCCGAAGACGATTTTCAGCGCCTGATTACGCAGCAGCCCAAAATTGCCATGAAATTTATCCAGGTTATGTCCACCAACCTCTGGCAAGCGCAAACACGCTTTGCCGAGGTCGGCGCGTTCGACGCGCCCGGTCGCCTCGCCAACCTCCTCTTACGCCTCGCGCACGACTTTGGTAAAGAGGGCGACCGCGGCACGGTCATTGACCTCAATCTGACGCAACAAGACTTATCCAAGATGATCGGCGCGACGCGTGAGACGGTCTCGCACTGTTTGGCGCGGCTCTTAGAATACGGCGCAGTCCGCCGCCGCCGCGCTCCGATTGCGGTGGATAAGGCGAAGCTGCAACAGTTTTTAGACGAGTCAACAGATTAGGGATTGGTGACCTGCGTAGCCGGGAGCGTTAGCCGCAGGATGCAAGAAAATAAGAATTCAGTAGACAGAATTCAGAAGTTAGTAGCTTACAAAACGCTGACGTGAATGAACCTCGCAACGCTGAGGTTGTGGGGTTTTCCGTCGTCTCGGTTAAAACCTCAAATCCCGAGCGCCACGGCTCCCAGGTCTGTCTCGAGCCTCTCACCTTCATCTTTTGCAGTTTCGACTTTGTTCGGGACGAGCGAGACGAGGGTGTCTCCGAGCGCAAGCTCGAGTGACGCCCCCGACACCACCACGAGGGTTTTACCGCGGATGACAAAGAGCGGCATAAACCCCTCGTTCTGCGCTTCAAAGTCTTTGCGGGTAAACGCTTCGGTCAAGGTCGTCTTTTTAAGTTCACCGCTGCGAAAATGTTCGATAAGTTCGTCAAAGGTCGTCCCCGAACCAAAAATCAGCCTACCCCTACGCGCTTCGTCTAAAGTATTGCGGTCACTTTCACCCGGTTTAAGCTGAAACACGTGCGTCGAGTCAAAGGTGCGGGTAAACTTCATCGCAGTCAGCGCGTTCGCCTCATCGTTGGAGGTCAGCGCCAGCAACTTGCCGATACCCGAGAGCCGCATCTCTTCGTCGGCGCGGCCCGAAAGCGGACTGCCGTAGTAGGCGTTAAGCCCTGCCAGACGCGCTGTTGCGATGTTGGCGTAGTTCGTATCAGCGACCAGGGTGGTAAACCCTTCCGTTTGCAAAAAGTCGGCGATTTGCCGCGCGACGGTGTGTGCGCCCAGGAGCAGCACGCCCTGCGGTTCCGGCTCGGCGACGCCCAAGAGTCGCGCCACCGGTTTAGCCGTCAAGCTGTTTAAGGTCACACTGCCGACGATAATGATAAAGACCAGTGGGACGAGCACCTCAGCGCCGCCGACATCGGCCCTGGTCAAACGTGAGGCAAAAAGTGACGTCACCGACGCCGCGACGATGCCCCGCGGCGCAATCCACGACAAAAAGAGCTTTTCACGCCACGACAAGGGCGAGCCTACCGTGCTGACAAAAACGTTGATGGGCCGCACGATAAACATAATGACGCCGACCAGAGCCAGACTCTGCCAGGTGAGCGCAGCGACAAACGAACTCAACTCGATGTTGGCCGCCAGCACAATAAAGAGCAGCGAGATAAAGAGCAGGCTCAGGTCTTCTTTGAAGGTTAAAATCTCACCGATGTTGGGGGCGCGCAGGTTCGCCATCAGCATCCCCATCACGGTCGTGGCGAGCAGTCCAGATTCTGGGGACAAGAGGTTTGAAAGCGCGTAGACGCTAAACACGAGGGCCAACGCCACCAGGTTCGTCAGATAGTCGGGGATAAGGCGGCGGCGGAGCAAAAAGGTAAAGGCGAGCCCGCCGACGCCGCCGACTAAAGCGCCGACCACGACAAAAAGAATGAGGGACGATAAGGTATGACCGACGGCTGTGTCACTATTGCCCAGCAGCAAAAACTCAAAAACCAGTACGGCAACGAGCGCCCCGAGCGGGTCAATTAAGATGCCCTCCCACTTGAGGATATTGGCGACCCGCGGCGCGGCCCGAACGCTGCGCATCAGCGGCCCGATCACGGTTGGCCCGGTAACGATCACGAGCGCCCCGAAGAGGAGCGCGATAGAGAAAGGGAGGCCGATTAAGAGGTGGCTCGCCAGCGTCACCAGCAGCCAAGTGATCAGCGCCCCGACGCTGATGAGGTTTAGGACGACGCGCCGCACCTCCCGGACTTCGGGGAGCTTAAGGGTCAGGCCACCTTCAAAAAGGATCAGCCCGACGGCTAACCCGACCGCCGGAAAGAGCAGGTCCTCGCTGATAAACTCGAGCGGATGCACGAGCCCTGTCAAGGGTCCGACCACAAACCCGATGAGTAGCAGCGGCAAGATTGCCGGGAGGTTGACGCGCCACGCGAGCCACTGAGCGGCGGCTCCGAGTGCGATAAGAAGGGCGACGTAAAAGCTCGGCTCAGCCATATCTGCACCAGTCTGTCACAGCTTGCCTCATGGATATGTCAGATTCACGATGAAACCGCCCTATAAGATAGTGTAAGAAGGCGTAGTGACGTTAAAGACAAGTTCAGTTGGAACGGGTTAGTCAACCTCGAGCAGCGTCAGCGCGTTCGTCCCGTAGATGCGCCTCTCACCCAACAGCGTCAGCGCCGCCGGATGTTGAAACACGTAGAGCGAGGTGGCAACCTCAGCGGCGACAATCGTCTCAAAAATATGCTCGAGCTCGAGCGGATAAGGCGGCGCGGCAAAGACCACATCAAAGCCGCCCGGATGTTTTTTGGTGTAAGCGAGCGCGTCCCCCTGAACGACCCCAACGTCCAGGTGAAGCGCCTGAACATTTTTACGGATGACGCCCGCCGCCTCTTTGGAGAGGTCCACGCACGTTGCCGCCCAGCCGCGTGAGGCAGCCTCGAGGCCCACGGCCCCCGTCCCGCTGTAGAGGTCTAAAAAGGTCCCTCTGGGCCGAAACCCGAGGATGTTAAATAACGCCTCACGCATCCGGCTCGGACTCGGGCGGGTGCCGCTTTTGGGTACCTCTAACACGCGGCCCTTCGCGGTGCCGCCGATAATTCTCGGTTTACTCATCTCGGTTGACTCACTTGGGTCCAGTTACGTTTCTAATTTCATAGGGTCGAGGTCAGGGAAAACGGCCATCCCCGGAGTTTACCGTAAGGCTCGCCGCCGAGTTCCGTAAAACCACTTCTGTAACCGGCCTGCTGTGCGGTAAAGTGCGCTACAGTGATTCGCTCTACCTCCCCCGACGAACTCGAGTGGTTTCTCGCCTCATCTTACGAATTTTTAGGTCACAGCGACCCACGCGCGTTTGCGCGGCAGAGTATGCGCGCCTTTCATGACCCTGCAAGCGAGGCCGAAAACTGTTTTATCCTCTTTGCGCCGGGTGACGTGCCGCTCGCCGGGGCATATGTGCAGGCCCCGGAGCCTGAAGAAGACGACCAGAACCTACTTTTAAGCAATCTTTGGTTCAAGCAATCCGCTGACGATCTAACAACCTTGCTCGAGTACCTCTTAGACAAGTTCGACCACGAGGCTGTTCACTGCCCGCTCTATAACGTGTCACCGGCCCGCCTCGAGATGCTCGAGCCGGTTTTAACCGCGCTCGGCTTTGAAGGTCGGCAGGCGGTTGATTTGGAGTTCGACCTGGCTGAACTCCCACCGCTCGGTACACCTTTGGTGCTCGAGGCGTGGAGCGAAGAGAGCGACGAGCAGTTTCAAAGCGTCTTTGAACAAGGTGAGGGCTTTAGGCCGTCCGAAGCGTTTTGGGCGTGGCTCAAACGCTGGCGTGGCCCCTTTCACCCGAACTTGTGGTTTCTGGCCTCTCAGACCCTCGACCAAGAGCCGGTTGGGTACGCGTTTTACGGCGTGTTAGAAGACAGTATTGACGGCGTGTACTACCTCACGTCGGCGGGCGTATTGGCTGAGCACCGCGACTCGGCAGCGATGTTGCAGCGGCTCTTACTCTCGAGTATGCAAGAGCTCGCCGCCCGGAGCCCCTTCGCCCGGTTGCAAACGCTCGTCACGCAGCGCGACCCGAAACTCGTGCGCATCTATGAATCTATCGGTTTTGAGCAGCGGGGGCGTTATCCGGTGTTTGTCAAACAGCCCAAGTAAGTGCCGCTATTCCAAAGTCAGTCGGGGCGTTCGCGGCGTTTCGTATCGCAGAAAGAAGTCGGAACTGAGAACCCAGCTACTACGTTAAGGTTTAGCGAAACCAGGCTCAAAGGGCGTGTCATGGTTGATAACGCCCTAAGCGAGGTGGAGCAACTTTCTTATAGCAGCAACGCTGCTAGTTGGTTTGGCCTTCTTTGCGAGCTGCTTAGCAAACCGTAGGGTTGAAGCGCGTAGCAGTGACGGTGGGGAAGTAACGCGCAGCTCTCAGGGGCGCTCTACCCAACCTGGATTTGGGCTTACGCTTGACCGAAGTACCGGAATCAATCGGTAGTTTGTAAGCCAAAAAATGTAGAAGATGGAGAACTTCTCTATTGCCTTCTCTCTCCTCAATTCTCGTTGTCAATTCTTATTTTCATCTTTAACCGCTTCTTTGCAAGTGTTTAACCAAGTTACTGCTCTCTTTGCACCTCATCTGACGGGCCACGTCCGGTGTGAGTGGTAGAGTTTGCCGTTATGGTGTCTCGCTCTGCTCTACCCCTTGACAACAATCGGGCCGCGCGTATCGCCTTTCAGGGTGTGGCGGGCGCGTTCAGTCAGCAGGCCGCGCTGCAGTTTTTACCGGAAGCGGAGGCCGTCGGCTACCCAACTTTTTTTGACGGGTTTCAGGCAGCAGTGTTAGGCGAGTGCGACTACGCCTGTTTGCCGGTTGAAAACTCGTTAGCGGGTTCGATCAATCAGACCTACGACTTGCTGACGGATTCGGTGTTGCATGTCATCGGCGAACAGGTCGTACGGGTCGAGCACACGCTGTTGGCCCCCCCTGGAACGACGCTGGGGGAGGTCAAGCGCGTCTACAGCCATACGCAGGCGCTCGAGCAGTGCCGGGGCTACCTCTCGAGGCGCGGGTTTGAAGCCGTCACCGACTTCGATACCGCCGGGGCCGCCAAACTTTTGGGCGAACGCGTCAAAGCAGGAACTGCCGGGGGGCACGCTGCGATTGCGTCAAAACGGAGTGCCGAGATTTACGGCCTTACGGTCTTAGCTGAAAACATCGAAGATATGGATTTTAACTACACGCGCTTTTTTGTCTTGGGGCCGGATGAAGCGCCGAGGGGCGAAGGCTTGCATAAATCGAGTTTGGTAATTGCCACCCGCCACCGCCCCGGCGATTTGGTGCGCTGCCTAGAAGTTTTTCCGCAAAACGGCGTCAATATGACCAAGCTCGAGTCTCGCCCGCGCCGTGACAAGCCGTGGAGCTATCTCTTTTATTTAGACATCGAAGGTCATTTAGATGACGATAACGTCCAAGAAGCTATCACCGGCCTGATGCGCCGCGCGGCGTTCGTCAAATTTTTGGGCTCGTACCCCGCAGCGCCGACGATAGCAGAACTCTCTCAAAAAAGAGCAGTGAGTTAGAAAACGAAGGACAACATGACAGAGACAGAGCAAGATACCTTTTTAGCAGAAGCCATCACCCTAAACGACGCGCTCAAGCTCTCCGGGCTGGCCGGAACCGGTGGACAGGCCAAGCTTTTAATCCAGTCCGGGCAAGTTTCGGTGAATGGTGAGGTTGAAACAAGGCGCAAACGCAAACTGCATGAGGGCGACGTAGTGCGGGTTGGGGATGAAGAGTTTGTCTTGGAGCTTGACGGGGAAGAAGATTTAGGCGATTCAGAAGACGATTTCTGACGCATTAGGAATTGCACTAGGCGTGACGGCTTCATCTAGACTCAAAAGCATCCTGATCCGGTAGTATCCATCTTTAGGTTCACGGTAGACCTCGAGCTGCCGCGCTTCAAGGTTAACAAGCCAGTATTCCGGCACGCCGGTACGAGCGTAGACAGAAAGTTTGCGGTTGCGGTCTTCACGTAGCGTGCTTAGACTTACCTCAACGACTAGATAGGTGTCACTTGCCCCCGGCAGTTCGGTTTCGTAAAAGTCCGCCTTGGGTGCAAGCACGGCTACGTCCGGCTCGGGGGTATCGTGTTCGGAAAGCCCAACCGGGCTTTGCACCCGTATGATAGTGCGGTCGCCGACGCTACTTTCAAGCGCCTTCATAATGCGGTCTACCCACGCAGCGTGTTTACTACTCGGTGGCGACATCGTATAAATCTCCCCGTCTAACAGCTCAACGCGCTCGTCCGGCGCAAATACGCCGGTCTCTCCCATCAGCACAAAGTCTTTTACGGTGAGTTTACGTTTTTCGGCTGTCATCGTAAACTCATTATACTCAAAAACGGCAACACAATAAACTTTTAGGCAAAGACGTATTACCAGAGCTTTTTATCCAAGCAGGGAACTAGCCCGTGTTGATCGTCTCGCTCGCCTCATCAGAAGCTGGCGGCTCGAACCCTGCTTTAAGCTCTCTATAGTCCTGCGCTGTGATAAGAAAGGTCCCGGTAGACCATTTCGCTGCAAACACCGGGCTAAAGCGACATCATCAGGGCATTGTAGCCAGTAGAGCCTTGTCTCCGCGCCAACTAAGCTTGCCCTATCCCGGATGTCATCGCGGAAGGCCCGACGCCAAAACCCAAAGTCGAGGACCACATCCACCCCTGCTTTTATAATTTGCGGCCAGACACCGTTGAGCATGAGTAACAGACGGTCAAAAGCTTGGGCGTCTAGCTCCCGCGTCGGTTCGTCCGTAAAAATTTGTAAATAAAGTTCGTCAACTGAGAACTTCACAGCTGATCTTTGCTCCGCGAGAGCTTGGGAGAAGGTTGTTTTTCCAGCACCAAGAAAGCCACAGATGAGGTGAACCGTTGCCACGATGTTGGACACTGTACCTTGTTCTGATGTAAAAACCTCGCTGCAAGCCATATGCGTAAGCCCTGGACGTACTGCTTAAATGTTAGTGCATTACATTTTTATGCATGTTATGGTCAATCCTTGGTATGCCTAAACGCGACGACCTCCAAAAAATCCTAATTCTCGGCAGCGGCCCCATCGTCATCGGGCAAGCCGCCGAGTTCGACTATTCCGGCACGCAGGCGTGTAAAGCCCTCCGCGCCGCCGGGTTTACGGTGACGCTGATCAACTCAAACCCGGCGACGATCATGACCGACCCGGAGGTAGCCGATAGAACGTACCTCGAGCCCCTCACCCCCGAAGTTGCCGAAAAAGTGATCGCTGCCGAGCGGCCCGACGCCCTGTTACCGACTTTGGGCGGACAAACGGCGCTGAATTTAGCTAAAACCCTGTTTGAAACCGGCACATTAGAAAAATACGGCGTTGAACTCATCGGTGCGAATTACGACGCCATCAATAAAGGTGAAGACCGGCAACTGTTTCAAGCAGCGATGGCCAAAATTGGCATCAAAACACCTGCCGGGAAGATGGTCACGTCACTCAGCGAAGCTTTAGCATTTACTGAGACCATCGGCTATCCGGCCATCATCCGGCCCTCGTTTACGCTCGGCGGCACGGGTGGCGGCGTCGCTTACGACGAGGCCGAGTTTCGGGAGATCGTCAAGCAAGGACTGCACGACTCGCCGGTGCATTCGGTGTTGGTCGAGCAGTCGGTGTTGGGCTGGAAAGAGTACGAGCTCGAGGTCATGCGCGACCATAACGATACGGTCGTCATCATCTGCTCGATTGAAAACCTCGACCCGATGGGTGTTCATACCGGCGACTCCATCACCGTAGCCCCGGCGCAAACCCTGTCGGACAAAGAGTATCAGCGGCTCCGCGACTATTCGATTGCGATCATCCGCGAAATCGGCGTAGACACGGGCGGCTCGAACATTCAGTTTGCAGTCAACCCCAAAGACGGCGATGTGATTGTCATCGAGATGAACCCACGGGTATCACGCTCGTCGGCGCTGGCATCTAAAGCAACAGGCTATCCAATAGCAAAGATTGCAGCGTTGCTGGCAGTTGGTTATCACCTAGACGAGTTGCCGAACGACATCACCCAGGAGACCAAGGCGGCGTTTGAGCCTTCGATTGATTACGTCGTAACCAAGATTCCGCGTTTTGCCTTTGAAAAGTTTCCCGGCACTACCGACCTGCTAGGCACACAGATGCGCTCGGTTGGGGAAGTCATGGCGATTGGCCGCACCTTTAAGGAGTCGCTGCAAAAGGCGCTCCGGTCGTTGGAGTCCGATGTCCGCACCGAAACGGGCAAGTTGGGGCTGGCTGAACTCGAGGCCCGCCTCACCGCGACCCCCAAACGTCTCCCGGCCTTGTTAGAACTTTTACGGCGCGGTAAAAGCGTGAGGTTCTTACACGACAAAACCGCGATTGATCCGTGGTTTCTCTCTCAGCTTAAAGAGATTACCGAAGTCGAGCAGGAGATTACGGCGCTCGGCAATCCTAAAGCGTGGAACTGGGAAACCTGGCGTGAGGTCAAGCGGTTTGGGTTTAGTGACGCGGATTTGGCGACGTTGACGGGTGCGGCGGTTGGAGACGTAAGAAAGTGGCGGTTAGAGCATCACAGCGCCCCGGTCTACAAAACCGTAGACACCTGCGCCGCTGAATTTGAGGCGTACACGCCGTACCACTACTCGACGTATGAGTGGGAAGACGAAGTTGAGGACTCGGACCGGCCCAAAGTCGTGATTTTAGGTTCCGGCCCGAACCGTATCGGGCAGGGCGTCGAGTTCGACTACGCTACCGTTCACGCGGTCTGGGCGCTTAAAGCCGCCGGGTATGAGACCATCATGGTCAACTCGAACCCGGAAACGGTGTCAACGGACTACGACACCGCCGACCGGCTCTATTTTGAACCGCTGACGCTTGAGGACGTCCTCAACATCGTTGATCGGGAGAACCCGGTGGGCGTCATCGTCCAACTCGGCGGTCAGACACCGCTCAAACTCGCGCAACCTTTAACTGACGCTGGCGTGCCGATTTGGGGGACACCCGCGCAAGCCATCTTCGAGGCCGAAGACCGCAGTTCGTTTCACGAACTTTGCAAACGTTTAGACATTCCGCAACCCGCCGGGGGCGTCGTAGCGAGGCCCGAGGACGCCGCGAAACTCGCCGCCGACCTAGGTTATCCGGTGATGGTCAGGCCGTCGTTTGTACTCGGTGGGCGGGCCATGCAGGTTGTTAACAGTGAGACGGAGTTGGGGCATTATCTGAATGAGGTTTACGCTGAGCTACCGGGAAATCCGTCTATCTTGGTAGACGATTTTATCGCCGGGGCGCAAGAGGTTGACGTGGACGCACTGGCTGATGGGGAACGGGTTGTCGTCGCAGGCGTGATGGAGCATATCGAAGGTGCAGGCGTGCATTCGGGCGACTCGGCGTGTATTACCCCGCCCGTCAATCTGAGTGAAAAAGTCATGCAGACGTTGCACGACTACAGCGTCAAGTTAGCCCAAGCCATCGGCGTGCGCGGGCTTATCAACATTCAGTACGTCATCAAAGACGGTGAAGTGCTCGTCATTGAGGCCAACCCCAGGGCCAGCCGCACTGTGCCGTACTTGTCTAAAGCCATCGGGCACCCTTTGGCCAAATACGCCGCGCTCATTGCTGCCGGAAAATCCTTAACTGAGTTGGGCTTTACCGAAACGCCGCAGCCTGCGTTTTACAGCGCCAAAGAGGTCGTGCTGCCGTTTCTCAAGTTTAAGAACGTCTTGCCGGTATTAGGCCCGGAGATGCGCTCGACGGGTGAGAGTATGGGCATTGACCCGGACCCGTACATGGCGTATGCCAAAGCCTTGCTGGGTGCGAACGTCAAGCTGCCAAGCTCAGGTAAGGCGCTCGTTCTAGGTGACGGTTTAGACGAGGTAAAAGCTGAATTGAGGACGCTCGAGTTTACCGTCACAACTGAATCAACGTCTGAAGAACCCGAGTATGATTTGCTGATTGACACCCTGCACACGCCGGAACTCAGAAGGGCGCTCGAGGCTGGTCTCCCCTACGTCACAACAACCGACGCGGCCCGCTGGCTCGTCAAAGCTCTGCGCGCCCTTAAAGAGCGGCCTTTAACCGTTCACGCGCTGCAAGACTTGACTGTGCCGGGTTTAGCGCAAACGCGGCGTTAACGTACTCGGACGAGCACCGTCGCCCGCGCCTGCACGTGGTTGGGCGCGAGCCCTTCGCTCGTCTTAAAGCCGAGGCCGATACATTCCGGCGGTAGTTTGAGCAGTTTGGCTACGCTACCGGCGATGTCGGCGCGGTAAGGCCCGAGTTTGGGGCTGTCGAGCGTGACGACGAGCGCCACATTGATCAGTTCAGCTCCGCGCGAGTGGAGCGTCCCGAGGCAGCGCGTGACGATTTCGCGGCTGTCCATATCCTTAAAAGCTGGGGCTGAGGGCGGATAGTACACCCCGATATCACCTAGAGCGAGGCTCGATAAGAGCGCGTCGGCCAGCGCGTGCAGCAGTGCGTCCCCATCACTGTGCGCCGCCGCGCCGCGCAAACTCGGCACGTCAACGCCGCCGAGTACCAGCCGTCTGTCCGGTACCAGCGCGTGTGCGTCTTCCCCAAAACCAATCCGTAAACCGTCTAAAACGCTCATGATCTTATTGTAGAGCCTAGATTTCGGCAGGTTCCTCGATTGAATTTAGTATTTTGCTTGTGACGCTGATCTAAGCATGGTAAAGCGTACATTTAGAACGACGTTTGGCTTAGCAAACTTTTGCACGCGGGTTTTCCAGCAGAGACTTGCACTCGAGCCCGCCATATACAGCTTGTGCCAGAATTACCTTTATGCTCTCTCGCCGCCTCGGTGTCCTCATACTTGTCCTGATCACCCTCGTCTGGGGAACGACGTTTGTGATCGTCAAAGAAACTGTCAAGAGCGTCCCGCCGTCTCTGCTGTTAGCCCTACGTTTTTCGGTTGCTGCGTTGCTGCTGGCCTGGGTCAGGCCGAGCCGAAAAGCTCTCGTACCGGGACTGATATTAGGCGTATTATCGTTTTTAGGCTTTGCCACCCAAACCGTCGGACTCGCGAGCACGACCGCCTCAAAAGCCGCCTTTATCACCGGCCTCAGCGTGATTTTGACGCCGCTCTTTAGCGCACTGTATTTCCGTTATAGGGGGTTTCGTCACGGTGTCCCGGCGCGGGCGTATCTGGCAGCCGCTGTCGCCCTCGTGGGTCTCGGCCTGATGAGCTTGACCGGCGCACAGGGGATTACGGCGGGCGATCCGTGGATTTTGGGAACCGCGGTTTTTTACGCGTTTTACATCATCTACTTGGGTGAGGTGGCACCTAAGTATGGGGCGCTCGAGCTCTCCGCCGTGCAGTTCTGGCCGATGGCGCTCTTGGCGTGGGTATGGGCGCTGCCGCAGTTGGGCAAACTAGGCAGTTTGAGCGTGGGTTCAGTCTGGTCTATCGTTTACTTGGGCGCTGTTGCAACGGCGCTGGTGTCCGTGTTACAGGTACGGGCGCAGCGCGTGGTGAGCGCGCCTGTTGCGGCGCTGATTTTTGTCCTCGAGCCCGTTTTTGCCGCGCTGTTCGCCTACTTGCTCCTCGGTGAGTCACTAGGCGTGTGGGGCTGGGTCGGCGCTGGGCTGGTCGGCGCGGCGATGCTATTCAGTGAACTCAGGATGGGGGAAAAAGAGGGCGGGCTCGAGCCGACCCCGCCCGCACCTTAGACTGAGGTGTATATATCTCCAGCTGTGCCAAACACGAAGCCAACTTACTGAGAGCCTGTTATAAACTCTGAGACGATTGTGGCTACTACTGTGGCTGCGGTTGTGGCCGCTGAGCGTACATCCCATACAGCAGTTGAACTGTTCAGACGCTTCGGGTTCGAGTCTACCTGTAAGCTCCAAGCACACCCAAAAAAGATGCTGCTGAAAGTGCAAAAAGCCCGACCGGAACGGATTTTCTGAGTGTTGACCAAACAGCTTGAAGGAACCAAGGTCTATAACATGCTCTAAGTACGTGAGAGACGCCTTTTTTGCGTGCTACTGACTTCCTAATCTTGTATTTTGATTTCACTTTGTAAGCCGACTTCACCTAGCACGCCGCAAACGCCCTTGGCTGACAGAACATCCGTAAAACCTATTCGTCCTCTTCAACAGTCGGCAGTGAGACCCGAAACGTCGTCCCGCGCCCCTTAAAGCTTTCCACCGAGAGCGTCCCGCCGTGTGCGTCGGCAATCTGTTTGGCAATCGCTAGGCCCAGGCCCGCGCCGCCGCCCACACCTTTGTGAAACTTTTCAAAGATGTGGGGTAACAGTTCTTCAGGGATACCGGGACCACGGTCGCGCACCAGCAAAACCACGTGCTCACCTGTAGTGAAGAGGCCCAAGGTGACCTTACGCGGGTTGTCGGTCGCGCGCACCGCGTTGGCGGTGAGGTTACGGACGAGCTGTTTCAAGCGGTCGGGATCACCGAGGAGCAGGTGACCGGCCTGGGCCTCGAGCCTGACCCCCGGAAACTCTTCGGCGACGGGTTTGAGGATGTCGGTCGCGGGGTCTAACAGGTGCGGCGTGTAGTCGCGGACGAGCTGACCCCGGGTCAGTTGCAACAAGTCGGTCACGAGCCGCGACATGGCGCGGGCGATGCGCTGGGCGTCCTCGAGTTCATCCCGCATTGAAGGTGGTGAGCGCCGCACCGAACGGTCTAAAAAGCCTTGCAAGCTGGTCAGCGGCGTCCGAAGTTCGTGGCTGGTTTCAGCCAAAAAGGTGCGCTGCGCCTCGGCTGAGAGCTTAAGGCGTTCGATCAGGTCGTTGAGCACGGTGCTCAGTTTACCCACCTCATCGTCGGGGCCGGTGTAGCTGATCGGCTGCAACTGCCCCGGGTCGAGTTGCGCGGCGGCTCTAGCAAGCTGCGTGACCGGACGCGCCGCCGCCGCCGCGACAAGGTAACCGAGCGCAACACTCAGAACCACGAGTAAAAGCGCAGCCAGCGCCAACACGCGGGCGAGTTGGGCGAGCGCCGCCCCGATATAACTCGTGGGCGCTAACACCGCCACGACCCCGAGACTCGCAGGCGCTAACGCCGCCTGCATCGGGCTGCCACCCAACTCTCCTCGCCACGACTGCGGTTCGGTCAGAGCGGCGGTCACAACACTAGCCGGTAGAGATGGTGACCGGGGCGCTGTCGCGTCGTTCGAGGCGGCTAAACGCTCCCCGGCACCGGTATAGAGCTGAATGATCACGCCCCCGGTGGCGACGCTTTGCAGGTCACCTGCCCCAAGCTGCGCGGCTTGAGAACCGGTCGGGGTTGTGTAGGCAGCGGCAACCCGGGCGACGTCAACCTTGAGTGCTCGCTGTAGGTCACCCATGAGGCTCGAGCGCACCACCACGTAAGCCGCTACCGACGCCAGCAAACTGAGAAAGGCAATTGCCAAGCTGCTAAAGATCGCAATCCGCCACCGCAGCGCAATCCCGCGCCTGTTGATCATAAAAGGAGCGTGCCACAGAAGACTTAAGTTCAGCTTAATAACAACCGACCGTCCCCAAAGTTAAGTCAAGCTGAGCTGTAGGCGTGAGCTAGCTCAGCGCAAAGTAGGACCGGCCCGCTACGCTACCGGAAGCTAAGGCTAGGGTTTTAGTGACGAGGCGTCAGCTCTTAATCGCGTAGCCGATTCCGCGTACCGTCCGAATCAGACCGTAACCCCCTACCTCACGAAGCTTGGCGCGAATGTTGGCGATATGGACGTCAACCACATTAGACGACGGCGGCAGCTCTTCACCCCAGACATTTTGCTCGATCTCTTGGCGCGTGTACACGCGTCCGGGTGCGCCGCAAAGGTAGACGATCAGGTCAAATTCGCGGGGTGAGAGGCGCACCTCTTGTTCGTCCCAGTAGAGCTGACGGCGGTGCGTGTCGAGCAGGAGGTCCCCGACGCTCTGCGCTGCTCCGGCGTTTTGATGTCTAAGCTGCACCCGGATACGCGCGAGCAGCTCCTCGGCGTGAAAGGGTTTGGCGAGGTAGTCGTCCGCCCCGGCGTTCAGCATGTCAACCTTGGTCGTCACGTCGTCGGCGGCGGTTAAGATCACGATCGGCGTCGTGCTCGTTTTACGGACGCGTCTGGCGATTTCAGCGCCGCTGATATCGGGCAACCCTAAATCAAGCACGATCAGGTCGGGCTCTTCTTCACGGGCGGCGGCGAGGCCGCGCATCCCGGTGTCACAAGCTGTGACCCGAAACCCTGCTTCGGAGAGCTCGAGACTTAGCAGACGGCTGATGTCTTGGTCGTCTTCAACGATCAAGATATGCTTTTCGCGTAGCGCGTTCGGCGCGGCTTTGGGGGCGTTTGTATCTATCGGCATGTCATAGCTTCCTCAATTTCCGGACGAATTCCCGGGCGACGGGAAGATCAGGTCAACGCCGTACTCGTCAGCGAGCCATTTGCGTAAAGAAACCGCTTGAGCAGCGCCCTCAAACTGTACGAAGATGTCGTCGCCGGTAGGTCCGATACGGCCGTAAGGGGCTCCGCTCGCGACCGATTCGCCACCCGGCGGAATAATCAGCACCCTGACTTCAGTTTCGGGCTCGAGTGACACATTAAAAACAAGTTTGTGCTGTTCTAGTTTTGCAGAGCCGTAAACCGGTACGAGATTGGGAGAAGCAGCCAGCGTAACAACCGTACCGGGAGCCAGCTCGTGCGCACCGGTCAAAGTCTGGGCGAGCATAAAGCAAAGTAAAAGTGCGTTCATTGAGCACCTAAAAACCAACATGAGAGGGTGACGCACATCATAGGGCGCATCCTAGCAAGGGAGCACCTGACGCTACCCCAGGGTTTTGTAAAGAGAACTTCATCCTTTGCGCGAGCACTACGGCGAGTATACGACACGAAACGGCCAAAAAACAAAAGCGTTTTACGGCCCAAACCGGCGCTTTGTCTGTAGACGTTTGTGAGGTTGCGAAGGGTGCAGCAACGAGTGGCGCTGGTTCGTAGCATAGCGGTACCCGTCTGAAAATTGAAGATAGAACGGCTCGAGGTAACTCTATTCACGTCGGCTACACCAACCTGGATAGGTTCGGACTCTCACAGCGTAGAGGGTTTTTTACCTTGTAAATGTCGCAGAACAGGTGTCGGTATCGGCCCTGCCAGGCATGATAGCTGCTTAGCGGCATGAAAAAACGCGCACCCGCCGGGGGGATGGATGCGCGTCCCAGAGCTACCGGAACATCGTAGATGCCTAAGTGAGCAGCTCTACAAAGGTATACCCGGTTGCGCCGGATTTGGATGTACGAACCAGGTAGGGTCATTCTGAACTTAGTTGGCGGCGTTTAGAGTGTGCTACATAAAAGAAGTCGAGCTACAAAACACGCTATTTAGCAGTTGTCAGGCTCTGGGAGGCTGGCGCTCTTACGCACATAAAATCTTATACACATAAGCGCGATGACAACAGCTGATACAGCCTGGCAGCGAAGCTTTAGTTATTGGGTTAGTGAGCCTCGAGCCCTAGCTCGGCGGTGCAGACGAGCCGGTCTTCGGCGCTGACGCGGCAGCTAAACGTATGCTGCGTTTCTCCTGCTGCAGGATTTGCAGCAGGAGAAACGGCGCGGGTCGCCTCAAAACGAACCCGTTCTCCGGCCCAGCAGAGGTCGGTCGCGTTGACGCTTGCCCGGACACCGCGCCACCGCGCCGAGTCCAACAGTCGCCACGCGACCGCCCCTAGTTGACCCATCAGGAGCGCCACCGGCAACGCCGGATAATCCGCGAAGTGACCCGCACAAACCGTTTCCGGCAGCGCAGGCACATCGTAGACCGACCGGTCACCGGAGCTCTGGGCGTCTCCGGGCAGAGAGACGTCCATCGCGGCTTGTGGCTCGGTCGGTCGGTAGTGTGTACGAAAAAGTCGGCCGAACGCGTATTCGGTTAAGATCGTGTAATCAACAACGAGTTTTGCCAGCGGTTTGGCCTCCGCCTGAACGACGATTTGGGAGCGTGCGCCGCGTTTGCTCAGAGTTTGCAAGGTGGCGGCAAAGGTCACCGGCGACCCGTAAGGTGCCCCGTTCGGGACGCCCCAATACTCGGCGCGTTGCGCCAGGTAAAAGCGCCGGTCATCGTCGTTTTGGGCGAGAGCGGCGGCGCACAATCCTGAGATCGCCGCGTGACGGCTGACTTCGGCGCTGCCCATCGGCCCGACTTCGGCTCCGAGGGGCAAGTCGGCGGCGGCGCTGGCGTAAAACGTGTTGCCTACTTGTACAGGACTACTGAGCGCGTAGTAGGGTTTTGAAACGCAGATACGCCTTAACAGCTTCGCTTCGGCGATCTCGGACAGATAGGAGGGGTCGGTCGCGGCATTGAGAGGCAGAGTCACTTAATAACCCTATCATGTTTCTAATCTGAGTGACTAAGGCTTTTGAGCTATGACCCAGAGCGAGTTTTGGGCTACACCTTCGGTCTAGTACCAACGCTCTAGTACCAGCGTAGAACCAGCCGGAACGACGACCAAAGCTGCGCGATGTGGGCTTTGCAAATCCAAACGAGCCTCTTCATGTGTATCTTAGAGTACACATGGTTACCGGTCGCCCTAACCCAACGTTTTTTATCCCTCCGACCCTCGCTAGATGAGCCGAATGTTAAGACCGTTTATCAGAAGACTTACCGAGTTAGGCCAGACACCGCAGCAAAATTGGCGGCGCGCCTTTTTAGTCGCGCTGCCTGTTCCGGCACTGGCGCTCCTCCTGGGGCTGGCGCTCGAGCGACTCGGAGCCCAAGCGTCACCTTACGACACGCTGATGTACCCCGTTTTTGCGGGCGCGCTGCTCCTCATCGCCGCACTGTTACAGCTCCGCGTGGTCTCGTTTGAACGCGCTTTTTTAGGCACGATGAGCGCGGCGTCACTGTTCTTTTTAAGTAAGCTCGTCTATATTCTTTACTTTTTACCCCCCGGCGAAAATTTTTTTAGGGAGCTGAGCGAGACCTTTCCGTGGCTTCCGGCGCTCTACGTCCTCACCTCGCTTTTGCCCCTCTTTAGGGCGGGACGGCTGATCGCCTCATCGTGTCTCGCGGCGATGGTCGGTTTGGCGCTGGTCTATAGCGCGACGAACTTATGGGCTGGAGAAAACTACGGACAAGTCCAGGCGCTCGCCCAGCTGCTACTGGCAAACCTTACCTTTCACGCGCTGACCTACTATTTCAGCCGCTATATGGGCCGCTTTGTCCGTTCGCAGGCTCACGTCGAGACGATGGAGCGGCTGGCCTATACCGACCTTTTAACCGGACTACCCAACCGTCTGGCGCTCGAGGAGCAACTTAAGCACGCGGCTACCGCTACAGAACCGCAAAAGATTTTTGCGCTGCTTTTTATCGACATCGACGGCTTCAAACTGGTCAACGACACGATGGGGCACGAGGCGGGCGACCTGCTGCTGATGCAAATTGCCGAGCGGCTACGGCGTTCAACTCGGCAGACCGACCTTTTGGCGCGTATCAGTGGCGACGAGTTCGTCGTTTTGCTGCGCGGTCTTAAAGCGAGCAGTGAGGGGGTCAGCGTCGCCGAAAAGATTAAACGAACCCTTGATGAGCCGTTTTTTATCGACGCGCAGGTGTTTCACATCGGCGCGAGTATCGGGGTGAGCGTCTCCCCCGACGACGCCGCCGACCCTACCGAACTACTTAGACACGCCGACAGCGCCATGTACCACGTGAAGCGTTCAGGTAAAAACGGCGTCAAACGCTATCACAAAACTGTAGATGCGGCGAGCGAAACCCATAAAACCTTGGAGCGTGACCTCCGGCAGGCCCTGACGCGCGGAGAACTTCAGCTCTTTTACCAACCACTTTTTGACCTACGCAGCGGTCGGCTCGTCAAAGCTGAGGCGCTGCTGCGCTGGCAGCACCCCGAACGGGGTTGGATTTCACCGGCCGACTTTATCCCACTCGCTGAGAGCAGCGGTTACATCGTCCCACTCGGCAACTGGGTGCTGCAAACAGCCACGCAGCGAGCGCGCCACTGGGAACTCGCAGGTTCGGCGGTGCGGGTCAGCGTCAATGTGTCGGCGTTACAGTTCGCGCAACCGACCTTTGGTGAGTCGGTCATGGAGGCGCTGAAACGCTCGCGCTTGGAGCCCAGTTATTTGGAGCTCGAGCTGACCGAAAGCATCATGCTCCGTAACCCCGAGGTCGTCCGGCGCAACCTGCGCGACCTCAAACGTTCAAACATCACCGTCGCTATTGACGACTTCGGGACCGGCTACTCGTCGCTCTCATACTTACGCGACTTTCCGATTGACACCATCAAGCTCGACCGCTCGTTTGTCCGCGACCTGAGCGCACCGCGCCGTGCGCCGCACTACGCGCTCGCCCTCGTTGAAGCGATTGTCAAACTCGCGCAAAACTTAGACGTCGAACTCGTCGCTGAAGGGATCGAAACGGGCGAGCAGTTTGAACTCCTCCGCGACCTCGGCTGTCACGTCGGTCAGGGTTTCTTTTTTGCACGGCCGATGCCTGGAGACGAGTTTGCGCTGCTACTCGAGCAGCAAAACCCGGCTCTCGGCGCACTACCTCGCGCAAGTGAAACGCTCAACTAATTTTGCTGACGTTTGCTTTTGTTGTGCTGCTTTAAGTGCATAAGAGACGCTGGTTTCGTTGTTTAGCTGCCACTTTCTTACTCCTTGCTTATCGTCCGGTACGCCATATTTTACAGACCGCTTTACGTTTTACCGTGAGGTGGTCTTTACGTCAACTTTTTTAGGTTTATGTACTGTGTTTGTAGACCATACCGTCAGCGCGAGGTGACGAAGAGAACTGGCTAAAGAAATCTGACGGTTGAGCGAGTCAGATGGTGTGCTCGAGCCTCGGTCGCTATGCTGTCTTTTGACCCAGCTGGCTTTTGGCCCAGCGGTACGGGGTCTTGCGGGCCGAATAAAGCAAGCCATAGGTCTCTCTATTAGGTCGGCTAACCTTTGACCGCCCCGCCGGTCAGCCCTTCGACATAGTAGCGTTGCAGCAGCAAAAACAGCAACACACAGGGGATGATGGCGATCACTACACCCGCTTGCAGCGCCCCCCAATTGACCTGACCGTAAAGCCCGCTTCTGACGGTCACCAGCATGATCGGCAAGGTATAGTTGTTCTCCTGATTCATAAAGATAAGCGCGGCTAAAAACTCATTCCACGAATTGATAAAGGCGTACAGGGCCACGGTGACCAGCCCCGGTGCAACGAGCCGGAGCATCACCCGAAAGAGCATCCCTAGAGGCGTACAGCCGTCGAGCAGGGCGGACTCCTCGAGCTCTCTGGGAATCGTCTCAAAACTGTTGCGCATTAGGAATAGGCCGAATGGAAGTTGAAAGGCGATGTAGACGAAGATCAACCCGAGCAGCGTATTTTGCAGCTTGAGCACGCCCAAAATGACAAATAACGGGGTCAAAATAGACTGAAACGGAATCATCAGGGTGGACAAAACGACGATAAACAAGATGTTTTTGCCCGGAAAAGAGAAGCGGGCGAAGCCGAAGCCCCCCAACAGGCTTAACACCAGCGTGCCTAACACCGTAAAGAGGGCGACGACCGTGCTGTTATAAACGTAACGCCACAACCCCGCGCCGTACTCGCTTAAAAGGCGATAATTTTCAAAGCTGAGCTTACTCGGCACGAAGGTTGGAGGTACTGCCGAAGCCTCACTCGGGGTTTTAAGCGAGCTGAGCAGCGCCAGCACGATAGGGGCCAGAAACAGAACGGCCAAAACGGTACAAAGCAAGTAAAGCAGCACTCTCAAGGTACGTTGCCTAAAGTGCGTTCGGGACCCGGAAGCTAAGGTATTTGCCACGCCTGCTCCTCGTTAAAGCTGCGTATCATCGCGTAAAAGGTAGAGTTGTAAGGCGCTAAAGAGCACCAAGATCACGAGTAGCACCATAGATAACGCGGACCCGTAGCCTAGTTTGAAATAAGAAAACGAGTTGTTAAAAATCCAGTAGACTACCGAGATGGTGCTGTTTTGCGGCCCGCCGCCGGTCATGATGTAAAACTGATCGAAGGCCAGGTAAGAGCCGATCACCGAGAGCACAAGGGCTAAAGCAAACGTCCGGCGCAAGAGCGGTAAGGTGATAAAACGCAGTTGCGCCCAGTAACCGGCCCCGTCAATTTTGGCCGCTTCGTAAAAGTTTTGCGGAATCGCCTGAAGCCCTGCCAAGAGCAAAATCATGGTGAGTCCGACGACCTTCCAGGTGACAGACACGATAATAGCCAGCAGCGCCAAGTTTTTGTCACCCAGCCACAGTACCGAGGTTTGGATCAGCCCGACGTCTTTAAGAAACTGGTTAATCAGACCTACCCGGTCATTCAGAAGCCAGACCCAGAGCAGGCTCGAGGTTCCCAGTCCGATCACCACCGGCAAAAAGTACACCGTCCGAAAAAACGCAATACCTCTCAGCGGTAACTGGACAATTAAGGCCAGCGCAAACGCGAACACAAAGATAATCGGCGTAATCACTGCTGTGTACTTTGTCGTAAACCAGAGGCTGGACCAAAATTGACGGTCACTTACAAGCGTTCGGTAATTCTCGAAACCGATAAAACTCTTGCTCCCGAGGAGTGGCCAGTCGTACAGCGACATCCACGCCGTCATCAGCAGCGGTACGACAAAAAATACGCCAACAAATAGAACACAGGGTAAAACGAACAAGAGCCCGGTCAGCCGCCGGTAGTAGCCGGTACGGCCTTTTTGCCGACGGGCCGGTTTACCTGCCGCGACAATGTCTGAAGTGGCCAATTCAGTTCTCTTTTCAGAAGTGATGAGTAGGGCGAATGACAGCGAAAGAGTCGAGGAGTAGAAGCGTTCAAAATAGCCGGTACAGCGTTGACCTACTAACGCTGTACTCGAATTGAAACTACTTCATAATCTGTTCAGCGCGTCCCTGCGCTGTTTCGGTTGCCCCTTTTACATCGCCACCGAATATTGCATCTTGCAGCATTTGTAGCCACGGACCGTTGTTATCGTTAAGCAGTTGATTATAGACCACACTGTAAGGCGTTTTCCCTAACGCCATCGCTTCAGCGGCAGTCGTTAGCCGAGGGTCCTCAGCGAAGTATTTGTTCTTGGCCAGGTCGGTGCGTACCGGCAGTTGCGAATTTTTTGCGTACTGCTCGAGCTGGACTTGATCAGAAAGCAGCCACTGGATAAACTCGAACGCTTCGTTCACGTGCTCGGAGCCCGTGGGTATGGCGATATTGTCGCCCCCGGCAAACGATGAGCGTCCCCCATCTTGACCGGGCAAAAAAGTGATGCCGAGATCAACGTCGGGGTACTGGGTTTTAAGCGTCGCGATGGAAAAAGCGCCTGTACCTACCATACCGATTTTGCCGGAGGTAAAAGCGTTTAGAAAGTCCGTGCCGTCGTCTACTTTGGCCCCTTCGGGGATGACCCCTTCTGTATACATCCGGCGGAAGAACTCGAGCGCCGCTGCAACTTTGGGGTCGGTAAAGGTAGGCTGAGAATAGTCGGCGCTCAGAATGTCGCCGCCACTTGCCCAGACAAGCGGCAACAGGGTAAAAACATTACAACCGGCACAAGCTCCTGAGAGGTAGTAGCCGTAAGTATCGTCGCCTAAAGCAGTTATCTTTTTGGCAGCAGCTTCGAGGTCGGCCCAATTGGTAGGTGGTTTGTCGGGATCAAGGCCCGCTTTCTTAAAGAGGTCTTTGTTATAACCAAGCACTGAACCCTCGGCGCTAAACGGCAGAGCGTAGACGTTGCCGTCACTCCACGTTCCGAGCCTGATGTGAGACGGGCTCAACTTACCAAAAAAAGGGAGCGCCTTGGCCTGCTCGGTAATGTCAGTGAGTTGTCCGGCTTCCATAAACGCAGGTGTATAAACGAGGTCGATCGCGACCAGGTCAGGACCTACCCCACCCGCTACGGCTGTAGCAAATTTGGTTACAAACTGAGCCGCGGGTATGATCGTAGGCTCGATCTGATTGTCGTGGGTTGCGTTCCAGTCTTTAACCAGCGCCGTTACCAGGGCCTGGTCACTGTCACGCGACCACAAACTAAGGGTAACGGGCTGCGCTCCTACCCAGGCAAAAATTGAGATAAGGACAAAGCTGTAAACGGTTAATCTAAATAGTTTCATCTGGCACTGCCTCCTCGAGGAACGGGGGTTTAGTTAGGGCGTAAACCGGCGTTTGTTTCACATGTTTTCTGGTGAACCTCCTTCCGAACTGCTCAGCACCGGAAACTCAGCAATTCGCAAGTTGGTAAAGCCGTAAGGAATAAGCGTCAGCTCTTCTAGGGGTTCACCCGAGTAAACAGGACTTTGTACCGGTGCAGCAGAGTTTTGCATAAGACCCTGCTCAGGAAGCCGTCTTCCTTTGACCTTGGCGACAACGGGAGCTTCTTCCGGGGAGAAGTGCTGAGGACTGGCTGAGTTGGTCTCGAGTTCGGTGGCTGCGTCAAGGTCAGGGGGCAGCTCGAGCGCGTAGTTCCACGCGCTCATAGGATAAACCTCATGGTCATCGTGCGGCGCGTCGCCCCGCAGGTGCCGCCAGTCCTCGCCTATTTTGAGCGCGAACAGCAGCGGCCCTCGGTAGAGGGAAACGCCTCCGTTAAACCGCTCTTCGCTGCGCCAGCGCAGCGGCAACGTCAGCGTCACCGTGCTGTCGCCCCGCCATTCGCGCTGCACAGCGTAAAAGCTCCCTGCCTCAGCGTTTTGCGCGTCAGCCCCGTCAACGCTTACAGTTGCACCCTCTGCCCAGTCGGGAATACGCAGATGGAGCGGAAACTCTACCGGGGCGTCGGTGTGAACTTCAAACTGCAGCGTTTTAGCAAAAGGGTAGTCGGTGATGAGATTGATGGTAACGGGTACGTCCTCAACCGTCGTGTGTACCGTGTTGGGCGCATAGGCAGTAGCAGTCAAGCCACCGTCAGGCGCACGCATCCAGAGGTGCGTGGCGAACTTGGGCCAGCCTTGGTGCATATTGGCGGTGCAGCAGCCGTAATTGGGCTCGAGCCCGAACAAGTTCGATTCAGGGCCGTTGCTCGTCCACGGGTAGGTGTCGGCGTCCTCGCCCGCGGCTCGCCAAGGTGGGTCTTTCGCCGAGCGGCAGAGCACCTGATTGACCTGCTGGTCGTATTGATGCGACCAGGCGTCGGGGCTGAGCGTGGCGGGCAAGGCGTTAAAGGCCAGGGTCTCGAGCCGGTCGGCGAAGGCAGGCTCGCCCAAGTCGGCCAGCAAGACCTCGAGCGAATACATGTACTCGACGACGGCGCACAGCTCGCTCCCCTGAACCGGACTCGTGCCGGCGAGGTGTTCGTCACAAGAAAACATCCCGTTCGCCTGACCGTGAAAGCGGTCAAGCGTCGCCATCATCGCCAGCGGTGCCTCTCGGTCGGCAGCGTCGCCCGAACGTCGAAACCAGACGCCGGGGGTTTTAAGGCCCATCGCAACGTTGACACCGTGGCTTGATAAGTCACACTCGACCCGGCTCAGCTTGGTACGGAAGGGAAAGGGATCAAAGTGCTCGCGCCAACGAAAGCCCTGCTCGCTGAGTGTGTCGGCCAGCTTTAACAGCCACGCTTCTTCAGTGTGGTCATAAAGCCAGTACACGCTAACCACTAGGTCGGCCCAGCGAAACCGTGCCCACGAGCGGAGCCACTGCGTTTCTAAGAGCGTCTGCAACCTGCGCAAACAGCGCGTCAGCGCACCCAAAATACGGTCGTCACCGGTGGCCTCGAAATACTGGGTCAAAGCTTTGAACACGATAAAAAGCGGCCACGGGTCGTATTCGTAACCGTACTTCGCGTCGAGCACCGGGCCGAGCCAGCCGTCGTCATGTTGCCCCGCCAAAATCTGCTCAACCCAGGTTTTGACTTTACCTTTTAAGTGCTCGTCATCCAGCAAGTAGGCGAGGGGAACTGCGCCGTCTAACCAGTAAGGGCCGCGCTCCCAACCCTCGGCGTCGCCACCGATCCAGCGGCTCTCGGCAACGTCGGGCCAGAACTCGTCTAAATGACCGGTAAGACCATCTCGTTGCAGCTCGAGCTGCGTTCTCAACCAGCCAGCCGGGGTAATGCTGCCGAGCGGCAACGGGCTAAAGGCTCGAGCTTTCAGCGTCGAGGGCGTTTCGGTATGCGTGCCCTTAGCTAGCTTTGCAGTCACAGCCCCGCCTTTCTCGGAAAACATGACGCTGCGTCATGTTTTCCGAAATCGATTTAGGTTTGAGTTACGCTAGCATCCTTTTGCACGAGTGTCAATCAGAAACGCCTAACCGTAATGGTTGCTGCGATAAAGCATAGGCTAACAGTAAATCGTTTTCGGGAACTCTCTATAACTATGCTATAACAAGTTTATGAAAGTCAGTTGCGCGTGACAGGCCAAAAAGGTTTGTTGGGTTGATGAGCACAAAACTTGATGACAATCAAGCTGCTCGCATTACGATTCGTGACGTGGCGCAGCTCGCCGATGTATCTCCGGCGACCGTCTCCAAAGTGATGAACGGCGCGCCGCACGTCAGCCGGAGCGCCCAGGAACGGGTGCTAGCTGCGATCAGCAAGCTGGGCTACCGGCCCAACAGCGTCGCGCGCAGCCTCAAACTCAAAAGTACCGCGACGATCGGGCTCGTGACCGACGACCTCGAGGGCGTCTTTACCATGTCGATGATGCGGGGCGTCGAAGAAGTGGTGAGCGCCCAAGGCTTTAGCGTCTTTTTGTGTAACAGCTACGGTGAGGTTGTGCGCGAGCGGCAACACCTCGAGGTGCTCCTCAACAAGCAGGTCGACGGGATTATCTTGATGAGCGGCTATAAGGTGCGAAACCGCGCGGCCCCTGCGCTACCTCTCAAAGCTATTCCGGTCGTATATCTCTATCAGTACACGCGCGAGTTGCCTGCGCCGTGTGTGCTTCCCGACGATTTCGGCGGGGCCATGTTAGGGACAGATCATCTCATCTCAAGGGGACGCCGCCGCGTGGCGCTCCTCAACGGCCCCTACCGCTACGAAGCGACGCTCTCGAGGCTGGCAGGGTACCATCAGGCGTTAGAAGACGCGCAGCTTCCTTTTGATCCGGCGCTGGTGCGCGTCGCCGAATGGAACGAAAGCAGCGGGTACGCTCTAACCCGTGAGCTTTTGGCGCTACCCGAGCCGCCCGACGCGCTGCTCTGCTCGAGCGATCATCTGGCAGTTGGGGCACTAGGGGCCATCAAAGAGGCGGGGTTAAGCGTCCCAGGAGATATCGCGTTAGTAGGCTTTGACAACCGCTACTTCGCGGCGCATCAGCGCCCGCCACTCACCACCGTCGCGCTGCCCCTAAGAGAGATGGGCAAGCTGGCAGGTGACCTGCTGATTGAGGCTATCAAAAGACGGGCTTTAGAGCCCACTACACATAAGGTCCCTTGTTATTTAGTGCAGCGTGATTCAGCTTAGAAGTAAAGATGTCCGGAAATTTATCGGAGGCGCGGGCTGTTACCTCGCCTAGCTCCCAGCGTACCCACCTAACTACGTCTTGGACAAAACGGCATGTTCGCAACCCGGTTGAACTCGTCTTTTCTAAGCTTAAAGCTTTTTTGAGAAGAGTCAAAGTAACTCATATCGCAAGCCTCATCGTGACCATCGCAACAGCTGTTGCTACGGTCTCGCCATAAAAGATTGGACACTGCTTCAACCATTGCGGCTAGGTGGGTCTATAATTCTTGCAGGCACTAAAAGAAGCTGCTCTTTCGAGCAGCTCGGTTCAAAAATTCTTTCTGTTTAGAGGTGGAAATTAACACCCAGCTTGGCACGGAACGATCCGCCGAGGTTGGTAAAGTCTCTGCGAACCACTGCACCCGGTTGCAGCTCACCAAAAACACCGAAGCGTCCAAGCAGCGCCTCTGCTCCGATGACGGCGTGGGCACCGTAACGGTAGGCGTCTCTGATATTGTCTGCCTTTTTGCCGTAGTAGCCGTCAATCCCCGCCCCTAAGTAAAGTGAGTTATTCGTCGGCGCACCGACAATCGCGTTACCCCCGGCGGTCAGCCGGTCAACGTTTAAGAAAAAGTTAGTAAATACGTCTAAGCTTGCCATACTCGGCTGAAAGTTGCTTAAATTTCCTTCTGCGCTGGCCCGCACCTCGAATTCGGGGGTTAGATTGACCCCGAACTGTGCACCCAGCTTGAAGTTTTCGTTAAATATAGGAGTGCCACCTGTTAAACCTACATAAACAGTTTGAGCAAAGGCGCTGGGAAGGGCTAAAGCAAATAGAGCCAACAAAGTTTTCGTAAAGTTGTCCATAGGCGTGAGTGTAAAGGGTCAGCCTTAAGAAAAGCTTAAGGAACTTCGCCAGCCGTAGACAATTGGGGCCACCTCAGTGACGTTTAGACAAGCAGTCAGCCTTGCCTTGCACCGACGTTTTCCGGTATACTCGGGGGCGCTTCGGGGCGTGGCGCAGTCTGGTAGCGCACCTGGTTTGGGACCAGGGGGTCGTTGGTTCGAATCCAGCCGCCCCGACCAAAAGCTTATAGGTATCCGCTATAACGTAAGGCGAATGGTACTTATAATCAAAGTTAGGGATAATACCCCTAAACTTGACCTATAGGCATCATTTTTATAGGTGATACCTATCATTTGCGGGAGTAACTCAGTTGGTAGAGTGACAGCCTTCCAAGCTGTATGTCGCGAGTTCGAATCTCGTCTCCCGCTCCACTTAAAAGCGTCAGCTTACACTTTAGCTGATGCTTTTTGAAATCCCAAGGCGTTAGAGGGATTTCAGTGTCACAAGGTAGCGTCCAGTGATAGATGATACCGCTCTTGCACCAGTAGCTCAGCCGGATAGAGCAGCCGCCTTCTAAGCGGTAGGCCGAGGGTTCGAGTCCTTCCTGGTGCATTTTTCTTTGCCTAAGGGTAAAACTGCGATTTGAGCTTGACCCCAATTTGGGGTTGTGTGCCTATAGTGTGCCAACTGATTTTTTGTATGCGTCGTGGCCTCCGCAGAGACGGGAGCGTAAAGCAGCGCCTCGAGACGTTCGGCAGCTTCTTGTTACAGGTTGGGTAAGACGTGGCTGTACACAGCTAGGGTTATCGCAACCAAGGCGTGACCTAAACGTTCACTGACGACTTTAGGATGTATTCCCTCCAAAAGCGTCGCGTGGGTATGCCGCAAATCATAGAGGCGTATTTCGTTGGGGAGACCGGCTCGAGCAAGCGCAGGCTTAAACGCTTTTTGTACGAGGACCTTTTGGTGTGAAGGGGTGCCCGCTCGAGTCGTAAACACAATCTCGGTTCTCGTCCAAATTGAGTGGTCATGTGTTCGCTCGAGAGCTTCACAAGGCTATAGGGGACGGCGTGCGGCGGCTCGAGGCGGTTTTGCGGCAGTTCGCCATAAATCTACTTAGGCAAGCTTAGAGTCAAGGGCAAGCGTAAGAGAGCCGCTTAGGATGATGACTTTCGAACCCGTATTCTTAAAGTTAGTTCTAATTAAGCTGCGTCAGCCCTGAAGTTTTGTAGGGGGTTGGGCACAGGACTTGATCTCTTTGCTATAGTGGCCTCGTGGCCAATATTACCGACGTTGCGCGGCGTGCAGGAGTTTCGCCGACCACGGCCAAACGTGCGATCCGCTCGCCTGAGCTGTTAGCGCCGCACACGCTCCTTAAGGTGCAGCGTGCGGTGACTGAGCTCGGCTATGAACCCGACCAGGTTGCGGCGACGCTCCGGCGGGGTCAGAGCCACACAGTCGGGCTGATTGTCGGCAGCATCGTCGAGCCCTTTTTTGCGGGACTGATTCGGGCGGTAGGCAAGTCGCTGAGAGACGAAGGGTATACGCTCCTTGTTGCCGACAACGAGTACGACGCAACCAACGAGCTCGAGCAGCTCAGAGCGTTTGTCGGCCTGCGGCTGGCGGGGCTGATCCTCCGTCCGGGTTACGGGACGCCCAACTTTGAATATCTCCGCCGGATGCAGGTGCGCGGTACGGCGGTCGTCGAAGTTGACCATCTCTCACCGGAGAGTCCTTTTAGCCATGTGATGCTTGACAACGAAGGGTGTGTCCGCGCGGGCGTCAGCTACCTAGCTTCGCTTGGGCACAAGCGTATCGCGTCACTCGGGACGTTTCACAAGACCATCTTGCCGGACGAACGAACCCTCGCGTTTCCCAAAGTTATGAAAGAACTCGGGCTCTCACTGCCGAGCGAGTACCAACGGGTCATCTATCCGACGCCGCACGACGCTTACCTATTGACCAACGAACTGATGCAGCTCTCTGAGCCGCCGACAGCTCTCTTTTCGACAACCGGCAATTTGGCGCTCGGTGCGTTCCGGGCGCTGAAAGAACTCGGCCTCCGGATTCCGCACGACGTCTCACTCTTGACTTTTGATAACTATCCCTGGACGCAAGTCGTTGACCCTGCTGTTGATGTGATCGAGCAACCCGTCGAGGCGATGGGCGCAGCGGCGGCGCGGCAAGTGGTGCGAGAGATCAGAAATCCCGGTGGGCCGCCTGAGCGCCTCCGCCTGAGCGGAGCCTTGATCCGGCGCGGCAGCTGTAGCAGACCGCCGCAACCATAATAACGTAGCCATAACACAGCCATAAGCTCTGCGGTCAGATCAGTCCTCTAAACTGCTTTGACTTTTGCCTTTGTCATTACGCTTTGAGCGTGTGAGAAGCACCATCTTCGGCAAGTGGCTGCTCGCCGGACGCGATATCAGCGATGCCCATGAGTGATCTTCACCCGCTTTTATGGAGTCGTAGTTAAGCAGCTTGAGAGAAGTGTACCCGTTCAAAATTGTCAGGAGATAGAAACCCCAGAGAGGAGTGCCTACGCTTGGCGTTGTAGAAACCCTCTAGGTAGCTGAAGATGCTGGTCTTAGCCTGCTGGCGGGTCTGGTAATTTGCGCCCTCGACCTCTTCGGTTTTCAGAGTAGCGAAGAACGATTCGACGACGGCGTTGTCATAACAATTCCCTTTGCCCGACATACTTTGTGTGATGCGGTTGGCTGCGAGCTCGGCCCTAAAAGCACGACTGGCATATTGGCTGCCCCTATCTGAATGATGCGTCAGTGTCGCCGTATCGGGCCGCTGCCGCGTCGCCATCGTCAACGCCGAGAGGGTGAGGTCATCGGTGAGTCCGTCGGAGAAGGCCCAGCCAATGACTTTGCGGCTGAAGAGGTCGAGCGTCACCGCCAGATACAACCAGCCCTCGGCGGTGGGTAGGTAGGTGATGTCGCTGGCCCAGAGGGTGTTGGGGGTTGCCACGTCGAAGTTCTGCTCAACGAGATTTGCTGCTTTAGGGCGCGAGTGCTGGGAGGTCGTGGTGGTCTTGAACTTTCGTTTCGTCTTGCCCCTAATGCCTGCTGAGCGCATCAGACGGGCGACGCGCTTGCGCCCGACCTTGTGTCCGGCAGCCCGTAAGTCCTTGTGGATGCGCGGCGAGCCGTAGGTGCAACGGCTCCCGCAGTGGAACATCACGATCTTCTCGCTCAACGTTTCGTCCTCCCTGACTCGCTCCTGACTCGCTGGCTTTTTCCTCGCCGTGACCAGGCGTAGAAGCCGCTGACCGACACGGCCAACACCCCGGCCATCAAGCTGACGGCCCAAAAGTTACGGTGTTCCTTGATGAAGGTGTACCTCACCGACTTTCCCCGGCAAAGAACTTGACCGCTTTTTTTAAGATGTCACGCTCCTGTATCACCCGCTCGAGTTCTTTTTTCAAGCGCACGTTCTCTTGCTGCTCGGCGGTTAAAGCGACCTTGCCGTTCCCGGGAAAGGCCAGCTCGCCGCCCTCACGCGCCTGTTTCCGCCACTTGTAAAGGCTGTAGTCGGACACGCCCAGTTCCTGGGCGATCTGAGCCACGCTTACCCCCGCTTGTTCACTCAACCTGACCGCTTCGCGCTTGAATTCCGCCGTGTAGACCCTACGTTCTTTCATATCGCCTCCATTGTGCATCAGAGGCTTAACTCGGTCTCCGTTTTATCGGGTGAACATCAGAGCTCAGCTACGACCTTAGCCTTCGCGCCTGGAAACACGTTTTTTCAACGAGTGGCTCAGCTAGCAGGTGTACGCTGGGCTGGCGAAACCAGCTCCACAGCCTTCAAAAAGCCCGAATACAGGGCGAAATCATCTTCAGGCTGATACCGGTATACCATGCTTGGCCTGCGCCTGTTTAGCGTCCCTACGCGCCAAAGTGCTTGAATAAGGGATGATCCTATATCAAGTTGAGCAGCCGGGAAGTAAGTCGCTTACGCGCTCGCCTGGCACTCCACCTTCGGCCCGGGACAAATTCTCGCTTGGTCCTCGCTCGGTCCCTATTGGCGTAGGCAGCCTCAAGCTAGGGTTAGCCTGAGGCAAACTGAAAGGGTGCCATCTGCGGCCGTAAAGTAGCAACTGTACAAAGAGCGACAGGCCGAGGTGATGAGGACACCCCAATCATCTTTTCTGGTTCCGAAGCTCCTTTAAGCTAGGTCAAAAACGAGCGCCGTCACCGAATGCGGCTCGAAGGTGTACGTTACCGCTGTCCCGCTCGCCTGCAAGGTGTCTTCACGAGTCGTTACCCCGTCCGGCGCGTCAAACGTGTTCGTAGTTTTAATATCGGCTCCGTTAATGACAAACGCCTGCCCGGACCCCGCAAATTGACCTTCCGAGAGCTTCACTTCGGTTTCAATCTCCCGCTCAGGGCTGCGGTTTACGACAAACACCGAGACTTTTTTCGACGCCGTGTCGAGCGTTGCCGAGACATCTAACAAACGCAGCGCCTCGTGTTCCGGCGTCGAAAAGGTGTCGCCCGACCAGTGGACGTCGAGCGCCGTATCGCCAGCCGTGCGGCTGTAAAGCTCAAAGGGATAAAAAATGGTCTGAAGCAGCAAACCGTCCGGGCGCGTCAGAATCGGCGCGATGACGTTGACGATCTGCGCGAGGTTGGCAAACTTGACGCTCCCGGCGTGCCGGATAAAAGCGTTGAGCTGCAACCCTGTGACGAGCGCGTCCTCCAAGTTGTAAACCTCTTCCAACTGATCTTCGTCTTCGCCGCTGCTGCGGTACCAGACGTTCCACTCGTCTACCGCGAGGTAGATAGGGTTCTGAAGCTTGTTGCTAAACCTGAGCGCACGTACCAGTCCCTCAAACGAGCTGAGGCGGTCCTCGAGGATTTCAGACACCGCCATGTACGAGGCAAAATCGTCGCTTCGGTAACCCCGGTCAGCGTCATTGCCGACGTACCAGTGCAGCGCCATATAATCGATTAAGTTGCCCGCTTGCTCTAAGAGAAGCTGCGCCCGCAGGGGCCAGTCATGTTCCCACGACGACACCGCCGAAGCAAACAGCTTGATCGTCGGGTCGGTCCATTTCATGACTTTGGCGAATTCGGTGTAGGCGCGAGCGTACTCTTCGGCGGTCTTAAAGCCGATCTGCCAGGGGCCGTCCACTTCGTTGCCGATCCCCCAGTATTTGACGTTATGCGGCGCGTCGTAACCGTGCGCTTTTCTGAGCTTGACGAGCGCGGTGTCTTGGGTACCGTTACAGTACTCGAGCCAGTCGCGCGCCTCCCGCATATCGCCGTCACCGCAGTTGACGGCCAGGTACGGTTCCGCACCTAACTTTTTACAGAAATCTATAAACTCATTCGTACCGAAGGTGTTGGGCTCGGTGGCGTGCCACGCGAGTTCCATCCGCGCAGGACGGTCTTCTTTCGGCCCCACCCCGTCGCGCCAGCGGTAGCCCGAGACGAAGTTGCCACCGGGATAGCGGATATTCGGCATATTGAGCCGCCGGAGCACGCCCAACACATCTGTGCGCAACCCGTTCTCGTCAGCGTGCGGCGAGTCCGGGTCGTAAATCCCGCCGTAGATGCAGCGGCCCAAGTGTTCGGCGAAACCGCCGAAGACGTTGCGTTCAACGGTTCCAAGCTTGCGGTCTAAATCCAGTTTGATGGTGCTGGCCATATTTTTCTCCGGTTCAGGTTGGGCGTTGGTACATCATTGGGTACATCAGTTAAGGTGCAGAAACCGTCGGGACGGGTTGCGGGCTCACACTCGGCCCTCTGCCCCCATTGACTATGGGCCAGCCACCTTGCCAGGTGATCTTCTCGAGCAGCGCCGGACGGCGGTTGACGCCGTTGGTCAGTCTGGGGTCGTCACGCGGAATGGCGTGGTAAAAAAGCCAATCGGTCCCCGCGCTATCTTGAATGACCGAGTTGTGCCCCGGCCCGACCCAGGTGTCGTTGGCAGCCAGCACAACAGTGCCGCCGCCCTGCAATAAACTCTCACCTTTTTTGTCCAGGTAAGGCCCTAAGAGCTTTTTTGAACGCCCGACGTAAAGGGTATAGGTGCTGTTTTCGCCATCGCAGCAACTTCCCGAGGAAACGAAGAGATAATAGTTGCCCTTGCGCTGTACGAGGTAAGCCCCTTCAAAACGGTCGTCCGCCAGTTGTGTGGTCTCCCCCACCGCTTTCGTCCCGTCCTCACTCAGCTTGACGGCGTAGATTCCGCCGAAGCTCCCCCAAACGAGCGTCCGCGCTCCGTCACCTTGCCAGATAAAAGGATCAATCGAGTTTTTGACGCCGATGTCCTGCGAGCAAAAGACGGCGCGGCCCAGATCCGTAAAAGGCCCTTCAGGGTTCTTTGACGTCGCCAGCCCGATACACGGGTTGGGGTCACCCCACAAGGACGCCGCGTAGTAGAGGGAATAGGTGCCGTCCCTAAAAGAAATGTCAGGTGCCCAGGTAAAGCCGCCGTTGTCTTTCCAACTTGGCGGCGCAGCTAAGGCGTCGGCGACGAACGTCCAGGTCACGAGGTCGTCAGACTTAAAGATGGGTAAGTAGTGGCTACCCTGACCGTCGGCCCAATCGTCCTGCGTGGCGTAGAGGTAGTACGTCCCGTCCGGCGCACGCATCACGCTCGGATCGGCAGCAACAGGGGTGACAACAGGATTGGTATAGGTCTTGGCGTCCGTTTGTGCTGCCGTATAGCCTCCCAGCATCGCTAAAACTAACGTCCAAAGCCGTCGGTACTTCATTACTTTGTCCCCGCTCCATTTAGAAAGGGCGTTTCAGGCAGTTTGAACTGCGCTCTATCATAAGTCAGCAGACCGTTCACTTCAGTTTCAACATCGGTCAGTTGGGTATAGATAGCGGCGGCCAGACCCTGCGATTCGCTGAGGGTACGAACAGTTTTTAGCATCGTTCGGTACGCGCTTAAAAGTGCGTCTGCGTTTTTGTAGTCTTGGTAGCCCCAGTTGGCTTGGTCTTGCCAGGTGTGCCCTTTAAGGGGTAACCCGAGACCGCCGAATTCGCCTAGTACAGCGGCGCGGTTTGGTTCTTGCGGCGGCGCGAGCGGGTCGGGGTAGTTATGAATATCGTGAACATCGCCGACGTTCATGTCGTTCCACCCGCTGACGCTATCAACGAGCCTCGAGGGGTCATACGTTTTCAGCCACTCGGTCAGCCGCACGGTGTCGTACTGCCCCCAGCCTTCGTTAAACAAAACCCACATTATGATAGAAGGGTGATTTATGTGGGTGTCAAGCAGGCGTTTAAGTTCTAACTCAAACTGCTCGGCCGAGTCTTTGTCGCGCTTTAATTCACCTTCACCTTGGTCGACGAGCGCGTCACCGCTCGGCATATCTTGCCACACCAACACCCCAAGTTTATCCGCCCAGTAGTACCAGCGGGCCGGTTCGACCTTGACGTGTTTACGCACGGTGTTAAAACCGAGCTTTTTGGCAGCTTCCAGGTCGTAGCGGAGGGCGTCGTCGGTGGGCGCGGTGTAAAGACCATCGGGCCAAAAGCCCTGGTCTAGTACGCCGAACTGAAACAGCGGCTGGTTGTTGAGGAGTAAGCGGGTGACGCCCGCCTCGTCTTGACCGAGCGAAATTTTACGCATCCCAGCGTAGCTCGTTACTTGGTCGATCACCTTGCCGGATTGCAGTAAACGAACCGAAAGGTCATACAAAAACGGATGATCCGGTGACCAGAGTTTAGCGTTGGCAATAGGTAACGAAAGCGTTTGACCGACAGCTCCGGTAGCCTCAGCGACAGCTTTCCCGTCCAGCACAGAAACTTCGACGGTATAGTCGCCTTTACCCCCAGCCGTAGCAGCACTTACCTTGAGGACGCCCGCGTCAACGTCAGGCTCGAGCTTTAGCCCCGTGATATGCGTTTGCGGGACGGGCTCGAGCCAGACTGTTTGCCAAATCCCCGAACTCGGGGTGTACCAGATGCCTTCAGGCCGCCCAACCTGTTTGCCACGTGGCTGCGTCCAAGAATCCGACGGGTCCCACACGCTGAGCGTCAGCGTCTGCTGACCCTCATCTTTTACGGCGTCGGTAATGTCGAAAGAAAACGAGTCGTAGCCGCCCTTGTGCTCGCCAACTTGAGCGCCGTTGAGCCAGACGGACGTGTCCCAATCCACTGCGCCGAAGTGCAGCAAGACGCGCTGCCCCGCCCACGCTTTCGGCACCGCAAAGGTGCGGCGATACCAGAGGCGTTGACCGTCCACACGCGTCATCACACCTGAAAGCGCGGATTCAGGGGGAAATGGTACCAAGATGGTTTGGTCAAACGCCATGGGTTCCTCTCTGTTTAGCGCCGGTTGTAGCGCAAACTCCCACAACCCGTTGAGGTTGCGCCACCGCTCCCGGACCAGCTGCGGGCGCGGATACTCGGCGTGAACGTTTTCCGGCGTGACCTCTTCGGCCCAACGCGTCATCAAGGGACTCTCCTTTGTTTGCCAGGGAGCAGCGGCTAGTGCTGCGCAGCCGACCACACAGGCAACGGCCGTAAGGCTGACCAGCTTGAACGTCCGCTCGAGCTTGGGCTTGGATACGACACCTCGCCTAACTATCCTTAACGGCACGTGGTAGCCATGCATAAATGGGGCGAAGCCGCCGGGGTTACACTCAGTAGGTTTACAACCCTCACACTACCGTCCACCCATCCCGGTCATCGTCACCCCTTCGATAATTTGCCGCTGAAACAAGACGTACACGATTAAAATCGGCACCGACGCAAAGACTGCCCCGGCTAAAACCAAGGGGCGCTCCATGCCGCCATAGGAAAAGTTGAGCAGGGTCAAACCAACTGGAAGCGTGCGCATCTCGATGCTGTTGGTGACAATCAGTGGCCAGAACAGGTCGTTATAGTGCGCTAAAAAGACGAAAATCCCGAGCGCCGTGAGCGCGTTGGTTGACAGCGGCATCACAATCCGCCAGAACCGCCCCCAATAGCTCGCCCCGTCGAGCACCGCGGCTTCCTCAAGTTCCCTAGGAAGCTGCATAAAAAACTGCCGGAGCAAGAACACCGCAAACACATTGGCCGCCCCCGGCCAAATCAGCGCGTTAAAGGTGTCAATAAAGTGCAGGTCGCGCATCAGGAGAAAGTTGGGAATCAGCGTTGTTTGACTTGGCACCATCACCGTCGCCAGCAGCAGGAAAAAGAGGATATTGTTCCCCGGAAAGCGGAGCCGCGCAAACGCGTAGGCCGCGGGCGCACAGATGGCAAAGACTGCCAGCGTGTAAGCCGTTGCCGCGAAGATACTGTTGGCCAACCAGCGGGCTAACTTCAGGTCTTGCCGAGTAAACATGTTGACGTAGTTGGAAAAGTTGGGCGTCAACGTAATAAGTTTCGGCGGCCAGCGGTTGATCTCTTGGTTACCCATCAAAGACTGTGAAAAAATGATAATGAGCGGCACTAAAATGATTAAGCTCAAGATGATCAGATACACATAGGCCGGAATGTTGCGGCGCTTGCTAGACATAAAGCCCCCTTACTCGGTGAGGTTGATAGAAATCAGTACTCGACCCGTCGCCCCAAAATAGCAAACTGAACGACGGTGACAGCAATGACGATAACCGCTAGAGCGACCGCGACCGCTGAGCCGTAGCCCATGCGAAACGCTTGCCAGGCGACTTGGTAAAGATAAAAAATCGCGGTATACGAGTCGCGTCCTGGCCCGCCGCGCGTCATGATGAACGGCTGACCGAACACCTGAAAGTTAGCGATAAGCCCGGTGACGGTCACAAACAAAATCGTCGGGCGTAGAAGCGGCAAAGTGATGCTCTGGAAAATTTGCCGACTTTTCGCCCCATCTATCCGCGCCGCCTCGTAGAGCGATTCGGGGATCCCCTGAAGTCCAGCGATAAAAATCAGCATGGGAAAGCCGAAACCCCACCAGATCGAGGTCAAGCTGAGCGCCGGAATCACCAGCTTACCGTCTCCCAACCAGTTAATCGGCCGCACGCCGAAAAAGCTCAAGCCGTAGTTAACAATGCCGAACTGGGTATTAAGTAGCCAAACCCAGGTGAGCCCGATCACCCCGACCGAAAGGAGCCCTGGCAGATAAAGAACAACGCGAAAAAACCCCTGGGCATGCCTCAACCGGGTAATCGCCATCGCTGCAAATAACGCGACCACGGTAGTCCCAATCACCGTCATAATCGCAAAATAAAGCGTGTTTTTTAGCGACAGCCACCAGACGCTATCGTTCATAAGCTCTTTATAGTTACCCAAGCCGATAAACGGTTTGACCGTAGAAAGCACCGGCCAATCGAAAAAACTCATGTAGACGGCGTAACCCACAGCCCTAGCGACGAAAATAGCGAAGAAGATGAGAAACGGCGCGAGAAACAAGTAAGCAGCCGCGACCTCGCGACCCTTTAGACCTAGACCAAACCTTTTGCCTTGTTGCCTAGCGCCCGCACTCGAGAGTGACGGTTTCACCTTTGCCATAATGCACTCCTTCAAACTAAGCGGGATCAGGGCAACCCGATCCCGCTCCTTTAGCGAACGAATACCCTACTGGATACGGTCTAAAATCCCCTGCATCCGCGCATTTGCGTCGTTCAGTGCTTGTTCGACGGATTTGTCGTTGTTGAGCGCGGACCCTATCTCAGGATCGAGCGCGGCGTTGAGTTCCAATTCCGCCTTGCTTTCAGGTGACATATGCCCGTACTCGCGGAAGGTTTTACCGATCGTAATATTTGACGGGTATTTTTCCGAGCTCAGATCTTTTTGTGCTGAGACCCGTGAAGGTACCTGACCCGACGCCGCCCACAACACCTGATGATCGCTGACCCACTCGATCATCTTTTCGGCTGCGGCAAGCTTGTCACCTGAAGCACTGGCCGGGAGCATAAAGGTATGTGCGCCAAACCAGGTCGCCGGTTGTGCACCAAACTGGAAAAAGGGTAAGGCTTGCGACTTGATATCGGTCTGTTCGGCAGCAAAGTTACGGAACCAGGTACCGGTAGGGAGAATAGCAACCTTGCCACCCGCCCAGCTCTGCCAGGTATCGAACCCCGCCGGAGCCGGTGAGACGTGATACTTGTAGATCATATCGTGCATCTGCTGCAAAGCGGCCATCGCCTCTTCAGAGTTGACCGTCGCTGTCTTGCCGTCTTCACTCATAATGTTGCCGCCGTGCTGCCAGACAAAACCTTCAAAGTCAACCAGCGGGTATTCCCCGAGCGCCGTACCCCACTGCGTTACATTGGCCGGGTCAAAATCGGGCGAAGCCGCGTTATTACCGTTTTTGTCCAGTGTGAGCTTTTGCAACATCGCCACGAGGTCATCAAAGTTGTTGGGGATTTTCGGTTCGACCCCGGCTTTTTTGAGTAGGTCTGAGTTAGCCCAGGTACCGCGGCCGTGGTTGTCGAGTTCGACGCCGTAAGGAACACCATCTACTTTCACCCCGTCGAAACCGGGTTCGGCAAAGTCAGCTGCGGGTAGCGGACCCCCGTTGGTGTCATAGAGGTAGCTGAGGTCTTTCAGGACGCCGAGACTCTGGAACTGCGGAATCTCCGAAGCGTGAAGCAGAAATACATCGGGCGGCTGACCGGCGACAAACGCGGCTTGGAGTTTGGGGTAAAGCGAGTTCCAATCGATAATCTCGGTGCGGACCGAAATATCCGGGTTCTCTTTAACGAACTGTTGGAGCATCTGGTTGAGCGTGACACCGTCGGAACCCGACAGTCCGTTCCAAAATGAAATCTGGGTACCGCCGGAGCCGAGTTCGGTAACCTCGGGCTCGGGCGTGTCTTGCGCTACGGCGACGCTAACAAGCGTGACGGAAAGCGCCGCAAAGAGCGGTACAAAGGGGTTGCGCTTCATGATGTCCCTCCTGAAAGAGCTGATTTATCAGCTAGAGAATAGGTGAGCCGGCGACAATTACTTAGGCGATCACTTAGACACGTGCAAATTCAGATACAAGTTGGCCTGGAACCGGGCTGAGTAGCAGCGGAGCGCGCCGGTCAGGATAGCCCCGTAAAAGCCAGACAGCCCAACAGCTCGAGCATAATTTTCCTTTCGTCAGCTACGCGTTTACTCGTGCTTACGTCTAAAACACCGCTCAGTCTGGTTAGTCCTACCGTCACCTCCCTAAAGATAGATCACCTCTAAAGTAGCCCCCATAGCGCGAGTGAGGTGGGCGCGTCCCTTCATCTGCTTTGAGTCAACAAGTCGCCGACAGGTCTCCCCTCGTTTTGGGCAACCTTCTCTATATGTGATCACCCGCATAATAAAAGTCCGGCAGACAATATGTCAAGTTCAGCTGACCGTTTACAACTTGGGTTGTCTTAACACTTAGAAGTTTTGCTCGTAGCTCAGTATTGCCGCGACCCCGCCACCTACTTTATGTAGAGCTCTTTTTATGTTAGGACTCCTTATCAGGGCTCCGGCGCAAACTTAGGGTCATAACATACTTGATACACCAGCCGTTGTTTAGCCCGATCAGCTAACCGTTTGATTGCACTAAGATTCGGTATAGCCCATGCGTCTATCGGGCCGTTGTACGCATAAAGAGGCACTCCATTTTGTGTTGGAGCGGCGATATGTTTATCGGTAGCAAAGTACACATGGGTGTTAAGTTATCTTCAACCTAAGACGCCGATGAACAGAGGTTTTAGACCGATTCTAAGGATAACTAAATGGAACACCTCGAGAACCCAGCTAACCCGATAGGTATTTTTGCCAATACCTTTAAGTCTTCAAATTTTAAGGGCGTGCTAGAGGCTGTTAAGGCTCACGGGATGGCGACCATCGAACTAAATTTGAGTTCGTTGGGCTTGGCAACCTTAGCAGGGACGGATACGTTACCTTTAGCAGCGTCGATAAGTGAGGGGCTCATCCAAAAGGTACAAAGCGCCTGCCGGGAACAAGGCATTACGATAGTTTCGCTGGCTGCCTACTTTAATATGATTCACCCTGATAAAGAACAGCGTAACGCGGGCTTAAGGCAGCTCGAGCCGCTGATGAAGCTGGCAAAAGCACTTGACATCGAGATACTGGCGCTTTGCACCGGTACCCGTGACCCGGAGCAAATGTGGCGTTATCACCCGGCTAATCACGAACCCCAAGCCTATCGAGACCTGCTTGACTCCCTAAGCGAGGCGCTCGCTATGGCAGAAACCTACGACCGGGTGCTGGCCTTTGAGCCCGAGGTCAATCTGGTTATCGACTCTCCCAGAAAGGCTCGAGGCTTGCTAGCTGAGATAGCTTCCCCTCGGCTTAAAGTTATCTTTGACCCTGCCAATATCTTCCCCAAAGGGGGTCTAAATCACATGCATCAGCTTATGACCGAGGCTGCCCACCTTTTGGCAGCGGACATTGTTCTGGCTCACGCCAAAGACATTGTAGAAGATGGTCAAGCAGGAGACGTAGCCGCAGGGAAAGGAAAGCTTGACTACAGGCACTATCTGAGGCTTTTGCGAGAGATTGGGTTTGGCGGAGCCATTCTCCTTCATGGGCTTAGTGAAGCTGAAGTTGCCGGGAGTTTGCAGCATCTAAAAAACAGTATGGGCTAAATAACTTTTGCCTTAGGTGTGGGTCTAACTCGGTGGTGGCAACGTAGGTCGCTTGACCAATCACTATAAGGTCAACTCGTTTTGTCAAAGTTCTCGAGGTTGCCTTAAATCATGCTGAACTACACTGAAACCAACGCTAAACACCGTTGCAGTCCCTGACCCCAAGCGTTAGGCAGTAGTTGAGCGCAACCGCCGCACTAAATATGCAGCCATTCATTGATTACTCTTAAAATTTCGGGTGTGCCAAGCATGTTGTTACCAAACTTAAACTGACGTTTTGTCTCGCTCGCCTAGCCCTGCCAAGCTCTTTTTGAACTGGTTTCAACCAGTTGCTAAGCTAACTGGCTGAAACGTTGAGGCCGAGCTTGCTTGTAACCGCTAGACTAACAGGTTAACTTGGCAGCAGCTACGCCTGGCATTTATCAAGGAGAAACGATGACCCAAGGCAAACAAGCCAGCAAACAGCCTAACCTCGTCTACGTCTTTGCCGACCAGCTGCGCGTTCAGTCTTGCGGGTTTGCCGGAGACGAACGTGCCCGGACGCCGAACATGGACGCGCTGGCCGCTGAAGGCGTGAACTTCACCCAGACCGTTGCCACCGCGCCCGTCTGCACGGCCTACCGCGCCGCACTCTTGACCGGGCTCTACACCACCTCGAATGGGATGGTCATCAACGAACTGCGCATCAACCCCCATCAACGTTGTCTCGGACACGTCTTAACTGACGGCGGTTGCGACACCTGCTATATCGGCAAGTGGCACCTTTACGCGAACGAGCTCGGTCACCACGACGACCCTAAAAACTCGTTCGTCCCGCCCGGACCCGACCGCCTCGGTTTTGACGGCGAGTGGTACGCCTACAATTTTCATCATGACTCTTACGGCGCGTACTACCACACCGACACACCTGAGAAGATTTTTTACGGCGAGGGCGTCTACGAAGCCGACGCGCAAACCGACCTTGCGATTGACTACTTGCAGCGCCGCGCCCAAGACGACCCACCTAACGACGCGCCCTTTGCGGTGGTGCTGTCGTGGGGGCCGCCGCACGACCCCTGGAGCGACGAGAACACCCCTGAGCCCTTTCGCTCACAGTTTGACGCGCACGATTTTCCCAATCCGCCCAACTACAGCCCCGAAAACGACCCTTACAGCGACAACTGGGCCAAGCTCAGTGACGAAGAGCGCAGCGAGCTGAGCCGGTGGCGCAAAAACTATTATGCACAGGTGGCGAACATTGACTGGAACTTGGGGCGGCTATTGGGGGCACTCGAGCACCAAGGCTTAGCCGACAATACGCTTTTTGTCCTTACCTCGGACCACGGCGAGATGTTCGGCGCACATGGGCGGCGCGCCAAAAATATCTTTTACGAAGAAGCCTGCCGGGTACCGCTCCTCATGCGCTGGCCGGGACACATCCCGGCGGGACTTGTGTCAGACGCATGTATCGGGACGATTGACCTGCAACCGACCCTGTGCGGGTTGTTGGAGCTCGAGCCTCGAGCCGACGCCGAAGGGCTGAATTTAGCGCATCTGGCACTCGGGAAGCCGGGGCCGGAACCGGACGCCGCCCTGATGATGATCTGCGGCGCAACGGCGGCTTGGCAAGACGGTCACGAATGGCGCGCACTCCGTGACAAACGCTATACCTACGCGGTCTATAAACGAGACGGCCAAGAACTCTTGTTTGACCACCGAAACGACCCGTATCAGCTGACGAACTTGGCGGGAAACTCTAACTACCGAGAGACGCTGACACACTTTCGCAACAGCCTCAAAACGCGCTTAGCTGAGATTCACGATACCTTCGAGGTTTGCAGTTACTACCGTGAGCACTGGACCGACGGCGACCGTAAAATTATCCGCAGCGCCACGCACGACTGGTCGGCGTTGCCGCTAACTTGAGCTTCAGCGGCACCGCACTCTCTCAAACCTGCTAAGGTATTTCCTTAACATAAACCAACCGGGTGTGACTAAAAATCCGGAAAAGAGGTGAAGGATGAAGTTCGGAGCTATCTTTATCGGCACGCTGCTTGGCGTGAGCCTTGCTGTAGGCGGCGCTCAGGGTTCGCCGACCGAGACGTTGCTGCGTGACGGCGTAGGGCTCTATCCCAGGGCGGTGCAGCTGGCACACAGTAAAATAGCAGGTAAAACAGCAGGAGAGGCGAACGGCCGGATTCTCGCCAGCGTTGTCACGTTTGAAGCTGGCGACGGTTTAGGCGCAATTTATGAGAGCACCGACGGCGGCAAAAGCTTTGCGCAAGTCGGGATGGTCGCCGACCCGGACGCAGCAGGGGGCAGAGGCTTGTGCTGCGCGACGCTCTACGAGGTGCCGCAACAAGTCGGCGCTACCCCGGCTGGGACACTGTTGTGGGCAGCGTCAGTCGGGCAAGACTCGGGGTCGGCGCGGCGGATGGCGCTGCGTATCTGGCGGAGTACCGACGTGGGCCGCAGTTGGCGTTACCTCTCGAGCTGCGCCGTAGCGCCCAACAGCGGCGGCCTCTGGGAACCCGAATTCTCCGTTGATAAAAAAGGGCGCTTGGTCTGCCATTTCGCCGACGAGACCGAACAACCCCGCTACAATCAGCTGCTGGCTAGAGTCGTCAGCGAAGACGGCGGCAAAACCTGGGGAGAAAAAAAGTACACGGTCGCGGCGAGTAATCCCAGCTACCGACCTGGTATGCCCGTGGTGCGACCTCTAAACGACGGTTCTTACTTTATGACTTACGAAATATGCGCCCTGCCCGGACAGTATGATTGCGCCGTTTTTTACCGGCGCTCGCAAAATGGTGACGACTGGGGGAGTCCAACCGACTTGGGGCAGCGTATTCAGAGTAATACCGGCGCGTACTTTACCCACGCGCCGACCTTTACGGTCACGCCTGACGGAAAACTGTTGCTGGCCGGCCAGCTGTTAAATAATGAAGACGGCAGCCTCGCCAAAGGCAACGGTACCACGCTGATGGTCAATCTGGCGAACGGTGAGGGCACCTGGTTTGAGATACCCGCGCCTGTGAAAGTTCCGGAAGCGTTTAACAACTACTGCCCCAACTATTCTTCACCCCTCTTGCCTTTGGGTGGGGGTAAGCGGGTGCTCGAGCTAGCCAGCGATTACAGCGGGGGGCCGTGCAAAACTTTTTACGCGACCGGCGAAGTGCCGGACACTTTCGTCAACAACGCCACCACCGGGCGTGCAGGAGGGCAGTTCGCGTACAGCGACCTGTGGAGCTACGGCGCAGAATGTGCCGACGACTGTTTTGCGGGTGATGACCACTTTACCAACGTCGCCGGAGCCGAAGTCAGCTTCCGCTTTTACGGTTCGCGGGTGACGCTTTACGGCGCGAAAGACCCCGGTCACGGGATTGCGGCGGTGGCTATAGACGGGAAGCGGGCCACGCCGGTGGACTACTACGCGCCGATCCGCCGGGGCAAACAAGCTGTGTATACGAGCCCCGAACTCCGCTCCGGCGAGCACGTTTTGACGCTCCGGCTGACCGGCACGAAAAATGCCGCTGCCACTGATACGTTTGTTACGGTAGACGGGGCAGCGGTGCGGTAGCTTTTTGCCGTAGCCCAACCCATATTCCCAACACGCTCTATCTAACGCGCTCACACCTCGCCTAACACTTTCTCGAGGCCGCCGAAAAGCTGATGTAACTGACCGAGTCTGACTTGGGCTATGTGGATATGTGTTTTTGAAAAACGTGGATAAGCTTGTGACAAACGTTATAAAGAACCGTTCAAAATTTCCGGCTGCTGATTGAATACCGACTCGTGTTAAACGGCAAACATCGTGACAGGTGAACTGAAGAGTCACAGAACCCAGTACTGGCTTTGCACCACCTAATAATATGGGGTGCGTCTCAAATTTGGCGGAAAGCCGCTAAGCGGGTTTCATGAAAAGCGACTAAAGGACGTTTGGAGAATTGGACACTTCTTAGCGCAGCCATACGGGAGATACCTTTACGTGACTAGCGCATACCACCACGCTTCATACGAGCAGCGATAACAAATTTGTTGGCACCTTCAATTTGCCCACTACCGATTGGGCCAGCCTCTTGTCCGGTAAACCTTGTAGTCCATCGTAGCTAGGCGCTGTTGAAGATAGCGCAGTGCGCCTTTAGCCTCTGCCGACCACTGCGAGCACACCTGGGGTGGCGGCAGGTGTGCTGAGAACCAGTTGCGAGCGTCTACCTCACCACGTAGCCAAAGTCTTCGCTCGGTCTCCCGTTTTGCTTCAGGCCAAGCCATAGCCAGCAGCACCTTATCCAGATAGAACGTGGCATGATAAACGTCCAAAATGCGCTGCTTGACCCCTAAAGTGTCGAACAGCCCTTGTACCCAGAGAGCACCGTCACCCACTCCGACAAGAACATCTTGCTGTCTTACGCCCGTGTGACGCATCAGTCCTTGGGCTAGGGGGATAAAGTGGTCTACAGGGGCTGCGCTGGCGTAACTGTCGCGTTCACTGGGAGTATTGCCGGGATAGAACAACACCTGCTTGACCTCCCGGCCTTCACACTGTCCAAACACAGGTTTGTCTCGTTCCATGACGAAAACCCCGTCCGCTTGAACCACCATCAACCGTTGCGTTCCCCTTGTACTCGCCAGCGGTTGGTGGGCTAAACGGCTAAGCCAAGTGACACACTCCGCCTCTAAAACTCTGCTGTAGCCTTGGGTCAAGCGTTCACAGTGACTTAGACTCAAGCAAAGCCCTTGAACCTCCAGGGCTTCGCGCGCTTCTCGAAAAGGCAGCCGCGTGTTCTGGTCTAGCACCCGCTTCAGTGCTCCGGGGCTCAGACCGCTCGTATCGAGACCTACAGGTAAGGGCTGAACGTGTTTGGTGCAGTTGCGGCAGTAGCCCCGTTGCAAGCTTAAACGGCATTTGCCCCAGATTGTCAGGATAGTGGTGGACCGTCTACCGTTCTTTCGCAATTTCTCTTGGCAGTAAGCGCACTTCAGGGGAGAAAATGCCTCGCTTTTCAGCTAGGCTACTCAAGGTCTTGGGAAGGATTCGCGTGGCCGGCTTCTTCACCTGCTCTTCAAGCTCTCCAAAGCCTACTCGCTTCGGACACGCCGCTAGCATCTCGGCCAAAGCTCCGCTATACAACTCCAATAACTCCGCTTTCAGAGCTTCCTTAGCTTTAGTCATTCGCTACTCTATCAACCTCCCGTTTTGAGACGCACCCAATAATATGTAAACCCTTTACTTCATATATGATTTCTGCTACGATTGTGCCGAACTAAAAAAGAGGTGACAAGTGGCAACCAGGGTACAGCAAGGGCAGCGTTCAAGTCGAAAAGGAATTCGCGCACCGCTGAAACGGCTTGTGCAAGAGCTGCGCCGCCATTACATCCTCTACCTCATGGTTTTACCCGGCACCGTCTATTTTCTCGTTTTTCAGTACTATCCGATGTACGGCGCTATTATTGCCTTCAAAAATTATTAGGTACTCAAAGGGTTTAGCGGTAGTCCTTGGGTCGGCTTTCAAAACTTTCAAACTATTTTTCAAAGCACGTACTTTACCAACGTACTGATCAACACGGTGCTTATCAGTGTTTACAAACTCGTTTTTGGCCTGTTGCCTGCCGTCGGTATGGCGATCCTTATCAACGAAGTCCGCGTGCGGCTGTTCAAAAATGCTGTGCAAACCATTATTTACTTACCCCACTTTTTGTCATGGATTGTAATCTACGACGTTTTGCAGACGGTTTTATCGCCTTCTACGGGGTTACTCAACAAGGCGCTGGTTGACCTCGGAAGTAACCCCATTAACTTTTTGGTTGAACCTACCTGGTTTCGTACGGTGCTGGTGACGTCTGAAATCTGGAAGAGTGCGGGTTGGGGCGCGATCATCTATCTAGCCGCACTTACGGGTATTTCACCGAGCCTTTATGAAGCTGCGGCAGTAGACGGCGCAACCCGGTTTCAGCGTATTCGGCACATCAGTCTACCCGGCATTCTTCCCGTCACCATGCTCAACATAGGCAACCTCCTGAGCGCAGGCTTCGAGCAGGTGTTTATCCTCTACAGCCCCTCAGTCTACGGCGTTGGGGACATCATCGACACCTGGGTTTACCGGACGGGTGTGCAAGGTTTTCAGTTCTCGCTGGCGGCAGCGGTCGGCCTGTTCAAGGGGGTCATCGGCTTTTTTCTGATCGTGGCGGCGAACTGGGCCTCCAAACGTTATACCGGCACGGGAATCTGGTGACGACGCCCGCAACGACGAGGACGTTTACACTTAAAGGAGAAACCGCATGCTAGAAAGCGTAGGTTTAGGCGAGAAGTTATGGGATGTGGGCGTCTGGATCACGCTGATCTTAATTAGCCTCGCAGTGATCATCCCACTTTGGTATCTGGTCATGATCTCACTTACCCCGTTCGACGTCTGGTCGCGTACGGGTGGCAGCCTTTTTATCTCACCGGCCAAGATGACTTTGGAGTCCTATCAGCAGCTCCTCAGCTCTTGGCAGTTGCCGAGGGCTTTTCTAGTCAGCGTTTACATCACCACTTTCGGCACCTTTCTTAATCTTGTGGCGACCACGCTTATGGCCTACCCGCTGGCCAAAAAACGCTTTCGTTTGCGCTCACCGCTCCTACTCTTCGTCTTGTTTACAGCCCTGTTTAGCGGCGGGCTTGTACCTAGGTACCTGGTTGTCAAAGACCTTGGGCTGATGAATACCTATTGGGCGCTTATGCTCCCCAACCTGATCAGCGTGTTTAACCTGCTCGTCATGAAATCGTTTTTTCAAAACATTCCCGGTGAGATTGAAGACGCGGCCAGGATTGACGGCGCTTCAGATTTGCAGGTGTTTTGGCGGATTGTCTTACCGCTTTCCAAGCCTATTTTGGCAACTATCGGGCTTTTTTATGCGGTCGGTCACTGGAACAGCTTTTTTGACGCGATCTTATTTATTACCCAGGCTGATAAGCAGCCCCTCCAGGTTGTGCTGCGGCAAATCTTAACGGCGGGCAGCATCAACAACTACGTCCCTGTAGACGCTGACCGCATTGCGCCGCCCGAGTCGCTGAGAATGGCCGCGGTGGTTCTCACCACGATCCCCATCTTGATCGTCTATCCCTTTTTGCAACGGCATTTTACCTCCGGGGTCTTGTTGGGTTCGGTCAAAGAGTAACCGCTGCGTAGTCGCGCCGAGAGGAGGTGATAGCGACGCCCTAACAGGTCACACCTTAACTTTGGTCTTGAAACGCTACTAAACTCGAGCTACTTACGCTCTCAAAAAGGAGAAACACGTGAAGAAGTCTGTTGGAATACTGGCTAGCTTTATAGGGTTGACGTTCGGGTTTTACGCCGCAGCTCAAACCGAGATTGAGCTTATGTCGGGGGTCAACTCCGCTGAGGTCGGGCAGCCGCCGCCTGAATGGTACTGGACCAAAAAAGTACAAGAAGACCTAGATATCGACGTCAACATCTCGTGGGTGTTAGGCGGCAGTTATGGGACCGTGCTGACGACCCGCGCCGGAGCCAACGACTTGCCCGACCTGTTTTTTGTCACGCCACAAGACGTCGCGCAGTTAGCACCGCAGGGTCTCTTGGGCGATTGGGGGCCGCTACTCGGAGACATGCCCGACTACGTCAAAGACCATGATGTCACCGCGCTAGCGCCCATCGGTACGTTCGGCGGTACCCAGTACGGCCTCGTTACCCAGACGGCTTTTCCCTACAAACCGTTTGTGTCGGTTCGTCAGGACTGGCTTGACAAACTCGGCCTCGAGACACCCCAGACAACGGGCGAATACCTCGAGGTGATGAAGGCGTTTACCACTCAAGACCCCGACGGAAACGGTCGCAACGACACCTACAGCTGGTCGGCTTTCGTCAACGACAACGGCACCTACGGAGGGCTCGACCCCCTATTCGGGGCGTTTGACGCACTCGGGGCGTGGCAGGTTCGAGACGGACAGCTGACGCCGGTCGCCACGAGCCCGGAGCGGCGGCAAGCCCTCGAGTTTATCAGCCAAGTCGTCGCTGCCGGCGTGATGGACCCCGACTGGCAAGCGCAAAAGTTCACCGATTTCAACAACAAGTGGAAAGCCGGTCGCATCGGCTTATTTGTTGACGACTGGTGCGCCACCTACTGCGTAGGTAACTATCCCTACTTCGCCGAAATCAATCCGACCGGAAGACTTGCCGTGATCAACCCGCCCGTCGGCCCGGACGGGGCGAGCGCGGGCGCGACGTACGCGCGACACGGCAACATCTTTGCCGTGTCGCAAAAGGCCATTGACGCGGGCAAAGGCGAGGCCATTGCCAAACTTTTCGAGTGGATGGCCACGGACGGCTACTACCCGACCTCGTACGGGCCGAAAGGCGAATGCTGGCACCGCGACGAAACGGGTAAAATCATCCAGAACAATGAAAACGCGTGTATTATTCAGCGGCAGCTGGTCGGCTGGTCGTACAAGGGGAACGACGAAGAGTTGCAGAGCCGTTACGCCCTCGTGACCGAGCACAGCAACGGTGAGACGATTGATACAGGCACCTTGCTCAAACGCTCGTACGACTATCCTAAAACCGACGTGACCGATTTTGCTGCCGTTCCGCCCGCCTCGCCGGTGATCGCTGCTGATTTGCAGCGCACCATCGCTGCGACCGAACTGCAGTTTATGCTCGGTCAAAAATCGTTCGACGAATGGGACGACTACGTGGCAACGTTAAACGGCATCGGCCTCGAGCAGTACACCGCCGAAGCGAACCAGGCGGCTGCGGAATCCGGCATCATTCAGTAACATCAGCCTGACTCGAGGGGGCTACCCCTCGAGCTTCACGCCGATACTGACCTAAACTTGGTCTAAACTCGGTCGAGACTTTGACCATTACGCCTGATAAGAGGCGTTCGTCACCGCTTCAGGGCAGAAAGCTCAGCAGGTCATGCTGACAAATACATTCGTACCCACACCGTCTACAGCATCCTTACGAATGCCCGGCGGGACCTTGGTAACACGCTTAAAGGTCTACGACACCGTGGCCCCCGACGGGCAGCGCGGCGGGACGCCCCACGTTCACTTTGTGTGCAGCGAGATGTACTTCGTGCTTTCAGGCAGCGGCGCAGTGGAGCTGATTGACGCGCAAGGCTTTGCCAAAGTTGAACTCGAGCCCCACACCGCGCTGATTTTTAGCCCCGGAACGATTCACCGCTTGCTCAACCCGAGCGGCGACCTCGAGCTGTTAATCACGATGCAAAACAGTGGGCTGCCCGAGCGAGGGGATAACGTCGTCTGTTTTGAACACGCCATCTTGGAAAGTGACGAGGCGTACACCCGGGCGATGACGGTTTCTTCTTTTGAGGATGCTTACCGTCGTCGTGACCGCGGCGTCACCGGGTTTCTCGAGCTTGCAGCAGCGTTTGCGCAGAGCCGTGAGGCCGGGCGACGGGCGCTTGACGGTTTTTATAGAACGGCCAACGAGCGAACGAAAAAGCTGCAAGAGGGTTGGGGCGACATCGTCAGGAACGGTGCGTTGGCAGAAGCGGAGCTGTCGTTGGCTCATCTGGGCGCGCTAAGAGCAGGGGACGTCAGGTATCTCTCCGGGGCAAAGCATTTTTCCATCTCTGCCGGGGCTTACCAGACACCTGGGTTTTGCGGCACCCTTAACCGTTATTTCGACCCGGCTACGCTCGAGCTCGACGGCAGCGTTCAAGGTAACGGCTAGTGCAGGGAACGCCTAAAAAAATCTGCACGGCGACCGCAGAAGGTCGTTGGACGCCGCCGAACGAAAGCAGGAGCTTCAAGTTGATACTTTTTGGTTCGCAGCAAGCAAGTCGCTCATGACGAAACTCCGCGCCGCCATTGTCGGCACCGGCGGTATTGCGCATGTTCACGCTGAAGCCCTGTTGCACGAGCGTGAACGCGTCGAGCTGGTCGCAGCCGCCGACGTCAATCAGCAAGCTGCCGCAGCCTTTGCCGGTAAGTACGGGATTCCAGAGACTTACACCGACACGCACGAGATGTTGGCGCGGGAGACGCCCGACCTCGTTCACATCTGTACGCCGCCGCAGCTTCACGCCGAGCTCACTGTGGCCTGCCTCGAAGGGGGAGCTTGGGTGTTGTGCGAAAAGCCGCTGGTCGCGTCGCTCGAGCAGCTCGACCTGATCGCCGACGCCGAGGCGCGGACCGGGAACTTCTGTAGCAGCGTGTATCAGTGGCGGTTTGGTTCGGGCGCACAGCACCTTAAAAAGCTCATTGACGCCGGTGCGTTGGGGCGCGCCCTGCTGGGTCTCTGCCAAACCACCTGGTTTCGTGACGACGCCTACTACGCGGTGCCGTGGCGAGGAACCTGGGCCAGCGAACTGGGAGGCTGCACGATGGGACACGGGATTCACGCCATAGACCTGTTTCTCTGGCTTTACGGTCCTTGGCACAACGTTACGGCCAAGATCGGTACCCTCGACCACGACATCGAGGTTGAAGACGTATCGCTGGCACTGGTCGAGTTTGAAAACGGTGCGCTGGGCTCGGTCGTCACCTCGGTGGTTTCGCCGCGCCAGGAGAGCTACCTGAGGCTCGACTTTCAACGGGCCACGGTCGAGCTCGAGCACCTCCATAATTTTCGCAACAGCGACTGGACGTTTACCCGGCCCGAAGGTGCCCCTGACGACAGTGAATGGCAACTACCGGTAGAAGCCCCGACCCTTCACCATGCTCAAGTCAGTTATATGGTTGCTTGTTTCAGACAAGGAACGCGTCCGCTGACCAGTGGTCAAGGCGCGAGGCAGACGCTCGAGTTTATCGCCAGCCTCTACAAGTCCGCGTTAACCGGACGAACGGTCGCGCGCGGCTCTATCGGGGTTGGTGATCCTTTTTACGGCGCGATGAACGGTCGGATGGCCGTATGAGCTGTCTGCCTTCGGCGCTCGAGCCTTTAGGACCGCCTGAGCCCGTATGCGAACCCGGGGAGTTTCCGTTCGCAGCCATCGGCCTTGACCACGGTCATATCTACGGGCAGTGCGAAGGGTTGATCCAAGCCGGGGGAACCCTTCGCACTGTTTTTGACCCTGATCCCGCTAAAACGACGGCGTTTAAGGGACGGTTTCCCGACGTTGACATTGCGGCGGACGAAACTACTATTCTCGACGATCCCGAGCTCAAGCTGGTCACGTCCGCGATCATTCCCGACCAACGGGGCGCGCTCGACCTCCGGGTGCTGGACGCGGGCAAAGATTATTTTGTAGACAAAGCGCCCTTTACCACCTTCGCGCAGCTCGAGGCGGCGCGGCAAAAGGTTGCCGAGACGGGCAAAAAGCACCTGGTCTATTACAGCGAGCGCCTGCACGTCGAGAGTGCAGTGTTTGCCGGTCAGCTCATCGGTGAGGGGGTCATCGGCCACGTGCTTCAGGTGCTCGGTTTGGGACCTCACAAAATAGGCCAGACGCCCAGGCCGGACTGGTTTTATAAAAAAGAGCACTATGGGGGAATTCTCTGCGACATCGGCAGTCATCAGATCGAACAGTTTCTTTTCTACAGTAGGGCAGAAGACGCAGCTGTAACCAACGCCCGAGTCGAAAACTTCGCGCACCTTGAGTATCTAGAGCTCGAGGACTTCGGCGAAGCCAGCTTAGTCGCCGACAACGGCACCTCGAACTACTTCCGGGTGGACTGGTTTACGCCGCAGGGCTTAAGCACGTGGGGCGACGGGCGTCTTTTCGTCCTCGGCACCGAGGGGACGCTCGAGCTGCGCAAACACACCGACGTGGCCCGTGAGGGAAGTAAAGACCACCTTTATCTGGTTACGTCGGAAGACGAATACCATGTGCCGGTCGCAGGAAAGGTCGGCTTTCCCTTTTTCGGTGAGCTTATCTTGGACTGCCTTAACCGCACAGAACAGGCGATGACGCAGGCCCATACGTTTAAGGCGGCAGAACTGGCTTTGACGGCCCAGAGAGCGGCCGACCGGACGAGGACTCATGGCTGAGGAGCGAATCGGGATCGTCATGAACGGCGTGACCGGCAGGATGGGCAAAAATCAGCACTTGCTCCGGTCGGTCAAGGCGCTGATAGATCAGGGTGGGCTGGCGCTGCCAAACGGAGATAAGCTGCTCCCCGACCCGGTACTCGTCGGACGCAGTGAGGCTAAACTCGAGCAGCTCGCCGCTGAAACCGGGGTGACGCGCTGGAGTACCGACCTCGACGCGTGTTTAGCGGACCCTGCTAACAGCGTCTACTTCGACGCCGTTTTAACGCAGCACCGCGCCGCCAACCTCAAACAGGCGATCGCTGCCGGGAAACATGTCTACACCGAAAAACCGGTTGCCGAGACGCTCGCAGACGCGCTCGAGCTGGTCCGCCTCGCCGACGCTGCCGGAATCAAACACGGGGTAGTTCAAGACAAGCGCTTTCTTCCAGGACTTTTGAAACTTAAGAGGCTAGTTGACAGCGGCTTTTTCGGACGTATTTTGTCGGTCCGCGGCGAGTTCGGTTACTGGGTTTTTGAAGGGGACTGGCAAGCCGCGCAGCGCCCGAGCTGGAACTACCGTAAAGCTGAGGGCGGCGGCATTATCGTCGATATGCTCTGCCACTGGCGCTACGTGTTAGATCACCTCTTCGGCCCGGTACGTTCGGTGCTGTGCCTGGGGGCAACCCATATCGGTGAGCGTTACGACGAGGCCGGCGAACCTTACGCCGCGACCGCCGACGACGCCGCTTACGCGATGTTTGAACTCGGGGGCGGTATCGTCGCGCAGATCAACTCGTCATGGTGTACCCGTGTTTACCGCGATGAGTTGGTCAGCTTTCAAGTTGACGGCACCGAAGGGAGCGCCGTTGCCGGACTGCGAGAATGCCGGGTACAGCACCGCAGCGTAACCCCCAAACCGACCTGGAATCCGGACGTTCCCAACGCGATTGACTTTTACGGCGACTGGCAGGTCGTTCCTGACAACACCAACTTCGACAACGGGTTTAAGACGCAGTGGGAGCTGTTTTTGACCCACGTTGTCTGCGACACGCCCTTTGACCATACCTTACTAGAAGGGGCTAAAGGGGTCCAGCTCGCCGAACTCGGACTTAGATCGTGGAAAGAGCGGCGCTGGCTCGAGGTTCCCGAATTAGCCGCGGCTTTGTCTGCGGAGGGAGCACCGTGACGACGGTACAGCTTCCTAAACCGGGTGGTGCGTCTGAACGCTATCAGCTTTCAGGCAGCTCAGCACCGCTACCCGTAGAGGAGCCGTTTCGGAGCCGGATACTCTTCGCTGCGGCGCACGTGGTCGCCGACCCAGAGGCTGATAACGGCCCCGGTAAGCCCGCCGTTCTCGACTGGAACGCCACTCTAAGGTACCGCCACCACCTCTGGTCTTACGGTTTCGGGGTCGCCGAGGCGATGGACACGGCGCAGCGCGGCATGGGGCTGAACTGGCCGGTGGCTCAAGAACTCATCAGCCGCTCGCTGATAGAAGCCAGAAGCGTCGGCGGGCGTATCGCCTGCGGTGCGGGAACCGACCAGCTGAAGACCTATGACAACCTCAGCTTAGACGACGTGGCTACCGCCTATGAAAGACAGTGTGAGTTTATCGAGGCAAGAGGCGGACAGCTTATCTTGATGGCGAGCCGCGCTTTAGCCGCGACTGCGGAGCACGCCGACGATTACCTAACAGTCTATAGCCGTATCCTCTCACAGGTGTCGCAACCGGTCATCCTCCACTGGCTTGGGGCGATGTTTGACCCGGCCCTCGAGGGCTACTGGGGCTCACCCGACTTGCAAGAAGCGATGGAGACCTGCCTCAGCCTGATCGAAGGGCACCGAGACAAGGTTGACGGGATTAAAATTTCTCTTTTAGACGCCGACAAAGAGGTGACGTTGCGGCGCAAGCTGCCGCCGGGCGTCAAGCTCTATACCGGCGACGACTTTAACTACGACGTGCTGATCAAGGGGGACGAGCAGGGCTACAGCCACGGACTGCTGGGTATCTTTGACGCGATCTTTCCTGTTGCGGCAGCGGCCCTACACGCGCTTGACGCGGGCGACGTAGCGCGTTACGACGCGCTCTTAGCGCGGACCGTACCGCTGGCGCGGCACATCTTTGAAGCGCCGACCTATCACTACAAAACGGGCCTCGTCTTCCTCGCCTATCTGAACGGTTACCAAGACCAATTTAAGGTGGTGGGGGGCCTCGAGGCCGTCCGCACCACGCCTCACCTGGCCGAACTCTTTAAGCTTGCCGACCAAGCCGGTGTGCTGGCGCGCCCGGAGCTGGCGGCGGAGCGAATGACCACTTTCTTGCAGCGCACAAGGGCGGCTCATGGGTGAGCGTCCAGACTTGTCACGGCTCTCGTTAAACCAGTACACCACGAAACCGTGGACGCTCAAAGAAGCTGTGGAAGGCTGCGCCGCAGCGGGGCTCGGCTGGATCGGCTTGTGGCGCGATAAGGTACACGAGCAAGGCGTGCAGCAGAGTGCCAGACTGGTACGAGCGGCGGGGTTACGGGTCTCGAGTCTGTGTCGCGGCGGCATGTTTCCGGCAAAGTCCTCCCGAGAACGGCGGCGGCGGATTGACGACAACTTTCGCGCAGTTGACGAAGCTGCGGTTCTCGGTACGGACACTTTAGTGCTGGTCTGCGGCGGCTTGCCTGACAGAGACCTGGGGGCGGCGCGGCAGATGGTTTATGACGGCGTTGCTGAGGTCGTTCCCTACGCGGCTGAGCTCGGGGTCAAACTAGACATCGAACCTCTGCACCCGCTGTACTGCGCCGACCGTAACGTCATCTGCACGCTCGCGCAGGCCAACGCCCTCGCAACACAACTTAATGCTGACTTTCCCGAGCTGACGGTGCCCATCGGCGTCATTGTTGATACGTTTCACGTGTGGTGGGACCCCGAGGTCTATCACGAGATTGCCAAGGCGCAGCCCCACCTCTTGGGGTTTCACATCTGCGACTGGGTTACCCCTTTGCCCGACGTACTTAACGGCCGCGGCATGATGGGCGACGGTTGGATCGAGCTTCGCGCCCTGCGCGGAGCCGCCGAAGACGCCGGTTACACCGGCCCTATCGAGTGCGAAATCTTTAACGAAGCTCTGTGGCAAAAGCCCGGGGCCGAGGTGCTCGAGCTGGTCAAAGCGCGTTACCTGAAATATGTTTAGACGCGCGACCGACCGGGATAATCCGGCTACCGAGGCAGCTACCCCGTACAAGAAACTCCCTAGTTAATCCGAGGTTACGGACTCGAGTCGAGCAGTCTTTAAGGGTCGTATCCGCCTCTTTTTACGGTCGCCGAGACCGGTATAAGATCATCTACAAGTCGCTGCTGGGATTCCTTCAGCATTTCCAAAAGAGATTGCCACAGTCATCATCTCAGAAAGTACGTGCTAATCGGTAAAAATCGGCGGGAGAGCGGTGCCGACCAGATGATACCTGCTACTTGATCGTAGTTACAACGTTTTTAGTCAGGGGTAGGCTGCAGCGTCTGTGCTGAGTTAGTTGCGAGGTGAGTTAGATAGGCGTGTAAGGCTTTTTCGTTATGAACGCGAACGACCTCTTCAAGTCGTTTGGGGCTGCGCGCCCTAAAGGCGGCCAACATCTGCACGTGCTCGGCGTGAGCCGCGGGGATACGCTGAGAAAAGACCTCTTCTAAAAAATGCCGCCACAACCTGTCCCAATGGTCGAGCGCCAATCGCAGCATCCTCAGGGCCAACTTGTGCTCGGACTTTTCGCCGATAAAAAGGTGCAGTTCTTTGTTGCGTAAAGACCACGCTTCAGGGTCGTAAGCACAGTTTTCCATATCTGCTAAAAGTGTTTCAATCCGGATTAGGTCGGCGTCGCTAAGCCGTAAACACGCCGAACGCCCACAGATCAGCGCGAGCGACCCTAAAAGGCCAAACACCTCTTGCACTTCACTCTCGCGCAGCTCGGTGACTTTTGCCCCGACGTAAGGCTCTAGGGTCACGAACCCTTCGGCCTCGAGCCGCAAAAGTGCTTCACGCACCGGAATAGGAGAAACGCCGAGCTGCGCTGCAATCTGGTCGGCCGTTACACGCGAACCCGGTACCAACTTACCTTTAAGGATCATGGTATGTAGATAGCCGTAAACCAAAACATTTTTACTTTTTGTGCCCTTGACTTCTCCTATCTTTTCGGCTGGGTAAGTATCTTGCCATCTGCTTGGTTGACGTTTCATCTAAATATCATATATGATACCCGCCATCAAAGGTCGATTAGCGGAGGTATTCTCGCGCACTGAAAGCGGCTGCATTTTAGCTGGCTTGCAATCTGATTTGGCTACGAAAGCTTATGGCGCTGGTACCCGACAGTCTTGTCTAACTTCCCCACAGTCAGTGTCACTTAAATACAAGCTTTGAAAGGTTGACAAACAAGCCCTCATCCATAACGCCAAACAGCTGGGTAACCGCGTACAAGAGCAACTCCTCAGCCGTACCGTCTTCAAGTCGAAGCCGCAGATGTTGCGAAAAGCTCGAGCGGTGCGTGCCCACAAAATACATTGCACGAGAAAGCGTTAGCTCGCCGTAAAGGGCTTGTTCCAAAGGAGAAACGATGAAATTACTGAGTTTACAAGATCACAGTCTAGCTGTGCAGACGGAAAACGGCGTCGTGGAAACGGTGAGCGCGCCTGAAGGGGTGCCGCAAACGGTGCTGGCGTTGCTGCAAGGTGGGAGCAGAGCCCAAACCGCGTTAGAAACCTTTGTAGCTGGGGCAACCGACTTCTTAGACGAGGCGACCTTAACCCTCGCTCCTTGTGTACCCAATCCGGGCAAAATCGTCTGCGTCGGCCTCAACTACCGCCGCCACGCCGCCGAAGCGGGGATGGCCGTTCCTCAAACCCCGATCCTCTTTTCCAAATATGCCAACGCGCTCGCCGGAAACGGAGACGTCATCACCCTTCCCGAAGTTACGAAGCAAGCGGATTACGAAGCTGAACTTGCTATCGTCATCGGCAGGCGTGCCAAAGACGTCAGCGAAGGTGAGGCGCACGACTACGTGTTCGGCTACTGTAACGGCAACGATCTGAGCGCGCGCGATCTGCAGATGTTGACCGGACAGTGGCTGCTCGGCAAAACCTTGGACGGCTTTTTACCCCTGGGGCCGTATCTGGTAACAGCCGACGAAGTAGGCGACCCGGACGCCTTGCGGATTCGCTGCTGGTTAAACGGTGAGCTGCGGCAGGACTCGAGCACCGCCGACATGGTTTTTTCGACAAAACAACTTGTCAGTTATATCAGCCGCTATCTGACCCTGGAACCCGGCGACGTGATCTTGACCGGAACCCCTGAAGGCGTGATCTTCGGCGATGACCCGGCAATCTGGCTTAAAGCGGGCGATGAGGTCACGGTCGAGATTGAAAAGCTGGGCCGCCTGACCAATACCTTTCGAGCCGAGGTGTAGATGACAGGCACCAGATGATAGACATCGAACGTCCCGAGGAGCTGCGCGAGTATCTGTTCGGGCGCGGCGTTACCAAGTCGGGCGTAAAAATGACGATGACGGTACTGAAAGGCGGCGTATCGAACCGGACCGTGCTCTTGGAGCGTTCCGAGGGAGAAGCGTGGGTGTTAAAGCAAGCTCTGGCAAAGCTGCGCGTCGCCGTAGACTGGTTTAGCAGCCCTGAGCGGATTCACTACGAGGCGCTGGGGATGCAAGCTTTGGCCCGTTACGCCCCGCCGGGCAGCATCACACCGCTCGTCTTTGAAGACGAAACCGAGCATGTTTTGGCGATGCAAGCCGTGGCTCAACCTCATGAAAACTGGAAGACGGTGCTCTTACAGGGCGACGTAAAAGGTGAGCACGTCGCGCAGTTTGCCATCCTTTTGGGACACGTTCACCGCAACGCTTTTTTGGAAAATGAGCGGTCGGGAGAGGTCGCCGCAATGTTTGCCGACAGGCAGTATTTTAAGAATTTACGGCTCGAGCCCTACTACCTTTACGCCGCTGAACAGGTTCCTGAAGCCGCCGACTTTTTACACGTGCTCGTTGAGGACACCCGCAACCGGTTACTGACCCTGGTCCACGGCGACTACAGCCCTAAAAACGTACTGGTTTACCGGGACAAGCTGATCTTGTTAGACCACGAAGTGATTCACTTCGGCGATCCCGCCTTCGATCTGGGTTTCGGGATGACGCATCTGCTGAGTAAAGCGCATCATCTGCCGGACTCGAGGACTGCGTTTGGGCAGGCAACGCTGGATTTTTGGGCGCACTACCAAAATGCACTGGGTGACGTTCCCTTTGCCGGAGCGCTCGAGCCCTACGCCGTAAGGCACACGCTCGGCTGCCTCTTGGCCCGCGTCGCGGGGCGTTCGCCGCTCGAGTATTTAAGCAAAGGGGAAAAACAGCGCCAAAAGGAGGTCGTGGTCGAGCTGATGAACGATCAACCACGGACTGTTTCCCAACTCGTGTCTCGTTTTACCGCAGGGCTGACGCGTGTTTGAGATTACGAGTCTACACGCGTTAGAGATTTTAGACAGCCGGGGACGCCCGACCGTTCAGGTGACGTGTGAACTCTCGAGCGGCATTTCTGCAACTGCGTCGGTGCCGTCGGGTGCGTCTACCGGACGCGCTGAAGCGTTGGAACTCCGTGACGGCGACAGGCGTTACGGCGGCTTGGGGTGCCGCAAAGCTGCTCAAAACGTTGACGGTGAGATATTCAGGAGCGTCAGCCGTAAAACGTTTGCGACCCAGGCCGACCTGGACCGTCACCTTATTCAGCTCGACGGTACACCCCACAAATCGCGGCTTGGGGCGAACGCTATTCTCGGCGTCTCGCTGGCGTTCGCACGGGCACAAGCTCTAGAGCGGTCAGAACCGCTTTATGAGCAGTTCGCTAAGCTGGCAGGTACGCGGCTCGACTTTCTCCCACGCCTTACAGTCAACCTCTTTAGCGGCGGCAAACACGCGGGGGGTCAGGTCGTGATTCAAGATGTTTTGCTGGTGCCGCAGTCAGCTGGAACCGTCGCCGAGTCGTTAGAGATGACCTACGCCGTGGTGCAAAGTGCGGTTCAGCTCGTCCGAACCAAGTACCACTCACGGCCACTTAAAGCTGACGAGGGGGGTCTCGCACCCGACTTCGGGAGCGAAGAAGCGATGATTGAAGACGCGGTAGCGGCAATTCAAGCAGCCGGTCTCAGACCCGGCGAAGATGTGGCCCTCGCCCTCGACGTGGCCTCGAGCCACTTTTACGAAAACGGTTGGTACCGGCTGAGCAACAAAAGCTTGACCGGGGCGGAGATGGTCTCAAAGCTGCAAACCTGGCTCCGTGACTACCCAGTTGTCAGTCTCGAGGACGGACTTGCCGAGGAAGACTGGGCGCACTGGACAGCGTTACAGGCCGCTGTAGGTCACGATGTTCTCGTTTTAGGTGACGACCTGCTCTGTACCAATCCGGCGCGTATTCAACAAGCTGTTGACGCCGAAGCTGCCAACGCGCTGCTCTTAAAGGTCAATCAGATCGGCACCCTGACTGAAGCTGCCGAGGCGCTTACTTTGGCCCGGTCACACGGTTGGCAGGTCGTCGTCAGTGCCCGCAGCGGCGAAACCGAGGATGACTGGCTCGCTGACCTAGCGGTGGGCTGGCAGGGCGACTTCATCAAGGTGGGGTCAATCCAGCAGTCCGAACGCCTCGCCAAGTACAACCGGTTGCTTACTATTGAAGCGGCGACGGGGTTGCCGCTGCGGTCACTGTGAGCCGGTCGTTAGCAGGACGAGTCGCGTTAGTGACCGGGGCAGGGCGCGGGATTGGCAAGGCTATCGCCGTGCGATTGGCCCAGGCAGGCGCGGCGGTCGTGCTGGCAGAGATTGACGCCGACGCGGGAGAAGCCGCCGCGCAAACTCTGCAGGCTACGGGAGCAAACGCGGTCTTTGTACAAACCGACGTCAGTCAGGAAACCGAAGTTGCAGCGGCAGTCCAAGTTGCCAAAGAGTTTGGTGGGCTCGATATTTTGGTCAACAACGCCGGGCGCAACCTCGCCTACAACGCCGCCGAGATGACGAGCGAAGAGTGGGACAGCGGGATGGCCGTTGACCTCAAGGGCGCGTGGCTCCTCTGCAAATACACGTTACCTGAAATGGTCTCTCGGGGCGGCGGCGTCATCATCAACATCGCCAGCGTCCACGCGACGCTTACGACCTATAACATGTTCCCTTACAGCGCGACCAAAGCAGGGCTGGTCGGGCTGACGAAAAGCTTGGCGCTCGATTGGGGCAACAAGGGTATCCGGGTAGTAGCGGTGAGTCCCGGTTGGATTTTATCCGACGCGGTGTTGCAGGGGTTTGCCGACGCAAAAGACCCCGAAGCGGCGCGGGAAAAGGTGCGCTCGAGCCTCCCCGTCGGCCGTATCGGTGAGCCTGAAGACGTCGGCAACTTGGTGGCATTTTTGGCGAGTGACGAGGCGCGCTATCTTACCGGCACAGAGATCGTGATTGACGGCGGCACCAGCGCCCGCTTTGCCGAGTGAGCCATATGAAATATAAACCATACGAACTACCAGGAGTCCAAAGTGAAAATCACCCAACTCGAGACCATCTTCGTCCGCCCCCGCTGGCTCTTCTTAAAGGTTCATACCGACGCGGGCATCGTCGGGTTGGGTGAGCCTATCGTCGAAGGGCGCGCGCAAACGGTCGCGGCGGCGGTTCACGAAATCGGACGTTACCTGATCGGGCAAGACCCGCGCCGCATCGAACACCACTGGCAGGCCATCTACCGGGGACAGTTTTACCGGGGCGGCCCGATTTTGACGAGCGCCTTGTCCGGCATCGAACACGCCCTGTGGGACATCACCGCCAAAGAGCTGGGCGTACCCGTGTACAAACTTTTAGGCGGCGCGGTCCGCGACAAAATCCGCATGTACGGCTGGCTCAGCGCCGAGAGTTACGGCGACTACATCGAGCTCGCGCAGGTCAGTCGTGAGAGTGGGTTTACGGTGTACAAGGTCGGCTTGAAAGAAGGCTTTAACATCGTTGATACGCCCGCGAAGGTCGAGACGGTCGCGGCGCACTTTGCAGGATTACGGGAGGTGCTCGGGCCGGACATTGACATTGGGATTGACTTTCACGGACGCTGCAGCCCCGCGATGTCTATTCGGCTGGCGCAGGCGCTCGAGCCCTCGCACCCCTTATTTATCGAAGAGCCCGTGCTCCCGGAAAACGTAGACGAGTTGGCCCGCGTCGCCCGGAGTACAAGCATCCCTATCGCCACCGGCGAGAGGTTATTTACTAAATGGGCCTTTCGGGAAGTGTTGGAGAAACAGGCGGCGGCGATCTTGCAACCCGACATCTCGCACGCGGGCGGCATCTTTGAGCTGCGTAAAATTGCGGCGATGGCCGAGTGCTACTACGCCGCCGTCGCGCCGCACTGCCCGCTCGGGCCGATTTCGCTGGCGGCGTCCTTGCAACTCGACGCCTGCATCCCCAACTTTTTAGCGCAAGAGCACTTTACGCTGGGCGAGGGTTACCTCAAAGAACCTTTTGAGATCGTTGACGGCTACATCGCGGTGTCTGACAAACCGGGTTTGGGGATTGAACTAGACGAAGACGCGCTCGAGGACAAGCTCTACGACGGCTCGTGGGAAACGCCGCAGTTTCGCCTCGCGGACGGTTCCGTTACGGATTGGTGAAGAGATGACAGATACAGAGACAGCGACGACAGGCATCTTTGCAGGGCGGTTCAGCGGCCAAGTGGCGGTTGTGACCGGCGGCGCAAGCGGCATCGGCAAGGCGGTGGCGTCACGTTTAGCGCGTGAAGGCGCGCACGTCGTGATTGCCGACCGTGACCAAGGCGCGCTTACAGCTACCTTGACAGAACTAGAGGGCCACGGCTCGGTCTCGAGCTTACCCCTAGACATCACCGACGAAGCGCAGGTCAAAACGGAACTCGAGGCCCTCACCCAAACGCACGGTCGGCTTGACGTCATGTTTAACAGTGCCGGTATCGCCGGGGCCACCGCGACCAACATCACGGACTACGATACGAACACGTACATGCGGGTGGTGCGGGTCAATCAGCTCGGCAGCTTTTTAATGACCAAATACGCGCTCGTGCAGATGCAAAAGCGCAACTACGGCCGCATCTTACTGATGGCGTCTATTGCGGGTAAAGACGGCAACCCCGGCATGGTCGGTTACACCTCGACGAAAGCGGCGGTGATCGGCCTCGTCAAAGGGGTCGGCAAAGAGTTTGCCGAAACAGGGATTACCGTTAACGGCCTCGCCCCGGCAGTGATCAGCACCCCCCTCAACCTGAACACAGACCCGGCACAGCTCGAGTACATGACCGCAAAAATCCCGATGAAACGGCTGGGGACGGTTGTAGAAACGGCGTCGCTGGCCCTCTGGATTTTATCGCCTGAGGCAAGTTTTAACACGGGGTTTGTCTTCGACCTGACGGGCGGACGGGCGGTGTACTAGGTTGGTGTATTAGGTTGTGTTGACATTTGTTCTTGAGAAACTTAGATGATCTCGTGAGGGACGTTACAAGTGAAAACGGTTTGCGAGTTTCTGACTACTTGCTACTGAATTCTGACTAATCCCGTGTTCGGCAGTAAAAATCGCAGTGGACATCTTAAAACGTCAACAGAACCTAGGTTCTGTTGAGCTTTTATGACCGTCGGCTCGAGGCGTTTTTAGCGGGTTACAGAAAAGAGGACGGAGAAGTTAGAAGTTGACAAGCTTACCAGAACTGCGTTTACGGCGTCTCACGGGCTCAAAAACTGGGCGAAGCGGCTGAAGCGCGTAAATCCACCCTTCATTCAGAGTTTACGGCGCATGAGCCAGAGAAAAAACGGGCCGCCGATCAGCGCCGTGACGACGCCGATTGGTACCTCGGCGGGCGCAATCACCGTGCGCGCGGCGAGGTCGGCGAGCACCATAAAGACTGCGCCGTAAACGAGGGTGAGCGGCAGAAGCGTGCGGTGACCCGGGCCGAACGCCAGCCGCAGCGTGTGCGGCACGATCAGTCCGGCAAAGCCGATAATCCCCGCTGCGCTGACCGCCGCCGCCGCCAAAAGGGTCGCGGCAACGATGAGCAGCGCGCGAAACCGCTCGACCCGGAGTCCGAGCCCGGCGGCGCTCTCCTCGCCCAACCCTAAGACGTTGAGGCCCTGCGCCGAAGCCAAGGTCACAACGCCCGCCAGCAGCGCAAAGGGCAACACCGACGCGAGCTGCGCCCAGCTCGAGAGTCCGAAACTGCCCAAGAGCCACGCCAAGACGCGCGCGGCGTCGTCACGTTGCGAGAGCATCAAGAGCGAGGTCAGGGCGGTGGCGCTCGAGCCCAACACCACCCCGGCCAAAATCAACGAGACGAGCGGCCCAGAAAGTGATGAGGAGGTGCCCCGCCGCCGCGCCAAAATCAGCGTCAAACCCACGGCCAGCAGTGCAAAAACAAAACTCATCACCGGGACGCTGCTAAACCACGGTAAACGCCTACCGAACACGAGCGCCACCGTCGCGCCGAGCCCCGCGCCACTGGCGACCCCTAAGAGGTACGGATCGGCCAGAGGGTTACGAAACACGCCCTGATACGCAGCGCCGGAAAGCGCCAGCGAGCCCCCGACAAGGGCGGCTAAAAGCACACGGGGTAAACGAATCTGCCAGACGATCACGTCGCTCGTTCCCGAGAGCTGACCGGTCAGACCGTGCAGCACCGCCCGCGCAACCTCGGCAGGACTGAGCGCCACCGTCCCGACGCCCGCCGCCAGCGTCAGCACCGCCAGCAGGATAGGGAGCGACCAGATAAACGGCGTCCAGCGGCACCTTTGTACCGGCGCAGCTTTGGGAGCAGGTTTAGAAAACGTGCGCCGCGTCGCCATAGGACCAGACATAAATACAAACATAAATAGTAGCGTTCAAGCGGCCTCCTCGAGCCTTGGCGAATCAGGCGGGAGGCGCAGTACCGGTTCAGACGAGCTGCGCCCTCACTCCGTCCGCGCGGGGGTTAGGGAACGCTCAGGGTCGGTAATCGGGCTTCGTCTACGCCGTAAACTGTTACGAGCGAGACGTTACCGTTGCGGGACAGCGCCGGACTTTCACCGGACTTCCCCGACCGGGGCGCTTAGCTAGAGCTTACGGCACAGGTTGGCGGGTGTCAATCAGCGTAATAGTGAGCTGTGTTGCTCGAGGACCCTGCATCATCTTCTCACAAAAAACGTGCGGGTTTTCGTCTAGTAGTGCATTTCAAGACGTTTTTGGACTAACTGAGCCTAGCAAGTGTTAAATTGTACGGCGCTCAATAGATAAATAGGCCGTAGTCAGACACCCTTAGGTCAGCGCCACGGCGATTTTTATACAACACATAACCGGGGCGACTACGAAATGGGGGCAGTATGGCATTTGATCCATGTACGGCGATTGTAACCGCGTCGGACTCGGGCATTGGCAAAGCGACTGCGGTAGCACTTGCACAAGCCGGGATGGACGTCGGCGTCACCTGGCACGAAGACGAACAGGGCGCACAAGAAACCGCTGAAGAGGTCCGCTCGCTCGGTCGCAAGGCTATCGTCAAACACCTCGACACGACCGACGTGCCCGCTTGCGGCGACGTGATTGACGCTTTAGCCGACGAACTTGGCGGCGTAGACGTTTTGGTCAACAACGCCGGAACCGGCAACAGTGCGCCTTTAGTTGATATGAGCTACGACGCCTGGCGGCACACGATGATGACCGACCTTGACGGGGCGTTCGTCTGTATTCAGCGGGCCGCGAAGCGGATGGTCGCGGCGAATAACGGGGGCCGCATCATTGCAGTAACGAGCGTGCACGAGCATCAGCCCAGGGTCGGGTCGTCGGCTTATGACGCGGCCAAGCATGGGTTGGGTGGCCTGATCAAAACGGCGGCGCTCGAGCTTGGGCGCTACGGCATCACCGCGAACACCGTCGCCCCAGGCGAAATTGCCACGCCGATGACCGATCAGACCGACCAAGACCCGCACGGGGCCAAACGGCCCGGTGTCCCGCTCGGACGCCCCGGCGACGCCCGCGAGATCGCCGCCGTGATCGCCTTTTTAGCGTCGCCCGCCTCGAGCTACGTGACCGGCGCGTCGTGGGTCGTTGACGGCGGGATGAACCAGATGGGACCGCACGCCGGTTCACACATCACCAGCAACGACTGGCGTGAAGTATAACTGAACGGCTTTAGACTGGAGCTTGCGCCGCCGACCGGAGTTCGCGGCGCAAAATCTTACCCGTCGCGTTCATCGGCAAGCTCTCAACCAGCTCTAACTGGCGCGGATACTTGTACGACGCGAGCTGCGTTTTGCTCCACTCACGGAGCGTTTCAGGGGTGAGACTCGCGCCCTCAGCCAAAACCACAAACGCCCGAATCTCCTCACCGTACTGCTCATCGGGCACCCCGACGACTGCGGCCAAAGACACCTCGGGGTGCGTCATCAGCACCTCTTCGACCTCGCGCGGATAGACGTTAAAGCCGCCCCGGATAATCATGTCTTTCAGCCGGTCTACCACCGTGACGTAGCCCTCGTCGTCCATCGTCCCGATGTCCCCGGTATGAAACCAGCCGCCGCGCATGGCCTCCAACGTCGCTTCAGGACGACCGTAATACCCTTTCATGACGTTGTGCCCGCGCAGCACAATCTCCCCGGCTTCACCCGTAGAGACCGCTTCATCGTCATCCCCGACGATTTTGACCTCGACGCCAAACACCGACTGGCCGATGGTACCGACTTTGCGCTCACGGTCAAAGTGGTTAAAACATGCCACCGGACTCGTTTCTGAGAGCCCATAACCCTCCAAAATCCCGACTTCAAAAACCTCTTCAAAACGCCGCAAAATCTCGACGGGCATCGCCGAGCCGCCGCTCAAGCACGCTTTGAGCTGCGCTTTTAAGGACGTAAAATCAGCCTCAGGAAACGACTTCGCCCCGTTTAACAGTCCCCAGTACATCGTCGGAACCCCGGCGAACGTCGTGACCTCGGCATATTTCATGGTGCTCAGCGCCGCTTCGGGCGTAAAACGTGGGAGCAGCACAATCTGCGCCCCGAGGTAAAACATCGCGTTCATCACGCACGTTTGGCCGAAGACGTGAAAAAGTGGCAGCGCCGCCAAGAAAATCTGATCTTTGCCCTCTAAGCCCTCGATATGGACTAAGTTCGAGCTGACGACCGCGTTCATCACCAGATTGAGGTGGGTGAGTTCAGCGCCTTTGGGTTGGCCGGTCGTCCCCGAGGTGTAGAGGATGACGGCGGTATCCTCCGCCTCACGAGGGACGAGTTCAAAAGGTACCGCGTAGTCGTTCAGCAGTTGGCTGAACGTCGCGGCACCGTCTACCGGGCTCGGCGCGGCCATATCCGCCGTCATCACCACGAGGTGTTCGCATTCGGGCGCATTCTCAAACCCCGCCGCCGCAGTCTGCGCCAGGGGTAAATCGGCGGTTCCTTCAAAGACGAAGTAAGCTTTCGCGTCCGAATCTTTAAGGTGATAGCTGACCTCGGGCGCTTTTAAGAGCACATTGAGCGGCACCACCACCATCCCGGCACGTAAGATGCCGTAGTACACCGCCGGAAAAAAAGGTAAGTTAGGGCAGCTCAGCGCCACCTTGTCGCCCGCTTGCAGACCCTGCGCGGTGAGGTAGTTCGCCACGGCGCAGGCCATCGTGTCCAGCTGAGCGTAACTATAGGTGGTGTCGCCCAAACGCACAGCGGTGCGCTCAGGGGTAACGCGGGCGTGTTCGGCCACAAACGACGCGAGGCTCAGCATAAACTCCTCCTGGGTTAGAGCTAATTATTAGACCAGTGTAACGTATAGAGGAGTTAGAAACCGTTCTCCCAAATTGCGTTAGCTAGGGCCGAGTTCAGGTAAGGTCTTAATAAATCCTGTCAAAGACTCGTTTTGTCAGGTTTAGGGCCGTCAAAGCGGGGTTAGGGCGATGTTCTTCAGAAGTTCTAAAAGGTATTCAGACTTTTATTTGGTTAACGGTGCATAATCTTGACAGATAACGCATACGGGTGTAAGCTAAAGGAATCAAAGCGTTCGAGATGAGCGCGATTTTTTTTGTCTCCTCAAAACAATTTTGTATCTGTGCTTGCTCAGCCATACTTAACGCGGTCTGTATATTCTCAGCAGCGGTATACTCCTCCAAAACTGCTTCACCGGTAAAGATTGTGGGCTTGGTGGAGCGAGACTGGAGCACAGATGAAGACTTATAAAATTGCTCAAACCGACCTCGAGGTCAGCCGGATCGCCTTTGGTACCTGGCATATCGGCGGCAGCTGGGACAAAACCCCGGTCAGTCAAGACCTTAAAGACCGCGCCAATACGCTCCTAACGGCGGCGTATGAACACGGCATCAACCATATTGACTTAGCCGACATCTATACGCTGGGCAAATCCGATGAGGTGATCGGGTACGCCTTAAAGCAAAATCCCGGCCTGCGTGAAAAGCTCGTGCTGCAAGAAAAAGCCGGAATCATCATCGGTTCCGACCCTGACTACGGCCCACCGGGACGTTACGATTTTTCTTCCGAGCATCTGATTAAAGTCGTTGAAGGCAGCTTGAAGCGGCTTGGCACGGATTACGTGGACCTGCTCGCGTTTCACCGACCTGATCCGCTGGTCGAACCTGAAGAAGTGGCGAAGGCGGCGCAACACCTGCATAAAAACGGCATGGTGCGCTACTTTGGCGTAAGTAACCACAGCCCCATGCAGATCGAACTGCTCAAAAAATCTTTGGATTTGCCGCTGGTCGTCAATCAGCTCGAGCTTAACCTTTTACATTCGTACATGATTAGTAACGGCGTCTTGGTCAACTTGCCCACTGCGACGTTTGCCAACACGCAGAGCGTCTTAGAGTACTGCCGCCTGCACGACATCACCGTGCAGGCGTGGTCGCCGGTCGCGGGCGGACGCCTCTTTGATCCCGGCCCCGACGAGCCTGAAAACGTTCGGGCTGTCGCCCAGCTGATTGCAGAACTGGCCGAGCAGAAAAACACGACTAAAGAGGCGGTTGCACTCGGCTGGCTGTTACGGCATCCGGCGGGGATTCAGCCGATTTTAGGGACGCACAAAGCCTCGCGTATCGCCGATTCGGTTAAAGCCGACGACGTGACTTTAGACCGCGCCGAATGGTTTGCCTTGATGGAAGCGGCTAGGGGCGCACCAGTGCCCTAACTGTTTCAAACTGTGCGCTCAGAACAGCCTCGAGGTGATGTAGCTTGCTAACTTTCAGTACCTGGTTTGCCTACACCCGGCTCACCCAGCAGCCGCCGCCAGACCTGGGCAATGACCTCGGCCTCTGCTGCCGAGAGCTTAGCAAGGAAGTACTCATTAACGACGCGGCGATGGGTCGCGTCAGCAGCCTTGTAAAAGGCGATACCCGCTTCGCTTAAGGCGATTTCGCTGACGCGAGCGTCGTATTCTCCTTGCCTGCGTTTGATGAGGCCATGCCGCTCGAGACCCTCGACCACCCGTGACACCCGGCTCGAACTCAGGCTGACGGTTTCGACAATGCTTGAAATTGACACGAAATTGTCCTCTCCCGCGAGGCGCAAGATGACCTCGAACCACGAAAGAGGCAGGTCATGCTCCGCACGAATGGCCTTGTCTACCCTTTTAATCAGCTGTCCCTGAACATAGATCAGTCCAAACCAGGCGGTTTTACCGTCTTTACCATACAAAAACGCACCATCTGAAGAAGGAAAAGGGGGAAGCGACATCTAGTCAGTCTAATACTTGCGCCCGCAAGCAACAAGTAGTAAGATGCTTGCGGGCGCAAGTATTCGTTGAGGTGAGAGGTATGATTAGCCATAAAAACAAAACAGGGTTAGTAAGCGGGTCTCATGCCAGGGTTCAAAGGAGTTCAACGTGAGTCTCACAAGTTCTCCAATACAAAAAACTGCGTTGGTCACGGGCGCAACCAACGGCATCGGTAAAGTGACTGCCCTCGAGCTGGCTAAAGCGGGCTACCGCGTGCTGCTCACCTCGAGAGATGCGGCGAAAGGTCAACGAGTTTTAGAGGAAATAAGGGCAGAGACTAAGAACGACGCGCTCGAGCTGTTTCTCGGCGATTTGTCGCGTATGGACGACGTGCGCCGCGTCGCGTTAGAAGTTAGCACCAAGTACTCAAAACTCGAGGTCTTGGTCAACAATGCCGGTGGTTTGTTCGATGAGCGTCAGACCACCGTGGACGGCTTTGAAATGACCTTTGCGTTTAATCATCTGACGTACTTTTTGCTGACGAATCTGCTCCTCCCCAGCTTGGAGGCTGCCGAAAATGCCCGGGTGGTGAGCGTATCCTCGTCCGGGAATCGCTTAGGCACGGTGCACTGGAATGACCCTCAGTTCGAAAAGCGCTACTCCGGCTGGCCTGCCTACTTTCAAAGCAAATTGATGAACGTGCTGTTTGCCAACGCGCTCGCGCGCCGTCTGAAGGGGTCGGGCATGACCAGCAACTCGGTGCATCCGGGCTTGGTTGATTCGGGCTTCAACAGCAATACGACTGGCTTTAACAGACTCCTGCACAACGTCCTCAAACCTGCTTCGCTCACCCCAACGCAAGGCGCACAGACCAGCCTCTACCTCGCCACCTCGCCGCAGGTTGCGGGTGTAACCGGGCAGTACTTCGCCAACAAAAAGGTAGCGCGAGCCAACCGCGTCGCTTACGACGAAGAGGCGCAAGAACGGTTGTGGAAACTGTCCGAGACACTACTCTCAACATGGCTGAAGCCGGTGGAGGATGCCCTGGTAGAAGCGTAGGCGTAAAGTAAACTGCGACACGCCGAAAGGTGACGCGTCAAGCAGCTAGGGACGCTCCGGTGCCGTAAACTCAAACCGTTTACTTCGTCTATATACATAGGCAGCGTAGTGACCAAAATCAAAATAAGGTCATGACGCTGCTTGTTCATCATCTGTCAGGTGCGTCTTATGCAGTTGCTCGGCTATATCGTCCCACTACTGGGGTTCGGTCTGCTCACCCGCCGAGGGGTCACCCAAATACTTTTCAGCAACCGGACGGTGTTTGTAACTCCAGTTGCTAATTTGCACCAAGATAGGCAGCAGGTCAATCCCTTTTTCAGTGAGGCTGTAAACCACTTTTTGCTTGTGACTGAGGTCTTCAGTTTTGGCGATGATGCCCTCGGCTAAAAGCAGCTTGAGGCGGTCAGTCAGGATGTTTGAAGAGATATGTTCATCAGAAGCCAGTATCTCCCGAAAATGCCGCTTGCCCCGGAACATCAGGTCACGGACAATCAGCAGCGTCCACTTATCGCCGAAGATGTCGAGACCGAGACTGACCGGACAGCCCGACCTGGTTTTGTCACTCATAAGGGTCCCCTCTAAACTACTTGCATGATGATACCAGAGACTTCAGGCCACAAGTTTAGGCAAAATACCGGGGGCGTCTTAGTGACCTACTGCCCCCGAATGCTCGCCGTGCAGCGCAAAAAAACGCTGCACGGCGTTGGTTTACGTTTTTGCATACTTGGTTGTTGACGGGCACTACTTTGAGCCCGGTCAGACTAGAACTATCTGAGGGGTGTGCGCATAATCATTCGCAAAGTCGGGATAAATTCACACTATGATTCATTTTTATAACGACTCGTCACGTTTTCCCCCTAATATCGTTCTAAACCTGGATTTACCTTAATAGGTCTTCATTTGTTTTGTTCTATCGTGGGTGATGGTTTTCGCTTCGTAAGCGAACAGAGCTGAAAAGGTTGATATACCTTACTTTGATATGCACACCCCTCAACTATCTTGGTAATCTCATATCTTGGTAGCCTCAGCTCGGTAACGTATCAGCAATGCCGCCGTCAACCGCGAGCGTGGCCGCGTAGATAAACGAAGCGTCGTCGCTGGCTAAAAAGACCACCGCCTTACCGATGTCAGCCGGGGTGCCGATGCGACCGGCGGGCGTAGGGGCCGTCATCTGCTCGAGCACGTCTTTCGAACTTTCGTTGCCGCCCGTAAGGGTCGCGCCAGGGGCGATAGCGTTTACGCGCACCCCCATATGGCCGTACTCAGCGGCCCACGAGCGGGACAGCTGCTCGAGGGCGGCTTTAGTTGCCCCGTAAAGGGCGCTGTAGCCGATGCCGAGCGAGCCCATCCACGAGCCGATGTTGATAATCTTGCCGCTGCCCCGCGCGGCCATCGCGGGCGCAATGGCGGCAACCAGTACGTGCGGCGTGCGGACGTTAACAGCGAGCATCGTCTCAAGCGTCTCGTCGCTCACGTCGGCGGTCGGTCCAACGGGATAGACGCCCGCGTTGTTGACCAAAATGTCAAGGTGTCCCCCGAGCACTTCGGTCGCCGCCGCCGCCAGTCCACGCGCCGCCGCTGCTGAACTGCCGATATCGGCCCGGACAAAATCAGCGTGTCCGCCCGCGCTGCGAATAGCTTCTACCGTTTTGGCCCCGCGCGCCTCGTCACGGCCGTTGACAACGACGTGAACCCCTTCGGCGGCCAGCGCCAAGGCAATGCCGCGCCCGATACCACTTGTTGAACCTGTGACGAGCGCAGTCTGGCCTTGTAACTTCTTTTCTACGGCTGTTTGCATGATTAACTCCCTCTCACCGCTTGCACTACTGCACCGGTTTTGCTAGGCTACACTGGCTGGTTGCAAAAAGCAAGCAGTTTTTTGGGATAGCACCAACATATGACCTGCCATATTCAGGTAAGGTCAGAGTATTTCATCCTCAGGAGAACCTTATGACCCTTACCGACTTCCGTACCCTCGGCCACTCCGGTCTTGTCGTCAGCCCGCTCGCACTCGGCACCATGACCTTTGGCAACGCCAGCTGGGGTTCAGCTGATGACGTTTCCAAAGATATTTTCAACACCTACGTCGAGACGGGCGGCAACTTCATTGACACCGCCGATGTCTATTCCGGCGGACGCAGCGAAGAATTATTGGGCGACTTTATCGCCGAAGGCAACCTCCGTGATGAGATTGTCCTCGCTACCAAGTTCGGCTTTAACGCCCAGAAGGGCAACCCGCACGCAGGCGGCAACGGGCGCAAACATATCTACGCGGCACTTGAAGGCTCTCTCAAACGCCTCAAAACCGACTATCTTGACCTCTACTGGCTGCACGTCTGGGATATGGTGACGCCGGTTGAAGAGGTTCTGCAAACCCTCGGCGACCTTGTACGCGCCGGTCATATTCGCTACTTCGGCTTTTCGGATATGCCCGCGTGGTACGCCACCAAAGCCGCGACCTTGGCACAGGCGCACACCATCCCCGGCCCGGTTGGGATGCAGCTCGAGTATTCCCTGGTCGAACGTGGCCCTGAACGCGAGCATATCCCTGCTGCCAAAGAATCGGGTCTCGGCATCACACCCTGGAGCCCCCTTGCCGGTGGCTTTTTAGCCGGTAAGTACGAGCGCCAAGACGAAGGCGCGAGCGGCGAGGGCAGACTCAGCAAGGGCAATCCGTTTCAAGGGCCGTTTAGCAAATTTACCGAGCGGAACTGGAAGATACTGGACGCGCTTAAAGAGGTGGCAGGAGAACTCGAGCGCCCACCCGCGCAGGTCGCCTTAGCGTGGGCGTCGGCACAACCTGGGATTACAGCGCCGATTATCGGAGCCAGTAAAGTGGCGCAGCTTCAGGATAATCTGGCGTCGCTTACGGTTGATCTGACCGGCGAACAGTTACAGAAACTGAATGAAGCGAGCAGACCCGAAGGCATTTTCTTTTCTGATGACCTTAAACGCATGGTTTTTGGCGGCCACGAGGTCACAGGCTGGCGCTAGGGGTGTGGCTTAGGTCACTCACTAGGGCGCTAAATGAGTTTTAAGGAGGAGGCTGCAACCCACCCAGCAAAATACCGACGTAACGCTCAACTTCAGCAGGGTCAGCCTCACCTAAACGGACGGCGACTTCAAAGCCGCAGAGGAGTCGCCGCAAATCGTCGGCGTCAATGTCGGGTCGGATAACTCCAGCTTGACGGGCATTCTCGAGCAACCGGTTTAGAGCCACGAGGGTCGCCTTTTTTAGCTCTAAAGTCTCGACGCAGGCGTTTTTAGGCGAGCGCAGCACAGCGGCAAGGCCAGCGTCCTCGAGCTGATAGGTCAGCGCAGCGTGAAGAAGACGCTTCAAGCCTATAGCGGAATCTTCGTCCGCCGCGGCTTGCGCCTCGGCGAGGAGCTTTTCAAAACTTTCCAGTGCCAACGATTCGAGCAGCACCTGCCGATTAGGGAAGTGCCGATAAACCGTCCCGACGCCAACGCCTGCACGCTTGGCGATGGTGTTCATCGGCAGGGTGTCATCCCCGGTCTCGAGTAGCTCACGGGCCACCTCGAGGACTCGGGCGCGGTTGCGAGCCGCGTCTACACGCAGATCATCGGAAGGAAGGGCTTGCTGCTCCACCTGTCCAGCTTATCAAGCGGACACCTAATCCGTTTGTCTTCTATAAAACCGGATTTAGTATCCGTTTGGTGTTAAGCTTTCCCAGCGGATAAAACATCCGTTTACTTCTAAAGAGAAGACCAAGGAGTAACAAATGGAAGACTTTAGTCGCAGTACACCTTTACCTCACGCCCCCAGCCGCACTGCTCTCGTTACGGGCGGAACCTTTGGTATCGGCCGCGCTACTGCCTTGGAACTCGCTCGCCAAGGTCTCACTGTGATCCTCACCGGGCGCGACGAGGCGCGGGCTCAGGCGGCAGTTTCATTTGTGCAGCAAGAGAGCAGCAACCATAGCGTCTCTTACCTTCTAGCCGACTTCTTTCGACCCACTGAAGTGCGGGCATTAGCCCAAGCGTTTTTAGCACAGCATGAAGGCCTAGACGTTCTCGTCAACAACGCGGGCGGCACCTTCTCCGAGCACAAGCTCACCGCAGACGGCTTTGAACGCACCTGGGCGCTGAACCACTTGGCTTATATGGGATTGACTCTAGCTTTACTACCCCTACTCAAAGCGAGCGCACCGGCCCGCATTGTCAACGTCGCCTCGGGGCTGTACGCCCGCACGCTCGAGTTCGCTAACTTGCAGGGCGAGCGGCGCTACAACATGGGCGGCGCTTACCTGCGTTCCAAGCTGGCCAACCACCTTTTTACCTACGCACTCGCTCGTCGGCTGGTCGGTACCGGCGTCACGGTCAACGCCGTTAATCCGGGAGTAATCAAGACGGGTTTGGCGCGCGAAACTAGAGGCGTCGAGAAACTCGTCAACCTGCTGATCACCCCGCTCCAAAAAACTCCCGAACAGGGGTCGTTTCCGTCCGTTTACATGGCGACCTCGCCCGAAGTCAAGGGGATAAGCGGAAAGTTCTTTGACAAAAACAAATTCGTTACGACCAAACCCGTGACTCACGATGAGGCGCTGCAAGAACGGCTCTGGCAGGTCAGCTTACAGCAGCTTGGTCTACCTGCGGACGAGGCGGCTCTAAGCAGTGCTTACGCCGCGTAAAGCCTTCCACCTGAGCGTTACCCAGCTCAGTTTTTCTCACCGCTTGCGCAAACTGGAGAACCGAGCATAAACAAAAAGGTTGTTGTTAATAAACCAGGTGGTGTAGCTGTCCTTCAGCTCATTCAAGAGGAAGAACCTATCCCTAACCAGGGTGAGGTCAAAGTGCGGATTCTCGCCAGCGGCGTCGCCTTCGGCGACATTATGCTGCGTCTGGGTATCGGTACCCCTGCCTCGGCTTATCCGCTGACACCGGGCTACGATGTGGTCGGCGTGGTCGAAGCCGTAGGGCCGGGTGCCACAAAGTACAACGTCGGCGACCGAGTTGCCGGTCTCCCCGGCAAAGACGGCTACCAACAGTTTATCTGTCTGCCCGAGCACGAGCTGATACCGGTTCCGCAGGGCCTCGAGCCGGACGAAGTGGTCAGCGTCATCCTCAACTACACAACGGCGTACCAACTCTTGACAAGGGTGGCCCACCTAAAAGCAGGCGACAAGGCGCTGATTCACGGCGCGGCTGGTGGCGTCGGGACGGCAATGCTGCAACTCGCCCAGCTTATGGGCATCAACATGTACGGCACAGCGAGCACCGGCAAACTGGAACTGGTCGAGCAGTTAGGCGGTGTGCCTCTTGACTACCAGCGTACAGACTTCGTTAAGGAACTCCTAGCGTTAGAGCCAGACGGAGTACAAGCAGTTTTTGACCCTATCGGCGGCGCGCAGCTGTCACGGTCGTACAAGGTGCTGGCCAAAAAGGGAACGCTGGTGATGTTTAACGTGGCCGCAGCGTCCCAGGGAAGGAATCCGACCCTGGCGCTGGTAGCGTCGGTTGCTCGGTTGTTCTGGCTCAAGCTTCGACCTGATACCCGACACGCCGAGACCTACCTGATAGAAGCGGCTAAGAAGAAACATCCTGAAAGATTTCGCCAGGATGTGACAGCACTTTTAGCATTACTCGAGGAGGGAAAAATTAAACCGCAAATCGCGCAGGTGCTGTTGCTGAACGAAGTCAAAAAGGCCCATGAGTTGCTCCAAGACGCGAAAGTCACCGGTAAGATCGTCTTGCATCCCTAAGCCGTAAAAGCGGTTGCCGAGACGAGAACTGGTCCCCGTAATTTGAACTGCGTCCTAACAGCACTAGTCCGTCACCAGCGGGCCGAGCTGTTTAGCAAACGGATAGCCGCCTTGGGCGTCCCAGTCGAGCCGCCAGTCGAACACCCCTTTGACCTGCGGGTAGCGAGCCTCGAGCTGCTGAAAGGTGCTAACCACCGCGTCAAGCTTCCAGTAGTTATTCAGCTCGCTATTGACCCCAAAACCGACCACCACGTTTTCCGGCCCCAGTAGGTCCATCCAGAGCTTGATATTTTCTAAAAGGTAGGCGGGGTCGCTCAAGTCGGGGCCGTCGTAATACTGCGGCGCGCAGTAGTCGAGCGCACCGGCGTCCAGCATAGCTTGACAAAACGTTTGGTCGCGCCCGTTCCACGGTGCGGGCGGCGCGGTGATTATAAAGCCGGGATAACGGCGCTTGAGTTCTCTGGCTACCCAGATCATTTCAGGCGTGTTGGGGTCGGCGTCGGCCTCGAAGGTGTTAAAATCCAGGCCGTCAAAGCCGCCCCATTCGTTGTAAAACTTAACGACGCTGTTGACGAAGTTTTGTGACACGTTGCGGTCGGTAAAGCGGACTGCTTGCCCCGCTCCACCTGCTGAGAACTTAACGAGAAAGAGACAGAGCCTAATTGCCCACTCTCGCGACGCTTAGGGGATTGACACCCAGGGATGTTTGCTGCGGGTTACGCAAACGGCGCTCAGTTAGTCTTTAGCGCCGCTGAGCTGGCCGAAGACTTTGTCGGCGTTGCCGCACTTGCCGCGACACAACTGATCAAGGCGAGTTTCAAGCTTCTGAGGTAGGCAGCTCGTCCCAACCTTGGACGTTCACACCGCCAAAAATCATCCGCTTAACGCCGGGTGCAAGAATAGCTGAGGGTGTAGAGGGACTTAGGGCACTGGCCTCAGCCAGTATCTGCAGCTGCTCAGCGGTAAACTTGATCTCGAGCGAGTCTAAATTGTCTTGCAGTTGTGCCAGCTTGCTGGCTCCTAGAATAGGTGCGGTGACGCCAGCTTGCGCTGAGATCCAAGCGAGCGCGACCTGCGCTACCGGACGCTCGAGCTGGGCAGCGACCGCCCTGAGCACGTCGAGCACCTTCCAATTGTGATCCGTAAATTTCGTATCACCAAACGGATTTGCGCCGCTCAGCCGCCCCTCGCCGCCGACGCCGTGCGCTTGGCGCTGATACTTCCCTGCTAGAAACCCGGCCGCTAGAGGACTCCACGGTGTGATACCCAGCCCAAACTGACGAGCGGCACCTATGTGTTCGCGCTCGATGCCGCGCTCGACCAGGGAGTACTCGAGTTGCAGTGCAACCGGGCCGGGAACACCATGAACACGAGCCAGCGTCGCCGCCTCAGCCACGTACCAAGCAGGGACGTTTGAAAAGCCGAAGTAGCGAATGTGGCCTGCACGCACCAGGTCGCCGAGCGTTTGTAACACCTCCTCTACCGGCGTCACTAAATCCCAATGGTGGAGCCAGTAGAGGTCGAGGTAGTCGGTCTGAAGCCGCGCGAGCGAGCCGTAAAGCGCCCGGTAGATGTTCTTACGGCCGTTACCGCTAGTCACCGGGACGCCCGGTACGGCGTTCCAGGTAAACTTGGTTGCCAGCACCATCTGGTCACGCAGGCCTCGTTCAGCAGTAAGCCTACCTACCAGTTCCTCACTCCGACCTTTGGCGTAGGTGTCGGCAGTATCAATAGACCTCCGGCGAAAGTCACACAATGGCTTGTAGATCATGGTTGTAGAGAGCAGCAATGAGATTAAGCCGAAGTCCAAAGCGCCTGCGCCGATGACGATAGGTTTCTTTGAGGATACGCCAGACCTTAAGCTTACGAATGACGTGTTCAGCGAGGATGCGTTCTTTAGCTAGGATGCGGTTATGTAGCTGTTGCTCTGGGGTAAGTACGTTACCCTTCCAACGTTTATGCGGGGTACGGCTTTTGGGATGAAGCTTAGCCACGCCCTGAAAGCCGCTATCAGAAAGAAGTTCGGTGTTTGGCGCGAGCACCGTAGCGCAGCGGCTTTGTGTCAATAACTTGAAGTCGTGTGCTCGGCCTTTGCCATAAGCCGTACATAGGATGCGCTGACTGTTTTGTGCAACAAATACTTGGCTCTTTTGCGTGTGTCGTTTCTTCTTACCCGAGTAGTAACGCCGCTACCCTGCCGCTGCGCTTGGGGCACTTTGTTTTTTTGGGACGTTCAACCGGCGACTCGGCAATATCCACTACCACAACTTCTAGCGTCTGGTCGTCACGCAACGCTTTGCGTCCCGGCAGTGTGAACTTACCCGAGCTGATGAGGGCGTCTTCGACGCGTTCTATGGTGCGCCGCACGGTGCTCTCGTCTACGCCCCAATCTTCTGACAAGTGAAAGTGGGTTCGGTATTCTCGTAAAAACGATAGGGTCAGTACAAGTTGGTCTTCAAGACACAGCGCGGGAGTTCGTCCGCGTTTCTTCTTCCGCCCCTCTCTCGCTTTAAGTAACTCCAGCATCGTTCTGAAAGTGGTGGGCTTGACCCCAAGTTTGCGTTTGAACTTCTCAGGTGACAACTTTAGACTCCGTGCTGTTTGTTCGCGCATCTTTACATGTTGTCATCTTCGAGCTACTTTCGCCGGAGGTCTAATGAAATTGCCGCCCGCCTCGACATAGGTGTTAAAGATGGCCGCCGAGGTTTCGTCGGACGAACCCCAGCGCTGCGTCCCAAAGGTCATCGTGCCTAGAGCAAGCGGGCTGACGATAAGACCGGAGCGTCCAAGGGTGCGAAAATCGGTAAGGGTCATTAGGGTCTCCTTTAGGGAGTCGTGAGCACTTAGAACGCGGAGACCGTCATGCCGCCATCAACGGTGATCGTTTGCCCGGTCATATAAGCGGCCGCGTCTGAGCAGAGCCACAAGACTGCCCCGGCAATATCGTCCCCGGTTCCTAAACGGTGACGCAGCGGTACGGCGTTTTTGATAAACGTTTCGGTGTCTGAATCTGGTTCGGTCGAGCGGCGAAACATTTCAGTCACAACAACACCGGGATTAACGTTGTTGATGCGGATGCCTGCTGGTCCACCCTCGAGTGCCAAAGCGCGGGTCAGGGCGTCTAAACCGGCTTTACTAGCCGAGTAGATGCTCGAGCCAGCCACCGGACTATGGGCTAAAAACGACGACGTATTGACGATAACACCGCCACCACCTTGCTTTTGAAACTGCAAAAACTCGTACTTGCACGCAAGCCAGACGCTCTTCAGATTGAGGTCCATCACCTCGTCCCAGTCGTTTTCGGTCGCCTCTGTAATCGGCCCCTGGTGCTGCATCCCCGCGTTATTAAAGGCTACGTCTAGACGCCCATAAGCGTCCACCGTGCGGGCGATGACGTCAGCTATAACCGCTTCACCCCCCGCCAAGTCAGCTTGCAAAAAGACAGCTTTACCGCCTGAAGTCTCGATAGCTTCGACCGCAGCGGTACCTTCGGCTTCTCGCCTGCCGACGAGCGCGACGGAAGCCCCCGCCGCTGCAAACGCAAGCGCGGTGCTGCGTCCTATGCCGGACGTTGCTCCGGTAACTAAAACAACTTTGCCGTCAAAATCAACCATTTGCTCTCCTCATCTTGTCACTGTTGCCAAAGTAGCACTGCACAGGTGGGAGAATCTTGAACGATTTGCCGGTTTTATAACGATCTTATGATGCCAGTGAAACGCCGCCCGTTTGCTTTTTGAGCACACTGGGTGTGACGCCTAAGGCGCGGCGAACATGGCGCGTCAAGTGGGATTGGTCGGCGAAACCCGTTCGTACGGCGATCTCGGCGATAGGATACCGACCGGTCACGAGGAGGTCTCGAGCCCGCTCGACGCGCATGGCTGTGACGAACCGATGCGGTGTTTGCCCGGTAGTGTTGCGGAAGCGCAGCGAAAACTGGGATATGCTGAGCCCGGTAAGCTGCGCCAAGTCGCTAAGGGAAAGCGTTTCAGAGAGGTGCTCAGCGATGTAGCTCGAGACTCTCTGCAGCTGAACCGAAGAGAAGGGTCTACCTTCCTGAGTTTTTTGACGTTCCCGGGCGTAGTGAGCTTCAAGGTGAAGTGCCAAGGTGGTCACTAGGCTTTCTTGATAGAGCTTCGTCGTAGGATTTTGCGACAGGTCAAGGGCTTGGGCGAGTGCTCTAAGCGTCTGCGTCAGCAATTCGTCTTGCAGTTGTACCTGCGGAACCAACTTAAAAGCTGTGTGGGTTACCCCCTGAAGCCACCTCGAGGACAGGAATAAAGATATACAGGTCTTCGCAGCTTCGGTACGTGTCCACCATGTTTGTCCTGCCGGCCAGACCCAGAGGTCCCCGGCAAAAACGCGTTTCCGTCGGCGCTTGTAGCCTCCACCCGCACTCCACTCGATAAACGTCGCTGGACCCTCAGACATCGAGAAAAAGTAGGTGTCATCTCCGACCGTGCCATGACCCTCACCCGCAGGCACATAAAGCCGTTCAATATAGAAAGGGGCGTCCATAGCTTTTAGCGTACCGCCTTGGCTGATCGGTTGCTGTAGGGCTGCAGGTAAGCTCACCGTACTTAACTGATCAAGCAGACATATTAGGAGATACCAGGCCAAGAGAAAGCATCCTGAAAGGTTTCGCCAGAATGTGATAGCACTTTTAGACTTAACTTAAAGAGGGAAAAATCAAACCGCAAATCGCGCAGGTGCTGTTGCTGAGCGAGGTCAAGAAGGCACATGAATTACTCCAAAACGCGAACGTCACCGGCAAGATCGTCCTGCATCCTAAACCGTAACCGGCACGGCCTTGCGGTAGCGACCTAATCCCACGGCCGCAAGATAATCTGCCCATTATGCAGCTGCGCGACCTCCGGCCCCGAGACGGTTTTGCTATCGCCCCCCGCTTGCGCCAACGCCCCGGCGATGCGGAGCTGTTTAGACTTGACCTGCTGCGCCCAGATAAAGGCGTTTTCGTTGCCGCCTGCGCCCGCGTGAGCAACGCCCCGGAGCGTGCCGAGCACGATGATGTCGTCTTCAGCAATCACTTCGGCCCCGGCGTTCACGTCTCCTATGACGATGGCCGAACCACGCGATTCGACGCGGCCCCCGCTCCGCACCGTCCGGGCGACGATCTGCGTTTCGCCCCGCGCCTGCACGACTGCGCCCGGCGGCCGCACCTCGGCCAGTGTCCCACCCGCTTCAGCAATGAGGGACTCGAGCGCCTTCAGCGTCTCCCACAGGGTACGCTCGGCCAACTCGACAAACACCTTGCCGGACAGCAGATCTTTTTGCAAGCCGTGCCGAACACTTTCAGCCGTGTCTTTCGCGTCTAAACTCAGCAAGATGCCGCTCCGCGTTCCGCGTGTTTTCATCGTGTCGTCCCTGTAGTCACTGTCATAGTTTCTGTAAGCGTCGCCGCAACCGTATCTGTAGTCATTACAGCCCAGTCTACCCGCTTAAGCCCCTGCCCAACCTCAATCTGCCCTCAATCTGCCGTCAATCTGCTGTGGCTGACTTGCCCGCCGCTTGATCCCGGATTTTCTGAATGATTTGCCTAAAAAGCTCGAGGTCACGCCGATAGTCCGCCGGATCGGTTTTCGGCGTGCTGCCGGTCGTGACATTGTAGTAAAAGGCGCGCCACTCGCGGGTAAAGTTGTCCTCAAAGGCGGGCTGCAAGGTCTCGCTACGGAGACCGCTCTCAGGTGTCGCGGTAGTCACGCTCAGTTTAGTAGCGAGGTGACGCACGTACGGGGTGTGGTAGTCCACCCGGAGGGTCTGCACGCTGCTGTAGACCTCGAGGTAGCAGTCAAAGCGGGCGATGTCGTCGGTACCCGTTTCAAAGTGACAGATGAAGTCGCCATAATCAAACGCCGCAGTCAAATACAGGCCGCCCGAACGCGGCGCGGCGTAGAGTACGCCCTTGGGCATCCCTAAAAGTTCGCGCATGGCGGAGACGTCGTGAGTGCTCAACCCTAGCAGGAGGTTATAGGCGGCCTTCACCTCCGAAGAGGCGTCTCCGGTAGCCTCCCGGAGCTTTTGCCCGGTCAACTGCCGGCCCTCGGCGGTCATCTGCTCGGGGTCACGGCCACGGATAACCCGAGACGTCGGCGTGATCATCATCGCATTTCGACCGATGACGTCGTGGACACGGGCCAGCCTTACACCGTCCATTTGCTTTACTAGGGCCACCGCTTGTTCAAATGCCGTAGCGTAACGGCGGATATAACCGACTTGCACCGTCAAACCGGTTTGCTTCTGCGCGGCGACAATCCGGTCGGCGTCTGTAAGGGTCATCGCCATGGGTTTTTCAACCAGGACATGTTTGCCGTGAGCTAGGGCTGCCAACGTTTGCTCGGTGTGGTAGACGTGCGGCGTGGTGATCAAAACCGCGTCCACCTCGGCGGCTTTTACCAGGTCGCGGTAGTCGAGAAAGCGTTTTTCAATTTCGATGTCGTGCCGAGTGCCGACACCGCCCAGTACCGCCTCACTTACATCGGCAATGGCGGTCACCTCAAACAGGTCTTGCAAAAAACTCAAGCTGGGCAGATGGTTGATCTGCGCGACCTCACCGCAACCGATAATGCCGATTCTAAGCCTTGTCATCCCTATCCTTTCACGCCTGTACCGGCCAGCTACAGCAACCCGGATAACAGCAAACCAGACACAGCAACAGGGTACACCGCCAGGGTAGACCCACGACGCCCCGTTTAGGTGCGCTCGAGCGCATGGTTAGATAGTTTATGGCAACCATCCTTATTCACGGCGGTGCAGGAACAATTCAAGAGGACGACAAAGAAGCCTACGAAGCGGGCCTCCGCGCGGCGAGAGACGCAGGCTTTACGGCGCTTGCAAAAGGGGCCGACGCGGTGAGCGCAGCCCTCGCCGCCGTCTCGCTGATGGAAGACAACCAGGGAGCCTTTAACGCCGGAACGGGCGGCTCACCCAACAGCGAAGGCGTGGTCGAGTGTGACGCCGCCGTGATGTCCGGTTGGGACGGGTCGGCCGGAGCCGTCGGCGCGGTGACGCGGGCGAAAAATCCCAGTTTGCTCGCGGACCGGGTGAGGAAAGAAACCCCTCATGTCTTGCTCGTCGGGGCCGGAGCGGACGCCTTTGTCCAAGAGCCGGTTGACAACGCTTCTCTACTCACGCCCCGAACCAAAGCCGCTTTTACGGCGTGGCAGCGGGACATAGGTGAACCCTCCAACTCCGCTACGGTGGGCGCAGTTGTCTTAGACGGCGAAGGCCGACTTGCCGCCGTAACGAGTACCGGCGGGATGCTCGGCAAGTGGCCGGGACGCGTCGGGGACAGTCCGCTACCCGGAATCGGCACCTACGCCGACCGCTTCGTCGCGGTCTCTTGTACAGGTAAAGGCGAGGCGTTTATGCGGGCGGTGACGGCTAAAAGCGTGGCGGAACGTCTCCGCACCGGGGGTGACCTGGAAAAAGTCCTTAAAGACGCTTTGGCTGAAGTTATACACTTTAACGGTAGCGGCGGCCTGATTTGCGTGACGCATGACGGGAAAATAGGCTTCGGGTTTAACAGCCGTCATATGGCCTATGCCTGGAAGACGGATACCAAGAGGGACGGAGAAACCGAGGACGCGAGAGTAGGGCTCGAGCCCGGTATCTACGTTTTATAACCGTGTTTTATAAAGTCTGATGCAGCGAGTCGTTATTATCGGTACCACCGGCGCGGGTAAAACGACGTTAGGTAAGGCACTCGCCGCAAAACTCGACGCAGCTTTTATTGAACTCGACGCACTTTACTGGAAAGCTAATTGGACGCCCGCTGCTGATTTTGTAGCGCGGGTTGAAAAAGCTCTGCAGGCTGAACGCTGGGTGGTAGACGGTAATTACAACAACCGAGTACAGTCTCGGATACTTCATCAAGCTGATACGGTGATCTGGCTCGACTACAGTTTCGGCACGAAACTCTGGCAGCTCTTTGGGCGCACCTGTCGCCGCACATTTAGGCGTGAGACGCTTTGGAGTAACAACACCGAAACATTTCAAAAAGCGTTTTTCAGCCGCAACTCGATCTTTTTGTTCTTTTTTAAGACGCATTGGCGGCAGCGCCGTCGGTACGAAATCCTTTTCGCTCACGCGCCGCCTCACCTGACGCTCTACCGGCTTTACGCGCCGGAGGAGGCTGACAAGGTGTTGGCTCGAGCCGCCGCAAACACTTCCGTTTAATCTACCCGCAACCCTTAGTTATTAAGGTATACTGCCACGAGTTTGTTGTAGGATTTTCGTGATTCTGTGCCCCGGAGGGTGAATGATGGCCGAAACGCGCATAACCGTCAAGGGTGCCAAGCACCACAACCTTAAAAACATTGATGTGACAATTCCTCGGGACAAGCTCGTGGTGATTACCGGCGTGTCGGGTTCGGGCAAATCGTCACTGGCGTTTGACACGATTTACGCCGAGGGACAGCGCCGTTACGTCGAAAGTTTGTCGGCCTATGCGCGGCAGTTCTTAGGCCAGATGGAAAAACCTAAAGTAGATTATATCGGCGGCCTCTCCCCTGCCATTGCCATCGAACAAAAAACGGTAAGTAAAAATCCGCGTTCAACGGTGGCAACTGTCACCGAAGTGATGGACTACCTGCGTGTCTTGTACGCCAATATCGGGACGCCACACTGTCCAAACTGCGGGCGCGAAGTCTTTGCTCAAAGTGCCGAACAGATTGCGCAGCAACTGGCAGGGTTGCCGGTCGGGACGAAGTTACAGCTCCTCGCACCGGTCGTTAGAAACCGCAAAGGGACGCACGTTGAGGTTTTAGCCGATGCCCGGACGAGTGGCTTTGCCCGTGCGCGAATCAACGGCGATACGGTCAGTTTGAATGAAGAGCTGAAGCTCGAGAAAAAGAACAAACACACCATCGAAATCGTCGTAGACCGCCTCGTTATCCCTGAGAACGCACTGAGTGACGAGGGTTTTTTGTCGCGCCTGACCGATTCGGTTGAAACGACGCTCAAAACGGCCGACGGCCTCCTGTTGGCCAATTACGAAGGCACCGACCAGCTGATGAGCGAACACAACGCCTGCCCGCACTGCGACATCTCATTCCCCGAACTGAGCACGCAGATGTTCTCGTTTAACTCGCCGCTCGGGATGTGCGAGACGTGTCACGGATTGGGCTCAAGCATGGACGTTGACCCGGCGCTGCTCGTGGCCGACGAAACGCTGAGCTTAAATGACGGCGCGCTCCGCTACTACGGCGAACTCAAGAAAAAAGAGGGCTGGACGGTTTCCACAGTTGAATCTATCGCAAGGCACTACGACTTCAGCTTAGATACGCCGTGGCGAGACCTCCCGGAAACAGCCCGGAACGCGCTGCTGCACGGTTCAAAGGGCAAACCTCTCGAGTTTACGCACCGCACCGCTAAGGGCTACACGCGCCGGAGCCGTCGCCCGCTCTACGGCGTCGTGTACAACGTCAAAAAGCAGTACCAGGAAACGCAAAGTGAAGATACCCGCGAATGGTACGAGCAGTTCATGCGCGAGCTGCCGTGCGAGAGTTGCGGTGGGGCGCGGCTGGCCCCGGTAGGGCGAAGCGTCACGGTCGGCGGTACCTCGCTGCCTGACCTGAGCGCCCTCAGCATCGGCGAAGCGCACGCGTGGATTACGCGGTTGCCGGAAATCTTAGACGCGCACCAAAACGAAGTCGCCGAAGAGGTCATCAAAGAGATTCGGGAACGGCTCGGGTTTATGCTCAACGTCGGGTTGCACTACCTAACGCTGGCACGCAGAGCCGGAACGCTGTCAGGCGGTGAAGGGCAGCGTATCCGCTTAGCGTCACAGATCGGCTCGGGGCTGATGGGCGTGTTGTACATCTTGGACGAACCCTCGATTGGCCTGCACGCCCGCGACAACGAAGCTTTGATTCAAACCTTGGAGCGCCTCCGCGATATGGGCAACACCGTGTTGGTCGTCGAACACGATGAGGAGACGATGGCGCGGGCCGACTACATCCTCGATTTGGGGCCGGGGGCCGGGGTCAAAGGCGGTGCGCTAGTTGCAGCCGGAACGCCGAAGCAGCTTGCCAAGAATAAAAAAAGTTTAACAGGACAATATTTAAGTGGTGACTTAGTGATCCAACCGCCGCACCCTGAAAGACGGCGGGGCAAGGGGTGGCTCGAGCTTTCCGGCGCAGCCCTCAACAATTTGCGGAACGTCAGCACACGTTTGCCGCTCGGCACCCTGACGTGCGTGACCGGCGTGTCCGGTTCAGGCAAATCAAGCCTCGTCACGGGGACACTCTACCCGGCGCTGGCACGACTCTTAAACGGCGCGGTCGTGACACCAGGGCCGTACAAAAAACTGGACGGCCTGGACGACCTCGACAAAATCATCCACATCACCCAAGACCCCATCGGCCGCACCCCGCGCAGCAACCCCGCGACCTACGCAGGCGTTTTCGACAACATCCGCGACGTGTTTGCGCTGTTGCCCGAAGCCAAAAAACGCGGCTACCCCAAGGGGCGGTTTTCGTTTAACGTCAAGGGGGGCCGCTGCGAAACGTGCGGTGGGCACGGCTCAATTCAGATCGAGATGCACTTTTTAGCCGACGTGTGGGTCACCTGCAAAGATTGCGGCGGCAAACGCTACAACCGTGAGACGCTGCAGGTGAAATACAAAGGTAAGACGATTGCCGATGTTTTAGATATGGACGTGCAGGAAGCTTTGACGTTTTTTGAAGCGCACCCGAAGATCAACCGGGTACTCCAGACGCTTTTTGACGTGGGGCTCGAGTACATCAAACTCGGCCAGTCCGCGCTGACCTTCTCCGGCGGTGAGGCGCAACGTATCAAGTTGGCTAAAGAACTCTCCAAACGTGCGACCGGTAAAACCGTTTACATCCTGGACGAACCCACGACCGGGCTGCACTTTGCCGATATTCAGAAACTCCTGGAAGTCTTGCACCGCCTCGTTGACCAGGGCAATACCGTCGTCGTCATCGAGCACAACCTCGACGTAATCAAAACGGCGGATTATCTAATTGACCTCGGGCCGGAAGGGGGCGACGGCGGCGGGCTCTTGGTGGCGCAGGGGACACCGGAAGAGGTTGCGGCGGTGGCCGGGAGTCATACGGGGCGGTTTTTGCGGAAGGTGGTGACGCCCTTGAGAGAAGAGGTCGCTGCATAATTTCAAGCAAAAAAATGCTTATGATTTGAAAGGACTTATATGCTTGAAAGACGCTCAAGTGAGTATGAGCTTATCTATCTTGACATCGAGTTTATCGCTGACCTGTACGATACAACAGGCGATTTAGGCGTGCCAACAACCATCTCGAAAACTCAGGGTAGCGGCGGAGGTGTCAATATTGGCTTCGTTAATGCGGGTATCCAAGCTACAGAAACAAGACAATATAAATTGACAACAAGGGCTATGTATAGAGATTTGCAGCATCAACTCGAGCAATATCCCGCTCTCGAACAACGTCCAGCAGATAACTCGCAACTGTTTTGGTTAGATGGTCGCCTTGAAGCTCGCACAATCAGGAGCACTAGTCGAAGAGGCAATGAGATCACAGGACAAGAGATTGGGAAGTATTTTTCTCTAAAAGGAAGTTCTGTAAGCTTTGTTCTCCTAGCCTCATCAAGTTATTTCTCTTATAACTACGCATCAATCCTAGATCAGTTTTCCAGCATAAGGAGCGAGTTTGCGCTAGAAGTTCGTTGCCTTATTAAGCCAATCAGTGAAACTAAACAAGACCTGAAAGCAATAGGAATAAACTTTATAGGTTCTCCGCTCGTTATGCTGGAAAAACCAACGGGGTTTTCCCGACTAGAAAGCTCTTAAATCAGCATAATGAAGCACCCCTGAACTGGGGTGCTAGCGAGACAATTTTTACAGCTTTAATGTAGTTGTTGTTTATTCAGTAGCAACCGAAAACTCGCGGATGTAACGATGGCGGCAAAAGGACTCGAGCTTACACGCCGCAGATTCTTCAGGTTACTCTAAAATCACCAAACTGTCTTTACGCTGTACTTCCCGATGTTGGCGTCCGCACTCAGCAGCACCATATTTTCAGCTACGGCTTGCGAAATCAGAAGTCTGTCAAAGGGATCACCGTGATGCTGCGGGAGGTGCAAAAGGCCCTGATAGTGCGCCTTTTTGATGTCAAGCCAGTTGATGCTGTTGACTGCCAGCTCGGTGTCCAGGATTTCCTGCCAGCCGAATGTCAACCCTAACTTGCCCAAGCTCTGCTTGATACAGATTTCCCAGTAGCTCGCCGCACTAAAAAACAGCTCGTTGTCGCGCTCTAAAAAGATAGCTTCGGCCTCCCTACTCACACGTTTATCCCCCTGGATAAGCCATAAAAACGCGTGGGTATCGAGCAACACCTTCACGGTTGATAGTCCTTGAACACCTCTAAAGGCCCGTCAAAATCCTCAACCATGTATTCGATAAGTCCTCTTGCCCCACCGATTCGGCGTGCTTTGCGCTGTTCCGGTAACGGGACGAGTTTGACTAATGGTTCTTTACCCCGAGAAATAATAATTTCTTCGCCTTCCAGCGCCTGTTTGATGAGCTTGGAAAGTTGAGTTTTAGCTTCATGAATAGTGACACGGGTCATAAGGATAGCTTAGCTAAGCTCTTGAGCTAAGTCAACCGAGTGATTGGGCAGTAGTCTTAAACTCTCGCTCAGCCTGAGGACAGGAATCGTTCCAAGTCTTTTCCTCGGCCTATAATCGTCCTGTGACTACGGCTCAACTCAGTAACAAACACTGGGCGTGACGACGCACTGGCAGGACTACACTTCCGGGCTCGAGCCCAACCTTGACCCACATAAGTGCGCCCTGCTTATCGTTGACGTTCAGAATATGTTCTGTTCCCCGACAGGCGTCACCGGGCGCAAGCACGCCAATACCCGGATGCAGGCGTTACCAGCCAAAATCAACGCCTTTGCCGAAACTTTCCAAAAAGCGGGCGGCTTATCTGTTTATATTCGCGCCGTTGCCGACGAAGCGAGTCGGCCTCAAAATATGAAGTGGCTCGACAAGGTTAAAGGGATCAGTTTTCCCGCAAACCCCAATCACAGTGATTACGATTTTTACGGGCTAACTATCCCCGAAGACGCCGTTACCCTCGAGAAACGCTGCGGCGACGCCTTTACCAGCACCAACTTAAAGCAGCTTTTGGACGCTCACAGCATCAAATATGTGCTGCTGAGCGGCGTCCGTACGGAAATCTGCGTGCGCCGCGCCGCCGAACGTGCGAGCAGCGAGAGCTACCTTGTGTTCGTTCTACGCGACCTCTGCGCTGAGCACGAGGATCAAGCACTGATGTTTCTCAACGCCTATAGCGGGTTGGTGACAACGACAAAAGAAATGGCGAAATGGCTTATAGGCTAAGCAAAGGTTATTTTTAACGAACCTTACTCGTGTTTGTACTCAACTCGAGCCTCCCTCAAAACATCTTGACGGAAATAACGACTTAAAAAAGCAGGCGTATTCAGGTCTACCTTGCGTCCAAAAAGCTCTGAAAGCTCGTCCTGTAAACCAAAAAAGGCCAACCCCGGCGTGTGTCCCGGCTCGAACTCTACTAAAACGTCTACATCACTCTCCGAGCTGAAGTCGCTCCGTAACGCCGAACCGAAGGTAGACAGCTTACGGATGTGATGACGGCGACAAAAGGACTCGAGCACATCAGGAGGCACGTTCAGGGTGCTAGGCATCGCTTAAAGCGTAGCAGAAAGAGGTTCACGCTGAAAGCAGGTTGTGTTTAACATATTGTGTTTCTCCGGCAAGCCGTAGAAAACAGCACCCCAAGTCAATGGGACACCTTCCGGCACCGATATAACCGGCTTTACGGACCTTATAGCGCCTTATAGCGGCGCTCATACCGGCCCAAGTTTCATACGCTAGACTCATTTTATGTTGAACCACACGCCCAAATATCTGTTAGTTTTGAGTCTCGCCTGCTTGTTAGGACTGACCTACGCGCAGCGGTGCAGTACAGAGTTACGCGCCGGGTTGAGCGCCAACGAGCTGGCCCAACCTGCCGACGGCCGCCGCGCCGCCGAGCTGCTCAAACGAGCTGTAGAACTGCTCGAGCCTTCCCTTCCACCTTTGCAGCGGGTGACCGACCTGCCGGTTGCCGCAGATGACCCCGACCGGGCGCTGTTTGCTTACCTGGCCGACCGCGACCTCCTGAGCCCGAGCTGGAGCGCCGGAACCTTTTCGTTTGACGCGTGGGCAGCGGCGCTCAGCAAACTGGCAAGTTGGTACGAGCTGCCCGCCCCGACCTTAACCGACCGAACCCCGAGCGGGAGCGACCTTTTAGCAAGTCTCGAGCCCATCTTCGAGTCTGCCGGGGCCTATCTCGACCCGGTGGCGGTGTTCGCCTTTGACCCGGCTGACCCTACCCACATCTCGTTTTGGGCCACGCTCCGAAACGGCGTCTATCCGCGCCTCATCGTCGTCCGTCCACCCGCCGAACCCGTCAACGTCCAAGAAGATGTCGCGGGGGCGATGGCGCGGCTGAGCGACTGCGTGGTGAGCATCCAAAACTACGTCTACGCGCCCGCCGACACTGCCGAGCGGCTCTTTATCGCCACCAACGAATCACGGTTAGTGATCTTAGCCGCCGAGCCGCCCTTACCGCAGGAGATTCTCGAGACGCCGCCCGGTGACGAAACCGCCTATTTATCGTTTGCTGCGCCCGAGGTTGCTGATAAAAAACGCTACACCGCGCTCTTTTTAGGGCCGAACGTAGGATTTATGACCATACTCCGGCTGATTCCGCAGCTCCGTACCAATATGAGCCCGCAGGCTATTCTCAAGTTCGTTGGGGGCTAGAGTTGGTTGTAGCGTAGCCTGCCGGAGAAGTCGGTATTGAGAACACAGAATTAAGCATACAGAAGTCAGTAGCTGCCGGCTTGGTAAGCATCAGAGCGTTTCAGGCGTAAGCGAGACGCAACGACAAAAGCACAAGTCGGCACCACTTAGCTCCGGCTAACTGCAAGGGTACTAAGCGAGACCGAGGGCACCGTTTAACGCCGCGTTCATCTCGGCAACCGCTGTCCGCGAGCGTTCGGCAAAGTCCGCCTCTTGGGTCAAGTAGGTGAGGGCGCGGCTCGAGCTGACTACCGCGCCGAGGCCGTCTTGATCAAACGCTGCCGCCACGTCATCGGCACTGCCGCCCTGTGCGCCGTAACCGGGAACGAGCAGCACGCTGTACGGCAAACGTGCCCGCAGCGCCCCGAGTTCTGCCGGATAGGTTGCGCCGACCACGGCCCCGACCGGTGCGTAGCCGGACGCGCCCCGGTGCGGCTCAGCAAGACGGGTCACCAGCGACGCAACACGTTCAAACACCCGCTCGCCCCCCTCTAAACGAGCGTCTTGGAGGTCTACGCTGCCGGGGTTTGAGGTTTTAACCAGCACGAACATGCCCCGGTCGGCGCTAACGGACTGCGTGACGAAGGGCTCGAGACCGTCCTCACCCAGATACGGGTTTACGGTCAGCGCGTCCGAGGCAAAGACCCCGTTACCCAGATAGCTCTGCGCGTAAGCCGCCGCCGTCGCCCCGATGTCCCCGCGTTTGGCGTCTAAGATAACTGGAATCCCCCGTGCCCGCACGTCCGCAATCAGTTGCGCCAAGGCGATCAGCCCCGGTACGCCGAGCGCCTCAAAAAACCCCGACTGCAGTTTGTAACACGCCACGCTCCCCTGCGTCGCCTGGATGATGGCCTGAAAGTAGTGAACGACGGCTCTGGCAATCTGCGCCGGGTCGCCTTCAAACCGTGCCGGGTGCGTCAGCGGATGTGCGCCGGGGCGTGGGTCAATCCCTAGACACACACGGGAGTTGGTGTTGTTGATGCGGTCAAAAAGTCGTTCGGCAAAAGGTTGAGCCATAGGTTCAGGCTAACAGGTCTAAGGGGGGGGTTACTCGAGCTTGACAGCAAAGAGCAAAACGCTTTCGTAAAGGTCGTACGCAAACCTACCCCCGCAAAAAGTCCGTCGGCGCATCCTCTAAGGGCGGCAAATCGTCAAGCGACTTGAGCCCGAACTCTAAAAGAAACCTGCCCGTCGTCCCGTATAGCAGCGGCCTGCCGATCACATCTCTACGCCCCACCACCTTGATGAGTTCGCGTTCTTGCAGCGTCTCGAGCGTCGAGGCGCATGAACTGCCGCGAGCGGCCTCGAGCTCCCCCCGCGTAATCGGTTGCTGATACGCCACCAGCGCCAACGTCTCTAAAGCCGCCGCAGAAAGTTGCGGCAGGGGCGGCGGCGACAACAAAGCCTCGAGGTCGGGCGTCAGCACCGGGTCTACAATCAGCCGGTAACCCCCTGCCACCTCTTCTAACACCAATCCCAACCCGGCCTCCCGCAACCCTTCGCGCAGGTCTCTTACAGCTTCCTCGACCTCGGTTTGGGCAGTAAGCCCCAGCAACGTCTCGAGTTCACGGGGTAAAAGCGGCCTACCTGCGCCGAGCAGCCCGGCACACAGCAGCGCCCGCCGCCGAAGGTTCGGGATGTCTGGATGATCTACGGAAATATCTAAAATAGAAAGCGCGGACACCTATCAGCATAACACAGCTTTTACACATCGTTATCTATCTGAGTAGAGGAGCAAAAATACAGAATTGAGAAGGGAGAACTGAAAATGGAAGGCAGCGTCTGCTACCGCTCAAGCTCACTCCGAACGTACCCTGCCACTGCGTTTGGGGCACTTTTTTGCCGCCCAACACCCTTACAACATCAATGCCGTTTCCATAAGGTACATAAAAGATGACGTAGCGACCCGGTACAAAGCTGCGAAGCTGTGGCGCAAGCTCAGGCCGTGCTCGTCTCATTAAGGGCTGAGCTGCCAAAAGGTCAAAACTTTCTGCAAGCCGGTCGAGTGCGCGGTCAGCGGCGTCAGGGCTGTCCAAACTGACACGCTCCCACATAAAAGATAAACCTGTAGGAATAAATCTGCTTCAGCCTCGGGCCGTTTGAGTACAGGTTTTAGGCGACAGGGTGCATCAGCGAGTATATTCGTTACGCCGTCTCGCTTCCTCTTTAAGCGCCCGCATGTCTAGCGGGGTACTTTTACCACTGTCTAAACCTTTTTGAATCTCAGCGCGCAACCGCTCCAGCTTTAGCTGTTCAAGCTGAGCATAATCACTAAGCAGCGCCAATGCTTCAGCGATAACCTCATCCCGAGACCCGTAACGCCCGCTTGCAAGTTGCTCCTCGATAAGCATTTCCTGTTCCTTGGTAAGTTCAACAGTCATAAGAACAGCATAGACGAAAAGTAGAAGTGAGAAGTAGAAATACAGAATTGAGAATGCAGCTAACGCCTCTTACCTTCTCCCTGCTACATTTACCCTTCCTTTTACACGCGGTCAGCTCCGCACCTCACTTCTCGCCTCCTGCTCCCAACTCCCTGTTACTTTTTTAACACGTGCTGCACACGCTTTTTTGTAAGTTTTTTGTAAGAGCCTAGTGAGTATCTTAAATCCAGCGAACGAAGAAACGTTCGCCAAGAACTAACAAGAGCAACCGGCCATTCCTAAATCCCATTATCCGGGCGCTCACAAAAGGAGCAACACCATGCGCAACACCCTCCGTACCCGTAAGGCCAACCAAGGCTTTACCCTCATCGAACTTCTCATCGTCATCGCCATCATTGGCATCTTAGCCGCGGTTCTTATCCCGAACCTTTTAGCCGCCCGTACCCGCGCTAACGAGACTGCCACGCAAGCTTGGATTCGTGAATGTATCACAGCTGTTGAAACCAAGCGCGATTCTGTTTCTCAAGCACTTCCGACTGAAACAAGCTGTGCCACACTGACTGACAAACCTATACCTGCTTCCGTTCTAGCTACTGCTCCTGGCACTGTCACCTACGACGCTGCAGCAGACAAGTACACCATTACGGCTACTTCAGCTCAAGGCACAGTGTTTAATTACGATGGCAAATCCATCAGCAAACCCTAATCCGAACGCTTAACCGCAACGTCAAGGCGAGCCTAACCGCTCGCCTTTTTTACTTTTTCAGTACACACTTGGAGATAGTACATGGACCACAACAGCTCAGAAACTGTAACCGTCACGCAAATTCCAGTAGTACAGACGAAAACCGACTTTATGAAAATAGTTTTGAGCATCTTTTCTCTCGCCTCGAGCATCCTCGGGGTGTTCTGGGGCACCTACGCCCTCGCCAACGGCTTCCGCGCCGTAAACGGCGACCCTTTTTACTTCATCCCGCAAGCGGCGGGTTTTATCGTGCTGGGCGCAGCAGGTTGGGCGGTGTTCGGGGCGCTGGCGCGGATTTTGGGGCGGTTAGAAGAACTCCAGACGCCGTAAACAGCTACACTTGACCTTATGAGCCACGTTATGAGCAAAGGGCACCGCATCACCGTAAACGCTGAACAGTGTGGGGGCCGACCTTGCATCCGTGATTTAAGAATTCGAGTAAAAGATGTGCCCTGGTTGCTCGCCGCCGGAGCCAGCGTGAGCGAGATTTTAGAAGATTACCCGTACCTCGAGGCGGAGGAAATCACCGCTGTACTCGGCGCTGCTTAGCAGAGCGAGCAGCCATAAAAAACCCGCACAGAGCCGGGGGTGACCGTGCGGGACATTAGGAAGATACACAGCGCAGCCGTATTTGGATTTACCGGAGCCGAAGAAGGCCAACAAGAAGCCAGCGTAGCCTGATCTATTTATATAAATATAATTTTACGAAATCTTAAGCTTCCCTTAAGCTTGGGTGAGCATGATAAGGGCACGCCAAAGCAAATGCCGGGGCGTGCGCAACAAAGGGGAGGCCACCCCAGTCCGTGTGAAGATACCACGGACTATTTTTTTGGCCTGGTTTTTTGTGGTGTGGGTGGTGCGCCTAACGTTGAGCAATGATTTTGTCATACTCGGCGTGTACTCCGATATAAAACCACACATAAGCATCATCATATCTAATCGCTAAAGCTCGGTAGTCGTCGTTAATTCTTGCAGACCACAGCTTGGCAACAGGTTTGAAATGTAGAGAAGGATGCTGTGGGTTTTGCTTGAGCAAGCCGTACTGCTTGCGTGCCAGACGCTGTACATTAAGGGGGAGCTGGTTATACCGTTTCCAAAAAGCTTTGGTTGCATGGTGCTTCAAAAGCTACACGGCTTCAGGGTTTACATGCGAGATCGAGGTCTATCGTCTCTCCCGCTTCATATTCAGCAACGACCTCGGCGATGAGACTGTCAAGCTTTCCCGCCTCTACATCGGCGCGTAGCTGTTTCTCAAAAGCGTCTTCGTCTTGCTCGAGCCAGCTAAGCAGTGCCTCGAGCTTTTCTTGCGGTTGCTGTGGCAGCAGTTCGCTGATCGTTTGCAGCGTATCTTGACGTGTCATGCACAGATTTTAGCACGGGGCTATAGACGATATAACTGCGATAAAACGTTTGTGGAGACCGCTACCACAAAACGCGTGTACCGGGCAGCCCTGCTAAAGCGTCGTCTTGGGTGATAACAGGAACTTGCTCGCTGGTGGCTTGGGCACTTAGGGCGCGGTCAAAAGGGTCTTTGTGGGACGAGTTCAGGCCACCCGCAACGAGTGCATGAACGGCTGTAAACGGAAGCTCTAAAAAACCGTACTGGGCTAACCGCTGGTGATAGTGTTCATGTAAATAGCGGGCTTCTTCAAGTTTTCCAAGCCGTACTTTAATCGCAATTTCCCAAGCTGTAATAGCTGAAACGTAGATGCGGTGCTCGCGCTCACGGATAAAGTCCGAGGCTGTGCGGCTCAGCTTCTCCGGTGACACGCTGTACCAGATGAGGGTGTGGGTATCTAACAGGGCGGCGTCAGTTATTTTTTCAGTCATTGAGCAGTTCGGGCCGGTAGAACGCCTCAATTTCATCTTCGTCTAACGGGCGCAGGCTCTCCGCCAAAAACGCTTCACTCACCTCTTGGCGGTCTAAACCTATCGGACGGAGCGCCGCTACACGCTTTGCGTCTTGCTCTGCTTTGACCTGCTTCCAGGGGATGAGTTTGACGTTACCAGCCTCAAATTTGATGCGCTCCATAACATTGTCAGGTACCGGTTCGTCGTCACCAAACTCGTATTCCGAGTCACGCTCTAAAACGTCATTTATTTTTACACGCCTACCTGTTAAAGCGTCGAGCGCACCCAGCACAGCCGAAAGTGTGCCCAAATCAATCCGTGACGGTTCTTTGTTGACGAGGTTGTAAAGCGTGTTTTTAGGGATACCGGAAACGCTCGAGAGCTTGTACACAGTGATGTTGTGCTGTTTTAAGACCTCGCGGAGTTTCCAGACGATGCTCATAAGTAAGTTTATACCATGAAAGCTTAACCCATGCTAAGCGTTTATAAAGATGATGGGGCTCGAGGGGTCTACAGTCTACTTTTACTAAAAATACTAACGGCGGCTTAAGGCGGCTACAGTTAGGTCGGCGCTCGAGAGGTCAGTGTTGGTCAGCACGGCGTCGCCGTATATCTCGCTATGCCCCTTAATAGTCAGCCTGCCTTTTGAACTAATCCCACCCCGAACTTTAGCGCCCCCGTTGACATTAGCTACGCCGCCTACTTGGATTGCAGCGTTTACAAACTCTTCACTTTTGCCTTTTAATCCTCCCTGGGCGTCAAAATTGCCAACAGAGATAACGGCTAAACCGACCTCGTTGGACTGGGTGTTATAGATTTCTTTGGCTTTTGACGTGAAGTTCATTGTCCCCCCTGAAGCAATCGTCGCCGTACCGCTATAGGCAACAGAGCCAGCAAAATTTACTTGGGAATCGCCGAACAAGCGGCTGCCGTTAGCCATCGTTATGTCGCCGCCAAGGTCGAGTACGTTCATGCTTAGAAGATTTGCGTTATTAAACGTAGCGGTACCGTTTATAGCCGCGCTACCCTTGACAATGATCTTGACATCCGAATAGGTTGCACCAGAAGGTACGTTTGCGTCGCCGTTGACACAAACGGTCGAGCCGCTGGGATAGCTCGTAGCTAGTTGGGCAGGCGTCGTTTCCGTCTTTTTGCCCTTAGTCGTCGTTGTAGCACTCAAGCTGTAAGTACAGCCAGTAAGCGCCGCGCTGCTTGTAAGCGTGTCGGTGCTTCTGACGCCGAACTTACTCGGACTCGTTCCCGTGCCGTTCCGCAAGTCCAGATACTTTTGGTTGATGTCTCCAATAGAAACAGGCTTATCTGAATATTTGGCGGGTTTTCCTCCAAAACAGAGTTCGCTCTTACCCCCGTTGGACTTGCATTCGTAAGAAGACATTCCGGGCGCTGCGGTTACCGGGCTGTCCGAGACTTTGAACTCTTCGCACTTTGCCCCTTTACACGTCTGAAACGTTGTATTACCAGCAATCTCATAACCGCCGTTGCCGTGTAGCTGTGCGTCGGTAAGTGTGGGGCCACCGTTCGCATCTACAACATTTTCACTGACCAGACCCATCCAGCTCGGCGGCGTGCTCGAAGTAGGCGCTGCCGCCCCCAAAAGCGCCTCAGTTTGGTAGCGTGCGCTGTTCGGGCCGGTACCGACAATAACGACTCGAGCCTGCGTTCTTATACCGGCTGTCGTGTAGGGCGTGTAGCCAGCGTTCTGATAGGTCACGGCGCTATCTGGCGAACTCGGCATCGTCAGCGTTGTAGGAAACTGCTTAGGTGTGCTCGCTTCATAATCTTTTTTTAACTTGACAAGTGCCGCTTCCAAACCCGCCTCGGCGTTGTAACGAGCAACGGCGTGCGTGCGGCTGTTTTCAGCAATATGCAAGTTCATGTTGGCTAAAAAGAGTGTACCCACACCGAGCGCCATGATAGCGGCCATAATAAGGAGTGTTGCAATTAGAGCGATACCGTCTTGCTTTTTCATAGTGACCTCTCGAGACGACGTAAAGGGTTAAAGAGTCGGAAGAACGGGAAGTTGCTGCAGGTTGGGAATGCTGATAACGAGTTGCTGCTTAAGTCCGTCAATAAAAGTGAGCTCGAGCTTAAGGGCGGCGAGGGTGTCTTTGGTGGCGCTGGTCGCTTCGGTACCGTCTCTTTTAATATATTTCACGACTTTGAGGTTTTTGACACCTAAGATAGCGGGCTTGTTATCACCGTCTTGAGCGCGGTAGAGGTTATAAGCATTATCACTATCCTTAGCGGCAGTAAAAGCAGCCGTACGTTTTGCGGTTGAGCTAATAAAGCGGTCTTCGTAGTAGCGAACCGTAACCGTGTCGGGGCTGGTAGCGGTCGCGCCCTTGGTGATAATGAGTGTACTTTCCGGAACTGAAACTACGCCTAGTACCGCTGTTGTCTTAAATTCCCTGGAGCTTGCACCTTGATCAGACCCGCGGTAGCCCGCTAGACCAATCTCGTAGGTCAGCATTTGGGTAGCGGCCTCAGCAGTCTGTTGACGGTCTGAAGCTTCGTTGTTGACCCGGTAAGCGCGGCTCGAGCTGACAAAAAGGTTTCCTAAAGCTCCGAGGATAAGCAGCATAATTGTCCCTGCGACAAGCAACTCCACCAGCGTAAAACCGGCGCTTCGTGCGTGTTTCATCTTGCTTTAACCGTGGTAAGCGTGACGGTTTTCTGACGCGGGCCACCCACTGTAACTTTGACCTGATCGGCGTCGCTCCCGGTACCCGTACAACTTAGCGAAGAACCGGAAAGCTGACAAGCGCGCACTTGCACCTGACAGGTGTAACCCGACGTGACCGAAGTTATACAGGTCGCAGCTTTGCTGGCAGCCGTGCTTAGGTCAAGCTGCCGCCGCAGCTCGATCTCCGCCTCCGCAAATTTAGTGACGCCCTGCGTAGCGGCGGCTTCACTGCTCGCACGTAGGGCGCTCGTCTGCATCGTGGCGGCGAGTAAAACGCCAACAACCAGTACGACCAGCGCAACGATGACCTCGAGCAGCGTCAAGCCTGCGGACGACTTCACGATGCTTTCTCGAGCCTAATTCGGCCACCTGCTGAGGTGATGACCTTATAGGTCTGCCTACCGTCACCGATTGTTGTGGTGCTGTTTCCGACACCTGTACTGCAACTTCTTGCCAAACCTGTAGGTAACCAAACAATGCCGTTTCCCGGCATATTGGTTGAGATGTCAACGTTTCGGTAGTCGCTGAGCTGCTTGGTACTGATAATTGTGCTACTTGTGCAGGCACTATTAGTATTGGCAAAGGTGGTATTGGTCGCGTCGAGCCGCGTGGTGTAGGTACGGTTCGTACTACTCCAAACAACCGCGACGGGCGTATTACGTTTAATCGCTTCATAACGCGCTTGCAAAATCATCGCTTTAAGGTCGTTAGCGAAAAGATATGAAGACGGGGGGCGCAGCATAGGAATACCTATAGCCATAAGGATGCCCATAATGCTCATAACAATGAGCATTTCTAAAAGCGTAAACCCGGCACGAACCCTCGTCATAGACACGAGTGTAGTGCTCGAGCTCTTACAAACTTCTTACACTTAAAGTAAACAGGAAACGTCGCCCGCTTGTGCAGCCTTGGCAAGGTAGAGACTTTAAGACAGACAAGACGCTTCATCACGCCGAGTCTAACAGTGCCGGTCACTCTCACAATTTGAAGTTTTTTACATCATTCCCCGCTCGACAAGACCGCCAAAAACGCCTCTTGCGGCACCTCGACGGTGCCAAGCTGCTTCATCCGCTCTTTCCCCTTTTTCTGCTTTTCTAAAAGCTTGCGTTTACGCGTGATGTCACCGCCGTAGCATTTCGCGGTCACGTCTTTACGGAAAGCGCGGACCGTGGCGCGAGCCAAAATCTTGCTGCCGATGGCCGCTTGAATCGGCACGGCGAACATCTGCCGGGGGATGACCTCGGCCATTTTGTCTACAATTTTGCGGCCCAAGTTGTACGCCTTGTCGCGGTGGACGATCACGGCTAGAGCGTCTACTTGTTCATCGTTGACCATGATGTCTACTTTGACGAGGTGGCCCTCGCGGTACTCTAAAGGCTCGTAGTCCATGCTGGCGTAGCCGCGTGTCAAAGATTTAAGGCGGTCGTGAAAGTCGTACAAGATTTCACCGAACGGGATTTCGTAACGCAGCTCGACGCGCCGCCCGTGATAGACCATATTTTTCATCTCGCCGCGGCGCTCTTGCAAGAGTCCCATGATGTTGCCGACGTACTCTTCGGGGACGTAGATATTGAGTTTGACATAGGGCTCTAAAATCCGCACAATCTTGCCGGGGTCGGGCAGGTCGGCAGGGTTTTGAATGCGTTCTTTCGAGCCGTCGGTACGTTCGACTTCGTAGATGACCGCAGGGGCGGTGGCAATCAGGCCGAGGTCAAATTCGCGCTCGAGCCTCGCCTGGACGATATCCGCGTGTAAGAGTCCCAAAAAACCGCAGCGAAAGCCGAAGCCTAACGCTTCTGACGTTTCAGGTTCAAAGGTAAACGCCGCGTCATTTAAGGAGAGTTTTTCTAACGCCTCGCGGAGTTTGGGGTAATCTTCGGAATCGGTCGGGTAGAGACCAGAGAACACGACCGGCTGCGCGGGCTTAAAACCGGGGATGATGTTCTGGGTCGGGCGCGTCGCGCCGGTAATGGTATCGCCAATTTGGGTATCTGAAATATCTTTGATGGCGGCGGTCAACCAGCCCACTTCACCGGGACCGAGGAGATCAGAAACCGTCGGCGCAGGTGAAAAAAAGCCGACTTTATCCACCGTAAAGGTTTTGCCGGTACTCACAATTTTGATCGGGTCACCTGATTTGACCGAGCCGTCAAACACGCGAATAAACGAGATCACGCCCTGATACGAGTCGAACACGGCGTCAAAAATCAGGCATGAGAGCGGGGCGTCCGCGTCACCCTCGGGCGGCGGCAGGTGCTCGACGATACCTTCTAGGATCGCCTCGACATTTTCGCCGGTCTTGGCTGAGACTGCGACCGCAAAGTCACCGGGGATGCCGACGACTTCTTCCAACTCTTCGATTGCACCCGCCGGGTCCGCGTTGGGCAAATCGATTTTGTTGACGACCGGCAAGACCTCGAGGCCGTTGTCGGTTGCTAAATACGCATTTTGAATCGTCTGCGCCTCGACCCCTTGTGACGCGTCAATGACGAGCAAGACGCCTTCACACGCCCGCAGGGAGCGCGACACCTCGTAGTTAAAGTCCACGTGTCCGGGGGTGTCAATCAGGTTAAACATGTACGGTGTGCCGTTTTTAGCAGTATACGTCAGGCGCATCGGGGTCGCTTTGATAGTGATGCCGCGCTCACGCTCGAGCTCCAGTGTGTCTAACATCTGGTCGCGGCGGCCCCGCTCCGAGACAGCCTGCGTCAGCTCTAAGATGCGGTCGGCGAGCGTTGATTTGCCGTGATCCACATGCGCGATAATCGAAAAGTTACGGATTTCCACCCGTTTATTGTAGCCCGCGTGGGTAGCCCGGTAGGTACGGGGGGAGAGGCAGAACGACGTTTCGGCTTCTTAACTGCCTGCTTCTTACGCCTGGCCCGCTCACCACTTTCTTTTCGCTGCGCCTATGTCACGATCAAAGCTATGGACGTTTCCAACCTCTACGGCGGCCCGCGTCACAAAAGTTTTGTGCTGGGCCGGAGCAAACGGCGGGCACTGGTGTTGCACGGCTTTCCCGGTACCCCCGCCGAGATGTTGCCGCTTGCCGAGATTCTAGTCAAGGGGGGGCTCGAGGTTCACGGCCCGCTGTTACCGGGTTTTGGCATGGACATCGAAAATTTGGGTCAGACGCACTGGCAAGACTGGGTGCGGGCGGCGCAGCGGGCTTGGACAGAGATGCAAGAAGGCGCGGAAGAGACCCTGTTACTAGGGTTTTCGATGGGCGGCGCGGTCGCGCTCAAGCTGGCGGCTGACCCCGACCGGCTCGTGCTGCTCGCCCCCTTTTCTCGACTGGCCGACCCCCGCGCCAAAGTGTTACCCGTCGTACAGTACGTCTTGCCGCAGCTTAAACCGTTTCAAAACGCCGACTTTACCCAAGAGGTCGTCCGGTCACAGTTCCGGCGGCTCGAGCCCACCCTCAACCTAGACGACCCCGAGGTGCAGCGCGAGCTGCGGGAAAAGGTCGTCTTGCCTACGTCGTCTTTAGTTCAGTTACAACAAGTTGGCCGCGCCGCATCCCGGGCCGCGCCGAGGATTACCACCCCAACACTCGTGTTACAAGGTAAAGCCGACACGACCGTCTCCCCAGCCGACACGCGCCGGTTGGTTAAGCGGCTAGGTGGCCCGGTGACCTTTTCTGAGACGAGCGGAACGCACGAGTTTATCAGCCCTGGCGCGGCGGGCTTTAGCGAGGTAGAAAAAATCCTGAGCGATGTGTACCCGTACCCGCCTATGAGCAGCGAGTAAAGCTGCTGCCTGGGTTAGCTTTTGCTTGGGCTCGAGCCCGTCAGAGACGCACGGTCAACTTGCGGTCTGCTTACTTCTTATTAATCGCCAGCACAACGCAAGACTCAGGCAGTAAAATCCAAGCCGATGTTCTAGCCCCCCAACGTAATCTGCCGGTCAATCTGAAAGATGTCGTTCGGTGGGCTTTTGCGCGAAATCAGCGAGACTTCGCCCACCGTAAAGCGGAGCGGTTCCCAGCCCTCACTTAATTCAGCCAAGAGCTTCTTAAGGTTGCCTGCGCCCTCGACTTGCCCGACGCTGAGGTGCGGCGTAAAGCCGCCCTGAAACGAACCGGTGTCGCCAAAGTGCGGTAAGGCTTTCGTCAGTGTTCGGTGCAGTTTTTGGAGGGGCGCGGCAGGGGTCGGTTCCAACCACACCGTATAGTCTCGCCCGTGCCGAAACGAGCTGAAGTGCGCCAGCGTCAGCTCAAACGGCCTCTCTGCCCACGCCGCCTGTGCGAGGTCGGGCAGTAGGCGGGTAAAGTCTTCTTTGGGCGCGAACGGATAGAGCAGCGTGAGGTGCGGCAGCCAGCGCCGAAACTGCTTGTCATGTACGCTGCGAATCTCTTGAATAGGTTCCCAAACAGCTTTAGGCGGAACGATCACGACAGCAGTCTGGTGCGTTTTGTCCGAGCCGAGGCTCGAGCGGCCCTTGGGGGACGGCGTCTTACCGCTTTGGTTCGTCCCTCGACGTTTACTAATCCGGCTTCTGCCCACTAGAGCAGTCTACCGAAAGTAATGACAACTTGGGCCGTATGACCTTTGCTGCCAGCGCGTCTCGAGCACACAAAAGCTACTATCTCGACTTACGAACTGCTGACTTTATGCTGGATGCTTACTTCTGCTACGCCGCACGCTGGAACAGCCTCTAACTGAGAAGGTCAACAGAACCTAACGGCGTTTAGGCCGAGTGAAGTAAAGGAGCGCGACCATACTGCCGAAAAGCACGGTGCCGGTCGCCGCGACGCACAAAATGCGAAACGCTGAAAAGGTGATTGTGGCGAAATATTCGACCAGTTCAGGGACGCGCCACGCCGCCGGATAGTCCGATACCCAGAGCAGATAGCTGACGCAGATAAAGAGCAGACCGACGTAAAGGCGCGTTTTTGAAAACGGGGGAGGCTCGAGCCGCCGCGACGCGAACAGCCACGCAGTGACGCAGCCTCCCAAAGCTAAAGCGAAGGTCAGCGGTAAGGTTTCCATACCTCGTCTTCATTGTGACATAGCGGTTGTAGTTTAGCGTGTCCGCCAAAGTCGGGGCGGGAATACCGGCACTTTTAACAGAGCTTTTGAGACAGGTGAGCGGGCCGCCGGAACCCGTAAACTAAGGGCATGAAACTCTTTTCTGCCGAGCAGATGCGCGCCGCCGACCAAGCGGCAGCCGACGCCGGGATTCCGCTCCTTTTGCTGATGGAAGGGGCCGGACGCGCCGTCGCCAAGGCTGCGCTGCGCTACTTTACGCCCCAAACTGTCTTAATCCTCTGCGGCAAAGGCAATAACGGCGGCGACGGCTACGTGGCAGCTCGCTATCTAGCAGACCATTACCGTGTGAGCGTCCTGGAACTCTCCGACACGCCTAGTGGGGACGACGCACAGACGATGCGCGGCGCACTTTTGGCGCACGGGGTCACCCCACAGCCCCTCACTCAGCAAACTTTGGCGGGCGCTTTAGGGCAACGCCCGCTTGTCATTGACGCGCTGTTCGGCAGCGGCTTGTCTCGGGCACTCGCCGGTGAGCTGGCTGAAATGGTAACAACGCTTAACAGCAGCGGCGCAGACATTTTAAGCATTGATCTTCCCTCGGGACTTGCAGCTGATACCGGCGACATTTTAGGGCCGCACGTTCAGGCGACGCGGACGGTGCAACTTGCCGGGGCCAAAATTGCCAGCTATTTCTACCCTGCCAGAACTGCGTTCGGTGAGCTTGAAACCGCCGACGTCGGGATTCCGGCGGCTATTTTGGACGAGCAGTCGAACGTCACGCTGCTCACGCCTGAAACGGTGCGCCCGCACCTGCCGACGCGCGCTGAAGACACCCAAAAGTACGCCGTCGGAACCGTGCTGGTTATCGCCGGTTCCGCGCAGTATCTGGGCGCGGCGGAGATGGCCTGCCGCGCTGCATTGCGGGGAGGCGCGGGGCTTGTGACTTTGGCGGCTGAAGGGAGCTTTCCGGGCACCTGGCCGGAGCTAATTCACGAAAAGCTCGAGTGGGACAAAAATCCTTTAGAGATGATCGCTGCTGTCGGCGATAACCGGGCGCAGGTGCGGGTGATCGGGCCGGGGTTGGATAAAAGAGCCGACGCGCTCCTGTCCGAGCTGATTAGTCAAAAAGATGTCCCGACGGTGCTCGATGCGGGCGCACTGACAGGCGGTGACGCGTGGTTCAAGGCGGTTCGCGCTCACGGCCACTGCGTCCTGACGCCGCATACCGGTGAGGCGGCGAAGCTCTTGGGCATGTCTACGGCAGAGGTTAAAAAAGACCCGCTTGCAGCGGCGAAAGCACTTGCAGAGCGAGCAGGCGCGGTGGCGCTCGTTAAAGGCTCGACCACCGTGATTGCGGCACCCGACGGGCGCGTGTTGGTTAACAGCGGCGGTCATCCGGGGATGGCGACCGGCGGTACCGGCGACGTGTTAGCTGGTTTTTTAGGCGCGTGGTGCGCCGACACGGACACGCTTTTTGAAAGGACCGGCGCGGCGGTCTGGACGCACGCTCGAGCGGGACAGCTCGCGGCGGAGCGTTACGGCGACGGGCTGATCGCCTCGGACGTGATCGAGAATATCCCGAGAGCTTGGCAAGCGTGTGCTGAAACCGACTAGGGCACTGTGGTCTTAACTGTTGTCTTAACTGTGGAGCTTAATGTGAGCTTGACATGGGCGTAATGAAGGCGAGTGTACGGGTCCCGGCCACGAGCGCCAATTTGGGACCGGGGTTTGACTGTTTAGGGCTCGCGGTAACGCAGTATTTAACTGTTTCTGCCGCGCTTTCAGAGCGCGACAGCCTGAGCTACAGCGGCACAGGTGAGGTGGCGGACACGCCGGATAACCTGACGTATCAGGGCTTTCGGGCGGCGTTTGCAGCGGTGGGTCAGGTTGCGCCGAAAGTGTGCGTTACGGCGCACAACACGATTCCGCTCGCCCGTGGGCTCGGGTCGTCATCGGCGGCGCTCGTCGCCGGGGCAGCACTGGCCGATGCTTTTTTGGGCGGTGCGTTGGGGCGTAACGGGGTGTTTCAGTTAGCAGCGGGGCTCGAGGGTCACCCCGACAACGTGGCCCCGGCGGTTTACGGCGGGTTTACCGTGTCGGCCAAAACCGAGACCGGCTACCTCTGCCAAGCCTTACCGCTGCCGACTCGCTGGCATCTCCTTTTTGCGGTACCGGAAACCAAACTCTTAACCCGTGAGGCGCGGGCCGTCCTGCCGCAGACGTACAGCCGCGCCGACGCGATCTTTAACTCGAGCCGCTGCGCCCTTTGGACCACTGCCGTCGCGCTCGACAAACCCGAACTACTGTGCGCCGCGTCGCAAGACCGGCTGCACGAACCGTACCGCGAACCGCTGATTCCGGGGCTGGCAAGTTGCCGTAAGGCGCTTTTGGACGCAGGAGCGAGCGCCGCGTTTTTATCCGGGGCGGGACCGACGCTGGCGGCCATCAGTACCGCCGAGACGGTACCCGAACGGGTTTTAGCGGTTCTGCGGACGTTTGCGGGTGCCGGGGGGGTGCTCGAGCTGCGCCCCAGCGAAGGGTATCGCTACACCTCGAGCCAACCAAGCTGAGTTTTCGTTAATCTTAACGTTATTCAGCAGGCTGTAACCCCTGCCGCATTTTTCGCCGTTTAAGCTTGTCTTCATACATGCGTTGGTCGCTGAGACGGACCAAATCCCCGGTGGTCGCGACCTCTTCGGGAAACGCCACGATCCCTAAGCTGACCCCCGCGCCGGCAAAGCCGTCCGCACGAACCTCGGCTACCGCCCTCTCCAGCTGCGCGCGAACCGCGCCGAAGTGCTGCGTGCTGGTATGGGAGAGAATCGCCGCGAACTCGTCGCCCCCGACACGGTAGAGCCTGCCCCACGGCTGCAGCTGTTTGCTCGCCGCCTCGGCAAAGCTGCGCAGCAGCGCGTCACCACGCTCGTGCCCCTCGGTATCGTTGACCTGCTTGAGCAAGTCGAGGTCTAAGTTAAGCACGCTTAAAGTGTCGCCCTGATGCAGGGCGCGCGACGTCTCGGCCTCGAGGTCGGCCCTGAACGCGCGGCGGTTATACAGCCCTGTCAAGGGATCGGAGAACGCCATCTCGTGCATCTGCCGGGACACGGCTCGCGCCTCGTGGCGACTGAGCTCGAGGTCTTGAACCGCTTTGGCCAGGAGTTTTTTCAGTCGCTCAACCGAGCTCACAGTTTCCAAAGCTTGATAGGGCGCAGCCGGGGCAGACGGTCCGGCCGAGAACTGAACGGTGCCGCGCCAAGCTGCCGGGTCGTCGGTGGGAGAAAGTGCGCGACCCGGACCGAAAGCCGCGAAGCACGCCTTTACGACGTGCGGTTCGAAGTGATGGCCGCTCTGCCGACCGATCTCAGCTAACGCTTCCTCGACCGGCCACGGCCGTTTGTAGGGGCGCTCGTGCGTCAGGGCGTCGAGCACATCGGCAACAGCTACGATCCGGGCAGCCAGCGGAATGGCGTCACCCGAAAGTCCCAGCGGGTAGCCCTTACCGTCCCAGCGTTCGTGGTGGGCCAGCGCGATCTCTTCAGCCAGCTGCAAAAGCGGTGAGCGGCCACCGGACAAGATACGCGCCCCGATCATGGCGTGGGTTTTCATCAGGGCGAGCTCTTCGGGTGTAAGCTTTCCCGGTTTGTGCAAAATAAGGTCGCTGATCGCAATCTTGCCGACGTCGTGAAGTCTGGCAGCGGTAAAAAGAAGCTGCACCTCGTCTTCCGGCCAGCCGAGGGCGTGGGCAATCGCAGCGGCGTTGCGGCCGACCCGCCGGGTGTGTTCGCCGGTGTTGTCGTCGCGGTATTCGGCAGCGACGGCGAGGCGCGTGACGATCTCGAGCTGCGCCTCTTCAAGCTCACGTGTGCGCTCACGCACCGTCGCCTCGGCGTCGTCCCGGGCTTGCTGGGTGATCTCGTTGCGGAGGCGGTACTCTTCGGCTTCGCGGCGCGCCCGCTCGAGGTCGAACTGAGTGGTGAGCCTGCGCGCTTGACGTTCGTTCTCTTCGTTGTAAACGGCTTTTTCCGCTGTTTGATAGGCCCGCTGATGAAAGAGGGCGCTGGCAAAGTCGCCTGTGCCTTCATACGCTTTGGCCAGGAGGTCGTGCGCTTCGTACACGGCGACGGAGCGCCCCAGCTGCTGAGCAACCCGAAGACCCTGATGTAAAAACTCGAGCGCCGCTAAAGGCTGCCGAGCCAGATAGTTTCGCCCCAAGTTGAGCAGCGCGTCACCTTCTAGGTAACCGATGTCCCTGGCTTTTCTTAAAACAGCCTCATGGGTCTTTTTAGCTTGGTCAGCCTCGCCTAAAGCGGCGTAGACCTGTCCCAGGCCGTCGAGGTTATCGATTTCGTACTCTTTCGCCCCCGCCTCCTGACTGATCGTCAGCGCCTTTTGAAAATAACCCTTGGCTAGCGGCCACTCCCCGGCGTCGGCGTGGGTGTAAGCCAGGTTATTCAGAGCGGCTGCAGCCATCAGAGGTTCAGCGGCCTCTTGCGCGACCTCGGCAGCTTGGGTAAAAAACCTCTTGGCTTCAGCCGGGTCACCTAGCTCCTGATATAAACTCCCTAGATTGGTCAGGTTGCTAGCCGAACTCCGGGACGTTGGGGCGACCGTGCGCAAAAGGTCGTGGGCGTGTTTAAGGTGTTCCAGGGCTTGCGGATAATTGCCGAGCACTGTATGTAACGTGCCCATGTTGTTTAAGATGTTGGCTTGACGGTCCCTGAACTGCGGGGCTTGAACCAGCTCGAGCGCACGCTCCAGAGCTTCCAGCGCCCGCGGCGTGTCGCCCATCGTACTCCACAGGCCAGCTTGCAGGTTAAGGGTGTCAGACTCGGCTCCGGCGTCGTCCAGCTGTTTGGCTAAGGCAAGCGCCGTAGAAAACTGCGCCGCGGCGCTTTCAAAGTCGCCGAGCTCACGGCATGTTCGGCCTGCCGCCAAAGCTGCCCTAAGCAGTTGTGCCGCCTCGTGCGCCACCGACGCCGACTTGTCGGCAACGGTTGTAGGCACTAAACCGAGCGGTTCATAAGACATAATCGCCCCTGACGGAGCCCCGGATACATTTTTGGTCTAGACTGCCGCGCTGCCACATCAGAATCCCCAGGTCGGTAAGTTTTGCGGTTCAAAACGTGAGCCGCACCCTACGCTAAACAACACCGACTGACAAAACTCTTACAACTCAGCAGCTCGGGTTCGAAGAAGGGCAACGATCTTTATAAAGGAGCCCGGAACGTAAAGGGGCACGCTGACCTAAACGGCGTCGCAGCCAGCTTCGTTTAGAGCTTTACGCCGGTCAGCAGAAAGTAAGAATTTCGTCAGGCTTTTCACTTTAGACTTTCGGTGTGCTACGGGGGGACAGGCTTACCCGTTAGTAACACCTAAGGAGTGAGAAGTGAAACTTCATCTATTACGTCTTCGTTACGGCCGGAGGAACTATTATCTGCTTGCGGCCACACTCTTACTGTTCATGACCGGTTGTCAGACCTCGGCACCGGCCGCGACGCGCACGGCTACAGCGCGGCCCGACTACGTGCTGACCGTGACGCTTAAGCCGAGCGACACGCGCGCCAACATCGAAAGGCGTTACGGCGGCGAGATCGTCGTCTGGCAGCCAGGTGTCTACGCCGTGGTCGGGCTTGACAGCGCCTTGAGCGTCCAAGCCGACGCCACGAGTGACGAATGGGCGAACCTGACCCTCGAGGAGAGCCGCAACGCCTTTTTAGCGGGGGGCGAGGTCGCCTGGATGGACGGGCGCTCACGCACTTGGGCTGGCGGCAGGTCGCGTACCTGGGCCGGTGGCAGGTCGCGCACTTGGGCAGGAGGCGGAGCTGAGCTGTGGTCGAACGGTCAGTATCTCTGGATGCCGGAAAACACGGCGATTTGGCAACGGGTGCACCTCGAGCAAGGCCAGACGCTCGCCAAAAACCTGGGCTATAACGTCAAGGTCGCGGTGATCGACACCGGGATTGACCTGGCGCACCCGGCGCTGGCAGAGGCGCTTGCACCGGCTGCGGAATGGAAGGATTTTGTAGACAACGACAATTTGCCTCGAGAAGAGGGAAACCTAAGCGCCGACGGTTATGGGCACGGCACCAACGTCGCGGGCATCATCCGCCAAGTTGCGCCGCGCGCGACGATCTTGCCTATCCGGGTGCTCCGTCCTGACGGTTCGGGCGACGTGGCGCACCTCACTGCGGCCATCCAGTGGGCGACAGACCAAGGTGCTGACATCATCAACCTTTCACTCGGCAGCGACAAAGATATCAAAGCCGTCGACGAAGCCATCAAGTGGGCCAATAAGCAGGGAGTGTTTGTGGTTGCCTCGAGCGGCAACACCGGCAACAAAGAGGTGACCTTCCCCGCTTCAAAAGCCAATGGTAAGGCCGGACGTCTGCGCACCAGCGTTACGAGTATCACGCTGGCGGGCGCGAAGTCGGACTTTGCCACCTACGGCAAAGAGGTCGAACTCGCCGCCCCGGGCGAACGCGTCTTCGGTCCGGCACCGGAACTGAGTTTAGCCGCCTGGACGGGCACCTCGCAGGCCGCACCGATGGCTTCAGGGGCGCTGGCGCTTGCTCTCGGCGAGTCCCTCAACGTAGACCGCAGCAGGCTCGCTGACGTACTGATGGAACAAACAGACGACCTTTACGGCAACGGTCAAAACAAAGCTTACAAAAACGGGATCGGCAAAGGTGGACTTGACATCGAAGCGTTTCTAAAAGTCGTTCGGTAGAGAACGCTCAAAATCAGCCACAAGTTTCAAGAACGCTCACACGTGAGCGTTCTTGTCTTAGGTATCAAGTCAGTCCTCCCGTAAAGTTGCGGCGTGAGCCAATGCGGGCAAACTACCTTTTAGGGGCTCGAGTCCAGCAGCCAGGTTTACTAACAGCCATTTTGAAACCTTTAGTGAGGGTAGCGTAATCAGCTATACAATCAGAGTATAAGGGCATCGGGTAAGCTTCGACGCTTCTAGTCCGGTCTTAACAATGGCAAAACCAAATCGGTGACAAAAACCTGATATAAAGTCAGCGGTTCCGGTAAAAAACCCAACGCCCCGACGAGCGAAACACCAGCAGCGTCACGATCATGATCACGACGAAGAGCACCCAGGCCATCGCCGAGGCGTAACCCATCCGAAAGTAAGAAAACGCGTTCTGATAGAGGTAAAGCGCGTAAACCAAGGTCGAATCCGCCGGACCACCTTGGGTGATGATGTAGGGCTGAATAAAATACTGAAAGCCGCCGATCAGCCCGATAATGACGTTGAAAAGAATGATCGGCGTCAGCAGCGGAATGGTAATTCGGAGCGTCCGTTGCCACGCCGACGCGCCGTCAATCGTCGCCGCCTCGTGTAATTCTCTAGGTACGTCGAGCAGCCCCGCCAGATAGATGACCATCATGTTGCCGGTGCTCCATAGACTTACCAAGATAAGACCGGGCATCGCCCAGTTGGGATCGCTAAACCAACCTAAAGCGGGCAAACCGAGCCGCTCGAGCGCGTAATTGACAATCCCGTACTGCGGATGCAAAATCCAAATCCAGACGACCGAGACCGCTACAAACGGCACGATGCTCGGCAGGTAAAAGATGGTGCGGTAAAAGGTCATCCCGCGCAGCCGCTGACTTAAGAGCAGCGCCAGGGCTAGGGCAAACAAGTTGCCTAAAATGACGGAAACGCCCGTAAAGTAAAAGGTGTTAAGCAGCGAGCGCCAAAAAAGCGGATCGCTGACGAGTAAGCGGTAATTCTCGAGCCCTAAAAACGTTCCGGCAGAAAACGGGGTGGTGTTGCGAAAGCTGTAGTAGAGCGAGGCGAAAAAGGGATAGATATAAAACCAGCAGAGCCCAACAAGCCAGGGGCTGACAAAGGCAAGGCCACGAATCAAGGCCCATCGCTGCGCCCGTGAGGTGCGTTTTTTGGTGACGATTGCCATTAGCCTTTAAGCCCCGACGCGGCGATGCCCTCGAGAAAGTACCGCTGCGTAAACATAAAGACCCCAATGACCGGCAGCACGATCATCGTTGCAGCGGCCATAATCTGCCCGAAGTCGGATAATCCGAGCGCCGACTGCATGTTGGCGAGTCCCAGCGCCAGGGTGAACTTCGAGGCGTCGTTAAGGTATAAGAGCGGCCCTAAAAAGTCGTTCCACGACGCAAGGTACTGAAAGAGCGCGACGCTTAAAAGGGCCGGACGCGCCAGCGGCACGATGATGTGCCAGAGGATATGCAAATCCGACGCGCCCTCGATCCGCGCCGCTTCGGAGAACTCCTCCGAAATCCCCAAGTAGACCTGCCGGAGTAAAAAGATGTAGAAGGCGTTGCCCAGAAACGCCGGGACGATCAGCGGCAGAAACGTGTTGACCCAGCCCATCTTTGAAAACATGATGAACAGCGGGATCATCGTCACCTGAAAGGGGAGCATCAAGGTGCCTAAGGTGATGATAAAAAGTACGTCTCGTCCGGGCCAGCGGATACGCGCAAAGCCGTAAGCGATCACTGAATTCGAGACGACCGCGCCGATGACGCTGAGCGAGGTGACGATCAGCGTGTTTTTCGCGTAGGTCAAGAGCGGAATTGACGCGAACACGCCAGGATAATTTGCCGGGTGCAGTGGGTTCGGCAGCCACCGTGGGGGCCACTCGACCACTTGCGCGTTCGTCTTGAACGAAGTCGAGACCATCCACACGAACGGTGCGAGAAACAATAAGCTGAGTGCGATAAGAAACAGGTGACGAAACAGGCGGCGGACGGCGCGGCGGGTCCGCGCTTCCCGGCGACCCGCCACCCGGTTTGAACGCTGTGCTGAACGGTAATCGGAAAGGGCCATGAAGCCTTTTGCCTAGCCGCCCATAGCCTGAAGTTGACGCTGAACCTCGTCGGTCAGGCCGTCTAAAGCGGCTTGGGGCTCGAGCTGTAAGAGCATCACGCGCTCGAGCATCGCCGTCATGCGCTCGGCGTAAAAGGCAGCCGCCGCCATCACCGGGGGCGAACCCACCCGCTCGGCGCTCAGGAGTGCCTCGACAAAGGTATCAAACCCAGGGTATTCGCTGACCACCTTTTGAAAGGCCGGATTCTCGATGACTTTTTTAGATACGGGTACGTTAATGGGTCGGTCACCCCAGGTCACACGCTTGACGTAGCCTTTGGGATCATTCACACCACCGGTAAACAGCACGAACTCGGCGGCGGCGGCAGGGTCTTTGCTGCCGGTCGGGATGATCTGGATGTCGCCCCACGTCCAGTTGGCTTTGGGCATCCCGGTTTCGGGAACGGGCGGCGCAACTACCCCGTACTGCACATCTTGACCGAAGTTGCGGATATCGCCGAGCTTCCACGGGCCTTGAATCTGCATCGAATATTTGCCTGCGATAAACGGGTCGAGGTTTTGCGCTCGCTCGCTCGAGAGCCCTGACTGAAACGCCGCCACTTCCCGCGCGCCGTACTTTTCAGGGTATGAGCGAATCCAAGCGAGCGCCTCGACAACGCCCGGATCGTTCGCCGTGACCTGCCCGGTTTCGGCGTTGTAAAAGCTGCCCCCGTAAACGGTTCCCCAGAGCCATAAATCGTTGGGTAAGAAGCCCAGCCGAGTGATTTTATCGCCGTCTTTGACAGTCAGTTTTTCGGCGTAGGCGTCGAGTTCGGCGATCGTCGTCGGGCCTTTGTCCGGGTCGAGCCCCGCCGCCTCAAAGTGCGCCTTGTTGTAGAGCAGCGCAAAATCACCGGCCCAATACGAAAGGCCATAGGTTTTATTTTCAAACTGACCGAGCTTGTAGATGTCCGGGTCGAACCACGCCTGCGCCGCCGCTAAATCAACGCCGCCAACGTCCTCGAGCGCCATAATCGCACCTTGACGGGCAAGGGTCGGAATTGCCGTAGAACCGAACAGCGTCGTAATATCCGGCGGATTACCCGCAGCAATCGCCGCGCTCAGCTTCGCCAAGAGTTGATCTTGGGGGACGACCACCGGATTGACACGAATCCGGTCTTGCTGTTCGTGAAACATATCGACGACGAACTGCACCATCTTCTCCCATTCGCCCGTCCAACCGTGCCAATAGGTCAGTGTCACCGGTTCCTGGGCAAACCCGACCGGGGTCAGGCTCCCGAGTGCCGCCGCTGCGCCCGTCGCTCCGGTCAGCTTCAAAAAGGTGCGGCGCGAAATCGTAGAACTCGAGATCGTAGCCAGGTGCTGAAGAAAGGGTTTTGTTGCGGCGTCTTTGGTCATGGTGTTTCCTCCTTTAAAGGGCGATACCTAAAACTTTGCGGTCACTTATCTTGAGCAAATTCGCTACAACATGTCCCCTAACGTCCAATGGTTTTCCCAGCGGGCGTCAATCTCATCGCGGACGTTCTGGTAACGAATGTCGGTCGACAGCCGCATCCGCCCCGCCGGGTCGGTGTTGTCGGTCGCGGCGTGAATCATATAGGCGCTGTGAACGACCATATCGCCCGCTTCGTAGTCGGCCATGAGCCAGCGCCCGTCGGCTTTTTCGGCGAGTGAGCGCAAGTCTTTCGAAAGCCAGCCTTTGCCCATATTTTTGTTGTAGGCGCTGATCTGTTCAGCGCGTGGCAAGTCCTTGTTGCGGCGGCTGGAGTCGGCTTCCATCTTTCGGCCTAGCGCGTCCGAACCCTCGAGGTACACCAGGCCGCCCATCGCTACAGGAACGTCACCGAGTGGAATCCAGCTCGAGCACACCCGGTCGGTGCCCGAGCGCAGGTAGATAAGGTCGTAATGCGCACCGGTCGAGCGGGCCGTTTCGGGCGTAGCAGGTGTGGTGTAGCGGATGATTTTACGTTTATGTAGGTACGACGGCCCCCATAAAAAAGCATCGTAAAACTGCCACAGTTTTGGCTGCAAGCAAAACGACTCGTAAGCGGCGGTACGGACAAACTCCATTAACACTTTGTTGGTTACGCTCGCGCTGATGTCTCGGCCTGAATAGATACCCTCAGCGGGCTGCGTTCCGGCGGCCAGCAGTTCCAAGTCCGCAAACGCGGAGAAAAACCGCTCTCTAAACGCCCTAATGTCGTGCGGTTCGAAAAACCGTTTGAGCCAGAGGTAGCCTTGCCTTTCATACTGCGCTCTCAGCTCCGAGATAGGCGTCGCGGGGTCGCTGGGCTCGAGTTGCCCCAAGCGTTTGGGCGACAGGTCAAGCGGCGTACCGTTACTCGTTAACGGACGTTCCAAATGTGTCGGTTCGGTCACCATGGCTGACCTCCTCAAGAAGGGCGCTGTATCGCCGTTTTGGTAGAGTGTCGGGCAATAGTGCAGACGCCTATTCGTAGTTGATTGGACGATCATAGCGGGGACAGCCCGCCCGTAGAATGGCTAGAGTGGTATGTTCATGTAAGATTTGGGATGAAAGCAGAAGCCGATAAGTACGTCGTTTTCGACACCGGCTCGAGCAGCCCGCTCGGTCAGGTCAAGCTGGCCGGTGTGCTGCAGCAAAGCAGTGGCGTTGCGTCGCCCCGGGTGTTCGGTCTTTACGCCTTGGTGTATGTCACCGGCGGACGCGGGTACTTCCGTGACGAGACGGGCTACTCAGCTTCGCTGCGGCCCGGTGACCTGCTCGTCATTTTTCCTGACATCAGTCATGTGTACGGCCCCATAGGTCAAGACCCTTGGAGCGAGACCTTTGTGGTCTTTGAGGGCAGTGTGGTTGAGCTGTGGCGACAGCAGGGCTTGCTGAAACCCGAACGGCCGCTTTACCACCTCGAGCCGGTTGACCATTGGCAGGGGCGCGTCGTCGCGGCGGCGTGGACCGACCCCCAGGCGGGCGCTGAGTTTGCCCTGGCGCGGCTGTGCCGAGTGCAACAACTTTTGGCCGACGTGCTAACCCAGCAGAAACGCCACGAGCGTGCAGAACCCCGTTGGTTGGCGCTGGCGACTGAGTTGTTAGCCGCGTACGTCACCACGTCTCCCGACTACCCTGACCTCGCCGGAAAGCTGGGGATGACCTACGAGGGTTTCCGCAAACGTTTCGTCAGAGAAGCGCACGTGTCTCCGGGTCGGTACCTCGCTCAGCTACGAATGCAGAAGGCTTGTGAGCTGCTTGTCCGTGACCCCATGACCCTGAGAAGGGTTGCGCTCGAGCTCGGGTTTTTTGACGAGTTTCACTTTTCAAAGCAGTTCAAAAAAGCCGTCGGCGTGACGCCCAAAGAGTTTCGCCGCCTGTTTGCGTGACAGTTTTGTGGGCACGCCGTACCAAAGCTGTCAGCAAGTCGTAGCGAGTCGGCGGGTACAGCGTTTGTAGAAGCAGTGGAATTTATGACTGTAACACCTTTTATACCTACCAAGCACACCTACGCCGCTGGGATTTTCGCCGTAAAAGTGGGTATTTCTTTTGTGCCGACCCGTTCATCTTTTATCCTCATTGACGCCCTCTTGACCCTAGGTTGAGCTGATGCTAAGGTACCGGAAACGTTTTTGAAACTTTGGTAGCGGCATTTTAGGCTCGTCAACCGCTACCGGTTTAGGGGGTAAAGAAAGGGTCGCCCGCAGGTAGGTTCGTCTTTTAGAGAGGAGGTCACATGAAACGTATCGGTTTGCTGGTCGCGTGTCTCATTATAGGTTCTTTAAGTGCTGCCCAAGAGGTGACTTTTTGGTCTGCGCCCAACCCCACCCAAACGCAGTTTTGGGAAGAGATGGCGAAGGCGTATAAAGAGGTCAACCCGGACGTGACCGTCACGGTAACGCCGATTCCCGAAACGCCGTCGTCTGAAGCGGCCATTCTCGCGTCACTCGCAGGCGGTAACAGCCCGACGATTGCTGAAAACATCTTTATCGGCTTCGGTGCGCAGCTCTATAACGCCAAGGCTATCGTGCCGCTCAATACGCTGCCCGGTTGGGACGAGTTAGTCAAGTCTAGGGACGCCACAACTGCCGTCAAAGCGTGGACATTCCCCGACGATAACTACTACATCTTCCCCATCTACACCAACGCGATGCTCTTCGGGTGGCGGAGCGACATCTTGCAGTCAGGCGGTGTCAAAACGCCCCCCGCAACGTATAGCGGGGTGTTAGACGCTTGCAAAACCATCAAAGAGGCCGACCCGAACAAGTTTTTGCTGGCCAGGGCCGACCTCGTAACGAACGTCTGGTGGCAACGCTGGTTTGACTTTTTTACCCTTTATGACGCAGCTTCGGGCGGCAAACCGTTCATTACCGGCAACGAAATCACCGCCGACGACCAGGCGGCCATCGCCGTATTCGACTTTTACCAAAAACTCAACGACGCGGGTTGTATCTTAACGCGTGAGGTGCAAACGCCGTTCGAGACGGGTAACAGCGTCTGGAGTGAACTGGGGCCGTGGACGTTCTCGAGCTGGCGCGAAAACTATCCCGACCTGAATTTAGGCGAAGAATACGTTTTGACCGATCCGCCGACCCCCGACACTACCGCCAAAGGCAAACCGGTCTACACCTTTGCCGACGCTAAGGGCCTAGTCATCTTTGCCGGAGCGCCGGAGGACGCGCGTAACGCCGCCTGGGAGTTCGTCAAATGGGTCTACGCAGACCCCAAACACGACCTCACCTGGTTTCAAACGACTAATTTACCGCCGACCCGGGACGACGTAAGCAGCAACCAGGTTTTCTCGAGCTTCTTAAAAGACAACCCGGCGTTGGTCCAATACGCTGAAGAAATCCCGTATGCGGTACCGCCCATTGTCAACCAAAACTATTCCGACATTCAAACCGCACTTTCAGACGAAGGGCTGATTCCGGCGGTCAAGGGCGATAAAACGCCCGAGCAGGCGTGGGCCGACGCTAAAACCGCGATGCAGGGTCTTTTAGGTAACTAGGCGGTGAAGCGGTACTTCTCGAGGTGGGGGTGGCTCTTGGCCTCCCCTTATCTCCTTTTTACCTTCGTTTTTTTTCTGATTCCGCTCCTCTGGGGCGTGTGGCTTTCCACGCAGTCGTGGGACCTGATTTCGCCGCAAAGCGACTTTATCGGCCTCAAAAACTTTACCGACGCGTTGCAAGACGACCGCGTCCGGGCGGCGGCGCTGACGCCGTTTAAGTTCATGGCGATTTTTATCCCCGTGACGCTCGCCTCGGCGATGGTGATTGCCCTGTTAATCAACTCGGTCAAACGGTTTCAAGGGGCGCTGGCGATTGCCTTTTTTTTGCCCTATCTGGCCTCCGGGGTCGCGGCGGCCCTCGTGGTACGCGGCGTGCTCAACTACTTTGGCCCCTTTAACGCGTTTTTGCGCACCGCGTTCGGGGCCGACCCCGACTGGCTCGGCAATCCGGCGCTGGCGGTCGTCGTCATCAGCCTGATGATGGCGTGGAAGTTTTCAGGCTACGACGCGCTGATCTTTTTGGCCGGGTTGCAGAGCATCCCGGTCGAACTCTACGAAGCGGCCAACCTAGACGGGGCGAACGCTTGGACGAAGTTCTGGACCATCACCTTTCCGATGCTCTATCCGTCTCTCTACACCGTCATCATCTTGTCGGTCGGGGCGATGTTTTCGGTGTTTACGGAGCCTTTTATCTTGACCAACGGCGGGCCGGAGCTGGCGACGCAGACGTGGACGCTCGAGATTTACTATCAGCTCTTTACCAGCCTAAAAGCTGGGTACGCGTCGGCGGTAGCGCTCTTAAACGCGGTAAGTGTGTTTGCCGCAGTGTTTATCGTGCGGCGCGTGATGGAGTGGTGGGGGGGGCGCAATGGTTGGCGCTAGGGCAAATCCGCTCGGGCGCAGCTTGGTCGCGCTCGTTTTGCTCGTCGGGGTCGTCGCAGCCGTGTCACCGTTTCTCTACCTGATCGTGCAGTCGCTCGCACCCTGGGACCAGGTGGACAAACAGGTCATCCCCAGCAGCCTCACCCTACGTTCGTACAACTGGCTCTTTTTCGAGGCGGGTGCGCGGGACCCGTGGCTGCAGGCGCTCGTCAACAGCTTTATCGTGACGGTGACCAGCGTGTTGCTGATGGTCGTGTCGGCGGGGTTGGTCGGGTACGCCTTGTCACTGATTCCGTTCCGGGGCCGAGGTCTGATCAACAACGTCATCTTGTTTCATATGTTTTTTCCGGCCATCATCTTGCTCGTTCCCACTTTTCTGATCGTGCGTTACGTCGGGCTTTATAACTCTTACGCGGGGATGATCATCCCGACGGCGATGAGCGTGTGGGCCATCTTTATGTACACCTCGTTTTTCAAATCGGTGGACAGTGAGATGATCGAGGCGGCGCGGATTGACGGGGCCTCGGAGATCGCGGTGGTCTTTCGGATTATCGTCCCGGTGTCACTGCCGATCACCGCGGTGATTACCTTATTCTTGTTTATGGACCGTTGGGGGCAACTTTTGTGGGACCTGATGGTCGTGAGTGACCGCTCGAAGATGACGCTCTCAGTCTTGCTGGCGTCGCTCTCAGGGTCGTACGCGCCGTATCCGGGACCGATCTACGCGGCGAGTACGCTGTTGACGCTGCCGGTCTTGATCGTCTTTTGGTTTTTTCGCAAACAGTTTACGGCTGGGATTGCCTTTGTCTTTAAGTAAATTGCTACCACCCGGCAGAACCGGCAAACGCGCCGGAAAACGTGTCAGTATCCGCGATGTAGCGGCTACGGTAGGTGTGTCGATCTCGACGGTCTCGAGAGCCCTCCGGGGCTACGCCGACGTTAGTCCCGGCACGCGGGAACGGGTGCAAAGAGCAGCACTCGAGCTCGGTTACACCCCCGACGCAGCGGGCCAGATGCTTAAATCGGGCCGGACCGAGACGGTCGCTGTCCTCGTTTCCGGGCGTCACGGCCCCACCTTTTTAGACGCGTTTTACGCCGAGGTGGTGGGCGGGCTCGAGGCGCACTTAACCGCCAACGGTTTAAGTTTGCTACTCCTGCGTGCCGACAGCGTCAACCCGGGGTGGGTGCAGGGCCGCTGCGACGGCGTAGTCGCCCTCGGGTGTGACTTACCGGCGGCGCTCTTAAGAGAGCTCGAGCAGCGTCTGCCCCTCGTTTTGGTAGATTCGGCGGGGGGCTGGCGCGGCTGGCGTCCTGAGATTCCGAGCGTCACTGTGGCCAATGAAGCGGGCGGGTATGAGGCAACTCGGCACCTGTTCGCAAAAGGACGCCGGGGGGTCGCGTTCATTGCCGAAGTGCCCCATGACCCGAACTTTTTGCAGCGGCGTCGGGGCTATCTTCGCGCCCACGCCGAAGCGGATAAGGAGGCTTTACCTGAACGACAACAAACGGGCCGGTTGGGGCCGGACGGCGGCTACTTAGCCACACAAAAGTTGCTTACCGCAGCCCCTTTCGACGCGGTTTTTGCCGCCAATGACATGGCCGCGTTCGGTGCGCTGCGCGCCCTTGCCGAGGTAGGAATGCGCGTGCCGGACGACGTTGCCGTCGTCGGGTTTGACGATATTGCCCTCGCCCGTTATAGCCATCCGCCCCTCACGACGCTGCAGATTCCGCGTCAACAGCTCGGCACTGAGGCGGCGACGCAGCTGTTAGCGCGGCTTGGAGGACAGCCCACCACGTCGCCCGAACTACCCGTCTCACTTGTTATACGCTCGAGTTCTTAAGTCGGCAACCCAAGGTGATATGGCGGTTCTACCAAGGAGTAGAGCGTAAGAAGTAGGCATCAAGAAGCCGGTAACGTCCCCAGCCCAAACCACCCCAAACCCAGTCAACTCAAGCTCCGAGGAGTTCTCCGTGAAGTTTCAGCGCCACTACACCCCCGTCCTCGTTCCCAACCCGGCCAATCCCTGGGAAGCCGTCAACGTCTTTAACCCGGCTGTGATCATCCATAACGGACTCTTTCACATGTACTACCGCGCCCAAGGCTACGACTACGTGTCGCGGATTGGGTACGCCGTCTCTTCGGACGGCCTCAGCTGGAACCGGCTGCGCGAACCCGTACTGAGCCCAAGCAGCGACATGGACGCGCGCGGCGTCGAAGACCCCCGCGTCACCGAGTTAGACGGCCGTTTTTACATGGCTTATACCGCCTTCGACCGCTCGAGCCCCTTTCCCAATGTCGGCGTCCCGCCGCAGGGCATCACCCCGATGTACGCGGTCTCAGACAACCTCATCACCTGGGAAAAGCTGGGGCCGGTCGTGCAGCACGAAGACAACAAAGACCACGCCCTCTTCCCCGCCAAGATTGACGGGCGCTTTGTGACCTTTCACCGCCGCCCCCCGAGCGTCTGGCTCGCCTTTAGCGACGACATGTACATTTGGGAGGACCACGCCCAGCTTCTCTCGCCGCGTCCCGGCCTCTGGGACGGCAAACGGGTCGGAGCCGGAGGCCCGCCGATCTTGACCGACGAAGGCTGGCTGATGATCTATCACGGTTACGACGACGACCACGTCTACTGTATGGGCGTCGCGCTCCTAGACAAAGACGACCCGACCAAAGTGCTTAAACGCCCCGAGGCGTCGGTGTTAGAGCCGCAAACGGCTTGGGAGCTGCGCGGCGACGTCCCGAATGTCGTCTTCGGCACAGCCAACCCAGTTATAAACGGCACCATCTATCTCTACTATGGCGGCGCTGACCGGGTGGTCGGACTGGCGAGAGCGCACCTCGAGGCGCTGCTTACCTGGACGCTTAGAAATGGCTGACCAGGGTACTTTCCACCCGTTTAACGGCGTAGCAAGCCGGGAGCTGAGCCGTTTCAAAAGGAGTAAAATGTTAAAACGCTCTTTACAATCACTTGTAATTCTGACCTGGTTAGGTCTTTCAGGAGCCTTTGCAGCTGCGCCGCAGACCTTAACCAACCTGTCTCATCTCGATTTTCTAACCCAAACGATCACGCCGCCCGAACAGGCAGGACACAGCACCTACCGGCTGGCTGAAAACCCTGAACTGCTGGCACTTTGGACCTACGCCGAACCGCTGGAAAACGGCACTTATCGCCGCGTTGGAGGGGGCGACTACGACGCGGCGACCGACACCTGGGGTCAAGGGGCGTTTAACGCCGACGACCTGACCCGCGCGGCGGTCGTCTATCTGCGGCACTGGCAGCAAACCGGTACTGCGAGTAGCCGCACCAAGGCGTATGGTCTCTTACGCACCGTCGCCTACTTACAGACGCTGACACCGGGGCCGAATGAAGGCAACGTCGTCTTATGGGTGCAACCGGACGGAACCTTAAATCCGAGCGCCGAACCTGTCGAGCAACCCGACCCGTCCGATTCCGGCGCGTCATATTGGCTGGCCCGGACGGTATGGGCGCTGGGTGAGGGCTACGCAGCTTTTACGGCGGACGACCCGGACTTTGCGGCGTTTTTAGAAGCGAGGCTCGAGCTGGCGCTGGGGGCTTTGGAGCGGCAGGTCTTGGTCAATTATCCTAAAACCGAGACGTTTCACGGCTTTCAAAATCCGACCTGGTTGATTAACGGCGGCGCGGACGCTTCGAGTGAAGCGGTCTACGGCCTCGCGGCGTATCTACGCGCGACTTCAAACCCCCGAGCTGAAGACGCCTTACGAAAATTTGCCGACGGCCTGATGCTGCTGACCTCACGCACGCCTACCGAGTTTCCCTTCGGCGCGACCCTGCCGTGGACGGGCTCGAGGTCGCTGTGGCACGGCTGGGGCGCACAGATGGCCGGGGCGTTGGCGGTTGCCGGGGACGTGCTGGGCGAACCCACGATGATTGCCGCCGCCCGCTCTGAAATGAGCACCTTTGTCCCACTGCTCTTGGTCCAAGGCGGGGCGGATCAAGGTTGGACCCCGACCCCGGCTGAAACGGTGCAGATTGCCTACGGTGCCGACGCCGCGCTGCAAAATCTCTTAGAGGTCGCCGACCTCACCGGCGAAGCGGTCTTCGAGCAGCTCGCCGGGATCGCCGGAGCCTGGTATTTTGGCAACAACCGGGCCACGACCCCGATGTATGACGTAGCAACCGGGCGCACCTTCGACGGGCTCGAGACCGACGGTCGTATCAACCCCAACTCGGGCGCGGAGAGTACAGTTCACGGCTTGCTCTCGATGTTGGCTTTGGACGCGCATCCGGGCGTAAAAGCGGCAGCTTATGGGTCCACCCGCAGCTTGCAACAAGGCTGGCAGTTAGTAGAAGCCGAGTCCGCCACCCTGACACAAGGCAAAGTCGTCACGCCGGAGAGTGCTTGGAACGGGGAAGCCTCGTGGAGTGGCGGCGCATATGTCACGCTCTCACCCGGTGGGCAGCTGGGGCTCGAGGTGACGTTGCCTGAAAGCGGGCGTTACGCTGTCCTACCGGTCTTTGAGCAGCAACCCATTCTTTTGTTTGCCACCGGCGCGGAAATGACTTTGGGACAACAGCCCTATACCTTCTGGTTGGGCGGCGCGGGTGACCCCGGCGTTTCGTCAAACAAAGGTCTGTTGACGGTAGCTTTGGCCTCAGCACCGGGTACTGTAACAAATCAGCTAAACGCAGGCATGGTGCCGCTGAGCGTTTCGCCAATAGGTAAACTGCCTGTTCAGCTCGACGCCTTTTTAATTCGTCCGGAAATCGCGCGTTTAGACCTTACCGGCACCGCTGAGCAAACGCTGCTGCAGAGCTTTGCCCCGGAGCGGCGAGTCGTGACCCTCAACGTGTCCAGGAGCGCCAAAGCCTTTATCTACGACGATACGGGCACGCTGAGCGAAACGGTTCTCGGTCGTCAGGGCCGGATACGCGTCCCTGTTTCAGCGGGCGGTTTTAGCTATCTCGTAACCTCTCGAGGTAACGGGCAGCCGTGACAGCACGCTCAGACGGACCAGCTGCCCCTTTGACTTCGCGGTAACGGAACTTTCAACTGAGGTTTTGGGTCATCATCTCCCTCTAGGGTGTGCTGGCCCACACCTGCATCCGCACGGATTACGAATATGCGTCAGCAAATATGTACGTCACGGTCAAGCCAAGCTGGTCATGCTCTCTGTGCCCCTTGAAGCGTGGCGCGAAGTGCGAGTCCAGAGGTCGCGTAGTGCCCGTAATGATGCCTGGGTTAGCCACTAGCTGGGTTCTGCTGATATTCTGAGCTTAGCGAGGGTCGTCAGCTGTATGTAATGCGAAAGAGTCAAGCAGAAGGCAGTAGCCGAATAACGAAAATAGCGTCTCTCACGGACTTAAAGCAGGATAATAAGAGCAAACATCAACACAACCTAGTAAATGTGTTTCTGGATTTTGTGTCTTATACGGATTCCGCTTTATTCCCGATCACCGAGAAAAAGCCTCAGTGATCGTCTATTACGCTCCACCCGTATATTTGTTCCCACTCGCTCCGCTCGGACTTGTCCGTTTATGCAAACAAATCAATCGGAATTAGTATTACCTCTTCAGACCCCGACCTGTACGCGCTACCGTTATTCGTGCAGCTCCCGTAACGCTTCACGGAGCCCCGGCGACACCGGTATCAGCCTCCCTGCGCGGTAAAGGGCTTCAAACCGCACTACGTCGCACTCCGCTACAATTCCCCCGAGCGCCACCTCCGGTGACAAGAGAGGCTGAAAGCGGCCCAGCTCGAGGTAAGGCTCGAGCCGGGGTACCAGCGTTTTAAGCGTGCCCAGCGCCAGTGTGCTGTCCCACGGCGGCAAGGCCGGGACTGGAAACGGAAGGCGGAGCGTATAAGCGTCGTACGAGAACACAAAGGGTTCGTCCTCACGCGCGTACTGTGCTTCCCAATATTTTTGTAGGTGGTGTGCTTGCAAGATAGCTGCGAGCCACGCGCCGTAAACGTCGCCCCAAAAATGAACGAGCTGCAGCCCGTAGGAGTCCTGCAAAAGCGGCATCTCCCCTACCCCAAGGCCGAATGACGAAGCGACGCCTTGAGCCAGCTCGAGCGGTACCGCTTGACGCGAACGGACCAGGCGCATGACGTCTTTTGCGGCGCTGCGCTTACCTTCCTTGACCGCAAACGTGTGCCGGTCGCGCCACGCCACTTCGACCGGGCGGCCCGCCATCAGCAACGTTTCACCGACCCGGCGCGGTCGGTCGGTACGGGCGACCGGTCGTCCGCTGTAAGCGTCTACGACAGTCGTCGTCAAAACGTCGCCGCCGATGTTGCTGTAAAGCTCGTGCCGGTCCGCGAGTTCGTTGAGACCCGGCCCGGCCCGCCACTCGCCGGGTCGTCCGCGCGTCAGGTAGTCTTCCGTAACGAGGTGATCTAAAACGTTCCGGAGCGTCCCCTCCCCTAGTCCCTCCGGCACAACGCGGCGCAGGTCGGCCAAACGCAACCCTCCGGTAGGGCTCTGCTTGATGAGGCTAAAAGCCTGTTGAACCAATACCGACGGCCGAAAGGGGTAGTGCCGCGCCGGGAGTTTAGGCATCAACCCATGCGCCAGGCGGAGCAGCGCGTCGAAGTGGCGAACCTCGAGCGCGGAGCGGGCCAAACATAACACCCGGCTCTCGCGCCGCCGCCGGCCACCCCGTCCGACGCGCTGCAAAAACGCACTCAGGTTGGGGGGCGGCCCGAGCAGCGCCACCTCATCGACGCTGCCGATGTCAACGCCGAGTTCCAACGTCGAGGTGCTGACACAGACCGCGACGCTCGCTTCGGCAAAGCGCGTCTCCACCTCGCGCCGCATGGCGCTGTCCAGATCGGCGTAATGCACCAGTACGGTGGCCTCGAAAGGGAGCGTTTGGCGCAAAAAAGTCCCGACCTGCTCGACCTCGTGACGGGTGTTACAAAAGACGAGGGTCTTTTTGGCGGTGCCCTTTGCGAGCGCCGCCGTCAGGTCGCCAAGCTCACTTATGGACGCGATTTCGGCCGCTATACCCCGGTGGCCCGGAACCTGAACGATCACCGCGTCACGCAGATACCGTGCGGCAATTGCCCCCGGCGCGTCCACGGTGGCGGAGAGGGCGACGCGCTGTGCGGGGGGGCGCGTCGGCTGACCAAACTCTGGTTGACTGAATTGACGGATGACCTCGAGACGTGCCAGCAGACAGCGCACCTGATCCCCTCTGGGACTGTCGTCAAAGAGATGGATTTCATCTAGGACAAGCGCCTCGAGGGTTCGGAAGAGGCGGGGGGAACGGGTGAGGAGCGAGTCGGTCGATTCCGGGGTGGTAAAGAGTACCGTGGGCGGGCGACGCGAAGAGACCGGGCCGGTATCGCCGCTTTTCATAGTTGCCGCAACGCCCAGGGTGCGTAAGGAGGGCTCGAGCCGCCCAAACAGGTCGCGGAGCAGCGCACGCGTCGGGCAGAGGTACAAGAGGCGCAGCCCGGAACCCTCACGGCCGAGGATGTGCCGCTCTAAAAGCGGGACCAGCGCCGCTTCGGTTTTGCCCGAGGCGGTCGCAGCCGTAATCAGCGTGTCCCAACCAGCCAAGATGACGGGCATGGCGCGCCGCTGCACCTCGGTAAACGAGCCGTACCCGGCGAAGAAGACCGGCCAAGTGCGGGCGAGTTGGGTTTTGAGCTGCGTGTCCATCTGCCCTCAAAGCTTACCCTTTAGGGTCGTCTATCGGTTGGACGTTGGGGCGCTCGAGCCTTACGTCCTCATTCACCTTACGCAGTTTGTTCTCGGTAGACGAGTGGGTATATAAAGGAATGAAGAACGCAGAAGGGAGAGTAGAGAACGCTTCATTCTTCCTTTTCAGCAGATGTTCTGTATCATTAGTTCGGATACTTTCCTAGAAAACACGTCGGGGACGACGCTTCTCGATACGACTTTTATCAAAGAGCTTTGCGTCACAGACGAGTCAACTCGGATTTTATGTCAAAACCTGTCCGAAGTATTGCTGTGTCTTTGACAGCTTGTGCGTAAGCTGCGTTTTGAGTGCGTAGAGAAACACGGTTTTTTAGCTGGCCGCCACTTACTGCTTCCTGCTTCTTTTCCACAGTGCACGCTGTCAACACCTTTAACTGGTTCTGAAATGGCGACAGCTATCGCAGCTGCGCCCGCAGTTCGTCCAAGATCGTCACCACTTCGTACTCAGGGTAGAGATAGAGGAGGTCGAAAAGGTCAACGCTCAGGCGCACCGCCCCGCGTACGCCCAAAAGGTGGTTTCGCACCCCCCGCGCGAGGTGTTCTGCGGCGGCGCGGCGCAGTTGTCCGTGGCGCTCGTCCGGCGTGTAAGCGTAGGCTTGGGCGTGAAAACGCCCCAGCGTCTCTAAAAACTGCGCGAGTTCTTGCGGGCTGAGATGAGGCTCGAGCTCGAGCACGTCTTCAGGCGCGAGCCACACCTCGAGCGGCAAGCGGTTATCGCTGCGGGTTACGGTAAAGAGAAAAAAGAGTCCGGCGGAGCCGCTATAAGAATTACCAGAGGAACCCCCATAGTACAGCGGGTAGTCCCAGAAGCGGTGATGAGCGAAGTCATTTTCGCGCAGATGTGGGTGTCGGCCCGACAGCGCCGCATAGCTGACCGCGCTGAAAAATTGCCCTGCTTTGGGGCGCTGGTAAGGCTTGAGCAGCGAGTAGCTTTCGGCTTCGTCGATGAGGACCGCGAGACCGCTGTACCCCGCGAGCCGGGCGAGGACGCTCACGCCGCTCAGCAGATAGGCCAGCTGACGGGCGTTGTGACCGACCTTGTAGAGGCTGGGAAACCGTTGCCCCTTGGGTAAAAGCTGCTTGAGGGCCGGGTTCATCGCTTTAACCCGGCGACCTTCGGCTAAAAACCGCTCCCAAGCACGCCGCTGCCGCGACGAAGCGGTCGTCGCCAGGGCGCGGACGGTGAGCTGTAAGGGATCAACCTCGAGCGCCGCTGCCGCCGCCAGAGGTTCCGCGAGCTGCCGTTCGGTGGCGCGTTCTAACAGCGGCCCCAACCCCCGCTCGTCCCCCCACTCGTCGTTGTCCGGGTAGCGGAGGTTCTGCGCGAGGCTGGCGTAGATATCGAAGCCGCGGTGGGGCGGCAGCTCGAGCAGGTCGAGACTGCTACCGGCGACCAAAAAGTTGCGCTCGAGCGCCGCTTGAGCGGTGAGTTCGACGATGTGGCTCTTGCCCTGACCGTAGTCGCCGACCACCGCACGCACCGCGCCGTGACCCCGCTGCGCACTCTCTAACCCTGCGCCCAGGCTGGCACGCTCTTTCTCCAGACCGATGGTAAGCGCCTGCGCTTGCTGCGCAGGCGCAATGCCGAGCCGCAGCGCCTCGATCAGCCCACGTGCCCCAAACCGGCCCTCGAGCAGCGGCGGGTTGACTTGAGTGGCACGAGCCGGGGCGATGGGCGCGGCGTCGGCGTGCTCCCCCGTAAACTCCTGCCGGGGTCGCCGGAAACGCAGGCCGCTCTCAAAACGCACCAACCACTCGCTGCCCCGTTTGTAAACGGCGACCACCTGACCGGGGCCGTACTGAGGGTGCTCAACGGGCGTCCCGATCATCTCTAGTACGGTGGGGTCAGGCCGTCCCCAAGGGCTTCGGCCTGACCCCGCAACCGGGCCGTAGCCTCCGGCTCGGTCAGCACCCGCTCCCCTTCGGCGTGCTGGCGGGCGAGTTCGGTGACAAAAGTCTTGATAAACAGCCGCCGGTGGCTTACATCGAGAAACACGTCGCGCGCGACGTTCGCGAGGATGGCGGCGTTGGCGTGCTGGATTTTCTCATCGAGGTCGGCCCCGAACGCGGTCTCAAAGATGGGCACGAGCTTTTCGCCGATGGCGAGCATCAGGTCGTCTTCGGCTAAATCGAGATGCTCCAAGCTGATCTGCGGGCTGAAGTGGTTCGTTCTGGAAAACCGCGCCGGAGCACGCAGACGCTGTTGCAGGGCGGGATAACGCGGCACCACGTCACTCATAAATTGCGGCGGAACCGCGTAGACGAACATCGCGCCGGGCAAGTCGTCGCGGCAGCGGTCAACGACCTCGCGGAGGGTGTCGGTCGCGAGCCGTTCGGCTTTGCCGCCGATGCTGCTCATCCGGTCAACCTCGTCGAAGAGCAGGAGCAGGCCGCTGTAGGAAAGCGCCCGCACGGTCTGCGCGAGCGAACGGAGCATTCTAAAGGCGTTGGTGCGCGTAATCTTGCCGGTGACGCCGAGGCCGCGCAGCACCCTGGTGTCGTCCGGGGTGGTGTCTTCGGCCAGCAGCCAGCGCGTCAGTGAGGCCAACCGCTCCTCATGAGCGCCCAGCAGTGCGTCGAAGTAGGCGAGCACCGCCACTTTATACGCTGCGCTGTCAATCGTGCTGGCCTCGAGAGTATCAACCAGCGCACGGTAGTTAGGGTGGTTCAAGGTCTCGAGACTCGGTTCCTCACCGACGATGCGGGTCAGGGTACCCTCCAAAAAGCGGGGTAGTCCAGCCTCGTCCGAAACGCCTTCGCCCTCGTGCCAAACGAGGTTGCGGGCGACCGCGCCGTAAACGAGCCGCTGGTCGTTGTAGGGCGTCTCGGTGGGGCTCAGGTCAACCTTGACGACCGCAAAGCCGCGCGCCCAGGCCACGTCTCTTAGGCAGTAGAGAAAGTGCGACTTGCCGCTGCCGTAGTCACCTACGACCAGCTTAAAGGCTGCGCCGCCGTCTTGCAGATACGACGAGAAGTAGTAAGTGTCGAGCGCCTCGACCAGCGAGCGGTTGCCCACGTTAAAGTGTTGCACCCCTCGGTCGGGTGGGGTGCCGGACGCCCCCAACACTTCGACGATAGAACGGGCGAGAGCCGGTGAAAGGTTCATACTCACACGCGGTTTGTTCTCAGTAGACGGGTTTGGGTCACCGCGTAAGGAACAGCGAATACAGCAAGGAGCATCAACCAAGCATTCTGTGCTCTATGTTTCCCCTGCTCGGCATTGCTGTACCTTTGATACCTTGTGTGACGGCTTGTGCGTAAGACGAGGTTCATCATGGGCCGATTATATCCACCCGGTACGGTTTAGCTCGTTGCCGACCAAAATCACTGCCGACTGAGGTTACCGCTTAAACCGGTTCAAAGGTGATATCCGCGTAGTAGCCGCCCTCAAATGGTCCCTGCGGTACCCAGAGACTGCGGCTCGAGCTCTCCGCCTGACTTTTGGTAGCGACGCCCAAAAAGAGCCGCTGCCGCTCACCGCCCACCGTAAGCGTGGGCGAGGGCTGCGCCAGCACCAGGTCGCGTACGAACAGCGCACGCGGGTAGTCCCGAAAAGTGCTGCGCGACGGTGCGTTCCAAAAGCGGCCCGACTGCCGGTTCAGCACCAGTTTGCTGTACGTCTCGATCAGGCTGACCCGCCCCCCCTGAGGTCGGCGGCTCTTACCCTCAAGCACCTGCGTCCAGGTCGTATAAAGTTCTCCCAAGAACGCTTCAGTGTCCAGCTCACGCGCCAGAATCGTTCGCTGCTCCCCCTCGAACGCTCCTACGACGGCGCTGAGCGAGAGTGGGAGCGGGCGGGTGAGGGCTTCTTTGCCGTAAAACCACCCCGCCTTGCGTGCCGCCGTGTCGATACCGAGCACCAGCTCGCTGACAGCCAACATCGGAGGGCGACCCGTCACCTCGAGCCCCCGCGCCGTAAACGCCTCACGCAGGTCTTTAGCAAACTCGAAGGCCAGCGCACCCAAAGCCTTTTCGGTTTCAGCCTGGAAGTGCCCGGTGGCCTCCTGTAGGGTGTCGTCGTCTACGGCCTCGGCAGCCTCTTGCAGTTTGATCAGCGCCTTTTGCATCGGCAGGGCGTCGGGTTTGTCTTCACCGGCTAACTTTAGCGCCTGCTTAAGCGCACCCGCCGCGCTACGCAGTGCTTTGGCGCGAGGTTCTAACGTTTGCTGTGTCCGCCGCAACTGTTCGACAAGCTCTGCGTTCATCGTGGTTCCACCTTTCCGCAAACCAGTGTAACAAACGACCCCTTAAAGCAGGTCTACATCCGGATTCGGGCTGAACGGCGTAACCCAAAGCCGCCGGGGGTAAAAGCGCCGCATCGTTCACCGAGGTTTGCGGCAGCGTTGCCGGTGAGCCTATCCCGGCTGTCCGAGCGGTCGTAACTGATGTCCTTAATTGGGGTGTTACGTGATGCTGGCGTATCTTACGCGATCAGACCCAATCAGACCTACTTTTGAGCAAAGCTCCCGAATTTGTTCAAATGTGCTGCAAAAGTATCTGAGTGGCGCTGAATTGAACGGGACCTCAGTTATAGATACCTCGAGCTGCCACAAATATCGAGGACGCCGCCAGGGACGTATTCACAACCTCGTGTTGTACCGTGCGGCGGCAAAACGGACGCTTAGGGCAGAGCGTCGCCCAGGCTCACAGCCCTAAGTGAGTCCGTAACTTTTCGTCAAGCTCGAGCCGCAACGCCTCGGTGAGTGACCCCAGATAGCCCGTTAAAGGTGTTCGGTTGAGCCCACGCACATAGTTGAGCTGTACTTTGCTGCTTTCTTTAAGCCCACAACCTGCGACCGGCAGCAAAACGTCGAAGGGGTAAAGGCGCGTATGCTGGTAATAGGGGCAACTACCAGATGAGGTAGGTGGTTGTTAGCATCATTGTTTGTCAAGATGACAGCAGGTCTGCTAAAAGCAGGCTCACCTTTGATGCTGGTTTCCCAGTCTACGCGGTAAATATCACCACGCTTCACCTTTCCTCCATCGGTAACTCGAGCCCAAAACTTTAGGAAAGACACCCGGTCAGGTGTAAAAGACCTACAAGGCTACTCGCGCTACCTGTTCGGACTGAGCTTATAGATAGCGTGGGCATAATCGTCGGAGATCAGCAGGTTGCCCGCAGCGTCGGGTACGACGTCTACCGGACGGCCCCAACGTTCTTTGTTCGCCGCGTCGGTAACCCAACCGCTTACCAAATCTTGTTCGGCACTGGGTAAACCGGCAGCCGTCCAAGGAAAATAGCTTATCTTGTGGCCGATGAACCTCGAGCAGTTCCAACAGCCGTGCAGAGCTGCCACCGCGCCGCCCTTCCAGAAACTTAGGCCCAGCGGCGCAGAATGCGCCTGAATCCCCTTCGTGATCCGGTCAGCGTTGCTGCAATCTAACTTGGAGCCGTCGGGGTTATTTTGCACGTCGCGGTCAAAAGGCATGTCGTTCAAGCCCGAATCGGGATTAGGGTTGCAGTACGGCCAGCCATAATTGCCGCCGTCTCGCACCTTGATAAACTCTTCCGGCGGATGGTTGTCCACGTAGCTTTGAATGACCTCACCGTAATCGTCGCCGGTGCCGTCGTTTTGCCAGTCGTTGTGAAACGGGTAGGCGATGTTGTCGCGGTTATTCACAACCACCCACAGCGCACTGCTGTTGGGTGCAAAAGCCAATCCCTCGGCGTTGCGGATACCCTCGGCGAACAGCCGCCCCCCGCTACCGTCGGCGTTGTACTGATAGATAGCGGCGCGCTTAAACGCGGCGGTCACATCCGTAGGGCTCTGGTTGGTCGCCGACGCCACCGACACATAGAGCTTATGGTCCGGTCCCAGCGCGATGTTTTTAAGGGCGTGCGCGTAAGCCCCCTTGAGTTCCGGGGTGCTCGAGTCGGGCAGATTAGCCACCACCGTCTGAGCACCGCGCCGAACCGTGTCGCCGTTCTCGTATACCGAGCGTGTGACGCGGCTACTTTCGGACAGATACAAGTAGCTGACACCCGAGACCGCGTGCAGCACCAGATCGTGCGGATTTTTAAGGCCGGAGGCGAAGGTAGTTACGACGCCCGCGCCGTCCTTACCGGGCCGGACGAGCAGCACCTTACCGGTAGACGGCTGCGACACCAGCAAGTCGCCGTTCGGCAGCGGCTGCATAAAGCGGGCCTTGGTGATGCGCACATAGACCGAGACGCCAAAACCTGCAGGTACCTTGAGGGTACGTGGGCGATCAAAAGGCGCACTCCCAAGACCTGACGGTACTTTTACGGTTACAGTTTGCGGCGTTCCCGGTGGGTTAGGGTCGGTTTGAGATTGACACTCGAGCTGAGGACTCGCCCAATCCGCATGATCGTAACTGACGCCGTTGCCTGCGTCCGTAACCACCAGCTTGAGCTGCTGCTTACCGGTAACGTCGACCTCGAGTCTTTTGGCCGAATTTGCGCCGGTCAGGGTACCCGAGCCGTACAATTTTTGGCCGTCGGCGTAGACGCGAAAGATAACCGAGCCGCGACTACCGACCTCGTCGTCAACACCGACTTGAGCCGTCAAGCGGGTGCAAGCACCACCTAGGGTGTAGACCAAGGTCGAATTCGCATGAACGCCTAAACCGCGCACGTAGCGGACGCCGCCCATCGTCAGCGTCGTCCCGTCAGCGGCAGCTCTCCCGCCGCTACTCGTGTCTTTTTCTACCGGCCCCAAGCCGTTCGTGGCGCGCGTCCAAGTGAGGTCGGAAAGGTCGTTGACAGCCTGCAAAAAGAGGACGCTTTGCGTCTCGCTCTGTTCGGCTGTATTAGAGTCTTCCTGACTCTGAGGCGCAGATTGTGAACAGGCGGCTAGAGTCAGCAGCGCACCTAACGCTGCCGCGTACCAGCGGCGACTTTGAAAACTGCGAGGTGGTAAAGGATGTGAACCGGTCATCTTGGACTCCTCTGGATGTGACGTAATATAGGTGTGACGTACAAGTGTGGCGTAGCGCGGTGGCGTAAGCCCTGCTATACCTATGCCGCAGAACATATGCTGCAAGGCGTTACCAAACTGTTCGGAAGGAAACGCCAAAACCGGGTTGTATTGACGTTCGCGCTTGTTATGCTTTAAGTACGTGAGAGACGCTGGTTTCGTTGTTTAGCTATCACTTTTCTGCTCCTTGCTGTCTAAGTCTTACTTTCATACTTCACGCTGCTAGCTCTCGCTAAGCTTAGAAGGTCAGCAGAACCCGGTGAATTATTGCTGCTCCATAGGTTGCTCCCGGCAGTAGGTTAACGAAGGCTAACAAACCGCCGGACACCTTAGTGTAAAAAAACGTACAACTTTGCAGTCAGCATCTTTTGTCTGTCGTTTACCGCAGATAACACCTGAAGTGCTCAAAAACTATTTCAGGAGTGAGCCGGTAGCGTCCCCCACGCCTGCTCCGGGCGTTTTCCTCATCGGTGCTCAGAATACGGGTGACCTATGCCGGGGCTGTGCTAGGACAGCAACCTTTATCCCTATCCCTCCGGCTCAGGCTGTCGTTCCCACAGGCCAAACGTGCGGAAGGACTCGGGACCTAGCACCGGGAACAACTTAAAGATATAGTACCGGAACTTATCGCCAAATGGCAGCCACGGTTAAAGGTTGAACTAAACAACCTATGCACTGAAAGTACATAGGTTTGAGTTGGACTAAAGTCCCGACTCATGCTCGAATAGCGCCCTTTTCTTCTCGCACCTCGCGGCACAGGTTGGTTCTATCGTCGGTGGGTGACGACATAGTGGAACTACTTTGTTTTTCAACGCGGTCACCTCTTTAGAGATGAGTAGCAACTAAAGTCTTGCCCTAAAGGGCATAGCTTGAACTAGCGGGCTGGGATAGTCAAAACGTTCTTTGTCCGGCGGATGAAGACAAAATGGGGTAGTTGTAGCCCGGCTAGGAAGAGCATCAGGCTTAGTACGGACTTAGCCAAAAAACTGAAGGGGTGCCTCGAGTACGTCTTGCTGCACGAGCTGGTGCAGTTGCTCGAGGCCACGCATAGCCGCTTTGTCGCCTTGATAGATCAGTTTATGCCGGACCGGACCTTTTACCAGCGGTAACTCAACCGCTTGCCGGTTCGTCAAGAGCGGTGGCCCGACCAACAAAACGAACGGCACAAGACGTGAAGCGGTAGAGTCGGATGATGAACGAGCTGAGTATCCATGAGCTTCAGGCCCTGATGATTTCCGGTGAAGCGACGGCCTATTCGCTGGCTGAGTCTTACCTTGAACGTACCGAGCACTACGACCGCCAAGGCCCAACCCTTAACGCTGTAATTGAACTTAACCCCGACGCCCTTCAGATTGCCGCCGCCCTCGACCAAGAACGCCGCGAAAGTGGGGCACGTGGCCCGCTTCACGGCATCCCAGTCATGCTAAAAGACAATATTGACACGGCTGACAAGATGATGACGACAGCGGGTTCGTTAGCTTTAGAAGGCTCGAGGCCCAAGCAAGACGCACCTTTGGTATCGAACTTGCGCAACGCGGGCGCGGTGATTCTCGGTAAAACGAACCTGAGCGAGTGGGCGAACTTTCGTTCACCACGCTCGAGCAGCGGTTGGAGCAGTCGCGGCGGACAGACGAAAAACCCTTACGCGCTTGATAGAAACCCGTGTGGCTCGTCGTCGGGTTCGGGTGTCGCGGTCTCGGCCAATCTCTGCGCCGCCGCGATTGGCACTGAGACGGACGGGTCTATCACCTGCCCTGCCGGGGTCAACGGCGTGGTGGGCCTTAAACCTACCGTTGGCTTGGTAAGTGGCAGTGGCATCATTCCGATTGCTCACTCGCAAGACACCGCCGGACCGATGACGCGCAGCGTGACGGACGCCGCTATCTTGCTCAGCGCACTATCAGACACTGACGCAAATAAGGCAACCGATTACACCCGGTTTCTAGCTGCTGACGGCCTTAGGGGTGCGCGTATCGGCGTTGCTCGCAGCTTTTTCGGCTTTCACGACCGCGTAGACGCGGTGATCGAAGAGGCGCTGGCAGTGCTGCGTTCAGAAGGCGCTGAGCTTGTTGACGTTGACCTGGAGTCCGGCGCAGCTTACAGCGAGAGTGAGTTTGAAGTTCTGCTCTACGAATTTAAGGCCGGTCTCAACGCCTGTTTGCAGGGCTTGGGACCTGACGCGCCGGTACGGTCGTTAGAGGATGTCATCGCCTTTAACGAAAGACACGCTGAACACGTGATGCCCTACTTTGGGCAGGAGTTTCTCATCCAAGCGCAGTCTAAAGGGCCGCTAAGCGAACCTGCTTACTTGGAGGCGTTAGCCCGTAACCATCGTTTGGCACGTACTGAGGGGATTGACGCTACGCTTAAAGAGCATGGGCTCGAGGCCATCGTCGCCCCGACCAACGGCCCCGCGTGGACTACCGACCTGATTAACGGCGACCATGTTTCAGGCGGCAGCTCAACCCCGGCCGCAGTAGCAGGTTATCCGAACCTCACCGTACCTGCCGGGTTTGTTAGGGGACTACCGATTGGTATCTCTTTTTTTAGCACGGCGTATCAGGAGCCTACCCTGCTTAAACTCGCCTTTGCTTTCGAACAGGTGACGAAAGTGAGACAACCTCCTCAGTTTCCAGCGTCAGTCACGCCGTAAATGCTTTCATGATGAGCTTACCCAAACCCACGCTCAGGCTTAAACGTAACAACCTGCGTTAAGCTGAGGATCGCTACAAAGATTGGAAGATAATGAACCAACGTCCTTTAGGTGCAACCGGTATCTCGGTCAGTGAAGTAGGTTTGGGTGCTTGGCAACTCGCCAACGCCGACTGGGGTGTACACGACCCCGACGAAGCGCGGCAGGTGATCGAACAAGCCTTAGACTCCGGTTGCAACTTCTTCGACACGGCCCCGGGTTACGGCGCAGGCCGGAGCGAAACGCTGCTCGGCGAGGTGCTCCGGCCCGTCCGTGAGCGCGTAAGCATCTGCAGCAAGTTCGGCCATTCGCCCGAAGGCAAAACAGATTTCAGCGTGTCAGCCATTCGGACGTCGCTCGAGGCCAGCTTAGAACGCTTACAGACGGATTATCTTGACGTTTATCTGCTCCACAGCCCACCTGCTGAGCTGCTGGACGGAAACCACGCGCCGCACTACGAGGAGTTGGAGCGCCTCAAAACTGAGGGCAAGGTACGCGCGTATGGTGTTTCGGCTGATTACAGTAGAGACCTCGAGACAGTTTTAGAGACGACGGCAAGCAGTGTGATCGAGGTGTTGTTCAATATCTTTCACCAAGAACCGAAGGCGAGCTTTCGCAAAGCGCAAGAGCATGGCGTCGGCCTAATCGCTAAAGTTCCGCTCGATTCCGGCTGGTTGTCCGGCAAATACCGGCGTGACAGTCAGTTTGAAGGCGTGCGCCGCCGCTGGTCACCCGAGATTATCGCCCGCCGGGCCGCGTTAGTCGAGCAACTAACGGCGCTACTACCGCCGGACAGGTCACTGACCCACGCGGCGCTGCAATATGTGTTGGCTCAACCGGGAGTGTCAACCGTGATTGCCGGAGCTAAAACAGGTAGCCAAGTTCTGGATAACGCTGCAGCAGCCGGGGCAGAACTGCCGCCTGAAGTCGTCAAAAAGATCGATAGCTTTTGGGAGCTCGAGCTAAAAAATGACCCGCTACCTTGGTAGCGCCCAAGCTGCTTCGTAAATCATTTGCTCACTGTCCCCAAAGAAAGGCGTAACGCAGCGTATCTTGATGTCACAAGATGATAGGCCGACGCAGGTTTGCGCTGAAGCTTAAGTACAGCACTAACAGTTCAGCAGCCTCAGGGCTGATTTAAGAAAGTGTTTGCCGGACAGCTTTTTTACGCTAAAGACACTTCATGCTTTTACGGCAATCCGTCGCGGTGTTGATCCAAAGGTCTTAGCAGACCGCTTGAGACATGCTCGAGCCTCATTCACCTTAGATGTGTACACGCATCTTTAGATGTCTACACGATTTTTTCAAAGAGCAGCGCGTCAACGCCGCAGTCTCACTTCTCGACTTCTTACCCAAAAGTGACCCGTCAACCGCGAACTAAAAATCCCGTAGGTGCAACCTGACCTACAAAAGAGCTACCCCGCTACTATGCGGGGCTTCTTTTTGCGTCTCTGACTGTCTTTTCTTGGTGGGCGATGAGGGGCTCGAACCCCCGACATCTTCCTTGTAAGGGAAGCGCTCTTCCAGCTGAGCTAATCGCCCAAGGTTGGTATCAGCAACTAGTCTAAGCACTCACTGATAGACTACCGGACTTCAATTTGTTGTTGACGCCGGTCTTTCTAGTACCTCTTAAAAGAAGCTGGTACCACCCCAAGGTGATACCAACGCCGTCTGCTGGTGACTCCTACGGGATTCGAACCCGTGTCGCCACTGTGAAAGAGTGGTGACCTGACCGCTAGTCGAAGGAGCCTTGGTGGGTCGTGTAGGGCTCGAACCTACGACCCGCTGATTAAAAGTCAGCTGCTCTGCCAGCTGAGCTAACGACCCAACAGCGTTTGTCAGTATATGAAGCGTGCCTAAGTGGTGTCAACCCTTATGCGCACACATCTTTAGCCTACGTCCGCACTAAAGTTACGCTCAGTTCAGCCATTTATGAGGACAAATGTCCGTAGGGAACATTCATACCCGGCGCGTATACTTAGAGACCCTGTGCCCCCGGAGTTTTTGTGACCCCCACCTTGCCCCTCGCTTTTACCGCTGGCGTGCTGTCATTTTTGTCGCCGTGCGTACTGCCGCTCGTTCCTTCTTACCTAGCGTATGTCGGCGGCGTCGGGGCGGCGCGTGGACGGGTTGTCCGGAGCAGCTTGTTTTTTGTGCTGGGTTTTTCACTCATCTTTGTCGGGCTGGGCGCTTCGGCAAGTTTGCTTGGGGGGCTATTAAGTGCTTACCGCCGCGAACTGACGCTTTTAGGCGGCGTGCTGATCGTTTTTTTCGGCGTGGTGATGTTGGGCGTGCGAGTACCTTTTTTGAGCAACTTGTTGCAGCGCGAAGCGAGGGTGCGCTTTGCTGGTGAAACGCAGACGCCCATCGGCGCGGTGCTTTTGGGGATGGCGTTTGCTGCAGGTTGGACGCCGTGTATCGGGCCTGTGCTGGGCGGCGTCCTGACGATTGCGGGAACTTCGGGTCAGCTCGGGCAAGGGGTGACGCTCTTGGCCTGTTACGCACTCGGATTGGCCGTACCTTTTGTAGCAGCAGCCGTGATGCTGGGGTCGTTTACACGGGCTCTAGGCCGTTTTCGACATTATTTACCGTGGGTCGAGCGCGTTTCCGGCATTATCTTAATTGCAGCGGGCGTGATGCTCTTGACCGGTACCTATACGACGCTTAACGGCACGCTGATTCGCTACACCCCCGACTGGCTCTGGAGCCGCTTGTGACGCAGACTCAGCCGTTGGCAATTGACCTAAACGATTTAGCACGGCGTTACGGCGCGGCGTACGTCCTGCGCGGCGTCAATCTGAAAGTCACGGCTGGGCGGACGCTCGTGCTGCGCGGCGGTAACGGCGCGGGTAAAACGACGCTTTTACGCGTTCTTTCGACGCGGCTCAGACCGAGTAGAGGCGGTGGGCGCATGTTGGGCTTTGACCTTGTGCGGGACGCACACCGTATCCGCGAGCGGATTGCCTACTTGAGCGTCTTCGGTGGCGCTTATGGGGCACTGAGCGCCCGTGAGAATCTAGCGTTAGCAGCTAAACTTTACGGCAAACAAGTTGAATTGGACGCGTATCTGGGGCGCGTCGGCTTACTCAGCGCCCGCGACAAGTTGGTACGAACCTTCTCGAGCGGGATGAAAAAACGCCTTGGAATCGCACGTCTCTTGCTGGCTGACGCTGACCTGTGGCTGTTAGATGAACCCTACACCGCGCTGGACGAAGCCGGACGTGAGCTGATTGATACGCTTCTCTTGGAGGCTAAAGCTGCGGGTAAAACGGTGATGATGGCCTCACATGAACTGGGGCGCAGCGCCCGCTTCGCCGACCGGGTATTGAGCCTCGAGGGAGGCATCCTTTCGGTTACTGACCCCAACCATGTTACCGAGAAGCTAGTCAGTGAAGCTGGTGAGTTATGTCTGAACTGACCGCTGTCTTCGCCGTTGCCCGTAAAGATTTGCTGCTCGAGCTGCGCAGCAAAGAGGTTGCCGTCGCCACCTTGTTCTTTTCAGGCTTGGTACTGGTTATCCTCGCGTTCGCTTTAGGCCCTAACGAAACCGCGCTGCGGAACGCCTCGGCGGGCGTGCTCTGGATTGCCCTCGCCTTCGCCGGGGTCATTTCGGCGTCGCAGAGTTATCAGGGCGAATTAGAGGACAACGCTTTAGAGCAGCTGCTCCTCTACCCGGTGCCGCGCGCAACGATCTTTTTAGGCAAACTGCTCTCGAACTGGCTGTTTATGCTCGTTTTGGGTGCATTCCTTCTGCCGATCAGCGCCGCCGTCTTCGGCGCGGACATCTCCGCGTTCGGCTCTTTACTCCTAACCATCGCACTCGGCACCCTCGGCTTTTCACTGATTGCGACCTTTTACGCCGCGCTAACCTCAAACCTTCGCGCTAGAGAGTCCCTCTTACCCGTCCTGATCTTCCCCATTATCGTCCCGGTGATCTTGGCGGCGGTGCGCTCGAGTAGCGCCACCATGCTGCTGGAAAACCCTGCCGAGAGCCGGAGTTGGATACAATTGTTGGCAGGCTTTGATCTGGTTTATCTCGTCGTCTGCACCGCTATTTTCCCGTTTGTCGTAGAAGAGTAGTAGAGGAATAAAGGAGTAACGTGTGAGCACCCAACGCACCCGCCCCGACACAGCTCGGCAACCCACCTGGCTTCGGCTTTTCGGCCTCGCAGCCCTGGCTCTCTTCGGCGTCGGTCTCTACCTGGCGCTGTTCGCCTCTCCCGCCGACGTCAATCAAGGTGACCTGATCCGCATCATGTACGCGCACGTTTCGGTCGCGTGGATTTCATTTCTGGCGGTCTTTTTGACGGCGGTGTTCGGCTGCCTCTTTTTGTGGCGGAGCAAACGCATCTATGACGTGTGGGCTGTCGCCAACGCAGAACTGGCCCTCGTTTTTGCTGCGTTGACGCTCGTTGGCGGGATGACCTACAGCCGCCCGACCTTAAACACCTGGTGGACCTGGGACGCCAAACTGACCCTGACCGCGCTGATGTTTGCCCTACTCGTCGGCTACTTTATCGTCCGCGGTTTGGTTGACGACCCCGAGCGGCGTGGCCGGGTGAGCGCCGTGGTCAGCATTATCGTCTTAGCAAGTCTGCCCTTTAACTACTTGGCCGCCGAGTGGTTTCGGACCTTGCATCCAGCGAAAAGCCTCGCCTTAGACGGTAGCGGCGTCACGATGGACCCGTCCATGGTACGGGTGCTCCTAATTAACGTCGGGGCTGCCGCGCTGCTGTACCTATACTTTATGGTTGAACGCGTCCGGGTTGGGCGTTTAGAAGCGGGACTTCACGAAATAGAGGACACACGCAGCGCAGCGCCGCAGGAGGTAATTCATGTTTGACGTCACGACGTGGGGGCCGTGGGTTTGGGTCGCGCTGGCCTGGGCGCAGCTGCTCATCACCTACGGCGGGTATCAGCTGTACATCAGCCGCCGCCTGAAAAAACTGGAGGAACGGACATCAAACGTCTAATTTACAGCCTCGCAGGAGTTGCCCTTTTAGGTGTGGCCGGACTATTTATCTACCAAGCTTTAGCCAACAGTTTGGTGTACTTTATCGTCCCGAGCGAGTATGCGGCGGCTCCAGCCAAGTACGCGGGGCGTATCCGTTTAGGCGGCCTGGTCGAGGCCAAAAGCATTAAATACGACAACAAGGCGCTCGATCTAGCCTTTAACGTGACCGACGGCGTACAGACCTATCCGGTTCGTTACAGCGGCGCGCCGCCCGAACTCTTTAAGGCCGATACCGGTGTGGTGGTGGTGGGTCAGTTCGACCAGGGAACGTTTGTCAGCAACGAAGTCTTAATCAAACACAGCGCCGAATATAAACCCGCTGAGGGCAAACAGGTCAGTGTGCAAGAGCTGAAAAAGGCGCTCGAGTAAAGAACAAGAGGATGAGAATGATGTTTGAACTTAGCCTTGCGACAGCTGGAACCGCCAGCGTTTTGCTGGCCCTGGCGTTAGCAGTGTACGCGTTCATCGTCGGGATTTTGGGCGCAACGCAGCGCGACGCCCGGTTGCAAACTTCGGCGCGTTACGCTTCGGTTGCGGTCTTTTTAGCGATGACGGCGGCGGTCGCCGTGATGCAAACGGCGCTGTTAACCGACGACTTCAGCGTCAAGTACGTCGCCGAACACTCGATTTCAACCTCACCGACGTGGGTCAAAGTGGCGACGATGTGGGCGGCCTTAGAGGGCTCTATCTTGCTCTGGGCGTGGCTCTTATCCGCCTACACTGCACTGCTGGCACTCGTCGCGCCGAATACCCCACTCCGCCCTTGGGCGCTGGTTACCATGAGCGCCGTCAGCACATTTTTTATCAGCGTCAACGGTATTGTGGCGAGCCCGTTTGTCCGGCTCGTCAACCCCCCGCTGGACGGTCCCGGCCCTAACCCCCTCTTACAAAACCACTGGATGATGTCGGTTCATCCCGTGCTGATGTATCTAGGGTTTGTCGGCCTCACCGTGCCGTTTGCCTACGCGATGGCCGCGCTCATCACCCAGCGCCCCGGTAGTGAATGGATGGTGCAGTCGCGGACCTGGACGCTGATCGGTTGGGGTTTTTTAGGCGTCGCTAAGATCGCAGGGGGGTGGTGGAGCTATGAAGTCTTAGGCTGGGGTGGCTACTGGAACTGGGACCCCGTAGAAAACGTCTCGCTGCTCCCGTGGCTGACCGCCACAGCGTTTATCCACAGCGTTCAGGTGCAAGAGCGTCGCCGGATGCTCAAGGCGTGGAACCTGATGCTGATTATCTTGACCTTCGCCCTAACGATCTTAGGCACCTTTATCATCCGTTCAGGCGTGATCTCGTCGGTGCATTCGTTCGGTGACGGCCCGGTGGGACCGTACTTTTTAGGCTTTTTCATTTTAGTCATTACAGTAGCGTTCGGACTCTTGGCCCTGCGCTGGGACCAAATCCGTGACCGCGCCGATCTCGACGCAGTTGTCAGCCGTGAAGGGAGCATTTTATTCGGCAACGTCCTCTTTTTAGCGATGACCTTCGCCGTGCTGTTAGGGACGCTGTTTCCGCTGATCGTCGAGGCGTTTTCAGGGCAAAAAGTCACCGTCGGGCCACCCTTCTTTAACCGGTTGTCGTTTCCGCTGTGGATGCTGATCTTTGCACTTATGGGTATTGGGCCGCTGTTACCGTGGCGCAAAGCCGATGACCAGTCGCTCGTACGCAATCTTACTTGGCTCGTCAGCGCAGCAGTTCTTAGCGGCGGCGTCGCCTATGCGCTCGGGGTTCACAAACTCTATCCGCTTCTAACAGTTGCGCTCGCCGCTTACAACCTGGTCAGCGTGTGGCTGCTCCTAAGCGGCTCTATTGCCCCCCGGATGCGGCTCAGCGGACGCGGCTTTTTTCCGGTCTTCGCCCAGTACGCCTCTGAGAGCCGTCGCCGGATGGGGTCGATTATCGTGCATTTTGCGATTATCGTGATTGCGCTGGGGATCGCAGGCTCGGGCGGTTACCGGGTTGATCAGCAGCTCCGTATTGATTTGGGCTCGAGCGCCGAGTTTCAAGGCTATGAGCTCCGCGCCACCGACCGCTTTATGCAGCAGCATCCAGGGCGGATTCAGGCGGGGGCAATCATCGAAGTGTGGCGTGAAGGTCGTCAGGTCGCCACGTTGCGGCCGAGTGTCAACGCCTATACGAGCGGGGCGCAAGGCGCTCAGCCGCAGCTGATCCCGACGCCTGCAGTCCACTACGGCCTCTGGAGTGACGTGTACCTCAACATCGCCGGAACCGTCAGCCCGGATCAAAACTTTATCGTGCTGCGCGCGGTGCAGAGTCCGCTCGTGTCGTGGATTTGGGTGGGTGCGCTGATTCTAATTGCCGGAACGGTATTCTCGCTCTTGCCGCCCGCGCGTAAGGCTAAAGCTCGAGTCGAAGCTCGAGAGGACATTGCCACAGTATGAGTGACCGTCAAGACGACCAACCTAACGTAGTCGTCACTGAGACGAACAGCTCCGGACGTCGTAACAGCGTCAGCAAAGGCTTCAGGCGGCTTTTAGGGGTCGTCATCGTTGTGGGCGCAGTCGCCGGGCTGTTCGTCTTCGGCATCTTGCGTGACCCGACCCGGCGCGACGACATTCCCTCGGCGCTCATCAACAAGGAAACGCCCAACTTCTCTTTGCCACTTTTTAGCCGCTATCAACCCGAATACGGGGCTACCTTCTATAAGGCCGCCCAAACAGGCAAACCGCTGGTCGTCAACTTCTGGGCGTCGTGGTGTTTCCCCTGCCGCGAAGAGATGCCGGTATTAGAGAAAGCGTGGCAGGAGCATCAAAACGAAGTGCTCTTTGTCGGCGTTAACACCCAGGAAAACACGCCTAAAGATGCTCAGAAGATGCTCGATGAGTTTGGCCTCACCTATCCGAACGGCCCGGATAAAAGCAGCCGTATCAACATTGACTACGGGCTTTTCGGCCTGCCCGAAACCTTTTTTATCCGCGCGGACGGAACGCTGAGCTACCGTCACTCGGGAGCGGTGACGCAAGAAATCATGGATGAGCAGATCGGGAAGCTTTTGAAATCATGAAACGCATCTTTTTTGTCTTGTTAGCTGCTTTAAGCCTATTTGTGAGCTTTGCGCAGGCGCAGGTGCAGCTCGAGCAACAGGTTTTTAAGATTGCCGGTGAGTTGCGCTGCCCGGTCTGCCGCGCCGAGTCCGCGTCGGACTCGAGTTCAGGCTCGAGCATTGAGTTTCGCAAGATCATCCGCGAAAAGCTGCAAGCAGGTCAGAGCGAGCCGCAAATTTTAGCGTTTTTTCAAGGCAAGTACGGCGACTGGATTTTGATGGACCCACCACGTCGCGGCCTCTACCTCTGGGTTTGGGGGTTGCCGCTCGCGGTGGGCGCACTCGGCCTCGGGGTACTGGGTTACTTTTTAACGCGCTGGCGTCGAAACGCAGTGGTGCCGCAAGAAATTAGTCTCGAGGACAGAGAACGCGTCCGGCGTGAACTGGGTGGGCTATGACCGCTGTTTTTATCATCGTCTTGGCGGTTTTGCTCTTTGTCTATCTAGTCATTCCGCTGCTTGTTCCCGGTCAGACCGACAGGTTGCCCAGCCTCCGCGACCCGGTGACGCAAGACCTGGAAGAAGAGCGCGACGCGCTCTTGCGGGCCATCCGTGAACTCGACGCCCGTACTGATCTACCGGAAGCCCGCCGCGACGCCCTCCGCGCCCGCTACGAAGCGAAGACCGCGAAGGTCTTACGCGCCCTCGACGAACGTCCGGCGCAGCTTAAACCCGTAAAACCGCCCCTACACCGCCGTAACTGGGCCTTGCCGCTGACCTCGGTGGCACTGTTAGTCGCCGGATTGACGGGCGCGGTTTTCATGGCGCAAAACGCTTCGCCTGAAATTACTGCAGCAGACGGCACGCCTGCGCCGATTACCGGCAGGCAGCTCGTAGGGCTCGAGCGCGCCGCCACCCGCGACGCGTCGGCCAAAAACCTGCTGGCCTTAGCTGACGGCTACTGGCAGGCGCAAAACGGCGATAAAGCGCAAGCGGTCTATCTGCAGGTCTTAAATAAGACGAAACCCGTTCCGGCAGTAGCTTATCAGCGGCTCGGGATGTTACAACTGCAGGTCAACGTCGCCGAGGCGCTCAAATATCTGGAACTGGCCCGGAACGCCGACCCGAACGACCTCGAGACCCTCTACTTTTTAGGCGAAATCTACTACGCCAATCAAGATATGGCCGCCGCTGCCGACGCGTGGCAGAGTTACCTCAAAGCGCCGGGGGGCGCGGGTGACAAAGAGGTCGAGGGACGGCTCGAGCTGGCCCAAACCTTTAAGCCGCTCCTCGTCGCTGTGAAAAAGATACCTGACGAGACGAACCTATTGGCGCTCGCCAACAGTTACTGGACGCACCAGGAACGTTCACACGCCGTAGACTACTACTTCAGGATTTTGACCGAAAAAAACCCGCATAACGCCACTGCGCTCAGCCGAGTTGGGCAACAGCTCTTCTTTGGAGGCCGTAACGAGGACGCCATCGCCGTCTTAGCGAGAGCCCGCAAGCTCGAGCCGGACAACTTGCAAACCCTCCTCTTTTTAGGCAACGCGCACTTTACGCTGGGGCAATACCGTAAAGCCGTCGAGGTGTGGCAGAGCTACGTCAAAGTCGCGGGTGGGAAAGCACAAGCCGGACGCGTCCCGAGCCTGATTGCTAACGCCCAAGAACGTCTCCGCAACGGTGCACCGCCCCCCAGCGCAGCAGACCAGCCGGGAACTTCCGAAGCGATCCTCAAAACCCCGTTGCCGCTCAGCAATCCGTAACAAGTGAGAACCTGTGAACGAGACCGATACTAAATCTTCTGAACTGGTCGAACGCCGCACCTTCCTGACCTGGCTCTGGCGGCTCCCCGTTTTAGCGGTGCTGGGCGGCGCGGCCTGGGGCGTGTGGGAGGCGTACTACGTGCACTTTGATAAAGTCACCCCCCAAGCGCCCGAGTTTGCCCCGGTCACGCCGCAACGTATCGCTGCGCTTGGCGCGTTGACCGAGCTTTGGAGTAGTGCGCCCTTTACCCTAAAGACGCAGGCGAGTGAAATCCCCGCCATCGCGCTTCGTATCCCTGAAGCTGTCCCCGGTGGACTCAGTATCGCTGGACGGCACTATTTGGCCTTTAGCCGCGTGTGTACCCATCAAGGGTGTCCGGTTTCTTTAAGGCGTGATTTGGGAACGCTCGAGGTCGCCTTTAACTACCGCGCCGAGCACCCGGTTTTAGCGTGTCCGTGTCACCTCTCGGTCTTTGCCCCGCTCGAGGCCGGGAAAGCCGTCAGTGGCCCCGCCCGAAGACCCTTGCCACGCGTACAGCTTAAAGCGAACAGGAACGAGCTTATGGCGGTGGGGCTCGAGTTACCCTCACAGTTGGGCTAGTTTCTGTTGATACGCTAGGGTTAGCTCGAGTTACATCAGAGGCAGTACTTCTTATTGAGTTTACGGTTGACACTTCTTATTTTATAAAGGTGCAATCTCCTGACCGGAAAAATTACGCTAAAGTAGACATGACGTGATGTTGCGCCCTTATCAACCAAATGATTTGCCTGCGGTTACGCGTTTTATCGGCGAGTGCTGGCAGCGTGACAAGTTTGCAAACTATCACCCCGGTGATTTTGTCCACTGGATGAGTAACGGCTACCGTGGGGAAGGGCTCGAGCACTATTTTCATGTTGTTGAAGAAGGTGAGCAGCTACTTGCTGTCGTCGAGCTAGACGCTAACTCAGGTAGGTATGCCCCGGTGATAGCTACACGCAGACGTGGAGGTGCTTGGGAGTTAGAGTTTCACCGTGCCTGCCTCTCAGTGATGCGTGAACAGCTGAAGGAAACAGAGAAAAAGACCGTAACAGTCAATTTCGTAGAGGATGACAAAGCAGCGAAGGATTGCCTCGAGCAGCTGGGTTTTAGCGCACAAAAAGCTGACCACGCAGTGATGAAGCGCAGCCTTGATAGCATTGCTGAAGCTCGTCTACCCAATGGTTTTACGATTCGTTCTGTAGCCGGGGAACACGAAGCACAGCTTGTGGCAGACGTACATAACGGAGCCTTTGGCCCCAAGTGGACTGAAGCCGACTACCTTAAAGTGATGCGAACCCCAGGCTTTGACCCCCAGCGGGAGCTCGTTGCCGTTGCGCCTGACGGACGCTTTGCAGCCTTTGTGATGATCTGGTTTGACCCTATCAGCCTAACGGGACTCTTTGAACCCGTAGGCTGTCACAGTAGTTTTACAAAGCGCGGTTTAACTAAAGCACTGATGTTTGCGGGAATGGCGCGGATGAAAGAAGTAGGCATGGAGACAACCATCGTGGGGTATGAGGTTACGAATGAGGCAGCATTCAAGCTCTACCGTTCAGCGGGGTTTGAACCCTATTTTGAAACCGTTGATTACGTGCTCGAGCTAGAACACAGTTGATGGGTTGGCATGCTGACAAAAACGTCACCTAGAAGGATCAAAACTTCTTAGGTGACGTTTGTTTATAGTTAAACTATGAGTGCTTAGCGGGAAATGTTTTTCCGGTCAGGGTACGAGGCCATACGTCACGCTGCGAACGCTCCTGACTAAGATAACGTAGGCGAACCTAGCCTTTACTCCCCGTCGTCGAAATCCCCTGCACAAAGTACCGCTGACCCAAGAGAAAAATTACGACCATCGGCACTGTTAAGATCACAGTTGCTGCCATCACCAGCTCCCACTGCATCTCACCGCCCTGACCAAAGCGGTCAACAATCGCCTTGACGCCCCGAGGCATCGTAAAGAGCGCGTTGTCGTAGAGGTAAATCAGGGGCCGCAGCAGGTCGGTCCAGCTCGCCTTAAACTCAAAAATGAAAACGACGATCAGTGCCGAACGCGTGAGCGGCAGCGCGACACGCCACCACGCTTGCAGATAGCTGGCACCGTCAATGCGGGCCGCTTCAAACAGTTCGCGCGGCAAACTTAAGTAAAACTGGCGCAACAAGAAGATATAAAACGCCGAGCCGAACAAGTTACCGGCCCAGAGCGGCGTCAGGGTATTGACCGCGCCGAGTCTATCCCAGATTAAAAAGGTTGGAATCATCGTCACCGCGCCCGGTAGCATCATCGTCGCCAAGACGAGCCCAAAGAGCGCGTCGCGGCCCCGAAAACGGAAGTTGGCAAAGCCGAAGGCGACCAGTGCGCTGCTGAACGTAACCGACACCGCCGCTAACACACCGACCAGCAAGCTGTTTTTCAGCCACTGCAAGATAGGCGCGGCGTCCCAAATCCGCGCGTAGTTGCTCCAGGCGACAGGGTTGGGGAGCCACGCCGAGCTGAACACTTCAGCCCGAGTTTTCAATGACGCACTGACCAGCCACGCCAAAGGCGCGAGAAAGAGCACCGTACAACCGATAAGTAAGATGAAAAAGATCACGCGGTCAGCGGTGAGCTTAGAGCTTGGCTGGCCCGCTTCTCGAGTGGGGACTGAAACCGTCTCTTGCCGACTAACCATCGCAGCTCCTCATCCTTTAGCGCCCTTCGTAGTAGACCCAGCGTTTGCTGACGCGCAGCTGAATCAGGGTCAAGATCAGGGTAATCGCAAACAGCAACCACGCCATCGCCGAGGCGTAGCCGATATGTAAAAACTCAAACGCTTGCCTAAAGAGGTAGATCACATAAAAGAGCGCCGCATTTTCAGCCGCGCCTGAATTCATCTGCCCAAAAAACATCGTGTAGACTTCGGCGAAAATCTGTAGCGACGAGATGGTGTTGACGATCAGGGTAAAAAAGACCGCGCCGCTAATCAGTGGCAGGGTCACAAAACGAAACTCTTGCCACGCCCTGGCCCCCTCAATCCGCGCCGCTTCGTAGAGCTCATTCGGAACGTTACGCAGGGCTGCGTAGTAGATAATGACGGTGCCACCGACTGACCACAAGCTCATCAAGACGATACCGGGTTTGATCCACATGGGGTCGGTCGTCCAACCGGGGCCGGGAATACCGAAGAACTCGAGCCCCCGGTTGATCAGTCCAATCCGCGGGTTTAAGAGCCAGAGCCAGAGCGCACCGACCGCCACGCCCGGCGTAATCGAAGGTAGATAAAAAACGGTGCGGAAAAAGTCAGCGGCGCGTACCACGCGGTTTAAGAGCAGCGCCAGCCCGAGCGCCACGGCAGTCGAGAGCGGCACGTGGAGCGCGACGTAAAAAAAGGTGTTAAGGATGCTCTGCCGTAAACGGGGGTCTTGCACGAGCTGTTGGTAGTTCTCGAAGCCGACGAAGCGCGGCGGCCGCAACACGTCGTAGTCGGTAAATGACAACACCAAGCTGGCGATCATCGGCAGCGCCGTAAAAACAACGAAGCCGATGATCCAAGGCGAGAGAAAGCCGAACGCAGCCCTGGCTTCAGTGCGTTTTAAGCCTCCACGCCGAGGTTGTCTAGCGGGATGCCCGGTGCGGGCTTGGCTCACGTTAGCGGCTCCAGGCGTCGTCGAGTGCCGCTTGCGCCTCCCTTTGCGCCTGGTCGAGCGCCGCCTGCGGGTCTTGCTCGCCGTTTAGCGCCCGGTTCACCCCGTCGGTCCAGGCTTGTTTGAACTCAGCTCCGGCAGGGTTCGAGGGTGTCGCAAACGCTTTGTCTTGAACCTCGAGGGCGACCTTAACGGCGTTGTCAAACGGTCCCTTCCCACTCGGTTTGTACACCTCACTAAAGATTTGCTCGTCTGCGACGCGGTTACCGGTAAAGACACCGGTAAAAATTTGGTCGTCAGCGGCGCGAGCTTTCGCGCGGGCCTTCGCCGCTGCCAGCCACGTGGCAGGAGCCGTCATCGTCTTCATAAAGGCGCACGCCGCCTCGGGATTTTTTGCGCCGCGCGGAATCGCCCAGGTATTACCCGACGCGTAGGTGAGGGGGTTCCCTTGGCGATCAGAGAACGCTTTGACGGTTATCTTCAGGTCGGGCGACGCTTCGGCTAAGACGTTAAAGTACCACTGCTCCATCGGAAACGCGGCGAGCTGATCGGCAACGAGTTCATTTTGTGCGCCGAAAAAGTCCCAGGTGTCGCGAAAGGCCATAAAGTCCTGACGGCCCCCGGCTGCGTCATGAAGCCCCAGCGTATAGGTGAGCGCCTCAACTGCCTCGGGCGTGTTGAGCATCGCCGTGCGGCCATCGTCTGATAAGAGCTGGCTGCCGTTCGCTTTGACCCAGAGCGGAAAAAACTCCGGGAGTTTGGGGTCGAACCCGATCCGCGTCAGCTTGCCGTTTTGGTCGCGCGTCAGCTGCTTGTTAAGTTGTGAGAGCTTGTCCCAGTCGCTCGTCGTAAAGTTGCTCGGTGAGAGCCCCACATCAGCAAACGCTTTGTCCGACAAGATAAGCGCGGTAACCGTATAAAACTCGGGAATCCCGTAAACCTGACCGTCCAGCGTCACCTGGTTCATCGCTAAGGTGCGGTACTGACTCGTATCAATCCCCTGCGTGTTGATGCACTCGTCTAACGGTTCAATCGCGCCGCGCGTCGCGTAGGTACTGAGGTCTTCACGGCTCAGGTAAATCACGTCCGGCACATTACGGCTCGCCACCGCCGTTAAAAATTGCTGCGCGTCCAAAGACCCTTCAGGTAAGTTGAGGTTCACCTCGGGATACGTCTTTTTGAACGTGTCTACGCGGACGCTGGCAATTTCGTCGGGCAAACTAAACCCGGAGACGTTTAAGTCGCCGCTGACGGTGACGGGCTGAGACGCAGTAGCGACAAACAGTGCCCCGCTCCCAACTAAACCCATACCTAGCTTAAGTAAACGAAACAACCGCTTGGCCTTCGACATATCGTCCCCTTTTCCCCTGGAGCTCTCATCGTAAAAGTCCGAGAGCCGCCCCTAGTTGTGCGTCCTTGGGCGTGACAATTGACCCCGTAACTCGGGCTAAACCAACTCACTGTTCAGTTAGCGCGTCCCACCCTAACAAACCGCCGCAAGATTTAGTAGTTAGGGCAACACTCGAGTCTCTCTACAAATACACCCGCTAGCGCCGTTAGAAGTAGTGGCTTGCTACTTTTACTACTTATGCACCTCCTGGCTTTAGCGTTGGCTTGTAAAGAATTCGTAAGGAAACCTGAGCTGCGTCTCCTCTTAAGCCCGCCCATCTACACTGGAATCCTAGATGTTTGAGAGCGTTGACCAGCATGACCAAAACCTCTCTAAAAGCTCTGCTGGACGGTAAAAATGTAATCTATTGGGGTTTCTTTCCGGGCCTAAAAAGCTAAACTATACATATTAGCAGGACACGGTAGTCAAGCCCATTTCACATCCTAAAAGCTACAGACACATTCACAGTTTTACCAAAGGAGCCTATGCTTTCTGCCACGCTCTCAGCCAAACCTGCGGACCAAGCCAAGCCTGAAACCAAACAAAAATTGTGGAAACCCAAGCGTATCTTTTTTACCGCCGACGCCTTAGAGCAGCCCTTCGGTCAGCAGATTTTAGAACGCGTCACGGCACTTGGTCTGGAGGTTACGCAGCTCAGCAGCAACCGCTTGCCACCCCTTAAAGGCAAAGATGACCGTGAGACGTACCGTTTGGCCAAGAGCACCCTAGCTGTCGTCAATGCGCCCCCGAGTATGCTTAAACTCCAACCGATTCCGCCCTCGGCGGACTGGCAGTTTCACCTGGCGAAGGGCTGCCCGGCGCACTGTCAATACTGCTACCTCGCAGGTTCACTTTCAGGACCACCGATTACCCGCGTGTATGCGAACCTGCCCGAAGTCCTAGGGGCGCTCGCGGCTTATGAAAAACCAGGTCAGCTCACCACTTTCGAGGCGTCATGCTATACCGATCCGCTTTCTTTAGAGCACCTGACCGGCAGCTTATCCGAGTGTGTGCGCTACTTTGGGACCCGTGACAATGCGCAGCTCCGCTGGGTGAGTAAGTTCAGCGCCGTAGAGCCGCTTTTGGGGCTGCCGCACCACGGCCGGACGCGGGCAAGGGTTTCAGTTAACGCCGACCCCGTCAGCAAACGGCTCGAGGGCGGCACCGCCCCGGTTTCGGCGCGGATTGACGGACTCCGCAAACTTGCGCAAGACGGCTACCCGGTAGGTGCCGTGATTGCGCCGATTATGCCGCTTGAAGGCTGGCAGGAGCACTACACTGCGTTATTAGACGAGCTCGAGACGACCCTGACGCTCCCCTACGACCTCACCTTTGAACTTATCAGTCACCGCTTTACGCCCGGCTCTAAAGAAGTTTTAGAAGGCTGGTATCCAAACTCAAGCCTCGAGATGGACGAGTCGGAGCGGAGCGTCAAACGCAACAAGTTCGGCGGCCTTAAATACGTCTATACCAAAGAGGTGATGAGCGAGTTGCGGACGTTTTTTGAAACGGAACTTGCCGTGCGGTTTCCAGAGGCTCGAGTGCTCTACTGGACGTAAGCGGGTAGAACAAGAATAGAGAACACAGAAGGGAGAATATCCGGGGTACTGGTTTATTCTCCCTCCCGTATTCTGTCTTCTCAATTCCTCGCCTTTTTTGTCCACCTCGCCTTGACTGGCTGGCAGCGTGAGCTATATTCTTGAGAGATGTCGCAACAAGACGCCACGCTCAATTTAGCCACGCTCCTTAAACTCGATCCTGAACTGGGTGAAGAGGTTTACGGTGAAGGGGAGCTGCTGCCGAGTGCGGAACTGCTCGAGGCTGACGGGTTGCGCGTCGCCGGACCGCTCCACTGGGACCTGACGATACGCGCCACAGGCGGCGACGATTACATCTTGACCGGAAGCGTGTCCGGACCGGCCATACAAGAGTGTCGCCGCTGCTTGACCGAAGTCGAGACGAATGTACGCAGCACCCTCATCTATCCGATGGTGTACCAGCCCAGAAAAGGTGGCGAGGTACTGAGGCTGCTCGAGAACGATGACGAAGACGACGTACTCGTCTTTTCGCAGCCTACCGTAGACTTTGCCCCGCTCCTCGTGCAGGCATTTGCGATAGAATCGCCCCTGACGGTTCTTTGTAAAGAGGAGTGCCGCGGTTTGTCGCTCGACGGCGTAAACCTTAACGACCATCCCGAGCACGCCGCGCCGGTTCAAGCTGAGCAGCGTAAGCCTTCCCCGTTTGAATCGCTTAAAGATATCGAACTGTATACACAGTAGATTTAGATAGAAGCTAAGGAGTTTTTATGGCTAAGCACCCCGTTCCGAAAAAGCGCACCTCGAGCTCATCGCGCGATTCACGACGCGCTCACGACGCGCTCTCCGCCCCGACCCTCGTCGCCTGCTCGCAGTGCCGCGAACTTAAACCTTCACACATCGTCTGCCCACACTGCGGCTACTACGCCGGTCGTCAAGTTTTGGACATCGAAGCGTAGTTTTTTCACCCTCAAAAACCTCAGCAAGACATCTCAGCGACGTTTAGCGTTAGAGTAGGGCTGCAATGAAGCAGCCTTTTTTTATGGATTTACTTATTGAGACGAGCATACTGCCATGAGCGTACCTATACGTGCAGGTATCAGCGCACTCGGGGCCTACGCGCCCGAACGCGTGTTGACCAACGCCGATTTAGAAAAGATGATGGACACCAGCGACGCTTGGATTACCGAGCGCACCGGCATCAAAACCCGGCATATCGCCGCCGAAGGCGAGTTCACCTCGCAACTGGCGACCCGAAGCGTCGAGGACCTCGTAGCGCGGCACGGTGAACGCGTGTTAGACGGCGTGGAGCTGGTGATTGTTGCCACGAACACGCCCGACGCACTTTTCCCCTCGACCGCGGCGCTGGTGCAAGACCATTTCAACTTGAGAGCCGGAGCGTTTGACCTCTTGGCTGCGTGTCCGGGCTGGCTCTACGCGCTCTCGGTCGCGCAGGGTTACGTTGAATCGGGCAAGCTAAAAAAGGTTTTAGCCATCGGCGCGGAGGCGCTGAGTAAAATCGTTGACTGGAACGACCGTTCGACGGCGGTACTCTTCGGCGACGGAGCCGGGGCCGCCATCGTCGAGGCTGTACCGGAACCTTTCGGGTTTCGCTCGTTTGTCCTGGGAACCGATGGATCCGGGGCGTCCCACCTGAGCCGCAAAGCGGTTGCACCTTGTTTGCCGAACGGTGCGCCCCTGTCCGACAACCTCTACATGAACGGGCGCGAGGTCTTTAAGTTTGCGGTGCGGGTCATGGATACCGCAACTGTTCAAGCTGTGTCCGAAGCAGGCTTGACGCCCGCCGACATCAGCTTATTCGTCCCGCACCAGGCCAATTTGCGGATTATCGAGGCGGCGCGCGAGCGGCTGGGACTACCGCCGGAACGGGTTATCGTCACGGTAGATAAGTACGGGAATAATTCGACGGCGAGTATTCCGCTGGCGCTTAAAACGGGGCTCGAGTCGGGCCGCATCGCCGAGGGCGACCAGCTGCTCTTGGTCGCGTTCGGGGCCGGTCTGACCTGGGCAGCGACCGTTTTGACCTGGGGGAGTGGCGCGTGATCGCCGCCCTTTTTCCCGGCCAAAACTCGCAGGTCGTCGGCATGGCCTCTGAGCTCTACCGGAACGCCGCCGCCAAAGCTGTGCTGGACAGGGCTGAAGCTGCCTTACCGGGGCTTTTAGAGCTGATGTGGCGCGGCCCTGAAGACAAACTCAAGCTGACGGCCAATCAGCAACCGGCGCTCGTCGCAGCGGGCGCGGCGGCGTTTGCGGCGTACCGTGAGGCAGGGGGTGAAGCTCCGGCGTATCTGGCAGGTCACAGTCTCGGAGAGTTTACGGCGCACGTCGTCGCGGGGTCGCTGGCGTTAGAGGACGCCGTGCAGCTTGTCCATAAACGCGGTCGGTATATGCAAGAGGCCGTACCGAGCGGTCGGGGAGCGATGGCCGCTATTCTTAAAACCGGCCGTACTCACGTCGAGCGAGTCTGCGCAGAGACGGCAGCAGAGACGGGACAAGTCGTTGACGTCGCCAACCTCAACGCGCCTGAGCAGACCGTGATTTCAGGTGACGCAGGGGCAGTCGAGGCGGCGGCTGAGCGGCTTAAAGGGGAGGGCGCAAGGACGGTTATGCTAAGCGTCTCGGCACCTTTTCACTGCAGCTTGATGCGTCCGGCGGCGGAGAAGTTAGCTCACGACCTGCAGGCGGTAACGTTTAGTCCGCCGCAAACGCCGATTGTCTGTAATGTGACGGCAGCTGTTTTGGATAATATTGCCGACGCACCGAGCCTGTTAGAGCAGCAGGTGACCGCGCCGGTTCGCTGGGTCGAAACGCTGGAGCGGCTACAAGCTCTAGGCGTCACCGAGTTTCTCGAGTTCGGCTCTGGCAACGTTTTATCAGGTTTAGTCAAGCGCACGCTTAAGGGGATTCCGGCCCTGGCGATAACGGATATGAAAAGTTTAGAGGAGGCCCTTTGAGTACACCGAATACCCAAGCTAAAGTCGTGTTGGTCACGGGCTCGAGCCGGGGCCTCGGCCGCGCCGTTGCCCTATGGTTCGGTCAGCTCGGTTACAGAGTCGCGGTTCACTATGGCGGCTCGACAGAGGCGGCTAAAGCCGTGGCCGATGAAATCAGCACGGGTGCCGGAGAAGCCGCTGTGTTTCAGGCTGACATTTCCCAAGAAGACGCGTGTGTAGGGCTCATCAAGGCGGTTCAGGAGCACTTCGGCAGTTTGGACATCTTGGTCAATAATGCGGGCATTACTAAAGACGGCCTCGCGCTGCGCCTCAAAAGCAGCGACTGGCACGCTGTTATAGATACGAACCTGACGAGCGCCTTTATCTTGTCTAAAACTGCGCTGCGCGGGATGCTCTCAAATAAGTGGGGCCGGATTATCAATATCTCGTCAGTCGTCGCGCTTAACGGCAACCCCGGACAAGCCAACTACGTCGCGTCAAAAGCGGGGCTTATCGGGCTGACCAAGGCGCTCGCGCAAGAGTACGGGGCTAAAGGCATTACCGTCAACGCCGTAGCTCCGGGCTTTATCGAATCAGACATGACTGAAAACTTGTCCGAGCAACTCAAGCACAATTTTCTCTTGAGAATTGCCGCCAACCGTTTTGGTTACCCCAACGAAGTAGCCGCCGCCGTCGCTTTTTTTGCTTCGGAGGGCGCGTCTTATATCAACGGCCAGACCTTGACGGTAGACGGCGGGATGGTATTACATTAGGGCGGTGCTAAGGGGACGTAGACCTATGCTAGAATTTGGGCAGCTACCCCTTATGTTAGAATCCAGTGTTTTGAGACCTAACTCGGAGGACCGTTATGGACAGAAGTGAAATTTTAGCCAAGATCAAAGAAGTTGCCGCCGACAAACTCGACGCCGACGCTGGTGACGTCACCGAAGAGGCATCATTTGTTGACGACTTGGGCGCAGACTCGCTCGACGTCGTAGAGCTGATTATGGGGCTCGAGGACGAATTCGGTATCGAAATCAGCGATGAAGAAGCCGAAGGCATCCGCACCGTCGGCGACGCCGTCAACTTTATCTCGGCCCAAAAGTAACTACAGCAGTTAAACACAGTAGAAGTCGTCTCAAAAGCCACTTTTGAGATAGATGCTAGTGAAAATACGTTACGGCGCAGCCTCTTAAATAGAGCTGCGCCGTAACAGCTTATGGCCAGCAGCTTTAGCGTGTTGCGCTGCTAAAGACTTAATACCAGGCAGGGGCAAACACGACAGTTTAGACGCGATAGGGTAAATTAGAGGGATGAAACGAGTTGTGATTACCGGCCTCGGTCCTGTCACGCCGATCGGCGTGGGAACAGAGGCTTTTTTAGAAGCCCAAAAAGAGGGTAAAAACGGCATCCGCAAAATTACCCGCTTCGACGCGTCCGACCTGTCGGTTCAGATTGCCGGTGAAGTTGACGTTGAGCTTTCTGATTACATCGAACGCAAAGAGGCCAAACGCCTCGACCGCTTTGTGCAGCTCGCACTTGTCGGCGCGTCTTTGGCGCTACAAGACGCCGGACTGAGCGAAGACGACGTAGCTGGCGAGCACACCGGTACCTGTATCGGGAGCGGCATCGGCGGCTTAGATACCTGGGAACAGCAGTCGAAAATCCGTTTTGAACGCTCGCCGATGCGGATGAGCCCCTTTTTTATCCCGATGATGATTGCGAATATGGCTTCGGGTCAGGTCTCGATGCGTTACGGGTTGCAGGGCCCCTCGAGCACCGTTGTCACAGCCTGCGCCACCGGTTCAGGCGCTATCGGCGACGCTTACCACATCATTCAGCGCGGCGAGGCTGAGATCATGGTCACCGGCGGCAGCGAAGCGTGCGTCACGCCGATGGGGATCGGCGGCTTTGCTGTCATGAAGGCGCTTTCAACCCGGAACGACTCGCCCGAGACCGCCTCACGCCCGTTTACGGCGTCAAGAGACGGCTTTGTCGCGGGTGAAGGGGCCGGGATTTTAGTCTTGGAGGAGTTTGAGCGTGCAAAGGCTCGGGGCGCGACTATCTACGCCGAAATCATCGGTTGCGCGACCTCCGCCGACGCCTATCACATCACCGCCTCGGCTCCGGGCGGCGCGGGCGCGGTGCGCTGTATCAACTGGGCGCTCAAATCTGCGGGCGTCTCGGCTGAGCAAATTGACTACATCAACGCGCACGGTACCAGCACACCTATCAACGACCTGAACGAAACGCTCGCCTATAAAACGGTTTTTGGCGGCAAAGAGAACGTTCCACCGGTTTCGTCCACAAAGTCCATGACCGGGCATATGTTGGGCGCGGCGGGCGGCGTTGAAGCAATTGCCTGTGCGCAGGTCTTAAAAGAAGGCTTTTTGCCGCCGACCCGTAACTATGAAGACTCCGACCCTGAGTGCGACCTCGACTATATTCCGGGGTGTGCGCGGGAGGTGCAGGCGGAGTATGTGCTCTCGACCAATTTTGCGTTTGGGGGGCAGAACGCGGCGCTGGTGTTTAGGCGGGTAGAGTAAGGCTAAGTAACATGAGGCCCTTGCTACGCGCCACGCTGCAACGTCACGACTGTGCTACGAGCTCGAGCGCAGATCAATTAACGCCATTGTTGCGCCTAAATACCGTGTTAGCCTTCGCCACACCTTGAGCGTAGCGACGGCAGCCTATCGTAGGTTGGTGGCCGAGGAGCAACGGCGTTAGGTTTCTCGTACGCAGATGAAGGTATACCAAAATGCTTTTCACCCACCTGAGCGCTACTAGCTCTTCATGATAAAATCAGCGCCCATGACCAACAAACCCGCAGCGCCGCACCTGCACGACCTCGTACGGCTCCGCCGCGTCCGCGACCGCATCGACCGGGAGTACGCCCAGCCGCTTGACGTCGAGGCGCTCGCCCGCGCCGCACACATGTCCGCCGGGCACCTCAGCCGCCAGTTCCGGCTCGCCTACGGCGAATCGCCGTACAGCTATCTGATGACACGGCGCATTGAGAGAGCGATGGCACTCTTGCGCCGGGGCGACAGAAGCGTCACCGACGTTTGTTTCGAGGTCGGCTGTCAGTCGCTGGGTACCTTCAGCACCCGCTTTACCGAGCTGGTCGGGGTGGCGCCGAGCGTTTATCGGCAACAGGCCGCGCATGAAACAGTAGGGATGCCAGCGTGTGTGGCCAAACAGGTAACCCGACCGATCAGGAATCAAGAAGCGAAGGTTCCTAAGCTGTAGCTAGAATGATGTTCATGGCCATCGCCATACGAAAGGAGCATGACCACCATGGACATCACCATCCACAACACGTTTTTGCCGCAAAATGACCCTGACGCGGCGCTAGCTTTCTACCGCGACACGCTTGGTTTCGAGGTTCGCAACGACGTCGGCTATGAGGGGATGCGCTGGCTCACCGTCGGCCCGAAGGGTCAGCCCGGCACTTCCGTCGTCTTATATCCACCAGAAGCCACCCCCGGCCTCACCGACGACGAGCGCCGCACGGTCGCGGAGATGATGGCTAAAGGCAGTTATGCCAGCCTCATCCTGGCCACCCCCGACCTTGACAGTACTTTCGAGCGGATACAGGCGGGCGACGCTGAGGTCGTCCAGGAGCCGACCGAGCAGCCATACGGCGTTCGCGACTGCGCCTTCCGCGATCCTGCAGGCAACCTCGTCCGCATTCAGGAGGTGCGTCGCAATGGCTGAGAGGATATCTGCACAGAGGAGCACGCAGAGCAAGGAATTCATGGATGCGGAGGAAGCGGCAATGAAAACACGTAACCAAGAACTAAAGGCGGATGGGAAAAGCAAAGGCAGTTCGAGGGGAGTTCTTACCAGGGTAATGAGGATTGCCTATTGGGGCATCACCGGCTACGTCGCGCTGGCACTGTTCTACGGCGGCCTAGCGGAAGTGCTTGACGCAGCTATGGGTCTGCAGTTTTCGAGCATCGGCATCAAGACGGTCGTCGCAATCCTTGGCTACCCGCTTTACTTCGTCTATATCATCGGCGTGTGCAAGATGCTCGGAGCGGTAGCTATCGTCGTTCCTCGTTTTCCCAGGCTCAAAGAATGGGCGTACGCAGGTCTTGTCTTCAACATGACGGGGGCGTTTGTCTCCTGGCTGGTGGTCACCGTGATTGACGGCGTTCCCATTCCAGCGGGCTTTGGTTCCCCCATGTTTCACGTTATCAACGCGCTGCACCTGCTCGTGCTCATCGTCATTTCGTGGGCGCTCCGACCGGCAAGCCGCGTATTAGGGAACATCCTTCCCGACAAGCTGCCCCGAACGGCCACAAGAAAATCCAATCAGACCATAAAACAAGAAGGGAGAATCGCATGACCAAGCAGTCCACCAAAAGCACCAACGCGACTAGCAAAAAGTCCGAGGGATTTACAGACGACGAACGGGCCGCGATGAAAGAGCGCGCTAAAGAGCTCAAGGCAGAAGCTCGCGCCAACAAAGACCGCGAGGCTGGGGAAAGTGCCGTGCTCGAGGCGATCACTGCGATGAAGGAAGCGGATCGCGCGATAGCTACGCGGCTCCACGCCCTCATTAAAGCCAGCGCACCAGACCTCACGCCAAAAACCTGGTACGGCATGCCCGCGTATACCAAGGACGGCAAGGTGGTGTGCCACTTTCAGAGCGCGCAAAAGTTCAACACCAGGTACGCGACGCTCGGCTTCAGTGACCAAGCGAACCTCGACGAAGGCGACATGTGGCCGACTGCCTTTGCGTTAAAGGAATTGACCGCCGCCGTAGAGGAGCAAATCGGTGCGCTCGTGAAAAAAGCCGTGAGTTGAGGCAAGCTTGAGAGCTCCACCTCTCTAACCAAAACCATAAAAACGCGGAGCTTTGACACTCCGCGTTTGGTTATTGGGTAAGGCTTTCTGGGGTCTAGTTGTCTGGGTCTAGTTGCTTGCCGCCTCGAGCTGCGTGTCAAGTTTGCGAATCCCCGCGTAAATCTCGTCACTGACGCCGTGACCGAGTTTAAGCCACTTGAGGTTAAAAGAACCGTCTTTCTGTTGCGCGACCTTAGCGGCATAAAGGGTACCCGCGTCCAGGTCTCCCGCTTCGTCGGCGACGAACTTGTAAAGCACCCGGTCGGTGCCGTCATCGCCCATATAGGTCGTGCGCGAGTCGGGCATGACCAGACCGTGTTCAGCGCTGATACGCCCCATCGCATAGTGCTTGGCAACTTCAGTCCCGATACCTTCTTGAGGGTTGAGTTCGATCAGGTAGCCGTAGTCGTAAGGGTTCGCCGCGTGGCCTAGATAAGCAGCCATAGCTGACCCGCCGTCCCAGTCGTCAGCTGATTCTGCCGGATACTCTTCACCGCTTAGGTCCGTTCCCCACGGAGTAACCTTGGCATTACAGTTGTTCCAGGTCCCGTTGACGCTGGCAAAGTTGACCTGTTCGCCCTCGAGCGTCTGCCACGTGCCGCTATTACCGCGGCGAATATAGAGCTTGCTGACGCCGCCGGGTTGACACTCCAAATTGGTGTACAAATAGCCTTCGGTCCCGGCACTGTTATTGCTCAAAAAGACGTTACCGTCGGGATTGTTGCAAAACGCCAGCTGCCGGTTTGAAACCGTCGTAATTTCGCCCAAACCGCTGCCGCTCGTCTTACCGGAGTCGGCGACGAGCGGGTCACCCACACGGCCGATCACCTGATATGAACCCGCTGCTACTTGGGCCTGCTTTTGAGCATCGTTTTGAGGAACTTGTAGTGCGCTGAAATCGTCAGCTGAAGCGTTAAATCCGGTGACCACGCCGATCACCCCACGGTTAAAGGGATAGACGTTTCTGGGGTCGGGGTGTTGAACGTTCATAAAGACCGTACCGGTCGGGGTTACGGCCAGACCCGTGACTTCAGCACCTAAAGGTACTGTGGCAAAACGCTTGAGTGCTTCGGTTTTCGGGTCGTAGACCCAGAGCATGTTGTTGGTGTGGTAACTGGTGTCTTCGCCGATCCACACCCGGCCCTGCGCGTCAACGGCTAAGTTGTCAGGGCTGGCAATCCCAGCTAACGCACAGCTGTTGGCCGCCGCCGCTTCGTCGTAAGGCCCGCCAACTACTAAAGGCTTATACGAGGTGATATTAAAGTCCGCATCTAGGTCGGCGACGTAGACTGCGCCGCAAGGGTTGGCTTCAAGGGCGATGTCACCCTCACCGTCGGCCATCCCTTCGCCGATATCGCTGATCGCCAGATAGAGCTTGTGATTTTTTTCGTCGAGCGCGAGCCCTTCCATCTTGCGCCACTCGGCGGTCGCCCCGACCTTTTGCGCAAACGCGTGCGTCATGATAAAAGGTGCGAGTTTGTGGGTGAGCGGCATGGTTGGGAATGTTCCGGTCTGCGCCGAAGCGAGCGGCGCAGTTGCCAAAAGCAGCCCACTTACCACCGTTAAAACCTTCATAAAGCCTCCTAAGTATGCCAGTTCGGTTGGGCTGTCTCAGCCTCGAGCTGAGTTTAGGAGGTAAATGTCAAGGTTATTCCAGCTGTTCGCGTTGTAATTTGAACACGAATAAGTACGTCCAATCTAAAACTGTAGGATGATACTCCTCAGCGTTCTTGGCTCATTTATCAGCCCAGGTAATGGGCACCCGTTAGCCTCTAAGCCAGTAACGTTTCAAGTCTCCGAAAACCATCCGACTTTTTCAAGTCGGTTGTACGTTAGTAACTCTATTCGGAAAACAGCTCCGTACTCATATACCGCGCCCCCGTATCCGCCGCGATACACACCACGACCTTACCAGGGCCGAGTTCTTTGGCCTTCCCCAACGCCGCCCAAATCGTCGCGCCGCTGCTCATCCCGACGAAAATGCCCTCTTCACGCGCCAGCCGCCGCACGAGCGGAAAGGCGTCCTCTTCCCACGCCATGATTGCGCCGTCTAACAGGTCAACGTCCAGGTTGCCCGGAATAAACCCCGGCCCCATCCCCTGAAACTTGTGCTGGCCGCGCTCGTGGCCGTTAATCACGGCGCTCCGCGCAGGTTCGACGGCGTAAACTTTGATGTTCGGATTCTGCTCCTTGAAGTAACGCCCCACCCCGCTGATGCTGCCGCCCGTCCCTGACGCCCAGACAAAGGCGTCAATCCGGCCCTGCAGCTGCGTCCATAATTCCGGCCCGGTGACGCGGTGGTGGTAGCGCGGGTTCGCCGGGTTCTCAAACTGGTTGGGCAGCCACGCGCCCGTCGCTTCAGCAATCTCTTGCGCTTTGGGGATCGCGCCCTGCATCCGCTGTTCGCCGGGGGTAAAGACGAGTTCCGCACCGTAAGCCTCGAGCGTCCGTTTGCGCTCTTCGCTCATCGTGTCGGGCAAGACGATGACGCAGCGGTAACCGCGAATTGAAGAGATGAATGACAGGCCGATACCGGTGTTGCCGCTGGTGGGTTCGACGATGGTTTGCCCGCTGCCGGGGGTCAGGATGCCGCGTTCTTCGGCGTCTAAGATCATCCCCAGCGCGGTGCGGTCTTTGATCGAGCCTGCCGGGTTTTGACCCTCGAGCTTGACCCACACCTCAGCCATTTCGGGTGTCACGACCTTTTGGAGTTTTACGACCGGCGTGTGACCGACGAACGCGTCTAACATCTTGGATTTTACGGACTCTATAGCACTCATCAGGCTAGTTTAGAGCCCGCGCCGGTTTGGGCCTGTTACGAGAACAGCAGAAGCGCCCGGGAGCCATAAAATGAACCGTAAAGGTAAGATAAAACGATGAGCTATTCGACAGGAATTTATGCTTGCACCTAAAACGCTGCCTAAGATTGCCCCGTCAATCCTAACCGCCGACTTCGGGCATTTGGCGGCGCAGATTAGAGAGGCTGAAGCGGCGGGCGCTGAGCTCTTTCACTTAGATGTAATGGACGGCAACTTCGTTCCGAATATCAGCTTTGGGCCGAGTATCGTGGCGGCGGTGCGGCGGGCGACCGGGTTGCCGCTGCACATTCACCTGATGATTGATGAACCCGAGCAGTATGTAGCGATGTTTGCCGAGGCCGGGTCGGACCTTATTATCGTTCACTACGAGGCGACCAAACACCCTTACCGCGCGGTTCAAAAGGTCAAAGAACAGGGTAAAAAAGTGGGCTTGGCCCTCAATCCTGGTACACCGCTCGTCGTGCTCGAGCCTTTTTTAGCCGAGCTTGACCTGGTACTCGTTTTGAGCGTGAATCCTGGTTTTGGCGGTCAGAGCTATATCCCCGGTACCACTGAGCGGTTAAAAAGGCTTAAGGAGATGCGCGACGCCGTAAATCCGGGGTGTGTGCTCGAGGTTGACGGCGGCGTTAAAGCTGATAACATTTCTCTGGTCGGCGCGGCGGGTGCGGACATCGTGGTCGTCGGCAGCGCCATTTATAACGGACGGCCTATCAAAGATAACTTCGCGGCCCTACGCAGCGAAAGCTAGTTCAGCTTTGTAAGAACCAGGAGACCTATGCCTTTAGTCATCGGAAAAGAGATTTTAGACAAAGCGAAAAACGGCGGTTACGCTGTGCCGAGCTTTAACACCAGCAACCTCGAGACGACCCAGGCCATTTTAGACACCGCCGAGCGGTTACGTGCCCCTGTGATCGTGCAGGTTTCAGACAGCGCCCGCCGCTACGCTGGCGGCGACACCCTCGCTATGTTGGTCCGTGAGATGGCGAGTCACGTGTCGGTTCCGGTAGCTCTACACCTCGACCACGGCGCGGATTACGTCAAGGTCATGCAGGCACTTCGGGCCGGGTTTACGAGTGTGATGATTGACGCGTCACACCATCCATTAGACGAAAACATCGCCGAGACGCTTAAGTGCGTAGAGGCCGCACACGCCGTCGGGGTCTCCGTCGAGGCTGAGTTAGGGCGTTTGGGCGGGATTGAAGATGACGTCAACGTTTCGGCCAGAGACGCCTTTTTGACCGACCCGGACGAAGCCGAGCTGTTTGTCGAGGAAACCGGGGTAGACTACCTCGCCGTTGCCATCGGCACCTCGCATGGCGCGTACAAGGGCAAGGGCCGCCCGTACATTGACCACGGGCGGATTCGTCAGCTTTCTGAACGTTTAGCTGTTCCGCTGGTGATGCACGGGTCGTCGGGTGTGCCGCACTACCTGATTGACAAGCTTCGGGCGACAGGCGCGGATATCGGTGACCCGGCGGGAATACATGATGACGATATCCGGCAGGTACTCTCCACAGGTGTTGCGAAAGTCAACGTGGATACCGACCTCCGCTTGGCGTTTACGCTGGGGCTGCGTGAAACCCTGTTCAATACGCCCGAAGAGTTTGACCCACGTAAAATCTTGGCTTTAGGCCGCGACTATATGGCGCAGGTTGTCGCCGAGAAGTTTGAACTGATGGAAACAGCAGGCAAAGCCTAGAACCACGCGTACCGGTAGATGGCGCGGCTCGAGCCCCTCGCCGGGGGGTGCGCTATACGGCGCTTATGGGCAGCTCGCGGTACTCATAAGCGCGAATAACCGTCCCCTATAGCAGGCAGTATCTATCATGCTTTTATCCATGCCCTCGAGCTTGGATTCCGCTGTGAAGCTTCGCTTTCCGTTGTCTTTTACCGCATTAAGGTTGGGGCTTAACTTGCTACCCTTTAATTTAGAGCAGGTTCGGTTTGTTCTGTGACACACTAACTAGTCAAAGCGAGTGATTTACGTCATAGTTTTAGTATGATACTGAAAAAGGCTATTCCTCAACCGGTAAAATACAACCTCTATAACATTATCCGAAGTTTTACCTCAGTTCATCGACCCGGAAATCTTCCTCACGTGTTTTTGTTTACAACTCCGCGCAGCGGTTCGACCTGGCTGATGGAACTGATTTGGAGTCAACCAGGTTTTAAGGCGGTTAATGAACCTTTCGACCTCCGGGTACCTCTTGTGCGGAGGCATCTGGGGATAGACACTTGGGAAAAGCTGCAGAGCGACAGTTTCCTGCCACTAGTACAGTGCTACGTCGAGGGGTACTGCTCGAACAAAATACACACAGCTGAACCTGCACCCTGGTTAAACCGCTACTATAAGCCCGTTACGCGGCGGATCGTATTCAAAATCCTCCATGGGGGCGAAGACCGGTTGAACTGGTTTCGAGACACCTTCGGAGGAAAAATCGTTTTTTTTGTTCGTCATCCTATTGCGGTCACGTTGTCCCGCAAGGAGTTCCCGCGGCTTGAAGCGTACCTTAACAGCGACTTCAGCCGACGCTTTACCAGCACCCAGCTCAACCTAGCAGCGGCAATTATCCGTGAGGGCTCTAAACTTCAAAAAGGTGTTCTTGACTGGTGCTTTCAAAACGCCCTGCCTTTACGCGATAGACAGCCCGACTGGGCAGTTCTCAGTTACGAACAGCTGGTTTTGCAACCTGAACCGGTCGTCGAATATCTAGCCGAAAAACTTATGCTTCCGGACAAACAGCGTGCGCTCGAGCTGCTGGATAAGGCGTCGGGCGTTAAAAATAAGTCAGACAAGGAGACAAAACAGCTACTCGGTGAGCCCCCAAGTGAGAGTAAGCGCCGACGCCTCGTGCAAAAGTGGAAAGATAAAGTATCCGATGAAGAGGAGCATGACGCTATGCAGATACTTAAAGCGTTTGGCATAGACGAGTACCGTGTCGGCAGCTTTGTGCCTACACAAGCTTTATGGTTGGAACAAAGTAAAGACGTTTTTTAATCTGCTCACCTGTAAGTGACGCTCGAGTTACCCTGGCGTGTGAACGACCATCCTTTATGGCAGTATTTCCGCGACGTAAGCACGGCGGTCAGTGCCGCAAACCGGGGAGACCATACCCAACCTTATGTGCGCGGCAGCTACATCGTCTCAGCGTTTGCCGACGATATTGAGCTGAGCGTCACCGACGTGAGTGAAGAAGACGCGGTGCTCATCGCCGCTGAGCTTAAAGAGATGGGTGTGCGGGCGGTGATTCGTAATTCAATCATCTGCCCGAGTTGTAAAGAGCGGGTGCCTGAACAAGCGTATTGTACAAACTGCCGCAACAAACTGCCCCAACGCCCAGACCCAGCGTGAGGTTTTATCTCGAGACTCAGCGGCTTGTGCTGGTGGCTACCCCGTTAGACGTGCTGAAGGGAAGGCTCGAGCAGGGCGACACCTTTACCGCGGAGCTACCGTTAGCGAGTGGCCCCGAGACCGTGACCTTTCCAGCCGCGTGGCCGGGAGACGCGCTCGTTATCTTTCCCCGGTTGATCGAGCAATTAGAAGCGAACCCGGACGATGAACCTTGGGACGGTACACTCGTCGAGCGCGGGGCACTGACAGCAGTTGGGCAGCTCGGGTGTAAGGGCAAACCGGACGAAAACGGTCTTATCGAAATCGGCTACAGCCTTATTCCAGAAGCTCGGGGACGCGGGTACACCACGGAAATCGTCGGCGCACTCGTCAGGTGGCTGCTCGAGCAACCCAGTGTGAGGGTGGTAACGGCGGAATGTCTCGAGACCAATCACGCCTCGGTTCGGGTGTTGCAAAAAACAGGTTTTGAGCAGGTGGGGCAGAAATCTGACGGGGAAGGAACGCTGCTGTTATGGGAGCGCAAGGCGTAGCTGAGTTTTTATTGACGTTATAAAGTCATGCTATGTAGCTTAAGAATTCAGAATGGAGAATTGAGAAGTTACCGACGCGGTTGAGAAAACAGCGGCTCTCACGTACTCAGAATGTGATGACCAAGGCAAATCTCAGCACGACCCAGACTAGAACAACAAAAACAGCAAAAAGACGACGCCTACGCCCTCGAGCATCCCCGTCACAATCCAGCCGAGCGCCGGAACCCGTCGGTAGCGGCCAAACACCAGCGCCAACATCCCCTGAAGCAAAATCGGCAACGAGATAAAGAGCGCGACGACCAAGATGCTGCCCGGCATCCCGGTCTGCCGGACTACGAAGGCAAACCCGGCGACAAGCGTCAGCCAAGCGGCCAGCGCGTGCAAAAGTGCCAGCACCACACCCTCGTAATAACCCGCCCATTTCATACGCTACATTTTAGACGCTCAGAACGTGTGCTAGCTAAAGCGCGTTTTGGGGTATCGTAAGGGACATCTATTTACGAGGAGGGCCTATGCTCGCCATCATTACCGACTCGACCTGCGATTTGCCCGAGGCTGAGTTAAACGAGCTCAAGATTTACCGGGTGCCGCTCTACGTCAATTTTAAGGGTGAGGTCTACAAAGATTGGCTCGAGATCAACCCGCACGACATTGTTGCGGGCGTCGCTGCGGGTGCCGCCATTCCCAGCACCAGCCAGCCGAGCCCACAAGATTTTACGGGCGCGTTTGAAGCGGCCGTGACGCGGGGCGCGACCGAGATTTTATGTGTGACGATCTCGAGCCAGCTCTCCGGGACGTACCAGTCGGCGAGCGTCGCCGCTGACGAAGTTTCGGTACCGGTTCATGTCTTCGACTCGTTAGCCGCGAGTCTAGGCATCGCCATGATGCTCAAACGGGCCGCCGAGTTGCGTGACCAAGGGGCTGAAATTGCCACCATCTTGGACGAGCTGACGCACATCCGCGCCCAGGCGATGCTCCGGTTTACGGTCGGCAACCTCGACTACCTCAAGAAAAACGGGCGGATCGGCGGAGCCAACGCGCTGCTCGGCAGCTTGCTCAATATCAAACCGATCTTGTCGGTCGTTGACGGGCGCGTCGAACCCGTCGGGCGGGTACGCGGCACCAAAAAAGCCCTCCAGACGATGCTAGGCGACCTTAAAGGTCTCGCTGACAAGGGGACACCGTTCGTCTATTTTTTGCATATTCAAGACCTGTCCGCCGTCGAAGTTTTGCGCCAGGAGCTGAAGAAGAGTGGGCTCGAGTACCGTGACGGCGGTACCTATGAGATCGGCGCGGTCATCGCCGCGCACGTCGGCCCCGGCACCTACGGGTTTTACGCCTATCCTGCCTAGTTTTTCATCTCGCGCGGCGGCAGCTTCACCTAGACTGGAGGCGTGTTTGCCAAACTAACCGCCGCCGCGCTTTTAGGCGTAGACGCCTACGCCGTCGAGATCGAAGTTGATGTGGCGGGCGGCCTGCCGGGGATGATGATCGTCGGCCTGCCCGACGCCGCTGTGCAAGAGTCGCGCGAACGGGTCCGTTCGGCGATTCGTAATACGGGCTTGCCCTTTCCCGCGACGCGGATCGTCGTCAATTTAGCCCCGGCGGACGTTCGCAAAGAAGGCCCGGCGTTTGACCTGCCGATTGCGCTGGCGATTTTGCTCGCACAAGGGGTGATCCAAGAGCGGGCCTTAGAGCGCACTTTAATCGTCGGTGAGCTCGCGTTAGACGGCGCACTCCGGCCCGTGCGCGGCGTCATCAACGTCGCACTCTACGCGGCGCAGGCCGGAATCGAGCGGCTGATCGTCGCACCTGAGAATGCGCAAGAGGCGGCGGCGATTGAAGGTTTGGAGGTTTACGCGCCGGAGACGCTCGAGCAGACCGTCGCTTTTTTGCAGGGGCGCGAAGAGCTTACGCCGACGGTCCCTGAAGCCGCAGCAGTTCCCAAAGATTTTTTGGATTTAGCCGACATCAAGGGGCAGAGCGCGGCCAAACGTGCGTTAGAAATCGCCGCCGCCGGAGCGCACAACTTGCTGCTCAGCGGGCCGCCCGGATCGGGCAAAACCATGCTGGCACGGCGCTTACCGGGGGTGATGCCGCACCTGACGCGCGGTGAAGCGACCGAGGTGACCCGGATTCACTCGAGCGCTGGAACTTTACAAGGTGGCCTCATCCAGCACCCACCCTTTCGGAGCCCGCACCACACCGTTTCGGACGCAGGGCTGATCGGCGGTGGCAATATCCCGCGACCGGGCGAAGTGTCGTTGGCACACCGGGGCGTGCTCTTTATGGACGAGTTCCCGGAGTTCTCGAGGCGCGTTTTAGAAGTTTTACGGCAACCGCTCGAGGACGGCGTGGTCACGATCAGCCGCGCCCGCGCCGCCCTCACCTTCCCGGCCCGCTTTATGCTTGTGGCGTCACAAAACCCGTGTCCGTGCGGCTTTTACGGCGACGCGCAAAAGCCCTGCACGTGTTCGCCGACACTCCGTCAACGTTACCGCGAACGCCTCAGCGGGCCGCTTTTAGACCGGATTGACCTGCGCCTAGGCGTGCCGCGCCTCTCCCCCGACGAACTCCTGCACGCCCCGCTTGGTGAAGCCAGTGGCGTCGTGCAGGCCAGGGTCGAGGCGGCACGCTCGTGCGCGGTAGCCCGCCAGGGTGTCCCCAACGCCGAACTTGGCGGTACGGCGCTCCGCGAACACGCGGCGCTCTCACCCAGCGCCGGTGCCTTTGCTCAAGCCGTGGCCAAACAGCTGGCCTTGTCCGGACGCGGTTTCGACCGGCTTTTACGCGTCGCCAGAACCATTGCCGACCTCGGGGGTGAGGCGAAGTTAAGCGAAGCGCACCTCGCCGAAGCGGTAAGCTACCGGGGCACGTCGTAAAAGCCGACTACGTTTTTACAGCTCGGTTCCAGCCAAACGTGACCCGGCAAGTGTGCTCTAGCCAACGCTTTTAAGAAAATGCTAGATTGAGTTTACGTTTTAGATGTAGGAGGGTGTACGTGGGTAGCAGACGTGGATAACAGACGTGGATAACCGCCAACGACTGCCTCGGCTTACGCGTTTTTTGAGTTTGGGGCTTTTAGGACTTCTAGGTGGCTGTTCGCTCGACGGCCCCCAGTCTATCTTCGATACGGTCGGCCCGGTCGCGCAGGCGCAAGAGAGTCTGCTGGCCTTTATCTTTTGGATGGGCGTGGTCGTCTTTGCAGTTGTAAGCGCCGCCCTGGTCTACGCCATCGTCAAGTATCGGCGGCGGGGTGACGATGACGGCTCGGTGCCCGACCAGATTCACGGGGTGGCGTGGTTAGAAGCGACCTGGACCGTCGCACCGGCTATTATTTTGATCATCATCGGTGTGCCGACGGTCGGTATGATCTTTCGGCAAGAAAGCCGCGTTACCCCCACGCAAAAAGACCTCGTGGTCAACGTCACGGGGTATCAGTGGTGGTGGAAGTTCGACTATCCTGAACTCGGGATTACCACCGCCAACGAACTGCATATCCCAACCGGGCGGCGCGTCGTCTTAAACCTCCGTTCCGGCGACGTGTTGCACTCGTTTTGGGTCCCGAGAATCGCCGGGAAACGCGACCTGATCCCCAACCAGGCCAATCAGCTCTGGCTCGAGGCCGACCAAGCGGGGCTCTACCGCGGGCAGTGCGCCGAGCTGTGTTTAGGTGCGCACGCCTATATGCGGTTTCGGGTCGTCGCCAGTGACGAGGCCGACTTTAAGAACTGGGTTTCGCTCTTTAAGCCGAACGCGGCGACGCAAGTTCAGGCCCAACCTGCCGATCAGCAGCTTGCCGCCGGTCAAGCCCTATTTAAGACCAAAGGCTGCGCGAACTGTCACGCCGTTCAAGGCTATGCCTACGGTGAAAAAGCGCCTAACTTGACCAATCTAGGGATTCGCACCTCACTCGCAGCGGGCGTACTCGAGAACACGCCTAAAAACCTGACTCACTGGCTTCAGAATCCACAAGCCGTTAAACCCGGCAACTATATGCCCACGCTGTGGGCTGCCGACGATCCCAACCGTGACGAAGAAATTGCCGCTCTGGTCGCTTATCTAGAGAGTTTGGGGAAGTCTTCTGAACTCACCGCGAGCGTTCAGGCCGGGAGGTAACGATGGCCATTGGTAGACAACCCATCCCCCATAGCGCGCCCGAAACCCGGGCACTCCTTAAACGCCCGACCTGGGAAACCGGGTTGTGGAGTTGGCTCACAACTGTCGACCACAAACGGTTGGGGATTCTTTATTTCGTCACGACGTTCAGCTTCTTTTTGCTCGGCAGCATCGAGGCCGCCGTCATCCGCGCCCAACTCGCCGCGCCGAACCAACAGCTGGTCACCCCCGACTTTTACAATCAGCTCTTTACCGTTCACGGCGTGACAATGGTATTTTTGGCGATTATGCCGCTTGGCACGGCGTTTGCCAACTATTTTGTGCCGCTGCAAATCGGTGCGAGAGACCTAGCGTTCCCCAGACTCAACGCGTTTGGCTACTGGGCGTATCTGGCGGGCGGCTTGATCTTTTACTCGAGCTTCCTTTTGGGCGGCGCACCCAACGCCGGGTGGTTCGCCTACGCGCCGATGACTCAAGCTGCGTATAACCCCGGTCAAGGGATTGACTTCTACATGGTCGGGCTGCTCATCAGCGGGATTGGGACGCTCGTCACCGCGATGAACCTGATCGTCACGATTATCAACATGCGTGCGCCAGGGATGAGCATGATGCGGATGCCCCTCTTCCCGTGGATGATGCTCGTCACCGCATTTTTGGTGATCTTCGCCTTTCCGCCTCTGACGATTGCGCTCTTCGAGGTCATTATGGACCGCTCGTTCGGGACGCTCTTTTTTAACCCCGAAGGCGGCGGGTTGCCGATTTTGTGGCAACACCTCTTTTGGATTTTCGGTCATCCGGAGGTCTACATCGTGATTTTACCCGCCTTCGGCATCATTTCAGAGGTCATTCCGACGTTTTCACGCAAGCCTTTGTTCGGTTATCCGATGGTCGTCTTGGCCGGAATTTTCATCGGCTTTATGGGCTTTGCGGTGTGGAGCCACCACATGTTTACGACCGGGATGGGACCGATGGCGAACTCGGTTTTTTCGGTTGCCAGCTTTGTGATCGCCATTCCGACCGGCGTCAAGATTTTTAACTGGCTCGCTACGATGTGGGCCGGACGTATTTGGTTTACCACTTCGATGCTCTTTGCGACCGCCTTTTTGGTGACCTTTACGCTCGGCGGGATTACCGGCATCATGGTCGCCGTGCCGCCTTTTGATCAGCAGGCGTCGGACTCTTACTTCGTCGTCGCGCACTTTCACTACGTGATGGGCGGCGGCGCACTCTTGTCATTTTTTGCCGGGATTTACTACTGGTTCCCGAAAATGACGGGCCGATTCCTCAACGAGCGGCTCGGCAAATGGGTGTTTGGCTTTGTTGTCGGCGGCTTTCACTTGGTCTTTTTTCCGCAGCACTTTTTAGGACTGTTAGGGATGCCGCGCCGCGTCCAGACCTACGATGTGGGGCTGGGTTGGGGCTTTTACAACTTGCTCTCGTCTATCGGCGCGCTGATCCTGGGAATAGGCGTGTTGCTCTTTATCTTCAGCCTCTTACGTGACCTGCGCAGCGGCAAAGAAGCCGGGGATGATCCGTGGGATGGGCGGACGCTCGAGTGGAGCATCTCATCGCCGCCCCCGCACTACGACTTCGGTGACCTGCCGATTGTCAAGGACCGTGACCCCCTCTGGTACGCCAAACACCCGGAACTTTTAGAGAAACGCGACGACCTCTCGCAGAGCACCGACGATGAACCGACCTATCAAAACGCCGCTGACGACGAAGACGAGTTCATCCATATCCCCGGCCAGTCGTGGTTTCCCTTCTTGGCTTCAGTTGGGCTGTTTGTCGGCGGGATGTCGGCGGTCTATCACAACTGGGTACTGGGCAGCTTGAGCGTCGCCCTGATCGCTTTATGCTTTTACGCCTGGGCGTTTGAAGGCGTCGGTGGTCACTACCTGCGGCTGCGTCCGAATCAGCGCCGCAGCACCGGCCTCGCGTCTATCAAACCGGCGCAGTCACTGGCAGGGAACCATGAGTAGTCGGGCACAGACTCAACCACAGGCGTCCACGCAAGCACCTATACAGGCACCGGGCGACGATCACGCCGAACACCGCAGCACCCCGCTGGCCGACCGCAAACTGTTGATGTGGCTCTTTTTGGCGTCCGATTGTATGTTTTTTGCGGCGCTGATCGGCACCTATTTAGTCTACGAGGGGCGTAGCCTGGTCGGACCCTTCCCTACCGAGGTGCTCGACATTCCGCTCACGACCTTAAGCACCTTTGTCCTCTTGATGTCGAGCTTTTTGATGGTTTTAGCCCTTCACGCTATTCGCTTGGGTGACATCCCGCAATTTCGCTTGTGGACGTTCGGGGTCGCATTTTTCGGTGCGATTTTTTTAGGGTTTCAGGTCTACGAGTTCCGCCACTTTGTCCACGAAGGTTTAACGCTGCAGCAAAATCTGTTCGGTAGCACCTTCTTTACGCTGACCGGGACGCACGGCGTTCACGTTACCGTCGGGGTGCTCTGGCTGCTGTCGCTACTGATCTTGTCTTACGTGCGCCCGATGACTGAACGCGACGCCCTGAGTTTAGAAATTGCCGGACTCTACTGGCACTTCGTTGACATCGTTTGGATCGTGATTTTTACGGCCGTATATCTGACCGAATTTATCTAGGATAGCAGGTGTCAAAGTCTGTCTCACTTCGTTCGGAGCTGGTCGGAAACGCCCTTAGCAGAGGTTTCATCGGCTTATCACCCACATTCCGAGCGGATACTTGCGTTATCTTGAGAACTAGGAGTTACAGCTAAGTTTTATGGCCAAAAATACCGAAAACGATCAAGCTCAGCACGATGACGCGCACAACAAGCATGAGGGCTCGAGCGTCCTGTTCTACGTCTTTATCGCACTCGTTTTAGGCGCGATTACCTATGTTGAATTCGCACTCGTCGCGCATCAACATACCTGGTTTGCAAGTCTTAGTAGCGGCGCAATCCTCGCATTGTTAATCGGCCTTTCAGTTGTCAAGTTTGTCATGGTGGTAATGTTTTTTATGCATTTGAAACAAGACGACCGCACCTTCACCGGCTTTTTTACCTCCGGCATGGTGATTGCCACCGGCACGCTGCTCGCCCTTTCTGCGCTCTTTACCGTGCGGAGTGTGGCAGCGGCCCAAACCCCGCAAGGAGAGCTGCAACAACAGACTGAAGAACACGATACCGGCAATGAACCGTCGCTCGCACACCGTTCTGAGTACCCGGCCCCGAAGACGCTCGACGTTCAGGTACTTAACCTCACGCCACAAGATCAGCTTCAGGCAGGGATGAGTATCGAAGCGAGTGGCGGCCCCGCAAAGATATCGGCAACTCAAATCTATCAAGCCAAAAAAACGGCGGGCGGGATTCCGCTCGCTGCGCCGCCCGCCGCCGTGACTCTACCCAATCCCTTTGCCCAACAACCGGCAGCGCAACAAGCCGCGAACCAACCCACGCAGGCGAGTACCCAAGCCAATACGAAGACCGCCACCCCCGCTGCAAGTGGTAACGTCGGCGGTCCGCTCCTAGCCGACGCCGATACCAGCGCGGGTGAAAAGATTTTTACCGGCAACTGCGCTACCTGCCACCAGACGACCGGCAAAGGCGTCGCTGGTGCGTTTCCGCCGCTCGTCGGTCACGCGCCCGAGGTGGCCAACGCCCAAGGTGGCCACGAGTACATGGAAAAGCTTTTGCTCTACGGCTTGCAGGGCGAGATCAACGTTTCAGGTCAAACCTATAACGGTGTGATGCCTGCGTGGTCACAACTTTCAGACGATGACATTGCCAACGTCCTCGACTATGTCCTCAGCACTTGGGGCAACGCCGACGCGATGCCCGCCGATTATCCGGCTTTTACCGCTGACGGCATCAAATCACAACGTGCGGATAACCTTAGCTCGCAACAGGTTTACCAACTCCGGCAGACCTTGAACTTAAAGTAATGACCGGGCGCTGGCTGCTCGACCCCGTGCTCATCGGTGGACTCGTCACGCTGGCGCTCGTGTATTTTTTGCTGACCGGTCCGCTCCGCACCCGTTACGCGCCGGGTACGGCGTTTCCGCGTCGTCAAGCGTGCTATTTTTACGGTGCGATTGTGCTGCTTTACCTTACCGACGGCTCACCCTTGCACGACCTCTCCGAGCTGTATTCGTTTAGCGCCCATATGCTGCAGCACATGCTACTCGCCTACGTGGTGCCGATTTTGCTCCTACGCGGTCTTCCCGCTTGGCTGTTACGCCCGGTTTTGCTGCAACCCCACATTAAACCTGTGGTTAAAGTCCTGACGCGACCGGTTATAGCGTTTGTGGTTTTCAGCCTCTTTTTTTCACTCTGGCATCTGCCGGTGATCTATGAGGGTGCGCTGACCCATTCTTTTGTCCACCACACCGAACACGTCTTGTTTCTCTTGACTGCGCTGCTGCTGTGGTGGCCGCTCTTAAGCCCACTGCCTGAGTTGCCGAGACTTCCATATGCCGGGGCGCTCGTGTACCTCTTTTTACTCCCTATCGCACAGCTGCCGGTTTTTGCCGCCGTAACCTTTGCCGACCATTCGCTCTACCCGACCTACGCGAACTCCCCTCATGTTTTGTTTGGCGACGCACGGATGGATCAGACGATGGGCGGGGCGCTGATGAAGCTAGGTGGACTCGTCGCCTTCGGGCTCCCTTTTATCGTGATCTTTTTTGAGTGGTACAAAAAAGAGAGCGGAGCACGCTACCGCAGGCGGGCTCGAGCCTAGCGGTCAGCTTTTTGACAGCTGAACCTTTGCGAAAATTAGTTGTGAAAATTAGCCGGGCAACCCTCGAGACTTGCGCCTCAGCGACAGGCACGGTTGTCGTTATTGACGTTTTAAGAGCGTTCACCACCGCTGCTTATGCGTTTGCAGCGGGTGCCAAGAAGATTATCTTAGTCTCAAAGGTCGAAAAAGCTTTTGCGCTTAAGCTAAAAAACCCTGACCTTCTTTTACTTGGAGAAACAGGCGGCCTACCCATTGAGGGTTTTGATTTTTCCAACTCTCCTTCCGAGTTGATAGGTAAAGACCTGCATGGTTTAACGCTCGTTCAAAGGACCTCGGCAGGGACACAAGGTGTCGTCAGGTCGCGCCACGCCAAGCGCATTTTGGTCACAGGTCTAGGCAATGCCAGTGCTACAGTCGAGTACCTAAACCGGTTTGAGGTAGACGAGTTGTGCCTCGTCGAAACGGGCGTAAACGGATTAGGGCACGGTGTTGAAGATACTGTTTGTGGTGACCTCTTAGAAACTTTGATATTAAACCACCCGGTAAATTGTGCTGAGGTTACCGAGCGAGTTTATTAAGCACCAGCCAGCCGCAAGTTTCTTGACGACAACCTCAGCGCGTTTCCGCTTGCGGACTTGGGGTGTGCGCTCAAAATTGACCAGTTTGACTTTGCGATGGAGATTAGACGAGAAGGTACACAGTTCATTTTAGAGAGCGTGACGCTCTAACTAACTCAGTCAGGCCACGCCCCAGACCTTCATGGGGTATTTTGAAGGATGACCATCTCCGCTATCGCCTTCGATTGGGGCGGCATTTTTACTGAAGGCACCTTTGACTCTTCAGCTGTCCGCAACCTAGCTGCGCGTACTCATACCGCCGAAGCCGACATCGCTAGAGTTTACTTTCCGCTGATGGAGCACTTCGAGGCAGGCGCATTCGACTTTAAGACCTTTACTGCACGTTTTCTGGGAGAGACCGGCGTCTCTTTGGGAGCAGAAGAGTTTCAAGCGACATTTTTGGGTTCAGTACGTGACCGGCAAAAGATGTATGACCTGCTCAGGAGCATCCCCGAACGCTATACCGTCGGCATGTTGTCGAATAACGTTCCGGTGCTTTGTGACCAGGTAAGAGACGACCCACGGCTGGCAAGGGTTGAGCACTTCGTTTTTTCCAACGAGCTCGAGGTCCGTAAACCCGACCCCAGGGCCTTTGCCGCGCTCTCGGCGGTGCTTGGGCGTCCCCCGGAAGAAACGGTCTTTGTTGACGATAATCCTGACAATATCGCGGCGTGTGAGGCGCTCGGGTACAAAGGGTTGCTGCTTACGTCCTACGACGGCTTTGCTGCTGGCTGGCAAAACCTTTTACCCGACCTGCCTTTACCGTGAACGAGGCTGAAGACAAAAGGGGGCCCGTTCGACTTTTACAAGGCTACATCTGGTATCCGAAAGATGCTGACATTGACCTGGCAGACTACTTGCCCCGGACGCTGGGAAACGAGGTTCATCTGCTCTGGGACGAGGTGCGGCCACCGTTTGCCTTTTTTGACGACGGGACGCTCGCCGCGACGCAGCACATCTTTCAGTTTACGGCGCTGACGCGCTCGAGTGAAAACCCTGAAGGTATCACGCCGTGGCTGGCCGAAGTGTTGCAAGAGAAGCTCGAGACCACTCCCCCCGGCGTCGGCTGGCAGCTGATGGAAGATTTGCGCGAACTCTAAAGTAAGTCCAGCAGATAGCTGCGTAAAGCGGCAACCGACCCAACTTCTTTGGTCGGCGGCGTCTCGTCGTGCGGCAGCGCCTCACGAACCTGTCCTGGGAGCCGTAAACGTACGCTCCGCCAGCCGAGCGCGGTCGGCGCGTGAAAGTCTTTGGTAGGGTTATCCCCGATATAGACGAGCTGTTCAGGCGGGAGGCCGAACGCCGCCGCAACGTGCTCGAACGCGCGCACGTGCGGTTTCCAAAAATCCTGTCCCCAAGCGTCGGTCAGGACTACCGGGTCAGCGTAAAGGGAGACGTTGAGGGCTTTGGCTTTCGCGGCTTGGCTGACAAGCGGCCCGTCTGAAATAACAGCGAGCGGCACACCTGCTTTGAGTTCTTCTAACAGCTCTCTCATACCGGGCAAGTAGGTGATGTCAGGTGCGTGCTCGCGGTAGCAGCGGACGAGCGCCGGTACGTCTACCTGTTGGGCGAGTTCCGGGTAACGCGTGAGCAGGGCGTCAAAGCTCGAGCCCCGCACCCCCGCCGTAAACTCATTCCACAAAAAGCTGAACGCTTCCTCTGAACAGACGCTTGTACCTTGCGCAGCCGTTTCAGCGACGGCTCGAAAACCGCTCCGCACATAGTCGCGCTCCAAATAGAGCGTGTCGTCAAGGTCAAAGACGACGCCCAGCTCGGGTTTAGCTCGGTTCACCAGAGCGGCTCGGTGGTAAAGTGCTCGACGTTGTAACGGGTCATATAAAGCCCAACCGTATACGCGCCGAGGCGGGGCTCGAGGGCTTCACCGCTAAGCAGCGCCAACAGCCAGTCCGGATAATGGCCACCTGCAGCGTAGGCGAGCGGAAAGCCGCCGCCAAAACGCGGATTGACCTCAATCAAAACCGGACCACGCGCCGTTAAAAACGCCTGCAAGGTGATGGGGCCGCGTGCGCCAAGCTCGGCCGCGACGCCTAAAAGCCGCGTCAACCAACCCCGAAGGTCATCATCGGCAATGGTGACACCCTGGATGGACTCGCCCGCGAGCGTGCGGATGCGGATGCGCGGGACGTAGTGAAGCGGCTTGCCGTCAAGATCTATGAGGGCGTCAATCGTGATTTCGGGGCCGGTCAACTCTTCTTGCACAATCGCGTTGGGGACACGGGCCAGAACGCTCGTCAGGGTTTCAGGCGTGGCGCGGTAGATATCCCGGCTCGAGGACCCATCGCGTGGCTTGATAAAAAGCTGTTTGGGTAGCGCAGCCCCTGCTAGTTCGTCCACTGTCCATCCTTGCGGCACGTCTACGCCGTGCGCCGCAAACGCCCGCTGCGTCAGCCATTTATCGCCGCTCAGGGCAACAAAGGCAGGGCTCGAGACGAGCACCCGGCAGCCCACCTCAGCAAACGTCTGAATGTTATCCGCCAACACCTCTAACTCGGTGTCAATCGTCGGCACGATCAGACTGATATCATGCGCCCGGACGAGCGAGAGCAGGTCGGGAATATACGCTTCACTTTTGACCGGCGGCAGCCGAAACGCACCGTCCGCTTTGTAAAGTGCTGGGGCCAGACCGCTCGCATCACCGGCAAAAACCTGCCCACCACGTGCTTCTGCGGCTTTGGCAAACGCCTGGACGAGCGAGACCCGCCTACCTGCACTGGTAACGAGAACGTTCATTGGTCTCTCCTAGTTGTCTTACTTATAAAAAAACGCTGAAGAAAACGTTGCCGCACCTTGCTTGTAAGTTCTGCGCCCAAAAACTCTGCTTTATAGCTCACTTAAAACATCCTCAAACGCCCGCACCGTAGCGGCCGGGGAGAACGCTTCGGCCCTTACCGGCCCGTAAGCACGTAATTTGTCCCTTAACGCCCTGTCGTGCAGCAGCTGATAGATGCTGTCAGCCAGGGCGGATATATCTTCATTGGGGACGAGAACGCCCGCTTCGCCGTTTTCCAACACCTCGGCAGGCCCGCTCGGGCAATCGGTCGAGACAACCGGTGTCCCGACGGCGAGCGCCTCGGCAATCACCCGGCAAAACCCCTCAAACCGTGAACTCGAGACGAACACCTCAGCCCCGGCCAGCCACGGGTACGGATTCGCCTGAAACCCAGCAAAAACGACGTGCTCGCTCACCCCTAAAGTTTGGGCCAGCTCTCGCAACATCTTTTTGTCTCTACCTTCACCGACGATAACAAGCGGCTCACTTACACCGCGCGTGCGCAAGTCCGCGTAGGCACGTAACAGCAGGTCAAACCCTTTTTGCGGCTCGAGCCGCCCGACCGCCACGAGGTACGGTTCTTTAGGCGCAGTTTCCGGCAGCCTCTCTAAAGCACGCTGTTTTACCTTGTCCAGCTCGAGGGGAATATAAACGGTTCGCACCCGCCCTTTAAGTGTGGGAACGAGCTTTTCGACACTCGTTTGAATGCCGCTCGAGATCGCTACCACTCGGGCCAGCTCCGGATAGAAGCGTTTCGTAAGTGTCAGGTAGCGGTTCGGCAAGCTTTCTAAGAGTTCGGGCAGCGAGTTACGAACGAAGCCCACCGACGGTTTGCCCGTCAGCTTACCGAGCATTACCGCTAGAAAGGTTGGGGTCATCTCTAAACCGCCGACCAAAATGTCCGAGCGCCGCAGCGCGTGCCAGAGCCGTACCAAAACCTGCGGCGCACGCGTCCTAACCGATTCACCCAGCTTTAGGCCATAGGTCACCGGGGTACCTTCCAGCAGCTCCGGCCACGCTTCACCGGGCTCCAACACAAACAGCTCCGGCGTGTACTTCGTCCGGTCGAGGTAACGCATCGTCGTCAGGGTGCTCAGGACCGCGCCGTTTTGGTACAGCCCCATCAAGAGAAAGAGCACGCGTTTCGTCACAGCTTAATCACCAGTGCCGCCCCAGCCGTCTCAGGCGTTGCCACACGGTGACGGGTTTAGCAGCGAGCACCTTTTTCTCACGGTTGACGTACTGCAACGTCCGAAACCCCTGCAAGGCGAGTTTAGCGAGCGGACCCGAAAGGGCGACCGAGCCCTCGAGCCACGAAAAACCCCACGACAAATCCTTATAAAAGAGCGGCGGGACGGTTTTATTTTCAGCTGTTTCAGAACGTGTCGAGCGGAGTTTCCTTACCCGCCCTACCACATCCCGCCCAATCCCGAACAGGTCACCGGCGGAGAGCGGTTTAGCGAGCGGAGCGGCCCGGAGTTCGTTGGGGTCGTCGCTGATGGGTGCCCAGGCGAGCGCCCGCGCTTCGGCCCGGGTCGGCTGCGCAATCAACATCCCGGTCACCAGCCGCGCACAGGCCCGGAGTTCGGGTTCGGCGTCTTTGGCCGGACTCTGCGCCAGTTCTTCAGCGAACCGGGTCACCAGTTCATGGACGGTACGCAAAAATGCCTCGCGTTTAGGGTGCTGCGGCAATTTAGAGAGCACCGGTTCCATCTTGCCATTGACACGAGCATAACGGCCCGTACTGCCGTGGTCGGCCATCGTAAACACCTGGTCAATCAGCCCTTTATTTTCAAACAGCGTGCGAACCGGGGCCAGTGCTTCATTCTCGGCCTCTTCTAACAGGTAAGCCCGTCCTTGACCATAGGCACGTGACGAGAAGCGCGTTCTGGAGATGCCTAAGTAGTAGCCGAGCGTGTGCGGTTGCCCCGCCGAGGCCAAAATCTTGTGCAGCGACCCTTGCGTGCGGAGCGTCCAACCCACGTCAACGAGCGCCCAACGGTCGTCTTTTAAGAGACCTTCTTGCTCAAAGTAGGCTACAGCCGCCTCCCTAGCCTGTTCTGCCTGCGCCAGCACCTGCGGCGCGACCTCAGGGTCTTCCAAAAATGCCCAGAACCGCTCGGCGGCTTCACCCGAAAGCTGCGTGTCCCACGTCCCTTCGGGAAAGCCGTGCTTCTTTAAGGGGCCGCTAAGCGCCTCCGGCATGAGGTTCACCCGTTTGAGGTTGTGGCGCGGCGCGGACGACTGCCCGGTCATGAGGACAAACTCGAGTTCTACGCGGCTGACCGTAAACGCCGAAGGGATGTACCACGCCTGCCGGGAACCGTAGAGGTAACGTACCTCGAGTTCAGGTTTGAGTGCTTGGGCAATCTTGTGCAATACCTGACCGTCACGGGCGACAAAATAAAGTCGTTCTAGCCCCTGCGCTTTGGCGTCTTGCAACACCCACGACACAAACCCGACCAAGAGCGGCGCGACGACGCTCGAGGCGATCTCGACACCCCCAGCGAGCACATCGCTGGCATCTTCATGGACGCTTAAACGCGTCACTCGCGAAATCCCGGCGAGCTGTGAAGTCACCCACGGCGACCGGCTCGGCACGGTGAGCATCGCCCGTTCAAGACGGTTGAGCTGGGTGCCGGTAAAGAGTTCGGTCCGCACCCCCGCTTTACGCGCCCCCAAAAAGTCGCTCTCTACCCCGTCGCCGCAGTGCGTCAGGTCACGGGCAGTTAAGTTTTCTTTTTCGAGCACGTGACGAAATAAACTCCCCGCGCGTTTGGTCGCGCCCACTTCGTTCGACACGTAGAGCGTGCCGTCCGGCACACAGTAGCCGCAGCGCACGAGCATCTCCCGCACCACCTCATGCGGCAGATACATATCTGAGACGAACAAAACGCGTTCACCGGCCCGTTGTAACGCTTTGATGCGTTGACGAATCGGCACCACCGGGCGCATGGCGGCGAGCTCGAGCCTCACCTCAGCGTCTCTCATCTCTGGCGCTGAAAACTCCCAACCCTCGAGGTCTAACTCGTGATAAATGTCAGCGAGCGTGATGTCTGCCCGCCCCCCGTCTTTGGCCGTTTTATGTGCCCGCTTCTCTGCTGAAACGCGCAGCGAGGCGAGTTCACCGACCTCTTCGCGGCCGTAGGGCTGCCCGCTATGCCGGAGTAAATCATCAGCAAGTAGGTAAAAGAGGTCAGCGGGCCGCGCACAGGTTCGGACGATACAGGTATCAAAAACATCAAACGAATAGGTCATCTCACCTTCAATTGCCACCGGCTCTTTTGAGGCGGCACACTATGGGTCACTTAGATAGCTCGGCGCGTTTACTTGACAGTTCGCTTGACAGGGGTGATCTGACAAGTACGCCTAGACACGCCTGAGCATAACAAACCCCCGTCTTTGAGCCGGTACGAACGCCCCTTATTGACACAAAGTCGGCCCAACCATAATGAGCTGATTTGGTCTCGAGCTTATTGCTACTGGTTGCCCCCGACATTTTTCTCGTCGTCAAGAGTTCCCCTTACACTTGAACGGCTTACGGTCTATAATCGTGTATGACCTCGACTCAAACACGCCCTAAAGGAGCTTCCATGAAATACATTTTGCTCGTCGCGCTCTTACTCACACCCTTCGCTTTTGCCCAGAGCGGTTCAGCTGATCTGGGGGGCCGGACGCTCGTCATCGGCTCAGACACCACCTATCCCCCGTTTGAAACGATCAACCAACAGGGTAAGGCTGTCGGTTTCGATATAGACGTGATGAACGCCATCTGTAAGAAAGTCAACTGCGTCGCTCAGTTCAAAACGACCGCCTGGGACGGCATTTTTCCGGCCCTCGCCAATGGCGAGTTCGATATGGTGGCCTCGGGCGTGTCGATTACTCCCGAACGCGACCAAATTGTAGACTTTACCGACCCCTACCTCGCGGTCACCGAAGCGATTGCCGTACGGGTTGCAGACCGCGACCTGACCTTAGAAGATTTTACCGGTGGCGACCTGATTTTAGGAGCACAGACCGGCACGACGAACGCCGTCACCGCTGAAAAACTTGTCGGACGCGACCGGCTCCGGTTGTACGACAATTTCAACACGGCGGTGCAGGCACTCTTAAACGGTGACGTAGACGGCGTTGAAATTGACGGTACCTCAGCGGACGCGTTTGTCGAGCAGTACGCCGGTCAACTTACCGTCAGCATTGATAACGTAGAATCCGGGACCGACCTCGGCTTCGTCGTGCAAGAGGGCGACCCACTCGTAGACGCCCTCAACACCGGGCTCGCCGAGATTAAAGCCGACGGCACCTTGGAGAAACTCAGAACCAAATGGCTGGCTGTTAAACAGTAGTGACGACGTTTTGCCTTGGCCCGGTTTTACCGGGCTTTTTACGTTTCGGGTTGTGCTTGTCTACGTTTTCCAGGTTTGCGTTTGTTCAGGCTGCTGTGGGCGCACCCTGTGACTAAACCTGCGCCTACCCCAACCCAGCGTAGCGGTTTAGGTCCCAGCACCCTAGTTCTCTTAAGTGCGCTGCCCTTTGTCATTTATCTGTTCGTCACTGCGCCGGACTATCAGCGGGCGCTCCGCTACATCGTCCCCGGTGTCGGCGTCACAGCCATCGTGACGATCCTCGCCTACGTCACGGCCCTCTTATTAGGTCTGGGTCTAGCCGGACTGCTGCTCCTCAAATGTAGCCGCTGGACGAACCTGCGTTTTGGTCTTTTTGCACTGTTAGCGGCGCTTGCCAGCGTCTTCTTCTTTACGAGGCCGACCGCTGACTACACACTCATCGGGGACACCAGCGGACGTGTGGCGATTCTCGAGGGCACGCCTTCCCGCGTTTCCAAACAGATTCAGTCCGGGGCTTACGGTGGCGACGGAATGTCGGTGCGCTCGTACAGCTCTGTAGCTGACGCGCTTGCAGGGCTTAAATCCGGTACCGTCAGCGCCGCCTTTATCCCCACCGCGCAGGTGCCGCAAGCTGCAGGGACGCTCTGGCAAACCGACTTTCTCCCTTCAGGCGCGCGGAACCCGGCTCTCTTAACCGCCGTGCTCGCCGTGCTAGTGGCGATGCTGAGCGCCGCCGGCTGGTGGAGCTTTGAGCATCCACTCCGAATCTTCGCCGAACTCTATATCGATATGATTCGCGGCATCCCGATGCTCGTGATTATCCTCTACGTCGGCTTTCCCCTCCAGGGCGCACTCCGGGACGCGACCGGCGGCTTTATCAATATGCCGATTTTAATGCGTGGGGTCGTGGCGATTGCCCTCGGTTACGCCGCGTACCTGGCTGAAATCTTTCGCGCAGGCATCGAAGCCGTCCCGCACGGCCAGCGTGAAGCCGCTCGCACATTAGGGCTTTCAGGCGCACAAACCGCCCGTTTCGTCGTCTTGCCGCAGGCCCTGCGCATCGTGACGCCGCCCCTCGGCAACGAGTTTATCGCCATGCTTAAAGACTCGTCGCTGCTCTCCGTTTTAGGGGTACGCGAACTAACCCAGCTCGCCCGTGAGTATCAAGCCGCCAATTTTCAGGTATTTCCGCCGTTTAATACCGTCGCGCTGCTCTACATCGCGGTGACGCTCGTAGCCTCGAGTTTGCTCAAGTGGCTCGAGCGCCGAACCAAATACGGCAAATAAAGTGTTCAAATACAGACAGTTATTGTGAACTCATCCCGACGCCTCTTTTGGAATGGGTGTCTAAATGTACGCGAGCTGGGCGGATACGCCGCCGCGAATGGTCGTTTTACGCGCACTAACAGCTTGATTCGTTCAGACAACTTGGCACGCCTTACCGCCGCTGGTCAGCAGGCTGTTCGAGAAACCGGTGTTTCAACCATTATTGATTTGCGGTCGCCTTACGAACTCGACCTCGAGGCGAACCCTTTTGCACGCTGTGCAGATGCTGGTCTGCGTTACCTGAACCTCCCGCTGCTGAACGAAACCGATACGGAAGCTATTGCGCTTGTCAACGCAGCGCCTACTTTAACCGAGATGTACCGGATCATGTTGCGGCATTTTCAAAAAAACGTCGGTGAGATTCTAACAGCTATAGCTACGGCTCCTGTAGGTGCGGTGGTCTTTCATTGTCATTCAGGAAAAGACCGTACCGGACTTATCGCAGCTCTGGCCCTGAACTTAGTAGGCGTAGCAGACGCCGATATTACAGCAGATTATGCGCTTAGTGACCGTTACTTAGCTGAGCGTTATAGAGAAATGCTTACTGAGAAAGCCGATCCTGAAGAACGTGCGCGTCTAGCAGAACAGCTAACGTCCAAACCCGAAGCGATTCTCGGAGCACTTTCTCACCTTGAGCGGTACGGCGGTGTCGAAGATTATTTAGAGGCGTGTGGACTCGGCCAAGAAGTACAGCAAAAGTTGCGAGAGCGCCTGCTAGGGCCTGTGCAATAAAAAAACGAGCCATGAGTTTTAGCTTCGCTCATGGCTCGTTTGCTCATCCTCTTAATCTAAAAAGTCGCGCAGTTTCCGCGTCCGCGACTCGTGATATTTGAGTTTGCGGAGCGCCTTGTTTTCAATCTGCCGAATCCGCTCACGCGTCACGCCAAAGTGTGCGCCGACCTCCTCTAAGGTGTGTTCGCGCCCGTCAACAAGACCTTTGCGAAACTTCAGGACCATCGACTCGCGTTCAGTCAGTTTATCCAAGGCTTTTTCGAGTTCTTCGCTGAGGAGCGTTTTGCTCGCCTGGTCAACTGGTGATTCGACGTTATCGTCGGGGATAAAGTCGCCGTAAAACGAGTCTTTTTCGTCCCCGATAGGGGTTTCTAACGACACCGGCTCCTGCGAGACCTTGAAGACCTCTTCGACCTTTTCAGCGTTCCACCCCGGCCCCATCGCGTCGGCGACCTCTTCGTAGGTCGGTTCACGCGAGAGTTCTTGCTGCAACTGCCGCGCGGTGCGGGTCAGTTTATTGATGGTTTCGACCATATGTACGGGGATACGAATCGTGCGGGCTTGGTCGGCGATGGCGCGGTTGATTGCTTGGCGAATCCACCAGGTCGCGTAGGTGGAGAACTTGTAGCGGCGGCGGTATTCAAACTTTTCCACGGCTCGAATAAGGCCCTGATTACCCTCTTGGATGAGGTCTAAAAATGACAGGCCGCGTCCGGTGTACTTTTTGGCAATCGAAACGACGAGGCGCAAGTTCGCTTCGATCAGGTGTTGCCGCGCCATGTCGCCGTCTTCTTCAACGCGCCTAAGACCGCGTTGGGTCCGTTCGGGCAGTCCTTCGCCCTCTTCAGCCAAGCGTTTTTGCGCCGCTTCACCCTCTTCAATCCGCCGCGCGAGTGAGATTTCTTCCTCGAGCGTCAGTAAGCTGACGCGGCCGATTTCGTGCAAGTACTGCCGCACCGGGTCGTTGGTTGATAAGCGGCTCCCGGCCATCGCCTCGGCGCGCGCTTCCATCTCTTCGCGGTCACGGCTCAGCTCGCCGTCGTCATCCTCGGCGTCCTCGAGCTCGGCAACACCGTCAAACTCATCTTCGTCAATCACTTCGTCGTCGGCTAAGTCAGCGATTTCAATGCCTTGTGCCCCTAACAGCCCGATCAGGGTTTCAAAGTCGTCGCTCGCACTATCTAAGTTCAGCGACTCGACCGCCTGGTTGAGCGCCGCAGTAATCTCTTCGGAGTTGAGTGAGCCTTCGCGTTTGCCGGTTTCAAAGAGCTTTTGAATCTGCGGCGCAGAGCGCCACACAGGACCACTGACGGGCACTTCGCTTTTTGTGGGCTTGAGCCCCTTTTTGACAGGTGTTTTTTTGGGGGATTTAACCTTAACATTGGCTTCAGTCACTTTGCCTCCAGTAGGCAGAAGGTGGATAAAACAAAACAGATAGGGGCGGCTCGGTACGTCTGAGCTGCCGGATATTTCAGACAAAACCCAAATTGAGGCCGGGTCTTAGAGGTGCTCACCGCAAACCAGCTGGCCGCTACTTCGCTAACGTAGGAGTATAGCACAGGCCCCTTCGCCCGAGCATTTAAGTTGAACGCTCGGTTTAGGTGTCGTCACCTTGACGATTTCGTCACGCTTCTCACGGCAATGGGCTGATAGATTAAAACCGTGTTCCGGCTTGCCCTTTTCGCGCTCAGCCTTACGGTCGTCGTCCTCGTCGTACTGTCGCTGCTCCCGCAGCGGAAGCAGGTGACGCCGGGCGGGACGATTGCACTTGCAGACGCGCGCGTAACGCTCTACCCGCAGGCCGACCCCAAGGCTGTGTGGCATTTTGCTGCCGCGCAAGTTGATTACGAGCCCGACGTACAAGAGACCGTTTTACACGACATCAAAGACGCGGAGCGGACCGTCGGCGGCAAAACCGACTTTACTTTGGCTTCAAAGCGGTTGGTCATTGACGCCCAAGAAAACCTCCGGGGGCAGGGGCTCGAGGTCTACATCCCCGATGTGGGCTGGACACTCGACATGCGGGCACAAAACGGTGATCCGGTGCGTTTAGATCAAGAACAAGGCAGATTTATCGCGCCAGCTATTAGTATCACTGACGAAACGGGAGAAGACATCAGCACGTCTAGAAATCTGAGCATGAATTTTGACCTTACTGATGTTCAAACCGGGGGCGAAGGTACCCGCAACAAAGACAGTTTTAGAGATACCGCCAACTAAGCCCAGAACCTGAGGAGTTTTATGCCCACGTTATCCAAATCCAAAAACTTGTCTAAACTTACATTAGCCGCTCTTTTACTCGTTGGAACCGCTTCGGCCCAAACCGCGTCGGGCGGTACCCAGACAGGTGCCGGGGCAGACACTCAGACCGAAAACACGCAGTCGGGCGGCGCAGCGGCAGAGAATACGCAAGCACAACCGGTATCTAAACCGGGCCAGCGCATTATCACCATTACTTACGACGGCGGGACGAGGAACAGCCCCGATCTGCGTTACGGCCCCTATATCTACGAGCACCCCAAAAAAGACGGGCTCGAGGCTAAAGTCTCAAACCTCGAGATATTCGCGCAACGCGGCGAGCTGCGTGCGCCCAAAGGCGTGCTGATCGCCGAGGCAGAAGGGGAGCGCGAGGCGAGCTTTACCGGCGGTGTCCGGGTTGAACGGGGACGGTTGACTGCAACCGGCTCGGCACTGACCTATAGCGAACAAACGGGACGCGGCGTGATGCCCCAAAAGACCGCGATTGTCGTGCAACCTGCTAAAAAAGGGGACAACGTGGTCAACATCGGTACCGACAAGGTGACCTTTGACGTCGATACCGATACGAGCACCAGCCAAGGGAACGTCACGCTCGTGAACGGCGCACAAGACGCCCAGGCGGACGAACTGATCTTTGAAGAGGGACGCGATTTGGCGGTGCTGAGCAATCAGACGGGTCAAGCGGTGGCGCGGCGTAAAAACGATGACGGCACCTTCTTGACGATTACCGCCGACGAGATTCGCGCCCTGACCGATACCGATGTGCTGCTCGCGACCGGCAACGTTGCGATTATAGACGGAGACAACACGACGACCGGTACCACGCTTTACTACGACGACACGGCCTCGAGAGCTGAAGTGATCGGCAATCCGGCGGTCTCGGTTGACGCCGCGTTCGGCTCGACGATTCGCGGCGCACGGATCGAGCAGCGCACCGACATTAACGCGGTGCAGCAGCTGAGCGACCCGACGCCGAGCTTTGATACGGCGCAGTTTAGCCTCTCGAGCGAAACCGCCAAGGCGCAGTAAGACTACGGTGAAGCGGCGCGTGATGCTCTGGTTGGGCGCGGGACTACTCGGTGTCGGGGTCGGGGTGGCCCAGACCGCCGCCCCGCCGCCTGCCACGCCTGCTGCTACCGCCAACCTAGACGCCAACTTGCCGTCGTTTGAACTTAAACGCGACGACCGCCCGATCACCGTACAGCAGACCGCCACCGACGCCGAGGGCGGCATTTCGGTGACGCGTGGCGGGAGCGAGTGCCGTAAAAACGAAAACCTGTCGTTCTACTACGCGCCAAATCCCAAACGTATTGACACCAAAGTGGATAACACGCGGATACGCTCGAGCATCGTCCTCCGTACCCAACCTAAAGAGGGGGGCGCGGACGCACAGGACAAGGCTGTCCTCAGCTTTTTTGGCGGGTCGCTCGGTCGCAATGAAGAGACGCTCTGCCCGCAAAACCTCAAACGCGAAAAGAGCGAAAAGGTGACCATTTTAAAAGGGCGCACCACCACCGAGGGCACGTCACTGCTCTACGAAAACAGCCGCGGCGTCGGGGAGATGGTCGGGCCGGTCAGTCTTTCAAGACGCGCCTCGGGCGACTCCCCGGCACTTACGGCGTCGTCTTCACGGCTGTCGTTTAACGTTGACGACGATACGCAGATGCTTAAGGGCAAGGTCAAGGTCGAGTCCGACGGGCGCACCAGCGGCGCAGAAACGTTGGAGCTTGACGAAGAGGCCGGGTTTGCCGTGCTGCGCGGTAATCCGGCCTGGAGCCGTAACGCCGACGGTAGAGTTGAGGGCGAAGTGATCGAATACGACTTAGACAGCAACGATGTCGTCGTCACCTCCGGGGTTCAGGGAACCTTTACGCTCGATACCGGCGGCAAGGACGCGACGCTCCCGAGTTTGGGCAGCTTCGGCGGCGACAATAGTTCGGCTTCAAGTACCGGTAGCGACAGCACCACGGGTAACGGCTCTGGAACCAACGCTTCCGGCACCTCTACGAACGAAGTCGACCCCGTTACAGGCGACGGGAGTACCTACTAAAAGGGCAGCCGTTTTTATCCCGACTGAACGCAAATCCCGTCGGCCTTACCGAGGCCGACGGGATTTCAGCTCAAAACATGCGTACCGGATACTGCTTTACTATCACGTTTCAAGTTGGCGCGAGCCAACCCAAACCAGTTGCCTTGATTAGGGTTGCGCCTTTAACTGCTAATGACAAAAGAACCTGGACGAAAAAGCTTAGACTTTGGGCAGATGAAGGATCAGCAACCCTTCGCGCAAGTGGGCGCTACTCGCTTCGTAGTGAACGTCGCTGGGCAGCTCGAGCGTCCGCTGAAAGTGGCCGCCCGCGCGTTCGCGTACGACAAACGTCTGCTCACCTGCGTTCATGTCGCGCAGGCCCGCGATGGTGAGCTGCCGTCCGTGCAGGGCAATCTCGAGGTCGTCTTGGGCGACACCCGGCAGGTCTACAATCAGCCGGTACGCTTCACCCACGTCGAGCAAGTCGAGCTTGAGCTCGAGGCTGCGGGGCGCAACCCCAGCCGCCAGCTCGCTTACCCGGTCGCGCAAGATAAGCAGGCTCTGCAGGTCGCGCTGCGTCTCTTGTTGCGTCCCTTCCGGTGCATTATCGCGTTTATCCAACTCCATAACGGGAGCTTAACACGCCCTTTTTTGCCTCTTTGCGGCGTTGGTACATGCAGCTACGGAATTATATGCCTGTAAGTTCGGCTGACCCTATTATCCCGGTTTTAGGCGGTGCGACGGCGAGCGGTAAAAGTGTGCTCGCGCTCACGTTGGCCCAAAGGTTCGGGCTCGAGCTCGTCTCTGCCGACGCCATGATGGTCTACCGCGAGCTGGACGTCGGTACCGCCAAACCAACCCGTGAGGAGCGGGCTCGGGTACCGCATCACCTGATCGACGTCGTCTATCCCGATGAAGCGTTTAGCGTCGCACGGTATGTGACGTTAGCAGAAAGGGCTATCGGTGAGGTTTTAGCGCGGGGGCGGTTGCCACTGGTGGTCGGCGGTACCGGCTTTTATATTCGCGCCCTGACCCAAGGCTTGCCGACCACCCCGGCTCCTGACGAGGCGGTGCAAGCGGCGCTGTGGCACCGCCTCGAGCAAGGTGGCCTGGACGCGCTTGAGGCTGAACTCTCCCGGCTCAGCCCGGAGGACGCGCGGCGGGCGCAGCGTAACCCCAGAAGAGTGGTTCGGGCGCTCGAGGTCTGGGAGCGCAGCGGGCGCTCACCGACGACGTTCCCTCTGACCAAGCCGCGTTACCGGTACAGCAAACGGCGGCTCGAGCTTGAGTCGGGGGCGCTGGGGGCGGCCATCACTCGCCGCACCCAAACGATGTTTCAAGCGGGCTTGGTCGCAGAGGTCGAGAGGCTGCTCGGGCGCTATCCAAAAGCCACCACCGCGCTCCAAGCCATCGGTTATAAAGAAGTGCGAGCGTTTCTCGAGGCGGATGTGCTGGACACGTCGCAAATGATAGAGCAAGTTACCCAAGCAACGTGGCGTTACGCCAAACGGCAGCGGACCTGGTTTGCCAAAGAGCCGCAGATGACGCCGCTCCAACTTGCCGAGGGTGCCCGGTGGCTAGCGGAGCTTATAAGGACAAACAGCGGGAAAACGCCGTAACACCCTGGACTGTGAGGTTTCTTTGCCGATGCTTGTCACGCTCTTAGATAGAACAGAGCTGTCCTGCAAAACGTCAGCTTTTTACTCGCGCTAGGTTGACCTTTTTGTCGTTACGTTCCGAATACGTGAGCAGCGCCATTTGCTTTTGTAAGCACTGACTTCTAAATGTCAGACTCTTCTCTGTGAACTGCTGCTAACCTCTCGAGCTGAGTTTGGAAGCCTAGTAGAGCGCAGTGTTGCCTAAATTCCGCCTACTTAACACCAAACCCGGTGATAAACTTCGCCATGTGTGAACCGTGCTTGGGGGGCGGCAAACCGTATCTGCTAGAGTGACACTAGCGACCGGGCGTCAGCGCCTGGGCCACAGATCAACCCAGTCCAACCCAGTCCAACCCTGACCAGGTGATGACCCGGTGAAACGGATAGGAACATGATGCAACAAGACCTCAGTGTGAGTTTAGGGGACGTTTTCCGGTTTTTACGCCGTGGGCTCCTCTTAGCCGTGGTACTCGCGGCCATCGGTGCGGGCGTCGCTTACTTTGTCAGCAGCTCACGAGCGCCGACCTATACGACCGACGCGGTTTTACTTGCCACCCTCAGCGACGGCAGCTTACCCGGCGTTGACGTCCCGATCGTTATGGCACCGCCAATTAATCCGACCTCTTACGAAACCGCCGCAAAAAGTCAAGAGGTTATCGGCTCGGCGCTCACCCGGCTCGGGCTCGAGGTCACCCCGACCCGAGTCGACAGTACGCGCAACCGCTACCACGTCTCGGCAGACCCAGGGTCTAGGGACAGCAGCAGCGAAATTACCTTGGCGTTTCGTGGTTCGGAGCCTGAAAAGGTTGCGGCCACACTCGACGCCCTGGCCGTAGCCCTGATCGATTGGGACCGGCAACGCGCCGAAACTCTCATGCGCAGCATCGTTACGCAGTCCGACCGCGCCATCGCCGAAACCCAAAGAAAAATCAGCCAAAGTGAAGCGGCCGGGGCCGGTCCCGGTGAGTTGGGCCAGTTGCAAAACACCTTGGTGAAGCAGCAGACCAACCGCGAGAATACCGAAGCTGCTGCCGGAACTGCCCGGAGTCGGCTCGAGTTTATCCAGCGGGCGTCGGTACCGGTTAATCCGGTCGCACCCAAACCGCAGTTTGACGCGACGATTGCCGGTATTTTAGGCTTTTTGCTCGCTTACGGCATCTTGCTCTTGCGCAATCTGCTCGATACCAAAGTGCGCAGCGTTGACGACCTCGCCGCGATGACCGGTCAACCTATCTTGGCCGAGTTTCCCAAACTTGCCAAAAAGACGCGGCGTTTGCCCCGCGAAGCGTCGGGCTACTTGCGTACCAACCTGCTCTTAAGTACCCAAAACGTTCACCCCAAAGTCATTTTGGTCACGAGTCCGAGTCACAGCGAAGGCAAATCGAGCGTCGCACTGAGCCTCGCCGAGAGTTTTACCCGCGCGAACTACCGCACGCTGCTCGTTGACGCCGACCTGCGCCAACCGGTAATCGCCCGTGAATACAACTTAGACGACAAACGCCATATGCCGCTCCGGACGCACCTCGAGAACCCACACGGCGCGTATGAAGCAGCGCACGTCGGGGTCAATTTAACCCAAACGCTCGACATCATCCCGACGTTTCGGGCCGCGCACGACCCGACCGAACTTTTAAGCGCCGGGTTTCCCGACTGTCTGGCGAGTTGGAAACAAGATTACGACGTGATCGTGGTGGACTCTGCGCCACTTTTGGACGTCGCCGACACTCTGACGATTGCGCCTCTTTGCACCGGGACGGTGCTTGTGGCGAGCTTGGAAAGTACCGACCCGCAAGGGCTCGAGGAGACCGTCGAGCGCCTGAACCGGAGCGGCGTCCGCATCTTCGGTATCGCCGCAACCTTTGTGGGCCGCAGCAGCGCCCGCCCGAGCTACCGCTATAACCGTGACGACCTCGCGGCAGAACGGGCGGGACCACCACAACTCCTCGGCGCGGCACCTGCAGCTCGGGGGGGCCGCGTCGCCCCTAACGGACGGAGCGACCGTTCCAAACAAGAACGGTTCTAGGGTCAAGTTGTAGCCTTAACGCTGAGAGACGAGCAGTAGCCGACTCGAGCGCACCGAGCTCACTCCGGCCTCGGCGCGGAGCCACGCCGGGTCGGGCGTTTCACCCCCTGCCCACGCGAGTAGCGCAGCCGGCAGGTCGGCTCCGGCGACGTGGACAAAAGGATAGCTGCTCCCCAGACAGGCGTTAAGTTCTACCACACTCGCGCCGTCTGCCCCCAAAAAGACGTCACACGCCAGTGGGCCGGTATGTCCCAATGCCTGAGCGAGGATTTGGCCCAGCGCAGCTAAGCGTTCGTCTGTGACAGTGACGGCACCGGCTGTTTCGCCGCCCCAGAGGGACAGTTTTTGAGCAGCCAAGGTCGTAACGTAGCGGCCTGAGAGGTCGTTGACTACCTCTAAACTGTACTCGTCACCGACAACAAACTCTTGGATTAAAACGGTCTGCTCAGCTGGTAGTGAGCCTTTTACCGGCGCGTCAAGCACTACGGGACCGGCTAAGGTCGTGCGGGCGAGGCGGCGCGTTAGGAGATCGTAGCCCAGCTCTAATTCGGCTTCGTTGTCAGGAAACTCGAGTCCCACAGACCCCGCTCCCCAGCGCGGTTTAAGGACCAGCGGAAAACTGAGTTTACCCGCTGCCAGCGCCTTTAGTGCTTCGGAGGGCGCGAGGTACGTTTTAGGAGTACGAAGCCCTTGTGCGCGTAAAAAAGTGTAGGTCTGCCATTTGTCGGCGCAGCGCAGGATAACTTCCGGCGACGAGATCACGACCTGTGTTCCGACCTCGGCAAAACGGTCTCGAGCGGCGGCCAGATAGGGCAGTTCGTAAACGCTCAAGGGGACGAGCAAGCCGATCTGCGCCTCTTGGACGAACTCGAGCAGCGCGTTTATATAGTGAACGTCACCGACCGGCGGCACGATCACTGCGTCGTCTGCTTCTTGCAGTGCCGGTGCGCCTATACGCGCAGCGGCAGCAAACACACGGCTGTCCCCTGGACCGTCCGTGCGCCGACGCAACGCTTTTTGAAAGTACTCGACCAACTCGCTTCGCCTACCGGCGCTCGTCAGTAGCGTGTTCATACCCTCTCCCAACGCGTATCAGCGTCCTTTTTACCACACCGCAAAGGTGGCGTGACTGCTACAAACACGCTATAAACATATGTGAAACATGCTGAAACACACGTGCGAAGTGTCAGCGTACACCCAAAAGTCTGAGCTGTCGGGGGTTTAACTAGGACGCTGGAGCGCGTCAGGCGTCACAGCGTCCGGCGGGCTGTCGCCGCTAAACTGCAAAGACGCTGCGCTAACGGGTAGCTGACATTTACGAAGGGTTTTATGGTACTACCTCAGCTAGCGCAAGCTGTCTCGTCAACTCGCCCAACCGCTCGGCACCCGCTGACGCGCCCCTACCCGGTGCGTGGCCCGATGCGTTACAGTAGAGCTGTCCCACGCCGGGCAAAACCGGCCACGAGGGAGAACCGTGCCGCCTAACGAAAAGATACACGAAAAAAACCCGTGGGGAGAACCGAGTCATTTTGCTCGTAACAAGGTCGTCATCGACGCGCTCGGCTGGCTTGTCTCGACGCCTCTCGCCTTTTTGGTCAAGTACGATTGGAACTTTCCCGGCGCTTCGTGGAGCGCCGTCATCATTGCCACCCTTGGGCTCTTTAGCCTTAAAGCGGGCGCGGCTTATCTTTTTAGTCTCTACCGCCGCAGCTGGTCGCGGCTGGCGTTTCGTGACGTGGGCAACCTTTTAAGGATGGTCTCGAGCGTCGCTATAATCGGCAGCGCCCTGCTGCTCTGGTTTGGCCCGGTGACCGGGATTCCCCGTTCGGTTGCCCTCTTAGACGGCCTGCTCACCTTATTTATCATGTCGGGTGTCCGGGCCGCTGCGCGTTTTCGTCACGAGGCCCGGTTGGGTCAACCCGGGGGCGAGGAGCGGCGCAAAGCAGTGCTGGTGATTGGCGCGGGCGAAGCCGGGACGCTGATCGTCCGCGAGATGCTCCGGCACCCCGAAATGGGCCTTAGGCCCGTCGGTTTTTTAGACGATGACCCTAAAAAGCTCGGATACCGCATCGCTACCGTCCCGGTTTTGGGTGCGATCGCCAATATCAACCGGATCGTGCAGCACCACAAGGTTGACGAGGTACTGATTGCTTTACCCTCGTCAGATGGCCGGGTCGTTCGTCAGATCGTCGGCCGTATCGAAGGGGCCAAAGCGGGCCTTAAGTACCGCATTATGCCCGGTGTCTACGAACTGTTAAGCGGTCAGGTCGGCATCAACCGGATCCGCGAAGTGCAGATCGAAGACCTGCTCCGCCGCCCCCCGATTGAACTCGACAGCACCGCGATTTCCAACTACATCACCGATAAAGTCGTCATGGTCACCGGCGCAGGAGGTTCAATCGGCTCCGAGTTGGTCCGGCAAATCTGCCGGTTTCGGCCCAAAGAGCTGATTTTATTTGGCCGCGGCGAAAATAGCATCTACACCTTGGAGCGCGAGCTCGACCGTGATTGGCCCGATATTCCGTATCACAGCGTGATCGCCAACGTGCAAAATATCGTCCGGCTCGACTACGTGTTTCGCCGTTACGGGCCGCAGGTCGTCTTTCACGCAGCGGCGCACAAGCACGTCCCGCTGATGGAGCTCAACCCCGAAGAAGCGGTCTTTAACAACATCATCGGATCGCGCAATTTGGTCACCTTATCGCTCAAATACGGGATTTCGCATTTCGTCAATATCTCAACGGATAAAGCTGTGAACCCCACCTCGGTGATGGGCGCGTCAAAGCGCGTGATCGAGCAGATTGTGCAGAGCGCGTCGCTCCGAGCCCAGCCGGAACAAAAGTTCGTCTCGGTCCGGTTTGGGAATGTTTTAGGCAGCCGGGGCAGCGTCATTCCGGTCTTTAAGCAGCAGATTTTATCAGGTGGGCCGGTGACCGTGACCCATCCCGAGATGACGCGCTACTTTATGACGATTCCCGAAGCCTCGCAGCTGGTGATGCAGGCCGCCGGACAGGGCCGCAACAGTGAGATTTACATCCTCGATATGGGCGAGCCGGTTCGTATCGTTGACTTGGCCAGGGACCTGATCAAACTTTCCGGTTTTGAACCCGACGTGGACATTCAGATTGCCTACTCGGGGATTCGCCCCGGTGAAAAGCTCTATGAAGAGCTGATGACCAATGAAGAAAAGGGCGGCGCGACGGCGCACGAAAAGATTTTTGTTGCCAAGCCTTCACCCTTAGAGCTCGAGGCCCTTGACCGCACGGTGAAAAACCTGCAAGAAGCCGCGCTCGTATCCGACCACAGCACCATTCGGCGGCAACTTAAAACGTATATCAGTGGGTCTCTCATAGACGATATTGCTGCCTGAGTTTAGGCGCGTTGCCAAAGCGTACGGTTCTCCTGCCCCGGCTGCTCGAGCACAACACGCTTTGTAACGTCGAAAATGTTGGGTACGGCATAAGGGACGGTCACCTCAGCGATCTTGTTTCGTGCTGAGTAGGTATAACTAAGCAGTGGTACAAACGTTTTTGGGCCTCGTCTAGCCGGGGGATAACGCTTGCTCGCGTAGCCGGAGTTGATATGTGAAAGCTCAACTTCGGGGGCGTAGCGCCCGAGTAACGCACGTGTATCAACCTCGAAGACAGTTTGTTCACTCCGTCCATACGCTTTGAGCATCCGCTCTAAACGCTCACGCGTGGGCCAAAAAAAGACGCGGGCGTTGAGCAGGCGGTACCACGCTTCGGGTGACAAGTCATCTAAACACGCCTCTAACGCAGCCGGGTCGAGCGGGTGCTGATCACGGACATAAACCGTCTTGCCTTCGGAGACAAGCGGAACCGTAACCGGGCGACGGGCCGACTCGAGCGCGTCTCGCCGCACGCCGGAAACGTCGTACTGGTCTAAAAGCGCACTGATACTCAGCAGGCCGTAACGCTGAATACTGGCCCAGTTGCGCACGTCCGCCATGTGGTAGAGCGTCGGGTGGAGTTCAGCGAGGTGCTGAGGTTCCATCAGCGAATATTGCAGCGTAGAAACACGTCAGCCGTGCCCCTTGACCGGATGGGGTTGGTAAGGTCGCTCGAGCCCCGCTATTTCATCCTCCGATAAAGACAGTTCAGTCGCCTTGACCGCATCTTCCAAGTGCTTCATCTTGGTCGCCCCGATAATCGGCGCAGTCACCACGGGCTGATGGAGAAGCCACGCCAGCGCCACCTGCGCGGGCGCGTCGCCCCGTTCTTCAGCAAGCGTTACGACCGCTTCAGCTACCGCGTCGTCGCTCTCTTGGTCGTACCAATCCCGCGCCATCCCGTCCGACTTACCGCGCGTCGTCGCACCCTTTTCACTCGGTCTCCGGGTCAGGTAGCCTCTAGCCAGCGGACTCCACGGAATCACCCCGACGCCTTCACTCTCGCATAAAGGCAACATCTCACGCTCTTCCTCACGGTAGATGAGGTTGTAGTGGTTTTGCATACTGACAAACCGGTGCAGGCCGCCGAGGTCAGCGGTGTAGAGCATCTGCGCAAACTGGTAGGCGAACATGCTGCTCGCGCCTAGATAACGCACGCGGCCCGAACGCACCAACTCGTCAAGCGCCGAAAGCGCCTCTTCGATGGGCGTCTCGGGGTCGAAGCGGTGAATCTGGTAGAGGTCAATATAATCGGTGCCGAGGCGTTTAAGCGACGCGTCACACGCGTCCAGGATGTGTTTACGTGATAAGCCCTGTTGGTTCGGTTTCTCCCCCATCGCACCGAAGACTTTGGTGGCTATGACAATCTCATCACGGCGAGCGAAGTCTTTAAGGGCGCGTCCGGTAATCTCTTCGCTGACCCCTTGCGAGTACACGTCGGCGGTATCGAAGAAGTTGAGGCCGAGTTCTAACGCCCGCTGGATAAAGGGTCGGCTGTCGTCCTCATTCAAAACCCAGTCGCGCCATTCGGGGGTGCCGTAAGACATCATGCCGAGGCAGATACGTGAGACTTTGAGGCCGGTGTTGCCTAAATTGACGTAATCCATACGTTACGATAGGCCGTGGCGAAAGAACCCCTTGGTCTGGGACGATACACTGTCAGGCTCGAGCCCCACAACGAGGTGTGGACCGAACTGTTTGAAGCGGAACGTTTACGGTTGAAAACTGTTTTAGGCGATGACGCCGTTATTGAGCATATCGGTAGCACCGCCGTTCCCGGCCTCCAAGCCAAGCCAATTTTAGATATCGGCGTCGGCGTAGAGGACTTTGACGCCGCGTTTACGTTCGTTGAACCTTTAGAAGCACTCGGCTACACCTTTCGTGGTGAACACGGTATTCCTCGCAGACACTATTTCGTTAAAGGCCCAGACGACAACCGGACGCATCACTTGCATATGTTGGAGCGCACCCATACGCAGTGGCACGAGATGATCTTTTTCAGAGATTATTTAAGAACACATCCCGAAACAGCGGCTAAGTACCAGACATTAAAAGAACAGCTTGCTAAACATTTCCCTAAAGACCGCGAAGCCTATACGGACGGCAAACACACGTTCGTTCAGGACATCTCGAGCCGTGCCGAGTAACGCCGCCATACACTACACCACGCTCTTTTTGCTGTTTGACGGCAAATGGCTCTTGCTCAAACGCTCCGCAAAAAAACGTTTGCAACCGAACCGTTACACCGGCGTGGGCGGACGCGTCGAACCGGATGAACTCGGTGACCTGCGCGGCTCAGTTTTGCGCGAACTTACCGAAGAAACGGGCTTGGAAGAAGACGACGTAAAGCACCTCACTTTACGGCGAATGCTGACCCACAACCGCCCCGGCGAACCGCTGACCGTGCTCTTTTACTTTACGGCGGACTTGAAGCACTACACGCTGCCGGACTGTACCGAAGGAACACTCAGCTGGGTTTTACCGGAGGATTTTGCGGCCTTAGACGTCATCGAAACGACGGCGCACGTGCTGCCCGAACTCGTCAAAGATGTAGCTCGAGCCCCACAACATGGTTTTGTGGGGCTAGGCGTCGCGCACTATGAAGCCGGTAAATTGGCAGGGGTTGTCTGGGGCGATTAAACCCGGCAAAGCTTGCTATACTCACCGCATGACAACCACGGCCCCTCGCAAAATGAACACCAGCAAGCGTGACGACAAGATTTTTGAGCTTATCGAGCGTGAGTTCGAGCGTGAACGCGACGGTTTAGAGCTGATCGCGTCGGAAAACTTTACCTCACCCGAGGTGATGGAAGCCGTCGGCAGCGTCCTGACGAACAAATACGCCGAGGGCTACCCCGGCAAACGCTACTACGGCGGTTGTGAAGTCGTAGACGAAGTTGAAACGCTCGCCATTGAACGGGCCAAAGAGCTGTTTGGCTGCAGCTGGGCCAACGTGCAACCGCATTCGGGTTCGACGGCCAACCATGTCATTTACCACACTTTGCTCGAGCCCGGTGACACCATTATGGGCCTCGACCTCTCGCACGGCGGGCACCTGACGCACGGCAGCCCGGTCAACCTGTCGGGCATCCTTTACAACGTCGTGTCGTACAAAGTGGACAAAGAAACCGAGCGGATTGATTACGACGGGGCGCTGGAACTTGCCAAAGAACACCGCCCCAAACTCATCATCTGCGGGGCAACGGCCTACAGCCGCACCATTGACTTCGCCAAATTCCGTGACATCGCCGATACGGTAGGCGCAACCCTGCTCGCCGACATCTCGCACATCTCCGGCTTGGTCGCGGGCGGCGTTCATCCGAGCCCCTTTCCGCACGCGCATGTGGTCATGACGACAACGCACAAAAGTTTACGGGGGCCGCGCAGCGCCATCATCTTATCAAACGATGAAGACCTCGGCAAACGCATTGACAAGATGATCTTTCCCGGCTCGCAGGGAGGGCCTTTGGAGCACGTCATCGCCGGTAAAGCCGTCGCTTTTTTCGAGGCGTTGCAACCTGAATTCAAGGTCTACGCGCAGCAGATTGTTAAGAATGCGCAGGCGCTAGCGGGGGCGCTTACGACTAAGGGTTACCGCATCGTCTCGGGCGGAACCGACAACCATAACTTTTTGGTGGATTTAACCGCACAAGACATCAGCGGCAAAAAGGCGCAGAACTTGCTCGACGCGGCGGGGATTACCGTCAACAAAAATACCGTACCGTTCGACACCCGTTCGCCGTTTGTGACTTCGGGCGTTCGTATCGGGACACCCGCACTGACGACGAGGGGCTTTACCGAAGAAATGATGTCACAGATTGCCGACCTGATTGACCGGACGCTGAAGGGTGAAGACGCGGCAGTGATTCGGGGTGAGGTCAAGGCGCTGACGGCAGACTATCCGATGCCGTAAAAGCTGGAACTAAAGAGGACAACACAGATATTTAGAGGCGTTGAAAGGACCTTATGACCAAAGCACCCTTACCTATGCTTGCTGCTCTAGGCGTCGTCATACTACTTCAAGTTGCCGTCGCTGCACCCCCGACCAACGCACCGGGGCTCTGGTCGGTCTATAACCAGGCACTTAGAACCGCTAAATATATTGACCTCACGCATACCCTGACGCCCTCGATTCCCGTGTGGAAGGGATTTGGCCCCGCCGAATTCGGGCCGACCGTCAACCCGGAGACGGGACAGCCTTACCGCTACGACAAAGACGGTTTTGAGGCGACGCAGTACCAACTTAGTACCGACCAGTACGGTACTCAGCTCGACCCACCCGCGCACTGGGCACCGGAGTACCCGGCTATAGATGAGTTGCCCGCAACCTACGCCGTGCGTCCGCTGGTAGTTATCTCGATTGTCCCTCAAGTCAGTAAAAACCCAGGTTACAGCCTAAAAGTTGCCGACATCAAGCAGTGGGAGCGCAAAAACGGCAGGATTCCTGAAGGATCGGTGGTGATGGTGCGCTCGGACTGGTCCAAAGCGTGGCCCGACCCTGCGCTTGCGACTCAGACAGTCTTCCCCGGTGTATCCCTGCCTGCCTTGAAATTCTTGCATCAGCAGCGCCATATCCTCTTTCACGGTCACGAACCCTTGGATACCGACGCGACGCCCACGCTCGAGGGCGAAGATTGGCTGATGCACCACGGCTACGCCCAGGCCGAAGGTGTAGCAAATCTCGATAAAGTACCCGCGACCGGATGCCTAATCAATATCGGTTTTCCCAAATTCAAAGGTGGTTTGGGCGGCTATGCCCGTTACATTGCTATTTGTCCGGCAGACTGGCGCGAGGGTGTTTCGGTAGGTCAAGTACCCGAAGCGCCGCTCCCGAAGAGTGACAAGATTCTTCAGTGGGATGAAAAACAGGGCGTGCGCGTGCGCAAATAGAGAGGCACTTATGACAACGAGCAGTAGGGACTAAACCTCACTGCTCGTTACTTTTTTACCCATCGCTTCTTTCCACACAAACGTATTTAGCATAAGCCTGATAGTCACCGTACGACACTCCCTTGATGTCAAAGCCGACGCGTTCTAACATTGCCTCAAACAGCCAGGTAAAAGTGATGTACTCCTCGCGGATGTCGTATTCAAAAAACTCACGCGGGAAACTGTTGGCGGGACGGCTGCTGACCCAAGCTTCTACCGCGTCATCAGTTTCATGCGGCTCGAACGAGAACAAAATATCTCTGACGAACATCGTGCCGCCAGGTTTAAGCACGTCTGCCATATGCTGAAGCGCCTGCACTTTCCAGAAATCGGGAAGATGATGTAGGGTTCGCTGCGTGAACACAAAATCTACAGGCTTACCCCGATGCTGATAGGTCAAAAATCCCTGCTGTACATAGTCAATGTTAGCTAGACCGAGCGGTTCGGCTTTACGTTTCGTGTAGGCGAGCATCGCTGCTGACACATCCACGGCGATAACTTTTTTGCAGAGTTTCGCAGCTTCCAGAGCCAACGCGCCCGTACCGCAGCCAAAGTCAATAAGTGTATGGCCTTCTGCAACTCCCAGCTCTAGCAGGCGTTTACGCTCGAGTTCGGGGTTGACCCCTGATTTCTCGTCATATGCCTCAATCTCTTTTATGTCCGACCAGCCAAAATCTTGAAATTCGTCAAAAAGCCAGCGCGGTCGTGTTGTGGTAGAAATAGTTTTGTCCACGGATCATCCTTTCTTCAGCTTGACGTACCTAGGTTTACCCACTCACTGCTCGTTGCTTTATTCAAGACGAGCTTATCTTTGAAGACGCTGTTACAAGCAACTCGAGGTCTGACCAGCCATAGGCCACCTCAGCGAAAGAGAAATCACCGAGGTTGGTAGACTTCTCACCTAAAAGCGTGCCGTTAAGCTTTTGATAAAACGCTTGCGCTCGCTTGTTGAGCAAGCCCGTCCAAAGAAGGAGCGAATGAAATCCTAGATTATCAAGGTTCCGCGCAGTTTCGCGCATCAGTTTCCGTCCTACTCCCTGTCCGCGTACTGAGGGCAGCAGATGAATGGCGCTCAGTTCTGCCTCGAACGTTGTGAACTCGCCACTGTTGCGCTCACACCAGGCAAACCCGATTACGTCACCCTCAATTTCAGCAGTTAGGACAAGCACGGGGCGGTCTGATGTGAGTAACGTGCGCCACGCTTCCGCGCGTTGCGGGTAGGAGAACTGCGCCCACCAACTTTGAGGTTTGATGTGCGCACCGTCAGTCGTGTGCCAGCTGTCGAGCTGTACTATGCCGAGACCAGCAGCGTCCTCTAATGTTGCAGGCCGAATCGTCACTGAAGCAGTATTTCTCAGATTCATGAAGCTGTGACCTCCTCCGCCCAGAGCCGCTGCATCTCCTTTGATGTCTCCAACAGCTCATCCAACGTCCCTTCAGCTTCAACGCGCCCATCTTGCAAAACGATGATGTGGTCGGCGCGTCTTAAGGCGGCGCGACGGTGAGAGACGACGAGGCACGTCACCTGCTGTTTGGCAAAAAGCTGTTGCCAGAGCCGCGCTTCGGTTTCCACATCGAGGGCTGAGGAGAGGTCATCGAAGATCAAGAGGTCGGCCCCGCGTAAAAACATCCGGGCAGCTGAGGAACGCTGTACCTGTCCGCCCGAAAGTTTGACGCCGCGTGTGCCGACGAGGGTGTCGAGACCCAGCTCGAGCCCCCGCACATCGTGGGTCATCACGGCCAAGTCCACTACGTCGTCCAGTGCAGCGTCTTCACCCACACGCCCCATCAGGATATTTTGCCGGAGCGAATCCGAGAAGAGGCGCGGTACCTGTGCAGTGTAGGCGCTCCTCGGCGGGACAAACCACGAGGCCGGGTCTTTAACAGGTTCGCTGTTCCACAAAATCTCACCGGAATCTTTGGGCACGAGGCCCATCAGGGTGCGGAGTAGGGTCGTCTTCCCGCTCCCGATACGCCCGGTGACAACCGTAAATGAATCACGGTTTAGGCTAAAACTAATGTCCGTCACGCCGTTTCGGGTACCAGGATAGTGAAAGCTTAAGTTACGAAGCTCGAGCTTCTCCAACCTCTCCCCCGCCACGGGCGGCGGCGCAACGACTTCGGGCACATCGCCTCGGAGGTGCAGCGGTGCGTGCTCGACGAGCGTTTCCGGCGGTGCGTCTTGCAACAGCCGCGTCATCCGCTCGAACGACACCCCGGCGCGTTTATGCTGCGCCATCATGTCTCCGGCAAACGCCATAATGCTCGTGAGGCGCGGCAGATAAAAGGCGAACAAGGCGAAGTCGCCGATGGAAAAGCCACCCCCAAGCATCGCCCGTGCCGATAAGAGCAACACGATGCCGGTCCCGATATTCGTCATATTCGCGTTCGCTCCCCGTAAAAACTCGGTCAAGAGCGTGTCTTTAAGGGCTGCTTGCCGCCGCGTCCGGTTCAGGCTGCGAAAGTGCTCAGTGATGGGCGCTTCACGGCCTGCCACTTTTACGGCCTGCACCGCCGCAAACGTCTCACCGATAAAACTCGTCACGCGCCCCGTCGCCTCGCGGCTGCGGCGGCGGTAGCGGCGGATGCGTTCGGTAAACCCCCGCGTCAAAACGAGCATTAGTAGTAGCGGCGCGGCAACTGCCAGCGTGACTACCGGACTGACGCGGTACATGATCACAAACGACACGAGCGCCGACAAGATGAGACCGCTCGAGTCCACCCAGGTCTCAACGAGCAGCGACACCTCGTCTACATCATCACGAAAGCGGCTGACCGCCTCTGAGGGCGAATCGGGCAAGACGCGTGAGCCGGGTGCGCGAGTCAAATAGTTGATCAGGTTACGCCGCAGCAAGAGCCCCGACTCGTACCAGAGCGTCGCCCACACGTAGATCGCCGGAATAAACACGCCGATACGCCCGACGTTGAGCGCCGTCAGCAAGATCAGAAACGTCCAGGGGCTCCAGCCAAACGCGGCTTTGCCCTCTAAACCGTCGAGCAGTTGTGCAATCAGCACCGGAAACAGCACCGGTAAAAGGTGAACGACGCCCCACAAGATGAGATTGACGGCGAACAAGCCGGGGCGATACGAGACGAGGCGGCGCATGTAACGCAGCGTCGTCCAGGTAGGTGAAGTGGTTGCTGTTTGGGTGGTCATACGGGTTCCTCATGGTGTACCGGCGCGAGAACGGTGTAGCGGGGCGGCGGACGGTGCAGCCATTCGTCTTTGAGGACGGCGTACACGAGGTCATCTGTCCACTCCCCTTTCGAGAAGTAGCTCTTGACGTGGTGAGCTTCTCGCCGCATCCCGAGGCGTTCCATAAGCCGGTACGAGGGGACGTTGCGGGCGTCGCATACGGCGGTGATGCGGTGCAGCTCGAGTGTCCGAAAGCTCCAGTCCATCAGGGCGCGTGCAGCTTCGGTGGCGTAGCCTTGACCCCAATAAAGAGCGCCAAAGACCCAGCCCACCTCAGCGTCCTGATGGACGTCGCTCAGGCGCTTGACGCCGACGCTGCCGATGGCCTTGTCCCCTAGCACGGCGGCGAACTCTGTGTACTTGCCGAACATATCGAAGGTGAGCGCACGCTGCTCCCGGATGCGCCCAACGACCCTTTCCCGCTCGGCCCAGCTGGTCGTATCCCAAGGCTCGTAACGTGCGACCTCTGCCTGAGTACGTTTTTCCGCGATGTCCTGCCAGTCTTCCTCTACAAACTCGCGGATGACCAGACGTTCTGTTTTAAGATGCAACTTGCTCATGCGGGTTCCTTAAGGGTATCCTCGAGCGCCTCTTCCAATTCCGGGTCGTCCAAGTCGGACTGCCCCCCGGCTTTTAAGAGCCGCGCAAAGTGCGAATCTGAGCGCACCAACGCCTGACGTGCGCCGTGTTCCAAAATGTGTCCGTCTTGCAAGATGAGGATATCGTCGGCACGCCGGACGGTTTCTAAACGGTGCGCGATGATGATTGCCGTGCGGCTCCGTAAAAGTTTGTCTACCGCGCGTTCTAAAAGCTTTTCGGTTGCCGGGTCGAGGCGAGACGAGGGTTCATCCAGGATGACCAAACCGGGGTCTTTGAGAAACACGCGGGCGAACGCGAGTAGCTGCGCCTGTCCCGCCGAAAGCCCGCCGCCACTTGCGGCCAGCATCGTGTCTAAGCCGTGCTCGAGCCCACCCAACCAAGTTCCCAACCCGAGGTCCCGTAAAACCGCGGTGATGCGCTCGTCTGAAATATCACTGCTAAAGAAAGTCAGGTTGTCGCGTACCGACGCGTGAAAGAGCTGCACCTCTTGGGTAACCATGCCGACGCGTTCACGTAACGATTCGGGGAGAGCGTCTCGCGTGTCTACCCCGCCGAGCTTGACGCTGCCTGAAGTCGGGTCATAAAGCCTGAAGATTAACCGAGTCAGGGTCGTCTTCCCACTTCCCGTGCGGCCCAGCAGACCTAAAACCTTGCCAGCTTCCAAGCGAAAGCTCACGTCGTCCAAGATGCGTTTATCGCCGTAGGCAAAGCCCAAATGTTCAAAACTAAGGGGCAACGCACCACTCGGTAACGCCGTGTCTTTTCCCCTCGGCAACTCACTTTGAAGCGCAAAGAGTTCGTCAATCCGCCCAATGCCTGCTCCAGCTTTTTGCAACTCTTGCATCTGCTGCGTAATCTGCTCGATGGGTTCTTCTAACATCAGCATGTACTGAAAAAACAAGTACGCCGTTCCCAGCGTGATGCTGCCCTGCTGAAAGAGGTAGATCGCTGCGCCTAAAGTAATCAGGTCGCCCACCGTAAACATCCCGTAAGAGAGCATCCACACCGACGACCGCTTCATCCAGGCGCGGCGGCCCCGAGAGAAAAAGTTACGGGCGACATGGGTAAAACTCTGCATGGCGTAAGCGCCACCGCCGTTCGCGCGGAGGTCGTCAAGACCGGCCAAACGCTCTTCGACAAAGCCGAAAAGTTGGGCGCTCGACTCGCGTTCGTCTTTGGTAGCAGCGACAGCAACGTTCCGGGTTAGAAAGAGGGCGACGAAAACCGTGAGGGTAAACCCCGTCAGGGCGATACCAACCGGGGGACTCTCGAGCCACAAAATCACCAAAATTCCGATGAGCATCAGTGCCCCGCCAAAAACGCGTACCGAAAACTGTGAAAAGAAGTTCGATAACGCCGTGACGTCACCGTCAATGCGTTCGATCAGTTCGCCGGGGGTGCGGGCCGTGTGAAAGCTCATATCGAGCTCCAGGCAGTGCCGTGCTAGGTCTTCACGCATGGCGTTGGTGGCCGTCCACCCGACGTCGGCAGCGTAGTAAGTGGCGGCAGCACTGAGAAGCTGCGTCACGACCGCAACACCCAAAAAGAGGAGGGCGGCTCGAGTTAATGACTCCAAGCTCCCGCCAGCCCTAGCCGTATCAATAAAAAACCGTAAAATCTGCGGTACTAAGAGCTGTAAGCCGATGCTGACGAGTAACAGCGTTGCCATCAGCGCGGCAGTGCGCCACTGCGGGCGCAGATAGTGGCCTAAAAGTTTGGCGTAGCGGGCCAGCGGAATCATAAATCTCCAGACAGATGCAGTGTAAGGAAGGTGCTGAGATCGCGCTTCAGCCTTTTTACGGAAGACGCGGCCGAGGACTCGAGGCTAGAAAAATAGTGGGTAAGCAACGTGAGGGTAGCTTGGTCTATGGTTTGTAGTGTGCTCGGCATGGTGCGTTCCTAAAGGGTCATCCTCTTTCCGCAAGTTGTCCCCTAGGCACGCTCCGAGGTGAGAGAGCAAAAAAAGGCCGTGGGGACGGTTGGGTCTCCCACGGCCTCGAGTATTTACTAAACGGCTACGTCTGGGCAGACCTCTCCTGTGCAAGCGGTACATTGTCACCAATGTCGCCGAGCACACGGGTAAAAGCGGTGAGGATGATGCTGGTCTTGTCAGCGAAAAATTGTTTCATGTTGCACCGCTCCCTTTCTGAGGTCGCCTCTAGTAGGCTTCATGAGCCTAGCTGAGTAAGGTGAAAATGTCAAGCCCTTTCTTAGAAATATAAGCTACGTCCAGCCGAGCAGCCCCAAAATCTCCTCTGCAACCGCGGGGCTGTCTTTACCATCGGTATCAATTCGCCACACCCAAGGTGGAGCGTATTGCCCCAGTTCAGCCGCCCGCAACCGGCTCCTTTTCAAATGAGATTGCAGGGTGGCAGCCGATTCGCGCAGCTCGAGTCTTCTCTTTACCGTGCTGTCGGACGCTTGCAGCAACACAGCTTTGACAATAGGGGCGTCCCCCATTGCAGCACTTAAACCTGCGGTCTCGAGGACGCTCACGGTATTCGTGTAGATGACGCGGCGATACCCCAGTGCGCGGTAGTTTGTCCACATCGCCGCCAAGTTTTGCTCTGCTAGCTTGTGCCCATGCTCCCACGGCGGCGGGTACGCTTGGTCGAGATTGTCGCCTTCAATAACGCAGTGCTTGACCCGTTGCGCGGAGAGTTGGTGGTGGAGCTCGAGCGCCACCCTAGTCTTCCCCACGCCCGAACGTCCGCCGATAAACAAGACTTCACTCCGCTCAGCCATCTGCTTAGCATATACGGCTCCTCACTACCACCGTAAATTGTCCCTCGTGATACGCTGGCTTCCACTTTATGGCTGACTCACGAGGTTTTTTTGACGACCAAACCAAGCAAGAAAACGCTTAAACCCAAACTTCAGCGTCAGACGCACTGGGACCCGGTGGCCAAGTGGTACAACGGCTGGGTCGGTAAAAAGGGCAGCTTGTACCACCGGGCTGTCGCTATCCCCGAAGTGATGGAACTCGCCGACCCTAAACCCGGCGAACTGCTCCTCGATTTGGGGTGCGGTCAGGGTGTCTTAGCGCCGCATGTGCTTAAGAGAGGTGCGCGGTATCAAGGCTTAGACGGCAGCCGGACGCTTGTCCAGCTTGCCCGCAAACATCACGGGGAGAACGCTAAAGGTAAAGCGCAGTTTGCCCCAGAATTTATCGTGGGAGACGTGCGTAAGCTCAGTTCACTACCCGAAATACAAGCGGGCAGTGCTGACGTTGCCGTGTTTATGCTCAGCATTCAGGATATGGACCCGCTAAGTGAGGTGCTGGCAGCGGCAGCGTGGGCGCTTAAACCAGCGGCGCGTATCGTGATCTTTATGCTGCACCCGGCGTTCCGAGTCCCGCGGCAGAGTGGCTGGGGCTTCGACCCGGGGCGGAAGCTGACGTACCGGCGCGTAGACTCGTATCTGACCCCACGGGGCGTCCCGATGAAAGCTTACGCCGAGGTGTCGGCGCGGGCGTCGGGCACGACGATGAGCTTTCACCGGCCCCTGAGTGAGTACATCAATACGCTGAGTGAGTTGGGATTTTTACTCGAGCGTTTAGACGAACTCCCTGACCCGAACGTAGAGAAAACGACGAAAAAAGAGACGTTGGATATTCCGCTCTTTGTGGCCTTAAAAGCTGTAAGCGTTGGTTAAGGTGCTCGAGCTAAAACGCCCGTAACCCCCAAAAGACCGCCATCCCAACCAAAAGCCCAAGCCATAACGACCGCACACGCCAGAGCACCAGTGCCGCAACGCCCGCCGCAATAAGCCGGACGGGAGTTTCTCCGGCTTTCGGCAAGGCCGGAACGACGAGCGCGGCAAAGACCGCAACCGGGACAAACTGCAAAAACCTTGTCCAAAAAGTGGGCAGAGTGGCCTTGGCGAGCGACAAGCCGACCAGCCGCGGCCCGTAAGTTACAGCGGCCATTAGTAAAATCGTTAGCAGCGTCACGCTCTAGTCCGGGTTAAGGAAGCGCCCAAAAGCGGTCCCAAAATGCCTACCAGCAAAACCGCCAAACCGGTATTGACAACCTGTGACGCGGCGAGTGCCAAAAGACCGGAGAAAACTGCCACGGTAAGCGTCGGCCAGCCCTTAAGGAGTGGAATTAAGAGCGCCAAAAATGCTAGGGGAAAGATAAAGTCAAGCCCGAGCGCCGCCGGGTCAGGAACGAGATCACTCAGCAGCGCCCCAGCCAGCGTGCTCAGGTTCCAGATGAGGTAGAGGCTCGAGCCCGCCCCCATAAAAAAGCTGACTGAGCGAAGTGGGTTCGAGAGCGTCACCCCGTAAGCTTCGTCAGTCAGGAGGTGCGCCGCCAAAAAACGTTCGCGCAGGCCAAATGGAAGCAGCTGACCGAGCGAGACCCCGTAAAGTAGATGCCGCGCGTTAATTAAGAACGTCGTAGCGACAATCGTCAAGGGCGAGGCGTTTACGGCAAACAACCCCGCCGCGCTAAACTGCGCCCCACCCGACAACACAATCAGGCTCATCAGCTGCGTTTCAAACAGGGTTAGTCCTGCCGCCCTTGCTGATACCGCGTAGGCTGCGCCAAACGGAATCAGGCCCAACCAAAGCGGCATCAGCGCACCGAAGCCGCGCCAAAAGTTTGTCATAAGTTTAGGCTACGACGCGCGGAAGAAAGTTTCTAGGATGAAATTGCGCCGACCTTGGCTGCAGTGCTCTAGGCAGTGCCTCGAGCGAACTGCTTCGGCGTGACGCCGACGATGCGTTTGAAATGCCTGGTCAGATGACTTTGATCAAAAAAGCCTGTTTCGCTGGCAACCTCGGCAATCGCCACTCCGCTCTGCAACCGTTCTTTAGCCCTTTCTATCCGACGCTGTAACTGATACGTTTGCGGCGTCAGTCCGGTCTGGCGGCGAAACGCCCGCAGCACCGCGTAAGGGCTGAGGCCGGTAAGCTCAGCGAGGTCTGCGAGCGTGACGTTGGTGCTGGCGTAGGTCTCGAGATATGCCCGCACCTGTTGCACTGCCCCGGATTCCTCAGCGACGGTGCGAGGACGCAAAGAAACGTCGGCGTGACGCGTCACCGCGCACGAGATAAGCTCTAAAAACGCCGCTTCACGCGCCAGCTCACCTTCATATTCTGAAAGCTGATGATAACGCCGTACCCGCGCGGCCAGGTCAGGATCAGACACGACGGCTTGGGGAAAATAAGGGACGCGCTTGGTGCCGGAAACGGCCTGTACTGCGTCCGCGACCGTCTCTACAGCCGGATAAAGGGGCCGGTAACACCAGCCCGCGTCAGTTTTAGCGTAGCCGGTATGGACTTCGCCGGGATTAATAAAGATGAGGTGTTCGGGCAGCGCGTGGTGGCTGGCCCCACGGTAACGAAACGCTTGGACACCACCTTCAACGACGGCGATGACGTAGCCCGCGTGCGTATGGGGTGCAAAAGAATGCGTCACATAACGTGCGTGAAGATGCTCGACCCCGCCCCGGAGCCAAAACCTGGCCCACTCGAGGCCCGTCTGCATCATCTATCCACCAGCAGCGAGTACGGATTTTCCGCTTCCCAGTCGCACGTATCTAAAGGGCCGGTGTAGACCCCGAAATGCAGGTGCGGCGGGGTCGTCCTAGCGTTACCGGTATTGCCGACGTAACCGAGCACCGTGTCGGTCATAACGTATTGCCCCTCTGTGAGCGTTTCGGCAAAGGCTGAGAGGTGCGCGTAGTAGTAACGCACCCCTGCGCCACCGACCACCGTGATGACGTTGCCGCCGTACGGGTTGGTGCCGATACGGTAGACGTAGCCGGGCGTCGCCGAATAGATAGGCGTTCCGGTAGCGGCAAAGATGTCGGTGCCTTCGTGCGTGCGCCCTTCGCTGCGGGCTGCGCCCCAGGTATCGGCGACCTGACTGACCGTCACGCCCTCGACCGGCATTAGGAGCTTGGCGTCGCGCTCTAGCGGTACAGCCGCAAAAAACGCCGGGAGCACCTCCCGATAGGCGCGTCTCTGGGCGTATTCTTCGTCCCACACGCGGCCCTCGCGCTGCGGCTCGTTGGTGTCACGGTCAGAAACGGTGCAAGCTGTTTGCAAAATCTCTTGCGCCTGCGGGTTTTGTCCACGGTTCCCGAGCTGGGGGCGTGTTTGAGCTAAAGCGAAAGTGAACAATAACAGCGTAGCGAGTAGAGAAGTGCGTATCATCTCTAGATGGTAACGCGTTTTTGGGCGAAGCTTCTGGGGTGAGACGTCGCGATTTTGGCGTCGCTGGCGTCTTCTGCCCTTCCTCGGCCTGAGCCGGTATGCTGAGGCGTGGCGCAGCTCCGTTTTTTGGGAACCTCCGACTCGCAGGGCGTGCCGCGCTGGTGGTGTCACTGCAGCGTATGTGAGGAAGCTAGAACCACCGGCAAAAATGCCCGGACTCGTCCAGCGGTTGTGATTAGAGGAGACGAACGCATCTTGATAGATGCGCCGCCTGAACTGCGGCTTCAGTGTGTCAGGGAAAACCTCGGTGGGTTTGACGCTGCGCTCGTCACCCACGCGCACAACGATCATCTGCTGGGTTTAGGTGACCTCGCCGATTGGGGACGTTGGACGGCGCAGCACTGCCCGGTTTATACGCCGGAGGAGGTCTTACCGCAGCTTGAAACGCGCTTCGGCTATCTTCTAGCAGAGGGTTATCAAGCGCAGACGCCGTTTAGAACGCTGCCGACGACCCGTACTTTTGCAGGGTATTTGGTTAAAGCAATTCGTGTGCCGCACGGGTTCAACGGGTTTTCGTATGCGTTTCGGTTTGAACGGGACGGCAGAGCTTGGGGGTATATGCCCGACTGTTTGGGGCTCACTGACTTGGAGCCTTGGCGCAAGCTGGACTTGCTCATTCTCGGAGCCAGCTTTTACCGTGAAGACGCGCCGACAGCGAGCCGTAGCGTCTACGACGTAGGGGAAGCTGCCGCGCTCGTCGCTGAACTCGAGCCTAAAAAGACGGTTCTCACCCATCTGGGACACGGCGTTGACTGCCGTAAACCCGCGCCGGAGGGGGTACAGTACGCTTTCGACGGCCTCGAGCTTCCGCTCCCATAAGGTATGAAAGCGCTCGTTTTAGCTGGTAGCGACATTCTCGTGACGGACGCGCTCAAAAAGCTTTGTGGAGACGCAGATTTTGTGGTTGCTGCCGATTCCGGGGTACGGCACGCAGCTGGCCTTGACGTAACGCCCGACCTGATCGTCGGAGATTTTGATTCGGCGGCCCAGGCCGACCTCGAGCGTTACCCGGACGTGCCGAGGCAGACCTATCCGGTGCGCAAAGATTCGCTCGACCTCGAGCTAGCTCTTGACGAGGCTGTAGCCAGAGGTGCGACCGAGCTGCTGATCGTCGGCGTACTCGGCGGCCGCCTCGACCAGACGCTCGCCGCACTTTTTATCGCGTCGCGTTATCAGGATAGTTACCGAGTCACTTTACATTCAGGGCATACTGCCGCGTATCCGCTGCGTACCGGCGACGTCCTTACGTTGAACGTTCAGGCGGGGCTCACCTTCAGTGTGTTGAGCTTGAGTCCGGTGTCGCAGCTTAGTTTGGTGGGCACAAGCTACCCCCTCACCCAAGCCGACCTACCCTTTGGCGTCGGTTTAGGCGTCTCGAACGAAACAACCGCTGCGCCGCTGACTGTTACCTTACACGGGGGCTCGGCGTTGTTGATTCTGGCTCTATGAGCTTTCTGGCCCAAACGCGTAAGGCTTGACGCACGGGTTTGGGCGTTTTGACCGTAAACTAAGGGCAATGATCCACCTTACCGAAACCGCATACGCGCGCGTCCTCAACTTTTTAGACCAGCAACAGGGACAAGGCGTCGCTGCCTTACGTGTTGCCGGGACCAAGCTCGAGCAAAAACTCTGGCTCGTCAAACCGGATGACCGCCGCGATGATGACGAAGTTCTTGAACTAAACGGCTTTGAGGTCTTTTTGGACCCGGCAAGCAGTCGGCAACTAGACGGCGCAACGGTAGACTTTGTAGACGACGTGATGCAGAGCGGCTTCCGCGTCTTTTGGCCGAGCCCCAAGTGGGACAACCCCGTCGCGCAGCGCGTCCAAGACGTGCTCGATAGGCAGGTCAATCCCGGTGTAGCAAGTCACGGCGGCCACGTCGCTTTGGTCAACGTTGAAGGCGACGCCGCCTATATCAGGTTGGGCGGCGGTTGTCAGGGCTGCGGCGCAGCTGATGTGACGCTCCGGCAGGGCATCGAAGGTGCGATTTTAGGTGCAGTCCCTGAACTGAGGCGCGTCCTCGACGCGACTGACCACGCCGCCGGTACGAACCCCTACTACGCTCCTTCGGAGACCGGCAACTCTCCCCTGGCGCAAGACTAAGCGCGTGAACCATATCAGGGTGGCCGGAACGGGGTCGTATGTCCCGGCAGGGCGGCTGACGAACGCTGATTTAGAAAAACTGGTTGAGACGTCAGACGAGTGGATTACCACGCGTACCGGTATCTCCGAGCGGCGCATCGCCGAACCGGAACAGGCAACTTCGGACCTGGCGTATGAAGCGGCGACGAAGGCGCTAGCGTGTGCGGGGCTCGAGCCCTCAGTCCTGGGCCTGATCGTCGTCGGCACTTCGACGCCCGACCATATGTTTCCCTCAGTCGCGTGCAAACTGCAACACCGGCTCGGCTGCAAACCGCTCGCCGCCTTTGACGTGAACGCCGCCTGTGCCGGGTTTTTAACGGCTCTGAGCGTAGCCGAACAGTTTCTCCGCACCGGCGCAGCCGAACACGCGCTCGTCGTCGGGGCCGACACGATGTCGCGGATTGTGGACTACGAGGACCGGGGTACCTGCATCTTGTTCGGCGACGGGGCGGGAGCATTTGTCTTGTCCCGGAGCGACACGCCCGGACTGTTAGCCAGCCGCTCTTACAGCGACGGTGCGCATTACGACAAGCTCTATGTGGCCGGGGGCGGGTCGCACGCAGACACTGAGGGCCGCACGCCCCACATCAAGATGAACGGGCGGGCTATTTTTCAGCTTGCAGTCCGGGCGATGACCTCAGCGGTTCAAGATGTCGTAGCAGCGAGCGGGCTAAACATCGGCGAGGTGGATTATCTCGTTCCGCATCAGGCCAATCAGCGGATTCTTACAGCGGTCGCCAACGCGCTCGGTGTACCTACCGAGAAAGTTATCAGCACGATCCGTGATTACGGCAATAATTCGGCGGCGTCGGTGCCCCTGGCGTTTAATTTGGCAGTGCAAAAAGGTCTGATTAAACGGGGGAACACGGTCGGGCTGAGCGCCTTTGGTGGCGGGCTGGCTTGGGGCGCGGCACTCTTAAGGTATTAGTTGTTGATTCAAGCTCAGCTGGGGCGTTTACGGCGTGCTACCAAGTAGTTAATAGCTTGATTAAAAAATGGCGTCCTTTATGCACTCAGAACCATGATGTGACAACAAATCTCAGCACATCTTAAAAAGACTCAGCTCTCACGCGAGTAGGCGATGAGGTCAAGTGGTTGTGGCACCTGCCCAGCGTCTCTGACGAGCAGACTAAGCTGTCCCCGGTGATGCGTGCTGTGGTTGAAGACGTGGTTGAGGATGCCGGAAAGCGGTGTGCTGAACGGCACTCCTTTGGTGTTGGTGTAGCGAATCGGTTGCGTTAAATCAGGCCCCGACGCCTCCAAAACTGTTTCAAACAACCTAGTGTTCGCTCCGATATGGTCTTGGCACGCCGCAAGTGAATCGGTCTCCCAAAGCGTCAGGGTGGCGTCCTCAGTCCCTTGAATACGCCCCAGCCACACCCGTTCGGCGCGGAGCAAGTGACTCAGCAGTAACAGAGGACGCACGGCTTGTGCTTCGGTTAGAGCTTCCACCATCGTAGCGGCGCGGTGGTTGGCCCAAGCGTTGTAACGAGTAAACATTAGATAGTGCTCAGGTGTCATCGTTTTCTCCGGTAGGTAACGCTGACAGCTGCGCTGCTGATAAGGCTGCGCCCGCTTCGGGGCCGAGCGTCCGCACCGTGAGCTGTAAAGTGCTGAGTTCGGGCACCTCTTCAACGAGCCTCGAGACCCGTAACAGCAGCGTCTCTAAAGCCGGAATATCGGCAGCCGGATGGCCTCTGTAACCCGTCAGTAACGGATAACTCCGCAAACTCCGCACCATCTCAGCGGCGTCACGTCCGGTCAGCGGGGTGACGCGGTAGGTGGTGTCACCCAACAGCTCGCCGTAAAGACCGCCGAGCCCGAGCGAAATGACCGGTCCAAACAAGGGGTGAGGCTCTACCGTCAGCTTGAGTTCAGTCCTCAAAGCTGCGTTCATAGAGACACCGGGCTCTAACGCAATTCCAAAAGCTCCCAACACGTCGGCGCTCTGCACGCCTGAAAGCTCACCGCCCCCGGCACGTCCGACCTCTTGGCAGATGGCGCGAGCACGGCGCGGTGTGAGGTCAGCAAAGACCGGCAGCTGACCGAGCGGTTCGTTTCGCCACCGGGCGTAGGTATAGACGTGGGCGAGGGCGCGCGCCGCCGACTCGGGAAAACGGTAACTCGGGAGCCGCTCCGAACCCGCAAACAGAGGTGCGTGGGCACCGGTAAAACAGCACACCATGGGTTTGATTGTTCCTGCGGCTCGAGCCCTCTCTACCACCTCACCGATCACTGCGCCTACCTCAGCGGCGCGGCTCAGACCGACCGGCGAAAAGAGCAGCAGCAGCGTGTCTACCCCAGGGTTTGCCAATGCGGTTTGAACTGCTCCCCGGTACGCGTCGGCGTCGGCAAACGCGGTCAAATCGGTGACGGGTAAGGGTGTAAGACCTCCCGCAGCCAGGGCGTTCTCGGCCAACGCCGCCGGACCGCTCGCGTTGGTAATGATGCCGACGCGTGGCCCCGCCGGTAACGGCTGGTAGGCGAACAACAAGGCCACCTCGAAGAGTTCTTCAAAGGTCGCGGCGCGGACCACCCCGGTTTGTTGAAACAGCGCCTCGGTCGCGGCTTCAGCGAGGTCGGGTTCACTGGCCTTGACGACCAAGATGGGTTTTTGCCGTCCCACACGCCGTGCGAGCCGCGCAAACCGGCGCGGGTTACCGAACGAAGCTAGGTACAAGACGATCAGCCGGGTGCCTGAGTCGTCTTCCCAATATTGCAAGAGGTCGTTGCTCGAGACGTCCGCCTTGTTACCTAGTGACACGACGCTTCTCAGCCCTAACCCGGCTGAGGCGGCGTGCTCTAACATCGCCAGCGCCAACGCCCCCGACTGCGACGACACCGCAACGTTACCCGGTAGCGGCAGGTCAGGTGCCAAACTCGCGTTGAGCCGGACATCTTCAGCAGCGTTTAAGAGCCCCAAACTGTTCGGGCCGACGAGCCGCATCCCGTAACCCCGCACGCGCCGCGCCAACTCTTCTTGCAGCGCCTCCCCGACCGTGCCCGATTCGGCGAAGCCTGCGCTGAGCACGACGAGCGCCCGCACCCCCGCTGCGCCGCACGCGTCTACGGCGTCCAGGACCGCGTTTTGCGGCAGCGCGAGTAAAGCCATTTCCGCACGTTCCGGCAACGCCCCCAGTGACGCATAAGCGCCCTCGAGGTTAGGATTAACGAGGTACGCCGACCCCGTAAACCTGCCTGCTCGCAGGTAGCCCAGCGCCCGCCGCGACGCACTTTTGGGTGAGGTCGAGAGGCCGAATACCGCGACGCTGCGGGGCCGAAAAAACGTATAGAGCGAGGCGACGGTCGCGGCCCGCTCACGCAGTTCCATCCGCGAGACGCTCTCCTCACTCGGTAAGATCGAAAAGTCCAGCTCGACCTCACCGTACTCGAGCCGCCGATTGACTCTAAAGCCGCTGCTCTGAAACATGCCGATCATCGCTCGGTTACGGGCCATTGTGAGGGCAGTAAACCGGGTAATGCCGTGCCGCGCGGCCACGAGCGCGAGCCGTTCTAAAATCAGCGTCCCCAAGCCTTTGCCCTGCACCGCGTCAGCAACTAAAAAAGCGACCTCGGCCCGCTCCGAGTCGGGGGCTTCGCGGGCATACTCGCCGGTGGCGAGCAGCCGTGGCTGCTGCGGTTCACCGCTCACGACAAAAAGGACGAGTTTGGTTTCCGGCGGTTCCGGGGCCAGCATCCGCGCGGCGGCAACTTGGGGGGGCGTCTCACCAAAAAAGCGGCGCTGATACGACTCGGGCGCGACCTTACTGAGAAACGCCTCTAACAGTGCAGCGTCATCGGCTCTGGCCAGTCTCAGCGTCGCCGTGGTGCCGTCGCGTAAGATGACCTGCCCGGACGCCGCCGCGCCTTGCGGTTCGGGTGCTCTAAAGTAACCCTCTTGCACGCCCAAGTGTAACGCTTTTACCAATACGGCTTTGACGGCACAGCTTTTACAGCACAGTTTTTACGGCGCACCGCAGTTTCGCCGTAGTTTTGGCTGAGACCTTATACCAGGCCGTGAGGCGGGGTTAAGGGCGGTGACTGAACGTCGCAGCGCCGAGGCGAGGCTTTGACCTATCAGCCTCTGAAAACCCCTAAAGTTAGCTGTGCACAACCTCACCGCTGTAGTACTCGACGCGGGTGAGTCCGGCCCGCTTGATACAGGTCAACTCGCCGTTATAGGGTGCGTCAAACGACCCGGCAGTCGGCGGCACATCACTGTAGTCACGCCCGAGCGCGACCACGACGTAATCTAAACCGGGGCGGCGGCGGTTGGTCGGGTCGAACCCATAAGCCGCGAACGCCCCGGCTTCAGGAACGAAGACCTCGGCCCAGGCGTGCGAGCCGCCTTCACCGAGCATATGGCCCGAGACGTAGCGAGCCGGAACCCCCGCCGCGCGGCACATCGCCACCATGATCTGCGTGTAATCTTGACAGAGCCCGACCCCACCGGCAAGCGCCGCGTCTGCCGGGGTACGCGTGTCGGTCACGCCGAACCCGTACCGCATGGCGTGGTGGACCCATTCGTTTAGGCGGGCCGCGAACGCCAGCGTACCGGCGTAGGTGGTGCGCAGCTCTCTGGCGACCCCGCGCATCTTGGCGTCTGCTGCGGTCAGCGGGGTCGCCTCCCGAAAAGGCGCGACGTCGGCCTCGCTGAGGTGAACCGGCGGCCTCCCGGCAGCGTTCTCTACGGTGCTCAGGAGGTAGAACTCGAGCCCTACCGCCAACGTATCCGCAGCAACCGACAGCACGACGTTGCCAAAAGCGTCGGTACGCCGCGTAACGCTCAGCGGCGGCGACACCGTAACCTCGGCGCGGCAGAGCTTTTGGCCGCCATAAACGTCTCTCGGGGTAACCATCAGCTCGTGCAGCAGGTTGCGAATCGGCCCCGGATAGCGGTATTCAAAACTCTGATAGAGCGTATAAGAGACGTTTTTAACCTGCGCCCAGACGACCTGTTTGCGGTCAATAAAGTTGGGCGGGATATAAGGTGAGGTCATGAGCTTGGGGTCACAACGAAAGGGACAGACGTCAGCAGTTCAAGCAGTTTGGCCCGGCTTCGTCCGAGTAAATAGCTTGACACTATTTTTAACATTGTTTTGATACTACCCCTGGCACCGCCGCTGACACTAGGTGTACAGTTCCAAGGTATTTGCAACCTTGCTCGAGCCGTCTTTCCGTCCGTCTATAGCAGCCTTAACTATGATCTCTTTCCCTTAGCCGCCGCCTAGTCGTGCGGCAGCGTGAAGTCTTCAGCAACCTCGTCAGCCCAGACCTTCATACTTGACAGCCGAGCATTGCCGTAGGTGGTGGCAAAGGCGGTGTCCACCGCGTCGCGTCCGTAGGCAATTAATACGCGCCCGGTACGCGGGCGGTTATGCCGCGCGTCGAAGGTGCGCCACTCGCCGCCGATAAACGCCTCGAACCAGGCGTGAAAATCCATCGGCACCGGGTCAACCGGCACGTTGATGTCCGGCAAGTAGCCACACACGTAACGCGCCGGAATATTGAGGGCACGGCAAAAAACGACGCCTAAATGCGCGAAATCGCGGCAGACGCCGTGGCGGTCACGGTACGCTTCAAAACTGCTCGTGGCGGGCGTGCTCCCGATTTCGTAACGGATATTTTCGTGGAGCCAGTCACAGATGGCTTGCACCTGATCCCAACCGGGCCGGATATTGCCGAACAGCTTCCAAGCGTCATCGATAAAGAACTCGAGCTGACAGTAGCGGCTCGGCAAGGTGTAGAGCATCACCTCATCGGGCAACGCGGCGACCGGCGTGGCCGCGAGCCCCGGCAAAACCGGGTCGGGCGTCGGCGGCACCTCGGCCAAAACGTCGTGGCGGACACTTAAGGTACCTGGGCCGATCAAGGTGCGCCAGACCTCGTTGCCGTATAGGTCACAGTACGCGCTCAGCGTATCGGGCGGGTTGACCGTCCGCGTTTCGGCGAGCGTCTTGTGATAGCGGCTCCCGGGCCGGGTACGAATAACGGAGAGCAGCGGCGTTTCATAGTCTGAGGTGTAGGTCAGCTCACAGCCAACTCGAACTTTCATGGTGTCTCCCTTGATATTTTAGCTTTGCCACTGGCTCTGGCGTTGACCCTGGCTCTGGCCCTGATCTTTATCCTGGCCCTGACTCTGTTTTTGGCTCTGGCCTTGGCTTTGGCTCTGGCCTTGATTTACGCCGCGACGCTGGCTTTGACCCTGACTTTGGCTGGCGCTGGGGCCGAAACCTTGTTGCAACTGGTTTTGCACGAGCCGCTTTACCTCAGACGCGTTGTCGAAGTACGCCAAACGGGTCGCGTCTGAAATTTTAGCGAGAGCTGAGAGCAGCGCCTCTAAGCTGGGGTCTTCACGTTCAATAATCTGTTCGGCTCCGCGCATATAGGTCAGCTGCGCGTTCAGCCAGCCCGCCTGTCTCAGGGGCTCTAACGACACCCCCGGATTATGCGTGTTGATGCTGTCTAAACTTTGAAACAAGCGTTTGACGCTGTAACGCAAGCTTCTGGGAAACTCTGCGTCGAGCAGCAAAAACCCGGCGATACGGCCCGGCTCGAGGGCGTTGTGGTGGTTTTTACGAAACGCTTCAAAGGCACTGCAAGATTTTAAGAGCGCGGTCGCCCGGTGCAGCTCGATCCCGCGTGCGACCGGTTCCTGTGCGCGGTACTGCCGGTAACGTACCTGCAAAATACGCAGCACATTGTCAGCGCGTTCTAAATGCTGTCCGGCACGTAAAAAAAGCCAGCCCTGATCGTGCGGCATGGTTGCTCCGGCGAGGCCAAAAAAGAGGGCGCTCGCTTCGCGCACCGCCTCGCAGTAATCGTGCAAGGTCATGTCAGCATTTTCAACACAGAGCGCCAGGTACGAGCGGTTAAGCGAACTCCACATCTCGGTGGTGATGCGGTCGCGGAGTGTCCGGGCGTTTTCACGGGCGTGGGTGAGGCTCGAGCGGATGCTGCCGGGGTTACTTGGATGGTTGGTCAACCATTCGGGGACGGTGTTGCGGTCGGCCCGGTTAAAGTGCGCCTTAAACGAGTCGGTATCGCCGGTAATTTGTAAGAGCGGCCCCCACTGCTCGGTCAAAATGCCTTTCGAGAGGTAGGGCGCTTCGACCATCGCGTGGTAGTTCACGTCCAAGAGGCGGGCGGTGTTTTCAGCCCGCTCGATGTAACGGCCCATCCAGTAGAGACTTTCGGCGATACGGCTAAGCACGGGCGTCCTGAGGGTTGTCTACAAGCTTGGCACTGGTATCGGCTTCACTACCTCCCGGCAGCTCCCGGGCGCGTCCGGCCCCCTCGAGCACCCAGGTATCTTTTGACCCGCCACCCTGCGAGGAGTTCACCACCAGCGACCCGCGTCTAAGCGCGACGCGCGTCAACCCGCCCGGAATCACCGTCGGCGTTTCGCCCCACAAGATATAGGGCCGCAGATCAACGTGGCACGGCTCGAACACTTCGGTGTCGGCGTAGTAGGTCGGGTGGCTCGAGAGTTGCACAATCGGCTGCGCAATATAGTTGTGCGGGTTTTTACGCACCTGCGCGACAAACTTCTGACGCTGCTCAGAAGTCGCCTCGCTCCCGACCAGCATCCCGTAGCCGCCAGCCCCACCGACTTCTTTAATCACCAGTTCAGCGGCTTGCTCACAGATGTAGGTAAGCATCTCCGGGTCAGCGCCCAGATACGTCTCGACATTTGGAATCATCGGGGTTTCGTTAAGGTAATACTCAACCATTTTCGGCACATACGCGTACATCGCCTTGTCGTCGGCGACGCCGGTCCCGACCGCATTGGCGAGCGCGACCCGGCCCGCCTGGTAAACCCCCATCAGCCCCGGTACGCCCAGCGCCGAATCACGGCGGAAGGCCCTGGGGTCTAAAAAGTCGTCATCAATCCGGCGGTAGATCACGTCCACTTGCTGCTTGCCCCCGGTGGTGCGCATCCACACCCGCCCATCTGCCACAAACAGGTCACGCCCTTCGACGAGCTCGACGCCCATCTGCTGCGCCAAATAACTGTGCTCGTAATAGGCGCTGTTATATTGCCCCGGCGTCAAGACGACAATCGTGGGTTCACCGATATCGCGCGGGGACAAACTCTGCAACGTTTCAAAGAGCGCCGTGGTGTAGTGCGTAATCGGCCGTACCCGCTGACGCATCATCAGTTTGGGAAATGAGCGCGCCATCACCGCGCGGTTGGCGAGCATGTACGACACGCCGCTCGGGTTCCGGAGGTTGTCTTCTAGTACCCGGTACTGCCCGTCGTCTCCACGAATCAGGTCGCAGCCGACGACGTGCGTGTACGCGCCGTAGGGCAACGTAACCCCGGTCATCTGCGGGCGAAAGTTGGCGTTACCGCGAACCAAAGCCTCGGGGATCACGCCGTCTTTAAGAATCTCTTGGTCGTGGTAAATATCGTGCAAAAAGAGATTGAGGGCGCGAACTCGCTGCAGCAGCCCCGCTTCTAAGGTTTCCCATTCACCTGCGGGGATCACCCTCGGAAACGGATCGAAAGGGAACGCCCGTTCGGTTCCCTGGTCGTCGCCGTAAACCGTAAAGGTGATACCTTGATTGCGCAACGTCAGTTCGATCAGCCCCCGCCGCCGCCGAAACTCACTGCTGCCGAGCGCCCGAAAGCCGTCTATCAGCGCCTCATAGTGAGGCCGCGCCGCGCTCCCGGCAGAAAACGCCTCGTCAAACCCCCGCACCGGATAGGCAGCAAACACATCTTCGTTTTCGTTTGCGTGTTGGGGAGCAGGGTGCATAAAAAAGTCTATCACGCACGCTGCAATTGCCCGCAAGATTGTTCAGGGCCGTAAATTTGCCTAACGTTATCAGAACCGTTGACGTTTTGCATAGCTGGCGGCGCTTGGCCACCTAGCACGTCCCGGTACGTCACTAACCGGTGCGTCGCCGAGTCGCCGAACCTGTTGACACCCAGATTGATACCCAAACCTGTTGACACGTACAAGTTTCGTGCAGGTTTTAGGTAGCTTGACCCGAGCGGATTGACAAACGTCTCGGCAAACCGCATACTTAGGGCCACACTGGAGGTGACGTATGGCCTACAACTCAGCAAACGCCCACACGCGCCTCGAGCATAACCGTTAAACCCCTACTCGAGTCGCCCCAACCCAGCAGTTATCTAGCAGCTATCCGGCAGCTACCGGTTTGTAGCCGTATTAGTCAGGTGTAACGACCTGAGCCGCGACCCGTAGGAGGGGATTTGAAGTATAAGTATGATGACCTGGCAGAATCACAAGAAAGTTTTGCCAAACGTAAAGACCGCCACAAACCCAAGGGACGGCGGTCGGTCAATCAGCTCCGCAAGGGGGACGGCTTTGACGACGCCGGACTGCAGGGGTTACTCGAGCGTGGCCTGATCACTGAACTCGTCGGGGAGCTTAAAAGCGGCAAAGAGGCCACCGTCTACCTCGCCCGTGGCCCGCAGGGACTCCTCGCCGCCAAACTCTACCGTGACGCCGCCGTGCGCTCGTTCAAAAATGATGGGCGCTACCGCGAAGGCCGCTTCGTCAGCGACGCCCGCGTGAAAAAAGCCATTGAGCAGCGAAGCAAAACCGGTGTAAACGCGCAGCAGGCGCTCTGGGTGATGCACGAATACAGGGAGCTCTGGGCGCTCTTTGAGGCCGGTATTCCCGTCCCGAAACCGGTCGTTGGCCCCGGCGCAGACGACTGTGCCCGCGCGGGCCGCGTGGTGCTGATGGAGTTTATCGGCGACGAGACCGGCGCAGCGCCCCGCCTCGCCGATTTGCGCCTCAGTGACGCCGACGCCCAAGACGCCTTTTCGCAGAGCGTCGAGCTGCTCATAGCCCTACTTAAACTTGGCAAAGTCCACGGGGACTTTTCCGCCTATAACCTGCTCTGGTGGCAGGGCCGGGTCATTATCATCGATGTGCCGCAGATGGTCGAGACTCGTGAAAACCCGAACGCCGACGAACTCTTAGAGCGCGACGTCACCTCGCTCTGCCGTTCACTTAAAGGGATTCGCGCCGACCCCGCCGAGCTGCTGGCGTATGTAAAAGGTACCGCAGCCAGCTCTCAGTAACCTCGAGCCTTGGCAACCCTGCAAAAGAGACGACACAGTTTTAACAACGCAGTTTTAACAGCACAATTCTGTCGCCCAGGCCCTTTTGGGCGTTGTAAGCGAAAACCGAATGTCAGCAGGGCGCAAATCCTCTTTAGCACTTTTCAGTAAGGTAGAGGCACGGTACACGGACGGGCGCGGCGGAAAACTAGCAGAACCTGTTAGCGCGTCCCCTTCGTTGTCCCAATTTGCCTACGGCAAAGACCCAAGCAGAGGAGATTTTTATGGCAGATACACAAGAAACCATCAAATCACTCAATTACCTGATCGGCACCTGTATCGACGGCGAAAACGGCTACCGTGAAGCAGCTGAAGAGGCCAAAAGCAGTGAGCTCAAGTCGCAGCTGACCCAACTCGGACAGCGCCGCGCCCAGTTTCGTGGTGAGCTTGAGCAAGAGGTGATCCGTTTAGGGGGCGACCCTAAAGAGGGCGGTAGCGCCGGAGCCGCGTTGCACCGTACCTGGCTCAACGTACGCGATACCGTGACCGGCAAAGACGACAGCGCCATCATCAAAGAGAGTGAACGCGGTGAAAAAGCCGCGCTGGACAACTACGACGATGTGTTGGGCCGCGATCTGCCCGCCGACCTCAAAGAGACAATCAGCCGTCAGCGCGACACGATTCAGCGTGCTCACGGTGAGCTCGAGAGCCTAAAGAGCTAAGCACACCAACCGGGGCACAAAGCGTGCCCTTTAACCTTGCCAAATTGCTAAAATCTTTACCCTACACGCTTTACCTCACATGGAGGCGATCAAATGGCTACCGTAGCTGCAATTTTTGACGATTCGGTCGCGCTCGAGCACGCAGTCAGCGCCCTTAACGACGCCGGTCTCGGGGACGATATCGTTCACGTCTCTGAAGACCGGGGCAACGACATTCCCCCGGAACAGAGCGAAGTTCCCGATGACTCCGGTGAGGTTGGGCTGGGGGCACCGCTGGCAGGCGCGGGCCTCGTGGGGGGTACGGGGGCTCAGGGCCTCGGAGCCGCACCTGCTGGTGGCGGACTGCTCAACGCCAATCAAGATGAGGACCGTCTCGGCAGACTCGGCGACGCTGCCGAACCCTTTCGCTTGGCGATTCAAGATGGCGGCAGGTATATCTTGCTCGAGACGTCCGAAGTAGACGAAGCGGTCTCGACTCTGCAACAAGCGGGTGCACAAGAACTGTATGACCCACGCAAGTAAAGTGCTGGCCTAGAACCGAAAAAGGCCCGAATATGGGCCTTTTTTACTTTGGTTTCCAGCGGGTTAATCTTTCGCACCCTCACTTAAAAACGCTGCGGAATCGTAATAAGTACGGAAACTCCCAACCTTGTCACCGTCAAAGCTGAGTGAGCTGACCCCTTTGTAGTGAATGGCTTTGCCACTTTTGAGTTCGCCCTGAGACTCCCACTCGAGCACCGCCCCGTCGTCATCTTCGGTGACGTTGTAAAACTCGGTCGAAATAGTGTTAAAAGGCTCTAAATACTCGCTCCAAAACTTTTCAGCGTCGGCTTTGCCCTCGTACGTTTTGTGCGTCAACCGCTCAAGGGTCGCGTCATCGGTAAAAAGTGCGACTATCGTGTCGGGTTCGTGGTTCGATTCTAAGGCTTGCAGCGCGTCCATGAAAGCTTGGGTGCGGTCTGTCGCGATTATTTTCATAAGCCCTATTTTAACCCCACGTATCGAGCTTCACTTTGTAGGTTTGGCTCTGTTAGGTTTAATTTGCCGGGTTTGGATTACGCTTCAACCGAGAATACCTACGCCATAGACTTAGCAGCTAACTACAGGCACACCAAATGACATAAAAGCTTGACAATGCATAGCCCATGAGCTATAAATAACTAATGAGCTATGAGATGGAATTACCTAATGCTCCAAACGAGGTCTTCCGGAGTCTGGCCGATTCGACTCGGAGAGGGATTCTCGAGCACCTTATGCGCGAGGGTGAGCAGAATGTTCGCGCCTTGACTGAACGCGCTGGGGTGTCGCAGGCGGCGGTCTCGAAGCATTTGAGCGTGCTGAAGGGCGCGGGGCTCGTACGTGACCGGCCCTCGGGCCGCACCGTTCACTACACCGCGCAACCCGAGGGGCTCGTCCCCTTGATCGACTGGGTTGAGCTGTACGCCGCGTTCTGGCGCGACCGCCTCGACCGACTCGAGACCTTATTAGATGGGTTAAGCAATGAGTAAGGTTACAGCGGCGCGTTCGATTGTCGTTGACCGACTTTTGTCTCACCCTCCCGAAAAGGTCTGGCGGGTCTTGACCGAGGGTGCGCTGCTCGAGCAGTGGCTGATGCCAAGCGATTTTCAACCGGTTGTCGGACACCACTTCACCTTCCGTGTTGACCCTGTGCCGAACTGGAACGGCGTCACCAAAGGTGAAGTCTTGGCGGTCGAGCTTTACAGGCGACTAGTGTATAGCTGGAAAACGTCCGGCGCAGCTGTAGACGGTCTCACGACGGTCGTTACCTGGACGCTTACCCCGACCCCGACAGGGACGCGCCTCCACATGGAGCAGTCGGGCTTCCGGCCCCAAGACGAGCCGAACTATCAGGGTGCGACGCGTGGTTGGGAGCGCTTTCTCGGGGAGCTCGAGCAGCTCCTTGCAGGGCTTACCGGCGAGGAAGGGGAAACGGCACCCGGTAGGCCGACCTAGCCACACACCGCTTCGCTAGGGCGTTTCGTTCAGACGCCTTCACCACTTCTTGACCCTGGAGGTTACCCATGCAAGCACGTATGAAGCACCCCGTATTCGTCATTCCCGACGCCATGCAGGCGCTACAGGCGCTGAACAAGGCGGTCGAACAGGGGGGCGTCGCACCGAAGACGCTCTAGCTCGTCAACCTGCGCGCCAGCCAGATCAACGGCTGTGGCGTCTGCGCGGTTCAGCACCCGCAGCTCGCCCGAAAGCTCGGCGAGACCGACGAGCGGCTTTTCGCCGTGGCGGCCTGGCGGGAAGCGCCTTTTTTCACCGATGCCGAACGCGCCGCGCTCGCGCTCACCGAAGCCGCGACCCGCCTGAGCGACCGCGCCGACCCCGTGCCAGACGACGTGTGGAACGAGGCCGCGCGGCACTACGACGAAAAGGCGCTCGCGGCCCTGGTCTTCGCCATCGCCGGCATCAACGTCTGGAACCGTCTGAACGTCATCACCAAGCAGGTCGCCGGGCAGGCGTGGTAGAGAGCGCTGGAGCTCAGCAGGTAAAGGGAGAAAATGCCATGAACGTCACCATGATCCGCGCGAAGGTCAAGCCCGAAAGCGTCGCCGACCTCGAGGCGTCCGCTAGGGCCATGTTCTCAGCTATCGAGGCCCAGCAGCCCGGAGGGGTTAAGTACGCTTCGCTAAGATTGGCGGACGGGGAAACATACGTTATCTTGCTGGCGCTCGCGTCGCCCCCGGAAAACCCGCTGACGGATATTCCCGAGTTCCGGGCGTTCCAAGACGGGCTCGAGGGCTGGCTGGCGGGGCCGCCTACCGCCGAGCACCTCACCGTGGTCGGTTCATACAACCTGGTCTAGATCGAACAAGCCCGAGAGGATTCCCCGTACACGTCATGATGTTTCGTGCGGAGGCTAAACCTGAACATGTGGACGACCTCGAGGCTGCAGTCAAAACCATGTTTGCAGCCCTTAACGCCTAGCAACCTTCGGGTGTGAAGTATGCGTCGTCGCGGCTCTCTAGCAGCACCACGTACATTATCTATTATCTTGCTGGCGCTCGAGCAGCCCTCTGAAAACCCGCTCACGGCGATGCCTGAATTTCAGACGTTTCAAATAAGTACAAAGGACTGGTTGGCAGAGCCAACTGTTCCCGAGCCGCTTACCATAATCGGCTCGTATAACTTGTTTTAATTCCTTACCTTCGCAAGAAGCTCACTGACAGACATTCTTATACTCAAACCGTGAGTAACTGTCAGCCAAGCTACTAAAGCCTCCGCCGCGCGACACGCGAGGGCGAGAAGCCTACGCTATGCGCGAATACCTAGCCGCACGCACTAACGAATGTCGTACAAAAGTCGCTTCGCGGCTTGCCCGCTACGATACCTTGGTATCAGCCGCAAAGTGAAACTCTCAGCCTTGCAAAAGTGACTGCGCACCGTCAATCCAGACCTCGGTCCCGGTGATGTGGCTCGAGGCGTCCGACGCCAAAAAGAGCACGAGCTGCGCGACCTGCTCGGACTTACCCGGTTGACCGCCGGTCAGCGGCACTTTGCCTTCGGGAAAGTCAACTTTGACGCCGACCCCGCTGTTAGCCTGCTCGGTGTTGTCGTCAATTTCGGTGTCAATTGCGCCGGGGCAAATGACGTTGACGCGGATTTTCTGCGGGGCGAGCTCGAGCGCCAGCATCTTAGTCAGCGCGACCTGCGCCGCTTTGGTACTCGCATACGCCGTTGCGCCCGAATTGGAAAACATCCGCGTGCCGTTGACCGACGCCGTCACGACGACCGACCCACCCTGCTGTTTAAGGTGCGGTACCGCGTACTTGATGGTCAAAAAGGTGCCGACGAGGTTGATGTCTACGGTTTTGCGAAAGTCGTCTTCGCTCAGGTCTTCGATGCCCGCCCAAGTGCCGTTGACCCCGGCGTTGGCAAAAACGATATCGAGCCGCCCGTAGGTTGAAACCGTCTCGTCTACCGCCGCCTTGAGCGTTTCACTGTCGCTCACATCGGCCTCGAGCGCCGTCGCCTCACCGCCCTTGTCTTTGATGTCGCTGACGACCTGCTCGAGTTCACTTTTCGTCCGGCTGATCAGCACGACCTTCGCACCTTGTTCGGCCAAAAGCCGCCCCGCCGCTTCACCGATCCCCGACCCGCCCCCAGTGACAAACGCTACTTTACCGTCTAACATAAAAGCCTCCTGAGTTCATGCTAAAAAGCCCCGACGTTGTGAACTGAAGGATGCCCCACAGGTTTAGGGCCGGGGTCGAGATTGGGCGGCGCGGGCTTCTCGTTCCAAGCTGATGTCATAGTAGGCGCGGAAGAAGTCTCGAGTGCGGGCGAGTCCCCACAGCCATTCGCCCAAATAGCGAAGCCAAAAACCAAAACTCGTGTACCACCGGTACTGCGCCACGTGACACGCTTCGTGCGCCAGCGTCGCCGCACACTGAGGATGCGCGAGTAGCTCGGGGGTTACCAGCACCGTCTCGCCCCAGGTTTGCGCCGCAGCTCGGAAACCGAACGCGGGTAGCGCCCGGACTTCGTAGAGGTGCCTAGCCAAACGTTTTCCGCCCCAACTAAAGCCGAAGAGAATACCCAGACGGGTTGCCAGAAAAGGTCTCTGAGTGAGGGCCTCGAGGCCGATAGCTACAACGAAAAGCGCAAATACCCAACCCACACTTCTCAATCTACTCGCTTGCACCCGTCACGTTGGCGTACAACGCAACCGTAGCCTCACGACGTGGGCATTTGAAACAGAATTTTGACAAGGACGTTTGCAACCAGAAGTTAGCTGCTGTAGCTGCCTATAATGCCCTATGCCCCGCCCACGTATTATCTTAGATTGCGACCCCGGTCACGACGACGCGCTCGCGCTCTTGCTCGCCGCCCAACACTGTGACCTTTTAGGGGTGACGACCGTCAGCGGGAACGCGCCCCTAAAGGACACGACGCGTAATGCCCTGCTAACCTTGCAGATTGCCGGACTCGACGTGCCGGTTTACGCCGGGGCTGAGCGCCCACTCGTCGCCGAAGCGAAGCACGCCCCCGATATTCACGGTGAATCGGGGCTCGGGGGGCCGGTCTTGCCTGGGCTGACCCGTGAACCGGCAGGTCACGACGCGGTGCGTTTTATCCTCGAGACGCTACGCCAAACAGCTGATGTCTGGCTCGTTGCGGTCGGGCCATTAACGAACGTCGCGCTAGCGTTGCGGGAGGCTCCCGACCTCGCCGAACGGTTAGGCGGCATCTCCATCATGGGCGGCAGCGCAGGCCCCGGCAACCGCACGCCGACCGCCGAGTTCAACATCTGGGCTGACCCCGAAGCGGCGCACATCGTTTTTACGAGCGGCGTCCCGCTCAAAATGTGCGGCCTCAACGTCACCCATCAATTTATGATTTATGAAGCCGACGTGGCCCGGATTCGGGCGCTGGATAACCCGGTTGCCTCGTTCGCCGCCGACCTCTTAGGGTTTTACGGCCAAGCCTACGCCGACGCCTTTTTTGGCCGCGCCGAGGGGCCACTGCACGACCCTTGCGCCGTGTTAGCCCTGACGCATCCCCAACTGTTTGAGTTCGGCACCCGGCACGTCGCGGTTGAACTGCGCGGTGAGCACACGCGGGGGATGACGGTCGTAGACGAACGTGGGAACCGGGCGAGGGACGCTGCGCCGCCGAATGTTCAAGTCGCGTATAAGATTGACCGAGACGCCGCGTTAGAACTGCTTTTAGAGACGCTAGCTTCGTATAAATAATTAGGGGCTGCAACGACTTAGTTTAGCTAAGCGTTGGCGGGCTGAATTGCTGAAGGGCGGGGCCAGAAGAGTATCAGCCCAACCATAAATAGCAGTATGGTAAGGCTACGCACCGTGTCAGACGTTGCAATCACGTAGGTAGGTTCATTCTTTAACGCATGGATAGTAACGACCAACAGCAAGTTACGAGTACGCCAATAGACGAGAGCTAGAATCAAACCAATGATGAAAACGTTAGTGATATCTACGAGTGTGTCAGGCAGCGTCATGTCATTCACCCATAAGCGGTTAGGTATGTGCAAAAGGGCAAAAACAGCCTGCGAAACTACAAGTGCCAAAGTGAGACCGACCCATTTACGCGAAAAACGACCGAAGCGAAGTAAAAGTTGAACAAAGAAGAAACCGCGAAACACAATCTCTTCAACAAGCGAGTTGCCGAAAAGCTCGGAGATAAGCTGTCCTGCTATAGCTGCGTTTCCCTCACCTCGCCAAAGGGAACTCATAGCTACGGAACCTGAAATAAGTGCTACCACGAGCGCGACAAGCTGAAAGCCGACCCAGATAGTCATTCCGCCGAGTAGCGCAGGTACAATCTGCTGCCGGTACAACCCTACGTCGCTCGGACGTAACCGTCCCAGACCAAAAAGCAAGCCGACGACAACTACAGCAAGTAGTAAAAGGTTAGCGACGAGTGTCGAGTTAATTAGACCACCAAATAGCTCAACGTCAAGCAGGCCCGCTCTGAACCCATAGAGGTTAATCCAGATACTCAGGGCGACGTAGACGACTAGCACCAAACCGATGAGCCACCAGCTTGTCTTCTTCGTTGCCCCTAACACCCGCAGAGTATACAAGGTAGACTGAACTACCGTGATTGAGTTTCGCCACGTTACCAAAACCTATCCGCGCACCCACACCCACGCCCTCAGAAACGTTGACTTCAGCATTCAAAAGGGCGAGTTTTTGTATATCGTCGGTCACTCCGGGGCGGGCAAATCAACGCTTCTATCGCTGATTTTGCGCCGCATCACCCCGAGTGAAGGCAGCGTACATATCTTGGGGCAAGACCTCGCCCGTTTGCGGGCGTACCGGTTACCCATGCTTCGCCGCCGCATTGGAATGGTGTTTCAAAATCACCGGCTGTTGCCTAACATGAGCGCGTCGGAAAACTTGGTGTTTGCGCTGCGGGCAACCGGGGAAAAGGGAAACCTCGAGCACCGCTCTCTCTTAGCCCTCCGCCAGGTTGCCTTAGCTCACAAACGCAAAGCGTACCCGGTCGAACTTTCTCTGGGTGAACAGCAGCGTGTGGCGATTGCCCGCGCGATGGTCACGAATCCGCCGCTGCTCTTGTGCGACGAGCCGACCGGCAACTTGGACCCGGATACGGCGCAGGAGATTTTAGAACTCTTAAACGACATCAATATCAAGGGCACAACGGTAGTTGTTGCAACGCACGCCAAAGAGCTGGTAGACCAGCTGCGGCTACGGACGATTGTGCTGCGCGGCGGGCAGGTCGTGCGTGATGACGAAACGGGGGGCTATTCGTTATAACGCTCCGCAGGTTGAACGTAACTGACGCTGAGGTGTACTGGGCGCTGCGTTTACGCGCTCTAAGTGAACACCCGGAAGCGTTCGGCAGTTCCCCGGAGGAGCATCCGCCGCTCACTGAAATCGTAAAAGCTTTTGAAACCCGTTGGCAATCGGACGAGGATTATGTGCTGGGCGCGTTTTTAGGGGCTGATTTGGTTGGAACAGCACGTTTTGCACGTGAAACCGGGCGCAAGCTGCGGCATAAAGGCGGCGTATTCGGTATGTACGTCGCCCCGGAAGCTAGGGGGCGAGGGATAGGGGGAGCACTTTTAGAGGGAATCTTGGCCAGGGCTCAGCAGATAGAGGGGCTCGAGCAACTCCACCTCAGCGTTACCGAGCAAAATACTGCAGCCAAGGCGCTCTACCTCAGCTGTGGTTTTTGCGTCTACGCGACCGAACCACGTGCGCTTAAAATCGGCTCCCGTTATCTAAACGAGCTCCACCTACTGCGTTACCTAAACAGCCTTGAACAGCCCTGAGCTGTTTCAGCGGCAAGAGCTGAGCCGCGAAGTAGCGACCGCGCTCGAGCCCAACCCCGACATTTTGGCTGTTCTCGTCTTCGGTTCAGTCGCTTTCGGCGAGGTTGACGCAGCTTCAGATATTGACGTATTCGTTGTCTGCAACGATGTTCCACCGGTTCAGACACGCACAGGTTTGGTCAGCCCGTTAGACTTACGGCTCGAGCACACCGCCCCCGAAGGCGCACTTTTTGGCACGGTTGATGAATTACACCGTAACGGCCTCAAGCTCACCCTTCACCATCAGCGTGCGGACTGGCTCGAGGCTGTTGTCTCAGAAGTTTTAACCGGAGCTATCACCACCGTAAACGTACCTTTTCGCCCTTATACGTTCTTAGGTCTATTGCAACAAAGTCAGGTGCTGCTCGACAAGCGCGGGCTTGTAGCGGGATGGTTGGAGCGCAGCCGAACGTATCCACCACGCCTTAAAGAAAATCTCCTCAGCACATTCGTTCCACAGCTGCAAGACCACGCCGCCGAACTCACCGAGACAGCAATGCGCGGGCTCGGCGCTCGGACATTTTTATTTCACCTCAACTGGGGCGTAGACGCGCTGACCGGTGTTTTGCTGGCCCTCAATGAGCAGTACGACCCGGCCAGCAAACGCTTTGAAAGCTCGGTGCTACCGCTCCTTACACACAAACCTGACGACTTTGACCGGCGGCTCTACAATATTTTGGTTGGCCCCTTTGACGAAGACGGGATGTACGGGCGGGCCAGGGCGTTTCAAACGCTGGCAGATGAGGTGTTAGCGGTGGCAAAAGCGGCGCGTTAGATACAACGAATGCACCGACGGCGTACTATGCCCATTATGCAGTGGCAGCTGGACGAAACCACGGTTGTTCGCCCCCTTGAACTCGGTGATACACACGAGGTTTACACGCTTATCACTCAAAACCGCCAGCACCTAGACCGCTGGTTACGCTGGTCGTCGGCACTCCAGAGCGAGGCGGATGTAAAGACCTTTATAGAACAGTTTCAGGGCAAATTAGGGCAAGGTGACGGCTTTCACTGTGGCATCTGGAACGCGGGCCAGTTAGCGGGCGGCGTCGTCTGCTGGTATATCAACCGCCAGAACAAAAATGCCGAAGTAGGCTACTGGTTAGGTGAAGCGTTTGTTGGTCGAGGACTCGTTACCAGGGCAGTAGAAAGCGCCACCGAGCATCTTTTTGAAGCCAAGCAGTTGCACCGTCTTGAGATGCAGTGCGGCGCTGAGAACGGTCGTAGCCGCGCGGTACCTGAACGCCTCGGTTTTACTCTCGAGGGCGTCCGGCGTCAATCCCACTGGATTACCGACCGTTTTGTAGACCATGCGGTTTACGGGCTGTTGGCAGACGAGTGGGCTCGAGGGGCACGCGCCACTTAAGCACCCGTCACGCAACTACTGCACCGCGACCTGCGCCTCCTCCGGCGCGAATAAAATCCAGCTCTTAAACGGCGTCAGGTCAACCTTGACACCCGTCGTCCCGACAAAGGTAAACCCATCTTTGGGTGTCCAGCTGCCGGGAACCGCCTTACCGCGCAGGTAGAGCGTCGCCTCACCGCCACTGTAGGGCAGATAAAGACGCCCTTCCGGGTCGTCTGGGTAGGGAAACGCCACGACTTTGGCAACAACGACCGCGTCGGCGGTGACAGCTTTTTGGGCGGCGTCGGTCGCGTCCGCGCCGCTCCTCAGCCAGCGGTATTGGTCGAGGTCAGGCAAATAGCGAAAGCCGCTGGTATAGTCTGCCGAATAGTTGACGGTTACCGAGGAGACGTTCGGGGCGTCTCCAGGCGGCGTATAGAGCGTCCCGCTCACGTTACTTTGAAGGCGTCCCACAGCGTCCCTCAGTGTCGTACCGGTTGAAAAAGTGCTGTGCGGCGCGGTGCGGTCGGGTGCTTGAGCGAAGAGCGCCCCGTCTTGTAGGGCGTCTACGGTGGCTAGATTTTGTGAGGCGATGCGGTTCATGGCGCTCGGTGCGCCGCCGACGTGAACGAGCGTGCCGTTCATCGCTAGGGCGGCCTCGAGAAAATAATCTCTCGCGCTCCGAATCGGTCCGACCTGTGCGGGGTCATTTCGGGTATAGATGCTCATCAGACGGGTCAGACCACCCTCGACGGGCATCTCAAAAACGCTCGAGGCTTCGACCAAGCCTTGCTGCGGATACGCGGCGTCGGCGTTGTCAATCAAGACGGCTAGGGGTTGCTCTACCGTGACCTCGAAACTCTGCACGTTGGCGACGCCCGAGGGAGCTGCGCCGCTGCCGTCCGACGCTGCACCCTGACCGGTGGGGGCCGGTGCCGCCGCTGCTTGCGCGTTTCGCGCACCGTTACCTGCGTCGGCGGCTCCTGCCTGGGCAGTTTGCGGTGAAGCGGTGGCCGTCACCGTCGCAGTGGCGTTCGGCATTATCACCGGCACCGCGTCACTGAGGGCGACACCGGGTGTCACAGTGAGCGGCTGAGCTTGGGCGACTGAAGCCTGCGCTCGCGGCTCGGGAACCGGTTCGCTCGGGGTCACAATACCGCTGACCGAAGGTTGGGGAACAGCCTGCGCCTGTGCGACAACCGCACCCGCCTGAGGCTGCGGGACGGGTCTCGAGACGATTTGGACCGTCGCGTCGGGTTGCGGCAGGGCCTCTGTCGCGCTGACGGCGGCGCTCACCTGAGGCTGCGGCACATCTCTAGCAGCGTACTCGACCTCAATCTCGGGTTGCGGCACCTCACCCGCCGGGGTGACGTCAGCTTGGGCTTGAGGCAGGGTGACGTCTCGCTGCGCGTATTCAGTCGTTACGTCGGGTTGAGGGATAGGACTCTCTGCGGTGACCGTGGCTTTGGCTTGGGGCAAGGTGACGTCCCGCTGAGCAAATTCGGTGGTGACGTCGGGTTGCGGAATGGCGCTCGCCGAGGCAACTTCGGCCTCCGCTTGGGGCAGTGTGATGTCTTGCTGAGCCAGTTCAGCGGTTACGTCGGGCGTCGGCAGGGGTTCGCTGGGCGGCACCTGAACCTGCGGCGTCACCGCGACGCGGCGTGCAGGTACGACGTCAGCTTGGGGATTTGGCTTGGGTAGCTCGAGCGCCCTTTGTGGCGGTTGAGGCGCGACCTGGGGCGGTTCGATCTCCGGCAGGGTGGTCGCCGGGGGCTGAACCGGCAGCGGCGCACTCGGGGCGGGCTGACTCGGCGCACGCGCGGGCGGCGCTTGCTCGGCGGGCGGGAGCACCTCGGCCAGCTCAGTTGGGGCTAGGTCGGCTGGCGGTACAGGTTCAGGCGGCGTCGGTGCGGCAGCGGAGGGGACAGCTTCCCGAGTTGCAGCGTCCTGGGAGGCGTTCCCAGCGACTTGGGGCGCTGCGGCCTGTGGTGCCGGGTCACCGGTTGCGGCAGCGGCGGTCTCGGGTGTGCCGCTTTCGGGTGGGGTGAGCTCGAGTACCAACAGTTGTGGCTCGGGTTCGGGCGGTGAGACATATACCCACACCGCGCCGAGCAGCACGGCTGCGTGAACGAGCGCCGAAAGCAGCAGCGCCCGCCGCCGCTCTCGGTCTCCCCAAAGATCGGCGAACGCGCCGCGCCGCCGGTCTTTACGTGGGCGACGGCCCGCCGAAGGTCGGTTCGTAGCCAACTAGTTGCCCCCGGTAGCGATGGCGACGCGCTGCGCCCCGGCTTGTTTGATCAGGTCCATGACCCGCACAGGCAGGCCGTATTCAATCGTTTGGTCAGCGCGCATCACGACCGTCGTCGCGCCGCTCGACTGCAAGATGGGCCGGAGCGACGCGACCAAAGACGCCTCGGTGACCTCGGCCCCCGCGAGGTAGATGCGGCCGTCGCCGGTAATCGTCACGGTCGGCAGGTCGGAGTTCTGGGCAGCAGTTTGGGCTTGCGGCAAATCAACCGGCAGACCCGACTCGAGCGAGATAAAGGTCGTCGAGACCATAAAAAAGATCACCAGGGTAAACACCACGTCTACCATCGGCGTGAGGTCTAAGAGCGGCCCTGTCTGAGCGAGGGCGCGGGTGCGGCGGGCGCGGCTCACGCCGGTTCCAGATTATTCATACCGTCGGCTCGAAGGTGTTGGCTTGGGTAGCTTCGGTTTTCGTTGCCCCGCTCCGCGCCGCTTCACGGCCTTTTAGGGATACGGCTTGCGCGACGTTGCCCATCAACTCTTCACGGCGACGCTCGAGTTCGACCAAAATCCCTTCAACGCGGCTCGCTAAATAGCTGTGTCCTAAAACCGTCGGAATCGCCACAAAAAGCCCTGCTGCGGTCGTAATCAGCGCCTGACCGATGCCGCCCGCGAGCGCCGCCGGGTCGCCGGTTCCCTGCGCCGACACGACCGCAAACGCCCGAATCATCCCCGTAACGGTTCCCAAAAGCCCTAATAGCGTCGCTACCTGAGCGATGGTCGCTAACGGGCGCAACCCTCTAGTCAGATGCTGTTCTTCACTCAAATACGCCTCTTGAAACGCCGCCTCGACCGCCGGACGGCCATACGGAATCCGGGCGAGCGCCGCTTTGAGCACCCGCGCGACCGGCCCGCCGTGATGATCACAGGCGATCATCGCCATCTCTAAGTTGCGGCCCAACACCGCCGCGTTCACCCGCGCCATGAGTCGGTCTGAGTCGGGGCGCTCCTTAGAGAGCTTAAAAAGCCGCGTCAGAAACAAGTACAGGGCGTAAACGGAGAGGAGTACGATAACCAGCAGCACCGGGCCACCACTTAAAAGTAAATCCATACCTTACCATCCTAAAAGCCGCTCGCCTTAAGCGCGTGAGAGGACGAGCAAGCTACGTTTTAGTGTACTCTTCTAGCCCACTCGCCGCCTCTAAACTGCACCTGATTTGGCTTTTAACCCGTATTCCGTAACCCAGCAGCCACCCCTAAGAGACTCAGCATCACAGCCTCCTCGAGCCCTTCTTTCGCTTCATCGTCTTCGGGGAGCGAGCGCAACCGGCACAGCAGCTCAACTTGCAAATACGAGATCGGGTCCACATACGGGTTGCGGAGGTCAATCCCGCGTTGGAGCGTCGGGTCGCTCTCTAACAGCGCCTGCCCGGTTACTTTAGTGACCTGCTCGACTGAACGTGCAAATTCGTCTTCGATCAGCGGGCCGAAGTCTTTGAGTTCATCTGAAACAAGCCCCAGGTACGTCTCAAAAATCTCCATATCGGCTTTGGCCAGGCTCATCTGCGCAAAGTCTAAAAGTGTGCGGAAAAAGGGCCACGACCCATACATCTCTTGCAAGAGCTCCAGGTCAATCTCAGCGAGTCCGGTCCCGAGCCCGTACCAACCAGGCAGGTTCGCCCGTGTCTGCGTCCACGAGAAGACCCAAGGAATCGCCCGCAGGCTGCCCAATGAGCGTTCGCCCGTGCGCCGCGCCGGACGCGAGCCGATGTTTAAGCGGCTGATCTCTTCGATGGGCGTGACCGTGTGATAAAAGTCCAAAAAGCCGGGGCGCTCGAGCAGTTCCCGATACGCCCCCTTAGCTGCCGCCGCCGCCCTTTCGAGTGCTTTACGGTAAGACTCAGGCAGTTCAGGTAGGTCACTGCGAGCATCACGCGCCGACGAGACGATAAACGCGTGCGCGAGTTGCTCCAAATGCCGGTGCGCCAAATCGGGATCGGTGTAGCGTTCGGATAACGCCTCGCCCTGTTCGGTCAGCCGCATCCGGCCGCCCAACGAGCCGGGAGGTTGCGCCAAAATCGCCCGCCCTGCAGGGCCGCCGCCGCGCCCGATTGAAGTGCCGCGCCCGTGAAAGAGCCGGAGCGGAATCCCAGCCTCACGGCAGACTTCGGCAATTTTTTCTTGCGCCTCGTAGAGTGCCCAGTTCGCCGCCAAAAAACCCGCGTCTTTGTTCGAGTCGCTGTAGCCGATCATCACCTCTTGAACGCCGCGCTTATCTAGGTGGGCGCGGTAGGCCGGGAGCGCAAACAGCTCGCGCAAGATGTCGGGGGCCGCCTCGAGGTCAGCCACAGTTTCAAACAGCGGGGTCGCGTCAATCTCGGAGACGCCCGCCTGTTTTGCCAGAACGAGGGGTTCTAAAATGTCTGAAACGCCATTTGTCATCGAGACGATGTACGAGCCGGTCGCGCCGAGGCCAAAACGCCGCTGCAACCGCCGGAACACCGCCAAAAAGCCGAGTGCCCGTTTGGTCTCGTCTTCTAGCGGCGCGTCGTAGGGGGCTAAAGGCCGTTTGGTCGTCAGTTCATTTTCTAACAGCGCAACCCGTTCTGCTTCGTTTAAGGCGGCATAATCGTCGGCGACGCCCGCGTAGCGCAGCAGGTCGGTCATCACCTCTTCGTGGAGCCTCGAGTGTTCGCGTAAATCGAGCGCCGCGAGGTACAACCCGAAGGCAGCCGCGCGGTAACGCACCGGCCGCACAAACGCCTCCGCTACCCGGCCCTCATGACCGTACTCCAAGCTTCGCTCGATCATCGCCAAACCGTCCGGGTAACTCTCGGCAGCCTCTCCCGGTAGGTCACTCCCAGCAGGATCGGCCTGAAGCTTGGCGAGGGTTTGCGACAAGGTGTTATGCAGCGCCGCGAGTTTGCGGCGGTACGGCTCCCCGGCAAAGCGGCTCGGCGTCGCCACCGCGTTCGGGTCCATGTCGGCGAGGTTTTGGGCCAGCTCATCGCTCAGTTCAGTACGGCCGCCCCATTCGGAGAGCTCTTGCACCAACAGGTCTAAGTCGGCGAGGTGACGGCTTAGCGCAACGTTTGACTGCAGCCCGTAAGCTTCCTGCGTGATTTCGGGTGTGACAAACGGGTTGCCGTCACGGTCGCCACCGATCCACGAGCGAAATTTGACGACCGGCGGCAACAGCTCCCCGTCAGCCTCCGCGCCGTAATACTGCCTGAGCGCGTCCTCCATATCTTCCATCAGATACGGCACCGCCTCTAAGAGCGACCGCTGAAAATAGTAGAGCGCCGCCTTGACCTCATCGGTGACCGTCGGTTTTTCGGTAAACAGCTCCCGAGTCCGCCACAACGAGGCGATTTCCGCTGAGATTTCACCCTCGAGCCGCCCTCGACTTTGCGGCGACAAGGCAAGTTCACCGAGCGAACGGACCCGTGAGGCGACGCGCTCGAGCTTAAGCCTTACGGTGTAACGTTTAACCTCGGTCGGGTGCGCGGTCAGGGTTGGTTGGATGTCCAGACCTTCGATAAAGCTCCGCACCTCACGATATGACCAACCTTGGTCTTTGAGTGACTTGACCGCCGCCGCCACCGACTCACGGCGCGGCGCGTCCACCGTCGCCTCCCCTTCACGAAGCCGGTTCACGCGGACGCGGTGAATCTCTTCAGCTAGGTTGATCAGCTGAAAATAAACGGCAAAGGCCCGTAAAAGCCGTTCGGCCTCGCTCGTCGGCAGGTTTTCCAGCACCCCACTGAGTTCTTCACGCTTGTCGGTGTGCTCCGGGTTCGCCCGGATGTCTTTAGTCAGTGCCCGCACCCGCTCGACGAGGTTAAAAAAGTCGTCGCCCTCGAGTTCGCGGAGCACATCCCCCAAAGAGCGGCCCAAAAAGTCAACGTCGGCCCGTAAAGCAGCAAAATCGTTGTCCGGCGGGTGAGCAGCTTTACTCATCGTAAATCACAATGCTCAGGAGTAAAAATTTGAAAGTCATAGGCTAGTTTAAGCAAACGGCTCTGGGTTCTGGCGATATACACGGTATTGATGGAGTTATACATAAGCCAACTCAAGCGATGACCTGAACCGTCGAGGCTCGAGACGCTACCTAGTCAGCTTCCGGCGCACGCCACTGAATCCGGTCAATACTTGTGGCGCGGCCCCCAGAAAGCGTTAGGCCGACGGCGCAGACCGTCCCCGGCGCGTCGGCAGGTTTGTAACGTTTGGGCAAACCGGTCGTAAACTTGTAGAGTACCTCGTCAAACCGCATCCCGATCGCCGAATCTTGCACCCCGGTCATGCCCACGTCGGTCAGGTAAGCCGTGCCGCGTTTGATGATTTCGTCAGCCGTCTGCACATGCGTGTGCGTCCCGATAACTGCCGCCACGCGGCCCGCTAAAAATTCACCCATTGCCTTCTTTTCCGAGGTTGCTTCGGCGTGAAAATCTACAATGACGGTGCTGTCTGTCGGCACAGTTTCTAAAAACTCGTCGAGTGCCCGAAACGGGTCATCCAAAGCCGGTAGAAAAATCCGGCCCAGCGCCTGCACCACCGTCACGCGTTCGCCGGTACGAGTGCTCAGCGTGGTGTGACCTAGACCCGGCGCACCCGGCGGGTAGTTGAGCGGGCGAATGAGGCGCGGGGTTTCCTCGAGCACCTCAAACACGTCACGCGCGTCCCAGGTATGGTTACCGAGCGTCACTACATCCGCCCCGGCATCTAAAAAGCCGTTAAAGTGCTTTCGCGTAATGCCGAACCCGCCCGCGACGTTCTCCCCGTTGACGATAATAAAGTCAAAGTCATCCCGAACTTCCGCAAGGTAGCCGAGCGCAGCGGTGTAACCGGGAGTGCTAAAAACGTCGCCGATAAAAAGAACACGCACGAACTTAAGCTACCACGCGCACCTTAAGCGTTCGCCTTGGCCGCCGCGTACAGCTCACGCCACAGGGTTTCGTTCCAGCCGATTTCAACCGTAGTGCCACTTCGTAACAGAGGTTGTTTAAGCAGCGCCGGGGTTTCTAACAGACGTTCTAACAGCGCGTCGTCTGAGAGACGCAAGGACTCGAGTCCCGAATCCCCATACGCCCTCGAGTCCTTTTCAACCAGCCCGTCTATACCGACCTTCTGCACAAACCGCTTTAGCTCACCCGGCGCAGTCTTACCTGTACTCAGGTCAACAAATTGCGGTTTGATACCGCGTTCCTTAAAAAATCGGAGAGCTTTTTTCGTGTCTTTGGACTTCTGCGTCCCAAAAATCTGAACATTCATACGCTTATACTAGACCGGCGAGCAAACAGCAACATAGACGAATCTGCTAGACTCACGTAGATAAAACATCTAAGGTTAAGGAGCGTGACATGAAGCTGATGCGGCTGGCACTAACCGGAAGTTTTTTACTCGTCTTGGCAGCGTGCGGAAATAATAGCCCTGTCAAACCACCGACCAACCCAAACCCGCCGACGAATCCAGGTACGCCTACGAACCCGCCGGGCGGTCTACCTGGTGGTATACCGGGCTTACCAGGTGGAGGTGTGCCTACTAATCCTCCCCCAACACCACCTACTGACAATATTCCTTACTATGGCGAGTGGGCTTGGAGCTGGCAGCAAAGTGGGGGCAACGAATTTTTTGACGAAGGGCGCTTTAGCATTGTCCAGGTGATACCGAGCATACCTAATGCTGGGTTTGGATTCTACCAAGAGTGCAACCAAGGTGTGTGCTACGACCAGATAGACGGTGGTGTATTGCTTGGCACCAATGGCAAGAACCAATTAACGGTTCTTATGTATCGTCTTGATAGCGCCAACGATGCTGTTCCCACCTACCAGGCAATTGATGATGACGGCACACTTACGGCTGATGAGCAAGGTCGTCCAGTTTTCGAGGGACCAGGACAGTCACTTGATAACGTTACAAACGGCCCGCTAAACGGTACTTTCAAAATAATTCTTACAGATTTGCCCACGACTTTTCCACCAGTAACACCAAGTTCGCAAGGCTCATCCTCAGAGCTACAGCTCGAGCAAGCCCTTAAAACCCTGCGCTAAAACCGCTTAATCCCAAGCCTGAGAGAGATTCGTCACCTCATCTCAGGCTCTTCTATGCTGTGAAATATTGGTGCGACGGCTCCATTCGGGCGTTGCTACACTCGCAACGTGAGCAGCGCCTACCGAATTCAGCTGGCGGGGCAGAGGTGAAGCGGCGCATCATCGTCGGGTTTATGGTGCCGCTGGCGCTGGCCCTGTTTACCTCAATCGTCGTGTTTCAAATTGTCAGGACGTACAACCGGAGCGTCGCCGACGTTACGGAGGCAAGTCGGGCCTCGGGTGACCTCAACGCGCTGATTAAAACTGTGATCGACGCCGAAACGGGGCAGCGCGGCTTCGCCATTACCGGTAACGAGGTATTTTTAGAACCGTACAGCTCGAGCACCGTTAATTTCGGCGTGGCGCTCTCGAGCTTGCGCGACGCCCTTACGGACACCCAGAGTCAACAAACCTTGAACAAGATTGACGCGCTGTTTGAACGCTGGCAGCGGGAGATTGCGGGGGTCGTCGTCGCCGCACGCAGGCGAACCCCGGTAGACCTCAGCAGCGAGTTACGGGCGGCCAGCAGTGCGTTTACCCGCGCCCGGATAAATGCGCTGCGTTACGGTTTGACGGGAACAGCGCCCGCGAACCCTGCGCTGGGTCGCTCCACTTTAGGTAACCCTGTTTTAGGTAATCCTGTTTTGGGTAACCTAGTCGAGCTGCAGTTGGCCGAAACGGAGCGGCAACTGCAGCGGGCGCTGGCTTCAGGCGTTCGGGGGCCACAACTAACCGCTGTACGCGCCGCTGCCGGTCAAGTTGCGGCGCAAGTTGGAGCGTTTAGAAGGGAGCAGTCTCAGCTGCAATCACGGCAGGGTGCGCCGTTAACGGGACTAAATCTAGGGCGTGCCCAAAGCCTTGACGACACGTTGGCGGAGCTGGCGACAACTGCTGAAACCGCCGAAGCGGGGGTCACTGCGCTGATTCGGGCGGGCGCAGGCAAAGAGCTCGTTGACCAGATTCGGGCGCGGGTCGCCGACTTGTCGGGTCGGGTGGATGAAACGCTCGCCCGGACACTCGCGGCTAACGGGGCCGACACGCGGAGAACGCAGTGGGTCGCGTTTATCGGGCCTTTATTTGCGGCGCTGATGAGCTTACTGCTTACCTTGCAGCGGCAGCGGCAGCTCGAGCACTCACTCAGGCAACTCGGAACGGTCGTCAAGGCGGTTTCGGTGGGGCAGCTCGAACGCCGCCTCGCGCTGCCGCCGCACGACGAACTGTGCCCGCTCGCTGAAGACTTTAACCGCATGGCCGATAGACTCAGCGAAAGGGAGGGGCAAAACGCAAAGCTCGGCGAGTTTAGCAGCACCTTGCAGACGTGTAAAACCGCAGACGAGGCGTACGGGGTCACTGAACGCTTCGCCCCAACTTTATTTGAACCCTTTGCCGGGGCGCTCTACCGGGTCAGTGAATCACGCAATGTGCTCGAGGTGGTGGCCCGGTGGGGACAAGAGGGCCAAGAAGTAG
>CBDCKW010000008.1:0-21040 GCA_965218435.1 Truepera sp. | reverse complement strand
TGGGGCCTTTGCAGCTGTGGATAGAACAGAACCGCTCGTGGCTCGTCGGCGCGGTCGCCCTACCCGACGCGGCCCGCCTCAAAGAAAACCTTGTGCGCTACGTCGGCTCGTGGCTGAAGGCGTTGGGGCTCAAGCAAAAACGCACCGGTGATAGTCACTCCGGCACCTACGCACTCGAGGCAGAGACATTAGAAATCGCGTGTAGAACGCTGAAAAAACGGCACACACTTTTGCTTAGAGATACCCTTAAAGAGAAAAGTGTGTGCCGCCCTGACGACCCCGTGCAGCGCCTCGCTCAGCTGCTCGAGCAAGGCCGTCTCGACAACTTCGGACCGCGCAAAGTTGAGGTTATCCGGCAAAAACTAGACGTAAAAGACGCCGCTTGGCTGCACACCCTGGCGACTTCAGCGACTTTCGCCCGGATGATAGGCGGGTCCGCATGAGCACGAAAGCAAAACCCGGCGTAAAGCAGCCGCCCTTATTCCGCAAAACCGCGCTGGCACCTATCAAGACTGGCGACGCACTCAGCATTGACGCGCTCACGCACCGTTACCGCTGTTCCTGCGGAAACGAGGCCATGACCGGCATAAAACTCGAGGCCATCGTCTGCACCCGTTGCGGCGCTGCGATGTTGCCCATAGACGACGCTGAACCAAGAGGCCGCGACCCACCGCCCCGCCCCTAATCCGCCCGTCAACCCTTCGCCTCTCATACCTTTTGGAGATTCAAATGAACGAACAAACTGTCGAACGCAACGGCGCTTTACGCGACCTTTTAGCCTGCGCTTCTGTGAACTGCCCGAACACACCCGCATTTACAGATGCTCAAATCCTCTTTGAGTCGCTCCGTGGTTCAACCGACAAGACGCCTCACGAACACGCCCAAGTCATGAGCTTGGTGGCAAGCTGCGTCTCACAGATTCAAGCGGGTGCGACGACGCTCAACTTAAACCCACCACGCCGTCAGCCAACGGTGAGCAGGATAAAAAGCGACCTCCAGCGCCACTTGCCGCGCAGCCCTGGTCAGCGCGGGTAGCCTGAGGCCGGGGGGGGTAAGGTGTTGTGGCTACACAAAAACGCCGTAAGCGACGCGGTAAACCCGGCGACCTTGCCGCACTTAAAAAAGAACTTTGGCACGCGATTGTGACCGCTGCGGACCTCTTAGACCACGATGATGCGCAGGTCAGACTGCGTGCAGTTCACGCCGTAAGTCAGAGTTCAGCCGCATACCGGGGGGTTTACGAAACCGAAACACTCGAGCAACGCCTCACTGAACTCGAGGCCCGCGTCGCCCAAGGAGATGATAAGTGAGCCTCAAAAATCGCATCAACGCTTTAACCAGTTCACTACCGCCCGACCCCAACTCGTTATGCTGCTTTACACTGAGCTTTGAAACCTCGGAGCCCTATCACGCTCGAGTCTGGGAACGTTACGCTCGAGGCCCGTTGCCCGAATCACCACCTGAATTCCTTCCGACCTGCACAAAACACGCCGAGCCTTGCTCTGAAGCGACACGTCACGCTTGTGCAGTTTGGCGTAACATCGCCCGCTGTGAACATTTACGCGACTTGCCCGCCGAGCTGCTCGAGTAGCTGAAAACCACGTAGAAGAGCCCCGGCATCTAACCGGGGCTTTTTCATGAGACGCCAAAACGCTAAAGTATCTAATGGGTGGAAAAAATCAGCATTACGTGCCTCAGTTTTATCTCAAGCAGTTCAAGACTCCTGAATCCCGTAATGGTAAAGAACGTGTACACACATACTTTAAGGGAAAAGACCGATACATAGGCGATAAAATGGTTGAGGACATCGCGTCGGAGGACTGGTTTTACCGAATCACAGGTGAAAAACCTCAGATTATTGACGATAGCTTAACGGCTCTCGAGAACCGTGCCGCACCACTACTGGAAAAGCTGATAGAAGCAAAAACTACGGACGGTCTAACTTACTCTGACCTACATGACTTAGCACTCTTTCTGTCCACTCAGCACCACCGCACTAGCAAGTTTCGCGGTCTACAGTCAGAAAGCACACAGAGCCTTTTAGATGCCGCTAAAGATAACCCACAATACTTTGAGGACTTCATAAAGGAAAACAGCCAGTACACGGTTCCTGATATAGAAGCAATGCTCTCAAGGGAGCGTATTGACCTCGCAACTCGTCGCCTTGCGGCTCTTCAACTGCCACCGGAGCAGCAGGCCGCTCGTATGGCAGAACTTGACACAGAGCTTGAGCACTTCAACCGAATAGCTGACGAGATAGGGCACGATATGGAAAGCTATAGGCAGGGCAAGGTGAGCGATAAGTTCATGGAAATGTTGAAATACCTTGCCGAGAACCCCTCCGTAAAACAGGCGCAATCACTACAGATGTCGGTTCCAAAGCTGGTACAAAGGCTTGTAAGTATGGAATGGAGTGTACAGAGGTACCGAGAAGATGTTTTCCGCTTGACCTCAGATAGCCCTTTGCTCTTGTACCCGCTAGCTGTTCCCGCTAGCGACGACGATTGGGACGCGCTAAGTTTGTACAGCTTGACTCTAATGGGGGAAGTCCACTTCTATACAGATGAGATTGTGGAAGACCACCCGCCTATGATGTTTGTGTTTCCACTCACGCCCCATCTCGACTTGTTCATTACTCCCGACAGAAAAGGGATTACAGGTCAAGAATTGCTGGGTCAGAGTGATGCGGACAGGTGGAATGAGGTGCAAGTCATACAGGCTCACAGATTTGTTTTTTCCGCTAATAAGGACTTCTCTATAGTTCCCAAGGCTGTAGAGGAGTATCTCGCACATAAGGAAATGGTCGAGGAACTTATACCGGCACGAATGCAAGCTGAACCTCACCTAAATAAAAAACAACCGCGCGATAAGCGTTGGATTTTGCTTGGCAATGTCAACTGTTAAGCCCCGGCACTTAACCGGGGCTTCTCTTTATCAGGCCGCTTACGCCGCTTCTCTGAAGGGCTCGAGCACCCGCAGCTGATACCGGCACAAATCCCACTCGAGCCGTGCTCCCTCAAACGCACACCGGGCTTCAGTTAAGGCGTCCTCAGCTTCAGCGAGCGCCGCATACTCAGCACCCAGCTCGAGCCTAAGCTTGGCTGTCCGCTCCTTATCGTTCTTACCGTCAACGCCTTCACACGGCTTCAGGGCTTCACGCAGCTCGAGCCCACGCTTGGCTTCAGCGTGAGCAGTGACCGCGCCGCACAGGTTGATTTGAGCATCCTCTAAACCGTTCTTAGCGGCTGTGAGTTGAGATAAGAGAGGGGCAATCATGCCGCCTCTCCCCAAAAATCATAGTCAGGCAGCTCGTCTTGAATGATAGGGGGCAGCTCATCCTCTGCCCCATCCTCTTCAGCCAGTTCTGCGTATAAAGCTTGTAAGTCCTCTTCACGGTCGCTGTACATCTCGACATCGGCAAAGTAGAAGGGGCTCATTAAAGAGCCCGTCCCGCGACGCGTACCGCTGCTTTAATCGTGCTGTGACGGCTGACTTGGTTCAGCTCAGCATCTTTAACATTCCAGCCGAGCCCGAAGTCAGACTCAACGGTGCCGACGACCTCACCGTTACGGCAAACGTTGTAGACCTTAAAAGCGTGGGTGCGGTAGCTTGCGCCTGCGATTTTGTTAAGGGTGATATTCTGCATTTGGAACTCCGTTTCTAGCTAAGGGTTAATCGTTTCTCAGGCGTTGCCCTTAGCTGTCTCTATACTACAACATCCTGTAATACTTGTCAATAGCTGTTAGTAATGCTACTATCTGTAGTATGGACATCCGCATAAGACTTGACGATTACTTAGACGCCCACGACCTGAGCACCTACCGGTTAGTACAGACAGCGAAGGGCCGCGCTGCCCAGGGAAGTGTTTACGCCCTTGCACGCGGCGATATGAAGCGCCTCGACCTCAACACCCTTGCGGCGGTGATTGACGCGCTCGAGCAGCTCACCGGTGAGCAGGTAAGCTTTGACGACCTTTTAGAGAGAGTGGAGCCGGGACGCGCCGAACTCACCGCCGCGGGCGTGCCTTATACCGGCGACCCTGAAACGGACGCCGTGCTAAACGATTTCCCGGACATCTTAGAGCGTGTGCGGCAACACGAAGCGGGTGAGACAGCCTCGAGGCCGCTACGCGAAATCATGGCCGAGCTAGAGCTTTGAACGCCGCGTCGTTTCCCCCCACACCAATCTTTAACGTCGGGATATGAATACTTTTATTGTTGAACTCAGCAGCGCCGCTGAAACCGACCTTCTCGCCATCACCGACAAGCGCACCCGTAAAGCAATCTCTACCGGGCTTTTGCGCCTCGAGACCGAACCCGCCAAACGGGGCAAACCCTTAACCGGTAATCTTCAGGACCGCTACACCATCCGCCTAGCTGGACAGCGTTACCGAGCGGTCTACGAAATATCAGTGCGTCAGGGTGTCGTGACAGTCTTGGTTATCGGTATCCGTAAGGCAGGCGATAAGCGCGACGTGTACCGGATAGCTAGCAAGCGGTCAAAGGGTCAATGATGGATGTAGAAGCTTTTTTATCCATGCTCCTTGGGGTTGTTCTAGGCGGTACTATCAGCGCGGTAATTGCGTGGCTCAGCAGTAGAGAACTGCGTCGCGAGGCCGCACGGCTCCGAAACCTGATCGAAATACTTATCAGGGCCGATGAGAACGCCGGATATATGAAAGCTAACCGAAACAGCAAAGGTGAAACTGTTGGGCTTGTGCTCGAGCTTAAGTCGGAGCTCAAGGCCGAAGCCGGAATGACCGCAAACCCGACCGTTGAAAAACCGAACCGCTGACCGCCTAAATGCTCAGATGCCGACTGGCTTGTCTGTCCTACCTGCGGCTCGTCAGAACTCAAAATTTTGACGACATCAGGAGGGCGCGGTATAAACGCTGCGAAGAATGGTACGACCGGCTGACATTACTGGACCGTCCGGTCTATGAACATGATTGTAATTTGTCCGCTGGGGCCGCCGCAGTGCTGCGCTACTTTAGAGCGGTTCAGTGATCAGCGCATCTCACTCATTGACGCAACGATAGCGTCAATGGCGGTACGGCTCAACTTACGGATGGTGATGTTCGACAAACGGCACTTCGGGTTGATGGGGGCTAAAACTTATGAGTAGGAGTAGATACCTGTGGACAAACCTAAAAAAGATATAAGGGATATCACCTATACAGCAAGTCAAGTAGCACTTTCATCTCTCCCAATTGTTGGTGGTTCTATATCAGCTGTTATGACCCAGCTTCTAGGTCCACCTATCGAGCGTCGAAGAGAAAAATGGTTGGCTTACCTAAGCGATGTAGTAGAAGATCTTCAGGAGAGGACGGACAATTTAGAAGCTCAACCTCTCGGTGATAATGAAATGTTCATCAGTGCTGTGTTCAAAGCGTCTACAATAGCACTGCAAACGCACAACGAAGAAAAATTACAAATGCTGTCCAATGCTGTACGAAAATCTGCACTGCAGGGTTCTGCTAAAGAAGACCTCCAGTTTATATATCTCCGGCTAATTGACGACCTTACCGTTTCACACGTAAATCTTTTGAAAGCTCTGGTCTTCCCCTCAAAGACAAAAGTTTATTATCAAGATTCATCTACTGATGATGGTACAGGGTATGAGGGAAGAAACACTATAGCCCACTTAGAGCGAGAACTGCCTGACTTTGGGGATGACATGATGATCTATGTACGTTTGCTGAAAGAATTACGCTCTTATGGCCTGGTAGACTTCCCTGACACCTTTACCAGACGCACTCCTGAAACACAGTTTGAAGTCCCTATACCGTACTCGAGCAAATTCTGCTTGGTGGAGTTTACTGATTTGGGGAATGATTTCTTGAGCTATATTTCTTAGCAACTAAAACATATTGGAGCACTTCCTTAGATATATCTAGAGATTTCTAACTGTAAGTGGTTATTTCAGGATCTATTTTGGAGAACCACAATTCTCACTACTCACTACGCGCAACTACATAGCGCACCGCGTAGCGCCGCACGACTACCAAATATGAGTGCTATCTATTCCGCTACTCACCCAGTAGCGACGTGCTAGGGTGCGCGTCAGATGGCAGAACAGCCCGGAGAATCCGAACATCTTTACACCGCTCGTGAGGTTGCCTCTAGTTTGGGACTAGGTGCGGCTATGCTAAGGCGCTACGCCTCAACCTACGAAACCGTTAGCGGCGACGAGATTACCGTGCATCGTCGGGACGGGCGGCTGTTTACTGAGCAGCAGGTCAAGGTGCTTTTGCAAGCTCGAGCCCTCGTCATGCAAACTTCGGTTGACGTTAAAACCGCCGTTAAGCAAGCACTCGACAAGCCGATTGAGGCCGCGCCAGTCTCCCTGGCACAAGGTAGCGCACAGGGTAGCGACACCCTAATAGATGCGCTCACCAAGGCACAAACCGCCGCTAACGCCCCGCTACTGGGTGAGTTGCAGGGTATCCGGGAGCTGCTCGAGCGGCTCGAGGCTTCTCAGTTGGTAGAGCCCGAAACTGCCAAGCGGATTAAACAGCTCGACAAGGTAGAGGCGGCAGCGCGTGAGACAGCCGAGACGAGGGAGCACGGGCCGGTGGTCCGTTTTGCGTTGTGGCTCGAGCGGATTTTGAAAAGGTGACTTCTCGTTTCGTTTGTCAATCGGGTATACTTATGTGTAGCACCGCTGAATCATGCGGAGTAAGGAGATTTTTAGACAAAAAAGAACGGACTGCGCTAGGTCGGCAAACTGAAACGCACCCGTTCTCCCAAAAAGCCAAGCCCGCTCTGCGAACTCGTTACGGCTAAGCCGTTAGCTGATTGTACACTACTTTCTTATAAAAAAAGTAAGTAGAGCAGCACACGAGGGAATCCGCAAAACGGGGCCGCCAACCGCAACGGTTAAGGACTCCCGATGACCACCCAAAAACTAGACGAAAGCCGAGACGCCTATTCAAAATCAGAAGCAGCCGAGAGGCTGGGCGTTTCGTACGTCACGATGCACGAGCGGCTTTGCAAGCCGGGAATTATTCGCACCGTCAAAGCCGGACGGCGTGTATTGATTCCGAAATCCGAAATTGAAAGATTTTTGAAAGACGGGAACGGCTAATGAAAAAAGCCGCACCTGAGCAGGGCGCGGCGAGGGCAAAACACGTTAAGCAAACCAACACCACGAGCATATCACTTGACGACGTTTGTCCCTACGCCCGCAGCTGCAATTTAATCCCTGACGACCCTACCTGTTCTGCAACCTGCGAACACTGCGGCCAGGTTTTGGACCGCATCCAGCTTTTCGAGCTGCTTTTTGGAGTGGGCTCATGATTTCTGAACTTTGCGGCACAAGTGGAGCTGCTCAACTGTTAGGTGTGAGCCGTACCCGCGTTCTTCAGCTCATGCTGCGCGGCAAGCTCGAGGCCATCCCAACAGAACCAGGGCGTCGCTGCTTTGTCACTCGTGCGAGCGTGTATAAGCGTCTAGCCCAAAGCCCGACTCCTCCGGGAGTTCAGCGCACGGTGTACTTCGCCCGCCGCTGGGTGAAGCTTACGGAGGAAAAGCCGAGAGACCCGGCGCGGGTGAGGATACCTGACGCTGATGTCGTTCGGGCGTTCAAGCTGTTCGGGAGCGAACGGGCAGAGCCTTACCGCCTGCAAATCCATGCCGCCGCCCAAGAGATTTTGCGCGTCGCCAAGCTGAGAGACTGGGAGGCGCTTGAGGCTGCTCGACTTACTCTTTATCTCGTTTGGAACGAGTTTCAGTTCACAGCCGCGCCACTCCCGGTCGTGTTTCCAACAGCCAAAGTGAGACCCTCGAGTCAGCCAGAACTTTTTGAGGGGGCCGTATCGTGACCCCGCTCAACCTTGCTCTCGAGCATCCGGCAAACGACCTTAAAAGCGTCCTACGGGAGCACGACGTCAGGGTAACGGGCGACCGCTGCGCGGCGTTCTGGCGCGGCTCGAGCGACCCGAACGTATTTGTGGGCGCTCACGCTCTCACCGACCATGTAAGCAGCGAGTCTTACGGTGTCTGGCGACTTTTAACCGAGTTGCTGGACTACCCGGATGATGAGGCGCGGCGCTACCTGCTGGCGCGGGCGGGCCTCTCAGACTCAGACGAGCTGCCGGTAAAGCGGCGCTTCACTGCAAAATCTGCCCTACAAACACCCTGCAAGGTGCTTGCAGTCGGCAAGGCTGACGCGGCACTGGAACGTTGGCAGAGCTTAAATACATCGGGCTCGAGCCGCTACCTGGAGCGTAAGAACGTCGCGTCCGTAGCAGCGGCGTGTCCGGCCATCCGCTACGGACGCGGCTCTATCGCGGTCCGTATGTCACGCCTTACCAGCGCGGGCACGCTCGAGCCGGTGAGTGTTCAGACCATTTATAACGACGGCGCGAAACGCTTTGCCAAAGGCGGCAGCACACGGGGCGCGGTGGCGCTCGTTGGGGCGGTTGATCTACAGGCAGCCATTGCTACCGGCCACTTCTGGCTGGCTGAAGGTTTCGCAACCGCGCTCACCGTGCACGAGGCGACCGGCGGCGCGGTGGTGGCGTGTTTTAGCGCCGGTAGTCTCGCGCCGGTTGCTAAAGCTCTAAGAGGGCTCGAGCCGAACCGTAACAAGCTGCGGCTGAGTATCGCCGCCGACGACGACCGCTTTAACAAACCGGAGGCCGGGAACGCGGGCTTAGAGAAGGCGCACCGGGCGGCGCTTATGTACCGCTGCAAAGTAGCCTCACCAGTTTTTCGTGAGTTGACCAGCGAGCCCACCGACTTTAACGACCTTCAGATATGCGAAGGATTAGAGACGGTGCGAGCGCAGCTCAGCACCCCGGTCAACCCAGACCCGGCCCTCGCCTTTGCCCCTGAGCGTCGTCGCCGTCAGCAGCTTCTAACGCGGCGCGGCGCTTCACGGGGACGCTACCTACCGGCGCAAACCTTCGGGCCGGGGGCCACGGTTCTTAGAGCACCGCATGGAACCGGCAAAACCGAACGAACAGCCGAGCAGGTAGACGCGGCTCTAAGAGCAGGTGAGCGGGTGCTGTATGTCTCGCACAGTGCGGCCCTGGCTGAAAACGCGGCACGGCGGCTGGGGCTTGAGTCCTACGCCGATGAGCTGCACCGGCGTCACTTGACCGCGATACCTGGCTTGAGCATCTGCTTAAACTCGCTGCCTCGGCTGCTCGAGAACGGCGTGCTGGCACGGTTTGACCTGGTAGTCATTGACGAGAGTGAACAGCTTGTGCGGGCCTTGACCGGGGAGCACATTTCTAATCGTGCGGGCGTCTTAGAGGCGCTTACGTTGCTCGTCCAGAAAGCGGCGCGGGTGGTGTGCCTTGACGCCGACGCCGGGAAGCTCACCCGCGAGCTGCTTGAGCTGGCGAGACCGTGCGAGCGCGTTACCTGGCGAGCCCACGCGCAGCCAGTCGGACAGGGCCGCACCTTGCGGGTGCATGAAACTAAAAACGGCGTCTATGGGGCGCTCTTCACGCTCACTGCCCCGGCGCTCGTGATGACCAATTCCAAGCTCGAGGCCGAAGCGTTAGGGGCGCATCTGCGGAATCAAGGGCGGCGCGTCCGCGTCTTGACCGGTGAGCACGTCGGCGATGACGCCGCCTTTATGCGTGACCTAGAAGCGAACGCCAAGGCTGAAGGGTTAGCTGCGCTCGTGTGCAGCCCGACCGTGCGGACCGGCGTCAGTCTCGAGAGCGGTTACTTCGGGCACGTCTTGGGGCTCTTTTATGGCACCGTCGGCACCCCGGAGGACGCCCTGCAAGCACTCTGGCGAGTGCGAACCCCGTGCGGTTATGACATATGGCTCGACCCAGCGGTACGAACCGAACGTGTAGACCTGGCGGCAAAGTATTCGCGTATGAAACCCAAGACGCCGACAGAGGCAAGTTACAACCGGCTCAAGCACGAGGTCGAGCTGAGTGAGCAACGTGTACAAGCGTTTTACCGACTGAACTTTTTAAGGTTGGCCGCGTTGCAGGGCTTCAGCTTTGAACTCTTAAACTCCGACCCTGAACATACAGGGCTGGCGACGGCGGCGCGGGAACTTGCCGACGGTGAGCATTACGACCGCGTAGAGGCGGCGCGGGAGCTGTCGCCAGAGGCGGCGCGGGAGCTGCGGCGTCGCGTTGACGGCGGCGGCTATGTGGGCCGCGACGACCGCGCTGCGTGTGAACGCTACCGAGTGAGCGACTTTTACAAGCTCAGCATCGGCGACGACTTGAGAACGATGCTCGAGTTTGACCGGCGCGGGCGCTACCAAGGACAGCTTGAACGGCTCGAGCTGGCACTCGACACCAATGAGGGGCTGCTGGCCCGTGAGCTGGCCGAGGCAGAGAAGCGACCCCTGGAAGCCGACCGGCGACCCCTGACGGCACGGCACGAACTTTACAGCCGTGTGCTTCAGGCTGTTGGTTTCGGCGCGGCGGCGCGGCTGGTGCTGGCGGGTAAAGTCGCGCAGCTCGACTTACCCCGTTACGACCTGGCGGCGCTGGGGCCTTTGCAGCTGTGGATAGAACAGAACCGCTCGTGGCTCGTCGGCGCGGTCGCCCTACCCGACGCGGCCCGCCTCAAAGAAAACCTTGTGCGCTACGTCGGCTCGTGGCTGAAGGCGTTGGGGCTCAAGCAAAAACGCACCGGTGATAGTCACTCCGGCACCTACGCACTCGAGGCAGAGACATTAGAAATCGCGTGTAGAACGCTGAAAAAACGGCACACACTTTTGCTTAGAGATACCCTTAAAGAGAAAAGTGTGTGCCGCCCTGACGACCCCGTGCAGCGCCTCGCTCAGCTGCTCGAGCAAGGCCGTCTCGACAACTTCGGACCGCGCAAAGTTGAGGTTATCCGGCAAAAACTAGACGTAAAAGACGCCGCTTGGCTGCACACCCTGGCGACTTCAGCGACTTTCGCCCGGATGATAGGCGGGTCCGCATGAGCACGAAAGCAAAACCCGGCGTAAAGCAGCCGCCCTTATTCCGCAAAACCGCGCTGGCACCTATCAAGACTGGCGACGCACTCAGCATTGACGCGCTCACGCACCGTTACCGCTGTTCCTGCGGAAACGAGGCCATGACCGGCATAAAACTCGAGGCCATCGTCTGCACCCGTTGCGGCGCTGCGATGTTGCCCATAGACGACGCTGAACCAAGAGGCCGCGACCCACCGCCCCGCCCCTAATCCGCCCGTCAACCCTTCGCCTCTCATACCTTTTGGAGATTCAAATGAACGAACAAACTGTCGAACGCAACGGCGCTTTACGCGACCTTTTAGCCTGCGCTTCTGTGAACTGCCCGAACACACCCGCATTTACAGATGCTCAAATCCTCTTTGAGTCGCTCCGTGGTTCAACCGACAAGACGCCTCACGAACACGCCCAAGTCATGAGCTTGGTGGCAAGCTGCGTCTCACAGATTCAAGCGGGTGCGACGACGCTCAACTTAAACCCACCACGCCGTCAGCCAACGGTGAGCAGGATAAAAAGCGACCTCCAGCGCCACTTGCCGCGCAGCCCTGGTCAGCGCGGGTAGCCTGAGGCCGGGGGGGGTAAGGTGTTGTGGCTACACAAAAACGCCGTAAGCGACGCGGTAAACCCGGCGACCTTGCCGCACTTAAAAAAGAACTTTGGCACGCGATTGTGACCGCTGCGGACCTCTTAGACCACGATGATGCGCAGGTCAGACTGCGTGCAGTTCACGCCGTAAGTCAGAGTTCAGCCGCATACCGGGGGGTTTACGAAACCGAAACACTCGAGCAACGCCTCACTGAACTCGAGGCCCGCGTCGCCCAAGGAGATGATAAGTGAGCCTCAAAAATCGCATCAACGCTTTAACCAGTTCACTACCGCCCGACCCCAACTCGTTATGCTGCTTTACACTGAGCTTTGAAACCTCGGAGCCCTATCACGCTCGAGTCTGGGAACGTTACGCTCGAGGCCCGTTGCCCGAATCACCACCTGAATTCCTTCCGACCTGCACAAAACACGCCGAGCCTTGCTCTGAAGCGACACGTCACGCTTGTGCAGTTTGGCGTAACATCGCCCGCTGTGAACATTTACGCGACTTGCCCGCCGAGCTGCTCGAGTAGCTGAAAACCACGTAGAAGAGCCCCGGCATCTAACCGGGGCTTTTTCATGAGACGCCAAAACGCTAAAGTATCTAATGGGTGGAAAAAATCAGCATTACGTGCCTCAGTTTTATCTCAAGCAGTTCAAGACTCCTGAATCCCGTAATGGTAAAGAACGTGTACACACATACTTTAAGGGAAAAGACCGATACATAGGCGATAAAATGGTTGAGGACATCGCGTCGGAGGACTGGTTTTACCGAATCACAGGTGAAAAACCTCAGATTATTGACGATAGCTTAACGGCTCTCGAGAACCGTGCCGCACCACTACTGGAAAAGCTGATAGAAGCAAAAACTACGGACGGTCTAACTTACTCTGACCTACATGACTTAGCACTCTTTCTGTCCACTCAGCACCACCGCACTAGCAAGTTTCGCGGTCTACAGTCAGAAAGCACACAGAGCCTTTTAGATGCCGCTAAAGATAACCCACAATACTTTGAGGACTTCATAAAGGAAAACAGCCAGTACACGGTTCCTGATATAGAAGCAATGCTCTCAAGGGAGCGTATTGACCTCGCAACTCGTCGCCTTGCGGCTCTTCAACTGCCACCGGAGCAGCAGGCCGCTCGTATGGCAGAACTTGACACAGAGCTTGAGCACTTCAACCGAATAGCTGACGAGATAGGGCACGATATGGAAAGCTATAGGCAGGGCAAGGTGAGCGATAAGTTCATGGAAATGTTGAAATACCTTGCCGAGAACCCCTCCGTAAAACAGGCGCAATCACTACAGATGTCGGTTCCAAAGCTGGTACAAAGGCTTGTAAGTATGGAATGGAGTGTACAGAGGTACCGAGAAGATGTTTTCCGCTTGACCTCAGATAGCCCTTTGCTCTTGTACCCGCTAGCTGTTCCCGCTAGCGACGACGATTGGGACGCGCTAAGTTTGTACAGCTTGACTCTAATGGGGGAAGTCCACTTCTATACAGATGAGATTGTGGAAGACCACCCGCCTATGATGTTTGTGTTTCCACTCACGCCCCATCTCGACTTGTTCATTACTCCCGACAGAAAAGGGATTACAGGTCAAGAATTGCTGGGTCAGAGTGATGCGGACAGGTGGAATGAGGTGCAAGTCATACAGGCTCACAGATTTGTTTTTTCCGCTAATAAGGACTTCTCTATAGTTCCCAAGGCTGTAGAGGAGTATCTCGCACATAAGGAAATGGTCGAGGAACTTATACCGGCACGAATGCAAGCTGAACCTCACCTAAATAAAAAACAACCGCGCGATAAGCGTTGGATTTTGCTTGGCAATGTCAACTGTTAAGCCCCGGCACTTAACCGGGGCTTCTCTTTATCAGGCCGCTTACGCCGCTTCTCTGAAGGGCTCGAGCACCCGCAGCTGATACCGGCACAAATCCCACTCGAGCCGTGCTCCCTCAAACGCACACCGGGCTTCAGTTAAGGCGTCCTCAGCTTCAGCGAGCGCCGCATACTCAGCACCCAGCTCGAGCCTAAGCTTGGCTGTCCGCTCCTTATCGTTCTTACCGTCAACGCCTTCACACGGCTTCAGGGCTTCACGCAGCTCGAGCCCACGCTTGGCTTCAGCGTGAGCAGTGACCGCGCCGCACAGGTTGATTTGAGCATCCTCTAAACCGTTCTTAGCGGCTGTGAGTTGAGATAAGAGAGGGGCAATCATGCCGCCTCTCCCCAAAAATCATAGTCAGGCAGCTCGTCTTGAATGATAGGGGGCAGCTCATCCTCTGCCCCATCCTCTTCAGCCAGTTCTGCGTATAAAGCTTGTAAGTCCTCTTCACGGTCGCTGTACATCTCGACATCGGCAAAGTAGAAGGGGCTCATTAAAGAGCCCGTCCCGCGACGCGTACCGCTGCTTTAATCGTGCTGTGACGGCTGACTTGGTTCAGCTCAGCATCTTTAACATTCCAGCCGAGCCCGAAGTCAGACTCAACGGTGCCGACGACCTCACCGTTACGGCAAACGTTGTAGACCTTAAAAGCGTGGGTGCGGTAGCTTGCGCCTGCGATTTTGTTAAGGGTGATATTCTGCATTTGGAACTCCGTTTCTAGCTAAGGGTTAATCGTTTCTCAGGCGTTGCCCTTAGCTGTCTCTATACTACAACATCCTGTAATACTTGTCAATAGCTGTTAGTAATGCTACTATCTGTAGTATGGACATCCGCATAAGACTTGACGATTACTTAGACGCCCACGACCTGAGCACCTACCGGTTAGTACAGACAGCGAAGGGCCGCGCTGCCCAGGGAAGTGTTTACGCCCTTGCACGCGGCGATATGAAGCGCCTCGACCTCAACACCCTTGCGGCGGTGATTGACGCGCTCGAGCAGCTCACCGGTGAGCAGGTAAGCTTTGACGACCTTTTAGAGAGAGTGGAGCCGGGACGCGCCGAACTCACCGCCGCGGGCGTGCCTTATACCGGCGACCCTGAAACGGACGCCGTGCTAAACGATTTCCCGGACATCTTAGAGCGTGTGCGGCAACACGAAGCGGGTGAGACAGCCTCGAGGCCGCTACGCGAAATCATGGCCGAGCTAGAGCTTTGAACGCCGCGTCGTTTCCCCCCACACCAATCTTTAACGTCGGGATATGAATACTTTTATTGTTGAACTCAGCAGCGCCGCTGAAACCGACCTTCTCGCCATCACCGACAAGCGCACCCGTAAAGCAATCTCTACCGGGCTTTTGCGCCTCGAGACCGAACCCGCCAAACGGGGCAAACCCTTAACCGGTAATCTTCAGGACCGCTACACCATCCGCCTAGCTGGACAGCGTTACCGAGCGGTCTACGAAATATCAGTGCGTCAGGGTGTCGTGACAGTCTTGGTTATCGGTATCCGTAAGGCAGGCGATAAGCGCGACGTGTACCGGATAGCTAGCAAGCGGTCAAAGGGTCAATGATGGATGTAGAAGCTTTTTTATCCATGCTCCTTGGGGTTGTTCTAGGCGGTACTATCAGCGCGGTAATTGCGTGGCTCAGCAGTAGAGAACTGCGTCGCGAGGCCGCACGGCTCCGAAACCTGATCGAAATACTTATCAGGGCCGATGAGAACGCCGGATATATGAAAGCTAACCGAAACAGCAAAGGTGAAACTGTTGGGCTTGTGCTCGAGCTTAAGTCGGAGCTCAAGGCCGAAGCCGGAATGACCGCAAACCCGACCGTTGAAAAACCGAACCGCTGACCGCCTAAATGCTCAGATGCCGACTGGCTTGTCTGTCCTACCTGCGGCTCGTCAGAACTCAAAATTTTGACGACATCAGGAGGGCGCGGTATAAACGCTGCGAAGAATGGTACGACCGGCTGACATTACTGGACCGTCCGGTCTATGAACATGATTGTAATTTGTCCGCTGGGGCCGCCGCAGTGCTGCGCTACTTTAGAGCGGTTCAGTGATCAGCGCATCTCACTCATTGACGCAACGATAGCGTCAATGGCGGTACGGCTCAACTTACGGATGGTGATGTTCGACAAACGGCACTTCGGGTTGATGGGGGCTAAAACTTATGAGTAGGAGTAGATACCTGTGGACAAACCTAAAAAAGATATAAGGGATATCACCTATACAGCAAGTCAAGTAGCACTTTCATCTCTCCCAATTGTTGGTGGTTCTATATCAGCTGTTATGACCCAGCTTCTAGGTCCACCTATCGAGCGTCGAAGAGAAAAATGGTTGGCTTACCTAAGCGATGTAGTAGAAGATCTTCAGGAGAGGACGGACAATTTAGAAGCTCAACCTCTCGGTGATAATGAAATGTTCATCAGTGCTGTGTTCAAAGCGTCTACAATAGCACTGCAAACGCACAACGAAGAAAAATTACAAATGCTGTCCAATGCTGTACGAAAATCTGCACTGCAGGGTTCTGCTAAAGAAGACCTCCAGTTTATATATCTCCGGCTAATTGACGACCTTACCGTTTCACACGTAAATCTTTTGAAAGCTCTGGTCTTCCCCTCAAAGACAAAAGTTTATTATCAAGATTCATCTACTGATGATGGTACAGGGTATGAGGGAAGAAACACTATAGCCCACTTAGAGCGAGAACTGCCTGACTTTGGGGATGACATGATGATCTATGTACGTTTGCTGAAAGAATTACGCTCTTATGGCCTGGTAGACTTCCCTGACACCTTTACCAGACGCACTCCTGAAACACAGTTTGAAGTCCCTATACCGTACTCGAGCAAATTCTGCTTGGTGGAGTTTACTGATTTGGGGAATGATTTCTTGAGCTATATTTCTTAGCAACTAAAACATATTGGAGCACTTCCTTAGATATATCTAGAGATTTCTAACTGTAAGTGGTTATTTCAGGATCTATTTTGGAGAACCACAATTCTCACTACTCACTACGCGCAACTACATAGCGCACCGCGTAGCGCCGCACGACTACCAAATATGAGTGCTATCTATTCCGCTACTCACCCAGTAGCGACGTGCTAGGGTGCGCGTCAGATGGCAGAACAGCCCGGAGAATCCGAACATCTTTACACCGCTCGTGAGGTTGCCTCTAGTTTGGGACTAGGTGCGGCTATGCTAAGGCGCTACGCCTCAACCTACGAAACCGTTAGCGGCGACGAGATTACCGTGCATCGTCGGGACGGGCGGCTGTTTACTGAGCAGCAGGTCAAGGTGCTTTTGCAAGCTCGAGCCCTCGTCATGCAAACTTCGGTTGACGTTAAAACCGCCGTTAAGCAAGCACTCGACAAGCCGATTGAGGCCGCGCCAGTCTCCCTGGCACAAGGTAGCGCACAGGGTAGCGACACCCTAATAGATGCGCTCACCAAGGCACAAACCGCCGCTAACGCCCCGCTACTGGGTGAGTTGCAGGGTATCCGGGAGCTGCTCGAGCGGCTCGAGGCTTCTCAGTTGGTAGAGCCCGAAACTGCCAAGCGGATTAAACAGCTCGACAAGGTAGAGGCGGCAGCGCGTGAGACAGCCGAGACGAGGGAGCACGGGCCGGTGGTCCGTTTTGCGTTGTGGCTCGAGCGGATTTTGAAAAGGTGACTTCTCGTTTCGTTTGTCAATCGGGTATACTTATGTGTAGCACCGCTGAATCATGCGGAGTAAGGAGATTTTTAGACAAAAAAGAACGGACTGCGCTAGGTCGGCAAACTGAAACGCACCCGTTCTCCCAAAAAGCCAAGCCCGCTCTGCGAACTCGTTACGGCTAAGCCGTTAGCTGATTGTACACTACTTTCTTATAAAAAAAGTAAGTAGAGCAGCACACGAGGGAATCCGCAAAACGGGGCCGCCAACCGCAACGGTTAAGGACTCCCGATGACCACCCAAAAACTAGACGAAAGCCGAGACGCCTATTCAAAATCAGAAGCAGCCGAGAGGCTGGGCGTTTCGTACGTCACGATGCACGAGCGGCTTTGCAAGCCGGGAATTATTCGCACCGTCAAAGCCGGACGGCGTGTATTGATTCCGAAATCCGAAATTGAAAGATTTTTGAAAGACGGGAACGGCTAATGAAAAAAGCCGCACCTGAGCAGGGCGCGGCGAGGGCAAAACACGTTAAGCAAACCAACACCACGAGCATATCACTTGACGACGTTTGTCCCTACGCCCGCAGCTGCAATTTAATCCCTGACGACCCTACCTGTTCTGCAACCTGCGAACACTGCGGCCAGGTTTTGGACCGCATCCAGCTTTTCGAGCTGCTTTTTGGAGTGGGCTCATGATTTCTGAACTTTGCGGCACAAGTGGAGCTGCTCAACTGTTAGGTGTGAGCCGTACCCGCGTTCTTCAGCTCATGCTGCGCGGCAAGCTCGAGGCCATCCCAACAGAACCAGGGCGTCGCTGCTTTGTCACTCGTGCGAGCGTGTATAAGCGTCTAGCCCAAAGCCCGACTCCTCCGGGAGTTCAGCGCACGGTGTACTTCGCCCGCCGCTGGGTGAAGCTTACGGAGGAAAAGCCGAGAGACCCGGCGCGGGTGAGGATACCTGACGCTGATGTCGTTCGGGCGTTCAAGCTGTTCGGGAGCGAACGGGCAGAGCCTTACCGCCTGCAAATCCATGCCGCCGCCCAAGAGATTTTGCGCGTCGCCAAGCTGAGAGACTGGGAGGCGCTTGAGGCTGCTCGACTTACTCTTTATCTCGTTTGGAACGAGTTTCAGTTCACAGCCGCGCCACTCCCGGTCGTGTTTCCAACAGCCAAAGTGAGACCCTCGAGTCAGCCAGAACTTTTTGAGGGGGCCGTATCGTGACCCCGCTCAACCTTGCTCTCGAGCATCCGGCAAACGACCTTAAAAGCGTCCTACGGGAGCACGACGTCAGGGTAACGGGCGACCGCTGCGCGGCGTTCTGGCGCGGCTCGAGCGACCCGAACGTATTTGTGGGCGCTCACGCTCTCACCGACCATGTAAGCAGCGAGTCTTACGGTGTCTGGCGACTTTTAACCGAGTTGCTGGACTACCCGGATGATGAGGCGCGGCGCTACCTGCTGGCGCGGGCGGGCCTCTCAGACTCAGACGAGCTGCCGGTAAAGCGGCGCTTCACTGCAAAATCTGCCCTACAAACACCCTGCAAGGTGCTTGCAGTCGGCAAGGCTGACGCGGCACTGGAACGTTGGCAGAGCTTAAATACATCGGGCTCGAGCCGCTACCTGGAGCGTAAGAACGTCGCGTCCGTAGCAGCGGCGTGTCCGGCCATCCGCTACGGACGCGGCTCTATCGCGGTCCGTATGTCACGCCTTACCAGCGCGGGCACGCTCGAGCCGGTGAGTGTTCAGACCATTTATAACGACGGCGCGAAACGCTTTGCCAAAGGCGGCAGCACACGGGGCGCGGTGGCGCTCGTTGGGGCGGTTGATCTACAGGCAGCCATTGCTACCGGCCACTTCTGGCTGGCTGAAGGTTTCGCAACCGCGCTCACCGTGCACGAGGCGACCGGCGGCGCGGTGGTGGCGTGTTTTAGCGCCGGTAGTCTCGCGCCGGTTGCTAAAGCTCTAAGAGGGCTCGAGCCGAACCGTAACAAGCTGCGGCTGAGTATCGCCGCCGACGACGACCGCTTTAACAAACCGGAGGCCGGGAACGCGGGCTTAGAGAAGGCGCACCGGGCGGCGCTTATGTACCGCTGCAAAGTAGCCTCACCAGTTTTTCGTGAGTTGACCAGCGAGCCCACCGACTTTAACGACCTTCAGATATGCGAAGGATTAGAGACGGTGCGAGCGCAGCTCAGCACCCCGGTCAACCCAGACCCGGCCCTCGCCTTTGCCCCTGAGCGTCGTCGCCGTCAGCAGCTTCTAACGCGGCGCGGCGCTTCACGGGGACGCTACCTACCGGCGCAAACCTTCGGGCCGGGGGCCACGGTTCTTAGAGCACCGCATGGAACCGGCAAAACCGAACGAACAGCCGAGCAGGTAGACGCGGCTCTAAGAGCAGGTGAGCGGGTGCTGTATGTCTCGCACAGTGCGGCCCTGGCTGAAAACGCGGCACGGCGGCTGGGGCTTGAGTCCTACGCCGATGAGCTGCACCGGCGTCACTTGACCGCGATACCTGGCTTGAGCATCTGCTTAAACTCGCTGCCTCGGCTGCTCGAGAACGGCGTGCTGGCACGGTTTGACCTGGTAGTCATTGACGAGAGTGAACAGCTTGTGCGGGCCTTGACCGGGGAGCACATTTCTAATCGTGCGGGCGTCTTAGAGGCGCTTACGTTGCTCGTCCAGAAAGCGGCGCGGGTGGTGTGCCTTGACGCCGACGCCGGGAAGCTCACCCGCGAGCTGCTTGAGCTGGCGAGACCGTGCGAGCGCGTTACCTGGCGAGCCCACGCGCAGCCAGTCGGACAGGGCCGCACCTTGCGGGTGCATGAAACTAAAAACGGCGTCTATGGGGCGCTCTTCACGCTCACTGCCCCGGCGCTCGTGATGACCAATTCCAAGCTCGAGGCCGAAGCGTTAGGGGCGCATCTGCGGAATCAAGGGCGGCGCGTCCGCGTCTTGACCGGTGAGCACGTTATGGCACCGTCGGCACCCCGGAGGACGCCCTGCAAGCACTCTGGCGAGTGCGAACCCCGTGCGGTTATGACATATGGCTCGACCCAGCGGTACGAACCGAACGTGTAGACCTGGCGGCAAAGTATTCGCGTATGAAACCCAAGACGCCGACAGAGGCAAGTTACAACCGGCTCAAGCACGAGGTCGAGCTGAGTGAGCAACGTGTACAAGCGTTTTACCGACTGAACTTTTTAAGGTTGGCCGCGTTGCAGGGCTTCAGCTTTGAACTCTTAAACTCCGACCCTGAACATACAGGGCTGGCGACGGCGGCGCGGGAACTTGCCGACGGTGAGCATTACGACCGCGTAGAGGCGGCGCGGGAGCTGTCGCCAGAGGCGGCGCGGGAGCTGCGGCGTCGCGTTGACGGCGGCGGCTATGTGGGCCGCGACGACCGCGCTGCGTGTGAACGCTACCGAGTGAGCGACTTTTACAAGCTCAGCATCGGCGACGACTTGAGAACGATGCTCGAGTTTGACCGGCGCGGGCGCTACCAAGGACAGCTTGAACGGCTCGAGCTGGCACTCGACACCAATGAGGGGCTGCTGGCCCGTGAGCTGGCCGAGGCAGAGAAGCGACCCCTGGAAGCCGACCGGCGACCCCTGACGGCACGGCACGAACTTTACAGCCGTGTGCTTCAGGCTGTTGGTTTCGGCGCGGCGGCGCGGCTGGTGCTGGCGGGTAAAGTCGCGCAGCTCGACTTACCCCGTTACGACCTGGCGGCGCTGGGGCCTTTGCAGCTGTGGATAGAACAGAACCGCTCGTGGCTCGTCGGCGCGGTCGCCCTACCCGACGCGGCCCGCCTCAAAGAAAACCTTGTGCGCTACGTCGGCTCGTGGCTGAAGGCGTTGGGGCTCAAGCAAAAACGCACCGGTGATAGTCACTCCGGCACCTACGCACTCGAGGCAGAGACATTAGAAATCGCGTGTAGAACGCTGAAAAAACGGCACACACTTTTGCTTA
>CBDCKW010000007.1:0-12337 GCA_965218435.1 Truepera sp. | reverse complement strand
GAGTGAGATGACTGCCCTCAAGTGGGAGGACATCGATCTCGGGAGTGGGACGCTCAAAGTCGTCGCTGGTAAGGGGGGTAAGACTGCACGGGTCAACCTCTCCTCTACTCTCGTTGATACACTCGAGCAAGTTCCCTTAGAAAAACGCAGGGGTTATCTCCTTCCTGCCCGGTCACGCATCGCGGTTTACAAACGGCTCGAGGCCGCCTGCCGGGTCGCCAAGGTCAAGTTTAAGGGAGTTCACGCTTTAAGACATGCTGCGGGAACAAGACTCAGAGATGAAACTGGAGATCTAGCGTTGGTAGCTGATCACCTCCGGCATTCCTCGCTCGATACCGCCAGGGGTTACGCCAAAGCTAGCAACCAGCAGCTTAAAAAGGCAGTCCGAGACTGGTAACACCCACTACAACCCGCACCAGCAAACGAAAAGTTTTACAACGATCCGCTCGTGAAACTTTTCTTCTCTTAATACTTAGTAGTTGAGGTTCGAAGGTCTAGCAACAGTCGATGTAAACCTCAACACCTTTCTTAAGAAGTTGTTACTGAGCAACAGTTGCTCCTTAGCGGAAACCCTTAATTATAATTGAACAACTGTTGTACGTTTGACGCGCTCAACTACCGCATAGGCTGTTATAAAACAGAACACATATAGATGAGGGGTGTGCGCATAATCATTCGCAAAGTCGGGATAAATTCACACTATGATTCATTTTTATAACGACTCGTCACGTTTTCCCCCTAATATCGTTCTAAACCTGGATTTACCTTAATAGGTCTTCATTTGTTTTGTTCTATCGTGGGTGATGGTTTTCGCTTCGTAAGCGAACAGAGCTGAAAAGGTTGATATACCTTACTTTGATATGCACACCCCTCATATAGATACCGTTACTAAATTCCCGTGACGGCTTTCCACGAGATGGAGATTAAATCAGGAAGGCCGACTAATGCGGCAAAATACGATGCTCAGAACCGCGAATTAGAGGATTCAAGAAGTGATAAACCTAATTCGGCAACGGTAGCTTGCTAAGAGTGTTTCAGCAATGAGGGTTTGTAATTGCGTAGTGATGGCGCTCGGCCCGGTTTCCCTTTGCATCCGAACCGTGCACAGTTTTTACATAGCACATCAACGGGCACGACCTTCAGGATTCTGCGTGCCAAAGAGCGCGGTAGTAGCGGATGCGGTCGGCGTCCGGGGCGATGCCGTACGCCGTGAAGAACTCGTTCTGGTGCCCCTCGCCGAAGTTCCAGTCGAGGCTCATTGACGCGACGGCAAGGTCGGCCCAGCGGTCACCGACGGCAAGGTCGCCTAGGTCAACGTGACCCGTCCACTGCCCGACCGAATCGATGAGCGTGTTGGGAGCGCAGGCGTCACCGTGCACTAGCACGGAATCGTCGAGCGGTGGCCGTGGGCCGAGCTGCGGTGGCTCGCGGCGCACCCACGACGACGCCGCCCACTCAGGCGGCACGTCGTCGATCGGGATAGCATGCAGCCGCCGCAGCCCCTCGGCAATTGCGGCGATGGCTTCGGCGGAACGCTCCCGCCACGGGTCGCCTACCGCGTGGCCGCCTGGGAGGGCCGCCGTCAGCGTCCACTGCGCCTCAGCATCCGCGCCGTGATCCAGCACGCTCGGCACCGGATGCCGACCTGCCAGCCAGTTGAGCCGCACCCGCTCACGCTCCAAGTCGATACCCGCACTCTGCGGGCTCCACTTAAGGTAGTGGTCGGCCCACCTCCACGTCGTACCGCCGAGTTCGTTGAGCCAGACCAGTTCGATGGGCTCCGTTCCGGCCAATCGCCGGACGATCGCCGGCAGCTCCGGCTTGATATCTGGCGTGTTTGTCACTACGGACCAAGCCGCAGGTTCGTGTAGTGCGAGGCCTCGGCGTAGCTGTAGAGCGGCACCCTCAAGGAGTCTAGCCCCCCATAAATTTCAACTTTCGATACCTCTTCTATCACTAAGCTGAGTGCGGCAGGTTTCATGACCAGAATAGTACCTGTTCACGTACGGGCACACAATCAAGCGGTCCTCACGAAACGCTTATCGAGTAGGGGTAGTTCTCTAATCAAAATAACTTTTTGCGCCAAGGGTAAGGCGTACTAAAGCACTTGTTTAATAAGCTTCATTTATAAACCTCGAGTGCTAGTTAGTTATGAGATACCTAGAAGGCTCAAAAAGTTTACCGTTGCGTCATAGACGTTGTTTCTAGCCCATTTAGAAGAGTCAAGAAAATAACCACGAGTGGCAAGAAGCTTTGAAGATTTACCGAAAGTATTTGTTCAGGTAGGTTAGCGGTCATGGTTGAAATATCATTTTGCGTCACAGACGCACTTCCTCGGTTGCAATGGGTCGTTATTTACTAGCACTCGAGGTTATAAGTGTTTCATGTCTAACGCAGCCTTCCGGCCCAACCACCGTATAAACGGTCCCGTAATGAACCTTAACGACGGCCCGCCGTGCGCGGACGCCCCTCAACCCCCGAGAGACGTTCTCTTTGGCGCGTTTCAGTCGGGCAGCGAACCGGCGACGTCCTCCTAACGTGGGATAATGAAGGTCTAATAGGAGCACTAAGAGTCACGTTTTGAGCCTCAAAAGAAGGAGAAAATAGCAATGCGTTACCATCCCGCTACGGTCGGGGAGGCCCGGCTTGTCGCCCGAACCCTCGACTTCGAGACCAAGTACGGTCACCTCGGCGTCAACCGCTGCCCTAGGTGCCACGAAGCCACCTTCGCTATCGAAAGCCGCAGTGCCGACGGCCAACGTGAACACGGTTACTGCCTCAACCCGGGATGTCACTACGAACCCGCTGAGGGATTGATCAACCCCGGCCCGCTCGACCGACACGTTACCGGCGGCAACTGGTTGTAAGACGCCCGCAGATCGCTTATCGCCGTCCTACATGCAGGCTCGAGCGCATCCTGAAATCCGGATAAAACTTAATTAGCTGCGTTCAGCACGATGTTTGCACGCGCATTTGCATAAATAGACCTTTTATTCGTGTTACAAGATGTTTTTTGGAAAGCTCAGGCAGCATTATGCAGACTTTTGTCCGGTCAACAGCGCATTTTCTTGACGAATAGCGCATAAGGCGGTAAACTAAAAGAATCAAAGCGCCCGAAATGGCGCTTCTTCTTTTGCCTTCTCCCCACCTATACGTCTGCACCTTAATCCCGTTCTGCGCCACTGGCGCGGCTCAAAGGTCATTCAGCACCTCCCCGATGATGCGCCTGTCTTCATCTGCTTTCGAGGGGTCCGTGTCCAGGTGTCCGGCAAGGGTTATCAAGCCCTTCCACAGCGCCCAGCCGCGACCCCGCGCCCAGGTTGCGCGGTCGGCGGGAAGGGCGGCGCGGAACGCCTTACGGCTGTCTCCTGACAGGAGCGTCCAGGCGATCACCACGTCGCAGGCGGGATCGCCCACACCCGAACAGCCAAAGTCGATCACCGCAGCCAGGCGGCCGTCCCGAATCAGCAGGTTCCCGGCGGCGACGTCGCCGTGGAACCACACGGGCGGGCCGCGCCAAGAAGCTTCAAGGGCTGCTTCCCAGACGGCGGTCGCGGCCTCGGCGTCGATCTCGTTTTTAAGGGCGACTAGGGCGCGCCGAGTTTCGGCGTCGTAGGTGGTGAGCGGCCCACCGCGGAAGGCGCTGTGCGGCCCGGGCGGCGGGCCGCCTTCGGGGTCGATCCGTTGTAGGGCGGTAAGGAAGTCGGCGAGTGCATTGGCGAACTCGCCCAGATCGGCGATGCGTTCGACCGTCGCGGTCTCGCCCTCCAGCCACCGGTAGACGGACCAGACGAAGGGGTAGCCCTCGCCCGGAATCCCCTTCGCCAGGGGAACAGGAATGGGCAGCGGTAGGCGCGGCGCGAGCAGGGGCAGCCAGCGGTGTTCTTTCTCAACCTGCGGGACGTAACCTTCGGCGCTCGGGAGCCGTACGCTCATGTCGTCACCTAGCCGGAAGGTCCGGTTGTCCCAGCCGCTCAACTCAACGGGCTTGACGGGAAGGGCAGCCCATTCTGGGAACTGTGTGGCGACTAGCCGACCTACGAGCGACACGCTTATATCCAGCTTGTCGGTGTGCATTTCATCAACCGTCATGACAATCTCCTTTTGCAAATTATCGAATAACCGCGGCCCATCCGTGTCGGGTTGCGGACGACCTCACTGCGGAACGGCGTCCACGTATGGTGTTGGGAGGACAGGATTCAACGTCCTCCGACTACGCACAAACCAGCGTTGGAGAGTTGCTCGGCGCGCTAGCCCGGCGAACCGCGCCTTGAAGGCGGTGCGAGACCGAGCATAGAACAAGGTTAGCGCTACTGCGAGATGACAAAAGGCTGCTCGCTGTGCGGCGGTGCGGCCCGATAAACGCATATGGGTCTGCCTTCAAACGCGCTCGTTGAACGCCTAAACCAACGCGCTACGAAATCCACCACTTCTACCGTTGTGCGAAGCGGCTCACCGAAGGGTCGCCGTTTTTAATACTTTCTGCGACCAACTCAGCAGTATTGCCACATCAACTATGCCAGGTTTGGTACCGACGTTGGGAACAAGCCACAAAGATTTGGTATCAGCTATACGCTCTCGTCCCGAACCCCGGAAACTCCCGACTACCTTCTCAGCAGGTCGCGACCGCGGTGCGTCTCAGGCACGCCCTCGGTCAAGATCACGGTCGCCGCCGAATTCCGGGTTCTCAAGGGTTTGATGGCCTGATACGCCGCCGAGCTGTACCAACCGCGAGCGCGGTCCATGTCGGGAAACTCTAGCAGCACCAGGTCGCCCGTCCAAGCTCCCTCCAGCGGCCTGTACGGCCCGCTGTGGATGCGGTACTTGCCAGAGAACGGGCGCAGGGTGTCGTCGATTTGCTCGAGGTACGCCTCGAGCTCCTCGTTCAGGACGGTATCGGTGATGAGCGCAACGGCATAAGCGGGCACAAGCGGTCTCCTTCGTCGAAAAACGGAATCTACTGATCGCGGCACTCGGGCGCTCGGGTCTGCCTCCCCAGCGCGTTCTTGAGCACCTCGGCGGTTTCGGCATCCGCCGGGAAGAACGTCTCCAAGGCGAGCTCGGACACGGTGACGTCCACCGGGGTGCCGAACACGGTGGTGGTACTGATCAGCGACAAGGCGGTGCCGTGGGCAACGAGTTGCAGGGGCACCGCCACCCCGGCGTGGTCCTGAAGTTGCTGAGCTAGGGGCGGACCCGGGTACGCGCCCAGCTCGTCCTTCAGCGCTATCAGCGCCGGGTCGCTCGTGAGCCGGATTTGGCGGGCGAGTTGCTCGAACAGGTGCTCGCGCCACCTCGCCAGGTTCAGGATGCGCGGCTCGAGCCCGTCGGGGTGCAGGCTGAGGCGCAGCACGTTGACGGGCGGCTCGAGCAGGGCGGAGCTTACCCCGTCGAGGAGCGGGGGGACCGCCCGGTTCATGGCCACCACGTCCCAGTGGCGGTCGAGCGCCAGCGCCGGGAACGGTTCGTGACCTCTCAGGACTAGCCCGACCGTCTCCCGGACGGACTGCAACGCCGGGTCGTCCAGCGGGCGCTGCGGGAAGACGGGCGCGTACCCGGCCGCCAACAAGAGGTCGTTCTGCTCGCGCAGGGGGACCTCGAGGTGCTTGGCGAGGCGAAGCACCGTCTCCCGGCTCGGCTTAGCGCGGCCCGTTTCGATGAAGCTCAGATGCCGGGCTGAGATGCCCGCCTCGCCCGAGAGGTCGAGCTGGCTGACCCGGCGACGCTCCCGCCACCTCCGCAGCAGGTCGCCGACAGGCGGGGGGGCGACGTTTGTAACCATAGCGCTACCCTAGCCCGGTTTACGACCGCTGTCGAATACCTCAGAGGTAATCGACAGCACGCACCGTGCCTGCCAACATGGGGTCCAAGCGCTGCCAATACACGGGCGGCGTAACGAGAGGAGCAGGTTATGGACAACACCGGACTGATCGAACGTTACATCGCCCTCTGGAACGAGGCCGACGCCGAGCGGCGCAGGGAGTTGATCGCCCGGACGTTCACCGAGAACGCCCGCTACCGGGACCCGCTCATGGCGGGGGAGGGGCACGCAGAGCTTGACCTTCTGGTACAGGGCGTCCAAGCGCAGTTCCCGAGTCACACGCTGCGTCTCGCCGGGGGCGTGGACGGCTTTGGGGACCGGGTGCGCTGCCGCTGGGAGCTAGTGCCCGAGCACGGCCCGGCGGTCGTCAAGGCGACTGACTTCGGGGTGGTCGTGGGTGGTCGGCTGGCCGAGGTCACCGGCTTTTTCGATCAGGTGCCTGCCTAACAACTTGAGGCGAAGGCATTTTGGTTGACAGTGTTAAAACCACCTACGCGACGGCAAGCGTTGCGGTTTAGGACAAATTAGGCAAAAACGCACGCAAGGTTCGCCTGCGCAAAGCGGACTGTCTGTTATGCGTGACTATACGGCCCAACTGCCGCATAAGGTTGCTGCATGAGGTTAGGCGGCAAACTTACTGACCTAGCCGCTTATCAAACAAGAACGGCTCGGGTGGATGAATAGCCACCTTGTCGAAGTCCGGATGCTCAGGATTGAGCAGCACGTTGATCTCACCTCGGATAGCGACGCTGGGCACCCTCAAGGCCACGCTCACGCGGGCGTCGAACCAGGCGTCGCCGATGTCGGTGCTGGCGGTCGTCTCGATGGGGGCGTCCCACTCCTCAGCTAACGCGTGTGGTTCGAGCGTGACCACCAAATTTTTGGGAACGTCGAGCTCGAAGATGACGTAGTCGTCCCTGAGCAGCTGTGCCCGTCTGATGTGCACGAGAATCTCCAGAGCAGCAGTCGCGCGGTTCTCACTTGCATAGACGACGGCGTGACCGGGACTGTTCCAACGACCCCCTGCCTTTTTGCTGCCTACCCCCTCGAAGGCTGTGCTGGCGTACTTCGCCTTGCTGACTCTGAACGCTTTCAGCTGTAGACACCGTCATCAATGCGGGTAAGAAGTTGCTCAACACGTTTGGCACCCGCTTCATTCGTGGCATAAGACAGGGGCGTCTGATCCCCGAGCGCCACCGCCGGACCGGTCATCCACTCCCTGGCGGCCTCGAGGCTACCCAAGACGTCCGCTGCCTGGCTGTAAAGGTCGATCAGCCGGTAGAGCCGGTCGCTTTCGGAGGCGCTGAAATGCTTGTTCTCGTGGAGGCGGCGCAGTAAGGTACGCTCGCTGACCCCCAGGTGTTCGGCAAGCGACCCGCGTGGGGCAAGTACAGCCTTTTCGAAACGTCTGAACACGTCCGCGTCGAAGCCCTCGCCGATCTGATGGCGTGCCGCGTCGGTCGTGTAGTGCTTGCCGAAGACGTGTTCGGTCAGAGTGCGTCCGGGGCTCAGTGTTATGGTTCGAGGAGGCGTCCATGTCGTCATATTGGTAATAGTGTACTCCCAACATGGCAGGCAAGTGAAGAGTAAGAGTTGGGTCGTTGACGTTGACACGCAGTTGTGGCGCTCAAATACCGCATAAAAACGGGTCGTTCAAGGGGGGCTGTCGGCGAAAACTTGTGCCAGCGCATGTGAGGCTTGGCGGAGCATTCCGGGGTTGGTGTCCCAGTAGTACGTTAGCGCTGACACAGCCTGGTAGAGCGCCCAGCCGCGGCCACGTAACTACGACGCCTCGAGTTCGTCTCGGAACCGTAGGCGACAGTCGCCCGCGAACACATTCCGCACGGGCTGCAAGTCGCACGCATGATCGCCCACGTTGAGGCCACCCCAGTCGATGACTGCTGACAGCTGACCGTTGGCGTTCTCGCCAGGCAGCCACGTGTACACGGACCAATTAAAGGGGTAGCTTTCGACTGGATGACCCATAGCTAGCTGCACCGGAAGCTCGAGCCATACCCCAGGAGTACCATCCCTAGAAGCGAATGGGTCAGGGTGTGGTGGCCGAAGCGCCGCTCGAGCGTCCCCAGAACACCGGTTTCTGATCACTTGCAAGGTGGCTAAGGTCGCACCGCCTGACGGCCCGGACGCTTCGATAGCTCATGGTGTTACCAGCACGCGCTTTCCTTGGGCTGAGCGGTCCGTAGAGGGTGTGAGCGTTTGGTTTAGGATGGTCTGCAGCGCTCGAGCTTGGTGCTATTTACGCAAGTTGAAATCTAGACGCCGCAAGGGATGCAAACGTACGCTTAAGTCATGTTCCTATGCCATCTTGGTAGGCCAGAGCAGAAGCCTGATGCGTAACGCCGAGACGATGCTCGCTCTCATCACGGACGTCGCCAACGCTGACAAACGCATCCGCGCCGTTGTCCTCAGCGGTTCGCGTACGTCTCCTGACGTGTCCCCGGACCCGTTTCAGGACTTCGATGTCATGTACCTCGTAACAGACGTCGCCTCCTTCGTAGCCGACCCTTCTTGGATCGACTGGTTTGGTGAGCACATGATCCTGCAGACGCCCGACGCAATGGGCAGCCCGCCGCCCAAAGGACAGCGCACCTTCTCGTACTTGATGCAGTTCGCCGACGGCAACCGCATTGATCTCACCTTCACCCCCGCCAGCGAGATCGAGGTGCTCGACTTTGACAGCCTGAGCGTGCTGCTGCTCGATAAGGACGGATTGCTGCCGCCCCTCGCGCCGCCGAGCGACCGCGACTACCTGCCCGAAGCGCCAAGTGCCAAGGCGTTCGACGACTGCTGTAACGAATTCTGGTGGGTGTGCCCTTACGTCGCCAAGGGCCTCTGGCGCTCGCAGGTCGTGTACGCGAAGTTCTGCCACGATTCGATCATTCGCCCACAACTCATGTCGATGCTAGCTTGGTACGTGGGCGTGCGCACTGGATTTTCCCGCAACTTAGACTCGTACAACAAATACCTAGAGCGCGAACTCGAGCCCGAACTGAGGACCCTGCTGTTCACGACCTACGCCGACGCCGACGAGGCGCGCGGTTGGGATGCGCTACTGGCGACTTGCACCCTATTCCGGCTTGCGGCGACGCATGTGGCGCAGCATTTCAGTTTCGTCTACCCGCACGCCGACGACTAGCGCGTGAGCGCTCACCTTCTATACGTTCACGCGTTGCCCAAAGACGCGGCGCGCGTCTACTAAACTCTAGTACAATGGGCTCTTTGCCGGCTTATCTCGTACGGATAATCTTCGGCCTGCCCTACATACCGGTACAAATGTTTTGACTAAAACGAACTTGCCAAGAGGAATGGAAAGTTACGATGCCCGAGCAAATAAATTTGAACGAAGGCCGACGACTATTTGGCTTAAATCCTCAAGGCTATGAGGACACTCGGCCCGACTATCCCATATGGATGTTTGATCATCTTAGGGAGCGTGGAGTGCTCATCGAGGGAACGCCAACTTTGGAGATTGGCGCGGGGACTGGGAAAGCGACGCGGTACCTAATAGCATATGGAGCCGACCCCTTAACACTTGTTGAGCCAGATGTGCGCTTTGCCGCTCTGCTCGGCAAGGCAGCTAACGCTTCATCTGCACACTGTCAGGTCATCCACGAAAGTTTTGAAGATGTCGCCTTGTCAGACAATCAGTTTGACCTGGTAGTCGCCGCGACGGCATTCCACTGGATCGAACCCATTTCTGGCCTGCGTAAGATCAAGCGCCTGCTCAGGCGTGATGGATCCGTGGCGCTTTTCTGGAATGTGCTAGGCGACGTAGACAAAGAAGATTTGTTTCATGACGCGACGCATAGTTTGCTTACACCTCTAGCAGTTGGTCCTTCTGAAAATCCTAAGACAGTTCCTTTTGCTCTCGACCGCGCGGCAAGAGAAGCAGAGGCCAACGCAGCCGGATTCAACAACACCGAATATCGTGAGTCCCGATGGTCGCTTGTCCTTACTACGAACCAGGTTGCAAAACTCTATGAAAGCTTCTCTCACGTCCAACAGCTTGATGACGACGCGCGAGCAAAACTGCTGGGTGAGCTCATGACCATAGCTGACACGCAGTTCAACGGAAAAGTCGTGCGGAACATCACGTCTTGTCTTTACGTGTTCTCCTAGCTGGAACGCAGGCGATGCCTAATAATTCATTCGAGCCGAAAAGAAGACCTAGCTGTTACGCACGGCGACCTCACGCTGCCGAACGTCCTAGTGACGGCCCGGGGTCTGGGCGGCTTTGTGGACGTGAGCCGGGGTCGGCGACCGGTACCGCGACCTCGCATTTTTCAGACTGCTGGACAAGTTTTTCTAACAAACCTGATGAAAACCAGTTGGAAGAGTTTAGCGAGCGCTTTTTAACCCCTTCAAGTAGGCCAGCCGCTGCAACGAGACGAGGTAGGCGCGGTGCTTGTGCTTGACCTTAAGAGGCAGCCGGTCTAAGTAAAGTTTGCTGCCTAAATGCTCATACTCGCGCTGTAACACGCGGGCAAGGTCGTCGTCGGCTTCGATCACCTGCGGCTCGCACGCTTCGGTGAAGCAGCGAGGTCAGTCAATAGGGAGACGTATTCCTGAATGACCACGGACTTCGTGAGAAAGAGCGGGCAGGGGCGGAGTGTTAAAAGTTGTAACCGCCTGGCCGTGTGGGGGCGTCTTCGCCTGGGATCACGATGGAAGGGTCAGCTTCCGCCACGGAGCGAGCGCGACATCCGTGGCCCGCTGAACAGCCGCCTGCACCTCCGCCGGGCTGAGCGGGTGATCTAAGCGTTCGAGGAGCACGTCGAGGGCACCGGTGACCGCCCCGATGAAGGCCCCAGTCAGGGCTGCGGCGCTCACCTCGTCCAGTTCGTTGGGGAACGCGGTCACTAGGTGCCGAGCGATGTCGCGCTGTGCGTCAAGCTGAAGTTGCAGGGCTCTACCGCGAACTGCCGGCACGGCGCGGATCAGCTGCAAACGGAGGGTGGCGCGGCGGCCGGTGAGGTCGTCCCCATCGCTGCTGACGGAGTTCAGGGCGCGCAGCAGCACGTCCGCTGGACCTTCATCGGGATGGCGGGACCCGATGGCCTCCACCGCCGCATGGACCCGCGCGTCGCTTTCGGGGAACAGTAGGTCTTCCTTGCTGGCGAAATACCCGAAGAAGGCGCGTTTGCTGATGTCCGCAACGGCGGTGATGTCGGCAAGAGTGGTCTCATTGTAGCCGTGGCGCTCGAAGAGTTCAGTCGCGGCGTCTACGAGCGCTTGCCGGGTGCGGGCACGTTTGCGGTCGCGAAAGGTCATACCTCTACTATAGACACCAATTACATTACTTCACCCGTTGCAATTTTGCAACGGGTGAAGTAATGTAGGCTATGTCTTCCCTCACGGTGCTGATCTCCGGGGCTGGCGTTGCCGGTCCCACGCTGGCTTACTGGCTTGCTCGGCACGGCTTCCGTCCGACCGTGGTTGAGCGGACCTGGGAGTTGCGTTCTAGCGGCAACCCCGTCGACGTGCGCGGCCCCGCCCTCCCCGTCGCTGAGGCAATGGGCATCGTCCCGGCCCTGCGCTACGCCGCTACATCCGTGACTGCCATAAGCTTTTACGACCGTGCAGGACGCCGCTTCGCCCGCGTGCCGACTCCTGCCGGTCACAGCGCCGCCGGCACCCGTGAGATCGAAATCCCCCGCAGCGACCTCGCCCGCATCCTCGTCGACGTTGCCCGCGACGCCGCCGAGTTCCTATTCGGTGACACGATCACCGGGATGCAGCAGGACGAGGGAGGTGTCGATGTTACGTTTGAGCAACATGCCCAGCGCCGTTTTGACCTGGTCATTGGTGCCGACGGTCTGCATTCAGTCGTGCGGCACCTCGCCTTTGGTCCGCCCGACCGCTTCGTGCGGCACATGGGTATGTACGTTGCTACAATGCCCTTGGCCGGGCCCGTCGATCATCCGCACGACGTACTGATGCACAACACCCCCGGGCGGCTGGTGGCGATTCATCCGATTCGGGGGCACGGGGGAGCTGGCTTTTTCTTTCGCCACCCAGAGGTGCAACTCGACTATCAGGATACGGAGGGGCACAAGCGCTTCGTTGCTCACGCCTACCGGAACGTGGGCTGGCGGGTGCCTGAACTGCTGGAGCAGTTGCGCGATACCCAGGACCTGTACTTCGACGCGGTGAGCCTGGTGCGCCTGCCGACTTGGTCGCGGGGACGGGTCGTGCTGCTGGGGGACGCCGCGGCGTGTCTCTCCCTGTTTGGGGACGGCTCGTCTCTGGCGATGGCCGGCGCTCACACCCTAGCAGAAGCGCTCGTGTCAAGCCCATGTGACCCAGCCCGGGCCTTCCGCCGCTATGAAGCCGAGCACCGGGTCCGGGTCGCCCCGAAGCTTCGTCAATTCGGGCTGATAGCCTCGCTGCTGATTCCGCGGACGCGCCTCGGTCTCATTGCCCGTGATCTGACGGCCCGTATGCTGTCCCGCTAATGACGCGCCGACATAACCTCATGAAGAAACCCGCTCTCGC
>CBDCKW010000006.1:0-21119 GCA_965218435.1 Truepera sp. | reverse complement strand
ATTCGTCACAGACGCAAAAAGACGATTTGACGCAGCCGGATTCAACGCAACCCGCTGATTTAACGCAAAAACCCATTGCGTTAAATCAAACCCGTGAGGGACGCGAAAACGCGATTTCACGCAACGACGCAACACCATTACGTGAAAACCTCATTGCGTTAAATAAAAATCCCTTTTGGCCGACCGAAGCTGAACATCCGGCAGACGCTTCAGCGACCCCTTAGCTGCACGTCAAGAGGCCCGCACCGCGTACCTCAAGGCGTGCAGCACGGGAGATTGCGCTGAGCTACGCCTAAAACCCGACGACGCTGACCCTAACGCTTTACGGGTCGAGGCGCTAACCCTGTACGGCGCGGTCCGCGAACTCACCGCTATGGGTAGCACCGATCTGTTCGCCTGGGCCGAGGCTGCCGAGGAGGTCGTCACTAGGCGCGGACAACCTAACTAGGTGATCAACGCAACCTGTTGATTTAACGCAAAAACCCATTGCGTTAAATCAAACCCGTGAGGGACGCGAAAACGCGATTTCACGCAATGACGCAGCAGCATTGCGTGAAAAGACCGTTGCGTTAAATCAGGGTGCATAGACCCGCAAAACTTAGCAAAATCACAGTCCCCCCACAGACGCCGCTACGGTCTAACCATGACGACCATAACGACGTATCAAGCTGTCCCGCCGCTACCCCTCACAGCACCATTCGACGCAACCCTTGAGCCCGCCGCCTATCTCGTGCAGGCCCTCGAGTACATTGCTACCCTTGACGAGCGCCCTACCCCGGATTACTGCCGGGAGGTTGCCGCGCTCGAGGACGTCATTACCTACCCCGACGAGCTGCAGCAGACGCGTTACGACCACCACCGCACGCAACTCCTGAACGGCGCAGTGCTGGCGACGGCCACCCCCGACGAGCTGCGCCGCGACGCCCTAGCCCTCTTCGGGCTCGCTAAAGACCGTCAGGTCAATGGTGAGTGGGCACTCGAGCCCGAGGTGTGGGTCAACGCCGCGCACGAGGCCCTCGAGACCTACCGCGCCCGCAAAAACGAGCGAGTGACAAACACCGTTGTGCACCGCTCCCCGCAGGTCCCGGCGTGACGGCTCGAGAAAAAGAGTTACGAACCGCAAAGGTGAGCCTTGAGGCCCTTATGACCGGGTGGTCCGGGGCGCTGTTGTCGTCGGACGCTGTCGTCCTGCACCGTAGGGTCCGGGAGGCGTCGCACGCGGTACGTCGGGCTATGGCAGCGGGCGCAACGCCCCACGAGGCGCTGCTCGAGCATATCGCGCCGCTGCTTTTGACTTCGGCTGACGACAGCTAAAATGTGTTGTCGCTAAAACACACTGCTGATCTCGTATTTAGACAATTAATCTGGCAGCATGTACCTTGCTTTCGCTGGCTCTCCGCGTTTTACAACTTGCCTCTTCTTTTCAAGGTGTTTCAGTGCTCGGTTCGTTGCCTGTCGCGCTGTGCGAACATGCCGAGTAATATTTTCATCCTCAAAAAGAGTGCGCTCTATCTTGATCTTCGACCATACTACTCTAGGATATTTTGCAAGCTTGCTTTCAAGTTCAGTGTTGAGCTTTGCATATTCAGTCAAAATAACTTGTTCGGACATGTATTCGTAATGTGGTAAAAGCTTAGCTATCCTTGATATGTTCTCAGCGAGAGGGCTGACGTCAGTGATCCCCATCATGAGTTGCTTATGTGGTGCTCTCACTATAATCTCTGTTTTAGGTTCTCGCAGGTCGTAAACTTCTGACCTTCTGTTTTGCTCATACCGTTTAGCTGCCGTTGATCCGACGTCTAGTTTACGTGCTGCATATTCGTCATCAGCTTCTTTCAAAACTGTTTGTAACAGCTCCTCAACCTTGTGATCGTCTCGAGTTTGCTTGAACAAGCGTTCTTGAACACTAAAGTAAAGCAATTTGCCATGCGTGTACCTATACCCATGACATAAGCACATTAGCTCGAGCTGACTTAGCCCTCGAGAAGTCGTCTCGAGGGTTTGTATAATTCGTTCTCTTAGGAGATTGTGACGGTGCATATCAAAAGCATAACTCAAAAGTCAAAACCGTAACTGAAAAGCTAAATCCGTAGTCAAGAATAGAGAAACGTAGTCTGAATGGTAAAATCGTGTTGTTCCATATAATGCCGTAAAAGGTTAAGCAGAAGCAGAGACGAATAACAAAAAAAGTACGTCACAGACGCAAATTCGTGGCTCGCAATTGGACTAAATCAGCTTTACCATAGCTGTATGACAAACTTACATTTAGAACTGATCATGCAGGTACTCGAAATCGCAACAAAAATCGTCGTGCTCGTCGGAGCAGTATTCGCCCTACGCAACCGTAAAAAGAGTTAAAACCGAAAACCCCCCTCGAGGTGACGAGTCTCGAGGGGGGTTATCGGTTGTGCTCGCGGTGGGCTACGAGCGGCATGAGTTGAGAGACACTAAAACAAAGGAGGTAGTGGTGCCCACCATAGCGTGGCGACCGCTACACGAGCAGTCGCCGGAGATATTCGACAAAGTTTTGCCATGCGACGGGATTAACCACCGTCTGCAACGGCCCTAAAAGACTCTCGAGCCCGTCCCACAAGCCGCGCAGCTGCGCGCGCAGCGTCCGCGCCTGGTGCGCAACTTCACCGTCGTCCGGGGGTGTCAGCCCACACCGTTCAAACGAGGCGTGCCACGTCAGACCCTCAGCTCGAGCCGCAGCAAGCTCGAGCATGGGACCCTCGTATGAAACCGGCACGACGCCACCCGGCAGCATGTCCCCACGAGCTAAGGCGACCGCACAGCTCAACTGCCGGACCTCCCGGACACTGCAATACCTGAGTGGCCCGCTCGCCATGAGTGACGCAATGGTCGTCGTGACAGGCGGCGTGTAAACCGGATCGGGACGGTACGCAATGGGCAGCATGGCCGGTGCAGGAGCTGTACGGGCTTCAAGACGGGCCTCGAGGTCACGAACGCGGCTTAGGAGCTGCTCGAATTCAGGCGTGGCCGTGGTGGTCACAGTCCCTGCCGGGGGTCGGGTAAAGACGCGTTGCGAAACGACAGCGCCCGGTAGCTCGAGCGTTGAGCGCCGGTACTAAGCGCCTCAGCAAGCACCGCGACGGCCTCCCGGCAGATTGCAACCTCGACCGCCGTAAAAATCAGCGTGTCTAATGCGCTAGGTTCGACTCCACGCGCGTCTCGAGCTAGATACGGTGTCAGGGCCACGTTTAACCTCAGTGAGGCGAGTTCTTTGCCCGCCCGGTGCGCTGCTTTTGCCGCCTCAGCCACCGGACGCGGTACCTGACGCGCGCCTCGGTTATCGGGGGTTAGAACAAAGCCGACCGCCTCGAGTTCGGCGAGGAGTTGCCGACCGCGCCTTTCTCGAACGCCCATGTACGAGGCAAACTGAGACGGCAATAGCAAATCGTCATTCATGTCTTAAGAGTACGGACGAGTGTAGGGGTAAAGGTTGCCGGGTGGCAATCTCCCCACAAACGCCGCTAAGGTCAGGGTATGAGCCCACAAGAGTTATCGCGCCTCGAGCGCGTCGAACAGTTTATCGCCCGTCTGAAAATGGGCTCCTACATTGCAAAAGCCGCCGGTTCGGGCGAGCGTGTTTTGGGCGACCCCCGCGCAGCCACCGCCGCTGAACAGCGCCTAGCTCGAGCCGCAACGACCGCTGACGACCTCGCCGACGAAGATCAGGGCGTTATCACCGCCTTACGCGACCGGCTCGAACAGCTTGAAAACTTGTGGCGCGTTGTTATCGCCCCGACCTTAAGCGAAAAAACCTCGAGCCCGGTTGACCGAGGTGAAGCTACACTTGCAAAGGCAGTAGGCAACTTCGACAACCCGGACGCCCTACTCGCCTTTGCCGACCGGACGATCAGCGACCCGACCGAAATGGGCATAATCGCCGGACATATCAGCGTCGGGGATCTCAAATCTGCGAAAACTGCCTTGCTTGAGCTTACGGAGCGCAATACCCTTGCAAAAGCACCTGACGTTATGGCACAGGTAACCGGTGCCGGGTCCGACGACGACCTAGCTGCATACGACAGCCGTGCGGCGACGTCAGAAATGATCGCTAGGTTCGGTAAAGTCGAGCAACTTCTCAGCTCCCTCGAGGTCCGCTTGTCTCAACTCGAGGCCCGCCCACAGGCTGCAGCCCCGGTGAACGACGACGAGCAGCTCGTCGCTAAAGCCCCCGGCGCGCCGAAGCGCAAACGGACGCCACAGGAGACCGCTGACTTTTTAACCTCACAAGTTGACAGTTATTTTGACAATCCGACGACGGTAGGGCAGTTGACGAGCATGATCGCAGCCGGACAGTACAAAGAGGTCAGGTCAGCTGTTGCGCGTGCGAAACAAGCCCATGAAAGTGCGCGGCTGGTCAATGAACGTAAAAGCTGGAGTTGAATCAAGATAATTTCTAAGCGCGCTCATGATTATAGGTTACGCCGCTAACCGCTACAGCCTCGAGTGCCGCCCCTAACCCACTACGAACATGTCGCCCACACTAGGCGGCATTTTACGTGCTACACGCACATACGGACGTTTTCACCTTCACCTCGAGCTACCCATGCAGCTGCACCGTTGCCGCCCCGATCCGGCGCGTCCGGCTGACCGTCGGTTTAATCCGTAAGGCGCACCGGTAGGTTAGAGGTGCATTTGCGTCAGGGACGGGGGTATGTGGGGCTCGAGGGTGAAACGCTTACAGACTTATTTTCGGGCAGTGTAAGCCTAGAGGTTATCGTTTGCTTAGACAAAGGGCTCGAGTGCCGCCGCAGTTTTTCAACTGCACCGGTCACGCTCACGCATTTGCGCCGCACGCCGCTGACGCTCTTCACGGCTCGGTAACTGAGCGTAAAGTGCTCTGCGCCGGTCGCTCAGGGTGCGGAGGCGGTCGAGTTGTTCGGGCGGTGACTGATAATTAGGGTGTTCGGCGGCAAACTTTGCCCATACCCGGTCAAGGATTACCTCGTCTTCGGGCTCGAGTACGATTTCGTTATAAGCGTAGCGGTCATCTAGTTTCAAGGCCGACCCCGCAGACGGGCCTCGAGCCACCGCGCAGCCCGTACTAGTGGACCGTCGTCAGCCGTCGTCACCGTGGGTTGCGCGACCTCTTTCGGTGCCTCAAGCTGCCGTTGCATAGCCTCCATATGGGCCTCGAGGCGCTGCACATGCTCAAGTACCGCAAGCAGTACCCCGTCTTGCGCCGGGGCTTGCGGTACCGCAAGAGGGGATTTTGAAGGGGTTGCGCCGCCATTTCTGATTGACTCGAGTGCAGCTTTAATGCTCCGGGCTTTTTCGGCTTGCACAAGCTGCCGAGCCATTTTTAGGCGTTCTATAGCGGCTCGGGTCCATAATCGGCGATTATTTTGCTGCTCGTCGCGCCGTAGTGGAGGGTAGACCGTATCGTATATGTCAGCAAGCCGCCGAAGGCCCGCCGTCGTAACTCTTAGCGCCGTAGCAACCTCTTGCGACGATCCGGTGAAGTAACCCTCGTCGAGTTCTGCTTCAGCATCCGGGTGCTCGGGGCAATTATCCATGTTGCGCCCACTCTATCGCAATCCCTATCGCAAGGTTGCAAATCGCTTGAGCGGCTTGTCGCAAGAGGTAACGAAAGAGGGTATTTCACCTTACCATTCGCCGAGTGCCCGCTTGAGCTGTACGTTGTTCGCCTTTGCATAGCCTCGAGCCGTATCTAAGTTGACCTGCCGGAGGTGATCGGCTACGAGTGCTAGGTCACCTGTCTCGTCGTGGAGTCGTGTCCCTGAAGCATGTCTTAACGCATGAACCCCCTTGAACTTGACCCGAGCCTGCTTACACGCGACCTCAAGCCGCCCGTAGACCGCCTGCTGCGACCGACAGGGCAATACATAGCCGGTCCGCTGCTCGGGTGGCGTAGTCTCGAGTGCTTGAACGAGTGTAGGTGTCAGGTAAACCCGCGCGGTTTTGCCACCCTTACCCGCAACGACTTTTAGTACTGTCTCGCTCAGGTTGATATTCTCCCACCGCAGCGCGGTCATTTCGCTGACCCGCAACCCGGCGTGCGCCCCGAGCAGGACAACGAGCAGCGTAGGGCCGTCGGCGATCCGCTCGAGCCAGCTCACCTCAGTTTGCGTGTAAGCCTCGCGCCGCTCCCAGGCGGGCGTCTTATCAACTGCAGCTTTAACGTCGGCAAAAGGGGCGGTGTCCGTCGCGCCGGACCACCGCAGCGCCGCGTAGAGCGCCTTTGCCCCGGCGAGGTAGACCCGAACAGTCGCAGGCTTAAAGCGGGCCTCGAGGCCCCTGATCCACAGCACCCCGGCATTACGCCCCGGACGCAGCAGATTTTCACCTTGCCACTCTGTAAGTAGCACCTCGAGCACACGCCGGTAAGCCGTAAGGGTATGACTTGAAACCCTTGACCCCGCCGACCCGTGCAGCGTCAGGTGTGCCTCAGTGAGCGCCCACAATGCCGACGCGTCGCGGTCTCTCGCAGCTTCAGCGGCAAAGCGCCTGAGATCGTCTTCGCTCAAGGTGGCCAGCTCACGAGTACGCTCGACGAGACTCGAGCCCCCTGTTTTAACAAGGTCGGTTTTAGGCGCTCTATCCATGTACAAATAGTAACACAAGCCTTGTTATAACACCCATTATGATAGGGTTTGTGTCGTTTATATAGGTGCTTATGACTGTGGGTTCTGCTCGAGTCGCCTCGTTATCGGTGGTTTTCGGGACATGATTGTCTCTGTTCATATCATTACGTGGTGTGTTTTATTGATAATCAACTATGGCAAAGAGTGAGAAAAAAGACTTCTCTGATCAGAGACTTGAAATGCTTTATACGGCTCAGTCGTTTTATGCGGCCACCGTATCACTCTACAGAGCGGTTTACCGAGAAAATGGCAAAATAGACGATACACGCATGATCCCATACGTGACAATTGAGGCTCTTACTGCTGAGCTGTACCTCAAGGTGCTGCACCAAATGGACAATGGAGAAACCCCTACAAAAATCCACAACCTCAAAAAGCTTTTTGACGGCTTGCTTAAACAGACTCAGGACGAAATCTTAGAACTTGCCACACTGCCAGTAACAAATTATACAAAAGAGGAGTTTATGAGGGCACTCGAGACGTCAAGCAATAGGTTCACCGAGTTTAGGTATTTTTTTGAGTCGCATGGCGAAAATCGCGTAACTTATTACCGCCCTTTGCACGAGATGGTCAACACCATGAAAACACTAATAGAGCACAGACTCGGCCCTCTCGTCGATTTTATAACCCCTGACTTCATTCAGGTCAGGGCTATAGAAAATGAGGTTAGCTCGGTAGAAGATCAGGGCGATCTTGAAAATCAAGGAGGTGAATAGCAGAAATGTCCCCTCGAGCCCCGCTACGATCATGAGGTCTGACCTCCGCAGGGACAGCATATGCAAAAAGGTCGCGTCCGGTAAGCGCGGCTTTTTTGCTGTAGGCCACCCGTACCCCTTTTCAGCCACGTGGACGGCTCATGACTTACCACTGCAGCCGTTACTCACCGGGAGTGCCGACCTCCGGCGTAGTACGGGTGGCTCGAGACCGATCGCGTGAGGGACGCATTTTCAATCGTACCCCTTTTCAGCCACACGAACGATATATGACTATCCGGCTCAATCGTTCGGACGGCTCGAGTGCCGCCACTACAACAACGAAAAAGCCGCCCCGAAGAGGCGGCACTCGAGCTTGAAAGTGGTGTGTTAGGCGATCCCGCCCCGGCCACTGTAATACACCGCCGCCAGCGCCGCGTCAATGTGGTCCGAGGCCGGGTGCGTCGCCGGTAGGTCCACGCAGGCCCTGACCTGCTCGAAAGCTTTGCCGTCAATCACGGCGAACACCGCCTCGTAGCACTGCTGATCGAAGTCCACACCGAGTGAGAGGCTGTCGTCGCCGTAGCGGTCACACAACTCAAACACAGGCGCACCTAACTGCTCAACGACTTCAAAAGAAGTTTTATTCATGTCCGATCTTACCTCTTTGTCGGGGCTCGAGGCCCTTAAAGGGGCGGTCATGCCGCCACCCCCAGGTCAACTACTGCCGACGCTGGGACGAGGCTGTGTACCTCGTCCCAGACACCGTAGGCGACCCGCTCGGTATGCGTTTCATAGGGCTGTACTACTGCCGGGAAAACAACTTCGTCCCTAGTGAGGTCAGCGAAGGCGACCCGGTGGTTTACCTTGTCGGCGCTCTCGACGACGGCGTACCCATAAGTCAGGGTGCTCGAGACTGCGACCACCAAGCCGAGCCCGCGCACGGTTGCGCCTAAGAGTTTGGTTTGTTTTGGGGTGGTATTGTCCATGTGGAACTCCGTTTCTAGCTAAGGGTGAATCGTTTCGTAGGCGTAACCCTTAGCTGTCTCTATACTATCAGATATGTATTAGTATGTCAATCTTAAAGCGTCATATGTGCTATTATCAGGCATGATTAAATGGACGCTAAAAAATTACTTAGAAACACATGATCTCAGCGCCTACAAACTTGTCCAAACGGCCAAAGTCAGCCCTACAACGGTGTACGCGCTTGCACGGGGTGACCACGAGCGGGTGAGCCTCGAGGTGCTCGACAAGGTGCTAGCGGGGCTCGAGCGTCTCACCGGCACACCTGCGTCTTTGACTGACGTGCTCGAGCGTGAACCCGACCCCGAACCAGTTGAGGAGATGGATGCCGAAACGCGGGCATGGCACGACGCGGAGCTAACGCAACCAATCGAGCCTTATGAATGGGGCGATGTGAACCCGGAGACTGTCGGCGAGGCTATACGGTACAACTCAAAAGACGGGTGGAGGTCAGGTGAGTGACGCACCGCAAATAGGCGACGTACTCGTCGCTCGTCTGCCCGTCTATGTACCACCAGGGCATGAGCAGCAGGGTTTAAGGCCCGTCTTAGTTGTCGGAGACCCTTCACGGATCGGGACGCCGCGCTATGCCGTGGTGTTTGCCGCACCGCTCACTTCACAGCACTTTGCGTGGCGACGAGTGGACTCTAGCTTGTACCCGCTGCTTAAGAAGGGCGTTGGTGGGCTAACGCAGGATTCGGCGGTGTTGCTTGAACACGCTCGTGGTATCGACGCGACGCGCATTGTCAGGCGCTTAGGGACGCTCTCAGACGACGAGTACAACCCGATCAAGACGGGGCTCGAGCGCATGTTTGGGTTTGAGGGTGCGTCATGACCGTCTTGTTTTACCGTCTTGTGGCTCACCGCTATGACGGCACTGCATGGAAAACGTTACGAGAGCACCGAGACGTAGCTACTGAGGCTGAAGCACATACCGAGGGGCACCGGTGGCTACAAGAATTACGAGATGAAGACCCCGACGGACTCTACGAAATCAATATCAATACCATGCGCGAGGTCAAGCGTAAAGTCAGAGTAGCGAAACCTAAAACCTTTGTGGCTTATCACGAGGCAGGGCACGCGGTAGCTGCGTGGCACTTCAAATACCCTATTACAGAGGCTTCTATCGTCCCAGGCGGGACGTTCGGCGGCGTTGTGACTTATGACTCCCCAATTACAGCTATGAACCTCGACTTCGATGATGCACCCGAAGTCGAAGAAGCGATCCGAAACGATATTGTCCTCAGTTACGCGGGACGAGCTGCTCAACAGCTCTTTTGTCCTCCTTCGTGGAAAAACTACCAAGGCTACAATGATGTTCAGTTCGCAACTGAGATCGCGTCGTACTTGACCGTCCCTGAGCTTCAGGAAACGTTACACATTGAGCTGCTTGAAGAAGCGAGAGAGCTTGTCGTTAAGTATCGCATGGCCGTCGAAGCCGTAGCCATAGCACTGTTAGGACACAAAGAACTTTCGGGCGATGAGGTTGAGCGGTTGATTGAGGACGCAACCGACGTTTTTCACTTGATGCCCTCAAAGCTCTTTGCCTACCGAGACCCCGCACAGCAAAATCCTTTTGACAGTGTTGAGGACGTGTTTTGAGAGCTTTCACGCGACCTCTTTTATCTCGAGGTCACCCTTATCAAAAGGCTCGAGCCCCACCCAGTGCTCACCCTCGAGACCCGCGTGCGCGGTGGTGTAGACCCGTCCGATAACGTGCATTAGCGGACGGGTGTTTTTGCGGTAAGTCTTGAAAAAGGTGATTTTGAGCGTCGGTGACGCGACAAAGCCCAAATGGGGGAGTTTTACGAAACTCGGTTGTGTCCCCCCAGATAGTGTTTTACAATGCAATAACTCGGCAGATGGCTGAGAAAACAAATGAAAAGAGCGCGCTGCTAGGGTCACAATCTAAAAGCTCGCTCTTATCGGAAAGGCGGTCGTGAAGACCACCCATAAGTTTGTATTAACTATAGCAGCTCACCCATAAACTTGTCCATTTTCGGGTAGTTTGTGGCGCTATTTGTGGTGTAGTTCACGACCGTTTTTGCCGACAGAAAGGGCAAAAATGGCGTTAATAGACTTGAAACAAGCGGAGCAAAACACCGGGCTCAGTGCACGGCAGCTGCACTGGATGATCCGGCGCAGACGCATAAAAGCGTGTCAACCGGGCGGGCCTCGAGGCAAATGGTACTTGCATGAGGATGACCTCGAGACGCTCATGCAACCGGTACAGCCGACCGAAGAGCAAAAATAAATGGGTGCGCCCGCTCAGCACACCCACAACGACCATAACCCCCATATTATAGCGCCCGACGTAGCTAGAAAAGGGGGTGGGTGGCTCGAGTCCCCTAAACCGCGCTACACACAAGACGCCGCCGAAAAAATCAAGGCGCAGCTGCCCCTCGAGGACGTCGTAGCCGAGACGGTCACCTTAAAACCCGCCGGACAAAACCGACTTAAAGGTTTGTGCCCGTTTCACTCTGAAAAAACGCCGTCATTCTTCGTTTCGACCGACAAAGGACTGTACTGCTGTTTCGGTTGCGGGGCTCGAGGAGACCTGTTTACATTTGTCATGGAGACGCAGGGACTCGAGTTTAAGGCGGCGCTCGAGCAGCTCGAGCAGCTCGTGCAGCGTGTAGGCGGCAGCTACCTAGTGACCGCAACGCCGCGCGTTGCAGCACGACCTGAGCGTGTAAAAAGCGCCTTCACAGTCGTCGAGGCCGGAACGCTCGAGCTGCACCGCCGCCGCGCTGAGCGGCTCAAGAAAGGCCCTAAAGCACTCAGCGGACGCGGGTTTACCGTGCGCGATCTCCGGCGTCTCGGGATTGCCGCCAGCGGCGACGACGCTATTATGCCGATCACCGGCCCGACCGGGGCTGTGTTCGCGCTCAAACGCCGCTACGCCGAGGTGCGCGGCACCACGCGCTATGTCTATGAGACTCCCGGCCACGGCACCCCGGCATGGTGCAGCCCCGGTTTTTTAGACGCTGACGAAGTGCTCGTCGTCGAAGGCGAGCTGAACGGTATGGCGTGCTACCTAGCACGCCCCGACCTCGGGGTTATGGGTGTGGCCGGAGGTAAAGGTGCGATCTACGCCGAACCTCTTGCAGGCAAAACCGTGTACGTTTACGGCGACAGTGACGCTACAGGACAGGAGGCCCGCGCACAGTGGGCGCAGGAGGCTACCGACGCAGGCGCGGCGGAGGTCTACCTACTCGAGCCGTGGGATATGGACGCCTGTGACGTTGCAGGCAAACTAGGCCGCAACGAGTTGACCGGGAGGCTGTCGTGAAAGGAGCAAACGAGTACAAAAAACAGGAGGCTGAGGATATGAGTGACTTTGCGTCAAATAGTAAAAACACTGTGGTAGACGATAATGATTTCACGCAAAGTGGGTTTGCGTCAAATACCGATAACTTTGCGTCAAATAGCAAAAAACCTGTCACAGACGCAAATGATTTCACGCAAAGTACATTTACAGCACTCTCTAAGTGGGGCACCACGAAACGACCTGCACCGGTTGAGTGGACTGTTCACAACATGTTGCAGGCGGACGCGCCGAATTACATCGCCGGGGAGCCGGGGGTCGGCAAATCGTGGATCATGTGCGACCTGGCCGTCAGCGTCGCTACCGGTATGCAGTTTTTGGGGCGAAAAACGAAGCAGGGGCCGGTGCTTGTCGTTAATTTTGACGATACCGAAAGCTTGCCCCGGCAGTACGCTGAGCGCACAGCAAACGCTCGTGGCTACCCTAACTTCGGAGATTTACCCATGTACTACTGGGAGCCCCGACCCGACGAGGCAAAACCCCTTAACGGTATTTTGGACGCCGACGTATATAGCGAGCTGGCGTTTCAGATTGCCGCCATCAAACCGCAGCTCATCATTATTGATTCGTTCAGCTCGAGTTTTCCGTCATTAGACGGTAACAAAGGCCCCGACATCGTGCGTATGCACGAGGTTTTGCGGCAGCTCCGTATCAAGTCCCCCGGCGCGTGCATGGTGCTGATTGACCACACCCCTAAAGAGGTGGTCATGCAGAGCAAACGGCGCGGCGTGTCGGGTTCGCAGCAGAAAAACGGACAGGTGCGCTCCGGGCATATCGTCAGCCGGGTTGAGCCGTCCGAGGTCGGCGGTGAAGACGTCCTACGGTGGGATTTCTTCAAAATCAACGGTGCGCCACCACAAAAGTCGTTTGCCATTGACCGTGAGCAGACCGCTACCACGGCAAAGCTGACAGTCCGTGACCTCCCCGAACGCGACCGTGCGCCGAAGTCAACGCAGGCATATGAGGCCGCTCTTACGTTCATTCAAACAGCGGGGGAGGACGGGATCGCTCGCACCACCCTTATTGAAAAGGTTGCCACGATTGCAAACGTTGCACGACGCACGATTGAGCAGGTTTTGAACGACGAAGTTCACGACCACCCGCAGGTTATCGAGCGTAGCTTGGGCGGACGCGGCAACCCTAAAGGCTACAAATGGCGCAGCATGGGTGAGGACGACGGCAACGCCGGAGGCGACCCCGACGATTTAACGCAAAACGACGTTGCGTTAAATCAAAATTCGTCACAGACGCAAAAAGACGATTTGACGCAGCCGGATTCAACGCAACCCGCTGATTTAACGCAAAAACCCATTGCGTTAAATCAAACCCGTGAGGGACGCGAAAACGCGATTTCACGCAACGACGCAACACCATTACGTGAAAACCTCATTGCGTTAAATAAAAATCCCTTTTGGCCGACCGAAGCTGAACACCCCTATACCCCCGGCGCGTCCCGGCTCGAGTATTTGCGTGGGGCGCTGTTACGCGCGTCTAGCTCCGGCAGACGCTTCAGCGACCCCTTAGCTGCACGTCAAGAGGCCCGCACCGCGTACCTCAAGGCGTGCAGCACGGGAGATTGCGCTGAGCTACGCCTAAAACCCGACGACGCTGACCCTAACGCTTTACGGGTCGAGGCGCTAACCCTGTACGGCGCGGTCCGCGAACTCACCGCTATGGGTAGCACCGATCTGTTCGCCTGGGCCGAGGCTGCCGAGGAGGTCGTCACTAGGCGCGGACAACCTAACTAGGTGATCAACGCAACCTGTTGATTTAACGCAAAAACCCATTGCGTTAAATCAAACCCGTGAGGGACGCGAAAACGCGATTTCACGCAATGACGCAGCAGCATTGCGTGAAAAGACCGTTGCGTTAAATCAGGGTGCATAGACCCGCAAAACTTAGCAAAATCACAGTCCCCCCACAGACGCCGCTACGGTCTAACCATGACGACCATAACGACGTATCAAGCTGTCCCGCCGCTACCCCTCACAGCACCATTCGACGCAACCCTTGAGCCCGCCGCCTATCTCGTGCAGGCCCTCGAGTACATTGCTACCCTTGACGAGCGCCCTACCCCGGATTACTGCCGGGAGGTTGCCGCGCTCGAGGACGTCATTACCTACCCCGACGAGCTGCAGCAGACGCGTTACGACCACCACCGCACGCAACTCCTGAACGGCGCAGTGCTGGCGACGGCCACCCCCGACGAGCTGCGCCGCGACGCCCTAGCCCTCTTCGGGCTCGCTAAAGACCGTCAGGTCAATGGTGAGTGGGCACTCGAGCCCGAGGTGTGGGTCAACGCCGCGCACGAGGCCCTCGAGACCTACCGCGCCCGCAAAAACGAGCGAGTGACAAACACCGTTGTGCACCGCTCCCCGCAGGTCCCGGCGTGACGGCTCGAGAAAAAGAGTTACGAACCGCAAAGGTGAGCCTTGAGGCCCTTATGACCGGGTGGTCCGGGGCGCTGTTGTCGTCGGACGCTGTCGTCCTGCACCGTAGGGTCCGGGAGGCGTCGCACGCGGTACGTCGGGCTATGGCAGCGGGCGCAACGCCCCACGAGGCGCTGCTCGAGCATATCGCGCCGCTGCTTTTGACTTCGGCTGACGACAGCTAAAATGTGTTGTCGCTAAAACACACTGCTGATCTCGTATTTAGACAATTAATCTGGCAGCATGTACCTTGCTTTCGCTGGCTCTCCGCGTTTTACAACTTGCCTCTTCTTTTCAAGGTGTTTCAGTGCTCGGTTCGTTGCCTGTCGCGCTGTGCGAACATGCCGAGTAATATTTTCATCCTCAAAAAGAGTGCGCTCTATCTTGATCTTCGACCATACTACTCTAGGATATTTTGCAAGCTTGCTTTCAAGTTCAGTGTTGAGCTTTGCATATTCAGTCAAAATAACTTGTTCGGACATGTATTCGTAATGTGGTAAAAGCTTAGCTATCCTTGATATGTTCTCAGCGAGAGGGCTGACGTCAGTGATCCCCATCATGAGTTGCTTATGTGGTGCTCTCACTATAATCTCTGTTTTAGGTTCTCGCAGGTCGTAAACTTCTGACCTTCTGTTTTGCTCATACCGTTTAGCTGCCGTTGATCCGACGTCTAGTTTACGTGCTGCATATTCGTCATCAGCTTCTTTCAAAACTGTTTGTAACAGCTCCTCAACCTTGTGATCGTCTCGAGTTTGCTTGAACAAGCGTTCTTGAACACTAAAGTAAAGCAATTTGCCATGCGTGTACCTATACCCATGACATAAGCACATTAGCTCGAGCTGACTTAGCCCTCGAGAAGTCGTCTCGAGGGTTTGTATAATTCGTTCTCTTAGGAGATTGTGACGGTGCATATCAAAAGCATAACTCAAAAGTCAAAACCGTAACTGAAAAGCTAAATCCGTAGTCAAGAATAGAGAAACGTAGTCTGAATGGTAAAATCGTGTTGTTCCATATAATGCCGTAAAAGGTTAAGCAGAAGCAGAGACGAATAACAAAAAAAGTACGTCACAGACGCAAATTCGTGGCTCGCAATTGGACTAAATCAGCTTTACCATAGCTGTATGACAAACTTACATTTAGAACTGATCATGCAGGTACTCGAAATCGCAACAAAAATCGTCGTGCTCGTCGGAGCAGTATTCGCCCTACGCAACCGTAAAAAGAGTTAAAACCGAAAACCCCCCTCGAGGTGACGAGTCTCGAGGGGGGTTATCGGTTGTGCTCGCGGTGGGCTACGAGCGGCATGAGTTGAGAGACACTAAAACAAAGGAGGTAGTGGTGCCCACCATAGCGTGGCGACCGCTACACGAGCAGTCGCCGGAGATATTCGACAAAGTTTTGCCATGCGACGGGATTAACCACCGTCTGCAACGGCCCTAAAAGACTCTCGAGCCCGTCCCACAAGCCGCGCAGCTGCGCGCGCAGCGTCCGCGCCTGGTGCGCAACTTCACCGTCGTCCGGGGGTGTCAGCCCACACCGTTCAAACGAGGCGTGCCACGTCAGACCCTCAGCTCGAGCCGCAGCAAGCTCGAGCATGGGACCCTCGTATGAAACCGGCACGACGCCACCCGGCAGCATGTCCCCACGAGCTAAGGCGACCGCACAGCTCAACTGCCGGACCTCCCGGACACTGCAATACCTGAGTGGCCCGCTCGCCATGAGTGACGCAATGGTCGTCGTGACAGGCGGCGTGTAAACCGGATCGGGACGGTACGCAATGGGCAGCATGGCCGGTGCAGGAGCTGTACGGGCTTCAAGACGGGCCTCGAGGTCACGAACGCGGCTTAGGAGCTGCTCGAATTCAGGCGTGGCCGTGGTGGTCACAGTCCCTGCCGGGGGTCGGGTAAAGACGCGTTGCGAAACGACAGCGCCCGGTAGCTCGAGCGTTGAGCGCCGGTACTAAGCGCCTCAGCAAGCACCGCGACGGCCTCCCGGCAGATTGCAACCTCGACCGCCGTAAAAATCAGCGTGTCTAATGCGCTAGGTTCGACTCCACGCGCGTCTCGAGCTAGATACGGTGTCAGGGCCACGTTTAACCTCAGTGAGGCGAGTTCTTTGCCCGCCCGGTGCGCTGCTTTTGCCGCCTCAGCCACCGGACGCGGTACCTGACGCGCGCCTCGGTTATCGGGGGTTAGAACAAAGCCGACCGCCTCGAGTTCGGCGAGGAGTTGCCGACCGCGCCTTTCTCGAACGCCCATGTACGAGGCAAACTGAGACGGCAATAGCAAATCGTCATTCATGTCTTAAGAGTACGGACGAGTGTAGGGGTAAAGGTTGCCGGGTGGCAATCTCCCCACAAACGCCGCTAAGGTCAGGGTATGAGCCCACAAGAGTTATCGCGCCTCGAGCGCGTCGAACAGTTTATCGCCCGTCTGAAAATGGGCTCCTACATTGCAAAAGCCGCCGGTTCGGGCGAGCGTGTTTTGGGCGACCCCCGCGCAGCCACCGCCGCTGAACAGCGCCTAGCTCGAGCCGCAACGACCGCTGACGACCTCGCCGACGAAGATCAGGGCGTTATCACCGCCTTACGCGACCGGCTCGAACAGCTTGAAAACTTGTGGCGCGTTGTTATCGCCCCGACCTTAAGCGAAAAAACCTCGAGCCCGGTTGACCGAGGTGAAGCTACACTTGCAAAGGCAGTAGGCAACTTCGACAACCCGGACGCCCTACTCGCCTTTGCCGACCGGACGATCAGCGACCCGACCGAAATGGGCATAATCGCCGGACATATCAGCGTCGGGGATCTCAAATCTGCGAAAACTGCCTTGCTTGAGCTTACGGAGCGCAATACCCTTGCAAAAGCACCTGACGTTATGGCACAGGTAACCGGTGCCGGGTCCGACGACGACCTAGCTGCATACGACAGCCGTGCGGCGACGTCAGAAATGATCGCTAGGTTCGGTAAAGTCGAGCAACTTCTCAGCTCCCTCGAGGTCCGCTTGTCTCAACTCGAGGCCCGCCCACAGGCTGCAGCCCCGGTGAACGACGACGAGCAGCTCGTCGCTAAAGCCCCCGGCGCGCCGAAGCGCAAACGGACGCCACAGGAGACCGCTGACTTTTTAACCTCACAAGTTGACAGTTATTTTGACAATCCGACGACGGTAGGGCAGTTGACGAGCATGATCGCAGCCGGACAGTACAAAGAGGTCAGGTCAGCTGTTGCGCGTGCGAAACAAGCCCATGAAAGTGCGCGGCTGGTCAATGAACGTAAAAGCTGGAGTTGAATCAAGATAATTTCTAAGCGCGCTCATGATTATAGGTTACGCCGCTAACCGCTACAGCCTCGAGTGCCGCCCCTAACCCACTACGAACATGTCGCCCACACTAGGCGGCATTTTACGTGCTACACGCACATACGGACGTTTTCACCTTCACCTCGAGCTACCCATGCAGCTGCACCGTTGCCGCCCCGATCCGGCGCGTCCGGCTGACCGTCGGTTTAATCCGTAAGGCGCACCGGTAGGTTAGAGGTGCATTTGCGTCAGGGACGGGGGTATGTGGGGCTCGAGGGTGAAACGCTTACAGACTTATTTTCGGGCAGTGTAAGCCTAGAGGTTATCGTTTGCTTAGACAAAGGGCTCGAGTGCCGCCGCAGTTTTTCAACTGCACCGGTCACGCTCACGCATTTGCGCCGCACGCCGCTGACGCTCTTCACGGCTCGGTAACTGAGCGTAAAGTGCTCTGCGCCGGTCGCTCAGGGTGCGGAGGCGGTCGAGTTGTTCGGGCGGTGACTGATAATTAGGGTGTTCGGCGGCAAACTTTGCCCATACCCGGTCAAGGATTACCTCGTCTTCGGGCTCGAGTACGATTTCGTTATAAGCGTAGCGGTCATCTAGTTTCAAGGCCGACCCCGCAGACGGGCCTCGAGCCACCGCGCAGCCCGTACTAGTGGACCGTCGTCAGCCGTCGTCACCGTGGGTTGCGCGACCTCTTTCGGTGCCTCAAGCTGCCGTTGCATAGCCTCCATATGGGCCTCGAGGCGCTGCACATGCTCAAGTACCGCAAGCAGTACCCCGTCTTGCGCCGGGGCTTGCGGTACCGCAAGAGGGGATTTTGAAGGGGTTGCGCCGCCATTTCTGATTGACTCGAGTGCAGCTTTAATGCTCCGGGCTTTTTCGGCTTGCACAAGCTGCCGAGCCATTTTTAGGCGTTCTATAGCGGCTCGGGTCCATAATCGGCGATTATTTTGCTGCTCGTCGCGCCGTAGTGGAGGGTAGACCGTATCGTATATGTCAGCAAGCCGCCGAAGGCCCGCCGTCGTAACTCTTAGCGCCGTAGCAACCTCTTGCGACGATCCGGTGAAGTAACCCTCGTCGAGTTCTGCTTCAGCATCCGGGTGCTCGGGGCAATTATCCATGTTGCGCCCACTCTATCGCAATCCCTATCGCAAGGTTGCAAATCGCTTGAGCGGCTTGTCGCAAGAGGTAACGAAAGAGGGTATTTCACCTTACCATTCGCCGAGTGCCCGCTTGAGCTGTACGTTGTTCGCCTTTGCATAGCCTCGAGCCGTATCTAAGTTGACCTGCCGGAGGTGATCGGCTACGAGTGCTAGGTCACCTGTCTCGTCGTGGAGTCGTGTCCCTGAAGCATGTCTTAACGCATGAACCCCCTTGAACTTGACCCGAGCCTGCTTACACGCGACCTCAAGCCGCCCGTAGACCGCCTGCTGCGACCGACAGGGCAATACATAGCCGGTCCGCTGCTCGGGTGGCGTAGTCTCGAGTGCTTGAACGAGTGTAGGTGTCAGGTAAACCCGCGCGGTTTTGCCACCCTTACCCGCAACGACTTTTAGTACTGTCTCGCTCAGGTTGATATTCTCCCACCGCAGCGCGGTCATTTCGCTGACCCGCAACCCGGCGTGCGCCCCGAGCAGGACAACGAGCAGCGTAGGGCCGTCGGCGATCCGCTCGAGCCAGCTCACCTCAGTTTGCGTGTAAGCCTCGCGCCGCTCCCAGGCGGGCGTCTTATCAACTGCAGCTTTAACGTCGGCAAAAGGGGCGGTGTCCGTCGCGCCGGACCACCGCAGCGCCGCGTAGAGCGCCTTTGCCCCGGCGAGGTAGACCCGAACAGTCGCAGGCTTAAAGCGGGCCTCGAGGCCCCTGATCCACAGCACCCCGGCATTACGCCCCGGACGCAGCAGATTTTCACCTTGCCACTCTGTAAGTAGCACCTCGAGCACACGCCGGTAAGCCGTAAGGGTATGACTTGAAACCCTTGACCCCGCCGACCCGTGCAGCGTCAGGTGTGCCTCAGTGAGCGCCCACAATGCCGACGCGTCGCGGTCTCTCGCAGCTTCAGCGGCAAAGCGCCTGAGATCGTCTTCGCTCAAGGTGGCCAGCTCACGAGTACGCTCGACGAGACTCGAGCCCCCTGTTTTAACAAGGTCGGTTTTAGGCGCTCTATCCATGTACAAATAGTAACACAAGCCTTGTTATAACACCCATTATGATAGGGTTTGTGTCGTTTATATAGGTGCTTATGACTGTGGGTTCTGCTCGAGTCGCCTCGTTATCGGTGGTTTTCGGGACATGATTGTCTCTGTTCATATCATTACGTGGTGTGTTTTATTGATAATCAACTATGGCAAAGAGTGAGAAAAAAGACTTCTCTGATCAGAGACTTGAAATGCTTTATACGGCTCAGTCGTTTTATGCGGCCACCGTATCACTCTACAGAGCGGTTTACCGAGAAAATGGCAAAATAGACGATACACGCATGATCCCATACGTGACAATTGAGGCTCTTACTGCTGAGCTGTACCTCAAGGTGCTGCACCAAATGGACAATGGAGAAACCCCTACAAAAATCCACAACCTCAAAAAGCTTTTTGACGGCTTGCTTAAACAGACTCAGGACGAAATCTTAGAACTTGCCACACTGCCAGTAACAAATTATACAAAAGAGGAGTTTATGAGGGCACTCGAGACGTCAAGCAATAGGTTCACCGAGTTTAGGTATTTTTTTGAGTCGCATGGCGAAAATCGCGTAACTTATTACCGCCCTTTGCACGAGATGGTCAACACCATGAAAACACTAATAGAGCACAGACTCGGCCCTCTCGTCGATTTTATAACCCCTGACTTCATTCAGGTCAGGGCTATAGAAAATGAGGTTAGCTCGGTAGAAGATCAGGGCGATCTTGAAAATCAAGGAGGTGAATAGCAGAAATGTCCCCTCGAGCCCCGCTACGATCATGAGGTCTGACCTCCGCAGGGACAGCATATGCAAAAAGGTCGCGTCCGGTAAGCGCGGCTTTTTTGCTGTAGGCCACCCGTACCCCTTTTCAGCCACGTGGACGGCTCATGACTTACCACTGCAGCCGTTACTCACCGGGAGTGCCGACCTCCGGCGTAGTACGGGTGGCTCGAGACCGATCGCGTGAGGGACGCATTTTCAATCGTACCCCTTTTCAGCCACACGAACGATATATGACTATCCGGCTCAATCGTTCGGACGGCTCGAGTGCCGCCACTACAACAACGAAAAAGCCGCCCCGAAGAGGCGGCACTCGAGCTTGAAAGTGGTGTGTTAGGCGATCCCGCCCCGGCCACTGTAATACACCGCCGCCAGCGCCGCGTCAATGTGGTCCGAGGCCGGGTGCGTCGCCGGTAGGTCCACGCAGGCCCTGACCTGCTCGAAAGCTTTGCCGTCAATCACGGCGAACACCGCCTCGTAGCACTGCTGATCGAAGTCCACACCGAGTGAGAGGCTGTCGTCGCCGTAGCGGTCACACAACTCAAACACAGGCGCACCTAACTGCTCAACGACTTCAAAAGAAGTTTTATTCATGTCCGATCTTACCTCTTTGTCGGGGCTCGAGGCCCTTAAAGGGGCGGTCATGCCGCCACCCCCAGGTCAACTACTGCCGACGCTGGGACGAGGCTGTGTACCTCGTCCCAGACACCGTAGGCGACCCGCTCGGTATGCGTTTCATAGGGCTGTACTACTG
>CBDCKW010000005.1:0-684834 GCA_965218435.1 Truepera sp. | reverse complement strand
GATAGAAGAATGCTCCAATAACTGAAGCTGATAATTCATAGTTACACTTACCCTCCACGTAAAGCGTTTCAAGTTCTTCTTTAGCGAAAGAGAGATACATGAACCCAATTTAACACATTGGCACACTTAATGTGCTATTTTAGATTTTGAGCAGTAGCGGAAGGGAGAGCAGGTGGGTCGCCAAACGAAATTGATCAAAACTGAAAAAGCATCCAAGGCGTTTTTGAATGTCATGATGTCAGGATTTTCTGGAGGAGGCGTCGCGGTAGAGGCTGTGCTAGAAAAAGACAACCTCGAGTTCAGTTTATATCATCTGAACCTAAATGTACTTTCCAGAGTAAGAGAAGGTGACGCTGTGAGCGTTGACATTCAGACTTCACCATTTAGAGTCATAACTAATAAAGGCCATCTGGGTGATGTTCCAACTGAACACAACGCATCTATTGTTCTCGGTCAACGTGTAAAAGGGACTATTAAAAACTTGCGTCAGGATCCACCTGGCGTTCGGATCAGGCTTTAGACATATTATATGGGACTCTTGCCTATGGCCTCTCAGAGCGGGCTTTTCGGTCGCCTATGCGCCGAAAAATGTGATCTCTATCATTTGTGTGGAGGTTCAGTCGCAGCTCCTTGTGGGTGTGTTTATACCGACGAACGTCAGTTCGACTGCGATCAGTGTCTAATTTGGTGTACAGCGCGCCGGACGGAAGGCTATAGCTTAGAGAAACAGCTATCTGAGGGCTCTGCTTTAACGTCAATAACAGTAACTCAAACAAGACTGATTAATTTTCCGCTTCTCATTCCACTTGCCACAGACGAACTTACCTTTCCTGCCGATGTGTCCTGTGGGGCAGCTGACACGAAAGGTTTACTGACAAATCCAAAGCACCGGGCTGCTTCACCGAGACAACGACTTCTTGATCAGCTTGGCATTCGGCACCATCTTCGCGTTCGCTCATCGACTGATCTAATTGCAATCCTCAATTCTGTAGACGGCCGCCTTGAGCGGTTTTGGGCTATGGGTGAAGAGGGAAGAGGCAAGTTCTTCGGCCTTCTTGCTGAGCAAGGGTTTGCTGCAGTTACCGGACCTACCTTTTCCGTAACAGATGAGGAAAGCGGATTTACCGCCTCCCACAACGTGTTCATGCAAAGGCGACACCACCGCGTTTTACAAGAAATTCAGGAATCAGGCCTTATAGCGATTCCAAACCTCTATTTTCGCAATGACAGCGACCTGGCTGAATGGGTTCAGTGGATCGTAGACAACGGCATTACAACCGTAAGCGTTGATTTTTCAAGAAGCAAGCCGACACGGGCATTTGCACAACGGCTAGCCGAAGTTCTGAGGCTTCTATACGCCGTGGATAGAGCAGTGCATGTGTTGTTAGTTGGGGTCAGCCTAAAAAACGGATTGATAGCTCTGAAACAATTAGTACGCATAAATTGCACGGGTTCAATCATCACTTCCGATCCTATCAGAACGGCAATTTCCGGGGGTGCGATGTTTCAGCTAGAGGCAGATAAGGTAGTGCGGGTTCAACGACTAGATTTGGAGAAACAGGTTCTGGTACGCGCCAACATAAAGTTTTCAGAACAATACTTGCGCTCTGAGCTTGACAAATTTATTAAGTCAGTCACCGAACCTATTGCAAAAGCAGGGTGGGTCTAAACAACTTACACCGTCTCACTCTGAGCTAAATAGATAGCAGACTCGAGGCGTCTACACATCCAAGACGTGTCTCTAATAAGAGGTTTAACAGAAAAGACTTGTGAGCAGCAAACCTGACAACTATTTCCGAAAGATTTGAAGAAAAACCGTTCCGGAATTGGCAGTTCAAGTTATAAAATTTACTGGCGCGTTTCTTGACGTAAGGCCGCCTGTAGCAAAGAGCGTTTCTCTTTTCTGTAAGGGGTTTGGCTCTGCGCTCAATTTGCCCAGTGGTCATACTTCCTCTTGATATGATTGCTACAGCGCTTAACTGAATATCAGGACAAATGGGGTAAAGCATTGAACGCAGTTGAGATCGAAGAGGCAATATCCAATTTAGCTGCCGAAGCTTTCGATTCAGCAGAGTTCCCTTATGCCTTTTTAGAAGCGTTTGGAAACAAAGCAACAACCATCAAACGCCTAAAGACAGGGAATAACAACAAGTCGGACGTTGCCGGTGGCGTGCTACAACGCAGCAATATCCATATGGCGGTAGCCAACCACGGGTCGGTCACGCAGATCTTAGGGGCGCTGCGGGAAAGTCCCGCAACAAAAAGTCAGAAAGCGCGGTTCATCCTTGCAACTGATGGTGAAGAGTTCCAAGCCGAGGATTTAACCACGGGGGAAACCGTTGCTTGCGAGTACCAGAGATTTCCTGACCACTTCGGTTTTTTCTTGCCGCTTGCTGGTATCACGACCGTCAAACAGATACGTGAAAGCTCGTTTGATATCAGGGCCACGAGCCGCTTGAACAAGTTATACGTAGAACTGTTACAGCACAATCCCGACTGGAGCCATGCAGACCGGCGTCACGACATGAATCATTTCATGGCGCGGCTTATCTTCTGTTTTTTTGCTGAAGATACCGGTATTTTTGATGGTGCGGATCTTTTCACCGACAAGCTCGAGCAAATGACCGCCAGTGACGCCTCGGACACCCATGAGGTCATTGGCGAAATGTTTCGCGCCATGAATACAAAACCCACAAACCATGAAGCGTCACAGATCAAGGGCTGGGCTAGAAAATTCCCCTACGTCAACGGCGGCTTGTTTTCGGGGGATCTGCAAGTTCCCCGTTTCAGCAAAATTGCCAGGTCTTATCTGCTACATGTAGGAAAACTCGACTGGAAGCGTATCAACCCCGATATCTTTGGCTCGATGATTCAGGCAGTCGCGGACGATGACGAACGCGGCGAGCTAGGGATGCACTACACCAGTGTTCCAAATATCTTGAAGGTTCTGAACCCACTAGACCTCCGGCGAAAGTAGGTCAAAGATGACAGACTGTAAGAATGCGAGAGCAAACCGTGCGAAGTCTGGCATTACCGACTGAGAAGTTCAAGCGCAAACTTGGGGTCAAGCCGCCGACGTTTGCGAAAATGTTAGAGATACTTAAAGCACGAGAGCTAAAGAAAAAGAAACGAGGGCGCACGCCCGCTTTAGGTTTAGAAGACCAACTTGTACTGACGCTTTCTTTTTGGCGAGAGTATCGGACGCACTTTCATCTTGCAGAGGACTGGCAGGTTGACGAAAGTACGGTGCGGCGGACGATAGAACGAGTGGAAGAAGCACTCATCAGCTTGGGCGATTTCACGCTACCGGGGCGTAAAGCACTGCGCGATGACCACAACTTAGAAGTCGTCGTGGTAGACATCGCCGAATCACCGATTGAACGCCCCAAAAAAACAGCGGGCTTACTACTCGGGTAAGAAAAAACAGCATACGCAAAAGAGCCAGGTTTTTGTCAACCTAAAGACAAAGTGCATCCTTAGTACAGCTTATGGCAAAGGACGCCGACACGACTTCAAGCTACTCGAGCAGAGTCGCTGTGCCCAGCACTTGTATAAAGACACCCAACTCCTCTCAGACAGCGGCTTTCAAGGCGTTGCTAAGTTCCACGCTAACAGCCGCACCCCGCATAAGCGCTGGCGTGGCAAGGTACTCACTTATGAACAAAAAGCTCATAACCGCACCTTGGCCAGAGAACGCATCGTAGCTGAACATGTCATTCGTAAGCTCAAAGTCTTCCGCGTTCTTAAAGAAACTTACCGTCATAGAAGACGCCGTTTCGGTCTCAGGCTCAACCTCATCGCTGCGCTCTATAATTATGACCTACAAGTTACGTGACTTTCGCCGGAGGTCTACTAAATTACTCGAGTGGGGGAGACCTGCTCGAGGGGAAAAATAAGGAAAGCGAAAGTACAAGGGGCTACTGGCAGAACGTCTTGCAGCGGGCTGCAACGTTAGCGCGGATGACCCAGGCGGGAACGCTGCCGGAGGGTCAAGAGCTTGCGCTGATGCTAGGTAAGCAGCAGGTCAACTGGCAGGGCGTCTTGCGCCGTTACCTGACACCGACCCAAGATGACTACGGCGCGTTCGACACCCGGCTGATTTACTACGGCCTTTACGTCGAGACGCTGGAAAGCACCGGGGTTCACGTCGCCGTGCATATCGATACCAGCGGCAGCTTGGCCGACGCGAGGTCGCAAGGGCAATTTCTAGGCGAACTCAAAGGCATCTTGAACGCCTACCCCAACGTCATGGTGACGCTGACCTACGGCGACGCCGACCTGTACGGCCCTTTTGAACTGACCCAAGACACGACTATCCCCCCACCAACGGGAGGTGGGGGTACGAGTTTCGTGCCGTTTTTTGGGCGAGCTGAAAAACTCGAGCCCAATACACCCTTGATCGTCTTTACCGACGGCTACGGCACCTTTCCCGATGATTGCGACCACCCGTGCTTGTGGGTGGTGAGTGAAGGCGGGTTGCCGGACGACGCCTTTCCCTTTGGAGAGGTGACCCGCCTTGCTCGCTGAACTGTATTTGAGGATTGCTGCCGACCCGAACGCGGTAAGGGGCTTGACGGCAGTCGAGCTCGGCGAACTATTCACCGAGCCGGTACCGCCGCTCTGGGTGTTTACCGAGGCGGCACGGCGGCGGCACGACGTTACGGTCATGGCGCAGCTTTTCTCGCACCCCGAAGCGCCGCGTGAGTTGCTTCGGGCAGCCGTAGGTTCCGACGCCAAAAGGCTCGAGCGCTTCGAGCATCATGTCGCGGTCTACACTGGACTGCCGCCCACATTGGCTTCGATCTTGAGCCGGATCGTCCCCGAATGGGAAGGGGCCAACCTTAGCCCCGCCCAGGAGATGTTGCTTGCCGTGCAGCTGGCCCCGATCTGCTGGCAGGCACTTTATCCCTCTCTCCGCACTGCTGAGGCAAAAGCCACCCTGGGCAAGTGCTTAGGGCTGCCAACCAAAGGGTTCTACCATCCCAAGCTCAAAGCGGCAACCTTGCCCCGCCACATAGACCCGTTTTCGCAGTTTCTTCTGCTCGGCGACTTTTTCTACTACCTGACGTGCCCCCCGTACGAAACCGTTTGCGACCTACCGGTACTTGCGAGAGTTGCACTCGCCTTAAACGAACAACAGCCCTTGGCAGGGCATTTGGGAGACGCCGATGTACGGGTGCGTGCAGCGGCAGAGGAGCGTAAGTCGTGGAGCGAGAGCTAGGTTGGTTCGACCTTGAGAAGATTGTCAGCGATCACGAAACCCAGCACAACTACACCGTCCTTCAGGGTCTGTGCGCACGTTACTACCCAACTGCCACCCGGGTCGTCGTGAGCATCATCCAAGAGTACGACGACAATGTCTATTATCCCGCCTTTGACGCCGGGTGATGCGACTTGCAAGCCCAAATCAGGGCTCGACCGATGAGGCTTCGTTAAACCCGTTCGAGCTGATACGACGGCTTTGGGTTATAGTCTACCGTCTAGGTGATGACGTACAGACTGCTTTAGGCAGCTGCATCTTACGAAGGCGGAACACGCGGAGTCGCCTGGGCTCAAGGGATACCGGATAACCGCTTAGGGCCGCAAGCGGAGCTAAAACCAGGGAGGACCTTGCCGAAGAAAAACCAGACGAGCCTACCGAGTGGCTCCAGGAGCAGTTTTACGACGAAGCGAACGACTTGGGACTTTGTGGGCTAAGCCAGGGTTACGACCTCGAGATTGATCTCACCACACCTCCCCCAAAACCCAAAAAGGTCTACGTCAAGGAGGGCGGCGATGCCTTACCTGCTGATGAGTAGGTGTTACGACTACGACGACAATCATCACACTGAGCAAAACGGCGGGTATCCCGAACTCGTCTTCCGTGACGACCAGCACGACGAGGCATTGGCAGAACTCGAGCGGCGGCGAGAAGAGGAGTGGCCGAGCTGTACGCCACTCGCCGACTACTATCAAGAGACGCCGCTTCGCAGCCTGTCGTCGAGTGGGCTGGACGACGCGGCGCTGGCCGGGGGGTGAGCGCCTTGTTAGGTCAACCTGAAAACGTACTGGGCAGAGAGACGGGCAAAAGCTGTCAAACTGCCTTTACAACGTTACAGGTTAGCTGCACGTCAAGATTTTCTGTGCCCGGTGTGCACCTCGCTCCAAAACGGAGAAGAACTCCAGCGCCACCACCTACTTCTTGACAAAACAGATGTGCGTCGAGCATCATCCAAGAGTACGACGACAATGTCGCTATTCGCTTGAGCCGGATGCGGGGAGACTCGCACGTCCGGTTCTGAGGGGGGAAAGGCGCGGGCCTTTGACGCGGGTAACTTGCAAGCCTTCGAGGGCGAAACAGAGCTGAGTCTACCCAGTGATGACGTAGAACTGCTTCTCTTACTCGCGGCGTCGCCTGGGCTCAAGGCGGACCTTGCCGAAGAAAAACCAGACGAGCCTACCGAGTGGCTCCAGGAGCAGTTTTACGACGAAGCGAACGACTTGGGACTTTGTGGGCTAAGCCAGGGTTACGACCTCGAGATTGATCTCACCACACCTCCCCCAAAACCCAAAAAGGTCTACGTCAAGGAGGGCGGCGATGCCTTACCTGCTGATGAGTAGGTGTTACGACTACGACGACAATCATCACACTGAGCAAAACGGCGGGTATCCCGAACTCGTCTTCCGTGACGACCAGCACGACGAGGCATTGGCAGAACTCGAGCGGCGGCGAGAAGAGGAGTGGCCGAGCTGTACGCCACTCGCCGACTACTATCAAGAGACGCCGCTTCGCAGCCTGTCGTCGAGTGGGCTGGACGACGCGGCGCTGGCCGGGGGGTGAGCGCCTTGTTAGGTCAACCCCTGAGCCCGGATGAGCTGCTCGACCTCGACTTTACGGGGTTCAAGCTGACCGACGAGCAGCAACACCTGATTGGACTCATGCTCGACCTGGTGAGTATGAGCTACCTCGATTTTGTCCGTGAATGGGGAGGGGTATAGCGTGGCCCATCCTTACCATCACGCCGTCTCGAGTGCCAAACGCTTTGGCGGCCAATCTGGTGACTATCTGGCGCTGCACAGTTGGTTTGACGTGACCAAAGCGCATATTGCCGACGCAAGGCACCGGGTCTTGCGGCACCATAGTTTCGGTATCTTTATCGCCGAACAGATTTTCGGCGTGACGCTGACGAACTCGAGCGGCAACCTTATCCCCACCCGTGCGGTCGCCGAGCAGCATGTACAAGAGGACTTTTCGTTTATTCCCAGCGTGCAGCAGTGTTTCAAAGGATTATCACTCGAAGGTTGGCTCGAGGCGAACTATCAAAACGACACACCAACTTGCCACGCCCAGCGGAGCGCAGAGTGCTTTGGCGGCGACGCCCAAACGTATCTGGCCCTTCATACCTTTTTAGAAAGCTCACGATTTCACCTACCCGATGAGAGACACCGGGTACTACTGCACACTACGCTGGGTGTCCAGACGGTCGAGGAAGTGTTTGGGCTCGAGCTAGAGGGTGTCCCGACGAGGCTTATCGCCGAAGCCCATATAGGGGCCGACCTGGGCTTTGTCCCGACGGTCGAAGAGGCGCTTGACGGCCTGCCGCTCGAGCCGTGGCTATACCGGGGGGCGCAGGCACTCACCAGGCGGCGGGGGCGGCGGGTTCCCGCACCAGTAGGTGAGCAGGGGGCAGACAGCTAAGCACCTCCAACCTCGTGGGTAACTCAAAGGTTTCTGGAACACTACCTTAAAGTGCGCGTCCCGCGGGACGCAGGGGCATTTTAGGAGGCGAAGATGAATATCAGCAGCCGCAGTCCTGACCCCTTACTTGCCGCACTCACCAATCCGACCGAACTAGCTCGGCGTAAAGGAAACGTGCCCCGCGCCTACCCGCTCGTCGACAAGAACGGACGGGTCTGGCGCGACGCGGAAGCGGCCTATAAAGCCTTTAAGACCGGCGACACACCTCGCGACGAGCGGGTCATGGTGCGGATCATCGCGCTCAAGTTAAAACAACACCCCGCGCTGGTCGAGGAGATTACGGCGCGTGGTGGCGTCGCCTTTCTAGAACGCTGCGACCACCTGGTCGGCGTCAGGGGCAGCCGCTGGGAAGGTCGTGGCAGAAAGAGCCGTTTTATCCGCTGTTTGATTGCCGCGTTTGAAACGGTACTTCGGGATGCCCCTGCGCATCCCGGAACGTGGCACGCCGCGCCAGACCCGCTTGGAGGTCAGGTACATGCCTAGCCACGACGTCGAGCTGGTTATGAGTGTCACCTGCTACGTCGAACCACCGGAAGCTGCCGAAGCCGCTGCCCCAATACTCAAGCTCGCCCGTGAAGGAGTGGCGTGCTTCGTCGTTCAAGCTGGAGAGATCCAAGGCGATGCTTAAAGTCACCCTCAGCCCCGACGAAGCGCCGGAGTCTCCACGAGCTTGGGGCAACCTGGGCAAAATGTGGTGCGAACACCAGCGTTACACCCTGGGCGACGCGTGCCCCTGGTGGTGGCAACAACTTCTCAAATACGGCTACCTCGAGGCCGAACGCTACAGTCGTGAGTGCCGCTGCACCACCATCAAGGCGTTGTTTACCAAAAGCTGGGATGATCACGAGGCGCTGATGATCGAGCAGCAGAAACGGGACGGTGAGCCTCTGGCTCTATGGCTGCCGGTCTACTTGTACAACCACTCAGGCTTGGCACTCAGCACCAAGCCTTTTTACGACCGTTGGGATTCGGGTCAGGTTGGTTTTATCGTCGCCACACAAAAGGATGTGCGTGAGTTCTTCGGCGTCAAACGTATTTCCAAACGGGTACGGGCGCTTGCCTTTGAGCGACTTGAAGCCGAAGTTCAAACCTATCACCAGTACCTTACAGGCGACGTTTGGGACTACCTCATCGAAGACGAGGACGGTGAAATAGTCGATTCGCTTTCCGGAATGTACGGCTACGATTACGCCACCGCGATGGCTGAGCAGGCGCTCGCCTACGTCCAGGAGGCTTTATGAACCGCCTTTACAACCTCTGCGAGGACAACCAGGAACCCGAATGGAGCCGCTACACCCGTTTAGAGGTCTCCGGCTCGAAAGACCATAACGGTGAAACCGAAGCGCTGGTGTTCGCCCATGAAGCCGAGTTCTTTACCGTTTACGGACGGTTGCCCAGCTTTGAGATTGTACCTATCACCGACTGCAAAGACGCGACTTCGTTACTGGCGGTCGCTGCCGAACTCGGGTATCGCAGCAAGCTCGAGGTGTTCTTGCACCCTACGCTCTTCGATACCCCGCCAGTTGACGAATTAAAGCAACGCGTTTCCGCCACGGCCTCTACCGACGACGGGATGTTGGTCATTGCGTTCGACGCCACCCCGTTTTTTGAAACGGCAGCCGACGAGCTTATCGGTGAGCTTCTCGAAGACGACTTTGCAGGCGGTTACGGGGCCGACGCGGTCGTACAAGAACTCGCCGACGAAGCCAACGACCTGGGGCGGATGTTCTGGTATCTGGAGAAGATCAACCAAAGTGGCCATGAAACCGTTGGTTACGAGGTTTCTGTCGATGCTGCCTCCGCTAGAAGCTGGCTCGAGCTTTACAAACCGCACCTGCTGGTGCAAGAAGCGTCCTGAAGGGAGGAAAAGCTATGGAGCGTGACCAGGAACTCTTACTTGCTGCAGCAAAACGCGCTGAAAACCTGACGAACCCCGTTGACGGCGAGTTTTTACGTGAACATGACGTGTCTGCGGACGAACTCGCTGAACTCTCGAATGCCTTAAGTGTCGCTCTGGCTGCCTACGCCAAAAGCGAGGCCGTCGATCCCGATTTGCGCGCACAGCTCATCTTGGTAGGTGCGGCGGCGCTGAGCGACATGCCGGACAAAATGATCCGCCACGCCCTCGACCTGCTGCGATTCGAGCAACTCAAGAAGGAACTTGGGAGAGCCTGATGAGCGACGCTAACCGTTTAGAATCAGGGTACGACAGCGAAGAAGAGCTTGACCAACGCGGTTACTACCTCTTTGGTGTCAACCAAGATGAGTTCGTCCAGGTGCGTGACAAAAAGACCGATAAGGTACTTGTTATCGGTCTCGGCCGTCGTGACGCTCTGCGTAAAGCGACCGTGGTTTTGCGTAAGGGGTGTCCGTGAACGCCGTTGTCGGCTGTTACAGTACGCACAGCGACCGCGAGTACAATGCAGTCGTCATCGACCTCAGCGAGTTATTTGTTAAAGAACTCGAGAACCGCCGCTACGCCTTCGACCAGGCGCGTAAGCTGGGCGACGCGCTTTACAGTCACGAATACCACTGTAACCAGGTCTCACTCCCCGACACCAACGACGAAATGCTGCTAACGCCGGATGGTCTTGTCGCTCTAGCCCCATACTTAAAAGACTGTGGCAGCCCCAGGTTGACCTTCGAGCAGCCTGAAATCTCTTTTCTGGTCGTCGTCAAGGAAGGCTTTTTTCTCGAGTTCGACGCCGAAGACAGTTGGGGGAACACCATCTCGTACTTTACCGACACCTTTTCGCTTGGAGACGTAAGAGAGGTTCTACATGCCTGACTTTCTCATTGAGGTCACGCTCAACGTCAAGGTACGCGCCGACAGCACTACGGTAGCCGAGAGTACGGCCGTCAAGATCGCCCAAGACTATCTGCTCGAAAAAGGGCACACTCTTTATCTGGGCTCGCAACCCACCGGAAATAAAGAGGCAAAGCCTCTTCCTGAAACGCTATGACCACGCTTAGACATTTGCTGCGTGCTGGCAGCAAGCTGGAAGGAGCCGCAGAAGACTTAGAGAACCTTGCACCAGTTCCAGAACTTGCGACCAGCTACCGCGAGCTTCAAAACGACCTCAAGCTCGTCCGGCTCAAAGTTGTCGCACTGATCGAACGAGAAAGAACGTTGCTGAAGTGACCTAGAAAGAGCAGCATATGAAACTCGGCTTCAAAGTTACGCTCGAGCTGTCGTTGCCGGAGGTTTATAGGTTGACAGCAGGTGACATCGAAGCCTTCCGCGCTGCCCTCGAGAACGCGCTTGAACAGCAGACTGGGTTCGGCGGCTTGACGCCCGACTTCTTGAGTAGTGAAGGTATAGGTGTTGAGCGGTTCGCGGTCGAAGTAGGTAAGCACGCCTTGCACACGAGCAGCGAAACGTAAAAGCTACTCGAAAAAGATTAAGCTAATTAACCTGATCTTTCAGGCTTTTCCCTGGCTTAAAGGCCGGGTACTTACTGGCCGGAATTTCGATCTTCTCCGACGTTCCTGGGTTGACGCCGGTGCGGGCGCTGCGTTCACGCACCTCGAAAGTACCAAAGCCGGTAAGCTGCACCTTGTCGCCAGCTTTGAGGTGCTGGGTGAGCTGCTCGAGAAACCCCTCAACCAAGGCTTTAGTATCTTTTTGATTCATCCCCGTGGCGTCAGCGAGTTCCTTAGCTAAATCGGACTTTGAAATATTTGTCATGACTACCTCCTAAAGTATGTCGCTTAAACCTTAACAGAATCTACCCTCAGACAAACCCAGCATGACAATCCACCGTTTCATTGAAACGGAAAGCTCGCCACACCCTCACCCTCGAGCCCCGCCTCCCCGGGCTTTTTCAGTTGGTTCTCCTTCGGGTTTTCCAAAAGGCTAACCGAGTAGGAACCTTGAGAGAGAAATGAGCTTGAGGGGGAGTGTGGTAACGGGATTACGGTTTAATAGTAAGAGTAGAGATGAAGGTGACTCCATTATTGGGCGTCTGCCCTTAAGTTGCAGAAGTTCCAGCCCGACGGCAACAACGGCTTTGAACTATGCAGACAATAAATCAAAACCGTACGTGATAATACTGTCTCCCCGTAATTGTTGATCAATGAGATTGTGCAGGTGTTGCGTCATCTCCGGGTCGAGGCCTCGGGATTGACCAATCAGGTAGGTATAGGTGACTTGCTCCGAGGGCGTCGCTGTACTTGAATGCGTGCCCATCCGGTCTCGCGTGCTGTGAATAGTCCTCGAAACAACGGGCCTAAACTCGTCGTCGCTGCCTAACGGTGCACCATTTGAAGTATCGCACAAGCCGTGCGTAAGATCACCCACTTAAACGCTGGCAACTCGAACAGCATTAAACTGGTGTCCTGATCTCACCTTAGCGACACCGTAGATGGACGTCTATAAAAAGCCTGTGCTTTGGGACACTCAGGCTCAAGCTCCCCATCCAGGCGGTGGTTCTTCAATCGGCGGCCCCTGTGGATCGTCCGGGTCCTCAATCGGCGGCTCGTCGAGGTCGTCATCCGGCGTATTCGGGTCCTCGGGAACCACGAACGACGCCGGTTCTGGCTCTGGTTTAGGCGTCGGCGCGTCAGGGTCGGGTGTCGGGTCCGGCATCGGGTCGGGCGAGGGCGGTGCACCGGGGTCTGGCGTAGGCGGAAAGATGAAGGAAAGCATAAGGGTTCCTTTTAGCTCGGCGGCTCGGTCGTGTCAGGCGACGGGTCTTTAGCCGGTATTCCTGCTTCCACCACCTTGTCGCTAGGTAGCGGGTCTTTGGGGTCTTCCGGAGCCACCTCCTCTAACGTGCCAGGCGGCTCGTCTTCGGTAACAGGCTGAGGTAAGTTCGGCCTGCGCGGGTCTTTCTGATTGGTTAGTTTAAGGTGATCCATAACCAGTTCGCCTCCTTCATAAAGTGCGTTTGGTGCAGGGCGTAAGGCGTTACAGTTCAGGGCGGCTCTGTCTCCGGTCCTCTAGCAGGTGGTACCTCGTCTTCGTCAATGGCCACCTCCGGCCCGTCCTCTTCTAGCGGCGTGCCCTCCGGGTCGTCGTCCGGCGTGTTCAGGTCTTCAGGCATATTGACCGTGATTGGATCGCCCCACTCACCTGGTTCTTCTTCCGGTAACGGCTCGGGCAGATCGGGTAGGTTGTCCACGGTGTCCGGAACGCCGGGAAAGGTACCAGGTCTAGGTCTTGGCGTGTCGTAGGTCAACAGGATCATAGACAACCTCCTAGCTAATGACGGGTGAGGTTCGGCTCAGCGAGGCTCGAGCGGCTCGGAAGGTTCCGACTCGGGTCGGTCGGGTAAGTCGGGCTGGTTGTCCGGCTGCGGTTTTTCAGGCACTTCGGGTTCGGTGCCCGGTTCTGCCGGCGGGGTGACGGGCATCTCGGGATTGGGATTCTCCGACGGGGGGACAAAAGGCGTATGAGGTTGGGTCAAGCCTAGCTTCGTTGTCATAAGGTCCTTTCCTAATCACGGGACGTTCGTCCAGGTTGGTCTTAGTTCGACTCACACGCCACGCCGTCATCGTTCCCGTCAAGTCGGTGCGGGTCGCTCGCGGGTCCACCTGCTGCCTCATAGAACGCTTGCGCTTCGGCTTGTGAAGCGAAATCTCCACAGTCTTTATCCGGGCCGAAAGGGTCGTACGCAAGGCTCGAGCTTAGCTCACTTGCCGGTTCTTCTTCCACTACGCTGGGTGCTGGTGTAGACACCGTGGGCTCACTCGGGTCGGCGTTGACCCGGTACGTTCCATCAGCTGAAGCGGTGACGATGATGGTGCCTTGCAGATCGGTCCGGTAGACGTTCGCCCCGATGCTCTCGTACAAGGCGAGTGCTTCAGGTGAGGGATGGCCATACGAGTTGTCGAGTCCGACGGAGACGACGACCGTCTCCGGGCTGAACGTCTCGACACTATCGGGGCTGTCCCCATTAGGAGAGCCGTGGTGTGACGACTTATAGACCTCGACCGGTCTGAGCAAGTCGGGTACGTTAGCAAGCCACCAGGCAAACTCAGGTTGCTCGGCGTCACCCGTCATGGCTGCGCCAAAGTCCCCATACGAAACGATCACCCCCACTGAGTTGTCGTTGTTCCCCAAGCTTTCATCACCAGGTGGGGGGATCACCTGTAACGAAGCGTCGCCTAAACCGATCCGTCTATCGGTGGCTGGAATCAGCTGACTGCCGGCGTCTTTAACCGCCTCGAGCAGTCCAAAGTAGGTTTGGGTGGTGTAGGGTATCTTGTTGTCTAAAAAGAACCGGGGCTGGTAGTAATGCACCACCGCCTCCAAGCCGCCGATATGGTCGGCGTCGGGGTGCGAGGCGATCACCAGGTCCAAGCTTTCAACCCCGACCGATTGCAAATATGCAAGGACGGCGTCGTCGCCGCGGCCGCCGTCGTAGAGGACGTTCTCACCTGAAGGGCTCCGGATCAGCACGCTGTCACCCTGACCCACGTCGATAAAGTGCAGCTCGAGCTCTTGAGCAGACGTAGGTGGCGTCACGCCAGTGCAGGTAATGAGAAGGACAAGGAGCACATAAAAGCGTTTCACAGCTCTATATCGCCTTCAGCGACCGTAGGGAGAGAGGTCCGCAGGTCACTCACCTTGCGTCGCCTTTGTTCGCTCGCCTCAACGTCCACGGCGTAACGAACCTCACCGTCGAAGTCGTTCTCGGCTAGCTCGATGAGCACATCCCCTTCTTTGGCTTCAGGGGGTACTTGAGTCCGAGGCACGTCTACCGTAGTGCTGTCGTCGGTTTCCAGGACCGCCAGGTTGTTATCTTCAAAGCGGTCGATAGTGTACGTCATGGTCTTAGTGTAGCCGACCCGTATTGACACTTCAGGTCAGGCTTTACTCACAGCTGCAGCACCCTCGAGTACGGCCAGCACATCTTTGGGATTGACCTTGCCCTTGAACCACACCACCTTAGCCGGTGTCTCATGTACCTTAACACCAGCGTTCTCGAGGTTGAGCCGCTCCGAAACCAGCAAGATGATGTCGTCGCGACCTGAACGGGCGACCTGGAAGAACTTCTTCTTGAGATACTCAGGACGCCAGTAGCCGACGATCTCCAGCACAAAGGTACGCCCATCCGGATGAACCAGCCGGAAGTCGGGTACCATCACGCTGCCAGGAAGGGGTACGAGTTCGACTTCTCGTTCTAAACGCCACTCGGTCTTGGTCTTGGCCCAGCTTGCTGAGAATGACTCCTCGATGATGCTGTCGAACACCTTGCCCTTCTTATAGTGCGAGACGAGCCCACACCCCGACTCGAGCGTGAAGCGGTTCGGTGTTTCCCGACCGTCCGGTAGTGTGCGAGGAGCAAGCGTAGCGGTCAGCTCCCAGCGGCTGACGTGGAGTAAGGCGGGTAAGAACTTGGCTAAGTCGACCCCGTAACGGGTGCTCGAGCCAAAGACACTCGTCGGGCCATCGATGGTGATGGTGTAGCCGTGATCGGCGTCGCCTTCGATGGTCGTCATCAACCCGAACAGTTTGAGGTAACGGAACAACAGCTTGTATTCACCTGGATCGTTACGGTGGGCGGTAATGACGAGTTCGGACGCCCGGTACAAGACGCCCTGCACCTGGGCGAGGTTGTAGCGGTGCAAGAGGGCTTCGTTCGCGGGAGCTTCAAAGCCAATTAGAAGCTGGTTTTCAGCGAGGTCGGCGTAGAGTCCTTCACTGACTCCTTCCGGGGTTACCTCTCGACCTAGTTCTTGCGTCAAGGCGTCAGCGACCTCTTGCAGCGTTAGAGCTGTCATCTGGTCGCCCGGGGTTCGGGTGGCCGAGAGGCTGAAGACCCGTTCACGTAACGCCACCGGTTCCAACGGACTCACCGTCTCGAAAGTGCAGAAGCCGGTAGTCAGGAGGTGTGCCAGACCGCGTTTGACCCGGTAGTCGGTTTCGGTTCCCTCGAGTGCAAGAAGCTGTTCATCGAGCTCGAGGCGTTTCTTACCCCTGTTTTCAAAAAAGACAGCCATTACTTCATCAGCCAAAGCTAGGTTCTTACGGTCGAGCGGCAACCGGGTCGGAGTGACCTCTTCGCCGTTATAGCGGTGTAAGAGCAGGTCGGTCGTCAGCATTAAAGGTCCTCAAACGTTAAAGGTTCGTCGATCTTGTCGGTGGTATCGAATAAGGGTCTGCTCTCAGGCTCTGGTCGTCTAGCCGAACCAGGACGGTCTTCGCCCCGCCGCCGTCTCGAGGTGCCCTCTTCGGCGGTGTCGGCGGCGACAACTTCGTAGAGTAGCGCCAGTTTGCCTTCGCCCTTGCGTAAGATGCGACCTAACCGCTGGACATGCTCACGCACCTGACCGGTCCCCGATAAGACGATGGCGACGTTGGCTTCGGGTACGTCGATGCCTTCGTTGAGGACTTTCGAGGTGATGACCCTTTGATAGACGCCACTGCGAAACCGGGTGAGGGTCTCGTCGCGCTCTTTGACCTTGGTCTGATGAGTAATCGCAGGAATCAAAAGTGCTTGTGAGACCCGGTAGACCGTGGCGTTGTCGTCGGTAAAAATCAGCAGCCTATCGGTAGCGTGGCGCTCGAGCAGTTCACGCAACACCCTTAGCTTGGCCTCGGTGCCGAACGCCAACGCCCGGGCTTCCCGGTGGGCGAGCATGGCGGCGCGTCCCTCTTTCGATCTTGCACTTGCCATCACAAAGCGCTGCCAACCTTCGAGCGTCCCCAGGTAAATATTGTTTGAACTTAAAAAGGCGTCGCGAACATTTCTAAGCTTGTCGTAACGTGCTCGTTCGTCGTTCGAGAGTTCAACCCGGAGCTGCACGATCTTGTGGTCGGCTAACGCCCCACCGGCCAGCTGCTCAGGTTTCTTTTGGTAGACCAGCGGCCCGATCAGCTCGTCGAGTTCTTGGTGTTTGTCGTCACTACGCTCGAGCGTTGCTGTCAGTCCCAAACGGTACGGAGCGAGTGAGTACTCGGCGATGCTTTTATAAAACCCTGAAGGTAGATGATGACATTCGTCGAATACCAGCAGGCCATACCGGTTGCCAAGTGCTTCGGCGTGAATGGCGGCGCTGTCGTACGTCGCAATCAAGATAGGCGTCCGGTCGTTCGAGCCGCCCCCTAGTAGGCCGACGTCGACGCCGACGAAGTTCGCTTTGAGCTCGGCGTACCACTGGTGCATTAAAACGAGGGTGGGCACCACGATTAGCGTGTCTCTCGGGGTAGCCCGCATCGCCAGCTGCGCCAGATACGTCTTGCCCGACCCGGTCGGTAACTCGACCGTACCGCGTCGACCCCCTTGCAGCCAAGCCGAGAGACCTTCAGCTTGATGCGTGAGCGGTTCCCTGGCCCCCGCTTTCTCGAACGGCTGAATCCCAAACGCTTTCGCTTTGTCGGTGACCTCGGTGCCTGTGTTTTTGAGCACTTCAACCAGAGACCGGTAATGCAGCGCCGGGATTCGAAACTTCTCGACCCGGTCGTCCCAGGTGGCGAAGTCGACCCACGCTTTGCCGCGTGGCGGCGGGTGCAAGATCAGGGTGCCACGGTCGAAGCTCAGAGTGGGAGTGCGGGCCACTCAGTGAGGATACCAAGCTGACTGAGTCAGGAAGCCATGCGTTGGATTAGACGAATGGCACGCGACGAATACTCTATGGTGTTGCAACTAAGTCAGCCTTGCTTCTCAGCCATCATTGTGCAGTGGTATTGATATTGCTCAGGGTTCGTGACTTTACTCGAGTAGTAAAGAAATTGGAACACCTCTCCTAGTAGCCATACAACTCGAGTTCTGAGATTTGTACATAACCTGTATAGCCTTCACCAAAGAACTCTTTAGGGGTGAGCGTAAAGGTATCGGCTGAAATGTCGCCAACATGTTCGCGCAGCTCTTGGCGAGTCCAGCACCGTCCGAAAAGCTCAGCCACTTCGATACCTCATAAACCCTAGGAAGAGAACTCGTACCCACCTAGCCTAAGCTAAATAAGGACATAGCCCTTGTCCGATCCTTGATCACTGGGAAAGCGCTAGATACAAGCCTGTAGGGTCAGGTTTTCAGTAGCCAAGCCCTTTTTTATGCCTAGCCGGGGAGTGCTCCCCGGCTAGGCACCTTCAAGCCCCTCACGTGTGTCTGCCCTAAACCGCTACTGCTTCATGAAGCTGGCAGCGTCCTCTTGGCTAATCGTCCCGTCGAGAACGTATGTGTTGGGACTGTCTTTATACATCTCGTACATTGCGTCTAGATTGTCCGCCGTGACCCGGCAAGGAATCGGGACATACAGCGTGTTGCTAAAGTCACCCCCGAGCTTGCTGTCATCTATTTCTTTGCCCATGAGCAGTTCTACAGCGACGCGCAAACCGTCGGCACCCTGTCCAGGCGGGTTGCAGACCGCGTAGGATTGAAAGTTGGGGTGCTCAGCCAGAATTTCTTTCCAAAGTTTGATGTACCCCGCGTGACCTTCCCCAGTACCAATAGGGAAAGGGCTCGGGTTGGCCGTGCGTACCGCCGTCCAGACCCCTTGGGCCATGCCGTCTTGCGTCCAAACAGCGTTGATGTCGGGTACGGAGGCAAATAGGTCAGACGTCACTTGTTGAGCGGTAGCCTGGTCCCAATTGCCCGACTCGCGTCCGACCACTTGGATATCCGGATACTCAGCCAGCACCTCGGCGACCCCGGCCATGCGCGCTTCGTTGGCGGGGTGACCGACCACGCCTTCTATCAAAATGATGTTGCCTTTGCCATCTAAGGTTTCAGCCAGCCACTGAGCGCTTTCCTTGGCCCACGCTTTTTGATTGATGGCAACGTTGTAAACGCCTTGCGCACTCACTTCCTGGTCGACCGCAATGACCACGATCCCCTCATCGACCGCATCTTCAAGCGTGAGGTTGAGAGCGTTTTGATCGTTGGCGTCGATGATGATGGCGTCGACGCCGCGGTTGATAAGGTTTTGCAGTTGCTGAATTTGACCTTGGACGTCGACGTCCGCGCTCTCAACCGCAAGCGTGATGTCGATGCCTTGAGTTTTGAGGTCGGCAACGGTGTCTTCGATATCCGTGAGCATCTGAGTGCGCCACTCACTGTCGATAAAACCGTTGGATACCCCAATCGTATAAGACTGAGCGACGACCGCGCCTAACGAGAGAAGACTGAGCAGAACCGCGACGAGTTTGAAGCGCATAATTCCTCCTGAAGATGTTTGGCTTCCACTATACTGGTACGGACCACTCTGTGTCCATAACAGGCGTAGATTGATTAAACCGGATGAAAACCGACTCACCCGTTTGCCTTTCACGCCCCCCCAGGCTCGCCTTTCGCGGTAACTAAGTCGATGTGACGTTTGGACTCGTGAATCGCTCGCTTCCGGCCCCCGAGGCTATCTCCAAAGGCCCGGTCTTCAACCTCGATACATACCGCCCCCCGGTAATCAAGATCCTCGAGCGTCTCACAAAACTCTGCCCAATCAATGTCACCGAGGCCCGGAATTTTGGGAACGTGCCACTTTAGACCGAGGACGCCCAGCTCATAAAGAGAAGTCTTCAAAATCTTTTCGTCTTTGATATGCACGTGCACAAACCGCTCATGAAACTCGCGCATGGCCCGCAGGGGGTCGATACCTTGCCATAGGAGGTGGCTAGGGTCGAAATTTAGGCCAAAATATTGGCTGGGGATTACATCAAACATCGCCCGCCAGATTTCTGGCGAAACAGCCAAGTTTTTACCCCCTGGCCATTCGTCAAGGCTAAAGAGCATGGGACAGTTTTCGATGCCAACGCGAACCTGCTGGTCTTCTGCGTAAGCGATGAGAGGCGGCCACACTTCTTTGAACAAAGGCCAATTCTCTTCGGTGGATTTCTTTTGGTCGCGGCCGATGAACGTGTTCATAACGCCGACCCCTAACTTCGCAGCCGCCGCGATGACCTTTTTGATGTGACTGGTGTACACCTCGCGCTCGTCTACGTCTTCGGTCAGTGGGTTCGGGTAGTAACCGAGACCCGAAATGGCAACCTTATATTTTTGACACAAGCCGCCTACCCGCTCAATCTCGGGCTGGTCCAGCTTGTCGACGTCAATATGCGTCACGCCGGCGTAACGACGTTTGTCCGCCGACGAACTCGGCCAACACATGACCTCAACGCACGCGAAGCCTTCGTAGGCAGCGTAAGCCAACACCTCTTCAAGGCTCAGGTCGGGCAAGATAGCGCTTACAAATCCCAGGTTCATAATCCTCCTGTTGCAACGTCGATCCAGCGGCGTTCGCGGTGACTTTGCGCTATCTTTTCGCAGAGCAAAACTTCATAGTGGCCGTCTTCAAAAGTTGGAAAAGGTTTGGGTACCAAAAAGTCTCCAGCTCGCAAGTAACTGTAGACCGCGCGGTAGAGTTGCTTGAAGGTATCGGGAAAACCCTCGGTGTGGCCGCCCGGATAATTTGCGTAAGGCGCGACCGAAACGTCCAGCAGCGAGGGATCTTTGACGAGGATTTCATTGGCCCGGTCGCGGTGACCTAGCCATAGGCGGTTGGGCATTTCGCTGTCCCAGGCGAGCGCCGAACGGGAACCGGAAAGTTCGAAGCTGAGATGATTCTTGCGCCCTGCACTGACTTGCGAGACGTTCAGCACGCCCCGCGCCCCGTTTTCGTAGTGAAACAACACTGCGCCAAAATCCTCGGTCTCACTCTCGACCAACGTGGTCTCAGCGACGGTATACTCGGCAGACGACGCCCCTACAAACGTTTCGGGGCTGCCCCTTGGCTTGTAACGCTGCTTGACAAAGGTTTCCAGGTCTGCCAGCAAGCTGACGACTTTTTGACCCGTTATAAAGCTGATCAGGTCCATCCAGTGCGTACCGATATCACCGACCGCTCTGAGCAGCCCGCCCTTGCCCGGTTCGAGCCGCCAGTTCCAATCGGTAGGTTTTAGCAGCCAATCTTGGGTATAGCCGCCCGTGGCCGTGTACAGCTCCCCTAACGCACCTGCTTGTATGAGCGCCCTCGCCTGCAGCGCCAGCGGATAAAAGCGAACATTGTAGTTGACCGCCGCTACCACCTCAGGACAGTTTCGGGCTGCAGCGACGAGGCGGCTCGTTTCGTCCGTGTTCAGCGCTAATGGTTTTTCGCATATCACATGCTTGCCCGCCTTGAGAGTTTTCAAGGCCTGCTCGAGGTGATGCTCGTTGGGCGAGGCGATATGAACAACCCCGACCTCATCGTCCGCGAGAAGTTCGTCCAAAGTTGCGTAAGCCACGCTGAGACCCAAGGCCGAAGCTGCCTGGCCGCTCTTGGCGGGACTCGAGCCCAAAACGCCCTTGACCGGCACGGCAAGACGTCTCAAAGCTTCGACGTGAACGGGGCCGATAAAACCTGTACCTATCACTGCCGCAGTCGGCATCACGTTTTCCTCCGGGCGCAATCGATTGCGTCAACCTTATCACAAGCAACGCAGCCGAAGCAACGCTGCGACCTCTGCGGGGTTTCGCCTACCCCGAATCCCTTAGTCGTAGCGAAACGTCGAGCATCTCGGAATCGGGCTGTTCCCCGGCCAGCAGCAGCAGCAGTTTTTTTACCAGCCCTCGGCCGCCTTCGTAAACCTCCTGCCGCACAGTTGTCAACTTTGGATGGCAATGCGCTGCTAAGGGAATGTCATCGTAGCCGATCACTGCAACGTCCTCAGGAATGCGTTTCCCGGCCTGCCGCAAGGTTTCAAAAGCAGCGACCGCCATGAAATCACTACAGAAAAAGACGGCGTCTAGGCTCGGAACGTCTTGGACCATTCGCCTCACCGCGACTTTGGCCTCTTGTGGCGTATAGTCGGTATAAGCGACAAGGCGTGCGTCGAGCCTTTGATTCCCTGCCTGCAAAGCCTGGGCAAACCCCAAGTAGCGCTGCTGCGTTTCGATCATGGTCGGGTCACCCCCGACAAAGCCGATGGTGGTGTGGCCGGTGCGGAGCAGGTGCGCCACGGCTTGTTGCGCGCCCGAAAAACTGTCGCCGCCGACCGAAACGTAGCTCTGGCCCGGCAAACTCGGTCCCCAAACGACAAACGGAACCCCTGCCGCCTGCACCTGCCTTACCCCTTTCTCTTCGGTGTCCCGCTCGAGAATCAACAAGCCGTCGGCCCGTTTGTCGAGCACATACCGCTGGTAGGTTTCTTCTCCCCGGGTGAGCGACACCAGAAGGTCATACCCGTGCACGCTCAGCTCATCAGAAATGGCGCCCATGATTTCTAAGTAAAATGGGTCAGACATTCGTCGGCCACTCCGCTGGCTTTGCGGAAACACGGCGGCGACCGTGTTTGACCGCTGCAAGCGCAAGTTTCGCGCCGGTATGTTCGGGTGATAGGCGTGTCTGGCCGCCAACGCGGAGATGCGCTCCCGGGTTTTCTCAGGAATCGAAGGATGCTTGCTCAGCGCCCTAGATACGGTAGAAGGCGATACCCCCGCCAAGCGTGCCAGGTCGGCCATCGTCTTTATGTGCGCCATCACTCAGCCTGCATAAGGAGATAGCCCCGAGCCGCGTGTAAGCAAAAATCCGCCGTCGACGGGCATGGTTTGCCCGGTAATGTAGTCGGCCGCCTCGGAAGCCAAAAATAAACACAGTTTAGCCAGCGAGAGACCTGTGTCCGTGCCCAGCGGCGTGTCTGCGGCCAGGCGGGCTTTGGAAGCCTCGGGCAGACCTTCAAGAAGCGGCCCCACCGCCACGGCGTTCACGGTGACGCCACACGGCGCTAGCTCTAACGCCACCATTTTGATGAGCGCTGTTACCGCCGTGAGGGTCGTTCCCACTAGGCTAAGGCCGCGAAACGGCGCCAGCGCCGCAACGTGACTCAGAACGAGAATGCGCCCACGACCGAGTTCATTGAGGCGCTGGGCCGACGCTTGCAAGAGATAGGTGACGGCTTCAATGGTTTGGAGAGCTGCGTCCCAGTCCTCAGTCGTGGTCTCCAAAAAAACCCCCTGTTTCAGAGGCTTTGGATAAAGCATAATGACATACGGTGTGACGCTTTTGAGGAGGAGGCCGATGAGCCCAGAATTGAGGAAATCATTGGAGTCTGGCGTGATGTGGTCGATGGCAAAACCGTTTGTGGCGAACCAAGCTGTTACAGATTGGCTCACAGCGTCTTCGGGGCCGAAAAAAAGGAGAGTTTGCAGCATGGTCCACTAACTATACTTGCTGATGCCGAGACCCCCGTCAATACGGATAAAAGCGCCTGTAGTGTAGGCGGCTTGGGGTGAAGCGAGATAGCTTACCGCCGCGCCAATCTCTTCGATCGAGCCGTCCCGATGCAGAGGCACGGCGTCACGCTGCGCCGCTAGGTCGGCGGCTGTCTGCTGGTCGGGTGCGGCGTCGTTGAGGGGTGAGCGCACCCAGCCGGGCCCTATATGGTTGACGGTGATGGCGTACGGGGCAAGCTCAAGGGCGACCGAGCCCACAAGCGCGTGCATGGCGTGTTTACTGGCCCCGTAGATGGGGGTGCTGGGAAACTGCACATCGCTCTGCACCGAAGAAACGAAAATGATCCGTCCTCCTTCCCCTTGCTCGATCATCCTTGTCGCCGCCGCCCGGCAGACGTTGACGTTGCCTAGAAGGTTGACTCGCAAGATGCTTCTTAAGCTCTCGGGCATGATGTTGGGAAAGCGCTCCCAACGAATGATGCCTGCGTTACTGACCACAACGTCGAGCCGGCCCAGCTGGGCGACCGTTTGGGCCACCATATTGGTCACCTGGGCAGCGTCGGTCACGTCAGCTTTTAGCGCCAGCGAGCGCTGGCCCAGCGCCTGCAGCTCGGCTGCTCGAGCCTGCAAATCGTCCAGATGATAGGCGTCGTTCACGACGACCTCCGCCCCAGCTTCGGCTAACGCCTTGGCAATGCCCCAACCGATGCTGCGGGGCTGGGAAGCGCCTGTCACCAGCGCGACTTGGCCATTCAACGTCACGTAATCGGCGTCAAGAGGAGTTTGACATCCTCTTTGCGTTCGAAGCGCTCAAAGGCCGCGCGCCACTCGGTGATGGGCAAGCTGTCGGAAATAAGCGCTTCTGTCTTGACGGCGCCCGAGGCCAGCAACTTCAGTGCCCCGATCCAGGCTGCAGGCACACTGGCGTTGCTGCCCGTAACCCGTAATTCCTTATAGCAGACCTGGTCGAGGTCCCAGCCAATTGGCTTGCCGAAAAGGCCAATCTGCGCGTAGCGGCCTCCCCGGCGCACAAGGTTTAACAGCTGCTGCGCTGCCAGCCCTGCACCAGAACATTCGTAAACCACGTCTGCGCCTAAACCCTCAAAGCTCACCTCGCGGACAAGAGTGTCGACGTCTTCTTGGTGAACGTTGAGTACGTAATCGGCGCCTAGAGTACGCGCAAGCTCCAAGCGCCGGGTGTCGGCGTCTGTCCCCAACACGAGCACCGTTGCCCCCGCCGCTTTTAGGACCTGCAGCGTCAATAGACCGATGGCGCCGGGGCCGGCCACCACGGCTAGATCGCCGGGGCGCACGGTCGGCGTCGATAAGACGCCATGAACCACGCAGGCTAGCGGCTCGGTGAGAGCGCCCGCCTCAAAACTGAGCTGGGGCGGCAGCTCGTGCACGTTATGGGCGGGCACCACCACATAACGGGTAAAACCGCCGTTTACCGCCGAGCCAATAGAGCGGCGCTCCAAACATAAGTTGGGATGGCCGGTGCGGCAGTAACGACACTTACCGCAGGTCGAAAAATAAGTTTCGGTGGTGACTCGAGCGCCCAACGCCACACCCTTGGTCCCAGTACCCAAAGCGACCACTTCACCTGCCAGTTCATGCCCTAAAACAACTGGTGGCCGAGTTTTGAATTCATCGTGGTAAATATGCAAGTCGGTACCGCAGATGCCTGCCGCCGCGACTTCGATGAGCACCTGACCCGGCCCGGGTGAAGGTTCGGGAACATCCCCAACCCCAATTTTTCCTGGGCCGGGCGCGAGTTTCAGAACTGCTTTCATGCGCGCCTCTTCTCTTGCTTTATTGTTACCAGAAAACAGTTGTGGGCGCAATCGATTGCGCTGCGTCGTCCACCCGGCTCGAGCCTCGTTCGGCCAGAAAGCCCTGCTACGGTGTCGAAGTTCTCGGGCAAGAAAAGTTTATCAAAATGACGTGCAAGGTTGTAAGACGGCTGCTGCTCCAACGCCAATGATTGAGTGCGGGTAATGGACAAATTATTTGGGAACTACATACGTGTGTGACCTAGCCTTAAAAGCGTAAGCCATCTGAAATTGGTTGACAATATCAGCATTAGGCTTTAGCGTAAGGCTATGGACATTAAAGGCGATAGACGCGGCGGCGCACGTGCTAATTCAGGCGGCGTACGCGAAGGTGCAGGTAGACCAAAGGTAGGCGATACGAAAGTTAATATCAGGCTGTCAGACGAGCAAGCCGTATGGCTTGACGGCATACGCGGTGATGCTACACGAAGTGAGTTCATACGCTCCCTCATCGAAAAAACACGATCTTCTATCAATTAGACCTTTGCTGAATTAAGTTGACAATATCAGCATATAGGAGTATTATAAGGGTATAGGAGATAGCCCGATGATCAAGCAATTCAAAAGCCTGTACGACCTTTTTGAAGCGTTCCCCACCGAACAGGCTTGCATTGATCATCTTCGGGCTATCCGCTGGCGTGACGCTGAATACTGCCCGCACTGTGGCTGCACAAAGGTCTATCACTTCTCTGATGGGCGCACCTTTAAGTGTGCCGAGTGCAAAAAGCGTTTCTCTATCCGCGTCGGCACCATCTTTAAAGATTAGACCTCCGGCGAAAGTCACGTAACTTGTAGGTCATAATTATAGAGCGCAGCGATGAGGTTGAGCCTGAGACCGAAACGGCGTCTTCTATGACGGTAAGTTTCTTTAAGAACGCGGAAGACTTTGAGCTTACGAATGACATGTTCAGCTACGATGCGTTCTCTGGCCAAGGTGCGGTTATGAGCTTTTTGTTCATAAGTGAGTACCTTGCCACGCCAGCGCTTATGCGGGGTGCGGCTGTTAGCGTGGAACTTAGCAACGCCTTGAAAGCCGCTGTCTGAGAGGAGTTGGGTGTCTTTATACAAGTGCTGGGCACAGCGACTCTGCTCGAGTAGCTTGAAGTCGTGTCGGCGTCCTTTGCCATAAGCTGTACTAAGGATGCACTTTGTCTTTAGGTTGACAAAAACCTGGCTCTTTTGCGTATGCTGTTTTTTCTTACCCGAGTAGTAAGCCCGCTGTTTTTTTGGGGCGTTCAATCGGTGATTCGGCGATGTCTACCACGACGACTTCTAAGTTGTGGTCATCGCGCAGTGCTTTACGCCCCGGTAGCGTGAAATCGCCCAAGCTGATGAGTGCTTCTTCCACTCGTTCTATCGTCCGCCGCACCGTACTTTCGTCAACCTGCCAGTCCTCTGCAAGATGAAAGTGCGTCCGATACTCTCGCCAAAAAGAAAGCGTCAGTACAAGTTGGTCTTCTAAACCTAAAGCGGGCGTGCGCCCTCGTTTCTTTTTCTTTAGCTCTCGTGCTTTAAGTATCTCTAACATTTTCGCAAACGTCGGCGGCTTGACCCCAAGTTTGCGCTTGAACTTCTCAGTCGGTAATGCCAGACTTCGCACGGTTTGCTCTCGCATTCTTACAGTCTGTCATCTTTGACCTACTTTCGCCGGAGGTCTATTCTAAGATCGCTCTCCGCAAATGGTTTACCGCTATCTACCTCATCACGCAGCATAGTAAGGGCATTTCGAGCGTTCAGCTTGCTAAAGACTTAGGTGTGACGCAAAAGACCGCGTGGTTCATGCTTCACCGTTTACGCCACGCTGCCCAAACCGAAACTTTTCAAGAGCCACTTAAGGACGCTGTAGAGGTTGACGAGACCTACATAGGCGGCAAAGAGAAAAATGGGCTTGGTCCATCTCCTTGGACAAAACTAGCAGGGTCTAGAATCCTGCCAAGGAGAAGCTTATGTCAGAGGGTAAAAGAGTAGTCAGGCAGTACCCGATGGCGTTTAAGGTCGATGCGGTGAAACTGCTCGAGGAGAAGGGCTACACCGTTTCAGAAGCTGCTAATAGCCTGGGGATTCCGCAAGCGAACCTCACCAAGTGGCGTAAGCAGTACCGTGAAGGACGTTTGCTACCAGGACATAAGCGGGCACAACCAACTGCCGAGGACGCCGAGCTAAGGCGTTTGCAAGGTGAGGTGAAGCGGCTCGAGATGGAGTTAGCGATTGTAAAAAAGGCCGCCATTTATTTTGCGAGGCACTCGACTTGAAATGCGCCTTTGTCGAAGCCCACAAAAACGAGTTTCCTGTCGGCGTCCTTTGTCACGTACTGGGGGTGCCGAAGCGCAGTTACTATCATGCTTTTCGGCGGCGGCAAGTGCCAAGTAAACGCGAAAAGGCTAACCTCGCGCTGCTCGGGCAGATCAAAGGGGTGTTCACCAAGCACAAGGGGCGTTACGGGAGTCCTCGGGTTCACGCCGAACTCAGCAAGCAAGAAGTGCCCTGCTCGCTGGGCCGCGTCAAACGGCTGATGCGGCGTGAGGGGCTCTATGCCGTTAGTACCCCTAAATACCGTCCTAAACGCGAACTCCTGGAGGTCACAGAGACTCGTAACCTCTTAGCAGAAGAGCTCGAAATTACCGCCATCAATCAGCTTTGGCACGTCGATATCACGTATATCCCGACTGATGAAGGCTGGCTTTACCTGGCGGGCGTGATCGACGGCTTCTCGAAGCGCATCGTCGGTTATGCCATGGACGGCAACATGAAGACCGAGCTTGTGGTGCAAGCGCTGCGGAGTGCTGTCACCAAGCGAAAGCCTGCGCCTGGACTGATCCAGCAGTCGGATCGAGGGAGCCAGGGTAAATTCAACTGGTCGATGCAACACCTCAATGGAGGTGGAGATATGGGACGACCAAAAGGATGGGGTGCAGCGCAAACGGGTAGGCCGATGATGCGGTCGCCAGGACATCCAGGAATAAGTCGTGAGCTCGAGCGTGGGTTCTGGAGGGGTATTGCTGTCGGGAAGTCGAGTGAAGACGCGGCTGTAGCGTGTGGGACGTCACCCGCAGTGGGTGCGCGCTGGTTCAGGCAGGCTGGGGGCATGTCACCCCTTCAGCTGTCGCCGCTATCAGGACGTTACCTATCGTTTGCCGAACGAGAAGAGATCGCTTTACTGCGGGTGCAAGGGTTGGGGGTACGGGCAGTAGCCCGCAGTTTGGGTCGTTCCCCAGCCACAATCAGTCGTGAGCTGCGCCGCAACGCGGCAACGCGTAGTGGGCAGCTGAAGTATCGCGCTTCCACGGCACAGTGGAAGGCGGAACGCGCAGCAAGACGGCCTAAGCTTGCCAAACTGGTCGAGAACCACCAGTTACGCCAGTACGTCCAAGAGAGACTTGCTGGCGAAGTAAAAACACCTGACGGTGCTTCGGTTCCCGGCCCGCAGGTGACGTGGATGGGACGGCGACATGGACGGCGGCAGAACCGACGCTGGGCATTAGCATGGAGTCCTGAGCAAATTTCTCACCGACTCAAGGTCGACTTCCCTGATGATAAAAGTATGCGTATCTCGCACGAGGCTATCTACCAGGCGCTTTATATCCAGAGTCGCGGTGCACTCAAGCGTGAATTAACCGCTTGCCTACGTACGGGTCGAGCGCTTCGTGTTCCCAGGGCTAGGACAAGAGGGCGAGGCAAACAGTTCATCACGCCCGAAGTGATGATTAGTCAGCGTCCTCCCGAAGCCGATGACCGTGCTGTTCCCGGACACTGTGAAGGCGACCTCATCCTCGGACTCAATAGTTCGGCTATCGGTACACTAGTTGAACGCACGACCAGATTCACCCTGCTGCTACACCTCCCACCTATGGACGGTCACGGTATAGCTCCGAGAGCCAAGAACGGCCCGGCGTTAGCGGGGCACGGCGCTGAAGCTGTGCGAGACGCCATTGCCGCTACGATAACCAAGCTTCCCGAGCAACTCCGCAAATCTCTCGCCTGGGATCAAGGTGCCGAGATGGCGCAGCACGCACAGTTGCGCATTGATACAAACCCCGGAATATACTTCTGTAACCCGAGCAGCCCTTGGCAGCGCGGCACGAATGAGAACACCAACGGCTTACTGCGCCAGTACTTTCCCAAAGGTACAGACCTCAGCAAGCATAGCCGTGATGACCTTGAAGCCGTCGCTAAAACGCTCAATACCCGACCTAGAAAAACGCTTGCTTGGAAGACTCCTGCAGAAGCACTCGACGTTCAGCTATCATCACTTCAGAAACGTGTTGCAACAACCGGTTGAATTCGCCCAGTACACCAGTTACCGCTATCAAAAAGAACTCGCCAGCCAAGCCATCTGCGCTAGTTTTACTGGCAAGGGGGCTTGCTTCGATAATGCGGTGATCGAAAGCTTCTGGGCGACGCTTAAAAGGGAGCTAGTCTATCCCCGAGAGCGCTTTGCCACCCGCGACGAGGCTCGCGCTGCCATCTTCGAATTCATTGAGATTTACTACAACCGCGAACGGTTGCACAGCTCACTACGTTTTGAAACCCCGGAACGTTTTGAAATTATCAAACAGCGCGAAGGTACTTTCGCTGGGCTAGCGGCTTAGCGTATGATTCAATTGTCCAAAGTTATAGACCAAGACCAACCCTATTTTGACTGATTCGGTTAAACACGAAATCCAGGACATTCCCCAAATTGCAAGGGTTTGGCTAAGTGCTAGACATCGAGTGGTCCGTACCAGTATACTGAGCCGAATCACGAAAGGGGTACGTAAATGCTGCGGAAACTGCTACTCGCTTTTGTCGTTGGACTCGTGTGCATGGGGCAAATAAGTTTGGCTCAGGACGAGGTGTACTACTGGATTTCACATGGCGACCCCGCCGACCCCGTCTGGACTTACTTTTTGGACGGCGCTAATCAGTGGGCCGAGGACACCGGTAATACCGTTCGTACGTCGTTTCAAAGTGGTGACGTTCCTTCTCAGCAAGAGGCAATCCGGGTAGCACTGGCTGCCGGGGCTGCTGGCATCGTCACGACTAGCCCGGACCCGGGCAGCTTGGTCGAGGTCGTGTCAGAAGCTAGAGCCGCGGGCGTTCCTATCATCAACTTCAACACCCCCGACCCGTCTGCTGACTTCAACGCTTACGTCGGTGGAGACAACGTTGCCTTTGGCCGCGCCTGGGCGCAGTATTTGGTAGACAAAGGCTTGGTTAAAAAGGGCAACTTTGTCTGGATGCCTGTAGAAGTCCCCGGTGCGACCTACGGTGTTCAGGAAGAAGAAGGCATCGCCAGCGTGTTTAAACCCCTCGGTATTTCCTGGGAGGTTACGGAGGCGACGTTGGATCAAGCCGAGGTCATCACGCGCATGTCGGACTATCTAACAGCCAATCGAGAGAAGATCAACGCGATTATCGGCTTGGGAGATCTTGTCACCGGTAGCATCAAACGCGTGTTTGACCAGGTCGGTGTTGCGCCAGGCGACATCCCCGTAGTGGGCTGGGGCAACTCGCTCGATACCACGCAAGAAGTCCTTACTGGTTACGTGAATGCCGCGCAGTGGCAAGACCCGCAAGCAACAAGCTACGTCGCTTTGTCTCTTGCGGCGATGGAAGCGAGCGGCATTCCAGTTGGCTTTAACGTCACTACGGGCGCGCTCTACGAGGCTGACACGGCTCAGGCTTACGACGATGTACTGTCAGGCCAACAGTAAGTGAAGTGGCTTTTTGATGCCGCGAACTGATTTGGACGTAGGTAGCGTGAATTACTTGTGCCGAGAGCGCGGCTTACTTTCTCTTTACCCTTGGCGGCTCAGAGCGCTAGTGCTGGCGAGTGCACTCTTTTCACCGCAACGTCAAAGGAAATAACAGTGCTTGGAGCCGAAAAAGAAATCTCTATGAATGAGCCAACTTCGGTGTCACGCCTTCAGCAATTCGTGCTGCGACCTGAATTTGGACCCCTGATGCTCGTTGTGGCTGAGGTCATCGTTTTTACGGCGCTATCCTCCGGGAACTATTTGAGCGTGTTCAACATCGGTAACCTACTCGCCTTTGTACCGGAACTTGGCATGATTGCGCTCGCCATGACCTTGCTAATGATTGCTGGCGAGTTCGATTTATCAGTGGGTTCGGTTTTCGGATTTACGCCCGTGCTGATGTGGACACTTTACAACGAAGGCATCGTCTCGCTGGAAGTCGCGTTTGTGCTGGCAATGCTGTGCGCAGTGTTTGTCGGCTTCGTCAACGGCTGGTTTGTAACGCGACTCAAGATTCCATCCTTTTTGGTGACGCTTGGGATGTTACTCATCGTGCGCGGCAGCGCACTCTACATAACGAGTGGTTTTCCGCAGAGAACCTGGCAGACAGACTCACCCCTCGTAACTATCGTCGTTGGTGACTTTCATATCGGCTCATTGAACGTTTACGCGTCGTTGCTATGGTTTATTGTCTTCGCAGTTCTTTTCGGTTATATCCTCTCGCGGACCAGGTTTGGCAACTGGATCCAAGCGTCTGGTGGTAACGCCGCCGCCGCCAGAGCCCGGGGCGTCAATGTCGCCAGTACCAAGGTCTTGCTGTTTATCTTGACCGCCACGATGTCGGCGTTCGCTGGGGTCGTGAGTTCGATCAGGGTTTCGGCCGCCAACCCCAATAGCGGCACCGGTTACGAGCTCGAGATCATCGCTATGGTAGTAATTGGCGGCACGGCGCTGTTGGGCGGTCGTGGCACGATTTTAGGCACGGTTCTCGGAGTGTTCATTTTGCGCCTGATGCGTAATGGTATCAACTTTACCAACGTGCCAGCGTTGGCTTACAACATCTTCATTGGCGCTATCATCTTAGCGATGATGGCGCTTCATTCTGCCCTCGAGCGCAGACACCAATCGGGCGAGTGAAGATCGTGGACACCGAGCTCGTGCGCATGGAGAATATCGACAAGTTCTTTGGGCGCGTTCAGGCGCTCAGTAACGTGTCTTTGACAGTCAACAAAAACGAGATTGTGGGATTGTTGGGGGATAACGGTGCGGGCAAGTCGACGTTGATCAAGATCCTCTCGGGTGCTCTAAAAGCTAGCAGTGGCAGCCTTTACCTGAACGGCGAAAAGGTAGTGCTACGGAGCACGAGCGACGCTATCGCCCGAGGGATCGAAACAATTTATCAGGATTCGGCCTTAGTCACTCAGCTGTCGATCGCCCGGAACCTCTTTTTGGGGCGCGAACCTCTCACGGGCTCCCGTTTTCTCAACCGCATGGATCAAGAGGCGATGAACGAGGTTGCCCGTACCCTGTTAAAAAGAGTGGGGATAACTAAAGCTATCCCGCCGACCACGCCGGTTAGCGCGCTGTCCGGCGGCGAGCGCCAAGCCGTAGCTATCGCCCGGGCCATGCACTTTGACAGCGACCTCATCATCCTTGACGAACCCACCAACAATCTCGGAGTCGAGGAAACGCAAGGCGTGTTGCGCTTTGTTCGCAACGCCCGAGAGTCGGGTCACTCCTGCATCCTTATCGCCCACAACATTTACCACGTTTTCCAAGTCGTCGACCGCATCATCATTTTGCGAGGGGGCAAGGTGGTAGCCGATGATATCCGTCCGACCGCCTCGTCCATCGAGGCGGTCGAGCGCATCATCACCGGAATGACACCGACCTGGACAGAAAATTCCTCAAACTAAAGCCCTCATGTCGCCGGTCATCCATTCCACCTCAGCCTGGCTGGGCTGGGGCGCCTGTGCATAGCGAGCAAAGGCGACGCGCTAGCGCCCTTCTCAAGGCTGGTCACCTCAGCAAAGCGCTGTTCAGCGACCCACAGAGCGTGACCTGGCTGACGGGCTTCACGCCGAAACTAGGGGTTATACCCTCACCGTTTTTAGGTCAAGCCGCGTTTGTCTGGTTTGAAGACGGTCACTACACGCTTTTGCTTCAAGACAGTCAGGTTGGTGGGGCAAGTGTTTCAGCAAGCGTAAGCGTTCTGCCGTATTCGAGCTACACGCTCGACGAGCCTATTCGTGTCGCCGACCACCAGCAAGCTGCCCTCCGAACCCTTATGCAGCGCAGCCCCGGCGCTGTCGGTATCGAAACAAAAGCGCTTCCTCACCACCTCTACAACGTGCTCGAGGCACACAGTGACACGTTCCGCGCTATCGACGGCTGGCTCGAGCCAGCGCGCCGACTCAAGACGACCGAGGAGCTCGAGACGCTGCGAGAAGCTTTTGAGCTTACCGATTTGGGCTTTACTGTCGCCAAAGCGCAAACCCGGGCTGGAGCGCGGGAGATTGATGTGTGGACGGCGGTGCAAGGTGGCGTTGAGCGCGCCGCTGGGGAGCGCGTCGCGCTGGGTAACGACTGTGTGGCGGGCGAACGCCGTAACAATGTGGGCGGCTGGCCCAAGGCTACACCACTGCTCGAAAACAGCTCCTTAATTGTTGACTTAAGCGTGTCTCGGGGCGGCTACTGGTCGGACGGCTGCCGCAGCTACTTTGCAAACGAGCCTACAGCCGAACAAAAGCACGTCTTTCGAGTGGTGAGTGAGGCGCTCGAGTATGGTGCGTCGCTCTTAAAACCGGGCCTCAAAGCCAACGACTTGGACCGCGCCTTGAAAACCTTTATCAGCGCCAGCGGCTACCCCGTTTATCCCCACCACTCTGGGCATAGCGTCGGCGTGCACACACACGAAACGCCGCGCCTTACGCCCTATGACGAAACTCCGCTCGAAGCGGGTATGGTGATCTTGCTCGAGCCGGGTATCTACCTACCGGGCGCATTCAGCGTACGCCTCGAGGACGGCTTTCTCATCACCCCTGAAGGTGCTGAACGGCTGACCAGGGCACCCTTGAGCTACTGACGAATCGCCCGCTGGCGTCCGTAAATCGAAATGAGCACGACGAGCGTCGCGCCGAGCACGATAAGTTGATACGCTTCTGAAAGCTGCAGGGCTGTGAGCAAACTGTTGATGAGCGTAAGCACGAGCGCGCCTGCCATGGTGCCCCAGTAACTACCCTTGCCACCCGCGAGCACCGTACCCCCCACCACCACGGCCGCGATCGACGGAAACAAATAGGGCGTGCCGAGGCTCAAAAAGACGCGCTGTGTAAAGCCCAATAGGCAAGACCCGCCCAGCGCCGCTAGAACCCCGCTCAGCAGGTAGGTGATGACGACCACTCGCGGTACGTTGACGCCGGAAAGCCGCGCGGCTTTCCGGTTCACACCGACGGCGAACAGATGCTTGCCGTACGGACTGCGCTCTAACAAAATCCACATCAACGCAGCCAAAGTGAGCCAGACGTATAAGCTGCCTGGGAGGCCCACGAGGTTGCTCGAGATGAGAGTGACAAGCAGCGGCGGCGTACCCCCCGCCAGCGCGCCTTGCGTCACCACCAACACGAGGCCCTGCACCATGCCCGCCATGCCGAGGGTCATCACCAGCGGGGGAATCCGCACAAATACGATACCCAAGCCGTTGATCAGCCCGACCACCGCGCCCGCTAACAAAGCCGTCACGAGGCCCCAAAGCAGCAACTCGTCTTGGCCGTTAGAAAAGCGGAAGGTGAAGATGGCGCCGAGCGTCACTACCGAGCCGACCGACAAGTCGATGCCTTCCCCACCACTAATGATGACAAGCGTCTGGCCCGCCGCCACGATGCCCAACAGCGAGGCCAAGCGCAAGATGTTGACGACCTGATTGGCGTTGACAAAGCCGGGGCGAAGGACGCCGCCGAGCAGAAACAGGGCAACAGCCAAAAGAAGCGCGATCAGCGGCGGCGAAAAGCGCCCACGCAGGCTCATGACCGCCGCCTGAGCAGGCGCCACAAACCGGGTCCGGCCAAAGCCAACACAATGATGATGGCGTTAATCAAGGTCTGATACCAGGTGGGGACATTGGCAAACGAAATCAAGTTGCGGATGACACCCAAAATCATGACCCCCAACACCGCGCCGACAACCCCGCCCTGGCCACCGCTCAGCCGGGTGCCGCCCAGCACCACGGTAACGATAGAGTCCAAGGTCATGCTGTCGCCGATGCGTGCGTTGCCACTGCCGATGCCTAGGGTGAGCGCGGTCGCCGCGAAGCTGCTAAGCAGCCCGGCCAAGACGTAACTGCTGAACTTCACGGCCGAAACGGGAACGCCGCTGGTATAAGCTGCGTCCGCTTGGCTCCCGCTCGCGTACAGGTACTGTCCGTACCGGCTCGAGCGCAGCAGCGCCCAAAGTAGTAGCAAGAGCGCAATGACATAGACTGCCAGCGGAATCCCCAGCGGGGCGGAGCGGTAGAAGGTGGTAAGGGTTCGTGGTAGGCTCCCGCCGGGCCGCGGCAAAACGAGAAGCGCCACCCCCGAAAAGATAAAACTTGTCGCGTAGGTCGTGACGATCGGTTGCAACCGCAAAACGGCCACGCAAAGACCGTTCAGAGCGCCTGCCAGCGTCCCCACCGCGCACCCTAGCAAAGCAGCGACCGCCACGCCCGAGGCCGTACTGTCCGGCATGACCTGCGTGACCAGTACGGCGTTGACGAGCGACACCACCGTCCCGAGGGATAAATCGATTCCACCCCCAATAATGACTACGGCTTGCCCAACCGCTAAAATCATGAGCGGCAGGAATACCCGGAAGTTTCCATTAAGCGCGCGCGGCGAAAAAAAGTTGGGCTGTAAACCAGCGTTGACCGCTACCAGAATCGCCAACAACACAAGCGTGAACAGGTACGAGCTTCGGGTCAAAAAGCGCAGCCCGGTCACGCCGCGTGACCTGAGCCCATACTGGCGGCGACAAGGCTCGAGCGGTTTAGATCTGCGCCCGCCAAACGGGCGGTGATGCGGCCGTCTTGCATAACCAACACACGGTCGCAAAGGCCCAAAAGCTCCTCGTCATCGCTGCTGTAAAAAAGAATGGCGGTGCCTTGGCGCCGTAAGTCGTTGAGCAGCCCATAAAATTCTCCTTTGGAGCCGACGTCTACCCCTTTGGTTGGGTCGTTCAAAAGGAGTAGGGCCGGATTGCGCAGCAGCCATTTGCCGATGACCACCTTTTGTGCGTTGCCGCCACTCAAACTGCTTACGGGTGCGTTGAGCGAGGCCATTTTTAGACTCAACCTATGGCTGATGGCCAGCGCGTCGGCACGAGCTTGCGCTTGCCGGATGGGCACGCCGTAGTCGCCCCAAGAGGGAAGCTGCAAGTTCTCCAAAATAGAGCGAATCATGAGCAGCCCTTCGCCGCTTCGGTCGCCAGGAACATAAGCGACCCGCGCGCGCATGGCCTCTTGAGGATGTGCAAACCGTACCGAACGCCCGCTCAGCATCAGCGATCCCGCAAAGGGAATCGCGCCGAATAGCGCCAGCAATAAGTCCTCTTGGCCTTGGCCTTGCAAACCGCTCAAGCCTAGCAGTTCACCGTCCTCGAGCTTAAAATGAATATTTTTTAAAACTGGAGTCTCTAGGCCGTCGACGTTCAACCGTAGATTAGCGGTTGATGCCTCGCCGCCCGCGAAACGCTGTGGTTTGACCGCTTCCCCTATCATCATCCGCACGAGGTTCCCTTCGGTCGTCTCCGCCATACCGGTGCTTCCCACCGTTGCCCCGTTGCGCAAGACCACCGCACGGTCCGCAACGCGGAACAGTTCGTCCATCCGGTGCGAAACAAACACCACGGCCATACCCTGCGCTTTCCACTCTTTGATCAATTCAAAAAGTCGGTCGACCTGTTGGGAGTCGAGGCTCGCGGTAGCCTCGTCGAGAATGAGCAGGCGCGGCTTTTGGCTCAGCGCCTTGAGAATTTCCACAATCTGGCGGCTACTCGGTGACAGGTTCATGACGAAATCATCTGGGGCAGCGTGCACCGTACCCTGAAATAGATCGAGCAACCGTTTGGCCTCGGCGCGCATCTGCGCGCGCCGAGGCCAAAAGCCTGCCCGGCTTGGCTCATGGCCGAGATAAATGTTCTCGGCGATGGTCATGTCTGGAACGAGGCTGAGTTCTTGATAGACAGCCGTGACACCTTGCTTGCGCGCGGCGTAGGGCGAGTTGAACCTTACAGCCCGCCCCTCGAGCGTAACGTCGCCGCTCGTCGGCGCCACGACCCCTGTCACGATCTTGCCGAGCGTGCTCTTGCCGCTGCCATTCGCGCCGAGCAAAGCGACGACTTCGCCCCCTTCTACAGCTAGGTTGCCGTTGGTCAAGGCGTGCACAGCGCCGTAGTGCTTGACAACGTTACGGGCGGAAAGCATCTCGTCTCACGCGTATCCTTTCAAAGCCTTTGGGTCATAGAACAATTATACCAAGGTGACGCAATCGATTGCGCCACCTGTCAACTTTTAAAACGTCAACCACTGGCTAGGATTGTTGAAAAAAAGCCTTTCGAGGTGCTGCTGCGTCATACCCGCCTCGCTCAAGCGGCTCCAAATCGTGCTCACGAGGTAGGCAAAGCCGGAGCCGCCGCGGGCGCACCAATAAGTCTTTCGCGCCAAATCGCCCGAGAGTAGGAGTTGCCGCTCAAAACCGCGAGCGCTCAGCTCGAGGACGAGGTCGATCCGCGCGTCGTCTGACAAGTACTTGCTTTTGGAAAACTGGTCGAGTCCAAGATAAACGCCGAGCGAGGCGATTTCCGACAGGTAAGCGGGGTCGGGTCGGAAATCCAGGTGGCCAATAAGGAGCTTGGAGGGTTGCACGCCTTGGCCGATCAAGAAAGTGGCCTGCTCGAGCGCCCACGTGCCTTTTTCGGTGTGGGTGGCGACCGGTGCGCCCGTAAGCACGTGCGCCTGGGCCACCGCCCGCATCACTTTTTCCTCGGCTTCGGTGGGGCCGTTTAAGCTCGTTGACGCTTTGATAACCCCAGCTCGAGCAGGTACGGGTTTGGCCTGCCCGGCAACAAACCAAGGCGGCTCGCTAATACCCTGCTCTACCTCCGTCACTATCCAAGCTGTAAGGTCGGCCTCGCTCAAAGTGGCGGTGTAGCGGTCAGCAAACTTGGCTTTATTGAAGCCTGTTGCAGCCGTGATATGAACCCCGCTCGCTTTTGACAATCGCCGCAGCACACCGACGTTCCTACCGTAGTCAACGGTACTCATTTCGACCACGCCGCCGCCGCCTACCGCTCTGAACAGCCCCAGCTCGGCCGCCGCCAAAGACTCGTCCGTGAGGCACAGGTCAGCCTCAGCATACTCGCTAGGGGGCTGACCGAACAGATGTTCGTGGCTTAAAGTCACTCCTAACGCTTCAGGGTGGATGTCGCCGAGAACAGTGCGAATCACAGCACCGCTCCTGCGTCCAGCAGACGCTCCCGCAAAGTGCCGACGTTCACATTGCGAACCTCGCCCTTCGTGGCAAGGCTGGCTGCCAAGCCTGCTGCTTGCCCCATCGCCAGACATTGCCCGATAGAGCGTACCGAGGCGTGGGCGTCGTGGGAGGCGGACAGGCACCGGCCTGCGATGACGAGCCCGTCGACCCGTTGGGGCAACAGGCTTCGGAATGGGATATCGTAGGTTTCGCCGTCGGGCAGATACTCCCACTTGGTGTCGCCACCCGCATGATGGTCCTCGATGGGGGCGCCGCACTTGGCGATGGCGTCGGGAAATTTGCGGGCTGCCAACACGTCGTCTTTAGTGAGCCAGTAGTCGCCGCGAATCCGCCGCGTTTCTCTTACGCCGATGTTGACGGCCAAACCGCCGAGTTCAGCCCGCTCGTACCCAGGCACCCGGTCGCGCAAAAAGCGCATATACTCGAGCGCTTGACGGCGGCCCTCCGCCTCAGCGCGCGACAACGCCTCGGGATCGGTTGCGTTAACCCCGGCCACCCGCGTCATGTTGGTCACCATCACTCCTTCCAAAGGAGTGATGTGCGAACTTCCCTCTCTGCGCGGTAACCGGTACCCTTCCTGAGCAGCCTGCGCCATGAGCGCCCACAGCTCTTTTTTTGGAAACGCCGTGGCTTTGGCAACGTCGACGTTGATGACTTTGAAGGTGGTGGTCAGCGACTGGGCGACGCCGAGCGCACCCGCATCTTCAAATGGCGCACCCGCCCGCGCGGCAACGTCGGCGTCGCCCGAAGCGTCCACGACGGTGTCAGCGTAGATGGCCTGGAGACCTTGCTTTGTACCTACAATCGCGCCTCGTACTTTGTCCCCTACTTTGAGAGCATCGACAAAATAGCTATGAAACAAAACCTTGACGCCTGCTGCCAGCGTTAGCTCATCCCAGACGACTTTGAGGGTCTCGGGGTCGTAGGTCAGACCGGCACCTGCCCCATAGGTGTTTGGCCGTTTGAGGAGCACGTTCCGGCGTTGCAGACCCGCCACCACGTCATCAGGAATCCCACCCACCACCTTTTTTTCTGTTTTGCCCGGTGTGTAGAACCCGTAAAAGGTGTCCAGCACCGCTGCGCCGGTGCCACCGAGAAAACCGTAGCGCTCGACGAGCAGCGTTTGCGCCCCGGTCCGCGCTGCGGCTACGGCGGCGGCCGAGCCCGCCGAACCGCCGCCGACCACGAGGACGTTGCAAGCAGCTAGGACTGGGATCACAGCGCTGTAGTTGACCGACTTCAGCTCTCTGCTCATAGTTGCCTCGGCAGTTCGGCGAGACGTTCGCGCAGTATCCAGGCGTGTAGCCGCACGTCGCCCAAGTAACCCGCTACCAAGCTCGAGCCCAAACCCAAGGCGACCGCCCCAGCCGCCGCCCAGCTTGCTAGGGCGCTCACGTTGACGTCGCCTGTCGGCATAAACGCCACCAGCGGAAGCGGGCCGCGCAGCACAGGCACCACGCGTGCAGCAACGAGCAGCTTGAGGACGTTCACGCTATGCTCCAACCTCCGGCGACCTCTATCACTTCACCGGTGACAAAATTCGCCAGGTTGGACGCGAGGTAGAGCGCGGCTTTGGCGACGTCGCCTGCCGTTCCTAAGCGGCCCGTAAGGGGCTGCCTGACTTTCATGTATCCGAGGATCTTCTCGTTGTTCTGAGCTCTCGCACTCATCGGTGTGTCGATAAGCCCCGGCGCGACGGCGTTCACACGAATGCTTTGCGCCGCGTACGATGAGGCCATGGACTTGGTGAGCGCGATGATTGCGCCTTTAGATGCCGCGTAGGCGTGCGTGGCGAAGTGTTCGGCGTTGGGCGCGTACGCCAGCACCGAGGTCGTGTTGACGATGCTGCCGCCGCCTTGCTCGAGCATGATCTTGACCGTTTCACGGCACATGCTAAAGGTGGTCTTGGCGTTCGTGTCGAGCACTTTGTCCCACGCTTCATCGGTGGCCTCATGAACAGGGCCGTCGCCGTGACGCCGCGCCGAGATACCCACCACGTTGAACAAAACGTCGACGCTGCCGAGCTGCGCCCATGCCTGCCGGGTCACCTCGTAAGCGGCGCCTGGCTCGGTAAGGTCGGCGTTCAAAGGGGTAATGCCAGGCACTTCCAGTTCCAGCGCTTGCAAGTTAGCCCGCGAGATATCGACGACAGCAAGCCGGCAGCCCTCGCTAGCGAACAGCTTGGCGGCGGCAGCGGCGATGCCCGAAGCACCGGTGATGAGGGCGGCCTTACCCGCCAGCAGGCCGTCAGCCGCCATAGACGACCTTGACACGTTCGCGGTGCTCATCGTAAGCGTCGTCAAAGCGTTTCGCGCTCGCTTCCGCGCCCATTTTCCAGGCCCCAGCCAAGACCATGGGCGGCTGGCCCCGGGCGGCGAGGTCGGCCGCGATAAGGCACTTCATGGCGTTGACGACCGCTGCGTTGCCGATAGTCGACCCCGGGCCGACGGGTACATCGACCCCGGGTATGTCGACCATCGCGTCTCCGGGCACGGCGCAGTTGTCGATCACGATGTCGGAGACGTCGATTAGGCGTGCGCCGCTGCTGTGCTCGCTCGCCAAGGCCCGAGCGTACTCGAGCCCCACCACTGAAACCACCTTCAGACCGCGCTCTTTGGCGCCTAAGGCCACGTCGACCACCACACCGTTGTTGCCCGAGGTCGAAAAGATCATCATGGTGTCGTAGGCGCGAAACACGAAGTTGCGTAAAATAACGTGGCCCAGACCTTCTTGCCGCTCGATCCACATGGCTTGCCGCTGCCCGTTCGCACCGACGACTTGCGTATGATTGGTCATGGACAGTTCGACGATAGGATGGAAGCCCGGGAAACTGCCGTAGCGGGGCCACATCTCTTCAACCGCGATGCGTGAATGCCCATTGCCGAAAAGGTGGACGAGCCCCCCCCGGGCAATGCTGTCCGTACAGAGCTTAGCGGCGTCACGAATAGCGCCGAGTTGGGTTTTGCGAATATTTTGAACGATGTGCGCCGCTTTCTCTAAGTACTCGGTAGCTAAGTCTTGTTGATTCATTCTTTCCCCTCTTCAAGTCGTCTGCGTTTCGGCTGCCGCACTCTCCGCCAAGCTCACGAAGCTTTGAGCGCAAAGTCGGCGTTTTCACCAGTCAGCGCCACACGGAACCTACACTTGTCTGCACGCGCGTAACGCTGCGCAAACTCCAGTGGATTGCCTGTGTCGTCCCTGACGAGACGCTCGGTATAAAGAACTGCGGTGCCCTGGGCGATACCGAGTTGGCGGCTCAACGCCAGGTCGGCCTCGGTCACTTCCAAACTTTCCTCGCCCTCACTGAGGCACAGCCCGTAGTGCTCTTTGAGCAGAACGTACAGGGATTTCGACAAGTCACGGTTCAAAATCCCTGGCACGAAGTGGTAGTTCAAGTGACTTCTCTCGAGCATTAACGGTTCGCCACCTGCGTAGCGGATACGTTCTATCACCGCCACAGGCTGACCTGGTGCAAGCTGCATAACACGCGCCAAGTGCTCCTCGGGATCGGAGAGGCACAATGAAACGACCACCGAAGAGGGTGTCAGGCCAGCACGGTGCATATTTTCAGAAAAGCTGCTGACCTGGCCGGCTGGCTGCTCGACTTTGGCTTCGTTGACAAAGGTACCGCGCCCACGCTGCCGCACTACCCAACCCTCGCGTTCCAAGTCGCCGATGGCTTGTCGCACCGTCGAGCGCGACACGTTGAGCGCCGCACCAAGGGCGCGCTCGGAAGGCAAAGCTGTCCTAGGGTCAAAGCTGTCGGCGTGGATACGCTCAAGCATCCAATCTTTGAGCTGTTGGTAGAGGGGGATGTCGGTGTCACTGTCTAGTCGCGGCAAATCGGTCACATCCTTTAACCTACTTTCCTTCAAAGCACTGGACATCAGGTGGTCCGTACCATTATAGTAACACCTGGGCTTCTGAACAGATATAGAGAATGACCGAGGAAACGTTTTGCAAAGAGCTACAGCCAGCATCGGTATCGACTTGGGCGGCACCAATACCAAGATCGGCCTGTTAGTGGGCGATGCTTTGCACCACGTCTCGAGCTTTCCCACGCACTCTCACCGGCCACGGGAGGACGTTCTTGAAGATGTCCTCGAGGCAGTGGCGAGAGTGCGTACGGCGGCCGAGCGAGACGAGTTGGGCGTTACTTCCATAGGGGTCGGCGTTCCCGCTACCCTCGATCAGTCTAAAAGCTGCACCCTCGTGATGCCCAACTTTGCAGGTGGCTGGTTCGGCTTTGCGCTGAGCGAATATTTGGAACGAGAAACAGGTGTGCGCACAAGCCTCATCAACGATGCCCGGGCCTTTGCCCTCGCCGAGAGTACGTTTGGCGAGGGCCAGAGCTACCAAGACGTGTTCGGCATAGTCGTGGGGACTGGAGTGGGCGGTGGCCTGGTGTTGAGCGGCAGGCTACACTTCGGCAAGGGGGGGCTTGCTGGTGAAATCGGGCATCACATCGTCGAGCCACGCGGTGCGCGGTGCGGCTGCGGCAGCGTCGGGTGTCTCGAGACGGTCGCCTCTGCGCCAGCGCTCGTCGCCAGCGTGACGCGCCCTTATTTGCACGGGCGTAGCCCCGTCTTGTTTGCACTGACGGGTGGAGATTTAAACGCAGTCAGCGCAGAAAACGTTGCGCATGCCGCTCGAGCAGGCGACCCATCGTGTCAAGAAGCGTTTGCGCACGTCGGCTTCTACCTCGGAATCGTCACTGCTAATATTGTGACGCTTCTGGCGCCCCAATGTACCGTTTTTGGGGGCGGGCTGTCCGGCGCGAGCGACCTGCTGTTTCCAGTAATCAGAAAGACCTGGCAACAGCACTTGAAGGTCGCCGGTGACTGTTTACCCGACCTCAAAGTTGCCAAACTTGAGCAGCCGGGCGTTGTGGGCGCCGCCCTCTACGCGGCGCAACGTAAGGGAGAAGTCAATGCATAAAATTACGATGTTGGGCACGGGGCTTATCGGTATGTTCTACACTATGACCTTACACAAAGGCCGCAGCCGCGACCGCGTCGAAGTCGTGTACTCACGGACTGCCGAGCGGGCGAACGCCTTTGCAAAGGATTGGAACATCCCGCAGGTTACAACCGACATGGCTGAAGCTATCAACCATCCCGACACCGATGTGGTGGTGATCGGGCTGCCCAACAACCTGCACTTAGAAGCTGTCGAACTGGCTGCCACCGCGGGCAAGGCCGTGTTGTGCACCAAACCCCTTGGGCGCACCGCCGCCGAAGCCAAAGCCATGCTCGATATCGTTGAAAAGGCTGGCGTGCTTCACGGCTACCTCGAGGACCTCTGCTACCCCCCCAAAACGCTCAAAGCGCTGCAAGCCGTTCGTGGCGGCGCACTCGGTAGAGTGCTCTGGGCACGCTCGCGCGAGACGCATCCTGGCCCCCACAGCGATTGGTTTTGGGACAAACAGATTTCCGGTGGCGGGGCTATCATCGATTTGGGGTGTCACTGCATTGAGATCAGTCGCAACTACATCGGCAAAGATGTCAAACCGGTAGAAGTCATGTGTTGGGCTGACACTCAAGTACACCCCATCGATGCCGAAGATAGCGCAGTGGGCTTGGTGCGCTACGCTAACGGCGCGGTCGGCCAGTTCGAGGTTAGCTGGACATTTAGGGGAGGCATGGACCTCCGCGACGAGGTCTCGGGCACCGAAGGCACCCTCTGGAACAACCACTGGCTACGCACAGGCTTCGAGATGTTCACCACCGGCGTTGGCGGCGACTACGTCGCCGAAAAGGCCGAGACCAACAAGGGTTGGCTTTTTCCGATCGGCGACGAGGGCGCGGCGCTTGGCTACGATGAGATGTTCACTGATATGCTCGACGCCTTGGATGAACAGCGCCGCCCGAGGGAAGATTTTTACGACGGCTATGTGGTCAACGCCATCATGGATGCGGCCTACGAGTCCGCTCGAACAAAACAGTGGGCCGAGGTCAAACTGGATTGGCGCGGCTCGAGTAATCAAAGCCGCGGCGACGGGCTCAAAGAGTACGACGACGCTCACTGGCTCATCAAACAAGAACACATGCCAGATGGCACGGCAAAAGTCATTCTTAAAGAGAAAGCGAGCGGAACCATTGTTCAGCGTATCGTTTCTCAAGATGTTCGAGATAAGTGGTCAGCACGGTAGTGGGCTTGGTCCATCTCCTTGGACAAAACTAGCAGGGTCTAGAATCCTGCCAAGGAGAAGCTTATGTCAGAGGGTAAAAGAGTAGTCAGGCAGTACCCGATGGCGTTTAAGGTCGATGCGGTGAAACTGCTCGAGGAGAAGGGCTACACCGTTTCAGAAGCTGCTAATAGCCTGGGGATTCCGCAAGCGAACCTCACCAAGTGGCGTAAGCAGTACCGTGAAGGACGTTTGCTACCAGGACATAAGCGGGCACAACCAACTGCCGAGGACGCCGAGCTAAGGCGTTTGCAAGGTGAGGTGAAGCGGCTCGAGATGGAGTTAGCGATTGTAAAAAAGGCCGCCATTTATTTTGCGAGGCACTCGACTTGAAATGCGCCTTTGTCGAAGCCGACCATACCGCCTGTGTGGGATAGGCAGAAGTTGACCTCTAGCTATGAAGACAAAGCTGCGGCCATAGCCATGATCGAACTCAAGTTCCCAGCGACGTTTTCACGCCTTTTCCGTGTGAACTACTTGTAAGGCTTACGTAAGGTCAAGCTTCGCCCATCATCAGACCTTCAATCGAGTGACCCTGTTGGATAGACTCGAGTTCGTCAACCAGACGATAGGTGAGGTGCTGGCGTACGCTCTCGGGCAGCGTGTCAAAATACGCTCTCGTAAGCTGCAGGTCGTGACGCTCAGCGTTGTTCGCACCGGGCGCGTCAACCCCGAGAACGAGCACCGGGCGGGACTTGTTCGAGCGGTTGGCCGTACCGCGGTGAATCGTCAGCGCCGAACGCACCGAGATGTCGCCCATCTGCGGCATCTTCCGCTGCGCCCGTCTTTCGTACCGCTCGTAAAGCGACTTCGGCGGGAACATCTCATGCTCGAAGCCTTCGGGTAGGTCCCACTGCGTGCCGGGCGCAACGACAAAGGGTCCCATGTCCTCGAAAACGTCTACGGTAGTCACGTTGAACGCTAGTGAGTTGAGCCGTCGGCCCTTGAGCGTGTCTTCTGGTGCCGGAAAGTCGCGGTGCCACGGTTGGTCAACGGCACCGGGATTGGGTACGTCGAAGCCGATCTCGACAATCTTGTACGCTGGACCCAGTACTGCCTCGCACACCGCAGTGACCCAAGGGTGTGTCACCAGCTCGAGAAAACCGCGGATGTCCTCGGGATGGATCTCTACATAGTGGCGTTTGGGGCCGCGTCCCACCGCGCCGCCGGGACGCTCGAGCGCAGCTTGGTACAACTCCGCTATATCTTCTCCCAAGGCTTCTACCCAGCTGCGGCTAAAAGCCCCCTTGTAGCCGATGATGCCGTCCCCATAGAGACCTCCCATAAGGGTCGCGGTGTCGAACGTTTGGGTTTGGGCCAGAGTCGTACTCATCGTAAATCCTCTCCGACGTGCTTAAAATGTCAGACTCTACGGTGGCTGGTCGTAACGCTAGGTTGTGTACATAGTACTCGGTGGATGTCAGCGTTGCCAGCCCCTTGGGCGTCATGTTGACAGCCTCTTTGAACTCCTAGATGGTGTCATTGTCGGTTGCTGCTATTACCCACCTGCCTTCGTAAGCGCGTCGGGCTTATGCACCGCCCGCTTGCCGCTCTTGTCGCTCTCGACCAGGTACCGGGGGTCGTCCCCTGAGGCGGCGACGTGGTGCCCGTCTATTTCGGTCGGCTCTGTAAGCCTTTCGACGACCTCGCCGGTCGCCCCATCCTGAGGCCGTTAAGCTAGCTAAACTGCATGACCACGTTGAGCTTTGGTGTGTAGACGAACACCGTATCGGCCTTAAACCCGTTTTTCGCAAAGTCTGGGCTTCTACAGGGCAAAGACCCCTTATCGTCACCTACCCAAGATACGAATGGCTTTACCTTTATGCTTTTGTCCAGCTCGAAATGGGAAGGACGGTGTGGTATATCCTGCTTGAGATAAGTACCCTTGCCTTTGAGGTGGTGCTCGACAACTTTGCCTCAAGCCTCGATGTTTCAGCGCAAAAGCACATTCTCCTAGTGCTGGACAATGCTGCTTGGCATACCAGTTCCAAGCTTGTGCTGCCCGAGCGTGTCGAAGTTAGCTACCAACCTCCATACACCTCTGAGCTGCAACCGGCTGAACATTTTTGGTCGCTTAGTGACGAACTCGTTGCCAACCGCTGTCCTGCTGACCTTAACGACTTAGAGCGCCGCTTGATTGTTCAGTGTGAACTCCTTATTAGCCAACCTGGACGTGTTAAGGCCCACGCCTTGTTTCGCTGGTGGCCAAGTGTTTACTAGAGGTTTTATCGGAATCCGTATAAGGGGGCCGGCGAAGCCACCGAGAAATCTCTTACGGCTGCTTGAAACTGCTTGCAGTATGAAGTTTCATTGATAAGCGAGACTCTTGTTCAACCGCCATGCCTGAATTCCGCTAAGATAGTCACAGGTGCGGCGTCAGCACCCTCGAGCCAGAGGGGAGAGACAATGATGCGCTGGAACTGCGTTACGTCTAAGTCCAGTTCGATACGGACATCCTCGATCAGCAAAAGGTAGCGTTCCTCCGGGCTTCTATAGGTACCTAGGACGATCCGGTGGAACTCGAGCCCCTCCTCGTTAGGCTGTCCACTGACGGGTGAAGCGGCTGAGGGCAAATCCATAGCGATGGCCCGTAAGCTTGGTTGCTCTCCCAAAAGATAAAGCCCGGCTGAAGCGGCAAAGCCCGGCGCGTGGCGACCGTAGCGTACGGGATCGGTAGCCCGATGCTGAGCCCCCCAGCCCGTGCGAAGGAGCAGCAAATCCGCCTCCGCTATTCCCTCGTCATGCTGCCTCAGGTCGTCGGCCGTAACGAGTTCTCCATCCTCTTTTGGAATATCGACGATTACCGGGGCCTTGAAAACAAGCTCGTTGACGTCTAAATCGGTGAGGCGTTTGCCCATAGGGTCGAAGTGGTAGGGCGCGTCAATGTGGGTACCGTTATGGTTGATGGTCTTAAATTCCAGCCAGTTGGCGACCCCGCCCTCCGCGATGCTAGACACGACGTTGACCTCGATCGGTGGATTGTTGCCAAAAGTCGGTGTGCCGGGACCGAAAGTATAAGAAAGAAGTGTGAACAAAGGTTCCCTTTCTTCAGAAAATAGCGATCTCTAGCCAAGCGGACGAGTGAACTACCAAGATGTTCTCAGGCAAAGGTCTCAGACTTAGATCAGCTTGACGCGAGAAAAACTTCCAGGTGGCGCAGAACGGTTTCCGTCTCCTGCTCGTAAAGCTGGTGACCGGCGTTCGGCAGCTTGACAATCACGGCCGATGCAAGGTTGGCTCGTACGAAGGCGGCATCCTCATCGCGCATTGCTGCACCGCAAGCCCACTCACCGTAAAGGAGCAGGGTCGGACACGCTACGTGTCGCAAAGCGTCCTCGAGATTAAAGCCACTAAATAGCCCATCGTGAAGGGCAGTGTCCACCGTGTCCGGCGCAACTCTGCGGATTTGGTCGGCCAGTGCCTTGACGCTGGCCTCGTTCGCCTCCGGCATCAGAGCTTGGCAGCGGGCGACCACGTCCTCATATGAGCGCTCTGAACGCACCGTTTCGTAAACCCAGCTGAACCAGTCTCTGAACTCGGGGGTCGTGTCGATACTGGTATCGCGATTGAAAAGCGGCGGGTCGAGCAGTACCAGAGCGCGCACATGCTCTGGGACTCGAGACGCAGTAGCAAGCGCCGTCAAGGCCCCCAAGGAGTGTCCGAGCAAGACGACCGGCTCGGGCACGGTGGCCTGGATAAAAGCGGAAATGTCCTGCGCATAATCTGTCACCCGGTAACGGCCCGCAACCCAGCCAGATTTGCCGTGACCGCGCAAATCACAGGCGTAGATGTGCCACGCGGGCGACAGCCGTGCCATTAGGGGATGCATACTGCGCCACCACCCAGTCAACCCGTGGAGCAACACCAGCGGTGGGCCCACCGCTGGGCCTTCGGCGTAGTTGAGCGTCGTTTCACCCGTTTCAACGCGCTTTTCGGTTAACACCTTTTCCTCCTTTTAGAGTTTTGCGCTCACGCCGCCGTCAACGAGGATAGCACTGCCGGTAATGAAGCGGTTTACGTCGCTCAAAAGGTAGACAACCAGCGAGGCCACGTCCTCGGGTTGACCGACGCGCCCAATGGGGTGATCCTCCTCAAGCTCTCTCAGGGCCTCCTTAGGTTGTTCCTGCTCATCAAGATAAGCCTGCGCGAGCGGGGTAAGGATAAACGCGGGGGCTAGGACCACGGCCCGGATGTTGTCCCCGCCCCACTCGAGCGCCTGCGACTTAGTCAGAGCGACGAGCGCGGCTTTGGCGGCGTTATAGGGAAACGCGCCGGGGGAGGTTCGCTCGGCGTGAACGGAGGCGACGTTGACGATGACCCCACCCCCTGCCGCCTTAAGCGTAGGGTAGACTTCTTGACTCATGGCCCAGGCGGGATAGAAGTCTACGGCGAAACAGCGCTCGATGTCCTCTTTGGTGGCTTCCAAGACACCATGAAAGAAGTTGGTGCCCGCGTTGTTGACGAGACCGTCCACGCCGCCCAACTGGTCAACGGCAGCTCGAGTAAAACGGCGCGCCGCGTTTAGGTCACTCAAGTCCAAGGCTTGGAAGTAAGCCCTTCGTCCAGCCTGCTCGACAGCCTTGACAGTTTCAGCAGCGCCCTCTTCAGTGAGACCACAAAACGCGACATCCGCACCTGCTCGAGCTGCGCTGACGGCAACGGCCTGCCCGATACCGCTTGTTCCCCCCGTGATGAGGATGCGTTTGTTGTGGAGAGCCCCCTTCATCTCGGTCACTTAGACAGGTTAGCGCGAAGGCTGACGCGAATGTCATGTTCAAACTGTTTGACGTGACGCCCCGTCGCGTCACGGGCGGACACGGCGTCTTGAGCTTCGATGGCGTCATAAATTTCGCGGTGACCGACCATCGAAGCCTCGGCCCCGCCGGAGAGCCGATTGGTGATTGAACGCCCTGTTTGCAGCGTCTCGGCAACCGGCTTCATGGCTTCGCGCAAAAGGCGGTTTCGGGCCGCGATAAGGACGTGTTCATGGAACTTAACATCAAACTCGGTAAAGATGTCAGGGTCATCAAGATACTTGTCCATGCCCGCTAGGGATGTTCGCATGGCGGCTAAATCTTCCGGTGTGCGCCGCTTGGCTGCTAAGGCCGCGACCTCGACTTCTAAGATGTAGCGCACCTCGAGCACTTCATTGAGCAGCTCTCCATGACCCCACCGCACCTGCTCAAACAGCACCAAAGGATCGAGATAGTTCCAGCTCTCTGGTGACTGAACCCGCATACCGCTTCCCTGCCGCACGGAAATGAGTCCTTTGGAAGCAAGTATCCGCACCGCTTCACGAATGACGGTTCGGCTCACCCCAAATTGCTGCGACAGCTCAGTCTCGACAGGAAGAGAAGAGCCGGGCGCTAAGATACCGCCGACAATCTGACTGGTCACCTGCTGGACGACCCGCTGATATAAAGGTTGGCTGTCGACGCGTTCGAATTCGGATGTCCTTGCCTCAGCCCTCATCCTTTAACGACCTCCTTAAAAGTGTTTTATCTCGAGCAGCTACTGACTATCTGCTAAATTACCTAATCGTATTACAATTCATCATACCACTTGACAAATATTCATCATATCACTATACTATTTTACGATCAGCGAGTGTTACTAAATGGTAGCTAAAGACCTTGAGCTCGTCTCTATTTCAGAGGAGACGCCGTCTTCTAAATAGGCGGGTAAAAAACACTTCGAGTTAGGGAGTTTGGAGGAAAGGTTATGGCGACGAACGACAAGCAGGCGCTTTTACAGGCGTGGCTCGAGGGGAAAATTTCTCGTCGAGATTTTCTGGTAGGTGCGCTGGCCCTAGGGTTTTCGGTAGGCGCGGGTACATTTTTAGGATCTCCGGTGCGAGCGCAAAGTGCAGCAACGACGCTGTCGCTCTGGCACGGCTGGACGGGGGCGGACAATACCACCGCCCTCAACGACGTCCTTACCCTCTTTGACAAGCAAAACAGTCTTGGCTTGACCATCGAACCCACGGCTTTCGAGTGGGACACCTTGTTTAGCAAGTGGGTCATCTCGGCCGCGTCGGGGGGGGCACCAGACCTCGTTCTTCACCATGTGTCCGAAATCCCTGAGTTTGCCAAACGCGGGATGACCGTACCCATAGGCGACCTTGTGCGGGAGGCGAACCTCGACATTTCGGATGTGCCTGCGGCGGTGCTTGGGGCGTCGCAGTGGCAAGGCCAGCTCTACGCGGTACCAGGGGACGTCCACCCCCTGGGCATGTACTACAACCTGGACATGGTGAACGCTGCGGGCCTCGACCCGGACCAGCCGCCCACCACGCGCGACGCGTTTCTCGACTGGACCCAGAAGCTGACTATCACCGACGCGAGCGGCAGCGTGACGCAGTACGGCGTCGACTTACCCACGACCGGCGCGATTCCTCGCTGGCTGTGGTTCAGCTTGCTTCATCAGTTTGGCGGCAGCTTTCTTGACGAGCAGGGCAAAACCGCGGTCGACAGCGAGGCGTCGCAGCAGGCGCTCCAGTTTCTCGTCGACCTCATTTATGACCATAAAGTAGCCAATCAAGGTACGGGAGGCTTAAGCGGCAACGACGCGTTTGCTGCCAAGCAGGTTGCCATTCGCTTCATCGGCCCGTGGGAGGTTAACTTGCGCATGAGTCAGGGTCTGAACTTCGCCACAGCGCCCCTGCCTGTAGTCGGCTCACAGCCCGCTACTTGGGGCAACGCGCACTGCATGTCTATTCCCAAGCAGCGCAACACCGATAAATACCAAGACAATATGGCGTTCATCACGTGGTTTTACGAAAACTACGCCATACCCGCTAAGACGGTGGGGATTATTCCGCTGTCCCCGGCCGCGCGAAGCAGCCCGACCTTTACCGACGACGCCCGCTACGCCTACTACAAAGCGTTTATTAAAGAATTGCCGTACGTCGTGTTCGAGCCCTCACTCCCGCAATACACGCAAATCTTCTCGTTTGCCAAACCCACGCCCCTGTCGATCAACCTAGAAGCCGCGCTCAGTCGCTCAAAGACGGTTGAGCAGGCGCTGGTAGACATGAAAGCGGGTATCGACGACCAGCTCGCCCAGCCCTGAATCCGCGCGGCTCGAGCTGATTTTTTAGGTCACCTCGGTTTTGAAAGGTTGGTATGGCGCTTAACGACTATGGTAAGCAGACGTCGCGCGCGCGCGCCCCGAGCAAAGGAGCGGCGCGCAGACGTGTATGGGACGGTGTGTCGGCCTACTTGTTCATGACCCCCTACCTGGCTATTTTTTTCGTGTTCATGCTGCTGCCGGCCGTGGTGGGTATCGCCATCAGCTTTACCCACTGGGACATCTTGGGCGCGCCCAGTTGGGCCGGATGGGCCAACTACAAGCAAATTTTTACCGACCGGCTTTTTCTCAGGTCGATTCTCAATACGTTTTACTTTATGGTGCTGACGGCTGTGCCACTCGTTGTCGTGGGTCTCGCCCTCGCGCTCCTCCTCAACCAAAAACTCAAGGGGACCAACCTCGTCCGAACGGTCGTTTTTCTGCCCTACGTCGTTATGGTGTCGGCAGTCGGTATTTTGTGGGTGTGGCTTTACGACAAAGCAACGGGGCTCATCAACTATTACCTGAGCTTATTTGGGATTCCTCACATCGGCTGGCTTACCGACGCGCATTGGTCCATGCCTGCGCTCGCCCTCACCACCCTTTGGTGGACGGTCAACGTCAACATGATTATCTACTTGGCGGGCTTGCAGGATATCCCCGAGGAGCTTTTCGACGCCGGTAAACTCGACGGGGCCAACGCTTGGGCGCGCTTTCGCTTTATCACCCTGCCTCTGCTGCTGCCTGTGAACGCGTTTGTCATCCCCTTAACTATCGTTTCGTCGTGGCGGGTTTTTGGTCAAGCTTTTGTGATGACGCAAGGAGGACCCGGAGCGAGCACCTTTGTGATGGCCCAGTACATCTACTTGTCGGCTTTTCAAAACTTTCAGATGGGACCCGCGTCCGCCGCTGCGGTGATTTTGCTGCTTATCACCCTCGTCTTCACCGTCGTTCAACTCCGGGCCATGCGGGTTCTTTAGGAGGTGCACATGCAAAGCGCTCGCCCCAAGCTAAAGGGTATCTCGGTGGGCCGTCTAGCGTCTTACCTACTGCTCCTCGTTGTCGCTATTCTCTTTGGTGCGCCCTTTTTATGGATGCTAGTCACCTCGCTCAAACCCGAGTCAGAGATTTTCCGGTATCCGATCAAGTGGCTGCCCGATCACCCCACCCTCAACTATTACACGGCGCTGTTTCAACGTTTCCCCATGCTCACCTGGTTCAAAAATAGTTTGATCGTCGCGGTCATCACGACCTCGCTTACGCTCGTCATCGACGCGCTAGCCGCGTATCCGCTAGCGCGGATGCAGTTTCGGGGGCGGCGCGTGGTACTCCTCACGATTCTGGCGACCTTTTTGCTTCCCTACGAGATTCTGCTCGTCCCACTCTTTTTGGGTTTAAGCCGTTTGGGACTCTCCGACAGCTATTTCAGTTTGTCGGTGCCGCTCGCGGCCAACGCCTTTGGGGTCTTTTTGTTTAGCCAGTTTTTTCAGGCGGTTCCCAAAGAACTCGAGGACGCCTCCGTCATTGACGGCTGCACCAAGTTCGGCTTTTTTTGGCGCATCCTGTTGCCGCTCTCCCGTCCGGCCATTGTCACCGTCGCCATTTTTACCTTTGTCTCGAGTTGGAACAACTTTTTTTGGCCCCTGATCGTCACCAACACGGACGCCACCCGGACGCTGCCCGTCGGTCTGGCGACCCTCGTCGGTGGGGCGGGTATGTCAATGAAACAAGGCGTCGTGATGGCGTCGGCGGTCGCTGCAACCCTGCCCGCGGTCATCTTCTTCCTCCTGCTTCAACGCTACTTTGTAAGGGGTGTGGCGACCTCAGGTATGAAAGGTTAGACCTGTGTGCGTAACGAACTCTTTGTAAGGGAGACATCGGTGAAAGATAGCTGTCTAAGAGACGCAACGCTAAGGTGAGGGGGTTGTGACGAAGATGTGGACTTCGCAACGCGCTTGGGCGTGGTACGACGCTGCAGGCCCCATCCGAGGCTGTAACTATTTGCCCCGAACCGCCGTTAACGACACGGAGATGTGGCAGGCCGGTTCGTTCGATTTAACCACGATTGATGAGGAACTGAGGTGGGCTAAAAGCATTGGCTACACCAGCGTTCGGGTTTTTCTTCAGTACCTCGTGTGGGCCGACGACCTGGAGAGCTTCAAGGCGCGTTTTCAAACTTTTCTTGCGACCGCAGCACGCTACGGCCTCAGCACCATGCCCGTCCTCTTCGACGACTGCGCTTTTGCGAGTAGGGAACCGTACCTGGGCAGACAAGACGAGCCCGTTCCGGGGGTTCACAACAGCGGCTGGGTCCCGAGCCCTGGATTGGAACGTGTCACCGATCGCTCGGTTTGGCCTGGGCTCGAGCACTACGTCAAGGATATCGTCGGTACGTTTGCTGAGGACGAGCGCATCATCGTCTGGGACCTGTACAACGAACCCGGCAACTCCACCATGGGCGAGAAAAGTCTTCCTCTGGTCGAGGCGACCTTTGTGTGGGCGCGAGAGGCCGGGCCTTCGCAACCTTTGACGGTTGGACCCTGGGTGGACTTCGACAGTTCGATGAGTCAGCGCATGTTCGCCTTGTCTGACGTTGTTAGCTTTCACAGCTATGAAGGTCCCGAAGGCGTGAAAGAAACGCTCGAGCGTTGCGCCGCGTTTGAACGCCCGCTGCTCTGCACCGAATGGTTGCACCGCCCACGCGGCAATACGTTTGCGGCTATTTTGCCCCTGTTCGACGCTTATCAGGTCGGCTGGTACCACTGGGGCCTCGTTGCGGGACGCACGCAGACCTACCTGCTCTGGGGCTCCGAACCAGGTGATCCCACGCCCGAACTGTGGCAACACGACGTCTTGCACCCGGATGGCAGCCCCTACGACGCCAATGAGCTGAACACGTTGAGCGACAGTCAACCGCAGGTTCGACTGCCGGTGAAGGAGCGCTAATGCACGCTGCTCATGTTTGCGCAAACCCGTTGGGCGGTCGTTAATGGCCTCGCTCGAGCTTGCCGAGGCAACGGTGCAGGGCTTTAGCGCGTATACGGTGGCGAACGACCTTATTTCTTTGACCCTCATCCCCGAGCTTGGTGGCAAGCTCAGCAGTCTCCGCGACCTTCGGAGTGGGCGCGAGTGGTTGTGGGCGAACGAACAGCTTCCCTATCAAGAGCACAGTTACGGGACGTCCTACGTTGGAAAAGCCGATACCGGTGGCTGGGACGAGTGCTTTCCGACCGTGGCCCCGTGCCGTTACCCGCTCGAGCCCTGGCGGGGGACACCTCTGCCCGACCACGGCGAACTCTGGTCGCAGGCGTGGGTGACGACCCTTAAAGAATTCAGAAACGGGCTCGAGCTGCGTACAAAAGGTCACGGGGTTGCCCTACCTTACACCTTCAGCCGCACCATCCGGATAGAGGAGGCGTCGGATACCCTTCGTTTCGACTACCAGGTTGCGAGCCAAGCAGATGACGACATCGCTTTTATCTGGAGCGCCCATCCCTTGTTTGCAATTGAGCCCGGAATGAGGGTGTGCGTACCCGATGACGCGAAACTGCACATTTATCTGGAGGTAGCGCCGACCAACGTTCAAAAGGATACGCATCTTTCTTGGCCGCTAGCGGTCAGAAATGGTGAGAAAAGCTATGATTTGACCCACTTGCCGGACGCCTCCGCCGAGGTAGCCTTCAAGGTCTGGAGCGAGCCGCTCGCTCAGGGTTGGGCGAGTTTAGAGGCAGAAGACGGCGCATTTCGTTTTGGCTTCGACCCGGCGCTGATTCCCCAGTTGGGCCTATGGCTAAACGCGGGGGCTTGGTCGGGCACGGGCGGCGAGCCCTACTACAACCTCGCTTTAGAACCCTGCATCGGCGCTCAGGACTCACTCGAGGAGGCGGTTGAACCCCATAACCAATATGCGCTGCTGCCTCCCGGCGGCGCGCGTAGCTGGTGGCTCGAGGCTCAACTCACCACAAGGAGGCCAGGATGAAGATTGCCCAAATTGAGACCTTTTACACCCCACCACGTTGGCTTTTTGTGCGCGTCGAAAGTGATGAGGGCGTGGTGGGGTGGGGCGAGGCAAGTTTAGAGGGCTACGCCGAGGCCGTCGACGGCGCGCTCGAGGCGCTCAAGGACAGGTTTCTTGGTCAGGATCCGTTCTGCATCGAAGCCCTCTGGCAAATCGGCTACCGCGGCGGCTTCTACCGGGGCGGCCCCGTGCTCATGTCCGCGCTTTCCGGCGTTGAGCAGGCCCTCTGGGACCTCAAGGGCAAGGCGCTGGGGCTGCCCGTCTGGGAGATGCTGGGGGGCCGGGTGCGTGAACGCGTTCAGGCCTATGCCTGGATTGGCGGCGACCGGCCCCAGGAGGTAGCGGAGGCTACCCGCGCCCGTAAGGCTCAAGGCTTCAAGGCGGTCAAGATGAACGCGACCGCCGAACTGGGTTATCTCGAAGGCCCACGTGCATTTGAGGAGGTCACGGCGCGCGTCGAAGCGGTGAAGGGAGAGGGGCTCGACGTAGGTATCGATTTCCACGGTCGGGTTCATAAGCCGATGGCCAAGCAGCTACTAAAGCGGCTCGAGCCCCTCCAGCCCTTGTTTGTCGAAGAACCTTTGTTGAGCGACCATCTCGAGGCGTTGCAGGAGTTGTCGCAACTTAGTAGCATCCCGATTGCTTTGGGCGAGCGCGTCTACAGCCGCTGGGGTTTCAAACCCTTTCTGGCAAGCGGTTTTATCGACGTGATTCAACCCGACCTGTCCCACGCAGGCGGTATCTTGGAGACCAAAAAGATTAGCGCGATGGCTGAAGCCTATGATGTGGCCGTGGCTCCTCACTGTCCTTTAGGGCCGCTGGCGTTGGCTTCGTGTTTGCAGCTGGCCGCTTGCACCCCCAACGTCGTACTGCAGGAAATATCCTTAGGCATTCACTACAACGAAACCCACGACTTACTGACTTACCTCACTAACCCAGAGGTGTTAACGCCTCGTGAGGGCTTTTTAGAGATTCCTACTGGTCCAGGACTCGGGCTTGACATCGATGAAGCCCTGGTACGCGAACTGAGCAAGAACAAGCACCGCTGGCGTAACCCGGTTTGGTATCACCCAGACGGCAGCTTGGCAGAGTGGTAAAACTCAGCTGCTTGAGGGCGTGCAAGAAGCTCCTTGTGCTGCACGTTTGCCTTTGTTAAACTGACCGCAAGTTAAAAATTCAGGAGGTAGAGATTGTGCAGAAGGTAGCTCGAGCGGTTCGTATGTCCGGGTTGGTCGTTGTCGGCCTCGTCGCATTGTACTTGTTTAGCGCGGCATTTGCTCAGGAAAAGCTGGTCGTTGCCATCTATAAAAGCGGGACGCAACAGTATTTTATCGATCAAGCTCAAGGTTTCCAAGCCGCAGCAAAAGAACTCGGTTACACTTCTCAAATTATCAACGTAGAACTCGATGCCAACCTTGCTATCAGCGCCATCAGCGACGCCATCGCTGCAGGTGCGAAAGGCATCGGCCTCACAGCGCCGGATCAAGCGATCGGCCCGGCAGCTGCGAAAGCGACTGCCGACGCAAGTGTGCTGTTAGTAGCCACTGATGATCCTTTGGTCGACGGTGCTGGCAAACCGGTTCCCTTCGTTGGCTTTAACGGGACGGATATGGGCACCAAAGTAGGCACCAAAGCCGGTGAACTACTTACAGAAGCTGGTTGGGTCGAGAACGAAAATTACGGTGTTCTAAGCGCTGAGGTTCAAACACTTTCTGTTTGTAACGACCGAACTGAGGCGGAGAAACAACAGGTCATCAAGGCGGGTGCTAGTCCCGACAACATCTACGCGGTTGCGTATGACGGAACGACCAACGCTGCTCTAGAAGCTGCTGGACCTGTTGTTACCGCCCATCCAGATGTCAACAAATGGGTAGTTTTTGGTTGCAACGACGAAGGCGTTTTAGGCACAGTAAACGCGCTGAACAACGCAGGTTTTACAGCTGATGACGTTATTGCCGTGGGACTGGGCGCTTACGAAGCGTGCCGCCCCTGGAAAGCAGGCATCGCCACAGGGTTCAAGGCCGCACTTTACATCAGCGGTACAGACGTGGGCGACGCAGCGGCACGGGCGCTTATCAACGCTATTGAGACGGGTAAACCGTTACCACCTAGTACTGTTGCCAATACCACAATCGTGGATCCCTCAAACTATGCTGACGTGATGACCTGCGACTAAACAATAGCCTTAAAGGAGTGGGTAGCCGCAAGTATATTCGGTTAGCCTGCCCACTCCACGAGCGTTACTGAAAACGAGGTTCTTGTGTTAAACCGAACGCTGTTGTCTATAAAAGGGGTCAGCAAATCTTTTCCAAATATCAGAGCTCTTTCTGACCTCGCTATGGAGGTGCGCGCCGGTGAGGTTATGGCTTTTGTAGGTGAAAATGGTGCGGGTAAATCGACCCTCCTTAAGATTTTGAGTGGCGACTACCGGCTCGATGAAGGCACGATTATGCTAGACGGTACCGACATCAGCCGCGCCAGCCCGCTCGAGGCGCGCCAAGCGGGTTTTCGGCTCGTGCGTCAGGAACCCGAAATCGTGCCCCACGTATCTGTAGCCGAAAATGTTTTTGTCGGCGAGTATCCAACCAAAAACTACCGAGTAGATTTTGAGACGATGCGTAAAAAGACAGCTGCGATACTTGCCACTTACGGATTTTCAGGCTTCGTCGCCCCGGACGCTTTGGGCTCGTCGTTGTCTCCTGCTCAGAAACATATTGTCGAGATCGTCCGCGCTTTAAAAGACGGCGTCAAGGTCATCGCCTTTGATGAACCTACCTCATCTTTGACAGCAGACGAAACGAAAAGGCTATTCACCCTGATCGCACTTTTGCGCTCACAGGGTCTTGGCGTAGTGTATGTGTCACACCGCTTGCACGAGATTATGGCAGTTTCGGATCGGATTTGTATCTTAAGAGATGGTCGGCTAGTCGGTGTGCGAACGACGAGCGATACCCAAAGCCGCGAGATTGTCCACATGATGGTTGGGCGTGATTTGTCTGGGGGGGTTCAACGTGCTGAGGTTTCTCGCGACGAAATTGCGCTCGAGGTCACTCACCTAAATAGCCGCTGGCACCACGACGTCAGCTTCAAAATCCGTAAGGGTGAAATTCTTGGTTTCGCGGGTCTCGTTGGTGCAGGCAGAACCGAGTTAGCCAAGGTTCTTTTCGGCGCGTTGCCGAAACGCTCTGGGGACGTCAGGGTTGAGGGGAGACTCGTGGCCGTCACGTCCCCCGCCGAGGCGATCGCAGTCAACCTCGGGTTTGCACCCGAAGACCGGAAAAGAGAGGGGCTCATTTTGGTACGAAGCGTTATTGAGAACGCTTCGATGGCCGTTTATTCCGCTCTCAGCCGTGTGGGGGTTCTTCGCACCCAGAAGATGGTCGACGAGGTCTCACCCTATATTCGCTATCTCGACATCAAAACACCCTCGCTCGAGCAAGACGTTGGCAAACTTTCCGGTGGTAATCAGCAAAAAGTGGTATTGGCACGGTGGCTCGCGGCTAAGCCTAAAGTCCTGATTTTAGATGAGCCGACGCGCGCCGTAGACGTCGGTGCCAAGGCCGAAATCTACCGATTGATTGACGACTTAGCAAAAAGTGGCATCGCCATTATGCTCATTTCTTCCGAAATGCCGGAACTGCTCAGTATGGCCGACCGCATCATCGTTATGAGAAACGGTACTATTACCGAACCTATTGAAAAATCTGCTGCTACCGAAGAACTTATCCTTACACTCGCTCTCGAGCAAAAGGCAGCTTAAGCGTAAGACTACGCTACAGCTCATTTCTTAAAGGACGCTTACCATGTCAACTGGTTCAGCTGAGGTTACCTCTCAAGCCAAACGCAAACCTAATTTTTTGAAACGGCTAAGTGACTTTTTGGGTGCGGAGAACCTCTCACTTATTATCGCTTTAGTTGTCTTGGTCACTCTTATTGCCAGTCAAACGCCCTTTTTTTTTAGTACCCGTAACCTCTTAAATATTGGTCAAAATATGGCCGTCGTGGGACTTATCGCGGTAGGTATGACGATGGTTATCGTGTCAGCGGGACTCGATATTTCAGTGGGTTCCATTGCAGGTGTGGCGTCAGTTGTTTCGGCCCTTATGGTATCAGTGGTGGGTACCGTCTTTGGCGGCGTGGCGTTGGGAATCCTAGCAGGGGCAGTGCTCGGGGTTATAAACGCACTTATCATCACGTATCTGCGCGTCAATCCGGTAGTCGCCACGTTAGCGACACTTTCAGCCTTTCAAGGTCTAGCTTTTTTGATAGCGCCAGGAGGTCGGCCTATCGGCGTCTTGGATCCGACCTTTGCTCGGCTAGGGTCAGGGCGGCTGTTCCAAGTCGGGTCTTTTCCAGGTATTCCTATCGCTTTTGTGATTTTAGTCGTCGTCGCCCTTGTTGCGCATTTTGTTATGAAGTCAACGGTTTTTGGTCGGTCACTTTATTCGATGGGGGGCAATCCTGAAGCTGCCCGTTTAGTAGGCATCAACTTAAACCGAATGAAGCTCTATATCTACTCTGTTTCAGGGGCTCTCTCAGGTCTTGCGGGTGTGATCGTCACTGCGCGAACAAGTTCGGGTCAGCCTGTCTCGGGTACGCAAGGGCTCGAGCTCGAGGCCATCACGGCGGTGTTCCTTGGTGGTGCGCTGCTAGCAGGGGGTAAGGGAACGGTAGCAGGCAGTATGCTCGCTGTTTTACTGTTAGCAACGATGAGTAACGGTATGAACTTGCTCGGCATTCCCACTTTTTATCAACTGGTTGCCAAGGGGTTACTGCTGATTGTCGCTGTGGCTATCGGTCAGTGGCGTATGGCGCTAGCGGAAAGAGCACAAGTCCAAGCGACGTTGCGGGGCGAGCCTTAAGCTTGTCCGTAATAATTTACGGTTCCCTCTACAGGGCCTTATGATGACCTACAAATCTTTAAGTGAACAGGGTAGCAAAGGTAAAGAGTTTTGCACTTAAAGACATTGACTAGCTACACCCCGGAGGAGTTATAACACTACCTTTATCAGGATGTGAGACCAACTGTGCCGAACTCGCGTAGCTTAAGTCGTCAAGAAACCCTTGTGCGCCTGCTCCACCGCCGTCACGAGCTGTCAATAACCGACTTAGTTACGCTGCTCAGGATATCTGAGTGGACGGTACGCCGTGACCTAAAAATGCTGGAAGAGGCTGGGGTGATTGAGCGTTACCATGGGGGGGTACGACTAAGCGATTCGCCAAATAGAGAATTTTTTTTACCGCCGGAGCAGCTAAAAAGTGACGAATACACCTTTCGAGCAAAGCAAGCGATAGGTGTGGCCGCTGCGCGCTTACTTGAGCCTTACAAACAAGTCGTGCTCGGTGCTGGCACGACAACTTTTCAGGTGGCCAAGGCGTTACAAAGCTTTAACCGCTCCTACAGCATTGTAACGAACGCCCTCGATATCGCTCAGCAACTTGCTCAAGTGCCGCGTATGCAGGTGACCTGTACTGGAGGGGATGTTCACGGAGATTACTTTACACTGGTCGGACCTGTTACCGAACGGGCGCTGCGGACTTATTTTTTCGACGTTGCTGTAATCGGTGTCAGTGGCCTTTCAGAAAAGGAAGGGCTGACTGTCAACAATCAGCTCAACGCCGTTACCTTAGAACTTATGATCGAACACTCGAGCGTCGTTATTATCGTCTTAGACAGCAGCAAGTTTGAGAAGGTGAGTTTCGCTTATCTAGCGCGGCTCGAGGACATTGATGTTATTGTGACAGACAAACCTCCCATGCCAAATTTAGCCAAGGCACTCAGCTTAAAAAAGGTTGAGCTTGTGGTGAGCTGAAAAGCCGAAAACTCAAGCTCGGACAGTTACTCCTTACCTTTTGGCATTACCCGCTGAGGATAATGAAGTGCCCTCGAGTATCTCTTGCGCTGGTCGCGTAGCCAAGTGTCATAAGTATCCTCGGTATCGTGCAGGTGCATGTTTTGTAGCACGTGATGCTTTACCCCGCGCCGGTCAAGCTCGCGTAGCGTGAGTTCGTTTAATGACTGCACGAGCGTCAGCGCGCCGATGTTAGATAAAGGGCAAACCTGATACGTTGCCTCCTGACCTTCAACCGTGACCGACACGTCGCCCAGCGGCATACAGTTATCGAGCAAGAAGCCGCGCTTGGCCTCGCGGACGACGTGGTAGAGATTTTTGCCGGAGCTGTGTTTGGGTGGAGCGTCCCTAGCCTGAATCTCTGAGGTGACGGCGACAAGAGGATGCTCAGGGTAGCGGCGGTTGAACTCTAACGCGACGTCTACCGCTGCCACGGTCGTGCCCGTGGCCGACACCGCCACAAAGGCGTCGCGGGGACCTACGTCAAACTCGTCTAGTAGCTTAGCCCCCAAACCTTCAACCTTCTCGACCGTTTGGTTAAGACGTATGCCGTTGGGCCCCACTACATCAGTAAAAGTTACAAGACCCGAAGTAAGGATAGGGTGAAAGCCGGTAAGCGCGCCCATCCGTACCACCCACTCCTCAACCGCCACGCGCGAGTGGCCGTTGGCGTAGACGTGGACTAAACCGCCGTCTTCAATAGCGTCGGCAAAAGCGGCGGCGACCTTTTGAAGCGTTTCCTTTTGGGCAAGTACGCCTTCTTTGATGCGGTCGAGGTGGTGGGGGAAGGTCAAGTCCATTGGTAATCCTTTGCTGATTGGGGAGGCTCGAGCACGCTCAACGCACCGCTTTCTCTTGCAGCTTTCTTTCGGACGCGTTCCCGGCAGCGGAGCCGGTAAGCCAGCGCGCCGGGTTGTCACGCCACACAAGGGTGAGTTTTTCTTCTGAAAACCCTTCCGCCCGCAGCCGGGGGGTAAAGGTGGTAAGCAGGTACTCGAGTCCCGGCCCTCCGCCGTAGGCCGTCCAGTAGGAGCGCCGCGCCATATCGCCACCAAGGAGCAGGTTGCCGCCGTAACCCGCCTCGAACATGTCGCGCATAAGGTTTATCACAACCGTTTCAGGTTGATATTTGATGCGGCCAGGTGTGTCGTACTCCAAAAACGCGCCTCGTTCAGCCAGTTCCTTGTGAACTTTAAGGTCCGGGTTGCGGTCTACGTGGCAGAGCATGACGCGTTGTGGGGGGACGCCCGCGGCCTCAAGTAAGTCAAGAAGCTCATGCCCCGCCGTGCCCATTTCGGTATGGACGAGGATGGGTACCCCCGTCGCCCCGTGTGCGCGCCCGGCGGCGCGGATGAGTTTGCGGGTGGTCTCGCTGACGAACTGGTAATCTCCCGCAACTTTAATGAGGCCAGTTTTGACGGGGCTCCGCGTCACCACCGGGCCGTCATAGTTGTTTTCGTCTACCCCGTCTCGACATTCGGCAATCAAAAGCTCGGCAATCGCCTCCTCGTCGTAGCGGTGCTGCCAGTGGTCGGGCAGGTAGTAAGAACTTTTCTGGAAGCCCGTGGGCACCACGATGGGCACGCCCGTCGCCTGGCTTATCTGGATAAGCTTGCGAACGTTGCGCCCGCTCCCGAAGGGCATAGTGTCTACAATCGCCCCGCCCCCCGCGTCGCGCCAACGGATGAGTTCTTCTACCGCCTTGGGCACGCTGTCGAGCCGAAAGTCGGGCTCCTTGAGCACGGTGTAGCCGCCGTCGATGATGAGGTGCTCGTGCGCGTTGATGACACCTAAAGTGTGGGGCTCGAGCGCCCCCAGCGTCGTCTCTACAGGCACCTTTAGGCCTCTTCCAGTACCAGAGGCGCGTCAACCTCAATCTCGCCGAACTTGGCACCTATCTCGAGCAGCCGCTCCTGAAGTTTGGGAACGTCCACCTCAGCGGGCCTCACGTCACTCTTGACCGCCAAAGCCGCCGCCGTGCCCGCGGCCTGCCCCATCGTCATCGTCTGCGCCATCGAGCGGCACGAGGCGTGGGCGTCGTGGGTGGCGCTAAAGCAGCGGCCCGCGACCAAGAGCCCTTCGACTTTTTTAGGAAGGAGCGTCCGGTAGGGGATGTCGTAGGTCAAGCCGTCGGGTAGGTAGTGCCAGTTCGTATCCGAGCCGGAATGGTGGTCCTCGATGGGCGCGCCGCACGCGCCGATGGCGTCGTCAAACTTGCGCGCCTCCAAACAGTCCTCGCGCGTCAGGCGGTAACGCCCATAAACCCGCCGCGTCTCGCGCACGCCGATGGGGTCCGAGAGCCAGGAGAGCGCGGCGTCTTCATAGCCCGGCACGTAGTCCTTGAGGAAGCGCGCATACTCTAGTGCCTGTTCTCGCCCGGTGATTTCGGCCCGCGTCAGCTCAACCGGGTCGGTGGCGTCCACCTCGGCCACACGCGTCATGATGGTGTGGACCACCCCGGCCTGCGTGGTGATGTGCCAACTTCCTTCTTTGCGCGGCAACCGGTAGTTGCCGCTTATCATCGCCTCCTCCATCTTGGCCCACATCGACTTTTTACCAAAGGCTTGCGCCGCGTCAATGTCTACGTTAATCATCCTGAAGGTCGTGCTCAGCGTTTGTGCCGGGTCAATATCGCCCGCGCGCTCGAAGGGCGCTCCCGCCCGGTCACACACATCCGCGTCGCCGGTACAGTCGATGACGACCCTCGCCGTGAGCTTCATCAGCCCGCGCTTGCCGTCCACGATCACGCCCGTTATCGCGCCGTCCTCCACCAGCACGTCGGTGCAAAAGGAGTGGTAGAGGAGCCGCACCCCGGCCTCTTGCGCGAGCCTCTCCCAGACCACCTTGAGGATGAGGGGGTCGTAGGTGACGCCGGTGCCCGCGCCGTAGGTGTTGGGCCGCTCGAAAGCGGCGTTATGCTTTTTGAGCGCCCCCACCACGTCGTCGGGCACGCCGCCCACAACCTTGTAGGCCACTGAGCCGGGGGTGTAAAAGCCGTAAAAGGTGTCCAAAACCTGCGTGCTGGTCCCACCCAGGAAGCCGAAGCGTTCAACCAGCACCGTATCGGCACCGTTACGCGCCGCGGCGATAGCAGCCGCGGACCCAGCTGAGCCCGAGCCCACGACAATGACGTCCGCGTCCCAGAGTAGTGGTAATTCTTTTGTGTATACGTCCATCTTCCCCTCTTTCTCAGCTTTACGCTCGCTTGTCCCGTTTCTAACTATCACTGCGCGGTCCAGCCGCCGTCAACGGGGATGACGGCCCCGGTAATGAATTTAGCCTCATTACTGGCGAGAAACACGGCTGTCTCTGCTACATCATCCACTTCTCCCAAAGGCCCTAAAGGCTGCCAGAAGGCGACCTGCTCGAGACGCTCCGCCTCATCTTTTGTTCGCCCTGCCATCGCCGTGTCGATAAGCCCCGGCGCAATGACGTTCGCGCGGACGCCTTCTCTGGCGTAGTGCGCGGCCATCGCCCGCGTCAGCCCGATGATGCCCGCCTTGCTCGTGGCGTAGGCGTGGGTATCGTAGAGCCCTTGGGTGCCGACCAGACCCAGCACGCTCGAGAGGGTAACGATGTTGCCCCGCCGTTTGAGCAGTTCAGGAAGCGCGTATTTGCAACTTAAAAAGGTGCCGCGTAAATTCACCTCGAGCACGCGGTCCCAGGCTTCGACAGTGCATTCATGAACTGGCCCGTCGCCCAGACGCCGCCCGCCGATGCCCGCGTTACTGACGAGCACGTCGAGCCCTCCATACATTTCAACGGTTTCACGGACCACCGCCTCAACCTCTTCGGGCACAGCTACATCTACCTTGATAAAGCACGCCTCACCCCCCGCCTCACGGATGCTGCGCGTCACCTCCTGACCAAGACCGGGCTCGAGCTCAGCAATCACTACCTGTGCACCCTCGCAAGCAAACGCCTCCGCACAAGCGCGCCCGATACCCCGCCCTGCGCCGGTAATCAGGGCGATTTTGTTTTTAAGCCTCATCGGTCCCCTCCCGAAAGCGCCGCGAGGTCGGCGAAGGTGCCTTTTAGGCTGGGGTAAAGATTCTTGTATATTTCGAAAAGCCCGTCGTAACGCTCGCGTAGTTCGGCGCGCGGTTCAAAGGTGCGCGATACCATAGCTGCCCCCTCCGCCACACGTCCGGCATGGTCGATAAGCCCCACACCCTCGGCGGCGAGCAGCGCGTTACCTAAAGGTGCGCCCGGATTGTCGCCAAGCACGTTTAAAGGCTTGTTGGCTACGTCGGCTATGATCTGGCACCAGAGCGAGCTGCGGGTGGGACCGCCGACGGCGCGCAGCTCAATTGCCGACGCTCCAGCCTGGGTCGCCACCCTTAGGTTATGTGCTAGCGCGAAGGCGGTGCCCTCGAGCACCGCCCGCACCACTTGCTTCGTTTCGGTAGAGGGAGAAATTCCCACAAAAACACCGCGCGCGTGGCCGTCATTGATAGGCTGAAGTTCGCCGCTAAGGTAGGGCAAGAAGACGAGGCCACCCGCTCCAGCCTCACTTTCTGTAGCTAGCTTGAGGAGCGCGGTGGGCTCGAGCCCGCCCCCAAAAGCGTTGCAGCACCAAGCTAGTGCCGCCCCCACTGCCGCTACCGAGCCGCCCATCAGAAACTGACCCTCTAGTACATGCAAAAAGGTAAGAAGGTCTGGGTGGACGGTCATGCGATCTTGAACCGCATAGAGGGTTCCGGCGGTGCCAAGTGACAGCAGCACCTGTCCTGGACGTATCACGCCAACCGCTAGCCCCGCCGAAGAGGTGTCCTCACCCCCTGCCACGACCTTGGTACCAGGACGAAGTCCTAACTCTGCAGCAACCTTGTCACTGAGTTGCCCGATCACCTCTCGACTTTGGGCTACAGGTGGGTACAAGTGTTTTGGAAGGCCGAACGCCTCGATGAGGTCGTTGGACCAGTTTCCGGTTTCGAGATCAAAGGCAAAGAGGATGCTGGCATCCGAGACATTTAGCACGGGCTCGCCCGTCAGCCGGAAGTTGATATAGCCAGTTGTGGTAAGGCTGCAAGCTGCTCGGTCTAGAATTTCCGGCTCGTGCTTTCGCAACCACATGAGCACGGGATCGGCGTTATAGGGAGCGGGGCTTTTTCCGTTACGTCGCAAGATTTTTTCGGCATAACATGCCCGCAGAGTTTCACACTGCCTTTCGGCGCGGCTATCCATCCAGATGATGGCGGGTCTTAAGACCTCGCCGTTTTGGTCGATCAGAGTCACCGCGCACCCCTGACCGCTTACGCCGATGCCGGTAACCCTTTCAGGGCGCGCGGCCGACGTCGCTAGCACCTCGCGGACCGCTCCGACGAGCCCCTTCCACCAAGCTTGTGGGTTCTGCTCGGCCCAACCGGGGCGTGGGTGCTGGGTAGGATAGGCGTTCTGTGCCTGAGCGATAACTCGCCCTGTGGGCGTCGTTAGCACCGCCTTGACGTTCGTGGTGCCGACGTCGATACCTAGCAGAAGTTCAGACATAACCCTTAACGTTCCACTGGCCTGGCCAGCTCATAATAGAGTTGGGGATCAAAATCCTCGAGACTATAGAGTCCCTCTAGGTGACTGCACGTAACCCAAGGCAACCAGAAGCGGTGGATGCCCCGACCACGCGGCGGAGCGAAGCTCCAGTGCTCTTGCTGCCAGCCGGGGCCGACGAGATCAAAGGGGCGTCCCGGCAAGGCCAGCATGACTTTGGTGTTATGAAAAAGCAGCTTTGCTACCTCGAAATAATGCGGGTCGCCCGTCAGCCGTGCGAGTTTGGCATAGTTCGCTACATCCCAGGTCATATAGGTGTCCGTAAGGGAGTGCCCGGTGGCAATAAGTTGTGCACCGACCGTGGTGACGCCCTGCTTCCAGTGCAGGTCTGCGTCTGCCTCATCCGCCGGCATCGGCACGTTCCAAAGGTAAATCCAGGTCTCGGCGAAATCCGCTGCGTCTTCGGCCCGCACAAGCCAACGGGAATCGGAAGTTGCGTCGTAAAGCGCGAGGTACGCCTCGAGCGCCAAGGTACCCGCTTCTTTGTCCACCACGTTGGCGTTGTCGAGTGTGCCACCCACGAAACCGCCACGACTGCCCCCTAAGGCCCAGCACAGCTCCGCTGCACGCAACGCTGCCTGTAGATAGATTTCCTTTCCAGTCACATGGGCGAGTGGCACGAAAAAGGGTACGACCGCGTTGCTCGAGCGTGGGTCGTCCGCGACAACCTCCGCCGTGAGGTCGCGCCAGGCGCGTGGAAAACCTCCAGCCGGCAGCTCTTGAGTCAGCAGCCAGTCAGCGAGCTGCACGCACCAAGTTAGCCAGTGGGGGTGCGCCTCGCCTTTTGCCAACTCCCGTTCATACGCGCGCAGCATGAACTTGCCACCTTCTGCGAGCGCCCGCACGTAAAAATCCGGGCGCACGCCGCTGCTGAGCTGCCCACCATGCAGGTCGAGGCCCTCGGCTTGAGGGGGCGTGACGGGCAGGCGTGCAAAGGTCTCGAGTACGGAAAGCGCCCGCGCACGCCGCTGCACAGCGGCTTGACCACTCAGGTCGCTAGCGGAACGCAGCAGCAATTCACCCGTTTCTACCGCGCGTCCCGTAAACCCCATCAGCACAGGAGACGGTTGTACCGCGCCACTTACCGAATCGACCACGTGGGTGGGCCCGGCCCGGTTATCAACCTGCTGGATAGAAGCTTCTAGCATGTCTCCTAGCGCCTCTCGTGTGGCCGCAAGGTCTTGCTTGGCGACTCTAGGTTCGAGCGCCGACCACGCCCAATGCCAGGCGTTTCGGCGGAAGGTTTGATCGCGTTCGCAACTCCCGAACCGGAAGGCTGCTGCGTAACGTTGCTCGAAGCCGTCTTGAAAAGGGTGGTAGCGTCCCCGCCACCGCCGCCGCTGATTGTCACCAAACTGCCCCCCTGCAAAAGGGGTATCAGCCAGATAGGTGATCTCCCCCTCGGTGCCGGGGAAGTAAAGACCCACCTCTAGATGTCCGTCCCGCTCGCTACTACCTAGAGCCGCAAACGTAAAGCGTGCATCCACGAGTGGGGTGCCTTCTAAGTCACGACTATCTTCTCGGGTCGTGTTGCCACGAGGCGTGGGGTTGAGAACGGCGACCGAGGTGCCGTCACGAAGCGCCAGCCCCAGCAACGGGGCTGGCAGACGGTCCTCACGAATGCGTACACTGCGCACGCCGGTAAGATAGTGAGAAACGCTGCCGATGGCGTGTGGCGCGATGTTTTCACTGCCGTAGATCATTCCAGGGGCAAAAGCGTCCACATCTAGCCAGGTGAGGGGCAAGTTGAGCTCGAGCGTAATGCTTGTAAGAAACCCTCCCGAGGCGGCCCCCTCTACCCGGACAGTTCGCGCCATTTGTAGGGTGTCGCCCGGCACCGACCAGTAGTCTTCTACTATTAGTGTAGCGCTAGCGCTGTCTGTAAGGACGAGCCGAGACCGTCCGACGAAACCCTCAGCTTCACGTACCACGGTATCGTAGCCACGGTGGTACGCCTTGACTTGCTTTCCGTCCCAGACTTCAGCGCACACCGGCCGATCCTGGTGGGCAGACGCGCACCCGGGCGCGTGGACGTTAAGACCCCAGCCTTCAACTCCGAGAACAGCGCACACCGAGGCACCGTTGGCCAGTTGACCCAATAGGATGTCCGCGTTCGTCACGCCTTTTCCTTAGCGTTGCGGAGTCCGGTCACCCGCTCTGCAAAGGCTTCAAGCGCGTCTGACCCTGCGAGCACACCTAGTTCTAAGTCGTAGTGCCTCACCTCACCCGGCTCCAGTTGGATCAGCTCGCCCTGTTCTCTAGCGTCGTGCCTGCCCACTACTCGGTTGGTGCTGGGCTCGAGCGCCACGACATAGTGCCCTTCACCGAGCATCTGCCAGACGAAGGGGTGCGGTAGCTGTTTGAGTTGAAAAACCTGGTAGAAGCCGAGCTCACGCTTCCGGTTGAGGATGGCGACAGGCACCGCCCCGTCTTTTTCCGGTACCGGCTGGTATTCGAACACCCGCTCCTCGAAGTCGGGCGTGGGTGAGGTAAGGGTAGAAAAATTGTCGCTAGGATAGTCTCCACGAGGGTAAACCTGCTCGGCGGGTAGGAGCACTTCCGCCCCTTCATCTACGATTGGAAAGCCAAGGTTGACGTGGTAGAGAAGCATGTGCGGCGTCGGGTGGTAGCCAATATTCTCAACCTCATCGTAAATTCTTAGGCTTGACGTCCCGAGGTAGGTTTCGATGCGCCGCGTTAGCCGCAGATTTTCGCCTAACGCGGATGCTTGACATACTTCGCCCTCAGCCCAGAGGAGGCACTCGTCGCCCTCCCAGCGTTCACCGTAGCCTGTCAGACGCGCCGGACGGTTAGAGACGCGCCCATGTAGCCCGTAATGTTCCGTCGTTTTTGGAGGATAGTGGTACGGTTCGGCGGTATCGTTGGTCGGAAAAAGCGTGTGGTCGAGGCCGCCGGTCGTCAACAGACCCCCGCCGAAAGAGCGCAGAAAGCCTAACCCTTGCGGTTCGTAGAACCACGGCCCCGTGAAGCCAACGGGCGATTCCCAGGCGAGTGGCCACTCTTGAAAAGAGCAGCGCCCAACGTCAAACGCACGGTCAACGAGTATATCGAAGTTAAACCCGCTGCCAGTGCGAAACTCGAGCACGCGCACACCGTGCTCTGCTCCGTCACCAAGAGTTACAAGGCGTACCCCACCGAGCTGCTCGAGCCGACCCAGCCGCTGCAAAAGTTCTTTCCGAGTGTAGTCTTTCCACAGTCTAGCCACGAATAGCTCCTTCAACCAAACTTTGGTAGGCCCTGCAAGTCGAGCAGAAATATAGCTAGGTCGGAACATCACTTTCTAGACAAATCCGGGTATGGCTCTTTAGTTGCTTGTCAACTCGGTGCCTGAGAGGAGCGGGTTAGCGCCTACAGCTTGATTTATGGAGGCTAGCACCCGAAAACGGGCATGTCCATGCCCTTGCTGCCCATTTTTGACTACCTGTTCATCGGGGCGTCTCATACAAAGGTCCAGTAGCACTTTGTCAAGACTCAGAGTGATAGTTTTCGGCTTCCCGCCTTCAATTAGAAATGGTGCTTGCTTTACGTTAAGTGTCTTCGGGACTCCTTGAGTAAATGTGTTACACCTCAGGTTACACAGTTCGAGCACTGCAAAAGCAGTGGATCCGACTTTATCTACCATGTCAATCATCTAAGGGTTGTCAGCAGCCTCTTCGTAAAAAACGGGCAAAACCAACCTTGACTTGCCCATTTATCCTTTGTAGTGTCTTTGTGACGAGCACAACTATTAGAGAATTACACCTGTTTTTAGCCGTTAGAGCGGCGGTGTAGGACAAGCCTGTAGGTAATTTCCCTCGGGTCGAAAAGGAGCTAAGGTTATGAAAGAAGATAAACGGCAGCAACTTATCGAGCGCGGCTACTGCCGCTTTGAAGGTGTGCTCTCGGCTGACATGCTGCAACGTCTGCAACAAGTTACAGACCGAGTGTTAGCGACTCAGAGTGAGAAAAATGCCAAGAAAGCTCGCGCTACCGGCAGTATGGTCAGCGTCATGAGCGATCCGGTGTTCGCCGATTTGATTGCCTATCCTGGGGCGCTCGAGGCCCTAGCCTCCCTTGGATATATGCAGCCGACCTTCTCCGACGGTTATGTCATCAGTAAACCCCCGCAGGGGCCGGCACTCTTTTGGCACTACGACTGGTTTGCCTGGGAAGACCCCTCTGCCTATGAGCGCGCGCCGCAGCAACTCTTCTTGATGTACTACCTGGTCGATACAACGCGCCAGAACGGTTGCTTAAGGGTCATTCCTGGTTCTCACATCACCCATAACGCACTCCACGACTTGTTAGACGCGCCTCATTCGGCGGCACTCAGTGAGGCCAAGGACATGCGTCGACCCGAATTTTCGACTCGGCCCGACGAGGTGGACGTGCCTGTAAAAGCGGGCGATTTACTCGTCGGTGACGCTCGCATCTTGCACGCTGCATACGGCAACGGTAGTAGCGAGCGCCGGACGCTCCTTACGCTTTGGTACCAGCCGGACTTCGCCGCGCTGCCAGAGCGAATTCAGGCGCAGGTAGTTAAAAAAACCCAACACCCGCCGGACAGTTGGTCACAAGCGGCCGCTACTAAGGTAAATTCGTTGCTACCCCGGTATCACGGAACCGCAGAACCCTATGAGCGTTCACTTTACCACCCTAAGGCTTCAGCTATAGATTAGGAGGTTTCACGCTGATTAAACCGCGTTTCGCGGTAAGGGGCAGGCTGAGCAAACTAGATGTCACCGAGTCCAGGAGGTAAACTGTGAACAAAGTTAAAAATATTCTTTTCGTCGTAATCGTCGGCTTTTTTGGTTTTGCGCTGGGCCAGTCGGCTCCAGCAGAGAAACCTCTATGGGGCTGGGCTACGGTCGCTGACTATGAGCAGGCCACCGGCAACACCCTTAGTGAGTTTCACCAAGCCCCGATGTTGCAAGAGCTTGTCGATCAGGGTACCCTGCCGCCGCTCGAGCAGCGCCTGCCTGAGGAGCCTTTAGTGGACAATCCTTTCGGTGAGGTCGGCAAATATGGGGGCTCACTTACACTGGCTCAGGTGTCGGATACAGTCGGCTATCCTGCTTCGAACTTTACCACCGCCGAATACATGCTGAACCTAGCCCGAGACGGTCAGACCATCGTTCCCAATATTGCCAAAGGCTGGTCGTTTAGTGACGATGGCAAGACGTTCACCTTGTCTTTGCGTCCAGGTATGAAATGGTCTGACGGCGCACCTTTTACTGCCGACGACGTCCTGTTTTGGTGGAACGACATCATCCTTAACGAGGAAATTACGCCTAATGTTCCGCAGGCGTTTCAACCCGGCGGTCAGCCGATGAAGGTCAAAAAGCTCGACGAGTACACGCTCGAGTTCGGCTTCACAGCCCCCTACTTTTCGTTTCTCGCCCATTTAGCCGGCGTCGTATTCAACGGTGTTCAAGGCGACATCTTTGAAGCCGCACACTATCTAAAACCCTTTCATAAAACCTATAACCCAAATGTGGAGGCTGAAGCGAAGGCGGCAGGTTACGAAACTTGGGTTCAGTATTTCGGGGCCAAACGTTATGAATGGTTCCGCGTTACCCCTGACGTGCCTACGATGGGTCCTTGGGTTGTGAGGGAGCGGAGTCCGCAAGGCACCGTGATGGAGCGCAATCCTTACTATTTCAAAGTTGATACGGCGGGTAATCAGCTTCCTTACATCAACCGTGTGGTGGCGACGAACTTCGACAATACGGCCAACTTAGCGGTCAAGATGGCTGCGGGCCAGTACGACTATCAGGACTGGGGCACTTCGATCAGTGACTATCCCGCATTTGTCGATGGGGCCGACCGAGGCAACTATCACCCCTGGCTTGCGCCGAGCTTATGGACGTCAATCGCTGCCTACTCAGTGAACCAGAACTATGCCGGAGCTAAGGCAGTAGGTGATGTTTTACGTGATGTACGTTTCCGGCAAGCTTTGTCATTGGCGTTAAACCGTGATGAAATCAACGACATTATCGCGCTTGGTCAAGGTACGCCTTTACAGGCCACGATAAGCCCCACCTCGAGCGCTTATAAAGACGACTGGGGAAACTATATGATTGAGTACAACCCCGATCAGGCCAACAAGCTACTTGACGAAATGGGTATGGACAAGCGCGACAATGAGAATTTCAGACTTCGTTCCGACGGTCAACCGTTTACCCTCACTATCTCCAACGTGCCCGACGCCGTTCCCGCTAAGATTTCCGAACTCGTTCGTGACTACTGGCAAGCCGTCGGTATTCGTACGGGTGTCAAGGATACGGAGCGCACCTTAATGGGCGAGCAGTTCGATTCCGGCGACTTTATGGTGGCAGGCTGGGCTATGGACGGAGTTTCAGAAGAGGCTATCAAGATTGGCGCAAACGGCTATATCTCGGGTCAGCAGTGGGCACCCCAGTGGCAGCTCTGGTACAACTCAAATGGCGCTCAAGGTGAAGAACCCCCTGCTGCTGTGCAGCGCATGTTCGAACTTTACCGTAATCTACCTACCATGTCCGAGGCAGACCAGCAAACGGCCTTAACGGAAATTTTTGATCTTTGGGAAAAAGGCCTTTACAGAATCGGTACCATCGGTTTGGTGCCCAAACCTGCAGTAACCCGAAATGGCTTAGGCAACGTTGATGAAAATACCTTTACCGACAATGCCAGTATCGGCATTGGAACCTACAACCGTCACTACCAGTTCTACTGGCAGTAAGGTCTAACGTTGATGCTTGATAAAAGCAGCTTCATGAAGGGTTGGTGCACTGCCCAGTGCACCAACCTACAAGTTACACAGGCAAGGTTAAGGGACTGCAAAGCGTGATTCGGTACCTTGCCCGCCGCCTTGTATTTGGCGTATTTCTCGTGGCGCTTCTTTCTGTAGTGTCCTTCGTCATCATTCAGCTCCCCCCCGGAGATTGGCTCAGCAATTACGTGATCACCTTGCGCGCCCAGGGAGCGCAGGTCAACGATGAGATCATCGAAGGGCTTAAGCAACAGTACGGACTTGGCTTACCCCTCCCGCAGCAGTACCTCAAGTGGATAAGCGGAATTTTCCAGGGTAACTTCGGGTTCTCGTTTTCCTATGGACGGCCGGTAACCGCCCTTATCGCCGAACGGTTGCCCGTTACGCTGCTACTGGCGTTTCTTACAATTGGCGTCACCTACGCCCTCGCTATTCCCATTGGCATCCTTTCAGCTACGCGTCAATATTCAGTCTGGGACTACCTGGCTACCTTTATCGGCTTTATCGGGCTCTCCATCCCCAACTTTTTAGTCGCGCTTATTTTGATGTTTTTCTCCTACAAGTACCTCGGGTTGAGCCTCGGCGGTCTTGTCTCACCTGAATATCTAGGCGAGCCGATGAGCTGGGCAAAGTTTTGGAATATGGCGGCTCACCTCCCGTTACCGGTACTTATCATTGCCCTCTCAGGTACCGCTCCGCTGATCCGCATTTTGCGCGGGTCGCTGCTTGATGAGTTGCAACGGCCCTACGTCGAAACCGCGAGAGCTAAAGGCCTCCCTGGCAACCGTGTACTCTGGAAGTACCCTGTTCGCATTGCGCTAAACCCGATTATCAGCACGGCAGGCTGGCTTATCCCAGCGGTCTTCTCCGGTCAGGTCATCGTTTCAATCGTCATGGGTATTCCCGATATGGGGCCCTTACTTTACAACGCGCTCATCCGGCAAGACACCTATCTTGCAGGCAGCATCGTGCTGATTTTGTCGGTGCTAACGGTTATCGGTACGCTGGTGTCAGACATTTTGCTGGCCGTCTTCGACCCCCGCATCCGGTTGGAGAATTGAGATGGCCATAGAAGCAAGAGCAAAGTCCAAAGCCGCCGCACCTGCTGAGGATGAGCGTTACTATATCGCCTCGCAGCGGCAGCTTATCTGGCGGAAGTTCAAGAAGCACAAGTTGGCGCTCGTTAGTCTTGCAGTACTGACGCTGCTCTACTTGCTGGCAGTGTTCGCCGACTTCGTTGCTCCCTACAACGCGAACACCAAGTCCACGCAATTCTTAAACGCACCACCGCAAACGGTTCATATCTTTGGCGAAGGGGGAATACGGCCCTTTATCTACGGTTACACTCGGACTAACGATCCGGTCACCTTTTCGTTCGTATTCAAGCCCGATCCCGAAACAGCGTTGCCGCTACGCTTTTTTGTCCATGGCCCACCCTATAAGCTTCTGGGTTTGGTGTCCACCGATATTCACCTTTTCGGGGTAGAAGACGGCACCGTCTTTCTATTCGGTACCGACGCCTTAGGACGCGATATCTTCTCGAGAACCGTCGCCGCTCTGCGCATCTCCCTGTTCGTGGGACTCGTTGGGGTGGCGCTGAGTTTCGTCTTGGGTGTGGTCTTGGGGGGTATCTCCGGATACTTCGGCGGAATTACGGATCTAATTGTACAGCGGCTTATCGAGTTTCTTCTGTCGATTCCTACTATCCCGCTGTGGATGGCGCTTAGCGCCGCCTTGCCGCCCCACTGGTCGTCGGTCAAAGTATTTTTTGGCATTACCGTTATCTTGTCGCTGATCGGCTGGAGCGGCATTGCTCGCGTGGTACGCGGCAAGTTTTTAGAACTTCGGGAAGAAGACTTTGTCACCGCAGCAATTATCTCGGGTGCGAGTCACTCCCGGGTAATTCTCAGGCACCTCGTACCTTCGTTCGCCTCTTATCTGATTGTCCAGGTTACACTGCTCGTCCCGAGTGTGATTCTCGGCGAGACGGCGCTGTCGTTCTTGGGTCTCGGTATCCAGCCGCCCGCGGTAAGCTTGGGAACGCTACTACAGGACGCCCAGAACATCCGAACGGTGGCCCTCTACCCTTGGATGCTCATTCCCGCTGGGTTCGTGATCGTGATCGTGCTAGCGTTCAATTTTGTTGGAGATGGAGTCCGAGATGCAGCCGACCCCTACAAGTAACCGCGAGGGACCCACCGCCCACACCCAAAACACTGTGCTCGAGGTCAAAGACCTCAAAACCCACTTCTTTCTCGATGAGGGTTTGCTCAAGGCGGTTGACGGCGTCAGTTTCTCCGTAAAGAGACGAGAAACTTTGGGAATTATCGGTGAGAGCGGCTGTGGCAAGAGCATGACCGCGCGCTCGATTCTGCGACTGGTCAAGCGGCCAGGGAAAATTGTGGGTGGTCAGATCCTGCTTCACGAAAAGGGCGGTCAAACGGTAGACATTGCTCAGCTTAGTGAAGAGAGCCGGGCACTCCGCAAGATTCGCGGCAGCCGCGTCGCGATGGTTTTCCAGGAGCCGATGACCAGCCTGTCGCCGGTACACACCATCGGCAACCAGATTGTGGAGACGGTCTTGTTGCACCGAACGAGGGACAAGCAAGAAGCCCAAGACATTGCCTTGGCGACGCTTGCCAAGGTCGGCATGCCGGAGCCGAAAAGGACCCTCAACGCGTATCCTTTTGAACTCTCCGGAGGTCTTCGTCAGCGAGCCATGATTGCCATGGCGTTAGCCGGGAGGCCGTCACTCCTGATCGCCGATGAGCCGACGACTGCCCTCGATGTCACGGTACAGTGGCAGATTCTCAAGCTTATGAACGATCTTAAAGACGAGTTCGATATGTCGATGATCTATATCACGCACGATTTAGGCGTAGTGGCACAGGTCGCCGATACGATGGCCGTGATGTATTTGGGGCAGATCGTAGAGTACGGCCGGGTTCACGACCTATTCAAAAATCCGCTTCATCCCTATACGCGTAAATTGCTGGCGTCTGTGCCCACGGTGAGTACCAAAAAGCGTGAGCACCTCGAGGCCATCCGAGGTAACGTACCCGTACCTATAAATCTTCCTATTGAATGCCGCTTTAGGGCACGTTGCGATGACGCGTTTGGATCCTGCAGTCAGGCTATTCCCGCACTTCAGGAGATAGAGCAAGGACACTTTGTACGTTGCTTTCTACATCATGATGAGGCCCAGCATGCGTAACACGCCGCTCTTAGAGGTTAAAGGCTTAAAGAAATACTTTCCGGTGCACGCGGGCTTTTTGCGCCGTACCGTAGGAAATGTCAAAGCGGTCGACGACGTCAACTTTCACATTCAAGCAGGGGAGACCGTCGGCTTGGTGGGCGAGTCAGGGTGTGGCAAAACGACGCTTGGTCGTACGGTGCTGCGGGCCTTAGAGCCTACCGCTGGTGAGATGTTGCTCAAGCTTCCTAACGACTCGGTGGTAGATATCGCCACTTTGGACGCTGCAACGCTGCGGTCTATTCGGCCACATATGCAGATGATCTTTCAAGACCCCTACTCGTCTTTAGACCCGCGGATGACGGTACTCGAGATTGTCGGGGAACCGCTCGTCATCAGCGGTAGGGCAAAAGGTCGTGCGCTCGTAGAACGGGTCAAAACTTTGATGAACGTCGTGGGCCTCGAGGTCAAACACCTTAACCGTTACCCTCATGCATTCTCAGGTGGGCAGCGGCAGCGCATCGGGATTGCGCGGGCGTTGGCGACCAACCCGTCGCTCATTGTTGCCGACGAAGCGGTATCTGCCCTTGACGTATCCATTCAGGCACAGGTCTTAAACCTGCTCCAAGACCTTCAGCGAGAGTTCGAGCTGGCTTACTTGTTTATCTCCCACGACCTAGGGGTGGTCGAGCACATTTCAGACCGGGTTGTCGTGATGTACATTGGCAAGGTCGCCGAAAGTGCAGAAACTTTAGCGCTCTTTACCAACCCGCTGCACCCCTATACCGCTGCACTGCTCGCTTCGGTTCCGAAACCGGATCCTTCGCAGCGAAATATAGCGGTGCAGCTGCAGGGGGAAACCCCCAATCCGGCTGATCCGCCGTCCGGCTGCTACTTCCATCCACGCTGCCAGTATGCCCAAGAGCGGTGTCGCGTAGAAAGACCGGAGCTTCGTGAGATTACGAAAAACCGCTTTGCTGCCTGTCATTACGCGGGGGAACTCGACTTACGGGGAGCTGATAACTAGGTGTCCACTAGTTTACAAAGGCTCCCCAACGCTTCGACGATAAGAGCAGCACGAATAAGGTTCGCATTCTGATGATTTCGTACAGGTACGTGTAGTGACGCTACGCCCGTCACCATTTTAGTGGAGGGTAAGCTCGTGAACAGCCAGCAAATAGGCCAACAAATCCGTGAGGACGGTCTTGTCGCCATTATCCGGGGCGACTTTTCTCTCGACGAGCAGCAGGGCATTGCTGAGGCGCTTTTAGCGGGTGGAATACGTGTTTTGGAGATTACCCTTAACAGTCGGGACGCGCTCGAGGGCATCAGTCAGCTCAATAAGATTTTTGCAAGCAACCTGTTAGTAGGTGCGGGTACGGTTCGCACCGCTGCGGACGCGCGGCGGGCGCTAGACGCTGGTGCTCGCTTCCTTGTCGCTCCCAGCCTAGACCTCGAGGCGGTTGCCTTAGCACAAACGCGTGATACTCTTATCCTCCCTGGCATATTTACCGCGACCGAGGCACAGACGGCGTACCGGGCCGGATGCAGCATGGTAAAACTGTTTCCCGCCGACGCTCTCGGGCCGGGCTATCTCAAAGCCCTACGTGCTCCGCTCGACAATTTAGGCTTTGTTCCGACCGGCGGCGTCGACCCGGAAACGCTTGGTGCGTTCCACCAGGCGGGCGGGGTAGCGTTTGGGGTTGGAAGTTATCTAGTCAAGGATGTTCCCCTTACCTCCGCTGAAGGAGAAGCGCTTGGCACCCGGGCGGCAGCGCTTCGAACGGCCCTCGAGCGGGCACGACATGTGTGATCCACTAGGTCGCTGTACCCTAAAATTGATCTTGCCCCGTTATTGAAGACAGTCGGTTAAGCGTTGCTTAGCTGCCAACTCCTCGAATATTGCCGGGGAGAGAAAGCCTAGACTCGAGTGTCGCCTTTGCCGATTGTAAAACGTTTCCAGGTAGTTGAAGAGGTAGCGTCTAGCTAGGTCACGAGAGGGGTAAATGCGTGCTTCCTCGCATTTGAGAGTAGCGAAGAAACTTTCTGCAAGAGCGTTGTCTAGAGCACCTCTTCCCATGCTTGGTAACGCTCTCGCTGCCCCGAGGGCTGTCCGAAAGCTCGTGCTGGTGTATTGGCTGCCGCGATCCGAATGACAAATGAGTCCGGGTAGCGGACATCTTCGCTGCCATGCCATGGTGAAGGCATCTATCGCCAGTGCCGCTGTTAAACGCGCCCTCATAGCCCAGCCAACGACACGCCTAGAGTAGGCGTCGATGACGACTGCTAGGTAGAGCCAGCCTTCAGCGGTAACGCAAGTAGGTAATGTCAGAGATCCAAACCTGATCGGTTTTTGTCACTGCCCCATGTGCCTTGAGAAGATTAGTGGCAGGCACGGATGGTGCTGACCGTTTAGGTTTTTTGGCTCCTTTGACCTTGCCTTTGAGCCCTGCCGAGCGCATCAGCCGTGCCACGCGCTTGCGGCTACAACGTATGTCCTGGTCACGCAGTTCAGCATGTATGCGAGGGGCACCGTAGACCCTTCGATTCTGGGCATAGATATGATGGATTTGCCGGGTCAGCCCCTCATCTTGTTGCGCCCGCTTGCTTTTTGGCCTTCTCCGCCAGCCATAGAAGCCGCTCCTGGACACCTCCATCATCTTGCACAAGCGCTCCACCGGGTAGCTCTGACGCTCCCGCTCAATGAAACGGTATCTCACTTGCTTTCTCTGGCAAAGAACCCAACTGCCTTCCTCCGAAAATCTCCCCTATGGCGTAACGACAGACACCTGGTAGCCGAGCCGCTCGATGCGCTTGACGGACTGGTGAAGCACTCTGTCCCGCGCTCGCTCCTCGAAGTAGTCCGTGCCCAGGTCTTCGTAAGTGGTGCCGTCCCTAATGAGGTGGTAGATGATAGTCAAGATGCTGTGAGCTACCGCAATGGCGGCTCGTTTACCGCCGCGCCGGGCTCTGATTCGTCGATACTGCGCTGACAGGTAGGACTTCTTGGTCATCGCTGCGGCCCTTGCCGCTTCGACCAAAGCACTTCGCAACCAATGGTTACCGGGGCCGATGCTTTCGGTGCGGCGTTTACCGCCGCTTTCATGGTTGCCCGGACAGATGCGTGTCCATGATGCCAAATGAGCACTGCTGGCAAAACGGCTCATGTCGGTACCAATCTCAGCCAGCACCTCCTCGGCAACACGCCGCCCTACGCCGGGAATGGCGTCAAGCCGCTCGATAAGCTCATCTTTATCCGCAAGTTGCTCAGCTACCTTGCGGTCTATGGCTTCGACCTCCACCTCGAGAAAATCCAACTGCCGGAGTAGGCTCGCCAGCATAAAGCGCTGATGCTCACCCATACGGACGTCCACCTCTCCGGCGAATCGAGGCAAGCGACTTACCGACGTTACTTTCCTCAATAATTCCGCCCTATAATGGCGTTATGGCCGATGTAAAGCTTGAACGCACACTCGCAGCCCTACCTCCAGACTTGCGCGAGGAGGTCGAGGACTTCGCAGCTTTCCTCCTCGCTAGACGCGTAGCTAGCAAAAGCGATGCGATTGGCGAAGCGCATCCACTTGCCAGCCTCTCCGGGGTATGGCGAGATGAACCGCTTGCCGATAAAGACCTTCTGCCAGAACGATCATTTGGCCGTGACGTTGATCTGTAAATGACCTACCTGCTTGATACCGACACGTTGGTGTTTTACTATTCCAAGTGTAAGGTTAAAGCCACCGCCTTTAGGCGGTCAGATTTCATCTGTTAGCCTTGGTGAATGGCATACCGCTACGGCAGTCAGACAGTTTTCAACATCGAGTACCACTTCGTATGGGTGACGAAATACCGCTACAAGGTGCTGAAGGGTGATGTTGCCGAGCGAGTGCGAGAACTGGTACGGCAAACCTGCGAAGCGTTCGAGATACGAATACTGAGCGGAGTAGTCAGTAGTGACCATGTACACATCTTGGTAAGTGCTCCGCCGACGATGGCACCGAGCGAAATCATGAGGCGTGTCAAGGGGCGGAGTGCGAGCAAGCTGTTCGAGGAGTATCCGAAGCTAAAAGCGAGGTACTGGGGGCGGCACTGCTGGGCGAGGGGATACTTCTGTGCAACGGTGGGACAGGTAACGGAGGAAATGATCAAAAGCTATTTGGAGCACCACTTCGAACCGACCCGAGACGACAACTTCAAGACAGAGGGCTAACGGGTCTACGACCCGTATCCTGACTTTCAGTCGTTGCCTCAAACCCTCCGACTTTAGTCGGTGTGTTGTTTAGCTCCGTGGTCGTGAGGACGTTCGGCAAAAGCTGCTTGGCGCTCCCTTAAGCGCACTCTGCACGAGTAGTGTGTGCATCGGAGAGCTGTACTACGGCGCGGCAAAAAGTGAGCGGCGCACCGAGCGCAAAGCTGAGGTGGACAGCCTAAGGGCGCTGCTTCTAGCTATCCCTCTCAGCACGGCCGAAATGGAACGGTTCGGAGAACTGAAAGCTGCTTTGGAAGTTCGTGGCGAGCGGCTGGCAGACGCTGATCTGATGATTGCTGCAACCGCGCTCGAACACAATCTTGTAGTCATCACGGGGAACCTGCGTCACTTCGAGCGTATTGGCGGCCTGCAGGTCGAGAACTGGATCGAACGCTAGTCGGAAAGCTTAAGCAGCTAACGGGCCGAAGTGCCGCAGAGAGGATGACCTGACTTTCTAAAAGGAATCCAGGCGCATTGATAGCGCCAGATTAATTTTAGTCGGGGTAGAAATGCCTAAGAAGACGTATAAGCCAAAGGAAATTATCAGCAAACTCCGGGAAGTCGAGGTACGGCTGAATAAAGGGGCAAGCGTCGCCGAGGTGGTCAGCACGCTACAGGTCAGCGAAGTCATCTACTACCGGTGGCGAAAAGAGTACGGGGGCATGCAGGTCGATCAAGCTAAACGAACGATTGAAGGAAGTCAAGAGAGAGAACGCTCGGCTTCGTAAAGCAGTAGCTGACTTAACTTTGAACAAGCTAATTTTGGAAGAGGCGGCCAAGGAAAACTTTTGAGCCCTGAACGCCGCCGCCATTGTGTCAACGCGGTGGGCGAGCGTTTAGGGGTGTCAGAGCGTAGAGCGCGCCGGACATTGGGTCAACATCGCTCGGTTCAATGTCGAGTCATTAAGGTCAAGTCTGATGAGACACGCTTAACGACAGTGATTACCGATCTCGCCAAGCAGTATGGGCGTTATGGCTATTGCCGGATCACTGTCTTACTAAGACTTCAGGGTTGGCTATCAACAGCAAGAGCATCCAGCGGACATGGTGTCAGGAGGGACTCAAAGTTCCTGTCAGACAGCCCAAGCTCAGACGGCTATGGTTGAGTGACCGCTCGTGTCTCAGACTTAGACCTGAACACAAGGAACACGTCTGGGCGTATGACTTTGTCGCCGATAAGACCAGCAACGGCAGAGGATTTCGGATGCTGACGGTCGTCGATGAATTCACTCGTGAATGTCTTGCGATCAGATTTTAACGCAAACTCAACTCGACCCGCGTCTTGGAAACGCTCTCGGAACTGTTTCTCCGCAAAGGTCCACTGGCACATATCTGCAGCGATAACGGTCCTGAGTTTTGCGCTAAGGCTGTGAAACGCTGGCTCAAACGCCTGCAGATCAACATGCTCTTTATCAAACCGGGTAGCCCCTGAGAAAACGGCTACATCAAATCATTTAAAGGCAAGCTCAGATACGAACTCCTGAATGGCGAGGTCTTCACTTCCCTCGAATGAAGCCCAGATCCTCATCGCCCACTGGCGAGATCACTACAACTGCTACCGCCCTCCCGCTCCTGAGGCTTGGCTGATCCTGCCGAACCCTGCTATACCAAATTGGCTTTTGACTTAAGATGATCCTGGTTCCGCTATCGGGGTCAGGTCACCTCTACAAATGAAGGCTTTCCTGTATATACCTGCGCCTGTCGTGTAAGCAAAGAGTGCTGAGCAGCTGAGCGGGCTACTTGCCTTATGCCTCACCCGCTCTAGAACCATACGAGCGCGGCCACGCACTTTCCTGGTTTCTTTTCTAGCTCTCAAATATGCTCGGTGTTGACAAAGCTGGGCCTAAAAGGTAAAGTGGTCTTACCATTACAGATAGACGAATGAAGTTCGATCGGGCAGATTTCTGCCGTAAAAATCTTACGGGAGGTAGATATGAAAGTTGTAAGTTTCGTAGTTCTTGTATATGTATTACTACTCGGCTCGAGTCTCGCGTCAGCTCAGGATTTTTTCGGCTTCAGCCCAGAGACCTACGACGGCGAGATGTTGAACGCCGAAACGCTGCAGCAGATGGTCGCGGCAGCCAAAGAGGTCACGCCCCCTAAAAACGGGGAAAATTACGTTTTTGCCTTTGCCAACCTGCAGCGTGATATTGCCTTCGGCATCTTGACAGAGCAAGGGATTGTGAAAAATGCTAAGGCAGCAGGTATCGAACTGGTTATTGCCGACAACCGGCTTGACGGCCCTACTGCGCTTTCAAATGCTCAGAGTTTTGTGCAGCGTAACGTTGACTTCGTAATAGAGTTTCAAACCGACGCGAACTTCGGCTCCGTGATCATGGAAGAGTTCAATAATGCGGATATTCCGGTGATCGCTATCGATATCCCGATGGAGGGCGCGACCTTTTTCGGTGCGAACAACCCGCGTTCGGGCTTTATGGGCGGGTCTTACCTGGCGCAAGCTGCCCAAGCAAAGTTCGGCGACCGCCTAAACGACGGGTACCTGGTTATCGGGGCACTGCCGCAGTCTGGCGCAATCCCGGCACTGCGTACAGGGGGGCAGCGTGCAGGATTTCTCGCCTCGGCTGAGGGCTTTCCAGAGGATCACATTATCGAAATCGACACCAAAAACACGCTCGAGGAGTCTTTCAGCCAGATGAGTAACGCTCTAGGCCGTATTCCCGAAGATGTTCCAGTCATGGGCATTGCGATCAACGACCAAGCCACCACCGGGATGTTGCGCGCGGTGCAGACTGCCGGACGCGAGGGCGACGCGCTGTTCGTCGGTATGGGTGCAGATGAACTCGACAGCTTGACCGGCGAGCCCGACTTTATCGCCTCGCCCGGATACTTCCCGGAGCGTTACGGAAACTACCTTATCCCGACGGCGCTGGCAACGTTGGCAGGGCAAGAGGTGCCCGCCGCTGTGCTCGTCAAGCACGTGATGGTGACGCCGATGAACGTCTGTGAGTATTACAAGGACCGCGAATGTAAAACGCCGGAAGGCTACCCGGACTTTACCTACGAGTTTCCCCAAGACGCGTATCAAGCACACTTGGAGAGCGTCCGCGCCAACCCCAACTACGCGGGCTACGAAGCCATCATCCCTACAGAGTAGCCGGTGACACCTGCTTCACGCCTCGAGATGTCGGGTATCTGGAAGTCTTTCGGCGGCGTGCCCGTCTTAAAAGGCGTCGACCTCAGTTTGGGTGAAGGTGAAGTTCTGGCCCTATTGGGCCAGAACGGGGCGGGCAAATCGACACTTATTAAAATCCTTTGCGGGGAATACACTCGCGACGACGGTGTGGTGCAGCTAGACGGTGAAGAGACCGTTTTTAACACGCCCTTTGAAGCTATTGAGAAGGGCGTAAGGATGCTGCCGCAAGAAATCTCGGTTATCCCCGAGATGAGCGTCGAAGAAAATATCTTTATTGGACAGTTGCCGCTCAAACGGCAGCTCGGGCTACTTCAACTCGACACCAAACGGATGCGCGAAGAAGCGCGTGAACTGCTTGCTCAGCTCGGGCTCGAGGTCGACCCTAGAACCCTCGTCAAAGACCTGTCGGTTCCCGAGCAGCGCGTGGTAGAGATTGCCCGCGCCCTCGCAGGCCGCGCCCGCGTCCTGGTCATGGATGAGCCAAGCGCGTCGCTGACGAACCAGGAGGTCGCGCGGCTGTTTGAAGTCATCGGGCGTCTGTGCGCGCGCGGCGTCAGCGTCATCTATATCTCTCACTATCTTAACGAGGTTTTTAAAATTTCCGATCACATCGTCGTTTTGCGCGACGGTGAAAAGACCGGCGAATACCGGACGCAAGACGCGTCTCACGCGGATGTGGTGCTGGCGATGGTCGGTAACGCCGTAGACGACCTTTATCCCCAAGAACAAACCCCACACGGTGAAACGTTGCTCGAGGTCGAGGATTTAAGTATCGAAGGCGTCCTTTACGGCGTAAGCTTCGAGCTAAAAAAAGGGGAGATCTTAGGCGTGTTCGGCCTGATCGGTTCAGGTATCGGCACGCTCGGCAAGGCACTCTTCGGCGCAGCGGAAAAACCTGTCCGGGGCAAGGTTCGCTTTAAGGGGCAGCCTTTTAGCATGACCACCACCATGCAGGCCAAAGCTTTGGGCATCGGCTACATCGCCGCTGAACGCAAGGCCGAGGGTGTAGTCCCCGACATGAGCGTGCGCGAAAACATGACGCTGGCTTTTTTAGAACGCTACACAACCTTTGGCAACGTTTCCCGCCAGGCCGAAGACGAATACGTGGACCGCTGGATGAAAGGGCTATCGATCAAGGCCCGGGGGACGGGTCAAAAGCTCCGTTACCTAAGTGGCGGCAACCAGCAAAAAGTCTGCATCGCCCGCTGGCTGGTCGAGGGGGTCGACCTTTTGATCATGGACGAACCGACGCGCGGCGTAGACGTTGGGGCGCGCAAAGAAATCTACGCGGAACTTAAAACGCTGGCAAACCGGGGGATGGCAATTTTGCTTGTCTCTACGGACGCCGAAGAGATCGAAGGGATGTGCGACCGGTCGATCGTACTCAACAGGGGCGTGCTCGTCGGCGAATATCGGCGCGGCGTCAAAACAAAGGAGCTGTTAGATGTCGCAACCCAAGCTAAGGAGCTCTAACCCTGGGCGCGGCGCGTCCGGGAACGCCTCGCTGCGTAACCTGCTGAATAAACCGTGGGCCGGGGTCGGCGTGCTGCTTGTCTTTTACGTCGTCCTGATGATCGTTTTTTCCGTGTTGTCACCCTTCTTTTTATCGACCAGAAACCTGCTGAGTATCGGCAACAACATGGCTTTTATCGGTTTGATGGCGGCGACCCAGACGCTCCTGATTATTGCCGGGGGGATGGACTTGTCCGTCGCGGCGATTGCCGGGTTGAGCGGGGTGATCGTCGGCCTGCTCGCCGCTGCCGGGTGGAGCATCTGGCTGGCCTGTTTGGTGGCCCTGCTCGTCGCCGCCGGAATCGGCTGGGTCAACGGTTTTTTCGTCACTCGGGTCGGGATCAACGCGCTGATCGCCACCTTGGGGATGCTCAGTATCTGCGAAGGTGTCGCGCTCGTCTTGACGGGCGGCCTGACCAAACCGCTGCTCTCGGAAGGATTTACTTTTATCGGCTCCGGGCGAGTTCTGGGGGTCCCCGTTCCGCTTATCGTGATGGTCGTCGCCTTCATCGTCCTCTTTTGGGTGCTGGTGCGCACACGTTTTGGCCGCTTCGTTTACGCGACGGGCGGTAACAAAGAAGCGAGTCGGCTCTCGGGCGTTCCGGTCAACCGGGTGCTGACGCGGCTTTTTATCCTGTCCGGAATCAGCGGCGCGGTGAGCGGGCTGGTGCTAGCGGCGATGCTCCGCGCCAGCGCGCCGACTGCCGCGTCGGACAGCATCCTTACGGTCATTGCCGCCGTCATTTTAGGCGGGACGAGTCTTTACGGGGGGCGCGGCAGCATCTGGGGGACGCTGCTCGCCGTTCTAATCCTCGGGACGCTCAACAACGGGCTGGTGCTCTTAAACGTCTCGAGCTTTTGGCAAGACGTGACTCAGGGCGTCGTCCTTTTGCTTGCCGTCGGTCTCGACCAGCTGCGTACCCGTGTTATGGGAAGTTGATAGCTCCTGGCGGCCTCGAGCAACTCATCGCTAAACAAGGGGTTGCCGAACAGGTCACACAGCGCGTTTTGGGGTTGATTCAGGCGGGCGTCCTCAAACCGGGAGACCGCTTGCCGGCTGAACGTGAGTTGGCGGCGCAGTTAGGCGTCGGCAGGCCCAGTTTGCGGGAGGCGCTCCGGGCGCTGTCGCTGCTCGGCGTACTCGATATTCGTCAGGGCGACGGGGTTCGGGTTGCCGTGCTGAGTCCGGAGCGCCTCTTGCAGCCGCTGCACTTTTTGGTGAGCTTAGAGGCGGACAACCTCGACATGCTTTTCGAAGCGCGCGCAGTGCTCGAGGCCGGTCTGACGCGACTCGCAGCCGAACACCTGAGCGACACAGACCTCGCGCAGCTCAAATGTTACGTCGCTGAGGGGGAAACAGTCCTTGACGACCCGGAGGCGTTTCTCGAACTCGACATTGCCTTTCACAAGGTCATCACCGACGCAGCGAGTAACACCCTACTCAAACAGATTGTGCAGAGTTTAAGCGTGCTGACCCGCGCCAGCCGGAGCCTGACGGTGAACTTGCCCGGCGTGCGGGAACGCAGTCATGAAGACCACACCGCCATCTATCAGGCGCTCGAAGCGCGCGACGCGGAAGCCGCAGGCCGCGCCATGCAGCGTCATTTGGAGCGAGTAAAGAAAGCGTATGACCGGCAAAAGGAGGCTTTATGAACAAAGGCACCATGAAAGACAGCGCGCGCCTCGGCTTTATCGGCGCGGGATGGTGGGCGACCAGCGTTCAGCTGCCCTTTTTTAAGGAGCGAGACGATGTAGAGCTGGTCGGTGTCTGCCGTTTAGGACGAGAAGAGTTGGCAGCTGTCCGCGAGCAGTTCGGCTTTGAACACGCGACCGAAGACTACCGAGAACTCGTCCAACTCGACCTAGACGGCGTGGTCGTCGCCTCGCCGCACATCAACCACTTTGAACACGCCAAGGCGGTGTTAGAAAGCGGCAAGCACGTCTTGGTCGAAAAGCCCCTGACGGTGCGCGGCGACCAGGCCCGCGAACTCGTCGCCCTCGCCCAGGAACAGGGTAAACAGATCATGATCCCCCAGGGCTGGAGCTTTCGCCCCTTCGCCCGCGAAGCGCGCCGCCTCGCGCCGCAACTCGGCGAGGTGCGCCACGTGGTGTGTCAGATGGCCTCGGCTCTAGGCGACCTGTTCGGCGGCGAGGGGATGCTCGAGACCGAAGGCGCGACCTTTCGCCCACCCGCCTCGACCTGGGCCGACCCGGAACGGGCCGGGGGCTACGGCTACGGGCAGCTCTGTCACGCGCTGGGTTTGCTGTTCGGTACGGTACCGCTCGAGCCCAAAGAAGTTTTCGCTTGGATGGGCCTGTCACCGACCGGCGTGGACTACTACGACGCCATCAACCTGCGTTTTACAAACGGCGCGACGGGCGTGGTGTCCGGCGCTGCGACTCTGCCGAAACCGACTACGGACGGCATCGACCTCAAGCAGTACCAGATCGACCTTCGTATCTTCGGTACTGAAGGCGTGATGCTCCTGGACATCGAACGAGAACGTCTGGAGCTGCGGCGGCACGACGGAAACCATATGATTGTGCCGCTCGAGGACGGCGACGGCGCTTACGAGTCCTATCAGCCCTTGGAGCGCTTCGTCCAAATCTGCTTAGGAGAACAGGTGGCGAACGACGCCCCCGGTGAGGTCGCGCAGCGGGCGGTCGAGGTGATCGAAGCCGCGCACAAGTCGGCGAAGTCGGGACGAGTCGAGGCGATTTCATGAAACTCTCCGTCACCTCGTGGTCTTTTCCGCACTGCACCTTAAAAGAGACGGTCGGTGTCGCCAAAGCTCTAGGCATCGGGGCGGTGGATGTAGGGCTTTTTTACCGTTCGGCTTTGGACAAAGATGCGCTGCTAACCGACCCTGAAGGCGCAGCCGAACAGCTAAAAGCACACGACATTACTCTGAGCAACTTTTACTATCTCTTCGGCGCTTCACCGGAAGACCGCAACTTAGCCGACCCTGGCAGCCTCAAAGACAATCTTAGAGACTTCCAAAAGGTGATGACGTTTTGCAAAGCTGCCGCGATTCCCTCGGTAATGCTCCTGCCGGGTGTCCTCAACCGGGGACAGGGGCGGCGGGACGCGCTCGAGCAGACCGCCACCGCCCTCAAAGAACTCATGCCCCTTGCCCAAGCTGCGGGTGTCGTTTTGACGATTGAGCAACATGTCCATTCGTATTTGGAGAGCCCCGCTCTCGTTTTAGATTTGCTCGAGAAAGTTCCCTACTTAAAGCTCGCGCTCGACTACGCGCACTTCGTCTGTTTGAGTTATCGCCAGGAGGAAATCGACGCTCTCGCACCGCACGCGGGGCATATCCATTTACGGCAGGCGCGAGCCGGGGTCTTGCAGGCAAAACTCGAGGAAGGCACACTCAACTTTCCCGCCCTGCTCGCCACTCTGCGCGAAACCGGCTACGACGGGTATTTAGCCGTCGAATACGTCCACCAGGCTTATATGGGCACGCTTCAAGATGACGTGCTGAGCGAAACCGTCAAAATGCGCGACCTCGTAAGGAAGTATTCATGAGCGAGCAGCTTAAAGGACAAATTGCCCTCGTCACGGGCGGCGCAGCGGGTATCGGCAAGGCGATTGCTACACGTCTCCACGCCGAGGGTGCCAAGGTCGTGATTGCCGACCTTGATGACGAGAAAACGGAGACGACGGCACAAGAACTGAACGGATTTGGGGTAAAAACAGACGTAACGGACAGCGCCTCGGTCAACGCTCTGCTTGAGACGACCGTAGAACACTTTGGGCGTTTGGACATCGTGGTGAATAACGCGGGCGTCCATATCCAGAAGCTCCTGAAAGATTTGAGTGACGACGACTGGGAAAAAATCGCCACCACGAACTCGAGGGGCTGCTTTTACGTCTGCCGCGCCGCTGCGCCGCACCTGATGAAGCAAGAGAGCGGGCGCATCGTCAACATCATCACCCGGCTCACGGGCAACCCGTTCTCGAGCGCCTACATCGCTTCAAAATACGCGGTCTGGGGCTTGACACAGTGTTTGGCGCTCGAGCTCGCCCCCTACAACGTCACCGTCAACGCCGTCGCCCCCGGTCACATCGGGCTGGGGACGGGGATGGAACGGTGGTTCCGGGCGAAGGCGGAGCTGCTGGAACAAGACTGGCAGACCTTCGAGGCGAACGTCTTAAAAAGCATTCCGCTAGGCCGCTGGTGTACGTCCGAGGAGGTGGCGGTGGCGGTCACCTACCTCGCTTCAAAAGAGGCCGGGTTCATTACGGGCGAGCAGATTAACGTCACGGGCGGTTGGACGGGCTACGGCGCAACGCCCCCAAAAAAGGCTGTAGAAGAAAAGACTACGGGAGAAGGAACCGGCAAGGAGGAGCTGTGAACTTAAAACCGTCGGACATTGTAGGGCGCTCTTTACGGCAAGAAGCGCCGACCGAACAGGGTCATGCGACGCTCGCGCAGGTCGAAGAGGCGATGGCGCAGGGCGATATGGAGCTGGCAAAGGAACGGCTCGAGTACGCCCGCTTCGAGTGGCAAGTCGTCCACGACATGTACGCGAACTGGGCCTGGTCGTTTTTTAGCTATATTCAAAAAACGCAAGGGGAGGACGCGCTCGAGGACGCCTACCGCGCCATTCTCGGCAGCTACTACCGTGACCGCTACGACGCAGTAATGGCGGCGGACGCAGAGACGCAGCTTCAGCTCACCGTCGAAGGTCTGCGTGGGCACTTGATGGGGCCGAGGCGACGCGGTGAGCTAGGCGTCACCGACGAGGGGAAACGCTGGCGTATCGACTTGGAACCGTGCGGTTCGGGCGGCGTCGCCATCAAACGCCTTGCCGAGGGCAAAGAGCCTAACCCGGAGCTGTTCGGGTTTAGCGAAAGCGCCCACGACTGGACTTGGGGGAAGGAGAACGTCTGCCTCTACTGCGGGCACTGCGCCTACGTCAACGAGATTTTAGCCATCGAAAACTACGGGCATCCGCTGCGCGTCACCGAGTATACCGGCGACCCGGACGGCAGCTGCACCTGGTACATCTACAAAGACCCGAAAGATATTCCCGCCGAATACTACGAGCGCGTCGGTAAACCTGCGCCTGAGGGTGCGCCGCGTCTCGCGGAGGGCACTTGAGCCGACTCAGCCTCGAGACCATCTTAGACGGCGGTTTCTCGACCCCGTGGGACGCGCCCCTGGTACCGCCCTACCCCTTGGGGTTTCGCAACTGCGAGATTTTGACGCTCGTGTACCAAACGGAGCGGGAGGCCGTCGAAGCACTTCTACCGCCGCCGCTCGAAGCCACTTCCGAAACCGTCCTCATCCACCTTTACGACATGCACGACGTGGACTATCTGGGCCATTATCAGGAGTGCAACGTGATGGTCGGGGCGAGCTTGCCGGGTGTGGCGGAGGGCGCTTACTCGCCCTATCTGTTCTTAAACAGCGACATCGGCGTGGCGCACGGGCGCGAGCTGCACGGGCAACCGAAAAAGTTTGCCGAACCGAAGCTCGAGGTAAGGGGTGACCTCATCGTCGGCACGGTGACGCGCAACAGGCTCGAGGTGATTACGGGGACAACCGTCTACAAGCAACAACGCGCCGAGATAAGCGGGTTGTCCGACTACATGGACTTCGCGCTCAATTTGAACTTGAAGGCGGTAAACCATATCGACGGGCGGCCCGCCATCCGGCAACTGACCTCGAGACGCCTCAGTAACGTGACGGTTCACGAGTGCTGGCGCGGCCCCGGCACCGTCGAGCTGAGGCCGAACGCGCAGGCCCCGGTTTACAAGCTGCCGGTTCGGGAGATGCTCGAGGCGTTTTACTGGCGAGCAGACTTTCAGTTAGTTCCCGGCGAGATTATCTACGACTATCTAGAAAGAGGTTGAAACATGGCGCAGTATGCATGGGTGTTAGAAGTGCGGCCCGGTTACGAAGAAGAGTACAAAAGACGGCACGACGAGATTTGGCCTGAGATGGTTGAGGCGCTGCGTGAGGTGGGCATTAGCAACTATTCGATTTTTCGGCATGGCCTGACGTTGTTCGGTTATTTTGAAACGGACGACCTCGAAGGAACCACCGAGGCACTAGGTAAAAGCGAAGTCAACGCGCGTTGGGGCGAGTCGATGACGCCTGTGATGAAAGTCGAAACCGACCCGACGACGAACTTTCCCTACCTGCTGCCCTTGCAGTGGCATATGGACTGAGGATGGCAACTTTAGAAAATCACGTCATTATCGTGACGGGCTCGAGCCGGGGCATCGGGGCGGCGACGGTCAGGGAGCTGGCAAGGCAGGGTGCGCGAGTCGTATTAGCCGCGCGGAGTACGGAAGCCACCAAAACTATTGCGGACGAGATTACGGGGTCAGGCGGGCAGGCACACGCTGTCGGCTGTGACGTCGCCGACTATGCACAGGTCACGGCGCTCATCAACGAAACTTTAGACCGCTTCGGCAGTCTCACTGGGGTCATCAACAACGCTGGGGTGATTCACCCGATTGCCGCCTTTGCCGACACCGACCCGGCAGCGTGGGCGCAAAATATCCAGGTGAATATCGTAGGTGCGTTTAACGTCTGTCACGCGGCCTTGACGCATATGAAGGGCGGCGTCATCGTCAACCTGAGTTCCGGGGCGGCGCACCGGGCGCTCGAGGGGTGGAGCGCCTACTGTACGGGTAAAGCAGGTCTGGCGATGCTTACAAACTCGCTGGCGCTCGAGACCCGCGCCCGTGTCTACGGCTTTAGTCCGGGCGTGGTGGACACCGAAATGCAGGGCGAAATCCGCGCCTCGGGCCTCAATGAAGTGAGCAAGCTGAGCCGCGAAGCCCTCTCCGAGCCGGCAGAGGTCGCCCGCGCCCTCGCCTGGCTCTTTACCGACGAGGCCGCCGACCTTGCCGGACAAGAGGTCAGCTTCCGCGACGAGGCGTTTCGCAAACGTGCAGACTTGGCGGTGACGGCGTGAGCGCCCGCGTGGTCGTGACGGACTACACCTTTCCGTCACTCGAGCCCGAACAAAATGTCTTGTCTAAAGTCGGAGGGTCGGTCGAAGGCTATCAGTGTAAAACCGAGAACGACGTTATCGAGGCAGTCGGTGACGCAGAGGTCGTTTTAGCGCAGTTTGCACCCATCACTCGGAAGGTACTGGAACACCTGGGCAAAGGCGCGACCGTCGTGCGTTACGGCGTCGGGGTGGACACCATCGACTTGGCTGCTGCCAAAGAGGTCGGCGTCAAGGTCGCGTATGTCCCCGACTACTGTATGGATGAGGTGGCTGAACACACCACTGCGCTGCTGCTCACCCTGCTGCGGCGTATCCCCGCACTTGACCGGGGGGTGCGTGCAGGACGCTGGGACGGTATCGAGCTAGCCAAACCGCTGTTGCCTTTCAAGGAAACCACCGTCGGGCTGATTGGGTTAGGGCGTATCGGCAGCGAGGTCGTGGCGAGGCTGAAAGCGTTCGGCTTCTCCTTTCTCGTCTACGACCCCTACTTGTCCCAGACGCAAGCCGACGAACTGGGCGTGACGCTCACCGAGTTAGACGAGCTTCTTGCCAAAGCAGACGCAATTACCTTACACATTCCCTTAACGGAGCAGACGCGGCACTTTATCAACCGACAGAGACTGGGGCAGATGAAACCTACCGCCGTGCTGGTGAATACGGCTCGAGGCGGCCTGATCGACCCGGACGCGCTGGTCGCGGCGCTGCAGTCAGGCGACATTCGCGCCGCTGCGCTGGACGTTTTTGAAGAAGAACCTTTACCTGAAAATTCACCTCTGCGTGAGAGTGATGACCTGCTCCTCACCCCGCATATCGCCTGGTATTCAGAAAGGGCTATCGCGCGCCTGCAACAGCTGGCGGCAGAGGAAGCGGCGCGGGCGCTGCAAGGACACCCGCTCAGATGCCCGGTTGCATTGTAAAAAAGACCCGATGAAGGAGACACTATGAAGGAAACCCCGTGAAGTTCGTATCGTTTAGACCCGAGGTGAGCCCGGCTTACGAGAGTCGTTTGGGCGTGTTGACAGGCGGCGGCGTTCTAGACCTCCGCCTCGCCGCAAAAGCTCTTTTTGAAACCCGCTCCGGCGACGCTGAGTTCAAAGCCAAAACCTTTTTTTCTGACCTCGAGACCGTCGTCAAGTTGGGCGACGTTGCTCGCGTCGCCGCGCAAGAGGTCGCAGCGTGGGCAGCTGAGCGCGGCGACTTTACACAGCGTGAGGACGACGTAGCGCTGCTCGCCCCCTTGCTGCGTCCGGGTAAGCTCATCGGTATCGGCCTCAACTACCAGACCCACGCCGACGAGTCCAAGATGGCGGTGCCCGAAACGCCCGTCTTTTTTAGCAAGTACGCCTCCGCTATCGTAGGGCCAAACGAGCCGGTTATCTTATCTAAGCACACGCAAAAGCTCGATTACGAGGTCGAGCTGGCGGTAATCGTCGGGCAGACCATGAAAGACGTTTCAGCTCAGGACGCGCATGATTACATTTTCGGTTATACAGTCGTCAACGACATCAGCGCGAGGGACTTGCAGCTCGAGCGCGGCGGGCAGTGGGTGGCGGGTAAAACTTGCGACAGCTACGCGCCCTTAGGCCCAGCGGTGGTCACAGCGGACGCCTTCGACCCTGCCGGAGCGCAACTCAAACTTTGGGTTAACGGTGAGCTGAGGCAAAATGCGCCGGCTGGCGATATGCTCAACCCTGTCAACGAGATTTTAGCTTACCTATCGGGGCTATTTACTCTCGAGCCCGGTGACATCATCGCTACCGGCACGCCGCCCGGCGTGGGTCTAGGTTTCGACCCGCCCAAGTACCTAAAAGCCGGTGACGTGATGCGCGCCGAAGTGAGCGGTATCGGGGTGCTCGAGAACCGGGTCGTCGCAGGCTGAAACCAACGTTTAATCATCTTTTAAGGAGTCCTCATGACACACTCAACGCTCAACCGGATTGAGTCACCTAAACCCCGCGTCGGTGTGTTCGGCGTCGGCCTCGCAGCTTACTGGCCCCAGTTTGAAGGGTTGAGGGAGAGGCTCGAGGGCTATCAACAAGCCGTCGAGACACGGCTGAGGGAGCTGGGAGCAGAGGTCGTCTCCGCTGGGCTCATAGACGACGCGCCCAAGGCCAAGTCAGCAGGCGATTTTTTTACACGGGAGAATGTCGACCTCATTGTCTGTTATGTAGGTACGTACAGTACTTCGTCGCAAGTTTTACCTGCTGTGCAGCGGCGGAACGCGCCTGTACTGGTGCTTAACTTGCAGCCCGTCCCCGCGCTCAACTACTTGAACACTGACACTGCCGAATGGCTTGCGAACTGTGCAGCCTGCTGTGTGCCGGAAATCTCGAACGCCTTCGCCCGTAGTAAGATTCCCTTTAACGTCGTGACAGGACTGCTCGAGCCTGCTGAAGGTCAGGCGAACCGTTACTTTGAACGTGCCTGGACAGAAATTGGTAACTGGGTAAGTGCTGCGTCTGTCACGCGCGCTGTTCGCTATAGCCGCATCGGGTTTCTGGGTCACACTTATCCCGGGATGCTCGATATGTATTCAGACTTCACCATGCACCATGCGCAGCTTGGTACCCACATCGAAGTGTTAGAGATGGACGACCTGCAGGTACGCGTACAAGAGGCAACGGACGAGGCTATACAGGCAAAGCTGGCTGAAATCAGGCGCGTTTTTGACATCGCCGAGCCGGGGCACGACCAGATTTCTCAAGAGGTTAGCTCGGACGAGCTCAAGTGGAGTGCCCGTGTTGCATGCGGTTTAGACAAACTGGTTTCGGACTTCGATCTGCAAGGTTTGACCTACTACTACCGGGGGTTGGGCGGCAACGCCTTTGAAGAACTCGGTGCGTCGGTAATCGTGGGCAACTCTCTTCTCACTGCGCGCGGAATACCCGCTGCGGGTGAGGGAGACTTAAAAACTTGCGTTGCCATGATGCTGCTTGACCGGCTTGGTGCGGGCGGTTCGTACACCGAGTTTTACGCGCTCGACTTTAGCGAGGATTTTATCCTGATGGGGCATGACGGACCCGGGCATGTCGCTACCAGTGACGAGAAGCCCGTTTTACGCGGTTTAAGCCTTTATCACGGCAAACGCGGTTTCGGCGTCTCGGTCGAATTCAATGTAAAGCTAGGACCAGTCACTATTCTCGGGATAACTCAAACGGCGGACGGAAAGCTCAAGATGATCGTGGCGGAGGGGGAAGCTGTTCAAGGTGAAACGATGCAGATTGGCAATACCAATACGAGGCTTAAGTTTGGCCTTGACCCTGCCACCTTCATGAATGAATGGTGCGCTCAAGGACCAACACACCACTGTGCTCTTGGAGTAGGACATCAGGCAACTAAGCTTCGAAAGCTTGCTCGCATGATGAGTTTGGAGCTAATCTGTATTGGTTAGAATAGCGTTTCTGTTAATTGTGGTAGCGGTAGCCGAGATCTGGGTCGATTATATTAGGCGTCTATCCGCTGTAGAGCCGTAAAGTTTTGAGTGAGCGCTGGGACGCCTGTGCAAAGCGTCCGATGGGCATGAGGCCTGAGCCCAATGGACGAGAGTCCATAGTGCGAGTATAGACTTATCAGTGGCTAGACGTTACATACGTCATATCGGCCACCGCCGGTTCTGTCTTACCAGTATGGATTCAGTATGAAATACAAAACGTTCGAGCGTCGGGAGTTTTTCGAAAAACCGTACCTTATGCAGAGGTTGGGCCGGTTACTTGCGTAATTTGCCAATGCTTCCCGAACGCTGTACAATTCTGGAATTCCATTATCCATAGGAGGTGTGTTATGAAACGAATAACTGCTTTCAAAACGCAAATTTCACCGACTTACATCTCCGCTTTTACTGCTAAGTAACTTCAACGCTTTTCCCCTAGCAGTCTCGAGTGTGTCGGCGGAGTTTACGCTGCTCGTCTTGTTCTACTGCTGAAAGGGAAGAAATGTTGTTGACTTGTCGGTACGCCTTCTTTGAGGGTGCAACATGAAACCGTTTGAGAATCTGGCCTCACAAGGTCAAGCCCGCCGACTTCGTTTGCTTGCTGTTAGGGCGCTGCGTGAATACGCTGTAAACCCTAAGCGAATCACCCTCTTACATCACTGGACGAATACGGTGTTTAGAGTGGACACGGACAAGGGAAGCTACGCGTTGCGTGTCCATCAACCGCTTGGAGAGGAAGGCATAAAGTTCGTCCGTTCCGAACTGCAATGGCTGGTTGCACTTAGAAAAGATACCGGCTTAGTTGTACCTGGGCCGGTCAACACACGTAGCAACGATCTCTTAACGGTCGTCCAAGATGAGCGTATCCCGGACCCTCGCTGCTGTGTCCTATTTGCTTGGGTTGAGGGACGCTTTAAGCACCGCAATCAGTTGACTCCCACGACGTTTGACCAAGTAGGCAGTTTAATGGCCAGACTCCACCAGCACGCGGAGGCTGGCTCACTCCCCGAAAACTTTGCAAGACCTGTCGTAAGATATGCAGACCCTAACAACCAAACGATGCTTGAAAGCTTGGAGACAAGTAGACAATTCGGTTCAAAGAAAGATGCCGACTTTCTCCGTCACGCCTACGAGCGCATGTTGAGCGAAATAGCGGCGGTAGGGCGAGACCCCAGTGACTTCAACCTTATCCATGCAGATCTGCACCAGGAGAACTATCTGTTTCATAAGGGTAACGTCAGAGCCATTGACTTCGACGACTGTGGCTGGGGACATTTCTTGTACGACGTAGCGGTGTCGCTCCTCGAGGTTGAGCATCGTAACGACTTTGAGACGCTCTGCCAAGCGTTCTTTACCGGCTACCGGCGTGTCCGCCCGCTTGCGACCGGTGCGGAGTTGCAACTCTCGACGTTCTTCGTGGCGCGTCGTCTATTGCTCAATGCCTGGATACTTGGACGCCCTGACAACCCTAAGTTGCGGGAGCTTGTAGGAAGTACTGTTTCTTTTACCGTGGAGCGTATAAAGGCACACTATTCTTAGCGTGTTGATTCCAGCTCCGCAGACCTTACGCAGCACGTCTCTTTTACTAGTCCTACAGTTGCAGATGACGTTTTTGCCGTCTGCAATGAGCCTGTTTCGCATGAGCTTGGTGCCTTCGTTGCCAGTACGACCAAGCTAGAACAACGTGTGGACTCAGCCTGTCATGCCAAAGTAGCAGACAAAGCAAGTGCCGCACTTCCGGCACGCTCAACGCGATAAGTTTACCGTCTCCGTCACCCCTTTTTTAGCCTCCTGAGCACGGATGGCGCTCAGGAATGCGTGCGCCAATAGTGACACGGTGATATGGCGATACCAGCCCGACCATGAGCGGGTCTCGTACTCAGCGAGTCCAGCTTCCCCTTTCACAGCCTCAAAGCCGGTCTCGATCACCCACCTGGTACCGGCGACGCGAACGGCCTCGGCAAGCGTGGTCGGCTGAGGTGCAAAAACGACGTAATAGGCGAGTTCCTCAGGGTCGTCTAGGCTGCGCCTTGCCAAAAACCAGCGGTCGAATCCCGGTTCGATAAGGGGCGCAAGCTCAGGCCGCGACGTGCTCAACTTGCGCAAGCTTAGCCACGCCCAGTCGTATAGACGTTCTCCCTTACTACCACTGCCTGCCGATAAGCGTTGCCAGGCTTGTGACCCTAGCGTCTTGAACAATTCGGCGATGCGGGGCTGCTGCAGCCCATCCTCAGCAATAAACCGCAGCATGAAGTTGGCAGGTACCGCCAGAATATAGGGTTGCTGGCGTTTCTCTAAAAGCTGTCGCATCTTTCCTGAGGAGTACACCGTGTCCGCCGTAACCCACGCCGCTTGCACACCCGCCTTGAAAGTGCGCTCGAGCATCCGCTGCGCCAATTGCGGTTTACTCAGAAACGCTCGGTCTTCGGGAACCTGGCCCTGAGTCCGGCGCGTCTCGCTATCTGCCCACTCCCGGGGTAAGAACAGCTCGCGGTCAATGAACGCTGTGCCTGCTTCACTCGCATAGGCTAGAAACACTCCGACCTGGCAGTTCTCGACGCGTCCGGCTGTACCTGAATACTGCCGTTTGACCCCACCGAGTGGTCGCCCTTTTTCAGAAAGCCGGTTTCGTCGACAACTAGCACGGCCTCTTCCGAGCCGAGCTGCTCCACAACATAATCCCGCAGATCATCGCGCACCTCTTCTGCGTCCCACTGTGAGCCGTTGAGTAGCCGCTGCGTACCGTAAGGTGTCGCTTCACCGGCTTGTTCCGCTAGCTGCCAGCCGTTCTTGCGCTTGATCGGGCTCAGTAACCCTTGCAAATAAGAACGCGCCCGTCGCCGCGGCTCCGCTCGGGTGAAGCGCGGGGCAATGCGGGCGTACAGGTCATCAAGTTCATCTGCCCAATTGCACACCTGATCCAAAGAAAGTTTAGTCATAGCCTCAGCTTAAAAGCTTTAACTGCAACTGAAGGACTAGAACATCTGTCGGCGGGTGAAGCGCAGGTCGTTATGCAGTTATCGAGCGCGACGCTGCTATAAAACTTACGGGTTTGCGTGTGTTTGGAACGCCCTCCGGACAAGCTACGGTTCGGAGGTTTCTTATGAACCAGTCTGTCGCCCCAATGCTCACTACGGTCATTCACTCTTACCTGGAGGCAAAACGCCTCGATGGGTATAGCTCCCGAACACTTTACTCGTACCGCCGACAACTCCAGCACCTCGCTATGCGTTTGGGAAGCGATACGCTTGTGGATCAGATTCGGCTCGAGCACCTCCGCACTTACCTGTCCGGTTTTACTCGCTTGAAGACGTCAAGTCTGGCGAATAGGGTTAGGGTCGTCAAAGTGTTCTTCAAGTGGCTTCACGAAGAAGAGGTGTTGCTACGAAACCCTGCTGTAAAGCTCAAAGAGCCTCGGCTTCCTCACCGCATTCCGAAGGCACTGTCCATCGAGGAGGTCGAGTTGTTACGTGACGCCTGCAAGAGTCCGCTCGAGCACGCCTTAATCGAGTTTTTCTTTGCCACCGGTTGTCGGGTCGGAGAGGTTCATGGACTCAACCACGACAAAGTGGACTGGACGCGCCGCAGCGCGATTGTGCTGGGTAAGGGCAATAAGGAGCGAGAGGTCTATTTTGGTGCGAAGGCGGCGCTTTGGCTCAGGCGATACCTCAATGACCGTGAGGATTTGAGTTCAGCGCTTTTTGTTACCGACCGTCGTCGCCTGCAAGAAAACGGCAACTTGAGCCGACAGCGCCTCAGCATTTCGCAGATGCAGCGTATCTTCAAACGGGTTGCTGCTAGATGCGGTTTGGCGACTCGAGTAACACCCCATGTTCTGCGGCACACCCTGGCGACTCTTCTGCTGAACCAGGATGCGCCTATTGCAGCAGTACAGTCGATCTTGGGCCACGCCTCGCCGACCACCACACAGCTTTACGTCCATCTCTCAGGTGAATCGAGGCAGGCGACCTACCGACGCTATTTCCCGCAGTAGACCCATCCAGATGATGCATACGCCTATAGCTGCAAAGATGCCCGGACTCACCATAACCAGAGGAGTTTCGAGTAGGCATCGTTTATCATGTCTTTATGGACCGTAAGGCGCTCGACACACTCATCGACCAACTTCCCGCCGAGTTACGTGAAGAGGTCTTCGACTATGCCAGCTACCTCTTCGAGCGTAAAGTGTCGCAACCCCGAACTCGTCAGCCAAACCTGCATCGTGGGTCGGCACACATAAAAGATGACTTCGATGCACCCCTGGGTGAACAGTTCTGGCTTGGCGAGTGAGGCTGTTACTGGATACGCACGCCTTCTTATGGTGGGATGCCGACGCCGAACAACTCCCCAACTCACTTCTTGAGACCTTACAAGACCCTGCTCACGAAATTACCTTGAGTGTCGTCAGCGCTTGGGAGATGCAGATCAAAGCCGCTTTGGGCAAGCTCGAGCTGCGAACGCCTCTTTCGACGTTGATAAGCGAGCAAAGGGAGAAGAACGGTCTAGGCGTACTTTCCGTCTCCCTGCAACATGTTCTTGCACTCGAGAAGCTTGGCGACTACCATAAGGACCCCTTTGATCGCCTACTCATCGCTCAAGCGAACGTCGAGGGATTGACGCTTGTGAGCAAGGACGACGTGTTTCGTCACTACGATGTCCCACTTCTTTGGGAGTAGTAGGGTACGACTCCATAAACCTGACCGCTTACTGTTGGTGCTTATGCCATTATCGGGCCGTAGCCACGCATAGCAAACACTCCTACCACTTTATAGAGGTCAACCCCAATAGGGGCTGCCGCTCGGTTTGTCTACACCTCAGCGCCTGCCGCCGCGCCGACCTCCCGCAGCCGCTGCACGTCGCGCCTCGGCGGCTGGCCGAAGTGCCGCTTGTACTCACGGTTGAAGTGCGAGGTGTCGTCATACCCTACCCGAAAGCCTGCATGGGCAGCGTCGAAGTTTTCGGAAAGCATGAGCCGCCTAGCCTCTTGGAGGCGTATCCGCTTTTGGAACTGAACGGGGCTCATACCCGTGACGGCCTTGAAGTGGTGGTGAAAGCTGGAAACGCTCATGCCGACGTCCTGGGCGAAGTCCTCGATCCGAAGGGGTTGGTTGAAGTCCTTGCGGAGCCGTTCTAAGGCCCCGGCAATCCGGTGGCTATGGCCGCTCAGGATGGTGGTGTGCTGGAGCCAGCCGCCCTGCTCCCCCTTAAGGAGTCGGAAGATAATCTCCCGGACGATGAGCGGCCTGAGAAAGCGGGCCTCATCCGCAGGTAAATTCAAAAGCTCCATAAGCCTTATCAGAGCGTCTAAAAGCCCGGCTTCTAACGGGCTCACGTTAAAGGCTCTTACTGAGGTGCGATCTCGCTGCACGGGGCGTATCATTTCAACAATGACCGAGCCGATGAGGGCGGGATCGAGTTGAAGGACGATGCCCAGGCACGGCCGCTCTGCCGACGCCTCGGTGAACCGGCTCTCGATAGGCAGTGCGGCGGCGGTAATGAGATATTGGTTGGCGTCGTAGAAGTAGAGGTCGTCGCCAAGTGTGACCTCTTTGCGACCTTGAACGACGAGGCATAAGGCGGGGATAGAGATCCCGTGCGACAGCTCCGTGATCGAGGACGAACGGAACAGCCGAAGCCCTTCGAGCGCCTCGATGTTCCCGTCCTCAGGAATGGCCTGCGCGACGCGCGCAGTCAGCTCGTGAAGACTGGCGTCGATTTTCTGGCGTTTAGGTTCTTCTAGGTCTTGATTCATCCTATACATGTTGACTTTCCATCCTGAAGATGTCCACCCTTTTGCAGGATAGCGCAACTATTCCGGACAATCGTTCTAACACCCAGTCAACAATCCGAACTATTCTTCAATAGCGGATCGGAAACGGATGGTTGAAAGGCCAGCCTTACCGACGAAGGGATAAAAATGGTTAAGGACAAAGTTGTGATTATTACCGGCGCATCGTCAGGCATCGGGGAAGCGACAGCGAAGCTGCTCGCCAGTCGAGGCGCTAAAGTTGTGCTGGGCGCAAGGCGCGAAAATGAGCTTAAGGAGTTGGTCGAGGCTATCAAGGGGGCAAGCGGACAAGCGGCCTACCGGGTGACAGACGTGACTGACCCAGCTGATAGCGCTGCCCTAGTCGAACTCGCAAAGGAGACGTTCGGGGGCGTCGATGTGGTCTTCCTGAACGCAGGCATCATGCCGAATTCGCCGCTCTCCGCCCTAAAAACCGATGACTGGGATCGCATGGTCGATGTCAACATCAAGGGTGTGTTAAACGGCGTCGCCGCTGTGCTGCCGACGTTTACCCAACAAAAGTCTGGGCACGTCATTACCACCTCGTCGGTCGCCGGGCTCAAAGCCTATCCGGGTGGCGCAGTCTACGGCGGGACGAAATGGTTCGTACGCGACTTCATGGAAGTCCTGCGGATGGAATCGGCCCAGGAGGGCACCAACATCCGCACGGCAACCATCTATCCCGCTGCGATCAACACCGAACTGTTAGGCACGATCTCGCACGAGGGTACAGCCGAAGGCATGGGGGGAATTTACGACCAGTACGGCATCTCGCCGGATCGCATTGCAAGTGTTGTGGCTATTGCCATCGATCAGCCGGAAGACACCACCATCAGCGAGTTCACCGTCGGTCCGGCTTCACAGCCTTGGTAGGAACGAAGAAAGGATTGAAGTCATGAACATTCAGAAAAACGGTTCACAACCCTCGGCGAAAGGACCGTCGGACTGGTTTACCGGCACCGTTCGCCTCGATGCTCCCTTTCAGAGCACGAACGATGCGCGTATCAGGGGCGCAACGGTTACCTTTGAACCTGGAGCGCGCACCAACTGGCACACGCACCCCTTGGGGCAAACGCTCATCGTGACCTTCGGGCTCGGGCTCGTCCAGCGCGAAGGGGGTCAGGTCGAGGAAATCCGGCCCGGAGACGTGATCTGGTTCGAGCCGGGTGAGAAGCACTGGCACGGTGCGAGTCCCACCACCGCCATGACACACATCGCTATTCATGAGGCGCAAGGGGGCGAAGTCGTCGAGTGGCTCGAGCCTGTCAATGATGCGCAGTACCAAGGCTGATGGGCCTTACCCTACGCGCACCCGCCACCCTCGCCACGTTCATCCTTAGAGCGCTGCTCCTCACCTCGGCCTGCGCCGCTGCGCCCGTTACACCGGAGGCGTGTAGAACAGCTGCACCGGCGCAGGAAACAGCTACTGAGACGCGCGCGCGCTTCACCGTCGGTGATACCGAGATCATCGTCCAGCTTGCCGACAACCCCACCAGCCGCGACTTCGCGTCCAGGCTGCCCCTCACTTTGGAATTCGAGGATTTTGCCAGCATGGAGAAACTCAGCTACCTTCCGCGCGACCTAAGCACCGAAGGCTCGAGCGGTAGCCCTCCCGCTAACGGCGACCTCATCTATTTCGTCCCCTGGGGCAACCTCGGCTTTTTCTACGACGCCAAGCGCCGCGATACGTCCTACGACGACCAGGTGATTCCGATCGGCACCATCGTGTCCGGCCAGGAACGCCTTAACGACCTCGAAACCGGCCCCGTATGCGCCCAGCTCATCCCACAGTAGCTGAACTCCGACACATTCTTATCTCAAGGAGATGAAATGACCTCCAATCAGAAACTCACGGTTTTGTCTTCATGAACCGCGTGTTCGTCACGGGTTCGGCGGACGGCCTCGGACGCGCTGCCGCTCAAGCTCTTTTAGAAAACGGCCATAAGGTTGTCGTACACACGCGCACCCCCCAGCGCCTTGACGCCGTGCGCGACCTGCTAGATCGCGGAGCTGAGGCTGTCGTCGGCGATCTAGCCGACCTTAAGGAGACACATAGCGTCGCTGACCAGGTGAACCGCCTCGGGCGGATGGACGCGGTGATCCACAACGCTGGCATCGGCAGCGGGTCAGCCATACTGCCCGTCAACGTAGTCGCCCCGTATCTGCTCACCGCGCACATCGACCGACCGCAGCGCCTGATCTACCTCAGCAGCAGTATGCACAGCGGCGGGCGGGCCGACCTAACGGGAATGGACTGGCGCGGGCGGGGTACAAGCGGCTCGTATTCGGACAGCAAGTTGTTCGTCACGGCGCTCGCGATGGCCGTCGCCCGGTTGTGGCCGGAAGTGCTGAGCAACGCCGTCGATCCCGGCTGGGTACCTACGAAGATGGGTGGCGTAGGTGCGACCGACGACCTGGAACTCGGTCACACGACCCAGACATGGCTCGCCACCAGCGAAGACCCGGAGGCAAAAACCTCGGGCGGGTACTGGTACCACCAGCGCCGCACCGACCCGAAGCCCGCTGTTCACGATCAGCGCTTCCAGGACGAGCTGCTGGACGCCTTGGCCCGGTTTACCGAAGTCTCATTGGATTAGCAGAAAACAAAAGCGGGTCTGCTCTACGCTGTCTGACCCGCCCACTCGAGAAGGAGGTTGTTTATGCAGTACGCTATCCTCGGTTCCACCGGCATCAGAGTATCCCGCATCGCGCTCGGTACCGCCACCTTCGGCGTCGCGCCAACCGCGGAGCACACCGACCGGCTCGTCGGCGAAGCGCTCGACCTCGGCGTCAACTTTATCGACACCGCCGATGTGTACGGCAACATGCCCGTCTTCGACCGGCCAGGTGCGCCTGCCGCCGCCGACCGGGAACCCGCCGAGCAGCTCCTTGGCCGAGCCCTACGCGGTCGCCGCGACGAGGTGGTGATCGCCACCAAGTCCAATGGGATTGTCGGGCACGGGGTCAACGACCGCGGCCTGTCGCGCCGCCACATCATCCGCCAAGTCGAGACGAGCTTGCGCCGTTTGGGAACCGACTACATCGACCTGTACTACGCCCACGACCCCGACCCGGACACCCCGCTAGAGCAGACCCTCGCGGTGTACGACGACCTCATCCGGCAGGGCAAGATCCGCTACGTCGGCTTAAGCAACCACCCCGCTTGGCAGGTCACGCACGCCCTGTGGATCGCGGATGATCGTCGCTTGAACGCGCCCGTCGCCGTGCAGGTGAAGTACAACCTCATCGACCGGGCTGCTGAACGCGAACTCGCGCCCGCCTGCACGCAGTTCGGGCTGTCGATCATCCCCTACGCGCCGCTGCACGGCGGTCTGCTCGCCGACCTCGGCGTGCTCGACCGGGACGTCGTCGGCGACCAGCGTTTCCAGGGTGCCGGGTTTCCCGAGTCCGAAATCGCCATTGCCCGCGAGGTCGAGCGGCTCAGCCGTGAATGGGGACGGCAGCCGTATCAGGTCTCGCTCGCCTGGCTGTTGTCGCGCCCGGCGGTCACGTCGGTAATCGTGGGTGCCGAGACCCCGGACGAGCTCCGCGCGAACGCGACAGCAGCCGACGTCCAGCTCGAACCGGCGCAGCGCGACGCGCTCACGGCGCTGGCCCACGAGTCGGCAGCCTTTGAGCACAGTGCGGGCGACGGACCGGAACGGCCCTCCACAGCAGCCGACCCAGCCTCGAACGGCTGAGCTGCTCGGCCGCACTAACAACGGAAGGGACCTCCTATGCCCCGCGCCAATCAGGCCACAATCGACCTCCTGACGGACTACTTCGACGCTATGGAGTCCAAGGACCTCGCGCGCCTCGGTGCCTACTACGCCGACAACATTACCCAGACGTTCGCGAACGCGCCGACCATCACCGGGCGCGACGCCATTTTGGAACGGATGGCGTCGTTACTCGCCAAGGTAAAGTCACTGGCCCACCCGCTGATCAACGTCTGGCAGGAAGACGACGGGGTAATCATCCTCGAAGTCACCAGCGTCTGGCACCTTCACGACGACACCGTTACCGAGATCGACGCCTGCTCGATCTTCACAGTCCGCGACGGCAGGTTCACTGATCAGCGTATCTACGTTGACAACGCCCCGGTTGATAGCGCGATTACCTAATCGGAGTAGCGGCCTGAATGGACCCGGCGCTATGTGCTTCACGGAGCGTAACGCCCAGACATCCGAACTTTTCCAATCTCAACTTTAAGGAGATACCGAAATGACCTTCATCAACAAAACTTCTCTTTTCGCTTTCGCTCTCACCGTCGCGACCTTAGCTCTAGCCCAAGACAGCGCGTCGTTGCTCTCTGGCGTCTGGCGCATGACCTCGCTCGAGAGCGGCACCTCGGCAGACGACCTCCAAGAAGTGCCCTACTCCGGGCAGATCGTGTTCACGGACTCGGGCACGATGTCGGTTCAGGCCATGAACCCGGACGCCGACGCCGCCCCCACCCCCTACACCATCAACGGCTATGAGGCGTTTTATGGCCGTATCGCCGTTGACGATGAGGCGAAGACATTTGTCGTCACGGTAGGTTCTTCTCTCGTCCGCGATCTCATCGGGCAGGATTTGGAGCGCGCTTTTGAGGTCACGGAGGACCAACTCGTCCTCACCCCCACGAGCCCCGATGAGTACTTCCGAGTGACTTACGAGCGCCAGTAGTCCGGGCAACCCGAAGTAGCCAACGCAACATGAATCAGGAGGAATGATGAATCTGTCTTTTGAGAATCAGGTGGCACTCGTCACCGGCGCGGGCCTAGGCATGGGCCAAGCGACCGCCAGAGCCTTCGCGGAGTCGGGCGCTGCGGTCGTCCTGGCCGACATCAACGAGGACTCGGTGAAGACCGTGGCCGATGAGCTGAACGCTTCCGGGCACCAGGCGCTCGCCATCCGCTGCGACGTGACCGACGAGGCGAACGTCGCCGCTATGGTCGAGCAGACCGTCGTCACCTTCGGACGCCTCGACGCAGCTTTCAACAACGCGGGCATCCAATCGCTGCCGGTCGAAACGGCCGACGCCACCGGCGAAGAGTTTGAACGCGTCAACGCCATCAACCTCCGGGGCGTGTGGAACTGCATGAAGTATGAGCTGCGCCAGATGCGCGAGCGGGGCAGCGGGGCGATCGTCAACAACTCGTCCATCGGCGGGCTGATCGGCATTCCAAGGCGCGCCATCTACCATGCCTCTAAGCACGGGGTGATCGGACTTACGAAAAGCGCCGGGCTCGAGTACGCCGCCAGGGGCATCCGCATCAATGCGGTCTGCCCTGGAGCCATCGACACGCCGATGGTGGCGGACATGTTCGTGAATGAAGGCATCACCAAAGAGGACATGCTGAAGAACCAGCCAACCGGCAGGCTGGGCAAGCCCGAAGAGGTCGCCTCGGCCGTCCTCTGGCTGTGCAGCCCTGGCGCGGGCTTCGTCATCGGCCACGCCCTCTCGGTCGATGGTGGATACACCGCGCAGTAACGGGGAAGCCATGAGTAAAGCTACTATCCAGGTCGGAACCAAGACATTCACTGCGACGCTTCTTGACAACGCTTCGACGCAGGCGCTACAGGAGCAGCTCCCCCTGACGTTCGCCATGATTGAGCTGAACGGCAACGAGAAGTACGTCAACCTGACCGCAAGGCTGCCGACCGACCCGCAGCGGGTAGGGAACATCGAGACAGGCGACCTGATGCTCTACGGCTCCGACTGCCTGGTGCTCTTCTACCAGGGTTTCCAGTCTTCGTACAGCTACACCCGACTGGGGCGGCTTGACGACACGGCGGGATTGTCGGACGCACTCGGCAAGGGGAACGTCCGCGTGATGGTGAGTCTATGAAATTGAGTAACACGTCAGCCTATACCGCTCAGGAAACTAACGCGCCCGCAGGGCTTGCCCCACCGTGGGGGGCCGTCTTCGCCCTCACCGTGGGCGTCGGGACGCTGATCGCGTCCGAGTTCATGTCCGTCAGCTTGCTGACGCCAATCGCGACCGACCTGGAAATAACCGAGGGGCAGGCGGGCCGGGCTATTGCCATCTCCGGCCTCTTTGCCGTTCAGCGTGACGCCAGAAACCACGCCAGAGGCAGTCCCAGACAAACTTTCCGTTAGAGAGGAGAACCACCATGAAAGGAACCATGCTGTACGGCCTCCGGGACGTGCGCTTCAAAGAGCGCCCCGACCCGACCATCGCCGTACCCACCGACGCCATCCTCTGCCTCGCGGCACAGCCTTAAGGAGAAACCATGCAGAAGCGCAAGTTAGGAAGCAGCAACCTGGAAGTCTCGGCCCTGGGGCTGGGGTGCATGACCATGACAGGCGGCTACAGCGTGTCGCCGGACAGGGCGGAGATGATCGCCCTCATCCGCGCCGCCGTCGAGCGCGGCGTCACCTTCTTCGATACAGCCCAGGTCTACGGCCCATTCATTAATGAAGAACTCGTCGGCGAAGCGCTAGCGCCTTTTAGAGGCGAGGTCGTCATCGCCACTAAGTTCGGCTTCGAATTCGAGGAAGGGGAAAAGGGGCCGCGCAATGTCGGCATCAGCAGCCAGCCGGAGAGCATCAAACGGAGCGTCGAAGGCTCGCTCAAGCGGCTGCGCGTCGAGGCGATTGACTTGTTCTACCAGCACCGCGTTGACCCCGACGTACCCATCGAAGAGGTCGCCGGAGCGGTCAAGGAGCTGATCGAGGCGGGCAAGGTGAAGCATTTTGGAATGTCGGAAGCGGCGGCTCAGACGATCCGCCGGGCGCACGAGGTGCAGCCGGTGGCTGCGGTGCAGAGTGAGTACTCGCTGTGGTGGAAAAGGCCCGAAGAGGAGGTACTTGCGGCGTGCGAGGAACTAGGCATTGGCTTCGTTCCCTACAGCCCGCTTGGCAAAGGGTTCCTCACCGGCAAGATCAACCAGAGCACGACCTTCGCCGCGAACGACCTGCGCAGTCAGATCCCACGCTTCGAGCCAGAGGCGCGCCGGCATAATCAGGCTCTCGTTGACCTGTTGGGTCAGATCGCCGAGCAAAAAGGGGCGACGCCCGCCCAAATCGCGCTAGCGTGGCTTCTAGCGCAGAAGCCGTGGATCGTACCGATTCCCGGCACCACCAAGCTGCACCGCCTGGAAGAGAACACCGGCGCCGCAAGCGTCGAGCTGACTACTGACGACCTTCGCGATATCGGCGAGGCCGCCGCCAAGATCATGGTGCAGGGTGCCCGCTACCCCGAAGAGCAGGAGAAGCGAACCTACCTCTAAAGGATACGGCGCGAGAAACGAGCCTCGGGAGGCCGTTCCCGCATGCTCATCTCCCGCTGCACTTTTCCTGAAACACCCGAGGCGACCCTACTCGTCCGGGCTTATAACGGGCGCAACTCGCGCTGGTACGGGGCCGCAATACGCCAGAAAGCCGGACGCATCGTGGCCGCCGGCATAACGAAAGAGGTCACCTTTGAGCCGATTGAGGGTGCGATCCAAGATCGCATCGATGAAGCCTACCGGGCAAAGTACAGGTCCAGCCCGTACCTCGCCTCATGATTAGTGGGAAGGCACGCGCGGCGACTGTCAGGATTGTGCCCGAAACACCATGACGCTCTGAACCGTGTTGGTACGCCATCAATACCACGCCGAGAGGAGAAATGTTTTGAACCACCCGGTTAGAAGCCTGGAAAAAGTGGTTTTCGTGCTGCTGCTTTTCGTTGCACCATATGCCGCCGCTCAAGCCCAATTCGTCAACGCAGCGCGTGACGCTGAACTGCTGATGCCGGTAGAAGGGGTGTACCTGAGCCAAGTGTCGGACACCTGGGGCGCGGCACGCAGTGAGGGACGCTCGCACGAGGGCTTGGACATCTTCGCGCCTGAAGGCACGGCCGTCTACTCAGCCACGCCCGGTTATGTGGAGTATATCGGCCCCTACGGCATCGGCGGCAACACCATCACCGTCGTCGGTGCAGGCGGGGTGCGCTACTACTATGCCCACCTTTCGGGCTACGCGGAAGGGCTTGAAAACGGGCAAGCCGTCACCACCGAGACGCTTCTAGGCTACGTCGGCACTACCGGGAACGCCGCAACCACCCCGCCGCACCTGCACTTCGGCGTCTACACGGGATTTTGGAACCCCGAAAATCCTTATCCGCTGCTGGTTGACCGGGCGTGGTAGAGGCAGAATTAGTCAAGACAAACCACAATAGGCGCGCTGCGGCTTGTCTTGAACCTCGGACGGAGAGCCGTGAGATGAAATCCGTCGCATGAAATCAATCGGTCACAACGTCCAAGGCGTCGGCTTCCTCGTTCTGGGTCTGCTGATCTTTTCGCTTCAGGATGTCGCCGTCAAATGGATCGGCGGGGACTACCCTATCCTGGAAATCGTCGTCTTTCGTAGCTTGACCGCTTTACCCCTCACCCTGCTCTTTTTTCGCTTTGAGGGTGGGCGGGGACTGCCGCCCACGACGCGGCCCAGACTTGAATATGTTCGCGGTCTGTTCTATTTTTTCTCTTACACCACCTATTTCATGGGCTTGGCAGCGTTACCGCTCGCCGAAATTGCCGCGATCAAGTTCTCCGGGCCGCTTATGATTACCGCTCTATCGGTGGTGATGCTGGGCGAAACCGTCGGGCCACGCCGCTGGGTGGCGCTGTTCGTTGGGTTTATCGGCGTTCTACTGATCGTCCGGCCCGGTTTCGTAGCTTTCAACCTGGGCTCTATATTTATCCTGGTTTCCGTCCTCTTCTACGCGCTCGCCGCCATCCTCACGCGCAGGCTGCAAACCACCGACAGCAGCGCGACGATGGCTTACTACAGCTCGCTCGTCTATCTGCTGGCGACGGTCGTTTTGCTTCCGGTAGTGTTCCTCGTGGGCGATTTTCCGGATGCTCACCCGAGCGTCGCCTTTCTTTTTCGTCCCTGGGCGACGCCGCCCCTACTCGATGGGGTCATCATGGCGGGACTCGGGCTGGTTTGGGCGGGTGGGATGTATTTCTTGGCTCGAGCCTACAGCGTAGCGCTAGCCTCGGTCGTGGCCCCGTTTGAATATGTCGCGCTGCCTATCAACGTCGTATGGGGTTTCGTTTTGTGGCACCAGCTTCCAGCGCTGACGACCTGGGCGGGGGCTTTTTTGGCGCTGGCGAGCGGGCTCTACGTCCTCTACCGAGAACGACGGGAACGCGTGGTGAAGGCTGTGTGACGTTTACGTCCGAGTGTGACAACGCTATGAACGACTTGAACACAGGTTGAGGAAGAGGGGATTTTATGGACTACACGAAGTTAGGCAACACGGGCGTGGACGTGTCTCGCATCTGCCTCGGTTGTATGAGTTTCGGTACCGCCGAAGGCTGGATTCATAACGAGTGGGCGCTGGACGAGGAGGCGAGCCGCACCATCATCAAAAAGGCGCTGGACTTAGGGGTCAATTTTTTCGATACGGCGAATGTGTACGCTTTTGGAGCCAGCGAGGAGATTCTCGGACGCGCACTAAGAGATTTTGCCAACCGTGATGAAGTCGTCGTTGCCACCAAGCTGCACGGCAAAATGCGCGACGGCCCCAACGGTAGCGGGCTCTCACGTAAGGCGATTCTGAGTGAAATCGACCACAGCTTAAAACGGCTAGGGACGGATTACGTCGATCTGTACATCATCCACCGCTGGGATTACGAGACGCCCATCGAAGAAACGATAGAGGCGCTGCATGACGTAGTGAAGGCGGGCAAAGCCCGCTATATCGGCGCGTCGGCGATGTTCGCGTGGCAGTTCCAGAAGGCGCTCTACGTGGCCGAAAAGCACGGCTGGACGCGCTTTGTCTCGGTGCAAGACCACCTGAATCTCCTCTACCGTGAAGAAGAACGGGAGATGCTGCCGCTCTGCCGCGCCGAAGGAATCGGGGTGACGCCGTACAGTCCGCTTGCATCGGGACGGTTGACGCGTGACCCGTCGGCGGACAGCTCGCTCCGCGCCGAAACAGACAAAATTGCCAAGAGCAAGTACGACGCGACCGCCGACACCGACAAGCAGGTCGTAACGCGGGTTGCAGAAATCGCGGAAAAACACGGGGTGCCGCGCGTTCATATCGCGCTCGCGTGGCTTTTACAAAAGGAGCCGGTCACAGCACCTAATTATCGGGGCGACGAAGATCACGCATCTGGAAAGTGCAGTCGGCGCGCTAGCCGTCAAGCTGATCCCAGAAGAGGTCGCCTACCTGGAAGAACCGTACGTACCGCACGCTATCGTCGGGCATCAGTAAGTCAAGTACGCATCACAAGGAGAGTGAACCATGTCTATTCCGTCAGTCACGTTAAATAACGGGGTGAAGATGCCCCTCAGCAGCCCTCCCAAGCATCACCATCAGTTACATGCAGGAATCGGTCAAAGGGCGTGTGGGATTGCCTGCTTCGCTTACGGACGTTACTACTGTGATGTCTGCTTTTACGGCGCTCTCGAGTAAAGGGAACTACACGACGGTGTTTGTTGCTGCAAGCATCGTCAGCCTTACGGGTGCGGGCCTGCTCGCCCTCAGCCGCGCCCCACGTTTTGTCAAGGTGACTGAAGCATCTAAAGTGGACTGAATTGAGCCGCGGATTCTTAGCTTTATGCGGTACTTGAGCGCGTCTTTGGCGAATGACCTTATGCTTCGAAAGGGCCGAAATACACATCAAGGTTCCAAGGTGATTTAGTGCTTAGGTAAGGGATGAAAAACTGAGTACCTTAGGGCGAGTTGTCTTTCTGACTTGACTGAGAGGCCGCCTCAGCGAGCAATGTGACAAGTTGGTCGGGCGTGGACACCATCGGCCAGTGACCGGCCTCTAGCTTGCGGAAGGTCCAGGTCGGCGCGTTCCGCAGCGCCGCGGCCTCTTCTGACTCCTCAAACACGCACACAATGTACGTTGCGCGCTGTTCGGCTAGCGGCCTCCGCAACACGGCGGGGTCAGAGAGGGTTCGCCCTGGATGATCGACGAGTCGCTCGACCAGCCACTTCGCCTGCGTCACCGAAAGACCGTGGCCGTCCGCCGCCCCGGCGACATCAGGGGCGGGCCAGCGCCCTCCGCGTTCGGCAATCTGACGGAGCTCGTCCTCGCGCTGGCTTTCAGGAAAGGCGTCGAGCAGCGACCGCCCGTCGTGCGGCAAGAAGGCGTCGACGTAGACGGTGTGAACGACCCGGTCCGGTGCCCGGTCGGCGACCTGCCCCGCCACGATCCCTGAGTAACTGTGCCCGACCACGATGACGTCGTACAGGTCGTGGGTTTCTAGCAGCGACAGCACATGCTCGACGTGGGCCTGCAACGTCACGTCTGCGACCGGCGTCGCGGCGGTGTCCTCAAGACCGGGGAGCGTGACCGTATAGACCTGGTGTCCTAGTGTCTGCAACCCGTCTGTGACCGGCTCCCAGACCCAAGCGCCCATCCAAGCACCGGGGATTAAAACGTAGTTCAAGTTGCCCTCCTTAAAACTGGAAACTCTTGGCTGTTGGTACATCCTTAGCCCTTACTCATGGCGTAGACCGCTTCGTACTGGCTCCCGCGTTCCTACCGTGTTCGGTGTTATGTTGCGGAGGCTGTAGTTTTATTTGCGCCACCCTTATAATCTAACGGGTCGAACGGGATAAAGGAACTAGCGTGATAAGGTAATTTCGCTTTTTGGCGTTTAGTTTGAAAGGAGCTTGGGTGCCATGACTTTGCGAACTGAAACAGCTCTCGACCGGCTCAGCTGGCTTATTCTCCGCGAACTCCAGAGGGATGCCCGCCTTTCGTACAGCGAACTTGGCAGGCGGGTCGGGCTCTCGGCCCCCGCGACGGCGGAACGCGTGCGCAAGCTCGAGGAGGCGGGGATCATCGGCGGCTACGGCGTGCGCATCGAGCTGGCGAAGGTCGGCTTGCCGCTCACGGCGTTCATCCATCTGCGCTGCACGTTGGGCAAGTGTCTGCTTAACACGGCTAGGGTCGAGAACTATCCCGAAATCCGCGAGGTGCATAAGGTCAGCGGTCGCCACTGCACGCTGCTGCGGGTGGTCACGGCTTCGGTCAAACACCTGGACGTCTTGGTCGATCAGCTTAGCAACCACGGCGAGGTTGAAACCGAGATCGTGCTCTCGAGCCCCCTGCCACACCGCGAGGTCGATGGGGAGCGGGGCGCGAGGGAAGTTCAAGCCGATGCAGAGTTTCGTTGGGACCGGAAGTAGTCGAGGGTTTATTCTACGTGCTTAAACTGTACCAAAAGTGCTACCTTGTATCGCGTTCTTGTGCGGTGGTTGAGTGCGCTGAAAGCAAATTGCAATGCGTTCGTTGGGCAGTGACACTACGTTAAATTTTAAACAGCATCAACAATGCCCGTGCCCTTTATTTTGCAAACCGCCGCGCGCCAGCCACGTTGAGGATGAAGGCGACCGTCAGCGCAAGCACTAATCTCGCTATAAACTCGTATCGCCATCCTGCTCCGGCTCGTATCCAGGTGATTTTTGGACGCGGCTGGTCAACGCGCCGTCAAAAACACGAGATCCAGGGCGGGGGGTTGATATCCGAGCAGACGGATCATCTGCACGATCTGGGCGGTGTGGCGCACTTCGTGCTGCATGACGTGCCAGATCACCTCATCCGCTGAGATGGTTTCTGGGCGGTCCTCCGAAACTGGAACCCTTCGATTCTCTGCGACCACCTCCATCAACTCAGGCCAGCGGTGGAGCGTGTCGGCCTCCACCGCTTCCCAGTAGGTGAGTAGCGACTCCAATGACTCGTCCTGATGGTGCCAGTACGCATCAGCTGACGCAGGCTCTCCACCGTAGGCTTCCAGCACAAGCGGCTGGCCGAGCAGGTCCAACCGAAACCAGCCGTCTTCAACGATGGCGACGTGCTTCACAAGGTCTTTGATGCAGCGCGCCCCTTCTGCCGGGATCACGGCCTGTGAAAGTGCCTCATCCGGCATGGCGCGCAAGGTCGTCCAGAGTCGGCGGCGAGCCTGGGTCAGATAACGATAAAACGCCTCAGCATCCATGCCTTGAGAATAAGTCCTGTTCCCGTCAGCTCGTGTCGTGATGTTTGAGCTGACGCAAAGCGACTGCGGCCTACCGCCTCTCATGACATTCGCTCAAGGGCTTTGTTTCAACTGGCCTGCATCATCACCTGCTCCGGCTCATTTCCAGATGATCTGTAGTCGTCTTCTTCTATTGCATATTGTTTTATGCGGTTATCGAGCGCATTCAAGGCGACCTCCTTCCTATGCTGCAAATGGGCCGAAATGTAACCTAAGGGTTCCGAGGCTAATATGTCTAGCTTGGCAGTGACGGTGCAGGTCGTATTCATTTAGCGTATCTCATCTGAAACCACCTTGGCTTTGAGCGCCGCCTCCGTACGGTTTTTCACGCGCAATTTGGCGAGGATACTGTTGACATGGTTTTTGACAGTGCTCTCAGAGATGCCGAGCAAGCGCGCTATCTCTTTGTTGCTCTGCCCCTCAGCCAGCTCACGCAGCACCTCCAACTCCCGGTTTGACAAGGTTTCCTCGACCGGCTCACGCTGTTTCTCAGCTAACAAGCGCAGGTATTTCGCCGCGACGCTGGGTTGAATAAATACTTCGCCTCGCGCCACGGCGCGGATGACGTCGCAAAGCTCCTCGGCCTGCACGTCTTTGAGCAAATATCCCGCCGCCCCGGCCCGGACGGCGTCTAAAACATAATCCTCCGTATCGAAGGTGGTGAGGATGAGCACGCGGCACCCAAGGTGGGCGCGCACCAGCTGCCGCGTCGCCTCGACCCCGTTCAGCCCCGGCATCTGCACGTCCATCAGCACGACGTCCGGGCGCAACTCTGCGACCCGCTCGAGCGCTTCACTCCCGTTGGCAGCTTCGCCCACCACCTCGAGACCCGGCTCGAACTCGAGCACCGTTTTGAGCCCGCGCCGCATCAGCGGCTGGTCCTCGGCGATAAGAATGCGAATCACGCCTCAACCCTCAGCGGTTCCTCAGCCACGCTCAAGGGAATACTTACACGAACCTGGGTGCCGTGGCCGGGACGACTTGTCACCTCGACGATTCCACCCAAAAGCGAGACCCGCTCCCGCACACCCTCGAGCCCATAATGACCGGGACGTACGACAACGGTGTCAAAGCCGACACCGTTGTCACCAACAGTCAGCTTCACGTCCTGCACGTCAGCACAAAGTTCGACCGTGACGTGTTCCGCGTGAGCGTGCCGAGCGGCGTTGTAAAGCGCTTCTTGTGCCACCCTCACCAGCGCATGAGCCTGGGGCGCGGGCATCGTCGCGACGGCGAGGTTTAGAGAGAGCGTCCAATAATTTTCCTTCGCGAACTGCTCGGCGAGACGTTGCACCCTGTCCTGAAGCGGCAGCTCGTCTTCCAAACGGCGCAGGTCGCTCAAGCTTTCTCGCAAATCGCGTAGCGCCTGACGAGAAAGTGACTGCGTTTCCTGGATGAGCGGCTCGAGGTTTTCGGGTTGGTGTCTGGCAACGCGGCGCACCGCCTCGAGCTGCACGGTGATAGCCGAAAGCGCGTGTCCCAGGGTGTCGTGGAGGTCGCGGGCCAAGCGGTTGCGTTCTTTTGCTACGGCGAGTTCTTCGGCCTGAGCGGCGTAGACACGCAGTTCCCCGTGCGCTTGTTGTAACTCTTTCAAAACCCGCGCTAGCTCGTCGCGGCTCCTCCGCAAGGTGACAAGTGTGTGAGCAAGGAAAAACGTTGCCGCGAAGGAAAAGGCGACGCCGAGGAGGTCGCTGGTGCTGCTTAGACGCGTCTGCGTCGAGGCTAGCAGCACCACACCGAAGACAGTAGCGAACGCAACGTAGGGCAACCACCGCGCAGACGTGCCCGCCCCCAAGGCACCTACCGCGACATAGAGCATAATAGACAGGTCATCTTTTGGCCCTAACAGTTGCAAAGCCAGTACACTGGTAATAAGCAAACCCAAGTTCAAGTAAGACCAGCGGGCGCGTCGAATCGTCACGGCGCTCCCCAGAGCAAGCAGTAAAAGGCCGATGGCGGCCCAGCCTCGCCCATTGGATGACGCAAACTTAGGATCGTGAAGCGTTTGTCCCAAAGCGAAACCGAAGCAAATGAGCAGCAGTAGCCGTAGCGGCCAGCGGGGAGATTTGAAGGGTGTAGCAGCCATCTCAACTTCAGTGTAGCGCCTTGTCATGTAAAGTCTCATGGAAGACCGTGCCTCACGTAAAAGTTTGTGTGAGGCATGGTCACTACGTCGGTCAGCGGGCGTCCCACTTGAAGGTCCGAGCGCTCACGGCGCTCAGCAAGACGATGTAACCGAGCAGCGCGAGGGTGTAGCTGAGGTTCGTTAGAGTCCACCAGGACTGCGTGAAGGCGCTTTCGACAACTACTAAACAGAGGTGAATGGGCGACCAGGTTGCGAGTACCGCTAAGGGCTCGGGCATGTTGGCAATCGGCAAAAGAGAACCGTCCAAAAAGACCAAGCCGAACAGGGTCAGGCGGGCTATGGCGCTCACGCTCGCCGCCGAGCGGGTGAGGCTGGCGATAAACTGCCCCAGCGCGAGAGCCGCCAAACCGCCCAAGACCACCCCGACTAAAGCGAGCGCTACCCCTTCAAAAGTCAAGGTGATGTGATAGAAAACGACGGCGACAACGATGACCAGCACGCTTTGCAGCAACACGGCGACGAGTTGCGCGACGACTTTGCTCATAAGCAACATCCAGCCGGGCACCGGGGTGCAGCGCAGCCGTCGGAAAACACCCTGGTCGCGGTAGGTAGCGAGCATACTCGCATAGCCGAACAGCCCTAACGCAAAGATGCCGATGCTGATGGCGCTGGCTAAAAGCATGGCGACGATGGCTGGGGACGAGCCGCTGCCGCCAAACCCCATACTGGCGACAAAAATGAGGGGCGGAAACGCGACTGTCCACAGCAGCAGTCGCCAGTTGCGGCGCAGGGCGGTGAGTTCAGCGCTGAGGAGTGCCCAAAACTTGAGGGTGTTGCTGTGACTCGAGGTCACAAATGGGGGGTTGACCTGCAGGGTCCGGTTCATGCTCTTACCTCCTGGCCGGTGAGGCCGATAAAAACGTCTTCCAAGGTGACGGGGCCGTGGGCGACCGAGCGAACGGCAGAGTGGTTGCTGTAGGTCTGAATCAGACCCGCCGGGGTGTCCTGAGCCAACATCTTGCCGTGATCCATGATGGCGATGCGGTCACAAAGCGCCGCGGCCTCTTCCATCGAGTGGGTGGTGAGCAAGACGCTCCGCCCCGCCGCACGTAAACCTTCGATGCGCCCCCAGAGGCTGCGCCGCGACTGCGGGTCGAGCCCGGTGGTGGGTTCGTCCAAGAGCATCAGTTCTGGGTCGTGGATGAGTGCGACGGCGAGCGCCAGGCGCTGCTGCTGACCGCCGGAAAGGTGCCCGGCGTGCTTGTGGGCTTGGTTGGCTAAGTCCACCCCAGCGAGAATCGTGACGGCGTCGCTACCGGAAACCTTAACCCCATAAAGACTGCCGTAGCACTGGACCAACTCCCGCAGTGTCAACTCGGGTTGGAAGCTAGTCGCCTGAAGCTGCACCCCCAGGTTGCTTTTGGCCTCCAAGGGGTTTCTGACAACGTCGATACCGCAAACGGTGACACGACCCGCCGAGGGTGCCTGTAAGCCCTCGATCACCGCGAGGGTGCTGGTTTTACCGGCACCGTTCGGTCCTAGGAGTCCAAAGATTTCCCCGGCCTTCACGTCGAACGTCAACTCCTTGACAGCTTGATAAGTCCCATAGCGGACTTGCAGATTTTCAACCTCTAAAACCATAACTCTCAACCTCCGAACCACAGCTTAGGTCGGAGGCCGCGGGGATCGGCAGCTCCGAAAGGCCTAGCTCAGATTAGGTAAAAAGGCCTACTCGAGTACAAAAGTGTGGTTTTCGCAAGGGTAGAGCCAGGGTTGCGGTTGAGGCTTGTGCGTGAGTTGAGCGCGTTCAGTGCAAATCCCTTATTTCACGCTTGGGCCGTTATGCGACATAACAGCCTGCTTCTGCCTTCACTTAGGCGGAGGTGAGCAAGCCTTATTGAAGTGTGGGCCACTCCTCTAATCGAGCAGGCCGAGCTAGCTTAGCCTGCTTAGCGAGCGTTTGTCATCTCTAACACTCATGGTCCCTTAGTGAAAGGCATTCTAGGCGTATACGAGAGCTAGAAAGACGCAACTAACATGACCTGAGCAGTACCCCTTACTGAGGTAACACCCTACATCTAAGGAGGCGAAATGGAGTACCGACAACTCGGCAAAGATGGCCCGCAGGTATCGGTTCTGGGTCTAGGCGCATGGCCTCTGGGCGGCGGCATGGGTCAGGTGGATGAGGAGACAGCAATTGACACCGTCCGCGCCGCCATCGACAACGGTATCACGCTGCTCGACACGGCTCAGGCGTACCGCTCGAGCGAGGCCACCCTCGGCAAAGCGCTCAAGGACGGCTACCGCGAGCGCTGTTTTCTCGCCACTAAGGTAAGCGGCGATTACTCACGTGCGGGCATCCTTTCAGCCATCGACGACAGCTTACGAGCCTTGGACGTGGACGCTGTAGACCTCTACCAGCTCCACGGCCCGGACGCGCGTTACCCAGTTGAGGAAAGCATGGAGACGATGGCCGAACTGCAAGCAGCGGGCAAGGCGCGCTACCTTGGGGTGTCGAACTTTAGCGCCGAGTAGATGCGGGAGGCGCTGCAAACTGTACGCTTCCAAGCCAACCAGCCTCGCTATAACTTGTTCGACCGGGAGATCGAACGAGAAGATATCCCTTTTTGCGAACAGCACGGTATCGGCCTGTTGGCCCACAGCCCGCTGGCCAAAGGTTTGCTAACCGGTAAATACTCGCCAGGGCACCGCTTTCCCGACGACGACGAGCGCGCTCAGATGGCTCGGTTCCAGGGTGATACGTTTACGCGCTATCTAGCTGTGGCGAAAGGTCTGGAAGCAGTTGCACATGACAAGGGGCTTAGCCTGATGCAGCTCGCCGTGGCCTGGCTGCTGCGCCTTCCGGCTGTAACTTGTGTTCTGGTCGGCGCGAAGAGCCCCGCACAGGTCGAGGAGCATCTGGGCGCGGTGGGGGTAGGGTTCAGTGACGACGAGCTCAGGCATATCGAAGACTTGCGATAGGACGTTGCGTTCACCGACCTCGCCGCGCTGCTGCCCGCCGAGGATGCGCGCCGAGGTGTGTACAACCGGGTCGGCCCCGTCAGCGATGAAGATAATAACGTTTTTCGCCTGATCCATATTGGCCTGTTGCTCGAGCATCTGCTGGAGGGTCTGCTGGCCCTACTGGAAGTACGTGTCTTGCGTCTGGGTGATCTGCGCCGACTGGGACTGGGCTAAGGCGCAGGTAGAAGCTAGAGCTAAAGTGACGAGGACAGCAGTTCGGTGAGTGTGACGCACAAATCTCTCCTTTTGGCGAAGGGTCGGGTTCCGTTGGATGAAGGCGTGAGAGTCAGAGTCCTCCAGCGCTGACTTGAACATACGCGCTCTTTGTCAGGCGGCAGTAAGGCTGCTTCCGGGTGATAGGTCGTGGTCAGGCTCAGTCGTGCGGCATCAACGTTCGGACGATGACGAGCCCGTGGCCGTTTCCGCCCATGTTTTCGTATAGCGCGACTGTCATGAACCCGTCACGGTAGAGGTGGGAGCGCTGTATGTCTTCACCCTCATAAGAGCCCCAGTCGCCCGTTGGCCTCATAGTCAAGGTGTCGGCGTCAACTGCCTCCACCGTGTTTTTGAAGGCGGTCGCGTTGTGCGCTGTTGAGGCGCAGAAAAGACGGCTGTTAGCGTCCTTCACTTCCTCAGGGCAGGAGATGCGAGCTGCCTGTAGGGCCCGAAAGAGGGCAGCTGGCACGTCCCGCTCAATTCCTGCTTCCCCGTGAGCTAAACCGTAGGACAGTACTATAAAAATACCAACGGTGGCTAGTTTCATGCGCGCAGCGTATCAGTCCAATATCGGCGAACTGTCAGCTTTCTACTGCGGGCGAAGGCGCGAACGAACTTGAGCCACACTACCTTTTGCCGAACGCTAGAACCAGGGGTCACGGCAGCGAAAACGCCGAGGGTTGGATGGTCTCGCCCGGATAATTAGTTCCGGACCTCCCAGGTCATGAGGTTTCCAAGACCTCCGCGCCGCGGGTTCGCCAAAGATAGCGGAGGGCTATTGTCAGTTGAATGCTTGAGGGGTGTCGTCCCTAATAAATTAATTTGGACTGGGCGGGGTTATATGTTTCCCCTTGTCGCTCGCCCAAACTTGTGCCCACGTCGGGTGCCTCGAAAACCTTCATTTCCCCTACAATTTATTGAAACAAACTTTTATCGACTTTCTAGAGCATATAAAGTGTCGCAAAACCCGTATCAGAATCAATGTTGTGAACTTCTCCTTAATATATGATCCAGGATCGATAGTGTTGCGTGTTGATTGCGCGGGAGGTCCAGGTGCCAAGAGAAAACGGTGTGATTCTCGGTACGCCTAACAAGGCGGGCACAACAGTGATAGGTCTGGTGTCGGACACCCACGGGCTCCTACGACCCGAAGTACTCAAGGCTTTCGACGACGTCACAGGCATCATCCATGTTGGGGACGTCGGTCGCGCCGAGATACTCGAGAGCCTGCAGATGCTCGCCCCAACAGTCGCTGTGCGTGGCAACGTGGATACCGGAGCTTGGGCTGAGCAGCTGCCTTTAAGCGTGATCGTAACGGTCGGGGAGGTAAGGTTCTACATCTACCATGACCACGTGCGACACGAAGTCGCACAGTAAGAGTGTTCAACCCTCATAGGGTTGAACTAGGCGAGTGCCTGAAGCCTATCTCCACATTCGGCGTGCGTTGTTGGTAACGACAGGGTGCGAAGCCCGAATGAAAGCCCAAGAGCCGTTAGTCGTCAAAAGGCCACAGGCAAGGAGAAGATCGGAAGGATGAACGAAAGTGAACCTTTGTAAGCCTCGTAAGGTAGAAAGATCGCTGGACGACAGCAAAACGATCATGGTTCAAGGCGTAGCTCTGTGTTCAAGCTGCGCGGCGTCATGGGTGCATAGCGCTCATGCAAGGGCACCAAGAACCCGGGGTACAAAAGGCATCCGCAACCGATCACATCTCTTACGTGCGGAACGTGGAAACCCCGATGGAGTCCACACAAGTGGTAGGCCAAGCGCAAGCGAGGCACAACCCTCCAGCGGGAACAAGAAGTCCCGAAAAGCGAAAGCCGGTAGCCGAAAGGCACGGGGAATTCATAACCCACCGGATAGGGCCGTATGACGGGCATACCCATCCTGAAAGGGAGCTGACGCGGGACTGGTGGAAATCCTAAAGACCAACGTGAAAGTTGCGAATTGAGGTGCAAGTTAGATGCAAGCGCCAAGCTTAGCAAACGGAACCAAAAGCCCGACCGATTGGCAGGTCATTGACTGGCGTAGCGCCAATCGGCAGGTACGCAACTTGAGACAGAGAATCTTTAGGGCATCAAAGGAAGGGAACCTTAAAAAGGTTCGTTCTCTCCAAAAGCTGATGCTACGGAGTTACGCCAACACTGTTGTTAGCGTCCGTCGCGTCACTGTGGACAATGCGGGTGGAAAAACCGCAGGGGTGGATAAAGAGGTTGCCTTAACCTCGAAAGCCAAGGCCGCTCTAGTAGACAAATTGCTAGAGTCCCAACCTTGGCATGTCAAACCTGCGCGCAGGATTTATATCCCGAAGCAAAGTGGTGCTAAACGCCCGCTTGGGATACCAACCATTGGCGACCGGGCTCATCAAGCACGCGTCAAAAATGCGTTGGAACCTGAGTGGGAGGCTCGCTTTGAGCCAAGTAGCTACGGTTTTAGACCAGGGCGAAGTACCCACGACGCCCTGAGTATGACCTATAGCTATTGCAGGGCACGCGCTACTAAGCAGTGGATACTGGATGCAGACATCCAAGGGGCATTTGACAATATCGACCATACCCACCTGTTGCAGGCCATCGGTCAGTTTCCCGCCAAGGAACTGATTAAACAGTGGCTAAAGGCAGGCTTCATGGACGGTACCGTCAAGCACGATACGCCTGCGGGTACTCCGCAGGGAGGTGTTATTAGTCCCTTGCTGGCTAACATAGCGTTTCACGGCATGGAAACGACCCTTGGTATTGCTCGTTATGCCAATGGTCAGACATCCAGTAAGAACCGCTATGGTCTCGTGAGATATGCAGACGACTTTATCGTTTTCTGCAAGACTCGTGAGGAAGCAGAACAAGCTCGCACAAAGCTGAGAACGTGGTTTGCAGATCGGGGACTCGTGTTCAACGAGGCTAAAACCCAGATCAGGCATCTCACGGGAGGTTTTGACTTTCTTGGGTGTAATTTCCGGCTTTATCAGCGGAGAGATAACCCAGAAAAGGTCGTCGGGCTTGTCAAACCCAGCAACGCTTCAATCGCAAGGTTCAAGAAAAAGCTTACCGAGATGTTTGTGCGCTTAAGGGGGCACAATGCTCAGGTGCTCATCCACCATCTCAACCCCGTTTTACGTGGTTGGGCGCGTTATTTTCAACCCGTTTCGTCAGCAAAGGTGTTTGCCTCGCTTGACTCTTGGCTCTTCCAAAAGCTGGTCAAGTGGATAAGATGGCAACACCCGACAAAATCGGTTGGCTGGCGCGTAGCTAAATACTTTGGGCAGCATCATCACTTAAGAAAAGCTCGGTGGGTCTTTGGCGACCCCGACGGCAACACTTATCTGGCGAAGCTCGCTTGGTTCAAAATCACGCGGCATCGGTTGGTATTCAACCTTGCTGCACCCGATGACGCCTTGCAGAAAAACTATTGGGCAAAGAGAAGTCGAAAGTACTCCGGTCTCTCAGGTCTTCACTATGAGGTGGCTAAGCAACACGACTTTATCTGCCCCGTGTGTTTTGGTTCGCTGAATAACGGTGAGCCACTGCATCGTCATCACTTGATTACTGACCAAAAGAATTTAGCACGGCATGACTTTGCAAAACAGCGGATACTGCATCTAACCTGTCACCAACAAGTCCACGGCTCGGTGAAAGATAATCTTCCCCGAGCTACGAGAGAATTACTCCTTTGATGCTTCATTTTCTGCTTGAGCCGGATGCCTTGAGAGAGGCACGTCCGGTTCTGAGGGGAGGGGGCGGCAGTGATGCCGTCTCCTTACCCGATGAGCAGCTAGAACCAGAGCTTTCCGAAGCAAACTGTCAGGTCGTGGTGTCGGGTCACTCGCACAAGCCAAAAAGTGAAATGCAGGACGGCGTGCTTTACCTAAACCCGGGTAGCGCCGGACCTAGGCGGTTCAAATTGCCAGTTACCCTCATGCGGCTGTATGTTACCGGCTCCGACATTCAGTCCGAACTGGTAACGCTTATCTGAGCAAACGACAATTCATAAAGATGTGCAGCTCTAAACCCGCTGCTGGCATATTGGGCGAATTCAACCCGGTCGTCGCAACACGTTTCTAAAGTGATGATAGCTGATCGTCAAGAGCTTTTGCAGGTGTCTTCCAACCCAGGGTTTTGCGGGGTCGGGTATTGAGGGTGTGAGCAACGGCTTTGAGGGCGTCGCTGCTATGCTTGCTGAGGTCGGTGCCTTTGGGGAAGTACTGGCGCAGTAAGCCGTTGATGTTCTCGTTCGTACCGCGTTTGCCAACACGAACTTCTTTTTGCGCTCTCTGGCGCAGGACCCGCCGGACAAGCGCTCTGGCTCGCGGCCGTAATTGAAGGACGGACCCGGCTTTGCACAAAAAGTACCTCCCAAACGAATACTCTTTCATTCTAAAAAACAAGCTGTGAGCTTTAAGCAATTTTCGTTGTCTCAGAGGGTTTTTGGCATGTTTCTCAAAATTAACTGCTGCAAGCAAATTCTATAAACTGCATCGTTATGACTTTTTGTAGACTTTTTGTGCAAAGCCGACGGACCCATTAACCCAGGTTCACAGGTTATTGTGAACCTGGGTCTTTTACCGTGCGGCACTCCAGGAGGCGCTCGAGCGTTTCCATTGATGGGACGTCAAGCAGCCATATAGAACGAACGGTACGCTTATGTACGGGTTCCGCCTATCCGTTGGTGGTAAAGCAATAAGTCCTACTCGCGCCGAAGACACGGCAAAGACCTAACGAATAAGCCGAACTTCGACCTTAAGTTCCGTCTCCGCCCAAGGCTTATTCGCCGTGACGACAGGTAGACCCCGCACGAGCCCCATCGCCAGACACGCCCGGTCCATAAGCGAAAGTTCAACGTGCTTGGTCACCGACCAAAGGGCAGCGGCTTGTTCCGCTTCGTCAACGGTGAACGGCGCAATTTCCACGCCCAGTGCCTCCACATCGTGGCGCAACCCGTCGACGTCGATCCCGTAGGTTAGCGCCTTCTGCACCGCCTCCGACCAGTTCACGCTCGACACACACGCTCCCCCAAGCTGCACACGCTCGCCACCGGGTTCACCGTGCAGATACGCGAGGAGCGCTGAGGCGTCCAAAACATGCGTACTCATTCGTTATCCACTTCACGCTTGGCAGCTTCTCGCCGCTCGCCGAGCAGCTCGGCTACGAGATCTATGTTTGCGGGGATGTGGGCGAAACGGGCTTTGAGTCTCCGTTCGACCGTTTCACGCCGCTCGAGGATGAGTTGCTCACCCTCGAACCGAACGACAAGTTCCTCACCATCTTCGAGTTTCATACGCTTTCGTAAGGATGAGGGCAAAACCATACGACCGTGTGCGCCAACTTTGATGTGGAGAAATGCGGATGTTTGAGGCATGTTTGTATAGTAGCAGTATAATTCATAAGGTGGTCGTCAAATATTATTGGTGTAAAAATTTAATCAGTGTCGCATTCTCTAAAGTCTGAGTATGCTGATTCGGATTTGACACAACCTAGGAAGTGTGGAAAACGACCGGCTGAAGCCAAGTTCTCAAATCGATAAAAGTATATTTTAGCGGTAAATACTATTAGCGTTAAGTTTTAGAGTCCCTTAGACTTCTGAGGCCACTCTACGTGTGGTAGGAGGCGAAGGTGCACCTTAAGATATAGCGACTGCGCTATCAGACGCACACTCCGGGCGCAAGGTGCGCGGGAGGACAGCAGAAGAAGATATAACTTCGGCGGCACTACCCTTAGGTTGATGCTTTAGAGGCATACATTGAACCCAAGGCTTGTTCTTTACCTAGGCCAAGTTGCAAACTTTTTCCACTGTACCTGGTTACAGGTTCCAATTCGCCTACATCGCCGCACCTTGACACATGGTTTTGACCTTTACAACAGGTTGGCTCTCTCCATCACCCAGAAAGCTTAGGAGTCAAGCGACCGCAGGGGGCCATTGTAACTCAGCAGCGACGCGCAGCTCGAGGGGGTACAGAACCTAGTTATAGAGGACCCCGTTTCCAAGTAGAGAGTCTCGTCAAATCTTCTTAAGCAGATGTTTGTGTCCACCTTTTGAAATTCTCGAATAACGATGTTTATGTCCACCGCTCAGCGATCCTTATAGAGTGGGCGAAGTGTGGAGACGAACATCTCCACCGATCCATCAAAAAAGATGTTTCAAGCACTGTGGTGTACATATTGGGCCTCAAGTGTGGACAAAAACATCTATTGCGCCCTAAATTTTGCACGGGTTACCTTTAGAAACGTGGGTTGTGGGGCCGAAACACTGTAGTGCTTGGTGGTGCGAGGCTACGCAGATGCTTTTTCTGTGTCCTTAAAGTCACCAGCATTTTGGGTTCTTCTATCTTGTTGTTGTTTAACATGAAGACCATCAAAACCTTTTGTCGTCGTCATCACACCCGTCACACACGTGAATTTTGGGCTTTTCGGTGGACACAAACATCTGTAAAGGTGGTTGAGAACACTGAATGCTGTGGGTCTAAACGTCTTCTTGAGTGGTATAAGACATCTCAAAATGTGGTCGCAAACATCGCCATCTGTGGTCGTAGCCATCGTAATTAGGGTGGACCGATCTCGCCGCTAGTTAAATCCGGAAGGTGGTTTCACCATATTTCAACTCCACACAAAAGTACAAATGTGGCTACGTTGACAGGGGCGCTTCCACGTTATAAAGTTTTGCACATACGGAGACGCTACCTCATGAGTAAACAGGTCGAGAAAATGGGCACACCGGCGGTCCGGCAGGCGAACGCTCTTGCCAAAAGCGCGCAGCTCATGGAGATGAATGAGAAGCGGCTTGTGTTTTTAGCAATGAGCCGAATTCGCTGGGATGACGAGGATTTTTTAACCTGCGAGTTGCCATTAGTGGAGATCCAACAGTGGTTTGGCGGTAATCCTTACCAGGAGGTGCGACGCACAGCTGACAACCTACTCAAGCGTGTTGTTCACGTTATGGGTGAAGAGGGGCACTATAAAAAGTTTCAGTGGACAACGCTGGCTGAGTATATCCCAGCCAGCCGGCATTCTGAAGGCATCAGTGCGATCCGCTTGCGCTTCAACAGCGAACTGAAGCCTTATTTGTTGATGTTGCGTGATCGTTACAATACGGTACCGCTTAAACCTTTGTTGCTGCTACCCAGCTTTAACGCACAGCGGCTTTATGAAGTTTTGTGGCATGACAGTCATGCGGGTAAAAAACAATTTCTTACCTATGACATTGGTGAACTTAAAACCTTTTTGGGTCTGCGTGACCCAAATGGGCGTTGGGAAAAGTATGAACAGTGGCGCGATTTGCGGAAGCTTCTTTTGCGCCTTCAGGAAGCGATTGAAGTCATCGGTCCGCTACGTATCAGACGATTCGTGGGGCTCAAAAGTAAAAGTCGAAGCTACAACCGGGTCCGCTTTGAGCTTTCTTGTGAAGCAGGTCTAGAAATGCGCTCGGGAGCAGCCAATACCTTCGTTTCGTCTGAGGAAACGCTATCGCCTGAGTTCGCTTTGCTGGCGCGAGATTTGCGGGAAGCTGGTTACAACCAAGATCCGCTGCTAGCGGTAGAGCAGTACGGGTTCGAGGTCGTACAGCGTACCCTTAAACTTGCGCGTAAGGCCGAGCGCGACTCCGCGACGACGCGCAACCCAATTCGAAATCTTGGCGGATTGATTGCCCGAATGCTTCAGCGCGGTGCTGCCACCCTGGACCTCGAAAACGAAAAGCCTAAGCTTATGTCCCGCGAGGATGCAGCACAGCGAGCTCGTGAGCTGCAAGACTCATACAGTATCGCGCTGGCGGACGCAGCTACAGCGTTCTGGGATGAGCTCGACGAGGACACCCAACAAGAGATTCTGGCATTGATGCGCGTCGAGCTGAACACACAGCAAATCAGGGTGCTGGACCGGAGTAACTGGACGGGACCTTCTTTTATCAGTAGTCGTAACGGTTACCTTTACCGGACTTATCCGGATCAGTTTCCTACTGAACTACAAGACCTTGGGATTTTCATCAGAACTAATGGCCTTTTAACAGAGTATGGCGAGGATGAGCGACAGCTTGTTTACAAGGAGCTCGAGCGCCTGTGAAGATGTAGAACTATGTGACTCCAATTCTGCTTATAACGGTATAAAAGGAGTGGTCGAGTTCTGGCAGTGATACTTATTCCCGAGAAGCCATGAGCTGTCTATGAAGTTGGTACAAAGGTTCCTCGAGAATGTGCTGTGTTGGCCATACTCTTCGGGGCGTTCGGGCTAGCGGTGCTGGTGGGCTATCTGGACTACGTGCGCTTCCCGCTCCTAGCGGTGTTTCTACTGCTGATTGGGGTGGTATCGGCGGAGCTGCTAACAGATCATGCTTAGCGCACGACTTATACGGGGGAACAGCTCAGCGTAAGTACTTTTTCCGATCAGGACGCTGTTGCCGAAGTCTTAAAAGCGCCGCGAGAATACTCGCGAAGCCGGGGCCGATGATTGCTAACAGTTCCGCGGTCGCACTCGACAAAGAGAAGGCTTGACCGGCATTGATTATGTCTACATATCTACTCGAGCCTCACCTTCAAGCTTTATAAATTTCGCGTTAGTCACCACCATATAGGTTGGGAGCCGTTTAGCAGCAGCTGTATCTGCTCATCTATCACCTTCTGAGTCACCGCTCCCGAATGGCGATATTGAAGCGTTCCGTCAGCGCGGATAAAAAAGGTTTCGGGAAGCCCGAACAGACCAAAATCGATATTGATCCGGCTATTCTGGTCGATACCGTTCGGGTAGATGAGATTGAATTCGTCCATCAGCGCTTGGGCATTTCCTCGATGTCGCTCCTGGGTGTTAACACCGACGAAAAGCACGCTGTCCCGGTATTCTTTCCAACTTGCCTCGAGAATAGGCATCTCTTCGCGGCAGGGGAGGCACCACGACGCCCAGAAGTTCACGACCAGCGGTTTTCCGCGCACCGCCGCTGCGTTGAATTTGCTGCCGAACTCGGGGCGGTAGCGGTCAAACAGCGGCATCGTGAACGCCGGAGTCTGCTTGCCCAGCAGCGCCGAGGGGATGTCGTCGCGCCGGGTCGGGTCGCGCAGGATGCCGTAGACGAACAGCGCCGTCAGCGCCGCTACAACGCCTACCACTGCAAAAAGCCGTTTGACGCCTGCACTTATCTCGTCACCCTCGCAGCCTACAGGCGGCCGCGTCCCAGTATCTTTTCGAGGTCTTCGCCGATACGCGCAACCTTGTCTTGCCCGTAGACGAGCCGCATCCGCCCCTCGCGGTCGAGTAGCGCCACGGTGTCCGTGTGAGTGAAGCCGTCACCAAGCTGCTGGTACCCGACGAAAAAGGTACGGGCGGCCTTCGCAATGTCCGAGGTTGACCCGGTCAGACCGACGAACGAGGGATGAAAGCCCTCGAGGTACCGCTCTAGCCGTGCGGGCGTGTCCGTCTCCGGGTCGAAGCTCACCATAACGACCTGAACGTCTTCGGGCTCCCTCAACTCCCGGTAGGTCTTCGCCAGACGGCCCAGTGTGAGGGGACAGACGTCGGGGCATCTGGTAAAGCCGAAAAAGACCAGCAGGTACTTTCCGCGCCAATCCGAGAGTGCTGCCTTGCCGTCAGCCGAAGTAAGCGTAAAGTCGCCGACCTGGACCGGACTGTCCAGCGCTGTACCGTAGTAGCCTGCGACCGACAGGCGGTCAACCTGGAGCAGGCTGAAACCCAGCAGCGCGAGGGCGCAGGCACCCAGCACGAACAGGGCCACCGCCGCTTAGGCATCCGGTACGACCATGCCTTCCGGGGCGTCGACCTGCCCTAGCGTGAGCCCGTGAAGATTTTGCAGGGTGTCCAGCCTTTACCGTGAGACACACTCGAGGCCCTTGTTACTGAGATGAAGCGTTCGCGTAGCGCCAGGTCATGATTGAGCAGGTCACACTAATCAGCGCATCGGGCTGCTGCGCGCTTGCCTACCTTGAAGCGAACTAGCTAACTTTTCCCAATGGATATATGAGCACGAGCGGAACGAGCTATTCCGTAACCCCTGTACTTTCCTTTCCGAGGAAGTACAACAAGTTTCTTACTTGCCCAAAAAGGGTTGGGTCGTTACCGACCGCGTGAGGCATGGCATCCCACACCTCGACAGGGCGAGTTGCCCCGCGATACAGTGCCCCGGTAAAGCGCCCTTTCACAGCGTTGAATGCCAAGAACGTAAGGTGTTCATAACGCTTCAATTCGACAGGGGCCACTTCATGCGTTCGTGCGCCCTCGTGTACCGCACTGTTGCGAAGACGCTTTACAGCATCTAGATCGTTGTTGACGCGTTTCTTGTACATCTTGTAGCCACCCAGCTTCTCTAACGAAACAGCCCTACTCAGATACTGCTGTCCAGATTTGCCCATGAAAAATCCCATACACAACATGATTCGAGGAATAACGTCGTTTCCGTTTTCCACCTTGCAGAGGGTCTCGAGCGCAAACCAGCGGAAGAGAACACGCAAGAGCCGGTTGGGTTCGTTACGCGAAAGCCGGTACCAGTGAGCGGCTCTCAGCAATCTTTCGGATGCCTCATGTCTAGCTCCCGCCAAGATCATCTGTGGCATATCGACCTGCAGAAAAGGCTCACTCATAATCTGCGCCGTCATTCCTTGAGGGTGCGCCCCGGCGGGAGGAATGATGTCGATCCTTCCTGTTCCCAATGACATCGTGAAGCCTACATCACTCAAAACGGGTGGCACTACAAATATCGGTTCAAGGCTGAGGCAGTCCAAAGTCTCCTCAAACTTCAGATCTGCTTGATTTACCATTTCCGATTGCCTTTCCGCGTCTACAAACGTCGTGATCCGGAGTAGATGGTCCAGATTGAGCGATATCTGGTGGGCCTCCGCCGAGCGCTCTAAAGCTAGCCGTTCCCCAGGCAGATCTAGACGTGAAGGCCGTATTTCGACATTACCGTACGCCTTTGCACTCGGGAAATACAAAGTATCGTCGCGTAGTAGCTTAGTGCATGAAAACATTGCCAACTACTGTCCCTGCCCTCTTATTCTTTGACCGAGTACGCCGACGACCGTACGTCGAAGCGCGTTGAGTAACCGGGTTTTTTCCGGCACACGCGCATGTTCGGCGACATAAGGTCCCAATCTCGTGGAGAGGACCTTGAACGCCAGGTAGCCATGCTCGTATTGCACAGCTGCTTGCAGAACGGCCTGCGCCACTTGCGGCACGTCCAGTCTCGTACAGAGGTCGATGGCCGTCGCGACAGCCTCCTGTTTTCCCATGATGAGGTAGTGCCTTAAGGCGCATAAGTCGACTAACCAAGCATCGACACTCCTGGCCTGAAGTTCACTGACGCACCAGTAGGACAGCGTGTAGTTGCCACGCTCAGAGGCGATGTGCTGGAGCTGCACGATCGAGTCGATGTCGTCCGGGTGAGTTGTGAGATGACTGTCCAAGAGGGTTTGAGCCTCGAGGAGGCGTCCATAAACGTGTAGCAGCTTGGCAAGGTGCTTGGGCGCCGCTTCGTTTTGCGCTTTCAACGCCTCGAGGCGCGACCACACGTCTTCGATCACCTTACCCAGCGAATCGTCGTTAGAAGCCCGTAGAGATTCCCAAAGGCGCGAGAACTGGTCGTCCGTGGGAGACCGCAAATACGCCTCCGCTTCTGGGGGCGTCACGGACCTGTTATGTCTTCGTTCATGATTGTGCGCTGTCGTGGTCAGCACTAAGTACGGCCCGGTAGGTCGAATCGATCACCGCCTCTAACGCTCTGATTCCTTCTTCGGGCGGCGGCAACTCTCGAAGGTTTTGTCCGGGAGTGCGGTGTTCCGCGATAGACTCAAACGCTCGAAAGAAGCGGAGCAGCGTCTGGTAGCTCGGCTCGGCGTGGGCGAACGCCATCCGAGCAGTCGAGCGGCCACCGAGCTCGAGGGCGACCGCCTTAAGCTCGACGAGCACCTTCCCGAGCTTGGCGTCCTCCTGCCTGAAGAGCTGGCGCTCAAACCGGTTTTCCGAATCTAACGTCGCCAGCCGCTCCTGGACCTGCAACAGGGAGCTGAGGCGGCCGAGGAGCGCGAGCACATCCATCCGCAGCTGCCACAGCGGAAGGGGTAAAAGCGGGATGGCTGGGAGGGCCTGGCTTAAAACGTTTGGTGGTGGTCGTGGGACTAGCGCCTCCCAATCGAGTCTGTCCGCTTCCTTCAGCGCGCGGATCTGCCTGGCGCTGAGCAGATAGCCGCCTTCAAGGAAACGGGCATTGTTGTAAGCAGGAACGAGATAGAAGAAGTCCGCGACTTCCGCGGCTCCCGCCAGTGCGTCCAGGAGCCGACTAAGCTCCTCGTCGAAGTTGAAGGGTGATTGGACGGAGAAAACGATAGCGGTGTACGCGAGTGGGCCGTCGTGCGCGATGTGCGGTTCAGGCGTGAGGTGCGTAAAATCTTGTCCCAAAGGCTCGATCGCGGCGCGCAGGAGGCCGCGTTTATCCCGCTCCTTTTGGGAACGTTTCTCTCTCACGTAGGACAGAATGTTCTTCTGCCGGGTGTTCGGCGGGTCGACAATCCACGCCTCTAACAGGTCGGCGAGTACGGCGTACACGCGAAGCTCGTCATGGTTCAGCTCGCTCATGCCGAAGTAGTCGGGGGCAGTCCCGAACAGCGTGTCGAGGGCTTGGTGCGTGGATGGCAGATACCTCAAGACTTCACCGAAGTTATGAACCGCCAGAGCGCCAACGCGCCGCTCCTGAGTTCGGGTGAACTCGAACATCTGAGAAATCGAAAGTTGTAAATTCCAGGCCCAGTCCTTATGGACCTTCTTGAGCGCATCCTTCACCGCTCCGGGCGTCTGCGCCGGGGGGTCAGGTAAGTGCTTTAGCTCGCCGACAAGGTTAACGCCTGACCTAACGGTGTTTATAAGGTCCACACGACGACCCTCGAGGCTGTTCTTCAACCCGTTCGAGAGCGACCTGATGAAGCTTAGAGCGTGTCGTCGGGCCTGAGCCAGCGCCTCCTGGTACAGATAGAAGCTGTCCGGGAGGAACGCGGTCTTCGCCAGGCGTAGGAGCCTGCTGTTTCTCCACGTTTCGCCCGGGACAGGTAAATACTGTCTTGTTACTTCCTTCAATGTGGCGTCGTACGAGGGCACCAGACCGAACGGCAAGGTGTATATCCCGCGCGAGCGGTAGGTGTCGCAGAACGGAAGGGCCATGCGCAAGGCTCTCAAGCGTGAGACCGCCTGCTCGTTCGTGTCCATGATCGCCGACTCGTCCACCAGAAACTCGATGAAGAGTTCGTCATTCCCAACCTCGAGCGTTAGGCAGCCTGTGTGGAGCTTGAGGTAGCCGAATAGGTCGTCTCTGTGCTCCGAGAACCACGCCTCGTAGGCGTCGGCGTCGTAACGGTGCAGCCCCTGGGTGAAGCTGCCGAGGTCGGCAAGCGGGAGGCGGAGCGCATCGGACCTGGTGGGAAGGTGACCTCTGAGTTCGGGCCACCAGGGCAGCCGGACGTCGCTCGCGGCACACCAGTCCAGCAGCCGCCCGAGGCTCCCCAAGTCGTGGTGCACCCGCTCCGGCTCGATTACGTCCGCCGCTCGGTTGAGGAGTGTGGCGCAGTGCTCCAGCCCGCGCGGCACGGGGGCTGGTTCTCGCGCGAGGGCCTGCAACTCCCTTAAGTTGGCCCCTTTGTCTCCCAGCGTGTCGGCGAACTGCCCTACGAGGTCGATCCGCTCGGCGGACCCGTCCGACATGCCCAGGAGGTACGGACCTGACGTGCCAAAGTCTGTGAACATCTTGTCGAACACAGGCCGTTTGTGGCGGAAATACACCCGTTCGCCGGCCTCGAAGGCCCCCTCGAGGAAGGCGACCATCGTCGCGCTAGGCGCGGTCCGCGCTCGAGATACCAGCGCATCGAGGAATCGCTCCGGGTCGACGTCGGGGTGGCTCATCGCGTTCGCCACGAAGATCGCGGTGCTACCGTTAGGGACGAGGTCGAGGGTATTCTCGGCAGTTGTCGTCAGGTCCGGGTACCCTTGGTGGAGAAGGCGGACAAGGTGGTCGGAACGCACCCAATGAAGGCCCGCCAGCATGCCGCCTTCGAGCGTTAGATACTCGTTGGTCAACGACTGGGCGACCTGTTGCGGGTCATCTCGGAGAGGTAGGTCGGCAAACAGTTTGCGCGCCTCGATGGGTGCCCCGAACGTGCTGGCCAGCGCCGTCCGCCGTAGCACCTCGAGCTTCGCGGGGTCCTCCCTCTGCGCGCCGAACTGCTGCAACTGGTCGCGGAGGCGCTCCTCGAGCATCTGACCGTGCGTGAGCAGGTAAGTGTACTCGAGCAGGAGGTGCGGCTCGCCCACTCTCTCGTACGCCCACTCCGCGGACCTGACGGAGGGGTGGAGTTGCCCGGCGGCGCGGAAGGCGCGGTGGATCTCGCGAGCCTCGACCAGCTCGAGTGTCGGCTCGATGACCTCGTAGGTGAAAAGGTTTTCTTGACCGAACCGGAACCAGTCCTCGTGGCGAACGGTAACCAGCACCCTTACGCCGAGTGCCGCGCAGGTTTGGGCGACCTGCGGCCACAGCCGCGTGGCCCAGCCCGCGTCATCGATCAGGAGCAGGGTGGGGAGGCCGAGCTCACTCCGGAAGCGCAGGTAGCTGCGGACCTGCTCGACCTGCTCCGGCGTCTGCGCCGCTTGAAGCACGAACGTGTCCTCGTGGGGCCAGCGGTCGAAGGCGTAGCGGTACATCAGGGTCGACTTGCCCTGTCCGCTCGACGCGCGGAGTATGCACACCTTCGAGGCGCGCAACGCCTGATCGATCCGCTCGAGCCAGGTGCCGCGGCGCACATCGGCGTTCGCGACGACGTGACCGGGCCGCGTACCCTTTCCCTCGAAGAAGTCTTCGCGGCTCGAGTCGTCCCGCCAGTTAGCCCTTCCGATGAGAGCCCGGCCGTACGCCTGAAATGTCTCCTCGCGGGCAAGTGCCTCGCCGACAGAAGCCCTGACTTGCTCGAGTTCGACGCGCGTGATCGTGCTCCGCTCTTTTGCCCAGTCCAGGGTACGAGCCACGAGCGCCGCCAGGTAGACGTCGAGACCCTCGCTTCCGAGGTTGAAGCGTTCGGCGACGGCCTGCCTCAACTGGTACCAGATCCCGTCCTCAGGTGCAGATGAGATGGTGAGCGTTGAGAGCAGTGCTTCAACTTCAGTTTCTGACGCATCGATGTTTCGGCAGAGGGAGCGAAATTTGGATTCGATCTTTGTTTTCTCGGCCGTGGAAAGGGAAGCTCGGTGCGCCAGGGCTGCGATGTCCCCACGCAGCGGGAAGCTGAACACTACCTGGAAACGACTTGACGGATCGGCACGTGAAGCCTCGAGAAAGTTACTTAAAGGCTCTTTAAGCTTCGCCCAGTTCCAGGGACGGTCGGCGGACTTAACTTGAACGAAAAGGTTTCCTAGCGCGAAACCTTTGAGGTCGAGGTCTTCGATGCCTTCAAAGGTCAGCGAGGTTGCCTCGCCGTAGAGATCGAACGCGCGCAGCAGCGTATAGAGCAGCTGATAGCGGATGCCGCGAATGTTGACGGCTCCGTGGAAGCGCTCTTTAAACAGGACATCCAATCTCCGATCAGCGGTCACGCCCGGTCGGTCAACAACGCCTTGCCCGGTGGATCTGTGAGCATGGCCTTCGGCTGCTTTCCCCGTCATGGACATCTGCTTTGCTCCGCTCCGGTTGCGTCCTCAAACAGCACCTCTTGGTGGTAGTTCGTATCTTGGTTACCGTCCACCTTCATTTCCTTATTGAGCGCATAGCATGTGTGCAACGCTAGCGCGATGGGCACGGGAGATGCGACGCCGTGGACGCCTCCGGGTTGGTGCAGCCGTGGTTCCGTGAGTCCGGTTTTCGGTAGGACGGATACGTTCACAAGAAGATTTTACCTTAATATCTAAGGTTCTAGCGCTGCTCTCTCGCTGAGGCGAGTGTTCTAAACTGCAACCAAAGCGTGTAGCGGAGCGCGTCCGTTTTTGCTGATTCTTAACGCCCAGATGTAACGTGCCAATTCGAACGCGAAAGGTCGACCCGCTCCTGGAAAACGACCATCACCGGTAACAAGCATCGACCATCAAGACCTCTACCCGGACGCCTTCAACTGAAAGTTTACTAGCCTGGTCTTGTAGCTCGTTTAAGACCTCGGCAAACTCCCAGGTTTTCCTCGGGCGCTCAGGCCACTCTTCCGAGTTAAACCATCCCACGAGGTAAACGCCCCGTTTACAATCGTCGCCTGCCAGGTAACGCTCCACCAGCTGTGTCGCCATCGCTTTCTTCAACTCGCCGTTCCAGTAACCTTTGACCTCCACAATGACCTTGATACGGTCGCCGATTGAGCCGTCAGCCTTCCTTTCATGGGTAGTGACGTGGACATCGGTGTACTCACCCTTCCTAATTTTGACCTCCCGTCCGATAACGACGCCCCGGTGTGCAAGGTCGTCCTCAAGATGGACCTTCACCCAGTCCGAAAGGGCCTCTTCCTCTTTGGGTTTATAACGTTTAGTTTTCTTCCCCCCGTCGTTACCAATCTCCCACTCATTCCACAAAAACGACGCTAGGGGCGTTTCCTGATGCTGCAATTTGCCTGCCATGCGGCGGAGTGACTCGAGAACAACGTCTAAAAGCTCGTCCGCGTTCCGCACGTAACGCTTTTCCGGATCGAACAAAACCTCCAGCAGAGCCTCGGGCGAGTGCCACCGCCACGTTTGCCTACGCATCTCCGCCAAGGCAGCGTCGACGGCCTGCGGCAGCCAATTCAGCTCGGGAAGCTCTAGCTGGACGCGCCTGAGTTCCTCGACCGCTTCAACTGAGCCGCGCACCTCGAGGTTACGAAGCAGGGCGTCGCGGAAACTCCCGATACGGTCGCGGTGCTCCGGTGAGTACACAACCCCACTCGGGTGCTTCGGGTCCTCGGCGTGCGGGTAACGCCGCTCGAGCCATATGAACAGGTCGGCAGCGTCCGGCTCGGATAACCTTACCGGGGTAGCCCAAAGGTGGGAGTGGCGGTGGAGCAGGTCATCTATCCACGCTTGCCCGAATCTTTCCTCGGCTTGGAGGATTGGCCAGAGCGTGGTCCAGCCATGGTCCGGAGCGGTTGTATAGAGCGTGACGGCAACCGCTGTGGCCTCTTTGAAAGCGTCGTCCGACTCGGACCGTCGCTCCAGACGGTCCGCCGCGAACTGCCTTGCAGTCACACTGCCTTGTTGCAAAAGCCCTGCCAAAATTTCGAGGCGGGACTCGAGCGGTAAGGCCCCGTCAAGCTCAGCCTCGAACATGCTGGCGATGCCGTGATCCCAACAGCGGCCAAGCTTCTGGATGACCGAGCTGTAGTGGCCCTCTTGCTTGAGCAACTCTCTCGCTGCATTGAGTGTAGCGTCGGGAGCCTTAGCGTACACCGCGCACGCCATGTCAAGTGTTGGGTCGGCGGTCTGACTGGGAACCTCCAGTATTTCCAAGACGGGACCTGCCCAGATTTGGTAGATGGTGTCGGGTACCGCCTCGGCAGCCTGCGGGGCAGCGCTCAGGAGGAGACGTAAGGCGCTATAGCCGGGGGACATCACCGCGTCTCCGCTTCGCCTCCACTTCTCCTCCTCGGGTGAACCTTTAACGAGGTATGAGCTGGCGGCTCTCAAGATGTCCTCCTTAAGTGCCTCCTGCGCTTGCAGCCAGCCCGGATGCGTTTCGGTGTAAGGGTCGTGTACCCGAGTGTGGGCGGTGTCTCCCGGCTTCATGGACAGGTAAAACAGCACCCTTGCCCAAGCGGACAGGTCACCTTGGTTGAACTCAGTAAGTGCGTCGCGAGCTTTGTTCAGCGGTTCCGCAACGGGACCAGGTAGTCCTTCCCTGGCTGCGGCATGACGCGCTTCCATCTCTCGCCGCCCCGCTTCACGTCTTCGCAACTTCTCAGCCAGTTCGGAATCGAGGTCGACGGGTCTCAAGTTGAGGACCTTACCGAGTTCTTCCACCTCCTGCGCCGCTTGCAGAATCGGGTCTCGAATAGAAGGGATCGTGGGGTCTAGCAGGTATTCGAGAAAATATGAAAAGGCGTAACGCTCATCCGGCTCCGCCGCGCGCTTCAGGCGCTCCAGAAGCCAAAGAACGTCACCTTCGTTCTTACCGATGAGGGGAGGCTGATACCCGAGGAAGTTCATCACGCTAAAGAGCTCGTCGCGCTGATCGATCATCAAGTTTACAAGACGCCGGCGCTTTGCCGGTTGCTGTTGCAACTCCGACACGAACGCCTGCTCGACACCGTCCAACTCGTTCCCCACGATCCTCAGATGGGCGTTGATTCGGCGCAAGGCGTTACGGGCGAAACGCCTTGCCACCTCCGGCGTGTCGAAGACGCGCCACGCCCTAGACATGACCGTGTCGGCTGCTACGCGCAGTTCGTCCCCGGTGCTGTTGACCTCTTCAGCCTCGTACATCCAGTCGAGCGCTAGCGTCAGCTCATCGTCTTTGAGGAAGCTGGCGAAGCCGGGATACAAACCTTCTATGGACGCGTACTTGCCCAGGAAGATGCTGTAGGCCCCCACGACACCGGAACGCTTCGGCGTCCCGAGGTGCTCGAACAGCTCCGAGGCACCGAGGTGTTCTGGCCATAGCGCTTGCAACGCGACCCCTCTGAGTTCATCGTTCGGGTTGTCGGCATCATCGAGGAGCGGCCGCAGCAAAAGCTTGTTTTGTGAGTCGCCAAGTTCAGCGGCCACGGCCGCGGCCAGCGTTCTCAAGCTGTACTCTTCAGCGGCGTCGAGGGCGACCGTTACAAGCTCTGAGGCGAGCTCGCGGACGTCGCACTCTCTGGCGACCCGCATTGCAAAGGTCCGGGTCTCAAAGTCTTGCGGGCGGGCGAGGTACGGACGGAGTTGGCCCGCGAGCCCCGGGTGTTTTAGCTGGTTTAGACGCCCGTATACGCCCTGCATTAGGGATGGGAGCGGATTCGCTTCGTACTGACGTAACAGCGTGTCTGCCAATTTTGCCCGTGTCTCGTGCGGAAGACTTGCCAGGGTGCTACGGAGCAGCACTTCCGGATCAACCGCGAGGAGGCCCTCGAACACTTCCGGAATCAAGGCGGCAAGGAACGCTGCCGTTTCGGCGAGTTGCGGAATAACCTTGCCGTCTGCCGGATGCAGGAGCAAGTTCATCAGCTGGCTTACCGGGAGTTCGCGTTGTTTTAAGTACCAGGCAGCTAGAAATTCACGGAACTGTCGGTGGACAAAGCCTCTGCGTCCCCGGCCACGGTCAGAAAAGATTCCCCGGCTAAGCACTTCTCTGACCCCTTTTGAGTTGACGTCGAAAACGGTATCGTGAGCCTTTTCGGTACGGCCGTACACTTCGGACGGCGAAAGGTCTAAAGGTTTAGCGTCGAGATCATCCGCGGTGAACACGTTCTCGCGGTTGCTGAAGGTCAAAACAGCGGCGATGCGGGCAGCGATGCGCAAAAGCTGCTCCTCATCGAGATCGCTTACGTGACCGCTCTCGAGGCGGCTCCGGCTATGCTCTTTACAAAGTCTTAAGCTGCCTCGTACAAAAAGGCTTTCGTAGCCTGCTGACAGGTTTCCGGAACTTTCGAATTCGTGGATAAGGAGGCTCAGGGTGACCGGGTTCCCGGCTAGAGGGGCAACGTCGTGGCGCCAAACCTCCGTCATGAATTGTTCGGTATCCAACCCGTGACGCCACGCGGCAAGCTCTATATCTTCGCGGCGTAAAGGGGCGAGGAGAAAAACCCCGACGCTGCCAAAAAGTTCTGCAAGATCCTTCTCAAATGTTTCAGGGAAATCAGCCGTGCGGCATACCGCGCGCAGGTAAAGGCGCGACGCTCGCGTTTTTGTTTTCAGCCAATCGCGCAGTTGAGCCGACAACGACTCGGTGCTGCTTTGTAGAGACAGGTCAATCGACCACCTATCCTCGTCAACTCTGCTGGCGAAGGACGCTGGGTCCTGGGGTGCATCCGGAAAGCGGTCTTTATGCTCGTCGTACTCACTTTGGGTGAACGTCGCGGTGGGCAGATGCTTGCCAAGCTCCCTCGTTATCAGAGTGCCCAGCTTGCCGACTGTCACGGCGCATTCATCGAAGCTGTCGAGGACAAGGTGCAGGTCGTAGTTCCCCTGTAACCAATTTTGGAAAGCACCGCTGTGAAACAGCTCTTGGCGAACGTCAGAGGCGTCACCGAGTTGCCCAAGGTCCACCTTGGTAAAGCGCGCTCCGTCCCTGACGCCATCCTTATACTCGTTAACCGCGTGGGTTTTCCCCGCTCCCGGCTCACCCAGGAGGACCAGACAGTTGTGCTGGCTTAAAGCGTCGAGCGTCGCAACGTCCGACCGAAGGTGGGTCGTGTATTGACCCGTCGGCAGCCAAAGGATCCCGCTTTCGGCGTGTACCTGCTCGTCTCGGGGGTACCAGTAGCGCGCCCACGGATAGACCATGCTCGTCATTTATTATGAAGCACGGACGACAGTAAAGATAGCGAGCATGCGCTCCCCAGCCCGGAGCAAGCGCTCGAGACCTACCAAGCTAACCGCCCGGCCGAAAATCTAAGTCAAGCCAGCGCAACCCTGATGCAACTTTTACCTGGCGTTGGAACCTTACTCGGTACGTATCTCAACGACGGCGTTAACAACCTCTATCGGCAGCGTCTAGACACGTTGCTGGAATTAATCGTGAAGGACGTTTCGCACACCCAGAGGAAAATGAATCTAGAATTCGTCAAGTCGGCCGACCTAGTCGACCTGTTCGGTCCTGAGCCGGAGTGCGGAGTGCATAAGGCTTCGCACGTCCTCCTCGCCTGGGCGGACGTTTTGCAGTACCTCCAGCTCGATCATGCCCTCGGAAGAAGGCGATCCAGGCGCTTGCGTCGATCAGGATCTCAGCCACCTTGCTCGAGTTCACCTAATTCTACCGCTTCGATCTCCTCGTTGCTGATGATCTCGACCTTACCTCTGAGAGCACGAAAGCGGTCGAGCCTGCGCCTCCTCAAGTATTCGTTGACCGCAGTGCTGACGGCCTGGGTCGTATTAGTGGTGTTGGTGACCTCGAGTAGCTCTTGGACTGTTTCGTCGTTTAGTGCCACTGAGGTTCTCATGAGTTCCTCCTTACACCATCTTACCGGGATAACGCTTTGGTTACTTGTTACTCCTGATGCACCACTTTTTATTGCTTCGGATACTTCATTTTGCATCATAAGCGGCAATCTGTGAAGCCAAATAGGTGATGATAAGTCTTCATTCTTCTATGTGAATTATAACGTTTGATATTTAACATAATGCCTGGCCACATCTTACGTTTAAGCTCGAGTCTTCCGAACAGGTTAAAGCGTCTTAATCTTTATTACGATAAGCGTAAGTTAGCGTAACTGTTGGGCTTGCTGAAGACCGAGGCTAGAGAGCACCACTTCACGCTTTACAGTTAAATGTTTGCTACCCTGCGTTTCCCCTCCGGGGGTCAGCCCCGCGCTTCTCATCGCAAAAGTAGAACGGGGCTGTTTTATGCCTGAGCGTAAGAAGCTTAGCTGAAACAGTCTCGCCGAGATACTGCTTCCAAATTATGCTGAGGCTCCAATGGATTGACATAAAGCCTTGTAGACAAGGGCGTTTACACCTTCAAAAAGGCAGAGGATTGAATTAGGAAACAGTATCTCGCCGAAAACGTTGCACTGAACCGTTCACCGAGTTCACCTGGTAAACTTGCCCAGTTACCAAAGTGGCTATGGCTGACCGGATATTCACACCCGAAACGCGAGAACGGCTGCACGAGACTCTCGTTTCTAAGGCGCGCGGTAATGACCGCGTCACCGCCGCCGCTATCGTCGGCTCGGCTTCTGTCGGACAGGAAGACCGGTGGTCGGATATCGACCTGGCACTCGGCCTTGCTGAACCGTCCGACATGTCTGAGGTCATGGCCGACTTGACCGAAGCAATGTACCGCGACCACGGAACCGTCCATCACCTCGACGTGTGGCGCGGTCCATCATGCGTCCGCGTCTACCTGCTCGCGGACACACTCTAGGTTGATATTGCCTTCCGGCCCCGCTCGACTTTCGCGCGACAGCTTCGACCTTCCGGCAGCTCTTCGGAGAGGCTGGTGACCGACCCCCAGCAGCACCCTGACGCGGATGAACTCATCGGCTTGGGTTGGGTTTACGCGCTCCACGTCCGCTCGAGCTTAGAGCGCGGGCGCGTCTGGCAGGCCGAGTGGATGCTTATTCATGTGCGTGAGCAGGTTTTGGGCTACAACAACTAACGGAACAGGATTTGGACATGGCTCTCACGAAGGAAGTGACGTCGCATAAACGAATTTTTGGGCAATGTTACTTAGATTATCTCAGAGACGCACAAATTGCCTTGCCTAAACCTTTTGCACAACACGTTTCAAGAGCAATAGGTTTAGGCAACGTTCTCGTAACCTGGCTTGTTGGGCTGCAGGGCAATCAAGCCGTACAGACAAGTGCATTAGCGCTAAGAAGTTCAAACTGTATTAGCGAAAGAAGCCGTTATCGAGGTTCCATACAGCAAAAAAGTGGAAGGTAAAGCGAGGTTTCCCAAGTCATGCTCAGGAATGGCGACTCCTTTTATGATTGATGTCTAAATCCTATTCTTGTACTTGTGAATGCCCAGATACTGGAACGGGTGTCGAACTGAGCGGTATTCGCCTCAAAAAAAGTGAAACCACAAAGCCAGCGGCGAGTACCAATGCTGCAACGAAGTAAACGCTTGTGAGCGCGTCCGCATAGGCCGAGACGGTGTTAGTTTTTAGAGCAACAGGCAAATTCCCCAAAGCTTCAGGCGTGAGTGACCCGTCGTCTGGCAAGCGGTCGACGAACGAGGCAGGGAGGCGCGCAGCAAGAGAAGCACTTAACTGGTTTCCAAAGATCGCGCCGAACACCGCTGCCCCGAGAGCGCCGCCCACTTGGCACGCGAAGGTTAAGGTCGAGATCGCCGCACCCATGTCCGTCCTGGGTGCGCTGTTCTGCACGGCCAGAGTGTAAATCTGCATGGTCAGGCCGAAACCGATTCCAAGTAGCACCAGATACGCCCCGGAGGTAAGCTGACCGGTGTCCACCGTCATCGTCGCCAGCAGAGCCATACCGGCGAGCGCGAAGCCCATCCCCACTACCCCGAACCACTTAAGGCCGCCGACCCGGGTGATGACGCTCGAGGTGAGCGATACTACCAGGAGACCCGCTGTGAGGGGCAGCAGCAGCAACCCGGAGCTGGTAGCGCTGACGCCGGTAACGTACTGCAAAAACAGCGGCACGAAGAAGACGCCTCCGAAGAGCGAAAATCCGCTTAGGAAAGTTACTGCGTTGGCCACACTGAGCGAAGGGTTACGGAAGAGCCGGAGTGGGATGATCGGATCCTTGGTCGAATGCTCGACCACTAGCCAGATAATGAACAGGCCGAGCGCGGCGGCGGCCAGACCAAGAATCGTAGGTGAGCGCCAGGGGTACGTCGTCCCCGCCCAGCCCGTAAGTAACGTCAAACAGGTTACGAAACCGCCGAGCAGGAGAGCGCCAAGGATGTCGATACGCGGTTTTCCGTGAGGACGGGGAAGTCGCAACTGTGTTATGGCGATAGCCAAGGCGAGCGCACCTAATGGGAGGTTAAAGTAGAACACCCAGCGCCAACCTAAAACATCTGTAATGACGCCGCCCAGCAACGGCCCCGCCACCGAAGAAGCGCCGAACACGGCGGTGAACCATCCCTGGTATCGGGAGCGGTCTTCGGGCTCGAACAATTCGGCATAGACTGTGGCAGCTGAGATGATAAGCCCGCCACCGCCAACCCCTTGCAGTACCCTGAAGCCGATAAGCTGCCCCATCGACTGCGCCACGCCAGAAAGAGCCGAGCCCAGCAGGAACGCGGCGAGGGCAAAAAGAAAAAGGGGTTTACGTCCGTAAAGGTCGCCAAGCTTGCCGTACAGCGGCGTGGTGATGCTAACTGCGAGGATGTAGGCCGTTGTGACCCAGGCGAAGTAGCGCAGCCCGCCCAACTCTCCAACGATAGTGGGCAGGGCCGTGGCAACAATGTTCTGATCGAGCGACGCCATCAGCATGGCGAGGAGTAGTGCGCTGAGTGATAAAAGCCGCTGAGAGCGAGTCATGCTCGGGCCGCTGTTTTCTGTCGAGTTGCTTACATCCGAGGTCATTTTGTTCACGCTTTCTTTTGCGAGGCGACGACGTGGGAAGGCAGCTTATACGTTTAGAACGTTTACCTGGTGCTTATAAAAGGAATTGATGAGGCTCACTTAGACACGTGTTCCCCACGGATCCAAGTTCAAGTTGTAACGGTTCCGATTAACGAACAGGGTTGTGGCTGTGCGACTGCCTGTTCGACACCGCGCGCGATCTCGGTGCTGGAAAGCTCCCGCCGTGACTTTTCCTCTTTGACGAAGCCAAGAATGATCTGGTGGTAATTGGGATTAACCTCCCGAAAGTGCGTCAAGGGCAGCTCGAGCTTGTCGAAGGGATCTTCGTAAGCGGCACTGCTGAGGACGTGGAATATCCGTGTGTCGGGGGAGATTTCCGCGAGTAGCTTGGTCACCGCGTAACTACTGTCGTGTGCACTCGGCGGTATATTTGCGAGCACCAGGTCAATAGGAGCATAGTGCATTGCTTGCTTGAAGTGGGCTATGACGTCTCCGGTTCGGTGAGGGTCGGCAACCAAAGGACGATAGACGAGCGTCGGGTTGTCCAAACTTTCCGCGAGATGTTCGAGGGCTGCTTTATTTTTAGCCATTGCCGTTAGAGCCCCCGCTGCTGTGCTCAGAGCTCGCGTCGCCTCGCCCAGCACGCCTGTAGTCGAAATCGCAAAGATATGTCCGTAACTACTCATCAGATGTCACCTCTCATTGTTATATGCCATATAAATATGTATGTATCGTACACACATTAAACTAGGTAGAGCATATACCTTTGGTCGACATGTGTCTAGAGGTAAAATGTAACGATGAAACAAGCGAACATTTCCGGAGTGCCTGACCCTCTATCGCCATCGGGTGAAGCGGGTAAAGCGCTGTTCAGGTTGGGACGGTTCTTCGGTAGGCAATCGCTGCCACAGAGTTTAGTAGGGCGAACTGAGAGCGGCGTTGAATTGTCGCAGATTCTAGCGGTGCAGGCGGTAGAGGCAGGTCTAGAGTCCGCTCAAGAGATAACGGTGGGAACCGTAGCGCAGTACCTCGGGCTTGACCCATCAACCGCAAGCCGTGTCATAGCTGACGCGGTTAGAGATGGACTACTGGCTCGAGCAGCTTCACAGGCTGACGGTCGTCGCAGTTTACTTGAACTCACCCAAGACGGTCGCGCGCTCGCTTCAGCGGCTAGCAGCTACCAGCGTTCTGTCTTCGAGGCGGTTACGGCCAGCTGGCCGGACGCGGAGCGTCAAGAGTTCGCTCGCCTTTTCGTCCGATTCGTTGCAGAAGCACATCTGAGTTTGTTCAACAATACTCCTACCGCTCGCGGTTCGCGTACTTCATAGGATGAACCAGAAGTAGAAGTTGCAAAATCGGGTTGTATGCGACTTGTCACAAAGTCGACCAGCGGGCACATTTGAACAGAAAGTTACGATTTGAGTTTCAAGAGGTGTAGGGTGTCTCGTTCGAGCATTTGCTTCTAAACTTTCACTAACATCTTTTTAACCTGAGTTCGCCAATAGCGTCCTATTACCGCAGCTGAGCGTCACGCCAATGCGTATGACGTGGAGGGTGAACCGATTGAGTAGGAGTCTCCGCAACTTATAGATATTTCAGGCTACCTATGGATTTTACCAGTTACTTCTCTGAGGCGGAACACTGAGCGACGACCCGAAAGATGACGCCACGCTAGAGGTGAACGCTGCCGCAGCAAGGCGGCGTGGTAGCCGAAGAAGTCCGGGCACAATAAACGCGCAAGATTCGAGAAGCAATACAGTTACAACTTTGCTAAAATTGTGTCTTGGAGGTAGCTCATGTCATGAGAAGGCTTTTTAGGTGTGGACTATCGGGACACCGGCGTACGCAAATTGCGCGTGGTGCGACGGATCAAGGAGGATAGACATGCGTAAGGTGGTCCTGATCATGACCGCGTCGTTTGACGGGTACGTGGTCGCGCCTACAGAGCTAGTCGTCGGCGGGCTCTCCGAACCGGCCGAACTGAAGCGTTGGAAACTCGAGCGCATCCGCCGCGCCGGAACACACATCATGGGACGAGTAACCTATGAAGAGATGGCATCGACTTGGCCAACCTCAACCGACGATTACGCCGCGCCGATGAACGAAATCCCCAAAGTTGTGTTCTCCAAGACGCTTGAAGGAGTCAGCTGGCCCGACTCCTCAATCGCGCGTGGTGACCTCGCAGACGAGATCGCGTCCCTACGGAGCCAGCCTGGCGGGGAAATCATCGCTTGGGGCGGCGCGCAGTTTGCCCAGTCCCTAGCAAGGGCTGGACTCATCGATGAATACGCCATCGTGACCCTGCCAGTCGCCTATGGCGGCGGCAAGCCCTTGTTCCGCGACCTTCCGGACGCTCTGCACTTCGATGTTCTCGCTGCGACGACGTACGCGAACGGCACTGCGCTTCACCTCTACCAGCCGCGGTGACGGCGGGCGCAGCGCGATAGCTGGCCTCACCGTATAAAACAGGGAGGACTGTACGCTAACGCGACGGTAACAGCGTCTACCCTTTTTCTGGTAGTCCTTCAAAATGCCCACAGCCACTCCTGTGCATCCCCTAGAGTTACATCGTGGTTGCAACTTTCCCGAAAAAGATCGTTCGCTACCAGCTAAGAAAATCGCTTTAAGGCTGTATAGTACAGGTTCAAATCGCACTATATGACCGAAGAAGGTTGTTTTCGGGAGAGTTCCCCCATTGATTGACTAGCTCGGTCTGGATGTCAGTGTCAAGCGCGAAGCCCAATCAGGGAGAACTCAAGGCGAAACCCCGTCGTCTTCCTAATCGGCTCGTAGTGGTTCTTCGCTTGAACTGCCGTCAACGTATCAATGTGTGCCTCACGTATTTCGTCAAAGTGATGATACGTCGGTTTGCGCTTACCGTACAATTCTCCCGGATTTATACGGTGAGGCCCAAGACTTGAATGTACTCCACCTATGCTGTACAATCAGCGAAGATATAAATGGAGACTCTACTAAGATAAGGAATGAGCAACCATGACCGCACCCACCACCTCACGCAAGATTCTCGCCGCTGAAGCCAGCAAAACAGCCATCCTCACCGCCGCAGAAGTGCTCTTCGCTGACAAAGGGTACGACGCTACCAGCTTGCAAGCTATCTGCGACAAAGCTAGCGTGGCGCGCGGTACGCCAGGCTATTTTTTCGGCTCCAAAGAAGGACTCTACCAGGCCGTTCTCGAGCGCAGCTTCGCGCGGTCGCGAGAATTAGTCACGGTGCTCCGCGCGCGAGCTCGACAACCCCACACGGACGCCCAAGACCTGCTCGAGTTCGCCATTGAAAGCGTCTTCGACTTCCTCGTCACTAACCCCATGTTCATTCGGATGACCGAGTGGGAGGCGCTCCACGGAGGTCAGCATCTCGGCGACCTCCCTGCGTTACTAGAGTTTCTTCGGGACGCCCTCGACGTTCTCCACAAAGAACTCCACTGGCAAGGCAATGCCGAACAGTTCCTTATCGATCTGACTGCGCTGTGCTGGTTCCCACTGGCTCACGCCACGACGTTCCTTAAACCCCTCGGAATCGACACCCATGATCCAGCGTTCCTTATACAGCGCAAACAACACGTCGTGCAAGTTCTACTGGCTAAAAAGCTTAACCCCACTCCCTGACTTTCGTACCGCAATCCAAGCACACCCTCTATTCAAACAGCAATCCAAAAGAATGCAGAACGGAACACCCTACTATGAGCGAAGCGCAGCACACCCTACCCCCCTCGCGCAGTACCACCACGGGCACCTCCAACGCCGAGCGCCCCACACGAAAACACCACAGCAGGTGGCGCTGGCCCGGTACAGTGCTCCTGCTCGTCTTGACAGCTTTCGTGGGCACCATGCTCTATGGGGCATACGTTTACATGCCAGCGGAGACAACGCAGCAGTCTTCCTACTTGGCGGAGCTGGGACAGCAAGGCGTGAGCCATTACGTTGACCTAAAGGACTTTCGGTTGCACTACGTTCATGTAGGTACAGGCGCACCTGTCATCCTTATCCCAGGCGGGGGCGGATCGACGTACAGCTTCCGCGAACTCGCCGCTGCCCTCGCTCCAAATTACTCTGTTTATGTTCTCGACCCACCCGGGGACGGTTACACGACGCCTCTTGCCACCACCCCGAACTACAACCAGCTCTACACCCTGGACGCCATCGACCGGATGCTCCTGGCCTTCATGGACAAATTAGCCATCCCCAAAGCGACATTCATCGGAAACTCTTGGGGAGGCGGGTACGCCCTATACTTCGCCGAAAAGCATCCGAGTCGCGTAGACAAGCTCGTCTCCCTGAACGGCACCGGCATGGACCTTCCTGACTCGTGGAAGTGGGAACTCACCAAGTGGCCGGTCATCGGAGAACTTGCCATTAAACTCTTTTCTTCAGAGGATGACGTCAAATCCTCGCTGAGCAGGGTACTCGTCCACCGTGAAGTCACAGACGAAATGGTGAGGGAGACCTGGATTCCCTACCGCCGCCACCACAATCTTATCTCTCAGTGGGTACTGGAACGGAACCTCGACTGGAATGAAACTGAACGACGGCTGCCTAACTTAAGAGTACCAACTCTTGTCGTCTGGGGAATGCAAGATACCGTCCTTGATACCACGACTCAACTTCAGCGCTGGCGGCAACTGGTCCCTGCGGCCAGGATCGTTGAGGTGAAGGGAGCGGGGCACGTCGTTCACGAAGACCAGCCTGCCCGGGTAGCGGCGGTCATTGAAGACTTTTTGGGGCACTGAGCACTCCAACGGAGAGCACGGGCTCCTTGAACCCCGAGAGCAACTCGGCCCAACGGAGACAACATGCGAGAACGAACGAAACAACACGCAGGCTTGTTAGTTGCGGTGGTCTTGGCCGCCGATGGTGCTTTGCACCTTTACTGGGCGGCGGGTGGACGTTGGCCCGCGAAGAACGCAGATGAACTGCCTCAGATCATCCTCGATACGGACAAACCGGTCTTCACACCCAGCATTTTGGTGCCACTTGCGAGCGCTTTGTTTCTGGGTGCGTTGACGCTCACGGCACGGGTACAGCGTTTGGGTCGAATCGGACGCCTCATCCCTTTTTGGACGCTTCAGTTCGGTACCCTCTTAATCTCTGCCGGACTGCTGACACGTGGCGTATCCGGGGTGAGCAAAGCACTCACGGGAGAAAGGGGTACCAGGTTTTACCGGCTGAACTTGTCTTTCTATACCCCTGTGTGCCTCGTGCTTTCCGGTGTCACCCTCTTAGCTGCACGAAGTGAACGCCCGTCAGCTCGACGTAGTGGCCTTGTGCTGTACTGGAGAGGTTCTCGCGGCTGAACGTGCATAAGACTTGCCGCTCTCACATCTGCTAGGGCTTTGCTACTTTCCTCTACCATTCTGTAGAGTGGGCGGCCTCTACCCATCGATATGCGGTGTTATGTAAGAGTTCGTGTAGAAAATAGTACAAGTTTGAAAGTCTTAATCTGTACTACGATGCTGGTGCATTAGCGTAGCTATTTTGAAGAACAGGTATTCGTAAGCAGAGTTCTCGAACGTCCAAACAGTCTAAAGTTGATGTGTGCAGCCTAAAAATTAAGCGTGCTAAACGAGAGCAGAAACCGCTTTGACGAAGCTTACGAACTTAACGGGCAAGAGACCTTCATAACCTGTATAAGGTAGACCCCGTTCCGTCAAGTTGTTCAGGTTTCGCGGCTCTGGGCGCAATTATATGCTAAAAAACGCATCAGTATGCAACTCAAAAGCGATGGAAAGCCAATTTAGAGTACGGCTTATACAGGCGATATTCTCGGGAAAGTCGATTTCGCAAACAACTTGACGGAACCGGTAGACCCATGAGAATTGCAACCTATAACCTTTGGAATGCACCTGTCCGCTGGCTGGAACGGTTGGACGCAGCGGGCGAGGAACTCGTGCGCCTCGACGCCGACGTCGTTGCCCTGCAAGAGGTGGCGGCGCGGGTAGGGGAGCACGACGGGCGAGACGCTGCTAACTACCTTGCAAAGCGGTGCAGTTACGATTACGTCGAGACTCGGCTCTACCCAGACGATCCGGGTGAAGGCTTGGCGTTCCTCAGCAAGCAGCCGCTGCGCTTCGTCGAGGCTGGATGGGACACCGAGTTACCGGCCCTGGTGAACTGCGGGCTCCGGGCACGTGTGAGCGTCGGCAACATCGAGGTCGCAATCACAAACGTCCATCTGGACTGGGAGAACATCGCCGTTAGGGAAGCGCAGATCGCGCAGGTCGTGGCTTGGATCGAGGCACGCTCGGAGGCGGGGTGCTATGAGATGCTGTGCGGCGACTTCAACGCCACCCTGGACTCGAGCATCTACCGCTTCTTGAAAGACCAGCAGACGCTATTAAGTAGAGCACCCGGCGCTGGCTGGCATGATCTCGCGCGTCTCCACGCCGAGCGGGGCGGCGGATCGCCCGAGCCGACGCTCGACTTCTGGCGCAACCCGCGCTGGCAGGACGCGCCGACGCTCGAGATTCCGATGCGGGTTGACTGGATACTCTTACGGGATGTTTTCAACACAGGCTTGCCCTACCCTGGCGTGTCAGACGCTGGCATTTTTGGCACCCACCCGACACCTCAGCTGCAGGTGGTCCCTAGCGACCATTACGGCGTCTACGCGAACCTCGACTTCGGCAGGCAAAAACAAAAGGGATAGGTCTGGCCTTAACGAAAGGGTACGGCGTGAAGCACTGGCGGCTCTGGTACAGTAATTACCTTAGTTTGGAGGACAGATGACCGACGACTTTTTAACAGCGTTTCATAGCTCTGTAGCAGCGCCAAAAGACCAGCTCGTCGCGCTTACCGAACAGGTGATGGGCGCTGAAGTAGTAAGCCTCGAGCGCATTACTCAAGGCTACGCTAACGAGGTTTACCGCGCTGAGTTTATGGCGGCACCAAACGTTTTTGTCCGTATCAACCGGCGCTCTGAAGCGATGTTTGACAACGAAGCGTGGGCGCTGAGGGCGTGCCTCCGCGCGGGTGTACCGGTGCCTGAAGTCTACGCCGTAACAACGCTGGAAGCTGAAAAACCGCTCGAGGTGATGATACTAGCGTCTGTTCCCGGAAAACCTCTCGGCGAAATGTGGCCTGAGCTTGATGAAACGTCTCAAAAGCAGGTGGTGAGTTCGGTGGGCGAGGTTTTAGGGTTACTGCACGGTATCGGAGTCGGTGGTTGGGGCAAGCGCATCGGTGAAAGCTGGGAACATTCCGATTGGCAGAGCCGCGCCGCTGCTATGGTTCGTGACCGCGCCTCGGACGTTCCGGTCTTGCAGCAAGGTGCCGGGCTGACCGAAACCGAGACAGACGCGTTGCTGGCTATCGTTAAGACGATGCCGACACTTGCTGCTCCCACTCCGGTACTCTGTCATGGCGATCTCGGGATGGATCATATTTTCGTAGACGACACCTTAAAAATAACCGGAATCATCGACTTTGGAATGTGTCAGGGTGGCCCGCGTGAGCTGGACGTTGCGGTGCTGAACATGTATCACCCGGACGCGCTGCTGGCATGGCTCGAGCCGACTTACACCGGCCTCCACGCGGGCCCGTTCGCCAAAGATTTTTACCAGCGGGTACTGATTGAGCAGGTCGCTGTGATGATGGGTTTTCTAGCGCACGATTTACGGCAAGGTAACGCCGATTATGCAGATTTAGCCGTACAGGGGATGCGTGCTGCACTTACAGCGTGGCGGGAACTGAACTGATTACCAATTGTTAAATCAGGCCCGCCGGATGGAATAGGCTGTCTCGGTACCGAACGATACTTCACTATCAAACTTCTTGTATTTTGAAGAAGAGTTACTCTTGACGCCAGGTTCTCTTGAGGCTCAAACGACTAATCGACAAAGGGATGACGAATCTATCCATTGCCGCTCGGCGCGGGCCAGGCCGGGGAAGCTTCGCCAACCCCGCGCTCACTTCCCCGGCATGTGTCCACGGTCTCTCAGCAGTGCGCAAGAACGCTGGGCAGCAGCTGTCTGTCAACCCAAAAAGCAGGGGTTGACAGACGTGGTAGCGGTTAAAAACTTTGGTCGCTTAGGGGAACCCATTCTACTAGGCGCTCGTGACTCGAGTCCTAACATCGCCCGTGTTCTACCCTCTTCTCGGTGCTATGTTACCGGCTTTGTATGGCATGACGGATCGGTCAAGACGGACTACCGTTAGTCCTGGCGACCTGTCCACACGTCGGTGCAGCGCAGCGTTCGTCAACGTTTCACCTTCATAGTGATAAAGCTCCGGGTTACGGCTGTCTTGCTCCCAAACCTCGAGGTAAGGGGGCGCGAGCCGCTTGAGTCTAGTTGACTGGTCTGTGTGGGTCATCTAACAAGCTTTTCCTAAGAGCCTTTAACACCCGTTCCTGCGCCTCGAGATCAAGATCGGGTATCCGGTCCAAACGCCTTCTGGATACCCGTATAGGCACGACAACGTGCTCAGTACGCCATCTATACGCTGCTCTTGCTGGCTTGCGGTGATGCTTCATGAATAACTCAGGTTACAACGTCTTTGTAGCCACATCGTCATGGTGTACCGGCGAAAATCATGCCACAGCTTGTACGGCTCACTGGTCGGCACTGTCTCCCAGAAAAAGTCAAAAGCCCAGGGAAAGGAGAAAAGCCAAACCTGCAACATGCGGTTAGCTTGCCTCACTGTCCCCGAGATAAGGCTCAAGCTGTAAACCGACGCGCCGGAGCCTGATTCCAAGCAGCGCCTAAAAGAGACGCGCCGGACATGGTGCAAACCAAAGTGAGCGAGAACACAGCAAAAACGTATTTATACCGTCTAGTACGCCTCTTTAGGCCCCAAAAAGCTTGACATCCTAGCCACTATGTGCTATTATTTAATCAGTTAGCCGAGCTACTGAGGACATTGAAAACCGAATACCGAAGCTTGACAGAGGAGGTTAGAGATTAGCCCCGAACAAAAGCCGAAGGCCACGCCAACCGTCGAAAGTATGCGTGACCTTCATCCACAACTCCCAGAAGGAGATGCTATGTTTCACCTTACTGCCCCCATTACCAAGCGTCAACTCGAGCTGTTACAGGTACGAAAGCGTTTAGAGCGCCGTATGTGTTTTGAGTCTCAGCCTTACGGCGTCGCGGCTAAAGTCGAGAGAATCGACGCCGAGCTGCAAACCATCGAGCAGGGCAAAGGGAATCAGGAGGGGAGGGTATGAGTACCCCCCTGATCGACCTCGCGCACAAGATAGAAGAAGCCCATCACCAGTTACACAACCTGTTAGAGAGGCGCTTAGAGGCGACGCTGGAGCAGAGAACGGTAAGCCGGGGCAACGGCTTCAATCAAGCCAGACAGAAAGAGTTAGAACCCGAGCTTCTTACGCTTGAGACCCGAATCGAGCAGGCACAACTCAACCTCGAGTATCTGAAGGTTCAACTGCGCTTGTTAGAAGTTGGAGGGGCGGCATGAGCGCCCCCCTTACCTTCCTAGCGCCCCAGACGTTTGATCGAGCTTGCGACCGCTTGAGTGACGCCCAGGCCAGCTATACCGACGCGGCGAACGCCCTGGCAGAAGCGAAATGCACCTTAGAGTTCAAACGTGCCGAGCTACTGCAAAAGGGCATCGACCGCAAAAACGCCGAAGCTAGGGACGCGGCGCTGCGGCTCAAGTTGTTTGACGAGCACACCGAGCTACTCGGGCTCGAGGTGACACTGAACGAAGCGAGACGAGACCTCGAGCAAGCCCGCACGAGCTGGGACTGCCTACGCTATAAGCTGCGCCTGTTAGAAGTGCAGAGAGTCTTGGAGGGGGTGGCATGACGCCCCCTTTTACTCTTCCCCTGGACATCGAGGTGTGGGCCGACCGCGAAGCTGATCTCGAGGCGCTGATGGCTGAGCTGAACGCCGCCGAGAGCGACACCCTAGACGAACTGCAACAAGAACCGGAGGGGGCGCGATGAAGCGCCCCACCACTTCCGACGAGCTGTGCAGGAATTTGGCACAGTTCAGCGGCACCGAACGCTACCACCGAACGCACCCCGGCCTGCTGGCGACCGACGGCGCGAAATACCTAGCCGACGAAGCCGGGGCGTACTGGCTGCTGGACATCATCTGGAGCGTGCTGCCCAAAGTTACCGACGAGTTTGCTGTCCTCGAGCTGAGCGTCCAAGACAACCGCCGCGCCGCCGTCGTCATTCATGATGGCCGCGAACCCCAAACCAGCTACCACGAGCAGAGCATCCCCTGGACGGACTTTCCGCTCGAGCAGATCAAGCTCTACCTCCAGCAGAATGGACAAGAGCGCGTGGTCATGCTAATGGGTGAATACTAAACCCTTTCCCCGGTTCTAGCGCCAATACGAACCCTTTACCCATGTAGTAAACTCTGAAGCTCCCCTGTCAGCTGTGGTGCGCGCACCACAGCTGACAGGGGAGAAGAAAGGAAGTTGGTATCCCCGAACTCGCCACGCTGACCCCTATACTTGCCGAGCTTAAAAACGAGAGCGTTATCGTTAAACTGCTTTACCTCTGGCTAGAGCCCGGGCAGCTTGTGGCTTATTCTCAACGGCAGATTGCCAGAGCATTAGGTATCTCCCAGGGGGCGGTTTCGCTCTCACTCAAGAGGTTGCGGGGGCTTGGGCTCAGTAACAGCCGAGGGACACCAGTAGGGGCCTCGAGCGGTTCACCAGGTGGTCAGCCCGAGGTGCAGGCGCTGGCACTCCCCGAACGGTTGCTAGCGGAGAATCAGACAGCGAAGCTCGTTTATCTCTATCTCGAGCCTTACGGTGAGGTAGAGGTATCGGTCAGGCAGCTCGAGGGGCTGCTGGGCATCTCGCACCGGAATGCAGCAGAGGCGTTGCAACGGCTCGTCGCGCTGGGGCAGCTCGAGGGGCTCGAGCCCGCGGCGAACCGGACAGGGCGGTACCGGGTAAACACATCAACGCTACCGGGCAGCAGCTTTTCTTGATGTCTACGGAACTGCATTCAGCACGAATTAGCTGTAAAATAGCCATAAGGTAGATACGACTCTGTAGCTTAGTGGATAGAGCACCCGTATGAGTCAAGTTCAAAGACTTTTTGAGGGGCAGTACCTCAACTTGGCACCACTAACGGAAGGTCGAGAGTTCGAACCTCTCCAGGGTCACAATATGAAATATGCCGAACTGTTCAGTTCGGCATATTTTAATTACTGCTGATCAGGACTTGTCAATGTCAAATATTAAGAGTAAATTAAACTATAAAAATTGACATTTTTCGACATTTACAGTATTTTCAAGTAGGAGGCTTGTGAATGCCTGATCGCGATAACTTATCTAGGTCACTACCTAAAGGATGGCGCGGGGCATACAGGGCTGCCCGTAAAGGGCCTAAATTCTTAGCGAAGTACCTTGCACATATAACGTCTAAAGAATTGGGTAAGTCCTCGGGCTCAAAGTTTTTGGAACCTTTGACGCAGCAGCTCTCGCAACTTGTGCAACTTCCTTTAGAAGAGCGTTTGGGGGCGACGCTGAAACCCCCAGTGAACAGTGAACTAGCCCGTGAAGGTTACATGCAGCAGAGCGTGCTTGGGCCGAAATGCTTATTTCCTCAGAGCAACCTAAATCAGTAGATGAAGTTAGAGAACGCTTATGCGAAGAATTTTGCGTCGAAGTCCCACGGGTCTATTGTTTGGGTGTTTTGGGTGTGAGGGGGGTGCCAGACATTTATAGGGACATTACTGAAGCCCAAAAAGAGCTTCGAGCTTGCGAGGAAGTGTTACGGGATGAACTTAAAGCCACTGCAAAGGAACTAGCTAAAAACTCCGACAAGCCAAAAATTACCCCTATCCGTCGCCCTAAGTACCAGAAACCTTCGCAGCCTGAGTTGGTCAGCGTTTCTCTTGGAATCAATAGGAGTGCTATCGGGCTAGACCTTGAGGAAAACGATGATTGACTTTGCTCATCCTTTTTGGCAGCAGTCTTTTACGGATGCAGTGCAGGTTGACGCTCGAGCCCTAAGTATTGATACGACCACCGTCGAACACACGCTAATGACACATTTGCCAGAAGCTGAAAAAGATCTGCTCGATGTCGCTATGGCCGCATATGTAGCGGACCGTATCACGCCTCGTTCGCCCGGCCACCCGGATGACTGGGCTACTGCCATGACGGGTCGAGTGTTCAAGCTTAAGGTGAAGGTAAGAAAATGTAGTTTCTGGGCGCAACCTCACCTGCAACAGAGTCTAGAAGCGGCACTCGGCTTTTTTACAGGTGACACCTGGTCTTTCGAGTTCGCTCCCCTTGAGTCGGAAAGCGTAGCAGTTCCACTTTTTGATGAGCCGGTGGATTGTTCGTTTGTAGGGTTGTTTAGCGGCGGTCTGGATTCGTTTGCCGGAGCTGTCAGCCAAATCTATATTCCTGGGCACGATACGGGTGTTTTGGTTGCTTCGTACACCGGCGGCAATCTTTTCACTCGTCAGCGTGAGATTTTAGAGGCGACGAACCGAAAATTAAAGCGAGATGGCAAAAAGCTGATCCATGTTCCACTACATCATCACCTCGATCAACAGGCGATCTCCTATGCCTATAGCAAGGGGCGTTTGGAACAAGAGCGAACCCAACGCTCGCGGGGGTTTCTCTTTTTGGCACTCGGCATCTCGGTCGCGCGCGTTCTTGGTCTGAGTACACTCAACGTCTACGAAAATGGCGTGGGAGCGATCAACTTGCCTCAGACGGTCTCGGGTCTAGGCGTGGACTACACCCGTGCCATGCATCCTGAAGGGCTAAGGCGGATGGCTGCCCTTGCCTCTAACTTATTCGAGACGCCCATCAAGATTGAAAACCCATCTTTGTGGAAGACCAAAGGCCAGATGTGTATTGAGGTGCAGGAGCGAGGTTTCGGCGACCTTGCCGTTCAGACGATCTCATGCGACGGTTTCCCTCGCCGGAAACCCAGATCAAAAGAGCAGTGCGGTGTCTGTACGTCGTGCCTTTTAAGAAGAGTATCTCTAGCTGCTGGCAACTTGGAAAGCCTAGATAGAGACCAAAAGACATATGAAACGGACGTATATCATACGGTGCCGAGCACTTCTAACAGTATCAAGTTGTTGCCTTTACACTGCATGGAGACCCAGGCTGAGCGGTTACGCTACGCACTTGATGAGGAGAACGTGAAAGCCAAGTTCGCCAGTCTTTTACGTGAGTTCCCCGAACTGATGAGCGCGAGGATGGCCATCGCCGCCACAACCAACCTGACCATCCAGGAGGTAACGGAGGAGCTTGTTAAGCTGTTTACAACCTACGTTTGTGAATGGGAGTGGTTTTCGGCGACCTTGCCGCGTCTGCCGAGCCATGTTACATAGAGAGGAGTCGGGCCTTGACTTTTGACTTAAAAAGTATCGATTGGGTCACCTTAGGTAAGCGACTTCAGAGTGCCCGAAAAGCTTCAGGTAAAACGCAAGAGGATGCTGCCGGGGTTCTAGAGATTGCCCGCACCTCGCTCGTCGCCGTTGAGCAGGGGAAGCGACGCTTAACGCCCAGCGACCTGACGAAGCTTGCTGGATTTTATGAGCAGGATTTGAATATGCTTTTGCGGCGTCCGGTTCCAACCGGGGATCTTAGTGTCGCCTTCCGCGCACGCTTTGAGAAGAGGCTTTTGGACGTTGTAGGTGAAAGCGAGGTCGAACAGGCCGTTGCTTTACTCCAGAAGTATGCAGAGAACTACCTGACGCTCGAAACTATGATGGGCTCAGCCATGCCCAAACGTTACCCAGCGGAGTATTCGTATTCGGGTATGCCCGTCGAGATCGCTGCTGACGAGATCGCTAAACAGGAGCGGGTTCGTCTTAACCTTGGCGACAGTCCCATTGGGGAGCTTCGGTCTCTACTAGAAACGGAAGTCGGTCTCAGAATCTTTTACCTCGATCTACCTTCGCAGATCGCTGGGATGTTTGGCTTTACCGACGAACTTGGGGGATGTATTGCGATCAACCGCAAGCACCCAGCCGACCGGCAGCGGATGACTCTAGCGCATGAGTATGGACATTTTCTTACGAACCGCATGAACCCAGAGATACAGGTTCTGAGAAGCTATGACCGCTATCCCGAGTCTGAACGGTTTGCGAATGCTTTTGCCTCGAGGTTCTTGCTGCCCGAGAGTGGGGTACGCCGCCAACTCCGTTCCCATATTCAAACTGCCGGTGACTTCACGCTCGGAGACCTTTTACGCTTTGCCCGGTACTACGGCGTTTCGTTTGAAGCTTACGGCTACAGGCTTGAGGAAATGGGCGTACTTACGAACGGTACGGTCAACGGCTTTAAGGCAGACGGCCTCAAGGTTAGAAAAGCTCAAGAGATCGCCGGAGTAACGACGGAATCTCTATCCGAAGAACCCATGCTGCCGGAACGCTACCGGCTCCTTGCAGTCTTGGCGTTTCTTAAAGAGGAGATCACCGAAGGTCAACTCGCACAGTTTCTCGGTGTCAACCGATTGCTAGCTAGAGACGTCGTTGAAGAGTTTCGCCATCAATTTACGCTCGACGAAGAGGGACATCAAGGTTGGACACCATTGCCCGTCGAGGAAGCGATCACGGTCAGGAATCGTTAGTGCGTCAGCGGTGGTATCTAGACTCCTGTGCGCTGCTCAATCTGTACGCCACGAAGAGACTCGGGGAAATAGCGGAGGTTCTGGAATTCGAGTTCTTGGTTACCCCGTGGGTTGCCCATGAAGAGGCGCTTTACGTTTACGAACGCAAGGGTATGGCGAGAGGCTCACCCGTTTCAGTTGACTTGGCTGCTGCTCTAACCTCGGGTAGCCTCCATCTCGAACCTGAGCTTTCCACGGACGAAGAGCTAGAGGCGCTGATCGACTTGGCCGCTAGCTTGGATCAGGGAGAGGCCGAAACTATCGCGGCTGTCATCTTGCGAGGCGGGGCATTCGTCACCGATGACCGTAAAGCCATTAGAGAAATTACAGCGCGAGCGCCAGACATTTCAGTCATGACAAGCATCGGCTTACTTAAGAGGTGGTCGGAAGCTGTTCAACTTGATGCAGAAGCGCTTCGAGAAGTACTTCTTGATGTGCAGATTGGTGGAAATTTCAAGCCGGGGCACAGAGAGCCGAATCTAGGTTGGTGGACAGCTTTACTTGAAGCAGACTGATGAAAGTATCGGTCTCAATATCCTTTCAACAAAGTCGCTTTTACTTTGTAGTCGCGTCAAGCTATCAAATGTTTTTAGCTAAACTGTCTCAATTAGTACCTAACATAAAATGAGGGTAGCCGTCGTATTTAATGGACGGCTACCCCATTGCTCTGTTAGCTAGTGTTCGATGTCTCTTGGCGGAAACGGATCGTTACCCGGTGCGATGGTGTCTTTCGAGCGAATCTGCCCGTTTCTACCATGTACATTAAGCTCTCCGCCGCCCTGGTTGACGAGCATATTGCGTGCTGCCTCCGTTGCAGCTTTTTGGGTGTCGTGAACACTCGACGCATTGCTATTGCCGTGTTGCTTGTTGACCCATGTACCGTCTGAGCGACGGTACACCGAACGGTCTGTTTTCTTGCTCATTACGCGGCCACCTTTTCATCGGCACTTCCGTAGCCGTTGTCGCGGAGGAGCTTACGAAGCTGCTCGGCCCAACTCGTCCGGTGAACGAGACGGGCATAGTGCAGGTCTTGATTGAGGATTTCAGCTTTGGTCATCTGTGAAAGCGTTTCCCAATTCGATTTGAAGACATAGGTTGCGTTCCCGTAGTTTTTGCTTTCGAGAATGTAAATACCTAGTTCCTCAAAGCCAAAAACGATATAGCCGCCAAAGCCCGCCTGTCCTACCGCGTGAAAGTCGGGCTGGTACACGTTTAGCGTCTCGAGACGCGCCCAGATCGCGGGTCTACTGCCCTTACGCGCACGCTCGACCGTGGGTTTAGCTGCCTTGGCAATTCTCTCCCACGGCAGCTTTCCTTTGGGCAGAATCTCCCAGTTAAGCCGTCTCAGACTGCTTGGAACAAAGGCGGTGAGGTTCCCTTTGAGAATCTCGCACTCCCCGAACAATTCAAGGAACAGATTGATCTCGTGTCGTAAGCTATCTTCGTTTTCTGGTAGACAGGCCGTTTTACTACCAACGATGTAAAGCTGACCTGCATCATCCGTGGTAACGCTTAGCTCAACTGCCGGGGGTGGGATGAACTCACGCGGGTAACGCTTGTAAGGAACGTCTTTGATACCTTGTTCTTCGACCCGCTCTTTGCCATGAAACTCTACCCAGTGCCACTCTACTTGACGGTACATGGTCTCCTTGGCTAGATGCCGAAGCACTTTCTCCTTACCCTCGGCATTGAACCTCGAAATCGGGCCGACAACCTTGGGCAGCACCGTGGCCCCCGGCGTCAAATCGCTAAATCCAAGTGCGATGAATTTCGCCCTAACCGCGTCGTTAACACCAAAACTAGGGGTGATGGTTTCGCCTGGTTCTACGAAACTGAGGTTGGAACCAAGGTTGCGGATGCGTTTCTTCCTGATTTTCATCAGGTCTCCTAGTGTCTAGGGAAACGCCTCTAAGACACGAGAAAGCTACATTTGAAATATTGACAATTTGAGACCAAAGAACATATTAAGTACATTGCACAAACCTCTTGCAAAACAGGAATGAAAAGCGACAGGTTTGTGCAATGATGCACACATGGTTTTCGGCTACGCTCGGGTCTCGACCGACGAGCAAGATACCAAAGCGTAAGAACGGGCACTCACAGCTGCTGGGGCGGATACGGTTTTTACCGAGCGCGCTTCAGGTGGGCGTTGGGATCGTCCTGAGCTGCACCGATTGTTGGGGCAACTGCGTCCCAGTGATGTCGTTTTGGTCTGGAAGCTCGACCGCTTGAGCCGGAGTCTTAAGGATTTGTTGACCCTGCTCGAGCGCATTGAAGCCGAGGGCGCAGGCTTTAAGAGCTTAACTGAGGCGATCGACACCCCCACACCCGCAGGCCGGATGATGATGCAGATGGTGGACGTATTCGCCGACTTCGAGCGGGCGCTGATCCGCGAGCGCACCTTGGCAGGACTCAATGAGGCTAAAGCGAACGGGCGTACCGGGGGTAGGCGAAAGAAGCTCAAGATACAGCAGAAGAAAGAGATTGCAGTGATGGTCTTGCAAGATGGCAGACCAGCGGCGCAAGTAGCACGACTCTTTAACGTGCATCCCGCGACGGTTGGGCGCATTGTGGCGCGATACCAGACTGAGCTACGAAATCTTTAGAAAACCTTTGTGTTGAACGTTCGAATCGGTCTCTTCATGAGAGCCTATGTCCAATTCCTGTTCTATTAATTGTCAAAGCCCAAGCCCTGGATCGAACGAGAAGGGTTTGGCTTCGCCTATAGTCAGCTTGCTAAAGTCGGGATGCTGTGGGTTTAAGAGGTAGTTGGACTCTTCGGGAATGATAACGGAGGGTACCCGCAAGAGCGGCGTCTTCCTAGCCGTGAGCCACCCGTCCCCAACTGCCCACGTCTCCTCCGGCGCTCTCCCTTGCTGCCAATTTTTAGGCAGGGTCTCAACTTCGCTCGCTAGACCTTCAGACGCTTTGACGCGAATCTTGACGTACCCCTCGAGTTCCCTTTGGCTTTTGACATGTACCAGTGTCTCGAGTACGGCAAGCGCCAGACTGCCCGCCAAATCACCACCGCGCGCGCCGGCGAGTTCCAGCGTCCCCCGTAGAGACGTGCCCCTTCGCCATCAAAGAAAAATAGCAGCCCTTATCTTAGATTGCTACCTGGTCGCTGTACTAGGGGCGTCTGTTATCAACGTTGCCGGTCAGTGTCTTAAGGATGCCGGGTAGTTCTGCCACCGTTTCGACGGGCAAGCCGGTCACAGTCTCCTCTGCTAGAGCGCACCACAGCTGCTTGACCCGGTCGGCCAGAGATTTGCCGTATTCGGTGAGTTCGACGATGCTGGCACGCCTGTCAAAAGGGGAGGGTTTGCGGCGAATATGGCCGGAGGCCTCGAGCTTGCGAACCATAAGCGTGACACTAGGCGGTTCGCAGCCGAGCGCCTCGCTGAGCTGTGCTTGGATTCTCGGGCCGGTCCGGTCGAGCTCTAGTAGGAGCATCTCCTGGCCGGGGTGCAGTCCGAGGGGAGTCAACAACTCTGCAGCCCTGGCCCGGTGCCGTAGGCTCAGCAGTCGGATGGCTTTGTTGACAGCGTCGGCTTGCTCGAAATTCATAGGCTCTCCTTGACAAATTAGTTATGCGCATAATATTATGCGCATAACTAATTATACACGACACGGAGGAAGCCGGATATGACCGTGAAGGTTGCAATCATCTACTACAGCGCGACGGGCACTGTGTACGCACTCGCCGAGGCCCTAACCGAGGGCGCTGCCTCGGCCGGAGCAGAGGTACGGCTCAGGCGGGTCGCCGAGCTGGCACCCGACAGCGCGATTGACCAGAACCCGCTCTGGCGCCAGCACGTGGACGCCGTGGCCGGGTCGGTGTCCGAAGCGTCCCTGGATGACCTGGCCTGGGCTGACGCCTACGCGTTCGGCACTCCGACCCGCTTCGGCACCCCGTCCGCGCAGCTCAAGCAGTTCATCGACCAAGCCGGCGGGCTGTGGCGAGAAGGCACCCTGGCCGACAAGCCGGTGACCGCATTTACCTCGGCGTTCAACCGGCACGGCGGCAGCGAGGCGACGATCCTCTCGCTCGGAAACGTCTTCTACCACTGGGGGGCGCTGATCGTTCCGCCCGGATACACCGATCCGGTCGTGTACGCCGCCGGTGGCAACCCCTACGGTACATCGTTTGTGACCGGCCCGACCGGAGACGGCCCAGACGCTGCAGCGCTGGAAGCCGCTAGGTACCAGGGACGGCGGCTGGCCCAGATCACGATCCGGCTGCTGGGGGGCAGCCGCGTCACTGATGCCGCCGCGGGCGACGGGAACGCCCGCGCAACCGGGGCCGCAAAAACCTCTCAGACCGCGTGAACGGCAGGTTAGCAAAGGAGGAAGTCATGCCAAGTACCAGCACTGTAGCTCGGCGGGCCAGGCCGCACGCCGGTCCCGACTGGTTGGTCCTGTTACTGACGTGTGCCTGTCAGTTCATGGTGATCCTGGACGCGGCCATCGTCAACGTTGCCCTGCCCTCGGTCCAGCGGGACCTCGGCTTTACGCCCACGGGCCTGGCCTGGGTGGTAAACGGCTACCTGCTTACCTTCGCCGGCTTCATGCTGCTGGGTGGCCGCGCCGCCGACCTGTTCGGCCAGCGCCGGATGCTGGCTGTTGGGCTATTCTTGTTCTCCGCCTCGAGCCTAGTCGGTGGCTTGGCGACCGCTCCCGGAGTCCTGGTGGCAGCCCGTATCGCGCAGGGCATGGGAGCCGCCATGGCAGCCCCAGCGACGCTGGCCGTGATCAATACCTACTTCACCGGAGAGCACGAGCGTGCACGGGCGTTCGGCTTGTGGTCTGCCGCAGGCGGTGTAGGCGGGATGGCTGGCGCGGTCGCGGGCGGTGCCCTCACAACTGGTCTGTCGTGGCGGTGGGTCTTCCTAATCAACGTGCCGATCGGCGCGTTGCTGATCGCAGTGGCCATGATGTCGCTTGCCGGTACGCAAACCGACCGGCGGGAATCGCTCGACGTCACTGGCGCGGTCACGGGGACGGCGGGTCTGGCCGCGCTGATCTACGGCGTCATGCAGAGCGCCGATCACGGCTGGGCATCCGTGCAGGTCGTCGTGCCAGTCGTGGCGGGCCTACTCCTGCTCGTCGTCTTCGCCGTGGTAGAGGCGCGTTTCGCCACCCAGCCGATGATGCCCCTGCGGCTGTTCAGAATCCGGGGGGTGGCCGTCGGCAACGTCATGCTGCTGCTGTTAGGAGGGATTGCCATCGCGATGTGGTATTTCACGTCGCTATTCCTGCAGAACGTACTCGGCTATAGTGCGCTCGAAGCCGGGCTTGGGCAGACGCCCGCGGCGGTGACGTTCATGGTGATCGCACGATTGGCCACCGCTCTGCTGGCGCGAACCGGTGTGCGCCCTCTGGTACTGGCCGGCTGCGGCGGTTTCCTGGCCGGTTTCGGCTGGCTCGCACAGGCACAGGCCGACAGCAGCTACGTCACCAGCGTGCTTGGGCCTACGCTGCTCATCGCGGTTGGCATCGGGCTGACCTTCCCCACCCTCACGGTCGCGGCGACCGCCGACGCCCCTGAGGGCGACGCGGGGATCATTGGTGGCCTTGCCAACACCGCCAGTCAGCTAGGTGGGTCGGTAGGTCTGGCGGTGCTCGCGACGGCCGCCAGCGCCGCGACGGAGGCCGTCGGGAGTTCCCCGGCCGCCGCCCTCGCCGCTGGCTACGATCTGGTTTTCCTCATGGCGGCCGGGCTCGGTCTGGCTATAGCGGTGGTCAGTTCGCTGCTTCCGCAGCACCAGCGCGGCTGATCGCCGGCAATACTCCGAAGGTTATTGGAAACGGTTTACGCCCTAATGGGGGTCGAGAAGTGGCTGGGAAGCCTTATCTGCGTGCGCGCCTGCTGGCCAACGGGGTGGAGGTTACCTCTATTAACACCATCGGCCCCGTTTAGAACTTCCTCTTTTTCGACAACAACGGCCTGCTACTCGAGGCGGCCTGGTAGGGTATACAGCGTGTCCTGCTTGCAACCCGAGCGCGCCGTCGGATGGTTTCGGCTCCTTTATGACTGTGTCTTTGGCAACCTGCCCTCTGATCTGCTGAATTTACAGCTTGCCATCGCACCTGGCACCTTCTACGTAACGCTTCGTAGTCCCGCTGCCTGGATCGCTTCTACAAGGAATACTGTTGTGAGCGTGAACCACGACGTACTTTGGAGTAAAAGAGGTCCACATGGAACAAACGACGTTGTTGATACACGGAAGTAGACAACCGAACGCGCGTCAGGTTACCCGCTGGCCCGCTCTCGCCATCACGGTGTGGGTTGGTCTCTTTGTCGTGGTCGTTGGGGCCGCCTGGCTGTGGCCGCATGTCCTCCACGCCGAGGTCGTAGATGAGGTCGCGTGGATCATCCTTGCCGCAACGCTACTGCGCGTGGTGACGATCCTTATCGCTTGGGCAGGCGTGACTGGCTGGGGCGACAGGTTGCCAGCAGCATTCGTCAGCGCAGGTCTTTGGGGGAGTGCCAGCGCGCAGATTCTGTATCCCGGCACGGAGTTCGTCGTTAAGCTCCTTATCCTCGTCGGTATGGTGCCTGCGACAGGGCGAGGGATTGGCAATATGTCCGCGACGGGCTGGTTCAACTTTGCCGCCGCCGCCCTCGTCTTCGGGATTCCTGGCGTCCTGTTCGCTATTGAAGGCCACCACCACCGCCGCCGCAGGCAAGTTGCCTGGTTCTGGAGCGTGAGCGGTGCGCTGCTCGGTCTGCTCTTTCTATTTACCCTCGGTCTGATCATTGGACAGTAAGGGCGATGTGGCTTAAGAATAAGATATACGAGCTTTTCCTCGAGCGCCCCCCTCGCTCGTGCGTTAAAGGAGGTCGTTTGTGTTCCTCTCCCCGGACGCCCAACCCTGCCAGCGCCGCGGCAAGGGCACCCAGCACATCGAGCGTTTCAATTGCACCCTAAGACAAAGAGTAAGCCGACTCGTTCGCAAAACGCTGTCGTTCTCCAAAAGGTTAGACAACCATATCGCTGCAATCTGGCTCTTTATCCACCACTACAACCAAGCATTACCTCTTTAGCACTACCTCAATTTGCGTGCTCTTGAAAGTGTGGCTAATGTAGTCGATAATGGCGTCCATATCCATGCTCGAGCCTCCTTGGGTAAAGCGTTGCTTATGCTTCACCTCGATCATTGATGAGGGCGGTGAGCAAACGCCGGGGCATGGCCTTAATGCTTTCTTAATATTTAGATTCTCATTCAACCTATCTACGGCTTCGTTACCTCCATGTTCTCTCTAGACGCGCCCGTTACTGCGCCGCGCTTGTGATCTGAATAAGATTTCCACACGTGTCGTCGAAGTCGTCTCCGAAGGCCAGTGGAAACGGTTTACGCCTTAAAGCGCTGCTCGAGTGGAAACCTTATTGGGTGCAGGCTAAGGAAAGGAAGTGGTATGGCTAAGCTCGTGTTCGGCATGAACCAGTCCCTGGACGGCTACGTAGACTTCGACCGTATGGGTGCGCCAAGCCCCACGCTCTTCCGCCACTTTATTAAAGAGGCTGAGGGGCAGGCGGGCAGTGTCTACGGTCGCCAAATGTATGAGGTCATGCGTTACTGGGACGACGATCAGCCTGAATGGGATACAGAGGAACACGCCTTCGCGGCGGCGTGGCGGAACCAGCCGAAATGGGTCGTCTCGCGCTCGCTCACGTCGGTCGGCCCCAACGCCAGGCTCGTTAAGGCTGATCTCGAGGGCGCGATCCGTGAGCTGAAGAAAGGGCGCGACGGGGAGATCGAAGTTGCTGGCCCAAACTTGGCGCAACACCTCACTGAACTTGGCTTGATTGATGAGTATCGAATCTACCTGCACCCCGTCGTGCTGGGTCACGGCAAACCATATTTCGCCGGACCCCGCCCGCCACTCCACCTTGTGGCGCATGATCGGATTGGTGAGGATGTAATCAGGCTGACCTACGTTCCTGCTTAATCGCGCGACGCGCTGGATAGGAGTCGCCGCTGAAGTCAAGACCTAAAGCGACGGTAACGGCCCGCTTTGGTCACGAACCCCGACGACACGGCGCGCATAAAGAGCAGCTAACTCGATAACTCGTTTGGGCTGAAACACGCTTAGCTAGATACCGTTGCCGAATCCCTATGATAAGGTTTCACAAGCTGAAGGTTGAGCGGGAAAGCTGACCAGCGAGATAAAAACAGTACTCGAAACCATAACTTATGGACTCAAAAAAGTGCTGGGCCTGATTCGGCAACAGTATCTTCGCTAGACTGTTTCAGCTCCTCCGAATTTGACCGCAAAAAACGGATAGTAACGTTCAGCGTCAGCCGATAGGATAAGTCTCGTCTTAGGGCGGGCAATCATCTAGAAGGATATTTGAACCGATTGCTTGATAGACGAGAGAGGGTTTTTATGGGACAAATTGAATCTAAAGTAGCGCTCGTGATGGGTGGCTCGCGGGGTATCGGTGCGGCTATCGCTAAGCGTTTCGCCAAAGATGGGGCGAGCGTCGCGCTGACCTACCTCAACAGTTCAGCCGAAGCCAATAAGGTCGTCGCCGAGATCAAAGCTGCAGGACAAGAAGCCAGAGCGTACCGAACCGATAGTGCCAATCCGCAAGCAGTACAGGAGACAATCGAACAGGTCGTCGCGGATTTTGGACACATCGACATTGTGGTCAACAGCGCCGGTGTAGGAATTCTCAAACCCCTAGACGAGCTCACGCTAGACGACTTCGATCAACTTGTAGCTACCAATGTCCGTCCCGTTTTCATTGGTGTTCAAATGGCTGTGCAGCATATGCCAGAAGGCGGACGTATCATCATCATCGGGAGTTGCAACGCAGAGCGTGTGCCGGGACCGAACATGAGCCTCTACGCCATGAGTAAGGCGGCGCTCGGTGGTTTGACTAAAGGGTTAGCGCGTGACCTTGGACCGCGTGGCATCACCATCAATCTGGTACAGCCTGGTCCTACCGACACCGATATGAATCCCGCAGATGGACCCTTTGCCGAGCCGCAGCTCGGCCTGCTTGCTACCTCTCGTTTCGGAACTCCAGACGAAGTGGCCGGGCTAGTCTCTTACCTCGCCAGCCCAGAAAGTTCTTTTGTGACCGGAGCGACGCTCACCATCGACGGCGGTTACACAGTTTAGGGTGCGTCGCTTTCGAGGGGAAGCCGTAAGTGCTTTCAGGTATACGGTACATTTAATCCGCCCAAAGCTCTAGGAGAAAGGACGTTCAATATATGGCAGCGCTACAAGATTTTGGGACTGATAGCCATCGCTGGGCCGCGTTGCAGCAGCGCGACGCTCACGCTGAAGGGGTGTTTTTGTACGGTGTTGAGACGACCGGCATCTACTGCCATCCGACCTGCTCCGCTCGACTGCCCAAACGTGAAAACGTGCTGTTCTTGGCTTGTAAGAAGGCCGCCGGGGCTGCTGGCTTCCGGGCCTGCAAGCGCTGTACCCCGAACAAGGCCCCGCCGCGTGCTGCCCGCTCTGAGCTGATTGTCCGTGCCTGCCAGCTCATTGAAGAGGCGGAGGGAGCGCTGGCGCTTGACAAGCTGGCCGCCGCAGTCGGTTTGAGCCCCTCTCACTTTCACCGGCTGTTCAAGGCTAGTGTCGGTATAACCCCGAAAGGCTACGCCACCGCCGCCTGAAAAAGCAGCTAGCGAGTGGTGCGGCGGTCACAACAGCCATCTATGACGCGGGTTTCAACGCCTCCAGCCGCTTCTATGAGGGTGCGACCGAGCGCATGGGAATGAGTGTGACCCAGTACCGGAAGGGCGCGGCAGGTCTCTCTATCCGTTACGCCCTTGCAGAATCGGGGCTGGGCTGGCTGATCGTCGGCGCGACTGAGCGCGGGGTATGCGCCATCGAGTTTGGCAAATCCCCCGCTCGGCTAGTGCAGATGCTTACGGACCGCTTTCCACGGGCCGATCTAGAGCCGGACGTTACAAATGACTGGCTAGTGCAGGTGCTCGAGCTGATCAAGTCCCCGCACAAGACTCTGGACTTACCGCTAGAGATTCAGGGGACGGCGTTTCAGCAGCAGGTGTGGCGAGCCTTGCAGACCATCCCCAGCGGTGAAACCCGGAGCTATACCGAGGTCGCGGAGTTGGTGGGGCGACCTGCTGCCGTTCGCGCCGTGGCTCAGGCGTGCGCCTTAAACCCGGTTGCTGTGGCAATTCCCTGTCACCGGGTCGTGCGGCGTGACGGCGAACTGAGCGGCTATCGCTGGGGGATTGATCGGAAAAAGAAACTCTTAGGGCGGGAGAAACAAGCTAGCACTCATGTCTTGCACTTATACAGCCAGCAGTTTAAGCCGTCGCGGACTGGTTTGAGAAAAGCGCTCACAGTCGATCATCAGGTGGATAAGGCGCGTATCAGTGAAGGAATCGAGAATGAATTCTGCCGCCTCAAGCAGCGTGATGTTTTGCTTGCTCAAGTGACGGGCTAAGCTGGCGAAGCTGTACGCGAGACAGGCCAGAAAAATCCACAGCCGGATACCTACCTGTGTGCGTAGTCGCGCTTCTTTAAGACCAAAGTCGTGCTTGACGGATTTGAAGAACGATTCGATGAGCCAGCGCTGCCGATAACGGCGTGCCAGGTAGGCACCCCCGGCAGCAAAGGTGGCGGCGACGTAGAAGCGCTTTTTGCCCTCCTCACGCTTGACGTCGCACCAGCTGAGCCAGAGTGGTAAGACAGGGAGGTCGTGGAGCATGACCTGCTCACCACGCTCGCTTAGCTCGGTAAGCTGACGCCCGTCAGCGAGTTGGCGGTTACAGCGGATACCTACCAGCAGTCGTTCGAAACCCAGAGCCTGGCAGCCCTGAATAAACTCGGTGCTGCCGAAGCCAGCATCCGCCAGAACTACGGTTCGAGACAACCAGCCCGAGGCTGGAAACGCTGCCAACAACTCAAGTGCCAAGTCTGCCACCGTCGCTTTGCCTTTGCCTCGGTAGACACGATAACCGAGCGGGAAGCTGAGTCCGCCTAAACAGGCGTGCAGCACTACCAGTTGAATCCCGTAGCGGCGGTTGAACACCCGGACAAAGGGTATCTTCTTGCCGGTCTTCTCAATGCAGGTCAGGTCGAGTTTCAATACCACGTCCCCACGTCGTCCGCGTCTTGGCAAACGGTAGAACTGCCCTAGCTGCCAGCTGTTCAGCTCCGCCCAGAACACCCCGTCGGGTATGTGTTCACAACTGAAAAAGCGACTGGCGGTACTGGCCGATATGCCTTTGAGATTCTGCAAGGTGGTGCGCAGCTTGCAATCGAGAAATAAAGCCACGAGCGCCCTGAACACCCCTACTTCACGGCGATTCCAGAGCAAGGCTTCTAGCGTTTTGAGTAGACTATGACTGTGCTGGTTGGTTTGAGTCATCACACCTCAAACTACGGACCAGCACATCTTTTTTCAAACCCTTGAATAAGTGCAAGACATGAGTAGCAGATAACTACAATCAGGTTCCAACTTGGCTAGAAACCTCAGGATGTTGTAAATGCCACTGTGTAGCTTGCTGAAAGCAGTTTGCTACTGCCAAGACAATGTCCTCACCCCACGCCGGGCCGACGATTTGCAGGCCGAGCGGCAACCCGTTTTGACTGAAACCACAGGGAACTGTTACGACTGGCAAGCCATAGTAATTACAGAAGAAGGTGTTGTCAGGCGCGACCGCTTGCGGCCCTTTAGCACGCGCCTTCTCAATACTTGGTACCGCCTCAGTCAGGGTAGGTAGAAGTAGAACGTCCACCTCCTTAAGTAATTCCTCGGAAATCGACGCTCTCTCCCTATCCATATTCGTAATGTCAAACGACGCCGACTCGAAAGGTGCTTCAACGTCACGAGTCGAATAACCCAAAGAGCGCAGCGCCTCGGTAGCTTCCATAAATACCTGCCGCACTTCGTCGGTCGCTTTAAAATTTTGGACGAGGCCAATACTCGGCTTTTGGGTCATATCAAGCGCTAAACGGTAATCGGTGATCGCTTGGTTCGGCGTCGCTTTGGCCTCAGCAAGCACATTTAGTAGAATGGCAGCATCCTCGACACTGCGACACATAAAGGACGTGTGAGACAGCCGAACAACGGTTTCTTCGGCCTCTTCGCTTTCGAGAATCCCTTTGCTGCTTATTAACCAATGGTGCTAGTTGAAGCGGTCATAGAGAACTCTGAAACTGTGAATAGCGACAAACACAGGAGGAGCACCTATGACCACCGAGGACATTATCATCCGTATCTTTATGGAAGTCGATGACACTATGCCTAAACTTGCCAAGCACCCCCAAGCTAAACTGTATCCGAGCGAACTTGTGACTATCGGCATCTTGTTCGCCCTCAAAGGCAGAGGGTTTCGGGCCTTCTACCGTTGGCTCAAGCGCGACTATGATGATCTGTTTGCTGGACTTCCTGAGCGTTCACGTTTGCAGCGTTTGCTCCGGGCACATCAGGATTCGTGTGAGGCATTGCTTGCCAAACCGAGCTTTTTCACGGTAGTCGACTCTTATCCCATCGAACTGCTCTTCCCCATCCGCCAAGGATGGAGCGAGCAGCAAGTAGGCAAGAAAGGCAGAGACAAGGGGAGGTGGAGCGTAGGCATCAAGTTCTGTTGGTTCTTGAATGACCTGGGTCAGGTGGTCGGCTGGGACTGGGCAGGGATGAACGAGCACGACCAGACGTTTCACCCACTGATTGAGTGCTTCGACGGGCAGACCATCGTGCTCTCGGACTTGGGTTTCAGAGCTGCCAAGGGCGTACCTGAAAATCTCAAACTCTGTGCCAAGGGGACCTGGAATGAACGCATGGTGGTGGAAACAGCACTCTCTATGGTGACAACTGTTTGTGACCTCAAACGTATCTGGCACCGCTTAGCCGCTTACATCGAGATGCGCTTGGTCTTCGTTACCGCCATGTTCAACGTACTTCTACGTCTTTTTCACAAGCTCCATCCTGAAACTGACCCTTCAGAATGAGCATTGCTGAGTTCTCCCTATGAACTAGCACCAATGGTTATTAGGTCGTGCGTCGCCTTGAAGCCCGTAACGCCGCAACAAGACGCTGGGAGTCGGCATGAGCCAATAGCGTCCGTATCCACAGTGGCGTAGCACAAACCCGAGGCCACAGCAGCGGCAGAACCGCCTGAAGAGCCACCTGCAACATAGTCGTGATTCCAGGGGTTATGGACACTACCGAAAAGGCCATCTAAGGAAGTCGTACCCATGCCCAGCTCGTGCATGTTCGTTTTACCGATCAAGATAGCACCGGCTTCCTTTAACTTCGTAACTACCTCTGCATCCTTAGCTGGCACGCGATCCTCAAACGGAGCAAAGGCTGCCGTTGTTCTAATGCCTGCGGTATCAAAGAAGTCTTTGAAAGCTACCGGCACACCGTGCAGTGGCCCTTTCCAGTTCCCGGCGACAATCTCTCGCTCAGCGATTTCGGCTTCTTGCCGTGCTTGATCGCCGACAACCGTAATGAAGGCGTTAAGGCTAGGATTGAGCTGTTCGATTCTTCCTAGACAAAGCTCCACAAGTTCGACAGGTGAAACGTGTCCCTGCCGTAGCGCTTCACTGATCTCAGTAATACTTGCATAAGCGTAAGCTTCCTTATTTGCTACCCTAGTCATCATCGTCTTTTATCCCTCACGGATTACCTCCTGGGATAAGTTTAATGAGATCACGACCAAACTGCTTCTCGAATCTTGCGTGTTTAGGTTACATATGAAGCCCGGTAGAGGGTAGCTTAGCCGTCCATTCTCATACTGCTAGTCAAGAGATAGCTATTAGACAGGCGCATGAGTTTGTTTTTCTGTCTAACTTCGACTGCTATGGGATAGAAAAAAGCGAAGATAGCGGGATGTCCAAATCACGTTATCTTCTAAAGCAGCAGCGGCTAACGAACGTTTCGAATGACCTTGTTCAGAGCCCAAAACTAATGCGCTCAGTCCAAGTGTCTGGACGTCGTTGATGAACACTGGTAGAAAGCTGATTGAGTCGGTGTTCTCTTCGTTGACCCGTACCGAGTATCTCGTACTCGGTCAACGTAACTCGTTTCGTTCTATCCGTGCCCAAGTCTGCCGTAAAGTTGCAACTCATAACTTCGCTGGTCTTTTTGTTCCCTAGGGGTGGTACCCTATGATTACTTTTCCTCTTTCGGTTCGGTTTCGTCAGGAGCATGAGCGCTTTCCTTCGGTTGGGTAGGAACGTAAGGTGGCGCTTCTCCCCAACCCCACCGAGGTACAGGCGCGTGTTCAGGTGGTGCTGCGTCTGCTTGAGAATTGGCAACTGCAATCCGGGTACCCCACTCGACATAGGCGAGAAAAGCTGAGCGAAATTCGGGATCAGTGGGCAAACCCGCTTCGTCAACCGCCTCGCTAATCCGCTCTACCCACCGTTTGCGCTGCGCTTCGGTAAGCCGGAGGTCTCGGTGCTTGGCGAGCATACGCTCATAACCACCTAGCGCTTCGGTGTAGTGTCTCGGACCGCCGAAAGTCTCGATCAGCCAGGCTGCGACATGAGGTACGTGTTCAGAACTCATATGGCGAAATACCGGATAGAGCAGTGCGTCTCGCTCTTCAAGCAGACGATGATAAAAGACGCTCACCAGCCGCTCAAAGGCTTCAGCTCCGCCCGCCCAAGCGAACACAGTAGGAACCGAAAAGTCGCGCGCTTCAGCTGGGTCGTGAAACCCAACCGCCCAGTGGGTGCCGTCACAAAACGGCTTGTTGTTCGAGTGTCCACAACGGCACAGCGTCTGACGGGCGCGGATTTCGTAGGGTTCACCATCTGCGGCAAAAACCTGCACCCCCCCACGTATTTGCAACGATGCGTCGGGCAGCGCGATGATCTCTGGGTCGATCGTTTCCTCGGTAGGCTCGAGCGCGGTACCGAGCGCGTAAGCCAGCGCCCCCGAAGGACAGCGGCGCACGACCGCAGCGATCTCTTCAACCGAGGCTGCCGTGGCGTCGATCCAAGGCTCTTGACCTAAACGAAAAACGGTGGGCAAACCGTCGGTACACCGCCCGATATGGGCGCAGCGCGAGCGGTCGTCGAAGATCGTTACGCCTTGGCCTGTCAGCGTTTCACGCCGGTTCTCGATACGATTACGGTCAGCCGTCTCCGTCCCGACGAAGCCGTTCTTCCCGTGCGTGCCGTCGCAAAATGGCTTGTGCCGTGAACCACCGCACCGACACAGGTATCTTGTTCCATCCTCACAAACAACCTGCCCCGAGGCGTTAGTGACCGTGATCTTTCCTTCGATACGGTAAGGACCATCAAGGGTAACTTGGATTGAAGGTTCGGCTTTATCGGTAGCGCTCATAGCGCATTCCTCCCTCTTACTCTGCTCCACTAAGTTCATCACCATCTACCGGAATCGTGTCTACCGTATAGCGCCTCACCGATTTAGGTAATTTTCCTGAGAAGCTGTGTTCGACCGCGCGTAAGTGTTAGTGCGCAGTCTCATCCGAGTTGCGGACGACCGTTGGCGCGTAATGACGCATCTCTTCGATGTTATCGAAAAAAGGTTTGACGGCACGGAAGAAAGTTTTGAACTCAGGGTTATTCCGAAAGCCGCGTTCGTGCCCTTCTTGCGAATCCCACTCGATGCGGAGGATATAGTTTTCAGGGTCTTCGACACCGTGTGAAAGTTCGTAGAACAAGCAGTGTTCCGACGCCTGAAGAGACGTTGCAGCTTCCGCATAAGCATCCTCGAAAGACTGCTGATTCTCCTTGAGAATTCGGTAACGGATGTACTCGACAATCATACTTGCCTCCAAAGTGTCTGCCATATAAGTATCTGCAGAGTAAGATAAATTGTAGCATAAGATAGTACTTACGATGCCAAAAGACAGGATAGACGAGATCAGAGAGCAGTGGGCGCGTGAGCAAGCTGATCTCGACACCTGGCCTGTTGAGATTGTTGGTCGCATGGGCCGCGTTGCTCATTATCTGGACATAGGCATGGAAGAGCTGTTCAAACAGTATGGCTTGAGCCGGGCGAGTTGGGACGTATTAGCCGCGCTTAGGCGTGCGGGTTCACCTTTTAGGCTTTCACCCACCGAGCTCTACCGCGCAGTGCTGCGCAGCTCGGGCGCGATGACGCGCCGCGTCGATTATCTCGAACACGCAGGTCTAGTGACCCGTGTCGCTGATCCCGAGGATCGCCGGGGGGTTTTGGTTGAGCTTACCGCAGATGGTCAGGCGCTCGTTGATGAACTGTTAGCGGCGCATCTGGACAACGAACGCAGGCTGATCAGTTCGCTTACCCAAGAAGAGCAAGAGATGTTAGCTACGGTTCTTAAAAAGTTGCTGATCGACTTCGAGCGCGAGCGCCCAAGTCCGCTTCCCCAGTACAAGTTTCGCCAGCGGCATGGGTGTAGAAAAGGTCGTCGCAAAAAGAAAGATACGTAAAAACTGGCAAAAGGGCGGTTTGCCTGAGCTACAAATTTACGCCGGGATAGCTTGGTTACGCATGTTAGCTCACCTCTACTACTCAGCCCCTAGCACTCATAAAGATGGACGCGACCGCACCAGGCGACAGCGCTCTAACTGCTCGACACATGGCCATAGGTCACATGAGTACAGCATATTGTAAATGAATGTGCACTGGAGGCTATGCAAGATGAAAGTGGACTTGAGTAGGTTTCAAAGGTTGTTGTCATAGGTATGTGTAATCACAGCGGGCGCAGGTCTTCGGTTGTGACGCCGTACTGTTCGGCTAACCGCCGGGCAATCAATGAGCGGTGGCAGGCCTCAGGGTCGCGTTCGACACAGAGCAGCGCTGCGATCCCAGCGCTCGCCAATACCGACACGATCGGCGCGAGATCGGCGTGGTCGAGGACCTCGGTGGTGTAGCGGCGAGTGTACTCGGCAGCGAGTTCGCGGCGCGAGTGCTTGCCGACGCCTTGGCGGGCATCCTCGGCGTACTGAAGCTGGCGTAGCTCGGTGGTTGGGGCGAGCTCGAGGTGGTGCTCGTAAGCGATTCCGGCCTAGGCTAGAGCCGCCTGCAGCCGGAGGGAGTTCGTCCAGGCGTACTGGGGGCCACGGACCCCGCGGCGCTGGCGCACATCGAGCAGCAGACGGACATCGGCGTGCTGCAGGCATTGTAGAAAGGACTCGCCGTCGAAGCCATAAACGCCGATGGTCACTATTCGGAGCATAGGAATCACTCATCTGCCCGCTGCTCGTGCCGGCTCCACCGATACGAATGGCGGGGGCGGCGAGGTCGCATCAAGCAACGGCGGTCCCCTCGAGTTCGACCATCTGGCCGGGAATCGCCAGCCGTGTCACCCCGAGCATCGTGGTGGTCGGTGCCACTCTGGCGGCACCCAACCGCGACGCCAGCACGCCGTAGTGCTGCAAAAGCAGATCGACATCGGTGGCATAGACGCCCAGCCGGACAAGGTTTGCGAGGGACATGCCGGCCTCGCCGAGTACGGCCCCAAGGTTGTCGAGGCTGAGCGCCAACTGTGCCGCCATGTCGTCCTCGTGTTGGGGTTTGCCGTCGCCGCTCATCGCGGTCTGCCCGGAGATGTACAGGGTCTACAGGGTCCGGGTGTGCCCGGAGACGAGTTCGCCCTGGTTGAAGCCCATCGCCACTGACCACGTCACCGGGTTGACTGCCGTTCGTTCCGTTGCCATATCAGCTCCTCTTTAGTTGACCTTCGGGCTTGAACGGTTTGTTCTTTGCTTAATCTTGTTTTGCGCTATCGCCTTATATGTTTCAGTCTTTCTCGCTTGACCAGCGCCACCTGGGAACCGCGCGCAAAGGATGGAGGTCTTCGTCCGTCTCGGCGTGTGAGTTCTGCTGAGCGACCTGCGAGCCGAACTCGACATGAGAACGAAGTGCCTCACGAACAGGAGAATTTGCTGGTCGATCGGCCTCGTCTGCGGCCTCAAGGTAAAACGCCACAAAGCGCTGGCGCTGCACCTCGGAGATATGGATGTGGCCATGGGCGTCGATAAGTCCGGAAAAGCCGCCCAGCTCACGGGTGAACCGGTCTGGACTGCCGAAGGACTCTACCTTGAACGCCGTAAGATGATCGACGTGAAGGGTGTGGCCCTCGCCGAAAAGGGGCTGTAACAAGGGGCCGGCCAAAAGTTTGCTACCTCGACTGCTAGGGGATAAAGAGGCAAGCGAAGTTATGCGCTGCGATTTTACGGCAGGTATGAGCCCGGATAGAACGAAACGAGTTGCGCTGACCGAAGACGAGATACTTGGTCCGGGTCAAGGAAGAGAACACCGACTCGATCAGCTTTCGGGTGGTGTTCATCAGCGGTGTCCAGATACCGGGGTTAAGCGCACTAGACTTAGGTGGGGTGTAGATACCAGAACCGATATAGGCTTTGTCACCCAAGGTCAACGCTCGTTGTGTGTCAGTCAGTAACGCCCGTGCCACTGTCACATCAGCTTCATTGGCAGGGGCGATGGAAAACTTGATAATCAGTCCGTTGGGAGTAGTCAGGGCATGAAGCTTAAAGCCGTAAACTGCGCCTTGGGTAGAAAAGCCGACGGTAGCTTCAGTCATGGCTCTAGGACGTTTGTGGCGTCTAAACTTGCACACCGGCAGAGGCTTAGAATCAACGCTGTAAGCAAGCACCTCATGCTCTGCAGTAAGAGACAAGGCAAAGTCAGCCCAGATTCTCTCGAGGTTATTCATGACTCGGTAGTAACGACTTTCATCAGGCAAAGCTGGAAATAGCTCCTCGTATTCGCGTTTGACCAGATTGAACCATAACCCTGTATCGGCTTGATTCAGTAGGTCGCCCACCAGCGCAATCGTCATCAGCTCGCTATAGCTGCCTTTTTGCCGCTCTGAACGCGGCAATTCAAAACGTCTGTTAGCCTCTGCTGCTTTTAAGTAATCTATCGACCAGCACATAGATAACCGTAAACAGCTCGCTTAGCGTATGCTTCTCTAGAAGATAGCGTGATTTGGACATCCTGCTATCTTCGCTTTTTTCTATCCCCTAGCAGTCGAGGTTGATAGGGTGTACCCACAAAGCTGTCGACAATCTCACCCCGGTTACCTTGCCACACGCCGGGCAAAAGCTGAACACCGACATAGTGAAACGCCCTACCCAGATTAAGCACTGCAAACGTGGTGCGCAGCGCCGTTATCCCGGCTATTTTCGTGTCTACTTGGTTGAATAAAATATTCACGCAAGCATCGGGCAAAGCATGAAGACGAAAATCCTCTGGTAGCGCGGAATCTGTTCTAAGTTCCCAAAAACAATGTACCAATGCGGACAAATTGCTCGGAGGCTTCGCCTCGCTATATCGTACTGATCGTGCCGTTCTTTCTATTCCATCTTGGACTGGGCTATACATTGCTTATTTTAGCGTAGTTATCCTTCACCGACAGCAGGATTTCAGAATACGTTTAGACTGAACTTAGTACATCAGACCGTTTTATGGTTAACGTCAATCCCGTCCTCGAATAAAAGTTTTTGAAAATCTTTATACCAAAGCAGAGACCGGTAGTCGAGATGCACGGCGTAGGCGCTAATTAGCTCGGAGAAGCGCTGACTCTGCTGTTCACTTGACCTAGACACTACGCCAGCCTGCTCTAGTCAAGATAGGCTCGCGCAACTCCAAACATTTATCTATCCGCTTCTTGGCTTTGCAAGATGGTCGTAATGCGTTGTCGGTGTCGCTGTCCCCACTGAGCTGTGGCCGCAAGTACCGGTCGCAACGTTTCGCCAAAGGCGCTGAGTTCGTAACGCACGCGAACCGGTTTAGGCGTGATCACCGTCCGTGTGATGAGCTGGTCCCTCTCGAGGGCGCGGAGTTGTTGGGTCAGCATCTTCTGGGTCACTTCGGGCAGTGCGCGCCGCAGTTCGCCAAAATGCAAGTAGGGTTGCCGACTCAGCTTCCACAAGATAAGAGATTTCCATTTTCCGGAGATGAGTTCGAGGCACGTGTCCACCTCGCAAGGGTGAAGCCGCGTTCGTAGTTGTTTCATCGTTCAAGTACTCCTTTACAGTAGGTACCAAAAAGTGCCTTCTGGACAAGTTAGGCACGATAGTTTTTACTAGACGAGCTGAGGAATTGTAGCTAACTATCATCTTCAGTGTAACGAGGTCATCAAGATGAACAAAGTCGCCGTCGTCAGTGGTGCCAACCAAGGACTAGGCCTCGCCCTAGTACGCAAACTCTGTCAACAGTTAGGAGCAGACGGAACCGTGTACCTAACGGCTCGAGACCCTGAGCGCGGCAGGGCTGCCGTGAAGCAGCTTGAAGCGGAAGGACTGGCACCGCAATTCCATGTCCTCGACGTAACCGACGATGCTAGTGTCACCGATCTCGCAAGGTTAATTCAAGAAAAATACGGCGGCATTGACCTCGTGCTTTCCAACGCGGCGGCACGCCTAGACCCCAACCTTTCTTCAGCCCAGCAGGTGCGAACCTTTGTGAACACCAACAATTTTGGTACTCACCGACTGCTTCAAACCTTCTCCCCGTTGCTAAAAGACGGGGCGCGGTTTGTCGTGGTGGCGAGTTCGTTTGGTTCGTTACGTCATCTACCCGCCCAGCTCCATGCCAAGTTTGAAGTCGAGCATCTCACCCTCGCTGATTTAGAGAGGGTCATGAAGGAATACGTGCAAACTGTGGAGGCGGGCCGGGCCGAAGCGGAGGGCTGGCCAGACTGGATCAACCTTGCTTCTAAGATCGGGCAAGTTGCAGCGGTGAAGGTCATGGCGCGGTCCATGCGTGAAGAAGCTGCACGCCGCCACCTTATGATCGCGGCGGCGTGTCCTGGGTTAGTGAATACTGCCGCCTCGCGGCCCTGGTTTACCGATATGTCGCAGGCTCAAAGCCCAGACGAGGCCGCCAAGGATATTGTTTGGTTAGCCACCTTAAGCGATAAATTTCCAGAGTTTTACGGCGAACTTATTCAGCATCGACGGGTTCTTCCCTTTCGCTAAACCACTAAGATGACGCTGAAAAGCTCACACCCTGTCCCTATTCAACATAAGGAGAACGATCATGAAAATTGGCATTGTTGGCACAGGCAATATGGGCAGGTCATTAGGTGTTGTCTGGGCAGAGCAAGGTCATGAGGTATATTTCGGGGCGCGTGACATAGCCAAAGCCAAGGCCGCCGCAGATCTAGTTACTGGGAGAGCGTCTTACGGAAGCAATCAAGCGGCGGCAAGGTTTGGTGAGGTAATTTATTATAACCCGAGGGATGTGAACCCGAACCTCGTCCTCGAGGACGTCAGCGTACTCGATGGTAAAATCGTGATTGACTCCCACAACGGACCTGTCCCTGCAAACTTTGCTTATGAAGCTATCGTAGTTTCGCGTTCGGAACTGCTGCAACAGCAACTGCCAAAAGCGCGAATTGTAAAAGCCTTTAACACGATGGCCCAGGAAGTGTTTGAAGCAGCCCTACATCCTCTTCAAGAACATAAGGTTGCGTGTTTTATTGCGGGCGACGATAGCGCGGCGAATAACACAGTAGCCGTGTTAGCCACGGCTATGGGACTGGTTCCAATACTCTGCGGCGACTTAAGGCAGGCACGGTTACTCGAAGGGGCGGCGGATTTGATCCGCCTGTTGATTGGCATAAAACAAGACCTTGGTGCGACTTTTTCGATAACCTCGGTACGCATTCCTAGTGTGTCACGACTGGGTGGACGGCAGGTAACAAACCTGTCGTAAAGCTTGCTCGGGCTTTTCTAGCCGAAGCAAAACCTCCTGCCTGGCCCTGACGCCTCACACGTGGTTATTGTTGGTCTAGGTCGTCGTACGGGTTTGACCTCCAATTCCCGAATTTTGGTGGGCAACCGCCTCGTTGTAATCACCACCTAGGACAGCAATATCACTAGCCTCAAGGAACTTGCCGAATCGGACGTTTGAAGCTGGCTATATAGAAACCGAAAGTAATTAGGGCAAGTCGCTAAGTTGTCCCATCTCGCTAGGCATAACGATCCTAGAATACACCGCCAGCAGCTCCAATCTCCTGCCCTGTCACCCATCTGGCGTCGTCACCGACTAGAAATGCAGCTACATCTGCAACATCCTCAGGTTCACCGATTGATATTGACCCGATAAAACGGAAACCGAGTTAAGCCTCTAATGCAAATATGGAGGCGAAATGAACGAGCGCAAAGTATATACAGCAGAGTTCAAACGAGAAGCGGTACGGTTGAGTGAACAAACAGGGGTAAGCGTGGTGCAGATAGCCCAGGAACTGGGCGTCTCCGACTACAGCTTGTATAAGTGGCGAAAACAGGCGCGTGAGGGCGGAGAGCTGGCGTTTCCGGGGAACGGCAAGGTTGCTTTGACCGCCGAACAGCAAGAGAACGTTCGTTTGAAAAGAGAACTCGAGCGGGTCAAACAGGAGCGTGACATCTTAAAAAAGGCAGTCGGGTTCTTCGCCAGGGAAAGCCGGTGAGATACGCTTTCATCAAAGAACACCGTGCTCGGTGGGCGGTCCGCTTGATGGCGCAGGTACTGGCTGTGTCGCTCAGCGGCTTTTATAGTTGGTTGAGGCGAGGGAAAAGCCAGCGAGCGCAAGCCGACGAAAGGCTGACCGAGAAGATCATGATGTTTCACTGTGGCAGCCGCTTTACCTACGGTTCGCCGCGCCTCCACAAGGACCTAAAAGCTGCCGGACACAACGTCGGGCGCAAGCGTGTCGCCCGCCTGATGCGCTCAGCGGGCATTAGAGGCAAAACCAAGCGTAAGTTCAAGACTACGACAACTTCTAAGCACCAGCGTCCTAAAGCCGAGAATCTCGTCAGGCAGAACTTCGACGCAACAGCCCCCAACACCTGAGCTTCACCCTAGAGTCTGGACACCTGCTTTGGGCTGGTTGCGTAAGTCCATCGAGTCAGTCTTCTCGTCACTTTTGCGTTCTAGACATTTACTGACGAGCCAGCTCAACTCATTCTGGAGCATTAGAGCCAGCGTCTGTCGCAAAGTTGCAGCTCACAACCTGGCTTGGTTCTTGACCCACTGAACTAATGACCCCCTAGCACTCGAGGTAATATGCCATTATATTTAGTGCGGTTAGGGGCGTACACCGGGTTTAGGATGAGCGAGATGGCCGCACTCAAGTGGTAGGGCATCGACCTCCGCAGCGCCACACTTAAAGTTGTCGCTGGTAAGGGTGGTAAGACCGCCCGGGTCAACCTCTCCTCGCCCCTGGTCGACGCGCTCAAGCAGGTTTCCTTAAGTGAGCGCCGTGGCTATGTCCTGCCTGCCCGCTCGCGGATCGCGGTCTTTCGCTACCGTGTCCAGATCGGGTTTCCACCGACGCCAAGTTTTCTTAAGGTGGGCGTCCCGCCGATGTTCGGGTGGGCCAGCGAACCCCGTGTCACACCCGTGGCGTAGCGACCCGCGCTTAAGTTAAGCGGCGTCGACTGCAACCTGAAGCCGAACACGGTTGCAGTCGACGCCCGCCAAACCTACTCGAAGAACTTAAGGCTCCAGCCCGTGTTCGACGCTGAACCGCGCGTGTAGGTGGTGTTGCCCCACCAGGCGAAGGTGCCCGAGTACCAGAAGCGGTTCTCCCAGGTGTAGGGCGTGCCCTTGGCGACCGCGTGGTACATCAGCGGGAAGCGCGACCCCGCGGGCGGGCTCGTGTTCGGGTCGCCGTTCAGGAGCACGAAGCTGTGGTGCCCGGGGCCGTTCGCGTAGAGCGTGGGGTCCCAGCCGCTCATCAGGGCGGCGCGGTCCGAGCCGAACAGGCAGCCGTTGGACTTATACCAGTCCCAGACGTAGGTGGGGTCGCCGTCCAGCCGCAGCCGCAGGTCGGCCAAACAGTACTGGTCGCTCCAACTACCGTTGGCCGAGTAGGCGAGGTGGAGCTGACCGCTCGGGTCGATGATCGGCTCGGGACCCTCGTTGATGAACGGGTTGCCGACCCGGCGCTCCCACGGCTCGCGCGGCTGCGAGACGACGTAGCGGGGGCCGGTGGTAGTGGTGGCGCTGTTCATGCGGGCGAGGAAGAGCGTCTGCTCGACGTTGGTGTCGCCGACCCAGCCCGACCAGACGAACCAGCGCTGATTGTTGTAGACGAACGAGGTGCCGTCGATGGCCCACTTGTCGTCGGGCAGCGCCATGCGCCGTTCATTGCCGTAGCCGGTGTCGGGCGACGCCGACTCGATCACAAACATCCGTTTTTGCTCCCCGGCTCCGGGGGCGAAGAAGATGTAGAAGCGCCCGGTCAGGGGGTCGCGCACGAGCTCGGGTGCCCAGACGTTGCCGAGATTACTGGTCCACACCACCCGCCGGGCCGCGGTGCCGAGCCCGTCGACCGTACCCGACGAGCGCACGTAGACATTCTTGTCAACCGAATCGACGGCGTAGTAGGTGCCGCCGACGCGGATCACGCTCGGGTCCGCGCCTCGGAAACTCAGGCGGCCCAGGGACTCGAGCGCCGGCGGCCCCGAGGTCGGCTCGGAAGCAGGCCTTTGGCTGCACGCCGCGAGCGCGAGAACGAGCAAGCTTGCCAGACCGATTCGCCACATCATTCGACCCCTTTGGACCCGGAGACGCCGCGAGTGCGCCGCCCGACCTGTTGATTTGGAACGCGCCTCATTAAAGCACAACAGCATAAACGCGGTGCTGATCCGTAGCGGCAGCAACGTTGAGCAGTTGTCGGTGGCGGCGAACGGCGCAGAGGCCCGAGCCGTCAGGGTAGAATCATGCCGTCTGGAGGAGGCTCGTATGTACCGAACCCTAAGTCCCGGGGCCATCGACGTGTCCGTGAGTTTCGAGGAGGGTGCCCGGCTAGCGGCGCGTTACGGCTTCGAGGGGCTGGCGCTCGACGCCGGACACCTGCTTGAGGAGGCCGACGCCGTGCGCGAGACGCTCACCGAGCACGGCCTGAAACCCGGCTCGTTCGGCCTGCCCGTCGATATCCGGGGCGACAACGACGCGTATGAAGCGTCGCTAGCTCGGCTGAGGTCCGTCGCTGAGGCCGCGCAGCGGGTCGGCTGCAGCCGCGCCTCGACCTACGTTTTCTCGTGGAGCAACGACCGGGACTACAGGGCCAACTTCGACTTCCACCAAGAGCGTTTGGTGCGACCAGCAGCCATCCTGGCCGAGCACGGCATCCGGCTGGGCCTCGAGTTCCTCGGCCCCAAGACGCTGCGCGACGGACACCCCTACGCGTTCATCCATACGGTTCCGGGGATGCTCGAGCTGTGCGACGCGGTTGGCCCGAACGTAGGGCTGCTGCTCGACGCCTGGCACTGGTACACCTCGGGCCACGACCCGGCGGACCTGGAACGCCTTACCGCCGGAAACGTGGTGGACGTCCACGTCAACGACGCGCCCGCGGGCGTCGCCATCGACGATCAGGTGGACGGCGTCCGCTGCCTGCCGGGGGAAACCGGGGTCGTCGACCTGAATAGCTTCCTGGGCACCTTGCAGCGGGTCGGCTACGACGGCCCAGTCGTCGTCGAGCCGTTTAACGCGCCGCTGCGGGCGATGGCCCCCGAGGACGCGGTGCGGACGACCGCCGAAGCGCTCGCTAAGGTGTGGCGTGAAGCCGGACTCGACCGGGTGTAACCGAGCTTGGATTGACGAAAAGCCTGAGTTGATCGGTTAAGAGGCCGTTATGGCGGGCCAGCAAAGCTAGGCGATGTCATCCTTGAGGGCCTTGCCCGCTTTGAACGCCGGGACCTTGCTCGTCGGAAACTCCATCTCCTCCGTCGTGCCGGGTTTGACACCCGTGCGGGCGCTGCGCTCCCTAACCTCGAAGGTGCCGAAGCCGGTAAGCTGCACCTTGTCGCCTCCTTTGAGGTGATGCGTAACGCTCTCGAGCATCCCCTCCACCACGGTCTTGACGTCTTTCTGGCCCATGCCGGTTTTTTCCGCCAGTTCTTTGACCAGGTCCGTTTTCGAGATGTTTGCCACCGCTTGGCCTCCTCTAAAGCTTGCCTAACGTACCAGATTTCCTTGTCCGGGCGGTAACCGTTGGGAAAAACCTTACCGCGCACAGCGCAGGTACGCCGCGAAAAAGAGTGAAAGCAGGGGCAAGATGGTGAGCGGCAGCCTCTGCACTAAGTACGTCCAACCTAAAAACCCTGGATAATGCTTTCCTACCTGAAGAGCTGACAAGCTAAGATTTTGAATGACCAAGAGCTTGAAGCAACCACACTGCTACAGACATTAACGTGTAGTTTCAACTTGGAGGTACTTAACAGCGCCGGGATGAGCAGCACGAAGGCGGCCATCGTGAGGTACCGTTCACCGTCTTTAGGGGGCTTTTCGGCGAGCAGCGCAGCCGCTAAGTGAAGCGCGAACACGAGCACGAAAACCCCGACCATAGCGCAGCGTAAGTCCACGCCCGGGGGGCGCTTTTCGGACCGCTACCGACTGGAGCTACGTGAGGCTCAAGAGTGGGCGGATTCGGGATAGTGCGCGCCAAGCTCTTAGGTGCCCGGGTGAACGGCGTGTGCAGCGGCGGCAAGCTCGACTCCGTGGCTGAGCTGGGGCTGGCGGCACCCTCGACCTAAAAGCTCAGGTTAGACCTCCTTCGCCCTTTGCCACTCTTTCCCGCTAAACACTTCGAACATGCCGAAGCGAACGAGGGGCTCGAGCTTGCCCTTCATCCGGTCCTTACGCCGCTTGCGCATCGTTGGCGTTTCGATGGCATTATGCCGGGTGGTGAGCCCGGGTCCGACCACGATCAGCTCTGGGATGACCCCAAAAACCTAAGCCAAGCAGGATGTGAGTCAGGCTGAAAGGAATGGCCATGCGAAAGACTCACACTCCCGAGCAGATCATCGATATTCTCCGCGACATCGAGAAGGCAACCAACCAGGGAAAGACAGTTGCTGAAGCGTGCCGCACGCTCTCGATCAGCGAGTGGAGCTTCTACCGCTGGCGTAAGAAGTACGGCGGGATGGAGAAGGGCGACGCCAGACAGCTCAAGGAACTTGAGAAGGAGAACGCCCGGCTCAAGAGATTGCTGGCCGAGAAAGAACTCGACAACGACATCTTCAAAGAGGCGCTGAAAACAAAGTTCTGACGCCCAGCACCCGCCGGGACGTTGTCAGCCACGTCCGCCGCGAACTGGGCGTCAGCGAAAGGCGGGCCTGCCGAGCGCTGGGCCAAGCTGGGAGCACGCAGCAGTACCCGCTTCAGCGCCCGGAGTGGGACAAAGAACTGGTCAAGCGCCTCCATGAACTCGCCGAACTACACCCCCGCTACGGCTACCGGCGTATCACCGCCGAGCTCAACAGAGCGCACTGGGCCGTTAACCGTAAGCGGGTGCAGCGGTTGTGGCGGGCCGAAGGGCTGAAAGTACCGACCAAAGCTCATAAACGAACTCGTTTGGGGAACGGTGAGAACGCCTGCCACCAGCGCAAACCGGAACACGCCCACCACGTCTGGGCGATCGACTTCCTGATGGACACCACCCTGAGCGGCGGGCGCATAAGTTATACAGACGGAGCCAGCTTGAGCTGATCAGGGACCCACCGCGCGTGAGTGAGAGAACAAAACGGAACCTTAGATTCCTGATATTGCAGCACGTTGGTACACTTGAACAAGATGTCCACCATAGTTATTCGCATCCCGCTTTGGCCAGGACTGGACCGTTGAGCTACTGTGCCTAAAGACGTCGTCGAGATAACCGTCTTCCTCGCCTCGCCTGGTGACGTCAAGCGCGAGCGCGCGGCCGTCCGAACCGCTGTCGAGGAGGTCAACCGCACTTCCGGAGAACACGATGGCTTCCGCCTCAATGTCAAAGGTTGGGAGACCCACACCCGCCCTGCTGCAACCAAAAAGGGTCGTGCTCAAGACGCCATTTTCGGGCAGATTGGCCCCTACGATATTTTCTTAGGGATTATGTGGACGCGAGTGGGTACCCCCACCGGCAAGGCTGCCTCGGGAACGATCGAGGAGTACGAGTTCGCTAGGCGGCAGTGGTCGCGACGACGCAAGTACAAGCCAAGCGTGATGTTCTATTTCCGTAGTAAAGTTGCAACTGATATCGACCGGCTTGATCCGGAGCAACTCAAGCAGGTGCAACTTTTCAAGCAACGGGTGTTTAAGGACGGTTTGGCAAGGGAATACGGCACGGATAAAGCGTTCGAGGGGATGATGCGTGAACATCTCACGCTAGAAGCGCGGGCTGTGCTTAAACGGTATACGGATGATCACAAGGGCTCTCGTAAAATAAGTAGGCAGTCTGCGCTACCACCAAGGTTACGGCAGGGCGCTAAGCAGGCCCGGGATGGTCAGGGTGATGCGGCTTCTACCTTTCGGCTAAGCAACCCTGGTCCCAAGGTGCGCTCAAAGACCAAAGCATCGCCTAGCCGTTCAGACAATGCTGCAAGCCGATCCAAACTCGACGTTCCCAAGGTGAGGAAAAAACTCGCTGAGGCAGACCGGGAGAAATTCGCGCGGAAGGCACTCAAGCGGGCTCTGAAAGAATTTAGGGTTGCGGCCAAAGTATTCAACAGCCAACATCCCCACGCCACTATCACGGTAAGGCAAGAGGGGCAAAATGCCTTCATCGTTCGAGGCGAAGCTAATGGGGAGCAGTTGGCCTCACACCGGGTGCGACTCGAGCAGACTTGGAACGGCTGGGTCGTCCTTTATGAGGTGGGACAACCTGGTTTCTACGGTGGGGAACCCTATTATCATTTAAATGGCCGCATCACGATTACTGATGACGGTTACACTGCTCAGTACCAGAGCGAGGTCGAAGCGTTTCCAAATGGTCAGCGCCAGACTGAGTTGACCATTGATGTGGCTCGATTGTTGTGGACCAAGTTTGTAAGTTCATTTGGTCAGCGCGGCAGGTTGTAAAAGGTTAACTTAACAGTAGTCTGTTGACATCAGCAGTAGAGATAAAGCGGTTTGCCCTGAAAGGTCCAGTCGAGCAGTGCCTGCAACTCAGCTGGCGGGGGCCGCTCGGACCACGCTTGCCAGTAGCGCCAGAGCATGAGGTGGGGTTCGAGATAGGCCTGAATCTTTCTCAGTGCCTGCGGCCAAGTCAGCCGCCGCAAGGAAATGACGGGACTTTTTTTTGAGTCCCGGGTTTTTAACAGCTCCGCTATCTTGGCTAAGCGCCCACCAGCAGAAGGAAAAAGCACAGCATACGAGCTGCCAATGACGCCGCATGGCAAGGTCGCTGCGGACCTGATATTCAGCCCAACCCAGGTGCTGCTTGACCTGCTTATAGCTCTGCTCGACCCAGATTCTGAGCCCGTAAAGGTTAACTATTTCGCCAGCGCCTGCTGCCTCGAGCTTATCTTCTCTCTTGCGTTGTGAGTTCGGTGCAGGCAGGTTCGTCGTGAGGTACCAGGTTGTCAAGGTGGGCAGCTGTTCCGGATCCGTCGTGGCGATGATCAGACGCCGAGGTTTGTTGACGCCATAAGGACCCGCTTCACCCTCCAATACCCACCAGATTTCCTTATGCCCATCTCGAAAGGAACGCTCCTGCCATTGCCACTTGCCTGGATCGTTCTCACGCCAAGGTGCTGCACGCGCTATTTCCTGGGCCGAGCCGATGGTGCCGATTTTATGCCACCAGGTATGTGACGGGTAGAGCGCCAGCACGAATGGAACACCGCCATTTTCTAAGCCGTCCCTGAAAGCATCATTCTTCCCGTAGAAACTGTCCGCCACTACTGCGCGAAAAGGGATGTTAGCGGCTCGAGCCTGTTTTACGAGCGTCAAGGCGATCTTAGGCTTGGTGCGGAACTCAGGGTCCTTATCTTTGCGACTAAACCAGTGCGCTGGGGTGTAGGGCTCGAACTCGATGGGATAGTAGTGCTGTTCATCAGCCCAGAGGCTGTGGACCGAAACGACGCCATTGTCGGTTTTACCGATACTTCCAAGATACTGTCTACCTACATGGGCTGTCTTGCTGCCCCACTTACGATCCCCGGTTTCATCTATCACCAACACTCCCTGGGGCGTGGCCGCCGTAGAAGCAGTCTGTTGCAGCAAAGCAAGGCGTCGCACATTGACGACTGCTGGATCCCACGTCGACTCGGATAGGAACCACTGGAGCTTTTGCGCTTGTGGGTGAACCGAGTCCACCACCGGCTCGGTGTTCGCTAGCGCCGTTAAGGTCTTGTTTCGCCCGCTGAGAAGCAACAATCCCTCTAAATAGCGCCGGAAGACGTCGCGCTGATTGCGTTTCGAGAACAGGTCGTCGAACGCGGTGCTATATGCCTCTAATAAACCAGGTGCAGGCGTGACTGACAGACGACGACTTTTCATACTCGGTTCTAAAACAATCAATGACGCTTGTCAACAGACTACTGTTAAGTACCTCCAACCTGAAACTAAAGGATAATAGCTTCCAAGAGCGCAAGGGTAGAAAAGACGGCATCTTTGAGGTCTTTAAGCGAGGTATATAAGCGTCTGGGTAATAGAAAACCCTTCAGCACACGCCATAAAGCCTCGATGGGATTCAAATGTGGCGAATAAGGTGGGAGATAACGAAGAAATAAGCCTTTGGCTTGCCAACAGGGTTCTTTGGCTTTAATGTTAGCGGCTTTATGAAAGCGGGCATTATCAAGCACCACGACAGTCAAACCTTCGGGGTCGGCTTGTTGGGCTAGCTGGTCAAGAAACGCCTCACATTTTTTGGCCTCACAGCTACCTGCCAAATCACGGTAGAAAAGCTTGTTAGCTGCAAAGTCCAAAGCTCCTATGAGGTTGAGCCTGCCTGCTGAACCTTGCCAGGAAGGAATTTCAAACTGAATACCCGAGCCCTTGGGTGTCCAGGTCTTGATAGGTTTGAGGGTCAGACTAAAACCTACCTGATCAAGATAAAGCAGTTTCAGTCTTTGCGCCAGCGCCCCTTTTTCAACGTGTCTAAAGCTGCTTTATGATGCTTAAGCTCGTCCTCGCCGGGACGCTTGGCTGGGACAAACCGCCCCTTTTTCCAGCTGTAGCCCATTTCTTTAAGTCGTTTGCGGATGCCTTCAGCGCCTACCTTGACGCCGTAGCCCTCAAAAATAGCCTCAGCAAGTTGCTCACACGTCCAGGTTCTTGGTTCTATCAACTTCGCTGCCATAAACGTTTTGACTTCTTCGCTGATAAGGGGTTTTCGTCCGTGGGCTTCGTAATGATCGGCTAAGCCTGCGTAACCTTCTTTTTCCCAACAGTCAAACGTTCTTCGTATAGTTTCGTAGTTCTTCGCTACATGCTCAGAGATGCGCTCTATCGCCATACCTTGATTCGACAATCTTAGTACTTGGGCACGCAAACGTACCTTTGCCTTCATATGGACATTCTGCTCTATCGCTCTTAACTTGCTATTCTCCTCGTTGTCCAGTTGGATAAACCTGTGCGCTCGATTCGCCATTCCTTCATTATCCTACTTCTTTGAGTTGGAGGTACTTAGCGGGTAATTTAACTGTTCAGATCGGCTCCGTCAACTTATTTCGGCTGAGGTAGGCTGCTGGGGTGTTTGCTTCAGCTGAGAGTCCCAAAGGTTACCGTTTCCCCAAAGCCGTCATCTCGTATGCGGTCTATCTCTACCACCGCTTCTTGCTTTCCTACCGCGATGTGCAAGAGCTGCTGTTCGAGCGGGGGGGCGACGTCAGCCATGAAACGGTCCGGGTCTGGTGTAACAAGTTTTGTCCCGACCTAGCCGAGGCACTACGATACCGTAAGCCAAGACGCGGCAGGACCTGGCATCTGGACGAAATGCGCGTCGTTGTAGGCGGGATCACGCATTAGTTATGGCGAGCTGTGAATGAGCATGGCGACGTCTTAGACGTGCTACTGCAAGCGCACCGGGACACCGGCGCGGCCAAGCGTTTCTTTCGCAGGCTGATCGACGAGCACGAGCTACCCGAGCGGCTCGTGACCGTGTACGAAGTTTGAGCGCAGCGTACGGCTTGAGGAGCTACGGCGCGGCACTCAGGGAGTTACCTGAGCCGGGCGGGAGTGAACACATTACCGTTTCAGTCGCTGAGCGGCAGAATAGTTTGATTGAGCAATCGCACCGGTTTACCAGAGAGCAGGAGCGGCAACAACGAGGCTTGAGAGATTCTGAGCATGCTCGAGGGTGTCCTGAATTTTGTGTTTAGCGGAATCAGCCAAGATAAGGCTGAGGAAGGAGACACAAGATGGCGGAGACGAAATCACGAATTGATCCTGAGGTACTCGACGAGCTTTTACGTGAGGTCGATAACGAACACGATCTCACCGGAGTACTAAGGCAGTTGAGTAAACAGCTGGTCGAACGGGCACTCGGAGTGATGTTGCGAGAGGTGTCTGAAGACAAGGGTCTCCTCAGGCTTGAGCGTAGCTGCGTCACGCACCATCAACCAGGAGAGTCGGGGAGCTGAGGGCAAAGCGAGTTTGGTAACAGGTGTATTCGAATCTCTGTTACTCTCGAGGCTTCTTGGTTTGGGTCCGTGTTTCGAAGGCGTAAGGCGTCTAGGCTGCATCCACCGTAGGACATTCCAACTCGTGCTCCTATAGAGCGGTGGTAGAGGTACGCCACGTACGAGATGATCAGCTTTGGAAAGCGGTACCCCTTGGGCCGTTCGGTCGACTCGTGCACCGCATCAGCCTACCCGATGTGAAACAAGTTGACGCAACCCGCTCCGGCCCATGAATTAAATAAGGACCTTTCTTTGATAACCTCTTAAAATGGTCATGCTAGATAATCCGCCACCGCGTACTGAAATTAATACTGATGCTGTGCTGGGTGTTCTTGGCATTGTTGTCGTTGTTATTGGATGGGTAATTTCTCACCGACTTACCTTAAATGCGCAGAAACGTCAATTCTTGATGCAGGTCGAGGACACAGCTCGGCTAAGCGTGACATCTGCAATCCGAGAGTACCAAACCTGGCTGTACGCCTACCATGCATATATCTTTCCGGCTTATCTGCACATCATGCAGGGGATGCAAGTGGAGTGGGAGCCATTCATGCAACAGTGGCGGCCTATCATTGACGACCCACGCGGACGAATTTGGAAAGAGAGAATTGAGGAGTACCAAATCGTTTTCCCTGAAATCGCAGCTCTCTTACCCACGCTTGTAGACCGTCACGAGCATATATATGACGGGTCTATACAATTGTGGGGACTGCTAGCTTCATCTGTTTTTTCGGAGGATGGTATCGACCCTCTTTTTACAGTTACAGGCATGCATGCTCCACAGTGTTTAAACGAGCTAGGAGAGTCTTTGCGAGAGCAACGAGGACTAATGCAGGACTTAATGGTTCATCTTCAAAGCGTAAGTTTAGGGCACATTATGGGTCGGAAGGTACCAATGCCGGAGCCTGTGCTGGAAAACGCCAATCTGCCAAGAGTTGTCCAAGACGGTAAAGGCGTGCTTCGTTTAGTTGGGGGTGTAGGGAAGCGCAAAATCTCGCCCATTGACTACCTAAATCGCCAGGCTACAGATACAAAGCACGAAAGCGGGTCGCAACCTTCTCCGACTGACATAGACGAGCAACAAGAACCTATATAACCCGCTCATTCAAGTGCAGTTTATGAAACTATTTAACAAACTTGGTATAATGGCCTTGAGATGCCCGCCTATGTCAAACAGCATTATGTACCTAGGTTTTACCTGAACTACTTTGCCACACTCAAGTCACAGCGGCACCCGAACAAAAAGCGGTGGCAAATTTACGTCCATAACAAGGGCACCGGCGAGACCACCGACGTTCCGCCATTTATCCCAGAAGTAGCTTACGGTCCTTGGTACTACGAGCATGAGGACGACGAACGCAAGTTCATGGAAAAGGACCTCGCTAGAATCGAAACACTTGCAGGTGAAGTAGTCAAGAAAATCAACGAGACGCGAGATATCTCTTGGCTCACTGCGCGCGACAAAAAACGCTTGGTGGATTTTGTCGCCACCCAGCATGTTCGGGTCCCGAAGCAGCAGGGGATGAGCTATCGCAGCATCATAAAGCGCGACTTTCCCGGATATAGCCTGCGTGACGATGAAGCTCACCTTTACGTCATGATGCGTTTCGCCGTCCCCCTAGCGCTCTATCTCTTCGAGATAGATAACTGGGAGCTTTTTGAGAACCCGACCGGAGTTCCCCTCATTACCTCAGATAGCCCTGTATCCACAATGCCTTTTGAGATTCCGCTACCGGATGCCTCGCCGAAGGCTAAGTTTTTCTACATTCGTGCCTTTATGGGACTTGTTGACTTCTATAGCCACAAACCCGAAGATTACCCGCTGCTCGGCTTTAACATTCCGCTCAGCCCGAGTCTCCTGCTTGTCATGAGGCCAAAGCAGAGCATGTCTACCCACTTTGGGATATCAACCGAGGAGGAGGTCGGACGGTTGAACGAGTTGCACGTCATCCAGTCTTACCAACAACTCTATGGCTCGACACCCAATTTCGGGGAGCTTAGGCTCGCCAAAGATGCTTCTACTCATTTTCACACCGAACTGAGCCACCTCGAGGCTTTAGGCCCGGACGATTTTGAGCCTCTGGGTTCATGAAGCTTGGCTGAACCGCCGCCTAAAGAGATAGCCGGGCGGCACTGCAAACCGTACCAAAAAACGGTCGTGATACTGTTGGCGAAATCGAGAAGCCATAATGAGTGATGCTCAAGCCAAACAAGATCAGCGTTGCTCCAGCAGAAACCAGCCGTGTCGCTCACGCCGCGTTCCCCAAAGGGAACCTGTACTTAAGAATCAGAGACGAGTTCGGCGCGCTGTACTGCGACGAGGACTTCGCCGAGCTATTTCCTGATCGCGGCCAGCCTTCACTCTCGCCTTGGCGTTTAGCTACCGTTACGGTCGTCCAGTTTTTAGAAAATCTCTCTGACAGGGGGGCCGCCGACGCGGTTCGCGCCCGCATCGATCTAAAGTATCTGCTCGGGCTCGAGCCCTAGTACCCCAACGAGAAAGGTGTGGGCGAAGTTCGTCGAAAAGCCCGACTGGATCACATAGTCTTGATCGGCTTTGACCTGGATATTGAGTTTGGGAACGGTCTCCCCTGTTGCTTCATCTAACCGGTCGAATCGCCAGACGTTGACCAGATAACCGGTCAGGTCACGCTCGGGGATCGGCACATTCCCCCCTACCGCCTTATCTCGGCTGTACCAGAGGCTCTCTGGCGAATGCTTGACGAAGATATCTACTTTACGATAAGGAGTGCAGGGCGTGACAGCGCCGCCTTGTCTTTGGCTTCAGCATTACCCCATCCTGCTCTTTCAACCTATGGGAGTCAACACAAAAAACTCGTTACCGTCTTCGTCTTTGTCTCTCGCAGCGTTGTAAGTCTGGCCCTCTACCTCGACGTCCGTTGCGCCGGAGAACATCAGGTTTTCCAGGTGCTCGAACAGTTCCGGCTCGTCTTTTTGGTGTACGTGTCTTTCCTCGCTATGTCGGGTCATACATCTATAGACGCCTATTCAAAAACTAAAACAACGGGTGGCGACACAGTGCTCTAGGCTCTTTAGTTAACGCCTACTACCCCGAAAGCCGATCTTCTTTAGGTAGTAGCAGGTATACCCCGGCGGTTGGTCCTCTAGCTCGGCAAACACCTCGTAACCCATCTTTTCGTAGAACGGTCGGGCCTGGAAACTGGTCGTCTCCAAGTAACCCCGGTCTACGCCCATCGCTAGCGATTCGGCCTCGGCCTGTGCTAGCAATTTGCCCCCTATTCCCTGTTCCCGATAGGCGTCGTCAACCCACAAGATGTCGATATGGAGCCAGCCCCAACCAATGTCGCCGAACAGCCCACCGACGACCTGTTGGTCTGCCCCATAAGCGAAAATGTGTAAGCTTTTACGGGAAAGCTGACCTGTATGCGCCGCGTTGTGCTGGCGGAGCTGTCCATAGATGAACTCTGTTTCTTCGGCGCTTGGGTTGTCTTGTTGAACAATCTCCACCATGTCACCCTATCTTAGAGCGGTAGCCGTGCTGCCTCCGGCTAAGCGACCCTAAAAGCCCCAGCGAACCGGGGCTCTTCTATATCCTAGACTTACCGGATAGCAGCGGACGGCTCGTAGGCTGTTTGATCAGATAGGCAATGAGTCCGAGCGCGAAGAGCGCCAGCAGAAACCTGATGAGCGGCCGCTCGATCACAAACCCGATGCTGAAGCCGAAGGTCAGGGTGATCGAGACTACCGCCGCGACCTTTGTGCGAGCGCTCAGACCTCGTCCCGCTCGCCAATCCCTCAGGACGGGTCCGAAGAGCCGATGTCGTCTCAGCCGCCGGAGGAGCCGAGGGTTGCCGCGAGAAAAGCACCAGGCTGCGACGATCACGAATACGTTGCTGGGCATAAGCGGAAAGAAAGCGCCGACGAAACCGAGCAGGACGCACAAAAGTCCCAGTCCGTTGACACTCCCACGGCTAAAGCGCGTGGGAGTGTCAAATCTGTAAATACCGGGCTCAGAACTTATATCGGTCCATATGAAGTCTTACAGTGATCTTATGTCAATGGCCCTAAACGGTTCCTATAGCGCTTTACTGCACGCCTCATGATTACGATTTTGGGCAAGGCTAAATGAACCTTTACCTGCTAGTTGCCAGTACGCTGGTCGTTACCGCCATCTTAAGCACCCGCGCTACCGAGCGCTTCGGTTTACCCGCGCTGGTCTTGTTCGTGGGCATCGGTATGCTGGCCGGGAGTAGTGGTCCCGGCAGGATCGTTTTTGATGATTACGCACTGAGCTTAGATGTCGGCCTCATTGCGCTGGCTGTCATCTTGTTCAGTGGTGGTCTAGAAACCCGGATGCGACTCTTTAAGGCTTCGCTCGCACCTGCGTTAAGCTTGGCTACCGTCGGAGTAATTGTGACTATGCTCGTCATCGGTGGCGTCGCTTGGCTTCTCACACCTCTGGATGTGTGGCAAAGTCTGCTCCTAGGTGCGGTGCTCGCGCCGACCGACGCGGCAGCTACCTTCAGCGTGCTTAAAGGCCGAGGAATTCCTGCTCGTCTCCGGGGGATACTCGAGACCGAGTCAGGGACAAATGATCCGGTCGGCATCTACCTCACGATGGCGCTCACAACCGTTCTAGTGAGTAGGGAGGCCGATGGGCTCGCGCTCGTTGGAGGTATCGTTGTACAGCTCACGCTAGGCGCATTTCTAGGGTTTCTCTGGGGTGTGTTGTTGGTATGGCTGTTAAATCGGGTCAAGCTTGAGGGTTCCGGTCTTTACCCTTTGCTGGCTCTCGCTGGTGGACTTTTAACCTACAGCAGCACAAACCTTATAGGAGGAAACGGCTTTCTAGCGGTCTACCTGGCCGGGCTGATCGTGGGTAACCGCCGTGTTCCCTATCGGCAAGACCTGCTGCACTTTATGGACGGGCTCGCGTGGGGCGCGCAAATCGTGATGTTCTTGCTTCTCGGACTTCTAGTGTTTCCTGATCAACTCCCTGGCATCTTACCGGTGGCGCTGCTCGTCACGCTGATCATGATTGCTCTCGCACGTCCGCTCGCAGTCTACCTTTGCCTCGAGCCGTTGCAACGGTTTACCCGGCACCACGATTTCTCTTGGCGCGAGTACACGCTGCTCAGCGCCGCTGGGCTTAAGGGGGCCGTACCTATTATCCTCTCCATCTTCCCCTTGCTAAACCAGGTCGAAAATGGAGAGGCGATCTTTAACATTGTCTTTGTTGTGGTAGTTGTGAGTGCGACCATGCAAGGGCTTATTATCGGCCCGCTGGCAAGACGCTTAGGGCTGCTTAAGCCCGAGCCGCCTAAAGCTCCTTTACGGATTGAGCTAAGTGGTATCGCGCCCGCTGGTAGTGCAGTCCTCGATGTATTTCTCGAATCCGATACGCTGGCAGTGGGACGGCAACTACGAGAGCTTCGCCTGTCGCACGACGTAATTATTGCCGCAATATATCGTGACGGTCAGCTCATTACCCCGCGCGGTGGAGTTGTCTTCCAAACAGGAGATCACGTGTTCATCATCACTCGAGATGTAAACCGACGAGGCGTGCCCTCAGCGTTCACGAGAAAAGGTTACTTAGCTAACGCGTTCTCTACAAACGCTAGTGAGGTAAGGGTAGTTCCCAAAAGCGATAAAGAGCCTTAGCGTATTTAAGTTTCTTTTACACTCCTATTTTGGAGAACTGTCATTCGTCTGAGTGCCAGTCTTGTAACTACTCTTGTAGTATCCGCCCATCGTGATCCGACGCTCGGCGCATCTGGCTGAGCCATTCTGCGCCCAGTTCGCGCCCATTAGGGAGTTGGTCGTCTCGATCCCAACGCCACGTTACGATCATCGCGAGCATCAAAACCCGGCACTTACGGAGCAGATCTTGATCAACGTCCGAATAGTGCTCGCTAACTTCGTCGGGCGCATGAGCGATGTCGAACTCGATAGGTCCGTAGCAACATGTCTCTAAGTCTATGAACAGCAATCCGTTCTTTGTCTTGAGCAAGTTGCCAGGGTGCGGCTCGCCGTGCAGCAGTTGCTCAGCGCCGCTGCGGTCGCCGATTGCGTGCCTTAGGCTTCGCAACGTGTTGCTGAGAAGCTCCCGGTCCGCGTCAGCGAGTTCCGGAGTGCGGTCGCGGTTGGCAACCAGTCGCTGCGCTTCTGCAACTCGGTCCGTGAAGTGCGGCGCGGTTACCTCGATTTGCCGCATGCCAGCATGCAGCCGCTCGAGTGCCTGCGCGTACTCGGATGGTACGACATCTTGGGACGATGCAGGCTCGTAGTAGGTCCACAGCGTAATTACGAAGCCGTCGTGCACGTAGACGCGCGGCTCCACTCGAGGCTCAAGCGCAGCCACCGGGCTATCGGTTTCGGCGAGCCGCCGAGCGACCTCAACTTCAAACTCTGCGCCTGCCTGACCCGCCACATACGCGACCCGAGCGAGAACGTCACAAGGTAACAGATGCACAGCGAGTCGGTTCGAGTCTTGAAGAACGAATGTGTCGTCGACGCTCAGATCAAGCGCTGAGGCAATCGACCTAGCGGCAGCCACCGCACGCGGAACATCCGATGCCCTCATCATTGCCTCCTTCAAGAAATCCTGATGGAAAATTGCCCTCATCGGATTCAATGACCACCAGCTGAAGCAGGTGGAATGCGTTTGACCCTCGAAGGTCATTCCGACTTAAGTCGGCTCAAGCTAAGCACACTGTAAGTGCCCTAAGCTACGTCTCAAACTCGTCGGCTACTTTGAAGTTCTCCTCCTCCGTATGCCCTTCAATATATGCCGCTATCATCTCGCTGCTGACATTACCCGTACTGCAGGCAAAGTAGCCCCTTGCCCACATACGCTGTCCCCAGTACACTTTGTGAAGGCTCTTAAACTCTCGTTGCAGTTTGTACGAGGTCTTCCCTTTTAACCGCTGTACCAGTTTGCTTACTGCCAACTGCGGTGGGATGGAGACCAGCATGTGTACATGATCGCCCGATACCACCCCTTTGATGATCTCTACTTTGAGTTCGCTACAAACTTCGCGTGCCAAAGCCCGGAAGCGGTGCGCTAAATCGCCTTTGAGTATCGCTTTGCGGTACTTTGTACATCACACCAAATGTATCTCTAGCGCAAAGCGGCTATGGCTTCCTTTACGGTACTCATTCACTTGCCTCAGTCTAACGCTGCTACAAAGCCTATGCTAAAGCAGCCAACTGAAGTTGGGGGTTTACACCCTCCCATGTTGGGACAATAAAGAGCGAATCAGCGAAGTTACTGCGCCTATTATTGCAGTTGAGCGTGACGCCAATGTGTATCACATGGAGGGTGAACCGATTGAGTAGGAGTGACCATAATTTATAGGTATTTCAGGCCCTATTTTGGAGAATAGGTATCCGTGTTTGGCGCTAAGGTTTCGAGTTTCTCTCTACCAGGTGTTTCCGCCGTTAGGGGGCGGCCAAGCACCCATGAGACGCCGTAATAAGGCAACTTGCCCAAGATGGTAACAGTCGTGTGTCACCTGCTGGAGCATGAAGGCTCCAACCGTGATTTTGTCGTTTGTGAGTAGGGGTCGTTCTAACGTTTCGGCGTCACGCGCTATTTCTTTATTCTTGTCCAGGTTGGCTAAAAACTCATCCTTGAGACGAGGCCAGTCCTCGAGGGTGACAGCGGGCCAGCTGTCAGCAGCGGTAGGGACGGCTTCATCAACCCCTTTTTCAATCTCTTGGGGTCTGATTCCCCGCCGCTTGCGGCGTAGACTCACAAGGTGAGCAAGTATATCCACAAGAGCCACAACGTAAATATTCTGATGTACCACATAGTTTTTCCGGCGAAGCACCGTCGCGCGGTGATAGACGATGAAGTTGACAACGTGCTCAAAGAAGTCTACGTGGAGATTGAGAAGCGTTACGAGATCATATTTTTAGAGATAGGCACAGACAAGGATCATGTCCATTTTCTGGTGCAATCGGTGCCCACTTACACGGTTGTAAAGATCGTGCGAACGATCAAAAGTATTACCGCACGTGAAGTGTTCCGGCAATGTCCACAAGTCAAGAAGAAGCTTTGGGGGGGAGAGTTCTGGTCGGATGGCTACTTTGCCAGTACCGTAGGCAAACATGGTGATGAAGGCTTGATAGGCTCGTATGTAAGAAAGCAGGGAAAGCACTATCAACAACTGCACCAGACGCAGCAGGGGAGCTTGTTTGACTGGAATACCCCGTCCACTTGCGGCGGGGTTCTTTATTCTCGTCTAGGGCGTGACGTTGCCAAAAAATCATGTGGGCCACTTGTTCAGGTACGGAGTAAGGCCAGGTCTCGAGTTTGGTTACGGCTTGTTCGAGGGTAAGCCCGTCTAGTAGGTCCGATGCGTGGGTAAAGCCCTGCCAGACTTCGATGAGCTTTTCTGTAGCTATGGGAGACGCACCCTTGATTGGCTCGCTTGACATTAACGACCTCCTCTGAGAAAGGCTAAGTTCTGCCAAGTGTAAAGCACTAATAGGACAATCTGTAACCTAATTTATGAAGTCAGAGAATGTCCACTTCGGACTACACAATGAAGCCGTATTTTGGAGAGGACATATAAGCACAATTCCTACGGTAAAGACGCAGGGCCATGGCCTGAAAACCCGCATAATGATCTCGTTCTAGCTCCTGCCCTAGCTACTTGGTATGCAGAGAAGGGGCTGACGACTTCAGGGGTAGCGACGTTTATGATGTCGTAAGCAGCGTTGCAACTAACGAGTTAGCCAAAAGCGGTAGTGCTCCTTACCTTGGGTTACGGTCAAGGCCGATGCAGGCGGCGAGCCGGAAGGTGCCCAACCACCAATTGTCCAAGTAGGCCTCTGATCGTCTCCAACCGATAGATAGACCTCACAAATACTTGGAGAGGTAAGTACCGCGAGTGCTTCGCTTTCCACCTTTAGTCCCTCGGGGACACATACGCTCCCAGCGACCGGTAATGGCGTTCTATCACCAAACCTAAAGGTACCAGTGACGTTGTAAGAGGTCTTGTCCACATAAGTCGCTGTGAGGTCAAGTGCGACGGTGAATGGCTCAGCCCGCAACAGGACTTGTGAAGTGCCGTCACCGAGGTTGTAACGGGTTACGCCGCCGTAGCCCGAGGCGACGTAGACATTCTGCTCGTCGTCGAATGCGAGTTTATAAAAGTAGCCGTAGTTGGGGTCAGTAGGTGGTTCGACTTTGAGGGTTGTCACCTGCTCGCCACCCGCCGTAGCCCATATTCGCAGGTTCCTATTGGATGAGCTGCTTGTGTTGCTTATCAGGTACCGCCCATTGGGGCTGACCACCGGCTTGGCATGGAAGTCACCGGTCTGAAAGCTACCAAGCGGGTCACCGGTCAGTGAGACGCGGCGGATAGTCTTTTCGCCTCCTATATAGATGCTATTATCAGCGCCGAAAGCGACGGAGTAAGTGCTGTCGTTGTTACTGTACTGACGGACGAGCTGTCCATCTTCAACCCTCCAAAGGCCGATTTGACCGTCCTCAGCAACGGCGACGTAACGACCGTCGAAGCTAAAGGCTGCGTCAGTAACTCCTCCACCTGCACCCAACGGAGCGCCCGGCGCTAACACGACCCCCCCATCAGCCTCTTTGGTCAACTGCCAGAGGCGCAGTTGCTGTTTCTCACTCTCATTGGTTACGAACCCCTCGTCGGTTACAAACAGGGAACCCTCAGGATTGAACACTGGCGTGTTCGTGATGCGGTAAGGCAGCGTCTTTGATTCGGCGCTAGCGAGCATCTCTCCCGACTCAGCAGAGAGCACACGTATCATTTGTGAATCACGCAGTACCAACAAGCTCGCATCGGGGCTGAAGCTCATGCTCAGCGGCTGAACGCACGGCACACCAAAGCGCTCGGTGTTCGTTGCAACCTCCCGAACGCTCAGACTTTTTTGGGTGCAGGCAACGAACAGTGTCCCATCTCTACTGAAAGCGGTCTCGCCGTAGTTATCGCTTACGCCAACGCCGGTCCACTTACCTCGCAGAATGCTAGGGTCGGTAGTGAAGTCAATGGGGCTACCGGGCATATTTGGCAAGTCAGAACTTGGCCCCGTACTGACACTCTCCTGCTGACATGCACCGAGAGTAGACGCTAACATTAGTGCTAAACCTAATCCGTAGACCCACCTAATCCGCCGCATACAGCCTCCATGATGTGATGTGCTCGGTGCTAGTTTAGCAAAGGCTAAGTTACTAAGCTTAAAGAAAACTTAATAAGGCCAGTCGCTGGTAATTGACTTCAGTGGAAGATGAGGCGAACAAATCAAAGCCCGACATGCTGATATGACTGTTAGAGCTGTTATGCCGCTCACTGTGGTCATCTTGAAACCACAGAAGTCGTGTAGTTAGACCTTCTATTTTAGGGAACCGTGCTTAGCACGTATTTTGCGCAGTAGACGGCGTCGTAGTACGCTAAGCGATCCTCCACATTAGATATGGCAGAGCATTCCAGCAACCCTTAGGACAAATTACTCTGCGCCATTACTAAACTGGTAGACAACAAGAAAATAGATACCAACCGCTTCGCCAGGTTCTCTCTGGTGCCTGGGAAGGAAGCTTCAGCCTTCACAAGTGAAGTAAACCTGTTCTAAGAACCCAGTAACGCCCTTATGTGAATAGTTGGACCAGATATCTCCATTTCGAGCTTGAACCCGCCACGAGAAGGGGCCTGTGGCAGGTTCACCGGTAGCCTCTTCGATGGACGCTTGGCTTTGTTCTGGAGAAACTGTTTCGTAGTAAAAACCTGATTCTTTCAAAAGCGTTTCCGTATCGTCTACTTTCATATCTGGGTTAACCGAAGGAGTGAGTTTGCCCTTAAATGGTTGAAAGAGTCTCGGAGTCATACTCATCGTCGATTCGTTTGTGGCTTCTGTAAGATAGAAAGAGGCGGCAGAAATCTTTTCATCGGGATCTATCTGTGGACCGTTGAACGTTAACTCGATGCCTTCGTCTTGGTAATAAAGTGTAGGGCCAACAATTGCTGCCAGCTCCTCGAATGGAGCCTCCTCTACTGCACTAGGTCTACCCAATAAGTCAGTCGCTTGATCAATAGTTAGCTCACACGCCTTCTGATCATTGATAGTTCCTTGAAATAGGTTGACATTTTGAGCAGAAACGGCCCCAGATAAAATACCAGTTGCAATAATTAAGTAAATGCTTTTCATGATTTCTCCTGAGATAAGTTTTTCATTGTTATTGATCAAGGACAAAGCCCTATTCGGCTTTGCTGAAGGTTTTTCATAACAATTTTACCATGCTAATTTGCTCGTATCTAAATACTTGTCAAACTAACATTTGCACACGCCCTATTGACCGAAAATACAGAGTGTTATGCGTCTATATTTTAGAGAATAGGCAAAAAATTCTCCAAACAAATTTTTAGAGGTGGCTGCTTAATTTTTTTAAGGATTTAGCGGGCTCGAGCTAGGTGGCTTAGGTCTCGGCTTGAAGACTCGGGCGTATCTGTAAGGCTAAAGCCTGACCTTTTATATGGGGTATTAAACTAAGCTCTCGGCAAGAAGGCTCGAGCCCCGGTTTTGCGGCCGCCGTCTAAAGGTTTTGCGATGCCGTTTCAGCCAGACGTTTCCAACGTAAAAGTCGCAAAGCCAGCGTTACTCTAATACGTCTTCAGCCACGTCATTTTCATAAACGTATCGCAAGTGACCGAAACACTGGCGCAAGAAACGTGAGCGCACCCTTCAGCGGTACGTGGCGTCTATAACAACTGAATCTACACGATAGCCTTCGGTAGACAGTGCTTGTGCTTGTTCTGCCATCCTATCCCGCCAAGCATATATATCCTTGCTTTTGAGCTTGGATCCCTTCCACTTTTCGCAATGAAACCAGCCCACTAGGTAGATTCCTCGAGCACAGCTTGCACCGTGCAGATAGCGCTCAAGAAGTTGCGTTTGCATAGCTGTATCAAGCTCAGGATGCCATGACCCTTTAACTTCGACAATGACCTTCAAAAGCTCCCGTTGCTTGCTGTTATGTTGCGTTTTGAAAGTAGAAACATGGATATCGGTTCGCTCACCCTTACTTATTTTTACTTCCCGACCGATTATGATGCCTCGCCCGGCTAAATCATCATGTAGGTGAACCCTAACCCAGTCGGAAAAGCTCTCCTCGTCCTTTGGCTTAAACCTGAGCTCTTTTTTCCCGTCGGCTCCCTTTTCACCACGCCACTCGTTCCATAGATAAGAAGCGAGTGGCGTCTCTTGACGCTGGAGTCTCATTTCCAGCCGCTCGAGCGACTCGAGGACGACGTCAGCCAGCTCGTCAACAGAACGCACAAACCGCTTTTCCGCTATCGCTACAAGCTCTAAAAAGTCTTTGGCTTGGTGCCACCAAGGTGAACGTCGGCGCATCGCCTCAGCACCAGCTTGAACAGCTTGAGGCATCCAGTCTAGGTCGGGAAACGTCTGCATCACCCGCTCCAAAGCTGCGACTGCCCCCCGCGTTCCCCGAACTTCTAATTCTCGAAGGAGGCTATCGCGAAAACTGGTTAGTCGGTCACGGTGGTTTGGAGTATAAATACCTTCATGGTGCTGATCTTCTGCATGAGGATAGCGCTGCGAAACCCAGATATAGAGGTCTGCAAGGCTGTTCTCTTCGAGTTTGATAGGCGAATACCAGTGATGAGGATAGCGGTCGATAAGTTCGTCCAGCCATGCTGTGCCGGAAGTGTCATCGGCCTGAATAAGTGGCCAGAGCAGCGACCAACCACGATCAGGAGCGGACACATAAAGGGCGACGGCCACAGCTCGAGCTGAAAAGACCTTGTCATCCTCTTCGTTTAGGGGTTGCCGAAGATGAGCACTAGCAAACTGCCTAGCCACCTCACTGTCGTGCTTGAGCAGTTCAGACAGGACAACGAACCGGGTCTCAGCCGCCAAACTCTTGGCTGCCAACAGCGGCTCGAATGCTTGTGTGGCACGCTCATCCCAGCATCCCTCAAGTTTATTGAAGACTGAGAACGAGTTTCCGTCGGCTCCTTGGGTTTGTAAAAGACCGCAAGCGGCTTCTAGAAGTTGCTGTGGAAATTTAGCGTAAATTTTACATATAAGGTCAATTTCCTTGACTAGAGAGCTAGTGGAGGGCCCATCTGCATTAAGTATTGAAGGGATCCAAGCTTGGTAGACGCTGCCAGGTAAGGTGTTTGCGGTGGCAGCATCAGCGCTAAAGAGGAGCCGCAGCGCACGGTAGCCAGGGAAGTCGAGTGGATGTATCCACGAGGCGTGCGCTTCCTGGGCTGCCGAAAAGCTGCTGAGATAATTTCGGGCTGCTCCGAGAATGCGCGTCTTGAGTTTTTTGTCAGCCCGTTGCCAACCCGGGTGCGTGTCAACGTAAAGATTAAATTCTCTAGTGTAGGCGTTGCCACCTGGTTTCATCGACATGTAAAAAAGCACATCGCTCCAAGCAGCTATGCGACCAGCCTCAAAGTCGTCAAGAGCCTCTCGCATCTTGCTTAACGGATTCGAGACGCTGATGTCGGACTTCTCCTGAACGGCGCGCTGCTGCGAGTATGCTTCTCGTTGCTCAAGATGCTTACGTGCCTGCTTGGCCACTTCAGAATCTAAATTAATCGGTCGTAGGCCCAACGCGTCAGTAAGCTCTTGGTCTTGATGTGCGGCAAACAGAATAAGATCCCGAACGCTAGGATTGTTCTCGTCAAGGAGATAAGGCAACAAGGTTAAAATGGTAGAGCGTTCAACTGGGTCTAAGGTCTGCTTGAGATGCTCCAGCAGCCACATTACGTCACGTTTATGTCTTTCGATGAGCGGTGGGTGATAAGTGATTAGCAACGACGTCCTAAAGTTTCTATCGCGTTCCGAGATGAGCAGCTTAACGAGTTGTAGCCGTTTCTCAGGTTCAAGACGTAAATTTTCGGTGAAGGCGTTCTCGAAATTGTTTTGCGCATTGCCTACGATCCGTAGATGTCCATTAAGACGCCGCAAAGCGTGGCGAGCGAATCGCTCGGCAATCTCCGAGCGGTCAAATGCTCGCCACGCTTTAAGCATGATGCCGTCACCCGCTTCACGAAAATCGTCATCTGTGTAGTTTGTTCTTTCGTTCTCTGCCAACCAGTCAAGCGCAGTGGGAAGATCCTCTGGCTTGAGGAACTCCACAAAACCGGCAGGTTCACTAGGATCCGTCGAAAAATTTCCGAGGAATATTTTGTAGCTTCCGAGTAAGCTTGAGCGTTTAGGTGGTGTGAGGTGCGTGAACAACTGTGCTGCACTAAGATGCTCCGGCCACAGCGCCTTCAGGACGATGCCCTTGAACTCATCAAGTGGATCATTCTCCTCGAGTAGCGTCTGCAACGAACGTCGGATTTGGGCGCTACCGAGCTGAGCTGCTGCCATAGCCGCGAGATATCTAACGTCCTCAGCTTCATGCGGGTCTAGCGCAATAGTCGCCGTTCGCTCTGAGAGCTCCTCAAGCTTAACGTACCAGGCAAAACGTAGGGCGAAGCGTTTGTAGTCTTTATCTCGATATTGTAGTGGGTCAAGGAGCTGCACAAGCTGCGTTGCCAAATCCTTATGACGTACCTTCCAGAGTTGTCCGTACAGCGAATCGTCGGCAGTGGGAGGGCCACTACTTTCAAATTTTCGTATGAGAGCCTCAACTAAACTGGCTCGTTCTTGCTCCTCAAGATTAGATAGGTTGCCCCGGACGAGAATTGTCGGGTCTTTCGCCAGAAAATGGGAATATACGCCTGGGACAAGCGACGCTAAAGCAGCAGCTGTTTCCGCAAGCTGTGGTACGATCTCACCATCTACCGGATGTTCAAGAAGGTTTAGCATCTGTTTAACGGGGAGCTGCCGCTCGCTTAAGTACCAAGCGGCTAAATACTCGCGAAACTGCCGGTGAAGAAACCCACGACGAGATCTACCACGGTCAGCAAAAAGACCGCGGCGTAGAGTTTCTTTAGCGATGGCCTCGTCAACGGTGAAGGACTCTTGATGAGCCTGTTCAGAGTGACCGCAGATATCTTGTAGCAGCAGTTCGTCCTCCATAGCTTCTATGACATCTCCGGTAAAGACAGTATCTTTATTGGAGAAGGTCAGTAAAGCCGCGATTCGAGCTGCAACCATGAAGCACCGTTCTGGGCTAACCAAGCTGCTACGGTAGGTGTCTAGGCGACTTTGATTCAACTCTTGACATAACCGCCTACCACCGCTGACGAAGGGATGTTCACCTTGCACCTCGAGTGTTCCCGACGTCCTGAATTCGCTTAGAAGCAGGTTTAGTGTGACCGGTACAGACGCCAGCGGGCCAAACCCGCTGCGCTGGACCTCGTCTAGGAACGCCTCAGCGTCGATGTTATGCTGCTCCGCCGCGATATATACATCGTTACGGCGCAAGGGTGCTAAAACAAAGATCTCCACAGAACCAAAGAGTTCTTTGAGGCGCTCATAGAATGTCGGTGGGAAGTCGGCGGTGCGACAGGCAATTCGAAGGTGAAGGCGGGATAACGGCATTTTGTCGTACAACCAAGTATGTACCTCAGACGATACCGATTCATCTTTCTGTAACGCTTCCAAGTCGATACGCCATCTCGCTTGATCTACCATTTGAGTGAACGGCTCGAGGTCAGCGTAGGGCTCAGGATGAGCCTTTTTGAATGCTCGGTACTCAGCCTCCGAAACGTTAGCAAAACCAAGAGCCTTTCGGAACTCGTTAACAAGTACATGTCCCAGCGTTCCCAAAGACAGATGGCACTCGTCAAAGCTATCGAGTAGGAGGTGGAGATCATGACGCCCCTCACTCCAAGATCGGAAGCGATGATCCTGAAAGATTTGTTGCGACACTTCCTCTTTTGTGCTTAATTCGCCAAGGTCAACGTGAAGAAGTTGCGCACCTTCAGCAATAGGGTAGTTCTTTAAGGTGTAGGTTTTACCTATACCAGGTTCACCAAGCAAGATAAGGCAATTATGCTTATGGAGCGCTGTTAGGCTTTTGGCAGCGGACGTCTGATAAGCGGCATACCGGCCCTCTGGAAGATAGAGAAAGCCTTCCTTGATATCTATCGCTGTTTCGCGCGGATACCAGTAGCGGGGCCACTGATAAGGCTTCTCATTCCTAAAATACTGCACGGTCTTCAAAATATCAGAACGGTTCTGTAATCTGAGCTTTCTGGCCACAGTAGGTGTGAGAATTTGCGCCTAAGACAGAGCAGCCCCTGCACATCCTCCTGACAAGAATGCTTATTCCCAAAACCCCATCCGGTGAAGCGGATGCGATATAGGCACAGGGGTTCTTATTTAGTTAGGCATTTGGAGATCACCTTCGAATCAGCGAAAAACGTAACCCCACTAGAAACGTCTTATGATGGAAGACACATTGATAAGCTCGAAACATTTTGCCTCCGCGAGTTCGTCCTGGTAACCTTGCCGCACTTGTGTCCGACTCGAGAGTGCCCAACCTAGGGACCAGCCACTGCCGTCTAATCGGCCGTTTAAGTACCTTGCGTCGACCGACAAAAAACTGCCGCAGTTATTAGCAGCCACACCGCTGAACAACCTGCTGAGCATCCCGTCTTGCCAAATACTCATCCGGATCCGCTCGGCATTCTTCGCCCTGTCTCGGTAACTAAGGTGTCCGTCGGATAGAACAGGGATCAGATCGTCAAAAAAACCATGGTCGAGCAACGGAATACGCATGTTTGTGCTCAGCGCGAGCTGATGCCAGTAGCCGCCCTGCGTGCGCAGCGTTCCTACCAAGGGAAGCACCTCGAGCCCGCGCATTATAAACGAGCCGTCAGAAGGAAACGAGACAATGTCTCCTTCCCCTCCAAGTCGCCACGAAAGAGGTGCTACCGAACCCGCGGTTAGGTTCTCGAGTCTTTCCCACAGATCTTGAGCATGCGGCAAGATTCCCCGCGTTTTATGGAGGAATGCGATCGCCTCGGCACGCCACAACGTCTCGCCATCTCCCTCGACCAGCCCCGCATCGAGGGAGAGAATAGTGTCCCCTACCTTATCCAAAGTAAGTTGTGCTCTTACTTCGGATTCCGCTTGAGCGGACCACGTCGTAAGCCCTCTCTCCTGCTTACCGGGTCGGGGAAGCCAGGTAGGTTTAGGGTCGATCTCAAGCTGCTCGAGAAAGGGATCGACAGGAGGTCTTTCTAGCTGTAGAAGTATAGCTTCATCGTCTACCCCAGCGGTTTGGAGCCTGTGCGTCAGCGCGAGACTTAAGGATGACTCCAAGACGTCGCGAGCACGAGGGTAGATATAGCTCTGAAAACGTTTCCGATAATCGACGTAACGACGTAGAAGCTGGTTGCTCTCGTCCACCATGCCTTCTGTTAGCCCTAACGTGCGCGCGAACCGCCATACGTTTACCGTCAACCCTGGCGCTGTGCTCTCTATCTCCCTCAACCATTCCACAAAGCCCGGCCAGTTCGCAAGTGATTTCTCAAACCATTCCGGGGGTGTAGACATATCGGGTTCGTTGAAAAGCAAGCTAGGAGGTTGGCGGTCAGGCGAGCGTGCCCACCCGGCATTTGCAGAGAGCACGTCGAATAGGAGCTGAGCGGTGACGCTCATACCGCGCAAGTGAGCTTGCAGTCGCGGAAGTACGTCCGCTATAGGCACGTGCTTCCGCTGGGACGCGAGCGTGAGAGCGAGCAGACCGGCGTAAGTTCGCGTCTCCTGCTGCTGATCACATAGCCACGACGCAAGGGCACCACACACCTGTGGCTGCTCACTGATGAGGTCCGCCACAGCGTGTGCCGCTCGCTCCCGGACGGCGATTTCGGTATGTGCAAGCCGCTCGAAGAGGATGATGGCGTCGGAAACCTCTGGTCCCTCTATCCAGTCGGGCTGGTGCAGGTTTAGGTCGGCCCTGAGCGTGGTCGCGAAATCGACGAACGACCGCACGATGTCGAACGCGAGGCTTCGGTTGCCTCCGCGGATCAGGGCCTCTACAATTCGGCCTGTCGACATAACCGCGCCGCCGCTACGGGCCGTTCGAACGATAAAAGTGAGGAAGTCTCCCGGAAAACGTTCCAGTACGAGGTCTATACGAGCCGAGTTGGCCTCGAATGAGGTCATATAGCGCGACCAACCCCACGCCTCAGAGTGCGCCACTACGAGAGCCTCAAATGCAAGTTGACGCTCCCCAATGCGCCAGAGCATGGTGTGCAGCGCGTCGTAGAGGTCATACCTAACGCGAGAGCGTTCGTCGCTCAGAAAAACTCGAGCAAGGGTCCGCGCGTCCGATCGGTTCACCTTAACTCGATCTGCTTCCCATATCAGGATTAAATGCGTAATCCATGGAGAGGTCGAATAATCGAAAACGAAGCTGGGTTCATCCTGAATCAAGGAAAGTAGGTCCGCCGGTCCTGTTAATCGCTCGAGCTTCTCCGGCAAGGGTTCGCCTTCATATGCGCGTTCTGGTTGACGCACCTCAGGCTCGCCACGGAGGTTCGGTGGGCACTCAACTTCGAGCCACCGCCTGTAGGCGGCTTCAGCTCGAGGCGCACTATCAACATCATTCTGGCGCAGGTAGCTCAGGCGTCTTCCAAAGAATTCTTTCGCCGCTCCGATATCGCTTGTGAGCGTATGTGCCATAGCGTGAGCCACCGGGTCGTCAGGTGCGGCCGCTCCGAGCATGTGGGCTATTGCCCTGTCGAAGCTAAAGACGTCCTCCTCGGCGCTGTAACGAAGGGCGAGCTTGTTGGCGGTGCCGGATCCCGCCTGCCGTAACCCCTTGTGGAGGTCTAGGCCGAACCCCCGCGTCTCGTCCCCGTCCGTCACCTCGGGCATTGCATCGACCAGCGGCGCGATCCTGAGCAGATCTCTTTCGTAGTCAGGGTATTCCGCGGTGTGCGCTGCGCTTAGCGCGTTCATGACCTCGTACAGCAACGCATCTTTATGGAAACCGTAGCCGAGCAGGTTCGCCGCGCCACGCCGGAGCAGCGCCTCAGCGCGCTCTGCCTGGCCGAACAGGGCGGCCAGCTCCGCGAGGCGGCTGAGGAGTTGCGCGCGCGTTGAAAAATGCTCGCGCATGGGCATGATCCAGCTTTCGAGAACCTCTAAAATAGCGTTTTGCTCCTCCTGTGGCACCCACCGGTGCCCTTTGGTAACGAGCCAGTCAAGCACTCGCTCAAGCTGGATAGGGCTGTGAAGAAGGGCTCTCATATGCTCGGCACGTACGCAAAGCTTTAGGTTTTTGAGGGCGGTCAGTTCTGATACTCTTGACAGATACTCTAGAAGATGGTCGACTCCAGTCCGCCACGCATAATAGTCATCTTCGCTGGGATACTTAGGGTGCACGAGCGACTGTAGTTCTGCGATGACGGCGGATAAGTCCAGTTCGCTCGACGTTTCGAGGGATGCGTGTACACGCATCCCAAGCCGAATTAGATAGTTGAGGAAACAACCATGAATGCCGAGCCCCTCTAACCTCTCGGCCTCGGCTTCAAGGGCTTCATGCCTACCATGTGCCGCCCACCAGACGCTCGACCACACCAGCTGCAGGTGGTCGCTCGACCAGCCTGCATCGTCGTTGTATCTTACTTCGCGAGGTGCCGGATCGCGCCTGAGCAGCGTCTCGCCTTCTGGAGGTAGTGTCGTAAGCCCTAGAGCTAGCGCGACACATTGACCGTAGGCTGAGCGAGTGCCTTGATTTACGAAGCTCACAGCGTCTTCTACTCGCTCTTCGCTAACGACCAAAGAAAGTTGTGCGTCGTAAACCGTCTGACGGTCGGCAAGGCTTAAGTCTTCCGCCTCGCCAACGTGACGAAGGGCTTCTTCCTGTCCAGTCAGGGTAAGCGTGTCCAGGTAAGTTCGGAATCCACTTCGCCAGCGGTACGGCGAGTCTTGATTAAACCTCACTGTAGATTTCGTGTGCTTAAGGTTAGTGATGTAGTAGGTGAGCACTCCGGCTGGACCGATTTCGGCGTAGGCTAGCAGCTTGAAAAGCGTTGTAAGGAAAGCCTCATCCTTGCGGTGCTGATGCTCGAGCATGTCGAGCAGCTGACGTGGCGCTTCGGTAGAACCATCGCGAAAGGCGGCGTGCGCGAGTGCTGCGAGACTTTGCGCTCCGTAGACGTTCTTGCTCGCCAGGATATTGGTCAGTTCGTCTCTGGACATGCCATTACTTACTCGTGCACTTAGATGAAAGCCCGCGGCGTCCCGGCGTTCATGACCGGTTGCCTCGCCTACATAGTGAAGGAGCCAACCTCGCCTCAGAAGCTCAGCTAAGTCACCCGCATCGGCGGCGACCTCAACAGCTAATTGTGAAAGCTCTAGAAGGCGTTGGTGGGGTCGGTGGGCGTCGAGAGACGCGATTGCCCAATCGCGCGTCACTCCGGCGAGCAGTGGCTCTGGGTTGCCGAGGAGCAGCTCGAGCTCCCACTCGGCACTCCAACGTGTCGCCGTATCGGCGCGCTCTTTAACCCAGCTTAGGAGCGCCTCGAGCGCCGTCTCGCGATACGTCTTGGCCTCATCCTGCTCGCGCACGAAACGGCGCAGGCTCTCGTGGTAGAGCCGAAGGGTGCCTTGCTCCAGCCGACGCCTGTCGAGTAGATGCGTCGCGTCACGCAGAGCGGCGCTCAGCTGTACGACGGGTACCCCGAGCTGGCGGGCGAAGTACCCGAGGTCCTCCCGGGGGAGCGCGAAGCTAGCCCACCCGAGCAGCGCGAGCAGCAAGCGCACGGCCTCTCCGGCCTCACGGTCGCTGACCGGTCCGCTGTTCGGGCGGTTCCAAAGGGCGTGGTAGTAGGCCGCGATGTCGCCGCCGTACGCGGGCAGGCGGGCCACCGCGCGGTCAGTGAGCACCTCACCTGCGCCGACCGTTGCTTCAACCAGATAGTGCAGGTAGAGGGGGTTCCCATCGGATTTCTCGTGGACGGCCTGCACAAGTGTGTCGTCGATGTGCTGCTGCGCATGAGCCATAAGGTACGCGGCAGTGCCCTCAAGGCTAAACCCGTCCACCCAGACCTCGGTGTTGGGGGTGCGCTGGAATCGGGGCGCGAGCAGGTCTTGTACGGGCTGCGTGCCGATCAAAATATGAAGACCCTCGGGAGCGGGGGAAGGCAGGTAGTTGAGCAGTCGCCGGGCCTCCTCGAGGTCGTGTTCTCTCACCACGTGGTCGAGCCCGTCAAGAATGATGAGCACCTTGCCCCCGTCGGCGTGCACTGCCGCTGCTACCTCTTGCAAGGCACGCTCGAGCGCCGCCGGGTTGTTTTTCTCAGGCTCGGAGATGAGCTCGCGGGCTGCGGTGACTACCTCGGCGAGGAGGGCCAAGGCGGCTCGATCCGCGTCCAACCTGGCACCGGCCGTATCGTCCTCGAGGCCCAAGAAACAGTGATGCCGGAACACGTGATTAACGCCCATAGGTGGGTTGCCCGCGAGCCAGGAGAGAAAGCTGCTCTTGCCGCTGCCCGGCGCGCCACGTAGGAGCGTCATACTGCCTGCCGCTTCCTCTAAAAGTGTTTCGACCTGCCGACGCCGACCGTAATCGAGGATGTAGATCGTAGCGTCCAGGGGAAAGTCTTGAGGCAGGCGCACCTCCTCAGGGCTCCACAAGCGTGCCGCCTTGCGCATGTCGCCGAGCCTAACGAGACCGTCAGATCCGGGCTGTTTGTAGCGGACCCAAGTGCGCAGAGCGTCGAGCAGCGCGAGCCAGTTCTCCTCCTCCGCCCCGAGCGCGAGGAAAGCGCGCTTAAGGTCGTTTCGCTTCGCCTCCACATCTACGCCTTCGAAGTCGAAACGTAATTCGCCAAGAAACCGTCGGATGTCGGCTGCTTCATAACCATGCTCACCGAGGTGGCCGAAAACGGCAGCTTTCTCTACGCCGAAGCTTTCGCCATCGAGAATCCTGGTGGACAAGGTGTTACCCTCAAATAAAGCGGCCAGTTCACTATTCGGGCGGCGGCGTGTTCGTACGGTTAGCGTATAAGCGTGCCCTAAGCTTCTTACCTTACGCCAAGAGTCCACCCACTTCTGCAACAGGCTGCGGGCACGGGGGCCGTCTTCGCGTTCTAAAAGATCTTCCAATGACCACTCACCCGGCTCAACCGCATACTTGGCTTGGATGTACTCGACGCCCTCAGTACGCCCAACATAGACGTCATCGAGGCTGCCTGCATCATCGGCCTCGAAGCTCACCCAGAGAACATCTTCAGGGGCACGCACCATCTCGATGAGGTACTCAAGCCCGATAACATCGCGGTAGTCGTCACCAAGGTTTTTAGAGGCAGTTCGGCGGCGCTCGAAAGTCATGTCAGTTTGTTGCTGTGATGAACTTGTAAGGGTTCGTAAGTTGGGTGCTCTGCAAATCTGATGTACTTACGGGAACCAAAAGTGAAAGAATTCTTCACCACAATGACGACACGTCGTACCTGGCGATCTGGTTGTCGTTTGTCACCAATGTCAGGTTTTCCAACTGTGCCTGAACAATTAGCAGCCGGTCGAACGGGTCCGAGTGATAAGTGGGTAGGGCGTAGTCATACAGGGCGTGCCGCAAAGTAATCGGCAGGACACCGAATGCGTGCCGTTCCAACATACGAAGCATAAAGGCCTCGGGCGCTCTACCCAGCTCAAGCTTACCAATTCTGGCTTTGATGGCGATTTCCCAACCACTCGCAGCACTGACATAGACTTCGTTTGCTGCATCTGCGATCCCTTGGCGTGCCCCTTCGCTGAGGCGCACGTCATCCGCACACCACCACAAAAAGGCGTGCGTATCTAGGAGTAGTCTCATTCGAAGGACGTGAGGATCTCAGGTGGCAAGGGATCGAAGAAGCTGTCGGTGACCTTTACCTCTACCGCTCCCCCTGGTGTGCGTGCTCGCTTAGGTGTTAGCGAAGTGAGCTTGGCGACAGGCTCTCCCGCCCGGGCGATCACAATCTCCTCGCCCAAAGCTACCCGCTCGAGCAGCCTAGAGAAATGCGTTTTGGCCTCGTGAATATTGACGGTCGTACTCATAAACTAACTATAGACTAAGTGGTAGACTAAGTACAGCTAAAACCTCCGTCGGCGTTGGGTTTCCGCTTTGCCACTGGCGTGAATAGACCTCGTCGTTTCTAGCCGCTCTCCCCCACCGCATAAGGGTCGCCAAACCCGAATTTCTGGACGACCTCATAATAGAGTGCTTCAGCCTTTGTCTCCCGGGTTAACGTCGGCGTCATTCGCTGTCCCTTCGACTCGACCCGGCAGAACACCGTAGGTCTGGCCCGCGAGCCTGCATTATCTTCAAGCACCAACGTCAACGGCTCTTTAAGTGCTCCGGGCTCGAGCTCCAACAAGCCAGCGAGAAACGTGCGGGCGAAGTTCGTCGAGAAGCCCGACTGAATCACATAGTCTTGATCGGCCTTGCTCTGGATGTTGAGTTTGGGGACGACTTCCCCGGTTGCCTCATCCGTCCTGTTGAAGCGCCAGACGTTAAGCAAATACCCGGTCAGGTCACGCTCGAGAATCGGTACGTTCTCTCCTACTGCTTTATCCCGGCTGTACCAGAGACTTTCTAGTGAATGCTTAACGAACACATACACCGGCTGCACCTTTTTGCCGAAGCCCAGCGGTTGCGAGGTCTCGAGCGCTTTACGAATCGCCTGTAACTCACGGATCATCCGTTCGCCGACGTCGCTCATTTAACTAGCCTCCTGAGCTGTAGCAGCAGCTTTTGTTCGTGACTTCATCGGCTGCTTTCTCCCGGGTGCTCGCCTCCAAGCAGATGCACGTCTAGCCCTGCCGCTTGGGCGAGGCGCACCTGCTGGCGGTCGCCCGTCACGAAGCTGCGGGTACCGTAACGCAAGCAGGTGGCGACATGCAAGGTGTCCAACGTCCGTAGCGGCAGGGCTAGCTGCGTTCTAAAAAGCCTTACGGCTTCGGTTAAAACATCAGAGGTTAGCTCGAGCCGCCGGGGGGTGCGTTCCAAGTCATGCTGGACTCGCTCGAAAACAGCTTCGATCTGTAAAGCGTTCAGTACGCCTTCCCGCCCGTAGCGGGCGAGCCCTGAGCGCACCTCGACGAGCGTCAGGACCGACGTCACGAGTTGTCCAGCGTCACGCGCTAGGGCGTCGTGGGCTGCTCTAGTGGCGGATTCTTCCAGATAAAGCGGCAGTACGGCGCTGGTGTCGTAGTACCTAATACCGCTCGTCCTGCCGGGCAGCGACGACCCCACTCTGCTCAACGCTTACCCCCAGCGACGCCCGGAACGCGCGCAAGTCCTCGAGGTCGAGGGCTTCGGGCGTCTCCCCTACCACGGCGAGTTGGAGGCTGGGTCGGCCCCGGCGGGTAATGGTGATAGTAGCACCGTGTTCGGCGGCGTCGAGGTAGGCAGCGAGGTTGTCGCGCAACGCACTGGCAGTGACTTCGGTTGGTAGTGGCTTGTTCATAGCCTAGTGTACAACATGTACAAGTCGTATGTCGCAGCGGAGAAGTGTGCGCTAGTTCCCTCGAACGTCCGTCCATAAAGCATCCCGAAATGTACTCGGTCACCTGTAACCAGCAGCTCGGCACCCGCCTCGACTGCCGCTGCCAGAATGGGTGCGTCTTTAGGGAGCAAAAAGTCGGGTGCCCAGGTAAGGCGGGTGGGGTGCCTTCTTCACCGACAGTATCAACATCATCAGCCGCCTACCGCTTTGAACCAGGCCGCTCAGACCTCAAGCGTTCCGGGCAGCACGAAGTCGGGCGTGTTGACGACCGGGTGGCACTGCAAGACTGTGTGGAGGTCGGCAAGTTGCTGGTCGGTCAGCCGCACGGCGTTGCCCCGCTTGGCGTCCGCCCGAGCCAGCGGCGTACCCGCCTGCGCGTCCTTGTCGAACGCTCCGAGCGCCTTGCTGACGTCGGCGGTCGGCAGGCCGCAGTAGCCGAAGATCTCGCCCACGACCGCCTCCCGGTGCGCGTTCAGGTCGTCGTAGCGCACCGCCAAGGAGGTGACGCCCCGCTCGTGCTGTTCCAGACAGTCCTCCATCACGAACAGCCACCACACGGCGAGCGCCTCGACCAGCGACACGTCCTCGTTCTCGTCCTCGCCCAGCTTAGCCCTCACCTCGTCCGGGGTCCTCCCGAGCGACCGCCCGAGGTACTCGGCCCACTGCTGGGCGGGTTCGCGCTCCGGAGTCCCGAAGTTCCTGAACACCCGGTAGAACGACGCCACCCAGCCGACCGCGTCGCGGTACAAGAGCAGATTCTTGGTTCCCGGGAAGGTCTTCTGGTAAAGGTCCATCGCCCGGACCCCCTCGCCGCGGAACTTGAGGGCGCAGGCCGTAGCCCGCTTGTACCGGCTGGGCTTGAACAAGAAACGCACCGTGCTATCGAGCAGTCCGGAGAGTTCGGCGTCTCGGCCCCCGTCCGGGGCGCGGATGAAGGCGAACTGGTCGGTCACGTCAGGCTCGGACAGACTCACGACGGCACCCGACGCGTTGAAGACGTGGCTGAGCAGGGTCGAGCCGCTACGCCCGGTGCCGTAGACGAGGATGAAGTGCTCAACCTTCGGTAGTCCGGCGGCGAGCCGCCCGAAGTCGTCATAAGGAACGGCGACCAGGTGTTCTGCTTGCTCCCCTTGCGTCTGGTAGATGAACGGCGATCTTGTGAGGTCGACGCTCGGGGGGAGCCGGACGAAGATGGCGCGCCTCGTCTCGTCGTCGAGGCAGTAGAGGCCGAGGTCGGGGTCGTAGACAACGACAGCCGGGTCGACCCCTTTACCCTCTACATAAGTAAAATCGGCCAGGCTGGCGAGCTCGCCGGGGGTCTGGAGATGCCGCTCATTAATCGTTAAGACGCGCGCCGTCATAAAAGTACTCCCGATACTAGATGTGCGCCATTCTAGCAGCCGCAAGACCGTCCGCCAAAGGCGGTTGGCGGGCGGTGGAGTTGACCCGATTTAGTGGAAGGTTTAGGACTTGGCGGTCACGCCGCCTGCTGGAGAGCATACACCTCCTCGAACTCGGACGGACTGAGATAGCCCAAGGTCGAGTGGAGACGCTGGCGGTTGAAGAAGACCTCAATGTAATTAAAGATGGCCGTAGTGAGCTGTTGGCGTGTCTCCCAGCGTTGCCGGTCTAGCAGTTCGACTTGGAGTGTAGCAAAGAAGCTTTCTGCCACGGCGTTATCCAAGGCATCTCCAACCGTACCCATTGAACCCAGGATGTGGGCTTGCTCGAGCCGTTGGCCGAAAGCCAGGGAAGTGTACTGCGAGCCGTGATCACTATGGTGAATTAGACCTGGAAAGGGCTGCCGGTTCCACAACGCCATTTCAAGGGCTTTGATCACGAGTTCAGCTTGAAGGTGTTCAGCCATTGACCAACCGACGACTTTGCGAGAATAGGCGTCGATGACGACCGCTAGATAAAGCCAGCCCTCGTTAGTCGGGTGTTGAGTGATGTCAGCGACCCACAAACGGTCGGGAACACTAGGGGTGAATTCGCGCTTCACCAGGTCGGTATAGCTAGGATGGGCCGGGGCACGCTTTGTGCCACCTCGTTTACGCCTTCTATGGATACCCACCAGCCCCGCTTCCCGCATAAGCCGAGCGACACGCTTGCGAGAGCAGTGAACATCGTATGTGCGGTGCAGCTCGGCATGGACACGAGGAGCACCGTAGATGCCACGGCTCCTAGCGTGGACGGCCTTGATCCGCTTTGACAGTTCGGCGTCTCTCTGCGCTCTCTGAGATGGGCCACGCTGACGCCACGCATAATAGCCGCTAGGGGAAACGCCTAGCACCTTGCATAGTCGCTTGACACTATGATTCGCCTTCTCTCGCTCTACGAGCCGGAATACGCCTATCTTGTCCGGTCGGTTTCCTTGACGAAGAAGGCGGTCGCTTTTCGGAGTATTTCTCGTTCTTCTTTAAGAACTTTGTTTTCACGGCGTAAACGGCTTAGTTCTGCCCGTTCGCCCTGCGTAAGACTCTCACCGCTGCCGTCTTCGACCTCGATACGTCGTACCCACTCTCTCAGCGAGTTCGCGGTGATGCCGAGGTCGTCAGCGACCTTTTGCAGACTTCTATCGCTCGCGTGATAAAGCCTTACAGCTTCGGCTTTGAATTCGGGTGGATATGGAAGGTGACTTCTGGGCATAGATACCTCTTCCTCACGCTATCTCAAGCGTATTGGTATCCACTAAAGCGGGGTAACTCCAAGCGGCTGGTATCCGTTTTCGAGGAAGCTCCCGAACTCGCCAGGAATGTACCCGAAGAAGAGTGGCGAGACGAGCGTGAGGAGGAGCGCATCGCGCAGATGCTTAATGACAGTGCTAGGGCGGTGCGGGACGCGGTGAGGGAGAGAGTGCTGGCAGGTCGGGACTTAGACCTCAACTACGACCACCCGGTCCTGATGCTCCAGCTCTTGCTGTGGCACGAGGGCTACCATCACGGTCAGATCAAGCTGGCCCTCAAGGCGGCGGGTTATCCGATCAGCGATAAGGAAGCCGGGCCGCTCACCTGGGATGTTTGGAGAGGCAAAAAGACAGAGCAGTGAGCCTCGAGTTCAGCGGTGCCCTTCTGTACTGGCGTGGCCCCTCCCCGTACTACTTCGTCGCCGTACCCGAAGACGAAAGCGACATCATCAAGGACGTGTCGAAGCTCGTCACCTACGGCTGGGGCATGATTCCAGTCGAGGTGCAAATCGGCAAGACTACCTGGAAGACCTCGCTGTTTCCCAAACAGGGTCGTTACCTCGTGCCCCTTAAAGACAGTGTGCGTAAGGCGGAAAAGCTCGAGGAAGGTGACACGATAACGATAAAGCTCGAGGTTGGTCGCTAGAAGGGAGAAACGATGACCGAATTTAGCGTAAGACCGCTGGACGAAAGCACCTGGCCCGACTTCGCTCGGCTGGTCGAAGCGAACAACGGCGTGTGGGGCGGTTGCTGGTGTATGGGCTTCCACGTCAAGCTCGGCAAGGGACGAACCGCTCAGCAGAACCGGGCGGAGAAAGAGCAACGGGTCCGCGAGGGTCGCGCCCACGCCGCACTCGTCTTCGACGGCGACACCTGCCTGGGCTGGTGCCAGTTCGGCTCGCCCGCTGAGCTGCCGGAGGTCAAGAGCAAGCGGAAATACGAAAAGGGCCTCACGACGCTGCCCGACTGGCGCGTCACGTGCTTTTTCACCGGGAAGGGTGGGCGCGGACGCGGCGTGGCTAACGCCGCGCTCGGCGGGGCGCTGGTCGAGATTGCCCGCCACGGTGGTGGCACGGTCGAGGGTTACCCCGAGGAGACCGACGACCGCTCGGTATCGGGCTCGTTTCTCCACACCGGCCCGATGGCCGCCTTCGAGAACCACGGCTTCACGCGTACCCGGTCGATCTCGCCCCACCGCTGGGTCGTCACCCGTACCGTCGAGCCTGCCTGAGCCTGGTCAAATCCTGCTCGAGGCTCTCTACAGCTTCTGCTGTGCTCAGCTGACCGATCAGCACACGCAGCGCGAGTCCATCTGCCGTAGCGAGTAACCTGCAGACCACAATTGCGGCTTTGAATTGTCGGCGGCAGAAGCGCGGATAGAAGCGTGATGTTCGAGCTATGACACGACCGGCGATAAAATCTGGGTTAGAGCCGACCTCGAGGAGCACGTCCGAGATGAACAACAGAACAAAGCTCGATTCTTGAACGTGGGGACGCGCGCATCGCGCTCAACCACCGCACAAGGTTGTAGATTTTCAAAGAGGACGCCGTACAATCTGCCCCGTACACCGATACCACCGAGTGCCAGAACTGCCACCACAATAAGTTCTCGGCGTGGCCCCACGACCCCATCGCACCTGCAAGGAGTAGCGAGCTGAGCGGCGCTGAGCCGCCACCTAAAAAGAAATACACGCTGAGCACCCTGCCACGTAGCACGTCTGGAACACTGAGCTGAATGCTGGACTCGTTACTCACTTTGAAGATAACGGCGAATGCTCCCGCAAGAAATAACGCTAAAGACGCGCTTGGTGAGTCAGGTGTAAACGCTAATGCAATAAGTGCAGCTGCAAGCAGAAAAGCACTCAGAGTTTAGAGTCTTGCGGGGGAAGCGCGTTTTCGGGCTGCGTGCCAAGCCGCGCCGAAGATCGAACCTGCGCTAAAAGCCGCGCCGAGCAGTCCGAGCGGTGTACCAGGCGGTCGAACTGAGGGGAAACCCAACACACCTTGGCGCTAGTGACGGACGTGACGTGCCTAGAGACCCGCCGCACCTGTCTGAAGCACTTAAAGATGAGACGCTGACAACGCGGCTCGTTTACCTCTATCTCGAGCCCTACGGTGAGGTTGAGGTGTCGGTCAGGCAGCTCGAGGGGCTGCTAGGCATCTCGCACCGGAACGCGACCGAGGCGCTGCAAAGGCTTGTCGAGCTAGGGCTCTTGGAAGGGCTCGAGCCTGCGGCGAACCGAGTGGGGCGGTACCGGATACAAGTTCTACCTCACTAAAACTGAGCAGATGGTTGTAGTTCTGCTTGAGCAATCTACACCTGCTGCCAACGCTACAGCGTTTAACAATCCAGAAATTAACATAAATGTTTATCGTCTAGTAATTTATCATCATTTATGATAATATATCGAAGTGACGATTCCTGACTTCGATAACCGGGGCCTGCTACCAGCAGGTGACTACCCCACCACCTTCTCCCAACTCCGTGAATCGTCCTTAGTAGAGAACGACCGCGAAGGCTGGGATCGAGACTGGCGCTTGCAATTGGTCAACCAGGCCGAGATTCTTGTCAGGCAGTTATGGGAGGTAGGAATTGCTGAAGTCGTACTAGACGGTTCTTTTGTCGAAGATAAAGCTCATCCCAATGATATCGACGGCTACTTTACTTGTGACGCGGTTGCCTTAGACGATCTCACGCGGCAGCTCAACGCTCTCGATCCCCATAAGGTCTGGACTTGGGATCCGGCAACGCGGCGACCTTATCGGGGGCATATCAAAAAGCAGCTCCCCATGTGGCACCGTTACCGGGTCGAACTCTTCCCCCACTTTGATCAGTTTTCAGGGATCACCGATCCCTACGGTCAACCCTTGACGTTCCCCTCAGCGTTTCGATTACAACGCGCCACCTTTGCCCAGAAGGGGGTCGTCTTACTACAAAAGGAAGGAGGTCTAAGATGATCCGCACCGAAAGCGAATACCAAAGAATGCTCAAACAGCTCGAGGAAGGAAAAATACAGCTGGAGGCTCAAAGAAACCAACTTGTAGAGGCTGGCCTGACGGGTGACGCGCTCGAGCGCGCCCTGCATCCTTTACTTTCGTTTCGAGCCCAGCTCGAGGAGGAGGTCTTGGCTTACGAGAACATGAAGCGGGGCGACCTTGGGACGCTCGAGAGCTTAGAAAGCGTGGGTCGGTGGCTGATCGGCGCACGTATTGCCCGAGGTTGGAGTCAAAAAGAACTTGCCCAAGAGCTTGGCGTATCCGACGCGCAAGTATCACGTGACGAGCGCAATGAGTACCACGGCGTGACTGTCGAGCGGGCACAACGCATCCTCGAGGCTATGGGCATCTCGTTTCAGATGGAAGAGCATTTTGGGGTCAATCTGCATAGAGAGCTTCGTGGTGTAGAGACTGCTCAGGATTTAGCAGAGATGGTTCCGCCCACGAATGTGCCGCATCAGGTATCTGCCTTCTTGCGTGCTGATCCCAAACTAAGCCCCAAAGCCGCTAAAAATCTTGCACAGATGTTCCAGTTTGCTTATGAAGCCGCTGCGAACGAAGAAACTGCTTAAGGAGATAAGGAGATGACGTGCCCAAGCCCCAACTGACTAAAGACATCATGCATCACTACGAGGAGAGCGCCAGGTCACTTAGGGCAAAAGCAGGCGTCGGATCCTATGAGCCTTTTGACCCCTTAACTTTGCAAGCCGAGCTAGGCGTCGTGTTGAAATATCACGACGAGATTCCTAACTTATCTGAAGAGGTTCTGGCGGAGTTGGACCGTTTAGACGCCAAAGAGTGGTCTGGGATGAGCCACGAACTGCCTATAGGGAAACTCTTTGTAGTGCTAAACCGTCAACAGACGCCTGAGCGTGCCCGCGTTACACTTCTCGAAGAGGTTGCACATCACTACCACGGACATACCCCTGTGAGCATCGGCTCCAGCGGACGCGCCGCCTACTATCAGGAAGAAGAGCAAGAAGCCAAGTTTACGGCTGCTGCCGCTCTACTTCCTTCAAAAGAGGTCGCCAAAGCGGTTTACCGAGGTGACAGTGCCGCGCACATCGCTGGCAAGTACGGGGCCAGTGTCGAGCTCGTCGAGATGCGGATCAAAACGCTCAATCTCTGGGATCACTACCAGCAGGGTGACGATCTGGAGGCGGCCGCATGAGGTCGCCCGACCAAGGACTTAATATGAGCAGGCATCCTAGGATGCCTGCTCATATATCGTCATCCTCAGACGTAACGGTAGCAGGAGGAACGGGCGCTTACGCAGCACTCGGCAGTCTTCTGAAGAACGCTGTTTATCGGCAAGTCACGCCCGAAGAGGAGCAGCTGCTCGCACTTTGGGAAGATGCCCGCCCGGAGTCGCTAAGGGACTTCGATCAGATTCCGATGCGCGGAAGCGACCTCTTATGTCAGGTCAAGCTGATTGCGCCGCATCTGGCGGGCAAGCGCGTCGTGTTTGTCGGCGATCATGACGGAACCAGTCTACTCCTGGGTCTACTCAGTAGCCACGGCCTACTTAGGGGTCCAGCACAGATGGCGCTACTCGATTTTGACGACTGTCTCCTCGAGGTCGCCAGGACATTCGCCGAAGGGCATCATTTCTCAGAGTGGTTTGCAGGCAGGCTTTATAACGTGTTCGATCCGCCTCCAAAAGAACTTATCGGTACCTTCGACGCGTTTTATACCAACCCATCCTACGGAGCCAGCAATTCGGGTGCGAGCGCACGCCTCTTCATCACACGAGGGTGCGAACTTACAAACAGTGTGCGGTCGGCAGGGTACATCTTGCTCCCCACCGACCACGAACGTCTATGGACGAGGGCGTCAATGTTGGCAACCCAGACCTTCCTTATCAATCACGGTTTGGGTGTCACCACACAACTCCCACAGTTGCACCGCTATCACCTAGACGACGACGCTACCCTGATGTCGTCACTCTTATGCGTTGAGCGTGAAGCGGCCATCATGTACGCCCCACCCCTGCCTTGGCAAGGCCGCACCGTTAACCCTTCGGAAATACCCCACTTCTACGGACGCGACGTCTTGCCTCCTTACCCGAGGTACATCGCCGTAGACGGACGAGAATTAACCTCCCTCGATGCTTTACCAGAGGAAAACCAAGCATGACGAGCAGCCAAGCTACCTGGATATTTCAGGCAAATCCGAACCTCTACGACATCCACACCTCTTTAGCCGTAGAAGCCGAGGAGTTCTGGAACTGCAAACAGCACCATGCAAAAATCAAAATGGGCGATAGAGTGCTGATCTGGATCTCCGGTAAAAAGGCAGGCGTCTACGCTTTAGGAATTGTCACGACCGATCCCGTTGTGCGCCCGGATTCCGTGCAGGGACGAAGCTACTGGACAGATCCTAACGACGGTCTCAGAGTCCATCCGCGTGTCAAAGTAAAATATGAAAAGGTCATCGTCGAGAAGCCGCTCTACCGCGATTTTTTGCAGTGTGACCCCGACTTATGGAATCTCTCGATCTTTGCCCAGGCAAGAGGAACGAACTTTCCCGTCAGAGAGAACGAGTGGAAAGCACTTGAAGACTGGTTTGAAGATAACTGAACATCTGAAGACAAGTTGAAACACTCTTCGCTATTCCATTTCAGATTTCTACTGAGCACACGCAAATCGATGCTGTAAAGTACCTCTATGATTGTAGTTCCCAGACGCTTTGCTGCCGATACGGTAGCTCGTGAGGGCGTAGCGGGCCAGGCATGGCTCGACCACTTACCGGCCCTTGTTGAGATGCTGTGTCGGCAGTGGGATTTGCGGGTTGATGGTCCCGTGATGCACGGTGGTCTAAGTTTAGCTTTTCCGGTCCAGAGAGGAGAGGAAGCGTGCGTTCTCAAAGTCTCTTGGCTGGACGGCTCTACTCGCACCGAATCTCTCGCACTCGCCATCTGGGGCGGTCGGGGAGCTGTTCGGTTACTGGAAACCTCGCCACAACACGGCGCGATGGTATTAGAGCGGTTGGACTTCAAACGTTCTCTCAACGACATTCTCATTAAAGAGGCCATACCCGTAGCAGGTCAATTACTGCGCCGCCTAGCCGTTCCTGCTCCGGTTGGCGTCATGACGACTTGGGAGTGGGGGCAAGAAGCCCTCGAGATGATGCCGCAGCGTTGGGCAAAATACGGTCAAGCTCTGCCCAGACAAGTTCTTGACCACACCTGTGAGCTTACCGCTCAGCTGGCTGATAGCACGGGTACCCTGCTGGTGAACTACGACCTTCATTACCTTGATACCCTTGCAAGCGAGCGCGAACCGTGGCTAGTTGTCGATCCGAAAGTTGTGGTGGGTAAGCCTGAATTTGGGGTCGCCCAGCTTTTCTGGTGTCGCTTGGAGGATATCGAAGCGCAAGGTGGTTTCGAGACGCATTTCCGAACGTTGGTTGAAGCTGCGGAGCTAGGTGACGAGCTGACGCGTTTATGGACCTACGTTCGCTGCGTGGACTACTGGCTGTGGGGGCTAAGTGTCGGTCTCACTTGTGACCCTGCTCGGTGTGAACGTATCGTTCGTTACCTGTCATGAGAGAAGAAACACTCTAGCGAAGAGTGTTTCTTCTCTACTCTCATTCACAGGCGTGCTAGCCAACCGCTTGACGAACAAGATAAACAAGCGAGTTCCTTAAACGCGCAAGATTCAAGAAGCAGCGCAGTCGTAATCTTGCTAGGTTTGACCTTGGGAGGTAACCCACATATGAAAACCTTATTGGGTACAGGCAATGGCTAAGCTCGTGTTCGGGATGAATCAATCATTGGACGGCTACGTCGATCATACGGCGTTGCCCGTGCCAAGCCCTCTGCTCTTCCGCCACTTCATCGAAGAGGCTCAGAGGCAGGTGGGCAGTGTCTACGGTCGCAATGTGTATGAGCTCATGCGTTACTGGGATGACGATCAGCCTGAATGGGACGCAGCGGAACACGCCTTCGCAGCGGCGTGGCGAAACCAGCCGAAATGGGTCGTCTCACGCTCGCTCACGTCGGTCGGCCCCAACGCCAGACTTGTTAAGGCTGATCTCGAGGGCACGATCCGCGAGCTGAAGGCTGAGCGCGACGGGGAGATCGAAGTCGCTGGCCCGAACTTGGCGCAAAACCTCACTGACCTTGGTCTGATCGATGAGTACCGAATCTACCTGCACCCGGTCGTGCTAGGTCACGGCAAGCCCTATTTTGCCGGACCCCGGCCGCCGCTCCGCCTTGTGGCTCATGATCGGATTGGCGAGGATGTGCTCAGGTTGACCTACCTGCCTGCTTAAGCTCACGACGCGCCAGATGGAAATCGCTGCTGAAGTCTGGTTCTGGGTTGGGACCAAAGCGGTGGTAACGGCTCGCCTTGGTCACGAACCCCGACGACATGGCGCGCATAAAGAGCAGCTAACTCGATAACCCGTTTGGGCTGTAACACGCTTCGCTATTTTGCTTCTTGTATACCTTCACTTGTGGGCAAACTAGCTAATCTTTCGACAAACATGACGAACAGGCGTGCGAACTCTTTACGTTCCTCAGCTGCCCAACTATCTGTAACCGACTCGAAGACCGACCGCTGATAGTCAGCGGCATCTTCTGCCAAGCTCCGCCCTGCCTGCGTGAGTTCAAGTAGGCTGCGCCGTCCGTCAGCTTGAGACGCACCACGGGTTAACAGGCCATGCTGTACAGCTTCCGCGACTATACGGCTGGCGGTTGAGGGCTCGAGACCAAGGTTCAGCGCGACCGCGCCCACAGTTGCCTCTTGACCGGTCTCGAGAACCGCTTCAACAGCTTGAACCGTCAAAATCTGTGAAAGCTCTATCCCCCCTGCGGTTCGAGTTTTTAGCGATTCGGGTAAGGACTGCTTATTGAGGAATCTCCCCAACCGGAACAGCGCTTTTCCGGCGTCACTTGGCAACGCATTGTCGGGTAACTGGACAACTTTTTCTGAGTTCACAGTTCAATGATATCATCAAGTACGTGCAAAACAAATATGTATGTGCTATACATACATTAAGCTTGTTATTGAGACAAGTCAAAGACTGGAGAAACGATGAAACTTCAAGAAGCTGCTGAGATTGTCCGTATTTGGGAAGAAACCGTCAACACAGCTGAGGTAGAGCGCCTACTCGACCTTTCGCACCCTGAGATAGAGCTGGTCGGGCCGCGCGGCTCCGCCTTCGGACGCGACATGCTTAGAGACTGGCTTGCTCAAGCAGGGTTGAGCCTAGAAACGCGTCGTAGTTTCGCTCGAGGTAAAACGGTGGTCAATGAACAACTCGGCGTCTGGCGCGACCTAACCACCGGTGACGTGATGACCGGTGACATCGTGAGCCAAGCTAAGCTCGCCTCTCATTACCGGGTTGAGAACGGCCAGGTTAGTTACGTCGCTCGCTACGACACGCTGCAAGAAGCCTTTGAGCAGTCGGGTTTGAGTGAAGCCGATGAGGTACAGCTCCGTTTTGTTTCGGATCTATCTACCCAATCATGACAGCGTTAAAAACAGCCGCAGAGCATGATCTAAAGCAGCATAGCGGTTGGGTTATCGGCAGAAGATTTTTTCATTAAGCACACGAGCTGATTAAGCCTGAGCCAACGCTTAGGTATTGACCTAAGTGTCCTTTTGATGTACGCTTAGGCAAGTGCCTAACTATCAGAACCTCGACCAGACTTTTCAGGCCCTTGCCGACCCGACCCGGCGGCAAGTCTTAGAGCGGCTTAGTCGTGGCCCTGCCTCAGTAACCGAGCTGGCCGAGCCGTTTGAGATGGCACTACCTTCGTTTATGCAGCACCTTCAGGTACTAGAAAGGGGCCGACTGGTTCGCTCAGAAAAAGTAGGCCGGATACGGACGTTTCATCTTGTACCCGAACAAGTTGAAAGCGCCGAGCAGTGGCTGAAGGTGCAGCTTGGACTGTGGGAAAAAAGGCTCGATCAGTTCGACAGCTACGTCAAAGAACTCGTCAAGGAGGAAAGTCATGAGTAAACCACTGTATGTTGACATTGACCCCACCCTCGATCTCGTTTTAGAGCGTGAGATCGACGTGCCCGCTGAGCTTGTCTGGCGAGCTTGGACACAGCCCGAACACATCAAAAAGTGGTTTGCCCCAGCTCCCTGGACGATTTCCGAGTGCGAGATCGACCTGCAACCGGGCGGTCAGTTCTACACCGTTATGCAGTCACCTGAAGGGCAAGCGTTTCCCAACATGGGATGCTACTTGGAGATTGTTCCCAACGAGAAGCTGGTCTTTACCAACGCGCTCGCTCCAGGCTATAGACCGAGCGAACAACCTTTTTTTACCGCCATCGTAACGCTCGAGCCTACAGCGACAGGAACCAAGTACACGGCTATTGCTAAACACAAAGACCCAGCGGGACGGCAGCAGCACGAGGACATGGGCTTTTTTGAAGGATGGGGGCTGTGCCTCGACCAGCTCGTTGAACTGGTTAAAAGTTTGGCATAGCCTGTCACCTTCTGACTGATTTGAATGCTGTCAGCAAGCGTGCGTTAACCAAGAGTTATTGTTGCAATGATTTTCAGGAGGTAGCTTCAATGACCGACACACCTAAGGTAAAAGGCCCGGCCTCTTACTTTCCGTCTATCGAAAAGACCTACGGTCAGCCCATCGACCACTGGCTGAAAATCTTAGGTGAGATGAAGGGGAAAAAGCACTTGGAAATGGTGAGCGCCCTTAAAAAAGAACACAACATCGGACATGGACATGCGAACGCTCTCGTTGGCTACTACCAGGAGCAGAACGACAAGAGGTAAGTATTCACTGAAACACGCGTGGCTAGACTGTTGCGAATTTGAGCGCTTAGGATTTTAAGCTGTTTTTATGATCGCCGAAATTCAATTGGAGGTAGCACGTGACCGAGCTTGTTTGTGAACTGATCGTCACGCTCGACGGCTATGCCAGGGGCCAGCGGTCTCCGGGTTATTACGGCTATTCTGGCCCCGATTTTGACGACTGGATTAAGACAAATACGGCCGTTCCCCACCGAATGCTCGTCGGACGTAAGACCTACGAGATGCTAAACGGCCTACCTACCGAGTTGCGGGACGAAGGATGGGAAACGATGAGCACAACGCCAGGCTGGTTGTTCTCGCACACTCTGGAGACAACAGATTGGCCGGAGCTAAAAATCGTCCATGATGACCTGGTGGGCTTTGTAGGTGAACTGAAGCGTAGAGTCGGCCCCGAGTTGCGGACCCTGGGCAGCGTGTCGCTGGTTCAGCAACTGCTTACCGCTGGCCTGGTAGATCGTCTTAAGCTCGTCGTCTGCCCCCTGATTCTCCCGCAAACAGGGGTGGAGCCCTTTTTCAAAGAGTTGCCCGACATCGGCTTCGACCTGCTCTCGACCAAGGTTCTGGACGGGCGCGTCCTGCTGCTGGAATATCGCCCCGCGGGGCAACCGCCTTACAGCGCTTGAACCGTGTTCTGCACTTTCAGGAGGTAAAGAAGCGGGTGAGCATCAAGCAGGCAAGGCAACGAAGGGCAGCCCGGCCACGGTTTTGGGTAGCAAGAACGTCGCGGTCGCCAGTACGACTATCGTGCAGCAATGTCTCGACGCTGGCCTGCTCGACGAAATCCACATTGACCTCGTGCCTTTCCTGCTCGGTCACGGTCAACTGACCCCGCCCGGCTCGGGCTGTTCGGTTCACCTCTGAAACACTCTTCGCTAGATACCGTTGCCGAATCAAAAAACCAAGTTGGCAAGTCTAAACTGAAGCGACTTAGGAGGCCACTATGTCGCTTCAACCGAGTAACCCGCTGTTTGTCCCTGAAGAAACCGCCCGTGTTGCTAAAGCTATTTATCGCAGAGGTAATTTGGCAATTCATTTACGCGATGAGCTAGCGGGCGTTTACCGTGACGAGTTATTCGCCGACCTATACCCGGTTGTGGGACAAGCGGCTGAAGCACCCTGGCGGCTTGCGTTAGTGACTGTGCTGCAATTTGCCGAAGACCTGCCCGACCGGGAAGCTGCCGATGCGGTCAGAAATCGTATCGACTGGAAGTATGCGCTGGGCCTAGAGCTTATCGATTCAGGCTTTGATTTTACGGTTCTGAGCAAGTTTCGCAAACGGCTCCTTGAAGGTCAGGCCGAATACCGACTGCTGAACGAACTTTTAGCGGCCTGCACTGCGAAGGGGTTGATCAAAAAGCGCGGTCAAGCCAGAACCGACTCGACCCACGTGCTCGCCAAAGTCAGAAGCTTGAACCGGCTCGGCAACCTGGTTGAAACGATGCGGCTCGTTCTCAACACGCTGGCTACCCGCGAACCGAAGTGGCTTAGCGCATGGGTTCCCGAGACTTGGTTCGAGCGTTATGGTGAACGATTTGAAAGTTTCAGATTACCCAAGGGGAAAGAGAAAATTAGCGACCTTGCTGGGATCACGGGTGAGGACGGGTTTTACTTGCTAGAGCGCGTTTACGCTTCCGATGCGCCGTCCAACCTAGCCGAGCTGGAGGCTGTCGAACTCCTCAGGCGCATGTGGGTGCAGCAGTACTGGCTCGACGACGGCGAGGTGCGCTGGCACGACGCCAAGAACTTGCCCCCGAACCGTGTGCTTCTCGTTTCACCTTATGACCCCGACGTGCGCTTAGGTAGCAAACGCGACCTGCGCTGGACGGGCCACAAAGTACACGTCACGGAAACGTGTGAAGAAGACGCCGTTCACCTCATAACTCATGTAGCGACCAGTCAACCGAACCGTCACGACAACCAGCTCGTTCCCAATATCCACCGCGGCTTGAAAAGTAAGAACATTCTGCCAGCCGTACATCTTGTGGATACAGGCTATATGGACACCGAACTGTTAGTGGAAAGTCAGAAACGCTTTGACGTGAAGTTGCATGGTTCCTTACCCGCCAATCACCGTTGGCAGGCTAAACCTGCGGGGGCTTACAACATCGACGACTTCGCCATCGATTGGGATGCCAAATACGTAACCTGCCCTAGCAACAAGAAAAGCGTGTATTGGTCGGAACGCAAAGATAAGCGCAACGACAACGACTTGATTGTCGTGCTGTTCGCCCAAAACGACTGTTTGGTCTGCGAGCAGCGGGCACGTTGCCACCGCGTGACGAAGCAGGCCCGTTCAGTTGCCTTCAAACCTAGGAAAAAGCACGAAGCGCTCCAAGCCGCCCGGCACAACCAGCAAACGCCCGAGTGGCGCGCCATCTACAGCAAGCGCTCGGGCATCGAAGGCACCTTGTCGCAAGGCGTTAGGGCATTCGGTTTACGGCGCTCCCGCTACGTCGGACAGCCCAAAACGCAGTTTCAGAACATCGCCGTAGCCACTGCCATCAATGCAGCTCGCCTCAGAGATTGGTTCGAGCAAAAACCTTGCTCTAAAACGCGTGTCTCACGTTTTGCTAGCCTCGCAGCTTAATTCGGCAACGGTATCTTTCCTATTTTGTTGCGCGTATCGCCTCATAACACACCGCGCACACGAAACCTTGTTATAGTGAGAACGTGTTCTCAAATGCGCTTCGTAACAAACTCGCCTACGCCGTTCCGACGGCAAGGTGCGCTTGCTCACGGTGCATCTATAAATTGCAAGACTCTAGCTGACCTTCTCCCCTAACAATCTACGCATTTATCAAAATCAGGTCATTTCGGCTTGTTATCGTCACTTTTTGCTTGTTTTGTAGGAGTAGCCGTGAATTTATCACACGTAGAAGTCGCTGTCATTGGCGGGAGCAATGCGGGGTTAAGCGCAGCACTCGCTTTAGGACGTTCTCGCCGCAATGTCGCCGTTATAGATGACAGTACCCCCCGTAACGCCCCAGCAAGCCACGCCCATAATATCTATACCCGTGATGGCACGCCGCCCGATGAGCTGCGCCGGATTGGACGCGAGCAGCTCGCGCCTTATGAAGTTCACTTTCTCAAAACTCGCGTATCTAAAGTAACCGGGAGCAAGGGGAAGTTTCACCTTACCTTAGCTCAGGGGGGATCCCTAAGCGCCGAGCGCTTGCTGTTAGCAACCGGGGTATCTGACGACCTACCTGATGTGCCGGGTTTACGTGAGCTATGGGGCAAAAGCGTTTATACCTGCCCCTACTGCCACGGCTGGGAGGTGAGAGACACGCCGCTAGCTGTTCTTGGTGATGGTGACCTGGGTTATGGATTTGTGCGGCTCATTCAAAATTGGAGCCGTGACGTCGTTTTGCTGACAGGCGGGAACACGACTTTAAGCGATGAGCAGCTCGACGATCTCCATGCCCGTGGCGTCAAGGTCATTGAGGCCAGCGTAACCGAGTACGAAAGTCAGCAGGGTAAATTGAGTGCCTTGTATCTTTCCAACGGTCACCAGCTGGCGCGTCAGGCTGTTTTTATGCGGCCCCCCCTGAGTTTGCGAGGGGATTTACCTCAGCAGCTAGGTTGTACGCTGAGTGATGACGGCTTGCAGGTCGTTGTTAATGATCTGGGTCAAACGAGTGTACCTGGTGTCTATGCGGCGGGCGATATGGTTATGCCTATGCATTCAGTGATTATGGCAGCAGCCAGTGGTACCAAAGCGGCAGCGATGCTGAACCACGAACTCATTATGGGTATGGCGGTGCCAGCCCCAGCATTGTCATAATTGCTAGCAGGGTCGCTGTAAAATGGTTTGAGCCTTGGGGAAGTTGAAACACTCTAGCGAAGAGATACTGTTTCCTAATTCAGATACATAGTTGGTCAGACGGTATAAATGCCCTTATCCACGGGAGTTGGGGTTAAGCAGTTCAAGCCTATATGCAATTAGGAAACAGTATCTAGCGAAGATACCGTTGCCGAATTAAGCTTATTATCTCCCAAAGCATATGATTCAGGATTTCGAGCATCGCATTCGACCGTGCTAGCCGACTTTCCTGCTTCATCCTTCATCTCGTGAAGTGCCGTCATAGGAGCTCGGCAACGGTATCTTCGCTATTCGGTTGCAGGGCTAGCGTTGCACGATGATTGTTATCGCTCGGCCAGTTGCTTCAGGTACGCCTTAGCTTGTCGCTGTAATGATGCGAGATACACGCGATGTTTTTGCTTCACACTCGGCGGTAGCTGGTCGAGATACAGCTTGCCATCAAGGTGTTCGTATTCGTGGTGGAAGACGCGTGCAAGGTAATCGTCCGCTTCGACGACATGCTGTTCGCCATGCTCGTCGTAATAGTGGATACGCAGTGCTCGCTCCCGCAAGACCCCCGGCTCGTAAACGCCGGGTATCGACAGGCACCCGTCTTCATAGCGCGCCTCTTTATAGGGATCGAGAATCTCGAGCACCGGATTGACTATCACGAACTCGCGCAACACCCGGCTCTTGAGCGAGGTGGTGCCCTCGTTTTCGTCGTCGGCATATTCGGCAGCAACAAACAGGCGAAGGGGTAGCCCGACCTGCGGCGCGGCGAGACCAACACCGTGCGCCTCGTACATCGTCTCGAGCATGTTGCGTGTGAGCTGCGGCAAGCTGACAGCCTCGAAGCCGGGTACAGCAAAGTCAGCCTTAAGGTCACGAACGGGAGCAGAGCGGCGGCGGAGAATCGGGTCCCCGTAAAACCGAACAGGATAACGCATTAACGCCATAACTCACCTTGTGGCAGCACCCCTGCCATACACCTCACGTCGTCCTGCTTGCAGTCTTAGGGCGTAACACGAGCTCAAGGCCAAGAGCGTCTAGCATCTTCTGCCAGATGGGCGGTACGGCCCCGTTGGTGCTGAGTGCACGGTTAATGGTGTGCCGGTCGGTACCGACTTCCATCGCAAGTGCGGTTTGTGTAAGACCATGATCTCTGAGATACTGCCTAATTTGAGCGCGGAGTTCGTCAGTCATGCTGATATGTTAGCACTTCTTGCTAACACATCTGACTTACCGGTCCTACCGGCAGTGGTGTGCCCAACAGTTCGCACCAGTTTTTAGCTTAGAGTTCATCTTAATTTATGGATAAAGTCTTAAGTCACCTGAAACAGTATTGCCCAGATACCGTTGCCGAATCAAAAAGCGAAGTTGGCGAATCTAAACTGAAGCGACTTAGGAGGCCACTATGTCGCTTCAGCCCAGCAACCCGCTGTTTGTCCCTGAAGAAACCGTCCGCGTTGCCAAAGCCATCTATCGCAGAGGCAATTTAGCGATGAATTTACGCGATGAGCTAGCGGGCATTTATCACGATGAGCTGTTCGCCGACTTGTACCCGGTTGTAGGACAAGCAGCTGAGGCACCCTGGCGCTTAGCAGTAGTTACCGTGCTGCAATTTGCCGAAGATTTGCCCGACCGAGAAGCTGCTGATGCTGTCAGAAACCGCATCGACTGGAAGTATGCACTGGGCCTAGAACTCACCGATTCCGGTTTTGACTTTACAGTACTCAGCAAGTTTCGCAAACGACTGCTTCAGGGCAACGCCGAGCATCGGTTGCTGGACCAACTTCTCGCTGCTTGTGCGGCGAAAGGATTGATTAAGAAACGTGGTCAGGCAAGAACCGACTCGACCCATGTACTGTCCAAAGTCAGAAGCTTGAATCGGCTCGGCAACCTGGTTGAAACGATGCGGCTTGCGCTCAATACGCTAGCTACAGTCGAACCGGAGTGGCTAAGATCACGGGTTCCCGACAGCTGGTTTGAGCGTTATGGTGAACGATTTGAAAGTTTCAGATTACCCAAGGGCAAAGAGAAAATTAGCGAGCTTGCCAAGATCACCGGCGAAGATGGATTTCACCTGCTAGCGGAGGTTTACGCTTCCGAAACATCAACGAGACTAGATGAGTTAGAGGCCATAGAGATACTCAGGCGCATGTGGGTACAGCAGTTTTGGCTCGATGATGGTGAGGTGCGCTGGCGCGAAGCTAAAGACTTGCCTCCGAACAGCATCCTTCTCGCTTCACCCTGTGACCCCGACGCGCGGCTGGGCAGCAAACGCGACCTGCGCTGGAAGGGCTACAAAGTCCATGTTACCGAAACGTGTGAGGAAGACTTTGTCCACCTCATCACCCATGTGGCCACCGATACCCCTAGTCGCCACGATAACCAATCCATTCCTGACCTTCACCGCAACTTGGAAAGTAGGAACCTGCTGCCAGACGTGCATCTCGTTGATGTTGGCTACATGGACACTGAACTATTAGTAGAGAGCCAGAAAAGCTATGACGTGACGTTGTGTGGCCCGTTGCCCGCGAATCACCGTTGGCAAGCCAAGACCGAAGGAGCCTACAGTATCAACGACTTCGCCATCAATTGGGAGACTGAGCAGGTGACTTGTCCCAACGATAAGAAAAGCGTGTACTGGTCGGAGCGTATTGATAAACGAAACGGCAATGAGCTTATCTATATGTTGTTCGCTAAAGCAGACTGTTTTTCGTGTGAGCAGCGTGCGCGTTGCCACCGCTCAACGAAAGATCCACGGGCTATCGCTTTCAAACCGCAAGAGAAGCATGAAGCACTCCAAGCGGCCCGACGCAACCAACAAACATCCGAGTGGCACGCGATTTATAGCAAACGTTCGGGTATCGAGGGCACTTTGTCGCAAGGCGTTAGAGCATTTGGCTTGCGGCGCTCCCGCTATTTTGGGCAATCCAAAATGCAGTTCCAGAACGTTGCTATAGCTACGGCCATTAATGTGACACGCTTAGCAGCCTGGTTTGATTATAAACCTCGCTCGAAAACTCGTGTCTCACGTTTTGCTAGGCTCGCAGCTTAGTTCGGCAACGGTATCTTGACTAAACTGTTTCAGACTCGGTTTTCTCGTCCCGACCAAATTTTCTGAGGGATGTTTTATTGAGGTGGCACTGCTCCAGAAATCACTTCAAACGGCGATGCGAGGGTATGCTTTTCAGATCAGTGTAACTCAGGGGCCATCGTGCTCCTGCGGACGCTGCTCAACTACTTTCTCGAACGGGAGATCCAGCAGGGGGGGCGGGGGCGGGCAGGCTGAACCGAGTGGTTGGAACGACCCGAGGCGGGGACCTTGGTCGTCTTCACCCGATCAACGACGCCGAAACATGGCATAGGTCGTGAGCTGCTACGCAAAAGCGAGAAGGGCAGCTACAGGTGGAGCCAGCAAAGGAATTTTCTCAACCGCACGCGTTAGAAACGGTTGAGTATAAGTTAGGAATGACAGGGGGCTAGGAGCGCTGCTCGGCATCTCACACCGACTCGCGACCGAGGCGCTGAGCGGCCTGCGGGAGTTCGACTCGAGAGGTAGTTGTGTAAAATCAGAAGCCGTGGATGAAGTTAACGCCGTTACCCTCGATCGCCAGCGAAGCGTCGCTAACGCTTGTGCAGGTTGCCTCTACGCCCTTGCTTGGTGGCAAAGTGCTCGACAAATGGGGGGCGTACGAGCACGGCGTCGCCATGGACTTATCCCGTCCCGTTCGGCTCACTAAAGTTTCTTCGTCTTTCCTTGAAACAAATCATGAGGCCGCTGGCGAAACAAACTTGGATAGCCTAAGCCAACGCTGTCCTGAAACAACTTGACACAGACCTCCAGTTGTCTACTGGCGTACTCCTGCCTGCTTTAATCCAGTGTCGTGGCGGGACTGAGCTGCTAGTAACTCATGGGTGTTGACGCTGATCCACTGCATCAGGGCCGAGAGTGGCCCGGTGAAATCGCGGCCCAGGTCGCTGAGCGTATAGGTGACCTGTGGCGGTACGGTGGGCTCAACCCAGCGTTCCACCAACCCAAGGCGCACCAGCGCCTTGAGGTTCTGCGACAGCATCTTCTGGCTGATTCCACTCACTTTGCCGTGCAGGGCGGAGAAGCGGTATGGTCCGCCAGCCAGTGCGGCCAGGATCAGGACCGCCCAGCGGTTGCTGATCTGATCCATGATGGCCCGGCCTGGACAATCGCGGTCGAAGGTGTCGGACGCAAAGACGGTCTGCTTAGATTCGAGCATGGTGGTTTCGGTCATGTCAGCAGCTTACCTTAAGGTACGTACTTCCCACAAGGAAGTGAAAGGTCTATGCTAGATGGGACGAAGCAGTGAACGACATTCGCCTTCACCCTTTCGCCCCGGCAGTGCAGCACCCACCCCCGGCACCGCGGTTGGCTTTTGATCAGGTCACCAAGATTCACCCAGCTGTCTTTGCGAGACACGCGGACGTTCTAGCGTTTCGTGAACCCCAAACCCACACCCGTTAAGGAGACGCCATGAGCCCCGATCTTGCCCCCCGTACCGAACAACGTGAAGACGGAAGCGTTATTAGTTTCCAAACCGCGCAGGCGGTGAACTGAGATGGCAGAAGTGCATTTCGGTGGACTGCTTCCGTCCGCCGGCCCTGTTCCCGGCATGCCCGGCTTCGAACACGGCTACGCCGGGGTCAACGGCACGCGCCTGCATTACGTCGCCGGCGGCAGCGGACCCGCGGTGGTGCTGCTGCACGGGTGGCCGTACACCTGGGCGTTGTGGCGCAAACTGATGCCGCTGCTGGCCGAAGCGGGCTACACGGTGATTGCCCCCGACCTGCGCGGCCTGGGCGACTCCGCTAAAGCGGCGTCCGGTTACTCGAAAGCCAACGTCGCGAAGGACATTCACGAACTTGCACTTCACCTGGGTCATCGGGAAATCAACCTGGTAGGCACCGACATCGGCACGATGGTCGCGTACGCTTACGCCGCGTCGTACCCGGACGAAGTGCGACGGCTGGTGCTGTCCGAATCGGTGCTCCCTGGCTTCGGCTTGGAGGAACTGATGAACCCGGCGACCGGCGGGTACTGGCATTTCGGCTTCCATATGCAGGTCGATGTCGCCACGATGTTGACCGAAGGCAAGGAGGCAGCTTACCTGCTGCCCACCATGACCATGATGTCGGCCTCAGCAGAAGCGGCGGAGTCGGCGAAAAACATCTATCTGCCGCATTACCTCGCCGCTGGCGGGATGCGGGCCGGGTTCCGGCATTACGAGACACTGCTGGACGACGGCCAGGAAAACCGCGCTCGCTTCAAGAGCAAGCTGACCATGCCTGTGCTGGTCCTGAACGGCGACCGGGGCCTGCCGCCCACGCAGCCGCTCGCTGGGGCGCAGCAGGTCGCGGCCCAGGTCGAGGCCGATGTGGTCCCGAACAGCGGCCATACCTACGCCGAGGACAATCCCGCCTGGGTGTCGGAGCGGTTGAGCCGCTTCTTCAAGTAGGGCCTACACCCCTTCTACCCCTCGGCACCACTCCCAGACCCACTCGCCTCAAGCCCGCTCGGCAGGACGCTCGGAAAACCAAGCCTGACGCTATCTTGACCCCTTGACAGGAGTACGCATGAACACCCTGTTCGATCCTTTTGACCTGCACGGCCTATACCTACCCAACCGCCTGGTGATGGCCCCCATGACCCGCACCCGCGCCACCGAAGACGGCGTGCCCACCGAACTGATGCGCGACTACTACGTGCAGCGGGCGTCTGCCGGGCTGATCGTCACCGAGTGTACCCAGGTCTCCGACCAGGGTCACGGCATCATCCGCGCGCCCGGCCTGCACCGCCAAGACCAGGTGGACGGCTGGCGCATGATCACGGACGCCGTTCACGCTGCGGGCGGGCGCATCTACAACCAGCTCTGGCACAGTGGCCGGGTATCCCACCCGGACATCCGAGGCGGCGAGCTGCCGGTGGCACCCTCGGCCATCGCCGCGTCGGGCCAGTTCTACCTGCCCAGCGGCCCCGCCGCGTACCCGGTACCGCGTGCGCTGGAAACGGCTGAAATTCCCGGCATCGTCGAGGACTTTGGCCGAGCCGCCCAGCACGCCAAGGACGCTGGCTTCGACGGTGTGGAGCTGCATGGGGCCTTCGGCTACCTGCCCGACCAGTTCCTGCAAGACGGCAGCAACACGCGCACCGACCGTTACGGCGGCTCGGTGCAGAACCGCGCCCGTTTTCTGTTGGAAGTACTCGAGGCCATGATCGGCGTCTGGGGACCCGAGCGGGTCGGCGTCAAGTTATCCCCCTCCAACCGCCACCACGGCATGTTCGACCGTGACGCGCAGGGCACCTTCGGGCACATCATCACCCAGCTTGGTGCCATGCATGTGGGGTACTTACACCTGATGGAGCCGAACGCGGGTGACGTCCAGACCAACACCGTTCAAGTCGAACACGTCGCCGAAGCCTTCCGCCCCCTCATCTCCGTGCCCCTGATCGCCAATGGCGGCTTCGACAAAGCTAAGGGCAACGCCGTCCTAGCAGCGGGCACCGCCGACCTGGTGTCGTTCGGCGTGCCGTTCCTCGCCAACCCCGATCTAGTTGAGCGTTACCGTGAGGACGCCCCGCTAAACACGCCTGACCAAGCCACCATGTACGGCGAGGGTCCTCAGGGCTACACCGACTATCCGGCTTTGGGTGCGGTGAACTAAAGCAGCCCACCAACAGCAGTGCACTAAACAGGCCGAGTGTCCAATGGTCCCAACCGTTTCCCACATTCAGTCCCCTTCTTACGGGGAGCTGACGCAAAAGTCTTAAAGTTTTAGGGAGTTTATAATGAGTGAACTTGTTTTAACCTATGGTGCAGGCGGTGCGCAGGGCGCACCCGTCGCGCAAAACCTTCTCCAGCAGGGCTACCGGGTCCGGGCACTGGTCAAAAAACTCGAGAAGAATCAGGCTTTGAAGCGGGCGGGCGCTGAGCTGGTCCAGGGCGATTTGGCCGACCCGGAGAGCGTGCAGCAGGCCACCCAGGGCGTAGATAAGGTGTTCCTGATGCTGCCGTCTACAGCCGGAGGAAACCCGCTGGAGTACGCCCAGAATGCTATTCAGGCGGCTCGAGACAACGGTGTCAAGCTGCTGGTCTTCAACACCAGCGGCCTGACGCCCAAGGAAGAGACCGGCGCGCCGATGATGGATTTTAGAATTCACGTCGAGCGCACCCTGCGGGAGAGCGGGGTGCCTAACGTCATCTTGCGGCCCACCTCATATATGGAGAACTTCCTGGCCCCGTGGATCGTTCAGCGCCTGCAGCGAGAAGACGTGATCGCCTTCCCGGTAGGTGAGGCCCGCCCTACCTCTTGGATCGCTGCTGAAGACCTGGGCCGCCTGGCCGTGGCTGCGCTTGGGCACCCGGAGCTGACCGGTCAGGCGTACGACGTGGGGGGGCCAGAGGCGCTCACAGGGGCCGACATCGCCCGCAGCTTTTCCGCTGGCCTGGGCCGCGCCGTCCGGTTCGAGACGGTCAGCCCTGAGGCCTTCGGCAAGATCATGGGCAGCATGATGGGGCCGGAGGCCGAAGCGGCCTTTACGGCGGGCGCACGGGCTGGAGAGGCCGCGCCCATGGATGCCAATGTGGTGAATATGCAGCCGGTGCTGAAAGTGCTGCCTATCGAGCAGACCACGCTCGAGAGCTGGGTCCGGACTAATGCGGCGCTCCTCAAAATGTCCGTCAGCCACTGACTCTGTCGTCACTTGTCGGGAGTAAACACGGGCAGATCGTCATCGACAGTTTCGCGGCGGTCACGGCAAACCCCACCACCGGTCAGACCCTCAGCGCAGAAGACCGCCTGAACAGCCTGCTGGGGGAGATGAGGCAGGCTGACCGCTGCGGCAACACTTCAGTGTATGTTCGTTAGAACTCACAGCCCAGCGCCCGTTCACTGATTCAAACCCGCCTACGCCGACAGATGATATTGCACGAGATACACAAAGTGGTGCCCGCGAACCGCCTTCAGGGTGAGGCGTCAAGGTTCAGCCGCCGACTTAAAGCTCAGCCACGTTAGCTCTGCTCGGTAGCGGTTTCTGCGTGACCCCGCCTAGGTTCGGCAGCCGACCGCCACCAAAGGATCGTCTGTATTGATCGCCAGACTCGTAACCGCGAAAACAACCTTTCCGGCCACTTCGGAGGTGGCTTCTTGAACAACCTCGCCGCGGAAGTCCTTGATGAAACCTAGACGCTGGCCGACTACCACCGTGTCACCCGGATCGACTTCCAGGTACCAAAAGCCGGCATGGCGCGAACGCAGCCAAACGAACGCCGAGTAGGTCGTCGTCTGGACTGGTACTTCTTCACCGGGCAGCATTCCCAGCACCTGCATAACCCGCTGGACGCCATCCACCAAAACCGAGACGTCATTCTCAAGGAATTGCCCTTGTCCCCCGGCTTCGGCGACGATAGAAGGTACGCCCAACGCGGTACCCGCGGCGTAAGAACTACCGCCGATGGCCGAGGCGATGACGTTCGGTAGGCCGAAGGCGTGGGCGTACCGCTCGGCCTGCGAATCACCCGGCGCGTAGATTACGAAGGGCGTCAGCACCTCGTTCAGGTCGCCGCCGTGCAGGTCGATATAGGCGTCAGCGTGGGCGATTAGGGTATGCGTCAACCAGTAAGCTAGTTGGTCGGCAAAGGTCCCATCAACCAACCCGGGAAACACACGGTTGAGGTTTTTCCCGTCGAGCGGGTTGAGGTAAATCGAGCGCGCGGCGAAACTTGGTTGGTTCACGACCGGTAGCACCACCAACGTCCCTGACAAGATCAGGGGGTCGATCTGGGCAAGGCGATTGGCGGCTTCGATGGACGCGTATTCAGCGCCGTGAACTCCGGCCGTGACGAGCAACACCGGACCCTGCCTCTTACCCTTCACTACGATCCGCGGAACCTGGCTTACGGGATCGGTGACGGTTTGCACAAGGTCGCGTACGAGCGTCCCTAGTGGTATCTGATCAATCTCGAGCATACGCCTCCTCATCCGCTTACCGAGCATACGATGCCGAATCGAAGGGTGGACCTAGACCTACCTGAGTTCGAAGCGTAAATCGGCTGTGGAAGCCGAGGTAGATCGGCAGGTGGATGAAAAGCCAGCTTCTTAGCTGAAAGGGTGTAGGCGACGAGGCCCGCAAGGAGATCAACGGCGAAGTTGGCAGGCTCATAGTAGCGGGTGTGCTCGGTTCAGAACGGGCAAAGCCCGGTCTCCATGAGCAGTTTCGGTTTGTCAAGTGCCTTAGGGTCACTAGACCTAGCGCCCAGGGCACTAACCTGCGTCAAGAAAACCGACCGGACAAGGTAGATGTGTTCAGGCTCGTGGCACAGGGAAGGTAACTTACTTCGAAGCCATCTCAAAAATGCTTAAGCAGGAATTTGATGCAGCCGAGCCGGAGGAAACCGAGGAAGTTGTCGGCGAGGCGTTCGTAGCGGACGACCAAGCGGCGGAAGTTGCCGAGGTGGGCGAACAGTCGTTCGATCTTCCAACGCCGTTTGTACCGTCTAAGTCTTCGACCGTCTTGGGTCTTGGGTTTTTTGCAGTTTGCGCGGTGTGGGGCGATCATGTCGATGTCTTGTTCAGCCAACTCGGCGTCTAACGGGTCGCTGTCATACGCTTTGTCGCCGATAAGTTTTGCGGGCTTGCCGCTGACGTGTCGAGATGCGAGAGTCTCGTGTACCAGCGTGACCTCATGCGGCGAAGCAGACGTAAGGTGGAGGGCGAGGCAAACACCAGCAGCGTCTGCAATTGCCATGATCTTGCTACCCTTGCCCCGCTTAGTCTTACCGACGTCCGACCCCCCGTTTTCGCGGTCACAAACGTCCCGTCGATAAAGCACTCCGAGAGGTCGAGTTCGCCGCGTGCCTCCATGTCTTGGGCTAACGTCTTGAGCACGTCTTTTAGGACCCCGCCGCTAGCTCATTCTTGAAAGCGCCTATGACACCTCTACCGTCTTCTCGCCGCGGTGCTTGCGGAATCAAAGGCCCAAGCACCGTCCACTGCTGATCGGTCAGTTCCATCCGCCCGTTCTATACCCGGTTTGCCCTACCTGCTGTTTTTGAGATGACTTCTAGTCACCCGGCGGTGCCGAGTGCCGGGTGGTTCCCCGAATGGCCACGATACGTGGCCTCTAAGGTGCGCCTCGTGCCCCTGCCGAGTTGCGTTGGGGAAACCTCTAAAGCACTCTCCAAGATGAACGCCAGCGCGACGATAACCGCCAGCAGGAGCAGCGTGACCTTCGGTGTCTGCCTCATGCGGTAGCGCCCTGGTCGTCAACATCGCGGCGATGAAGCCGACGTAAACAAGCGCCGCGACGACGTAAAGCAGCTTCAAGGGCACACCCGCCACTAGGAGCAGACCCGTGACCAACGCACCTAGGGCAACGAACCTGCTGAAGGCGGCGTGGCAGTAGGCGATGAGCTTACGCCCCGACCGCTGCTCGAGGGCGATCGAGGCAGCGTTGATGCCCACGTCGTAGGCGCCGCTCCGTAGAAGATCAGCAGGAGCACGAGGAGGCCGTAGCTGCCCGTCAGGGCGACGCCAACTAAGTACACCCAACCTAAAACCATAGGATAACAGCATTCAAGAGAGAAAGCGCGGCGAAGACGGCATCCTTGAGGTCTTTAAGGGAAGCATATAAGCGTCTAGGTAGGAGAAAGCTCTTGAGAACACGCCACAGTGCTTCGATAGGATTGAGTTGCGGGGAGTAAGGGGGAAGGTAACGAAGGAATAAGCCTTTGGCTTGCCAGAGAGATTCTTTGGCCTTGATGTTTTGAGCTTTGTGGAAGCGAGCGTTATCTAAAACAACGACCGTTAAACCTCCGGGATTGGCTTGCTGCGCGAGGCTGTCGAGAAACGCCTCACACTTCTCTGCGTCACAGCTCCCTGCCAGATCACGGTAACCGAGCTTGTTAGCGGCGAAGTCCAGCGCCCCGATGAGATTGAGCCGACCTACCGAGCCCTGCCGTGAAGGAATCTCGAACTGAATCTCTGAACCTTTAGGCGTCCAGGTTTTGATCGGCTTAAGGGCTAAGCTAAAACCTACCTGATCGAGATAAAGCAGTTTCAATCTTTGCTCCAGCGCCCCTTTTTTAACGTGTCCAATGCTGCTTTATGGTGCTTGAGGTCGTCCTCGCCAGGACGCTTGGCAGGGACGAAGCGTCCCTTTTTCCAGCTGTAGCCCATAGCTTTAAGTCGTTTGCAGATGCCTTCAGCGCCTACCTTGACGCCGTAGCCTTCAGCGATAGCCGCTGAAAGTTGCTCACACGTCCAAGTTCTCTGTTCTACCAACTTCGTCTCCATAAAGCTTGTGATGGCGTCGGTGATTACAGGCTTTTGTCCGTGTGCTTCGTAGTGATCGGCTAAACCTGCGTAACCTTCTTTTTCCCAGCGGTTAAACGTCCTTCTCAAGGTTTCGTAGTTCCTCGCTACATGCTCTGAAATCTGCTCCAGGCTCATTCTCTGATTTGATAGTCTCAGAATCTGGGCGCGCAGACGCACCTTGGCATTTATATGCGCGTTCTGCTCCAAGGCTCTTAACTTCTCGTTCTCTGCTTGGCTCAACTCGATAAACCTTCGTCCTCGCTTTGCCATTCTTTATTATTCGCCTTTAGCCTACTTCTTTAGGTTGGGTGTACTTAGTAGCCCCGGCCATCGCCAAGCCGGTGACGGCGATCAGGGTCTGCGCCCCGAAACGGTCGGCCAAACGGCCCGCGAGGAGCATCGCCGGGAGCGACCCGACGAAACCGTCGGTGAGCGCCGCCCCTAAAGCCCCGGGCGAAAGCTCGCAGGCGACCCGGAGGTCGGCGAGTAACACCTGCCAGACGCCGTACATCAGGCCGAAGGTGCCGAAGGCCAGCAGCATGAAGAAGGGTCGGCCTACAGGTGGCGAGGTTTCACTACGACGTAAGGTGCTCACTCGTGGGTCATACGATCAGGCAGTTTGGATCAATAGGGCTTACTGTCGTCACCTTTACCATTAAGAAAATTTCTTTGCGTATTTGTACGGCCCAATGCACGCATAAGTGCCAGCCAAGCTATCATGCTCGAGACCCGTTCTCAGATAGTTATTTAGACTATAATGACTATCTAGGAGGACGTGTCATGAGTAAAGAGGTCACGGTCGCAGAGGCTAAAAAGCAGCTTTCTAGCTGGCTACGTCACGCTGAATACGGTGAAGCCGTCGTGATCACGCGCCGCGGCAAGCCCGTCGCCGCACTCGTAAGCAATGAGGATCTCGAGCAACTTAAGCGGTTACGTGCAGCAGGTGCTAATGCTGGCTTAGCTGGACTTGCTGGAGGTTGGGAAAGTTCTGAGGAACTGGTACGCAACACCCAGTTGCACACACGCACCTATGGACGCGCCCTTCTTGATCTCGAATAATGGCTTACCTGTTCGACACCGACGCTATCTCAGAAGTTTTACGACCTCAGCCTGCGCCAGCGTACATCGAATGGCTGAGTACTATCACACGTGAAAACCAGTTCACGAGTGCAATATCGCTAGGCGAACTTTTCAAAGGTGCCTACCGCTCACAGGCGCGTGAGCGGCATCTTAAAAACATTCGTGAGCGCGTGTTACCTGCTGTGTCCATTTTGCCATTCGATACGAACGTCGCTCACGTTTTTGGTGAGCTTAGTGCCCGCTTAGAAAAAGAAGGTCGGCGCTTGGCCGATGCCGATTTGCAGATTGCGGCGACTGCACTACACTACGGGCTTATTTTAGTAACCGGAAACATCCGCCACTTCGAGCGGGTACCGGGGTTGCAGTTGGGGCTGGCGCTCGCAAATGCAAGAGGCGATGAAACGCATTAGAAAAAAGGTGGGAGGTGGATGCGTTGCCGTCGTTGCGCTCGTTTCACGCATAACGGTTGAGCTAAGCCGCCCCGGAGGCTGAAGGCTGGAGGAGGGCCTGAGCGGTTTTTTAGACGCCCCAAACGGCAACTAGCCACCGCGAGTGCGCACCCCTACCAGGTCAGTACGTGTCGCATGTACTCATTGGGAAGTCTGCTGCCCGAGTTCTTGAGCGAGCCCGATGAGAATCCCTTCGGGACCCCGGATGTAGCAGAGCCGATACACGTCTCCGTACTGGACCACTTCGCCGACGAGCTCCGCGCCCCGCTTACCAAGCCGGGCGAGCGTATCGTCGATATCCTCTACGGTGAACATGACCCATAGGTAACCAAGAGCGTTCACCGGGGCACTGCGGTGATCGGCGACCACCGGCGGCGCGAGGAAGCGGGACAGCTCGAGCCGGCTGTGACCGTCCGGCGTACGCATCATGGCGATCTCGACGCGCTGTGGGCTCAGTCCAGTGACGCGCCTAGCCCATTCTCCTTCGACCATGTCTCGCCCCTCGAGCTCGAGGCCGAGCTCGGTGAAGAACTCGCTGACGGCGTCGATGTCCTCTACCACGATACCGACGTTGTCCATACGCTTGACCGTCATCATGTCTCCTTGGCGTCTAACGCCCGAATTAAACCGCTTGCTTGACACCCACGGCGCGCTACAACGACTCATGAGGGAGGGAATTTCTCTAGGTTAGGTGTCTCAAGTATGTTATTGCCTTAGCTTTCCTATGAGGAATTGAAACTCGCAACTTCCGACAGGGTTCAGACAAGGAAGGGTGCCGTTCATTTGTATAATGCTGGTATACGCTGCGGCGGTAATGACTAAACGGAGGCACAACCATCCTAAACGGTTATGCTGCGGACCACTACTACATTTCCGTCGTTCCGTCGGATTAGGCGAAGTGGATAAGAGAGCGGTGCCGCTTAAATGCGCCGGATAGGACGCCAGCATGAGCAGAGAATTCGATCTTGTCCTCTACGGCGCGACGGGCGCTACCGGCAGGCAGGCGGCCAAGTACCTTGACGGCTGCAAGCTAAACGGACTGCGCTGGGCAGTAGCAGGGCGTAACCAATCGCGGTTGGACGCATTAGGCCTGAAGGTGCCTGCACTCGTCGCGGACTCGCAGGACGCGAGGCAGATTGACGAACTAGTTGCACGGACCCGTTTCGTCCTCAACATGGCTGGGCCGTTTCGACGATATGGTGATCCGGTGGTCGATGGATGTATACGTCAGGGTACCCATTATTGCGATATTAGCGGCGAGACGGCCCGCATCCGCGACCTGATTGACCGCCACCACCGGCAAGCAGCGGAGCAGCGGCTGCGCATCGTGCCGTTCTGCGGCGCGAGTTCCGTACCAGCCGATATGGCCGTCTACCTGCTCTTGGCCAAGCTTGGCGCGGGTCGGTCGACAATCAAAGCGGCACTGCGCCTGCAGGGCGGAAGCTTCGGCTCGGGCACTATCGCAAGCATCGGCGAGGCTGTCACTTCGGGAGACGCCAAGCGCGAGACCAATCCCTTCTTGCTCGGTCCCAATAACAGATCGCCAGAACCGGTAGAGCGCGATCCGCGCGGCGTCCGCTACGACCGTGACATGGACGCTTGGACCGTGTTCTCTCCGCTCGGCGTATCCGATACCCGGGCGGTGCGCTGGAGCGCAGTGCTGGCCGGGCGCGACACCGTATTCCAAGAGTATCTTGCCTTCGACGATGCCGCACGCGCCGCGACGACGTGGGCTGCGCTCGGAAGTCTTCGGGCAGCGTTGCGATGGCGTCCGACGCGGGCACTGCTCGGCCGGCTGTCCCGTCTCAGCGAAAAGCCGGGGGGAAGCTCTGATCGCGCTAGCTACGATCTCCATGTGATTGGCACGTCGGCGGATGGACAGCGGCTGGGTGTGCGGGTGCGCGGCGTAGGCGACCCAGGCAACCGCATCACCATCCTGTGCGCGTGCGAGTGTGCCCTGACGCTCGTCTCCAACGACGCGGCGCTACCGGACGAATTCGGCGTACTAACGCCAAGCATCGGGATAGGCGAGGCTCTGGTGGTACGGCTTCGGGCGGCCGGGCTTAACATCGACATCGACGCTCTTCCGGGAGCAGTAGCGTAAGCGCCTCTGCGACGTTCCGGCCCTAGCCGCCGTGGGCCAAGTGCTAATGGCGGAAACTGGCATTGTTTATGTAGCGAGGTAACTGCTGAGGCGAAGTGTGAACTGGGTTCCGGCGTACGTGGCCGCTGTGTACAGGAAGGGTGCGTTAGTGCTGATGATAAGCGGTTCACCTATCGCGTTAGGCACTCGCTACTACGCTCGGCATAAGCAGCGTGCTGGGCTATACTGTTGCCGAAGTCCAAAATTATCGCTAGAGGCCGTAGCTTTTTTACACTGAATCAGGATTGTTGGTGGTGAGTAGGTTATGAGATACAACGGCGAGTTTGCGCTCATCACATGCGTAACATCTTTAGGTATAAGGTAAAAGCTGCCTGTCGGTTTTACGTTTACCCAATCTAGTACACATTGCTGATGAGTTTTCCGCTCCAATAGGCTGGTCTAAATCTCACCATCTCGGCTACAGCTTGAACCCGGTCAGGAAGATAGACCGAGTAGCTTGACGACCTAGTCACCGCTGGGACGCGCCGAGGGTAGCAGAGCTGCCGCCGCCAGAAAGCTAAACCCGATCACCGAGATCGCCGTCCTTACCGTATGGACCGCGCCCCAGCGGTCTCTCAAAGTCTCCCAATCCACCGGAGGATTTTCCGGTGACTAGCTTACAGCATCTGGATGTTGATAGGCAGTTCGAGGAAACCCACGAGGGCAAGCGAGGCGGCGTAAGAGAGACTCACTCAGAGTGAGCAAAAAGGTAGGCGAGCGGTGTTCCCACGCTGAGAAGGCTAACACCGCCAAGTTTGTTGCGACGGCCCCCGGCAAGAGCAGCGTCATAACCGGGGCGACGTTGCGCAGACCCGCCTGCTGCACCTCGGTGTAGGTGTTTGGCGAGAAATCTTTGTTGGATAGACCTAGACTGACCCTGGTACCGTAAAACACACCCGTAGAAAGTGCCGTTAGCGTCAAACTAGAAAAACTGGACGATCTTCGTCAGCGTCATGTCGTTTTCCTCTACTCCTGCGCACCCCCAGACTTCTCGACAATCATCTCTCTAAGGCTGCCGCGTTGGTTAAGGCGCGGAAAGGGTTCGTCTGGAACTGGCACCTCTAAAAAGGTGCAGAGCGGTTCCCAACCCTCTTTGACGTTGTAAACCAGCAACTCAGCGCCGACAAACGCCTTGACCGCCTCTGTGTGACGCTCAAAAACGTCTATCATAGATGCTCGATCGTTTGACTTGCGCTCGAAGAGACCGCCGATCATGTGTGTTTCTACAAACGCTTTGACCCTTCTGACTTGTGGATTGGGTAAATCTAAACTCAGCATCTGATTTAAGGTGCCGCTCATGCTTTCAAACCACGCTTCGGGGTCGCGTACGCTGAGCATCACCTTGGCCTCCGGGTGAGCACGGATGATGTCTTGGTAACGCAGGGCAACCGGCCAGTCGGCAACCTCATACGGAGCAAAAAAAGCTTGCCAATCAACCTCTTTGCCCTCCAGCGCCTCTTTCCAGAAATGCAGGTCGTCAGGACTCTCGAAGAAGTCGATGCTGTGATAGATCGGCGCGAAACCGAGTGTCTCGAGCGCCCCCTTAAGCGAGGTTGTTCCGGTACGGCCTAGTCCTGCATTGATAAGTTTCATGTGTTCGTCCTTTCTTAGAGGTTGAACTTACAGGTCAAAAACGAGCTGAGTTGACGGTATAAGATCGTTCACTTCATGGTCGCTCCCTCCGTAAGACAGACTTTATGCACTCTCCCCGACGATCCAGCGCTCGAGCTGCGCCACGCTCTGCTGTGCCTGCTCCGGCGTCAGCGTCAGCCCAAACCCAAACCCTTTGAATGTGCTCATGATGAGCGTTGCAACAGCTTGGGGCTCGAGGTCGGGTCTAAACGTACCTTCTGCCACGCCGAGCTCGAGTAAGGAAACGAGAAACTCTTGCCAATTCTTATCGTTAGTTACGAGGACCTCACGCAGTTTTTCGTCACGCGCTGCTCTGGCAAGCAGTTCGTTAAGCACGGTGAACTGCTCGGGTACGTCCCTCATCTGCGTGAGGACGTGCGCAAAGTAGTTATGTAAGATGTCACGGGGCGGGAGCACCCCGAGATCACCCTTCGGCACGCGGCCGATGCGGCTGACAATGTCTTTAATCACGCCTTGAATCAGCGCCACTTTGGTCGGGAAGTAGTGCAGCAACGTCGCGTGGTGAATCCCAGCGCGTTCAGCGGCCTCACGAATACGGAAACCCTCGAAGCCTCGTTCAACGATGAGGCTGTAGGCTGCACTGACGATGCTCTGAGAACGGCTTTCACGGCTGGCAAGTGTAGGTGTTTTAGGGGTTGGCATCTTACTCCTTTCTCAGCACTTCAACCATCTGGCTGAAGGTTAGCAAAGGAACAACATTATGTCAACCACCTGGTTGAGTATTTAGGTGACTCTTTAGCTAAATGAGATTTTTCGCCACTTACACTAAGCTGCCTCAACACTTTGCAGCAGTTCGGCCCAAAAGCAGCCTAAGTTGCTGCGTTCGGTGGGTTCGGTAACGGGCCGGGGTCGGGGCGTAGACAGCTGCACGGTTACCTTGCACGTTCAGAAACTGAGGTGATAAAGCAGTAGCTGGAATACGGCGTAGTTTTCCTCATAAGTCGGTCACTTTCTCTTAGAGGGTGTTCGGGAATAGACTCACCGTTTTCTCCAAGGTGCGTTGTTGGTTTTAGCAAGGCGCTTAGTGATAAGGTCACAACTTGCTAAGTAGATAAATGCTTCGCTCGAGGTGGGCTGGGTTTCGTAGTCTTTGCTGAGTCGGCGGTAGTTTCCAAGCCATAGGTTAAGCACATAGTGCCCAGCATCTGCGATGCTCACCTATGCAAAAGTGCGTTCCACCACCCAGCGCCTAGCTTGTAAGCCGAAGCCTTTTTCACTACGACGAGCAACAATCTCAAGCACGACGCCGAAACATAAGAGGATACGATTAGTGAAGGCAACGCCTTTGTAGCCTCGGTCGAGCCATAAGTAGTAGAGCCTTGGCAAGTGCGGTTTACTATGGGTTAGCGGTAAAGACAGACCTTTGCGTTCGGGTATATTTGCGTTCGGGTATATTCGCGCTCGTGACTAGCACACTCAGCACTAGCCCGAGGGCAGCGACCAGCAGATGCCTTTTGCTACCGTTGACGCTCTTGGCCCCATCAAAGCCGTTGCCATGCAAGCTTCCAGCTTTGACCGACTGGCTGTCAGCACGACCGGCGCTCGGTTCTTCGTTACGTCCTAGCCTTTTCCTGAGCGTTCTCCGCAGATGTTTATTGAGCTTGCGCCACAACCCTACCGCTCGCCACTTGGCAAAGTGATAGTAGACGCTCTGCCTAGTACCCAACTAACTTGATTTCTACCCTTTCCAGGTTAAAGCTGAGGCATGGGACAACATCTGCACGTCCACCTAAGCGAGGCAGAATACGAGCAGTTAAGCAGCTTGGTCCGTTCCGGCAGCAGTTCGGCCCGCACCCTCACGCGTGCCCGCATCCTGCTTCTGGCAGATCGAGAACGGCAGCCAAAGCGAAACTACCAAGAGATCGCTGAAGTGCTGCTGTGCAGCGTGAGCACGTAGGCAGCATCTGTCGCCGATACGTCGTAGAGGGTTTAGAGACAGCTCTACGAGAGAAGACTCGCCCTGGTGCCGCTCCCAAAATCACCGGAGAGATTGAGGCGAAGCTGGTGATGCTGGCGTGCAGCGAACCCCCTGACGGAAGACAGCGCTGGACCTTGAGGCTTTTAGCTGAGCAGATGGTTGAGTTGGGCTACGTCGAGAGCATCAGCAATGTAGCCGTGTGCAAGCGGCTCAAAAAAACGAACTTAAGCCTTGGCGAGTCAAGAGCTGGTGTCTAGCTAAGCCGAGCAGCCACTTTGTCGCCAAGATGGAAGATGTGCTGGAGGTCTATGCCCGGCCCTACAACGCCAAACGTCCGGTTATATGTCTCGACGAACTGAGCAAGCAGCTGCACAGTACGCCTCACGGCAGCCTGGCGTTGCAACCTGGGCAGTTCGCCAGAGAAGACTACGAATATACTCGCCATGGCACCGCCAATTTGTTTCTCGCCGTTGAGCCCCTTGCGGGCAAACGAACGGTGCGAGTCACTGAGCGACGTACCGCTATTGACTTCGCCCATGAACTGCGCCGCATCGTTATGGAAGACTACGCGTATGCTGAGAAGGTGGTGCTCATTACCGACAACCTCAATACTCACACTACCGCTGCACTCTACGAAGCCTTTGAGCCCGAGGAAGCCCGTGCTATTACCGAGCGCACCGAGTGGCACTACACGCCTGAGCATGGCAGTTGGTTGAATATGGCTGAGATTGAGCTTTCGGCGCTCTCGTCTCAGTGTCTAAACCGCCGTATCGAGAGTCCACAACGTCTTGAACGAGAGGTCGCCGCCTGGCAGAAAAGTCGCAACGAGCAGGCTGTGACTATCAACTAGCAGTTCACCACCCATGATGCCCGCATTAAGCTCAGAAGGCTCTACCCCATGTCGAAAGTGCAAGCTTCAGGTTAGCTGGGTACTAGGTCATCGGCTCTAGCCGAAGGGTCTAGTGACCCTAACCTGCAGGGGGAAAGTCACCCGGTAAGTCTCCCCAGGTACAGCCATTTCGTAAAACGTAACGAACTGCGTTAATCAGTGTCTTAAGCTGATAGCTCGTTTTTCGTCCTTTTGGCTGCTCCGGCATCAGCCGCAATAGATAGGGCTCAAGAACCTGCCACTCTTGCTCTTTTAAGTCCGTTGTATACCGCTTTCGCTTGACCATTCACCCCCTACCTAAACATAGGTGAGGGGATTTCCCAAACACCCTAGCCAAGTGCGTCTTTAGACGCCCGATGGCATGCTCAATTCCACATTGCTTCAGCACGTCATGACAAGAGAAAGAAGGCAGGATTTCTACGCCACAGAACTTGTAATTTGCGGTGTTGAACATGAAAAAATCGTCCACCGATTTGCCCTCAAACAAGAACTGCTTCTCGTCGTTGAAGGCTTCGGCAGGGGCGTTCCAAGTCAGAGAAAGCATATATTTTTTGCCTTGCATTAGGCCGCCTGTCCCGTATTGTTTCGTTGGGTCGCTGCGTGTCCGACCGTCATTTGCGACCATCTTCTGTTGAAGAATCCCGGCATTGAAAACTTCGTCTACATACTTTTTATAAATCCAGGGATTTCCGAACCAGTAGACGGGCGACTGCGTGATGATGAAGTCGGCCCAAAGATGTTTTTCAACTTCTTCGTCAACGTCGTAGCCGCTGTTAATCTGTGTGCGTCGGACTTCGTGTCCGTTGTGTTCCAATTCATCTCTAATGACTTTGGCTAAGAAGTCATTGAGTTTTCCTTCGGACATTCCGGCAACAGGCTGAGAAGCGTTGATGATTAGTGTTCTCATATCATTTGATTTTACACAATTCTTCTGCACGCAGCCAAGCCGCGCGCTGCTGCCCAACTAGTACTATGTCCAGGTAGAACTAAGGGATTGTTTTTGAGTTACTTTTTGCGTCAGAAACGGGGTTACAAGCTCTCTAGTCTATCTCTCTATGCTACCTGGTCGGTGTACTAGAGAGTGTCATCAATTAAGCGAGTAGGATGGTTGCAGCAGCTAGGTGGATAGCGGCGAGGAAGTCACGAGCGGTTTTGTCCTAACGAGTAGCGACAGCACAAAAGTGTTTAAGTTTCAGGAAGAAGGTTTCAATGATGTCTGTCTTTGTCGCGTTCGGCGTCATAGCGGCGAGGCGTGAGCCGCATGGATTTAGGCGGGATAGCCGCTTTGATACCTTTCTAAGGATATCAAGGACGCGTGCCTGGGCATTGTAGGCTTTGTCGGCAAGTAAGTAGTCGGCTTCAATTCCCGGTAATAGAGCGTCGGCTCCTTGTAGGTCATGCGCTTGACCGGGGGTCAGGAAAAAGCCGGTCGGATTGCCTAGCGCGTCACAGGTAGCGTGAATCTTGGTACTCAGCCCACCCCGGCTGCGTCCAAGGGCTTGTTCACCCGCTTTAAGCGCCAGTACTATGCTGGTGAACCCGCATGATGGTTACGTCTATACCCTGCCGTTCGTTCCTCACTTGGGGCACTTTCATCGCGTACTCGTTATCTGCGTCAGCTACCAGTGCGTCAAAGACCCGTTCCCGCACCCCGCTTTTGCCCAGCGACTATGGCGGATATGAACGACGCGAAAGTCACCGAAGCGTTCGGGTAGGTCACGCCAAGGAATACCGGCACGGTAACGGTACAAAACTGCCTCGACAAACAAACGGTTAGCCTTGGCTGTTACCCCGACTATGCCTGCTCGTCGCGGCAGCAAATCTTCGATCCGCTCCTACTGATCATCACGCAAAGCGTAGCGCCGTACCATAGCACCCTCCAAAAACCTATCTTAACCAGCTCTGCTCGACCTTCAACTGATGACACTCCCTAGTTTCCTCCTCGTAGTGGGTAACGCGCCACTAACTCTAAGGAAAACTAAAATAGAGCAGTCTGTCACTTCAGTACCCCCAGAGGCGTCTACCTTATCCGCTTGGTCACTCTGCCGACGAGTATTATATTAGAACTAAAAAAGAGAATATCGTAATCCAAAATACTCTAATAACGAGTAAATTTGATGTAGAGTTTAGTTGTGTTCGAAACTGATGCTACTCAAAGTGCCGAGGAGGGTGATTCTAGTCGCGAACTATTCGATTCGTATATGGCCTTAGACGCTATGCTGCACTCGCTCAGCAGTATGCTCGCTGCTGAAACAAAGGTCGCTCCGTCCGATCTCGTGGCCTATAATCACATCCGTCTCTACGGTCCCTTAAGTGCCAAAGAGGTGGCACACCGAGTCCAGATGAGTTCGGGCGCGACCACCGCCCTGATCGACCGACTCGTCAAACGTGGCTACGTCAAGCGCGTACCTCACGCGAGCGACCGGCGCAGCGTTATGGTGCAGGCGCTCACACGCGAAACGCTAAGCGTTCCTAAGCTCGACGTTTTTTTAGATCGGCTGCGTGCCCGCATCAGCAGGCTCGAGCCTGCAGAACGAAACGTGATCATCACCTTTTTCGATGAGCTAACAGAAGATGTCATAGAGGCGCTGAACGAGGACTCGACCTCGCCCTAAGCGGTGGCTACCGGCGCTAGAGGAGCTCAAAAGAGAGGGGACAACTCTGTAAGGGGCAGTTTTGCGACGCTGTTAGTAGACCAAGATAAGACGACATGTCTCTAGAGAGCACCACGAAAGGTCCAGCATGACAGATCTTGCCACCAAACTAAACCCACCCGTCGAGTTCTACCCGAACTTTCTAACCCCGGAAGAAGCCGCTCGTTGGTTTCAAGCTTCCGAGAACCTGGGCTGGATGCGAGGCGAGATCAATATGTACGGCAAAAAGGTCCCCGTACCGCACGATGAGGTCTTATTCAGCGATCCCGGTCTGACGTTTAACTACCGTGGTGCCAGTATTGAGGCCGAACCCTGGCCCGATTTTTTGCTCGAGGCCCGTGGGCGCATCCAGACTGCAAGCGGCTACAAATTCGACTTTGCCGTCGGCAACCGCTACCGGACGGGCAAAGACTCGATTGGTTGGCACGCCGACGACCTTGCTCAGTTGGGTGAAAGGCCAGCGATTGCCTCACTGAGCTTGGGCAGCACGCGCAAGTTTAAGCTAAGGCATAAAGACAGCGGTGAAACGGTTGATTACCAGCTCGAGAGTGGAACGCTACTGATCATGCTCCCCGGCTGTCAGGAGAACTGGCTGCACGCCGTTCCAAAAACGGCGCGTCCCGTTGGCGAGAGGATCAACTGGACGTTTAGACCCCACGTAGACGCGGCCCGCTAAAAATAACTCTTGACTGTAGCTTTTGACTGCAGCTCGAGGATAATAAGACGCATAAAACCGAATTTTTGTGTCGCTGACCGGGGCGAAGCAGTCACGCTGACGGGAGGATGAACATGACGACGAGCCGAACACAAGAAATACGCCGGGGATTTGCGCACCTCCGCGCGGCCGACGCGGTGCTTGCAGCCTTGATTGACGAACGCCCGGCTGACGACCCGGACGCCTGGCGTGAAGAGCTGCCGGTCATGGAATTATTCGGCTGTCTCGTCTTCCAAATCATCGGTCAGCAGCTTTCAGTCAAGGCGACGCGGGCCATTTTAGGGCGACTGAGCAGCGAGTTCGGGGGGCGTCTGCCAAGTCCGCAAGCAGTTGCCAAGCTGCGCGAGGAGAGCCTTCGTGAGCTGGGCTTATCCGGGCGAAAGGCAAAGACGGTGCTTGACCTCGCCGAGCACTTCGCCGACGGACGGCTTTCCGAGGCGCGGCTCAGCGCCTTACCGGATGAGCAAATTCTCTCGGAGCTGACGCAGATTAAAGGTATCGGTACCTGGACCGTCCATGGTGCTCTCCTGATCTGTCTGCGCCGGACGAATGTGGTGCCGACGGGTGACCTCATGCTCCGTAAAGCAGTCAAAAAGTGTTACAACCTCGACCACCTCCCGACTGAAGCGGAAATAGGAGAGATCGCTAGAGTCTGGCAGCCTTACGGCAGTCTCGGCGTCACGCTGCTCTTCGCAGCAGGTGCACCCGCTTAGCTTTACTGGACAAACCGTGAGCCCCACTTAAGCACAGCTGTCCCTCACGAAACGTTTTCAGCCCTGCTACGGCCGCGCGCCCGGCGTCCGTACTTGCGACACTCGCGCCTGATATGACCCGAAAATAGTTGAGGTAGGCCGGGACTAGCTTTTCTGTATCACAAATCACTGGATTTTGCAGCTCGGCGTTAGCGAGGTGTGGGACGGGCAGCCTTTGCGCCGCTCTTAGGGCCGCCTCGAGCCCCCGCACTCAAGAAAGGAAAAACGATGTTTTTTATCACTGGAATTACCGGAAAAGTAGGCGGAGCAACCGCACAATGGCTGCTGCAAGAAGGACATGCGGTGCGTGCGCTGACCCGCGACCCTGAGAAGGCTGCCGCATGGTCGCAGCAGGGCGTAGACATCCGCCAAGGCGACTTCAACGACGTTGCCGCCCTCTCTTCAGCACTTGAAGGTGTTGCAGGTGCCTACTTGATGTTACCGCCCTTCTTTACCCCGGCACCGGGCTTTCCGGAAGCGCGGGCGATCGTTGACAGCTTCCGTGAGGCGCTGCGTCAGGTTCCCGTACCACGACTGGTGGCGCTTTCCTCAATCGGCTCACAGCAAAAGAGCGGTCTCGGAATGATCACGGCGACTCACTTGCTCGAGGAAGGACTGAACGACCTGCCCTTTCCAACTGCCTTTGTCCGGCCCGGCTCGTTTCTGGAAAACTACACCCGTTCGCTCGACGCGGCGGCCTCGAGTGGGCGCTTCGACAGCTTTTTGCAACCCACGGACCGCACCTTTTTGATGGCGGCGACAGAGGACATCGGCACTGAGATTGCCCGGTTGCTGGTCGGTGACTGGAGCGGTAAAAAGATCGTGGAACTCGGCTCTCCCACCTCCCCGGACGACCTCGCCCGCGCGATGGCTGAGGTGCTCGGACGTGAAGTTACGGCGCGCGCGATTCCCCGCGAGCAGTGGGAAGCGACCCTCGAAACGCAGGGGACGCCCCCCGGTTTTATCCGTCCTTACCTGGAGATGGAAGACGCCTACAACTCGGGTTGGATCGGCTCCGGCGTGCCCGGCACCGAGTCGGTCGCGGGTACGACTACGCCTGCTCAAGTTTTTGCGCAAGCGACACAAGCCTGAGCCGCTAAGCAACCTGGCGGCGATCTACCGGTTCGCCGCCGATGAGCAGGAGGACAAGATGGGTACACGGCAGATTTTGACGGCGGACAACAGCTCTATCGCGTGGAAAACGACCTCGTGGAACCCTACCACTGGGTGCGACCGGATTTCTGAAGGGTGCGATCACTGCTACGCCCTTGCGTTTTCAGAACGGCTCAAGGGAATGGGCCAGGCGAAATATCAACATGACGGCGACCCACGCACCAGCGGACCTGGCTTTGGACTGACGCTGCACCCTGATACGCTCGAGCAGCCCCGACACTGGAAACGCTCCCGGCACATTTTCGTTGACAGCATGAGCGACCTGTTCCACGCCAAGGTTCCGCTCGACTACATCCAGCAAGTGGTCGAGACGATGCGTGCGACGCCGCAGCATACCTATCAGGTGCTGACCAAACGCGCCCGGCGGCTCGCTCAGCTGTCCCCGCAGCTTGATTGGCCGGATAACGTCTGGGTCGGCACCTCGGTCGAGGACGAGCGCCAACTACACCGTACCGACGATCTCCGCCGGGTAGACGCTGCCGTGCGCTTTTTGGCGCTCGAGCCCCTGCTCGGCCCGCTGCCGAACCTGAACCTTGACGGCGTCGGCTGGGTCACGGTTGCCGGAGAGTCCGGGCCGGGTGCCCGTCCACTCGACGCCGACTGGGTTCGCGACCTCCGTGACCAGAGCACAAGCCAAGGCGTACCTTTTTTCTTTATGCAGTGGGGCGGAGCTACGCCCAAGTCCGGCGGCCGAGTTTTGGACGGTCGCACCTGGGAAGAGATGCCCGTGTAGAAGCCTATGCGCGCTTCTAGTTCTCTGCGTGCAGCGTCTTTCACCACTACCAGCTTGCTCGAGGGGCGTAAGGAAGAGCTCGAACCAGCCGTCCTAGCCTATATGACGAGGACAGAGAACGCGGCACACCCGAAATCATTGTTAAGCGGGCAGTAGGGTTTGTGACTGACATCAAGAACGGGCAAGAAGACGGAGTGAGCCCTGAGTTGGAGAACCTACTCGGGCGCAAGCCTATCTCACTTACAAGAGGGGCTGAAAGCACTTTACAACCTATAGGAGACCGACAAAAAGTTGACTGTACTCAATTTGGGCAGGCCGGTTCGGTCGCTAGTAGCAAAGGAAGTCTCAACGATGAAAGCAGTGCGTATTCACAACTATAAGGACGAGGCGAAGCTCGAGGACGTGCCTACACCCGAAATCAAACCCGACGAGGTGCTCGTCCGGGTCGAGGCGGCGGCGCTCAACCCCCTTGACGATCAGCTGAAAGCGGGCAAGATGGCGAAGTTTTTCCCGCTACCCTTTCCCTACACCTTGGGCACAGACCTCACCGGCACGGTTGCCCAAGTTGGCGCTGAGGTCACGGCTTGGCAACCTGGAGACAGGGTGATTGGCAGACTTAAGCCAGCTACAGGTGGCGCGCTCGCTGAATTTGCGGAGCTGCCCGCCGACGCTTGCGCGGCGCTGCCGCCCTCGCTACCTTTCACGAGCGCAGCCGGGATTCCGACGGCGGCGGGTACGGCGTGGCTGGCGCTATTCAAAACAGCGGGTCTTAAAGAGGGCCAAACGGTGCTGATCCACGCCGGTGCTGGCGGGGTCGGCAGTTTTGCCGTCCAGTTCGCTCACGCCGTCGGTGCACATGTCTTGGCGACAGCCTCCGGCGATGGCATCGAGGCGGTACGAAACCTCGGGGCAGACCAGGTGATCGACTATAAATCTGAGGATTTTGTGAATGCGGTGCATGACGTGGACGTGGTCCTCGATACCGTCGGCGGCGAGACCCAAAGGCGGTCGTTTGAGGTGCTGAAGTCGGGCGGTTACCTCGTTTCGACCGTTTCACCGCCCGACGAAGAGACCGCGAGGGCCAAAGGCGTTTCCGTCAGCATGGTGCAGCTTACGCGCGACGGCATCCCCCTGCAGACCTTGGTGGCTGAAATTCAGGACAAGTCAATAGAGGTTTTAGTCGCTCAGACGTTCTCGGTAGCGCAAATCGGCGAGGCGTTAGCGCGTCAGGCGTCGGGCCACGCCCACGGCAAGATCATCGTAACCGGGATGTAAGAGGCTTTGGAGCAGGTGTAACGTCATAAAAGTGTTCAACAGGGGCGAACCGGCTTGTCCTGCTGCCCTTTCATCGCCGGGCTGGGGTAGCCCCGGTTTCAGCTCAACCCATAGGAGGCTACGATGTCCAGTACTAACGCTATCGACTTACAGTTTACGGGTACCTTCTCGCTGGCGACGAGCGTTTCTGTAGCAGCCCGCGCTTCCTTTATAGGAGACTCGAGTCGCACTCAAGGCGACGCCGGGGTGCTGGAACTCGCGTTTCTCTTAGAAGACTCGCCTGTCGGTGTGCGGGTCAGTCAGGACGATGCCGGGGTCCACGCCAGGGTGTTCGCCAATCCCGGCGGAGCGGCGAAAGGTGAAGTGCGTACCCAGCTCGAGCGCATCCTCTCCCTCGACGTTGAGGGGACCGGTTTTGCCGAAGTTACGGCTCGTGATGAGGTTGTTGCCGGCCTTGAACAGCGTTACCCAGGGCTACGCCCCCTGCTCTACTCCAGCCCCTACGAAGCCGCGGCACGGATGATTATCGGCCACCGACTCGCTGTCAAACAGGCCGCCGCGGTCACTGACCGCCTCGCCGAAGAACACGGCGTCCGCGTTGAGGTTGGGGACCACGTGATGCACACCTTCCCCGCTCCTGAGCGGCTTGCAGACCTCCCCCCGATCCAGGGTCTGGCTGAACGCAAGGTTGAGCAGTTGCGCGTCCTCGGCGCTGCTGCGGCAAGCGGTCAGCTCAGCCTTACCCGGCTGCGTGAGCTGGCGCGTGATGAGGTGCTGTCCTACCTTCAAGAGCTGCCCGGCATCGGGCCTTTCTCGGCTGAATTTATTCTGATCCGCGGCGTCGGCGACCCCGATATCTTTCCCCGCACCGAGAAGAGTCTGCACCGAGCGATGGCAACCGTCTATCATCTGGGTGACGAACCCGATTTGGCTACCCTGGAGAGGCTCGCCGGTCAGTGGCGTCCCTACCGCAGTTGGGTCGGCCTGCTTCTACGCAACTTTCGGGAGAACAGCTCGTAAAGGGTTATTCTCGAGCGTCAATCAGAGTGCCTCGGTGATAAAGCGGAAATAAAGACAACGTCAACTTCTGCTGCGCTAGGTTCTGTTGACGTTTCAAAACGTCCACTGCGACGTTTACCGCCAGACACGGGCGTAGTTAGAATTCAGTAGCAAGTAGAGCGTATCTCAAAAAGCATAGTGAGGGTAAAGAGCTGCATAAAGTCAAGAGATGGACTTAACGGCTAAGCAGTGGGAACGGCTTGCTGGATTGTTCCCGGCAGCTAAGCCAAGAGGCCGACCCAGACGCGACGCTAGCGAGGTGCATGGGGTTCTACGGATTTTAAGAACTGGCGCACCGTAGAAAGCTATGCCCGAGCGGTATCCGCCTTATCAAACGTGCCACCGACTTCAGAGTTGGACAAAGACGGCGGTGATGCCTGCTATCCTCGAGCGACTAGCTCATGACCTACACGCTCGAGGAGATATTGACTTGTCCGAATGCTTCATTGACGGCACCTTTGCCCCGGCTAAAAAAGGGATTTCGAAGTCGGCAAAACCAAACGCGGCGAAGGCACCGAGATTATGGCCGTTACAGACGCTCATGGTCTTCCGCTCGCCACTGATATACGAACTGCTCAAAGGTACGAAGTCAAGCTTGTCACAGTTTAGGGCCACTAGGCCCCCGCTAGTGCGGGTACTACAAGCACTATTGAAACAAGCTTTGTCACCGATCTACCCCAACGTCTGATTGGTGACAAAGCTTATGACAGTGACCCGTTAGACGCGGAGCTAGCCCAATTCGGTATAGACACGATTGCACCACACCGGCGTAACCGCAAAAAAGCTGAGACGCAAAATGGTCGTAAGCTACGCCAGTACAAGCGCAGATGGAAAGTCGAGCGCTGCTTTAGTTGGCTTTACAACTTCAGACGCTTGCCTGTTCGCATCATGCTGGGAACTACCCCGCTTTTGTTCAGCTTGCCTGCATCATTATTCTATTGAGGCACTTTTGAGATGGGCTCTATGGAGATAGACCGGGCTACAAAGGAGCCTTGCACGCCTTCATGACAGGACGAAAGTCGAGACTCAGGCGTGAAGCGAGTAGGCGACGGCGAATCTAAACGTTCGTGTTGGAGGCGGGCGCTCTTGCCACCTTCGACTTCTGAACCAGCGGGCCGAGCGTGCGCTGCACAATAAACCACTCGGCGACGACATAGGACACCACAAAAGAACCCCACACGCTGGTGGTGTAGGTCGCCTCGCGCGTGATCGGGCCGTCCGGGTAGCGCATCGTGTAAAGTAGCCCGAGCGCGATCCCGACCCGTAAGAGCACCGCCGCGAACGAAAGCGCGTAGTTGCGGATCATCCACACGCGGTGCAGTCCGAACTGATGTGAGCGCGCCGTGCGGTAGGCCATGAAGCCGGTGTAGAACCACCCGGCCGCCCTCGGGTTTTCGGAGTCACATCAGATGCGGGTCACGACCTATCATGATCATGCTGCTTTGCACCTCCTATGATGAGGCAGGCACAGCGTACGCATATCTGAACAGATCATGCCAACGTATTGGCACCCTGGTATCCGGCGATGCGCCTTGCCCCACGCATGGGTGAGGGTGTGAAAATCAACTTATGGCCACACTGTCTGGGCTAACGCAACCTAGGCAACACCCTCAGCTTGTTATACAGACGCAACTCCATGACCTGTAATATAACGAAAGCCGATATCTGTGGGAAGTACTGGGGCATTGATTTCGAGTCTGCGTTTCACAGCAAGACGCGCCGCCTCAGTATGGGGGTGTGAACCGCAACGCTCTGTGGCCAGATCTTCGCAGCGATAAATGGCGCGTCCGTGAGTCGACCCACACGCGCCAGCCCAAGTCTAAGTTCCCCTCCAGAAGGGGCGGCAATTTGCTCTCAACTTGTCGCCCTCTCGAAATGTCAGACCTGCTCCGGCGAGCCCAAGTCACCCGGCGCGGTAAAGGTTGGAACCTGGGCCACTAGTTCTGCAAGCTCCGGGTTCTCTTGGTAGCTGCGCGTTTGCAGTGCGGCGATCTTCTCGCCGTATTCAGGGTCGTCGGAGTCGGTGGTGTCGAATGCCTCGAAGCGTTCAACAAGATGGAATCCCCACTTCTCTGACTCGAAGTGAATGGGATGGATGAGATACTCCCACAACCCGTCAAGATTCTCAAGCACGAAGATAGCTCCAATCTCGTAGTCTCCTCCGAGGTCGGTGCCGACGACGAAAGACTTCACGGCAGGAATGGCTTCACCCTGTTTGCGGAGCAAGTCCAGACTGTGACGCTTGTCTTCCGCACTGACATCTGCTTTGAACGCCACTCGATTTACGTGATAGATCATGATCTTCACTCCTTTCATTCAATAAACGGAACCGTTCCGTCTCGTTGTGAACTATACCACGGTAGAAAACGGAACGCAACCGTTCCGCAAGTGGTAGGATGACACCGTGAACGCTTCCAACGATCATACAGGACAGGTGCTCGATCCGCGGCTGCACGACCGTGTCACCACAGCGATTACCAAGGCCTTTTTCGTCGAACTTGCAGAAGTTGGCTACGGGAAACTAACGGTCGATTCGATCGTGAGAAGAGCTGGCGTTGGAAAGGCTGCCGTCTACCGCCGGTGGCCCACGAAGAAGGCTATGGCGATCGCTCTGATAACCAACGTCACCGCGCAAGCGGACGAGCTACCTGACACCGGGTCGTTCCAAGGCGACGTGCTGGAACTGACCAAGCAGATGACCACCGTGTTTCGTCATCCGCTGGCAAGCCGCATCATTCCAGCCGTTGCGGCGGAGATGGACCGCGATCCGGAGTTGGAGATACTTCTTCGCGACACAGTCGAAGGTCCACGAAGACTGCGCTACGCGGAGCTCCTTCGCCGGGGAATCGACCGCGGAGAACTGCCAGCCGACTGTGATGTCGACGTTGCGCTGGATATTCTGATCGGCCCGCTTTATTGGAGACTCTTGGTGCGTCGGAAGGCCCTGGACCCAGACGCCATCGAGCGTCTCGCGAATGGACTAGTTGCTGCCGTCATAGAGACACGCCTCCGAGCCTCACCCCAGATCGGGACCAGGTCGTGTTACCGGATCGGGCCTTGATGAGCCGCTGCCAGAAATTGGTCCGGGGAGGGCTACCGCATCGCGCTTTATTGAGAGCTTAAGACCTGCTCGGCGAACTGTCTAGGCGGGATGTTTCCCAAAGACGAATGGGGACGAAACTCGTTGTACTCCACCTGCCAAGTTTCGATCTTCTCGCGGGCATCTTCAAGGCTTAGAAACCAGTTGGTATTGAGGCACTTATCTCTAAATGAACCGTTGAACGATTCGATGAAGGGATTGTCCGTAGGACGTCCAGGGCGGGAGAAATCCATGGTGACTCCCTGCTCGTATGCCCATTTGTCGAGCGCTTTGCTGATGAACTCGCTACCGTTATCGGTCTGAATGCGTCTGGGGACGCCACGCTTGGCGGCAAGTTCACGCACGACGCTGAGACCTGCTCTCCCTTGATGTGCTGATCGGCGTGAATCGTTAGGCACTCGCGGGTGTACTGGTCCATGACGGTCAGAGCGCGGAAGCGTTTGCCGTTGAAAAGCGCGTCCGAAACGAAGTCCATACTCCAGCAATCATTGGCTTGGGTGACGTCGGGCCGGGCGACGCGGTGGTTCGCCATCCGCCTTCTTAGCGGACGCTTACTCCTGAGGTTGAGTCCCGCTAGACAGTAGATGCGGTACACCCGCTTGAGGTTGACGTTCCAGCCCTCGCGCTGCAAGAGGACGTGAATCCGCCGGTAGCCGTAGCGAATCCTCACGGCGGCGATCTCCTCGATCCGCTTACGAACAGGCGCGTCGAGCGCTGGGCGCTTAGGTCGGTAACGTATCGCTGAGCGGTGCGCTCCCAGAGCTTTCACGGCTCGGCGTTCGCTCACCCGGTAGCCTTGTTGCAACCTCAGCACAAGTTACCGCATCCCGGCTGGCTTCACAACTTTTTTGAGAGCACGTCCTGCAGCATCGCCTTGTCCAAGCTCAGGTCGGCTACCAGCTGCTTGAGTTTCCTATTCTCTTCCTCGAGCTGCCGCAAGCGCCGCAGCTCGGACACGCCGAGCCCCGAGAACTTCTTTTTCCAAGCGTAAAAGGTGTTTTCCGAAACGCCCATCTTGCGGCACACTTCGGCAACCGGTATCCCTGACTCTGCCTGCTTCAAGGCAAAGGCGATCTGCTTTTCAGTGGACTTCGACCCTTTCATCTGAGCCTCCTTGGTGCTCTAGATTAGGCCGCTTCCTCTCGTTCAGCCTGGACCTGTTTCCCGGGAGAAGGTCAGTCCTCGACCGCACCAAGATACCGTCCCAGCTTCTCGATCGACATGCTCCGCCCCCCGCAATCGCGAGGGCGCGTCATCATACGTCAGGGCGCGGCAGGCGAGACAAATCTAATCTCATGCGTCGCCCCTGCCGTGCAATCAGTGTGGGCACAACCCCGATGATTGCGATCCCCCATGCAGCCTTTATGCGCCCAGTTGCAATGAACGCGGGCACGAGACGCCGATGATTGCAGTTCTCTATACCTACCGCGCCATGGGCGTGAGGCCGACCGAAACGGTGCATGTGGCCATGGGGATGTACTGGGATATGAAGGCCTGTCACGAATTGGGCCTAAGAGGCACCTGGGTGAACCGCCGGCTCGAAGCCGGCAATCCGGACTGGCTACCGTGCACCGAGGTCACCGACCTGAACGGTGCGGCATCGCTCTTGCTGGCATCGCAGTAGCGAGGTCCTCCCGCACGCGCCTGCAGGCCGCTACACCGGCGCGACCCCAGTTTCCGGGTGATAGCGCTCGAGCCAATAGGCGTAGGGCGGCGGAAGGGTCGCCCAGGAGGGGCGCTCCACTCCCAGCGCTGCTGCAGCCACGTACGGCCAGTGAGGATTGGCGAGGAGAGCCCGTCCGATCTTGACGATATCGCCTTGGCCGTTCCGCACGGCGGCGTCGGCGAGCTTCGGGGTGCCCATGCCCCAGGCGATCGCGACCGGCAAATCCGCCTCTCGCCTTACCCGTTCGGCGACCGGAGCCATGAACCCACGGGATTTGCGCGGTCATGGTCGAGAAGCCCATGCTGACGCTCAGGATGTCGACTCCTGTCGCCTTCATCTGCTTCACCAATGCTATCGACTCCGTCAGGGTTTCCTCGTCGCGACCATCATATTCGATCACGCCGAACCTGACCGAGAGCGGGAACTCCTCCGGCCATACCTCGCACACGGCGGCGACGGTCTCGAGCTCACCGGCATCGACCAGTTGTGGCACGTTGATATCACCTACATTCCCACGGACGAAGGTTGGCTCTATCTAGCGGGCGTCATCGACGGTTTTTCCAAGCGGATGGTGGGCTACGCCATGGCCGAGCACATGAAGACTGAGCTGGTGGTGCAAGCGTTGCAGAGCGCCGTCACTAAGCGAAAGCCCGCGCCTGGACTGATTCAAGGGTCGGACCGCGGAGGTCAATACACTAGCCACTACTACGGTAGCAACCTCGCGGCTCAGGGCATACTGCCAAGCTTTACCGGTCGAGGAGCCTGCTTCGACAACGCCGTCATCGAAAGTTTCTGGGTCACGCTTAAACGGGAATTCGTCTACCCCCGCGAACGCTTCGCCACCCGAGCTGAAGCCCGCACGGCCATTTTCGAGTTCATCGAGATTTATTACAACCGCGAACGGCTCCACAGTTCGCTCGGCTACGAGACCCCGGCAACCTACGAGCGTTCGCAGCACCCGCCAAGGGCTTTAGCTGCCTTGGCGGCTTAGGCTATACTTTGGCTGTCCAAAGTTACCAGACCAAGCCCAAAGAAGCGCAGGGCGAAGACCTGTCCGAAAATACGGTGCATGAACCACAACCCGGCATGAAGTCTAAGCTCGAGCGTGACGAAGACGGAAACGTCAAAGAGAATTGAGTAGCTACTCATCTATTTATTCAACTTGGGTTTTCTGTCTCAGCTTGCGCAGCGGAAGAGGTGCGAGCTGGCCCCTCATGCAGCCTAGCTTTGAACGGCTAGGGTCGCTGCGGCAGCAACGTGCAGGGCCGTGGTATCGAGCAGCGGTAGGTCGGCAACATCCTCCGGTTTTAGGAGCATGGCAATTTCTGTGCAACCTAGAATAATCCCCTGTGCACCTTGGCTTTGGAGTAGCTTAGCAATTCTTACAAACTGCTCTTTCGAGCTGCTGTCAACGTTGTCTTTAACAAGTTCGTCGAAGATAACCGTGTCAACTAATTTCATATCGTCTTGATTAGGGACTAAAACCTCAATACCGTGCTTGGCATAGTAATCGCGCATATAGTTTGCATTCATCACGGGCATCGTTCCTAGTAAACCGACCGTTTGGAAGTCTGCTGCTTTGATTGCTTTGGCGGTAGGTTCCGCGATATGCAAAAAGGGAACACTTACGGCCGCTTCGATTTGGGGTGCAACGCGGTGCATCGTATTTGAAACACACAGCAAAAAGTCTGCGCCGGCTCGCTCCAGCTTTTGCGCCTTGTCAACCAGATACTCAGCCGAAGCGTCCCATTCGTCCCCTCGAACAAAGGCTTCGATATTGGCGAAGTTCACACTGTGCATGATGATTTCAGCGATGTTGTACCCGCCCAGCAGCTCGTTGACGCGCTGGTTGATGCCTTTATAGTAAGTCGTTGTAGCTACGTTACTCATCCCACCCAAAATGCCGATGGTTTTCATAGGGACGACGTTATGCTTGGTCATGACTTTAGTCTAGCAGGTCTGAATTTTGGTAACGGCTCACCTAAGCCCACTTATGCTTACGAGCTGGTCTTAGCCTAACAGCCGTCTCTGACACACCCGCTCAGCTCGAGGGGACGGACGTTACGGTGGTCGAGCTTGCCCCGCCCGGAACTGAGACGCCGCTCTTTCGGGGCGAGTTCGAGGAGGAGATGAAGGGGCAGAAGGGCGTGGACGTGAAGGTGCTCGCCAGTCGCGTGATCGCCGCAATTGAAGCGGGCAAGGTGGAGATCCGTCCTGGTCTCAGTAATGTGCTGGCCGCCATGAGCCGGATCGCTCCCAAATTCATGCTCAGGCAGATGGCAAACATGTCGAAACCCAAGCGCGGCGGGTCGAACTCAAATCGGCGCGGAGGAGCGGACGCGCGGTACCCGTCCAACAAAATCTAGGGAGGTGAGCAATGATACTAAGACAAAAAACGTCCCGGGTTGGGGTAGGCGTTTTGTTGGCAGCAGTGATGTTGAGCGCCTACGCCGCCGATACTCGACACCTGGATGATGTGACCCGAGCCCTGGACGCGCATGATCGGCAGCGCTGCTTGCGTCACCCACAGGGCACCAAAAAAGTTCGTCTCGAGCTGCGCACGCACCTCTTCCTCGGTCAGTTCCTCGATCATACCGAAGTGACCGTAGCCAACGTTGTTGACGACGAGGTCGAGTGCGCCGAAGTGGTCGGCGGCTCTTTTCACCGCATCAAAGTCGTCACCCTTATCGGTGACGTCGAGCTGAAGGGGTAAAAGCGCGTCGCCGTAGGTAACGACGAGCGCGTCTAGCGTCGCGAGTCGGCGAGCGGTCGCGGCCACCTTATCACCTCGTTCTAAAGCAGCTTCTGCCCATTCCCTTCCAAAACCTTTGAGGCACCCGTGATGAACCAAACTTTAGTCATGACGTTTCCTTTCTTGCTGAATAACCGGTTGGTTAGCTAGAGGTGCTCGAGATGACATATCGCCCATCTTATCTGCACCTCGTCCGCCGCCAGCGAACTCTATATGTTTTTCTCGAGTTTGGCATAGTCGGTATTCGCCGCGCCACATACCTCAAGGTTAACGCTGACAGGTTATGCCAAATCGTTTTGAGTTTACACCTCCGCGTGCATGATATAGCAGCTAAGTACATCCCGTATATCATTTGAGGAATGGCGAGGTCGTTACGTTTTCTCAAACTTACACCCGAGCAAGATGGAGCCTTACGCGAACTCGAACTGAGTCCACGGCTGAACGTCAAGGTCCGGTTGCGAGCATCATCCGGCTCAATCACGCCGGTTAGGGAGTGCCGAAGTTAGCCTTGCACTGCACGGCAGCACGTCGGCGAGGGCTAAGCGCAAACCGTCCGCGGCGAGGCGCTGCGCGTAGGCCCTGCCGATCCCGCGCGCCGCGCCGGTGACGACGGCGACGCGGCTCCCGGCGTCATCATTCATGTCGCACTCCTCTCGGTAGTGGGGACAATGTTAGGCGTGGTGAAGCCGACGTGGTTTACCGCAGCGACAGTCACCACGCCAACTCGCCGTCCTTGGCCTGGAAGGTGCCGGTCGGGCCGTCCTTCCCGATGGTCGCGAAGCGCGCGACGACCTCGGCTCCCACAGCGGGGTCCTCCGCGCTGTTGTTCCCGTGCAGGTCGGTGGCGAGGAAACCGGGGTCCACCGCGTTGAACTTGACGCTCGGTATGGCCTGCGCGTACCTGACCGTCAGCATATTGATCGCGGCCTTGGTCGCCGAATAGACGATCGAGTGCACGCCGAACTGGTGGGAGTCGGGGTCGGTCACCAGCGCGAAGGACCCGAGGCCGCTCGAGACGTTGACGACGACCGGGTTCTCGGACTTTTCGAGCAGCGGCAGCGCGACCTGCGTGACCCGCACCACGCCGATGGCGTTGGTGTCAAACTGGTCGAAGGCGACGGCTCCGTCGAGCCCGTCGGCACCAGCTAGGCGGTCCTAGACCCCGGCGTTGTTGACAAGGACATCGAGCCGACCGTCGCGCGCCTCGATCATCCGCATCGCGGCCTGGACGGATGCGTCGTCGGTGACGTCGAGGGGGACAAACGTTGCGCCGAGGTCAGCCGCGGCGGCTTCCCCCCGCTCGGGGCTGCGCGCCCCCACGTAAACCGTGTGGCCCTGCACCACGAGACGGCGAGCGGTTTCGTAGCCGAGACCCTTGTTGGCTCCGGTGATCAAGGTGATGGTCATGTTGAAAATCCTTCCTCTTTCAGGATAGTTGTGGGTGATGCCGTCGTAGCCGCGGTCGAGCCTCACCGGCAGGTCAGCGGGAGTTCTCGTAAGATGCCGCTGCCCCGCAAGAGGGTCAGGTCGTTGACCTTACCGGCGACCGACCGCGACACGTGCAACAGCAAGCCGCTCCGGCTCGTGATCACTTGGATTTTGAGAGTGTGGCGCTTTTTCTTGCCCGAGTAGAGTCTCCCTTGCGCTTGGTCTTGTCTTTGGGTTTAGGTATCTCTTGTTCCGTCGCATCAAGCAACACCTCCTTAAAACGCCGGATGTTTCTCGAACAACTCCTCAAGGGTCGCGGTGCGCCTTCGCGGTCGTGGGGCGTCGTCGGCAAATAACCGAGTTTCCTCGACCGGTAGCGGCAACACCGCCAGCAGCAACGGGCGCAGCTCGGTGACGATACGGCTGACGTTGCTGTCGTCCAAATCGAACAAATAGCCCAGCAACACTTGTGTCAAATAAAGCCGGTAGTACATCAGCGTCAGCACCACCTGGTCCTCGCGCCCCAACTTCGCTTTACGCTCGCCCCCGACCGACCGCCGCCTCGGTCTGACTATGCCCTGGCCGCTACCGACTTCTGCCGCTAGCGCCGCAACCAATCGCTCAAACTGTGACACGCTCAAGCCAGTGAAATTGTGCAGGTGCCCGGGCTGCCGCTTCAACCGTGCTGTTCTCATAGTTTGACTCCACTTGTAGCTCCGCTGTTTCACAAAGGATTTCTTGCAATTCCATGCTTTCTCCTCAGGACGGTGAGTCCAGGTGCCCGGCGTGCCCCGTGCGCCCGAGGCGGCTGCCTGGCCGCCTCGGGGTCACTTCATGTGCTTGTCGAACCAGTCCAGCGACCGCTGCGGGTGCCGCTGGAACTCCAGGTACCCGTCCCAGCGGGCGACGGAGTCGCGGACCCAGTAGAGTTCTTTGTCGGCCACGGGAATATTGTCGAGCACCGTCTCCAGGTCGGTGTGGTCGGTGAGCACGTCGTCGTGCACCCCGTACAACAGGGTCGGGACCATGACGTGCTCGGCCCACTCCTGGCTGTCCCGGGCCGCGAAGCCCAGGCTGGTGGTGACCTTGATCCGCTGGTCGAGGTCGGCAATGGCGCTGTCGAGGCGCTCTTCCGGCACCCCAGCGAGGGCCAACTGGTGCCGGATGATGATCTCGGTCTGCACCGGCTGAGCCCCGACCAGGCAGCGCACGCCCTTGAACTCGGCTGGGTACTGCTTCATGGCAGCGAAGGTGGAGTTGCACCCCAGGCAGCGGCTGAACAGGCCCACTGCCATCTCGCGCATCCGGGGGTCCTGGCGGGCGAAGCGCAGCGAGCCGACGACGTCGCGGGCCTCGAACCAGCCGCTGGTCGACTCCCCGCCGTTGGCCGACCCGCTCAGGCCGTGGTTGCGCAAGTCATAGGTGAGCACGTTGTACCCGGCGTCGTGCAGGATCTTCAAGTCGGGGACGAAGTTCACCTCCTTCGCGTTCGCCCCGTCGGCGACCTGACCCCACTCGTGGACCCACGGCTCGAGGTGCGTAGGCTGACCGGAGCGGCTGAAGCCCATCGCGTGGTTGGCGATCACCAAGCGCGTGGAACCGTCGGCGGGAATGAACCAGCCCTCGAGTTGGACGCCGTCCAGAGACGGGAACGTCACGTCCTCGAAGTCGAGTCCCGCTTCCGAGGGGGTGTGCAGCACGGGAGCGCGCGTCCGGTCCTGGGTGGCGAACCCCTCGGCCATGCCGCTCAGTAGCTGGTCGAGCTGCTCGTCGGTCATCCTGGGGGTTTCGTGGGTTGCTGTTTTGGGCATTTGATGTCCCTTTCGTTTTGTGAGAGTCAGTCGGGTGCGGGTTTCGGCGGAGTCCGCAGGATCGTCGGTCAAGGCTTAGAGATCGGTCTTTCGGTAGAGCAATCCCCGCGACGCTTCTGAACTTCGACGACCGGTGGACCGCGCGGAGCTCGGATGGTCACGCCTGTGCCTCCTGGAGATGTTGATGTCGGTGCCGGTGGGGCCGTCGGTGCCGACCGGGGCCAGGTACACGATCGCGTCGCTGCCTTCGTGCGCCGTCTGCGGTCCACTCAAGCCGGTGAGCGAGCGGACGGACGCTCCCGAGCGGGCGAGACCGAGCACTTGGTGGCCCGCGCCGATCAGCTCTTGGACGACCGCAGAACCGATAAAGCCAGTTGCGCCGGTTAAAAAAACACGCACTTCGCTATTATTGACCTGTGGCGCTCACCATACAAGTCGTGGCACAATACCGGTATGGCGACTAACAGGCTGAGCGGGACCGGTACGGACGACAACCCGCTTGGCACCTACTTAAAGGCTTGCCGCGCTAGGCTCGATCCGGCAGCCTACGACATTTCCAAAACGCGGCGGCGGACGCCCGAGCTGCGGCGTGAAGAGGTGGCCCAGCGTGCCGGCGTGAGCGCGACCTGGTACACCTGGCTCGAGCAGGGGCGCGGCGGGACACCCTCCGCAGCCGTGCTCGAGCAGATCGCTGAGGCGCTGGCGCTGACGGCGGTCGAGCGCGAGCATCTCTTCTTGCTGGCGCAGCACCGGCCACCGGAGGTCTATTACCGGGCGGCCGAGGAGGCCACCCCGCGCCTTCAACGTGTGATCGACGCGCTGGAACTCAGCCCGGCCTATCTGAAGACCTCCACCTGGGATGTGGTTGCCTGGAACCGCGCCGCCGCCGCGGTACTGACTGACTACGGCGCACTCCTGGCCGAGCAGCGTAACATCTTGCGCCTTTTCTTTCGTGACCCTGACGTTCGGACCAAAACTTCGGATTGGGAGAGTGAGGCCCGGTTCATGGTGGCGGCGTTTCGAGCGGAGGCAGCGCGAACCGGGGCCTTGATGAGTGAGGGTCAAGCCCTGGTTGATGAGCTTAGCGGGCTCAGCGCCGAATTCAGAGCGATGTGGCATGACAACGAAGTGCGTACCTACGGCGAGGGTAGCAAATGTCTGCGGCATCCGCTAGTCGGAGTGATCGCGCTCGAGTATTCAGCTTTTGCAGTTGACGGCCAGCCTGACCTCGGCATGGTAATCTACACTCCGACAACCCTGGCAGACGACGAGCGAATCAGCTCGCTCGTCGGAGCGCAAACGCCCGCTTCCACCTGACCACCGTAACCCCAGCTTTGGTTGCTTCGGCATTGGCAGCTTCCGCCCGCCCAACACAACAAACGCCTCTCGGGTCTTCTTGAAAGCAGCCCGAGACCACACCATATGGGACGCTAGGCTGCGTCGGACACCTCGGCGGCCCAGCTCGGCCGAAGTAACTCGGTGGGGCCTTATGCACGAGGGCACCTCCGTGTCCCCGCGTGCGTGGTCCTAACGTAGAAAATCCGGTTGACCGTCCCGAACCGCGCATAGGTCGCCTGCAGCTTCTGCAAATCGCACGTTAGGTGTCCATCCGCTCGAGCAACCCTGTCACTCACTGCCGCAAGACCAGCGGTACTAGCAGCGCGTCAGCAGCGCACTCTCGACCGTCAGGCCGGGGCCGAAGGCGACCGAACAGACGCGCTCACCGCGTTTCGAGTTCTCGAGAACTTTCTGCAGGACGAACAGCACCGTCGCGCTGCTCATGTTGCCGCAGTAGCGCAAAATTTCGCGGGAGGGGGTCAGCGCCGTCTCCGGCAGGTTCAGCCCCTTCTCGACCTTGTCCAGAATCGCCCGCCGGGGTGCACGGCCCAGCGCTCGAGGTCGGCGGGCTCCAAACCGTACTCGGCAAAGAGGGGCGAAAGCGCCGCGCCGATGTTCGCCTCCAGAATTTCGGGGACGTAGCTCGACAACACGATGTCGAACCCTTGGTCGCCGACCGACCACGCCATGTCCCCCTCGCCGTCCTCGGTCAGGGTCGTCGCGAGAGCGTTGAGCTCGAACGCCGGACCCGCCGGGGTTCGAGCACTGACCAAAGCCGCCGCTGCGCCGTCGGCGAAGACCGAACTCGCCAATAGCCCGTCCGGGTCGCCGCCGAGCTGCAGGTGCAGGGTGCACAGCTCGAGCGACACGACGAGCACGACCGCGCGCTCGTCCGCCTGACAAAACGCCTTGGCCATCTTGAGCGCCGGAAAGGCTGCGTAGCAGCCCATGAAGCCGACGTGGAAGTGCTGCGTGTCGGGGCGCAGGCAGAGGTCGCGGACCAGAAAGTAGTCCGGCCCCGGCGCGAAAAAGCTGGTGCACGACACTGTGACGACGTGCGTCACCTCGCCTGGGGAAAAGCCGGAATCCGCCAGAGCCTTTTCGGCGGCCTCCTTGAAAAGGGGCCGCGCCGCTGCGGTGTAGAGGTCGTTGCGGACCTTCGTGCTCGGCGCGGCGTAGCCCTGCTCGTTCAGGAACAACCCGCGGTGCGGCGCGCCTTGCGGGCTGTCCGGGGCGAAGTCCGGGACGACGCTGTAGCGCGTGTCGATGCCCGACTGGGTGTAGAGGCGGTGGATCAGGCGCTGCGCCAAACGGTCGTCGAGCCGCACCTTGAGGGTGTCGCGGGCGTGCGTCTGCGGCACCGCGTAGGGCGGCACGGCGGTCGCGAGCCGGTGGATGTACACGGGGTTCATTCCTCAGGCTCCTTCTGCCGACCGGCATCCTCGCACGGACAGGTTTTCAGCGACTGCCCGCGCTTGTGACCGATTCTTGAAGTCGTGTCCGACCGACCTTCCTGTAGATAGGCCCGCACGCCTTGGCAAGCGCTTCGTCGGTACATGACCCGCCGCCGCGAGATGTGCCCGGGCGTGTGCCTTGACGCAGGGATCACCTGAAAGCTTGCGATGAATCGCCCTCGCCTCGACTAACCAGACGACCGGGGCACCCGCCACCCGGAGGTTCCACCACCGACCCAAGGAAGTAATGTCAGCAGGGCTCCGACGCCGCGAGCGGCTCAAGACGAGCCTTCCTTAGTGATGGACTCGGTGCCGATCTCGCGGAGATCGGCACCTTGATGATCGCCCTCAACCGGAAGAACAGGAAACGCAAAACCCGGGATGGACGCCCGCTGAGACGCTACCAACGTTGCTGGAAGGTGGAACGGACCATCGTTTGGCTTCGGTCCTTCCGACGGGTCCGCGCCCGCGACGAGCATGAGGCTCAGCACTTCCTCGGCTTCGTTCGGCTGCCGTGGATGCTCAGCTACTCGCCGACATTCTCTTGCCCGCGCTCACGCTGACTACCGTCTGAATACGGCCAGCGCAGCCCGTCTAGCATGAGGGTGATGACACCGTCGGCCGTGGCCCGCCAACCAGGGTGGTCACGGGCCGCACTGACGCCATGTAAAACCATCATGACGGCACCGGCCCCTACGTCGTCGCGGATCGCACCGTCTCTCACGGCGGCGGCCACCAGCTTAGTGACGGTTCGTTCTAGCACTTGACTGCCCTCAGCGAGGGCACCCGAGCGGGTGGCCATCAGCGTGGCCAGTGTCCGGGCGAGCCCCTGATGGGCATCCATGTGGCCGACCATGCCACGCAGAAAGGTCATCAAGGCCTCCTCTGCGGGAAGCGTGGCCTGCAACTGGCAGGCTCGGTCGCACAGCGTGGCGATCTCCTCGTGGTAGACCGCCTCGGCCAGCGCCTCTCGGGTAGGAAAATGGCGGTACAGTGTGCCGATGCCCACACCGGCCAAACGGGCGAAATCATCGAACCGCAGGTCGAAGTCTCCGGCGTCGAATAGCTCTCGGGCCTTGGCCAGCAAGGCCTCGCGGTTGCGTTGGGCGTCTGCACGTAACGGCTTGGGCGCGGTCATAAGATACCTCGTGTTGACAAACGGAAACAATCTCCATATTCTTGTAAGTGGAGATAACCTCCGATTCAATTGTACACCATGAGGAGCAGCATGAAGATCCTGATGTTCGGACGAGGCGTGATCGCCACCATGTACGGCTGGGCCTTGGAACAGGCCGGACATGACATCGAGTTCTATGTCCGGCCGGGCCGCACGGCGGTATACGGGGAAACGATCAACCTCGATCTGCTCGATGCGCGGCGACGCGTGTGGGGGCAGCGCATCGTCCGGAAATGGTCGGTGCGCTACCGCGAGGTGCTAGAGCCAGACCACGATTTCGACCTGATCGTGTTGAGCGTGCCGCACTACCGGCTCGCGGAGGCAGCCGCCTTCCTGGCACCGCGCGTCGGCAACGCGACCGTGCTGGTCTTCAGCAACATCTGGTCCGAGCCGCAGGCCGCGATCAGCCCCCTTCCCCTCGACCAGGTCGCCTGGGGCTTTCCCCAAGCCGGCGGCGGCTTCGGCGAGGACGGCGTGCTCCGCGGGACAGTGCTGCCGTCGGTCATCTTCGGCACCTTCGGCCAGCCTCCGACCGAACGTGAGCGGGCCGTGCGCCAGGCGTTTCGCGACGCCGGCTTCCGGCTCCAGGAGCAACCCGACTTCCGCGGCTGGCTGTGGCTCCACTTCGTGTCGGACGCGGGCCTGCACTCGCAGGGCCTGAGGCTGGGGTCGTTAGCCAAGCTGGTCGGGGCGACGGGCGACTTGCGCGAGGCGCTGCTGACGAGTCGCGAGCTGTTGCCGCTCCTTGAGGCGCGCGGCGTCGACCTGCGGCGACACCGGGGTGGTGTGCTGCCGTTCCGTGCGCCCACCTGGCTAACGGCCCCCGCGCTCGCCTGGCTGCTCGCCCATTTCCCGCCGGTGCGCGTAAATTTTGAGGCGCACGCCGATCTCGAGGCCAAGGAGCCGCGTGAGATCTGCCGAGACACCCTAGCGGAGGCACGACGGTTGGGTGTCTCGGTACCGCGACTGGAAGCGGCGGAACCGCGTTTCACCGATGGGGGGAGGGCTGACTGAACGGCTGATTGGGGATAAGTGTACGACAGTGATGAGCTTGGTGCCGATCTCAGCGAGATCGGCACCTTCATGTCCTTTCCTCCGTTACATAGGCCCACCGAGTAGTTTTCAGCGATCAATACCGAAACTCTTACGCGTTTAACCGGCCCGACAGACGCATAAAGGATTTGCCCTGAACGCGCTCAATGACCGCATAACGACCAAGCTCAGTGGCGGCGGGCTTTGCCACCGTTCCCTGCAGCGTCTGGATCGGCACTAAAGTCAGCCTGCACGTCGCCGACAGCTTGCCTTCAAGCGACCGATGACGCCGGAACTGCCAATAAGCAGAATGGGGGATGCCGTGACCTTACTAAGCCTCCTCGTCGCACTAGGTTTTTATGACAAAAGCTCTTAATTCAACAATCTTACCACTGCGAAAACGCCAGACGTCGCAGTACGCGTAGTGAGCCGCCTTCCCGTCCTCGTCTTTTACGGTGATATCGCCGAGTGCCGTAAGAAGATCACCCTCAGCGATTAAATTCGTGACCGTGTTTTTGGGCGGCTCGACATACTCCGTTGCCATCCACTGGCGAACCGCCTCTTTTCCTCTAAGGGTCTTGTCGCCTACAAACGTCCATACCGTATCGTCGGCGCAAAAAGACAAGAATCCCTCATTGTCGCCTTCAGCAATAGCTGCGTTGCCCTTTTCTAAAATCGCTTTGTTTTGCTCTGACATGTGCCTCTCCTTTGTTCAAACAAGTCTTCGGTCGGGACGCAGTAGACTGACAACCGTGGCGAGATCCACCAAAGATTCTCTGTCTCCGACCATGTCACGGCACAAACCGCTCAGCTAGCCCCAGGAATTCTAGACTCAGGAATACGCGCGATGACCTTGATTTCAAAATCAAAGCCAGCGAGCCAGTTCACCCCTACCGCCGTCCAGTTTGGATAGGGCGGCCTACCGAACGCCTTTTGCTTGACGACCATGACTCTCTCGAACTGCGCTTCGGGGTCGGTATGGAAAGTCGTCACATCCACAATATCGTCGAAGGTACACCCGGCTGCTTGCAAAACTTCGCTGAGATTGTCGAACGCAAGCGCGACCTGCTTGCCGAAGTCCGTCTCAGGCGACCCATCCTCATGGCTACCGACCTGTCCTGAGACGAATAACAGATCGCCTGAGCGAATTGCTGCCGAATAGCTGTTTATGTCGTATAAAGCCTGCTGACGAACAGGGAAAATTGCATCACGTTTGCTCATCACTTCACTCCTTGTCAAAACCAAATTGCCGAGCTTCCACGCAGTCTTCTTTAACATACGCCGCGTATGCCAAAGTATTACAACATACGGCGCGTATGTCAAGGTTCAACCGTATACACTGGTAGGAGATGATGACGAAGCGACACACGCAGATGGAGGCGACCCGGGCCAAGCTCATTCAGGCGGCTCGGAAAGCTTTTGCGACCCAAGGCTACGTCGCAGCGTCGATGGACGAGCTGACCGCCGAAGTAGGATTAACGCGCGGGGCGCTCTACCACAACTTCGGCGACAAAAAGGGTTTACTACGGGCTGTCGTTGACCAGCTTGACGAGGAGATGCTTGCTCGAATGTACGCCGCGCACGATCGAGCGGAGACCTTATGGCTCGGCTTTTTGGCTGAAAACATTGTCTATATCGAGATGGCTCTAGAGCCAGAAATCCAGCGCATCATGCTGCTCGACGGACCCGCCGTCCTCGGGGATCCGGCGGGGTGGCCCAACCAGACCGCGTGCCTCCGCCGAGTAACGAACCTTATACAAACGCTGATTGACGAGGGCACACTTAAACCGGTTGACGCGGAAGCTGCCGCACTACTGCTTAACGGGGCGGCGCTTAACGCTTCACTCCGAATTGCAGCCGCCGATGACCCCCACGCTATTTTTATCAAGGCGGTCGACGTCTTTAAGCATCTTGCGTCCGGGCTGTTGCAAGAGAAGTAAGGACCGCAAGGTTGGTGCCAGGTCAGGTCTCATGTTCGGCAGGGTACAGCTCGAGTAAGCTTGTGGTGTAATCGCTATACCTGGACCCCTTAACGGCTACCGTTTTCTTCTTTGAGCGAGGAAAAAGGTGCTTGAGATGTTTTGTTAGCAGCCTCGGGCGGTAGGCAGCCCAGGCCGACGAGGGTAGTTTTCAGAGCCTCGTCCCAGGGCGTGTGAAGTTCTTGACCGAGAAAGTGAACGAGCCGCGTATTGTCAAGTTTAACGGTTGTTTCCCACAAAGGGCGCACCTTGTAAAGCTCACGCATCGTTTCGTTAAACAGGCCACCTATCCGAAAGATGAACCAGGGGATCGGCCTCACCGGTAGCGAAGGTTTGCCTACCACCTCACGGATAGCCGCTATCATCCGCGTGCTGTCCGGATCGTAGTGCCCGCCGAAGTGAAAGCGAGCGAAGGTCTCGAGTCCTCCTTCACGACCCATAAGCTGCGCGAAGGTCTCGCCCGCGTCGGGCAGATACGCCCAGGCATGACCGATACCTTTTTTGCCGGGATAGCTGACGCTTTTAAGTGGCCCTCCTGGTTTGACCATGCCTTGCGAAAACCAACTGCTGCCGGGGTTGGGTCCGAAAAAATCCCCGAAGCGTACGATGAGGGTTTTGACACCCGCTTGAGCGGCGTCCCTCAGCCTCTTCTCCAGGTTGATACGAATCTCTCCTTTGTGGGTCGTGGCGTTTTGCGGCGAGTCTTCTTTAAGGACGGGGAAAGCGTCGGTACCGTAGTTGTAAACCGTACCCGGCAGCAGAATCCTGGCTCCACTCGCTTGGGCGGCGGCAACCGTGTTGTCCAGCATCGGCAACACCAATTCACCCCAGTTTTTGTAACCGGGCGGGTTTACAGCGTGGACGATGGCCTGGACACCCTCCGCTGCGGCGACGATAGAGGCTCGGTCCATCGAGTCACCCTTGATCCAGTCCCAGCCGCTGAGGTCATGTTCGGGCTTGCCCCGCCGGGAGAGGGCGCGGATGGTCCAGCCGTGACGCTCGAGGGCGTTGGCGGTCTCGCCGCCGATGCCACCAGTCGCGCCTAAAACGAGGGCTGTTCGGTTTGAGGATTGATTTGAGGTTGCCATAGTCATTCCTTTCTCCGTACGTTTCGTGAAGCGTGCGAGCTTTAGAGTCTGAACCTCATTGAGGGTCGGCAAATGGGTCGGGGTAGCCGAGCTGTCCCAGGACATCGGCGCGGTTGTAGTAGTCACCTAAGCGAGCAATCAGGTCGCCTTTCAACTCCAAGACCGACACGGCCGGGACTGAAAAGGATGCCCCAGTTCCTTCGACGGGTCCCATGCGCTCAGGCGTACCGCTAAATACCCACTTCACCGCGATTCGGTCGCCTGCCCTGAAGGCTTCGATAATCTCGACTTGAGTATCAGGGATGTTCTGAACCGTCAGCTCAACCCAAGCCGCAATGGTCTTGGTTCATTTCCTTGGACAAAACTAGCAGGGTCTAGAATCCTGCCAAGGAGAGAGATTATGTCAGAGGGCAAAAGAGTAGTCAGGCAGTATCCGATGGCGTTTAAGGTTGACGCGGTGAAACTGCTCGAGGAGAAGGGCTACACCGTTTCAGAAGCTGCTGATAGCCTGGGGATTCCGCAAGCGAACCTCACGAATTGGCGTAGACAATACCGTGAAGGTCGTTTGCTGCCGGGATACAAGCGGGCGCAACCGACGGCGGCAGAGGCTGAGGTAAGGCGTTTGTAGAGCGAGGTGAAGCGACTCGAGATGGAGTTAACGATTGTAAAAAAGGCCGCCATTTATTTTGCGAGGCACTCGACCTGAAATGCGGCTTCATCGAAGCCCACAAAAACGAGTTTCCGGTCAGCGTCCTTTGTCACGTGCTGGGGGTGCCGAAGAGCAGTTACTACCATGCTCTTCGGCGGCAAGTGCCAAGTAAACGCGAAAAGGCTAATCTCGCGCTGCTCGGGCAGATCAAAACGGTGTTCACCAAGCACAAGGGACGCTACGGCAGTCCTCGGGTTCACGCCGAACTCAACAAGCAGCGGGTGGCGTGCTCGCTGGGCCGGGTTAAAAGGCTGATGCGGCGTGAAGGGCTTTGTGCCGTGAATACCCCTAAGTACCGTCCCAAACGCGAACGCCCCGAAGTCACCGAAACCCGCAATCTACTGCAAGAAGGGCTCGAGATTACCGCCATCAATCAGCTCTGGCACGTCGAAATTACTTACATCCCCACCGATGAGGGCTGGCTTTACTTAGCGGGCGTGATCGACGTTTTTTTAAAGCGCATCGTCGGCTACGCTATGGACGGCAACATGAAGACCGACCTCGTGGTCCAAGCATTGCGGAGTGCTGTCACCAAGCGAAAGCCTGCGCCTGGACTGATCCAGCAGTCGGATCGAGGGAGCAAGTACACCAGTTACCGCTATCAAAGAGAACTTGCCAGCCAAGCCATCTGCGCCAGTTTTACCGGCAAGGGGGCTTGCTTCGATAACTCCGTGATCGAAAGTTTCTGGGCGACGCTCAAAAGGGAACTGGTTTATCCCCGGGAACGCTTTGCTACCCGAGACGAGGCTCGCGCTGCCATCTTCGAGTTTATCGAGATTTACTACAACCGTGAGCGGTTGCACAGCTCGCTGGGCTATCAGACCCCGGAGGCTTACGAAAGCTTGACGCAAGCGCCAGCAGCTTTAGCTCCGCTGGCGGCTTAGGTTATACTTCGGTTGTCCAAAGGTGCAGGCCAAGACCACTCTAGTCAGAGAAATGAGGAGACCATGCTTGACCGTATCCAACATCTTGCACCGCTACGGCAAGGGAAAGAGGACTGGGGGGACACCCTATGACCGTAACAGCACCTTCTTCCCTTCTCAATCCGTTTCCCTGGTACGCCGCGATGCGCGAACGCTCGCCGGTTGTGCGTGACTCGCAGTCCGGCAAGTGGATGATCTTCGACTACGCCGGGGTGCAGCGCACCCTATCCGACTGGAAGGCCTTCTCGTCGGAGCGGAGTGGGCCTCGCAACCGGACGGTCGAGAACGCCATCGCCTCGAGTATGATCTCGACCGATCCGCCGCGCCACCGCCAGTTGCGCGCGCTGGTCGAGCAGGTCTTTACGCCCAAGCAGGTGCGCGCCCTGGCACCGCGCATTGAGGAGTTGGTCGACGAATTGCTGGGACAGGTGGAGGGCCAGGGCCGTATTGACTTCATCCACGACTTCGCCGAGCCGCTGCCGGTCATTGTGATCGCGGAGATTCTGGGCATCCCTGCGTCCGAACGCGCCGACTTCAAGCGCTGGTCCGACGCCCTGGTGAACAGTGACCCGAACGGCAGCCGCGAGATGGGTGCCTATTTCGCCCGCTTGGTCGAGGAGCGCCGCACGAACCCCGGTGAGGACCTGATCAGCGGCTTGATGGCGGCGCAGGTGGGGGGCGAGCACTTGGACCCTCAGGAACTTCTCGGTTTCTGCATGTTGCTGCTGGCGGCGGGTAACGAGACCACTACCAATCTGCTGGCCAACACGCTGCTGTGCTGGCGGGACGCGCCTGGGGCGTATGAGCAGGTGCTGGCCGACCGTGAGCTGCTGGGCAGCAGCATCGAGGAGTCCTTGCGCCACCGCTCGCCGGTGCAGTCCATGTTACGGGTAGCGGCGCAGGACGTGGAGTTGGGCGGGCAGGTTATCGAGGCGGGCAGCCCAGTCATAAGCTGGATCGGTTCGGCCAACCGCGACGAGGCTCAGTTCGAGCGGGCGGACACTTTCGATCCGGCGCGCAGCCCCAACCGCCACTTGGCGTTCGGCAATGGTGTACATTTTTGCCTGGGAGCGCCGCTGGCACGGCTGGAGGCTAGCATCGCCTTGAACGCGGTGCTCGACCGCTTGCCACTGTGGCAGATCGAGGACGCCCCATTAGAGCCGCTCCCGAGCTCCATGCTTTCCGGCGTGATGCGGCTACCGTTGCGTCTAGGCTGAGCCTACAATCGGTATGATCAACTGGCTCGACAAATTGAAGACGGCAGGGGTGGCTTAACGGCCGTGAGTCCCGCACTGGAATTGCTGGGGGTCCGACGGACAATAAGAGTTTGGCCTACGCCGCCAGCCTTTCCAAGCTTTGGGCTTCAAATCTTTATCGAGCACTCAGGCTGTAACTGCACCACGAGCATCTCGAAAGCCTCATGGGCGCGGGCATCGGCGCTCGGATCGTTGAGGAGTCGCTGCGAGGTGTGGTGCGCCATGTAAAGGCCGAGCAGCTGCCAAGCAACCTGCACCGTGTCGGTTTTACGAATTTGGCCGAGTGCCGCCGCTTGTCCGACCAGCTCGGCGAGGGTGCCGACCAAACGTTCTATAGTAGTTGCCAGCAGGTCGCGTACCGGCCCTGGCACATCATCGAATTCGGCAGCGGCACCCACGAAAGGACACCCGCCGGGTAGCCCGCTTTTCGGTGCCCAGCCCAAGAAGCCCTCAAAAAACCGGCGCAGCCTGGGTAGTCCCTCGGGTGCCTCGAGCTTATACGGGCGCTGACCCGTTACGATCTCACCCCCGAACAGTGGCAGATCATGGCGCTCGTTTGGTACAGCCCCGAGCCCCTCAACCAACAAGACATCACCCAGCTGTTAGCGAAAGACAAACCCAATATCTCACGGATGGTTCGGCGTTTAGAAGCCAAAGGTTGGCTTGAGCGCCACCCTGATCCACACTCCCGGGCCTTCTTCGTCCACCCCACCAAATTGGGTCAGCTGCTAAAAGATGAGGTACCACGAGCGCTCTACGCGCACTTTGCGGCCTTAGATTTGGGTCTTAACGAGACCCAGCAGCGAGAACTCGTGACCCTACTCAAAATTGTGCGAACCCACCTGCGCGACGATCAAACGGCGGTTGAAGTCGTAGACGAGGCGATTACAGAAGCCAACTAACCTGCTACTCATTTGAACGCGACTTTGGAAAAAGACTAGAGCTTATAAGCTCTGGCGCAAATTGAACCGCCGTCAAATTTATAGGAACGAGCTGTATTGGAGGATGAGCATGAAGCTTGCAATTCCTGGTGCAACGGGTGGAACAGGACAAGAACTCACGAAACAAGCTCTGGCGTTAGGCCACACAGTGAGGGTGCTCGTACGTTCCCCCGAAAAAGTTCAGACGCAACACGAGCGACTCGGGGTTGTCAAAGCCGACATGATGAACGAGCCCGCAGACGAATTAGCCGAGAAGTTCGGGCCGAGCGAGGTGGTGATATCGTCGCTTGGGACAGGTACAAAGCGACGATATCACCCGACTTTACTCGGAAGGTACCGACCGGATCATCGCGGCGATGAGCAAGGCCAACCTTAAACGCCTCATCGTCGTCTCCTCAGTCGGTACAGATCCGACCAACGATGAGCCCCGGTGGTACCTATGGCTGGTACGACGCTTACTTATCAACGTCTATGTCGACCTGGCGCGTATGGAACAAAACCTCATGGCGACCGACCTCGACTGGATCATCGTCAGACCCTCTCAGCTCACCAACGGCGAGAAGAAAGGCGTGTACCGGGTTGCGCCTCGCTACATTCCCGAGGGTGGCATTCGTATTTCACGAGCGGACGTCGCGGACTTCATGCTCAAGCAGCTCGAGCAAGGCACGTTTGTTCGGCAAACGCCTGCCCTCGCCTACTGAAGCGGGACAATTCTACACCCTTAAGCTTGAACCTTTATGCAGTTGTTAATTACGTCGTTTGCTATCTGGTTTGAGGGTGGAGAAAGGGGGGGGTGGGGTTACATGGCCCATCACCCCCGTTACCAGCGTAGCCTCGACGAGCTGGTTTTGCGGGTCTATGTCTACATCGACGACTGGCTCGAGCCTTACCAAGCTCAGCTACCCAAGCACTGCAAGCAGAAAGCCAGCGTCAGCGAGCTGTTAAACATCGCAGATCGGCGTGGCTCCACAGGTCATCTACACCCTTACCGAGCTTGGCGAGACCTGACCACACCGCTCTACGCCCTTATGCACTGGAATAGCGCTCACACCGGGGAGCTTCCCGAGGCTCAAGCTCGCTATGACGATGGTTCGGCTGCCGACGCGTCACCTACTAACCTCGCACAAGATCAGGGCGGACGCCAAGTTTCGCGGCGCTCAGAGCCTAGCGCTCAGCTGACGGTAACTTCTTGTTGAGGTAGCAGCGAATGTACGGCTACCGGGGACATCTGTTGCCTATAGATTTCGCATCGTGCTTCAAAAGTCGAAGTTCAAGGTACCCACGGCTGCTTAAGGAGCAGCCGTGCAACTTTTTGATGAGAAGGGAGTAGTTCTTATCAACGTGAAACAACACGCTTGGAGTTGTGCAACAGCATCGCAGGAGCGCGCAGAAAGGAGCGAGCGTCCACAAGGTAGGACGCCACCAAACTGAGGAGGAGAAAGTATGAACTGGAACGAGATACAAAGGCGCTTGGCTGAGCCCTTCCCGGCAGCGGCCGTCTCCTGGCGGGCAGGCTCGGTGAGCCGTGACAAAAAGCGGGCGCAGGCTCTTCCTTACGCCGAGCCTAGAGTGTACGAAGACCGGCTCAACGCGGTGCTCGGGCCGGAATGGAGCTGCCGCTTCAAAACCTGGGGCGATCAGCGCCTCATCTGTGAGTTGACCATCCGGGTCACGCAGGAAGATGGTGAATTGCCCTCTGGGTACACCACCCGGGAGGTCACCCGCACCAGCACCGGCGAGTTCGACAGCGGCGACAAGATCGCGCAGGGAACGGTCGCCGAGGCGCAAGCGTTCAAGCGGGCGTGCTCTAAGTTTGGGCTGGGGAGGTATCTGTACGACATTCCCATCGCCTGGGTAGGCTACGACGAAAACAGCCGCCGCCTGACCGAAACGCCCACGCTGCCCGAACCGCCCAAAAAGGTGCAGGTACCGCCCCCGGCAACCACGGCGGAGGTGAAGCTCGACAGCAACCGCGCCAGCTCGATGCACAGGGAGCTGGGCAAGCTCCGCTACATCCATGCCCACGAACATCACGTGCTCGCAGGTCAGGCTCTGGGCCGAGCGGTTGATAGCTTCACCGGGATGCTCGAGAGCGACGCCTTGACGGTGCTTACCTACGTCAAGCGGCTCGACGCCCAGCGCAAAGCCTCGGGCAGGTACGAACCCAGAGCGTCCCGTCAGCACATAAGCGCCTAGACTTCAGCCCAAAGGGGGTCATGATGCCCGGCAGAGGATGTCAGGACCCCCGAGCTTAAAGGAGGTAAACGTTGACCTGGCTCAGGAGACGGTTTCGTACCCGGCGCGGCTACCTGCGGTTTCTGGTCCGCGCTCAGTATGCCGGTTACGGCGTCAACGTGGTGTTTCTCCTGCTCGCGCTCGTCGCCGCTTTCCACACCAGGATCGGCCTTCCTGAAAATGCCAGGGACGTCATCTGGTGGATTCCCGTCATCGGCTTCCCCGTCAACGGGTTTGTCCTCCGCGCACTTTCTGATGCACACTGGAACGTCCTCACAGAGAACCTATGAGCGCCTTTTTCGCGTACCTCGCGCGCTTGCGGCTGGTGCAGCGCTGGGGACTCATGCGCGCCGCCGAGCCCGAAAACGTCGCCGAGCACTCGCATCAGGTCGCGGTCGTCGCGCACGCCCTGACAGTCATCGGGGTGCGCTTCCACAACCGTACCCTCGACCCAAACACCGTCGCTGTGGTCGCACTCTTCCATGACGCCTCCGAAGTCTTCACCGGCGACCTGCCAACCCCCGTCAAGTACGCCACTACCGAAATGAGGACGGCGTACAAGGAACTCGAGACCGCAGCCACCCAGAGGCTGCTGAGCATGTTGCCCAAGGGCTTGCAGAGGGAGTACGCGCCGCTGCTCACGCCAACCGACCCCGAGGTGATACAAGCTCGTCAAGGCTGCCGACAAGCTCTGTGGCCTTCTGAAGGCTGTGCAGGAAACCAAAGCAGGAAACCGCGAGTTCACGCAAGCCGAAGCTGCCCTTAAGGCGCAGGTAGATGCGCTCGAGCTGCCCGAGGTGAAGCACTTTCTCAGGGTGTTCGGGGAGGCGTTTTCTCTTTCCCTGGACGAACTGCAAAAGACGCACGATTAACGTGCAAAGGGGAGACAGGAGGGATTATGACCGGCTTTATACTGATCGGCGTCGCCATCTGGTCAGGCGACGCCCTACCCGCCAGCATCCGCCTGGTGATGCTCATCGGCGGCGTCGCCTCATTTCTCGCGCCGGGCGTGGCCGCTTCAGGACAGCAGAGCGATCCTGGTGCCAGCTACCCTTACCCGACGCAGGAGGACGTCCTGGACGGCGACGATGACGGCGGCTACGACTAGCGCGCTTGTCACGCCGCGCGGCGGTGCTCTAAAGTATCGGCAGCGTATGGACGACGCGCTACGTATGGCCATCGAACAGACCGACTTGCCAGATCTGGTAGGCCGCTACTACCCCGACTCGGGCGCACAACCGGGCCGCAAAGAGGTTGTCTTCGCCGTCTGGCGTGGCGACGAACACGAGTCCTTCTCGCTGTTCAAGGGTGACGGCGGCACCTGGCTTTACCGTGATCATAGAACCCGGGAGAGTGGTAACGCCTTCGGCTTCCTGACGGACATCTGCGGCCTCAGTAAGGCCGAGGCTGCCGCGCAGCTTAAAGCAGGAGCCGGTGCGGAACCGCCCCCACCGCAGCTCAAGCGCGGGGGCGTAAAGCGAAGATCGAGGCGGGCGACGCGGTTCATGAGGCGCTCTGGCGTGCGGTGAACGAGGGGCGCATCGTGCCCTTCAACCACCCGCTGAGCCAAGCGTTACTCTCACATGAGAACGCGCTCGCGTGTGTACGCAGCGCCCTCGAGGCACCCTCCAGGGACAGCCAGCGCATCCTGGAGGCGGCTCACGCTGCGCTCAAGAACCTTGCGGCGTAAGAAGCGGCAGCGGCGGTGTGAGGGCAAGCCGGTAGCTTATTACGACTATGTGGACGAGCGGGGGAAGCTGCTCTACCAGGTGGTGCGCTTCGAGCCCAAAGGCTTCTCGCAGCGCAGGCCGTACGGGGACGCCTGGGCGTGGGGAGTCACCCAGGACGTTTACGTGCCGGGACAGAGCGGCAACCTCTACCTGGACGAGGATGCTCCCGCGGACGCCGAACGCGTGCAGCTGGACGCCTGTAGGCAAGTCTTATACCGCTTGCCGAATGTGATGGCTGCTGCTGAGGACGGCCTAGCGGTCCACGTCGTCGAGGGTGAGGAGGACGTTCATGCGCTCGAGCAGCTCGGGCTCGTCGCCACGTGTAACGCCGGGGGCGCAGGAAAATGGGATGAAGCCTACACCGAAACGTTGCAAGGGGGGACCGTGATCATCGTGCCGGACTTTGACGAGGCCGGGGAAGACCACGCGCGAAGGGTTTACGGTGAACTCGCAGGCGTCGCCAAGCGGTTACGAATCGCTCGGTTGCCGGGACTCCCCCCGGCGGGCGACGTGCGCGATTGGCTCAAAACCCACGACCGCCAGCAGCTCCTGGTAGAACTCGCCAGACTTGGGCCGTCCGGGGGCTAGTGTGGCGCGGGCGCTGATCGGTGTAGATGATCTGGACGGTCTCGAGGGACTCGTGCAGCAACACCTCCGGGTGCAGCGGCGCGTCGAGCAGCTGACCGAACAGGCCGCCCAGTACGACGTCGTGCCTGCGGAGCTGCCCGGACTCGAGGCCGAGGCCCGAGGCTACGCGAGCGCATTAAAAGCACCCTCGAGGCGTGGATGAAGCGGCTCTGAACGCGGTACGGGCGCGTCGATAGTCGATCATTACTTAACGCATTGACAAGCATAACGCTATGTTACATAATGGCTTATGAACGTCATCGCTCTCAGAACGCTACGCGCTTTCTGGACTGAGCACGACCAAGCCGAGACGCCGTTACGCGAGTGGTTTAAGGACGTTCAAAAAGCGAGTTACCAGAATCTTAATGAACTTCGCGCCGACCACCCCCGCGCCGACTTTTTTAGCGAACGCGGTTTTGAGATCACCATCTTCGATGTCGGGGGCAACAAATACCGCGTCGTCACCTTTGTTCGCTACCGTGCTCAATCGGTCTTTATCAAGCTCGTGATGACGCACGCCCAGTACGACCGCTGGAACCGCCAAGGGAGGCCGTTATGAACGTCAACCAAGTCGTAACCGCCTGGGAAACGTTTACCCAGGCTACCCAAGACGACCTCGTGCTGGAGATGCCTCAGACCGAAGCGCAGTACGAGGCGCTGGTCGCGTTTACCGACAAACTGACCAGCACCTATAACTGCAACGACCCCGAACACGCGCCGCTTTACGACCTCGTAGCTTTCTATATCGGCGAGTGGGAGAAGGTGCATGACGCCGACATCTTAGAGGGCGTGGTGCCGCCCTACCGGATGCTCGCTTATTATCTCGAGCAGCGTGGCGTGAGCGCCTACCGGGTCGCCAAAGATACGGGAATTCCCCAGCCTACGCTGAGCGCCATTCTCGCCCAGCGCCGTGAGATCAGCAAAGATGTCGCTAAGAAACTGGCGGCCTACTTCGGCGTGAGCAGCGAACTGTTTATCTAAGTTTTGGCATCAACATACTTGATGCACTAGAAACATTGATAGGCGTAGCTCACTTAGTTTGCCATCGCTACTGCGTCTTCGCGCTCAAAGACCGCATAAGCTGCACAGGGACAAGGCGGTTGTTTCGTCTCTAGCAAAGGACGCTAGTGGGCTTTGTAGACTCGGTGCAGTGCCCTTTGATGACCCCTATGCCATCATCGCTCTAACGGTGCTCTCAATCGCCTTGCAGGCATTTATCTATGGCCCAGCTCAGGTTCGTCCGGTGCTCGGCATCATTTTTAAACACGTCGTAGAACACAAGTTGGCACATCGCCACGTGGAGCGCACGCAGCCGCGAGTATTCCTCCAATCGTTCCGGATCAGGATGATGGTGTTGGGCGACCGCGTCCGCGTCGAACCAGTTCAGCAGCGCCAGATCCCACTCGACAGGCCCCGAACAGACATCCTCGAAATCGAGCCACACCGGACCCGCTTTGGTCACGATCAGGTTCCCGGGATGCGCGTCGCCATGCAGCGGGCGCAACTCGCCCCTTGGCGTTTCCCACAGTGGCTCGAGGTCTCGGGCGAGTTCCCGCAGCTGGTCGACTTTGACCTCGCTCAACAGGTCGCGGGTGCGGGGCAGGTGAACCAGGCCCTGTTCGATGTCGCGGCCGACCGAAGCGAGGACGGGCAATTCGTCGGCATACGACCGCAACGCGGCGTGGAGGTCGGCGAGCATAGCCGCACAGTCCGCCATCGTCGTTTCCCGCCCTGGTTCGGCCTGGAAGTGCGTCCAGAAGGTTACGGTGAGACCGCCGTGACGGTGCGGCCCGGGGGGTAACTCAGAACTCGGCGCGACGACGGGTGCGCCCTGACGGGATAAGAATGAGGTCACGGCGACTTCGCGCTCGAGCCACGGCTCGATGGGGTCACGCAGCTGCGCTGTGAGCGTCGAGACGCGGGCGACGACCGGGGCAGGTTTGAGGTGAACGGCGACGGAGTAGTAGTCGGCAAGGACCGTCGGCTCGACGACCCTCACGCCATGCTTTCGGGCGAGGGCGACGGCGGCGGTGACGGCCCGCTTGGATAGCTCACGAGCCGGGTCTGGGCTGGTGAAGCCCGTTGGGTTGGTCATGGATGAGTTTAGCAAGGGTCAGCGCGTCATGCGTCGCGGGGAGCACGGCCCGCATCACGTTCACCGAGGGCTAATAACCAATGGTGCTAGTTGAAGCGGTCATAGAGAACTCTGAAACTGTGAATAGCGACAAACACAGGAGGAGCACCTATGACCACCGAGGACATTATCATCCGTATCTTTATGGAAGTCGATGACACTATGCCTAAACTTGCCAAGCACCCCCAAGCTAAACTGTATCCGAGCGAACTTGTGACTATCGGCATCTTGTTCGCCCTCAAAGGCAGAGGGTTTCGGGCCTTCTACCGTTGGCTCAAGCGCGACTATGATGATCTGTTTGCTGGACTTCCTGAGCGTTCACGTTTGCAGCGTTTGCTCCGGGCACATCAGGATTCGTGTGAGGCATTGCTTGCCAAACCGAGCTTTTTCACGGTAGTCGACTCTTATCCCATCGAACTGCTCTTCCCCATCCGCCAAGGATGGAGCGAGCAGCAAGTAGGCAAGAAAGGCAGAGACAAGGGGAGGTGGAGCGTAGGCATCAAGTTCTGTTGGTTCTTGAATGACCTGGGTCAGGTGGTCGGCTGGGACTGGGCAGGGATGAACGAGCACGACCAGACGTTTCACCCACTGATTGAGTGCTTCGACGGGCAGACCATCGTGCTCTCGGACTTGGGTTTCAGAGCTGCCAAGGGCGTACCTGAAAATCTCAAACTCTGTGCCAAGGGGACCTGGAATGAACGCATGGTGGTGGAAACAGCACTCTCTATGGTGACAACTGTTTGTGACCTCAAACGTATCTGGCACCGCTTAGCCGCTTACATCGAGATGCGCTTGGTCTTCGTTACCGCCATGTTCAACGTACTTCTACGTCTTTTTCACAAGCTCCATCCTGAAACTGACCCTTCAGAATGAGCATTGCTGAGTTCTCCCTATGAACTAGCACCAATGGTTAGATAAGGCGAAGCTCTGGCCTTATGGATACGCTTGAGCCCTCGGTTCAAGACCTAAGCTACCTAGGCTCGAGCCCGCCAACTCCTTAGTAAACTAAAACAAAACTCTCTAAAAACGTTGTTTGTAGAATTACCTTCTCCAAAATAGCTATAATAACGCGCTATTGTCGTTACAAAAATTAAGACGTTTTCTTGCGAGACTTACACCTATAACGTAGTTGGTTACTAATTTGAAAGCAGCTCGTTAGTTCTAAGCTAAGAATCAGCATTATGTTGGTAGTGTTGACAAACGGAAACGAGGTGCGGCGTGGGCGGTGGGCATACCCTATATATAAGGACAAGTTCAGCGACCGAGTGCAACCTTTCAGGGCTAGCTCCTCGAGTTCCATGATTCGCGCGAGCATGGTCCCGTGTCTAACCTCGAGAGCAGCCCAGTCACTTCAAACCTACCAAGACGCGTCTCGATATCAACGGCTTTAGCTAATCTACTTTACACACGTCATGGACATTCACCAGAACGGGTGTCGAGTCTCTTTATTCCCCTTGGTTTTCACGCTTCACCAAGCTTTCGCGGCACCACGTGACAGCTGGGTTTTTGTCACTTTGTTTCCACAAGGCGTCGAGCTGGACGATATTTTCGTCAATGAGGTCGTAGAAAACTGCTTCAGGCTCGCGATAATGCAAGTCCGAAACAGACTGCTTCGATTTGTTTTTATGAAAGATATTGATACAAAACGCTACTTTCAACATTTATTTGATTTGTACTTGTACCCGGCTGCCTTCTACCATAATCTTTGCGAGCTGATAACCCGACTGCTTCTGGTCTGCAACCGTTGCTGCTCGATAGCTATGACGACGATGGCTGATTTAGCCGGAAGGTGGTGTGAGTAGTCGTAAATCCCCACTCTTAGCTTTGTGAAGTTGATGATTTAAGACATTTAGGAGGCCAAACCGTGCGTCAACCCTGTCGAGTCGCTTGTCGGTCCAACGCAACTTCTCTTCGACTAGCTGCGATAGCCCTGCTCTTCAGCGCCTTCATCACAGGTTGCGCCAAGCTCGACGGCCCGGACGACAGGATGGGTTTACAAGAGCAGGATAGAAGCGTCTGCTTAAATACCGACGTTGCGCTAGGTACCTACAGGATACCGGCTTTCGAAAAGGCGTCAATGCGGGTTATAACAGCAGCCCTTGCGGACTCGAGTCCGGTTCGAAACTGTACTCCTGCATCGTTGCAACTTCATTACAAGATGGCTTTTGTCGTCACGCCATTCTCTTGGAAAGCCGAGCTGTTGGTTACCGACGTTACTGGACGGGTGGTGTGGCGGGGTGTCTTGCACGGAGAGAACGACCAGCGTGCTGCTTTGCAGTACCTCGTAGAAAGCACAGCGGTCAAGCTTGTTAAAAATTCTTTAGTGTCGCCATAAGGTCACCTTGTCATAGAGATTTTTAGCACATAGGTTTTGTCTTAGTAGTTAAGGAGGTCGATCAAGTGAAAAGATGGTATCTGACAGCCGCTGCACTGGTTACGGTGAGCGTGGCGTTTGGGCAACCTTTCCAGTGGCCGGAAAATTACGCACCGACAGCAAAGCAGGGCGGGACAGTTAACGAAGCGCTGTTCGGTGACTTTTCGACACTTAACCCGGTGCTCACCTCAACCGCACAGGAGGTTGCCGTCCTCGAGCTAGCCGGCGCACCGGATCTCGTCTACCGCGACTGGCTCGGCAACCGCTCGTTTCGCAAAGAAGACGGCTTGTTTAATCTGGAACACGCGGCGTCTATCGAGGAGGTGCGCCCCGAGCAAGAATTTGTTATTACCTTGAAAAAGGGGTGGAAGTGGTCGGACGGCACTGAGATAACAGCCGACGATTATATCGCCGCGCGCACCATCAAAGGTGATCCGGACGTTCAGTCAAACGATTACAGTGCAACGGTGGTTGGCGACAACGAAGAGCCCATCGTGTACGAAAAGCTCGGCAAGTACCAGTTCCGCGTCACCGCACCTCAGCCACAGGTCAATCTGATAGGGAACATCGCCGGTTTAGGGGCCGTTCCCGCGCATATCTTTATGCCAGTTTATAGAGACAAAGGTGCAGCGGGCATCTTGGCGCTTTGGGGCGTTGACACACCCGTCAATCAGCTCGTTTCAGGCGGCCCCTACAAGATCACCGAGTTTCGTTCGGGTGAGCGCATTGTACTCTCTAAAAACCCGGAATACGGCAAAAACGTCCACGCTGCTGACGGCTCCCCCTTACCCGGCCCCGACACCTGGACCGTAGATTTCGTTGCCGACCGTAACGCGCAGGTTGCGCTCGTCACTACGGGTCAAGCCAGCTTCGACTGGCCACAAACGGTAGACGACGTGCGCGCGGTGCAGCAAGCGGTGCAAAACGGCACCATCGGTGGCACCTTCTATCCCAACATCGGCCCCGACACGCTCGTTGACTTCATCACCTATAACTTCCAGAAGAAAAATGAGTGCAAGCGCAATATGTTCAAAACGCCCGAGTTTCGTCAGGCGATTGCCATCATGATCGACCGGCAAGCGCTGATTCAAGCAGCGCTAGGTGGTCTTGGTTTTCCTGCCAGTGATTGGAATAGCGATGCAGCAGCGCCTTTTGATGCACCCGACCTCGAGCCGTTTGAACTCAACCCCGAGCGCGGCGTCGAACTCCTTAACTCGATAGGCTTTACCGAAACCGGGCAGGACGGCGTGCTGAAAAACCCTGACACGGGCTGCCGTGTCGCCTTCGACTTACAGTTCCCCTCCGGTAACGACCGGCGCAGCCAAGAGGCACAGGTTATCGCCCAAACATTGTCGCAGTATGGCGTCCGCGTGAACCCACGTGAGGTCTCCTCGGAAATCTGGTCGGATTCGATTACCGGCACCGAGGCCGAAGGGACCAAAGTTGATTACGACGCGCAGATATGGGGCCTGGCTGGGGGTGACGTCGATAACCCCTCGGCTGTAAACGTCCTAGGGTTAGGCGAAAACCTCAATTCGTGGAACAAGGACCCGAACAACGCCGAACCGTGGGAAATCTCGATGGACCGTCTCAGCCGCCGGATGGATCGCACGCTCGACTTAGACGAGCGCGTAGCGATCTACAACGAGCGGGCCAAGCTGATGCGACAGTATCTGCCGATGACGCCACTTATTAGCCCCGCATTTAGCTTTTACGGCAACATGGGCAACCTCTGGCCGAAAGAGGCGCTTGATGCCAATGCAATCGAGTCTCCCTACAGACCCGGGGGGTTCCGAGCCAATCTGACCTCTCCACAATAGACGTCTAAAGATCAAGGCGGTTTGGATGTTTTCAAACCGCTATACCCCTGGTTAGAAGCAACACCACTTTTCTGGAGCAAGTTGTGACAACCTACATCCTCAGACGTTTTATCAACCTTATCCCAACATTTATCTTGGCGACCTTGCTAGCTTGGATTGTCATTGAGATCGCCCCCGGCGATTTCGCTAGCAAGTTTGCGTTTGACCAAGTTGACCCGAATAAGGCGCAGCGTATCCGTGAGGCTTTAGGGCTCGGTCAACCGTGGTTTGTCCGCTATTTCTACTGGCTCAGAAACGTCGTAACAGATTTTGACTTTGGCACCAGCATGACTTCTAAAGGAAGCGTGACGGCGCTTATCGTGCCGCGCATGATCAACAGTTTGCGACTGCTGCTGCCCGCAACTCTCTTGACCTATCTTGTTGCCGTTCCGATCGGCGTCTTCTCGGCCGTTCGCAAATACTCAATCGGTGACAGAATATTGACCGTATTTAGCCTTATCGGGTTGGCTATCCCTAACTTTTTTCTCGCGCTGCTCGTCGTAGCCTTCGCGGTGCAGTGGTTTCAGTCGACGAACAGTTTTTTAATTCCAGTTGGAGGCATGACAAGTCAAAACTTTGGGCAGATCGGCGCGTGGGGGCAGTTTCGTGATATTGCTTGGCATTTGATTGCACCCACGATTGTGGTGATGCTCGCGGGCCTCGCGTCGGTCTCGAGGTTTATGCGCGGGGAGATGCTCGAGGTTCTTGCGCAGGATTACGTGCGCACAGCCCGTGCTAAAGGTCTTTCTGAACGCTCAGTCAACTATAAGCATGCGCTTAGAAACGCAGTAATTGTTATCGTTGCAACTATCGGCGGCTTGTTACCCAGTCTGATCGGCGGCGCAGGCTCGGTCGAATACGTATTGCGCTGGCCTGGGATCACGCCACTATTTCTCAGCTCGATCTACGCCCAAGACACCTACGTCATTATGGCACTGCTCACGATTCTGACCCTTTTGCTGATGGTTGGTAATTTGATTTCTGACCTTGCGCTCGCGCTGATCGACCCGAGGATTCGGTACTGATGGCCGATGCTCCGGTCATACCCACGGGCACGTCGCAACCGCCTGAAGAAACACTTGCTAGGTCGGGTGAAAGCCTCAGCTCGATTGCTTGGCGGCAGTTTCGCAAACATCCCCTAGCACGAACTGCGCTGGTCATTTTGGGTATCTTGTATTTTTTAGCCGCTTTCGCCGACTTTTTTGCCCCCTACTCGGAAGGCTACATCAACCCCAACACGACCTTTCAGCCTCCCAACCGGATTTACTTTTGGAACGAAGGGCGGTTCGTCCGGCCCTTTATCTACGCGAGTACGCAGACACTCGACATGGAAACGTTTGAAACGACCTGGACAGAGGACAAGTCAACACGGTACCCCATAGAGTTTTTGGTTAGGCGTGAAGGCGTCCGGGAGCGTTACGTACCGTTCCCCGTCAACCTCATCCCCGAGCCACTTCGCAGAACTCTGGGAATTCGGCCGTGGGCGACGCTTCACCTTTTTGGTGTGGCTGAACCGGGGCGGATTCACCTATGGGGTTCAGACGACCTCGGTGGTGACGTCTTCGGCAAAATTTTGTTTGGGGCACGGATCAGCCTGACGATCGGCATTTTGGCCGCCCTCGTTTCTATCATCATCGGTATGATCATGGGGGGAATTGCCGGATTTTTCGGGGGTTGGATTGACGAGCTGATTATGCGTTTTATCGAGGCACTCTCGGCTATTCCCGACCTTTTTCTCCTAATCACCTTGTCAGCGGTCTTCTACCCGCTTAATCTTCCGTCGTCAACGGTCTTTATACTAGTCGTCATCGCTTTATCGGTTATCGGTTGGGGTGGTGTTGCACGCACCATTCGGGGTCAGGTGCTTTCCTTACGTGAACGCGATTTTGCCTATGCTGCCCGGTCGTTAGGGGCCAGTAACGGCCGGATCATCTTTCGTCACATGTTGCCGCACACGCTCAGCTTCGTCATCGTCTACATGAGTATCGTAATTCCCGGTTTTATCATTACCGAATCCGTGTTGAGCTTTTTCGGACTAGGCATTCAGCCACCTTCAACGAGCTGGGGGCTGATGCTGGCAACTGCGCAGGGCTTCGCCGGGGTGTCGGGACTTGCGACTCGCTGGTGGGTCTTTTTGCCAGGAGCTTTTATCTTTGTCTCGGTGTTGACCTGGAATCTTTTAGGCGACGGGCTGCGTGACGCCTTCGATCCGCGTAGCCGGCAGTGAACTTTTCGGCCGCTGAGCTGAGAGTAGTTGGTAAGGGAGGGCTGGCATGAACATCATAGAAATCCGCACCTATAAGCTCAAACCCGACTCTGGCGCTAGATTTTACGCGTGTTTTTACACCCATGTACTGCCTCTCCTTACAAAGTGGGGTATCGACGTGGTGGCTTGCGGCCTCTCTCAGCACGACCCCGACGCGGCCTATTTGATCCGCAATTACGACACGCTCGCTGAACGTGAAGGAAGTCAGGACGCCTTTTACAGCAGCTCGGAATGGCGGGAGGGACCTCGGCGTACCGTTTTAGGTTTTATCACACACTACACAGATGTTGTTCTCGAGGTAGATGATCCCACGCTTGCCGGTCTACGCGGCTTACTTTAAGGCCGTTAAAGCGCAGACTGGCACGTTGACACTTTCGATTTACCGTTCCCACCCTAAACCGATAGGGACTCGAGCCCTCGACGTAGCATCAGATGCGAGAGGTGGCAGTTTGCTGTTAGGAAACTGTACTCTGAGAGCGTCTAAAAACGCCCGCACCGCTGGGAACTTAAGACTCCCCGGCAAGATACCCACCGCGATAACCCGCTCGAGAGGCACTTCCAGAGGTGCACGCACGACGCTCTCGGGAAGCTCTCGAAACGCTAGCTCGGGCACGACACTGACCCCCAGCCCCTGACCTACCAGGTTTGCCAAGGTGGAGTCTTCGCGAACGTTGTAGTGGGCACGCCTGGGCTTCTTTTCACTCACCCCTTTCAAGTACGCATCGACAACGACTGAGCAGATGTCAGGGTCGTAAAGGATGAGCGGCCACTCGAGCAGCTCGGCGCGGCTCACGACACGGTCAGTGAGCGGATGGCCTTTGGGCAGCAGTGCATAGTAGGGGTCTCGCAATAAGTCCCAGGTTACGATCCCGGCCGGATAGGGAGGAACCGCGAAAAACGCGATCTCGGTGCGCTGATCGTGTAGCGTCTCGGTTAACTCGTCGAGACCACCGTCGGTCTCGAGCAGCCGCACCTCAAGCTCTGGATGCTTGCATCTAAGCCAGCCAATCGCCTTGGGCAAAATGTGACTTGCGGCGCTTCTAAAGGTGGCGACCCTCAGCGTTCCCTGGAGTGCGCCACGCGCTAAAGTTGCCTCCTGGCGCATGGCCTCCTCGAGCGTAAGTATCTGCCGCGCATACGCGGCGATCTCCACTCCGGTTCGGGTAGGCCGTGCCCCGAAGCGCCCGCGTTCTAAAAGCCTTACTCCTAAGTCGCGCTCGAGTTCGGCGACCGCATGACTTAAAGCCGACTGGGTAGCGCCAAGCTTTAGCGCCGCCCGTGAGAACCCGCTCTCCTCGACAATGCTTAAAAACGTTCGCAGCTGCGCCATATTCATCTCTAGAGTTTACCAAAACAAATAAAAGGTTCTATGAAAGATCTTAATAGAAGGTTGGTGATTTAACGCTTATTTGAATTGTGTGTTAGTGCACTCCCTTATAGACTTAGCCTACGGTGACGGGCACAAGCCTGTGCTCACTTAAGCAAAAGGCGCTCTTACAAAATCAAGATTGTTTGGAGTAGACATAGGCGGTCCTGTTAAACGAAGGAAGTTAAGGAGGCGAAAATATGGAAGAAGGCACTGGAACCGTTCAAGTTCAAGAACATCTGGCTACGCAGACCCGCCGCGCGACGAGCCGTAGGCGTAGCCTCAGCCTCGGGTTATGGGCGCTTCAAGTCCTGCTCGCCTTGCAGTTTGTGGCGGGCGGGTTTCTCAAGCTGAGCGGCAACCCGGCGATGGTGGACATGTTCGCCGCGATTGGCGCAGGCCAGTGGTTGCGCTATGTGGTCGGCGCGCTCGAGGTGGCCGGAGCGGTCAGCTTGCTGATCCCTCGCCTGTCCGGTCTAGCCGCGCTTGGGCTGGTCGGCCTGATGCTAGGTGCAGCCGCTACCAACACGTTCATTCTCAACACGAACCCTTGGCTCCCGGTCGGCTTTCTAGTAGTAAGCGCACCTGATCGCCTGGGGCCTCCTGCCGCGAGCCAGAGCCCTCCTCGGCAGGCCGCCCAGCCACTAAACCGTATTTGCTAGCTGGTAAGCCGTTTAGAACAAGCAGCGCCAAATGTCGTCGGCAAAGAAGCTGACTGACATCATCTTAAGGAGACATCGTTGTGGACGATAACTTTGAAGACGTTCAAACGCCACAGCAGCCAACTCAGCCGAACCCTGATCTCAGAAGCTTAGACCGGTTGGTTGGCACTTGGAAAGTGTCCGGTGGCGCGGCAGGAACGGTCCGCTATGAATGGGCCGAGGGTGGGTTCTTCCTCTTTCAACACGTTGACTTAGGCGGCAACAAAGGGCTCGAGGTGATCGGTCACGAGCGGAAATTCGGCGAGGAGCCGAGCGCGGATATTCGCTCGCGCTACTACGGCTTTTCCGAGGGCGAAACGCTCGACTACACCTACGAACTCAAAGGAGACACCCTCACGATTTGGAGTGGGGAACGGGGCTCTCCGGCGTACTACCAGGGCACCTTCTCAGACAACGGCAACACCCTTATTGGTGCTTGGCACTACCCGGGAGGCGGCGGTTATGAGTCGATTTCGACCCGAATCGGGTAGCGGGCGCTTCAACTCGTTCGGCGTGCAGCAGCTGACGGCCGAGGGAGAGCGAAAAGGGCGGCGTCACGACAGGAGGGAAGCAGTGCAAAAAACCGGATCGCTGGTTCTAAGCCTCATCTGCCTGACTTTCAACTTCGCGCTGGCTCAAAAAGCCGTGAGCTTTGAAGCTTCTGACGGCGCAGAAGTCTTTGCCAATCTTTACGCGGCAGCTGACACGTCCAAACCTATCGTGCTGCTCTTTCACCAGGCGGACTATAACAAAGAAGAGTATGCAGGGATTGCTCCTCGACTCGTCGAAGCAGGCTTTAACGCACTAGCCGTAGACCAGCGTAGCGGCGGTAACGCCTATGGCGGTGAAAACCTTACGGTCAACGCCCTGGGTAAATCTACGGGTTATCTCGAGGCTCTCCCTGACCTCGAGGCCGCTTTAATTTGGGTAAAAGACAAGGGCTATAAAACCATCCTTGTATGGGGCAGTAGTTATTCTTCATCGTTGGTATTTTTACTAGCAGCAGAACATCCTGAGATTGCTGGCGTCCTCTCCTTTTCACCTGGCGAGTACTTCGCCAAACCCAACCTTATCAGAGAGGCGGCGGAAAAGGTGAAGGTGCCCGTGTTCGTCACTTCTGCGGGAGGGAGCGAAATCGCTGAGGCCCACGCCATCTTCGAAGCGGTAGCGAGCCGGGACAAGCTCGAGTACGAACCCGACGGCATCGGCGTTCATGGCTCGCTCGCGCTCGTCGCTTCTACACCCCTTGTCCAAAAAGGCTATTGGGCGGCGGTTCAGGGATTTCTCCAAACATTCCTCGCTAAGTGAGATTGAACGAGATGAAGGAGTAGAACGTGAAAACCGTTGAACTGTACGCTGACGATGGTGGAACCGGAACTCTGCTTCCAGTTATCTTTTTACATTCAACCGCGGGTAATGCGTGGCAGTGGGCGGCGCAGTTGGAACATTTGCGCCCTCAGCGGCGCGCGGTTGCTTTGGAATGGCGCGGTCATGGCCGCTCCGACCTGCCCACCGATGGAGATTATTCGTTTCCCGCGATGGCGGCGGATGTAGACGAAGCCGTCAAGCGGCTCGGCACCAAAAGGTTTGTGCTTGTCGGGCATAGCGGCGGCGGGTTGGTGGCGCTCCAGTATGCGGCAGATCACTCTGAGCGTGTAGCTGGGCTTTTGCTCGCCGACCCTGCAGGCGACGCTAGGCGCATTCCGCAAATGGCGTCATTTTTAGAGGGTCTTGCTTCAGATGCCTATGCGGAAACTATAGAGGGGTACTGGAACTTACTCCTCACCGGTGCTAAAGATGCTGTGCGAGAGCAGGTCATGGCTGATCTGCGCGTGATCCCCAAAGAAACCGTCGTCGGCTTTTTCAGAGTGCAAGTTGCGTATGACCCGAGCTTGCCGCTCCGTCGCTACGAAGGTCTCAAACGCTCAGTGATTACGCCTGCGAACGACACGCCGTTCGGTCTGCATAACCTCGGCGCCGACTTACCGTATGAAACGCTCGAGGGAACCGGACACTGGTTACACCTAGACAAACCTGAGGCGTTCAATCAGGTCATGAACGACTTTATTAAGCAAAGCGAGGAGCAACATGGGTAGGCTCGGATGGGGCTCGCGGATGAAAACAGACGTAACAACGAAGTTTGTCGTAGTGCTTATCGCACTCGTGTTTGTCCACATAGCTATAGCAAGCACATTCGTCGACTTCTGTTCAGCCGACCGAGTGCAGGCGCAACCCCTAGCGTTCGAGAACGCTTCAGGTCAGCCGCTCGAGGGTGCGCTGTTAGGCACAGGTACCACCGGGGTCGTGCTTTCCAACGATAGTGGCAACGGCGCGTGTAGCTGGTTCCCCTTTGCTCAAACGCTGGCGAAGGGTAGCTTCCGGGTGCTCCTCTACGAGTACGCCAGCGCCGACCCAAGCGCCGACCGTCTGAGCGACCTCGAGGCTGCTATTAGAGCTTTTCATCAGCAAGGCGTAAAGCACCTCGTTTTAGTCGGGGCGTCGCAAGGAGCCAATCTCACGCTGATCGCGAGCAGCCAGACTCTACCAGGGGTGGAAGCGGCGGTGACGCTATCGGCTGAAGCGCGGGTGCTGGCCTCGCAAGGCGAGGAGCTAGCACCGTATGCCGCCAAGATCGCACTGCCAATCTTCATGCTCACCGCGAAAAGCGACGCCTACGGCTCGGACGAAGCAACCCCGCAGCTTTACAAGCTGGCCCCTACTAAAGATAAAAAACTTCTCGTCGTACCGGGGTACGTGCACGGTACCGAGCTGCTAAAAGAGCCGGGAATGAGCAAAAAAGTGCTCGAGTTTATCCGGAGGGTCCTCTAAGTGAAGGAGGCAATGATGACTCTCATATGTCCCGCACGAGAGATTCGTTCTTGTAATGTGGACACGACTAGAATTTCTTTGAGGTCTCTGAAGGGCTACGCTTCTCGTCTTCAACCTGCCCGCCTGAAACGCACAAGGTGGCTCTCGAGCTGCTTAACCATGCTAGCTGTTATGTTTCCCTTCGTTAAAGCCCAAGAGACAGGCGTGAACTTGCCCCCCCTAGCGGCTCGAGGCTCTCACTTCGTCGGCGTGCAAACCTTGAACCTTACCGATACCGCCCGCTCGCGCACCTTGAAAGTCGAGGTCTGGTACCCGACCGACGAGCAGGACGAAGCAACCTTTTACGACGCGATGCTCGGCCCCACGCCCGCAAAACTGCTAGGCCGCGCCAAACGGGACGCTAAGCCTACAACCAAGATATTTCCGCTGATCATCGCCTCGCACGGACAACCGGGCACCCGCTACCAGCTCGCGTATTTAGGGGAACATCTCGCCTCTTACGGCTTCGTGGTCGCCAACCTCGAGCACACCGGCTCAACTTACCAAGACACTACCGACGCGGACTACGTGACGAGCCTTGTCTACCGCCCCGAAGACATCCTCTTTGCCGTAAATGAGTTGCCCAAACATGTCGCCAATGCCGACAACACGAACGTCGGCTTGGTGGGCTACAGTTACGGCGGTTATAGCGCTGTCAACGCCGCCGGGGTGCCCCTCAACGGCGAAGCGTTCGCGGCTTTTTGCCGGAAAACGAACGATGAAGCGCCGTGTTTTGCACTGCCCGCATTTGACGACCTCGAGCCGTCTCGAGGCGCAACCATCAAGGCTGACCCACGGATTAAAGCGATCTTCGTCATGGCCCCTTACGGCGAGCCTTGGCTCGGGGCGGCGTCCTTAGCCAAGCTCAAGGTGCCCTTTTTCGTCGCTGCCGGGAGCGGTGACACGGTGGCCGTGTACGCGCAAAACGGGCTCGAATACTTCCGCCGCGCCGGTTCAAAAAGTAAGTTCCTGCTGACCTTAGAGGGTGCGGAGCATAACCCTTACGCCGAATGCCCCGAGTCGGTGCGCGGGGTCGAGAACTGCTTTGACCCGGTGTGGAGCCAATCTCAGGCGCACGCGCTGATCAAGCATTTCGCCACGGCGTTTTTCGGGAGGTTCTTACAGGGAGACGGAGCGGATGAGTGCTATCTCGAGCCCGACCTGCCAGGGTTGAGGCTGGACACGATGCCTAAAGTGACGCTCGAGATTGGAAAGGAATAAGACGAGACTATGCCCATCCCGCGTATCATTCCGGAACTCCGCTCCCGCGACCTCGCGGCTACTAAAACTTTTTACTGCAGTTTGCTGGGCCTCGAGATCGGTATGGAGGACGGCATGTTTTTAATGCTAAACTCGTCAACAAATCCCACCGCCCAATTGACTGTGAATGATAACGGACATCCCAGCCTTCCGCCTGGTTTTGCTATAGATGTCGGGAATGCCGATCAAGTTCAATTACTCTATGAAAGACTCACGAAGCAGGGATTTCCGCTCGTCGAGCCGCTCGAGGACAAACCCTGGGGCATACGTCGTTTCTCAGTGATTGATCCTAACGGCGTGCGGGTAACAGTTATAGGACACCTAGAAACGAGCGGCAGTTCCTGACAAAAAGGTATTGATTGACGCAGTGAAGCCAAAAGAGTCTGCGCGAAATCAAAATTGGTTGGAGTATACAGACATGGATGACTCCGTTGAGCGACCGAAAAAATTTGTTGCGAAGGATGCATCGGTACGCTTAAGAGAAACTGCGGAAGGGAGAAAACGTGACGCACATCGCTGAAGCGACCGAACCCATCGAAGTTTTTTTCGACCGCTATACCAGGTATCTCACCGAAGGCAACCTCGATGGCCTTGCCGACATCTACAACTACCCAGCCCTAGCTGTCACCGCCATGGGGTGTCAAGCTATCATCAAGCCGCAACAGACCCGCGACTTCTTTCACCAGGGTCAGGACTTCTACCGCTCACGCCAAATTCAAGGCGTCCGCGCCCGCGACATCGTCACTGAGATTGAGGTACCCGGCGTTTGGGTAGGGCATCTTGTGCTCGAGAACCTCGACCAGCACGGTGCTCCAGTCGGCAAGGAGCGCAACGCCTACCAGATCGTGACCCTTCCCGACGGAACGCGCCGTATCGCGGTTACGACGCCGCTCGACGCGTACAATTCGGAGCAAAACAGCTAATGTCGCCCAAAGAGAGGAAGGCGAAGTTATAGATGCAAGTCGTCTTGTGGAACGTTGTAAAAGCACCCTGACACGAGTTTTTTTGGACATCTGTTCGACAAGCAGGCGTTAGCCGCATCGCGTCGAGGCTGCGCTATTCATGCTAAGGCCCAGATCGAGTGGTTCAACTCGCAGTGATAAGGAGGATAAGCATTATGGCGACATTCACGGTTAACCTGTTCACCACCCTGGACGGCTTCGGCACAGGAACTGTTGGGTACTGGGGCAAGGGTGGCCCAGAGTTGCGTGCGTGGCATACCGAGAGCTTCTTCGCGGGAAAGAACCAGACGCTGGTATTCGGGGCAAATACCTACCGTATGATGGCGCGTTTCGCTGCGCAGTTTGAGGATGATCTGAACTTTGCGTCGCTCAGCGCGGCCCAAAAGATTGTGATCTCCCGAACGCTGAAGAAGCCGCTGATGTGGGCAAACTCGACGCTTATTGCGGCGGATGCGCTCGAGGCCGTTCCACGCTTGAAGGCAGAGTCGTCCGTCCCGCTGTACTCCCATGGCAGCATCTCGATGAACCGCGCACTGCTCGCTGCCGGCTTGGTGGATCGGTTGGAGGTGATGGTGTTCCCCGTCATTACCGGGGTGTCGGGAACGAACCCGATCCTGGCCGGCCTGCCCGATATCGACCTCGAGCTCGTCGACTCACGGCTGTACGACGGGCGCGTGCAGCAGCTCGTCTACGTCCCGACCGTCCGCTGAGCGCGATCAGCCGGTCCGTCGGAAGCTGATCCATAGAGCATCGACTATTTCCTAAGGAGGACAAATATGCGTAAGCTCGTCGTCACTACAAACATCACGTTAGACGGTGTAGCGGATGAAATGGACAAGTGGTTTTCGCCCACTGAAGGCGGCGACGACATGGCGGCAACCAACCGCGAGCAGATGGCGACGACGGGCGCGGTGTTGCTGGGTCGCACCACCTATGAAGAGTTCAAAAGCTTCTGGCCGAAACAAACGAACGACACAACCGGCGTCACCGATTACCTCAATCGCACGCAAAAGTACGTCTTTTCCTCGACACTCAAGGAGGCGGACTGGCAAAACACCACAATCTTGCGGGGGCAACTTACTGACGAGATTGCGGCACTAAAGGATCAAGAAGGCGCAGATCTTGTTGTTTCCGGCAGTATTAGCCTTGCACAGTCACTTGCACAAGCTGGACTGGTGGACGAGTATCGCTTGTTCGTTTACCCAGAGATTCTTGGTCGCGGGCGGCGACTTTTCCAAAATGGCATTGATAGCAAGTTGCAGCTAACAGGTACTCAAACGTTCGATTCAGGTGTTGTATTACTAAGCTACCGAGTTTAGACACCACTGTCAGAGAGCGAACCTGTTTTCGGACGCCAGCAATACGGAGGACAAACATTCATGCGTAAGCTCAGTATTCCCGGTCGGCGTGAACTTGCACCATGAGTTTGGGTACGACTTCACCGGTCGCGTCGTCTTGTCTTTCATACCGCCAGAGGTTGACCAGGTAGCCGGTCAGGTCACGCTCGAGAATCGGTACGTTCTCCCCTACTGCTTTATCCCGGTTGTACCAGAGGCTCTCTGGTGAATGCTTGACGAACACATAAACCGGTTGCGCTTTCTTACTAAATCCTAGCGTTTGAGAAGCCTCGGGTACCTTACAAATCGCCTGCAACTCACGAATCATCCTCTCCCCGATGTCGCTCATTCACTGTCTCCAAACATCCAAGGATTCAACGTCTCGACGGGGAGTGCGGCCACGTCCTCAATATTCCGAGTGACCAGCACTAGCTCATGGGTGATGGCCGTGGCTGCAATTAGTGCGTCGATCGCTGGTGGGGTACGGCCCTGCCGTTTCGCCTCTGCCTGGATACGTCCCCAAGTCCTCACGACGCTCCGGTCGACATCGAGAATACGCCCAACAAAACTCTCTTCAAGCTGAGTCAGCCAAGCTCGTAACGCTTCAGCTCGGTGCGTTTCACCGAGCGCCGAGATGCCTTCCTCGAGTTCCCCCAAAGTAATGACTGATAGGTAGGTTGCGGTAAGCGGTTGATGGGCCAGCCAGTGTAAAACATGCTCGTTTGGACGTATTCGTCTGGCTTCGGACACCACGTTGGTATCGAGCAGATAACTCACTCGAAAGAAACATCGCGTCCGGGGTTCAAATCACGTTCGACCAGTAATTCATCGGTAAAAGGCGGCGCACCGCGCAAGACCTCGAGCAAACGCTTCGTCTGTCCGGTTAGGTTTAGGTAACGCTCGTAGTCGATTACCACCACAGCCTTTTCGCCACGCCGAGTGATGACCTGCGTCTCCCCTGTTTTAGCCCGTTCAATGACCTCCGACAGATGACTTTTCGCTTTTTGAAGCTGCCAGGTTCTATCCATATATTCTTCCTATCTAACTAGTCTGTCTAGTCGAACTATAACATGCTTAGCCCAACTTTGCTGCTCCTCATCTCACCCCTTCGCCTCCTGCCAGTCGCTTTCAAGATAGACTTCCGTCCTACCAAACGCGAATAGAGGTTCGAGTTCCCGCTTATCGCTCCGCACCCGTCTTACCTGACGGGGCGGCCTCATCCCGATGGACTTACCTACTAGAATCAGCCCATGTTTCCGACACCTGACTTGTCTGGGCTCGGCGTCACTCTGGTAGATATAGGGATTAAACCGTTGGGGTTGCCAGACCCTGACGCGGTAGGGCTGCTCGGGTGCGCCTAACACCGTTTCTTTAACCTTTTCGATGGCCTCGACTTCAGCCCCTAACCGCCGGGTACCTTCGTCTTCCCCTCCATACCGCTGGAACTCACCTAGATTCTTCCGGGTGGTTTTAAGGGCGGTCTCGAGGATGGCCAGCACAGCCTTCTTCTCCTTAGGAGAACTCCGGTAGCCTCCACTCTCCCCTAGCTGGACATAGGTCACCCCTTCGATCACCTGCGGTAACAGCAGCTCTCTAGGCACCCGTCCTAAGCCCATCTCGGTTACGGCTCGCTGCTGCACCGCTTCCAGTTCAGCTAACGACGCGAGGTAAGGCCCCAACTCACCTACCCGGTAGATCGCCCAGGCGTAGTCGTTACGCTCCCCGCCACCACGTAACACGTGCCGCTGGTCGGTCAGCCAGATCACCCCTGGCAACGCCCCCAGCTCTGTCAGCAACGTCCCTAAAACCCGGTGAAAGTGGGCGTAGGTCCTATCAGCTCGGCTTTCAACGCCTTCCACAACTCTTACCTCCTAAATCACTATACACCTTATTAAAACGTACAACCCTGCTTCCGCCAAACCCCTTATAACAACTCGAGCTTTCCCCATTTGGTTTACCAGATGGTTTACCAATGAGGAGACCAGACCCAAGGAGGGAGGATGAGAGAATGAGTGCTCGAGGGTGTGAGTGGCTGTACGTTTTAATAAGATGTACGATTGTAGTTGCTTGAGTGTTTTGTTAGGCGTTCTCGAGTAGAGCTTAGCCCGGCTCGAGGCGTGTGACGACGACCGCTTCAGTGAGCCTTACCAATACGGTCAGCGTTTAGGTTACGGGTAGACTGAGAAGCACTACCGCGTGAGAGATGTGGGGCTTGTCTTAGTAGGGATAAATGTGCAGATTGCGTGGGTCCACGGGGTCAGGCAGGAGCGAAGCGCCAAGGCTACGTTTTGCCGATGCGCAACCGGCAGGTCGTGTCTAAACGGCTCGAGGTCGCCTGCCGCACCGCCAACGTCACCTTCAAAGGCGTTCACGCCCTCCGGCACGCGTGCGGTACGCGGCTTCACCAAGAAACCGGTGATCTGGCCTATGTCGCCGACCATTTGCGGCATAACGGTTTAGATACCGCCAGAACCTACGCTAAAACGGATAATCAGCAGCTTAAAAAGACCGTGAGTGAATGGTAGACGCATGAGTTAGTGGTTTATTTCATGATACTCCTGCTTGTGAAATGTTTGTTTATAGCTTGGCTGGACGCTTGAGACTTGTGGTGGGTAAAGATTGGATAGATCTTCAGCAAACTGCACGGTGGTCATTAGAGCTAACCGCCACGGCGCTTTTACTGAGTGCCCGGTTGTGGGAAAGTCAGCAAACATTTCGTCGGTGAAGATGGTGCCTAGTTCATCCCGGAGCGTTAAGTAACGGTGGCCTTTGGGAAAGGCGGCGTGGGCAGCTCGAGGACATGACCGAGGCGGACTTCGACGAACAGATCGCCGTCAACACCAAGGGTCCGTACTTTACTGTGCAGAAGCTTGCGCCGCTGCTGCGCGAGGGGGGCGCAGTCGTCCTCACCACCTCGGTCGCGAACGAGATGTCGCTGCCTATGCTCAGCGCGTACGCTGCCAGCAAGGCCGCGCTCCGCTCGGTGGCGCGCACACTCGCCCGCGAACTTTTGCCGCGCGGCGTCCGCGTCAACGCGGTGAGCCCGGGGGCTATTGACTCGGGGGTCCTCGAGAGAACGATGCCCGCAGACGCCGCTGAAGAGGCCAAACGCCAGTACCGCGAGGGAACCCCCATGGGCCGCCTCGGCCGCATGGAGGAGGTCGCGGAGGCCGTAGCGTTCCTCGCGTTCGGGGCGACGTTCACGACCGGAGCCGAGTTCACCGTGGACGGGGGCGGCTCACAGCTTTAAGTCCCGGATCAAGGCGCGAGGTTGTCACCGGCGTAACTGGGCGCATTGGTTCCTTCGTCTCCAAACTCTTCCGAGTTAGACACAGGGTGGTAGGGTTTACCCGTTTGAACAAAGCCGCTGCATCGGTGAGAGGCGCAAAAACTCTTCAGGCGGCGGCCAGCTTGCCCTGCACTGAGCGCAGATTTGGAGGAGGGCCGCTACTTTGAAAGCTCGGTCACATAAGTGGACAGACTGCCCTGGGCCGGCGAGTGCTCGGGCGCGGCTGCCGAGCGAGCGACAGCTGGTGCTCCGCAGCGAAACACAGACCAGTCGGCTCCTGCCAGCGATGACGCAATGAGTTCAGTCGGCGATAGGCCGCCTACGGCAGCACCAAAACGTCTGACGACCGCCAATCTGCTGATTCTCGCGGTCGGGTCGCCGACAATCGCCGCGCTGACCGGCAGCTGGGATCGCCGGGTTCTCCTCGCAGGCGGGATGGCGATTTTTGTCGTCGGCATGGTCGTGCAGGCCACCGGACTGAACTTCTTCATGGTGGCGGTCGGCCGCGTGATCGCCGCCCTCGGGGCGGCTGCCTACCAAGCGAACGCTTACAGCACCGCCGGTCTGCTCAGCGACGACACGCACCGCGCCCAGTCGCTGGCCGTCGTTGCGGGCGGCAGTTCGCTGGCGCTGGTGGCGGGCCTGCCGTTCGGCATCCTCGTCGGTCAGGCGTTGGGCTGGCGCAGCGCCATGTGGGTCCTCGCCGCGCTAGCCGTGATTTCTGGCCTCTTGGTCGGACGCCTCCCAGCCGTGTACGCGGCGCGCACCGGTTTGCGCGAACGGCTGCAGGTACTTGCAGACAAGCGTGTGCTGGGCATCCTTTTCGGCACCGTCGCCGTGCTGATCCCGTCCTTTCTTATCATCGTGTATCTGCCGGCGATCCTGGGCGCTGCTGGCACACTGGTTGTAGTTGCAGTGGTCGCCTTCGGCTCCGGTCAAGTCCCCGGTGTCATCGCCGTGCCGCGGCTTATCCGCTGGCGTGGTGCCCGCTTCGCTCTGGTTCTCGGTGCGGGCGGCGTCACCGTCTTCGCGGCGACGCTGGCGGTAACGCGGACGGCAGAAATCGGGGCGGTAGCTACGATGATCGCGTTCGGCTTCAGTATGGGCCTCACGGTCGTGCCGCAGCAAAACCGCTTGTTCGCGCTCGTGCCTGAGACGGCCCAGGTCGCGGTAGGTCTCAACGGCTCGGCGATCTACCTCGCAACCACGTTCGGCTCTATTCTAGGCGGCGGCGTACTGGCCCTGGTCGGGCCAACCGCGCTCGCGCCCGCCGCGGCCATCGTTGGTCTGTTCGCAATTGCGATTGCCAGCGCCGTCCGTCCAGAAGCGAGAGCGGAGCGGCAATGACGCTGGCAGGCAAGCGAGCGGTGCTGCTGGGCAGCGCCTCAGGTACCGGGCACGCTACAGCAAAGGTGGTGGTCGGCTCGATCGAGAGCTGCGCGACCAGGGAGAAGTCGTCGGTTTGCACCGCGTCAGGGAGCTGCTAAAAGAACTCGGGTTCAACCCGTCGCACCTCGCAAGACCCGGTGGCCCTCCGCAGACGTTGTAGCGCCACCCGACTGGCCAGCAGGCAGACGCGTCCAGATTGACGCCACCCGTTTGTCGTTAGCTGACGGGGTGTGCTGGGTCTATCACGTGCTTGACGTCCAATCGCGGGTGGTACTGGCGAGCAAGGCGGTTCGCGGCTTGTCGATGCAACTCGCCAAGGCTGCCTTGGACGAAGGCGTCGCGGTACTGCACTCGCTCGGCCTTCACGGCAACGTGCTCGTACAGAGCGACGGCGGCTCGGACTTCACTGGGGAGGTGTTCCAGACCGCCTGCCTCAGCTATGGCGTGTGGGTCAGGTGCAAAGTTTCGCAACGGGGTGGTATGGGCATTTTGGAGCGACTTAACCGCACCTATAAGTACGCCTTTGCTTTCAGACACGATTGGAAGTCGCTCGCCGAGGTGCAGATCGCCCTGCCTGACTTTCACCGCTGGTATAGCCAAACGCGGCGGCACTCAGCTCTTGGCTATTGCACCCCTTGGGCTACACTAACTGGAGCAGCAACCCCTCGCTTAGCCGCTTGAAGTGATTTCTGGAGCAGTATCTACCCACACCACCGAGCACAGCCGTTACTTCATCACCAGTTTGCCACTCGATGCCGAACGTATTCTCCGAGCAGCCCGCTCTCATTGGGGCATCGAAAACGGCTTGCACTGGGTTTTCGGTGTGGCATTTGAAGAAGACCGCTCACGAGCACGTCTCAAAAACGTCCAAGCTACCTGGGTTGCGCTTAGGCATCTCGCTGTAAACCTGCTTAAACGCGACAAGTCCATCAAAGCGGGAGTCGAGGCCAAACGCTTACGCGCAGGTTGGGATCTGGCTTACCTCCTTAAACTCCTCGCTTCCTAACTTTGCGGTAGCCCTGCGCGTCAGTCGAACTTGCGCATAGAGGGGAGTGAACTGAGGTAACGACCATCCGCTGCTCCAGCAACCAGGTTACAATCGCGCTATCTAGAGGAGGCTCGTATGTACCGAACCCTTAGTCCCGGTGCTATTGACATTTCCGTGAGCTTTGAGGAAAGCGCCCGGCTCGCGGTGCGTTACGGCTTTGAAGGTTTGGCGCTCGATACAGGACACCTGCTCAAAGCGGGTACCGACAGTGTCCACGACATGCTCGCCCAGCACGACCTGAAACCTGGCTCCTTCGGCCTGCCTGTCGACATCCGGGGCGACGACGCTTCTTTCGAAACATTCCTGGCACGCCTCGAGCCTATCGCTAAGGCCGCGCAGCAAGTGGGTTGTAGCCGTGCCTCGACCTATATCTTCTCGTGGAGCGACGACAAAGACTACGGGGCCAACTTTGACTTCCACCGCCAGCACTTGGTGCCTCCGGCGGCCATCTTGGCCGAGCACGGCATACGCCTCGCCCTCGAGTTCCTTGGCCCTAAGACCCTCCGTGACGGACACCCCTATTCCTTCATCCATACAGCTCAGGGGATGCTCGAGCTGTGTGACGCGGTCGGACCAAACGTAGGGCTGCTTTTCGACGCCTGGCACTGGTACACCGCAGGCCACGATCAGGCGGATCTTGAACTCCTCACTGCCAAGAACGTAGTAGATGTTCACATCAACGACGCGCCTGCGGGCGTTCCCATCGACGAGCAAGTGGACAGTGTACGTTGCTTACCAGGGAAAACGGGCGTGATTGACCTGAGTACCTTCTTGGGTGCCTTGCAGCACGTAAGGGTTGTATCTCTTCCGCTTTTTCTCTCCGAGACGTTGACCTTTGACGCTGTCGAAGTCGGCACAGTAGGGCAGGCGAGGGCTACTACGAGCATCATGACGCACCGGACCGACCGCAAGGGGATCGTAGCGGCGCACGTCCAAGGCTTTGCCATCTGCACCCGTGTGATTGGGAGAGCAAGCGCTGGCTTACGTGTGTAACGGACCGTTATACGACATGACAGCTTGCTTATGTCCTCGCTTATGCAGGAGCAAGTGAGCTTTATCAAGGAAGTGTGGGCCACTCCTCTAGTCGAGTAGGCCGAGCCAGCTTAGTTTGCTTAACGAGCGTTTATCATCTTTGATATGCGTGACCGCTCGATAAACTGATCCTATTTACGTGTGCAACCGCCGAAAGGACGCAACCAACATGGCCCAAGCAGCACCCCTTACTGACGTAACACCTTACATCTACGGTACTACGCGCTTAGGCGACGATCAGATACCGTTCGACAACCGGGTAGAAATTGCTCTCGCAGCTATGGACACCGGCGTCTGGTTTCATACCAGTCACACCTACGGCGACGCCCTACAGGTGTTGCGTAACGCCTTCGATCAAGACCGGTCGAAGGTACCTAAGCTTATTGTCAAGCTTATCGGGAATAGTCCCGCTGACATCAGGGAGGTCGTTCGTCAGAATCTCGAGCCTCTAGGGTTGGAGAGCTTGGAGCTAGGACAGCTCTGTTTAGGTTCGGAGGGGCAGCTCGCCAATGAGCTTGCTGGCGGTGACGGTTCTTATGAAACCCTCGCTGCGCTCAAAGACGAGGGTTTAGTAAAACGCTTTGTGCTCGAGGTGTTTCCCTGGACCTCACCCGTGGCGCTCGGGGCGCTGCGCAGCGGTAACGCCCAGCACCTGATTGACGGCTATATCTTTTACCTCAACCCTCTTCAACGTTTCGCCTCGAATGAGCTTTGGGACCTTTTGCTCGAGCGGAGCGAACCCATCATCGCCATGCGCACCGTGGCGGGAGGACCCGTGCACCGTTTGCGCGACGTGCCCGGCGCAGCGTGGCAGGACTACCTGCAAAAGCGGGCCGTCGAAGTCGCTCCAATCTTTGAGCGTTCGGGAATCGAAAGCTGGACGGAGTTTTGCGTTCGCTTCGCACACAGCTTTCCCCAAGTTTGTGCCACGGTTGGCGCTACCGCTCGTAGAGAGAACTTAGCAGAGTTTCTCCGCGCAGCAGAGCAGCTCGAGCCGCTTCCTCAAAACATCGTAGAAGAGATTACCCAGCTGCACTACCGCTGGTCCGACGAACTCGACATTCATGCAGAACCCTGGTCGATGTAGGGTTTTTGGCTCATTGACAGTTGTGGCTCTGACAAATACAAGTCGAAGTTCGCAGCAAAAATAGACACTTATGGGGCATAGGGAGGCAAAGTGGAATACCGACAACTCGGCAAAGACGGCCCGCAGGTATCGGTTCTGGGTCTAGGCGCATGGCCTCTGGGCGGCGGCATGGGTCAGGTGGATGAGGAGACAGCAATCGACACCGTCCGCGCCGCCATCGACAACGGTATCACGCTGCTCGACACGGCTCAGGCGTACCGCTCGAGCGAGGCCACACTCGGCAAAGCGCTCAAGGACGGCTACCGCGAGCGCTGTTTTCTCGCCACTAAGGTGAGCGGTGACTACTCACGCGCGGGCATCCTTTCAGCTATCGACGATAGCCTGCGAGCTCTAGAGGTAGACGCCGTAGATCTCTACCAGATCCACAGCCCAGATGCGCGTTACCCCATCCAAGAAAGCATGGAGACGATGGCCGAACTGCGGGCGGCGGGCAAGGCACGCTACCTCGGGGTATCAAACTTTAGCGCCGAAGAGATGCGAGAGGCGCTGCAAACCGCGCACTTCCACGCGAATCAGCCCCGCTACAATCTGTTCGACCGGGAGATCGAACGAGAAGATATCCCTTTCTGCGAACAGCACGGGATCGGCCTGTTGGCTCACAGCCCGCTGGCCAAGGGTTTACTGACCGGCAAGTACTCGCCAAGCTACCGCTTTCCCGACGACGACGAGCGTGCTCAGATGCCTCGGTTCCAGGGTGACACGTTCAAGCACTATTTAGACGTAGCGAAAGGTCTAGAGGCAGTTGCTCAAGACAAAGGGCTCAGCTTGATGCAGCTCGCGGTGGCCTGGCTACTGCGGCTTCCGGCGGTGACCTGTGTTTTAGTCGGCGCGAAAAGCCCTGCGCAGGTCGAGGAACACTTGGGCGCGGTAGGGGTGAGGTTCAGTGACGACGAGCTGAGGCATATCGAAGACCTACTTATGGCTGTGGGTCATTAGAAAGCATTCACGGCAGCGTTGAGCTGGAGCGTGTAGCGAAAGGCCCAACGCTAGGTTGCTCTACGAGGGTACTCGCGTCGTACCACCCCGTCACTTACTACGCAAAGCTTTCGATTCGAAATGGAGTTAGAGGTTTATGGAGAACCGTATAAGCTTATGCGGTAGATGAGCGCATCGAACGCACAACAGTTATTCAGTCTAGGTGAAGTTTTTTCCTACTAGCACAAGCTGTAGTGATTCTTACCAGTCCCCGACTGCCTTTTTAAGCTGCTGATTGCTGGCTTTGGCATAGCCCTGGGCGGTATCTAAGCTCGAGTGACGCAAGTGGTCGGCAACCAACGCCAGATCTCCAGTTTCATCTCTGAGTCTTGTTCCCGCAGCGTGTCGTAGTGCATGAACGAACCCCCTTGAACTTGACCTTAGCGACCCGGCAGGCGGCCTCGAGCCGCTTGTAGACGGCGATCCGGGAGCGGGCAGGTAGCAGATAGCCACTGCGCTTTTCTAACGGAACTTGCTCGAGCGTGTCAACCAGGGTAGAGGAGAGGTTGACCCGGGCGGTCTTACCCCCCTTACCGGCGACTACTTTGAGCGTCCCACTACCCAGGTCGATGTCTTCCCACCTGAGTGCGGTCATCTCACTTACCCGTAGGCCAGCGTGTGCGCCAAGTAGCACTATATATACTATATATAAGGTGTAACCTTCGCTGGTGCGCTCGTGTCAGTTCATAACGGCGCAGCTATGCCTCTGTCACCCTTTCACTCCACGCTTTTCCCCAGAGCCTCCTGAGCCTTTCTCGCTCGCTCCGAAGCTTTACGAGAGGTGACCTTGCTGTAGCGCATGGTGGTGGTGAGGCTCTCATGGCCTAGGAGGGCTTGCGTCTCCAGCGCACCGACCTGCTCCTGCATGATGACGCCGAAGGTGTGCCGGAAAGCGTGCACGCCCTTATAGCCGTTGGGTTGCTGGCTGAAAGGGTTAATCCCGAATGCCCTTAAGCAGAGCTGTCTGATCTTCGCTCTGAGACCCGCCGTAGTGTAAGGTGCCCAGCTCTTACGGTAGTAGCGCATCAGCACCTGCTTGCCGGTATGCGGCACCTCACTTACCGCTTTGCCAATAACCGTGTCGAGCGGGACGAGCCGTATCTTCTTACCCTTACCCCGCACGCTTATCAAGCGTTCCCTGAAGTCGATGTCGCCCCACTCGAGCGTAGCGATCTCCTCGATGCGCAGTCCGGAGAGAACAGCCAGCAGGATGGCTATCTTGGCGATGGGGTCTTCAAAGGTGTCGCAGGCGTGGACGAGTTCCTTGACGGTGTCGAGCCCGTACTCACTGCGTTTCTCGTGCGGTTTGACCGGGTCGGGCTGGATCATCACCTTCTCGAAAGGGTTGTCGAGCTCGAAGCCGCACCATGCCAGCGCCTGGTAGAAGCGCCTGGCGGCGACCGAGCGTAACTGAACCGTCGCCGGTGATCTGGGCTGGACCTCGTCGCTGCCCTGCTCGAGTATCCGGACGTAGGTCTGGGCTTCGTCGGGGGAGACCCTGAGGATGTCGGAGCCTCCTATATATATAAGGTAATCGACTACGCCACGTCGGTACGCCCGTAAGGTGTGGGGGCTGATGCTGGTGCCTTTACGTCCCTTGAATTGCAGGTACGCCAGGGTCATCAGCCAGAGGTCGTCGTGCTCCCCGCTCTGGATCGCTTTAGAGGTCGCTCATCAGCGGATCGCAGTGACCTTAATCTCTAGGGGGATCTCGGTCCAGGGTCGGTCGGCGGTGTAGACCTCACGACCGGTCTCGAGCCCCAGCGCCAGGCACGCCCGGTCACCTAACGACAATCCAAAGGCTCGAGTTTCACCGTAGAGGGACGCTGAGCGTTCGGCGGTCTCGACACCGAATGGCACGATGGTGACCCCCAAGCCGATATAAAGCTGAGCGAGTTGCCTGGTGTCCTTACCTCGAGCCTGCACCTTCTGGATCACCTCACTCCAGTTGACGCTGCTGACTAGGCTGCCCCTGAGTGCAGCCCGCGCCACCTCGCCGCCTGGTTCTCGGAAGGCAACGGCCAACAGGCTCGAGGCGTCATGTACCACGCTCACTGGTCGGCCGTTTCGCGTTCGGCTTCTTCACGGCGTTCGCGTATGAGCTCGTCGCTTACCAGTTCGCCTTCGGGCGGTTCACCTACGGTAGCGTAGAGACGCTCGAGCAGTGCGGCTTCAGTCTCTAGTACCAGCCGCTTACCCTCGACTGTGACCAGTAGCTCGTCATCTTCCTTAAGCTCGAGATTGTGTCTTAACTCGGCGGGTATAATCATGCGGCCGTTTTGACCTAACTTAAGAATTGTGCTCATAACACCTCATTTGGCATTATAGCTAGTTTTTGGTAAACGGTTCTTATATATACACCTTTTTTAGGACCTTAATCTATATTACGATAATATGCTATTATCGTAATATAAATGAGTGACAGTAGTTGGATTGTTAGAGCTTCCAAAGCTGGGCAAGTAACGCCTATACTGTCATATGGAGATGATATGACTACAACTATTAAACTTGGTCAAAACGGACGTATGATTATACCCGCTGAGCTTCGTCACAACCTTGATCTTAAAGAAGGCGACGAGCTTTTGGTCACACTGGATGATAAGCGGCTTATTCTCGAGACCGAGGCAGCTCTACTCGAGCGCCTCTATCAAGCTGTAGGTGAACCCCCCGAAGGTAAATTGGTCAGTGATGAACTTTTGCGCGAACGGCGTGAAGAAGCTAGACGTGAAGCAGCTGAGCTGTGAGCGTGGTGCATGACGCCTCGAGCTTGTTGGCCGTTGCTTTCCGTGAACCGGGAGCCGATAAGGCTCGCGCCGCCCTGCGGGGTAGTTTGGTGAGCAGCGTCAACTGGTCGGAGGTCATGCAAAAGGTCGCGGCACGTGCTGGCGACACCTTACACCTCAGGCAGCTCTTTGGTGGTTTAGGGGTTAGCATCGTGCCGTTTAGTGCTGAACACGCCGAGCGTGCGGCCGCACTCTACCCAGACACGAAAGCTTACGGCCTTTCGCTCGGCGACCGGGCTTGCTTAGCCTTGGGGCTCGAGACGAACCGGGAAGTCTATACCGCCGAGGGTATTTGGACAAATGTGGCTCTAGAGCTCAAGATTACGGCCATCCGCTGATGACTAACCTCGTCTACGCGCCCGACACCTGGAAAGACTGGTCAGCACTCGAAGTGGGCGAACGCAAACTCAGAGCGGCCAAGGCAATCCAAGCCGAGAACCACGACGACTTCTGGCTGCTGACATTAGCGTATTTGCAGTTCAAGGGTAAAAAGGGCACGAGTATCTCTCAGCACACCTTACGAGCATACCGGCGCGGCGTCCTCGATTACCTTATCTATATAGGAGGCGCAGATATACTTCGGGTCTCTCCCGACGAAGCCCAGACCTATGTACGGGAGCTCGAGCAAGGTAGTGAAGAGGTCAAGCCCAAGTCTCCCGCCACCGTGCAGCTCCGTGCGGCAGCAGCTAGGCGTTTCTATCAGGCTTTACAGTGGTGCGGCTTCGAACTCGAGAACCCTTTCGAGAAGGTGATGATTAGGCCCGACCCGGTCAAGCCCGAGGAGAAACGCAGCGAGTACGGCCTCGACACGGTCAAGGAACTCGTCCACGCCTGCGACACCTACGACGATCCGGTTTCGAAAGTCGCGATTCTCTTAGCGGTTCTTTCAGGCCTCCGTATCGAGGAAATCGTCACGCTTAAGTGGGCTAACATCGACTTTCGCGAGCGGCTGATCCGGGTTCACGGCAAGGGTAAAAAAGTCCGGTTGGTGCCGCTCGCTACCGCCACCGGTAAAGCCATGAGCGACGTGCCGCACGCAGGCGACCATGTGTTGATGCGCTACTACGCGAAAGCCTGGGCACCGTATCAAGCAGCTGGGCTTAGAGCTAGGATCAAACGCATGTGTCTTAAGGCGTTTGGCGTCAACCCGTTTGAGGGGACACCGAACGGCTATAAAGGCGTTCACGCCTTCCGACACACCTTTGGGGTTGTGATGCAAGAACAGGTGGGGGCCTTGGAGACTCAGGCACTCTTCGGTCACAACAGCCTCACCACTACGATGCGTTACAGCAAGGTGACCTCACGTAAAGCCTCGGAGCGGGCGAGAAAGGCGCAAGAGGCGTTAGGGGATAGCGTCGGCTAAACCGCCGTGGTTCTCTAAGGGTTATTCCTCCTAAAACCTATAAACATCTGTTCGGGCATATCAGTGTCGGGTGGTATGTCGTATTGAATCTCTATATGAGGTCGGGTGACCCCTGCCTTCATTAAGCAGCAGTGTTTATACTTGCGTCCCGAGCCGCACGGGCAATCTTGATTACGACCGACTCCTCTGTAAAGCTCATGCGGCACGTCGGTGACCGTCCGGGTGCAACGCCACCCGTGGAAAGGCGAGTTAAGCCCTCGCAAAACGTAGTCTAGAACCGAGTAGTCGAAATCTGTTCTATTACCCTGGTTGTCGGTTGCAAACACGACTGAATACCGCTGGCTCGGAGAGGTTACCATCGCGATGTTGAGTAGTTGCGCTTGTGTCACGTGGTGTACGCATATCTCTCCGTCATAGATTTCGCCCTTACGATGGTCACATGAGTTTCTCGGTGTGATGATAGCGTCACAGATGCCGCAGCGAACCTCCGTCTTCAAGTATTCTGGGCTGGCGAAAATTCTGTACGGAAAAATGGATTGAAACCGTTCTGTGTGCGCGTAAATGAAATTGAGCTGGTAGTGGTCGGCGGAGCCCCGAAAGTGTCGGTACAATCTTAAAAGCGCGAGCTCGACTTGTTCCAGGACACATCACGCTTTGTAGAAATCTTGAGCCTTCATTAATCTGAAAGCCTCTATGTACCCGTCCTGTATCTTTAAAACCGTTTCGAGACACCACACTTCTTTAGCGACATCTTGTTTACTTGCCGCGACTGCCTCCGCCTTAGCCTCGGCGAGCTTGACCATGACCGGCTCCGAATCTCGATCCGACCAATTCACTTTGACACTAAATAGATAAGCCCGAACGTTTTCTGTAGCTACCACTTCGAGGGGAACTCAAGGTGTTTGCGGGTCGTCTCACCTTCGGCCTTAAGCTCCGCCGATGCCTCGTAAGACTGTAGAAGTACCTCTTTTAGGTTTTCTGCGGTGCCTTCGTACTCTAGCTGCACAGACAGCCTATCGCTAAGGTCTACTTCCTCATGTAGAAGAACGCGTAGCTTGACTTTAACGACTGTGCTTGCGGTTTTCGGCCCAAGGCGATCTTTTATTGCGTCGTAGATTAGATTAACGGCAATAGGTAAGATAACGTTTTCAACGACAAAGGTTCCCAGCATGGCGTAGTCGAAGTGAAGCGCGAGCTCAACGTACTCGTCATCTTTAACAGCAAGGTCCACTTTGACTTCTTCGGAGGAGTTGTCCTTTAGAAAATTGAATGTGTCGAGAGTACCTTCATAGAAAAAGGGCCGTTCAACACCGTTACGCGGCTCCTCAGGAGCAATCCAAAGGTTTGCTTTTGTTAGCTGTTCTCTTAACTCGCTGTCTATATGAGATTTGTCTAACCAATCGTCAAATGTTTCCTTGATAAGCCTGACTTCGACTGTTGCTTTGTCTATTGACATTTAACTATTTTACAAGGCCTTAGCGTTTGGCACCTCGATAACCTCTTAACATATTTTTTGAAAATTACTAATTTCAGTAGACCTATTGCGAAAGTAGGGTTTAAGTGCTGAAGTAAAGAATGTTCTATGAACAGACAAAAGAGTTGGCAGCTGAGGAGTTCAAGCGGCTGACAGGCGTGAAGGCCGAGACGTTTGCGGTGATGGTTGAGATTTTGCGAGAGACGGGGCTCAAGAAGCGTAAATCAGGTAGGCCGAGTAAGTTAAGCTTGGAAGATCAGGTGTTAATGACCCTCATGTATTTGCGCGAGCACCGCACCTACTTCCATATCGCTCATACCTATAGGCTCAACACTTCTAGCACTTTCCGCATTATCCGTCGAGTAGAGGACACCTTAAGCAAGGCCGAGGTTTTCAGCCTTTCAGGTAAGCGGCGAGTGCAGGAGGGTGGTGCAGAACTAAGCTTTGTGGTTGTAGACGCAACTGAAACACCGATCGAGAGGCCGAAAAAAAACAGCGGCAGTTCTACAGTGGGAAGAAGAAGCGCCATACGTTAAAAGCACAAGTCGTCGTTGACTGGCAGAGTCGTAAAATCATCTGCACAAGCTTCAGCAAGGGTAAGACGCATGACTTCAAGCTCTTTCAGGCGAGCCGAGTGCATTTGCACCCCACGTGCTTCTGGCTGGCTGATTCGGGCTATCAAGGGTTACAAACGCTTCATCAGAACAGCGAACTACCCTGTAAAAAGCGTAAAGGCGGGGAACTCGAACCCGACGAGAAGCGCTACAACAAGGCACTAGCTAAACTGCGCCTAAGCATTGAACACGTCAACTGCAAACTCAAGGTCTTCAAAATCCTTTCCAAGCGTTATAGAGGCCGCCGCAAACGCTTCGGCTTACGCTTTAACCTCATCTCCGGCTTCTACAATTTCGAGCTTGGTCTTGAAACATGACTTTCGCAATAGGTCTACTTTACCTGAGGTAGACAGCTTGTAATCGCCGAAAGCTGCTCTTGAGGTTTTGCAAAACTCATTTCTTATCTGTGTTCAGAAACTCTGCTTGTCTCACGTCAAGTACCCATGACAATGTTTGTACTTGCGACCGCTACCGCACGGGCAAGGTTTGTTGCGCTGGCCGCCCTTACCAAAGGTTGTTGCGACCAACCTACTTCGAGGTAAGACGTCCGGGTAGGTCTTGACAACGGTCTCGCTACGCCTCAGGTCGGTCAAGAAGCCCGTTTCGCGCTGCAGCGCCTCGGCGTCGCGCTGATCCTCATCAGTCCACATGCGCGCGTCGAAGTACTGGAGGTCTTCGGAGGCGTTGTCACTCGAGTTACCCATGGCGACGCCTATGACGTCGAGCGCCTCGGGAAAGATGACCTTCAGCACACCAGGACACAAGCGGGCGCAACCAACGGCTGAGGAAGCCGAGCTGAGGCGGTCGCAGGATAAGGTGAAGCGGCTCGAAATGGAGTTGGCGATTGTAAAAAAGGCCGCCATTTATTTTGCGAGACACTCGACCTGAAAAGTACGTTTATCGAGGCACACCAGCGCGAGTTTCCGGTCAGCGTCTTGTGTGACGTGCTGGGGGTGCCGAAGAGCAGTTACTACCATCAGCGCAAACGTCAGCTACGGCCCCCCAGTGGACGCGAAAAGGCAAATGCCACGCTGCTGGTGCAAGTCCAAGCGGTATTCGCCAAGCATAAGGAGCGTTATGGGAGCCCTTGGGTTCACGCCGAGCTTAAGAAACAGCAAGTAACCTGCTCTTTAGGCAGGGTCAAACGGTTAATGCGACGCGAAGGACTGTATGCTGTGAGCACACCGAAGTACTGTCCTAAACGTGAACGGCCCGAGGTCGCGGAAAGTACAGCAGGAGTTTCCGGAGCTAAGGAAGCGGTACTGGGGGCAGCACTTCTGGGCACGGGGTTACTTCAGCGCCACGAGCGGGAACGTCACTGATGAGATGATAGACGAATACATCAACACCCACTACGACGCTCATAAGCAAAACGGTGAGGAGAATATCTCTTTAGAGTAGCTTCCGGCTTCCAGCCTAGCTCCTCAACCTACCGACTTCGAGTCGGTAGTGGTTAAGTTGCTTCGGCTCAGACATCCGCTTCTGACCCCCTTGTTCGGGTTCCTGCATTACGTTGCAGTCGCGTCCTCGTCACTTCTCGCGCTTCCGTAAAGGACGGGTTGGCAGACTCTCGGCGTCCCCACGCCCGAGGGTGCCGCGCGGGCTGCACCAGGGGCAGTCGTCATCCCGTCGGGGTGCGTCGATTTTCCAAGTACGCCTGCGGGACCGGTAGCTCATGTACTCCCGTGTCGCCTTGTCTCGCGTCAGGCCTAGCATGGTGAACAGGAAGCCGTCGGCGGCGGCGCTCGCGGCGACGGCGTTTAGGGTGATGACGCTAGGGGCGTGCACGGTCGGGTCGTCCACGTACCGCTGGGACGCGCGCTGCTCGGGGGCGGTGGCCTCCTCCGTCAGTTTCGCGGCGGGGATCAGCCCGGTGCACCAAAGACAGTTCTCGCCGGGGCGGACCGGGCGAACGACGACCACCACCTCGCCCACGTCGCCGCTGGTCTTGTCCACCGGGACCTTCGCGCCGACCTGCACGCCCGGGATCAGGTACTGATGGACAATCGCGTTGAACACCAGCCTCGCGCCGAACGAGTCCGCCGCGAGGAAGAGGTAGTCGCAGTCGGTGAAGCGCCGCGCGACGGGGTCGTCGCAGACGTCGCCGAAAATCCCTTCGAAGGTCACGAGCGGGTTCGCGCGGCGCGCGATACGGCGCATCACATCGATTTTGCGGGTAGCAAACCGCTTGCCGAGTTGGCGCATCCAGTGGGGACGCCGCTCGTTGGTGAGGACGGCGCGCGCGTCGCCGTAGGTGGCACCAGTGATGCGCGGGACATTGGTGAGGTCTACCCGGTCGAAGTCGGCGACGACGAGGTGCCCGACGCCGAGGCGCGCGAGGTACTCCACGAGGAGTGAGCCCGCACCGCCCGCGCCGATCACGCCGACCTTCATGGCGCTTAGCTGCCGCTGGCCCTCGTCGCCGAACAGGCGCGCCTGGCGGTCGAAGCGGGCGTCACGGGCGGCGACGGGCGGCTCCGGGTAGATCGTCCGCACTGACGGGCCGAGCAGGCGTGCGCTCTCCAGCTCCACCCGGCTGCCGTTAGGCAGCCACAAGTCGCCGGCGACGGCGCGCTTGGCGAAGACGAGGCCGCCCACGATCTGACCGCGGGAAATCTTCGAGAGGGCGGGGTAGCCGCGTTCGTGTGAAGCGAAGTCATCGCTGCTGAAGTGGACGCTGCGGTCCCCGCCGTGGTTGTGTACGGCGAAGTAAGCGAGCTTCTGGTCGCGGCAGTACCGGATCTTCTCGCTGACGAAGCTCGAGGTGAGCATGCGGTAGCCGCGCTGGCCGGGCACGTAGTCGGTGCCGTCCTCGGCGAGGAACACGTCGCGACCGATCAGGCGCGTGCCCCGCTCGGTGATGACGACGCTCGCGGCGATGACAGCACCGTGCTCGTCGTCGTCGCCAGGGAACAGGTGGGCGAGGAGAGCAGTGTGCTGCGCCTCGGTCAGGGTAAGGGTGACGGGGCTGCGTATGGTCAGCCTCCTCCGTGCTTCGCGAGCCAGTCGAGCACCTTCAAGAGCTTGGTGGTCGCCGTGTCGGTGCGGGGGTTGAGGCGGTTAGACCTGCGCGACAGCTGAAGCGCCGCGCGGTTGTCCCAAGCGGGCCAGTTGACTGCCTGGATGCCCATCCCCGGGTTCACTATGGGCCGGCCGTCGATGCGCGTGAGGTCGGGGCGAACGAAGTGCGGGTAGACGTCCGCGTACGGGTAGTTGAAGGCGATGTGGAAGCCGACCCAGGTCTCCCGCTGCGCGTACGCGGAGCCCGGGTCGACCGGGTCAAGGAGGACGTACGCTCCCCCGCTTCCGTCCTCCCGGACGCCCAACTGGGCGTCCGGGAAGGCTTGGCGCAATTCGGCAATGGCTTTGTCAACGGGGGCGGTGAGGGGCATGGTTACGAGTTGTCGTCCGGCGCGACGGCGAGGAATTGCGAGTTTTTGTTGATCGTGATGACGTCGTCATCGCCGATCTGCTGAGTGCGGCCGTTCTCCAGTTCCTCTTGGAGGATGAAATCCATGTCCATCTGCACGCCTTGCGCAATCGCCGCGCACTTGAGGTTCGCGCCCGTGGCTTTGGGACCGGGGAGCGTCACAGGCATCTCGTTGACGTTGATAGTTACGTCGTGGGGTCGGGGCTTGGGGTCGCGGGGCTTCTGGTCCTGCTCGCGGTGGATGCTCATGACTCAAGTATAAATCTAAGTCTACTTAGATGCAATAGCCCTGCTTAGAACTGGATGAGGACTAGCAGGGCAAAGGGGACATAATTCCCGCCCGCGCTTGGTGTATCGTATATGCACGACGCCGTCGCTTCCGGCAGTTCTGTCCACGGTGCCTACCCCTTCCGTGCCGCTCGACGCGGTCAGAAGGGTGCCGCGCGTCAGCGTCAGCAACGAGGAGGAAGATGATGGCCACGACCGAAGCCGTTACCCCGGCCGCCGAGAACGTCCTCGGGGCCGAACTACGCCGCTTACGGCAACTGCACGCGTTTACGCTCAAGGACGTCGAGCGAGCGACGGGCATCAGCAACGCCTATCTCAGCCAGGTCGAGACCGGACGGATCGAGAAGCCGTCGCCCGACAAGCTGTACAAGCTCGCCGAGTTGTACCAAGTAAACTACGACCAGCTCATGCAGGCCGCCGGGTACCTCGTGAAGAGGCAGGCCGACCAACACCGTTCACTGGCCGGTGCCGCGATGTCCACCCTGCAGAACCTGACTTTTGAAGAAGAAGAGGCGCTCGCCGAGTACTTGACGTTCCTGCGTGCCCGTAAGGCAAAGCTTGGCTGAGCAGGACGAGGTCGCGCGCTACGCCCGCCTGCTTCTGGAGCGCGCTGGCGTCGGCGACCGCCTTCCCACCCCCATTGATGACTTGCTCGCCTGCGCGGAACTCGTCGTCTCCCAGGACATCAACCTGACCGAGCCGCACGAGGGGTTCTTCACGCGCAACTACAAGCTGCTCGCGTCCGCTTTGCGCAAGGCCATGGGCATGGTCGACCTGCGCGAGCGCGTCATCTACCTCGACACCACTGTCAACGCTGCCAAGCAGAACTTCGTCACGCTGCACGAGATCGGCCATAAGGTTCTCCCCTGGCAACGCGACATCATGCTGCACCTCGACAATGAATCGACGCTCTCCGACGACGTGAAAGACCTGTTCGAGGCCGAGGCGAACCGGTTCGCGTCCGAGGTTATGTTTCAAGGCGGACGGTTCGACCGTGACATCCGGGATCTCTCGCTGGAGTTGCGCACGCCGCTTCAGCTGTCCCGGGTGTACGGCGGCTCGGTCCACGCCACCCTCCGCCGCTACGTCGAGCGTCATCCCGAATCTTGCGCGATGCTGGTTCTCGGCACGACCCCTCTCGTCACTAGCGTTGGCGCGTACTACCCTGTGACGCGCCTGCACGAGTCGGCGGCGTTCACGCGCACCTTCCCTGCCTGGCTGCGCCCCGAAGGTCTGCCTGCGAGCGTCGACTTCCTCCAACCCCTGGCCGGTCCGAGAGGCGGCGCGTTCGAAGACGTCGACACCGATCTGACGTTGCTGGGACTCCACGGCCCCGTCCCATGCGTGGTGCACGTCTTCAAGAGCCGGTTCTCCAACTTCGTGCTGCTTATCCCTGAGGGAAAACGCCGCCGCGCCCGCGCTCGCATCGTGGTGCCCGCCGGTCGGTAACTCGAGGCTCGCGGCGACCGTACGCCGTTCGCTCTCCTAACGTGGAGCATGCCCAGCACCTTTATGGGTTGCGTCTGTGTAACAAGCTGAGGGTTTTGCCCGGGTTGCGTCAGCCCCGACAGTGTGGCCATAACTTGATCTGCATACCCTCACCCATAAGTGGGGTACGGCGCATCGCCAGATAACAGGGTGCCATAAGGCTTGATCCCTTCAGACGTGCGCATGCCGTGTCCGCCTTCTCATATGAGATGTAAGGCAGCATGATTGCCATTGGTCTTGATCCCCACCCAAACAGTCACACCGTAGCTGCATAGGGCGAGAACGGTACGTCTACCCCTTCAGCCCCGAAGCAGCCACACCTTCGACCACCCAACGTTGGGCAAACAAGAACACAAGGATCGTTGGAAGAACGGTGATAACTGCGCCAGCCATGATGAGGTTCCACTCGGCCTGCCCCGGGTACAGGCCCCGAAGTGTGGCGAGCGCAAGCGGCAGGGGGCTCCGTCTGTATAACAAGCATGGGGTGTTGCCCAGGTTCCGTCAGCCGTTTATGGCCACAACTTGATTTGCACACCCCGCTATGAGTGGGGCACGGCGCATCGCCGGATACCAGGGTGCCGATACGTTGGCATGATCCGTTCAGACATGCGTACGCTGTGCCTGCCTCATCATAGGAGGTAGCGCATGATCACGATAGGTCTTGATCCGCATCCAGACAGCCATACCGTAGCTGCCCTAGACAAGAACGGCGTAACGCTCACAGCTTTGACAGTCTCGAATGACGCCGCGGGTTTGGCACGACTTCACCAGTTCGCGCTTCCTTTCGTGAAGCGTCGTTGGGCTATCGAAGGCGCAGGTAACCGTTTCATCTTGCCGTTTGTAAGCGCGTTACTCGAGCACGGTGAGGTCGTCCACCACATTCCTCCGAACCTCACGAGTCAATACCGGGCTCGTTTAAGCCGGAAGAAGAATGATGTTGTGGACGCTTCAAATGCCGCCAGGGCGCTTCTAGCAAATCCTGAACTGCCCGTGTTTCGACCTAGCCAATCCCAGCGGGAGTTTCAAGACCTTACCCGGACACAACGCCGCCTATCCGAGCAACTTAAAGCCAACAAGATGGCGTTGCAAGCCCTTGCCGGCGGTTCCTCTGCTCGCTCTGCCTTAGTGCAGGTGATTCAAGTTTTAGAGAGTCAATTAGCCGAGTTGTCCACACAGATGAAGATGATGGTGAAGACCTTTGCTCCTACACTGCTGGAGCTTTTAGGCGTCGGATCCGTGGTGGCCAGCGTCATCCTAGGTGAAGTAGGCAATATTGGGCGGTTCGCCAACGAAGGCCAGTTCGCCAGCTACTGCGGCGCTGCTCCAGTAGAACGAGGCAGCGGTAGAAATAGCCGGATGCAACTCAACTACGGTTGCCACCGTCGCTTGAATTGGGCGCTGCACATCGTTGCGCTGACGAGAAGCCGTTGTGATAAAAGGACCAGGGCACTGTTAGCAAAACTTAAAGCTCGTGGAAAGACACAGCGGGCTTCACTACGGATCCTGAAAACCTATATCGCTCGTGAGCTTTTTAGACATCTGAGTCGGACCAAATATCCTGTTTTGAGTCTCACTTCTACTTGACAACGACATACCAGGATCAAGTTGTTTTGGATGGAGCAAGGCAAGCTACGACGGCTTGGTAATTTCAGCGGTCTCGTTTGATTATTAGGGAACTGAAAGCGACAGCTCGTTCCACAAGTTGAAGCCACGGATCAAGGTGCGCCGTCGTAGCCGAGCAGAGATGCCTGTACGGGTGGGACGGAAGAGGTTTCCGACCTCGGCGTGAGTGAAGAGGAAGCGTTGCGCCCGTTGCACGCCTCTAAAGTTTCGTTGTTGCCGCTCCTGCTCTCGTGTAGGTCGGTGGCTTTGTTTGCAGTATGGTCAGCGGCAGAGGTAAGGAAAGCTACCAATAAAGCGTGGCATCAACATCAGGATAGCAAGGCCGTGCGTCTACCACTGACGGTAATCCACGCACGGCTTTTAGAGTATACAAAGCTAACACTTAGGGGAAACGTCCTCAAGAATTGTATGTTAGGAAGGCGGTATAGGGCAAACAAAACCTGCAGCTTGAGGCCAGCAAAAGCGCATAGGACCGCTCGCCTATACGCCGCTCAAGGGGCATGAGCTAAAGCCAGTGTAGACCCGAACATGTTCGGATAGCGTCAGCGCACAAAGAGCTTCCTAAGCCTGTAAGGAGACGACGGTTCGAGGTCGCCACGTCAGCGGAAGTACGAAAAAGTCGCCAAGCAGGTCAACCTTAAGTGAGCAACCTATTGCGGTTGGTCTGTATCTAATCGTGGGGCATCACGTACTGGACGACTATAAAGTTGCGACCCGTGGCCTTGTCTTGAAAATAGGTCAGGGTCATAAAGCCATCTTTATAGAGGTAAGACCGCTGCTGGTCGTGCTTATTGGTGTACGACGCCCAGAGGCTGACCGGTTTGAGGTGCGCGGTGTTCGCGTCCACAATCGTTCTAAAGGTCGGTGCGTCTTGGGCGGTGGTGGCGCACAGCACGTCACTCTCTATTCCTGCTAGAGACGCGGGACACTCCACCTGAACAGCGTTTAAGGCTTCGAACAGTTTTTGTGCCTGCACGTCTTGAAGGCTGCCCGGTACTACCTTCTCGGCGTGTCCAACGATAGAGGTTGCTAGGAGCAAAAACGCGATCAGTTTGTGGGTCATGGTCTAACCTAATGTCTATTTGTAAGCTGCGCGTCAGCGCCCGAGCTTACGCGCGGCTGACATTTCTTACTTAAGCTCGGCTTCTGAGACCGTCAGGTGGGCGCTTAACTAGACTGCCCCGCTGTCTCGAGGAGGCACTATGAGCACTTCGGCCCGTCTAGTCGTGTCAGCCGTTCTTGTTCCAGCCCTGGCACTAGGAACCGCGTCGGCGCAGGGCGCTGGTCCACTTGCCCAAAGCCAGAACGAATGGTACAAGCAGAGCCAGCAGACCTTGCAGCAGCTGCTCAAAATCCAGCCCAACACCAATCAGGCCAAAAACGTCATCATCTTTATTGCCGATGGTGCCGACCCGGTAAGTATTACCGCGACGCGCATCTTAGACGGTCAGCAAAAAGGGATGAGCGGTGAGGAGAACGTCCTCAGCTACGACACGTTTCCTAACGTCGCCTTGGTCAAGACCTACACCGCCGATTCGCAAGTTCCCGACTCCGCGCCGACCGCCACCGCGTGGAACAGTGGGGTCAAGAGCAACAACGGCACTATTGGCGTGAACGCTCAGGTGAAGCACGACAACTGCGCGTCACAAAAAGGCAATACGGTTACTTCGATTTTCGAGCTTGCAGAGATAGCTGGAATGTCTACCGGTACGGTTTCAACCGCTCGCCTGACGCACGCGACGCCTGCTGCCAATTACGCCCATACCGCCAATCGCGACTGGGAGTCGGACGCCGACCTGAGCGACGAGGCCAAACAAAACGGTTGTACAGACATCGCGGCGCAGCTGCTGGCGTTTCCTTATGGGGACGGCCTCGAGGTCGCGATGGGTGGAGGCCGTCCGAACTTCTTACCCGAGACAATGACCGACCCCGAAGACTCTGAAGAGATGGGCGCGCGGCTAGACGGCCAAAACCTTACTAAAAAGTGGACGAGCCAGTACGACAACGCTGCCTACGTCTGGAACAAAAAGCAGTTCGACGCCGTTGACCCGGCAACGACCGACCATCTGTTAGGGCTCTTTGAACCTTCGCACATGCAGTACGAAGCTGACCGCGAGGACGACACTGCGGGTGAGCCGTCGCTCTCTGAAATGACCGCTAAGGCGATTGACATTTTGTCCAAAAATGATGCCGGTTATGTACTGCAAGTCGAAGCGGGCCGCGTTGACCACGCGCTGCACGCCAATAACGCCTACCGTGCGCTAACCGATAACATCGAGTTTGCTAAGACGATTCAAATGACGCTCGATAAGGTGAACCTCGAGGACACCCTTATCCTCGTCACTTCCGACCACGGGCACACGCTGGCGTTTGCCGGTTACCCTGAGCGCGGCAACCCGATCCTTGGACTCGTCAAGGCGGTCAACGAAGAGACCGGCAAGTCCGAAGTCGTAATGGCCCAAGACGGTAAACCCTATACCACTTTGGGGTTTTTAAACGGTCCGGGATCGATCTACTACGCTGAGGAAAACGACGACGGTACCGTCCCAGAGGGTACCGGACGTGCGCCGCAACGCCCCAACCTGGCAGGTACGAAAGTTCAAGACAAAGACTACTTGCAGCAGGCGCTTGTGCCTTTAGACAGCGAAACCCACGGCGGCACCGATGTGGCAGCCTACGCCGTAGGTCCCCGTTCATACTTAGTACGCGGCGTGATCGAACAGAACTATCTGTTTCAGGTGATGAACTACGCCTTAAACCTAACCGAGCGGGCACAACAGGATGACAACGCTGCAAGCGGGGGTAGTGGCCAGTAACCACGGATCATAGAACCTCATAGCTGGCACCCAAACCGTTGCGTATTTTGGAGAATGCTTTGCAGTGGTCTTGCCGACTCTGTAGCTGAAAGCATTGCGGTGCTGTCGTCTAGACAGATTTGTCTGTTTCTGACGTAAATGCGATGCGGTATGCGGTAACAACATGTACGAGCAGGACAGCCGGACCGTTCTATGCAGCGATACTTTTTTAGACTTTTCTAGACGTGCTTAAGGTGGGCCGAGCACGTGAGGCGTTACCACAACCATGCCTGGTGACCATACCTGAGCCCGCCATCTATGTCACAAGACCGCTTACAGCTGTAAGCGGTCTTGCATTACAGCTGTAAGTAGTACGTGTTCAGAGAGCGATTCTCGCTGACTAAGGTTTGAGAACAAAAGTAGAAAGCGTGGCGTTAGAAGTCATAGCTATATTTGTACTGAACTGCGGCCGCAGCTTCAAAGCTTAGCTTAAAACGTTTGGAAAGTTTCATACGAACACCACAAAGTGTTTTCTTAGTGAAGTAGAACCTCCATAACTGATGCTCATCTGACGTAGCGGCACTAAGGTGAACTCGTCCGGACAGCCGTACTTGGTAAGCCAACGTGAAAGAGGTAGAGATGAAAGCTTATTTGACAGTACTTTTAGCTGCGCTGGGCATCGTCAGCGCTCAAATGGTGAGTGACCCCGGTCGTGTCGGGCCAAACCCTGTTGCCACCGGTGAAACCCCCGACCACTGGCAGCTCACCCCGGCAGGCTTGCAAGTCGAAATTGGCGACAGACCGATGGGCATGACCGCGACCCCGGACGGTCGCTACCTACTCGTATCGAACAACGGCCAGGGCGTTCAGAGCTTGGTGCTTTTCGATACCTATACCGATAAGGTGGTGCAGGAGATTCCTTACGCTACCCCCGAAGCACTCTTTTTGGGCGTCGTCGTTTCGCAAGACGGTTCAAAGGTTTACGCCTCAGCCGGAGCCAACGACAAGATTCGCGTTTACGACCTTGGTGAGCAAGGGCTTCAAGAACGTGAGTCCATTATGCTCGATAATAACGACGAAGGCGACTTGTTTGTTGCTGGTTTGGCCCTTTCAGAAGACGGCAAAACGCTCTACGCTGCCCTTAACCTCGACAATTCGGTCGCCGTTATCAACACGGCTAACGGGAAAATGCAGGGACGTATCCGGCTCTCATCGCCCGCTTCCGAAGAAGACATCGGGGTGTTGCCGTATCAGCTTACCCTTACGCCAAATGGCAGCAAGCTCTACGTCTCGGAGTGGAACGGCGGCGGGGTCAGCATCGTTGACGTGGCCCAACAAAAACGCACCGGTCACGTCGCTACGGGGGGACACGCTACCGACCTTTTGCTGTCACCAGGCGCAAAACAGCTTTATGTGACGAACACAAACTCCGACACCGTAAGCGTCATCAATACGGCGACCGACAAGGTGACGGGCACAGTCGAGCTGGCTCCGTATCCGGACGCGCCGATGGGCTCGATGCCGAACGCCTTGACGATTTCTAAAGACGGCAAAACGCTCTACGTCGCCAACGGCGGCAACAATGACGTTGCAGTGGTCGATACGGCTACGCTCGAGGTGCAGGGTCTTATCCCTACGGCGTGGTTTCCCAGCACGCTGGCGCTGTCAGACGACGGCACGCGGCTCTACGTTACGAACATGAAAGGGTTGGGGGCCGGGCCGAACCCCAGGGGAGCCAATCCGACCCTTGCCGAAAGCCCGCCCGATGAGCAGTACATCGGCAACATGGCGCGAGGCACAATCTCGGTAATTCCTGTGCCGGGTGCGGACACTTTAACCCGCCACACCGCCCAGGTAGTTCAAAACAACGGCTTCGACGAGACCAGGCAAACGCTCACCCGGTCGTCCAAGAAAACGCAAGCCAGGGCTGTCCCACGACGTGTGGGGGATCCAACGCCGATCAAACACGTGATTTACGTCATCAAAGAGAACCGTACCTATGATCAGATTTTAGGCGACTTACCCCAAGGTGACGGCGACCCGAGCTTGGTGCTTTTCGGCCGGGACAGTGCGCCCAACCATCACGCCTTGGCTGAGCAGTTTGTCTTGTTCGACAACTGTTATGTCAGCGCCGAAGTCTCACCGGACGGGCACAACTGGTCAGTGGGCGCAGTCGCTACCGACTATGTACAAAAAACCTGGCCGACCGGCTATTCCGGGCGCGACCGTGCTTATGATTGGGAGGGTGGCTCGTCGGCCCCGGCTCCCGAAGGTGGGTACTTATGGGATTTCGCCTCGAGAGCTAATGTATCTTTCCGCGTCTACGGCGAATTTACCTCGGCTGAGCCGCCTAACGTCGAACCGGCACCTTTCGGCTCGGTCGAGAACGCGCTTGAGGGCAATGTCGCGCCGAACTTCTCCGGGTATAACCTCGAGGTCACCGACCAATCTCGTTACGAAGCCTGGAAACGTGAGTTTGATAAATACGTGGCGCAAGACAACCTGCCGCAGCTGATGATCGTCCGCTTACCCAACGATCACACCGCCGGGACGCGTCCTGAAATGCCGACGCCTAAAGCGATGATGGCCGACAACGACCTCGCGCTTGCGCGGCTTGTCGAACACGTCTCAAACTCGCCCTATTGGAAGAGTACGGCAGTTTTTGTTATCGAAGACGACGCTCAGAACGGCCCTGACCACGTAGACGCACACCGCACCGTTTGCTACGCTATCTCGCCCTATGTCAAACGTGGCACCGTGGATCACACCGAATACTCGACAGTCTCGCTTTTACGCACGCTCGAGCTGATGCTCGGCTTGCCACCGATGACGCAGTTCGACGCCGAGGCCACGCCGATGTTTGCAGCCTTTACCGATACACCTGACCTGACACCGTACACCGCAATTACACCAAAACAGCCGCTGGGCGAAATGAACCCAGCGGACGCCTACCGCGCCGAGGACTCGCTGGCTCTAGACCTAGATGAAGAAGCTGACCAGTTCTCAAGAGCTGAGGAACAGACCTTTAACGAAATCTTGTGGGGCGCGATCAAAGGCGCTGAGCTGGCGATGCCGGAGGCCATCAACAGCTTTCGCAGTGCTGCCACCGACCCGGTTCAGAGTGTGCTGTTTTTAGCCGACGACGAGTAGTGTTGCCTTGATCCTTTGGGCCGGTAGCTGAAAGCTACCGGCCTTTTACTATGAATGTCGTACTTATAGAACCCACCTGTAGTGAGGTGAAAAAGCGTGTGCCGAAAAGTGTTTATCACTCCGAGGTCCTTTTGCTGGCGTATTTGCTCGAGCCGCCCACATGACAGCTACCCAACTACATGAACCTGACATCACCCGGAAGCAAAGTTCTGACATACCTCTGACGTAGTTTCGGTCTACTATTAGATTACTTTGTCTTTTGCGAATAGGAGCCAGCAACCACTGTGAAACGATTTTTAGGGCCTCTGCTCACCGTCCTCCTTGTCGCGGGGGTCGGCCTTGGGCTCTACGTGTCGATTACCGGTCAGCTCAGTGCTCGCCGCGTCATCACGGTGCGGGGCCTTATCGGGTCGGAAAAAGAGGACTTTTTTCTCGATGAGCAGGTGCAGTCGGCGCTGCGCAAAAACGGGCTCGAGGTCGAGGTCGAAAAGGCGGGCTCGAGGCAGATTGCGACCGATTATCAGGCATCGGATTACGATTTTGTCTTTCCGGCGGGGTCCCCAGCCGCTGAAAAGATTCGCCGCGAGAGCGACGTGCAGAGTTCATTCGATGTTTTCTTTACCCCGATGACGGTCGCGTCGTGGACGCTGATTGCCGACGTGTTAGAAGCCAATGGGCTGGTGCGGCGTGAGGGCGAGGTGCGTTACCTCGAGCTTCAGCCGCTGCTCAAGCTGATGGAGGCCAAAAAGCGTTGGAGCGAGCTGGCGGACAACCCGAACTATGATGTGGACAAGGGCGTATTGATCACCTCGACTGATGTGCGGCGGAGCAACTCGGCGGCGATGTATCTGTCACTGATGAGTTACGTCGCTAACGGCGGCGCGGTGGTGCAAGACGACGCGCAGCTGGGTACGGTGATGCCCCTCATTTCACCGCTATTCTTTCGGCAGGGGTTTCAAGAATACTCGTCGGCGGTACCGTTTGAAGACTATCTGGTGATGGGACCGGGGAAAGCGCCGCTGGTGATGGTCTACGAGTCACAGTTTTTGCAGACCGCCGCTGAAGGGAGCGTGACGCCCGAGATGACGCTTCTCTATCCCGAACCGACGCTCTATACCAAACACGTGCTGCTCGCGATGAGCGAAGCTGGGGAGAAGCTCGGGCGGCTCTTAAGCACCGACCCTGAGTTGGGACGGCTCGAGATTGCCTACGGCTTTCGCAACAATGACAGCGCCGCCTTTAAGCAGTTTGTCAGCGAGCACGGACTGAGCGTTCCCGAGACGCTCGTCAACGTCATTGACCCGCCCTCGTATGAGATTTTAGAAAAGATGATTGGGCAGATTGCACGAGGGTACGCCCGCGCTCAGAACGCCCCCTAGCTATAAAGGAGCACCTCATGGCCCAAGACCTGACCCCCCCGGACGTTCAGCCAGAACCCCTCACCCCACCCGAGCCCGCGCTGCCGGTCGCCCCGGACGACGCGGCGACGATGGTCAAATTAGACGAAAAGACCATCCAAGACATCGACGCAAAAGTTCGGGAGTTCGTCGAATCGGTCATGACTTTGGACGCGCAGAGCCCGGACTTTAAGAGCAAAGTAGACAGCGTTCACGCGCTCGGAAACGCCGATATCCGCGCTGCTGCAAGCGTGTCGAACCGGATGCTCGAGCGTCCCGTGGCGGCTCTTGACGACGGACTATTCGGCGATAAAGCGCCGATTGCCCGTTCGCTGACCGACCTGCGCACGACCGTCGAAGACCTTGACCCGTCACGCCAAGGTGACCTGAGCCCACGCAAACTGCTGGGGCTCTTGCCGTTCGGCAACCGCGCGAAAGACTACTTTATGAAGTACCGCTCGGCGCAAAACCACATCAATGCGATTTTGGAGAGCCTCTACCGGGGCCAGGACGAACTCCGGCGCGACAACGCCGCCATCGAGCAGGAGAAAGTCAACTTATGGAACACCATGCAGCGGCTGCAGAGTTATGTGCATCTGGGTAAAAAGGTTGATGCGGCACTCTCAGCGCAGGTGAGTGACTTAGAGCAGCGCGACCCGGAAAAGGCGCGCATCGTCAAAGAAGAGATGCTTTTCTACACCCGCCAAAAAGTCACTGATCTGTTGACGCAACTCGCGGTGAGCATTCAAGGGTATCTGGCCCTCGATCTGGTACGGAAAAACAATTTAGAGCTGATCAAAGGTGTAGACCGCGCCACGACGACGACCGTCTCGGCGCTCCGAACTGCGGTGATGGTCGCGCAGGCGCTCACCAACCAAAAGCTCGTTTTAGACCAGATTACCGCGCTTAACACCACCACGGGGAACCTCATCGAATCAACTTCGGCGATGCTCAGAGACCAGTCCCAAGGCGTGTACGAAAACGCCTCGAGCGCGTCGGTCGATTTGGCACAGCTCGAAAAAGCCTTTGCCAACACCTACGCGGCGCTCGATATGATCTCGGACTATAAGGTGCAGGCGCTCGGGACGATGCAAAAAACGGTGGATACGTTGTCGGGAGAACTTGCGCGGGCTGAAACCTACCTCGACCGGGTACGCCGTGAGGAGATTGCGCCCGTCACCGATAGCCTGAGCCTGCCGCCGGGTGCAGCGGGCTTGTGACGCTCCGCCGTACTTTGGCGCTCATCGCGCTGCTGATCCCGGCGTTAGCGGGTTGCCGGAACGGGCCGCAGGAAACGCTCACCGTGATGGCGGGGTCCGAACTTAAAGATTTAGAACCGCTTTTTCCCGACATCGAACGCGAGACCGGCGTCACTCTGGAGATGAACTACACCGGTACGCTCGACGGGGTTGACCGCCTCGCCTCGGGTGAAAAGGTCGACCTCGCCTGGTTTTCACATGCTAAGTATCTGACCTTGTTGGAGCCCGAACAGATCAAAGCCCAAGAAAAGATCATGCTCTCGCCGGTCGTGCTAGGCGTTAAAGAAAGCAAAGCGCGGGCATGGGGTTGGGTGGATAACCCCGACCTGACCTGGCGTGATATTGCGGCGCGGGCCGACGCGGGCGACCTGCGCTACGCGATGACCAACCCCGCGTCGTCGAACTCAGGCTTTACGGCGCTGATGGGCGTCGTCGCCGCGCTGTCGGGATCGCCCGACGCAGTAGAGGTCAGCGACGTCAACCGGACTGCACTACAAGGTTTTTTCAAAGGTCAGGCGCTGACCTCGGGGAGTTCGGGCTGGCTGGCCGAGAGCTATGTCCGCGAGCAAGACCAGTTGGACGGGATGATCAACTACGAGTCGGTGTTGATGGAACTCAACGATAGCGGTGGGCTCCGTGAACCGCTCTACCTGCTCTATCCGAAAGAAGGTATCGTCACCGCCGATTACCCGCTGATTTTGCTCAACGAGGACAAAAGGACTGCGTATGACAAACTCATCGCGTATTTGCGTTCGCCCGAGGTGCAGACGCGCATCATGAACGAGACGTTGCGCCGCCCTGCCGTACCGGGGATTGCACTCAGTGGCGCGTTTCCGCAAAACATCTTGGTCGAGTTGCCGTTTCCCGGTACGCGTAAGGCGGTCGAAAGTATCTTGTTCGCCTACTTAGATGAGGTACGCAAACCTTCGTCAGCATTTTTTGTGCTGGACGTATCGGGTTCGATGGAAGGGGAGCGGTTGGAGCAGCTTCAGACCGCGCTCTCTAACCTGACCGGTCTAGACGAAAGCCTGTCGGGACAGTTCGCCCGGTTTTCCGACCGTGAACGCTTGACGTTTGTGACCTTCAGCAGTGGCGTGGACGATGTAAAAGAGTTTTCGATCTCGGGTGAAGCGACCCGAAACGCTCAAATTAAAGACATTCAAAACTACGTAGGCGAACTCTACGCAGACGGGGGTACAGCGATCTTCTCTGCGTTAGAAGAGGCGTACACCCTCGCTGAGCGCGCCTCTCAAGAGGACCCGAACCGCTACTACTCGGTCGTCTTGATGACGGACGGCGAGAACAACGAAGGCGCGACCGAAAACGACTTCCTGCGCTTCTACCGTTCACTACCCAAAACGGTGCACGACGTTAAAACCTTTCCCATCTTGTTCGGTGAGGCCGACCAAAGCACTTTGGCCGCGGTAGCTGACGCGACGGGCGGGCGGCTCTTCGACGGTCGCGGAGAGAGCTTGAGCGCCGTCTTTAAGCAGATTCGCGGGTATCAGTGAGCTGCCGTTCGTGAGCGTGCTCTATGAGTAAAGGGCAGAAACGCCTGCTCTTTTTCCTCTATAGCACGCCCAATATCGTCGGCGCGGCGCTTGGGCTCGTCGGACTGCTGCTCTTTTTTACCGGGGTGATTGGGGCGTTTTGGTTTTTTATCGTGGTGGGGCTTTACGCCGTCGGCTACCTTGTGACACCTAAAAACCAGCCGGTTGACCTGCACCTTAAAAGCCAGCTTGACGCGGCGGAGATAAAAGGAGAGCTGGAGGGGCTCGTCGCTAACGTCAAAAACCGAGTACCTAAAGAAGTGTTGGGGCACGTTTTGAGCATTCAAAGTTCAGTCTTGGAGGTGTTGCCGACGCTCACTCGTGACGGCGCATATACGCACCATGCTTACATCGTTAAGCAAACCGCGCTCGAATACCTGCCGGAGACGCTCGAGACCTACCTCAACTTACCGCCCGCTTTTGCCAGATTACACACCGTCAAAGACGGCAAAACGGCGCAGCAGCTGCTTTTAGGACAGCTCGAGCTGTTAGACACGACGCTTAAAGATATTGTCGTTGACCTTCACCAAAACGATACCGACCGGCTGCTGATCAACGGCAGGTTCTTAGAGGAAAAGTTTCGTAAGAGCGATTTGGCCTTTTGAACAGACCTGACCCAGGCGTATGAGACTGTAAAGTTGTGCTGGGGTAACGAGGACGCTGAACTGCTCTTAAGACGAGGTTCATTCCCTACGCGGCTCAGGCTACGGTTCGCAACTCCGACGAAAGCCAAGAAAACGTCGTCACTTCGAGCCTTGCACTCTCGTGCACCAAGCTTGGATCACCTCGGCCGGGTGGACGGATATCGCCACACCTCACGGCTTGAGCCAGCTCAGCGCCCTCCAGTAAACGTTGCCCGGTTGCGACCAAGCCCAAACAGCGCATCGGCTTTACTCGGTCTTTGATGGGAACATGCGAGCGCTCGATTGGTTTGGTAGTCAGCGCTCGCCTGCGGTGTAGCCCTGTGCGGCGGCGCTTAGCGTTCAGCGCGTGCCGGCGTACAGCTCGAAGGTACGCCCGGTGCTTGTCGGTGACGACCTCATCCGGAACGACGCCACGCCGTTTAATCGCTTGCACGAAGAACGCTTCGGCACTCTCTAAGTCACGTTTCTCGCGCAGCAGCGAACTAGGGCCAACGGCCCGGCCAAAGGTTGCCCGTTCTATACGTCTACGACCGTCCCGCCTCGTCCACGGCGCGGTACAAATACGCCTACGCCTTACCCACTCACACGTACGTTTCGTCCACGAACCAGCACCTGCCGAGCGGTCTGGCGTAGCGTCGGCCAGCTTCTGCCAGGAAAACAGCGAACTTCTGTACCCAGCCCGCCACCGTCTGCTTGCTTACGTCCATGCCGCGCTCGGCCAGCAGGTCGCGGACGTTAGCACCTGACAGCCGGTAGCAGAAATACCAGCGCACCGCCATCGCGATGACGTCGCTCGGCCAGCGATGGTTGTAAAGTACGGCGCGTCAGTGAAAGAGCGAGCCAACGAAATCGTCAACATGGCTTTGGGGCTCGTGGCCTCAAAGAGGGTCGACGGCCCTCCGAGCAGTGAGAGCGCGGCGCTTGCACAAGAGATCGCTGAACAACTTAACCGGTACCCCGTTGTGAGCCTGGCAGACTACTTCGCCAGTAAAGAGGTCAGCCGAAACCTTTTCGCATCGGCAAAGAAGTTTGAGAACTACGGCTATGCTACCGCTGTAACGACTCTGAAGCGGCTCGAGCCAGAAGCGAAAGCTGTTGTCGGGGTTTTACTAGACTTTTTCTCTTTAGATAGAAAACAGGTACTCTAATAAGGTATACAGTTTGTGAGAGCAACCCATTTATCCCCATAAACTGGCGATAGGCAAGGCGTAGAGGTCCTTCACGAACGGGACGGTCTGATCGCCAGTGTAGAGCACGACGCCCCTGTGGGATTGCTCCCCTGTCTCTTCGGCTAAAGCAAGCTGGCGACCGCCGCATATCTAGTCAGCCGTATGTGCCGACGCGGATTCACTTATGGGCAATTCAAGGTAGCTTTCGTTTCAGGAATCGAACCGTATTTTAAGGAGCTGTTGAATCCGAGAAATAAGCAGGTCAGCACAAACCGCTAAAGGTCTGATTGAATTTGTAGATCGTGTTATTCCCGCTTAAACCGTGGATCCCAGTCTAGAGTTCGAAGCTCGCCGACCTTTATGGAGGCACCGAAATCAGGGTGCCGTGAATTAAAGAGGTAGTTCAAGTATTCCTGCTCAAAACGTAGTTCGGCGGGAACTACGACGCTCGGCACCGCCAAGACTGGAGTTTCCTGTCGCGCCAGCCACTCATCACCGATACCTCGGGTCTCAATGCTTTCCGGACGAGCGTTCCAGTCCTCAGGTAAGGCGGCTTCATCGATCACCGCAACTTGGGTTCTGTCAAAACTCAAACGCTGGTAGACATGCGCTTGCCTAGCGAACGCCTCGGCGTCGTCGATATGAACGAGCACCTCGAGCATCGCCAGGCTGAGGTTACCACTGGCGTAGACCACATACTGCCCCAGACTGTTCCAGCGGCCCCCATAAAGGTAAGCCCCCATGCCAGAGAGGGTGCTGTCTCTGTAACGTGCATCGCTGATCCGGTAGGTGGGGACAACGCTCAGGAAATGACCCCATATGCCATCCGCCCAAGTAACGCCAGTACGTAAGCCGACCCCTCGGCCGTACGCCCAAACACCAGAGGAGATTTACCTCCAAGGGCGACTTTCGGGTGTTCTAACCAGCGCCGCGCGGCAGATTTGTCTTCAAAGTACGCTTCGGCTGCTTCAGCGAGCTTAGCTAGGCGGTAGAGGCGTTCTGACTCCTCAGCAGACAAAGGTTTCCTCTTTTTCTTCCGGTCGTGGTAGGTACTACTTTTGATACCGGTCAGCTCGAGTAGTTCCGTCAGGCTTACGTCTAGATACTGTGCCAGCTGCTCGGCGCGTTCTGCCTCTATTCCACCTCCAAGCATCTCAACGAGCTGAACTTCGTTTCGGGCGCTAAGGCCAAGTATTCGTAGGCCAGGTAAGGTATTCGGTCGGCGGGTTGGAGTAAAAATGGGGGCATCGAGCGTCATATTGGTAGGCACTCCTATTCTGAAGTAACTATACTCCATTCTTGGATATAGATGCCGCTTTTAGAATGACGCCTAAACAGGTTGAAGCGTAGGCACTAGTTTTTTACGTAAAGCTCCTGTCGGTTCAGGGCAAAAGAAGCGCACGAGCGCCTCGAGCTTGTCCTCCATCCTGTCTTTACGCCGCTCTCGTGAGTTACGCTTCCTGCTTGCGTCAACTTCAGCCGCGCCGAAGAGAACAGCGAATCTCGGAAGGTAATGTAATCCTGTACAGTCAGGTAACCGGGCTACATCCCAGCCACTTGGTCTACCTCATAGAACGCAAACCTGACATAGTTAGTCGTTCTCCCCCACCGCATACGGATTGTCAAAGCCAAATTTCTGGACAACCTTATCGTAAAGTGTTTCAGCCTTGGTCTCGCGGTTTAGCGTCGGCGTCATCCGCTGGCCTTTAGACTCAACCCGGCAAAAAACGGTAGGTCTGGCTTTCGAGCCCGCGTTGTCCTCGACGATCAGCGTCAGCGGCTCTTTAAGGGCTCCAGGCTCGAGCTCCAACACGCCAGCGAGAAAAGTGCGGGCGAAGTTCGTCGAGAAGCCCGACTGAATCACATAGTCTTGATCGGCCCTGACCTGGATGTTGAGTTTGGGTACTCCTTCACCCGTCGCGTCGTCTTGTCTTTCATACCGCCAGAGGTTGACCAGGTAGCCGGTCAGGTCACGCTCGAGAATCGGTACGTTCTCCCCTACTGCTTTATCCCGGTTGTACCAGAGGCTCTCTGGTGAATGCTTGACGAACACATAAACCGGTTGCGCTTTCTTACTAAATCCTAGCGTTTGAGAAGCCTCGGGTACCTTACAAATCGCCTGCAACTCACGAATCATCCTCTCCCCGATGTCGCTCATTCACTGTCTCCAAACATCCAAGGATTCAACGTCTCGACGGGGAGTGCGGCCACGTCCTCAATATTCCGAGTGACCAGCACTAGCTCATGGGTGATGGCCGTGGCTGCAATTAGTGCGTCGATCGCTGGTGGGGTACGGCCCTGCCGTTTCGCCTCTGCCTGGATACGTCCCCAAGTCCTCACGACGCTCCGGTCGACATCGAGAATACGCCCAACAAAACTCTCTTCAAGGGGTGGCGGGGCAGGGCTGTACGTCTTAATAAGATGTATTTTGTGGTTGTTTGGGGGTTTTGTTTCGAGCGGGTCACGGTCAGCGTCTACGTGACGGGTAGAGCGACGAAGTGCCACCACGTGAGAGATGTGAAGCTTGTCCTAGTAGGGCCGAATGGGTAACGTGGGCCGGCGGGGTCCGGCAGGGGCGGAGCGACAGGGTCGAGCTAACGCCGCTACTCGAGCAAGCCGTGCAGTATCAGCTGGCGCGCTATGGGCCAGACTGCGACCTCAAGCGTTTCGGACTTAAGCTCCTCGATAAAGGAGGTCCTAAAAGTAGGAATCGCGCTGTCATCGTATCAGGGTCACGGGACCCGCCCTAGTGGGTGTACTGAGCCGTAGCCCGGAAACTCGCCGTCTTACGCTACCGGTTATGGACAACCGGTGAGGTCTACGACCTGTTCTATAACAGCAACCGCCTGTTAGTCCCGACTAGAAGCCATCTCAAAAACGCCTAAGCAGTAATTTAATGCAACCGAGCTGCAGGAAAGCCAAGAAGTTTTGGGAATAGTGTTCATAACGAACGACTAAGCGGCGAAAGTTGCCAAGGTGGGCAAAGAGCCGTTCAATCTTCCAGCGCCTTTTGTAGCGTCTTAGTTTGCGTCCGTCTTGCGTCTTTACTTTTTTACGGTTTCTTCTATGGGGCGCAATCATCTCAACGCCCGTTTCGGCTAGCTCAGCATCGAGCGGGTCGCTGTCATACGCCTTATCACCGATTAACTTTTTAGGCTTGCCGCTGACGTGTCGAGATGCGAGAGTCGCGTGTACCAGCTTGACTTCATGTGGTGAAGCAGATGTAACGTGCAAGGCGAGGCAAGTACCAGCAGCGTCTGATACCGCCATGACTTTGCTACCAGAGAGCCGTTAGCAGCAGGTAGCATCTGGTCATAGACGCAATGGGTGTTGATGACGGCATGATACGCCCTGCTGAAGGCTCTTCTGCCCCGTTTAGTCTTACCAATTGCTGACCCCCCTTTTTAGCAGCGACAAAGGTGCCGTCTATGAAACACTCGCTTAAGTCAAGTTCGCCGCGTTCTTCTAAATCTTGCGCTAAGGTCTCCAAAACCCCTTGAAGTACGCCGTTTCTCTCCCATTCTTGAAAGCGCCGATGACACGTTTGGTACGGCGGATAACGTTCAGGTAAATCAGCCCATTGTGCGCCCGTTCGTAAAATCCAGCAGATACCTTCAAGCACTTCTCGTGGCTCTCGTCTAGGACGACCTTTGCCATCTTTGCGTCGAATTGGCTCGGGAATAAGTGGCTCGAGTATCGTCCACTGTTCATCGGTGAGTTCCATTCCGCTGTTTTAACAGTTATGCAGCCGTAAGTTCGTTTTTGAGATGGCTTCTAGCTAAAGTATCTTCTTGCCCTACTACGACGTCGTATCCGGGAGACTGCGTCACTATTCGGCCGACCCCCTCAGGTCGCTTGTTGGGTAGCAGCTCCCACCCCTACGGATCCCAAACTGCACCGCGAGTGCGTATGGAGGCCCGACTCGGATTCAAGGGGTACAATCATAGCCAGCACCGCAGTAAACAAAAGCTCTTTCATAGAGGCCGGTTTGTCGCAGGCGTTCTATGGCTTAGAGGTTGCGGTCTCGAGTGGAGCTGAAGGGCCGGAGCTGTTCGAACTGAGCGGGTGCGTCAGGCATGTTGTCCACGTTAATCGAGTTTCCTCAATTAGGTCTTCGGTTGCATCTGTAACGCTTTTAGCTCAGCCGTATCGCGCAGCGGCGGCGCACCAAATAAACGGCGATATTCACGGCTGAACTGCGAAGGACTGTCATAACCCACGCTAAAACCAGCACTAGCTACGTCTACTGACGTTCCCAAAATCAGCCGCCGCGCCTCTTGCAAACGCAACTGCTTTTGATACCGCAGGGGACTCATTGAAGTGACCGCTTTGAAATGTTGATGCAGCGCTGAGGGGCTCATATGAGCTTCCGCGGCGAGCGTCTCGACACGGAACGGTTCACGGTAGTGTTCTTTAAGCCAGCTGATCGCCCGGTTGACTCTTTGCAACTTACTGCTAGCCAGGGCAATCTGCCGCAACTTTTGGGCTTGTTCACCGGTGAGCAAACGGTAGAGCAGTTCGCGTTCGGTAAGGGGTGCCAGGAAGGGGAGGTCTTGGGGCGTTTTGAGCAAGCGCAGAAGCCTAACTGCCGCACTAAGAAGGTCCGGGGCAGCAGCCGCCGAAGCTAAGGTCAACCCTGAATCTGGTTGGTCACTCGGCGCTGCTAATTTAGCCTCGAGCATCAGTTCGCTGAGCATCGTAGCGTCAAAGTCGAGCTGGAAACACAAGTAAGGCGCTTCCGGCGAAGCTTGGGTGACTTGACCGATCACTGGCAACTCAGCAGAGGCGATTAGGTATTGGTTATGGTCATAGCGGTAAACCTCGTCGCCCAGCAGCACCTGCTTTTGACCCTGAGCGACGATGCAAAGTGCAGGTGTGTGCAGCGTGTAGAGGGGTTCGGTCGGTCTGGACATACGGATCAGTGAAACTCGGGGGATAGTGGTCGGATAAACGCCGTCTTCAGTCACTTGCTCATCAAGCAAACGGGCCAGCTCGTTTTGTCGGTTTAGCACAGGAGGGTTCGTAACCTTAAAAAGCTCCTTGGGTATCGCTTCGATCATAGGGTTACTTTAGCGCCCTCAGCTGTTTGCGCCTGTTTCAAACCGGGCACTGCTGGAAGATTGTGCAATAATTCTGCGGCTTTGGTCTATCCGTTTTGGGCTCCCTGACGCGATCATAGTGGTTGTCAGGGATTTCACCTGACACGGAGGAAAACACCTATGATTTACAGAAGGATCAGGTTGGTAATAGCTACCTTGTCAGTGGTCGCGCTGACCGTTCTAGGAACGTCTCGTCCTGCGCTAGCGCAAGAAAATGTTTGTGCCCAAGCCGGACCGAACGCCCCACTTGCGCTTCACACCGACTGGATCATGGAAGGCTGGGAGCGCCGGGAGGGTGATCCTGAGTTCGCCTTTGCAAAGAAGATGGCGCGTTACTACGATCTCGAGCACCCTACGGGCGTGTTCTACGACAACTTCGCACCGGGCGATACGCAGCTCTTCACCGATAGCGCAACGTACGGTGCGAACTGGGAAGACCTGCAAAACGCCGCGCGTTCGGTCCGGCACGCCCTGACAGGTGGTGATGACGAACTTGTCAGCGGTACGGTCGCCTCTACGACATTGGGTTTTGTCGGTCAGATCAACCGCCTTGACGGTCAGGTCATCGCTTTTGATGGCCGGTCGCAGCTCGGTTGGACGTGCAACGGCAATGAATGGAAAATCCACCATGAACTCAACTATGCCTGGACCGTTCAACCCGAAGAGATTGCCCCGCTGTTCGAGAGGCAGAACGCGCCGTGATGACGGGAGCTGCGGTGACGCATCCTTATGTCGGAATGTGGGTAACGGCGGATGGCCGGATACGTCACGAGCTTTTGCCGAACGGTCGTTATGACGAGGCGCGCGGCGCTAAAGAAAGTGCATATCAGGGGCGCTACGAAGTCACCGGCGACCATATCGAGTACTGGGACGATACGGGTTTTACGGCGGACGGAGACTTTAGGGACGGCGTGCTCTATCATGCGGGTATGGTGTTCTACCTTCAGCCCTAAGTGCTTAAGTTTTGTAGCAATACTTGCTATAGAGGTGTCAAGGATAGCCATTAGTAGTCCGTCAACAAAGGTTTACAGGATAAAGCCGAGCCAAATTGATACGCGCATCAGTGGTCGTGAATTGCCAGTTGACTTTCGTGCCCAGCAGATTGCGTTCGAGCGTCCAGGCACGTACCTCTTGGGTGAGTAAAGCCAGGTCAGCGATACGCCTGTCCAGACACTGCTTGCTGAGCGCGGCAAACTCAATTTCAACGGCGTTTAGCCAACTGCCATGCTTAGACGTGTGGTGTAACTCGAGCTTTGCGGCAAGTCGGTGCGCCTCTTTGGGTTCAAAGGCTTCATACAGTGATGCTTTGGGCTTGGTCTGTAACTTTGGCTCTGCCGCAAAAGGTGTGATTAGGTTGCCAACAGAACCTTTTTTCTCAGGAGATCGAAGCTAGCACGCCCGTACATCTGCCTTTGATATTGAGCCATTTTCGCGGAGTCGTAGTTAAGCAGCTCTAGCGAAGTGTACTCGTTCGAAGTCGTTAGGAGATAGAAACCCCAGGGAAGAGTGCCTGCGCTTAGTGTTATAGAAGCCCTCGAGGTAGCTGAAGATGCTGGTTTTAGCCTGTTGGCGGGTTTCGTAGTGTGCACCCTCGACCTCCTCGGTTTTCAGGGTGGCGAAGAACGATTCGACGACGGCATTGTCGTAGCAGTTGCCCTTACCCGACATACTCTGCATGATGTGGTTGGCCCTCAGTTCGGCTCTAAAGGCGCGGCTGGCGTATTGCGACCCGCCGTCCGAATGATGCGTCAGTGTCGCCGTATCGGGCCGCTGCCGCGTCGCCATCGTCAGCGCCGAGAGGGTGAGGTCATCGGTGAGTCTGTCGGAGAAGGCCCAGCCAACGACTTTGCGGCTGAAGAGGTCGAGCGTCACGGCCAGGTACAACCAGCCCTCGGCTGTGGGCAGGTAGGTGATATCGCTGGCCCAGAGGGTGTTGGGGGTTGCCACATCGAAGTTCTGCTCGACGAGATTTACCGCCTCAGGGCGCGCGTGCTGGGAGGTTGTGGTGGTCTTGAACTTCCGTTTCGTTTTGCCCCTGATGCTGGCTGAGCGCATCAGACGGGCCACACGCTTGCGCCCGACGTTGTGTCCGGCAGCTCGTAGGTCCTTGTGGATGCGCGGCGAACCGTAGGTAAAGCGGCTCTAGAACGGGCAAAGCCCGGCCCTCGTGGGCCTAGTTCCCCACAGTGGAACATCACGATCTTCTCGCTCAGCGTTTCGTCTTCCTTGGCTCGCTTGCTCTGCCCCCGCCGCAACCAGTCGTAGAAACCGCTGACCGACACCGCCAACACCCCGGTCATCAAGCTGACAGCCCAAGAGCCGCGGTGTTCCTTGATGAAGGCATATTTCACTTGCTTTCCCCGGCAAAGAACTTGACCGCTTTTTTTAAGATGTCACGCTCCTGCGTTACCCGCTCGAGCTCCCGCTTCAAGCGTACGTTCTCCTGCTGCTCAGCGGTCAAAGCGACCTTGCCGTTCCCCGGAAAGGCCAACTCGCCGCTCGCCCTCGCCTGTTTGCGCCACTTGTAGAGGCTGTAGTCGGATACGCCCAGCTCCTGGGCAACCTGAACCACGCTGACGCCGGCTTGGTCGCTCAGCCGGACCGCTTCGCGCTTGAATTCTGCGGTGTAGACCCTGCGTTCTTTCATCTCGCCTCCCATTGTGCAGCAGAGGCTTAACTTGGTCTCCGTTTTAGCGGCTCTTCCGGAATCTCGATACCGCTGGTTTACTCCCGACCGCTATTTTGCATAAGCACATGGATGCTCTAGGCTGAGTGTGGAGGCCAACCATGAGCTTGAAAGTCGGTTCGATCAGCCAGGTTCCTGAGGACACCACCCGCGTCGCCAAAGCTGTTTTTCGCAAAGGTAACCGCTACATTTTGCTCCGTGACACCTTCGGCGACTTCTTTTCAGGGAATGACTTCCAGGCCCTGTTCCACGCTGAAGGACGTCCAGCCGTAGACCCTGTTCGCCTTGCGCTCATCACCATCTTGCAATTTGCCGAGAAGTTAAGTGATGAACGTATGGCCGATGCTGTGCGGTCGCGAATCGACTTGAAGTACCTGCTGGCGCTGCCGCTAAATGATGCGGGTTTCGATGCGAGCGTGTTGTGCGAGTTTCGCACACGACTCATTGAAGGCAAAGCGGAAGCGCTACTGTTCGAGAAACTCCTGGAGAGGTTTCGTGCGCATAATCTCTTACGGACGCGTGGGAAGCAGCGAACCGACTCGACCTACGTACTGGCCGCTGTCCGTGCTTTGAACCGACTCACCTGTACCGCACAGACGTTTCGTCACACCCTCGACGTCCTCGCTACGGTTGCCCCTGAGTGGTTTATCGAACACGCCAATCCCGAATGGTCAACACGCTATGCCAACCGCGTGAACTTCGAACACGACCTGACACCCGCTAAAAAGGCCGAACGCGAAGCACTCGAAGCGGCTATTGCTGCCGACGGCTTGGCTTTATTGAAAACCGTATTTGCCTCAACGGCCCCGGCATGGCTGCAAGACGTACCAGCAATCAAAACATTGTGGCGGGTGTGGGTACAAAACTTTACCTGGACGGACACGGGTACGTTACGCTTTCGCAGTAACGAGGAGATCCCTCCCGGTCGAATGTTTATCGGCTCGCCCTTCGATGAGGACGCACGCTATAGCCAAAAGCGCTCGGTAAGCTGGGTAGGCTATAAAGTCCATCTAACCGAGATGTGCGACGAGGATCGGCCTTTAGTAATCACAAACGTTGAAACAAGCTTGGCTACGACGCAAGACTTCGACCTCACCCAAGCTGTTCACGATGCTCTAGATGCCCGTGAGCTACTACCAGAAGAGCATTTGGTAGATATGGGTTATCTGAGCGCTAATCTGCTTGTCAGTGAAAGGCAAGATCATGGTGTCCAACTCATCGGTCCTGCACGTCATGACCAGCATTGGCAAGCCTGGGCCGGTAAGGGATTCGCGGCAGAGCACTTTAAGGTCGATTGGGATGCAAAAATCGTGACGTGTCCAGCAGGCAACTCGAGTCTGAGCTGGACGGACGCGCAAGATCGGCGCGGTAGGTCGGTGATCAAGATCAAATTTGGCATCGGTGACTGCCGAACTTGCGCCTTTAAGAAAGATTGCACGACGGCTCCAAGGCGTACGGTGACGCTTCAAGCTCAGGAGCGCCATGAAGCACTCGTGGCGTGGCGGGCATGGGTACGGACAGCCGAGTTCAAAAAGCTGTACGCCAAACGGGCAGGCATTGAAGGAACCATGTCGGTGGGGGTTAGGGCATTCGGGATGCGACGCTCACGCTATTTCGGACTCGCCAAGACCCGCCTACAGCATTTAGCGACTGCGTCAGCGATGAACCTTCTGCGCGTGGCTGATTGGCTTATGGATAAGCCTAGGTCAGTAACCCGGCTCGCACCGTTCGAGCGTGTGCTGCAGCAGGCCGCTTGAGTAAACCAGCGGTATCGAAATGTCAAAAGAGCCACGTTAGCGTAACCGGATCAACTTTTGTAAGAGATTTGTTCTTTGATCAGACCAATTTCAGTATTGGCAGCTTGACAACGTAAGAACGTTATCGCTAGAGTTACCGCCAATGAACAATGGGTAAGGGGGAGCGGTCGTTGTCCAGGTGGTTCATGACGTCGAACGTTTGACATAGGTTTCAGCTGTTTTGGGAGCGCTTCGTAACGGTTCAGGCGTTCCCAAATGGACCCGCGAAGCGCGGGTAATTCGTGGAGCCTCGGACTTTTTACGGCTCGCCGGGGCACATCTGCGGGGCTGCCATAAATGTAACGCGAGCCGCTCGTCCACACAGCGTTTAAGACGTTGGGTTGCCCAGTATCGCGGGCCGTAAAAACCTAGCCAGGATTTGGTTCAAACACATTTCAAGGAGGAGACGCCATGTCTAAACTAACAGCCTTACTGCTTCCCGTCGGAGCGGCGCTGCTCATGAGTGCGTGTAACGCGCTTGACAAGACCGACCCAACACTTGACACTGCTGCCGTCAACGCTGCCACGCTCTATATTGACTGCCCCTTTGCCGGTGGGAGCGTCAATTTAGCAGAAGGCAACTATACGGTCAACGACCTCACTGCGCTCGGGATGCCGAACGATAAGGTATCGTCAATCCGGGTTAGAGACGGCTACAAGGTCGAAATTTTTGTCGATACCGATTACCAAGGCCGAAGCCTCAGCTTAGCTAAGGATGACAGCTGTTTAACCGACAACGACTTTAACGATCTACTCAGCTCGGTTAAGGTTACACGTGTGGGCAACGCCAACCCGTGCAACCTTAGGACCTGGACCGCAGGCGTCAACTATAATCTGGGCGACTTTGTTGTCTACCCGCCCGACAGCCGCACCTACCGGGTTATCAGAGTGACCGACCGAGGCACCGAAGGCACCATCCCCCCGATCAGCACCTACTTCTGGGCACTGGCTGCATGTGACCCCACTGCACCCAACCCACCCAGCAGTAATAGTGACAAGGTCGTTGCGGCCTACTACGCAACCTTTGCCGAGAGCGTCCCACGCCTTAAAGACATTGACCCCAATTACAACCTGATCTATCTGTTTTCGGCTACCCAAGCCGGGGGCGAGCCTGCCGGTACGCTGAAGTTTGCCGCGCCCCCCGATGGAAACGGTGCCTGGACCAACTGGGCCGCAGATATGCAGCTCTCCCGTCGGCAGGGGCGCAAGTTTATCCTTTCAGCAGGTGGGGCGGGGCAAGCGATCCGCTTTACCGACCGCAACGTGTCGCAAAACTTTGTTAACAGCGTCGTGAAGCTTTACAACGCGTGGGGCGGCTTTGACGGCCTGGACTTTAATACCTTCGAGGCCGAAGCCGACCCCAACACGCCTGAGATGATCTGGGTTGCCAAAGAACTCAAGCGCCGTTACCCCGGCTTTTTAATCACCGCGCCGCCCGCACCGTGGAACGGGCGCGACCAGACGTTTTGTAAAGCTATGCTTGACGCCGGTGCGCTCGACTACTGCGCGCCGCAGTATTACGACGGCCCCGACTTGAGCGACCCCGCCTACCTTTTAGAAAATATCAAGCTCTGGATGGACCTACTGGGGCCGGAAAACGTGGTGGTCGGTTTTGGGGTTAACAACGAACTTAACAATTATTGGAAGCTTGACGCGGTAGTTGATACCTTTAAGCAGCTCGATGCCCGCTACCCGCAGGTCAAAGGGGTGTTTGACTGGCGACTCGATTGGGACGCCCAAGACGGTTACCCGTTTGCTAAACAGCTCGGCCCGTTAGTGAAAGATTAGGTACGGACTAGTGCTGTCACCTTAGGACGCTTTCCAACTTATGGAGCCGAGTTTTTATCTTGGCTCCTGCTTTGACCGGTTCAAGGGCGCAGGACAATCTTGCCGGTTACTTTCGCGTTTTGGAGTAACTCGTGTGCCTTTCTGACCTCGCTCAGCGGCAGTACCTGCGCGATTTGCGGTTTAATTTTGTCCTCTTTAAGTAAGTCTAAAAGAGCGCCGACGTCACTGTGAAACTGCTCAGGACGCTTTCTTTTGGCCGCTTCTATCAGGTAGGTCTCGGCGTGTCGGGTATCAGGTCGAAGCTTGAGCCAGAACAACCGAGCAACCGACGCTACCAGCGCCAGGGTCGGATTCCTTCCCTGGGACGCTGCGGCCACGTTAAACATCACCAGCGTTCCCTTTTTGGCCAGCACCTTGTACGACCGTGACAGCTGTGCGCCGCCGATAGGGTCAAAAACCGCCTGTACCCCGGTTGGTTGCATCTCTAAAAGTTCCTTAACGAAGTCTGTACGCTGGTAGTCAAGAGGCACACCGCCTAACTGCTCGACCAGTTCCAGTTTGCCGGTGCTCGCTGTGCCGTACATGTTGATGCCCATAAGCTGCGCGAGTTGCAGCATTGCCGTCCCAACACCACCTGCCGCGCCATGAATCAGCGCCTTGTCGCCTGCTTTTAGGTGGGCTACTCTCGTCAAGAGTTGGTACGCCGTGGTGTAGTTGAGGATGACGCTGACCACCTCGTCCGGCTCGAGGCCCTGCGGAACCGGTATCAGCTCGTGCTCGGGCAGACAGATAAACTGTTGGTAGCCGTCTTTGCCGGGGAGACCGGCAACTCGGTCGCCGACGTTGTACTTTACGGCACCCGGCCCTACGGCTTCGACCACGCCGACCACATCGTAGCCGGGGGTAAGTGGATAAGCCGAGGCGGGGGTACCGATACCCAGACGCAGCATAACGTCGCCGAAAGCGACGCCGCTGGCGAGAATCCGCACTTTGACCTCACCCTTGTTGGGAACGGGCTCGAGCTCATCTACTAGGTTCAGCACGTCTATTGCGCCCGGTTTATCAACAATGACCTTTGTATTCATGCTCGATGCTCCAGTTCGGGCAAGCGGTAAGAAAAACTAAGCTGGCTGCCGCTCAGGTAGAAGGCCTTAGAACGCAGCGTGAGCTTAGGGCCGCCTCGTCCGAATTCAGACCGAGTTGCTGCAAACTGACCTGCCAGAGCTGCTCTTGCAAAGCTTCATTGTGAGTTACGGGTTTGGTCGCAACGAATTTGTTCTTGTCGAAGAACCGTCCACTCACCCCTTCAACCTCGGGTGAGGTCGCCATGTAAACAGACGGAAACGCGCCCTGCTCAGGCGTTTTTTGGAGCGGTGTGATCAGCAGGTTCATGAATTTATCCATACCTCTAGTTTCACGTGCCAAACCCGTCTTGATCACGCCCGGATTAACGGCGTTGACCGTAACGCCGGTACCGACTAGGCGACGAGCCAACGCATAAGTAAAAAGTTGGTTGGCGAGTTTAGAACGCAGGTAAGCGCCGCCCATGCTGTAGCGCCGCTCGCCTTGCAGGTTGTCGAACTCGAGCGTGCGGGCGTACAACCCCGAAGCGACGTTGACGATGCGGGCGGGGGCACTGGCCTCGAGGAGCGGTAACAAAGCCAAGGTCAACCCCATATAAGCTAAATGGTTGAGCGCCCAGGTACGTTCAAACCCGTCCGGCGTGAGCTTGCGTTCGGAGAAGGTACCGCCCGCATTGTTGATCAGGATGTCCAGCCGGTCGTGCGTGGCTAAAAACGTTTGGGCCAATGCCTGCACCTTAGTGGGTCGGAAGAAGTCGGCCAGCAGATAAGAGACGCTATGGTTGCCGCTCTCTTGCTGAATTAAGGCAACTGCGGCTCGAGTCCGCGCCACATCATGGCCAGTAATGACGACGGTTAGACCCTGACGGGCGAGTTCCAACGCGGTCGCGCGACCAATGCCGGAGGTACCGCCTGTAACGAGCGCGGTGTGGCTAGGGGTGTGAGGTAAAGGCGTGCTGCGACTAGCTTTGCTCATCTGCTGCTCCTTCAGCGTATCTAAGAAATAAGCGGATAAAACATCCGTTAGAAGAGCCTAGCATTAAGCGGATGCCATATCCGGCTTTCCGCAAGACAAATGGAGGGAATGTCCAGTTGTTAAGCTAGACAGGTGGAGCAGCAAGCCCTTCCTGCCGATGACCTGCGTGCAGACGCGGCTCGCAACCGCACCCGAGTCCTCGAGGTGGCCCGTGAGCTGCTCGAGACCGGCGATGACACCTTACCGATGAATACCATCGCCAAACGCGCGGGCGTTGGCGTCGGGACGGTCTATCGGCATTTTCCCAACCGGCAGGTGCTGCTCGAGTCCTTGGCACTAGGCAGCTTTGAACAGCTTCTCGCTGAGGCGCAAGCTGCGGCGGACGAAGATTCCGCTGTAGGCTTGAAGCGTCTTCTTCACGCTGCGCTGACCTATCAGCTCGAGGACGCTGGACTCGCCGCTGTGCTACGCTCGCCTAAAAACGCCTGTGTCGAGACTTTAGAGCTAAAAAAGGCGACCCTTGTGGCTCTAAACCGGCTGCTCGAGAATGCCCGTCAAGCTGGGGCTATCCGACCCGACATTGACGCTGACGATCTGCGGCGGTTACTTTGTGGTTTTGAAGTGGCTGTCCGTTTGGGTATGGACAACCGCGCTGGAATTCACGCAGAAGTTGAGCGTTACGTCGGTATTTTGCTGGGTGGATTGCGGCCCCTCGCGGAGTAGACTTTTATTCACCTCGTTAGGATAGCCGCATGTCGAAATGGCGTAAACTTTCATAGTTTGCCACCGCTCTAGCCAAAATAAGTTGACGGAATCCTCCCGCCATGCCCGGTGCTTCCCGTGTTCAAGTCCCTCAACCGCCATTTCCGCCCACTCCAGCTGCACTAGCAGGCGTCAGCGGACAGAAGGACGGTCAGTAAACTCGGGCTACGACATGCTCACCATGCCGAGGCTGCTCGTCATTTGGCAATCGGAAAGTCTTTGCCGGGCATCTCCCGCAGTTCTTCGGCAATAACGTCTTTGCCACGCCCAGGGGAAGGCCACTCGTCTAACGAAACCGGAACCTGACGTAAAAAATCTTCGAGCACCAACGCCGCCGCTCCTTTGCTGACGGCCTCCCGCTTGAGATCGCTCAAAACGATGTTCAGGTGGGCCAGCGGTACCCGTAACGCCTGTCGGGACACGGCGCGGCGCACTTCGGGTAGCAACGGCTCCCCCAAAAGCTCACCGACCCAGCCCCCCAAAACGATGCGCCGCGGGTTGATCAGGTTGACTAGGTTCGCCAGTCCCACCCCTAGATACTCGGCCACCTCATACACGGTAGCCTGTGCTTTAGCGTCACCGGCTTCGTAGGCTGCGCGTAGCGCCTCTACCGACGCGACCTGATCCATATCATGGCTCTCACCCTGCCAACGCCGGATGATACCGGGTGCCCCGACGTAGGCTTCGACGCAGCCGCGCCCTCCGCAGCGGCAAGCCCAGCCGCCCACGCTGACGCAGGTATGCCCGAACTCGCCTGCGCTGTTGCTGAGGCTGCGGTAGAGCTTGCCCCCCAAGATGATGCCTGCCCCGACCCCTGTTCCTAACAGCACGACCACCAGGTTTTCCACACCCCGTCCCGCGCCAAACCACATCTCTGCCAGCGCCATCGACTGCGCGCCGTTATCGAGATAAATGGGCAGCCGCAGGTCGTCCTCGAGCTGCACTTGAAGAGGTACCTGGTCCCAGTGCCACGCCTGAGCGAAGACGGACACCCGGCCCTCACTATCGACGATGCCGGGAACTCCGATCCCGACGCCCTTCACCTCGGCGGGAGCCAAACCGCTCCGCCCCAGCAAGGTACGAACGCCCTCGCCGATAGAGCGCCTCACCAAATCGGGGTCGGGATCGACGCCGGTCAGGTCGAAACGTACGTGGTCGCGGGGGGTCAGCGTAAAGTCGAAGAGGTCGCAGTGGATGTGCGTCTCACCGACGCCCACGCCGATAAAGGAACCGTACCGAGGGTTGACACCCAGAGCCACGCTGGGTCTGCCGCCGTTTGAGCCCAGCGTTCCAGTCTCTAAAACAAGCCCCTCTCCCAAGAGGTCGGACACGACGTTCGTTACCGTCGCCGGGCTCAAACCTAGCCGTGCGCTGAGTTCAAGCCGCGTGACGGGGCCGCCGAAGTAGAGCGTCTCGAGTACCCTGCGGCGGTTTAGGTAGCGCAGGTCACGGGTTGTACGTTTGGGCATCACCCCGAGTATAGCGCACCGCAGTTACCGATAAGCATTCAGCTCCTGCACCGACCCTCACTGCTTATACTGCCGGTCTGCACCCCCCAAGCGTAATGGGCGGTTTGAGCCGCAAAGTCAGTCGTCAGGTCGAGGAGAGGGACGGAACCCTTGGAGGGCAAATAAGTACCGGTTAGAAATTTTGATTCGAGCCGACTTGACGCCCCTTTTTTTATGACGTAAAATAAACGGCGTAGAAAAAATTTAGAGGAAACGGCGGTGAAAACAGTGCCCGTTCTTATGTCATACCGGTCCAAACAGTGCTGGGGGCTGCTCCTGCTCTTTATGGTTTTTACCTTGACGCTAGCGGCTTGCCGGCAGAACGTAGTACCCCTGGCCCAAGCGGGAGAGACCCAAGGAGGTGAACATACGGAGTCAGCGGGGCTCGAGACGCTCGGCTTGGGGCGCGGCAGCAAAGTTGCCGTGTGGCTGACTACCGGCGACCGGCAGCACTTGCTGAGCCGCGAGCGTCCCCTCAAGATGTCGGCGGCAGTTGACGCTGCTGCCGACGTAACCATTGACGTCGACGCCAACCAGACGTACCAGGAGATCGAGGGCTTCGGCGCGGCGCTGACTGATTCGTCAGCGTGGCTTTTGGCGAATGAGTTGAACCCCGGCGAGCGCAACCGCGTTTTCAAAACCCTGTTCTGGCGTCTAAACGGAGCGGGTTTACGCGCGATCCGCCTGCCGATGGGCGCGTCGGATTTTGCGCTCAGCAGTTACACCTACAACGACCTGCCCGAGGGTAAAACCGACCCGGACCAAAGTCAGTTCAGCGTCGCGCACGACGAAGCGTATATCTTGCCGCTGGTACGGGAGATGGCGCGTTACGCGGGCGACCTGACCTTGATGGCGACGCCCTGGAGTGCCCCCGCCTGGATGAAAGATAACGGACAGCTACCTGCGGGCAGCCTAAAGCCCGAGTATTACGGCAGCTACGCCGACTACTTTAAGAAGTTCTTGCAAGCCTACGCTGCCGAAGGTGTCAACGTTGACTTGGTGACGGTGCAAAACGAGCCGCTGTTCGGCCCCGAAACGTACCCCAGTATGCTCATGTCTGCCTCCGAGCAGGCGGACTTTGTCAAAAACCATCTCGGGCCGACCCTCGAGGGGCTGGACGTGGGGATTTTGGCGTTCGACCACAACTGGGACTTGATCGACTATCCTCTTGAGGTTCTTGGCGACAGTGCTGCTAAAGCCTACGTGCAGGGGAGTGCCTTTCACTGTTACGGCGGCGACGTTTCAGCCCAGGACACGGTCAAAAACGCCCATCCCGATAAAGATATCTACTTTACCGAATGTTCAGGCTACGAGGGTGCGCCCAACTTTAACGAAAACCTCGTTTACAACGTGCAAAACTTGATTATCGGCGCGACGCGCAGCTGGGCAAAAACGGTGCTGCTCTGGAACTTAGCCCTTGACGAAAACCACGGCCCCACAAACGGCGGCTGTGAGGATTGCCGGGGCGTCATCACCATAGACCGCTCAACGGGCAAGGTTACCTATAATGAAGAGTTTTATGCCCTTGGGCACGGCGGCAAAGCGGCGGGACCGGGGGCGCAGCGTATCCGTTCGACCTCGGTTTATAACGACCTCGAGACCGTCGCCTTCGTCGACCCGAGGGGTTACCGTTCGCTGATCGCGCTCAACGTCAACAAAACGCCCAAAACCTTCAAAGTCCGTGAGGGCGGTCGGGCATTCGTGTATACGCTGCCGGGCGAATCGGTAGCGACCTTCGTGTGGGACGGACCCAGCCATAAGAGCCGCAGCGTCGACACGGTGCAGCGTATCGAGGCCGAGGACTACAGCCTGATGTCGGGCCTGCGCTTCGAGCGTCAGGACGACGACACGCTGGTGGCGACGAGTAGCCGCGACGGGGACTATCTCATTTTCAAAAATGTCACCTTTGCGGAGGCGGCGCGGAGCGCCGAACTGCGCGTGGCGGCGGGAGCGAGCGGCGGACAGATCGAGTTCCGGGAAGGTGGCGTAGACGGCCAACTACTAGGCAGCGCGACCATCAGCGGCGGGCCGTCTTGGAAGACCGTTGTTGCGCCCCTGTCTATCAGCCCCGGTACCTTCGACCTGTACGTGGTGTTTCGCGGAGGTACGGACGTTGCCAAACTCAACTGGTTTACCTTCAGTCAAAATGAGGGTGGAGACTCGCCGCCCGACCTCGAGCGCAAGATAAACCGCGCCAACTGGCAGGTCAACGCCTCAGTTTTTAATGAGCCTTACGACCCGCCGCAAAATGCTATCGACGGCGACCTCGGTACACGCTGGACAACAGGCGAAGGGCAAACGAGCGGTCAGTTTTTCGAGATCGACATGGCGCAGCCCTACCTGCTCACCGGGCTGGACCTGAACGCAGGCGCGGGCAGCGGCGACTATCCGCGTGGTTACGAAGTCTACTTGTCGCTGGACGGCAGTAGTTGGGGCGAACCCGTCGCCAAGGGAACGGGGGCGAGCGTCACCCGCATCGCCTTCAGCCCGCAAGAGGCGCGTTACGTCCGCATCGTACAAACCGGCAACTCCGGGAGCTGGTGGTCGATTGTCGAACTAGACGCCTACACCATCAGCGATACCCCGCCCGAGCCGGAGCCCGAACCCGAGCCTAATCTCGGTACGCCCCTGGACAGCAGCGATTTTACGGCGAGCGCGTCCGTCTTTAACGCTCCTTACGACCCGCCCGCGAACGCTATTGACGGAGACCTCGGTACGCGCTGGGCTACCGGGCAGGGGCAGACCTCCGGGCAAACTTTCGAGCTTGATCTGAGTCAACCCTACACGCTCACGGGGCTCGAGCTAGACGCTGGAACGGGCAGTGGCGATTACCCCCGGCGCTTCGAACTTTACCTGTCCACCGACGGGCAGAATTGGGGTGCGCCCGTGGCGACGGGGACAGGCGCGACGATCACGCGTATCCCAGTAGCGTCACAAGAAGCCCGCTACGTCCGCATCGTCCAGACAGGCAGCGCCGGGAACTGGTGGTCGATTGTCGAGGCGACGGTGTACGGCGGTGAATAGAGGGACGTGACGATGCGTAGCGGGCAACCGCCTTGATTCCCGGCAAGCTCGCTCTCATAGCGGGACAAGCAACGTTACTGTTCTCGAGCACCTTGGCACTAAACATCTCATTTGGTATTTACGAAAGGATATACACAAACGACTATCGAGCACACCCGCTACCATAGCTTGGCTAACTTCACCGTCGGCCTACTAGTTGGACGCATCGCCTACACCCAACAGCCCAAGAAGCTCTCGATACCCTTGCTTCCCAATTTGGCTCAGCTAACGGTTCTTATTTAAGCTCTGAACTTAGCTCAGGGAACACTGTGACACTACGTGAAGTAGCGGGCGGCCAATCTCTTCGTGGCTTGCCCACCCGCCGACAAAGGAGTCGCTTATGCCTATTTCGTCATTTACCGCACGTCTTTGTGTTTTGTTCGGCGCGCTCGGCCTGGTCACCGCAGTAGCAACCGGGACAAACGCACCTCCGACACCCGGCGCACTTGGCAGCACAGCTCCCGAAACAGCGAGCAACCCCGGACGCTCCTGCAACCGCACCCTAGCGCCCGGAACGCAGACAATTCAGGTGCGGTTTCAGGGTGCCCAGTACCCTGTACGCGTGCATGTACCGGACGGTTTGAACGCCCGGGAGAGGGTGCCGCTGGTTGTCAATCTGCACTTTAGCAACGGCAACGCCGAGACGCAATCCGAATACAGCAACCTCGACCCGGTCGCCGACGCGGAGAGGTTTATCGTGGTCGCGCCGAACGGCGACATCCCGGCAGCGACGCCGAACCCGGACCGCATCTGGCTCTGGAACGTGCCCGGTGTACCCACGACGGCGGGTGCCTACCCGCCGCCCGATGCACGCGACGACGTTGCTTACCTTTCAAAGGTCATTGACGAGGTCAGCGCCCGCAGCTGCGTCGACGATAGGCGCGTCTACATGACGGGTCATTCGGGCGGAGGAAGGATGGCGTCGGCCTTCGCCTGCGCGGTGCCTGGGAAGATCGCAGCGGTCGCGCCCGTTTCAGGACTGCGCGCCGGGCGTCCTTCGCTGGCGGACCCGAACGTTCCCGAGGTGCAAAGCTGTCGGCCACGGCGACCGGTACCCGTGATTACCTTCCACGGCGACGCCGACACCACCAACCCCTACGAGGGCAGCGACGACCCAAGATGGGGTTACACCGTGCCGCTCGCGGCGCAGACATGGGCGAGACTAAACGGCTGCCGCAGCGGTCCCGCCGAGCAGCAGGTAAGCGAGAACGTGGCAAAATTCAGCTATACAGGTTGCGGCGCTGACACCGAGGTAACGCTCTACACGATCACCGGCGGTACCCATAGCTGGCCCGGAAGTGACGATGAGACCGCGACTCAGGAGATCGACGCGTCCCAACTGATCTGGGAGTTCTTCGCAACGCATCCGAAACGCTAGTGGCGTCCGCTAGCCGCTTCAGCCTCCCAAACACGACTTCAGCAAGAACTCGGCAACCTCGGTAACCTTTTCTCGTCTAGTTGTACGACGCCGCCCGTGCTGTGGTCCTGACAGGATGTGCCCTACCAGGAAGGGAGCCGCGGTCTCTACGCGGTCGGCGAGAATGCCGATAATGCGCCTCTCGACCGCAGCGACCTGCATTTAAGTGAGGCCTAGGGCTTATCCGCCGAACCCGTAAGCACTGCAACAAGCTGCTCGTCATCCTCCTCTCAGGTCGGCCCCTAATTATCACCGAGGAGTTGGAGAGCTGGGACGCGTTCGTCGCTGCCTAGTTGCCCGGTAGCGAAGGGGCAGGAATCGCCGACGTGCTGTTCGGGGACCATCCGTTTACCGGTAGACTGAGTTATAACTAAAACGGTAGCGCAAGACGAACCGCTGTGGGCTACCGGGTACGGCTATGGTGAGAATAACCTCACCGGTTGAAGCTTTGTCGCAAGCGAGCAGGATTGATACTGACCTGCTAAAGAACTAAACGACTATGTACTCAAAGTGCATAGGTTCAGCTTAGACTAAAGTCCTTGCTCCTCATCAAGCATAAAGCTGTTAGTCTTCCTCACGCTACGTCAAGCGCGCCGGTATCCACTAAATCGGCTCTCCCGCATTAAGCGTGGTCGGATAGAGTTTTTGTCTAAACACGCTTGCTACTGGGCAATCCGTCGGTACAAGATGGGCGGTGAAGCCTCTTTTACCTTTACCGAACTGCATCACTGAACGATACGAATTAACGCAGCAAACGCTCGTTATCCAGGCCCGTAAAAAAGGGAAGCACGCCGCCTGTGTAAACTGTCAGCAGCTAAGTTGCCGCGTCCATAGTTTCTGCCTTCGCGCTCCCGCCGATCTGCCTTTGGGCGGGTACCTTGTCCAGCTCCAGCTGAGCGTCAGACGCTTTTACTGCCATAACTCCGCCTGTGAAAAGCGGACGTTCACCGAGCAGTTCCCTGACCTTCTCGATTGTCGTGCCCGGCGCACCTACCGGCTTTTGGAGGCGCAGCGTTCCGTCGGGGTCGCGCTGGGCGGTGAGGCTGGCGCACGGTTGTTGTCACGTTTAGCCATGCCTTTAAGCCCAGACACCGTGCTGCGCCTGGTTCGCAAAAACCCGGTTGTAGCTGCAGCGACGCCCCGTGTGCTCGGCGTAGACGACTGGGCCATGCGTAAGGGGCGCACGTATGGCACGATTCTGGTGGATTTGGAAAAACACAAAGTCGTTGACCTTTTACCTGACAGAACGAGCGAAACGGTCTCAGCCTGGCTTCGTGACCATCCCGGCGTCGAGATTCTCGCGCGCGACCGCTCCGCCGAGTATGCCAAAGCCGCAGGCGAAGGAGCGCCCCAAGCTGAGCAAGTGGCAGATCGTTGGCACTTGCTTCTCAACGTGCGACAGATGCTGGAACGTTATCTCCCCAGCGTTTACGAACGGCTCAAGCAACTCCCAAATGCCCCACTGTTGCTTTAGAAAACGTTGCGTCACGGCGCACACGTGCCTACCGGCGTACTAGAGCTGAGGCCGTAGCTAGCCGGGAGAATCGAAAAAGGCGCTTAGCGCGTTATCAAGAGGTGAAACGGCACTATGACGAGGGAAAAAATCTTTCGGTTATCAGTCGAGGGGTTTCTATGGACATCAAAACGGTGCGAAACTACGCCTATTCCGAAGACTTCCCCGAACACCTAAGACAACCGGGTCCCAGCATCCTCGACCCCTACCTGAGTTATCTGAACATGCGTCACCAAGCGGGCTGTGAAAACGCCTCCCAGCTTTGGCGCGAAATACGGCAGCAGGGCTTCTCTGGCTCGAAGCGGCAGGTGTTGAAGTGGATGCGCGACAAGCGGCTAACGCCCGCTCCCACTACGCCGGGACGATATTTGGAGGGGATAAGAGCGGAAAAGAGAACGGCTGTTGTAAACACTGACGGAGCCACCTCTAAGCTTCCGTCAAGTAAACAGCTCGCCTGGCTTTTCGTCAAAGACCCTTCTGCATTGCAGGGGAGCGATGCACCAACACTTGCTCGCGCACTCCAAGACACAGAGGTAGCTCACGTTTACAAGGCAATCAGAACGTTTGTAGACATGGTGCGGCACAAGCAACCCGAGGTACTCGATCCTTGGCTCGAGGCGTGCGCAGAGAGCAGCGTGAACGCCCTACGCACCTTTGCCGCAGGAATCCGACAAGACTATCGAGCGGTGCGTTCGGCGCTGGCGCTACCTTGGAGCAATGCCCAAACCGAAGGGCAGGTCACGCGCCTCAAATTCATCAAGCGCATGATGTACGGTCGCGCGAACTTCGACCTTCTTAGACAGCGCACATTCTTGGCAGCTTGACCACGCTTAATGCGGGAGAGCCACTAAATCGGGGTAACTCCACTCTCTACGTGTTCATGGCGGTGTATATAGAGCCTGACCCTGCTGTACCTCGAAGAGACTGAGGCGTGTAGGATCGGCGCTCACGCGCAACAGATCACCCGTCTTCGGCGGCTCGAGCTGCTCAGGCAAAAGAACCAACACCCGTTTGCCTAAGGGCAACATAAGCACAACCTCGGTTTCGCCGATAAGTGGTTCGACTTTGCTTACATATCCCTTGACGCCGCCTGGACCTGTAGCCGGCGTCAGCCCGTCGGGACGAATGCCAACGACGAGCTTTTCCGCCGACAGAGCCGCTACCGCCCTCGCAAGACGTGGAGGAACTTCAAGCTCGAATCCCTCGCCTACGACCCGCGCACGCTGACCCGGCTCGAGCCGCCCTTCCAGCAGGTTCATGGGTGGGTTGCCGATAAATCCCGCCACAAACAGGTTGGCCGGCCGCTCCAGCAGGTCGTCGCCGCTGCCGACCTGCTGCAAGCGGCCTCCCGGCCCCATCACCGCGATGCGGTCGCCCATCGCAAAGGCTTCGTCCTGGTCGTGGGTGACGTACACGCTCGGACGCCGCTTGGCGCGGTGGACCTTGATGATGTCGTGACGCGCCTTGAAGCGGAGTTTGGGGTCCAAATTCGATAAGGGCTCGTCGTAGAGGTAGGCGTCCGCGTCTTTAGCCAGCGCCCGTGAGAGCGCGACGCGCTGCTGTTCGCCGCCGGAAAGGTCAACGACCGAACGCCGCAGCATCTCGCCCAAACCTAAGTTCTGCGCGGCTTCACCCACGCGGCGCTCGACCTCAGCTCGCGCCAGACCCCGAGCTTGCAAGCCGTAAGCGATGTTGTCGAAAACGTCCATGTTGGGGTAAAGCCCGTAATCCTGAAAAACCATGCCGAGGTTGCGCTGCCGCGGCGGGAGCGCCGTGACGTCGCGTTCAGCCAGCGTGATGGTGCCCGAGTCGGGCTGCTCGAGCCCACAGATAAGGCGCAGCACAGTGCTCTTGCCCCCGCCGGACGGCCCCAGTAAGACGAAGAACTCTCCCTCCCGCACCGTAAACGAGACACCATCGACAGCCAGATAACCGCCCAAGCGTTTGGAAACGTCGTGCACCCGCAGTTCAGCCACGCTTCTCCTCCAGGTCGCGCCACGCGCGCGTCTGAAAGAGCGCCAGCAGCGTTATGGACACGAGAAAAAATCCTCCGACGGAGATGACCGCCACAACGACACCCAGCAGCGTGGCGGCGGCCAGTTGCAGGCTCAGCCAGGGATAAGCTAGGACCAGGCGGCTCGAGGCGCGCACGAGCGCAGGTGGCGACAGGCGTGGGTCGGCAGCCAAGAGCGGCCCCCAGTAGAGCGCCGTCATGAGGGTGAGCAGGAGCAGGAGCCGCACCCCGACTGCGGCAGCGTAGGGTAGCGGCTGCAGCGCCAGCCAGACGACGGCGGCTGACCCCAACAGGAGCGGAGCCAGGCTCTGGAAGCTCGCGCGGCTGGTGCGGGCGAAGGCGTCCCGAACCGTCTCGTAACGGATGTCGTCGCCCTCGAGCAGCCCTGCAACGAGGGCGTAGACGACCAGCGTCGCCGGGACGGCCACGACCGCGCTGTAAAATACCAGCACGCCCCGCAGCGCCAGCGGCCACTCCTGAAAGGCTAACCCTAAAAGGCCCGGCACGAGTTGGGACGACCAGACCAAATTGAGCAGTACCAGGCGCTCGAGGCTCTCGCGCAGGTCGCTGAACGCACCCCAGAAAAAGCCGGTCTGGTCGCTCGGGGCCTCCCTTACACGGTCAACCATAGAGCAGTGAACGCTCCGTCTCGGGGTCGAACAGGTGCAGCCGTTTGGGGTTGACCGCCAGCGGCACCTCCTGCCCAAGGTAGCGGCTCGGCAAGCGCACCTTGAGGGTGGCGACGAAATCTTTGGGCGTCTCCCCTACAGTACTCAAATAAACCGTGCAGCCCCCCGCCGAGGGTTCGATGACCTCGACGAGCCCTCCCACCGTGTTGCCCTCGTCTACCTCGAACGTTGCCATCTTCGGTACCGCGAACGCCTCCGGGCGCACCCCGAGCTTGACCGTCCGGCCCCGGTACGAGGCTACTTTGTCGGCAATCTCAGGAGGCAGGCGCAGGGAGAACGCTTCGCCACGAGCGTAGAGAGCGCCCGCCTCGCTCTCCAACCGCACGTCGAACACGTTCATCGAGGGGGTGCCGATAAAGTGAGCCACGAACAGGTTTTGCGGGCGCTCGTACAGCTCCGCGCCACTGCCGAGCTGCTCGAGCCTTCCGGCGCGCATCACCGCGATGCGGTCGCCTAGAGCCATTGCCTCGGACTGATCGTGAGTGACGTAAACGGTCGGTTTGCCCTTCTCCCGGTGCAGCGTGAGGATGTCCTCGCGCGCGCCGTGCCGGAGCTGCGCGTCTAAATTCGACAAGGGTTCGTCGTAGAGGTAAACCTCGGCGTCCCGGACCATCGCCCGCGAGAGCGCAACGCGCTGGCGCTCGCCGCCCGAGAGCTGCCGGGGTTTGCGTTTGAGAAGCCCTTCAATGCGAAACGCTGCCGCCGCTCTCGGTACACGCTCCTGCACGAGCGAGCGCGGCGCACCCCGCGAGCGCAGCCCGTAGGCGATGTTGTCATAGACCGTCAGGTGCGGGAAAATGGCATAGTCTTGAAAAACCATCGCCACGTTGCGGTCGCGGGGGCGAACGTCGTTGACGCGCCGCTCGCCGAAGCGTACTTCACCGCCGGTGATGGTCTCGAGCCCCACGAGCATCCGTAAGGTGGTGGTCTTGCCGCAGCCGGATGGTCCCACGACAGCCAAAAATTCTCCGTCGTCAAGCGTAAAGCTGACTCCGTCAACCGCCGCCTTCTCGTCAAAGCGTTTGCTGAGGTTTCGAACTGTTAGGGCGCTCACTCCAACCCCCTAAAAAAGCTCGAGCGGTTGCGGGGTGTGCACCGCGCGCCCGTCGTCCGGCGAGAAGAAGTACGCCTGTTCCCAGTCCGGTAGGAGCGGCAGGCTCGCCTGCTCAGGAGTGTCGAGCGGGGCCAGTACCGTGACTCGCTGCCCCAGCAGCGTCCCGCTGACGAAGCTCGAGCCTTCGGTAGGGAGACGCTCGACGTGACGAACCTCGAGCGGCGCACCTCCCTCGGCCTCTAGCCGCCACCCTTCGGGACGTACCCCGAGCTGCACCGACCCTTCGGGCAGCACCCCGGCAAGCTCTAGGGGCAGTGCCCACCGTGCTTCGCCCACGCGTAAAGAGCCGCGTTCGACGGTGGCGGGCAGCAAACTCATGGCGGGCGCGCCGATGAAGGTCGCTACGAAAGCGTTGACCGGTCCGTAGTAGAGGTCGTCGTAGGTGCCGAGTTGTTCTAGCGCGCCCTGGCGCATGACCGCGATGCGGTCGCCCATAAACACGGCCTCCTGCTGATCGTGGGTGATATAGACCGTAGTGACGGCAAACTTGCGCAACAGCTTTTTGATCTCGACGCGGGTGCGTTCACGCAGCTTGGCGTCTAAGTTGCAGATGGGCTCATCCATTAGGAACAGGCTTGGGTCGCGCACGATGCACCGCGCGATGGCGACGCGCTGCTTTTCGCCGCCCGAGAGGGTATCGGGAATCCGCCCGAGGAGCAGCTCAAAGCCGACACCCATCAGTTCGGCGGTCTCCTTGACCTTTTGTAGCATCTCGCCCTCGCTGCGCTCATGAACCTCGAAAAAGTACTTGAGGTTACCCTCGCCCTTTTTGGTCGGGTAGAGGGCGTAGTCCTGAAAGACCATCCCCACCCCCCGGTCTCTCGGTCTAATGTCGGTAAAGTCATGTCCGTCGTAAAGCACTTGGCCCCGGTCGGGAAACTCGAGCCCCGCCACCACCTTTAAGAGCGTGCTCTTGCCGCAGCCCGACGGCCCCACCACGCTGAGCGTCTCGCCCTCCCGGATCGTCAAGCTGACACGCCCCAGCGCCGGTCTCTTGTCGCCGACGAACGAGGCCGAGTCGGGGTCGTCGTAGTATTTAGTCACGTTTCTGAGTTCGATCTCAGCCATTATTTAAGCCCCCGGATGCGAATGCCCCTGAGTAAGTATTCACGGCAGACGATGAACATGATAAATATTGGCAGCGTTTGCAAAATCCCCAGCACCATCAGCCCGTTCCATGACAGCCCGGCGGCGAGAAGCTCCTCCATCGCCTGTGACTGACCCAAAGCTTGGCCGGCGTTCGTCGCCCCTGACAGGGTGAGGCGCTCCATCAGCCCGTAGATGGCGATTGAAGTCGGAATCTTTTCCGGGCTCTGTAACACCAGAATTGGCCACAGAAAGGAGTCCCAGACGCCGCTGAATTGGCCCCAGGCAGCGACGGCGTAGACCGGCACGCTCATCGGCAACACGATCCGCCTGAAGATGTTCAGTTCGCTGCCGCCGTCAACCCGGGCCGCCTGAATGACCGAATCGGGAATGGTGTCGAAAAAGCCCTTGAAGAGCAGGTAGTTGAACGCACCGAATACCCCCGGCAAGATCACCGCCCAGAAGGTGTCCCAGATGCTTACCGTTGGAAAAGGTGTTTCGGTTCCGGGAATCAGGGGTACTGTTGACAGGGCGAAAGGAAAGTTGCGCGTCAGCAAGAACGACGGGATGAGCGTCACCACGGCGGGTACCATGATGGTGCCGATAAAAAATAGAAACGACCAGCGCGCGACCCTACCGCGCTGAAGTTTGCTGTTGGCGTAGGCTGCCAGCGAGGTGACCGGCAACGAGATAAGCAGCGTGCCGAAGGTCAGGATAAACGAGTTTTTAAGGTAGACCCAGAACGGATAGGGCAAGACGGCGGCGACCTGCCCGGTAGCGATCCGGTAGACCAACTCCCAGGCGGCAGTGGTGAAGTTCTCCGGCCACCAAGTCGGCGGCGTGGCGAACACCTCACGCGCCGCCTTGAACGAGGTGATGATCATGAAGTAGAAGGGAAATAGGTGTAAGAGGATGCCGAGCAGCAAGAACGCCACCAGCAGCCACCAACTGATGCGTAACCGGGGCTGCTTGCGGCCAACCGTGGGGAATAGCGCCACTTAACCCTCCTTAAGGCTTGGTAGATAGTTCAGCACGAAACGGTGCCCTTCGTCGAAGCCCCGAGCACCCTCACTTGTCGGGGTCCGCCTTGAAAAAGGTGTTATAGGCAACCACCAGCGCCATGATGACCAAAAAAAGATAGACCGACAGTGTGGTGGCGTCCGCGTAGTTGAGCATCTTGAGCTTGTCGTAGATGTAGATGACCACCGTGCGGCTGGCTCCACCGGGACCGCCACCGGTCATCAGGAGCGGCCACTCAAAGGTCTGCAAAGAGCCGATGATGGCGAAGGTGAGCATCATAGCGATGATGGGGCGCAGACGCGGCAGCGAGATGGTCCAAACCTTGCGCCAAAACCGCGCGCCCTCGACCTCAGCCGCTTCGTAGTAGCTCTGCGGCACGCTCTGGAGCGTCGCCATATAGATGAGCCCTGGCCCGAAGAGCAAAAACCCCGGCACGATCAGCCAGAAGAGGACCAGGTTGGGGTCGAACAGGAGTTGCTGCCGGGGCAGGCCGAGAGCGGTGAAAAGTTGCTGAATAATACCGATGTCGCGGTCGTAAAAGTAGCGCCAGAGCACAGCACTGGCGATTCCCGAAAGCGGCAAAAACCAGAGCGTCATCATCCAGCGCAGGTGGCGTCTGGGCATCTCCATCAAGAAGACGGCCACAATGATCGGGATGACGAACGTCAGCAAGATAGAGAGCACTGCATAGATGAGCGTGACCCGAAAGGCGTCGGCGACGAGCGGGTCGTTCCAGACGCGCTGGTAGTTCTGCAAGCCGACGAACTGCGGGGAACCGATCATAGGGGCGTTTGTAAAAGTGATCAAAAAAGCGATCAGTAGCGGGTACCAGCCCCAAGAGAGCTGAAATAAAAAGGCGGGCAGGGTAAAGAGGGCGCTCTCGAAACGGTTGCGGCGGCTTAAGGTGCGTGGTGCCTGCTTCGCCGGAGCCGCAGGCACCACGCTGGTCTGGTTTTCGCTCGGCAGGTCAGGGCTTCCGGCAATGGGTGACTTCACACGGGCTCCTCGTGGTTCAGGGTAGGGCTCATACCCCACCCTCTTGCAGGACGGACCAAATTAGCGGCTGGCGGTGGTGTCGCCGAGGGCAGGAGCTATGTACTCGTCGTAAAGTGGCTTCTGCACGCTTTCGTAGTACACCGGGTAGTTCTCCTGGTAGAACGCCAACAGCGCGTCGTAGTATTCGGCCATTCCGGCGCGCAGCTCCTCGTCGGGGACGCTCGAGGTGTAGCCCTGCGCGGTCTGGTTCACCACGTCTAAAGCGCGCTGATATTCGGCGGCGATGTCCAGCTCACCCTCGGTGTAAATCACTGTGTTGTAGGCGTCGGTGAGTGCTTGGGTACTGGGACCGGGATTGGCTTCAGCCGGAACATAATCGTTTTTGTTCGGTGCTATGGGGTTCGAGGCGGCGGCCTCCACGTTCTCGACAAACCCTTCGCCCCAGACGTCAGCTTTGGAGACGGGGATGCCCTCGACCTGATCGGGACCGTAAGGGTCGGGATAGACGTAGCGGGCGTCTCGGGTCGCCTCAAAGATGAGCTGCTTCTGCCGGTCGGCTCCCTCGCCGTAGACCATGTAATTAAAGAAGGCAACGGCCTTGTCAGTACCGGTTTCACTCAGGTTCGGGTCCACCGACGCCAAAAAGACCAGCGGGCCTTGGGTCGGGACGCCGCTCTCCGCACGGGGGAACTCAACCCAGCCTACGACCTCTTCGACGGGTCGGCCGAGCCGGTCGGCGAGGTTCGACATGGCGAACTCATCTGTGCTCGAGCGGGTGTACCAGTTCGGCGTTGCCGCCCACATCCCGGCCTGACCGTTGATAAACTGCGTGGCGCGTTCCTCATCGCCCGCGTTTTGACTGATCCGCACGGTTTTGTCGTCGTAGATGGCCTTGCGCCAACCCTCTAAAATCTCGACTCCTCTGTCAAAGCTCGGCGACCGCACCCAGGCGGTGTTCCAGTTCGTTTCGGGGGCGGGTACCTCCTCAACTATCTTGCCCGCTGAGTTGACGTGCTCTAGCGGTAACCAGTCCTGAATCGTCGCGCCGACACGGCCCTCGTCGGCGGAGGTCAATCCGGCGGCCAACGTAAGAAACTCCTCCCAGGTCCAGCCGGGATGGGGCTCCTCGAGGCCTAGCTGCTCGACCAAATCCTTACGGTAGTAGATGCCCTGAGAAACGGTGAAATCAACCGGAAGCCCGTAGAAGCGTCCCTCGAGCCGCTCGTTCTCGTAGAACACTCGAGCTTCGGGGCTGATCTCGTCTAACACGCCGTACTTTTCGACCAGCTCAGTTACGTCGGCGGCCAACCCCTGCTTAAAGGCGGTGTGCATCGCCACCGGGTTCCAGCCCCCCAGCACCTGACCGGGATAATACGTCGAGACCGCGCCGCCCGAAATCCCGGTGACGAGCGCCTGCTGATCCCATTGGCTGAACGAGATGGTCTCGAGCGACACGTCGGGGTTGGCCTCTAACCAGCTGGTGAGCACCTCGGCATACGCTTTTGACGAAGGACTCGTCGCCTGCTCTTCAGCCGTCGGCATCCCAGCGAGCGGCCAGTCGGCCAGCCGAAGTGTCGCGGACTGCGCGCCAGCCTGAAACAAGGGTGCTACAGCGAGCATAAACCAAACGATGTACTTCATACGGCTCTCCTCTAAGGGTGTATTCAGCAGCTCAAATGAGCATGAGATACCTGACGGTGGGTAGCTACGGGTGTGCTTTGAAACTGAACTAATCGGATGGTCGTATAGGGTCCTCCCTCTCCATTTGGCCCGCCTAACGAGCTATTGGTACAAACAAAATCTATTATTGGTATAGACAAAGTAGCGTGCATGATATAACTTGTCAAGAGGCCGGATTAATCTTAGCTCAGTGGACAAGCCTTTAAGTATTTGCGGGAGCCAACATGTCGAAACGTGATCCGGTCAAGCACACGCGTACTCTACATCAACAGTTGTTTGAACATTTTAGGGATCAAATGGCTGAGGGTGCGCTGACGCCAGGCACACAGCTCCCGCCCGAGACGGTTATCGGGGCTACCTTCGGAGTCAGCCGGGGCACCGTGCGGCAGGCGCTGAAGGCGCTTACCGAAGCCCACCTCATCGAACGTGCGCCCGGTCGTGGCACCTTTGTCAAAGACTCACCGGCCCTGCCCGGCGCCTCACGACCGGCAGCGGGTGAGGGCCGCCACATCGGCGCTATCTTGCCCTACGGCGACGGGCACGAAGTTTTTTTTACCGATATCATGCGCGGCGTCCGTGCGGCTTGCCTTTCCCGCGACTACGGGGTCGGCTTCGGTTACTCTCACGAAAGTGGGGCGCAAGAACGCTATGAAGTCGAGCGGCTCGTCCAGGCGGGTTGTGCGGGGCTAGTCGTCTTCGCCCACACGCCGGAGACGACGGTGCCGCTACTGGAGCAGTTGCCAACGCCATTCGTGCTCGTCGACCGTCGCCACCGCGACATTGAGACCGATTTCGTCGGGGTCGACAATGTCGGCGGCGCTTACCGAGCTACCGAACACCTGATCTTGCTGGGGCACCGCAGGGTCGCCTTCGTGCACTACAACGCGGGCGTCGACACCCTGTCGGTCAGCTCGGTTTGGGAGCGGTGGCAGGGCTACCGCAAGGCGCTCTCGGACTACCGCGTCCCTTTTGTAAAAGAATGGTTTTACGGCGGCACGCCCGGTTCGGAGGACGAAGCCAGGGCCTACCTGAGCTTTTTCAGGCAACGCGAACAGCCTACGGCGGCGTTCGTTGTCAACGACCGTACCGCGATCTTGTTCGTCCGCGCCGCCAAGCTCGCGGGCTGCGCCATACCCGACGATCTAGCCTTGGTCAGTTTCGATGACCTGCCGATTGTCAGTCAACTGAGCGTAGCGCTTACGAGCGTGCGTCAGCCTCGTTATGATCTTGGGTTTAGAGCCGCGCATTTGCTCATTGACCGCGCCGAAGGCAAGCTGCGTCTGTCCAGCCAGGTCATCTTGCCGACTGAACTCAAAATCCGCGAGTCGTGTGGCGCGCGCCGCGCCGTCGGCCTTGTACCGGGCGAGGCGGCGTGAACCGACCGAGCCGTCATCGCCGCCGTTAAGTATGTTTACGGCGGTTTGCGTAATGACTAAGTTGGATTCGCATAGGTTTTACGCCATATAGGTTAAGGGCTACGCCTGCAGCACGTTGCGTGCTCACCTGTGCGTAGTAAAACTTTATCACCTAAAGTGCGTATCAGAAAGCATTTTTAGGGTGGATTCAGCTCAAGCTAAATGACATCCGCTAGAGAAGGGAGCACTATGACAGCCGCCACACCCCAATCAGCTCAGCTCAAAGGCTTTCATCTCCGATTTGGACAGCACGAGGAGGTGGGGGCGCTTAAACGCGTGATTTCGGAAGCCCTTGCGCCTCTAGGCGTCAATACTTTGGTGCTCGAGTGCAACACCTCGTTCACTTTCAAGAGTCATCCGGAGGTCAGCGGTGGGACGCTCACCAAATCCGACGCCCGCGACCTCGCTCGGCTCTGCCGCGAGCACGGCATCCGGCTGATTCCGCTCTTTGAATGCCTGGGCCATCAGGGCTGGGGCGGCGCGCCCAATTCACTTCTACGCGCCTACCCGGAGTTCGACGAGACTCCGCACGTGCCCGAAGGGGCCAAGTGGCCGGAGATCTATTGCCGGAGTTGGTGCCCGCTGCATCCGGAAGTCTTGCCGCTGGTCTTGGACCTGGTCGATGAGCTGCTAGAGGCGTTTGAGGCCGACGCGCTGCACGTCGGTCTGGACGAAGTTTTTACGCTGGCTGACGAGCACTGTCCGCGCTGCCGGGGCAAGGACCGGGCCGAGCTATTCGCGCAGACGACCCGCGCGCTTCATGAGCATTTGGTCGGCAAGCGCGGTGCCCAGATGCTCATGTGGGCTGACCGGCTCGTTGACGCCCGCAGCCTCGGCTACAGCGAATGGGAGGGTGATGTTTACGGTACCTACCGCGCTCTAGATGGGATTCCCAACGACATTATCTTGTGCGATTGGCACTACGAGCCCCTGCCCGCCTACGCCTCAGTAGATCTCTTTTTGGAACGCGGGTTTACCGTCTGGCCGTGTTCGTGGCGAAACCCGGAGGTCGCGCGCTCGTTTTTGGCCTATGCCCGGACGGTGGCCGAAAATCAGGATGCTGCAGCGCGCCTGCCAGGAATGCTGGTGACGGGATGGAATGCTACCGGCACCACTTTACAAGCAGCGCTACTCGGTGAGGGTGAACTCGGTAAGGACGAAGGCGGGGTAGGCGAGATTGCTGCGACGCTGAGAGCCGTGATGAAAGCATTGTCTGTGTAACGGGGTAGCTGCTAAGGCGAAGTGTTAATTAGGCATTATCTACCCTCTCATAGCTTGAATGGTTCTGTCTGTATAACGAGCTTGGGGTGTTGCCCAGGTTCCGTCAGCCGAGTTTCTACAGCCATAAGTTGATTTGCACACCCCGCCATGAGTAGGGCACAGCGCATCGCCGGATATCAGGCTGCCGATCCATTGGCATAATCCGTTCAGACATGCGTACGCCGTGCCTAACCTCATCATAGGAGGTGTTAGGTAACCTTTTGGAGTGAACCCAAAAGACCGTACCAGAGGTCAAGTCACTTCTATGCTGAATGATACCTGGCGGCGAACTCGGCGGGTGGGACATAGCCGAGACTCGAGTGCAGACGCTCGTGGTTGTAGCACTTGCCAATGAAGCGGTCGAGGTTCTGTCTGGCGTCTTCTAGGCCGAGATAATTTTGCAGATCGACCTCCTCGGTTTTTAGCGTTTTGTAAAAGCTCTCGAGGCGGGCATTGTCGTAGGGGTTTCCCTTCCTGGACATACTTGGGGTGATACCTGCGGTTCGTAATCGCTCAACGTATGTTCGGCTGGCGTATTGCACCCCTTGTCTTGGACAAAACGGCACCTTCCGGGCCTGTCCGCTGATCAGAGTGATGTAAAAGACCGGGGGCAGGACGACGTACGGCCAGGGCGATGTTGAGAGCGGTCAAGGGCAAGTCGGCGTTCATGAACTTCGACACCGCCCAGCCAACGATTTCACGTGTAAAGCCGTCCAGCACACAAGCTAGGTAGACGAAGCCGTGCTCGACCCGGATGTAGGTTAGATCGGCTTGCCACACCTGATCGGGCTTAACCGGGCCAGCGAGCAGGGCACTTCTTGCTTGTTGAGTTCGGCGTGAACCCGAGGATCGCCGTAGCACCACTTGCGCTTGGTAAACACCGTTTTGATCTGCCCGAGCAGTGCAAGATTAGCTTTTTCGCGTTTACTTGGCACTTGCCGCCGCCGAAGGGCGTAATAGTAGCTACTTCTTGGTACCCCAAACACCCCACAAAGCATGCCAACCGAGAACTCACCCTTGTGCGTCTCGATGAAGGCACACCCCAGGTCGAGTGCCTCGTAAAATAAATGGTAGCCTTTTTTACAGTTACTAACTCCATTTCAAGCCGCTTCACCTCGCTCTGCAAGCGCCGCAACTCGACCTCCTCAGCAGTTGGTTTGGCTCTCCTGTGGCCGGGTAGTAAACGTCCCTCACGATACTGTTTACGCCACTTGGTGAGGTTCGCTTGAGAAATCTCCAGGCTATTAGCGGCTTCTGAAACGGTATAGCCCTTCTCCTCGACTAGTTTGGCCGCATCGACCTTGAACTCCATCGGGTACTGCCTGACTACCATTTTACCTTCTGACACGATATCTCTCCCTGGCAGAATTCTAAACCCTATTAATTTTGTCCAAGGAAACGGACTAAGACAATCAGAAAGCCCAAGGCTTGTGGGTTTCTTTTGGCAGTTTAGCGACCTCGAGCAGGATCAGATTGCCCTTGAGGATGGTTCTTGTCTTATAGGTTCCTTGACCTATGTGGTTTTAGACTTTCGCGTGAAGGCTGCAACAAGCTCTGACCCGCATATAGCTGTAACCCTTGTCGTCGTCTTCGTGTTCGATGCCGGGCCTGAACCTGGTGCCAGGGTCGTTGCAAACGAACTTGGTACTATGCGTACTATTTTTCCTTCAATACCTGCGTCCTTGAGATAGTCGTCTAAATGCCCCCGCGCCAGATGATGCACCACCACCTCACGCGCCTTGCCGCCCTTTTCTCTGAGCCTGAAATTTATCTCATCTCGCTCCGATTGGTCTGCACATAATCTCTAACCTTCATCCCCAAGGGCGCTGACATATGCAAGCGAGTAGAGCAATACGACAATCAGGGCTTTGTTTTAGGCAGAACTTCAAACCCAACGACGATCTCCCCTTCCCGAACACCCGAGCGCAAGGTAATCGGAATCGACGTCACACCGGGCGTCGCCGAAGCGTCGACCGTAACTTCAAGCATCACGAAAGTTCCCCCGACCGTCTCGTCGATACGCAACCCTTCGACCGGTGTCACCGCAACCTCGAGCGGCTCACGAATACCGAAGACATCGATCACTACCTCGAAGCTCGTTCCTACCTCGACCTGCTGCGGATAGCGGCTTACCTCGAGCTGGAGCACCGAACCCGTACTGCGCTCGAACACACAGCCTGTAAGTAGTACCAGGAAGACCAAGATGATTCTCACCGCAGAAGCTCGTCTAGCGACACGGTTATTCCCGCACGCACTCCAAAGTCACTGGTCTCGACCTCGAGCGGCGAGAGTACGTTGAAGCTTGGAGGAGCCGACAACTCGGGCAGGTCGGAACCCAGGGCCAGGGTAAAAAATGCGCCGCTGGGAAACACGACGTGCAGTCTGGCTTCTGGAAGTCCAGTGCTGGTTGTATCATCCGTGGCCACCTCGTAACGTGCGGACAGAGTTGCGGTCAACGCATCAGCCAGGTAAGCAATGCCGAGCCGACCCCCATATACGGTATAGGCGTCGTTGCCAAGTCTTGTGCGAAACAGGGCGGTAGGCGTTACCTCGAAGGATCCTCTCAGAAAGGTGTAACTGGTCGCCGCCTGGAACAACAGGTCGCTGCCGAAACCCGTCTCACCCTCGAGATTCGTAAGTGCAGCTAGCGAGAGATCGACGCCTGCAAGCAGCGCGCCCTCGCCGCGCCCGTCATGGGTCAGGTCGATTCCGACCACGACGCCCCCGTCATAACCTCCGTAAAGCGATGCGGTAATACCCGACGCGGCTGCGTAACGAACATCGGAAATCCCCTGAGGCGCAAGGGCGTGCTGCGTATAGCGTCCAAAAAGCGCCAGGGCAGGGAGGACAGCGGCTTCGCCATACGCAGCGACGCCCCGGCGGTCGGCGCTAAGGCTGGCCTGGCCTACGTCTGTTCGGGCGGTGAGGCCGACGAGAAAGTCGGGCTCGTTGCCGGCGACCCCGCCACCCATTGTAAGTAAAGCCAGCGGTTCGCTCGTTTGCTTTTTGACAAGCCTGTCGGCGACAACATTATTAAGCTTGTTCTGCTCTTGCTCGAACAACCTGAGCGAAGCCGAGAGGGTAGCAAGTTGCGTTTCCAGAGCGTTCAGCTGGTTTTCTACCCCTTCAAGGCGACCTTTGCCGTTCTGGGCAAGCTTTGTCAAACTCTCCTGAACTCCGGTCAACTCCGCTCGCATCTCCCCTATTGCACTCTGGGTTGCCGACATGGTTTGGGTACGGCTGTCGACCCTGATCAGCAGGTCTTCGGGTTCCGCCAGCCGCGCCTCGAGCCGCCCCAGCTTCTCCGTCGTCTGCGCGGTTTGGACTTGGCGTTGCTCGAATGCTTCAAGCGCCATTTCGACGTCCGCAAGCTGTTGCCACACCTCACTCCCCGGAAGAGCCCGTCGGGAAACCCGGTGACGATACCCAGGTTGGTCAGCTGGGTAATTGCTGTTTCAGCGTAGTGACCGGGGGGGATATCGGGGAACTGGGCGCGGGCGGTACCGAGAACCATGAAGACGCTTAATAGAACCGTGCTCGAGGTTCTACGCATGGCTTGCTCCCAAAACCAGCTTTAGGGTTTCGCGCTGAACCTGGGAGTCGGGCTTTTGTTCGTTCACGGGGTCTCTCCCAACGGGGTGGCCGCCTGCCAGATCCCCCTGAGCTGCTGGACGACGACGTCGTTGCCGTAAGCTTCCAGGTCGACATAGGTCGCTTCCTGGCCGAGGCCGGTGAGGATGCCGCCGACGAAGAGCTTCGTATAGTCGATAAGCAACAGCCCTTCGGCGGTTCGTGGCAGTGTCCTGACCTGAACACCGGCAGCGACCAGTGCCTCGGCACCCTCGACACGACCCTCGGTGACGACCACGTAGACCTCGACGTTCCGGGCAAGGCGGGCAAGTTCACCCTTGAGTGCCCGACTGTTCAGTTCAGGCGTCAGATAAAAGACATGTTCTTTCGCTCCGACGACGGCCTGAATGATCGCCCCGGCTCCGGCGACCGACGCGACGACGGGTTCGTCGAAAGGTGTCGGCGCATCCTGGGCCGTAGCAAAAGACGTGACTAGCAAGAACACCAGGAGCCGCTTCATGGTCTGCCGGTAAAGGTTTCGAGCGTCAAGTCGTTGGTGCCGGGAAGTGGTACGCCTTTGACGTGTGGGATCGCGTAGCCTTCGGGGACGGCAGCCCAGTCGGTATGAAACCGGGTATCTGCGAGCGTAATGATGTGGGGTGTGTTAGGCGCGGTGGTCAGAGAGGGAATGAAGTCGATCCAGCAGATTGTCGGGCGGACGATGGGGCGGTGAACCAGAACGGTCACGTCGGCAAGTTTTTCATAGATTACAAAGAAAGTGGCTTCACACAGACATGCGTGTTGCAAAGACGTCATGATGCCCAACTTGCTGGGGTCGCCGCCGAAGAGGTTGCTGAAGTAACCTTCCGCTCAGCTGCCTACGCAACCGGGCTAGAACTGTGGGAACTCCCGCTAGGACGAAGACGGCTTGAAGGAGATTCCTTTAACTCTCGACGCGTGCGGTTCGGTAAGAAGGGCTGCCACTTAGGCTAACGAAGGGTGTGGCGAGAACGGTTATAAAGCGCGAAGGCAACAAAGCGCACACCGTCTCCGAGGTCGACAGGAGCGTGAAGTACCGTTAAACACCGCACGTGCCGTGCAGTCTTACCTTTAAGGCTCTAGCTTCCTAATACGGTAAGAACCAAAAAAAAGGAGGTAGACGCGACCACTCGAGTGCAGCCCACCACAAATGAACACGGAAATTTAGCGATGAACTTTGGGACACTCCTCGATACTCACTAAGGGCCAACAAGCTCGGCGAGGTTTATGCCGCCGAGACTGGCTTCAAGCTCGCCAGCAATCCCGACACCGTCCGCGCCCCCGACGCCGCCTTCATCAGCCGGAAGCGACTCGACGAAGTTGGTCCGGTGCAGGGCTACTGGCCCGGTGCGCCCGACCTAGCCGTGGAGGTCGTCTCCCCTAACGACCTCTATACCGAGGTAAGCGACAAGGTGGCCGAGTGGCTGGAAGCGGGTTCCGGCATGGTCGTCGTCAATCCGCGCAGGCAGCAGGTTTCGGTTCACACCCCCGACGCCGATGTCAAGGTGCTGGATGTAGACGACACCCTCGACGGCGGCGAGGTCGTACCGGGATGGCAACTACCGATTAGAGAGCTGTTCGACGCGTAGCCTCACCACCCTTGTAGTGCTCGAGCCCCCACGCGAGGCTTTTTTATTGTCGGGGCAAAAAAAGCCCAGGCGGTGAGCAACTGCCAAGAAAACTCTGCCGCCTGGTAATTCAAGTAGGTCCAGAAGACCGAAATGCTCCTGGAGTGTAGCACCAACTTTCGAGGGGTGCAATCCGTATTCGGCATCTGTGCTGTATTTGCGTCCCTCGCGTAATAGAACCTTAACAGCACAAGAACATTCAGGGCTTGCTAGGCTCACGACAGACAAGCCAAACTGCCAAGTCTCAGGTTTGTCTGAATTCAAGCAGGGGAAGGGGAAAGACATGCAAAACCAGCAGGAGGATACGTTTGTGTTTGGTCAGAGTGTCAAAGGGTTTCTGGGGCGCTATCAGGCAGACGCCAAGTTTGCCCAGGAAGCTCGTAAGAGAGCAGCAGATGTGTTGGACGGAAACGTTCGACTTGTCTGTCCCGATGACGTCCGCCCTCTCGCCATGAGGCTCCTCGTCCGCCTCGTGAATTCGGATGTGGTGCTCTTCTCTTTTTACTCGTCCTCTGCTGACGACGTCAACCGGCGTTCGCGTGAGCAGATGGTCAGGAAAGAGTTCGGGCAGCGGCTGCGTAACAATCCGAACTTCGCCAAGTTCGTGGTGAACAAAGTCGCCCCCGCAGCAGCTTCGGGTCGTTTAGACCTCCGCTGCAAGAGAAACCACCGCCGCGTTCTCAAAGAGCTTCTTCGAGAGCTGTGGGATGAGCAGTCCGCCTCCAGAAATGGCTGGCACACGCTCGTCAAACGCACCCACCCGCTGACCAGGTCACTTACGCTGACCAAAGTCGCGCCGTGGGACCTTGAAGAAGACTTCATGCAGAACAGCGGTCGGGACTTCGGGGTGATACAGCGTCTTGGGTACAAGGCCGACATCACCTGGAAAGAAGCCGCCGAACTCGACGCCCGTGATCCGATACGCCGCGTTTCTTTGTTCGGTGCTTCAGCCCCGAGCTTTGAGCACGCGCGGTTTGTCAGAGACACCAGCCGCAACCTCGATCCGCTTTCGTCACCCCACTTTGGTGATGAAGACGACATCGAAGAACGCGCTCTGGTCGCCGAACGTGCCGACGAGCTTGTCTCCGAAGCGGGTGAAGTAAGTTACCAGGACGCGTTAGCTGAGCTGGCAGGCGGGCCGAAGGTAAGTGACTTCGTGCCCCCGCTGCCGCCGCAGAAATGTGGTCGCGGTGGGAGTGCAGGTTACTGGGCAGAGGTGCTTGGCAAAGGCGTAAGGGTACAACCGGCACCACGTACCCAGGGTCCTCGCTGGCCCACAGAAGCACCATCGGACAGGTGGCTCGAAAGTCGCAAAACGACCGAGAAAGTCACCGCTGAGGTGAAAGCTCGTAGTGAGCTTCTCGCCGCCGATGATGCCGAGGTCAGGGACGAAGCGGAAGCCGACGTTCCCGAGACCATCGTCACCTTGCTTGAAACGCAGCTCGAGCAAGGTGAAAGTAAAGCGCCGAAAGGTGTTGTCGCAGCTCTTGCCCACGCGAGACTTGAAGCAGCCAAGAATGCCCGGATGATTCCGAGCATCATAGACGGCTTTGAGAAGCTCGAGCAGACTGTGAACGCTGCCTAAGACCTGAGCACTCAGGCGGGCACGTTATCTCGTATAACGTGTCGACGAAGAACCTGAACCTAAACCTGGTTTAGGTTCTTCTCCCTTTCTTACACCCAAACGAGGAGACAACGTTATGCTAAAGCTCATGAAAGATAAAGACCGAGACGGGCTGTTCGAGACCGAGGACGAGCACGATGTCAAACGCCAGGTCTATTATGAAGCGGACGATGAGGTGTTTATCCTCGGCAGCGCGCTGCCAGGTGAAGACTACCGTGACGATTTAGACGAACTGGACGGCATCTTGCCTGAACTCGACCGGAGCCTCGAAGACGCTCAGATCGCGCTCGAACGCCTTAAGGCCGAGCGTAGTAGAGCGTTCGAGCGAGATGAACTGGCGCTCTACCTGGCCCTCGAGACCAAGGTCGCGCAGCTCAGCGGTTACGTGCAGGGTTTGACCTTCGTGCGTGAGCGGCTGGGTAACGGCGAGCCCCGGCTCGAGTTCGGCGAGAACGACGTGCAGGTGAGCTTACAAGATTCCAAGGAAGCGCAGGCAACCCTCGACAGCATCGTCCGGCGTATCGACGGACTACTTAAAAGGCGAGCGGAGCAGCAAAACCTCAACTGAGGCGACCCCGCTTGTACGACGGTGACGAGAATGAGAGACGGTTACACCGCTTGTAGTCGCCGAGAGGATCGGTGTGAACAACATTCTGGAGACCGTACTATTCGTCGTCTACTGGTCGGGGTTTCTCCTAACCCTCTGGGCGGGAGCAGAGGACCGTTTCCGGCTCAAACCCTACGGCCTGCCGAGACCTATATCATCGGTGTTCAGGCAAAGCATTGTCGACACGTTTTTGACGTTCTTCTGGTTCGTGTCGGTTCCTTCTTGGTTCGTTTATCGCTGGGTGAGACGCACCAAACGGACGCACGACCAGCCCTGAGCATCAAGCTCCGTACACAACTTAAAAAGGACGCTCGCTCGCGCGAGCAGCACGGGGGCAACTTCTCGAAAGGAAGGTGCCTCATATGGACAAACACGCTGATGGTAAGGCTGGACAGGCAAAAGGCTGGGTACTCACCTACCGCAAAACAGGTCGCACCCGGCGCTTCACGTCGCTCTCCGCCGCTCGGCCCGCCCACAGGCGAGCCGCCGCACGTTACGGGACCCGCTGGTTGTCGCTCCGGCTCGAACGGTAAAGTTATGGTCCCGCTACTAAAGACTAAGGGCTTTGCGTGCCACGTCGACGAGGCCGTGTTCGGCACCGGCAGAGAAGGCTACGCTCACCTCCTGTCGCTGGTCGGCTCACGCGAGGCGGTCAAGGCCATCTGGGCGCGGCTTATGAAAGGTGAAAATACTGTCCTTCACGACGAGGTAAGGACCTGGAGCGTCCGCATGAACCCGCAAGACGGCGGCAAGCTGCTGACCGAACGCCTCCCGTCCGGCGCTTTCCACGGCCTCCTGCTCTCGAAAACCGTGCTGCGAGGCGAGCTGGTCATCTGCGAACACGAAGAGGACCTGCCAGAGTGCTTCTACACGCTGTTGTCTCGGCAGCTCCGCCTGCCGCTCCACAACTCGTGGAAGACGTGGTTGTGGGAGCACGCACTAGCCGAGGAGATGGTCAAGAAGCTCCGCTCGCAGCGGCTTCACGCCTACGAACTCAAGCTCGCGGTCGTCAACCTGGAGAAAGCCGTCAGGGAAGCTTTGGTAGCGGGCGAGCTGCCCGAGGTGGAGGTGCTCCGTGCGGCTTGAAGGTCAGGGTGCGACGTGAAGTCGTCTAAGTAATTGTTTTGCGTCTCTGACGACAAAACCTGTTGTTCCGTCAACAGTAGCCTATCGGCACATGCGAGGGTGGTAACGCTCTGGTGTGAAGCTGCCGAGAAAAGAGTACCCGAATCGAAAGATTACGCACGAACCGTGAGGTAAAAGCGTTGGCTGCTAGCGTAAAGCGGTCAGGGGACTGGGCTCGATGGTATGACCAACACATGTGAACTGCTGATAAACATCGTCATCAAGAACAAGCCAAAGACGCTGACAGGCTTGAACCAAAAGGTACGTGGCTCAGTTAACCCTGTTCTTGGCTGGGGTTACACGGATAAAACGGCCACCGGTGAAGAGGCAGGGTCTAACCCATCGTTGTTACTTAGATGAAACACGGTAAGCCCATAGTCCTCCTGTAAAGGAAAGCAAGCCGCAAGGCGGGCCGATAGGGCTGTGGGTAGAGGAGCGCGGAGAAAGCGAACGCTGCTCTGTAATGGGGCAGATAGGGGTTGAGCAGCCGCGACATCACCCCACGCGAAAGCGGGCAGACTTCCGTATGGTTGTTCGTTACAAGGGAGCTTGAAGAATCTCTTAAGGAGGAAAGGCAAATGAACGCTAAAGCGTGTGCATCCTCCCACTCAAACGTGGACTGGCACAGCATCGACTGGGCCAAGTGCTACCAAACGGTGAGGAAACTCCAGGCGCGTATTGTAAAGGCGACACAGGAAGGCCGACATGGCAAGGTGAAAGCCTTGCAGTGGACGCTGACCCACTCGTTCTCGGCCAAAGCTTTAGCTGTCAGGCGAGTGACGGAGAATCAAGGCAAGAACACGCCGGGTGTAGACGGGGCAACCTGGTCCACCCCGGCGGCCAAATCTCAAGCCATCGTGTCCCTCAAACGGCATGGTTACAAACCAAGCCCGCTGAGGCGGGTGTACATCCCTAAGAGCAATGGCAAGATGCGCCCGCTGGGTATTCCCACGATGAAGGATAGAGCGATGCAGGCACTTTACCTGCTGGCTCTCGAACCCGTCGCGGAGACCACAGCGGATAAGAACTCGTATGGGTTCAGGCCAGAACGAAGCACGGCAGACGCCATTGAAGGGTGCTTTAACTCCCTCGGAACAAAAGCGTCTGCTCAGTGGATTCTGGAAGGTGACATCAAAGCCTGCTTCGACACGATTCAGCACGAGTGGATGCTGAACCATATCCCCACGGACAAGGTAACGCTCCGCAAGTGGCTGAAGGCTGGGTTCATTGACAACAAGACCCTCTACCCAACAGAGGCAGGGACACCGCAGGGCGGCCCCATCTCGCCAACGTTGATGAATATGACCCTGGATGACCTCGAATGCCTGTTAACCAAAGGCTTCAAACGGAAAACGGTTGATGGAAAACGATTCACCTAGAAGGTCAATCTGATTCGGTATGCAGACGACTTCATTATGACTGGCTACTCAAAAGAGTTGTTAGAAAATGAAGTTAAACCCCTGATTACCAAGTTTCTGGCAGCTCGGGGTTTGGAACTCTCGCAAGAGAAAACCAAAATCACCCATATCGAAGAGGGGTTCGATTTCTTAGGGCAAAATATCCGCAAGTACGACGGCAAGCTACTCATTAAGCCGTCAAAAGAGAGCGTCAAGACGTTCTTGGATAAAGTCAGAGAAATCGTGAAACGTCAGCCAACGGCAAAACAAAGCCATGTGATTAAACAACTCAACCCGGTGATACGCGGATGGGCAAACTATCACAGACATGTTGTTGCTAGCGAAACGTTTCAGTCAGTGAATAAAGAGCTTTGGCAAACCCTATGGCGCTGGATAAAACGCCGTCATCCTGGCAAAGGCACTCACTGGTTGAAGGATAAATACTTCATCTCTAAGGGAAGCCGGAACTGGGTATTCGCGGCGAAAACAGGGGAAACCCTAAACGATGGAACGCCTCAATGGACAAGACTGTTTAACGCAGGCGACGTACCCATTAAGCGACACATCAAGGTCAAAACGGAGGCCAACCCGTTCGACCCCCGGTGGGAAGCCTACTTTGAAGAGCGTTTGACCTTCAAAATGAGGACCTCACTAGACGGACGACAGAGGTTGCGTTCCCTTTGGCTAAAACAAGGAGGAACATGTCCGGTATGCCGCCAAAAGCTTACGGGAGAACAGGGATGGCATGTCCATCACATTATCCCACGAGCCAGCGGCGGTGATAATCGACAATCCAACTTGCTGATGATCCATCCCAACTGCCATAGTCAGATTCATAGCCGACGATTCGACGCTGTGAAACTGGCCCCAACACCGGGGCTTTGAACAGCTTGAGCCGGATGCGGGGAAACTCGCACGTCCGGTTCTTAGGGGAGGGAGTGGCAGTAATGCCACTTCTTTACCCAGCGTTTACTCTGGGGCTAAGATTTCCAAAAGGACGTCGGTCTGCCATGCCTGAAAAGTCTTTTCCAAAACGCTGTAGAAACGTCTCGATACCCTCTTGCAAGCGGCTCCAAAGCCGCCTTGCTACGACCTCATAAAACAGCTTTGCACTTTAGGGTGCAGCATAGCTTCAAGGAGGTGCAACGTGAAGCTGCGCCAAGGCGATATGTGGTCGGTCTTTTCCGAAGCCGACCTCTTTCTCATTACGGCCAATGCGACCTTGACCTTGCAAGGCAAGCTCGTGATGGGAGCTGGTATTGCTAAAGAAGCCCGTGACCGCTTCCCTGGTCCCGGCCAAGCACTCGGCAAAGCCGTTCTCGAGCAGGGTAAACACTACGGGCTGCTCGTGAGCCCGCGCTGGCCCGAGGCGAAACTCGGGGCGTTTCAGACGAAATTGCACTGGAAAGACCCGGCCCAGCTCAGCCTTATCAGCGAGGCGGCCACCAAGCTACGACGCTGGTGCGAGCGCCACCTTACAGCACAGGTTTACCTCAACTTCCCTGGTATCGGGCAGGGCGGTTTACCTCGAGCCCAAGTCCTCAAACTGCTGGATACATTGCCCGACACCGTGAGCATCTGGGAGTATCGACGACCATGACAGCACGACAGCCTGCCATCCTCGCACCTAAAAGTATAAACAACCCTTACATGCGTATATACGACCTGCAAACGTCTTCTTGGTTTCAAAAATTTTTGCTACGGTTCACATGGCTATGCTAAACTAACCATATGGATGCATTTGTTCCCCCCCCGTTTCGGTCAACGGGCGTCTTACAGACGTTAGGTCTGACGAACCGCCCACGTGACCTGATTGAGGTCGTAAGGAGCGGGTTGCCCATTCAGGTCTTTCGCACGCTCGCTGAGGCACTGGGCGTCAGCGACGCGATGCTTGCAAACCTGGCAGGAATCAGCGGAACCACGTTGACCCGCCGTAAGCGTGCAGGCCGGTTGGCCCCGGACGAAAGCGAACACGTACTCCGCCTGGCCAACTTGCTCGAGCGCGCCGCACAGGTATTTGAAGACGTCGGTGACGCAGCGGCGTGGCTTAAAACACCAAATCTGAGCCTGGGCAACCTCACGCCGCTGGGCTACGCCGATACCGAGATCGGCGCAAGAGAGGTCGAGAACCTGCTCGGGCGGATCGACTACGGCATTTACAGTTAACCGGCGTTTCAACGACCTTTGTGGCTGAGGTGTTCACGGCTTGGCGACTCGTCAGATCCAGGTATGGCAGCCGAGCCGACGCCTTTAACGGTGAAGGCGCACGGCGTTTCGGCGGACGCTGGAACACACCGGGTAGACGCGTTGTCTACGTCAGTGGGAGTTTGTCACTCGCCGCGCTGGAAACGCTGGTTCACGCCGACAGGCGGCGCTTCGAGCGGGAGTACGTGGTTTTCAAGCTCGCGATTCCCGAACGGCTCGTTCTCGAGCTGCGCCAGCAGGACTTGCCCGAAGACTGGCAGGTAAGGGCGGTCAGCGACGGTGCGAGGCGAGTTGGGGATGCGTGGCTGGCGGCGCAGGCAAGCGTCGCCTTAGCCGTCCCCAGCGTCATCGTGCCCGAGGAACGGAACTATCTGCTCAACCCCGAACACCCGCAGTTCACAGAGCTGACCATCGAGGCTCCCCGGTCTTTCCGCTTCGACGCACGACTTGCCAATGAAGGACGTTGATTGGCACACGGCTCGAGGTGCAGCTTAAAGTCAGTCTCAGCCAAGCCGTAATGTGCATTTAGAACCTGGGTATAAGTTTCCAGGGCAACCGAAGTTGCCCTGCATTTATCTGCCAAAGGAGGCTTATGCGTGTCTACACTCGGAGAGGAACTCGCCCGGAGCACCTCGGGCAAAACGCACAACCCACCCCTCGTGCAGGCTTACCTCAAGGACCCGCACGCGCAGGCCGTCGGTCAGCTTCTCGCCCGGCTGAGCAGTCGGACAGGAAAACCCGCCAAACGCCCACCTTCATCCTCCCTGCCTATGCTGGACTAGCGCTTCCCCGGCTGGAGGGTGTCCCCTCGCACTACAGCCTTGACAATGAGCAGGCTGCCTCGGCTCAGCTCGCGCTGAGGCTACTCGAGGTCGGACTCGTCCACGAGTGCGACGACGCGCCCTACAGCAGCCCGAACGCACTCATCGAGAAGGCCATCACCCGAACGCTCGGCAACAGCCTCGGCTATCCGGGATTCGACCTCGCATTTCGGGTCGCAAAGTTCGAGGAACAAGGGCGTCACTACCTGCTGGTATTCGTCGGCGGCGTTCCGGTCATCTCCTTTGACGCGGCGGCGACGGCGTTCGACAAGCTGGAGCCGCAGCTCGGCCCGAGCATCCTCGGGCACGTCTACCGCACGCTCGACCTGACCCCGGCGTTTACACCCGAAGTCGCCAAAGACATCATCCGCTGGCACTACTGGCAAGGAATGGACGACGACAGTATGTTGCTGGAAGAAGCCGAGGAGGAACTCGAGTACCAGTTTAGCGACAGGAAAGAAGCTTTTACCCACGAGGATGTCGTTGCCTACGCCCAGGAACACTTCCTGACCAGCCAAAAGGTCGATGCGCGCCTCGAGCCCCGCTACCAGGAACACGGCGCTTTAAGCCTCGAGAGGTGTAGGGGTCTCTGCACTGAGAAGCTCGAGCAGGCATTGCCCATCATCACAGCGCTGGAAAAACTTGCTGAACTGCAAGGGGCGCTCCCTGAACGCGACCGGCACATTGACGACCTGATCGAGGGCGAACTGCCTTTTGGCGTTATCGTCACGCTTGGCGGCGACCACGACCTGGTGCGGGAGGTCTACGGCGAGTATGTGCGACACGAAGTCGCACAGTAAGAGTGTTCAACCCTCATAGGGTTGAACTAGGCGAGTGCCTGAAGCCTATCTCCACATTCGGCGTGCGTTGTTGGTAACGACAGGGTGCGAAGCCCGAATGAAAGCCCAAGAGCCGTTAGTCGTCAAAAGGCCACAGGCAAGGAGAAGATCGGAAGGATGAACGAAAGTGAACCTTTGTAAGCCTCGTAAGGTAGAAAGATCGCTGGACGACAGCAAAACGATCATGGTTCAAGGCGTAGCTCTGTGTTCAAGCTGCGCGGCGTCATGGGTGCATAGCGCTCATGCAAGGGCACCAAGAACCCGGGGTACAAAAGGCATCCGCAACCGATCACATCTCTTACGTGCGGAACGTGGAAACCCCGATGGAGTCCACACAAGTGGTAGGCCAAGCGCAAGCGAGGCACAACCCTCCAGCGGGAACAAGAAGTCCCGAAAAGCGAAAGCCGGTAGCCGAAAGGCACGGGGAATTCATAACCCACCGGATAGGGCCGTATGACGGGCATACCCATCCTGAAAGGGAGCTGACGCGGGACTGGTGGAAATCCTAAAGACCAACGTGAAAGTTGCGAATTGAGGTGCAAGTTAGATGCAAGCGCCAAGCTTAGCAAACGGAACCAAAAGCCCGACCGATTGGCAGGTCATTGACTGGCGTAGCGCCAATCGGCAGGTACGCAACTTGAGACAGAGAATCTTTAGGGCATCAAAGGAAGGGAACCTTAAAAAGGTTCGTTCTCTCCAAAAGCTGATGCTACGGAGTTACGCCAACACTGTTGTTAGCGTCCGTCGCGTCACTGTGGACAATGCGGGTGGAAAAACCGCAGGGGTGGATAAAGAGGTTGCCTTAACCTCGAAAGCCAAGGCCGCTCTAGTAGACAAATTGCTAGAGTCCCAACCTTGGCATGTCAAACCTGCGCGCAGGATTTATATCCCGAAGCAAAGTGGTGCTAAACGCCCGCTTGGGATACCAACCATTGGCGACCGGGCTCATCAAGCACGCGTCAAAAATGCGTTGGAACCTGAGTGGGAGGCTCGCTTTGAGCCAAGTAGCTACGGTTTTAGACCAGGGCGAAGTACCCACGACGCCCTGAGTATGACCTATAGCTATTGCAGGGCACGCGCTACTAAGCAGTGGATACTGGATGCAGACATCCAAGGGGCATTTGACAATATCGACCATACCCACCTGTTGCAGGCCATCGGTCAGTTTCCCGCCAAGGAACTGATTAAACAGTGGCTAAAGGCAGGCTTCATGGACGGTACCGTCAAGCACGATACGCCTGCGGGTACTCCGCAGGGAGGTGTTATTAGTCCCTTGCTGGCTAACATAGCGTTTCACGGCATGGAAACGACCCTTGGTATTGCTCGTTATGCCAATGGTCAGACATCCAGTAAGAACCGCTATGGTCTCGTGAGATATGCAGACGACTTTATCGTTTTCTGCAAGACTCGTGAGGAAGCAGAACAAGCTCGCACAAAGCTGAGAACGTGGTTTGCAGATCGGGGACTCGTGTTCAACGAGGCTAAAACCCAGATCAGGCATCTCACGGGAGGTTTTGACTTTCTTGGGTGTAATTTCCGGCTTTATCAGCGGAGAGATAACCCAGAAAAGGTCGTCGGGCTTGTCAAACCCAGCAACGCTTCAATCGCAAGGTTCAAGAAAAAGCTTACCGAGATGTTTGTGCGCTTAAGGGGGCACAATGCTCAGGTGCTCATCCACCATCTCAACCCCGTTTTACGTGGTTGGGCGCGTTATTTTCAACCCGTTTCGTCAGCAAAGGTGTTTGCCTCGCTTGACTCTTGGCTCTTCCAAAAGCTGGTCAAGTGGATAAGATGGCAACACCCGACAAAATCGGTTGGCTGGCGCGTAGCTAAATACTTTGGGCAGCATCATCACTTAAGAAAAGCTCGGTGGGTCTTTGGCGACCCCGACGGCAACACTTATCTGGCGAAGCTCGCTTGGTTCAAAATCACGCGGCATCGGTTGGTATTCAACCTTGCTGCACCCGATGACGCCTTGCAGAAAAACTATTGGGCAAAGAGAAGTCGAAAGTACTCCGGTCTCTCAGGTCTTCACTATGAGGTGGCTAAGCAACACGACTTTATCTGCCCCGTGTGTTTTGGTTCGCTGAATAACGGTGAGCCACTGCATCGTCATCACTTGATTACTGACCAAAAGAATTTAGCACGGCATGACTTTGCAAAACAGCGGATACTGCATCTAACCTGTCACCAACAAGTCCACGGCTCGGTGAAAGATAATCTTCCCCGAGCTACGAGAGAATTACTCCTTTGATGCTTCATTTTCTGCTTGAGCCGGATGCCTTGAGAGAGGCACGTCCGGTTCTGAGGGGAGGGGGCGGCAGTGATGCCGTCTCCTTACCCGATGAGCAGCAGATCTGGCAGGCGGGAACGGACTTTCAACCAACCTACGCCCTTGGCTTCGACCCTGACGATCCCGAAACGCTGACGACTCTAAAAGACGCCCTAACGGTGTGTAGGCTCATCCTCGAACAGACGAACGCACTCTTTTACGCCCTGGAGGCGATGGCATGAGTATCGACGTGCAGGTACAACTCGGCTATCACAACGAGGTCATGCTTAAAAAGGCCATTTTGATCTACGAAAATGCCTGCGACACCTACGGCGCACCCGCAGACACCTTCGCGTCGGTCCACACAGTGCGTTACGACGGCGCGACACCTATGCTCGAGCCAGGCACCCTCGCAAACGTCGAGGCCGTCCGTGAACTTTCTCAAGCCCTCAGTCCGGTGTCCGGCCTCGAGCTGCTGCCGCCGCACGTCCTGGCCGCCAACAACGAGAACCTCGTGTGGTTCGAGCCTGCTAGGGAGCGGGTGATGTTTTATGCATGTAATGACCCCCTGCTCACGCAGCTTTCGGGCTCGAGTTTTCCGCAGCCTCCCCTGCTCTTTATCGCAGGTCACAGAAGCCTGCGGGTGCTGGCTTTAGACAACGATGAACGCCCCACCGCAGCCTCGAGGCTCTACACTGCGCCCTATTGGAACACTTCGACTAGCGGCGTCTGTTTAGGGTCAACGTCGCTACCTGACACGCTGAGTGTGAAAGACACCGCAGGGTACTCGAGCGGTTTTTTCGCCTCGGCTTTTACTCACGGCTCATCGAACTTGCTCTACCGCAACTGGGGCGGCACGATGGGCGAACTCTGGCAGCGGGTCAGAGAAGAGGGCCACTTCCCTACTGAGCAGCTGGTTCCCCTTACTGAAACACTCGGAGACCTCTTTCATGCTTAGCCACACCTTGCACCCGTACTTTCAAGACTCCAGAATGCCCATCCGAACGCTCGTTGTGGGTGCTGGCGGGACAGGCTCGAAGGTCGTCGTCGGCCTCAAGAACATCCACCAGGGTCTCCGGGCGCTCGGCTATCCCGGCCTCGAGGTCGTCCTCGCCGACGGCGACACCGTAAGCGAAAGTAACCTCGTCCGGCAGAGCTTCTACCCATCAGATGTGGGTCTCAATAAAGCCGAGGTCTTGATCAACCGCCTCAACCTTTCGTGGAAAGCTTACCCACATGAGATCGACAGCAGCTACGGAAACGGCTACGACAGTCCAAGGTTAGTAATTGACTGCGTAGATACACGCGCAGCCAGGGCAACGATTGCAGGGGGGCTCCACCGGGTCGTCTACCACGTCTCTGCCGGGAATCTTGCCAGCACCGGTCAGGTCGTGCTGGGACAACCCCTGGGCTACTACAATCGCCGGAAGCAAGAGCGCCTACGCATCGCGTACGAACTCTTTCCCGAACTCTGCGACACGCGTATTCCCGAAGACGACCTGCCCAGCTGTAGCACGCTCGAGGCGCTTACAAAGCAAGACCTACTGGTCAACGACTTCGCTGCAACAACTATTCTAAATCTGCTCTGGCAGCTGTTGCGGCACGGGACGCTGACCTATCACGGGGCGTTCTACTCGCTCGCTAGCGGGAGTGTCCGGCCTATCCCTATTGACCCCGACCTCTGGCGACGCCTCGGCAAAGCTAAGGCGCACTATACGCGCGTGCATTCTCGCGGAGGAGGGTCTGAGCTTTGAGCCTACCGCCAGGCTCGAGACCACCAGCGCAGCTGTTGAGCTGGCTTAAACGACGGCTCGGGACGGCTTTTGCCTGCCAGATTAGGTAGCTAGAAACTGCGCCGCATACCAATTTGAGCTTACTTGAACTAAATCATCTGCGAAATAAGTACACGATCAGAATAAAGTAGCTAGGCTTAGAGAAAGGGTTTAAGTCGGCTTACCAAGCCAGAGCATCTAACTTTCTGAAGTTATGAAGCCCCGCGATAGCTAAGAAAGTGTCATCATAAACAGCTTTTGGGCCTCGGTAGATACCCGCTAAGAGCTTAAAGCGTTTCAAGTGAGCCAGTGTGTGCTCGACAGGAAAACGCAGGCTGTTTTGAACTTTGTTGAGGCATTTCTGGATGAAGTCCAGGGGTTTGTTTCTTCTAGCTTTGCTGGGCTGATGGAAGGTTCTATGGGGAAAATCCTTATCAATACCGTCATATCCTTTGTCCACTCGGACCTCGGTAGCCGTAGGTAAAGCTCGTAACACCCCGGTACCTCTAAGGACGTTGACGTCGCTGAATTTGCCTGGTAAAGAACGTGTCACATGAAGGATAAGCTTTGTGTTGGTGGCAGTGATTTGGGTCTTGAGCGTATGTCGCTTTTTCTTACCTGAATACTTGTCTCTGCGTTCTTGCTTGTCTTTGGGTTTCTGGATTTCTTGCTCGGTAGCATCAACCAAGACTTCCTTGAACTCAGGATGCTGCTCAAGCAGTTCTTCTAGGCTTGCGATACGCTTTCTTTTAGCTTGACCAAAAAGAACTGTCTCGTGCGCTGGTAAGGGGAGAACCTCAAGTAGTACAGGTCGAAGTTTGCTGATCAAACGGCTGACGTTACTATCATCCAAGTTGAATAAGTAGCCTAGTAGCAGCTGGGTCAGGTACAAACGGTAATACAGCAGCACCCCTAAAACCTGATCCTCTACCCCTAGTTCTGCCTTGCGTCCCCCGCCTACTGCACGTTGACGTAATTTGCCCTGGGTGCCTTTTGGTTCGGCAAGGCGTACTTCGACCGCTTTACTAAGCAACTTGAACTGCTCGACGCTTAAACCTGTGAAGTTATACAGATGCTTGGGCTTTCTCTTTAAGCGGCTCGCTTTCATCCTGCTAGTTTAGTCCTTTGACTCCTTCGGCGCTATTTCGCAGATGATTTACTAGAAGTTACCGACGAGGTGGCCGTCGTTTTACTGCTCGTTCGCTGGTCGAACCATACTCACCAAGAGTTGGCGCAGACGTGTAAAGCGCGGGGAAATACCCTTTGTCCATATGACTGGGGGCTACAGCCCCAACCGTATCGCGCGTGACATGTTGGAGCAGGCGAGAGAGCGATTGAATATCGGAGCTTGAATCCACTACCCTTTACAGCTTGCAACCTCCCGTACGTAGATACGAAGTTGAGAAATGCAAAATGGAACCGGTGATGTATTTTAGCGGAAGACTTGCTCTACCGTATTGCTCAAAAGGTCGGACAAGGATGCGTCTCGCCACGTGTGGTGAGTACGTTCAAGACGCCACGGTAGTACCAAGCTTGATCTTCTTTCGTAGCGTTAAAGCGCCTGCATACCGCGTCACCTAACGTATCGAGATCGAGTGCAATATTCTGGACCTTGTGCAATTTGTCGGCAGCGGCAATGAATTTGACGTTTAGTGGTGCAGTCTCGAGGTGAACCAAGGTGTATTCTTTTCGTTCTCGCCAAGATTAAGGACTTATTCGGCTCACTGGTATCGGTGACCAACCGGGCTACACCCTACTTTTTCCGCACATTGCGCTTCAAACAGGCACCTTTACTAAAAGGTGCCGCCGCAACCGCAAGGGTTCAGGCTGTGGTAGAGGGGCCCGATGAGTAGCGTCTATAAACAATCTTTTTGAGGTGAATCGTTTCATTAATAAACCTATGCCGCTGTTCCGTCTGACTGCTGAGAACAGCGTCACTTGCTTTCCTTGTCGATATATAACTGTAAAATAGATTGACATTGTTTGATGAAACGTTTTATGATTGATGAATCAAAAATAAGTTATAGGCTTCATGAGCTGGTGTCACGGAGAGGAGCGTCAAGTGAACCGAAGACAGGTGAGGGTCACGATCGTAGATGTTGCCAAACGAGCAGACGTCTCCGTCGGGTCTGTTTCCAGAGTGCTTAATGGCGCACCCAACTGCGCTCCTGAGTTGCGCAAGCGGGTTCAAGACGCTGTCAAGGCGTTGGGTTATGTACCCAACCATGCGGCGCAAAGCTTGAAACGCAATAAGACCGACCAGATCGAGCTTGTCATTCCCGATATTGCCAACCCGGTCTATGTAGCAATGGCAAAGACCGTGCAACAAGTTGCCCGGGGACGCAGCTACCGCATGAGCGTCGTAAGCACCGAAAGCAGTTCGCTTGAGGAGCAGCTCGCCGTCAAAAATCTCGAGCGCCGCTACGTTGACGGACTGATTATCTGCTCGCTCAAAGTAACGAGTACGTTTCTCAAACAGGTCGAAGCCGCGCGGCAGCGGGTATGTGTGATTGGCAGCATCCCGGAGGCCGTACCCGTCGACAGCGTTCGCGTAGATTCAGCTGCTGGGGCAGCCCTAGCCCTCGCTCACCTCGTTGAAACGGGGCGGCGACAAATCGCGTTTATTAACGGCGACGCCCATACCGTTCCTGCGGAAGCTCGGCTTCGCGGCTATCAAGCCGAATTCGAGAGGCAGCACCTAAATTTCGACAGTACCCTGGTGATGGACACAGCGTTTACGGTGCAAGGTGGTTACGACGCCGCGGCTACGTTACTTGACCGGGCACCCAGCATCGACGCTTTCTTCTGTGCAAACGACCTTATCGCGCTTGGTGCGCTTCGGAAACTCCAAGAATTGGGCAAGACGATACCGCAAGAAATCGCAGTCGTAGGTATGGATAATATCGATCTGACTAGGGTCAGCAATCCCACGTTGAGTTCTGTATCGCTGCTCGCCGGAGAGCGCGGCAGACTCGCAGCCGAACTGCTTTTAGAACGGCTCGGTGAACCCGACCTCGAGCCTCGGAAAATTGTGATCACGCCCCGCTTAGTTATCCGCGAGTCGTCTACAGGATATATCGCTGGTGCAACACAAGAGACGGGCTATGTTTCGGTCTAAAGGGTTGGGCATTCCGCTCTGGTTGCTTTTACCAGCGTTTATTCCTATTGTCGCTTTTTCGGTACTTCCTTTGGTACAAGGTATCTACTTAGGCTTTACCAACTACGAATTGGGGGGCGGCAACGCACAATTCATAGGATACCTCGACTGCTAGGGGATAAGGGGTCTAGGAAGCGAAGATAAGGGCGAAGTTATGCGCTGCTATCTTGCGACAGACGTGTGCCCGGAGCGAATGAAACGAGTTGCGCTGACCAAGGACAAGATGTTTGGTGCGGGAGAGCGAGGAAAAGACGCTTTCGATGGTTTTTCGAGACGCATCCATGAGCTGGGTCCAGATGCCGGGCGTGAGCGCGTTGGCCTTGGGAGGGGTGTAGACGCCACAACCGAGATAGGCTTTGTCGCCTAAGCTTGCACCCCGTTCGGCTTTACCGAGCAAGGCTCTAGCAACGGTGACAGCGGCTTCGTGTGCCGGGGCGCTGGCGAACTTGACAATGAGCCCTTGCGAGGTCGTGAGGGCGTGAAGTTTGAAGCCGTATACGGCACCTTGGGTCGAGAAGCCTACGGTCGCTTCGGTCATGGCCCGAGGCCGTCGGTGACGCTTGAACTTACACACCGGCAGCGGTTTGGAGTCGATACTGTAAGCCCATGTAGCGTGCTGCGCGGTGAGCACCAGGGCTAGCTCGGCCCAGAGGCGTTCTAGCTTCTTGAGTACCCGGTAGTAGCGCGTATCGTCGGGCAACACCGGGAACAAGCCCTTGTACTCGCTCTTGACTAGGTTGAACCACAGCCCCACATCGGCCTGGTTAAGCAGATCGCCCACCAAGGCAATGCTCATCAGTTCTGCGTAGCTACCCTTTTGCTGCTTGGACTCGGGCAGCACAAATCTGCCTTGCTGCACCCCGGCTCTGAGGTAATCATCGACCAGCACGTATACGACCGTGAACAACTCGCTGACGGTATGCTGCTCTAGAAGATAGCGCGATTTCCAAATCGCGCTATCTTCGCTTTTTTCTCCCTATAGAGCTACCCCCTAGCAGTCGAGGTTGTCTGTGCCTATCTCTAAAAATATGATCTCGTAACGCTTCTCAATCTCCATGCAGACTTCTTTGAGCACGTTGTCAACTTCATCGTCTATCACCGCGCGACGGTACTTCGCCGGAAAAACTATGTGGTACATCAGAATATCTACGTTGTGGCTCTTGTGGATATACTTGCTCACCTTGTGAGTCTACGCCGCTTGCGGCGTAGACTCAGACCCCAAGAGATTCAAGAAAGGCTACCTTCAAAAGTTATGTTGAAAGCACGGGTAGCTCTTGAAAGAAATCTACATGCGTTGGTCCTGGACTGATCATAATGAAAGCCCAAGCGTTCTCTTAAGCTCGAGCATAGAAACGTGATAGCTTCTCTACCTGATTGACGACCAGCCGTATAACCCTGTGCTCTTACGTTTTGTGGCGATGTAAAGCTGCGGCCTCCACCTTCAAACACGTTTGTAGAGCCGCTTCGACGATGATCTGCTGCGCTTCGACACAATCACGCCACAACGGACCAGCCACGGTTTCGTCGGGCACTTCGGTAATCACCGTGAGCCTAAGAGCAAAATTTTGTTCGGCAGCTTGATCAGGAGGTTGCTCGTGGCTTAGCAAAAAGGGAAACCCTTGCGCGAGCGGGAAGGTACTGCTCTCCATGTGCTGCAGTGCTCTTTGGATCTGAACTTGCGTTGTTTGTTGGAGGTGAGCGCGTTGCCCAAGTGCAGTGCTGACGGCCCCTTTAAGGTGCTCGAGGAGTGCCGCATCTGGCGACGTGCTGCTAAAGATGGTGAAGTACCTAAAAGGCAAACTCCACGCCTCGAATCCTCTGGGGATATAGCCGCTGTTGGCACGGACCCACTCATAAGCGGGATACCCATTACAGTTGAGGTGTAGCCAGGGCTTCCAGCGGCGGCCCGTTTCGTGACGCAATGCGCTTTCAGGGATTACCTTGTCGCTGAGCCGAGCCGTGGGCTGAGCAACACAGTGCTCGCCTTAGGCATTGTTTACATTCCTGCGATTGTACGGGTTGTTCGCGGCGCAACGCTGGTGCAGAGCAACCTGAACTACGTCGAAGCAGCGAGGAGTAGCGGCATGGGCGACGGGCGTATCTTGTACCGCCACCTGCTGCCCAATATCGCGTCGCCTATCTTGGTGCAGGGTAGTAACGATATTGCGTTTGCCATTTTAGATATCGCCGCCTTGTCTTTTTTAGGGCTTGGTATTCAACCGCCCGATCCCGACTGGGGTTCGATGCTCGCTGACGGCCGGGCTTACCTACTCCTGACGCCCTACGTAGCCGTGTTCGCCGGACTCGCGATTATGATTACTGTGATCGCCGTCAACTGGTTTAGTGACGGGCTACGCGCCCAGTTCGATCCCAAACAAAAATAAGGAGACGTCATGAGCACCTATACGGAAAAAGAAGGCACCGTCGAGTTTCGCGGTTTTAAGACCTGGTACAAAATCGTCGGTGAGAGAACAGACGAGAAGAAATTGCCGCTCCTCTGCTTACACGGCGGCCCCGGCGTCCCGCACGACTATCTCGAGTCGTTAGAGGCCTTAGCCGCGACCGGACGCCAGGTAATTTTTTACGATCAGCTTGGCTGCGGCAATTCGACCCACGTTGACGAACCATCGCTATGGACTGTTGATCTGTTTGTCGAAGAAGTTGACGTAGTCCGTAAAGCTCTAGGTTTAGAGAAGATTCATCTGCTAGGCCAATCGTGGGGTGGGATGCTGACGATGCAGTACATGCTGACGCAGCCCAAGGGCGTTGCCAGTATCACGGTTGCCAGCTCGCCCTCGAGTATCCCTATGTGGCTAGCAGAGGCCAACCGGTTACGCGCTGAGTTACCAGAAGAGGTACAGGAATCGCTTACCCAACACGAAGAAGCAGGCACGACCGAAAGCGAAGCGTATCAGCAGGCGATGCAAGTCTTTTACGACCGCTACGTCTGCCGCGTGGTGCCAAACCCAGGTTACGTGCAGCGCAGCTTTGCCAAACTAGCCGAGTGGCCCCAGGTGTACCACACGATGAACGGCCCCAGCGAGTTTCATGTAGTAGGTGTAATCAAAAATTGGGACGTCACAGCGCGTTTGAGTGAAATCAGTACGCCTTCCCTGATCACCACGGGTCGTTACGATGAGGCCACGCCTTTGATCGGTGAAACGGTTCATCAAGGCATTAAAGACTCGACCTGGGTCGTTTTTGAAAACAGTGCTCATATGGCGCACGCTGAGGAGCCCGAAAGGTACATGGCGGTGCTGGCTGACTTTTTAGCAAGAGTAGAGTCGTGAAGACCACCGGTTGCTACTATGCTCGGCATACCTCCCCACACAGGCTTCTTGCCAAGGGTTGAACTGTAGAGACTATGGCGAGGCTTATTATCGTTAAGCCGCGTGCTGACCTCCGAACTACTCGTGCACCGCTATACCGGCGAAGAGCTGACGCCCCTACGGTTGGCTGGATAAAAAGACCTTGACGCTGGCAACTGAGATTATCAGTATTTTCGGTCTCTACCTAGGCGAAAAACGTTTCGAGTTAGACGAGGAGCTTTCAGTTTTTGAAGGCACCAATACCGATTACCGGGTCAAGCGGGGGTTGGCACACCTCTTGCTAAACGGTTTTTGCACCTTCGAGACGGTAAGCCAGCTCGAGCCCGTTGCCTTAAGAAAACAGGTCTTTTGCCTTTCTGCAGCGGCAGTGCCGAGTCCACAAGCAGCTGCGCAGTTGCTTGAAATCCGCTTTCGTAGTCTGTCGCCCCGGCAGACAGAAAGCAGTGCTACATCAGGCTCGAGGCCGTATCCATCGTATGCGCTTAAGAACCCGCGGTACCTAGGGTAGTTAGTAGGCTCAAGGGTATGACCTATAAAACCGACGCGGCTGTGTCCCTGTCTAAGTAAGTAAGTTGTCGCTTCGTAGCTAGCGCTTTTGGCGGTGCCTTTTTTTCGTATCAGCAGCGTATTTGTCGAATGAGCCTTTAAGGATGACTTCACGGGAAAACACCCCGGCCAGCTCGTCCCAGCGCTCGGCGTAATCGCGAAAGGTCATGTACTGCACCCGCGCCGTCGCTGCCTTGTCCGTCTGGTTCGGCTGGATACGGCAGTCGTAGACGGCCAGCTCTTCAAAATCGGTGAGGATCTAAAGGGGTAGCTTGGCGCTCCAAGCGTAGCGGCATATTTGGAAGGCCAGCGGCAGGTCGTCTTTAATGTTTACCGACGGCTTTTTGGCCTCGAGGAAAAACTTACGGGTGCCGCCGATACGAAACGAGTAGTCCGGCGCTTTGGTCTGCCCGCAGATTTTGATCGCATCTTCGTGAATCACGTCTTTGTAGGCTTCGGCGTAGCCCTGACGGTTGCCGACATCCCAGCCCATTGCTTCAAAAAACGGATCGATAAACTCGCGTCTGACCTGCGTTTCGTTGTATTTGCCGGAGCGGTACGAGCTGAGGTTGTAGTCAAAGCGTTCGATCAGCTCTAAAACCTTGTCGGGTGCGGCCACGTCTCTCCCTGTGTCATTATCGCTCTAGCATTACATATCAGCAGCAGGACGGAAAAACGATTATTTCTCAAGGAATCTGGGCAGCAGCTCGTCTAAGTTATCAGCTAGCCCATGATCTCCATAAATTCACGCACGGTGAGGATGCGGACGCTTTGCACCTTCTCCAAGGTTTGTAGGTCGGTCTTATCGCCTGTCACCAGATAATGCGCGCCCCCGGCAATCGCTGTTGCTAGGACGTTGTTGTCGTCGGGGTCGGGTGAATCGTCTACCCGCGGCAAACATTCGATCACGAACGCCTTACTCCGTAACGCTTCGACGAGCGTTCCAGCAGCGCCGGAGCGGAGGTGCTTTTTTACATGCTCGCGCCTAGTTACACCCCGAAGTTCGTTGATCTGCTAGATCGAGGTTACCGGGTCATCACGGTTTTGCTGCCAGAGTTTGACAGCTTGAAAAGCCAGACCTTGCGGGGTAAGCAGCGCTGAGATGAGAACGTTGGTGTCAAGGACAATCCGCATTAACGGCGGTGTTCTATCCTGTGGGCCTTTACCGCCTCGGTTGCCAGCGCCATCGCTTCGTCACCGCTTAGGTCATCGGCTTGCGGCTCGCGGTTCATCAGGTCGCTGAACGCCTGCGAGAACTTACGGTTTTGCCGCGCTTCGATAGCCTCTAAGTCCAGCAGAACATTAGGCAGCACAGCGTCGTCGAGTTTGGCTATCCGCGCTTGTATCTCTTCGCGTAGCGTCATACTTTAAGGATAGGCGTTTCTGGGGGGTCGGTCAATTGAAGGGGACAAGTCAAGTATTTAGAGTAGAATTCTTTAGCTTCTCTATTAAGCTTGCTTGACCCGATACCGTCCTGCCCGGTTCGCCGCAGGCTTGAGCACTTCGAGCAGGCCTAACTCGACAAGCCTTTGCAACGCCTCGGTAGCGTTCCGGTGCGGGATGCTAAGAGTACCTCGAGCTGCCTGACCAACACTTGGGCTTCACTACAGAACTTGAGGTGGAGATAGACGAGCTCGGCTGTCTGGTTCTTTTCGGTATTTGCTAAACCCTTACACAACACCAGTTATAAAGAGGTAAAGTCGTTAGCGAGCAATCGTTACTTGATACCCTAGGCGCACCGAAAAGGGACACACTTTGGTTGCGCGTTTGAAAGACAGAAAAGCGACCCGTCTTTTGACAGAGGGGTCGGCTGTAGTCAAACCGGTGCCCCCGGCAAGTCTAGAACCTCAACCCGCATAGCGGCGGCGGGCCTGCCCGAAAGGTGATTAAAAGCCCGCTCGAGCTGTTCGTCACGCCCTACGCGGACACCTGCTAAGGTACGCTCGACTGGGATCGTCGGCGGAATGCCTTTAGCGAAAAGCTGCTTGTCACCAAAGCGGTTCGCCTGAAGACTCGTCCAACTCGAGGCGTAACGGCCGTAAAAGGTGACGCCCGCGTAAGTGCCGTTCGCACCTGCTGTCGTCGTACCTAGCAGTTCGCCGAGCCCGTAGCCCTCGACCATCGCAAGAATATGCTTGGCCCGGCTTAGAGCTAGACTATCAATGAGGAACACTACCTTATCGGTAAAGCGGGGTGCTTGGGGTTGCGCTCATTCATAGGTCACGTCAACAAGCGCCACCGGGGTATCTGGCCGGGTTACCACGGGCATGTACAGGGGCGCGGTCCGCAGCGGTTTGTCGGTCAGATGACCGAACAGTTCAATGGGTAAGGTCCAGCCGGGGTAACCCCGCATATCGAAGACAAGGCCCTCCGCGCCCGCGAGCAGCGTCACGAGCGCCGCGAGATCGTGTATGGCCGCCTCCCCGGTGTAAACATCGGTGGTGTCGTCCAAGCGGGTGAAGTCGAAGTAGACGACGCCGTCTCCAAGCCGCGCGACGGGCGAGGCGGGGCGGTTGTCCGTCGGCACGCCCTTACGCCCCCGCCGGTCCACGCTCCGCCGCACGGCTATAGGCCGAACTTCGCCGTTAGCAGACGCGACTTCGAGCTCGAGGGGGCTGTTCTCAGCGCCGGAGAGGACGATGTTTTCGGCGTAGCGCTGAGCCAAGTCGCCCGTTTGTGAGAGCAGCGCGATTTCACGCTCGAGCACCTCCCCGCTTGGCAGACCGCCAACTTTGGTCACGACGTCGCCGACCGTCAAGGAACCCACCTCGTCGGTATGAACGACCGTCAACTGGCCCCGACCGTGCGCCACCGGAATGGGGGACGGAAGTCGCGTTGCGCCCGTTCGTCTTTGAGGTAGCTAAAGCTGTGTGCGTCACGGAGTTGGGCGTTCAACCAGCGGAACGTAGCCGTAAAGGAGACCGGATCGTCTTGTGCCGCAAGGGTTATGGCCTCGGGAAGTAACGCGTCCCAGTCCGTGTCGATCTGATCAAAGTAAGGAAAAAAGTAGCGGTAGTGGTTCCAAGCGAGCGCGACGACTGCGAGGTGCAGCGCACGGTCGTCGGCAGCTGTGCCTCCGGTCGTACCAGGAGCAGCCCCCTTTTCGCGTTCAACTGTTTCAGCAGCATAAGCTAGGTCGCTGTCGTCTTCATAGAGCGTAAGTGCCAGACTCGTCCGCAATTGGCCGCCGAGCGTTAGGCGAGCTACTTCATGGGGAAAGGGCAACGCGACAACCGCCTCGACGCCCGAGGGTAATGCCACCTGTAAGCTCGTTCCCGGCACGCCGGTGACGCGTTACCGGTGGGGCGTACCCGTCTCCGTCACCGTGCGGCGAATGCACCCACATCTTTACCTGCTCGGGAGCAGCTCGAGGCTGCCGTCGAAACAATATTTGCAGCCATTAACGCTAAGCAGCCCGCAGGCGTGAAATATGCGTCATCGCGATTGGGTAACAGCACTACGTACATTAGTTTGGTAACAAGATACTTGAGTCACCTAAGTTTGATGGACATCATTTGCTCATCGTCCCGCCACCACTGCGTTCCTTGCGCTCAATCATAGCATAACGGCCTAAAACTCCTCCAGGACATTTGTCATTTCATGAATGAACGAACATTCACTATAATAAGAGTATGGCTATCGCAAATGTAGAAGGAGATTTAACTCGGCAAGAACGGCTCCTGAAGAGTGCTCTAGAACTCTTTGCCGAGTACGGGTACGCCGGAACCAGTGTTAAAGCGATTGCCCAACGCGCAGGCGTTTCTCAAGGGCTGCTCTATGTCCACTTCGAGAATAAAGAAGCCCTCTTGTTGGCGCTATTTGAAAAAAGTATGCAAGACGTGCGCTCTACCCTCGAGCTTGACGCAGCAGTTGATGGTGTAGGGCGTTTAGAACTGCTACTGCGTAAAACGTTCGACCTCATGCAAGCAAATCGTGACTTCTGGCGGCTCTTTTATACTTTGCGCTTTCAACCGTCAGCTGTTCAAGCATTAGGTTCTGTTATCTATTCGGGTATCAAGAGCATCCGCGAGCAGTTAGAGCAGATATGTCAGAACTTAAACGTAGCTCACCCCGAGACGGAATCGCGCCTACTTTTTGCCGCTATCGACGGTATTTGTCAGCACGCGATGCTCGAGCCCGACTACCCGTTTGAACGTGTTCTGGGAGCGCTGCTCGGCAAATATCAGGAGGTTTCCTCATGACCCGACCTATATGGCTTAACCCGGCATTCTATCCTTTTGCAGGAAACTACCTCGAGGTTGAATCAGGTCGTATGCATTACCTAGACGAAGGTGAAGGTGTACCTATCGTAATGGTTCACGGTACGCCGAGCTGGTCATTTTTGTACCGCCACCTCGTCCGAGGCTTAGCTGATAGTTATCGCTGCGTTGCACCGGATCAGCTCGGTTTCGGTCTTTCAGATAAACCCGAAGCGTTTGCTTATACCCCAGTAGCACACGCAGAGAATTTGGGGCGACTTATTGACAAGCTCGAGCTTAAAGATATTGTGCTGGTCGTCCACGACTTCGGCGGCCCCATCGGTCTCTCTTACGCGCTCGAGCATCCTGAAAACGTTCGGGCACTCGTGGTGATGAATACTTGGCTGTGGCCTAACGCGTCGCTCGAAAGAGCGGGTAGAGTACTCAGCAACCCGTTCGGCAGGTTTCTCTACACCCGGTTGAACTTTTCGGTCAACGTACTCTTACGGCTGGGGTTTGCAGACCGAACAGTTTTAACGGGTGAGCTGCTGAAGCATTACCGGGGGCCGTTTCCAACCCCGCAAAGCCGTAAAGCACTCTACGAACTTGTCGCGACGATAGCCGAGTCTAACGGGTGGTTTGAGACATTGTGGGACAAGCGAGTGGCGATAGCAGATAAACCGGCCCTGCTACTTTGGGGGATGAAAGACAAGCTGGTGCCCCCGAGTTTCTTAACTCGCTGGCAAACGATGTTCGAGAATCCCGAAACGTCAGAGCTTGACGCGGGTCATTTTCTCCAAGAAGAGGCAAAGGAGCAGATCACCCAAGCTATTCGGGACTTTTTAGAGAAGTCGGTTCCTTGAGGTTGCTGACGCCCTGAGCCTTGCCGTTTCAAAGTAGTGTTAAGCAACGTAGCATTTGCGCGTGCTTCCAGCCCATTTGCAGCATAGGCGGTTAACTGGAACGCGCTAAGAGCCTAAACGAACCTTATTTCGTCATTTCTTACGTCAAGGAGTTAGGCAGTATAAATTTGCCCGTAACACTCTCCGTCATGGCTCGACGCTCCTCAAAATGACGAGCTAACGCTTGGCGGTGGGCAGCAAACTACTTCTTGTCCCAGCGGAACGTCTACTCAACCTGGCTCATTACTACCGGTAATATCTCTTGAATCAAAACTTTATCGAAAACGTCAGGCTCCTCGAAGGGCGGGTTATGCGCCGACCCGCTAAACCAGATAAGCTTCTTGTAGGGTGCGTGAAGTTTCTGAAAGTACCGCTCGGCGAGTACGGCAGGGACATTCCAGTCGTGGCGTCCCTCGAGGAAAAACACCGGCACCTTAAAATTTAGAACGTGGTCGTCGAGTGCAACGTGAGAGAACTCAGGCCACAGATACTCGAGCGAAAACGCGTTCCCCTGACCGAATTTAATCAGGTCGGCGAGGTTCGTTTCATCAGCCGAAAGCGCAGCCCAGATCAGGCTGCCGGTATCCATGTCGGCGTGGAAATCGCCGCCGAACCGCTCGACCCAGCGGCCCTTCGCTAACAGCTCAGCGACGGTGTGGGGCGGCAGACCCATCCATCTAAGCTCCCGAAACGCGGCCTGGTCATGCCTACGAATAGCCTCATCAAGGGCAAACCGGTAGGACAACTTTTCACCCTCAGCGACGTCGGCAATCTGACCCACGCCGACATATGCAGCCACGTCTTCCGGATACTCGGAAGCGTAAAGCGTGCCGATCACCGTGCCCCACGAGTGCCCGAGCAGCACAACTTTATCCTTACCAAAACGCCGCTTGACCAGCTTGACGACCTCGTGCAAATCAGCGACGAACTGCCGGACGGTCATCGACGCAGGGGGGGGATGATATGAGCGTCCTGCCCCGCGCTGTTCCCAGTACACCACCAAGAAGTGCTTTTCCAGCTCGCTGTTATAGTGGCGAAAGAGCGCCGACTCACTGGTTCCCGGCCCGCCGTGCAGCAGGATGAGAGCGAGATTATCGATATTTACACCACGGAACCACAAGCTCTGGTTAACGCCGTTAATACGAATCTGCTCTATCACCGCTACACTCTTCGGGACAAGCTTGCCCTTGGCATCACGAAAAGCCTGGGTGTAAACAGGCGCACAACTCGTCACGACGATAGATATGACTGTAAACGCAAAAAGACTCAGGACAACCTGCCAAAAGCGTTTCATGAGGGTGTCTCGAGTAAAACCGAACGCAGCAGTGCCCCGAAACCGAACAGGTGCAGCACAAAACACGTCGTCTGAGCTACCTCCCATTGGTTACGCCAGTTTTTCCAGTCGGCAGGAACAGCCCTCGCTTGCTGCCAAGCACCCGTTTGAGCGTTGACGGGGGCAACGAATAAAAACCACACGACCAAGGAACTCAAAAAGATAAGCGCACCTGCTAGTGTCCAGCCGAAGACCCTACCTCGATCCCGAACAAGAGCCGTAAGGACGAACGCAGCTACGATGGCTCCAACTTCGGTTGCTGCGCCGACGTTGCCGAAAAGGTAGTAGAGGTTGGTCTGCACCGAGAGGTAGAGCTCCCCATTCCAGCGCAGTTTGGGAAGTGCCTCGAGCGCGTGGGCAAAGGTGAGTCCCATCGTTAAGGCGGTCAGTGTCAAGGCAAGAAAGCGCCAGAAGATGACCGTCACCGAGACCTTCATACTTTCCAAGCGAGGAATGCCAGACTTAAATGGCGGCACCAGAGGGGTCCTTGAACCGGAACCTGCTCAATCTTATGAAAGCCTGCTTGCTCAAGAGTTTGCCTCAACGTGCGTGGCGTCAGTAGGTAGATAGGCCATCTGCGCTTGATCCACCGTCCCCCGAGTCCCTGCCGGGTCACCATGACAAAGAGTGGTGCACCGGGTCGCAAAACGCGGTAGAGTTCTCCCAAGGCAGCCGCTGGATCAGCAAAATGCTCGAGCAGATGCGCGCTGACGACCCCGTCGAAAACGCTGTCCGGGAGCTGCAGTGCGCGTACATCAGCACAATAGGAGTCGTAGCTTGCGACCGCACCCGCTAGGGTATGGCTGGCCTCGACCAGCATCTTCGGCGCGACATCGACGCCTGTCACGTGAAGGGTGCCCAGCCCACTTACAAGCGCGAGGCTCAGCGCCCCGCCCCCTATCCCAGCATCTAAAACATGGGCACCCGGTTCGAGACCCAGGTAATTCACCCGCTCTAGGGTGTCCTTGTAGGCTTGGTCATAACGTAACCGCCGAATCTTCGTTTGCCAGTTTGGGGCAGCGTCGTCGTACTGGCGGCTTAGCGACGCGTGGGTTTGAAGCGTGACAGATGTTGCAGATGCCATACGTCCTCCTTGCCTTGCAGCGTGACAGAGAACGGTTGAGCATTTTCCAAGCGTGTGTTGAGCGAGTGTGAAGATACCTCGCCGCACGCTCAACGAAGTTTCGCTACGATAGGTGGGTAAAGGAGCAAGCAAGAACTCGTGGCCCGTATTTTGATCGTTGAAGATGAATGGAAGCTCGCCCGTATCCTCGAGGCGTACCTGCGCGAGGCGGGCTTTCAAACCGAGCGGGCCGAGAACGGGGTGCGCGCGTTGGAAGTATTCCGTGTGTACCGTCCAGATTTGGTTTTGCTCGATATCTTGCTCCCTGAACTCAGCGGCCTCGAGGTGCTTAAAACCATCCGGGCCGCAGGCAGCACACCAGTGATCATGCTGACCGCCCGCGTCGAGGAGATCGATACGGTATTGGGGCTCGAGCTGGGGGCTGACGACTACATCCCCAAACCGTTCCGGCCCAGGGAGGTCTTAGCCAGGATCAGGGCGGTACTCCGCCGCCCCGCCACGCCACCCGACCGCCGCGACGCCCCGCTGCAGCTCGGCCCCTTGCACCTCGATCCGCTCAAACTTTCGGCTACGGTAGGGGAGGGTGACCTGGAGCCGACGCCGGTTGAGTTTCGCATCCTCTATCAGCTCGCCCGCTACCCTGGACGCATTTATAGCCGCTCGGAGCTGCTCGAGGCGGCCAATCCCGAAAGCGACGCCCTCGAGCGTACCGTGGACTCGCATATCACCAATTTGCGGCGCAAACTCGCGCAGGGTGGGTTAACCGGTATCCTCCAGAATGTCCGTGGTGTCGGTTACCGGCTGAAAGCGCCGTCATGACAACGAAAGTGCCGTTTAGTAAACGTCTAGCCGTACGGTTGAGCTTTGTTATCGTTGTGGTCGTCGTCGTTTTCGAGAGCTTGCTGGTGCTTGCCTTTCAAACGCTGACCCCGACCTGGCCGATGCCAAGGGCACAACGTCAGCACTACGAGCGGGCTTTAGCAAGGTCGGATACGGCGTTCGGTAGGGAAACACGCGCCATCCTCGATAACTTAACTCTCAGCGAAGCGCAGCAGCGCGACCAACTCGCGTCGCGGATCACCGAACGACTCGGGCACGGTGTAGCACCAGATGATTTGAGCGCCATAACCAACCTCTTGCTCGAGGCTCACCGGCCTAACAGCTGGTTTTCTCCACTCTTTCTGGTCTTGTGGATTGCCCTACCGGTAGCGGCCCTAACCGTGTGGCTGTCGTGGCGTGTAGCGAGGCCGATAGCCGCAGTTGCCGCCGCCGCCGACCGTGTGACCCGCGGTGACCTGAGTGCCAGGGTGCGCTTACCAAAACGGTCTGAACGCGCCGAAGATGAACTTACCCTGCTAGCCAAGCGTTTCAATACGATGGCGGAAACATTGGCGCGGCTCGAGGATGAACGCCGGCAGCTGATCGCCGATATCGCCCATGAGTTACGCACGCCACTCTCAATCTTGCAAGCCCAACTCGATGCGTTTCAAGACGGTATCTTGCGGCCCGACCGAGACGAGGTCGCGTCGCTCGTTCAAGAAGTTGACCTTCTCTCCCGGCTGGTCGATGATCTGCGCCTTCTCTCGCTGGCCGAGGTAGGTCGCTTGAAGTTCAACCGGCAGCCGACTGAACTCGTCGTCCTGACGCAGAGCGTGCTCCAAAGTTTAGAGATCGAGGCCAGAGACACCGAGATTTTAATTGTTTATAACCATGTCGATACCGAAATTTGGGGCGTCGTTGACGCCGTTCGTATACGCCAAGTTCTTCATAATCTGCTGAGTAATGCCCTCCAGCACACGCCCAAGAGGGGTCGGATAAGCGTGACTATGAACGCCTACGGTGGAGGCACCAACTGGACGGTCGAGGACAGCGGTCCGGGTATTCCCGAAGAAGCTCTCGCGCACATCTTCGACCGCTTTTACCGCGTTGAAGCCAGCCGCAACCGATTGACGGGGGGTAGTGGTTTGGGTTTGGCCATCGTCAAGACGTTGGTTGAACTGCATGGTGGGACGGTCGCAGTTGCCAACTGTGAGGAGGGCGGTGCACGGTTTATCGTCAAACTACCGGCATAAAGAGGATAAACCATCGGCTAAGTAGCAGTTACAAAACGTGCAGTCTAAAGATGATGTTCCAGGCAGCGTTGAGCCTAGTACGACCACGCTGAGATGATGCGCGCACCCCTCATTTATAACTCTTTGTGGACTTTCTGTGCAAAGCCCGTCGTTGTACTCTTCTCGACAAAAAGACGAAGCCTCTGCCCGAGAACAACTGTATGCACCATCAGCCGGTACACGTCGATAAGGCCATGCTGCATGAGTGACTGCACCAGCTTGGCACTACCGTAGATTAGAAGGTTCTGGGATTCTTTTGGCTTAGAGACGCCTTCGGCAACCTCACTCTCTATTAGGGTTGCTTTCCACTCGGTTTCTTGAAGGGTCGTCGAAGCCACGAACTTAGGCATGTGATTCAACCGCCGCCTGCCGTAATAGCGAGGTTTGGCTAAGGTGGTGTGTTGAGTGGTTGCGAGATTGTGGCGATATTTTTTGTGTCAATACAGGCAAGATACCTTTTGCTAAATTGGCGCAAGCATGGACACCGGAGAGAAAACCCGGCGTTTGCAAATTGAAGAGGCGTTGTCTGCTGACCTGGAGTTGTTGAGTGGTGGCGTGTCCGGGGCAGCAACTTACCGGGTTCACGGACTCACTGAGCTGTGTGTGTTGAAAGTGATTGCTGCCGACAGTGCAGCTTACGTGCGGGCTCGAGGCTGCCGTGAGATTTACTTTTACGACGAGTTGGCAGCGCGTATACCGCTCCACACCCCGCGCGTCTTAGGGAGTCTGATAGAAGAATCTGGTTCTTGTGCGCTTTTGCTCGCAGCATATACGCCTATGAAGCCTGCAAGTGAACTGAAGGGGGCTGAGTTCACCGAAATCGCCAGAGAGTTGGCGAGTTTTCATGCTGTGTACTGGAACCACACCGACCAGCTTGATAACTTATCGTGGCTGGAAAAGCCGAAGCCGTCAGACCTTACCAAGGATGCGCGACACGCCTATGAAACCTGGCAGGCTCTGGCACAGCAACCACAACTTCGTGAAGTCTTGACCGACGCGACCTTGGGTGAAATCGAGTCGGCTTTAGTGGAGGTCAGGACAGAACCAGACTACGGCCCAGACACGACAATGACCTTGTGCCACGGAGATTGTCATCTCGACAACCTGCTGCGCGATGGGGAGGGTCGTTTGCTTTGGGCAGACTGGCAAGAGGTGCGAATTGGATATGGTCCAAGCGACCTAACGTTTTTAATACAACGGGCTGAGGCTAATGGAGCGGACATTGCTCAAGACGCCGTTATCGCAACCTATTGCAGTGCCCTTGAAGCATCGGGCGTTGAGAGCGTGAATGAGGATGCCATCAAGTTTTCGATGAACGAGTCCGAGAGGCGTACACGTTTGCTCTATTGGCCTGACTACCTGCGTGATGCCGCACCTGAGACGATGGCCCATCACCTGATGCGCATCTTTTCGGCGTAAGTGCTGATGGTTATGGGCTCTATTCCAAGAAGCGTGATCATGAAAAGTTCTCCGAACTGTTCGGCGTTATCAAGCAATAGGATCAGCCAGCACTTCATCAATCACGTACCGGGCCTTGACAGCTTCTTGAGGATAGGTGTCGAGACGTTGGGCGAGGGTAATGAGCGCCTTCCACAACGCCCAGCCGCGTCCCCTCGCCCACGTTGCGTTGTCCGCCGGAAGGCCCGAATAGAACGCCCGACGATTTTCGCCTGAAAGAGCACAATAACAGATTTAATGTACCCGATTTGATAGCAGTTCACGTTAAAGTGGTTGAACTTAACCCCAGGTAAAGGCAACGACGATGGAGGATGTGGGTAAACAGAGCTGCTTATGCGTGCATTGGGCCGGTTTCACGCACAACATCGTCGTTATAAGACCAGAATAAAGTCGCGGTAATGCGACACGGCTTTTAGAATGGAATTTGAGGCGATATGATGACTATGAAGGCGGTTCAGTTTGGTAGTTGTAGGCCGCAATAATAGCGTCGAGGAGACCGGGAAAACGAGTTTTAAGGTCCTCGAGGCGAAGAGTCGTCCACCGGCGGTTACCTTCCTCGCGCTGATGAATAACCCCGGCTTCACGAAGCACCCGAAAATGATGAGAGAGCGTAGAAGGCGCAACCTCTACGTTAAAGGTGCCACACGCTCGCTCCGGGTCGGAAAGTAAGGTTTGGACGATGATCATGCGGGTGGGGTCGGCGAGTGCGTGCAGGATATCTAACAGGTCGAAATCAGTTGCTTTCGGGTGAGCCAAGCTCGTGTAGCGGCGTTGTGATCTAGGCATCACGTACATCTCCTTCGACGTTCGTCGTATGTTTATGATATAATATTCGTCGTACGACGAATGTCGAAAAGGGGACTGTTATGTACGCTTTAGTAATGACCGCACCGTCGCAAGGATCGGACTTCACAGTGGTGCAGGAGATCGACGAGCCCTGCCCGAACGAGGGTGAGGTGAGTATCAACGTCATCTATGCCGGGATCAATTTCATCGACGTGATGGCGCGTCGGGGTGATGCAGGCTATGTGTGCGCGTGGCCTTACCTGCCCGGTTTAGAGGTTGCTGGTACCGTTCGTAAGGTAGGCATGGGTGTCAACGATCTAATTGTAGGCCAGCAGGTAGCTGCATTTACTATGGGTGGTGGACTCGCTGAGGTTGCACTCGCCCGAGCAGCACTGACCGTGCCGGTGCCGCACGGGGTACCATTACGGGTCGCAGCAGCTGCCCCGGTCATGCTGAGTACGGCCTTGCTGCTGCTCACCGACGTCGCCAGACTACGTGCCAACGAAAGCGTGTTAGTACATTCGGCTAGCGGTGGCGTGGGCAGCGCCGTAGCTCAACTGGTGCCTATTTTGGGTGGGGGGCTGCGTATTGGAACCGTCGGCCACCCCGAGAAAGTCTATGCTGCGAAAAAGAACGGCTACGATGTCGCACTCGCTCGTGACAGTGACCTGACCGAAAAAGTACGTGCTGTGGTTGGCGGCGGTGTAGACATCGTTTTAGACCCGTTAGGTACCAGTATGCTCGACGTTGACTTGGCAGTTGCTGCGCCTGGTGGCCGCGTTGTACTGTTCGGCAATGCCAACGGCGGGCAGCTTGCCTCACTACCACCCGTTGGACGGCTCATCAGCAGTAATTTGGCAGTCGGCGGTTTTAGTCTCAGCAGCCTGACCCGTACGGCCCCACAGCGTGTCGCTGAAGCTCTCCGCCACGTCCTAGACCTAATCGCTACCGGCCAGCTCAACATTCCCGTAACCGAGATAGGCTCGCTGACCGGTGTAGCTACCGTCCACCAGTTGCTCGCTGATGGTCGCGGTGAGGGTAAATATGTGACGCGATTGGGTATGGTAGATTAGCTGTTACTAAGAGCGAGTCCCAACAGGAAGCGTAGCTCGAGTCTCCGCGCCGTAAGTACTCAAGAGTCCACCACGAAAACCACTGTGAGGTGCCGACAGGGGTCCAGCTGTGGCGTCTATGGTTTAGAGAGCCGTGAGAAAGTGGGCGAGTGTCGTTGCAAACTCTGGTAAGTCGGCGATGCGTTCCAGAGTTGCCGTCTCGCCCTCGAGCCAGGGGTAGATAGACCACGACCAGGGATAGCCGTCATCGGGTTCCCCTTTTGCCAGAGGAACAGGAATGGGCAGGGGCAACAGCGGTGCGAGTTTGGGCAACCAGCGGTGTTCCTTTTTCACTTGGGGCGCGTAGCCCTCGGCACTCGGTAGCCGAACCGTCATGGTGGAGCCGAGGAGAAACGTTCGGTTGTCCCAGCCGCTCGGCTCCACGAGTTTGATAGGCAAGTTTGCCTACCGGGGAAACTGCGTGGCGACCAACTTGCTGACCAGAGCTACGTTGATGTCTTCTCGAGTGAACACAGGTTTTTCTCCTCATCTAAACGGCACCGAAACAAGGGCAACAAGTTGCTGAGATTGACTGCCAAAAGGGAGATTTAGCTAACTCTCTAATAGAAGGGCCATCCATGAAAGTGCATGGCGCTTATACAGCGGTGTACAAGTGAAAAGAGGTAGAGGCGTTCGAACAGCTCGGCGCAAGCGTGGCACAAGCTACCTGACGGTACGCCCAATCTGGCGTATCGCGCCTAAGTGGTAGGCCGTATGGACGACGATAGCCATGCTGTCACCCACCGCGTCGTCGTTCCAGGTCTCGATACCCTCGAGCTTTCGTTTTAGCCTTCTATAAGTTGTCTCGAGGTCTTTTTTTAGCGTTTCCCACGCTTCTGGCGTAACGTCTTTAAGTTGCCAACTGGCGTGCCAATCCGCCTCGACCTTCTTGCTGTCTAAGAACTGTTCAAACACCTCGATGTAGTACTTCAGGTGGATGACCTGAGCGGCGATACTGGTACCACCTTCTGTGATTAGCTGCGAAGCCTGTTCAGCCGAGAGCTGGCTGAGGGTGTCGAACAGCCCCGCCTTTTGGTCGAGGTAGGCGCTGAAAGGTCGGGGTGGGCTTTCAAAGGTTTCAATAAGTAAGGTGAACAGGTTATTGGTAAAGTCTTCAAAACGGATTGGTGTAGACATAACCCTCCTGGGCAGCGTAAACTGACTGCAAAGCGATAGCTCAACTTTGTTCGGGTGCTGACCAGTGGTGTCGTTAGTATACCCCAAGGAGGCCGCGTCTGCTCAACTTTTTAAGTGTGTACGACCTGCCAAATGCGTAAGCGTTGTGCAAAAGGCGCACGTCTCTCGTACAAAAACGGGGTACCGAGCCATTGCTCTTTCAGCGTCCCTTGCGTCGCTAAGTCAAACAGGGGCAACAAACGAAGCTGATGCAAAGCGTTTTCCAGAAGATGATAGGTACACTACTCACTGCCTTCGTGCTTTGCACCTTTGAGGAGTGCGTAAATCGCCATCGCATGACCGTGACCCAAGTCGAAGTCGTCCTTGAGCCACTGCACGACCTCCCCTGCCTTGACGCCTTTTTTTATGTTCCCGTTTTCGGTAAAGCCCTTTTCCGCTGCGAGGTTGCGAAAGTCCTCGGCGTTCTTACCGGTTTTGGCTTCGATGTTGTTCAGGTACGATTGAAACGACATGGGTCTCCTTTTTAAGCCTATTCGCTAAGCGACGCGACGATTTTGGCGATGCGCCGCGCCCTGGTTTCTTCGGTCTTGGCGTCCTCTAACTGCTGCACGAACGCCTTGCGTTTTGAAAAGGCCAACGCCTCAAACGAGGCCGCTACGCTTGCTTGGTCCAACGCCGCTTGTAAATCGTCCGGCACTTCGACGGTGCGCGGCGTTTCGTCTAACTCGAGCGTCACCTCAACTTTGTCACCTGCTTGAAGTTCCGCTGCTTCGCGGTGGGCTTTGCTCAAGGCAATCAGGTAGTTTCCGCCCATGACCGCCACCGTGCTCGGATAGCTGTAACCGGGAAGATGGACTTTGACAGGTGGCTTTTTGCTCGAGCCCAGCTCTGCAATGTTTTCAGGCGGCACTTCGATGCCCGTGTTGTTGCCCGAGGCTTTGATGGTTGTGGTGAACGTTGTTTTCAACTTAGGTCCAATCTGCTTAAATTATGGAACGGAACGCTTTGCTGTAGGCGCTCCCCTCGCCGTGAGGGGAGCCGCCACTGGTTGGTTTGAGAGCGTTGATATCGGTGATGTACGTCGCCAGCCTACTGGGGCATAGGCGCGTCGAGGAAGGGAATGACCGTTGCTGCCAGTTCAGGAGACGAGAAGATGGTGTAGTGCGTCATCCCTGGCAGAATCGCCAGCCGCGAAGCGGACATCCCCGAGCCGTCATAGCCGCCGTCTCTCTGACCGCCACCTAGGAGTTCAAAGAACGCCACGGCATGTGAAGTGCGAACTGCGTCGGCGTCACCAAAGACGAGGAGCGTTGGGCTTTTGAGTTGTTTTACGTCGTCCGACCAGTCATAGTCTTGCCTCAAAAGGTCACCCAACTTCGTAATCAGCACGGGCCAATCCTCGACGCGGGGCGCAAGGCTAGCGTAGAGCTGATAAAGCGGTGTGGGTTTCATGGCCTCGGCTGCTTGAGCGTTCATCTGAGCTTCGCCTGCAAGAATCTCGGGATACCAACCATCTTGCTTGAAGGCTGCCGACACGACGACGAGCTTACGCACCACCTCGGGATGCTGAATCGCCGTTCTCAGCGCGACGCTACCCCCGAGCTAGTAGCCCATCACGTCGGCCTGCTCGAGACCTAGCTTTCTGATAAGCGCCGCAACGTCGTCGGCCATCGCCTCGTAAGAGAGGGGGCGGTCGATGTCGGCGGTACGTCCGTGGGCTTGTAAATCCACCGCGATGACCTGATGATGGTCAGCCAGCATGGGCAACACTTCACCAAACATCTCGAGAGCTCCGACACCGCCGTGTAGCAGCACCAGAGGTTCACCCATACCGTGGACTTCGTAGTATAAGTTGAGGCCATTCACTTCCGCATACTTGCCTTGAACGTTGTTCATCTCTGTTCCTTCAGTTTGAGCAAGACCGAACGTCTGGGTTGCCAAACCTAGCGCGACGAAAGCAGTCAGTGTCCTCATCAGCTTGAACTCGAGGCTGATACCGGGTTTTGCAGCTACGTTTTTCATACAATCCTCCCTGGCTTTGGGTTGCCTTTTTAAGTGTTGTGTTGGACGACTGTAGTGATGCTCCTTATTGCCTCAGCCCTGTAGCCCTCTCCACTACCTAGCAAGCAATCTCTCGCCGTAACCGACTCGCTACCACTGAAAGCCACGCCCAAGCGACGACGACCGCAATCCAGAAACCCAGGAGGGTCCAGCCATTGCCCGACCCTGCGGCAATTCCGAAGAAACCGGCTAAAAAGATGAGCCCCGTGACGACAGAGAACACTTGCCATCCCTTTTGTCCTGACGCAGCGAAGCGGCGGGCAAACACGAAACACGCGGCGATGAAGGCAAGAAAGCCCAAGCCACCACAGACGAAGTGCAGCAGACCGTGCCCGCTGATGGCGTTCGCGTCGGCGGGGGTCCCGAGCGGAAAACCCAAGGCTGGGTCGGCAACAAAGATGCCTGCACCGATGAGGCCCAAACCGTAGACGCCGATGAGCAACGGTCCCCAGGTTCCGCCACGACTGCCCTGCAGAACCCGCCTCATTCCAACCGCCCCGGCGATGACGAGCAGACCCGTAAGAATCAAGTTTGCAATGTGAATCCAGCCCAAAGTACCGTTGCTTAACAAGCTGAGGTCATGCCGGGTGATGTCGAAGCCAGGGCGCGTAAACGCTTGAATCAGGCCCACGACAAGGTAGAAAGGGCCTGCAATGACGGCACAAGCGAGGAGGGTTTTTGTTAACCTCGCATTCGAGGCTGCACGGTTGCTTACGTCATTTGAAAAAGTTTGTTGCATAACCTTCTCCTTTTCCTATTTACTGATGGTTTGAGACTTGATTAGAAACCGAATTAAGAAGCGAAAAACTCGACTAACGCAGGTGCAAGGACTGTCGGGTCAACGTTGTGCTGCTGGCCCTCTAAGGTGCGGCGGTGTCCCCTAAGAAGCAGTTCGGCAACGGCGTCCGCCGTTTCGTGCATGAAGGGGAAGCTCGTGCTGCCGTCAATCACGAGGGTAGGGGTTTCAACTTCGGCGATGCGCTCGGCGGGCAAGGAATAGTCACCCATAACGGTAGCGTCATAAGCGAGGGTGTGGGCCAAAGCCTCTTGCGCCGCCCACCAGGGCTGGCTTCGCGCGTTCGCGGCAAATTCGGGTGGCATCCTGACGACCTGAGTCATAAAGTACTCGGCGGCGTCACCCCGGCGTCCCTCGGCGACCAGTTGGGTATAGACGCTCGCGGTGTCTGCTGGGGGTCGGCGCGTTTCGTCGAGGATGTAGGGTGGCTCCCACATCGCCAGCTTCGTAATCTTGGTCGGGCGTTGACGAGTGGCCTCGAGTGCCAGTGCCGCGCCCGAAGAGGTGCCGTACAAAAACGCCGAACCGCCCGCTTCGTTGATAACAGCCTCAATGTCCTCGACCTCACGCTCCACCGCGTAGGGTTGCGTGTCGCCACTGTCACCCCGACCCCGCCGGTGGTAGTTGTAGACGGTGAAATGCTCAGCGAGCCGTGCCGCCAGCGGTGCGTTCGAGGTGTGATCGACCGACCCACCGCACACCAAGATGACAGGTTCTCCCTGCCCTGACTTATCGAATGCAATCAATCGTCGTGCCATCTTTGGAAGTAACTGTTTCCATGTAAGTCTTCTCCTGTAAATAAGTCTTCAAGGCTTCGGGCGGCGTGTTGTCCATTTTCCTATCAGGTCACGTGCTTTCCAGCACGTGACCGTCTCGCCTTTTCTCGACGGTCGCTGCTAATTGCGGCAGGGGTTTGCTGCTAGGAACCAACGTTTCGGTCAGATGACATGCTTACTTCAACCCTTTTGCGAGGGTGACGAGCTGGTCGAGACATAGCCCCCACCCTTCGTGAAATCCCATGTCTTCATGCTGCTGTCGGCCGGCCTGATCCTTATGTTTGGCGACGGCGGTGTACTTGGTACCCGTTGGTGTCGGCTCGAGCACTACTATGGCCGTGAAGAAGGGTTGTCTGCTTGGGCGGTAGCCTGGAGCGAGCGCGTTGGTGAAAACGAGCTTTTCATTCGGGACGATCTCGAGGTAACAGCTCGTACTCGGAAACGTTTGCCCGTCGGGGGTCTGCATCACGGTGTAAAACCTGCCGCCGGGGTGTAAGTCGATCTCACATTCAGCAACGGTCATGGGGGCGGGGGCGTACCATCTTCTGACATGTTCGGCTTGTGTCCAGGCGCGCCAGACGATCTCTCGGGATACGTCGAGCTCACGCTCCAAAACTAAATCCAGCGAGGGATCAACATCGAAGTACGAAGCGTTACTCATCACTCTCCTCATCGGCTAACTCTTTGACATAGGTATCGAATTGATCTAGCCTGCGCTGCCACCCATCGAGTTGCGCTTGCAGCCACGACCCTGCGCTTTCGATCTTCTGAGGTACGAGCCGGAAGGTGCGCACACGTCCCACTTTTTCCGAACTCACGAGCTGACTCCTTTCCAGCACCTGCAGGTGCTGCATCAACGAGGGCAGTGCCATGTCAAAGGGTTCTGCCAGCTCCGTGACGGTCGCGGGACCACGACTCAGTCTTTCCAGGACTTGCCGCCGGGTCGGGTCGGCGAGCGCTTGAAAGGTCTGATCGAACTCTTGCAGATACTTAGGCACTTGGCTAAGTATACAAGACCAAAACACTTAGGTTAATACCTAAGTGTGGACATGGATGACGTTGCGTGTAAAGAACCTCGTTACAGGCAACGAGCGGCGTTTCTATCTACCTTGTCCTAGAGACGGTGGTGTGCGGGGCAGTGTAGACGGGCAGATAAGGTGCGCGTTGCGGTCGCTCTGGGCGTTTGCTACGGCTCGACAGGCAACCCGCTCCTCGGTGTTGAGGTAGAGTTGCCTTCCGTGCTCATCTGCCTTCTCCTTCTTTCGGCTTAACGAAAACTCTTAAGCTTCATGCTCTAGCGATCGGTACATGACATAAGCATCAACGTAGCCGAGGGTGCCATGACGAAACGCTTTCGGAAGGGTTGCAAGCGTTTGAAAGCCCAATGATTGATAGAGATTGACAGCCGCATCGTTCGTGCTCACCACGAAGTTGAACTGGATGGCGTGGTAGCCAGCTCGCTTGGCCTCCCTAAGGGAATGCTCGACAAGCAGGCGACCGATACCACGCCCGCGATAGTCAGCAGCGACGATGTAGGAGCCGTTTGCGACATGGGCACCCCGCCCAGGCATATTCGGGGCCAACTTGTAAGCCCCGACAACGTTCTCATCTGTAGAGGCGACCACCGTGAAGACGCCTTTGCCAAGCCACAGCTGCTGCGCTTCGTCAGGCGTGCAGGTGGAGTCGTCTGGGTAGGTGTCGGTAATCTCACGGAATATCTGCCAGATGGCTTCAAAATCGGCTGCGGTCGCTTTCCGTAAAGAAATCACTTGCTGTTCTCCAAAACAAGTACAGCAGAGGCCAGAGGAGGGCGCGACCCCGCAGTTTGCGTGCGAAGGTCGCGCCCAAGTTTGCCCTGAGGAGGGCGTAGGTCACGCATCAACTTCCGTGACCCTGGTTATGTCAGCTGTGTAGCCCCCGCCGGGCCAGTGCCAGGCACCGGCTACATTGGTGCCGTCGGCGCTAAACGTACCCTGGTAATAAGCTGGTGACCCTTTGCCCCCGCCCCAAATTGTGAGGGTGTCGCCGTTAAGTTCGTACACATAGTCGAGTGTCAGGCCGTCCGTAAAGCTGTAGACCCGCGTCCAAATCTCTTCACTGGGCTCGCCCTCGAGGGGCCGAAGGTGTCCGATGAGTTCGATGCCCCTGATCGGTCGGCCCTCACGTACAAGGTCGAAGTGCTGCACGAGGAAGAATCCGCCTTCGGTCCACTCGTAGCGGCTCTGTCCTTGCGCGTCGCCGGACACCTGCCAGGTACCGACCAGTCGGGCGAGGGTCTGAAGGTCAGGATTAGGGGTGAGTGTCTCGTTTGCCATGCGTCTACTCCTTTTGGGAAGATGGCTAAGTTTCGGTGCACCTGTGTCTAGGTTCAAGCTGTAGCGTTACGCGTTTTGCTTGTGCACCTTGAGGACGTGCAAACCTACGGCTGTGAACCACCCGAGGTAGGAGAGGAGCAGCAACCGACCCACTAAACCGGCGATCATGCCGGGGCGGAGGGTGCCGTCATAGGGCAGCACGGCCATAAAGGCTGCCATCAAGGCCAGTGTGATCCCAGCGGTGAGAAAAAGCCGACGGCGAACGGGCCGCCAAGCCTGGTTACGCGCCAAGCTGAAACTCAGCAACAGGGCTGCCACGGGCGTGTAGTCGAGCGAGGCCCCGAACACGTGCATGGTGCCGCTGAACGTCGCAGCCGCTTGACTCCGGCTCGTGATGGCCGGGTCTGTCGTGAAGATGGCGGCGATGAGGATACCGACGGCGGCAATCCCCAGAACAGTAAGGCCGAGGTACCCAGTCCAGATGCGGACTTGGGATAAAACCGCGACCCCGGCACTCGCCATACTCACAGCCAGTGTCAGGAAAGCCAAGTGCATCAGCCAGCCGAAGTCGCTCAGCATGTATTCGCTGACAAAGCGCCAGGTAGGGTCAAATTCCGGCTCGAACACATGCAAGCTGAGCAGCAGAACAGCAAAGAGCACGCCGGAAAAGATTGCTGTTCTAGCCGCATATGCTTCAAGGGTTGAGGGTGGTTTCGTGACGATACCTGATCCAGCTGTTGTCGGGGTCTCTCCCCTACTTTTTAAGTCAGGCGTTGTACGGGTCTTGTAGTCCATCTCGGTTCCTCCTCTTAAGGTTGCGTTTAGGCCATTGTCGCGAGCTGCGCCTCGAGCCGATCTAATGTCTCACGCATTCCCACCTCCATCCCTGAAGCGATATGAGCGTCGCGATCCTCCTTCGAGCGGTAGAACAGAAGACTCTTCAACGTTGTCTTGCCGTCTTGCTCGTCGAAGGTGGTGGTAACTCTGCAGTCATGACCCGGTGGCAACCCCTCATACCCCTCGGTGTACACCAGGCGTTCGGGCGGCGTGATCTCGTGATAGGTGCCGAAAAAGCCGTGTTCGCTGCCGTCGGGTGCGCGCAGCACATAGCGCCAGTGGCCGCCGACCCGCAGGTCGATTTCGCATACCGTCATGGTGAATGGCTCCATGCCGTACCACTGCCGCACGTGTTCTGGCTTCGTCCACGCCTCAAACACAAGCTGGCGCGGCGCACCAAAGTTGCGCGTAATCACAATCTCCCGGTCCGACGGCAGGGTCAACGTCGTAGCCTGGCTGTTCCCACTCATTCTTTATGCCCACCTTTCTTTAGCTCCTCGAGATATGCGTCCAACCGGTCTAACCGCTCCGCCCACAAATGCTCAAAAGATTTGCTCCAGTCATAAATCGGTTTGAGGGCTTCACCGTTCAGCCGGTATAGCCGCTGCTGACCTTCGCTACGCACACTAACTAGGCCGACCTCCTTTAAGACTTTGAGGTGTTTGGAGACTTGGGGCTGCCTGGCACCGAGCACCTCGACAAGTTCGTTCACTGACCGCTCGCCGCCCTCGAGCAACCCCAGAATGTCGCGCCTTTGGGCTTCGCCGACCGCGTTGAACACATCCGAGGTAGTTGCCTTGCGTGCCATGTCGTCATTATATTCTTATATGGGAATACAAGTCAAGATGTATGTTTTGATGTCTAATCTTTTTGGGAGTTGAAGGACAGAACCTCCATCACCAGAGTTCTATGTGACAAAAACAGGGGTCACAACCTACTTAACTCACGAAAGCTTCCAAAGGGCGCGTTACATTGTGACCAACGACTGTAAGAAGGCTTTGACCATTGCTCCCAGACGTTCCGGTTGATCATACGGCAGACCATGACCGACATCTGCTATCAGCTCGTAGCTTAGGCGCGGGTTAAGACCTTGCAATGCTTGAGCCGTTTCAAGTGAAACAAGACCTCTGCCTTCAATAACCAAAAGGATTGGGGTGCGGATGCTGCGGATTAACTCGCGGTAGTCGGGGTTGGGTGGCGTAAGCACGTCAAAAGCATTGATGTAAACTCATAGTCGCGCACGTAGAAGCCGATGTCGTTTTACTCATCCTTCCGCTCGAGCGTCTGCTTGATAGCGGCGGCACCTTGCTCCACCAACGCACTGACAGAGGCGGCCATCTCGTCGGGTAGCACGTCCGTAATCCACATCAACCGAGTACTGCCCCCACCTGCATCAAAAACTTGGAACGAGGCGTTGTGGTGGGTAGCCCGTCCGCCAACCGACGCATATACGAACCGGCGCGCATCGTCGTCGAGCGTGACGATCAGCTCACGGACCATCATGCCATTGGCAAACGTTACGACCCTTGCGTCTCTTTCGAGATACGCATCGACCAATACGCCCGAGACAAGACGCCTATGAACTGCGCCAACATCGCGAACTGCCTCCCACACCTGTTCGGGATCAACCTCGACCAGGATTTCCTTGTAGATAGAAGCCATTTATTCATGTATCCTTTCATCGGTTAAGGGCCAACGGCACCCTACGGAAGCTGACCTAAAGTGCTCTTTGAACGGTGCGGCGTGACACGACGAGGATATATACAGCTTGCGGAATCACCAGCAAAAACCCCGAAGGACCCAAGAGGACGGTTCCCACCACGCTGAGGGCTAGGAGTCCCCAGCCGAACGAGGCGGGGAGCGGGCGCTCGAAGCCGAGTGCCAGTAAGCCAGTAAGAATGAGCGCGACGCCAGTGACTAGAAACCAAAAGATCGCTTCGCGTTCAGGCGATGTGGTGACCGTGTTAAAGAGCCCGTCACGGGCCATGGCCGCGAGCTGCGGGTAGCCGTCGACGAATCCGATAAGGGTGTGCAGGCTACCGGTGACGAGCAACAAGTAGGCACTGATGCGGGCGTGCTTCACTGTGAACTCCTTTCACTCACGCGACTTGTACTCTCCTTGCCGTGGCCAAGCGGTACAAAGCCGCCCGACGCTTCTACAGGAATTTGTTCATTTTTGGCGCTGCCCTCAGCGTGATGCTCCTCGAGCCAGCGGTTAAACTCAGCTGCCGTTCGGAACGAGTGGATGCGCTTCTCATCGATGTCAGGCACGTGTCAATCCGTGTCCGACAACGGGCTCGGTCACAGTGGAACTGCCGAAATGAGCAATAAGTGGCCTTCCCTGTTCTATAGCTTGCCGTACCGAGGGTAAAGCTAGCGACGCTTGGTGACTCTGCTCGCTCTCCCAAACCTCGGTGATCCACAGGATTTTGTCATCTGCAGGGTCTTTCGCAATGATGTAGCTTAAACACCCTGGCATCGCCTCGATGCCTTTATTCAGTACTGAAATCAAGTCATCACGTCGTCCTGAAACAGCTGTTATCTTCCCGATAAGTCCGTACACAAATCGTGACCATCCCTTCGTTTTGCACCATGGTTTGTCCTTCAAAGCTTCGGTAAATACCTTAAAATATAAGGTAGCACATAACCTAAGTAGGTGTTTCGAGGCCAGCGGAAACCTTCTCTGCCCTGGGTGATACATATACGGTAGGGTCAACGAACGCCCTGTCAAAGAAAATCGTGGGTGTCTCGGAGCAACCATGACCGCGCCATTCCAGAGCAACCGCGCCGCTGCGGGCGCAGGTGCTCGAGCTGCGCGGACCACTGCGACGCGTTACCTGCAGTCGAATGTAAGAAGACGACCGGCAGCAAGCTCTCTGTTCCGCCGTCATCAGTGTATAGGTCGACTGTCTCCATCATTGCTCCTCTACACTTTGGTGATAGGTGAATAATAATGTGGTCTATCGCGCCGGGAGACCCTATGAGACACTCTTCTACGGCCATCCGACGCCCGGTGCCAGTGCCTCGATGGTCAAAACCTGTCCTGTTCGCGCGCGTATAACCTCGGGAATGTTTTCCATGCCACGCCACTCGGTCGCTATCAGGAACAACGTTCTGTTATCTACGCCCCCGAGCATACAAGCGAAGCAACCTCGGTCAAGGTTGATCGTCTGTAACACCCCGCCCCCTTCACGGACGCGCACACAACGCTTATTGGGGACGTCCGCGTACCAGACGGCGTGGTCGGCATCGATGCAGATGCCGTCAGGGACGCCGTCGCCGAGATTAGCCCACACACGCCGGTTCGACAGGCTTCCGTCCGTAGCGATGTCGAAAGCTGTAAGCCGCCTGCCATGAGACTCAGCAATGATCAAGGTTGTATTATCGGGTGTCACGACCATACCATTAGGGAAGTCGATGCCATCGGCCACCTGTTGAACCGCGCCATCGGGACAGACAAGTACGATGATGCCCGGGCCACCATTGACATAGATGTTGCCGCGACCGTCCACAACAATCTCGTTCCAGCCGCTACTCGAGAGGTCACGCAGGTCAGCATGGTTCACCAGCGTCCCGTCAGCCTCCCTGCGAAGGAGAAGTCCCTCTCGCCCTGAAACAATGAGCAGAGGTCCATCGAGCAGCCAATCAATGCAGAAAGGAAGACCGAACGAGGTCCGGACTGCGACCTCACGGTCACCATCAAGATTAACAGCAATGATTTCTTGGGCTCCCCAGTCCGAGAACCAAAGACGGTCCTCGTGCCAACGTGGCGACTCCCCCATCGCCAGACCGGACACCAGGGTTTGCACTTGGGGTAGTGAAGACTGTTTTGATACCATCATAATCTCCTCAGATCAGAGCAATACTGACAATCTGTCTCGCCGCTCACCTAATCTGCTTACTAGGAAGCCGAAGGACATCAGGGGCGGCTTTCGCACAATCTTTGTCAACCAAGTTAGGGCAATCCAGCACTGGCTTCATCCGTCCTCGTGCTCCTTTTCTTGTTCGAGGGTATAGACCACTTCGTAGTGTCCTCCCGCAACGCTGCCGAGTTCGGTATTGCGTTTTAGATAACCACCCGCGGCGAGATGCCTTAACACCGATTGGGCAGCTTCATGGCTTTCAAACTGCACGTAGTTCACAACCTGCGTTCCGTCGAAACTTCGGTGAATGCTGGCAGAGAGCCAGCCAGGTACAGTTTTCGCTGCGTTAACGGTTTCTACGAGCGAGTCGATGAGCAGTTGCTGTTTTTCGCGTGGAACGGTGAACACGTTGATGTGTGTAACGACGCTGTTGTCGGCTTCGATACTTGGCATGATGAACTCCTTAAAAAGTGATGATCAGTTCGCAAACAAGCTCAGGCATATACTTCCTCCATGTGCGGTTTATTCGACACGCGTATAGGTTAAGTCGAGGTCCTTCTCCCAAGTTTTCCCGTCTTTGGACAACTCTCCTTTCCCAATGATCGTGTTGCCGTCATCGACAATCAAGAATTCGTAGCGTTGGGAAAAGCCCGGTGTGTATCTCCACCATTTCCAGAGGTTGTCGCGCAGCGTCATTTCATACTTTCGGGAAACACCGCGCTCATCGAAGGTGAGCATGTAATATTCTCCTTCGGAGTCGTCGCTCGCAAGAATCGCGATACCGGTAGGGAAACGGGGGTCATCGATCTCCGAGCGCATCATCAAAAATGCCCCACCCTCCAGCCACTCGAACGAGGTACGACCGTGGAGGGTGGTGTCTGGGACAAGGCCGTGTGTCCCAGTTGTAGTCCAGGTCCCGATCAACACGCTAAACGGTTGCAGGGCCGGGTTGGGTATGGACGCCTCTTGCATTGAATCTTGGTTCATAAACGCTCCCTTTATAGGTGTTCTATTACGGACCTCACCGGCTGACATCGTAGACCAAGTGGACGACTCGGTCGCCTTGCACAACCGTCGTCGGGTTTTCCAACCGCAGCGGCTCGGTCAGGCTTCCGATAGCGAAGAACGGACGACCGGAACCCATAACTACCGGGACTTGATTGACAACTATTTGGTCGATCAGACCGAGCTTAAGCGCCTGACTGCCAATCTGGCCGGAGAAGACGTAGACGTCCCGGTCGCCAGCGAACGCCTTGGCAGCAGCAAACGCCTTCTCGACACCGTCGACAAAGGTGAACGGCGCGGTGTCGGCGTACTCCCAATCCGTCGGCGGCTGATGGGTGACAACGAAGACGTGTTCTCCAGGGCAGTCGATCTTGCCGTTCCAACCGTTGGTCAGGTCGAACAGCTGCCGCCCAATGATCGCCGCCGCCACGTCTTGGTAGTGGCTCTGCATGAAGTCGGCCGAGGCCTGGGTGGTCCGCAACTCGCGCTCGGTGCCCCCGAACCTCCAGGTGACGTCGCCGTTGCTTAACCAGTCGAATAACGGGTTGATCCCGTCGTTGTCGTCGGCGATGAAGCCGTCCAGCGACACCGCCGCTACGTTCATGATCGTCTTGCCCATAGTTTCTTCCTCTCATTTGCGAATTTTGAGACCGCTATACGAGCTTGAGCCCGTGTGACCCACTCAGTGGCGAACATTAGATACGCGCGCGCTGAGCTTCGGTTATTACGCGACCAAGCCCCTGACGCTACTGGAGGACTAACTGGCCTCCAGTAGTGCGTATTTGACCAAAATCGCGCCGTGTTCAAACGTTTCTACACTGGTGAGCCGAAAATCCGTACGGCCATCTAAATTGTCGAACAGGCGCTTGCCCTCGTTCACGATAACGGGATGGATAAGTATCCAATACTCGTCAATGAGCGCCGCATTTATAAGAGACTGCATAAGTGTGGGGCTGCCAAACGTAATAATGTTGCCACCGTCTGCCTCCTTCAACGCTTTGACCTGCTCTTGAATGTTGGTGCCGGTGAGTTGTGTCGGCGGCTCGAACTCGTCCCACTCGAGGCTTTCAAGAGGATGTTTGCCGGTTACCACAACTTTCGGGTCGTGTTGATCTTTTCTGCGATGCGTAAGGTAACCTCAGACACATCAGACCATTCTTTAACCTTCGGCCACCGTCTCACCAGGTCTTCGTAGGTAGCGCGTCCTAGCAGGATGGTGTTGACGCCAGCCAGAGACGTCCAGAATGTGTCAAGTGAATCTTCAATGCCGGGACCGGCCCAGTACAAGTCGGTTTCATCACCAGATGGAAGCCCAGTGACGATGTCGTTGGCTGTACTATGGATGGAAACGATGAGCTTGCGCATGATCCTCACCTTTCGTATAGCTAGGGAGTGAAACAGGACATTGTAGGTATCGTCTGGAGCAGCTTCCCACGGATCGGGCCGCATCGCGCTCAGCTTCGAACTCAGTGTCAATGGAGGTTGGGTCGGTAGATGAGCTCTTGGATGTGGCCGTCGAGGGTCCGATGCTCGAGCAACTCCAGGTCGAAGTCGGCTGCACCCTGGAAGACCGGTTCTATCCCGGTCTGACCGCTGATGACCGGAAAGATTGTCACTTGGACGCGGTCGACCAGGCCCGCGGCCATCAGTGCCCGGTTCAGCGACAGGCTGCCGTGGGAGCGCAGCGGTATCTCGGACTCCGCCTTGAGCCGGGCTACGACGTCTACGGCGTCGCCACTCGCGACAGTCACATCCGGCCATTCGAAGGGTCTTGCGAGTGTCGTCGACACCACCGTTGTTGGCATGCTCCTCACCCGGGCGTTCACTGGGTCAAGCTCGGACTCATCGATCGAGCCCAGCAGCTGCAGGAACTGCCGAAAGGTGTTGGCCCCGAGGACCATCCGCTGCTCCTCGCTGACCACGGCGAGGCGGTGGTTGAGGAACTCGGGGCCTTGCTTACCCCAGTAGCCGCCCCAGTCGCCGTCATCGCTATAGGAGCCGTAGCCGTCGAGGGTGGAGAAGATGTCGAAGGTGTAGGTAGCGGTCATGTCGTCCTCCTTAAGGGGTTCGTGGTCGTCCGTTTCATAGGCGCGGTTCTTTCCTCCTTAGTGTGGTGTCGTTGGCCTTAAAACGTTGGCGTGCCGACACCGGGCGTGATCCTCGGCGGTGCCGCCCCGCGGCGCTGCTCAGCGGTCGACCGCGATCTACTCGGCGGGCGCTGCATCCGTACTTAAGTTGGCCGATCGAGCGGCGCGACGGGCGACGAGCAACGCACCGACGGCAAGGGCGACGAAGACTCCGGCGGCGACGAGTTCTGCGACCGCGTAGCCGGCCGTGAAGGCGGGTGCGGCACCACGGCCGTTGGCGACGGCGCGGGCGGTCACTGCGGCCGCGAGGGAGCCGAGCAGGGCGATGCCGAGCGCGATGCCGAACTCGCCCGAGGTCTCGTTGGCCCCCGCCGCAGAGCCCGCTTGTTCTGCCGGCGCGGCGGTCATGATGAGGGTCTGCAGCACCGTTATCGGCCCGGCGATGCCGAACGAGGCGATCGTCAACGCACCGGCGACTAGGACCGGCCCGCTGCCCGGCGTCACCGTGCCGAGCAGACCCAGCCCGACGCTGGCCAGTCCGAAGCCGATCGCCACGACCACCAGAGCCGGCAGCCGCTTCGTTACTATCGGTGCGACCTGGAATCCGATGATCATCGCGACGGTCTGCGGAACCAGCCACCATGCCGTCTGGAGTGGCGACGGCTCGGCCACCGTCTGAAGGTACAGCGATGCGAGGAGGGACGACCCCGCCATGACGACACCGGTGAGCAGGTTTGCCCCAAGCCCGTACGCGACCACGGGGGCGGTGAACAGTCGCAGGTCCAGCATCGGTTCCGGCAACCGCAGCTGTCGCCGGATAAATAGGGCACCAGCTGCCAGCCCGACCACGATGGCGATGAGCGCGGCGAGGGTCACGCCGCCGCGGGCGAGTTCCTTGATACCCCAGATCGTCGGCAGTACCGCGCCGAGTGCGATCGCGGTGCTGCCGACATCGATCCGGCCACGGCCTGTTGATGCTGGCGGCGGCAGCAGCACGGGCACGAGAACGAGCAGGAGGGCCATCACGGGCACCCCGAGCAGAAACGCGCCGCCCCACCACGCCACCTGCAGTACAACGCCACCGACGAGCGGGCCGACCAGCGCGCCGCCCAGGAAGGAGGTAAACCACACTCCGAGCGCGCGGCCGAACTGCTTCTCATCGGGGAACAACGTGCGGAGCAGTCCCAGCGTGGTCGGACCGAGCGTTGCACCGGCCACGCCCAGAGCGGCCCGCGCGACGATCAGCAGTGGTGCCGATGGCGCGAACGCCGCCCCAACCGATATGATTCCGAAAGCGGCTGCGCCGATCAGTAAGAGCCGCCGGTGACCGATCCGGTCGCCGAGCGACCCCATCGGCACGAGGAACCCGGCGAGCACGAAGGAGTAGATGTCGAGGATCCACAACTGCTCCACCGGCGAGGCGTGCAGCGACCGCGAGATCGACGGCAGCGCCAAGTAGAGCACGCTCACATCGACCGACAACAGCAGCGTCGGCAGCGCCAGGACCGCCAGCGCCAGCCACGGGTGCGCGCCCCGCGTCCGCCCGCTCATCGCGCACCCGGCTTGACCAAGGTATCGGACGGGTCGTGCCACATAGTTCGCGCCTGTACAGCGGTCGGGCGATGAGCAACGTTCGAGGTAGTCCTGAGCATGGCGTGCCTCCTTTAAGCGATGTGAGCTCATCGAGTTTGGTGGCTTGGCAGCAATGGGCTAGTTGGTAAACGCCTGTGGGCTCAACCCGGTGTGTCGTGAGCTGATCGCGCTCAGCGGACGGTTGGGACGTAGACGAGCTGCTGCACGCGCCCGACGAGCACCGACGAGTCAACGAACCCCGAGCCGCTCTGCGAGCCGGTCCCACATCTCGATGAGACCCTGCAACGTACCCCTGTCCATGACGCGCTTGAGGTCCTCGGCGGAGCTGTACGCCCAGCGGCTGACCAACCTCGTCTGGCCACCCAGATCGGTGAACACCATCGTGACCTCGGCGGCTGGCAGCGCCTCGTCCTCATTGCCTTCCGCGTCAGAGAAGTAGTCAGTGTAGGCGATCGTTTCCGGCTCGTCGATAGCCCGGTATAAAGCCTTGCCCCACGCTTCCGTGCCGTAGAGCGCGCCTTGACTTTTGTCAACGCACTTCATGCAGTAGTGCCATACGCCGCCGGGCCGGAAGTCGACGGTGCACACGGTCAGCTCCCAGCCTCTCGGTCCCCACCAGTGCTTGAGGTGCTCGGGCTCCTTAAATATCGTGAACACAAGCTCACGCGGTGCGTCGAAAACGCGCTCGAGTACAAGCACCTTGCCGTTCTCTACGCGCGAGACGGTTTTGTCGTTGGGCATCGGTAGTTCTCCTCGTTAACTCTCATGACCCTGCTTATCGCGGCGCTGAAGTTCCTTCAGGTAGTCGTCCAGCTTGTCGAACCGTTCTTGCATAACGTACTCGAAGGACTCTAGCCAAGCACCAAGTGAAAGGAACGGCTCGGGCCGGAGATGGTAGATTCGGCGGTTGCCGTCGGCTTGCACCTCGACGATCCCGTGGCTGCCGAGGACCTTAAGGTGCTTCGAGGTTTGGGGCTGGCGGAGCCCGCTCCGTTCCGCGATCTCGCCTACGCTCAGGGGGCCGTCGCGTAAGAGTTCGACGATCCGCAGGCGGTTGGGTTCGGCTAGAGCACTGAGTGCCGTCTCGTGCATTGCTGAGTTTTCTCCTAGCACGCGGTTCACCTCGTCATCTCTTGTCCTCCTACATGCCGAATATATCTTATGAAAAATATTCGTGTCAAGGAATATAGTTCGGTATTGGTGTTATGGTCATCAGAGTCCTGCTAGAGGGATGTTGAAGAGCGGTTCTAGTTGCGACATCGAGTTAAACAGACGTTCCGACGCCGTTGGCACATCAACGGCGGGAGCTGGCTATCGAGCTCTGCTAAGGAGCAAACCGCTGGCTCGCATTCTTGCTAAGCGTGGCCCACGCCAAGTGCAGCGTTACAACCCAATGACCGCATAAGCCCTTCCCAAAATGGAAGACCGTGGACATTGCGCATTGCTCCGTCCACGGTCTATTAGTGCCGCTTTTCAGTTGATACCCCACGTTACCATTTGGTCACGCTATCCAGTTTTTCGCCGCCGAGTCTGGCGCGCACCCTTTAGCGCCTTCTATGCGGTCAGCTTCCACGTGGTTAGAGCCGTTGTGTCAGCGACACAGGAACCTGCATGCGACAGCAGAGCTGCGGTAGGTGTTCGCCCCGAACACCAGCGTCTGATCTTTCTCGCCGTAGGTTCACGCCCGCTGCTCGAGCAACTCCGGGCCTTCCTTGCCCCAGTACGCCACCGGCCCCGAGCCGAAGCCGTCCAGGGTTGTGAACACGTCAACTGTATACGTCGCCATATTTCTTATCCTCCTTATCGTTGCCGTTTGAACCACTCGATCTGGGCCTCAGCATGAACGGCGCAGCCTTGACGATAGGCGGGCTAATTCCTAATTGTCAGACATTCGTCCGATGAGATTCCTATGGGGGTGCTTCTAAGACGGTCCATAAAGTAACCGGCTTTATGTCTATGACCTCGACCTCCCTTCTTTAAGCGACATCAGCCGTGGGGTACGACTCAAGCACGGTAGCTTCAGACGGGCATCACCTCCTCACCTCGAGCGTCACCCCCGGCATCACCACCTGGTTCAAGCCGGGTAAGTCGGGCTTGAGATACTGCCTGTCCGCGTCATCACCTTGCAAAACCGTCCCAAAGAACGCCGTGGCAAAGTGCTCGATCAGGGCGTGCGCCTGGTCTGGCTCCCAAACCGGGTCAAAGCAGTTCTCAACACCGCGTACCGACTCGGGACATTCGGCGTAGGGATTATGTTGGGCTCCCGCTAAGGTCAGTAGATATTTGTTCACCGACCCGGCACGGCGGAAATACTCGAGCCCATTTTGCGCGTAGACCGCCACGTCATCTTTGTCCCCGGCAGCGACAAAGAGTGGCACCTTGAGCTTGGCCAAGGACTTTGCGCCGAGCCACGGTTCACCGTAAGGAGCCATGACGAAGATCGCTTTAATCCGTGGGTCAGCCTTGATAGTTGCACCCCGAGCCGCCTCGAGCCTGTAAAAATCACCTAAGACAAAGCAGGGGCCTTCATCGTTCGTCTTCTGGCAATACTCGGTCAGGGCAGCTTTATCCAGCGGCACACCGGCAGCGTTGACGGCGCTATAACCACCATAGCTGTAGCCCACCAAGCCGACGTTGCTGTTATCGGTGTTGGCGATGAAGTTGGGCAGTTCAGCTATCGCGAAGAGAATATCCTCGGGCCGGTAGACAAGACTGGTGACGTAATCGGCGTCCGTGGTGTCCTGATAGGTCGAGCCGGTGTGCTCTAAGTTGGCGACCACGAAGCCGTAGGAGGCCAAGTGTTCCCCTAAATAGGCGAGCTGGTAACGGGTCCCCGGTTGCCCGTGCGACACGATGATCAGCGGAAATGTCTTGGTTGTAGGCTTAGCGTCCCGTTTGGCGCGGCCTGGCAGCTTTGCGGGTGTGGGGCCGAGCATCGCGTCATAAAACGTCGCTTCATCCTGCTCGTCGGTCGGATACCAGACCTCGGCTTTCAGGGTTCTATCGCGCCTTTCGTCCGTGAGATTTAGGGTTCGTACGCCCACATAATGGGGCCCCCGGGCCGCCAGCGGCGGTTGGTCTGCGACCGTAGCTTGCGCTTTAACGAAAGGGACCATAACAATGAATATGACTAAGCTAGTAGCGAGCCACCAACGTAGAACACGAAAAGTGCTGCCGGACCATGACCCTGAAGGATGTTTAGGAGCATCCAGCTCTCGGAAACGATGCTCTGGAACCGTGCGTGGGATGGTCATAATTGCCTCCTTGTGACGCGTCTAGCTTTGAGGTGTTTGACGCCTAAAGAGATGGCGAGGTTCTCGCATAACTAGCGGTATTTTGTAAGGAAGTCGAGCACTGCTGCCTGAACCTTTGTTTCCTTCAACAATTCGGTGCCGTGCGCGTACCCCGGTACGACAAGAAGCTTTTTATCCCTTGTGGGAGCCAGCTTGTAAAGGTGAGGTGTCGCTTCGTCCGACCCATACGTATCAGTCTTTGCCGTGACCATGAGGATCGGAAGGGTGACCTTAGCGGCGTAGGGCGCTAACTCTTCACCTTCGGAGGCAAGCACTCGCGCTTCAGCGGATAAGGTGACTGTAGCCACTACCTTTGCAGGCGCTTGGCTATTAGCGATGAGCGTAAGGTTAGCACCTTGGGACGCCCCAATGAGGATGATGTGTTTAACCCCTTGGCGTGAAAAGGCAGTGATGGCAGCTTGAAGATCCCCAAGGCGGTTGGCGCTTGGGTCGTCCCCGGCATATTGATAAAGGAGGACGCGGAAGCCGTCCTCTGCCAGCGTTTGGGCAAAAGGAAACCAGTTACACGCACCGTTGCCGCTGTCGTTAGAGAACAAAACGCCAGTTGTACCTGTGCCCAAAAGAGCACCCTCGAGCGGCTGGCCCGAGGTGTTCTCGAACGCTAAGGGTTGCGCCTGCACCCGTTCAGCCGAGCAGAAGTCGACAAACGTGCTTGCTGCACCCACGTGGAACGAGCAGAGGGCTGTAAGGACAAGCATTACTCGACGGAATATTGCCAATTTCATTATGTAACTCCAATCGTTGAAAGGATGATGTTTAAGAAGTCCAGAAAAGCGCGTTACCTAAGCTGGGCGACCTTACCGAGCGCGCTGATTAAAGTTAAGTGCGGTTCGTCCGCTTGACGCGCGGCACAAACAGCGTTTTAACAGTTCGTAGTGAGAAGAGATAGCTACGTTTTAAGGCTCATGCCAGAAGCTTAATAGTAAGGTCTGGGCTTTGTCTTGTAAAAAAACGCAACTCACCTCGGAGCGGTAGATGCGGTGACTTGCGCCACTCTCGTCGGCGATTGACCATAAAGATGCTTGAGCGAACGCGTCAAGTGTGCTTGGTCGAAATAACCCAGCTGATAAACCGTGTCGGCAATAGCGACGCCCTGCTCTAACATGAGTGCGGCCTGTCGTACCCGCTCGATCTGCCAGATCGTTTTCCGGGTTAACCCAGTGCTCTTGACGAAGCGGTATTGCAGGGCGCGGGCGGACAACCGGAGAGGTTCACCTTGTAGGGACGCGCTTACGACTGGGTCACGCACGAGCAGCCCGGCCCGCGCAAGTCGCTCAGCGAACGCTTCCGCATCCTCAAACTTCGGGATCGGCAAGGCGGAATCGTGGAGCCAGAAAGCCCTGTCACTCGCCTGCGGTAGCTGGAGCCGTGCGTCGACGAGGCTGCTGGTCGGGAGTTGCGGCATGAACACGCCCGCTTTGAAATTAATGCCGTAGACGTCTGATCCTGCCGAGAACGTACCGAAAGTAGCTCTGGTTTCGGGGCCGCACACATCAACATAGATTTTGCCTTGGCGTTTGGCAAACATAAAACTCCAGTGGCTCGCAGCTACCGAAATGTACCGGCCCGCTTCCGCGCTACAGCTTCGCCATACCGACGCGATCAAACTTGAGTCTAAAGAATGCGCCTCAAATAGAAAATCCATGCTCTCGCCTTTGCTATGTTTACCATACCAATGCGTGTCGAGTAGAACCTGCACTTATCTGCCGTAGAACGCCTTGATGGTTTCGTCGTCGGTGGGCTGATCGGCACCCAAGCCATGAGCATCAACACCTGGAATGAGAGGCCGGTCACTCGAACCTTGTCCGTCAATTCGTTTGCGCCAGTAAGGTGTTTTTCGGCAGCCTCTTACTCGAGCGCAGCTACCTCAGCAGCTTGAGCCGTACCGCCAGCGTCGACAATTTCTCCTCTTAGGGCTCTAAGCTTACTGAGGGTGCCCTCTGCTAGAAACAGGCTTGCGCCTTCGGGAGCAGAGGCTCGAGCCACCGCACTGACTACCCCCCTGTTGTACCGTTAACCACAGCACGCTTATTTTTAAGGAGCACAGATTCCTCTTCTTCCCTATGGGTCAAAAGAACAGCCCAGCTGAGTTTTGAGGTCTCGTTACCTCTTATTCCGCAATGTTTATTCTCTCCAAAAAACTCGCCACGACGCTGCGGCCTCCACGAATTTTCTAAAAGTCCAAGTCGTAGTCAAGCGTTAAAGATGATGGTCCACCCGACCTATAGGCGAAGGCCCCCATACCTTTAACGCCGCTGAGTTCACGGGTGCCCGAGCCGTCTATAACGCGCCAGGTTCCCCGCGTGGCTCCGTTCGTATCACTTGCACCAGTTGCGTTGAGCAGGAACGTGCCCTGACGACCGTTTAAGCTCCCTGAGAACCGATAGATGCCAGCGAACTCACTTGATTTGTCGCTGGCGACCATAGCCACAAATTCCGCTCGAGCCTCGCCCTCGATGTCTCCATGAAAGAGGTCTGTGGCGCTCATCCGAATCAACTTACTACCGCCTCCGAGTTCTTCAATAGGCTCAAAATTCCAGGTCTTGGCCTCGATTGTTCCGGTTGCGCTCACTCTCATACTCATTGTGTCTTTCCTCCAGTTGGGGACATCAAATTGTCCACTTTCTTAAATAATTGACTGCTAGAATGCTGCGGCCTCCTCAAGTACCCTTTCTAAAGCGTGTTATGAACCTTGGAGATTGCTCCAAGCTGTTTGGTCAACGCTTGGGAACTCCGTCCCAGTAAGGCTTTTTGAACTTTCGGCAGTGTCTTTTTGCGCGTGCTCAAAGCTTAAAGGTAGGCTCGAGTCCGGAATACCGAAACAGCTGAACAGTTCAACTGCTGTATAGGACGCACGTTCAGCAGCTACAATTGCCTCAGAGTTCATAACATGCTCTAGTTGATAATGCGAAAGCGAAGGTGAGTGACGCCGCCGGACTCGAGCACCCTAGTTTTCTCCAACTTGGCATCTTCGGAACCCAGATGCTCGAACAACCGAAGCCCGTCTCCGATCAAGACAGGTACGAGGTGGATTTGTACTTTGCCCACGAGTCCAGCTTTTGGAAACTGCTGCGCTGTATTCGCGCCACCGGCGACACAGACGTTTTAGTCACCAGCGGCCGCACGAGCCTGGCTTAGGGTACGTTCAATTCCCTCAGTGACGAAAGTAAAGGTCGTCCCGGCGTTTTCAACGCTCGGCCTAGCTTCGTGCGTAAGGACAAAATGGAGCACTTTATAAGGTGTCTCAAACCCACCCGGCTCATCTCCAAAAACGCCTTTGCCAAGGATCATCGCCCTCATTCGTTCGATGAGTTCGTTCTGGACAAACGCTGCGTCCCTCGAGGGCGCAAAGTACCAGTCGTAGAGCCCGTAGTCTTTACTGTCCAACCCGCCGACAAACCCGTCGAGCGACATCGCCATATCTAAAAAGACGTTTCCCATATAGTCTCCTTTTTCATGTCATGGCATCTTCACGTTGTAGTGCAGGACGACCACGCCCGCGTTAAAAACCTTTCAACGAGTGCCAGAGCGAGGTCTTCAGAAAAGCTCTCGAACATTCGTGGACCGGCCGTGAGTACAGCCGGATGGACAACAATCAGATAGGCGTCGATCTTAATTTTCAAGACTCACTTGCTCCTGTCAGGAACTGCTATCCGTTTCTAAATGTCCAATAATGGTCACCCTTGCCCCGTTGGGATCAATCACTGAGAAACGATGAATGCCCCAAGGCTTGTCCTCGAGTGGCTCGACAAGGGGAAAGCCGCGCTTCGTGAGGGTTTCATACACTTTCTGAACTTGGTCCGCGCTACCAACATCAACTGCAAAGCCGGGCGGAAGGCTAGGGTGTCCGTTATCATTGACGGTCAACTGAGCACTTGGGTTCGTCGGCGAGTTCAACATCAGGAATGCACCGTCTTCCATACCGACCTCGAGACCTAGTAACCCACAGTAAAAGCCTTTAGTCGCCTCAACATCACGAGAACGAATCTCCGGGATAATGCGTTTGATAGTCATAGTTGTCTCCGTTCAGGGCTTGAGCCATATGTTTAGCTCTGTCTCTCAAACAGGTATGTTGATAAATATTCAGGATCAACATTAGTTCTGCTGAATAAGCGTGTTAATGTCCTCATAAGCTCCCCGGCTCGACCCGGTGGCATTTAGCTCCCTGGATTTCTAGTTTTCTTCGTTTCTGTGAATCCCAACGCCAGCAAATGTTGAGCGAATGTGGAGCGTCCTTAGCCAGTCATCGCTCGGGTACAGTTCCTCGAGCCTTAGGAGACATGTTCAACGCAAGCGGCAGCCCAAAGTGTCCATAACCTGTTCCTCCTTGATTTAGTCCCAGTTCCGACCTCCTTTAGTAGCTCTGATCTGCTACCGTGCTACCACCAGGTTCACTTGATCCGCTCGAGAAACCCAAGAACCGCCGTCCAGTAACCTTCTTGGATGGTTGACGTAGATGCGACAAGCGCCAAAGAACCGTGTACGCCGATCCCGTCGGGCTCATATTCCACCTTGTCTGGACTTGCCACCGCCGTAAAGATGGCATGAGCTTCGGTGGTTTCACTACCCCCTGCCGAGGTAATAAAGACAGGCACCGTAACCTTCGCGGCAGCCTCTTGGACGAGGTTGGGTTCGGGGAAATACTCGCCAGGTGAAAACGAGAGGACGCCAGCAATCTCGGGGTGTTCGGCTGCGAGTAAGAACACGAGCGAAGAGGAGTAGCTACTACCCCATATGAGGATGGTTTGGTAACTTTTTTCTTTCGCCCAAGTTAAAGCGGCCTCGAGGTCAGGGAGAGCTTCGAGATAACTCGTAGATTTACCCAGAGCGTTGACTGTGAGATTTTCACCGCCATAGGCGTTACCACCGCTACGCTGGTCTACGGCCAGCGCGTTAAAGTCTGCTTCGACGAGTCTGGGAGCAATCTCTTCGTACTCTTCTTTGTTGTAGTCCGCCTGGTGAAAGAGCAGCACGATAGGGTTGGATATGTCACCTGCCGAGTAAAGGTCAGCAAAAACTTTTACGCCGTCAGCTGCTTCAAAGCTCACCGCTTCTTGACTTAACCCGAAGTTGAACAATAGACAGATGAACACATTTAGGACGATCAAGCATCTTCTAAGCATTGTTTCCTCCCTGATTTTCAAGTCCAACTTGTTACTGTTGGGAACTGCTGCTCCTCTTAGGCAACACCATCTTTGTTATTCCAAGGGAACGGGGTCGTAGGAACAGGCAAGCCGAGTGCTTCACAAAGAGGTGTCCAGCCGTCGGTAACGCGCCATTCCAAAAGCCGCTGCGGCGGTACACTTTGGCGTACTGCCTCGTTATGTCTTTCATAAGCTGTTTTGAGTGTCGTGGCGTTATCCCATTGTCGGCTGCCCGTAAACCGTTCTAAAAGGGTTAGAAAATCGCGCCCTTCCCGCCACTCGGGTGCAAGAGCCATACGAGCGTAGGGCAAAATGCTCTGGTCGGCACTCTGATGCCACTGAGCTGGCGAATCACGGACGGAAAGGAGGACCAGCGCATCAGGATTGGCTTCACTTAGGTCCCGCCAAAACATGGAAGCAGGCCAATCTACGGTCGCAACGTAGCCAGCTAATAATTCTTCCCAGTCAGGGTACTCTCCTGCAAGTGCGGTTTGCCAGCCCACTCCCAAATTGTAAGGGTGGTTGGGAATCTCCCGCATGTGGTAGCAAGGTCCGTCCAGGAGATGCTCGAGGGCTTCCTTGAGCGAGCTTGTACCCGTACGCGGTAGCCCAGCACCCACCACACGGAGACTCATGATAAAGCAGCCTTACTGCTAGCCAGAAGTTCTCTTGCGCGGTCGTCCCCACCCACTCGCAATTTTTCGCCTAACAAGTCAACCCCGGCAACGTCGTCAACCGCTTCAAAGGTCATGGCTTTTCTACAACCAAGGTTGGACATCAAACCAACGAATACACTCAGAACGATCAACCAGTTTCTTTGCACCATTCTCTCCCTTTTGAGACACGGTTTTCCTGGACTTTCTTCAGGCTCCAGTAATGCTCCCTTTTGGCTTCTCGAGGTGTTCGGTGGCGTAACGCAAGGCAACACGCGGCATGGTGGTAGCATGTTCATCTAAAAAGCTCAACAGGCTTTGAAGGTCTTTTTTACCTGCTTCACGCAGCCACCCGCCAACGGCTGTATGAATGAGATGTTGGTCGTCATTAAGCAGTATTTCCGAGATGTTGAAGGTATCCGTCACGTCACCTTGTCTCAGAAAGTAGTAAGTGCTGGTAATGGCCGTGCGGCGTTCCCAAACATTTTTAGAGCGAGCTAGCTCGTACAAAACGTCACGGGGTTTGTCAAACAAGTAGCCGCCGATGACGTAAGGTGCGGCTCTATCTACCAAATCCCAGTTGTTGATCCTGTCATGACGTTTCAGGTACAGGTCAAAAAGTTCTCGTCTACGAGCTTCAGGCGTCTTTTTGCGGCGGGCCTGAAAGTCCATGATGCTTACTGCGCCAACACGCACTTCGTGGACGGGGCTCTCGAGCAAGACTTCAACTTCACGTATCGGCATGTCGATAAACTCCTTAGCCAGAGCGAAGACTTGGCCCATCCGTACGTTTATCGTTGTGTCACCCTCGCCTTGCGCCAATGCGTCTCTGTACTTGACCGCTTGCTCAGGTGAAAGGTAAGCTTCCAACCTCTCGATAAACTGAGTTGCGCTTGGGTCTGTATTTGTGCTCGTCATAAATTGCTTCCCTAGAGCGTGTTATGAACTCCAGTCACAAGATGAGTTTCTGGAAGCCGTTGTAGCCGCAAGTTTCGGCCCTGAGCCTGCTCATACCTTCAGGTACGGCAACTACCCAACCGTCAAGGACAAGTTCCGTAAGGCTTGTAAAAGTCAAGTGGAGCCTTAGAAAAGCCCAGCAGGACGGAACACTGCGAGCATTCCCAACTGAGCAAGACCCGCTTCGGAAGTTCATCACAGCCTCTAGGTAAGTGAGTTCGGAACTACTTAATCAGCGGCTAACCTGCTTTAGACACACCACGGACGGACCAGTCTCGGCGAACGGCGCGGTGAAGCTAAGACTTGCCTTGCTCTCGACCGTGAGTTCGTCAGCTTCTTTCGTCTTGCGGCTGTTGACACTGAACCATTCGACCGTGTAAGTACCTGCGTCGAGCGTCACCGTGAAGGGTTCAGTCGTTTCACCGGGCTCGAGAACCAGGTACGCCTGGCCGGGATTTGCCAGCACGTAACCCGTCGAGCTGAGTTCGCCTCGTGGGTTCATGTCAATCAGCTGCATCCGCTCCGCATAGCGCAGGGTGTCCCCCAGCGCGTAGCGCGCCGCTTCATAGGACGCGAAAGAGGGCGTCCCCGCCGAGGGGTCGGGAGGGTTCACTCCGTTAATAATCCTGAGGTCGTACAAAATCGGGTTGTGACCGCGAAGGAAGACTTCCAAGCCCACAGCGCGTTACTCTTCATGGACGAGTAGTGGTCGGTGTCGCTGAGGATGACTTTACGGCCGTCGGCGGCGGGCGGGTCGTCGAACCACCTGGACGGCGGACTCCCCGGTGCCATCGGGTTGCGACCCTCCGTGAAGATGTCGTCGTCATAGCCGGGTGAAATCCAATCAGCGGGGCTGTTGAAGAGCACGTCGTTGACCTTGGTTTGGTCGGCGACGGGAAACTGCATCGTCATCCCGATGGGATGTTTGGTGTAGCCCATCTCCTCCTCGTACTGCTTTAAGACGTTGATGACCCAATACTGCCACTGCGTGGTGTCTCCCCAGTCAGGGACTTCCGACAGGCCCAACATCTGGGCAAAGGTTTCATCGATAGACCCGCCGCCCGGCGACTCGTTGGCGACTTCATAGAGAACGTTAGGCAAGTCCTGCACCGTGTCAACCACCTTGCGGATGTAGGCTTCTTGGAGAGCTTGAATGCGGGGCTCGAGTCGAAGGCGGCAAGATCCTCGAGGTTGGGCCGAATATTGAGGCCTCAGCGGTCCAGCTTGTCGACGCTTCAGGCATGATCGTCATGCCCGGCTTCGTTAATACGCACCACCACCGTTACGAAACGATTCAGCGGAGCATCGTGTCCAACGGTGTCCTCGGGTTTGACGCCACCGGCAGTTGGCCCGCACAGACTTACTTCTCAGTTGTGCAAAGCCTCTGGACGCAGGGTCAAAATGACGAGTTCGATTTGGGGCGCTCGCCTTACGATCCTGAAGACAACTACATCTCCGAGCTTGTTGCCGCCCTGAATCAGATCAGTGCTGGCGTTACGACAGGTATCGACACTTCGCAGAGCTCGCACACCCCTGAGCATACGGACGCCATGATCCAAGGGCTTATAGACTCGGGTGCCCGCGCACTCTTTGCCTACTCTGAAGGCCGGACAGACTCACCCGGCTACGAGTACCCCGGCACCATTGGAAACATAAGGCGGGGCCTAGGTCGACTCAGATCCTGATACTTCTCGTCCGACGATCAGTTAGTCACGCTCGGGCTGGGCGGTTTTGTGAGTGTGGAGAATCTAGAGCTGGCTCGAGCCTTTGGCGCTCCGCTCATCTCTCACGCCTTTGGCGAAGTCGGACCTTCCGGCTCAGAACCTATCCGCAGGGCGTCGGAGATGGGTTTACTCGGCCCCGACATGCTTTACATCCACGCGACCCGGTTGCCTGACGAGATGTTCGAGCTTATCGCCGCGTCCGGCGGTCATCTCTCGATGGCCACACCGATCGAGATGCAGATGCGACACGGGATGCCCCCCCTGCAGCAGGCGTTAGACCACGGTATTCTCCCAAGCCTCAATGCGGATGTAGAAACTAACATGACCGCCGACATGTTTTCGATCATGCGTTCGACCTTTACCCTGCAACGGGCTCTCCTGAATGAGCGTTACCTCGCGGGCGAAGAGGACTTACCGCAACTCCTTACCACCAGGCAAGTTCTCGAGATGGCCACCATGGCCGGCGCACGGGCGACGCAGCTCGAGCACAAGATCGGTTCACTCACCCCTGGCAAAGCTGCCGACATCATTATGCTGGACGCAGAACTCATCAACACTATCCCGATGAACAACGCCCCAAACACGGTAGTCACGATGATGGACGCCAGCAATGTCCGGCACGTCTTTATCGCGGGCCGCACCGTGAAATGGAATCATGAGCTCGTCGGAGTCGATATCGACAGCTTACGCCTGCGGGTCGAAGCGTCACGCGACCGGGTACTCGGCCGCATTCGCTCGGCCTTTCCGGAGTACCGGCCTAGCCTACTCAGGTAACACGTCCGCTCGGAGAAGCGAGCGTCCCGGAAAGTTCCGCAAGCGAAACGAAGCAGAAGCAGGTGCCGACCTGCCCACTCGAGCCTAGAACAGGCCACACTCATTTCAAGTCCGTAACGAGACGACCTGCGACAGAAAGAAGATAAGATGAGCACTCAACCTACCCATCCGCAAGCTGCGCCGTCACGACCCGTCCCCTCAGCCCATGGGAGACCGAAATGAAGATTGTGACGATTGGACGAGGGAAGATCGGTGGAGGGCTAGCCAACTTTTGGCGGAACGCAGGCCACGAGGTCGACGAGCTTGGGCGTAACGGTGGAGACGCTTCGGATGCCGACGTCGTCCTAGTTGCGGTTCCCGGTCCACAAATCTCGCCGGCTCTGAGCCGGGTAAGCGGGCTGGAAGGAAAGATCGCAATCGACGCGACAAACGTCTTACCCGAGCGTCATGGCGATTTCGAGTCCTACGCCCACGAAGTGAAGTCTTTCACCCACGCCCCGGTTGCCAAGAGCTTCAACATGAACTTCGGGAAGCTGTTCGGCGTGGTGCAGGAGCAGCGGGTGCGACCGAGCAACCTGTACGTCGCCGACGACGGTGCCCGCGAGGTCACTGAGCAGCTTATCCGCGATGCCGGGTACGATCCGGTCAACGTTGGGGACCTGTCACGAGCCCGCGACTTCGAGAACGCGGTGTGGCTACTGATCGGTATTCAGCCGGTCGGCGGGGTGTTCTACCGATTCGCCGTGCCTGGCGAGCTCTGATCGAACCGCCCCGCTCATACACGGGGGGCTGCCGACGCGTTGTCGTCGGCAGCCCCCCGGGACAGGTTGGGAACGCCCTTCCTGAAGCGGCGACCGTCGGCGTCGCACCGCAGTGAAGACAAATCGCCATCGCAATAATCCGGTCTTCGGAGTTGCCACGCGCCTTTAAGACGCGAACGCAGGGAATACTACCCTATAATAATTGCAATTGGGAGATGATCGCTATGCGTATCGGAATTATTGGAGCGGGTAATGCAGTACGTACGATAGCGCGCCACATGCTCGTCAACGGACACCAGGTGATGATCTCCAACTCTCGCAGGCCTGACACCCTCGCCGATGTCGTCGCTGAACTCGGCGACGGCGCGGAAGCGGGGACGCGGGACGATGTCTTGAAGACAGACTTGGTCGTTCTCTCTGTCCACTGGCCTGACGTGCCGAAGGCCGTTGAAGGGTTAAGGTGGGATGGCCAAATCCTCATTGATGCCACCAATGCCCACGCCAACAAACCCGCCGACTTCAGCCCCGCAGGGATCGCGCGCTCGCGCACTGCGCTGGGTGGTCGTACGTCGAGCGAAATCGTGTCCGAGCTGGTACCGGGTGCCCGGCTTGTAAAGTCCATCAGTAACATTCCGATGGAGTGGATCAAGGACTTCAGTCCGAACAAGCCCCGAACGGTTCTCTTTACTTCGGGTGACGACCAGGAGGCAAAGCGCGTCGTTATCGATCTGCTCGACAGCCTCGGCTTCAAAGCGCTCGACCTGGGATCGCTGGCACGGGGCGGAGCCCTGCACGACGTCGGCGCGCCGCTCTCGGGCGTCGAGCTCCACTTCGTGAAAGGCATAAGATAGAGAGGAGACGGATGAAAGCCGCAGTCGGGAATTGTCACATTAACTCCGGGGCAACTCAAGGCTCATGTTAAGGTTGGCAACTTATGAGCACCGACCTCTACAAACGTCACCGCTTCCCCGCCGAGATCATCAATCACTGCCTCTGGCTTTACTACCGCTTCGGGATATCGGTGGCGAACGGCGCTACCTGTGGAGGGCAGTCGATCAAATGGGCAATACACTCGACATCCTGGTGACAAGCAAACGTGACAAAAGGGCAGCCAAGCGTTCTTTACGCAAACTGCTGCGGGACAACGCCAAGCCAAGGGTGGTCGTGACCGACAAGCTACGAAGCTATAGGGCTGCCCTGCGTTGCTGCACCACACTGAACATCGTCAGAGCCGGTATCTAAACAACCGTGCTGAGAACTCGCATCAGAGAACGAGGCGACGAGAACGGGCGCTTCAGCATAGGGGTCACTAGACCCGCCCTAGGGTACGGCCACTTGTACGGGCACTAGCCCGCCCCTAGTGGGGCAAGTACGTGGGCCTTGCCCTATCGTGGGGCTGCTATCAGTGCTTCAAGTCTCCCGGCCATGTAGGGCGCTTTCTGTCCATCTTCGAGCCCCTCAACACTCACTTTCGCCCATCTTGCCATTTGCTTGAAGCAGCCGACTACCGCCAAACTCTGTCTGAGCGGTTCGCAACTTGGCGCGAAGTGACTGAGTTAGTGGCAACCGCATAAAAGGTACGGCCGGTTGCGTAAGCAAGCTGTATTCAACAATCTTAGCCAAAGTTAATGTAACAACGCCAGTACCGGGCTTGCTTGAGCAGAAAGAGGTAGTTCCCTTATAGGTAAAGTCAAATACCCACTGCCGAACGCCTCTTGGTGCGGCGTGCAACTTCTGCTCGCACCACCGGCGCGACCTTCGTCCCTAAGAGTTCGATGGCGTGCATGACCTGACTATGTGGGAGCGTCCCGACGCTCAGCTGCGCCATAAACCGCTGGTGCCCAAACAGCTCGTGCTGGAAAAGGATCTTTTCGGTAACCGCTTCGGGGGTTCCAACCGCGAGGGCACCGCGCAGCGAACACAGCGCTTCAAACTGGGGAAGCGACATTCCCGACCAGCCGCGCTCACGCCCAATACGGTTCATCAGGAGCGCGTAGGAAGGGTAGTACTCAGAAACAGCCTGTTGCCTGGTAGCAGCTAGGTACGCGTGCGAGTTGATGCTGACGGGGAGGTCTGTGTAGCCTGAGCGCGCAGCAGAATCGCGGTAGAGGTCGGCAAACGGTACGAAACGTTCGGGCATCCCGCCAATGATGGCGAGAGCCAGCGGCAACCCGAAATGTCCAGCCCGCACGACCGACTCGGGCGTGCCGCCGACCGCGATCCAGATCGGCAGTTCGTCCTGCACGGGGCGCGGATAGATCCCTAGATGGTCGAGGCTGGGACGATGTTTGCCCGACCAGGTAACAAACTCATCTTGCCGGATAGCGAGCAAAAGCTCCAACTTTTCCGAAAAGAGAGCGTCGTAGTCGCTTAAGTCGTAACCAAAAAGTGGATACGACTCGACGAACGAGCCGCGCCCCGCCATAATCTCGGCACGCCCCTGTGAAAGTAGATCGAGCGTGGCAAAAGCTTGAAACACACGCACCGGATCGTCCGAGCTGAGGACTGTCACGGCGCTACTCAGGCGGATGCGTTTCGTACGAGTAGCTGCGGCAGCCAAGACAACGGCGGGCGCTGACGCCACAAAGTCGGCACGGTGATGCTCGCCCAAGCCGTAGACGTCGAGCCCGACCTGATCCGCCAGTTCAATCTCTTCCAAAAGGTCGCGTAGGCGCTCCCCCGGACTGAAAACTTGACCCGTCGCGGGGTCGGGGGTCAGCTCGGCAAACGAGTAGAGACCGATCTCGAAGGGGCGTGTGGGGGTGAGCGTGCTTTTAGTGGAGGGCGAAGCTGACACAAGAATCCTTTTTTTGATAGTCGAGCCTGAGAAAGAAAAAGCACCTAGGGAAGCACACCAAGTCGTGTGCCTCCTCGCAGCTCAGTAGAAAGCTTTTAGTCGCCTGGGGCCTGGGCAGGGGCGGGCGCTTTACGGGTGCCCAGAGCGGTCACGACTGTAAGCAGCGCGAGTAGCGCAAGCCCTGCTGTCAGGGAAAGGGGTACGCTCAGACCAAGCGCCGCGTCGAGCGAAAACTGACCTGGGCCGGTGAAGGCGAGCGCGACAGCTGTGGCGATCAGCACGAGGTTGTATTCCATCCCGCCGTCAGTCACCCATAGCGCCTGACGGTGAGCCAAAAGCACCGCCATCAGCATCGCCGCGACTACCCCAACCGCGCCAAACGGGGTAAGGAGCCCAAGTGCCAGTAACACGCCACCACCAAATTCGCTAAGACCAGCAAGAATCGCCCAAATGCCCGCAGGACGCAGGCCCATTGACCCGAGCCAGCCGCTCGTACCTTTAAGACCGGGACCACCAAACATCCCGAACAGTTTCTGCGCGCCATGTCCAGCTAGGAGAAGCCCGACTACCAGTCGAAGAATGAGAAGCCCAATGTCTGCCATAGATAACCTCTTGCCGTCATTAGATTAAGGCTAGCTTGACTAACCTTTTGTAAGCTACTATAGAACGGTTATTACAGAATGTCAAGTAGCTGAGAAAAAATAAGCAGCTATGCTTATGCTAAACTTTGCTTATGGAACCCTCCGCCGAATCCTGCATTCAACTATGTCCGCGCTTTCATGCCGCTGTCGAGCTTATCGGCAAACGGTGGAGCGGAGCAATCGTGCAGCTCCTACTAAACGGGCCGGTGCGGTTTCACGATCTGCGGCGAGCTATACCCGAGATCAGCGATAAGATGCTCTCAGAAAGGCTCAAGGAACTTGAGGCTGCTGGCTTGGTCTTGCGACAGGTCATCCCTGAGACGCCAGTGCGGGTCGAATACCGCCTTACACCCAAGGGACAGGCGCTCGAGGCTCCTCTTAACACCCTTTCTGTTTGGGCTGAGACGTGGCTCTCCGAGCCCGAAGCACAACTCGTTTAATAAGGGCAAAGGCGACGATACTGTCAGCGAAGTCAGAATAACTAAGGTTCCACCTTTGGCCTGTCCGAGCACCGTCTTTTTAGGGTTTTTGCCGGTATCTGAACAGGGGGTCTTGGTGCGTCTCCCCGGACAAATCAAGCAGGGTCTAGAAGCCTGCAAACGAGAAGACCATATCAGAAGACAAAAGAGTTCTCAGGCAGTACCCCCTTAAATTCAAGCTCGGTGCAGCGAAGCTGCTCGAAGAACAGGGCTACACCGTTTCAGAAGCGGTCAACAGGCTCCGTCAAGTTATTTTGGATAGAGCAGCTTGCCGGTACAGCAGAAGCGCGTGACTATCAGCTTTTCGGGATTATTCAGGGAATCGCCATGCCCAGCTCACGCCATTGGGCAAAGCCGTGCGTTAGATAGCGACGCCTTAGAGGTGCAGGGGTCGAGCCTCGACATTGACGAAACAAATTTGAGAGTTTGCTATGCGCAAACAAAAAGCGCTTGGTGATTGTTGTAGCTCTAAAACCTCGTTGTTGCCGCTTCTGCTCACGGGTAGGGCGATGACTCTGTTCGATGAGATTGTTCCGCCGCTCGGCAGCCGAGACGGTAACGTGCTCACTCGCGCCTAGTTCAGGCAGCTCTCTGAGTGCCGCACCATAGCTCCTGAGCCCATCGGTGACAATGCGTTCAGGTAACTCCTGATCGTTGATCAGTCTCCGGAAGAAGCGCTGGGCTGCGCCGGTATCGCGCTTCTCTTGCAGCAGAACATCCAAAACCTCACCATGTTCGTTAATCGCTCGCCAGAGCCAATGGACCGCACCACTTATCACGACTCGCACCTCGTCTAGCTGCCAGTTTCGACTCCGTCTAGGCTTCTGCCGTCTAAGTGCTTGGGCTATAGCTGGACCAAAAGGATGGCACCAAGCATGAACCGTTTTGTGACTCACGTCGATGCCACGCTCGAACAGCAGTTCCTGAACGTCTCGGTCTCCTGAAGGAGGGCTACGCAACGAAAGCAAAAAGCGGTGGTAGAGGTAGATCGCATAGGAGATAATCAGTTTTGGAAAACGATAGCCTTTAGGACTTTCGGATGCTTCGAACACCCGAGCAGCCTACCTCAGTCGAAGTAACTTGACGGAACCGCTTCGCTGTACCCATAGTCGGGGTTGTCTTGTCCAGGCTCGCTCGGCTACAGTCCTTGCAGTGATATCGCTGTTTGCCGTATCGAGAACTTTTGGTGCGCCGTAGAACCTGGGGTTCAGCCTCGGCTGTTTTAGTGTTGCGGCGTTTTCTCGGGACCGATACACTTCTGGTTATGTATGCCGGATAGTCTGACTCCATGGATCTCAAGCAGCTCAAGCTGTTCGTGGCCGTGGCCGAGGAGCGGAACTTCACCCGGGCCGCCCAGCGCTCGAACCTCACCCAACCTTCCCTCACCCAGCGCATCCGCCAGCTCGAGGAGGACCTCGGAGTCACGCTCTTCCACCGCACCGCCCGGGGCGCGGAGCTTACCGAAGTGGGACAGTCCCTCCTCGAGGACGCTCGCCACGTGCTGAGTTACGTAGAACAGAGCGTGCGCCGCGCCCGGCAGGCGGGGGGGTTAGACGATGGCACGCTGCGTCTGGCCTGGGAGTTCACCGAATACGGCAACGTCCCGCCCATGCCGCAGTTGTTCCGCAAGCTAAACGAAGCTCACCCCGGCATGGTGCCCGACTCCCGCGAATTGCTGGGGGCGGCGCAGGTGCACGCGCTCCTGAACGGTGAGGTGGACATGGGCTTCCTGAGCGAGACCTTCGTGGAAGACACCCTGGGTTTCTACCCGCTGCTTACTGATACCTTTCAGGCGGTGCTCCCCGAGCGACACCCCCTCGCCGCGCTGCCGGAGGTGTCGCTCGCTGCACTCGCTACGGAAGCCTTTCTCCTGCACCGGGCCGACCTGGGCGGCCGGGGGAGTGCGTCCCTGATCGACCATTGCCGCCGGGCGGGCTTCACGCCCCGGGTGGTCTACCAGGGAATACAGCTTCAACCGATTCTCGGCATGATTGCGGCGGGACGCGGCGTAGGCCTGCTGCGCTCGGCGGTCCTAGCGATGCACCGCCCGGCCGGGGTGATCCACCGGCCCCTCGCGGGCGAGCCGCCGCGCTGGACCCTGGGCCTGACCTGGCGCCGGGAGAGTCCACTCCCCATCGCGCGGGCACTGCTTGCAGCGGCGCGGGACGTCGCGCCTCACCCCTTTCCGCCCCGTTGAACGGGCCCGGACGCGGAGCGCAGCCATAGGCTACGCCTATGGCTGCGCTCCCGTTAGCTATTGGACGCCCCAGGGAGGTGCGAAGTAGCATGACAGTGACGCCGGGCGAGCGCAGCCGAGCTCACCCGCGCCAGGAGGACCACTATGACCCTTTCCCCATCTCTAGACGTCCTGATCGTGGGTGCCGGCCCGGTTGGCATGACCGCCGCCGCCGAACTCACCCGCCAGGGGCTGTCTGTGCGCGTTGTTGAGCGGCGAGACGGACCCACCACCGAAACCCGCGCCCCAGTGCTGTGGCCACGCACCCAGGAGGTCTACGCCGCGATGGGCCTGCTGCCCAAGTTTCAGGCCATAGCGGTGACCTTCACCGATATGGATGTCTATGCGTACCGCCAGCACCTCGGCCACTACCGCTACGACGACAGCGACAGCCCCTACGGGACACCGCTGATCCTCACCCAGGGCCTGATCGAGGGCGTGCTGCGCGATCACCTTCAGGAGATTGGCCGCCCCGTCGAATACAACATCGAGGCGGGGAACTTTACTCAGGACGACCGGGGGGTGGGTGCGGCCCTCACCCACGCGGACGGACGCACCGAGCAGGTGCGCGCGAGTTGGCTGATCGGCGCGGACGGTGGGCGCAGCCCGGTGAGGGCGGCGCTCAGCCTCGACTTCCCGACCGAACCCTATGAGGGGTTCCAGATTCGCATTGCCGACGGGCACATTCGCTGGTCCCACCCGCAGGGGGCGCGCGGCTACTTCTTCATCCACGCGGGGGCCTACCTGGGCTTCAACCCGCTGCCGCCCCTTCCGGATGGACGCGAGCGGGGGTACTGCTACATGCTCACGCCCGACACCGACCCGAGCAACCGCGCGATGCCCACCGAAGCCGAGTTGCAGAGAGTGATCCGCGATCTGTCGGGCGACCCCGGCGCGACCCTCTCGGAACTCCAGTGGACCAACCGCCTCCGTTTCCGGCACGGCGTGGCCGCTACCTTTCGGCGTGGCCGGGCGTTTCTGATGGGAGACGCCGCCAAGATCATCATCCCTATCGGCGGACAGGGCATGAACACGGGCATCCAGGACGCTTACAATCTGGCCTGGAAACTCGCTGCCGTCCACAAGGGGGTCGCGCGCACCGAACTGCTCGACAGCTACGACGCCGAGCGCCTTGGGGTCGCGCACGTGGTGGACGACTTCACCAAGAGCATCTTCCAACTGGCGACGCGGCCAAACCCGCTGCGCACTTGGGGCATGCGCACCCTCGGGCCGCTCGCCTTCCGGCTGCGCGCGGTGCAGCAGTGGCAGGCCCAGCAGCAGACAGAACTCAACATCCACTACCCGGACAGCCCCCTGACCCGGGATCACGGCGGACGCGGCCTGAAGGCGGGCCGCCGGGCACCGGACGCCATGCTCGTCCGCCTGCCCAGCCGGGACACAATGCACCTGTTCGACCTGTACGATGGCCGAACCTGGAATTTGCTGCTATTCAGCGGGGCCAGCCCTGACCCGGCGACCCTGAGTACGCTGAACGATCTCTCGGCCCGCCTGAACACGGTGGCCGATGCGTCCCTGCGCACCACCGTGATCGTGCAGAGTGGCGGGATGTCCACCCCGGGGCCAGCGGCAGGGCTCTCGCTCGCCGACAGCGAGGGAGAAGCGCATCGGCGCTACGGGGTCAGCGGGCCACGCCTGTATCTTGTACGCCCGGACGGCTACGTCGGCTTTCGGGGGGGACCTCAAGACGCGCCCGATCTGGCGGCGTACCTGGACGAGGTGTTCCAGCCGGGGAGTGAGGCGCGGCGGGCCGCCCTCGAGGCGTGCTCACGCCGTTGCTCACGCCGTCTGCCGGAACGGTCACGGGCCGCGCTGGTCGCGGCTGCGGGCCTCACCCTGGGCGGCGCGGCGCTGCTCGCGGCCCGCAGGACCGGGCGATGAGGCAGGCACTCGCTCCCGGCTCGGTGTCCGACCGGACGAGGGCGGCAGCGCGTGTGGCGCGCACTTCCTCCCTGTGGCTTTCCCTAGTGAGGCGGCGTTGGTCGGACACCTCTAGGAGCAGATCACGGCGCTCATGCTCCACGCTCTCCTGCCCGAGTCCTGCCTTCGAGGAAGCCCGTCTAGATCGATACTCGCAGCCCTAACGGACCAAAATTCCTCGATCTTGTACTCTCCCCTGGAGCCTTAGCGTTTGTTGCCGCGCCACTGCTGGTGCGACCTCATATTCGCTTCACGCCCGACGAACTGGCCGCGCTGGACCGGGTGTTCGCGCAGAAGTTTGCGGCCAAGTGAGCTAAGCGAGTCTATTCCAATTCACTTCATCTAGTCTTCAGGAGGCTGTACCCAATGATCGACCCCATCCGTTCTCTTTCCCCGCGTGTGATCGCACTGGCGGCGCTTGTCTTTTTCGCCCCGGTGGTCGTCACCTTTGCCGTGGCTCCCGGCGTGTGGTGGGCGGACTATCCCGGTATCCTGTTCCATCTAGCCATGTTCCTGCTAGTCGCTAAGCTCGACGCTCCTGACTGGGCAAAGGCGGCGGGCTACGGCTGGTTGGTGCTCGACGTGATGACAGGTGTGTTGACCCTCAATAATGTGCCACATGATATTGCCGATTATGTACGGCTCGGTGGGCACATTTTTGCCGGCATCTGGCTGGTCACAGCGGCGTTGTCGGGATCGCGTTCCATGATGATCGCCGGCGTGTTGACCGGGATTTGGCTGGGCGGTTACACTTTCGTTTCGCCGTTCCTGCCGATGACCGTTATCGGGCCGACCGCGATTTTCTTTTTGATCTGGCTGGCAATCATCGCCTGGCAAAATGGGAGCAGGAGAACGCAGCGAGCTTAAGATGTACGCAAATTAGCAAAGACATCGTTGCCGAATTAAATTCACCTTAGGATAACTTTGGAACACTCTTCGCTCCCCAATCAAACAGAGCAGGCGCAGTAATGTTCGGCGTTAGCGAAGCCTTGGTGCTGATCGGTCTGCTCAGCGCGGGGGTCGTGTACGGAACCGATGCGTTCTTCGCCGTGGTAGGCCGTCCGGCCTTAGCGCAGGTAAAAGACTCGAGCTTAGTAGACGTGATGGGCCACCTTCACAGCTATGCCGACGCGCGAATGCCGATCTTCGGTGTGCTTGGCTTGGGTTCGGCGGCTGCGCTGGTGTTCATAACAGGATTTGGATCAGCTGCAAGTCGCTGGGCTATCTTAGCGGTTGTCGGACTTGGGGTGCAACTCGGAGCTTATCTGACCGTCTCGAAGCCGATCAACACGGCGCTCACGGCTGCCGCCAAGCAAAAGGTTACGCCGGTGGACGCACACGCTTTGCAGCGACGATGGGACAGCGTGATCGTCCTGCGCGCCCTCGGCTGTGCCCTCGGGGTTTCAGGGCTTGCCTTAGCCGCGCTGTCACTGCCTTAGACCGGTTCCGTCTGTATAACAAGCCAGGAGCGGCTCGACAAAGTAGACCCGGTGCGAGGCTTCTGGCCTGGTGCGCCCGACCTGACCGTGGAGGTCGTCTCCCCCTTTGATCTCTATCCCGAGGCAAGCGACAAGGTGACCGAGTGGCTGAAGTCAGGCTCCAAGATGGTCGTGGTCATCAATCCGCGCAACCAGCAGGTCGTCATGCACCTCTCCCCTACCGAAGTCAAGGTTTTGGGCGTAGATGACACCCTCGACGGCGGCGAGGTCGTACCGGGATGGCAACTCCCGATTAGAGAGCTGTTCGACGCGTAGCCTCACCACCCTTGCAGTACTCGAGCCCCCACACGGGGGTTTTTTATTGTCGGGGCAAAAAAAGCCCAGGCGGTGAGCAACTTCCAAGAAAACTCTGCCGCCTGGTAATTCAAGTAGGTCCAGAAGACCGAAATGCTCCTGGAGTGTAGCACCAACTTTCGCAGGGTGCAATCCGTATCAGCATCTGTGCTGTATTTGCGTCCCTCACGCACCAAAACCTTAACAGCCCCAGGGTTTTCGGGGTTTGCTAGGCTCTCAGCAGATAGGCCAAACTACCAAGTCACAGGCTTATCTAAATCTAGTACCCAGCTAACTTGATTTTCACCCTTTCCAGGTTAAAGCTGAGGCATGGGACAACATCTGCACGTCCACCTAAGCGAGGCAGAATACGAGCAGTTAAGCAGCTTGGTCCGTTCCGGCAGCAGTTCGGCCCGCACCCTCACGCGTGCCCGCATCCTGCTTCTGGCAGATCGAGAACGGCAGCCAAAGCGAAACTACCAAGAGATCGCTGAAGTGCTGCTGTGCAGCGTGAGCACGTAGGCAGCATCTGTCGCCGATACGTCGTAGAGGGTTTAGAGACAGCTCTACGAGAGAAGACTCGCCCTGGTGCCGCTCCCAAAATCACCGGAGAGATTGAGGCGAAGCTGGTGATGCTGGCGTGCAGCGAACCCCCTGACGGAAGACAGCGCTGGACCTTGAGGCTTTTAGCTGAGCAGATGGTTGAGTTGGGCTACGTCGAGAGCATCAGCAATGTAGCCGTGTGCAAGCGGCTCAAAAAAACGAACTTAAGCCTTGGCGAGTCAAGAGCTGGTGTCTAGCTAAGCCGAGCAGCCACTTTGTCGCCAAGATGGAAGATGTGCTGGAGGTCTATGCCCGGCCCTACAACGCCAAACGTCCGGTTATATGTCTCGACGAACTGAGCAAGCAGCTGCACAGTACGCCTCACGGCAGCCTGGCGTTGCAACCTGGGCAGTTCGCCAGAGAAGACTACGAATATACTCGCCATGGCACCGCCAATTTGTTTCTCGCCGTTGAGCCCCTTGCGGGCGAACGAACGGTGCGAGTCACTGAGCGACGTACCGCTATTGACTTCGCTCACGAACTCAAGCGCCTGATCATGGAAGACTACGCCCAAGCTGAGAAGGTGGTGCTCGTTACCGACAACCTCAATACTCACAGTACCGCTGCACTCTACGAAGCCTTTGAGCCCGAGGAAGCCCGTGCTATTACCGAGCGCATCGAGTGGCACTACACTCCTGAGCATGGTAGTTGGTTAAATATGCGGGCAGGCCCGGAAGCGGCCAAGCCCGGTAGGTGCTGCTTTAAGGCCAAGACAGGTGCCGTTTTACCCAAGACGGCTGAAATAGAGCTCTCTGTCTTAGCTAAACAGTGTCTCGCTGAACACGTAACCTCTGTGGATACCCTCAAAAACAACACTCGGCACTGGACTCGGCAGCGTAATGACCACAAAAACATGGTGGACTGGCGTTTCACTACAGATGATGCTCGCACTAAACTTAAAAGGCTTTATCCCTCTGTTCTACCTGGTTAGAGTACTAGTCGTCACCGATACGGTCAACAAAAATGCTTTTCTGGCTTTTCTTGAGACCGTTCTACTCCTAACCCTTACCAAGGGCAGTGTTTTAGTCTTACACAACTGGACAGTGCATCACGGTGAAGAAGTCAGCGAGCTGATCGAACGTTTCGGCTGTGAACTCTTATATCTCCCAACTTACTCACCTGACCTGAACCCCATCGAACATCTCTTTGCCAAGATCAAAACTTTCATTAAAAGCCTTCGTCCTGCTACCCTTGGCGAACTCGTTGAAGCCTTTTGTAATGCCGTCAAAATTGTTACGCCTGAAAACGTCCTTAACTCATTTCGGCGCTGCGGCTATGAGTTAGACCCCTAAATCGTGGAAATGCTATACGTCTTTAGCAGTGAGTCGACGCCTGAATTCAGGTGGCCTAACGCGCGGCCCAAAGCATTCCCCGGAGCATCATCTCTCTCGCTTCCGGTACCTCGAAATCTTGACGTACATGCCCCAGCGAAGAATAAAACACTCGTCCTTTACCGAAATAACGTTTCCAGACAACCGGCATCACTGTTCCGGCAAGCCAAGGTGCGTCGCCGTAGTCACCCGAAAAGGTTGTCGTCGCTAACACCTCGTTGCCGGGATCAACGTGCAGATAGTACTGTTCAGAGTTCATCTCAAAGTCCGCTAGACCTTCTGTGATGGGGTCGGCCTCGGTGATTTGGACGGTATAAGGGATGACGTTGCCGGGGTGCGCGACCCACTGCCCGCCGACCATAAACTGATACTCGACCCGGTTACGAAACGAGTCCGCCATCCCGCCGTGCCAACCTGCCAAACCGACGCCGCTCCTGATGGTTTTTAAGAGTCCGGCTTCTTGTTCGTCGCTAAGGTCGCTCATCGTCCAGACGGGTACCACCAGGTCGAGGCTATGCATGTACACTTCGTCGGTGTAGACCTCCAAGTCGGAGACAACTTTGACCTCGAAGTCGTTCACACGTAAAAGGTCGACAAATAGCTCGGCGCACGCTTGAGGCTCGTGCCCGTCCCAGCCACCCCAATTGATCAGTGCAGTTTTAGTTTCTGTATTTGTCATGATGCTCCTATGGTGTCGCCCAAATCGCCTGCCGCCACGCCTAGTGGTAAGGGTGCAGGACGTTCGCAGCGACTCTCTACGGTGATATGTGTTCTTTGCTCAGCGGCTTCGTGCAGCGACTGCATCACGTCTAAGACGTGTAACGCGAGGTCACTGTGACAGCGGTGAGGTCGGTCAGCGATAAGTGCAGAGGCGAGGTCGGCAGCGCCGATGCCCCGCATGTTACCGGTATAGCCGTTGACGAGCGGCACCTCTTCCCATACATCTGCGCCAGAGAGACGTACCCACACCGGGCCACCAAAGGTATTCGAGTCGGGAACTTGCAAGCTGCCGTACTCGCCGTGAAGCTCAATAGGATGGTTGGTGTGGTGCTGCACGTCGAAGCTCATGACGAGAGTGATGAGCGCACCACTGTGAAACTCGAGCGTCCCCGAAACGTGCGTCGGCACCTCGACCGGGATGTGTTCGCCCCGGCGCGGTTCACTGGTAATGGTGCGTTCACCACTCATCGCAGAAGCGGCACTGACGCGGCGTACCGGCCCCAAGAGCTGCACGAGTGCAGTGAGGTAGTACGGCCCCATATCAAACAGTGGGCCACCGCCCCTAAGGTAGTAAAAATCAGGATTGGGATGCCAGCGTTCGTGTCCCGGCACCATCATAAAGGCAGTTCCGGCAACCACTCGGCCCAGCTTGCCGCCATTTATGAGCTGCAAACACGTCTGCACTCCCGCACCTAAAAACGTATCGGGGGCGCAGCTCACCCGTAAACCCGAAGCTTCGGCCGCAGCAACGACCCGCGTGCCCTCGGTTCGGTCGAGCGCTAGGGGTTTCTCGAGGTGGATGTGCTTGCCTGCCCCAAGCGCCCGTAACGTCACCTCGGCGTGGGCCTGCGGCACCGTAAGGTTCAAGATGATATCTATGTCGGGTCGGGCGAGAAGTTCGTTTACACTAAGCGCCTCGACCCCCCACGTTTTTGCGGCGCGTTCGGTAGCTTCTCTGTTCAGGTCGGCGCAGGCGACAAGCTTGAGCACCGGAAACAGCTGCGCCGCTTTAAAATAGGCGCTGCTGATGGTGCCGCAGCCGATGATGCCGACCCTTTGGGCAACTTGCCTACCTGCATTATTTATTGCACCGCTCGTCATATCGTTCTCCGCTAAGCTCGACTTTTATTCAGACTCTATCCGAAAACCGCCACGTAATAAAGACGTAAATAAGAGTGAACTTTACGATGCCTTTCCAATCAGCTGTTTTCTCAGACTAGCAGTTACGGATACTACGGCGTTTAGTGTACTAAGAAAGGGTGCGCTCAGTGATTTAACGCCTTACGGGATAGGTTCTTCAGTTGGGTATACAGTACCGAGGTGTAGTAGCGAAGTTATAAACCTCGAGTGCTAGGGGTCAGTGGCTCAATGGGTCAAGAACCAAGCCAAGTTGTGAGCAGTGACTTTACGGCAAACACTGGCTCTAACTGACCAGAACGAGTTGAGCTGACCTGTTAATAAGGTGCCTCGAGCGCAGCAAAGAAGAGAAGACCAATTCGATAGATTGATGTTCACCCGATAAAACGGAGACCGAGTTAAGCCTCTGATGCACAATGGAGGCGATATGAAAGAACGTAGGGTCTACACGGCGGAATTCAAGCGCGAAGCGGTCAGGTTGAGTGAACAAGCGGGGGTAAGCGTGGCTCAGATCGCCCAGGAACTGGGCGTGTCCGACTACAGCCTTTACAAGTGGCGGAAACAGGCGCGTGAGGGCGGCGAGCTGGCCTTTCCCGGGAACGGCAAGGTCGCTTTAACCGCCGAGCAGCAAGAGAACGTGCGCTTGAAAAAAGAACTCGAGCGGGTGATACAGGAGCGTGACATCTTAAAAAAAGCGGTCAAGTTCTTTGCCGGGGAAAGTCGGTGAGGTACACCTTCATCAAGGAACACCGTAACTTTTGGGCCGTCAGCTTGATGGCCGGGGTGTTGGCCGTGTCGGTCAGCGGCTTCTACGCCTGGTCACGGCGAGGAAAAAGCCAGCGAGTCAGGAGCGAGTCAGGGAGGACGAAACGTTGAGCGAGAAGATCGTGATGTTCCACTGCGGGAGCCGTTGCACCTACGGCTCGCCGCGCATCCACAAGGACTTACGGGCTGCCGGACACAAGGTCGGGCGCAAGCGCGTCGCCCGTCTGATGCGCTCAGCAGGCATTAGGGGCAAGACGAAACGAAAGTTCAAGACCACCACGACCTCCCAGCACTCGCGCCCTAAAGCAGCAAATCTCGTTGAGCAGAACTTCGACGTGGCAACCCCCAACACCCTCTGGGCCAGCGACATCACCTACCTACCCACCGCCGAGGGCTGGTTGTATCTGGCGGTGACGCTCGACCTCTTCAGCCGCAAAGTCATTGGCTGGGCCTTCTCCGACGGACTCACCGATGACCTCACCCTCTCGGCGTTGACGATGGCGACGCGGCAGCGGCCCGATACGGCGACACTGACGCATCATTCAGATAGGGGCAGCCAATATGCCAGTCGTGCTTTTAGGGCCGAGCTCGCAGCCAACCGCATCACACAAAGTATGTCGGGCAAAGGGAATTGTTATGACAACGCCGTCGTCGAATCGTTCTTCGCTACTCTGAAAACCGAAGAGGTCGAGGGCGCAAATTACCAGACCCGCCAGCAGGCTAAGACCAGCATCTTCAGCTACCTAGAGGGTTTCTACAACGCCAAGCGTAGGCACTCCTCTCTGGGGTTTCTATCTCCTGACAATTTTGAACGGGTACACTTCTCTCAAGCTGCTTAACTACGACTCCATAAAAGCGGGTGAAGATCAGATTTGCTGAGCCAGCCTAAAGCAGGTGTCCAGACTCGGGGATGAAGTTCGTTGTCTTTAGGCTGGGCATAGATTTAGCAACCGGCGTAGCCTTTATCAACGATGACCCATGCCTTGGTGCTGGCGAGCAAGCATCTGGCGACGGTGACATCATGCTCGTTGGCTGGCGCGACAGCGAAGCGGCAGATGACGCCGTGTTGATTGATTACAGCGTGGAGCTTAAAGCCGTAAAACCAACCCAGTCCACCCTGGCCTGACGTTGCTTCAGTCATCGCTCGGGGACGTTTCTAGCAGACGCCTTTACAAATAGGCAAAGGCTTCGAGTCAATCACGTGCAGCATATCTGACCCGGCAAATCTCAACGCGAAGTCGGCAAAGACACGCCCGAGTCGCTTGAGAACTCGGTAGTAGCGCAGGGCTTACGCATGTAGAACTTTAAGGAGGTAGTGGTCATCCCAACCTGCTCTCATGCGCTTGGCTTTGACACTAGCTTTAAGCGACTTTTCTCGTTTAAGTTGATTCAAAGCCAAATGCCGCAACGTGACGGGGTTGGCTTGAGCGTGGTCGGTTCTAGCCCTGCTCTGATCTTCGCTAAAAGCAACGTCCAGAACCCAGTGTAGACCGTTTTCGATGCCCCAGTGCGAACGCACGGCGTAGGCGAGCGTTTCCGCGTTGGTCAAGCTGGTAAGAAAATAACGGTCATATACGCTCACTTCTCCGTTTACTTCGCGTGTTCCCCGCACACGTGCGACACCTGCAAGGTCGCGCCAAGCGGAGACGTTTTCCAGAAAGCTGAGGTCGGTAAGTAACCAGGTGTCTCTGGTTTCAGTGCGTCCATGACCTTTTGTGCAAGTCGTCCAATGCGGCGTGCTTTCGTGTTGAGCAAACAACCATTTGACATCCTCGAATAAGTGTTTGTGATTGGCTTTAAGGGCAAGGGCATAATCTGTGTGATGTTCTCTAATGACCCAGGCAATATGTTTTTGCGTACCAGCCGCGTCGATGGTCACGGTTGTTCCAGCAATATCAAGCACCTCCAGCAGTTCAGGGATGACCGTTATCTCATTGGTTTTGTCGGCTACTTGCTGTTGTGCTAAAACAACGTGATGCTCACTCGCCCACACACTCACCGTACGCTTCGCTCGGTCCTTCGGGAAGTGCAAGCCGCTCGCCCGTGAGAACTTGCCGTCTACCGCGAGTACCTCGGTTGGGCTAGTGGTCGGTTCTAAAACCAGCGCCCGTGTCCAATCGAAAAATACCCCTTGCCACGCTTCAGCTTCTAACAGCATAAATACGCGTCTAAACGTATCGTGGCTCGGTATACCGTTCGATAATTCTAAAGTCTTTTTCAGCCAGCTCTCTTTTGCTTCGCCGTACTGTTCAATCTCACTAAACGAGTTCGCCCCGCCGATAACAGCACAGATCGCAATCACCAAGATGTCTTCAAGCTTGTGGCAGACGCTATGTGCTCTTGGATCAGGTATAACCGTAAAATGCGCTAACAGCCTTGGTAGTTCATACTCGTTCATCCCTCATGCTAAGTCACTGCTTCTACATGCGTAAGCCCTGGGTAGTAGCGCGTCTTATGCGGCGACTCTGGAAAGAGTGCCGTATACTCGATCTTAACTAGATCGAACCAGTTACCGACGTGATCTTGGCATCTCAGTTTATCTACCAAAGCAATGGTCATCAGCTCGGCGTAACTGCCCTTTTGGTTGTCTGCTATTGGCAAGCTGAAACGTTTTAGCTTGACTGAACGCTTCAAGTAATCATCGACCATCACGTACATAACCGTAAACAACTCAATTAACGTAGACTGGCCTTGGAAATGGGGTGGTCTCGACATACCCCCATTTTCACTGCTTTAAGGGTCTATTCCCTAGGACTCGGGGTTTTTAACAATTTAAGCCAAATGGCAAAACGCTAACCTTACTGGTAGATCGTCTTGGGAGAAACGAAATGAAGGATGATATATGAAAGAGGCTGTTGGCGTGATCGGTGCTGGCTTGATCGGCGTAAGCTGGGTTATCGTCTTCGCCCGTGCTGGCTACTCTGTCCGAGTCTACGACCACAATCCAGAAATCCGGGCTCAACTTATCGACCAACTGGGAATCAGCTTAAATAATCTTGAAGCACATCATCTTGTTGATGACGCAGAGCGTGTTTTAAGGCGCGTCGAGGTCGTAGATGCTTTTGCCGAGAGCATCAATGACGTGACCTATATTCAAGAATCGGTGCTGGAACGGCCGGATATTAAACGCGCTACCTATGAAGCTATCGACGCCCAAATCGCCGCGGAGATCGCTGTAGGTAGCTCGTCTTCAGGCATTCCAGGGTCGGTATTTACTGAGGGCCTGCGTTACGCAGCGAACTATCTTGTAGCCCACCCTATCAATCCACCTCACCTAGTGCCCGTCGTTGAACTCGTTCCTACACCCTGGACCAGCGACGTTACAGTTCAGCGTGTGCATGTACTTATGGAAGCTGTAGGACAAATTCCCGTGCGGGTGAACGGTGAGATAGAAGGGTTTATTCTCAACCGCCTCCAAGGAGCGCTACTGCGCGAGGCGTGGGCACTGTTCGACGAGGGGTACGCCAGCACGGCTGATATCGACAAAACGGTGTCTTATGGGCTCGGTTTACGTTGGTCGTTTATGGGACCGTTTGAAACCATTGACCTAAACGCACCTGGTGGGGTTCGTGACTACGCCGAACGCTTGGGCAATTTGTATCTATCTGTCGCTCGTGACCGCGCCAACCCACAAGCTTGGAGCGATGACCTGATTGGGCGCGTTGAGAAAGACCGCCGCCGTTCATTACCCGCAGATAGGTTGGCCGAGCGCAGCGAATGGCGTAATCGTCAGCTTATGGCGTTGGCGCTCTACAAGGCGCAGACAAAAAACGACGGCACAGATTCATAAGTTAAGCAAGACCATCCAATATAGGCAATCTCGTACCCCTATTTATTGTAGATTTTTGCGGCGAGGATTGTTCACTTCGGATCAGACGCTAGTTTATACGACAGTCCATTGTCTCCTAGCGTGGATCGGTAATCCCTAGGGCTTTGGCCCACCACCTGCCGGAAGCGCCGAGAAAAGTAATTGCTGTCTATAAAGCCGGTATCAAAAGCAATTTGACTAATAGGTAGCGAGGTGGTTTCAAGCAACCTTTGCGCTTTTTGAATTCTGCGATTGGCAACATAAGTTATAGGCGTAGTATCAAAGGCTTTTTTGAACACCCGCAAAAATTGATTTTTAGACAAGTTGGCACGACTAGCTAGTTCGATAAGCTCGAGCGAGCGGTGGGTGTTGTCCTCGAGGTAACTCAAAACGTCAGCCAAGCGCAATATCGCTTGGGTCGGCCTAGCGGGTGAAGCGGAGTAATATCTCGAGAGCAGCACGACAAGCTGCATAAAGTACGCTGCTAAAAGACTTTGATACCCCTGCAACTGTGCGCGCTGCTCGTACTTGAGAGCGTCAAGTAGGGAAATGACTGTGTTCAGTTCAGCTTCGCCCAGTTGCAACTTACCGCCAAAGCCGGAGTTTTTTCGGTACAACGGCTCTAGCATAAATAGGGCTTGGTAGCCGAGGACAGTGTGGAGGTTTTGGTGTGGTCTGATGAGCTGATCAGGGTCATACATGATATTGCAAACTCTAAGTTGGTTCGAGTCTTCAAAGGCGTGAGCCGTTTGGCCGTTCAGCACAAAAACATCACCTCGGCAAATCGGATAGCTTTCAGCTTCAGTGACGTGCCGACCCGAACCGCTTAATACCACCACCAGTTCTGAAAAATGATGGCCGTGCATGTCGAAGGTACCCGCTCCGACGGTCGCATGTTGGACAAAAAAGGGAAACGCTTCCTTATGACCGACATCGGCAAAACTAAATATTTTCATGTGGTGATATTGTACTAGATTTCGGTGATATTTTGGAGGCACTTTTTTGGCGGAGACCGTAGTATGAGAAGGTAGCGAAAATTAAAAGGAGGTAGGGGTATGAGCATTTCACCCGAGCAGGTCGCGCAGTACCATGACGAGGGCTACACCATCTTAGAACGTGTCATTCCCGAAAAACATCTTGAAGCACTACGAACCGAAGCGCAACACCATATCGAGCTGATGCACGCCGAAATGGACGTGCAAGGCACGGACACCTTAGGCATCAGCCACCGCGATAAACGCTACTTCATCTCCAACAAACACCCGAACAGCGAAGCTTTGAAAGGCTTTTTGTTCAGCGACTTTATGGCTGAGATTACCAAAGCACTCCTGGGAGACGAGGTCTACCTTTTTTACGAGCAGTACGTCATTAAAGCAGCCGAAAAAGGGATGAGGTTTTCTTGGCACCAGGATTCTGGTTTTGTCGATTTCGAGCACAGCGCCTACTTGTCGTGCTGGTGCGCGCTAGATGACATGAGCGAAGAGAATGGGACGATTTACGTCCTACCTTACAGCCGTGCCGGTACGAGGGAGCTTGTCGAGCACGTTAAAGAAGAAGGCACAAACGACAGAGTTGGGTACCACGGCACGGACCCAGGCATTCCCGTTATCGTACCTGCAGGTAGTATCGCACTGTTCTCGAGCCTTACGTTTCACAACAGTGGCACCAACACCACGCCAAAGATGCGGCGCAGCTACCTGGCGCAGTATTCGGCGGAGCCGATGGGCAATAGTGACGCCGACAAAGGTACGAAGACCCTCGCCGTTCCCTTTATCAAAGAGGGTCGACGAATCTACGAGGGCGAGGTGGCTGCAAAGTCTTAAGGTTTTGAGGTGGAACCCGCGAAAAAATGTTATGGTCTTAGCAAGGCTCAATTAGATGTTCTCGTAAGGGCAGACCGTGCAACTGCATTGTAAAGCACAGACTGTTTGACAAAGAAACGCCTTGTCCGAGGGTACATGTACCCGTACCAAATTATATCGGACAAGTTTTAGGAGAAGCGCATGAAGTCTGTTTTAAGACTGTTAGCTACCGGTCTCGTCTTACTTTGCACCGTTGCCCAAGCCCAAACTACCGTGAAGGTGTTGTCACTTATAGCTGACGATGGCCGACCCGAATATGAAGATGCGGTCGCGGCCAAGTTCAACGCGGAACATCCTGACATCGTTGTGCAGTTTGAAAGAATGGACAACGAAGATTTTAAGAAAAAACTTCCGACCCTATTGCAAACTAGCGACGCCCCCGACCTCTTTTACAGCTGGGGTGGCGGAATTTTAGAAGAGCAGGTAGCAGCCGGAGTCACGCGGGACATCACCAGCCTGCTTGACAGCGACTTCTTGCAGACGATGTCCCCCGCTGGCATGAACGCCTTTACCGTGGGCGGTAGTGTCGTGGGACTCCCTCAACAAGTATCGGAAGTGGGTTTTTGGTATAACCGAGCACTTGCCGAACAAGCGGGTATCGACGTTGAAGCGATTGAAACCTGGGACGACTTTTTGGCTGCCGTGCAAAAGGCGAAAGACGCAGGTTTAACGCCCATCTCGGTTGGCGGCAAAGACAAATGGCCGCTGCACTTTTACTGGTCTTACCTAGCGATGCGCGAAGCGGGCCAGCAGGGCTTTTTAGATGCGCAAAGTGGTGAGGGCGACGGTTTTGCCGCCGCGCCCTTCGTCAAAGCGGGCGAGGATTTCAAGCAGCTCATCGACATGCAGCCTTTCCAAGAGGGCTTTATGACCACAGGTGCCACCGATTCTTACGGCTTCTTTGGCGATGGCGGGGCCGTCTTCCTGCTCATGGGCAACTGGGTTTACACTGCGCAACGCGGCGCTTCGCAAAGCGGCGGCCTAGACGACGACCAGCTAGGTCTGCTCTCTTTTCCTTTGATAGAAGGCGGAGCCGGTGAAGCCACCGATACCTTGGGCGGTATCAACGGGTTTGTTGCAGCGAAAGATGCGCCCGACGAAGCGGTTACCTTTTTAGAGTACCTGATGGACGCCGACAACCAGATAGAAGCAGGTAAACTCGGCGTCTTTATTCCGATGGCAGTCGGCTCGGACGCCGGGCTTAGCAATCCGTTTTTTGCGCAGATTTCTCGTGACCTAGGCGAATCGCAGTGGCATCAGATTTTCCTTGATCAGGCGCTTGGTGCTGATGTCGGCGGCGTAGTCAATGATATTTCTGCTCAGCTCGCTACAGGTGACGTTGACCCGCAAACATCAGCTGAACTTGTTCAGGAAAGCTGGGAGTTGCGTTAGGAGTCGCGAGGCAACATCACTTCTGTGAAATAGTCAATGGGGCTTAGTTGTTTTTTGAAACAGCAGAAACAATCAAGCCCCATTGACTAAAAATTTTTCTGTTTGACGGAGAAACTATGGCAACGGCCTTGAGCGAGCGAACCTTACCCAAACCCAAACGTCGTTGGGGCAAAGCCGAGCAGCGGCGGCGCTTAAACGCTGTTCTTATCTTGTTGCCGCCCGCGCTGCTCATCTTTACAATTTTCGTTATCCTACCAATATTTAGCGCAGGCCTTATGAGCTTTTACACCTATAAAGGTTACGGCCCACTCATCGACTTCAACGGCGTCAGCAACTATGTCTGGATGTTTAGTAAACGCACCCTAAACGTCTTTTTCGAGCCCGCTTTACGTAACACTGCGCTCATTCTCGCCACCTCGTTATTTGTGCAATTACCGTTAGCACTCGTTTGCGCGCTGCTGATCTACAAAGAAACCTTTACCAACAGTATATTTCGGCTTATCTTTTTCTTGCCCTTCGTACTCTCAGAAGTTGCCAGTGGGCTTATCTGGGTTTATATGTTAGACGGGCGCAGCGGCGCAGTCGCGCCGCTTTTTCAGAACCTGCTCGGCAAGTCTTATTTTATCTTGGACGATAAAACCTGGTCGTTTGCTGCAGTGCTACTCGTGCTGGTATGGAAGTTTTTTGGCTACCACATGATTCTTTACATCGCGGGTTTGCAAGGCGTACCCAAAGAACTGACCGAGTCCGCTAGCATCGACGGCGCGTCGAACTGGCAAAGCGTGCTGTACATTAAAATCCCGCTTATCTCATACGCGCTTAAACTTTCGCTCTTTTTCGCGATTTTGGGTTCGTTTCAAGTTTTCGACCTCATCATCGGCCTCTACGGTCCCTCACCGCCTGAGCACGGCCAAACGCTGGCGACCTTTATTTACGAGTGGGGCTTATCGCGCCGTCAACGCTACGGTATCGCTTCAGCGGCGAGTATTATCTTGTTCGCCATCAGCATCGTCGTGGGGTTTAGCTATCAGTACTTCGTCATGGGTGACCAGAGCCTCTTCAAGAGGAAGCGTGTATGAGACTTGCGATCTACTTTAAGTACCTTTTTCTGCTCACCTTATCTGGCTTTGTGCTGCTCCCCATCTGGGCGACTTTTATCGGCGGTTTCAAGTCCACCGGCGAACTGCGCAACAACCCGGTGGGTTTGCCACAAGTGTGGCGTTTCGACGCTTATAGCGATATCCTCGGTTCACCCGCAACCTGGCGTTACGCGCTGAACTCGCTAAACATCGCTTTCTTTACAGTCTTTTTAGTCTTGATTGTTGCGTCGATGGCAGCTTTTACCTTTAGCCATCTCAAATTCGCCGGACAAGATTTCGTCTATTCGTATCTCCTGCTCGGGTTGATGTTTCCAGCTGCCGCCGCTATCGTACCGATTTTCGTTATCAATAACTCGTACCTGCACATCTTTAATACCCACTGGGCGGTGATCTTGCCGCAAGTCGCCTTTGGCATTGCAGGGTCAGTGCTGTTTTTTAGAGGGTTCTTTGAGCAACTACCACACGAATTGTTTGAGGCAGCGCGGGTTGACGGCATTGGCTATATCGGCTTTTACTTTCGCTTTATCATACCGCTGTCGCTGCCGATTCTGGCAACCGTAGGCGTTTTGACGCTAGTGACGTCGTGGAACGGCTATATGCTACCTCTAATTATGCTCGGGACCAATCCAGCGAACCATCCCTGGCCACTGGGGCTCGTCAACTATAGGGGCGAATTCTCGACCGAATGGAACCGGGTTATGGCCTTTATTTCGGTCAACTTACTCCCCGCTGTGGCGTTCTTTTTGCTCGCCCAGCGTTATATCGTCGCCGGTTTAACGGGGGGGGCAGTCAAAGGTTGAGATTTTGAGAAAAGTCAAGGTTAAACTCGTTCGGCGCTCAACTCTTGGCCACCTACCCACTTGAAAGGGAGTTCTAGTTATAGTGCAGTTAAAGGTTCAGCAGATTTTTATATGTCAAACTTAAGAAACACTTCTTAGTTCTCGACGAACTGACTCTAGTTATTGCACGACGGGTCAGGAAGCTCGTTAATTCAGGAGGTAGGTATAGCCGCGACCATCATCAGAGAGTATTAATGCCCACACGAAGCAAGCTATTGATGTCAGTTAATTTAAGTGGATAGTTCGACTAATTCCATGCAGGTTCTGTTCGATAACTTGTTTGAGGTGAGATCTACCGTACCGCAGGTAAGAAGTTGAGAAAGGAGGTTGCGAAACTTTATGTTCACCAGATCTATCTCAAGATCCGGTGTACTTCTCAAGATGGCGAAGTGGAACACAGCCTAACCAGTCCCATCGAATCTGCTTTTCCCAACAGCGCTCGGTAACCTTGTTACCTTTTCGATTAAGAGGTTGAAATGCCAGTCTACCAACACGCCAGTTATGGCGGCGAAACCGTCACCTTGCAAAACGAGTACCTCCGCGTCGAGGTTCACAAGCGGCTGACCGGTTGGGGCTGGGCCGAACTGTTGAGCCCGCAGGGCAAGTGCTTGGGTGTTTTGGAACATTTAGGCGAGCTGCTGCTGCGCGACCAGGAGATTCCGATGCGGCTCGAGGCCGAAACATGCAAACACACCCAAAACAGCGAAGGCGACACCCTAACCTTTAGCGTCAAATCCCTTATTGTCAAGGACAAGCTGAAGGGAACCTCTTTCGAAAGCTGGCTCCACTATCCGCTCGAGGTTCACTGCCTGGTGGGAGAAGTCAGGCTGACCTTAGTACCAGACGCGCCCCGGCTCATGATTTCTTGCCGCTATATATCCAAAGCTAACCAGTACGCCCGCTACGTGCGCGGCCCCTGGTTAAAGGTGGGCGCAGGTAGTTTTGGACATGACAAAACCGACGCCATCTTTCCCGGCGTCGAGTGGCTCGTCGGCGAGGAATGGTCGAGCGGCACCGACTGGTTCAAAGACCCCTGGGCCAAACGGTTTATGCCGCACCCGAACAAGGTCGCCATCCCGCTGATGGCGGTGAGTCACGAGGGCGTGGGCATCGGGATGGCCTGGAACCCTGTGCAGGACGCGACCGGTTGGTTCAATTACCGCAGACAAAAGCAGCAACCCGTATTCGCCTCGCCCAATTTTATCGACCGCTGCAATCAGCACCTGCTGGGGCTGATGCTGCCGGACGCGGAGGTGGAAGCTTTAGAAAACCAGGTTTACGCCGAGCCGCCGCTCGAGCTCCACCATGAACAGTGGCTCCACTTCGACGCAGAAATTTTCTTGACCCAAGGTACTAGCTTGGACGTCGTAGCGGACTACGTTAAACGGCGCGGTTTGCCTCCACCACCGGAACCGCGCTGGTCTTTTGAAGATGCGCTTCACCGCATCGCCGACGCCTACACCACACACCTGTGGCACGAAGGCAAAGGCTTCGGCACGGCGCAGACAGAAAACTCGGTTCAGCCAAAACTCCCGCGTTTCGCCCCGGCTTATGTGGCACGCTATGCAAGCACAGAAACGGCGACGCGCTTGGCGGAAAAGCTCGAGTGGGTCAGAGCGCAGCCTGAACATGAAAAATATCTGCCCTTGCGTGAAAAGAACCTGTCTCGAGACGCCTTGCTCGAGCACGGACGAGGTTTGCTCGAGGCGCAGCAGGAGAACGGCGCGTTCCCGTTCGATCCGGCAGGGCGGCACTACCGCAAAGACGACTTCATCGTAGCGACGACCTTTTTAGAACCGATGGGCCACGCTCAGGACACGGCCCTGGATATTACGATATTGCCGGTGCTCGAGCTGCTTTATCTCACAGAAACTACAGATGAATCCGAGTTTGCCGACGCCGCCCGCAAAGCGCTCGACTACTGTTTGGAGATGCAACGTCCCGAAGGCGGCGACTACTGGGAAACGCCGCTCCACAGCCCCAACCTGCTCGCCGCCGGACACGCCGCCGTCGCCTATTATCTCGGGTATCGGCACTTCAGGGACGACCGTTATTTACAAAAGGCACGCCACTGGCTGCGTGCGCTGTTGCCGTTCACCCATCTGTGGGAGCCTGACGCGGCCCCCGCGCTTTACAACACCAAACCCTGCTTGTGCGCGAGCGATTGGTACTTCGCCAACTGGGTACGCGACCACGTGCAGTGGGAGGTCTTAGAGACTTTTGCGCTCTCGAGTCACTACGGCATCGACTGGAAAACCGTCGACCCAGACATCGACTGGCGTCGCTACCAACAGGGCGTCACCACGGCGGCGTTGCGCTGGATGCTTGGCGCTAACGAGAAAACCTGGTTGCCTCACAATTTGCCGGACACGCTCGAGCTGTTCGAGCAGGGTTTGCTGGATACCTGTTTCGCTGACACCCACAACAGCGTGACCGGAAACTACGGGGGGATGGCGATTCCGCCGGATGTTATCGCCATCAACCTGTTAGACCTTTTGCAAAAAGAACAAAACGGTTCAGCTTAAATACTGAAAGAGAGGTCACATGTGAAAGCCTTAGTTTGGGAAGCTCCGAAAAAGATGGTGATGCGGGAACAAGAAGACCTTACGCCACAAGCGGACGAGGTGCTCGTCAAGGTCGCCTATGCGGGCATCTGCGGTTCCGAATTGAGTGGATATCTAGGCCACAACGCGCTGCGGGTGCCGCCACTAGTCATGGGGCACGAGTTTTCGGGGGAAATTGTAGCACTCGGGTCTGACGCTAGACGCCTCAATCCGGCTTTAGCCGAGGGTCAGCCGGTCACCGTCAACCCGCTCTCGTGTAAAGCGGACTCGGACTTTCAGCGGCGTGGCCTCGACCATCTCTGCCCGTCGCGGGCGCTGCTCGGCGCACACCGTCCGGGAGCTTACGCCGACTACGTGAGCGTGCCGGCGCAGTCCGTCATGCTTCTCCCTGAAACGATGTCGCTGCGTACCGGTGCATTGACCGAGCCCGTCGCCTGCGCCGTGCGTATCGGCGAACTCGCGGGGGCGGTGCGCGGGCAGGACTGTTTGATTATCGGAGCCGGGCCTATCGGCCTTTTGAGCCTGCAAGTGCTCTTGAACAACGGCGCGAAGCGCGTCTTTATCGCCGACTTGGACGCCGAGCGGCTGGCGATGGGCGCAGCTCTCGGCGGCGAGACCATTGACCCGCGTGGCAACGATACGGTCGAGGTCGTCAAAACGGCGACGGATGGACGTAGGGTGCCGGTCGCCGTGGACGCCGTCGGTACGGCGGGTACGCGCTCGCAGTGCGTCGCCGCCGCTACAACTACCGGCAAGGTCATCCTGAGCGGACTGCACGAAGAGACGAGCACCATTCCCGCCGCCGACATCATCCGCCGGGAAATCACCCTGCGCGGCTCGTTCGCGTACTCGCCCGCGAACTTCAAACGGGCGCTCGAGCTACTCGAGCAAGGTGCAGTCCGCCTCGACCCCTGGATTACCGAAGCGCCCCTGGCCGACGGCGGCACCTGGTTCGACCGTTTGCTGGACGCGCCCGGCAACGTCTCGAAAGTGTTGCTCGTTCCGTAGGTTTATGAATTTCCTCCGTCCCTCAGCTTTCGTCTGCATCTCCGAGGTTCGCTCGTGAAAAAGATTCGCGTCGCCGTCATCGGCACCGGTTGGTGGGCGAGCGACGTTCACATCCCGGCTTTGCTCGAGAACCCACGAGCAGACCTAGCGGCCCTTTGTGATTTGAGCGCCGAGCGGTTACAAGCGACCGCCGCCAAGTACGACGTGTCCGCCGCCTACACCGATTTCGAAACGATGCTTGCGGAACAAGCTCTCGACGCCGCTGTCGTCGCCTCGTCCAACGCCAGCCACTATGAAGTTGCGAAAGTTTGCCTCGAGCACGGTCTTCACGTCCTCGTCGAAAAGCCCTTGACGCTCCGCGCGCAAGAAGCAAAGGAATTGCTCGAGCTTGCCACGGCCAAAGAGCGCCAACTCATCGTCGGCTACTCCTTCAACTTTTTGCCGTTTGCCAAGCGAGTAAAGGAAGTGTTCGGCTCGGGCGACCTCGGGCGAATTCAATACGTGCAGGCGGTTTACAGCTCCGACATGACACCTTTTTTTCAAGGAACTTTCAGCCGAGACTTCGCCGTTCACGGCCCGGCTCAGTACGTCGACCCCGCGCAACTGGGCGGCGGACACGGGCAGGTGCAAGTCACACACGCTTTAGGCTTGCTTTTTTTTCTCACCGACTTACGCCCCGCCCGCGTCGCCGCCATGATGGCAAAGCATGATTCACCCGTCGATGTAGTCGACGCCATGACGGTCACTTTTGAAAACGGCGCGCTCGGCACCATAGGCGGCACGGGCAACCAGCAAGGCGTGGTGTTCCGGCTGCTCATCAGCTGTGAACGTGGCTGGGTGGACATCGACGCGGGCGCGCAGCGGGCGACGGTTCATAGGCGTGACGCCGAACTCGAGGACATCGCCGCAAAGCCCATGAGCAACATCGGCAAGTTGCCGTCACAAAACTTGGTCGAGGTGGCATTGGGAGAAGCCGACAACGGCTCGCCCGCGGCGGGAGGACGGCGGGCGGTGGAGGTGCTCGAGGCCGCCTACCTGTCAGCGGCTCGAGACGGCATCTTTTTAGGTACAGAGGAGCTTTATGAAAATCACTGAGGTACAGGCCGTTCGGGTCAAGTTTCCAGAGCGGCAAGGCGGCACCCCACCTAGTCGCGACCCGTGGGTCAAAACCGATGAAGTTGCCAACCCGATGTCGCGCTATCCGCATGTCAAGCAGCACCGCAATTTGTGGCTGCCCAAAACCTGGGAGCAGGTGTGGTGCAAGGTCACGCTTCAAGACGGCACCTGGGGGCTGGGACTGACCGACCACGGGCGTGTGACGGCGGCTATCATCGACGACCACCTTGCCCCGAACTTAATCGGTGAAGACGGTTTGGCGATTGAAAAACTTTCCGACATGATGTTTCGGATGACAAAGGTTTACGGCTCGCCCGGCCTGGCGTCTTACGCGGTGAGTGCAGTAGATTTGGCCCTCTGGGACGCGAAAGCCAAGCTCTTGGGGCTACCCGTTTACAGCTTGTTGGGCGGGCCTCAAAAAGACAAGCTTTTTTGCTACGTCACGGGCAATGATACCGACTGGTACGAGGAACTGAACTTTAAGGCTTACAAGCTTGCTTGCCCTTACGGCCCTGCGGACGGGCTCGAGGGCTTAGAGAAAAACGAAGCCTTCGTGGCAAAGGTACGCGAACAGATCGGCGACAGTTGTGAACTGATGCTCGACTGCTGGATGGCCTTCGATGTCGAGTACACGGTGCGCTTGGCCGAGCGGCTGCGCCCCTACCGGCTGAAGTGGTTGGAGGAGTGCCTGCTCTCCGAAGATTTCGACGCCCACGTCGATTTGCGCCGCCGTTTGCCGTGGCAGACGCTCACCACGGGCGAACACTGGTATACGCACGTGCCTTTTCAGTGGGCGCTCCGGCATGATGTGGTCGATATTTTACAACCCGACATCAACTGGTGTGGCGGCCTCACCACCTGCTTGAAGATTACCGCCGCAGCGGAAGCGAGCGGTAAAAGCGTCATCTTGCACGGGGGCGGGCGCAACCCTTACGGGCAGCACTTCAGCTACGCGATGTCTGCGGTGCCGTGGCTCGAGTACTTTATCGGCTCTCCTCCCGGCGTGCCGCTGGAAGAGACTGTCCAAGTTCCGGGGCAAGCTGTGTGTAAAGACGGCTTTCTGGTGCCGAACGACGCCCCCGGTTTTGGGTTGGAGATTCCCGAGGACTGGCTCGAGCCTTTCTTTTCGTGATCATCGACAGCCACAGCCACGCCTGGGAAACCTGGCCTTACGAGCCGCCTGTCCCCGACCCTAAAACGCGCGGCGGGGCTGAACAACTGCTTTACGAAATGGATGTAAGCGGCGTCGCTCAGGCTGTTCTGGTTAGCGCGAACATCGACCACAACCCCGAGAATAACGCCTACGTCGCCGCGCAGGTGAGGCGTTACCCCGAGCGCTTGCACCAGTTTGCCGATGTGGACTGCGCTTGGTCTGCGACCTACCACACGCCCGGCGCGGCTGAGCGTTTGCGAGACGCCGCCGCGCGGTATCCCATCAAAGGTTTTACGCATTACCTGAGAGCCGAGGATGACGGCAGCTGGCTCTACAGCGAAGAAGGCTTAGCGTTTTTTGCGGCAGCCGCCGAACTCAAGCTTATCGCCAGCACCTCGTGTGCGCCTCACCAGCAAGCCGCCCTCCGCAAGGTAGCGGAGCGGTTTCCGGATTTACCCATTCTCGTGCATCACCTCGGGCATCCTCAGGTTGGTCATGAAGCGCAGCTTGCGGAGGTTTTGGCTTCAGCGCGACACCCCAACATCCACCTCAAGCTGTCCGGTTTTTACTACACGGTAGCGGACGCGACGTGGGATTTTCCTTACCGCAGCACACACGGACTCGTTCGGGCGCTCTACGACGGGTTCGGCGGAGAACGTCTCTGCTGGGGCTCGGATTATCCAGTCGTACGGGGGTTTATGACCTACCGGCAGGCTTTAGAAGCGTTCAGGACGCACTGTGACTTTATCTCCCAAGACGGCCGCACGATGATTTTAGGGGCGACTCTGGCGCGGCTACTCGAGCAAGCCCGCCCCGTCAATCTAGAGGAGCGCGGATGATACCGACGTTTGCAGTAGACGTTATTTCAAATGTGAAACCTAACACGAACCTCGAGAATAAATACCGGGACGTGCCCAAATGATTACGGTCGGCACTCTGCGAACCGAATACGCCGAGTTTCCGCTGGGTATCGACGTGCTTCCGCGCCTCAGCTGGACGCTGACTTCACCCGAACGCGGCGTCCGTCAGAGGGCCTATCAGGTGCTGGTCGCCTCGAGCGCCGCAGCGTTAGAACGCGACCGGGGCGATGTTTGGGATACGGGCAAGTTCGCCTCGGACAGGTCGGTTCACGTTGCTTATGAGGGCAAGCCCCTTGCGTCGGCAACTCGCTATCATTGGAAGGTGCGCGTTTGGGACGAGCACGATACGCCGTCGGCGTGGAGCGAACCTGCCTGGTGGGAGATGGGCCTGCTGGGGGCCGACGTCTGGGTTGGCTCTTGGATTGGCGGGTCGCCGCCCACGGACGCAGGCTCGCAACCGAGCCCTTACTTGCGGCGCAGCTTTTCACCGAGCGGCCCGGTCGCCAGCGCGCGGCTTTACGTCACGGCGCTGGGTCTGTACGAACTTCAGCTGAACGGGCAGCGCGTCGGACAAGACCTGCTCGTCCCCGGCTGGACGGACTTACAACCGGCGCGTCGAATTCCTCACCTACGACGTGAAAGGGTACCTCCGTGAGGGCGAAAACGTACTCGGGGCCACTCTCGGCGACGGTTGGGCGTGCGGGTATCTGGTGTGGGAGCACAACAACCGCTTGTGGAGCGAGCAGCCCTTGCTGCTGGCTCAGCTTACGTTGACCTACCAAAACGGCACCCGCGAGGTCATCGCTACAGACGCCGACTGGCGTATCCGAACCGGGCCTCTGCTCAGCTCTGACCTCTATAACGGCGAGCACTACGACGCGCGGCTCGAGCTAGGCGGTTGGGCTGAACCTGGTTTCGACGCTGCGGGCTGGGAGCCGGTCACGGTATCCGAACAACCTCGTCGCAACTTGGTCGCCAAACGGATGCCACCCGTTCGAGCGGTCGCTGAACTGAAACCCGTCACCCTGAATGAACCCCAACCGGGCCGGTACATTTTCGACCTGGGTCAAAATATCGTCGGTTGGGCGCGTTTAAGGGCGCAGGGCGAGGCGGGCAACAAGGTCACGCTGCGTTTCGCGGAACGCCTCAACCCGGACGGGACACTCTATACCGAAGCCTTACGCACAGCTAGGGCGACGGACACGTATATTTTCAAAGGTCAGGGCGAAGAGGTCTACGAACCGCGCTTTACCTTTCACGGTTTTCAGTACGTCGAGGTCACGGGCCTGAACACGCCGCCCACTTTGGACACAGTTACGGGCGTCGTTTTACACACGGATTTGCCACAAACTGGACATTTTGAATGTTCCGACCCGCTGGTCAACCAGCTTCAGTCGAACATCCTCTGGGGTCAAAAGGGAAACTTTCTCGAGGTTCCCACCGACTGCCCACAGCGCGACGAACGGCTCGGCTGGACGGGGGACGCGCAGGTATTTATCCGCACGGCCTGCTTTAACCTAGATGTTGCCCCCTTTTTTACCAAATGGCTGATAGACCTAGAAGACGCGCAGCTAGAAGACGGTTCGGTGCCACACGTCGTCCCGAACGTGGTGCCGGGGAGCGGCGCTGCAGCCTGGGCGGACGCCATAGTGATCTGCCCCTGGACGATCTATCAGTGGTACGGCGACACCCGCGTGCTCGAGACGCACTACACAGCGATGACGCGCTGGCTCGGGTACATGGAGACGACCAGCGACGCACTTGTTCGGCCCGACGACGGCTTTGGCGACTGGCTCGCTACCAACGCCAAAACCCCAGACGACGCGCCCACCCCCAAAGACCTCATCGGCACGGCGTACTTCGCGCACTGCGCGCAGCTAATGACAAAAATCGCGGCGGTTTTAGGGAGAGAAAACGACCGTCAACATTTTGAGGCACTCACTAAAAACGTCACGGCGGCGTTCAATCAAGCTTTTGTCACCGAAAGCGGTCGGGTCGTCGGTCACACCCAGACCGGTTATCTGCTGGCTCTGGCCTTCGACCTGCTGCCTGAAGACAAGCGTGAGACAGCGCTGGACTACCTCGTCGGCGATTTGGAAAAGCGCGGCTGGCACCTGACCACGGGTTTCGTCGGTACACCGCTGCTGGCCCCCACCCTGAGCCGCTTCGGTCGCACGGACGTCGCCTACAAGTTACTTATGCAGACGAGCTACCCCTCGTGGCTGTTTCCGGTTACGCAGGGCGCGACGACGATGTGGGAACGCTGGGACGGCTGGACGGAGGTGCGCGGCTTTCAAGACCCGGGGATGAACTCGTTTAACCACTACGCTTACGGCGCGGTGGGCGAGTGGCTTTACGCCACGGTCGCAGGGCTGGGCTTCGACCAGCCGGGGTACCAGCACATCCGCATCAGGCCACAACCGGGCGGCGGTTTGACGGCGGCTCGAGCCGAACTCGAGACAATTCACGGCCCTGTGGTGAGCGACTGGCACCTTGAAAACGAAGTGTTTACACTCCGCCTCGAGATTCCGGTCAACACGGCGGCAACCGTCATAATCTCGGCGTCGTCAGTGCAAGCCGTCACTGAAAGCACCAAACCGCTCAGCGAAACTGCAGGCGTCGAAAGTGTTGAAGGAGAAAACGAGCAGGTGACGCTCGAGCTTGGGTCCGGCAGCTACACGTTTCGGGTGGGGCAGCTCGAGCCGGACGTGTCTAAAAAGGATAGGAGCATGTAAACCCCGGTCTTACTAAACGAAACGGTTCCGCAACGTGCCCATTTTCTCGACTTTCAACGCCACCACGTCACCCCGTTTCAGGTAGGTGTCTCGCTCGGCACCTGAACCGTCACCCACCGTGCCGGAGCCGAGAATTTCACCGGGATAAAGGTACTCGCCTTGCGAGGCGTAGGCAATGATGTCTTCAAACCGCCAGTAGACGCTGCCCAGGTTCGCCTTGCACCACAGCTCGTCGTTAACGCGGGCTTCCATTTCGAGGGTGTAAATGTCCGGAATCTCGTCCGCCGTGACGAGGTAAGGGCCGAAGACGTTGGCTCTGGTAAAGTCCTTGCTTTTCGCAGGGCCGAGACCGACCGACATTTCGCGCGCCTGGATTTTGCGCTCGGTAAGGTCGTTGAAAATCATGTAACCGAAAACGTGTTCAAACGCCCGCTCACGCGCAATGTCGCCGCCCCCTTTGCCGATAACAAGCGCGATTTCAAACTCGATGTCGATTTCGTTTACGTTCTCAGGGATGGGAATGTCGTCGCCGTGCGTAGCGACGCTGCCGGGATTGCCCTTGTAGTAGACGGGCAGGTTGTACCATTCGGGCGGAATTTCGCGCCCGAGTTTGGGGTAGATATTGGTCAGGTGGGTTTCAAAGGCTAAAAAGTCGCGGATGAGGGGTGAACGCGAAACGGGCGCAAGCATGGTGAGGTCGGCTGGTTCAAAGAGTGCTTCATCCCCTTCTCCCTTTTGCGCCCAAGCCAGTGTTTCCTGAGCGGCCTCGAGCGCCACCTCACCCCCTTCGATAAAGCCCACCATCGTATCAGGGAACAGAGCTGCGGCAATTCGCCGGGCTGCCTCCCGGGTCAGCCCTCGAGCCTCGAGTAACAGGCTGTGGGCAAACGCTAGGTCGAGCACCTTGTCTGCTGCGGTCATCGCCCCGATTCGCGTCACATCCCCGAGCCGAGTCGTCAGTTGGTAAGAAACGAGTTTCATCTTGGCATACTCACCTTTTCCACTTAATCGACCACCAGCTCGTAAAATTCCCGCTCGCGCTTGTCGAGCAGAGGGATAATCGTTCCTTCGATAATCTCTTTGAAATGGGATGTATCCCGGTGGGCAGCCAGGGCAGCCTCGTCGGTATAGTGCTCATAGAGTAAAAAGAAATCCGGGTCGTCCGCTGACCGGCAGACGTGGTAGAGGGTGCAACCTGGTTCGTCGGCTTCGACCAGCGGGGCCATTTGTTTCAGCGCGGCCGCAACTTCGTCGCCTCTGCTCTTTTTGACGTGGTACTTCGCTACCAACACAACCATATCTTCTCCTCAACTTTTGTCTTACAACCTATCGTCTTAAACCAGGTACTCGAGCGCCTCACCCTTAAACAAACGGAGCACATTGAGCCAGAGCGTCTGCGAATCTCGGATGTGCGTCCAGTGGCCCTGCCAGGCGCTGTGCGGGGTGAGCGTTACCTTATCGTTCAGGTCGTGAAGCGCGTGTAGGGGGTCGTCAACGGGCAAAGGCTCTTCGGCAAACACGTCGAGCGCCGCGCCGCCCAAACGCTCTTCTTGCAAGGCTCGGACGAGCGCGTCCTGGTCTACCAGTTTGCCCCGAGCAGTGTTGATGAACAGAGCTGAAGGCTTCATCAGCGCAAATTCTCGCGCCCCGACGATGCCGCGCGTTTGCTCGTTCAAGGCAAGTTGCACGCTCAGCACGTCCGAGCGGCAAAAAAGGTAGTCCCAGTCGACGTAAGTTACGCCGTAAACGCGTTCCAAATCAGGAAAACGCTGGATGTCCCAGTAGAGCGTCCGCATATCGAAAGCCTGGGCGACGCGGGCAATGGGCCGCGCGATTTCACCGAAGCCGAGTAACCCCAATGTGAGGTCTCGAGCAAGCGTCAACCCGGCAAGGCGGTCTTGCTTCCACTGCCCATTCGCCTCGTAAGCTCGAGCCGCCATCACGCCTCGCTGCGCCGGAAGGCGTTTGAGATGGTTGAGGATAAGCGCCCAGGTATGTTCAGCTACGGCGATATAGTTGACCAGCGGCGTCGCGGCGACCGGAACGTTCATGGCTAGAGCCGTTTCTATAGGAATACCCCGGTAGTCTTGACCGAGGTGTTGAATCAGGCGCAAGTGCCGGGTCTGCTCGAGCAGTTCCGGCGGCACCGTCTCTTTGTGGACGATGAGTACGCCTGCGTCGGGGAGAGCGGCAGCCAGCTCGTCTTCAGTGTGAACCTCATATAGCTCGAGCGGATAGTCTCTAAACATCTCTGCCAAGCTCATGACCTTTTCAGCAGCGTCCGGGTCTTCTGCCAAAAGCTGCGCCTGATTGACCGCGTTCCATTCGTCCCAGGCGCGCATCCCCCACAAGACGTTGCCGATGTTGTCCCACACGACGACTTTCATCAGCTACACGTCAGTTTCGGCTCGAGTGTGCCCAGGCTCGAGCGAACACACGTTTGCCGTTGGCGAGGATGACCTCACTGCTCTCCCCGTCGCTGGGTTTGAGTTCCATTGAAAGGATGGGCGTCACGCCCAAACGTTTACGGGCGCGAGTCCAAAAGTCGAGCGTGTGCAATTCGTCCAAAAAAGCCGTCACTTCCGGCACGTCGTTGACGCCTAGGGGATGACCGAAACGCGGATGAAAATCGCCGTAAAGCGGGCTCTCGGGATGCGCCGCGACGCAGTTACCGATATGGACGTGGAGCAGGTGAGAGGCTGCCGCGCGAAGCGCCTCTGCGGGTGTTTCCTTGAGCAGCGGCAAATGGCTGAGGTCAATCGTTAGGCCGAAATTGTCGCGCGCGACCGCATCGGCAAACGCGGCAGCCTCGGTGGTGGGGCCGATGAGCCGCTTTTTCTCCACGTCCCGGTCGAAGTTTTCAAGAACGAGGTGGAGGCGCTGCGTGTTCGAGTTCGCGTCGGCGTAGTCGCAGAGGTCTTGCACGTCCTGAGTGAACCGCTCGAGCGTAGCCTCTCTAGCCTTTTCACCGGGGTCTTTAGGTGCGGCAATCATGGCGAGGGGCGCACCGAAAAAAATTGCCTGGTCGAGAAGTATTTTGAGCCGCGCCTTGGCCTCTCGCCTGGCGCTGTCGTCTTCGCTTCCCAACCCGAGGTTGTCGAAAATAATGGGCAGGATAGGGAGGTGAACAACCTGCACGGCAGCGGCGCTGAGGAGGGCTCGAGTCTCCCGAGCAATAGCAGGATTCTCAATCGGGGCGATTTCAACCGCGCCGAACCAGGGGTCGGCGGCGACGGCGTGCAGCGAGCCTAGCAGCTTGCTTTCGTCGCTGCGGGTTTCCAGATAAACGAGAGGGTGTACGACGCCGAAATCCATAAGGTCAGTCCAGGGCAACATCAGTGAGCCTTCCGTGCAGCGAGAACTTCTTGTTGATAGGGAAGCGGTTCGGGGCTCAGCAGTTCTTCGATGTGCATAAAGCGCTCGAGTCGTTCGGACTCGAGAAAGCCGTACATCAGCGCGAGCGAGCGCAGCCCGTCTTGTCCCGAAACTTCGGGCTCGCGGTTTGTAAGGATTGCCTGTGCGAAATCGTCGTACTCTACGGCGAGCAGGTTGGCGTCGATGTCGCTCCAAGGCAAGGTGTAGGAGGTCAGCCGTGCGCCGCCGAACAGCGCCGCTGTCGCCTCATCGAGCGTGAAATCCGGGATGAGGGCGAGTTGCTCTTCCTCCGTGAGCACCACATCTCGACCTTCACGGCGTTGTACCAGTTTTAAGGGTTTGCCGGTGCGGTCGGGTGGAATGCTCAAGGACCCGCCCGTGCCGTACATCATCCGGCTGAACTGTTGTTCACCGCGCCCCGCAAGGTTGAGCAGCAGATTGGCAATCGCGCCGCTTTCAAAGCGCGCGACGCCGACCGTGAGGTCTTCGGCGCTGACGGCGTACCAGCTGCCGTTCGCATCTACGCGGCGCTGGTCGACCGTCCGGTTCATACCCACCACGCTCCCGATAGGACCGAGATAGAACTCGAGCAAGTCCGTGTAATGCACGCCCATATCGAGCACGATGCCGCCAGTTTCTTTCTGATGTCGCCAGGGCGTGATGACGACTCGTTCACCGCCTCCTGATGAGGCTTGGACGGCTAAAAACACCTGCCCTAATGTATCCCCTTCGATGAGAGCCTTGGCGAGGCGGTTGATAGGGTCACGGCGGTAGTTCTCAGCGACGGCTAATTTGCATCCGGCGTCGGCGGTAGCTCGAACGAGTTGTAGACCTTGCGGAACCGTCAGGGCAATAGGTTTTTCCACCATGACGTGAACGCCCACCGCGAACGCCTCGAGCCCGATAAGGACGTGCGTGTCGGGCGAACTTGTGATATCGAGCGCGTCCAGGTGCGGCAGGGCGCGGTGCAGGTCGGCAAAACTAGCAAAAACTTGGGGGCGACGCCCGAACAGGTCATGAGCTAGGTCAGCGACACCTTCCCCCTGTCCCTGCACCGGGTCGCCGACGCCGATAAGTTCGAACTCGAGCCTGCCTATGTCGTGCAATTTCTTGAGTCCCAGCAGGTGACGCCGCGCCATGCCCCCGCAGCCGCATAAACCGAGCGCCAAAGTCATGGATTTACGCCCAATGAATAGCCCAAACCGCGCAGATAGTCGGCATTGACCTTTGCGCTGCGCAGCGGTGAAACGTCGCTGCGGCTCTGCTCTACAACCACCCAGCCCGGATACTGCTGCGCGTCAAGCTGTTTTAGAAACGCAGAAAAGTTGATACCCAAACTCCCTTCACCCAGCTCGACAAACTTGCCCTTCGCCCAGTCTTTCAGGTGCAGGTAGCCGATACGGTCGCGGTACTTTTCAAGATGCTTCAGCGGGTCTTCTTCGACCAGAGCGATGTGTGAAACGTCTAGACAAAGTTTGAGCCGCTGCGTCTGCGTCATAAGCGTGTCGATTTCCTCTTCGGTTTCTACGGTGCAGGCGACGTGCGGGTGGTACGAGACGACGACACCTTGCTCGGCCCCGTACACTGCCAAAGCTTCACAAAACCGGGCCAGGTCTTTGTACTCTTTGGCGGTAGGAGGACGCCAGCGCAAGCGGCTCCCCCCGACGAGACCGTAAGCCTCAGCGCCCAACTCGGCGGCGTAGTCGATACGGCGCTGCTGCACCGTGAACTGCGTTGCGTCCGTCGGTAAACCGGCTGAGCCGAAAAACGTTGCTGCGGTTAGATTCGCGCGCTCGAGCTGACTCCGACAGTGCGCCACGGGTCCCAACCAGTTCAGCGGCTGCGCAAACATTTCGACCGCCTGCCAGCCGACCTGGTGAATCTCTGCAAACATATCCTCTAGAGGATATGTTTCTCCCCAGTTCAGGGTGCTGTAAGCAAACCGTAACAATCTCGTCCTTCCAGACAACTTTCAGTCATTTTACTTTTAAATTGTGTAGAATCATCAGCTATCAGGCTGTGTTGACGTTTGCCGTCTGTGACAGCTTTAACCGTGTGGTGAGCCTAAAAACCTGCGCTCTGCAGTCTCGTTACCCCTCGCTTTCTACTTCTCCCCTCCAGCCCGCAAACCTTACGGTAGCTAGGTTAAAACGTCACCAAAACCTACTTCACACCTGTTAGCGCGATGCCCTCGAGCAGATAGCGCTGCACAAAGGCGTAGAGTGCCAGCGGCGGGATGACCAGCAGGAGCGACAGGGCCGCCACGTACTGCACTTGAGGCTGCCCGTAAAAGCCTTGAAAAATGTTGTTGAGTCCCTGTGCGAGCGTCCACTTTTCAGGTGTTACTAAAAAGATGATTGGGCCAAAGAGGTCAGTCCAACCCGCGAGAAAAGTTAGGGTGCTGACTACCACGACGGGCGAGACACTCAGGGGCATGATGATGCGGGTGAAAATCTGCCAGCGGTTGGCTCCGTCGATAATGGCAGCCTCGTCGAGTTCGACGGGCAAGGTCATAAAGAACTGGCGGAACAAAAAGATGTTGAACGCCCCGCCGCCGAAAAAAGCAGGTACCGTAAGCGGCAAAAAGGTATTGAGCCAGCCTACATTGGCAAAGATGATGTAGAGCGGAATGAGCGTCACCGTGCTCGGTAGCATGAGCGTGGCGAGGACAAGGATAAAGAGCACATTGCGTCCCGGAAACCTGAGTCTGGCAAACCCATAGCCGCACAGAGCCGCCGACGAGACCGTACCGATCACTTGCAAACCGACGATAACAGCGCTGTTAAACAAAAACCGCCAGAACGGGGCGCGGTTCCACGCCACCGAGTAGTTCGACCACTGCGGCGTTTCAGGCAGCACTTTGGGCGGCAGCGTATTGATCTCGCCGGGGCTCATGAGCGAGCGCGACATTAGGTAAAAAAGCGGAAACAAAAAGACCAAAGCCAGCGCTGTGAGCGCAACGTAGATGAGGATCGCCGAAAGCCGCTTTTGCCCGCTCATCGAACTCCAGCGGTTGCCGGTCAGCGTGCCGGACGTTGCCGTCGCCATCAGCGTGTCTCACCCTCGTAATAAACCCAGCCGCTGGTACGGAAAATGAGCACCGTCAGCAGCAAGATAATCACGAAGAACACCCAGGCGATAGCCGAGGCGTAGCCCATCTGAAAGTTTTGAAAGCCCTCCTGGTAGATTTTGAGCACGATAAAAAGCGTTGAGTTCGCTGGCCCACCGGCGGTGAGCACAAAGACCTGAATAAAGGTCTGCAAACTGGTAATCACCCCAATCACCAGGTTGAAAAAGATAACCGGGGTGAGCATCGGCACCGTGACGTGCCAGAAGCGCCTGAGAGGACTCGCCCCGTCCACCTTGGCGGCGTCGTAGAGGCTGCCGGGAATCGACTGCAGCCCGGCAAGCCAGATAATCGTGCTTGCCCCGATACCCCACAGACTCATGACGATAAGGGCGTTCAGCGCCGTTTCCGGACGGCTTACCCAGGTGTATTCGGGGAGCCCGAGCGAACGTAACAGGTAGTTGGCGATCCCGTAGCGCACGCTGTACAGGTCGGCGAAGAGGATGGCGGTGGCGACCGGCGGTACTACCACGGGGATATAAAAAATCGCCCGGTAGATAGAAATTCCGCGCAAAGGGCGGAGGAGCAAGATCGACAGCAGGCCCGACAAGATCAGACTGAGCGGTACCGAAATAAGCGCGTAACGAAAGGTAACGCGCAGGCTGATCCAGAAGGTGTCGTCTGCGAACAGCCTGCGAAAGTTTTCCAGACCCGTCCACTTCGGCGGCGAAAGGATGTCGTAACTCGTAAAGCTGTAATAGAGCGACAGGAGCATCGGCCCCATGGTGAAAAAAACGAGGCCGAGGATGACCGGTAGTACGAACAGATAACCGGTCAACCAACCCTGCACCTTTCGCCTCGAGGGTAGCGAACGATTGCGCTCATCGACCACTGCCTACCCCTTACTGTGCCTGCTGAACGGCCTGCTGAATCTCTTCTGCCCAGCTCGAGACCATCTCTGCGGGGGTGGTGGTGCCGAGCATGACGCTTTCCATCAGGGTATCTCTGGCGGTATTGACGGCTCCAGCGGCTCCGGCGGGGAGGCGCGGCTCGAGCGGCAGGGTATCCGCTTCTGGGTAGAGCGTAAACGCCTCGTAGTCGAGGCCTTCTTTGGGTACGCTCGTCCATACCGGGTCATCGGCTAAAGACTTGAGCACGGGGACAGCGTTACCCGTGCTGCTGAAGATGCGCTGGCCTTCTTCGCTCACGATAAAGTTGAGGAGCGCCCAGGCTTCGTTGGGGTGCTCGGTACCCGCATAGATGCCGTAGCCACTCGTACCGGTACCGACGCGGTGCTCGTTGGGGAACGCCGGAAAAGTAGCGACGTTCCAGTCGAACTTGCCCTCTGCGTTTTCGTTAACGACTTGTACCAAGGGGCGTACATGAAACCACATCGCGGTCTGCCCGTTGATGAAGGTTTCCGGGTCACTTTCGGCAAAGTTGGTCGCTACACCCTCTTGTACAAGCTTGTAGAGCGCTTCGACGCCCGCCGCCGCCTCGGGCGAATCGACGACGATTTCACCGTCTTCAGTCACCACCTCACCGCCGAAACCACGAATAGCCGGAACGACGATAGCCCACCAGTTGAAGTTGCTGCCGTCGACGCCGTACTGCGTGGTTGCACCCTTCGCATCTTTTTTAGTAAGAGCCTTGGCTGCGTCTACGAATTCTTGCCACGTCCAGCCGTCCTTGGGGAGCGGAACCCCGGCCTCTTTGAACATATCGGCGTTATAAAAAGTTACCAGATGATTGTAGTCGCGCGGCAGCATGTACTGGGTACCATTCACTTTGCCGAGGTCGAGCATCGACTGATAGAAGTTACTCGTATCGAGACCCGACGCGGCGATGTAAGGGTCTAGGTCGAGCATCAGGTTCTTATCGCCCAGTACCTGCACGCCCTGGTCGGAAGCCCAGAAGAGGTCGGGCAGAGTACGTGAGGCCGCCTGCAAGATGAGGCGCTGTTCGTATTCACCGCTGATAGGTTCGAGCACCACCTTGATATTCGGGTACTTTTCATTGAAAGCGTCGATAAACTTTTGGACGTTCCCCTCCTCGCCGGGGTCTTGCAGCATGGAAAAGCGCAAGGTTACGTTCTCATCCGTCGGGGTAATGTCCCCCAAAGCGTCTTGGGCCAGAACAAGCGGTTGAAGATAAATAAAACCCAAAACGACTAACATATACTGGGACAGAATCTTTTGCATCATACTTTTCCCTTTCGTCAAGCGACGCCCAGCCAGGCTAGAAACTTTCGCAAGGCAGACAGCTTATTACATATCCAGGTTTACGTGTGTTTGGGTTTATAGATTATACATACACCAAACAGCGACTAGGTATTGCGTTCTATCTCGGCATATTTCAACTCCTCAAACACTCTACAGATGTAAAGCGGTTCGGCTTTATGCAAGATCGAGACAAAAAGCCACAACTTGTGACCAAAATGTAACAACAAATAACAAAATTGTTCTCGATAAAGTTAGCATATTGAGGACGGCACGTCAAGCATATGAAAGGTCGATCAAACACTTGAGTAAGGTCGCTCGAGAAAATTGATTGCCAAGACAATGGAGGTAAGAAAGAGATGTAAGCAGATTTAACTCACGTACTGTTTTCTGATCGCGTGACTGGTCGCTTTATTCGGCCTTGCAAACGGTAAGGTATTCGCTTTGGGTAGACTGGCTCCGAAACCCGGTTACGATGGGTATATCTTCAAGTCCTACTCTCGGCTTCTGTACCGCTGGTACTCGAGGTCGACAAGTTTCGTTAATACCTAACCTTTAAGGAGGTAACACAGTGAGGTACGTTAAAAGAGGGATGGACGCAGACGCGCTTGAGCAACTTAGCGACGAGGTGCAAGAAAAGGTCAAAGCGCTCCTCAAGGACGTTAAAGAACGCGGTGACGCAGCGGTATATGACCTATCGGAAAAGTTCGACGCTTATACGCCGCATAGCTTCCGCTTGTCGCAACAAGAAATTGACGCGGCGATAACACAAGTTTCAGAAAACGAGCTAGCAGCGATCAAATTCTCTCTGGAGCAGGTACGCACCTTTGCTAAGGCGCAACGAGCATCAATTCGAGACCTCGAGGTCGAAACCTACCCCGGCGTCACCTTGGGTCACAAAAATATCCCTGTGAACGCGGTGGGCTGCTACGTTCCTGGTGGTCGTTACCCGATGGTGGCGTCGGCTATCATGAGCGTTGCAACCGCCAAAGCCGCTGGTGTAGCGCGCGTCGTCGCGTGTACCCCGCCAAAAGCCGGCAAGCTTTACCCCGCTACCGTGGCCACGATGGCGCTTGCCGGAGCCGACGAAATCTATGTCCTAGGCGGGGTGCAGGCACTCGCAGCAATGGCGCTAGGTACCGAGACCATCGATCCCGTTGACTTTCTAGTCGGCCCTGGCAACGCTTTCGTCGCCGAGGCGAAGCGGCAACTTTTCGGGCGTGTAGGAATAGATCTTCTAGCTGGGCCGACCGAGATTCTAGTAATCGCCGACGAAAGTGCCGACGCGGAGATGGTCGCTACCGACCTTTTAGGTCAAGCCGAGCATGGCCCGAACTCGCCCGCCGTTCTTTTAACGAGCAGCAAAGCCCTGGCGAACGCCATCCAAACGGAGATCGAGCGTCAGCTCAAAACGCTCCCAACAGCCGACGTTGCCGGACAAGCCTGGCAAGACTACGGCCAAATTATCTTGGTCGACACCGATGAAGAACTCGTGCAAGAAGCCAACCGCCTCGCCAGCGAGCATGTCGAGGTATTAACTAGAGACCCTAACTACTTCTTAACGCATCTGACCAACTACGGTTCTCTCTTCTTGGGTACCGAAACGAACGTCGCTTACGGTGATAAAGCCAGCGGTACCAACCACATTTTGCCAACGAACAAAGCTGCCCGTTATACGGGCGGGCTATGGGTCGGCAAGTTTTTGAAAACGGTCACTTACCAACGGTGTACCCCAGAAGCGAGCGTGCTTATTGGTCAGAACTGCGAGAAGATTTGCGACATCGAAGGGTTTATGGGTCATAAGCGGCAGGCGACATTACGGGTAGAGCGGTACGGCGGGCAGCGTGAGATTTAGGGAGAGAAGAAGCGTAAGCGAGAAAGAGAGCAAAGGGATAAGTGCTCCCAAGTTGACTGTCTCACCCTTTGCCCTCCCAACTCTTTTGCCTACCTTATGACTGCGCCCCTCGAGCACAAAGTTGCCCTCGTTACCGGGGCAACTGGCGGTATTGGCTCCGTACTATGCCGTTACCTTGCGACAGCGGGAGCGCAGGTCATAGTGACCTACCGTAGCAGCGAGGCCGAAGCGCAGCAGTTGACAGGAAGCTTGAACGGCGAAGGCCATTTGAGCGCGTACGCCGTTGTAGACGACAGTGCTACCTTGAGCGCCCTCTCCGAGCAGGTCAAAGCGCGTTATGGCAAGCTCGATATCTTGGTCAACAACGCTGGTATTACTCAGCCCGTACCGCATGACGACCTAGAAAGTCTGAACGATGAGCTTATCGACACTATTTTTCGTGTGAATGTGCGGGGCGCGCTGGCAACGGTGCGGGCGTTCAAAGATTTGCTGTATCGATCTAACGACGGACTCATCGTCAACATTTCATCGATCGCCGGACGCACTGGGGTAGGTAGCAACGTGGCCTACTGCGCTTCTAAAGCCGCGCTCGACTCAGTGACGCGCTCGCTGGCGAGAGTACTCGCCCCCGACATCCGGGTAGTTTCGGTCGCGCCGGGATGGGTGCTGGGCGAGTACGCTAACCGGATGCCGTCTGAGATGATCGAAGAGCAAATCCGAAAGTCACCACTCGGGCGCGTCGCTAAAGCCGACGACGTAGCGCGAGCGGTTTTAGCGGTGGCGAGCAGCTTGACCTTCTCTACAGGCTGCGTGATACCAGTTGACGGAGGACGGCCGCTGCTATAAACGCCGCGAAAGGCGAGACGTCTTCAAAAGACAAACCTTTGTTCGTTTTACCTTGTTTAGAGCTTGTTATGAACCTTGAAGGTTCATAACAAGCTCTAGGTCGGTCGCCAACAGAATAACTTCAACAGGATGGTCTTTAAGCATGGTCTTACCTCCTTGTACTTCGCCAGCATTTATGATGGGCTGAAGCTATCCGTAACGTAGGTGGTATCATAGGCTATAAACCGTAGTAATGGGTGCAATTAAAGTTATGCTCCATTTTGGTCGAGCATCTGGCGGCCACCGTTTTCTGTTTATGCAAAAGGGGAAAAGCGCCCCATAGTGGAACACTGAGGTGAGATAGGAGCTTTTCTGTGACCGTATCCAGAGAGGTCTCGGGCGTGTCGGGCTGCCCCGTGCAGATAACAGAATGCCATTCAAGAGACGGGTTAAAGCAGACAGAAAGCGTTTAAGGGCGCTTCAGAAAGTAGTCTGGGTTTGAAAACAAGCCTTCTCAAGGTGACAAACGTCTAACTACGAACAAAGATGTTTTCTGAAGTGCTAAGCGACTTGCTCAGTGGGGAACCCAGTACCTTCTTGAAAAGTATAAAAGTAGTCGCTTGGCAATAAAGTGGACCATTTTGTTGCTTTTAGCCATATTTTCGGCTGTGCCTTGCCGCTAAAGTTAACATGGGAGACATAATTCATGTGGGGAACGTTGCTTAAGGACGGTAACTCGTCTTTTCGCTATACGTCGCCTTGGTGGGTGAGCGAGGAGGTGCGCCAAGACGATACGGAGTTCGTAGCTGATGACCATCCCATTAAGGAAGAGGACATAGACGACGCCGTGCAAGAGGCAGCTATAGGCCTGATCTGATGGCGTAAAGAGTTCACTTAAATAAAACCGTTGATCCCAGCCTTAAGCTGGGGTTTTGCTTTGTCCTTAAGGGGAGCCAATAAGAACTAAAGTTGTCAGACGACGGAAACCTCACTAAGCCTTTGCCTTAACGGGTTGCTCCGTAGAACTGTCCTTTGACCTACCGTTGCCGATTTCGCGGTGTGCTTGCATTTACCGCTGATTCATACGCCTAAGCTGAATGACCAAAGGGTAAGGATCATGGAACGGACAAACAAACCCGACAAAAACGTATTGTGGCCGCCGCATTGCCCCGAGTGCGGCAGCGTGTTCGAGGTCCGGCTGGTTGAAATCAAAGCTGAGGCTATAGACAAGGGGGAACTGCTCTTGCTACTAGACTGCCCACGCAACGACTTTTACGCCACGCTGACCCCTCACGACCTCGCAGTGGTGTTGGCGGCTGGGTGGCAGAGCCCTTAGCTGACGATGCCCCGCTCCCGAGCCCAGACGACCGCCTCGGTACGCGAGTGCACCTCAAGCTTGTCATAGATCGTCGCGACGTAGTTACGGACTGTTTGTGCGGCGAGACCCAGCTCGGCAGCGATGGCGGCGTTGTTCAAACCTCCGGCGAGCAGCTCCAGCACCGCCCGCTCGCGTTTAGACAGCTCGGTGGCCTCGAACGCCGTGGCGCTTCCTGTTCTAATGTGGGCCAGCCGCTCCATCACCCGCTGGCTGAACCAGTTCGTGTCGCTCAGCACCTCCTGGATCGCTTGGTGTGTCTGCTCCTGGGTGCGCCGCTGCTCGGTCACGTCGAAGAACATTCTAAGAAACCCTTTATGGCCACCGAGCCGGATGACCTCGGCGGACATCAGCACGGTGCGGTCGCCGCCGTCCTTGACCCTCAGCCCTAGCTCGAGATTGCGAAAGCCTAAGCCGCCCTGTTGCACCGCGCCGAGCTTCTTCCGGTCCTCGGGTGACGACCACATCCTCAGCTCGCGGCTAGTTCTGCCTACCGCCTTGCCTTTTGTATAGCCGGTCAGGGCGCAGAAAGCGTCGTTGACCTCGACGAAGGTCTCCTCGCCCAACGTCGTCATGCAAGCGGGGATGGGGTTGGCGTGGAACGCCTGGGAAAAGCGGATGTTGCTCCGCGCCAGCTCGTCAGTACGGGCTTTGACCCGCGCTTCGAGGGTCTCGTTCAGTCCCTGATTACGTCTTCTGCCCGCTTGCGCTTGGTCACGTCGCTGGCCACCGTTAGATTGCGCACCCCCGGCTCCTCGCCCAGCACCGTGACGTGCAGCTCGAGCCACACGGTTGCGCCGTCCTTACGGCATATGCGGGTCAGCGACTCTCCGCTCCGGTTTTCGCCCGACCCAGCGCCGCAAAACGCTCAGCGTCTCGCGCTCAGTCGTCGGGGTGCGTCAGCTCGAGGTAGCTCATCTTTTTTAACTCGGTCTCGCTGTAGCCGACCAGCTCGCAAAACGTCCGGTTCGCCCGCACCAGCCGCCCGCTTGCCATATTGGTCTCGACCACTCCGACCCCGGTGAGCTGGAACAAAACGGTGTTGTCTTGCGCTGCTTGGGTTATTGCTACCATCTCCTAAAAATGAGTATGTGCTCGCGTTGATTCAGAACTTCTGTTTTCATAATAACAGGATGCAGTCAAGACTATTTTTAACAGGACAGGAATGCTATTCATATGTTGTGCTGCTTGGGCAACGGGGGCAAGCCGACATTCCCGACCCTAACCCAGCTTGACTTTGCAGCCTCCTTCGGTTGAAACGCTTGCTAGCGACGCAGTGAGTAGCAGCTTTATTAAACCAGACATTTAATAGATCATCTGCGAAATAAGCTTTGAAGGAAGACAGGTAAAGTAAAGCCTATGCTAAGAGCTGAACGACTGCGAAAACGACCCGGACACTTCCACAACTTCACCGGTTTAAGCGTAGCGCAGTTTGACACGCTGGTTATAGCAGTAGCGGCAGCCCAAAGCGAGCAGGGAGCCGACGCTTACACCCGGCCAATGAAACAGCGCCAACGGGCTCCAGGCGGGGGACGCTAGGCCAAGTTAGCCGTAGAGGATCAGGTGCTGGTTTTGCTGGTTTACTACCGCCTATATATCACGCAACTGCTGCTGGGCTACCTGGTTGATTTGGATGATAGCAATGTCAGTCGGCTGATCAGGCGCTTGCAGCCTTGTTTGGCAGCGGTATTGCCTGTGCCGGTACGAGAAGCCCAGCTGTTTGGTAAAGTCGGAAAGACCGGCAAACGTATCGGCAGCTTGGAAGAACTTTTGAGGAAGCACCCTGAGATACAAGACGTTCTCATCGACGCGACTGAACAAGAAGTTCAAAAGCCTAAAGATAAGCAAAAACGCCGAGACAACTATTCGGGCAAAAAGAAATGTCATAGTCTGAAAACTCAAGCCACCACCAGCACCACAGGTCTTATCCTGCAGCTGTCGCGCTTTGTTCCCGGCAAAGTCAGTGACCTACATCTACTTAGGGCCTCGCGAGTTTTACATGATTTACCCGGCAATCTCTGTGTAGGACTAGACAAAGGCTATGACAGTATTGACCGAGAACATCCCCGGCGCGTTTTTCATCAACCCCGTAAAGCAAGACGCAACAAACCTTTAGACCTTATTCAAAAATACCTCAACCAAGTGATCAGCACTTCTCGTATCCCAGTTGAACATGCCTTTGCCCATCTGCAACGGTTCAAGCTCTTAGAGGGTGTTTATAGAGGCGACCACGAGGTTTACGACGACACCTTCTTAACCATCGCCGGACTCCACAACTTTAGAAAGCTCAACCGCTTGGCTTGGTAAGAAACGGGACTGAGCAAAAGTCAAGCTTCAACAACGTGGGTTGCTTAGAAAGTTATTTCGCAGATGATTTAAAGAGGGTTGGCTTTACCTAGCCGCCGTAATGGACGCTTGTTCCAAACGCATCATCGGCTACGCCCTGGCAGCACACATGAAAACCGAATTGGTGCTTCAGGCGCTCGCGATGGCCAAACCAGGGCGGCACCCGGCTAAGGGTCTCATCCACTACAGTGATAAGGGGCAGTCAATATACCTCTTACGCCTATGCCCGAGCGCTAGCTACAGCAGGCATGAGAGCCAGTTTTACCGGGACTGGCGCATGCCTCGACAACGCCTACACCGAAAGCTTCTCCGCTACCCTCAAAAAAGAGTTGGTACCCTAATTGCTAGTTGCCGCCCAAGCGGTTGACTTCTAAGCTGGTGTTTGAGGACATCAGTAAAGGAGCAGCCGACATGGACGACAGCTTTATCATAGCCGCTTACAGCATCATTGCCGACACCTTGCAAAGTCTGGGGCATGAAAGTCACCCGCTAGCCACGGTTAGCGACCCGGAAGTTTTAACCATTGCAGTGGTAGCAGCGAAATACTTTCAGAATCATCAGGAACGTGCCTTGTCAGTCATGATTGGCTCAGGTCACGTTCCCCGCTTAAGTGTGTCACGGTATAACCGCCGACTTCACGCCTTAGCAGCTTGGCTTGAAGGGCTACTTGGGTTGCTTAGCAAACTCTTTAACCGAGGGGAGGTGTTTATCATTGACAGTTTGCCTGTACCCGTGTGCCGACGGGTTCGTGCAAGACGCTGTAAGAAGGTAAAAGGTAAGGCGTTCTGCAGCTACTGCGCTGCTAAAAAAGAAAAATTCTTCGGTTGGCGCTTACATCTAGTTTGTACACCTGCGGGTGTCCCGGTGAGTTTTGCTTTACTAGAGGCCAGTCATCAGCATAGGGGGCAGTGCCCCGGCCCTCTTGGGCCTGCTATACGACCTTACCCCTGTGCATGAACTCTGCTACGGCTTACCTCAAGGCGCAAGTGTCTACGCTGACAAAGCCTATAACAGTAGAGATGACGAAACCACGCTGTTGACAGAAACAGCGGTAAAGCTCATACCCGCTCGCCGTAAAAATATGGAACAAAACACACTATCTGAATTCTTCTCACTCCAGCGTTACCGTAAAAGCATTGAAACCCTCAACAGCCAACTCGAAAGTATGGGCACACAAACGCTTAAGGTTCGTACCAACGAAGGTTTCTTCATTAAGGTTCACGCTTCCTTGCTCGCTATTGTGCTTGCCAAGCTTGACTGAGGCTGACTAGCAATTAGGGTTTGGTATATCAAACGTCATTTCAAACCCGAGATCAGGCTGCCTCGGCCATCAAGGACTTCATCTTGATGTACTACAACAGCTGGCGACTTCATAGCAGCCTCGGCTATGTCTGCCCCAATGATTTTGAATCTCAGCACTTGGTCAACCTCGCTGCTTGAGGTAGACTTTTTTGTCCGTTTGACCTGACCAACTCCACGATAACCTTAGGCTCGTCTGACGAACGCTCGCTCAAGGACCATTTGACGACCGTATCTACCAGGTCCTTGGTCTCCCCTATTCGGTAAGACGTCGAAGCTCAACGCACCCGTGACTGGGAACACTCATTAGCTACCGAAGTCGTTTTTCAAGGTGCTGAAGACGTGTTCTGCAACCTCTTTGGGTTGACTGGCAAGCATCTGTGTCTCTTCGACAAACCTCGCAACGTCGTGAACCGCTTCTGGCAGCTCATCGCTATAAAGCTCGAGTAGATAGCTGTTGCGGGCGATTTCATATTGGGCTCCCTGCCAGCCCGCTTTCTCTAGCACGTCGAGAACGTAGGGACGGTGGCGGGTCTCGAGCTCGACGCGTAACATCTCGGGAAGCGCACAAAGCGTATCTTCGTCGAGCGTCTGGAGAATGCCCTCGGCCGCTTCGTTACGGTAAGCGTCGAAAGCGTGCCGGATGATTTCGACCAATTCGTCCGCGTCGGCTCGCTTCTCTCGTTTTCGTTTACCTAAGGCGTCTTGTTTAAGCGAGCGTAGCGCCGACCCGGAATCTACCAGATGCTTGATAAAACCGGGCAGATTGCTGATCGGCTTATTGACGCCGTTCCCGCGGCTGGCAGCGGCTCGGCCGAGCTTGATTGCCCGGGCGACGACTTCGTGGCTGTGGGTCAAGACAAAGGCGTCGGCATCTAGCGTATAGCCTGTGCTGCGAAGTTCGTCAGCTACGCTCTGCTCCTCAGCCGACAAGGTGAGCTGCCGAGGTTCTGGGATGGGCAGCGTTTCTTCTCTAACTAGCGAAAGGTGGAAGCGAACTTGCTGGATCGCGCGGCCTTGTCTCAGTGGATCGAACGAAAAGCGTAGGCGGCCATGCGATTCAAACTCTTGACAGGCACGTTCAAGCATCTTACGAAAGTCGCGCCAAGCCTTGTATTTTTCGGTCCAGACTTTTTTCGACCCTTTGGTTTCGAGCACCCGCATCCCCATACTGAATTTGAGATCGGTGATGTTATAAGTTAAGACTTTCTTTTCGCCACCGTGCGAATCGTGCCACAAGATCTCGTAGAGCCGCTGACCGTTAAACGATTCCATCGGCAGCACGTCGAGAAGCGGGATCGTGTTGTAGCGTTCACGTAGTTCGAGCAAAAGTGGGGCAAGTTCTTCGTTGAGCCGGATCTTGACGTAAGATTCGCCCGTCTCACTCGATTCCGCTGGCACGTACTGAGCGAGCGTCGTCCACTGAAACTCCTTAAAGCCCCCATCGTCGGTTGGTATAAAGACCTGACGGCGCAGTAGACCCCGCGCAGCACGTTCAGCACGAGCGTAGGGATTCTCGCCAAAGTGCTCGGTAAGCTCTTTCATACCGATCTTATGAGTAAGGAGTTCTTTATCGCCGCTTTTAATCCGCGCCATCGTAAGAAAGATCAACCTTTTCTCATTGAGCTCTAAGGCCTGACCGCTTTTTGCCAGCATGTTTGCTTGCCGGACACGCGCTTTACTGAATTCGAGATCGAGCTTTTCGCCGCTTTGAGACACGAGTGCTCCTCTTTAGCCTAGTGCGTTGTATTAGCCTAAAGCTAGAGTGGAATTATTGTCAAGACCAATTCCACATTTGCCGCGCCGTTATGCCGGACAAAACGAATATCTTGTCCACCTTAGGACCGAGCTCGGTGTTTTACACCGGATGATACGAATATTTTGTCCACACTTACGCCGCAACGTCTGTACTTACACCCAAAGCGAACATCTTGCCCCAACTACGTCAAGAAGAAGCGTAGCGCACCTTTGCAGCCTTGAAACCAGCGTATGAGACGGCGCTAAAGCGGTTACGAACAATCTGTCCACCGCAGACGAATACTTTGCCCCATAAAGACGAACACGCTGTCCCCCTAAGCGAACACCGTGCCCCTTTCAAGCGAATATCGTGTCTTGCCTTTACGAACATCATGCCCCCTTTACTCGAATTATTCGTCCCCCTATGCAGGCGTTTCTTGCGTCGGTGAGCCATATTCTTGGGGGTGACAAATATAAACTGTTTGGAAGGTCAATTGCAATGTATCAACATCAAGTCATTGACCGGGGTGTGCTTCCGGCGAACGTCACATTTTGTTGCTGCCCGAAATCTTTTTTACCCCGATTTTCCCCCAATCTTTATAGAAAGATCTCGAAGTCGAGGTCTCCCGCCTGAGTAGTTACGCCACAACACAATAAGTAATTGACATGGGGCAACGAATAATATGCCCACAGTTGGCGAATACCTGTACCACTGTACGGCCTTAGAAAAGGATTACGGCGGGGTAACCGTGTGGCTCGGTAGCGTGCGTGTCACTACGCTTACAGGTTGCACGACGCCAACCACGATTCGATACTTTCGAGACCCCGATAATCGTTAGGTGCTTTCGACGACACCCAGAACCCTTTTTCACGCAAAAAACATAGCGTTGTTCTAACATGGTAACGCCAGAGGGAATAAACACCATTCCCGCCGCACTCGGCGCAGGTACACGAAAATGAGCCTCGAATTCTTGGTTATAACGGGCAGTAGCGGTCTATTTGCATGTCAAACCTACGAATACCGTGTCCACTTTTCGAAACTAGCCTGTTACACTAAGTACGTCCAAGCCAACTTTCCACAATAATAAGGGATGGCAAATCGAGCGAACCGCTACATCACTTTGAGCCAAGCAGAGAACGAGAAGTTGAGAGCCTTGGAGCAGAACCCACACATATTCACTGGAAAGTGCGTCTGCGGGTACAGATGCTGAGACTTTCACATGAGGGCGCAAGCATGCAAGGGATAAGCCAGTATGTAGGCAAAGGCAAAAGCTACGATACGGTCAGAACCACGTTTGCCCGCTGGGAGACAGCGGGCTATGCAGGCTTAGCCGATCATGTCGAGAACCAAGGTCAAAACCCCCTTATTACTGAAGCCATCAAAGCGTTCATGGAAGCGAAGCTAAAAGAAGAAAGAACCTGGGCGTGTCGGCAGCTTTCAGAGGTAATTAACGAGGATTACGGCGTCAAAGTTGGTTCTGAAGGTATTCGTTTGAGGTTGCGAGAAATGGGCTACAGCTGGAAGAGGGGACGGTTTGTCCCGGCCAAGCGTCCCAGCGAGGACGAGCTTAAGCATCATAAAGCAGTGTTGGACACCCTGAAAAGGGGGCTTTAGCAGGACGCTTGAAGCTCTATTACCTTGACCAGGTAGGGTTTAGTTTAGTCCTTAAGCTCATCAAGACTTGGACGCTCAAAGGTTCAGGGATTCAGTTCGAGATTCCTTCACGGCAGGGTTCAGCCGGAAGGCTTAATCTCATAGGCGCATTAGACTTTGCAGCTAACAAGCTTGTTTACCGTGATTTAGCGGGTAGCTGTGACGCCAAAAAGTGTGAGGCGTTTCTCGACAGCCTTATGGCAGCGGCTGACCCCAAAGGTTTAACTGTCGTCGTACTCGGTCCGAGCGGAGCGAGAACACAACGTAATAACGCGAGATTCCATAAAGCCGCTAACATCAAAGCCAAAGAACCTCAGTGGCAAGCTCACGGTTTATTCCTTCGTTATCTTCCCCCTTATTCCCCGCAGCTAAATCCCATTGAAGCTTGCTGGCGAGTGCTTAAAGGGTTTCTGCTGCCTAGACGCTTATACACTTCTCTCAAAAGCCTCAGAGAGGCTGTCTTTTCGGGTCTCTCCGTCTCGGATGCGATTAATGCGTAGAGTTAGCTTGGTTGTACTTAGCAAGCCAACGTCTCTCACGTCTTCGGGTTTATACCTAGCAGCAAATTAAAGTCTACTTGCTGCCGATTGTCAAGCAGCTTTCCTTATCTCAAAAAAAGCATGGTAAAGATGAGAAATCCCTCTCTTGTTCGCATAGGCGAATCGCCCCCTTCACTGTAGTCTGTTGTCTTGACGGTTCAGCCACTTTAAGTCACGCCGGTTTGGGTGCAAGCTAGGAAGGTGCGGAAGCAGAGATCATAGAATTACCATTGGGTCGCTATGTTAGACGGCAGAGCTGCACAGGTGTCACATTCTGTCTCACCCCTTATGAATGAAGTGAGCTGAGTAAAAGCAGTTTTATGTGTAAAATGCTCACCGCTAGTTGTAGACGAGCGTCTTGCCGATCAGATAGAAAAATATTCTTTCGCTAGTTCGGCTGTGTGGGACGTGGCATCTGTGTACTCGTCCCGCTCCGGGACGCGGGTATACTGATACGACCGGAATAAATTTGCTAGAATCAAAAAATGATGCGGGCAACCCCGAAAATGGTCAGGCTTTGAAAGTTATAGCGATTGCCAACCAAAAAGGTGGGGTTGCAAAAACTACGACCGCGATCAATCTTGCTTCAGGGCTTTCGCGTCAGCAAGCTCGGACCTTGCTGGTCGATCTCGATCCTCAAGCCAACGCTACACAGAGTTTGCCGCAATCCGAGCAAGCCACTGCTCCCACCGTATTCGACGTCTTTAGCGGCGTTCTTTCGGTCCGTGAGACGGCTTACGAGGTTGGCAAACGACTCGATTTAGTAGCGTCGCATATCAAGTTGGCCAAGCTCGAGCCTCAGCTACAGGGTGCCGTCGATTCCTATCGCCTTCGTGAAGCTTTAGAAGGTCTCCCCTACGATTATGTCGTGATCGATTGCCCCCCCTCGTTGGGGGCGCTAACTACCAACGCACTCGTCGCAGCCAGCCACGTTTTGGTACCGGTGACGGCGAGTTATTACGGCCTGAACGCCGTCGCAGACTTTATCGAAACGTTCAATCAAATCCGTCGGATCATCAATATCAACCTCGAACTGCTTGGCATCGTCGTAACGATTTTCGATAGTCGGTTGACGATTTCCAACGATGTGATAAGCGTTTTACGAGAAACTTACGGAACCGCTGTTTTTGAGACGGTGATTCATAAGACAGTACGCCTCGATGAGGCTGCCAGTGGCCGTACCAGCATTTTCGAGTACGATTCCGCCTCACGCGGCGCTGAGGACTACCACAAACTCTTAGAGGAGGTGCTGAAACGTGCCAGCTCGTAGACGTGGGCTTCAGGGGGACGTAAAGGCCGAAAACCGTAGTGGGGGAGACCACCCTTTGGCTGAACGAGAGGGCCGTAATGAAAACGCGCTGCTGGTACCGCTAAGCCGGATTCGGCCGGACCCAGATCAGCCGCGAAAAGTGTTCGATGAGGAGGCGCTTAAAGAGCTTTCCCGATCGCTTCAAGAACACGGTGTCTTACAGCCACTTGTCGTCTATAGAGAAAATGACCTGTATTACATTATAGCGGGTGAACGCCGTTTTCGAGCGGCGCAACTCGCGGGCCTCGAGGCGGCACCGGTACAGCTGGTACACGACCGCAGTCGTATCAAAGAACTTCAACTTGTCGAGAATCTACAACGCGAAGACCTCACCTTGATGGACGAGGCGAGAGCGCTCGCTAACCTCCAAAAAGAACTAGGTGCAAGCGTTCGGGGACTCGAACAGGCCACCGGAAAGTCGAAGAGCTACGTGTCGCGGCGACTAGCACTGCTCAAGATGCCCATAGACGTCCAGCAGATGCTCGAAGAATCGCCTCAGCTTTTCTCTCAAGCCGAAGCCGTTGCGCAGATCGCCGACTCCGAACGGCGACAAGCCCGGATCGAGACGTTACTTCATGGACCCGCTTTGCCAAAAGGGGCTACAGCCAAGCGGACTCGTGGGCGACCCGTCAAGCCGTTCGAATTGAAAAAGAAGCACTCAGGCGCGTTCGACCTCGTGGTCAAGTATCGCCCTGGTGAGTCGGATACGTCGGCGCTCATCGAGCAGCTCAAAGCTTTATTGAGAGAACTCGAGAAATAAATAATGTGCTTGTTTGGTCGCTGTAAACGCAATAACTGAACCTTTGTCCCGCTCTGGGACAATAACGCACTTTTTCCCCTAGCGCGGTTCTCACGTTGCAATTTGTATACGACACAATCAGGCCGTAAAGAATAGGATGTTTTGAATCTCTTGGGGTCTGATTCCCCGCCGCTTGCGGCGTAGACTCACAAGGTGAGCAAGTATATCCACAAGAGCCACAACGTAAATATTCTGATGTACCACATAGTTTTTCCGGCGAAGCACCGTCGCGCGGTGATAGACGATGAAGTTGACAACGTGCTCAAAGAAGTCTGCGTGGAGATTGAGAAGCGTTACGAGATCATATTTTTAGAGATAGGCACAGACAAGGATCATGTCCATTTTCTGGTGCAATCGGTGCCCACTTACACGGTTGTAAAGATCGTGCGAACGATCAAAAGTATTACCGCACGTGAAGTGTTCCGGCAATGTCCACAAGTCAAGAAGAAGCTTTGGGGGGGAGAGTTCTGGTCGGATGGCTACTTTGCCAGTACCGTAGGCAAACATGGTGATGAAGGCTTGATAGGCTCGTATGTAAGAAAGCAGGGAAAGCACTATCAACAACTGCACCAGACGCAGCAGGGGAGCTTGTTTGACTGGAATACCCCGTTCGCTTGCGGCGGGGTTCTTTATTTTAATGTATGCTTTATCAACAAGGGGAGAAAAACAAGCCCAAGCTCTCGAAGGAGAACTAGAAAGGGACCAGACAGTAAGGCTTGAAAGTCCAAAACTAAGTACGCATGGGCGCTTAGCCTTGTAAAACAAAAGGTTGTCCCGCACCTCCGGTTGTTGTTGCAATAACCCCCGGGTCTTGTCCTACAGCAAAAATCTGGTGACTTGAGGAATTAAACCACCAGCACGGCGCTGTCTCTGACACTAGCAAGATAGATGGTATTCGCGTCTCTTTCATTTGAAACACGTTCTGGGGGGTGAGTGTCATTTATCAGGTTGCTGTGCAGACGAGCAGAACTGCTCAAATGCTGACGGGAGTTACCTATCGTAGAAATAGGGGAGAGGTTGTTTTCTAATCTCAGCTGTAGCAGATCAGACCGAAGTCTTGATAATAGTGGTAGAAGGCCGAATACATCCGGGACTTGAAGTACCCGAGCAAGTGACCACACCAGTACGGCGGGACAAAACGTTGTATCACCCATTCCATGCGGCTTTTCGGGCGAGGTTTTACGGTCAACACTTGGTTTGCCTAGCTCTATACATTCGGTAGTGGTAAGCCTTCTGCTTGCGCTTCTGCAATAGAAGATAGCACGGTGGCTTCGCCGGACTTTGTCAATCTCAGCTGCCACCGTAGGCATGGCCTTGGTTGCAGTAAGTTTGGGGCAAAGCTTGGTGCTCATCAGCTTGTCTGGGAACGGATCACGGCGTGGCAGGTAAGGGTCTTGAACTCCCTGCACGAGGTGCTTACCCACGTATGGCCCTAACCCTTACGGTTCGGATTGTAAGGGCGTTCGACCCCTTCAATACTCCCTTAGAGGAGGGGGCGCTGCGTTCGGCGACTGCCTTCGCGACCGTTGCCGCCGAAGTAAAGCTCGAGTCGCTCGTTGTGATGAGCCAGTGGCTCGCCAGCCCCACCCACCCGTCGCTCCACACCCGCGAGACCTGGCTCGTCGACCGCCTCTTCGCCCTGTTGCCGGACACGGGCGTGGGCGTCACGACCCTCAACCTCGGCTTCTTCGCCGACAACGACCTGGCGGGCCTGGCCTTCGCGGCGCAGTTCGGCCTCCTGATGCTGCCGTACGGCGAAGGGAAGAACGCGCCACCCTCGAACGAGGACCTGGCTCGGGTCGCCGCTGAGATCCTCGCACGCCCCGAGGGGCACGCGGGCCGGACGTACCGCCCGACTGGACCGGCGTTGCTATCGCCGCACGACCTCGCCGCCGCGCTGGGCCGGGCGCTCGGCCGCCGGGTGCGGTACGTAAACGCGCCCATCGGTGTCCTCACCAAGGTGCTGCGCGGGATGGGCCTTTCCGAGTTCGGCATCGCGCAGTACACCCAGTACGTCCGCGACTACCGGCGTGGCGCATTCGCCGTGAACGCCCCGACGAGCGTCGTGCGTGATCTCACGGGACGCGAGCCCGAGGACTTCGAGGCGATCGCGCGGCGCTACGCCACCTCACCTGGGGCCACGCGTGGCGTCCGGCAGCAACTCAGCCTCATGCTGCAATCCACGTTGTGGATACTGCGATCTGCACCGAAGACGACGCCCTTGCTCGCGCTCGGGGACTTCACGGATATGAAGCACCCTAGCCTCAGCGCCGACTCGGCCGAGTGGCGGCGCGAGCACGCCCCTTCCCTGAAAGCGGCCCTCGCAGGGGACTAAGTGACGCACGTTCTTGACGATCTGATCCGCCTGGAGCTCATAGGACCGAACGTGAACTTCGATGAGGAAGCGAAGCGCTCGAATCCGTCCGAAACGCCCTCGAGCGACTGGTCATAATCTCAGCAGGTGGCGTGAAACCATCCATGACGAGAGCTGTAGGGCCGTGCGCGCGGCAAGCCCAAGTTTGGGGCTTAACCGACTTCGCCATTAGGTACCGTGGTGCCTTTGGCACGCCACCTAGGATGAAAACAGCTATTTTCAGCAGGGTATGAAGTGCATTATGTTGCAGTTTTATGCGGCACTTGAGCGCTTCTTTAACCGAGGGTTTTGTGCGTGGATTGGGCCGCAGTATTGCATAAAGATGTACAGCCTGCTACTGACTGAGCACGTCTACTTTTGCAAATGCTTCTTGAAGAATTCTAAGCGGAGCGTGTCAATTCGCTGTTGCCAGGGTTCGGAGAAGCCGTGAGCTTTCCCCTTAGCCCGAACCAGCGTGACGTCCGCACCAGCTTCTCGCAAAGCCACGTCGAGAAGCTGTGAGTGTAAAAATGGCGCGACTTCGTCCTCGTCACCATGAATCAGTAGAATCGGCGGCGTATCAGGGCGGATATGCGTGATGGGGTTGGCTAGCCTCACCAGTTCTGCCTTGTCACGTACCAAGCCGCCAAAGAGTAGTGACGGTTCAGAGGCTGGATCGTTTTGCCAGTAGCCGTCAGGTGGTTGGCTTAGGTCGCTCGCGCCACAGACCGAGACTACGGCCTGAACACGGCTGGAAAAACCGGGCGAACCGCTCGTTCCCTCGAGTTCCTTAACGCCATAAGAGGTGCCTAGCAGGGCCGCAAGATGACCCCCCGCAGAGCCGCCCCAGACACCGATACGGTTGGGATCAATCTTGTAGCGCTCGGCGTTGGCCCGTAACCAGCGCACCGCCGCCTTGCAGTCGTGGATGTGAGCCGGGAAAATGTGAGCTGGGCTAAGCCGGTAGTTGATGCTGACGGTAAAAAAGCCGTGTTGTGCGAGGGTGTGATTACTAGCGGGTTCTTTCTCGCCCTTGATCCAGCCGCCCCCGTGAAGCTGGACAATAGCAGGACGTGGACCGTTGACTGTTAAGGGTTGGACGATATCGAGAAGCAACTCAGTCTCGTCGGCTCGGCCATAAACGACGTCCCGGATATATTCGACTGGTAGAGTTCCGAGAGATCGGTGAGACATCATGTCCTTTCGCCTGCGAATACGCTGCTTTCAAGACCGCCCCTACTAAGTCAAAGCACTATAGACCACCTGAAGCGCCCGCTGCCGCACGCTCGAGTCAGCCCCGAAACGGTTGGTAAGGTAAACGAACACGAGGTCGTGTTCCGGGTCGAGCCAGAGCTGCCCGCCCGTGGCCCCATCGTGCTCGATCACTGAGGACGAGGCAGGCACCACGTCGAAGCCATCAACTTTACCTTTGCGCCAGCCGAGCGTCTGATGCTGGGGCCTTGACACGGTCCCCGGCGCGAGCAGCCCGTGTGTTTGGTCACGGCTCATCAGTTCGACGTAGGTCGGCGGTAACAGCTCGGGGTCACGGCGTAAGAGCGCCTGACCAAAGTGGACGAGGTCCTCAGCCGTGCTCCATAACCCCGCCCCCGGCATCGCGAACGAGATAAACGCGTCCGTCGCTCTCTCAGCAGAGGGGCCACCTGGCCCGGTGATCCTTTCGACCTCGACCATCCGGGAGCGTTGCCCACGCGGGTCGAACGACGTGTCTTTCATCCCAAGCGGTCTAAAGATGTGCACCTCCAGGTACGCCGCAAATGGCAAACCCGAAACGCGGGTGATGAGTTCGGCGAGCAGGTAGAACGTCAGGGTGCTGTACGAAAAGCTCGAGCCCGGTGTAAACAGCGGCATCTCAGCGCAGGCGACCTCAAAACTCACCACCCGCTCGGGAAGCTGCCGCAACGTTGTAAGCCAGTCGATCTCCCTGATACCCGAGGTGTGCGTGAGCAGGTGCCACGCAGTGAGCTGCGGTTTGCCGGGGGCTGCTAGTTCGGGTAGATGCTTGACCAGGGGTTCGTTAAGCAGCAGACGACCGTCGGCGACGAGCTGCATCACGGCGGTTGCGACGATGGGCTTGGTGATCGACGCCAGCAAGAAGATATGGTCGGTTGTAAGGGGCGTTCCGGAGGTCTGCCCGAAAGCTTCTAGGCGCACGGTCTCGTGAGCAGAGGCGACGCCGAAGACGGTGGCTGAGGCTTGGCCCGCGCGGACGTCCGCGCCGAGAGTGTCAAATGCGAGCTCGAGGCGTTTACGGTTCAGAGTGGCAGGCATGGTTCATCGTAGCCCTTGGTGAAACCTTGAACGATAACGCCCAGGAGTCGTTACCGTTTATGCGGTGGTTGAGCGCGTTCAGGGCAACCATTTGAGCAGCCTTTAGGCCGTAACGATGCGTTAAAACTGAGGTTACTGAGGGTTGACGCCGACAGCCCTCAGTACGGCGTCCCAAGCCAGCTCGGAGGCTAGGACCCCGAGGTGCGCCGGGCTTAGTTCATGCATCTCGTGCGTTCCAGTTGTGGCGGTGAACAGCACATCGCCATCGAAGCTGGTATGAAACGGCTGAATCGCCCGGGCCATCGAGCTATGGACTTGTCGCCCAAGCTGTGTGAGGTCAGTCGGCGTCAGCTTGACGTTGGTCACGACCAGCGTCAGGGTCGTTGCTCGGGTGGGCCGACCCGAATCGGACGCGCCCAGGGTCGCCTCGAGGTCGTCTTTCAGGTGGCTGCGCTCTCCGGTCTGACGGTCGAGATGACCCCGCGCCACCTCGCCGTTACGGTTTACAACGGCACCTATGGCGTTAACGACGGTGAATACCGCTAGCTTGACCTCGCCGAAGTCGCGTACCGCACCCCCTTGACCCCCTGGTTCTTCTCCTTGCCAGTCGAGGCCATTGCCGACATCAGCCGAGCGTCCTGCCCCGCATTGTCCTAACGGAAAGCGGCCGGGTCGAGCTACCTGGAGGGCACTACGTCCTAAGGCGTGATCGGGATAGATAAAGTTCTGGCGGTGCGCAAAGTCGAAGATGATGGCACCCCGCACGACCGCGATGTCATCAAAAATGTTCGCCGACTTGCCCGATGCCTGACGGCGAGCTAGCCATTCGGCGGTCACCCCGGTACACGCCTCAAGGCCGTAGAGCGAGCCGCCCGCAAAGCAAATGGCCTCGGTAGGACCGTCACCTGCCATGAACACGCCCGGCAGGCCGCCGCGTACGTCGGTCGCTATGCTTGCAGACTGCGGGAAGTGGAAAACGGTGCAGCCGGTGGGTCCCTCCTCGTACTCAGCGCAGCCGATCTCGAGCCCGGGAAAGTCAAACTCGAGGGTAGGGCTGTCAAAGCTGGTGACGGGTTGAAGAGGGGCGGAAGCGTCAGGCTCGGTCATGGGTTCACCTCGCACTTACTTTACGAAGTAGGTTCTTTATTTGCCATCACTTGCCTCGCGGTGTTTTTGAGCATATAGTTCGGACAATCAAGGTCACGAAAATTTGCCCCGCTAGCCGCAGCGTCAATTCGGTAGATTTTTGCCTGTCCAAGCCCGTTTCCTTGCAATAGATGGAACAAACTAACTATGGATACCGCTGCATAGATAAGCTTGTAGCTTTTTGTGGCCCATAGCTCACAACTCGAGCACTATATTCCGCTGTTTTAGGCGGCTTTCTACTTCGATCTTCGTTGGGTGAGACATCGTTACTGAACTGCTGCAACGATATCTCACCATGTTTTCTCGATATTATGCGGTATTCGAGCGTATTAAAGGCAACCACCAATGCTGCAAATGGGCCGTTCACACGCAAAAGGACAAAGAGCGGCATAATCATCCTATATGGAGTCTTACTAGAGGTGAGGCGTGGGCGAGCTTTCAGCAGCGTTTGTTGACGAGCCTGCCAGTGACCCAGCCCTGCTGAGGACGCTGGCGGCCGCTGGGCTACCGGGAACCGGGCGATTTCTTCCAAAGGCCGGCTGGGTTAGCCGTGTGTGGGTCGGCGACGAATACGTCGTACGGCTGAGCAACGGACAGTTTCGCGACTCGTTTCGCCACGAGGCCACAGTCGTCAACCTGCTCGCCGGCAGCGAGGTTCCACACGCCCGACACCTCGGTCACGGCGACGGCCCCGACGGCCCGTGGTGCGTCTCCGAACGCGTGCCCGGGCGAACCCTGCACGACGCGTGGCCGGGGGCAGACGTGCCCACGCGCAAAGCAATGATCGAAAGCCTCGGCGTTGCGTTGCGTGCGCTGCACCGGGTTCCTGTCTCGGCGGACCTGCTGCCGCCGTGGCTGGCCGATGCGCTCGCCGGGAAGCCGCGGGCTGCGTACCACCCACCTGTGGTGAATGCGGTGCTCGGTCAGGTCGAGGCTGCGCGGCGACGGCCCGGGTGTGACTCGCGCCTACTCGCCGACGTCGCCGACTGGGTCCGGGAGCGGCTGGCGTTGTTCGCTGCCGACGAACCCGTCCTTGTCCACGGTGACGTACATGGATCCAACGTGATCGTTGACGAAGGACGCGTTACCGGTCTCCTCGATTTCGCCGAGGCGTTGGCCCAGCCAGCGGATGTCGAACTCGATATCATCCTCCGCTGGTGTGCGAAGGCGAGTGAGTACCCTCCCGTACCCGGCGGACGAGGGCTCGACGAGACCACCCTCACTGATGTCCCTGGATGGCTGCGTGGCGCGTATCCGGAACTGTTCGAGCGCGAGCATCTGCGGGAACGGTTGCTCTTCTATGACATGCAGTGTGAGCTCGCGCTCTATACCCATCACCCCGTAGCGGACGAGCGTGAAGCGGCGCGGGAGCGCATTGCTCGCGTGCTTTCAGGCCACAACCACCTGGATGGGCTCGCCTGGTAGCCGCATCGTCGTGAGACCTTCGCTCAGGTGGGTGCCATGTGGTAGGGGTCGTTGCCTGCGCCGCCGGCTGCATAACTCGGAGTTGCACCCGACGAGCCCTCGCTGTTGCGTTCTGCAGCTGCTCCGGCTTCTTCTTGGCGAGTTCTCGCAGGCTAACTCCCGGGTTAGGCCGCATCAGCCACACTAGCTAGCAAATGTCCAGACGGCGTAGGACCTCAAATGCCGCCAAGTCCGTGCCTGTCACAACGCCCTGGTACAAGAGGGCTTAGGTGGTTGTCACGGGTTTAGGTGCCATTGTCGTCGCCATTCTGACGTCGCATTCTATGCTCGCCGGTTACCGCCGGCGTTATGCGTGAAATGAGCGCGCGTAACGCGACGACCTACGCCAATCATCAATCATTGTCAACCCGCAACCTTCCGGACATCCATGCCACCCTCAGTCCCGTCTACCGAAATAGAGGTTCGCGTAAACGCCGTAGTGGTCCCTAGGGACCACCTGCATCTGAGGTGTCGGGTGGGTGCCGAAAATGCCAGCGTCCGGCACGCTGGGGTAGGGCAGGGCCGTGTTAAAGAGGTCCCGCAGGAGCAGCCAGTCAACACGCATCGGCACCTCGAGCGTCGGTGCGTCCCGCCAGCGCGGGTTATGCCAGAAGTCGAGCGTGGGCTCGGGCGATCTGCCATTCCTCTCGGCGTGAGAACGCGCCAGGTCATGCCAGCCGGGGCCGGGTCCCCTACCCTGCAGCGTCTGCTGACCCATCAGGAACCGGTAGACGCTCGAGTCCGGCGTGGCGTTGAAGTCGCCGCACAGCACCTCGTAACACCCCGCCTCCGAGCGCATCTCGATCCACGCCATCACTTGCGCAGTCTGCGCCTCCCTGGCGGCGATGTTCTCCCAGTCGAGGTGGACGTTCGTGAGCACGACCTTAGTGCCGCCGACGCTCACGCGCGCCCGGAGCCCGCAGTTCGCCAGCGCCGACAGGCCGGTGTCCCACCCGGCCTCGACGGCGCGTAGCGGCTGCTTGCTCAGGAACGCCACTCCCTCGTCCGGGTCGTTTGGGTAGAGCCGGGTCACGACGTGGCCGTAACCGCACCGCTCCGCGAGTAATGCAGCAGCGTCGCGCCCGTCGTGCTCCTCCACCCGCGCCGCCACCTCCTGTAGGGCAACGACGTCGGCATCGAGGCGCACGAGCTCTTCGACCGCCGCGTCCAACCGCTCCGGCCAGCGGACGCGGGAGTTCCAGAGGTTGTAGGTCGCGATCCTCACGTGTGGCCTCCTCGCCCGCCAAGTCTGGGGGCCGCGTTAGGGCTTATCCTACTGTAGTCAAGCGCCATTTCAATCCCAGCCTTGAGAAGGAGCCGGAGGGTGCGACCAAGAGCTTGCGCGGCCATCATTCTCGGAAACGACATCCTGATGGTGCGCCATGAGCACGGCGGGCGCACCTACTGGACGCTGCCCGGCGGCGTCGAGCCGGGCGAAACGCCCGAAGAAGCGGCCGTGCGTGAGGTCCGCGAGGAGACCGGGCTGGACGCCCGGGTCGTGCGCTTCTTGTTCGAGGAGCTGTACGGAGGCGGCGCAAGCCTTTGCCACCTGCTCGAGGCGGACGCGGGCCAGACCGCCTTGCTGGGGCATGACCCGGAAGAGGCGCATCTGGCGGCGGACGTGCGGATGTTGCAGGAGGTGGCCTGGCTGCCGTTAGACAGCGTGGCGAACGATCGCCAGGTGTCGAGGGTGCTCGACGTGCTAAGAACGGTGGGTGAGGTCGGAGTGAGCCACTACTGGAGTCCGGGTGAGGCCGTCACGTTCCACGAGGTGCTGAACGAAAAAGTCGTCTGTGCTAGGCCCGTCACGGTCGTCCAGGACACGCCCGAGCTGACGGCGCTCCTGCTCACCCCGGGCGCGCAGTGCAAGATCAGCACCCTGTTCTTGCAGGTGATGGCGGGGAACGCGCCGCGTACCTCGAGGTGGGAAGAACAGCACAGCGGCGCTTGGTCAATGGGTGACACCGTTTGGAGTCGCCTGCGCGTCCTGAAGCTCATTCGGCCCGGGAACTACTTTGCTACTTGGGTGTGCTGGCACCACGAGACGGGCGCGTTCGTCGGCTGGTACGTCAACTTCCAACTGCCCTTCGTGCGCTCTGCGCTAGGCTTCGACACGTTTGACCTCGAGCTCGACCTGGACGTCGCGCCGGATTTGACCTGGGCGTGGAAGGACGAGACGGAATACCGAGAAGGGATCAGGTGGGGGGTCATCTCGGCAGAAACTGCCGACCATGTGGAGAGTGCTCGCGCCCGGGTCCTCTCCCTAATCGAATCCCGCGCCTGGCCGTTCGACGGGACGTTCATCCGCTGGGAGCCGGACGGAAGCTGGGAGCAGCCTCGGCTCCATACCGGTTGGGACGAGTAGGCGCTGCCGCGACCCTTCCGCCTGGCGCTTGGGCCGCCCATTAAGGCCGTGGGAGACGGTGCACCACTAGGGCGGTCGGCTCCTGAAGGTTTGTGGGTTCATTCAACTTCAACACTTCGCAGGTACGACCATCCATGTGGTGCTGGTTTACTCCGAGACCAAAGTCGACAGGAGCTAGCCCTCTACCGGAAAGCCCTAAGCTTGACTTTAGAGGCTGCGCTCGCTAATCGAGGGACCTGACCTAGGCCGTTGTAACCGAATTCCTGTCATAATGTTCGAGGTGCTTTCTTTATCTACGCCTGTGTGCGTGTGGGAACCCTTATGGGGGTAGGCCTGGGTCAGTACCGCTCCGTCCTGGTGGGCTACGTGGGTCCATTCTGGCGTCAAGCGCTCCTGCTGCTCGCCTTCCTGCTCGCCGGAGTGGGATTACAGCTCGTAAGCCCATACCTCCTTTCGCAGTTCATCAACGCCGCTACCGGCGGTGGTTCGTACGCCGTGCTCGTTCGTCTGGCGGTCCTGTTTCTGGTGCTCACCATCGGCGTCCAGCTGCTGTCTGTAGTCGAAGCATACGTCGCCGAGAACTTAGGACTCAGGGCGACCAACGAACTCCGGGCGGACCTGACCGAGCACGTCCTCGGCCTCGATATGACCTTCCATAACGGCCAGACGCCCGGGGCGCTCATCGAGCGGATCGACGGGGACGTGGGGCGGCTCAAGAACTTCTTTTCCCGCTTCGCCGTGGACCTGCTCGGCAACGGCCTGCTGATGCTCGGCGTGCTCGTCGCCCTCGCCTGGATAGATTGGAGGGTGGGCGCAGCTTTAGTACTGTTCACAGTCCTGACCTTTGTGGTTGTCTACGTGTCGAGGGACGTGGCTGTGCCCCACTTCCGCGCCTCGAGAGAAGCCGACGCGGAGCTGTTTGGTTTCTTGGAGGAGCGCCTGGCCGGCACGGAAGACGTGCGCTCGAGCGGGGCAACCGCCTACGTCATGCGCCGCTTTTTCGAGCAGGCCCGGAAGGTCCTGCGCACGCAACTTAAGGCGAGCCTGATCGGCGTGAGCACCTTTAGCCTTTCGGCGGTGCTGTTCTCGCTAGGGTCGGTCATCGCCCTGGGCGGCGGGGCGATCCTCTTTCAGCGGGGTGAGATCACCATCGGCACAGTGTTCCTGATATTCCGTTACACCCAGCTCCTGACCGGCCCCATCGAGGTCATCGGGCGGCAGGTCCAGGACTTGCAGCAGGCGGGCGCATCGATCCTCCGCATCTCCGATCTGCTGGGCACAAGGGCGCGGCTCGAGGACGCCGGGACGCTCGGGCTGACTGAAGATGCGCCCGCAGTCTCGTTCCGGAGCGTATCCTTCCGCTACCCAGTGGCTGAAGACCAGGAGGAACCCGAGTGGGTGCTCCAGGATGTGTCGTTCATGCTCCGCCCGGGCGCGAAGCTGGGGCTGCTGGGACGCACGGGTAGCGGCAAGACGACGCTCACCCGGCTGCTGCTGAGGCTTTACGATCCGACCGGGGGCACGATCCACCTTGGCGGCGTTCCGCTGCCCGAGTTGCGAGCCGGGGCCGTCCACAAAGGTGTCGGGATGGTGACGCAGGAGATCCAGCTCTTCCACGCGACTGTGCGCGAAAACCTTTCGCTTTTTGACCCCAACGTCTATGACGAGCGCATGCTCGCGGTATTGCACGAAGTCGGGCTCGGCCCCTGGTACCGGTCGTTGCCCGAGGGACTCGACAGCCGCCTCGCCCCCGGTGGGAGCGACCTCTCGGCGGGGCAGGCGCAACTTTTGGCGTTCGTGCGGGTGTTCCTGAAAGACCCCGGCTTGGTGATCCTCGACGAGGCTTCGTCCCGGCTTGACCCTGCCACAGAGCAGCAACTCGGGCGTGCCATCGACCGCCTGCTGGAAGGCCGGACCGCCATCATCATCGCCCACCGACTGGCGACGGTGCAGCGGGTGGACGAGATCATGATCTTGGACGGGGGGCGCTGTATCGAGTTCGGCAATCGCAAGGCGCTGGCTGCTAACCCTTCATCGCACTTCGCTGGCTTGCTGCGGACAGGACTCGAAGAGGCGCTGGCGTGAGCACCAGTACGGAGAGTATCGCTAGCTTACCCACCTGGCGGTATATCGTGCGATTGGCACGCTACCGCCCGTGGCTCTATCTAACGAGTGGGCTCCTCGCCAGCGTTATGTTTTACCTTTTTCCGCTACTCCCGGGGCTGGTGGTCAAGCAAGTGTTCGACAAGCTCACGGGCGAAGCGACGGTCTCTCTCGGCTTGTGGACGCTGCTTGCGCTTTTGGCCGGTATCGCCGTCGCCAGGCAGACGGCAATCATCGGAGCGGTCGCCGCCGAGGTCAGCTTGCGCTTGATTGTCTCGACGCTCTTGCGCAAGAACTTGCTGGCGCGCATCCTCAAGCACCCCGGTGCCCGCGCTGTGCCGACCTCGCCGGGCGAGGCCATCAGCCGCTTCCGGGACGACGTCGGGGCCTTGCCCAACTTTTTGAGCTGGACCCTTGACCCGGTAGGGCAGCTGCTCGTCACTGTCATCGGGCTCAGCGTCTTAGCCAGCATCAACGCCCGCCTGACGCTGGCCGTCTTTATACCGCTGGTACTCACGCTGGTGGTCGTCAACCTGGCTGGGACGCGCATCGAACGCTACCGCAAAGCCAACCAGGAGGCCATCGGTGCGGTGACCAACCTGCTCGGCGAGATGTTCGGGGCGGTCCAAGCAGTCAAGATCGCGGGCACGAGGTCCCACATCATCAGCTACTTCCGGGGGGTCAACGAAGCGCGCCGCCGGGCTACCTTGCAGGACCTGCTCTTCAGCCGTTTGCTCGAATCGCTCTCGACCAACAGTGCCAACCTGGCGACCGGGGTGCTGCTCCTGGTCCTAGCCGGGATGGTGCGAAACCAACCGGGGGCAGAGGCAAGCTTCAGCGTGGGCGATTTTTCCCTGTTCGTCTCCTACCTCGGCTGGCTGGCGACCGTCACCAACATGTTCGGGAACTACCTAACGCTATACCGGCAGACGGGCGTCTCGCTGACGCGGCTGCTCGAACTCATGCCCGGCGCGGCTCCGGGAACGCTGGTCGAGCACGGCCCGATTCACCTGTGGGGTGAGTTGCCGAGTGCTTCACCTAGCCAGCAGCGCCTGCCCGAAAAGCTCGAAGTGCTCACAGTCACGGGCCTCAGCTACCACTACTCGGGGACGGAGCACGGCGTCGAGGACGTGACCCTGAGCATCCCACGGGGTACCTTGACCGTCATCACTGGGCGCGTCGGATCCGGCAAGACTACCCTGCTCAAGGTGCTCCTAGGACTACTACCTAAAGACGCCGGTGAGATCCGCTGGAACGGCGTCACGGTCGACGATCCGGCCGACTTCTTCGTGCCGCCCCGTAGTGCTTACACCGCGCAAGTGCCGCGCCTGTTCAGCGAAAAGCTGCGCGACAACATCCTCATGGGGCTCCCTGAAGACGGCGTGAGCCTGTCTACGGCCCTCCATACCGCTGTGATGGAGCGAGACGTGGCGGCCCTCGAAGAGGGGCTGGACACTCCTATTGGGCCGAGAGGCGCTAAGCTCTCCGGCGGGCAGGTGCAGCGTTCCGCCGCGGCCCGGATGTTCGTCCGCGAGCCGGAGCTGCTAGTCTTCGACGACCTCTCGAGCGCGCTTGATGTCGAGACAGAGCGGACGCTCTGGGGACGGGTGCTGGCGCGGAAACGGACATGTCTGGCGGTCTCGCATAGACGCTCGGTGCTGCGCCAGGCGGATCACATCATCTTGCTCAAGGACGGGCGGGTCGAAGCGACGGGTAGCCTCGACGACCTGCTCGGCAAGAGCGAGGAGATGCGGCGGCTCTGGGCGGATGAAGGGGAAGCAAGTGCATAGGCTTGTGACTCTCCCAAAAGCGCCCAACGGTTCTCCACTGGGTTCGGTGCGGCGGGCTGGCGAGGTTTACCGAGCCGGGCACCAATCCGCGAGAGGGGCGGTCGGCGCACGATATTCTCGCGTGAGGTGAACGATGCGTAAGAAGGTACTCGCTCAGGACGTACATAACCCCTCTCTAACCGAAGGGGAGTGGCTAAACCTGGAGCGGCTTGCCCAGGTCGAGGTCACTTCCGAGGATCCGGCGCACCCAGTAGAGGCAGCGCTGATACCTGACAGCGAGAACAGCTGGCGCGCCGCACGAACCGGGGAGCAGCGCATCCGTCTACTGTTCGACAAGCCGCAGCAACTCCGGCGCATCCATATGGTGTTCGACGAGCATGAGCGAGAGCGCACCCAGGAGCTGGTGCTGCTCTGGTCGCCGCGTAGCGGGTCGCCCATACAGGAGATCGTGCGTCAGCAGTTTAACTTCAGCCCGCCGACCACAACCCGTGAAGTCGAAGACTACACCGTCAATCTCAGTGGGGTAAGCACGCTCGAGCTGCACGCCCGGGACGCCCAACTCGGGCAGGTACGTTCGCGCCATGATGTCGCCGAACTGCCCACTCACCAGGCCGCCTCCGAGCTTGACCCGCCGCACCGTCGCCCAATGTGCCCAGACGTCGTCACCCCATTCGGGCCGGGCGGTGCGATTGACCGCATCGCCTCGGTGCAGTGTCGCCACGAAGCTTGCGAGCGCCTGTCCAGAAGCCTCGGCGAGCCGGACCGCGGCCTCCCGCACCGCTGGGTTCTTCGCGTCGAAACAGCCGTTGAACCGCCGCAGTAGGGGCGCATCGGGCGTTCCAACGGCGTGAGTAAGACCTAGGTCCAAGGCATGTTGGCGAACCCGAGCGGCGATAGCGGCATTCGAGAGCAGTTCGTGAGCCGTTCTGCCGCGCACGAAGTCGGGCGGCGGGGCGTTAGGTAAGTCTACGATCCGGACGCGGTTGAGGGAGGCGTTCGGTTCGAGGCGCAGCGGGTCGAAGCCGTACATAAACCTCACCATAACGTTTAGGATGGGTTCGCAGGTGCCGGTTCAATTCCGCCTGATGTTATGCGAACGGGCAATAACGTGCTTTGTACATCGCTTCAAGCACCTCTAGGTTAACGGCCGAGAAGCCCTTGACTTCAGGCTAGCCTGTGCGGTGATTGAGCGCGTTCAGGGCCGATACCTCATACTGCGCCTGGGCCGATCTACCGTATCAAAGACGAAAATCAGTGCCTGGAAATCGGCGGCAAAACGCTTACGGTTCTCTTATCCTGGAGCGGAAAGGAAGGAAGAGCCAACTACTTATGCTGAGCGTTGCAGACAAACACACCTACTATCAGGCACTCCTCGCCAAGCAGCCTGAATACGAGGGCATCTTTTACGTCGGTGTCAAAACGACGAGGGTGTTCTGCCGCCCAACCTGTCCTGCTAGAAAGCCCAAGTTTGAAAACTGCGAGTTTTACCGGACAGCGCAAGAGGCCCTTTTAGCCGCGTTCCGCCCCTGTAAACGCTGCCGCCCGCTATCGCACCCCAATCACATGAGCAAAACGGTGCAAACACTCGTTAATGCAGTTGAGGCTGAACCGGAGAAACGCTGGCGTGAAGAGGATTTTCGGGCGCTAGTGAGTGGTAGACGCTTCTACGGCACGTCGGCAGTTCAAAAAACGGTTCGGCATGACCTTTGTCGCGTACGCGCGGGCTCGGCGTATGGGTCTAGCACTCGCGCAGATCAAAGCCGGGGAGAGTGTTATTGGAGCTCAACTCAGCACCGGTTACGAGTCGGGGAGCGGATTCAGAGAGGCGTTCTCACGTATTTTAGGTGAAGCTCCCAGCCAGCATAGCGGTGCTGTGCTCAAGGCAGCGTGGATTGACACCCAGCTCGGCCCGATGTTTGCGGTTGCCGATGATAAGGCCCTCTATCTACTCGAGTTTGTTGACCGGCGTGGTTTAGAACGTGAACTTGAACAGCTACACTCAAAAACAAAGTCAGTCATCGTCCCTGGACAAACATCCCCTATAGGATTGAGCAGGAGTTAAATAGATACTTTCAGGGAGAACTTAGCGCATTTGAGACGCCAGTGAAAACGTTTGGATCACCGTTTCAAAAGAGCGTATGGAGAGCGCTGGGAGAGATTCCTTACGGTGAAACGCGGTCTTATGCCGACGTAGCCGCAACCGTAGGAAAGCCGTCGGCAATGTGGGCGGTGGCGCAGGCCAACGGTGCCAATCAGCTCGTGCTGGTTGTTCCGTGTCACCGCGTTGTCCGCGCTAATGGTGCGTTAGGTGGTTACGGCGGCGGCATAACGCGCAAAGAGTGGTTGCTCGAGCATGAAAAAGGAGATAAAGATGGCAAACCAGAACAGCTACGCCCAACGATTTAACGGTTTACACGTCAAGGGAAAGCCGCTCACACTGTTTAACGTCTGGGACGTGGGCAGCGCCAAAGCAGTCGCAGATTCTGGGGCTGAAGCCCTTGCAACGGGTAGCTGGTCAGTTGCGGCAGCGCACGGTTTCAGCGACGGCGAAAACCTGCCGTTAAAACTGCTGCTTGAAAACCTTGAACGGATCGTCGCCGGCGTTGATCTCCTTGTAAGCTGTGATATCGAAAGCGGCTACGGCTCGCAACCGGCGATGGTCGCTGAAACAATCGCCCAAGTTATCGCTGCAGGCGCTGTCGGTGTCAACCTCGAGGACCAAATTATCGGGGGTGAAGGACTCTACTCGGTTGAAGACCAACATGAACGTATCCGTGCGGCGCGTGAAGCCGCCGAGTACGCGGGCGTTCGGCTTTTTATAAATGCTCGAACCGACATTTTCTTAAAACGCGATACGGCAGATTACAACCGAGAGGCCCTCGAGGAAGCTTTAAGCCGCGCCGAAGCGTACGCTGATGCGGGCGCAAACGGATTTTTTGTGCCTGGGCTGACCGATACGCGGAGTATCGAGATGCTGTGCGACCGTTCACCGCTACCTATCAACATTATGGTTTTGCCCACGACACTCTCACCTACACAGCTTGCAGACCTCGGTGTAGCACGTATTAGTTACGGCCCGAGTCCCTACCGCCGAGCTATGGAGACGCTTACTGAGGCGGCTCGTGCAGTGCTGTCTCGTTGACCGGTAACAAATGCTTTGCTTGGTTTTATGCGGTACTTGAGCGCAACTGTCGCACAAAGGTTTCTATAGAGACATTTTCAACCCTAGTCGTGAACTGCTCTCGCCTCTTCAATGAGCCTGGCGCACAGGGGTATAGTTCAGGACGACCTTCACGCCGCGCCTAGTGGAGTGAAGTCAAGACAGAGCAACCCAATGACGTGAGGTCTAATATGCAGCACCCTCCTTCAGCTCCTACGAGCCTTATCAAACGGTTTTTTGCCTATTACCGTCCTCACCGAGGGCTTTTCTATCTTGATTTTTCAAGTGCCGTTGCGTCAGGTCTGCTCGAGCTAGGCTTTGCCATCGCAGTCAAGGTGTTTATCGACCGTCTATTACCGGGGGAGAATTGGCAGCTCATCACCTTAGCGGCGGTGGGACTGCTCGTTATCTACTGCATTAACGCAGGGCTCAAAGTAGTCGTAACCTATTGGGGGCACATGCTCGGAATCAATATCGAGACGGAAATGCGCCGCAAAGCGTTCGATCATCTGCAGCGCCTCTCGTTCGGGTTTTTTGACTCTCAAAAAACGGGGCGTTTGGTCGCCCGGTTGACCAAAGATTTAGAAGAGATCGGCGAAGTCGCCCATCACGGCCCTGAAGACGTGTTTATTGCCATCATGACGCTCTTGGGTGCGTTTATCGTGATGTTTACTGTCAATGCGCCCCTGGCTTTAGTGACACTTTTAGTTGTGCCGCTTACAGGTTGGGTAACCACACGTTACGGGGGGCGGATGACGCGCAACTGGCAAGACCTGTTTAGCCGGGTCGGGGATTTCAACGCCCGGATCGAAGAGAACGTCGGCGGTATCCGGGTGGTACAGGCGTTTGCTAACGAGGCGCACGAACGTAGGCTCTTTGCCCGTGACAACGACCTTTACCGCAAAACGAAGCTCGAGGCCTACCGCATCATGGCGGCGAGTACCTCGCTTTCGTACCTCTCCATGCGCCTTACGCAGCTGATTGTGATGGTTGCGGGGAGTTACTTCGTGCTCACAGGCCAACTGAGCGCGGGCGGCTTTGTCTCGTTTATCTTACTGGTCGGCATCTTTTTTCAACCTATCGAAAAGATCAACGCGGTCATCGAGGTCTATCCTAAAGGCATTGCGGGCTTTCGGCGCTACAGTGAACTTTTGGATACGGTACCCGAGATTGCCGACCTCCCCGGTGCAAAGCTTGCACCCATGCTCACCGGGGAGATCCGCTACAACAACGTAAGTTTTGGCTACGGTCGGGGCAAGCCTGTGCTAAAGGGAATTGATCTGGCCATCCACACCGGTGAGACGGTTGCGTTTGTCGGACCTTCGGGGGCAGGGAAGACGACGATTTGTTCGCTGTTGCCTCGTTTTTATGAAGTCACGGGTGGGAGCGTTACAATCGACGGCATCGACGTCCGCGATATGACCCTCGCCTCGCTCCGGGCGCAGATCGGCGTGGTGCAGCAGGATGTGTTCTTGTTCGCTGGAACCGTGCGTGAAAATATCGCTTATGGTCGCCTAGACGCCGGCGAGCGAGAGATCCTCGAGGCGGCGCGGCGAGCGCGGCTGGAGGCGGTGATCGCGTCCCTCCCTGACGGTCTCGACACAGTGATCGGCGAACGCGGCGTCAGGCTCTCGGGGGGGCAAAAGCAGCGTCTCGCGATTGCCCGGATGTTTCTTAAAAACCCACCCATCCTAATTTTGGACGAGGCGACCTCAGCTCTCGATACCGAGACCGAGCGGGCGATCCAGGCGTCACTTGCTGAACTTTCGCGGGGCCGTACGACGCTTGTCATCGCGCACCGCTTGGCAACCATTCAAGACGCCGACCGCATCGTCGTCGTCGATGAATCGGGCATTGCTGAAGAGGGGCGGCACCAGGAGCTGGTGAGTCGTCAGGGCCTCTATCGCCGCCTCTACGACGCGCAGTACGGCTTAGCACTGAATTAGGCTGTAGTTATGTCAGCTAATTACTGCCCATAATGCCTAAATTGAACTCGCTACTAAAGCGAGTTCAATTTTAGTAGATGCAGTAGCACTACCGCTGCCGCTGCCGCTGCCGCTGCCGCTGCCTAGAATGCATCATCATGATACTTGAGTGGCTGTCAAGTGCTTCGGTCTAAGAAACCTAAACTATTTCAGAGAAGATTTTGCGTCTGAAACAGGCTTTGCGAACCTTTTTTGGTTCAGGTTATTGCTACGCACCTACTTAGTTCTTAAATACTCTGGCATTGGCTGGGGCTTCTCTTATAACGAGTGCCTACTTTTTTGACTGATACTAAGGGGGCCACATTATCTCACGAGGCAATGGGTGAGTTGAGCGCGATGATAACGTTATGGTTCATCCTCTAAGTTTCACATTCTAGTGGCAACTAATTCCTCCTATTACAGACAGAGTAACTGCCTACGCGACTTGTATCGTTTTAATCGGACGAACCAGTTAGTCAATAATCGTCTTTAGCATTTACCTTAATACTTGACGTGATTTGTTAGTAAGTGTACACTAACCTTGTGTCTAGAAGGACCACTCCACAACGTATCGGGGCCGACGAGCGCCGGGAGGCGATCATCGAAGCGGCCATCGAAGAGTTCGCGGAGCACGGCCTTCACGGCAGCTCGACAGAAAGGATCGCAAAGCAGGTAGGTATCTCGCAACCCTACATCTTCAAGCTATTTGGAACGAAGAAGGAGCTTTTCTTGGTTAGCGCCTTGCGCGTCTGTGACCGGGTGCAAGACACTTTTCAAAGCGCACTGGTAGAGAATACGGGGTGTCCGCTTGAGGCAATGGGGACGGCGTACGCCGGATTGTTGGAGCGCCGCAGCGAGCTGCTAGTGTTGCTTCACAGTTTCGCTGCCTCCGCCGACGATGAGGTGCGAACGACGGTACGGAAGCGTTACGCGGAGCTTTACGCGTTCGTTAAAAGTGCTTCTAACGCCCCGGACGTAAAGGTGAGCGCCTTCTTTGCCCAGGGAATGCTGATGACGATTGCGACTGCCATTGATTTCCCGGAGCTCATTCACATAGACCATAAATTCTTCTGAATCCCTAGTAGCTTTTTTATTTCTTCGTATGTTAGTGATAACTCACTTATAAAAGGGAGGGGAAGGCAAGCGAAAGTCTAGCAGGACGATCAAAGCTCAGGCGGCGAACGCCGTCACCTATCTACGGAGAATGAGATGACCACAAGGACAAAGGCAGATAGAGGTCACGCCGTCGTCATCGGCGGGAGCATGGGCGGGCTGCTCGCCGCACGGGTGCTTTCGGAGCGTTTCGAGCGTGTGACGGTTTTGGACCGCGACGCTTTCCCTGATGTTCCGGAACACCGCAGCGGCGTGCCGCAGTCACGCCATGCGCACGGCATCCTGGTACGGGGTCAGCAGATCATCGCCGAGCTTTTCCCCGGCATCATGCAGGACCTGCGAGCAGCGGGCGCGACCACCCAAGGGTCCCTCGCCATCGTGTCGCCCGCCGGTAAGCTGCCGCTGTATGAGATGGACGTTGACGGGGCTTGGGTAAGCCGGGTGCTGCTCGAGCACCACGTTAGGGAGCGCCTTAAAGCAGTCCACAACGTCAAGATCGTCAGCCAAGCTGAGGTGACCGAACTCGTTGCCACGCCCGACAAGCGCCGCGTGACCGGCGTCAACGTGCGCTACCGGGACGGCCGGCGGGAACCCGAGCAGCACCACGCCGACCTCGTCGTTGATTTGAGCGGGCGCACCTCGAAAGCTCCCGAGTGGCTGGAGGCGCTAGGGTACGACGCGCCGCCCGAAGAAACCATCAACTCCGGCCTCGGCTACGCCTCGCGCTTTTACAAAAAGCCCGCCGACTTTCCTGCCGAGTGGGCCGGGCTGCTCATCAACGGGCGTCCGCCGCACAACCCACGGGCGGGCCTCATCCTGCCGGTCGAGCACGACACCTGGCACGTCACCATCGCGGGGTTCGCTGGACATCACCCGCCGACGGACGAGGCAGGCTTTATGGCTTGGGTGCGCGAGCTGCCCGACCCGAGTCTCTTTGAAGCCGTCCGCGTCGCCGAGCCGCTCACGCCCATCCGGGGCTACCGCACCCCGACAAACCGTCTGCGCCGCTTCGAGAAGCTTTCCCGCCGTCCCGCCGGGTTCGTCGTCATGGGGGATGCGGTGTGCGCCTTCAACCCGATCTACGGTCAGGGCATCTCCACACGGGCGCTGGAAGCACTCGCGCTTCGGCGGGTTTTACAGTCCACTTCGGATGTGACCGGCGAACGCTTCGCGCGGCGCGTTCAGAGAGCTGTCGCTAAGGTGGTGGCGGCACCCTGGATGATCGCCACGGGCGAGGACCTGCGCTGGCAAGGCGTCACGCTAAATGGGGCAAAAGCCGGTTTTGGCACCCGCTTCATCCACCGCTACAGTGACGTGTTTCTCAAGCAGGCGCTGCACGACGAAGTTTTAAGTACGACCTACCAGCGGATGATCAACATGCTCGAGCCCCCCACCGCGCTCATGAAGCCGAGTTCCGTGCTGCGGGTTCTTGGGGGCACCTGGCAGCGTAAAGTCACGCCTCCCGGTCCGGCGCTTTCAGAGGAGGCGGTTCGAGCCCTCCAAGCCCGCCCGTCTTTCCATGCCGAGGGCTGAGGTGCGTCCGGTGCGGGTGATCACTTACGTCGGTCTCGCGCTGACCTCGGTCGCCTTAGCGACTGGCGCGGTTCGCCAGTTCGGCGGGATCGCCGGACGGGTCGAACATCGTTTCGCCGAACGTGACGGCGTGAGAACGCACTACGTCGGCTTAGGCAGGGGTCCCCTCGTGGTGCTTATTCACGGCATCCCTGAGTTCTGGTACTCGTGGCGTCACCAGTTAGGGCCGCTGGCTGAGGCCGGTTTCCGGGTGGTCGCTATCGACCAGCGCGGCTTCAACCGCTCCGACAAGCCTGCGGCGAGGGAGGGCTACGCCACACGCGAGGTGGTCGAAGATATCGCGGCGGTCGTTCGCCAAGAGGGATACGGGCGGGCGCACATCGTCGGACACGACTCCGGGGCGCTCGTCGCCTGGCTGTTTGCCACCCTGCACCCGGAGATGACCGCTAAGCTTACCGTCTTAAGCGTGCCGCACCCGAACGCCTTCGCCCAAGAACTCACCGCGAACCCCGCCCAGCACGAGGCGAGCGCGTACGCTCGGAAGATGCAGCGACCTGACGCCCGCTCCGCCTTTCGCGTCGGACCCATCGGCGTGCTGCGCGACCCGCCCGGTTGGCCGCTCTATCTGGCCGCCGACGCGCGCACCGACCACCAGGCCGTCACCGCGTTCTATCAACTTAATTACCCGAGGCCGCCCTACGCCGTCGACGAAGCGCTACCCAAAGTGCAAGCGCCCACGCTGATCGTTCATGGTCGAAACGACCGCTTCCTGCTCGCCTCTGGGCACGCGCGCAACGGGGGGTGGACGCAGACCGAACCACGGACCATCATGTTGGACGCAGGTCACTTCGTTCATCAGGAGAAGCCGGACGAAGTCAACTGGGTGCTCATCCGTTGGTTCTCGGAGATGCCCTGACCCTTCCAAGTTAACTCAGCGTTTGTCTGATGAGGGAACTCTGGGGACCTCCTCGACGATGGTGGGAGGGGACCAGAGGCATCGAGGCCGAGCCGCTCAGCGGGTCGAGCCAGCACGCAGAAAGGACACCTGAGATGAAGGCAATGGAAGGAAAAACCGTCCTCGTCACCGGCGCAACGAACGGCCTCGGCGAGGCCATCGCCAGAAACCTTGCTCAGCAAGGTGGCGACCTCGTCCTCGTCAGCCGCAATGACGTAAAGTGCGCGGCGACTGCTGCCCGCCTTCGCTGGGAGACGGGCAACCCGAACGTGCGCTTCTACGCCGCCGACTTGTCCGTGCAGACAGAGGTACGTAGGTTGACGGAGGCACTTAAGCGCGACCTCTGCCGACTCGACGTGCTAATGAACAATGCCGGGGCCTGGTTTACGGAGCATAAGGAGAGCGCAGACGGGATCGAGATGACCTGGGCGCTCAACCACCTCAGCTACTTCCTGCTTACCCACGACCTGCTCGAGCTGCTTAAGCGCACCGCCGCCGAGCACGGCGAGGCCCGCATCATCAACCAAGCCTCGAGCGCCCACCACGAGGGTCGCATGCACTGGGAGGACCTTGAGTTCAGGAGCAACTGGGCCACCGAGGGCAGGGGTAGCACCGGTCTGGGGTGGGGCGTTTACAGCCAGAGCAAGCTGGCGAACGTGCTCCACGCGTTCGCCTTAGCAAGAAGGCTCGCGGGTACGGGCGTCGTCGCCAATGCGGTGCATCCCGGCACGGTCGTCACCGGCTTTTCGACCAACAACGGGCCTGTGTACCGGCTGGCTGCGCCTGTGCGCCGCCTGTTCAACCGCGTCACGCTGCAACAGGGGGCGGCCCCGGCGGTCTACTTGGCCTCCGCGCCAGAGGCAGGAACCATTACGGGCGCGTACTATGGCCCACTTTGCAAGCGCGAAGCCGTGAACCCCCTTGCCGAGGATGTTGAGGCGCAGGAGCGTTTGTGGGATGTGAGCCTAAGATGGGCAGACGGTCGGCGAAGAGAACAACCTCCTCTGGGGTATTCGACAGCGTTGTGCGTTTAATGAGCGCGTTCAAATGCAGAAAGTCAGCCTTCGTCTGTCCGAACCGGATCGCCGACGGGCGGGTGCCGCCCGACCGCTATGTCAGCTTCGCGGATGCGTTTGACGCGCTCGCGGTTGAGATCAAGAGCATGAAGAGTCGCTCACCCTGTAACGGTCAGCGCAACGATCTCCTGCCCGTCGGCCGACCAGACAAAGTGTTCTTGCCAGACGTCCATTCTAGGGTTGAAGAGCGGTACGTCCTGCCCAGTGGTGGGATCAGCGGCGCGTACAGCATTGCCCTTACGGCGATTGCAATGAAAGCAAGCAAGGGCCAGATTTTCCTCTGTGGTGTTACCACCCAGACTTACAGGCACGACGTGATCGAAGGTAAAGGGCACATACTGCCGGGTTTCGTCCGTGTGGCAGTATTCATACAGAGACGCTGCTCGTGTCCTGACCTCGGCCTTTGAAACATCAGGTACTTTGGGGCGCGCCACCCCGCCTTAAGCGCTCTGCAAGTTCCGGACAACCCGGTTCAGGTGGCTGAGGTAGTCGTCCACCTCTTCGTAACGAGAAAGTTCATCCGCTTTCGCCCTGCTCAACCCGCCCTCCTGCTCCTTTTCAAGAAGCTGCTCGACGCGGCTGACAACCGCGGGCGAGGCCCGAAAGGTAGGCACACCTTGCTCGAGAACGATGTTGATCGCACCGTTCTGAGGAAAACTTGGGGGAAGTCCGGTGAGCTTAGGCAGATTGGCAAGGCTTGCGTCCATAGGTGCTCCTGACACTTCACAGTATAGCGCCAAAGATGGTCATCTCGCGTAAAGACCGCCAGGACCATAGAACATGTCCCTTGTGCTGCGAACGGGCCGGAAGGCCGCTTGTGCCCTGCGACGCTTTAAGCGACGGTCGTACTCGCCGAACTCGAGGCACTAGCGCCTCACGGTCTCGTAGCTCAGCACGATACCCCGTTCGAACAGCAGCTCTTCTACCGCCCGAAACGACATGTCGAAGCGATGATAAAGCCACATGCGACGGCTGATGATCTGGGTCGGGAAGCGGTGACTTTGTAGAGGTCGGTACGCACGAGTCGCCAACCCTAGCATGAACCTGGGCGGTAGACAAACTTAACGTGGCAATGCCTGGTGCCATGTCACTTCGTTTTAAACAAATTGACACAACCCCAACATCTGCGAGCTGCGCTGCATCCAACGGTGCCTGTCCCCCGCTGAGGTTGCGGCGTTGATCGCCGACTACAAGGGCGCTGGACGGGCGGGGGGCTGGCGCACACGCATGCTCTCGCATATTACCGGCCGATAACCTATCGTCGGCATATCAAAAACCAGATACGTGCTGGCAACACCAAACTGCCTTAACTGGGGGCATGACCCACAGCGAACCAGTCCAAACAGCGGCCCGCTGCACCCAATCGCTGGTGGCTGCGGCCGTCCCAAGAATGGGAATCACAATCTACGGATGCGGGCCAGACGAGGCCACCTTGCTTCGAGAGATAGCACCTCGCTTTGGCGTACTGCTAACCATCACCGAGGCAGCAGTATCTGAAGCCACCATTGAACTGGCATTTGGAAACCGATGCATCAGCGTCAGTCATAAAACCCAAATCACAAATTCCACGCTTCTTGCGCTTAGCCGAGCCGGTGTAATGTATATCTCCACGAGAAGCGTTGGATATAACCATATCGATGTGAAATACGCGGAGAGCGTCGGCATATCCGTTGAGAATGTCGCCTGTTCGCCCGATAGCGTGGCTGATTACACCTTAATGCTGATGCTGATGGTGGTGCGACAGGCAAAATCCACTATCTGCCGTACAGATATCCATGATTACAGATTGAATGACGTACGCGGGAAAGAATTGCGCGATCTGACTATTGGGGTCATTGGAACAGGAAGCATTGGCGCAGCGGTCATAAATAGACTGCGGGGCTTTGGCTGCCAAATCTTAGCTCATGACCATCGTCCTAAGACCTCTGCCGATTACGTTCCGCTTAAAGAACTGCTATGGCAGAGCGATATTGTCACGCTCCACACCCCTCTTACCGTGGCCACGCACCATCTCCTAAATCGCCAACGTATCGCGCAGATGAAAGCTGGTGCATTCATTATTAATACTGGACGCGGTTCACTTCTTGATACCGAGGCCCTTATTCCAGCGTTGGAAAGCGGCAGGTTGGGCGGTGCGGCATTGGATGTCCTTGAAGGAGAGGAAGGAATCTTCTACGCCGATTGCCGAGACAAGCCCATCGAAAACAAGGTGATGTTGCGACTACAAAGCCTGCCGAATGTGCTTATAACTCCGCACACCGCTTATTACACCGATCACGCCCTGAACGACTCCGTTGAAAACAGTCTTATCAACTGCTTGAACTTTGAAAGCAGGAAGCGGCATGGATAGGTTGAAGATCGGAATCATATTCGGGGGAACATCCGAAGAACATCCCGTCTCCGTCAAGTCTGCACAAGAGGTCGCGAAGAACCTCGACACTGAGAAGTACGAACCGTACTGGATCGGTATTACGGCGGGCGGTGCGTGGAATCTCTGTGATGGCCCCGACGCGGGTTGGGAGAGCGGCTGCTACCGGACGGCTGTAGTGTCACCGGACAGGCGCGTGCACGGCCTGCTGGTTCTGGAGCAGGGAGAGTACGAAACAGTCCGCCTCGACCTGGTTTTCCCCGTACTCCATGGCAAGCTTGGCGAGGACGGTGCAATCCAGGGTCTGCTAGAGCTCTCGGGTATCCCTTATGTCGGCTGCGACGTCCAGAGCTCGGCCCTGTGCATAGACAAGACCCTAGCCTACATCGTCGCTAGAAGTGCGGGAATCGCCACGCCGAACTTTTGGGTCGTCTTAGGGAACGAAACGGTTAACCCCGACCAGCTTCCTTACCCCATTTTCGTGAAGCCGGCCCGTTCGGGATCATCTTTCGGCGTCAGCAAAGTCACCGGAAAAGATAAGTTGCAGAGCGCGCTGGAAAACGCACGACAGTACGACTCGAAAGTCCTTATCGAGGAGGCTGTTTTCGGAAGCGAGATCGGCTGCGCGATCCTAGGGGAGCGATTTAACTTGGTTGCGGGCGAGGTGGACCGCGTCGCTCTCTCGCACGGATTTTTCAGGATCCACCAGGAGAACTCACCCGAGACCGGCTCGGAGAATTCGACATTCATCGTTCCTGCCGACATCTCCGAAGAATCGCGCCGGCTCGTCCAAGAGACCGCTAAGGCCATCTACCATACCCTAGGCTGCCAAGGACTTGCCCGCGTGGACATGTTTCTCAAGGAAGACGGGCAGGTGGTACTCAATGAGGTCAACACCTTGCCGGGCATGACATCGTACAGCCGCTATCCCAGGATGATGGCCGCCGCAGGACTGCCGCTGTCTGACGTGATCGATCAACTCGTGTCGATGACACTGCACGGGGTAAAGCAATGAACGACGACTTCGTGTTCGTGGACGAGCTGGTGTCCGGCATCCGTTGGGATGCCAAGTACGCCACCTGGGACAACTTCACCGGCAAACCGGTGGACGGATATCTGGTAAACCGAATTGTCGGTACGAGGGCGTTGTGCGCTGCCCTGGAAAGAGCTCGAGACGATGCCGCGGCCCTTGGTTTTGGCTTGCTCCTTTGGGATGGTTATCGCCCTCAACGCGCCGTCGATTGTTTTATGCGCTGGTCGAAACAGCCGGAGGATGGCCGGACGAAACGAAGGCACTATCCGAATATTGATCGAGCCGCGATGTTTGAAAAGGGATATGTAGCCGCTAAATCGGGCCATAGTCGGGGCAGTACAGTCGATTTGACGCTTTATCATCTAGATATCGGTGACCTTGTTTTAATGGGCGGTAACTATGATCTGATGGATTTAGTTTCGCATCATGGCGCAAAAGGCGTCACGCATGCTGAAGCGAAAAATCGTCGCCACCTTTGTTCGATTATGGAGGGGTGCGGCTTTAAGTCGTACGCTTTTGAGTGGTGGCATTACACCCTGAAAGATGAACCTTATCCAAACACGTACTTTGATTTTCCCATCCTATAGTTGAGCAAGGTAAACGGGAAAGTGCCGCCAGCGTCCTTGTCGAACGACCTGGCGAATCAGCAAGCCGTGACGCTTACGCGCCTGCCGGCCTTATCCCCTAGCCCTGGCCATTCCTCTCGTGGCGTGCGGCTATTCTCCTACATGTCAGCTGTTGGTGTGCGGTAGCGCGCCGGGTAGCTGCACCGTGACGCGAAGTCCGCCAGCGGGACGGGGGGCAAAGGTAAGGGTGCCGTCGTGTGCTTGGGTGATGCTCTTGACGATTGCCAGGCCCAGGCCGACACCCGCATGATCGCTGCGGATGCGTTCGGTACCGCGCTGGAACGGTTCGGTGAGTATCGAGACCAGCTGTGGTGTGAGCTTGTCGCCAGTATTTTCGACAGTAAGCGTGACGGACTCGAGGCGGCTGGCGGTGGTGACCTGCACGGTGCCATGTTCGGGGAGATTGTGGACGATGGCGTTGTGCAGCAAGTTTGTGGTCATCTGCAGCAAGAGAGCATGTGAACCGCTCGTGGCACTGATCTCCCCGGAGGTCTGAATGGTGACGCCACGCTTTTCCGCGAGGGGGAGGAGTGTTTCGGTGGCTTCTTCCGCGAGGAGGGAGAGATCGACGTGCTCGCGGGTGAACGACCGCTGGTCTGAGCGGCTGAGCAGGAGCAATGCTTCGGTGAGGTCGATCGCTCGGGCGTTGACAGCGAGGAGGCGTTCGACAAGTTCGCTGGTGTGGTGGTTGGGATCGTTGCGAGCGACCTCGAGAAGAGTCTGCGTGATCGCCAGTGGGGTGCGCAGTTCGTGAGAGGCGTTGGCGGCGAACCTCCGCTGTTCGGCGTCGTGCGCCTCGAGCCGTGCGAGCATGGCGTCGAAGGCGTCGGCGAGCTCGCGGAACTCATCGTTGCGGCCCGGTAGCCGGATCCGGTGGGAGAGCGATCCGCTCTCTGCCAGGCGCGTAGCGTCGGTAAGGCGAGCCAGCGGGGCGAGCATGCGGTCGGCGAGGACCCATCCTCCCACGAGACCAAACACCAGCAGGAACGTCAGCACGGCGGCTGCTTTCGGAGCAAACGCCCGTATGAGATCGGACCGACCGGGAAAGAAGAGACTAGGGGAGAAACCAGGGGTTCTGATCGCATTTTCGGACAGCTGGCGACCGGGGAAGACGATCGCATCGTTGGGTACGTAACGCAGAAGGAACACCCACACGACCGCGAGTAGCAAGGCACCCGCGAGCATCAGGAACCCGGCGTAGCTGAGGGTGAGTTTGAGGCGAACGCTCAACCCAGGCGCTCTAGCCATCGTTGCCGCCCCTGCTGCCGGTGTCTGGTCCGGTGTCAATGTGGTAGCCGACGCCGGGCACCGTGGCGATCAGCCAGGGTTCGCCGAGTCGTTTGCGTAGGGCTGAGACCGTGATGCGCACGGCGTTGGTGAACGGGTCGGCGTTCTCGTCCCATGCCCGTTCCAAGAGCTCTTCGGCGCTGATGACACCGCCTTCGGCGGTAACGAGGACCTCGAGCACGGCGAACTGCTTCCGGGTCAGCGCGACGTAGCGGCCGTCGCGGTAGACCTCTCTGCGGAACGGATCGAGCCGCAGACCTGCGATTTCCCACACGGGTGGCCTGCTGTGCGCCCGCCTGCGGTCGAGTGCTCTGAGCCTGAGCACGAGCTCTCGCAGTTCGAACGGCTTCGTGAGGTAGTCGTCAGCTCCTAGCTCGAACCCGGAGGCTTTATCGTCGAGCCGGTCCGCAGCAGTGAGCATCAGGATCGGCATGCCGCCGGAGGCGACGATGCGTTTGGCGATCTCGTCGCCGGAGGGGCCAGGGATATCGCGGTCGAGGACGGCAATGTCGTAGGTGTTGATGCTAAGCAACTCCAAAGCGACGTCGCCATTACCGGCGATGTCGGTCGCGATCGCTTCCAGGCGTAGACCGTCGCGGATGGCCTCCGCCATGTAGGGCTCGTCCTCAACAACCAACACGCGCATGCTCTCAATTCTATAAGTTGGCGCATATCGTCGGCATACCGAAAACCACATACGCGTTGATAACACCACACTACCTTAACTGGAGGCATGCCCTACAACGAACCAGCACGAACAAGGTCCCGCAAGACTCTCAAGCCCACCGCCGTCGGCCTAGTCGTCGTCACCGCTGCGATCATCGGAACCCTCGTCTATCAGTCATCGTCATCGGCGTCCTCGGTCGGCGACGTCCTTCGCGGCGACGACGGTGGCACGCCTACCGAGGCTGACGGTGCCGTCCCTGACGGCGTAACCGTATTTGATGACGAGTATCCCGGCGTTGCCAACCTCAACCCCGATCTGCGCCGGGCGCTGCGTGAAGCGGCGACGGATGCCGCTGACGCCGACGTCACGTTCTACGTCAACAGCGGCTGGCGTTCCCCGGAGTACCAGAATCAGCTTCTTCGTGAGGCGGTCTCCGAGTACGGCTCTGAAGAGAAAGCTGCCCGATGGGTCGCCACCGCAGGTACGTCGGCTCACGTGTCCGGGGACGCAATCGACATCGGGCACTTCGACGCCACGGCGTGGCTGTCCGAACACGGTGCCAAATACGGACTGTGCCAGATCTACAGCAACGAACCCTGGCACTACGAACTGCGCTCCGACGCCATCGATCACGGCTGCCCTCCCATGTATGCCGACCCTACCCTCGATCCGAGGATGCAGAGCGATGACCGGCGCTTTCGGTCGATCGTGTCCCAACCCCGGTGACTTTCTACTGCCCACTTTGGAGACGCTTCCCGAGGTGGTTGCAAGGAACGTGGCAATCGCCCGGGCGCGGACCCGTGCCCGGATCATGGCAGTGGTCAAAGCTGCGTTATGCGTTTAATGAGCGCGAGAAACGCACAACAGTCATTCAGTCGGAATTGAGGTTTCCCGCTCGCTTAGAAAAAAAGTTGTCCAGGCGTGACTCTTTAGGAAAGTCGCTGCGCTTTACACCCGCTGTCTCTAGACTTCTGAACCAATACTGCTATTTGCGCACGACTGCCTGTAGTCGTGCGTGTTACCAGTCCCCGACCGCCTTTTTAAGCTGCTGGTTGCTGGCTTTGGCGTAGCCGCGCGCGGTATCGAGCGATGAGTGCCGTAAGTGGTCGGCAACCAACGCCAAATCTCCGGTCTCATCTCTGAGTCTTGTTCCCGCAGCATGTCTTAAGGCATGAACCCCTTTGAACTTGACCTTGGCGACCCGGCACGCTGCCTCGAGCCTTTTGTACACGGCAATCCGCGAGCGTGCAGGCAGGAGATAGCCTTTGCGCTTTTCTAGTGGGACGTGCTCGAGCGCCTCGACCAGGGTGGAGGAGAGGTTGACCCGCGCGGTCTTACCCCCCTTACCCGCCACGACCTTGAGCGTTCCACTGCTGAGGTCGATGTCCTCCCACTTCAGCGCGGTCATCTCACTAACCCTCAGGCCAGCGTGTGCGCCCAAAAGCACCATATATAAGGTATACCGTAATTACCAGTTGCCATCCATGTGGGTGACTCCTAAACTGATGTTTGAGGACATGAGTTTGAGGAGGCACGGCACATGGACGACAGCTTTATCATAGCTGCATATAGCGTTATTGCGGAGACCTTGGAAGAACTCGGGCATTACAGTCACCCGCTTGCCACCGTTAGCGATCCGGAAGTTTTGACCGTTGCGGTGGTGGCAGCGAAGTATTTTCAGAACCATCAGGAACGCGCCCTGTGCGTCATGGTCCGCTCAGGTTATGTGCCGCGTTTAAGCGTGTCACGTTATAACCGACGACTCCATGCTCTAGCGGCTTGGTTCGAAGGGTTGCTTGGTTTGCTTGCTGTGTTGTTTACACAAGGCGACGTGTTTATCATCGATAGCGTGCCTTTGCCTGTGTGCAAGCGGGTTCGCGCTAGACGCTGCAAAAAAGTCAGGGGTAAGGCGTTCTGCGGCTACTGCGCTGCTAAAAAAGAGAAATTCTTCGGCTGGCGACTGCATCTGGTCTGTACGCCTGCAGGTATCCCGGTAAGCTTTGCTCTTTTAGAAGCGAGTCATCAGCATAGGGGGCAGTGCCCCGGCCCTCTTGGGCCTGCTATACGACCTCACACCAGTTCATGAGCTGTGCTACGCCTTACCCCAAGGCGCACGTGTCTACGCTGATAAAGCCTATAACAGTGTTGCAGACACCGGGGTTAAGCTTGTGCCGTCACGTCGTAAGAATATGAAAGAGCAAAATACACTCGCTGAGTTCTTCGCGCTTCAGCGTTACCGCAAAAGCATTGAAACCCTCAACAGCCAGCTAGAGAGTATGGGCACGCAACGGCTCAGAGCTCGCACCAATCAGGGCTTCTTTATCAAGCTCAACGCCTCTTTACTCGCGCTCGTTCTCTCCAACCTCGACTGAGTCTTACTGGCAATTAGGGTAAGGTATAACTCTCGCTCGTACGCTCGAGCCAGTGGACCTCGGTCCGGGTGTAGGCGTCGCGTTTCTCCCAGGAGGGAGTTTTGTCGACGGCGGCCCGGACGTCGGCAAAGGGGGCCGTATCGGTTGCGCCCGACCATCTGAGCGCAGCGTAAAACGCTTTGGCCGCCGCCAGCTTGACGCCGACCGAGGCAGGTTTCAAACGGCCCTCGAGTTCCCGGACATAGAGCACCCCGGCGTTACGCCTCGAGCGTGTGTCTCGACACCCGTGAACCCGAAGAACCATGCAGCGTCAGGTGCGCCTCTAAGAGCGCCCACAAAACTTCGGCGTCGCGGTCACGAGCGGCTTCGGCGGCCAGACGTTTGAGTTCGTCCTCCGAGAGGGTGGCGAGGTCGCGGGTGCGCTCTAAGAGACTCAGCGAGGGGGCACGGACGAGGTTGCTCACCGGATGCTCCTCACCTCGACGCCGTGAGGCACCTCGCCCCACCCCCGGTCGGCCGTGACCGCGACGGCACCCAGAAGCCGGGCCGTCGCGAGGCAGGCGCGGTCGGCCAGCGAGAGCCCGTGCGTCTTCGTCTGTCGGTACAGTTCCCCCGCTAGTTGCGCCTCTTGCGGCGTAAAAGGAGTCACGCTTAGTCCTAAGAGCGTCAACTCCTGGAGGAGCGTGTCGACCGGCCGTTCCCTAGCCACAGACTTCTGCACCACTTCAGCAAAATTGACGCTGTTCATCACTGCGCCGTCAAGGCTCACGTTCTCCGCCCCCGGTTCGCGTTGTAAAAGTGCCAGGACTGCCGAGGCGTCCGTCACTTCACGGCGACTCACGGCGCGCCTCCTCACGGCGCTCTTCGATCAGCTCATCGGCTAGACTCACCCCTAGGTCGGCGTAGCGGTTTTGCAACCGCTCGAGCAACGCCTTGCGGGGTTCAATTACCAGGCGACCCCCTCGAGCCAGGCGACCACTTCGTCGCCATTCTCGATATGAAGTGCGTCGCGCATACCTTTGGGGATAAGTGCTCTTCCTTGAGCATCGAATCTGATATTCTGCAACTGGGAAGTTTCCACACTCCAGTGTACTCCTAATTTCACTGACAATTCCTTTTTCGCTCCGATTTCCTACTCAAAATATGCTTGTGAAATACCTAAGTACGGGACAAAAAGTGAATACAGAGAAGCAGGTCGTCATGCTTGAGGTGTAGATTCTTAAGCAGATGCCTGAGATAGTCAAGACCGTGACGGAAGAAAGACTTTTCTCTGCGTAGGTGAGACTTGATACGCAGAAGCTTTCGTTTGCTGTCGTGGAGCCATTCACCTACATGATGCGCCCAGGTAAAAGCCAGAGCCAAGAGGGTAAAAAGGGTATCGAGTTTATAAAGCCGAGTAAGGTGGCTAGCTTCAAGCTCAAAGCCGGTTGTTTTCAAGGCGGAAAAAAGCATTTCGATCTCCCACCTACGCTTGTAAACCACAAAGGCTTGAGCAGGCGCACGGTTGGTGACAACTATGAGGTAATCGCTACCAGAGAGCTTCATACCAGCGGCACGCAAGTTACAGCCGTAAAAGCCATAGCTATTGTTTAGAACCTTGAGTTCGCCTATAGCTAAGTGGGCGAAAAGCGCACGAACGGGACACCAGTTGTCACATAGGCTGTCTTTACGGATACGAATGGCAAAAGGAACCTGGCGTTTATCCAGATAGTTAATCCAGGTTACTCCGATAAACTCCCTATCAGCCAAGAAAAACGCTACGTCTTTGGAGGCTATAAGCTCGAAAAAACATTGGAGCAGGCTGATACGTTCTTCACTAGATGAATTTCCACCTTTATTCAGAAACGACCATACGATAGGAAAAGCAACACCTCTATGGGCTATGGCAATCACTAGAATGTTGATGTCGAGGCTGCCAAACTGCCAGTTCGTGCGGTCAACGCAGACGGTGTAAGGCGGTGGTGGTAGCAAGTTGAGGATAAACTGAGCAACTTTCACCTTGTCTAAGCGTACTTCTGTAAAAAATCGCTTGATGCGACGGTACGCTGATTCTGGCTCCGCTCTACCCTGAAATGCTAAGCTCAGACTTACTAGGTTGACCGTCTTCTCTTGAATCAGTACGAGTAGCAACGTGCTCAGGCATGTCAGCCTTGCTCCATTCATAGGCAACTTTGCCGCTAGTATTTGTTTCAGGCTTGTCTTATGCTGATAATGGCTTCCACGAGATTCTTTCACACAGCTATTCTCGCTCAGGAAGCCTTTTTCCTTTGATTTGTCCCGTACTTAGGTGAAATACATATAAAGCTGTTTAACATAAAGCGGTTTATGTTAACCAATATATTTTCACGACGATTTTATTCTCCCAGCAAAAACGAGTCTGCGTTAACGTCACCCTTTATGCGTGCCCGGCACCTGCCACTTGCTTAAATACAATGACGCTAGTCGATACCATCTGCTTGCTCCCTCGGTAAAGCTTATGCTGCTGAACCCTGGTCCGCTCGAGCACCAGCGTCTCGCTCAACCGGTAAGGCAATAGTTCAGGGGCGAACCAGACAAGCTTCCGAAGTTGCCGATTCTGCAATACTAGCACCGTCACTGGCCCCGAATGCCTCAGGTACGTGGTCGTATCATGCACCACGTTTCGCTGCGCTACATCCTTAATCGAGCAGACTTTATGGCGGTCTTCTAGGGTAAAGCTATGACGCACACCCTAGTTCCCCCGAAGTCTTCCCGGTACATCCTGGAAACGCCCTACGCTAACCGGATGGCCAGCACCCTCAGCCGACCCCAGACGCTTCATATGCAACCAACGTGGCTGACGTTAAGCCCGTCGTAGCAGACGCTCCTCAAGTGGCTCGCGATCGCCCTGATGATTTTAGACCATGCCAACCATACCTTCTGGACGTTCCAACCGTGGGCCTTTACGCTAGGACGCATCGCCTTTCCCCTGTTTGCTTTCCTAATCGCCTACAACATCGCTGTTCGTTACGTAAAGCCCGAGCGGTACGCCCTACCGCTACTGCTCTTTGGACTCGTCTCACAGGTGCCTGCCATGCTCGCCTTGGGCCGTCAGGTTCTGCCCCTCAACATCTTCTTCACGCTGCTGCTGGGCTCGAGTTTCCTCCCCCTACGGGCGTGGTTTGCCCGTCACCTGCCGGAAGGCTGGGTGGGGCAGGGACAAGCTGGCTCGCGGGCCTCTATCTAGGGCTGCTCCTAGGCATCAGCGTCGAGTACGGGCCGCTCGGGGTGTTGCTGATCCCCAGCATGATGCTTTTTCTCAAACGCCCGACCGTCGTAAACGGTGTGCTTATGATCGTGCTGCTGGTCACCATCAACAGTCCTCAGGAGGCGTCGTTGGCGGCGTGGCTGGCTATCCCACTCATCTACGCTGTGCGCACCGTCCAGCTGCCCTATTTACCGAGACTTAAATGGTTCTTCTACGGCTTCTACCCCGGCCACCTGCTTATCCTTTGGCTTCTTAAAACCGCGCTTTAAGGTCAGATCTTATGCAGACTGACCTCATAGCGTAGGTTTCAAAGGTTTCAGTCGTTTCGATCACTTCACCGAGGCGCTTGACGGCTGCATCCCCCAAGCTCTGGACATCGGCATCAACGTGCTCGAGCCCTACACCCTCCAAATGTTCAAGGGCATGACCCTCTTCCAGTTTCATCTCGTGACCGACACCAAAGACAAGCTCGTCGCGGCCCAAACAATAACCGAGCCCTTTATCGAAAATCTGCAGCGCCCTTTTGATAGTGAACAGGCAGCCCGCTCTCGAGAGTCGCACTTACGCGTTTACTGGCAGGTTGTCTTTTGGCAGCGCTATTGGGTTGTGACGGGGCGGCAACGTACGCCCACGATCATGGTCTACGGTTTTAAACTGCACGCTTTGGTCAACGTGCAGGGTCTCTTCAAACGCTGGAGTTTTGCCGCTGCCCATCATCATGAAGCTGCGCTTGTCCCTAAACTTATCGAAGCTATGACTGAGCTTATCATCGGTGACAAAGCGTATCTGGGCTACGAGCAGATCACGACACACAACCGCAAAAACATGACTGGCCCAAGTTGTTGAAACAAGACGCTTAACCGCATTCGTAAGCGCATCGAAACGAGTTTTAGCGTGCTTATCGGCTCTCTTACGCTGCACGCCGCCCAGATTAAAAACTTCCACTCACTTCGGTCTCGGGTCAACCTCAAGATAGCCGCTCAAAATCTCATTCACTCTAAACTCCTCTTTGGGTAGCAAACGGGGTAATTTATTTGCCGGTAGTTGAGCGCAACCGTCTTAACTACAAGGAAACAAAATGTCGAGGTACCCGCTGAGCTTCACACGCTGACAAATTATCCCCTACGCCCAAACCTTCCAGGTCAAAAGCGGCCTGTCTCAGGCTGTATCGTCGCTAAAAATTTGTGACAAGATTCTGTCCCGCGACTAGATCGTGCTCTAGGACTCAGGAACGGTATTGCTAACAAAAGCTACTCGCATACCGTCTGGCGACCAAGAAGGGACGTTCATTGTCCCTTGCCCCCCATAAAGATAAGTCACTACTTTTGGCGTGCCTCCGTTTAGGGGCATAGTCCGCAGGTAGGCCCGTTTAGCAGCTGGATGATCGCTTGGTTCCACCTCACCTACAAGGTAGGTCAAGAAGATGATTTGCTTGCCCTCAGGAGAAATATGGGGAAACCAGTTGTCATATTCGTCATCTGTGAGTTGCTCTTGAGCACTACCGTCAGCTTTCATCCGCCAGATATGCATCCGCCCGGTACGAACAGAATTAAAGTAAATAAATTGGCCGTCTGGCGTATATTCAGGACCATCGTCTAGTCCCGCCGTGTTCGTTAGCTGAATTTCCTCACCGCCTTCGGCAGAAATAGCGTAGATGTTGAACTCACCATTTCGCTGACCGGTATAAACCAACAATTTGCCGTCAGGTGACCAGCCGTGGAGATAAGACGGCCCGGTTGGCGTCACTAGCTTGGGTGTACCACCTCTGGTAGGGACCGTGTAGATCAGTGAACCATTTTTCTCGTCTTGACTGCTAATAGCGAGCGTCTGTCCGTCGAAAGAGAGCACATGGTCATTGTTGTTTCTAAGGACCTCTCCCGTGTCGATGACCGAGGACGATTTGGTGGTTAAATCAAAGCGGTATAGGCGTCCGGCCTGGTTGTAGATCAGCTCTTTGCCGTCGCGCGTCCAATTCGGCGCTTCGAACACACTGTCTTCACTATGAATAATATGTCTGTGACCGCTATCCAACTCCATAATTTCTAGCTGGCTGCGGAAAGGGTCGTTTTGCCTGTTAAAACCCTCTTTTACGGGCAAAACGACACGCACATTTCGAGAATGGCGACGAAGTGGTCGCCTGGCTCGAGGGGGTCGCCTGGTAATTGAACCCCGCAAGGCGTTGCTCGAGCGGTTGCAAAACCGCTACGCCGACCTAGGGGTGAGTCTAGCCGATGAGCTGATCGAAGAGCGCCGTGAGGAGGCGCGCCGTGAGTCGCCGTGAAGTGACGGACGCCTCGGCAGTCCTGGCACTTTTACAACGCGAACCGGGGGCGGAGAACGTGAGCCTTGACGGCGCAGTGATGAACAGCGTCAATTTTGCTGAAGTGGTGCAGAAGTCTGTGGCTAGGGAACGGCCGGTCGACACGCTCCTCCAGGAGTTGACTCTTAGGACTAAGCGTGACTCCTTTTACGCCGCAAGAGGCGCAACTAGCGGGGGAACTGTACCGACAGACGAAGACGCACGGGCTCTCGCTGGCCGACCGCGCCTGCCTCGCGACGGCCCGGCTTCTGGGTGCCGTCGCGGTCACGGCCGACCGGGGGTGGGGCGAGGTGCCTCACGGCGTCGAGGTGAGGAGCATCCGGTGAGCAACCTCGTCCGTGCCCCAGCCTCGAGTCTTCTGACGTCTTTAAGTAGGGCAAACTGGAGAGAAAATTTGTTTGAGTACGCCAGGGGTTAGCCACCTGGAATAAATCTTCTCCGGGCGGCAGGTTACTGCTCACCACTCCTCGATACCCTCACCGACGACCCGGTCGGCCATCTTGGCGTAACGCCGGGCGGTATCGACGCTCGCTTGCCGCAGGTGCTGCGCCACGCGGCCCAGATCCCTGAACTGCAGGTACGTCCGGGTACCCGCTCCGTGTCTCAGGCCGTGCACTTCTTTGCCGCTGTACTCGACCCCGGCAAGGAGACAGAGCTTTTGAAAACGTTCGCGCGCCCGGTACGTACGGAAGGGAAGAACAAAGCCGTTAAGGTCGGCCGCGTCGTGTGGACAGTCCCGTAGCGTCTCACGCAGCCGCCGCGTCATCGCCACGCGCGCGGTCTTGCCCCCTTTACCCTGGCGCACCACAAGTTCTTTGCTGCGCCAGTCGAGATCTGGCCATCTGAGCGCTGTCATCTCAGCGATCCGCAACCCTGCGTGCGCTCCTAACAAGACCATCACCTTGTCGGGACCCTCGGCGACCTCCAGGAGTGCTTCGATCTCTTCAGGTGTATATGCGCTGCGCTTTTCCCAGGCTGGCACCGGGTCTTTGGTGACTTTGACGTTTTCAAACGGGGTTGCGGTTGTCGCGCCCGCCCAGCGGAGCGCCCGGTAGAGCGCTCTGGCCGCAGCAAGTTTTGCCTGAACGGTGGCTGGGCTCAGCACCTTAAGGCTTCCCGAGACGGCGTCGCGTTTTGGTTCGCCCGTCCTAGGATCGCGCACCGGTTTCGCCTCGAGCTGCCTGACCCACACCACACCGGCGTCGCGGCTAGGCCGGAGCAGGCTCTCACCCTGCCAGTCTTTGATCAGGTCGACGAGGCCACGCCGGTACGCATCGCGGGTGCGCTCACTGACTGCTGAACCTTTCGTGCCGTGTAGTGTAAGGTACGCGTCGGTTAGCCGCCATAACCCTTCAGCATCACGCGCTCCGGCGGCCGCGACAGCCAAACGCCGGAGATCATCTGAAGGAAACGACGCCCACTGGACGGCCCGCTCGGTGGCGCTCCCCTGATAAAGCTCGAGACTTACGCCCGCCCCGCTGGTGGGTGGCTCGAGCAGCGTCTCGACCTGTACGCCGGTCGCAAGCGCCACCTTTTTGAGATTCGTAAGTGCTTGCTTGCTAATTGCCCGAACGCGCTCGCGGGTAACCCCCAAGTCGAAGCCAACTTGCGCTAACGTTTCAGCTGGTAGGCCCTGTAACCCCAAGGTGCGAACGAGCGACGCTTGCTGGCGCTCCGGCAGCTGTTCACCAAACAGCGCAACAAGCTCGGATAGTGAAGCGAGTCGCGCCGGATCGCGCCGGAGGTCGCTGAGACTGGGTATGGCCTCGGTGGGATAAACCGCTCTGAGAGCGACCTCGAGCTGGCGCTTCTGTTCAGCCGTGAGGTGTCTGGGCTCGAGGTCAGGCACTGACCCGACCTCGAGCGGACTTGCCGCTAAGATACATCTCTATATATAAGGTATACCCACGCTTCATCGTGCACCTCTTCCCCATCTGTCAATACTACCAACATAAGGTCAGTTAGGTGGGGGAATAGGTAAATGTTGAACTACAACTCGGAAAGGTTCACCCCTTTTAATATCTCGAACGCAGGTAGTTTTGGTGCAATCATGTTGCGGCTAGAGTATACTAAAATGGTGCGCTGTGCTTTGCAGGTACAACAGCTGAATTCTCAATAAGATGATGAAGAAAGGAACCTATGCGAACGTCTGTTACGCTAAACGACGAGACGCTGCAAGAACTGCTCGAGGTTACCCACACGACCAATATGACGCAAGCCATAAGTACGGCGGTGAGTGAGTATCTGCGCCGCCGCCGACTCGACCGGTTCCGTGCCCTTAGGGGTAAGGTCGAGATCACCAGCAGTGAAGAGATCGAAGCGGCCGAGCTGGGTGAACTCGAGCCTAATGGCTGAAGTTTTGATCGACACCAGTGCCTGGATTGCCTTCTTTCAGGGGCAAGAACCGTTAGCCGCGCGGGTCGACGCGGCTCTAGCCGACGGAAACGCAGCGGTCTGCGGCATGGTCGAACTCGAAGTGGTGCAAAACGTACGTCCCGATGAAGAAGACGTACGTAATTTGATGCGCTCCACGCTCCGGCTCAAAACTGAGGAGAGCGACTATCGGACAGCTGGTGAGCGGCTCGCGGAGTTGCGGAGTCAAGGTCTGACGATCCCTGCGACAGACGGCCTTATCGCTCAGGTCGCGTTGCGGCATCAGGTACCGCTCCTCGAGTTCGATAAACACTTCGGTTACATTGAAGGTCTCGTGCGGGTTCCCTGGCGAATTGTATAAGCGACATTAGGCTCAGGCTAGGCACTGCATCAGGCGGTCGGGCTCAGAGGTTGTAGTGATGAACAAAGGTTCAGATAGCTATAACTCGGTGGAACCCGTGATCGGCTCTCCCCTCTCATTTTCAGCTAGAGCAGCCGAGCAGTACACGGATTCCCGCAAGCACATCCTGGGGAAGTCGGGCGTCGTCTTCAAGCCAAGACTCCAACCATACGCACAAAAGGTGCGCACTGACGTCTTTCGTGGAGCTGTTTGATAACCCATAAGCTACCGTGAACGTCCACACTATTTTGCTGACAGCGTTTTCTCAAAGTCTGTTCGCTCGTCAAAACCGTCCGTCCGTAGGTGCGCGCGTAGTGGAGACAGGTGGCGTCTGGCAGGCTGAGACCGCCCCTTTTTTCGCTACGAATCACGTCACTCCAGCCGTCCTGCAACGGCACGATAGTGACACGGAGGTCGACCAGGATTTGCAGGATGTCATCTTCTCGAATTTCGTCGCGGACGTTCTCTAAAACCTCGAGCGGCCCTAGAGACGCCAAATGGTAAAGTCCGTCTTCGACTCAGCCAAAGTCGAAGAGAATATTGGCGTCGGCAAGAAGGATCAACTTTCGATCGGGCTCTGCTCAGATCGCCAGCCTTCAAGCTGTTTCCGGACTTCTAGCAGCGGTTTGCTTAAAATTTCCGCAGCTCGGGACCGAGTGATGAGCTCTTTGCTGGCGGCCTCGTACACCAGCCGCTCCAAGCGGTTATAAGCAACAAAGATGTCAGACTCAAATTGGTCCGCTTGACGCTTGAGTTTCGAAGGCTCACTCCCATCTTCGTCACGCAACTTTTTGAGTTTGCCTAGCTGCTGTCCAGCTTGCCGTGCAGTAATCATGCCGAGATCCCGGGCGCGCATAAGGACCGTGGCCATGCTCATGCTATAGCGCTGCTTGAGGTTGGCAAGAACGGGAGTTGGAATCCAGGCATGCTGATAGCCGCGGAGTTCACGTTCCATCATCTCGCGGGAGATGAGGACGGCCCCTGCCATCCGGTTGGCGATCTTCTCACGAGGATCTTTCGCTTCCCTGATCTCTTGATGGTTGTAGTCTTTACGGTGGCAGATCAGGTGGGCGAGTTCATGAAGCGCCGTAAAGTACTGTCTGTCCACCGGATGGCTGGCATTGACGATGATGACAGCCCCCCAGGCTTCGGTATAGGCCGAGAAGCCGCTTACGCTCTTGGGTAAGGGCGTGACAACTACTTTGAAGCCTTTGTCCTCTAGAAGGCTGATTACGTCCCCGAGCGGCGCATCCTCGACGCCCAGAAAATCGCGCACCTGGGTAGCAATCCGCTCGACCTTCGCCGCGTCGAACTCGTCGAGCGGGTAGGCTGGAGGAAGCGTCGGCGTCTCCTTGAGCGAAGCCTCCAGATCGGCGTAGTCTTCCACGCGCTGCTGAATGAGCGCGCGCAGGGAAGGGTTTAGTGCCCTTGCGTCGTCCGCCCGAAATAGCAGAGTAGGACCTTCCTCTTCGGCTGCCCGGAGGAAAACGTCGAGTGAGACGCCCAGTGCGCCCGCGATGCGACTGAGCTGACCGAGCGACGGGAGGCGCTCCCCCCTTTCCCAAACGGCGATGGTCTGGCGCGTCACGCCGACCTTTTCGCCTAGCTCCGTCTGGGACAGGCCCACCTGTTCCCGGAGTGGGCCGATATAATTAACATTCATGACCGTATCCTAATAGAAAAAGATGAACAGGGCTCAACATCCGCCCTGCCCAGAAAGCTAGCCTAAGTTACTTCTGGTGCTGCGCCTCAAGGGCCAAGTCGTGAGCGAGCCAGTCCACTACCGTGTCTCCGGTGCCGAGAAGGTCGTCTTTGCACGAGCACGAAAGGTCACGCGACTCTTCTAGATAAGACTCGGTGACGCCCGCGCGGAAGTCGAACCGCTGAATTCCAAAGTTTTGCAGACCAGTCACCAGCACAAAGAGTTGCATCATTTCCGTGGACGCCACCGCGCTACTGAAAGTGTAGACGTTCTCACTGGCCCGCGCACCCTTGCGACTGCCGAGACCTGCGAGATAGGTGGGGTCGTCCAGTAGTCCCTTGGCATCCATGTCGGCCTCACCGGGGTCGTACGCACCGACGCACTCCAGGCACGGACGCCCGGGTCCGACCGTCTGTACCTGCCAGTTCACCGTCGAAAACGCCCCAGCCTTATGCTTGACTCGGATGCCGCCGTCGATGACAGGGATCAGGTGAGCGTAAGCCAGGTGGTCGAGCAGGCGGCGCGGCTGTGGCCTATCTACGCAGCTGAACAGGACGTCGCAGTCCAGGGCGGCGCGGTAGCCTTCGGAGCTCGTAAGTTTCATCGGTACAGATCTTACCGACACCGAGTCGGCCGTGTTCGACCGCTTGGCGTTGCGGGCCGCTACGTCTACCTTCAGCTCGCCCAGGTTTTCCGGGAACGCGCCCGCCAGGCGGTCGAGGTTGTGCACCTCGACCCGGTCGTGGTCGATGAAGACGAGCCGGGTGAACCCGGAGCGGGCCAGCTGCTCGCACACCTGGCTGCCGACACTTCCGAGCCCCACAATCCCGACCGTTAGCCGTGTCATCTTCGCTTGCTCCGCCTCGCCCCAGACAGCGACCGTGCGCCTCTGTCGTTCGGTCGGTTGCGGTTTCGGGCGCACGCAATCCGCGAAGTCGGTCTTGAGCTGAGTACCGACGACCCGGACGTTCGCGCACCAGCGCATGCTGGGCGTGCCGTCATCGTTCCTCCAGGCTCTGGCACTCCAGGTGCCATCGGTTCCTAACGTCATGCTAAGGAGCGGAAGGGAAGTCGTGGGAACGGCGCTAAGGGCGACGCGCGTGTCAGCGTGAACGTCGTCCCTGCTCATCCCCTGCCAGCCCGGGCCCAGGTGGCTGTGCAGAAAAACGACGCCTTTCTCTTGAAGGAGCGCCTCGCTGTAAACGCGCTCGAGATAGGGCTGATGGAAGGAGACGTTTCCGTGAACCTCGCGCTCGCCTTCTTGCGGAAAGATGATGTCACTGATCAGGGCGGTGAAGCGCGTCTCACCCTGCGACGGTGTGTAGAGCGCGAACACCAGATCCTCTTGCAGGTCTTCGCGCAGCAAAAATCCGGCGAGTTCGTCGTGCGTCTTCTGAGTCATAGCGACGCTGTACTCGAGCTCAGGCATGGTGCATCACCCCGTTGATGATCGAGTTTAGGCTCGCTCTTTGCCCTCCTCGCCAGGCGTCGGTAAAGTTAAAGCTCCAGTATTGCCACGCTGGGCCGAGCGGACTGTTGCCCTCTAGAACATTGTAGTTATGCGGGTGGGGGCCAGGGGACAGAAGTTTCGGCTCCGCCCTGATGTGCAGGGCTGACGCGAGGTGTTGTGGATAGCTGGGCTGGACTTCAAGCCCGATGTCGATGACTTTGCCCTCGAACCGACCGGACTGCACCGTGAAGTCTTTGAGGAGGACAAAAGGTTGTCCTCCTGCGTTGATAGCTTCGACGATGTAGCCTCGCGCCTCGAGGTCTGCCATCAGCGTTTCTTGTGCGGACATCAGCTCACCGGCGTGGGCGTCGTGTCCATCGTGACGAAGTGCATGCCGTTCTGGAGGGGGATCTTTTCATCGAGGCCCTCGTACTTGGTCAGCTGACCTTTCTCCTTGAGCGCCAGAACAACTTCTTCCGGGCTCTCATTAGCAAGCTTCAGCAGCTGACGTGGGGTCATCTCATCAGCTTCGACCTCGAGCTTTTTCTGGTTGATAAAGATATTCAGCTTTTTGGGTTTACCGGGCTTCTCCGGCTTTCTCTGGTCGTGAATCTGGCTAGCACTCATGCAATCACCCCTCATCGCTGAAATTGACAGCTGACAACTTGTGGCCGTAGGCTAGCGTTGCGTGAGACGCGGCCTGGCCGGGTTTCAGGTTTTGGCGGGCAGCTGCAACTGTCCGCACTTTTATTTGGGCAATGGTCACCCATCACCTTTATAAGTCTAAACTTAATGTTAAGTCATGTCAAGCTGTTTTGATAAAAACTTTAGCTTAAATGTAAATGTATGGATTTAGCTCGTAAGTGTCCCTTATTGTGTGGATGCAGTTTTGTCAATGCTTTCTTGCTACTGGTTTACACGCTCTTCTTTCCTCGACCTGTAAAATGATGCAAGAGTAGAACAAGGGTCTTCGAGCGATTGCACCGAAAAACCTTAGATTGTTCGGGTTGATGGAAAGTCGGATAAAAGGCTTGGTAACAAGATAGTTGCGTGTTCACCGACGCAGCCTTTTGTGCGGGGCTATCTCACGGAGTTAAGCTCCTTTAGTCGTAGCGGGTCTCGGGGAGACTGTGGGATCGAGCCAAAAGACCCTTAAAAGCTACATAACAAAGAAATTACGTCTAAACGAACTGCGAGAATCAGCATCGCTACCGGTATGACGAACCAGCAGATCACCTGCAGTTGCTGCAATTTCCGATGGGTGGATAACAGCTAAAACTTCATAGTTTTGTGCTTGACCCTCTTTGTCTTCTAAAGTTATGTTCTCACCCTTTCGAGGAGCGATCCGAAACCGCAGCTGCCCTAACCCTTTTGGAGATTCTTCGGAGACCTCGATGACGATGAAAGAAACTGTAGGAATTGAGGCTTGCCCGGACATGTGTATCTCCTTAGACGCTATCTGTAAACGCACAGCATGACAGTATATATGATGAGACAAGACTTTTTGAGAGGTCAGGATGAAACTTACAAGAACTGAACGCTGGATACTTTCAAATCAGTACCGCATCCTCGAGGCGCTTTACCCCGACGAACGCGGTAGCTTAGAAAAAGCACGTATAGCACTTGAATCGGGTTATGAGCTCGAGTATGACGGCATGAGTCAACGTATTTACTAGGACACTTTGAGCGAAGACGACTGTACCGAAGTACACGACATACTGCAAATGTTCAGCAACCTGAAATATGCTTACGAACAGCTAAGCGAAAAACCCGAGGTAGACGCATGGCAGATCGAATTTGAAGGTTTCGATAGCAACGACGAGCTGGGACAACTTGCATACGCCCGTTACCTCTGCGAAGATGGTGAACACTACGAAGGTTTGCACGTGCGTAACAGCCATTTCCCTACACTCGACCGTTACCGCCGTCAATTAGAAGTATGGAAAAGTGCAAATAACCGTCTCCACCTAACTAAAGGTGAAATTGAGCAGATAGCCCTGAAAGCGATACACTCTACCACTAGAAATTAAGTCTCGAACCGTAGCTGAAAGATTCAAAACCATGTTTCTTGAGCGGCTCAAGCTAAAGGTATGAAAATTAAACCAAATTGTCAACTAGACAAGCCAAAGGGTGACACAGGTCGCGCAGCCGATCTTGTACAGATGAACGCTTACCTGTTCGAAGAGTCGAAGCGACGGCTGTAGGAGATTGGAGACGAAGGGACACGTAGAACTGGATGGAGGGTATGGAGTGAGTGAGAATCGACAAAAAGCTCCTGATAGGGATCAAATAGAGGCTGTTTATAGCGAAATCCGCAGAGAGAGTTTCGTACTTCTACAGAAGGCTTACAACGAGCGCCGAGCCAGCGTCGAATCTCTGAACATCCGCTCGGACACAGTAAACAAAAACGCTTTCCTGAGCTTTCTCGAGTTTGTCCTGCTTCCAACCCTTAGCGAGGGCAGTGTCATCGTGATGGACAACTGGAGTGTGCATCATGGTGCAGAAGTCAGCGAGCTGGTCGAAACGTATGGTTGTGAACTCTTATAGCTCCCAACTTACTCACCTGACCTGAACCCCATCGAACATCTCTTTGCCAAGCTCAAAGCCTTCGTCAAAAGCCTTCGCCCTGCTACCCTTGGCGAACTCGTTGAAGCCTTTTGTAATGCCGTCAAAACTGTTACGCCTGAAAACGTCCTCAACACCTTCAAGCACTGCGGCTAGGGCAAACGCACTAGCCATGCTCTAAGCTGTGGGATGGTCACGAACATACTAGAGGCGTTTACCGAATTACCCGACCCACGCAGAGAGCACCCCCTAAAGCTGCACAAACTGATAGACATTGTGGTGATAACCGTATGCGCCGTCATCGCCAAGTCAGAAACCTGGGAAGAGATAGCAGATTACGGGGTTATGAAAGAAGACTTTTTGAGAAAGTTTCTAGCGTTGCCCCACGGTATCCCATCTCACGACACCTTTACCCGCGTGTTTGCACAACTCGATCCCGCTGCTTGGCAGACATGCTTTATACGCTGGATGCATACGGTAAGTCAGCTGAGCGAGGAAAAGCTCATCAGCATTGACGGAAAGATGTTGCGCGGTTCCAAGTCGAAGGGGAAAAGTAAGTGCGAGCCTGGCCGGGCTGCTATAACGATGTTGAGCGCCTGGGCAAGTGAGAATGAACTTGTACTGGCACAGCTTGCCCTTAAAAACAACGCAAATGAACTCAGCCTCATTCCCGAGCTGCTAGACCTACTTGACCTGGAGGGTGCTAGCGTAAGCATTGACGCGGCGGGTTGTCACAAGGAGGTTGCCGAGCACATCACAACCCAGGGGGCTGAGTATGTCTTGTCACTCAAAGCCAATCATGGCGTGTTGTTTAACGAGGTTGGTTGGCTGTTCGATTACCAGCTTAAAGAAGTCGGGGCGTTGGACAGGGCTGAAACTTTCGATGTGGCACACGGGCGGCAGGAAACCAGAACCTGCTGGGTGATGCGGGATCTGAGCTATCTCGAAAAAGCAGATTGTGGACTTTCAGATTGGGCACAACTCAGCGCGGTCATCGTCGTCGATACCCACGTGTTGAGATACGGTCAAGAATCCTACCAACGCCGCTTCTTCCTTACCTCACACACCTTCTCTGCTTCCGAAGCACTTAGCAAGGTCAGAAAGCACTGGTCGATTGAAAACCAGCAGCATCACCCACTCGACGTCCTATTCCGTGAGGACGCCTCACGCACGCGCAAAGGCTTTGCTGCTCAGAACTTGGCTTCACTACGCCGTTTGGCCCTTAACCTTATCAATCTCGATACCAGCTTCACCGCCTCCAAGCGGCGCAAGCGGTTCAGAGCCTTACTCAACGACGACTATCTCCTAAGTCTCCTGGGCCTGAGCGGAGTGAGCTAGTGCGTTTGCCCTACACTGTGGCTATGAGTTAGACCAATAATTTATGGAAGTGCTAATATGTAGACTTTCCTCCACGTGCTCAAGGCAACATTCCTGGGTTCCTGCAGACCGCCAGGCTCCGATTTTTTATCGGGCTCACAGCACCAAGGCCATTGACGAGCTCTCACGTCGGAGGACGCACCCTATTTTCATCTTTCTGGGTGGTGGCTTGCCACCATGACCGATTTTTTAAGATCTCGGTTTCCATCCTCAGGCGCTTGTTTTCTTCCCGCTGCTGGCACACTGTAACCCTGCTGCTCTATCAGCTCCACCGCACCGAGCTTGAACTCCACGTCGTACTGCTTCGTCACCCGCTTGCCCATCGTAGACCTTTCTCCCGCAAAATTGTAGTTCCTGCTTTCGATGTCTACTTAGGCCGATTAAGACCACACCGGCTTTAGACGGTGCGTCGTTTAGTCGTGTCGTTCAACGATACAGTTCGGTGACGGAAGAGAACGCTTCACCGTTCAACTTTTACCGACTGATAACCCGTGGGCAAGGATGTTTAGATAAAATCTTGTCCGACCACTCTCGATATGGACGAGCCTCTAAATCGCGTCAACTCCAACACTTCCCTTGTCCTGTTATTCAGATATAGCAAGTGCCTGCTCTACCTCTGGTAGCGTCGGCTGGCGTTCGGTGCCGCCCACACCCCGTGCCGAAAGTGATCCACACGCGCAGGCGAGGCGCAAACTTTCTTCTAATGATTTCCCGGCAAGATAGCCGTAGAGAAAGCCGGCATCAAACGAATCACCTGCTCCAGTCGTATCCACGACGTCTATCTCGAGCGGGGCGGCTGAAACGGTTTGACTACCTTGCCGTGCAATTCCCCCGCGCACACCGGTTTTAACTGCAAGGGTTGGTAGCTGCGTACCCAAAACGTCTAGCGCCGCCCCCAGCGTTTCTGTCCGGGCGATGTGGCACGCTTCGGCTTCATTCGGCAAGAATACGTCGCAGACCGGCCAGAGTTTCTCCGGGTCAACGTTCCAGCGGCCACTCGGGTCCCAGTTGGTATCTAACGAGGTACTGAGTCCCTGTGCCTTAGCCCGCCCAAATAGCTCGGATAGGTCGGGACGGAGCGCGTCCAAGAGAAAATAACCGCCGACGTGCAGGTGACGCGCACGCCGTAAAATATTCGGATCAATATCCCTCAACCTAAGCCGAGCGATACTCCCTGGATAGGTCAAAATGGCGCGGTCGGCAGGTTGTGAGAGGATGACGCTAAACCCCGTCGGCACCGACGCGTCGACCAAGCAACCCGTGGTAGCGACGCCGCGGCCACGCAGTGCGTCCAACATAAAGCGGCCGAATACGTCATCCCCAACCACCCCGACGAAAGCGGTGCGGAGGCCCAGACGCGCCGCGCCGCAGGCGACCATCACCGAAGACGAACCGATGGTAAGTGCTGCCGCGTCTACCAGCTTTTCAGCCTGACCGAAAGTGGGCGTCAGGTCGCCCCCACGCAAGATGAGGTCGGGATTGATTTCACCAACGACAAGGAGGTCAAACTCAGGCATTATCAAGTCTCCTTTTGCATACGTTCAGGTGTCCACAGCCGACCGCTCCATACCGAAACGCCGAGGCAAACGGCGGCGGTGCCCACGGCAACCCACCGGAACATCACGGCCGCCCCGTACGCGTCGTAAAGTGTGCCGCCGATAAGTGCGCCGATCACGCCGCCCCAACCCAGCAAGGCCGTACTAAAAAGCCCTTGCGCCGTCGCTCTAAAGCCCTCAGGTGCGTGCCGGTCGGCGTAGGCGACGCCTGCGGTCCAGAGCAGCGAAAAGCTGGGGCCGTGCAGCAGTTGCAGCGCCAAAATGGGCCAGGGCGCGGCGAAGACGCTGTAAAGAAAAAGCCGCGCCGCAAAGACGGTCAAGGCGCTCACGAGAAGGATGCGGGCGTTGTAACGGCGTAAAAGTCGGCTTGAAAAGAAAAAGACCGGAACTTCACTTAAGGTCGCCGAGGTCAGCGCGAATCCGACGAACGAGGCGGGCATCCCTAGAGCGGTCATATGCAAGTATAAAAAATTGCTGCTGACCGCGAGGCAGACGCCGCCGGTCAACCCGATCAGGAGAAACCCCAGCCACACCGGAGAAACTAAACCTCGGATACTGCGGAATTTTTGAAGTGGGGCGGGCTCGAGCCTCGGCAGCGTGTAGGCTACCGCCCAGAGGGAGCCGAGCAGCGCAGCGGCCACCCAAAACGCCCAGCGCAGCCCACCTGCTTCACCCCGACCGACCAACCAACCCGTCAGCGGTGCCCCGACGCCCCAACCAACCGCTCCCCAAAGCCGCAGGTTGCCGTAACGGTGCCGCTCGTTCTGTAAAAGCGTCAAGACCACCGTGTCGGTCAGCGGCATAATCGGCGCGACACAAAATGAGAGCGCCCCAACGATTCCGAGTAGACCTAGATAACTCGTCGCCGAAGACGCGGCCAGGGTCCACACCATGGCCGCGCCGACACTCAGCAAGATAATGCCTCGGTAGTGCCCCGAAGCGTCCGCCGCTGCGCTCCATAAGGGCACGCCGAGGACGGTCGTCACCGGCAACAGGGCGCTGAGCACGCCGACCTGCCGCCCAGTAAAACCGAGCTGCACGTAGTAAAGCACCAAAAACGGCAGGAGCGAGGCCATCGCCGCGTAGTAGCAAAAGTAGAGCAGTTTGGGCCGGCGCACGGTGAGTTAGAGCGTACCTGAAACTCGCGTCTCGGGGCTAGCGAACGGTTAAGGTATGCGCTAATTTGTTCAAACCCGTAGTGGCTTCCCACACGCCTGCGTTCGCCAGACGAATGCTGTAATGTCCGCTAACCGTCGCGCCGTCTGCTTTATAGCTGACGACGTTGGCTAAAAGCGGGTCGGGCAGACCCAGCAGCACTTCAAAGTCTCCCGGTGCGTCCGGAGCAGGCATCGTGAGCGTGACGTTCTGCGTTTTTCCGGGTTGCCAAAAACGCGGGTCGGTGTGGCTTTGACGGTTGATTTTGATTGGGCGGGTGGTGAGCGTACCGTCCGCATCTCGGAACACGACCGCTAAGCCACGCGGATTAAACGGGCTCGCGTAACCGACGTTTTTTACGGTCAAGCTGAGCGTCACATTTGCGCCTGCGGCGGCAGCTCGCGGCAACCGCGAGCTTTGCAGCACGAAGCGGTAGCCGAGTTTTCTCTTGACCGTTTTCAGATAGTTTCCCAGAGCTTTTAGGGTGTTTTCGTTGTAGTCGCTGTTAAGTGTTGTCCAGTGCATCTGCGCCAGTTCATGCTTGGCATACGCCGGAAAGCTCCCAAACGCCGGGTTGGTATACGGCTCGTCGGCGCAGGTTTCGCCGCCTATCGGAACGTAAAGATTGTCTTGGCTGAGGTAGTCTTTTTCGCGCCTTATCTGCGCCGCAATTTGTTTTGGCGTCGTCAGGCCCGGAATGCCGCCGTAATAGTAGGTGCCGGAGTCGTCTACGCTCGCCAAAAAGCAGTCGTTCGTTGCGCTCAAACGGGCACGCATGGTGTTTTGATAGGCTGTGGTTTCGTTCAAGGGTTCGGTCAGCGAAGCTTTGACTTTGCCCTCGAGCAGTGCGGCTTTCGCCAGTGGATAGCGAATCCCTATCGGGCGCGAGGCGGGGACGACCTCTAAGAGCTTTTTCACTATCTCTTCCGTGATCGCGTTCGGCAGTTTGCGGTCCCAGTTGAGCAGGTCGTAGTTCGGGTCTTGCGGGTTGCCGCCGGGTTTTTTACTCACCGGGTCGGGAGAGCCGTAAAGTTCGTCCATCAACGGGCCGTCAGGGTCGTTGCTCGGGTCTTTATCGCTGTTGTTCGGCGTGGCGCTGTGCCACTCGCCCCACGGCCCGAGCAACCCGGCGTCTACATAAGCGATCACGCCTGCATGAGCCTTGAGAACAGGTTTCAAGTCGTCCAGGTGCTGCAAAATCGTGCTGCGGGTGGGGTCGCGGTAGACCGGTTCACCCTCATAGTTGGCGTTGGGCCGGTAGGCAAAGCGCAAGATGAGCTTGACGCCCGCCGCTCTTGCCGACGCCAGGTCGTTTCCGACCAGCGTTAAAAAGTCAGCCGGTAGATGCTTTACGTCACGGTAGTCCGGCAGGTAGTAGGTGCGGTGAATCAGCGAGACTTGATAGCCCGCCGCAGCTTTTTCTTGCACCAGCGCCGCCGCGTCTAAAGCGTTGAGGTCTTCTTCGGTATTAAAGTACGAATCGGCGTAAAAGCCGCGCTCGGGGTTGGCGAAGTCGGCGCTGCTCGGTTTGTAGGTCATTACAGCTTCATTCGTCGCTGCCTGTCCGCCGCTCTGAGCGCACGCAGTCATAAGTAGCAAAGCACCTAAGGCTAAACTGGACGTTTTCCAAAAACGGTTCATGTCATCCCTTCCTTTGCCTTAAAAGGGGCGTCAGGGTAGCCGACGCCCCACGCTTAAACGAACGCTCGCGGTGCGCTAGGGCTGACACTGAACAACATCCTGACCGTTCAGATTCAACCCTCGTTTCCACAGCGAAGCGATCTGCCGATCCCGAAAATACGGGCAAGCGGTATTTTGATACTTTGTCTGTCCTACGCTGCCCCCCGCGTCATCGGGGTCGAGGTATTCCTGATTAAAGACGGGCTTGTTTTGAGCCAAGAATGTGCTGGTGTACCCGCCGCACTCGCTGTAGGCGTAGCACTGCTCGTTGACGGCAAAGTCGAAGTCGCTCTCAAGGTCGCTCAAGAGAGCCGTCGCATTTTTAAGACCAACGCTTAAGCCCCGGTTGTGCGCTTCACCCGCAACCCAGCGGTTGTAAGCGAGCTGCTGCGCCTTCGTAATCTGCCCTTGCGTTTCGCTGTTGTCGTAACCGTCTACATTGTCGGGCTCTACCGCGTCACACCCGGCAGACTTGGCAAGGTGAAGCCGCGCCCGCATCACGGGTTTGATGATGGTCTCGAGCGCCTGCGTGTTGCCGATAGCAAGCCACGCTTCTTCGGGGAACTGCGGTAGATTTGAACCATCAATCAGCGCGAGCTTGTTGTTTCTCAGCAGGTCGTCTTTGTCGGGGCGAAAGTCCTCATACGTTCCGGCACTGAAGTAGCAGATGACGTTGTACCCCTTGCTTTTAAGCACCGCGATTTTGCCCGCGTCGTTGCCTTCAAAGAGGTCGATGTCGTACACGTCGACGTTCAAACCGGCGTTGAGGTTGGCGGCGTTCTCGAGCTGCCACCACCACGAGAGCCCTTTTTGCGGTTTCCACCAACTGCCCGCAGGAGGTGGGGGCGGCGGGGTGCTGCCGTGCGTTACTGTCACCGCCTCATAATCTAAGTCGGCGTCGTCGCTGGCGTTGGCCGAATCGGTGCGGACGCGGATTTCACGTGAGTTGCTCACATAGTTGTCGAGCGTGCCGGAAGCGTCGAAGCTCAAGAGTTTCCAGGCGTTCCAGCTCGAGCCGCTGTTGTCACCGAGTAAGTCCCAGCGACCGCTCGAGAAGTTGTATAGCCGCCAACGCCAAGCCTGCGCCGCTTTGCTCGGGCCTAAAAAGTTCGCTTGGACCTGCAGGCTGGTTAGTGCTGACGGGTCAACGTCCGCAGGCAGCGTGTAACTCCGGGTGCCGATATAATTCTTGCCGGGAGTTTGAAACTCCACGTATTTCGTCCAAGTGTTTTGACTTCCGGACTGGTCTCTGACTTTAAGGTTATTGACGCTTTGCCCGCCGTCCGCGCCCCCGGTCGTCCGGTACGAGGTCGGGGTGAGCGTCACGGTCGCCGCTGTAAACAGCTCCGTTTCAGGCGTCGAGACAGGTGTACCCCCACAAGCCGCCAGCAGCCCCAGTGCTAAAATCCACAAGTGTTTCATCAAAGCTCCTTTTACAGACCTCCGTGACACGCATGATGCTTGTAGGTTCAAGCAGCAGCGGCGTGCAGACAGGGAACACGGAGTGAGTTTGACGTACCCCGCCACTCGAGCGCCAGGTTTAGGTCTTTTCTGACGCACCGTTACCTTAGCGGACAAAACCGTAAAAAGCTATCAAGATTTTTTACATAGCGTCACCTTTTTGAGCGTTTACGGGGGAGCCGCTCAATGGGTTTACGGCGCAGCGGAAATGTCTGCCGAAAAGAAATGCCAGCGGCGCTGCTTCGCCGTACTGCCGTCTACTACCGTGCGCCGCAGCGTGTAACTGCCCGTAAAACGCTGGGTTTGTCCGCCGGTCGTGATGGCTGAAATCGTAACCGGGATGGTGACGTATCTCGAGCCCGCCGCCCCCTCGACACGCCCCGGTTGGCCGACTTTTACGGCGACGCTCTCGGTCTCCTTAAAGCCCGCCGTAAATTCCCTGAGCGTCTGCCCGCTCTCCGCACCGTTGTCGCCCCACAACCCGTAAGCCTGCCAAAACTCATGGGCGTTGATGGCCGCGTAGTAGGTCTGGATAACGGCGACAGGTGAGGTTGGGCTCGAGGCCACAGCTACTTGGGACACTTTAGGCGCACAGCCGAACAAGCTGAGCGCGGCGAAAAGCAGACCGAAAGGAGGCATGTTCATCTCGTTATGTCAGCGCCCTCAAGCGTTGACCGTTTCCGGTTCAGGGTTCATAAACGCCGGTAGATAATCCTTTTGCGCCGCCGCCATTTCGTCAAACATGCTGCGAATTTCCTCGAGCGAACACACCGCTGCCGTCAAAGGATCAATCATCAGCGCGTGAACGGCGGCTTCACGGTCTTCTTCTAAAACTGCTGTCGCCACGAGGTCGTGAAACGCCATATGCTGTTGGTCTAACGCGGCTAAATGCGTCGGCAGTGAGCCGAAATGCGTCGGCTGAACGCCCTTTTTATCGACCAGGCACGCGACTTCAACCACGCCTTGCGGTAAGTTGTCGATTAAGCCGGTGTTCGGCACGTTGCCGTAAATCACTTGCGGTTTGCCTGTCTCCATCGCCTCGATGATGTACGACGCGTACTCGGGGCCGCGTTTCATATCGAAGTCTTCTCTGCCCGCCATCGCGTTTTCTAACTCGTACAGATATTCTTCTCTCCACCGTGGCCAGTTGTTCGCGTAGTAGCCGCTCTCGCCCTCGTACCCGTTCCGCATGTACTTTTTGATGAGGTCGGGGCGTTTGCGGAAGTACGCCGTGTATTCGGAGGTGTGCCCGCTCGATTCGGTGACGAACGCGCCCAGGTGTTTCATCATCTCGAAGCGCACCGGGTCGCGTTCGTAAATTTCAGGGTGCTTCTCGAGCCGCTCCTGTAATACCGGGTAGAGGTTTTGTCCGGCGCGCTCGAGCCGCACAATCCACGCCAAATGGTTGATGCCCGCGCCTTGCCAGTCGATTTCGTCGTAAGGGATATCTAAGTATTCGGCAAGCTGATGCGTCGTGTGCTGAATGCTGTGGCAAAGCCCGACAATCGGTAAGTTTGACGCTCTGATGCCGGTCAAAACCGTTAAAGACATCGGGTTGGTGTAGTTCAGCACGAGCGCGTTCGGCACGAGGCGTTCGGTGTCCCGTAAAATCTCCGTCCACGCGGGCAGCGTCCGTAAAGCTTTGAACAGACCCCCCGGCCCGATGGTGTCGCCGATGCACTGATCGACGCCGTACTTCATGGGGATGTCGTAGTCGTATCGGACATTCTCGAGCCCTGAAACCTCAATCGAGTTGATGAGGTAGTCCGTACCGGGTAAGAGTTTCGTTCTATCGGTTGACGCTTCGACCGACCAGTGACGGCCGGTTTTGTTAATCAGCCACTCAGCCATCTGGTGAGCAACCTCGAGCCGTCCCTCGTCTATATCTACAAGCGCAAAGGTGCCGGTCTCGAGTCCCGGGGTCGCCAGAATATCTTTAATAATTTCAGCAGCAAACACCGCGCTGCCTGCGCCGATAAGCGTTACTTTGGGCATCTCTTTCTCCTTTGAAATGGGTTTATAGGGACGTCATGCGGAGTAGTCAGTAGTCGGCATGGTTTGAAGCTACTGAATGCTGACTACCGACTTTCACTTCACCCCAGAGAGCGCAATCCCTTCGATAAACTGCTTTTGCGCAAAGAAAAACACAATCACAATCGGCGCGATGCTGACCGTGACGCCCGCCATCATCACCGCCCAGCGCCCGCTGTACTGTGCCTGAAACAGGGCTAAACCGACGGGCAAAGTGGTCTTCTCCAAATCGCTTGGCAGGTAAATCAAGGGGCCGAAAAGATCGTTCCACGAGAACAAAAAGGTAAAAATCGCCAGCGCCGCCAGTGCCGGACGCGCCAGCGGCAGGTAGATACGCCAGTAGATCGTCCAGAGAGACGCGCCGTCAATCCGGGCCGCTTCTGCCAGTTCACCCGGAATCGTCAAAAAATACTGCCGTAACAGAAACGTCCCGAACGCGCCGCCCAAAAACGCAGGCAGATACAAAGGAATCTGCGTGCCGTAAAGTCCTAAAAAGCGGTAGATGATGAAGTTGGGAATCAAGGTCACCTGAAAGGGAATCATCAACGTGACCAGGAGCAGTACGAAAAGCGCGTTACGGCCCCGGAATTTTACGGCGGCGAAGGCGAAGCCCGCCATCGAACAGGTCAAGAGTTGGCCCAAGGTCGAGAGCGAGGCAATTTTGAAGCTGTTCCAGATGAGCCGGGTAAAGGGCAGCGCGTCCCACAAGCCGGTGTAGTTTTTGAGCGTTACAGGGTCGGGGATGAGCGTTTTAGAAAACTGGTCGGCGGGTTCTTTAAGCGAGGTCGAAATCATCCAGACGAACGGGCCGGCCATGATGAGCGCGCCGAGGATGAGGAGCGCGTAGGTTAGAGCGTCGAAGAGGTGGTCTCGAGTCTTTATCGTCACATCACACCACCCAGCGCCGCTGAATGCGGAAGTAAATCAGGGTCAAAACGAAGATAATCAGCGCCAGCACGATGGCTTGAGCACTCGCCTGACCCATGCGGAAGTAGTTAAACCCGTTGCGGTAGATCGTAAAAACAAGCGTGGGGGTGGTGGAGCCACCGCTCGAGGTGCGCGTCAGGATATAGATGTACTCGAACACCTGAAAGGCGTTGATGGTCGAAATCACTGCCTGAAAAAAGATGCTCGGGACGATTAACGGCAGCGTGACGTTGGTGAGCCGCTGCCACCCGGTTGCGCCATCGAGTTTGGCAGCTTCGTAGTAATCGCGTGGTACGGCTTGCAAGCCTGCCAGAAAGATGATCATTCCTTCCCCGACCGCCCCCCAGATATTGACGACCGTCACCGAATAGAGCGCCATATCGCGCCCCAGCCAGCGCACCGGACTCCCGCCTAGTGATGTGATGATGGTGTTTAAGAGCCCGTTGTCCTGCGCGTAAATCCACGTCCACAAGAGTCCGATCGCCACCGACGACGAAATTACGGGTAAAAAGAACAGCACCCGAAAAAAGCTGACGCCACGGATTTTACGGTTTAAGAGCAGTGCCACGACGAGCGACAAGATGATCACACCCGGCACGTACATCGCTGCAAACTGCGTGGTGATGCGTAAGGACTCGAGAAAAAGCCTATCAGAAGGCAAAGCCAGATAGTTCTGCAACCCCGCCCACGTCGGCGGCGTCAACAAATCCCAGTTGAGCAGACTGATGGCGGCGCTTGCAGCGACCGAGCCGACCGCGCCAAAGAGCAACCCTAAGAGCGTTGGCGCAAGGAGCAGAAGCAGCCAAAGCCGCTCCCGCCCCATCGGTTTAATCCCGCTCTGCATCGTGGCCTCTCGTACCTAAACTGAAATGACCTGTCAACGGCTACTGATTGGCGGCCAACACGTCGTCGGCGAGCGGGACGAGTTCGGAAAGCGCGTCGTCGATACTCATGTCACCCGTCCACACCTGCGCCAGCGTGTCGCCGACAGCTGCCGACCACTCGCCGTAACCCTTAAATGAAGGTTTGGGGACGGCATAATCTAAAGCGTCTAAGTACACCTGCTGATTGATGCTGCTGTCCTTTTGCTCTAAAAACACCGGACTCTCTGCCACGGACTTCAAGACCGGAATCGCAAAGCCGAGTTCAGCCAACCGTTTTTGTCCCGCCGGTCCGACCGCGTACTTGACGAATTTCCAGGCGGCGTCAGCATTTTTTGAAGCGTCGGCAATCACAAATCCGGCACTGTTCACGCTGGTCGCGCGTTTCTCACTACCCATCGGAAAAGGCGCGACGTTGAAGTTGAGCCCTTGTGCGGTGTACTCCGGCACCGACCAGTGCCCGATGGTCGTCATCGCGGCGCGACCCGCTAAAAACATGTCGGAGCCGTACTGCTCGGCCTGACCTGTGGTCGGCACCGACCCGTCCTCAAAGATCATGTCGCTCATCAGGTGCCACACGTCCCCAGCTGGTCCCTCGGCGAGCAGCGTTTGGGTGTGGTCGGCATTGATGACCTGTCCGCCCGCACCCCAAATGGCTGGACCCCAAAAGAGTTCCATATCGTAAAAGTCTGACCAGAAGCCCCAGTGATCGGTGATGCCGTCGCCGTCGGCGTCTGAGGTAAGTTTTTGGGCAGCTTCACGTAAATCCGTCAAGGTCCAATCGGCAGTAGGGTAAGCCACGCCCGCTGCGTCGAACATATCTTTGTTGTAGTAGAGGACGATGGTCTGAAAGTCCCGGGGCAGGCCGAAGTAACCCTCTTCGGTTTCGTAAGCTTTAAGCGTCACCGGATACACGCCGTCCAACACCTCGGGGTCGGCGTCAAGATAAGGTTGCAGATTTTTCAGGACGCCCCGCGACTGCCAGTCGGGGTAAAGCGGTGCGTCCATCGCAAACACGTCGGGCGGTGTGCCGCCCGCAAAGAGCGTTTGCAGCTTGTTGAAGTACGCGTCCCAGTCGCTGACGTCTACCGCAACCTTGATGTCGGGATTGGCGTCGTTAAACTCGCTGGCAATGGTTTTCCAAACGGCCAGCTCTTCGGGTGAGCCCCAGGCCATAAAGGTGATGTTGGTCTGCGCCAGCGCAGTGCTCAGCAGCAGGGAGAGGACGAGTACGATAAGACCTTTTTTCATGCTTTCCTCCTTGAAAAATCAGATTTCGGGTGTTTTTCCGGGACGCGGGCTAGTTCATCTCGAGCCCCCTTACAGCTTCATCCCGCTCATGGTGATACCTTCGATTAAAAACCGCTGGGCGAAGATGAACACGATGACCATCGGCAAGGTCGCGAGCGTCGCCGCCGCCATCATCACCGCGAAGTTGCTGACGAACTGCCCCTGAAAGTAGGCGATGCCGACCGAGAGCATCTGCATGTCGGTCGAGTTAGTGATAATCAGCGGCCACAAAAAATCGTTCCACGACCAGAGCGTCACGAGCACGCCGAAAGCGACCATAATCGAACGTGACAGCGGCAAGGCGACGTGCCAAAAGACCTGGAGCGGGTTACAGCCTTCTAAAACGGCCGCGTCAATGAGGTTTTGCGGCAACGACAGGTAAAACTGCCGCAGCAAAAAGGTGCCGAAGGCGCTGAACAAACTCGGGACGATGAGCCCCTGATACGAGTCGAGCCAGCCTAGATACTTGAGGAGCACATAGTTGGGCACGAGCGTCACTTGCCCCGGCACCATCATCACGGCGAGGACGCCGAAAAAGAGCAGGTTGCGACCGGGAAACTTTAGGCGCGCAAAGGCGAAGGCAGCGAGCGCGGCAAAAAAGACCTGGCCGATCACCCGCGCGACCGTCACAATAATTGTGTTGAGATAAAAACGCCCGAAGGGAACCTGCTCGAACACTTCTTTATAGTTTTGCCAGCGCCACGCTTCGGGCCAGAAGGTCGGCGTCGCGCTCAAGACTTCCATCTGCCCCTTGAGCGAGGTTGAAATCATCCAGATAAAAGGGATGAGCGCGGTGATACCTGCCACGATCAAGACAAAGTGCAGCAAGCCGAAACGCGCGTGGTTGCCCAAATGACGCCGCCGGTCGCTCGAGTCCCCTATAGCTTTAACGTTTGTTCTACGAACCGACTTTTGCACACGTCCCCCTTACTCGCAGTGAACTATTCATAGTGAACCCAGCGCCGCTGTAACCGCAGCTGCAAGGCGGTAACGACCAAAATAACGGCGAACAAAATCCAGGCAATCGCGGTAGCGTGCCCCATCCGGAAATACTTGAAGCCCTCCTCGTAGATCATGTAAACAACGGTGCGGAGCGTATCCGAAGCTTGCCCCGCCGTCATCGCGTACACGATGTCGAAAATCTGAAACGCGCTGATCAGAGACGTGACCGTGACGAAAAACATGGTCGGACTCAAGAGCGGCAGCGTCACGTGAAGAAAGCGGTGCCAGCCGGTCGCGCCGTCAATCTGTGCCGCCTCGTAATACTCTTTGGGGATATTTTGCAGGCCCGCTAAAAAGATGATCATGCCGTAGCCCGAGCCCTGCCAGACCGACAAGATCACGAGCGCGGGCATGGCGAAGTGCGGGTCGGTCAGCCATTTGATCCGGGGGCCGTCAAAGAGCCCCAACAGCTGATTGAAAAGTCCGAAATCCGGGTTGTAAATCCAGTTCCACACGACCCCGATAGCAACCGGCATGGTCAGGACGGGCAAAAAGAAAACGAGCCGATAGACGTTGCGAAAACGCAGGTTGGTGTTAAGTGCGACCGCCAGCACCAGTGACACGAGAACGCCGATGGGGACGCTCAGCAGGGTGTAGTAAGCGGTATTTAGGAGCGCCCGCCGAAAGGTCGCGTCGGCGAAAAGGGTGCGGTAGTTTTCCAGACCCACCCATTTGGGTACGTTCAGCACGTCCCACTCGGTCAAGCTGACAAAAAACGAAGCGCCCAGGGCCAGGTAAAAAAACACGCCGAGACCCAGCACCAGCGGCGCGATCATCACGTAACCCCAGATGGCCTCGAGACGAGCCTTTTTACTCTTTGCTTGAAGCGCCACGGTGCAACTCCTTAAGAGAGTTAAAAACTGAGGTGAGAAAATACTGCGCCTCTCACCTTTTTGAACCCCGTTTGATCGACCTACACAAGCCGTCGGTAGGTGCAAAAATGCCGGGTCAGGAATATAGAGCGCAAAATGCTTGGTTTATTCTGCATTCTGTATCCCCATTCTTAAAACTTAGCTGCCGAAAACGAACTGCAGAAGGCTACTGATTCAGCACGGCGTCGGCAGCTTCAGCAGCTCGCTTGCAGGCTCCGTCTATAGGCTGGTTGCCGTTCCAAACTTCGCCTAAAACTTCGGTAACCTTGGCGTTCCACTCCATGCCCTGCGCCGCCGTCGGGTAGGGTACGGCGTACTTGGTGGCGTCCATAAAAACCTGCAGGTTCATATCCGGAACCGACTCGACCCAGGCGTCTTGAAAGCCGTTATAGGCTGGGATGACCGTCCCGGACTGCGCCAGAATGGTCGCCGCCTGGTCGCTGCCTAAAAACTTGACGAATTGCCACGCTTCACCGGGGTGCTGCGTTTTCGACCAGACGACGTTGCTGAGACCGTGAATGATGCTGGCACGCTTTTTTTCTTTGGGCAGCGGAGCTACGTCAATATTGGGTTCGGCGTCGGCGTAAGTCTTTGCCAGCCACGAGCCGCCTGCCATCATCGCAACCCGGCCACCGGGGAAAAGCTGAGTCGAGGGACTGATTGACGACATCGTTGCGCCGTCGGGTGAAAGGCCGTCTGCAACGAAGCTGTAAAGATAGTCGATGGCGTCACAAGCGGCAGGCTGATCGAGCAGAACTTTGGTGCCATCTTCGTTAATCACCTGACCGCCGTTTTCGTAGATGAAGTTCCAGTAGCCTTCTTGATCGGCGGTGGTTGAAGCGAAACCCCAGTTACCGTCTTTAGTCAGGTCTTGTGCGGCGCTTTTGAGGTTGTCCCACGTCCAGTCGCCTGTAGGGTAGTCCATACCGGCCGCGTCGAACAGGTCTTTGTTGTAGTAGAGCGCGATAGTGTCGAAATCTTTGGGTAGGCCGTAAACGTCACCGTCGAAAGTATAGAGGTCGACGAGCGACTCCGGATAAACGCTCATATCTACGCTGTCCGCCGCTACTTGGTCTTGCAAATCCATCAAGACACCTTTAGAGGCGTAAACAGGAAAGTTCGGGCCGTTCATCCAAAAAACGTCGTAGGCTTCACCGCCCGCGACTGCCGTTTGCAGTTTGTCCCAGTAGTTGCCCCAGGGCACGACCTGAATATCAACCTTGATGTCGGGGTGCTCTTTTTCAAAAGCGGCGGCGATCTGCTCGTGTGCCGGGAGCTGGTTGTTGTCCCAAATGGCGTAGCTGATCGTCGTTTGGGCAGACGCTGCAGCCAAGACCGAGAAGCCAATAAGTGCTAAAACCTGTTTCATCTTTATGCCTCCTATAAGGGTGGTGTAGAGCGCGGGGCGGTTTGAGAGGTTTACTCGAGCATCACGACAGCCTCCAAATTGTTGGGCCTATCGGGGTTTAAGCCCTTGGCAAGTGAACGGTGAAACGCCAAAAGTTGCACCACCGGCAGATAAAGGAGGTTACGCAAAGCTTCGGCTACGTCCGAACCGAAGGTCACATCGGCGTCTGTATTTGCCAAGCTCAAGACTCGAGCGCCGCGTGCCTGCATCTCTTTCAACACGGCACGTTCTTTGTCGCCGTTGGCTTCTGAAACGAGCCCGACTATCAGCGTGGTGTCCGTGACCATTGACTGAGGGCCGTGGCGAAACTCCAAAAAGTGAAACGGTTCGCTGTGGCTAAGGGTCATCTCTTTCAGCTTGAGGCTCAACTCGCACGCGAGCCCGTAACGGGGGCCGGAACCGAGGAAGTAGAAGCGCTCCAAGTCGGTGTCTTGACCCAAACGTTCAGCCAGCGGCGCGTAATCGCTCAGCAACCGGGTACACACGTCGGGCAATTTGTGCAGCGCCGCGTCAGGCTCTTGTGCCCAGCAGTGTGCCAAAAAAACGGTTGCCAGGTAGAGCGTGCTGAAGGCGCGGGTCTGTGCGACACTCTCTTCTTGACCGGCCTCGAGCACTAAATTGAGGTTACCGAGTGAAGCCAGCGCAGCTTCCGGGTAACAGCTGAGCGTAATAACGCTGCCTTTGCCGTGCGCTCTAAAGCTCTCGACCGCCCGCATGGTTTCAGTCGTCGTTCCCGAACGGCTGACGGCGACGAGTAAGGTTCTTGCACCTACCCGGTAAGCTGACGCCGGATAGAGCCACACTTCCGAAGCGGGCAGAGCCTTAGCGCGTACCCCGGTCAGTTCTTGCACGAGCGCCGCCGCTGCGAGCGCCAGATAGTAGGTCGAACCGCAGCCCGTAAAGATTACCTCGTCAAACGTTTGAGGCTCGAGTCCCGTTATCTTTTCAGTGTGCGCCGCCAAGTACGCGAGCGTTTTTCGCCACGCGTCCGGTTGCGACATAATCTCCCCATAGGTATACATCCCCGTTTTGACCTGCCCCGTCATCGCTGCTCCTCTAATACGTGCGTCTGCGAACGCAAAATGACGCGCTCGGCGTTCTGGTGATAGACCTTTCTGAGTACCTCGTCCGGCAGATAAAGCCCATAAGCGTACCAACGGCCCTGCTGCGGCACCTCGCTCAAGTTGTAGTTGACGTATTCGTCGTCGGTCTCGAGCAGCCGGTAGTAGTGCCGGTAGGTTTCAGGTTCGGCGTCGGCGTCGGTGCCGAACAAGATGCGGTCTTGGTAGCGGATAAAAAAGCGCCGCGCCGAGTAAGGCTGCCGCCCCAACTCACCTAGGCGGGCGCTGATATCAACGTAGAAGTTCGGACATTCATCTAATAGCGCCCCGACCCAGCCCAGATTTTCGGCGTAACACCCCACATGCGCGCCGATAAAGGTGGTGTTTGGGTGCTGCCGCACCAGCTTGGCAAAGTCTTCCATGATCGTCATAAAGCTTGGATACGGCGGACTCGTAAACTGCCAGTCGGGTTGGGTGTGCAGCTCTTCCCAGCGTTCATTGTGCGCGTCTAACGGGTCAAAAAAAGCGGCGGGGTCGGCGACGTGGATGATGACCGGAACGTTCAGCTCACCGACGGTTTCCCATAACGGCCCCAAGCGTTCGTCATCTACGGCGACGAGTTTATCGTGCTGGTCTTTGACATGCAGCCCGAAGGGTTTCCAGATTTTGAGTCCACCTGCGCCCCGCGCTACCTGAGCGCGAAAGCGTGCTGCGGCCCACTCGCCGAAGGCGTCGCCATGCTCAGACCAGCGCGACCAGTCCACGCCGCCGAAATGAACAAAGCGTTCGGGTACGTGCTCTTTGAAATGCGCCAAGTGCCGGTCTAAAACGTCCTCACCCCAACCGCCGTCTAAGTCCACCACGGTGGTGACGTGGGCCTCATCAAGAGACTCCAGCAGATTTTCCACCGGCTGATCGGCCCAGCTGCCCCCGAAGGGCGGCCCCAGATGGATATGAGCGTCAAATACCGGAAAGCGCGGCGCGTCCAGCTGCGTCTCCTTAACGACCAACTTAGGTTTCGGCTTAAAATCGCCTAAACGAATGTCTTCTGCCACAACTAGACTTTCCTTTCACCAACAGGTCGCCTCGAGGCGTTTGAGAGTCTCTAAACTACAGTGACCAAAAGTGGTGTCCAAAAAACACCGGTACTGCTAGATAAAAAACGTAGCACAGAGAACGATTTAGCTTGCTCCTATTATCCTAAAAGCGGAACCCGAACGAGAGCAAGAGGCTTTTGAGCGAAAGGGAGCAAAATGCTCAATTTATGCGGATGGTTGGGCGGCAAACCTCATCATGACACCGGCACGCGTCACAGCTGCGCCGCCCCCTTGCGCTGCATTTTCTGCGCCTGCAGAAACGCCTAAACGTAGCGCACCTTCGAGGCTCCACCCCTCGGAACGTGCCCAGACAAACGCCGCCAGCAGACAATCACCCGACGCGACCGGGTTGACCACCTCGACTTTGGGAGCTGGAGCTTGCAGCGTTTGCTCGGCGATATACGCCGCGCCCTGTGCGCCTAAACTGAGCAGAATGGGCACGCCGTAACGTTCAAAAAGCCTCTTCGCTTCAGCCACACCGTCGCTCTGAACCGGTAGAAGCTCGGCGAGTTCGTGACGGTTGGGTTTGACGAGGGCGACGCCCGCCTCTAAAGCCGCCCGGAGCGCCGCCCCGCTCGAGTCCACCACCGGTTTACGGGGCAATTCTTGCAAAAGTGCCCGGAACGCTTCGGGAGAAAGACCACGGGGCAAACTCCCTGAAACGATCACCTGTCCCTTCGGCAATTGCTCTGATAACTGTGCCGTCAACCTGCGCCAGTCGTCCGCTGTGACGGTGGGACCACCTTCATAGATTTCGGTCGGATGTGAACGCCCGTCTAAGACGATGTGACATTCGCGCGTTTCGCCGGACACCTCTTCAAAAACACCGGGCAACCCCTCTTCGGCGAGCAAAGCGTGAAACTTCTGCCCGTTAAAACCGCCTAAAAACCCGGTGACGGTCACTTCAGCACCTAAAATTTGGAGGACTCGAGCGACGTTGACCCCTTTGCCCCCGGCGGCTTCGCGCAGGCGCTTGACGCGGTGGAGCTCACCGGGGGTGAGCGGCGTTCGGAGCTCGAGGGTTCGGTCGAGCGCCAAATTAGGCGTCAGCGTTACGAAAGCCACGTCAGCGTTTGTCCCCTATTTGCAGGTTCGGGGCACACTCAACGCTCAGGCCCGCCGCCGCTAACTGTGCCAACCATTCAGCGCTGAGCCCTTGATCGGTAATGAGGCGCTCGGCAGCTGAGAAGGGCGCAAACTTGGCGAGCGTTTTTTGGCCCACCTTGCTGTGGTCGGCGACCACGACCGCGCGCGCCGACACGCCTAGAAAGGCCTGGGCAACGGCACTCTCAAGGTGGTCACGCATCGAAAAGCCGAAGTCGGGTGTGACGCCGCTACAGCCGACAAACGCCAGGTCGAGCCGGTACTCCTGGAGGGTGTAGCTGACCATCTCACCGACGAGTTCATACGAGTAGCTGTTGAGCGCGCCGCCGGTTACGATCACTTTGGTTAAGCTGTGATTGTAGAGTTCGGTTGCTACGTTGATGGCGTTCGTTACGACAGTAACCGGTTTGCCGCGGAGCCAGCGGGCGAGTTCAGTACAGGTAGTACCGCCGGAGAGACCGATCACCATCCCTTCACAAACGTGCTTGCTGGCTGCCGCTGCGATCGCCCGTTTTGCGGCCGCTTCTTTGCCGGCCACCGCTTTGAAATCCTCGAGGTAACGAATCGGCGAGCGTACTCTGGCCCGACCCCAAGTGCGTTCAATCAGCCCACGCCTCTCTAAGGCGGCGAGGTCGCGGCGCACCGTCGCAGGTGAGATGCTGAGCAGCTGGGCAATCTCCCCGGCTTTGAGTTCACCACGGTGCAGCACCAAGTCGTGAATCTGCCCTTGGCGTTCGCGGCTGCTCGAGGTTTCGATCACTTGGGTACCAGTGTAGCGATATTTGAGCACACTTGCGGGGGGATTTTGAGCGAGTTCAGTGGATGTGCTCAGACCAACCTAATTGGGTAGGTTTACTTGAAGCAGGTATCCGAATAGGTATTCTGCGCTCGGCTTTATACGGCTGACTTGAGTATACGGCAATTCTTTAGAAACCTTATCCAGGATGTGATTTGTTGTATAAGCCCGAAAAGAGGGTTTTCGTCTGTATGATCATGACCAGATAAATCGCCTTAAACACCTTCCTAGTCAGCACTCCCGGAGGATATAAACGCTACTTTTTAGAGGGTTGAATAACACATTCCAGACTCGTAAAACTATTTCTTGTCGTGTACTAAGCTTTAAGAGTAGAAACTATCATGCCTCCTTGCTCAGTCAAATGCTCACGTAATGTGCGGCGTAAGAGTATGTTTCACAAACTGTAACCCTATTAGCAAACGCCTTGCACAAACCACTCCAACACTTCGGAGCAGTAGATAAACTTATTCTCAAAACATTTTCTAAAAAACAATTTTTATAGTTGCAAGCGAACACCTTGCCAGTGGCGAGGTGCAATGGTCAACGTCGTTCCAGTTCTGTCGGTTTTTAATCTCTCGATAAGTTGACTAGCCAAAGTGACCCGAGTCGCCTCACGGTAGCTCAACTGACCCGGTCGAATTGATACCCTCTTCACCTGTGGACTCGTATTGAGCAAAAATACTTCCAAATGCTCTTCTGAGACCTTGACACCCGTGAGCAGGACGCCGCCAAGGTCTAGGTCTAAAAGTCTCTTTGCTTCTTGAACTGTTCCTAAATAGTAGTGAGCACGTGGCGGCTCGGCGTAGGGCAGGGTGTTTTCAATTATCGCAGCAAGACTCGTAGTCTGCTGCGGTAGCAGTTGAAAACGAAAGTGCAGTCTCCCACCCTGATCCGCCTGAAAGTTGGTATCCCAGTAGTTGTTGGTCAACCACGCCAGTAAGGTCGCTCCATCACGCGTGACCACACCGTCGTGGTGACGCCCGAAGGTAAACCCGCCGACCTGCCAGAGCGGGGTATCGGGGCAAGCGATGCTAAAGCTCCTAAGGTCGTCTTGAAGAGCGATAAAGCGCTGTGTCGTAACGTAATGTCTCGAGCTATAAGGTAACTGCTCTTGGTCAACATGTACAACTGCGCCTGCTGTTTCAAACGTGCAGCGGGCGGTCGGCTCGAGCGCGACAGGAAATGCCAGATAGAGCGCGTGAGGCGCAGCAATCGGTTGCTTGGCGATAACCACGTCAAGCCCTAGACTGGCTTCATTTGCCAATAGCTGATAGACCGTTGTAACCTGATCGCCGTTAGGCAAGTGCATGGTTTGCCGGTACTCGGCGTGACCTGCTTGTTTGCTATAGGTCGCTTCAACTTCGGTCGGCCCTTCGCGGTGCACCTCCCAGTCCGTATGCCAAGCTGTATGAACATCTATGCTGCTATAGTTTGGTGGGCCAAAAATCGCCTGCCGAGAACCTTGGGCGGGAGCTTCGAGTACCGCTTGCCCAAACTGCCAAACTGCGTCTCTGACAAACTCTACCCCGTCTAGGCGTAGTGAGCTGATGCCGCCCCGGTTAGGGTCAAAATGAACCTCGAGGCGGTTGTTGCCCATCCTGGTTTCATCTACGTAAACGTCTCCCTGGGGCTCAGGTAATGCGTCCAGCGGCAGTGTGACGTACCCGAGCGCGGGGAGCTCGACGGGTCCGACGTAGCGAGCTTGCGACGAATTAAGAAGCCAGTCGTTCGTTACCTCTACGTCTAGGTCGCTTAAAACCACATCCTGACGCTGTGCGAGATGGCTGTCTTTTCGGGCAAGCTGGTCAATCGTCTCATCAGGCTCAGGCAGCCGGACGGTGCGCCGTACTGTAAAGGGTAAAGGGTTGTAGAGAAGAAGCTGAGCAGACCCAGACTCATCGCGTGTGGCTAGCTGCTCGAGCCCGTCACGCTGCAGCATCCGCGCCAGGCTGTAACCCTCGTAAGCTGTTGCCAACTTAAGCCCCTGCTGTATCTGCGTTTCGGGTGATGTATGCTTCCAGACCGATCTGTCCGCGCCCCAGGTATGTTCAGCGTAGAGGGTAAGCTGTTCATTTGCACGCTTAAAAAGTGCTTTTTGACGTCGTGGTAACTGGGCTCCCGGCCAAGCGCAGAGCTGCTCGGCGGCGCGCAGTAGCCGCTGACCTTCGAGCGCAAGTGAGGTTGCCGCTGCGGTACTACCGCTACCAAAGTTCCACCAGTCTGTCCAATCACCACGCAGCGTCTCGAGCTGTTCCGGCGGTTGTGCGCGCAGCCGTTCGAAGACTTCGGAGAGCGTCACGAGTTTAAGGGCTACCTCATGCTCGCTTTCGTTCCAGGCACGGACAAAACGCGCCAACTCGAGGTTGGGACTCGCGTTGTCGTGAAAGCCGCGGTGGGTAGCTTGCACCATCAGAAAGTCGTGGGGGTAGCCTTTGCGGTCTAAGAGCGCCTGGAGTTTGGCAAGTGACACCTCAGTTTGCGCCGCGTCGACCGGAATGCTGAGCACCCGCTCCGCACTGGCCCCGTAGATAAGCCCGTTCCACACCAGTAGCTTGCGCCCGCTCGGGCTTTCCCACCAAAACCCACGAGGTCTGGGCTGCACCGCGTAACCAAAATGCTCGTTGACCGCCATCGACAGACCTTCGACGCCGTGGTCTAGAAGCGCGTCAACCATCCCCCAAGGAAGGCCGTTGACGTCACTGTTCATTGCGGCGCGTACCGTAAGACCCAGTGAACGAAAAAACTCGATGGGTGATAGACCGCCCAGCAGCATCTGGTGATCCATCAGCGGCGTCATATTCCACTGGAGCGCCGCGACCTCGAGCTGCCCCCGCGCAGCCGCCGCTAAAAAGCGCTGCTGCTGCTTTTCAGGAGCCTGCTGCCACCAGTCCAAGGTAACGCCCGTAACCTCGCAAGTCCAAGTCAGGCGGCTACCGAGGGGCCATTCGGCGGTGAGATCAAGGTAATCTAAGGCGGTGTCAATAAAGCGGCGCTGAAGTTCCATAACGACCGGTTGTGGATGGGTATAGCCGATGTCGGTATGGCTGTGGTGAACTAGCAAAATTTCTTTAATCACAGGTTGACTTCTACGTTCACTAGGATCGTCCTAATCCGTTCAGCAGGCACCACAACCAGGTTAAGCTGCAAGCCAAAAAATACTGTCTCTTTGAGCGCAGAACAGTTCAAAAAGATTGTAGTGAACATCATATCCGTCTCCTTTGCCAACCCTACGACACTTAAGTGATCTAATGACTTGCTGACTTTTGAGCGAGTATAGTCTGCGTTTTCCGCCTTGTCAAACCTATATCTAGTGCACCTCAGATAAAGCAAATGTCCTTTACGTTTTACTTTAGCCAAGTCTGCTCCGCTTGACATGGGCTAATTAGCACTCTATACTTTCCGACAAATCATCAGATGAATTTTAGTAAGGGGTAAAGTTTATGGAGCTTCAGAGTTCAACGGTTGCTCGAACTATGCTGTCCGAAACGTTGGCGCAGCGCATTATCGAGCTGATTCGCAGCAATAAGCTTGCGGCGGGGGAGAGGCTACCGTCGGTTAAAGAGCTCTCGCGACAGTTTGCCGTCGCTATCCCTACCTTACGTGAAGCACTGCACCGCCTTGAAGCCACCGGGCTTATTGAGATCAAACATGGCTCAGGCATCTATGTGCGACAAGCAGATACCCGGCTCATGATGCCTAACCGCTACTACGGTGAGCTCGACATCTACACTATCCTCGATCTGCTCGAGGTACGTACGATGTTAGAGCCTGAACTTGCCGCCCGGGCCGCAACTTACGCCTCTGCAGCAGATGTAGCACGGTTGCACGAGATTGTCGGCGAAGCGGCCCGCCAGCTGGCGGCTGAAGCTCCGGACAGCACCCAGCTGTTAAAAGCTAACGAAGCCTTTCATAGCTATATCGCGCAGATGTCGGGTAACGCGGTACTGGGTCAGATGGTTTCGTCGCTGCTCGAGCTTCATGCTAACGAACAGCAGATCGTACAGCACCTCTATAACGACCTCTACCGCGATCACCACGAGCACATGGAGATCGTTGCAGCGATTGAAATGGGGCACGATGCACAGGCGCGAAGTCTAATGCTCAGACATCTCAACGGCGTTCAAGCCGTAGTCGTCGAACGTATTCGAGAACAGAAAGGAGGTTCGAGGAATAAGCACTAGCTAGACACTAGCTACACCGTTATCTAGACCTCTAAGGAGCTGTTATGCGCAAAAGCCTGCTGTTCTTACTTCTCGCCGCCTTACTAGGCCAAACCTTTGCACAGAGCATCGATTTTTTTCACGATAAGGCAAACTGGCAACCCTCCTTCGAGGACGCTTTTAAGGACGCCCCGGTCGGTGTTAAAAGTGTCCCTTACGCGGATACCAGTTCGTACCAGGCGGCAGTCAGAGCCGCCCTGCGTACCCCACAAGCACCAGGGATGTTTACCTGGTGGTCGGGCTACCGGATGAAAGACTTGGTAGACGCTGGGCTCATTGCCGACGTAAGCGACATCTGGAAAAAGTACGTCGACGCAGGCACCTATAGCGAATCGTTAGCTAGCGCGTTCAGCTTTGATGGTAAGGCGTACGCCATCCCCAGCAACCTCGCGTACTGGGGCGTTTTTTACAATAAGGCCGTCTTTAAGAAGTATGGGCTCGAGGTTCCTACCACCTGGCAGGATTTAGAGCAGATCAACGCGACCTTGAAAGAAAACGGTGTCACCCCCTTCGGCGCGTCGGTTGACGGTCGCTGGCCCGCCTTTATCTACTTCCAGGAGTTTCTGGTAAGGGAAAACCCCGACTTTTACAAGCGTCTGATGGAAGGGGAAGCTAAATACACCGACCCTGAGGTTGCTGCGGTCTTTAAGACCTGGCAGGACTGGATCAGTAAGGGCTACTTTAGCGACCCTACGATGGGGTTTGGCACAGCAGGTACAGCGATGGGTTCAGAGCTGGCGAAAGGCAACCTGGCGATGATTTTATCCGGCAGCTGGTACGCCGATACGATCATCGAAGCTGGACTTACCGACGATCAGTTTGGCTTCTTTATCATGCCCAACGAAAAAGCCGATATGCCCAAGACTGTGATCTTTGAAGCTGGGCCTATTCTCCTCGCTGAGAACTCGAGGCAAAAAGAGGACGCCTTAACGGACGCCGACTACTGGATGTCCGCGCCCGCACAGCAGGTTTGGGTCGACGACATGAACTTCCCGCCCATTAACAAAGACACCAGCTCAAAAAACCCGCTCGTATCCGGAATCGTCGAAGAAGTCAACCAGGGCGACTATGAGCAGATCAACCGCTTCTGGGAAGCTACGCCACCCGATATTGCTGAAGCTGCCGTGGACGAACTCGCCCGCTTTATGTTGCAACAAGCCCCCGCCGACGAAGTGATGAAAAACCTGCAAACCATCGCCGACCAGTACTGGTCGAACAACTAAGACCGCGCACGTCCCTGGTGAAAACTGGGGACGCCCCTTCATATGAGCCAAACTACCTACACAAAATATACGAATCCCTCGAGGCGAAGCCGCCGCGTCCCCTGGCGTAAGCGGCTCGAGCCCTACCTCTACGTGCTGCCTGCGGCGGCACTGGTCTCTATCTTTTTGCTCTACCCGATGATCTTTACCTTCTGGCAAAGTTTGACCGACGCCGACGGTCTCGTCAAGCCGACCTTTATCGGTCTGGCTAATTACACCCGGCTCTTTAACGATCCCAACTTCGTGCTTTCGCTGCGTAATACCCTGATCTGGACAGTCGCCTCGGTGCTGCTACCGGTCACGTTGGGGTTTGTCTTCGCGCTCAGCCTTAACGCCGTCCGCGGGGGCAATCTCTTTAAGGTTGGTCTCTATCTGCCCGCGACCATCGCCGCTGCCGCCGCCGGAATCATGTTTATCTTCGTATTTGATCCCACGAACGGCGTCCTCAACAGTCTGTTACGCAGTCTTGGGCTCGGTCAACTCGCGTCCCGCTGGCTTTTCGACACCCCGACCAACACCTACGCTATGATCGCAGCCTATACCTGGCAAGCAACCGGGCTTAATATGATGCTATTTTTGGTCGGGCTCCAAGGTCTACCCCCCGAACCGCTCGAGGCCGCGCGGCTCGACGGCTGTTCGGGTTGGCGACTCGTCCGGTCTATTATCCTGCCGATGCTGCTCCCTTACATCGTGATTACCTCGCTCTTAGCGGCGGTCAGCGGCTTTAAGGTTTTCGATTTGATCTGGGTGATGACGCAGGGCGGCCCGGCGCGCTCCTCCGAAACGCTCGCAGTGACGATGTACCGTGAGGGCTTTATCCTCTTTAATCAAGGCTACAGTGCCGCGATTGCCGTGCTGATCTCGCTGATCGCGCTGACTTTTTCCTACTTCTACCTGCGCTCGGTCTTAGACGAGGAGAGTCAGGTATGACCCCACCCCCTTGGCAGCGCTGGAGTCAGTGGGGGCTGGCGCTCCTGATCACGCTGATATGGATTTTGCCGCTGGGCATCTTGCTCATGAACAGCTTCAAAACGGCTCAGGACTATACGCTGGGCTCGAGCCTTAACTGGCCCCAAACCTTCAACCTGCTCACCAACATTCAAGATGCGTGGGGCAAAGGGCTTGGACCGGGTTTTGTCAACAGCCTGATTTACGGCGTCTTAGGCGCAGTAGGGGCCGTTTTTTGTGCTGCGCTCGCCGCCTTCGGGATTGTGCGGCTTAAAATCCCGCGCGGGCTCTTCTGGTTTTTGCTGCTTTATAGCGGTACGGTATTCCCCTTTCAGATGTACCTGATCCCGCTCTTCAACCTGTATCTCAACACGCAGCTCTACGACACGCGGCTCGGGATGCTGCTCTTTTACATCGCCATCTGTATTCCGTTTTGTGTTTTTGTGATGCGCGGCTTTTTCTTGACCGTACCCTGGGAACTTCAAGAAGCCGCTACCCTCGACGGCGCGAGCAGCTGGGGCGTCTTTTGGCGGTTGATGATGCCGCTCGCTAGAGCTCCACTTATTCTGCTATTACTGATCCAATTTTCTTGGATTTGGAACGATCTGCTCTTCGGGTTGATTTTAACCAAATCAGATACGGTGCGCCCCATTATGGTCACGCTCGTCGGGATGCAGGGGATTTACGGCGCGACCTCAGCCCCGACGATTATTACCGCTGCGCTGATCGCCAGTTTGCCTACGCTGCTGCTCTTTTTGTTCTTGCAGCGCTACTTTATCCAGGGTCTTACGGTAGGTGTCGGCGCACGATGACTAGACACACAATGACTAGACATCGGCTAAGACGGTCGTGGGGGGTGAGATGAGTCAAGCCGAATTCAGCGGCAAAACAGCGCTCGTCACAGGCGCGGCGATGGGCATAGGCGGCGCAGTGGCGCAGCTTTTTGCCGAGCGGGGCGCGAAGCTGGCCCTCTTAGACCGCGATGCCGAGGCGCTCGAGCAGACAGCTCAAAAGCTCAGACAGCTGGGTGCAGCGGTGCTGACCCTCCCGGCAGATGTGTCGAACGCCGCCGAGGTCAAAGCTGCGCTTACGACCTGTCTAGAACGTTTCAGCAGCCTCGAGATCGTCTCCAACAACGCAGGGATTCAGCGTTACGGTACGGTAGAAACCACCCCCGAAGCGGTCTGGGATGAGGTCATGAACGTCAACTTGAAAGGCGTTTATCTGATTTCCCAATACGCGCTCCCTCACCTTAAAAAAACGCGGGGCAGCATCGTCAATATGGCGTCGGTGCAGGCGTTTGCCACCCAGCGCAACGTCGCCGCTTACACCACCTCCAAACACGGGCTGATCGGTTTGACGCGGAGTATGGCGCTCGACGCCGCGCGTGACGGGGTGCGCGTTAACTGCGTCGCCCCCGGTACGGTCGACACCCCCATGCTGCACTGGGCGGCCTCACTTGACGGCCACCCCGAAACGGTGATGTCCGAAGTCAACGCCATGCACCCTCTGGGACGGATTGCCCGCCCCGAAGAGATCGCCGAAGTCGTGGTGTTTCTCGCCTCTAAACGTGCCTCGTTTATCACTGGCGCAGTCATCGTCGCCGACGGGGGTTTGCTGCTGCCGCTAGGTGGCGAACCCAAGGCGGACGCCGTATGAGAGTTACTGCATGAAAGTTGGCGCATGAAAATTGTCGATATTCGTGCGACGACCGTGACCGTACCGCTCGAGGCACCGCTACGTCACGCCAGCGGCGCGCATTGGGGCAGATTTGTCCGTACCATCGTCGAGGTCGAAGCGGACAACGGGCTCGTCGGGGTCGGTGAGATGGGCGGCGGCGGCGAGTCAGCAGAGCTGGCCTTTAGAGGTCTTAAAACCTACCTATTGGGTCACGACCCCTTGCAGCTCGAGCAGCTCCGCTGGAAGATCATGAACCCTACGGCCTCCTTATACAACAACCGCACCCAGCTTCACGCCGCGCTCGAGTTCGCCTGTCTGGATGTGGTCGGTAAGCATCTAGGCGTCCGTGCCTGCGACCTGTTAGGGGGCGCAGTAAGGGAACAGATCCCGTTTGCCAGCTATCTGTTTTTTCGCTACCCTAACGAGGAAACCGGTTTGGGCGGCGAGACAACCGCCGAGCAGATCGTTGCCCACGCCCAAGCCTTGACCGCGCGACACGGCTTCCGAAGCCATAAGCTTAAGGGAGGGGTGTTCCCCCCCGAATACGAGGTCGAGGTGTACCGTGCGCTCGCCGCCGCGTTTCCAGACGCCGGTTTGCGTCTAGACCCTAACGCCGTATGGAGTGCTGAAACCGCCATCCGGATGGGTCAGGCTATCGAAGACCTCAACAACGACTATTACGAAGACCCGTGCTACGGGCTCGAGGCGCTGCGCCGCGTGCGGCACTTTGTCCGTATCCCTACGGCGACCAACACGGTAGTCGTCAACTTCGAGCAGCTCGCCAGTTGCGTCCGTACCGAAGCTATCGACGTGATTTTGCTCGATACTACCTTTTGGGGCGGGTTACGGCAAGCTTATAAAGCCGGACAGATACTCGAGACTTTTCAGCTCGGTGCGTGCGTCCACTCCTCAGGTGAATTGGGGATTCAACTCGCCACCATGCTGCACCTAGGCGCAGCCTTGCCGAACCTGAGCTTCGCCGCCGACGCGCACTATCATCACCTGCAAGACGACATCATTAAAGGCGGCAAACTGAGCTATCAAGGTGGCTGTATTCAGCTTCCCAAGGGGCCTGGCCTCGGCGTCGAACTCGATTACGACAAGCTTGCCCAGTATCACGAACTTTATAAAGAATTGGGTGGCTATCCTTACGACCGTGACCCGGCCCGTAAGGGTTGGTACAGCGTACTGCCCAACCCTCGATTTGCTGACCCGAAAGGAGAGGTGCCGTGAAGCTAGACGGGATCCTTCACTACGCCCACACCGAACTTATGCCCGGCGTTGAGTTGTACGTTTACGCGGTCAAAGGGCAACGCTACAGCGTCCTCATCGACACGGGGATTGCGAGCATGAAAGGGGCGATTCTCGAGCTTTGCCAAGAGGTCAACACTCCGAAGTTCGTTCTGCTCACCCACGCCCACGCCGACCACATAGGTTGCAACGCCGCCGTTTTTGAGGCGACCAGCGCACAGTTTGCTGCCGCCGGTGCCCTCTCTTGGCTCGAGGATTACGACGTACACTACCGCGAGTTTTGCCGTACCGACGCTCTCCCGGACTCAGCGGAGCAGCGTACCGAGGTTTTGGATCTGCTGGACGCACCCGTCCAAGTTGACTTGGTGCTGGCTGAACACATACGCTTTCGCCTGGACGACGACACCGAGCTTTTGACGCTGGCGTTTCCCGGACACAAGCTCGAGGAAGTCGGGTTTTTAGAGCTTCATTCCGGCACGCTCATTCTGGGCGACGTGCTGCTCGCGCTGGCAGCTCCGTTTTTTCACGGCTTTCAGACTGCAGCGGGGTTTCAGCAGAGCTTGACGCGGCTTGAGACGCTGATCGAAACGGGCCGTGTCACCCGCGTCCTCTCGAGCCATCATCACCCGCTGCACGCTGAGGGGGCGCTGGACGCTATCGCTGCCACACGCACATTTTTAGACGACGTAGAAACCGCTACGCTCGAGGCGGCAACCGGCGTCCCTTTCGAGGCACTATGGCGAGACGTCTCTAGGGCGCTCGGCAAAGAACCCGAGTTTCGCGGTTACGCCATGTTGGAGGTGCAAGTCCGCGAACTCCAGGCTGCAGGTCGGCTACGTCAGGAAGGGAACCGCTTGTTTGCAAGCTGAGAGGAGCAGTTGATGACCGAACACAGCCATACGCTCAGCAACGGCTTAATTGAAGTCGGGTTGAACCCAGTGGGTGGGCAGCTCGAGCCCGTGTGTTTTTTTTTAGAGGGTCAAACCGTTAAACCTCTGCACCGCGCGCCCTGGTTAGGCAAACCTCACCCCGACCTGCCCCCCATGTTACAAAACCTGCAAGGCGACTTTTTTTGTGCTCCCTTCGGCGACAACGACCTTCTCCTTGAGGAAATTCGACCTCACGGGCGTACTGCTAATGGCACTTGGTTGCTTAAAGAGGCAAACCCCCTATTCCTCCGCTATGAGCTTGACGGTAAGGCCGCAGGCGCTCGCGTAAGCAAAGAAGTTTCCCTGCGCGAGGAGCAGCCCCTTGTCTATCAACGCCACATTTTTTCCGGCGGCAGCTCGAGCCTCCCTATCGGTCATCACGTGATGCTGCGAGCGGACGAACCCCTCAAGCTGAGTTTCTCGCCGTGGGTGTGGGGCGGAACGCCTCCAGAACCCGTCGAGACCGACGCGACCGGTGGACGTTCGCGGCTCGCCTATCCACAAGCTTTTGATGACTTGGCCGCCGTAAAAACTCAGGTGGGGGAACAGGTAGACCTCAGCACTTTCCCGGTGCTGGAGCGCAGTGAAGAGATTTTAATGCTCGTTTCGCAAGACGCTCCGCTGGCCTGGTCAGCCGCGTGCGCCCCGCGAGCAGGTTGGCTCTGGTTCGCGCTTAAAATGCCCGCCACGCTGCAAAGCACCATGCTCTGGCTCAGCAACGGCGGCCGTGACTACGCACCTTTTTCAGGACGACACGAACGGGTTATCGGTATCGAAGAGGTCACGAGTTACTTTCACCTGGGTCACGCCGCCTCGATCGCCCCTAATCCGCTCAGCGACCAGGGCTACCGTACCGCTCTGACACTTGCGCCAGAAGTGCAGCTCGAGGTTCGCTACGCGTTTGGATTGGTCGCCGTACCTCCAGGCTTCGAGCGGCTTTTAGACCTCAGCTACGAGGGCGAGCAGCTGCACCTACAAGGCGTCAAGGGTCAGGTAGACGTCCTGTATGACCGCACCTTTTTCAATCCCCTGCCCGACCCCGACCCTGACTACCTATCCTGACGCCGACTTGTTCGTACCCGAGTTTTACCAAAGCTACAGCCCCCATCCGGTGTTTAGAGCTTTCTAAGTGGAAGAGGCGGTTTCGTTACGCGGCTTCCAGTAGATGCTGGAACGAAAAAATTGTGATTGGAGAGCAAATATGACTCAGCGACTAAGTGGCAAAACAGTACTCGTCACAGCTGCCGGACAAGGTATCGGTCGCGCGACGGCGGAGGCCTTTATCAGCGCGGGTGCCGAGGTTATCGCTACGGATTTGAAGCCTGAACTTTTGGAAGGACTCGGTTGCCAGACTCGGGTCCTGGACGTGAGGGACAAAAGCATGATCCAAACCCTTGTAGCGTCACTCGAGCAGATCGACGTTCTTTTTAACTGCGCTGGTTTCGTGCACCACGGCACGATCCTCGAGTGTGATGACGCGGCTTGGAGTTCTTCTTTTGATCTAAATGTACGCTCGATGTTCTGGACCATTCAGGCGACGTTACCCAAGATGCTCGAGCGTAAGGTGGGGTCTATCATCAATATGTCGAGTGTTGCGTCCTCACTAAAAGGTGTCCCTAACCGGTTTGTCTACGGAACGACCAAAGCAGCTGTCATTGGCCTGACTAAAGCGGTAGCAGCAGACTTCGTGACAGAGGGTATCCGGTGTAACGCTATCTGTCCGGGTACGGTGGCGTCACCGTCTTGGCAGCAACGCGTAAAACGTCAAGCTCAAGCTTTAGGGCAAAGCGAGGAAGAGGTGCGTGAAGCCTTCGTCGGTAGACAGCCGATGGGCCGCGTGGGTCTACCCGAGGAAGTCGCCGCGCTAGCTCTCTACTTAGCCTCTGACGAATCAGCGTTTACAACCGGTACAACGCAGATTATCGACGGCGGGTGGTTGGCGTGAAACTGTTGCGTTACGGTGAAAAGGGTCAGGAAAGGCCGGGGGTGCTTGATGATGAGGGTCGAATCCGCGACCTCTCCGACATCTTGAATGATATTAATGGTGCAGCCCTACAACCCAACGCACTATCACAGTTAAACGGGTTGGATTTAAGTACCCTTCCTTTGGTAGCCAGCGACGTTCGTCTGGGACCTTGTGTGGCAAATGTAGGCAAGTTTCTTTGCATTGGTCTAAATTACCGTGACCATGCTGACGAAACGGGGGTAGCTCACCCAGAAGAGCCTGTCGTCTTTATGAAAGCGACGAGTTCAATCTGTGGGCCTAACGACGCTATTGTGATTCCGCGTGGTTCAGAAAAGACCGACTGGGAGGTAGAGCTAGGCGTGGTGATAGGAAGCCACGCCAAATATGTGGCCAAAAACGAGGCTCTAAATTATGTGGCGGGTTACTGCGTCGTCAATGACCTGTCCGAGCGCGAGTTTCAGCTCGAGCGCGGCGGTCAGTGGGATAAGGGGAAGGGATGCGACACGTTTGGACCACTTGGGCCATATCTCGTTACCAAAAACGAAATTCCTGACGTGCAAAACCTAAGGTTGTGGCTCGAAGTAGATAATGTTCGCTATCAAAACGGCAGTACCAGCAACATGATTTTCGGCGTTGCAAACGTGGTGAGTTACTTGTCTCGGTTTATGAGTCTACAACCGGGTGACATTATCTCTACAGGCACACCAGCCGGTGTGGGCTTAGGTCAAAAGCCAGATCCCGTCTATTTACGTCCGGGGCAGAAGATGCGCCTAGGTATCGATGGTCTAGGTACTCAGATACAGCTTACTGTAGACGAAACCCCGTGATTGGAATTCAAGGTATAACTGTCTATGATCCAAGAGTAGACTCCGCAACCGAAATGAACTAATGAACTTAGGTTAGCTGAAAATTATAGCCTGAACGCCACTAGTTCTGAGCAGTTATCAACTAACGTGAGCGATTTGGATAGTGGTACCGACATATAGATTTTTCAACATAGCGATGGGAGTGTTGTAAAACGTTTGCCACTAATTTGCATACCACTTGATGCAAGGTTTGAAAATGTCAGACGACTTTTGTTTGCGCCAGACTAAGTAACTTCATTTAATAAAAGCATGAAAGCCAGATTTATGCCGCTTACTGATAAGCTTTTGTTCCGTAAACGCTTCATCATCGAGACCATCAATGATCAGCTGAAAAGCATCTCTCAAATCGAGCATACCCGGCACTGCAGTCCAACCAACTTCGCCGTTAACTTGGTTGCTGGTCTGATAGCTTACACTCACCAGATCAGAAAACCTTTCATACAGTTTCCGCAAGAGTTAGCGCAGCTACCGGTTCTGATCTGAACTCCAAACTTGGGCTAGTACACCGACTAGGTAGTATAGAGGGATAAACTTGAGAGTTTATGACCCTGTTGCTGACGCAAAAAGTGCCTTAAAAACAATCCCTTAGTTCTATCTGGACAGAGCACTAGTCGACTACCAGCTTAGCCTGACCCACCTCTACAACTGCAAGGCGGCGGTGCGCTGGTTACGGCCCAAAGCCGAGTGCTACAAGGTTGATCCCGACTGTATAGGTGGCTCTGTATGGGGTCAGCTCGCGGCACTTTTAGGAATCTCATACAGAGTCAAGGAGCTCGGCGGTTCGCCCGATTTTTCCAGCCGTATTTACCCCTTGGTCTCGGTCAGTGGTGCGAGCATTGACGGCTACCGGCAAAACGATCTGGCCTCTGAACCGTCATTACTCTTTTGCGGCATGGTACATGACAAGGCAGAGCTGGTGAGGCTGGCCGACTCCATCTAAGGTATGTTACTGCCAAAAGAAAGTTCAGCTTTAGATACCATCCTCTGCGGTATAGGGTGAACTGAAATCAAAGCGTGCCTGTACCTGCCCCAGCAGCTCCTCGGCAACGACTGTCCGGTTAAAAGCAGGTTTGAGCCGCTGCCCCTGCACCTCAACCCGGCAAAACACCGTAGGTCTCCCCCGCCCACCCGTGTTGTCCTCGACCACCAAGGTAAGGGGATTTTTTAGCTCGGTCACCTCGAGCTCTAAAAGCCCTGCCAGTAAACTTTTACTGAAGTTGGTTTCGAAGCCGCTCTGGACGATGTACTCGCGGTCAGCGTGAACTTGAACCATAAGTTTGGGTACGGTCTCCCCCGTTGCCTCATCTGGCCTATCGAAACGCCAGAGGTTGACCAGATAGCCGGTCAGATCACGTTCGAGAATCGGTACGTTCTCCCCTACTGCCTTGTCCCGGCTGTACCAGAGACTTTCCGGTGAATGCTTAACGAACACATACACTGGTTGCGCCTTCTTGCCAAACCCCAACGGTTGCGAACCCTCGAGCGCCTTACGAATCGCCTGCAACTCACGGATCATCCGCTCCCCGACATCGCTCATCTAACTGCCTCGCTTGATTTGCAACAGCAGATTTCCTCTCTTGACTTCATAGACTGTTTTCTCCCTCGTAGCCGCCTTCAAGCAGGTGCACGTCTAGCCCTACCACTTGGGCGAGACGCGCCTGCTGGTGGTCGCCCGTTACGAAGCCACGGGTACCGTAACGCAAGCAGCTGGCAACGTGCAGCGTGTCGGACGTTCGCAGCGGCAAGGTCGTCTGCGTTTTGAAAAGCCTCACGGCTTCGGCTAAAACTTCAGGGGTGAGCTCGAGCCGGCGGGGGGTGCGTTCCAAGTCATGCTGAACTCGCTCAAAAACAGCTTCGATCTGTAGAGCGTTCAGTAAACCTTCCCGTCCATAGCGGGCGAGCCCCGAGCGCACCTCAACGAGCGTCAGGACCGACGTCACGAGTTGCCCGGCGTCACGCGTTAGAGCGTCGTGGGCTGCTCTAGTGGCAGGTTCATCCAGATAAAGCGGCAGTACGGCGCTGGTGTCGTAGTACCTAATACCGCTCGTCCTGCCGGGCAGCGACGACCCCACTCTGCTCAACGCTTACCCCCAGCGACGCTCGGAACGCGCGCAGGTCCTCGAGGTCCAAGGCTTCGGGCGTCTCCTCGACCACGGCGAGTTGGAGGCTGGGGCGGCCCCGGCGGGTGATGGTAATAGTGGCACCGTGCTCGGCGGCGTCTAAGTAGGCCGCGAGGTTGTCGCGCAGCGCACTGGCGGTGACTTCGGTTGGTAGTGGCTTGTTCATGACCTAGTGTACAACATGTACAAGTCAAGTGTCGTAGCGGATGTGAATCGCCTGCAACTCGCGGATCATCCTCTCCCTACGTCGCTCACCGATAAAACACCTGCCCGACCCCGAAGCGCCTAGAAGTTTGTCGTTGGTGGTGGGTACCCGGCCTAGCTATCGGTAGACTCTCCAGCGAGCTCGAGCCCTTTACGGTAGACCGGCCCGCCCAGGTAAAATCCGGCGGCGCGTAGCGCATCGAACGCGGGCTGAACCGCGGACAGGTGCCCCTGCTGCTTGGCGTCTAACAAGACGCCGACGACCCCGACTGTCCTCAGTCCTAAACGCTGCGCCGCGTGACGCCCCTCGCGCTCGTCCATAAGCACCAGGTCAGCCTGCAGTTCAAGCGCTAGGGCGATGGTCTCAGCCTCCCCCCGGTCGAGGTCGCGCCGCAGGGTTTCGACCAGCGGGGTGTTGCGAACCTCGTGATGCCCCAACCAGCTGGCCGAGGCGGTCTCTGCCCGTCCCGGCCAAGCGTGTCCGAAGGCGTTCAGCTCATCCCAAACACCCTTGGCGATGGATAGCCGCCCATAGAGTTGTCCGAGCAGCCCAAACTGGCCGATGGCAGCGAGGTTCGTCAGCGGCGAGGTGTTGGAAACGACCCTCACAACCGCCCGAGGGCTCGCAACGTCTCCAGATCCTCTTCGAGATCCATCACACCGAAGTGGGGGGAGACGCCGCGAGCGGCGAGCAGCTGGCGAAAGGCCCAGAGGGACATCCCGGCGAGTTCTCTGGCTTTGCCGACCGACAAACGCCCCTGAGCGTAGAGGCTTACGGCGAGCTCCTGCTTGGCTTCCTGGACGCTGAGGCGGGCGGACTCGAGGACGTCACGCGGGAGAGTGAGGGTAAGATCGGTGTCCACCATGCTTGTCATTGTAGTACAGCGGGCTGACGAAACATCGGTGTAGATCGTCAGGCCTGGTGCTCGCTATTAGAACCCTCGAGCGCTTTACGGATCGCCTGCAACTCATGGATTATCCTTTCGCCAACGTCGCTCATTCCTTCGCCGCCTGCCAGTCGCGTTCAAGATAGACTTGCGTCCTGCCAAACGCGAATAAAGGTTCGAGCTTGCGCTTATCGCTCCGCACCCGTCTTACCTCACGGGGCGGCCTCATCCCAATGGACTCACCTACTAAAATCAGCCCATGTTTCCGACACCTGACTTGTCTAGGCTCGGCGTCACCCTGGTAGATATAGGGATTAAACCGTTGGGGCTGCCAGACCCTGACACGGTAGGGCTGCTCGGGCGCTTCCAATACCGTTTCTTTGACCTTTTCGATAGCCTCGACTTCAGCCCCCAACCGCCGGGTGCCCTCGTCTTTCACTCCATACCGCTGGAACTCACCTAGATTCTTCCGGGTGGTTCTAAGGGCGGTCTCGAGAATGGCCAACACAGCCTTCTTCTCCTTGGGAGAACTCCGGTAGCCCCCACTTTCCCCCAGCTGGACATGGGTCACTCCTTCGATCACCTGCGGTAACAGCAGCTCTCTGGGAACCTGTCCTAAACCCATTTCTGTTACGGCTCGCTGCTGCACCGCTTCGAGTTCAGCTAACGACTCACGGTAAGGCTCCAACTCACCTACCCGGTAGATTGCCCAAGCATAGTCGTTACGCTCCCCGTCACCACGCAACACGTGCCGCTGGTCGGTCAGCCAGATCACCCCTGGCAACGCTCCCAGTTCTGTCAGTAACGTCCCTAAAACCCGGTGAAAATGGGCGTAGGTCCTATCGGCTCGGTTCTCAGCTCCTTCCACAACCCTCACCTCCTAAACCACCATACACCTTATTAAAACGTACAACCACCAACCTCCTCGAGCACCCATCTTCTCATCCTCTTTCCTCGAGTCTGGTCTCCCAATTAGTAAACTATCTGGTAAACCAAAAGGGGAAGGCTCGAGTTGCTCTAAGGGGGGTGGTGAGGGTAGGGTTGTACGTCTTAATAAGGTGTATTTTCGTGGTTGGTCGGGCGTTTTGTTAGGCGTTGTAGGGCGCGGGTGATCTGGGAGGTCATGTAATTAAGGCGGGGGTTGGGGCGCTCGAGTAGGGCTTAGCCAGGTTTGAGGCGTGCTAGCGGCCGATCGTCAACTCCGACGCCCAGCCGTTTACCAGCATAAAGCCAGCGACCGCAAGGGCGACGCCGAACCACAACGCGGCGCGCGGGCCGGCCGCATCGACGAGCAGCCCGCCCGTGGCCGCTCCCAAAGCGATCGCCACCTGTAGCGCGGCCACCAGAATGGCGGAGCCGGTTTCGGGGGCGTCGTGGGCAACCTGAAACACCCAGCTTTGGAAAGATGCGGGAATCGCGCCGAATGCGAAACCCCAGCCCGCCAGGGCGAGCGCCGCTATCCAGGGGGCGGCTGGCAACACTAGGGCTGCCAATATCGACAGGCCTAAGACCGCGACTAGGATAAGGATAGTGGGGGTGCTGCGCGGCGCGTGCACCGGCTAGGAAATTGCCGAAGATGCCGGAAACACCATAAATGAGGAGCACGGTGGTGATCAGCGTAGGGCTGAGGAGCTGGGCTTGTAAGAAAGGGTTGATATAGGTATAGGCACCCAGGTGGCCCATAAAGACGAGCAGCACCGCGCCAAGCAGCACGCGCATCTGCAGGCGAGCAAGCAGTTCCGGCAGGGCCTGCAATCCAGCCGAAGCACGGGCCGGGAGGTGCGGGACCAGGACCAGCTGTAAGAGCAGAGCGGCGGCGGCAAGGACGGCGGTGAGGAGGAAGGCCGCTCGCCAGCCCATCTGGATGCCGATGAAAGTTCCGGCGGGAACGGCGATCAGCGTACCGATGGAGACGCCGCTGAGGATCGTAGCCGTGGCTGAGCCCACCGCCGCCGGTCGAACCAGGCGTGGGGCCAGGGAAGCAGCGATGGACCAGAAGCCGCCAAGGGCGACACCGATGAGCACGCGCGCGAGCAACATCACCGTGAACGTCGGAGCGAAGAGGCTGAGCAGGTTGGAGAGCAGCATTAACACAGTGAAGGCCACAAGGAGCGTGCGTCGATCCGTGCGCCCATCCGTGAGGGCCATGGTGAGGGCGGTCACGGCCGCAACGATGGCGGGCAAGGCGACCAATAGTCCCGCTGTGCCCTCCGTCACCCGCAGGTCCGTCGCGACCGAACTGAGCAGGGCGATCGGGAGTAGTTCGGTGATGATCAGCGCGAAAGAGCCGAGAGCGATGGCCAAGATGGCCAGCCAGGTGCGACGGGGTGGGTAGGGCCAGTCGGTAGCCGTTTGGGAACTAGCGGACGAAGGAGTATATTCCATCTGTTTAATCTTGAAGCGCAGCCTTGACGCCCGCTGAGAGGGTCGCGGTAGGCCGTCCGATCAATCTACTCAGGTCGCGATGGTCGGTGTATAGCTCACCCTTCTCCAATTTGATGTCGGCATCGGCCAGCTTCTCTGCCATAGCGTCAGGCAGGCCGAAACCCTTCAGCATCGCGGCGTAGTCGGCCTCCGGCATATTTTGGTAGCGGACGGGCTGGCCGCTCTGCGCCTGCACCTCGGCGGCCAGCTCTTCAAGCGTGAAGCCCTCATCGCCCCCCAGCTCGTAGATGGCGTTCTCGTGACCGTCTTGGCTCAGCACCACCGCCGCGGCCTCGGCGTAGTCGGCACGGGCGGCGGCGCTCACGAGCCCTTTTCCGGCGTTGCCCGCGATCACGCCGTGCTCGGCGGCCTGCGCCGGGTTATAGTTTTCCAGATACCAGCCGTTGCGCAAGAAGACGAAGGGAATGCCCGATTCGCGAATGGCCGCCTCGGTGTGCTTGTGATCCTCGGCCAGCCGCATGGTCGAGGTGTCGGCCCGCAGGATGGTGGTGTAGGCGATCAGCTTTACTCCCGCCTGCTTGGCCGCCGCCACGACATTCTGCTGTGGGCCGACGCGGTTGGCGACATCGTTCGACGAGATCAGCAGCAGCTTGTCAATGCCCTGTAAGGCCGCCCTCAGGGTTTCCGGCTGGGTGTAGTCGGCGTGGCGCACCTGCACGCCCTTTGCGCTCAGCCCCGACGCTTTCTCGAGGTTGCGGACGAGAGCCACAATCTCGGTAGGAGGCACGCTTAGGTTCAGCAGGGCCTGTACAGTCAGGTAGCCGAGGTGGCCGGTAGCGCCGGTAATTCCGATCATAAAAACTCCTTTTGTGCAGAAAGTAAACGAGAGAACGAGAAACATGTAAAAAAACTTACAACTCGCGGCAAAAAAATTTCAGACTTATACCTCCGTAGGTTCAAACGCCGTGCTGACATCCGACAGCGAGACCTGCGCCAGCTCTGCTTCCACCGCCGCCTGAGCCTGAGAAAATACCTCCTCAAGCACGCCCTGAACACCCGTCCCTACCAAGCAAGTGGGATTGGGCTTCCCATGCACCTTCGACAGCGGCAATTAAACGACCACCGCCAGAGGCGGTGGATTTGAAAATGACTCTAGAAGAGAAAGTCCTGCTGATTGCGTTCTTCCTCTTTTTCGCGCTTCTCTTGGTACTTCACATAACGACGGATCAGGTCTTCGTTTATACCTACAGTGTTGACAAAGTAACCGCGTGTCCAAAAGTGATTCCCCCAGTATGGTTTCTTCCGTAAGCCTGGCTAGCTTTTGAACAACTTGATGGCAAGCTTCCCTTTGAGAAATCCCATGAAATCCGATACTGACAACTTGGGAGGAATTGAACAAACCAAGTGGATGTGATCGGCTTGAACACTCAGCTCTATTACTTCTACAGAGCGCCACTCACAAAGCGTATGGACGTCCTTCTCAACCAACTCTTTGACCATACCCGTCAGCACTCGGTAACGGTATTTAGGCACCCACACAATGTGGTAATTACACTGATAGACAACGTGCGCAAGCTTTCTATACTTCCCCACGCCTTAGGGTACGACCTATGTGTCCCAGGCGAAACAGTAAGGCATAGCCGACGTTACATCACCACCGCCAAAGACGGTGGGTTTTCACGCTAAACTAAACGGAATATGTTCCGTTTACCTATACAGAGGTGGTAAGCAAAGCGTGAAAAGAAAGGGGCAAAGAGGTGAACATTACGATATTCGGTACTGGAAACATGGCTCGAGGCCTTGCGACTCGCTTTCTCGCCGGAGGTCACAACGTCACGCTGCTAGGCACGGAGGCTGACAAGGCTGAGGCGCTCGCGGGTGAACTCGGCGGGTCGGTCGGCTCCGGCACGACGGGTGATCCCATCACGGGCAATGTGGTCGTGCTTGCCGTCCCCTTTGAGGCCGCTGTGCCCATCATGCAGCGGTACGGTGAGGCGCTCTCCGGCAAGGTCGTCGTGGACACCACCAATCCGGTGAACTGGGACACAATGGATGATCTTGTGACCCCGCCCGACAGTTCGGCGGCTGAGGAGATCGCGAAGGCGGCCTCCGAGGGGACACGGATCGTCAAGGCGTTTAACACGACGTTCGCGCCAACTCTAGTTGATAGTCAGGTCGCGGGTCAGCCGCTCGACGTTTTGATCGCCGGGGATGACGCGGACGCAAAAGAGACCGTCGCTGCGCTGGTCCGGGACAGTGGACTCGTGGCGGTGGACGCCGGTTCGTTGCGCCGGGCGCGGCAGCTGGAAGGTTTGGGCTTTCTCGGGATTACCCTACAAGAGCCGCTGGACCTGGGTTTTCGTAGTGCCTGGAAGCTCATCAGCTAAAAAACCGAAACAGGTAAACCGCTCGATGAGTAGCGGCGAACTCTCGCCTAACGGAGAAGCAGACAACGCTTGCCCGTTAAGAGGCTGAACCGACCAAGCGCCCGTAAGACGCGTCAGGAGCAGAGGTATGGAACGCAGGAATTTCTTAAAAGTCGCAACCGGAGTTGCCGCCGGAGTCGCCGCCGCGAGCGTCGGTGTGTCCACGGCAGCAGCGGCCCCAGCAACCAGGCCCCAAGCAGTGGAAAGGCAACGTATGCCCCGAATCAGAACTCGCGACGGCACAGAACTCTACGTCAAAGAGTGGGGTAGCGGCCGCCCCGTTATCCTCATACACGGCTGGCCGCTCAACGCCGACAGCCTCGACCGCCTCGCTATGAAACTCGCCGAAGCCGGACACCGGGTGCTCAACTACGACCGGCGCGGGATGGGCCGGTCGAGCCAGCCCTGGGGGGCTACGACTGGGATTCGCTTTCCGACGACCTCGCCGACGTGATGCAAGCCACGGGCGCTACGAAAGACGTCACGGTGATCGGCTACTCGATGGGCGGCGGCGAAGCGGCGCGCTACATGAGCCGACATGACGGCAAGGGTGTCATCAAGGTCGGGCTTTACGCCTCGGTTACGCCGGGGGTGCTCAAGTCTAAAGACAACCCGCACGGCAACCCAGGCTCGAGCTTTGATCCCATCAACCAGGGGATTCAGGAGGACCCGGCGGCGTTCTTTAGGCACACCTTTTTGCCGCCCTTTTACGGTGTAGGTGGGACCCACACCGCGAGTAAAGACGTGCTCGAAGCGGCAGTGACCACGGCCCTTACTGCCGGAATGAAGCCGCTCATCGACATGGCGCATTCGTTTTCTTTTGGTGACTTCACAGGCGACATGCCCGCGCTAAGCGTACCTACGCTGATTTTGCATGGCACCGAGGACAAGCCCTTGCCCATCGAAGCGACTGCCCGACGCGCCCACTGCATGATTCCAAGCTCGCAGCTGATCGAGTACGAAGGCCACCCGCACGGCTTCTACGCGACCAATTCCGACCAGATGATTGCGGACACGCTGGCGTTTGTCCGGCAGTAAAACCCGGATCGGTTACGTCAACCCTCAGCGCGAATACTCACACGGTTGCTTCAAACAAACTCGAGAAGCAACTGTGTGGTGTAGCGGGTACCATCCGGGACGCAACGCTCTCAGAGAATGCTGCGCACTCTAGCACCACACTAAGAGACCATGCCTGCGGGATTTGCATTCCGTACTCGCCGCCATACGGCAAAAAGTTTGAGCGGTCGCAAGCAGGACAACAGAACAGAAGAGTCTTGTTTAACCGACTTTTCGTACAAGTTCAGCAGTGGATCGGAAGGTCCACTATGTTTAGGAGCCTGTTTACCCATGACACCCACCGTTCGAGAGGCCACTTACGACCTGCTGCGGCAGTTGGGCCTAACCACCATTTTCGGGAACCCCGGGTCTACTGAAGAGCCCTTCTTACAGGATTTTCCGGCTGACTTTACCTACGTGCTGGGTTTGCAAGAAGCCTCCGTACTGGCAATGGCCGACGGGTACGCGCAAGGGAACAGTCGGCCGGCGCTGGTCAATCTGCACACCTTTGCAGGCGTGGGTCACGCGGTGGGTAACTTGATCTGCGCCTTTTACAACAAAACGCCCCTGATCGTCACGGCTGGGCAGCAGACCCGGGACATGCTGCTGCTAGAGCCCTACCTCACCAACGTGCAGGCTGTAGAGACGCCGCGCCCTTGGGTGAAGTGGAGTTACGAGCCCGCGCGGGCCGCCGATGTGCCCGCTGCGCTGATGCGGGCTTACGCCACGGCGGTGCAGCCTCCGGCCGGGCCGGTTTTCTTATCCTTGCCGATGGACGATTTTGCAAAGTCGGCTCTGGGCAGCGCCGCCGTGCGTACGCTCAGCCAGCGTGTAGGGCCGGACCCGGCCCGCTTACAAGAATTCGCCCAGCACATCAGCCAGGCCAAAAGCCCGGTGTTGGTATTAGGGGCCGCCCTAGACCGCGCTGACGGTTGGGACGCGGCGCAGCGGCTGGCCGAAACCCTAAAGGTGCCCGTCTGGGCTCCGCCCGAAAGTGAGCGGGCCGCGTTTTCGGAAGAGCATCCGCTGTTTCAAGGGTTTTTGCCCTTCGCTATCGCGCCGCTGAGCGAGCAACTCGCGGGCCACGATCTAGTGGTGGTGGGCGCGCCCGTATTTCGCTACTACCCTTACGTACCGGGCGACTACCTGCCGGCTGGGGCGCGGCTGCTGCATATCACCGACGACCCGGCCGAGGCTGCGCGCGCCCCTATAGGCGACAGCCTGCTGGCCGATACCCGTCTGGCGGTGGAAGCCCTGCTCGAGCTGGTAGAGCCGGGGTCCTATCCAGCCGCGCCGCCGCGCAGCGTGGCGCGCGACCTACCTGACCCACCGGGTGCGGTGCTCGTACCGGCCGAGGTCTTTGCAACCCTACAAGCCAACCGCCCGGACGACGCGGTGCTGCTGCTGGAGTCTACCTCTAATGTGACAGAGTTTCATAAATGGGTGCCCATCACCCGGCCCCGCTCGTTTTCCCTATTTGCCAGCGGTGGGCTGGGCGCTGGCCGAGCAGGACACCGGTCGCCAGCGGCCGGTACTGGCCGTTTTAGGCGACGGCGCGACAAATTATTCCGTTCAGGCGCTGTATACGGCGGCTCAACACCAGCTGCCGGTGGTGTTTCTGGTACTACGCAATCAGGAATACGGCATTCTCAAAGCCTTTGCCGCCCAGCAGCAGACGCCCGGCGCGCCCGGCCTGGACCTTCCTGGCATTGATTTTGTCGCGCTGGCGATGGGTTACGGCTGCGCCGCCTTTCGTGTCGCTACAAAGGACGCCTTGGCCGAGGCCCTACAAGCTGCCCTGCGCCGCCCCGGGCCAACGGTGCTAGAAGTGCCCATAACGGCTGCGGTAGCCCCCCTGTTATAGCCTGCGGCGAAGAAGCCGGAACTGAAGCGGAGGTTTAGAACTTGGTTTATCACTCGAGCGGGGCGGCGGGGTTTTTGACCACCCTGCCGCTGCTCTGCTTTGCCGCCCTTTCGCTCCCCGCGCCCGCGCTGGCCCGCAGGTTCGGGCTGAAGCGTGTACTGACGGGCAGCCTGCTCCTCCTTGCGGCGGGGATAGCACGGGGGTCGTCGCCCTGTTCGCCGGGACCACCTTGTTGGGCCTAGCCATAGCCGTCGGCAACGTGCTGCTGCCGAGCCTCGTGAAACGCGAGTTCCCCGAGCACACCGGCCTGCTGATGGGCGTCTACATCACCGTGATGAATTCCGGCGCGGCGCTCGGCGCAGGTGTGAGCGTTCCCTTAGCCCAAGTCCAGCAAGGAAACGTCGGCTGGCGCAGCGCACTCGGGGTCTGGGCGCTTCCTGCGCTTGTCGCCGCCGTCGTCTGGCTCTATCTGCTGCGCGGAGAGAGACCTGTGGCCTCAGCCGCTGCTGTCCCCGCTCAAGGGGGCCTGTGGCGGTCCCCGCTCGCTTGGCAAGTCACCTTGTTTATGGGGTTGCAGTCGGTGGTGTTTTACGCCAGCATCGCTTGGCTGCCCGAGGTCTTGCAAGACAGCGGCATGAGCGCGGCCCAGGCGGGCTGGATGGTCTCGCTCATGCAGTTCGTCGGTATCCCGGCGGCGCTGATCGCGCCGATACTCGCCGGACGCCGCCCTGCTCAGCGCGATCTGCTCGCGGCGGCGGCCCTCTCGAGCGGCGCGGGCATCTTGGGCCTTCTGCTCTCGGGCAGTGTGCTGACTGTACTCTGGGTGTCGCTTTTAGGGCTCGGATAGGGGGCGAGCATCAGCTTGGCGCTCACCCTGTTCGCGCTGCGCACAGCCGACGCTGCGGGGGCCGCCGCGCTTTCAGGGATGGCTCAGTCGGCCGGGTATCTCTTAGCTGCAGCTGGTCCTTTTCTTTTCGGCGTTCTTCACGACCTCACGCGGTCGTGGAGTTTGCCGTTAGCCCTGCTGTTCGCAGTTACGGTGGCGCTGCTGTTTGCGGGTCTTGGAGCTGGCCGTGACGCTTACGTCACCCTGGAGCACCGACCAGCTTAGACCTTTTCAGCGCCTCCGGCGGGTTTAGCTGTAGAAGTTAAGCCTGTGTGGACCCCGCGCTGTGCGGGGCTCAAAACGGTGTTGCGGCCTAAATGTTGGTAGGTTGAGCTGTCATATTCGTGCTCCTTTTCTTGGCTTACTCCGTTCCTACTAATACTCGGACCCCTTCAGGCTTCGCTCTGTGCACGTTCCTCAGCCATTCGAGCGACCAGTCAGATTGTGAAGACGACGCGGCTACGGTCGTGGTTGGCAACCCACGCCTCCTCAACTTGGGACAGTGGTATCTCGGTCAGGTCGACCTGCAGGTTCGCCAATCCAGCGATCTGTAGGGCGTCTGCGGCCGCTTGCACGATGTCAGGCACACTCACCGCTCCGATCCCGCTGCCCATTAGCAGGAGTGGGGTGGACCCCAGCACACTGGTGGGCACGTTGATTGATGCGCCCGCAGCAGTGCCGGCGATGATGTAGCGGACTGGCTTGGCCGCTTTGTGGCTACCGGCGACGGCCGCCATGACGGTCTCAGTGGGCAGGCCGGAGAGGTAGTCGAGGACGACGTCGATGCCGCCGTCGGCGAGGTGCACCGCTAGCGAGTCTCGGATGACGTCGGCATCGGCAGTGAGGTCAACGGTGGCGTCAGCCCCCAGCTCGATAAGCTTGGCCAGCGCGTCGGAGCTGCGGCCAGTGGCGACTACGCGGTCGGCACCTAGATACTTAGCGATCTGGACGGCGACCTGCCCGGTCGTGCCTGTCGCACCGTTGATCAAGACGCTCTCGCCGCGCTGGAAAGCTGCACGGTTGCGCAGTGCGCCAATCGGTGACTGACCCGGGTTGATGATCGCCGCAGCGAGCGCGTCGCTGACGTTGTCTGGGACCGGTAGGCAGAGTGCCTCTCGCACAAGCGTCTTTTCAGCCATGCCGCCGAAGGGTGCTTCCGGCAGCAGGAACCCGACGCGCGCACCACTCTCCGTCCGGCCGACGCCGTCAATGCCAGGCACGAGGGGGAACCCGCCTGTCGTCGAGTAGTGGTTACCCGCTGCCCGCGCGCGCGTGACGTTGGAGAGCGCGGAGGCTGCGACACGAATTACCACCAGGCCGTCCCGCGGCCTGGGCTCGTCGAATTCCCCGTAAACGGGTGTCTGGTTGGAGCCTCGGACAATTGCTGCTTTCATATGTTCTCCTCTTGGTGATGACAATTACGTGGACGTTCGGCTGGCCAGCGGGTCCGGATTGACGAACCCTCATGCGCCGGTCAATTTGATCAGAGCTCGCCAGGCACGGCGAATCGGTAGAACACCCCGCCGACCGGCTGAATACCGATCAGTAGCCACACCGCGTTCTCGAAGTCGCGGGCTCGTGACAGGTCCCCAACGTTGACCGGATCGTACCCGGCATCGCGGATAAGCTGCTCAGTGACGTCGCGGGCACCGTCGTCGGCGACGTACAGGTTGCTCGGTCGCACTCGCTGCTCCCGCGCTGCGCCGAACAGCTTCCCGAAGTTCATGTTGAAGCTCTTGGCAACCGGGGCGTGGGTGAAAGACTTCACTTCGTGGGCGTAGGACTCGAAGTCGCCGTGACGCGCGGGCAGGATGTTCGTAGCGTCGATCGCTATCTTCCCCGCGAGTCCTGTCACCTTGCTCAAGGCGGGTGAGATCTCTGCGCCGGGCACGGCGATCAGGACGACGTCCGCGCTCGATGCATCCCCACCATCACGCCCAAGCCCGTCGACCTCGTGGCCTGCGTTCCGCCAAAGGTTGGCTAGCCCTCCACCGATCTTCCCTCGTCCAATCGTCACAATCTTCATTTCGGTCTCCTTTAGGCTAAACGGGTCTTGCGTAAGTTTGGGTTACCCGGATTGGTTAAGTGCAGGTGAGGCCGACCTGCGGCGGACGACAACCGAGGACCTGATGGCGTCTTGACTGGCCGTATGCAAAATAACGGGCTACATTTACGTACTGGGGTCATATAACCTCCTAATGGTTACCATGTTAACTACACTCTATGCTTAGATGGTTACCATGTCAACTAAATGCTAGAATGATAGGTATGATTAACGTGAAATTGCTGGATGGACTGGATGATCGAGAAGAGCGAGCCTGGCGCAGCTTAATAGCGATGCAAGAAGACCTCGGCGAGTTCCTCGACAGGCAGCTGCGCAGCCGTTGTAGCCTCTCGAGCGCCGACTTCCGGGTCTTGGCCCACCTTTCGGAGGCATCTGAGGGGCGGTTGCGGTCCTTCGAGCTCGCTCACTTGCTGCGCTGGGAGAAGAGTCGTCTCTCTCAACACTTGGGCCGGATGCAGACTCGGGGTCTAGTGTCGCGCGAGCGGTGCCTCGACGACCGGCGGAGTGCGGTCGTTGCCATCACTTCACAGGGCAGAGAGCTGATCAAAACCGCGCTTCCGCAGCACGTAGCTGACATCCGCTCCGTCGTCATTGATCATCTCAGCGAGGAAGAAATGGCGATGCTGACCGCCATCAGCGATAAGGTACGCGAACGGCTAGCGATGCTAGAGCCAGAGATTTGAAGGGTTCCGTCTGTATAACGAGCTTGGGGTGTTGCCCAGGTTCTGTCAGCCTAATGATGTGGCTGTAACTTGATTTGCACACCTCACCAACGATTAGGGCACGGCATAACGCCGGATACCAGGCTGCCGTAAGGCATGATCCGTTCAGACATGCGTACGCCGTGCCTACCTCATCATAGGAGGTGTAAGGCGACATGGTCACAATAGGTCTTGACCCGCATCCAGACGGCCATACTGTAGCTGCGCTTGATGAGCACGGCAGCACGCTGGCATTTTTGACGGTAACCAATAATGCCGAAGGTCTAACGCAGCTTCACTGCTTTGCACGCTCTTTTTCGGAACGTCGTTGGGCCGTCGAAGGAGCAGCCAACCGCTACATCCTGCCGTTCGTGAATGAACTACTTGAGCAGGGCGAGGTGGTTTGCCACATCCCTCCAAATCTCACCAGTCAGTATCGCGCTCGTCTGAGTAGAAAGAAAAACGATGTCGTGGATGCCCAAAACGCCGCGAGAGCGCTCATGGCTAATCCTGAACTGCCTCCCTTTCAACCTGGGGAACAGCAGCGTGAGTTGCAAGACCTGACGCGGACTCAAAGGCGTCTGTCCGAGCAACTCAAAGCCAACAAGATGGCCTTACAAGCACTCGGTGCAGGTTCGTCTGTCCGTCCTGCTTTGACGCAGGTCATTCAGGTCTTGCAAGAGCAACTTACCGAGCTGGCTAAACAGATGAAGACGCGGGTCAAGGCTTCTGCACCTACGTTGCTGGAGCTTTTAGGCGTTGGACCCGTGGTAGCTAGCGTCATTTTGGGCGAAGTCGGTACGATCGAACGTTTTGCAAATGAAGGCCAGTTCGCCAGCTACTGCGGTGCTGCCCCGGTCGAACGAGGCAGTGGCAAGAACAGCCGGATGCAGCTCAACCACGGCGGCAACCGCCGTCTGAATTGGGCACTCCACATCATCGCGCTAACGAGAAGTCGTTGTGACGAACGGACTAAGACGCTGCTGGCAAAGCTCAAGGCTCAGGGCAAAACGCAACGAGCCTCTCTGCGTATCTTCAAAACCTACATCGCTCGTGAACTGTTTCGACATCTCAAACGTACTCTATCTCCTGGCTCGGCTAGCATGATGACTTGACAACGTTATACCAGATGGAATGAGAAGGCCGCCCCCTGAGCCGCAGTACCCTCAAACTGGATTTGTCAAAGATGTGGACTAGGGTGGCCCAGAGAAGGAGGGTGAGGATGACGCAGTGTAGCCAAGCAGAAAAACAGATGACCGCAGGGTTCGATCTGGGTGACAAGTACAGCTACCTCTACATTGTCGACACAGCAACCGGTGAGCTGATCGAAGAGATGCGCTTGCCTACCACCGACCCGACAAGGTTCAAACGGTATTTTGCAAGTCACGAAGTAATGCGCGTCGCCGTGGAAACGGGTAAGCACTCCCCGTGGGTGAGTCGACTGCTGGCTATGTGTGGTCACGAGGTCTTGGTAGCCAACGCTCGCAAACTCGGTTTCATCTACCGGAATGAGCGAAAAAGTGATCGGTCGGACGCGGAGAATCTGGCGCGCGTTGCTAGGCTCGACCCCAAATTACTGGCTCCTATCGAACACCGCAACGAAATCGCTCAAGCCGATCTGGCACTCATACGCGCTCGCGACACCCTAGTCAAAACGCGCACGCGGCTCATCAACCATGTCCGGGGTGTCGTCAAGTCCTTCGGAGGCTACTTACCAAGATGCTCGAGTGCCAGCTTTCATAGCAAGGTTATAGATCACCTGCCTGAGCCGCTTCGACCCGCACTGGTGCCGATGCTAAAGACGCTCGCTGAGCTGAGCAAGCAGATTGAAAGCTGTAATGAGACAATCAATCCAACGACTGGTGGAAGAACGCTACCCCGAGACGCAAACCCTGAGACAGATTAGCGGCGTGGGTGCGTATCTGGGGCTCACGCCGAGCCTGCACCAGTCGGGTGTGATGTGACCCCTAAAACCCAAGCCAGAAAAGATGTGAGTCAGGCTGAGAGGAATGACGATGCGAAAGACTCACACACCCGAACAGATCATTGATACCTTGCGCCAGGTCGAGCGTGAGACGAACCAGGGAAAGACCGCTGCTGAGGCGTGCCGCACCCTCGGCATTAGCGAGTGGAGTTTTTATCGGTGGCGTCAGAAATTCGGACAGGTCTTCGGCGAATTGCAGCAGGTCACTAAGGCGAGTCGCCAGGGTGCCGCAGCCGCTTGCCCTACAACTGGATACAGGTCGGCGAATAGCTCGTCGCGGTAGATGCCTGCCAGTTCATCGCGTAGATGGATCGCTAAGTTGCCTTTGCGGTAGATAGCTTTGGCAACGCGGGCTGTTTCTTCAGGAACGAACATCGGGTTGCTCTGCTGAAGCGACATTTGAGCCTCCTGGTCGCCTCAGCTTAGCCGCTCCTCACGCCGCTCCCCAAGTTCGGCAACGGTATCGCTCAGAGAAGTGTTGCAACCCAACGTAAAAGGATGGTGGCCGCGCTGACCTAGTCGACTTAACGGAGGGGACGAAAAAACTCCTGCAACTCGTTTACTAGCAGCTCGGGTTCCTCGAAGGCCGCAAAGTGCCCCCCACGCGTCATCTCCGTTCACCGCTGTACGTTGTAAAGGTGCTCGGCAACCTCACGGGGAGCAGCCACGAGGTCTTTAGGGAAGATGGCGAGACCGGTAGGAACCTCGACACGCGCCTGAGGGGCTTCTTGCGCCATGTGCTGCGTTTCGTAGTAGAGCCTGTTGGCCGAGTTAATGGTTTGGGTCGCCCAGTACAAGATGATGTTAGTCAGCAACTCGTCTTTGGAGAAGCTGTTCTCGACGTTTCCGTGACAGTCGCTCCAGGCACGAAACTTCTCGAGCAGCCAGCCCGCGAGACCTATAGGGGAATCGGTCAAGCCGTAAGCAAGGGTTTGGGGCTTGGTGCCCTGGATGGCAGCGTAGGCACCTTCAGTCCTCGACCACGCCTGACCCGCCTCGAGATAAGCCTGTTCGGCCTCGGATAGCTCCTCGGGTGGCTGCCTGAGAAGGTGCCGGTACGGGACGTCGGTAAGGTGAATACCTACCACGCTGGCCGCTTGCGCCGCCCCCAAGGAAGCCGTGATACCGCGGCCCCAGTCGCCGCCGTGCGCTGCGTAGCGCTCATACCCCAACTCGGCCATGAGCTGGGCGAAAAGTTCCGTGACCTTGACGTTGGTCATGCCGCGCCGGGTTGGTTTATCCGAGAAGCCGAAGCCAGGGATGCTCGGCACCACCACGTCGAAGGCGTCTTCCGCTTGCCCTCCGTAGCTTTCGGGGTCGGTAAGCGTGGGAATGAGCTTGGAGAAGCGCCAGAAGGAATCAGGCCAGCCGTGGGTCAGGAGTAGGGGGAGCGGCTTAGCCCCTTTGCCTTTGTCGTGGATAAAGTGAAGTCCGAGGCCGTCTATCTCGGCACGAAAGTGGTTGAACACGCTCAGGTCGGCTTCGTGCTTAGGCCAGTTGTAGTGGTGCTGCCAGTGATGAGCCAGCTCGCGGAGGTAAGCCGCGTTCGTACCGTAGTCCCAGCCTGCCCCTTCGATCTCGTCGGGCCAACGGGCGCGCGCCAAACGTTCGTTCAGGTCGTCTAAAGTCGTCTGCGGAATGTTGATCTGAAAACGTTCGACGACCATCGGAGTCTCATAATTCAGTAGCTTCATTTTACAAGGGCGGGCGTGATTTCGAAGTAACAACCGGATCCGGATCAGCAAAAGTGCCGCATGTCTACCGCAGTGTTACGGCCCAACTGCCGCATAAGGTTGCTGCATGAGGTTAGGCAGCAACCTTACTGACCTAGCCGCTTATCAAACAAGAACGGCTCGGGTGGATGAATAGCCACCTTGTCGAAGTCCGGATGCTCAGGATTGAGCAGCACGTTGATCTCACCTCGGATAGCGACGCTGGGCACCCTCAAGGCCACGCTCGCACGGGCGTCGAACCAGGCGTCGCCGATGTCGGTGCTGGCGGTCGTCTCGATGGGGGCGTCCCACTCCTGAGCTAACGCGTGTGGTTCGAGCGTGACCACCAAATTTTTGGGAACGTCGAGCTCGAAGATGACGTAGTCGTCCCTGAGCAGCTGTGCCCGTCTGATGTGCACGAGAATCTCCAGAGCAGCAGTCGCGCGGTTCTCACTTGCATAGACGACGGCGTGACCGGGACTGTTCCAACGACCCCCTGCCTTTTTGCTGCCTACCCCCTCGAAGGCTGTGCTGGCGTACTTCGCCTTGCTGACTCTGAACGCTTTCAGCTGTAGACACCGTCATCAATGCGGGTAAGAAGTTGCTCAACACGTTTGGCACCCGCTTCATTCGTGGCATAAGACAGGGGCGTCTGATCCCCGAGCGCCACCGCCGGACCGGTCATCCACTCCCTGGCGGCCTCGAGGCTACCCAAGACGTCCGCTGCCTGGCTGTAAAGGTCGATCAGCCGGTAGAGCCGGTCGCTTTCGGAGGCGCTGAAATGCTTGTTCTCGTGGAGGCGGCGCAGTAAGGTACGCTCGCTGACCCCCAGGTGTTCGGCAAGCGACCCGCGTGGGGCAAGTACAGCCTTTTCGAAACGTCTGAACACGTCCGCGTCGAAGCCCTCGCCGATCTGATGGCGTGCCGCGTCGGTCGTGTAGTGCTTGCCGAAGACGTGTTCGGTCAGAGTGCGTCCGGGGCTCAGTGTTATGGTTCGAGGAGGCGTCCATGTCGTCATATTGGTAATAGTGTACTCCCAACATGGCAGGCAAGTGAAGAGTAAGAGTTGGGTCGTTGACGTTGGCACGCAGTTGTGGCGCTCAAATACCGCATAAGGCGGGCTTCGTCAGCTAAACAAGAGATTGGCTTGCTCATAGGAAATAGTTGTTTCGTACATGCTCGTGTACGTTCCTCGGCGTTTCAACTCTCGGGCAATCTTCTGAGTGATGCCTAGTGCGGCCCTTACTGGGCCGGAGCCGAGACTGAGCCTAGCTACGCCTAACCCCTCCAACTCGGCGACGCTCGGGCAGTCAGGCGTAGCGATGATGTTGAGGGGGCCGGGGATAGCAGCGGTGAGTTCCCGAACGAGGCTTGGCTCGAGGTGGCCGGGAACGAAGATACAATCCGCTCCGGCTTCCAGGTACGCCAAGGCGCGCTCGACAGCCTCAGCCAGCCTGGCTTCAGCATCGCCCACCTGCAACCAAAAAACATCGGTTCTGGCGTTGATGACGAAGGGGACAGCTATCGACTTTCTAAGCCTACTTAGAGCGTCAATCTTCTCGCATTGCTCCATCAAATCGAATAACCTCGGTGACGCCCCGCTAAGGCCGTCCTCTAAGTTGATCCCCACGGCTCCAAGCTCGACAACTTGCATGACTGAATTAACGACCTGTGCTACGTCGTCACCATAGCCCGTTTCAATGTCCACACTTAGGGGGACACTGAGCCGCCGCAGGATGCGCTTTTCTACCTCGAGCAGATCGCCCAGCGTGACCTGTTCACCGTCTGGATAGCCCAGCGAGTAGGCGATGCCTGCGCTTGTCGTGCCGACCGCACTGAAGCCTTCCTTCTCAAAAATGATGGCGCTTCCCGCATCCCAAGCGTTGGGTAGCACCAGGAGGTCAGGGGCGGTGTGGAGGTCTCTAAACCTCTCGGCGAGGGCTACCTGTCTCTCTTTGTTCACCAGGTCATCTCCTTAAGCTGAAAAGCCGAGCATCATCTTTTTGGGTAGGCGAGCGTTGACCACCGGCTCGTAGGCGAGGGTTTCGTCGAGCAGTGCGACGTTCGGGAAGCGGGTAAACAGGTGAGCCATTGCACCCACCGTCAGCTCGACCACATGATGCTTCGCCATGCAGCTGTGGATGCCCGCACCGAAGGTTAGGTGCTCGCCGTTGTTGTCACGGTCCATATCGAACTGCCGCGGATGCTCGAACACTTGCGGGTCGCGGTTGGCCGCAGCCAGCACGACTAGCACCGCCTCGTCTGCTTTCAGGACTTGCCCTTTTACTGTCGTGTCCTCACGCATGACACGGCGGGTGTTATGAATCGCAGGGTCGAAACGAAGGGATTCCGTAACTGCCCGGCGGAGGTATGCCTCGTCGCCGCTATGCTCAGAGCCGTGATTGAGAACCTGTAACAGAGTATTGCTCAGGAGGCCGCGGCCCGCGTCATAACTCTGGATCACGAAGCCGATGAAGTTGGCGACTAGAGCACTGCGCGTCGCGGGCGCGGTAACGCCCGCGACCCCAGCGAGCACGCCAGTCTTCGTGAGATGACGTTCCACCCGTGGATATACCTCCGCTGCCACCGTATTGAGTTCTGCCACGACCCCCGCCGACTTTTCGGGTCGCATGAAGGTACAGAGCGTGGCGACGCTCTCCAAAAGAGCTGCGGTGTCGTTCTCTGAAAAACCGAAACCGCGCAGCACAGAGAGGGCCGGGAGTCTCTTGCAAACCACATCCACCCACTCGAGCGTCGTGGTTGGCGTTAGCAGCAGCGGCTCGAGCAGCTCACCAGCAGGCACGTGCTTCATCCTCCCGAACAAGTCGGTGACGAGCGGGCGCAGTCGGGCGTGCTCGGGTGGGTTTCTGAGCCGTACTAGGTTTTCTAAGATGGCACGGGCGTAGGGGTTCATCCGCTCGATGTTCGCCTGGCTCTGAGCGGGTATGTGTGCGCTGCTCGCCGTTAATACCTCCTGGCAAGCTCCATAGCCATAAACCGCCCAGAGCCGATTCGCTTCATCATAGACGATAGGGTGACGCGCCAACATTTGCTCGTAGACGGCGTAGGGGTCACTTACCTCGGATTGGAGAAACACGGTGTTCGTCATCCCACTTGTCCTCTCACAGGGCGACGATGTGTGGTTTGTGGAAAGTCCAAAACAGCGAAGAGAACGGTTGCGTTCATAAAAAACGAGGTTACCCTTTGACATCACAGCAATGTTTCAGGTACCGTCGAACTATGAACGCGAAGGCTATCTCTTCAGCCGCCCGGCTTATCGGTGACCCCGCCCGGGCGCAGATGCTCGTGGCGCTGTTCGATGTAGACGGCTTGCCTGCGAGCGCTCTGGCAAGATGCGCGAACATCTCCCCGCAGACGGCTAGCGCCCACCTCGGCAAACTTTGCGAAGGTGGGCTGCTCATAGGTGAAAAGCACGGTCGGCACCGCTACTACCGCCTGGCAGGTGCAGAGGTTGCCGAGGCGGTGGAAGCACTCATGGTGCTTGCGCCCCGAGCGGACGCTCCACGAGAGAACGCCTTGACGCTCGAGCCCCTCGGGTTTGCGCGCACCTGTTACGACCACCTGGCGGGCAAGCTAGGCGTGGCGGTCACGGACGCGTGCCTCGGTAAAGGTTGGCTGAGGGCGGCGGGCAAAGACTTTGAGCTTACGACCGAGGGTGAAAGGGGCTTTAGAACGTTCGACATCGACACCGACGCACTCAAAATGCAGAGGCGTGGCTTTGCTCGGCAGTGTCTCGACTGGACGGAGCGGCGCTATCATCTTGCAGGGGCGTTGGGGGCGGCGCTCACCCAGAGCTTCTTTGAACGGAAGTGGTTACTTCAAAACGAAGGAAGCCGCATTGTGCACCTCACGAATGAAGGTCGCAAGGGGCTATCTTCTAGTTTGGCTGTGCGTCTGTAAAGAGGCCGCCTTAACGCTACCGTGGAGTAACGGGCAAAAAGGTCAAGTCAACAAACTCAAACTCGTCAAGCGAATGATGTATGGTCGGGCCAACTTCGACCTCACTCCGCGCGCGAGTTTTGCTGGCCTGATGCACGGAAGCTGAGGAAGACCCTTGACTGCCCAAGTTCGGTGGAATACGCAGATGACGACGACCGCTTGGGTCATGGTCAGCGTCTACGCCACGGGTAGCGCGACGAAGCACTACCATGTGAGAGGTGTGGGTCTTGTCTTAATAGGGCCGAACGTGCAGATTGCCTGGGCCGACGGGGTTCGGCAAGGGCGGAGCGATAAGGTCACCTTGACGCCGCTCCTTGAGTTAGGGCCGCTCGAGGTCTATAGTGCCAAAGCTCGGGACGAGGTGGCAGAACGGGTTCGGTCGTAAGACGGCGTGTCTTGAGAAGCCACCTAGCGAGGCGAAGCTGGAAAGCACTACCCGCAAGCAGCCAAGGCGCTGACAGGAACGCCTACTTGGCTCATACGTCGGTGATCACTACGAGCGAGCGGTTAGATACCATCAGCACTCTTGGACGTGCGACGTACAGGTTCCTGTAAAAGTTTGTGGCTCGGGGTGCTTTAATCATGCGTGGAGCAAACCCTCTTCAGGGGACGTATCAATAAGCATGAAACGAAAAGACAAGGAGGAACGTGTTTAAGCGAGCAGTCCCGGTTGCCAATGTCTCTTGGCGTATCTACGGTCGTGACCTATTAGCGACACTTCAACTCGTATGGTCGACCAGCCCACTGCAAACGCTCGTTGCTGCAGGGCTTAGCCTGATCCAGGCGTTTATCCCTGCCGTTACGATCTGGATCAGCAAACTCTTGCTCGATGCAGTGGCAGGCGCGATTGAGGGTCGCTTAGGAACACCCGAAGCCGCGTTCAACCGGCTTTTGGGATTGCTGGCGTTGCAGGTCGGGGTAGGGGTCGTCTCGAGCATCTTAACCGCGGCGCAAGGCACCAACCGCGAGCTTTTAGGCGACGCACTGCAGAACCGGATCAGCCTCCGTATTTTGCACAAGGCCTCGAGTCTCGAGCTCGCCCAGTTTGAAGACGCCGAAACCTACGATACCCTGCAAAACGCCTACCGCGAGGTGGGTTCGCGGCCGCTCGGCGTGTTTACTCAGATCGTGTCGCTGGTGCAGTCGCTGATTACTCTAGGGACCGTCAGCGCCCTGTTGTCGCAGCTCGGTATCGCCGTCGTTCCCCTTGTTTTGCTGGCGACCCTACCCGGCGTTTGGGTTACCAGCCGTTTTGGTACCGAGGGTTACCGGATGCTCCGCCGCCAGGTGGCCGACGCCCGCATCCAAAATTATCTGGGCTACTTGTTGACCAACGACACCGCTGTAAAAGAAGTGCGGCTCTTCGGTTTTGAAGACTACCTTATCTCGCGCTGGGGGGCATATTACGCGAAGTTTCGTGCCCAGCTCGTGTCGCTCGTTACGCGGCGCAGCTTGTGGGGGCTCGGTGCATCGGCAGCGTCGGCGGGGTTTATCGGCGCAGCGACGCTCCTCGTGCTCCGGCGAGCCGCACGGGGCTTGGTCAGCGTCGGCGACTTCGGGCTCTTTATTCAGGGCATTGCGCAGCTACAGGGGCAGTTTTCGACGCTCTTGTCAGGGTTCACCGGTATCTATCAAAACCTCTTGTACATGCGTAACTTGTTCGAGTTTTTAGAATTGCCGACCCGCGACTTAGAGGCTGGCGAGGTGTGGGAGGGCACGATTGAGAGTATCGAGTTGCAAGGGGTTTCGTTTCGTTATCCCTTGACTGAAACCGACGTGCTCAAAGATGTATCGCTAAACGTTCAGCAAGGGCAAGCGCTTGCGCTCGTAGGCAAAAACGGCGCAGGTAAAACAACTTTGATCAAGCTCTTGACCGGACTTTATAGTCCTACAGCAGGGCGTATTTTGCTTAACGGTCAAGACGCGGCGCGGTTTAGCCCCCGTAGCATCCAAAAAGAGATGAGCATCATCTTTCAAGATTTTGGCCAGTACCAGCTGACGGTACGTGAAAACGTGGCGCTCGGGCACACCGAATCGCTAGCTGATGACGCCGACGTCGAGGCGGCCAGCGTTCGTGCTGGGGCCGACGCATTTATCGGGCGGTTACCCAAGGGTTATGGCAATATGCTCGGGCGCTGGTTTGCCGGCGGGCAGCAGCTGTCCGGGGGGCAGTGGCAACGGCTGGCGCTCGCCCGGCTCTACTTTAGAGGCGGCTCGGTCTTGGTGTTCGACGAACCCACCGCCGCGCTCGACGCCAACGCCGAGTTCGAGGTGGTTGAGGCGCTTAGGGCGCAGGCGATGGGGCGCATTACAGTACTCATCTCCCACCGCTTCAGCACGGTTCGTTTGGCCGACGAGATCGTGGTGTTGGAAAACGGCGCTGTATCCGAGCGAGGATCGCACGAGGCGCTGTTAGGACAAGGGGGCACCTACGCGCAGATGTTTCGGCTCCAGGCTCGGGGATATCAGAGTCAGCCTGCAGACACGTTTTGACGTAAGAGTATCTAGAAAGCCACTAGCCTCACTCGTGTCAGAAAGTGCTTTGATATCCTGGTGGACTCTGATGGCGAATTCCTACCGAGTAGAATGTGCCATCGCTGTAGGTTTAGTTTAAAGTGAGGGGTGTGCAAGGTTCACCTGATAGCAATAAGGGTATCTTGAAGCTTGAGAATATCTAGACCGAGACGGTGATTAAGTTTAGCGAGAAGCAAGTAAGCAAAGGTTGCGAGGATAACGAGGGTTCTAACGTTTTCGAGCCCTTTCATGAAAAGATATTCGAGTTCAAAAAGAGCCTTAAGCCGACCTTGAAAGGGTTCGACGGTTGTTTTTCTAAGTGCGAAGGTTTGGCGTACCTCGGGGTCATGGTAAAGCGCAACTCGTTCGAGACGGTCTTGAGGGGTGTTGGGTTTAGCTTTGCTAGGTGTAATGAAGCTGATCATGTTTGTGTCACAAAGCTCATAGCAAGTCTGAGTATCAAAGCCACCATCCCCGAGCAGGACTTGGGTCTGCTCAGGCATAGAAGGAGCAAGCTGGTCTTTGAACATCTCGGCATCTTTGATGTTGGCTGAGGCAACATCTACATCACACGGTAAGGCAGCATCTGAACAGCCGCTTACCAAACAGTGAATGCGGTAGCCGTACACCCACTTACCACAACCGCTCTTTCCCCAATGGGCATCGGTGTCAATGTTGCCACAGCTCGGTAATTCTCCTTTGTCCCGCTGCTTTTTGTGCCAGACATTACCCTGAGCGTGCAGCAGGCTGGAATCAATGCTCATCACATCGACAAGCGTGACGCCCTCAGCTACAAACTCGGCGTGAAGACTGCGAACTTGGTCTCGTAAGACTTCAGGCAGTTCCTTGAAGCGGCGGCTTAAGGTTGTTCTGTGGGGACACGTTGTTAAACCAAATTGTCCTGGTAGTTCAGGTTTGAGTCGTAACTGCTTGGCGAGGGTTTTGAACCCCCTGATGCGTTTGATCAGCATGTACAAGTAAAGCTTCAGCATACTTCTGGTCGAATACTCGATGTTTCCCGAATCGGCTGGCAGCTCTAGCTCATCTACCAGGCTCATACATGTCTCTAAGGCTGGTGTTACCGTATCCTGAGTCTTCGTTTTCTGGTCCATAGCAGACCTAGCCTAACGAAGACTCTCTAGTTCATGCTGGAACACGCAACCTTATTCGGCAACGTGGATGTTTATATGCACACCCCTCGTTTAAAGTAATAGTTGCGCGCAACTGCCGCAAAAGAAGTATCAACTCTTGCCTCGGCCTGAGCACGCAGAGAAGCAATTCAATAAGCGCTAAGTGTCTGACACGTAATCCCCAGTGGCTTTCGCACATGCTAGAATACCTTAAATATTAAGTATTTGAGACATGCCGGGAGCGGCGAGGAGGATGCAGATGTGCGGACGGTATACCTTGACGATTAAAGACTTTTCTAAGCACTACGGTGTAGCGCAGGGGCAGCTCGAGTTCAGTCCGTCTTACAACATCGCGCCAACCCAAACCGTCCCGCTAGTTGCCACCCTCTCGGACGAGCGCACTGTCACCCCGGCAAGATGGGGGCTCATCCCTGCATGGGCGAAGCACCCGGAGGAGATGAAAGTGAACCTCTTTAATGCCCGGAGTGAAACTGCGCACGAAAAGGCAAGTTTTAAGGGGCCGCTTCGGTACAAACGGGCGATTATCCCGTCCTCAGGGTTTTATGAGTGGAAGCGGGAAGGTAGCGCCAAGACGCCCTATTACCTCCAGCTCGAGAGGGGTGAGCCTATCGGCTTTGCCGGGCTCTTTGATCTGTGGCACGATGAACTTTTAAGCTGCACCATTCTGACCACTACTCCGAACGAACTGATGGCAAGTTTGCACGAGCGTATGCCGGTCATTTTGTCGCCCCATGATTACGACAGATGGCTCGACCCCGAGCTGACCGACGCCAACGAGGTGCAGAAACTGCTCAAACCCTACCCAGGAAAGATGCACGCGCATCCGGTGTCACGGGCAGTCAACAACGTTCACAACAACAGCCTCGAGCTCGTCGCTGCCGCTTAAAGGGTTTCAGTACCGGGCATAGTGGAGTTTAACGGTTACAGCCAAGATCAGACTTCCTAGCTAGGGCTTTCCACAGGCGGTGGCTCTTCAATGGGTATGCCCGGTTCTGCCGGTTCCTCGATCGGCAGTCCTGGCGGTTCCTCCGGGTCTTCGATGGTCGGTTCGTCCGCATCGTCATCCGGGGTGTTCGGGTCTTCAGGAATGACGAATGACGCCGGTTCTGGCTCAGGTGTAGGCATCGGCGCGTCAGGATCGGGTGTCGGTTCTGGCATCGGATCGGGCAAAGGTGGTGCGCCGGGGTCTGGGGTAGGTGGAAAGATAAACGCAAGCATAAAGGTTCCTTTCAGTCTGGCGACTCGGTCGTATCGGGCGAGGGAGACTTGACGGGTATGCCTGATTCCACCGTGTTATCAGCAGGTAGCGGGTCTTTGGGGTCTCCCGGAGCCACATCTTCTAACGTTCCAGGCGGCTCGTCTTCGGTAGAAAGCTGGGCCAAGTTCGGCCGGCGTGGGTCTTGCTGACCGGTCAGTTTAAGGTCGTGCATGACTACCTCGTCTCCTTCAGGAGGTGGGTTTGGCGCAGGATGTAAGGCACGACAGCTTAGGGCGGCTCCGATTCCGGCCCCCTGGCAGGTGGTACCTTGTCTTCGTCTACGGCTACCTCTGGTCCCTCTTCCTCTTGCGGTGGGTCGGCCGGATCGTCGTCCCCTCTAGGCTGCGCTGTGTCGTCATCGACGACCATGATCGGCTCGCCCCACTCTTCCGGTTCTTCTTCGGGTAGCGGCTTGGGCAGCTCGACGGGATCACCCATAGGGTCCGGTGAGATGGGAAAGTCAGGTCGGGGTCTTGGAGTGTTGTAGGTAAACAGGGTCATAGCTTTACACTCCTATCAATCTGCAGGTCAGGTGCTTACTTAACGAGGCTCTAGCCTAGGGTCGGTCGCGATCAGCTCGTGCGAAAGCCCTCCCGAACCCCGCCCCCGAGTGCGCTCGCGATCAGCTCGCGTTTGCTGTGCACCCCGGGTTTCTCAAGGATCGCCTTGAGGTGGTCGCTCACCGTATAGGGAGAGAGGAACAGCCGTTCAGCGATCTCCTTATTAGAGCATCCCGCTAGCACGAGCGACGCCAATTCGCGCTCGCGGGAGGTGAGCCCACAGGCCTCCAGTACCAGGCTCCCGGCCTCGGCGCCCGCACCTGCCAGCATGACCGCAATCGCGCCCGCGAGCGCTGCTCCACCGGTGAGCGGCGCAGCCGAGACCGTCACCCACTCGCCTGTCGAACCGCGCACCCGGACTCTAGGCTCCTCGCCGGGCAACGGCCGCGTGGTCCTTAACGAGCGGGCTCGCGCGGCCACCGCCAGCACCGCAGTCGGCATGAACGGCCCATCGCTAGGCGGGCGAATACGGTCCATCCATTCCTTGGCTTCGGGCGTCGTGCCGATCTCGCGAAAGTCCTGGTCCAGGATCACCGTGCCGGGTCCGGAAGCTGCCCGTTGCTCGCCCCATTGCGCGTGAAGTGGATCCGCCATAAGGGATCGCCTCAGGCTCGTTGCAACCTGCGGAACGAGCCGAGCCAGGAAGCTGCGCTCCTCCTCTGAGAAGGCCCGGTCGCCTTGCTCGCGCAGCAACTCGATGAAGCCCCAGCAGCGCCCGTCAAGCACGAGCACGATTCGTAACTCGTCGGTGAGGCCGCTGCCGTCGTAGAGCTCGCGCCACCGAGCGCTTCGTTGGAAATCGCCTCCCGTCGCGGCGTGGAGCGAGCGGACCGGCGAACGCTGCTTGACCAAGTCGCGATAGCGGTTCACGTCCTCGGCATACTCGAGCTCGAAGAGGCGGCCAGGGTTCCCAATCGCCGGGTTTTCGGCCACGGCCGCTGCGACGAGAAGGGTCTCCGGGTCGGTGACCGCAACGCACCATCCCAAGAAAGGGACGGCCCGCCGGATGCTGGTGACCAACTCCCGGCCAAGGTCATCGGGGGAGAGTGGCGCGGCGGCAAGTCGTTCCACCGCGTCGCGGCAGCGCGCGAGTTCCAAGCTGTTCATGCGCGTACTGTAGTCCTATTGCTTTACCCCGTCTAGGCACCATCCCGTGAATACGGGATGGATTTGTCCGGCGCTCCGCGCTACTGTGGCCGTAGGTGGCGCCACCGCAAGAAAATCTAAAGGATAAGAAGGAGGACGTCATGCCCGAGGCGATGCACGTGAAGTTCCAACCGTTTGTGCGCGGACCAGACGACGGCGAGGCGACCTGGTTCCTAGGGACGCGGATGACCGTCAAGGCAACCGCGCAGACCACCGGCGGGGCGTTTGGGTTGATCGAAGTCCGGCTGGCGGTCGGCTTCTCGCCGCCGTTACACATCCACCACCAAGAGGACGAATCGTTCTGGATCCTTGAAGGTGAATTGACCGTTGTCTGCGACGACCAGACGTACCAAGCGGGACCGGGATCGTTTATCTACTTGCCCCGCGACCTGCCGCATACCTTCCGCGTCGACAAGGGGCCAGCGCACCTTCTGGAGCTGGTCCAGCCGGGCGGCCACGAGAACTTCTACTTGGAGGGCGGCCGACCGGCGCTGGACGACACCATCCCTGAGTTTAATCCCCGTGACCTCGAGCGCGTCCACGCTCTCTATGCCAAGTACCGCCTCGAGGACGCCGGCCCGCCGCTGCCACCGGTGGACTAAGGACCTGTGGCATGTCTCCTGAGGGTTGTGCTGCCTATCACGCCCCGCCACGACCTCCAGGACACATCCTGGTTGGATCGGTGGCCGATCTCCGCCCACCTCGAATGAGCTTTTTCAGCAGCCTGTATAGATTGTAAAACGGTCTGCAGCCGATGAGTCACGCCGACCCACAAGGTGTGGCGCTACGCTGGAGTAAGCGTTCCCTATGCACGTAGGAGCGTGTAAACGTTCGCATGATCGCATGATGAGTGCCATACACTTACAGGTAACGAACGACAACAGCGGGAGTTTGGCATCTCCAAAATAGCGGGTAAAAACGTAGGCCCTTCTAACATTGGGAGGGCCTATTCGGGTACGGCCAAAATATGTTTAGTCATCATTTCAAGACTGCTCCGTCACCTTGAAGATCTGCCGGAACATCTTCGGTTCGCCGTCCACCAGCTTGACGACGTTGAGGTACGTCGTTTTGAGGATATGCCCGTCCGGGTTTTCCACCGTCGCAGTGCCTGAGCTGTAGCCCTAACTACCTAAGACGACCGCCTCCTGATTTTCGGCTGTCCTCTTTTCCCCTTCGACCGGTCCATAGACGCCTCGGATGACATCTTTGCCAACTATAGGTTGCGCGTCGATATTGTCGAAGATGGCGTCTTCTGTGAATATGTCCATCATGCTATCCATGTCTTTTGCTGTCGCCCAATGTTGCTCAATCTGCTTCAGACCTTCGACCGTCAAGGCGTTCTCGCTCATAAGTGATGCCGTTCCTTTCTCCAAAAGCTAAAGCTTAGGGGTAGCTGAAACACGCTTCTCCTTCCGGGTGGCGGGTGCGGCTGTCCTCCCTTCGGCATGCTTTTCAACTTAGAAATATAGCCGCAGCTTAGGCGCTGAAACGGCGTTCGTTAAACGGAGAATGAGAAGATGAGCCTGTCGCTAGCCGACTATGCAACGTCCAGAGAACGGTCCTTTTCAAAATCGGGGTTTTCCAAAACAGACGGTGTTGTGGAGGGTTATAGGCTGCTCAGCAAGGACACAAAGTTAAAAGCGTACCATCACTACATGAATCGGACCAAATTACTCGAGACTTGGCTAGCGTCAGCCTTCCAGTATCAACCAGGATGGAGGATTACTCAGCAGCAGCAAGTTCAAAGTTTCCAGCAGTTTGTGGAGTGCATCACCTTGTACTGGTCAGATACCGGCGCGACCACACAAGTGTATGTGCGAGTTTATCAGGGCTACATGTCATGGTGGACATTTCTTGCACCCGACCTACCACAACGTGAGCAGATCGCTCTGCGGATCGCTACGCGCGCTGGGATGCCGGTTCCACCCGTTCTTCTCGTCGCCCAAATGCCCGACATGTTGATGGTGAGGCGGGTACCGGGCGAGCCGGGCCGGATCCCGAACACCCCAGCAAAGGCAGCACAGGTAGCCGACCTCCTCGCCCGCCTCCATGCCGCCCCTGTGCACGACGAGGACCGGGCTCGCCTCCCAGACATCTCGCTAGCTAAGTTACTGCCGCGTCTAATGAGCTGGGCTGAGGAGGCTGGGATCCTGGCCCTTCGCCAGGAGTTATACGCCATCGCAGAGCGTTTCGCCGATGTGGGCGAACGTTCGGGAAGCTTTATCCATGGCGACTGGCATAGTGGCAACTATCTCTCAGACGAACAAGGGATTACGGCCATTTTGGACTGGGAGGAGGCAGCGGTAGGCGACCCCCGCTTTGACGTGGCAAACGCAGCTGCAGAGATACAGCGGAGTACACCAGAATTGGCGGACCATTTCTTGTCCCAATATGAAGCACATGCCGGGTTCGCCGTCGGCGATCCTCGCATCTGGATCGACTTGGCTTACCTCCGTAGCCGGCTTATAAGCGCCCTAGTCAAGCACCGTCTGGCGCACGGACAGCGGCTACCCAGTTTGAACCCAGAAGACTAGATACCGGACAACTGGATTGACAGGTGATTCAGCGTCTGCGCAGCCCAATCGCCGTTCAGATGAGAGCAGCTCGCAGCTTCCTTAAGTTTGGGATTCTGCCAAAACGAACCTAGCGCAATGGTCAGCTTGAAGTCCAGGACAGTCGGCTTAAAATCATCAAGTGGCGGACGTACGGCCGTGCTAACTTCAACCCACTCCGGGCTCGGGTACTATATCGCCCTCCGCCTTATAGGCTGGCTTCATTAAACGTAGCGATGAGCTAGTATGAAGCCTGTTTCTCTTTGCTCTTAGGTAGAAATCACCTCAACAGATACCGGAGTGTTTATAGGAGACTTCTTATATCACTATTGCTGCCAAGGCGTAAGCGACGGCCTGCTCGAGCGGCATCGCTCGGCCTCTATTCCATGCCGCAGCAAAAATAGACTCGCCGAGCTGAGATTTGGCCTTGTCGATGTCCCGCACATAGCGGAAACTTTCACTCGGTGGAAGAGGAGCGACGATAGCTTCGCGTATAGCTGCTGCCGCTCCCCAAATGCACGTTGCTTGTTCCATTTGTTTTTGCCCTATTGCTAAACTCGCAAAACTTTCAAGCGCAAAAGCGATTCCCCGCTGATTTCCTAATTTCCGGAATAGTTTGATGCTTTCCTCATGTACAATTCGTGCTAGCTCGTAATCGCCTTGTTCACATACGACGTTTCCTAAATTGATGAGCGCAAGTGCAACACCATATTCGTTCTCCAACTTACGCATGAGTGAAAGGCTTTCAGTCTGAAGTGAGCGAGCACTAGGATAATCACCTTGATTATAGGCTGCTAACCCTAAGTTGGTAAGCGAGAACGCGATACCTGACTGATGTTCTAGTTCTCGCCATATCGCTAATGCTTCTGAGTGGAGTGAGCGAGCTTTAAGGTAGTCACACTTGTCGTAAGCGACAATCCCCAAGTTGTTAAGAGCTACTGCTAGGCCGGATTGGTCGTGTAGTACGCGGCGGATAGCGATGTTTTCCTCTTGATACATTTGGGCAGATAGGTACAGACCTTGTGACCACGTAATCAGCCCGGCTCCATTAAGGGCTTTGGCTCTCAGTGCTGTTTTTTCAAAAGGTCCTCCCAAAGCTCCTTCTAACCATTTTCTTCCTTCGCTTAGGTAGCCACGTTGCCACCAGAACCACGAAAGTGCTCCAGCTAGACGTAAATGCATATCTACTTTGGCGTGTGTTTTCGTAAACTGCAAAGCCTCTCGTATATTAGCCTGTTCGGCTTCCAAAAGTTCTAGCCATGTGGTCTGCTTATTACTATTCAAATATGTTTCAGCCTCTTCCACGAAAGATAAAAAATAAACTGCGTGTTTTTGTTGCACTTCATCTACACTTTTGTTTTTTGCCAGCTTTTCCCAAATATATTGCAGAAGTAGTGGATGGCCATAATATCGTCCGCTCGCTGTAACGCGCAGCAGCGACTTGTCCACGAGCGAAGCCAACACAGGGATGGTTGCTCCTGCCACCTCAGCCGCTGCCTCGCGCCTAAAGCCTCCTTGAAATACCGAGAGCTTTCTTAGTACCGCTTGCTCTTTAGGGCTTAGAAGCCGCCACGATCCCTCGAACACTGCCTGGACGCTCCTGTGTCGCTCGGGAATATTTCGACTGGTGGAGGTTAAAAATTCGGTCGTTTGCTCGAGTTCCTGAGCGATCTCCTGACATGACAGCACTTTGACCCACGACGCGGCCAGCTCGATACCTAAAGGCAAGCCCTGAACCTGGTTACAGATCGAAACAACGTAAGGCAAGTCCTGCGACTTTAGCTCGAAGGAGAGCCGTGACCGTTTGGCGCGGTCTTCAAATAGCTGTAGCGCGTCATGCTCCTTGGCTTCCGGAAGTGAGGGCGTTTCAGGCGGTACCGCCAAGCCTTCAACTGGTAAGACCCACTCTTCTTCTAGATCAAGGCGCTCACGTGAGGTCACGAGCAGCTTTAAGTTGGGGCAAGCCTGGAGAAGTCGAGTCACGACCATCGCCGCCTCGAGCAGGTGTTCGTAGTTGTCCAATACCAAGAGCATGGCTTTGTTGCCGAGGTAGCGTGTGACCTGAACGAGCGGGGCTTCGCTGCCTTGAAGGGTGAAAGCGAGACTTTCAGCGATACTCGCGGGAATCTGATCCGCAGAGGTCAGCACTTCTAACGGCACGAAATAAACGCCGCCCTCGTAGCGCTCCGCGAGGTCTCGAGCAGCACGTACCGCCAGACGCGTTTTGCCTACGCCCCCCGGCCCGGTCAGCGTCAGCAGCGAGCAGTCGGGTCTGGCGAGTTGGTTGGCAATCTCGACCAACTCCAGATCACGCCCGATAAACGAGGTGCCCCTTAGCGGTAAGGTCTGCTTAGGTGAGCTTACACGAGCTACCGGTCGTTGCAACTGCTCACGGGCTGTTCTAGGAGAAAGCTCGAGGCCGAAACTTTGGGCGTCTCGGCGTAACTTGCCAAGGTAAGGGCTGTCTCCGGCTACGAACAGCGTGTGTATCCGCGTCACTTCCTCGGGCTCGAGTTCGGGTGCGCCGGGGAGCAGATAGGCTTTTTCGGCACACTGGGCAGCTTCCGCAAAATCACCGTTCGCCGCCCTTTCTTCACCTCGGCAGAGCCACGCGCTGCGCGCTCGTCCGGCTAGAAACTCGCGGGTACCGTAGACCCACTCCTCGAGTTCGGCGCTCCAACCCGGCAGGTAAATACCGTTTAAGAAAGCATCTCGGTAAAGCTCGAGCACTCCCATATAGTCGCTCGCGTCGGCAACCTGAAGAAACGTGCGTGCGTCGCAACTTACTGCGCTCGAAACACGGGTAAGATTGCTTTCGACAACCCCTGGCGCGTAATGCCGCAGTTGTTTAAGGGCCGCCGCGAGGCTGTTAAGCGGGTCGGCGGCGTCGGGCCAAAATAGCTCTGCAAGGTAGCGCCTGTCTTTGGTACCCTCGAGCGATAGATAGGTCAGTAGCAGCAGCGGTTTGACGCGTGTAAAGGTCGCGCCGCTTAACATAAGCCCACCTAACGTGAGAAGTTCCACACTTAAGTATAGACCTTTTCAGAGCTGATAGCGCGCATTTCAGGCTGTTTTCATTCCCCTTTTTGCACGATGTACGCACCAACATGTGAAAGGAGGGCGGCACCAGTGAAGTAGGCCGGTTAAACCCGAAATTCTTTGGATGAAATGCAGGTCGAGAGCGTACTAGGAAAGGATGGACGTGATGAAGCGGCTTCTGGTCCCTCGAGTTCTTTTGCCCTTAGTGAAGGGCACAAAAGGGGTGTATTCATGAAAATGACGATGCGCTCAGGTCTTGTTATGTTGGCCCTACTCCTACTCGCCGCCTGCGGAACCGTGCAACCACCGCCCGAACTGGAGACGGCGGCGGTAAGGGAAGGGTATCGTTTTAGCAACAAATCAGCTTCTGCTTACTCCGAAAATACAGTGGGCTGCAAAACTACATCTGTGAGTATTTCGGCCTACAAAACTCGGCAGAAAGAGTTGAAGGGGGCAAAAACAGAGTCTAACGCAGTTGACTTTTATCTCAATAGGTACAACCAGTGTACAGAGTCGGGTTTTTCCATCTTCAGCTCTAGCAGTGGCGAAAACTTCAGCATTAACAAACAGCTTACCAAGGCGACGTTAACGGCGACCTTTAGGGCTTGCAGAGAAAGTTTCCCTAGCGGAACCACCGTCTGTGGCCCTGCCAAACTCACCCTGAGCTGGAAGGGTCAGGGCGGCCTCACACGCAGCCGCTCGACCGAGCGGATAAAGACTCCGACCTACACGGAGAAATCCGTGTTTAGAGGCACGAGCCGCGGTGCTACGGCCAGCGGGACTTTTAGTTTCAGAGGCAAAACCTCCGAGCTCAGTTTCCCTGTCTTCTCCGATGAAACCTATGAAGGAGCCTACCTGTTTTCCGGCAAGGGAAGTTACGTAAGAACCACCTATTAGCTGCAAGTTAGACAAAGCCCTGAATTCAGTTCAAGGCTTTTTTACTAAAGTTGCCGCTTTCGACACCTGAACGGTAGCGACGGTGGCACCGTCCCGACGAACCAGTCAATGACACACTTCATTGCTCAAAGGAGAACCGCATGTCCGCGCGCACGCTTTCGCCCCGTATTTGCTTGGCGTACTTGTTCTTTTTCTTGCTGCTGCTCACCGCCTGCAGCAAAACCGTGACGCCGCCCACTTTGCCCATTGGACTCGAGGCCGGTTGGAATCAGCTGACGCCTGCGGGCGACACCCTTTGCGCCGACGGCTCGGCGTACAGCTACTTCGTCAGCCCCGGCAAAGTCAACAAGCTGCTCATCGATTTTGAAGGCGGCGGGGCCTGCTGGAACGGCGGCACCTGTTCAAATCCGAGCACGCCCGACAATAACTTTCAGGGGCTTTATGTAAACAAAGTTTATGGGTCGCCTGAGGTTTACGGCTTCAGGGGAATCTATGACCGCACGAACGCCGCCAATCCTTTTCGGGACTGGTATCAGGTGCATATCTCCTACTGTACGGGCGACCTCCACCTCGGGGACAATACTGCGAGCTACGCCGTACCAGGCGGCACCACGCTCGAGGTTCAGCACCGGGGGGCGGTCAATACCCGAGCTGCGCTGGGCTGGGTTTACGACAATTTCAGCGCGCCCGAAACCGTGTTCGTCGCCGGGGTCAGCGCCGGAGCTTACGCCTCGCTGATCTGGCTGCCCGAAATCGCCGACCACTATCCGAACGCCGCCTCGTATCAACTCGGTGACAGCGGCGCAGGGGTCGTCACCGAAGGCTTTTTCTCCGGCGACGCGGCGGGTTGGCAGCTCGAGGGTGCGCTGCCCGACCTGGGCGAGCCCATAGCTCTCGACCAAAATATTCTTACAAACCTCTATAGCGTGATTGGTCAGAACTACCCAAACACGGTTTTAGCGCAGTACAACAGCCTTTTCGACGGGACGCAGATCGGCTTTTACGGGTTGATGCAGGGGATCACACAACCTACTCCAGAATTAGCCCAAGACTGGTCGGGAAAGATGCTTGCGTCGCTCACGGCTATCACGTCGGAAACGGACAACTTCCGCTCGTATATCTCAACCTTCGACACCGATGATGACCCTGTTAACGGTACCGCACACGTAATTCTCCAACGTCCCGAGTTCTACACCCTCGAGACCGGCGGCGTGCGCTTTGTGGACTGGTTAAGCGACCTGGCGAACGGTCGGGCTATTGAGAGTGTCAATCCTAGTAACGCACCCCCTTCGGCCCTCGGCGACAGCCCTACCATCACTGGTACCATTGCCAACCTCGGCAGGGGGAACTTCGGTGAGAAGGCACTCGAGCTTAAGGCCGGGGTTTTTTCAGCCGGCACCGTCGACGACACTTTTGCCACGAGCCCGCTGACCGATGACGGCTCGTTCTCGCTGCAGCTCCCCGGCGAGGCCGAGATGGTCTCCCGCCTGTTCAACGGCAGGCCCGAGGTTTTTACGCTTCCCAACTGTGACACCACCATCACGCCCGAGAGCTTCAAGATTGCTGCAGCTCAGGATTTCATTCTCTTCGTTGACGGTCAGCTGACCGACGAGGTGGTCCAGACCAGCGCGAGCGACCCAGATAGCACCCTCGTGAACTACTACTACCTCGACCGCGACGTGACAGCGGTAGGTACGTGTGCGGGTGGTGACTTCGCCGGCTTCAAGACCGACGTCGACCTGCGCAGGGGCTGGAACACCGTTGTCATCGACTTTACCGCGCTCGAGGTCCGTAACGAAGACCTGAGCGAGGACTATTGGTGGGTGATCCCCTCCCTGTGCAACTTTGACGGCGAGTGCTCAACGGACTAGCTGACCAAGGCAGCTGAGCTAGCGACGGAGTTATGAAAGCAACAGGGAGATGTCGGATGAGAAGGTTTTTAGTTACGCTTAGCCTTTTATTTCTTGTGACCTTTATACAGGTGCCTGCCGGGGGTGCTGACCCAGCCAAACCAGTTCAGGTTCCCGGATTCAGCACCTCAGAGAATGACATTGCGTGGGGACTGGCGAGCTACGGTTCAGGTGTCTACGTCGTGGGGACGACCGACGGCGATCTGCATAATCGGCAAAAAGTCGCTGGTGACGCCTTCATCCGCAAGTACGACGCTAACAAGAGGGTGCTGTGGACCAGGCAATTCGGCACCGCACAAGTGGACAACGCTTGGGGGGCTGCTACGGATGCAGGCGGTAACGTTTACGTGGTAGGGGCCACTGAGGGAGCGCTTGAGCGTGCTTCGTATGGGGGCAGCGACGGCTTCGTGCGTAAATATAGCGCCAACGGAAAAATCCTCTGGAGGCGGCAATTTGGTACCAAAAATCAGGAGTATATGGGCTCCATTGCTGTTTCCGGCGACAGCCTCTACGTAGTTGGTCATAGGCTTGATGAAGTGACAGGGAAAGCAGTCGCTCTCGTTGAAAGGCTCGACGCGAGCGGTCATGAGGTCTGGTCGAGAACGTTCGGCACCCTCGACTATAACTACGCTACTGCAGTTGCAACAGATCGTGAGGCTAATGCTTACGTCGCCGGGTTGGGGCCGGTCTCGTCACCTACGCTGACAGAGTCGGACATCACCATCCGCAAATACAGGCCCGATCGCACACTCGCCTGGGCCAAGAGACTCGACTACGGCAAGGTTGAAAATGCCTTCGGCTTGGCGGGTCTTGATTCCAGCGTCTATCTGGCTGGACACTATACCTACCACGGCGATCCTGACAACCGCGACGTGCGCGTCGTCAAATTTAACACGGACGGCTCGAGACTGTGGGACAAACGGTTTGACCTTGGTGGAAACGACTATCTTTATAGCATAGACGCGCGTGGTGGCGGTGTAGTCTTCTGTGGTGAAACCGTAACACCTACGGGAGACAGTGACGGCTATGTTATTAAGCTTACGCCTAAGGGAAAGAAAATCTGGCAAACGCGCTTGGCGACGCCGGAATATGACAGTGCCGGAGCCGTCATCAGTACCCGTACCGGCGTGTACGCAACTGGTGAGACGAGAGGGACGCTCGGCTCGAGCCGTCACGGTGAAATAGACACTTACCTCACCCGCCTTCGCAACAAAGTATGGAGGTCGCGTCTGGACGGATCAGTAAAGGTTATGGGCTCGCAGATGGTTCTCGAGCCTGTACTAGAAACACTTATTTGCCCTCAACATGTGCTAATACTGAACTACCCTGATGGAGTGAACGATGAAACGTCATCTGTTAGTCTTAATTGCCCTCTTGACCTGTTCAGGCGCTCTGGCTCAAAGCTCTTATTTTGGACTCCAACTCAGCGGGATTATAGGCGCGGGCAGCGTGTTTCCTTTTTTTGAACTGCAAGTAGGCGTACCGGTAGCCGAAAATGTGGAGCTTCGTGTTTCGGGACTCCCTTTTCTTTTAGTCAATTTCTTACAAATCGACCTCTTCTACTCATATATCCTGTCCGACACGCTCAGGGCCTACGGCGGTGTGGGCGGTGATGTGGGGTCCGTCGCCTTCTACGACGATGGGTCGATTTTCGGTGTGCACGCGACTGCCGGACTCGAGTACAGTCTGGGAAGCGGTATCGGTTTATTCGGCGAGATGCAACCGCTCTACGTCTTACATGCTCCGGAGTACCTCTTAAGTGGCGACCCGGATAGTGGCTTGGGCTTTTTCGGGAAGCTCAATCTAGGCGTCAACTTCCACTTCTAAAAGGTCATTCATGCTCGAGGTCAAATCAAGGTTAAACCGAGAAGCTAACTCGGAGACTGAATACCCAAGCGCCACACTGGCATGTATCGGAGAAACCATGAAGACGTTGTTGGCACTGCTTACCTTTTTTGTCTTGTCCTGCGCGGGTGCTCAAAGCACTTATATCGGTCTTCGGTTGGCCGGGGCCAGCTCACTCGACGAGTCTGCTGAAAGGCTTCCGTACCTGGGGTTGCAGGTGGGCATCCGGGTGACAGGGCCGCTCGAGTTCAGGGCCGCTTTCGATACGTTTTTGCTTGCCTCCTCCGTGCACGCCGACCTGCTTTACGCACAACCGCTTGGAGGCGGAGCGCACGGATATCTGGGTGCCGGGTTGGACCTATATGCAAACGTCTTTGTCGCCGAGGCGAACTATGGTGCACACGCTACGGCGGGGTTGGAATATCGCACCGGTATCGTCGGGCTCTTTGCCGAGGCGCAACCCATCTACGCTTTTAGTGCGGCAGCGCTCCGGGCACGGCTCGGGCTCGGCGTCAATTTTCACTTCTAGCTTGCCGTCTTTGTTTGAGGAGGTTTTATGTCCGTGCTTTACCGCTTGACGACACTTCTTGTGATCTGCCTTGCTTCTTTTGGCGAAGCGCAGACCGTAATCGAGTACTGGCACACCCAGGACGCCGCCCAAGGCACCGTTCAGTCTCTTGCTGATGCGTTTAACGCTGCCCAGAACGAGTACCGTGTCATACCCCGCTACGTCGGCAACTATCAGGAAGCGGCCATCAAATTGATCGCTGCCCTTGGCGGCGCATATCAACCAGTGCTCTTTAATGCGGAGGTCACCGTATTTCCGCGGTTGGTCGAGGAGGGGGTACTTGCTGACCTGAGCGACCTAAGCGCGGCGCTTCCAGAAACGTTGGTCGATGATATTTACCCGTCGCTATGGCACGCCGGTGAACTTGAAGGTAGGCGTTACGGCCTTCCCTGGACGCTGTCGCTACCGGTGCTGTTTTATGACGCCACCGCCTTCGAGCAGCTGGGCGTCGCCGTGCCGACGACCTGGGCGGAGTTCGAGGCGGCGGCGGCGAGCCTGACGACCCGGCAGACCGAAGGCTACATCCACGTCAGCACAGCATTCATCTTCGAGATGATGGTCAGCACACGCGGGGGGAGCATCGTGACAGAGGAGGGCCAGCCTGACTTTAACAGCTCCGAAGCAGTAGACGCCCTCTCGATGCTTAAGCGCATCGCCGACGAGGGACACGCTACAGTACACAGCTTTGCCGAACTCGACGTCGCGCTTGTTGACTTCGTCCGCACAAAGGGGATGATGGCCTTTGCTAGCATCGCCTTCTGGCCTGAGGGGCAGCGTTACTCGGTGGCTTTTAGACCGGCCGTCGCGCCGGTGCCGACAGGGGGGAGCGCCGCCGTGCCGCTGATAGGCGCGCAGCTAGTGGTCCTTAAAAGCGCTACCGAAGCGGAGCGCCGGGGCGCAGTGGCGTTCTGGCAGTTCTTGATGCAGCCCGAGAACCAGGTAACGTGGGTGGAGGCTTCGTACTATCTACCCACCAGACGGGCTGCGCTGCCCCTGCTCGAGCCTTGGTATCAAGAAGACCCGAGCCGGCGGGTGGCGCTCGCGCAGCTCGAGCACGCCGTCCCTCGGCCCCGCGTCGGCGCGTACGCGGTCTGGCAGGGATTTTTAGAGGAGGCGCTCGAGAAGTGCTTGCGGGGCGGCGTGCCGCCTGAGGTCGCACTCGAAGAGGCACAGCGCCGCGCCCTGGAGAGCCGCTGATGGCACGCTTCCAACCTCTCCAGCGCCCGATTTCTTATTTCGAGCTGACGCTGCTGGTAGTTTGTGCCCTCTCGCTGACGAGCGTCCGAGCTAACCCTTCCGTCTTTCCCGAGGACGCTGTTTTTGCCGCCCTCAGCTATAGCGGTGGCACGGTGGGGGGGACAGTGGGCTTTGAAACCATCCTGCCGGTGCGCTACCTCGACCTGTCGTTGGGGCTCGAGGCGTACGCTCCCCTCACAGATCTTGCCGAGGTGGGTTTCAAGATTGCAGGATCGGCGCTCGTCTTTCCGGCTTTCGGCACCACGCCGCCGCTCGCGCTAGGTCTAGGCGCAGATACGGGCTACGGACCAGATGGCCTCGCCTGCACGTGGGTCCTTTGCTCGGCACCGATCTGCTTTTCAGCCTCCGGCTGCCGATGACCGCATCTTTATATCTAGCGCCCGGCTACGCGTCAGAGCGGGGGTTTTCGCTTGCATGGGCGATAGGGCTGCGCTACTACTTCGACGCAGAGAGCCTCGCCATAGAGTTCGTAAGCACCGATCACTTACCCCTCGCCCTAGGCGTGCGGGTGCTTTTTTAGGCAAACGGTCCATGAGTCGCCTCGAACACCCCGTAATCCCTTCGCGGTCACGCCGGAGGCGCCGCCGGCTTCCCCGCGCCTGGTGGCTGGCGCTGCCCGCCCTCCTGGTGCTCGTCACCTTCCTCCTCATCCCGCTCGTGTCGGTAGTGCGTTACGCTACCTGGGACTGGTCGGGGTTGTCTGAACCCGTTCGGGTCGGCACCGCCAACTTTGGGTACCTGTTGCAGGACGCGGAACTGGGGCGTTCGCTCCGCACCACCTTCCTCTTCGCGGTGTGCATGCTGCCGGCCTTTCTCTGGCTGTCGCGGACCATTGCGCTTGCCATCGACGGCACGCCACTCGAGCGCTCCATCAAGGCGCTGCTCTTTTTTCCCGGCCTCGTCACCGTCGGTGGGTCGGCCATTGCCTGGTATTCGCTCTACAACCCCGACTACGGCCTCGTTCGGGAGCTGACTGGTCTATCGCTCCCCTGGAACACGGAGCCTTGGGCGGCGCTCCTCTACGTTGTGCTCTTTACGCTCTGGCAGAGCACGGGCTACGGCGTATTAGTAGTGTCGGCGGCCCTCAAGGGGATTCCCACCGGAGTCAAGGAGGCAGCCCGCATCGACGGGGCCAGCGAGGCGCAGGTGCAGCGCCTCATCGTAAACCCGCTGCTGCGCCCGACGCTTCTGTTTCTCATCGTTATTGGCACGGTCTTTGCCATTCAATCCTACACCGCGGTCTTTTTGCTCACCAAAGGCGCACCGTTCGGCAGCACCCGTGTCGTCGGCTACTACCTCTACGAGACGGCCTTTGAGCGCCTGCAACTCGGCTACGGTGCGGCGCTCACGGTGTTGATACTTGCCCTGACACTGGTCGTGGCGTTTCTGCAAGCGCGCATCCTGATGACCCGGAGCCGTGCATGAAGATCTTCAACCGCCTCGTCACCGCGATGTTCTGCGTGTTTGTGGCGCTGCCGCTTGCGTGGCTTCTCTACGCCGCCTTTTTGCCAACCGAAGCGATGCTGAGCGCGCGGCTCGTGCCGACGGGGTTCAGCCTCGGCAACTTTATTGATCTCGCGGGGACAGGCGTGGGACGTGCGCTGCTCGTGTCGCTCTTGGCGAGCAGCCTTACCGTCTGCGGTCAACTAGCCTTTGGTCTTATGGCGGCCTATGCCATCCGTACCGGTGTGCCCGTGACGGGTCTTGTCTTGCTGGCGCTCGCGCTCCCTTCTGAACTGCTGCTTATCCCCCTCTACCGTGAGCTTCAGGGCTTCGGCCTACTCGACACCTTGGCCGCGCTCGTCATTCCCTTTTTGGGGAGCCCTCTGGTCATCTTTCTGCTGCTCCAGGCGCTGCGGCGTCTGCCGTGGGAGCTTGTAGAGGCCGCGCGGCTCGACGGAGCCGACGAAGTGACACTCATGGCTCGCGTGCTCGCGCCGCTCCTCCGCCCCGAACTCCTCGCCGCCGGCATTCTCGCCTTCGCCGCGCACTGGAACCTGGTGCTGTACCCGAGAGTGATGGCCAACGCCCTGCCGACGGTACAGGTCTTTTTGAGCGATTTGCTGAGGAGTAGGCCGCTCGAGTGGGGTCTCTTGGGCGCGGCCGCCCTCGTCACGACACTCCCCATTCTCTTCCTTTACCTGGGGTTCGAGGGGCGCATCATCAAGGTGTTCGAGGCGAGCTTTCAGTAGCGGTTATCACGAGGTTTCCGTCATGATATTTCTCAAACAGTGTGGACTCTTTTCGGCGTAGCGTGACTAAGCTATAAAGCAGCATCAGCGTGGGGCCTCCACGACCAAAATGCAAGTTAACGCCCTTTTTCTTGCCGCTAAAGTAGTCAAGCAGCTACGTTCCATTGCACGTAGTCTTATGCAGTTAACGAGCGCGTTCTAAACATGTCCCTTGTGCTGCGAATGGGCAGTTTAGCGGCGCAAGTGTCGAACAAACTTGCTTGAAACCTTGCTACAATGTTACCATCGCGGGTCTCCGGACAGCCTCACAACCCACTTCTGATTTGAGCGCGGTTCGTAAGCCGTGTCGGAGGACATATGCCTGTTGTAATGCAGACAAAAAACGTTACCCACAAGCTCGCAACTGATTTCGTCAGCTTTCCTAAAACCGGAGGGAATTAGCTTGGACGTTCCAGCCTTTTACGGTTACCTCATGCGAGCTAGGCGTGCCCCAGGATCGACTGCACCGCCGCGATGGGCGCGTCCTGGTTCAGTAGAAGGGTCGCTGTCGCTAGAGTATGCCGAAGAACGTGCGGCGTCACCCGCGTTGCAAGGCCGCACCTGGCAGCCACGCGCTTGAAGACGCGCTGCATTTGGGAGATGCTCAAGCGCTGTCGGCTCAAACCACCGTCTTTTTGTGCCCGACGTCGGTCGGTGACGAAGAGTGCGGGGCTCAAATCCCCGCGACTATCGAGATAGCGCTTGAGCCACAAAGCCGCCTTTGCACCGAAGTAAACTTCTCGCTCTTTGTTGCCCTTACCCAGCACGATGGCACTCCGTTGGGTCCAGTTCACGTTAATCCTGGTCAAGGGCGTGAAACTCTCCGACCCAGCAACCGGTGGCGAAGAAGAACTCGGTGAGGGCGTGCTCGGGCGGACTCTTACAGGCGTCACCCAACAACTCGATCTCCTCGGTGGACAATGCTTTCGGGATGCAGTGAGGAAGCCGAGGCTCTTTAAGCTTTACTGCAGGGTTTCGTAACAACACCTCTTCTTCGTGCAGCCACTTGAAGAACACCTTGACGACCCGAACCCTATTTGCCAGACTCGACGTCTTCAAATGCGTGAAGCTGGATAGGTAAGGGCGAAGATATTCGAGTCGAATCCGATCGACGAGCGTATCGCTTCCCAAATGCACGGCGAGGTGCTGCAGTTGTCGGCGGTACGAGTAAAGTGTCCGGGGGCTATACCCGTCAAGGCGTTTTGCCTCGAGATAGGAACGAATGGCAGTGGTGAGCGTGGGTTTGGAGCTTTGGTCCAAAAAAAACTCCAGACCATAGTTTGTCTAGAGGTCGTTCAAGATACCCGTGAAGTAGCAAAGTCTATGGCAGCGTCGCGCTCAATGACCGCACACCGCTATTTTTTCTTTCGGCATCTCGTGGCTTGTCAAGCCGCGTTCAAGCTGTGCTGGAAGGTTATCTATTGAAAGGTTGACAATGACAACTCCTTAGAGTAGGGTTGACAATGACAACCAAGGCGGTTGCGGAATTCCGACGGCACTTCCTCTAGTCGTCCGGAGTGCATTAAAGGAGTTAACAGAGATGAACACCAACAAAATGGCTGTCGTAACAGGAGCGTCCTCCGGCATTGGCCTTGCAACCACCCAAGAGCTCGCACGCCGCGGATTCCATGTCTTAGCGGGGGTCCGCAAACATGAAGACGCCGACCGACTAGCTAGCGAAAACGTTGAGCCGGTAATCGTGGACATCACCGACGAGGCGCAGGTCGCGGCGCTGGCCGACCGCGCCGCTCATGACCCGCAGGGACGCCGTCTCAATGCCTTGGTCAACAATGCTGGCGTTGCGCTCAACGCTCCGGTGGAGGCGATCCCCTTGGCTGAGTGGCGACGGCACTTCGACGTAAACTTCTTCGGGCACGTCTCAGTCGTGCAAGCCCTGCTACCCGCTCTGATCGAAGGTAGTGACGGACGCCTCGTCAACGTCTCCTCCATCGGCGGACGGGTCGCCTTTCCGACCTACGGCGCTTACGCCGCTGCGAAGTTTGCGTTGGAGGGTTTCAGCGACGTGCTCAGGCGCGAGGTCGGTCGGGTCGGTGTCAAGGTCATCGTCATCGAACCCGGGACCATCGCTACCCCCATGTGGGGCAAGGGTATCGCAACCATGGACAAGCTGTCGGCCACTATGACCGCCGAGCAGCACGCGCACTACGGCGACCTAGTTGCTGCCATGCATAAGCAGTCGAAGGTTCAGGCAGGTAGCGGTATCGAACCGCTCCGCGCGGCAAAGGTAATTGCTGATGCCATCGAGGCGCGCAGGCCACGCACACGTTACCTCGTCGGGCGTGACGCTAAACTCATGGCGCGCGTGGCGGGCCTGCTGAGCGACGCCACATTCGACCGCTTCGTCACTAGAAACTTGGGCCTCACCGCCCGCCCAGGAAATTTATAGCACCCGCAGCGGTCTTGTCGGTAGCGATACCGTCGGGGGCGGTACCAGCCTCGGTTTAGGGAGTGCTAAGAGGCGTGCGAACAAGCCCGGCTCGTGCTGGGCGGCGCGGTCGTCTAAAATTTCGTATGACGCAGCTCAAGCAATTAACTTACGGTGAAATTCTGAACAACTCGGTCGGCCTCAAGCCAACAAGCGGTCCTTGGACCTTCAGTGAGAACTGACCAGCGGCTCGTCGCTGCAGCAGCCTCGCTGCTCGACACCGGCGGCGAGGCTGCCGTAACCATTCGGGCCGTAGCGCAGGCAGTGGGAATGTCGCACAACGCCCCGTACAAGCATTTCGAGGACCGGAGTGCACTCCTCCGAGCTGTAGCACTGCAAGACTTTGCGGCGCTGACCACCGCGTTCGCCGAGCTACGGCAGCTACCTCTAGACCCGCTCGTGAAGCTGAAGCGGGCGCTCAGGGTGTTCGTCTCTTACGGTCAGCAGTACCCCGCACGCTACCGACTTCTTTTCAGCGACCCGGACATCGCGGCGCAAGGTGACGAACACGACCTCGAGGCGGCGGCTCTTAAGTCCTTTGCTGAGTTCGCCGCTATCGTGCAGGGGTGTCAAGACGTAGGCAGCCTTCCTGGCGTGCCCAACGTGGAACTGACCGGCCTGATCTACGCCTCGGTTCACGGGCTGATCGACCTTCAGGCGGGCGGGCGGATGCGTCGAGAAAAGGGGCTGACGGACGCCTACAAAGGTGCAGAACGGTTAATTGACCTTTTGCAGCCCTAAGGGACTCCAGAGGCTAAATCGGTGCAGCAGGTCGCGTAACGTGTACACCGCTTGGTACGAGTTTAAGTTCGCGTAATTCCGGCCCGAGTACCGCATAACAAAGACCGCTGCCTAACCGCAAGGCTCTGGCCGGACGAGTACCGCTTCGACTCGCTAGCGTGCCAAGGAAGCCCAACAACGACCGCTACCGTGTCACTAGAACCTGACCCTTACCCCCGCGCTCCACCTCTCTTCGTGCCCAGTCCGCAAGTGCGAGCACCACGCTGCCCGCACGAACCGACGCCTCACTCCCTTCAGCAAGCCGCTCCCTCAGCTCCGCCTCGACACCCTCCGCAAAAGCCAGGTGCGAAGAGCGCACCAGCACCCTCAGGTCGTCATCGTCCAGGTAAGGCTCCCGCAAAAGCTCCTGAAACTTGCCCACCTGCTCCTCGGTTAGCGGCGGCTCCCTCGAGACGTCCGCGTAACGGTACGCGTTGTCGAGGTCAATGGGATGGACGTCTTTCTGGAAGATTTCTAACGTCCCCTGCTTTGTCAGGCGCAGCAGCGCTTCACCGACCCTGCCCCAGCTCAGCAACGAACCCACGAAGAGCGGCTCGACCCGGGTGAACCCGATGATCTCTTGCACGCTCCTGTAACCGTCCGCCTCGGGCTCGGTGGCGTCGAACAGCTCAAGTACAAGAGCATCCTCGGTCGCCTCATCCACACCCAGGTTGAGAAAGAAGTCCCCCTCCACGAAACCGTCCCGGAGCAGCTGTTTCATGTCCGCGCTGTCCAGCTCCACATCATAGAAGTTGTCGTAATAAAGCGCCCCGGTGTGCGCACGCCACACCTGAATGTCCACCTCGAGCGTGTAGTCCTTCGCTCTGGCGAGGTCCAGAGCCGCCTGCCCCCGGACCTGATGGATACGCGGGTCGGGAGGCGACATCTTCAGGCGCTCGTGCTTACGCTGAATAGATTCGGTGTCGTGCATGATCCTCCCTATCTTGTCCGTTGCCAGCGCACACCCTGCGCCACCCGTACCAGATCGAAGCCCTCCTCACCAAAGCCCATTGAAACAGTGATGCGGTCGCGGTACGGGACGAGTGTTCCCCGCCGCTGCTTCAAGTACGTCGCCAGCACCTCGGCCTCCAAGACCTCACCGAGCTGAGGCTTTCTCGGCTTGCTCGTCGTTCCTTCCATTTCCTCACCTCCTGTTCGCAAGGTAATAAGGGAACCGCGCCCCACGAGCTGTTAAGGGAAAACGCATCCGACGATGGGGTCTCACAGGGCTGAGAGGTTGCCAGAAGTGCGTTCTGGACGTCCTCCCTGCTTAACAGTGCGCGCTTTTCCAAAAGTCTCTAGGGTAATGCTATGAACAGGCGTCTTACCCTCACAACCGGCATCGTCCTCTCCGCACTCTCCCTGCTCTACCTCGGAAGCAGCGCCTACCGCGCCCGCGCTCCCTTCAAGGTGGACACCCTGCGAAACCTTCACGGGCTCACGCTAGGGCAGGTCGACACCCCGGAAAGCATGGTTGTCTTGACCGACTACCGCTGCCCCCACTGCCGGACGTTCGAGGGACAGGTCATACCAGAAGCCGAGTCCCTCGTTGCTAACGGAGACCTAAGCTTCACCGTCGTTCCCATCGGGATGCTGGGTGAGACTCGAAACTTACCGCGGCGGCCGCACTCTGCGCGGCAAGGCAGGGAGAGGCAGCGTTTTCAGCCCTACATGAAGCGCTTTTTTCGAGATGCCCGGCGTGAACCAAGAGGCGCTGGTCAAGCTGGCCGGTAAGCGAGGGCTCGAGTCGCAACCCTTGCGCGGGTGTCTTGAGAAAGGCTCGACTGCTCAGGAGGTCGAACAGAACACCTTGTGCGCCAGGGGATCGGCATTCGGGGAACGCCCACCGTGGTGGTGCAAGGTCAAGCCTACGCCAACCCCGACTGGAACACCATCCAAGGCTTAGTTAATGAAGGACGCTAAAGTGACTCTCTCCCTGGACCTCACCGACCCGCAGCGGCTCGAACTGTTCCCCCTCATCTTCGCCTACAACCACATCAGCACCGAGGTAGTTCGCGCTCTGCGCGTAGGCGACATGAAGAACGTCATGTCGTTACAAACTCCACTCAACGAGCTGCGCTGGGAACTGGAACGGCGCGGGATACTGGGTCGCTTCATCGAGCTCAAGAGAAGAGAAAATCAGGAGCTGCTCGAGCGAGCCGAGCACGCCCAGCAAACGCCAGTAGGACAGGGCGAGCACACCCTCAACTGAATACACAACTGGGCTAGACACCGTGGGAACGGCTGCCAGGACGAGGACTACCCGGAGGACGACCCTCTGACTTTCAACGCGTACGGCTTAGTAAGAAAGGTCACCATACAGGCGGTCGGAAACCGTGTCGAAGGCGTTTATAGAGCACGAAGGCATCACAACCCGAGTCATGTTCGAGGTCGAGGGGAGCGTGAAGCACCCCTAAACATCGCACGTGCCGTGCAGTCTGCCTTAAAAGGTTCGGGCCTCCTATACTGTGAGGACCAAAAGGAGGTAGACGTGACCACCCAGGTACAGCTAACCACAGCCGACGAACTCCTCCGCTGTCCCAACGACGGCTTTCGCTATGAACTAGTAAAGGGGGAGCTGAAGAAGATGGCACCCGCAGGAAACGAACATGGAATGCTCGCGCTCGAGTTCGCTGCCGAGCTGCGAAACTTCGTGAAGGCCAAAAGGCTCGGTAAGGTCTACGCCGCCGAAACGGGCTTCAAACTCGCCAGCAATCCCGACACCGTCCGCGCACCCGACGCCGCTTTCATCAGTCAGAAGCGGCTCGACGAGGTAGGCCCGGTTCAGGGCTACTGGCCCGGTGCGCCCGACCTGGCCGCCCTAGTCGTCTCCCCCTTTGATCTCTACACCGAGGTGAGCGACAAGGTGGCCGAGTGGCTGGAAGCGGGCTCCAAGATGGTCGTGGTCGTCAACCCGCGCAGGCAGCAGGTGTTCGTCCACGCTCCCGATGCCGATGTGAAGGTTCTGGGGGTAGACGACACGCTCGACGGTGGTGAAGTTGTACCGGGATGGCAACTGCCGATCAGCGAGCTGTTCGACAGCTAACGCCTTCACAAATTTGTGCGCGAGCCCCAGTGCGGGGCTTTTTTGTTGTCGGGGCAAGAAAAGCCCAGGCAGTGAGCAACTACCAAGTAAACTCTGCCGCCTGGTAACTCAGTGCAATCCAGAAGGATTGAAATGCCCCTAGAGTGTAGCACCAACTCTATCGGGGTGCAAATCCTTTGCTGCGTGTACGCCGTTTTTGCGTCCCTTACGCACCTAAACAGCACAGGGATTTCCAGGGTTTGCTAGGCTCACAGCAGATAGGCCAAACTACCAAGTCTCAGGTCTGTCTGAACTCAGTTGTAAGAAAGGGGAAAGACATGCAAAACCAGCAGGAGGATACGTTTGTGTTTGGTCAGAGTGTCAAAGGGTTTCTGGGGCGCTATCAGGCAGACGCCAAGTTTGCCCAGGAAGCTCGTAAGAGAGCAGCAGATGTGTTGGACGGAAACGTTCGACTTGTCTGTCCCGATGACGTCCGCCCTCTCGCCATGAGGCTCCTCGTCCGCCTCGTGAATTCGGATGTGGTGCTCTTCTCTTTTTACTCGTCCTCTGCTGACGACGTCAACCGGCGTTCGCGTGAGCAGATGGTCAGGAAAGAGTTCGGGCAGCGGCTGCGTAACAATCCGAACTTCGCCAAGTTCGTGGTGAACAAAGTCGCCCCCGCAGCAGCTTCGGGTCGTTTAGACCTCCGCTGCAAGAGAAACCACCGCCGCGTTCTCAAAGAGCTTCTTCGAGAGCTGTGGGATGAGCAGTCCGCCTCCAGAAATGGCTGGCACACGCTCGTCAAACGCACCCACCCGCTGACCAGGTCACTTACGCTGACCAAAGTCGCGCCGTGGGACCTTGAAGAAGACTTCATGCAGAACAGCGGTCGGGACTTCGGGGTGATACAGCGTCTTGGGTACAAGGCCGACATCACCTGGAAAGAAGCCGCCGAACTCGACGCCCGTGATCCGATACGCCGCGTTTCTTTGTTCGGTGCTTCAGCCCCGAGCTTTGAGCACGCGCGGTTTGTCAGAGACACCAGCCGCAACCTCGATCCGCTTCTGTCACCCCACTTTGGTGATGAAGACGACATCGAAGAACGCGCTCTGGTCGCCGAACGTGCCGACGAGCTTGTCTCCGAAGCGGGTGAAGCAAGTTACCAGGACGCGTTAGCTGAGCTGGCAGGCGGGCCGAAGGTAAGTGACTTCGTGCCCCCGCTGCCGCCGCAGAAAGGTGGTCGCGGTGGGAGTGCAGGTTACTGGGCAGCGGAGTTGGCGAAACCTATCAGGGTACAACCGGCACCACGTACCCAGGGTCCTCGCTGGCCCATAGAAGCACCATCGGACGCATGGCTCGAAGGTCGCAAAACGGCCGAGAAAGTCACCGCTGAGGTAAAAGCTCGACGTGAGCTTATCAAAGCCGATGATGCCGAGGCCAGGGACGAAGCGGAAGCCGACGTGCCCGAGACCATCGTCACCTTGCTTGAAACGCAGCTCAAGCAAAGTGATCGTAAAGCGCCGAAAGGTGTTGTCGCAGCTCTTGCCCACGCGAGACTTGAAGCGGCCACGAATGCCCGGATGATCCCGAGCATCATGGACGGCTTTAAGACGCTCGAGCAGACTGTGAACGCTGCCTAAGACCTGAGCACTCAGGCGGGCACGTTATCTCGTATAACGTGTCGACGAAGAACCTGAACCTAAACCTGGTTTAGGTTCTTCTCCCTTTCTTACACCCAAACGAGGAGACAACGTTATGCTAAAGCTCATGAAAGATAAAGACCGAGACGGGCTGTTCGAGACCGAGGACGAGCACGATGTCAAACGCCAGGTCTATTATGAAGCGGACGATGAGGTGTTTATCCTCGGCAGCGCGCTGCCAGGTGAAGGCTACCGTGACGATTTAGACGAACTGGACGGCATCTTGCCTGAACTCGACCGGAGCCTCGAAGACGCTCAGATCGCGCTCGAACGCCTTAAGGCCGAGCGTAGTAGAGCGTTCGAGCGAGATGAACTGGCGCTCTACCTGACCCTCGAGACCAAGGTCGCGCAGCTCAGCGGTTACGTGCAGGGTTTGACCTTCGTGCGTGAGTGGCTGGGTAACGGCGAGCCCCGGCTCGAGTTCGGCGAGAACGACGTGCAGGTGAGCTTGCAAGACTCCAATGAAGCGCAGGCGACGCTTGACAGCATCGTCCGGCGTATCGACGGGCTGCTCAAAAGGCGAGCGGCGCAGGGGAACCTCAATTAGACAAAGCATCGTCGACACGGGCTTGACGTTCTTCTGGTTCGTGTCGTTTCCTTTGTGGTTCGTCTTTCGCCGGACCAAGCGCCGCAAGCAGACGCACAACCAATTCTGAACGCTAAGCTCGCCTACAACTTAAAAAGGACGCTCGCTAACACGAGCAGCATGGGGGCAACTTCTCGAAAGGAAGGTGCCTCATATGAACCAAGTCGCCCATACGATAGCTGGACAGGCAAAAGGTTGGGTGCTCACCTACCGCAAAACAGGCTGCACCCGGCGCTTTACGACACTCTCCGCGGCTCGTCCCGCACATCGGCGCGCCGCCGCACGTTACGGTACTCGCTGGTTGTCGCTCTGGCCCGAACGGTAAAGCCGTGGTCCCGCTGCTAAAGACCAAAGGCTTTGCGTGTCACGTCGACGAGGCCGTGTTCGGCACCGGCAGAGAAAGCTACGCTCACCTCCTATCGCTGGTCGGCTCACGCGAGGCGGTCAAGGCTATCTGGGCGCGCCTCATGAAAGGCGAAACCACCGTCCTCCATAACGAGGTGAGGACCTACAGCGTCCGCATGAACCCACGAGACGGCGGCAAGCTGCTGACCGAACGCCTCCCGTCCGGCGCGTTTCACGGCCTCCTGCTCTCGAAAACCGTGCTGCGCGGCGAGCTGGTCATCTGCGAACACGAAGAGGACCTGCCGGGGCGCTTCTACACACTGTTGTCCAAACAGCTCCGGCTGCCGCTCCACGAGTCGTGGAAGACTTGGCTGTGGGAGCACGCACTCGCTGAGGAGATGGTCAAGAAGCTCCGCTCGCAGCGGCTTCACGCCTACGAACTCAAGCTCGCGGTCGTCAACCTGGAGAAAGCCGTCAGGGAAGCTTTGGTAGCGGGCGAGCTGCCCGAGGTGGAGGTGCTCCGTGCGGCTTGAAGGTCAGGGTGCGACGTGAAGTCGTCTAAGTAATTGTTTTGCGTCTCTGACGACAAAACCTGTTGTTCCGTCAACAGTAGCCTATCGGCACATGCGAGGGTGGTAACGCTCTGGTGTGAAGCTGCCGAGAAAAGAGTACCCGAATCGAAAGATTACGCACGAACCGTGAGGTAAAAGCGTTGGCTGCTAGCGTAAAGCGGTCAGGGGACTGGGCTCGATGGTATGACCAACACATGTGAACTGCTGATAAACATCGTCATCAAGAACAAGCCAAAGACGCTGACAGGCTTGAACCAAAAGGTACGTGGCTCAGTTAACCCTGTTCTTGGCTGGGGTTACACGGATAAAACGGCCACCGGTGAAGAGGCAGGGTCTAACCCATCGTTGTTACTTAGATGAAACACGGTAAGCCCATAGTCCTCCTGTAAAGGAAAGCAAGCCGCAAGGCGGGCCGATAGGGCTGTGGGTAGAGGAGCGCGGAGAAAGCGAACGCTGCTCTGTAATGGGGCAGATAGGGGTTGAGCAGCCGCGACATCACCCCACGCGAAAGCGGGCAGACTTCCGTATGGTTGTTCGTTACAAGGGAGCTTGAAGAATCTCTTAAGGAGGAAAGGCAAATGAACGCTAAAGCGTGTGCATCCTCCCACTCAAACGTGGACTGGCACAGCATCGACTGGGCCAAGTGCTACCAAACGGTGAGGAAACTCCAGGCGCGTATTGTAAAGGCGACACAGGAAGGCCGACATGGCAAGGTGAAAGCCTTGCAGTGGACGCTGACCCACTCGTTCTCGGCCAAAGCTTTAGCTGTCAGGCGAGTGACGGAGAATCAAGGCAAGAACACGCCGGGTGTAGACGGGGCAACCTGGTCCACCCCGGCGGCCAAATCTCAAGCCATCGTGTCCCTCAAACGGCATGGTTACAAACCAAGCCCGCTGAGGCGGGATCCCTAAGAGCAATGGCAAGATGCGCCCGCTGGGTATTCCCACGATGAAGGATAGAGCGATGCAGGCACTTTACCTGCTGGCTCTCGAACCCGTCGCGGAGACCACAGCGGATAAGAACTCGTATGGGTTCAGGCCAGAACGAAGCACGGCAGACGCCATTGAAGGGTGCTTTAACTCCCTCGGAACAAAAGCGTCTGCTCAGTGGATTCTGGAAGGTGACATCAAAGCCTGCTTCGACACGATTCAGCACGAGTGGATGCTGAACCATATCCCCACGGACAAGGTAACGCTCCGCAAGTGGCTGAAGGCTGGGTTCATTGACAACAAGACCCTCTACCCAACAGAGGCAGGGACACCGCAGGGCGGCCCCATCTCGCCAACGTTGATGAATATGACCCTGGATGACCTCGAATGCCTGTTAACCAAAGGCTTCAAACGGAAAACGGTTGATGGAAAACGATTCACCTAGAAGGTCAATCTGATTCGGTATGCAGACGACTTCATTGTGACTGGCTACTCAAAAGAGTTGTTAGAAAATGAAGTTAAACCCCTGATTACCAAGTTTCTGGCAGCTCGGGGTTTGGAACTCTCGCAAGAGAAAACCAAAATCACCCATATCGAAGAGGGGTTCGATTTCTTAGGGCAAAATATCCGCAAGTACGACGGCAAGCTACTCATTAAGCCGTCAAAAGAGAGCGTCAAGACGTTCTTGGATAAAGTCAGAGAAATCGTGAAACGTCAGCCAACGGCAAAACAAAGCCATGTGATTAAACAACTCAACCCGGTGATACGCGGATGGGCAAACTATCACAGACATGTTGTTGCTAGCGAAACGTTTCAGTCAGTGAATAAAGAGCTTTGGCAAACCCTATGGCGCTGGATAAAACGCCGTCATCCTGGCAAAGGCACTCACTGGTTGAAGGATAAATACTTCATCTCTAAGGGAAGCCGGAACTGGGTATTCGCGGCGAAAACAGGGGAAACCCTAAACGATGGAACGCCTCAATGGACAAGACTGTTTAACGCAGGCGACGTACCCATTAAGCGACACATCAAGGTCAAAACGGAGGCCAACCCGTTCGACCCCCGGTGGGAAGCCTACTTTGAAGAGCGTTTGACCTTCAAAATGAGGACCTCACTAGACGGACGACAGAGGTTGCGTTCCCTTTGGCTAAAACAAGGAGGAACATGTCCGGTATGCCGCCAAAAGCTTACGGGAGAACAGGGATGGCATGTCCATCACATTATCCCACGAGCCAGCGGCGGTGATAATCGACAATCCAACTTGCTGATGATCCATCCCAACTGCCATAGTCAGATTCATAGCCGACGATTCGACGCTGTGAAACTGGCCCCAACACCGGGGCTTTGAACAGCTTGAGCCGGATGCGGGGAAACTCGCACGTCCGGTTCTTAGGGGAGGGAGTGGCAGTAATGCCACTTCTTTACCCAGCGTTTACTCTGGGGCTAAGATTTCCAAAAGGACGTCGGTCTGCCATGCCTGAAAAGTCTTTTCCAAAACGCTGTAGAAACGTCTCGATACCCTCTTGCAAGCGGCTCCAAAGCCGCCTTGCTACAACCTCATAAAGCAGCTTTGCACTTTAGGGTGCAGCATAGCTTCAAGGAGGTGCAACGTGAAGCTGCGCCAAGGCGATATGTGGTCGGTCTTTTCCGAGGCCGACCTCTTTCTCATTGCGGCCAATGCGACCTTGACCTTGCAAGGCAAGCTCGTGATGGGAGCTGGTATTGCTAAAGAAGCCCGTGACCGCTTCCCTGGTCTCGACCAAGCACTCGGCAAAGTCGTTCTCGAGCAAGGTAAACACTACGGGCTGCTCGTGAGCCCGCGCTGGCCCGAGGCGAGACTTGGGGCGTTTCAGACGAAATTGCACTGGAAAGACCCGGCCCAGCTCAGCCTTATCAGCGAGGCGGCCACCAAGCTACGACGCTGGTGCGAGTGCCACCCTACAGCACAGGTTTACCTCAACTTCCCTGGTATCGGGCAGGGCGGTTTACCTCGAGCCCAAGTCCTCAAACTGCTGGATACATTGCCCGACACCGTGAGCATCTGGGAGTATCGACGACCATGACAGCACGACAGCCTGCCATCCTCGCACCTAAAAGTATAAACAACCCTTACATGCGTATATACGACCTGCAAACGTCTTCTTGGTTTCAAAAATTTTTGCTACGGTTCACATGGCTATGCTAAACTAACCATATGGATGCATTTGTCCCCCCCCCGTTTCGGTCAACGGGCGTCTTACAGACGTTAGGTCTGACGAACCGCCCACGTGACCTGATTGAGGTCGTAAGGAGCGGGTTGCCCATTCAGGTCTTTCGCACGCTCGCTGAGGCACTGGGCGTCAGCGACGCGATGCTTGCAAACCTGGCAGGAATCAGCGGAACCACGTTGACCCGCCGTAAGCGTGCAGGCCGGTTGGCCCCGGACGAAAGCGAACACGTACTCCGCCTGGCCAACTTGCTCGAGCGCGCCGCACAGGTATTTGAAGACGTCGGTGACGCAGCGGCGTGGCTTAAAACACCAAATCTGAGCCTGGGCAACCTCACGCCGCTGGGCTACGCCGATACCGAGATCGGCGCAAGAGAGGTCGAGAACCTGCTCGGGCGGATCGACTACGGCATTTACAGTTAACCGGCGTTTCAACGACCTTTGTGGCTGAGGTGTTCACGGCTTGGCGACTCGTCAGATCCAGGTATGGCAGCCGAGCCGACGCCTTTAACGGTGAAGGCGCACGGCGTTTCGGCGGACGCTGGAACACACCGGGTAGACGCGTTGTCTACGTCAGTGGGAGTTTGTCACTCGCCGCGCTGGAAACGCTGGTTCACGCCGACAGGCGGCGCTTCGAGCGGGAGTACGTGGTTTTCAAGCTCGCGATTCCCGAACGGCTCGTTCTCGAGCTGCGCCAGCAGGACTTGCCCGAAGACTGGCAGGTAAGGGCGGTCAGCGACGGTGCGAGGCGAGTTGGGGATGCGTGGCTGGCGGCGCAGGCGAGCGTCGCCTTAGCCGTCCCCAGCGTCATCGTGCCCGAGGAACGGAACTATCTGCTCAACCCCGAACACCCGCAGTTCACAGAGCTGACCATCGAGGCTCCCCGGTCTTTCCGCTTCGACGCACGACTTGCCAATGAAGGACGTTGATTGGCACACGGCTCGAGGTGCAGCTTAAAGTCAGTCTCAGCCAAGCCGTAATGTGCATTTAGAACCTGGGTATAAGTTTCCAGGGCAACTTCGGTTGCCCTGCATTTATCTGCCAAAGGAGGCTTATGCGTGTCCCCACTCGAAGAGAAACTCGCCCGGAGCACCTCGGGCAAAACGCACAACCCACCCCTCGTGCAGGCTTACCTCAAGGACCCGCACGCGCAGGCCGTCGGTCAGCTTCTCGCCCGGCTGAGCAGTCGGACAGGAAAACCCGCCAAACGCCCACCTTCATCCTCCCTGCCTATGCTGGACTAGCGCTTCCCCGGCTGGAGGGTGTCCCCTCGCACTACAGCCTTGACAATGAGCAGGCTGCCTCGGCTCAGCTCGCGCTGAGGCTACTCGAGGTCGGACTCGTCCACGAGTGCGACGACGCGCCCTACAGCAGCCCGAACGCACTCATCGAGAAGGCCATCACCCGAACGCTCGGCAACAGCCTCGGCTATCCGGGATTCGACCTCGCATTTCGGGTCGCAAAGTTCGAGGAACAAGGGCGTCACTACCTGCTGGTATTCGTCGGCGGCGTTCCGGTCATCTCCTTTGACGCGGCGGCGACGGCGTTCGACAAGCTGGAGCCGCAGCTCGGCCCGAGCATCCTCGGGCACGTCTACCGCACGCTCGACCTGACCCCGGCGTTTACACCCGAAGTCGCCAAAGACATCATCCGCTGGCACTACTGGCAAGGAATGGACGACGACAGTATGTTGCTGGAAGAAGCCGAGGAAGAACTCGGGTACCAGTTCAGCGACAGGAAAGAAGCTTTTACCCACGAGGATGTCGTTGCCTACGCCCAGGAACACTTCCTGACCAGCCAAAAGGTCGATGCGCGCCTCGAGCCCCGCTACCAGGAACACGGCGCTTTAAGCCTCGAGAGGTGTAGGGGTCTCTGCACTGAGAAGCTCGAGCAGGCATTGCCCATCATCACAGCGCTGGAAAAACTTGCTGAACTGCAAGGGGCGCTCCCTGAACGCGACCGGCACATTGACGACCTGATCGAGGGCGAACTGCCTTTTGGCGTTATCGTCACGCTTGGCGGCGACCACGACCTGGTGCGGGAGGTCTACGGCGAGTATGAGCAGCAGATCTGGCAGGCGGGAACGGACTTTCAACCAACCTACGCCCTTGGCTTCGACCCTGACGATCCCGAAACGCTGACGACTCTAAAAGACGCCCTAACGGTGTGTAGGCTCATCCTCGAACAGACGAACGCACTCTTTTACGCCCTGGAGGCGATGGCATGAGTATCGACGTGCAGGTACAACTCGGCTATCACAACGAGGTCATGCTTAAAAAGGCCATTTTGATCTACGAAAATGCCTGCGACACCTACGGCGCACCCGCAGACACCTTCGCGTCGGTCCACACAGTGCGTTACGACGGCGCGACACCTATGCTCGAGCCAGGCACCCTCGCAAACGTCGAGGCCGTCCGTGAACTTTCTCAAGCCCTCAGTCCGGTGTCCGGCCTCGAGCTGCTGCCGCCGCACGTCCTGGCCGCCAACAACGAGAACCTCGTGTGGTTCGAGCCTGCTAGGGAGCGGGTGATGTTTTATGCATGTAATGACCCCCTGCTCACGCAGCTTTCGGGCTCGAGTTTTCCGCAGTCTCCCCTGCTCTTTATCGCAGGTCACAGAAGCCTGCGGGTGCTGGCTTTAGACAACGATGAACGCCCCACCGCAGCCTCGAGGCTCTACACTGCGCCCTATTGGAACACTTCGACTAGCGGCGTCTGTTTAGGGTCAACGTCGCTACCTGACACGCTGAGTGTGAAAGACACCGCAGGGTACTCGAGCGGTTTTTTCGCCTCGGCTTTTACTCACGGCTCATCGAACTTGCTCTACCGCAACTGGGGCGGCACGATGGGCGAACTCTGGCAGCGGGTCAGAGAAGAGGGCCACTTCCCTACTGAGCAGCTGGTTCCCCTTACTGAAACACTCGGAGACCTCTTTCATGCTTAGCCACACCTTGCACCCGTACTTTCAAGACTCCAGAATGCCCATCCGAACGCTCGTTGTGGGTGCTGGCGGGACAGGCTCGAAGGTCGTCGTCGGCCTCAAGAACATCCACCAGGGTCTCCGGGCGCTCGGCTATCCCGGCCTCGAGGTCGTCCTCGCCGACGGCGACACCGTAAGCGAAAGTAACCTCGTCCGGCAGAGCTTCTACCCATCAGATGTGGGTCTCAATAAAGCCGAGGTCTTGATCAACCGCCTCAACCTTTCGTGTGGCCTCGACTGGCGGGCGCAGCCGCAGAACCTCGATAGAGGCTGCGCCGACGCCTACGACGCCCCCAAGCTAGTGATTGACTGCGTAGATACACGCGCAGCCAGGGCAACGATTGCAGGGGGGCTCCACCGGGTCGTCTACCACGTCTCTGCCGGGAATCTTGCCAGCACCGGTCAGGTCGTGCTGGGACAACCCCTGGGCTACTACAATCGCCGGAAGCAAGAGCGCCTACGCATCGCGTACGAACTCTTTCCCGAACTCTGCGACACGCGTATTCCCGAAGACGACCTGCCCAGCTGTAGCACGCTCGAGGCGCTTACAAAGCAAGACCTACTGGTCAACGACTTCGCTGCAACAACTATTCTAAATCTGCTCTGGCAGCTGTTGCGGCACGGGACGCTGACCTATCACGGGGCGTTCTACTCGCTCGCTAGCGGGAGTGTCCGGCCTATCCCTATTGACCCCGACCTCTGGCGACGCCTCGGCAAAGCTAAGGCGCACTATACGCGCGTGCATTCTCGCGGAGGAGGGTCTGAGCTTTGAGCCTACCGCCAGGCTCGAGACCACCAGCGCAGCTGTTGAGCTGGCTTAAACGACGGCTCGGGACGGCTTTTGCCTGCCAGATTAGGTAGCTAGAAACTGCGCCGCATACCAATTTGAGCTTACTTGAACTAGAAGTTACCGACGAGGTGGCCGTCGTTTTACTGCTCGTTCGCTGGTCGAACCATACTCACCAAGAGTTGGCGCAGACGTGTAAAGCGCGGGGAAATACCCTTTGTCCATATGACTGGGGGCTACAGCCCCAACCGTATCGCGCGTGACATGTTGGAGCAGGCGAGAGAGCGATTGAATATCGGAGCTTGAATCCACTACCCTTTACAGCTTGCAACCTCCCGTACGTAGACACGAAGTTGAGAAATGCAAAATGGAACCGGTGATATATTTTAGCGGAAGACTTGCTCTACCGTATTGCTCAAAAGGTCGGACAAGGATGCGTCTCGCCACGTGTGGTGAGTACGTTCAAGACGCCACGGTAGTACCAAGCTTGATCTTCTTTCGTAGCGTTAAAGCGCCTGCATACCGCGTCACCTAACGTATCGAGATCGAGTGCAATATTCTGGACCTTGTGCAATTTGTCGGCAGCGGCAATGAATTTGACGTTTAGTGGTGCAGTCTCGAGGTGAACCAAGGTGTATTCTTTTCGTTCTCGCCAAGATTAAGGACTTATTCGGCTCACTGGTATCGGTGACCAACCGGGCTACACCCTACTTTTTCCGCACATTGCGCTTCAAACAGGCACCTTTACTAAAAGGTGCCGCCGCAACCGCAAGGGTTCAGGCTGTGGTAGAGGGGCCCGATGAGTAGCGTCTATAAACAATCTTTTTGAGGTGAATCGTTTCATTAATAAACCTATGCCGCTGTTCCGTCTGACTGCTGAGAACAGCGTCACTTGCTTTCCTTGTCGATATATAACTGTAAAATAGATTAACATTGTTTGATGAAACGTTTTATGATTGATGAATCAAAAATAAGTTATAGGCTTCATGAGCTGGTGTCACGGAGAGGAGCGTCAAGTGAACCGAAGACAGGTGAGGGTCACGATCGCAGATGTTGCCAAACGAGCAGACGTCTCCGTCGGGTCTGTTTCCAGAGTGCTTAATGGCGCACCCAACTGCGCTCCTGAGTTGCGCAAGCGGGTTCAAGACGCTGTCAAGGCGTTGGGTTATGTACCCAACCATGCGGCGCAAAGCTTGAAACGCAATAAGACCGACCAGATCGAGCTTGTCATTCCCGATATTGCCAACCCGGTCTATGTAGCAATGGCAAAGACCGTGCAACAAGTTGCCCGGGGACGCAGCTACCGCATGAGCGTCGTAAGCACCGAAAGCAGTTCGCTTGAGGAGCAGCTCGCCGTCAAAAATCTCGAGCGCCGCTACGTTGACGGACTGATTATCTGCTCGCTCAAAGTAACGAGTACGTTTCTCAAACAGGTCGAAGCCGCGCGGCAGCGGGTATGTGTGATTGGCAGCATCCCGGAGGCCGTACCCGTCGACAGCGTTCGCGTAGATTCAGCTGCTGGGGCAGCCCTAGCCCTCGCTCACCTCGTTGAAACGGGGCGGCGACAAATCGCGTTTATTAACGGCGACGCCCATACCGTTCCTGCGGAAGCTCGGCTTCGCGGCTATCAAGCCGAATTCGAGAGGCAGCACCTAAATTTCGACAGTACCCTGGTGATGGACACAGCGTTTACGGTGCAAGGTGGTTACGACGCCGCGGCTACGTTACTTGACCGGGCACCCAGCATCGACGCTTTCTTCTGTGCAAACGACCTTATCGCGCTTGGTGCGCTTCGGAAACTCCAAGAATTGGGCAAGACGATACCGCAAGAAATCGCAGTCGTAGGTATGGATAATATCGATCTGACTAGGGTCAGCAATCCCACGTTGAGTTCTGTATCGCTGCTCGCCGGAGAGCGCGGCAGACTCGCAGCCGAACTGCTTTTAGAACGGCTCGGTGAACCCGACCTCGAGCCTCGGAAAATTGTGATCACGCCCCGCTTAGTTATCCGCGAGTCGTCTACAGGATATATCGCTGGTGCAACACAAGAGACGGGCTATGTTTCGGTCTAAAGGGTTGGGCATTCCGCTCTGGTTGCTTTTACCAGCGTTTATTCCTATTGTCGCTTTTTCGGTACTTCCTTTGGTACAAGGTATCTACTTAGGCTTTACCAACTACGAATTGGGGGGCGGCAACGCACAATTCATAACCTACCTCGACTGCTAGGGGATAAGGGGTCTAGGAAGCGAAGATAAGGGCGAAGTTATGCGCTGCTATCTTGCGACAGACGTGTGCCCGGAGCGAATGAAACGAGTTGCGCTGACCAAGGACAAGATGTTTGGTGCGGGAGAGCGAGGAAAAGACGCTTTCGATGGTTTTTCGAGACGCATCCATGAGCTGGGTCCAGACGCCGGGCGTGAGCGCGTTGGCCTTGGGAGGGGTGTAGACGCCACAACCGAGATAGGCTTTGTCGCTTAAGCTTGCACCCCGTTCGGCTTCACCGAGCAAGGCTCTAGCAACGGTGACAGCGGCTTCGTGTGCCGGGGCGCTGGCGAACTTGACAATGAGCCCTTGCGAGGTCGTGAGGGCGTGAAGTTTGAAGCCGTATACGGCACCTTGGGTCGAGAAGCCTACGGTCGCTTCGGTCATGGCCCGAGGCCGTCGGTGACGCTTGAACTTACACACCGGCAGCGGTTTGGAGTCGATACTGTAAGCCCATGTAGCGTGCTGCGCGGTGAGCACCAGGGCTAGCTCGGCCCAGAGGCGTTCTAGCTTCTTGAGTACCCGGTAGTAGCGCGTATCGTCGGGCAACACCGGGAACAAGCCCTTGTACTCGCTCTTGACTAGGTTGAACCACAGCCCCACATCGGCCTGGTTAAGCAGATCGCCCACCAAGGCAATGCTCATCAGTTCTGCGTAGCTACCCTTTTGCTGCTTGGACTCGGGCAGCACAAATCTGCCTTGCTGCACCCCGGCTCTGAGGTAATCATCGACCAGCACGTATACGACCGTGAACAACTCGCTGACGGTATGCTGCTCTAGAAGATAGCGCGATGTCCAAATCGCGCTATCTTCGCTTTTTTCTCCCTATAGAGCTACCCCCTAGCAGTCGAGGTTGTCTGTGCCTATCTCTAAAAATATGATCTCGTAACGCTTCTCAATCTCCATGCAGACTTCTTTGAGCACGTTGTCAACTTCATCGTCTATCACCGCGCGACGGTACTTCGCCGGAAAAACTATGTGGTACATCAGAATATCTACGTTGTGGCTCTTGTGGATATACTTGCTCACCTTGTGAGTCTACGCCGCTTGCGGCGTAGACTCAGACCCCAAGAGATTCAAGAAAGGCTACCTTCAAAAGTTATGTTGAAAGCACGGGTAGCTCTTGAAAGAAATCTACATGCGTTGGTCCTGGACTGATCATAATGAAAGCCCAAGCGTTCTCTTAAGCTCGAGCATAGAAACGTGATAGCTTCTCTACCTGATTGACGACCAGCCGTATAACCCTGTGCTCTTACGTTTTGTGGCGATGTAAAGCTGCGGCCTCCACCTTCAAACACGTTTGTAGAGCCGCTTCGACGATGATCTGCTGCGCTTCGACACAATCACGCCACAACGGACCAGCCACGGTTTCGTCGGGCACTTCGGTAATCACCGTGAGCCTAAGAGCAAAATTTTGTTCGGCAGCTTGATCAGGAGGTTGCTCGTGGCTTAGCAAAAAGGGAAACCCTTGCGCGAGCGCGAGCGGGAAGGTACTGCTCTCCATGTGCTGCAGTGCTCTTTGGATCTGAACTTGCGTTGTTTGTTGGAGGTGAGCGCGTTGCCCAAGTGCAGTGCTGACGGCCCCTTTAAGGTGCTCGAGGAGTGCCGCATCTGGCGACGTGCTGCTAAAGATGGTGAAGTACCTAAAAGGCAAACTCCACGCCTCGAATCCTCTGGGGATATAGCCGCTGTTGGCACGGACCCACTCATAAGCGGGATACCCATTACAGTTGAGGTGTAGCCAGGGCTTCCAGCGGCGGCCCGTTTCGTGACGCAATGCGCTTTCAGGGATTACCTTGTCGCTGAGCCGAGCCGTGGGCTGAGCAACACAGTGCTCGCCTTAGGCATTGTTTACATTCCTGCGATTGTACGGGTTGTTCGCGGCGCAACGCTGGTGCAGAGCAACCTGAACTACGTCGAAGCAGCGAGGAGTAGCGGCATGGGCGACGGGCGTATCTTGTACCGCCACCTGCTGCCCAATATCGCGTCGCCTATCTTGGTGCAGGGTAGTAACGATATTGCGTTTGCCATTTTAGATATCGCCGCCTTGTCTTTTTTAGGGCTTGGTATTCAACCGCCCGATCCCGACTGGGGTTCGATGCTCGCTGACGGCCGGGCTTACCTACTCCTGACGCCCTACGTAGCCGTGTTCGCCGGACTCGCGATTATGATTACTGTGATCGCCGTCAACTGGTTTAGTGACGGGCTACGCGCCCAGTTCGATCCCAAACAAAAATAAGGAGACGTCATGAGCACCTATACGGAAAAAGAAGGCACCGTCGAGTTTCGCGGTTTTAAGACCTGGTACAAAATCGTCGGTGAGAGAACAGACGAGAAGAAATTGCCGCTCCTCTGCTTACACGGCGGCCCCGGCGTCCCGCACGACTATCTCGAGTCGTTAGAGGCCTTAGCCGCGACCGGACGCCAGGTAATTTTTTACGATCAGCTTGGCTGCGGCAATTCGACCCACGTTGACGAACCATCGCTATGGACTGTTGATCTGTTTGTCGAAGAAGTTGACGTAGTCCGTAAAGCTCTAGGTTTAGAGAAGATTCATCTGCTAGGCCAATCGTGGGGTGGGATGCTGACGATGCAGTACATGCTGACGCAGCCCAAGGGCGTTGCCAGTATCACGGTTGCCAGCTCGCCCTCGAGTATCCCTATGTGGCTAGCAGAGGCCAACCGGTTACGCGCTGAGTTACCAGAAGAGGTACAGGAATCGCTTACCCAACACGAAGAAGCAGGCACGACCGAAAGCGAAGCGTATCAGCAGGCGATGCAAGTCTTTTACGACCGCTACGTCTGCCGCGTGGTGCCAAACCCAGGTTACGTGCAGCGCAGCTTTGCCAAACTAGCCGAGTGGCCCCAGGTGTACCACACGATGAACGGCCCCAGCGAGTTTCATGTAGTAGGTGTAATCAAAAATTGGGACGTCACAGCGCGTTTGAGTGAAATCAGTACGCCTTCCCTGATCACCACGGGTCGTTACGATGAGGCCACGCCTTTAATCGGTGAAACGGTTCATCAAGGCATTAAAGACTCGACCTGGGTCGTTTTTGAAAACAGTGCTCATATGGCGCACGCTGAGGAGCCCGAAAGGTACATGGCGGTGCTGGCTGACTTTTTAGCAAGAGTAGAGTCGTGAAGACCACCGGTTGCTACTATGCTCGGCATACCTCCCCACACAGGCTTCTTGCCAAGGGTTGAACTGTAGAGACTATGGCGAGGCTTATTATCGTTAAGCCGCGTGCTGACCTCCGAACTACTCGTGCACCGCTATACCGGCGAAGAGCTGACGCCCCTACGGTTGGCTGGATAAAAAGACCTTGACGCTGGCAACTGAGATTATCAGTATTTTCGGTCTCTACCTAGGCGAAAAACGTTTCGAGTTAGACGAGGAGCTTTCAGTTTTTGAAGGCACCAATACCGATTATCGGGTCAAGCGGGGGTTGGCACACCTCTTGCTAAACGGTTTTTGCACCTTCGAGACGGTAAGCCAGCTCGAGCCCGTTGCCTTAAGAAAACAGGTCTTTTGCCTTTCTGCAGCGGCAGTGCCGAGTCCACAAGCAGCTGCGCAGTTGCTTGAAATCCGCTTTCGTAGTCTGTCGCCCCGGCAGAAAGCAGTGCTACATCAGGCTCAAGGCCGTATCCATCGTATGCGCTTAAGAACCCGCGGTACCTAGGGTAGTTAGTAGGCTCAAGGGTATGACCTATAAAACCGACGCGGCTGTGTCCCTGTCTAAGTAAGTAAGTTGTCGCTTCGTAGCTAGCGCTTTTGGCGGTGCCTTTTTTTCGTATCAGCAGCGTATTTGTCGAATGAGCCTTTAAGGATGACTTCACGGGAAAACACCCCGGCCAGCTCGTCCCAGCGCTCGGCGTAATCGCGAAAGGTCATGTACTGCACCCGCGCCGTCGCTGCCTTGTCCGTCTGGTTCGGCTGGATACGGCAGTCGTAGACGGCCAGCTCTTCAAAATCGGTGAGGATCTAAAGGGGTAGCTTGGCGCTCCAAGCGTAGCGGCATATTTGGAAGGCCAGCGGCAGGTCGTCTTTAATGTTTACCGACGGCTTTTTGGCCTCGAGGAAAAACTTACGGGTGCCGCCGATACGAAACGAGTAGTCCGGCGCTTTGGTCTGCCCGCAGATTTTGATCGCATCTTCGTGAATCACGTCTTTGTAGGCTTCGGCGTAGCCCTGACGGTTGCCGACATCCCAGCCCATTGCTTCAAAAAACGGATCGATAAACTCGCGTCTGACCTGCGTTTCGTTGTATTTGCCGGAGCGGTACGAGCTGAGGTTGTAGTCAAAGCGTTCGATCAGCTCTAAAACCTTGTCGGGTGCGGCCACGTCTCTCCCTGTGTCATTATCGCTCTAGCATTACATATCAGCAGCAGGACGGAAAAACGATTATTTCTCAAGGAATCTGGGCAGCAGCTCGTCTAAGTTATCAGCTAGCCCATGATCTCCATAAATTCACGCACGGTGAGGATGCGGACGCTTTGCACCTTCTCCAAGGTTTGTAGGTCGGTCTTATCGCCTGTCACCAGATAATGCGCGCCCCCGGCAATCGCTGTTGCTAGGACGTTGTTGTCGTCGGGGTCGGGTGAATCGTCTACCCGCGGCAAACATTCGATCACGAACGCCTTACTCCGTAACGCTTCGACGAGCGTTCCAGCAGCGCCGGAGCGGAGGTGCTTTTTTACATGCTCGCGCCTAGTTACACCCCGAAGTTCGTTGATCTGCTAGATCGAGGTTACCGGGTCATCACGGTTTTGCTGCCAGAGTTTGACAGCTTGAAAAGCCAGACCTTGCGGGGTAAGCAGCGCTGAGATGAGAACGTTGGTGTCAAGGACAATCCGCATTAACGGCGGTGTTCTATCCTGTGGGCCTTTACCGCCTCGGTTGCCAGCGCCATCGCTTCGTCACCGCTTAGGTCATCGGCTTGCGGCTCGCGGTTCATCAGGTCGCTGAACGCCTGCGAGAACTTACGGTTTTGCCGCGCTTCGATAGCCTCTAAGTCCAGCAGAACATTAGGCAGCACAGCGTCGTCGAGTTTGGCTATCCGCGCTTGTATCTCTTCGCGTAGCGTCATACTTTAAGGATAGGCGTTTCTGGGGGGTCGGTCAATTGAAGGGGACAAGTCAAGTATTTAGAGTAGAATTCTTTAGCTTCTCTATTAAGCTTGCTTGACCCGATACCGTCCTGCCCGGTTCGCCGCAGGCTTGAGCACTTCGAGCAGGCCTAACTCGACAAGCCTTTGCAACGCCTCGGTAGCGTTCCGGTGCGGGATGCTAAGAGTACCTCGAGCTGCCTGACCAACACTTGGGCTTCACTACAGAACTTGAGGTGGAGATAGACGAGCTCGGCTGTCTGGTTCTTTTCGGTATTTGCTAAACCCTTACACAACACCAGTTATAAAGAGGTAAAGTCGTTAGCGAGCAATCGTTACTTGATACCCTAGGCGCACCGAAAAGGGACACACTTTGGTTGCGCGTTTGAAAGACAGAAAAGCGACCCGTCTTTTGACAGAGGGGTCGGCTGTAGTCAAACCGGTGCCCCCGGCAAGTCTAGAACCTCAACCCGCATAGCGGCGGCGGGCCTGCCCGAAAGGTGATTAAAAGCCCGCTCGAGCTGTTCGTCACGCCCTACGCGGACACCTGCTAAGGTACGCTCGACTGGGATCGTCGGCGGAATGCCTTTAGCGAAAAGCTGCTTGTCACCAAAGCGGTTCGCCTGAAGACTCGTCCAACTCGAGGCGTAACGGCCGTAAAAGGTGACGCCCGCGTAAGTGCCGTTCGCACCTGCTGTCGTCGTACCTAGCAGTTCGCCGAGCCCGTAGCCCTCGACCATCGCAAGAATATGCTTGGCCCGGCTTAGAGCTAGACTATCAATGAGGAACACTACCTTATCGGTAAAGCGGGGTGCTTGGGGTTGCGCTCATTCATAGGTCACGTCAACAAGCGCCACCGGGGTATCTGGCCGGGTTACCACGGGCATGTACAGGGGCGCGGTCCGCAGCGGTTTGTCGGTCAGATGACCGAACAGTTCAATGGGTAAGGTCCAGCCGGGGTAACCCCGCATATCGAAGACAAGGCCCTCCGCGCCCGCGAGCAGCGTCACGAGCGCCGCGAGATCGTGTATGGCCGCCTCCCCGGTGTAAACATCGGTGGTGTCGTCCAAGCGGGTGAAGTCGAAGTAGACGACGCCGTCTCCAAGCCGCGCGACGGGCGAGGCGGGGCGGTTGTCCGTCGGCACGCCCTTACGCCCCCGCCGGTCCACGCTCCGCCGCACGGCTATAGGCCGAACTTCGCCGTTAGCAGACGCGACTTCGAGCTCGAGGGGGCTGTTCTCAGCGCCGGAGAGGACGATGTTTTCGGCGTAGCGCTGAGCCAAGTCGCCCGTTTGTGAGAGCAGCGCGATTTCACGCTCGAGCACCTCCCCGCTTGGCAGACCGCCAACTTTGGTCACGACGTCGCCGACCGTCAAGGAACCCACCTCGTCGGTATGAACGACCGTCAACTGGCCCCGACCGTGCGCCACCGGAATGGGGGACGGAAGTCGCGTTGCGCCCGTTCGTCTTTGAGGTAGCTAAAGCTGTGTGCGTCACGGAGTTGGGCGTTCAACCAGCGGAACGTAGCCGTAAAGGAGACCGGATCGTCTTGTGCCGCAAGGGTTATGGCCTCGGGAAGTAACGCGTCCCAGTCCGTGTCGATCTGATCAAAGTAAGGAAAAAAGTAGCGGTAGTGGTTCCAAGCGAGCGCGACGACTGCGAGGTGCAGCGCACGGTCGTCGGCAGCTGTGCCTCCGGTCGTACCAGGAGCAGCCCCCTTTTCGCGTTCAACTGTTTCAGCAGCATAAGCTAGGTCGCTGTCGTCTTCATAGAGCGTAAGTGCCAGACTCGTCCGCAATTGGCCGCCGAGCGTTAGGCGAGCTACTTCATGGGGAAAGGGCAACGCGACAACCGCCTCGACGCCCGAGGGTAATGCCACCTGTAAGCTCGTTCCCGGCACGCCGGTGACGCGTACCGGTGGGGCGTACCCGTCTCCGTCACCGTGCGGCGAATGCACCCACATCTTTACCTGCTCGGGAGCAGCTCGAGGCTGCCGTCGAAACAATATTTGCAGCCATTAACGCTAAGCAGCCCGCAGGCGTGAAATATGCGTCATCGCGATTAGGTGACAGCACTACGTACATTAGTTTGGTAACAACATACTTGAGTCACCTAAGTTTGATGGACATCATTTGCTCATCGTCCCGCCACCACTGCGTTCCTTGAGCTCAATCATAGCATAACGGCCTAAAACTCCTTCAGGACATTTATCATTTTATGAATGAACGAACATTCACTATAATAAGAGTATGGCTATCGCAAATGTAGAAGGAGATTTAACTCGGCAAGAACGGCTCTTGAAGAGTGCTCTAGAACTCTTTGCCGAGTACGGGTACGCTGGAACCAGTGTTAAAGCGATTGCCCAACGCGCAGGCGTTTCTCAAGGGCTGCTCTATGTTCACTTCGAGAATAAAGAAGCCCTCTTGTTGGCACTATTTGAAAAAAGTATGCAAGACGTGCGCTCTACCCTCGAGCTTGACGCAGCAGTTGATGGTGTAGGGCGTTTAGAACTGCTACTGCGTAAAACGTTCGACCTCATGCAAGCGAATCGTGACTTCTGGCGGCTCTTTTATACTTTGCGCTTTCAACCGTCAGCTGTCCAAGCATTAGGTTCTGTTATCTATTCGGGTATCAAGAGCATCCGCGAGCAGTTAGAGCAGATATGTCAAGACTTAAACGTAGCTCACCCCGAGACGGAATCACGCCTACTTTTCGCCGCTATCGACGGTATTTGTCAGCACGCGATGCTCGAGCCCGACTACCCGTTTGAACGTGTTCTAGGAGCGCTGCTCGGCAAATATCAGGAGGTTTCCTCATGACCCGACCTATATGGCTTAACCCGGCATTCTATCCTTTTGCAGGAAACTACCTCGAGGTTGAATCAGGTCGTATGCATTACCTAGACGAAGGTGAAGGTGTACCTATCGTAATGGTTCACGGTACGCCGAGCTGGTCATTTTTGTACCGCCACCTCGTCCGAGGCTTAGCTGATAGTTATCGCTGCGTTGCACCGGATCAGCTCGGTTTCGGTCTTTCAGATAAACCCGAAGCGTTTGCTTATACCCCAGTAGCACACGCAGAGAATTTGGGGCGACTTATTGACAAGCTCGAGCTTAAAGATATTGTGCTGGTCGTCCACGACTTCGGCGGCCCCATCGGTCTCTCTTACGCGCTCGAGCATCCTGAAAACGTTCGGGCACTCGTGGTGATGAATACTTGGCTGTGGCCTAACGCGTCGCTCGAAAGAGCAGGGAAAGTGCTTGGCAATCCGTTGGGTAGGTTTCTCTACACCCGGTTGAACTTTTCGGTCAACGTACCCTTGCAACGGCTGGGATTTGCGGACCGAACAGTTCTGACCGATGAACTGCTCAAGCACTACCGGGAACCGTTTCCAACGCCACGAAGCCGTAAAGCACTCTACGAACTTGTCGCTACGATTGCTGAGTCTAACGGGTGGTTTGAGACATTGTGGGACAAGCGAGTGGCGATAGCAGATAAACCGGCCCTGCTACTTTGGGGGATGAAAGACAAGCTGGTACCCCCGAGTTTCTTAACTCGCTGGCAAACGATGTTCGAGAATCCCGAAACGTCAGAGCTTGACGCGGGTCATTTTCTCCAAGAAGAGGCAAAGGAGCAGATCACCCAAGCTATTCGGGACTTTTTAGAGAAGTCGGTTCCTTGAGGTTGCTGACGTCCTGAGCCTTGCCGTTTCAAAGTAGTGTTAAGCAACGTAGTATTTGCGCGTGCTTCCAGCCCATTTGCAGCATAGGCGGTTAACTGGAACGCGCTAAGATACCGCCTAAACGAACCTTATTTCGTCATTTCTTACGTCAAGGAGTTAGGCAGTAAAAATTTGCCCGTAACACTCTCCGTCATGGCTCGACGCTCCTCAAAATGACGAGCTAACGCTTGGCGGTGGGCAGCAAACTACTTCTTGTCCCAGCGGAACGTCTACTCAACCTGGCTCATTACTACCGGTAATATCTCTTGAATCAAAACTTTATCGAAAACGTCAGGCTCCTCGAAGGGCGGGTTATGCGCCGACCCGCTAAACCAGATAAGCTTCTTGTAGGGTGCGTGAAGTTTCTGAAAGTACCGCTCGGCGAGTACGGCAGGGACATTCCAGTCGTGGCGTCCCTCGAGGAAAAACACCGGCACCTTAAAATTTAGAACGTGATCGTCGAGTGCAACGTGAGAGAACTCAGGCCACAGATACTCGAGCGAAAACGCGTTCCCCTGACCGAATTTAATCAGGTCGGCGAGGTTCGTTTCATCAGCCGAAAGCGCAGCCCAGATCAGGCTGCAGGTATCCATGTCGGCGTGGAAATCGCCGCCGAACCGCTCGACCCAGCGGCCCTTCGCTAACAGCTCAGCGACGGTGTGGGGCGGCAGACCCATCCATCTAAGCTCCCGAAACGCGGCCTGGTCATGCCTACGAATAGCCTCATCAAGGGCAAACCGGTAGGACAACTTTTCACCCTCAGCGACGTCGGCAATCTGACCCACGCCGACATATGCAGCCACGTCTTCCGGATACTCGGAAGCGTAAAGCGTGCCGATCACCGTGCCCCACGAGTGCCCGAGCAGCACAACTTTATCCTTACCAAAACGCCGCTTGACCAGCTTGACGACCTCGTGCAAATCAGCGACGAACTGCCGGACGGTCATCGACGCAGGGGGGGGATGATATGAGCGTCCTGCCCCGCGCTGTTCCCAGTACACCACCAAGAAGTGCTTTTCCAGCTCGCTGTTATAGTGGCGAAAGAGCGCCGACTCACTGGTTCCCGGCCCGCCGTGCAGCAGGATGAGAGCGAGATTATCGATATTTACACCACGGAACCACAAGCTCTGGTTAACGCCGTTAATACGAATCTGCTCTATCACCGCTACACTCTTCGGGACAAGCTTGCCCTTGGCATCACGAAAAGCCTGGGTGTAAACAGGCGCACAACTCGTCACGACGATAGATATGACTGTAAACGCAAAAAGACTCAGGACAACCTGCCAAAAGCGTTTCATGAGGGTGTCTCGAGTAAAACCGAACGCAGCAGTGCCCCGAAACCGAACAGGTGCAGCACAAAACACGTCGTCTGAGCTACCTCCCATTGGTTACGCCAGTTTTTCCAGTCGGCAGGAACAGCCCTCGCTTGCTGCCAAGCACCCGTTTGAGCGTTGACGGGGGCAACGAATAAAAACCACACGACCAAGGAACTCAAAAAGATAAGCGCACCTGCTAGTGTCCAGCCGAAGACCCTACCTCGATCCCGAACAAGAGCCGTAAGGACGAACGCAGCTACGATGGCTCCAACTTCGGTTGCTGCGCCGACGTTGCCGAAAAGGTAGTAGAGGTTGGTCTGCACCGAGAGGTAGAGCTCCCCATTCCAGCGCAGTTTGGGAAGTGCCTCGAGCGCGTGGGCAAAGGTGAGTCCCATCGTTAAGGCGGTCAGTGTCAAGGCAAGAAAGCGCCAGAAGATGACCGTCACCGAGACCTTCATACTTTCCAAGCGAGGAATGCCAGACTTAAATGGCGGCACCAGAGGGGTCCTTGAACCGGAACCTGCTCAATCTTATGAAAGCCTGCTTGCTCAAGAGTTTGCCTCAACGTGCGTGGCGTCAGTGGGTAGATAGGCCATCTGCGCTTGATCCACAGTCCCCCGAGTCCCTGCCGGGTCACCATGACAAAGAGTGGTGCTCCGGGTTGCAAAACGCGGTAGAGTTCTCCCAAAGCAGCCGCTGGATCAGCAAAATGCTCGAGCAGATGCGCGCTGACGACCCCGTCGAAAACGCTATCCGGGAGCTGCAGTGCGCGTACATCAGCACAATAGGAGTCGTAGCTTGCGACCGCACCCGCTAGGGTATGGCTGGCCTCGACCAGCATCTTCGGCGCGATATCGACGCCTGTCACGTGAAGGGTGCCCAGCCCACTTACAAGCGCGAGGCTCAGCGCCCCGCCCCCTATCCCAGCATCTAAAACATGGGTACCCGGTTCGAGACCCAGGTAATTCACCCGCTCTAGGGTGTCCTTGTAGGCTTGGTCATAACGTAACCGCCGAATCTTCGTTTGCCAGTTTGGGGCAGCGTCGTCGTACTGGCGGCTTAGCGACGCGTGGGTTTGAAGCGTAACAGATGTTGCAGATGCCATATGTCCTCCTTGCCTTGCAGCGTGCCAGAGGACGGTTGAGCATTTTCCAAGCGTGTGTTGAGCGAGTGTGAAGATACCTCGCCGCAAGCTCAACGAAGTTTCGCTACGATAGGCGGATAAGGGAGCAAGCAAGAACTCGTGGTCCGTATTTTGATCGTTGAAGATGAATGGAAGCTCGCCCGTATCCTCGAGGCGTACCTGCGCGAGGCGGGCTTTCAAACCGAGCGGGCCGAGAACGGGATGCGCGCGTTGGAGGCATTTCGTGTGTACCGTCCGGATTTGGTTTTGCTCGATATCCTGCTTCCCGAATTAGACGGCCTCGAGGTGCTTAAAACCATCCGGGCCGCAGGCAGCACACCCGTGATCATGCTGACCGCCCGCGTCGAGGAGATCGATACGGTATTGGGGCTCGAGCTGGGCGCGGACGACTACATCCCTAAACCGTTCCGGCCCAGGGAGGTCTTAGCCAGGATCAGGGCGGTACTCCGCCGCCCCGCCACGCCACCCGACCGCCGCGACGCCCCGCTGCAGCTCGGCCCCTTGTACCTCGATCCGCTCAAACTTTCGGCTACGGTACGGGGGTGTGACCTAGAGCCGACGCCGGTTGAGTTTCGCATCCTCTATCAGCTCGCCCAGTATCCTGGACGCATTTATAGCCGTGCGGAACTGCTCGAGGCGGCCAATCCCGAAAGCGACGCCCTCGAGCGTACCGTGGACTCGCATATCACCAATTTGCGGCGCAAACTCGCGCAGGGTGGGTTAACCGGTATCCTCCAGAATGTCCGTGGTGTCGGCTACCGGCTGAAAGCGCCGTCATGACAACGAAAGTGCCGTTTAGTAAACGTCTAGCCGTACGGTTGAGCTTTGTTATCGTTGTGGTCGTCGTCGTTTTCGAGAGCTTGCTGGTGCTTGCCTTTCAAACGCTGACCCCGACCTGGCCGATGCCAAGGGCACAACGTCAGCACTACGAGCGGGCTTTAGCAAGGTCGGATACGGCGTTCGGTAGGGAAACACGCGCCATCCTCGATGACCTGACCCTCAGCGAAGCGCAGCAGCGCGACCAACTCGCGTCGCGGATCACCGAACGACTCGGGCACGGTGTAGCACCAGATGATTTGAGCGCCATAACCAACCTCTTGCTCGAGGCTCACCAGCCTAACAGCTGGTTTTCTCCACTCTTTCTGGTCTTGTGGATTGCCCTACCGGTAGCGGCCCTAACCGTGTGGCTGTCGTGGCGTGTAGCGAGGCCGATAGCCGCAGTTGCCGCCGCCGCCGACCGTGTGACCCGCGGTGACCTGAGTGCCAGGGTGCGCTTACCAAAACGGTCTGAACGCGCCGAAGATGAACTTACCCTGCTAGCCAAGCGTTTCAATACGATGGCGGAAACATTGGCGCGGCTCGAGGATGAACGCCGGCAGCTGATCGCCGACATCGCGCACGAGTTACGCACCCCACTTTCTATCTTGCAAGCCCAACTCGACGCGTTTCAAGACGGTATCTTGCGGCCCGATAAGGAGGAAGTCGCGTCGCTCGTTCAAGAAGTTGACCTTCTCTCCCGGCTGGTCGATGATCTGCGCCTTCTCTCGCTGGCCGAGGTAGGTCGCTTGAAGTTCAACCGGCAGCCGACTGAACTCGTCGTCCTGACGCAGAGCGTGCTCCAAAGTTTAGAGATCGAGGCCAGAGACACCGAGATTTTAATTGTTTATAACCATGTCGATACCGAAATTTGGGGCGTCGTTGACGCCGTTCGTATACGCCAAGTTCTTCATAATCTGCTGAGTAATGCCCTCCAGCACACGCCCAAGAGGGGTCGGATAAGCGTGACTATGAACGCCTACGGTGGAGGCACCAACTGGACGGTCGAGGACAGCGGTCCGGGTATTCCCGAAGAAGCTCTCGCGCACATCTTCGACCGCTTTTACCGCGTTGAAGCCAGCCGCAACCGATTGACGGGGGGTAGTGGTTTGGGTTTGGCCATCGTCAAGACGTTGGTTGAACTGCATGGTGGGACGGTCGCAGTTGCCAACTGTGAGGAGGGCGGTGCACGGTTTATCGTCAAACTACCGGCATAAAGAGGATAAACCATCGGCTAAGTAGCAGTTACAAAACGTGCAGTCTAAAGATGATGTTCCAGGCAGCGTTGAGCCTAGTACGACCACGCTGAGATGATGCGCGCACCCCTCATTTATAACTCTTTGTGGACTTTCTGTGCAAAGCCCGTCGTTGTACTCTTCTCGACAAAAAGACGAAGCCTCTGCCCGAGAACAACTGTATGCACCATCAGCCGGTACACGTCGATAAGGCCATGCTGCATGAGTGACTGCACCAGCTTGGCACTACCGTAGATTAGAAGGTTCTGGGATTCTTTTGGCTTAGAGACGCCTTCGGCAACCTCACTCTCTATTAGGGTTGCTTTCCACTCGGTTTCTTGAAGGGTCGTCGAAGCCACGAACTTAGGCATGTGATTCAACCGCCGCCTGCCGTAATAGCGAGGTTTGGCTAAGGTGGTGTGTTGAGTGGTTGCGAGATTGTGGCGATATTTTTTGTGTCAATACAGGCAAGATACCTTTTGCTAAATTGGCGCAAGCATGGACACCGGAGAGAAAACCCGGCGTTTGCAAATTGAAGAGGCGTTGTCTGCTGACCTGGAGTTGTTGAGTGGTGGCGTGTCCGGGGCAGCAACTTACCGGGTTCACGGACTCACTGAGCTGTGTGTGTTGAAAGTGATTGCTGCCGACAGTGCAGCTTACGTGCGGGCTCGAGGCTGCCGTGAGATTTACTTTTACGACGAGTTGGCAGCGCGTATACCGCTCCACACCCCGCGCGTCTTAGGGAGTCTGATAGAAGAATCTGGTTCTTGTGCGCTTTTGCTCGCAGCATATACGCCTATGAAGCCTGCAAGTGAACTGAAGGGGGCTGAGTTCACCGAAATCGCCAGAGAGTTGGCGAGTTTTCATGCTGTGTACTGGAACCACACCGACCAGCTTGATAACTTATCGTGGCTGGAAAAGCCGAAGCCGTCAGACCTTACCAAGGATGCGCGACACGCCTATGAAACCTGGCAGGCTCTGGCACAGCAACCACAACTTCGTGAAGTCTTGACCGACGCGACCTTGGGTGAAATCGAGTCGGCTTTAGTGGAGGTCAGGACAGAACCAGACTACGGCCCAGACACGACAATGACCTTGTGCCACGGAGATTGTCATCTCGACAACCTGCTGCGCGATGGGGAGGGTCGTTTGCTTTGGGCAGACTGGCAAGAGGTGCGAATTGGATATGGTCCAAGCGACCTAACGTTTTTAATACAACGGGCTGAGGCTAATGGAGCGGACATTGCTCAAGACGCCGTTATCGCAACCTATTGCAGTGCCCTTGAAGCATCGGGCGTTGAGAGCGTGAATGAGGATGCCATCAAGTTTTCGATGAACGAGTCCGAGAGGCGTACACGTTTGCTCTATTGGCCTGACTACCTGCGTGATGCCGCACCTGAGACGATGGCCCATCACCTGATGCGCATCTTTTCGGCGTAAGTGCTGATGGTTATGGGCTCTATTCCAAGAAGCGTGATCATGAAAAGTTCTCCGAACTGTTCGGCGTTATCAAGCAATAGGATCAGCCAGCACTTCATCAATCACGTACCGGGCCTTGACAGCTTCTTGAGGATAGGTGTCGAGACGTTGGGCGAGGGTAATGAGCGCCTTCCACAACGCCCAGCCGCGTCCCCTCGCCCACGTTGCGTTGTCCGCCGGAAGGCCCGAATAGAACGCCCGACGATTTTCGCCTGAAAGAGCACAATAACAGATTTAATGTACCCGATTTGATAGCAGTTCACGTTAAAGTGGTTGAACTTAACCCCAGGTAAAGGCAACGACGATGGAGGATGTGGGTAAACAGAGCTGCTTATGCGTGCATTGGGCCGGTTTCACGCACAACATCGTCGTTATAAGACCAGAATAAAGTCGCGGTAATGCGACACGGCTTTTAGAATGGAATTTGAGGCGATATGATGACTATGAAGGCGGTTCAGTTTGGTAGTTGTAGGCCGCAATAATAGCGTCGAGGAGACCGGGAAAACGAGTTTTAAGGTCCTCGAGGCGAAGAGTCGTCCACCGGCGGTTACCTTCCTCGCGCTGATGAATAACCCCGGCTTCACGAAGCACCCGAAAATGATGAGAGAGCGTAGAAGGCGCAACCTCTACGTTAAAGGTGCCACACGCTCGCTCCGGGTCGGAAAGTAAGGTTTGGACGATGATCATGCGGGTGGGGTCGGCGAGTGCGTGCAGGATATCTAACAGGTCGAAATCAGTTGCTTTCGGGTGAGCCAAGCTCGTGTAGCGGCGTTGTGATCTAGGCATCACGTACATCTCCTTCGACGTTCGTCGTATGTTTATGATATAACATTCGTCGTACGACGAATGTCGAAAAGGGGACTGTTATGTACGCTTTAGTAATGACCGCACCGTCGCAAGGATCGGACTTCACAGTGGTGCAGGAGATCGACGAGCCCTGCCCGAACGAGGGTGAGGTGAGTATCAACGTCATCTATGCCGGGATCAATTTCATCGACGTGATGGCGCGTCGGGGTGATGCAGGCTATGTGCGCGTGGCCTTACCTGCCCGGTTTAGAGGTTGCTGGTACCGTTCGTAAGGTAGGCATGGGTGTCAACGATCTAATTGTAGGCCAGCAGGTAGCTGCATTTACTATGGGTGGTGGACTCGCTGAGGTTGCACTCGCCCGAGCAGCACTGACCGTGCCGGTGCCGCACGGGGTACCATTACGGGTCGCAGCAGCTGCCCCGGTCATGCTGAGTACGGCCTTGCTGCTGCTCACCGACGTCGCCAGACTACGTGCCAACGAAAGCGTGTTAGTACATTCGGCTAGCGGTGGCGTGGGCAGCGCCGTAGCTCAACTGGTGCCTATTTTGGGTGGGGGGCTGCGTATTGGAACCGTCGGCCACCCCGAGAAAGTCTATGCTGCGAAAAAGAACGGCTACGATGTCGCACTCGCTCGTGACAGTGACCTGACCGAAAAAGTACGTGCTGTGGTTGGCGGCGGTGTAGACATCGTTTTAGACCCGTTAGGTACCAGTATGCTCGACGTTGACTTGGCAGTTGCTGCGCCTGGTGGCCGCGTTGTACTGTTCGGCAATGCCAACGGCGGGCAGCTTGCCTCACTACCACCCGTTGGACGGCTCATCAGCAGTAATTTGGCAGTCGGCGGTTTTAGTCTCAGCAGCCTGACCCGTACGGCCCCACAGCGTGTCGCTGAAGCTCTCCGCCACGTCCTAGACCTAATCGCTACCGGCCAGCTCAACATTCCCGTAACCGAGATAGGCTCGCTGACCGGTGTAGCTACCGTCCACCAGTTGCTCGCTGATGGTCGCGGTGAGGGTAAATATGTGACGCGATTGGGTATGGTAGATTAGCTGTTACTAAGAGCGAGTCCCAACAGGAAGCGTAGCTCGAGTCTCCGCGCCGTAAGTACTCAAGAGTCCACCACGAAAACCACTGTGAGGTGCCGACAGGGGTCCAGCTGTGGCGTCTATGGTTTAGAGAGCCGTGAGAAAGTGGGCGAGTGTCGTTGCAAACTCTGGTAAGTCGGCGATGCGTTCCAGAGTTGCCGTCTCGCCCTCGAGCCAGGGGTAAACGGACCACGGCCAGGGATAACTGTCTTCGGGCTCCCCTTTCGCCAGTGGAACAGGAATGGGCAGGGGCAACAGCGGCGCGAGTTTGGGCAACCAGCGATGTTCTTTTTCCACTTGGGGCGCGTAGCCCTCGGCACTCGGTAGCCGAACCATCATGGTGGAGCCGAGGTGAAACGTTCGGTTGTCCCAGCCGCTCGGCTCCACGAGTTTGATAGGCAAGTTTGCCCACTGGGGAAACTGCGTGGCGACCAATCGACTGACTAGGGCTACGTTGATGTCTTCTCGAGTGAGCATGAAGTTTATTTCTCCTCATTTGAATGGCACCGAAACAAGGGCAACAAGTCGCTGAGATTGACCGCCAAAATGGAGATTTAGCTAACTCTCTAATAGAAGGGCCATCCATGAGAGTGCGTGGCGTTTACACAGCGGCGTTCAAGCGAAAAGAGGTAGAGGCGTTCGAACAGCTCGGCGCAAGCGTGGCACAAGTTACATGACGGTGCGCCCAATCTGGCGTATCGCGCCTAAGTGGTAGGCCGTATGGACGACGATAGCCATGCTGTCACCCACCGCGTCGTCGTTCCAGGTCTCGATACTCTCAAGCTTTCGTTTTAGCCTTTGATAAGTTGTCTCGAGGTCTTGTTTCAGCGTTTCCCACGCTTCTGGTGTCACTTCTTTAGGTTGCCAACTGGCGTGCCAGTCCGCCTCGACCTTCTTGCTATCTAAGAACTGTTCAAACACCTCGATGTAGTACTTTAGGTGCTTGACCTGAGCGGCAATGCTGGTACCGCCCTCCGTGGTTGGCTGCGACGCCTGTTCAGCCGAGAGGTGGCTGAGGGTGTCAAATAGGCCCGTGTTTTGGTCAAGGTAGGCGCTGAAAGGTCGAGGTGGGCTTTCAAAGGTTTCAATAAGTAAGGTGAACAGGTTACTGGTAAAGTCTTCAAAACGGATTGGCGTAGGCATAACCCTCCTGGGCAGCGTGAACTAACTGTAAGGCGAAAGCTTGGCTTTGTTCGGGTGCTGACCAGTGGCGTCGCTAGTATACCCCAAGGAGGCCGCGTCTGCTCAACTTTTTGAGTGTGTACGACCTGCCAAATGCGTAAGCGTTGTGCAAAAGGCGCGCGTCTCTCGTACAAAAACGGGGGTACCGAGCTATTGCTCTTTCAGCGTCCCTTGCGTCGCTAAGTCAAACAAGGGCAACAAACGAAGCTGATGCAAAGCGTTTTCCAGAGGATGTTAGGGGTACTACGCGCTGCCCTCGTGCTTTGCACCTTTGAGGAGCGCATAAATCGCCATCGCATGACCGTGACCTAAGTCGAAGTCGTCTTTGAGCCACTGCACGACCTCCCCCGCCTTGACGCCTTTTTTGAGGTTTCCGCTTTCGGTAAAGCCTTTCTCCGCTGCGAGGTTTCTAAAGTCCTCGGCGTTCTTACCGGTTTTGGCTTCGATGTTGTTCAGGTACGATTGAAACGACATGAGGTCTCCCCTTCTAAGCTATTCGCTAAGCGACGCGACGATTTTGGCGATGCGCCGCGCCCTGGTTTCTTCGGTCTTGGCGTCCCCTACCTGCTGCACGAACGCCTTGCGTTTTGAAAAGGCTAACGCCTCGAACGAGGCTGTTGCGCCCGCGTGCTCCAACGCCGCTTGCAAATCGCCCGGCACTTCGACGGTGCGCGGCGTTTCGTCCAGCTCGAGCGTGACTTCTACCTCGTCCCCTGCTTGAAGTTTCGCTGCTTCGCGGTGGGTTTTGCTCAAGGCAATCAGGTATTTTCCGCCCATGACCGCCACCGTGCTCGAGTAGCTGTAACCGGGAAGATAGACCTTGACAGGTGGCTTTTTGCTCGAGCCCAGCTCGGCGATGTTTTCAGGCGGTACTTCGATGCCTGTGTTGTTGCCCGAGGCTTTGATGGTTGTGGTGAACGTTGTTTTCATCTCAAGTCCAATCTGCTTGAATCATGGAACGAAACGCTTGCACCGTAGGCGCTCCTCTCGCTTCTAGGTGAGGGGAGTCACCGCCGGGCAGTTTGAAACTGGCGCTGACGATGAACTTCATCGTCAGACTACTGGGACATAGGCGCGTCGAGAAAGGGAATGACCGTTGCTGCCAGTTCAGGAGACGAGAAGATGGTGTAGTGCGTTATTCCCGGCAGAATCGCCAGCCGTGAAGCAGACATCGCCGAGCCGTCATAGCCGCCATCTTTTTGACCGCCGCCGAGCAGGTCGAAAAACGCTACTGCGTGAGAGGTACGAACCGCGTCCGCATCGCCAAAAACGAGGAGCGTCGGCGCTTTAATGGCGGCCACTTCCTGCGACCAATCATAGTCTTGCTTCAAGAGGTCACCCAACTTCGTAATCAGCATGGGCCAATCCTCGACGCGTGGCGCAAGGCTGGCATAGAGCTGATAAAGCGGTGTGGGTTTCATGGCCTCGGCTGCTTGAGCGTTCATCTGAGCTTCGCCTGCAAGAATCTCGGGATACCAACCATCTTGCTTGAAGGCTGCCGACACGACGACGAGTTTACGCACCACGTCGGGATGTTGAATCGCCGTTCTTAGCACGACGCTACCTCCGAGCGAGTACCCCATCACGTCAGCCTTTTCAAAGCCGAGGTGTGTGATAAGCGCCGCAACGTCGTCGGCCATCACCTCGTAAGAGAGGGGGCGGTCGATGTCGACGGTGCGTCCGTGCGCCTGTAAATCCACCGCGATGACCTGATGATGTTCAGCCAGCATGGGCAACACTTCACCAAACATCTCGAGAGCGCCGACACCACCATGCAGCAAGACAAGGGGCTTACCCGTGCCGTGGATTTCGTAGTATAAGTTCAGGCCGTTCACTTCCGCGTACTTGCCTTGAACGTTGTTCATCTCCGTTCCTTCAGTTTGAGCAAGACCCAACGTTTGGGTGGCCAAACCTAGTGCTACGAAAGCAGTCAGCGGCCTCATTAGCTTGAACTCGAGGTGGATACCGGGTTTTGCAGCTACGTTTTTCATACAATCCTCCCTGGCTTTGGATAGCCTTTTTAAGTGTTGTGTTGAACGAGTATGGTGATGCTGCCTTATTGCCTCAGCCCTGTGACCCTCTCCACTACCTAGTAAGCAATCTCTCGGCGTAACCGACCCGACACTACCGAAAGCCACGCCCAAGCGACGATGACTGCAATCCAGAAACCCAGGAGGGTCCAGCCATTGCCCGACCCTGCGGCAATTCCGAAGAAACCGGCTAAAAAGATGAGCCCCGTGACGACAGAGAACACTTGCCATCCCTTTTGTCCTGACGCAGCAAAGCGGCGGGCAAACACGAAACACGCGGCGATGAAGGCGAGAAAGCCCAAGCCACCACAGACGAAGTGCAGCAGACCGTGCCCGCTGATGGCGTTCGCGTCGGTGGGGGTTCCTAGCGGAGAACCCAAGGCCGGGTCGGCAACAAAGATGCCTGCACCGATGAGGCCCAAACCGTAGACGCCGATGAGCAACGGTCCCCAGGTTCCGCCGCGACTGCCCTGCAGCGCCCGCTTCATCCCCACGGCTCCAGCCATGACGAGCAGACCTGTAACGACAAAGTTCGTGATGTGAATCCATCCCAGAGAACCATTGCTCAGCAAGCTGAGGTCGTGCCGGGTAATGTCGAAGCCAGGGCGCGTAAACGCTTGAACCAAGCCCACGACGAGATAAAGAGGGCCAGCAATGACGGCACAAGCGAGGAGGGTTTTTGTTAACCTCGCATTCGAGGCTGCACGGTTGCTTGGGTCATTTGAAAAAGTTTGTTGCATAACTTTTTCCTTTCACTGATGGTTTGAGACTTGAAACCGAATTAAGAATCGAAGAACTCGACCAACGCAGGTGCAAGGACTGTCGGGTCAACGTTATGTTGCTGGCCGTCTAAGGTGCGGCGTTGTCCCCTGGAAAGCAGTTCGGCAACGGCGTCCGCCGTTTCGTGCATGAAGGGGAAGCTCGCGCTGCCGTCCATGACGAGGGTAGGGGTTTCAACCTCGGCGATGCGCTCGGCGGGCAAGGAATAGTCACCCATGACGGTGGCGTCGTAAGCGAGGGTGTGGGCTAAAGCCTCTTGCGCCGCCCACCAGGGCTGGCTTCGCGCGTTCGCGGCGAATTCGGGTGGCATCCTGACGACCTGAGTCATGAAGTACTCGGCAGCGTCACCCCGACATCCCTCGGCGACCAGCTCCCGGTAAACGCTCGCGGTGTCGGCTGGAGGGCGGCGACCTTCGTCGAGGAGGTAGGGCGGTTCCCACATCGCCAGCTTCGTTATCTTGGTAGGAAGCTGGCGAGTGGCCTCGAGTGCCAGAGCCGCCCCCGAAGAGGTGCCGTACAGGAAGGCCGAACCGCCCGCCGCCTCAACGACGGCCTCAATATCTTCGACTTCGCGTTCTACTGCGTAGGGCTGCGTGTCGCCACTCTCCCCCCGACCCCGGCGGTGGTAGTTGTAAACGGTGAAGTGCTCTGCGAGGCGTGCCGCCAGCGGTGCATTCGAGGTGTGGTCGACCGACCCACCGCATACCAGAATGACGGGGGCTCCCTGACCTGACTTATCGAATGCAATCGTTGTGCCATCTTTGGAAGTAACTGTTTCCATGTAAGTCTTCTCCTGTAAATAATTCTTCAAGGCTTCGGGCGGCATGTTGTCCATTTTCCTATCAGGTCACGTGCTTTCCAGCCCGTGACCGTCAAGAAAAGGCGAGACGGTAGCTGTTAATTGCGGCAGAGGTTTGCTGCTAGGAACGAACGTTTCGGTTTGATGACATGCTTACTTCAACCCTTTTGCGACGGTGACGAGCTGGTCGAGACATAACCCCCACCCCTCGTGAAATCCCATATCTTCATGCTGCTGTCGGCCGGCCTGATCCTTATGCTTGGCGACGGCGGTGTACTTGGTGCCCGTCGTTGTTTGCTCGAGCACTACTATGGCCGTGAAGAAGGGTTGTTTGCTTGGGCGGTAGCCTGGGGCGAGCGCGTTTGTGAAGACAAGTCTCTCGTTAGGCGCGATCTCGATGTAGCAGCTCGTGCCAGGAAACGTTTGCCCGTCGGGGGTTTGCATCACGGTGTAAAACCTACCGCCCGGGTACAAGTCGATCTCACATTCAGCCACGGTCATAGGTGCGGGGGCGTACCATCTTTTGACGTGTTCGGCTTGTGTCCAGGCGCGCCAGACGATCTCTCGAGGTACGTCGAGCTCACGCTCCAAAACTAAATCCAGCGAGGGATCGACATCGAAATACGAAGCGTTACTCATGACTCTCCTCATCGGCTAACTCTTTGACATAGGTATCGAATTGATCTAGCCTGCGCTGCCACCCATCGAGTTGCGCTTGCAGCCACGACTCTGCGCTTTTGATCTTCTGAGGTACGAGCCGGAAGGTGCGCACGCGTCCAACTTTCTCCGAACTCACGAGCTGACTCCTTTCCAGCACCTGCAGGTGCTGCATAAATGAGGGCAGTGCCATGTCAAAAGGTTCTGCTAGCTCCGTGACGGTGGCGGAACCTCGGCTGAGTCTTTCCAGGACTTGCCGCCGGGTCGGGTCAGCAAGCGCTTGAAAGGTCTGATCGAACTCTTGTAGATACTTAGGCACTTGACTAAGTATACAATATCAAAACACTTAGGTCAATACCTAAGTGTGGATATGGATGACGTTGCGTGTAAAGAACTCTGTTGTAGGTAATGAGCGGCGTTTCTATCTACCTTGTCCTAAAGACGGTGGTGTGCGAGGCGGTGTAGACGAGCACATGGCAGAAGGTACGCGTTGCGGTCGCTCTGGGCGTTTGCTATGGCTCGACAGGTGACCCGCTCCTCGGTGTTGAAGTAGAGTTGCCTTTCGTGCTCATCTGCCCTCTCCTTCTCTCGACTTGACAAAAACCCTCAAGCTTCATGCTCTAGCGATCGGTACATGACATAAACGTCAACGTAGCCGAGGGTGCCGTGACGATACGCTTTTGGAAGGGTTGCAAGCGTTTGAAAGCCCAATGATTGATAGAGATTGACAGCCGCATCATTCGTGCTTATCACGAAGTTGAACTGGATGGCGTGGTAGCCAGCTCGCTTGGCCTCCCTAAGGGAATGCTCGACAAGCAGGCGACCGATACCACGCCCGCGATAGTCAGCAGCGACGATGTAGGAGCCGTTTGCGACATGGGCACCCCGCCCAGGCATATTCGGGGCCAACTTGTAAGCCCCGACAACGTTCTCATCTGTAGAGGCGACCACCGTGAAGACGCCTTTGCCAAGCCACAGCTGCTGCGCTTCGTCAGGCGTGCAGGTGGAGTCGTCTGGGTAGGTGTCGGTAATCTCACGGAATATCTGCCAGATGGCTTCAAAATCGGCTGTAGTCGCCTGCCGCAACGAAATCACTTAGTATTCTCCGGAACAAGCATCAGCAGAGGCGGGTGCGACCCCGCAGTTTGTGTGCGAAGGTCGCGCCCAAGTTTGCCCTGAGGAGGGCCGTAGGTCACGCAGCAGACTCCGTGACCCTGGTCATGTCAGCTGTGTAGCCGCCGCCGGGCCAGTGCCAGGCACCGGTCACACTGGTACCGTCGGCGCTAAACGTACCCTGGTAATAAGCTGGCGACCCTTTGCCCCCACCCCAGATCGTGAGGGTGTCGCCGTTAAGTTCGTACACATAGTCGAGTGTCAGGCCGTCCGTAAAGCTGTAGACCCGCGTCCAAATCTCTTCACTGGGCTCGCCCTCGAGGGGCCGAAGGTGTCCGATGAGTTCGATGCCCCTGATCGGTCGGCCCTCACGTACAAGGTCGAAGTGCTGCACGAGGAAGAATCCGCCTTCGGTCCACTCGTAGCGGCTCTGTCCTTGCGCGTCGCCGGACACCTGCCAGGTACCGACCAGTCGGGCGAGGGTCTGAAGGTCAGGATTAGGGGTGAGTGTCTCGTTTGCCATGCGTCTACTCCTTTTGGGAAGATGGCTAAGTTTCGGTGCACCTGTGTCTAGGTTCAAGCTGTAGCGTTACGCGTTTTGCTTGTGCACCTTGAGGACGTGCAAACCTACGGCTGTGAACCACCCGAGGTAGGAGAGGAGCAGCAACCGACCCACTAAACCGGCGATCATGCCGGGGCGGAGGGTGCCGTCATAGGGCAGCACGGCCATAAAGGCTGCCATCAAGGCCAGTGTGATCCCAGCGGTGAGAAAAAGCCGACGGCGAACGGGCCGCCAAGCCTGGTTACGCGCCAAGCTGAAACTCAGCAACAGGGCTGCCACGGGCGTGTAGTCGAGCGAGGCCCCGAACACGTGCATGGTGCCGCTGAACGTCGCAGCCGCTTGACTCCGGCTCGTGATGGCCGGGTCTGTCGTGAAGATGGCGGCGATGAGGATACCGACGGCGGCAATCCCCAGAACAGTAAGGCCGAGGTACCCAGTCCAGATGCGGACTTGGGATAAAACCGCGACCCCGGCACTCGCCATACTCACAGCCAGTGTCAGGAAAGCCAAGTGCATCAGCCAGCCGAAGTCGCTCAGCATGTATTCGCTGACAAAGCGCCAGGTAGGGTCAAATTCCGGCTCGAACACATGCAAGCTGAGCAGCAGAACAGCAAAGAGCACGCCGGAAAAGATTGCTGTTCTAGCCGCATATGCTTCAAGGGTTGAGGGTGGTTTCGTGACGATACCTGATCCAGCTGTTGTCGGGGTCTCTCCCCTACTTTTTAAGTCAGGCGTTGTACGGGTCTTGTAGTCCATCTCGGTTCCTCCTCTTAAGGTTGCGTTTAGGCCATTGTCGCGAGCTGCGCCTCGAGCCGATCTAATGTCTCACGCATTCCCACCTCCATCCCTGAAGCGATATGAGCGTCGCGATCCTCCTTCGAGCGGTAGAACAGAAGACTCTTCAACGTTGTCTTGCCGTCTTGCTCGTCGAAGGTGGTGGTAACTCTGCAGTCATGACCCGGTGGCAACCCCTCATACCCCTCGGTGTACACCAGGCGTTCGGGCGGCGTGATCTCGTGATAGGTGCCGAAAAAGCCGTGTTCGCTGCCGTCGGGTGCGCGCAGCACATAGCGCCAGTGGCCGCCGACCCGCAGGTCGATTTCGCATACCGTCATGGTGAATGGCTCCATGCCGTACCACTGCCGCACGTGTTCTGGCTTCGTCCACGCCTCAAACACAAGCTGGCGCGGCGCACCAAAGTTGCGCGTAATCACAATCTCCCGGTCCGACGGCAGGGTCAACGTCGTAGCCTGGCTGTTCCCACTCATTCTTTATGCCCACCTTTCTTTAGCTCCTCGAGATATGCGTCCAACCGGTCTAACCGCTCCGCCCACAAATGCTCAAAAGATTTGCTCCAGTCATAAATCGGTTTGAGGGCTTCACCGTTCAGCCGGTATAGCCGCTGCTGACCTTCGCTACGCACACTAACTAGGCCGACCTCCTTTAAGACTTTGAGGTGTTTGGAGACTTGGGGCTGCCTGGCACCGAGCACCTCGACAAGTTCGTTCACTGACCGCTCGCCGCCCTCGAGCAACCCCAGAATGTCGCGCCTTTGGGCTTCGCCGACCGCGTTGAACACATCCGAGGTAGTTGCCTTGCGTGCCATGTCGTCATTATATTCTTATATGGGAATACAAGTCAAGATGTATGTTTTGATGTCTAATCTTTTTGGGAGTTGAAGGACAGAACCTCCATCACCAGAGTTCTATGTGACAAAAACAGGGGTCACAACCTACTTAACTCACGAAAGCTTCCAAAGGGCGCGTTACATTGTGACCAACGACTGTAAGAAGGCTTTGACCATTGCTCCCAGACGTTCCGGTTGATCATACGGCAGACCATGACCGACATCTGCTATCAGCTCGTAGCTTAGGCGCGGGTTAAGACCTTGCAATGCTTGAGCCGTTTCAAGTGAAACAAGACCTCTGCCTTCAATAACCAAAAGGATTGGGGTGCGGATGCTGCGGATTAACTCGCGGTAGTCGGGGTTGGGTGGCGTAAGCACGTCAAAAGCATTGATGTAAACTCATAGTCGCGCACGTAGAAGCCGATGTCGTTTTACTCATCCTTCCGCTCGAGCGTCTGCTTGATAGCGGCGGCACCTTGCTCCACCAACGCACTGACAGAGGCGGCCATCTCGTCGGGTAGCACGTCCGTAATCCACATCAACCGAGTACTGCCCCCACCTGCATCAAAAACTTGGAACGAGGCGTTGTGGTGGGTAGCCCGTCCGCCAACCGACGCATATACGAACCGGCGCGCATCGTCGTCGAGCGTGACGATCAGCTCACGGACCATCATGCCATTGGCAAACGTTACGACCCTTGCGTCTCTTTCGAGATACGCATCGACCAATACGCCCGAGACAAGACGCCTATGAACTGCGCCAACATCGCGAACTGCCTCCCACACCTGTTCGGGATCAACCTCGACCAGGATTTCCTTGTAGATAGAAGCCATTTATTCATGTATCCTTTCATCGGTTAAGGGCCAACGGCACCCTACGGAAGCTGACCTAAAGTGCTCTTTGAACGGTGCGGCGTGACACGACGAGGATATATACAGCTTGCGGAATCACCAGCAAAAACCCTGAAGGACCCAAGAGGACGGTTCCCACCACGCTGAGGGCTAGGAGTCCCCAGCCGAACGAGGCGGGTAGCGGGCGCTCGAAGCCGAGTGCCAGTAAGCCAGTAAGAATGAGCGCGACGCCAGTGACTAGAAACCAAAAGATCGCTTCGCGTTCAGGCGATGTGGTGACCGTGTTAAAGAGCCCGTCACGGGCCATGGCCGCGAGCTGCGGGTAGCCGTCGACGAATCCGATAAGGGTGTGCAGGCTACCGGTGACGAGCAGCAAGTAGGCACTGATGCGGGCGTGCTTCACCGCTGCCCCCTGTCACTCACGCGACTTGTACTCTCCTTGCCGTGGCCAAGCGGTACAAAGCCGCCCGACGCTTCTACAGGAATTTGTTCATTTCTGGCGCTGCCCTCAGCGTGATGCTCCTCGAGCCAGCGGTTAAACTCAGCTGCCGTTCGGAACGAGTGGATGCGCTTCTCATCGATGTCAGGCACGTGTCAATCCGTATCCGACAACGGGCTCGGTCACAGTGGGACTGCCGAAATGAGCAATAAGTGGCCTTCCCTGTTCTATAGCTTGCCGCACCGAGGGTAAAGCTAGCGACGCTTGATGACTCTGCTCGCTCTCCCAGACCTCGGTGATCCACAGGATTTTGTCATCTGAAGGGTCTTTTGCAATGATGTAGCTTAAACACCCTGGCATCGCCTCGATGCCTTTATTCAGTACTGAGATCGAATCATCACGTCGTCCTGAAACAGCTGTCATCTTCCCGATGAGTCCGTACACAAATCGTGACCATCCCTTCGTTTTGCACCATGGTTTGTCCTTCAAAGCCTCGGTAAATACCTTAAAATATAAGGTAGCACATAACCCAAGTAAGTGTTTCGAGGCCAGCGGAAACCTTCTCTGCCCTGGGTGATATATACACGGTAGGATAAGTGGATGCCCTGTCAAAGAAAATCGTGGGTGTCTCGGAGCAACCATGACCGCGCCATTCCAGAGCAACCGCGCCGCTGCGAGCGCAGGTGCTCGAGCTGCGCGGACCACTGCGACGCGTTACCTGCAGTCGAATGTAAGAAGACGACCGGCAGCAAGCTCTCTGTTCCGCCGTCATCAGTGTATAGGTCGACTGTCTCCATCATTGCTCCTCTACACTTTGGTGATAGGTGAATAATAATGTGGTCTATCGCGCCGGGAGACCCTATGAGACACTCTTCTACGGCCATCCGACGCCCGGTGCCAGTGCCTCGATGGTCAAAACCTGTCCTGTTCGCGCGCGTATAACCTCGGGAATGTTTTCCATGCCACGCCACTCGGTCGCTATCAGGAACAACGTTCTGTTATCTACGCCCCCGAGCATACAAGCGAAGCAACCTCGGTCAAGGTTGATCGTCTGTAACACCCCGCCCCCTTCACGGACGCGCACACAACGCTTATTGGGGACGTCCGCGTACCAGACGGCGTGGTCGGCATCGATACAGATGCCGTCAGGGACGCCGTCGCCGAGATTAGCCCACACACGCCGGTTCGACAGGCTTCCGTCCGTAGCGATGTCGAAAGCTGTAAGCCGCCTGCCATGAGACTCAGCAATGATCAAGGTTGTATTATCGGGTGTCACGACCATACCATTAGGGAAGTCGATGCCATCGGCCACCTGTTGAACCGCGCCATCGGGACAGACAAGTACGATGATGCCCGGGCCACCATTGACATAGATGTTGCCGCGACCGTCTACAACAATCTCGTTCCAGCCGCTACTCGAGAGGTCACGCAGGTCGGCGTGGTTCACCAGCGTCCCGTCAGCCTCCCTGCGAAGGAGAAGTCCCTCTCGCCCTGAAACAATGAGCAGAGGTCCATCGAGCAGCCAATCAATGCAGAAAGGAAGACCGAACGAGGTCCGGACTGCGACCTCACGGTCACCATCAAGATTAACAGCAATGATTTCTTGGGCTCCCCAGTCCGAGAACCAAAGACGGTCCTCGTGCCAACGTGGCGACTCCCCCATCGCCAGACCGGACACCAGGGTTTGCACTTGGGGTAGTGAAGACTGTTTTGATACCATCATAATCTCCTCAGATCAGAGCAATACTGACAATCTGTCTCGCCGCTCACCTAATCTGCTTACTAGGAAGCCGAAGGACATCAGGGGCGGCTTTCGCACAATCTTTGTCAACCAAGTTAGGGCAATCCAGCACTGGCTTCATCCGTCCTCGTGCTCCTTTTCTTGTTCGAGGGTATAGACCACTTCGTAGTGTCCTCCCGCAACGCTGCCGAGTTCGGTATTGCGTTTTAGATAACCACCCGCGGCGAGATGCCTTAACACCGATTGGGCAGCTTCATGGCTTTCAAACTGCACGTAGTTCACAACCTGCGTTCCGTCGAAACTTCGGTGAATGCTGGCAGAGAGCCAGCCAGGTACAGTTTTCGCTGCGTTAACGGTTTCTACGAGCGAGTCGATGAGCAGTTGCTGTTTTTCGCGTGGAACGGTGAACACGTTGATGTGTGTAACGACGCTGTTGTCGGCTTCGATACTTGGCATGATGAACTCCTTAAAAAGTGATGATCAGTTCGCAAACAAGCTCAGGCATATACTTCCTCCATGTGCGGTTTATTCGACACGCGTATAGGTTAAGTCGAGGTCCTTCTCCCAAGTTTTCCCGTCTTTGGACAACTCTCCTTTCCCAATGATCGTGTTGCCGTCATCGACAATCAAGAATTCGTAGCGTTGGGAAAAGCCCGGTGTGTATCTCCACCATTTCCAGAGGTTGTCGCGCAGCGTCATTTCATACTTTCGGGAAACACCGCGCTCATCGAAGGTGAGCATGTAATATTCTCCTTCGGAGTCGTCGCTCGCAAGAATCGCGATACCGGTAGGGAAACGGGGGTCATCGATCTCCGAGCGCATCATCAAAAATGCCCCACCCTCCAGCCACTCGAACGAGGTACGACCGTGGAGGGTGGTGTCTGGGACAAGGCCGTGTGTCCCAGTTGTAGTCCAGGTCCCGATCAACACGCTAAACGGTTGCAGGGCCGGGTTGGGTATGGACGCCTCTTGCATTGAATCTTGGTTCATAAACGCTCCCTTTATAGGTGTTCTATTACGGACCTCACCGGCTGACATCGTAGACCAAGTGGACGACTCGGTCGCCTTGCACAACCGTCGTCGGGTTTTCCAACCGCAGCGGCTCGGTCAGGCTTCCGGTAGCGAAGAACGGACGACCGGAACCCATAACTACCGGGACTTGATTGACAACTATTTGGTCGATCAGACCGAGCTTAAGCGCCTGACTGCCAATCTGGCCGGAGAAGACGTAGACGTCCCGGTCGCCAGCGAACGCCTTGGCAGCAGCAAACGCCTTCTCGACACCGTCGACAAAGGTGAACGGCGCGGTGTCGGCGTACTCCCAATCCGTCGGCGGCTGATGGGTGACAACAAAGACGTGTTCTCCAGGGCAGTCGATCTTGCCGTTCCAACCGTTGGTCAGGTCGAACAGCTGCCGCCCAATGATCGCCGCCGCCACGTCTTGGTAGTGGCTCTGCATGAAGTCGGCCGAGGCCTGGGTGGTCCGCAACTCGCGCTCGGTGCCCCCGAACCTCCAGGTGACGTCGCCGTTGCTTAACCAGTCGAATAACGGGTTGATCCCGTCGTTGTCGTCGGCGATGAAGCCGTCCAGCGACACCGCCGCTACGTTCATGATCGTCTTGCCCATAGTTTCTTCCTCTCATTTGCGAATTTTGAGGCCGCTATACGAGCTTGAGCCCGTGTGACCCACTCAGTGGCGAACATTAGATACGCGCGCGCTGAGCTTCGGTTATTACGCGACCAAGCCCCTGACGCTACTGGAGGACTAACTGGCCTCCAGTAGTGCGTATTTGACCAAAATCGCGCCGTGTTCAAACGTTTCTACACTGGTGAGCCGAAAATCCGTACGGCCATCTAAATTGTCGAACAGGCGCTTGCCCTCGTTCACGATAACGGGATGGATAAGTATCCAATACTCGTCAATGAGCGCCGCATTTATAAGAGACTGCATAAGTGTGGGGCTGCCAAACGTAATAATGTTGCCACCGTCTGCCTCCTTCAACGCTTTGACCTGCTCTTGAATGTTGGTGCCGGTGAGTTGTGTCGGCGGCTCGAACTCGTCCCACTCGAGGCTTTCAAGAGGATGTTTGCCGGTTACCACAACTTTCGGGTCGTGTTGATCTTTTCTGCGATGCGTAAGGTAACCTCAGACACATCAGGCCATTCTTTAACCTTCGGCCACCGTCTCACCAAGTCTTCGTAGGTAGCGCGTCCTAGCAGGATAGTGTCAACGCCAGCCAGAGACGTCCAGAAGGTGTCAAGTGAATCTTCAATGCCGGATTGCGCCCAGTACAAGTCAGTTTCATCACCAGACGGAAGCCCAGTGACGATGTCGTTGGCTGTACTATGGATGGAAACGATGAGCTTGCGCATGATCCTCACCTTTCGTATAACTAGGGAGTGAAACAGGACATTGTAGGTATCGTATGGAGCGGCTTCCCACGGATCGGGCCGCATCGCGCTCAGCTTCGAACTCAGTGTCAATGGAGGTTGGGTCGGTAGATGAGCTCTTGGATGTGGCCGTCGAGGGTCCGATGCTCGAGCAACTCCAGGTCGAAGTCGGCTGCACCCTGGAAGACCGGTTCTATCCCGGTCTGACCGCTGATGACCGGAAAGATTGTCACTTGGACGCGGTCGACCAGGCCCGCGGCCATCAGTGCCCGGTTCATCGACAGGCTGCCGTGGGAGCGCAGCGGTATCTCGGACTCCGCCTTGAGCCGGGCTACGACGTCTACGGCGTCGCCACTCGCGACAGTCACATCCGGCCATTCGAAGGGTCTTGCGAGTGTCGTCGACACCACCGTTGTTGGCATGCTCCTCATCCGGGCGTTCACTGGGTCAAGCTCGGACTCATCGATCGAGCCCAGCAGCTGCAGGAACTGCCGAAAGGTGTTGGCCCCGAGGACCATCCGCTGCTCCTCGCTGACCACGGCGAGGCGGTGGTTGAGGAACTCGGGGCCTTGCTTACCCCAGTAGCCGCCCCAGTTTCCGCCGTCGTAGGAGCCGTAGCCGTCGAGGGTGGCAAGGATGTCGAAGGTGTAAGTGGCGGTCATGTCGTCCTCCTTGAGTGGTTCGTGGTCGTCGTTCGTTCTTGAAGCGTCGGACGTTCTAACTCCGGGCATCATGCTTGGTGGCGTCGCCTCTGGAATGCTGCTCACGGATCGACTGCGGTCATCTCGGCGGGCGCTGCATCCGTGGCTGCACTGGCCGATCGCGGGGCGCGACGGGCGACGAGCAACGTACCGACGGCGAGGGCGACGAAGGCCCCGGCGGCGACGAGTTCCGCGACCGCATAGCCGACCGTGAAGGCGGGTGCGGTACCGCTGCCGTTGGCACGCGCGACCCCGGTGATAGCTGCTGCGAGGGAGCCGAGCAGGGCGATGCCGAACTCGTTCGCGGTCTCGTTGACCCCAGCCACGGAACCGGCTCGCTCGGCGGGCGCGGCGCTCATGATGAGGGTCATCAGCACCGTCATCGGCCCCGTAATACCGAATGACGCGACCGTCATCGTGACAGCGACGAGTACCGGCCCGCTGTCAGGTGTCACCATGCCGAGCGGGCCGAGGCCAGCGCCGGCCAAGCCGAAGCCGAGCGCCACGACGGTAAGGGGCGGCAGCCGCTTCGCTAGGACCGGCGCGAGCTGGAACCCGACGACCATAGCGATATTCTGCGGAATCTGCCACAACGCAGCGTGGAGCGGCGACAGCCCAGCCACCGTCTGAAGGTACAGCGATGCGAGGAGGGACGACCCCGCCATGACGACACCGGTGAGCAGGTTTGCCCCAAGCCCGTACGCGACCACGGGGGCGGTGAACAGTCGCAGGTCCAGCATCGGTTCCGGCAACCGCAGCTGTCGCCGGATAAATAGGGCACCAGCTGCCAGCCCGACCACGATGGCGATGAGCGCGGCGAGGGTCACGCCGCCGCGGGCGAGTTCCTTGATACCCCAGATCGTCGGCAGTACCGCGCCGAGTGCGATCGCGGTGCTGCCGACATCGATCCGGCCACGGCCTGTTGATGCTGGCGGCGGCGGCAGCAGCACGGGCACGAGAACGAGCAGGAGGGCCATCACGGGCACCCCGAGCAGAAACGCGCCGCCCCACCACGCCACCTGCAGTACAACGCCACCGACGAGCGGGCCGACCAGCGCGCCGCCCAGGAAGGAGGTAAACCACACTCCGAGCGCGCGGCCGAACTGCTTCTCATCGGGGAACAACGTGCGGAGCAGTCCCAGCGTGGTCGGACCGAGCGTTGCACCGGCCACGCCCAGAGCGGCCCGCGCGACGATCAGCAGTGGTGCCGATGGCGCGAACGCCGCCCCAACCGATATGATTCCGAAAGCGGCTGCGCCGATCAGTAAGAGCCGCCGGTGACCGATCCGGTCGCCGAGCGACCCCATCGGCACGAGGAACCCGGCGAGCACGAAGGAGTAGATGTCGAGGATCCACAACTGCTCCACCGGCGAGGCGTGCAGCGACCGCGAGATCGACGGCAGCGCCAAGTAGAGCACGCTCACATCGACCGACAACAGCAGCGTCGGCAGCGCCAGGACCGCCAGCGCCAGCCACGGGTGCGCGCCCCGCGTCCGCCCGCTCATCGCGCACCCGGCTTGACCAAGGTATCGGACGGGTCGTGCCACATAGTTCGCGCCTGTACAGCGGTCGGGCGATGAGCAACGTTCGAGGTAGTCCTGAGCATGGCGTGCCTCCTTTAAGCGATGTGAGCTCATCGAGTTTGGTGGCTTGGCAGCGATGGGCTAGTTGGTAAACGCCTGTGGGCTCAACCCGGTGTGTCGTGAGCTGATCGCGCTCAGCGGACGGTTGGGACGTAGACGAGCTGCTGCACGCGCCCGACGAGCACCGACGAGTCAACGAACCCCGAGCCGCTCTGCGAGCCGGTCCCACATCTCGATGAGACCCTGCAACGTACCCCTGTCCATGACGCGCTTGAGGTCCTCGGCGGAGCTGTACGCCCAGCGGCTGACCAACCTCGTCTGGCCACCCAGATCGGTGAACACCATCGTGACCTCGGCGGCTGGCAGCGCCTCGTCCTCATTGCCTTCCGCGTCAGAGAAGTAGTCAGTGTAGGCGATCGTTTCCGGCTCGTCGATAGCCCGGTATAAAGCCTTGCCCCACGCTTCCGTGCCGTAGAGCGCGCCTTGACTTTTGTCAACGCACTTCATGCAGTAGTGCCATACGCCGCCGGGCCGGAAGTCGACGGTGCACACGGTCAGCTCCTAGCCTCTCGGTCCCCACCAGTGCTTGAGGTGCTCGGGCTCCTTAAATATCGTGAACACAAGCTCACGCGGTGCGTCGAAAACGCGCTCGAGTACAAGCACCTTGCCGTTCTCTACGCGCGAGACGGTTTTGTCGTTGGGCATCGGTAGTTCTCCTCGTTAACTCTCGTGACCCTGCTTATCGCGGCGCTGAAGTTCCTTCAGGTAGTCGTCCAGCTTGTCGAACCGTTCTTGCATAACGTACTCGAAGGACTCTAGCCAAGCACCAAGTGAAAGGAACGGCTCGGGCCGGAGATGGTAGATTCGGCGGTTGCCGTCGGCTTGCACCTCGACGATCCCGTGGCTGCCGAGGACCTTAAGGTGCTTCGAGGTTTGGGGCTGGCGGAGCCCGCTCCGTTCCGCGATCTCGCCTACGCTCAGGGGGCCGTCGCGTAAGAGTTCGACGATCCGCAGGCGGTTGGGTTCGGCTAGAGCACTGAGTGCCGTCTCGTGCATTGCTGAGTTTTCTCCTAGCACGCGGTTCACCTCGTCATCTCATTTGTCCTCCCACATGCCGAATATATCTTATGAAAAATATTCGTGTCAAGGAATATAGTTCGGTATTGGTGTTATGGTCATCAGAGTCCTGCTAGAGGGATGTTGAAGAGCGGTTCTAGTTGCGACATCGAGTTAAACAGACGTTCCGACGCCGTTGGCACATCAACGGCGGGAGCTGGCTATCGAGCTCTGCTAAGGAGCAAACCGCTGGCTCGCATTCTTGCTAAGCGTGGCCCACGCCAAGTGCAGCGTTACAACCCAATGACCGCATAAGCCCTTCCCAAAATGGAAGACCGTGGACATTGCGCATTGCTCCGTCCACGGTCTATTAGTGCCGCTTTTCAGTTGATACCCCACGTTACCATTTGGTCACGCTATCCAGTTTTTCGCCGCCGAGTCTGGCGCGCACCCTTTAGCGCCTTCTATGCGGTCAGCTTCCACGTGGTTAGAGCCGTTGTGTCAGCGACACAGGAACCTGCATGCGACAGCAGAGCTGCGGTAGGTGTTCGCCCCGAACACCAGCGTCTGATCTTTCTCGCCGTAGGTTCACGCCCGCTGCTCGAGCAGCTGCGGGCCTTCCTTGCCCCAGTACGCCACCGGCCCCGAGCCGAAGCCGTCCAGGGTTGTGAACACGTCAACTGTATACGTCGCCATATTTCTTATCCTCCTCATCAATGCCATTTGAACCACTCGATCTGGGCCTCAGCATGAACGGCGCAGCCTTGACGATAGGCGGGCTAATTCCTGATTGTCAGACCTTCATCCGATGAGATTCCTATGGGGGTGCTTTTACGACGGTCCATAAAGTGACCCGGCTTTATGTCTATGACCTCGACCTCCCTTCTTTAAGCGACATCAGCCGTGGGGTACGACTCGAGCACGGTAGCTTCAGGCGGTCATCACCTCCTCACCTCGAGCGTCACCCCCGGCATCACCACCTGGTTCAAGCCGGGTAAGTCGGGCTTGAGATACTGCCTGTCCGCGTCATCACCTTGCAAAACCGTCCCGAAGAACGCCGTCGCGAAGTGCTCGATCAGGGCGTGCGCCTGGTCTGGCTCCCAAACCGGGTCAAAGCAGTTCTCAACACCGCGCACCGACTCGGGACATTCGGCGTAGATATTGTGCTGCGCGTCCGCGAAGGTGAGCAGGTACTTAGTCTGTGAGCCTGCATCACGGAAATACATCAGCACGTCCCGCTCGTACACGGCGGCGGTGTCCTCGGTTCCACCAGCCACAAACAACGGCACCTTGAGCTTGGCTAAGGACTTTGCGCCGAGCCACGGTTCACCGTAAGGAGCCATCACGAAGATCGCTTTAATCCGTGGGTCAGCCTTAATGGTTGCGCCTCGAGCCGCCTCGAGCCTGTAAAAATCACCTAAGACAAAGCAGGGGCCTTCATCGTTCGTCTTCTGGCAATACTCGGTCAGGGCAGCTTTATCCAGCGGTACACCGGCAGCGTTGACGGCGCTATAGCCGCCGTAGCTGTAACCCACCAAGCCGACGTTGCTGTTATCCGCGTTGGCGATGAAGTTGGGCAGTTCAGCTATCGCAAAGAGGATGTCTTCGGGCCGGTAAACAAGGCTGGTGACGTAATCGGCGTCCGTGGTGTCCTGATAGGTCGAACCGGTATGCTCGAGGTTCGCCACGACAAAGCCCCAGGAGGCCAGGTGTTCACCGAGGTAAGCGAGCTGGTAGCGGGTACCCGGTTGACCGTGCGAGACGACAATCAGGGGAAACTTTTTGGTCGTTGGAGCCGCACCACGTTTAGCTTGGCCCAGTAACCTCGTCGGTGTCGGCCCCAGCATCGCGTCGTAAAAGGTTGCTCCGTCCTTTTCATCCGTTGGGTACCAGACCTCGATTTTGAGGGTGCGCGAGCGGGCGGTGTCGGTAAGGTTCAAAGTTTGCACGCCGACGAAGTGAGAGCCTCGAGCCGACAGCGGAGGTTGACCTGTGCCTTGTGCCATCACCATAGAAAAGGTAAAAACGAGAAACAGCAAGCCACTTGAAAACCCTTGTTTCATCATGATCAAGTCCTTTCATCGCTTTTGTGCCGAGAGCGATCGTCCTAAGCGTGCGTTGGGCATGGCTGCCACAAAATTCTGGGCCGTCTCAGGCATTTCCTCTAGTGTAATTTTGAGTAAAGTCGTGTTCCCAATTCACCCCGTCCTTCGAGAGTTCCCCCGAGACTTCAATGGTTTTGCCGTCATCACTAAACTTGCCCGTAAAGCGTTGCGAAAACCCTGGGGCGTCCCGCCAGACTTTCCAGGTCCCTTCGCTTAGACTCATCTGGTAAACGCGGTAAACACCACGCGAGTCGAAATAGTGTTGGATTAACCCCTCACCCGAGTCATCTGCACCGATGATGGCAATACTGTCGGGAATCTCGGGATGTTCCATGCGGCTGTGCTCGATAAGAAAGTGACCACCCCCCAACCACTCGTAAGTCTGTTGCCCGTGTACTGTGTCTGGAAGTTCAACGTGTGTAAAGGCGATAGACCACGTTCCAACGAGGGCGTTAAGGGGTGCTAAGGCGGGTGAACGTATAGCTGGTACGTCCGTCGGTTGAGGGGTTTGCTGTTTGCGATTCATGTGGTCTGCCATGATGTTCTCCTTTTCTGCAACAGGTTTCTATCCATACGTAAGGTCTCGTCACATCACTAAGTGACTATTTTTCATTTTGTAAATAGATGGTGAGGTTTTTGCATGGCTAGCGGTATTTCATCAGGAAGTCGAGCACTGCTGCCTGAACCTTTGTTTCCTTTAACAATTCGGTACCGTGCGCGTACCCGGGTACGATGAGGAGTTTTTTGTTTTCCGAAGGGGCTAGCTCGTAAAGGTGGGGTGTCGCTTCGTTAGAGCCATACGTATCAATTTTTGCCGTGATCATAAGGATCGGAAATGTTACCTTAGCCGCGTACGGTGCGAGTTCTTCACCTGCGGAAGCGAGCACCCGCGCTTCGGCGGATAAGGTGACTGTAGCTACCACCTTTGCAAGGGCTTGGCTATTGGCGATGAGCGTAAGGTTGGCACCTTGGGATGCCCCAATGAGGATGATGCGCTTAACCCCTTGGCGTGAAAAGGCAGTGATGGCAGCTTGAAGATCCCCAAGGCGGTCGGCGCTTGGGTCGTCACCGGCATACTGATAAAGGAACACGCGAAAGCCTTTGGTTGCAAGCGTTTGGGCAAAGGGAAACCAGTTGCACGCGCCGTTGCCGCTGTCGTTAGAGAACAAAACACCAGTTGTACCTGTGCCCAAAAGAGCACCCTCGAGCGGCTGGCCCGAGGTGTTCTCGAACGCTAAAGGTTGTGCCTGCACCCGTTCAGCCGAGCAGAAGTCGACAAACGTGCTTGCTGCACCCACGTGGAACGAGCAGAGGGCTGCAAGGACAAACATTGCTCGACGGAACGTTACCAATTTCATCATGTAACTCCAATCGTTGAAAGGATGATGTTTAAGAGGTCCAGAAAAGCGCGTTACCTAAGCTGGGCGACCTTACCGAGCACGCTGACTACAGTAAGTACAGTTCAAGGAACCGTCAGCTTGACGCACGGCACAAACAGCGTTTTGACGGTCCGAAGAGATGAGGCAGTTACGTTTTAGGGCTCATGCCACGAGCCTATAGTTAGCTCAAGACCTTGTCTTGTAAAAAAACGCAATTCAAGTCGGGGCTGTCGACGCGGTTACTTGAGCCACTGCTCTCGGCGATTGACCATAAAGATGCTTGAGTGAACGTGTCAAGTGCGCTTGGTCGCAATAACCCAGCAGATAAACCGTGTCGGCAATAGCGACGCCCTGCTCTAACATCACTGCGGCCTGTCGTACCCGCTCGATCTGTAAGATCGTTTGCTGGCTTAACCCTGTGCTTTTCACAAAGCGGTATTGCAGGGCGCGTGCGGACAACCGGAGGGGTTCGCCTTGTAGGGACGCGCTTACGACGGGGTCACGCACGAGCAGCCCGGCCCGCGCGAGTCGCTCAGCGAACGCTTCAGCATCCTCAAACTTCGGGATCGGCAAGGCGGAATCGTGGAGCCAAAAAGCCCTGTCACTCGCCTGTGGTAGCTGGAGCCGCGCGTCGACGAGGCTGCTGGTTGGGCGTTGCGGCATGTACACGCCCGCTTTGAAGTTAATGCCGTAGACGTCCGAGCCCGCCGAGAATGTATCGGAAGTGGCTCTGGTTTCGGGGCCGCACACATCAACATAGATTCTGCCTTGGCGCTTGGCGAACATAAAACTCCAGTGGCTCGCAGCTACCGAAATGTACCGGCCCGCTTCCGGGCTACAGCTTCGCCATACCGACGCGATCAAACTTGAGTCTAAAGAATACGCCTCAAATAGAAAATTCATGCTCTCGCCTTTGTTATGTTTACCATATCAACGCGTGTCGAGTAGAACCCGCCTTTAACCGCCGTAGAACGCCTCGATGGTTTCGTCGTCGGTGGGCTGATGGCCACCCAAGTCATGAGCATCAACACCTGGAATGAAAGGCCGGTTGCTCGAATCTCCTCCGTCAATTCGTTTGCGCCAGTAAGGTGTTCTTCAACTTCCTCTTACTCGAGCGCAGCTACCTCAGCAGCTTGAGCCGTACCGCCAGCGTCGACAATTTCTCCTCTTAGGGCTCTAAGCTTACTGAGGGTGCCCTCTGCTAGAAACAGGCTTGCGCCTTCGGGAGCAGAGGCTCGAGCCACCGCACTGACTACCCCCCTGTTGTACCGTTAACCACAGCACGCTTATTTTTAAGGAGCACAGATTCCTCTTCTTCCCTATGGGTCAAAAGAACAGCCCAGCTGAGTTTTGAGGTCTCGTCACCTCTTATTCCGCAATGTTTATTCTCTCCAAAAAACTCGCCACGACGCTGCGGCCTCCACGAATTTTCTAAAAGTCCAAGTCGTAGTCAAGCGTTAAAGATGATGGTCCACCCGACCTATAGGCGAAGGCCCCCATACCTTTAACGCCGCTGAGTTCACGGGTGCCCGAGCCGTCTATAACGCGCCAGGTTCCCCGCGTGGCTCCGTTCGTATCACTTGCACCAGTTGCGTTGAGCAGGAACGTGCCCTGACGACCGTTTAAGCTCCCTGAGAACCGATAGATGCCAGCGAACTCACTCGATTTGCCGCTGGCGACCATAGCTACAAATTCCGCTCGAGCCTCGCCCTCGATGTCTCCATGAAAGAGGTCTGTGGCGCTCATCCGAATCAACTTACTACCGCCTCCGAGTTCTTCAATAGGCTCAAAATTCCAGGTCTTGGCCTCGATTGTTCCGGTTGCGCTCACTCTCATACTCATTGTGTCTTTCCTCCAGTTGGGGACATCAAATTGTCCACTTTCTTAAATAATTGACTGCTAGAATGCTGCGGCCTCCTCAAGTACCCTTTCTAAAGCGTGTTATGAACCTTGGAGATTGCTCCAAGCTGTTTGGTCAACGCTTGGGAACTCCGTCCCAGTAAGGCTTTTTGAACTTTCGGCAGTGTCTTTTTGCGCGTGCTCAAAGCTTAAAGGTAGGCTCGAGTCCGGAATACCGAAACAGCTGAACAGTTCAACTGCTGTATAGGACGCACGTTCAGCAGCTACAATTGCCTCAGAGTTCATAACATGCTCTAGTTGATAATGCGAAAGCGAAGGTGAGTGACGCCGCCGGACTCGAGCACCCTAGTTTTCTCCAACTTGGCATCTTCGGAACCCAGATGCTCGAACAACCGAAGCCCGTCTCCGATCAAGACAGGTACGAGGTGGATTTGTACTTTGCCCACGAGTCCAGCTTTTGGAAACTGCTGCGCTGTATTCGCGCCACCGGCGACACAGACGTTTTAGTCACCAGCGGCCGCACGAGCCTGGCTTAGGGTACGTTCAATTCCCTCAGTGACGAAAGTAAAGGTCGTCCCGGCGTTTTCAACGCTCGGCCTAGCTTCGTGCGTAAGGACAAAATGGAGCACTTTATAAGGTGTCTCAAACCCACCCGGCTCATCTCCAAAAACGCCTTTGCCGAGAATCATCGCCCCCGTTCGTTCGATTAGTTCGTTCTGAACAAACGCTGCGTCCCCTGAGGGCGCAAAGTACCAGTCGTAGAGCCCGTAGTCTTTACTGTCCAACCCGCCGACAAACCCGTCGAGCGACATCGCCATATCTAAAAAGACTGTTCCCATCTATCCTCCTTATGATGCTTTCACGTTGTAGTACAGGACGACCGCACCTGCGCTGAAGACCTTCGTTTCGACGAGTGCCAGAGCGAGGTCTTTGGAGAAGCTCTCGAACATTCGTGGACCGGCCATGAGTACAGCCGGATGGACGACAATCAGATAGGCGTCGATCTTAACTTTCAAGACTCACTTGCTACTGTCGGGAACTGCTATCCGTTTCTAAATGTCCAATAATGGTCACCCTTGCCCCGTTGGGATCAATCACTGAAAAACGACGAATGCCCCAAGGCTTGTCCTCGAGTGGCTCGACAAGGGGAAAGCCGCGCTTCGTGAGGATTTCATACACTTTCTGAACTTGGTCCGCGCTACCAACATCAACTGCAAAGCCGGGCGGAAGGCTAGGGTGTCCGTTATCATTGACGGTCAACTGAGCACTTAGGTTCGTCGGCGAGTCCAACATCAGGAAAGCACCGTCTTCCATGCCAACCTCGAGACCTAGTAACCCACAGTAAAAGCCTTTAGTCGCCTCAACATCACGAGAACGAATCTCCGGGATAATGCGTTTGATAGTCATAGTTGTCTCCGTTCAGGGCTTGAGCCATATGTTTAGCTCTGTCTCTCAAACAGGTATGTTGATAAATATTCAGGATCAACATTAGTTCTGTTGAATAAGCGTGTTAATGTCCTCATAAGCTCCCCGGCTCGACCCGGTGGCATTTAGCTCCCTGGATTTCTAGTTTTCTTCGTTTCTGTGAATCCCAACGCCAGCAAATGTTGAGCGAATGTGGAGCGTCCTTAGCCAGTCATCGCTCGGGTACAGTTCCTCGAGCCTTAGGAGACATGTTCAACGCAAGCGGCAGCCCAAAGTGTCCATAACCTGTTCCTCCTTGATTTAGTCCCAGTTCCGACCTCCTTTAGTAGCTCTGATCTGCTACCGTGCTACCACCAGGTTCACTTGATCCGCTCGAGAAACCCAAGAACCGCCGTCCAGTAACCTTCTTGGATGGTTGACGTAGATGCGACAAGCGCCAAAGAACCGTGTACGCCGATCCCGTCGGGCTCATATTCCACCTTGTCTGGACTTGCCACCGCCGTAAAGATGGCATGAGCTTCGGTGGTTTCACTACCCCCTGCCGAGGTAATAAAGACAGGCACCGTAACCTTCGCGGCAGCCTCTTGGACGAGGTTGGGTTCGGGGAAATACTCGCCAGGTGAAAACGAGAGGACGCCAGCAATCTCGGGGTGTTCGGCTGCGAGTAAGAACACGAGCGAAGAGGAGTAGCTACTACCCCATATGAGGATGGTTTGGTAACTTTTTTCTTTCGCCCAAGTTAAAGCGGCCTCGAGGTCAGGGAGAGCTTCGAGATAACTCGTAGATTTACCCAGAGCGTTGACCGTGAGATTTTCACCGCCATAGGCGTTACCACCGCTACGCTGGTCTACGGCCAGCGCGTTAAAGTCTGCTTCGACGAGTCTGGGAGCAATCTCTTCGTACTCTTCTTTGTTGTAGTCCGCCTGGTGAAAGAGCAGCACGATAGGGTTGGATATGTCACCTGCCGAGTAAAGGTCAGCAAAAACTTTTACGCCGTCAGCTGCTTCAAAGCTCACCGCTTCTTGACTTAACCCGAAGTTGAACAATAGACAGATGAACACATTTAGGACGATCAAGCATCTTCTAAGCATTGTTTCCTCCCTGATTTTCAAGTCCAACTTGTTACTGTTGGGAACTGCTGCTCCTCTTAGGCAACACCATCTTTGTTATTCCAAGGGAACGGGGTCGTAGGAACAGGCAAGCCGAGTGCTTCACAAAGAGGTGTCCAGCCGTCGGTAACGCGCCATTCCAAAAGCCGCTGCGGCGGTACACTTTGGCGTACTGCCTCGTTATGTCTTTCATAAGCTGTTTTGAGTGTCGTGGCGTTATCCCATTGTCGGCTGCCTGTAAACCGTTCTAAAAGGGTTAGAAAATCGCGCCCTTCCCGCCACTCGGGTGCAAGAGCCATACGAGCGTAGGGCAAAATGCTCTGGTCGGCACTCTGATGCCACTGAGCTGGCGAATCACGGACGGAAAGGAGGACCAGCACATCAGGATTGGCTTCACTTAGGTCCCGCCAAAACATGGAAGCAGGCCAATCTACGGTCGCAACGTAGCCAGCTAATAATTCTTCCCAGTCAGGGTACTCTCCTGCAAGTGCGGTTTGCCAGCCCACTCCCAAATTGTAAGGGCGGTTGGGAATCTCCCGCATGTGGTAGCAAGGTCCGTCCAGGAGATGCTCGAGGGCTTCCTTGAGCGAGCTTGTACCCGTACGCGGTAGCCCAGCACCCACCACACGGAGACTCATGATAAAGCAGCCTTACTGCTAGCCAGAAGTTCTCTTGCGCGGTCGTCCCCACCCACTCGCAATTTTTCGCCTAACAAGTCAACCCCGGCAACGTCGTCAACCGCTTCAAAGGTCATGGCTTTTCTACAACCAAGGTTGGACATCAAACCAACGAATACACTCAGAACGATCAACCAGTTTCTTTGCACCATTCTCTCCCTTTTGAGACACGGTTTTCCTGGACTTTCTTCAGGCTCCAGTAATGCTCCCTTTTGGCTTCTCGAGGTGTTCGGTGGCGTAACGCAAGGCAACACGCGGCATGGTGGTAGCATGTTCATCTAAAAAGCTCAACAGGCTTTGAAGGTCTTTTTTACCTGCTTCACGCAGCCACCCGCCAACGGCTGTATGAATGAGATGTTGGTCGTCATTAAGCAGTATTTCCGAGATGTTGAAGGTATCCGTCACGTCACCTTGTCTCAGAAAGTAGTAAGTGCTGGTAATGGCCGTGCGGCGTTCCCAAACATTTTTAGAGCGAGCTAGCTCGTACAAAACGTCACGGGGTTTGTCAAACAAGTAGCCGCCGATGACGTAAGGTGCGGCTCTATCTACCAAATCCCAGTTGTTGATCCTGTCATGACGTTTCAGGTACAGGTCAAAAAGTTCTCGTCTACGAGCTTCAGGCGTCTTTTTGCGGCGGGCCTGAAAGTCCATGATGCTTACTGCGCCAACACGCACTTCGTGGACGGGGCTCTCGAGCAAGACTTCAACTTCACGTATCGGCATGTCGATAAACTCCTTAGCCAGAGCGAAGACTTGGCCCATCCGTACGTTTATCGTTGTGTCACCCTCGCCTTGCGCCAATGCGTCTCTGTACTTGACCGCTTGCTCAGGTGAAAGGTAAGCTTCCAACCTCTCGATAAACTGAGTTGCGCTTGGGTCTGTATTTGTGCTCGTCATAAATTGCTTCCCTAGAGCGTGTTATGAACTCCAGTCACAAGATGAGTTTCTGGAAGCCGTTGTAGCCGCAAGTTTCGGCCCTGAGCCTGCTCATACCTTCAGGTACGGCAACTACCCAACCGTCAAGGACAAGTTCCGTAAGGCTTGTAAAAGTCAAGTGGAGCCTTAGAAAAGCCCAGCAGGACGGAACACTGCGAGCATTCCCAACTGAGCAAGACCCGCTTCGGAAGTTCATCACAGCCTCTAGGTAAGTGAGTTCGGAACTACTTAATCAGCGGCTAACCTGCTTTAGACACACCACGGACGGACCAGTCTCGGCGAACGGCGCGGTGAAGCTAAGACTTGCCTTGCTCTCGACCGTGAGTTCGTCAGCTTCTTTCGTCTTGCGGCTGTTGACACTGAACCATTCGACCGTGTAAGTACCTGCGTCGAGCGTCACCGTGAAGGGTTCAGTCGTTTCACCGGGCTCGAGAACCAAGTACGCCTGGCCGGGATTTGCCAGCACGTAACCCGTCGAGCTGAGTTCGCCTCGTGGGTTCATGTCAATCAGCTGCATCCGCTCCGCATAGCGCAGGGTGTCCCCCAGCGCGTAGCGCGCCGCTTCATAGGACGCGAAAGAGGGCGTCCCCGCCGAGGGGTCGGGAGGGTTCACTCCGTTAATAATCCTGAGGTCGTACAAAATCGGGTTGTGACCGCGAAGGAAGACTTCCAAGCCCACAGCGCGTTACTCTTCATGGACGAGTAGTGGTCGGTGTCGCTGAGGATGACTTTACGGCCGTCGGCGGCGGGCGGGTCGTCGAACCACCTGGACGGCGGACTCCCCGGTGCCATCGGGTTACGACCCTCCGTGAAGATGTCGTCGTCATAGCCGGGTGAAATCCAATCAGCGGGGCTGTTGAAGAGCACGTCGTTGACCTTGGTTTGGTCGGCGACGGGAAACTGCATCGTCATCCCGATGGGATGTTTGGTGTAGCCCATCTCCTCCTCGTACTGCTTTAAGACGTTGATGACCCAATACTGCCACTGCGTGGTGTCTCCCCAGTCAGGGACTTCCGACAGGCCCAACATCTGGGCAAAGGTTTCATCGATAGACCCTCGTTGGCGACTTCATAGAGAACGTTAGGCAAGTCCTGCACCGTGTCAACCACCTTGCGGATGTAGGCTTCTTGGAGAGCTTGAATGCGGGGCTCGAGTCGAAGGCGGCAAGATCCTCGAGGTTGGGCCGAATATTGAGGCCTCAGCGGTCCAGCTTGTCGACGCTTCAGGCATGATCGTCATGCCCGGCTTCGTTAATACGCACCACCACCGTTACGAAACGATTCAGCGGAGCATCGTGTCCAACGGTGTCCTCGGGTTTGACGCCACCGGCAGTTGGCCCGCACAGACTTACTTCTCAGTTGTGCAGAGCCTCTGGACGCAGGGTCAAAATGACGAGTTCGATTTGGGGCGCTCGCCTTACGATCCTGAAGACAACTACATCTCCGAGCTTGTTGCCGCCCTGAATCAGATCAGTGCTGGCGTTACGACAGGTATCGACACTTCGCAGAGCTCGCACACCCCTGAGCATACGGACGCCATGATCCAAGGGCTTATAGACTCGGGTGCCCGCGCACTCTTTGCCTACTCTGAAGGCCGGACAGACTCACCCGGCTACGAGTACCCCGGCACCATTGGAAACATAAGGCGGGGCCTAGGTCGACTCAGATCCTGATACTTCTCGTCCGACGATCAGTTAGTCACGCTCGGGCTGGGCGGTTTTGTGAGTGTGGAGAATCTAGAGCTGGCTCGAGCCTTTGGCGCTCCGCTCATCTCTCACGCCTTTGGCGAAGTCGGACCTTCCGGCTCAGAACCTATCCGCAGGGCGTCGGAGATGGGTTTACTCGGCCCCGACATGCTTTACATCCACGCGACCCGGTTGCCTGACGAGATGTTCGAGCTTATCGCCGCGTCCGGCGGTCATCTCTCGATGGCCACACCGATCGAGATGCAGATGCGACACGGGATGCCCCCCCTGCAGCAGGCGTTAGACCACGGTATTCTCCCAAGCCTCAATGCGGATGTAGAAACTAACATGACCGCCGACATGTTTTCGATCATGCGTTCGACCTTTACCCTGCAACGGGCTCTCCTGAATGAGCGTTACCTCGCGGGCGAAGAGGACTTACCGCAACTCCTTACCACCAGGCAAGTTCTCGAGATGGCCACCATGGCCGGCGCACGGGCGACGCAGCTCGAGCACAAGATCGGTTCACTCACCCCTGGCAAAGCTGCCGACATCATTATGCTGGACGCAGAACTCATCAACACTATCCCGATGAACAACGCCCCAAACACGGTAGTCACGATGATGGACGCCAGCAATGTCCGGCACGTCTTTATCGCGGGCCGCACCGTGAAATGGAATCATGAGCTCGTCGGAGTCGATATCGACAGCTTACGCCTGCGGGTCGAAGCGTCACGCGACCGGGTACTCGGCCGCATTCGCTCGGCCTTTCCAGAGTACCGGCCTAGCCTACTCAGGTAACACGTCCGCTCGGAGAAGCGAGCGTCCCGGAAAGTTCCGCAAGCGAAACGAAGCAGAAGCAGGTGCCGACCTGCCCACTCGAGCCTAGAACAGGCCACACTCATTTCAAGTCCGTAACGAGACGACCTGCGACAGAAAGAAGATAAGATGAGCACTCAACCTACCCATCCGCAAGCTGCGCCGTCACGACCCGTCCCCTCAGCCCATGGGAGACCGAAATGAAGATTGTGACGATTGGACGAGGGAAGATCGGTGGAGGGCTAGCCAACCTTTGGCGGAACGCAGGCCACGAGGTCGACGGGCTTGGGCGTGATGGTGGGGATGCATCGAGCGCGGACGTCGTCCTGATCGCCGTGCCCGGCGCAGAGATCTCACCCGCCTTGAGCAAGGTGACAGGACTCGCGGGGAAGATAGCGATCGACGCTACGAACATCCTGCCCGCGCGTCACGGCGACTTCGAGTCCTACGCCCACGAAGTGAAGTCTTTCACCCACGCCCCGGTTGCCAAGAGCTTCAACATGAACTTCGGGAAGCTGTTCGGCGCAGCGCGGGAGCAGCGAGTGCGACCGAGCAACCTGTACGTCGCCGACGACGGTGCCCGCGACGTCACTGAGCAGCTTATCCGCGATGCCGGGTACGATCCGGTCAACGTTGGGGACCTGTCACGAGCCCGCGACTTCGAGAACGCGGTGTGGCTACTGATCGGTATTCAGCCGGTCGGCGGGGTGTTCTACCGATTCGCCGTGCCTGGCGAGCTCTGATCGAACCGCCCCGCTCATACACGGGGGGCTGCCGACGCGTTGTCGTCGGCAGCCCCCCGGGACAGGTTGGGAACGCCCTTCCTGAAGCGGCGACCGTCGGCGTCGCACCGCAGTGAAGACAAATCGCCATCGCAATAATCCGGTCTTCGGAGTTGCCACGCGCCTTTAAGACGCGAACGCAGGGAATACTACCCTATAATAATTGCAATTGGGAGATGATCGCTATGCGTATCGGAATTATTGGAGCGGGTAATGCAGTACGTACGATAGCGCGCCACATGCTCGTCAACGGACACCAGGTGATGATCTCCAACTCTCGCAGGCCTGACACCCTCGCCGATGTCGTCGCTGAACTCGGCGACGGCGCGGAAGCGGGGACGCGGGACGATGTCTTGAAGACAGACTTGGTCGTTCTCTCTGTCAACTGGCCTGACGTGCCGAAGGCCGTTGAAGGGTTAAGGTGGGATGGCCAAATCCTCATTGATGCCACCAATGCCCACGCCGACAAACCCGCCGACTTCAGCCCCGCAGGGATCGCGCGCTCGCGCGCTGCGCTGGGTGGTCGTACGTCGAGCGAAATCGTGTCCGAGCTGGTACCGGGTGCCCGGCTTGTAAAGTCCATCAGTAACATTCCGATGGAGTGGATCAAGGACTTCAGTCCGAACAAGCCCCGAACGGTTCTCTTTACTTCGGGTGACGACCAGGAGGCAAAGCGCGTCGTTATCGATCTGCTCGACAGCCTCGGCTTCAAAGCGCTCGACCTGGGATCGCTGGCACGGGGCGGAGCCCTGCACGACGTCGGCGCGCCGCTCTCGGGCGTCGAGCTCCACTTCGTGAAAGGCATAAGATAGAGAGGAGACGGATGAAAGCCGCAGTCGGGAATTGTCACATTAACTCCGGGGCAACTCAAGGCTCATGTTAAGGTTGGCAACTTATGAGCACCGACCTCTACAAACGTCACCGCTTCCCCGCCGAGATCATCAATCACTGCCTCTGGCTTTACTACCGCTTCGGGATATCGGTGGCGAACGGCGCTACCTGTGGAGGGCAGTCGATCAAATGGGCAATACACTCGACATCCTGGTGACAAGCAAACGTGACAAAAGGGCAGCCAAGCGTTCTTTACGCAAACTGCTGCGGGACAACGCCAAGCCAAGGGTGGTCGTGACCGACAAGCTACGAAGCTATAGGGCTGCCCTGCGTTGCTGCACCACACTGAACATCGTCAGAGCCGGTATCTAAACAACCGTGCTGAGAACTCGCATCAGAGAACGAGGCGACGAGAACGGGCGCTTCAGCATAGGGGTCACTAGACCCGCCCTAGGGTACGGCCACTTGTACGGGCACTAGCCCGCCCCTAGTGGGGCAAGTACGTGGGCCTTGCCCTATCGTGGGGCTGCTATCAGTGCTTCAAGTCTCCCGGCCATGTAGGGCGCTTTCTGTCCATCTTCGAGCCCCTCAACACTCACTTTCGCCCATCTTGCCATTTGCTTGAAGCAGCCGACTACCGCCAAACTCTGTCTGAGCGGTTCGCAACTTGGCGCGAAGTGACTGAGTTAGTGGCAACCGCATAAAAGGTACGGCCGGTTGCGTAAGCAAGCTGTATTCAACAATCTTAGCCAAAGTTAATGTAACAACGCCAGTACCGGGCTTGCTTGAGCAGAAAGAGGTAGTTCCCTTATAGGTAAAGTCAAATACCCACTGCCGAACGCCTCTTGGTGCGGCGTGCAACTTCTGCTCGCACCACCGGCGCGACCTTCGTCCCTAAGAGTTCGATGGCGTGCATGACCTGACTATGTGGGAGCGTCCCGACGCTCAGCTGCGCCATAAACCGCTGGTGCCCAAACAGCTCGTGCTGGAAAAGGATCTTTTCGGTAACCGCTTCGGGGGTTCCAACCGCGAGGGCACCGCGCAGCGAACACAGCGCTTCAAACTGGGGAAGCGACATTCCCGACCAGCCGCGCTCACGCCCAATACGGTTCATCAGGAGCGCGTAGGAAGGGTAGTACTCAGAAACAGCCTGTTGCCTGGTAGCAGCTAGGTACGCGTGCGAGTTGATGCTGACGGGGAGGTCTGTGTAGCCTGAGCGCGCAGCAGAATCGCGGTAGAGGTCGGCAAACGGTACGAAACGTTCGGGCATCCCGCCAATGATGGCGAGAGCCAGCGGCAACCCGAAATGTCCAGCCCGCACGACCGACTCGGGCGTGCCGCCGACCGCGATCCAGATCGGCAGTTCGTCCTGCACGGGGCGCGGATAGATCCCTAGATGGTCGAGGCTGGGACGATGTTTGCCCGACCAGGTAACAAACTCATCTTGCCGGATAGCGAGCAAAAGCTCCAACTTTTCCGAAAAGAGAGCGTCGTAGTCGCTTAAGTCGTAACCAAAAAGTGGATACGACTCGACGAACGAGCCGCGCCCCGCCATAATCTCGGCACGCCCCTGTGAAAGTAGATCGAGCGTGGCAAAAGCTTGAAACACACGCACCGGATCGTCCGAGCTGAGGACTGTCACGGCGCTACTCAGGCGGATGCGTTTCGTACGAGTAGCTGCGGCAGCCAAGACAACGGCGGGCGCTGACGCCACAAAGTCGGCACGGTGATGCTCGCCCAAGCCGTAGACGTCGAGCCCGACCTGATCCGCCAGTTCAATCTCTTCCAAAAGGTCGCGTAGGCGCTCCTCCGGACTGAAAACTTGACCCGTCGCGGGGTCGGGGGTCAGCTCGGCAAACGAGTAGAGACCGATCTCGAAGGGGCGTGTGGGGGTGAGCGTGCTTTTAGTGGAGGGCGAAGCTGACACAAGAATCCTTTTTTTGATAGTCGAGCCTGAGAAAGAAAAAGCACCTAGGGAAGCACACCAAGTCGTGTGCCTCCTCGCAGCTCAGTAGAAAGCTTTTAGTCGCCTGGGGCCTGGGCAGGGGCGGGCGCTTTACGGGTGCCCAGAGCGGTCACGACTGTAAGCAGCGCGAGTAGCGCAAGCCCTGCTGTCAGGGAAAGGGGTACGCTCAGACCAAGCGCCGCGTCGAGCGAAAACTGACCTGGGCCGGTGAAGGCGAGCGCGACAGCTGTGGCGATCAGCACGAGGTTGTATTCCATCCCGCCGTCAGTCACCCATAGCGCCTGACGGTGAGCCAAAAGCACCGCCATCAGCATCGCCGCGACTACCCCAACCGCGCCAAACGGGGTAAGGAGCCCAAGTGCCAGTAACACGCCACCACCAAATTCGCTAAGACCAGCAAGAATCGCCCAAATGCCCGCAGGACGCAGGCCCATTGACCCGAGCCAGCCGCTCGTACCTTTAAGACCGGGACCACCAAACATCCCGAACAGTTTCTGCGCGCCATGTCCAGCTAGGAGAAGCCCGACTACCAGTCGAAGAATGAGAAGCCCAATGTCTGCCATAGATAACCTCTTGCCGTCATTAGATTAAGGCTAGCTTGACTAACCTTTTGTAAGCTACTATAGAACGGTTATTACAGAATGTCAAGTAGCTGAGAAAAAATAAGCAGCTATGCTTATGCTAAACTTTGCTTATGGAACCCTCCGCCGAATCCTGCATTCAACTATGTCCGCGCTTTCATGCCGCTGTCGAGCTTATCGGCAAACGGTGGAGCGGAGCAATCGTGCAGCTCCTACTAAACGGGCCGGTGCGGTTTCACGATCTGCGGCGAGCTATACCCGAGATCAGCGATAAGATGCTCTCAGAAAGGCTCAAGGAACTTGAGGCTGCTGGCTTGGTCTTGCGACAGGTCATCCCTGAGACGCCAGTGCGGGTCGAATACCGCCTTACACCCAAGGGACAGGCGCTCGAGGCTCCTCTTAACACCCTTTCTGTTTGGGCTGAGACGTGGCTCTCCGAGCCCGAAGCACA
>CBDCKW010000004.1:0-17002 GCA_965218435.1 Truepera sp. | reverse complement strand
CGCAGCTCATCGGGTCGTGCCTGACCTTGGGCGGCAAAGCCTACCTGCTCGACCCCTGCTGCGGCCCCGGTACGGCGCTAGAAACGGTCAACGTCGGTATGAAAGGCCATTACCGCAGCGTCACGCACGGCGTCGAACTCGAGAGCGAGCGGGCGGCGGAGGCCGCGCATCAGCTCGATAACGTGCTCGTCGGCGACTCGCTTAAAGCCAGGGCGCGGGGCCGCTTCAGCCTGCTTTACTTGAATCCCCCGTATGACCAAGCGGACGGTAGAAGGCTCGAGCTGACCTTTTTGTGGCATTGGCAAAAAGTGCTGCTGTCCGGCGGCGTGCTGGTGTACGTGGTGCCCGAGAAGTACCTGGGCGAATACGAAGCGACGCTCACCGCGCAGTTCGAGGACCTCGCCGTCTACCGCTTCCCCGATGAGCACTATGACGCCTTCAAGCAGGTGGTGGTTTTCGGGCTTAAACGTTTCCACACCGCCCTGCCCGGTCGTCTGCCGGACGTTTCAGGCGACCTCTCACACGGCTGCGCCACCTACAGCGTCCCGGCAGCCACGAGCGCGCCGCAGCTCCACCTTGCCGGTCAGGACCCGGAGTTGCTCGTCACCGAGGCCAGAACCAAAGGCTGCTGGCGGCGGGCGTGGGACCTGCTGAACCCACCCGACCCGCAGGCGTTTCGCCCCTTGCTACCGCCCAGAAAAGGTCACGTGGCGCTGATAATCGCCTCGGGCCTCTTGAACAACATCGCTATCGAGGTCGAAGGGCGCAAACTGCTGGTACGCGGTAGGGTTCGCAAGGACGTCTACACCTACGAGGAGGAGGACGAGAAAGGAACCAAGGTCATCGAGCGCGACGTGATCAAGACCGAGGTGACGGTGCTGAACCTCGCCACGGCGGAGCTGATCGAGGTCGCTTGAAGGAGGCAGGCTTCAAGAACGGGGCGCTCTTGGGGCTTCTCTGCCCAGGCAACGCTAGACCTTTAAGAAGCGCAGCCCGAGGCTGCAACCAGGTGGGAGAAAGGGGCGCTTATGACCCTCACTCCTACCCTGATCGACTCGACCATGCCTTTAGGCGAGTTTCTCGAGACCCACAAAACAGGCATCACCGAGGCCGTCACCAGAGCTTACCCCCCGCTCGTCACCCGGGCCGAGCCCACGCCGGGTCTGTTACGCCAGCCGCTCGGACGACAAGCCGAGGCCATCACCGCCGTCGCCCTCTCCCTGCGCGAGCACCGTAACACCATGCTAGTCGGTGAGATGGGCACCGGCAAGAGCTTTTGTAGCATCGCCAGCGCCTATAAGGCCGGGATGCAGCGCACGCTCGTCATGTGCCCGCCGCACCTGGTCGAGAAGTGGGCGCGTGAGGTACACGAGACCGTCCCCAGCGTCAGGACACGCATTATCGAGTCCGTCAGCCAGGTCGAGGCGCTCCGCTGGGATGTGGGCACAGGACCGCTATTTGTCATCCTCTCTCGTGAAAAGGCCAAGCTCGGTCACGGCTGGAAACCCGCCTACGTCCCCAAGAAGGTGCTGCTCAAGGACGATCTCGGACACGCCTCGACCTTCGTCCGTCCCACCTGCCCGAGCTGCGGGGGCGTGCTCGAGACCGACGAGGGTCTGCTTACTCATGAAAAGCTGGCGAGGAAGAAACATACCTGCCCCTGGTGTGACGAGCACCTCTGGCAGGCCGAGCCCGTTCCGAGACGGTTTGCATTAGGCCACTACATCGCCAAGCGGCTGCCGGGGTTTTTCGAGCTGTTCGTCATCGACGAAATGCACGAGATGAAGTCCGGGGGCTCGGCGCAGGGTATCGCCGCCGGTGCGCTCGCCGCGGCCATACCGAGGACGCTGGGGCTGACGGGCACGCTCTTCGGCGGCTACGCATCAAACCTGCACTACCTGTTGCAGCGCTTCTCCCCGGCTATCCGCGAGCACTACGGCTACAAAGAAGAGGGGCGCTTCGTCGAGCACTTTGGCGTACTCGAGCGCACCACCCGCGAGGCCGACAGCAGCGAGGACGGACGGGTCAGCAAGCGCAGAAAGACCACCACGGTACGGGAGCGCCCCGGTCTGTCCCCGGCCTTGCTACCGCACCTGCTGTGGAACACTGTCTTTCTCAGGCTCACCGACGTGGCCGCGGCGCTGCCGCCGTACTTTGAAGAGATCGAGATTCTCCGCATGTCAGGCGAGCAGCGGGAGGTACACCGGGCCTTCAAGGCGGAGCTGGCTGCTGAGGTGCAAGCGCAGCTCGCGTGCGGCAGCAAGAAGCTGTTAGGAGCGTACCTTCAGAGTTTGCTGCACCATCCCGACACGCCCTGGCGTGAGGAAGCAGTGTTCACGACCGACAAGGCGGGAACGCCCTACCTGGTAGCCGCTGCCGAGGCACTCGATGACAGCATTATCTACCCAAAAGAGCAGCGCCTCATCGACATTGCCAGGGAGGAGAAGCGCCGGGGCCGAAGGCTGATGGTGTTCGTGCAGGGCACCGACCGACGCGACATCACCCGGCGGCTCTCGGGACTACTCGAGCGCGAGGGGCTCAAGGCCGCTGTGCTGAAAAGCCATACCGTGCAGGCCAAGAAGCGCGAGGCGTGGGTGCAGCGGCAGGTGGACGCGGGCGTGGACGTGCTCATCTGCCACCCCCGCATCGTGCAGACCGGCTTAGACCTCATCGCCTTCCCGACGCTTGTCTTCTACCAGACCGAGTATTCGGTGTATACGTTGCGGCAAGCTTCCCGCCGCTCGTGGCGCATCGGGCAAGACCAGCCCGTTAAGGTCGTCCACTTAGCCTATGAGGAGACGATTCAGACGCAGGCGTTGGGACTTGTCGCTAAAAAAGCCCAGGCGAGTCTGGCACTCGAGGGTGAACTGGTCGAGGGTGGTCTGGTGGCTATCGCCGAGGACGACCTGATGCTCAGCCTAGCCAAGAGCCTCATCGCCGGGGACGACGACCGCCCCATTGCCGACCTGAACAGTGCCCACGGCCACGAAGACGACTTCATCAGCGAGCTGCCGCCTCTGGAACCAAGTGTGAAGGACGTTTTGGACGACCTGTTCGGCGCGCAAGCTGCGCCTGTTACCTGCACCCAGGGCGACGTTCGCAAGCCGGACACGGCTCAGCCCGTGGCTACCGTGACCTTTACCGACGCACCGGTGCTGCTGGGGACGAAAGGCAGGCGCAAAGCGGTCTCCGCTGGGGTGGGGCTGCTGTTTCCGGAGCTGATGGGGGCGGCTTAGCAGCTCCCTTTGTACTGCCCTAATGGTAGAAGACGTGTTCGGAGCTTAGAACAGGCGCTCGAACTGATCCAGTCTCGCGTAGTGAGCAAGACCCTGGCTACAGCCCCAACCGGGTCGCACACGACGTTTTAGAACAGGCAGAAGCACGGTTGGAAGGAAGGCTTATAGGTCAGGCGATGGACTGATCGCACCTGAAGCGGGCACACCCCAGACCCTTCTTTCCCCTGGTCTTTTTGGCTGGGTCAGTGGTCGCTCCCACGTCTCACCGCCCCACCATTCCTATACGCAGTTGTAGAAGGCCAGCACGCCCTGTCGGGACGTGCATCTCTGTGGCAGGAGGAAAGTATGGCAAAGATTTACGTTCGCTGGGAGCTCGAGCAACCCGACGACGGCCTGGGCACCGACGTGATGGCCCAGGCCGAACTGCACGGCGACGGGCTCTACATGAACGTCTACGAACTCGAGTTCGGTCCCGACAACCAGTTTCTCGGCGGCGTCCGCATCCACTGGGTCGAGGGCCAGCTCGTCGCCGACATCGACACCGAAGACAACCTTCACCACGAAACCGAGGGGACGCGCCTGGTGCTTTATGACCCGGTTCACCGTCCCTGGCATGATGACGAAAAGGGAGAGCTATAAAGCAGCTTCTGATTCCGTGTTTTTCCAACGCCCCCGACCGTCAATACGGTGCGGTCGTTCTAGCGGTCGATGAGGCTTTACTTAGCTCGCTACGTGTTTGCCGCGACACCTTTAATGCGCTTACGTCCGACCCCGATCTGTACGCGCCTGAGCATCAGGGTGGTTCTCTATACCATCTGCGTCTCGACGACGACGACCTCGACGCACCGGATACTGTGGTCGAGCTGCGAAGCCATCTGAACGAGCTCGAGACCAAGGCCCGCCGCGAGCGGCTTTATGAGGAGGAGAAGCATGAGGGTATACGCCACTGACCTGTTGACCCACTTCACGAAGAAAAAGGTTCGCCTGTAGAGGTGAACGAATTCATCACCTCAACACACCCCAAAGGCTATTTTACGCTACATAGTGTAATGTCGCATGACCCCCCTGGACCCTGCTCGGCTAGGCTGGGATCATGCGCTTAAGCATCGTTTTAGGTCTTTAGCTTAAAGTTACGTGAGACCCTCTGCAAGAAACCACGCCTACCATGCCGGAACCTCAGCCCACCTTCCAGCAAACTGCCCGAGCCAGAGTCGACGTGCTCAACGACCGCGCTTGGGCACAGTGGCGCTCGGACAGTGCAGGCGCATTAGCTCTCTGTGAAGAGGCGCTTGCGCTCGCCGAGAGTTCGAGCTACCAGCGCGGTGTGGCAAGGAGCCTCAACATCAGAAGCCGCTGCCAGCTGCGACTTTGCGACCCCGAGGCTGCGCTTAAGGACGCAACTGCGGCGCTCGCCTTGTACGAGGCGTCGGAGGACGAAGCGGGAGCAGAAGCGGTCTTGTCTACCTTCGGTATCATCGAGGTGGACCGTGGGCACTATCCCGCAGCCTTAAAGCACTTTCTCGCTTCACACGGGCTGTGTCAAGGGCGGGGTGACAAGCGCGAGGCGATCGCGCTCAGTAACCTGGGCGTCGTCTACGACCATCTCGGCGACTACACAGCCTCGCTCGACCTCCACCTGCGTAGCTGGCGTATCACCAAGGAAGGCGACAACCCGCTGGGCGAAAAGATAACGCTCAACAACGTCGGCTATCTGCATTACCGCTTGGGTCAGTTCGGTGAGGCGCTGACCCACTATCTCAAAGCCCTGAGCCTCAAGCACGTCGGCGACCACCAACTCCACGCTCTGGTGCTCGACAACATCGGTCTTGCGTACGAGAAGCTCGGCGACTACCCACAGGCGCTAGGTTATCTGCAGCAGAGCCTGGATATTCGGGAAGCGACCGGCGACCACCGAGGCATGGGCGATTCGTTGGACGATCTCGGGTCGGTCTATCTGGCTCTAGGCGAAGTTGCCGAAGCGAAGCGGCGGCTCGAGCGGAGTTTGGTGCTCAAAGAGGGGGTAGGCAACCACAAAGGTCAGGCCGAGACCTGCCTTCTCCTGGGTACGTTGTTCACCCGAGAAGGCCAGCTTGAACAAGCCCTGACCTACCTGCAACAGGCGCGTGAAACTGCCGAGGAAATTGGCAGCCAAGAGATGGCTTACAAGGCGCATCAGGCGCTTGCAGAAGCGTACAAGCAAGGTGGACATTTCCGTGAAGCTTTAAGCCACCATGAGACCTTTCACACCCTTAGAGATAGCTTGCTCGGTGAGGTGTCGAGTCAGAAACTCCACGCCTTACGCACTCGCTTCGATATCGAACAGGCTGAACGTGAACGAAAACTCCTCACGCTTAAAAACGACGAGCTCGCCGCGGCGAACCGCGACCTCGAGCGACTCACCACCTCGCTACGCGCCGCCGACCGGGAGAAGTCGGCGCTGCTGGTACAGCTCGAGCAGCAAGCCAACGAGGACCCGCTCACCAGCCTCGCCAACCGTCGGTACTTCGACGCCAGACTCGTTCAAGAGTTTAGGCGAGCCAACCGTTCCCAAAGACCCTTGAGCGTCGCCCTCTGTGACCTCGACGACTTCAAAGGGATCAACGACCGTTTCTCGCACACCGCGGGGGACGTGGTGCTAAGGACGATGGCAACGCTTCTCACCGCCAGCTTGCGAGACGGTGACGTGGTGGCGCGCATCGGTGGGGAAGAGTTTGCACTTATCTTGCCGGAAACCCGCGGGCCGGAAGCGCAGGCCATCTGCGAGCGGGTGCGCCGCGACATCGAGGCGTACCCCTGGTACCAGCTCTACCCAGCTTTACAGGTCACAGTGAGCGTAGGGTTGACCGACGACATCACGGTCGCCAGCGCCGAGGCGATGCTGGCAGTCGCAGACGCACGGCTTTATCGAGCGAAGCGTCAAGGTAAAAACCAGGTCGCTACTGAAGCCCGTGACACGTAAAGACACACCTCACCACCTAGCGACAGACCCCTGCTAAACTAAACGCCCCGCCGGGGGACAGCCCCGCGCTTCTCATCGCAAAAGTAGCGTGGGGCTGTTTCATGCTCGACCTTGTTCTTCACGCTCACCTGCGGCACTTCTATGATCGCGTTGACGAGAATAACCTTTCTCTCGTTGCTATAGGTAAGGAGATACGATGGACACTAACCTTTGGAATTCGCTGATAACAGCCGTTCCCGTCTTGGGAATCGTCGGCAGCATGGTATTCGGCATCATCGCGCTGCACCAGATGAACGCCGCAGCATCAGGTGATTTCAAGATACTTGAGTTCCTCAACTTGTCCATAGCTACACTAGGGATCAGCCTCTCGCTCTTTTTTCTTTTCGAGATGGGACCATCGCTCTACCAGCCAACCTCATCTTACCGAGCGCAGGTTCGTAGCGTGACAAGCGTCGAGATGCTTGGGGGACTACTGAGCGAGGTTCGCCTGGGGAATACCGTCGTTCGGATACGAGCAGGTCCCGAGCGGGTCAAGGTCGGCGAGCAGGGCCTGATAAAGCGCTTTAAGGGACATAGACTTCCAGAAGCATGTTTTCAGGTCCAGTGCTTCGAGATCGTGCCTGAAACCTTTTTCTCATCGTTAAAGCGCTGAGGAGCTTCGACGTCTCGACACGCGTTATGAAGTCACTCTTTACCCCACGTGGGGTGCTTGACACTTTATGAACTAGGAACGCACCTCCGGTGCATATTAGGTGACGGAGGTGTTGATGCGGCTCGCCCAGGGTGATATGTGGTCGGCCTTTGACCAGGTCGACCTTTTTCTCGTCACGACTAGCCACGTCGTTACCAAAGACGGCAAGCTCGTCATGGGAGCGGGCATCGCTAAACAGGCCCGCGACCGCTTCCCAGGTCTTGACGCGGCGCTCGGCCAAGCAGCCCTGCCAACAGGAATACCCTACGGCCTGCTCGTCTCTTCGCACTGGCCCGAGGCCAAACTCGGCGCGTTTCAGACCAAAGGCGAGTGAAAAGAGAGCGCGAGCCCCGCGCTGATCGAGTCCTCCACCAAACATCTGCTTAAGTGGTGTAGCGACCACCCTGCCGCCCGCGTGCATTTCAACACGCCAGGGGTCCGTTTCGGAAGGTTGCCACGCGAGCTGGCGCTACCTATCCTCGAGCCCCTACCCGACACCGTAACCGTGTGGGAGTACGCCAAACCTTAACCGCACAAAGGTTTTCGGAGACCATTAAACTGAAACCAAGGCGTTCAAGATACCTGGGAACTGCGACAGCAATCTTCGGCGTCAAGTACCTCACTGTCCGACACATACCTTCACTCGAGCGAACCAGCGAGGCGATTTATGAAACTACCCCTGACCGGTACCTTTTTCATCCTCAGTTCCGCGGCCAGTGCTTCGGCCTCACCGTCAATCGTAGCAGCGCGCTGCGTCGCTTACGACGTAGCTTTCTACGGGATGCCCATCGTTTTTTTCTTGGGCTTGGTCCATTTCCTTCTCGCCGCTCAGGTAAGCCCTCGAGCCGCCGTACAGGACCCCACACTTAAAATCGCTTTCGTGGTGATTTTTGGCTTCGCCCGCTGGCTCCAGAGCACTTTTCACCCTAGTCAGCTATGTGCGACCAGCGGACAGCCTTTTCAAGATATCTCAGAGGTCTTGCTGATCACCGCTACCGCGTGGCTTATCGGTATCGGGATCGTCACCTTGATGATGAACAAGCCGTTTGAGAAGCGCTCCAGACTCGAGTAAGTGACCAGACAGACGTTGAACCCAGCTTTGCCCCGACCCACCGAACTTTAGCGTCGCGCAGGTAGAGCTGCAAAACCCACAAATCCAGTTTAGCAATCCAAGCGCCCCCAAAACCGGGGGCGTTTTCCTGTTCCCCGGAGGTCGGTCATGCCCAAAACTCGCTACCTTTGCAAGTCGTTTCGCTCCAACACGCTCGACATCATCGAGCTGGCGCAATGTCAGCTTGAGCCCCTGGGCAGCGTAGACCTTGAGCAGGCCCACCGGGATGACCTGAAAGACGCTGTAGGGCGCTGGCGCGACGTCGTAGCCCATCTGAAAGGAGACTAATGTGACCACCATCCAAAGCGACCACGCTACCGAGACGCGTACCGTTACCTGCTTCCTTTGTAAAGGAGCCGGGGAGGTCTGTGCGGGAACCGCGGGGGGCTTCTTCGATTTCTACCAGGAGCAGTAGTTCCCCGACGAGCAGAGCTACACCTGTCCCTGCTGCAAGGGCGATGGCGAGGTAGACGAGAGCTTTTGTCTCATCTGCGCCGAGAACGTCCACGCGTGCAGCTGCACCGACGAAAAGATCGATATCTATCTTCTCGCCTTATACCTCGGGGCGGCGTAGACAACGGAAAGGATTGACATGGCGACTTATAGCGGTACAAGAGAGAACGGCAACGCCGAGGTAAGCGTAGACGGCGACCCCTGCCACCCCGCAACGACCTCAAAAACCATTCCTCGACGGCTGCGAGTGGGGGTATCTGGGTTCCGGTCCCGCGCAGCTCGCGCTCGCAGTCCTCTGTCACCACTTCGGTGCCGTGGGTAACAGTCGCCAGCTCGCCGACGTCAAGGCGCTGGCGCTTTATCAGGCGTTCAAGGCAAAGCTCATTGCCACGCTACCTCAAGAGGGCTGGCTGGTCGATTCGCACATCGTCGCCGATACGGTAAGTATGGTCATCAAAGAGAACGCCGAACGCTACTTTGAGCAAGCCATACAGCTCGAGCTCGACAACCAGAGCCTGAACCGTGAGCTGAGCGAGTGTTATGACCTACTGGGGGACGCTGAAGCCGGAGCGCGTTAGCCGGGTTCTCAGAACCTTAAGGAAGGCCCGCCGAAGCGTGCAGCCCAGCCTCAACCGGTCGGTAGTTTCCCCCCGCCGACCGGTCTTCTTTTGGGAGGTTGGTTTTGAGAACGCAGAAATACCTCGGCGCGCTTACGGCGTTCGGCACCATCGTCGCTACCGAGAACAGGCTTTACAACGGCGCTGTCACCGTGAAGGCTACAGACGGTAAAGACTACCGCCTGCCGTTTCTGATCGCCCACGGGCTCACCCTGAAGGAGACGCCATGTCCGCAGCTACCCAACCCTTCAAGCTCGCCCTGCGCGCCAGACCTAAAGTACCCTGGCGACGACTCGACTACGACGTGCTCCTGAACGGAAGCGTCGTAGGAGAGGTGCATTTCAGTATGACCGGCTACGTCGGTTGTTTGCCCCAACCCTGCGGAACACCCTTTTATCCTGGAGAAACCGGGATCACGAACTACCGCACCGAACTCGCCCGCAGCAACCGCGAGGCCGGGAAAGGTGCATTGAACAGAAGGGAGCACGGTGCCGAACTATCTCGTTCGTAAAGCGGAGACCTACCACTACCTGCTCGAGGCCGACTCCGAAGACGACGCCCGGGAGCAAGCCAAGGCGTTGCCAGAATTCGATTGGGAACAGTCGGACGGTCCCGTGCTCGAGGTCGAGCTGGCTAAGGAGACTCCATGAACGAAACCGATATCACTGCCCGCATCGACCGCAAAGAGAACGCCCTGCGAGCCGTAGCCGCTGCCTACGAAGAATCAATCACGGCTAAAAGCGACCTCGAGACCCTCACCAACCACTACACGCTCGAGGGTTTAGAAGGCTCGAACGAAAAGCAGCGAACAGCTGATCTAATCGCCAAAACCACAACTGAGCGCGAAGGCGTTGCCCAGGCTGATAAAACCTTGCGAGAAGCGCGGCTCGAGCTCGACATCGCCAGCCTCCGGGTGCAAGAGGCGACCATGCTGCTCACGCTGTTGCATGGCCCCGACAGATAGCTTACAGCGTTCGAGCTGTTAAGACCGCGCTCCTTCGGGAGCGCATTTTCGTGGACGAAAGGAGGTGCGTATGCGTTACTTCGCTCTGTACCAGCGCGAGTTTACAGGCCAACCGCAACTCATGAAGCCCGACTCTCACGTCTTGACCGACACCACCACGGCGGACGATCTGGAGACGGTGTTCGCCCAGTTCCAGGCCGAGGTGATGACCGAAACGCGGCGTGCGCGTGTCGCCTTCGCTGTAGCACGCCACACGTCGATGTCGGTCGGCGATTTTGTTCTCGACGAGACCGGACACTGCTTCGCGGTGATGCCGGTAGGTTTTGAGAAAGCCGTCATCGTCACCCTCGAGTCCCGCACCGAGCTCGCCTTGCAGCTGCTCTCCCTCGGTCTGGAACGCACCCCGGGTTGGGCTGAGCTGTTCGAGCAGGACCCGGCGCTCCTGGGCGCGGCTATCGTCGACCGCATCCGCAACGACGCCTATGGGACCGGCAGTCGGGCGAGGAAGCCGTATGGGATTCGTCCAACTCTCGTGGTCGATCCATGATTATCGAACTCGAAGCCAGGGAGCAGATCGACAGGTGCGTCCACGGCCTCAAGGTCCGGCTGGGCCAAACACGCGCAAGAGCGAACCGTGCCGAGACGCTGGACGAGAAAATCGCGCTTTACGCCCGTGCCAAAGAGGTCGAACGAGACCTCCACGCGCTTCAGAGAAATTACTGGCAAGAGGTCGGCAAGCTCGAGGCTCAGCTCTACGCCAACACCCGCCCCGAGTTCTAAAAGACGCGCCCCGCCTTTCGGGGCGCACCCGTGCTGTGGAGGAGTTACCGTGACCCAGACCGCGCAAAAACCCGTGCAGCTCACCTTAGAGAAGGTGGTGGCAAAGTTCAGGGACAGCCGCCCCGACCTCATCGCGCCATTTGAACAGATCAAACCCGACCTCGAGGCCGGGACCGGCGCACAAGCTTTGGGCAACCTCATCGCTACCGAGGTAAAGACCCGTTCTGAAGGGAATCTGACCGTCTACTGCTGGACGGGGAAAACCGACGCTTTCGAGCTGAACGTTGCCAAATCCTTCGACCCTCAGCCGCAGCGCCCCAGTGAAGCGCAGCAACAGGCGCAGGCAGCGCCCGAAGTGCCCCCGGAAGCCCCTGAGCCCGCCCAGACACCTGAAGCGGCGGAAACCTTAACCGCTAACCACCCCTCTCTGCCGGAGACCACCGAGAATGCAGCTGAAGCGGCGGTTGAAATCACACCGGGCTTATTCACCGCCCTATCTGACCTGCTCGGCGATAGCACCCTGCTGATGACGGTCGCACCCACAGGCGAGGCTGACGGACAGCTGGTGTTGACCGTTACCGTGGTGCCGCAAGGCGAGGAAGACGCCTTCTCCCCGGTGTGCCTTACAGGGACAGTAACCGAACTCGACACCCACTTCGTCTCCGCTCTCAGCGTTAAAGCCGACTCCAAAAAAAGCCTCGAGGCCCAGATCGAAGCCCTCGCCGCCGCCGACAAAGCACTTGAAGAGGCGAAGAAGGCGGAGGCCGCCGCGAAGCAAAAGCAGACCGAAGCGAAGAAGAAGGCGACGCAGAAAAAAGAGGAGGAAGCTAAAGCCGAGGAGAAGAAGGCCGAGGAGAAAGCCAGGGCCGAGAAAAGCCAGGAAGCACTCTTTTAGGAGGAGCTATGCTCGAGACAAGACCCATTACCCGCAGCTTCAGGTTCAACAAACGCATTTTTCCCGATCCCAACCCGAAGCTGTCCCCGGTGCAGGTCAAGGACGTGTACGCCACGACCTACCCCGAGCTGGCCTCGGCAGCCGTCGAAGGCCCGGAACTCAAGAACGGTCAGCAGGTCTACACCCTGGCGAGGCAGGTCGGCACCAAGGGGTGAGCGACGCCGACACCCTGGAGAGAGCCGCCACCATCCTGAGAGGGCGCGAAGAGGCGCGCCAGGCCGAGGTGAGGCGGCTCTATCAGCTCTACGCCCGCAAACGAGCGTGTGAACCGCACCAGCTCGGCAAACCCAGGAAGCTCTCGCATGACGAGGCGCTGCTGCTGGTTGCACTCGAGCGTCGGGACTATGACGTCGAAGCCGAGTGCCCGAACCACAACCGCTGGCACGGCGACGCGACCTGTAGGCGACACACACGGGGTTCAGCTATCGTCGTGATGGCGGCTTCGCGCTTAGACCTGCTCTGGGCACTGTGGGCCTCCGTAAGTCGTCAGGACCAAGATGCCGTAACGCTCATCGAGGCGCACCTGACCTGCTAGACTAACTTGACTAAGTTGGGAGCGTTATGGCAGAGATGGTCAACATTCACGAGGCGAAAACGCACCTCTCCCGCCTGCTAGAACGGGTTAAGGCGGGAGAGGAAATCATCATTGCCAAAAGCGGCAAGCCCTACGCGCGGCTGGTACCGCTTTCAGGTCACGAACGCGAGCTGGGGTTTGTCGAGGGCAGCGTACCTGAGAGCTTTTTCGAGCCGCTCCCCGGCGACGAACTGGACACGTGGGGCTAGGGTTCTTACTCGACACGAACGCGCTACTCTGGTCGCTAATGGAACCAGGCAAGTTGAGCCCCAAAGCCCTGGCCCTCATCAAAGATTCCGACACGCGTCTCGTGATCAGCAGCGCAAGTGCCTGGGAAGTGAGCATCAAGTACCATCTGGGCAAGCTCAGTGGAGCCGAGGCAGTTATCGAAAACTTTTCGGGACACCTCGAGCGCCTACAGGCGGACGTACTCAGCATCACCCCCGAGCACGCGCTAGCAGCGGGTGCGTTGCCACGGCACCACCGCGACCCGTTCGACCGGATGCTCATTGCCCAGGCGAGGCTCGAGCGGCTCCCCTTGATCTCGAGTGACGGTGTTTTCGAGGCTTACGAGGTTGAGGTGGTGTGGTAAGGAGCGAGACAACCATGAAGGCGTTAGCTGGAGAGACCGTGCTCCTAGAGGCCGGAAAACTGACAAATGCCTATTGAGATCGGCAAAACTTATGTGGTACGTCTACCCCTACTCGCCGAGAACCGAGATGACAGGGGGTTTGTCGGGCTCTGCACTGCTGTCGAATCGGGCACTATTGTAACGGGCGCTCAAGAGAGCACCGCGACCCTCTGTACGCTCGAAAGCGAAGACGGCGACGTGCTGGTCTGTATTCCGGGCGAACTCGAAGAGGTCTACACGACAGCCGACATGGAGATCGAGGGCCAGATGCTCGCCACCTTTGAAAAGGCTGGTGTCCAGCTCGAGATCGTTTACAGCGCCAAAGGCTACACCTTCAGGAGCACCGTCACGACGAACCGCTACTCGCTCCTGGACATGTCCCATGAAGACATTCGTAACCAGGTGCAGGCTGCCTACGAAGCGCTGCTCGAGCAAGGCATGACCTTTTGCGAAGACCACGCTCGCCACGTCCGAAGAAAGAGGCGCTAGCGGGTCATACGCTCAAACTCAGCAAATAGCGCACCCTCTATTGAGGGTGCATCTCTTTTGTTAGGAGGTTCTATGGATGGACAAAGCGGCGCTACACAAGCATCTCGAAGCTCTCGCCCACGGCAAAGAAGACGGCAACGCACCCCTGGTGAGCGCGTATCTCAAGGACGATCAGGCGCTCGCGGTGGCGCGGGTGCTGGAGCAAGCGACCACCAGCTACACGCTGAACAAGTCGCCGCTGTTTCTCCCCTCATCTTGCCTGCTACTGCTGGACTGAGCCTGCCCCGGCTGCCCGGAATCCCCACGAGCTACCCCGTTCATACCGACGTCGGCGAGGGCGCGCGGCTCGCCCTGAAACTCCTCGAGGCTGGAATCATCGACGAAGATGACTTCGTAGAGGGACACGACCCGGCGTCGTTCGTTGCCCGGAGCTTGGGGCGTAGGTGGGTACCCACGGGAATGAAGCGTTTTTCGCTGGACTACAGCCTGGCTACAGCGTTCGATCAGCTCTACTTCCTCATCACGCTTAGCGGCGGCGACTACCTCGACTTTTCACAACCCGCACGCGTGTGTGACCGCGCGCACGAGGCGCTGGGGCCGTCGCTGCTAGGTCATCTCGACGCCGCCACGTCGCTGCTGCCCGCGTTTACCCCTGAAGCCTGCCGCGCCTATGTCGAGATGTCTTACTGGGAGGGTTGGGAAGAGGCCGAGTATCTGCTCGAGCTGGCGAGAAGCGATCTCGCCCACGCTCGGCGGGTGACTGAAGCGAGTCTCAGCCACGAAGAGGTTGAGACCTACGCCGACCAGCACTACTTCACCCCCAACACCGTCAACGGGTTGCTCGAGCCCCGTTATCAGCAACCCGGCGGGCTTTCGCTCGACCAGTGCGGGAAGCTGTGCCGGTCTCACGGCTATCCCAATCTCACCCGAGTGGTTGAGTTGCTCGGTGAGCTGAGGATGCTTGCAGAGGCGTTGCCGGAACGTTCGGCAAGCCTGTATGAGCAGATCGAGCACTACCAGCCTTATGGGATCGTCGTCGGCCTGCCGGGTGAACAGAACCGCGATCTGGTCGCTGAAATCTACCGGGAGTACGTGCGACACGAAGTCGCACAGTAAGAGTGTTCAACCCTCATAGGGTTGAACTAGGCGAGTGCCTGAAGCCTATCTCCACATTCGGCGTGCGTTGTTGGTAACGACAGGGTGCGAAGCCCGAATGAAAGCCCAAGAGCCGTTAGTCGTCAAAAGGCCACAGGCAAGGAGAAGATCGGAAGGATGAACGAAAGTGAACCTTTGTAAGCCTCGTAAGGTAGAAAGATCGCTGGACGACAGCAAAACGATCATGGTTCAAGGCGTAGCTCTGTGTTCAAGCTGCGCGGCGTCATGGGTGCATAGCGCTCATGCAAGGGCACCAAGAACCCGGGGTACAAAAGGCATCCGCAACCGATCACATCTCTTACGTGCGGAACGTGGAAACCCCGATGGAGTCCACACAAGTGGTAGGCCAAGCGCAAGCGAGGCACAACCCTCCAGCGGGAACAAGAAGTCCCGAAAAGCGAAAGCCGGTAGCCGAAAGGCACGGGGAATTCATAACCCACCGGATAGGGCCGTATGACGGGCATACCCATCCTGAAAGGGAGCTGACGCGGGACTGGTGGAAATCCTAAAGACCAACGTGAAAGTTGCGAATTGAGGTGCAAGTTAGATGCAAGCGCCAAGCTTAGCAAACGGAACCAAAAGCCCGACCGATTGGCAGGTCATTGACTGGCGTAGCGCCAATCGGCAGGTACGCAACTTGAGACAGAGAATCTTTAGGGCATCAAAGGAAGGGAACCTTAAAAAGGTTCGTTCTCTCCAAAAGCTGATGCTACGGAGTTACGCCAACACTGTTGTTAGCGTCCGTCGCGTCACTGTGGACAATGCGGGTGGAAAAACCGCAGGGGTGGATAAAGAGGTTGCCTTAACCTCGAAAGCCAAGGCCGCTCTAGTAGACAAATTGCTAGAGTCCCAACCTTGGCATGTCAAACCTGCGCGCAGGATTTATATCCCGAAGCAAAGTGGTGCTAAACGCCCGCTTGGGATACCAACCATTGGCGACCGGGCTCATCAAGCACGCGTCAAAAATGCGTTGGAACCTGAGTGGGAGGCTCGCTTTGAGCCAAGTAGCTACGGTTTTAGACCAGGGCGAAGTACCCACGACGCCCTGAGTATGACCTATAGCTATTGCAGGGCACGCGCTACTAAGCAGTGGATACTGGATGCAGACATCCAAGGGGCATTTGACAATATCGACCATACCCACCTGTTGCAGGCCATCGGTCAGTTTCCCGCCAAGGAACTGATTAAACAGTGGCTAAAGGCAGGCTTCATGGACGGTACCGTCAAGCACGATACGCCTGCGGGTACTCCGCAGGGAGGTGTTATTAGTCCCTTGCTGGCTAACATAGCGTTTCACGGCATGGAAACGACCCTTGGTATTGCTCGTTATGCCAATGGTCAGACATCCAGTAAGAACCGCTATGGTCTCGTGAGATATGCAGACGACTTTATCGTTTTCTGCAAGACTCGTGAGGAAGCAGAACAAGCTCGCACAAAGCTGAGAACGTGGTTTGCAGATCGGGGACTCGTGTTCAACGAGGCTAAAACCCAGATCAGGCATCTCACGGGAGGTTTTGACTTTCTTGGGTGTAATTTCCGGCTTTATCAGCGGAGAGATAACCCAGAAAAGGTCGTCGGGCTTGTCAAACCCAGCAACGCTTCAATCGCAAGGTTCAAGAAAAAGCTTACCGAGATGTTTGTGCGCTTAAGGGGGCACAATGCTCAGGTGCTCATCCACCATCTCAACCCCGTTTTACGTGGTTGGGCGCGTTATTTTCAACCCGTTTCGTCAGCAAAGGTGTTTGCCTCGCTTGACTCTTGGCTCTTCCAAAAGCTGGTCAAGTGGATAAGATGGCAACACCCGACAAAATCGGTTGGCTGGCGCGTAGCTAAATACTTTGGGCAGCATCATCACTTAAGAAAAGCTCGGTGGGTCTTTGGCGACCCCGACGGCAACACTTATCTGGCGAAGCTCGCTTGGTTCAAAATCACGCGGCATCGGTTGGTATTCAACCTTGCTGCACCCGATGACGCCTTGCAGAAAAACTATTGGGCAAAGAGAAGTCGAAAGTACTCCGGTCTCTCAGGTCTTCACTATGAGGTGGCTAAGCAACACGACTTTATCTGCCCCGTGTGTTTTGGTTCGCTGAATAACGGTGAGCCACTGCATCGTCATCACTTGATTACTGACCAAAAGAATTTAGCACGGCATGACTTTGCAAAACAGCGGATACTGCATCTAACCTGTCACCAACAAGTCCACGGCTCGGTGAAAGATAATCTTCCCCGAGCTACGAGAGAATTACTCCTTTGATGCTTCATTTTCTGCTTGAGCCGGATGCCTTGAGAGAGGCACGTCCGGTTCTGAGGGGAGGGGGCGGCAGTGATGCCGTCTCCTTACCCGATGAGCGGGACGTCTGGAACAGCGGTGAATTCGGGCCGGTCTA
>CBDCKW010000003.1:0-49774 GCA_965218435.1 Truepera sp. | reverse complement strand
ACACCCTCCTTACCTCCGAGTGGCAGATCGAGGAGCTCCGCCGGGTCAGCCGCTACCGCAAATTCCAGCATCTGCTGGTCCCCGCGGAGGTGGGAACGCTGGTCAACGGCCTGCGCCGCCGCGCCGAGGTCGTGGAGCAGCTGCCGACGCTCGACCTCTCCCGCGACCCGGACGATAACTTCGTCCTCGCCACCGCCCTCGCGGGTGAAGCCGACTATCTGGTCACCGGCGACAAAAAAGACCTGGTGCCTCTGGAAAAGGTTGCTAGGGTTCGCGTGGTCAAGGTCGGTACGTTTCTCGGTTTCTTCTAGCCCTGACCCGCAAAACCTGAACAAGCTGTATATCTGGAGCATGGCAAAACTCCCGACGGTCAAGAAGCAGTTCAGGAACCTTCACCTCGAAGCAGAGCGTGTTTACGCCACCCTCGAAGGTTCACGGCCCGACAAATACGGCTTTCTCCGTTACGGTAACAAGCAGCTGTATCAGACGAACCTCCGGGTCACGCCCGACCAGCTAAGGCGTATGACGCTCTTTCTCGACGCTCTGTTTCGCCTCGCTGAGCATTTGGGTGACAACAGCGGTGTTGAGCATAGCCGAGAGAGTGGGTTATCTCTTAAGCTGCTCGGCGAACGGGTGAGGTTCGAGTTCTGGCAGGGCCTTAAGAAAACGCCCCATGTTCTCTCCAAAGAAGAGGTCGAAGAAGAGAAGCGGTACGCCAAGCGTCGCGCTAAAGGCGACCCGTTCTCGCTGACACCCTTCATACCGCAGGTCGATTACCTGCCAACCGAGCAGTTCACCCTACAACTCCAATCGCTCTATCTAGACAGCAGCTGCGTCCGGCGGACCTGGAAAGACACCCCGGACAAACCGCTCGAGCTGCAACTGGACAGGATCGCTTCGGGGTTAACGAAGTACGCCGCCAAAGCACGCGATGTCCGCCTTGAACGTGCGGCCCAGGAACGCGAGCGCGCCGCGGAACTGGAGCGCCAGCGCGAACGCAGGCGGCAGCAGGCAGCGGAGCAGGAGCGGCGAACACAGCTCGAAAGGGACGCCGAGGCGTGGCACCGCGCGGAACTCGTGCGGCACTATGTGGCCGCCGTCGAGACCGAGGCGCTGAGTGGCCAAGGTGCCGTTGACCTGGAGAGCGAGCTCGGCCGTTGGCTCGCGTGGGCACGGCAGCACGCCGACCGGATTGACCCCCGGGGCTCAGCGCATTCCAGCAGTCCCCCGTTAGAACAGCTCTCGGGAGGTGTCGCAAACACGCTATCTTAGGACCGGTCCCACAAGCTACCCTCTTTACACGTATCACCGTCGATTCAGACATCAACTACGAGGACATCCGGGCGGTTTTGCCCTATGTGACCAAACCCAGGCAGGTCAAGAGCATTTACAGAATGTTCGGACCCCGGCACGAGGCTACGGACCGAGCCGCTTCGTCACCTCCTCGAGCCACACTCTCAACTCCTGGTAACGAAACGCCCCCTGCTCAAACAGCGCCATAAAGTGAGCGTAAGCCTCATCAGGGTCGGTCTCGATATACGCGCCGTTCAGCCGCAAAAAGGTATCGGTGACGAAGAACGCTGCCCGCTTGTTGCCATCGACAAAGGGGTGGTTATTGGCTAGGCTCTCCATCAGCGCCGCGGCCTCGTCGAGCAAGCCCTCGTAGTAGCCGAGTTGTGGGCGCATGAGCGCGGCTTCTAGCGCGCCCATATCTCTGACGCCAGCGGGTCCCCCGAACGTCTGGATCAGCAGTTCGTGAATCGCCAGAGCTTCTTGCAGCGTCGGGAAGTCATGCACTATTTAGCTAAAAGCTCACCTAAACGCCGGTTCTTCTCTATACTGGTGCGTAGGTGCGCCATCACGTGGGCTCTCGGTGAAGCGTTGTTCCGCCGCTCTAGATAGTCGCGCATCGCGTCTTCCATCACCGCTTGAAACTGCCGACCTTCTTCTTTAGCTGCCTCACGCATGGCCGCGAGTAGTTCCGGGTCGGCTTGACTGGCGTACTTCTGGCGGGTCGTCGTCATTATTCTAGTTTAATCTCTCGATGAAACATTATCAAGATACATCTTGATAAAAGTAGATAGTTGCTTCTAAAACGCTTATAATGAGTTTGAACGCTGGCAGACGCAATTGGAGGATCAGATGACTGAGCAGATCACCACAAGTAAGGTACATAAGGAACTCGAGCCCCGCCGCCTGACCCAGACTGAGTTTCAAGGCTTGGCGCAGCTCCCCCCCGAAGTCACCTGGTTTGCCAATATCCGCAATGCCAACACAAGGCGAGCTTATGAACGCGACGTTAAGGACTTCAGCCTCTTTATCGGCATCCGGCAGGTCGAGGAGTACCGGCTCGTCACCCGTGCTCACGTCATCGCCTGGCGGACTGACTTAGAAGGTAGACACCTCTCCCCTGCTACGATTCGCCGCAAACTCTCGGCCCTGTCGTCGTTATTCGACAGCCTTTGTGAAGCGAATGCCGTATTGCATAACCCGGTCAATGGCGTAACGCGGCCCAACGAAGGGGCGAACGAAGGTCATACCCCGGCCCTAAGTGACGCTCAGGCGAGGGCGCTCTTAGAAGCACCGGACGAACACACGCTTAAAGGGAAGCGGGATCGGGCAGTTTTAGCCACCCTGCTCTATCACGGCGTCCGCCGCGAAGAGCTGACTAAGTTGCGGGTGAGAGACGTCCATCAGCGGCAAGGGGTGGTGCATTTCCGGATTCAAGGTAAAGGCGGGAAAATCCGCTTTGTCCCCGCTGCCCCTAAAGCGTTACGGCTGATCCAGAGTTACCTCGAGGCTGCGGGACATCTTGAAGACCGCGACGGCGCACTCTTTCGCCCCGTTCGGAACAACGTTTCAGCCGAGCTCAACAAGCACCTGCATCCCGACTCGGTGTTGAAGTCTATCGTCAAGCCCTATGCCAAGCAGCTCGGCATCGACTTGGAGGTTGACGGCATCTGTGTCCACGCCATGCGGGCAACGGCGGCGACGAACGCCCTTTTACATCAAGCCGATATTGCCAAGGTGCAGGAGTGGCTCGGGCACGCGAACATCTCGACGACGCGGCTTTACGACCGACGGCATATGAAACCGGAGGACAGTCCGACGTTTAAAGTGTCGTACTAAAATTGACGTTTCTGGCTAGTCGTCAGCCGAGAGCGCCAAAGCGAGGCGGGGACGCTTGCTGAAGTCAGGTGGTTTGAAACCGCGGTCTGTCAAGCCCGTTAAGGCCTCCTCCACCGCACGTCTGAGCTGCACATCGTCTCCCCGCTGGTAGTCCTGGGGTCTGTTATCCACCTCGATAGTGGGGTCGGTGCCGTAGTTCTCCACACCGAAGCCCACATCTTGGAACCAGAAGGAAAACTCCGGCTGCGTCGTGATGGTGCCGTCTCCAAGGGGATCGTTGACGGTGATGCCGACGACCCCGCCCCAAGTGCGTTTACCGATAAGGGGACCCAGCTGCATGAGCTTGAAGGTGTGACAGAAGATGTCCCCGTCGGACCCGGCATGCTCATTTGTCAGGGCGACGAGCGGACCCGCGAGCGACAGCTGCGGAAACGGGGCGGGCTCCCTCCAGCGGGCGACGCTGTAGCCCAAGCGTCTGCGGGCAAGCTTTTCGATGATGAGCGGCGACACGTGCCCACCCCCGTTGAACCGTACGTCGACGATCAGGCCGGTGCGCTCGGACTCCTTGAGAAACCCCCGGTGAAACTCGGCGTAACCGTGCGGCCCCATGTCGGGGATATGCACGTAACCGATCTGCCCGTCCGTCTGCTCGTGGACGTAGCGCCGGTTGCGCTCGACCCACTCACGGTAGCGCGCGGGCTGCTCGCTCTCGAGCGCTTTGATGACAACGGTGCGGACAGCGTTATCTGAAACAGCCTCGACCGTTAGCAAAACCTCGCTCCCCGCCTGGTGAACGAGCAGCGACTGTGGCGACACGTCGCGGCCTACCCGCTGACGGTTGACGGCCAAGATCTTGTCGCCTACTCTGACGTTGACGCCAGCTCGAGCCAGTGGAGAACTAGCATTCTCGTCCCAAAGGTCACCCTTAACGATGTGCGTAACCTCGTAGGCGTCGGACTCAGGGTCGAAGTGGAGATCTGCACCCAGGAAGCCTTGTGGGTACTGGGGCGACTCACGGTAGTCGCCGCCCAGTTCGTAAGCGTGCGAGGTTCCGAGTTCCCCCTGCATCTCCCAGACCAGGTCGGAGAGTTCACCGCGGCTAGCCACCCGCGCTAGAAGCGGCTCGTAACGCCTGTAAACCTCGTTCCAGTCGATTCCCGACATGTCTTCGGTCCAGAAGTGCTCGAGCTGTAACCGCCAGGCGTCGCGGAACATCTGTCGCCACTCAGCCGCCGGGTTCACCGATACCTTTACGCGGCTAAGGTCAATCCAGCCGCTTTCACGGCCCGGTTCTTCACCTTTGTCCCCGGGTGGTTTATCGCCTGTTTTGAGTACTCGCAGGCGGTTGCCTGCCCGGTAGCAGAGGGTGCTGCCGTCTTGCGACAACGTGAAGCTCGTGACCCCTTCGACGAGCGTTTCGTTCTTACGACCTTCAAAGTCGTAGCACTCGAGCTTGGCCTTTGCGAGGGGCTCGTCAGCGCCAAGCCAGTTCTGTTCAAGCGCCCCCTCGACGGGGTGTGACAGGTAAAGAACCTTATCCTTAACGCCATGAACGTCGCTATACCGACCCTCGGGCACGGGGAATGCGACGATCCGGTCAGCGATGCCCTCGATCTCGATGTGAGTAGTTTGCGCTTCGGGGTGTTCGTCTACTTTACCGTCGTCAACTTCTTTATCCGACTCTCGGTCATCGCGCTGAGCCTGACCTGCTGCGCTGAATGGGGAAGGTAGATCGGCCCTCAGGGTAAGCAGGCACGGTTTCCCGCCCTTGGGAAAACCTAAGTCGAGGTGGAGGTTGTCGTAAACCGGGTCGAAGGTGCGGTAGGAGATGAAGTAGAGATAGTTGCCTTTGGGGTCGAAACTGGGCGCATGATCCCAGAGCACCGGCTCGGTCAGTTTCCACGTCTCGCCGCTCTCCACCTCACACAGCTTCAAGCCACAAGTGCTAGGCGTGGCCTGAAAGCCGTAAGCGAGGTAGCGCCCGTCAGGAGACCAAGCGACCCCTTGAACCCTCCCATGCCCACTTTTGTCGAGCTGCTGGACGGTGCGTTCGCCCAGATTGACGAGCAGCAGTTCGTTGCGGTGGTTTGTAAGCGCGACCTCGGCACGCTGCGGTGAAGGGACGACTTCGAGCGGACGACCCAAGTCGAGTCCCGCCAGGTGCTCTGGCTGCGCGAGGTCGGCGTCTGGTCCAGTCGGGTGAAGCTCGAGGGTAACTTCGCTATCTTTGTCGCGGACGACCAAAAGCCGTTCGTCGTAGAGCCAGCTAGGTAGGCGGAAGCGCGCGAGCTCCGAGTCGCCGTGGCGGATCACCGGACCCTCCCACGCACGCAGGGAGAAGGCTTGCCCGCGGGTAGTTAGCGCGAGTGACTTGCCCGAGCGGTTGAGCAAGAAATCGCTCAAGTACTTGGGCGGATCGACAAACCTGCGCTTCTGCTGTGCCTTGGGGCTGCCTAAGGTGATAGGAATCCGTTCGCTGAGGTCGCTTGAAGGGTCAAAGAGATAAAGGTCGGCACCGGCTTGGTAGACGATCCGCTTGCCGTCGGTCGTAGGAAACCGCACGTAGAAGTCATGGTGCTTCGTATGACGTCTCAGGTCCTCGCCTTGGGGCATACATGAGTAGAGGTTGCCGACACCCTCGTGGTCGGACACGAAGTAGATGCGCTCACCCAGCCACAGGGGCAGCGCTAGGTTGCCATCAAGGGTAATGAGTCTGTGCCACTCCTCACCCTCCGGCTCAACCCAAAGCTCCCCAGCGGTGCCGCCGCGGTAGCGCTTCCAGCGTGCGCTGTCGGTCGTGTTCCGGCCGATCACGATACCGCCATGAGGGCCGTAGGAGACGCTCATGGCGGGGCCGTAAGGCAATTTCTGTGGCTCGCCGCCCGCCGGGTCCAGAGTGTAAAGACGGTAATCGCGCCCAAACGGTTGGGTAGCGTTGCTTGCGAAAACGATCCAGTTGTCCGGCGTCCATCCGGCGACGTAGGTCGTCGCACCCAAGAAGGTGAGTCGCTTAGCCTCACCGCCCTCGGCTAGCATGACGTAAACCTCGCTGGTACCCTCGTCGAAGCCCGCAAACGCTAACGTTACGCCGTCAGGTGAGAGCGCAGGGCTCGCTACCCTTCCGGGATTTACAGTGAGACGCCGGGCGACGCCGCCCGAGGTTGATACCGTCCAGAGATCGTCTTCACAAACGAAAATGATGGTGTCCCCGTGAAGGGTAGGATTCCCGTAGTAACCTGCTTTTGCCATCAGAACGCTCCTAGCTGGTGTGGCACCGTACTCTTTGGACCCATTTGCTCCCCACAAAGATAACGTATTGTTAAGGGCAATAACAAAGAGGAGAAGAAAGGTATAGGTACAAAGAACCCGTCCGCAGGAGGACTGCATAACGTCCTTTATGAAACGTTAAACGAAGTTACCCCATGGGTCTAAATTACTGCTTCTCTGCTACTTCATTGGTGCCCACCATCTGCTGACTTGTAAGATTGCTTTTGCAGCTTCGCTTGCAGCGGTTTCGCCACCTAGAAGGTTGATGACTGGTGCGAAAGCTGCTAATACGGAGAGAAAGCTACTTCTGCTGTGAAAGTCCACGGTGTACCCAACCCGAGCCGAGTTCCCTTGTACAACCTTGGACCATAGCTGATGGATTTCACTAAGAGGACGTCTAAGCATAAGTTCTACTGAAGTTCGATTCTGCTCCGTTGAAGCTTGGTAAAAAAATCCCATTCGAGCTGCTCTCAACAGGTCCTGAGTAGTAAGGACATTCTCTCGATCGAGGTGCGGTGCCAGTTCATAAACTATATCTGGGGACCCATCCGACCAGTGTAGAAGATAGGTGAGGTGCTCACGTTCGAGTTTAGGGGCTATGGCTCTCACAATTCCTGGCACGTTGAATTGCGTTAAATTCGGTATTGAATGTACGAGATGAGTGAGGGCGTCGCCACTGAGTTGGGGTGCCGCCTCATTAATTGTGATTGTCAATTCCCGCCGAAACTCGTCTTGAAACTGATGCTCCCTTTCATTCTCTAATCGGCGCTTAAATAACTCCAGCCCCTCCGCCATAAGCTGCACGCTATAGCTATCATTAAGGACCGTCGAGGCTTCAATATAAAGGAATGGTTCATGTCCTTGCCGAACAGCAGCAGCAATTTCTTCACTAGAGACCTTTGTAACTTTTGCCAGCTGAATAAGCGTTTGAGCTTTAATGCTCGAATCAGCAGAAAACGATCTAGCTTTCTCCAAAGCAAACTCAGCGAGTTCCCCTCTAAGAATGGGGGCTAGGTCTCGGAGTACAATACTTGGTCCCCAGGTGCTGTTTTCTTCATCTAGTGCATATGAGAGCGCTTCTTTCGCCCCTTTGATATCTACAGGTTGAAGAACTTCAACTAAAGTTTTATACCGCTCGGATGGTTCTCTGATGCTTTCGGCGAGTCTACATAAAGTTGGAACAATCGCAGGCAAGTTTTCAACCAAAGGTTGCAGACTGGCGATAACGCGCTTGGCAAGGTAGCCACTCGAGTCATCACCCACTTGTGCGTTTACGGTCTCGAGGACCAAATCCATAATCCGTTGTCTCTTCGGTTCCTCGCATACGGCCAGAAGTCGGGGCACGAACTTACATTGATCGCTTATGTCTGCAATCAGCTCTTCGCTGGCGATTAAACTGTTAGCCAACTGTAGTTGTGTCGCCTCCTCTAAGTTAGGCAAGATTTCTGCAAATAAGCTAGCCCGAATCCCGTAGTCCTCTGTAGTATCTGCTAACTGGAGTACAGACTGGCTCAAAGGCTTTGGCAAGCTACGGACAAAGCTTAGCGCTAGATTCTCCCAAAACTCCCCTTTTAAGGTCTGGAGCTTACGTAGAACTGTCGGAAGCAAATTCTCTGAGAAATGAGGGGGTAGCAGTTCAAATATTTTAAAGTCTGGATCAGTTTCGCTGTAGTAACTGTGCTTGTTGTAAATACCCTTCTCTATTGCTTCACCTACAAGTTCCAATTTCTTCTGGCCGTCACAAGACATAGCAACGCGGGCAAGCTGGAGAGCGCCACCATATTGCCTAACGAAAGCGACCACTTCATCCAGCAAATTTTTGGAGACAAACGGAGCGAACTCCGTTAAAGCCTTAGCAGTCACTTCCTGGTCAGCAATAGCTCTAGACGCCTCAAAGGCGCTTCTAAGCACGTATGGGTCCAGTGGACCCACCCATGATTCGACCAGTTTAGAGACGGCATTACTGTTTATGTACGCTTCACTTGCCAGCGCCGCGTCCATCGCAACTTTTTGGAGGCTCGCGCGCATCGGTTTGCGTCTGGCCTTCACCAGACGTTCGATGATGTCGAAGGACTGGGAGGGACTTTCTGCTCTAACAGAGGCCGTAAGCAAAAGCGCCTCAAACTGATCTTCTGTGAACTGTGGTGCTAACGCTTCAGCAAGTTGACACCGCGGATTTTGATACGACGGGCGCTGTAAAGCATCCTCGTAGGCGAACTCAAAGACGAAAACATCTTCAAGCTCCTTAGGCGAAAGCGTTTCATCAAGATGAAACGCTTCTACAGCGAGTTTTTCGTACACAGAGGTCTTTGCATAGGCAGTTACTGCTCCACGCAAAGCGGCCATGAAGGCTTGTTTAGGAATCCTCTCCCGGTATGGAAGAGTCTCTCTAAGAAAATTTAAAACAATGTGTTCTTCACTGATCCTGCTCAGGCAGGCGTCAAGTACCGAAGAGATTGTTTTGCGGCCATCACCGTCAGCTAGCTTGAGAAGGTGGACTAATGCTTTGCACTGGTCACTGGGCTTAGTGATGCTCTCGACAAGAGTAACAACTTGTTCAACTTCTTTTGCCGACAACCTGCCTGATAGGTTGTAAAGGTATGAAAGCTTGTCGCCTTCAGGTCCCCGACTAGCAAGCTCAAAGCCTTTAGCGCGTGCTTCTGGAGATGAACCCAACTGACTTGTGAGGTACGCGCTGCTTACGTCAACCTCGGAGACTTCTTTCAATATCTCAAGCTTTCGCGAGTACGGAAGGGCCTCTACAATTTCGGACGTCAGAAGAGAGTTTTGGGTACTCCGCACCTCGTCTAAGATGAGGTCCAAGCGATGCTGAACAAATTCACCTATGAGTTGACGTAAAGGCCACAAATAACCGTTGTCAATAATGTAATCACCATTGTAGATAATATGATCTATCCCGTCTGACTCTTCGACTATTTTGTCTCCGTAGCACTTGTTTGTCTTGGCCGACTCCAAAGCCAACTCGAGGGCCAACTCTTTTTCTCCTCGCGGAAGAAGCGGTATCAAGCCGGTCAAAGGCCCTATCCTGTCCATAGCGTCTGCCTCACGGACTTGTGCAAAAGCCTGTAGGGCCAACTCCTCGGTTTCCTCGGGTTCTAAATGGTCCTGAAAATGTTTTAAAAGGTCTACTTTTGCTTGCGGCGTAACGATTTTGGTATATACCTCTTTAGCAAGGGCGACGAACTGCGTTTTATTATCTTGAGGGGCGTGTTCCTGAAGAGATAGATAGACTGTTCCCTGAGTTAAAGGATCGTCGATCTTATGAGCTATAGCGGTTGCTGTACCGAATAAGCTAAGAGGAATGCTTGGCGCTAGAGGCCCAAGCATACCGCCGTGCTTCTGGACATCCTCTTCGATTCGGCCAAGCACCAACTGTAGTAGCGCCTCGTCAGCGACGTGAGCCAGCCTCAACAGTTCATAAGAGCCTTGGTCGTCGCCCCGGTTGTTGAGGGCTTGGAAGAATGCCTCGCGCGACGTGATGATCTTGTGTTCAAGTAGGTGCGGCAGAAGTGCCGACGGCACACGCGAGAAGGCGGTGCGTATCGAAACGGTCAGGAGGGCGCTGAACGCTTCTCTACCAAGCGTCGCCGCAGGTCTTCCTTCCGCTATGTCTTTTACAGATTGACGCTCGAACTCCCTCCAAGCTTGTTGAACGTCGTTCAAGAACTTGTCGAGTAGAGAAGCTACGCTGTGCGCCCGATACCAAACGTTGTAAGAGCTAACGCTGATTCCGCCCGACGGCTGTCCTGATTGCTCAAGGCTTAATAGAGAGTATATACGTTCTGTATCTCTGACCTCCGCAAAGTGAGACACGATGTAAGTAATCCCATACCTGTTGAAGTCCTCCGCCCAGTTAGTTGACAAAAGACTTGGCAAACCATCAGGTAGACTGCCCCACGACGTCAGATAATGTTGAATGATTTTCTCGTGAGCCTCAAACGCAACGTCTTTCTCTTTTAAGAAGTCATTAAAGGATTGATGGATCACGCGCCAGAGGGTTTCGTCTCCATTGTTCTGTGGACTCAGAAAGCGCTGCCACCGTTCTAATACTCTATTAACCCTCGTTTTTTGTAACCCGCTGAGTTTTGCGAGCCAATCAGAGCTGACCGGCTCGCGAGCAGCACTCAGCAAACCAAGTAGGGGCTGATTTACCGTTTCCCACACCTCATCGTCTGTTTCTTTGAAATGGCTCCAGAACCTGTTGTAATAACCGATAAGTCCGTTGGGTAAGGCATCGAGTGTGCTGCGTATCAGAGTCGAAAAGCTGTCCGGCGTCCGAGCACTCAGGTCGTCTACAACATACCGTACGTACATAAAGTTGTTTTCACTCGCTTGTTTAAGTTTTCGAACGAACGAGCTTTTTGTGATGGGTGGAGTTGCAGCTTCCAAAAGTTCCTCAATGGCAGGCAAATTAGAAACTTTTTCCAGGTACGCGGTTATTGTATTACCTTGCTCTTTGTCCTGCGGGTCAATAAGGTGTGTTTGGAAAGGCGTCGTCGTCACATCAGGTCGGGGTACTCCCGGCCGATAAGTGAGGACTATATACACCCCTTTCGGCAGCGAAGACGGCAAATTTATGATGTTACGGCCGGGCGCTGGCGCGTCAGCTTCATCAACAGCGTCAATAACGATCCATACTGGCCCCTCACTCTTCGTCACTGCTTGGTGTAGGCTTTCGGAAAACAAAGCCGGATCACCTATTGATGCGCGTTGCGGTAGGGCTTTAGGGTCCAAGTCAAAACGGGTAACGAGATCAGCGGTGAGGTGGGTCCAACATGTCGCCGGATCGGTACGTCCCTCGGCCTCGTTGAAGAAGAAAATAGGCGCGTTCAGCTTGACCGCAAGATTGGCCGCAAACGCCGACTTTCCTAACCCAGCCGCTGCCATAACGCAAAAATAACCTCTGTCATAGGAGTTTCTATGTTTGGCTAAGTCACCCTCAAGCTCTGGACGCTCAACGAAGTTATGGAAGTATCGTTCAAACTCATTATCAAAAGTGAAGTGCTCTAAGTCCAATGGTCTACCGATTAAGTACCTTAAATTCTGTATCTCAATGTATATGTCTACAACCAGCTTGTACAACTGCTGAGCAGCAGCTTCTTGAGTTGAACCCTGCTCCCTTAGCCGCTCATCGAGTTTTTTCAGTTCGGCAAGCTCTTTACGGTGGTACTCCTCTGTGAACATCTGATGCTGGTTTGTAAAAAAGGAGGTGAAAACCTCGCGCTCTTGAAGGCTCTTGTAAAGAAAATCTAAAAAGTCGGGGGCAGCATCAGACATCAACTGTTGGGTATCGCGTGCCTGCTCTGGGTCATACGTTGGGAACTGCGCTTTCCGACTGTCGCTCCATACCTTAATGAGTTCTTGTGAAAGGCTGGTAGGGTCTCGGTAATTCTGGGGATCGAACACCGTTTGCAGCACCGGCTCTGCACTCTCTAACATCTCTTCATTGAAGCCGTAACGGGAGGCGTCAGAATACTTTTCTACTGTATCAAGGTAAGCCCTATACAGAGAACGTTGGAAGGCATCCTTTACGGCCGTCTCCTCCGCACGAGAGCGTAGTAATAAACTTTTGGGTAGCCACTTAGGTGCCGACGTGATTACGTTTGAAATTACGTCGGCACCTATGCTTTGAAGCATCACAGGTACAAAATTTTGGTCTTCAGACACTGTTTCACCCTCAAACTAGCAAGTAGATCACCAAGTCAACGGATGAGGAAAAGTCTTACGTAAGATTTTATCTCTCAGCTTGTCTTGCGCGGGTCATGGCGGCTTCCCTCTTCCCTGCCTTTCTTTTCGAGGCGCTTCAGAATCTCCTGCTGCAACTTCTCGTCGGCTTGAAGTTTTTCCAGCAGTTCCTGAAGCACAGCGCTCTTGTTGATCGCCCCGACACCCACGGTATCCTCGTGCCGGAACTTCTGTTTGCCGGTCTTGACGAACTCGTCCAGGAAGTCCTGATGGCGAACGAAGAGGTTGAAGGTAGCCGTCTTGCGGACGTCCGCAGGCGCGGGCTTTTCCTTGGCCGCCTCGCTCTCGAAAAAGGCGTCCACGCCCTGCCCAGTCTTGCGCTTGGCGCGGTCGCGGTCGGTCAGACTAGCGCGTCTGCGAGTCACGGGTAACCTCCTGGGCGAGCGTGCGGTAGGCGGCGGCCCCCTCTAAGTCCTCGGCATAGTCGAGAATCGACTGGCCGACTATCGGGGCTTCGGCAAAGCGCACGGAGCGGCGGACCGGCTCGAAGATGGGGATCTCCTTGCCGTACTGTTCCTTTAGCCCGGCCAAGACCTCGCGGGCGTGGAGGGTGCGGTGGTCGAACATCGTCGGCAGGATGCCCAAGACGTGCAGCTGCGGGTTGAGGCGTGTCTTGACCTTGGTGATGGTGCTCAGGAGCAGCTGAAGGCCACGCATCGCCAGGTACTCGCTGTTGACCGGGATCAGCACCCCGTCCGCCGCGGTCAAGGCGTTGATGGTCAAAAGCCCCAGAGACGGTGGGCTGTCGATGATAATGGCGTCGTAGGTCTCCTGGAGGGGACGTAGCTTGTCGGCCAAGACCCGCTCCCGGCCCAGCTCGTTGATCAGCTCCATCTCAGCCGCCGAGAGGTCGATGTTCGACGGGGCCAGCGCAACCCGCTCCGACAGGGCAACGATGGGCAGCTCACGCCCCCGCACTAAGGCGTCATAGACCGAGACGTGAACGTCCTGCGGCTCGAGCCCGGTGGAGATGGTCAGAGACGACTGGGGGTCGAGGTCGACCAAGAGGACGTTCGCACCGCCCTGAGCCAGCGCCGTACCGAGCGCGTGAACCGACGTGGTCTTCCCCACCCCTCCTTTTTGATTCGACACGCTGATGATCATATGGACTCCCATAGGACTTTATCTAAAGTTAACCATAAGACTTTACCATAATAGTTCGTTCGCCTTAACGGGCGTTTCTAAGCGTTGAGCCAGCACTCAAACCAGGCACGCACCCGTCCCAGCAGGTCGATCTGGTGTGCCCGCTCCCGGATGCCGTGCGGCTCGCGCGGGTAGACGACCAGCTCGGTGGGCACCCCGGTCTCGCGCAGGGCGCGGTGGAAGCCGACGGCCTGGCTGAGCGGCACCCGCTCGTCGTTCTCCCCGTGCAGGATCAGCACCGGCGTTTTCACGTTCCGTGCGAACGAGATCGGGCTGATGGCGGCGTGCGGGTGCGGCCCGGCCCCGTCCCACGGTGCGCTGCCGCCTAGCTCCCGCTCGAAGTCGGGCACGTCGCTCGTCCCCACCATCTGGCCCCAGTTGGAGACGCCCGCGCCCATGACGGCCGCTTTAAAGCGGTCCGTCTGCGTCACCGCCCAGGCCGACATGAAGCCCCCCTGGCTCCAGCCGCCGATGCCTAACCGCTCGGGGTCGGCGATCCCCTCTGCGACCGCGGCGTCGACCATCGCCATCACGTCGCCGAAGTCCTCCCGGCCGACCGCGCCCCGGACAGAGGCCGCGAAGCGTTCCCCACGTCCGTAGCCGCCCCGGGGGTTGGGGAGCAGTACGGCGTACCCGGAGAGCGCCAGCCACTGTGCCCATGCGGCCCAGGAGAGGTTCAAACCGCCGCCCCAGCGCCCGTAGGGACCGCCGTGAACCAGGACGACAGTCGGCAAGGGCTCACCCGTGGCGTCCGGGGGCCGCACGACCCAGCCGTCCAGCGCGAGGCCGTCAGCAGCCGTCCAGGTAAAGGGCGTCTGGGAGGCGAAGGTCATACCAGAGAGCGCCGTCTGGTGGTGGGAGAGCTGTTGTAGGGCCACAGGTCCAGTGGCAGGCTCGGTTCGGCCCGCGTACACCTCCCAGGGCTTGTCGCCCGAACTCTTCACCGCGGCGACCACCGCGCCGCCTCCCTCTAAAGGTTGGACATCCCAGCCTGAGAGGTCGAAAGGGTCGTCCTCACTTGAGGTGCAGAGGGGCTCCAGCGCGCCCGTCTTCGGGTCCAGCCAGTGGAGTTCGGTGAAGAGGCCGCGGCCTACCTCGACCACCGCCCTGCTCGCGCCCGGTGGCTGCCGCAACCCCCCGGCGCAGCTGTCTTCCCCCAGGGCAAGGTGGGCGGGCTCCCCGCCGCTGGCTGGAACCGCATGGACCGCGTAGGAGGACTGGTTTTTGAAGCCGACAGGCGCGATGAGCAGCAGCGTCTCGCCGTCGCCGGACCAGGTCAGCTCGGCCACGCTCCCCCCGGCGGGCAGACGGCACACGACCCGCGCCTCACCCCCGGCCAGCGGGACGACCTCGACGACGTCAGCGCGGCCCGCGTGCTCTAAAGCCGGTGCAGGCCGCACGAGATAGGCCAGCCCTGTCCCGTGCGGAGCCCACGCAAACGCCGCGACGTGGCGGGGGCCAGCCGCGAGCGTCGTCACCTCGCCCGTGGCCACGGACACGAGCCGCAGGCGGGCGTGGGGGAGCCATTCGCCGTAAACCCGGGCGTCGTCGCGCGCCTCGTCCCGCCGCTTATCCTCCTCGGTCGGCTCGTCTACGCTGGTGAAGGCGATCTGCCCGCCACCGGGCGACCAGAGAAAGGCCTCGACCGGCTTGTCGTGCTCGGTGTCGGTGAGCGCGCGCGCTTCGCCGCCCGCCGCGCTGATGAGGTAGAGCTGGTCGGTGCCCCGCTTCGCCCGGTCGGACAAAAACGCCAGCTGGAGGCCGTCCGGCGACCAGCGGGGAGAGTGGTTGTGCGCGGTCCCCGCCGTGAACTGCCGGGGCGCTTCGGAACCGTCCGTGGCAGCCACCCAGAGGGCGCTGGTCTCGAACTCACCGCGCTTACTCATCCCGGCGAGCGTGTAGGTTACGAAGCGCCCGCCCGGCGAGAGCTGAGGGGCTTGCGGCAGGGTCAGATCGGCGATCAGCTCAGCGGTAAGGTCGGTCATCATCGCATCTCCTCAAAGGGCATGTGGGGATCAACAGGGCGTCTCGCCAGCACACGCCAGCACGACTTGCCTCTTCCCCCTAAGCTCTTGATAGTTATCGGCTCGAGCAGGTCGATAGCCCAGTTCCCAAGCAACTCTCGCAGATCGTCCTCGCCGAAGTAGCGCCGCGTCACGCCGTCTCGTTCGGTCACCACGCCGGGCTCTACAGTCGCGCTGACTTGGCCCCGCTCGGCGCGCCTCTTCCCCTCTTGGAGCGTGTTGACGTAGAGGCACAGCAGGCCCCCGGGAGTGCTCACGCGGGCGATCTCCCGGACGACGCACGCCGTGACCTCACGGCGGAAGTAATGCAGGGACAAGACGGTGCTCACCACCTCGAACGAGGCGTCCTTAAAGGGCAGCGGCTCCGCGAGGTCGGCGACGACAAAGGTAGCCGGGGTGCCGCGCTCCCGGGCGAGCCGGGTGGCAACCTGGATCGCCGCGGGCGACACGTCGAGCCCTGTCACCACGGCCCCCTGCCGAGCGAACTCGAGCGCCAAGCTACCCTGACCGCAGCCGAGGTCGAGAAGCCGAGTCCCCGACTTGACGTGCGGGGTGAGCAGAGTGAGCGCGTCGCGGCTCCAGTTCACCGTGGTGCCGCTCGCTGATGCCCGCTGGTGCAGAGATCGTCCCACGGGTGGATCACGCCTCAGTGTACCGGGGTGGGCACCCTCTGCCCGCACGTTCTGAAGGGCCAAGCGGCAACGGCTAACGGTGAAGTCGTCCATGTTTTAAGCATTTGGGCATTTGATGTTTTATCTGTTTAAACATTTGAAAGTTTAGCGTTTTATGATTGAGCCTCTACCCAATCGGCGATGAGGTCGCGGATGACGTCGCTCATCTCCCGGTCGGCCCTGAGCGCGGCGATCTTGAACGCCTGGTGTTCGGCGGGAGGCAACACGGTGGCGACCCGTTTCCAGCCCTGGGCGAGTTTTTCTCGGTGCGTTCCGGGCGGTGGCACGTCCCGCTCACCCGGCTTCGCCAAATCATCCTTGTCGATGGCGACGCGCTGGCGCTTGGCCAGGCGCTCGGCCAGCTTATTGGCTGCCACGGAGTGTCCTCCTGATCTCGTGAAGCGCGTCCAGATAGTCACGGCGGGCGCGGCGGGCGGCGTAGGTCTCGAGCCCCGCCACGGTGGTGTCTCTGAGAGCGGCGTCCTTGTACGCCCGGTAGTCCGTGACCTCGGCGTCCATGACCGCGAAGCCCTGCTCGCGCAGCCACTTGCGGGTGGTCGCGGCCTCAGAGCCCGAGTGGTACACGCGGGTCAGCAGCAAGCGGTAGGGCCGGTCGGTCAGCAGCCTCGAGGCGAACGCCATCGCCACCTCAAGCTCGTCGATGCTGGGCGAGGTGGGGACGACGACGAAGTCGGCGAGCCCGAGGGCGGTCCTTAGGTCTTCATTCGCCGCGTCGGGCGGGCAGTCGAGGAGGACATAACGGGGAAGTTCGTCCGGCAGGGTGTCGATCGTGTAGGCGGGAATGCCGATGGCTTTAGCTCGGCGCTCGGCGGCGCTCGCCCCGGCAGCGCGGTTCGGGCCGGGCGCATCTAGGTCGACGACGGCCACGTCCTCGCCCTCGAGGCGCAAAAGGTGCGCTAGGGTCAAGGTCGTGGTGGTCTTGCCGACCCCACCCTTTTGGTTTGCCACGACGATGATCAAAGAGTCACCTCACGTCTCACGCTCAGGATAACCTTACATCAGGCTGAACGTCTAAACGTACAGATTTTTAAGTGCTTAAATGTTTGGACGAACAACACTGACATGTGCGCTTGACGAAAGGTCGGGAAACGGGGAAACTCCTGTTCCAGAACGCTAATCTTTCAGCTCGGGGTAGGCGGTGTGGCTGCGGGCTCTCTGGGCTACAGCGCGCTGATGACGTTGATGTTGACCGCTGTGAGCACCTACTCGTCGTCCCACAACTCACCCAATCAGGCGTTCACCTCGTCCTTGGTGTCAAAACCGCCGAGCACGCCTGCGTACCGCTCGAAAGGGTTGGCCTCGCCCTTGGCGGGCTTCATCACCGTCATCCCGTTCTCGGTAACGAATACGACCTGATCGCCCTGCTTGGGCCCAGCCGCTGCCGCACCGCCTGCGGGATGGTGACCGGTGATGGTGGCTCGTGTGCTCATCCTTGATATAGCTTTTTGAACATTTGACTATTTAGAAGTTCAAATGTTTAGGCGTTTGAAGGTATTTTGATACTTACGGTTCGTCAAGGTTCATCTCGACCATCAGGGAAGTGAGCAGCTGGGTCCGGGAAAGACCAAGCCTCTCGCCCTCGCTGAAGTACAGCTCGGTCAGAGTTTCTCCGTTGACGAGCTGCCCCTGGAACACCGCAACGTCTGCCCCTTCCGCGAGTTCAGCCCGAGCTGCCAGGTAAGCGCTTAACAAGGGCTCGAGTTCAGGCGAGGGGGCGAGTGTACGGCGCAGCCGCTTCAGCCGTGATTTTCTGCCCATACGGTCAGTTTAGTGGTTTGTAAGGGCGAGATGACATGTCTGTACGGGCAGTTATACCCAGAAAAGACCGAATCTTGGTTCAGGCAGCAGGTAAGACGCCCACACTGAAGGGTAAGGTCAGGGTCGCCTGATCGTGTTTGCTGAAGTTCATGACCATGAAGCCGATGACCCTGCCTTCGGGGGTACGGCGCTCGAACACGTCATCGGCGACCTCCTCGAGGGCCGCGGGCGCGTCCTCAAAGCGCACGTCGAGCAGGTCGCCCTCCTGGTCGTACCAAACCTTTAATCCGGCCATATGGTTTTTCCTCTCTTCTGACGGCGGCTGTAAAAGGCCGTGAGCACGAACGCGTCAGCTTGAGTCAGTTTAACGGCTACATGTAGATACTTGTTGGTAACAGGCGTCGAGGTGTAGAAGCGGTAATAGACGTAAACGCTTGTACCGAGCGACGTGGCAACCACCAGCTCGGGTGCCGCGAGCGTCTGGACGATGCGCGCCTGCTGCCCGACCATCTCGGGATGCTCCAAAATGTGCTGCCGTTCCACTGTCAAGCGCACGGTGCGGCCCCGGTAGTCGTTAAGCGTCAAGATTTCAGACATGGCAATGATCCTCCTACCCGCACCTGTGACACCTCCCTCAGCTCGTTCCACAGCGCACAGGCCTTGAGCCGGGACACGAACAGGGCTCCGGGCTTCCTGGCGAAGCCTTCCCTATGGTCGGCGTTAGCCCTCTGGACCAGCTGGTAGACGGCCAACAGGTAGTCTCTCCCCTGCTGATGCAGCCTCAGGAGCTGCCACACCAGGTAGCGGTAAAAGTTGAGGGAGGTGTCGTCAGTGAGATGCTGGGCGAGGGCTCGAGCCGCCCTGTCGACCCCTTCCCGTCTCCCCTGCTTGGGGATAAAGGGGACGTCGAGCAGGATCTCCAGGGACAAGCGTTCGTCGGACGCGACAGTCAAGGTAACGGGGTTTTGGGCGCGTACGGGGGGTAACGCCCAAACAAGTAAAGACTCAAATGTCACTACATCAGTTTTACCTGTACTTGACTGTCGCGTCTGGGCATAGACAGTGTTTCCGGCTTCGATATCGGCTTCCAGGTCGCGGTACTGGGCTTTGAGGTCATCAAAGCGCAAGCGGGCGCGGCTGCCCCGGTGCGGCAACAGCTTGACCGACCAGAGAGTGCCGTCGCAGCGCACCGCCCAGCCGTTGATCGTCGTCTTGTGACCGCGGGCATCGACCAGCCCTAGTGCCAACAGTTCTTTGAGCGAGCGGTAGAACGATCCCCTGCTGATCCTTAGGTGGGCGCAGATCAACTCGGCGGGGCAGAAGTAGCTCACTTGGCTGGCTTTGCGGTGGTAGCCGCGGCGGTGGGCTACCGTACAACCCAGCAAGTTAAGCAGGGCGTAGATGCGCAGCGCCAAGGGGTTGAGGTCCTTCACCACCCGGGCGACCTGACGCGTTGAGAAGCTCTCCACGGCCTCTTGGAGGGGTATACCCGCAGTATCTCTGCGCAAAACCGGCTCGGCGGGCTCAGGAAAGCGCTCAGGCGCTGCTAGCGGTGTCTCAGGGTTACTCTCTTTCGGAAGCGCGAACAGGGCAACAGGCTGGTTGTTTCGTGAGGCCAGCGTCTGGCCGAGGCGCTCGAGCTGCGCTTGCAGCGCCGGGGTCACCGCCGACCCCCGAACTGCGGCCCACGAAGGGGCTCAGCGGGGGAGGCCGACCAGGGATATTCGGTTGTATAAGGCTTCATAGTTGCTCCAGAAAGGTGTCAAAGAGGTTGACGGGTCCCTTCCGAGCACGTAGACTGACTTTAGGAAGAAGTACAGTCTTTGCCGTGCTCGGTGCTCCTGGTTGCTGCTAACAACCGGGAGTTCCTCATTTGTTGTGCCGCTACGCCCTACGTAGCTCTACGTGTTCAGCTTTTCTCCAATCCTATTGCCCGTTACCCTAACACACTTTTCCTCCACCAGGTAGGGAAAAGCACGTCCTGCATGGTGTTTAAGCGAGGTCCTAAAGTCGTACAGGGATAAAGTTAACCATAACCCCATAAGACCTTTAATGAGTGAGAGACGACAATGATGACGGGTGACAAAGTTATGGATTTATGGTCTTACATAAATCCATATATGTATTTAGCATGGCGGCCCCCTCGCTCTGCTGAGATGTTGCGGCCCGTCATAGCAGCCCTGGTGATATTTAAGTAGCCCTAGAAGAGCGCAAGGTTGGGTTGATGCTGATCCGCCGAAGTTAGTGGAGGAGACACCTACTGTATATTCCGGGGTGACGGTAGGCAGCACAGTCGTGAGGCGAGCGTAAGAGGGGAGAGGTGAGCCTCGGTTGGGATGCACCCACCGGGCGTGATCGTCGTAGGCCCTCAAGGGTTACCTTCTCCTTTCGCCCGTGCCCTAGCGATCCTTCCGACAGCCCCTGAAGGCGCAGTCCTTTTGGCACTCGCAGCCTCACCCGCCTTGCCTCTTCGGGGTCCCGCTGTAGGGTGCTGTGGGGGCTCAGACTCTTAGCTTGGCGGCACCTGTAAACGAACAAGTGCGGGGGCCGGGTGCCTTGGTGTGAGCCGCACCTCCCCGTTTACCCGGCGCTCCACAAAGGCTGCGTTGCCGTAGCCGAGGTCGGTCGGCCAGAGCCGGTGCGCCGCCACGGGTGGGCGGCCCCGTGGGAACACGAGGATTCGGTCGTCACGCAGCTCCATAATCGCCTCGGGGCGGATCAGTGGCCGGGTGGTAAGGCTCAGGCTTGTGCTCCCTTTGGGCTCCGCTTCGCGCTGGCTGGTACTCTCCTGCGGAAACGGCATCATGCCCGCGCGGGCGCTGATGTATTTCGGGGTTTCTAGGTCAGCGGGGCGGTAGTAGACCTGCGTGGCGCAGCCTGCTTCGATAGCCTCCGCACCGTCGGCCCCGTAGAGGGCGCGGAGTTGTGCCCGACTCTGCAACACGACCCAGGCAGCGACGCCCCAGTCACGCAAACTGTTGAGATGCTCAGGTAGTTTAGGCGGCACCAGTAGGTGGGCCTCATCGCATATCCACAAAACAGGGTGGTCGCGGTACTCGGAGCGGGCCTGATCCCCCTGAGTCAACCCGCGTAGCAGCGACTCGGTGACGAGCTGATAAAGCGGCAGCGTAGCCTCGAGGGTCTCCAAGGGAAAATTCAAAAAGAGGGTGATCGGATGTCGTCTAAGGTCCACGGCTCTAAAATCGCTTCCGCTAGTGGCGGCCAGGATAGGCGCAGCGCAGAGCGGCTCGAGCCGGGTGGTGAGGTTGCCCCAGCTCGACTGCATAAAACGGTCTTGCGCTACCTCGTCCCAGTCTCTGCTACCCGGCGGCTCGCTTAGAAAGGCGTTGATCTTTCTTGTGATTGCCGGGTCGTCTAGCGCAGAGAGCGTTTCCAGGTAGGCGCGCATTCCCCCAGCGCTGATCTCAGCCAGGTAGGGGAGAGTAGCGCGCCCGAGGCGGCGGGCGGCGAGGAGCCCGGCGTGCAGCGCGAGGGCGGCGCGCTGGCCGAAAATCTGGTTGCGCCCGTCTTTTTCGGGCTGGATGAGCAGGTTCGCCGCCGTCTGGAGGCCAAGCTCGTCGTCGAACTCCTCGAAGGGGTCGTAACGGTGACCCACGCCTGTGACGCTGAACGTCAGGCAGCGCCCTCCGCGGGCCGTGAGGTATCCGGCGAGGTCACGGTAGAACTCCCCTTTAAGCTCCGCCACGATGGCGCTCCCGGTCCAGGCCGCCAGGTTTGCCTTAATCAGCATCCCCTTGCCGCTCCCGGTGGGGGCCACCACGAGCAGGTGGTCGAGTTCGGGCTTGCCGTCCCAACCGGGGTAGATGGTGATGAGCTGGCGGCCCCACGTCCCGAGAAACAACAGGCGACCCGCCAGGCGGCGGGGAAGACGCGCTAAGAACATGTCCCTGATCTGGCTGCTCGCTGCCCAAAAACGACCGTAGACGTTAGGCAAACGCAGCGGGCGCTTGTGGCGCACCCGCCAGGGGTCCTCCTCGGCGCGGAGGCGCAGTTGCCGGGCGGCAAAGAGCATATCCCGCAGTTTGGGGTACGCGGCGACGGCACCAACGACCCCTACCAGAAACGCGCCGACGGCCGAGCCCAAGAGGAGGGGCTCGACGTGTCCGGAGTCGACCAGCCAGGTCCACCACTCGCCCAGCCACGCGCGGTAGCGCCCGTAGTACTCGGCGCAGCTCAGGAGCTCCAGGCAGCGCCCTGGGAGGAGGTCAACGCCTTCCTCCGCTAGAACTCTCCACGCGAAGCGCCCCTGAAGCCACCCAAAAATCCCGCCCCCGAGGGCAAGCGCGAGCATACCCAGCAACCAGGGGAGGCGGCGTCGCCAGACGAGGTGGGCGAGGCCACCGCGCATCAAGTATCTCCACTCACGTAGACCGTGTAACGCTGATCTTCGGGGGTGCCGAGCGGCGTATTCTCATACAACACGTGCGCCAGCACGTGTACGAACAGACAGAAAATAACGCTGTAGGCGATCACCGGTGAAAAGATCGTCAGTACAAGGCCCGCAACCTTGAGCCCCATCAACCAGGTGAGCGGCGGGGAAGAGGTATCTTCGAGCAGCAGGGGCGGTTCTAGCGGTTCAACCGGTGTAGCGGCTTCGGGTGTCAAGAGGGAGATCAGCGAGACGCCGCCGATGAGCAATCCGACCAAGAGCGGGAAAAGCGTCCAGGTGAGCTGTCGTTTGGTGAGGTAGGGAAGTTCGAAGGTGCGTCCGACAAAGGTCACCGACGCCTTCTGTACATAAATTTTGAGCCTTTCGGGGTCCGGGGCGACGTCAAAATCCTCCCACAACGCAGCGGGGAGCATGGCGCGCATACCGCTCTTCCAGTCGATATCGTCAAGCTTTAAGCGGATGACATGATGTACGCCTTGCGAGGTAAACCAGCGTTCACAAAGAGCTTCCAAAGGTCCCGTGAGACCTTCTTCAGGTAGGGGCTCGAAGTTGTCAAGGATTGGCGAAAAGAGCGCCTCGTAGTCGTTCCAGTAGACGCTATGAGAAGCTGTGCACTTCACTTCCAAGGTTACCGGATCAACCTCGTAGTAGGTCACATCGCGCACATAGTCAAGCTCCTGCAAAAGTTTGCCGAGCTGACGCAATTGCTGCTGGTTAAAAGGACCTCTCGTCCCCGAAACGGGCGCACCAATGGCGAACATCAACTTGTCGCCCAAGTCGGCGCAGCCCAGATAGTCGTCGGGCCGACACGCCCATTCCGGCCAGCGAAGCCCCGCCACGGTCGCCTCGCCGTAGCGTCCGCGCAAGGCCGCCAACAGGCGAGCGTTATTTTTGGTGGCGTTCTCGGGTGTAGCCGCGCGAGGGGTGTAGCGTTCGGGCGAGGGAAGGCGCGTCAGGCGTCGCCAGAGCTGTCCAGGAGACCTCCGCAACGCCGTGATCAGCTCTCCCGGCGGTGAATCCATAAAAGCTTCAGGTTGGTCTGACTAGGATCAAGAATGTGGGCTCGCGTCGCCTGGCGGAGCGCCTCTTCGTACCCGGTGCGCTGCGTCACCCGGTAGTGTTTTGCGGTGGTATGGACTTGGCCGTGGAGGTCGTGGAAGAGTTTCACCTGAAGGCCTTTGGGAAGACCCTCGACCAGGTCAAAGAGTTTGTAAACGAGCTCCCGGTCCGCGGGCGTCGCGTCGCGGTTCATAACCGCAACAACTCCTGAAGGGTTTGGATAAACGTCTTGGTAAGCTCGCGCTGCTCGGCAAGCGCGTCGCGCCCAGCCTCGGTGACTGTGTAATAGGTGACGGTGCCGCTCCCGTGCGGAGACCGGCGCGTCTCGGAGCGTATCCAACCTCGTTTCTCGAGGCGGTGGAGGGGCGGATAGAGGCTTCCGGCGGCGAGTACGAGCGCCCCCTGGGTACGGCTCTGCACCTCCCGGACGATCTCGAGCCCGTAGAGGGGGCCTTCGTCGGCGATCACCGTCAGCAAGATGACTTCAAGGTTGCCTTTCATTCGCGTGCGGTCCACTACAGCCTCCTAAATTATTTGATATCAAGTAGTTTACACACGGTATGGCGGAAGGTCAACTAAGAGATGCGGTTTGAACTAGCGTCGGCTCTGACTGCTGTGCGCTTATCCTAGGGTTCTGCTCGCAACCTACCTAAAGTCATCCAAGGTAGCGGCGTACGCCGCAGCATATAAACCGTAGTGAGGTCTACCGACACAGTGTGTACTTCCCGGTGTCGCTCATGAAGAGTCATGTTTGAATGTTTTGATGTCCTAGCCGGGTGAGAATGTAAACCTTAGCGAATGACTATTTGTTGTACGTTCAACGCGCTTCCATGAGGAGACCCCAGGTTGTCAAGCCCCGTAAACAAGTTGTAAAGGTGAAGAGGCATCTCGCCACGCTTCCATACGCACTCGGTAAGGTGCAGGCTGGGGTCCGGTTAGTGGGCGCTGCTATCTCATTCTCAGCTTCAGAGAGCCAAGCGCGAAGCCGCAGTCACCCGACGGGGCGTGAACCACTTCTAAAAAATGTTGTGTATTAACTAACGGTGTCGGTTCTTGCGCTCTCAGGCAGCTTTGGCCAGCGTTTTATTGCTGTTGCGTAGCGGTTCGTAGATTTCCTGGGTGACCCAGAGCCTGTGCAAGAGCACAGCCAGCTTCCTGGCAACGGCGACAATGGCTCGCTTTTTTGCATAACTCCCACCAGCCGCCTCGATTTTCTCACCGTGCCGTCTGAGGTCGCAGTCTGAGCCAAAGGGTCCGAGCAGGTAGTGCGCGGATTGAACAAGTAACCGCCTCAAACCTTCATCGCCTCGTTTGCTGATACGCAGCTTTACGTCTCTGTCACCCGACTGCTTCTGCCCTGGCGTCAACCCCAAGAATGCACCCACATCCCGGCTTTTCTTAAACCTTGCAGGTTCCTCAAGCGTCAAGACAAAGGTGAGTGAGGTGATGGCACCTACGCCGGTGACTTGGCGAAGCACGTTGGTTTCTGGGTAAGCCTCTCTTCCTAAAATCTTGATGCGTTTCTCCATAACCAGGATCTGCTCGCTTAACTTCTCGATGATAGCCAACACCGGTTCGAGCGCCGCCAGCAACTCTTCCGGGACGACGGCGCGCGCTTTTCTGGCGAAGGTGCGGGTGCTACACACCGGCAAACGAGCACCAAAGGCTTTGACGCTTCCCCGGACATGATTGACGAGCCCGATGCGGCTGCTAACCAGCGCGTCGCGGGAGCGTATCAGCGCTAGATGCGCTTGTGCATCCTTGCTACGGTGTTGGATTGGTGATAGCAGCTCTGGGTCAAAGCGGGCCAGCCTCGCTAGCTTTTGTGCGTCAAGCTTGTCACTCTTTCGGTCGCCACCATAGACCAAGCGCACCTTGCGGGCGTTGGCTACCAGCACTTCGTGACCAAAACTTTCGAGCAAGCGGCTGATCCAAGGGGAATGTGTACCTGTTTCAATGGCGATGAGCATGGCAGGCTGACCTGCAAAGAACGTCTCCAAGCAGCTTGCTCGTGTAGCGATACGTTTCTCTTTGATGACCTCACCTGTGTCGGCGTCGAGCACACAGGCGTACGAGAACTTATCCCCTAAATCTAAACCGACGACCTTCTTGTGCTTCATGGTTATACCCCTTTCTAGGCGACAGCCGCCTCTAACTGAGCGTACTCAGTTAGGAAAGGGGGTCTCCTCATCCCATCTCGTTAAACGCGTAGCGGAGCGGCTCGTTATTTACATTTAACTCTCTAATAGCGTGCCATCGACTTCAGTCTCAAGCTTGTCCGGATAAAAACAGATCCAGCGGTATCAGTTGTGTTGAAGAGCCAAAGGATGGGATCCATCTCTCATTACGGTTTGGTCTTGTGCTAGGCTGCATTCTCAGCGTCAACCCGTGAACCACGTGGCATACCTCTGACATGACGTTTTCAGGAAGGCACATGACGCACGTTGCTACAACCCTAACCGAATTAGTTGCCGCACCTTTGCAAGATGTTTTTAGGTTCGTCACAGCGGAGGATGTGCTGCACAAAATCCTCTTCGCTTACGGTCCGTTACCTCGGGTTGTGTCTACATCTCATAACGTCGGATCCTGGAATGTGCCGGGATCTATACGTACGGTACATCTTAGCAACAACACGACAGCCAGGGAAACGCTCACCGATTATCAGGTGCCAAGCTACTTTGCCTACCGAACGAGCGATTTTACGTCGGTACTCAAGTACATCGCCTGTGAGGGTCGTGGGCAGTGGCGATTTAGTTCTGAAGGACGATATACCCGGGTAACGTGGACGTACACGTTTACGGCTAGGGAGTGGTTTCTACGACCTGTACTTGCTAGCTTCGTTTTTCTTTTATGGCGCGGCTATATGCGTGGAGCCCTGCAGGCAGTTAAAGCACAAACAGAACAACAGCAAAGAACGACGACCGCAAGATAATTTACTGACGAAAGATGCTCATGACTATAGATTGAGAAATCTGGTCACGTTTGCCTTGTGTATCTCTTGAAGCAGGACACGATCTTCTGTCTCGCGCCAACTTGCCACTTCGTCACAATGGTCGGTTGCAGTCGGGGCAGCGGCTCAGGGTGGAGAACCCATGATGGAAAAACCGGATACGGATGTCCTTATCGTTGGAGCAGGACCTACGGGCCTTATCGTTGCCACCGAACTTGCGCGGCGTCAGATCTCTTGTCGCATCATCGAGAAACGATTGGCACGCTCGACCCGGAGCAAAGCCCTGGGCATTCATGCGCGTACTCTCGAGCTTTTCGATCTACTCGGGCTGACTAATAAATTTGTCAAGCGTGGGTACACCTCGCCGGGCTTTACCTTAAGCGCCGGAAGTCGGCGACCTCTCCGAGCGGGTATGCACCAGCTCGACTCGGCGTTCCCTTTTGTCTTGATCCTCCCTCAAGTAGAAACCGAAACTATCTTAGAAGCTCACCTTAATCAACTCGGTGTGCAGGTTGAGCGTGGTGTGACCCTCACAGGCTTTGAAGACTGTGGTGACCGTGTTGAGGCTCGTACCGTGTCGGGGGATCAAGAACATCGAATTAGTGCCCGCTTTATGGTGGGTGCCGATGGTGCCAACAGTCTAGTCCGTGAAACTCTGGGATTGCCGTTCGAAGGCTCGAGTTATGTCTGGAAGGCTTTCTTGGGCGATGTTATGATGGATGGTCACGTCGTTACCGGCGGAACCGAACAGTACTCAAACGCACGGGGCTTGGCCTTGATTTTGCCCTTTCAAGACGGCGCTGTGCGCATTATCACCATCGACCGCGCCTATCAGCAAGAAACCGACCAGCGTGAGCTTGAGCTTAGCGAATTGCAGGAATCGACTCGAGCCATTTTAGGCAAACCGGTCACGCTCCGCGAACCGCGCAGCCTGTCGCGTTGGGGGTCCAGTCTTCAGCAGGTTCCGAGCTACCGTGTAGGGCGTGCTTTCCTGGCGGGTGACGCGGCCCACACGCATAGCCCTGCCGGGGGTCAAGGGATGAACACCGGGATACAAGATGCTTTTAACCTTGGTTGGAAACTCGCACAGGTCATCCAAGGGTGGTCTCCTGAAGCACTCCTGGAAACCTTCCAAGCTGAACGTCACCCGGTAGGGAAAAGAGCACTATGGATGAGCGACCTCATCTTACGTGGTCTGCTGGTTCCTCACCAGCCAGCGCGCTCGGTACGAGACAGCTTGTTTCGCCTGTTTGTGCCACGACAGTTTGTGCAGCGCAGACTAAGCCATGGGCTTTCAGGGATCGGCATTCGTTACGAAGCGCCGTCAACGGCAGGCTCGTCAGCAGGCACTCGGGTTCCAGACATCGAGCTTAGGGACGCCACGCTTCGGCCTGTCCGCTTATACGAACTTTTACGCTCGTCCACGCTTACCCTGATTATTTTTACCCTGGCGGCTCAGGTCAGCGAACAACGTGCGGCGTTACTGCGCTTGTTGAAACTGGCGGAGCAAGACAAAGTGGCACCGTATGTCGTTCTCGATGCGGGGCTTTCTCGACAACATGATCTGGGGAACAACGTTCTGACCGACTATAAGGGAGAGCTCGAGCGTAAGCTGGCAACACGACCAGGAACTGTCTTTATGTTGAGACCGGACGCCTACATCGCGTTCGAATGCGACCTCTTACAGGAAGACGCGCTTATGAGTAATTGGCGTCAGTGGCTTAATCCGCAAGCAACCGCGTGATGTAAAAGACAAAGTTGAGAACCGGCGGTTATTGCGGGTCGCATAGCATTTTGACCATAATAGTCAGGAGGGCATTCATTTGAACCTTGTTGCTGAGATCGGTTCTCTAGGCTGAACTTAAGGCGCGGGTGTAGTTGACCGCAACCAAGGAAGTTTGGGCGGTAGCAAATAAAAACCCCGCCGCAAGCGGATGGGGTATTCAGCCAAACAACCTTCCTTGCTGCACGTGATGTAGTTTTTGGTAGTGCTACCCTGCTAACCGTGGACAATTCTTGGTGGATGAACCATGATGCAGTGAACCGGCCCGAGTACCGCATAAGCGAAGGGTACTAGGTGATTATTTCGACCTAAGCGAGTACCGCCTCGACTCTGCCACGGTGCCGCTGGAGCCCAGCTACAACTTCTCCTTCGCACTCGCTGGAATTACGGCCATGCCACCTCATAAGAATTGCTGAATTTGTACGGCTTGTCGCCGAACCTACTACCTACTCGAACCCCCCATTCGTGAAGCCTATCGGAGGTGCTTGCTGCTTCCACCTAGGCTTCACGGAACTGGCAACTTCACCTTCGGCTCAGTACTCGAGCCCACGCTCCCGCTGCGCGCCCCTCTCGATTTGTTGTTGCGCCTCTAAAAATGATGCCTTTTCCTGCTCGATCTCCCGGTTTTGCCGGTCAATCTCCAGCGCCATATCGCCCCGCTCGGTGCGGATACCGCGCGCTTCCATCGCCGCTGCGTGCACGCCGATGTGCCGGGTCGGGACGCGCTCGAGCCCCTGCGCCTCGAGCGAGCGGTGGTCAACGCGCGCCTCATGACCCCCGCGCTCGAGGGCTCCATTGACCTCGCGCCCCCACAGTTCCCGCGTCTCGGTAAGCCACGCCTTCGGCTTCATGCTCTCCGTCTTGAGCGCCCCGCCCCCCTCCGGTTCCTCCCGGTTCGCCCGCCGGAACCAGGTCTCCGGGGGTCTCTCGACGCCATCGTTCATCCGCTCCGAAATCATCACGTGCGCGTGTGGGTTCTCACCCCTGCCTTCGTGCACTGCCAGGGTGTAGGGCAGGTTCTCCTTTTCGGTGAGCTTCTCCGCGAACTCACGCGCCAGTGTGACCCGCTCGTCCTCTCCCAGCTCCTTAGGAAGGGCGACCTCGACTTCTTTGTAGAGGCGGCCGTTCGCCCGCTCGTAGGTGTCCGCGGCCTGCCAGTATTCCGAGGGCTCATCGTCGGCCCAGCCGGGCATGTTGCCGGACTCTTTATAAACCAGCTTGTCCTCCTGGTCTTTATACTTGCCCTCACGCTGGATGTAGTCCGCCTTAGCCTTCGCGGACTGCCCGCGCGCGGCTTCCTGTCTGAGCTCTTAGATGATAGATCGCCATTGTCAGAACCTTCGCTGCTAGTCCCCAGCATAGACGATCTGGCTACGCTCCGTTTCTAGAGACGGAGAAACCGGTATGTGCGCCATAAGGCAGCTTCAGCTACCCCTTTGCCCGGGGCGGCAATCTCGTCTATAGTGGCGGCCAAGGAGGTGCACCGTGGCGAGCACCCAGGAGAAGCTGAGGAAGTTAGAAGCGCAGCGCGCCGAGCTGACCGCCAAGATTCAGCGTGTCAAGGCGCAGACAAAAGAGCGAGAGCGCAAGGTTGACACTCGCAGAAAAATCCTCGTGGGCGCAGCTGTTTTGGAGCAAGTAGAACAGGGCGCGTGGCCTGAAGAGAAGCTCTTGGAGGTGCTTGACGGCTACCTCGAGCGCGACTTGGACCGGGCGCTTTTTAGCCTTCCTCTTACGGATTCCCAGAGTTATGAGGAGAGCAGCTAGAGCCGGTCGTGCGGTTCGGGTTCCGCATCCGGCACCTTACCCAGCACCCGCTCGAACGCTGCTTGGTTACCGCGTTCAGCCCGCGCCTCCAGGTACTCCTGGGTCATCAAGGCCGACAGCTTTTCAGCCAGTGCCGTGGTGACAAACTGATTGATCGAGACGCCTTCTTGTTTGGCGAGCGCCTTGACCTGCTTGTGCAGCGATTCGGGTAGTCGCAAACTGAGGTTGCTCATATCAACACTCCAATCTCGTCTAGAAATGCCTGCGGCGTGAGCGCACGCAGGCCAAACGTCTGAATTCCCGCAAAGTCTCTGACGTTGAAGGTGACAACGTCGGCACCGGCGACCACGGCCAGCTCGAGGACCATGTCGTCTTTGGGGTCTTTGAGGTGCGGACGCCAGAGAAAAAAGACCTCCTGCTTGTTTGAAACGGCGCAGAGGTAGTCGATCACAGCGTCGATCTCCTCCATACTTAGAGCCGGGACCATATCGGGGCGTTTTGCGACGTCTTCATATTCGAGCACGAGCGGCACCGAAAGGTTGGTCTTAAAAGCCGAGTTTGTCCCCACCAGTGAGAGCAGCCTGAACGAGGCACCCCGGCGCGAACGGAGCGCGGCAACAAAAACGTTGGTGTCGAGCACGATCTGCCGCTGCTCCATAGTATTACTTACGATACCACAATGAAAGGTGAGGGGTTAAGCCGCCCCCCCTAGCGCCCGCTGCACTTCGAGGAGCCGCAGCTTGTAGCGCAAGCAGTCCCAAGTCAGCCGGGCCTGCTCGAAATCCTTCTTAGCTTCGTTCAGTACCACTTCGAGGCCGATAAGTTCGGCGTGCTCGTCGAACAGCCTGAGGCGTAGGGCGGCCTCTCTAGCGTCGGCGTTCTTGCCGTCAATCCCTCCAGCGAGCAGCTCGGCCCGTTTGAACTCTAAAGAACACTTCGCCTCGGCTAAGGCGTTGACCGCTTCGGTGTGGTGCGCCTGCGCTACCTGCAAGCGTTCACACACCCTGTCGAACACCTGCGGCGCGAGGTGCTTTTCTTGGGTGAGGGTGGTGAGCGTTAAGGGCGTAGTAGTCATATAGAGTCCTCCCGGCGTTTGGCCGTCTCGATGCGGGTGAGTTCGTGGTCGATCTCTTTAATCCGGGCGGCGAGGCCGTAGTCGCAGGTTGTGGGAGCACATAGGCGGCGCTCGAGACACGCACGGGTCCTGAGCAGCACGAGCTGCCGTTTGCTCAGGGGTGCGGTGAGCTGGACCATCGCATCTCCTTTCGAGGTGTGAGACCGGGGATAACCCGGCCTCTGGAGAGACTTAAAAGGGAAGGTCGTCTAGTACTTCTTCTGTATCGTCTTCCTCCGGCGGTTCGTCCTCGAGCGGTGAGAGCGCCGCCAGTGCTTCGTAGCGCTCGGCAAGCACCTCGACGTCGAGGCGAAGCTCCGTCTTGCTAAAGGGCGCGCCTTGACACCTCATGGCGGTACGGGCAAACTGGGTCATACATCTCCTTGAGTGGGGAGAGAACCGAGGCCCGCGCTTTCCGGTAAAGTCAGCGCGGGCCTCTCCTATGGGCGAGGGTGAAGCCACCTCCTTTTTGCCCCCACCCCTGCACGTGCGCTAGCGCGTGCTATTTGCCTTGTTCGGGTACGGCAGCAGCCGCCCCAAACCTCAGCCTCTCGGGTACGAACGCCCTGACCTTCTCGTGCTGACTCAGGTATTCGACGGCAGTCTGCTTTTTCAGCGTGGTGACGTCGAGCGCAACCCTGGCGTTCCGGGCCAGTTCTCCCAGCTCGGCTTTGGTGTGCAAGGCGAGGTACTCAGGGCTTGAGGCGTCGAAGTGTTCAGCGACGTTGAGCTTTGTCGCCCCCGCCACCAGCTTTTTGACCTCGGTGTTCCAGAGCGTGTCGCTGTTCATGTGGGAGATGGCAAGGGCAGTCAGCTTGGAGAAGAGGGCCTGTAGGTCCTCGTCGCTCATGTCTCTAAGGGTGTCGAAGATGTGGGCTATGCCCTCCCCGTAGGCGTCGAGGGTCGGTGGGTAGGGTTCCTCGTTCCCTCTTAAATGCCCAAGGTTCAGCCCTGGACCTTCAAACCCATCAATCAGTCTCGAGAGGTCGTTCTCAAAGGCTTGTCGCAGCTCTTCTGAAACGATGCGGTTGGCACGACCCCGCTCAGCGCTGACGTCCTCGCGTCTTAGGTCAAAGCCCTTTACGCTCAGCAGCGCCATGATGTTAAGGACCAAGCAGAGACGAAAATCCTTGGCCGCCTCGACGTGGAGCGCCCTTGTGAGCGTCGTGGCCTCCCACTCGTTCCTACGCCGATTTTCTTTCGGCTTGGTCTCGCCTCCGGTTTGAGTTGTAGAAGTCGATGTGGGTTTCGGCTCCGAGCGTCTAACAAGCCTTTCCTTGAACTCCACCGAGACGTCGTAGTCGTTCAGCACGATAACGACCCCTTCCCCCTCGGTGTACCCATACGGCATGAAGTAGCGGGTAACCTCTACCGCTAGTCCTTGCTCCCGATAAGCTGCCAGCTTCTCCTCAACGGCCTCGTTCTGCAAGCGGATAAAGAGTTCCCGGTCGTCGAACCAGCCAGGGTGCTCGCTCTGGAAGATGTCACGGGTGATCGAGCCCTTGGCGTCGGTATACGCCTTTAAGGGAAAGACGTTACGGCCCACCGGCACCTTGTCTTGCGTCAGGAGGCGTTTGATGTCTTTGGGGCCGTAGTCACTCTCGAGGATGCGGGGCAAGAGTTCCTTCTGCAACCCTTTGGAGGCGAGCAGGAGCGCCTGGGCTTGGGAGAGGGTCAGCTGCTCGGCTGAAAGCGCCCTACGAGCGTCTGCACACAAGCCCGAGGTGAGCTTGAGCCGCAGTTTCACGGTCGATACGGCCACCCCCGTTCTGAGCGCGATGCCCTCTTCGGTGTCACCCAGGGCCATGAGCTTGGCGAAGGCGTCGGCCTCCTCCAACGGGGTCATGTCCTGGCGTTGGACGTTCTCGGCGGTGGCTAGGAGCAGGAGTTCGTGATCGTCCACCTCTCGCACCACGACGGGCACCGGGTACACCTCGTCGATTTTCCCCTCGACCAAAAGATGCTGAAGAGCGTGGTAGCGCCGCTCCCCGGCGACCACCTGCCACACGCCCTCGTGTTCAGGGTGCGGGCGCACCACCAGGTTTTGCAACACGCCTTGCTCGAGGATGGACTGGGCGAGCTCGGCGATGGCGGCCTCATCGAAGCGTGTTCTGGGGTTGAGACCGCTTTGAGTAAGGGCACTAAGGGGCAAGGTAGCGAGCGGCAGGGCAACTGCGGTTTGTGGATAGCTCTGGACGGTCATCAGTATCTCCTCCAAGAAAGTGAAAGCCCCGCTCTCAACGGAGCGGGTCAACCAACATAGTGTGGCAACGACAGCCTCCTCTCTACCTTCTCCTCCGCACGCGCGAGCGCGTGCTATGAACTAGGGAAGGCGTCGGTTACGAGAGGCAGCCTGAGTGTGTGCAGCACCTCCTCGGCGACCCTGGCCGCCTTCTCACCCGCCCCGAGCAGCTCGTCCGGGTGCTCGGTCCAGTTCGCCAGGTAGGGGAAGGTGTAGCGCGAGGTGTCCAGTCCGAGGTCGTAGAGCACCAGAAAGGCGCACGACTCGGCCTCGAGCTCGAGCCGGTGACGCTTCTCTCCTGCTTTTGGGTCGGCGTGCATGAGGCCGTGAGCGAGTTCGTGTACGAGCGTTTTTAGGGTCTGCAAGGGCGGCAAGTCGGTCCGCACCTTTATCACTCGCCTCGTAACTGAGAACGAGCCGAGCGCGCCGCCACGGAGGTCTTGATAGCTCACCGGGAAACCTTTGGATAGGGCAAAGGTTTCCGCTCTCGCCAGCGCCGCTCGAACCGCCTCACTGTCCTCCTCCAGTAGCACCGGTCGGGGCAGCTCGGGTAGGGGGCTACCGTCGGTCTGCGAGACGTCGAAGACGCGAGCCGAGCGGAAACCCACGACCTCCCACACCCGTTCACCCTCCGCCTCACCTTCGGTACGGCGCACGATGGGCGCGAGGATGGCGATGCTCGTCTCTCCCTTTCTGACCTGCCGCCCTAGCTCCTGCCAGCGTTTATAGCCCGCAACTAGGCTCGCGTCGGGACGCTGCAAGTAGATCAAGAGGGCGTTGTTAAACGAGTAGTCGTGGAACCGGGTCTTAAACCTCAGCGCCTCTTGCCACCTCTGCGAGTCGAGCAGTTCGGTGACGCCGGTATGCAGGCGCTCAATGGCAGGGTTGGGTTTGGTTGGCGGCGGGGCGGACAGGGTTGAAACGGCGTGGTGCATAGCGCACCTCCAGAAAAAGTCAGGAGCATCACTCCTGCTACTTCTCCTCCTGCACGTGCATAAGCGCGTGCTACCTCCTCTGCTTTATGACGTCTGTATTTCCGAATTTCTGCTAGATTATGGGGATGACGCGCACACCGCAATACCCTCTGGTTCAGCTCTCCTCTCGAGGACAGCTCACGCTTCCTGCCGAAGTGCGTAAAGCTTTGGGGCTCCGCACAGGCGACGCCTTCAATGTCCGTGTCGAAGATGGTGAGATTGTCCTAGAAGCGGTTGAAATTACGCCAGTCGAACTCTACAGCGAGGCCCGGCTCGAAGAGTTCGCCGAGAATGCCGAGATGACCGAGAACGAACTCAAGCAAGCTAGAACGGCATGGAGCCTATAAAGGTATTTCTAGACGCCAACATCCTCTTCAGCGCAGCACTCGGCGGGGCGTCGTTTGCTCTCCTGTGGGAGCTTGCCGGGGCGGGGCGGCTAATGCTCCTTACAAGCCGTTACTGCCGCCTGGAGGCCGAACGCAACCTCGCCCGTAAGCGGCCCGAAGCGCTAGCGAGGTTCGCCTCGCTGCTCGAGCAGGTCGCCGAGGTGCCCGAGGCACATGACGGAGTGACCAACGTCGAACTACCGGCAAAAGACTGGCCCGTCTACGAAACGGCGCTTGCACACAAGGCCGACGTCCTCCTGACGGGCGACACTACTCATTTTGGACACCTTATGGAACGGGGCGACCTACCCTTGCGAGTGCGGACAGTTCGAGCTTTTCTACTCGAGAACCGCTAGGGCAACCCAGCAAAAAAGGGGCCGAAGCCCCTCACGACCCTTCCCAACAACGGATACGGCTAACCACTTCACCCTCGACTTTGAGCCAGCCCCACCCCGTAGGACGGCTCGAGGCGTCGAAGTGAGCGGTTTCACCCGTTTCCTGGTACTCAGGCTCTACAGTGACATCCGGTAACTCATAAAGTGCATCGAACTGAAAGCTCTTAGCCTCAGCCCAGGTGATGTCAGCCGGATATTGCGTGATGCGTTCTCGGCGGCCATTGACGAAAGTCTCGACAGTACGGAAGCGAGTGTTGGCGGGCTTCTCAACGGGTTTAACCTGCTTGCGCCGGTAGACCTTGAAGTGCGACTTGGGCTTGTCCACTTTGCCCCGCCTGACCAGTTCCTCGCCCAACCTCATGTAGGCGTAGATCACTGCCTTGGCTGCAAAGCGTTCATCAGCCAGACAGTGCACCATCACCCCTTTACGTTCGGCGTAGACGGTTGCGGCCTCAACAAGAGCCCGCTTACTCCGGTCGTTACACCGAAACTCCGACCGTAAGAAAGCTAAAAACGCCTCCTGACTCAGGAGCACTGAACCTTGTTGCTCTACTGGAAGATGACCTACGAACTGCGATACACTGAGCTTAAGCATCTTTTTCTCCTATCCCGAGAAACGAAATGCCGACCCTGCTGTAACAGGGTGCCCAGCGACCACCGCTGGGTATTTTCTTTTTTTGGATGACACAGCTCTTAACGACCAACGAGTGCAAGCCCGGAGCGACCGGAGGGAGTGTAGCTCTGTGAGCCCGAGAAGGCTCAGGCTTGCGCGGGGGTGTCCACGCAGCTCAAGACCGATAGACAATGAGGAAACCAGCGGCGGTTGCTATTTGGTTGACCCTCGGGTTAAGCCAAGGTTACTGCACCGCACCCTCTTTTAGTTCTGAGGCGACAGAGGCGATGTATGTTTACCCGATCAGGTATACGCTGGCTACTGAGGGTAATTTTCCTCAAGCTTTAGTTTTGCGCCAAAGTATACTTTTTTAATTCGGTTTCAAAGGCAAAGGAGCCTTGTTGCGTATCCAGATCACCTTGACCCCCGAGTCCCGCGCAGAACTCTCTTTGCCTGTTCACTATGGCATAATTTTGCAAGGGTTTATCTACAGCCAGCTCGAGCCCAATCTCGCCGGTTGGCTTCACGGCACCGCTTACAGTTACGCCCAGCGCACCTTTAAGATGTTTACCTTTTCACGCCTTACCGGACGCTTTAAGCTGAACGCAAACACCAAACGTATCTCTTTTAGCGGTCCTGTTACCTTTCAGCTGGCCAGCCACAACACTCAGATTTTGGCGTCTTTGGCCGAACACTTGCTCAAAAGCCAGACGTTACGGCTGGGACAACATGAGGTGCGAGTACACGGCGTCGAAATCCTCCGGCCCCCTTGCTTTCAAGCTGACCAACCCGTCCGGGTCAAGGCGCTGTCACCGATCACGATCTACAGCACCTTTCAAAAACCGGGCGGGGGTAAGCTCACGCACTACTACAGCCCGCCGGAAAAAGACTGGAGCGGGATGCTGCTACAAAACCTGGCGCGTAAAGCCAAAGCTCTGGAGTGGGAAGACGACGCAGCTAAAACGTTAGCACACGCCTCGATTAAACCGCTCCGGGTTTCAGAACGGGACAAGAAAATCATCAGCTATAAGGGGTTCAGCGTTCAGGCTTGGCTCGGGACTTACGAGCTGAAGCTGCCGCAGGCATATTTTGAGCTGGCGTATGACGTGGGGCTGGGGGGCAAGAATGCCCAGGGGTTTGGGATGGTGGAGGTGGTGAGGTGATTGAAAGTATTTACCAACTCGGCAAAGCCATTATGGAGAACTCGAGCGGTCAACGAGCCTTCTTGGAGTCGTTGGCGAAAGCGCCGCCTACACCCAAAAATGGCAATCCAAGTATCGCGGTTTTGAAACTTGATACCGACCGGTCAACACTGGATATCGAGGTAAGAGAGCTTAGCCAAGAAGGAACTAACACCGTTGAGCAGTTTTTGTGGCTTGGCAATGCGGCGAGTTCTGCGAGTGACCAAGACCGTCTGACTACAGATGGACTGCAATATCTGGTATCGCAAACCTTATCAAACCTTCTTGCAGCTGTTACGGTTGATACGCGCTTTCACGACGTGCTGACATCCATCGTTAGTGAATTTTACCTTGATGTTGGCGAGCAAGAAAGTCTTGGTAGCACAGATAGTGCTATCACCCATAGGCGCTCACGGCGACTGCTCAACCTTCCTAAACTAGGTATCGAAGGCCCGACCGTCGAAAGTTTACAGCACTATGCTCGTGAAGAGGGAAGCGTCAAGGGTTTATCTAAACTAGTCGCAGATGCCTTGACCGAACACTTCAAAGAGCAACTTGGTAATGACAGAATGCTCTTTACCCTCGCGGTTAACGGGCAACTCCTCGTAGATAACGACGAATACCTCACTTACCTTGAGAACGTCTATGTAGGTGATGTTTTTGAGGGGGCCGAGGTCGGTTGTTGTCACCTTAGCGGTAAAGTTGTACCCGTCACTTCCAACCTTACGCGCTTGAAGTTCAAGTATTACATTACCGACAAGCTTGGGTTCGCTTCCGAGGTCAACTCGAGCGGTTTCAAGTCCAACCTAACGATTTCTAAAGATGCCTACATTGCGCTGCTTGTCGGTGAGAGGTTCGTAGAGCGCGAATTAGGGTTCTATTTAGCAGGAACGAACGGCTATATCCTTCCTAACCTTTACCAGGCTGAAATGACAGCTGCGACCATCATCAATATCGTGGAGGAAACGCGCGACATCAGAAAACGCACCGACATCAACTTAGGGATTCAAGAAGAATTAGGTGAGGTCGCCGACGACGATTTTGGCGAATACAGTCATTCTCTCGATTTGCTTTTCTATAAACGCGCTCAGGCCAGCTTCAAGATTGTTCGTATGATTCAAGATGTTCCTGAGTATAGGCTTGCCGAACTCAGACGTGCAGGTGACAAGATTAAGACGCGTATCGGCGATGTCCTTTTTAGAGAGAGCAAACAGTGGAACTTAACTCTCAAAAGTATGTACTATCTACTTCCCGTTCGCAAAAGTGGCACAGATTATCACAGCAGAAACGTACTCGAGTTCTACGCCACACTCATTACGGGTGGCTTGGTGGACGCTCGGCAACTTATCCAAGATTTTATGGAGTTGGTTAGGGTTTACCGTTTCGGTACTTACGCTGCTTACCACCTTTCGCAACCCTCAGAAAATGCAGAAGACTATCCCCTTATCCGTTATGTCGCCCAAAGCAACCTACTCTTAGCATTTTTGCGTGTGCAGGGTCAGCTAAAGGAGAAAGATATGTCACTGAACTACCTTGAGGATTTAAGTCTCAGTAAAAAGCAAAGAGAGTATCTAGAAAAACTCCATTACTCTCAAAACCAAACTGCGCTTTATCTTTTAGGCGTTCTCATCGGTGAAATTGCCAATTCACAGTACCGGCTCGGCTCGGAAGGCAGAGGAGGCAAAAAAACGATATTGAACAAATTGAACTACCAAGGGATGACCTTAAATAAGGTGCAACAGCTTGCGGTAGACCTTTTTGACAAACTAAGGCAGTACCGAGACGGTCAACGCCAACCTCTGCTTAATGCTCGTAACGAAAAGATTTTTGCTCAAGCACAAGTCTTGCTCAGTGAAGGCGCAGGCTCTTGGACGCTTACACCGAGTGAAAATATCTATTACATCCTCAGCGGTTATTCACATTCAACCCTTCAAGCTATTACGGGTGCTTCGTCCGCACCACGCGGAGCCGCAGACGATTCCAGTTTCCAAGGAGAGTAAACATGAGTATCTTTGACAGCGACATCTTGTATCTTTACGACGCGAAGCTCGCTAACCCCAACGGCGACCCCGACGAGGAGAACAAACCACGCATGGACGACGCGACGGGTCGCAACCTCGTTTCGGATGTGCGCCTGAAGCGTTACCTGCGGGATTACTGGTTAAATAGTGAAACCAGTGATATTTGGGTTAGACGCAATGTAGACGGCTCGACGACCGATGCCAAGGGCAGAATGAAAAACCTGCTGAGCGCCTATAAAGATGCCTCCGGTAGGGAGGTAAAAGAAAAAGATGCCAGTAAAGATAAGGAGTTCAAAACCTGGTTGTTAGGAGAATTGCTCGACGTACGGCTCTTTGGAGCGACGATGCCGATGTCTGGCTCGTCCTTGACGTTTACCGGACCCGTTCAGTTTTCGTGGGGTTACTCACTACACCGGGTCGAAATCAATTCGTCTGCGACTATCTCGAGCACCTTCGCTGGACGAGACTCAGGCGACAAAGGCGACTACGGCACTTTTGGCAAAGATTGGCGCGTACTTTACTCACTTATCAGTTTTTACGGCATTGTGACGCGCCACCGCGCTAAACATACAGAGTTGCAAGCCGAAGATATTCAAACGCTAGACGACGCTATGCTTAGAGCACTTCCCTCAGAGGCAACCTCACGCAGTAAGATTGGTCAACTGCCAAGGCTTTACCTGCGTGTGGAGTACAACGAAGACGTGAACGCCAAGCTCGGAGATATGCGCGAAGATGTGGTGACCGTTGCTAAAGAGGGCAAGTTGCAAGACACTATCCGAGATGTCAAAGACTATATGCTTGACGTTAGTGCGCTTGTCAACCGGGTCAAGCAACACGAACGTGATATTCAAAGTGCTTACCTGTTTCTTCATCCTTCACTAGAAACCAGCCTTGAGAGCGACCTGAAAAATGTGCTCGGTGAACGCCTGAAACAATTTTAGTATCGTGCCAAATCCACTAATTGTTTTTGACCTTACGGGGGCTTATGCGATGTTTCGCAAGTTCTATACGAACTCGTCATCGCTGTCTTATCCTTTTCCGCCACGCTCGACGCTGGCGGGACTTATTGCAGGACTGATGGGCTACGAACGGGATAGCTACAGTGAGGACTTAGGGCTCGAGCAGTGTAAAATCGCTGTTTCAGTGCGAACATCTGTGCGGCGTGTGATGCAGACGGTGAATTACCTAATGACTAAATCGCCTTCAGACTTTGACGGTAGTGCGGGTGGCACGCAAATTCCTGTCGAGTGGATTTTTCCCGAGATTGATAACCCAAAGTTGTGCTACCGCATCTACGTGACGCATGAAGATAGAGATTGGCTTGAAAAACTGAACACACTGCTCATAACCGACACCTGGATTTACCCTCCTTACCTCGGTATGTCTGAGTGTCTAGCGCACGTCGCGCACGTCGCTACAGTTACGGACTGGACCCTTGAGCAACCCATAAAGAAAGAATTACTAACCACTATCGTACCAACCCAGGCTTTAGACGGTGCGCCTGAGCTGATACTCGGTTCGCAAATTATTAAGGAGCGTATCCCACTCGCTTTAGACCGTGAGCGCAAGCTCACGGCAATTTGTGATGTGCTCTATGAGCGAACAGGTAAAGGTATTACTGCCCGCTTGAACCGGCCTGCGTTTTTTGTTTCTTATGAAGCTCAGGACAGCGTTACCGACGAAATCGGGGTGTTTCTCGAGTGATGTTTCGCGCCCGTCCAGAACACGAGCAAAATGGCAGGGTCATCCCAGCCGAAGAACTCGAAAAGCACCTGCGTCACGTCGCCACGAGAGCTAAAGACAGTTTAAGTTCCTCAACTTTGCCAAATTCAGATGCCCTTTCAGAATGGGCTGAATTATGCGGCCTTACCCATGATTTTGGAAAGTACACGAGCTATTTTCAGAACAAGTTACCCCCTAAGAAACAAGTACCTCCAAAACAAGCTTACGGGAATCATGCCTTTATCTCGGCCCTCCTTGGGGCATTTGCGGCCAAGCGGAGGTATTTAGAAGACCCCAAACCTGCCTTGCTTATCTACTTGGCTATCCATAGGCATCATGGGCATTTAGTCACACCGGATGAGGTCTTGCCTCGAGCTAAGTATTTGAGGGACGCGCCCGCCTTCGAAGATATAGGTGGAGCACCACCCTCCTTCATCAAGGGTGAACACCTACGCGCTATACAAGCGCAACTTGAAAATCTAAAAAACAGCAGCCACTACGCGCAGATTATTCAAGAAATGAAGTCGCTGGGTGTACCTGAAACCGAAGCATTTTTAGAGCAAGACAACTGGTGGCAACTTCTCGATGAGTTGAGAGCGAGCTACAAAGAGTTCGCCCGAAACGGGGGCGCTGCTCTTTACTGGCAATCTACACTTCTTTTCTCTGCCCTTATTGACGCCGACAAACACATTTCTGCGGCGGCAAGCCAAGGTGAAGATGCGAAAACGTTGCAACGGCTCCTGTTACCTTCACACCTCGTTGACGACCATATCAAAACCTTGAAAAGACCTGATGAGATGTCCAAGATGCAGCAGCGGCTTTTCGACATTCGCCGCGATGTTTACACAGAAGCAACTCAGGCTATCGAAACCAGAAACCTTGAGGAGCTTTACCCTGTTGTGCTTAGCTTAACCGCGCCGACAGGTTCAGGAAAAACACTTACCGCGCTCAGTTCAGCCTTTCGCCTGCGTGAGCGTGTTCAAAATGAGCATGGCACATTGCCAAGAATCATTTATGCGTTGCCCTTCGTCAACATTATTGACCAAAACTATGACGTAACAGAAAAGGTTCTTTCTCAGCTAGAAGACTTTAAGGCAAAAAAGTCGAATTATCTTCTCAAACACCATCACCTAGCCCCTTTAGCTTTCAAAGAAGACGAGAACCGTAGCAACGATGACGCCCTGCTACTTACGGAGTCGTGGGAGTCCGAGGTCATTGTTACGACCTTTGTTCAACTTCTGCGAAGCCTCATTACAAACAGAAACCGTGCGCTGAAGAAACTTCACAATATCGCCGGCAGCATCATTATTCTCGATGAGGTTCAGAGTATCCCTTACGAGCAGTGGCGACTGGTTGAACATGTTCTAAGAACACTTACAGAATACCTTGGCTGCACCGTTTTGCAGATGACCGCAACCCGACCGCACATTTTTGAAAAACCGCAGGCAGAAGAATTATTAGATCAGCCAGAAAAGCACTTCGAGGGACTTTCTCGGACGAAGCTTATACCTGAAAAAGACATTTGCGACCTCGAACAGCTTAAGGACTTTGTTCTCGAGCAGAAAACGCCTGAGACATCTGTGTTGGTTGTTGTAAACACAATTCACAGTGCAGTTGAGCTTTACAAGAAGCTTACGAACGAAGAGGAAAATGACGGGGTTAACTTTGCGCCGTACAAAGAAATAGGTAGAACACACTTCTCGGGAAAGTGTCCTATTGTTCACCTCTCCACAAACATTACACCTTGGCAGCGAAAGCAACGCGTGCGGCTGCTCAGACGGTACATGAGTCGAGGGGGTAAGCCTCTAGTAATTTCAACACAGGTTGTCGAGGCTGGTGTGGACTTAGATTTCGATATAGTTGTTCGTGACCAAGGTCCACTCGATTCGATTGTGCAGGTAGCCGGACGGTGCAACCGTAACGGGACGAAGGGCAAATCTAAAGCCGTATACGTCGTAAACCTTACACGTGAAAGTGGAAGAAGTGACGCTGTTCTCGTTTACGATAAAATTCTTCCTCACATCTCACGCCGCATACTTGACGATGTAATCGAAGAACCCGAGCTATACGAAAAAATTGATGAATACTTTAGACAAATAGAAGTCCAGAAGAGTAATCAAGAATCGCTAAATTTTATCCACGCCATCAATAAGCTTCACTTTCACTTTGCTGATGATTCACTCTCGGTAAGCCAGTACAGGCTTATCGAAGAGCTTGAGCAAGCTCCTGTCATTGTTGAACTTAGTAAAGATGCTAGGGAAGCCTTAAGTAAGCTCGAGCAGCTTTACAAACGCGGTGGCGACACGCACGCATTCAGAGAGGCTTATCGAGACTTAGGTATGTATATAGTTACGCCGAGCAAACACCGTCTCAGACAAAAGATACCGCCCCGTCACCCTAATCCTAAGCTCGAAGAACACTTTTACCTTTCTTACGCCGAGGTTCATGCTGACTATTCCAGCTACTACGACCTAGAGACAGGATTCAAATGGCAGAACGAGACAACAATACTTTAGACTCACCTATCACCGGCACCCTCATCTGGTACTACGCCATCTGCCCCCGCGAATGCTGGCTTATCGCTCACCAGATTGAAGCGAATCAAGATGATGACCTCCTTGCTCAAGGCCGCCTCAACACCGAAGCCCACTACGAGCGGCGTGAAAAAGAGGTCACGCTGCCGGGTGGCGTAAGGGTAGACCAGGTGCGGCGGGAAAAGGGCCAGCTCATCTTGAGCGAGGTTAAGAAGTCGAGCAAGTTTTTGCCTGCTGCAAAGCTGCAACTCGCCTATTACCTGTGGGTTTTAGAGCAGGAGGGCGTCGAGGCTATCGGCGAGGTACTCGTACCCAACGAGCGGAAGCGTGAAGAGGTCGGCTTGATAGAGATGCGCGGCGGGTTACTCAGGGTCATAGACGCAATCGGCGTTTTAACTGCGGAACCGAGGCCACCTAAAGCTGAATGGCTTCACTACTGTAAAACTTGTGCCTACAGCGAATTCTGCTGGAGCGGCGAGCCCGTAGAGCCCGTATGAAAAGCCCAGTTTACATTTTCTCGAGCGGCGACCTCAAACGCCAGCAAAACACCCTGCGCTTTGATAGCGACAAAGGAATGCGAATGGTCCCGGTCGAGACGACCAGCGAACTGCACATCTTCGGCGAGGTTGAGCTGAACACCCGCGTGCTGAACTTTTTAACGCAACAAAATATCCCCTTACACGTCTACAACTACTACGGCTACTACGCGGGCTCGTATATGCCCCGTGAGCAGTACGTTTCGGGCTACCTAACCTTGCAGCAAGCGACGCACTACAACGAATCGCCGCAGCGCCTCGCCATCGCCCAAGCGTTCGTGCTGGGCGCGATGCGCAACCTCGAGCGGGTGCTGATGTATTACAAACGGCGTGGGGGCGACACCGACACCTCTTTAGAGCTTATTCGCACGTCGCAAACATTGGTGCCTCACCAGCACGACATCAACACTCTAATGGCCCTGGAGGGCAACGCCCGCAGCGCCTACTACGAAGCGTGGGACGCGGTTCTTAACAACACCGACTTCAAGTTTGAAAAGCGCACCAAGCGTCCTCCACTGAACCGGGTCAACGCCCTGATCTCGTTTGGTAACAGTTTGATGTACGTGACCTGCTTGTCTGAAATCTACCGGACGCACCTCGACCCGCGTATCGGCTTTTTGCATACCACCAACTACCGGCGCTACAGCCTCAACCTAGACCTCGCCGAAATCTTCAAGCCCATCATCGTAGATAGAGTGATCTTTACGCTCATCAACAAGGGAATGCTCACGGCCTCGAGCTTTACCAAAGATTCGGGCGGCATCTTTCTCAAAGACGCGGCGCGCCAAACTTTTCTTAAAGCCTACGACGAACGCCTTAAAAGCACCCTGATGATGCCGCGCTTAAAGCGGCACGTGTCGTACAAACGGCTGATCAGGATGGAATGTTACAAGCTCGAGAAGCACCTCCTCGGCGACGAACCATACGTGCCCTATGTGGCGCGGTGGTAGCGGGAGAGCTGCGTGTACGTCATCATGGTTTACGATGTGGGCGTTGAGCGTGTGGTCAAGGTGCTAAAGACGGGCCGCAAGTACCTGACGCATGTACAAAACTCGCTGCTCGAGGGGGAGCTCAGTCCCGGTCAGTTCAAGCGCCTCAAATACGAGGTAGACAAGATTATTGACGACACGCATGACACGGTGCTGTTTTACACGCTGCGCTCAACAGCCTACCTGGAAAAAGAGCGTTTAGGCGTTGCTACGAAAGAACCAGGAGAGTTCTTGTAACATCCCGTGTCGGTCGTAAGTCATGTTAAAACCTCGCTAGAGCGACACAGTTACCAAAAACAGAGATATATCGTTGAACACGCACTAGAAAAGCTCAAGGCATAAACTTTATGGCCGTTTGGATGTTGGTCTGGTATATTCGACTTGTGTCGCTGACGCAGCGACACGGGCTCTTAGCTTTCCTATGAGGAATTGAAACTCTCGGTAATTTGATGGGCGTACTTCTCAGCATCGGGCAAGCTGCTCTTAGCTTTCCTATGAGGAATTGAAACTCTCGGTGAACTCAGGCTCTTAGCTTTCCTATGTAGCTGCTACTGGTGTTTGGTAGCTAACAAGCGCTAGCTCTTAGCTTTCCTATGAGGAATTGAAACTACGGCTAGCCTTATGGCCTTAGGTGTGCTACATTAGCTCTTAGCTTTCCTATGAGGAATTGAAACGACGAGCTGGTAGACCGCGCTGTAGCCCTTGCACACGCTCTTAGCTTTCCTATGAGGAATTGAAACAGCGTTGGCTGCGCTAATCTCACTTTCGCTAAGAGGCTCTTAGCTTTCCTATGAGGAATTGAAACCCTAAACGCACGAGTAAAGATGGAGAACCTGAGTACGGCTCTTAGCTTTCCTATGAGGAATTGAAACCGACTCATGGCGACCATGTAGACATCACTAATGTTCGTGCTCTTAGCTTTCCTATGAGGAATTGAAACGAGACATAATCAGCCGTACCCCCACATTTAGAGGCGAGCTCTTAGCTTTCCTATGAGGAATTGAAACATATCTTCCGAAAGCTTCACTCCGGCGCGTCGCCCGCTCTTAGCTTTCCTATGAGGAATTGAAACCCTGGCGGGGCAAGTCAATTCGTTGTCGGTAGTGATGCTCTTAGCTTTCCTATGAGGAATTGAAACGTAGGTGATGTGAAACATATACCGATTTATGGTTTGGGCTCTTAGCTTTCCTATGAGGAATTGAAACGTCGGCGTGCCGGTTGCTAGCGAAACCCGCTGCAGGCTCTTAGCTTTCCTATGAGGAATTGAAACTAGATGCGAACACCGGACGCGCTTGTACAGCTCACACGCTCTTAGCTTTCCTATGAGGAATTGAAACCAGCATAGACGTGAGCCGCTTACCGGCCTTTACGACGCTCTTAGCTTTCCTATGAGGAATTGAAACAATAAATTGACCGGAGCGCCCACGAGTGAGGCGCACAGCTCTTAGCTTTCCTATGAGGAATTGAAACCGGTTCTTCCCGGTTTGCTCGAGCGCCAAAACCTCAAGCTCTTAGCTTTCCTATGAGGAATTGAAACGCTATGTTGCCGTTGTCAGCGGCTAATTCGTCGCTAAGCTCTTAGCTTTCCTATGAGGAATTGAAACGGGCAACCAATTAAGGCAAAGATGCGTGAAGACATGCTCTTAGCTTTCCTATGAGGAATTGAAACCCGCGTTTTTCCGTCGCCATCTGTCTGAGTTTTTCGCGCTCTTAGCTTTCCTATGAGGAATTGAAACCGTTTCCGGCTCGCTTCTTCGTACGCCTGCGTTTCAAGCTCTTAGCTTTCCTATGAGGAATTGAAACGCGTAAAGGGTAAGGCAAATTGCACGGTATTCGCGTTGGCTCTTAGCTTTCCTATGAGGAATTGAAACACCAAGTACCAGCCAGCCGCGTGTTAGCCGCCGAGAGCTCTTAGCTTTCCTATGAGGAATTGAAACTAAAAACGGTATTCACCCGGCGACGGTCGGGTTGCAGCTCTTAGCTTTCCTATGAGGAATTGAAACCCGCCGCGTAGTTTCCAGCTCGCCCCGGCGCGGCAGGCGCTCTTAGCTTTCCTATGAGGAATTGAAACGCCCCACGGCCCGCTCAAGCGCGAGTTGAGCTTTTTGCTCTTAGCTTTCCTATGAGGAATTGAAACGGCCCAGACGCCGACCTCATCATCAGCATGATTCAGGCTCTTAGCTTTCCTATGAGGAATTGAAACATAATTCGCAGCAGTCGGGCGCGTCGGGCTTCGGCGGGCTCTTAGCTTTCCTATGAGGAATTGAAACCTCGGTAACACTTGTGCAGGGTGAGGAGTCGTGGTCGCTCTTAGCTTTCCTATGAGGAATTGAAACACTGCTCCGTCTATCTGGATAAGGCAAAAGATGTGGCTCTTAGCTTTCCTATGAGGAATTGAAACCGAGACATGGCGATGCTGAAAAAATCCTCGATGTCAAGCTCTTAGCTTTCCTATGAGGAATTGAAACTAGACGTAGCGAGTGTGCGACGCCTGATATACAAGCGGCTCTTAGCTTTCCTATGAGGAATTGAAACTGGTCTCGGCAAAACCTTCTCATATTTCGGAATTGAAGCTCTTAGCTTTCCTATGAGGAATTGAAACCCGTAAAAAGTGTTGAGAGTAGCAATTCAAGTGCGCTCTTAGCTTTCCTATGAGGAATTGAAACTTACGCAAATGGCGTACTCGTGCACAATTGCTGGCTCTGGGCTCTTAGCTTTCCTATGAGGAATTGAAACCCGACCGTCTCCCAAGCGTATTTAGACGCACCCCATAGCTCTTAGCTTTCCTATGAGGAATTGAAACAAGTTCAATCCGTTTGTGGGCTCTAGGGCGCAAGGAAGCTCTTAGCTTTCCTATGAGGAATTGAAACTTTAGCCTCGGCTTTCTCTTGCTCGTCCAGGTTTTCGCTCTTAGCTTTCCTATGAGGAATTGAAACAGTTGATGTGCCTGATACGCCGTTTTTCGCCTAACGGCTCTTAGCTTTCCTATGAGGAATTGAAACCCTAAAGTCATAGCAATCGGGACCAAAAGGGTTGAGGCTCTTAGCTTTCCTATGAGGAATTGAAACGCGAAAGTGTGAGGTTTCTCCCTAAAGGGGCTCGAGCTCTTAGCTTTCCTATGAGGAATTGAAACTGGAACTCGAATACTCCGTAGCAGTAGAAACCTTGAGCTCTTAGCTTTCCTATGAGGAATTGAAACCATACCCAACTCACAACGCGACAACAAAGTGGCTGAGCTCTTAGCTTTCCTATGAGGAATTGAAACGACTGTTGAAGAGGGCTGCTGTAGAAAGCGCGATTTCGCTCTTAGCTTTCCTATGAGGAATTGAAACTAGAACTGGCTTAGCGAGAGCAGACGGTGAGCATAGCTCTTAGCTTTCCTATGAGGAATTGAAACTCAGTCCTTGCGGCGCTTTCACCGTTTCGGGCAGCAGCTCTTAGCTTTCCTATGAGGAATTGAAACTTCGTCAAAAGCGGTGCAGGAACTGCAAGCATACGCAGCTCTTAGCTTTCCTATGAGGAATTGAAACTCGCCGTCGCTGTAGGGTTGTACCTTGCCTTGACGCGCTCTTAGCTTTCCTATGAGGAATTGAAACTCTTTGGCCCCAGCAAGCTCTTGGTAGATACCATGCGGCTCTTAGCTTTCCTATGAGGAATTGAAACTCAACCTCGCGGGTGAGTCGCTGTCCAGTAGCGTAGAGCTCTTAGCTTTCCTATGAGGAATTGAAACCCGACCTCACTAAAGCTGAGGCCGATGCGGTCATGGCTCTTAGCTTTCCTATGAGGAATTGAAACCGGACCGCCGCGTTTTTCTCCCGTTCGGCCTGCACCGCTCTTAGCTTTCCTATGAGGAATTGAAACCCTGACAGCCGATTTTGACCTGAGTTTCGCTATAGAGCTCTTAGCTTTCCTATGAGGAATTGAAACTCGCAAAGGGTTAGATGAGATAGTTCCGCACCTTTGCTCTTAGCTTTCCTATGAGGAATTGAAACCGGGCTCCCCGGCGGCGGCGCGTCTAAGCTGCCGGTTGCTCTTAGCTTTCCTATGAGGAATTGAAACGCAACGTTGGGGAACGGCCACGCCGGATGAAGAAAATGCTCTTAGCTTTCCTATAAGGAATTGAAACGCTCGTCAAAAATAAACTCATAGGTTTGATTGGCTCTTAGCTTTCCTATGAGGAATTGAAATGATGGCTCGAGTTTCGTTCATCAGCGGTGCTAGTGGTAACTGCACTCGCCCTCGCAAAACTTCAAGACTGGGGAACCCTGACTGTTTACCTCGCACTGGCATAGCGTCCCGGCTCAACAAGGTGACCTCATTACGTCCAAGCATCCGCACCTCGTCGAGCATCAGCAGGGAGCAGGTCATTTTCGTCTTACAACTGCGGCTGATGTATACAGCAATTTAAGCGAGAGTACGCTGTGGAAGACTTTGTGGTGATAGTTTGAAGGAATCTTCTCGCCACCGTTGTGAAAGTATCTTACGAGAAGAAGCGTTACGCCAAAGAGCGCTCGAGGCTCAGCGGCAACAAGAACTCGCTCAGCTTAGGACTGTAGAAGCGGCGAAACGCAAAGGGTTAGAAACAGAACTCGAGGCTTGGAAAAAAGCCAAACACATTCGGCAGTATGTTGCGGCCCGCATCGCGCACGAAACCGAGCTGGGAACACTTAGTGAGAGACAAAGGCGTGGCGTGACTGGGCGCTGGCGTATGCGGACACTACCGATCCGCTTTTGCATAAGGTCTAGGGGAAGTAAGCAAGTGATCACGAGGTTCTACTTACCCCTGATAATGCATTTTATCGGGTTTAAGTTACTGAAGAAGCAGAACCTTAGAGTCGTCCCTAATATAGACAAATATGATGATATATGTATATCTTCATATCATGAATGTTCGCCGAACCATCGTGCTATCCGAAGAGACCGACCGGGCGCTGCGGGCGTATCTCGGTCAGCAGGGTATGCAAAAAGGAGACCTCTCTAAGTTTATCGAAGAGGCAGTCACCGAGCAGCTCGTCCGTGAGGTTCTGAAGCGCGCACCTGTCGCGGGTGAGGAACCCCGAGAGCTCATCGGCGAGACACTCGAGGCCCTGGACGACCGGTTCGATGAGGTCGTCGCCGGTCTCAAGCGCCGTACCCAAGGTATGAGCGAGGCCGAGGTCATGGACCTGGTCGACGAAGCCTTAGCCCAGGCCCGCTAAGGGCTGATGCGGGTCGTTCTCGACACTAACCTGTTTATCGCCTCCCTGATCTCCCAGAACGGCGCGCCCGCCCGGGCCTACGAGCTGTGGCGTGAGGGCCGCTACACCCTCCTTACCTCC
>CBDCKW010000002.1:0-52653 GCA_965218435.1 Truepera sp. | reverse complement strand
AATAGGGGATGTTTGTCCAGGGACGATGACTGACTTTGTTTTTGAGTGTAGCTGTTCAAGTTCACGTTCTAAACCACGCCGGTCAACAAACTCGAGTAGATAGAGGGCCTTATCATCGGCAACCGCAAACATCGGGCCGAGCTGGGTGTCAATCCACGCTGCCTTGAGCACAGCACCGCTATGCTGGCTGGGAGCTTCACCTAAAATACGTGAGAACGCCTCTCTGAATCCGCTCCCCGACTCGTAACCGGTGCTGAGTTGAGCTCCGATAACACTCTCCCCGGCTTTGATCTGCGCGAGTGCTAGACCCATACGCCGAGCCCGCGCGTACGCGACAAAGGTCATGCCGAACCGTTTTTTGAACTGCCGACGTGCCGTAGAAGCGTCTACCACTCACTAGCGCCCGAAAATCCTCTTCACGCCAGCGTTTCTCCGGTTCAGCCTCAACTGCATTAACGAGTGTTTGCACCGTTTTGCTCATGTGATTGGGGTGCGATAGCGGGCGGCAGCGTTTACAGGGGCGGAACGCGGCTAAAAGGGCCTCTTGCGCTGTCCGGTAAAACTCGCAGTTTTCAAACTTGGGCTTTCTAGCAGGACAGGTTGGGCGGCAGAACACCCTCGTCGTTTTGACACCGACGTAAAAGATGCCCTCGTATTCAGGCTGCTTGGCGAGGAGTGCCTGATAGTAGGTGTGTTTGTCTGCAACGCTCAGCATAAGTAGTTGGCTCTTCCTTCCTTTCCGCTCCAGGATAAGAGAACCGTAAGCGTTTTGCCGCCGATTTCCAGGCACTGATTTTCGTCTTTGATACGGTAGATCGGCCCAGGCGCAGTATGAGGTATCGGCCCTGAACGCGCTCAATCACCGCACAGGCTAGCCTGAAGTCAAGGGCTTCTCGGCCGTTAACCTAGAGGTGCTTGAAGCGATGTACAAAGCACGTTATTGCCCGTTCGCATAACATCAGGCGGAACTGAACCGGCACCTGCGAACCCATCCTAAACGTTATGGTGAGGTTTATGTACGGCTTCGACCCGCTGCGCCTCGAACCGAACGCCTCCCTCAACCGCGTCCGGATCGTAGACTTACCTAACGCCCCGCCGCCCGACTTCGTGCGCGGCAGAACGGCTCACGAACTGCTCTCGAATGCCGCTATCGCCGCTCGGGTTCGCCAACATGCCTTGGACCTAGGTCTTACTCACGCCGTTGGAACGCCCGATGCGCCCCTACTGCGGCGGTTCAACGGCTGTTTCGACGCGAAGAACCCAGCGGTGCGGGAGGCCGCGGTCCGGCTCGCCGAGGCTTCTGGACAGGCGCTCGCAAGCCTCGTGGCGACACTGCACCGAGGCGATGCGGTCAATCGCACCGCCCGGCCCGAATGGGGTGACGACGTCTGGGCACATTGGGCGACGGTGCGGCGGGTCAAGCTCGGAGGCGGCCTAGTGAGTGGGCAGTTCGGCGACATCATGGCGCGAACGGCGCGAGCGTACCTGCCCGAGTTGGGCGTCCCGGGCGTGCAGCTCGAGCGTGCTTACCCCACTGAGATTGACGGTGTAGTCTTCGACTTCACGGGTTGTGGTCGGCGGGCTGAAGTTAAACTGCTGACGCACGATCTCCTGTATGGGCGACCCGCTACGCGGCGACCAGAGCAGCACCAGCTCCTGGGTGCGCTCTCGCTCATGCTCGTCGAACACCATATGGATGCGCCGGAGTTGCTGCGGCTTGTCGAACAGTAGACGGATGCGCTGCTCCCCGGTTCGTGCGGCGCGCCAGCTGTTCTCGCTGTCAGGTATCAGCGCTGCCTCTACTGGGTGCGCCGGATCCTCGGAAGTGACCTCGACCTGGGCAAGCCGCTCCAGGTTTAGCCACTCCCCTTCGGTTAGAGAGGGGTTATGTACGTCCTGAGCGAGTACCTTCTTACGCATCGTTCACCTCACGCGAGAATATCGTGCGCCGACCGCCCCTCTCGCGGATTGGTGCCCGGCTCGGTAAACCTCGCCAGCCCGCCGCACCGAACCCAGTGGAGAACCGTTGGGCGCTTTTGGGAGAGTCACAAGCCTATGCACTTGCTTCCCCTTCATCCGCCCAGAGCCGCCGCATCTCCTCGCTCTTGCCGAGCAGGTCGTCGAGGCTACCCGTCGCTTCGACCCGCCCGTCCTTGAGCAAGATGATGTGATCCGCCTGGCGCAGCACCGAGCGTCTATGCGAGACCGCCAGGCATGTCCGTTTCCGCGCCAGCACCCGTCCCCAGAGCGTCCGCTCTGTCTCGACATCAAGCGCGCTCGAGAGGTCGTCGAAGACTAGCAGCTCCGGCTCGCGGACGAACATCCGGGCCGCGGCGGAACGCTGCACCTGCCCGCCGGAGAGCTTAGCGCCTCTCGGCCCAATAGGAGTGTCCAGCCCCTCTTCGAGGGCCGCCACGTCTCGCTCCATCACAGCGGTATGGAGGGCCGTAGACAGGCTCACGCCGTCTTCAGGGAGCCCCATGAGGATGTTGTCGCGCAGCTTTTCGCTGAACAGGCGCGGCACTTGCGCGGTGTAAGCACTACGGGGCGGCACGAAGAAGTCGGCCGGATCGTCGACCGTGACGCCGTTCCAGCGGATCTCACCGGCGTCTTTAGGTAGTAGTCCTAGGAGCACCTTGAGCAGGGTAGTCTTGCCGGATCCGACGCGCCCAGTGATGACGGTCAAGGTACCCCGTGGGATGCTCAGGGTCACGTCCTCGACGCCGTGCTCCGTCCCCGAGTAGTGGTAGCTGAGGCCCGTGACTGTGAGCACTTCGAGCTTTTCGGGCAGGCGCTGCTGACTAGGTGAAGCACTCGGCAACTCACCCCACAGGTGAATCGGGCCGTGCTCGACCAGCGTTCCCGGAGCCGCGCCGGGCATGAGTTCGAGCAGCCGCGTCAGCGAGACGCCCGTCTGCCGGTATAGCGTTAGGTAGTTCCCGAACATGTTGGTGACGGTCGCCAGCCAGCCGAGGTAGGAGACGAACAGGGAAAAATCGCCCACGCTGAAGCTTGCCTCTGCCCCCGGTTGGTTTCGCACCATCCCGGCTAGGACCAGGAGCAGCACCCCGGTCGCCAGGTTGGCACTGTTGGTCGAGAGCGATTCGAGCAAACGGCTGAAGAGCAGGTCCTGCAAGGTAGCCCGGCGGCGCGCTTCGTTGACCCCCCGGAAGTAGCTGATGATGTGGGACCTCGTGCCCGCGATCTTGACTGCTTGGACCGCCCCGAACATCTCGCCGAGCAGGTTGGTCACCGCACCGATGGCCTCCTGGTTGGCTTTGCGGTAGCGTTCGATGCGCGTCCCAGCCAGGTTGACGACCACCAGCGTGAGTACCAGCGGTATAAAGACGGCCAGCGTCAGGCGGGCGTTGATGCTGCCTAAGACGCTGAGCCCGATGACAGTGACGAGCAGCTGCCCTACCGGGTCAAGGGTCCAGCTCAAAAAGTTGGGCAAGGCCCCGACGTCGTCCCGGAAGCGGCTGATGGCCTCGCCCGGCGAGGTCGGCACAGCGCGGGCACCGGGGTGCTTGAGGATGCGCGCCAGCAAGTTCTTGCGCAAGAGCGTCGAGACAACCAAGCGCAAGCTGACCTCGGCGGCGACCGCTCCGATGATTGCCGTCTGCCTGGCGACGGCGATACCGGCCAAAAGCGCAAGCAGCGTCCACAAGCCGAGAGAGACCGTCGCTTCGCCCGTGAGCTTGTCGAACACTTGCTTGACCACCAGCCCCGGGAGTAGCGGAAAAAGGTAAAACATAACGCTGGCGAGGAGCCCACTCGTTAGATAGAGCCACGGGCGGTAGCGTGCCAATCGCACGATATACCGCCAGGTGGGTAAGCTAGCGATACTCTCCGTACTGGTGCTCACGCCAGCGCCTCTTCGAGTCCTGTCCGCAGCAAGCCAGCGAAGTGCGATGAAGGGTTAGCAGCCAGCGCCTTGCGATTGCCGAACTCGATACAGCGCCCCCCGTCCAAGATCATGATCTCGTCCACCCGCTGCACCGTCGCCAGTCGGTGGGCGATGATGATGGCGGTCCGGCCTTCCAGCAGGCGGTCGATGGCACGCCCGAGTTGCTGCTCTGTGGCAGGGTCAAGCCGGGACGAAGCCTCGTCGAGGATCACCAAGCCGGGGTCTTTCAGGAACACCCGCACGAACGCCAAAAGTTGCGCCTGCCCCGCCGAGAGGTCGCTCCCACCGGGGGCGAGGCGGCTGTCGAGTCCCTCGGGCAACGACCGGTACCAGGGGCCGAGCCCGACTTCGTGCAATACCGCGAGCATGCGCTCGTCATAGACGTTGGGGTCAAAAAGCGAAAGGTTTTCGCGCACAGTCGCGTGGAAGAGCTGGATCTCCTGCGTCACCATCCCGACACCTTTGTGGACGGCCCCGGCTCGCAACTCGGGCAGCGGAACGCCGCCAAGGTGGATCGTGCCCCCGGTCGGATCGTAAAGCCTCAGCAGCAGCCGGGTGAGCGTCGTCTTGCCGCTACCCGTGCGTCCCAGCAGCCCCAGCTTCGCGCCCGGGCGGAGCATGAACGACACATCCTGGAGCACCCACTCGGGTTCCTCCTGGTCTTCAGCCACTGGGTAGCGGAAGGATACGCTCCGGAACGAGACTGCGGGCGCATCTTCAGTCAGCCCGAGCGTCCCGGCGTCCTCGAGCCGCGCCCTTGTGCCCAGCAGATCGGAGATGCGGAGGATCGATGCGCCCGCCTGCTGCAAGTCCTGGACCTGCCGCCCGATGACCTCGATGGGGCCGGTCAGGAGCTGGGTGTAACGGAATATCAGGAACACTGTGCCGATGGTGATCTCACCCCGCTGAAAGAGGATCGCCCCGCCGCCCAGGGCGATGACCGACCCTAGCGAGAACAGCACCGCCGAAAGGCTAAAGGTGCTCACGCCGATCAGGCTCGCCTTAAGTTGCGTGCGCAGGACCTTCCGGGCCTGCTCGAAAAAGCGGCGCATGACGTAGGCGGTTGCCCCGCTCGAGCGCACGTCTTCCGTGCCGGCCAGGCGCTCCTCCAAGAAACCAAACAGCTCCGCGTCGGCTTCTCTCGAGGCGCGGAAGTGGGGCACAGCCACGTCCCTCGACACGTAGACAACCACAAAGGTCAGGACTGTGAACAGTACTAAAGCTGCGCCCACCCTCCAATCTATCCAGGCGAGGGCGACGAGCACGCCGAGCATCAGCAGGCCGTTGCCGAGCAGGTCCACGGCGAAGCGGGAAAAGAAGTTCTTGAGCCGCCCCACGTCCCCGTCGATCCGCTCGATGAGCGCCCCGGGCGTCTGGCCGTTATGGAAGGTCATATCGAGGCCGAGGACGTGCTCGGTCAGGTCCGCCCGGAGTTCGTTGGTCGCCCTGAGTCCTAAGTTCTCGGCGACGTATGCTTCGACTACAGACAGCAGCTGGACGCCGATGGTGAGCACCAGAAACAGGACCGCCAGACGAACGAGCACGGCGTACGAACCACCGCCGGTAGCGGCGTTGATGAACTGCGAAAGGAGGTATGGGCTTACGAGCTGTAATCCCACTCCGGCGAGCAGGAAGGCGAGCAGCAGGAGTGCTTGACGCCAGAATGGACCCACGTAGCCCACCAGGACGGAGCGGTACTGACCCAGGCCTACCCCCATAAGGGTTCCCACACGCACACAGGCGTAGATAAAGAAAGCACCTCGAACATTATGACAGGAATTCGGTTACAACGGCCTAGGTCAGGTCCCTCGATTAGCGAGCGCAGCCTCTAAAGTCAAGCTTAGGGCTTTCCGGTAGAGGGCTAGCTCCTGTCGACTTTGGTCTCGGAGTAAACCAGCACCACATGGATGGTCGTACCTGCGAAGTGTTGAAGTTGAATGAACCCACAAACCTTCAGGAGCCGACCGCCCTAGTGGTGCACCGTCTCCCACGGCCTTAATGGGCGGCCCAAGCGCCAGGCGGAAGGGTCGCGGCAGCGCCTACTCGTCCCAACCGGTATGGAGCCGAGGCTGCTCCCAGCTTCCGTCCGGCTCCCAGCGGACGAACGTCCCGTCGAACGGCCAGGCGCGGGATTCGATTAGGGAGAGGACCCGGGCGCGAGCACTCTCCACATGGTCGGCAGTTTCTGCCGAGATGACCCCCCACCTGATCCCTTCTCGGTATTCCGTCTCGTCCTTCCACGCCCAGGTCAAATCCGGCGCGACGTCCAGGTCGAGCTCGAGGTCAAACGTGTCGAAGCCTAGCGCAGAGCGCACGAAGGGCAGTTGGAAGTTGACGTACCAGCCGACGAACGCGCCCGTCTCGTGGTGCCAGCACACCCAAGTAGCAAAGTAGTTCCCGGGCCGAATGAGCTTCAGGACGCGCAGGCGACTCCAAACGGTGTCACCCATTGACCAAGCGCCGCTGTGCTGTTCTTCCCACCTCGAGGTACGCGGCGCGTTCCCCGCCATCACCTGCAAGAACAGGGTGCTGATCTTGCACTGCGCGCCCGGGGTGAGCAGGAGCGCCGTCAGCTCGGGTGTGTCCTGGACGACCGTGACGGGCCTAGCACAGACGACTTTTTCGTTCAGCACCTCGTGGAACGTGACGGCCTCACCCGGACTCCAGTAGTGGCTCACTCCGACCTCACCCACCGTTCTTAGCACGTCGAGCACCCTCGACACCTGGCGATCGTTCGCCACGCTGTCTAACGGCAGCCAGGCCACCTCCTGCAACATCCGCACGTCCGCCGCCAGATGCGCCTCTTCCGGGTCATGCCCCAGCAAGGCGGTCTGGCCCGCGTCCGCCTCGAGCAGGTGGCAAAGGCTTGCGCCGCCTCCGTACAGCTCCTCGAACAAGAAGCGCACGACCCGGGCGTCCAGCCCGGTCTCCTCGCGGACCTCACGCACGGCCGCTTCTTCGGGCGTTTCGCCCGGCTCGACGCCGCCGGGCAGCGTCCAGTAGGTGCGCCCGCCGTGCTCATGGCGCACCATCAGGATGTCGTTTCCGAGAATGATGGCCGCGCAAGCTCTTGGTCGCACCCTCCGGCTCCTTCTCAAGGCTGGGATTGAAATGGCGCTTGACTACAGTAGGATAAGCCCTAACGCGGCCCCCAGACTTGGCGGGCGAGGAGGCCACACGTGAGGATCGCGACCTACAACCTCTGGAACTCCCGCGTCCGCTGGCCGGAGCGGTTGGACGCGGCGGTCGAAGAGCTCGTGCGCCTCGATGCCGACGTCGTTGCCCTACAGGAGGTGGCGGCGCGGGTGGAGGAGCACGACGGGCGCGACGCTGCTGCATTACTCGCGGAGCGGTGCGGTTACGGCCACGTCGTGACCCGGCTCTACCCAAACGACCCGGACGAGGGAGTGGCGTTCCTGAGCAAGCAGCCGCTACGCGCCGTCGAGGCCGGGTGGGACACCGGCCTGTCGGCGCTGGCGAACTGCGGGCTCCGGGCGCGCGTGAGCGTCGGCGGCACTAAGGTCGTGCTCACGAACGTCCACCTCGACTGGGAGAACATCGCCGCCAGGGAGGCGCAGACTGCGCAAGTGATGGCGTGGATCGAGATGCGCTCGGAGGCGGGGTGTTACGAGGTGCTGTGCGGCGACTTCAACGCCACGCCGGACTCGAGCGTCTACCGGTTCCTGATGGGTCAGCAGACGCTGCAGGGTAGGGGACCCGGCCCCGGCTGGCATGACCTGGCGCGTTCTCACGCCGAGAGGAATGGCAGATCGCCCGAGCCCACGCTCGACTTCTGGCATAACCCGCGCTGGCGGGACGCACCGACGCTCGAGGTGCCGATGCGTGTTGACTGGCTGCTCCTGCGGGACCTCTTTAACACGGCCCTGCCCTACCCCAGCGTGCCGGACGCTGGCATTTTCGGCACCCACCCGACACCTCAGATGCAGGTGGTCCCTAGGGACCACTACGGCGTTTACGCGAACCTCTATTTCGGTAGACGGGACTGAGGGTGGCATGGATGTCCGGAAGGTTGCGGGTTGACAATGATTGATGATTGGCGTAGGTCGTCGCGTTACGCGCGCTCATTTCACGCATAACGCCGGCGGTAACCGGCGAGCATAGAATGCGACGTCAGAATGGCGACGACAATGGCACCTAAACCCGTGACAACCACCTAAGCCCTCTTGTACCAGGGCGTTGTGACAGGCACGGACTTGGCGGCATTTGAGGTCCTACGCCGTCTGGACATTTGCTAGCTAGTGTGGCTGATGCGGCCTAACCCGGGAGTTAGCCTGCGAGAACTCGCCAAGAAGAAGCCGGAGCAGCTGCAGAACGCAACAGCGAGGGCTCGTCGGGTGCAACTCCGAGTTATGCAGCCGGCGGCGCAGGCAACGACCCCTACCACATGGCACCCACCTGAGCGAAGGTCTCACGACGATGCGGCTACCAGGCGAGCCCATCCAGGTGGTTGTGGCCTGAAAGCACGCGAGCAATGCGCTCCCGCGCCGCTTCACGCTCGTCCGCTACGGGGTGATGGGTATAGAGCGCGAGCTCACACTGCATGTCATAGAAGAGCAACCGTTCCCGCAGATGCTCGCGCTCGAACAGTTCCGGATACGCGCCACGCAGCCATCCAGGGACATCAGTGAGGGTGGTCTCGTCGAGCCCTCGTCCGCCGGGTACGGGAGGGTACTCACTCGCCTTCGCACACCAGCGGAGGATGATATCGAGTTCGACATCCGCTGGCTGGGCCAACGCCTCGGCGAAATCGAGGAGACCGGTAACGCGTCCTTCGTCAACGATCACGTTGGATCCATGTACGTCACCGTGGACAAGGACGGGTTCGTCGGCAGCGAACAACGCCAGCCGCTCCCGGACCCAGTCGGCGACGTCGGCGAGTAGGCGCGAGTCACACCCGGGCCGTCGCCGCGCAGCCTCGACCTGACCGAGCACCGCATTCACCACAGGTGGGTGGTACGCAGCCCGCGGCTTCCCGGCGAGCGCATCGGCCAGCCACGGCGGCAGCAGGTCCGCCGAGACAGGAACCCGGTGCAGCGCACGCAACGCAACGCCGAGGCTTTCGATCATTGCTTTGCGCGTGGGCACGTCTGCCCCCGGCCACGCGTCGTGCAGGGTTCGCCCGGGCACGCGTTCGGAGACGCACCACGGGCCGTCGGGGCCGTCGCCGTGACCGAGGTGTCGGGCGTGTGGAACCTCGCTGCCGGCGAGCAGGTTGACGACTGTGGCCTCGTGGCGAAACGAGTCGCGAAACTGTCCGTTGCTCAGCCGTACGACGTATTCGTCGCCGACCCACACACGGCTAACCCAGCCGGCCTTTGGAAGAAATCGCCCGGTTCCCGGTAGCCCAGCGGCCGCCAGCGTCCTCAGCAGGGCTGGGTCACTGGCAGGCTCGTCAACAAACGCTGCTGAAAGCTCGCCCACGCCTCACCTCTAGTAAGACTCCATATAGGATGATTATGCCGCTCTTTGTCCTTTTGCGTGTGAACGGCCCATTTGCAGCATTGGTGGTTGCCTTTAATACGCTCGAATACCGCATAATATCGAGAAAACATGGTGAGATATCGTTGCAGCAGTTCAGTAACGATGTCTCACCCAACGAAGATCGAAGTAGGAAGCCGCCTAAAACAGCGGAATATAGTGCTCGAGTTGTGAGCTATGGGCCACAAAAAGCTACAAGCTTATCTATGCAGCGGTATCCATAGTTAGTTTGTTCCATCTATTGCAAGGAAACGGGCTTGGACAGGCAAAAATCTACCGAATTGACGCTGCGGCTAGCGGGGCAAATTTTCGTGACCTTGATTGTCCGAACTATATGCTCAAAAACACCGCGAGGCAAGTGATGGCAAATAAAGAACCTACTTCGTAAAGTAAGTGCGAGGTGAACCCATGACCGAGCCTGACGCTTCCGCCCCTCTTCAACCCGTCACCAGCTTTGACAGCCCTACCCTCGAGTTTGACTTTCCCGGGCTCGAGATCGGCTGCGCTGAGTACGAGGAGGGACCCACCGGCTGCAACCGTTTTCCACTTCCCGCAGTCTGCAAGCATAGCGACCGACGTACGCGGCGGCCTGCCGGGCGTGTTCATGGCAGGTGACGGTCCTACCGAGGCCATTTGCTTTGCGGGCGGCTCGCTCTACGGCCTTGAGGCGTGTACCGGGGTGACCGCCGAATGGCTAGCTCGCCGTCAGGCATCGGGCAAGTCGGCGAACATTTTTGATGACATCGCGGTCGTGCGGGGTGCCATCATCTTCGACTTTGCGCACCGCCAGAACTTTATCTATCCCGATCACGCCTTAGGACGTAGTGCCCTCCAGGTAGCTCGACCCGGCCGCTTTCCGTTAGGACAATGCGGGGCAGGACGCTCGGCTGATGTCGGCAATGGCCTCGACTGGCAAGGAGAAGAACCAGGGGGTCAAGGGGGTGCGGTACGCGACTTCGGCGAGGTCAAGCTAGCGGTATTCACCGTCGTTAACGCCATAGGTGCCGTTGTGAACCGTAACGGCGAGGTGGCGCGGGGTCATCTCGACCGTCAGACCGGAGAGCGCAGCCACCTGAAAGACGACCTCGAGGCGACCCTGGGCGCGTCCGATTCGGGTCGGCCCACCCGAGCAACGACCCTGACGCTGGTCGTGACCAACGTCAAGCTGACGCCGACTGACCTCACACAGCTTGGGCGACAAGTCCATAGCTCGATGGCCCGGGCGATTCAGCCGTTTCATACCAGCTTCGATGGCGATGTGCTGTTCACCGCCACGACTGGAACGCACGAGATGCATGAACTAAGCCCGGCGCACCTCGGGGTCCTAGCCTCCGAGCTGGCTTGGGACGCCGTACTGAGGGCTGTCGGCGTCAACCCTCAGTAACCTCAGTTTTAACGCATCGTTACGGCCTAAAGGCTGCTCAAATGGTTGCCCTGAACGCGCTCAACCACCGCATAAACGGTAACGACTCCTGGGCGTTATCGTTCAAGGTTTCACCAAGGGCTACGATGAACCATGCCTGCCACTCTGAACCGTAAACGCCTCGAGCTCGCATTTGACACTCTCGGCGCGGACGTCCGCGCGGGCCAAGCCTCAGCTACCGTCTTCGGCGTCGCCTCTGCTCACGAGACCGTGCGCCTAGAAGCTTTCGGGCAGACCTCCGGAACGCCCCTTACAACCGACCATATCTTCTTGCTGGCGTCGATCACCAAGCCCATCGTCGCAACCGCCGTGATGCAGCTCGTCGCCGACGGTCGTCTGCTGCTTAACGAACCCCTGGTCAAGCATCTACCCGAACTAGCAGCCCCCGGCAAACCGCAGCTCACTGCGTGGCACCTGCTCACGCACACCTCGGGTATCAGGGAGATCGACTGGCTTACAACGTTGCGGCAGCTTCCCGAGCGGGTGGTGAGTTTTGAGGTCGCCTGCGCTGAGATGCCGCTGTTTACACCGGGCTCGAGCTTTTCGTACAGCACCCTGACGTTCTACCTGCTCGCCGAACTCATCACCCGCGTTTCGGGTTTGCCATTTGCGGCGTACCTGGAGGTGCACATCTTTAGACCGCTTGGGATGAAAGACACGTCGTTCGACCCGCGTGGGCAACGCTCCCGGATGGTCGAGGTCGAAAGGATCACCGGGCCAGGTGGCCCCTCTGCTGAGAGAGCGACGGACGCGTTTATCTCGTTCGCGATGCCGGGGGCGGGGTTATGGAGCACGGCTGAGGACCTCGTCCACTTTGGTCAGGCGCTCTTACGCCGTGACCCCGAGCTGTTACCGCCGACCTACGTCGAACTGATGAGCCGTGACCAAACACACGGGCTGCTCGCGCCGGGGACCGTGTCAAGGCCCCAGCATCAGACGCTCGGCTGGCGCAAAGGTAAAGTTGATGGCTTCGACGTGGTGCCTGCCTCGTCCTCAGTGATCGAGCACGATGGGGCCACGGGCGGGCAGCTCTGGCTCGACCCGGAACACGACCTCGTGTTCGTTTACCTTACCAACCGTTTCGGGGCTGACTCGAGCGTGCGGCAGCGGGCGCTTCAGGTGGTCTATAGTGCTTTGACTTAGTAGGGGCGGTCTTGAAAGCAGCGTATTCGCAGGCGAAAGGACATGATGTCTCACCGATCTCTCGGAACTCTACCAGTCGAATATATCCGGGACGTCGTTTATGGCCGAGCCGACGAGACTGAGTTGCTTCTCGATATCGTCCAACCCTTAACAGTCAACGGTCCACGTCCTGCTATTGTCCAGCTTCACGGGGGCGGCTGGATCAAGGGCGAGAAAGAACCCGCTAGTAATCACACCCTCGCACAACACGGCTTTTTTACCGTCAGCATCAACTACCGGCTTAGCCCAGCTCACATTTTCCCGGCTCACATCCACGACTGCAAGGCGGCGGTGCGCTGGTTACGGGCCAACGCCGAGCGCTACAAGATTGATCCCAACCGTATCGGTGTCTGGGGCGGCTCTGCGGGGGGTCATCTTGCGGCCCTGCTAGGCACCTCTTATGGCGTTAAGGAACTCGAGGGAACGAGCGGTTCGCCCGGTTTTTCCAGCCGTGTTCAGGCCGTAGTCTCGGTCTGTGGCGCGAGCGACCTAAGCCAACCACCTGACGGCTACTGGCAAAACGATCCAGCCTCTGAACCGTCACTACTCTTTGGCGGCTTGGTACGTGACAAGGCAGAACTGGTGAGGCTAGCCAACCCCATCACGCATATCCGCCCTGATACGCCGCCGATTCTACTGATTCATGGTGACGAGGACGAAGTCGCGCCATTTTTACACTCACAGCTTCTCGACGTGGCTTTGCGAGAAGCTGGTGCGGACGTCACGCTGGTTCGGGCTAAGGGGGAAGCTCACGGCTTCTCCGAACCCTGGCAACAGCGAATTGACACGCTCCGCTTAGAATTCTTCAAGAAGCATTTGCAAAAGTAGACGTGCTCAGTCAGTAGCAGGCTGTACATCTTTATGCAATACTGCGGCCCAATCCACGCACAAAACCCTCGGTTAAAGAAGCGCTCAAGTGCCGCATAAAACTGCAACATAATGCACTTCATACCCTGCTGAAAATAGCTGTTTTCATCCTAGGTGGCGTGCCAAAGGCACCACGGTACCTAATGGCGAAGTCGGTTAAGCCCCAAACTTGGGCTTGCCGCGCGCACGGCCCTACAGCTCTCGTCATGGATGGTTTCACGCCACCTGCTGAGATTATGACCAGTCGCTCGAGGGCGTTTCGGACGGATTCGAGCGCTTCGCTTCCTCATCGAAGTTCACGTTCGGTCCTATGAGCTCCAGGCGGATCAGATCGTCAAGAACGTGCGTCACTTAGTCCCCTGCGAGGGCCGCTTTCAGGGAAGGGGCGTGCTCGCGCCGCCACTCGGCCGAGTCAGCGCTGAGGCTAGGGTGCTTCATATCCGTGAAGTCCCCGAGCGCGAGCAAGGGCGTCGTCTTCGGTGCAGATCGCAGTATCCACAACGTGGATTGCAGCATGAGGCTGAGTTGCTGCCGGACGCCACGCGTGGCCCCAGGTGAGGTGGCGTAGCGCCGCGCGATCGCCTCGAAGTCCTCGGGCTCGCGTCCCGTGAGATCACGCACGACGCTCGTCGGGGCGTTCACGGCGAATGCGCCACGCCGGTAGTCGCGGACGTACTGGGTGTACTGCGCGATGCCGAACTCGGAAAGGCCCATCCCGCGCAGCACCTTGGTGAGGACACCGATGGGCGCGTTTACGTACCGCACCCGGCGGCCGAGCGCCCGGCCCAGCGCGGCGGCGAGGTCGTGCGGCGATAGCAACGCCGGTCCAGTCGGGCGGTACGTCCGGCCCGCGTGCCCCTCGGGGCGTGCGAGGATCTCAGCGGCGACCCGAGCCAGGTCCTCGTTCGAGGGTGGCGCGTTCTTCCCTTCGCCGTACGGCAGCATCAGGAGGCCGAACTGCGCCGCGAAGGCCAGGCCCGCCAGGTCGTTGTCGGCGAAGAAGCCGAGGTTGAGGGTCGTGACGCGTGTCCGGCAACAGGGCGAAGAGGCGGTCGACGAGCCAGGTCTCGCGGGTGTGGAGCGACGGGTGGGTGGGGCTGGCGAGCCACTGGCTCATCACAACGAGCGACTCGAGCTTTACTTCGGCGGCAACGGTCGCGAAGGCAGTCGCCGAACGCAGCGCCCCCTCCTCTAAGGGAGTATTGAAGGGGTCGAACGCCCTTACAATCCGAACCGTAAGGGTTAGGGCCATACGTGGGTAAGCACCTCGTGCAGGGAGTTCAAGACCCTTACCTGCCACGCCGTGATCCGTTCCCAGACAAGCTGATGAGCACCAAGCTTTGCCCCAAACTTACTGCAACCAAGGCCATGCCTACGGTGGCAGCTGAGATTGACAAAGTCCGGCGAAGCCACCGTGCTATCTTCTATTGCAGAAGCGCAAGCAGAAGGCTTACCACTACCGAATGTATAGAGCTAGGCAAACCAAGTGTTGACCGTAAAACCTCGCCCGAAAAGCCGCATGGAATGGGTGATACAACGTTTTGTCCCGCCGTACTGGTGTGGTCACTTGCTCGGGTACTTCAAGTCCCGGATGTATTCGGCCTTCTACCACTATTATCAAGACTTCGGTCTGATCTGCTACAGCTGAGATTAGAAAACAACCTCTCCCCTATTTCTACGATAGGTAACTCCCGTCAGCATTTGAGCAGTTCTGCTCGTCTGCACAGCAACCTGATAAATGACACTCACCCCCCAGAACGTGTTTCAAATGAAAGAGACGCGAATACCATCTATCTTGCTAGTGTCAGAGACAGCGCCGTGCTGGTGGTTTAATTCCTCAAGTCACCAGATTTTTGCTGTAGGACAAGACCCGGGGGTTATTGCAACAACAACCGGAGGTGCGGGACAACCTTTTGTTTTACAAGGCTAAGCGCCCATGCGTACTTAGTTTTGGACTTTCAAGCCTTACTGTCTGGTCCCTTTCTAGTTCTCCTTCGAGAGCTTGGGCTTGTTTTTCTCCCCTTGTTGATGAAGCATACATTAAAATAAAGAACCCCGCCGCAAGCGGACGGGGTATTCCAGTCAAACAAGCTCCCCTGCTGCGTCTGGTGCAGTTGTTGATAGTGCTTTCCCTGCTTTCTTACATACGAGCCTATCAAGCCTTCATCACCATGTTTGCCTACGGTACTGGCAAAGTAGCCATCCGACCAGAACTCTCCCCCCCAAAGCTTCTTCTTGACTTGTGGACATTGCCGGAACACTTTACGTGCGGTAATACTTTTGATCGTTCGCACGATCTTTACAACCGTGTAAGTGGGCACCGATTGCACCAGAAAATGGACATGATCCTTGTCTGTGCCTATCTCTAAAAATATGATCTCGTAACGCTTCTCAATCTCCATGCAGACTTCTTTGAGCACGTTGTCAACTTCATCGTCTATCACCGCGCGACGGTGCTTCGCCGGAAAAACTATGTGGTACATCAGAATATCTACGTTGTGGCTCTTGTGGATATACTTGCTCACCTTGTGAGTCTACGCCGCAAGCGGCGGGGAATCAGACCCCAAGAGATTCAAAACATCCTATTCTTTACGGCCTGATTGTGTCGTATACAAATTGCAACGTGAGAACCGCGCTAGGGGAAAAAGTGCGTTATTGTCCCAGAGCGGGACAAAGGTTCAGTTATTGCGTTTACAGCGACCAAACAAGCACATTATTTATTTCTCGAGTTCTCTCAATAAAGCTTTGAGCTGCTCGATGAGCGCCGACGTATCCGACTCACCAGGGCGATACTTGACCACGAGGTCGAACGCGCCTGAGTGCTTCTTTTTCAATTCGAACGGCTTGACGGGTCGCCCACGAGTCCGCTTGGCTGTAGCCCCTTTTGGCAAAGCGGGTCCATGAAGTAACGTCTCGATCCGGGCTTGTCGCCGTTCGGAGTCGGCGATCTGCGCAACGGCTTCGGCTTGAGAGAAAAGCTGAGGCGATTCTTCGAGCATCTGCTGGACGTCTATGGGCATCTTGAGCAGTGCTAGTCGCCGCGACACGTAGCTCTTCGACTTTCCGGTGGCCTGTTCGAGTCCCCGAACGCTTGCACCTAGTTCTTTTTGGAGGTTAGCGAGCGCTCTCGCCTCGTCCATCAAGGTGAGGTCTTCGCGTTGTAGATTCTCGACAAGTTGAAGTTCTTTGATACGACTGCGGTCGTGTACCAGCTGTACCGGTGCCGCCTCGAGGCCCGCGAGTTGCGCCGCTCGAAAACGGCGTTCACCCGCTATAATGTAATACAGGTCATTTTCTCTATAGACGACAAGTGGCTGTAAGACACCGTGTTCTTGAAGCGATCGGGAAAGCTCTTTAAGCGCCTCCTCATCGAACACTTTTCGCGGCTGATCTGGGTCCGGCCGAATCCGGCTTAGCGGTACCAGCAGCGCGTTTTCATTACGGCCCTCTCGTTCAGCCAAAGGGTGGTCTCCCCCACTACGGTTTTCGGCCTTTACGTCCCCCTGAAGCCCACGTCTACGAGCTGGCACGTTTCAGCACCTCCTCTAAGAGTTTGTGGTAGTCCTCAGCGCCGCGTGAGGCGGAATCGTACTCGAAAATGCTGGTACGGCCACTGGCAGCCTCATCGAGGCGTACTGTCTTATGAATCACCGTCTCAAAAACAGCGGTTCCGTAAGTTTCTCGTAAAACGCTTATCACATCGTTGGAAATCGTCAACCGACTATCGAAAATCGTTACGACGATGCCAAGCAGTTCGAGGTTGATATTGATGATCCGACGGATTTGATTGAACGTTTCGATAAAGTCTGCGACGGCGTTCAGGCCGTAATAACTCGCCGTCACCGGTACCAAAACGTGGCTGGCTGCGACGAGTGCGTTGGTAGTTAGCGCCCCCAACGAGGGGGGGCAATCGATCACGACATAATCGTAGGGGAGACCTTCTAAAGCTTCACGAAGGCGATAGGAATCGACGGCACCCTGTAGCTGAGGCTCGAGCTTGGCCAACTTGATATGCGACGCTACTAAATCGAGTCGTTTGCCAACCTCGTAAGCCGTCTCACGGACCGAAAGAACGCCGCTAAAGACGTCGAATACGGTGGGAGCAGTGGCTTGCTCGGATTGCGGCAAACTCTGTGTAGCGTTGGCTTGAGGATCGAGATCGACCAGCAAGGTCCGAGCTTGCTGACGCGAAAGCCCTGAAGCAAGATTGATCGCGGTCGTAGTTTTTGCAACCCCACCTTTTTGGTTGGCAATCGCTATAACTTTCAAAGCCTGACCATTTTCGGGGTTGCCCGCATCATTTTTTGATTCTAGCAAATTTATTCCGGTCGTATCAGTATACCCGCGTCCCGGAGCGGGACGAGTACACAGATGCCACGTCCCACACAGCCGAACTAGCGAAAGAATATTTTTCTATCTGATCGGCAAGACGCTCGTCTACAACTAGCGGTGAGCATTTTACACATAAAACTGCTTTTACTCAGCTCACTTCATTCATAAGGGGTGAGACAGAATGTGACACCTGTGCAGCTCTGCCGTCTAACATAGCGACCCAATGGTAATTCTATGATCTCTGCTTCCGCACCTTCCTAGCTTGCACCCAAACCGGCGTGACTTAAAGTGGCTGAACCGTCAAGACAACAGACTACAGTGAAGGGGGCGATTCGCCTATGCGAACAAGAGAGGGATTTCTCATCTTTACCATGCTTTTTTTGAGATAAGGAAAGCTGCTTGACAATCGGCAGCAAGTAGACTTTAATTTGCTGCTAGGTATAAACCCGAAGACGTGAGAGACGTTGGCTTGCTAAGTACAACCAAGCTAACTCTACGCATTAATCGCATCCAAGACGGAGAGACCCGAAAAGACAGCCTCTCTGAGGCTTTTGAGAGAAGTGTATAAGCGTCTAGGCAGCAGAAACCCTTTAAGCACTCGCCAGCAAGCTTCAATGGGATTTAGCTGCGGGGAATAAGGGGGAAGATAACGAAGGAATAAACCGTGAGCTTGCCACTGAGGTTCTTTGGCTTTGATGTTAGCGGCTTTATGGAATCTCGCGTTATTACGTTGTGTTCTCGCTCCGCTCGGACCGAGTACGACGACAGTTAAACCTTTGGGGTCAGCCGCTGCCATAAGGCTGTCGAGAAACGCCTCACACTTTTTGGCGTCACAGCTACCCGCTAAATCACGGTAAACAAGCTTGTTAGCTGCAAAGTCTAATGCGCCTATGAGATTAAGCCTTCCGGCTGAACCCTGCCGTGAAGGAATCTCGAACTGAATCCCTGAACCTTTGAGCGTCCAAGTCTTGATGAGCTTAAGGACTAAACTAAACCCTACCTGGTCAAGGTAATAGAGCTTCAAGCGTCCTGCTAAAGCCCCCTTTTCAGGGTGTCCAACACTGCTTTATGATGCTTAAGCTCGTCCTCGCTGGGACGCTTGGCCGGGACAAACCGTCCCCTCTTCCAGCTGTAGCCCATTTCTCGCAACCTCAAACGAATACCTTCAGAACCAACTTTGACGCCGTAATCCTCGTTAATTACCTCTGAAAGCTGCCGACACGCCCAGGTTCTTTCTTCTTTTAGCTTCGCTTCCATGAACGCTTTGATGGCTTCAGTAATAAGGGGGTTTTGACCTTGGTTCTCGACATGATCGGCTAAGCCTGCATAGCCCGCTGTCTCCCAGCGGGCAAACGTGGTTCTGACCGTATCGTAGCTTTTGCCTTTGCCTACATACTGGCTTATCCCTTGCATGCTTGCGCCCTCATGTGAAAGTCTCAGCATCTGTACCCGCAGACGCACTTTCCAGTGAATATGTGTGGGTTCTGCTCCAAGGCTCTCAACTTCTCGTTCTCTGCTTGGCTCAAAGTGATGTAGCGGTTCGCTCGATTTGCCATCCCTTATTATTGTGGAAAGTTGGCTTGGACGTACTTAGTGTAACAGGCTAGTTTCGAAAAGTGGACACGGTATTCGTAGGTTTGACATGCAAATAGACCGCTACTGCCCGTTATAACCAAGAATTCGAGGCTCATTTTCGTGTACCTGCGCCGAGTGCGGCGGGAATGGTGTTTATTCCCTCTGGCGTTACCATGTTAGAACAACGCTATGTTTTTTGCGTGAAAAAGGGTTCTGGGTGTCGTCGAAAGCACCTAACGATTATCGGGGTCTCGAAAGTATCGAATCGTGGTTGGCGTCGTGCAACCTGTAAGCGTAGTGACACGCACGCTACCGAGCCACACGGTTACCCCGCCGTAATCCTTTTCTAAGGCCGTACAGTGGTACAGGTATTCGCCAACTGTGGGCATATTATTCGTTGCCCCATGTCAATTACTTATTGTGTTGTGGCGTAACTACTCAGGTGGGAGACCTCGACTTCGAGATCTTTCTATAAAGATTGGGGGAAAATCGGGGTAAAAAAGATTTCGGGCAGCAACAAAATGTGACGTTCGCCGGAAGCACACCCCGGTCAATGACTTGATGTTGATACATTGCAATTGACCTTACCAAACAGTTTATATTTGTCACCCCCAAGAATATGGCTCACCGACGCAAGAAACGCCTGCATAGGGGGACGAATAATTCGAGTAAAGGGGGCATGATGTTCGTAAAGGCAAGACACGATATTCGCTTGAAAGGGGCACGGTGTTCGCTTAGGGGGACAGCGTGTTCGTCTTTATGGGGCAAAGTATTCGTCTGCGGTGGACAGATTGTTCGTAACCGCTTTAGCGCCGTCTCATACGCTGGTTTCAAGGCTGCAAAGGTGCGCTACGCTTCTTCTTGACGTAGTTGGGGCAAGATGTTCGCTTTGGGTGTAAGTACAGACGTTGCGGCGTAAGTGTGGACAAAATATTCGTATCATCCGGTGTAAAACACCGAGCTCGGTCCTAAGGTGGACAAGATATTCGTTTTGTCCGGCATAACGGCGCGGCAAATGTGGAATTGGTCTTGACAATAATTCCACTCTAGCTTTAGGCTAATACAACGCACTAGGCTAAAGAGGAGCACTCGTGTCTCAAAGCGGCGAAAAGCTCGATCTCGAATTCAGTAAAGCGCGTGTCCGGCAAGCAAACATGCTGGCAAAAAGCGGTCAGGCCTTAGAGCTCAATGAGAAAAGGTTGATCTTTCTTACGATGGCGCGGATTAAAAGCGGCGATAAAGAACTCCTTACTCATAAGATCGGTATGAAAGAGCTTACCGAGCACTTTGGCGAGAATCCCTACGCTCGTGCTGAACGTGCTGCGCGGGGTCTACTGCGCCGTCAGGTCTTTATACCAACCGACGATGGGGGCTTTAAGGAGTTTCAGTGGACGACGCTCGCTCAGTACGTGCCAGCGGAATCGAGTGAGACGGGCGAATCTTACGTCAAGATCCGGCTCAACGAAGAACTTGCCCCACTTTTGCTCGAACTACGTGAACGCTACAACACGATCCCGCTTCTCGACGTGCTGCCGATGGAATCGTTTAACGGTCAGCGGCTCTACGAGATCTTGTGGCACGATTCGCACGGTGGCGAAAAGAAAGTCTTAACTTATAACATCACCGATCTCAAATTCAGTATGGGGATGCGGGTGCTCGAAACCAAAGGGTCGAAAAAAGTCTGGACCGAAAAATACAAGGCTTGGCGCGACTTTCGTAAGATGCTTGAACGTGCCTGTCAAGAGTTTGAATCGCATGGCCGTCTACGCTTTTCGTTCGATCCACTGAGACAAGGCCGCGCGATCCAGCAAGTTCGCTTCCACCTTTCGCTAGTTAGAGAAGAAACGCTGCCCATCCCAGAACCTCGGCAGCTCACCTTGTCGGCTGAGGAGCAGAGCGTAGCTGACGAACTTCGCAGCACAGGCTATACGCTAGATGCCGACGCCTTTGTCTTGACCCACAGCCACGAAGTCGTCGCCCGGGCAATCAAGCTCGGCCGAGCCGCTGCCAGCCGCGGGAACGGCGTCAATAAGCCGATCAGCAATCTGCCCGGTTTTATCAAGCATCTGGTAGATTCCGGGTCGGCGCTACGCTCGCTTAAACAAGACGCCTTAGGTAAACGAAAACGAGAGAAGCGAGCCGACGCGGACGAATTGGTCGAAATCATCCGGCACGCTTTCGACGCTTACCGTAACGAAGCGGCCGAGGGCATTCTCCAGACGCTCGACGAAGATACGCTTTGTGCGCTTCCCGAGATGTTACGCGTCGAGCTCGAGACCCGCCACCGTCCCTACGTTCTCGACGTGCTAGAGAAAGCGGGCTGGCAGGGAGCCCAATATGAAATCGCCCGCAACAGCTATCTACTCGAGCTTTATAGCGATGAGCTGCCAGAAGCGGTTCACGACGTTGCGAGGTTTGTCGAAGAGACACAGATGCTTGCCAGTCAACCCAAAGAGGTTGCAGAACACGTCTTCAGCACCTTGAAAAACGACTTCGGTAGCTAATGAGTGTTCCCAGTCACGGGTGCGTTGAGCTTCGACGTCTTACCGAATAGGGGAGACCAAGGACCTGGTAGATACGGTCGTCAAATGGTCCTTGAGCGAGCGTTCGTCAGACGAGCCTAAGGTTATCGTGGAGTTGGTCAGGTCAAACGGACAAAAAAGTCTACCTCAAGCAGCGAGGTTGACCAAGTGCTGAGATTCAAAATCATTGGGGCAGACATAGCCGAGGCTGCTATGAAGTCGCCAGCTGTTGTAGTACATCAAGATGAAGTCCTTGATGGCCGAGGCAGCCTGATCTCGGGTTTGAAATGACGTTTGATATACCAAACCCTAATTGCTAGTCAGCCTCAGTCAAGCTTGGCAAGCACAATAGCGAGCAAGGAAGCGTGAACCTTAATGAAGAAACCTTCGTTGGTACGAACCTTAAGCGTTTGTGTGCCCATACTTTCGAGTTGGCTGTTGAGGGTTTCAATGCTTTTACGGTAAAGCTGGAGTGAGAAGAATTCAGATAGTGTGTTTTGTTCCATATTTTTACGGCGAGCGGGTATGAGCTTTACCGCTGTTTCTGTCAACAGCGTGGTTTCGTCATCTCTACTGTTATAGGCTTTGTCAGCGTAGACACTTGCGCCTTGAGGTAAGCCGTAGCAGAGTTCATGCACAGGGGTAAGGTCGTATAGCAGGCCCAAGAGGGCCGGGGCACTGCCCCCTATGCTGATGACTGGCCTCTAGTAAAGCAAAACTCACCGGGACACCCGCAGGTGTACAAACTAGATGTAAGCGCCAACCGAAGAATTTTTCTTTTTTAGCAGCGCAGTAGCTGCAGAACGCCTTACCTTTTACCTTCTTACAGCGTCTTGCACGAACCCGTCGGCACACGGGTACAGGCAAACTGTCAATGATAAACACCTCCCCTCGGTTAAAGAGTTTGCTAAGCAACCCAAGTAGCCCTTCAAGCCAAGCTGCTAAGGCGTGAAGTCGGCGGTTATACCGTGACACACTTAAGCGGGGAACGTGACCTGAGCCAATCATGACTGACAAGGCACGTTCCTGATGATTCTGAAAGTATTTCGCTGCTACCACTGCAATGGTTAAAACTTCCGGGTCGCTAACCGTGGCTAGCGGGTGACTTTCATGCCCCAGACTTTGCAAGGTGTCGGCAATGATGCTGTAAGCGGCTATGATAAAGCTGTCGTCCATGTCGGCTGCTCCTTTACTGATGTCCTCAAACACCAGCTTAGAAGTCAACCGCTTGGGCGGCAACTAGCAATTAGGGTACCAACTCTTTTTTGAGGGTAGCGGAGAAGCTTTCGGTGTAGGCGTTGTCGAGGCATGCGCCAGTCCCGGTAAAACTGGCTCTCATGCCTGCTGTAGCTAGCGCTCGGGCATAGGCGTAAGAGGTATATTGACTGCCCCTTATCACTGTAGTGGATGAGACCCTTAGCCGGGTGCCGCCCTGGTTTGGCCATCGCGAGCGCCTGAAGCACCAATTCGGTTTTCATGTGTGCTGCCAGGGCGTAGCCGATGATGCGTTTGGAACAAGCGTCCATTACGGCGGCTAGGTAAAGCCAACCCTCTTTAAATCATCTGCGAAATAACTTTCTAAGCAACCCACGTTGTTGAAGCTTGACTTTTGCTCAGTCCCGTTTCTTACCAAGCCAAGCGGTTGAGCTTTCTAAAGTTGTGGAGTCCGGCGATGGTTAAGAAGGTGTCGTCGTAAACCTCGTGGTCGCCTCTATAAACACCCTCTAAGAGCTTGAACCGTTGCAGATGGGCAAAGGCATGTTCAACTGGGATACGAAAAGTGCTGATCACTTGGTTGAGGTATTTTTGAATAAGGTCTAAAGGTTTGTTGCGTCTTGCTTTACGGGGTTGATGAAAAACGCGCCGGGGATGTTCTCGGTCAATACTGTCATAGCCTTTGTCTAGTCCTACACAGAGATTGCCGGGTAAATCATGTAAAACTCGCGAGGCCCTAAGTAGATGTAGGTCACTGACTTTGCCGGGAACAAAGCGCGACAGCTGCAGGATAAGACCTGTGGTGCTGGTGGTGGCTTGAGTTTTCAGACTATGACATTTCTTTTTGCCCGAATAGTTGTCTCGGCGTTTTTGCTTATCTTTAGGCTTTTGAACTTCTTGTTCAGTCGCGTCGATGAGAACGTCTTGCATCTCAGGGTGCTTCCTCAAAAGTTCTTCCAAGCTGCCGATACGTTTGCCGGTCTTTCCGACTTTACCAAACAGCTGGGCTTCTCGTACCGGCACAGGCAATACCGCTGCCAAACAAGGCTGCAAGCGCCTGATCAGCCGACTGACATTGCTATCATCCAAATCAACCAGGTAGCCCAGCAGCAGTTGCGTGATATATAGGCGGTAGTAAACCAGCAAAACCAGCACCTGATCCTCTACGGCTAACTTGGCCTAGCGTCCCCCGCCTGGAGCCCGTTGGCGCTGTTTCATTGGCCGGGTGTAAGCGTCGGCTCCCTGCTCGCTTTGGGCTGCCGCTACTGCTATAACCAGCGTGTCAAACTGCGCTACGCTTAAACCGGTGAAGTTGTGGAAGTGTCCGGGTCGTTTTCGCAGTCGTTCAGCTCTTAGCATAGGCTTTACTTTACCTGTCTTCCTTCAAAGCTTATTTCGCAGATGATCTATTAAATGTCTGGTTTAATAAAGCTGCTACTCACTGCGTCGCTAGCAAGCGTTTCAACCGAAGGAGGCTGCAAAGTCAAGCTGGGTTAGGGTCGGGAATGTCGGCTTGCCCCCGTTGCCCAAGCAGCACAACATATGAATAGCATTCCTGTCCTGTTAAAAATAGTCTTGACTGCATCCTGTTATTATGAAAACAGAAGTTCTGAATCAACGCGAGCACATACTCATTTTTAGGAGATGGTAGCAATAACCCAAGCAGCGCAAGACAACACCGTTTTGTTCCAGCTCACCGGGGTCGGAGTGGTCGAGACCAATATGGCAAGCGGGCGGCTGGTGCGGGCGAACCGGACGTTTTGCGAGCTGGTCGGCTACAGCGAGACCGAGTTAAAAAAGATGAGCTACCTCGAGCTGACGCACCCCGACGACCGAGCGCGAGACGCCGAGCGTTTTGCGGCGCTGGGTCGGGCGAAAACCGGAGCGGAGAGTCGCTGACCCGCATATGCCGTAAGGACGGCGCAACCGTGTGGCTCGAGCTGCACGTCACGGTGCTGGGCGAGGAGCCGGGGGTGCGCAATCTAACGGTGGCCAGCGACGTGACCAAGCGCAAGCGGGCAGAAGACGTAATCAGGGACTGAACGAGACCCTCGAAGCGCGGGTCAAAGCCCGTACTGACGAGCTGGCGCGGAGCAACATCCGCTTTTCCCAGGCGTTCCACGCCAACCCCATCCCCGCTTGCATGACGACGTTGGGCGAGGAGACCTTCGTCGAGGTCAACGACGCTTTCTGCGCCCTGACCGGCTATACAAAAGGCAAGGCGGTAGGCAGAACTAGCCGCGAGCTGAGGATGTGGTCGTCACCCGAGGACCGGAAGAAGCTCGGCGCGGTGCAACAGGGCGGCTTAGGCTTTCGCAATCTCGAGCTAGGGCTGAGGGTCAAGGACGGCGGCGACCGCACCGTGCTGATGTCCGCCGAGGTCATCCGGCTCGGTGGCCATAAAGGGTTTCTTAGAATGTTCTTCGACGTGACCGAGCAGCGGCGCACCCAGGAGCAGACACACCAAGCGATCCAGGAGGTGCTGAGCGACACGAACTGGTTCAGCCAGCGGGTGATGGAGCGGCTGGCCCACATTAGAACAGGAAGCGCCACGGCGTTCGAGGCCACCGAGCTGTCTAAACGCGAGCGGGCGGTGCTGGAGCTGCTCGCCGGAGGTTTGAACAACGCCGCCATCGCTGCTGAGCTGGGTCTCGCCGCACAAACAGTCCGTAACTACGTCGCGACGATCTATGACAAGCTTGAGGTGCACTCGCGTACCGAGGCGGTCGTCTGGGCTCGGGAGCGGGGCATCGTCAGCTAAGGGCTCTGCCACCCAGCCGCCAACACCACTGCGAGGTCGTGAGGGGTCAGCGTGGCGTAAAAGTCGTTGCGTGGGCAGTCTAGTAGCAAGAGCAGTTCCCCCTTGTCTACAGCCTCAGCTTTGATTTCAACCAGCCGGACCTCGAACACGCTGCCGCACTCGGGGCAATGCGGCGGCCACAATACGTTTTTGTCGGGTTTGTTTGTCCGTTCCATGATCCTTACCCTTTGGTCATTCAGCTTAGGCGTATGAATCAGCGGTAAATGCAAGCACACCGCGAAATCGGCAACGGTAGGTCAAAGGACAGTTCTACGGAGCAACCCGTTAAGGCAAAGGCTTAGTGAGGTTTCCGTCGTCTGACAACTTTAGTTCTTATTGGCTCCCCTTAAGGACAAAGCAAAACCCCAGCTTAAGGCTGGGATCAACGGGTTTATTTAAGTGAACTCTTTACGCCATCAGATCAGGCCTATAGCTGCCTCTTGCACGGCGTCGTCTATGTCCTCTTCCTTAATGGGATGGTCATCAGCTACGAACTCCGTATCGTCTTGGCGCACCTCCTCGCTCACCCACCAAGGCGACGTATAGCGAAAAGACGAGTTACCGTCCTTAAGCAACGTTCCCCACATGAATTATGTCTCCCATGTTAACTTTAGCGGCAAGGCACAGCCGAAAATATGGCTAAAAGCAACAAAATGGTCCACTTTATTGCCAAGCGACTACTTTTATACTTTTCAAGAAGGTACTGGGTTCCCCACTGAGCAAGTCGCTTAGCACTTCAGAAAACATCTTTGTTCGTAGTTAGACGTTTGTCACCTTGAGAAGGCTTGTTTTCAAACCCAGACTACTTTCTGAAGCGCCCTTAAACGCTTTCTGTCTGCTTTAACCCGTCTCTTGAACGGCATTCTGTTATCTGCACGGGGCAGCCCGACACGCCCGAGACCTCTCTGGATACGGTCACAGAAAAGCTCCTATCTCACCTCAGTGTTCCACTATGGGGCGCTTTTCCCCTTTTGCATAAACAGAAAACGGTGGCCGCCAGATGCTCGACCAAAATGGAGCATAACTTTAATTGCACCCATTACTACGGTTTATAGCCTATGATACCACCTACGTTACGGATAGCTTCAGCCCATCATAAATGCTGGCGAAGTACAAGGAGGTAAGACCATGCTTAAAGACCATCCTGTTGAAGTTATTCTGTTGGCGACCGACCTAGAGCTTGTTATGAACCTTCAAGGTTCATAACAAGCTCTAGTATTACAGCTGCAGTTAGGTGGCACGGCGCTGCTCTCGCCGACGGTAATGGCATAGTCGTGCCCTAAACTGATGCTGCCGTCGCCACACCGACCAAGCCAATACAAACGCTCGCCTTACTACCCGATGTAGTGTTAGACCAAACAAACGTCGAACTTCGGGCACCGTTAGCGTGATTAGGTAAGGAGTGACTGGCAAGCCCCTTTTTTCTCGTGAGCCTGTATCGTCACCAGAAACGCATGGGCTAGTAGAGCAAGGGTGATATGTCGATACCAGCCCGTCCACGAACGCACTTCGTACTGGTCGAGACCAACTTCGCCCTTGGCAGTTTTGAAACCAACCTCGATAGTCCAGCGAGCCCCTGCTACTTGCACCACGCTTTCTAGAGATGTTGTTTGAGGCGCAAAGACTGTGAAGTAAGCGAGGTCAGTCGGGTCGTCCAAACTCCGCCTCGCTAGTATCCAGCGCTCGAACCCTTCTTCGATCACGGGGCCTAAACCTATTGCTGAGCCCCTTGCCGTCAACGCCGAGATACTGATCCACGCCCACTCGAACAGTCGTTCTCCCTTACTGCCCGTTCCGGCACTGAGCCGCTGCCAGCAAGCTTCGTCAAACTCACCTACGATGCCTTTGACCTGCTGTTGCCGTGGCCCTTGCTGATCCCAAGTCCAGACATGGAAGTTCGAGGCGACCGCAAATACATGCGGCTGTTTTTTCTCTTCGAGCCATGAGCGCACGCCGTAACCGGAATAGGCTGCGTCTCCAGTGACCCAAGCGGCTTTTACACCACCATCGAAAGCACGTTGCAGCATCGTCTTGGCCAACTCAGGTTTGGTTGCCCCGGTTACTCCGTCGGGGATGTGCGCTTTACGGCGGCGCGGCAAATCACCGACCCACTCCTTGGGCAAGAACAGTTCTCGGTCGATGAACGCTGTTCCCTGAGGTGTTGTGTAGGCTAGGAAAACCCCTACTTGGCAGTTCTCGACACGACCAGCAGTGCCGCTATATTGACGTTTGACTCCTGCGGACTTGTCACCTTGTTTCAAAAAGCCGGTTTCATCGACCACCAGCACCGCTTGCTCGCTGCCCAAGCGATCGCGGACATACCTGCGTAGTTCGTCTCTGACCACATCAGCGTCCCACACAGCCGTCGAAAGTAGCCGCTGCATCCCATCAGGTGTCGCTTCACCTGAGCACTCAGCCAGCTGCCAACTATTTTTGCGCTCGACCGGGCTCAGCAGGGCTTGCAAATACGCTTTGACGCGCTGCCGCTGCTCGGAACGTCCGAAGTGCCCTGCGATGCGACTATGGAGGTTATCGAGTTCAGCTGACCAAGCTTTGATACAAGGTGTGGCGCTGGAAAGAGGCATAGCTCAACTTACTCCGGCTTAACTGCAGCTGTAATACTAAACAAGGTAAAACGAACAAAGGTTTGTCTTTTGAAGACGTCTCGCCTTTCGCGGCGTTTATAGCAGCGGCCGTCCTCCGTCAACTGGTATCACGCAGCCTGTAGAGAAGGTCAAGCTGCTCGCCACCGCTAAAACCGCTCGCGCTACGTCGTCGGCTTTAGCGACGCGCCCGAGTGGTGACTTTCGGATTTGCTCTTCGATCATCTCAGACGGCATCCGGTTAGCGTACTCGCCCAGCACCCATCCCGGCGCGACCGAAACTACCCGGATGTCGGGGGCGAGTACTCTCGCCAGCGAGCGCGTCACTGAGTCGAGCGCGGCTTTAGAAGCGCAGTAGGCCACGTTGCTACCTACCCCAGTGCGTCCGGCGATCGATGAAATGTTGACGATGAGTCCGTCGTTAGATCGATACAGCAAATCTTTGAACGCCCGCACCGTTGCCAGCGCGCCCCGCACATTCACACGAAAAATAGTGTCGATAAGCTCATCGTTCAGACTTTCTAGGTCGTCATGCGGTACGGGCTGAGTAATACCAGCGTTGTTGACCAAGATATCGAGCTTGCCATAACGCGCTTTGACCTGCTCGGAGAGGGCGCTCAAGGTAGCACTGTCGTCTACAACGGCGTACGCGCTCAAATGGCCTTCGCCGTTCAAGCTTCCTGTCAACTGCTGCGCTTCGGCCTCGCTGCTACGGTAGGTCACTATGACCTGCGCTCCCGCTGTCGCAAGGTAACGGCATAGTACGGAGCCAATACCGCCAGTTGCCCCGGTAACGAGGGCAACTTTGTGCTCGAGGGGCGCAGTCATAAGGTAGGCAAAAGAGTTGGGAGGGCAAAGGGTGAGACAGTCAACTTGGGAGCACTTATCCCTTTGCTCTCTTTCTCGCTTACGCTTCTTCTCTCCCTAAATCTCACGCTGCCCGCCGTACCGCTCTACCCGTAATGTCGCCTGCCGCTTATGACCCATAAACCCTTCGATGTCGCAAATCTTCTCGCAGTTCTGACCAATAAGCACGCTCGCTTCTGGGGTACACCGTTGGTAAGTGACCGTTTTCAAGAACTTGCCGACCCATAGCCCGCCCGTATAACGGGCAGCTTTGTTCGTTGGCAAAATGTGGTTGGTACCGCTGGCTTTATCACCGTAAGCGACGTTCGTTTCGGTACCCAAGAAGAGAGAACCGTAGTTGGTCAGATGCGTTAAGAAGTAGTTAGGGTCTCTAGTTAATACCTCGACATGCTCGCTGGCGAGGCGGTTGGCTTCTTGCACGAGTTCTTCATCGGTGTCGACCAAGATAATTTGGCCGTAGTCTTGCCAGGCTTGTCCGGCAACGTCGGCTGTTGGGAGCGTTTTGAGCTGACGCTCGATCTCCGTTTGGATGGCGTTCGCCAGGGCTTTGCTGCTCGTTAAAAGAACGGCGGGCGAGTTCGGGCCATGCTCGGCTTGACCTAAAAGGTCGGTAGCGACCATCTCCGCGTCGGCACTTTCGTCGGCGATTACTAGAATCTCGGTCGGCCCAGCTAGAAGATCTATTCCTACACGCCCGAAAAGTTGCCGCTTCGCCTCGGCGACGAAAGCGTTGCCAGGGCCGACTAGAAAGTCAACGGGATCGATGGTCTCGGTACCTAGCGCCATTGCTGCGAGTGCCTGCACCCCGCCTAGGACATAGATTTCGTCGGCTCCGGCAAGCGCCATCGTGGCCACGGTAGCGGGGTAAAGCTTGCCGGCTTTTGGCGGGGTACACGCGACGACGCGCGCTACACCAGCGGCTTTGGCGGTTGCAACGCTCATGATAGCCGACGCCACCATCGGGTAACGACCACCAGGAACGTAGCAGCCCACCGCGTTCACAGGGATATTTTTGTGACCCAAGGTGACGCCGGGGTAGGTTTCGACCTCGAGGTCTCGAATTGATGCTCGTTGCGCCTTAGCAAAGGTGCGTACCTGCTCCAGAGAGAATTTGATCGCTGCTAGCTCGTTTTCTGAAACTTGTGTTATCGCCGCGTCAATTTCTTGTTGCGACAAGCGGAAGCTATGCGGCGTATAAGCGTCGAACTTTTCCGATAGGTCATATACCGCTGCGTCACCGCGTTCTTTAACGTCCTTGAGGAGCGCTTTGACCTTTTCTTGCACCTCGTCGCTAAGTTGCTCAAGCGCGTCTGCGTCCATCCCTCTTTTAACGTACCTCACTGTGTTACCTCCTTAAAGGTTAGGTATTAACGAAACTTGTCGACCTCGAGTACCAGCGGTACAGAAGCCGAGAGTAGGACTTGAAGATATACCCATCGTAACCGGGTTTCGGAGCCAGTCTACCCAAAGCGAATACCTTACCGTTTGCAAGGCCGAATAAAGCGACCAGTCACGCGATCAGAAAACAGTACGTGAGTTAAATCTGCTTACATCTCTTTCTTACCTCCATTGTCTTGGCAATCAGTTTTCTCGAGCGACCTTACTCAAGTGTTTGATCGACCTTTCATATGCTTGACGTGCCGTCCTCAATATGCTAACTTTATCGAGAACAATTTTGTTATTTGTTGTTACATTTTGGTCACAAGTTGTGGCTTTTTGTCTCGATCTTGCATAAAGCCGAACCGCTTTACATCTGTAGAGTGTTTGAGGAGTTGAAATATGCCGAGATAGAACGCAATACCTAGTCGCTGTTTGGTGTATGTATAATCTATAAACCCAAACACACGTAAACCTGGATATGTAATAAGCTGTCTGCCTTGCGAAAGTTTCTAGCCTGGCTGGGCGTCGCTTGACGAAAGGGAAAAGTATGATGCAAAAGATTCTGTCCCAGTGTATGTTAGTCGTTTTGGGTTTTATTTATCTTCAACCGCTTGTTCTGGCCCAAGACGCTTTGGGGGACATTACCCCGACGGATGAGAACGTAACCTTGCGCTTTTCCATGCTGCAAGACCCCGGCGAGGAGGGGAACGTCCAAAAGTTTATCGACGCTTTCAATGAAAAGTACCCGAATATCAAGGTGGTGCTCGAACCTATCAGCGGTGAATACGAACAGCGCCTCATCTTGCAGGCGGCCTCACGTACTCTGCCCGACCTCTTCTGGGCTTCCGACCAGGGCGTGCAGGTACTGGGCGATAAGAACCTGATGCTCGACCTAGACCCTTACATCGCCGCGTCGGGTCTCGATACGAGTAACTTCTATCAGTCGATGCTCGACCTCGGCAAAGTGAATGGTACCCAGTACATGCTGCCGCGCGACTACAATCATCTGGTAACTTTTTATAACGCCGATATGTTCAAAGAGGCCGGGGTTCCGCTCCCCAAGGACGGCTGGACGTGGCAAGAATTCGTAGACGCAGCCAAGGCTCTTACTAAAAAAGATGCGAAGGGTGCAACCACGCAGTACGGCGTCGACGGCAGCAACTTCAACTGGTGGGCTATCGTCGTTCCGGCTATTCGTGGTTTCGGCGGTGAGGTGGTGACTGAAGACGGTGAAATCGTCGTCGATTCGCCCGAGGCGGCGGCGGGCGTCGAAGCGCTCTACAAGCTTGTACAAGAGGGTGTAGCGACCAACTTTGCCGAAAGTGACCCGGAAACCTTCATCAACGGGCAGACCGCGATGTGGTTTCACGTACGCCCCTTGGTACAAGTCGTTAACGAAAACGCAGAGGGCAAGTTCGACTGGAACGTCGCTACTTTTCCGGCGTTCCCCAACGAGCACCGCGTCGGTACCGGTACGAGTGGCTACGGCATCTATGCGGGTACCGAGCACCCCAACGAAGCCTGGGCGCTCCTCAACTTTATCGTGAGCGAAGAAGGCCAGCGCATCTTCAGCAGCACGGGTAACGCTGTCCCCGTGCTCAAGTCTTTAGCCGATGACCCGGTATGGACGAGCGTACCCAAAGAAGGCCTCGACTACGAGGCGTTTACGCTCTACCCAGAAGCGGATACCCTGCCGCTCGAGCCGCGCCTCCCCGCCGGAGCCGCTGGAGCCGTCAATACCGCCAGAGATACCCTGATGGAAAGCGTCATGCTCGGCACCACCACCCCCGCAGAGATGGTCTCGAGCTGGGCAGAAGAGATTCAGCAGGCCGTTCAGCAGGCACAGTAAGGGGTAGGCAGTGGTCGATGAGCGCAATCGTTCGCTACCCTCGAGGCGAAAGGTGCAGGGTTGGTTGACCGGTTATCTGTTCGTACTACCGGTCATCCTCGGCCTCGTTTTTTTCACCATGGGGCCGATGCTCCTGTCGCTCTATTACAGCTTTACGAGTTACGACATCCTTTCGCCGCCGAAGTGGACGGGTCTGGAAAACTTTCGCAGGCTGTTCGCAGACGACACCTTCTGGATCAGCCTGCGCGTTACCTTTCGTTACGCGCTTATTTCGGTACCGCTCAGTCTGATCTTGTCGGGCCTGCTGTCGATCTTGCTCCTCCGCCCTTTGCGCGGAATTTCTATCTACCGGGCGATTTTTTATATCCCCGTGGTAGTACCGCCGGTCGCCACCGCCATCCTCTTCGCCGACCTGTACAGCGTGCGCTACGGGATCGCCAACTACCTGTTACGTTCGCTCGGGCTCCCCGAATACACCTGGGTAAGCCGTCCGGAAACGGCGCTGAACGCCCTTATCGTCATGAGTCTGTGGGGTATCGGGGCAAGCACGATTATCTGGCTTGCCGGGCTGCAGTCGATTCCCGGCAGCCTCTACGACGCCGCCAAGGTGGACGGGGCGAGTCCTCTCAGGCGCTTCTGGCACGTCACGGTGCCGATGCTCACCCCGGTTATCTTTTTCAACCTGGTGATTGGGGTGATTACCAGTTTGCAGACCTTTATTCAGGTCTTTGTGCTCACCGCCGGTGGGCCAGCGAACTCAACGCTTTTTATCGTGCTCAAAATCTACCAGGAGGGCTTTCAAAACTTTCAGATGGGCTACGCCTCGGCTATCGCCTGGGTGTTCTTCGTGATTATCTTGCTGCTGACGGTGCTCATTTTCCGTACCAGCGGCTGGGTCTATTACGAGGGTGAGACACGCTGATGGCGACGGCAACGTCCGGCACGCTGACCGGCAACCGCTGGAGTTCGATGAGCGGGCAAAAGCGGCTTTCGGCGATCCTCATCTACGTTGCGCTCACAGCGCTGGCTTTGGTCTTTTTGTTTCCGCTTTTTTACCTAATGTCGCGCTCGCTCATGAGCCCCGGCGAGATCAATACGCTGCCGCCCAAAGTGCTGCCTGAAACGCCGCAGTGGTCGAACTACTCGGTGGCGTGGAACCGCGCCCCGTTCTGGCGGTTTTTGTTTAACAGCGCTGTTATCGTCGGTTTGCAAGTGATCGGTACGGTCTCGTCGGCGGCTCTGTGCGGCTATGGGTTTGCCAGACTCAGGTTTCCGGGACGCAATGTGCTCTTTATCCTTGTCCTCGCCACGCTCATGCTACCGAGCACGGTGACGCTCATTCCGCTCTACATCATCTTTGCCAATGTAGGCTGGCTCAATACCTTTTTGCCGCTTACGGTACCTGCTTTTTTCGGCGGCGGGGCGTTCAACATCTTTTTGTTCCGCCAGTTCTTTATGACCTTGCCCGTCGAACTCGACGAGGCTGCCATTATCGACGGAGCCAACCGCTGGCAGATTTTCACCCGCATCATCATGCCCCTGAGTGTCTCGCCCGTCGTGGTAGTCAGCACCCTAACTTTTCTCGCGGGTTGGACTGACCTCTTTGGCCCAATCATCTTTTTAGTAACACCTGAAAAGTGGACGCTCGCACAGGGACTCAACAACATTTTTCAAGGCTTTTACGGGCAGCCTCAAGTGCAGTACGTGGCGGCCCTGTCGCTCCTGCTGGTCATCCCGCCGCTGGCACTCTACGCCTTTGTGCAGCGCTATCTGCTCGAGGGCATCGCGCTAACAGGTGTGAAGTAGGTTTTGGTGACGTTTTAACCTAGCTACCGTAAGGTTTGCGGGCTGGAGGGGAGAAGTAGAAAGCGAGGGGTAACGAGACTGCAGAGCGCAGGTTTTTAGGCTCACCACACGGTTAAAGCTGTCACAGACGGCAAACGTCAACACAGCCTGATAGCTGATGATTCTACACAATTTAAAAGTAAAATGACTGAAAGTTGTCTGGAAGGACGAGATTGTTACGGTTTGCTTACAGCACCCTGAACTGGGGAGAAACGTATCCTCTAGAGGATATGTTTGCAGAGATTCACCAGGTCGGCTGGCAGGCGGTCGAAATGTTTGCGCAGCCGCTGAACTGGTTGGGACCCGTGGCGCACTGTCGGAGTCAGCTCGAGCGCGCGAATCTAACCGCAGCAACGTTTTTCGGCTCAGTCGGTTTACCGACGGACGCAACGCAGTTCACGGTGCAGCAGCGCCGTATCGACTACGCCGCCGAGTTGGGCGCTGAGGCTTACGGTCTCGTCGGGGGGAGCCGCTTGCGCTGGCGTCCTCCTACCGCCAAAGAGTACAAAGACCTGGCCCGGTTTTGTGAAGCTTTGGCAGTGTACGGGGCCGAGCAAGGTGTCGTCGTCTCGTACCACCCGCACGTCGCCTGCACCGTAGAAACCGAAGAGGAAATCGACACGCTTATGACGCAGACGCAGCGGCTCAAACTTTGTCTAGACGTTTCACACATCGCTCTGGTCGAAGAAGACCCGCTGAAGCATCTTGAAAAGTACCGCGACCGTATCGGCTACCTGCACCTGAAAGACTGGGCGAAGGGCAAGTTTGTCGAGCTGGGTGAAGGGAGTTTGGGTATCAACTTTTCTGCGTTTCTAAAACAGCTTGACGCGCAGCAGTATCCGGGCTGGGTGGTTGTAGAGCAGAGCCGCAGCGACGTTTCACCGCTGCGCAGCGCAAAGGTCAATGCCGACTATCTGCGCGGTTTGGGCTATTCATTGGGCGTAAATCCATGACTTTGGCGCTCGGTTTATGCGGCTGCGGGGGCATGGCGCGGCGTCACCTGCTGGGACTCAAGAAATTGCACGACATAGGCAGGCTCGAGTTCGAACTTATCGGCGTCGGCGACCCGGTGCAGGGACAGGGGGAAGGTGTCGCTGACCTAGCTCATGACCTGTTCGGGCGTCGCCCCCAAGTTTTTGCTAGTTTTGCCGACCTGCACCGCGCCCTGCCGCACCTGGACGCGCTCGATATCACAAGTTCGCCCGACACGCACGTCCTTATCGGGCTCGAGGCGTTCGCGGTGGGCGTTCACGTCATGGTGGAAAAACCTATTGCCCTGACGGTTCCGCAAGGTCTACAACTCGTTCGAGCTACCGCCGACGCCGGATGCAAATTAGCCGTCGCTGAGAACTACCGCCGTGACCCTATCAACCGCCTCGCCAAGGCTCTCATCGAAGGGGATACATTAGGGCAGGTGTTTTTAGCCGTCCAAGCCTCATCAGGAGGCGGTGAACGAGTCGTCATCACGCCCTGGCGACATCAGAAAGAAACTGGCGGCATCGTGCTCGATATGGGCGTGCATTACACGGACTTGCTCGAGTTCTATCTCGGTCCTATCGGGAGCGTGGTGGGTATGAACCGGACGGTCGACCAGCGCCGCGTAGATGCGAACGGCAGCTGGTACGCCGTCAGCGCCGAAGACCTCACGGTCGGCGTCGCGCGCTTTGAAAGCGGCGCGATTGCCAATCTGCTGCTCAACCTTGCGGGGCGCGGTGAACAACAGTTCAGCCGGATGATGTACGGCACGGGCGGGTCCTTGAGCATTCCACCCGACCGCACCGGCAAACCCTTAAAACTGGTACAACGCCGTGAAGGTCGAGATGTGGTGCTCACGGAGGAAGAGCAACTCGCCCTCATCCCGGATTTCACGCTCGATGAGGCGACAGCGGCGCTGTTCGGCGGCGCACGGCTGACCTCCTACACCTTGCCTTGGAGCGACATCGACGCCAACCTGCTCGCCGTAGAGTACGACGATTTCGCACAGGCAATCCTTACAAACCGCGAGCCCGAAGTTTCGGGACAAGACGGGCTGCGCTCGCTCGCGCTGATGTACGGCTTTCTCGAGTCCGAACGACTCGAGCGCTTTATGCACATCGAAGAACTGCTGAGCCCCGAACCGCTTCCCTATCAACAAGAAGTTCTCGCTGCACGGAAGGCTCACTGATGTTGCCCTGGACTGACCTTATGGATTTCGGCGTCGTACACCCTCTCGTTTATCTGGAAACCCGCAGCGACGAAAGCAAGCTGCTAGGCTCGCTGCACGCCGTCGCCGCCGACCCCTGGTTCGGCGCGGTTGAAATCGCCCCGATTGAGAATCCTGCTATTGCTCGGGAGACTCGAGCCCTCCTCAGCGCCGCTGCCGTGCAGGTTGTTCACCTCCCTATCCTGCCCATTATTTTCGACAACCTCGGGTTGGGGAGCGAAGACGACAGCGCCAGGCGAGAGGCCAAGGCGCGGCTCAAGATACTTCTCGACCAGTCGATTTTTTTCGGTGCGCCCCTCGCCATGATTGCCTCGCCGAAAGACTCCGGCAAAGAAAATAGAGAGGCTACGCTCGAGCGGTTCATCCAGGACGTGCAAGACCTCTGCGATTACGCCGACGTGCACTCGAGCACGCAGCGGCTCCACCTGGTTCTCGAGAACTTCGACCGGGACGTGGAGAAAAAGCGGCTCATCGGCCCCACCACCGAAGCTGCTGCGTTTGCCGATGCGGTCGCGCGCGACAATTTCGGCCTGACAGTCGACCTCAGCCATTTGCCGCTGCTCAAGGAAACACCCGCAGAGGCGCTTCGCGCGGCAGCCTCTCACCTGCTCCACGTCCATATCGGTAACTGCGTCGCGGCTCATCCCGAGAGCCCGCTTTACGGCGATTTTCATCCGCGTTTCGGTCATCCCCTAGGCGTCAACGACGTGCCGGAAGTGACGGCTTTTTTGGACGAGTTGCACGCGCTCGACTTTTGGACTTGCGCCCGTAAACGTTTGGGCGTCACGCCCATCCTTTCAATGGAACTCAAACCCAGCGACGGGGAGAGCAGTGAGGTCATCCTCGCCAACGGCAAACGTGTGTTCGCTCGAGCTTGGGCATACTCGAGCCGAAGCTGACGTGTAGCTGATGAAAGTCGTCGTGTGGGACAACATCGGCAACGTCTTGTGGGGGATGCGCGCCTGGAACGAGTGGGACGGGGTTAATCAGGTGCAGCTTTTGTCGGAAGACCCGGACGCTGCTAAAAAGGTAATGAGCTTGGCAGAGATGTTTAGAGAGTACCCACTCGAGCTGTATGAGGTTCACACTGAAGACGAGCTGGCTGCCGCTCTCCCCGACGCAGACGTACTCATCGTCCACAAAGAGACGGTGCCGCCGGAACTTCTCGAGCAAGCCCGGCACTTGCGTCTTATTCAGCACCTTGGTCAGGACTACCGGGGCGTTCCTGTAGAAACGGCTCGAGCCCTAAAGGTTCCGGTAGCCGCAACACCGTTAGTCAACTATATCGCCGTAGCTGAACATACCTGGGCGCTTATCCTCAACCATCTCAAACGCCTTCCGGCGCAGCGAGGCGTGATGGCGGCTCGAGCTTACGAGGCGAATGGGCAGTGGAAGCAAGACCGCCTTGCCGGGTTGACGCTTGCTCGAGACCTCACATTGGGGTTACTCGGCTTCGGTGAAATCGCGCGGCCCATTGCCCGCGTCGCCCAGGCTTTCGATATGCGGACGCTCTACTGGGACATCCAGCGTTTTCCTGATTTGGAACGCGTTTACGGCGTAACTTACGTCGACTGGGACTACCTTTTTTGCCGCTCGGACGTGTTGAGCGTGCAACTTGCCTTGAATGAGCAAACGCGCGGCATCGTCGGGGCGCGAGAATTTGCGCTGATGAAGCCTTCGGCTCTGTTCATCAACACTGCTCGGGGCAAACTGGTAGACCAGGACGCGCTCGTCCGAGCCTTGCAAGAAGAGCGTTTGGGCGGCGCGGCGCTCGACGTGTTTGCCGAAGAGCCTTTGCCCGTTGACGACCCCCTACACGCGCTTCACGACCTGAACGATAAGGTAACGCTCACCCCGCACAGCGCCTGGCAGGGCCACTGGACGCACATCCGAGATTCGCAGACGCTCTGGCTCAATGTGCTCCGTTTGTTTAAGGGTGAGGCGCTCGAGTACCTGGTTTAAGACGATAGGTTGTAAGACAAAAGTTAAGGAGAAGATATGGTTGTGTTGGTAGCGAAGTACCACGTCAAAAAGAGCAAAGGCGACGAAGTTGCGGCCGCGCTGAAACAAATGGCCCCTCTGGTCGAAGCCGACGAACCAGGTTGCACCCTCTACCACGTCTGCCGGTCAGCGGACGACCCGGATTTCTTTTTACTCTATGAGCATTATACCGACGAGGCTGCCCTCGCTGCCCACCGGGATACATCCCATTTCAAAGAGATTATCGAAGGAACGATTATCCCTTTGCTCGACAAGCGCGAGCGGGAGCTTTACGAGCCGGTAGTCAGCTGAACAAAGTCACTAGGCAGTTTGAAAAATCGTTTCGGTTTGCGACAAGCGTTACTCATAAAAAGTTTGCAACCTTCTTACTTCCTGTTCCTTCCTTCTCGCTCTAAAAAGGTGTGTGTACCAAAATGAAACTCGTTTCTTACCAACTGACGACTCCGCTCGGGGATGTGACGCGAATCGGGGCGATGACCGCAACCGACAAGGTGCTCGACCTGGCGTTGGCCCACAGCCTGTTACTCGAGGCTAGAGGGCTGACCCGGGAGGCAGCCCGGCGAATTGCCGCAGCTCTGTTCCCTGATACGATGGTGAGCTTTATCGAAGGGGGTGAGGTGGCGCTCGAGGCCGCCCGTGAAACCCTGGCTTGGGCGCAAAAGGGAAAAGGGGATGAAGCACTCTTTGAACCAGCCGACCTCACCATGCTTGCGCCCGTTTCGCGTTCACCCCTCATCCGCGATTTTTTAGCTTTTGAAACCCACCTGACCAACATCTATCCCAAACTTGGGCGCGAAATTCCGCCCGAATGGTACAACCTGCCCGTCTACTACAAGGGCAATCCCGGCAGCGTCGCTACGCACGGCGACGACATTCCCATCCCTGAGAACGTAAACGAAATCGACATCGAGTTTGAAATCGCGCTTGTTATCGGCAAAGGGGGCGGCGACATTGCGCGTGAGCGGGCGTTTGAACACGTTTTCGGTTACATGATTTTCAACGACCTTACCGAGCGCAAAATCCAGGCGCGCGAAATGTCGGTCGGTCTCGGCCCTGCGAAGAGCAAGGACTTTACCAGAGCCAACGTCTTCGGCCCTTACCTCGTTACAGCGGATGAGATTCCGGACATTTACACCCTCGAAATGGAAGCCCGCGTTAACGACGAGCTGTGGTGCAAGGCGAACCTGGGCAGCGTCTACTGGCGGTTTGAAGACATCATTGCCTACGCCTCGCAAGGCGAGTACCTTTATCCCGGTGAAATTCTCGGCTCCGGCACGGTGGGTGACGGTTCAGGTGCCGAGCGAGACACCTACCTGAAACGGGGTGACGTGGTGGCGTTGAAAGTCGAGAAAATGGGCACGTTGCGGAACCGTTTCGTTTAGTAAGACCGGGGTTTACATGCTCCTATCCTTTTTAGACACGTCCGGCTCGAGCTGCCCCACCCGAAACGTGTAGCTGCCGGACCCAAGCTCGAGCGTCACCTGCTCGTTTTCTCCTTCAACACTTTCGACGCCTGCAGTTTCGCTGAGCGGTTTGGTGCTTTCAGTGACGGCTTGCACTGACGACGCCGAGATTATGACGGTTGCCGCCGTGTTGACCGGAATCTCGAGGCGGAGTGTAAACACTTCGTTTTCAAGGTGCCAGTCGCTCACCACAGGGCCGTGAATTGTCTCGAGTTCGGCTCGAGCCGCCGTCAAACCGCCGCCCGGTTGTGGCCTGATGCGGATGTGCTGGTACCCCGGCTGGTCGAAGCCCAGCCCTGCGACCGTGGCGTAAAGCCACTCGCCCACCGCGCCGTAAGCGTAGTGGTTAAACGAGTTCATCCCCGGGTCTTGAAAACCGCGCACCTCCGTCCAGCCGTCCCAGCGTTCCCACATCGTCGTCGCGCCCTGCGTAACCGGGAATAGCCACGAGGGGTAGCTCGTCTGCATAAGTAACTTGTAGGCGGCGTCCGTGCGACCGAAGCGGCTCAGGGTGGGGGCCAGCAGCGGTGTACCGACGAAACCCGTGGTCAGGTGCCAGCCGCGCTTTTCCAAATCGCCGACGAGGTAGTCCAGCGCCGTCTCACGCTTGTCTTCAGGCAGCAGGTCGAAGGCCAGAGCCAGCAGATAACCGGTCTGGGTGTGACCGACGACCCGACCGCTTTCGGTGACAAAAGCTTGATTGAACGCCGCCGTGACGTTTTTAGTGAGTGCCTCAAAATGTTTGCGGTCGCTTTCTCTACCTAAAACTGCCGCGATATTCGTCATTAGCGACGCGCAGTGGGCGAAGTACGCCGTACCGATGAGGTCTTTGGGTGTGGGCGCGTCGTCTGGGGTTTTGGCGTTGGTAGCGAGCCAGTCGCCAAAGCCGTCGTCGGGCCGAACAAGTGCGTCGCTGGTCGTCTCCATGTACCCGAGCCAGCGCGTCATCGCTGTGTAGTGCGTCTCGAGCACGCGGGTGTCGCCGTACCACTGATAGATCGTCCAGGGGCAGATCACTATGGCGTCCGCCCAGGCTGCAGCGCCGCTCCCCGGCACCACGTTCGGGACGACGTGTGGCACCGAACCGTCTTCTAGCTGCGCGTCTTCTAGGTCTATCAGCCATTTGGTAAAAAAGGGGGCAACATCTAGGTTAAAGCAGGCCGTGCGGATAAATACCTGCGCGTCCCCCGTCCAGCCGAGCCGTTCGTCGCGCTGCGGGCAGTCGGTAGGAACCTCGAGAAAGTTTCCCTTTTGACCCCAGAGGATGTTCGACTGAAGCTGGTTGACCAGCGGGTCGGAACATTCAAAATGTCCAGTTTGTGGCAAATCCGTGTGTAAAACGACGCCCGTAACTGTGTCCAAAGTGGGCGGCGTGTTCAGGCCCGTGACCTCGACGTACTGAAAACCGTGAAAGGTAAAGCGCGGTTCGTAGACCTCTTCGCCCTGACCTTTGAAAATATACGTGTCCGTCGCCCTAGCTGTGCGTAAGGCTTCGGTATAGAGTGTCCCGTCCGGGTTGAGGCGTTCCGCGAAACGCAGCGTGACCTTGTTGCCCGCCTCGCCCTGCGCCCTTAAACGCGCCCAACCGACGATATTTTGACCCAGGTCGAAAATGTACCGGCCCGGTTGGGGTTCATTCAGGGTGACGGGTTTCAGTTCAGCGACCGCTCGAACGGGTGGCATCCGTTTGGCGACCAAGTTGCGACGAGGTTGTTCGGATACCGTGACCGGCTCCCAGCCCGCAGCGTCGAAACCAGGTTCAGCCCAACCGCCTAGCTCGAGCCGCGCGTCGTAGTGCTCGCCGTTATAGAGGTCAGAGCTGAGCAGAGGCCCGGTTCGGATACGCCAGTCGGCGTCTGTAGCGATGACCTCGCGGGTGCCGTTTTGGTAGGTCAACGTAAGCTGAGCCAGCAGCAAGGGCTGCTCGCTCCACAAGCGGTTGTTGTGCTCCCACACCAGATACCCGCACGCCCAACCGTCGCCGAGAGTGGCCCCGAGTACGTTTTCGCCCTCACGGAGGTACCCCGTCACGTCGTAGGTAAGGTATTCGACGCGCCGGTTGTAGTCTGTCCAGCCGGGGACGAGCAGGTCTTGTCCGACGCGTTGCCCGTTCAGCTGAAGTTCGTACAGACCCAGCGCCGTGACGTAAAGGCGCGCGCTGGTGACCTCTCGGTTCACGTCGAAGGTGCGCCGTAAAAACGGACACGGCTGCGACCCCGCGCTAACGGGCGGCAGCCCGCCAATCCACGACCCAACCCAGGCGTCAGGTTCCAGCAAGCCCATCTCCCACCAAGCGGGTTCGCTCCACGCCGACGGCGTATCGTTTTCGTCCCAAACGCGTACCTTCCAGTGATACCGGGTCGCCGATGTGAGGGGTTGGCCCTCATACACGATGTGAACCGACCTGTCCGAGGAGACTTTGCCCGTGTCCCAAACCTCGCCCCGGTCTTGCGCTAATTCTACGGCGCTCGAGGCGACCAGCACCTGATAGGCCCTCTGACGGACGCCGCGTTCGGGTGAAGTCAGCGTCCAGCTGAGGCGCGGAAGCACGTCGATACCCAGCGGAAACTCGGCGTATTCGGTTCGCAGAGTGCCGACCGTAATCATTTGGGCACGTCCCGGTGTTTATTCTCGAGGTTCGTGTTAGGTTTCACATTTGAAATAACGTCTACTGCAAACGTCGGTATCATCCGCGCTCCTCTAGATTGACGGGGCGGGCTTGCTCGAGTAGCCGCGCCAGAGTCGCCCCTAAAATCATCGTGCGGCCGTCTTGGGAGATAAAGTCACAGTGCGTCCTGAACGCTTCTAAAGCCTGCCGGTAGGTCATAAACCCCCGTACGACTGGATAATCCGAGCCCCAGCAGAGACGTTCTCCGCCGAACCCGTCGTAGAGCGCCCGAACGAGTCCGTGTGTGCTGCGGTAAGGAAAATCCCACGTCGCGTCCGCTACCGTGTAGTAAAAACCGGACAGCTTGAGGTGGATGTTGGGGTGTCGCGCTGAAGCCAAAACCTCCGCAAGCTGCGCTTCATGACCAACCTGAGGATGCCCGAGGTGATGCACGAGAATGGGTAAATCCGGAAACCGCTCCGCTACCTTGCGGAGGGCGGCTTGCTGGTGAGGCGCACACGAGGTGCTGGCGATAAGCTTGAGTTCGGCGGCTGCCGCAAAAAACGCTAAGCCTTCTTCGCTGTAGAGCCAGCTGCCGTCATCCTCGGCTCTCAGGTAATGCGTAAAACCTTTGATGGGATACCGCGCGGCGGCGTCTCGCAAACGCTCAGCCGCGCCGGGCGTGTGGTAGGTCGCAGACCAAGCGCAGTCCACATCGGCAAACTGGTGCAAGCGCTCGGGGTAACGCCTCACCTGCGCGGCGACGTAGGCGTTATTCTCGGGGTTGTGGTCGATGTTCGCGCTAACCAGAACAGCCTGAGCGACGCCGCTTACATCCATTTCGTAAAGCAGTTGTTCAGCCCCGCCGCGCGTTTTAGGGTCGGGGACAGGCGGCTCGTAAGGCCAGGTTTCCCAGGCGTGGCTGTGGCTGTCGATGATCACGAAAAGAAAGGCTCGAGCCAGTCCTCGGGAATCTCCAACCCAAAACCGGGGGCGTCGTTCGGCACCAGAAAGCCGTCTTTACACACAGCTTGCCCCGGAACTTGGACAGTCTCTTCCAGCGGCACGCCGGGAGGAGAGCCGATAAAGTACTCGAGCCACGGCACCGCAGACATCGCGTAGCTGAAGTGCTGCCCGTAAGGGTTGCGCCCGCCCCCGTGCAAGATGACGCTTTTACCGCTCGCTTCCGCTGCGGCGGTAATCTTCAAGCAGGTGGTGAGGCCGCCACACCAGTTGATGTCGGGTTGTAAAATATCGACCACATCATGCCGGAGCGCCCACTGAAAAGGCACGTGCGTATACCAGTGTTCGCCCGTGGTGAGCGTCTGCCACGGCAAACGGCGGCGCAAATCGACGTGGGCGTCGAAATCTTCGGAGAGCAGGCACTCCTCCAACCACTTCAGCCGGTAGGGGCGCAGCCGCTCGGCCAAGCGCACCGTGTACTCGACATCGAAGGCCATCCAGCAGTCGAGCATCAGTTCACAACTGTCGCCGATCTGTTCGCGTACCTTTGCCACGAAGGCTTCGTTTTTCTCTAAGCCCTCGAGCCCGTCCGCAGGGCCGTAAGGGCAAGCAAGCTTGTAAGCCTTAAAGTTCAGTTCCTCGTACCAGTCGGTATCATTGCCCGTGACGTAGCAAAAAAGCTTGTCTTTTTGAGGCCCGCCCAACAAGCTGTAAACGGGTAGCCCCAAGAGCTTGGCTTTCGCGTCCCAGAGGGCCAAATCTACTGCACTCACCGCGTAAGACGCCAGGCCGGGCGAGCCGTAAACCTTTGTCATCCGAAACATCATGTCGGAAAGTTTTTCAATCGCCAAACCGTCTTCACCGATTAAGTTCGGGGCAAGGTGGTCGTCGATGATAGCCGCCGTCACACGCCCGTGGTCGGTCAGTCCCAGCCCCCAGGTGCCGTCTTGAAGCGTGACCTTGCACCACACCTGCTCCCAGGTTTTGGGCAGCCACAAATTGCGGTGCTGCTTGACATGCGGATAGCGCGACATCGGGTTGGCAACTTCATCGGTTTTGACCCACGGGTCGCGACTAGGTGGGGTGCCGCCTTGCCGCTCTGGAAACTTGACCCGAACGGCCTGTACCTCAGTGATTTTCATAAAGCTCCTCTGTACCTAAAAAGATGCCGTCTCGAGCCGCTGACAGGTAGGCGGCCTCGAGCACCTCCACCGCCCGCCGTCCTCCCGCCGCGGGCGAGCCGTTGTCGGCTTCTCCCAATGCCACCTCGACCAAGTTTTGTGACGGCAACTTGCCGATGTTGCTCATGGGCTTTGCGGCGATGTCCTCGAGTTCGGCGTCACGCCTATGAACCGTCGCCCGCTGCGCGCCCGCGTCGATGTCCACCCAGCCACGTTCACAGCTGATGAGCAGCCGGAACACCACGCCTTGCTGGTTGCCCGTGCCGCCTATGGTGCCGAGCGCGCCGTTTTCAAAAGTGACCGTCATGGCGTCGACTACATCGACGGGTGAATCATGCTTTGCCATCAGGGCGGCGACGCGGGCGGGGCGTAAGTCGGTGAGAAAAAAAAGCAAGCCTAAAGCGTGTGTGACTTGCACCTGCCCGTGTCCGCCGCCCAGTTGCGCGGGGTCGACGTACTGAGCCGGGCCGTGAACGGCGAAGTCTCGGCTGAAAGTTCCTTGAAAAAAAGGTGTCATGTCGGAGCTGTAAACCGCCTGCACGTATTGAATTCGCCCGAGGTCGCCCGAGCCGAACACTTCCTTTACTCGCTTGGCAAACGGCAAAAAGTTGAAGGAGTAGCCGACGATGAGTTGGCGCTCTTTGGCCGTGGCAAGCTCGAGCAATTCCTTTGCTTCTTGCGCGCGGAGCGTCAAGGGCTTTTCGACGAGGACGTGAAGACCGTGCTCGAGGCAAACTTTCGCAACTTCATAGTGGCTGGCGTTGGACGAGGCGACGACAGCGGCGTCGAGAGCTTGTTCCGCAAGCATCGTTTCGAAATCGGTGTAGGCGGCGGACACGTCGTACTTGGCGGCGGTCGCTTGTAACCGCTCGGCGCTCAAATCACAAAGGGCCGCTAGGTCTGCTCGTGGGTTCTCGAGCAAAGCCGGGATGTGAACGTCGCTCGCCCACCAACCGGTGCCGATGACGGCGACGCGAATCTTTTTCACGAGCGAACCTCGGAGATGCAGACGAAAGCTGAGGGACGGAGGAAATTCATAAACCTACGGAACGAGCAACACTTTCGAGACGTTGCCGGGCGCGTCCAGCAAACGGTCGAACCAGGTGCCGCCGTCGGCCAGGGGCGCTTCGGTAATCCAGGGGTCGAGGCGGACTGCACCTTGCTCGAGTAGCTCGAGCGCCCGTTTGAAGTTCGCGGGCGAGTACGCGAACGAGCCGCGCAGGGTGATTTCCCGGCGGATGATGTCGGCGGCGGGAATGGTGCTCGTCTCTTCGTGCAGTCCGCTCAGGATGACCTTGCCGGTAGTTGTAGCGGCGGCGACGCACTGCGAGCGCGTACCCGCCGTACCGACGGCGTCCACGGCGACCGGCACCCTACGTCCATCCGTCGCCGTTTTGACGACCTCGACCGTATCGTTGCCACGCGGGTCAATGGTCTCGCCGCCGAGAGCTGCGCCCATCGCCAGCCGCTCGGCGTCCAAGTCGGCGATAAAGACGCGCTTCGCGCCGTTGTTCAAGAGCACTTGCAGGCTCAAAAGGCCGATAGGCCCGGCTCCGATAATCAAACAGTCCTGCCCGCGCACCGCCCCCGCGAGTTCGCCGATACGCACGGCGCAGGCGACGGGCTCGGTCAATGCACCGGTACGCAGCGACATCGTTTCAGGGAGAAGCATGACGGACTGCGCCGGCACGCTCACGTAGTCGGCGTAAGCTCCCGGACGGTGTGCGCCGAGCAGCGCCCGCGACGGGCAGAGATGGTCGAGGCCACGCCGCTGAAAGTCCGAGTCCGCTTTACACGAGAGCGGGTTGACGGTGACCGGCTGACCCTCGGCTAAAGCCGGATTGAGGCGTCTAGCGTCAGACCCGAGTGCTACAATTTCCCCCGAAAACTCGTGCCCCATGACTAGTGGCGGCACCCGCAGCGCGTTGTGGCCTAGATATCCACTCAATTCGGAACCGCAGATGCCCGCGTAGGCGACCTTGACGAGCACCTCGTCCGCTTGTGGCGTAAGGTCTTCTTGTTCCCGCATCACCATCTTTTTCGGAGCTTCCCAAACTAAGGCTTTCACATGTGACCTCTCTTTCAGTATTTAAGCTGAACCGTTTTGTTCTTTTTGCAAAAGGTCTAACAGGTTGATGGCGATAACATCCGGCGGAATCGCCATCCCCCCGTAGTTTCCGGTCACGCTGTTGTGGGTGTCAGCGAAACAGGTATCCAGCAAACCCTGCTCGAACAGCTCGAGCGTGTCCGGCAAATTGTGAGGCAACCAGGTTTTCTCGTTAGCGCCAAGCATCCAGCGCAACGCCGCCGTGGTGACGCCCTGTTGGTAGCGACGCCAGTCGATGTCTGGGTCGACGGTTTTCCAGTCGATGCCGTAGTGACTCGAGAGCGCAAAAGTCTCTAAGACCTCCCACTGCACGTGGTCGCGTACCCAGTTGGCGAAGTACCAATCGCTCGCGCACAAGCAGGGTTTGGTGTTGTAAAGCGCGGGGGCCGCGTCAGGCTCCCACAGATGGGTGAACGGCAACAGCGCACGCAGCCAGTGGCGTGCCTTTTGTAAATAACGGTCGTCCCTGAAGTGCCGATACCCGAGATAATAGGCGACGGCGGCGTGTCCGGCGGCGAGCAGGTTGGGGCTGTGGAGCGGCGTTTCCCAGTAGTCGCCGCCTTCGGGACGTTGCATCTCCAAACAGTAGTCGAGCGCTTTGCGGGCGGCGTCGGCAAACTCGGATTCATCTGTAGTTTCTGTGAGATAAAGCAGCTCGAGCACCGGCAATATCGTAATATCCAGGGCCGTGTCCTGAGCGTGGCCCATCGGTTCTAAAAAGGTCGTCGCTACGATGAAGTCGTCTTTGCGGTAGTGCCGCCCTGCCGGATCGAACGGGAACGCGCCGTTCTCCTGCTGCGCCTCGAGCAAACCTCGTCCGTGCTCGAGCAAGGCGTCTCGAGACAGGTTCTTTTCACGCAAGGGCAGATATTTTTCATGTTCAGGCTGCGCTCTGACCCACTCGAGCTTTTCCGCCAAGCGCGTCGCCGTTTCTGTGCTTGCATAGCGTGCCACATAAGCCGGGGCGAAACGCGGGAGTTTTGGCTGAACCGAGTTTTCTGTCTGCGCCGTGCCGAAGCCTTTGCCTTCGTGCCACAGGTGTGTGGTGTAGGCGTCGGCGATGCGGTGAAGCGCATCTTCAAAAGACCAGCGCGGTTCCGGTGGTGGAGGCAAACCGCGCCGTTTAACGTAGTCCGCTACGACGTCCAAGCTAGTACCTTGGGTCAAGAAAATTTCTGCGTCGAAGTGGAGCCACTGTTCATGGTGGAGCTCGAGCGGCGGCTCGGCGTAAACCTGGTTTTCTAAAGCTTCCACCTCCGCGTCCGGCAGCATCAGCCCCAGCAGGTGCTGATTGCAGCGGTCGATAAAATTGGGCGAGGCGAATACGGGTTGCTGCTTTTGTCTGCGGTAATTGAACCAACCGGTCGCGTCCTGCACAGGGTTCCAGGCCATCCCGATGCCCACGCCCTCGTGACTCACCGCCATCAGCGGGATGGCGACCTTGTTCGGGTGCGGCATAAACCGTTTGGCCCAGGGGTCTTTGAACCAGTCGGTGCCGCTCGACCATTCCTCGCCGACGAGCCACTCGACGCCGGGAAAGATGGCGTCGGTTTTGTCATGTCCAAAACTACCTGCGCCCACCTTTAACCAGGGGCCGCGCACGTAGCGGGCGTACTGGTTAGCTTTGGATATATAGCGGCAAGAAATCATGAGCCGGGGCGCGTCTGGTACTAAGGTCAGCCTGACTTCTCCCACCAGGCAGTGAACCTCGAGCGGATAGTGGAGCCAGCTTTCGAAAGAGGTTCCCTTCAGCTTGTCCTTGACAATAAGGGATTTGACGCTAAAGGTTAGGGTGTCGCCTTCGCTGTTTTGGGTGTGTTTGCATGTTTCGGCCTCGAGCCGCATCGGAATCTCCTGGTCGCGCAGCAGCAGCTCGCCTAAATGTTCCAAAACACCCAAGCACTTGCCCTGCGGGCTCAACAGTTCGGCCCAGCCCCAACCGGTCAGCCGCTTGTGAACCTCGACGCGGAGGTACTCGTTTTGCAAGGTGACGGTTTCGCCGCCATAACTGGCGTGTTGGTAGACTGGCATTTCAACCTCTTAATCGAAAAGGTAACAAGGTTACCGAGCGCTGTTGGGAAAAGCAGATTCGATGGGACTGGTTAGGCTGTGTTCCACTTCGCCATCTTGAGAAGTACACCGGATCTTGAGATAGATCTGGTGAACATAAAGTTTCGCAACCTCCTTTCTCAACTTCTTACCTGCGGTACGGTAGATCTCACCTCAAACAAGTTATCGAACAGAACCTGCATGGAATTAGTCGAACTATCCACTTAAATTAACTGACATCAATAGCTTGCTTCGTGTGGGCATTAATACTCTCTGATGATGGTCGCGGCTATACCTACCTCCTGAATTAACGAGCTTCCTGACCCGTCGTGCAATAACTAGAGTCAGTTCGTCGAGAACTAAGAAGTGTTTCTTAAGTTTGACATATAAAAATCTGCTGAACCTTTAACTGCACTATAACTAGAACTCCCTTTCAAGTGGGTAGGTGGCCAAGAGTTGAGCGCCGAACGAGTTTAACCTTGACTTTTCTCAAAATCTCAACCTTTGACTGCCCCCCCCGTTAAACCGGCGACGATATAACGCTGGGCGAGCAAAAAGAACGCCACAGCGGGGAGTAAGTTGACCGAAATAAAGGCCATAACCCGGTTCCATTCGGTCGAGAATTCGCCCCTATAGTTGACGAGCCCCAGTGGCCAGGGATGGTTCGCTGGATTGGTCCCGAGCATAATTAGAGGTAGCATATAGCCGTTCCACGACGTCACTAGCGTCAAAACGCCTACGGTTGCCAGAATCGGCAGCGACAGCGGTATGATAAAGCGAAAGTAAAAGCCGATATAGCCAATGCCGTCAACCCGCGCTGCCTCAAACAATTCGTGTGGTAGTTGCTCAAAGAACCCTCTAAAAAACAGCACTGACCCTGCAATGCCAAAGGCGACTTGCGGCAAGATCACCGCCCAGTGGGTATTAAAGATGTGCAGGTACGAGTTATTGATAACGAAAATCGGTACGATAGCGGCGGCAGCTGGAAACATCAACCCGAGCAGGAGATACGAATAGACGAAATCTTGTCCGGCGAATTTGAGATGGCTAAAGGTAAAAGCTGCCATCGACGCAACAATCAAGACTAAAAAGACTGTAAAGAAAGCGATGTTTAGCGAGTTCAGCGCGTAACGCCAGGTTGCGGGTGAACCGAGGATATCGCTATAAGCGTCGAAACGCCACACTTGTGGCAAACCCACCGGGTTGTTGCGCAGTTCGCCGGTGGACTTGAAACCGCCGATAAAAGTCGCCCAGATGGGGAGCAGCACAAAGCCAGATAAGGTGAGCAGAAAAAGGTACTTAAAGTAGATCGCAAGTCTCATACACGCTTCCTCTTGAAGAGGCTCTGGTCACCCATGACGAAGTACTGATAGCTAAACCCCACGACGATGCTGATGGCGAACAAGATAATACTCGCCGCTGAAGCGATACCGTAGCGTTGACGGCGCGATAAGCCCCACTCGTAAATAAAGGTCGCCAGCGTTTGGCCGTGCTCAGGCGGTGAGGGACCGTAGAGGCCGATGATGAGGTCGAAAACTTGAAACGAACCTAAAATCGCGAAAAAGAGCGAAAGTTTAAGCGCGTATGAGATAAGCGGGATTTTAATGTACAGCACGCTTTGCCAGTTCGACGCGCCGTCGATGCTAGCGGACTCGGTCAGTTCTTTGGGTACGCCTTGCAAACCCGCGATGTAAAGAATCATGTGGTAGCCAAAAAACTTCCATACCAGCACGAGTAGCACTGCAGCAAACGACCAGGTTTTATCGTCCAAGATAAAATAAGACTTGCCGAGCAGGTTCTGAAAAAGCGGCGCGACTGCGCCGCTGCGCCCGTCTAACATATAAACCCAGATAAGCCCACTGGCAACTTCTGAGAGTACGAAGGGCAAGAAAAAGATAAGCCGAAATATACTGTTGGTAAAGGTTTCTTTGTAGATCAGCAGCGCGCAAACGAGCGCTAACGGTAATTGCACAAATAACGAGGTGGCGAGAATGAGCGCAGTGTTACGTAAAGCGGGCTCAAAAAAGACGTTTAGGGTACGTTTACTAAACATCCAGACATAGTTGCTGACGCCGTTGAAGTCGATGAGTGGGCCGTAACCTTTATAGGTGTAAAAGCTCATAAGGCCTGCGCTAAATATTGGCAGGATAACGAAAATTGTAAAGATGAGCAGCGCGGGCGGCAACAAGATAAGAACAGCGTTTAAGCGCCGCCGCTGCTCGGCTTTGCCCCAACGACGTTTGGTTTTGGGTAAGGTTCGCTCGCTCGAGGCCGTTGCCATAGTTTCTCCGTCAAACAGAAAAATTTTTAGTCAATGGGGCTTGATTGTTTCTGCTGTTTCAAAAAACAACTAAGCCCCATTGACTATTTCACAGAAGTGATGTTGCCTCGCGACTCCTAACGCAACTCCCAGCTTTCCTGAACAAGTTCAGCTGATGTTTGCGGGTCAACGTCACCTGTAGCGAGCTGAGCAGAAATATCATTGACTACGCCGCCGACATCAGCACCAAGCGCCTGATCAAGGAAAATCTGATGCCACTGCGATTCGCCTAGGTCACGAGAAATCTGCGCAAAAAACGGATTGCTAAGCCCGGCGTCCGAGCCGACTGCCATTGGAATAAAGACACCGAGTTTACCTGCTTCTATCTGGTTGTCAGCGTCCATCAGGTACTCTAAAAAGGTAACCGCTTCGTCGGGCGCATCTTTCGCTGCAACAAACCCGTTGATACCGCCCAAGGTATCGGTGGCTTCACCGGCTCCGCCTTCTATCAAAGGAAAAGAGAGCAGACCTAGCTGGTCGTCGTCCAGGCCGCCGCTTTGCGAAGCGCCGCGTTGCGCAGTGTAAACCCAGTTGCCCATGAGCAGGAAGACGGCCCCGCCATCGCCAAAGAAGCCGTAAGAATCGGTGGCACCTGTGGTCATAAAGCCCTCTTGGAAAGGCTGCATGTCGATGAGCTGCTTGAAATCCTCGCCCGCTTTGACGAAGGGCGCGGCGGCAAAACCGTCGCCCTCACCACTTTGCGCATCTAAAAAGCCCTGCTGGCCCGCTTCGCGCATCGCTAGGTAAGACCAGTAAAAGTGCAGCGGCCATTTGTCTTTGCCGCCAACCGAGATGGGCGTTAAACCTGCGTCTTTCGCCTTTTGCACGGCGGCCAAAAAGTCGTCCCAGGTTTCAATCGCTTCAACGTCGATACCCGCTTGTTCGGCAAGTGCTCGGTTATACCAAAAACCCACTTCCGATACTTGTTGAGGGAGTCCCACGACACTACCACCCACGGTAAAGGCGTTCATGCCAGCGGGGGACATCGTCTGCAAGAAGTCGCTGTCAAGCAGGCTGGTGATGTCCCGCGTGACTCCGGCTGCTACCTGCTCTTCTAAAATCCCGCCGCCCCAGCTGTAAAAGAGGTCGGGGGCGTCGCTAGTTTGCAATAGGGTCGGAAGTTTTTTCTTAAAGTCTTCGTTGTCCATTCTTTCAAACTGCACGACGATGTCAGGATGCTCCGCGTTGAACTTGGCCGCGACCGCATCTTCATATTCGGGTCGGCCATCGTCAGCTATAAGTGACAACACCTTCACGGTGGTTTGGGCTTGGGCAACGGTACAAAGTAGGACGAGGCCGGTGGCTAACAGTCTTAAAACAGCCGTCATGCGCTTCTCCTGTAACTTATCCAACTTGATTTGGTACAGATGTGTACCCTTGGACAAGGCGTTTCTTTGTCAAACAGTCTGTGCTTTACAATGCAGTTGCACGGTCTGCCCCTACGAGAACATCTAATTGAGTCTTGCTAAGACCATAACATTTTTTCGCGGGTTCCACCTCAAAACCTTAAGACTTTGCAGCCATCTCGCCCCCGTAGATTCGTCGACCCTCTTTGATAAAAGGAACGGCGAGGGTCTTCGTGCCTTTTTCAGCATCATCGTTGCCCATCGGCTCCGCCGAATACTGAGCTAAGTAGCTGCGCCGCATCTTTGGCGTCGTGTTGGTACCGCTGCTGTGAAATGTGAGGCTCGAGAACAGTGCGATACTACCTGCAGGTACGATAACGGGAATGCCTGGGTCCGTGCCGTGGTACCCAACTCTGTCGTTTGTGCCTTCTTCTTTAACGTGCTCGACAAGCTCCCTCGTACCGGCACGGCTATAAGGTAAGACGTAAATCGTCCCATTCTCTTCGCTCATGTCATCTAATGCGCACCAACACGATAAGTAGGCGC
>CBDCKW010000001.1:0-2499 GCA_965218435.1 Truepera sp. | reverse complement strand
CTTTAATCTCTGCTCACCGCACGGACGCACCCTCCGACGTAATAAATGGTGCGCTGACAGCCGAGTTGGTACCGAGCTTGGCCCATCTCAGCCTTAAGGTTGCTCATCAAAGCGGATACGTAAAAAGAAAACGTTGAGCGCGTTGCGATCCTCTAAAACCTCGTTGTTGCCGCTCCTGCTCTCGGGTAGGGCGATGACTCTGCTCAATCAGGTTGTTCTGGCGCTTCAAGGCTGAAACGGTAATGTGTTCACTACCGCCCAGCTCGGGAATTTCCCTGATCGCCGCGCCGTAGCTTCTAAGCCCATCGGTGACGATGCGTTCAGGTAACTCTTGGTCATCAATCAGCCTTCTGAGAAAACACTCGGCTGCTCCCTTGATGTGCTCTTGCAAGAGGTGCGCTAAAAGTCCGCGGCGGGCTGTAGCGTCCTCGTCATCCAGCTGACTTGTTCTCGAGGTACCTCAGGAGGGTTGTGACCACGGTCTCGAGCTCGCGCCGCAGCTCGGGGTCATGAATAGACCTCCGGCGAAAGTAGGTCAAAGATGACAGACTGTAAGAATGCGAGAGCAAACCGTGCGAAGTCTGGCATTACCGACTGAGAAGTTCAAGCGCAAACTTGGGGTCAAGCCGCCGACGTTTGCGAAAATGTTAGAGATACTTAAAGCACGAGAGCTAAAGAAAAAGAAACGAGGGCGCACGCCCGCTTTAGGTTTAGAAGACCAACTTGTACTGACGCTTTCTTTTTGGCGAGAGTATCGGACGCACTTTCATCTTGCAGAGGACTGGCAGGTTGACGAAAGTACGGTGCGGCGGACGATAGAACGAGTGGAAGAAGCACTCATCAGCTTGGGCGATTTCACGCTACCGGGGCGTAAAGCACTGCGCGATGACCACAACTTAGAAGTCGTCGTGGTAGACATCGCCGAATCACCGATTGAACGCCCCAAAAAAACAGCGGGCTTACTACTCGGGTAAGAAAAAACAGCATACGCAAAAGAGCCAGGTTTTTGTCAACCTAAAGACAAAGTGCATCCTTAGTACAGCTTATGGCAAAGGACGCCGACACGACTTCAAGCTACTCGAGCAGAGTCGCTGTGCCCAGCACTTGTATAAAGACACCCAACTCCTCTCAGACAGCGGCTTTCAAGGCGTTGCTAAGTTCCACGCTAACAGCCGCACCCCGCATAAGCGCTGGCGTGGCAAGGTACTCACTTATGAACAAAAAGCTCATAACCGCACCTTGGCCAGAGAACGCATCGTAGCTGAACATGTCATTCGTAAGCTCAAAGTCTTCCGCGTTCTTAAAGAAACTTACCGTCATAGAAGACGCCGTTTCGGTCTCAGGCTCAACCTCATCGCTGCGCTCTATAATTATGACCTACAAGTTACGTGACTTTCGCCGGAGGTCTAATAAGCCCGTCGCCGCCGACCGCCTGCCGCAGAACAGGAATATGGACACAGGTACCCTCGATGATTTCTGCGCCCGTGTATCCGAGCACCTTACGGAGCGAGGCGTGTGCGTCGGCCCCACCTGTAGGCGAGGCTGGCGAGGAAGCGTTGATCCACGCTACGGGCTTACCGTAAGTTTCGCCACCTCCGACCGTCCAGTCGAGCAGGTTTTTGAATGAACCCGGTAGTCCTCCGGCGTACTCGGGGGTGGAAAACAGCAAGGCGTCCGCGTCCCGGATGCGTAGGCGCAGGTCGGCGACGGCAGGGTGGAGCGCCGCCCCTTCGTCGTCGTCATCGGGATTGAAGTGGGGCAGCTGGCCTAGACCCTCGTATAGGTTCGCTTCGACGTCGGCAGGCGCTAGCATCTTGACAGTTTTTAAAACGGCTGCATTAGTCGAGTGCGATCTGAGGCTGCCGCCGATAAGGAGCAGGTGGTAACGAGTCACGGATAGATTGTCCTTTCAGTAATCAGTAAATGCAGTTGGAGAGCCGATATGTGGGCGTTTGAAGCGTCTTCAATAAACCTATTGCAAGGGGCAAAGACTGCTTTAACGAAGTCGTCACCAGCTGTCTCAAGGATTCCCGTCGCCTTGGGAGCCGATTGCTCGGTCACTTCAACCCTGACATCTAAAAGCTTTCGCCTCAATTAGCCGCCGAGAGACCCGGAATCAAAACGCCCCCACGCCACGAAAGCGATCAGGGCAAGATAGGTCAAGTTCAGCAGCACATGCCTAAACTCTTGGCGGCGGAACTCCACGACCGCCGCGCCGACCATGATTACACCCAGACCGAGGGCAGCCAGCGGCACCAGAACGGGCACGATACCGAGCAGGGCGGGCAGAATCAGGCCGATAGCACCCAGGATTTCAATACCTCCAAGCGTCTTAACGAAGCCGGAGCTAAAGTCTTCTACCCATCCTCCGCCAGGAGCCCTGGCTAGTCTCTCCCTGGGAATGAACAGCTTGGTGGAGCCAGCTAAGAGGAAGACGGCGGCCAGCAGCCCGGTAACGATCCACAAGATGACGTTCATCTAAAACTCCTTAATCGAGAA